>NZ_UETC01000022.1 GCF_900116765.1 Jannaschia seohaensis | reverse complement strand
GCCCGCCAGCCCCGGAAAGCATCATCCCGATAGATCAGAGGCCCGTCATGCACTAACACTGAAATCGGACCACTCGGTGGGGGCAGGTCACGGGCTCATCGCCGCCGCCGCGATCATCGGCGAGAGCAGAAGTCCGGTGACAGGGTAGAGCAGCCCGGCCGCGATGGGGACGCCAAGGGCGTTGTAGGCGAAGGCGAAGAACAGGTTCTGCTTGATGTTGCGCAGGGTGGCGCGGGCCAGCTTGCGCGCCCGCACGATCCCCATGAGGTCGCCGCCCAGCAAGGTGATCCCCGCACTTTCCATCGCCACATCCGCACCGGTGCCCATGGCGATGCCGACATCGGCGGCGGCCAGCGCCGGCGCGTCGTTCACCCCATCGCCCGCCATGGCGATCTTGTGGCCATCGCGGCGCAGCTGGTCGAGCAGGTCCTTCTTCGCCTCGGGCAGGATGCCCGCGCGCACCTCGTCGATCCCCAGCTTGCCCGCCACTGCCTGCGCCGTGCGCTCGTTGTCGCCCGTTGCCATGATCACGCGCACCCCCTGGGCGTGGAGTTCTCTGATGGCCTGTGCGGTGCTGTTCTTGATCGGGTCGGCGACCGCCACGATGCCGACGAGCGCGCCGTCAAGAGCGACGAACATCGCCGTCTTGCCCTCGGCGCGCAGGTTGTCGGCGTGCGCTTCGGCGGCGCCCGTGTCCAGGTCCATCTCCCGCATCATCGCCGCGTTGCCGAGCGCCACCGCACGCCCGCCGACGCGGCCCTGCACGCCCTTGCCGGTGACGGCGTCGAAGTCCGTGGCCTTCTGACGCGGCGCATCCTGCGCCTCGGCTCCCTCGACGATCGCCCCAGCCAGCGGGTGTTCCGAACCGCGCTCCAGCGCTGCGGCCAGCGACAGAAGGTCGGTCTGGGTGATGTCGCCAAGCGCCACAACGTCCGTCAGCTTCGGCTTGCCCATGGTTAGCGTGCCGGTCTTGTCGACAATGAGCGTATCGACACCCGCCATGCGCTCCAGCGCCTCGGCGTCCTTGATCAGGACGCCCGCCTGTGCGCCGCGCCCTGCTGCCGTGGTGATGGAGATCGGCGTCGCAAGGCCAAGCGCGCAGGGGCAGGCAATGATAAGGACGGAAACGGCGGATGCTATGGCGAAGACCAGTGCGGGTTCTGGGCCGAAGATCAGCCAGACGACGAAGGCGACGATGGCGATGGCGACGACGATTGGCACAAAGACCGCCGACACCCGGTCAGCCAGACCCTGAATGGGAGCGCGGGACCGTCGCGCGTTCGACACCATGGCCACGATCTGTGCGAGCACCGTATCCGCGCCAACCTTGCCAGCCTCGATTACCAAGCTGCCGTTCTTGTTGATCGTGGCCCCGGTCACATCGTCGCCGGGGCCCTTCTCGACCGGCATCGACCCACCAGTCAGCATACTCTCGTCTAGAGAAGACCGGCCCTCGATCACCGTTCCGTCGACCGGGACCGCGTCGCCCGGGCGCACGCGCAGCCGGTCTCCCTCCATGATGTTGTCCAGCGGGGCGTCATACTCAGTGCCGTCCGGCAGGATGCGCCGTGCGGTCTTCGGCGCCAGATCCAAAAGCGCGCGGATCGCATCCCCGGTGCGCTCGCGCGCCCGCAGTTCGAGAACCTGACCCACGAAAACCAGCGCCACGATCACGACCGCTGCTTCGAAGTAGGTGCCGACGCCGTGGCCCATCCGATACTGTTCCGGAAAGACGCCGGGCAGGAAGGTGGCGACAATCGAGTAGAGGTAGGCCGCCGCCACGCCGATGCTGATCAGCGTCCACATGTTGGGGCTGCGGTTCACGATCGAGTCCCAGCCCCGCCGGAAGAACGGCAAGGCGGCTCAGAGGATGATCGGTGTCGCGAGCAGGAACTCCAGATAGCTGGCGGTCTGGTGCCCGATCCAGTCGCGCACCGGCAGGGCGACCAGTTCGCCCATGGTCAGGATGATGAGCGGCACTGCGGCAGCAGCCGAGATCCACATTCGCTGCGTGAAGTCAGTCAGTTCCTCGCTAGGCTCGTCCGAGGGGACCATCGGCTCCAGCGCCATGCCGCAGATCGGGCAGGATCCCGGCGCGTCGCGCACGATTTCGGGGTGCATCGGGCAGGTGTACTGGACCTTGGCTGGGGCCGCCTTCTTCTGCCCGGCAGCGCGGCCCGTGGCATAGAACCACGGATCCGCCTTGAACTTCGTCTGGCACTTCTCAGAGCAGAAATGGAAGAGCTCTCCCTGGAACTCGGCGTGACGCCCATCGGGCTTGACTGCGACCGTCATCCCGCAGACCGGGTCCTTTGCCGTCTCGGTCCCAGCCGGGATGTCGGGCGTGGTGTGATGGTGATCGTGCTCCACGGTCTGTCAGCCTTTCGGTCTATCGTTTCGGCTTGCGGCCACCAGCTGTTGGAAGCTCAAGTCCCTTCTCGATGTTGATCGCGAGCGCCAGCTTCAGGCGTTCTCCGCATGGCGGCCCAAAGCAGCGGAAGGCCTGTCACGAGCCCGAGGCCGAGCACTGCCCAGGTCGCTCGGCCAAGGTCTCCGCTGACTGCCTCGCCTCCGAAATGCGCGAGCAGGAAGCTTGCCGGAATGATCCCGGCCAGCGTGGCGAGGGCGAACCGCCAGGCGTGCAGGCGGCTGAGCCCCGCAGCGTAGCTGATCATGTCGAAAGACACGAACGGCATCAGGCGGCTGGCGAAAACTGTCGCGGTCAACGCGGTCTGCGAGCCGAGCAGCCCGGCATCGACGCGGTCACCAAAGATCCGCCGCAAGACATCATGCCCCAGCACCCGCGCGAGACCGAAGGCGATCAGCGCCCCGAGTTCGGCGCCGATCACGACTTGCACCGTTCCCCAGACATGCCCGTAGGCCGCTCCCGCCGCCAGCGCGATGGGCGCGCTCGGGATCGGGCTGGCCACGACCGCGAGGGTCATGAGCGTGACGATCACGACAGGCCCCCAGAGACCCGCGCGCGCCACCAGCATTTCCAGACGCTCGGGCTCCAGAAGGCTCCGCGCCTCGGCGAATACCGAAGGCGCGAACTGCCAGACAGCGAGCAGTCCGATGCCGAGGATCGCAAGGCCCGCGAGAATGGTGGTGCGCGGGCTCATCTCAGACCGCCGCGACGGCCTTCGCCAGGAGGTCGCGCACTTCGCCCGCCACGGCCGTCAGTTCGGCGTTCTCGATCGCCTGCATCGACGCCACAGGATCGATGGCGCTGACTTCCACGCCGCCCCCCACCTCGCGCAGGATGACGTTGCAGGGCAGCATCGCACCCACGCGCGGTTCGATCCCGATGGCCTGATGCGCCATCTTCGGGTTGCAGGCGCCGAGGATGCGATAGGCGGGCATCTCGACATCGAGCTTCTTCTTCATCGTCGCCTTGACGTCGATCTCGGTCAGGACGCCGAAGCCGTGGTCGGCAAGCGCCTTTCGCGCGCGCGCGTCGACGTCGTCGATCCCGGTGTCGGGGATCATGCGATTGATTGTGTAGGTCATTGCGAAGTCCTTCTTCCTATTTCCGAAGATATTTGATCAGCGCCGCTATGGCCAAAACCACCAGCACAAGGATCAACAGGCTGAACAGCCAGCCAAACCCCATCCCGAAACCCATTCCGAAGCCCATGTCGTTCCAACTCATCTTCTCGTCCTCCTAGGTTGCACCCCTAAGGGGCGCCTAATAAATAGGCCTCACTACTGCATGCGCAGTATAGCATAGGGTCGGTGTCTGGACGGCGGGGCGCCCTTTCCGGCTTCCGCCTATTGTCGAAGAAGTTTGATCGGTGCCTCTATGGCCAAGACCACCAGTACGAGGTTCAGCAGGCCGCGGAGCCAGCCAAGGCCCATACCGGTTCCCGTGTCGTTCCAATTCGTGGTCCCTTCCTTACGGGCAGTTGCTGCACGTTGCGCTGCGTCGTCGGCTGTTGCAGCAACATTGGGCAGCAAAGCATCTCAGAACTGATCGGCGTCGACATCGACGATGGACAGTAACGGTACATGAACGAGGTCGCGCAGCGCACCGGCTATGTGTTTTCGTCACCTCATTCGCAATGTGAACCAAATCAGAAGCGAGATGCCGAGTATCGCCGAGAGCGCCGATCCGCCGAGAATACCCAACTTTGCCGCATTGAGGGCAGAACTGTCGAATGCGAGGCCTGCGATGAACAACGACATCGTGAAACCGATCCCCGTTAGAAACGACCCGGCCAGAATGAAAGGCCACGACAAGCCCGGCGCGAGTAGCGCCTGGCCGGATCGGACAGCAATCCAGCTGAACCCGAAGACGCCGATCGGTTTCCCCAACACGAGGCCGACAATGATCGCAAGCGAGACCGGTTGTACGAAATCGACACCCTGAATCGTGATGCCGGCATTTGTCAGTGCGAAGATCGGCATGATTGCAAAGCCGACCCAGGGGTGCAGCATCATCTCGAGCCGTTCGACTGGTGAGAGCGACTCAGTGACCGCTCTGCCGGCATGACGCAGGTCGCGTTGGCGTGCGGCATCTCCTTGTCGACGTTCGCCGGTCGGAACGGCGAGTACTCGCCCAAGGATTGCACGCAGGCGGGCACCGCTCACCCATTTGCGCGTTGGCGTCATCAGGCCCAGAATGACACCTGCAATGGTCGCGTGGACGCCGGAAGCATCGAAGCATAACCAGACTGCCGCTCCCAGAAGGAAATAGACTGGTACACTTCTGATCCCTAGGCGCGACGCGCCCGCGACGATACAGATCCCCAGAAAGCCCAATCCGAGAGCCGACCAGTTCAACGCCTCACCGTAACCGAAGGCGACCACGAGGATTGCACCGACGTCGTCAAAGATCGCCAGAGAAAGCAGGAACAATCGCAAGGTGGGCGGGATCCGGCTTCCGAAGAGCGCTAGGCACCCGATCACGAAGGCCGTATCGGTTGCCATCACGGTCCCCCAGCCGTGCATACCGGGCTGGCCGGACATCAGCACAAGATATAGAGAGACCGGAACGACCATGCCACCCAAGGCGCCTGCGAAGGGCAGGGCGGCCTGTCGAGGGTTTCGCAATTCGCCCAGCACCAATTCGCGCTTGAGTTCCAGAGAAAGCACGAAGAAGAAAACGGTCATCAGACCGTCGTTGATCCAGTGCCGCAGAGAGCGGATGAAATCCAACGAGCCGAATGTGAGACCTATGGGGGTCTCCCAGAAACGAAGAAAGCCTTCTTGCCACGGCGAGTTGGCCAGCCCCAAAGCCAGCAGAACAGCCAGGATCAGGAGCCCACCAGCTGCCGCTTCGATCTTCAGGAAGCGTGCGAATGGTTTCGTTATGCTGTCGGCGGCCTCATGGGGCAGGCCTTGATGAGAATCTATCACGGGTCAAGCATACCTTAGCGGGTCGTGATAGGTTGTGCCATCGCAACGCGGATGCGTTGACCACGAGAAGCAGTTGCCGGCGCCTCAGCCGCGTCGCGTACGGCTCAGGCGGCAAACGTCCGCGCTCCAGCGAATGAAAGAAATCTCCGGTGCGTCTCGTCCCAAAGGTGCAGCCTTGCGCAGCGGAAGCTCTGCCAAAGTGTTATGCGCGTCGTCTCCCGCCGCCATCAGGCTCCGTATTCAGTGATAGCCAATATTCAATGATAGCCAATCACTTGGCCCTCTACCTATTTCTTCTTGTGCTCGCCGAGATTGGTCAAGGTCTTGCCCTTCGTGAAGTCGGCTGTCGCAACGACTTTTTCCTTCACCTTCTTGGGCTTCTTCGCTTCACGGTTGCCGCGTTGCTTGTTGCCTTTGGTCATTTCCGTTTCTCCTGATTATGGACTGTTCTTCTGAAAAGACTGGCGTTCACATCCTTCAGGAATGTGGTTTCTCGTTCCGAGACTCCTGGTGAAAGGCCGCGTACATTCACATCATCCCACCCATGTCGGACATTTCGCTACCGGCAGCAGCCTCCTTGGGCTTTTGCGCGACCATCGCCTCAGTCGTGATCAATAGCCCGGCAATGGACGCGGCATTTTCCAGGGCGACCCGAACGACTTTCGTCGGATCGATAACGCCGGCCTTCAGCATGTCGACGTACTTCTCGGCTTGCGCGTCGAAACCGAAGCTCCGGCTGTCGTTCTCGATGACCTTGCCAACAACGACCGATCCGTCGACCCCGGCATTTTCCGCAATCTGGCGCAATGGTGCCTGGATCGCGCGGCGGACGATCTTGATCCCGGCATCCTGATCGCCGTTCTCGCCCTTCAGCGTCGCCAGCACCTTGCCGGCATGAACCAGGGCCACGCCGCCGCCGGGCACGACACCTTCCTGAACCGCAGCGCGGGTGGCGTTCAGCGCGTCGTCGACGCGGTCCTTGCGCTCCTTCACCTCGATCTCAGTTGCCCCGCCGACCCGGATCACGGCAATGCCGCCGGCAAGCTTGGCGAGCCGTTCCTGCAGCTTCTCCTTGTCGTAGTCCGAAGTGGTCTCCTCGATCTGCGCCCGGATCTGGGTGACGCGCGCCGCGATCGCGTCCTTGGCTCCGGCACCGTCAATGATCGTCGTGTCATCCTTGGTGATTGTGACCTTTCTGGCGGACCCGAGCATGTCCATGGTGACATTCTCCAGCTTGGTGCCCATTTCCACGGAAATCACCTGACCGCCCGTCAGCACGGCGATGTCTTCCATGATCGCCTTGCGGCGATCCCCGAAGCCCGGTGCCTTGACTGCCGCCACCTTCAATCCGCCGCGCAGCTTGTTGACGACCAGCGTCGCCAGCGCCTCGCCCTCGATATCCTCGGCCACGATCAGCAGTTGCTTCTCGGCCTGAATCACAGCCTCCAGCAACGGCACCATGGATATGAGAGAGGTCAGCTTTCTTTCGTGAAGCAGGACGACGCAGTCATCCAACTCGACGACCATTTTCTGAGCGTTCGTGACGAAATAGGGGCTCAGATAGCCGCGGTCGAACTGCATGCCTTCGACCACTTCGGTCTCGGTCTCCAACCCTTTGTTTTCCTCGACGGTGATCACGCCTTCCTTGCCGACCTTGGCCATCGCGTCGGCGATCTGCCGACCGATCTCGACTTCTCCATTGGCCGAAATGGCGCCGACCTTGGCAATCTCGTCGCTGTCGCCCACAGGTCGGGATATAGTCTTGATCTCGGCCACGACTGCAGCGACGGCTTTGTCGATTCCGCGCTTGAGATCCATCGGGTTCATGCCAGCCGCAACCGACTTCATGCCTTCCCGAACAATCGCATGGGCGAGTACGGTTGCCGTGGTGGTTCCGTCGCCAGCCTCGTCGTTCGTGCGCTGCGCGACCTCCTTGACCATCTGGGCGCCCATATTCTCGAAATGGTCCGAAAGCTCGATCTCCTTGGCGACGGTCACACCGTCCTTGGTGATGCGCGGCGCACCCCAGGACTTATCGAGAATGACGTTTCGGCCCTTGGGGCCGAGGGTGATCTTGACGGCATTTGCCAGCGTGTTGATGCCTTTCAGCATTCGGTCGCGGGCATCGGTACTGAAGCGAACTTCCTTGGCGGACATGGTGTGAGTTCCTGAGGCTGGGTTTGATGTGAAAGATTTCGGGCTCAGGCGATCACGCCGAGAATGTCGCTCTCCTTCATGATCAGTAGGTCTTCGCCATCGAGTTTGATCTCTGAGCCGGACCATTTTCCGAACAGGATCCGGTCGCCGGCTTTGACGTCCATCGGGATGCGTTCGCCGTCCTCGCGCCTTCCCCCAGCACCGACGGAGACAACTTCGCCTTCTTGAGGCTTCTCCTTGGCGGTATCTGGAATGATGAGGCCGCCCTTGGTCGTCTCGTCGCCTTCAATGCGGCGAACGAGGACCCGGTCGTGGAGGGGAGTGAATGACATCGACGTGCTCCTTGTCGAGGATTGTCGGGCGTAAGTACCTTGTTCGAATGCCCGACTTCGATGCGCGCAAGGCGGCGACGACCTGGTGGGGCTATTCTTCGAGATTGCGGATCAAGACCGCCGCGCTATTGCATCACGGGCGTCGAACATAGTTTCCGCCAGCGATGATCGAATTGATCATTTTGGCGACGGCCCGGTGCCTTTCCATTTCGAGTTCGGTGCCAACGGCATTCTCATGGGTCGCCGCGGCGTCGCGAAGAACCCCCACGATCTCGTGCTCCGGCAGCAATCCGAGATCGTTCATGGCAAGCAGGAGCGCTTCGCAGATTGACAGGGCGGCCTGACCTGCATGTTCGCTCGTGGTCGACATCTGGCGTCCCTTCCTTGGCATCGTGATCCCCGTGGAAGGCGAGTTTCAGATACATCCGTACTTCTCGCAGGAAGTGCTCTATGCTGGACTGATCCAAAGCAGTGTCCGGAGAGATTTCCACACCTGCGTTACGGCACGTCGGGAGCCTTCATGACATCAGCCGAACACAGCCCCTTGACCCGCAAGCTCTCGGCCTTCGTCGCTCTGTCGGAGGTCGAGCTGGCCGTGCTTGAGCGACTGCACCAGCGTCGCCGCTCATTCGTCGCGGGGCGTGACATGGTGCATCAGGGCCAGTCGGCTCACGCCGCGTACATTCTGTCGTCGGGTTGGGTCTGTTCCTACAAGCTCCAGGCCGACGGGACGCGGCAGATCGTGGATTTCCAGGTGCCGGGGGATTTTCTGGGACTGCGCAGCGTCCTGTTGCGCACGTCGGATCACAGCTTCGAACCTATCGTCGACATCGAGGCCGCCGAAGTGCTGGCGAGCGATCTTCTCGATGCTTTCGCACGGACGCCGCGTCTTGCGACCGCCATCCTCTGGGCGGCGTCGCGTGACGAGGCGATGGTCGTGGAGCATCTCGTCGGGATCGGTCGGCGTGATGCGGACGCCCGCATGGCGCATTTCCTGCTGGAACTGGGATCGAGGCTTGCGCTGGTCGGCGTCGGCAGCAGGGAGGGTTTCGACTGCCCTCTGACGCAATACCACCTCGCCGATACGCTGGGCTTGAGCGCGGTCCACGTGAACCGCGTCCTGCGGCAGCTGCGCGAGCACGGCCTTGTGACCTTTCGGGACGGCCGCGTGACGTTTCACGACTATGGCGGACTGGTGGACCTTGCCGAGTTCGATCCGGCATATCTGGACCAGACCGGGCCGCTCCTGAAGTGAGAGGGCCGCCCTCTTGCTCGGCAGGCGGCCCCGGTGATCACTTCAGACGCCGGAAGTCACGCGAGGGCGTGGGTCGCCGCATCGAGTTCCTTGTTGGTCTCGGCGTCGTTCTTCGCCGTATGGGCCTTCTCGGCTGCATGGTAATGCTTCATCGCCGCATCCTTTTTGGATCCGGCGGGGGCGTTCACGCAGGCGGCCTTGACGGATTTCATCTTGTCGGCGGTCTTGATTTGTTCGGGAGTCATTGAGCTTGTCCTTTCCTGGACGCTCCGAGAATAAGAAGCGTGTCGACATGCCGTCCTTTGGAGATCGACACGCCCACACGCTTCTCGGGTACTCGGAAAAATGAACCACCTAATACTCGGCGGCACGTCTCATCTAAACGGGTTCGGCGCCCTGCCGCACTGACGCAGGTTAGCCCCGACGCCTGCAGCAGGTCGGTTGCCCATGCGCTTGTCAAACCATCGCGGTTTGCTGGTGGGAAATCCTCAGCCAGGTGTCCTCATCGTTGAGATAGGTCGAGGCGCAGAGGGCCTTGTAGATCGGCACATCGGGTTTTTCTGCCGAGACGCGATAGGTGAGAATGGCGATGTCATGACACCGCATCACGCGCCGTTCGGCCATGACGACGGACCGCCAGCCGGTGTTCTGCCGAAGATGGGGCCAGATCTGGTCGCCCTGGAGGATGCCGGGAGGATAGGGGAAGACCATGATGGCGTTGGTCGCTGTCGTCGCGCGTGCGTTGTCGGCGCCACTGGTCCAGAAGAGTTCCTCCATGTTCCAGAGAACGCCCTGTTCGCGCGGCGATAGCGTCCCGGACTTGCGTGCCGTATGGGCCGGGCTCTTCGCGGTCTCGATTGAAACGGTCATTCGCCTGACCCCGACCCGCCAACGATGAACATCTGAAACAGCACAAACATGATCGCGATCACCGCCCAGATCGCTCCGCTTGTTCCCGGGCGGCCATCGACCACCGTCGAGGCAGCGCGCTGTGGGGCACCTGACGCTCGGTCTTCGGGGAGCAGCTGGCTCAAGTCTCGTGCGACCTTACCGTGATCGCTGGCGAGCGCAGGAACGTCCCGAAATCGAGCAAGCAGTGCGCCCAATCGCGCCGGTGCGGCGTCGCGCCCCAGCGTGACCAGTTCGGCGGTTTCTCTCCATGGATCGAGGCCTAGCCGCGCGAGAGTCGAGAGGACCGTCACGGCATATCCGTTTTGATCTGCGCCGACCGACGCTTGGAGAAACTGATCGAACTCGGGCGGGTGCGGGTTGAGTACACTGGGGTCGGCCATTGCCAATCCTTTCAAGGGTTGCAGGAACGCAGATCGCCCCCGTTTCTCAAAGGATACGCACAGGTCGGTCTCGCCGCCCTTACACAGGTCAGTACCGGCGACTGCCCTCAGGAAGGTCGCAGCCGGTTCGGTGCCCGGGACTAACATGCGTCAGCGCCAGCCGAACGATCCCGAGGTACAAGACACTCAATCGTTCGACTGGTCCGTCCCGCACTCCAAGGGGCAGTCAACAGTGGTGAGCGACGGATCTGCCAACATCGCGGAGACCAGAGATGAACATGCGGTCGACCAGATCGACGGTGACGTTTTCGAACCCGTTCACCTTGCCGGGATACCCGGGCGATCTGCCCGCGGGCGACTACGAGGTTCTCGTCGAAGAAGAACTTCTCCAAGGGCTCAGCTTCGAGGCGTATCGCCGGACGGCGACCTACCTGACGGTGCGCGGAAGGGGCGGTCATGCGGGACGGACAGAGTTACGGGCGATTTCCGACAGCGACCTGAAAGAGGCGCTGAGCCGGGATCGGGGCGCGACTGAGAAAAACAATCACAGCGATGCGGCGCTTGCCCCGCAGGAGGACTTGAAATGAATACTCCCGAATGGCTCACACCCGGCATCTATGGTGCCGTGATCGGCGCGGTTTTCGTCGGCGTGGTCGGTTTTACCTGGGGCGGCTGGGTGACCGGCGGCACGGCGCACGAGAGGGCGATGACGATGTCCCGAGAGGATGTCGTCGCCTCCATGGTACCGGTCTGCCTCGACATGGCACGATCCGATCCGTCGCGGGCGGACAAGCTGGCAACGATCCGAGCCGCCTCGACCTTCCAGAGGCGCGATGCGCTAATGGCGGCCGGCTGGGCAACGATGCCCGGAAACGATGCCCCTAATCGGGATATCGCTCAGGCCTGCCTGGCAGCCCTTGATGTTGACGCGTTGCCGGAGCGCCCGGAAAGCGCGGTCGATGAAGGATGAACCGTGCCATGCCGATAGCATCCCCAGAGACCACCGAACTCGAACGGCGTGTGCTGGCTCATGAACGGATCCTGCAAGCTCTGATCGCCTACATGGCCCGGACGGAGCCGCGGTTCATCGATCATTTGAGAGAACGGTTCGTCGAGCCGATGAGTATGGCCCGGCACGAACATGACCACCGTGAAACGGATGATTACGCGGAAGAATTCATTCGCGCCGTGATGCTCCTCGGAGAAGCGCGCGTGCCAAAGGCGAAGGAGGCGCAAATGACCGACATGAAACCCGTGCCGCCGAAAAGCAGAGGAGCACAAGATTCTTCCATGAACCGGCCGACGCAGCGCAGTGGGGTTCAGGTGCGCGAAAGAAACGGCATCTGGGAGGTGCAGGTCGATGGCAAGTTCCGCGGCGACTACCACCAGAAGGAACACGCCCTTGCCGCTGCGGCCTTGCACAAGTTGTCGCCCCGATGACCGGGAGCACTCATCCGACAAGCCCGCAGGAATTCGCGATCCAGGTGGCCGAGAACGAAGGAATGCCATCGCAATCGAAGTCCAAGGGCTCCCCGCCACCGCCCACCCCCACCCGACGGCTGACCGGAAGGCTCAAGCTTGGGCCATCGAAGACACTCGCGGTTGCGGAGGGGCTCCGGTCCGCAAATGAGGAGCAGTCGCACCTCCACGAGAAACCGACGAGACACCCACGGGAAAAGCTGGGCGTGCGAATGGCGGCCCTGGCCGGTGTGATTGCATCGGTTGCCTTTCCCGTCCTCGCGCAGGACGGCAACGGACCGATGCCCGAGAATGCGGAGGCACGAAATTATGGCGGCGGTTGGAACTGCGCGCTCGGATACCGGGTGAACGGTGATGAGTGTGTCGCCATCGACATCCCGGAAAATGCCTATGCAACCGGCCGGTCCTACGATTCGGGCTGGGCGTGTCGGCGCGGGTACGAGGAAGCGGGAGGGATCTCCTGCGCAGCGATCCCGGTGCCCGACAATGCGTTCCTGCGATCCTCCGGCTATGACTGGCAGTGCGATCGCGGGTACCGGCAAGATCGCGAGGCCTGCGTTCCAATCGTCCTGCCAGACAACGCCTATCTTACCGACGATACCTCAGGCTCCGGTTGGGCCTGCGAACGCGGTTTCACGGCCAGTTCCGGCGCCTGCGTTCCGATTGCGGTCCCCGAGAACGGCTATCTCACCAATACGGACTACGGTGACGAATGGGCTTGCGAACGGGGCTTCTTTGAAATCGATGGCCGTTGCGATCCCATCGCGCTTCCGGCGAACGCCTTTCTGGACACGGCGTCCTACGGGCCGGGATGGCGCTGTGATCGGGGATTTGAGGCGGTGGACACCGCCTGTGTCGAGATCGACCTTCCGGCAAACGCGCATCTCGATCGAACCGGAAACCCATGGCGCTGCGATCGCGGCTTTCAACTTGCGGATGGGGAGTGCGTTCTTGGACGATAAAGCGCCACGATCGGACCACGGCGGCGCCCCCGGCATCCGGATGCGGATCGGGTGCCGGCTGAAGTACCGGCTGACACAACCGACGCCTCTCATCGCCATGTTGAATGTGCACTACTCGCGCTTCGGCGACCTGGAGCGCGCCGATTATCTGGTGACCTCGCCTAGTGTGCCGCTCGAAAGCTATCGCGACGGGTTCGGAAACTGGTGCACGCGGATGGTTGCGCCCGCCGGCGATTTCGCGTTGTCCACAGACGGGATCTTCCGCGATTGCGGACTGCCCGATCCGGTCGCGCCTGACGCCACGCAAGCGGCTGTCCAGGATCTGCCCTTCGAGACGCTGGTCTATCTTCTCGGCAGTCGCTACTGCGACACGGATCTTCTGTCGGAAGAGGCGTGGCGCCTTTTTGAGAATACGCCGACGGGATGGGCGCGGGTGCAGGCGATCTGCGATTTCGTGCACTCCGCGGTCTCATTCGACTACATGGAGGCCAGCGCAACGCGCACCGCGTCCGAAACGCTGGCCGGACGGAAGGGTGTCTGCCGGGACTTCGCCCATCTCGCGATCGCCTTGTGCCGCTGCATGAACATCCCCGCCCGCTATTGCACCGGCTATCTGAGCGAATTCGGCGAACCCGAGCCGCACGCCCCCGACGATTTCGCGGCCTGGATGGAGGTCTGGCTCGACGGCCGCTGGTGGGTTTTCGATCCGCGCAACAACTCGAGGCGCATGGGACGGATCCTGATCGCCCGAGGCCGGGACGCAGCCGATGTGCCGCTGACCCAGACCTTCGGGCCGAGTACCCTGACGCAGTTCGACGTCTGGACGTGGGACGCAAGACATGACCCCGCCGAGACGGTGCCTGTGTCTCGGAATTGAACCGGTAGCGTCCCATCGCGGGACGGGTGTGTTCCTTCGTCGTCGGCTCGCGAGGCCGGCCGCTCTGCCGGTTCCCCGTCATGGCATCCCAAGTCACCAATCGTCCTGGAGAACCGAGATGACCACTTTGATCAAGACGACTGCGGTATTCCTGCGACCGTTCCAGCTTCCGAGCCTCAACGAGACCCTTCCGCCGGGCGAATACGAGATCGAGACCCAACTGCCGGAACCTGTGGACTGGATCGAACCGGGCACATGGACGTCGTCCGTGCTCGTCCGGCTGCATCC
This sequence comes from Jannaschia seohaensis, assembly GCF_900116765.1. Taxonomy (GTDB): domain Bacteria; phylum Pseudomonadota; class Alphaproteobacteria; order Rhodobacterales; family Rhodobacteraceae; genus Jannaschia; species Jannaschia seohaensis. Next base: position 26,396 of record NZ_UETC01000022.1, on the reverse strand, counting down.
GCGCGCCTCGCATCCCGGACTCAGCCGAACGCTCACCGTGCCGCTCGCCGAACTGGAGCATGCGGTTGCCAAGGACAAGCTGACCGGCAAGGCTCTGACGGATTTCTTCCTCGAGGAGATGCTGGCCGATCCGATGATCCGCCTTGTCATGCAGGCTGACGGGTGGAGCGAGGCCGAGCTCCGCGATCTCTACGCGCCTCAGTCCGAAAGACGGCAGGCCGCGGAAGACACCCCCTCCAAGACGAAACCGCCCCGTCGAGGGATAGGTACAGATGTTTCCGGCCCTCGCTCTGGAAGCGCGCGTCCCGGCATCGGAGAATGACAGCCGTGTCGGGCGGATCGTTCGCCTTCCACCGTGGGATCGGAGGGATTGAGCGATGATCGACGACCCGGTCAATCTCGACGGCCACAGGTCGGCGGCCGAACGGCGTGCGTCGGAAATGCGACGGCGCGCCGCGAACGGGCAGCCACCACTTGCACACCCGCAGCAACTGCACCTTGAAAGCCTCGAAGATCAGATGCTGGCGGAGCCGGCACGGACATGGGCCGAAGTCCTGAAAAAGTGGCGGTTCCTTCTCGACCGTTACGCTAAGACGCCCGAGGCTGGAGACGAACGCATTCAGAAACTCATCAAGCGTGCGCTTGGCGACATGGAACGATTGAGAAAACGTGAGGAGCGGAAATGACGATAAAATCTGCGGAGATCGATTTCGGGACAATCAAGGCGACGGCCGACGTTGCTGCCGCGCGGGCGTGCCTTAGGTGCAAGTCGACCTTCTGGAGCGAGGGGTTTGGCGAAAGGATATGTTCCCGTTGCAAGGGAACGGTCGCTTGGCGCTCGGCCATTCATGAGGGCAGCGGACAGGGCCGACGGCGCTCGGGCGGTCGGTCTTCATAGGTCTGACCGATGCCATCCGTCACGATTACACACGCGACCGTTTATCATTACCGCACCGAGGTCCCTCTCGGACCGCACAGACTGATGCTCCGTCCGCGGGAAACCCGGGATCTCATCCTGACGTCCTTCGACCTCGATATCACTCCGGAAGCCCGCATCGACTGGTCACACGATGTTGCCGGCAATGCGGTTGCGACGGCACAGTTCGACGCCAACACGACGAGGCTTTCGATCCGGTCTCGCGCGCGCGTGGAACTGCGCGCCCCCGTTTGGCCAGTTTTTCCGATTGCCGCCGCCGCGGCCTCATACCCATTCGTGTATTCACCCGACGATTGGACCGACCTCGGCGATCTGGCGATGCCGCAATATGCGGACGAAACCGGCCGGCTGTCGAATTGGGTCGAACGGTTTGTCATGGCACGGCCAACGGATACGCTCTCCCTGCTGAAAGACATCAGCAACGGCATCACGGCCGGGATTTCCTACCAGAGCCGCGAGACGGAGGGCACGCAGGGGCCGCTAGAGACCCTCGACAGGGGATGGGGATCGTGCCGGGACTTCGCCGTGCTGTTCGCCGAGGCGACCCGAACGCTGGGGTTCGGGGCCAGGCTTGTATCCGGATATCTGTTCAATCCCTCGGGAAACGAGATTGGATCGGATGATTCCGGTTCCACGCACGCCTGGGTCGAGGTCTTCGTTCCTGGAGCGGGCTGGATCCCGTTCGATCCGACCAACAGATCGGTTGGCTCCAACAACCTCGTTCCCGTCGCCGTTGCGAGGAGGATCCAGCAGGTTGCCCCGGTGACCGGCAGTTTCCACGGGAGACCCACCGATCTGCTTTCCATGAATGTCACAGTCGATGTCCGAGAGATATGAATAGGTGGGAGCTCGCATCCTCCTCCGGTCAGGGGGGACGGCCTTGGAACTGCTGCCACAGGTCATGGTGGTGGAGCCGGTCGTCAGAACGACAAGAATGCGCGATGAAGTTTGGACGTGCCGGAGTGACCCGGCCTCCGACACGCCCCGAATGGAACGCAGCCGCATGCGCGGCTGCGCGGCCAGCGAAAACTCAAGCCAGCCTGGTGGGCCCCGAGCGGGTTCGCCGCCATCCCCACCACCGCGCTCGATCCGGCCCACAGTCCGGCGTCTCCTGCGGTCCCCGCGCTTATCGGGTCCGGGTCCCCATAGTGCACCAGCGGTCCGCTACTCGGCCTCGGCGGCCTCTGCCGGCGTGATCTCGGTGATGGTCTGGAATTCGCCGAGGAATTCTGGATGGCTCTGCGCCAGATAGCGCACGACCCGGGCGTTCCCGAGCAACTTGCCGACATAGCCCTTGATCACGGTCAGGTGCAGGTGATCCTGCCCGTAGGTGTCCTGGATGGAGGCGATGCCCTCCTGCAGACGGGCCAGTTCCTGTTCCATGCGCGCCATCGCCTCGGGCGTGATGCCCTTGACCTTCTTCGGCTTGGAGGACTCGACCAGTTGGGCCTGCGGCGTTCCAGCCAGGATCGCGTTCACGTAGGCGACGGAATAGTTGTTGGCGTTGACCAGCAGTTCGGCCGCCTCGATCTGGCGCATGGTCTTCATCTTGCGCAGCGCATCGAACACGGCGCCCGTAGCGGGCTTGTCTTTCAGGATCGCGACGGCTTCTTCGCAGATACCGTCGAGCAGGCGCGCCTTGCGCCGGATGCTGCTCATGTTGAGGTCGAGGGCGAGCGCGATCTTCTCCTCGGGCACGCCGCGCTCGATCGCCTTGCGGATCATCTTGTGTTCTTGGATCGGCGCGAGGCGGCTGACCTGCCGATTGTAGGTGAAAGCCTCGTCATCGGTGGACACGAGGCATTCCACTTCCTGCACGCCGTCATCCTTCAAGGCCTCGATCCGCAGATGCCCGTCGAGCAGCAACCAGGTGGCCGATTTGTCGGGGTTCGGAACAACCACTGGCGGTTCGACGATCCCGATCTGGGCGATGGAGGCGACGATCTGCCGGTATTTTCGGCTGGATTTCGCGCTCTTGCCGAGGGTTCGCAGGGGTAGGATCACGTCGATTGGCAGGGTGACACAGTCATCCTCGAAGCCGTGACTGACGCTTGCCGGGCGTTTGTCCGCACGCCGTTTCATGACGAGGGTCCACTGGTGACCGCCTGGGCGAGATCGGCGGGCATTGTCTCCAGACCCTCGGCCCGCAGCAGCGTCATGAAGTGCTCGTCCGCGCATAGCTTACGGAAGGCTTCGCGCACGAACATGAGCCGGCTCTGCGCGAGTTCAGCCTTCTTGATCAGTAGCTTCTGGCGTGCCGCTTCCTGCTGATAGGCCCGGACAAGTCCCTCGCTTGTCAGTGCGCGTTTCGCCACCCTCCGCCCGAGCGCATTGCTCTTGATCTGGGGCCCGCGGAGCTCGCGCTGCTGGATCAGGCGGCGCACAAGCGTCAGTTTCCGGCCGCGCAGCTTTTTCTGAGTGTAGGCGTCCATCAGCGCCTTCTGCGCACCCTTCGCGTCGGTCTTGGAGATCTGGATCGCAAGGTTCAGCGGAAGGACTCCGGTTTCCACGGCTGAGACCAGGCGTTCCTCGCCCTTCTCAAGCAGGCCGGCGATCATGTTCACGTATTCAGTGGACACGCCGATCTTCTCCCCGATCTGGCGGTCGTTGTAGCCGCGCTGGCGGAGCGCGCCGATCTCGCGCATCAGGTCGATGGGGTTGTGTTGGCGTCGCGCGCAGTTTTCGACGAGGCTCATGACGAGGCAATCGCTTTCGTCGGCCTCGATCACGATGGCCGGAATGCGGTCCTGCTTCAGTTCGATGAAGGCCTCGAGGCGTCCCTGTCCACAGACAAGGTCGTATTCCTGCGGGTCGGTCCCGGCGCGCGGCGCCACGGTGATCGGCCGCTTCAGGCCGATGCGCGCGATGTTCTCCACCATCGCCTCGAAGGTGCGCCGGTTGCGGACGCGGGGATTAAGAACCCGGATCCGTTCGGTCGGGATCAGGGTCACCTTCTTCTGGCCGGTCGGCTCCATGTCGTCGGGCATCACGCCACCTCCGCGATCCTGGCCCGCGAGGCGAGCGCGTAGAAGAAATCGAGCGTGTCGAACCGGTACGCATCAAGCGCGAGCCCGTTCTGCTCGGCGAATTTCAGTTTACAAAAGGTCATGTCGATGCTGGGCAGCGCGTAGTAGTCGCGCGGCGCCTCATTCACCTCGTCCATGCGCACGGCGATGGTGACGTCCGGCACCAGGCCGGTGTCGAGGCGGATGCGCCAGCGCAGCGACCCGGCCGCCGTCGCCGTGCACCGGGCCAGCACGATGGACACGGTGAACTCGTCGTTGACGCGAACAAGGTCGGTATCCGGGTCCTGGACAGCCCGCCCGCCGTGCCGCGTGACCCCGGCGATGATCTCGGCCACCACCTGCGGATGCGCCTGCCGCAGCGCCCGGTTGATCTCGATGTAGCTGTAGTCGCGGTCCGGCTCGTAGCCGATCAGACGGTAGGCGCGCAGAAGGCTGCCGAAGCGGCTGCGATAGGCACTGGAGGACGGCAGGTCGTCCTCCTCGTCGATGATCAGGCCCGACAGCATGCCTTGCCGCTTGAGGACCGCGCGCAAGGCATCGAGAAGTTCCTCGTCGGAGAAATGGCGGCTACGGGCATCCACGATTTCCCGCGCACGCAGGAACAGCGCCTGATCGACGATGGCGGGATACGCACCCTCGGCCCGGATCCACATCTCCCGCGGGTTCACAACGCGGCGCTGCTTCAGCTTGAACGACACCTTGTTGAAGACATTGTTTCCGATGTATTTTTCGTTGGTCAGCACCTGATGGACGGTTGCCCGAGTCCACATCCTGCCGAGATCGGTGCGATGTCCTTCGGCGTTCAGGAGCTCCGCAATCTCGCGCTCGGCACGCCCCTCGTTCACGAACATCTCGTACATGCGCTGGACGACCCGCTGTTCCTCCTCTGGGCCGGGGACGAGGATCACGCGGTCGGTCTGAAGGCTCTTCTGCTCGCCACGGGACAGTTCGCCCTTGGGGTTGCCGTGCTCATCGATCAGCACCCGCCGCAGCCCGTATCCGGCCGCGCCGCCCTGGCGATAGCCCAGTTCGACGAGCCGGCACTGCCCGGCAAAGACCTTCACCGACAACTCGCGGCTGTACTCGCCGGCCATCACGCGCTTCACGGTCTTCAGGAGGTTCGAGCCGATGCTGCCGTCGTTCTCGAACTGCTCGCCGCAGTAATGGACCCGGATGCCAGCGCGGGAGCAGACGTGCTCATGATAGGCGCCCTCGTCGGCGTCCTGAAATCGACCCCAGCGGCTGACGTCATAGACGAGAATGGCCTTGAAGTCGGCCTGGCCGGATTGAACCTCGGCCATCAGGCTCTGCAACGCCTCCCGGCCATCGAGCCGCAGGCCGGAGCGCCCAGAGTCCTCGAAAACGCTCAGGATCTGCAGGCCGCGGGCGGCGGCATAGCTGCGGATGACGTCCAGCTGGTTCTCGGTCGAATACTTCTGGTGATCGGTCGACATCCGTACGTATGCGACGGCGGGCACGTCGGGCTCTGATTGGCTGGCGCCAGTCTCCCTGCTTGCCTCACGCCCTCGCATCTGCCCGGCTCCGGTTCACGTCGCAGCAATCCGGTCGGGACGGTCCGGACGGTTGTGCATGCTGCCGCGACCATTGGAGCATGCGAGCGCCGGAAAGTCGTTTCCAGAAAAGGGCAATTCCTTTCCGTGCCCGGCGCAGTGGCGGATCGCCTGCGGCGCGCGGGCGCCCACGCGCTCGATAATCTGCGGTCCCGTTTCGCGGTTCATATCGGCCATCTTCAAGTGAATGGTCCGTTCCCACAGGCGGCCAAACAGGACCGCCGCGGAAACAGATGGATTCTGCCGTTTTCATGGCTCTCCAAAGATTTAGCGGAAAGAGACATGAAGATGCGCGTGAAGATGGGCACAGTTGTGCCGAAGAAGGGCACAGTTGTGCACCTCGATAAGATCCCCGGCGACTATCGCGCCGCCATGGCCATGGCATTGCACGCCGAGCTCGGATCGACCCACCGGGCGATCAAGTCCGCCATGCGGTGGACAGACGCCAGCGAGCGGACCGTGAAATACTGGTTTGCGGGCGAGCGGGGGCCGAGCGGCGATCACCTCGTGTCGCTCGCGCGTCATTCCGATGCCGTGCTGATCGCGCTGCTCGCGTTGGCAGACCGGTTGATCGTGGAGAAGGCCGAGGACCGGGAGCGCCGATAGGGGGAGGTGTCGAGCGGCCTCGCTACCCTTGTCTCGTGTTCGATTTTGGTTATCTTGAATACACACGGAGCAGGGAGAGCGCCATGCCTCGCACCATCACCATGACCGTCCGCGTGAGCGGCGCCCTCAGCGAGTTCGTTGCGACCAATGTCGGCGAGGACGGCGCCTACGAGAACGTGAGCGAGTATATCCGCGCTCTGATCCGTCGCGACAAGGAACGTGCGGAGCGCGAAGCGTTCGATCGTCTGAAGGCCGAACTGAATCGTGCCTTCGCCGCGCCCGAGGACAGCTACAAGCCGCTGACCGCTGCTGAGGTGATCGCCCGGAACCGGACCTGAGCCCATGGCGATCCGGGTCCAGGAGGCGACCTCACTGCGCCTCGACGAGATCTACCGATACACCCGCGACCGCTGGGGCGAGGCGCAAGCCGAGATCTACGTCACCGGTCTGTTCGCCGCCTTCGAGCAGATCGATACACGCGGCGTCACGTCGAGGCCCGTGCCGGCCGAGTTCGGAGTGGAAGGGTACTTCTTCCGCTACGAGCGGCATTTCGTGTACTGGCGACGGCTCTCAAATGGCGACATCGGTATCGTCACGATCCTTCACGAGCGGATGCATCAGATGGATCGCTTCAAGGGGGATTTTTGGTAAGCCTCTGTCCAGATGTGAATTTTCTGGACAATGCCAGTGCTGCTGCCGGCGGGGCAGACTTGGAGATGGGGTGGATGTCGCTCTCTCCTGACGGCATCGCGATGTGCCAAGCTTGCGGTGTCAACGCACAAGCTGAAGGAGAGGGCATCCATGGGAGAGGTTACCATCATCGGCGTCGATCTCGCAAAGAACGCGTTCCAGGTGCACGGTGCGGCGGCGGACGGATCGGTGCTGTTCCGGAAAAAGCTGTCACGGCCGCAGTTCATCCGTTTCATGGCGGAACAGCCGCCGCGCTGCGTGGCGATGGAAGCCTGCGCCAGCGCGCATCACTTGGGCGCGACAGATGACGCGGCAGGGTCATGAGGCCCGACTGATCGCACCGCACTACGTCAAGCCGTTCATCAAGCGGCAGAAGAACGACGCGGCCGACGCGGAGGCCAACCGCGAAAGCCCGCGGCGTGAAGCTCGGCAACCCGAACGGGGCCGAAGCCCTGAGGCGCGCTGGAAAAGGCGGCAGGGCGCTCAGGGCGGCAGTCAGGACCAACGCCGATGCCCACGCCGCGGCGCTGGCGCCCATCGTCCGTTCGTTGCAAGCGGAGGGCCACCTCGCGCTCCATGCGCTCGCGGGGCAACTCAACGCTTCAGGAATCCAGACAAGGCGCGGAGGCAGATGGCACGTCTCGACCGTCCGGAACCTCCTCCGAAGGATTAATGGGGTCGGGTGAGAAATTCATGCATACTTCCCGTCCGACGACGCCAGCGAGCGATGCTCCGCTTCGGCGCATGCGAAGTCTTCGTCACTTCGCCGCCCTCCACGCCTCTGTCTCGAACCATTTCAACGAGGAGCGCAGTCTCTCGAGCAGATCCCTTTTCAAGGCTTACCGAACCGCCGCTCTCATCGAGTGGCGCGGGCCCTGCGCGACATGCAGCAGAGCGTCATGTCCATGCTCAGACCGATTTGGACTCGTTTGACAGAACCCCCGCCAGCGCCTCGAGTACCGGACACGTCCGTCCAGTGCAGCAGAAACACATTCCTCGCCAGATCGAGCCCGACCATCATAATCCCCGACACGACCCTCCCTCTCTGTGGATCGTCGCTGACCCACCTTGGCACACCAGATGCCGTCGAGGGGCGGTCACACCATCGAGGCCGCCCAAGACGCAAAGCGCCCCCGGCGGCCTCGATGTGTTAGAACAGGAGCACGTCATCCAGCCCCAGTCGCAGCCCGTCGGTCAGGTCGGCGACCGCGGTGCCGTCGATCGAGACCGTGCCGCTGGCCCGGTCGTAGGCCAGCTGACCCGAACGGATGACCGTGATGATCTCCGAGAAGCCGAAAGGCCGCAGGTTCGTGGAGCTATCGCCCAGGCCCGCGAACAAACGGTCGTCGAACAGAAGCGCGTCGTCTTCGTCGAAATCCTCGATCACGTCGAGGCCCTGTGGCCCGCCTGCCAGCAACACGAAGAAGTCGCGCCCCGCGCCGCCATTAAGGACGTCGTTCCCGGCCTGCCCAGCCAGGATGTCCGCCCCGTCGCCGCCGTTGATGACATCCGCCCCGCTCTCGCCCAACAGGAAGTCGCGTCCGGCTCCGCCGTCGAGGATGTCGGCGCCCCGCCCGCCGAACAGATCGTCGTTGCCGTCTTGCCCGTCGAGCACGTTGGCGAGGGCATCGCCCTCGATCACGTCGTCGAAATCTGAGCCTTCGACGTTCTCGAAGTTGACGACGCGGTCTCCGTCGGCGTCGCCTGCCGATCCGAGACCCGTTGCCAGGCTGACGGCGATGCCCTCGCCGGCGGTGCGGTAGGTGAGGAGGTCGGTCCGCGCGCCGCCATCGATGAAGTCGCCGCCGCCGCCCCCGCCGATCGTGTCGTTGCCATCGCCGCCGAACAGACTGTCGCCGGTCTCGCGAATGTCGAGGAACAGGTCGCCCGCCGCCGCACCCGCATTGGTCGTCAGCGCCGTCTGCGACAACGACGCCAGCGAGAGGAGGTCCGCCGCGCCGAAGTCCAGCGAGATGTTGGCCAGCGTGATTTCCGTCAGCTCAATCGATAGGTCCGGGCTCAGCAGCACCTCCAGCCCGTCGCCGAGGAACCGCAACGGCACGTCCCGCGCGGACTCGAACCCGAACCCGTCCAGGACGACCGTATCCTGTCCGTCTCCGAGCCCGATCAGCAGGTCGCGCGTGGCGCGGCCCGGTGCCGCGTCCGAGGCGGTGAAGACATAGGTGTCGTCGCCCGCGCCGCCCTCCAACGTGTCCGAGCCGCGGCCGCCGAACAGCACCTGTCCGCCGTCGCCGCCGGTCAGGCTGTCATCTCCGCGACCGCCGATCAGCGTGGCGCCCTCGCCGGTCGCGGTGACCGTGTCGTCGCCCGCGGCCGCGTCAATCAGCGACTCTCGGGTGAGCGTCGTGAAGGTGTCCCGCGACCCCGTGAGCAGCACGTTGGCGCGATCGACACCGATATTGGTCAGGACCGTGTCGCCCGACTCCGTCCGCGACACGCCGAACAACGCGTTCGTGAAATCGCCGTTGAGGCGGAAGTTGGCGTCGATCACCCCGTCGCCATCTCCGTCGATGTCGAACACCGCAGAACCGGCCGTCAACAAGACATCCTGGCTGTTCAGCCGGGCGCCCTCGATGACGATGCTGTCGCCTTCGCCGAAATCGGTGACGAGATCACCGTCGAGATCGGACAGTGCGCCCGATACGGTGTCGGCGCCCGCGCCGGTGGTGACCGTGTCGGCGCCCGAGCCCGTCTCGACGGCATCTGCCCCGTCGCCCAGATCGATGGAGTCGGCATCGCCGGAGCCGCGCACCCGGTCGTCCGCGCCCCCCGTCACGATCCCCTCGATCGACACGAGGGTGTCGGTGCCCTCCTCGGCGAGGACGAGGCCCTGTCCGAGATCGGCGAGAACCGGTGCCGTCGTGGCGGTGTAGAAGACGACGTCGCGCCCCTCGCCGCCGTCCAGGGTGTCGTTGCCTCCGCTGCCGACGAACTCGTCATTGCCGGCGCCGCCGAGGATCAGGTCGGGGGCCGCGCGGCCGAACAGGCGCTCAGCTCGCACGGAGCCTTCGAGCGTCCCGCCCTCTTCGCCCGCGAACAACTCCGCCGGGGCGCCGTCGGGCAGGATCAGGCGCAGGTCGGGCAGGTCTCCGGGGTCGAGATCGGCAATGACGATCGTGGTCCCGTCGCGCAGGCGCAGGATCGCGCCCTCCTCCAGAAGCTCGGGGTCGCGCGGCCGCAGGTCGATGGCACGCTCGATATCCGACAACTCGAAGGCTGTGAGGTCGATCGCGTCCTCGGTCACGTCGAAATCGCCGACGATGACCTCGCCGCCGCCGGGTGCCAGGCGGAACACGTCCGCGCCCGCGCCGCCCAGCAGGATGTCGCGGCCGCCCCCGCCTTCCAGCGTGTCGTTGCCCGCCCGGCCTTCCAGCACGTTGCGGTTGCCGTCGCCGACGATGACATCGTTGAAGCGGGAGCCTCGCACATTCTCGAACTCCAACACGCGGTCGAGGCCGTCGAAGGTATCGCGCACGAGACCGCCGCTCTCCGGCGGTTCGACCCCGTCGGGCAGCCGGCCCTCGGCCAGGCGTGCGTCGAGAAAGACGATCGCGCCCTCGCCACGGCGGGGGTCGAATTCGCCCGAGGTGTCGCCGATCTGGCCGTTGGCGAAGTCGGAGCGCGACAGGTCGAGCAAGTCGACCCCGTCGCCCCCGATCAGCAGGTCCGCGCCGCGGCCGCCGTTCATCGTGTCCTGACCGGCCGAGCCCAGGACGGTATCGTCGCTGGAACCGCCCTCGACTCCCTCGAAATTGGTGGCCGTCTCGACATTGCCGTCGCCGTCGATCAGCACGCCTGCCGTCAGGTCGACGAAGGCGCCGCCTCTGGTGCCGTCTTCCCGCTGCGTCCCGCCCGTGATGGCCAGGATGTCGAAGCCAGTGCCGCCATCGAGCGTGTCGAGCCCGACGCCGCCCGAGACGGTATCGTCGCCGCGCCCGCCAGAGATGTTGTTGTCCTCGTCATTGCCGTTGAGAAAGTCACCGAAATCGGAGCCGATAATCTGTTCGATGCCGGTGAACGTCGCGAGCCCCTGCAGGAAGTCGACCCGCGTCAGGCCGTTCTCGTCGGGTTCCTCGTTCGGGTTTATGTCCAGACCCGGATCGGTCAGCAGGAAGCTCGTGCCCGTGAAGTTGATGGTCGCCACGAGACCGCCCACCGCGCCGGACAGGTCGAGCACGTCCGCATCGCCCGCGCCGCCGTCATACTGGTCGAAGCTCGCAAGGAAGAAGGACGGATCGGCGGGCACGAAATCGTCGGGAAGCGCATCGGCCACGTGGACGATGGTATCGTTGCCATCGCCCGCAAGCACCGAGTCGCTGCCGCCGCCGTCGACGATGGTGTCGTCGCCATCGAGGCCCGCAAGCGTGTCGTCGCCATCGCCCCCGTCCAGCAGGTTCGCGAGCGTGCTGCCGTTGATGAGGTCGGCCTGCGCGGTGCCGATGACGCCCTCGATGGAGACCAGAACATCCGTCTGGCCGAAGGTGTCGAGGGCCGAGCCGAGACCGGTCTCTGGTCTCGCCTCGAGTTGGGCTACGATCGCACGCTCGCCATCCTCGCGGCTGTAATCGACGACATCGAAGCCGAGACGGCCCTCGATCCGGTCTTCGCCTTCGCCGCCCGTGAACAGGTTATCCCCGTCGCTGCCGAAGAACCGGTCGTCACCGTCGGTGCCGATGACACCCTCGACCTGCGAGAAACGTGCCACGTCGGTGCCCGGGTCCAGACCTTCCGATCCGAGCGTCCCGTCGCGCAGGTCGACGCGAACGCCGTCCCCGAGGAACCGCGCGTCGTTGATGCGGTAGTCGATGATGTCGAAGCCGACCCCCCCGAGGAAGAAGAAATCGTCAATCAGGAGCCCGGTCTCGTTGCTGAAGATCAGAGGATCAGCAGCGATGTCGTCCCCTGCGCCGCCATCGAAGCGGGCGACGATCCTACTCCCATCGGTGGCTTCGTTCTCGTCCAGCCTGTCGTCGCCGGAGGTGCCGATCACCTCCTCGACGTTCTCGAACGTGACCAGATCGACCTCTGCGCCGTCCGCGTCGAGCGCAGACACCGTCCCGTCGTCGATCGTGGCCGGGCCGCTCAGGCCGCTCAGATCGACCGTGTCGTCGTCTTCCCCGCCGTCGAAGGCGTTCACGCCGGTGCCGATGGCGTCGTCCGAAACCAGCAGCACGTCGTTGCCGGTCCCGCCGTCTATGGTGTCGGTCCCTGCGCCGCCGTCCAGCGTGTCGTCGCCGGACTCGCCCCGGAGGAAGTCGTCATCGGCGCCGCCGAGAAGAAGATCCGCGCCGTTGCCGCCGACCAGAGTGTCGTTGCCCGCCCCGCCTTCGACCTGCTCGTTCCGGGCGTCGTCCGGATCGCCGACGAACAGGTCGCCGCCGATCGAGCCGGTGACCCGCTCCACGTTCCTGAAGCTGACCAGAACGTCGGACGTCCCCCGCAGAAAGGCAATTCCCGAGCCGTCAGAAGACATCCTGACTTCCGCGTCGACAAGCTGGCTCAGATCCAGCGTGTCGAACCCGTCCTCTCCGTCGAAATCGCCGCGGCCGCCGCCATAGACATAGACGTCGTCGCCGCCGCCGGACTGTACGGTGTCGCTGCCGATGCCGCCCGTGATCGTGTCTGCGCCAAGACCCGTGCTCAGGAAATTCTCGCCGCCGCCAAGATCGACCTCGCGGTTCACGTCTCCGGCGAGGATGACGAAGCTGTCGTAGATGCCCAGGATCAGGTTCTCGAAGTTCCGCGTCTGGATCGACAGCGGGGCGCGCGCGTCGTCGAAGAACAGTTGAGATTCCTCGAACGGGGCCAGCGCATCCGGGTCGTCCGGGGTTTCGAGGCCGGTGAAGAATTGCACGAAATCGGCACCCTCGGGCACGCGCGACAGGTCCAGCGTGTCGGTCCCGGCGCCGCCGTCCAGCGTGTCGTCGCCGCCATTTCCGGCGATGATCTCGTTCCCGTCGCCGCCCACGATGACATCGGCGAAGGTCGTTCCGATCACGGCCTCGATGTCGATCAGCCGGTCGGTCTCGCCCTCTGCTATGACGGCCGTCCCCGGCTCGAGATCGTCCTGGACTTCTTCCAGCCCGCTCGAGACCAGCGTGACCTCGATGCCCGCGCTCAGCCCCTCGGCGCCGTAATCGACGGTGTCCTCGCCCAGCCCGCCATCGATCGTGTCCGATCCGCGGCCGCCGCTCAGCAGGTCATCGCCGGCCCCGCCCTCCAGCAGGTTGGCCGCGTCCGAGCCATCGATGACGTCGCTCAGGTCCGAGCCGACGGCGTTCTCCACGCCCGCGAAATCGACCAGCGTGACGTTCCCGTCGGCCCCGACCGTGACGGTGTCGGCATAGGCGCCCGCCGCCCGCTTAACCGTGCCCTTCACCGTGCCAACATCTGCGTTCGGCACGTCGGCATCCGGATCGTCGAGGTCGATGGCCACGGCGGCGGTGAACTCCGACAGGTCGATCGTGTCGCCGCCGGTGTCCACGGAGTCGCGAAGGTCGGTGTTATCATCGGGCGAACGGAAGCCGAGGTCGTGGGCGTGGAACAGGTCGCGCCCGCCCGAGCCCTCGATCACCGCGCCGGCGGCGTCGGTGGCATCGTCATAGACGTATCTGTCTGCCCCTGCGCCGGCAAAGGCGTCGTCGTCGCCCGCCCCGCCGACGATGGTGTTGTCGCCGAACCGGTCATCGAAGACGTCGTCGCCGCCGTCACCCGAAAGGAAGTCGTCGCCCGCGCCGAACTCCAGGCCGAACTGCGCCAGTGCCTCCTCGAGCAGTTCCTCGTCCTCGTCGCGCGCACGCCCGATGAAGAGCGCGCGGGGATCGAGCCCGATCGGCCCGCCCGCGAAGAAATCGCCCCCTTCGCCGCCGAACAGGGAGTCGTTGCCTTCCCCGCCGTCCAGCCGGTCGCTGTCGGCGCCGCCGATCAGCAGGTCGCGCCCGCCCAGGCCGCGCAGCACGTCGTTGCCGCCACGCGCGGAGATGTAGTTGTCATCGCTGCTGCCGATCAGGAAGTCGCCCTGCGTCGAGCCGATGACATCCTCGATGCTCACGAAGACATCGCCCTCGTCGTCGCCCGGATCGTCGCTCCTGCGTCGCTGGAGGAACCTGTTGTCGAGCGCGATGATGACGCCGTCATCGGAGTCCTCGTAGCTTACGAAGTCGCGCCCGCTCGACCCGTCGAAGATGTCGGCGCCGGGGCTGCCGAGGAAGGCATCGTTGCCGCCGAAGCCGAAGAACACGTCCGCCCCGTCGGAATTGAGGTCGAAGATCTCGTCGGCTTCGGTGCCGAAGACCCGGTTGCCCCGTGCGGGCAGGCCCGATGGTTCGGTGACCGATGAGGGCAACTCGCCTGCGGTCAGGGTGCGGCCGTCCTGTTCGTCATCGGTGAAGAAGACGTAGTTCTGCGGCACCGTGCTGACTGCGAAATAGTCGCGGATCGTCAGCTGCGCGTTTTCCTCGAAGATCAGGATCAGGTCGCTTTGCGTCTGGTCGGAGAAGAGGGTCGCATCCGCGAGTTTGCGGCCGATAATGTGGATCTCAGTGCGGCCCTGGGTCTCGCCGACGATGATATCGCGGCCGAAGTCGCGGCCCAGCACATATCGGTCGGTGCCCAGACCGCCGATCATCAGGTCGTCGCCAGCCCCCGAGATGAGGATGTCGTCGCCGCCGTCGGACGACAGCACGCCCTCCGCGCTGGATCCGATCAGGACATCGCGCGCGTCGTCGCCCGACGCGGTTACGGCTTCGAACCCGTCATAGGTGACGGAGCCGAAATCGTGGATCATCGTGAACACGGCCGACGCCGCAGCCGCGGCCCCAGCGTTCACAACCGTCGAGAGGTCATCGCGCCGGTCCGACAATGGCACGTCCGAGGTAGCGTCGATGGTGATCGATGAGGATCCGGCCGCGATCTCCAGGATGGAATAGCCAGATTCCTGCGCGCCGATCGAGATGCGGTCGAGGTCCGCTCCGCCCGAGATCCGCTGCGTGCCGCCGATATACTCGACCCGGTCATCGCCCGTGCCGAGATCGATCGTGTCGTTGCCCAGCGATGCTGCGACCACGTCGCGGCCGCCCTCGGTCTCGATGATGTCGTCGAGCGCGCCGCCGAAGACCTGGTCGTCGCCTTCGTTGAGCCGGACGACGAGGCGCTCGATGCCTCCGACGTTGACGCCGTTGCCGATATCGACCACCGACTCCTCGCCCGGCGCGGCATCGCGCGTGTCGAGGATGAGCCCGCCGAATTCCTGCCCAAGCCCATCCGTGAACAGGGTCGACCGGCCGCGCGAGAAGTCAGCGGCGAACACGTCGGCATCGCCCGCGCGCTCTCCGCCCGAATAGACCAGCCCGCCCTGGTACAGCAGGATGTCGTCGAACTCGTCCGAGCCCGCGATGTCGACCCCCTCGAAGGCGCCGTACCTGATGGACTGGTCTGCCCCGAAAGCGATCCTGGACCCACCGTCGTCGCCGAAGAAGTCGACCGCCGTCACCAGCAAGGAGTCACCGAAGGTGCCGCGAATCTCGTTCGAGGTGGTCTCGGCCGTCAGCGTCTCCAGGGAGAAACTGAGGTTCCCCTCGACGGCGTTCCCGCTCGAGACGACGATGCTCTGCTCCAGCCCCGCCTGCGCGAAGGCTCGCCCGTCCTCGCGGGTGTTGGACACGATGAGACGGTCGAAGTCGTCGCCGCCATCGGCCAGGTCGGCCCCGTCATCGGCCTCCCAATAGACAGTGTCGTCCCCGCTGCCGCCGAACAGCTCGTCCGCACCCGCGCCGCCGGTCAGCCCGTCATCGCCGGCGCCGCCATCAATCCGGTCGTCGAGCCGCCCGCCGACGATGGTGTCGTCGCCGGTGCCGTGGATCGTTATCAGTCGGTCTAGACCCTCCACGAAGACCCCGTTCTCGAGCCGCACCGCGTTGGTGTCGCCCTCGATCACGTCGTCCTCGATCACCAGCGAGATGCCGATCGACTGGTTCGAGAAGTCGGCGACGAACAGGTCGGCGTCACCTTCGCGCTCGCCGCCCGAGTAGAACACGCCGCCGTCATGCAGCAGCATGTCGTCGTTGCGGTCCGTGCCTTCGAGATGCACCCGCTCGACGCCGATCGCCCGGACCTCCGCCTCCGCGTCGCCATAGCTGTAGATCGTCGGGTTCTGGGCGTCGCGCAGGCCCGAGCGGCTCTCGTCCAGAACGCGCTGCGCGTCGTCGAACGACGCATCCGCGTCCAGCGTAATCCTTTCCGCGTCCTCACCGTCGAGCACCGCGGTGATCCGAATGCCCAGGTCGAGGTCAGATGTCTCGAAGGCCTCGTTGCCGCGAATGATCAGCAGGTCGTCGTCGAGGCCGGCCCGAGCGGGATTCAGGATGTCGACGAGCGCAAGGGAGTTCAGGGTGTCGCCGAACACGATATTGGACCCGCCCAGCTCCGGTGTGACCGACATCACGTCGTTGCCGCTGCCGCCAGCGATCGTGTCGGCCCCCTCGCCGCCGTCGATCCGGTCGTTTCCGCCGGCGCCCATCAGCACGTCATCCTCGGCCCCGCCGAAGAGGATGTCCGCCTGGTTGCTGCCCTCGACGATGAAGCGTTCGAAATCGGTAACGTTGGCGCCGGCAAAGACACCATCGGTCGCGTTGACGTCCGGCGACTGAGCGGTCGGGGCGCCGATCAGCACGACCCCCGGCCGCACCACCTCGGTCGTTCCGCCCGGCAGGGTGCGCGTGCCGCTTTTCACCTCCTCCCAGTCGGTGAAGCGCGCCACGAAGACGTCGACCGGCTGGGTGGACTCGTCGGAGGTGCCGCCCGCGTAGACATCGCCGCCGGCATAGAAGACGACATCCGCGCCCCGGTCGTTGCCGACCACGCTGATCTCCTCGACGTCGCTCCCAACGCGGACGAAGTTGCTGCGCGGTCCGGCAAGGAAGACGTCGATGGTCGGGGTGCTCGTGATGTCGGTCTGGGTGATCCCGCTCCAGACGTCACGCGTCGCGCGGTCAGGGTCTCCGGCGCCGAGCACCTCGGACAGGTCCGTCGCAAAATTGAGCGCGTCCTGGAAGAAGAGGAGGCCGAACTCCACGGGATCGAGATCGTCCGGCGTGAACCCGGTCGGGAAGCTGTCTTCACCCGGCTGCGTGATCCGCAGCGCGGTCTGGCCCACGATAGGCTCGCCGATATCCGGATCCTTCGTGACCAGCAGCTCGTCGATGCCCTGACCGCCGGAGAGCACGCCGCTGAACAGCGAATCGAATGGTGCGTTGACGAGCCGGCCTATCTCGGTGCGAAACAGGATCGCGGTGTCGTTGCCGCCATCGAGCGACCAGCGGTCGCGTCCGTTAAAGAAGTCGACGCTGATCCCGAGCGCGTCGTCGCCGCCGCCCATCTCGATATAGTCTTCGTCGTCGATGCCGGTGCGCAATGTGTCCGGCCCATCGCCCAGCCGCAGCACGAACCGTTCCATGTCGCGCACGTTGGTGGCGTGGTCGCGCGTGCCGTCCGCGCGGAAGAAAAAGAGGTTCGGGCCGCTATCGAAGGCGCCGACCTCGATGGTGGCGGGCGCGGTCTTGCCGACGTCCTCGAACGCCCCCGAGACGTCGCCGAACGGATTCGCGACGGTCGTCGTGCCCCCGACCTGCTCGCGCAACTGCTGCGCGCGGATGTCCCAGATGATGTGCTGGTCGGGATGCGCGGTGCGGAAGTCGCCGACGAAGAGGTCCCGCTCACCCACGCGCGGATCGCTGACGCCATTGCCATCGAGATAGACCGGCGCCTCGGTGCGCGGGAACTGCCGCAGCGAAGTCGACCCGGTGTAGACGACCACGTCGTCCTTGTCGGTGCCGACGACGTTGATGGCGAGCGGCTGGAAGTCCGGCGCCGCGCGTACATTGGCTGCATCCCCGTCGTTGGGGCGCTCGTCGACGGTTGAACGCAGCTGTTGTGTGCCGATCGAATAACGGTATTCGTCGACATTCTGGAGCTGTGTTTCCGCTCTGACAGCAAAGGAAAGGCGTTCGGCGAAGTAGTCGCCAAGTTCCGAATTCGTGGCGTCCGCTCCGAACTCGACGAACCTTCGAGGGTCAACGCCGCCATCGGGGTCCGTGAGGATATCGAGCCTGAAGCGCAGCCCCTCGTCGAAAGTCTGCCCTTCGAAGGTCGGCGCGGCGATCACGAAGTTGCGGTCCTCCTCGCCGAGCACGCGCAACTGCACCCTGGCCACATTGCCCGCGTCGCTCGCCGGCCAGATCCCGAATTGCCGCTCCAGCCGATTTTCGTTGGTGTAGTTCGGGTCCTCCAGCCTTTGGCCTCTGTCCTGCTCCACCAACAGGTTCGATCCGGTCAGGATCACTTCCTGCGCGCCATCTGGCAGGAATGGCGCCATCACGGTGTTGGCTAGGTCGATCCGCTCCTGTACGGCCTCGCCGAAGGCCTTGAGCACGGCGAAGGCGTCGGGCGAATCCGGGTCGAACCCCTCGGGCTCGATCTCCGAGAAGATGAACTCGTAGCGCTCCGACGCGGGGGCGGGCCCGAAGGCGCCCGGGCGGTAGCCGAGCTGGTCCAGCCGCGACGGGCCGGCACCCGGGTTCGAAAGCTTCCCGTCGTCGGGGATGTCGAAGGTCCCGCCCTCCAGCAGGAATTTCTGCTCGAAGAAGTCGAGGAGCGAGAAGTTGACCCCGCCTTCGGGGATGGTCTCCTCGACCGCCGGGCCGAAGCTGATGCCCAGCGTCTCGCCCAGATCGCCCCTGACGGCCAGCTTGAGAACCGTGACATCGACCTGGAAGCTGCCGCCCAACCCGACGCTATGGGTGACAAGGGCCTCGTCGATGTCGAAGAAGGCGTCGACGCCGATGATGCGGACAAAGTCGCGGCTTTCCTCGCCGAGAAGATCGGGCAGGGGAACCAGGATCTCGTCGTCGCCGAGTGACCCTTGCACGACCCGGTCGTCGGCCAGGTCGTCCGGTGTGCCGCTGTCGGAGACCAGCGTCACCGTCACCTGCGGCGTCTGTCCCGCACCGGGATCGAAGTCGCTTCCAAGGCCCAGGAAGGCGTTGAACTCCTCCTGGAAGTCGTCGCTGTTCAGGCCGAGGGTGACGCCTTCGATACCGTTCGTCTCGCCGTAATCGACCGTCACTTCCTCGGTGACCTTCAGTCCGGCCTTTCCGTTGACGTCCACGAACGACAGCTCGAAGGTGAGAAGGTTATCGTCGAGAAACGGGACGAAGTCCGCCAGATCGAGCTCGTCCTTGAAGAACAGCGACTTCTCCAGCGCCTTGGCGACGGCGCCGACGCCGGGAATATTGCCCAAGAGGCGCGTGAGCATCAGGTCGAGATCGCCGACAAGTTCGGCGAAAGTGACGTCGGAAAACCCCTTGTTGGACACCAGGGTAGAGCCTTGCGACTCCCCCTTCGTGTTCGCTCCGGTCGGGAGGCGAAGGTCGAGTTCGAAGAAATCGCCCAGCCTGAAGTTCACCCTCTGGTTGTTCTCGTCGATCTTGAAGAGGGTCGTTGCCTGTTCGGGCACGTTGAATAGGTCGAAATCGTCGATTTCTTCGCCGAAGGGGGCCAAGGGGAACCTGTAGTAAATGTCGCGCAGCCCAAGCGTGGCCCCGGCGATCAGGTCCAGCTTAACGCCGCGCGGGATCACCTGCTCGTCGTCGGAGCCCGCGTTCAAGGTGTCCGCGGTGCCCAGTCCGGTCGAGCGGCTGGTGAGGCCGAGAACCTCGAAATCCGAGAAGTCGAACTTGGCGAATATGTCGTCGCCCCGGCGGACGGCGTCGTCCGGATCCGACCCGATCAGGACCTTGTCATAGGCCGCGTTGACGCGGATGTCGGCGCTGGTGTTGAACGTGGGCAGCGAGCCCAGCGAGGCCTCGAAAACGAGGCCGAGCGTCAGTTCGATCTTGCCATCCACCGACAGCGCCCCGAGCGGCCCCAGATCCTCATCGACGATCGAGAACTGCTCGTCGATGCGAAGAACGAAGTCGTCGCCGCTGGCATAGCTCAGGCTGATCGGGTCGCCGCCGCCAAACAGCAGTTGGGTCGGAGTCTCGAAGCTCAGCTTGGAATTCGTGGTAACGTTGGTCATCGGACGGTCCCCCGGATTGATGTCGTGGGCCCGATCTCTTTGACCGACTTACGCACACATAATTAACCGAACCATCTGGGAATCTGAGTTGTCTACATTTGATCGAGGCAATTTCAGCTTGCGCTTCCCTGAGACCGGGTTTTGCGGAACATCGCGCCGGTCCCTGCCCAATATTTTCGCGTCCGACACGAAAACGAGCCTGGACGCACCCAAATCGCCTCGGTTGCCCTGACTATCGATATCGGTGTAGGGGCTTACATAGAAGTTCTTTGGATCGACGAAGCCTGTTTCCGACAGCGCGTCGATGATCCGGTCAAGAAACTCAAGCTGACCGGCGGTTAGCCGACGGTCGGCGATGAAGCCGCTGAACGCCTGTTTCGCGGCGGCACGATCCAGACCGGTGAGAGATCGCGGAAAGCGACCCAGCCCCTGTTCGGCCTTAATGGCCTCCAGATCTTCGGGGGCGGCGATGCCTGCTCCAAGAAGAAGCGCTCCAGTTCCTCCAAATCCTGCGCAGCCAACGGCTCGGCCTTGCGCAGCTTGATGAGCGTGATGTGGTCCCTGTGGGCTTCGATGAAGCGACGGACCTTCATCTTGAACCGCCCTTTGTCCACACCGGAGCCAACGTTGGGCAAGTCGATACCGGCACCGTGGCCGATCTCGTCCTCGAAGTCGGTGATGACGATCTTGCGCTCTGTTGGCTTGATCAGTTCGACCAAACGACCACTCCGCCGCCAGGTGCTGAAGAAATGGCGGCGGAGGTCGCCGGTCTCTCCCTGACCAACCGTCGACCGTTTGCCGGTAGGGCGAAGGTGTTCAGGGCGCTCGGACCTCTCTTGGTCACACCGTTGGAGGACGGCGCACTGATCCTGCCCACCAACGCCGGCCCGGTGCCTTCGCGGTTCGAGCCCATCGGCCCCGATCTCTGGCAGTATGAATGCGGCGCCCGGGTCGCCTTCCTCCGCGACGCGGATGATCGCGCATGGCGTGCTCTGGCTCGGCGGCGCGCCGGGACCGGTGTTCGCCATCCCTGGGGACAAATGGGCTGCTTTGCTTGGTCTGGCTGTCTTCCTGTTTCTGCTCGGTCCGCTGCCCGAGGAAATCGGCTGGCGCGGCTACGGGCTCGATGCGCTGCTGACGGCGGTCTCGCCCCTTGCGGCGGCGGGTGTTCTGGGCCTTGTCTGGGACGCGTGGCATCTCCCGCTCTTTGCGATCCCCGGCTATTACGACGCGTTCGGAGGGCCGCCGGTGCTCTGGCTGTTCATGTGGTCGATCCTGATGAAGTCCATCGTGATGACATGGGGCTATCTCGCCTCCGACAGATCGCTCCTCGTGATGGTGGTCTTCCACTTCATGATCGACGCCACGGGCGAGGCGATCCCCATGCCGGTTGAAGCCGAGGCCGTCTTTCAAGTGCTTCTGACCGTGACCGCCATGGTTGCGGCTTTCCGGCTTTGGCACATCGGAATGAGGCAGAGCTGATGTGGATAGCGATCTTCGGCTACGGTCTTGCCGCGCTCGCGCTGGCCACCAGCGCGGGCATGATTGTCCTCGGTCGCCGCTGGCAAGTGATCGAGGCGTCCGCTTACGGCGGCGCCCGTCGACCGATTTGGTTTTGGGCCGCGGCGGCCGGGCTCCTTATTATCTGGGCGCTTGCGGCTGCGGACTTCGCGGCGTCGGACCGAAACTGGGCCGGATGGGCGCTGATTGCAGGCGTGCCGCTTGGCTGGGCGCTGAAAGGGGCGGCGGTGGTCTTCAATCCCGAGGGGCGCAAGGCCGTGTCCGGGATCGACACCGACAAGGGCTGGCGACGGATCGGGCTAGCGCGTCTGCCAATCGTATTCGTGC
The DNA here is from genome assembly GCF_900116765.1 of Jannaschia seohaensis. Lineage (GTDB taxonomy): Bacteria > Pseudomonadota > Alphaproteobacteria > Rhodobacterales > Rhodobacteraceae > Jannaschia > Jannaschia seohaensis. The sequence goes on along the minus strand of NZ_UETC01000022.1, from coordinate 4,622 downwards.
TGATTGCACTGGCGGCCTTTGCTTGACCGGTCAGACCAGCGAAAGAACCACCATGCTCGTGCTCGTCAAAAGCCCGAGGATTTCCGGCGCGCGCCCTGCACCCGCCGGGGCACACGCCCGGGTCCCTCTCCGTCGTTCTCGACGAGGGGCGCGTAATTGCCGGGGATCCGGATCGACAGGCGCTTGAGATCAACCGACGTCATCGACGTGCTGTCGGATCCGTTCATCCTGCGCGGCGTTCCCGAACATATCAGATCCGACAATGGTCCGGAGTTCGTTGCCAAGGCCGTGAGAGAGTGGATCGCCGCCGTCGGCGCCCGAACCGCCTACATCGAGCCGGGAAGCCCATGGGAGAACGGCTATTGCGAGAGCTTCAACGCGAAGCTGAGGGGCGAGCTGCTCAACGGCGAGATATTCTACAGCCTGGCCGAGGCGAAGATCGTGATCGAGAGCTGGCGCCAGCACTACAACACCAAGCGCCCGCACTCATCCCACGGCTATCGACCGCCAGCGCCGGAGGTGGTCCAGTGGCCGGCTCCGCCATCCGGAGCCGCTTCGACGGTCACACCAACCGTAGCTCCCAAACCCGTCATGCACTAAGACTGAAACCGGACCACTTCCTTGGGGCAGGTCAAGGTCATGCCCCATCTCACGATCATTTTGCGACGCGATAAACCTAGCGCTCCTGCCCGAACTGATCGACAAGCCATGTCTTCACGACGCTTATGGCATGCGTTTTTGGTGTGTCTTTAGGCGTCACCAACCAGTATGCGTAGCTCGCATCCAGTGCCAGGGAGAACGGCGCCACCAGTCTTCCTGCCGCGATATCGTCAGAAACCAAGAGTGACCGACCCAATGCCACGCCCTGATGGTCGACGGTTGCCTGGAGGATCGCCCCGTCATCTCCCAAACGTGGGCCGCAGGGCGGGGGCGAATTGTATCCTGTGGCTTCGAACCACGCGGACCAGCCTTCTGGAATATCACCATAGAGAAGCGTAGCGCGGTACAAGTCATCTGGCGTTTCCAATGCATGCGTGCGCGCATACTCGGGTGAGCAAACGGGTTGAACTGTCTCGGTTGCAAGTCTGATGGCTTCGACATCACCCGCAGGATGCGGGCTATAGCGGATCGCTACGTCAATGCCCTCGGTGTCGAAATTCACTATGTGCCGCGACGCGGAAATTCGAAGATCGACATCGGGGTGTGCGGCAAGAAATTGGCCTAAACGAGGTGCAAACCAACGGACAGCGACCGATGGGAGCATCGACAAGGTCACAACCTGCTCTGATCGTCCTGCTTCTGCTACGGCGTTGCTTATACGGTAAAGGGCATCAGCCAGTTGAGCCGCCAGTCTCTCGCCTGCAGATGTAACCTTCAGCCGGGCGCCATTCCGAAGAAAGAGCGCAATGCCCAGAGTGGCCTCAAGGTCCGCCACCTGCCGCGACACGCCGCTTTGTGTGATCCCGAGCTCTGCTCCTGCGGCAGTGAAACTACCGCAGCGCGCTGCGGCCTCGAAGACTTGCAAAGATCGCAGCGGCGGCTTTGCATGAGTAGAAGGCATGCTGATCCCCGGATTTTCTCATTATGTCAGAATCATATCTCACTTTAACATGACATGAAGTCAAACAGAATTGCGGGCAAAAAATGACGGACAGCCAGATCTCCCAGAACACGACCTTGGGCTTGAAATCCCACTTGCCGGACTTGCCGCTAGTCATCTGGATGGTCAGTCTGGCACTAACGCTAGGGCTGGTAGGCGGGTCCAGCGCGGAGCAGGTTATCTCTGGGTTTAACGCTGGCTTCGGGCGCGCCTTGGGAGAATTCGCGTTAATCCTGCTGCCTTCGTTCACGTTGGCGGCGGCGCTTTCCCGTCAAAACATCGCTTCCGATACAGCAGGTCGGGCCACGGCGCTCGCATCGCCCATTGCAGGTGCTGGCATGATTTGCCCTGATACCGCCTATGCGGCGCTTTCATCAGCTGCGGGGCGCTACAAACTATCCATGGCATTCGGCGCGTATGCCGGTTTTAAGTTAATTTACCCGGCTGGACCGCTGATTGTAGCCACAGGGCTGGGCGTTCTCGGTTCGCCCGAGATAAATCCGCTTGCATTAATGCTTATTGGAATTGGCCTCGCGCTACCTGTTTGGGCCGTTGGGGCGATCTGGGCCCGTCTTGTCGCAGTTGAGCATGCGGACAGCTCTGAACTTGAAACTGCCAGAGCCGATCTGCTGTTGAAAGCATTCACGCCGTTCTTTGTGATGGCCGGACTGTTAGTCTCGGGCAGTATGATAGGGCAAACGGGTTTCGGTGTCCTCGACTTTCTGCTGATGCCCAAAGGAGCATTGGTCACTGCGGCAATCGTTGCGTTGATTCAAACGTCACCTGATGCAAGGCGCGCCTGTCTCGACAGCGCTGTAAGGCGCACCGGGTCGCTGCTCTTGCTGATCGGGGCGGCCAGTGCATTTGGTGCTGTATTGACCGAAATGGTAGAATTCGATCGCCTTGCCCCACAAGGCAGTGGTGCGGCGACGCTCTTGGCCCTTTTTTTTCTAACTGTTCTGTTCAAGCTTACGCAGGGCTCATCTATGGCGACATTTGCCGCCATTTCGCCAGTTGCGGCTCCGATCGTTGCCAGTAGCAACGTTAGCGAGGTCGGCGCCGTTTTCGCGATATGCCTTGGCTCCTTCATCGCTATCTTGCCGAATGACAGCTTTTACTGGCTTGTGCGCAAGGATGCTCTGGCAACGGAAGCAGAAGGTCGCGCGATCTGGGTCCTCACCGGAGGAGCTGTCGCACAAGCATGTTTCGGGATGGCGCTATTGCTGGCGTGCCTGGCATTTCTGGCATGAGCTCGGAAGTAATCAGGACACCGGTCCCAGAAGATGCCGCAGCAATTTCGGAAATCCATGCGCAGGGCCTCGCTACTGGCCACGCATCATTCAGCGATAAGCCTCATGATTGGACCAGTTTCTCGGCAAGCTACATGAAAGGGTGCGGATTGGCGCTGATTACGGAAGATAGGAACGTTCCGGCGGCTTGGGCGGGCGTTGCTTCAACATCCACGCGGATGACCTATAGGGGCGTCGGTGAAATCTCTGTCTACGTGTCGAACGATCAACGTCGAAGCGGTTTGGGTCGTCAGCTTTTGCAGGAGATGATTTCAACTTCGGAGAAAGCGGGATACTGGACATTGGTAGCTCAGGTCTTTCCCGAAAACACTGCCAGCCTAGCACTTCATTCGAAAATGGGATTCTCGGTTGTTGGCAGAAGGGCCATGCTGGGGCTGATGAGCTATGGCCCGTGTGCGGGTCAATGGCGCGACGTCATAATGATGGAACGCCGCAGCGACTTGGTTGGTCGATAGCGGGGGCGAAACTCAGCGTGGTACGCCTTATTAAACCGCGTAATGTCTGGTCAACGACTTCGGCTGAGCGGATTTGGCGGCTTGACGGTGCTGGTAGATCAATTTGAATTCGTCTCCGACGGGGCCGTGGAACAGCGCCTTGTTCAGCTCAGTGACCGCGCCATTCGATAGGGCGGCGGGACGGTTTCGCTTGAAGAGAGGTCTGCTAGTGGCCAGGGTTCATAACCAGACCATGACTGTTGCAGATGGCTGAGAGGAAGACCTTTGAACCGCGCCGGGTTTGCCGGGGGCTGATTTCGGTTAGTTACGCGGCCATGCCTTCAGTTTCCAGAGCTGCGTAAAAGTTGGCCTCAGCTTCGGCAGGCGGGATATTCCCGATAGGCTCGAGGAGGCGGCGATTGTTGAACCAGTCGACCCATTCCAACGTCGCGTATTCGACCGCCTCGAAGCTGCGCCAGGGGCCGCGGCGATGGATGACTTCCGCTTTGAAGAGTCCGTTGATGGTTTCGGCCAGGGCGTTGTCATAGCTGTCGCCGACGCTGCCCACCGAAGGTTCGATGCCGGCCTCTGCCAGCCGCTCGGTGTAGCGAATGGACAGGTATTGCGAGCCGCGATCGCTATGATGGACCAGCCCCATGGCTTTCGTCGGTTTCCGGTCATGGACAGCCTGCTCCAAGGCATCCAGAACGAAGCCCGCGTATGCCGAGGTGCTGACGCGCCAGCCGACGATCTTGCGCGCATAGGCGTCGATGACGACAGCTCCATAGACGAAGCCCTTCCAGGTGGCGACATAGGTGAAATCGCTGACCCAGAGCATATTAGGCGCCGGCACGCGAAACTCGCGGTTCACCTTGTCCAGCGGGCAGGGGACCTTCTTGTCCGGGATCGTCGTCCGGTGCGGTTTGCCGCGGATGATGCCTTGGATGCCCATGTCCTTCATCAGCCTTGCCACCGTGCAACGTGCGACGTCGAAGCCCTCCCGGACGAGCTGCCGCCAGACCTTACGGACGCCATAGACCCGCCAGTTTTCTTCGAAAACCCGCCGGATCTCGGGCCGCAGGGCCTCATCGCGGCGGACACGATCCGACAGGCGTGACGGGTCAGCCCGCTTCGCCAAGTGATCATAGTAGGTCGAGGGGGCGATCGGCAGCGCCGCGCAGATCGCCTCGACCCCATGCGCATCACGATGCGCCTCGATGAAATCCACCATCACTTCGACCGGCGGTCGAGCTCCGCCATCGCAAAATACGCCGAGGC
>NZ_UETC01000021.1 GCF_900116765.1 Jannaschia seohaensis | reverse complement strand
TCAGGGCGCGGCAGAGGGACGGTCTTCGGCATCGGCCTTCCTCGCGACTGGATTCTGCAATCCAACCAACCCTCACCCAATCCCCATTAAAACCACGTGAACAAAGAGGGGGATTTCTATCGAGACGGGCCGCGCTGCCGCGCCCGCCGCGCCGACAAGCCCCCCGCTCAGAGGGAAGCCCCCGCTTCGCCAGAGCGGCGGCGGGTCGCGCTATGACCTCCAGGCTGGGCCAATCCGGTCGGGGGAGTGGCCGCCCAGGCGGGGGCGGACCCGATGGGCCACCTGCAAGGCGGAAAGCTCTCTTATCGTTTGAAAGAACGCAAAGAATCGGGGCGTCACGACGCAGCCCCGACATGAAAGAAGGCGCGGGCTGAGAGGGGCGGCGGCGTTGGCAAGCCCGGACACATCCTCCGGCCCGCCTGCGGCATCCTTCGTCGCCTTGGAAACGAGGCGCCTCCGGCAGAATCGTTTGCGCTGGAGCACGCGCAAACCGGCCTTCGGGCGCGCCCTCGCCGGGGTTTTGGCAAAGGCTCAGACCCCGAACCCGACCTTACGGTCCCGGCATTTACGAACAATCGACAGGAAGATTTGGTGGAGCCGAGGGGAATCGAACCCCTGACCTCGTCATTGCGAACGACGCGCTCTACCAACTGAGCTACGACCCCAACGGCGCGGCGTATGCACCGGCGCCGAGGCGCCGTCAAGCATGTCCCGACAGGAACCTGTCCTGTCAGACACCGCTTTTGACCTGTTGCATGGAACGTGACAGCCTGCCCGAACGGGGTCGGAGGAGCGACGCGGCCTCGAGACCGGGAGGATAAAATGAAACGATCGACACTCCGCCAGGGGGCGGGCGCGCTGGCCCTGCTTGCCGCCCAGGGCGCGAGCGCGCAGGAGCTTCTGTTCCCCATCGGCGAAGGCGCCTTTTCCTGGGGCAGCTACGAGACCTTCGCCGCTGAGACCGACCTGACCGGCCAGAGCCTCAGCGTCACCGGCGCCTCGACTGGCGAGGACGGCAAGCGGTTGCAGGCGCTCTATGCTTACTTCACCGAGGCGACCGGCGCCGAGGTCAGCTATTCCGGCTCCGAGAGCTTTGAGCAGGACATCGTCATCAACGCCCAGGCGGGCGGCCTGCCCGATATCGCGAACTTCCCGCAGCCGGGGCTGGCGCGGGATCTGGCCGCGCGCGGAACGCTCAAGCCCTTCGGACCCGAGCTGCGCGACTTCGTGACCGAGACCTATGCCGCCGGTAGCAGTTGGGCGGATCTGGGCACCTTCCCCGGCCCCGATGGGCAAGAGGAGATCTATGGCATCTTCTTCGGCACCGACGTGAAATCGCTGGTCTGGTATGTCCCGGCCGCCTTCGACGAGGCGGGCTACGACATCCCCGAGACCATGGAGGAGCTGAAGGCGTTGACCGACCAGATCGTCGAGGATGGCGGCACGCCGTGGTGCATCGGCCTGGCCTCGGGCGCAGCGACCGGCTGGCCCGCGACCGACTGGGTCGAGGACATGATGCTGCGCACGGTCACCCCCGAGGAATACGACCAGTGGGTCCGCAACGAGATGCCCTTCGACGACCCCCGCGTCATCCGCGCCATCGAGGAGTTCGGCCATTTCGCCCGCAACGACGCCTTTGTCGCGGGCGGCGTGCAGGGGGTGGCGGCGACCGATTTCCGCGACAGCCCCGACGCGCTCTTCGACATCCCGCCAGGCTGCTACATGCACCGTCAGGCGTCCTTCATCCCGTTCTTCTTCCCCGAGGGCCAGGAGCCGGGGGTGGACGTGGATTTCTTCTACTTCCCCGCCTTCGAGAGCGAGGATCTGGGCCGTCCCGTCCTGGGCTCGGGCGGGCTGATCACGATGACGACGGACACGCCGGCGGCGCGCGCCTTCATCGACTTCCTGGGCACGCCGATCGCGCATGAGATCATGATGGCCCAGGGTCAGTTCCTGACCCCGCACAAGGACGCCAATACCGAGATCTACACCTCGGACCTCCAGCGCTCGCTGGGCCGCATCCTGACGGAGGCGACGACCTTCCGGTTCGACGGCTCCGACCTGATGCCCGGCGAGATCGGGACGGCGGCGTTCTGGACCGGCATGATCGACTACGTCACCGGCGAGAGCGCCGAGGAGGTCGCCGCCAAGATCCAGACCCGCTGGGACTCGATCCGCTAAGCTCCGGCGCGGCGTCCCTCGCCCGGGGCGCCGCGCCCCCGCTCGCTGGTCGAGCCCTACCCGAGGCCACTCGCGATGTTCCTCTCCACCGGCCTGTTCAAACTGCGCGAGATCGCGCGCATGATCTGGGTCCGGATCGCGCTGATCTCGGCGCTCGCGCTGATGGCGGCGACCATCGCGCCGCTGGTCTCCCCCTGGCTCCCCCCGGGGATGCGGGACCGCATCGACGAGGCCGCGGTCTCGGACCTGCTCTCGGTCTTGTCGGGATCGATGCTGGCGGTGGCGACCTTCTCGCTCTCGGTCATGGTGGCGGCCCATCACTATGCGGCCAGCCAGGTGACGCCCCGCTCCCACCGGCTGTTGCGCGACGACACGCGGACGCAGTCGGCGCTGGCGACGTTCATCGGGGCCTTCGTCTACGCCCTGGTGGCGATCTCGGTCATCAATGCGGGGCTGTTCGATGGGCGCGACTATGTCGTGCTCTATGGGGTGACGATCCTGGTGATCGCCCTGGTGACGGTCGCGCTGGTGCGGTGGGTTCAGCAACTCAGTGACCTGGGCTCGGTCGAGCGGACGACCGACCGGGTCGAAGAGGCGGCCCGGGAAGCGATGACGCACCGCATGGAGGCGCCCTGGCTGGGCGGGCATCCGGCCGGAGAGGTGCCCGAGTACGCAATCCCGATCCCAGCGGCGCAGCATGGCTGGGTCACCCATATCGACCTGCCCCGCCTGTCCGCCCTGGCCGAGGAGGCGGGGGCAGAGATCCATCTGGAGGGCGTGCCCGGCGCGCGGATGCAGCCCGGACGCCCGCTGATGCATGTCGCGGTGGACCGGCTTTCGGTCAGCCGGCAAAACGCCATGGCGGGCACGATCATGGTGGAGAGCCGGCGCAGCTTCGCCCAGGATCCCGCCTTCGGGATCGAGGTCATGTCCGAGATCGCCCAGCGCGCGCTCTCCCCCGGGCTGAACGATCCGCGCACGGCGACGGATGTGGTGGCGCGGCAGCTGCGGCTGCTGGCGCTCTGGCCCGGGCGGACGACACCAGAGGAGCCCCCCCGCTTCCCCCGGCTTTACGTCCCGCCCCTGAAGGCGGCGGCGCTGATACGCGAGGCTTTCGACCACATCGCCCGGGACGGCGCCCATCTGCTCGAGGTGCAACTCGCCGTGCAGGAGGCGCTGGCAGTCTTGGCGAAGCATCCCTCCCGCGAGATGGCGGAGGCGGCGCGCAAGCTCTCGGCCCGCGCGCTGAAACGGTCCGACAAGGCGCTGGAGATCAGCGAAGACCGCCGCCGCGTGCGCAAGGCCGCGCCCGCCCGAACGGCGCCGCGCTAGGCCGCGCCGCCGGGCACCCGCGTTCGAAAAGGCGGCGCGGCAGAGCCCGCGCTGCCAAGCCGTCTCGGCCTATTCCGCGGCTTCGAGATAATCCTCGACCGGCGGACAGGTGCAGACGAGGTGACGGTCCCCGGCCACGTTGTCGACCCGGTTGACCGGCGGCCAATACTTGTCGACGCGGAAGGCGCCCGGCGGGAAGCAGGCCTCTTCGCGCGAATAGGGCCGGTCCCAATCCCGCACCAGGTCTTCCATCGTGTGCGGGGCGTTCTTGAGCGGGTTGTTCTCCGCATCCATCTTGCCCTGCTCGATCTGCTCCACCTCGGCCCGGATCGCCAGCATCGCCGCGACGAAGCGGTCGAGTTCGGGTTTGGGCTCGGACTCGGTGGGCTCGATCATCAGCGTACCGGCCACCGGCCAGGACATGGTCGGCGCATGGAAGCCATTGTCGATCAGGCGCTTGGCCACGTCGTCCACGGTGACGCCCGCCGTGTCCTTGAACGGCCGCGTATCGACGATGCATTCATGCGCGACCCGCCCGTTGCGGCCTTTGTAAAGCACGTCATAGGCGCCCGACAGCCGCGCGGCGATGTAGTTGGCCGACAGGATCGCCACCTTGGTCGCCTGCGTCAGACCCGCGCCGCCCATCATCATCACATAGGCATAGCTGATCGGCAGGATCGAGGCGGAGCCGAAGGGCGCGGCGGAGACGGGGCCGCTCGTCCCCTGCGCCGGATGGCCCGGCAGGTAGGGGGCAAGATGCGCCCGGACGCCGATGGGGCCCATGCCAGGGCCGCCGCCGCCATGGGGGATGCAGAAGGTCTTGTGCAGGTTCAGGTGCGAGACGTCGGCCCCGATCTCCCCGGGCTTGGCCAGGCCCACCAGCGCGTTCAGGTTCGCCCCGTCGAGATAGACCTGCCCGCCATGGGCGTGGGTGATCTCGCAGACCTCGCGCACCGTGTCCTCGAAGACGCCATGGGTGGAGGGATAGGTGATCATGCAGGCGGCCAGGTCGTCGCCCGCCGCCTCGGCCTTGGCGCGGAAATCGTCGAGGTCGATATCGCCGTTCTCGGCCGACTTGACCACGACCACCTTCATCCCCGCCATCATGGCAGAGGCCGGGTTGGTGCCATGGGCGCTGGTCGGGATAAGGCAGATGCGCCGGTCCTGGCCATTGGCTTTGTGATAGGCCGCGATGGTCAGCAGGCCCGCATATTCGCCCTGCGCGCCCGAGTTGGGCTGCATCGACATGGCGTCATAGCCGGTGATGACGCAGAGCCGCTCCGCAAGCTCGTCGATCATCTCGCGGTAGCCCACGGTATCCTCGGCAGGTGCGAAGGGGTGGATGCGGCCGAATTCCGGGAAGGTGACCGGCATCATCTCCACCGCCGCGTTCAGCTTCATCGTGCAGGAGCCGAGCGGGATCATCGCCCGGTCCAGCGCCAGGTCGCGGTCGGCGAGGCGGCGCATGTAGCGCATCATCTCCGCCTCGGCCCGGTTCATGTGGAAGATCGGGTGGGTGAGATAGTCGGAGCGGCGCTTCAGCGCGTCCGGGATGTCGGTGCGGGTCGCGGCGATCTGTCCCTCGACGCCGAAGGCGCGCAACAGGCGGGTCAGCACCTCGGCATCCGTCACCTCATCGCAGGCGATCCCGATCCGGTCGGTGCCCACCTTGCGCAGCGTGATCCCCTCGGCCCGGGCCGAGCGCCAGATCACCCCCTGCATCGCGCCCACGGTCACGGTGAGCGTGTCGAACACGGCCTCGGGGGCGACCTCGAACCCGGCCCCCGTCAGCGCGTCGCGCAGCGCGACGGCATGGGCGTGAACATGGGTGGCGATATGGTGCAGCCCCTTCGGCCCGTGGAACACGGCGTAGAAACTCGCCATCACCGCCAGCAGCGCCTGGGCGGTGCAGACGTTGGAGGTCGCCTTCTCGCGGCGGATATGCTGCTCCCGGGTCTGGAGGCTGAGCCGGTAGGCCTTGTTGCCATGGCTGTCGACCGAGACGCCGACGATCCGGCCCGGCATCGACCGCTTATGCGCGTCGGCACAGGCGAAGAAGGCCGCATGCGGGCCGCCATTGCCCAGCGGCACGCCGAAGCGCTGGGCGCTGCCCACGGCGATATCGGCGCCCATCGCGCCGGGCTCCTTCAGCAGGCAGAGCGCGAGCAGGTCGCAGGCGACGATGCCCAGGGCCTTGTTTTCATGCAGCGCGGCGATCTCCGCGGAGAAGTCGCGCAGGTGCCCGTAGGTGCCGGGATACTGGAAGATCGCGCCGAACACGGCGGAGGGGTCGAGGTCGTCCGGGTTCCCGACGATCAGCTCGATGCCCAGCGGCTCGGCCCGGGTGCGCATGACGGCGATGTTCTGCGGGTGGCAGCCCTCGTCGACGAAGAAGGCGGTGGCCTTCGACTTGGCGACGCGCTGCGCCATCACCATCGCCTCCGCACAGGCGGTGGCCTCGTCGAGCAGCGAGGCGTTGGCGACCGGCAGGCCGGTCAGGTCAGAGATCATGGTCTGGAAGTTCAAGAGCGCCTCAAGCCGCCCCTGCGCGATCTCCGGCTGATAGGGCGTGTAGGCCGTGTACCAAGCCGGGTTCTCCAGGATGTTGCGCTGGATCGCCGGGGGCGTGACCGTGTCGTGGTAGCCTTGGCCGATCATGCTAGTCGTGACGCGGTTCTTGTCGGCCAGCTCCCGCAGCCGCCCCAGGATCGCGTGCTCGGTCATTTGCGGCCAGGGAAGCGGGTCCGCCTGGCGGATCGACTTCGGAACCGTCTCGTCGATCAGCGCGTCAAGGCTATCGGCGCCCACGACCTGCAACATCTCGGCCATCTCCTGCGGGGAGGGGCCGATATGGCGGCGGTTGGCGAAGTCGTAGGTATCGTAGTCGGTCAGGGTCATGAAACGGGTCCGGCTTGGAGGCTGTAGGGTGGGCATCAGCATGTCCACCTCTGCGGGGCGGTGGGCATGGTGATGCCCACCCTACGGAAACTACTCGATGAATTCCTTGTAGGCGTCCTCGTCCATCATGTCGTCCATCTCCTCGGGGGTGGTGGTCGTCATCTTGAAGAACCAGGCCGCCTCGGCGTCCTCGTTCACGAGGCCAGGGTTGTCGGCAAGCGCCTCGTTCACCTCGGTGATCTCGCCGTCGAGCGGCGAGGTGATGTCGGAGGCGGCCTTGACCGACTCGATCACCACGATCTCCTCGCCCTTGGTCACCTCGCGCCCGACGTCGGGCAATTCGATGAACACGATATCGCCCAGCTGCGTCGCGGCGTGTTCGGTGATGCCGACGGTGATGACGCCGTCGCTGTTGTCGAGCCACTCGTGCTCTTCGGTGTATTTCATGGCATGGCCTCCTGTCGGTCTCTCACCGCTTGTAGCGCGGCGTATGGAAGGGAAGGTCGGCGACCGTCACCGGGAGCCGCTTTCCCCGGACGTCACCGTAGAGCACCGTGCCCACGGCGCAATCGGCGGGCACGTAGCCCATCGCGACGGGCGCGCCAACCGAGGGGCCGAAGCCCCCGGATGTGACTTCGCCCACCGGATCGCCGCCCGTTTCGTCAGCATATAGCGCGACACCTGTGCGCATCGGCGCCCGACCCTGCGGGCGCAGACCGACCCGCTTGCGGGTCGCCCCCTCCGCCAGTTCGGCCAGAACGCGGTCGGCGCCGGGAAAGCCGCCCTCCCGCGCGCCGCCGGTGCGCCGCACCTTCTGGATCGCCCAGCCCAAGCCCGCCTCCACCGGCGTGGTCTCGGCCGTCAGGTCCTGGCCGTAAAGCGGCATCCCCGCCTCCAGCCGGAGCGAATCGCGCGCCCCCAGCCCAATGGGCGCCGCGTCCTCATGCGCCAGCAGCGCCCGCGCGAACGCCTCCGCCCGCGCCACCGGAACGCTGATCTCATAGCCGTCCTCGCCGGTATAGCCCGAGCGGCTGACCCAGAGCTCCGTCCCGTCCCAGTCCAGCGTCCGGACATCCATGAACCGCATCTCGGCCGCCTCGGGCACCAGCCCGGCCAGCACCGCCTCGGCCGAAGGCCCCTGCAGAGCCAGCAGCGCGCGGTCCTCCAGCAGGGTCACGTCATGGTCCGGCATGCCCGCCTGCACGATCTCCAGATCGAGGCACTTCATCGCCCCGTTCACCACCATCAGCAGGTGATCGCCCCGGTTGGCGACCATCAGATCGTCGGCCACGCCGCCATCGGGCAGCATCAGGAGGCCATATCGCTGCCGCCCCTCCTTCAGCCCGACCACGTCGATGGGGAGCAGCCGCTCCAGCGCCTCGGCCCGGCCCTCGCCGCGAATCACCATCTGGCCCATATGCGAGACGTCGAAGAGCCCCGCCTTCTCGCGGGTATGAAGGTGCTCGCCCATCACCCCCATCGCGTATTGAACGGGCATCGAATGACCCGCGAAGGGCACCATCTTGCCCCCAAGCTCGGCATGCAGCGCATCGAGCGGCAGCTTGATCGGATCGGTCGGCTCAGTCGTCATGCGGCACCTCCAAGGGCGGCCTGAGCCGCCGGTCGATGCCCCCTCTGTCCCGTTCGCCTGAGATCGCTATCCCTTCGGCGCCCCCGGTGGGGGGTCTCTCCAGAGTTTTTCGCGCGGCCGGTCCTGGGTGCCTGAGAGTTTACCGGGGCGGTTGCTCCTTCGGCCCCGCCTTGCGGCGGCGTCTCCCGGGTCGCGCGGGTTTCCGATACGAAACTCGACCCTGCCTTCGCAAGAGGGTATCGCATCGCGCATGGGAGAATTCTTCGGATACGGATCGCTCGTCAACTTGGCCACCCATGACTACCCGGGCGCCCGGCCGGTCAAGGTGCGGGGCTGGGCGCGGGCCTGGCGGCACACCGCCCTTCGGGAGGTCGCGTTCCTGACGGCGGTGCCGCAGGACGGGGCGGAACTCGACGGGGTCGTGGCGCAGGTGCCCGGCGGCGACTGGGATGCGCTCGACCTGCGCGAGGCGGCCTATCTCCGCCTCGTGCTACCCGAGGGACCGTCGATCTACCACATCCCCGAAGGACACCACGCCCCCGCGAGCCGCGCCCATCCGGTGCTGCTGAGCTATCTCGACACGGTGGTGCAGGGCTATCTGCAGCTGTTCGGCCAGGACGGGGTCGACCGCTTCTTCGCGACGACCCAGGGCTGGGACGCGCCGATCCGGGACGACCGCGCCGCGCCGGTCTATCCCAGGGCACAAGGCCTGACCGCCGAGGAAACGGCGCTGGTGGATCGCAAATTGCGCGAGATCGGCGCGACGCGCCTCTGACCGCCAGGGTCTCTCCGTGTCAGCGGGCCGCGTCCAGCGCCTCCGAGACCGCGCCGGCCGTCAGGATCTCGGGCAGCGGAATGCCTTGCGGCGCGCCCGGACCGTAGACGGCGTTGAAAGGAATGCCGAAGCGGCCGTTCTCGCGCAGGAACTCCGCGATGTCCTCGTCCGCCCGGGTCCAGTCCGCGCGCAAGGCCGTCATCCCAGGCGCCATCAGCCGACTGTAGATCGGCTCCGCGTCCAGCACGAGGCGCTTGTTGACCTTGCAGGTCAGGCACCAATCCGCCGTGACATCCACGACCACGACATTGCCCGCCGCGACCTCTGTCGCGATGCGCTCCCGGTCGAAGGCTTGCCACAGCCCTGTCGCCGCGTCCCGGCCCGGCTCCGATGCGGGCATGGCGATGGCCAGCAAAGCGGCCAGACCGAGCCCACCCAGAGACACCAGCCCCGCCTGCCGCCGCAAGGCCAGCGCGCCGAAGGTCGCGAGCGCGGCCGCGCCCACCGCCAGCGCCACGTTCGGCCCCGCCGAGCCCGCCAACACCGTCAGCAACCAGAGCGCCGCCGCCCCCAGCATCGCACCGAGCACGAGGCGCAGCGTCTTCATCCAGCGGCCCGGCCGTGGCAGGCGCCGCACCAGCGTGGGCCGCCCCGCCACCAGCAGGAAGGGCGCCGCGAGGCCGAGCCCCATCGCCAGGAAGATACCCAACGCCCGCAGCGGATCGGCGGTCAGCGCATAGGTCACGGCCGTGCCCACGAAGGGCGCCGAGCAGGGCGTCGCCATCACCGCCGCGAAGGCGCCGGTGGCGAAGTCCCCCGACAGGCCCTCGCGTCCGGCCCGGCGGGCCATGCCCGTCATCGCGAATCCCGGCAGGCCGATCTGAAAGAACCCCAGCAGATTCGCCGCGAAGATCGTCATCAGAAGCGTCATGGCGGCAAGAAACACGGGGCTCTGGAACTGCACGCCCCAGCCCACCGCCACGCCGACGGTCTGGAGGCCGATCAACGCCCCCGCCAGCAGCGCGAAAAAGCTCACGATGCCCGCCGCCGAGGCCAGGAACCCGGCGCGCACCTGCGCGGGCGCCCGGTCCTGCGCCTGAAGCGCGGAGGCGAGCTTGATCGAAAGAACCGGCAGGACGCAGGGCATGACGTTCAGGATCAGTCCGCCCAGGAAGGCGAGCCCCAGCATCCAGAAGAGCCCCGCGCCCTGCCCCGGCGGCGCCGGCGCCACCGCGTCCAGCGGCGCGGCGAGCGTCGCCGCCCGCGCGCCATCCACCACCGTCAGGTCCAGCGCGCCCTCCCCGGGGCCGAGCACCGGCAGCGCGGCCCAGAGCACCCGGCCGCCCTCGCCCAAACGAATGTCGGGCTTGCCGAAAGCGCCATAGGGGCGGTGCTCCGGGAAGACATCTGGGTCGAGGAACGGTCTGTCGGAGCGCAGCCGCACCGTCAGGGCCGTGTCGTCCAGATGCGCGGCCTCCAGCGCGATTCCCGCCTCTGCCCCGCCGACCGGCACGCGAGCGACCCACTCGGCCAGAACGCCCGCGTTCTCGGCATCCACGCCACCGCCGGCGGGCAACGAGAGCTCAAACTCCACCGTCTCGGGGATGCAGAGCTCCGCGCAGACCAAAAGATCGGCGCGCAGCGCCAGATGCGCCGCGGCCCCCGGCTCGGCCAGGGTCACGGTCAGAGGAAAGACGACCTCGCCGCCATAGCCGAAATTCTCGATCTCGAAGGCGGTGAAGCGGGTCGGCGCCGGATAGGCCAGCGCGACGTCGGCGACGTTCTCGCTGCCCTCCCAGCTCAGTTCGGGCGGCAGACCGACCTCCCCCGGGGAGCGCCAATAGGTCTTCCAGCCCGGCGCCATCTCCAACGAGAGCCCGGCCTGGAGCGTGGACACCCCGTCGCCAACGCCCTCCGAGGCCGTGATGACACGCGCGGTCAGCGTCCGTGTCTCGACCGTCGCCGAGGTCGCGGCGAGCAGCGGATGGGCAAGAAACGTCAGAAGAAGGAGCAGCACACGGATCATAGCCCCCAGCTAGGGCAGACTGCCCCCGGTGGAAAAGACCGGACGCGCCCCGGTGACACAACTGTGACCCCGCGACGCAACCCGTCCTGACGCGGATGTGATCGCCCCGTCTTGCACCCGGCGGCCCGCCAGTGTTTGCCTGCGCCGGACCCCGCGACCCTCGGAGCCCTGTTCATGACCCGCCTCGCCGCCCTCGCTCTCTCGACCCTGCTCGCCCTGCCCGCCGCCGCACAGAACTTCACCGAAGAGGAGATCAAGCAGCTCGCGCTCCAGGCGATCCTGGAAAACCCCGAGATCGTGATGGAGGCCGTCGGCATCCTGCAACAACGCGAGCAGGCAGAGGCCCAGGCCTCCGCCCGCACGACGCTGGACGAGGGCCGCGCCCTGCTGGAGCGCGACGAGAACGCGCCGGTCCTGGGCAATCCCGACGGCGACGTCACCGTGGTTGAGTTCTTCGACTACAACTGCCCCTATTGCCGCCGCGCCGCCGAGCAGGTCGCGGTGCTGCTGGAGCGGGACGACAATGTGCGCGTCGTCTACCGCGAATGGCCGATCCTGGGCGAGGGCTCGGTTTTCGCCGCCCGCGCCGCGCTCGCCTCGCGGGAGCAGGGGATGTATGGCGAATTCCACGAGGCGCTGATGGCCGCGCGTAGCCGGGTGGACGAGCCCGTCGTGATGCAGATCGCCGAAGAGATCGGGCTCGATCTCGACAAGCTCCGCGCCGACATGGAAGCGCCCGAGGTCCAGACGCATATCGAGACCACGTTCGCGCTGGCCCAATCGCTGGGCTTCTCGGGCACGCCGAGCTTCGTCATCGGCGACGCGCTGGCGCCCGGGCTGATCGACGCCGATCAGCTGGTCGAACTGGTCGAGACCGCGCGGGAAGAGTGACCGGGCGGGGCGCGCGGCGCGCGCGCCCTAGACCGGGACCATCGTGCCAAGCGCGGTCGCGACATGCACCCCGTCCGCGCCATGGACATCGGCGGCCACCGCGACCAGCCGCCGCCCGGGCCGAACGATACGCCCCTCGGCGACCAGCAGCCCCTTGGCGGGCGCCAGGAGAGAGATGCGGAACTCCGCCGTGACGACCTCGCGCCCCTCCTCCATCTGCGTCAGCGCGGCATAGCCAGCCGCCGAGTCGGCCAGGGAAAAGGTCAGCCCCGCATGACCATAGCCATGCTGCTGGGCCGTCGCCTCGGTGACCTCCGCCTCGATGCGCACGGCGCCCGGCGCGACATGCACCAGCCGCGCGCCCAGCGTCGCCATCAGACCCTGGCGCTCGAAGCTCGCGCGGATGCGCGCTTCGACGCTCATGCCCGGATCACCAGGCAGGTGGTGGAGCCGGTCGCATAGAGCTTGCCATCCTCGGTCCCCCGGATTTCCCCGTGAGAGATGCCGGTGCTGCGCCCGGCATGCTGCACCCGGCCCTCGCAGAGAATCTCCATGCCCGTCGGGATCGCGCGGGTGATGTTCACCTTGTATTCCAGCGTCGTATAGGTCGCCCCGCACGGCAACATCGTTTGCACCGCGCAGGCCATCGCGCTGTCGAGCAGCGTCCCGTACCAGCCGCCATGCACCGACCCGATCGGGTTCAGATGCTCGAAGCGCGGCGCGCCACGGAAGACGGCGCGCCCTTCCTCCACCTCGACGAGGCGATAGTTCAGCGTGCGCGCGATCGGAGGCTGCGGCAGCTCTCCGTCGCGAATGCCCTGGAGGAACTCCAGCCCCGAAAGCGAGAGGAGCCGGTCGCGCGGGACCAGCTCCTCGGGTGATTGTGCGAACATGAGGCCTCCGACACCGATTTCGCGGCGACGGTAGCGCCGGGCGCGCGGTCAGGCCACCCGGCTCAGCGCGGGGCGCGCGGCGAGGCCCAGCGCGAGGCAGACGTCGCGGGTCAGCTCGGGCTTGTTGAGCGTGTAGAAATGGAGATGCTCCACGCCCTCGCCCACCAGCCGGTCGGCCAGCTCAGAGGCCTGGGCCACGGCCAGCAGGTCAGCGCGATCGTCGCGGGTCGCCACCTCGAAGGCCTGCGCGAGGTCGTCGGGGATCACGGCGCCGCAGGCCCGGGCGAAGCGGGACGCCTTCTCCCAGTTCTCGATGGGCAAGAGGCCGGGCACGATCGGCGCGTCGATGCCCGCCGCCGCACAGCGGTCGCGGAAACGCAGGAACGTCTCCGCGTCGAAGAAGAACTGGGTGATCGCCTCGGACGCGCCGGCATCGATCTTGCGCTTGAGCCAGGCGATATCGGCCTCGGCCGAGGCAGCCTCGGGATGGACATCCGGATAGCAGCCGACACGGACGCGGAACCCGTCGGCGGCCAGCGCCCCGATCAGCTCCACCGAATCGGAGAAGCCCTCGGGATGCGGCTCGAACCGGTCGGCGCCCTTGGGCGGGTCGCCGCGCAGCGCGACGATGTCCTCGACGCCCGCCTTGCGGAACCCGCGCGCCGTTTCCATCGTCTCGGCCCGGGTGGCATCGACGCAAGTGAGGTGCCCCGCCACGCGGAGGTTGAATTCCTGACCCAGCGTCGCGACCGCTTCGCGCGTCAGATCCCGTGTGGTGCCGCCCGCGCCATAGGTGACCGAAACCCAGTCCGGCCCGAGCGGCGCCAGGGTCCGCACGCACTCCCACAACCGGAACGACGCTTGCAGCGATTTCGGCGGAAAGAACTCGAAGCTGACGGTAGGCGTAGGCATTTTGGGCGGCTCCTGACTGCGTGCCCTCTTGTGCCTCACGGCGCTTCCGTGAGACAGCCTCATATTGTTCAACATCGACATGAGGCCGACATGAGGCTGAACATCGAGTTCCGGCATCTTCGCACGATCAAGGCCATCGTCGAATGCGGCGGCCTCGCGCGAGCGGCGGAGCGGCTGAACATCACCCAATCGGCGCTCAGCCATCAGGTGAAGAACCTGGAGGCGCAGATCGGGGTGGACCTGTTCGTGCGCCGCTCCAAACCGATGAAGCTCTCGCCCGCGGGGCAGCGGCTGCTGCGTCTGGCCGAACAGGTCCTGCCTCAGGTCGAGGCGGTGGAGGCGGATTTCGCGGGGCTCAAGTCCGGGCGCACGGGGCGGCTGCACATCGCCATCGAATGCCATGCCTGTTTCGAATGGCTCTTTCCCGTGCTGGAGCAGTTCCGCCGCGCCTGGCCCGAGGTCGATGTGGACATCCGCCCCGGGCTGCAATTCCAGGCCCTGCCCGCGCTGCAAAAGGAAGAGGTGGATCTCGTCGTGTCCTCGGACCCCGAAGACCTGCCCGGGATCGAGTTCGCGCCTCTTTTCGACTATGAGCCGGTCTTCCTCGCCTCCTCCGCGCATCCGCTGGCGGCAAAACCGTTCATCGAGGCCGAGGATTTCATCGGCCAGACCCTCATCACCTATCCCGTCGACCGCGCGCGCCTGGACGTCTTTTCGCAACTGCTGACGCCTGCGGGGGTGGAGCCGGCGGCGATACGGCAGGTCGAACTGACGGCGGTGATCCTGCTGCTCGTCGCCTCCAACCGGGGGGTCGCGGTGCTGCCGGACTGGGTCGTGCGGGAGGTGCGCTACAATTCCGACTACGTGACCCGGCCGCTGACCGAGGGCGGGCTGACCCGGCGGCTCTATGCGGCGGTGCGGTCCGAGGATAGCGCGAAGCCCTACATGGCCCATGTCCTGCGCCTGATGCGCACCGAGCCGCTGAAGCTCCAGCGCGCCCGGGCGGAGGCCTGACCGCGCGCGGTCAGGCCAAGGGCGTCATCCGCCGATCTCGACCCGCTCCAGCCCGTCATCGCCGGGCAGCGTGATCTGGAAGCCGTCGTCCACCGCCGGACCCTCATCGGTCAGCATCAAGGCGTTCGGCAGCACGAAGACGGCCAGCAGCCCGCCGATCACCAGGGCGGTGGCGACGCCGATATAGTAATTGCGCTTGGAGCGGTCAGGGACAGGGGCGTCCTTGGGTTCGGAAACCATGGTGCTTCTCCACATTTTCAGGGGCGGCGCGCCCGGCTCTAGGCGCGCCGGTCATTGGCTCTCAGGCAGGGGGCGGCGCGTCAGTCTATGGTGGTCTCCGGCGTGGAGCCCAACTCCACCCGCGTCGCCCCTTGCGCGTCGCCGCTCAGCGGCGCCTCCGCGCCGGTCGCCGGGTCGGTCACGATCACGGGGCTCGCATCGGTCCCCTCGGCGACGCCCAGCAGGGTCGGCTCGGGCTCGGTGACGCCGCCGATGAGAGAGGCGGCGATCAACCCGATGGCGACGACGCAAGCGGCGATCAGGGCAACGCGGCGGGTAGAGCCTTTGGCAGACGCGGTCCGGTCATGTTCGATATCGGCCATGGCGGCCTCCGTTTCGGGATAACGTTTGCCGGCACAACGGAAACGCCCCGTCCCGGGTCCGGCCTGCGTCAATCGTTCACGTCATCCTCGAAGGTCCGAACCTGCCCGCCTGGCGCGCCAAACACGCGGCGCAGGGTCAGCCAGGCCCCCAGCGACAGCGCCGCGAAGAGAAGCAGGATCACGCCCGATCCATAGCCCCCAGCAAGCCCCAACAGCGCGCCCAGCACCCCCGTCAACAGGCCCAGCGCGATCAGCCCCGCCCCGATGGCGAAGCCCAGCGCCAAGTAGCTGGGCGCCAGCACCTCGACCACGCCCAGCGCCACGGCGGCCAGGGCCCAGACCCACCAGGCGGTCATTTGCGCCCCTTCAGCATCTCGAACGCCTGTCCGAACGCATCCATCGCCGAAGCCGGGACGATCATCGTCCGGTTCCCCTCGCCCCCACCCAAGGCGGTCAGCGCCTCCACCTGCTTGAGCGCGACCTGATATTGCGCCGCCTCCAGCCCGTTCTCGGCAATCGCCTGGGCCACGACCTGGGTCGCATAGGCTTCGGCATCGGCCTGGATTCGGCGCGCCTTGGCGGTCTGCTCGGCGGCATAGAGTTCCGCGTCGGCGGCCAGTTCCACGGCGCGCTTCTTCCCCTCGGCCTCCATCACCTGCGCGCGCCGTGCCCGCTCCGCGTTGAGCTGCTGCAGCATCGCATCGCGGGTCTGCTTGTCGAGGTTTACGTCCAGGATCTCGGCCCGGGTGACCTCGATCCCCCAATCGTCGACCGCATCCTCGACCTGCGCCTTGATCTTGGCGATCAGCTGCGAGCGGTTGGACTGCACCTCGTCCAACTCCATCATCCCGATCTCGGCGCGCACGATCCCGGCCACGGTGGTGGCGATGGCGCCATCCACGTCGCGGATGCGGTAAACGGTCCGTTCGGGCGAAAGGATCCGATAGAAGACGCTCGTCTCGACCTGCACCAGAACATTGTCGCGGGTGATCGCGTCCTGGCTGGCATTGGGCAACTGCCGCTCCAGGATCGAGACCTTATGGGCCACCCGGTCGAGGAACGGCACGATCAGGTTGATCCCCGGCCCGAGGACCGAGCGGAGCCGGCCGAACCGCTCCACCACGAACTTCTCGGATTGCGGCACGATCCGCACGCCCAGCAGCACGCAGAGGATCACGAACAGAGCGACAGCGATCAGCACCGCATTCGCCCCGAGAAAGCTCAAAATTTCTTGCTGAAGGTCCATTTCAATGCCCCATCGCCACGTCCCGGTCCTGCCGAATGGCTCGGAAACCGGGGCAGTCTAGCACATGTTGCCGAATAAGCGTGTCGTCTTCGCGGCTGACGTCCGGCGCCACAAGGGCATGGATCAACGTAAGCCCAGCGCGCGGCATGCTTGCCGATTCGGTCACCACGGGTCCGCTGCGCCGTTCCCCTGAGCCGCCCGCCGGTCTATCCTGCGGCTCCCATGTCCGCCCTTTGCCGCACCTGTCTGACGGTCTTCGAGACCGGCCGCCGCTGCCCCGCCTGCGGCAGCCCGCGGGTCGTGGCCCACCCTGAACTGACGGAACTCTCCATCGCCCATATGGATTGCGACGCCTTCTATGCCTCGGTCGAAAAGCGGGAGCGGCCGGACCTGGCCGATGTCCCGGTCATCGTCGGCGGCGGGCGGCGCGGCGTGGTGACGACCTGCTGCTATATCGCGCGCATCAAGGGCGTGCGCTCGGCCATGCCGATGTTCAAGGCGCTGGAACTCTGCCCCGAGGCGGTCGTGCTCAAGGGCCGGATGGACCTCTATGCCGAGGTCTCGCGCCAGGTCCGCGCCATGATGGAGGAGCTGACGCCCGCCATCGAACCGCTCTCGCTGGACGAGGCGTTTCTCGATCTGACCGGCACGGAGCGGCTGCACGGCGCGCCGCCCGCCGTCATGCTGGCGCGGCTGGTGAAACGGATGAAATCGGAGCTGGGGATCACCGGCTCCATCGGCCTGTCGCATAACAAGTTTCTGGCCAAGATCGCCTCGGATCTGGACAAGCCCCAGGGGTTCTCGGTGATCGGGCGCGGGGAGACGGAGAGCTTCCTGGCGGACAAGCCGGTGGGGATCATCTGGGGCGTGGGCGCCGTCGGGCAGGAGTCGCTCCGTCGCGCGGGCATCCACACCATCCGCGACCTGCGCCGCTGGGACCGGCGCGATCTGGGCCGCCGCTTCGGCGCGATGGGCGACCGGCTGTGGCACCTGGCGCGGGGCGAGGATCGGCGCCGCGTCTCGGCCAACCGGCCGGTCAAGTCGATCTCGAAGGAGACGACCTTCTCGGAGAACACCCAGGATCTCGACGTGCTCGACGGCCATCTCTGGCGCCTGGCCGAGCAGGTCTCGGCCCGCGCCAAGGCCAAGGGGGTGGCGGGCCGCGTGGTGACGCTGAAGCTCAAGCGCGCCGATTTCCAGATCGTCACCCGCCGCCACGCCCTGCCCGAGCCGACCCAGATCGCCGACCGCATCTACCGCGAGGCGCGGGGGCTCTTGGACGGACTCGACCGGCTGGGCCAGACCCGGCTGATCGGCTGCGGCATCTCGGACCTCGTGCCGGAGGCGCAGGCGGACCGGGCGGGGGACTTACTCGACCCCAGCGCCGCGAAACGCGCCGCGGCGGAGCGGGCCACCGACGCCATCCGCGCCCGGTTCGGGACGGAGGCGATCGTGAAGGGCCGGGCGCTCAGGTAGCGTCCACGTCCCGCGCCCGCATGGCAAGCGCGTCCTGCGTCGTCAGGACGTTGCCACCCCATCCCCAGGACCCGCTGCGCGCCTCGAACACGCGGACCGATGTGCCGTCCCGAATGGATTTCCCGGCGACCGAGCCAAACGCCTCGGTCACGCGGCGGATGATCTCGGCCTTTTCCTCGTCCGAGAAGACCCCCTCGAGTACCTGGATTTCGATTGACGGCATGAAGCCCCCCTTGCTGATGATCGGTCGGACGATACCACAGCTTCCCTCGACCCCGTCCCGCGGCCTGCGCTCCGGATCGGCTGGACATGGCACGAGCCGCCATGATGCGGCCCCTTGGGCAGGAACGCCACATAGTCGACCCGCGCGGCGACCGGCAAAGGCACTTCGACGATTCCCCCCGAGGCGATCTCCTCCCGCGCGATGGCCGCTTTGAAGATCGTCGCGCCCAGCCCCTGACGCACCGCCTCCAGCAGGAGGTTGGCGCTGCCGATGCAGCGCTGCTCCAGCCGGTCGGTCTGCAATCCGCAATCGCGCATCAACTGGATCTTGGTCTCCATCCCGTCATGCCAGAGCCAGGGCAGCGCGTGCGGGTCCGGCGCCGCGCCGTTCAGCAGCGAGGGCGAGACGATCCCGATCAAACCCACCGGCGCGACGAGGCATCGGTCCGTTCCGGGCGGCGTGGTCAGCGTCCCGGGCTGTCCCGCCCGGATCGCCAGATCGAATCCCTCGCCCACCACATCCACGAAGGATCGGTCCGGATGGATCGAAATCTCGGCGCCGGAAAGACGCGAGATGGGGCATGATGACCCGCTCGGTGAGAAAGGGCGTCGTCGTGACCCGCAGCGCGCGGCTCCGCGCCCGGTCCCGCAAGCCGCCGACCGCGTCCGCGATGGTCCCGAACCCGTCGGCCAGCGCCAAGGCGAGCTGCCGACCGGCATCGGTCAGCTGAACCTGCCGGCCCTGCCGGGTCGCGAGCCGGTGGCCCAACTCCGTCTCCAGCGCGCGCACCTGCTGCGCCACGGCCGCATGGGTGACGTTCAGCGCCCGGGCGGCCTCCGCGAAGCTGCCATGGCGCGCCCTCGCGTCGAAGGCCCGGAGCGCCGTCAGCGAGGGAAGCGCGCGCCAGTCAAGCAAGACGATACCTCAGCTATCGTGTCGTCATCATTCCTGGCGAAGCGGCCCGGCGCGGAAATTCTAGTCTCCTGTCATCCCGCAGCTCAGGAGCACAGCTACGCCCCAAGTGCTACAGACCGCCGCCCAGAGCGGCAAAACAAGACATCTCGCCCCCATGAGCACGCCCCGCGCCCCCGGTCGCGTCGAGCTGCGCAGCTATGCCAGCCGGGTCGACATCCCCTTCGAGGCGGCCAACGGCATCCTCTTGGAATACGGGCAGATGATACATGACCGGTTCCTGTCCATGGGCGGCTTCCCCTTCGATCATAAGATGCATATCGCCTCTTTCTAGGAAAAGCTGCTCTCCGCCCTCCCGCCCCATGGCCGGTTCTACCTCGCCTGGACCGAAGACGGAGCGCTGGTCGGGACCGGCACGCTGCGGACCCTGGCCGACGGACTCGGCGAGATGAAACATCTCTACGTGCGGCCCGAGGCGCGGGGCACCGGTCTCGGCCGCCGGCTGGTCGAGGCGCGCATGCAAGCGGCGCGCGAGATCGGGCTGCGGAGCGTCGTCGCGGACACCTTTACCGGCAATCCCGAAATGCCCGTGCTGTATCGGTCACTGGGCTTCCGCGTGGTGCCGCCGTTCCACGGCTCCGCCTCGATCGGGATCAACCCCGATCTCGCCGAGCACATGACCCATTTCCGATACGACCTCTGACACCCACTTTCGCGGTCGCCGAGCTACTCCGCAGCCACTTCCCGCGAGGGGCGCATCGCCGCGCAGATGCGCGACAGCGCCTCGGTCATCAGGTTCTGCATCCCATCGAATCGGTCGTTGGGCCGGACCCGCGCCTCGTCCAGATAGAGCGCCCGGTCGATCTCGATCTGGAGCGCGTGACGCCCCTGGGCCGGCTTGCCATAGGCCTGCATCGTGTAGGCCCCGGCAAAAGGCGCATTGCGCGCCACGCGGAAGCCCAAATCGGTGAACACCTCTTCCACCATCTCGACCAGCCCCGGATCGCTGGAGGCGCCGAACCGGTCGCCCAGGACGATCTCCGGCGTGCCCCTCGCTCCGCCGCTCCCCTCGATCGCCTCATGGGGCATCGAGTGGCAATCGATCAGCAGGGCATGGCCGAACTGCGCCTGCGCCTCCGCGAGCAGCGCGTCGAGCTGTGTGTGATAGGGGTGCCAGACCTGTTCGATCCGCTCCAGCGCCTCGGCATGGCTGATCTTGCCGCGATAGATCGCGCGGCCCTGAGCGACCACACGGGGAATCACGCCCAGTCCGCTGCTCACCCGCGGGTTGGTCGCGCCCCGCGGCACGTCCCGGATGACCGCCGGGTCGAGTTCCTCCGCCGCGCGGTTGAGGTCCAGCACCGCCCGCGGCACCTCCGCCAGCAAGACCGGCACGCCGAGCGCGGGCACGCGGTCGAGCAGCAGATCGACATAGGCGTCCTCGGAGGACCGAATCCGTTCGCTGTCGAGCACCGTGCGCGACAGGAACTCCCAACCGTAATTGCGCCCCGAATGCGGAGACGCGACCACGACCGGCGCGGTCACGGCGCTGGGCCGGAGCAAGCGGAATGGGGGTTTCGTCATCGGGTACATCCCTATCTTGGGCCTTCAAATAGAGCGCGGACGAAAACGGGGAAAGGGGCCTTGCACGCCTTCTTGAAAGACACTATCCACCGCCGCACCAAAGCGCGGGGCGCACGGTCGGGTTCCGATCGACGCACCGTGGCGGAGGGGCGATTAGCTCAGCGGTAGAGCACTTCGTTGACATCGAAGGGGTCACTGGTTCGATCCCAGTATCGCCCACCACCGCCCGGTCCAGGCCGGGTCGGATACAGGTTTCACCGCTCCTCCGGGGGCAAAGGTTCACCCAGGGGCGCGCGCGCTCCGCAGGCAATAGGAGAGCAGCCATGAAGGTTCGCAATTCCCTCCGGTCGCTGAAGAACCGGCACCGCGACTGCCGCGTCGTGCGCCGTAAGGGCCGGGTCTACGTGATCAACAAGACCCAGCGGCGGTTCAAGGCCCGCCAGGGCTGATCGCCGGACGATCGACAGGATCGGGGCCGCACCTTCGGGGGGCGGCCCTTTTTCATTGTGCGCCGCCCTGCCCCGCCGGGCGCCGCGCGGATGCGCCCGGCCGCGCGGGGCTCGATGCCCCGCGGGGGCGGCGTCCCTCCCTTGTCCCGCCGGGCGCCCGCGCATAGCTTCGCGCGCATGGAGCCTCTCATCGACCCCTTCGCGCGCCGGATCGACTACCTGCGCATCTCGGTCACCGACCGCTGCGACTTCCGCTGCACCTATTGCATGTCGGAGCACATGACCTTCCTGCCCAAGCGGGATCTCCTGACCTTGGAGGAGCTGGACCGGCTTTGCTCCGCCTTCGTGCGCATGGGCGTCCGCAAGCTCCGCATCACCGGCGGCGAGCCGCTGGTCCGCCGCGGCATCATGACCTTCTTCGAGGCCATGTCCCGCAATCTCGGCGCCGGGCTCGACGAGCTGACGCTGACCACCAACGGCTCGCAGCTCGACCGCTTCGCCCAGCCGCTCGCGGCGGCCGGCGTGCGGCGCGTCAATGTCTCGCTCGACACGCTGGACCCCGAAAAGTTCAAGACCATCACCCGCTGGGGCGCCCTGCCCAAGGTGCTGCGCGGTATCGACGCGGCGCGCGCGGCGGGGATGCGCGTCAAGATCAACGCCGTGGCGCTCAAAGGCTTCAACGAAGCGGAGCTCTTCGATCTGACCGACTGGGCCGCACGGGAGGATCTCGACCTGACCTTCATCGAGGTCATGCCCATGGGTGACATGGGCGATGGCACCGACGGCACCCTGCGGCTCGACCAGTATTGGCCGCTCAAGGATCTGCGCGCCCGCCTGGCCGAGCGCTATACCCTGACCGAACTGGCCCACCGCACCGGCGGCCCCGCCCGCTATGTCCGGCTGGAGGAGACCGGCCAGCAGATCGGCTTCATCACGCCGCTCACGCATAATTTCTGCGAAAGCTGCAACCGGGTCCGCCTCACCTGCACCGGCCAACTCTACATGTGCCTCGGCCAGGAAGACATGGCCGATCTGCGCGCGCCGCTGCGCGCCTCCGAATCGGACGCCCCCCTGGAAGACGCGATCCGCACCGCCATCGCGCGCAAACCCAAGGGCCACGATTTCGATTATTCCCGCCAACGCGCCGACGGTCAGGTCTCCCGGCATATGAGCCATACCGGCGGATGACCTACGCGGACCTGGAGCGTCAGGCCCAGGCCCGCGCCCTCACGATCCTTGGCGGCTTTCACGAGGACGGCACCGTCCTGATCCTCGGCCCCGATCCGCAGACATTCTGGCCCGCCCTGACCGCCGCCCCGGACTGGAACGCGCCGGACCCGGTCGATGCATGGTCCACCCGCGTCATCGGCGCCTGGGCGCGGGAGCTCGGCGCAGAGGCCCGCTTCCCCTTCGGCGATCCGCCGCAACCCTTCGTGACCTGGATGCTGCGCACCGGCCGCTGCCACGTCTCGCCCGCTCACCTCCTGGTCCACGACACCCACGGCCTGATGGTCAGCGCCCGCGGCGCGCTCCTGCTGCCCGGGCGCATCGCCCTGCCCGCCCCGCGGCCCTCTCCCTGCGACGGCTGCGCGGCCCCCTGCCTCTCCGCCTGCCCGGTCGGCGCGATCGACCCGCAAGGCTACGACCTGGACGCCTGCCACGCCCACCTGTCGGGCCCGAACGCCTGCATGGCCCAGGGCTGCGCCATCCGCCGCGCCTGCCCCGTCTCGCCGCCCCGCCCGGCGGCGCAATCGGCCCATCACATGTCCTTCTTCCATCGCGAGTTGCCATGATCCTGATCCTTATGCGCCATGCCAAATCCTCCTGGGGCGACCCCATGCAGGAGGACCACGAACGCCCGCTGAACAAGCGCGGGCGCGAGGCGGCGCCGCGCATGGGCGCCTGGCTGCGGGCGCAGGGCTTCACGCCCGCGCGCATCCTCTGCTCCGACGCCGTCCGGACACGGCAGACCTGCGCCGCCCTGGGATTCGATGTCCCGCCCGAGCTGCGCCCGGACCTCTACCTCGCCGGACCGGGGACGATCCTGACCCTGGCCCGGGCCGCAACCGAGAGCCCACTCCTGGTCATCGGCCATAATCCCGGCATCGCCGAAGCCGCCGAAGCGGCCGTCGACGCCCCCCCGGCCCATCCCGACTGGGACCGCTACCCGACCGGCGCCACCGCCGTGATCGACACCCAAGCCCGCCGCGTCCTGGCCTTCGCCGTCCCGCGCGACATGGCGGAGGACTGAGGCGCCCGAGCCACGGCACCGAGGCCCTGTCCCTCCCCGCCCCCTGACGCATCGCGAAGACTCAAGCCGCCGCCCAGATGGCGCAGCCGCCGCACGGCCCAGCGCAACGCCGCCCCCGAGCGACCGGATTTTGCACAACATGCCAGACCTCTGCTCCCGCCCCGCCCCGGACGGTCCAACGCGGAGCGATTTTGGCCAGGCCCCCGCGCGCCGAGCTAAAGCCGCGCCAGTGCGCCGATCGCGTCACGACCAAAATCACGACCCAGATCACGACCGAGATCACGACCCGGCCCACCAAAGGCCGACCGGGACAGTCGCGCGCCCAGCCCCCCATCACGGGTTCAAAAATCCTCAAATCTCGACCGCTCAAACCGGCAACGCCGTCTCCGACTTCAACTCCTCCATCGACAAGAGCGCCGTCACGTTGAACACCCGCACCTCCGAGATCAGCGCCTGATAGAACACGTCATAGGCACGCGCATTCGCGACCCTAACCTTCAGAATATAATCGATATCTCCCGCGAGCCGATGCGCCTCCTGCACCTCCGGCCGGGCGCGGAGCGCGGCGAGGAAGCGGGCCTGCCACTCCGCCTCATGCTCCGAGGTCCGGATCAGCACGAAGAAACACGCCTCCAGCCCCAGCGCGTCCGGATCGACCACCGCCACCGGCGGCCCCATCACCCCGGCCTCGCGCATCTTCCGGATCCGATTCCAAACCGGCGTCTTCGAAGACCCCACCTCCCGCGCGATTTCCTCAAGCGACCGCGACGCATCGCGCTGCATCTCGCGGAGGATCTTCCGATCGAGCGCGTCGAGCTGGACCCGTGTCTGCAAATCATCTGACATCTAGACGCCTTTCCCAAGTGCTCGCCGTTATTCCGTCATTCATCCCTGTTATAACCCTCCCTATCGCAGAACACAGGGAAATCGTCCTATATTCGCGGGCAAGCAACGAGGCTGCCATGAACCATTTCCCCGTCTTCCTCGCCCTCGAAGGCCGCCGCGTCCTGGTCGCCGGAGGTGGTGACGCCGCTATCGCCAAGCTGCGCCTGCTGCTCAAGACCACCGCCCGTCTCACCGTCGTGGCCGAGGATCCCGCGCCCGAGATCCAGAGCTGGGCCGCCGAGGGCCGCCTGGCCCTGATCCCCCGCGCCCAAGAGCCGGGCGACGCCCTGTGCTGCGTCATCGCCTATGCCGCGCATGAGGATGCCGCCAAGGACGCGGTCAGCCTGCGCCTTTCGGCGGCGGATGGCGCGCTTGTGAACGTGGTCGACGATCTCGCCAACTCGCAATTCATCACCCCGGCCATCGTCGACCGCGACCCCGTGACCATCGCCATCGGCACCGAGGGCGCGGCCCCCGTCCTCGCCCGCAAGATCAAGGCGGAGCTCGAAGAGCGACTGCCCGCGCGGCTGGGCCTGCTCGCACGGGTCGGGAAGGGCTTCCGCAAGATGGCCGAGGCGCTGCCGATGGGCGCCGCCCGGCGCCGTTTCTGGGCCGCGTATTACGATCACGCCGGACCGCGGGCCGCCGATCAGGGCGAAGAGGCCGTCGGAGAGGCGCTGGCCAGCTTGCTGGCCGAGCATCTCCAGGCCGATGAGCGCCCCGGTCACGTCGATCTTGTCGGCGCGGGGCCCGGCGACCCCGAATTGCTGACGCTCAAGGCCCGCAAGGCCTTGCACGAGGCCGATGTCGTGATCCACGACCGGCTTGTCCCCCCTGCTATCCTGGAGCTCGCCCGCCGCGAAGCGACCATCATCGAAGCGGGCAAGACGGGGTTCGGCCCCTCCATGGCGCAGGCGGATATCGACGCGCTCATCGTCGAACACGGCCTGAACGGCGCTCATGTCGTGCGCCTCAAGGGCGGCGACCCGGCCGTCTTCGGCCGCCTCGACGAAGAGATCGAGGCACTGGACCGCGCGGGCCTCTCCTGGGCCGTCATCCCCGGCATCACCGCCGCCTCCGCCTCGGTCGCGGCGATCGGGCAGAGCCTGACGAAACGCGGCCGCAACGGCGCGGTGCGGTTCCTCACGGGGCACGACGTCAAGGGCTTCGCCGATCAGGACTGGCGCGCGCTGGCCCGGCCCGGAGAGGTCGCCGCGATCTACATGGGCAAGCGCGCCGCGCGCTGGATGCAGGGCCGCCTGATGATGCATGGGGCGGCGCCCGAGACCCCGGTGACCGTGGTCGAGAACGCATCGCGCCCCGAGCAGCGGATCGTCGCCGCCACTCTCGCCACCCTGCCCGACGCGCTGAACGGCGTGGACGGCCCCGCCCTCCTCCTCCACGGCCTGGCGCCCCGCGCCGCGCAGGCCGCCCTCGCCGACCGGGAGATCGCCCTATGAGCCGCCGCCCCTTCATCCCCAAGGTCGTCACCGCCAACCGTCTGATCGAGGGCGATGTCGTCTACCTCGCGGCCGATGACCGCTGGGTCGTCTCGCTGAAAGAGGCCGAAATCTACGAGGACGAGGCTGTCGCCGAAGCGCGCCTGTTGGACGCCAGCCGTCAGACCGAGACGGTCGTCGGCGTTTACCTGGCCGACGTGACCCCCGGCCCCGACGGCCCCGAGCCCGTCCATTTCCGCGAGGCGTTCCGCGCCTCCGGCCCCACGAACTACGCCCACGGCAAAGCGCACGAGGTGCTCTGATGTACCAATACGACGAATTTGACACCGCCTTTCTGGCCGAGCGGAACGCCCAATTCCGCGCTCAGGTGGAGCGCCGCCTGGATGGCAGCCTCACCGAGGACGAATTCAAGCCGCTGCGCCTGATGAACGGCGTCTACCTGCAACTCCACGCCTATATGCTGCGCGTGGCGATCCCGTATGGGACACTCTCGGCCGATCAGATGCGCGTGCTGGCGGAACTGGCGGAGCGGTGGGACAAGGGCTACGGCCATTTCACCACGCGCCAGAACATCCAGTATAACTGGCCCAAACTGCGGGACATTCCCGACATGCTGGACCGGCTGGCGGAGGTGGGGATGCACGCCATCCAGACCTCGGGCAACACGATCCGCAACGTGACCGCCGACCATTTCGCCGGGGCCGCCGCCGACGAACTCGTAGACCCGCGCCCCTATGCGGAACTGCTCCGGCAATGGTCCACGGACCACCCGGAATTCCAGTTCCTGCCGCGCAAGTTCAAGATCGCCGTGAGCGGCTCGCCCAACGACCGCGCCGTGACGAAGGCGCATGATATCGGGCTGGTCGCCACGGAGCGGGACGGCGAAACCGGGTTCGAAGTGCTGGTCGGGGGCGGGCTGGGCCGCACGCCGATGGTCGGCAAGACCATACGCGACTTCCTGCCCCTGGCCGATCTGCTGCCCTATTGCGAGGCCATCGTCAGCGTCTACAACCGCCTCGGCCGCCGCGACAACAAGTACAAGGCACGCATCAAGATCACCGTGCACGAGAACGGGCTGGACGAGATGCGCGCCCAGGTGGAGGCCCGCTTTGCCGAGTTGCGCGCCCAGTTCGACGGGCGCGACATGGACGCGCTGGACCGGATCCGGAAGCAATTCGCTCTTCCGCCCTTCCGGGCCTCATCGCCCCTGCCGGACCGGCTGGATCCCGCGCTGCAAGGCTGGCTCGAAGCGAACGTCACGCCGCATAAGCGCGCCGACCACGCCATCGTGACGATCTCGATCAAGGCGCATGGCCAGACGCCGGGCGATGCCACCGCCGACCAGATGCGGCTGATGGCCGACCTGGCCGAGCGCTATGGCTATGGCGAATTGCGCATCTCCCACGAGCAGAACGTCATCCTCCCCCATGTCCGCCGCGCCGACCTGCCCGCGATCTACGCGCGCCTGAACAAGGCGGGGCTCGGGACGGCGAATGTCGGGCTGGCGAGCGACATCATCGCCTGCCCCGGGATGGATTACTGCGCGCTGGCGACGGCCCGCTCAATCCCGGTAGCGCAAGGATTGGCGGTCGCATTGCAACCGCTGGAGCGGGAGATCGGCGCACTGAAGATCAAGATCTCGGGCTGCATCAACGCCTGCGGCCACCACCATGTGGGCCATATCGGCATTCTCGGCCTCGATCGCGCGGGGGTCGAGAACTACCAGATCACCCTGGGCGGCGACGGGACCGAGACGATGACGATCGGCGAACGCGCCGGTCCCGGCTTCGCCTACGATCAGATCGTCCCGGCCGTCGAGCGGCTGGTCCGCGCCTATCTGAAGCTGCGCCGCGACACCGACGAAACTTTCCTGGCCGCCTATCGCCGCCTGGGCGCCGCGCCGTTCAAGGCCGCGCTCTACCCCGAGGAGAAAGCCCATGCCGCTTGACGTCCACGCCCTCCTGACCGCCCGCGCGGCGCAGCTGAACGCCGATCTGGCGGAGGCCTCCGCCGAGACGATCCTCGACCACGCCCTGCGCGATGCCCGCCTGGGCGAGGTGGCGATGGTGTCCTCCTTCGGTGCCGACTCGGTGGTGCTGCTGCACCTCTTGGCGCAGATCGATCCGACGCGGCCCGTGCTGTTCCTGGAGACGGGGATGCTCTTTTCCGAGACGCTGGCCTACCAGCGCGAGGTCGCGGAGACACTCGGCCTGACCGATATCCGCGTCATCCGTCCCGATGCCGCCGACCTTTTCATGCACGACCCGGACGGGGAGCTGAACCGCGTCGATACCGACGCCTGCTGCGCCATCCGCAAGGTGAAGCCGCTGGAGTTGAGCCTGCAAGGGTTCGACGCCTGGATCACCGGGCGCAAGCGCATCCATGGCGGCGCGCGGGCGAGCCTCCCGCTGTTCGAGGTCGACGGCCCCCATATCAAGATCAACCCGCTGGCCAAATGGAGCGGCGCGGAACTCGCCGCCTATATGGAGCGCCACGCCCTGCCCCGGCATCCGCTGGTGGCGAATGGCTTCACCTCCATCGGCTGCGCGCCCTGCACGACCTCGACCCTGCCGGGCGAAGACCCGCGGGCCGGCCGCTGGCGTGCGTCGGAGAAGGCCGAATGCGGCATCCATTTCGACGGGGCGCGGATCTGGCCCGCTTCTCCCAAGACCGACGCGAGCCTCTGACATGCCCATCGTGACCGATTCCGGCTTTGCCCCGGACGACCTGAACGCGCGTTTCGTCTCTTCCGACGACCTGCCCGCCAACGGGCCGGTCGCCGTGGACGTGGCCTCCGACGCCGATCTCGCGCCGGTGCTCGCCCGTCTGGACGAGATGAGCGCAATTCGTGTGGACTTCCCCAGCTTCGCCGATGGGCGCGGCTTCACAATCGCGCGACAGCTGCGCCGAGCCGGCTATCGCGGGCGTCTGCGGGCCAAGGGTCACGTGCTGGCCGACCAATACGCGATGGCGCGGCGCTGCGGGTTCGACGAGGTGGAAATCGACGAAAGCCTCGCCGCCCGCCAGCCCGAGCCGCACTGGCTGGCCCGCGCCGACTGGCAAGCCCATGATTACCAATCCCGTCTGGGCCGCGCCCGCGCCTTCTGACGCCTTCCCTTGATCTGTCTCAACGACTAGACCCCCCGGAGGGGCGCAGTCCTGCGCCCATGAAAGACATGACCGAGCATCGCCCCGTGACCCACGCCACCCCCGTCAACGCAACGCCCCAGCCGGTCCTGCCCGACGCGCAGACAGTGACGGCGGTTCAGCACTGGACCGACCGCCTGTTCAGCTTCCGCGTGACCCGCCCCGCGAGCCTGCGCTTCCGCTCGGGCGAGTTCGTGATGATCGGGCTGATGGGCGACCCGGACCCGAAGACCGGCCGCCAGAAGCCGCTTCTGCGAGCCTATTCCATCGCCTCGCCCAGCTGGGACGACGAGTTGGAGTTCTACTCGATCAAGGTGCAGAACGGTCCGCTGACGTCGAAGCTGCAACATATCCAGCCGGGGGACCAGATCATCCTGCGGCCGAAGCCCGTGGGCACGCTCGTCCATGACGCGCTGCTGCCGGGCAAGCGGCTGTGGTTCTTCGCCACCGGGACGGGCTTTGCGCCCTTCGCCTCGCTGCTGCGCGATCCCGAGACCTATGAGCGGTTCGAGCAGGTCATCATCACCCACACCGTGCGCGACGTGGCGGAGCTGGAATACGGCCGCCGTCTGATCGACTCCCTGCGCGCCGACGAGATGATGCAGGAGTTGCTGGGCGAGGAGAACCTCGCCAAGCTGACCTACTACCCGACGACCACCCGGGAAGAGAGCCCCAAGATGGGGCGGATCACGCATCTGTTGGAGGATGGGACGGTCTTCCGCGACCTCGGCATCGAAGGCATCTCGCCCGAGACCGACCGCGCGATGATCTGCGGCTCGCTTGGGCTGAATACCGATCTGAAAGCGATCCTCGAAGGCTATGGCCTGGAGGAAGGCGCGAATTCCGACCCGAAGCACTTCGTCGTCGAAAAGGCGTTCGTCGGCTAGACGGCTCCCTCCGCGCCGTCTCCCGGTCTGGGTCCGAGCGCGGTGCAGCCCGTGGGGCGCGCAGATGCGCGCCCTACACCCACTCCACCTCGTCGCCCCGTTCAAGCATCTCGCCGATCAGCCCGACTTGGTCGCGCCCCTCGGCGACCTCAGCATCCAGGGCCCGCTCCGCCTCGGCGACCCGGGCAAGCGCGGCGATGGTTTCGTCGATTCGGGCGAAAGGCACGACGACGACACCGTCGCGATCGGCCACGATCATGTCGCCCGCCTCGACCGGGATCCCGCCCACGATCACGGGCAGGCCCACCGTGCCCGGCCCCCGCGCCACCGGGGAGTTCGGCGTCAGCCCCCGGCACCAGACCGGCAGGCCCACCGACTGAAGCCCATCGAGATCGCGCATCGGTCCATCGGTGACCAAGCCTACCCCGCCCCGATTCTTCAGGATCCCCATCACACGGTCGCCGGCGGCGGCGCAGCCCATATACCCCTGCGCCTCGGCCACGATCACATCGCCGGGCTGGGCGAGGTGGATCGCGCCCAAGGTCGCCAACAGGTCTCCGGGCCGGTTGCCCGCCGTCATCGCCGGGCCATGGACGCGGTCCGGCAAGCCGGGCAGCGGCGCGATGGACGCATCCATGGCGCCGCTGCCCCACATCGCATCGACCACGAAGCCTGTCGGGATACCTGCGAAGGCGGCGATATGCGCCTCGGTCGGGCGGCGCGGGCTTCGGGCGATACGCAGCCGTTTCGGTTCTTCGATCATTGCGGTCCCTCCGTCATGCTGGTTTGGAGCGACCAGCGAGGGCACGCAAACGAAAAAGGCCGCGCCAGTCGGCGCGGCCCCGTGCGTCGGCCGATCACGTGGCCGAGCAACTCATTCCATCCCGAAGCGCCGCTTGAAGGCCAGGATCGTCGCATCGATGAATTCCGGGCTGGTCTCGGCCTGGTCCAGCGCGGTCGAGAGGGCGACCCGGCCCACCGCATCGAGCGCATCGCTCGTCTCCACGATCGTCCGCAGCGCCTCGACGTCGAAGCCCTCGCGGGTCAACAGCGCGGCGAGTTCGCTCTCTCCCGAGGGCGCCGCCATGCTCTCCGCCTCGGTGGCCTCCTCGGTTGCGGGGGTCTCTTCGGTCGCGGGGGCCTCCTCGGTTGCAGGCTCTGTGGCGAGCGACTCTTCGACAGCAGGTTCCTCGGCGGGGCCGTCCGATGCGCCCCCCTCTTCCACGGCTCCGGCCGCTTCTTCCGCCGGCTGTTCGGGTTCGGCAGCGGTCTCTTCGGTGGCCGCCGCATCGCCCGTCGCGCCTGCTTCGGCGGCGGCATCCTCCGTCGCAGCCTCTTCTGTCGTCTCCGCCGGAGCCTCGGCCGCATCCGTGCCGTCCTGAGCGGCCGGCTCCGCCGAGCCCTCGACCGCCTCCGGTGCCGCGTCCTCTTCGGCCTCAGTCGCGGCCGCTGGCTCGGCGCCGACATCCTCGGCCGTCGCCGCGGCCTCCGCTTCGGTCTCAGCGGCGTCGGTCTCGGCAGCCTCGCTCGCCTCGGGCGCGCTTTCCGCTGGCGCCTGCTCTTCGGTCGCGGCCGGAGGCTCCGCTTCCTCGACCGGCGCGGTGACCGCGGGGGTCGGCTCCGCCGCCTCGTCCTCCACAACCTCGGCGTCGCTCGTTTCAGCAACCTCGCCATCCGAAAGGCTGTCGATGACGATCCAGGACAGGGCGGCGACGACCAGAACGGCCAAACCGACAATCACATTGCGGGACATGGGATGGCTCCTTTGAGCGGGTTGTGCGTCGTGGGCATATCCTAGTCGGGCGACCAACGAAATATCCCTGCAAGGGGTTCCCGCGCACGCATCCGCGCCTTGAAGAAAAGGCGTCAAACGGCTACCTTGCGCGCCTGACCGAATGACGAAAAGGACCACGACCATCGCCCGCAGACCCCACAACGCGCCTCCGACGCGCGACACCGGCCCCCGCGTTAACGACCGAATCCGCGCCGTCGAGATCAGACTGATCGGCGCAGACGGCCAGAATGTCGGCGTGGTCAGCCCTTCCCGCGCCCGCCAGTTGGCGGAAGATGCAGGGCTCGACCTGGTGGAGATCAGCCCCAACGCCAACCCGCCCGTGTGCAAGATCATGGACTTCGGCAAGTTCAAATACGAACAGCAGAAGAAAGAGGCGGAGGCGCGCAAGAAGCAGAAGACCATCGAGGTGAAGGAGGTGAAGTTCCGCCCCAACACCGACACCCACGACTACGACGTGAAAATGCGTAACGTCGTCAAGTTCCTGGAGAACGGGGACAAGGTGAAGGTCACGCTTCGATTCCGCGGCCGCGAGATGGCGCACCAGAATCTGGGGCGCGAATTGCTGGAGCGGGTGGCCGAAGACACCAAGGATATCGGCAAGGTCGAGAACTTCCCCAAGATGGAAGGCCGACAGATGGTGATGATGATCGGCCCCTCGCAGCGCTGATCCCCATCTTCCATCCGCGAAATAGCCCCGGCCCTGCGCCGGGGCTTCCTGTTTTCGGCGGGGCGCAGGGACGGGCGCGATACGCGCCTCCCGAGGGACGGTTGGCGCTCGCCCCCGTCCGGCCTTCGCCAGCCCCTGCCCGGGCCCCGGGCCGCGTCAGAGGATATGGAAACACGCTGTGGCGCATGTGGGGACATCGGCCATGGCCGCGATCCGGATCCCTGCCCTCAGCGCCGACATGGGACGACCGCAAGCATGGGACGACCGCAAGCCCGGCGAACCGTCCCCCTCCGACCTCCCCGCGCGGCCGATCAGATCGGAATCACGATCTCCGCCTTGAGGCCGCCCAGCGTCTCCGACTGTCCCAGGCGGAGAACGCCGCCATGGGCCCGCGCCACGTCCCGCACGATCGACAGGCCCAGCCCCACATTGCCCCGCGTATTGCTGCGCGCAGTGTCGAGCCGGGAGAAGGGCCGCGTCGCCGCCTCGCGATCGGCCTCGGGAATGCCGGGCCCGTCATCCTCGACGGTGAACGCGACGGTCTGGTCCGAGACCGTCACCCCGGCCCGGGCGCACGAACCATAGCTAAGCGCGTTGCCCATCAGGTTGCCGAGGGCGCGGACGATGCTCCCGGCTTGCAGGTCCACGGTCGCGGGGACGCCCCAGATCTCGACATCGCCCGGCGCCGTCCGCGCGGCCTCCCGCAGCAGATCCAGCGCATCCACGGGCTCACGCTTGGCCACGGCGTCCTCGTGGGCGAAGTCGAGGAAGGTGTCGATGATCCGCTCCATCGCGGCGACGTCGCGGGTCAACTCCTCGGCCTCCGGGCCCTCCATCATCGACAGTTCCAGCTTCATGCGGGTGAGCGGGGTGCGCAGATCGTGGCTGACCCCCGACAACAGCAACGTCCGCTGCTCGATATGCCGCTCGATCCGGGTGCGCATGTGCAGGAACGCGGTGCCCGCGGCGCGCACCTCGCGGGCGCCGGTGGGGACGTATTTCATCGATTGGCCCCGCCCGAACGCCTCCGCTGCCCGGGCGAGCCGGTAGATCGGCCGGATCTGACCGCGCATGAACAGGAACGAAATGGCCGTCATCAGCAACGCGACCCCTACCATCAGCACCAGCAGCTGGTGCGGGTTCGAGGCCGAGACGCTGGAGCGGGAGAACTCCATCCAGGTGCCATCGGCGAAGCCCAGCCGCACCTGCTTCCGCGTGGTGAGCGCATCGACGCGCACCCCCTCGAAAAGTTGCTCGAACTGCTCGCGCATGGCCCGGCCCGACAGGTCCCAGACGCCGATCCGGTTGGAAACCGGACCCTGGCCCAACTCGATCCCCAAAGGGCCTGCCAGGTCGGGCCGCCCCCGCACGAGGGCCACTTCGCGCGCCATGTTGGTCGTCATCTGAACGGTGACATCCTCGTAATGGCGTTGCAGGAACATCACCGCGACGGCAAGCTGCAGCACCACGATCGGCACGGTCAGGATGAGCGCCGCGCGGGCGTAGAAACTGCGCGGCATCCAGCGCCGGGAGGCGGGCGGGCTCGGGTTCGGAGCGAGGAGATCGGACATGACGGATAGCTACGACGCAGAGGGACAGGGCGAAAGCGGCCTGCGCCGTCTCGTCGCGCCGAACCCGTCGCCGATGACCGAAACGGGCACGAACAGCTATGTTTTGGGCACCACGGATCTGGCCGTGATCGATCCCGGCCCCGACGATGCCGCGCATCTTGCGGCGCTGGAACGGGCCGTAGCCGGCCGACCGGTGCGCGCGGTGATCGTGACGCATTCGCACCTGGACCACTCGCCCGGCGCCGCCCCGCTCGCCGACAAGCTGGACGCGCCCGTCCTGGCCTTCGGGCCGTCCGAGGCGGGGCGCAGCGCGGTCATGCGCGGGCTCGACGGGCTGGTCGGCGGCGGCGAGGGCGTGGACGCGGGCTTCCGCCCGGACGAGAGGCTGGCCGATGGCGCGCTGGTCACCGGCGAGGGGTGGACTCTGGAGGCGCTGCACACGCCGGGGCATATGGCGAACCATCTCTCGCTGCACTGGCGGGAGCGGAACGAGACCTTCACAGGCGATACGGTGATGGGCTGGGCCTCGACCCTGATTTCCCCGCCCGATGGCGATCTGGGGCAGTTCATGGCTTCGCTGGACCGCTTGGAGGCGCTGGAAGCGCGCCGGTTCCACCCCGGCCATGGCGCGCCCATCGACGCCTCGTCCGCCCGATGCCGCGCGTTGCGCACCCATCGCCTGGGACGAGAGGCCGCCGTGCTCGCCGCCCTCTCCCGCCCACAGCGCATCGCGGATCTGGTCCCCCAGATCTATGCCGACACGCCGCCCCCGCTCCACGGAGCCGCCGCCCGGAACCTGCTGGCGCACCTGGTCCACCTGGAGCAAACCGGCCGCGTTGCCGCCGCGCCGGATATCCATCCGGACGCCCTTTGGCAAAGGCTCTGAAAAATCCCACCGCCCCCCTTGCGCCCAACTCACGCGCCCGCTAATCGAACGCCCGTGTTCCGGCGTAGCTCAGCGGTAGAGCAGTTGACTGTTAATCAATTGGTCGTAGGTTCGATCCCTACCGCCGGAGCCAAAATATTTCAACGAAATCCGAATCTTGGGCATCAGGTCGCTTCGGGCGACCTTTCGTCTTTCGCCTGAATCGCCACGGAGTCGCCACCGCGAGCACGATTAGACGTGGCGGGGCATTGCGCACGGCGAAAGTACCGCTCTCGGGCTGCCTCACAGCCGCGTAGCCGAATTCCGTTTGAAATTCCGGACGTTTGGCGAAATCCTGAGAACTCCGCCTCGAGGCGCCGAGCGCAGGAGACCGCATGTCCGAAGTGATGAAAGCTCTGCGAGGCAGCGCCGATCCGTTGGAAAACGATCTCGCCCGCGTTTACGATCACTGGCAGGAGGTCAAGCGCAGCCAGGATCACGCGGCGGTTTTGACAGGTGTGCGGGCGTTGCGGTCCTCGAACTGGGCGGGGCTGAGATAGAGCGTCTTATGCGGCCCATACTCGGCTGGTGCATCCCGCCCATCGCAGGCCATTGCGAATGACATGGATGATGCCGCTGAGAACCTTCCGGTCGTCAGACCGAGCAACGCCGCGTGGCTTTGGGAACAAGTGCTGGATGCGTTTCAGGTGCTCGCGGTCGAGTCAGAACAGATGCGACATGGAATATCCTCCTGTCGCCTTTGAATCACGATGGTGTGGCCGATGGAATCAACGCAGTGATGTCCGCAGTCCGCGGCAAAGCCGTCATCCGACAAAAACC
Organism: Jannaschia seohaensis; assembly: GCF_900116765.1. GTDB lineage: Bacteria > Pseudomonadota > Alphaproteobacteria > Rhodobacterales > Rhodobacteraceae > Jannaschia > Jannaschia seohaensis. The sequence continues at coordinate 5,766 of NZ_UETC01000021.1, read as the reverse complement.
GTCAGATGACGGCAGTGAGCTCTTTCCAGAAGTGACCCAGCAGAAGCCCTAGCAAATGCAGCATAAACACCTCTGGTCCTGACCGCTGCGGCGCAGAAGGAAAAGCGGTCATCCGTGACCGGTGCAGCGAGATCTCAGACCTCAAGGTCCGGGTTGCGGAACGAAACGGTCGCTTGGCTGCCGCGCGCGAGTGGCTGGCATCTGCGGTTCGCGAACGCGGCGATTAAATTCCGCGGTGACATGCCGTCATTCGCCTAGACCGCCAAGAGAACCAACCCCCGGGCTAGAAAGCGGCCGTTCGACCCCTGAACATCCGACAGAAAAACTCAGATGACGGTTCTGAGCCCGGAATCGACACTTGAGCACTCTGCTGTCATTGCGTCGTTCAAGCATTCAAGGGTTGCAACAGCTCAGTTATCCGGCTTCTCAACCACAGGTGTGGCGGGCTGTCAGAAAACCGACGGTGCCAAATTAGAACCAACCGGGCCGGATCCACGCGGATCGGAGGCTCAAACACATTGAGATTTGCTGATTTGGCAATGCGATGTGCCAACGCGGATGGAAGCAAGGCGATGAGGTCAGAACCGGCGACGGCGCGGTATACTCCAGAGAAAACTGGCAGGGTCATTGCCACATTACGTTCGCGCCCGATCCGCGCAAGGGCCTCATCCCCAAGGCCTTTAGGATTGCCTTCAGTCGAAAACAGCACATGCCCAAGGTCGCAGAAGAGGTCGAGCGGCATGACATCGCCTCGTGCAAGCGCAAGCTCGGTTGTCCTTGGGTGAGCTTTCCTGGCAATGACAGAGAAGGTTGAGCTGAACACCGGTTGGCCTTCTGCCCAGTCGGGCAACGGCGTTTCAGGGAGCAAGGCAAAATCCACGTCGTGGCTTGCCAAGGTGTCAACACGGTCGTCTGGGATAAGGTCGACGAGGTGAACACGCAGTGAAGGAGCATGTGCTGTCAAATGCTCGGCCAATGCTGGCATGAGCATTTCGGCAAAGAAGTCGCTGCCCGAAATACGGAAACTGTGTTCTGCGGTCGCAGGGTCGAACGCATCCTGTGCGCGGATCAGCGCTTCGACACGGCTCAGAATGTCTTGAAGCGGTTCTTTGAGCGAGAGGGCGAACTCGGTCGCTTCGAGCTTCTGTCCGCTCCGAAAGAACAACTCGTCGCCGAGAGACAGGCGAAGCCGTTTCAGCGCTCCGGATACGGCTGGCTGGGAGAGGCCCAAACGCGCACCGGCCCTTACGGTGGAATGCTCAATCAGCAGCGCATCGAGCACACGCAGGAGGTTCAGATCAAAGCTGGATAAATTTGCCATGACAATTGATATCATACAATCTATCGATTTAACAGATTAACCTGGCGCGAGTAGCCTGAGATCAGCTCCAACGATCAGCCCTAGGAGGATCAAGATGCTGGATCGCCCCCGCACCTATAACGTTCTGAACATACTCATGAAGTTTCATGCCTTTCCGTCCGAGACGATGGACAAGTTCTGCTTTGTCGAATGCCTTGTCCCGGTTGGAGCCGGTGCGCCGCCGAACCACCACGCGGGCGAGACGGAGTCGTTCTATATCATCGATGGGCAGATTGGTTTTATGGTCGATGGCAAAGAAATCCTGGCTGGTCCAGGCGATCACGTGGCAATTCCCGATGGGGCCGTGCACGCGTTCCAAGCGGTCGGAGACAAGCCGGCCCGCCTCTTGATCATCAACGCGCCCGGGCACATGCACGACAAGTTTTTTACCGGAATCGGACACCCCCTTCCTGAGGGCCAGACCGAACTGCCGGAACCCAGCGAGCCAGATATTCCGTCTGTGTTATCCCTCGCGGAGAAAGTTGGCATGACATTTGTGGCTCCGGCCGAAGCACCAGCTTGACCCGACCCGCAAAACGCAAGCACCACAGGTGCGGGACGCAAACAGCGCCCGCACCTGTACTACCCAGACATGAGAAAGTCGGCTTTGTCCGCACAGCCGTCGAACGCCTGACTTGTGATGCTGCACGCCGCGCGAACGACTGGTTCGGTGAAGCTGCATTGCAGCGGTGGGATGGCCGGGGAAAGTTCGCACCCGGCTGTCTCTTTTGCCTGATATGTCCGCTAATCGCGCATTCCGCCGGTTCGAACAGGGCGCAGCATTGAGCACGTTGGGCTCACTGCAGACAACTGCGGCGCAGCGACGCCTGACAGATCCGGCAATTGCGAAGCAGTCATTCGTTATCGCGGGGTAGACTCCGGCCGGCGGCAAGGTGCCGGTGCCTGGTGAGGGAGGGCTGGATGGAAACCTCACCATGTCCAGAATCCAGCTTCCAGCAACCAGACCACCGCGCCCGCCGTGGAACAAGGGGCGGCCGATCGGCCAGAAACGTCCTCTTCTGCCCAGGCAGGTCTGGGCCATTCGTGCGCGGCTCAAACTCGGGGACAACTTACGGGACCTGGCATTGTTCAACCTCGCGATCGACAGCAAGCTTCGCGGCTGTGACCTGGTTCGCCTCAAGGTTATCGATCTCGTCGCCGGCGGCTCCGTCCGCGATCGCACGTCTGTCGTCCAGCGCAAGACCGGGCGTCCAGCGCAATTCTAGGTAACTGAGAACACCCGGAGATCGGTACTCGCGTGGGTGACATCGCCCTCCGTGCTTGGTCAGGTGTTCCTGTTCCCAAGCTGGTTCCACAGCTCACCGCACATCTCGACGAGACAGTACGCACGTCTCGTTCATGACTGGGTATGTGCAATCGGGCTCGATCCAAGCGGGTATGGCACGCATTCTCTACGCAGGACCAAGGCCGCGCTGACCTACAGGAAGACTGGCAACCTCAGAGCGGTCCAGCTCTTGCTTGGTCATACCAAGGTGAACAGCACGGCCCGACACCTCGGCGTCGAACTCGACGACGCCCTGGGCATCGCCGAGAAGATCGACATCTGAGGCGTTGGCGGACGGCAGCAGTCGTCCGCCATCCAAGACCGGACACTGCCCACATCTGACCATAGCGTCCGTTTAGAGCCCAGAGCGGCCGCGCGTTGTCTTCCACTTCTCATCGCTTTGACAGCATGAGCCCAACATTCGGCTGACATGCTTAACTGTGTTATCATCTCCCTATGGGCACGAATTCGATCTCGGGGAGGTGTGTAATATGGCAAATTCGGAAGTGCCGGGATGCTGTCCTCACGATTGCCAGGACGGCTGCTCTTGGGTGGCACATGTCGAAGACGGTCAAGTTACCAAGGTTGTCGGCAACAAGCAGCATCTTTTCACCCGCGGTATCTTGTGCGCCAAGATCAATGACTACCAAACTCGGGCCTACGCACCGGATCGTCTGCTCCACCCGTTGCGCCGCACTGGAGCAAAGGGCAGCGGGGAGTTCGAGCGAATTTCCTGGGACGAAGCGATACACGAGATCGCCGCTGAGTTTGGAAATATTATTGATGACTGGGGTTCCGAGGCGTTGATGCCGCTTCACGACATGGGCTCAGCCGGGGCATTGCAGCGCCGCGCGCTCATGCGTCTCTTTCACCATATCGGCGCAAGTCGCCTCCACGGCAGTCTGTGCGGCCAGTCCGGCAACACAGTGGCTGCGGAAGGACACCCGATCAGCTTCGATCCCGAGACGATCGCGAACAGCGAATGCATCCTGCTATGGGGAGCAAATCTGCTGTCCACAGCCCACCATCATTGGCACTTTTGCCTCGAAGCGCGAAAGGCGCGGAGCGCCAAGATCATCAGCATCGACCCCAGACGGACGCGAACTGCCGCAAAATGCGACGAACACATTCCAATCCGCCCAGGAACGGACGCTTTTCTTGCCGCTGGCATAGCGAATGTGCTCGTCGAGGACGGTATCGCCGATTTCGAATACGCGCGTTCGGCCGCCGACGATCTGGATGCATATCTTGAGGAAATCCAAGCCTGGACGCCGGACCGTGTCGGCGAAATCACGGGCGTGGCGCCGGATGATGTCGTACGGATCGCACGAGTTTACGGGGCGGCTCGTCCGGGCACTCTTCGGGTTGGTATCGGCCCCCAGCAATCCCGGTTTGGTGATGTCTTCGTCAAGAGCCTGAGCGCGCTCGCGATCCTGTCGGGTCACTGGAGGCTCCCCGGCGGTGGCCTTTCCATCGAGGGCTATCCGACCTTCGACAATACCGCACCCGAGTGCCCAGAACTTTCACCAGAGGGCACACGCAGCCTCCACAGGGGCCAGCTTGGCCAGATCCTGACCTCGCTTGACCTCGATCCGCCAATCAAGGGACTGATGGTTTGGGGGCACAATCCCGTCGTTAACCAGATCGATGCGGAGACGGTTAGGCACGGGCTCTGCCGAAATGACCTCTTCACGGTCGTGATCGAGCACTTCATGACCGACACCGCCCGACATGCTGACATCGTCTTGCCGTCTACCACCCAGCTGGAGCATTTCGACGTTCAGGGCTCCTGGGGCCAATGCTACGTGGGCCTGAACAAACCTGCCATCCCGCCGATGGGTGAGGCCAAGCCTCACACCGAGATCCTGCGCCACCTGGCAAGTAAAATGGGACTCGACGAGCCAGCGCTCTTCGCAGACGACGAAACAACCGCCCGTTCCTGCCTGCCGGACGGCTTCGACTGGGAGACACTCAATCGGCAAGGCTGGCTTTATGCGCCACAGCCGAGGAGAGACCCGGCTTCGATGGGAGGGACACTGAAGATGTCTACGGCTCTTGACGGGCCGGAGGACATCGACGTGAGCGACCTCTTTCCGGACGGTAGACTGCGGCTCCTTACCGTCAAGCCGCACTACCTCCTGAACTCAACATTCGCGAATATGCCAAGGCAGGCCGGACAACAGGGAATACCCACGTTTGAGATGAACCCGGCGGATGCCGCGAACTTGGGATTGCAAGATGGCGATCGGGTCGTAGCCCACAATGGAAAGGGCACATTGCCGGCGATCCTACGTGTCACCGATACCGTTGTCAGAGGCACCACTGTTCTCGAAGGGAAGTTTTGGTGGACCGCTGATAAGGATGGTTCGCCGGTCTCAAACCGTTTGGCCGAAAGCAACTGGACCGACGGCGGACAGCCAACGTTCAATGACATCTTTGTAAAGGTGACTGCGGCGAACTAAGGTCGGCGATGTCGGGGAACACGACGGCAGCAAAGTCCGCTTGTCAGACATCAAGTGGCTCCGCGGCGAACGACCGGTTCCGATCTGGCCCAACTAGCGATGCTCGAACGACCGCTTATGGGAAACCGAGCTGCGCAGTAGCGATGAAATAGCCGTCGGTAAGCGATCTGGACGACCACCAACGCCGCAGGCGCATCGGTCCGGTAAGTCCGCGACCCAGACGTTGGGGCCGGCCGCAGCGAACGGTCGCAATGGCGAACGTTCGATCTCTGTTCCATCTCGCCGAACGCCACCGGGATCGAATTGTTTAGGTGGTCGGCCCCAAAAGCCACATGGATACAGGGGCTTGAAAGGAATTCACCAAATCGGCGCAGTCATGAGGTCCGGAGAATTTTGGGGTAGAGAAACCGCTTCCTGGCCTTCCAGCGACTATGCCAGTGCTCAGCCTTTCCCGCATAACCCTCGAATACAACGAGAAAATCCGGCCGCCGCCGGATCGGGAGAACGCTTTCGCGAGGGCAAGTGACGGAGGGGACGGGACCGGAGTCGAACGCTCTCTGGCCGCTAGGCTCCGGCCTGATAACCAGTAGCTGACGGTTGCGGCCAGTGCGACGGCGGAGAGGAAGACATCGGCGCGGCGGTCGTAAGGCGTGGCAATG
>NZ_UETC01000018.1 GCF_900116765.1 Jannaschia seohaensis | reverse complement strand
CTCCGTATCGGCAATTGAGCCCCGCCTTCATGCCATCTTCACCGACATCGAGATGGTGGAACGGATCATTGACCGCCTGCACTTGGACGACGCGGCTTAGCCTCGAAGAGCATCGTGGGCGCAGCTCACCGGCCTCGCACAGGCGAGCCGGACTGAAGTCATCGCGTTAGGTCTGCCGGCCCCTTCCCCCGCGAGCCGCACGCGCCTTAACTCTGGTCTCGGGCCTCACAAGGGCGGACACGCCGCCGGAGCCTAATAGGGCTGACCAGATTTATGAACGGTCCTTGGCCAAGACTTCGATCGCGGAACCGGTGTCGACCAGGACCATGCCCGCACGGCGGTGTGATCCAAGCGCGCCGTGGCGGATGGTGTCGATCAGGCGCGGTCATTGCCGCCGCGTACCGGCGATCCTGTGCGTCCGCATCGCGCCTGCCTTGATCGAGGGAGCCGCCAATAAGGACGGCTCCCGCGAAGCTCACTGGATCCGGGTGAACTGGTAGATGTCTCCGTACTCGTCCTGGAGCGCGAAGCTGTTACCCGAGTACTGGACGTTGTAGACCGAGCTCTCACCCCAGAAATCGACGGTGTACATCAGGTTGCCGTCGATCTGGTAGGTTCCTGCGTCGACCAGCTCGCCATACTCGTAGAGTTCGTAATTCGTGTCGTTCATCGCCAGGACGAGGCCCATCGTGCCTTGCCAATATCCGGCAAGCGAGACGGCAGCGGGCGCCTGCGGCGTCGGCGTAGGTTGCGTGCCGGGAGTTTGTCCCGGAGGCGATGGCTGCGTCGCTGGCGGTTGCCCCTGCGGCGCGGTTTGGCCCGCCGGGGGTTCGCCTTCGCGGGTCAGCAGGATGAGCCAGCCCTTCGGGACCAGTTGCTTCATCAGGATCCTTGGCGAGCCCGCCTCCCAGCGGGACACGAGAAGGGTGTAGACGTCGGACTCCAGGGGATAGCCCTCGTCGTCGTAGCGGATCATCCGGAGCGTCGGCGTCAGTCTTGTGTCGAGCACGACCTCGCTGGGCCCCAAGACGAAGTCCGCGTCTTCGTCGTTCGTCGTCACCGAAACGAGGATCGAGGGATCGCGCTCGTGGGGCCTTATTTCGGTGACGAGCGGGATCGGCTTCCACTCGCCGTCTATGAGACCGTTCCAACGCCATTTGCCGGGCAGCATCTGCGGCGTGAGTTCCTTGGCCTGATCGAAGAACTGCTGCTCCTGCGCGTCGTAACCCTCGACGGCGATGCTGGCGGAGACGAAATTCGAAAGGCCGCCAATGGATTCCGCCCGCACCGCCACGACGATCTCACCCGGGTCGTCGTTACCGACGATCAATTCCAGCCCGTTGCGCCACGACATTTCCGCTCCCCGAAGGTAGCTCATGTCGCCCCCATCCTCCGGTATGAACTCGAAGAGCAGGGTGATCTTGTCGTCGGGCTCCGGGCGGATTTGTCGGAAGGCGACGGTGCCGTCGGGCTGCGGAAGCTCGACGACGACGCTGACCGCATACCAGTTCACCACGTTGAAATAGACCGTGGCGAAATACTCCTCGTCGCCGCGCCCGAGCAGGACGGGGACTGCGACGGTCGTCAGATCGGTGAGCGAGGATCCGTCGATAGTGGCCAGTCCTGCCGTCTCTCCGTCGCTCACGTAGAACCGCCGGCCCACGAATTCCTGTGAGACCGTGTTCTGGCTGCCCTTGAACTCCGGCATGATCAGATCGACCACGCTCGCCACGGCTTCGGTCTGCTTGTTGTAGTATTCCGGGTCGACGATGTAGCTGTGTTCCAGGATGCGAAGGCCGCCGTTTTCGGCGTCGTGGGTCGCCTGGAGCGACTGCACCCAGAGCACGTTTTCACCCTCGACTACCGCTTCCAGCCCGAATCCCCCGCCGGGCGTCCCGCCGCTCACCGTCTCGCCGGTCTGCGTGTCGACGATGCGGAGCGAGGTGATATCCGGCCGGGTGAGGTTCTCGGCCTGACGGGTATGCAGGTCCTTCAGAAGCCCCGTCCAGGTCGAGCGCGCGGCAAGGGCCGTGGTCGCATAGTCCTCGTTGAACTGCTCGCTCAGAAGCGGCGCGTAAATCGCCATGCCATGGCTCAGCCGGTGCCGAGGGCTATGGTAATTGGCTATCACCGCCCGGTCCATCGCGTCGACAAGATCGCGATAGGCGTCTTCGGCCGGGAACGGCTGCACCGAATGGCGAAGCCGACCGACCATGTCGAGCAGATCCACGCTTGCTAGAGCGCGGTTCCCGTGCCGGACATCAGTCCGTTCGGAGTAGCTCTCGGAGTAGAAGAGCGAGCGCGAGACATCCGACCAAGTCGCGCTGAGCGATCCCGCGAGCGAGGTGGAGATCGTGTCCAACGCATTGGCCACGCGAGTCATCTCGGCGAGGTCGATCGCCGACAGCGTCGCGACGGTCTCGTTTCTCGCGCCGTAATACGCGCCATAGGCCTCCACGATGGCGGCCCCGAGCCGTTGGGCGCCCAGCGTTTCCTTGCCGAACTCCGGAAGAATGGCGTCGTAGGGCCACCCGTCCCCCGGCTCGACCGCCTGGCTTGCCACCAGGACATCGGCCAGTTTGCGAAGCTCGTAGCCGGTTTCGAGTTGCGCCATGAGGCACATGTCGAACCCTACGATATCGAGTTTCTTCACGGAGGTTCTGGCGAGCCCCGTCCGGAGCCCTTCGCTGACCTCGGCGAGGTTGAAATCGTCATAGCCGTTGCTTGTCCCCGGCGCGTCATGGTCGCTCGCCATCGAGCGCCAGCCGCCCCCGTGATCCCAGAGAACGACGGCATAGTTGCGCGCGGGGAACTTGTTGATCGAGGCCGAAACGAAAGAGGCCAGCGTTTCCGGCGCACCCATATTGACCTCGCCGAGCCTCGCGAGTTCGTCCGACGCGATATGCTCCGGATCGGTATCGCTTGTGACGCGATAGACACGCGCCTCGGTCCAGTCGCCGTCGCTATCGTCGAAGCCCTGCGCTCGATCGAGGAGCACCACGACCTCGACACCACGCTCGGGCAGGCCCGCCTCCATCTCGTTGATATCCGAGAGGGCGAAATATTCGAGGTCATTGTCGCCATCGAGGTAGACCATGACCGTCCACTCGCGATCCGGGTCGATCTCGGGCTTGCCGAAGCTGCTCAACCCGTCTTGCGCCTGGGATGGGAGTCCACTGGACAGCAGCGCAGCAGCCGAGAAAGCCGCCGCAAGGAAGGCTCTTGTTCTGATCATCGCGGCCTCCCACCGTCGGTTTCGCCAGAGCAGCGTCAGACCGGCCGAAGCCTTCGCGCCGGATGGACCGGCATCGGGCCGCACGCGCATCTTCCCGGTTGGCGCATTGGTTCTAGCATGGGGGGCGTAAGCGGCTCCCACATTGACCGCGATCAACCGAGCCGATGTCTCGCATGATCGCGCGTCTTCCTGTGGCTCGCGTCAGTCGACGCAGATCGCGTCGTCTATACCGGCGTCGTTCAGGTAGGAGCAGCAGCCAAAAGACCGAGCCGCTACGCGCAGATCCGCGTCTCCGCTTCGCACCAAGCAGCGCGACCGGAGGCACGCACCGCATCCGATACGCTTGATGCAGAATCTACGCCCGAGCCATCCTGCGGCTTGTCCCGTGCATCTCAAGTGTCGGAGGGCGCGGGGTGTGCCCGCCCGAGGGATCGATTCCGGGTTCAGGAGATGACCCCGGCTGCAGCCTGCGGCGCGCAGTCGCCTCGGTCAGGTCGGGCGTGGCTCAGACATAGACCTCGGACCGAGAGACGCCCAGCACCTCGCCCCTCCCGCGAACCGGGCCGATAGGCCGATGCTCCGCGACGAAAGCGAAGGTCATGTCGCTTCCCGCCCTTCTTTGAAAAGTCACGCTCCTCCTTGAGCTAGGCCTCGGATCAATGAACCGTCCAGCGCCGTCAGCCTGGTTGTGCCTCACGGACGCGATCCAGGAGGGTGGCCATGTCCGAGATTCTGATCTGGTTGAGCGAAGCATGGATGGAGCGGCTCAGGCCGCATCGTCCACGTGCTGAAGTCCGGGTGACGATGGGGTCACGCGCCCGCCGCCTACGGGCCTCGGAAAACGGTCTACAACCGTTGGCAACGGTGTGCGGACGCGATCGAGCGGATGTTCGGGAGGCGCAAGGATCGTCGCCGGATCGCCCCACACCAGACGACCGCAGAGCGGACGTCGCTCTCTCCGCAGCCGTCAGTTCCTGGTCATGAGTCCGGAGCCTATAAGAGGGCAAGACCAATGCGGAAATCGTTGTTCTTTGAATTTTCGCATGCAAAGAATAGGAATTCGGAGGGTGCGTAATCAAATGAATTACCTTGTCCGTTTTGCCCTTTTCACTTTGTCTCTGACCTCCGCTGCGTTCGCGCAAGGCGACGTGCCGGATGACCCGCTGCCAGAGCGGCGCCTGACCGTCTCGCGCGACACCGACTTTCCCGGCGGCGATTTTCAGTCGCTTTTCGACGTCTCGTATGACAGCTGCAGGGCGGCGTGCCTCGCCGACCTGCAGTGCCGGGCACTGACCTACAACCACTTGGCGAACGCCTGCTTCCTGAAGTCGGTCGCTGCGGCGCCTTCGCCCTTTGTCGGGGCCTCGTCGGCCAAGGTGTTCATCGCCGATCCAGCGCTCGTGACACTGGCCGGTCAGCGGGCGGAGGATCTTCTCTTCCTCGGCGGCGACACTCTCGACGCGGCGCGCGGGTTCGCGCGGGATATCGGCGAGGACTTCGGCACGGGGGGATGGACGCTCGAGGAACTGGTCGCGGCGGCGGGCCGGGCGCGTGGCGCGAACGACCACGAAAGCGCGGTTCTCTACACGGGTGCGGCGCTGACGATTTCGGATGAGTCCGCCCTCTGGACCGAATTCGCTCGGCTGAAACTGACCGGATCCGACCACGGGCGCGACGACGTCAGGGACGCGATCAGCGCTGCGGCGGCGGGCTATCTCCGCGCCCGCTCGCCGGGCGAGCGGGTCGGGTCACTTCTGGTCCTGTCGGAGGCATTGGAAAAGATCGGGCGGGGCCGCGACATGATCCCGGTGCTACGGCTCGCGCAGTCGATAGAGGCGCGTCAGGACGTCGGCGATGCCCTGGATGTGGCGCTCGGGAAGTACGGCTTCCGCCTCGTGGACACGCAGGTCGACAGCGACCTCGCCAGCCCGCGCATCTGCGCCACGTTCTCCGAGGATTTGCGGCCCGGCGGGATGGATTATGCCCCCTTCGTCACCATCGACCGGAGCGGTGATCCCGTCGTCACGTCCGAGGGTCGGCAGATCTGCGTCGAGGGGCTGGAGCATGGCCGGCGCTACAGCGTCGCCTTCCGTCCCGGACTGGCCGCCGCCTCGGGCGAGACGTTGATAAAACCGGTCAAGGTTGTTCTTTATGTCCGCGACCGGAGTCCGCAGCTGAGCTTTCCCGGACGCGGCTACATCCTGCCCGCGACGGGGCAGGTGGCGGTGCCCATCGTCGGGGTCAATGCGCCCGAGGCCGATCTCAAATTGCTACGGATCTCGGACCGCAACCTCGTCGGCGCGATCCGGAACGACTATTTCGGGCGGCCTTTGAGCGCCTGGCAGCTGTCGAACTTCGCAAAAGATCTGACCGAGGAGGTCTGGACCGGCTCCGCCACGCTTGCCACCGCCTTGAACCGCGATGTGACGACCAGCCTGCCGCTCGGCGAGGTCGTCGAGGGTCTGACGCCGGGCGTCTACGTGCTCCAGGCCTCACTCCCCGGCGAGGAGCCGGACTGGGACACCGCCGCCGCGATGCAGTGGTTCGTCGTGTCGGATATCGGTCTCGCCACCTATTCCGGCAATGACGGGCTGCACGTCTTTGCACGTTCACTCGCCACGGCCGCGCCGGCGGCGGGCGTCCGCGTGGAGCTGGTGTCGCGGTCGAACGCCATCCTGGCGTCGGCGGTGAGCGACGCGGAGGGGCATGTGCGGTTCGATCCGGGCCTCGCGCGGGGCACGGGCGGGTTCGCGCCGGCATTGGTGACCGCCGCGCTGGGCGACGATCAGTCGTTCCTTCCGCTCACCGATCCCGAGTTCGACCTCTCCGACCGTGGGGTCGAGGGCAATCCCGCCGCCGGTCCCGTCGACGTGTTCGTCGCCACCGATCGTGGCGTCTACCGCGCGGGCGAGACGATCCATGTCACGGTCCTGGCGCGCGACGGCCGGGCCGAGGCGCTGTCCGGGTTTCCCATGAGCGCCGTGCTGGTCCGCCCCGACGGCGTCGAGTATTCGCGCACCTTGGCGCAGAGCGAGAACGCGGGCGGTTACGTGTTCGCTCTGCCGGTCGCCGGGTCGGCGCCGAGGGGCACGTGGCGGCTTGACCTCTTCTCGGATCCCGAGGCGCCTGCACTCGCCTCGCAGCGGCTGCTGGTCGAGGACTTCCTGCCCGAGCGGATCGACTTCGATCTGGCCCTGCCGGAGGGCGCGATCCACACCACGGACAGGCCCGACCTGACGATCGTCGCGCGGTATCTCTTCGGCGCGCCGGGCGCGGACCTTGCCATCGAGGGAGAGGTGAAGCTGAGCGATGTCCGGACGCTTGAGGCGTTCCCCGGCTTCGTCTTCGGCCGGCACGACCGGCCCGTGTCGCAGGCCTTCGCGTCGATCCGGACCGGGGCGCGCACCGATCGGGACGGGCGGGCGGTCGTCCCGCTGACCCTGCCGGTTTTGGCTGAGGCGACGGGACCGCTGGAGGCGGAGGTCTTCGTGCGGCTGTCCGAGGGCTCGGGACGTCCGGTCGAGAGGTCGATCAAGCGGGCGGTGACGCCTGACGCGCCGGTGATCGGCATCCGGTCCATGTTCGACGGGACGCTTGCCGAAAACGGAAGCGCGGGCTTCCGGCTGATCGGGCTTGGCCCGGACCTCGCGCCCGCCCCGATGAACGTCCGATGGGTCGTGAACCGGGTCGAGACGCGGTACCAGTGGTATCAGATCGACGGCAACTGGAACTGGGAGCCCACCACGACGCGAAGCCGCGTCGCCGAGGGCGAGGCGGCGCTGTCCGGGGGGCCAGCCGAGTTTTCGGTCCCGGTCACCTGGGGCGAGTACGAGCTTCGGGTCGAGACTGTTGACGGCGCCTACGCCACGTCCTCGGTCGGGTTCTCGGCGGGGTGGTTCGCCTCCGCCAGCGCGGTGGATTCGCCCGATACGCTGGAGTTGTCGCTCGACGCGACGGAGTATCAGCCGGGCGACACCGCGCGGCTTCGGATCGTGCCCCGCTTCGAGGGCAAGGCGCTGATCACGGTGCTGTCGGACCGGCTGATCGCGATGAAGGCCGTCGAGGTGAGCGAGGGCGAGAACCTGATCGACCTTCATGTGACTGACGCATGGGGCGCGGGCGCATACGTCACCGCATCGGTGATCCGGCCCATGGACGCGCCATCCGGGCGGCAACCCGCGCGGGCGCTCGGCCTCGCCTATGCGGGGGTCGACCCCGGCGCGCATCGCCTGGCCGTGGCGGTCGAGGCCGCCGCGGTGGCGGAGCCGCGCGGGCCCTTGCCGGTCGCGGTGAAGGTGAAAGGCGTGGAGCCGGGCGAGATCGCGTGGGTCACGATCGCGGCGGTGGATGAGGGCATTCTTGGCCTGACCGGCTTTGAGACACCGGATCCGTCCGCACATTATTTCGGGCAGCGGCGGCTGGGGGTCGCGTTGCGCGATGTCTACGGGCGGCTCATCGACGGATCGAGCGGCACCGCGGGGCAGGTGCGCTCGGGCGGCGACGGGATAGCGCAGCTGTCGATGGAAAGCCCGCCGCCGACCGAGGAGCTTGTCGCTTCCTTCTCCGGCCCGTTAACGGTCGGGGCGGACGGCTATGCGCGGACCGCGTTCGACCTGCCGTCCTTCAACGGCACGGTGCGACTGATGGCCATCGCCTGGTCGCCGACCGGCGTCGGACAGGCGGAGACGCGGGTGCTGGTGCGCGACCCGGTCGTGGTCACGGCCTCGGCGCCGCGCTTTCTGGCGCCCGGCGACACATCGCGGCTTCTTCTGGACTTCGCCCACACGACTGGCCCGACGGGCGCGAACGCATTGGAGGTGACCGCCACCGGTCTGACGGTTGGCACGGTGCCGGAGATCGTCGAACTGGCGGAGCAGGGCAGGGCCCGCGTCTCGGTGCCGCTGATCGCGGGCCCGACCGGACCTGCGACGGTCGAGGTCATGCTGAGGACGCCAGACGGCAAGGCGCTGACCAAGACGCTGCGTATCCCGGTCGAGGCGAACGAGCCCGAGGTGGCGCGGACCTCGCGCTTCACGCTGGAGCCGGGGGCGTCGTTCGTGCTCGACGCGCAGGTCTTCGCCGGTCTCGTCAGTGGCACGGGGACGGCCACCCTCGCCATCGGGCCGCTCGCCTATCTTGATGGGCCGGGCCTCCTGCATGCGCTCGACACCTATCCCTATGGCTGCACCGAGCAGATCACGTCGGGGGCGATGCCGCTGCTGTATCTCGACGAGGTGGCGGTGGCGATGGGCCTGGTGGAGCGCGACCGCCTCAGGGACCGGGTTGGGCAGGCCATCACGGCTGTCCTTCAGAACCAGTCCTCGAACGGATCCTTCGGGCTTTGGTATCCGTCGTCGGGCGATTTCTGGCTTGACGCCTATGTCACCGACTTCCTCAGCCGGGCCCGGGCGCAAGGCTTCGAGGTGCCGGACAGCGCGTTCCGCGCGGCCATCGACAACCTCAGGAATCAGGTGGCCTACGCGCCGGACTTCGACAGCGGCGGTGCGGACCTGGCCTATGCGTTGCTCGTGTTGGCGCGCGAAGGTGCGGCGGTGATCGGCGATCTTCGCTACTACGCCGATCAGAAGGCCGGGGCGTTCTCGTCTCCGCTGGCACTGGCGCAGCTCGGCGCGGCGCTGGCCGCCTATGGCGATCCGACGCGGGCGGAGGCGATGTTCGCCCGTGCCGCGCGCGCCGTCGCGAGAGACACGGCCGAGCAGGTCGGCTGGCGCGACGACTATGGCACGCATCTACGCGATGCCGCCGGCGTGCTGACCCTCGCAGCCGAGGCCGGGTCCGCGGCCGTGGACCGCGATCTGCTCGCGGCCCAGGTGGCAAGCCCGCGCGAGACCGCGCTGTCGACCCAGGAAATGGTCTGGTCGCTTCTCGCTGCGCACGCGCTGATCGGCGCCAGCGGATCGGACAGTGTGACACGCGACGGCCAGCCGCTGGCGACCCCGGTGGTTCGCATCGCCGCCGACGATATCAGCACGCCGCAGACCATCGCCAACGGTTCGGCGCAGGAGACGACGCTGACGCTGACCACCTACGGCATCCCCGAAACGCCTGAGCCGGCGGGCGGTGAGGGCTACCGGATCGAGCGGGCGTATTACACGCTCGACGGTACGCCGGTCTCGCCCGACGGCGTGGCGGTCGGCACACGGCTCGTGACGGTCCTGACGGTCAGTCCCGTGGTCGAAGGCGGGGCGCGGCTTATGGTGGACGACCCACTGCCCGCCGGGTTCGAGATCGACAACCCGAACCTGCTGCGCGCGGGCGATATTGGCGCGTTCGACTGGCTCGATACGGTGGGGACGGACTCGTCCGCGTTCCTCGACGACCGCTTCCTCGCCGCCGTGAACACGCGCTCTACCGATGCGTTCCAGCTCGCCTACATGGTGCGCGCCGTGTCACCGGGCACGTTTCACCAGCCCGCCGCGAGCGTGGTCGACATGTACCGGCCCCGGTTCCGCGCGCGGACCGATTCAGGCACGGTGACCGTGACCGAATGAGGGCTTGGCCGTTCTTCGCCGCCGCCGCGCTTTTGTTTGCCATCGGCGTGGCGCATGACGCCTTCGATCGGTGGGTGGATGACACCTCGTTGCCGCCGACGGCCATCGCGACCTCGACCGAGGTGCTTGCGCGGGACGGCACCCTGCTTCGCGCCTACACGGTCGATGACGGGCGCTGGCGGCTGGCCCTGACCCCGGAGGAGACGGACCCGGCATTCCTTCGGATGCTCGTCGCCTATGAGGACAAACGCTTCGCGCAGCATCGCGGCGTCGATCCGCTGGCGGTCTTGCGCGCCGTCCGGCAGGCGGTGACGCAGGGGAGGGTCGTCTCTGGCGGCTCGACCTTGACGATGCAGGTCGCGCGGCTCCTGGAGGACGGGCCGACGGGATCCTGGAAGGGCAAGCTGCGGCAAACGCGGCTGGCGCTGGCTCTGGAGCGCCGCCTGTCAAAGCGGGATATTCTCGCGATTTACCTCGAACGCGCGCCTTATGGCGGCAATATCGAGGGTCTTCGCGCCGCAAGCCGGGCCTGGTTCGGCAAGGACCCGCGCCGCCTGACGCCCGCCGAAGCGGCGCTTCTGATCGCGCTGCCGCAGTCGCCCGAGACCCGCCGCCCCGACCGCAACCGCGCCGCCGCTATCGCCGCCCGCGACCGAGTGCTGGCACGCATGGTCGAGGCGGGCGTGCTTGACGCCGACACCGCCGCGGCCGCGATGCGCGAGCCGGTCCCATCCACGCGGCGGGCCTTTCCCACCGTGGCGCCGCACCTGGCCGACCGGCTCATTGCCGAGACGCCGGACGAACGCGTGGTACGGACGACGATCGACGCCGAGACGCAGAGGAAGCTAGAGCGTCTTGCCACACGGGTGGCGCGCGAGGCGGGGGACCGGCTGTCGGTCGCCATCCTCGTCGCCGACCACCGGACGGGCGAGGTCCTGGCCTCGGTCGGGTCCGCCGGCTATCACGATGGCCCACGGGGCGGGTATCTCGACATGACGCGCGCGCTCCGTTCGCCCGGATCGACGCTGAAGCCTTTCGTCTATGGCCTCGCCTTCGATCTGGGTCTTGCCCATCCGGAAACGCTGATCGAGGATCGACCCGTCGCCTTCGGTACCTATGCGCCGCAAAACTTCGACGGCGGGTTCCGGGGCACCGTCACGCTGCGCGACGCGCTGCAACTCTCGCTCAACATCCCGGCGGTCGAACTGGCCGAGGCCATCACGCCCGACCGCCTGACGACCTTCATGCGCGCGGCCGGTGCCCCGGTCGAGATACCCGGCCGGCGTCCCGGCCTCGCCGTGGTGCTCGGAGGGCTCGGAACCTCGCTCGAAGGTCTGACCCAACTCTATGCCGGACTGGCGGAGCAGGGCGCGGCGGTCGAGTTGCGCTACCGGTTGGGGGCTGTCCCTGTCGAACGGCGGCAACTGATGCGCCGCGAAGCCGCCTGGATGGTCGGCGACATCCTCGCCGGCCTCGCTCCGCCAGCGGGCGCGCCCGCTGACCGGATCGCCTATAAGACCGGCACCTCCTACGGGCACCGCGACGCCTGGGCCATCGGTTTCGACGGACGCCACGTGATCGGTGTCTGGATGGGGCGCCCCGACGGGACGTCCGTGCCCGGCGCTTTCGGTGCAGCGCTCGCCGCTCCGGTCCTTTTCGAGGCCTTCACGCGCCTCAAGCCGGCGCTCGACCGGTTGCCGCCGCCGCCTCAGGGAACGTTGATCGCCGCCACCGGGCAACTGCCGCGGCCGCTTCAGCGCTTTCGCGGACGCGATGCGCTGTTCCGTCCCGCCCCGGACGCGCCATCAATAGCCTTTCCGCCGGACGGTGCGGTCCTCGCCTCGGTCGGAACGCTGGTTCTCAAGGTCCGGGACGGTGTAGCGCCTTTCACCTGGCTCGCCGATGGTCGCCCGCTTGCTTCCGCCGAGCGGGAGCGCGAGGTGCAGGTGTCCCTGCCAGGCCGGGGCTTCGTCACGTTGTCGGTGGTGGACGCGGAGGGTCGCTCTGCCCGGTCGCTGGTCCGGATCGACTGGGACGGGACTTCATCGCTGCATCCGGTCTTCGGCGACTAGCTGACCGTCTGGAATGTGGAGGCTCAATCCCTTCCCCTGCACGGCCCGGTAAGTTTCCGTAAGGAAATCGAACCACCGGCCCGCAAACTCTCGACCTGCGTAAGGGGGAGAGATCGGGCTGATGCCGCTTTCTCCCTGACGAACCGACCGCATGACCTGAAGCCCAGGTTCGAGACCATGTCGGACGAGGCCGATATGCCCGGGCGGCCGCGAACGGTGCATTCGCCATTTCCGCTCGGACCAATGGTGTGACATGATCCATTGCGGGCCCGATCACCGCACTCCCCAGAGGTTTCGTTCGAAGCGACAACGGACTGGAATGGGTCGCCAACGACGCACGAGCCTGAGGCGAAGCCGTCGGCGCGAAATCAGCCTGCATCGAGCCTGGATTGCCCTGGCAGAATGGCAACGCCGGGATGCGGGCCGAACTGCGCGACGGCGATATCCTCTATTGGCTCAAAGAAACCCAGATCATCATCGAGAGCAGGAGAAAGCACTCCAACACCAAGCGACCCCACCGTACTTTGGGCTCCAGGGCCTCGGCTCGTGAGACCGTCAGCCTGATGGAATAGAGGCCAGTGATGCGCTAACAATCAAAGTGGATCAGTCAAATCAGGCGCGCCAGAGGAAGCCGCCATGAAACGACCTCCTTCAGGCCAGCAGGACTTCGCGCGGGAGCAGGTTCGGTAACCAAAGTTTGGACAAGCAATCATGATTCGCCCATTAGCGTTCGCCGCTGCCATACTTATCTCTGCACCTGCCACCGCGCAGGACAGTCGGATCGCTCCTGGTGATTACCAGCGACTTGTTGAGTTCGAGCGTCACTTCGGCGGAGCCATGTTGCAGGCGCTCTCAGGCGGCGCTCCGGCCGATATCGCCTCTCTCGTGAGAGCGCTTTCCGGCCCCGCTCTCGAAGGCGATCTCACCGGGGATTGGAAATGTCGGGTCATGAAGCTGGGCGGCCTTACGCCGTTGACCGTATACACCTTCTTCCGCTGCAGGGTCACTGAGACGGCCGACGGCAACCTCCTGCTGGAGAAGCTCAGCGGGTCCCAGCTCACCAGGGGCCGGATCGTTCCGAGCGAAGGATCTCTCGTCTATCTCGGCGTAGGATACATCGCCGGGGCGGAGCCGATCACCTACGAGGCCTACCACGCGGGCGACATCCCCGCCTCGGCCGGTCAAGTGACCTCGGACGTCGGTTTCGTCGAACTGATCAGCGATAGACGCGCAAGGGTTCTGTTCCCCGCGCCGATGTTGGAGAGCGATTTCGACGTGCTGGAGTTGACCCGTTAAGGGGCTTGCGCTGATTGCCTCACCCGGGCGATGTCTCACGGCCGAGCAACCGAACGACGGCCCGAATGTTCATAATTTCCTTCGGGCGCAGCCTCCGGGAGCGGCCTATCCCTTGCGCGAAGGCTTCCCTCTTGCGCCGGCCGCCGAGCGGTGCGCCTGCACGTGGGTCGCGTCGATCGAGACCTCCGCCTGCGACCCGTCGATCCCGTCTGGCCGGTCGGCGCCTCGAAGATCCCAGTCCAGACGCCCTGCCGGGACCACCTGGTGAAGCGATTGTAGGCGGTCGTTTGAGA
Organism: Jannaschia seohaensis; assembly: GCF_900116765.1. Classification (GTDB taxonomy): domain Bacteria; phylum Pseudomonadota; class Alphaproteobacteria; order Rhodobacterales; family Rhodobacteraceae; genus Jannaschia; species Jannaschia seohaensis. Next base: position 33,723 of record NZ_UETC01000018.1, on the reverse strand, counting down.
GCCGTAGACCTCCGGGCAGTCCCGCCACTGCGCCCCCGACCGCAGCATCTGCAGAGAGATCACCCGGCGGTGGTCGACGCGCCGCGCTGACCGCAGGGCAGGAGGAGCGCGATCCGAGCCCGTTCTGCATCTCTCATCCAATCGTGCCCCTTAGCCGACCCGCTCTTCAAAGCGTTCGGGAAGACTGGTGCACCCAGGACCCATAGAGAAAATGCTCATCGGGTATGGAGCCTAGGAGTGAACTCCGAACACTTTGTTCGGGCGGGTCATGACGACTATCGCGTTCGTGACGAAGTTCACACGCGTGATGTCGGACGAGGAAAGATATTTCACGAACGCGGCCAAGATGGTGGTGGAGGGCGGGTTGGAGTGGAAATGAGAAAGACGATGCATCACTACCCCGCCTCTTCATAATAGAATTGAACAGATCCCTATTTGTAGGGTTCACATGCGTTAACGCAACCGGCAGGACCAAAAGAGTCTAAGTCGAATTTGCTGTCGGGAGTGGACGGCTCTTCCGAAAATACATCAGCGATGCTCTTTGCGTAGTTGTTTAAAAAATTATCTTCCCGGTCTCCATTGGGTCCGGTTACCTCTGCGGCACGATCAGCCCCTGAGTGCGATCCGGCATCCATTTTTTCGGAATGCACGCCCAGGAGGACGAGCGCGACTAGCGCGCAGGTCATTGTCCTTAATATCTTTGCCATCCAATCCTTATCGGAATACTTTTTTATTCATGCGCATAAATCAAGTGGCGCTGCAGCGAGCCATTGCTGTGATCATTTGGAAATTTCGCCAGATCCAAATGGACCCGAGAAATTTCAGTCGCTTGGACTGATTGTGAAACCAGCCATCGAGCCTCATGACTGCTTCCACATTCCTCGAACTGCTAGGCCCCGAACCCACTAACCGTTTAGCGTCGTCAGCCTGTTCGTGCTTCGCGGAGGCCGTCCTGGAGGGGGGATGCCCGAGATCTTGTTCTGGTTGAGGGAAGCGCAGATGGAGCGGCTGCGGCCGCGGCTGCTCGACAAGATCCGCGGCGTGCTGCAGGTGGACGACCGGCGGGTGATCTCCGGGGTCGTCCTCGTGCTGAAGTCGGGGTGTCGATGGGTCGACGCGCCCGCCGCCTACGGGCCAGTGAAGATAACTCCCATGGTCTAGCATCTACGGAGGCGGGATATCACGAAAACCCGGCCTGGCCTGGGTTCAGGCGTCGTCATGGCCGGGCCGGCATCGGGGCGTTTGCGGGCCAGTGCCACGCGACCAAAAGGAGCACGAGCATGGCGATCCGCTCGATGACCAGATGGAGAACAGTATTCATGTCCGCCGGTGGCGCGAGCATCATCCCAGCGGCCGGGATCGGGACTGCAATGAAGGTCGCGCGGGGTAGCCATATTCGTGTGAGCACGTGCGACAGGAGCACCATGGCGATCGGCCCCTGAACAAGGATGCCGGCCATCAGAATGATTTCATCTGTGATTTCCACGCTGTTCTGGTAGCCGGCCAGCCGGGACTCCAGATGCCAAGCCATGCCGAGCTAGGGAAAACCCCGAAATATGACACTCAGCAGCATGAACTGCCAAAGGCTGGACAGGAGCGTGTGGGTATCGACCCTGCGCATTGGAGTTTCCTCTTTTCGGAGATGAGGCCCGTCGGCATTCGGGCGCGCGGCTCAGGGCATGCTGGAGATCCTCGTGCGTAAGCTCCGGGTTTCGCGAGGACGACGGATCACTATCTCCGCAACGCCGAGGCTGACCGCCCAGGCGGCGACCATCGTCAGATCGCGCGCGAGGCCGAGCGGTTCGGTTCCGAAGATGATCATGACGATCAGGAAGAGCGCGGTCTGCGTCGAGGCCCCCTGGCCGATCGCAAAGGCGCGCAGCATCGCAGCGCGATGCGCGGCCATATTTCGCGACCGGATCGCAACGACGGCCCATGCGATGAAGGCAACCAGCGCGATGCTGAGCGTGACCCGCGCCCCGTAAAGCTGTGGACTCTGCAGGGCTTCGGGAAATTCATACGACACGGCCATCCAGAGCCCGGTGATCGCGCTGAGGCATCCCGCTGCCACCACGACGCGCCCGAGGCTCTGGTGCAGGGCAGGGCAGGGTGGTGCTGCCGCAGGCTCGGCAGGAACTGCACGCCCCCCGCGAGGCAGAAAACCGAACTGCCCAAGATATGCAGCATGATCGGCACGGGATCGATCTTAGCGCGAGGGTTCGGCAGCAAGATCGCCGCACCGCCAAGAAGTTCGGGAAGCCGCAGCGGCCCGACCTGAGCCGGAAAGAGGGAGAAAAGGAAGATCGCCGCAAGGAAAGCCCATTCGCGACGGCTGATGAAATGCATGTTTTCAGTCCTTTTGGGGGGAGTGGCCCGGTCTGCTTCAGCCGGCCTTGCGGGCGACGATGATCGGGTTGATGCGTTTCGGGCCCAGATGCACCATGCGCTCGATCCGGAATCCTCTTCGGGATATCGGACGAGGTCGGACTGGCTCAGCGGCGTCACCTGAATGTGTTACCTCGGGCTCCGCATCTGTTCCGCATCTGTCTTGTGTTTGTCGAGTGCTGCTCAGAGGAGCCTCGGACTCACGTTCCAGGTGACCAGGCCCGTCACGACAACTCCGGCCAAACCTGAAACCTGTCCGTGAAGGCGAGGCAACTCCAACTCCAGCAGCGCGCCCCGCTGCGACACTTGCGACTGCCGCGACAGGCCCCCCATGTCGCAAGTGTCGCAAGTGTCGCGAAAGTCCCAACGCCCCATGTCTCGCCACCCGACCCGCTCTGCCCAGTGCCCCGCCGATCTGCGCGGCGTGCGGCGTGCCCGACTGGACGTTCAGCGTTACGGAACCCGTTGGGCGTAGGGTTCACGTCGCTTGCTGGAAGGCGCCAACCGGAAATGGGAGGTAGGAATACCGAAGGAATTCGACACTGCTATCGTCATCAAGCTGCGGCAACGCGAGGTGTGGCAGTGCAGAGCATGAGCAACGCCGACGCGATGCGTCAGATCGGGCCGCCACTGCAACACCCTCCGGCTCTGCAGCGCCCAAGAGTATCCGCCCCCGGCACCGGAAAGCACCGTCCCGATCGATCCAAGATCCGACACGAATTAACCCCACGCCCGAACCCGTTCACTTGGGCAGGTTACGGCAGCATCATGCCGCGGATCATGAAGAAGAACATCGCCGACAGGATTGCCGCAATGGGGACCGTGATGATCCAGGCCGCGGCGATCCGGAGGAGCAGGTTGCGTTTGACCAATTCGACACGGTGGACGCGCCCCAGATCCCGCCGTTCCTGCTTTCCAAGCAAACGGTCCGCCGCCGCCTGCGCCTTCATTTCGCGCAGAATGTCGCCTTTGGTAGCGACATCCGCCGCCTCGAACTCAGCCAGAAAAGCCTCGACCGCTTCCGGGTCTTTGTCTGCATGATGGGCTCGGATCTCCTCCAACTTCCGCGCGTAGCTCGACTTGATGTATTCGCGCAGAAAGCCCACGCCGAATACGCCCCCCACCGCGATATGGGTTGAGCTGACCGGAAGGCCGAGTTGCGATGCGATAATGACGGTGATCGCGGCAGCCATCGCGATACAGAAAGCGCGCATCTTGTCGAGCTCCGTGATCTCGGTGCCGACCGTTCTAATGAGCTTCGGGCCGTAAAGCGCGAGACCCAGTGCGATTCCGATCGCTCCGACGGCCATGACCCAGAGGGGAATTCCGGCCTTTACGGAAATCCCGCCCCCGGTGATGGCTTCGTTGATCCCGGCCAAGGGCCCCACCGCATTGGCGACGTCATTGGCGCCATGGGCAAAGCTCAGCAAGGCCGCGGCAAAGATCAACGGCGCGGTAAAAAGCTCGTTGACGCTTGCTTTGTGGTTCTCAAGTTCCTGCGTTTTCCGTGTGATGTAGGGCCGCATGATGACGAAGACGACACCAGCCACAACGACGCCGATCATCAGGGCCACAGGAAACGAGACTGAAACGATCTTCTTGACGCCCTTCAGCATCAAGTAGGTTGCAAAAGCCCAGGCCATGAGCGCGACCAGCAGGGGAACCATGCGATTGGCGGCCGTCAGGACATCGCGCTTATAGGTGATCGTCCGCTTGATGAAAAACAGAAAGCCCGCCGCGATCATCCCGCCCATCAGCGGAGAAATCACCCAGCTTGCCGCGATCTGGCCCACCACGGACCAATCCGCAATTCCCCATCCCGTCGCCGCGATCCCCCCGCCAAGAACGCCGCCGACGATCGAATGCGTGGTGGAGACCGGCGCGCCGATGGCGGTCGCGAAGTTGAGCCAGACCGCCGCCGCCAGAAGCGCCGCGATCATGATCCAGATAAAGGTGTCCCGGTCGGCCACGAGATCGGGATCGATGATCCCGCTCTTGATCGTGCCTACGACATCTCCCCCAGCGATCAACGCGCCGCCCGCTTCGAAGAAGGCGGCGATGAAGATGGCGCCCGTCAGGGTGATGGCGTGCGAGCCGACAGCCGGTCCGACATTGTTCGCCACATCGTTGGCGCCGATATTCATCGCCATGTAGCCGCCGATCATGGCTGCGGCGACCAAGAGAATGCCATCGATCCCGCCGTCGGTCCTGGCGATCGTGAACAGCATGATGCCGATGATGAACAGCAACGCGGTTCCGAATCGGAATAGTTCGTCCCGGTTGCGCCGCGCTGCGCTCTCGATTTTCTCTGTTCTCAAAACGACTTGGTCCCTTAGGTCTCTGCGCGATTGACGCTTGATCTTCACCAAGCCGCGCGCCGCCCAACTGAGCGATATCAAGGACAGGAGATTATGCCGTCGTTATGTGTTGTAGTTGCAACACTCCGGGGGGCAGACACAGGGTGGCAGGCACAACCGATCAGATGAGAGCGCTCAGGCGCGGGGCCTCTGTGCCGCTTTGGGCTGACCCGTCGCCATGACGCGCTACTACCTCCCGCTTGTCATCGGAGCGCTCCTGCTGACCTTCTGGGTCAGTTCCGACGCGCAGGAGATCGCGGCGGGCGTTGCGATCTTTCTCTTCGGCATGCTGATGCTCGAAGATGGGTTCAAGCTCTTTGGTGGGGGCGCGCTGGAGCGCATTCTTGAGCGCGCGACGGGTTCGACGGCCCGGGCCCTTTCGTTTGGGATACTCTCGACCACGCTTTTGCAGTCCAGTTCGCTGGTATCCGTCATTACCATTTCCTTCCTGAGCGCCGGTCTGATCTCGCTGATCGGCGGCGTGGGGATCATCTTTGGCGCGAATATCGGCACGACGACCGGAGCATGGCTGGTCGCGGGATTTGGCTTGAAGATCAATATCGCGGCCTATGCGATGCCGATGATCGCGCTGAGCATCGTTCTGGTGTTCCAGAAATCCAGACCCTTGCGCGGTATCGGTTACGCCTTGGCCGGGCTCGGATTCCTGTTTCTCGGTATTCACCACATGAAGGAAGGTTTTGATACCTTCAAAGATCAGATCGACCTGACGCGCTTCGCACTGACGGGTTTGCTCGGTCTCTGCGTCTATTCGCTTGTCGGGACGATCGCGACCGTCGTCATGCAATCGAGCCATGCGACGATGGTTCTGATCCTGACGGCCCTGTCCGCCGGGCAGATCAGCTACGAGAACGCGCTGGCGCTCGCTATCGGGGCGAATATCGGCACGACCATCACCGCAATCCTCGGCTCTCTGGGTGCCAATTTTCAGGGCAAACGACTGGCGCTCGCGCATCTGATGTTCAACGCGTTGACCGCCATGGTCGCTCTGTTTCTGATCAGCCCGCTACGCGAGACGGTGGATTGGATCAGCGACTTGGTCGGAATCGCTCCCGACGATTTTGCAATGAAGCTCGCTGTCTTTCACACGATCTTCAATGTGCTGGGCGTTGCGCTGATGCTCCCAATGCTTAATCGCCTCATCGTCTTTCTCGAAAACCGCATCATCGAGCCCCTGCCGGATGTCAGCCGTCCGCGCTACCTCAACGAGGCGGTGGACGAATTCCCCCAAACCATCGAGATCGCGCTGCGCAAGGAGGTGCTGCACCTCTATGAGAACGCGGTGGAGTTGATCTTGCATGGTCTGAACCTGCACCGTGACGAGGTCTTTGCGACCGACAATGTCGCCGCTTTGGTGCGCCGCAGCCGAACGCCGTTCGAGCTCGATCTCGATGAAAGCTACGAGCGCCGGGTGAAAACGCTTTACGCTGGTATCGTCGAATTCACGACGCGGGTCGGCGACAAAAGGGTAGATCCCGATATCGCGGCACGGGTGTATGCCCTGCGCGACGTGGCCAGCGATATCGTGCGGGCGGTGAAATCGATCAAACACCTGCGCAAGAACGTTCTGCGCTACACCGTGCGTCGGCAAGGAGCGGCCACGGAACTTTACGACGAACTGCGGACCGAGATCGCCCGGATCGCGATAGAGATCCGGCAGCTCGGTTTGACCGAGCCCGAAAACCGGAGCGCGCTTTGGCTCGATCAGGAACGCGCTCAGATCGAGGGGGACGCACGCACGGCGTCCCAGCGCGTCGACCGCCTCATCCGTAAAGGGGCGCTGACCGCCACTGCCGCGACATCCTTCATGAACGATTCCGGCTATGCCTATGGGGCGATGCGTGAGCTGATCGAAGCCGCGCGCAGCTATTATATCGAACGCGAGAGCGCGATGGCTGAGGTCGAGCGGCTTCTTTCGCTCGACGAAGAAGAACTCCGCGAGGCCGTTCCCGAAGAGGAGCGCGGACGTGGGTGATGGTCGGTCGGATGACACGGGCTCAGGGCAGTCAGGAACGCGTGCCGGGCTAGAGTGGGGTCAAATAGGAGCGCGGAAATGGGTCTGAAGAAGCTGGCCGAGAAAGTAGAAGACTATAATGCGCGCCTCGAAAGCGGAATGGCGAGCAAGATCCAGCCGAACCATGTGGAGAAGGTCCTGAAAAAGCTTCGCGCAAGGGCGGCCGACTTGGAGGCCGAAATCGCGGCAACGCCCTCCGTGGAGAAACAGAGCCGATTACAGGCAAAGCTTGCGATCGCGCGAACGCACATCGCCCGCGCAGAGTGGCTCCTAAAAGAATTGGCCTGACTGCTTAACTTTCCGAATTCCGGTATCGAATCCGATGTTCATGGATAGGCGAAAGGTCGAGATGGACGCTTGGTCCTTCAGGCAAGAGCTGGCCAAGAACCTGTACTGTTGCCGCTGGGATCGTTGGTCGCGGGGGCCTTCCCCTTCAAACCGTGCCACTGCGTTGGCGGCGAGAGGGACATTCGACCCGCTGTGGGACGAACTATTCCTCGGATGAGCAGGCCCGCGTCGATTTGTTGCTGTTCGAGATCATGGACATTGGCACGCAAGGACTGAACGTTCGGTTACGCGTTGACGGCCTCGGCGGCCTTGCCCTTCACCCATTGGCGAGAGGAAGGCAGAGTCGATAGGCATGTCGCCCGGCGAACACGCGGACGATCCGAGATGGAGCCCCTTTCAGTTGGCTTTCCAGCTCCTCCTTATCCCGTCTGTTTCCGACCAGGATCACGACGATCGAGAACTGCTCGATCTCCTCTGGTTCGCGACTGATCGCGGAAAGGCTGAAGCTATCTCGCATTCGCAGCCTTCGAGATGGTAGCTCGCCATCATCGTTACGTCGAAGCCGGGGTGGGGCCCTCGGACATCATGCGCTACACGCTCACCCATTCATCGTCTTTATCTCGATCAGCCGCAGCCGGCCATCGTGCGCAGATCTGGCGATGTCAAAGCCCGCGCCGTCGCAGTCTTCCTTCGGTGTCCAGCGAGCCTTGCCCGCCAGGTCAGCACGCTCGGCAGACCGGAGCGTTGACCGCTCGTGCGCCAGGATACGCGCCTCACCGGCGCGGCCAAGTGCGCGGTTGCGCTTGTCCCGGCCCGCGACATCAGCCATCCAGGCGATCCTCAACATCTGGCCCAACTCCTGCGGTGGGGGCTGGTTCCACAGAGTCGGTGGCGGCCCAACGCAGATCTGACCCGCATCGTGAAGGTCGGTGGGCGGTCGGCTGTCCGGGGCCCGAAGGATCCAACCTGGATGCGAGCTCATCCATCGCAGAACCGCATCCTCAAGCGAGCGCTGCAAATTGAACGCGGGCGCAAGGCCAGTCAGCCAGATTTCAGCCAACCCCTTGAGCACAGCGCTTAGGTTATGGTGCTTGTCCTCGATTGCCTTCGCGGAATGATCGATCCGGTCTGCAAGGCGTGTCAATCGGCATGCAACTTTGACCCCGGTATGGAGTGCGCCCCCCGCGGGGTGGGCAGGATCACGCGGCGGTTTTGACAGGTGTGCGGGCGTTGCGGTCCTCGAACTCGGCGGGGCTGAGATACCCCAAGGCGGAGTGCAAGCGTCTTTCGTTGTGGGCCTCGATGAGGCGGGGCACGCCTTCGGCGACATCCTCGAATGTTTCGTATTCCATCAAATAGGCATCTTCCACCTTCGGCGTCTTCACGAAGCTCTCGGCCTGCGGGTTGTCGTAGGGATCGCTACGCCGGCTCATCGAACCGAAGAAGCCGTGCGTGGTAAGAAAATCGCGGTGCATCTCCGAGGCGTATTGCGATCCGCGGTCGGAGTGGAACACACATCCAGGCAACGGCTTGCGCAGGGAAATCGCCTATCGAAGCGCAGTCACTCCGAGGCGCGCATTGATGCTGCGCCCGATCGCGTATCCCACCACCCGGCGAGACGACGCGTCCAGGATCAGCGCTGCGTAGGCGAAGCCACCCGTGATCGGGACGTAGATCAGGTCGGTCACGCAGAGCTGCTCCGGGCCGTGAACTTCGGACCCTTTCGCGACGAACGGGAAGATTGGGCTGTCGTGATCGCTGTCGGTCGTGCGGACGAAACGCCTTCGTCGTCGCGGGTTCAGATCGTGTTCCTTCATCAGCCGCCGCACCTTCTTCGCATTGACGAGAAATCCACGGTGGCGGAGTTAGACATCGACGCGCCGATAGCCATAGCCCTCGACCTCATCGGTGATGGCGCGGATCGCCGCCACGATCGTCTCGTCGGCGGGCTTGCCTGCAGGCTCGGCGTAGTCGCTGGATCGCGCGATACGCATCAGCTCGCACCCCCGCTGGATGAAAGGCCGGCAGGCCGACGGTCACGGATGTAAGCTCGCTTTTCCACGAGGGTCCGGAGCGTGCAGCCCCCTTTTAGAACTCGATCTCGGGCATCTGCCACCCGACGAGGCGCTCTAGAGCCGCGCCTCGTAGTCTGCAAGAAGTTCGGCGGCGGCTCCGTCTTCATCCAACGCACCGCCCCCCCCCCGCCTTCTCGACTCAAATCCAGATCAGGTTTCTCGAAAGGTCGTGGCGGCGACCAAGAGCATGCAAGGTCTCGCAGGCACGATACTCGGCGACGACTTGGCGCCTGAACTCGGTGCTATGGCTGCGATTGCGTCTCGGCATGGGCTTGCTTCCTCTGAAAGCCCGCTCCCGGTCAATTCAACCCGCTCAATCTGCCCACCCCGAGGGGCGCACTCCAGCGGCGTCTGCGTCAGACACCTCGGACAAAAGCCCGCCGATCGGTGCGCATCCAAGCCCGAGTGCCGGGAGATCAGTTATGGTCGTCTCTTGCCTCATGTTCCTGCCATGTTGTATGGCATACTAGTATACCGGTGTCGCTAGAAGACTGTAGAATGGTACCATCCCAAGGGCAATATGCCCCAAAAGGCAAGTGATCGAGCATGAGCAAGAGCATAACGAAACGCCTGACGGGACAGTCGATGTCCGATCAGGTGTTCGAGATCATTCTTGGAATGATCCTGAAACTTGAGCTTAAGCCGCGATCGCATATCTCGGAGGCGCAGCTCGCTAAGGATCTGGGCGTGAGCCGGACACCGGTCCGGGAGGCGTTTCAGAAATTGGAGGCGCTTGGCTTTCTGGATATCGTTCCGCAGCGGGGCTCGACTGTCGCCCCCATTCGCGTCTCTGCGTTTCGGCGGTCGCAGTTCATGCGGGAGGCGTTCGAGTTGGCGCTAGTCCGTCGTGCGACAGAGCTTGAGGACAACACCGCGTTGTGCAGCGCGATCCAGCGCGAGATCAAACTGCAAGAGGTGCTGTCCGAGATCGGTGACGAAGCCGCGTTTTTCCAGTCCGACGAGGCATTTCACGCGGCCATAGCAGAACATTGCGGGCTCGGGGATGTCTGGCCCGAGGTGTTGCGGGTTAAGCTATACATGGATCGATTCCGCTACGCCGTGTATTCGCAACGGGACACAAGGGCGATCCTCGTGCAGCACAAAGAGGTGGCAGAAGCGATCTGCGCGCGCGACACCGATGCGGCGCTAAAGGCGATGACACGTCATTTGCGCCGTGCCAACCACATGCTGGAAGAAGCTGTGAGGACAGACCCGCAGACGTTTGAGAAAGATGTTTAAGATCCTCAGTCGCACTGAACGCCGCCATTTATATCAATGACTTCGCCGTTGATGAATCCCGCAGGAGCGGACGCCAGGTAGGCGATTGCGCTCGCCACTTCGTCGGGGTCGCACAATCGGCCCAGCGGGATCGAGGCAAGCAACCTATCCTTGTCTTCGGGGCGCTTGAACGATGAAGACATCATGTCCGACTGCACAAACGCCGGGGCCACGGCGTTGACGGATACACCTTTTGGGCCGAACTCGCGGGCCAAAGCGAACGTCAGTCCAATCATTGCGGATTTCGACAAGCTATAGGCCGTTCCGGCAAGCAAACCGCCTGACCGGCCCGCGAAGGACGAGACGTTGATGATGCGGCCATGCTTGGCGCGAACCATGCCGGGAAGCAGGTTCTGGCTCATCAAGTACGCGCTCTCGAAGTTCACCGTCATCGCGTGCCGCAGATCGGCGAGCGAGGTTTCGAGAAACTTTGAATGGGAGATGACACCCACATTATTGATCAGGATCGCGATGGAGCCGTGATCGCCGGTGATCCTGTCGGAGCACTCGGAAATGCCCGCCTCATCGCTCAGATCCGCGACCAGAGGGACAAAGGCATCCCCAAATGTCGAGGCCAAGCCGGCCAACCCGCTCGCATCGCGGTCGACGCCGATGACCGTCGCGCCTTGATCCAGAAGACGTCGCGCCGTCATCTGCCCGATCGCCCCCGCTGCGCCCGTGAGGACCGCTGTTTGACCTGCATCCATGTGCTGTGTCCCTTCGCTTGACAGGCGAAAATCATCCCTATTGACACACTAGTATACTAGCATGTTATCTCACGGCAAGCAGCGCATTTTGTGCAGCTGATAGGGAGGAAACAGACATGACGAAGAGACCAGTTCTCAAAGCGACCACGGCCGCGATCTTGCTTGGCGTTCTGTCCACGCAAGCATCTGCGGACTCCACGACCCGCGTGGCGTTGGTGCCGGGCGGACCGCACCCGTACTTCGCGGCGTGGGAACAAGCGGGCAAGGATGCCGCGCGCGACTTTGGACTGGCCGCGGCGGATTATCGCGTTCCCCAGAAATGGGAACTCAGCATGCAAAATCAGATCCTCGAGAGCTTGGTCACCCAAGGCTACAACGCCTTCCTGGTGTTCCCGGGGGACCCCGTCGGAACCGTCGCCATCGCGAACGAACTGGCCGGCACGGGCGCACCGGTCTTGGCGCTTGCGGGCTGCCTGCAGGACCCGTCGGAAGCCAAATTCTGCATGGGCACCGATACCGGGAATTCCGCCTATCTGGGCGCAAAGGAATTGCTCGAGGTGCTTGGCCCTGGCGCCAAGATTGCACATTTCACCGGCTTCTTGGTCGATCCCAACACGCAGCTTCGCATTGACGCCGTTGCCCGTGCCGCGGAAGAGGCCGGTGCCGAGGTCATCCAGGTCATCGCCGACATCGACGCACCGGAACCTGCCGAAGAAAAGATCAATGCCTACCTTGCAGCCCATGCCGGCGATGTCGACGGGATCATCACCACCGCTTGGGTGCCCGCAGTCGTTGCGGCGAACGCTCTGCGCAGGATCGGCGACAAGCGGATCAAGATGGTCGGCATCGACCACGACGAGGTCGTTATGAACGCGATCCGCGACGGCTATGTCCACGGCACGATGCTGCAGAACCCATACGGGCAGGGCTATATCGGATCCTTTGTCGCCGACCGCCTGCGTTCAGGTTGCGAAGTCAAGGCCGACGCCCCCTTCAAATCCATCGCCTTGACCGACAAGTTCATCGACAGCGGCACGGTGTTCGCCGGGATCGATGCCGTCGACAACTACGTCGCGTCCATGCAGGCGATCACGGCCGAGTTGATGGAAGGCTTCGAGGACACTTATCTCACTTGCAGCTAAATCGGCTGCTGTGTTCCGGACTGCGGGGCGGTTTTCCGCCCCGCGATTTCGCTTTATCCCAATAAATCGCTAAGGTCCGATGGCCGATATCGAGCAGAATTCCGCGCCCGTGCGCAATCCGGTGACCGCGCACCCGCCTGTCCGCCAGATGACTGCGGTACAACGGTTTTTCCTAAGCAACGAGTTTGGGCTGATCGTTCTGATCGTCCTCTTCACGATCATCTTCGCGTCCATCTCTCCGATGTTTTTGTCGAATTTCAGCCTGTATGCGATGGGCCGAACAGCGGCGGTCAATATCATGATCGGGTTCTCGATGATGGTGGTCATCGTGACCGGAGGCTTGAACCTCGGGGTCGGGGCGATCGGCGTTTGCGGGGCCATGTTCGGCGGTTGGCTGATGCAGGCCGCTGGGTTGCACTGGTTGCCCGCCTGCTTTGGGGCGTTGATCGTGGGCGCCCTTCTGGGGGCAACGAATGGCGTGATGATCGTCAAGTCGGGCCTGCACAGCTTTATCATCACACTCGCAACAATGAGTGTGATGTTCGGGGCGATGATCTTTCTGACGCAGGCGGAATCGTTCCGCGAGATCTCTCCGGCGTTTTCGACGCTTGGCCGCATGAAGATCCTGGCGGTCCTGTCCCCGATGCTGCTGACGGCGATCGTGATCGGTGTCCTCTTGTGGCTCGCGTTCAAGTTCACAACGGTCGGCCGGGAAATCTTGGCCGCAGGCGCCAACGCAAGAGCGGCCGAGCTCTCGGGAATAAGGGTCGGACGCATGATCACCTATGCCCATGCGCTGTCGGGCGTCTTGGCGGTCGTTGCGGGGTTGATGCTCGTGTCGCGGACGGGGGCAGCGATCCCATCCATGGCGGGACAATTGGGCCAGGATTGGCTGCTGCCCGCGTTTCTGGGGCCGGTGCTTGGCGGGAACCTGTTAACGGGCGGGAGGATTTCGGTCCTGGGGACATTCCTCGGCGCGTTCTTGGTGACGATGCTGACGACGGGTCTTTTGTTGATGCAGGTCGGCGCGTTTTGGGTGCAGACCTATCTTGGCCTTTTGCTTCTGATTGCCGTTCTGCTCGACCTTGCGCGGCGATCCTACCTTGCACGGAACAAGTTGGTATGACGCAACATATCACAAAGTCGGACTGGTTCGGGCCGTTTGTCGTGTCGGTCGCCGCGATCATCGTTGTCGGCATTCTAAAGCCGTCGTTTCTGACGCCCTTCAACATTCAGATCCTGTTGCTGGCGATCTCGGTCAATGCGCTCGTGGCGTTTGCGCAAATGGTGATCATCGGCATCGGACAGATGAACCTGTCTGTCGGGGCGATTGGCGGGCTCGCAGCGATTTCCTTTGCGGGCATGATGGAGGTTTGGGGGCTGCCTTGGCCTATCGCAGCGATGCTGGCGTTGGCGGTCGGTCTGTTGGCCGGGGTGCTGAATGGCGCCCTTGTGGCGCTGACCGGCGTGTCGGCCTTTGTCATCACGCTTGCCACGCTCTCGGTTTTCAAGGGCATCAATCTTGGCATCACCGAGGCGCAGCCTTTCTACGAAATCCCAGAGGCGGTGAAGTGGATCGGCAATGCATCGTTGTTCGGCACCATCCCGTTGCTGTTCTTCCCGTTCGCCATCACCGCGATCGCGCTGTGGTACTTTTTGTTCCGGCTGCCGCTTGGGCGCACGATCCTGGCCGTCGGCGGGAATTCACATGCGGCAGAACTGTCCGGGATCTCGGTGCCCAAGGCCGAGATCGTCGCCCATGCGATTTCCGGCGTCCTGGCCGCGATGGCCGGGATCATGCTGGTCGCCCGCCTGGAATTGGGGCAACCCAGCATCGGCGACGACTGGCTGATCCTGAGCTTTGCGGCCCCTGTGATCGGCGGTGCGCTTTTGACAGGGGGCCGCATCAGTGTCGCGGGCACCTGCTGTGGCGTCGTGATCATTGCCATCATCACCCAGGTCCTTGTGCTTTTTAACATCGACCCGTTCCTGGTGCAGGTCGTCTTGGGTCTCTTGATCCTATGGGCGGTGGGCGTGAACCGACTTCGTGAAATCCGCGGGCAGCGGCATGTCCCCGGAGGTGCCGCATGAGCCAATTCACCTTTCAAGCCCATGCCGTGACCAAGACCTTTCCGGGCGTTGTGGCATTGGACAAGGTCAACCTGTCTCTGACACCCGGCTCAGTGCACGCGCTTTTGGGCGAGAATGGCGCGGGAAAGTCGACACTGATCAAGATCATGACCGGTGTGCATCGCCACGACGCCGGCCATATGGAGATCGACGGCACGCTCTTTGCCCCGCAGTCTACCCGCGAGGCCATCGCCGCCGGGGTCGGCGTCGTGCATCAGGAGCGAAACGTCATCCCCCGCTTCTCGGTCGCCGAAAACATCTTTCTCGAAACGCTGAGCGCCGACCCTTGGAAGCCGATCAACTATCCAAAGCTCTATCGTGACGCGGAGCATTGGCTTGATCTCTTGGAGATCGACGCCGACCCCTCCACCAAGGTCGAGGACTTGCCCGTCGCCAAGATCCAGCTTGTCGAGATCGCGAAAGCCCTGGCGCTTAAGTCTCGAATTCTGATGCTCGACGAGCCGACCGCGTCCTTGACCCAGCACGAAACCGAGCGGCTGTTTTCGATTGTGAAGCGGCTGCGCGACGATGGCGTGAGCCTTGTGTTCGTCAGCCACAAGCTGGAGGAGGTGCAGGAAATCTGCGACCAAGTGACCGTTCTGCGCGATGGCCGCAACGCCTGCGAAAGCCAGCCGCTCGAAGGGCTTGGCCGGCAGGACATTGTGCGGCTTATGATCGGCCGGACCGAACAGATCCCCACGTGGAGCCAGCGCGATTGCCGCGACCGCGATGTGGCTCTTGAACTGCGCGGCGTTGCCACCCAAGCGGGTCACACCGATGTCTCGTTGAGCCTGCATAAGGGCGAGGTCCTGGGGCTTTACGGTCTGGTGGGATCGGGCCGCACGGAACTCGCCAAGGCGATCATCGGCGCTGACAAGGTGACGGGCGGCGAGATTTTGGTCGAGGGCACGCCGCGCAACATCACATCGGTTGCGGACGCGCTGCATCAAAACCGGATCGGCTATGTCAGCGAGGATCGCAAAAGCGAAGGCCTGATCCTCATGCACAGCGTGTTGGACAACGCCGGGATCACCGTGTGGCGGCGGCTGCAGAACGCGATTGGCGCCTTTACGGACCGCTCCGTTGAAAAGGCGGTTTCCCCGGTGGTCAAAAAGCTCGAAGTGCGCACGCCCTCGCTGCACCAGACAATCGGCAACCTGTCTGGTGGAAACCAGCAGAAGGTGAGCGTGGCCAAATGGCTTGCGGCGAATGTGAGTATCCTGATCATCGACGAACCGACCGTGGGCGTCGACATCAAGACCAAGGCCTATGTGCACGAGTTGATCCGGGATCTGGCGGATGCCGGCACATCGGTGCTGTTGATCACCAGCGATATGCCCGAGATGGTCACGGTGGCGGACCGGATCCTTGTCATGGACGAGTTTCAGATCCGCGGTGAAGTGATCAACGACCGCGATTACGACCGCGTCAGCCACGAAATCATGCAACATATTCATGGCTCGAGCGAGGTGGCCGCAGAATGACCAGGCTCATCGACACGCATCACCATTTTTGGGATCCCGCAACGGCGGATTACCCGTGGATGACCGACGATCTGGCCGTGATCCGGCGCAAGTTCAGCCCCGATGACCTGCGGCCCCGTATCGCCGAGGTCGGGGTCACGGACACGATCCTTGTTCAGACGCGCAGCAGCTACGAGGAATCGCTTGAGTTCCTAGAAATCGCCGACGCGACGGATTTTGTTGCGGGCGTCGTGGCTTGGGTGGACCTGACGTCGCAATCCGTTGCGGACGATCTGCAACGTCTCAAAGACAGCAAGGGCGGCGCGTATCTGGTGGGCATCCGTCACCAAGTGCATGACGAGGAAGATCCCAATTGGCTTTTGCGGGCGGACGTGCGGCGTGGGTTGGCGGCGGTGGCCCGGCACGATCTGGTCTATGATCTGCTGTTGCGCCCGCGTGAGCTGCCCGCGGCGATCAAAACCGTGCAGGCGATGCCAGAGACACGTTGGGTCTTGGATCATATCGCAAAACCAGAGATCGCCTCTGGCGGATGGGAGCCCTGGGCCAGTGATCTGCGCGCGCTGGCAGAGGCCTCGTCCAATTGCTGGGTCAAGCTGTCCGGCATGGTGACCGAGGCGGACTGGACAGCGTGGACCGCCGATGATCTGGCGCCCTATCTCAACCATGTGGTGGATTGCTTTGGGGCAGGGCGGTGCATGCTGGGATCGGACTGGCCCGTCTGCCTTCTGGCGGCACCCTACGACCGGGTGATGACCACCGCCGTCCAGTTGATCGCCGAATTGGCAGAGCCGGCGCAACGGCAAATCCGATCAGAGACCGCGATCGCGGCCTATAAACTAGGCTTGGATTGACGTCGATGCACGCGCACCAAAGCTGAAGGAAAAGGCACAGATGGCCAAGATCACCCGAGTCGAGTTGATGATGGTCGACCTCACCCCAAAGGTCGAACGGACCGACGCCATTCAGGCCTTTGTCAGCCAAGAGACGCCGATTGTGCGCATCACGGACGCGGATGGGCAGACCGGAACAGGCTATAGCTACACCATCGGGACCGGTGGACCGGCGATCCTATCGCTTCTGGCGCAAACGCTCGCGCCGCGTTTGATCGGGAAAGAGGCCGAAGAGATCGAAGGGATATGGCGTGACCTTCTGTTTGCCACCCATGCCACGGCGGTGGGCGCGATCACATCGCTTGCGCTTGCGGCGGTCGACACGGCGCTGTGGGATCTGCGTTGCCGTCGGGCAGGTCTGCCTCTTTGGCGTTTGGCGGGCGGGGCCCAACGCAAAGTGCCGCTCTATTCGACCGAGGGCGGCTGGCTGCACATCGCCACCGAGGATCTGGTGGCGGACGCGCTAGCGATGCAAGCGCGTGGGTTCACCGGCGCCAAGGTAAAGATCGGCAAGCCAACGCTTGCGGATGATCGCGCGCGTCTGTCCGCTGTGCGCGATGCGGTCGGCGATGGCTTCAAGATCATGGTCGATGCGAACCAATCGTTCGATCTCGCCGAGGCGCTGCGGCGCGCCGACATGCTGGGCGATCTGGGCATCCACTGGTTCGAAGAGCCGATGCCCGCCGATGACGTCGGCGCACACCGGGTTCTGGCCCAGCGCTCGCGGGTGCAGATTGCGGTGGGCGAAAGCATGTACAGCCTCAGCCAGTTCAAGGATTATCTGGACCAAGGCGCGTGCACGGTGGTCCAGGCCGATGTCGCGCGGGTGGGCGGGATCACACCTTGGTTGAAAATCGCTCATCTGGCCGAGGCTTATAACGTGCCGATCTGCCCGCATTTCTTGATGGAGCTTCATGTCAGCCTCGCCTGCGCCGTGCCGAATGCGCCGACGCTCGAGTACATTCCACAATTGGATACCGTCACCAAATCCGCGCTGCGGATCGAAAGCGGCGATGCCCTTCCCCCGGGCGAGCCGGGCATCGGAATTGACTGGGACTGGGACGCGATTGACAGGCAACGGATCGCTGCCCTCGACCACGTCGTCGAAGCCTAGCCTACGGGAGGTCTTACCATGCAACGTATGGGAATGATGATCGGCATCCGACCTGAAAAGATCAAAGAGTATAAACGGCTTCACGCAGATGCATGGCCAGGCGTGCTGCGCCAGATTGCGGACAGCAATATCCGCAATTTCTCGATCTTTCTGCGCGAACCCGAGAACGTGCTCTTTGGGTATCTAGAATATCACGGCGATGACTTTTCAGCGGATATGGCACGTATGGCGGACGACCCGGACACGCAAGAGTGGTGGAGGCTGACCGACCCTTGCCAGGAGCCTCTGGCGTCCCGCGCTCCGGGCGAGCAATGGTCGTTCATGGAACAGGTTTTCTTCTGCGACTAGACGCCGATAGGGCCGCAGTGGCTCGTGTACACCGTAAATCGAAGCGGCCGGCCGCCGCTGGTCGACGAGGCCGGTCCGTGATCAAACAAAGTCCTCGCGCCCTTTCAACCCGTTTGTCGCGTGCCGGTGGGCGGCGCGCGGCTCGCTTCGGCTGTTCGGTTGATGGTGCCTCCGGCGACTGTGCGGGTAAATCGTACTAGTGTCCCCCGCCTGACGGAAGATTCCCTGTCTTGGCTGGCTGTGTCAGTGTCGCGGTATGAGGCGCGATGACATCTGCCTGTATCGGAGCCCCGTCGACCGAGCGCGGCTCGAAGCCATGGTCGCCGACCGCAACACCCCGCGCAAGCTGGCCTGGCGGGCCGAGATCGTCTTGGCGACCGCGGACGGTCACGGCACCGCCGAGGTCACCCCAGCTGTCGGCGGCAAGCGCGCGGGACCGGCGTGTCCAGCGGATCGTCAGATCGCCGGGCGTGCGTGGCTTCCGCCATGGCTGCTCGACATGGGCGACCGAGAACGGTCGCAACCCGACACCCGCGGGCGTAAAGGCCTGCGCGACATAGGTCTCGTCGCTGACCGGGCAGCTCACGGGGCCGATGCGCCAGTTCCACGGGATGCCGAGATCAGCCTCGGCGATGGGCAGCGAGGCGAGGCGGTCGTCCAGCACAGCGATCCGCGCGCCTGCAGCCGCCGGATTGCCCATGGCGCCCTCGGTGCCGCGCTGGCCGCGCAGGAGCCGGGTCAGCCGATAACCGGCCGGGCGCCAGAAGCTCCGCCGTGCCCGCCTGCACGATCTCCCAGACGCCGGGCGTAGCCACCGACCGACTTTCAGCATGGCTGCTCACTGAAACTGACGGGCTCGAGCTTGGCGAACGCGAGGTCTCGACACTCTCAAGAGAAGGCCAGGATGTCAGCTCGTCCAGCTGATTGATCGAGCGCGGCAAAGCTATGTTCCGCCCGTTGAATGTTCGATCCGAGTTCCTACTCCCGAACGCCACTGGCTTCGAAGTGCTTAGTCGATGGCTCCACAAAGCCACGTTTTTTCCGTGCCTTGCAAGTTATTCACTAAATCAGCGCAGTCATCAGGTCCGGAGAATATCGCCCCTGAGAGACCGCATCCGGTTCTCTTGATGCCGGGGCCAGTCCTCAGCCCCACCCGCATAACCCTCGAAAAAAACGGAAAATTGAGGCCGCAGCCGGATCGGGAGAACGCTTTCGCGGGGACAAGTGGCGGAGCGGACGGGACTCGGGTCAAACGTTCTCCGTCTAGTAAGGTCCGGATTCTAAATGATAGTATTCTGTTCGACATCGGAGCCGATGCAAAAGCGACTGAAATCCAACTCGGGTGCTTCGCAGTGTAGCATGCCGCGCGTAAGGAAGTGGGCAGCAATCGACGCGGATGATTGTACCCTCCTCCTTGAATGCGCCCTCTCTTTCACCTTTGCTTTCAAGTCCGAAAGCGTGGCACATAGCGACGCCGTCAAAGGAGGCGGTATCCGTTCCATCTTCAAACCAAGTCAGCAGCTTGAGCTTTGAGGGTCGCAGATCACCTCGGAAAACATGGTGTTTCGGAAAGCCCGCTTGGCGCCGGCTTTCCACAAAAGAATTCAATCTCGTTGCAGTGTCGCGATGACAGGATCGATGCGTCAAATATCGAAATTAGACGGAAGGACGATCATGTCGCGAATGGTCACGTTCCGAGGGCGGGTCAGCATGTACATCATGGCATCCGACACCTCCTTTGTATCCATCAACGCACCCGCGTCCTTCATGCGCTGAAGCCGGTCGGGCTCCCAGTCCGAAAGAAGCGCGGAGATGACCGGGCCCGGGGAAACCTGTCCGACGCGGATGCCGTGCTGCATCAACTGGCGGCGCATCGTCTGAACGAAGCTGGTGATGGCCCATTTCGACGCCGAGTAGACCGGCTCCACGTGGATGGCCGAGTGCCCCGCGATCGAGCAGGTCACGAGGATATCGCCCGAGCCGCGCTCCATCATGTGCGGCGCCACGGCATGCACATTCTTGACGACGGAGTTGATGTTCAGATTCAGCATCCGGTCGATTGCGGCCGGGTTCGTATCGAGCAGGTTGCCGCCGATATAGCTCCCGGCGTTGCAAAGCAGGATGTCAATCCGGCCGACTTTTTCGAGGATTTCCGGCACCATCGCGTCGCAGCTTTTCAGATCGAGCAGGTCGGTCACTTGCGGGATGGCGTCCGGACCAAGCTCGCTTGCGATCTTTGCCAGCGCCGACGCATCGCGATCCACCATGACGACCTTCACGCCTTCGGCCAACAGGGCCCTGGTGATCGACAAGCCGATCCCCGAGGCTGCGCCCGTTACGGCGGCGACCTTGCCCTCCAATGCTTCACCCATATCCATCCTCCTTGTTTTCTGGCGGCGCTCCCGCTGCCCATGCGCCAGGATCTTGTCTCGGGGCGCTTCGTGCCGCCTGGGCGCGCGCCCGGTTCATTGTTCAGACCGAAAGGAATCCGCCATCCACCGCGAGGGCCGATCCGGTGACCATGCCGGCATCGTCCGACAACAGGAGTGCGATCGCCCGCGCGACGTCTTCGGCCTGCGCGAAGCGTCCGGCCGGGTGCCGGGCCATCATCGGCGCGCTCTTGGCGGGATCGCTCCACGCCTCGGCGGCCAATTCCGTCATCGTCACGGTCGGCGCCAACGCGACGACACGGATGCCGTGCGCGCCAAGCTCGCGCGCCATGACGCGGGTCGCGCCTTCGAGGCCGGCCTTGGACGCGGCGTAGCAGAGGTGATCGGGAAAGCCGCGATGCCCGGCAATGGACGTGACGTTGACGATCACCCCACTGCCTCCAGCGGTGACGCGCGCGCGGGCAAACTCCTGGGCGCAGATCAGGGCGGTTCGCAGGTTTATGCCCATGACCGTCTCGTAGCCGGCCTCGGTCATGTCGAGCACGCTTTCGAGGACGTTCGTGCCGGCGCAGTTGACCAGCATGTCGCAGGTCCCGGCCTCGGCCATCGCCTGTCTTGCACCGCCCGGGGTGGCCAAGTCGGCGACGATGCTGCGCCCGCCGACCCTAGCGCGCAGGCTGTCGAGGTCCGAGCGCGTTCGGCTGAGCGCCACGATATCGGCGCCGCGCTCTGCGAGCAGTTCGGCGGTCGCCCGCCCGATGCCCTTGCCCGCGCCGGTGATGATGACGGATTTTCCGGAAAACTGCATCGAACGCTCCCTCAGAGGATGGACTGGCCCGTGGCGGCCCAGTCCTTGGTGAACGTCGCCAGGCCGCTGTCGGTTAGCGGGTGCCGGATCAGCCCAAGGATGACGGCGGGTGGCACGGTGGCGACGTCGGCGCCTGCCAGAGCGGCGCCGGTGACATGGTTGGCGGTGCGCAGCGATGCGGCGAGGATCTGCGTGGGAAAGGCGAACCGGTCGTAGATCGTCCGGATGTCCCGGATCAGCGCCATGCCGTCGAGGTTGATGTCGTCCAGCCGCCCGACGAAGGGCGAGACATAGGTCGCTCCTGCCTTGGCCACGAGCAGCGCCTGATTGGCTGAAAAGCACAGCGTCAGGTTGGTCCGGATGCCCTTCGCGCTGAAGTGACGGCAGGCCGCCAACCCGTCGAGCGTCGTCGGCAGCTTGATCACTACGTTGTCGGCGATCCGCGACAGGTGCTCGCCTTCTGCGATCATCCCGGCGCTGTCGGTCGCCGCGACCTCCGCGGACACCGGGCCGTCGATCATCGCGCAGATCTCGGCCACGACATCCTTGAAGTCGCGCCCCGCCTTGGCGATCAGCGACGGGTTGGTGGTGACGCCGTCCAGCAGGCCGTAGCCGTTCAGCGCACGGATGTCATCCGGCTGCGCGGTATCGACGAAGAACTTCATGAGGATGTCCTGTTGTCGTGGAGGAGCCGGGCACGGGCCACGATGGCCGCCTCGGTGATGCCGAACTTCTGGTAGAGCACGTCGGCCGGGGCCGAGGCGCCGAACCCGTCGAGCCCGATCACGTCGTCCTCGGAGGCGACGTATCGCGTCCAGCCGAAGCGGCTGGCCGCCTCGACGGCGATGCGGGGCGCGTCGCCCAGAACGTCGGCGCGGTAGTCGGCGGGCTGGGCATCGAAACGCTCCCAGCTGGGCATCGACACGACAGTGGCCGCGATCCCCTGTTCGTGCAGCCGTTCGGCTGCCTGCACCGCGAGCGAGACCTCGGTGCCGGTGGCCAGCAGGGTCACGTCCCGTCCGGTGCCATGGGATCTGAGGATATACGCCCCGCGCGCCGACAGGTTGTCGGGGCCGGCCTCGCGCAGCTGCGGCACGGCCTGGCGGGACAAGGCCAGCAGGGAGGGCGCCTTCCGGCTGCGGATCGCGAGTTCCCAGCATTCCAGCGTCTCCACCGCGTCGGCGGGGCGGAACACGGAGAGGCCGGGGATCGCGCGCAGGCTGGCCAGATGCTCGACGGGCTGGTGCGTCGGACCGTCCTCGCCCAGCCCGATCGAGTCGTGGGTCATCACGAAGATCGTGCCGAGCTGCATCAGCGCCGCCATGCGAATGGCGTTGCGCGCGTAATCGGAGAAGATGAGGAACGCGCCGCCGTAGGGGATGATCCCGCCATGCGCGGCCATGCCGTTCATCGCCGCGGCCATGCCGAATTCACGCACACCGTAGGAGACGTAGCGCCCCCCGGGCTGGCCGGGCTGGAAATCGCTGTCGACCGCCGGCACGCGCGTGAGGTTGGAGTGGGTAAGGTCCGCCGACCCGCCGATTATTTCGGGCACGGCCTCGGCCAGCGTCGTGAGCGCGATCTGGCTCGCCTTGCGGGTGGCGACGGCTTGCGGGACGTCGAACAGCGCCGCGCGGGCCTGCGCGACGGTCGGCGCAAGCGCCTCCGGCATCTCGCCGCGCTGGCGGCGCAGGAATTCGGCGCGCATATCGGCAGGCGCCGCTGCCAGCCGGTCCTGCCAGTCTTTCCGTGCAGCGGCCCCGCGGCCGCCCAAGATCTGCCATTCGGCCAGCGCGGTTTCGGGCAGGACGAAATCCTCGCCATCGAGGCTAAGTGCGGCGCGTGCCAGCGCGCGCTCGTCGGGGCCGAGCGGGGCGCCATGCGCGCTTTCGTGGTTCGCGCGATTGGGCGCACCAAGGCCGATCACCGTCTTCATCCTGATCAGCGTTGGCCGCCCGGTCTCGGCCTTCGCCGCGCGCATCGCCTTATCGAGCGCGTCAGGGTCGTGTCCGTCACAGGCGATCACATGCCAGCCAGCGGCCTCGAAGCGCTTTCCGACATCCTCGGTAAAGGCCTTGTCGGTGCTGCCATCGATGGAAATTCCATTATCGTCATAGAGAACGGTCAGCTTTTCGAGCCGCAGGTGACCGGCGAGCGAGATCGCCTCCTGGCTGATGCCTTCCATCAGGCAGCCGTCGCCGCAGAACACCCAGGTGCGATGGTCCACCAGATCTGCGCCGAAGGCCGCCGCGAGCGACCGCTCTGCCATCGCCATGCCTACGGCCCCGGCGAGCCCCTGTCCAAGCGGACCGGTCGTGATTTCGACGCCCGCGGCATGGCCGTATTCGGGATGCCCGGCGGTGATCGATCCCCATTGGCGGAATGCCTTGAGCTGATCGAGGGTCATGTCCTCGAACCCGGTCAGGTGCAGCAGCGCATAAAGCATCATCGACGCGTGGCCGTTCGACAGTACGAACCGGTCGCGGTCGGGCCAGTCCGGGCAGGACGGGTCGAACTTCAGATGGCGAGTCCAGAGCACAGTGGCCGCGTCGGCCATGCCCATCGGCGCGCCGGGGTGGCCAGACTTCGCCGCCTCGACCCCGTCCATCGCGAGCGCGCGGATACAGTTGGCGAGCGCGAAATGACGCGCGTCTCGGGATGCGCTGGCCAGCGCGCGGGAAATCTTAGTCATGCGAAAGGCTCTTCGGTCGTGCAGCGGATGTCGCGGGCGACGCGCTGAAGGGTCAGGAAGGCGTCGAAGCGCCGGTCGTGGATGCGCCGCGCGGTGCCGCCAGAGGGCGCGTGGGTTTGCGCGATGTGCGACATAACGGGCATCGCCGCTTGGATACTGGAAAACGCATCGGCTGCGACCGCCCCGAGGATGGCAGAGCCCAGCAGGACCGGCTCCGGGCAGGTCGTTGTATCGACCGGAAGCCCGGTCGCGTCAGCCAGAAGCTGGCGGATCAGCGGGTGCTGCCCGGCGCCACCGCTGATCGCGATGGTGTTGACAGGCGCTCCGTGCCCGGCCTGCGTCTCGATGATCTGGCGCAGCCCGTAGCCGAGCCCGCAGACCCCGGCGACATAGAGCGCGACAAGCGAGGGGATATCCGTCTCCATGCCTTGCCCAACGATCACGGCACGGGCGTGCGGATCGGCGAACGGCGCCCGGTTGCCGAGAAACTCCGGCACGACATGCAGATCGCGCGCCAGCAACACTGCGTCCGAGGCCCTATCGCACGCGGCAAGGGCCGCATCGGCCAGCCAGACGGGAAGCGGCTTCCGGGCTGCCTGTGCCTGCTGCTGCGCGTCGCCGTAGGCCGGGTGCAGCGACACGAGATGGTCAATGGCGGCACCGGCCGCGGACTGTCCGCCTTCGCTGAGCCATGCGCCCGGAACCATCGCCGAGAAGTAGGGCCCCCACACGCCGGGAACGAAGGCGGGCTCGCGGGTCGTGGTCATGGTGCAGGAGGACGTGCCGAACACATAGGCGAGGCAGGCGGTCGGATCTTCGGCCCCGCCCCCCGCGCAGACCGTCCCGATCCCGCCGGCATGGGCGTCGATTAGCCCCGCGCCGACCGCGGTGCCGGGGGCGAGGCCAAGCTGCGCCGCCGCACCTTCAGTCAGCCCTGCGCCGAGTGCCTTGCCCGGCTCGACGATGTCCTGGCCTATAGGGGCGAAATCCGCATCCGCCAGGTCCCCCAGCCCAATCGCCCGGAAATACTCCGGATCCCACCGGCTCTCATGCGCGAGGTAGGTCCATTTGCACGTCACAGTGCAAGAGGATCGCGCGAGGCTGCCTGTGGCCATCCAGCCCAGGAAATCGGTCAGATCGAAGAAATGCCCGGCCGCATCGTAGGTGTCGGGGCGTCTTTCCTTGAGCCAGAGCAGCTTTGGCGTCTGCATTTCGGGCGAGATCGCGCCGCCGACATATCGCAGAACCTCATGATCCTGCGCGTTAATGCGCTCAGCCTGCTCGATGGCGCGGTGATCCATCCAGACGATGATGTCACGCTCGGGATGGTTGGGATCCCCGACCGGAAGCGGCGCGCCGTTGCGGTCTCGCACGACCATTGAGCAGGTGGCGTCGAAGCCGATCCCCCGGACGCTTGCAGGATCGATGGATGCCTCCGTCACCGCCCGGCGCGTCGCCTGGCAGACGGCGTCCCAGACCTGCGCGCTGGATTGTTCCACGATGCCGCCGCTTTCCTTGTGCATGGCGATGTCGTGCTTGGCGGTGGCCATCAATGTGCCCGTTGCCGCGAAGACACCGGCCCGCGCCGATCCGGTTCCTACATCCACGCCGATGAAATGATCCGTCAACTTCCCAGCTCCTGTTCAGGGCTCATGAGGGGCATTGGTGCGAACCCGGACGGGGGAGGTCCATCCGGATCCGCGGGCTTCGCTCACCGCCAGTCGCGGCCGATGTAGATGGCCAGCAGGATGATGAAGCCCTTGATGACGTCCTGGAGATACGGGTTGATGCCCATAAGGTTCAGGCCGTTGTTGATGATGCCTAGCAAGACGGCGCCAATAAGCGTGCCGAGGATCAGTCCGCGGCCTCCGGCAATTGCCGTGCCGCCAAGCACCACCATCGCGATCGCGTCGAGTTCGAAGGCGACACCGGCGCCCGGCTGTCCGCTCATCAGGCGCCCGGTCAGGACGATGGCGGCCATGGCCGAGGTGAAGCCCGAGATCATGAACACGATCAGCTTGATCCGCTTGGTGTTCACGCCCGACAGGGAGGCTGCCGTCTCGTTGCCGCCGATGGCGTAGACGTGGCGCCCGAAAGAGGTGCGCTGCAACAGAACCCAGGCCGCCGCGTAGAGGATCACCATGATGATGATCGGCACCGGTATGCCCCCGATCCGGCCGATGCCGAACCAAGAGATCCACCCCGGAAGGCCGCTCACCGGGTAGCCGCCCGAATAGACCAGCCCGAGCCCGCGCGCGATCAGCATGGTCGCGAGTGTCACGATGATCGCGGGCATCTTGCCCCAGGCCACGAGCAGGCCGTTAAAGAGACCAAAGAGCACCCCCACGACGAGCATCGCCAGCAGGCCGAGCCCACCGGGCAGACCCATGTGAACCATGACGCCGGCCCCCAGCGTGCCACAGAGCGCCATGACGGCCCCGACGGAAAGGTCGATCCCGCCGGTGAGGATGACAAAGGTCATCCCGATGGCGAGTATGCCGATGATGGATTGCTGCCTCAGGACATTGACGATGTTGTCGACGCTGAAAAAATTGTCGCTGGCAAAGGCCATGACGACCGAGACGACGATCAGCCCGACCAGCGGCAGGAGCAAAGGCGAATGCTTGAGGCGTGCCGCTACCGACTGAAGGGCCGAGGACGACGATTGAGCGGTTACGTCATGCGACATATCTGAGCTTCCCCGTTGTGGCGTGTTTCATGATTTCTTCGGAGGTGATCGCGTCGCCCTCGAGCGTTGCCACGATGGCCCCGCTTCGGAACACGCAGACCCGATCAGCCAGGCCCGTCACCTCCGGCAATTCCGAGGAGATCATGATGATCGAGTAGCCGTCCTCGGTGAGCTTACGCATCAATTGGTAAATCTCGGCCTTGGCTCCCACGTCGATGCCGCGCGTCGGCTCATCGAAGATGAGGATCGGCGTGTGGTGATTGAGCCAGCGCGCGATCACCACCTTTTGCTGGTTCCCGCCCGAGAGCGTGTCGCAGGGCACGTCCGGTCCCGGCGCCTTCACGCGCACGTCCCGCATGGCAATTTCGGTATGGTGACGCTCGGCGGCGAGATCAAGAAAGACCCGCATTCGCCGGTATTTGCCGTAGTTGTTCACCGAGATGTTGTGCATGATCGGGAACGACGTGATCAGGCCCTGTTCCTTACGGCTTTCGGGCAGAAGGCCGATCCCGCGGGCCAGCGCCTCGCTGGGGTTTTTCGGGGGAACCGGATCGCCGTTGATCTCGACCTTCACGCGGAAAGCGGGATAGGCCCCCATGATCGACAGCGCGGTCTCGGTGCGTCCCGACCCAACCAGCCCGGCAAAGCCCAGAACCTCGCCCTGGCGGAGCTGGAAGCTGCTGACCGGGCCGTTCTTCCTAAGCTGGATTTCCTCGGCATCGACGACGACGCGGGCGTGGGGGTGCGAGTCTGGCTTGGGCGGGAAGTTGCTCTCGATCCGGCGACCGACCATCATCTCGACCAGCCCGTCGGTGTCGATTTCGGCCACGGCACGGGTGCCGATATACTCCCCGTCGCGAAGCACGGTGATGCGGTCGCAGATCTCGAAGATCTCCTCGAGGTGATGCGAGATGAAAACGATGGCGACGCCCTGGCTGCGCAGGTCGCGCATCACGCGGAAGAGATATTCGACCTCGCTCGGCGTCAGCGTCGCCGTGGGCTCGTCGAGCACGAGCACCCGCGCCTCAAGCGACAGCGCCTTGGCGATCTCCACGAATTGCTGCTCCGCGACGCTCAGGTCGGCCACGGGCACGTCGAGCGGCACCGCGACCCCCAGCTTGTCGAGCACTTCCTTGGCGCGGACGCGCATCGCCTTGCGGTCCAGCAGGCCGAAGCGCGTGCGGAGTTCGCGCGCCAGAAAGATGTTCTCAACCGCCGTCAGATAGGGAATGAGACTGAATTCCTGGAACACGATGCCGATGCCTGCGGCGATGGCCTCGTCGTAATGGGCGAAGTGACGCTCGGTGCCGTCGATGCGGATCGTGCCCTCGTCCGCCTGAAGGATGCCGCAGAGGATCTTCATCATGGTGGACTTGCCGGCGCCGTTTTCGCCCAGCAGGGCGTGGACCTCGCCCGCGCGGACCTCGAGGTCCACGCCGTGAAGGACCTTCACCGGGCCGAACGCCTTTCTTATGCCGCTCATCTCAAGCATATCGTCTCCTCCCCCTGAGTGCCGCGCCCGGGACGGTCCGGGCGCGGTCGATGTCAGCCTCTTACCAGGAGAACCCCTCGGCGTTGTCCGCATCGACGACGCGCACGTCGATCGGGACCTCGGACGGAACCACCCGTGCGCCCCAGTACTGCGCCAGCGCCATGCCGAGCCCGACGCGCACCTGGTCGCGCGGGAACTGGGCGGTGGTCTCGATGAAGGGCGTACCTTGCGCGATGGCGGCCACCGCCTCGGGCGCGCCGTCGACTGAGGTCAGCAGGATGTCCTTGCCCGAGCCCTGGATCGCGGCCAGAGCGCCCATCGCACCGCCATCGTTGACCGAGAAGATGCCGCCGAGGTTCGGATGCGCCTGGATCATGTTCTCCACCACGCCAAGCGCGACCGACCGGTCCTGCCGGCCGTTCTGGGTGTCGACCAGCGTGATGCCGGGCGCCTCATCCAGCGCCGCCTTGCAACCTTCGACGCGCTGCAGGATCGGCACGACCGGGATGCCGTCCAGGATCGCGACCTCGCCCTCGCCGCCCATGGCCTCGGCCAGGTACTGGCACGACAGGTAACCGGCATCGCGGTTCTTGGAGCCGACAAAGGTATCGACCGGGCCGTTGGCATTGGCGTCCACCGCGACGACGATCACGCCGGCCTCCTTGGCCATGCGCACGGCAGCCTCGATGCCCGCGCTGTCGGTCGGGTTCAGAAGCAGGATGTCGATGTCCTGCTGAAGCATATCCTCGACGTCCGAGATCTGCTTTGCGACGTCATGCCCGGCATCGGTCACGATCACCTCTGCGCCGATGGCATCGGCTGCCTGCATGAGCGCTTCCTGCATGCTGACGAAATACGGGTTGTTCATCTCCTGGAACGTCATGCCGATCTTGAGCTGATCGTCCTGGGCGGTGGCGATTCCGGCCGAAGCGGCCAGTCCAAGCGCTGCGACGGAGACGGATTTCAGTAGGGTCTTCATGGGATCCTCCCTTGGTTGAAAGACAAAATCTCCCCGTTCTGCGAAGTTTGCATCCGCAGTTCATTGGTCCTGAGGGAGATTTTCGGTGGCTAGGCGGGCATTAGCACCGCCTCGTTCTCTGCAAAGGTCTGTCGGAACTCAGACGGCGACATGCCTTTCAGGCGCAGAAAATGACGATTGAAGTTGGACAGGTTCGAAAACCCGACATCGAAACAGATGTCCGACACCTTGGCCTCCGGATCGGCAATCAGCATCTGGCAGGCGAGGTCGATCCGAAGTTGATTGCGAAACCTGACGAGCGTTTCGCCTGTGTGGCGCTTGAACGACCGGGAAAACGCGCTCTGACTCTGGCCGGTCATCTCAGCAAGCTCGCTTTCGGTGACGGGTTCAGTCAGGTTCTCGCGCAGATGCGCGATAACCCTGTTCATGTCGGACTCCTCGGCCTTTTCCATGCTCAGCATGAAGTTCAGGCTCGAAAGGGTCTGCGTCTTGGAAGCGTTCAGAAGCTTGTCGAGGATCTCGAAGAACAGCGCGAGACGCATGACACCGCGTGCATCGACCAGTCGATGCATGAGCGGACGTACAGATTCCCCCGTTTCGTAGTCGAACAGGATGCCGCGCTTGCTGCGCTCGAAGATCGCCTCTGCCGCCGCGGCCTCTGGAAACGCGTCAAGAATCTTGTCCGCGAAGCTTTGCGGGAATTGGATCACCTCGGTCCGCCGGGGGACGGTTTCAGCGTCACCGATATCGCTAATCCAGTTCTGGGGCAGGTTCGGGCCCGTCATGATCAGCTGTCCGGGCGAAAACTCACCCACGTGGTCGCCGATGTAGAACTTGCCATGCGTTGCCACCACGAGGTGGATCTCGTACTCAGGATGATAATGCCAGCGCACGGTTCGAAACGGGTATCCATGGCGCCAGGCGGCGAAGGATTCCCCGTCTCTGATATGGACCAGTTCAAGGTCGAGATGCATTGTGTCCTCCCGGTTCCACCGTGATCGATCCGCTTCTCGTCGGCCTCGACCCTCCTCTCGGTGACGATTCTTTTGTATCACCCGGCGCGGTGTCGAGCCACGACGCCAGCGGGCATTTTCTGATACTTTTTTGATCCGTTTATGTTGAGCATCAGAAACATGCTGTTCTGGCGCTGTAACGGGAACGGCTGTCTGGCGCGGCGCCCCCTCGCTGCAATGCAGCAAAATAGGGCCACAAGACAGTTCAAGCCAGCGTTCACGCGCGCATCTGGGAGAGTGCCGATTAGACCAGTGGCCGGATCTGACGATACGCGGCGCGATATGCCTTATACTTTTCTGCATAGCCGGCTGCCAAATTCGTATCGGGCACCACCTCGGACCGGATCGCTGGGCCGGCGAATATCCCTCCCGACACGTCGCCGCTTACCGATGCAGCCGCAAGCTTGGCCGCGCCGAATGCAGCGCCAAAATCGCCGGCCTCCGGACGCAGAAGCGTAATCCCCGTGGCGGCGGCGAGGATGCTCAACCACTGCTCGGACCGTGCACCGCCTCCCACGACATAAGCCACGTCGATATCGGTTCCGGCGGCGCGCAGAGCCGTAGCGCAATCGGCGAAGGCCAGAGCGACGCCGTCCATCACTCCGTGCACCAGTTCCGGGAGGCCCGTGTCGCGGCGGACGTTCCAAAAAGCACCGCTGGCCCCAGGGTCATTGTGCGGAGTACGCTCGCCAGACAAATAGGGCAGGAAGCCGACAGCGGACGGCTGCGTGACTGTCTCTGGAAGCAGGCCGACCAGTTCAGGCACCGGACGGCCGGTGATCTCGCACAGCCACGTAAGCGCATCCGTCGCGGCGAGAAAGACGCCCATCTGGTGCCATGTGTCGGGAACCGCGTGGCAGAAGGCGTGCACCGCGTCGTCGGTGTTCGGGCGGAAGCGGTCCGTCGTGGCAAAAAGCACGCCCGAGGTTCCCAGCGACAGAAAGCCTGTTCCGGGCTGGATAGCGCCCATGCCGCAGGCCGTCGCGGCATTGTCGCCGGCACCGCCCGCCACCGGAACGCGGGCCACGCCCCATCGCTCGGCAAGCTCGGTGCGCAGGCTGCCCGATATGTCGGTTCCCTCGACCAGAGCGGGCATCTGCGCCTGCGTCAGCCCGGTCGCGTTAAGCAGCGCGTCCGACCAGCGGCGCTGCGCCACGTCGAGCCACAAAGTTCCAGACGCGTCGGACCTCTCGGCCACGTGCTCGCCCGTCAGCCAAAGTCGCACGAAGTCCTTCGGCAGAAGTACCTTGGCCGTCCGCTCGAATATCTCCGGTTCGTGCCGCGCCACCCACAAAAGCTTGGGCGCCGTGAACCCCGCCATCACGATATTCCCGCCGATTCTGCGAAAATCCGCGCGTGCCTCCAACACAGCGCATTCCTCTGCGGAGCGGCTGTCGTTCCAGAGGATGCACGGCCTGAGCGGACGGTCCGAGCCGTCCAGCAGCGTCGCGCCGTGCATGTGACCGGACAAGCCGATGCCCTGCAGGCGCGCCATCGCGTCGCCCTGCTTCCGGGCGAGGTCCGCGATGGCCGCTTCGCACGCCGTGATCCAATCGCCTGGATTCTGTTCCGACCAGCCGGCATGCGGGCGTGAGACGGTCAGGGGCGCATGTGCCACGGCCACGGTCGCGAAATCCTCCGCCACCAGCATCGCCTTCACACCGGATGTGCCGATGTCGAGTCCCAGATACATGAGCGCTGTCCTCTTGCGGCGCGGTCAATCCGCCGGCATGGAGATCTGAATCTTGACGTCCGTCTCGCGTGCCTCCACGGCGCGATCAAAGGCGGCGATGCTGTCCGCAAATGGCACAGTCGCAGAAATCAGCGGCTTCAGGTCTACCTTGCCAGCCGCGATCAACGCGATCGCCCGGTCGTAGATGTTGGCGTAGCGGAACACGGTTTCGACCCGCAGCTCCTTTGCCTGCATCCCGACGATGTCCACCGGAACCGGCTCGACCGGCATGCCGACCAGAACGAGGGCCCCGCCCGGTCGAGCGAGAGCGGGCAGCCCAAGAATGGCGGGCGCAGCGCCAGAGCATTCGAACACCACGTCCGCGCCCCAGCCATTAGTCGCCTCGGCGACAACCTCGGCAGCCGGTCGCTGGCGGATATTGACCGTTTCAATCCCGGCATAGGCGCCGATGATGTCCAGCTTGGGCTGCGCCAGATCGGCAACGATAACCTTGGCGCAGCCGCCCGCAAGCGCAGCGAGCGCCGTCATCATTCCTATGGGCCCGGCCCCGGTCACGACGGCAATGTCGCCAGGCTGAATGCGCGCGCGGAGGGCGCTCTGCATGCCGATTGCGAAAGGCTCGACCATCGCGCCGTCGGCAAAGCTTACTTGGTCCGGCAGCCGATAGGTGAACGCGGCCGGATGGATGACCTCAGGTGTCAAGCAGCCATGCACTGGCGGCGTGGCCCAGAATCTGACGGCAGGGTCAACGTTGTAGATCCCCAGTTTCGACGCGCGCGACGTCGGATCGGGTATGCCGGGCTCCATGCAGACCCTGTCGCCAACCTTCAGATTTCGAACGTCAGAACCCGTTTCTAGCACCACGCCCGCGGCTTCGTGACCGAGCACCATCGGCTCCTTAACAACGAAGGGACCGATCTTTCCGTGCGTGTAGTAGTGAACATCGGAACCGCAAACACCTACGGTCCGGATCGCAATTCGCACATCGGCCGGTCCCAAGGACTGGTCCAGCGGAAAATCCCGAAGTGACAGCTTCCCTTTCTCCTCGAGCACGAGCGCCGTTACCATTTGCTTTCCTCTCGCATACAGCTTCCTGACCGGCGCCTCGGACGCCGGATTGCCCCCCGTAATATTGCGAGACTTTACACGAGGATATCGAACCGATAACGACCATCTGCCCGCGTCGGTAAAAATGCTATCAGGATTGCTTGCGATCTCTATCGAAGATTCTCTGGTGCGCGGATCCACCGTTTGTCGGCCGAGCGCTCGGTACCCGAGCGGATCGAGACACGCTTCAGACAGTATTCGGGGTCAGCTCGCCGAAATTTCGCAATCAAGCGCCGAAGGCTCCGCCAAGCGCATTGAAACATCAAAAGTGACATGATGCCTGCGCCTGCTCTCGAAACACAGCGTCGTCGGCCAGCATTCCCGCGATCACATTTCCCTTCCGGAAGTATTGCCGAGCTCCTCGGCCGCCCGCGCCTGGAACTGACGGCCGTACTCGACGACAGGGCGGACAGGCCCCGACGCCGCCAAGGTGAGAAGCGCCCGTCGCGCAGCCGGTCAGCGAGATCTTCGCGAGAACGAGGACGGTGCGCCGCAGCCTCCAGCATTCGGCGTTGGACGTCATGGGCCCTCTCTCAGCGGCTCTGTTGCACAAATCGGCTGAACGCCGAAGTTCCCCTTTCCCCGGACGGACTTATCCCACAGCTTCCGTGACCGGGATGCCGAGCGCGG
>NZ_UETC01000035.1 GCF_900116765.1 Jannaschia seohaensis | reverse complement strand
CAACGTTCTCGCCATGACAAGACACCCGACAGAGGGAGCCACGGGACCGCCGCCAACGCAAAATGTGACTCGGAGATAACGTCCGGTGCTTTAGCCCCGCGCAATCGCAAGACGCGATGCCCGCCCATCGGTCCAAGATGGACCTCGCTCCGGAAGACCGGCCGCGCCATCCCGGCGCGGGGATAGCGGCATCGTCCGCGCGGACCCGGTCCACTTCGCGCGGCAGGGCGCCAGCGTCGTGATCGCCTCATGGCAGAAAGACCGCGACACCGAACCGAGGCCGCGCCGCGTCGCGCAGGCGGACAAGATCCCGGGCGCGCCGGGCAGGGCGGAGCCCTGCGACGCCGCCATCGCCCGCTCGGTCGGCGACGGCAACCCACACCGCCAGCGGGATCTGCGCCCCCCCGTCGCGCCACCGCAAGTCCGGGCGCCCTTCAATCCCGCTCCGATGCCCGCCGAAGCGGTGACGCATGTCGGCTGCGGAGGCCGCCGACCTGTGCTTCGGCGCCCGGTCGGCCCGTCGCCGCCCCCTAGCGGGCGTCTCTGCTTCCAAAGGGAAACCGAATGCCCCTAACCACCTGCCCGAAATGTCCTGTGATCTATCAGGTCTATCCCTGCTCGTTCCAGGACATGATGGGCAGCGGCATGGGCGACTTGGAACGGCGTGTGCGCGCGCATCGACCATATCGCGTCGGTCAATGTGGATGCGATCTGGCTCTCGCCGTTCTTTCCCTCGCCGATGGTCGGATGGCGGCTATGACGTGGCCGATCCGATGGGGTGCATCCCCGTCTCGGCACGCTCGACGATTTCGACCACTTGGTCGGGCGGGCGCATGAGGCCGGGCTGCGGGTTCTGATCGACCAGGTCTTCAATCACACCTCGACCGAAAGCCCCTGGCTCCACCGCTCATTGATGCGCGATCCGGCTTACGAGGATTACTATGTCTGGCGTGATCCCAAGCCCGACGGCACCGCGCCCAACAATTGGCTCAGCCTCTTCGGCCCGCCGGCCTGGACCTGGAACCACCAGCGGCAACAGTATTATCTTCACAACTTCCTCTCCGCCCGGTGTGCACTACTTCCAACTGCGACTTTCTTTCGATGACAATGACTTGTCGGATGGAAGGAGTCGAGGAATGGGCCGGAAATACGCGCAACTGAGCGTTGAGG
>NZ_UETC01000020.1 GCF_900116765.1 Jannaschia seohaensis | reverse complement strand
GATCGGCTCGATCTGTCGAATGTTCAGCGCAGACGAATGCCGGAACTACCTCCGTCATGCAGGCTATGCGCCTACGTAAAGGTCCGCCGCTTTAGATCACTCCTCCGCTGCTGTCACGGCCCTTCGATGGAGATGCGATGTCGTGTGGCCAAGGGATGGGCTG
This sequence comes from Jannaschia seohaensis, assembly GCF_900116765.1. GTDB lineage: Bacteria > Pseudomonadota > Alphaproteobacteria > Rhodobacterales > Rhodobacteraceae > Jannaschia > Jannaschia seohaensis. Next base: position 41,746 of record NZ_UETC01000020.1, on the reverse strand, counting down.
GGTGAAGATCAGGCCCAGAAATGCCGGATTCTGCGACAAAAGCATGGTGACCGTAATGATCGCTGCCCAGGCGAGCATGACCACCCGGCTTTCCCGAACGGCGCGAATGGATGTCAAAATGACAGAAATGAAATCGATGGCGTCTGTAAGGTCGCAACAGCGGCTCCGAACCGGCTCAATGACGCTGCCAGATCGTCCGTGGAGAGGGAGACCATCTCGCTCGGCCGAAAGCGCGTATCCGCCGGCAGCGGCTCAGCCATGATGCTGCGCGCAACGGTCGGCTGCACCATGAGATGCACCGCCAACCGCTACCCGTGGAGCGTCGCGTGTCCAGTGGTGGGCCCCACGACGGGCGCGGTAACGACGGCTGCCTTTTGACAGACCGGCGACACCGTCGTTAACCGTTTTTTAACAAGGAGAGCCTACCGAAGGGACCTGGGTGTCAGGCTGGCCGGACCACGCCGAGCGGGATGAGATTTGTAGTGTGGATGCGCCCTGAGACCCTTGGGGCAGGCGGCACGGCCTGTCGCGTGGCGTCGCAATGCGCCCCAAAAACGAGAGGCATGAGGCCATATTCGACCGATCGGGGCGGCCACGTCACGCGACGGGGACCAAACGTACAGCACGCCCCCCATGGATCAGGACGCTCCGATGGCTGATGCGACTTTCGGAAAGACGATATGACGCTTCCCCCTCTCTCTCGGCTCTTCGAGCAATCCGCGCTGATCGAACGTCTCTTGCGCGTGGTTTTGCAGGACGCGCCGCTTCGGGATCTCCTGACCGAGGCCTTGAAGGAACTGCTTCAGGTAAGCTGGCTGAAATTGTTGCCCAAGGGCGGAATTTTTGTCGCCGACGAAGGGACCGAGACACTCCGTCTCTACGCGGAGCACAATCTCGGTCACCAAATCACACGGCTCTGCAAAAACATCGAGTTCGGCCAGTGCTTATGTGGTCGAGCGGCGCTGCACCGTGTGACACAGTATGCGCATTGCGTGGACGGACGGCACGAGATCGTCTTCGAGGGCATCCAGCCGCATGGGCATTACAACGTCCCGATCAAGAATTCCGGAAAGCTCATCGGCGTTCTGGTCGTCTATCTGCCGCACGGCCATTCCCGGAGCGGTGAGGAAATCCGTTTTCTCGAGAGTTTCGCCGACATCTTGGCGCTCATCCTGACGGCAAAACAGCGTGAAGAGGATTTGAGCCTGGCGCATGAGCAGTTGAAATCGGCTCTGGCCGATTCCAACAGTCTGATGCGCGCGGTTCGACAGCATACGATCTTTAGCCAGACGACGCGCGAAGGCCTCATCACCGAGGTCAACGAGGCCTTTTGCAGGATAAGCGGATACGCCCGGAGCGAGCTGATCGGCGCGGATCACAGGATCATCAATTCCGGAACGCACCCGCCGGAATTCTGGGCGGATTTCTGGCGCACGATCCGATCGGGGCAGGCCTGGCGCGGGGAAATCTGCAACCGGGCCAAGGATGGCGAGGTCTATTGGGTTGATAGTATCGTCATGCCGTTTCGCGCGGCGGATGGCGCGATCGAGCGCTTCATCTCGATCCGCAACGACATAACCGAGCGCAAGCGCGCGGAAGAGGCTCTGGCGCGGATGGCGCGGATCCTGGAGCACTCGTCCAACGAGATCTACGTATTCGATGCCGCCACGCTCAGATTCCTTCTGGTCAATCGGGGCGCGCGCGACAATCTGGGATATTCCCGCGACGAGATCACGGCCCTCGGCCCGCTCGACATCAAGCCCGACTATTCCGAAGAGGCGTTTCTGGGCCTCATCTCGCCGCTTCTCGGCAACGAGACCGACATGCTCACCTTTGAGACGATCCACGCACGCAAGGACGGGTCGGTCTATCCGGTTCACATCAACCTGCATTTCGCGCGGGAGGAACATCCGCCGGTCTTCGTCGCAGTCGTCCAGGACATCACCGATCGCCGCCGCAAAGACGAGGAGATCCGCAAGCTGGCGCATTACGATCAGCTGACGGGCCTCGCCAATCGCGCCCTCTTCAGCGAACGCATGGAGGAGGCCATCGCCCAGGCCGTGCAGCAGGGCGCGAACGCGCATCTGCTCTATATGGACCTGGACCGGTTCAAGCAGATCAACGACGCGCTCGGACATGCGATCGGCGACGAGGTGCTCAGGCAAGTGGCCAACCGGCTGACCGAGGCGCTGCCCAGCGGTCACACGCTCGCGCGGGTCGGCGGGGACGAATTCGTCGCCGTTCTGCCGGGCCAGAGTGACGACGCCCTCAGCCATATCGTGGACGCCGCGCTCGACATCGTTGAGACCCCTTTCGACATCGACGGTCGCAAGCTGGATCTCGGCATCAGCATGGGGGTGACGACCTATCCCGACCACGCGCAGACAGCGGAGGAACTGCTCCGTTTCGCGGATATCGCGATGTATGCGGCCAAGGTCGGTGGCGGCGGCGCACGCATCTTCGAGCACAATATGGACGGGCAGCTGACGCGCAGGCAGCTTGTCGGCGAACGTCTGATCCATTCTCTGCGTAATGACGCGCTCGACCTCGCCTTCCAGCCCATCATCGACCTGTGCACGGGCTGTCTCTCGGGGGCTGAGGTGCTGCTGCGGTGGGAGGACGATGAACTCGGGCAGGTCAGCCCCGCCGAGGTGATCCCCGTCGCCGACGAATACCGGCTGACGTCGAAGCTCGGCGCCTGGGTCATCGACCGCACCTGTCGGCAAATCGCCGAGTGGGAGCGTCAGGGCATGGCGGTGCCGCCGACCGTCGCCGTCAACGTCTCCGTTCAGCAACTCGAAGACCGGACACTCTGCCAGGATATTCAAGCGGCCTGCACCGCGCACGGGGTCTCGCCGCGGCGGCTCGCGGTCGAAATCACCGAGAGCAGCATGATGTCGAACACCGAAACCACGCAGACCATGCTGACCCAATTGAAGACGCTCGGCGTTGCGGTCTCGATCGATGACTTTGGGACGGGCTATTCGTCTCTCGCCTATCTCAAGCAGTTCGCCGTCGAGAAGCTCAAGATCGACATCTCTTTCGTTAAGGATCTTCTCGACGACGAAACGTCCGGTCAGATCGTGGCGGCCACCATCGCCATGGCCAATGGCCTGGGGCTTCGCATCGTGGCCGAAGGCGTGGAGTCCGCGGACGTTGCGGCAAAGCTTCTGTCGATGGGATGTTCCGATGCCCAGGGCTTTTTCTACGAGGCCCCCGTCTCAGGCACGACGTTCAGGGAGAAATGGCTCGCGCCGCGCGAGGATGTGAGCAAGGTCATATCCGCCTGCGCCTGAAGCGCAGGGGGCGATGCGCTCCGTTAGCCGGGCTCCGCCCCCGGGTGGCGGCCTGCCCGCGCCCGGATGCCGGCCCGACGGATCATAGCCGGTCCGCCGAGGCGGGGCCGACATGCCGTCGTGCGGGCGGGATGTAGGACGCAAGGGCGGTCGCCTCAGGCGGTGGGCGCGTCCAGCGGGTGGAAACAGGCCGCGCGCGTCCCGTCGCCGGTATCGTCCAATCTCGGGACGGTGCTGCGGCATTGTTCGGTCGCGCGCAGGCACCGGGCGGCGAAGGCGCAGCCCGGGGGCGGGTTCAAGGGATCGGGCAATTCGCTGCCCTTGGCCTCCGGCGCGGTCAGCGGGCGGCCGACGACCGGGGCGCTGTCGGCCAGGAGCTTGGTGTAGGGATGGCGGGGCGCGGCGAAGACCTGCGCCGCCGGCCCGATCTCCACGACGGAGCCGAAATAGAGCACGGCAATCCGGTCCGCGACCGCCTCGACCACGGCGAGGTCGTGGGAGATGAAGAGGTAGGTCAGGTCACGCTTACCTTTCAGGTCCGCCAGCAGGTTCAACACCTGCGCCTGCACCGAGACGTCGAGCGCGGAGACCGGCTCGTCCAGGATCAGGATCGAGGCGTCGGCGGCGAGCGCCCGGGCGATCCCGATCCGCTGCGCCTGTCCGCCGGAGAACTCGTGTGGGTAGCGGTCGAGAAACTCCTCCCGCAGGTTCACATCGGCGAAGATCTCGCGGATGCGCGCCTCCCGCTCGGCGCGCTTCATGCCGTGGAGGTGCCGCAACGGCGCCTCCATCACCTGCCGGATGGTCTTGCGCGGGTTCAGGCTGCTGATCGGGTCCTGAAAGACGTATTGGATGCGCTTGCCGAAGGCGGTCGGGTCGGCGGTATCGAGCGCGGCGCCCTCGATCTCGATGCTGCCGGTGCTCGGCGGCAACAGCCCGACCAGCATCCGCGCGAGGGTGGACTTGCCGCACCCGCTCTCGCCGACGATGCCCAGCGTCTCGCCGCGCGGCACCGTCAGGTCGATGGGATGGACGGCCTTGACGCTGGCGGTGGGCTTTCCCAGCCAGCCACGGCCCACGGGAAAGGTCTTCGAGAGGCCGTCGAGGCGCAGCGCGGCGGTCATTGTGCAGCCTCCATCACAGGCGTTTCGGGGTAGAGACAGCGCACAGCGCGCGGCCCCGCGCGGCTGAGCGCGATTTCGCCCTGGCGGCACTCCGCCCGCGCCTTGGCGCAGCGGTCGGCGAAGGCGCAACCGGGCGGCAGCTTGTCGACGGCAGGCGGCAGGCCGGGGATCGCCTCCAGCCGCCGCCGGCCTTCGCCCAGTTCGGGCACGCAGGCCATCAGCCGCGCGGTATAAGGATGGCAGGGCGTCTCCAGGATGGAAGCGGTCGGTCCTTCTTCGACGATCCGGCCCGCATACATCACCGCCACTCGGTCGCAGAGTTGCGCCACGACGCCGAAATCGTGGGTGATGAAGACGATGGCCAGGCCCCGGCTCCGCCGCAGATCGTCGAGCAGGCTCAAGATCTGGGCCTGCACCGTCACGTCCAGCGCGGTCGTCGGCTCGTCGGCGATGATGACATCCGGGTCGTTCGCCAGCGCCATGGCGATACCGATCCGCTGGCGCATCCCGCCCGACAATTCATGCGGATAGTCCGAGATGCGCTTGGCGGCATTCGGAATGCGCACCGCCTCCAGCAGTTCGATCGCCTTGGCCCGGCCCTCGGCCCGCCCGATGGGCCGATGGGCGCGGATCGCCTCCACCAACTGATCGCCCACGCGATAGAGCGGGTGCAGCGTCGCCAGCGGGTCCTGGAAGATATAGGCCACCTTGCGCCCGCGCAGATCGCGCAGCCGCCTATAGGGCGTCCCGATCATGTCCTCCCCCTCGACCCGCACCGCGCCGCCGGTGATGACCCCCGGTGGCGAGGCAACGAGGCCCATGACCGAGAGCGCCGTGACCGACTTGCCCGAGCCGGACTCGCCGATGATGCCCAGGCACTCGCCCTGCTCGACATGCAAGCTGACGCCGCCGACCGCGCGATAGGTGCGCGGGCCGACATGGAATTCAGTCCGCAGGTCCTGAACCTCCAGCAGGCCGCGGCCCTCGGAGGCGGGGACGGGGCCTTTCCGCTCCACCAGCGTGGCGGCGCGCGGACGAGACAGCGCGCCCGATTTCAGCCGCGGGTCCAGCGCGTCCCGCACCCCGTCCCCCAGCAGATTGATCGACATGACCACGATCAGGATCATCGCGCCGGGCACGATCGAGGTATGCGGATGCGAGATCAGCGCCGCCCGCGCCTCCCCCAGCATCGACCCCAGATCGGCCTGCGGCGGCTGGCTTCCGAGGCCCAGGAAGGACAGGCCCGCCGTCTCCAGGATCATCCAGCCCACTGTCGTAGACATTGCGATGACGATCACGGGCACGACATTGGGCAGCACCTCCGACAAGATGATGCGCGTGTCCGACAAGCCCGAAAGGCGTGCCGCGTCCACGAACTCCCGATGGGCCAGTCCTACGGTGATGCCGCGGATATTCCGCGCGAAGAAGGGCACGTTGACCGCCGCCACCGCGATCAGCGCGTTCATCAGGCCGGGGCCGAGCGCGGCGACGATGGCCAGAGCCAGCAGGATGTAGGGAAAGGCCATCAGCATATCGACGCCGCGCATCACCACATTGTCGAGCCAGCCGCCGAAATAGCCCGCGACGATGCCGATGGCGGCGCCGATCGTGGCCGCGGAGATGGCCGCCGCAAAGCCCACGGCCAGCGACAGCCGCGTGCCCCAGAGCAGCCGCGAGAGCAGGTCGCGCCCCAGATGGTCGGTGCCCAGCAACGCGCCCTCCGAGAAGGGCGGCAGGAAGCGGCGCGCCGTGTCGGTCACGTCCGGGTCCGCCAAGGGCAGGATCGGAGTCACCAGGGCCAGCAGGACGACCAGTGCCATCACGACGCCGCCGCCCAACGCCAGGCGGTTGCGCGCCAAGAGGGTCAGGAACTTCATGTCTTGATCCTCGGGTCCAACAGGGCCTGGCCGACATCCACTGCGATGTTGAACATCACGTAGCAGGCCGCGACCACGACCACGCCGCCCTGCACCAGCAGGATGTCGCGCTTGAGGATCGCGTCGACCAGCATCCGCCCGATCCCGGGCCACTGGAACACGATCTCGATATAGACCGCCCCCGACAGCACGAAGCCCGCCTGGATGCCCAGCACGGGGATGATCGAGACCATGGCGGCGCGCAGCGCATGCCGCCAGATCACCCCCCGCTCCCGCACGCCCTTGGCGCGGGCGGTGCGTATGAAGTCCTGGCGCAGCACCTCCAACATGGCGGAGCGGGAGAGGCGCGCGATCACCCCCGTGGCGACGACGGCCAGGGCCGAGGCGGGCAGGATCAGGTGGTCGAGCAGCGCCCAGACGTCCCGCGCCCCGTAGATCGGCCACATGCCCGAGACCGGGAACCAGCGCAGCTGCACCGAGAAGATCAGGATCATCATCATGCCGAGGAAGAAGGACGGGATGGAAATGCCCAGGAGGACGGTGAAGGTGATCGCCTTGTCCGCCGCCCCATATTGGTTGGCCGCGCTCACGACTCCCGCCGCGACCCCAAGCAGCGAACACAAAACGAAAGCCGTCCCCGCCAGGATCAGCGTCGCCCCGAACCGCTCCATCACCTCGTCCAGCACCGGGCGGTTGAGCGCGAAGGAGGTCCCGAAATCCCCGGTCAGCATATTGCCGAGCCAGATGAAATATTGCTGCACGAGCGGCTTATCGAGCCCCAGATCGGCGTTCAGCTTGGCCACGTTCTCGGGCGTCGCATAGCTGCCGAGGATCGCCGTCGCCGGATCGCCAGGGATCAACGCCATGATCAGGAAGACGATCACCGTGATCCCCAACAGCACCGGGATCGCGGAGACCAGCCGCTTCAGGATGTATCCGCCCATTCGACGCCCTCTCTCGCCAGGCCCGCGACGGGGGCGCCTGCGGTCGGCGCCTCCTCATCTTGCCTGAAATACCTCGGGGGGTCCGGGGGGCGGAGCCCCCCGGCGGGTTGGACCGGCGAAGCCGGTCCGAAACTCAGTTCTTCACGACATCGTCGAGCAGCAGGAAGAAGGACGGCTGCAAAGAGAAGCCCTCGACCCGGTCCGAGGTGACGGCGTTCTGCTTCCAGTTCGCCACGAAGACCCAGGGCGCGTCCTCCTGCACGATCTCCTGCATCTCCTTGTAGAGCCGCGCGCGCTCGTCTTGGTCGGTCGCCACGCGCGCCTGTTCCAGCAGCGCGTCCACCTCCGGGTTGGAATAGTAGCCCGAGTTGAAGCCGCCCTGGTCCGGCCAGGCCTCGGTGCGCAGCGCGAGATAGGGCAGGGTGTCGGGATCGTTCGTCATCCAGGCCATTTGCGCCATGTCGGCCTTGCCTTCGAGACCCGGGTTCACGTTACCCAAGAAGGTGTTCCACTCATAGGTCTCGATGCTCACATCGAAGCCCACCGCCTCCAGGTCGGCCTGCATCGCGGTGCCCATGGCGACCGGGTCCAGCATGCCCGAGCCGCCCTCAGTCACGTAGAAGGTCAGCTCCGCCCCCTCGGCCCCCGCTTCGGCGATCAACGCGCGCGCCTTGTCGGGATCGTAGGGATAGGGCTCCAGCGCCTCGTTATAGGCCCAGGCGAAGGCGGGCGGGGTCGGCCCCGCGGCGACTTCGGCGGTGCCCTCCAGCACGTCGTTCACGATGGCCGATTTGTTGATCGCGTAATTCGCGGCCTGGCGGACGCGGACATCGGCGAAGGGGCCCTCCTTGGCGTTCAGGATCAGAAACCAGACATGGGGGCCGGCCTGTTCGTGGACGGTGTAGGGGGCGTCCTGGAACTGCGACAGCGCGACGGGGGGCACCTCGACCATCAGGTCGATGCCGCCCGCCAGCATCTCGGCGGTGCGGGTGTTCGCATCGGTGATCGGGCGGAAGACGACCGCCTGCAACTCCGGCGCGCCGTCCCAGTAATCGGGATTGGCCTCGATCACGACGGCCTCGTTGGCGCGCCATTCCGCAAAGGTGAAGGCGCCGGTGCCCGAGGGGTTACGGCCGAACTCTGCCCCGTGCTCCGCGACCGCGGCGGGCGAGACGATCAGGCCGGTGGGGTAGGCGAGGTTCGACAGAAAGGGCGCGTAGGGCGCGTCCAGCGTGAACTTGACCGTCAGCGGGTCGACGACCTCGACCTCCTGGACGGCCGAGAAGAAGAAGGCCAGCGGGAAGGGCCCGGTATCGTGATAGGGATGGCTCTCGTCGAGCATCCGGTCGAAGTTGAACTTCACCGCTTCCGCGTCGAACGCGCTGCCATCATGGAAGGTCACGCCTTCGCGCAAGGTGAACGTGTATTCGGTGCCGTCCTCGCTGATCTCCCAGGAGGTGGCCAGCGCCGGTTCCACCTCCAGCGTGCCGTCCTTGTAGCGCACCAGCCCATCATAGACGTTCATCAGGATGCGGAAATCGTTGACGGCGGTGACGGCGGCGGGGTCCAGCGCCTTCGGTTCCGCGATCTGGCCCACGATCAGCACGCCCGGCGGCGTCTGGGCAGTGGCGGGGGGCGGGGAAAGGGCCAGAAGCCCCAAGCCAAGGGCCGTCCCTGCGGCGAGCAGACCGCGGCGGCTGAGGGAGAGAAGGGACATGTTCGGGGCCTCCGTGCTGGTGCCGGGGGTTGCTTCGGTCCGGCTAATTTATCACTATAAATTCAGTCTGGGCGAATTCTCATGATAAATGCAAGCCCCGAGGAGGAGGACAGCACGCATGACGATCTCGATCCTCGCGCGCGATGAAGAATCGGGCAGCCTGGGGAGCGCTGCGGCGACCGGCAGCCTCTGCGTCGGCGGCTGGGTCTTGCGCGGCGACCTGGAGGCGGGGCTTTCCGCCTCGCAAGGGGCGCTGCCCTCGACGCTCTGGGGCGAGGACGTGCTGGCGGCGATGCGCGCGGGGCAGGGCGCTGCGGCGGCGGTGGCGGGCGTGGTCGCGCCCGATCCGGGGCGCGAGATGCGCCAGTTGTCGGCGCTGGACGCGGGCGGCGGCACCGGCGCCCATACCGGCACGGGCAACACGCCCGCCGCCGGGGCGCGGACGGCCCCGGAGGTGATCGTGGCAGGCAACCTTTTGGCCTCGGAGGCAGTTCTGGACGCCTGTCTCGATGGCTTTCTCTCCGCGCGCGGCGATCTCGCCGCCCGGCTGCTGGCCGCGCTCGACGCCGCGGCGGAGGCGGGGGGCGACAGCCGCGGGTTTCAGTCGGCGGCGCTCCTGGTGCTGGCTCGGGACGCCGCGCCGCTGACGCTGCGCATCGACCGGGCGGAGCGGCCCCTGGCGGATTTGCGTGCCCTGCACCTGGCCGCCACGACCGGAGACTATGCCGCCTGGGCCGCCGAAGTGCCCACCCGCGCCACGCCTTGGCGCGGCGCCGCCAGCCGCCAGAAGGCGGACCACCCCGCATAGATGGCGACCTGCTCGGTCAGCTGAGTCCCCACCTTGCGGCTGCCGTAATAGTCGAAACCCGGCGACCGCACCGCGACAGAAGCGCGGCCCGGCGCGACGACCAGAATGTCGCCGTCCACACCGCTCCTGCCCGGCAGGCCGGCTCGGAGGGCGAATTTGCCGAACCCCTCATATTGGCCGCAGGTGCCATCCTCGCGTGCACCAGCCGCGCCGCGTCAGCACCGGACCGCGCCAACCGCGCGCAATCCATCGCGACGGCGCAATGACGGGCATAGATGCCGAAATCCGTGTCCGGTGGCTCCTGCCCGACGCGGTGCTACGGATCGGCGCCGCTCCGGCCCAGCACCAGCGCCAGGGGACCCCTTCGAGACGCTCCGGACCGAGTAGGGCAGGCGCCCGTTCTCCGGGCCGATCACCTCTCCGCCGGGCAGGCAGAGGCCGACACGGCGACGGGTAGACCGACGCGGCGAGATGGGGCCGCACGCCTGCGGGATCGGTCAGTCCGCGAAGAAGCGCTTGAGCACCACGGCCTGCTGGTCCTCCATCAGGCGGCGGGCCAGCTGCATATGTTCAAGCATGATGTCATGGGCGGCCTCCGCGTCGCCCCGCTCCAGCGCGGCGATCAGGGCGATATGGTGGTCGCGCCCCTCGCGCCACAGCTGGTGGTTCGGCTGGGAGTAGAGCTTTTGGAAGACCGTCAGATCGGTCAGGATCTGCGCCAGGAAGCCGATGAAGAAGCCTAGCAGCGCGTTCTCGGCAAAGGAGGCGAGCCGGGCGTGGAACTCTAGCGACGCGACATGCTGCGCGCGTTCCTCGGCGGCGTCGGTGGCGGGGGCCGCGTAGCGGCTGAGGATCGCCCGCAACTCGTCCAACTGCGCGGCGGTCAGCCGTCCGGCCAGGGCCGCGGCGTTGTCCGGCTCCAGCCGGATGCGCAGCGCGTAGACATCGTCGATGGAGATGTCGCGGAAGTAGAAGTAGTTCGCCAGCAGCGACTGCGCCCGCTCGGTCGAGACCTCGCCCACGAAGCTGCCGCCCCCCGGGCCGGTCTTAGTCTCGATCAGCCCCTGGGCTTGGAGCAGGCGCATCGCCTCGCGGATCGTGCCCTTGGCCATGCCGAACCGCGCGATCATCTCCGCCTCGCCCGGCAGCCGGTCACCGGGCCGTAGGCCCTGTTCCACGACCCAGCCCTTGATCGCTTCGGCGACCTGGACCGGGCGGGATCTTCGCGGGCGGAGCGGGTCGGGTCGGGACAAACGGGCCTCCATGGGGCTGGCGCGCTTCGGCGGAAGGCGTTAGGAACAGAAGCAATTTATCATGATAAATGCAAGGAGCTTTGCGCATGCCCGATGACGGATCCCTCGCGGCGGAGCGTCTGGCGCGCATCGCGGGCTGTAGCGCGGGCAGGCCGGGTGTTACGCGCTTGCCCTGGACGCCCGAGCATCGCGCCGCCTTGCAGGAAATCGAGGCCTGGATGCGGGATGCGGGGCTGGAGGTCGCGCTGGACGCGGCCGGCACGCTGCGCGGCCGGTCGCCCGCGGCGGCGGCCACGCCCCGGCTGCTGCTGGGCTCCCATCAGGACAGTGTCCGGCGCGGAGGCGCCTACGACGGCATCATGGGCATCGCGCTGGGCTGCCTCGCCGCCGCGCGTTTCCGGGACCGCTGGGACGCGCTGCCCTTCGGGCTGGAAGTGCTGGCCTTCGCCGACGAAGAGGGGGTGCGCTTTCCCACGGCGCTGATCGGCCCGCGCGCGCTGGCCGGGACGCTGGACCCGGCCGTGCTGATGATGCGCGACGCGGACGGGGTCGAGATGGGCGCCGCGATGCGCGATTTCGGGGTCGAGACGTCGGGTCTCGCCTCCTTGGCCGATTGGGACGCGCCGCCTGTCGGGTATCTGGAGGCGCATATCGAGCAGGGCCCAGTGCTGGAGCGGGCGGGCCAGCCGCTCGGCATCGTGACGGCGATCTGCGGCATCGCCCGTTATGCAGTGACCGTCGCCGGAGAAACCGGCCATGCCGGGACGGTGCCGATGCGCGGCCGCCGCGACGCGCTGGTCGGCGCCGCGCGCATGATCGACGCCGTGGCGCGGGAGGCGGTGGAGGCCGGAGAGATCCGCGCGACGGTCGGTACGCTGACCCTTGGCCCCGGCGCGGTTAACGCGATCCCCGACCGGGTCGCTTTCACCCTGGAAGTCCGGGCGCCCAGGGACGCCGCCCGCGATGCCTTCGTCGCCCGGATGAAGGAGCGCTTCGCCAGCCTCGCCCAGGCGGAGGGTCTCGGGGTCACGATGGAGCGGACCTATGCCCAGGCCGCAACCGCCTGCGACCCCGGCCTGATGGCGGCCCTTGCCACCGGCGCGGGCGGCGATGCACCGCATCTGCCCTCCGGCGCGACCCATGACGCCTCGGCCATGGCCGACCTCTGCCCCGTCGCGATGCTCTTTCTGCCGTGCCGGGGCGGCGTCAGCCACCGCCCGGACGAATACGCCGCGCCAGAGGACATGGGCGCGGCGGTCGATGCGCTGGAGGGCGCGATCCGGGCGCTGGCCGCTCGGACGCCCCGCTGATCCCTGGCCTCAGAGCGCGCGTCCAATGGCCAGCAGCCGCTCCTCCCTGGCCGGGACTGCAGGTGCGGACTTGCCGCTCCTGTTGAGGATGGAGGCGTAGGGGCGCCAGCACCAGTCCTCTGGCGCTTCGCCCGGCGGCGCCTCCGTCGTCTCGATCAAGCAGGCGGGGCTGATCGCCGAGGGGTAGAGCAGGGCGTCGTAGGGTTTGACGAAGCGATGCGCCTCGGCCGTGAGCGCGCGCCGCTTATTGAGAGCGTGCTGACAGGCGCCTGTGTCGATCGCGCGGCTTGCTCCGGCGGGGAGGGAACGAGAAAGCCCACATAGCTGGTGGTCCGGAACACGCCGAAGGGTTCGGCCCTGGGGCACCGGCCGATCGGGGAGCTCGAACCGCTCACCCAGCTCCGAGAACCGGGCGCTCTTGCCAGCGGATGCCGCGGATGTCGTTGTCCTGTTTGTGCCCTTCGAAGCCAGTGCCCGCGATCACGATCCTGTCGCCCGGCGCCCAGCCCTCGGGCAGCGTGGCGAAGGCGATGGAGGTGTCGCCCGACATGGGGCGCGTCCGAGACCTTGGCATGGGCCTGAACCGTCGCTCCATGGATCGTCGGGCTGCTCAGCGCGATCATCTCGCGGCCCGGCAGCATCGGGTCCCATCCGGTGTCGACGGCACCGGAATGGACGTAGTCGATGGTCACCTCGCCGGTGACCAGGATCTCCGCCGTGCCGATGGTCAGGCGACCGCTCGGTCACGTGACCATCCTGTCGAGCCGCATTCGCGCGGCCCCCTCGGTGGTGAAGGTCAGTCCGGTGGCCGTCGACCTGCAGCGTGAACAGGGCTGCCTCCGCAACGCCGCCATAGGCGAGCTCGATCCTCTCGGGGATCAAAACGCGGGGGCTCGCGCCCGGCACCTCGCCCTCGGACCGGATGGCGGGATCGAACCAGTCGCCATGGACGACCGCGCGACCAGATAGAGCACGGCCATATGCTCGGCATGCTTGGCAGGGGCGGCGTCATGCGCGGATGCCTCGGGCGCGACCCGGGCCTCCGCGCCCTCGGGCGTGTCGATGCGGTGGAAGGCGCCGGTCCGGTGCGCGTCGCTCTGGGGGGGCATGAAGCGGGGGCGCCGTCTGGACCGGCGTGGATCACGTCACCGATGGGCCCGGTCCGCGCCTTCAGGGGACTTGGAGCATCGGTTAGGCGAGCTGTGGAACGCGGATACGGTGGACCAGAGGCGCGCCGTCCGGTGTCGATCCGCGATGACCAGGCGGGCCGTCGCCCAAATCCCCGCAAAGCCGCACCGGGCTCCCATCTCTCCCGGAAAAGCCCTTGGGGCGCTCCGGTCCGGGCAGGGTGCGCCCCATCCTGACCTGACGCCTTCGTCCCGCCCTTCGTACCGGGCCCCGCGATGCCGCCCGCCCCACGGTGCCCCGTGCGACAGGCTCACGCGCCCCGTCAGGCGGCGCGCAGGCCCAGAATCGCGCGGGCCTCGGCGGGGGTGGCGACCGGTCGTCCGTGACGCGCGGCCACCTCGACCGTGCGCGCGACCAGGGCGGCGTTCGACGGCGCCAGCGTATCGCGGTCGAGGCGGATGTTGTCCTCCAGTCCGGTGCGGGCATGGCCACCGGCCGCGATGGCCCAGTCGTTCAGCTCCAGCTGCGCCGGGCCGATCCCCGCCGCGCACCAGGGCGCATCGCCGAAGAGGTGGCGCTTGGACGTCAGCATCGCGTCGAAGGCGACGCGATCCGCGGGCATCGCGTTCTTCACGCCCATCACGAACTGGCAATAGGGCAGCCGGGGCAGCCGCCCGTCCGCATGCATCTTCGCGGCCTGGTAGAGATGGCTCAGGTCGAAGCATTCGATCTCGGGCACCACGTCATAGGCGGCCATCTCGGCGGCCAGCCAGTCGACCAGATCGGGCGGGTTCTCGTAGACGCGGGTGGGGAAGTTGTTGGATCCGACCGAGAGCGAGCACATGTCCGGGCGCAGCGGGATCATCCCACCCCTTTCCTGGCCGGCCCCCGACCGACCTCCGGTGGAGAGCTGAACGATCATGCCGGGGCAATGCGCCTCGATGCCCTCCTTGAGCCGTGCGAAGCGCTCCGGGTCCGAGGTCGGCGTGCCGTCATCCAAACGGACATGGCAATGGGCGATGCTGGCGCCCGCCTCGAAGGCCGCCTGGGTGGACTCGAGCTGTTCCTCCACTGTGATCGGCACCGCCGGGTTGTCCGATTTGCGTGGCACGGAGCCGGTGATTGCAACGCAAATGATGACTGGATCGCTCATGTCGGAGTTCCCGGATCGTGATGGGTAACGGCCATCTGACCCTGATCTGCGGCCAAGGTAAAGTCGAAGACAACGTCCCAGAACGGCCCGGGCATGCCGGCCTCGGCGGTGGCGGCCGGGTCGTCGATGAATACGAACTCGGCAAGCAGCGATTGCTTCACGCCGGACACCGCGTCCGAGCGGATATGGGGGCGCCCGGATCAAAGATATGCGTGGCCAGCGGGTCGTGCCCCGGCGCCTGCACGGTGTAATGCAGATGCGCGGGCCGGTAGGGATGACGTCCGAGCGCGCCCAGCAGCTTGCCCACCGGCCCGTGATCCGGGATCGGATAGAATTTCGGCTTCACCGCCTTGAACCAATAGCTGCCATCCGCGCCGGTCCTGAACCGGCCGCGCAGGTTGAAATCGGGTTGCAGCCCCTTTTGCTGCACGTGGTAGAAACCTTCGTCATTGGCCTGCTAGACATCGAGCAGGGCGCCCTCGACGTCATGGATATCGAACCCGTCTTTCTTGAAGGCGATGGCTGCGCGGGCCGCCGCCCGCTGGGCCTCGGCGGCTTCGGTCGCGTCGGTGCGCGCGGCCATCGCGGCCCGAATGCGCGCGGCGTCCATGGCTTTGACGGTCCGAGTATTTGCCGAGGTCAAGTCGATTTCCAGCTCCGCGTCGCCCACGACTTTCCTTGCGCCCCGCGTCGCCATGGCGGCCTCCATCCCTCGCGGTAGGCCACGAAGCGGATGAGATCCGAGCGGAACAGAATGTTCATCGAGCTGCGAATTCCCGCCCTGAGAGGCGGTCGCGCAGGCGCTCGGTGACGCCGCCGGCGGCCTGGGAATGGCCCAGTGCCCGGGTCGAAATCCGCGCCTGGATGCCGCGCTGGCAGCCGGTCTTGAAAAGCAGCGACCCCATGTTCTGATGGGGCGCATCGATGAAGGCTTCGTCTGAAGAGCATCGCGTCGAGCATGTCTTCGACGCCGAGGACGCGCTTTAGATCCTCCGTGCCTGGGGCCTTAACGGGGCGATCACGGAGGTTACGCTCCGCACGGTTCCGGCCCGTGACTGGATCGGCTGAATCACTGGCTTCGACAGCTATCGCGGCTGCTATGCGGCGGGCTATGCGCTGGCCATATCGACGGAGATCGGGCGGAAGCTCTGCCGCACCGTGGACGCCCGGATCATCGACCATTTCCCGAAGCTGGAGGGCCATGTGCCCAATGGGTCGAACCTGCTCGTCGCGCTGGTGCCGCCCGAGGACATGGTCGAACGCCCATGCCCCGATGTCTGGCCGCATCACGAGTTCGCCCGCGTCGATGGGAAGATCGCGGCCTTCGACCTTCGGATCATCTGGTTCCGGGACGCGGCTCGCCTGCGTGAGTTCGACGCCACCCATGAGGCGGGCGGCTTCTCGGTCGCGGATGCCCATACCCCTTTCGTCGAAGGCGGGGACTGAAGAATGTCGATTACCGGCATTCAGCCTGGAAGAAGCGGCTGGACCCCAAGGAGGCACGGACCTCGTCGCATGAGCTCTCTTTCCGCCACCCCCTCTGCGATAGCTTTGGCCTGCGCGTGCGCGGTCTCGATCTCAACGAGGTCACGGCTGACCGGCATTTCGGCGACATCCATGCCCTCGTCGAGGCGCATTCCGCGCTGCTCTTCCCGCGCCAACGATGACGGAGGAGACGCATCATCCGCTGGCTGTTCCCGTCGCCCCGGTCGAGGACCGGACGGCCGATGGGCGCAAGCCCGAGGACGCCATGGCGATCGCTGAGGTGTCGAATGTGCGGGCCGATGGCTCCGTGACGGGCGAGATGGATCTGCACACGCTCAATCTCCGGTCCAATTTCCTGTGGCACTAGGACAGCACCTTCCTGCCGGTGCCTGCGCTGGTGAGCATCCTGACCGTCAAGGTCGTGACCAGTGAGGGCGGCGAGACCGAACTCGCCTGCACTTGCGCGGCCTGGGCGGCGATGCCGGAGGCTCTCAAGGCACCGCGACAGCCAGTCGCGGCGCAAGATCTCGGAGCGACTCGCCGCCTTGCCGATGTTCAACAAATGGCCGGATCAACTATGGAAATCGGTCTGGACCAACCCCGTAAACGGGCGCGAGGCGCGATATGTCGCCAGCCATTCCTTCGCTGTCGAGGGCTATGACGCCGCCGAGGGCGAGGCGCTGTTGGAGGAGTTGATCGCCGTCTGCAGCCAACCGCGTTTCGTTTGCGCCCATCACTGGGATGTCGGGGGCGTGCTGCTTTGGGATCAGCGCGCGGTGCTGCATCGCGGGACGCCCTGGCCCTACGACCAGCCGCGCAAGCTGGCCAGCCTGTGCTCCAGCGCGGGTCCGGAAGACGGGCTTGCGGAAATGCGGCCAGCCTCCTGAAGAAGGTAGGGCATCCACAGCCTGTTGTTGCGCGTCGCCGCTGTGCTCGTGCTGGGGCTTGCCGCCTGGAGGATCGTTGCGGTCGCCATGGTGGTCCGCTTCGTTCTGATGGCACAGGACGACCCGGAGGATTTCGCGCTCCTGGCGCATCGCCGGATCGAGGACTGGCGCCGGATCAGGCGCTTGTTTCGGCGATGCGCTTGGCCGAGACGGTGGCGGCTGGCGTTCGGCTTGTCGGGGTCGTCCTGCTGGTCGGGCGGCGCTGGGCCTGGAGCCCGCCTGGGCGGCTCGGGCACCGGCGATCGTCGGCGCGGCGTCCTTCGTCTGGATCGGGGCGCCGGGACAGGGCCGCCGCGCTTATTCGGCCACCTTGTCCATCGCGACCGCCGCGCGCGGTCGCACCGCCTCTGTCAGCCAAGCGGCGAAGGCCTCGGTCGCCGCGCCACGCCGTTTGCGACGCAGAACGAGGTGGAAGGCGTCCGATGGGGCGAAGGCCGACAGGCCCGCCGGGACCAGCTCGCCCGTTTCCACCAGCGCCCCGGTGATCGAGCGCCAGCCCAGCATCATGCCATGGCCTTCCAGCGCGGCCTGTGTGGCCTGGACGTAGTTGGTGAAGCTCTGGCCGCCGCCGCGCACGACCGGCTGGCCCGTGCCGATCAGGTAGTCCGGCCACGTCACCCAGGAGGGCTCGGACGAGCGGACGTGCAACAGCGACACGGCGCTCGGCGGGACCGGCCCCTGGAATCGGACGCGCAGGGAAGGGGCGCAGACGGGCTCTACTCTCTCGTCGAAGAGATGGCGGACGAGCCCGTCGCTCCACCGCCCGTGGCCGTAACGGATCGCCAGGTCGATCCCGTCCACCAGCGCGGGCACGCCGGTCTGCGACGTCACCACATTGACCAGACAGTCCGGGTGGGCGCGGTAGAACGCCGTCAGCCGCGGCATCAGCCAATACGTCGCGACCCCGACCGAACAGGCGACCGTGACCGCGACACTGTCCCGCGATTCCGATTGGCGGAGCGTGTCCAGCAAGTCGGCGATCCGCGTCAGGCTCTCGGTGGTCGCGGCGGCGACGGCGTAGCCGGCCTCGGTCGGGCGCGCCGGACGGCTGCCTCGATCCAGGAGAGCCACGCCGATATGCGCCTCCAGCTTGCGCACCGATTGGCTGATCGCGGGCTGGGTCACGTTGAGCTCCGCCGCGGCCGCCTGGACCGAGCCGGTGCGGACCACGGAGGCGAAGGCCGTCAGCAGGCGAAGGGGCGGAACGTCACGGTCCATAAGATAAGCTAGAGCTAATACTGCCATTACCGCAATCGCCATATCCCGCGGCCCCGCGCTGGGATTAGCGTCGAGCGGAGACTGGCATCCCGAGAGGCGGACAAACCATGGACGGCGCACGGATCGAAACGGTGGCCTTGCAGGAGAACGGGCTGACGGTGCTCCTTCCCGACGGCCGCCCCGCCTATTTCAACGCCTGGTGGCTGCGGGACAATTGCCCGAGCTCCTTCGACCCCGTGACCCGGGAGCGGGTCTTCGACATCTTTCATCACGCGACCACGCCGCGCCCGGACGAGGCGCGGATCGAGGAGGGGGCGCTTGTGGTCTACTGGTCGGGCGAAGACCATGTCTCGCGCTATCCGCTCGACATGCTCTCTGCTTATTCCGACGGGCTGGATCGGGCCGACCCGGCGGACCTGCCGCGCCGTCCGTGGTTCGCCGACCACTACCCAAACCTCACCCGCGTCTCTCACCCCGCCCTGCTTGAAGACGCCTCGGAGCGGCGGCGCTGGATGGAGGCGCTGCTGGTCGAGGGCGTCGCCATCGTCACCGACATGCCCGATAGCGACGAGGCCCTGACCCGCACGTCGGGCCTGCTCGGGACGATCCGGCCCAGCTTCTTCGGGTCCTATTTCGACGTGCGCGTGCATGTGAAGCCGACGAACCTCGCCTATACCTCCGCGGCGCTGGAGCTGCATACCGACGTCCCGGCGGAGGAGCTGGCCCCGGGCATCCAGTACCTCCATTGTCGCCGTAACAGCGTCGCGGGCGGGCGGAACCTGTTCCTGGATGGGACGGCCGTGGCCAACGACCTGCGCGCCGCCGACCCGGAGGCGTTCCGGCTGCTGACCGAGGTCGCGGTGCCCTTCTACAAGGAGCATGACGGCATCGACATGCGCGCTCGCCAGCGCGTGATCGAACTCGACCGCAAGGGCGAGGTCGCGGGGGTGACGATCAGCCAGCACATGGCCGATATCTTCGACCTGCCGCAGGATCTGATGGACAGCTACTACCCCGCCTTCGTGAAGTTCGGGCGGATGTTGCAGGACGACAAATACGTCATGCGCTTCTCGCTGAAGGCAGGCGAATGCATCAGCTTCGACAATCATCGCATCGTCCACGGGCGCGAGGCCTATTCCGCCACCAGCGGTGAGCGCTATCTGCGCGGCACCTATACCGACCGGGGTGAGTTGCGCGGGCTCTACCGCGCGATGGTGACCCGGGGGCGGTTTGCGTGAAGGACCTCGTCCGCGCCGGCGACGTGGCCCTGCGCACCGATCTTGCGGCGGCCTTTCGTCTGGCCGCGCGCTTCGACTGGCACGAGTCGGTCGGCAATCATTTCAGCGTCGCGGTGTCGGAAGACGGGCGGCGCTTTCTGATGAACCCGAAATGGCGGCACTTTTCCGAGATCCGGGCCAGCGATCTTCTGCTGCTCGACGCGGACGACCCCTCGGTGATGGAGGGGCCCGACGCGCCCGACGCCTCGGCCTGGACGATCCACGGTGCGCTGCACCGGGCGCGGCCGGATCTGCGGGTCGTGCTGCATTGCCACCCGCCTCACGCGACGGCTCTGGCCGCGTTGAAGACACCGGCGATGCCGCCGGTCGACATGAACACGGCGCGGTTCTGGGGTGATCTCGCGATCGACATGGATTGCGGGGGGATAGCCGATGACGCCGCCGAGGGCGCGCGCATCGCCGCCGCCCTGGGCGATTGCTCGACCCTGCTGATGGCGAACCACGGCCTGACCTGCACCGGCGCGACGGTCGCGCAAGCCTTCGAGCAGCTGTATTTCTTCGAGAAGGCCGCCCGCACGGTGCTGCTGGCGCTGGGGTCGGGCGCGCCGCTTGGCGTGATGTCGGATGCGGTCGCCGCGCGGACGGCGGCGGGCTGGGCGGCCTATGCCGGGATGGCCGACGCGCATTTCGCGCATCTGAAATCGGTGCTCGATCGGGAAGAGCCGGACTATCGCGACTGAGCGAAACCGGCAAAGCTTCGGGAATGAACGCAGAGGGGACGCCATGAAGACGGGTTTTATCGGGTTGGGGAATGTCGGCGGCAAGCTCGCGGGCAGTCTGCTGCGCAACGGCATCGACTTGCGGGTCCACGACCTCGACCCTTCTCTGGTCGCGGATTTCGTGGCGCGGGGCGCGGGCGAGGGGGGCGGCCCGGCCGAGATGATGCGTGCGTGCGACGTGGTCATCACCTGCCTGCCGTCGCCCGCCGCTTCGGCCGCGGTTATGGCCGAGATGCTGCCCGAGATCCGGCCAGGCAAGATCTGGATGGAGATGTCCACGACCGATGCCGATGAGATCCTGCGGCTGGGCGCGCTGGTCGCCCAAGCCGGCGGCACGGCGGTCGAGTGCCCGGTCTCGGGCGGCTGCCACCGCGCCGATACCGGCAATATCTCGATCTTCGCGGGCGGGCCGCGAGCCGCTGTCGAGGCGGCGATGCCGCTGCTCAAGCATCTTGGCCGCCGCATTCTGCATACTGGCGATCTGGGCACGGCCTCCAAGCTGAAGGTGATGACGAACTATCTCGCCACCGTCCATCTGGTCGCGCTCTGCGAGGCGATGACCACCATGAAGGCCGCCGGCTTGGATCTCACGACCACCTACGAGGCGATCCGCATCAGCTCCGGCACCTCCTTCGTGCATGAGACCGAGAGCCAGTTGATCCTGTCCGGCTCGCGCGACGTGAACTTCACGATGGACCTGATTCAGAAGGATATCGGTCTGTTTCAAAAGCTCGCCGACCAGGGGGGCGTGCCGCTCGAAATGTCGCCCCTGCTGATCGAGATCATGCGCGACGGTCAGAGGCGGTTCGGCGAGCGCGCGCAATCCAACCGCATCATCGAGCGGCTGGAGCAGGCGACCGGGCTCCAGGTTCTGGCCGACGGCTTCCCGCTGGTCCTGGTCGACGACGAACCCGAAGCGGAGGGGGCCGAGGTGACGCGTTCGGTCTCGCCCCTGGCCGCGGCGGAGTGACGTCCGGCCGCCAGGGCCTCGCGCTCTGGCCCGCGGCGCCCGCGCGCCTGACTGGCTCAGCGAGCCAATACTTGCCGGCGTCCTGCCGCAAGAGCCGCGCCGCGGGCCGGCTGGTAGTCGGAGGCGGCCGCAGCCCCAGAACGCCCCTGCGATCAAGTCGTGACTTTGTTGAAGAATGCGCCCTGAACTGACCCGCAGGACGGTTTGGATCGAATTGAGTGCGCGAGGAGTGCCGGAAGGGGCGGGCAGGGGGCAGTCAGCCGTTGGAACGAGGTTTCGCTGGAAGCGGTTCGTTTGGGTGGCGCCAACCCGACGGAGATCACGCGGTCTCTGCATGTTGCGCATTCGGTGCGCTACGATGCGTGGGTGGGGTAAGACGCTTCGGTGGGGGCGTATTGGGACGGAGATCCCGGAGGCGGCGTGGGAGGCCGGGCTGGCCGCGGCGCAGGCCGTGCGGGACCCCCGGTTTGAGGACGGGTCGAATGCCGAGGACGACGACGCCGACACTACCGGCTGCGCGCCGGTCAATCCCGATGACGGCGAAGCGCTGGTCGATCCGACCCAGTGGACGCCCTTGCGGGTGGCTCATGGCGGTGGATAAGCAGGGCAAGAGCGCCGCGACGGCCTACGCCTACCGCAACGCGGTCGAGACCGATCACCTGCGGGGCATCTGGAGCGATCGGCCCCTGAGCGATCTTGCGACCGAGACCGGCATGAACGCGGTCGTCGCGCGACACGAGAAGATCACGAAGGGCGAGACCGGGCGGGGCTGGGGAGCCTATCCGAGGACGATCCCTGTGGACAACGGCTCCGAGTTCATCTCGCGCGACCTTGATCTCTGGACCTATGCGAACGACGTCGTCCCGGACCTCACCCGGCCGGGAAAGCCCACGGACAACGGCTTCATCGAGGCGTTCAACAGCACGCTCCGCGCGGAATGCCTGAACGCCCACTGGTTCAGACGGGCGCGAAACGTTGGTTGCTTGGCTTAGAGACGACAACGAGGTTCGGCGGCACAGCGCCATTGGGTCCAACGCCCCGGCGGCCATCCATAAGCCCGACGGATCAGCCAGCCCGCCCTCGTGATCAGAGGCCGGAACCTCCAGACCAAGGCGGTCCAAGGTCCGGGGCGGAGCAGCCGGAGCGCTACAACCCGTCATGCACTCCGATGAAGCCCAGACCACTTGATTGGGGCTGGTCAGACGTCAGGGCGGAGCACTTCTTCAGGGGGGCGACTGGGAGGACGCTGGTGGCGGATGGCCACGCGGCCTCTGGGCGTTCTACCCGGCGAGCCACCCGCCCTCGACCATCAGGCAGGACCCGGTCGTGAAGGAAGATGTGTCGGCCGCCAGGAAGAGGATTGCCTCGGCCACCTCCTCTGCGCGTCCGAGCCGCTGCATCGCATGGCGCGCGGCTGAGCGGGCACGGGCCGCCTCAGGATCAGGCTGGCGCGCGAAGGCCCGCGCCAGAAGCGGCGTGTCGATCGCACCGGGGATCACCGCATTGACGCGGATGCCCGCCTCCGCGTGATCGAGCGCCATCGTGCGCGCCAAGCTCATGACCGCGCCTTTTCCGGCAAGATATGCGGCGTTCGAGCGCCCGCCCGCCAATGCCAGTTGGGAGCCGACCATGACGATGGAGCCCCCGCGCCCCTCCATCGCCGCGACGGCCTGATGCGCCCAGAGATAGGTGCCGTCGAGAACGGTATTCAGGACGGCCTTCCAACTCTCGTAGTCGCCGGAGGCGACGCTCTTGCCGTCGGACCATCCTGCTGCCGTGACCAGAATATCGAAGCCGCCGAACCGCTCGCGGATCTGGGCGGCATGCGTTGCAACCGTCGCCGGATTTCCCACATCTCCCGTGAGACGCAGCGCGCTGGGAAAGGTGTCCTCCAGGTGCGCGCTGTAGGAGCGGTCGACGAGCACGAGACGCGCGCCCGTCTCTTCAAAGAGCCGGGCCGTCGCAAGACCGATCCCCGAGGCTGCGCCGGTGATCACTGCCACCCGGCCGGCAAGAGGGGTGCTTCGGCTCGGGGCGTCGGTCGTCATGTATCAGGGCTTTCTGGCGGCTTCGGATGAAAACAGGCAGCGGGTTCAGCCGTCAAAAAGGGGTCTCCCTCGAGGCATGCACATTTTTGCGGCAAAGCTTCTCGTGACCCAGGTTGTCGTAGCTGAATTGTCTCGCTCGCCCAGCGAACGTCGATACAGTCACGCTAGGAAAATGCAGGAGGGTAGGCAATGCGTTCGTTCTCGAGGGTGGCCGCGGGCGTCACATTGGCTTTTTGCCTCGCACCTGTGGGCGTTTCCGCTCAGGAGGTGACGCTCAGGCTCCATTCGTTCGGTTCGCCGACGTCGCTCGACCATACCGAGCATCTTGATCGGTGGGCCGAGCAGGTCGAGGCCGACAGCGACGGGCGCATCGCGGTCGAGGTCTACCCCTCGCTTCAGCTCGGCGGCGGGGTCGCCGATCTCGTGCCGCAACTGGAGGATGGGATCGTCGACATCATCTGGACGCTGCCGGGCTTTGCACCTGGGCGCTTTCCCGGCACGCAGGGGCTTGAGCTGCCCTTCATGAACACGGGCGACAGCGCGTCGATGAGCCCCGCTGCGATGGAGTTCATCACCACTCATCTCGGGCCCGAGTTCGAGGGCATCAAGATCATCTCCGTTCATGCGACGGATGCCTCCCTGGTGCATACGGTGGACACGCCCATCGAGACGCTCGAGGACTTCGAGGGGCTGAAGCTTCGCGTTGCCGGGCGCTTCATCGGCGAGGCGGTCAAGGGTCTCGGCGCGACGCCCGTCGGTATGGGGTTGGGCGATGTCTATGAGGCGCTGGAGCGAGGCCAGGTCGACGGGATGCTCATCAACTGGGCCATCACCAAGCCGTTCCGGTTCTACGAAGTCACCGAGTATCACACGGAGGTGCCGCTCTATCAGTCGATGCTCATGACGCTGATGAGCCAGGCGAGCTACGATGCGTTGCCCGACGACCTCAAGGCGGTGATCGATCAGAACTCGGGTGTCGAATACGCCAAGCGCATGGGCGTCATCTGGGACGGCGAAACCGAGCCCGCGCGTCAGGCGACCATCGATGCCGGCGACACGATCATCACGCTCTCCGACGAAGAGATCGCGCGGTGGAAAGAGGCCGTTCAGCCCGCCTACGACGCCTGGATCGCGGAAATGGATTCGCGGGGCTACGATGGGGCGGCGCTGTTTGAAGCGTTGAAGGAGATCACCGCCAAATACGGACGCGAATGAGTCTACTGGAGACTGGCCGCCGTCGCCTCGAGACGGCGGCAACGGTCGCGGCGCTCATGGGCGGGATCGCCCTGAGCGCCACGGCGCTCTTCACGTTCGGGGCCGTCATCGCCGATGCGTTCGGCGCCCCTGTCCTTGGCGACAGCGAAGTGGTCGAACTCGTGGTCGGCGCGTCCATCGCGACATTTCTTCCGCTGTGTCAGATCAAGAACGGCCATGTGGCGATCACGATGTTGACCGATCCGTTGCCGAGGGTCCTGCGCGAGAGTGCGGATGTGATGGCGGCCGCGCTGATGCTCGTCGTGGCATTCCTTCTGACGTGGCGCATGGGGATCGGCGGACTGGACGCGTTCGAGCGGGAGCGCGCCACGATGTTCCTCCGCCTGCCTTTGTGGTGGGGATACCTTGGTGCCTTCATGCCCTGTCTTCTTTGGGTTGTCGCCGCGGCTTTCGTTCTCCTCGAACGGCTCGCGCGGCTCCGCGGCCATCGGACAATCGACCCAGAGGGCCAGCCTTGAGCAACTACGAGATCGGCGTCACGATGTTCGGCGGCGTGCTTGCGATGCTGGCACTCCGCGTCCCCGTTGCCGTGGCTATGCTGGTCGCCGGCGGCCTCGGCTACGCCGCGATCCTCGGCTGGGGGCCTTTGCTCGCCAACCTAAAGACGCTCACCTTCAGCCGGTTTTCGAACTATAACCTGTCGATCATCCCGCTCTTTCTGCTGATGGGGGAGTTCGCCACCAAGTCCGGCATGAGCGCCGCGCTCTTCCGCTGCGCGCGTGCCTATCTCGGCCACCGTCCGGGCGGGCTCGCCATGGCCACCATCGGCGGATGCGCCGCCTTCGGCGCGCTCTGCGGCAGCTCGATCGCCACGGCCGCCACGATGAGCCATGTGGCGGGACCGGAGATGCGCCGGAACGGCTATTCGGGGGCGCTCACGACGGGGACGCTCGCGGGCGGGGGCACCCTCGGCATTCTGATCCCGCCGTCGGTCATCCTGGTCATCTACGCCCTCTATACCGAACAGAGCATCGGCGCGCTTTTCGTGGCCGCCATCGTGCCGGGGCTTATGGCGGTCGCCGGCTACATGGCCGTGATCTGGATCTACGTGAAGCTCGCGCCCGCCTCCGCGCCGACGGTCGAGCGCTTCGGCTGGCGGGTCCGCTGGCAGGAGACGCGCACCGTCTGGCCCGCCGCACTCGTCTTCTTCATCGTGGTGGGAGGCATCTACAACGGGTGGTTCTCGCCCACCGAGGCCGCGGCTATCGGCGCCGTCGCGGTCGGGCTTCTGGGCATCATCGGCGGAACCATCCGCATGAAGGAGTTCGGCGAAGCGATCACCGGCACGGCCATCACGACGGCTTTCATCTTCCTGATCCTTCTCGGAGCAGAGCTGTTTTCCTCGGCTCTGGCGCTGACGCGGATGCCGGCCGAACTCTCGGCACAGATCGTCGCGCTGGACGTCCCGCCGCTCGCAGTCGTGGTTCTGATCCTCTGCGTCTACATCGTGCTCGGCTGCGTGCTCGAAAGCCTCGCGATGGTGCTCCTGACGCTTCCCATCTTCATTCCGGTGATCCTCGCGCTCGATCTCGGGATGAGCGAGGCGGAAACGATGATCTGGCTTGGCATCCTGATCCTGATCGCGGTCGAACTGGGAATGATCTCTCCGCCATTCGGACTGAATCTTTTTGTCATCAATGCAATGGCGAAGGATGTCCCCATGGGCACCACCTATCGCGGCGTGGCCGGGTTCTGCATTTCCGACATCCTGCGGATGGCGCTGCTCGTCGCATTTCCGGGGCTCACGCTTTGGCTGACCGGCGTCAGCTAGCGGCGGGGGCAGGGCACCCCGTCGCCATCGAGACCGTCGAGCCACGCGAAATACCGGTCGAGCGCTTCGTCGATCGGGGCGACGTCAAAGCGCCGGCCCGTCATCGCAGCGAGGCGGCCCAGGCGCATCGGCGGGCGGTTCACGGCGAAGAACGGCACGTTGGCCCGGCCCGCGTCGATCTCGGCTCTGACGCCGAAGGCCCGCGCCACACGTTCCGCCATTTCGAGCAGATCGACGGAGCGGTCGGCCCCGACATTGACGACCCCTTCGGCGGTCTCGGTCTCGATCAGCGCGAGGAGCATCTCGCGGGCCGCGCTCACCTCGCAGAGCGGTGCCGAGGCCGGGAAGGGCAGGACGACATCCCTGCCGCTGCGTGCGGCCTCGACCATGCAATAGACCGGCGACGGCGTCGCGCGTTCACCGGTTCGGTGCTCCCAGGGTCCCCAGAGAACGCCGAGGCGAGGGGTGAGCACCGACACGCCATGGACCGCGCCAAGACGCAACGCCAGCATCTCGGCGGACAGTTTGGAGATCGCATAGAGAACCTTGGGGGACGGCGGCATCTCTTCGTCGAGCCCCGCACACTCCTCCAGCGTGCGCCCGTAGACCGCAACCGACGAGAGCGCGATCACGCGCCGGACGCCCAGGGAAGCGGCGCTCTCGATCACGCGCGCCGTCCCGCCGGCGTTGATGTCGAGGATCGCGGCCGCATCGCCCGCCGCCTCTCGGGCTGCATCGGGGGTCGCGGCTGCGGCATGCACCACCAGATCGGGTCGCGTCGCCTGCATTGCCGACTTGACGCTCGCCATGTCTCTCACGTCCATGCTGTGGAACGGGATGGACTGGCCGAGCGCCCGGCTTGCCCAATCGGGCGGCCTTTCGGATGCTGCGAGAACGACCTCGTGGGTCTCAGCCACCAATCGCTCAGCCAGGGCGAGACCGACGAACCCAGAGCCTCCAGTCAGCAGGATGCGCATGAAGACCTCCAAGGATGATGGCCGCTCCGAGGCCGACGCCGGACTGTCCAGGCTGGAAGCCAGGATAGCAAGTGATCTCGAAAAGATCTCCTGGCCGCCGGATTACTGGGTCAAGCCGCGGACTGCCGCCGATGACTCACCCATGCTCAACGTCCTCGTCGTCGGTGCGGGCCAGGGCGGGCTGACCATCGGATTTCAGCTCATGCGCGAGCGGATCGACAGGATCCTGCTGGTGGATTCCGCTCCGCCCGAGCAGCGCGGCCCCTGGAGGACCTACGGTCGGATGAAGACCCTGCGATCGCCGAAATTCGTGACCGGGCCGGATCTCGACATCCCCTCCCTGACGTTCCAGAGTTGGTTCGAGGCACAGTTCGGAGCGCTAGCCTGGGCCGAGTTGGGCAAGATCCCGAACGCCATGTGGTCGGACTATCTCGCCTGGTACGAGCGTGTGCTCGTCCTGCCGGTCGAGGCGGGCTCGACCGTCACGGCGCTCCGACCCTACGATGACCGCGTAGAGGTCGATGTCTCGGGACCAGAGCCGCGCACCCTCCAGGCCCGCCACGTCGTCCTGGCCAACGGGATCGAAGGCTTCGGGCGCTGGTGGATGCCCGATTTTGTGGAGGCCCTTCCGGAACCGTTACGCAACCACACCGCCGATCGGATCGACTTCCCACGGCTCAAGGGCAAGACCGTCGCCGTCCTCGGCGCGGGCGCCTCGGCCTTCGACAACGCCGCCGCCGCGCTCGTAGCCGGCGCCGAGGCGGTGCATATCTTCGTTCGGCGCGATGCGTTGCAGCGGGTGCAGCCCTTCAAGCAGATCTCCTATTCCGGCTTCCTGCGCCATATGGGCGATTTGCCGGTCGACATGCGCTGGCGCTTCCTGCGTCATCTGCTGACGATCCGCGAAGCCTTTCCGAAAGAGACCTGGGACCGGGTCATGGCGCATCCGAACGCGGTGCTCCACACCGGAGCGGGGTGGACCGCCGCGCGTGCCGAAGGGGGGCGCGTGCGTATCGAGACGGCCAAAGGTCCCTTCGCGTGCGACCATGTGATCTGTGGCACCGGCCTCGCGATTGGTGCGGAGCACAGGCCGGAACTGGCAGACATCGCACCGCGCATAGCGACCTGGGGCGACCGGTTTCCACCTGCACGCGAGGAGCCGCGCCTTGCGGCCTATCCGTTTCTCGGAAGCAGTTTCGAATTGCAGGCCCGCGCCCCCGCTGACGCGGCGGCCCTGGCGCGCATTCGGGTCTTTTCATTCGGATCTACAATGAGCTTCGGCCCGTCGGGATCCTCGATCAACGCCCTGAAATTCGGCCCAAGCCGGCTGGTCGGCGGTATCAGTGCTGCGCTCTTCGCCGAAGGGGCCGAGGCGCATCTTGCGGATCTCCTGGCCTATGAGACCCCCGAATTCTGATCCCCAGACCCATCAACGCCGCGCCATTGCGTGGTCTGGAGCTTGGCTCGCGGAATATGGCACCGAGAGGAGTTGCCTTCACTTGGCACAAGATCCGCAACGCCCCCGGCCTTGAGGGCGCCCGATACGCCCGACGCCTCAGGGTCGGGAGCCTGTGGACGCGCCTCAAGAAATGGCGCGCTATCGCTACGCCTTACGGCAAGACCGGCGGAACCGTTCGGCGCGCCATAGATCGCGCCGTCGGTCCCGATGGGGTGTCTAACAGGCCCTGGCTCAGAAGCTCTGCGGACCTGAACAAGTCTGGGCGGGGACAGGCGCGCTCTGCTTGCGTCATGAGACAACCGGCCATCGTCTGGCATCTTCGGCTTTGAACCCAGGCTCTGGACACATGACCTTTGGCTGGCGGTCGCGGCGAAGGCCTTTGAACCAGTTTCGACCTCGGACAGGGGGAGGCTGGCATACGGGCCCGAGGCGCGACCCAGAGACTTGGATCGACGTCCCGCTCGACCGGGACTGCAAGGCGACCGTCCAGCGGCCGTCATCCGTAGACCTGCCGCCAGATCAGCACGGATGACGTGCAGGACGGCGACCACCGCCTGCGGTGTTTGAGCGGACAGCACCTCCCGGTCCGTCGAGGCGGAGCGCAGGCCCATGGATCCTGGTCGCGCGCGTCGGAAAGCTGTTCCAGCTTGGGGCGGCCACAGCCGGAAGCGGATGCAATGCATCGCATCGTGGCGGATCGCATCGAGGACGGTCTCGGCATTCGTGAAGGGAATGCGCTTGGGGGCGGAGGCGGGGGCGGGGGCCGCCGCCTCGATTCAAGCGCCGGCGCCCCGGTCCTCAGCGGTTACATGTGACGGGTGACCCCGCCATCGACCCTCAGGGACTGCCCTGTGATGTAGCTCGAGTCGTCGGTCAGCAGGAAAGCCGCCGCCTTGCCCTGTTCCTCCGCCCGCGCGAGACGCCCGAGGGCGGACATATCCGCGAATTTCTGTGGCAGGGCGAGGCTGTCGGTAAAGCCGGGCAGCAGGCAGTTCATGCGGATATTGGCGGGGCCGTACCGGTCCGAATAGAGCTTGGCGAAGCTGGAGACGCCGACGCGGTAGACGCTGGAGGTCGGGAAGGTCAGCGACGGCTCGAAGGCCGAGAACGTGGTGATCGCGACGATGGACCCGCCGCCCTGGGCCTCCATCACCGGGGTCAGGAGCTTGGCCAGACGGATCACCGGCTTCAACACCATCTCATGTGCGCGGTCCCAGTCCTCTTCGGGAATCTCCAAGAGATCGCCTTTGGGCGGGCCGCCGACATGGATCAGGCAGGAGTCGATCCGGCCGTAGGTCGACATGGCGGCGTCGACGATTGCCTTGGTGTCTTCGGCCACCTGCGCGTCGCCTCGGCGGGCGATGCCGCCCAACTCCTCGGCCAGCGCCTCACAGCTCTCGGACGGGGACATGAGCACCAGCTTGTAGCCCCGCGCATGCATCTCCCGCGCTGCGGCCGCGCCCATCCCGCGGCCTCCGCCGACGATCAGGCATACTTTGTCGGTCATGGTCCTGTCTCCTTTGGGTGTCTCTTTCCCTCCGGGCCGCGCCCGGCGCCCCGCGATATCTGAATACGGGCCGTCCGAGCGGCCTGCATCCTCTTTGGTGCGGCATCGTCGTCGCGCGAGGTTCGGGTCACCGGAGGAGCCCCGCGCGCAGCAGCAGCGCCACGCTCGACGCGACGCAGAGCGTCAGGATCGCCGGGCGCAGCCAGGCGGCGGCGCGCGGATCGCGGATCACGAAGCGCGCAAGCCAGAAGCCGGCCAGCGCCGCCGGGATCAGGCTCAGTCCGCGCAGGATGTCGGCCCAGCCGAAAGCGCCGAACGCGGCCAGCGCGGCGATCGAAAGGATGGCTCCGAACATCAGGACGGCGTTCATCGTCGCCCGCAGCTCGCCGCTCGGCGCGTTCTGCAATGCGATCGCGAAGGGCGGCGCGCCTACCCCGGTGAGCGTCCCCATCAGGCCCGACACGATCCCCGCCGCGGCGACCCGCGGCACCGTCGGCCGGAATCGGGGGGCCAGGACAGACAATCCGACCGCCAGCAGGATCGACAGCGCGAAGAGCGCCTCGAAGGTCGCGGCGGAGGCGCCGGCCACGAAGAAGGCCGCGAGCAAGGCCGCCGGGGCGCGGCCCGCCAGCCCCGCCACGACATAGCGCCTCTGAACATGGCGCAGGTCGCGGAGTGACGACAGGGCGCTCACCAGGATGCCGAGAAAGATCACGCCTCCTGGCACCAGGGCCGGGTTCAGGAACATGAGTGCGGGCGCCGCCACCAGGCCGAACCCGATCCCGGCGGAGGACTGCACGACACCCGCGGCCATGATCGTGGCGAATGTCAGAAGGTAGATGCCAGGAGATGCGACGGCGCCGGAAAGGGCCGCGACAGCCGCGTCCATGGGCTCAGGTCCCGGTCAGGGCGCCGGGACTGTCGTCGATCTCGGGCACGGAGGCGAGCAGGGAGCGGGTATAGGGATGCTGCGGGTCGAAATAGACCTGCTCCACGGGGCCGATTTCGACGATGCGGCCTTTCTGCATGATCGCCACCCGATCCGCGATGTGGCGCACCACCGCAAGATCGTGCGCGATGAAAAGGTAGGTCAGTCCGAGCCGCGCCTGGAGATCCTGCATGAGATTGACCACCTGCGCCCGGATCGACACGTCGAGCGCCGAGACGGGTTCATCGGCGATGATGAGACGTGGCTCCAGAGTGAGGGCGCGCGCGATGCCGACCCGCTGCCGCTGTCCGCCGGAGAAGGCGTGGGGGTGACGGTCGGCGGCATCCGCCGGAAGGCCGACGAGTCCCAGCAAGTCCTCGACCCGAGCCCTCAGGCGGGCGGGGTCGCGTTCCAGCCCGTGGACGATCAGCGGTTCGCCGACGATCTGGGCGATCGTCATGCGCGGGTTGAGGCTGGAATAGGGGTCCTGGAAAATCAGCTGCATGTCGCGCCGCAGGCGGCGGAGTGCCCGGGCGTCCTGTGCGCCGACATCCTGCCCGTCGAAGGTGACCCGACCGCTGCTGATCGGCGCGGCGCGCAGCAGGGCCCGGCCCGTCGTGGTCTTGCCCGAGCCGCTTTCCCCAACGAGACCCAGCGTCTCTCCGGGGTAGATCTCAAAGCTGACACCATCGACGGCCGTCATCGTTCGGGCCGGTCCGAACAGCCGCTGCTTGCCGACGGGAAATGTCACGGTCAGGTCCTCGACCCGCACCAGCGGCTGGACGGCGTCGGGTGACTGGGTGCGGGCTGGCGCCGCGGTCGCGGTCGCGGTGGGCCGGGGCTCGGCACGAGGTGCGGCGCGCATCGGGTTGTGGCAGGCCAGACGGCCGGCGCCGTCGGGCAGGGGGCGCAGGTCTGGCGCCTGGGCGCAGGCGGCGACCGCGTTGGCGCAACGGGGCCGGAAGGCGCAGGCGGTCCGGGGCAGACGGAGGTCGGGGGGCTGGCCCTCGATGGTGCTCAACCGGTCGCCGCTCTCCATCAGGCGCGGCGTCGCGGCAAGCAGACCGGCGCTGTAGGGGTGCTCCGGCGCGTGCAGCAGGCGGGACGCCGCCCCCTCCTCGGCGATCTCGCCCGCATACATGACCGCGACGCGCTGACAGAGCCGGGCGACGACGCCGAGATCGTGGGTGATCATCAGAATGGACAGCCCCAGCCGGGCCTGAAGGTCCGCCAGAAGGTCGAGGATCCCCGCTTGCACGGTGACGTCCAGCGCGGTCGTCGGCTCGTCCGCGATCAGCAGGTCGGGTTCCGCCGCCAGCGCCATGGCGATCAGCGCGCGCTGGCGCATCCCGCCCGAAAACTCGTGCGGATATTGGTCCACGCGGTCCTCGGGATGCGGAATCTGCACGAGGTCCAGCAATTCCGTGGCGCGCGTGCGGGCCGCGTTCGCGCTCATCCCCCGGTGCCGTTCCAATACCTCGGCGATCTGGGCGCCGATGGTGAAGAGCGGGTCGAGGCTGGTCATCGGATCCTGGAAGATCATCGCGATATCGCGGCCGCAGACCTCGCGGCGATAAGCCTCGGTCGCGGGGTCGCCCTCGGTGTTCAGGATGTCGCGGCCCTTCCAGCGCACCCGCCCCGCCTTGAGCCGGCCCGGCAGGTCCACCAGCCCCATCAGTGCCATCGCGGTCACGGACTTGCCGCAGCCGGATTCCCCCACGAGGCCCATCGTCGTCGCGGGGCCGAGGTCGAACGAGATCCCTCGCACCGCATGGACCGTGCCGCGGCGGGTGAGGAACTCCACCTCCAGCCCGTCGACCTCCAGCAGCGGCGCGCTCATCGGGCGGGCCGGGCGCGCCGAGCGAAGCGCTTCTCCCGCTCCAGCGGATCGGAGGTGACGCGCAGCCATGTTGCGATGAGGTTGATCGCCAGAACCGTCAGCGCGATGGCGAGCCCCGGGAAGGTCACGAGCCACCAGGCGCGGAACATGTACTCCTTGCCCTGCGCCACATCGAGCCCCCAGGAGGTGGCGGGCGGCTGCACCCCCAGCCCGAGGAACGAGAGCGCCGCCTCGGCCAGCACGATCCGGGCGAATTCAAGGGTGGCGAGCGTCAGCAGCGGCGCCGAGAGGTTGGGCAGCAGATGCCGCAGCATCACCCGCCAGGTGGAACAGCCGAGCAACCCGGCCGCCTCGACGAAAGCGGTATGCTTGAGCGACAGGACCACGCCACGGGTGACCCGCGCGTAAACCATCCAGCCGTTTAGCGCGAGCACGACGATGACCGTCATCGTCGACGGACCAACGACGGCGAGGATCATCAGCGCCAGAAGCAGACCGGGAAAGGCCACCTGCGTGTCGATGACCGCGCTGATCCAGTTGTCGGTGCGCCCACCGACATAGCCCGCGGTCAGCCCCATCAGCACCCCGAAGCCGCCGGCGAGCGCCACGGTCGCCGCGCCCACGATCAGCGAGATGCGCGAGCCGTGGATGAGCCGCGACAGCACGTCCCGGCCCAGATGGTCGGTGCCCAGCACATGGGCCCAGTCGCCGCGATCCATCCAGGCGGGCGGCTTGAGCCGCGCGATGATGTTCTGCGCCTCGGGGTCGTGGGGTGCGATCAGGGGGGCGAAGATCGCCACCAGCAGCAGCAGGACGAGAAAGACGACGCCGGTCATGGCCGTGCCGTCGCCTCTGAGATCCGCCCACAGGCCCGGGGTCGTCTGGCCCGCCGTTGCGCCGGGCGACGTTTCGACCGAGGTCACGTCACTGCCCTCCATGGCCGTCACGAGGCACGCAGGTCGATCCGGGGATCGAACGCCTTGGCAAGGATGTCGAGCAGCAGGTTCAGCGCCACGACCATGATCGCGGTCAGGAAGACGATGGCCTGCAACAGAATCAGATCCTGACGTTCGATCGCCTGGATCGCCGTCAGGCCCAGCCCGGGCCAGGCGAAGACGCTCTCGACCACGACGGTATAGCCGGACAGCGCGCGGATCAGCTCCCACCCCGCGAGGGTGACGATCGGCACCGCCGAGTTCTTGAGCGCGTGGACCGCGATCACCCGCCACGGGCTGAGGCCCTTGACCCGCAGCACGCGGACATACTGGGCGTTCAACTCGTCGATCATGGTCGAGCGCACGACCATCACCAGCCGCGTCATCGCCGGGATCGCCAGTGTCAGCGCGGGCAGGATGATATGCGCGGGCGTGCCGGAGCCGGAGGTCGGCAGCCAGCCCAGCGTCAGGGCGAAGAACACGATGAACAACAGGCCTAGCCAGAACTGTGGAATGGAGAGGCCGATCAGGCTGATTAAGACCACGATCCTGTCGACCACCCCCTCGGGCCTGAGGGCCGCGACGACGCCCAGTGGCACTGCCAGCGCGACGGCCAGCCCGATCGCCGCGAAGGTCAGAAGCAGCGTCGCGGGCGCCCGTTCCACGATGATCTCCATGACCGGGCGCCGCTGCCAGAGGCTCTCGCCGAAATCGAGCACCGCGACGTCGCTGACGTAATCGACGAACTGCACGCCGATGGGCCGGTCGAGGCCCAGCTGCGCCTCGAACTGGTCGCGCTGTTCCTGGGTGGCCTCAAGCGGGAGCATCACCCGGACCGGATCGCCGACCAGCCGGGTGAGGATGAAGACGACCACGACGACCGACAGGACGACGATGACGCCCTGCCAGAGTTTCGCGAGGATATAGCGGCCCATCCGGTCGTCTTCTGTCGGCTCAATCCACGGTCATGGTGGAGACGAACATTTTGCCGTCCACCCGGGGCTGCCAGTCCAGCCGCTCGGAAAGGCCGTAGACGTTGTTGATGTTCAGAAGGAAGGTCAGGATCGCCTCCTCATGCGCGAACTCAACGGCCTGTTCATAGAGCGCCTGACGCGCCTCGGGGTCGGTCTCGGAGCGGGCCTGGGTGATCCAGGTCTCCAGTTCCTCGAAGCTGTTGGAGGAGCCGAAGCCTGAGGGCGCGTAATAGGCCGAGAAGGACCGGTCCGCATCCAGAAGCTCGTTGCCGGAGACGACGAAGATCGCATCGGCCCGGTTCTCCTTGTCGAAGAGCCGCTGAAGGTATTCGTCGAACTCGAAGATCTGCACGTCGACATTGAGGCCCACGGCCGACCAGTAGCCCGCGACGACCTCAGTGACCTCGCGGTCCTTCAGCCAGCGGCCCGACGTGCCCACGAGGGTGATGTCGCCGCCGGCGGCGCCTGCCTCCTCCAGCAGCGCTTTGGCGCGCTCGGGGTCGTAGGGGTAGGGGCCGACCTCCTCGTTGAAGCCGAAATAGGTGGTGCCCAGAAGTTGCCCCTGCTCGACCTGTGCCTGCCCCTCGAACAGGGCCGAAGCCAGCGCCTCCTTATCGACGGCGAGGTTCAGGGCCTGCCGCACGCGCTTGTCGGCGGTGATCCCGCCATTGGTGTTCAGGATCACGGTGGGGTGCTCGAGCCCGCGCATCGAGGCGGAGGCGGGCACCTGGTCGGTGAATTCGGGCAGCAGGTTGGTGATCAGGTCGACCTCACCGGCCATCAGGGCGGCCATGCGCGTGCCGCTTTCCTCGATGAAGCGGTAGGTGACCTCGGTCACGTCGGGGGCTTCGCCGCGCCAGTCGGGATCGGCCGCCAGCACGATCTCGTTGCCACGGTCCCAGCTGACGAACTCATAGGGGCCGGAGCCCACGGGGTTGGAGGCGAAGTCTTCGGCCTCGGAGGCCACGGGCGGGACGATCATGAAATAGTACATCCGCGCGGGCAGGATCGGATCCGGCCCGTCCGTCAGGATGCGCACGGTGGTGGCGTCCACGGCCTCGGCGCCCGCCAGCGTCGAGAAATAGCTCAGCTGTTCGGAATTGAGGTCGGGGTCGATCATCCGCTCGACCGAATGGACGATGGCGGCGGCGTCCAGAGGCTCCCCGTTATGGAAGGTGAGCCCGGCGGGAATCGTGAATTCCCAGGTGGTCTCGTCGATCTGAACCGGCTCGCCGGTCGCGAGGCCGGGGACGAGGTTGCCGTCGACATCCCGTGCCATCAGCGTCTCGAAGACGTTGTCGTTCACGGCCTTTTCGGCCCCGTCATCGGCCGCGTGCGGGTCGAGCGTCGTCGGCTCGGCCCCGAGCACGATGGTGATCGCGTCGGCAAGTGCGCAGACAGGCATCAGCACAAGGGTGGCGGACAGGAGCGCGGCCCCTGCGGTCTCGGTCAGTCGTGTCGGCACGGATCGTCTCCCTGATCTTTCGCGGTCTTTTCTCGTTCCCTAGGGACCGGTTTGCCGCGGGCCCACATGACTGTGTTTGTCACGAACGATCAAGTCCAATGAACATTGGCTGTCCGGCCAGGGCCGGTTTCCGGGATGCCGCGTCGCTACCGACGCGCAGTGCCGGATTCTTCGGCACTCGCCGCGGCGGATCGCCCATTGAACCACTGCCCGCGGTCCGAGGTCACCCGACAGGCCGATAAGGCGCGGGGTCAATGGCGGGTGCGTGCCCGGCGATCAGGTCGGCCATCAGCCGGCCCGCGCCGGCGGCCTGCGTCCACCCATTGGAGCCGTGACCGGCGTTGATCCACAGCCCCTCGACGCGCGCGCTGGGCCCGATCCGGGGGCGGCCGTCCGGCGTCATCGGGCGGTGGCCGGTCCAGGGCTCGGGCGCGCTGGCGGCCGCCTCGGGGAAGAACCTGTGCGTGATGTCGGTCATCCCGGCAAGCTGCGCCTTCGGCAAGCGCGTCGAGAAGCCGTCGAGCTCCGCCATGCCGCCGACCCGCAGCCGGTCGCCCAGGCGGGTGAACATGATCTTGCTGTCCTCGTCCATGATCGAGGAGCGCGGCCCGGCCCCCTCCGCGATCCCAGGCCAGGTCAGCGAATAGCCCTTGACCGGATAGACGGGGATCTCGGGCACGAGGGCCGGGATCCACGGCCCGCCCGCCAGCACCACGGCATCGGCCGCGATCTCCCCGTCGGGCGTGCGCAGGCCGGTGAGCCGGCCATTCGCCTGCCGAAGCCCGGTGATTTCGGTTCCGTACCGGAAGGACACGCCCCGAT
Organism: Jannaschia seohaensis; assembly: GCF_900116765.1. Classification (GTDB taxonomy): domain Bacteria; phylum Pseudomonadota; class Alphaproteobacteria; order Rhodobacterales; family Rhodobacteraceae; genus Jannaschia; species Jannaschia seohaensis. The sequence continues at coordinate 4,498 of NZ_UETC01000020.1, read as the reverse complement.
CCTCCAGCCATGCGGCCATGGCCCGGCAATAGGCCTGGGCGTCGCCGGTCCCATCGTCGGGGAAATGCAGCGCGCCGGTGAAGGACAGGTCCGTCCGCGCGAGCGCCGGTTCGATCTGCGCGATCTCCTCCGGGTCCAGCAGGCGGTGGGCGATCCCCATCTCGGACAGCACTTCGGCCGCGCGCCGACCGCCGGCAAGGCTGTCGGGGCTACGGAACGTCTGAAGGATTCCCCCCTCGCCCCGGTCGAAGCGCAGCCCGGTTTCCTCCACGATCTCTCGCAGGCAGGCATGGCTGTAATGGGCGATGGCCTGCATGGCGCGTTTGTTGGCTTCGAAGGGGCTGGGCTTGCAGGCCTGGGCGAACTGCCAGAGCCATCGCCATTGCGCCGGGTCGAGCCGGGGCCGGATCTTGAGCGGCGCGGAGGGCTGCGCCAGCCACCGCACGGCCTTGCCGATCATGCCCGGCGCGGCCCAGGGGCCCGCGAAGGAGGGGCAGAGCCCTCCCGCATTGGCAAAGCTCGTCCCCAGCCCTGGCCCGGACAGCCGGTCGACGACGGCAACGTCCTGTCCGTCGGAATGCAGCGCATAGGCCGTCGACAGTCCGACGACTCCCGCGCCCACGACGATGATGGCCAAGACCTACTCCGCGGCGGTCAGCGCCGTGGCCCCGGTGCGGAACCCGTAACGCTTGTCGAGCCCGAGGCGCGACATCATCTCCAGCGCCTCGGCGACCGCGGGCTGGGCCAGCGGCTGCAAGGGGCGCCGCAGCGGACCGGCGGGCATGCCCATGGCACGCATCAGCGTCTTCACCGCCACGGGGTTGATCGCGGAATAGGCGAAATGCAGGACCGGCAGGTTTTCGAGCCAGGCCGCGCGGCAGGCGAAGGCGTCTTCTCCGGTCTTCCAAGGCGTCGAGATGACGGCCATTTCGCGCGGGATCAGGTTGCCGGTCATGTTCGCCGTGCCATGACCGCCCAGCGCCATCGTCGGCACCACGAGTCCGAGATTGGGCGAACAGCAGCACATGATCGACATGTCCGGTTGCGCGGCGCAGACCTGCGCGACCTGCCCGACGCGAGTCGTGCTCTCCTTGAGGACGACCATGTTGGGATGTTCGGCCAGACGCAGCAGGTTGGACCAGTGCAGATCGGTCTTCACCCGGGGCGGGTTGTTGTAGAAGCCCATGGCCAGGTCGGCGCTGTCGAGCACCTCGGCCATGTAAGCCTCGATCGCGTCGTTGTCGGCGCAGATATACGAGGGCGCGGCGACGATCGCGCCATCCGCCCCTTCGGCGGCGGCGAACCGCACCTGCGCGATGGTCGCGTCCGTGTTGTTGCCGGTGCAGCCATACCACATCGTCATGCCCGGGCGGCGCATGGCGAGCGTCCGGCGCACGATCTCCTGCCGCTCCTCGGGGGTCAGCATCGAGACCTCTCCGGTGGAGCCCATGATCAGCAGCGCCGAAGTTCCGTTCTCCGCGTGCCAGTCGATCAGGGTCCGAAAGCCCTCGTAGTCGATGGACCCGTCCGCGTTCATCGGCGTGATGAGCGCCACGAAGGAGCCGGTGGGCTTTTGATGAGCCATGGCGAAGATCCTTTTCTGGCTGGCCCGTCGAAGACACGGGCGGGTGAGTGACGCATGGTCAGGTAACAGATTTCGACGCGTCGCGCGAGGGCCGGTCAGAGCGTGCCGGGATAGTCCCCGCCATCCATCAGGATCGATTGCCCCGTCATCAGCCCCGAATGGGCGGAGGCGAGAAAGGCGAAGAGCGCCCCGATCTCGACCGGCTCTCCGTAGCGTTTCGCCGGCGAGGAGGCCGCGCGCTCCGCCCAGATGTCGTCGAAGCTGCGGCCGGTGCGCTCGGCCAGGGCGCGGACATGGGTCCGCTGGCCGTCGCTGGCGACGATGCCCGGCAGGATCGTGTTGATCGTGACGTTGCGGGCGACGCCCTCGCGGGCGAGGCCCGCGCAGAACCCCACAAGCCCGGTGCGCGCCCCGTTCGACAGCCCCAACTCCGATTGCGGCAGCTTCACCCCGCGCGAGGCGATGTTGACGATCCGGCCGAAGCCGCGCTCCGTCATGCCGTCGAAGGTCAGCCGGATCATCTCGATCGGCGCGAGCATCATCAGGTCGAGCGCCTCGATCCAGGTGTCGCGGGTCCAGTCGCGGAAATCGCCGGGCTTCATCCCGGCGGCGTTGTTCAAGAGGATATCGGGCGCGGGGCAGGCCTCCAGCGCGGCGGCGCGCCCGGCTTCGGTGGTGATGTCGGCGGCGACCGTGCGGATCTCGGCGCCGGTTTGGGCGCGGATCTCGGCGGCGGCCGCCTCCAGCGTCTCCGCCCCGCGTGCCACGAGCGTCAGCGCGCAGCCCTCGCGGGCCAGCGCCTCGGCACAGGCGCGTCCCATTCCCTTAGACGCGCCCGTCAGCAGGGCACGTCTGCCCCTGATCCCCATGTCCATCCAGATCACTCCGCATTTTCCGACCGCACGGCAGCCCATCCCGCGCGGCCGCCGGAGCGGACGATGCCGAGGCGGCCCCCTGACTGCAACCCCATGACCTGACCGCATTCCGTCCTCGTCCCGTCGGTCGGACAGTGGCCGGCAGGGGCCTAAACGTCGAGGGTGAAGGGTGACGCCCGCCTGGACATCGATCCGGGGCGCTTCATGCAACGGCGCCAACGAAAGTGACTCCGTACACTGCAAATAGGTTACAGGCTAGGCTCCGGACCCATTGACCGTCTAGCGACGTCAGCCTGTTGGTGAGTCACGTCGGCCATCCTGGATGGGGGGATGGTCATGTCCGAGAACTTGTTCTGGCTGAGCGAGGTGCAGATGGAGCGGCTCAGGCCCTACCTGCCCGACAAGGTCCGGGGCGTGGCGCGGGTGGACGATCGGCGGGTGATCTCGGGCATCGTCCACGGCGAGGCATGAGCCCGCCACTGATGGTGTGGATGGCCCCGCCCACGGCATCTGGTGTGCCAAGGTGGGAGCTGCGTAGCATTCCACCGAGAGGAGCCATCCATGGGCCAGCCTATCACCATCGGCCTCGATCTGGCCAAGTCCGTCTTTCAGGTGCACGGCGTGGACGTCGAAGGGCGGGTCGTCGTCCGGCGTCAGCTGCGGCGCTCGCAGGTCTTGGCGTTCTTCGATCGGCTGGGACCGTGCCTGGTGGGCATGGAAGCCTGCTCGGGGGCGCATCACTGGGCACGGGAGCTTGGCGCTCTCGGCCATCAGGTTCGGCTTATGCCGCCGGCCTACGTCAAGGCGTATGTGAAGCGGGGAAAGACGGACGGTGAGGCGGACCGTGGCCCCAGTGGGGCCACGCAGCCGACGAACGACGCGGAGGCCATCTGCGAGGCGGTCACCCGCCCGACGATGCGGTTCGTTCCGGTGAAGTCGGCCGAGCGGCAAGCGGCGCTCTTGGACCACAAGGCCCGGGACTTCCTTGTCCGGCAGCGGACGCAGACGGTGAACGCCATCCGTGCGCATCTGGGCGAGTTCGGGGTCGTCGTGGCCAAGGGCATCCACAACCTCGACCGGCTGCTCGAAGCCGCGCAGGACGTTCCCGAGGCGGCACGCCCGGCGCTCGACCTGCTCGCCGGCCGGCTCGGCGACTTGGAGGAGCGGATCGAGGCGGCGACGGCGCGCATCACCGCCGCCCAGAAGGCGGACCCGCTCGCCCGGCGGCTCGCCACGATCCCCGGGCTGGGACCGATCGCGTCCTCGGCCTTCGCGGCCACGACGCCGGATGTCGCCGCCTTTCGCTCAGCCCGCGACTATGCGGCGTGGCTCGGGCTGACACCACGGGCGCATTCCTCGGGCGGCAAGGAGCGGCTGGGGCGCATCAGCAAGGCGGGAAACCGCTATCTGCGCCGGCTGCTCTACCTTGGCGCCATGGCCAGGATCAGCGCAAGGCGCGGACGGCGCGCCGCCAGGCTGGAGGGCGCGCCCGACTGGCTCGATCGGATGCTCGCGAGGAAGCCGGTGAAGGTCGCAGCCGTGGCCCTCGCAGCCCGCATGGCCCGCGCCGTCTGGGCGCTCATCGCCCGCGGCGGCAGCTACCGGGCCGTGCCCGGCTGAGAACCGGATCGTCGCCGGGCGCGCCTGGCGGCTCCGAGATGGTGAGGCGCGACGTGAGGCCCCTCTCGGGACATCGCCTGCGGCGATGCCCTGCCGGGCAGTGGATGGCGCGAGGCGGAGAACAGGCGGACGGGACACCCAGCTCGAACCGGTGCGGCTCAGACCGCGGGCCATTGATCGGGACCCGTCCACCCCAGCGGACTTCATCAGGGCGCGCAGCAGATCACGCCGCATACAGGACGCCGTATACATGGCCGCGACCGACTAGATGCCACCAGCCGAACAAAGCGCTTGCCAAGGGGCCATCCATACATGGTCCGAGTGCCAGGCCGAGCAAGTCGGGCTGCCGGTGGGTGGACGCAGCTGAGGAGTATGGACCGCGCAAGACCCTCTACAACCGTTGGCGGCGGTGGGCCGA
>NZ_UETC01000010.1 GCF_900116765.1 Jannaschia seohaensis | reverse complement strand
CCTCAACGCTCAGTTGCGCGTATTTCCGGCCCATTCCTCGACTCCTTCCATCCGACAAGTCATTGTCATCGAAAGAAAGTCGCAGTTGGAAGTAGCGCGCACCGGGCTACGTCAATTAGTGAGATAATCAGGATTATGTAATATGGATTGATCCCCGAGCGGCACTTCGCGCGGCTCCGGCCGCACCGAACCGGCAGCGTCCTGCGGCGATCACGCCGCCGCAGGATCGCCCGTCAATCCGCGCCGCGTACCGGGATGGTTGCGCCCGGGTTTGGCCGGACGACGCGCTGGATGAAGTAGATGCCGACCGCCAGCCCAAGCCCGACCAGATCCGAAATCAGCCCGCCCTCGATCATGAACAGCGCCGCCGCGATCAGTCCGACGCGGAGGAACCACGCGGGCCGACCGCCGATGAACCAGCCCTGGACGCCGGCGCTGAGCAGGAAGACGCCGAAGGTCGCGGTGATTGCCGCGCGGATGACCTCGAACCAAGTGCCGTCCATCAGGATCGCCGAGTTGTAGAAGAACATGAACGGCACGATGAAGGCCGCGATGCCGATCTTGAACGACGCGACCGAGGTCTCCATCGGGTTCGCGCCGGAGATCCCCGCCGCCGCATAGCTCGCCAGCGCCACGGGTGGCGTGATCGCCGAGACCACGGCGAAGTAGAACACGAAGAAATGCGCCGTCAGCTGCGGGATGCCCAGCTGAACCAGACCCGGCGCCACGACCGAGGCCGCCACCGCATAGGCCGCCGTCGTCGGCATTCCCATGCCCAGCAGGATCGCGATGCACATCGCGAAGAACAGCGCCAAGAGCTGGCTCACCCCCGCGAGGTCCAGCAGCACCGCCGAGAAGCGCGCTCCGACGCCCGTGAGGGAGATGACGCCCACGATGATCCCCGCGCAGGCGCAGACGGCGATGATCTGGATCGACATGATCCCGGCAAGCTCGAACGCCTTCAAGATCGCGCGCGGCCCCATGCCAGAGACCGCCGCAGCCGGCAGGCTGTCGGGGAAAAGGCGCACCATCATCACCGGCAGCCAGGAGACGACGGCGGCCGCGACAGTCGCCAGCGTGCCCGCCCGGATCACCGAATAGCCCATGAAGAGCGCGACGATCAGGATGATGATCGGCACGAAGAGGTAGAGCTGCTTCATCAGCATGACGAGGCGCGGCAGCTCGTCTTCGCGCATGCCGCGCATCTTCAGCTTGGCGGCCTCGAAATCGACCATGAAGTAGATCGAGGCGAAGTAGAGGATCGCCGGGATGATGGCCGCGATGGCGATCTCCTGGTATGGGATCCCCGTGACCTCGGCCATGATGAAGGCCCCTGCCCCCATGATCGGTGGCATGATCTGCCCGCCGGTCGAGGCGGCCGCCTCGATCGCACCGGAGGTCTGCCGCTTGTAGCCGACCTTCTTCATCAGCGGGATGGTCAGCGAGCCGGTGGCGACCACGTTGCCCGCACTCGTCCCGTTGATCATGCCCATCAGACCGGAGGCGAAGATCGCCACCTTGGCCGGACCGCCCCGCGCGCGTCCCGCCGTCGCGAAGGCGAAGTTGACGAAATAGTCGCCCACCTTGGAGGCCTGAAGGAAGGCCGCGAAGATGATGAACAGGATGATGTAGGTCGAGGAGACCGCGGTCGTCGGCCCCAGGATGCCCGCATCCGAGTAGACATGGCCGAAGAACCGCTGCCAGGTATAGGGGTTCTGCACCGCCAGGATGCCGGGCAGCAGGTGGGCCGTGAAGGTGTAGACCAGGAAGATGCCGGTGATGACCACCAGCGCCAGGCCGGCCACGCGGCGCGTGAGTTCCAGGATCATCGCTGAGCCCGCGGTGGCGGCAAAAGCCACGCCGATCGGCACGAAGGGCGTGCCGACCGAGTTGCGCGCCGCGGTGTCGTAGATGGCGATCAGGTAGATGGCGACCACGGCCGCGCAGAGCACCAGGACGATGTCGGAGGCGGCGAAGGCGTCGCGCGGACGCCGCTCGAACCATCCGAGCACGATGGCGCCGAAGGTCGCGATCATCAGCGGGATGCCGAACCAATAGACCTCGGCCGCGTAGATCTCGGTGCCCGGGAAGGCCGCCCAGGTCGTCAGGCCACCCATTTCGGGCAACTCGCCCGAGTTGATCTGTCCGACGAAACCGATCGCCGTGATACCGGCGACAAGCGCCGGGACCGCACAGGCTAGGGCGACAAGGGAGACGATCCGGTTTCCGGACGATTGCTCTCCGGGGGCGTCCTCCGCGAAGGCCGCGGGCGCAAACAGAAGAAAACCCAGCGCCAGCGCGCCGGCGATATGAACGATACGGAAATTCCAGGTCTCAAGAGGGACTTCCGGCAGGAAAGGCAACTCGATGCCCGTCAGGTTCGAGACGGAGACGCCGTTCAGCGCAAGCATGTGGAACGCCGCGTAGACGGTCGCGACCGTCGCGATGAAGATGAAGGCCGCGCCGCTATAGGTGCGGCGGTTGCGCTCGACCGGTTCCTCGTCGACGCCTTCGGCGATCACCGTGCCGGTGGGATCTCGGTCTTCCGCCTCTTGGTCGATCTTGCTCTCGGCCATGGGCGGACCTCCTCTATTGAGCGCCGTGGATCGCGTGTCGGGGGCGCTGGTCTGTTGAGAATTGTTGACGACGGGACAGTCGAAATGCAAGGGCCGCGCGGGTGGCGCGGCCCCTGACAAGTTCCTACTGGCGACGGATCAGTTCCCGTGGATCTGGTCGGCCGGAATGTCGGCGCCGGCATTCTCGATGAACCACTGCGCCGCGCCCGGATGCCAGGGCAGAACGCCGTTGTTCTTGTCCCAGTTCTCGGGGAGCGTCGACGCGGCGGCGCGGTGGATGTTCACCATCCTCTCGTTGTCGGACATGACCACGTCCACCACGGCGTTCACGAAGCTCGCCGGTAGATCGCAATTGGCGATCGCGAAGTTCCACATGGAGACCGAGCGGGCCGGCGCCTCGAGCGTCGTGTAGACGTCGGCGCCGATCTCGAATTCGGAAACCGGGAAGGCGTCCAGGATCGTCGCCTGCTCTTCCTCGGTGAACTCGATGATGTTCACGTCGGTCTGCACTTCCAGCTGGCTGACGGCCGGGACGGGCACGCCGGCGGCGAAGGCGATGACGTCCAGCAGGCCGTCCTGGAGCTGTCCACCGAGGTCCGACCAGCCGCCGTTGCGCCGCTCGAAGTCGACGCCCAGCGTCTCCATCATGCGCGGGAAGTAGGTGTCGGAGGTGGAGCCCGCCGGACCGAAGCCGATCCGCGCGCCCGCCGGGATCTCGGAGATCGACGTGATGCCCGACGAGCTCAGCGCGGTCACCGAGAACGGCGTCTGATACATCGGGAACATCGCGCAGGCATTGGTCATCGGCAGGCCGGGCGCGATCGGATTGGTGCCGGCGATGCTCTCGGCCGCGGGGCCCATCGTGGTCATGCCGAAGGCCGCGTCGCCGGTATGGACCAGCGCCATGTTCTGCATCGGGCCGCCGGTGACTTCGCCGCCGCCGGAGATGCCGAGCTCATCGGCCACGAGGTTCGCCCAGCCCGAGCCGTAGGCGAAATAGGTGCCGCCCTGCGACGCGGTGCCGACGGTGAAGCTTTCGGGCCAGCCGGTCCGGTCCACATGGCCGTCGGCGACAGCGGCGCCGACGCAGAAAACTGAAGTGGCAACGCTAGCCGCGAGCCGGTTGATGGTCTGAGTGCGCATAGTCTTCCTCCCAAGGATGATGCCCGTGGCCGCTTCGTGGTGGCGGCCTCGGGCGCGTCCTGCGCTGTTTCACGCATAGCGGTGGGTATAGAGCGCGGGTTGGGGGCCTCAACTGCAAAAATGTTGAGGCGGGCCTCCTCGGCGCGCGACTCCGGCTACCGGACGCCCTGCCCGCGGCCAGGCCCACGCGCCACCGGAGACCCCCTGCCCCGCTGGACGCCCCCTGACAATTCGGAGGGCCGACGCGCGGAATGTGCCGGATCGCTCCCCTGGACGGCAGCGGTCCGGCTATCCCGCCTTGCGACAGTAGAGTTCCAGCCGATGGGCGACGATCTCATACCCATGTTCGGCGGCGATGCGGGCCTGGAGCGCCTCGATCTCGCGGGAGACGAACTCCCGCACCTCGCCCGTCTCCACGTCGATGAGGTGATCGTGATGCGGCCGCTCGGCCAGCTCGTAGCGGGTGGCGCTCCCATCGAAGGTATGGGTGCGCAGAATCCCGGACTCGGTGAGCACCGACAATGTCCGGTAGGCCGTGGCCTGGCTGATCGACGGGTCATGGCGTCTGGCCCGGCGCAGAACCTGATCCGCGTCCGGGTGATCGCGCGCCTCCGAGAGGACGCGGGCAATCGCCTGGCGCGGGCGCGTGATCCTCAGATCCGCGGCCCGCAGAAGCGCGTCGCCTTCGCTGCTGTAAAAGTGCTCCGCCATGACTCGGCACATAACCGCGCCGGCGACAGAACTCAACGTTTCTGAGAACGTCTTTCACCACCCTTGACGTTGCGAACGGTTCGCATATCTCTGGGTTCATAAGGCATCCCGCACGAACGGGTATCCTCATGGGAGCGATTTACATGACACTGTCCAGAAGGGCCCTCGCGGCTCTGGCCCTCATCGTCTGTCTGCCCGCCGGCTGGGCCGCGGCGCAGGATCGTCTGGATATCGTCGCGACGACCGGCATGATCGCCGATGCGGCGCGCGAGATCGGGGGTGATCTGGTCGATGTCCGCTCGCTGATGGGGCCTGGGGTCGACCCCCATGCCTACCGTCAGACGCGCACCGACATCACGGCGATGGTGCGCGCCGATCTGGTGCTCTGGAACGGCCTTTATCTTGAGGCGCAGATGGAGGAGTTCCTGCTCGATCTCGGGCAGGACAGGCCGGTCGTAGCCGTCGCCGAGGCGGTCCCGGAGAACCTGCTCATCGGGTCCGAGGATTACGAGGGCCGTTTCGACCCGCATCTCTGGATGAACCCCAATCTCTGGGCGCGGGTGGTGCTCAATATTCGCGACGCCATGGCCGAGGTCAGCCCCGAACACGCGGCGGCCTTTTCGGCGAATGCGGAGGCCTATGTCTCCGAACTCAACGATCTCGCCCGCTACACGACCGAGGTCCTCTCCTCCGTTCCCGTCGAGAGCCGCGTCCTCCTGTCCGCTCATGACGCGTTCAACTATTTCGGCAACGCTTATGGCTACGACGTGATCGGCATTCAGGGGATCTCGACCGAATCCGAGGCCGGGCTCCAGCGGATCGGCGAACTCGTCGACCTGCTCGTTGCGCGCGATATCGGCGCGGTTTTCGTCGAGACCTCGGTCTCGGACCGGAACGTGCGTGCGCTGATCGAAGGCGCAGCGGCCGCGGGCCACGAGGTCGTCATCGGCGGAGAGCTCTATTCCGACGCGATGGGCGAGCCGGGCACCTATGAAGGAACCTATATCGGCATGATCGACTCGAATGCGACGACCATCGCCGCGGCCCTCGGCGGCGAGGCGCCCGCCCGCGGCATGCAGGACCTGCTCAATTGAGCTGCGCCCCCGCACAGCGCCCGCCGCGGCCCATGGTCGCCGCGCAAGACGGCCGGATCGCCCAGGAGCCGCCGCCCTCGGACGCCGCGCTCGCCGTGCGCGGCCTGACCGTCTCCTACGGAGAGAAGCCGGCGGTGTTCTCGGTCGACGCGACCTTTCCGGCCAAGACGATGTCGGCCATCATCGGACCGAACGGCGCGGGGAAGTCGACGCTTCTAAAGGCGGCGCTCGGGGTGATCCCCCGGCTGTCGGGCGAGATCCTCGTCTTCGGCAAACCGATCGACCAGGCCCGCGACCGCATCGCCTATGTGCCGCAGCGCGCGAGCGTCGACTGGGACTTTCCCACCACCGTGCTCGACGTCGTGCAGATGGGGCTCTACCGCAAGGTCGGGCTGCTGGGACGCCTGTCGGGCGCGATGGCGGCGCGCGCGCGCGACTGCCTGGCCCGCGTCGGAATGCAGGATTTCGCCCATCGCCAGATCGGCCAGCTCTCCGGCGGCCAGCAGCAGCGCGTCTTCCTGGCCCGCGCCCTGGCGCAGGATGCCGATCTCTATCTGCTGGACGAGCCCTTCGCCGGGGTCGATGCGGCGACGGAGCGCGCGATCATCGACGTGCTGAAGACGCTCCAATCCGAGGGGAAGGCGGTCGTCGCCGTGCATCACGACCTCTCGACGGTGCGCGACTATTTCGACCACGTTTTCCTAATCAATGTCCGGCGCATCGCCGAAGGGCCCGTCGCGACCACCTTCACGGCGGAGACGCTCCAGGCGACCTATGGCGGGCGTCTGGCTGCGACCCATCTCGACGAGTTGGCGGTGGCGGGCGGCGCCCAGTGAGCCCTTTCTTCGAAGCCCTGCTGCTACAGGCGGGCTATAACGCGGCGCTGGTCGCCATCGGCGCGGCGCTTCTGGGTTTCGCGGCCGGGTCTTCGGGGACGTTTCTCTTTCTGCGCAAGCGCGCGCTGGTCTCGGATGCCGTGGCCCATGCGACCCTGCCCGGCGTGGGGCTCGCCTTCATCGTGATGGTCTCGCTGGGCGGCGACGGTCGTAGCCTGCTGGGCCTTCTTCTCGGCTCGGCCCTGACAGCCTGGATCGGGCTGCTGACGATCGAGTGGATCACGCGCAGGACGCGGCTGGCAGAGGACGCGGCCATCGGCGCGGTGCTGGGCGTGTTCTTCGGGATCGGCATCGTCCTGCTGACCGTGATCCAATCCATGAGCGCGGGGCGGCAGGCGGGGCTCGAAAGTTTCCTGCTGGGCTCCACGGCGGGGATGCTGTTCCAGGACGCGGTGGTCATCGCGGTCGGCGGATCGCTGACGGTCTTCGCGACCTGGCTGTTGCGCCGCCCGATGACGCTGGTGGCCTTCGACGGCGATTACGCCGCCGCCTTGGGCTACGACGTGCGGCGCATCGACCTGCTGATGATGGGCCTCGTCATGGCCGTCACGGTGATCGGGCTGAAGCTCGTGGGCCTGATCCTGATCGTCGCCATGCTCATCATTCCCGCCGTCACCGCCCGTTTCTGGACCGAGCGGTCGGGCCGGGTGATCTGGGTCGCGGGCGCGGTGGGCGGCTTGTCGGGCTATCTGGGCGCGGTGCTCTCGGCTTCGGCGCCGGCGCTGCCAACCGGGCCTATCATCGTTCTGGTCGCGGCGGTGCTCTTCGTGGTCTCGCTGCTTTTCGCGCCGGGCCGCGGCGTGCTGGCCGCCGTCCTCCGCCATCGCAGCTTCCAGGCCCGCGTGCATCGCCGCCAGGGCCTCTTGGCGCTGGCCGCGCAGCACCCGATCCGCGAGGCCTACACCTTGCGCCTGCTCGCCCGCGAAGGGCTGGTCCGCCCCGACGGCGTGCCGACCGAGGCCGGGCGCGCCCAGGCCGCCAAGGTCGCCCGCGACGAGCGCCGCTGGGACGTGGCGCGCGAGATCCACCAGGATGCGGGGCTGACCGGCCGCTACGATGGCGTGACCCCGATCGAAGAGGTCTTCACCGCCGACGAGATCACCGAGTTCGACCGGCGGCTCGGCCCGCCAACCGCCGTGGGGGGCGCGTGATGGGGGCCGAATTCGTCCAGTTCTCGCTGACTCCGATCCTGATCGGGACGCTTGCGGCCATCGCCTGCGCGCTGCCGGGCAACTTCCTGATCCTGCGGCGTCAGGCTCTGATCGGCGACGCGATCAGCCATGTCGTGCTGCCGGGCATCGTCGTGGCTTTCCTGCTCACGGGGGTCGTCGCCGCGATCCCGATGCTGCTGGGCGCGGCGGGCGCGGCCGTCGTCGCGGTGATCCTGATCGAAGCGGTCAAGCGCCTGGGCGGCATCGAGCCGGGCGCGGCGATGGGCGTGGTCTTTACCACCATGTTCGCCGCCGGCGTCCTGATCCTGGAGCAGTCGGACACGAGCCGCGTCCATCTCGATGTCGAGCACGCGCTGATGGGGAACCTGGAATCGCTCATCTGGTTCCGCGCGGATGGCTGGGGGTCATTGCTCGACCCGGTCGCGCTCGCCTCCTTGCCCGACGAGCTGCCCCGCATCGCGATCGTCTGCGCCATGGTGGTCGCGCTCACCGTGCTGTTCTGGCGCTGGCTCAAGATCTCCACCTTCGACGAAGGTTTCGCGGAGGCGCTGGGCATCCCCTCTGCGGCGGTGGGGTTCGGACTGGTGCTGACGGCGGCGGTCGCGGCGGTCGCGGCCTTCGACGCGGTGGGCTCGATCATCGTGATCGCGATGTTCATCTGCCCGCCAGCCGCCGCACGGCTGATGACGAACCGCCTGGAACGTCAGGTCTGGTGGTCGGTCGCCTTCGCCACGCTGTCGGCGGTTCTAGGCTATGTCCTCGCTGGCTACGGCCCGCTCTGGTTCGGGGCAACGCATGCGGTCAGCGCGGCGGGCATGATCGCGGTGGTCTCCGGCGCCATCCTGGGACTCGCCTGCCTCTTTGGGCCGCATCGCAGCCGCATCGGTATCGGCCGCCAGGACGCGGCCTGACCGGCGGGCCGTCGCGCTCAGCGCGCTTGCCCGGCCTCGGCCTGCGACACGTCGCGGAGCCACTGGGTCACCAGCCTGACCTCCGGCTCGATCTCTCGCGCGGTCGCGACGCGCAGCGTATAGGCCCAATCCGCGTCGATCACGATGTCGGACAGTTCGACGAGACGCCCCTCCCGGACCGCGCGCCGGATCGTCGCGCGGCGGCAGATCGCGATGCCGATTCCCAACTCGGCGGCCTTTTGCAGAAGGAACGAGCCCTCCAGGTAGATCGCCTGCGGGGCCTCGGGCGCCTCCCAATCCGGCCCGGCGCGGGACAGCCATTCCGGCCACATCCGCGAATCCTCGTCGCGGAGCAGCGGGCCGCGCCGCACCGCTTCCCTTGGGTCGCCCCCCGCCGCCGCCAGGAAATGCGGCGCGCAGACCGGCGCGGCGTCGCCGGGCAGGAAGGCCAAGTCGGTCGGCAAGGTTCGGTCGCGCTGCCGGAACACGATCTCGACATCCGGGACGGGCGTCTTCGGGCGGTCGGTTTGTGCCAACGAAATGTGGACGTTGAGCCGCGGATGCGCGGCTTGGAGCGCGGGCAGACGCGGCATCAGGACTTCCTCCGCGATGACCGGCAGCGCCGAAATCGACACCGCGCGCCCGAAGCGCAGCGGAAGCAGGTCGATCTCGTGCCGGATCGCGTCGAAGCTGTCATTGACGACCCGTGCCAGGCTCTCCCCGGCCTCGGTCAGCGCCACCGAGCGCCCGCGCCGGACCGTGATGGGCCGCCCGATCCAGTCTTCCAAGTATTTGATCTGATGGCTGACCGCCGAATGCGAGACGCTCAGCCGCCGCGCCGCGGCGGTCACCGAGCCGGTCTCGCGCACGGCTTCCAAGGCGCGCAAGGCAGTCAGGGAGGGCAAGCGGCGGGGCGATCGCATTCTGAACCTCATGTGAGATGTTCTAACGCATCACAAGGTTTTTGTGCTTTTTCCTGTCCATCTCCACCCCTTATTCATGCCGCAATTGCGAAAGAGGGGATGCCATGACGGACGTGCTCCGGGTGTCGATGGTCCAGACGACCTCGCACAACACTCATGCCGTAAATGTCGATGAACTGCGCGCCGCCGCCGCCTTCGCCGCCGAGGACGGCGCCACGATGCTGGCCATGCCCGAGGCGGCGGGCCTGATGGACCGCAACAAGGACCACGCCCGCGCACAGATCACAACCGAGGATCAGGACCCCTACATCGCCGCTTGCCGTGAGGAAGCCGCCGCGCGCGGCCTTTGGATCCACTCCGGCTCCTGCCCGATCAAATCGCCCGACGGGCGCTATCTGAACCACACCGTGCTGGTCGATCCCTCGGGCGAGATCGTCGCCCGCTACGACAAGATCCACCTCTTCGACGTCTTCTTGGAGGGCCGCCCCGCCACCGGCGAGTCGAGCCGCTATGCGCCGGGCGAGACCGCTGTCCTGGCCGATACGCCCTTCGGTCCGCTGGGGATGACGATCTGCTACGATCTCCGCTTTCCGCATCTCTACCGCGACTACGCCCTGGCCGGGGCGAATGTGCTGTTCGCGCCCTCCGCCTTCACCGTGCCCACAGGCCGCGCCCATTGGGAGGTGCTGCTGCGGGCCCGGGCCATCGAGACGGGCTCTTATGTCGTCGCGGCCGCTCAGGTCGGCAACCATGCCGATGGGCGCGTGACCTGGGGCCACTCGCTGATCGTCTCGCCCTGGGGCGAGGTGATGGCCGATCTCGGCGGCGAGGCGCCCGGACAGATCACGCTGGACCTGCCGCTCAACGCCGTCGAGTCGGCCCGGCGTCAGATCCCCAACCTGAAAAACGCGCGCGACTACGACTTTCTCCGCGTGCCAGAGGGCGCCAACGCCCCGACGACCCAACAGAAAACACCAACGGGAGCCTTCTCATGAGCCTACGTATCCTCACGGCCAGCGCCCTGCTCGCCGGGTCCGTCGCCCTGCCCGCTCTGGCGCAGGACAAGCCGGACCTGGTGATCGCGGTCGACAATCTGTGGCCCACCATGGACCCGGTCATCGGCATCTCGACGACCGGCGCGCGCGTCCATTCCAACATCTTCGACACGCTGGTGCGCCGCAATCGCTGGGAAGACCCCGACGGGACGGAGCTTGTCCCCTGGCTCGCCGAAAGCTGGAAGCAGCTGTCGCCCACCGTCTGGGAGTTCACGTTGCGCGACGGCGTGCCCTTCCATGACGGGCACATCATGGATGCCGAGGACGTGGCCTTCTCGCTCTCGGCCGAGCGCCTCTGGGGCGAAGAGCCGCTGGCGCCGCGCGGCACCCGCTATACCCGTGGCTTCACCCGGGTCGAGGCGACCGGCCCGCTGACCATCGAGGTGGAGACCAGCTTCCCCGACCCGAACCTGCCCTTCCGGATGGTGACGCCGATCGGCTTCGTGCTGCCCAAGCATTATTACGAAGAGGTCGGGACCGAGGCCTTCGGTCAGATGCCCATGGGCACCGGACCGTACCGCATGACCTCCTTCGACCCCTCCGTGGGCGTCGAGGCCGTGGCCTTCGAGGATTACTGGGCCGGTGAGCCGCCCGCCGCCTCGCTCAGCTTCGAGATCGTGCCGGAATTCTCCACCCGCTTCGCCGGGCTCGTCGCCGGGGAATACGACGTCGTCGTCTCCGTTCCCGCCGACCAGGTCGATGCGCTGGACGGCACGCCCGGCGTCACCGTCATGGAGAAGGGCATCGAGAACTATCCGATGTTCGCCTTCAACATGCTGGAAACCGAGGCGCTGCCCGACAATCCGCTGACCGACGTCAACCTGCGCAAGGCCATGGTCGCGGGCGTCGACCGCGAGGCGATCACGGCGGCGATCTGGGGCGACGCGACCTTCGTGCCGACACCGTTCAACTTCCCGGAATATGGCCCCTATTACGACGCCGACCGGGAGCGGGCCGTGCCCTACGACCCCGAGGCCGCCGCCGCTTATCTGGAGGCCAGCGACTACGCGGGCGAGGAGCTGATCTGGCACATCACGCGCGGCTTCTATCCGAATTACGAGATCGCCGCCGAGTTCATGGTCGAGCAATGGGCCGATCTGGGCATCAACGTGAAGATCGAGCTGAAGGACAACTTCTCGCTGGCCTATCAGCGGCCGTTCCACCTGCTCAACATGTCGATGTCGAGCGAGTTCTCCGGCGATCCCTACCGTCCGCTCTGGATGGATTGGGGCCCGCAATCCAGCCGCTTCCGCGCCGCGCACAAGACCTGGGACATGACCGAGGATTTCGTCGCCCTGGGCGAGAAATTCGAGCAGACGCTGGAATTCGAGGCCCGCAAGCAGGCCTATCTCGACCTCGTGGCCGAGTGGGAGGACGTGACGCCCGGCATGTATATGTGGCGCAATGTCGTCAGCTACGCGATCAGCGATGATCTCGACTGGGATCCGGGCAACTCCGCCGTGACGATCTTCGACCACCTCTATGTCGGCGGCGGCGATGGCTGAGAACCTGAGCGGCGCTCCGGCGCCGCTCCTTTCCATCCGTGGGCTGACGGTGGGTCTGCCGGCCGATGGCGACCGGCCCGAAGCGGTGTCGGAGGTCTCCTTCGACATCGCCCCGGGCGAAACCGTCTGCCTCGTGGGCGAGAGCGGCTCCGGCAAATCGGTGATCGGGCAGGCGATCCTTGGGATGCTGCCCCATGCCCTGCCGGTGCTGTCCGGCGAGGTCCATCTGGACGACGCCCCCCTGCCCCCGCAGCGCGACCCGGCCTATGGCGCGATCCGCTCCGCGCAGGTGGCGATGATCTTTCAGGACGCGGCGGCCAGCCTGAACCCCGTCCGCACCATCGGCGCGCAATTGGCCGAGGTGCTGGAGGTCCATGGCGTGCCCAAGCGCGACCGCAAGGCGCGCGTGCTGGACGTGCTGCGCGCCGTCGCCCTGCCCGAGCCGGAGCGCATCGCCAAATCCTACCCGCACCAGCTATCGGGCGGCCAGGCGCAGCGCGCCGTCATCGCGGGGGCCCTGCTGCTGGAACCCAAGCTGCTGATCGCGGACGAGCCGACCACCGCGCTCGACGTGACCACCCAGGCCGAGATCCTGGCCTTGATTGCCCGGCTTAAGGCCGAGCATGGGCTCTCCGTTCTGTTCGTGACCCATGATTTCGGGGTCGTGGCCGAAATCGCCGACCGGGTCGTCGTCATGGAGAAAGGCGTGCAGGTCGAGACCGGCCGCGCCGCCGCCGTGCTCCACGCGCCCCAGCATCCTTACACCAAGAAGCTGATCGCCGCCGTCACCCCCGCCCCGCGCGAACGCGAGACGGGCGGCACCGACACGATCCTGGAGGCAACCGATATCGACCTGACCTATCGCGGCGGCCTTTTCGGCGGACGCAAAGCGCTCCACGCCGTCAAGGGCGCGTCGCTCCGGATCGAGGCCGGACGCACCGTCGCCGTTGTGGGCGAAAGCGGCTCGGGCAAGAGCTCCCTCGCGCGCTGCCTGCTGCGGCTGGAGGAGATCGACAGCGGCTCGATCCGGTTCAAGGGCGAAGAGATCAGCAAATTGACCGGCAAGCCCCTGCAACACCTGCGCAAATCGCTCCAGGTCGTGTTGCAGGATCCGTATTCGGCGCTTGACCCGCGCCAGACGATCCGCGCGGCCATCGCCGAAGGCCCGATCATCCACGGCACCCCCAAAGTCGAGGCCCATGCCCAGGCCGCCGAACTTCTGGAACTGGTCGGCCTGCCCGCCCAAGCGGGCGGACGCTACCCGCAGGAATTCTCGGGCGGGCAGCGCCAACGCATCTGCATCGCCCGGGCTCTGGCGCTGAAACCCGACCTGCTGATCGCGGACGAGGCCGTTTCGGCCCTCGACGTCTCGATCCAGGCGCAGATCCTGGACCTGTTCGCGGATATGCAAAAGCGCTTCGGCTTCGCGATCCTGTTCATCACCCATGACCTCGCCGTGGCTCGCGCCATCGCCGACGACATCCTGGTTATGCGCCGGGGCGAGATCGTGGAGCGCGGCCCTGCCGCTCAGGTCTTCGCCAGCCCGGCCCATCCCTATACCGCGGATCTGCTCGCCGCCGCGCCAGGGCTCGACATGTTCGCGAAAGGAGACGCCGCATGATCGGCTATATCCTCTCCCGCCTGATCCGCGCCGTGGCCACGCTGCTCATCACGGTGACGCTGGTCTTCCTGTTCATCCGCTTCTCCGGCGACCCGGCGGCGGCCCTCGTGCCGCCCGACGCGCCGCAGGAGGTCATCGACCAATATGCCCGCGCCATGGGCCTCGATCAGCCGATCTGGGTGCAATACACGGGCTATGTCGGCGGTCTGTTGCAGGGCGATTTCGGCTTTTCGATCCATACGGGACTGGCCGTCGAGGAGGTCTTCCTCGCCCGCCTGCCCCACACGCTGGAACTGGGCCTGACCGCGCTCGCCATGGCGATCGCCATCGGCATTCCCGTGGGCGCCATCGCCGCCATCCGGCGGGGCAGCGCGCTGGATCGCTTCGTCATGGCCTTCTCGGTCTTCGCATTCGCCATGCCGAACTTTCTGTTCGGCCTCCTGATGATCCTGATCGCCGCCCTCGTCTTCGGCACCTTCCTCGGCGGCGACAGCGCCAGTGTCCTCTGGCCCGCGCTGACACTGGGCCTGGCCGCCATGGGCAGCTTCGCGCGCTTCACCCGGTCCTCGGTACTGGAGACGATCAACGCGCCTTACATGCGCGCCGCCGAAGCCCGGGGCGTGCCCTTCCGCCTACGCCTGATCCGCCATGCGGCACCCAACGCGGCGATCCCGCTGGTCACGCTGATCGGGCTGTCGCTGGGCGCGCTGGTAGCCGGCTCGGTCGTGACCGAGCAGGTCTTCGCCTGGCCCGGCGTGGGTCAGTTGCTGGTCCGCTCGGTCGCGACACGCGATCTTGCGCAGGTGCAGTTCCTGGTGCTGGTCGTTGCCTTCACCATGGTTCTGGCGAACCTGCTGGTTGACTTCCTCTACCTTCTCATCGACCCGAGGATCCGCGCGTCATGACCGATGTGACCGCCGCCCGCGCCCGCCCTGCGATCCCGCTCAGCGTCAAGCTCGCGATGGGGTTCGTCGCGCTCTTCGTGCTCTTCGCGCTGTTCGGCCACGCGCTGACACCGCATGGCTTCCGCGACACGTCGCTCTTCGACCGGCTCAAGCCGCCGGGGACCGAGGGCTATCCGCTGGGCACCGACGCCCGGGGCCGCGACCTGCTGGCGCGGCTGGTGACCGGCGCGCAGATCACCCTGGTCGTCGCCATTGTCGGCACGCTGATCGGCGCGATCCTGGGCTCGCTCCTTGGCATCCTGGCCGCCGCGCGTCGTGGCAAGACCGAGGCCGTCATCGTCGCGGCCATCGACGTGCAGGCCTCGCTGCCGATCATCATCGTGGCGCTCTTCATGCTGGCGATGTTCGACAATTCCTTCACCCTGTTCCTGCTGCTCGTCGGCCTGAACGGGTGGGAGGTCTATGCCCGCCTGATGCGCGGCGCGACGCTTCAGGCCAAAGAGAGCGGCTATGTCACCGCGATCCGCGCTCTGGGCGCCTCGCCCGCGCGCATCTACCTGCGCCACGTCCTGCCCAATATCCTCAACATCGCGCTGGTGCAGTTCACCGTGAACCTGCCGCTGACGATCCTTCTGGAGACCGCGCTGTCCTTCCTGGGCCTCGGCGTGCAGCCGCCGCTGACGAGCCTGGGCCAGATCATGTCCGAAGGCCGCGACCGGCTCATGACTGCCTGGTGGCTGACGCTCTTGCCCGGCGCGATCATCTTCTGCCTCGCGCTGTCGGTCTCGATGATTGGCGACTGGCTGCGCGACCGGCTCGACCCCACCCTTCGGAGCGAGAGATGACCAAGCCCCTGCCCGCCCCCAAGAAATACGTCATCGGCGACGCCCCGCCGCCGCTGGACCCCGCGCTGATCGAGACGCTCAAGCAATGCGAAACGACGATGCTGGGCCACATCCTCTATTGGGGGGCGATGGATACGGGCATCCGCGTGAACAAGGGCTTCGGGCCGCGCATCGCGGGCCGGGCGCTGACGGTGCAGATCCCGGGACCGTGCTCGGTGATGCTGCATTACGCGGTGGGTCTGGCCCAGCCCGGCGACATCCTGGTCATCGACCGGCTGGGCGACACGCGCCATGCCTGCCTGGGCGACGGAGTCGCGGCGGCGGCCATGCGCCAGGGGATCATCGGCGCGATCATCGACGGGCCTTGCACCGATGGCGAAGAACTGGCGGAGCTGGGCTTCCCGGTCTGGTGCCGGGGCGTCTCGCCGATGACGACGCGGATGGCCGATCTGGGCGGGCGCGCGCAGGTGCCCGTTTCGGTCGGCGGCGTCCCGGTGCTGCCGGGCGACGCGATCCTGGCGGATGCGGACGGAGTCTATGCGATGCAGGCCGACGAGGCGGCCCGCGTCGCCGATATCGCGCTGACCCGGGGCCGTATGGTGGCCGCCCGCCGCGCCGCGCGGGGCGACGCACCTATCGCCCTGGCCGACGCGTCCGGCGCGGGCCGCCTCGTCTCGGCGGTGATCGGCGAGGACGCCTGAGCCGCGCGGACCGCCCGGCGCGGCGCCTCACTCACGGCGCCGCGCTGAGGTCCAGTCCTGCGAGAAACCGTCTGCCCGGACCACGCCGGTCATTTGCTTCCGAAAGTTGCTGAGGCCCTCGA
Source organism: Jannaschia seohaensis (assembly GCF_900116765.1). Taxonomy (GTDB): domain Bacteria; phylum Pseudomonadota; class Alphaproteobacteria; order Rhodobacterales; family Rhodobacteraceae; genus Jannaschia; species Jannaschia seohaensis. The sequence continues at coordinate 119,476 of NZ_UETC01000010.1, read as the reverse complement.
ACCGAACCACGTCCACTGCCGCGTCGAGCCGGATCACCCGCCGCCCCCATCCCGGCGCCACGGTCTCGGCCGAGCGGAGCGTGGCGGTTAAGCGCTGCGACAGACAGTACCCGGCAACGCGCCTGCCGGGGCGGTCCAGTTGCCGGACGGGGCGAGGCGCAGCCCACGCGCCTGCCGTCACCTTGGATCGCGCAGGACTTCCTGCTCTGTTGTCCTTGACCAGGAAATCAAGCGCGAAGCCCCCAGTCCATGCACGGATGCATAGCTGCTCGACACGGCTGTTGAATTTCGGCGACGCACCAGGCGCGATATGACGGTATCCATCGACAGCGCACGACCCAAGGAGCCCTCGGATGCCCGCCGCCTTCCCCTCCCGCCCCCCATCGGACGCCTCTCGGGCAAGCGCCCATCCAGCCGCCGGGTTTTGGGATCGGATGGCGGCGCGCTACGCGGCCAGGCCGGTCGAGGATCCCGCCGCCTATGCGATGAAGCTCGACATGATGTCCGACTTGCTGCGCGACAGACCCGGCTCGCAAGTGGTCGAGATCGGCTGCGGGACGGGCTCGACCGCGCTGACGCTCGCGCCCCATGCGGACCGCATCCGCGCCGCCGATGTCTCCGCCGCGATGATCGAGATCGCCCGGGACAAGGCCCGGGATATCGACCCCGAGAAGCTGAGCTTCGAGGTCGCCGCCTTCGAGGATCTGGCTGTCGCGGAGGGAAGTCAGGACATGGTGATGGCGCATTCGCTGCTGCATCTGCTGGAGCGGCGGGACGCGGCGATCGCGGCGGCCCATCGCTGGCTGCGGCCGGGGGGCGTTTTCGTCTCGTCCACGCCCTGTCTGTCCGAGGTCGCGCCCTGGCTTCGGCTCGTCGCGCCTCTGGCACGGGCTGCTGGGCTCTTCCCGCCGGCGCTGGGGTTCTTCACCGAGGCCGAATTGGTCGGCGCGCTCAAGGCGCATGGCTTCGAAATCGAGCGCCGCTTCCGCCCAGACACGCGCGCCGCAACCTTCCTGGTTGCCCGCAAGCCGGCCTGACCGGGCCACGCCCGCCCAATCTGACCGGAACCCGCCGCCCCCTTCCACGACCGGAGCCGCCGGTTCGAGGCCTAGCGGCTTATCGTCGAACACGTGCCGCTGACCCGCCGGGGATGGTCCGCATGCCCTTACCTGGAGACCACGGGGCGATCCGCGCGCCCCGGAGCGCGGCGCGCGGGACCGTGCCCCAGCTCAGGGGGCGAACCCGGCGGATCGCGCCCGAGACCCCTGCCGCCCCCCGGCGCTTCAGGCCTGCTCGCGCGCCAGGACCGCCCGCATCGCCGGGCGATCGGCGCAGCGCGCGATCCAGTCACGTAGACGCGGGCTGTCTGACAGGGCGTCCGGGATCCATTGAAACGGGCTCGACAAAAGCAGGTCAGCGGCGGAATAGGCATCGCCCAGCAAGAAGGCCCCCTGCTCCAACGCGGTCTCCAGGGTGGCGATCACCGCTTGCAGATCCCGGAAAGTCGCCTCCAGCAGCGGGTGCCGCAGGCCGGCGCCCTCAAGCACCAGAACCGGCTCCATCACGCCCTGGTAGTAGAACAGCCAGCTCAGGAACGCGCCGCGCTGGGGATGCCCGACCGGGCGGCCCAGTCCCGCTTCGGGGAACAGATCCGTGAGATAGACGACGATCGCGCCCCGCTCCCGCAGATGATCGGCGCCATCGGTCAGATAGGGCACCTTGCCTTCGGGATGCGGGTTGCGGGGATCCGGGCCGCCGGAGCCGTCGGCCCGCCGGACCAAGACCTCGACCAATTCGATGCGGTCGCCGATCCCCATCTCCTCGATCAGCACGAGAATGGTGGTCGCGCGGGAGCGCGGGGCGTGGAACAGGGTCAGCATGCCAAGATCCTTTCGGTGCGTGTGATGCCTCGTCTTACCCGCGCCCTACTGCCATATTCCGTCAGCATGGCCCGCGCCGACCGACTCCTGCGTCTTATGGATGCGCTCCGCCGCCTGCCCGCGCCGGTCACGGCCGCGCGGCTTGCGGCCGAAACCGATGTGTCGAAGCGCCAGCTTTACCGCGACATCGCCACCTTGCGGGCTGGCGGTGCGCTGATCGATGGGGAGGCGGGGGTCGGCTATCGCCTGATCGAAGACCCCGCCTTGCCCCCGCAGAGCTTTTCGCGGCTTGAAATCGAAGCCCTTGTGCTTGCCGTGGGCGAATTGAGCCAGACCGGGGACGACGCACTGGAGCAGGCGGGCCAGACCGCCCTTGCGCGGATCATCGCGACCCTGCCCGACCGGCAATCGCGCCAAGCCCTGCACACCGTCCTGCGCAGCTTCCGCCCGCCGCGCGACCCGCTTGCAATCGCCGTCGATATGTCTCTCCTGCGCCGCGCCTGCTGGGAGGAACTTGTCCTCGACCTCAGCTATCGGGACTTGGCCGAGCGGCGAACCCGCCGGGAGGTCTGGCCCCTGGGCCTCAGCTACTCGGACCGGACGCTGATGCTTCTGGCGTGGTGCACCCTGCGGCAGGACTGGCGGCGCTTCCACGTCCCACGGATCGAGCGCGCGGAGGCGACGGGCGCCAGTTTCAGACCGCAGCGCGTGCCCTTGCTGCGGGCGTTTGCGGCGCGCCAGGCCGCCGGGGACGCGTAAGCGCCCCAGGGAGCCATCCCCTCGGTGCGCCGGACGCCGTCCGACTTCGCCTTGACCGCCCCGGCAGACTGGGCGAAGGTTTTCTCTAAGATGGTTTCTGAGGCTCACCACGGCCAAGGGATGAAAAGGGAACACGGTGCGGTGTAGCCATCAGGCGCCAAATCCGTGACTGCCCCCGCAACTGTGAGCGGAGAGCGACCCCGTCTGTGCCACTGGACCCAAGCGGTGCGGGAAGGCGCGGGGAAGCGGAGACCCGCAAGTCAGGAGACCTGCCATCGTGACTTGAACCAGACCGGGCGGGGTTGTCCGGGAAGGAGGCCACGATGACCGATATGGGCCAATGCCCCGCCGCATCGCCTTTGACCGCCCCCGCACATCGCGGAGGGCGACATGAACCGGACACGCCATCGAATTAGCGTCTGCACCTCGTGCCGGCACAAGGGAACCGAGTGCCGACCCGGCCTCGAACTGATCGCCCGTCTGCGCGCGGCGCTCGACGCTGCTGGGGCCGTCGCGGAGGAATTCGAGATCTCCGGCGTGGCCTGCATGGCGGGCTGCGACCGGCCTTGCACTATCGCTTACCACGCCGATGCGAAGGCGACTTATCTCTTCGGAGACATCGCCCCGGAGGAGGATATCTGCGATCTCGTCGCCTTTGCGCAGCAATATCGTGGGCTGGAGGACGGCTGGTGCGCGGCCACGGTCCGGCCCGGCAAGCTGCGGACCGGCACGCTGGCCCGGATTCCGGCGATGGTGCTGGCGACTGAAGCGCGGGCCGTGCAGTGACGCCGGCCGCGCTCCGCGCCGAGGGGCTAACCTGGGCCCCGCGCCGCGGCCATCCCGTTCTGGAGGATGTGTCGCTGGACGTGACGCCCGGTCAGGTGCTTGGCATCGTGGGGCCGAACGGCGCGGGGAAATCGACGCTTCTGCGGCTCCTTTACCGCTACCTGCGGCCCGCTTCGGGGCGCGTGTTGGTCGATGGTCAGGACATTTGGGAGATGGAAGCGCGGGAGGTCGCGCGCAGCGTCGCCGTCGTCCTGCAGGAGCAGCCGAGCGACTTCGCGCTCACCGTGCGCGAGATCGTGACCCTTGGCCGTGCGCCGCACCGGTCCGGCCTCGCCCGTCCTGGGCTTCGGGACGAACGCATCGTCGCCACCGCTCTCGCACGGCTGGATCTGAGTCGGCTGGCCGACCGGCGCATCGGCACCCTGTCCGGCGGGGAACGGCAACGGGTCATGGTGGCCCGCGCCCTGGCGCAGGAGCCGCGATTGCTGATCCTCGACGAGCCGACCAATCATCTGGACATCCGTCATCAGCTGGAGGTGCTGGCCCTGGTCCGCACACTCGGCCTGACCGTCGTCACCAGCCTGCACGACATCAACCTCGCCGCCGATCTGGCCGACCGAGTGCTGGTGCTGGCACGGGGCCGGTGCCTCGCGCAGGGCGTTCCGGCGGAGGTGCTGACCGAAGACCTGATCGCCCGCGCCTTCCATGTGCGCGTGCAACGCCAGACGCTGACGCCCTCGGGCGCGGCGCATCTGACCTTTCATCTCTAGACACGGCCAAGGACGACCATGCGCCTGATCTTCCCCCTTCTTCTGACCCTGGGCCCCCCTGCCCTAGCCTATCCTGTGACCGTTCAGTCATGTGACCGCGAGGTCACCTTTGGCGCCGCACCCCAGGCCGCCGTTTCCAACGACATCAACCTGACGGAAATGATGCTGGTCCTGGGCCTGACCGACCACATGGTCGGCTACACGGGCATTTCAGGCTGGAACAAGCTCGACACCGAGATGCGCGCGGGCGTCGCCCAGCTTCCCGAGCTCTCCGCGAAATACCCCTCGAAAGAGGTGCTCTTGGGCGCGGGCACGGATTTCTTCTTCGCGGGCTGGAACTACGGCATGAAGGTCGGCGGCGAGGTCACGCCCGAGACGCTCGCCGCCTTCGACATCCCGGTCTATGAGCTGACTGAGAGCTGCGCGCATATCATGGAGACGGGCAAGGCCAGCATGGAGGACATGTATGCCGACCTGTTGGCCCTCGGCACCATCTTCGGCGTCTCCGAACGGGCGGAAGAACTCGTCGCAGGCTACCGCGCCACGCTGGAGGCGATGCGCGCCGAGCTGCCGCCGCTCGACCGGGCGCCTCGCGTCTTCGTCTACGATTCCGGAGAGGACACGCCCTTCACGGCCGGCCGCTACGCCATGCCCACCGCGCTGATCGAAGCCGCGGGCGGCAAGAACGTGATGGACGGGTTCGAGAAATCCTGGGCCACGGTCGGCTGGGAGGCCGTGATCGAGGCAGACCCCGAAATCGTCCTCATCGTTAATTACGGCGACGTCACCGCCGAGCAGAAGCGCGCCTTCCTGATGGAGAACCCCGCCTTCGCCGACATCTCGGCCGTCCGGAACGCCCGCTTCGTGACGCTGGACTATGTCGAGGCGACGCCGGGCCCGCGCAATATCGGCGCCGTGAAGACGCTGGCCGAGGCGTTCCGCGCCGAATGACCGACGCCGCCGCTCCCGCCCGCGTCCGGACGCGCATCGCCCTTCCGCTCTTTGGGGCGGGTCTGGTGGCGCTGGTGCTGTCGCTCTCCGTGGCCGTCAGCGTGGGGGCGGTCACGGTGCCGCTGGCGACCGTCTGGGGCGTGATCGCGGAGCGGACGCTCCCCGGTCTGCACCTTGCCGATTGGCCGCGCGGCCATGCCGCCATCGTCTGGGAGGTCCGCCTGCCCCGCGCCCTGCTGGCCGCGATGGTGGGTGCCGGGCTGGCCCTGGTGGGCGCGTCGCTGCAATCGGTCACACGCAACCCTCTGGCGGACCCGCACCTTCTAGGGATCTCGGCGGGCGGCGCCTTCGGAGCGATCCTGGCGTTGCTCCATACCGGGCTCTTCCTGGGCCTGATGACGGTGCCGTTGATGGCCTTCGCGGGGGCGCTGGGGGCGACGCTCCTGGTGCTTGCGGTGACATCCTTCGCGCGCGCGACCTCGGCCGACCGGCTGGTGCTGGCGGGGGTGGCCGTCAGCTTCGTCGTCATGTCCTGCGCCAACGTGCTGATCTTCCTGGGTGATCCCCGGGCGACCCACACGGTGGTGTTCTGGATGCTGGGCGGGCTGGGCCTCGCGCAATGGGACCAGCTGCTCTATCCTGCCGCACTGCTCGCCGCCTGCGGAGCCTGGCTGATGGCCCATGCCGGGCGGCTGAACGCGATGACCGTGGGCGACGAGATGGCGTCCACCCTGGGCATCCCGGTCGCCCGATTCCGCCTTTCGGTCTTTGTCGTGGGCGCGGCGCTGACCGGCTGCATGGTCGCATTCTCCGGTATCATCGGCTTCGTCGGCCTGATGGTGCCGCATATCGTCCGGCTGGTTCTGGGCGGAGACTACGCGCGTGTCCTGCCAGGCGCAGCCCTGGTCGGCGCGATCTTCCTGGTCTGGGCCGACATCCTCGCCCGCACGGCCATGGCGCCCGAGGACATCCCGATCGGCATCGTCACCGGCCTGATCGGCGGCGCGTTCTTCGTCTGGCTGCTGCGGCGTCGGTGAAGCCCGGAGGGGCGGCCGGCGCGGCGCCTCCTCGACCAGATCGACAAGGATTGGCCGCGCATTGGCGCGGACCCGCCTTCTCTCGCGCGTGACCGGGCCCCCCATAGACCACCCGACGGCGGGATTTCCACGTCGAAACGGACTGTTAGCCTCTCGTGAAAAAATCCGACAATTTTGGTTGCCTTTTCGAGCCGTGACGGTATTTCAGCCATGACTGACAAGAACAGTCGGATATTCATCAGGGAGACACTGCTATGACCCGATCCCTTCTCGCCGCCCTCGCCGCGACCGTCGCGTTGCCCGCTTTTGCCAATGGCGAGCTCAACCTCTATTCGTCGCGCCACTACGACACCGATGAGCGGCTCTACTCCGATTTCGAGGAGATGACCGGCATCAAGATCAACCGGATCGAGGGCAATGCCGATGAGCTGATCGCGCGGATGGAGGCCGAGGGCGCGAACTCCCCGGCGGATGTCTTCCTGACCGTCGACACCGTGCGCCTGACCCGCGCTAAGGATCTGGGCCTGCTCCAGCCCGTCGAGTCCGAGGTTCTGGAGGCCGCCATCCCCGCCTATCTCCAGGACGATGACAACCAGTGGTTCGGCTTCTCCCAGCGGGCGCGCATCCTCTTCTACGACAAGGAGGACGTCGCCAACCCGCCGGCCACCTACCAGGATCTCGCCGACCCCGCCTATGAGGGCATGATCTGCATCCGCTCCGCGACCAACGTCTATACGCAGAACATCGTCGCCGCCCTGATCGCGCATCTCGGCGAAGAGGCGATCCAGGATTGGGCCACCGCCGTGGTCGGCAATTTCGCCCGCGACCCGCAGGGCGGCGATACCGATCAGCTGCGCGGCCTCGCCTCGGGCGAGTGCGACATCGCGATGTCGAACACCTATTATTTCGCCCGCGCGCTGCGGCGCGATGTGGACGGGCTGGGCGCAGAAGAGCTGGAGGGCATCGGCTGGGTCTTCCCCAACCAGAACGATATCGGCGCGCATATGAACATCTCGGGCGGCGGCGTCGCGACCCATGCGCCGAACCGCGACAACGCGGTGGCCTTCCTGGAATACCTCGCCTCGGAGCAGGCGCAGGAGTATTTCTCGGCCGGCAATGACGAGTATCCTGCCGTTCCGGGCGTGGCGCTGTCGGATTCGGTCGCGCAACTGGGCATCTTCCGCCCCGATGTGATCGACCTGTCGACCATCGCCGAAAACATCCAGGCGGCGAACCGCGTGCTGACAAATGCCGGTTGGGAATAATCGCGCGATCTGATCGCGGATTTCGAAGGGCGTCGCGCTGCGGCGCCCTTTTTCGTTTGGATTGAGGCGAGAGAGCGATCCGCGGCAAGGCCCAGCCCGTCACCGCCAGTTGGGCGAGTTCGAGGGCGGCCGTGGTGATGCCGCCCAGGCTACAGCCCGCCGCCCCCTCCCACACCGCTCCGGCGCATTCGTCGCATCAGCAAGATCACTGGGATCAACCCCAGGGCGGCGAGCATCAGCGACGGCACCGCCGCGCCCGACAGCCGCTCGTCCGAGGCGAGGCGATGGGCCTGCACCGCCAGCGTATCGAAATTGAAGGGCCGCAGGATCAGCGTCGCGGGCAGTTCCTTGGACACGTCCACGAAGACGATCAGCGCTGCCGTCCCCACCGCCGGGCGCAGCACGGGCAGATGGACCCGCGCCACCGTGCCCCAAAGCCCCGCCCCGAGAACCCGAGCGGCCGCGTCGACATTATGCGTGACGGTGGACAACCCGCTCTCATAGGCGCCGATGGCCGCTGCTAGAAAACGGACCATGTACGCGCCGACGAGTAGCCAGATCGACCCGGTGATCAGAAGGCCTGTATCGATCCCGAAATTCGCCTCCATGAAAGCGTCGACCGCGTTGTCAAACGCGCCGAACGGCACCAGCAGCCCGACCGCGATCACGCCCCCCGGCACGGCATAGCCCAACCGGCCGAGGGCGAGGGCGCCCTCGGAGCGCCGGCTGGGACTCATCCGCGCATAGGTGCCCAGCACGACCGCCGCCAAGACGGTGACGACCGCCGCGATCCCGGCCAGCGTCACCGTGTTCGTCAGAAATCCCAGATAGCGCCCGCTCAGGACGGACTGTTCGGACCCGGTCGCCATCACCGCGAGCGCCAGGGCCGGGAGCGCCGCGCCGAACAGCACCGGCAGCGCGCAGGCTAGGCTCGCGGCGGCCGCGCTCCAGCCGCTCAGCCCCGCGCGCCCGCTCTCGAACCGTGTCCGCGGCGCATAGCGCGCGCCCGCCCGGGTCCAGCGGTCCAGCAGCGCCAGAAACAGCGCGAAGGCCAAAAGCCCCAACGCCAATTGCGCCGCCGCCGCCCGGTCGGCCAGCACGAACCAGGAGGTATAGATCCCGGTCGCGAAAGTCTGAACGCCGAAGAAGGCCACCGTCCCGTAATCGGCGATCACCTCCATCGCCACCAGCAGCGTGCCGGCAAAGATCGCGGGCCGCGCCATCGGGGCCGAGACCCGGACAAAGGCCGCCCAGGGTCCCGAGCCGAGGCTCCGCGCCACCTCGAACGGCCCCCGCCCGGTCAGCTGAAACGCAGCCCGCGCCAAGAGATAGACATAGGGATAGAGCGCCAGCGTCATCACGAAGGCCGCGCCGCCCAAGGACCGGATCTCAGGGAACCAGTAGTCGCGCGGGCCCCAGCCGGTCAGGTCGCGCAGCAACGTCTGCACCGGCCCCGGAAAGTCCAGCACATGGGTGTAGGCGTAGGCCAGCACATAGGCCGGGAAGGCCAGCGGGATCACCAGCGCCACCTCCAGCCAGCGGCGCCCCGGGAAGTCGCAGGCCACGACGAGCCACGCCGCTCCCGTCCCGATCATCGCCGCGCCCAGCCCGACCAGCGCGACGAGGGCGAGCGTGGCCCCGACATAGCGCGGCAGCACCGTCCGCGCGAGCTGCGCCACGGTTTCGAGATCGCCGAGAAAGGCCGCGATCACCACGGCGACCATCGGCAAGAGGCAGGCCCCTGCCACGATCATCGCCGGAATGGCCAGCCTGCGCGGCGTGCGGTCTATGTGGCGGGCGGACGCGAAATCGGTCACGCGGCGGGCTCCTTGCAGGCGGTAGGGACGCGGCGACCGTCGGTCGCGCTTCCCTTCAACTACCTGAGCGTTTAACTCAGGATCATGACGAAGACACCCTCCCCCTGCATCGGTGTGTGCAAATTCAAGCGGACCGGGCCGGCGGGCACCCATTGCATCGGGTGTTCGATGACCAAGGTCCAGAAGAAGATGGCGAAGAAGGCCGTCAAGGCGGGACCGAAGGAAGGGGCCGCGTTCGTCGCTCTCGTCTTTGCGCAACAGGCGCTGATGGGCCGCTACCGGCACTGGCGCGCGGCCTATCTGAAGCGGTGCCTCAAGAAGGGCGTGCCGGCGCCGAAGCCCGTGCGCGATGCCTCGTAGGGCGGGGTTCGCCCCCGCACCCGGCCCGCGATACGGCGGCCCGGCTGCCTTGTTGCTTGCGCCCCTCCGGCGCATGCGGTCTAAAAAACGTCAAGACCGCACGGAGAGCATCGAATGACCAAGCTGACCCTTACCGCCTCGATCCTCGCGATCACCACCGGCGCCGCCCAGGCCGCGTGCGAGACCGTGACCTTCGCCGATGTCGGCTGGACGGATATCACCGCGACCACCGCCACGGCCTCGGTCGTACTGGACGCGCTGGGCTATGAGACGGATGTGAAGGTGCTCTCGGTGCCCGTGACCTACACGTCGATGGCCAATGGGGATATCGACGTCTTCCTCGGCAACTGGATGCCCACGATGGAAGGCGACATCGCCCCCTACCGGGAGGCCGGGACCGTCGACACCGTGGTCGCGAACCTGGAAGGTGCGAAATACACGCTCGCCGTGAACGAAGCCGCCAATGCCCTCGGGATCGCCTCCTTCGCCGATATCGAGGCGCATGTCGACGCGCTCGATGGCAAGATCTACGGCATCGAGCCGGGCAATGACGGCAACCGGCTGATCCAGTCGATGATCGACCAGAACGCCTTCGGTCTTTCGGATTTCGAAGTCGTCGAGAGTTCCGAGCAAGGGATGCTGGCCCAGGTCGAACGGCTGACCCGCCGGGACCAGCCCATCGTCTTCCTCGGCTGGGAGCCGCATCCGATGAACGCCAATTTCGACCTCACCTATCTGGAGGGCGGCGACGATTTCTTCGGGCCCAACCTGGGCGGGGCGACGGTGTTCACCAACACCCGCGCGGGCTATGTCGAGGAATGCCCGAATGTCGGCCAACTGCTTCAAAACATGGTCTTCTCTCTCTCGATGGAGAACCAGATCATGGGCGCGATCCTCAATGACGGCGCCGACCCGGAGGAGGCCGCCAAAGCCTGGCTTCAGGGCAATATGTCGGCGCTCGACAACTGGCTGGAGGGGGTGACGACCCTCGATGGGGGCGACGCGATGGAGGCCGTCTCCGCCGCGCTCCAGTAAGTTGAGGAGGGGGCGCTCGCGCCCCCGCCCCCATGCTCGAGTGGCTCACGGATCATAAGCTGCCGGTCGGCCGTCTCGCCGCCGACGTCTTCGACTGGCTCCAGGACAATTTCTACTGGGCCTTCGATGCGCTCTCGGTGGGCATGGAGGCGATGATCGACGCGATCCTTTGGGTGCTGCAAACGCCGCATCCGCTGATCGTCGTCGCCGCTTTCGTCGCGCTGACCTGGGTGCTGCGGCGGAACTGGAAGACCTGCCTGCTGATCGCACTTGGCTTCCTGTTCATTCTCAACCAGGGCTACTGGGAGGAGACGACCGAGAGCCTCACCCTGGTACTGTCGGCTTGTCTCGTATGTATGGCGGTCGGCGTGCCGATCGGGATCGCGGCGGCGCATCGGCCCCGGCTCTACGCGGCGATGCGGCCGGTGCTCGACCTGATGCAGACGCTGCCGACTTTCGTCTATCTCATCCCGGCCATCGTGTTTTTCGGCATCGGCATGGTGCCGGGCCTGATCGCGACGGTGATCTTCGTGCTGCCCGCGCCGATTCGCCTGACCTATCTGGGCGTCTCATCTACCCCGACACCGCTGCTGGAAGCCGCGCGCGCTTTCGGTGCGCGGCCGAACCAAGTGCTCTGGAAGGTCGAACTGCCCTATGCGTTGCCGCAGATCATGGTCGGGCTGACGCAAACGATCATGCTGTCGCTCTCGATGGTGGTCATCGCCGCGCTGGTCGGCGCGGATGGGCTGGGCGTGCCGGTCGTGCGGGCGCTCAATCAGGTCAACACGGCGCTGGGCTTCGAAAGCGGCTTCGTCATCGTCGTGGTCGCGATCATGCTGGACCGGATGCTCGGCCGGGGGAGTGACAAATGACAGCCGTTCGGTTCGACGCGGTCTCCATCGTTTTCGGCGACCATCCCGAGCGGGCCTTGCCGCTCATGGATGAGGGCCGGGAACGGGCGGAGATCAATGCCGCGACCGGTCAAGTGCTCGGCGTCCACGATTGCACGCTGGAGGTTGAAGAAGGCGAGATCCTCGTGCTGATGGGGCTTTCGGGCTCCGGCAAGTCGACGCTCTTGCGTGCGGTCAACGGACTGAACCCGGTGGTGCGGGGCGAAGTGCTGGTGAACGATGGCAGCGGGATGGTGTCCGTGACCCATGCCGATGCCAAGACGTTGCGATCCCTGCGACAAAGCCGGATCGCGATGGTGTTCCAACAGTTCGGCTTGCTGCCCTGGCGCAGCGTCCGCGACAATGTCGTCCTGCCGCTGGAATTGGCGGGAATGAAGGCCAGCGAAGCCCGCGCCCAGGTCGACGAGCAGCTGGAGCTGGTCGGTCTCAGCGATCGGGCCGACGCGCTTGTGGGCGAGCTGTCCGGCGGGATGCAGCAACGCGTGGGCCTCGCGCGGGCCTTCGTCACCCAGGCGCCGATCCTTCTGATGGACGAACCTTTCAGCGCGCTCGACCCGCTGATTCGCAGCCGGCTTCAGGATGAGTTGCTGGAGCTTCAGGCCAAGCTCAAACGCACGATCATCTTCGTCAGCCACGACCTGGACGAAGCGTTCAAGATCGGCAACCGCATCGCCATCATGGAGGGTGGCCGGATCGTCCAATGCGGCACCCCGCAGGACATCATCGCCGCGCCGGCCAATGCCTATGTGGCCGATTTCGTCTCGAACATGAACCCGCTGGGCGTGTTGCGGGCCGAGGATGTGATGGGCGCGCCGATCGAGGCGGTCGCCACCCTGCCCCACGACGCGCCGCTCGAAGAGGTCATGCGCCAGCTGATCCAGGCGCCCGGCCCCGTGGCCGTCACCCGCGACGGCGCGCCCGTGGGCGCAATCCGCCGCGACGACGTGCTGCGCGGCCTTTTGGAGCCGCGCGGCACGGATCAATCCTCGTCCGAAGTGAGCTAAGCGGCGTTCTCGTCCACCCGCGCGATCCGAGAGCCGCCGCGCGCCGAGGTCACCACGCCGAGCGACTTCAGCTTGCGATGCAGGGCCGATCGCTCCATCCCGACGAAGGACGCCGTGCGGGAGATGTTGCCGCCGAACCGGTTGATCTGCGTCATCAGATATTGCCGCTCGAACAGCTCCCGCGCCTCGCGCAGCGGCAGCGAGGCGAGGCTGCCGCTGAGCGTCATCTCGTTGCCGTCGCCATTGCTGTCGCTGGGGTTGGGCAACTCGGAAGGCTCGATCGGGCCGGTCCCGTCGCCCAGGATCAGCACGCGCTCGATGACGTTCCGCAATTGTCTGACATTCCCGGGCCAGCGCATCGTCTGAAGCAAAGCGCTCGTTTCGTCGGACAATTCGCGCAGAGGCAGACCTTGGGTCTTGTTGAGCACCTGGATGAAGTGGTCGGCCAGGACCGGAATGTCGTCGCGCCGGTCCTCCAGCGAGGGCACGGCGATCGGAACGACGTTGAGCCGGTGGAACAGCTCTTCGCGGAAGCGGCCGGCCCGGATCTCGGCCTGGAGGTCGCGATTGGTCGAAGAGATCACCCGCAAATCCACCTTGACCTTTTCACTGCCGCCGACGCGCTGGAAGGCCTGTTCGACCAGCACGCGAAGGATCTTGGACTGGGTGCCGAGCGGCATGTCCGCGACCTCGTCGAAATAGATCACCCCTTCATGCGCCTGCTCCAACAAGCCGGGCTCGATACCCTTCTCGGCACTCTCGCTGCCAAAGAGGACGGCCTCCATCCGCTCGGGTTCGATGCTGGCCGAGGAGACGGTGACGAAGGGGCCGTTTGCGCGGTTTGAATGGGCGTGTACGTAGCGCGCCGCGACCTCCTTGCCAGAGCCGGCAGGCCCGGTCAGCATCACGCGGCCATTGGAGTTCATCACCTTCTTCAACTGCGATGTCAGGGTCTTATAGGCCGCGGATTGACCGATCATCTCGGCCGCCACGGCGTCCTTGCGGCGCAGCTGGCTGTTCTCGTGCCGAAGGCGCGAGGTCTCCATCGCACGGCTGACAACGACCATGAGCTGGTCGATGTTGAAGGGCTTTTCGATATAGTCGTAGGCCCCCTGTTTGATCGCGGCGACTGCGATTTCGATGTTGCCGTGGCCCGAGATGATGATGATCGGCACATCCGGGTGGGAGCGGCGGACGGATTTCAGAATGTCGATCCCGTCCATGTCGCTGTCCTTGAGCCAGATATCGAGGATCATCAGCCCGGGGGCCTCGTCCTCGATGGCCTGCATGCATTCCTCGGACGTGCCAGCGGTCCGGCAGCTATAGCCCTCGTCCTCAAGGATGTCCGAGATCAGGCTCCGGATGTCGGACTCGTCGTCCGTGATCAGAATGTCGCTCATTATTATTGTACCTCCTCGATAAGCGGCAGGCGGAGCACCGCCTCCGCGCCTTTATGCCCGTCCGCCCCGGCGGGAGCGTCGCGCAGTTCCAATGTTCCGCCGTGCTCTTCCACGATCTTCTTGACGATAGGTAGGCCGAGGCCCGTCCCCTTTTCCCGCGTGGTGACATAGGGCTCGAACAGGCGTGCGCGGTTTTCCGGCAGCCCGATACCCGTATCCGCAATGCGCAGTTCGGCCACGCCATCCGCCTGAGTCAGGGTCACGCGGATGATGCGCTCGAAGTCACCGTCGCCTCTGGATTCAATGGCTTCCCCGGCGTTCTTCACCAAGTTCGTAAAGGCCTGCCCCAGCAGCGTCTCGTCGACCTCGGCCAAGATCTTAGTGTCCGGAATGTCCGCTTCGATCATGATCGGATCGAGCGCCGCGCGTTGCAGCGTCACCGTATCGCGCGCGAGTTGGGCGATATCGGCGCGCCGGCGTTCGGGCTCGGGCATACGAGCGAATTTGCTGAACTCGTCAACGATGCGCCGCAAGTCATTGGTTTGCCGCACGATCACGTCGGTCAACTCACCCAGCTTCGCGGCGCTCTCGGCCTCCAATTCCCGCCCGAACCGGCGCTTCAGGCGCTCCGCCGAGAGCTGGATCGGCGTGAGCGGGTTCTTGATCTCATGGGCGATGCGTCGGGCGACATCGCCCCAGGCCGCCATGCGCTGCGCGCTGACGAGGTCCGTCACGTCGTCGAAGGCCACCACATAGCCCTCCAGCGCGCCATCCGTGCCGGTCCGGGTTGCGATACGGACCAGCAGGGTTTCGAGCTTACCCTCGCGCACGAGCGGCAGTTCCTCCTGCACGGTGTTGGCTCGCCCGGCGCGCAGCTTGTCGAGCAAGGGCGCGAATTCGGGCACGGACTGGCTTAGCAAAAGGCCGTATTGCGCTGCCCCGTCGAAATGGAGCAGCCGCTGGGCCGAGCGGTTGGTGAAGTCGATCCGACCCTCGGCATCCAGCCCGATCACGCCCGCCGTGACGGAGCTGAGAACGCTGTCGAACAGGCGCCGACGCTGTTCCGTCTGCTGATTGGTGTCGATCAGCGCGTCGCGCTGCCCCTTCAGCTGCCGCGTCATCTGGTTGAAGATACGGCCGAGCATGGCGATCTCGTCCTCGCCTTCCTCCTCGGCGACGCGCACGTTGAGATCCCCTTGGCCCACACGCTGCGCCGCCCCGGCCAGTTGACCCACGGGCCGCGAGAGGCGCTCGGCGATCCACAGGCCCGCCCAGGTCGCCGCCAGGATCAGGATCAGCGCGAAGCCGAGATAGAGCAGCCCGAACTCGAACAGCAGCCGCCCGCGATCTTCCTCCAACTGCCGGTAAAGCTGCGCCGTCGCTTGCGTTTCGTCGAGCAGCGCCAGGATCTCCCCGTCGACGGCGCGGGTGACGTAGAGATAGCGATCCGGGTAGGCCGCTAGACGAAGAAGGGCCCGGAACTCATTGATTGTCTTGTCTTCCATGAGCACGACTTCGCCCGCCTCGGCGTGGGCCAGCGCGTCGGGTGTCACCTGCTCGAAATCGAAGAGGTAGGAGCGGTCGCCCCGGGCACGGATCTCGCCCGCGCCATCGATGACGAAAGCCTCTTGCAGGCCGCGCTGCACGAGGTCCTGCCCCTGGCCTAACAGCTGCCGCAGGTCTCCATCGTCGAGGAAGAAAGTCTGTCGCTTCGCGGCGTTCAGAAAGCCCGCGAGCGCGCGCGCATCCTCGATAAGGTCATCGCGATGTTCCTGTGCATAGGCCTCTGCGGCGGCGACAGAGTTGCCGAGCGCGTCGCGAACGCGGTCCGAGAACCATCCCTCCAGCCCCATATTGATCGTGATGGTGGCGAAGACCGCGACCAGGACCGTCGGGATCAGAGCCATGCCGGTGAAGATGCCGGTGAGCCGCAAATGCAGCTGCGACCCGGCCGAACGCGCACGGCGCGCGGCAACCATGCCGGTGACGCGATGCACCACCAGCGCGGCAATGGCGAGGATATAGACGAGATCGGCCAGCAGCACCGCGCGCAGAGCCGTGGCGGCCGCCCCCTCCCCCCGCAGGCCGAGCGCCACGAACGTGACAACGACCAGCACGGGACCCAGGACCACCAGAATGGGCGTCGCCCATTCCTGCAGCTGCTTTCGTCCGCTCCAAAGGAACGTCCGCAGATGCGCCTCGGATGGTGCCGAAGACCGCAAGATTGCCTCGAATCAATGTCCTACCGCGCGATCTTATGCCGGATTTGTCTCCGATCTGCCACGCCTGTGATGATTCTACATCAACTTGCGGCGTCGTGTCACGAGAATATCGAGGTCTGTAATTTTTTTGCGGAGTGTATTCCGATTGATGCCCAGCAGATCGGCACATTTGGCCTGGTTGCCCCCGGTCGCATCGAGCGCGATCTCGATCAAAGGCGCTTCGACGTCGCGCAGAACGCGCTGGTAGAGGCCCGGTGCGGGCAATTCTCCGCCATGCAGGTCGAAATAGCGCTTGAGGTGCTTCTCGACGGCTTCCGACAGGTTATCGCCGGATAGCGCGGCCCGTGGCCCGGCGGCGGTGGGGGCGTTCCCGGTGACGCCTTCGACCTCGGCCCGCGTGATCTCCTCGGCGGGGCTGGTCGCCACGAGGCGGCGCACGATGTTCTCGAGTTGGCGGACATTGCCCGGCCAGGGGTGGGATCGGATGAGCGACATCGCCTCGGTGCTGAAATGCCGGAGGTTGCCGCCCTCTCGCTCGGCCCGGCCGAGGAAGTGGTTGGCCAACAACGGGATATCGTCGACCCGTTCGCGCAGGGCCGGCACGTCGATCTGTGCGCCGGACAGACGGTAATAGAGGTCGGAGCGGAACCCGTCATCGAGGCGCGCTTCCAGGTCGGTCTGCGAGGTCGCCATGACCCGCGGACCGGACCCGCCGAGCGCGTCCAGCATGCGCACGACCCGGGCCTGGGCCTCCGCGTCGAAATCGCCCACCTCGTCGAAGAGGATCGAGCCGCCCTTGGCCCGGCCGACCAGGTCCGCAGGCCCATCGGCGCCCATCAGATCGGTCCCGGTCGCGGTCACGAACGGCAGGGTCCGACGATCGGAGAGATCATGGATTGCCCGGGCGATCAGGGACTTGCCAGTCCCGCTCTCGCCCGTGATCAGGACCGGCAGGTTGGTGTTCATGACCCGCGCCACGAGGCGATAGAGCGCCTGCATCGCCGGCGTCCGCCCGATCATCGGCAGCTCTTCGTTGGCTCGGTCCAGGTCCTGGTCCGGAGCCGGCGCCGCCGGGGCCGCCTTCCGGTCTAAGGCGCGGGACGCCCGCTTCATCAAGTCGGGTAGATCGAAGGGTTTGGGCAGGTAATCGTAGGCGTCGGCCTCGGTCGCCTGGATCGCCGTCATGATCGTGTTCTGCGCCGAGATCACGATCACCGGCAGGCCCGGGCGCGCCTTGCCGATCTTGGGCAGCATGTCCAACCCGTTGCCGTCGGGCATGATGACGTCCGAGATCACCAGATCGCCTTTGCCCTCATCGACCCATCGCATCAGGGTCATCAGGCTGGAGGTCGCGTGGACCTTGCATCCGGCCCGGGTCAGCGCCTGGGTCAGGACGGTCCGGATGGTCCTGTCGTCATCAGCTACGAGGATTGTACCGTCCATCACGAAACTCCTTTATATCAATCGGTTGGGCCATGGGGTTCAGTCTGGTCGCGCGCGGGGGCCATGGGCAGGGACAGCCGGAAGGCGGTGCGTCCCGGCACACTGTCGACCGTGATCCAGCCGCCATGTTCGTGAACGATCTTCGCCACCAGGGCCAAGCCGAGGCCGGTTCCGTTCTCGCGGCCGGACACGAAGGGTTCGAAGAGGTTGCCGATCATCTCGGGCGGGACGCCCGGGCCGTCATCGACGATCTCGACCTGAAGCGGCACCGCCCCGCCCGATCCGTCCGGACGCCGGACCCTCAGCGAAAACTCGTAGAAGGTGCGGATCGTGATATTGCCGCCCTGCTTGCCGACCTGGGCCGCGTTCTTGAGCAGGTTCAGGAAGACCTGTTGCAACTGATCGGGATCGGCCAGGGTCGGCGGCAGCGAGGGATCGAAATCCTCGCTGATGGTCATATGCGCCGCGAAGCCGACCATGGCGGAGCGCCGCGCCCGATCCAGAACGTCATGCAGATTCACTGGCTTGCGCTGTGGCGGACGAAGGTTGCCGAACTGCTCGACCTGGTCGAGCAGCTTCACGATCCGGCGCGTCTCGCCCACGATCAGGTCGGTGAGCTCGAGATCCCCGCCCTCCAGGTTCATCGAGAGGAGCTGCGCGGCGCCCGTGATCCCCGCCAGCGGGTTCTTGATCTCATGGGCGAGCATCTCGGCCATGCCGATCGCACTCCGCGCCGCCGAGGTCGAGGAGCGGCCGCGATCGACCCGCCCCGAGATGTCCCGCGGCGCGATCAGGATCAGCACGCCCTCGTCCAGCATCGACAGATGCAGGTCGCAGCGCAGCGCGGGCCCAGGGCCGAGCTTGACGATGCTGTCATGCAAGGTCAGTGGCGCCCCACGGCGTCGCACACGCGCCGTCGCCGCCTCCAGGCCGCCCTCCACCTCCATCAGGCGGACGATCTCCGAGCCTTCCAGGGTCCGTTGGGAACGGTTGAGAAACCCCTCCCCCGGACCGTTCACCAGAACGACGCGGTCGTCCTCGTCGACGATCAACGCCGGGATGGCGAGCGCGTGCCAAACCGCTCCGGGATCGGTCATGCGGCCTGCCTCTGCGGCCCGGCCAGCGCGTCGGCCAACATGGCGCTGACCTCTGCGGGCGCTCCGGTCAGGATCCGGCGGCGCAGCGCCGGAGGCGTCCCCGCGTCGTCCATATACCAGCCCAGATGTTTGCGGGCGGCGCGGGCGCCGTGCGGCCCGTAGAAATCGAGCATCGCGTCGTAATGCCGGCGGACCAGTTCGACCAGGGCCGGTCCGGACGGGGCGAGAACCGGGGCCCGCCCGGCGAGACCCGCCGCGATTGCCGCGATCGTCCAAGGCCGTCCCTGAATGCCGCGGCCGACCATCACGCCCGCGGCCCCGGACTGCTCCAACGCCTGACGGGCGGTGGCAGTGTCGACGATATCGCCGTTCACCAGGACTGGAACCTCCACCGCCTCGACAATCTCGCGCACGGCGGCCCAGTCGGCCGCGCCCTTGTAGAACTGGCAGCGGGTCCGCCCATGAACCGTGAACATTGCGATCCCTGCCGCCTCCGCGCGGCTAGCGAGGCGCGCGGTGTCGCGCCGCGAGTCGTCCCATCCCAGGCGCGTCTTGAGCGTCACCGGAACCGAAACCGCCTCGACCACGGCCTCGATCAGCGTCAACGCATGGTCGTGATCCCGCAAAAGCGCCGAGCCGGAGGCCCCGCCCACAACCTTCTTGGCGGGGCAGCCCATATTGATGTCGATGATCCGGGCGCCCTGCCCCTCAAGCACGCGCGCGGCCTCGGCCATCCAGTAGGCCTCGCGCCCGGCGATCTGGACCGACGTCCCCGCCGCGCCCGCGCCGATCTCCGCCCGATCACGGACCGAGCGTTTGGCGTGCACCATCTCGCGCGAGGCCACCATCTCGGAGACCACCAGCCCCGCGCCAAAACCGCGCACCAGATCCCGCATCGGCAAATCCGTGATGCCGGCCATCGGCGCAAGCGCCACGGGTTCGGTCATCCCGAGTGCGGCAAGGCGCGGGTCAAGGCTTGATGCGGGACGGACGGGCACGTGCTGAATCCCTGTGCGGTTCGAGAACGCAATAGCGCCTTCCGATCCTCAAATGCAGGCAATGAACGAAGGCGGCGACGCTTCTTTCGCCATATGCCTCATAATTGTGCGAAATGCCAGTGCACTGCCCGTCCGGTTGTCACCCCGCGTTCGCGGGTCTAGGACCGGCAGAGCCCCCCAACCCGAGGCGCCGCCGCGATGGCCGACACCGAGACCACCGTCATGATCGTCGCCGCCGGGCGCGGGACGCGCGCGGGTGGCGGCATTCCAAAGCAATTCAGAGCGTTGCGGGGCAAAGCTATCGTAGCCCACAGTCTTGCGGCCTTCGAGGGGCATGTCGCCGATGCCGTGCTGGTGATTCACCCTGACGATGTCGAACTGGCCGCTCGCGCCTGCCCAGGCGTCCGGCTGATCCCGGGGGGCGCGACACGGGCGGCCTCCGTCGCCGCGGGGCTGGCCGCGGTCGAGACCGACCGCGTGCTGGTCCATGACGCCGCGCGGCCTCTGGTGCCCGCCGCGGTGATCGCGCGGGTCATGGCGGCGCTGGACGACTTCGACGCGGCGGCCCCGGCCTTGGCGGTCACGGATGCGCTTTGGCGGGGAGATACCCGCGTCACCGGGCTCCAGGACCGGAGGGGGCTTTTGCGCGCACAGACACCGCAAGGATTTCGGACGGCCGCGCTGCGGGCGGCCCATGCGGCCTATGCGGGCGAGGCGGCGGACGATGTCGAGGTCGCGCGCGCCGCGGGGATCGAGGTCGCCGTGGTTCAGGGCGACGAGATCAACCTCAAGATCACACGGCCGGAGGATTTCGCCCGCGCCGAACGGCTGATGGGAGCGCAGATGGATATCAGGGTGGGCAACGGCTTCGACGTGCATCGCTTCGGGCCCGGGGATCACGTGATGCTGTGCGGGGTCGCGGTGCCGCATGATCGCGGCCTCCAGGGCCATTCCGACGCCGATGTGGGGCTACACACGCTGGCCGACGCGATCTATGGCGCCTTGGCCGAGGGCGATATCGGGCGGCACTTCCCGCCGTCGGACCCGCAATGGAAGGGCGCGGAGAGCGGGCAGTTCCTGCGCCATGCGGCCGATCTTGCCCGGGCGCGGGGCTTCTCCATCGCCAATCTCGACTGCACGCTGATCTGCGAGCGCCCCAAGATCGGGCCGCATGCCGATGCGATGCGCGCCCGCGTGGCCGAACTTGCGGGGGTCGAGATCGGGCGCGTCTCGGTCAAGGCGACGACGACCGAACGGCTGGGCTTTGCCGGACGCGGCGAGGGCATCGCCTGCCAGGCAACGGTGGCGCTGGTGACGCTATGACGCTCGCGGGGGTGGTCGCGACGGTTCTGGGCGCGGGCCATCTGCGGCCCGCTCCGGGGACCTGGGGCACCTTGGCGGCGCTGCCGCTGGCCTGGCTCGCGATGCAGGGCGGGGCGCTGTTCTTCACCGTGGCGACGGCGTTCATGCTGCCGCTTGGCCTCTGGGCCACGCGCAAGGTGACCGAGGGCCGGGAGGAGCACGACCCCTCCGAGATCGTCATAGACGAGCTTTTGGGCGTCTGGATCGCGCTGATCCCGCTCGCCTGGGGCGCACAGAACGCTGGCGTCCCGGTCGAGCGCCTCTGGCCCGGCTGGATCGCGGCCTTCCTGCTGTTCCGCCTCTTCGACATCTGGAAGCCGGGTCCCGTGGG
Source organism: Jannaschia seohaensis (assembly GCF_900116765.1). Classification (GTDB taxonomy): domain Bacteria; phylum Pseudomonadota; class Alphaproteobacteria; order Rhodobacterales; family Rhodobacteraceae; genus Jannaschia; species Jannaschia seohaensis. Next base: position 98,048 of record NZ_UETC01000010.1, on the reverse strand, counting down.
CTGGGCCGACCGGAGGCCGGACGAATGGGGCGTCATGCTGGACGATGCCGTCGCGGGCGCGATGGCGGCGATCGGAGTGATCGTCCTCGCCGCGCTGGCCCACGCATGACGGCGCGCGCGATCCTCAAGGCGGCGCGGGGCCGCACGGTGGCCACCGCCGAAAGCTGCACCGGCGGCATGGTCGCCGCCGCGCTGACCGATGTGGCCGGGAGTTCCGATGTCTTCCTCTGGGGCGTCGTGACCTATTCCAACGCCGCCAAGACGGACCTGCTGGGCGTGCGGACCGAAACCCTGAAGGCCGTCGGCGCCGTCTCGGAGGAGGTGGCGCGCGAGATGGCGGACGGCGCCCGCGCCCGCTCGGGCGCCGACATCGCCGTCTCGATCACCGGCATCGCCGGGCCCGGCGGTTCGGAGCACAAGCCCGAGGGCCGCGTCTGCTTCGGACTGGCGACGGCGGCGGGCACCCGAACTGAAACGGTCGAGTTCGGCGCCCCGGGGCGGGCCAAGGTGCGCGCGGCGGCGCGGGACCATGCGCTGGCGCTGATCCTGAGCGCGCTTCAGCCGTAGAGGGTGCGCGCCCGCCGCTCGAAGGCCGCCACGACCCGTTGCATCGCCTCATTGAAGACGGCGCCGACGACGCGGCCGATGATGGCGTTGCGGAACTCGAAATCGACCCAGAAATGCACCCGGCAGCCGGTCTCGGTCGGCGCGAAGGTCCATTCCGACTGAAGGTGGCGAAACGGCCCGTCCAGATATTCCGTCTCGATCCGTTTCTCCGACGGCCAGAGCGTCACCCGGGAGCCGAAGCCCTCCCGGAAGACCTTGAAGGAGATGATGAGGTCCGCGAGCATCACCTCTCCCTCTGGCCCGCCCTTGCGGGAGCGGATGCGCGCGGCGGCCGTCCAGGGCAGGAATTTCGGGTAGGAGGCGACATCCGCCACGAGGTCGTACATCTGCTCCGGCGTGTAGGGCAGGTCTCGGGTCTCGGAATGGCGGGGCATGGGGGCCTCTTGGTCGGTCGTCTCCGGCGTGTTAACGCCCCACATGCCGCAGGGGTCCGGGGGGGGCAAGATGGCCGCAGACTACGTGATCGACTCGATGATCTCCGCCAAGGCCATCGCCGCGCGGATCGAGGACCTGGCCCGCGAGATCGAGAAGCGGTTCGAGGGCACCGACAAGCTGGTCGTGGTGGGCCTGCTGCGGGGCAGCTTCGTCTTCATCGCCGACCTCGTCCGGGAGTTGGACCTGCCCGTTGAGGTCGACTTCCTGGAGGCGTCCTCCTACGGCGACGGGATGGAATCGAGCCGCGAGGTGCGCATCCTCAAGGACCTACGTGGCGAGATCGGCGGGCGCGATGTGCTGGTGGTCGAGGACATCGTCGATACCGGCTTTACCCTGCACCACGTCCTGCACCTGCTCACCTCGCGCCAGCCCAGACGGCTGGAGACCATCGCCCTGCTCGACAAACCGTCCCGGCGGGAGGTGGACGTGAAGGCGACCTGGACCGGCTTCGAGATCCCGGACGAGTTCGTCGTGGGCTACGGCATCGACTACGCCCAGCGGAACCGCAACCTGCCCTTCATCGGCAAGGTGCGCTTCCCCTGATCAGTTCAACTCCATCCGCGCTCGGCGCAGGCGCTGGAGATCGGCGGGCGTCATCTCGATCACCGGCTTGCCCAGATAGTCCGTCTTCGGCGTCTTGCCCATCTGTTTGAAGAAGCTGATCAGCAGCGCCGAAAGGACGGCCACGCCGATCACGGCATTGAAGGCGATCGGCCCGACATAGTTCAGCGTCGCGTGATACTTGTCGTCGACCAGCAGGTTGATCGCGGTCGGCAGCACGGGCCGCAGGACATAGCCCGCCACCAGCAGCAACGCCGCCTTGATCAGCCCGCCGATCACATGGCGCGGCGCGACGATGGCCCGCGGCAGCAGGAACGGCACCGCCATCAGCGCGCCAAACGCGCAATAGCCGATCAGCGCGTGGAGCGGATCGAAGCCGTAGCTCAGCGCCAGTTGCGGCAGCTGCCGGTCGGCCTGGATCATCTGCCAGAGCAGATAGCCCGTGCCGAGCAGCCCCGCGCCAAGCAGGCGCAGCACGAGCCAATCGGCCGCGACATAGAGCTTCATCAGGGCCCCGGTGGCGGGCAGTTTCGGCTCCGGCAGGGTGCCGCGACGCATGTCCTTCTTGGGCACCTCCGGCACTGTAGGCACGGCGGTCGTGGCGGAATAGGGAGGCAGCGGCGCCTCGACCAGAGTGCTCGGCAGAGGCCGGCTGATGACGAAGGCCGTCGATGCGATCAGGCCGAGGCTGGCGATCGCGCCGAGGATCGTCGCCATGACCTGCCCGCGCGCCTCGGAGACGGCGACGGCGATCACATCCGCCACCTGCTCGGGCGCCAGCACGAATTGTTGCTCGGCCAGGGCGAACCCGAACGGCGCGGCCCCGATTGCGGCAACCAGGGGCGCGCTCAGGAGGATCAACCAGACACCCACGCCGAAGAAATGGAACCACCGGGTCGGCCGATAAACGAAGCGCGGCATCGTGCGGGCAAAAAGCAGCGTTCCGCCCGTCAGGATGCCGGCGGCGCAGAGGGCCAGCGCGACCAGCTCCAGGTCGATGATCCCGTAGAGGACACGGACCGGTCCGGGCTCGTAGACCAGACGGCCCAACATGAAGGCCGACATCGCGAGCGCGATCCCGGCAAAGGCCAGCAGGGCCCGATGGGTGCTGAGAAAGACGGAGGTCTCCGCGGCGTCGATCTCGGGGATCTGCGCCGCCGGAGGGACCGGGGCCGCCTCCATCGCCGCGTCTGGACGCCCTTTCGCGGACAGGATCAGCACCAGCAGAGCGCCCAGCAAAGCGCCGGCGGCCCAGGCATGATCCGCCTCGGGCGGGATCGGCGGCGCGCCGGAGATCAGCGGCTCGACCGTGCGCAGGATCGAGACCAGGATCGTGCTGGCGAGCCAACTCGCCCCCGCCAGCGGCACCGCCCAGAGGACGTGGCCCAGACGGAAGGGCTGACGCAGACCGCGCGGCAGCCACCAGGGGATCAGCAGGAACAGCCCCAGGGCCATGGCGCCCAGATCCGCTTCGACCGGCAGCGCACCGATGACCTCCAGCCCTTCCCCCGCAGCAAAGCCCGGCAGCAGGATGCCCATCGCTCCGACAGCGATGAGGCCGAGCCCTCCCAGACGCAGGAAAGCCGCGTAGAAAAAGCGAAGAAACGACATCGGGCACCTCGAAACGGATAGATCCAGTCTCAAGCTGCCCGACAAGTTGGGCCTAAACGGGGCCGATCATCTATAGAGCAGCGACACTCCGTTTCGAAAAACGTGTACTTTCGACGGATCGGCTGTCAGCGCGAAACGCTGATTGCGGAGGTTGGGCTGGATTCCGGGCAGCTTGGCGATCACCGGGTCATGCTCGGGCGCATCGCGCTTGAAGTAGAGCAAGGTCACCTCGCCCAGCCGCTCCTCGACCTCGACCACGCCCGAATAGGCGTAGTCGTCGCCCTCGGCGGCGACCGCGTCCTCGGGACGAATGCCGATATTGACCTTAGCGCCCATGTCCTCGGGCTTGGAGGGCACGTTGGAGGTGATCGTCCCGCTGCCCTTCTCGGTCTTGATCGTGGTGGTCTCGCCGGTGCCGACGATCTCGCCGGCCAACAGGTTCATGGCAGGCGAGCCGATGAAGCGGGCGACGAATTCGCTGTTGGGCGTCTCGTAGAGCTCCAGCGGCGTGCCGACCTGGCCGATGGAATATTTGTGGCCGTTGTTCTTGAGCGCATCCAGAACGACGATCCGGCTGGCCAGCGTCATCGCCTCGACCTGGTCGTGGGTGACGTAGATCATGGTCGAGTCGGGCATCTGCTCCTTGAGCTGGGCGATCTCGATGCGGGTGGCGACGCGGAGCGCGGCGTCGAGGTTCGAGAGCGGCTCGTCGAAGAGATAGACCTTCGGGTCGCGCACAATCGAGCGGCCGATGGCCACGCGCTGCCGCTGGCCGCCGGACAGGGCCTTGGGCAGGCGGTCGAGATATTCGGTCAGTTGCAGCTTTTTCGCGGCCGCGTTCACGCGCTCGTCGATCTCTTCCTTCGACTTACCCGCGATCTTGAGCGCGAAGGCCATGTTGTCCCGCACGGTCATATGCGGATAGAGCGCGTAGGATTGGAACACCATCGCGATGCCGCGCTCGGAGGGCGGCACGTCGTTGACGACTTCGCCGTCGATTTCGAGCGTCCCGCCCGAAATCTTTTCCAGACCCGCGATCATCCGCAGGAGCGTGGACTTGCCGCAGCCCGACGGCCCGACGAACACGATGAGTTCGCCTTGCTTGATATCGAGGTCGATGTCCTTGAGGACTTCCACCTCGCCGCCATAGACCTTGCTCACGTCGGTCAGTTTCAGGTTCGCCATCTGGCGTCTCCTCCCTCTTTTTCTGTCACGTGGCCGGCGCCTTCCCCCGGCCGCGTGGAATATTCAGGTCACGCTGCGCAGAAGCGTGTAATGCCATGGACCCAGCCGCATGCCCCCGCCGATGGTTATGGCCCGGCCCGGGTCGGTTCCGCCGACGCCCTCGACGAAACTCCATTCGCCCTCGGGCGGATGCACGCTGACCGCCTCGCCTCCCAGGTTGAAGGCGCAGAACCAGCGCTCGCCACCCTTCTCGCGGATGAAATGCAGCAGGTCTCCCTCGGCGGTCATCTCCGATTGCGTGCCCGAACGGAGCGCGGGCGAGCCCGCGCGCATCGCGATGACACGGCGGTAATGGTGCAAGATCGCATTCTCGCGATGCTCCTGCAGGCCCACGGCCCGGCCGAGATGTTCGGGACAGACCGGCAGCCACGGCTTGGCGCGGCTGAAGCCGCCATTGAGGTTCGACGCCTCCCAGACCATCGGGGTCCGGCAGCCGTCGCGGCCGACATATTCCGGCCAGAACTCAATGCCGTAGGGGTCGCGCAGGTCTTCGTAGGCCACGCGCGCTTCGGTCAAGCCCAGCTCTTCGCCCTGGTAGAGGCAGAGCGAGCCGCGCAAGCACTGCATCAGCGTCGCATAGCAGCGCGCGCCCTGGTCATCGAGGTTCCAGCGGGTCACGTGCCGGGTCACGTCATGGTTCGAGAGCGCCCAGCAGGCCCAGCCATCCGGGGCCTCCCGCTCCAGCCGCTCAAAGGTCTCGACCACGCGGGACGCTTTCATTCCGTCGCCCGACAGGAACTCGAAGGCGTAGCACATATGCACGCCCTGCCCCTCCCGGGTGTAATCCCCCAGGATTTTCAGCCCATATTGCGCATCCCCGACCTCGCCAACGGCGGCAGTGCCGGGATACTCGTCGAGCAACTCGCGGAACCGCTTGAGAAAGAGCAGGTTTTCGGGCTGCGTCTTGGAATAGAGATGTTCCTGGTGGTTATAGGGGTTCACGGCGGGCGCGATCGAGGCGTTGCGCTTTTCCGGCGGCAAGGCCGGATTGTCGCGCAGATGCTTGTCCGCGAAGTAGAAGTTGATCGTGTCGAGCCGGAAGCCGTCGACCCCGCGATCCAGCCAGAAGCGGGTGATATCCAGCAGCGCGTTCTGCACGTCAATGTTGTGGAAGTTCAGATCGGGCTGGGTCGATAGAAAATTGTGCAAGTAATACTGGAGCCGGCGCGGATCCCAGTGCCAGGCCGTGCCGCCGAAGATGCTGAGCCAGTTGTTCGGCGGCGTGCCGTCCGGCTTCGGATCGGCCCAGACATACCAATCGGCCTTGTCGTTATGCCGGTTCATCCGGCTTTCCTGGAACCACGGATGCAGGTCCGAGGAATGGGACAGCACCAGGTCGATCATCACGCGCAGACCCAGACGGTGGGCGGTCGCCACCAGCAGGTCGAAATCCTCCAGCGTGCCGAACATCGGGTCGACGTCACGGTAGTCCGAAACATCGTAGCCGAAATCGCGCATCGGCGAGGTGAAGAACGGGCTGATCCAGATTCCGTCCACTCCGAGCGACGCGACATAGGGCAGCCGCTCGGTGATGCCGTTCAGGTCGCCGATCCCGTCACCGGAGCTGTCCTGGAAGGACCTCGGATAGATCTGGTAGATCACTCCCCCCCGCCACCAGTCGAGATCGGTGTCGGAGGAGAGCTGGGTCGCGATTGCGCTCATGTGTCGGCCTATTTCACGGAACCGGCCAGCAGGCCGCGCACGAGGTAGCGTTGCATCGTGAAGAACACCAAGAGCGGCACCGCGATCGACACGAAGGCCGCCGCCGCGAGGATGCCCCAGTCACCGCCCCGCGAGCCCAGCAGGTCGTCGGCGATCTTCACCGTCATGACCCAGGATTCCGAGTTGGAGGGCAGGAACACCTTAGCCACCAGCAGATCGTTCCAGGTCCACAGGAACTGGAAGATCGCGAAGGAGGCCAGCGCCGGGAAGCTCAGCGGCAGGACGATCTTGGTGAAGACCTGGAAGTCCGTCGCGCCGTCGACCTTGGCGCTCTCGATGATGTCGCGCGGCAGGCCGACCATGTAGTTCCTGAGCAGGTAGACCGCCAATGGCAAGCCGAACGCGGTATGCGCGAACCATATCCCGTAGAAGCTCTGACCGATCCCGATGGTGTTATGGAAGGTCAGCATCGGGACGAGCGCGAGTTGGAGCGGCACGACAAGCAGCCCGACCACGACGGCGATCAGAACCCCGCGCCCGGGGAAGTCCATCCAGGCCAGCGCATAGGCCGCGAAGGCCGCCACGAGGATCGGGATGATAGTCGCCGGGATCGTCACGGTCAGCGTGTTGATGAAGGCCACGTCCATCCCGGCCGAGGCGAGGATCGTCTCGTAGTTCTCGGTCGAGAAGCTGGGCGGCACCTTGGTCCCGAAATAGACGGTCGGGTTGCGGCTCGGCTGCTCTTCGTCGGGGTCGACATAGACGTAATCGCCGTTCGTCTCGACGGTCAGGGTCCGGCCGCGCACCAGTTCGCCCGTGGTGCCGGGCGCGAAGGCGTTGGGCTCCGACCGGCGGCCGCCGAAGGAGATGACCTCGCCCGAGCCGTCCTCGCCGAAGACATTGCCCTCCAGCACCCAGCCTTCCGGCGTCTGCCGGAACTCCCCCTCGGCGGAGGCGGCAAAGTTCTGCTCGGTCGCGAAGGGCGCGTTCCACCAGCCCGAGGAGCTGATCGCGTCCCGGTCGCGGAAGGACGAGACTAACAGGCCGATCGTCGGGATCAGCCAGAGGACGACCAGGAAGACGACCGAGAGATTGGTGACGATCTTCAGGCCGGAGGTTTCGCCGGCGATTCCGTCATCGTTAGCGGCCATGTCAACGCACCTCCTTGCGGGCTTGCATGATGTTCCAGATCATCACGGGCAGCACGATCACCATGATGACGAAGGCCACAGCCGTCGCGCGCCCGTCGTCGCGGAACATGTATTCCATCATGTAACTGGGCAGGATCTGCGTGCCGAAATTGCCGCCGGTCATCGTGTAGACGATGTCGAAGACCTTCAGCACCAGAATGGTGATGGTGGTCCAGACGACCACGATGGTGCCCATGATCTGCGGGATCTTGATGCGGAAGAAGATCTGCGTCGGGCTGGCCCCGTCGATGATCGCCGCTTCGATTGTCTCTTCCGGGATGCCGCGCAACGCCGCGCTGAGGATCACCATGGCGAAGCCGGTCTGGATCCAGACCAGGATGAACATCAGCAGAAAGTTGTTCCAGAACCCGACCTGAAGCGGGTCGAGCGCCTCGAACCCCATCGAGGCGCGGAGGGCGTTGATGATCCCGATTTCGGGATCGACCGCGTAGACGAATTTCCAGATCAGCGACGCGCCCACGAAAGAGATCGCCATCGGCATAAAGATCAGTGACTTCGCGATGTTGCCCCAGCTCAGACGGTCGGTGAGCTGCGCCACCAGCAGGCCCAGGAAGGTCGAGGCCGCTGGCACGAAAAGCACCCAGAGGAAGTTGTTGAACAACGCCTGCCGGAATTCCCCGTCTCCGAAGAGGAGGCCGTAGTTCCCGAGCCCGACGAACTCGTCGCCGGCCCGGTTGAACAGCGAGCGCCAGAACGACCCGAAGACCGGATAGACCAGGTAGAGGCCCAGAGCCAGGATCGCGGGGAGCATGAAGAGCCAGGGCCGGATCGCGTTGGCGCGATTGATGTTGCGCCCGGCATCCTTGCCCTTGGGGGGGAAGATGTACTTGTCGAGGACATAGTTCGACGACCAGAAGTAGCCGATGCACCCACCGACGCCGATGATGACCGTCAGGATGCCTTGCAAAAGCGGTGACATGAACATTCCTCCCATGCGCGCTGTCGGGAAAAGCGGGGACCGGGCTCCTCCACCCGGCCCCCGCTCATGGATCGACCCGCCCCAGTAAGGCGCGGGTCAAAGCCGTCAGTTCAGCGACTGCCAGCGCTCCTGGACACCGGCGGCGACCTCTTCGGCCGAGGCGCCGGTGACGTAGTCGACCATGCCCGTCCAGAACGCCCCGGCGCCGATCTCACCCGGCATCAGGTCGGACGCGTCGAAGCGGAAGGTCGTCGCGTCCAGCAGGATCTGGCCTTGCGCGCGCAGGCTATCCTCGGAATAGGCGTCGGTGTTGACGCCCGCATGCGCCGTCAGGAAGCCGCCTTGGGCCATCCAGAGCTCATGGGCGATGGGCAGCTTGAGGAATTCGATCATCGCCTCGGCGCCCTCGGAGGGGTTGGTGATGGCGAAGAGCGTCCCGGCGCCCAGAACCGGCGCGCCCAGATCCTTGTCGGCATAGGCGGGGAAGTAGAAGAAATCGACATCCTCGCCGACGACCGTCCCTTCCGGGAAGAAGGCCGGGATGAACGAGGCCTGGCGGTGCATATAGCAGGCAGGCGGGATCGCGAAGAGGCCCGTCGGGCTGTCGCGGAAGTCGGTCGAGGCCACAGCCTGCGAGCCGCCGCTGACGTAGTCGTCGTTCCGCGCGAAATAGCCGAATTCCTCGATGGCCGCGACCACCTCGGGCGCGTCGAAGGGCAGCTCGTTGGAGACCCAGGCGTCATAGACAGAGGGCGGCTGCGTCCGCAGCATCATGTCCTCGACCCAGTCGGTCGCGGGCCAGCCGGTCGCCGCGCCCGAGCCCAGGCCGATGCACCAGGGCGTCTCGCCGTCGGCGACGATCTGGTCGGTCAGCTCCTTGAGCTCTTCCATTGTGGTCGGGATGTCATAGCCCATCTCGTCGAAGGCGGCGGGCGAATACCAGACCAGCGATTTCAGATCGACGCGGTAGAACATGCCATAGAGGTCGTCCTCACCGTCCTCACCGGCATAGGTGCCGAGATCGACCCAGGACTGGCCCGCGGCGAAGTTCTCGGCGACCCAGTCGGCCGTGCCGTCGGGCAGCGGCGTCAGCAGCCCTTGCGAGGCCATGTCGGCGGCGAGACCGGGCTGCGGGAACACCGCGAGGTTCGGCGCGGAGCCCGCGCGCGAGGAGATCACGATGTCCTGCTCAAAGCTGTCGGAGCCGGAATAGTTGACCTCCGCGCCGGTCGCATCGGCGAAGAACGCCATCACGATGTCGAACTTGGCGGCCTCGTCGCCGGTCCAGGGCCCGGTCACGGTGACGGTCTGCCCGGTGAGATCGGTCGCTTCGGCGAAGGCATTGTAGCTGTCCCAGTCGAACGGTCCCTCGCCCGGCGTGAAGGCGGCGGTATGGCCGTCGGCATAGGCGGCACTCGAAAGAAGCACCGCGATGGCGGTGCTGCTGGCAAGCTTCTTCATAAGTCCTCCCGTGCGGCCTCGTCGGGCCACGTTGTGATGCCGGTTCCCTCCGGCGTTTCGCATTGCGGCCCGGATTCTCTTTCCAAACCGCTTTGACAAGTCCAGCAATCGGCCCGATGCTGACGAAAGTCAATGTCCGAGGCCCACCTCAGGAATACGCGAGGGTGTTTTTTCGGAGCGGGAGCGGAGCGCGGGGAGGCCCCGGAGGGAGCAAATCTTGAATCTAAAGGAATTCGCTGGGTTGCTTGGCTTGTCGCCGACCACGGTCAGCCGCGCCTTGGGCGGCTATCCGGAAGTGCGGGAAGAAACGCGGCGCCGCGTGACGGAGGCGGCGAAACGTCACGGCTATCGCCCGAATCGAAGGGCGGCCGCGCTTGCGAGCGGACGGGCCATGGCCATCGGCCACGTCATCCCGACCGCCCTGAACCAAGAGGTCGTCAACCCGGTCTTCGCCGATTTCATATCCGGTGCAGGCGAGGTCTATTCGAGCGAGAACTACGACCTGACCCTCTCGATCGTGACGGATGGCAGCGAGGACCGGGTCTATCGTCAGATGGCCCAGACCCGCAGCGTCGACGGCGTCATCGTCCACGGACCACGGATCGGCGACCAGCGTATTCCTCTCTTGCAGGAGCTGGGGCTGCCGTTCGTCGTGCATGGCCGGTTGCCGGGCGAGCACGCGCCGTTCAACTTCGTCGATATCGATAACATCCGAGCGTTTCACAAAGCGACGGATTTGCTGCTGGACCTGGGGCATCGGCGGATCGCCCTGTTGAACGGCAATCTCGACATGGACTTCGCCTGCCGGCGGCGGGATGGCTTCGCCTCGGCGATGTCCGGGCGCGGGGTGAGCGTCGACCCGGATCTGCTCTTTGCCGGGGATATGTCCGAGACCAACGGCCACGGAGCGGCACGCCGCATGTTGGAAGGCCCCAACCCGCCGACCGCCTTTCTGGTCTCCTCCCTGACGATGGCCATCGGCGTGCGCCGCGCGACGCATGAGCTGGGCTTGCGTCTGGGCCAGGACGTCTCCCTCGTGACCCATGACGACGTGCTCAGCTATCTCGCCAACGGGCCACAGGACGCGCCGCTCTTCACGGCCACGCGCTCTTCGGTGCGGGCGGCCGGGCGGCGATGTGCCGAGATCCTGATCGAGCAGATCACCCGGCCCGGCCTGGCTCCGATCCAGGATATTTGGGAATGCGAACTGGTGATCGGCGCCTCGACCGGACCGGCCCCGAATGCGTGAGACCTGCCGCCGTCCCGTCGCTCTGTGCTGGACAAGCTGCGGCACGTTTTGGAATACCCCCCACGCGCGGCGCCCGGTTTCCGCGATCTCGCGCGGCCGTTTCCGCCTGGCCCAACTACGGAGTGTGCCATGACCGACGAACTCTACCTGCTGGCCGATGTCGGAGGCACCAATACCCGCGTCGCGCTGAGCCGCGGCCGCGAGGTCCTGCAGGACACCGTGCGGAAATACGCCAACCGCGATTTCGTCAATTTGGCCCCTGCCCTGGCCCATTACCGCGCCGAACAAGGCGGTCCGGCCCCCGACGGCGCCTGCGTCTGCATCGCGGGCCCCGTAGCCAATGGCGTCGGCAGCCTGACCAATCTCGACTGGTCGATCGACGAGGCTCGCCTGGCCGATGCGACCGGCGCGACGACCTGCGCGATTCTGAACGACCTCCAGGCGCAGGGCCATGCCTTGGGCCATCTGCCGGAAGCCGCCTATGAGACGGTCGTCGAGGGCCCCTCGGTCGCCGGTCCTCGGCTCGTCGTCGGGATCGGGACGGGGTTCAACGCCTCGCCGGTCCATGACACCCCGGCGGGCCGCATCGTCCCCGCCTGCGAAGCCGGCCATGCCAACATGCCTGTGCGCACCGAGGCTGAACTGCGTCTTTGCACCTTCGTCTCCACCGCCCACGGTTTTCCGGCGATCGAGGACGTGTTGTCGGGCCGCGGGCTGGAGCGGATCTACCATTGGCTCTCTCACGAGGCGGGCGAGAGCGCCGAGTTCACCGCCGCCGAAATCATGTCGCGGATCGACACCGATCCCCGGGCCGAAGCGACCCTCCGCCAGTTCATCCGCACCGCCGGAACGGTCGTCGGCAACCTCGCGCTGATCCATTTGCCTCTGGGGGGCGTCTATCTCGTCGGGGGCGTCTCCCGCTCGGTCGGGCCTTACCTTCAGGAGAAGGGGTTCCCCGAAGCGTTCCGTGACAAGGGCCGCTTCGCCGGCTTCATGGCGAACTTTCCCGTCTCGCTGATCATCGACGATTTCGCGGCACTGACGGGCTGCGCGGCCTATCTTTCGAAGCTGCGCGCCGCCTCGTAACCGTTTGTTAGGAGCCGGGCGGATATGCCGGCTGGGACGAGTATCCCAGACCGGAGTATCCGAAGGTGTCGACTTCCCCCGCTCCCCCAACCGCAGAGGACACGGCGCTGACCCTTGCGCCGCGTCAGGACCTCGGATCCGCCCGCCGATTGCGCGACTGGTTCCTTGCCCAAAGCGGCGATGTCACCGTCGATGCAACCGCGGTGGAGATCGTGACCACGCCGGCCTTGCAGGTGCTCCTCGCAGGTACCGACCATGTGCGCAGCCAGGGCGGTTCGGTCGAGATCAGGTGCCCCTCCGCGGCTTTCACGCGCTGCCTCGCCGATCTCGGATGCACGGTCGACCGCCTGACCAAGGGCGCGCAGCCGGTGGGGGGTGTCTGATGCACGTCCTCGCAATCGATGACAGCCGCACGATCCGCGACATGGTCCGCCTCACGCTGGAGCGGGAGGGGATCGAGTCGACCATGGCCGTGGACGGGCTGGAGGGGCTGGAGATTCTCAAGGCGATGGACCCACAGCCCGATGCCATCCTGACCGATGTGAACATGCCCCGGCTCGACGGCTTCGGCTTTATCGAGGCGGTCCGGGCGCTGGACGTCTTCGCAGGTATTCCCATCCTGGTTCTGACGACCGAGGGCGCGAAAGAGCTCAAGCAACGTGCGCGCAACGCCGGCGCAACCGGCTGGATCGTCAAACCCTTCGACCCCGCGCGCCTCGTGGTGGCCCTGCGCACCGTGACGGGGCTGCGCTGATGTCGAGCATGGACGAAATCCGCGCGACCTTCTTCGAAGAATGCACCGAGTTGCTGGAGCAGCTCGAGGGCGGTCTGCTTCGGCTGGAGGCCGGAGAGCAAGACGCCGACACGGTCGATGCGGTCTTTCGCGCCGTGCATTCGATCAAGGGGGGCGCCGGGGCCTTCCACCTCACGGCGCTCATTTCTTTCTCCCACGAATTCGAGACCGCATTGGACGGGCTGCGCAGCGGATCGGTCGAGATCGACGCCGTCGTCGTCGCCACCTTGCTGCGTGCGTCCGACCGGCTGGGGGATCTTGTGGCCAAGGCGATCGAGGGGGAAGAGGGCGACGCCACGATCCCGGACGACCTCGCCGAGCTCGCCGCGCGCGCAAGCGCCGGCAGCGCTGAAGAGGACGTCGATTTCGGCCTCGCGGATCTGCCCCCACTGGACGACGCGTTCGAAGTCACGCCGTTGGACCTCAACATGTTCGAGGAAGACGGCGACGCACCGGACGCCCCCACCGCGCCAAGATCGAAGGCCGGCGGCTATTGGGAGATCCAGTTCGAGCCCCTGCCCGATCTCTTCTCCAGCGGCAACGAACCCTTGTATCTGTTCCGTGCGCTCCATGTGATGGGGCGGCTGGAGCCGCGCCTGATCGAAAGCGATCTGCCGCCGCTGGAGGAATTGGACCCGAGCCAGCCGCGTGTCCGCTGGATCATCGACCTCTACCCCTCCGCGCCCGATCTGACCGAGACCGAGATCGAGAGCGTCTTCGAATTCGCCCAGGATCTCTGCGTCATCACGATGACCTACCGGGAGCCCGAGGTGCCCGACCCGGACCCTGCCCCGAGTGCGGAAGCTGAGGCGCCAGAGACCCCAGACTCAGCGGAGCTCACCGCCGACCCGGAACCGACCCCGCCCGCCCCCGAGCCGCCGCCACAGCGGCCCGCGGCCCAAGACAGCAAACCCGCGGCCCCCGCTCCCGCGGGCCCAAAAGGCGGGCTTTCGGCAACCATCCGGGTGGACCTGGACCGAATCGACCGATTGGTGAACCTCGTCGGGGAACTCGTGATCTGTCAGGCGATGCTGTCTCAGAGCGTTTTGAAGGACGGGCTGGGTTCGAATTCCGACTCGGCGTCCGGTCTCGACGATCTCCAACAGCTGACCCGGGACATCCAAGACAGCGTGATGGCCATCCGAGCACAGCCGGTGCGCTCGCTCTTCCAACGCATGACCCGCATCGTCCGCGAGGCGGCGCAGATGACGGGCAAGGATGTCCGGCTGGAGACCGAGGGCGAGTCCACTGAAATCGACAAGACCGTGGTCGAGCGGTTGTCCGACCCGCTGACACACATGATCCGCAATTCCATCGACCACGGTGTCGAGTCCCCCGCAGATCGTATTGCCGCAGGCAAGCCCGCGACCGGCACGGTCCGTCTCTCTGCGCGCCAGCAGTCCGATCGGGTGGTGATCGAAATCACCGATGACGGCAAAGGCATCGACCGGGAGCGGGTGCGCGCGCGCGCGATCGAACGCGGCCTCATCCCCGCCGACCGGCCTCTCGAACCGGCTGAAATCGACCGCCTGCTCTTTCTTCCGGGCTTCTCCACCGCAGCGAGCATTTCCAACCTATCCGGCCGCGGTGTCGGAATGGACGTCGTGCAGCGGGCCATCCGCGATCTGAACGGCACCATCGCGACCCATTCCGAGCCCGGCAAGGGATGCACCTTTTCAATCAGTCTTCCCCTGACCCTCGCAATCCTCGACGGAATGATCGTACGCTCCGCGCAGCAGCGCATGGTCGTCCCTCTTGCGGCCATCGTCGAGACGCAGACCATGGACTCCGCCCGGATCGAGCCGATCTCCCCCATGCGCAGCGTGGTGATGCTGCAAGACCGCTTCGTTCCCCTGCTGGACCTGGCGGAAGGGATGGGCTTCGCCGCTCCGGCGCAAATCGATAGACGCGCCGATGACGACAGCGCTCTTCTCTTCGTAAAACCCGACGACCTGGACGCTTACGCGCTGCGCGTCGATGCCATCGAGGCACAGCGTCAAGTCGTCATCAAAGGCCTGGGCGATAGCTTCGGTCGCGTGCCGTGCGTTTCGGCTGCAACCATACTTGGGGATGGGCAGGTCGCCCTGATCGTCGATCCCGGCGGTTTGGCCCTGGCCTCAGACGCGATCCGCGGGCCTGCCGCATTCGAGGGGCATCTATCATGACCGCAGCGCCTCTCGCCTCTCAAATCACGTCGGATGCACCGCCCTATGGCGCCGGGATGGAATTACTGACCTTCCGATGCGGCGGCCGCGCATTCGCCGTGGATATCATGGCCGTCCGTGAGATCCGCAGTTGGAGCGCGCCGACCCCCTTGCCTCATGCGCCGCCCTATATGCGGGGCATGGTCAACCTGCGCGGATCCGTTCTGCCGGTCATGGATCTCGCCATGCGCTTGGGCGCGCCGCGCACCGAGGACAATCCGCGCAACGTCATCATCGTCATCCAGCAGGGAAGCCGCGTCCATGGCCTCCTGGTCGAGGCGGTTTCCGATATCGTCCATCCTGTCCCCGACCAGTTGCAGGACGTGCCGAAGGTCGCATCGGAGGACGAGACCGGCATGGCAGAGCGCCTGTTCGTCGTCGATGACGCCATGGTGCAAATCTTGTCGATGGAGCGGGTCCTGCCCCGCCTGCCGGGCATGGCCGAGGAAGGGGTACAATGATCTCTCTTCCAGATAGCGCGTTTCGCAGGCTGAGTTCACTCGCGCTCGCCGAGGCCGGGTTGGACTTGCAGGAGGGAAAGCAGTCCTTTGTCGCCTCGCGCTTGCAAAAGAGGCTGCGCGCGACGGGGGCGCAAGACTTCGAGGTCTATGCCTCGCTCGTCGAAGGCTCTGATCCGGCAGCCGTGGAGGAGCGACAGTATCTGATCTCTGCGCTGACGACGAACGTCACAAGCGTTTTTAGGGAGCCGCACCACTTTGCTCTCCTCGCCCGGGCACTCAAAGCCCTGGACCGTGGCCGGTCAGACCCTCTGCGCATCTGGTCCGCAGGCTGCTCTACCGGCGAGGAGACGCTCTCGATGGCGATGATCTGCCGATGCGTTTTCGGCCCGGCTTGGATCGCACATGCACGGATTCTCGCGACGGATATCGACTACATCTCACTGTCTATCGCCAAGAGCCAGTTTGGCGATCCCTCGCTCATTGTCGCCCTGCAAGACGGAGCGGCCGCCGCACTCGGCACCCGGGGCGACACGCCTCGCGTGGATATCTCCGACCTTCAAGCGGGCATCACCTATCTTCGGCACAGCTTGATCGAGCCCCTGCCCGTCCCACGCCCGTTCGACATCATCTTTTGTCGGAACGTAACGATTTACTTTGCCGCCGACATTCAGCGCACGGTGCAGGCGGATCTAATCGACCGACTGGCGCCGGACGGCCTGCTCTGCCTCGGCCATTCCGAAAGGCTGCTGATCGAAGACAGCGATCTCCGGTTGATCGGACAGACGAGCTACGCCGGAAAATCATCATCCTTTGCGGAGATAGTCCCATGTCGTTGAGGGAAAGCCTCAAGATCCTCGTCGTTGACGATATGTCCACCAGCCGCGGCTTGCTGCTTCAGGCGCTCGACAGTCTGGGGATCCGGAATGTCGAATATGCGACCGATGGGAAGAACGCGATCCAGAAGGCGCGGACCAATCCCCCCCATCTCGTGCTCTCGGACCTCTATATGCCTGAGATGAATGGGTTGCAGTTGCTGCAGCATCTTCGGCACGATCCGGTCACAAAGCGCATTGGCTTCATCCTTATCACCGGGCGCAGTGACGAGAAGGTCATCAAGACGGGCAAATCTCTGGGAATGAACAATTTTCTCCCCAAACCTTTCACCGTGGCAGATATCAAGGCGACGATTGAAGCGGTGGTTGGGCGCCTATGAAAGTTCCGCCGAGCCTGGATTCGGCGATCGCCTCGGAATGTCGGCGACTCGGCCATGCCCTGGCACAGCTCGAAGGCGGCTTGGTCGCCTTCGCGCGCGGCGAAGTCGATCGAGACGCGTTGGTTACGGAACTGCAGGCCATCGACGCCACGCATCAGACATTAGAAGACCTCGCGCGCATCCTCGACGTGCTCGCCCGACCGGCGCCAGCGGATCGGACACAGGCGACCAAGGCGCTCGCTGCGATCAGGCAGGGATCGGTGCGGACGCGGCTCACACAAAGCCTGGTTCCTCTGGCGGAGGACGCGCGACAGAGTACGGGCCCGGCAGCCCTGGGGCCGGAGGACATTGAACTTTGGTGAACGGAGCGATCGGGAATACAAGAACAGAGGGTGGCCCGAGCCATGACCGCGAACCCATTCGGAGTCTTTAGGCCACCCGTGGAGATGCACGGAGGGCCCGCGTTTCAGGGCCCATTATCCACGTCGGACAGAGGCCGTTTGCATGTGCCCCGAACAGCGCCATCATATCAGGCGCGATACCGATGGGATCTAGGCAGCGCTCACCCGTTTGACGACAGCCTCTCCCGACGCCTCCCTGGCATACCGCGTTAGGCGGCGTCTTCGTCGGCTTGCTGGCGGGTCCACAGGCTCGCATAGCGTTCGCCGCGCGCCAGAAGCGCCTCATGGGTGCCCTCTTCCACGACCCGGCCATTTTCCAGGACCACGATCCGATCCGCATCGACCACCGTCGAGAGCCGATGCGCGATCATCAACACCGTCCGTCCCTGCGACATCGCACGCAGTTCAGACTGGATTTCCTGCTCGGTCTCCGTGTCCAAGGCCGAAGTGGCCTCGTCCAAAAGCAAGATCGGTGGATCCTTCAACAAAGTCCGGGCGATGCCCACCCGCTGTTTCTCACCACCAGAAAGCTTCAAACCCCGCTCGCCGACCGCCGTCTCGTAGCCTTCGGGTAGCGTCTCGATAAATCGGTCGATCTTCGCGGCCGCCGCCGCGGCGCGCACCTCGGCATCGGAGGCGTCAGGCCGCCCATACGCGATATTGTAGCGGATGGTGTCGTTGAACAGGACCGTGTCCTGCGGCACCACTCCAATCTGCGCATGAAGGCTTTCTTGCGTGACGGCCCGCACATCCTGCCCGTCAATCAGGATCGCGCCGTCATCCACGTCGTAGAACCGGAATAGGAGCCGGCCGATGGTCGACTTGCCCGAACCGGACGGGCCGACGAGCGCCACGCTCTCCCCTTCGGCAACCGAAATCGAAATGCCGCGCAGAATCGGTCGGGCCGGATCATAGCCGAAATACACGTCGCGCAACTCTACCCGGCCACCGCGAACCACCAGCGGCGCGGCATCCTGGGCGTCCTGCACTTCGGAGGGCTGCTCCAAGAGACCGAACATCTCGCCCATATCGACAAGGGCCTGCCGGATCTCGCGATAGACCGTGCCGAGAAAGTTCAGCGGCATCGTGATCTGGATCATATAGGCATTGACCATGACGAAATCGCCGACGGTCAACGTCCCGTCCTGGACCCCCATCGCGGCGAGCACCATCACCGATACGAGACCCGTCGTGATGATCACCGCCTGCCCGAAATTCAAGAAGGCCAGCGTGTAGGAGGTCTTCAGCGCCGCTTTCTCGTAGAGCGCCATGGCGCTGTCATAGCGCGCCGCCTCCCGACGTTCGGCCCCGAAATACTTGACCGTCTCGAAGTTCAGCAGGCTGTCGATGGCCTTTTGGTTGGCGTCCGCGTCCTGCTCGTTCATCTCACGACGGATGCGGACGCGCCATTCCGTGACCTTGAAGGTAAAGGCCACATAGGCCGCGATCGTTACAAGAACGATGGCCATGTATCGGAAATCGAACGCAATCCAAAGGATAACGCAGATCATCAAGAGCTCCAGGACCAAAGGGCCGATGGAGAAGAGCAGGAAGCGCAGCAGGAACTCCACGCCTTTCACCCCGCGCTCGATGATGCGGCTCAGCCCCCCGGTCTTGCGGGTGATGTGGTAGCGCATCGACAAGCGGTGGATATGCGAGAAGGTCTCGGCCGCGAGGCGGCGCAGCGCCCTTTGTCCGACGCGCGCGAAAATCACGTCGCGCAACTGCTGGAAGCCGATATTGAGCGCGCGGGCGAGCCCATAGACCACGGTCAGCGCGATGGCGCCCGTACCGAGTGCCCAGGCCGGGGTCACCGTGTCCGGGGCCAGCGTGTCGACGGCGGCCTTGTAGAAGAACGGGGTCGAGACGGCGACGACCTTGGCCAGCACCAGCATGCCCAAGGCCGCGACGACGCGATGCTTCACCCAGGTTTCCTCGTCGGGCCAGAGATAGGGCGCCACCTTGCGGATGATCGCCCAGCCGGAGGTCGGGCCCGTTACGTCGGGATCAGAGGCCATGGGCAAGGCTTTCAGGCCGGGACGGCCATGTCGGGACGGCATTGGGCAGAATCGTTACTCCACCTCGGGGAGGCGGAAGACCTGCCCTGGGTAAATCAGGTCCGGGTCGCGGATCTGGTCGCGATTGGCCTCGAAGAGTTGGACATATTGCACGCCGTCACCGAAATACCCCTCGGACAGGGCCCAAAGGGTGAAGCCGGTCTGGACCGTGATCGCGGTCGCGCCATCCCGGCGGGCCTGCGCGGCGATCTCGGGCGCGGTCCGTTGAAACGGAGTCTCGACCCGGGCGGTCACTGCGCCTTGAGCATCGACCTCATCGATGCGCAGCGTGTAGACGCCGCTCGCCACCTCGTTGAGCGGCGCGGACCATTTCCCGTCGGGTCCGACGCGCACAGTCTGAACCGCCTGATTGTTGAGATAGATGCGCAGCTCGGCATCTGTTTGGGCGCGGCCCGCCAACTGCACGTCGCCCACCGCGTCATAGGCGATCACCTCGATGCCAAGCGCTTGGGTGACCTCGGGCTGCGCTGCGGTCGTGGGTGGGATCACCGACAGGCCCTGGGGCCCGGTTCGGATCAGACGCGGGGCGGCGGCGGGCGCCTCCGGGGGGCTTGCTTCGCGGGCCGCGATTTCGGGCGCGTCCCCGCCGGGCACCGGAGAGGCGGCGGCGATTTCCGTTGCGGTCTCAGGACGTGCCGTCGGCTCCGGCGCGACGGTCCGCTCCGGCGTAGCGGGTGCGGGCGGCGTGGCGCGCTCGGAGGCCGTCCGGTCGTTGCCCGCGCGCGGCGTATCGCTTGGCGCCGTCCCGGGGAGCGGGGCGGTCCCAGTTTGAGCGACCGAAGCCAACTCGACCGGATCCGCCGGTTCCGTCCGTGCGGCAAACGTGTTGCCCGCGGCGACCGATGGCAGGTCGGACGGCGTCGCGAGCGCCGGGTCGGTCCCCTGCGCCGTCTCGACGCGCGGTTCCGGCCCTGCTTGCGGAATTTCTGCCTGCTGCGCCACCTCCTGCTCTTGCGCGGGACGGGCCGTATCCCGCTCGGCGACGGGCAGCGCGCCGGGTCTCGCCGGTTCCGGGCGCGCAGGCGCGACGATCACGCTTTCGGCGGCGCGAGCGACGCCCCCATCCGCCGTCTCCATTTCCAACGTCAAGAGCTGGGGCTCAACCGAGAGGGGCAGATCGAACATCGTCACGAAGCCGCCGCTGCGATCGGTTCGGGCGGAGGCAATCGCAACCCCATCCAGGCGGACCGTCACTTCGGCCAAAGCGGACCCGGTGCCGGCGACCAGCGCCCCGCCCTGCGCATCGACGCGGACAAGGCCCATCTCGGGCAGGAGCGCCTCTGGCGCGCGGGGCATCTCGGGGGTGGTCTGCGCCTCGGGCGCGGCGGCGGCGATCTCGGCGGCGGCAGGCTGGACCGGCACCTCGGCGGGCGGAACCGCCGGCACGGAGGCGGCCTCGTCCGGCGCCTCTTGCGTCTGCACGGAAGTATCGCCGGGCGCGTTCGCGGTCACGGCGATGACATCGGTCCCACGCGTCAGGAGCCCATAGCCGACAATGCCGGCAACCAGGCACGTTGCGACGACTCCCCCGAGGACGGCATTGCTGTTCATCGTGATTCCCCTGCCGCGCTTGCGCGGGCTGGGCGAACCTCTATCAATGGTCGGGTTCGAGGTCAAAACACTGACTCGAGCCGGATAAGCGGAGCTCCGATGAAATCGATTTGCGTCTATTGCGGCAGCCGAGACGGCGCGCGCCCTGCCTATGCCGAGGCGGCCCAAGAGCTGGGACGCGGCATCGCGGAGCGCGACTGGCGCCTTGTTTACGGCGCGGGCGATGTGGGGCTGATGGGCCGGGTCGCCCGCGCCGTTCAGGAGGCCGGAGGGGAGACATTCGGCGTCATCCCGGTCCATCTGTTGCAGCTGGAGGTCGGCAAACGGGATCTGACCCGCTTCGTCGTCACCGAGACCATGCATGAGCGCAAAAAGGTCATGCTGATGAACGCGGACGCGGTCGTCGTGCTGCCGGGTGGCGCGGGCACGCTGGACGAGTTCTTCGAGGTCCTCACCTGGCGCCAGCTCGGGCTGCACGCCCAGCCGATCGTGGTCCTGAACGTCGATGGATACTGGGACCGGCTGAGCGGGTTGCTCGACGCCATCGTCGACCAGGGATTTGCGGATCGCAGCCTGCTGGACTTCGTGAAGACGGCCCCGGACGCCGGGGCCGCCCTGGATCTGCTGGCTTAAGCCGTCTTCAGCGTCTCGGCGACGATCTTCTCGATCTTGTCGCGCGGATGGTTGGTCAGCGTCTTGTCGATGGTCGCGATCAGCTTGTCCTCGACTTCCTTGTGCATCTCGTCCCGGATCACGCCCAAGATAGTCGGCGGCGCGACGAGAATCAGGCGCTCGAATGCCCCCACATGGGCCAAGGCATAGAGCTTTTCGGCCAGATCCGCCGCGAAGCGCTCCTTTTGAAGCTCGTGGAAGTCGGTCTCGTCATACGCATAGACCCCGGAACCCGTGCTTTCCGACTGGCGGCCGCGCAGGTTCTCGGTCTGCGCACGATCAGGAGGGTTGGGCTCCTCCTCCTTGCCGGTCACAGCAAGGTTGGGATCCTGGGCGTCCGTCCGGTTGCGCAGGAACAGAACCTTCTCGCTATCGGTCACGACGACCAGCGCATCATGAGGAATGCCGGTCATTGGCCATTCTCCCCGTCCTCGTCGCGTTCCTTGGACTTCGTGACGCGGGTCATGCCCTTGACGCCCTGCGCACTCGCGCGCTTCAGGCTGTCCTCGGTGCCCACGTCGCGGGCGACCTGCCCGCCAGAGCGGCCCTGCTGATCGGGCGTGTCAGGCATGTCCTCGATAAACTGGTCCGTCTCGCGTCGTCCGTCCTGGGAGCGGTGTCTGTCGGCCATCGGTCGCGCCTCCTTCTCGGTTCGGAGACAAAACGCCTCGAACCCGATCGTGTTCCTGCGCGCAGGCCCGGCTGTCGCGGTGAAACGGTCAGGTCCGGCGACGCGGCCGCGAGAAGACTCGCCGGGAGAGGGATGAAAGCGGCGGGGCCGAAATGCACTGTCACCGTATCGTTCGGAAGGCTGTAGACATAGCTGCCCGGGGGTGACGCCGATACTCGCGAGGCTCTGCCCGGCGAGGGTGAACGTTCCGCTCAGCGCAGAGCCGGACACGGGGGACGGCGACAGGTAGAGCGTGCCTCCGAACCCGTTCACAAGGAAGTCGTCGCCGCTGTAAACCCTGGACGCGTTTGTGCCCGAGCCGAAGGAGCCCGGCCCGGAGCCGAAGAAGCCGAGCGAACTGACCGTCGCATCGTCGGTTGCCACGAGGGTGGCCGATCCGGGCAATATGAAGTCGTTCCCAGAGAGATTAGTAGATCCGGCCTAAAAGGCGCCGGACAGGTCGATCGAACTGGACAACGTCCCTATGATGCCGGCCCCGACCTCCTTGAAAGCGAACAGGCTGGCCGCGCTGCCGACGAGGGCGGTGAGGGCCAGACCGGCCGCGAGGACGAGGGACTTCTTGTGCGAGAACCCATTCGCAGAAGAAGAATTCCGACCTCTCCCGCCGGATCGACGCGATGCTATCGAAAAAAGTGGCGCCGGTCACCCCGGCGCCACCAAATTCCCTCCCGGCTCACATCCGGGAAGCGACGTTTTCCCAGTTGACGAGGTTCTCGAGGAAGTTCGTCAGGTAGGCCGGCCGCTTGTTGCGGTAGTCGATGTAGTAGGAATGCTCCCACACGTCGCAGCCCAGCAGCGCGGTCTGACCGAAGCAGAGCGGGTTCACGCCGTTCTCGGTCTTGGTGACCTTCAGGCTGCCATCGGCGTCCTTGACCAGCCAGGCCCAGCCCGAGCCGAACTGCCCGGCACCGGCCGCAGAAAACTGCGACTTGAACTCGTCGACCGATCCGAAGCTCTCGGTGATGGCCTTCTCCAGCTCGCCGGGCATGGCGGTGGTGTTGGGCGTCATCATCTCCCAGAACTGGTTGTGGTTCCACAACTGGCTGATGTTGTTGAAGATCCCCGACTGGGCAACGGCACCGGCATCGTAGGTGCCCTTGATGATCTCCTCCAGGGACTTGCCCTCCCACTCGGTGCCGGCAATCAGCTTGTTGCCGTTGTCGACATAGGCCTTGTGGTGGAGGTCGTGGTGATATTCCAGCGTTTCCTTGGACATGCCCTTGGAGGCGAGCGCGTCATGCGCGTAGGGAAGATCGGGAAGGTCGAATGCCATGATGGCCCCCTGTGGTTCGGTTTTCGCTCCCCGTGAAGTGAGGCGCTGAGGCGGGATCGTCAAGCGGCGGCGTTGGTCAGCAGCCGCTCCGCATAGCCCGCGACCGAGCGGAAGCAGACCACGCGCCACCCCTCTCCATGCCGCCAGAGCGCCGCCGGCACCTGCGCCATCCGGGTCCGGCGGACTTCGTTTTCGGCGAGGCGCGGGAAGTCGACGGGGCAGAGCTTGGCCAGGGCTCGGTGCGCCTCCGGTCCGGCCAGGTCGAAGACGGCGCGCGCGTCGCTGACGACGGCAACCGTCGCAAAGGCCGCGCCGAGCTCGGTTGTCAGGCGTTTTGCGATCTCGTCGGCCTCATCGTGGTCACAGACCAACAGAAGCTCGTCCGGCGACATCCACAACGCAGCGTAAGCCCCCGAGACAGAGAACTTTCGCCTCTCGGGCAAGGCACATCCCGTCACTTTCGTTACGACTGAGCCGAGCACCTCCATGGCACCTCGCAAGGTGATCATGCCGATCGGGCCCGGGGTGGAAACCGTAATGTCAGACATTTTGCTTCTCCCCCTCGGGATCGTAGAACACCGGCGAGACGATCCGGGCCTCCTGCGGCTCCTTCCCGATACGGGTGAAGCGGAGGATGTCGCCCATCCGCTGCGGACCCCGCGCGACCAGCCCCATGGCGATGCCGCGGCCCAGTGTGGGCGAGTAGTAGGTCGAGGTCACGCGCCCCTCCACATTCTGCTGCCCGTTGGCATTCGTGCCCCGCGCGACCGCATAGGCGCCTTCCTCCAGGACGGAGCCGTCGAGCGTCTCCAGCCCGACCAGTTT
This sequence comes from Jannaschia seohaensis, assembly GCF_900116765.1. Lineage (GTDB taxonomy): Bacteria > Pseudomonadota > Alphaproteobacteria > Rhodobacterales > Rhodobacteraceae > Jannaschia > Jannaschia seohaensis. Next base: position 73,819 of record NZ_UETC01000010.1, on the reverse strand, counting down.
CCAGCGATCCGGTTTGTGAAACTCCGGCCGCATCTGGCCGCGCTTGCCCAGGTAGTCCGTTTTCTTCTTGGAGATCGCCCAATCGAGCCCGAGATCCTGCGGCACGACCGTCCCATCGGTTTCGTCGCCGATCATGATGAAGCCCTTTTCGGCCCGCAGCACGTGCAGCGCCTCGGTCCCGTAGGGCGTCATCCCGAACGGCTGCCCTTCGGCCATCAACCGATCCCAAAGCGCGCGGCCCTGCCCTGCGGCCACGGCGATCTCGTAGGAGAGTTCGCCCGAGAAGCTGATGCGGAAGACGCGAACCGGAAAACCGCCCAATTCGTCCTCGGCCCAGGCCATGAAGGGCAGCGCCTCGGCGCTGAGATCCATCCCGCCCAGCTTTTCCAGAACCTTACGGGCGTTCGGTCCGACGACGGCGATCTGCGCGAACTGCTCCGTGAGGTTCACGACGTGGACCTTCCAGTCCCACCACTCGCATTGCAGCCAATCCTCCATCCACGCGTGGATGCGATCAGCCCCGCCGGTCGTCGTGTGGCACAGCCAGGTCTGCTCATCGATGCGCGCGACCACCCCGTCATCGATCAGAAAGCCGTTCTCGTCGCACATCAGACCGTAGCGGCAGCGCCCAGGCTTCAGGTTGCTCATCATGTTCGTGTAGAGCATGTCCAGGAAACGGCCCGCGTCCGGTCCCCGGACCAGCAGCTTCCCAAGCGTCGAAGCATCAAGCATTCCAAGCGCTTCGCGGACGGTCTTCACCTCACGCTCGACGGCCTGGGCGTGGCTCTCGCGCCCTTTCGGATAGCAATAGGGCCGGCGCCAATGGCCCACGGGCTCCATGTAGGCCCCGGCCTCGACATGCCAGTCATGCATGGGCGTCTGGCGCAGCGGCTGGAACAGATCGCCCTTCGCCTCCCCGGCCAGCGCCCCCAGCGTGATCGGTGTGTAGGGCGGCCGGAAGGTGGTGGTGCCGACCTGCGGGATCGGCGTGTCCAGGCGTTCGGACAACACCGCTAGTCCGTTGATGTTGCTCAGTTTCCCCTGATCCGTCGCCATGCCCAGCGTCGTGTAGCGCTTGGCGTGTTCGACGCTTTCGAAGCCTTCCTGGGCGGCGAGACGGACATCCGACACCTTCACGTCGTTCTGGAAGTCCAGCCACATCTTGGCGCGCAGCTTCGCTCCGGCCCCGTGCGGCATAATCCAGACCGGCGCGATCGGTGTCGTCGTCTCAGGTTCCACCTCAGGGGGCGTCCCGTTGCTGGCCGACGCCACCACCTCGGCCGTGGTCAGAGCGCCCGACGCGGCGCCGACGCAGGTGACGAAGCCTTTGCCATCCGCGCCGGTCGGCGGGCGGTTCGGATCGGGGCGGAACATCGCCCGCTCCTCGTCCCAGAAAAGTTTACCGCCGCAGTGCGACCACAGATGCACGACCGGGGACCATCCGCCTGACATCGCAACGCAATCGCAGCTGATCTCCTGCATGACGGCGCCTTCGCCGGCCTGGAGACAGACGGCCACGCCCGAGACGTGACTGGGGCCGAGGACCTTGGCAAGTGCGCGGCCGAGATGAACATCGACGCCTAGAGCTTTGACTTCGCTTACCAACGGACTGTCGACCTCGGTCCGGGCATCGAGAATGGCCGGAACGCGCAGACCCGCCTCGATCAGCACTTTGGCGGTGCGATAGGCATCGTCGTTATTCGTGACGATAACCGTCCGGTCCCCGACCGAAACCCCATGCGCGACCACGTAGTCGCGAAGCGCGGACGCAAGCAGAACACCCGGCAAATCGTTACCAGCAAAAGACAAGGGTCGCTCCAGAGCGCCCGTGGCGGCAATCACGTGACCGGCGCGCACGCGGCGAAGCCGCTGCCGCACGGGACCGGAGACGGCCTCGTCGCAGAGCACATAGCCATGGTCGTAGACGCCCGAACCCTCGCAGCGGGTCAGGAGCGTAACATTCTCCATGGCGGCAAGCTCTTGCACGACGGCCTTCACCCAATCTTCGGCCGGCTGCCCGTCGATGACATCCCCGTCGATCACGGCCCGGCCGCCGAAATGCGGCCCACGCTCCACCAGCATCACCCGGGCGCCATCGGCGGCGGCGTCGCGCGCCGCGATCAGACCGGCAATGCCGCCCCCGACAACGAGCACGTCGCAGAAATCATAAGTAAATTCGTAGCGGTCCTCATCGGGCCGCGTCGGCGCGGGGCCGAGGCCGGCCGCCTTGCGGATGAAGGGCTCGAACACATGCTTCCAGAACGGGCGCGGGTGTATGAACGTCTTGTAGTAGAACCCGGCGGGCAGGAACCGCGCGCCAAAATCGTTGATCCGGCCGATATCGAGGCCGAGCGAGGGCCAGGCGTTCTGGGAACGGACCTCCAGCCCCTCCTCCAGCAATTGCTCGGTGGCGCGGACATTTGGCGTCTCCCGCCCGCCTTTGCCGATCGTCATCAACGCATTGGGCTCTTCCGCGCCGGAGGCGACGACGGAGCGGGGCCGGTGATATTTGAAGCTGCGGCCCATCAGCAGCTGACCATTGGCCAGCAGAGCCGAGGCGACCGTGTCGCCCTCATAGCCGCGCATCACGCGACCGTCGAACGTGAACTCGATCGGGCGGGTCCGGTCGATGACCCGGCCGCCCGTCGCCAGACGCATGCTCATCGGGCTTGTCTTTCCTGAATGCGGGTGCGGATCTCGGCCGGCGGCTCGGAGGTCTGGGCCGAATAGGTGCCCAGCACTTCGAGCGTCGCCGTGTCGCGCGCGGCAAGGAACCACTTGCCGCAGCCATAAGCGTGGCGCCAGCGTTCTAGATGAATGCCCCGGACGTTGTCGCGGGCAAAGAGATAGGCCTCGAACGCGTCGTCGGAGCTATCGGGGCCCTCGCGTTTGAGATGGGCCTCGCCTCCGGGCGCAAGCTCGGTCTCGTCGGCGTCGATGCCGCAATAGGGGCAGGTCAGGATCAGCATGGCGCGCCTCCGGTCAGGCCGGTGACGCGGGGGCGATCACTCCGGGTATCTGGGCCACTCCGACGGGCCGGGCGCATCGATCCGAACGGTCGGAGCGCCGAGGCCAAGGTCCACCAAGCCCGTCGCAAAGGCGAGCGCAACGAGGAGCGCGGCGGCAAGGGTGCCGAAAACGACGAGGGCGAGGCCGCGAATGCGTATGGGAGACGGGAAATATGCCATGATGCTATAAATGTTACGTTTCGATCACGAAACAATTCTATCGCATTCCCAATCGCGTGAGACCCCCCGAAATAAAGGGACTTTCTTGTCAAACGCGCGGCGCGCCCCAGGAAGAGGCGGCGAAAAACCGCCGATGCCTGTCTTTCATGCGTCATCAGTGTGCCACCCCCGCGGCAACGCTTTCGTCGATGAACCGGCCTTCCCGGAAGCGCTCCATCCCGAACGAATCGGTCAGAGGCGAGTGTCCCTTGGCCATCAGTTCCGCCATGCCCCAGCCGGAGCCCGGGATCGCCTTGAACCCCCCGGTGCCCCAGCCGCAATTGATGAACATGCCCTCGACCGGCGTCTTGGACATGATCGGGGAGCGGTCGCCGGTCACGTCGACGATCCCGCCCCATTGGCGCAGCATCTTGAGCCTAGAGACGATGGGGAAGGTCTCGCAGAGGGCGCGGACCGTCTCCTCGATGTGATGGAAGCTGCCGCGCTGGGTGTAGTTGTTGAAACCGTCCGTGCCGCCGCCGATCACCATCTCGCCCTTGTCGGACTGGCTCATGTAGCCGTGGACGGTGTTGGCCATCACGACCACGTCCATGCAGGGCTTGATCGGCTCGCTCACGAGGGCCTGGAGCGCCACCGACTCGAGCGGCAACCGGAAGCCCGCCATCTCGGCCAGCACGCCCGAGTGGCCCGCGACGACCACGCCCAGCTTGTCGCAGTCGATGGGGCCCTGGGTTGTGTCGACGCCGGCAACCTTGCTGCCCTCGCGCCGGATGCCGGTCACCTCGCATTTCTGGATGATGTCCATGCCCATGTCGGTGCAGGCCCGCGCCAGCCCCCAGGCCACGGCATCGTGCCGCGCCGTGCCGCCCCGCGCCTGCCAGAGGCCGCCCAGCACCGGATAGCGCGGCCCATTGATGTTCATGATCGGGCAGAGCTGCTTGACGCGGGCGGGGCCGATCCATTCCGTCTCAACGCCTTGGAGCGAATTGGCATGGGCCGTGCGCTTGTAGCCCCGGACTTCGTGATGGGTCTGCGCCAGCATGATGACGCCGCGGGGGCTAAACATCAGGTTGTAGTTCAAGTCCTGGCTCAGCGTCTCATAGAGGCTGCGCGACTTTTCGTAGATCGCGGCCGACGGGTCCTGAAGATAGTTCGAGCGGATGATCGTGGTGTTGCGGCCCGTATTGCCGCCGCCCAGCCAACCCTTTTCGAGGATCGCAACATTCGTGATCCCGAAATTCTTGCCCAGGTAATAGGCGGTCGCCAGCCCATGCCCGCCCGCGCCGACGATGACGACATCGTAGCGGGGCTTGGGCGGGCGCTTGGCCCAGGTGCGGCCCCAACCCTGGTGATAGCGCAGGGCCTCGCGCGCGATGGCGAATGCGGAGAAGCGTCTCATGGTCGTCCTGTCAGAGGGGTCCCCTGCCCCGGCCTAACCTCTGGACACCACGGTTGGAGCGGGTTCAAGCGGCACTCCCGATGCGCTTTGCGACATGGCGTCGCTTCCTGCCTCACAGGCGCGTCATCCGGCCTTTCGGCCATCTTCCGCCCAGTCTAGGGTCCGGCGCGAAACGGAGGGGTCTCATGCTATTTTGGATCGCGGCCATCGCCCTGACGGCCGGCTGCACCGCTATCGTGATCGCGGCATTCCGCACACCGCCGGAAGTGGCCGCACCGGATGTCGAAGTCTATCGCGACCAGCTTGCGGAGCTGGACCGGGACCGGGCGCGCGGCACGTTGACCGAGGCCGAGGCCGAGGCCGCCCGCGCCGAGGTGGCACGGCGTCTGCTGGCCGCGGACAAGGCGGCGCAGGCGGCGACGGCCGGTTTTCACGGCAATGGCTGGATCGGCGCGGGCCTCGCCGTCGTGCTGGTCGTGGCGGTGACGCTGGCGACTTATCTGACGATCGGCGCGCCGGGCTATGGCGACATGCCGCTCCAGACCCGGATCAGCGCCATCGAGGAGAACCGCGCCGCCCGGGCCGGCCAGGCCGCGGCGGAGGCAGAGGTTCCCAACCAGATCGACACCTCCCGCCCGGACGTCACCGCGATGGCGCAGCAATTGCGTGACGTGCTCAAGGAGCGGCCGGACGATCTGCGCGGCTGGCGGCTGGCCGCCCAGACCGAGGCGGGGTTGGGCGACATGGAGGCGGCGTGGCGCGCCCAGACGCGGGTGATCGAGATCCTCGGCGACGAAGCGACGGCCAACGACTACGCATCGCTCGCCGAACTGATGATCCTGGCGGCGGGAGGCTATGTTTCGCCCGAGGCCGAGCGGGCCCTAGAGGCGGCGCTCACCCGGGACAGCTCCCATGGACTGGCCCGGTTCTATCTGGGCAGCATGTATGCGCAGGGCGGCCGGCCGGATCTGGCCTGGCCGGTCTGGCGCCGCCTGGTGGCCGACAGCACGCCCGACGCGCCCTGGCTGCCGGTCATCTACGCACGGATCGAAGCGATCTCCCAGGCGGCGGGCGATCCGACCCCTCTTGACCAACTCCCCCGTCCGCGCGGCCCCAGTGCCGAAGATATCGAGGCGGCCGGCGAGATGACGATGGAAGAGCGCGTCCAAATGATCGAGGGCATGATTTCCGGCCTTGCGGCGCGCCTTGCCTCCGATGGGGGGCCGGTCGAAGACTGGGCGCGCCTGATCACCGCCTATGGCGTCTCGGGCAACCTCAATGCCGCGGTTGCGGTCTATAACGAGGCCATTCTGGTCTTCGAGGGCAACCAAGGCGCCCTGGACATGCTCGCGCAGGCCGCCGACCGGGCGGGCTTCACCCCGTGATCTGCGACAGCGTGGAGGCCTTTGCCGCCGCCCTGCCCCCGGTCGGTGCGCTGGCCGGGCTGGATCTGGGGACCAAGACGATCGGCGTCGCCGTCTCGGACGGGCTGCGTTCGGTCGCGACGCCGCTCACAACGATCCGGCGCACGAAGTTCACCGCCGATGCGGTCGCGCTGGAGGAGATCCTGGAGAAGCGCTCCGTGACCGGGATCGTACTGGGCCTGCCGCTCAACATGGACGGGAGCGAAGGGCCACGGGTCCAGGCCTCACGCGCCTTCGCGCGCAATCTCGCGCGCCGTATCGACACGCCGCTCGTCTTCTGGGATGAGCGCCTCTCGACGGTCGCGGCCGAGCGCGCGCTGCTGGCCGCCGACACTTCCCGCAAACGCCGGGCCGAGGTCATCGACCACGTCGCCGCCGGCTACATCCTGCAAGGCGTCCTGGACCGCCTGAACCATCTGAGGAGCACGTCGTGAGCGACGAAATCTGGAGCCGGGCCGAGATCGAGAGCCCCTGTGTGAAGATCTGCGTTGTTCATCCCGAGACGCGGCTCTGCACCGGCTGCCTGCGCTCGATCGACGAGATCACCGCCTGGTCCCGGATGACGCCCGAGACGCGGCGCGCGATCATGGCGGAGTTGCCCGCCCGCGAAGCCCGCCACCGCGTGCGTCGCGGCGGACGCGCCGCTCGCCTCCGGCAAGGCTAGGCCGCGCGCTCCGTCACCTGCTCCAACGCGGCATAGAGCACGTCGAGACCCGCACCGGGCCGCGTCGCGCCTTCCGAGAGCGTCCGGCGCCATCCGCGCGCCCCGGGCAGGCCCGAGAACAGGCCCAGCATGTGCCGCGTGACCTGACCCAGCTTGCCGCCCTCCGCCAGATGTGCCTCGATATGGGGCACCATCCGCATCACTGCCTCCACGCGGGAGGCGCAGGGATCCACCGCGCCGAAGATCCGAGAATCCGCCCGGAGCAGGATCGCGGCGGGATCGTGATAGGCGGCCCGCCCCACCATAACGCCGTCCATCACGTCGAGCTGTTCCATCGCCGCATCCAGGGTCGCGATCCCGCCATTGATCGACAGGTGCATCTCCGGAAAGCGCGCCTTGATCCGATGCACGAGACTGTAATCGAGCGGCGGCACCTCCCGGTTCTGCTTGGGCGAAAGGCCCTGCAACCAAGCCTTGCGCGCATGGATCGTCAGGCGCGTGACCCCCGCGTCGGCGACGCGTGCGACGAAATCGGGCAGCACGGTCTCCGGATCTTGGTCGTCGACGCCGATGCGGCACTTGACGGTGACGGGCACGGGGCCGGCCGCGTCGCCCATCGCCCGGAGACACTCCGCCACCAGTCCCGGCCGCTCCATCAGGACCGCGCCGAAGCAGCCCGACTGCACCCGGTCCGAGGGGCAGCCGACATTGAGGTTCACCTCGTCATAGCCCCGCGCGACGGCCATCGCGGTCGCCTCCGCCAACTCGCCCGGATCCGAGCCACCGAGTTGCAGCGCCACGGGGTGCTCCGCTTCGCCGTAATCCAGCAGCCGCGCGGCGCCGCCGCGGACCAGCGCCGCGCTTGTCACCATCTCGGTGTAAAGCAGCGCCTGCGCCGAGAGCACGCGATGGAACGCGCGGCAATGCCGGTCGGTCCAGTCCATCATCGGGGCCACAGACAGTCGAGCGTTTTGGCTGATATCCATTCTTGCGTATCTTCAAATTGCTGGCGGCGGGGGGCTGCGACGCTGGAACGCGCGCCGAAATCTTCAGAGATCACCCCTTAAAGCCGCGTGCTGGCACATATGAGCCGCGCGCCGAAATGGCCACCCTCGCCAGCCATCCTATACCCGATATCCGTGCGGCAACAAAACCGCCCCGCCGTCCCGGCTCAAGCGCGCGCCGGGAGAGGAGGGACGCGGCCACCTCGCCCCTGAGTAGCGGATCGCTTGATGCCCGATGCTCAGCAGGACGGCAACGACCGCCGTCACAGCCCCTCGATCGTGAAGTCGGGCGCCCCGCGCCAGACGAGCTTCCACCGCGCGCCCGGGCGAACATTCTGGATGATCCCTGGATCGAAGGCGACGAAGCACCGCCCGCCCGGATGGCGCACGGATGGGTAAACCAGCCCGCGATGCCCCTCGGCCCTCAAATCCGCGGCAAGGCGCTGTCCGGCCGGGTAGCCCCGCGCGGGGTCCGGGTCGAGCGCGGGATGCGCCGCGCCCCGCAGGTCCGGGAAATCGCCGATAAAGTCGGCCAGCAGCTCGACGTAGCGCGCCTCATCCTCGTAGCGGCCGATGAAGCCCAGCTCGCGGGTCCGATGAAATCCGACCTCTTGCGCGCTGGTCAGCATGCCCCAGGCGCAATACCACGCGCCGCGCGCGCCGGTGTTGAACCGGTTTCCCGAGGGCCGCGTGTAGCTGAAGGCGGCGTTGATATGGCTCTGCCCGTAGAGGCTCAGGTCATGGGATCGCCGGGCGAAGGCCAGTTCCCGGCGATCCAACGCGGGGCTGCCCTGAGCCTCGGCGATCAGGCGCGCGCTGGTTTCCCCTTCGATCTCGGCGAGGATCTCCGCCTCTTCGTCGCTGTCGACGAGGCCCCTCAGCACCGGAGGCTTGTGGTGGGCCTCGGAGATCAGCCGGACAAGGGCACGGTCATTGACCGACCTGGTCCTCACACGCCGCCCCTGAGCGCATCCACATAGGCCCGCACACGAAGGATCTTCGGCAAGCCGCCTTCGATCATCGCGTCCACCGGGCGCGCGCCGTCGAACTCGGGGCCCTGGTTGGGTAGTTTCACCCAGTCCCGCGAGATCGGCGCGTCAAAATAGAGTTCGAGCGACTTGTAGAGGCCGATGAGCGCGCTCAGACGCAGCATCTGATCCCGCGTCAGATCCCCCGAGAAACCGGGCTTCTTCGCGCGCTTCCAGGTGGATTCCGACATGTCCGCAAGCGCGGCCGCTTCCCGCAGGGTGAGCGACCATGCCCCCACGATCCGCGCGAAGGCCTTCAGGGCAACCCCCTGCCGGTCCGGTGCGGCACGGTCCAGGACGGGGCTTTCCATGGCTTGTCGCTCCTTCGTGGATCAGAGGTCACAGTAAGGTCATATGATCCCATATGCAAGGCCACATGATCTTACCAAGGGCCATCCGAGGATAGGTTGGCCGAGCTTCCGACAACCGCCTTTCCAGGCGGATATCAGGGGCAGCCCGGCCAAGGGCACGGATCGCGTCAGAATCCACAGGCCTCCAGGAGCACGAGGGCGTGGTCCCTCCGAAAGGTCCGGAGATCTGAAAAGGTCTGCGCCCGGACATAGTGCGCGAGCGCGACCGGCGCCGCGCCCTGGCGCGCCAGCCAGCCCACATACCACCCCTCGAACGCCCCATCGAAGCGGCCCGGCTCGACCGGTCCAGAGCCCGTCTTTCCATGCACCACATGCGCCCCAAGCGCGCCATCCGCGCTGACGCTGAACAAGGCGTCTAGCGTTGCGGGGGCCACGTCGATCTCGCCAGAGAGAAGCGCACCGACGAAGGCCACTTGCTCTTCGACGGAGACCGTCAGCGGACCGCCCAGCCAAAAGCCGTCATCGCCATCGGGAGCGTTGGCGTTCCCATACGCCCAGGCTTCGAGGATCTGCCGATACCGGCCTTCGCCGACATCCAGGGCCACGTCCTGGAAATACCACGCGGCCGATCGCTGAAACGCGGCCGCAAGCGTCTGACCTTGGCGCCAGGCCCGGGGCCAGTATGCGGCCGCCGGGCGACGATCCTGATCCCAGTCCCGCCAATGGTCCGGGCCCAACGCCACGCCCGTCTCAAGCGCGTTGACGAAATTCGGAATCTTGAACGTCGACCACGGGGCGTGGCGGCGCGTCAGATCGCTCCCGGCAAGCTCGCAACGCGTGCCATCGCCAAGATCGACCGCCAGGAAATCCGAGGTTCGCCCTTCGAGAGCGGGGCTGAGGGCGTCCGGATCGAGACTGCGCGTCTCCGCAAACGCGGCCTGCGCCGAAATCACCAAGAGAGCGGCGATGAGGATATGTCGTCCTGCTTTCAATGTCATTTTTCCCAATGCAATAGGGGCATTCTGCCCGGTTAGTCTGCCGGCCTTACCCGCTCGTGTCAGACGGATGCAAACGGCATCTGGATCGCTTCACCAGAAAGGGAGGGCCGGGCCTTGACCCCGTCCAGGATTGCCCAGGCGCTCAGGGCGTCTTCGGTCCCTGAGGCTCCGCACCGCAGTCGGGTCGGCCCAGCCGCCAAGCCCAGGCGGGTCCGGCGGGCGCGGGCCATCTTTCGCTGCCCTCGGACGGTTGCGTCACGTCGGGCTAGCCGTCAGATCAAGGCGTCCACGTCCCTTTGACAGGCGGCATTGCGCCCGTTGCTAACATCACTCGGCACCCAGAAATCGAAGGAGCGGATGTCCAGGGTGGCCCGCTGCCGGTCCTGACGTCGCCGGAGGGCAGCGCGAAGCTTCCGCCTTGAAGCCCGTTCGAGGGACAGGACGCCGATCGGCTGGACCGAGAGCCGAGACACCCTTGACCTTCCAGTAACTCGAAGCCCTACCATCTTACCGATGGAAGGGTGATACCCATGCCCGAGAGACCGCAAGAGGCCGAGGTCATCACCCGCGACCCCGTTTGCGGTATGATCGTCGACCCAGAGGCCGGCAAGCCGCGCCTCGACCATGGCGGCCATCTCTATCATTTCTGTAGCGACGGCTGCCGGGAGAAGTTCGCCGCCGATCCAGGCGCTTATATTGAGGCGGAGGACCCGGTCTGCGGCATGACCGTCACCCGCGCCACCGCGCGCCATATGACCAAGCATGCGGGCGACCGGTTCTACTTCTGCTCTGGCCGCTGCCGGGAGAAGTTCGAGGCTGCGCCCGAAGACTATCTCGGCGACCGGCCCGCGCCCGAACCGATGCCCGAGGGGACGCTCTACACTTGCCCGATGGATCCCGAGATCGTGCAGGAGGGACCGGGCGACTTCCCGATCTGCGGCATGGCGCGGGAGCCGATGCTGCCAACGGCCGATGCGGGCCCGAACCCCGAGCTCGTCGATTTTCGCAGACGGCTCTGGATCGGCGGCCCCCTGGCGCTTGCCGTTCTGCTGCTGGAGATGGCCGGCATGATGGGCCAGCCCTGGGCCGAGTGGTTCGGGGGCGCAACGGTGCGATGGCTGCAATTCCTGCTGGCCACGCCGGTCGTGGTCTGGGTGGCCCAGCCGTTCTTCAAGCGCGGCTGGACCTCGATCGTGACCGGCAATCTCAACATGTGGACCCTTATCGCGATCGGGACCGGCGCCGCCTATGGCTTCAGCTTGGTGTCGCTGCTGCTGCCCGGCATCTTTCCGGCGGAATTGCAGGGGCATCACGGCCCGCCGCTCCATTTCTAGGCTTCGGCGGTCATCCTGATCCTGGTGCTGGTCGGCCAGGTCATGGAACTCACCGCCCGCGACCGCACCGGCGACGCGATCCGGGCGCTCATGGACCTTGCGCCCAAGACCGCGCGGCGCGTGACCGAGACGGGCGAGGAAGACGTGCCTCTGGAGGCCGTCAAAGCCGGCGACCGCCTGCGCGTGCGGCCCGGAGAGGCCGCTCCCGTTGATGGCACCGTCGCCGAGCGCCGATTCTCGGTCGACGAAAGCATGATCACGGGGGAGCCGGTCCCGGTCGAAAAGACATCGGGCGATGCCGTGACCGGCGGCACGCTGAACAAGGCCGGCTCCTTCGTGATGACAGCCGAGGCGGTGGGAAGCGATACGGTGCTCAGCCGCATCGTGTCGATGGTGGCGCAGGCGCAGCGGTCGCGCGCGCCAATCCAGGCGCTGGCCGACCGGGTGGCCGGCTATTTCCTCCCGACCGTGATCGGCATCGCCGCTCTGGCCTTCGTCCTCTGGCTGGCCTTCGGGCCGTCGCCCGCGCTCGGCTATGCCGTCGTCGCGGCTGTCAGCGTGCTCATCATCGCCTGCTCCTGCGCGCTTGGGCTGGCCACGCCCATGTCGATCATGGTGGCCACGGGGCGCGGGGCACGGGCGGGCGTGCTGATCCGCGACGCGCAGGCGCTGGAGCGCTTCGCCAAGGTCGATGTGCTGGTGCTCGACAAGACCGGCACGCTGACCGAGGGACGACCCAGCCTGACCGACGTGGTGGCCTTCGGCGCGCAGGACGAAGCCCGCATCCTAGCCATCGCGGCGGCGTTGGAGCGGGGCTCGGAGCATCCGCTGGCCGAAGCGATCCTGGCGGGCGCCGAAGACCGCGGCGCGCCCCGGCTCGACGCGCGCGACTTCGATGCCGTGACAGGCAAAGGCGTGCGCGGCACGGTCGACGGCGCCGCGGTCGCCCTGGGCAACGCACGGCTGATGGAAGAGCTCGGCATCGACATGGCCGCGGCGGCGGCGCAGGTCTCAGATCTTCAAGACGCGGGGAAGACGGCGATGCTGCTCTCCGTCGAGGGCCTACTGGCGGGGATCGTCGCCGTCGCAGATCGCATCAAGGAGACGACACCCGACGCGATCCGCGACCTGCACGCCGCTGGTCTGCGCATCGTCTTGGTCACCGGCGACAGCCAGCGCACCGCCGAAGCGGTCGCCCGCGAACTGGGCATCGACGAGCTGCGCGCAGGCGTGTCGCCAGAGGACAAGGCGGACCTGATCACGGGTCTGAAGGACAAGGGCCTTTCGGTGGCCATGGCCGGGGACGGCGTCAACGACGCGCCAGCGCTTGCCGCCGCCGATGTGGGCATCGCCATGGGCACCGGCGCGGATGTCGCAGTCGAAAGCGTAGGCGTGACGCTGGTGAAGGGCGATCTGCGCGGCATCCTCCGCGCCCGCTTGCTGGCGCAGGCCACGATGCGCAATATATGCGAGAGCCTGTTTTTCGCCTTCATCTACAACACGGCCGGCGTCCCGGTGGCGGCAGGCATCCTGTTCCCGATCTTCGGCGTCCTTCTGTCGCCGATGATCGCGGCGGCGGCCATGAGCCTCTCCTCGGTGTCGGTGATCGGAAATTCCTTGCGGCTACGGGCAATGAAACTGTGAATCAACGATAGTCTCTTGCGGCGCTCGGCCTCCTGGCCGGGGCGGCCACGGCGGTCTGGTTTTGGAGCGGCGCGACGCGCGGGGCCGATGGCCCCCCGCTCCCCACCGCCGACCTTGCCCGCGGCGAAGCGATCTACGCCGAGGCCTGCGCCGCCTGCCACGGCGCTGATCTCGCAGGGCAACCGGACTGGCGCTTTCCCGGCCCCGACGGAAAGCTGCCGGCTCCGCCCCACGATGCGACGGGCCATACATGGCACCATTCCGACCGCGTCCTTCTGGAGATCACCATGCGCGGCACGGCGGCGGTTGTCGGCGGCGGCTACCAGAGCAACATGCCCGGCTTCGGCGAGAGCTATTCCGAAGCCGAACTCCGCGACGTTCTCGAATGGATCAAGACGCAATGGCCGGAGCGCGAGCGGGCCCATCAGCGCTTTGTCACCGCACAAGACGAAGCGTCCCAATGAGCGTGGACCCGGCGGGAGACACGCCGCGCCCCCTGCCCCGTCGTGGCGCGCTGCTCGCAATCGCGGCGGCGGCGGTCGGGGCCTGGTGGGCTTGGCCGAGGATCGCGCCTCATTTCGTCGGCGTTTTCGATTTCGAACCTTTGGACGATCCCCCAGGCTTCCGCCGCATCGCGGCAGGCGAGACCAGCGGCATCGCACAGCCCTTTATCGGGTTGGAGGCGCCAGGCGCGGCAGACAGCCCCCTCCCCCCGGCGGAACTGCGCGCCAATCTTTGCGGAAGCCTGTTCGGCGGTCCGTCCCCCGCCGGGGCCGTGCCGATCGCGGCCTTCTCGGACTACAATTGCCCGTTCTGCCGCGTTCTGACCGAGCGTCTCTCGGATCTCCAGGCCCGCTCCGAAAGCGGCGTCCGGGTCACCTGGCATGAGTGGCCGAGGCTGGGGACGGCATCGGTCGCCGCCGCCCGCGCCGCGCTCGCCGCCGACATGCAGGGCGCTTACGCGGCGTTCCACAGGCGGCTGATGCGGAGCCGGTTCGTTCCGACGCCCGAATACCTCCAGGCGCTGGCCCGGGAGATCGGCGTGGACGGCGATCGGTTGCGGGCCGATATGGAGAGCGACGCCGTCTCGCAGCGTCTGCGCATCACGAGCGCCCTCGCGCGGCTTTTCGGCTTCGTCGGGACGCCGGCTCTGGTCGTGGGACGGACGGTCGTGGTCGGCGCCGTCTCGGAGCCCGTCCTCGCTGCCCTTCTGGACCAAGAGCGGCGGGAGGGCCCGCCGCCCGTGTGCCGGGTGTGAGGGCGCTCGGACGCCAGGGAATCTGCGCGATCGGCCGCCCCACGGCGCGAAGCTCCTGGCCACGCCGCACCCTCATCATCGCCCGCGCGCTCCGCGTCCCGCACGGCGGCGCTCAAAGCGCCCCTTGGGCCTCCAGCGCGTCCAGCTTTTCCTGATCGAGCCACCAGAACTCGACATTGCGCAGGAAATCGTAGGGCGCAGGCGTCTCGGGGATGCCAAAGATGTCCCAGACGGCGATCCGATGCGTGGCGGAATGCCAGTTCGGCACCCAGATCTGCTTGGAGCGGAGCACACGATCCAGCGCGCGGGCGGCCAGCTCCAGCTGGTCGCGGCTCTCGGCTTCGACGACGGCCTCGATCAGCGCATCGACCACGGGATCGGCGAGACCGCTGAGATTGTTTGAGCCCTCGGCCTCGGCGGCGGCTGAGCCGTAGAAGGCGCGCAACTCCGCGCCCGGGGTCACTTTCACGCTCCAGGCGCCGACGACCAGATCGAAATCGAACTGCCGGCGCCGCTCGGCCTGGGTGGCGGGATCGATCAGGTTCACCCTGAGGTCGATGCCGAGGGCCTCGGCGTTCTCCGCAAAGGGGACGAGCACGCGCTGCATGCTCCGGCTGTCCTCGGGCAGGTCGAGGGTCAGGACCTCGCCCGCCGCGTTCCGGCGCCGCCCGTCCTTGCCCACCGTCCACCCGGCCGCGTCGAGAAGCTGGCCCGCCCGGCGCAGAGCCGCGCGGTCGCGCAGCGTCGCGGTTCCGGCATAGGGGATGTGCGGCGGCTCGGTGAAGACCTCCTGCGGAAGCTGGTCGCGGAACGGCTCCAGCAGGGCGAGTTCCGCGCCCGCAGGCACGCCCTCAGCCTGCATCGACGTGTTCTCGAAGAAGCTGTCGGTGCGCTTGTAGGCTCCAAAGAACAGCGTCTCGTTCGTCCATTCGAAGTTGAACGCATAGTCCAGCGCCTGCCGCACCCGGATGTCCTGCAACACGGGCCGCCGCATGTTCATCCAGATGCCTTGGGCGTTGGCGGGGCGACCGTCGGGCAGTTCCATCTTCTTGACCCAGCCATTCCGCACCGCCGGAAAGTCGTAGCCCTCGGCCCAGGAGGCGGAGCGATACTCGACCCGGAACATGTATTCGCCGGCGGAAAAGGCCTCCAGCCCGACGAGATCGTCGGCGAAATATTCGTAAGCGATACACTCGAAATTGTTCTTGCCCGCGTTCACGGGCAAGTCCTCGGCCCAGTAGTCCGGATCCTTGCAGAACCGGACCGTCCGGGGCGCGTCGACTCTATCGAGAACATAGGGCCCCGAGCCCAGCGGCGCGGTGAGCCAGGTCTCGGTGAACGGGTTCTCGTCGTAGAAATGCTCCGGCAGCACCGGCAGGGTCGCGATATCGGCCGGCAGGGCGCTGCCCGCGCCCGGAGCGAGGTCGAAGCGCACGCGATGGGGTCCCTCGGCGACCACGGCTTCCACGTTGCCCAGCAGGTTGCGGTAGTAAGGATGCCCGTCCGTCTTGAGGGCGTCGATCGTGAAAACCACGTCGGAGGCTTCGACCGGAGAGCCGTCATGGAACCGCGCCTCGGGGCGCATCTCGAAGGCGATGTAGGACAGGTCGTCGGTATATTCGATCGTCTCCGCAATCAGGCCATAGACCGCGTCCGGCTCGTCATTGGCCCGCACCATCAGGGTGTCATAGACGTGGTGGGTGACCTCGGGCGCGCTGTCGCCCTTGATGATGAAAGCGTTCAGACTGTTGAAGGTCGGCGTGCCGTAGAGCTGGCGCTGGCTCATGGTGCCGCCCTGGGGCGCGTCCGGGTTGGCATAGTCGAAATGCGTGAAATCGGGCCCGTATTTCAGACCGCCGAAGGCGGAGTAGCCGTGGCTGACCGTGACCTCCGCCCAGGCCGGGCCGGTCAACGCGCAGGTGATCAAGACGGGGACAAATGGCTTCACGGGGGCCCTCCAGACGGTTGCCGCGAGGACAGCTTAGCCCGACCGCCTTCGTCAAGTATGGAGGCGGGGCGCGGCCTGGTCCCAATCGTCGCAGAGCGCAGAGGGCCTCAATCTTCCCAACTGTGCCTCCTCTCCGGGCTGGCGGCGTCGGCGGGCCGACGCCCCTTGACCTCACCGCGCCGATCCCGGACGTCGCCCCTGCCCTGCCGCGCTTTCGCTTGACGGGTGCCAGGGCCCGCGCGCGCATTATGTGCCCGCGAGAGGCAAAAGGTTGCGGGACAAGGAGTGAACCATGCGTTTCTGGACGGCGATCGGCCTGATCTTGGTGCTCTCCGCGACCGGCCTGACCTATGAGATCGCCGCGGGCCGCGTGCTCGCGCCCTTCTTCGGGACGTCGCTGCTGACCTGGACGGCGGTGATCGCGATCGTGCTGGCGGGCTTCTCGCTCGGGAATGCGCTGGGCGGCCTCATCGCCGAGCGCGAGAGAGGCCAGGCCCTGCGCACCGTGCGCGCGGCGCTGATCGCGACGGCGGTGCTGGCGGCCTTGTCTCCGACGATCCTCGGGCTGGTCTATGCCTTGGGGGCGCGTGGCACCGGAGGGATGCTGCTCGCCGTCTTCCTGGCCTTCTTTCCCGCCTCGGTCCTCGTCAGCGCGCCGTCGCCCCTGCTGGCGACGCTGGCCGTCGAAGCGCGCCCGGGCCGCGAAGCGTCCTCGCTGGGCCTGGTGCTCGCGGCAGGCTCGCTCGGCGCGATCCTGGGGGCTGTGCTGGCCGGTTTCGTCGCCCTGCCGCTGATCGGGTCGGCGGCGACCTTCGCGGGCTGCGCCGTGCTGGCGCTACTTTGCGTTCCCTTCCTGCGCTCCGGCGACAAGGGTGGGCCGGGCCACCGCGAAGCCACCCGGACGTTCGTTTCGGCGCTCCTGCCGCTCGGCCTCATCCTGGCCGCGACCAGCATCATCGGCCCGGTCTGCCGCTTTGAGTCCGGCCTCTCCTGCATCGATGTCGCGCGGCGCGGGGGCGAGGTCTCTCTCTACTCCGACGGGATCCGTCAGGCCGCGGAACGGGTCGGACCCGACGGGGCGCCGGACGACGGGTCGGAGCGGCTGGTCCTGCCCTACACGGACTGGATCTGGGACCGCATGGTGATGGATCTCGGCCCCGCGCCCTCGGTGCTGTTCATCGGCGGCGGCGGCTATAGCCTGCCCACGCAGCTTTTGTCGTCCCGGCCAGAGGCGGCGGCCATCGCGGTCGAGATCGACCCGTTGATCACCGATGTCGTGCGCCAGAATATGCCCTGGGCCGGGGATATGATCGAGCGGGTGGGCTATGACGCCTCGTCCGAAGCGCCGCAGCCCGGCCAGCTGGGTATCGTGCATGCGGATGGCCGGGTCTATCTGAACGAGACGGGCCACCGCTTCGACGCCGCCGTCATGGACGCCTTTTCCTCGGCTTCGGTGCCCGCCCATCTGGTCACGCTCGAAACCTTCGAGCAGGTCCGCCGGGTTGTGCACGGTCCCGTCTATGTCAACCTGATCGACGCTCCTGACGGCCCGCTCGCCCGCGGGACACATGCAATCCTGAGCCGCCTCTATCCGCACGTGGTCACGGTGCGCGGCCCGCTGAGTTCCCGCGGGACCGGGAACGTGGTCATGGCCGCGTCCTCGCGGCCGCTGGAGGCATTGCCGACGCTGCCGGAAGAGTATGAACGGGCGCGGATCACCCCAGGCCGCGCCTTCACCGACGATCGCGGCTGGGTGGGATATCGCTGACTGGCCGCGCCGCCGGAGGGGCGGGTCACGCCACCGCGGCCGGTCCCGTCCTGCGCCCGTAGATCAGCGTGCCGTCCTCCAGGTCGGCGCAGGGGATCTCCTCGCGCTCCCGGTAGTAGTCCTGGCTGAAGATCCAGGGCGCGCGATCCCCCTGCTTCGGCAAAATATGAGCTTGTCGCACGATATACCCCGCGTTGAAGTTCTCTGGGTCAATGAAAGGCAGCGGGGGCATGTCCGCGTCCTCGGGACGGAGCTGCGGCGTAACGACGGTGGACCCGCTTGCGTCCATATGCGCGAGCAGCCGACAGACGAAATCGGAGATCATGTCGGCGCGCAGGGTCCAGCTCGACCGCAGGTATCCGAACACCCAGGCGAGGTTCGGCACACCGGAATACATGATTCCGCGATGGGCCCAGGTCTGGGGCCAGTCGACCGGGTCGCCGTCGACCGTGAAGGGGATGCCGCCCATCATGGACAGGTTGAATCCCGTGGCCGTCACGATGATGTCGGCCTCGAGCGCGCCCCCGGAGGCCAGGGCGATGCCGGTCGGCGTGAACCGCTCGATTTCATCCGTGACGACCGAGGCCTCCCCGCGGGCGATCGCCGCGAAGAGGTCGCCATCGGGCACCACCGCGATCCTCTGACGCCAAGGCGCATAGCGCGGGGTGAAATGCGGATCGATCGGGAAGTCCTCGCCCAGATAAGCCCTGGCCCCGGCGAGCAGATCGGCGCGCAACGCCTCCGGCTCTTCGCGCGCGCGGCGGGCGGTGACGCCGCTCTCCAGCAAATAGCGCCGGCGCAGGATCTCATGCGTCCATTC
This sequence comes from Jannaschia seohaensis, assembly GCF_900116765.1. Taxonomy (GTDB): domain Bacteria; phylum Pseudomonadota; class Alphaproteobacteria; order Rhodobacterales; family Rhodobacteraceae; genus Jannaschia; species Jannaschia seohaensis. Next base: position 55,031 of record NZ_UETC01000010.1, on the reverse strand, counting down.
AGGCGGCAGCCCGAGCGGCGCGAGCAGAGCCTCCAGGGGGGAGACTTTGGGCCGCGGATAGAAATAGGTCGGCGAGCGCTGAAGCATCGTGACATGCGCCGCCGTCCCCGCCATGGCCGGGACGAGCGTCGCCGCCGTCGCGCCGGAGCCGATCACCACCACCCGCTTGCCGCTGTAATCCAGGTCCTTGGGCCAAGTCTGAGGATGGACGAGCAAGCCGTCGAAATCTCCCTTGCCCGCGAAGTCGGGGACATAGCCGGCCTCGTGGCGGTAGTAGCCCTGGCACATCCAGAGAAAGCGGCAGGTGATCGGCGCGACAGGCCCCTCCGGCCCCTGGACGCGGACACGCCAATGATCGCCCTCCCAATCGGCGGACAGGACCCGGTGGCGATAGCGGATATGCCGGTGCAGGTCGTTCTCCGACAACGCCTCGTCGAGATAGGCGCGGATCTCCTCGGCCGTCGCGATTGGCGTCCCCGTCCAGGGCTTCCAGCCGAAGCCGAACGTATAAAGATCGCTGTCGGACCGCGCCCCCGGATAGCGGTGCGTATGCCACGTCCCACCGAAGTTGTCCTGCTGTTCCAGGATGGCGAGGCTCCGGTCCGGGTGACGCTGCCGAAGATGATAGGCCGCGTCGATCCCGGAGATCCCCGCGCCGACGATCACAACGTCAAGGTCTGTCTTCGTCATCGCACGGCCTCCCAACGGGCGCCGCCCCGATTGCGAGCGAGCCGACCTCAGATTGCGGTCGCGATCCGGTCCTGGCAATCGTTTTCGGCCTCAATCGCGAACGCGCCGCGCGGAGGCAAGGTCGGCCAGAGTCCGACCGGGGGTCGAGAGGACGCGCGCTTTCCTTCTCCGCGACACACCAAACCGGCGCGCGTCGACCATAAGGCGGTGAACGCGACCCTAGTCCTGGCTCGCAGGCATGTCGCTCAGCGCGGAGCGGGTGACATCGGCGAAGCGCGGCACTCCCAACTGTCCCAGGGCGCGCTGCAATTCAAGGAGCAGGATCTCCATCGCGCGCTCTGCGCCCGCGCGCCCGCCCGCGCCCACCCCATAGGCCAGCGCCCGGCCCGCGAGTACGAAATCCGCGCCGCGCGCCTTTGCCCGCACGAAATCGGCCCCCCGGCGCACGCCGCTGTCGAGCAGGATCGGGATCCGCCCGCCAAGGGCTTCGGCGATGGCGGGCAAAGCCTCGATGGTCGGCGGGCCGAAGGCGACCTGTCTGCCCCCATGGTTCGAGACGACGACCCCGTCGCAGCCCATCTCCGCGCAGCGCAGCGCGTCCTGCGGATGGAGGATGCCCTTGACCAGCAGCTTGCCCTTCCAGCGGTCGCGCAGACGCCGCAGGCTCTCCCAGTCGAAGCTGGGCGTGATCAGCGTCTTTTGCACATCGGCATAGCTTGTCGCGCTTTGCAGAAGGTCCGCATAATTTGCGACATTGGGCGTGCCGTGTTTCAGGCTGGTCAGCGCCCAGCGCGGGTTGAGCGCGCATTGCAGGACGACCTCGGGCGTGAAGCGGAACGGCACCGAAAGCTGGTTTCGGATGTCGCGGTCGCGCTTGCCTGCGGCAGGCACATCCGCCGTGACCATCATCACCTCATAGCCCGCCGCCTCGGCCCGGGCGATCAGCCCCTCGGTCACCGTGTCGTCGCTGGAGACATAGAGCTGAAACCAGCCATTGCCGTCGGCGGCCTCGGCCAGGGCCTCCAGCGTCGTCGAGGCCGCGGAGCTGGCTACATAGGGCACGTTCTGCCGCTTGCAGAGCCGCGCGAGCGTCAGATCCGCATCGGGCCAGAACGCGTTCAGCATCCCGATGGGCGCCATGCCGAACGGCGCGGCGAAGCTCTCGCCGAAGACCTCCGTCCCGGTGTCGATCCGCGACACGTCCACCATGTAGCGCGGGGTGAGCAACACCTCCTCGAAGGCCTCCTCGTTGCGGCGGAGGTTCACTTCGGCTTCGGCCCCGCCATCGACGAGATCGAAGGCGAAGCGCGGGATGCGCCGTTTTGCCTTCAGCCGCAGATCCGCAATGGAGGCCGCGCGGTCCAACCCCATCAGATCGTCATCCCGCCATCGATGGCGAAGGTCTGGCCGGTGGTGAAGGCGGACAGGTCTCCGGCGAGATAGGCAACCATCTCGGCGATCTCTTCCGGCGTGCCGAACCGGCCCATGGGCTGGCGCGCGGTGAACGCCTTGTGGGCGGCCTCGAAATCGCCCGTGGCCGCCAGCCGCTCCTTGAGGGAGGGGCTCTCCACCGTGCCCGGGCAGATCGCGTTGCAGCGGATGCCCTGCTGGACGAAATCGGCGGCGATGGCCTTGGTCATGCCGATGATCGCGGCCTTGGAGGCGCCATAGGCGAAGCGGTTGGGCACCCCCTTCAGGCTGGAGACGACCGAGGCGATGTTGACGACAGAGCCCGCGCCGCGCTCCACCATGCCCGGCAGGACGGCCTTGGTGATCCGATACATCGCCTTGGCGTTCAGATCGAAGGAGCGATCCCAGGCGGCCTCGTCGCAGTCGAGAATGCTGCCGCTATGGACCCAGCCCGCGCAGTTCACCAAAATGTCGATGGGCGGCGCGGCATCCACCAGCGCCTGCACGGCGGCGGCGTCCAGAACGTCGAGTCGCTCGGCGGTGATCCGGTCGGAAGTCTCTGCCAGACGCGCCACCGCGTCGCCGTCGATATCGGTCGCGATCACGGTGGCGCCGCGCTCGGCGAGGGCCGTCGCGGAGGCCGCGCCGATCCCTGCCCCGGCGGCCGTGACCAGCGCCGTCTTTCCCTTGAGTGTCTCGGTCATGTCTTCTCCCTTAGCGGGCCAGCCAGCCGCCATCCACGGTCACGACGCTGCCATGGCAATAGGAGGCCGCGTCGGAGGCGAGGAAGACGGCAGCGCCCGCCATCTCGGACGAGTCGGCGAAGCGCCCGGCCGGAATCCGGTCGAGCAGCGCGCGCGACCGCTCGGGGTCGTCGCGTAGCGCCTGGGTGTTGTCGGTCGCGGTATAGCCCGGCGCGATCGCGTTGACGTTGACGCCATGGGGCGCCCATTCGTTGCAGAGCGCGCGGGTCAGGCCGATCACCGCGTGCTTGCTGGATGTGTAGGCCGGCACCCGCAGCCCGCCCTGGCTGCCCAGGACGGAGCTGACGATGACGATCTTGCCCGAGCCTCGCTCGACCATCCGCTTGCCCGCCGCCTGGCTCAGCAGCCAAACGGAATCGAGGTTGACCTGGAGCACGCGCCGCCACTCGGAGAGCGGCATGTCCACCGACTCCTCCCGGTAGATGATGCCCGCATTGTTCACCAGGATGTCGAGCCCGCCCAGCGCATCGGCGGCGAAGCCCGTGACCTCGGCCGCCGCGGCCTCGTCCATGCCGGTGAAATCGGCCTGGACGGCCGCGCCCTTGCGGCCCGCGGCCTCGATCTTGGCCAGCGTCTCCTCGGGCGCATGGCTGCGATAGGTCAGCGCCACGTCTGCCCCGGCGGCGGCAAGGCCGAGGGCAATGCCCTCGCCGATGCCCGTCGCGCCGCCGGTGACGAGCGCGCGACGGCCCGTCAAGTCGAACGGATTGGCCATGGTCAGTACCGGTTCGCGATCGGCAGCTCTTCGGCCGGGAAGAGCGAGATGACCTCGCAGCCGGTCTCGGTGACTACCACCTCTTCCTCGATGCGCGCGGCCGAATAGCCGTCGCTTGCCGGGCAGTAGGTCTCCAGCGCGAAGACCATGCCGGTCTGGATCTCCATCGGGTGATCGAGGCTGATCGCGCGGCTGATGATCGGGCGTTCGTGCAGCGCGAGGCCCAGGCCGTGACCGAATTGCAGGCCGAAGGCGGCGTCCTCGTTGGGGAAGCCAAGGGATTCGGCGGTCGGCCAGACTTCGGCCACCTTGTCCGTCGTCACGCCCGGCCGGATCATCTCGATCGAAGCGTCGATCCATTCCCGAGCCCGGATATAGGCGTCGGTCTGGGACGGGGTCGCCCGGCCCACGTTGAACGTCCGGTAATAGCAGGTCCGGTAGCCCTGATACGACTGGAGAATGTCGAAGAAGCACTGGTCGCCCGGCCGGATCAGACGGTCGGTGAAGTTGTGCGGGTGCGGGTTGCAGCGCTCGCCAGAGATCGCGTTGATCGCCTCGACGTCGTCCGAGCCCATCTCGTAGAGCATCTTGTTCGACAGCGCGACGATGTCGTTCTCGCGCACCCCCGGCTTCAGCTCTTCGTAGATCATGTGGTAGACGCCATCGACCATGGTGGCCGCCTGCGTCAGCAGCTGGATCTCGTCCCAGTTCTTGATCTCGCGCGCCGCCAGCATGATCTGCTGACCGTCCACGACCTTGATGCCTTCGGCCTGAAGCGCGTGGAACATCGCGGTCTCTGCATAGTCCACGCCCACCGGCATGTCGGCCATGCCCGCGTCTTTGATAAGCTGCGCGATCATCTTGGCGTATTTCTGCATCAGGCCGAAATCGGGCGGAATCGTGCCGCGCATGCCGACGACGCCTGCGAGGCAGTGATCGGGCTCCAGCCAATCGGAATAGCGCTTGTGGTGCACGGCGGCCGAGCCGAAGTCCCAGACATAGGGGCTGTCATCGCCGGTCAGCAGACAGAAGCGGCACATCTTGTCCCGCTCCCACTCGCCGATCTTGGTCGCGGTGACGTAGCGGATGTTGTTCACGTCGAAGAGCAGCAGCGAGCCGGCCTGCGAGTTCTGCAGCGACTGGCGCGTCCGCGCGAGACGGTAGCGGCGCAGACGGTCATGGTCGATCCGGCGCTCGAAATCGACCGACGTATGACCCCAGGCAGGAAGGCGTTCGCGCCATTCCCAATTGGGCTCCAGGTCCTGGGGGGTGAGCATGTTCGGCATCAGGGCGCGTGACATGAAAGGCTCCTTCCGGGTGCGAGTGCGCACCCGAGTGTCGTTTTGAATGAGGGAAAGGGCGGCTTACTTCGTGACCCAGCCGCCATCGATCGAGATCATCTGGCCGGTCATATAGTCGCTGTCGTCCGACGCCAGGAACGAGGCCGTGCCGGTGATGTCGTCGGGATAGGACACGCGCTTGATGACGAGGTTGTTCTGCACGATGTCGTCATAGGCTTGGCCTTCGCGCTCCTTGAAGCCGATCTCGACAAGGTCCTTGTCGAGCTGTTCCCAGAGCGGGGTGACGACGACACCGGGCGCGTAGCCGTTCACGGTGATGTTGTGCTCGGCGAGGCCGAGCGCGCCGCATTCGGTAAGCGCCAGACAGCCGTATTTCGAGGTGCAGTAGACCGTCACGTCGATCAGGGGCTTGCGCGAGGCGATCGAGCCGACATTGATCAGCTTGTAGGGGTGATCCTCCATCGGGCCCTGGGCGATCATCTGCTTGGCCGTCTCCTGCATGCCAAGCCACATCGCCTTGGTGTTCACGTTCATGATGAGGTCCCAATTGTCCTCGTCGATGTCCATGAAGAACCGGGGCTTGTTCAGACCGGCGTTGAACAGGCCGACATTGATCGAGCCGAAGGCCTCGACCGTCTTGGCGACGGCGGCCGCGTTGTCCTCGCGCTTGGTGACGTCCATCTTCACCGCGACGGCCTTGCCGTTGCCCGCGGCGTTGATCTTCTCCGCCACGGCCTGGGCCGCGTCGAGGTCCAGGTCGCCGAGGCAAACATTGGCGCCTTGAGCGGCGAACGCCTCGGCATTGGCCGCGCCCATTCCGCGCGCGGCACCGGTGATCAGGATGTTCTTGCCCTTGAGGCGATTGGGGTCCATGTCGTCTCCTCCTCTGTCTCAGTCAGACCTGTGGTCTCATTTCGATGAGCGCGTCGGCGCGGTGCTGGGACCGGCGCAGGGCCTGGCCCGGCGAGATGATCCCGCGCAGCATGTCGTGGAATTCCTCACCCAGAATCTGCGTGATCCCGGTGATCTCAGGGATGGGCGGGCGCGGCCAGAATTGCAGCTCGTCACGCCAGGACATGCCGTCGACCGCCTCGAAGATCGACGACAGCCGCCGCACCTCCGGATCGGCCCCGACGGAGTAGCGCGCATTCGTGCGGCTGCCGTTCTGGACATAAAGCTTCTGCGCCTCGCGCGAGGTGAACACCGTCAGCGCCTCGACGGCGTCCGGGATGCGCTCGGGCGCGAGATTGGCGGGGATGCCCATGACATAGCCGCCGACCGGGGCGATCCTGCTGCCGCCGGGGCCGGCCGGGTGGGGCAGAAATCCGGTCTGTCCATGGGCCGGCGCGCTCTCGTCCAACTCGAAATACGGGGCGAGCAGCGTGTATCCATAGGCCAGGGCGACCTTGCCAGCGGCATAGGGCCGGATGCGCTCGAACCAGGACATCGACAGGATGTCGGGCGGGGAATAGTTCAGAAGCTCCATCAGGAACTCCGCCGCGCGCAACCCTGCCTCCGTGTCGATGGTGATCCTGTAGCGGCCATAGGCCAGCCGGCTCGCGTCATAGCCGCCGGCGATCCGCGGGAGGTCCACGACCGGCTGACCGAAATCCGCCAACGCCATCAGAACCGTGTGCCCCAGCGCCGTGCCTCGGGCCGCGTTCCAGGCGATGCCATAGCGGCCGTGGCGCGGGTCGTGCAGGGCTTTTGCCGCGCGAAGCAGGGCGTCAGTCGTCGCCGGCGGCTCCAGCCCGGCGGCGGCCAGAAGGTCCCGGCGGTAGAACAGAAGCTCGGGCGTCGTCTGTGCCGGCACACCATAGGCACGCCCGCCCCAATGCGTGCCCATCCAGCCAGCGGTGTGGAAATCGGCCGGGTCGAGCCTTTCCACATCCATCACGCTATCGAGCGCCAAGAGCACGCCGCGCTCGGCGAATTCCCCGATCCAGGGCAGATCGACCGCGATGATGTCATAGCGGGACATGGTGCGTTCCGCGTTACGCAGCGCCTCTTCGCGCAGGCGGTCGATCGAAAAGGCCCGCTGCCGGATCTCGGTGCCGATCACTTGCTCGAACTGGCGCTTGAGCTGATCCATGACCATGAAGGTCGGATCTCCGTGCACCAGCACGCGGACGCCCCCGGGCAGGCGCAAAGGCTCCGGGCGTACGCTGAGTGGAGGGATGGCATGGGTGCGCGTGGTATAGCTGCCGCCGAAATAGTAGTCTTGTTCCCTTCCGGAGCCATCGACAGCCCCGAAATGAGGCTCGGCCAGACGGCGCACGCGCCCGGCGAGTTGGCTCCAAGACGACAGAAGCGCGTCGCTGGGATGCATCGAGAAGGTCTTGCCCGTCTTCGTGCGGGGGCGCTGCTCGATCAGCCCGTAATCGACCAGTTCCTTCAGACGCCGGGTCGCGGTGGCATAAGGCGCGTTGCTCGCGCCGATCAGAGCCGTCGGGGTGACCGTCTTCGCCTCGAAGTGACCACGCAGCAGGTGCATGATCATCCGAAGATGCGCGTTCGGCTGCCTGAGGTCGAACGTGTCTTCCAATTCGTTGGTCAGACCCTCCAGGAACGCCACCATGGCCTGCATCTCGCCCCGGGATTCGGGCGGCGCGTTCGGCAGCGTGGCTTTTCCTGTCAATGCGTTCATGATGCGGGGGGCGGCTTTCGTGACCGGCGGGGCTGTCTCGACTTTGTCCGCCGGGGTATCCGATCTGGATATCGGCCTGGACGGCTTTTGGTTCGCCATGAGGCGTCTCTCTTGTGTGCAGGGAAAGGGAACCGTAACGTATCGACAAAATATCCATACTGGATATCAAAAAGTCGTATTCGGATATTTTTTTAAAACCAGGATCGGATGGACGCGGCAACACTCAGGGGGTCGCAGTGGTGCACCCGACAGAGGGCAATCACGCGGCGAAGGTTTTGCCGAACAGGCCAGAACGAAGACCCACCGGGAGGAAACGACACATGCAAACTCGCAAGATCCTTGCTGCAAGCACCGCGCTCATCGCGCTGGCCGGCGCAGCGTCCGCCGACACGTTCAAGATCGGGATCACCCAGAACAACGTCGGCGTCGACAGTTACCAGACCACCTACGAGCAGGCGTTCATCGCGGCCGCCGAAGCCAACGACAATGTCGAGTCGGTCGTTCTGGACGCCGGCGGCGACGTGGCCCGGCAGATCGCTCAGATGGAGGACCTGATCCAGCAGGAGGTCGACGCTATCATCATCTGGCCGACCAATGGCGAAGCGGTCATCCCCGCCGTCCGCAAGGCGCACCAGGCCGGTATCCCGGTCATCGTGACCAACTCCAACATCGCGGAGCCGGGCTTCGACTTCGTGGCCTCGTTCTCGGGCCCCGACAACATCACGCAGGGCGCGCGCTCGGCCGAGATCATGTGCGAGAAGTTCACCGAGATGGGCATCCAGGACGAAGCCCAGATCGTTCAGATCTCCGGTCAGCCGGGCTACACCACCGCCATCGAGCGCGCCAAGGGATTCGAGGATCGTCTGCCCGAGGTCTGCCCGAACGTGACCCTCCTTGAGACGCAGCCGGGCGACTGGAACCGCGAGAAGTCGCAGCAGGTCATGGAAGCCTTCCTGGTGAAGTATGACGACATCGACGGCGTCTATGCTGGCGACGACAACATGGGCGTGGGCGCGCTGAACGCCGCCAAGGCCGCGGGCCGCGAAGGGATCATCTTCGTCGGCGCCACCAACTTCTCCGTCGGCTACGAGGCGATGGAAGCGGGCGACTACTGGGGCTCGATCTACCAGTCCCCGGTCGACGACGCCGAGGCCGCGCTGCAGACGGCCATCGACGTGCTCGAAGGCAAGGACGTGCCGTTCCTGAACTACTTCGACACGCCGAAGATCACTCAGGACAACATGGGCGAGTTCTCCAAGCCCGTCTTCTGAGGACGCTCTCGACGGCGGGGCGCGCGGACCTGGTCCGAGCGCCCCGCGCATTTCTTTGGTTTCCTTAAAGACGACGGGAGGCGTGTTTTGGGACGTGTATCCGACCGGGTTTGCATCGTGACAGGTGCCGCGCAGGGCATAGGCCGCGCCATCGGGGAGGCCCTTCTGGACGAGGGCGCGATGGTTTGCTTCGCTGACATCAACGGCGACAAGGTCGCTGAGGTCGCCGAAGCGAACCGGTCCAGGTTGAACGGGGGTGCGGACGCCGTGACGTCGGCGCGCGTGGACGTGACCGACCGCGCGCAAGTTCGCGAGATGATCGCGCATACCGTCGAGCGGTTCGGCCGCCTGGACGTGAAGTTCAACAATGCCGGCGTGAACAAGCCTATGAACTTCATGGACGTGACCGAGGACAATTGGAATTTCATCATGAGCGTCAACGGCTTGGGCTGCATGATCGGCATGCAGGAAGCCGCCCGTCAGATGATCGCGCAGGGCCATGGCGGCAAGATCGTCAACACGGCCTCCATCGCCAGCCGGCAGGGATTCGACAACGTCGCGCCCTATTGCGCGTCGAAATGGGCCGTCGTGTCGCTGACCCAGTCGGGCGCGCGCGATCTGGCCAAGCATGACATCACCGTGACGGGCTTCGCCCCGGGCGTGGTGGCGACCGAGATGTGGGATCAGGTCGACAAGGATCTGGTCGAAATCGGCGCCGCCGAAAAGCCGGGCGAGGCCATGGAGGCGTTTTCGGCCGGGATCATCCGGGGCCGGGTCGCCAAGCCGTCGGACATCACCGGCACCACGACGTTCCTCGCCTCCAGGGACAGCGACTACATGACCGGTCAGATCGTGATGATCGACGGTGGCATGACGCTCGTGTGACGAACGATCCGGGCGTGCGGGCGCAGGGCTGCGCCCACGGCCCGGCAGAAGAGGCGACGGGACAGGGAGGGTCCGATGTCGGATGTATCACAGCGCGAAGGCGCCAAGCGGGAGGGAAAGATGTCGAGCTTGAGCAGACAGCAGATCGGCACGGTCCTGGCGAAACAGGGCATCCTGATCGCCTTTGTGATCTTCATCGTCGCATTCACCATCGCGAACCCGAAATTCCTTTCGCCCGACAATCTGCTGAGCGTCGTGCGGTCCTCCGCCATCATCGGCGTCATGGCGCTGGGCGTCACCTTCGTGGTGATCAGCGGGAACCTCGACCTCTCGGTCGGGTCGATGATGTCCTTCTCGACGATCGTCGTGCTGGATCTGCACGACAAGATAGGGCCACTCCTGGCGATCCCCACCATGTTCGCCATGACGCTTTGCCTCGGCGCGGTCATCGGGTTTCTGGTCGGCTATCTGAAGCTCAATTCCCTGATCGTGACGCTGGGCATGCTCTCGGCCATCCACGGCCTGACGCTCACCTATTCCGGCGGCAAGAACATGGATATCGCCGATAAGGAGGGCACCTGGTTCGGCTTCTTCGGCCAGGGCGACATTCTTGGCATTCCCGTGCCGATCCTGCTCTTCATCGCCCTTGCGGCGGGGCTGGGCATGACCCTCTCGCGGACGCCGTTCGGGCGGAAGGTCTATGCGGTGGGCGGCAACGGGACGGCGGCGACCTTCTCGGGCATCCCCCGGGCGCGGACCGTGTTTTATTGTTACCTGATCTCGGCCGCCTGCGTGGCCACGGCGGGCCTGATCCAGGCGAGCCGCAGCCTGGGGTCGCAGAACACCGTGGGCCAGGGGCTCGAGCTTGAAGTGCTTGCAGCCGTGATCCTGGGCGGCGCGTCGCTGCTGGGCGGCTCGGGCACGATCTTCAAGACGGTGATCGGCGTGCTGATCCTGGGCTTCATCCAGAACGGCCTGCTGCTGATGGGTCTCCAGTTCTACGCCCAGTTCGTCGTCACCTGGATCATCATCATCCTTGCTGTCTGGCTCGATATCGCAGCCAAGCGCGGCAAGCTCTGGTCGTCGTTCGCTTAAGGGAGGAGGCAGCCCATGCAACCCGGAGCACTCTCCAAAGCGCTGAAAGGCGGCGCGATCTGGGGCTTCATCGTCCTGCAGCTGATCTTCTTCAGCATCGCCGGCGAGTTCCTCGCGCTCTCTGACAAGGCGTTCATGGATTACGAAAACATGCTGCTGCTGCTCAAGCAGTCAGCCCCCATCGGCATCATCGCCATGGGCATGACCATCGTGATGGTGAACGGCAATATCGACCTTTCGGTCGGCGCGACCTTCGCCATCGCCGCGATCATCCTGCTGGGCAGCATGGACATGCTGACCGGGACGCTGGGCGACGTGATGGTGATCCCGGTGGCGTGGTTCCTGGCGCTTGCGGTCGGCACCCTTCTGGGTGCGCTCAACGGGCTGATCGTGTGGAAGACGGGGGTGGACGCCTTCATCGTCACGCTGGGGGCGATGCTGGGCTATCGCGGCATCGTCTTCATGTTCAACGGCGAAAACCCGACGAGCCATCTGAACTGGACGCTGGTCGACTATGCCGAAGCGCAGTTCCTGGGGCTTCACACGGCGACATGGTTCCTTGCGGGCGTGACGCTGGTTCTGTGGTTTGTGATGACCCGCACCGTGCATGGCCGCAACGCCTACGCCATCGGCAACAACCGTGAAGCGGCCGTAAATGCCGGTATCCGTGTGGGCCCGCACATGATGATCAACTTCGCGATCATCGGCTTTCTGGCGGCGCTGTCTGCGGTCGTGTTCTACTCCGAAAGCGGCTCGGTCAATCCCAATGACGGGCAGCTCTACGAGCTGTGGGTCATTACCGCCGTCGTGCTTGGCGGGACGCGGATTACCGGAGGCGCAGGCAGTGTCATCGGCACGCTCGGCGGCGTGATCGCGATCCAGCTTCTGCGCAAGGGCCTCGGCCATATCGGCGCGGACACGTCGACGGTGAACCTGGTGATCGGCCTGATCCTGATCGCGGTGCTGTTCCTCGACCGGCAGCTGAACGTGAAGGGCAAGGAGGAGCTGAAGATATGACCGACGTGAAACCGGTTCTGCGCCTGGAGGGAATCGTCAAGACCTTCCCCGGCGTGCGGGCGCTGGACGGCCTGTCGTTCGACGTCCTTCCCGGCGAGGTCCACGCCTTGATGGGCGAGAATGGCGCCGGAAAGTCGACCTCCATGAAAGTCCTGGGCGGGATCTATCAGCCCGACGAAGGCGCGATCATCATGGGCGACGAGCAGGTGGTGATGAACGGCCCGCTCGAAGCCAAGGCCAAGGGCATCGTCTTCATCCACCAGGAGCTGAGCCTCGCCGAGGAGCTGAGCGTCGCCGAGAACATCTATCTCGGCGAATTGCCCCGCAAAAGCTTCGGCCGGGTGGACTGGGCGCTGCTCTATGAGCGGACCGACGCGATCCTGAAGAAGCTCAAAGTTGGCTTCAACGCCCGCACCCGGGTCGGCGATCTGTCGATCGCCAACCAGCAGATGGTCGAGATCGCGCGCGCCCTCACCGTCGACGCCAAGGCGGTGATCTTCGACGAGCCCACCGCCTCGCTCACCGATGCCGAAAAGGTCGTGCTGTTCGATGTGATCGCGGATCTTCAGGCGGAAGGCGTGGGGATCATCTACATCTCCCACCGTATGGAGGAGATCTTCAAGATCACCGACCGCATCACCGTTCTGCGCGACGGGCAATATGTGGGCACGGTCGAGACCAAGAACACCGACGAGGAGCGCGTCACGCAGATGATGATCGGGCGCAAGCTCGACCTCAGCCGGAACGTCTCGCATCACGAGTTGGGCAATGTCGCGCTGGAGGTGCGGGGGCTGAGCTGCGGCAAGCTCTATTCCGACGTGAGCTTCGAGGTGCGGCGCGGCGAGGTTCTGGGCTTTTACGGCCTTGTCGGTGCGGGCCGGACCGAAATCGCCGAGACGCTGTTCGGACTGCGCGAACCCTCGGCGGGCCAGATCCTGCTCGATGGGGAGGAGGTCCGGATCTCATCCCCCGCCGATGCCATCGCCCGGGGAATCAGCCTCGTGCCCGAAGACCGCAAGGGCCAGGGCCTCGTGCTCGGCATGAACTGCCGGGACAACATGACCCTGCCCCAGGTCGACGATCTGAAGGCCGGGCCGTTCATGGCCGAGGGCGCGGAAGTCGCGATCTTCGATCAATATCGCGACAAGCTCGACATCCGCACGCCGGGCTGGAAGCAGCGCGTGGGCAACCTCTCGGGCGGCAACCAGCAGAAGATCGTCATCGGCAAGTGGCTGTCGATGCATCCCAACGTGCTGATCGTGGACGAGCCCACGCGCGGCATCGACGTGGGCTCGAAATCCGAGATCCACAAGCTGCTGCGCGGCCTGGCCGCGCAGGGCTATGCCGTGATCGTCATCAGCTCCGAGATGCCCGAGGTCCTGCACGTCTCCGACCGGATCGTCGCGATGTATTCCGGCCGTGTGATGCGGACCTTTACCTCCGAGGAGGTCACGGAGGATAACCTGATTCAGGCGATTTCGGGTCTGACGGACGACCGCGCCGCCTGACCGACGCCTGACCGTTCCCGTGTCGTCGCGCCCGCGCGCGGCGGCATTCCACAAATCAAATCTGGAGATCCCATGAAGCTTCTGCGCCATGGTGCGCCCGGCGCCGAAAAGCCGGGCCTGCTCGACCAGGCCGGGCGGGTGCGTGACCTGTCGGCCATCGTTCCCGATATCGGCGGCGACACGCTGCTCCCCGCCGGCCTGAAGGCTCTGCAAGAGCTGGACCCGGACTCGCTCCCGCTGGTCGACGGCACGCCGCAGGAGGATCTGCGCCTCGGTCCCTGCGTCGGCAACATCGGCAAGTTCATCTGCATCGGCCTGAACTATGCCGACCACGCCGAAGAGGCCGGCATGCCGATCCCGGCGGAGCCGATCATCTTCAACAAATGGACCTCGGCTATCTGCGGCCCCAACGACCCGATCCAGATCCCCCGCGGCTCGGTCAAGACGGATTGGGAGGTCGAGCTGGGCGTCGTGATCGGCAAGCCGGGCGTCTATATCGACGAGGCCGACGCGCTGGATCACGTCGCGGGCTACTGCGTCATCAACGACGTCTCGGAGCGCGAGTTCCAGCTGGACCGCGCGGGCACCTGGGACAAGGGCAAGGGCTGCGACACGTTCGGACCCACGGGGCCCTGGCTGGTCACGCCGGATGAGGTCGGGGACGTGAACGGGCTCGGGATGTGGCTCGATGTCGACGGAGAGCGCATGCAGTCGGGATCGACATCCACCCTGATCTTCAAGGTGCCCCACATCGTGTCCTATTGCAGCCAGTTCATGAGCCTGCAGCCCGGCGACGTGATCTCGACAGGCACGCCTCCGGGGGTCGGCATGGGCTACAAGCCGCCGCGCTTCCTCAAGGGCGGCGAGACGGTAACGCTCGGCATCGATCGCCTCGGCCAGCAAGCCTCGAAGGTCTTGCCCGCGGCAGGCTAAAACACAGCGGGCGGGCGGCGCGGACCGGCTGCGTCGCCCGCCCCTGCCCTATTTGGCGCCAAATCGCCGGATTGCGCCGGTCGATTGGTCATCCGCCCGCCGTTGTGACATTCCTGCCCGAGATCGACATGGACCCGGCACGCGGGCGCGATACCCTCTCGCGAGCACAGGCTGTCCGAGACCTGAGGGGGCACAGATGAACGCATTCGCTGGAATTGGAGCCCTTCTCATCGGGATCGTTCTGATCATGCTGGGCAACGGCATGCAGTTCACCCTGATGGGCCTCCGTGGCGATATCGAGGGGTTCTCGGCACCCGAACTCGGCATCATCACCTCGGGTTACTTCGCGGGGTTTCTGTCCGGCGCCCGCCTGACGCCGCTCCTGATCCGGCGGGTCGGGCATGTTCGGGTCTTTGGCGCATTGGGCGGGTTGATGTCCGCCGCCTTGATCGCCTTTCCGCTGCTGTCCGATCCCTGGTCCTGGACGGCTCTGCGGATCCTCATCGGCCTGTGCATGTCCGGCATCTATGTCACGGCCGAAAGCTGGCTGAACGCCCAGTCGACCAACGAGTCTCGGGGCACAGTGCTGGCGGCCTACATGATCTGCCAGACGATCGGCATCATCGGCGGCCAGTGGTTGCTGACGCTGGGCGATGCGACGACATCGGTCCTGTTCATCGGCGCATCGATCCTGGTTTCGATCTCTTTCGCGCCGATCCTGCTCTCCGCGACGCCCGTGCCGGCCACGAGCGTGTCCCCTCCGATGTCCCTGAAAGCCCTTTTCGAGAGCTCACCGCTCGGGACGGTCGGAATCTTCCTGCTTGGCAGCATCTACGCGACCCAATCCGGCATGGGTGCCGTGTTCGGAGCCCAGACCGGCATGACGACGGACGCGATCGCGCTTTTCGTGGCGGCCTTGTTCGCGGGCGCGCTTCTCTTCCAGTTCCCGATCGGCTGGCTTTCGGACCGCATCGACCGCCGCAAGGTGATTTGCGGCACGGCCCTCGTGGGCGCGGTCTTCTGCGGCTTTGGTTATTTCGCGCGCGACAGCGAGACGTTCCTTCTCGGCGCGGCCCTCATCGCGGGCGGCATGACGACGCCGCTCTACGCGTTGTTCCTGGCCTACACGAACGACTTTCTATCCTCGGACGACATGCCCGGCGCGTCGGGCGGGCTGGTCTTCGTGTTCGGCTGCGGCGCGATCGTCGGGCCGCTCATCACCGGTTGGACGATGGAAGCGACCGGGCCCTTCGCCTTCTGGTCGGTGCTCGGCGCGACCTTCGCCACGATCGCGGTCTATGCGCTCTACCGCATGACGCAGCGCGCGATGATCCCGGCCGAAGCGACGGACAGCTACATCGCCGTCGTTCCCGGCGCGACCACGGTGGCGGTGGAAGCTGCCTCCGTCTGGGCAGCTGAAAACGCAGAAGCCGAGGCGGAAGCGGCGGCGGAGGCAGAAGCACAGGCGGAAGCGGAGGAAATCGAGAACGCCGCCGCCTCGGAGGACCCGACACCTCGGTAGCGCGGCCGGCCGGCATCGGCGGATTGCGGCGCGCCCCGACCGTTACCGTGTGTAGGAGATTATGGCCGAGCAGCCCGACTATGCGGATGTTGTCGACACTCTCTCCCAGGTTGAGGTCGTGTCCGGGGGGACTCGGGAGGATGCGCAGCTGCTCTGGGCCGAATGGAGAAAGCTGGATCGAGCCCCGCGACCCGCATGAACCTGGCCGCGCGCACGGCGTCCGCGTTCATACCCAGACAGCGGACTGCCCCTATCCCCCCGCGTTACCGGGGCGCAGGCGGCCCGCGCGTCATCCGCGCGGCGGCGCGGATGGAGCGGACGGCAAAGCCCGCGCGATCCAAGCCCGCCGCGGCACGGCTGGCCACAGCCTGAGCAGAGCGGGATCGATTCGACGCGAGGAGGGCGCCGTGGGGACTGGGCGGCGAGGCCGCATCCTGTCGATTGTTGCGGCACATGGCGCTTTCGGAGGCGATCTCAGGCAGGGTCCGACCAGTCCGAGCGCGGAACTTGGCGCCCGGTTGAAGTCCTTCTGAGGAACCTTAGGCTTGGAGTATGACGACAGACCCCGACCCTCAGACCGCCTCCGGCCGGAGCGCGTCACTTGATCGCGTCCTAGCCGGAACCCACGACGCGCCCTTTTCCATTCTCGGGCCACATCCGCTGGATGGCGCGGGCCATGTGACGGCCTTCGTTCCCGGCGCCGCGCGCCTGACCGTCACGGCAGCGGACGCGCGGGCCGAACTGATCCCGGACGCGGAGCGCCCGGGCATCTTTGCCGGTCCGTTCGAGCAGACCGGCCCCTACCGTCTCGAAGCGCATGGCGCGGACGGTGCGCGCTGGACGGTGGACGATCCCTACCGCTTCGGTCCCAGCCTCGACGAGGCGGTGCTGGCACAGTTCGAGACCGGCGCGCCGGAGCGCCTTTGGCAGTGTCTTGGCGCCCATCCGATCACCCATGAGGGCGTCGACGGAACCCGCTTCGCCGTCTGGGCGCCGCATGCACGCCGCGTCTCGGTAGTGGGGCCGTTCAACTTCTGGGACGGGCGGCGCCACGTCATGCGGCGGCGGACCGGCGGCGTCTGGGAGATTTTCCTGCCGGGCGTCGGCGCGGGCGAGACTTACAAATACGAGCTGATCGGCGCGGATGGCGCGCTCTTGCCGCCCAAGGCGGACCCGGTGGGCTTCGCCTCGGAGCGGCCGCCCGCGAATGCGTCCGTCATCGCTGAACCGAGCGGCCATGCCTGGGCCGACGATCACTGGATGGAGACGCGGGCCGGACGCAACGCCCGGACGACGCCGATCTCGATCTACGAGGTGCATCTGCCATCTTGGCGGCGGGGTGCGGACGGACGCCCGCTCAGCTGGGCCGAAGCGGCGGACCAGCTCGTGCCCTATGCGGTGGAGATGGGCTTTACCCATCTGGAACTGATGCCGATCGCCGAGCATCCGTTCGACGGCTCCTGGGGCTATCAGCCGGTGGGCCTCTTCGCGCCGACCGCGCGGCATGGGGAACCGGACGGGCTGCGGGCGCTGGTGGATGCGGCGCACCGGGCGGGGCTGGGTGTCATCCTGGACTGGGTGCCGGGACATTTCCCGACCGATCCGCACGGGCTGGGCCGGTTCGACGGCACGCCGCTCTATGAATATGACGACCCCCGCCAGGGCTTCCACCCGGAGTGGAACACGCTGATCTATGACTATGGCAGCCCGCAGGTGACCGGCTTTTTAACCTCCAACGCCCTCTATTGGCTGGAGGAATTCCATGTCGACGGGCTGCGTGTGGATGCCGTGGCCTCGATGCTCTACCGAGATTACGCCCGCCCCGCGGGCGAGTGGGTGCCCAATGCCGATGGCGGGCGGGAGAACTACGAGGCGATCGATTTCCTAAAGCGCGTCAACCGGGCCCTGCCCCCGGGCGCGCAGACCCTGGCAGAAGAAAGCACGGCCTTTCCGGGCGTGACGAAGGCGCAGGACCAGGGGGGCCTCGGCTTCGGCTACAAATGGAACATGGGCTGGATGCACGACACGTTGGAATACATGAAGACGGACCCGGCGCGCCGCCCCGAGCGCCACCATACGGTGACCTTCGGCCTGACCTACGCTTTCGACGAGACCTTCGTCCTGCCGATCAGTCATGACGAGGTGTCGCCCGGCAGAGGCTCGATGCTGGGCCGGATGCCCGGCGACGGCGCGGCGCGCTTCGCCAATCTGCGCGCCTATTACGCGTTCATGTGGGGCCATCCGGGCAAGAAGCTGTTGTTCATGGGCCAGGAATTCGCGCAGCCGGAGGAATGGAACCATGACGGCGCGCTCGACTGGGACGTGGCCGAAATGCCCGCTCATGACGGCGTGCGGCGCCTGATCCGCGACCTGAACGCGCTCTATCGCGAAACGCCCGCCCTGCACTATCGCGACGCCGATCCCGGCGGGTTTCAGTGGATCGAGGCGGACGCGACCGGACCATCGGTCTATTCCTGGCTCCGCCGGGGCGGGCCGGACGACGCAGAGGTCGCGGTCCTGTGCAATTTCGGCGCCTCGGCGCAGCCCAATTGGCGCACCGGCCTTCCCCAGGCCGGGCGCTGGCGCGAGGCGCTCAACACCGATGCCGACATCTATGGCGGCAGCGGCCTGGGCAATCTTGGGGCGGTCCATGCAGAGCCGCACCCGCATCAGGGCCAACCCGCCAGCACGGAGGTCATGCTGCCTCCGTTCTCGGCGATCTTTCTAATTCGCGAACCCTGACTTGAACCAATCCGTGGGGCGCGCGTCCGCGCCCCACCTTCCTGCGGATACAAGAGGACCATCCATGCCGCTGAAAGACACCGTCACCTTCGTCGAAGAGACCGCCCGCGCAGAGGCCCTGGCCGCACGCGACGCGCTCATCACAGCCGAGACCAGTTTCGACGGTGAGCGGGCGATTGCCCCCAGGCTCGGCGCGCGGCACGAGGGAGACGTGGCCGTCTTCGGCTTCTGGACGCCGGAGATCCTGGATGCGCGGGTGCCCTCCAGCGATGTCTTCCTGGAGATCCTGCGCCCGATCGAACCGCTGGACCTGACCCGCGCCCATCAGAACGTGCGCTTCGAGCGCGCCTGGATCCCGGTCATCCGGGAGGAGGCGCATTGCTTTACCGCCGTCAAGGGGCTGAAGGCGGGCACCCGGGACCAGATCGGCGACTTCTATGCGCTGGCCTGGCGTGACGCGGAGGACAAATGGCACCGCATCCTGGACCCGCTCGCCATGTCCCTGCCCTTCGGCGTGATGGCCCCGGCGGAGCTCTATGACGTGGGCGCGATGCAGGCGGCGCGGGGCGACACCGCCTATTTCGAGGCGCTGGCCGGGGGCGAGCCGCATAAGTTCGGCCCGCCGACCAACATCCTGCAAATCCACGTTCCCACCGCCACCGCCGGCGGCACTCTGGCCAGCCTGACGCGTCATTATGCCCGCCTCGCCGAGCGCGTGGCCCGCGACCTGCCCTTGGAACCCTCGGACAAGCTCTTCCTGGGCTATGACGCGGTGCAATTGCTGCCCGTCGAACCCACCACCGTCTACGAGGCCGGACCCGATTTCTGGCAGGAGGGCGACGGCGACTCGGAGGAGGTAAGTGTCGAGCTGCTGCGGCCCGACACGACCAATTGGGGCTATGACATCGTCATCTCGGGCATGGCGACGGTGAACCCGGTCCTGCTCGAATCCGGCCGCCCGGACGAGCTGATCGACCTGATCTCGGTGCTCCACAACTTCCCGTCCAAGCCCAAAAAGCTGATCCTGGACGTGGTTTTCGGCCATTCCGACAACCAGGGCCTGCGCGCGCTGAGCGGGCATTACTTCGCCGGGCCCAACATGTACGGCCAGAACCTCGACTATCAGAACCCGGCCGTTCGGGCGATCCTGCTGGAGATACAGCGGCGAAAGGTCGATTTCGGCGCCGACGCCGTGCGGGTCGATGGCGCGCAGGACTTCAAATGGTGGGACGCCAGCGCCCAGGTGCTGCGCCATGACGACGACTACCTGCAATCCATGTCCGATATCGTGCAGGAGGTGGCGGGCACCCGCTACCGCCCTTGGTTCATCTTCGAGGACGGCCGCCCCTGGCCCGAGCCCGATTGGGAGCTCAGCTCGACCTATCGCTCCGTGATCGAGCAGCAGCGCGACGACGACGTGTTTCAATGGGGGCCGCTGACCTTCGCCCATAACACGCCGTTCCTTTACACGTTCTGGCTGTCCAAGTTCTGGCGCATCCAGGAGATGGTCTCGGTCGGCGCCAACTGGATCTCGGGGACCAGCAACCACGACACGCTGCGCCGAGGCACGCAGGTCGACACGCGTTTGAACGTGAACACCCGCCTTGGCCGCACCCGGATGGAGATCCTGGACAAGGCCTATGACAACCCGGCCGTCCACGTTCTGACCTATGTCGGCATGCCGGGCGTTCCGATGGACTTCCTCAACGCGATGGCGCGGGCCAGCTGGGGCTTCATCCGAAATCAGGACGACCGCTACGGCGTCAAGGTCGTCGCCGAAGAGGCGATCAGCCTCAAGTGGCAGGTGGACGAATACAGCTACTCGATCCCCGGCAATTTCCGCCGCCTCAAGGAGATGGGCTTCACCACCCGCGAAGAACTGGCCCGTTTCCTGGAATTCCTGCCCGCTCTGGTGGACGTCACCGAATACGACCTGGAAGAGATCGCGCGCCTGCTCAACGCCTCCGAGCCGCCGCTGGCCGGGCCGGAATACAGCGTTGCCGCATTGAAGGAATTCGCCCGGGCCTGGATGAACGACATGCACGAATACAGCAATGTTTCGAACTCCTTGGCGTCGCTCGACCACGATCAGGCGTCCTTCTGCCTGGATGTGCGCAACTTCCGGCGGGCGCGTCCTTGGCTGCGGGACAATTACGGGCCGAAGGACCGGTTCGACTACGTGCATCCGATCGCCGGGCGCACGGTCTTCACCTCCCTCCGCCATGGTCCGGACGGGGAGCAGGTGTTCTCCGTCTGCCACCTGGAGGGCAAACCGACCGACGACCTCGACCCGCTGACCCTCCCGGTGGAAGGCATCAAGGGGATGGGCTGGAGACTGGCGCTGCGCACGCCGTCCATCGGGTCGGACTATATGGGCGGGCCGATCGTGCTGAAGGATTCCATGGCCTTGGTCTACGTGCGGGACGCCGCCTGACGCGTCAGCCTGCGCGCGGCGGCGCGCAGGTGCCCCGCACCATCAACTCCGGCGGGATTCGCGCACCCGGCTCCGCCTCGCCCCCGGTGAGGCGGACCATCGCCGCCGCCGCCCGGGACCCAATGGTGCGGGCAGGGATGCGAACGGTCGTGAGCCCCGGCTCGAACTCGGCCGAGCCGTTGAAATCGCCGATCCCGGTCACCGTGATCGCGCCCGGCACGTCGATCCCCCGGTGGCGGAGCGCGTGCAGCGCGCCCACGGCCAGCACGTCATTTCCGCAGAGGATCGCGGTGGGCAGGCGTCCGGAGGCGACCAGCGCCTCGACGGCGGCCTTGGCCGCGCCGACCTCGTAGGGGGTCTCCAGCCGCCAGGCCTCCGGCACGTCCCGCCCCGCCGCCCGCAACGCGCTCAGCGCGCCATCCTGCCGGCGTGACGCTCGGTCATTGCCACCCATCGGGGGAAAGATCGTCGCGATCTCTTGGTGTCCGAGCGCCGCGACATGGCCGCCGATAAGCCGTCCCGCCTCGAAATTATCGCAGCCGACGCAGGCGAAGGGCGTGTCCGCCGCGTAGTTCCAAAGCAGGAGCGTCGGCGTGGCCTGTTCCACCAGCAGATCGTAGGTCTCGGCCATGTGCTCCGTCCCGATCAGGGCCATGCCGTCCACCCGATGTTCCAGCATCTTGCGGGCCAGCGCATATTCCCGGTCAAGGCTGTATCCATGGGAGGCGAGCAGGATCGTGAAGCCCAGCTCCTCGATCGCTTCCGAGAAGCTCTGGATGAGCTCGGCAAAGATCGCCTGGTCGACCGTCGGCACGATCAGACCGATCGTTCCGCTGCGGATTCCATGCATCGTCTGGGCCGCGCGGTTGCGGATATAGCCCAGTTTCCGGATCGCCTTTTCGATCCGGCGGCGGGTCTCGGGCTTGACCAGATCGGGGTGGTTGAAGCTGCGCGAAACCGTGGATGGGGACACGCGTGCGGCCTTTGCAACCGCGAAAATATCGGACTTTTTAGTCGTACTCTTAACCACTTAACCCCACTCCCCCGGTCACAAAATGAAAACATTTGCAAAACTGTTTTCATGACCTACCGTCAGAATCCGAACGCAACAAGTCTTTGGGAGGGGACGCGTTGGAGTTTCTTTTTCACTTTGGCGACGTCTTCACGCCGTTCAACTTCATGCTGCTTCTGCTCGGAACGGTGGGGGGCTGATTCTGGGCGCGACGCCCGGCCTCTCACCGACCATGGCGGTCGCCTTGCTCATTCCCTTCACCTTCCAGCTGGAGCCCGCATCGGGCCTGATCCTGTTGGGGGCGGCCTATACCTCGACCGTGGCGGGCGGCGCGGTCAGCGCGATCCTGCTCAAGATCCCGGGCGCTCCGGCGAACATCGCAACCACGCTCGACGGCCACACGATGGCGCGCAAGGGCCATGGGGCGAAGGCGCTGCAACTCAGCTTCGTGTCCTCGGCCATCGGCGGAGTCTTCGGGGTGCTGCTGCTGATCTTCCTCACGCCGGTCCTGGCGCAATGGGCGCTGGCCTTCGGCCCGTCGCACCTGTTCTGGCTGGCGATCCTGGGGGTGACGATCATCGGCTCGCTCGACGGAAGCTCGGTTGTGAAGGGGCTGCTCTCGGGCTGCATCGGGTTGTGGCTGGCCACCATCGGCTTCGACGACATCATGGGCGCGCAGCGCTTCATCTTCCATGACAGCCTCGCGGGCGGGATCAACGTGATCCCCGCACTGATCGGCCTCTTCGCCATCCCGCAGGTCATCAACATGTTCGCCAAGGGCCGCAAGCGGCTCGACGCCGAGGTCCTGGAGGTCGAGCGCCATCCCGTCGGAGACGCCATCCGCGAGGTGCTGCGGCGCGGCCGGGCCTTGACGATCCGAACGGCGACCGGCTCGATCATCGGCCTGATCCCCGGCGTGGGCGGGCAGATCGCGGGCCTGGTCGCCTATGACCAGTCGAGAAAGATGAGCCCCGAGCGCGAAAAGTTCGGCACCGGCCACAGCGAAGGCGTCATCGCCGCCGAGAGCGCGAACAACGCCACGGTCGGCCCCTCGCTGGTGCCGCTGCTGCCGCTGTCGATCCCCGGCTCGCCTACCGCGGCGGTCCTGCTGGGCGGTCTGCTGATCCATGGGATCTTCCCGGGGACCGACCTTTTCGACAACCACCCCGACGTCGCCTGGACCTTCATCAACTCGATGCTGATCGGGCAGATCCTGATGTGCGTCTTCGGCCTCTATATCGCGGGGCTCGCCGCTCGCGTGGCGCAGGTCCCGAATGCCGTGATGGCGGCGGTCGTCCTGGCGCTGGCGATCTTCGGCAGCTATTCGGTGCAGACCTCCATGGGCGATGTCTACATCATGGCCGCGCTCGGGACGGGGATGTATTTCCTGGAGCGCTTCGGCTTATCGGCGGCGCCGCTGGTGCTGGGCCTGATCCTGGGCCCCATCGCCGAGGCGAATTTCGTCCAAGGCTCCATGATCGCGAACGCGACCGTCGGCATCGGCCCCTACTTCTTCACCGGCGCGCTGAACCTGACGATGATCGCCGTCGTGGTGGCCTCGATCGCCTATTCGGTCTGGATGGAGCTGCGTTACCGCCGCTTCACCACCAAGGAGGACGCCATCGAGAAAGAGGAGGCGCTGACATGACCGACCTGCCCCGCTCACAGCACATCGTCGCCAGCGGCGCGGTCGCTCTGGTCGGCATCACGGTCGCCTGGATCAGCTGGACCCAGGAGTCGGCGGCGGCCTTCCTCTTCCCGCGCATCATCTCGACCGTCTTCGTCGTGCTCGCGCTCTGGACATTCGGGAAGGCGCTGATCGGAAAGACGAAGGTCGGCGCCGGGCTCAGCCGGAACGCGATCCTCGCCATCCTGCCGGGCCTCGCGGTGATGCTGGTCTACGTCTTCTGGGCGGCGGCGGCGCTCGGCGTCTACACGGCCTCGACCGTCGCCTTCTTTATCCTGCTGACGCTCTACGATCCGGCCCCGCATGGGGAGGTGCGGAGCTGGATCAAGCGCGTGGTCATCACCGCCTGATTCCTGGCGGTGATGGACGGACTCTTCGCCATGCTCCTCGGGGTCTTCACCCCGCGGGAGATCCTGTTCTGAACCGCAAGGGCGGCAGACCCAAACCCCAGGGAGGACCGAAAAATGAAGACTTTGATCGCAGCCGCGGCACTTGCCATCAGCGGCCTCGGCACCGCAGCGCTGGCCGACGGGCACGAGAATAACCCCGCGCGCCCGGTGATGATGGTGAGCTACGGGGCGGGCGGCGCTACCGACTTCCAGGCGCGCATCGTGACTATGACTGCGGGCAACGAGGACGCGCTCGGCATGCCCATCGCCATCGTCAACCGCCCCGGCGCGGGCGGGCGCGTGGGCTGGAACTGGCTGGCGACCCAGGCCGACGCGGACGGCTACACACTGGGCGCCTATAACGTCTCGCATTTCGTCGCGCAGTCCATCGAAGGCGGCGTGCAATACAGCGTCGATAGCTTCGAGCCCATAGCCAACTGGGGCGCCGACCCGGCGGTCTTCGTCGTCGGCGCCGATAGCGAGTTCGACTCGATGCAGGAGGTCGTCGACTGGGCCAAGGAGAACCCAGGCGGCTTCACCTTCTCGGGCGCGGGCCTCTTTGTGGGCCACCACATCGCGGCGCTGCAATTGGAGAAGGCCGCCGACGTGCAGCTGGCCTACATCCCCAACAATGCGGGCGGCGCGGGCGCGATGCGCGCGGTGATCGCGGGCGAAGTGATGGGCGGTTTGAACAACCTCTCGGACGCCTTCCGCCCGCAGGAGGCCGGGAACGTCAAGAGCCTCGGCGTGTTCGACCTAGAGCGGAATTCCTTCCCGCCCGATGTGCCGACGATGATGGAACAGGGCTTCGACATCGACAACGCGAGCGTGAACTATCGCGGCATCATGGTACCCAAGGGCACCCCGCAGCCAATCATCGACAAGCTGGCCGAGATCGTGCCGACCATGTTCGAGAACGGCAGCGTGGCCAGCCGCATGGAGGCGGGCGGCAGTCCGATGCACGTCATGACCCGCCACGAGGTGATCGAGATGTGGGCCGCGCGGCAGGAGACGCTGACGGAGCTTCTGGCCGGTCTGTGAGACGGGTCGGCCCCGTTGGGGCCGACCCGGCGGGGGCTCTGCCCCCGCACCCCCGGGATATTTCGACAGGGAAGAAGAGGGTGGACCAATGGACAGGACCGATCCGGTCGGGGAAGTCGACGCCATCGTGGCGCGGGCGCGCGCGGCGCAGCGCCGCTACGAGACAGAGGGCAGCCAGACGCGCTATGACCGCGCCGCGCAGGCCGCCGCTTGGGCGATCATGGAGCCCGGCCGCAACCGCGACCTCGCCGAGCTGGCCGTCCGGACGACGGGATTGGGCAACGTCCCGGACAAGATCACCAAGAACCACCGCAAGACGCTGGGCCTGATGCGCGATATCGCAGGCGTCACGACCCATGGCGTGATCCGTGACGACCCGGCCACCGGCATCACCGAGATCGCGCGGCCCAAGGGGGTGATCGCCGCCATCGTGCCCTCCACCAACCCGGCGGCGACACCGGCCAACAACATCATCAACGCGCTCAAATGCGGCAACGCCATCGTGGTGGCGCCCTCGCCCAAGGGCGTGGCCTGCTGTGAACGGCTGCTGGAGTTCATCCATGTCGAGTTCGCAAAGATCGGCGAGGATCCGGATCTGGTGAGCATGGTCCCCGCGCCCGGCTCCAAGGCCAAGACCCAGCGGCTGATGGAGAGTTGCGACATGATCGTCGCCACCGGCAGCCAGAACAATGTCCACCGCGCGCAGACGGCGGGCACGCCCGCCGTGGCGGTGGGCGCGGGCAACGTCACGGTGATCGTCGACGAGACGGCGGATCTGGACGCCGCCGCCGAAAAGATCCGAGCCTCCAAGACCTTCGACAACGCGACCTCCTGTTCGTCGGAGAACGCGGTGGTCGTGGTGGATGCCGTCCGGGACGCGTTCCTGGCGGCAATGGCGCGGGCGGGCGGCGCCGTGGTCGAGGACGAGGCGGCGGTCGTCGCGGCGCTCTGGCCCGACGGGCATCTGAGCCGCCAGGTCATCGCGCAGGATGCCGACGCGACGATCGCGGCCCTGGGGCTTACCGGCAAGGTGCCGCCCGGGACCGAATATATCGCGGTGCCAACCTCGGGGATCGGGCCGGATCACCCGCTCTCTGGCGAAAAGCTGAGCCGCGTCCTGGCTCTCTATGCCGCAGCGGACTTCGAGGAGGCCATGCGGATCACCGACGAGATCCAACGCTACCAGGGGGCGGGACATTCGGTAGGTCTGCACAGCACGGATCCGGATCGCCCCATGGCGCTGGCGCGGGCGATCCCGACCAGCCGGGTGATCGTGAACCAAGCCCATACCTTCGCCACGGGCGGGTCTTTCACCAACGGGATGCCGTTCTCGCTCTCCATGGGCTGCGGGACCTGGGGCGGCAACGCCGTGGACGAGAACGTGCATTGGAAGCACTTCCTGCAGTCGACGACAATCGTCCGGGAGATCCCGGCGCGAGAGCCGACCTTGGAGGACATCTTCGCCGACTACTGGAAGGATGCCGGCAAATGAAGCTTTCGCCCGACCGACCGCCCGAGGGGACGGTGCGCGATTGGCTGGAGCATCGCGCGGCCGATGGAGGCATCGCGGTGGTCTTTCCCGAGACCCAGGACAGGCTTGCATGGACGGAGTTGCGGGACGCCGCGCGGGCCTTCGCGCGCGACCTGACGGCACGGGGCGCGGCGAAGGGGGAAAGCATCGCCATCGTGTCACCCAACGGCCGGGAGGTCCTGATCGCGCTCTATGGCGCGCTTGTGGGCGGATTTCGCTCGACGATGATCAATCTCGCCGCGGGCCGGGACGCCATCGCCTATGCGCTCTCCCATTCGGAGGCCCGCTTCGCCTTCGTCCATGACGATGCGCGCGCCCTGTTCGACGCCGCGAACGAGAGCGGGGTCTCGGCCCTGGCGCTCGGCGCGGAGGCGCAGGCCGACCTCTATGACGTCTCGCCCGAGGACGACGCGCTGCTGATGTATACGTCCGGCACGACGGGTCGGCCAAAGGGCGTGGTCCACGCCCATTCCAGCCTGCTGGCTGGCGGATGGACGACGGCCATCGCCCATGCGCTCAGGCCCGAGGACCGGGGCTTCTGCATCCTGCCGATCTACCACATCAACGGCCTGTGCGTGACGGTGATGGGGGCGCTCGTTTCAGGCGGATCGCTGACGATGACCTCGCGCTTCTCCGCCTCTCGCTTCTGGGAGCAGGCGGGGGAAAACGGCGCGACCTGGTTCTCGGCGGTGCCGACGATCATCTCGCATCTGCTGCACGGCAAGGGGGAGCCGGACGCCGCCTGTCGCGCGCGGCTCCGCTTCGGGCGCTCTGCGTCCTCGGCCTTGGCGGTGGAGACGCAGCAAGCCTTCGAGGCGCGGTTCGATGTCCCCCTGGTCGAGACCATGGGTCTGACGGAGACGGCCGCGCAGATCCTGTCGAACCCCCTGCCCCCGGGCCCCCGAAAGATCGGCTCGCCCGGCATCGCCTATGGCTGCGAGGTGGAGATACAGGACACGAAGGGCGCATCTCTGCCACCGGAGGTCGAGGGTGAGATCGTCGTGCGCGGACCCAACGTGATGCGCGGCTACCTCAAGAACCCGGAGGCGACGGAGGCCACGTTCCGCGACGGCTGGCTGCGGACCGGAGACCTGGCGCGGATGGACGCGGAGGGATATGTCTTCGTGACCGGACGCCTCAAGGAACTCATCATCAAGGGCGGCGAGAACATCGCCCCGCGCGAGGTGGACGAGGCGCTCTATGCCCATCCCGATGTGGTGGAGGCGGCGGCTTTCCCACGGAAATGCGCGCGCTATGGCGAAGCAGTCGAGGCGGCCGTGCGCGTGCGCGATGGATCATCCCTGGACGACACGACGCTGATCGAGCTCTGCCGGAGCAAGTTGGGAGACTTCAAGACGCCGGACGCGATCCATTTCCTGCCGGAACTTCCCAAAGGACCATCGGGCAAGATCCAGCGATTGAAGATCGCGGATCTGGTGCCGGAAGCGCCGTCCTGACGCCGCCCGGGCGGGCTGAGATGGCCATTCCTCCGCTCACTGCCCTTGCGCTCCCCCCTGCGGCGGACCTACTCCCGCAAGGAAGTGCCGCGTAACTACGCTTCGAGCTGGGATGCCTCAGACTGCGACCACCCCCGGAGAGCCCGTCCAAGCAAGACGGGTCGTCACTCGTCCGCGGCTGCTGTTCCGGCCGGATCCCGTGCTTGGCTGGGCGCTGAGCCCGGGCCATGCCGTTCGGCCCAAGATACGAAGCGGCGTGCTGCAGACGATCGACGCAGAGGGCTGGCGGCGCGTGCCGAACCGGCCATCGACAGGCCCGCGGATCGGGGTCTACGGGTGTTCGTTCGTCTACGGCACGGGGCTGACCGACGAAGAGACGGTCTGTGGCCGTCTTCAGGCGGCCCGGCCCGGGCTGCGCATCCTGAACCGGGGAATCGGCGGCCAGGGAACCGTTCAGAACCTGCTCCAGATGCGCCGGGACATCGCCGCCGGGGCCGTGGACGGGGTGATCTTCTGCTCGATCGCCGATCACAGATTTCGGATCGTGCCCCATCCTTCCCGGATGCGCGCCTTTCAGAACGGCGAGTGGTATCGGCTCGGTGTGGAACACGTGCCGGTCGCGCGTCATGCGCCCGATGGCCGGCTGCGGATCGTCTATGTGCCGATCTGGCAACCGGCGCTTGGCGTGGCCGATGTTTCGGTCTTCCTGCCGGACGATTTCCTGCTGATCCGCACCTATACGGATGTGATCGCCCAGGCCCGGGCGGACGCGACGGCGGCCGGTCTGTCTTTCGCCGCCGCCCTGCTGGACCGGGTGCAGCCAGAAGTCTCGGAGGCGATGCTGGCCGCCACACCGGACCTGCTGGACGCGACTGTGCCCTATGACGAGACCCATCACCTCTTACCGAGAGATGCCCACCCGGCGCCACTCGGCGCCGAGAAGATCGCGGACCGGCTGCTCTCGCTGGTCGATCGGGTGACGCCATGAGCGCGCCGCTCGTCCTGGGGATCTCGTCCCATTTCCACGACTCCGCCGCCGCGCTGGTGGACGGCGACCGCATCCTCGCCGCCGCGCAGGAGGAGCGCTTCAGCCGCGTCAAGGCCGACTGGCGTTTCCCGGAGGCGGCCATCGCCTACTGCCTCTCCTGCCTGCCCGAAGGGCGCAAACCGGACCGCGTCGCCTATTTCGAGAACCCGGTCCGCAAGGTGCGGCGCATGGTCGAGACCGCCGCGATCACCGCGCCACGCGGGGCGCGGCTCTGGCCGCGTCTTGTGGAAAGGCTGGGCACCCTGAGCGACGACTTGCCCCGGCAACTGACCGACGCGGCGGGTGCGGCCCCGGTGTCTTTCGTGCCGCACCACCGCTCCCACGCGGCCTCTGCCTTCTACCCGTCCCCGTTCGAGAGCGCGGCCGTGCTGGTGATGGACGGCGTGGGCGAAGTGGCGACGACGACGATCTGGAACGGCACGCCAACCGGGCTGGAACCCGTTGCCGAGATCCGCTTCCCCCATTCGCTGGGCCTCTTCTACAGCGCCTTCACGCAATATTGCGGCTTCAAGGTGAATTCCGGCGAATACAAGCTGATGGGCCTTGCCCCCTTCGGCGCGCCCAGCTTCACTGCGACGATCCGCAACCGCCTGATCGACCTGCATGAGGATGGCGGATTCAGCCTGAACCTCGATTTCTTCGACCATCATCGCGGGCCCTCGGTCACGTCTCCGCTCTTCGAGATGCTGTTCAGGCAGCCCGCCCGGCGGCCGCAGGACCCGATCACGCCATTTTACATGAATATCGCCGCCTCGGCGCAGCGCGTGCTGGAACGCGCCGTGCTGTCGCTCGCCGCCGCCGCCTTGGCGCGGACGGGGCAGAAGGATCTTTGCCTCGCGGGCGGCGTGGCGCTCAACTGCGTCGCCAATGGGCGGCTTCGGCGGGAATTGGACGGGCTCCGCGGGCTTTGGGTCCAGCCCGCGGCGGGGGATGCGGGCGGCGCGCTGGGCGCGGCGCTGGAGGTCGCGCGCGCGGAGGCCGGTCCGCGCCCGGCGCCGGTGGGCGACGGCATGTCCCGCGCCCTGCTCGGCCCGCGCCTGACCGAGGATGACTGCCGCGCGGCTCTGGACGCGGCCGGCCTGACCTATGATCATGTCCCCGATCCCGCCGCCTATGCCGAGCGCGTCGCCCAATCGCTGGCCGCCGGCGAGATCGTTGGCCATGCCGACGGACCGATGGAGTTCGGGCCGCGCGCGCTGGGGAACCGCTCCGTCCTGGCCGATCCACGCGGCGAGAGCGTGCTGTCCCATGTCAATCGGCGCATCAAGTTCCGCGAAGGCTGGCGCCCCTTCGCCCCGCTCGTCCTGGCCGATGCCGCGCCCGAGCTTTTCGACGGACCGACCGAGAGCCCCTACATGCTGCATGTGGCGACGCTGAAGAAAGCGTATCGCCTCAAGGGCGACGTCACCGCCGCCCGGGCGTCGGGCAAGATCACCCCCGCCGCCATGGGGCAGGCCGTGCATAGCCAGTTCGACGCCGTGACCCATGTCGACCACGGCGCGCGCTTGCAGACGATCGAGCGCGGGGCGGAGCCGCGCGCCGCGGCGATCCTGACGGCGTTCCACGCGCTGACCGGCTGTCCGATGCTGCTGAACTCGTCGTTCAACGTCCGCGGCGAGCCGATCATCTGCTCCGCCGAGGATGCGGTGGACGGCTTTTTGCACATGGGTCTGGACCTGCTCGCGCTCGGCCCCTTCCTGGTGCGGCGCGACGCGCAACCGGACTGGATCGACGACAAGCTCGGAAAGGTGCGCTTTGCCGAAGATTGACCACCCGACCTTCCTGGACCGTGTCCATGCCATCCTTGCCCCCGCGCATGCGGAGGCCGGCCCGCTGCCCGAAGGCGGCCTCCAACCACCAAGCGACGACGGGGTCCAGGAGATGACCCACGCGCTCGGGCCCGAGGGGCGCCCGCTCCTGGCAGTGGCCGGGGACGCGGAGCCGGGGCTGGCCCGGACCTGTCGCGACCTCGACGCCGCGATCCGGGACGGCTCGCTCGACGTCGACATCACGCCCGAGGAAACCGTGCGCGGCAGCATCTTCGTCTATCCGGTCGTCTGACGCGCTAGCCGGCCACGACCGCCTGCAGGTCGAAGATCGGCAGCAGGACCGCCAGCACGATCACCAGGACGAAGACGCCGACCAGCATCATGAGGATGGGCTCCAGCAGCGCGGCGATCCGCTTGCGCTCGGTGCTGAGCCCGGTTTCCACCAGCACAGCGGCGCGCTCCGTCATGCGCGCGAGCCGGGCGGAGGCCTCGCCCGCGCCGATCAGCTGGCGGGCCACCGGGGGCACGAAGCTGATCCGGCGCAGCGCGTCCGAAAGGGTCTCGCCCTGGCGGATGGCCGTCGCGACCGCTTCCGCCTCGGTGCGAAATCGCGCGATGGTCAGAACCTGCGCCGCGTTCTCCACGGCGGAAAGCGCGGTGTGGCGGCTGCTCAGCACCAGGGCGAGCGTGCGCAGATATTGGACCGCCTCGGCCAGCCGCAGGAAGCGGCCGACAAGGGGAATGCGTAAGAACAGACGGTCGCGGACGGCGCGCGGGCCGGGCAACCAGGTGCTGCCGAGCCAGAGCGCCACCAGCGCCGCCGCGCCCACGCCGACCCACAGCAGATGGGCCTGCACCCAGTCGCTGACCGCCAGCACATATTGCGTAAGCACGGGCAAGGGACGGCCCGAGATTTCGAACATGGCGACGATCTCGGGTGCAACCGAGACCATCAGGATCGCGCAGACGAGCAGGCTGACGGCGGCGACGAAGGCGGGGTAGATCAGCGCGCTGGCGATCTGCGCCCGGTCGATGCGCTGGGTCTCCAGATGCTCGGCCAGTTCCTCGAACACGGCGGCGAGGTCGCCCGCCGTCTCGCCCGCCCGCACCGAGGCGAGGTAATAGGGCGCGAAGCCGCCGCCGGAGCCGGCCAGCGCCTCCGACAGGCTCGCGCCCTCCATCAGCGCGGCGCGGGCGCGGGCGGCGACGGCGTCGAGCGCGCCTTCGCCCTGCCGGACGGCCTCCAGCGCCGCCTCGGCCGGCAGTTCGGCGGCCAGCAGGACCGCCATCTGCCGCGTCATCACCGCCCTCAGATCGGGCGAGAGACGGGCGCGGCCAAGACGCCGGGGCGCGCGCGCGCCTCTTGCCTCCAACTCCGAGACGAACAGCCCTTCGCGGCGCAACTGATCCGACGCATGGCTCTCGGTCTCGGCCAGCACGGTGCCCCGGCGCCGCTTCCCGTCGGCGGTGAAGGCGGTGTAGCCGTAGACGTTCACGCCACGTCGCCGACGACGCGCAGCACCTCGGCGACGGTCGTGCGGCCGGCCGCCGCCTCGCCCAGCCCCTGCCCCGCCAGCGTCTCGCGCGCGTCGAGCGCCTGGGCCGTCAGTTCGGACTCGTTGGCGCCCCGTTCGATGGCGGCGCGCAGCGCATCCCCGACTTCGATCATCTCGAACACGCCCACGCGCCCCGAATAGCCGGAGCCGTTGCAGGCCTTGCACCCCACCGCGTCGAACACGGCGGGCGGCACCTCCAGCCGGTGCCGCCGGAACGCCGCCGCCTCATCATCGGAGGGCTGGCGGGGTCTGCGGCAGTCGAGGCAGAGGCGACGCAGCAGGCGCTGCGCGATCACGCCGCG
Source organism: Jannaschia seohaensis (assembly GCF_900116765.1). Lineage (GTDB taxonomy): Bacteria > Pseudomonadota > Alphaproteobacteria > Rhodobacterales > Rhodobacteraceae > Jannaschia > Jannaschia seohaensis. The sequence continues at coordinate 22,305 of NZ_UETC01000010.1, read as the reverse complement.
CAGGGTGGCCGCGATCAGGAAGTCCTGAACCCCCAGATCCCGCAGACGCACCACGGCCCCCGCCGCGCCGTTGGCATGGAGCGAGGAGAACACCAGATGCCCGGTCAGCGCCGCCTGGGCCGCGACCCCCGCCGTCTCGCCGTCGCGGATCTCGCCCACCAAAATGACATCCGGATCCTGGCGCAGCGTGGCGCGCAGCCCGGCGGCGAAGGTCATGCCGATCTCGGCGTTGATCTGGCTCTGGCTGATCCCCGGCAGGTCGTATTCGATCGGATCCTCGACGGTAACGATGTTGCGCTCGTCCCGGTCGGCGAGTTGCAGCAGCGAATAGAGCGTCGTCGTCTTGCCCGCGCCGGTGGGTCCGGTCGCCAGGATGATGCCGTTGGGCATGGCCGACAGGCGTTCGAGCAGGGCGATCTGCGCGGGGCTCAGCCCCAGCTGGTCGAGCGGGCGCAGGCCCGAGGACCGGTCGAGGATCCGCAGCACGATCCGCTCGCCGTAATGGCCCGGCAACGAGGAGACGCGCGTGTCGATCGTGCGCCCGCCCAGCGTCAGCGGAATGCGCCCGTCCTGCGGCAAGCGCGTCTCGGCGATGTCGAGCCCGGCCATGACCTTGAGCCGCGAGACGATCCGCTTCACCGGCACGTCGGAGCGCAGCATGACCGGCTGCAGGAACCCGTCGATGCGCTGGCGCACCCGCAGCCCGCCCTCGACCGGCTCCACGTGCAGATCCGAAGCGCCGGCCTGCACGGCCCTGAGCAGCAGCATGTTGACGAGGCGGATCACCGGCGCCTCCTCGACATCCTCCAGCAGATCGCGCGGGCCGCTGGCGGCGGCGCCCTCCAGGTCGAAGACGGGGCCGTCATCCGTCTCGGTGTCGTCGCGAGACTGGTAGACCCGGGCGAGGGCCGCGTCGAAGCCTTCGTCGCTCTCGATACTCAGGCGGGCGTCGGGCCCGGCCCGGCGCTGGGCCTCGCGCAGGCCCGTCTGGGTAAAGCCCGGCCCCAGCAAGACCGCCCGCCCATCGAGCACGACCTGCTCGTCGCGGGCGAAGGCGAAGGGGAGACGCTCGGGCGCGGTCACGGCCTAGTTCTTCTGATCGAAGCGCAGCCGGCTGGGCAAGGGGGGATAATCCCGGATCTGCGCCGCATCGTCCACGAACCCCGCATCGAAAGGTTGGTTCAGATCCGCGCCGTCGAAGGGCAGCACGACCTGTCTGGTGCGCGGAGGAATGTCGTCGCTCTCGGCCGCGATGGCAAGGCTGGCGGCCTTGGCCTCCCGTGCGATCTCGCGGGTGAGGCGAGTGCCTTCGCTCTCGGATTCGACCACGCGGGGGCGCAGCAGGATCAGAAGCACGCTCTGGCTCTGGCTGGCGTTCTTTCCACGGAAGAGCCCGCCGACCAGTGGCAGGCGCGACAGGCCCGGCACCCGCTGCGTCACCGCGCCGGAGCCGTTCTCCAACAGACCGCCAAGCAGGATCACGTTCCCGTCGCGCACCAGCACGTTGGTCGTCAGGGCACGCCGCGCCGTGATTTCGCCCCCGGTGGAGGCATTGGAGTTGGTGAGGCTCGACACCTCTTGCTCGATGGCCATCTTGACCGTTCGATCGACATTGATCTGAGGCGTGACGCGCAGGGTCAGGCCCACATCCTGGCGCTCGATGGTCTGGAACGGGTTCTCGGGCACCGCGTCTTCGCCCACCGTCGCGAAGGAGCCGGTTAGGAAGGGCACGTTCTGCGCGACGACGATCTCGGCTTCCTCGTTGTTGAGCGTCATGATCGAGGGCGTCGAAAGCAGCCGGGTGGAGTTCGAGGTGGCGATGGCGCTGATCAGCCCGACGATCCCGTCCCCGCCGGTCCGGCGTCCGACGCCGAACGTGCCGCCGGAGCCGGGCGAGATCGGGGCGTCGTTTGCCACGGCGGCGACGAGGTTCGTCAGGCTCGGCCGCCCGGTCAGCGCGAACTCGACCCCGCCGACGATGGCATCGTCGAGCAGCCCGGCGAACTGGACCGAGAGATCCGAGAACCCTTCGACCGACATCTCGAAGATCACCGCCTCGACCAGCACCTGGGACGGGCGGCGGTCGAGGAATTGGACCATCTCGGCGATGTCGTCGATCCGGTCCTGGGGCGCGGTGATGAGCAGCGCGTTGGTCTGCGGCTCGGGGACGATGCGGATTTCACCCTGGGGGCTGGCGCTATCTGCGGTCTGGTTGCTGATCGCGCGCAGCACCACATCGGCGAGGGCCGCCGCATCCGCGTAGCTCAACTCGATGGCGGTCGAGACCACATTGCTCTGCTGGGTGTCGAGCCGGGCAGCGAGGCGGCGCAGCTGCTGGCGCAGATCCTCCGGTCCCGTCACCACCAGCGCGTTGGAGCGGCGGTCGACCGAGACGGCGGCGCCCGGCGGCACGATGTCCATCGACTGGATCACGTCGAGCACGTCGCGCGCATCGGCATTGCGCAGGCGGATCATCTCGATGGGTCGGTCGCTCGGCCGGTCGAGCCGTTCGATCAGATCGGCGATCCGCCCGAAATTGCGCCCCCGATCCGACAGGATCAGCAGGTTTGACCGCGGGACGGGCGTGATGACGGCCTCGGCGGGCAGCAGGGGCCGCACGACCTCGATGATCTCGGAGAGCGGGACGTTGCGCACTTCGATCACGCGGGTCTGGAAGTCGCCGATCCCGCCCTGGGGCGCGCCGGAGGACAGCTCCCGCGCGACATTCATCGGCACGATCCGGTCGGCGCCGTTGCCGGTGATGAGGGTCAGGCGGTTGAGCTCCAGCACGTTCAGGAACACGTCGTAGAGGTCGGCGGCGCTCAGCTCCTGCGGGGCGAGCACGGTGACGGTGCCGCGCACGCCCGGGTCGATCAGGAAGTTGCGGCCCGTCGCCTCTGATACGATCTCGACGAAGCTGCGCAGATCCGCGTCGCGCAGGTCCAGCTGCACCTGCGCTGCCGCCTGGGGCGCGGGCAACTGCGCCACGGCCAGAACGGCCGCGATCCAGGCCGCACGGAGAATGCCCGATGTCTTCATGTCCTGCCCCGCCTCATGCCCCGGCGCGGCGGTTCCGCCGTCATTGATGGGGCCAGTCGCGGCCAGCCTAGTCGAGACGGCGCAAGATTCCATCCCCGGGGACGACGGCGGACCGGTTTGTGTGGCGTGCAGGGTTCAGTCCAGAAAGCCCAAAAGCTCCGGCGCACCGCCATCGGTCGAGATCCAGAGCCCCGCCGCCTCGATCCGCGCGACGACGCGCCCCTCCTCCAGGCTGTCGCCCACGCGGAGAAGCCTCTGGCCGGTCGGATGAGACACGAGCCCCCAGGCGTCGTCTCCCGCCGCCACCAGCCCCTTCAGCTCATAGCCCATCGCCGAGAGCGGCGGGCGCGGCGGCGCGGGCGGCTGAGGCTCGGCGGCGGCCATGGGCGGGGGTGGCGGCGCCGGGGGCGCGGGCGGCGCGGGTTCTCCGAAAAGCGCGGGCCAGACCATGGGCGCGGCCGGGGCCGGGGCCGCGACGTCAGCCGCGGGCGTGGCAGCCGCCGGGAGCACCTGCGCGTCCGGCTCGGACAACACCTCGCCCAGCTCGACACCGGCGAGTGCCGTCGCGCCGAGCGCAACGAGTGTTATGAAAGCCGCAGCCAGGCGCATGAATTGTCCCGTCCGGTCCCGTTTCCGCGATCCGTGCTTGGTCCCGCCGGATCGCCGTCTGTATCATAACAGCAAAATAGAGGAAAAAACGAGCGGAACATGAAGGCAGGACGCGTAACGGGCGCCGTTGGAGCGGCCCTTCTTCTCATCGCCACGGCGAGTTGCACACCGACCGAGGGACGCCTGGCCGAGGGCGCCTTTCAGGCCCAATACATGAGCGCCCGCACGGCGCTGGAGACGGGCGATTACGACCGGGCCGAGACGCTCTATCGGCGGCTGATGCCCAAGGCGGGGCCGCTGGGGGACAGGATACGGCTCGAATATTCCCATACGGTGCTGCGCGCGGGCGACTTCGCGGCGGCGGCCGACATGGCGGATCGTGTGGCCTCGGACACGACGGGCGACGCGCGGGCGGCCGCGCTGGCGGTGCGGGGCACGGCGCATCACGAAATGGCGCTGGCCATCCTGGGTGCGGGCGATCCCGCCGCCGGGGCGGCGCGCCTCACCGAAGCCCGGGCCGCCCTGCGCGAGGTGCTCCGCGACCATCCCGAGATGGACCCGCTCGGCTCGCTCGCGGGACGGGTCGCGGCCATCGACGCGCGGCTTGCCGCGATGGAGTGACGGGCCCTGGGGGCTAGTCTTGCGGCGGGGCCAGAATCAGACTGGCCGCGACCATGCCCGGACGGTCCAGCGCCTCCAGCCGGAAGGCGGCGATCTCGTAGCCCCAATGCGGATCCGTGTCGCTGAGCCAGCGCGCAAAGCGCTCGAACCCCACCACGTCGAACCGCAGTTGAACCCGTCCCTGCGCATCGGCGCTGAGCTGGCTGATCGCACCGCGCAGACCGGCGGCAATCAGGCGCTGTTCGATCCCCCCGGTCCCGATCGGTTCGGCCGCCGCGCGCGGCGCACGAGCCGGACCCAACGCCGCCATCTCGGCGGCCCGCTCCCGCACCCAGACCTGCAGCGCGACCGCCTCGACCCGCGCCGCCCGCGCGGCCTGCGCCCGCTCCTCCAACGGCAGGAGCACGCCGAAACCCAGCCCGAGAGGCAGCGCGACCAGCACCAGAATGGCCAGGCCCACCCGTTCCCGCCCCGACAGGGCTAGCAAGGCGTCGATCAACCTGGCGCTCATCGCGGCCCCTCCCCGGCGCGCAGGCGCAGCTCGGTGCGGACGCCGGCCACGCCGTCACGGGCGCTCGTATCCACGGGCTCCACTTGCAAGCCATCGTCGCGGAGCGCCTGGGCAAGGGCCTCGGCTTCGGCGAAATCCGCGACCTCGGCGGCGACGACCAGAACCCCGTCTTCGGTATAGCGCAGCGACTCGGGCCGCGCGCCGCGCGCAGCCAGCACGATCGCGGCGCGGTTCAGCAGGGCCAGGGGCGCGGCGGCCTCGGGGCCCGTCTCGGTGGCCGCGCGCCGCTCGGCCAAGGCGCGACTGACCTGAATCCGCACGTCCAGAATCGGCCCCGTGGGCACGAAACTCTCCCGCACGAGGGCCGTCGTCTCGGCGGTCAGCCGGGCGGTTTCCGCCTCAAGCCGCTGATACAGAAGGATCTGCGACGCGGCCCAAAGCCCCGCAGCCAACAGGCCGAGCACCATCGGCCAGCGCCAGACCAGCACGCGCCGCGCGAGACGGCTGCGCGCGACCTGCGGGTCGCGGCGCAGGTCCAGCGCCTCTTCCCCATGCGCCAGAAGGGCGGGCGCGGGCAGGCCGCGCGCGGCGATGGCGGCCGGCGAGGTCTCGACCGGGATCCCGCGCGCGGTAGCCAGGGCCGTCAGGCGCGACAGGCCGGGTCCCAGGGCAAGGACGGCCGAAGGCAGCGGCGACACGTCCCTCAGCGCGCGCTCGAAAAGCGCCAGCGCGACCTCGTCCGAGCCGCCGAATCCGTCCCAAGGCCCCAGCCGGACGGCAAGCCCGGACGGCCCCCGCGTCACCGTCCAGACCCCCGGGGCCGTGGGCAGCGCGAGGTAATCCGGCAGGACGGCGCGTCCCCCCTGCCCCGCCTGCGCGCGCCACCCGTCCACATGCGCGCGCGCCGCGACCAGAACCCGCGTCCAGGCGGCGCCGTCGCCTTCGGGGAAGGGGCGCATCTCGATCCGATCCGCTCCCGGCCCCAGCCGGTCGCGGAGTTGTCGGCGGGCCACCTGCTCCCGCGCCTGGCCCCGCAATTTCGGCGGAAGATCCAGCGTCAGAACGGCGACCTCCGCCCCAGGCACGAGCAGGATCTGCCGCCGGCCCAGCGCTGCGGTCGCCGCCTCCGCATGGACGAAATCGGGCGAAAGGCCGAAGAAGGGATCGGTCTGGTCGGTCACGGCTCCGTCCGGCTGGCCTCGGGGGAGCATGACGCCCGCGGCGTCCGGGTTCAATGCCCCCGCCCTCACCGCGGCGCCTCGAAGCGGGTGACGCGCCAGGCGATCTCGGGCGGAAAGCCCGGGCGCCTGCGTTCTAGCACGGTGCGCCGTTCGGCGGACCGGTCCTCCAGGCGCGCGACGCCCTGGGCAAGGAACATCGTCGACGACACGGCAAAGCCCGCCGGATCCACGGCGCCTTCGATCTCCGGGTCGATCGGAAGCCCGAGCGCGGCAAAGAACGCCTCGACCGAGGCGAAAGGCTCGGTCCGGCGGCGCGCGGCGATGCGGTCGATCAGAGCGGGTGCGACCTGCGGGAACAGCACCTCCAGCAGGAGCGGCTCGGCCGTGTTCACGTTCACCGGCCCGCCGCTGGGCAGCACGGTGACATAGGGGCGGAGACGGTCCAGCGACTCGGCGTCTAGCTCCGGCAGGGTGGCCAGCTGGTCCAGCAGCACGAGGCTGCCGCCGGTGGGATAGACGGGCGGCTCCAGCCGCGCATAGACTGCGCTATTGGACGGGCCGGCAGGCGAGAGGAAGGCCTGCACCGCGTCGGCCTGGAGCGGCGAGAGGGCGAGCCGCGCGAAGAGGCGGCGCAGCACTTCGGGCGCCTCGGTATCGTCTGGCGCGGCGAGGCGGTTCAGGTCGAACCGCCCCTGCATGTCCTCGATCCCGCCCGAGACGGTGCCTTGCGCCAAGGGCGCCTCCGCGACCGGCTGCGCCCAACTGTCGCGGGGCGTGTCGAGCGCCCCCTCGCTGCGGTCGGCTTGCAGACGTGCGCGGGCCAGCGCCTCGAAGGCGTCGAGATTGGCGGTCAGAACCCGCGCCTCGCGGGCGGCGTCGAGGCGCATGCGGCTGCTCTCGGCGCGCGACAGCAGCAGGACGGCGGCGGCGGACATGGCCGCCACCAGGATCAGCGCGTTGATGAGGACAAAGCCCGCGTCGCGCCTCATCGCAAGCGCTCCACGACGCGTAAGGTTCCGTGGCGCGGGCTTTCGATGACGATCTCGACCGCCAGCGGCAGATCCGCGGCGAGGAAGGCCGGGGCGGGTCCGCTGTTGTCCCCGTCCCGTTCGGGCGGGGGTGGGGCGCCAGCCAGCGGCGGCGCCGCGCCCTCGACCCAGCCGACCTCCGGCCAGAAAGTCCGCAGCCGCAGCGCCGTGACATCGGCCAGAACCGCCGCCTCCGGGCCGCGCTGCGCGGCCTCGGCCGGGACCAGGGTCGGCCAGGCCGCGCGGGTCAGCACACCATCGGGGCGCAGCCCCCATTCCGCGCGGCGGCGGTCGGTGTGGGACGGGCTGAGCGCCGCCTGTCCCGCGAGCGACAGCCCGATGACGCCCCGGACCAGATCAACGGGCGCGCGCGGACCGCCTTCGGGCGCGGAGAAGGCGATGGGCACGAGATGCTCCAGATCCCCCCGGATCAGCGCGACGGCGAGGGCGATCTCGCCCGTTCCCTCGTCGATCTCGGTGAGCCGCTCCGACAGGCGCAGGGTTCCGGTCAGCGCCTGCAAGCCCATCACGGCGACGAGCGAGAAGAGCGCCATCGCGACGACCAACTCGATCAGCGTCAGGCCCGCATCCCGCCGCATCACGGCAGGCCGGGCAGAAGATAGGCGACCGCCTGCGCGCCTGCGCCGCCCGGGATGCGGGCGGTCACGGTCGCCTCGATCAGACCGCCTGCCGTGGGCAGCCGCGTCACCTCCAGCAGGATATCCCGGCCGCCGAGCCGCACCCGGTCGGGCAGCGCGCCCGCCCCGGGCAGGCCCAGAATCTCGGCTCGGTTGTCGGCGGCCAGCTGCGCCAGCGTCCGCTCCTGCGCGCCGCCGATGGACAGGCGCGCCTGATCGGCGGCGCGCAAGGCGGCGAGGCTGGCGAGCGACAGAATCAGCACGGCAACGGCCAGTTCCAGCAGGGTCAGGCCGGCGTCGCTCCCTAGCCGCTGCCGCCGCGTCATGCCGTCTGCCCGAAGCGGGCCGCCCTCTTCGCCGCGCATAGGACGCCTGGGCCCCCAAAAGCGCCGGGGATCGGCGGCGCGCACTAGCCCGCGTCGCATCTCATCGGCCCGGCCCCATCGCCGCGGCAACGGGCGCGGCGGCCCGTGGGTTGCGGGGCGAAGGCGATCTCGAATGCGGTGCCGCTCCCGTCCGGCAGAAAGACCAGATGAGGCACAGCCGGCCCCGGCCGGGGCGTCTCCAGCCGCAGCAATACGTCGTCGCGCCAGCGCAAGCCCCGCTCGGAGGGCTGCCAGGCCCCGTCGACCCAGGCCGCCCGGCGCAGCTCCGTCGCCGTGACGAACAGGCCCTCGGGCTGGCGGCCGATCACGGCGCTGGCGCGAGCCACCTCGACCAGGCGCGCGAAGCGCTGCGCGTCGGCCGTGGCCCCGTCGCTGCCGCGCCCGACCGCCAGCCCCGCACCAACGGCGACGACCGACAGAACGGCGACGACGACGACCAGTTCGATCAGCGAGAAGCCGGCCTCGCGCCCGGTCACTCCGCCGCCCATGACCCAAGATCCGCGTTCGCGCCTGTCCCGCCGGTCACACCGTCCGCACCGTAGGTGAACACGTCGTAGGGGCCCCGCACGCCGGGGAAGAGGTATTGGTAAGGTGTGCCCCAGGGATCGACCGGCAAACGATCGAGATAGCCGCTGGCGGCGTAATTCGGGGGAATCGGGTCGGTGCTCGGGCGGGTGACCAGGGCGGAAAGCCCTTGCTCCGTCGTCGGATAGCGCAGGTTGTCCAGGCGGTAGAGCTCCAGGGCGCTGGAGATGGCGGCGATGTCCGATTGCGCCCGGGCGGCGCGCGCCTGATCAGGCCGGTCGATCACGCGCGGCACGATGACCAGGGCCAGGATCGACAGGATGACCACCACGACCATCAGTTCGAGCAAGGAAAACCCGGCATCGCGGGACGGTCGGGCGTGGCGCATCGGGTCGGTCATTCGGGGCGGCTCCGCAGGTGCGGGTAAAGGATAGGGCGCGGTCTTCGGACTTGTCCATCGCGTCCGCCCGGGCGAGGCACGGGGGATGCAAGCCGATGTCTTCCTCGCAACGCTGTTGATCCTGGCTGGCCCTGCCATCGGATCTTTTCTGGCGGTGTTGGTGGACCGGCTGCCCCGCGGCGAGGACGTGGTCGCGGCGCGCTCGCGCTGCCGCGCCTGCGGCACCGTCCTGAGCGGGCGGGATCTGGTGCCGATCCTGTCCTATCTCGCGGCGCGAGGGCGATGCCGTCACTGCGGCGCGGCGATCCCGGGCACGACGCTTCTGCTGGAGATCGGGGCGCTAGGGGTCGCGGGGCTGGCCGTGCTCGCCGGAGGAGGGGCCGCGCAGATGGGGCTCTCGGCGCTCTGGCTCTGGCTACTGCTGGCGTTGGCGGCGGCCGATCTCACCTGGATGCGCCTGCCCGACCCGCTGACCGCGCTGCTGCTGGTGGTGGCGCTGGGCATCGCGCTGCTGCCTGGCGGGCTGGGCCTTGGCCCGGCCTTGCTCGGGGCGCTGCTGGGAAGCGGGGCGTTCCTCGCGCTCCGAGCCGGCTATGCCCGCCTGCGGGGGCGCGAGGGGCTCGGCCTGGGGGACGTGAAGCTGATGGCGGGGCTCGGCGCCTTCTCCGGCCCGCTCGATTTGCCGCTGCTGACGCTAATCGGGGCCGCGCTGGCCCTGGCGGCCGTGCTACTGACGCGCGGGCCGCTGGAGGGGACACGGCCCCTGCCCTTCGGCGCCGCGCTTTGTGCGGCCGGGTCGCTTCTTTGGCTTTTGCGGGCGGGGGGCCTTGCGATCTGAGCGAGAATGCGGGTTCATGAAGCCCCGCTTCCAGACCGACCGGACCCGTTTTCATGCCCCGTCTTTCCCTGCCCGCCTTGCTGGCCTTGTGGCTGGCGGCGCCGGTTTCGGCGCAGACCCTTCCCTCCGAGATCGCGGACATGCTGACCCGCGGAGACTTCGCCGGGGCGCGCGCGGCGCTGGCCCCCTTGGCCGAGAGCGGGGACGACCCGGGCGTCATGTTCCGCTTCGGCGCCCTGCTCTACCAGGGCCAGGGTGGCGCGCTGCAACGGGAGGAGGGTCTGCAATGGATCGCTCGCGCGGCCGACGCCGGGTCGGAGCCCGCCGCGACCACGCTGGCCCGGATCCTGCTGACCGGACCAAGCGCCGGCGTGGCCCGCGACCCCGCGCGGGCCGCCGCGATCCTGGCCCCCGTGGCCGAGGCCGGTGGGACCGAAGCCGCCTATTATCTGGGCCTGCTCTATCTCGGTGGAACCGGCGTCGAGGCCGACCGGGCGCGGGCGCTGGAGTTGCTGACCGGCGCGGCGGAGGGGGGCTATGCGCCCGCCGCCCTGGAGTTGGGGCGCATCTTCAGCGAAGGGCCGGACGCCGATCCGGCGGAAGCCGAGCGCTGGCTGCGGCGGGCGGCCGATGCCGGGCTCCCCGAAGCGCAGACCCGCCTGGGCCTCGCTCTGATCGAGGGAACGCCGGAGGAGGGCATGCGCTGGCTGCGCCGCGCGGCCGATGCGGGCGGCGTCGTGGCGCAGCGGGAACTCGGGACGCGTCTGCTGATGGGCCGCGAGGACACGCCCCCCAACCCCACCGAGGCGATCCGATGGCTGACCTCCGCCGCAGAGGCGGGGGATCGCAGCGCGATGCAGAACCTCGCGCTGGCCTATGGCGGGTTTCAGGATGCCCCCCGGAACGACGCGCTGGCGGTGCAATGGTACTCCCGCGCCTCCGATGCCGGGCTGGCCCGCGCGACCTATGCGCTCGCGAATTACGTCGAGGCCGGGCGCGGGGTGGAAGCGGATCTCAAGACCGCCGCGCAGCTCTATCGCACGGCCTTCGAGCAGGGAGACCCGCGCGGGGCGATCCGGCTCGGCGTGCTGACCGGCCAAGGCGCGCTCGATGCCTGGGTGCCGCCGCATCTCGCGGTGGACTGGACGCTGATGGCGGCGCGGGACGGCGATGCGGGCGCGCGCGCCTGGCTCGACCGGCAGGCCGAGGACGGCCTGCGCCCGGCGCAGACGGCCTATGCGCGCCTGCTGCGGGAGGACGGCACGCCCGAGCGCGCGGTGCCACTGCTGACGGCGGCGGCCGAGGCCGGGGACGTGGCCGCGCAGCATCTGCTGGCGCTCGCCTTTTCCCGCGGGGAAGGCGTCGAGATCGACTATGTGGCCGCGCATAAATGGCTGAACGTCGCCGCCACGAGCGGCCATGCGGAGGCGGCCCAGCTGCGCGAGACGCTCGGGGCGCTGATGACGCCCGAGCAGGTCGCCGAGGCGCAGGCGGCCGCCCGCGTGTTCTTCCAGACGGCCGCCCCGCCCGAGGGGCTGAGCGGGGCCTCGCAATGATCCGTGCGGCGCTCTGCCTCGCCGCCCTTTCGATCGGAGGCGCGGCCCTGGCGCAAGGCAGCCTGTCGGAGTTGGAGCGGGCCGCGGACGAGGGGGTTCCCGCCGCCCAGCGTGCCTTGGCCGAGCGGCTGCTGAGCGGCGACGGTCTGCTGCCCAATTATGCCCGCGCCGCCGAGTTGCTCCGCGCCGCGGCCGCCGCGGGCGATCCGGCGGCGCAGAACCGCCTCGGACAGATGCTGCATGACGGGCTTGGCGTCCCGCAGGACCGGGCGGCGGCGCTGCGCTGGTTTGCCTCCGCCGCCGAGGCGGGCCAGCCGGAGCATCTGCACGATTACGCGACCGTGCTGGAGGCAGACGACCCCGCCCGCGCGGCGGAGCTTTATGCGCGCGCCGCCGAGACTGGTCACGTCCCCTCGATGACCAGCCTTGGCGTATTGCTCCAGGACGGGCGCGGCGTGGCCCAGGATCCCGCGGCGGCCCGTCTGCGCTATGAGGCCGCCTCGGCCGCCGGGGACATGCGCGCGACGAACAATCTGGGACTGCTCTATGTCCGTGGCGACGGCGTCGCGCAGGACTACGCCAAGGCGTTCGCGCTGTTCACCGAAGCCGCCGAGGCCGGGTCGCGCCAGGCCATGACCAATCTCGGCGTGATGTATGAGAACGGGTTCGGCACCGCCGTCGACGAGGCCCGCGCGGCGGAGCTCTACCGGATGGGCGCCGCCGGCCCGGTCGCCGGGTCCGATCCGGGCCTCACGCGGGATCCGCGCCTGCTGCCGGTTCTGCCGGACGCGCTGGACAGCCTCCGGCAGAGCGCCCAGGCCGGGGACCCGATCGCCGAATATCAGCTTGCGCTCCTGCTGGCGGAGCAAGGCGACTTCGCGGCGCTGCGAGAGGCCGCGACGCTGTTCCGCGCCGCCGCCGAGGCCGGGCATGGGCCGTCGATGGCAAATCTCGGGCGCCTCTATTTCCTTGGGCTCGGCGTTCCGCAGGACTTCGTGCTGGGGCAGATGTGGCTGCTTCTGGCGCAGCGGGCGGGGACCGACACGGCCGCGCTGGCCCTGGCCTTCGGCAAGCGGCCCACGAACGAGCAGATCGCCGAGGCCCAGTCGCGCGCGATGGCGCGGCTGGAGTGAGCGGCCGAAGCGTGCTCAGATGAGACGACCCGAAGACGAGAGGAGAGACCGATGAGACATGCCGTGACCCTCGCCGCCGTTCTGGCCCTGGGGCTCGTCGCGCCCGCCGCCGCGCAAGCGCCGCAGCCGGTGCAGCAGAACAACTCGAACGCGATCTGGTTCGAGAACTGGATCGGTCTGAGAAACGCCCAGATGCGGATCGTCGCCCCCGACGGGACCTATCACCTGGTGGAGGCCGAGTCTGGAACGCCGGTCTTCCAACTCACCGGCACGGAGGTGCTGGACGGCGTCTGGCGCTACGAGTTGAGTGCGGCCACCGACAAGGAAGAGAAGATCAAGAACCCGATCGATAACGGGCGGGGAGAGAACGCGCGCGATACCATCGCCGTCCCGTTCTACACCAGCGGGCAATTCGTCGTCTCGCGCGGCGTGATCGTGCAGCCGGAGACGATCGTCGAGGAGTGACCGGACATCGCGGCCCGGGCGGCGACTCGCCCGGACCGGCTATATCCGAGGCGAGAATATCTTGAGTGTGAATAAAAATTAACTTACGGTAACCTTCATAAGTCGGCCAGTTTGCGCCGGTCCTCGGCGCCTCGGTTCCCTTCCGCATGAGGCTCAACCGCCATGTCTACTCGCTCATTCAACAGAAGCCTCCTGAACGCCGCCGCGTTGTCACTGATCGTTCTTCCCTCGAGTGCTATGGCGGACCAGGTCATCAACGACGACTTGATCGTCGACGGGAGCCTCTGTGTGGGCTTCGACTGCGCCAACGGCGTCAGCTTCGGCTTCGACACGCAGATCCTGAAGGAAAACAACCTGCGGATCTTCTTCGACGACACGTCGACCGCTGGCAGCTTCCCGAGCAATGACTGGCGCCTCGTCGCGAACGACTCGGCTAACGGCGGCGCAAGCTTCCTCGCCATCGAGGACGCGACAGCCGGGAGACGTCCATTCATCGTCGAAGCCGGGGCGCGAGCGAATGCGCTGGTGGTCGAGTCGGACGGCGATGTCGGGATCGGCACGGCCAACCCGGTCGTCGAGTTGCACGCCGTTCGCGGGGATACCCCGACCCTGCGTCTCGAGCAGGACGGCTCGAGCGGCTTCACCCCCCAGACCTGGGACCTCGCCGGGAACGAGACGAACTTCTTTGTGCGCGACGTCACGAATGGGTCGAAGCTGCCGTTCAGGATTTTCCCGGACGCCCCGAGCAACATGCTGACGATCCGTGACGGCAATGTCGGCGTCGGCTTAGCGAGCCCGACGGCGAAGCTTCACGTCGAGGATACCACGGATAACGGGCCCCAGCAGATGCTCCGGCTGGAGAACCAGGGCGCGCCGCAGATCTACATGATCAACAACAAGAACGGCAACGACTGGTTGTTCAGCGCCGGGGCCAGCATGCTGCTGTCCCCGACCGACAACGCGGCGGACGCGGTGTTCGATCTGGCCTCCAACGGCAACCTGACCATTGACGGCACACTGACCGAATCGTCTGACAAGAACCGCAAGACGGCGATCGAGCCCGTGGATGCGGACAGCATCCTGGCCAAGGTCTCGACCCTGCCGGTCGCGGAATGGACCTATATCCACGACGCCGAGGAAGGCACACGCCATATCGGCCCGATGGCGCAGGACTTCCATGCGGCCTTCGGCGTCGGCGCGGATGAGACCGGGATCTCGTCGCTGGACGGGACGGGCGTTGCACTGGCCGCGATCCAGGCGCTGGTCACGCGCATCGAGTCGCTTAAAGCGAGCGACGCGGCATTGCGCGCGGATCTCGACATCGCTCTCGCGACGATCGACGCCTTGCGCGCGGCGGACTGATCCGTCCTTAGGACCCGTCACCGCCGCGGGGATCTTGCGCCCTCCTGCCTGGCGTCGTGCCGTCGCGGCGCAGATTTGCGTCCGACGGACGCGCCGCAGCATGGCGGGCCAACAAAGTCTTGAGAAAGGTAATCGCGTAACTTAGCGTCACGACACAAATCGGCCACAGCATGCCGGTACACTGCGAGCGACGTCGCATCTGCACGGGGGACCGGATGAATGCCTTTATTCACGCCTTTTGACATTTCCTATAGAAGCCGGGTCAGCGCCGCTGCGCTGGCGCTTGCGATGGTTCCGGGTGGCGCGATGGCGGCCCAGGTCATCAACGACGACTTGATCGTCATCGGAAGCCTCTGCGTCGGAGTCGACTGCACGGCTTCCGAGAGCTTCGGCTTCGACACGCAGATCCTTAAGGAAAACAACCTCCGGATCTTCTTCAACGACACATCCAGCTCCGCCAGCTTCCCCAGCAATGACTGGCGCTTCGTGGCCAACGACTCGAGTAACGGCGGCGCCAACTTCCTGGCCATCGAGGACGCGACAGCCGGAAACCGCCCGTTCGTCGTCGAGGCAGGTGCGGGCGCCAACGCGCTGATTGTCGATTCGTCAGGACAGATCGGCATGGGCACGAACAATCCAGTCGTCGAACTCCAAATCGTCGATGGCGACAGCCCTACCCTTCGTCTGGAGCAGAACGGGTCGAGCGGCTTCACCCCTCAGACCTGGGACATCGCCGGCAACGAGGCGAACTTCTTCGTCCGCGACGCGACCAATTCGTCCCAACTGCCCTTCAAGATCCTCCCGAACTCGCCAACGAACGCGCTGACAGTCAACTCGGTCGGCGTCGGAATCGGGATTCAGAACGCGTCGCAGTCGCTCGATGTGCGAGGGGCCGACGGCACGACGCAGGTGCTCGTCAAGGACACGGGGGATCAAGGCCCGGAGCAGATGCTGCGGCTTGAAAACCAGGGTGCGCCCCAACTCTACATGCTCAACACCAAGAACGGCAACGACTGGCTGTTCAGCGCCGGGGCCAGCATGCTGATGTCCCCGACCGAGAACGCGGGGGACGCGGTATTCGATTTGGCCGCCAACGGCAACCTGACCATTGACGGCACACTGACCGAATCGTCGGACAAGAACCGCAAGACGGCGATCGAGCCAGTGGACCCGGACACGATCCTCACCAAGGTGAGCCAACTGCCCGTCGCGGAATGGACCTATATCCACGACGCTGAGGAAGGCATCCGCCATATCGGCCCGATGGCCCAGGACTTCCATGCGGCCTTCGGTGTCGGCGCGGACGAGACCGGGATCTCGTCGCTGGACGGCACCGGCGTTGCGCTGGCCGCGATCCAGGCTCTGAATGCGCAAAACGCCGCGCTTCGTGCGGATCTGGACGCCGCTTTGGAGGCGATCGACGCGCTGCGCGCGGCGAACTGAGACGCTCCAGGGGCGGCCCTAGCCAAGGGCCGCCCCGTGACAATAGGATTTGCCGCATCCGGCCCCGCTCCGTAACGTCGAGACATGGGTCCGCGCCCTGCACGGGCAATGTCTTGTTTTCCGACCGTTTGGAGCGTCCAATATGCCGTTATCGCCAAGCCGAGCCAGCCTCGCCGCAACACTGATCCTTGGGGCTGGCCCTGGCTGGGCGGACTTGATCGACAGCGATACGACAATCCGCGACGCGCTCTGCGTCGGGAATGGCTGTCTCAGCACGGAGAATTTCGGGAACGACCCGCTGAGGCTCAAGGCCACGACCCTGTCGATCCATTTCGACGACACATCGGCCTCTGGCGGCAGCTTTCCGGCGAATGACTGGCGGGTCTATGCGAACGAGCCGGGTCAGAACGACCGCGACATCTTCAAGATCACCGACATGACCGGCGGGGCCGATCTGCTCCTGCTCGAAGCGGGCGCCCCGCAGAACGCCATTTATCTGGCGCGTTCCGGACGCCTCGGACTAGGCGTCTCCGCCCCTCAGGCGGACCTGCATCTGCTCAAGCCGGACACGCCCACGCTGCGCCTGGAGCAGAGCACGGCCGGGGGGTTTTCTGCCTATACCTGGGAGATCGGCGGATCGGACGGCAGCTTCTTCGTGCGCGACGCGGTCACGGGCGACATCCCGTTTTCGGTCGTGGCGGGGGCGAATGACGGCATCGCCACCTTCCGAGGCGGCCGCATGGGCGTCGGGGTCGAGTACCCCGATACCGCGCTCCACGTCGTCAGCACCGAAGGCACCGGCAATCTCAAAATGGAGGACACGGGGGGATCCGGGCCCTTGCGGATGCTCGACCTGCGCAATGACGGGGCGGTGCAGATCTATATGAACAACACCTCCAGATCGGATGCGAGCTGGCTGTTCAGCGCGGGCCAGTCGATGTGGCTCTCGCCCACCGAAAACCCGCATGACCGCGTGTTCGAACTCTCGAACACAGGTGACATCCTGATCGACGGTGTCGTGGTCGAATCCTCCGACAGGACACGCAAGACCGCGATGGAACCGGTCGATTCGGCCAAGATTCTCGCAGGTGTCGCGGCGCTCGACATCGCCGAGTGGACATATCTCCACGATGCCGAGGCAGGGACGCGCCATATCGGACCCATGGCGCAGGATTTCCATGCAAATTTCGGGCTCGGTGCCAGCGAGACGGGCATTGCGTCCCTCGACGGGAACGGTGTCGCGCTCGCGGCGATTCAAGCGCTCCTGGCACGTATTGAGGCGCTAGAGACACAACTATCGGCACGCTAAGGTCGAGCTGTCTGCGCGACCGGCGGACGTCAATCAAGAGGGCCGCTTCATGGAGCGCTTTATTCGTCACCCCTACGAGCTGCGCTTCTTCTTCGCAGCAGCGCTCGTGGTCACGCTGGCCTACCTGTTCTGGACCGGCTCGCGCTATCCGTCGCTCGACGAGAAGGCGATGATGTCGGGCGCGATCCAGCTGGAGGATCCGCTCAGCTTCGAGGCCCGCTTTGCCTTGACCGAGACGATGGGCACGCTGGAGCGGATCTTCTGGTCCACGCTCAACTGGATCGACACCAACAAGAAGGGCATGACCTTCGGCGTGCTCTTCGGCGCGGCCTTTCTGACGCTGGCGCCGCTGTTCCGGCAGCGCAGCTTCAAGGGCGGCTGGTCCAACGCCGCACTGGGTCTGGTGATCGGCACGCCTCTGGGCGTCTGCGTCAACTGCGCGGCGCCGATCGCGCGGGGGATGTATTCGTCGGGCATGCGGGCGGAGACCACATTGGCCGCGATGGTCGCCTCGCCCACGCTCAACATCGTGGTGCTGACGATGGCGTTCAGCCTGCTGCCCGCCTATATCGCGATCACCAAGATCGCGTTGAGCCTCGCCATCATCCTGATCGCGGTCCCGCTGCTTTGCCGCTTCCTGCCGCAGACCTCCCTGCCCGAGGAGGAGGTCGTCTGCCCCATGCCCCTGCCCCCCTCCGCGCCCGATACCCCGCGCGAAGGGGTGCTCGCCGCGCTTTGGGGCGTCGCCCGGTCCTATGCCGCGAACCTCTGGTATATCCTCAAGATGACCGTCCCGCTGATGCTGCTTGCCGGTTTCCTCGGCGCGATCGCGGCAACGCTGCTGCCGCAGAATCTGATCGTCGGGCTGGACTTCGCGATCTGGGCGCTGATCCTCCTCGGGGTGGTGGGCCTGTTCCTGCCCGTACCGATCGCCTTTGACGTGGTGGTGACCGGGGCGCTGCTCGGGGCGGGCTTGGCCCATGGCTATGTGATGACGCTGCTCTTCACGCTGGGGACGTTCTCCGTCTACTCCTTCTTCATCGTGGCGCAGTCGCTCGGGCGCCGCGCGGCCTTCATGCTGGCAGGCGCGGTCCTGATTCTGGGCGTCGTCGCGGGCGCGGGGGTGCAAGCCTATCATACCTGGCAGCAGGAGCGCGCGCTGGAGATGTTGCTGGGCGAGGCCGGCCATGACGGCCCGCTCTACGGCGGCGAAGGCCCGGTGCTGACCTCAGCCCCGCTCGCCCCTCCCTCGCCCGCCGCCGAGACGGGCTTCGTGAGGCAAGAGGCCTCGCGGATCGGCATCGACAAGCCGGTCGAGTTCACCATGCGCGACATGTGGCCCCCCTTTTGGGAGGGGCGCAGCCTCGCCTCGGGCGATATCGACCGGGACGGAGATCTCGACCTCGTGGTCGCCTCCACCGAGGCGGGCGTCTACATCTACGACAATGACGGCACCGGGCAGTTCACCCGCCTGCCCGCCGATCTCGGGCCGCTGACCGGGGCCTATATCTTCAACGCCGTCCTGGCCGATCTGGACGGCGACGGGCTGCTCGACCTGCTGCTCGCCAGCTATCTCGACGGGCTGCATATCTGGCCCAATGTCGGAGGCGCCTTCGGGGCCGCGCCGCCCCGGCCCATCCCCGGGACCGAGGGCGCGCCGCTCGCCATGGCGCTCAGCCTCGGCGATCCCGACCGGGACGGAGACCTCGACATCGCGGCGGGCAACTGGGCCGCCGGCTGGTATCGCCGCATTCCGGGCGAGGAATCCCGCAACCAGATCCTGTGGAACGACGGCGGCAGCTTCGAGCGCCGCACCGACCTGCCCGGCCTCCCGGGCGAGACCCTGTCGATCCTGTTCACCGATTTCGACGATGACGGGTCTCAAGACCTGCTGGTCGGCAACGATTTCGACATTCCCGACTATTTCTATCTGGGCGACGGGGCGGGCGGGTTCGAGATGCTAGGCCATGAGAGCGGCCGCATCCCCCACACCACGACGACCACGATGGCGATCAAGACCGCCGACCTGCACAATAGCGGCCGGACCGATATCTACTTCGCCCAGATCTCCGGCCGCTCCTCCGGCGTGTCCAGCCGCCTCAAGATGCAGGATCTGGAGCTCTACTGCGACGGCATCGAGGACGCCGAAGCGCGCGCCACCTGCAGCCGCAACATGGAGATCAAGACCTGGTATCGCTCCGGCAATCAGTTCGACCCGGGCTATGCCGCTCGCTGTGAGGAGATGACCGGCCGCTACGCCAGCGAATGCCGCGCCATGCTGGTCAAGGACCTGGCCATCCAGCGCCGCGACCCGTCGATCTGCGCGCTGATCGAGGCGGGCCAGCGCGTGCCCCGCGCCTATTGCGACCTGCATTTCAAGCCCGCGCGCCAGCCCAGCGAGGCCGAGATCGCGCCGACCCATCCGCAGATACTGCGCTCCAACGTGCTGCTGACGCCTGAGGGCGAGGGCTGGGCGGACGTGGCCGAGCTGCAGGGGCTCGATGTCGGCGGCTGGTCCTGGGACACGAAGGTCGGGGATTACGACCATGACGGGCTCCAGGACATCTATATCGTTAACGGCACCTGGGTCCCGAACGAGGTCTCGCCGTCCAATCTGTTCTTCCACAACCAGGGCGACGGGACCTTCGTGGAGGCCTCCGGGCCGTTCGGGCTGGAGGACTATCTGATGACGGCCGCCGCCACGCAGTTCGACATCGACGGCGATGGCGATCTCGACATCGTCACCCATCCCGTGAACGGGCCGCTCGCGGTCTTCGTGAACGCGACCCAGGCGCCCGGCCTCGCGGTCGAGCTGCGGCACGCGGGCGGTACGCCGGACGGGATCGGCGCGCGGATCGAGATGACCGACGATGCGGGCGTCACGCAGATGCGCGAGATCCAGTTGGGCGGCGGCTACATGTCCTTCGACGCGCCGCGCGCGCATTTCGCCCCGGCCGAGGGGCGGACGCTGACCGAGATGCGGGTCCATTGGCCCGACGGGACCGAGACCGTGCATGATGGCCCGTTCGAGACCGGACGGCTCTACACGGTCACGCGCTGAGCGCTCAGAACACCTTGCCGCGGGCGGAGACGGGCCAAACGGTCTCGACCCGCCCGCCGCGCAGGCCGACATACCAGTCGTGCAGGTTGCAGGTCGGGTCGCAATGGCCGGGGACCAGCCGCAGCCGGTCGTTGATCTTCAACCGGCCTTCCGGGTCCAAGACCTTCCCGTGCTCATCGGAACAGCCCAGGAAACTCAGGTCGTCGCGCCCGAAAACGACGGGCAGACCGCTGTCGATGGCGTAGCTCTTGTGGCCCGCATCGACCACGGCGCGGTCCGGTTTGACGTGGGACATGACTGAGGTGAGCACGAAAAGCGCGTTCTCCCACTCCGCGTCCAGCCGCCGGCCCTCCGCATCCTCGATCCGCCCGTAATCGGCGTCCATGAACGCGTAGGAGCCGCATTGCAGCTCGGTATAGACGCCAGAAGCGGCCTCGAAGCGGAAGCTTCCCGTCCCGCCGCCCGTCACGGTGCCGCAGGGCAGGCCCGCGTCCTTCAGCGCGTCCACCGCGGCGCGCGCTTTGGCGATCGAGGCGCGGGCGGCTTCCGCCCGGTCAGTGTGATCTTGGATGTGCTGCACGTCGCCTTGATAGGCCTGGATGCCCTCAAAACGCAGGCCCGGAGCCGCCGCGACCGCCTGGGCCAGGGCGACGGCCTCGGCGGGCTCCGTCACGCCGCAGCGGTTCGCGCCGCAATCGATCTCGACCAGACAGACCAGTTCGGTCCCCGCCGCCTGCACCGCCGCCGACAGCGCCGCGACAGTTTCCAGGTCATCCACGCAGACGCTCACCCGCGCCCCCTGCCGGGGCAGCGCCGCCAGCCGCGCGATCTTGGCGGGATGCGTGACCTCGTTGGACACCAGCACATCCGTGATGCCGCCACGGACGAAGGCCTCCGCTTCGGAGACCTTCTGACAGCAGACGCCACAGGCGCCGCCGATCTCCTGCTGGAGCTTCTGGACGTCGACCGACTTGTGCATCTTGCCATGAGTGCGCAGGGCGACCCCATGGGCGGCCGCGATCCCCGCCATGCGCCGCAGGTTCCGCTCCAAGGCGTCGAGGTCCAGGATCAGGCAGGGCGTGTGGATCTCCGCCTCCGCCATGCCCGGCAGCGCGGGGATGTCATAGCCCGGCTCCAGTCCCGTCAGGTCCATGGCGTGCCCAGTGCCGCGTGGCGGTTCACGTCCTTGTAGAGCAGATAGCGGAACGGCCCCGGCCCGCCCGCGTAGCAGGCCTGCGGGCAGAAGGCGCGCAGCCACATGAAGTCGCCCGCCTCCACCTCGACCCAATCGTCGTTGAGCCGGTAGACCGCCTTCCCTTCAAGCACATAGAGCCCATGCTCCATCACATGGGTCTCCAGGAAGGGGATCACGCCGCCAGGCTGGAAGGTGACGATGGTGACATGCATGTCATGGCCCAGATCCGCCGGATCTACGAAGCGCGTCGTGGCCCAGGCGCCGTTCGTGTCCGGCATGACCGAGGGCGTGACCTCCGCATCGGAGGTGAAGACCGCCGCGGGGACGGGGATGCCCTCGGCGGGCACATAGCGCTTGCGGATCCAGTGAAAGCGGGCGGGAACGTCGCCCTGGTTGCGCAGGGTCCAGGCAGCCCCCGGCGGCAGCCAGGCATAGCCGCCCTGCCCCAGCGCGTGCGCGGTGCCGTCCAGCGTCACCGTCACCGCGCCCTCGACCACGAAGAGCGCGGCCTGCGCCCCCGCATCCGCCTCGGGCCGGTCGGAGCCGCCGCCGGGCGCGACTTCCATCACATATTGGCTGAAGGTCTCGGCAAAGCCGGTCATTGGCCGCGCCAGAACCCAAAGCCTTGTTTCCTGCCAATGCGGCAGGACGCTGGCCGTGATGTCGCGCAGCGTGCCTTTGGGGATCACGGCATAGGCCGTCTTGAACACCGCCCGGTCTGTCAGGAGCTGGGTCTGCGGCGGGTGGCCGCCGGGCGGGGCGTAATAGGATCGGGTCATGGGGTCTCCGGGTCTCGCGACCCCACCTGACGGCATCCGCGCGCGGGCTTCAAGACGTCCCCGCACCGACGGAACCTCTCCCGCGCGCGGGTGTTTTCTCAGACCCGCCCCCTTACGGAAAGGACGCACCATGGCGGCCTTAAAGCGTCGGATCATAATTCTGGAGCATAGCCTGCGTGTCGGAGGTAGTTGCGGCATTCGTTTGGGGTGAAGGTGCGGCAGATCG
>NZ_UETC01000019.1 GCF_900116765.1 Jannaschia seohaensis | reverse complement strand
CCGTGTGTCCTTGGCGGTGGGCGTCTGCCCGGTGCCGATGAGGGGGATATGCGCCTCTGAGCCCTCACGATCAACGAACGAAACCGTGAAATACTTCATATCTACGCGCGCTTGCGCACAGATTGCCCGCTCTTCCGCACGCCCCTCACGGCGTCGCGACGGACCCTCACGCCCCCGCGACCGCGCCCCCCGATCCTGCAACGAAACCCGCCCGCGCCCCCGCACCGGCACCGCGCCCGGCCCCCTCCTTCTTCTGGCTAAAAATACTCAAATCCCGCCCGGGCCACCTACACCGCCGCCCACAGCAAGCCCCCACCCGAGCCACCAGCCCGAACCGCGCGGGGGCCACGCCCCCGCGCCCCCGGCCCGGGGGGCGGATCGGGCGCGCGCTCCGATCAGGCGGTCGCGCGCGCGTCCTCCAGGATCAGGTCGGACGCCTTCTCTCCGATCATGATCGCGGGCGCATTGGTGTTGCCCGACACGATCTCCGGCATGATGGAGCAATCCGCCACCCGCAGCCCGCCGATCCCATGCACGCGCAAGCGCGCGTCGACCACGGCGCCCGGGCCCTCGCCCATTTTGCAGGTTCCGGTCGGGTGGTAGATTGAGACCGAGTTGCCCCGCGCCCAGTCCAGCGTCCCCGCATCGTCGTCCAGGGCGAGCGAGGCATCCGGCCGGAACGACTCGGAGATCTTGTCCGAAAGCGGCGCGTGCTGCGCGATGCGCCGCGCGATCTTGATGCCTTCGACGATCGTGCGGCAGTCGGTCTCGGTGCTCAGGTAGCGCGGAATGATCTTGGGGTAGACGCCGGGCTCCGCGCTGGCCAGGCGGATCTCGCCGCGGCTCTCGGGGCGCAGCTGGCAGACCGACATGGTGAAGGCCGAGAAGGGATGGACGCCCTCGCCCGGGCTGTCGGCGGACCAGGGTTGCACGTGGAACTGGATGTCGGGCGTCGCGACATGGTCGCCCGTCTTCAAGAACCCGGTCGCCAGTGACGCCGCCATCGTCATCGGACCCGACCGGAACATGGCGTATTTAAGCGCGATCCGTGCCTGGTTGAACAGGCTGCGGACCTCGTCGTTCAGCGTCGGCTCATGGCATTTGTAGACCAGCCGCGCTTGCAGATGGTCCTGGAGGTTCTTGCCCACGCCGGGCAGGTCGGCGCGCACTTCGATGCCGTGCTCGCGCAGCTGGTCCGCCTCGCCGATCCCCGAAAGCATCAGAAGTTGCGGCGAATTGATCGCGCCGCCCGACACGATGACCTCGCGCGCCGCGCGCACCTGCTTTTCCGCGCCGGACTTGTCGCGCCAAGCCACACCGACGCAGCGGTTCCCCTCGAACAGCAGGCGCGTCGCCGGGGCGTTCGTCACGATCGTGAGATTCGCGCGCGAGCGCGCCGGATTGAGAAAGGCCACCGCCGCCGAGCAGCGCCGGCCGTTCTTGGTGGTCAGTTGGAAATAGCCCACGCCCTCTTGCTGGGCGCCGTTATAGTCGGGGTTGAACGGGTAGCCCGCGGCCTGGGCTGCCGCGACCCAAGCGTCGCAGATCGGGCGCTGCAGCCGCATGTTCGACACCCAGAGCGGTCCGTCGGTCCCGTGGTAGTCGTCCGCGCCCCGTTCCTGATGCTGGGAGCGCTTGAACAGCGGCAGCACGTCCTCCCAGCCCCAGCCGGGATTCCCCATCTGGCGCCATCGATCGTAATCTTCTGGCTGGCCGCGCACATAAAGCAGCCCGTTGAGCGAGGACGACCCGCCCAGCACCTTGCCGCGCGGCCAATCGATCTGCCGGCCGTTGAGGCCCGGATCGGGTTCCGTCCGGTAGCACCAATCGACCGACGGGTTATGCATCGTCTTGAAATAGCCCACGGGCACATGGATCCAGGGGTTCCAGTCACGGGGGCCCGCTTCCAGCAGGACGACCTTGTTGGACGGGTCCGCCGAGAGGCGGTTGGCCAGCACGCAGCCAGCGGAACCCGCGCCCACGACGACGTAATCGGCGGTCATTTCGGTCATCCTCTCAGGCCCTCCCCCGGCCGGTCCGACAGTTTGCCTAAAAGAAAGGCTTGTCAGATCGATCATAGGATGGTCAGAATTGAGACTGCAAGTTTCATAATTTGCACGACTGGGAGGAAATCATGAAAGTATCGAACGCGCTCAGCGCGATTTCGCGCCGCGACCTGTTCAAGCTGTCGGGTCAGTACGGCATGTCGTCGGTCCTGCTTGGCGCGGGGACCCTGACGGCGGGCGCGACCCTCGGCGAAGTCGCTCGCGCGGCGGAATCGTCCTACGAGAAGCGCTTCGCCAATGAGCCGGAGCACACCTTCAAGCTGGGCGCGGCGGGCTTTAACCCGCGAAACCTGCTGATCGAGCGGGCCGGCGTTCTGGAGTTCGCCCGTGACCTGGAAAGCCGCACCGACGGCCGGATCCGCGTCGAGTTTATCGGCGACAACCAGATCTGCGGGCAGCTGAACTGTGTCGAGAAAACCCAGTCGGGCATCGTCGACATGTACTCCGCCTCGACCCAGAACTCCGCCGGCGGCGCGCCCTATCTGAACGTGCTGGACTATGCCTATCAGTTCCGGTCGCGCGCGGATCAGTATTACTTCTTCTACAGCCCCGAATCGGTCGAAATTCTCCGGGATCCGTTCGAGAAGCGTCACGGCCTGAAGTTCCTCTTCACCCATTGCGAGCTGCGCGGCATCCAGACCGGCGCAACCTTCGCCGACAAGCCGCTGATCACCTCCATCGAGGAGCTCTTCGGCACCAAGAACCGCGTGACCGGCACACAGCTGGGCCGGATCGCCATGCAGGCGCTGAACCTGAACCCGGTGCCGGTCGCCTGGGAAGAGACGCTGGACGGCCTCAAGCAGGGCCTGATCGACGGCGCGGAGACCTGGGCCTCGGCCGTGGCCTACGCCAACATGGCGCCGGTCGTCTCGCAGTCGGTCGACCTGCGCTTCTTCTGCGGCACCGAGCACACGGCGATGTCCGCCTCGGCCTTCGATTCGCTTTCCGGCGAGTTGCAGGACGCGGTGATGGAGTCGGCCTATTTGGCCCAGGTCCATGTCCAGGCCGCCAACGAGGCCGCGCTGGTCAACACCGTCGGCTTCTCGACGCCGCAGCTGCCGGGCACGATCTTCGCCGAGAACGGCGTGCGCGTTGCGCCTCTGTCGGACGAGGAGCGCCACAAGGCCGAGCAGATGTGCTCGCCCGAGTACCAGCCCGCCCTGTGGGAGCAGTGGCGCGAGCGGCTCAACGGATGGGCAGGTGGCATCGACACCTATCAGTCCATCTACGACGTCGCCCGCCAGAACCCGCACACCCTGGCCGAGAACGTCGAGCCCCGCCGCTGGTGGAAGGCCTGAGGCCGGCACGCAACACCGGGCCGGACGCCGCGCGCGTCCGGCCCACCCCTGGGGCGACGGCCGCGACCCGCGTGCTAGCGTAACCCATCGCGCGGCCGGGAGGGTCTGCGCACGAACAACAGGGAGGGACCGTCGATGGGAGTTTTCGGCGGCATGGGCGAGATAATCTCGGCCTTATTCGGCAACGATGCCTGGATGCTGGGGGATGCGCTGCGCCAAAACGAGGCCGCAGCGTGGACGCTAGGGCTGATCGTGACGCTGGGGGGCGGGTTCCTCACGGCGATGATCTATCGGCACGTCAACATCATCGAACGCTATCTGGAGCCGACGGTGATGGTCGTCAGCTACCTGACCATCGGCGGCATCATCTTCGCCGGCGTCATCCAGCGCTTTTACCTGTCCGGTCAGCCGCCCTGGTCGACGACGATCCCACCCTTTCTCTTTCTCATCATGACCTGGGTCGGGTGCAGCTATAACGTCCGGCTGCGCACCCATCTCGCCTTCGCCGAATTCCGCACCGCCATGCCGCGCGGCGGGCAGTTCGCTTGTCTGATGCTGGACGCGGTGCTGTGGCTGGGCTTCGCCTGGATCGTGATCGTCACCGCCGCCAAGGAGACGGTGGCCGCCGCCGCCAACTTCCGCATCATGCTGGGCACCGACAACGTCATGCAGTGGTGGTTCCTGGTCGCCGTTCCGCTGTCTTGGGTGCTTCTGTCAGGCCGGGTCATCGAGAACGTCCTGGAAGACATCGAGAAATTCCGGGGCGAAGGCCCCATGATCGAGCAGGCCGTGATCGGAGGCGACACATGACCGACGGGACCATCATCACGCTGATCTCGGTCGGCGTCACCATCTTCTTCATGCTGGGCGTGCCGGTCTTTCTGGTCATCGGCTGGTGGGTCGTGGGCATGTCCTTCGTGCTGGACCTGCCGCTCTTGAATGTGGGCGCGGCGCTGTCCGACGTCTTCACCGACGGCTTCGCGCTGTTGGCCATGCCGCTCTTCATCCTGACGGGGGACCTGATCAACCGGTCGGGCATCGCGCGGCGTCTGTCCGACTTTGCCTATGCCTGCCTTGGCTGGATCCGCGGTGGGCTGAGCATGGCGGCGCTGGGGGCCTGTGGCCTCTTCGCCGCGATCTCGGGCTCCAACTCCGCCACGACGGCGACCATCGGCTCGATGCTGCATCCGGAGATGGTCAAGGGCGGCTATGACGAGCGCTTCTCGGCGGCCACCGCGGCCGCGGGCGGCACGGTGGGTATCATCATCCCGCCCTCGATCATCTTCATCGTCTACGGCTTTCTTCTAAACCTGCCGATCTCGGACCTCTTCGTGGCGGGAATCATCCCGGGCACGCTGATGGTTCTGGCGATGATGGCCGCGGCCTTCCTGCTCAGCTGGAAGAACGGCTGGGGCGTGCTGATCGGGCTCAGCTTCGGCCGCATGGTCAAGACGGGCATCGGCGCCTGGCTCGGCTTCTTCGCCATCGGGCTGGTGCTCTGGGGCATCTATACCGGGAAGTTCTCCCCGACCGAGGCGGCGGGCGTGACCGTGGGCTTCTGCATCATTGTGGGCTTCCTCTGCCTGCCGCTCTATAAGATCATGGGCCGCAACGAAGAGCGCCCCATCGAGCAACGCAGCTACTCCGAAATGCTGGTCGTGCAGGGCTTCAGCCCCATCGAACTGCCCTCGATCACGATGCGCTCGGCCCAGATCACCGGGATCCTGGCGCCGCTGATCGCCGTCTCGGTGGTCATGCAGCAGATCCTCTCGGTGCTGGGCGCGCAGGAGTTGATCGGCAATTTCGTCACCTCGATGGGCGGCTACTACGCCGTTCTCTTCACCGCGATGGCCATCGTTTTTGTTTGCGGCATGGTGCTGGAATCGCTGCCGGTGACGATCATCCTGGCGCCCATCCTTGCGCCAATCGCCCATGAAGTGGGCGTGGAGCCGGTGCAATTCGCGGTGATCTTCCTCGTGGGCGCCTCGATCGGGTTCATCACGCCGCCTTACGGCTTGAACCTCTACGTGGCGTCGGGGGTAACAGGAGTTCCGTACTTCAGGTTGCTGCCCTACACGGTGCCGTATCTCGTGGCGCTGATCTCTGTCTGGATTATTGTCGCCCTCGTGCCGGAGCTGTCGACAGCGCTCCTGCCGAACAGATAGGGCCATAGAAAGAGGGAGAGTCCGTTGGACGGGCACCGCTCCGACACGATCCCGACGAACTTGCGCCTGCTCCTGGTTTTGGAGCAGGTCGCCGAGGCGGACGGGCCAGTGACCCCGACCGAAGTGAACGCGGAGTTGGGCCTGCCGAAGCCCACCATCCATCGTCTCTTCGCCACGCTGCTGGAAGAGGGCTTCCTGCAACGCGACATGGGCGGCCGGACATATCTGCCCGGCCCCCGCCTGCGGCGAATGTCGGGCGGCGTGCTCTCGGCCTCGCCGATCCAGTCGGCGCGCAAGGCCATCCTGCGCAAGCTCTCGGGCGATCTGGGAGAAACCTGCAACATCGCGCTGCCCGATGGCGACTCGATGGTCTATCTGGAACGGCAGGAGACCGAGTGGCCCCTGCGCATCCAATTGCCGCCGGGAACCCGTGTGCCGCTCTATTGCACGGCCTCGGGCAAGATGTATCTCTCCACGCTCGCACCGCGGATGCTGGATGCCTACCTCTCCGCCGTGACGTTGGAGGCACGGACGCCGCGCACCTATTCCACGCCCGAGGCCCTGCGCGAGGCGCTCGATGCGATCCGCGACCGGGGCCATTCCGAGGACCGGGGCGAGTTCATGGAGGACATGATCGCCGTCGCCGTCCCGGTGCTCGACGCGAATGGGCGCCTGCTGGCCACGCTCTCGGTCCATGCGCCCACATCGCGGATGAGCCTGGAGGACGCGCGCGGCTGCCTGCCGCGTCTGGTGCGGGCGGCGAGCGATTTGGCGGCTCTGGTCACGGACTGACGCGGCGGCCCTGGACCCTCGCGCGTCCGCGCGCCATTCTCGCGCCGATACGCCGCCGCCGGAAGGGCTCCGAATGAACCGCTATCCTCGTGACCTGCTGGGTCATGGCCCCGTTCCCCCCGATGCCCATTGGCCGGGTGGCGCACGGCTCGCCCTGTCGATCGTGCTCAACTACGAGGAGGGGGGCGAGAACAACGTCCTCCATGGCGATCCAGCCTCCGAGGCGTTCCTGTCCGAGATCACCGGCGCGCAGCCCTGGCCCGGGCAGCGGCATTGGAACATGGAATCGATCTACGAATACGGCGCGCGCGCGGGCTTCTGGCGGTTGCACCGGATGCTCAACACCCTGCCGGTGACGGTCTACGGGGTCGCGAGCGCGCTGGCCCGCTCGCCCCTCCAGGTCGATGCGATGCGCGGCGCGGGCTGGGAGATCGCGTCCCACGGGCTCAAATGGGTCGAGCACAAGGATATGGCCGAGGCGGAGGAGCGGGCCGCCATCCGCGAGGCGCTGCGGCTGCATGCGGAGGTGACGGGCGCGCCGCCCAAGGGCTGGTATACGGGCCGCTGTTCGATGAATACGGTGCGGCTCGCGGCGGAGGAGGGCGACCTCGCCTATATCTCCGACAGCTATGCCGACGATCTGCCCTACCGCGTCCGCTTGGGCGACCGGTCGCAGCTGATCCTGCCCTATACGCTCGACGCCAACGACATGCGGTTCGCCATCCAGGCGGGCCATGCCGACGGCGCCTCCTGGGAGCAATATCTGCGGGACAGTTTCGACTGCCTCTATGCCGAGGGCGGACGGATGATGACCATCGGCCTGCATTGTCGCCTGGCCGGGCGGCCGGGGCGGGCGCAGGCGCTGAAACGCTTTCTCGACCATGTGCGCCGGCACGACCATGTCTGGATCGCGACCCGGGCCCAGATCGCCGCGCATTGGGACCGGGTGCATCCGGCGAAGGGCCATCTGGCCGCGCTCTCGGACGTCCCCGTCTCGGCGGGCGAGATGGCGCATGAGCTGGACCGGGACGCCTTCGTCGCGCGCTTCGGCGGGATCTACGAACATTCCCCCTGGATCGCGGAGCGCGCCTGGGAATTGGAGTTGGGACCGGCCCACCACCACCCTGCCGGCATCGCCAGCGCCCTGGCCCGCGCGTTCCGCAGCGCGCCGCCCGAGGCGCGGCTGGAGGTGCTGCGCGCGCATCCCGACCTGGCCGGAAAGCTCGCCGCTGCCGGGCGTCTGACCGCCGACAGCACGGCCGAGCAGGCCAGCGCCGGGCTCGACCTGTTGACCGACCGGGAGCGGGAGACGTTCCAGAAGCTTAACGCCACATATGTCGAGCGGCACGGCTTCCCCTTCATCATCGCGGTGCGCGACCACAACAAGGAGAGCATCCTGGACGCGTTCCACCGCCGCATCGGCAACACGCAAGAGGCCGAGTTCACTGAGGCCTGCGCTCAGGTCGAGCGGATCGCGCGGCTCAGGCTGGAGGCGCTGCCGTGGTGATCCGCGCGCGGCCGATCACGGAAGCGCTCTTCGCTCCCTATGGGTCGCTCATCGCCATGGGGGCGGGCGAGGCGCGGTCGATCAACGAAGGCATGTGCACCCGCTGGCATGACCGTTGCCGCCCTGATGTGGACGGCACCGTCTCGATCTCGATCTTCGATGCCCAGCCCCGGGCGCTCCCCTATAAGTTCGACCTGATCGAGCGGCATCCCAAAGGCTCTCAGGCGTTTCTGCCGATGACGCCGCATCCGTTCCTGGTCATTGTCTCCGACGGGCCGGGCGCCACGCCGCAGGCCTTCGTGACAGAGCCGTATCAGGGCGTGCAATTCGCGCGCGGCGTCTGGCACGGGGTGTGCACGCCGCTCCATGCGCCGGGTCTCTTCGCTGTCGTCGACCGGGCGGAGACCGCCGACAACCTGGAGGAGCACCGCTCCGACACCCCCTGGACCGTGGAGGCCTGACATGCCCAAAACCCAGTTCGCCATCGAGATGGGGATGGGAACCGACCTGACCGGGGAGGACCACACCAAGGCCGCCCGCCGCGCCGTCTTCGACGCGCTGCACCGGAATTCGCTGACCATCGGACCGGCCTTCGGCTTCCCGCGTGAGGCGATGCTGGTGGATATTCGCGTGGGAGTTCCGGACCCGTCTGCGGTCGATGTGGCGGCCGTGGCGGAGGAGGCGCCCTATGGGGCGGTCCACGTGGAAGCGGTGAAGGGCGGCGCGGCGCTCCCGTCGCGGGACAAGACGGTGATCGTGGCGAATGCCATCGTCTCGGTCAGCTTCGATGTCGAGATCGCGCGATGAGCGAGCAGCAATTGATCCTGGAGATCGGCATGGGCGCCGACGTGCATGGCGGCGACATGACCAAGGCGGCGCTACGCGCGGTGTCCGATGCGATCCGGCACTCGTCGATGTCGGTCTTCGCCACCTGGAAGGTGCCGAACCGGATGCGGATCGAGGTCACCATCGCCTGCCCGGACCCGGACGCCGTCGACAAGGCGGCCGTGGCGGCGGCGCTGCCCTACGGCACGGTGGAGGTGATCTGCCAGCAGGGCGGGCTGACCGACACGGGGATGGGCGGGACGGCGGATACCACGCTGGCGGTCGCGGGCGTGCGGGCCTTCCTGGATACGGAGCGGTCGCCCTTCCGTCTCCGCGAATGAGCGCCGGGGCGGTCCGTCTTCTAGCGCCGCTCGCCCTGCGGGACCTGCTGGGCGGGCTGCTTCCGGATTTGCCGCTGGCGGTGGAGACGGAGATCGTCCTTAACCCCGAAGTGCCCCGGCGCGCTGCTGCGGGGCACCCGTTCGACGTGGCGATCCTGAACCCCTGGTATGTGCCCGAGCTTGTCGCGGCCGGGCATTTGGCGGCCGATGGCGTCGTCGCGCTCGGGCGGATCCCGCTGGCCGTGGGGGTGCGGGCGGGCGCGTCCGTCACGGACGAGCTGGAGACGCTGCTGACCGAGGCCGAAACGATCGCCTATACCGGGGCCGGGACGAGCGGGGCGACCTTTCTGGGCGCGCTGGACCGGATCGGATTGCGGACGGTGCTGGCGGACCGGCTGCGGCCCTTGCCGGCGGGCGGTCCTGTGCGCGCGGTGGCCGCCGGCGAGGTCAGTTTGGCGATTGCGCCGCTGACCACGCTCGCCGCCGCGCCCGGCGTGGTGACGGCGGCGGTGTTCCCGGAGGGGCTTGGCACGGATATCCCGCAGTCCCTGGCCTTCGCGCCTGCGGCGCGTCCCGGCGCGGTGCGGCTGCGCGATGCGCTGATGGACCCGGCGCGCGATGCGGAGATGGCGGCGGCCGGCCTGTATCGGCCGGCCTGATCCGTCAGGCGGCGCTTTCCAGCGCGATCTCGCCCGCGCGGTGGCAGGCCACCCGGCCCGCGCCGAAGGGCTCCAGCTTGGGGCGCTCCGCCTTGCAGCGGTCGATGGCCAGCGGGCAGCGCGGGTGGAAGGCGCAGCCCTTGGGCGGGTCGATCGGATCCGGGATCTCCCCTTCGGGCGGCGTCACCTCGCGCCCGAAGGCGTCGAGCTTGGGCGCCGCGTCGATCAGCATCGCGGTGTAGGGATGGGCGGGCTTGGTGAAGAGGTCGTCGGGCGTGGCCTCCTCTACCAGGCGGCCGAGATAGAGCACGCCGATCCTGTCGGCCATGTGGCGCACCACCGTCAGGTCGTGGCTGATGAACAGGTAGGTGAGCCCGTGCTCCTCCTTCAGGTCGCTCATCAGGTTGAGCACCTGGGCCTGAACCGACACGTCGAGCGCCGAGGTCGGCTCGTCGCAGACGATGAGCTTGGGCTCGGAGGCAAGCGCGCGCGCGACGCAGAGCCGCTGCCGCTGGCCGCCGGAGAACTGGTGCGGATACTTGCCCGCGTCCTCGGGGGCGAGGCCCACCTGGGTCAGGAGCTTTTCGGCGAGGCCCGTCACGTCGCCACCACGGGCGGCGACCGGCTCGGTGATGATGTCGCGGACCTTCCAGCGCGGGTTCAGCGAGGCGAACGGATCCTGAAAGATCATCTGGATATCGGTGCGGATGCGGTCGATGACGGCGGGGTCCGTCTCGGTGGCGAGGTCCACGCCGTCGATGGTCACATGCCCCTCCGAGGGGCGCAGAAGGCCCACGACCATCTTGCCGATGGTCGACTTGCCCGACCCGCTTTCGCCCACCAGGGCATAGGTCGTGCGGGCGGGGATATCGAAGCTGACATCGGAGACGGCGGTGAGGTAGCGCTTGGGCAGACGCTCGATCACCCGGTTGAGCCAGGGCTTGGAGACGTCGAAGACGCGGGTGAGGTTCTGGACCGAGACGAGGGCGGATCGGGGGCTCATGCGGCATCCTCCGAGGCGTCGATTGGGAAGTAGCAGGCGGCCTGTGCATCGACCTCTCCGACCACGGGGCGCGGATCGTGACGGCAGATGTCCTGGGCGCGGGGGCAGCGCGGATGGAAGGCGCAGCCATGGGGCAGGTTGCCCAGGCGCGGCATGTTGCCGGGGATCTGGCGGAGGCGGGCATGGCCGGCCGAGGCGGCGGGCGTCGAGGCCATCAGCCCGTCCGTATAGGGATGGCGCGGGTGGCTGATGATCTGCGCCACGGGTCCGATCTCGGCCAGGCGGCCGGCATACATCACGGCGACGCGGTCCGCGGTCTCGGCGATGACGCCCATGTCATGTGTTACCAGCATCGCGGCCATTCCCCGCTCGCGGCACAGGCGCTTGAGCAGCGCGATGATCTGGGCCTGCACCGAGACGTCGAGCGCCGTGGTCGGTTCGTCCGCGATCAACAGGGTCGGCTCGGCGCAGAGCGCGAGCGCGATCACCACGCGCTGCCGCATCCCGCCCGAGAACTCGTGCGGATAGGCGCCCATCCGGTCCTTGGCCGCCGGGATGCCGACCTCATCGAGGCCGCGCACGGCGCGGGCGCGGGCCTCGCTCTCGGAGACGGGGAGATGGCGCAGGATCGTTTCGGTCAGCTGATCGCCCACCGTCAGCAGCGGGTTGAGCGAGGTCAGCGGATCCTGAAACACCATGCCGATCCGCTTGCCCCGGATGCGGCGCATCTCGCGCAGGGGCAGATCGTCGATCCGCTGGCCCTCCAGCAGAACCTCGCCGCCGGAGATATGGGCCGGGCTGTCGAGAAGGCCGATCACGGCGTTCCCGGTCATGGACTTCCCGGCGCCGGATTCGCCGACCACACCCAGGATCTCGCCGGCGGCCACCTCCCAGGAGACGTCGTCGACCGGCCGCAGCGTGCCGTGGCGGGTGGGAATGTCGACCGTCAGATGGCGGAGCGTCAGAACGGGGGTCGGGTTCGTCATCTCATCCTCCGGAGCGCGTGTCGCGG
This sequence comes from Jannaschia seohaensis, assembly GCF_900116765.1. Lineage (GTDB taxonomy): Bacteria > Pseudomonadota > Alphaproteobacteria > Rhodobacterales > Rhodobacteraceae > Jannaschia > Jannaschia seohaensis. The sequence continues at coordinate 34,946 of NZ_UETC01000019.1, read as the reverse complement.
GGTGGTCCGGCCCGCGCCCGCGTGCCGGGCGGCCGGTCTGTCTGCCTCGTAGCCGTGAGGGCAAGCCGTTACGAGGAGGCCGTCCTCTGCCTGTCTATCCCGATATTTGCAATCTTCCTGACGGCCATGGGCGGGGCGCGTTGGCGCAGCATCGCGCCCTGCCGTCTGGAGACGCGCGGCGCCCGTCATTCCGCCCCCTTCTCGATCAAAGCGGAGATGAGCCCGTCGAGCGACGGATAGATCTCGGTCTCGGGCAGGAACGGAGCCATGGGCGGCCGTCCGGTCCAGGTCATGTGGACGATGGCAGCGGCGGGGTCTTTGCAGGTGATGACCAGACGCAGGGCGTTCTTGTCCCGCGCATGCACCTCCAGCGTCTCGCGATGGGTGAACAGGACGTGGCCGGGCGGGAGTTCCGCTAGAAGATGGCTGCGGAGAGAGGCCCGTTCCTCCTCCGCAGGGCGCCAAAAGGGCGTGGATTTGAACGGGTCTTTGGGCATCAGGCATTCCGCACCTGCATGGCGGCTCTCGGGCGGCCCCTGCGGCGCCGCGTCCAGAACGGGCCGCGCGCGCCGCGGCGCGAGAGCGCAGGGCGCTCCTTTGTTCCCAGCCGCGTCACCGCAGCCTCGGGTTCAGCGCGTCGCGGAGCCAGTCGCCCAGGAGGTTCACAGAAAGTGCAAGGGCCAACAGCGTGCAGGCCGGGAAGAACAGGATCCACCACTCGCCCGAGAACAGGAAGTCCTGGCCGATGCGGATCAGCGTCCCGAGGCTCGGCTGCGTCGGCGGCGCGCCGACACCGAGGAAGCTGAGCGTCGCTTCGGCGATGATGGCCAGCGCCAGGGAGATGGTCGCGATGACCAGCACCGGCGACAGCACGTTGGGCAGGATGTGGCGCATCATGATGGCGCCCGGCTTGCGCCCGATCAGGCGCGCGGCCTGCACGTATTCCTTGTTCTTCTCCACGAGCGTCGCGCCGCGCACGACCCGGGCGAACTGCACCCAGTCGCTTAGACCGATGGCGACGATCAGCACCCAGATCGCCATCTGGTCGCGATGCTCGATCGGGATGATGCCCCGCGCGATGCCGAAGATCAGCAGCGCCACCAGGATCGACGGGAAGGTCAGCTGCACGTCGGCGACGCGCATGATGAGGCTGTCGATCCAGCCGCCGACATAGCCCGCGATCAGGCCCAGCGTGACGCCCAGCACCATCGCGAACATGACCGCCATCACGCCCACGAAGAGCGAGATGCGCAGCCCGTAGAGGATCGTCGAATAGACGTCACGCCCCTGATCGTCGGTGCCGAGGAAAAACGTCTCTCCGGTGAATTCGTTCGGCACACCGGGCCGGGAGAAGCCGTTCATCAGGTTCAGCGAGGACGGGTCGAACGGGTTGGTCGTCGCCACCAGCGGCGCGAAGATGGCCGCCAGTACCAAGAGCAGCGTGACGAAAGCCGCGATCACGGCCACCGGCGAGCGGCGGAAGGAATAGGCGATATCGCTGTCCCAAGCGACCTTCCAGCGGGAGGGCTGCGGGGCGGGCGTGGCTCCGGGGGCGCGGGACGAGTCGGTGAGATCGGGCATCAGTGCCTCCCGTCAATGCGCAGCCGGGGATCGACCCAGACATAGAGGATGTCCACGATCAGGTTGATCAGCACGAACATGACCGAGATCAGCATCAGGTAGGCGGCCATGACGGGGATGTCGACGAACTGCACCGCGTTGATGAAGAGCAGACCGACGCCCGGCCACTGAAATACCGTCTCGGTGATGATCGCGAAGGCGATGATCGCCCCCAGTTGCAGGCCCGTGACCGTGATCACGGGCACCATCGTGTTCTTGAGCGCGTGCCGGAAGTTGACCGACTTGGCCGACAGGCCGCGCGCGCGGGCGAAGCGGATGTAGTCCTGCCGCAAGACCTCCAGCATCTCGGATCGGACCAGGCGCATGATCAGCGTCATCTGGAACAGACCCAGCGTGATCGAGGGCAGGATCAGCGATTTGAGGCCGCTTGGCGTGAGGAACCCCGTCGTCCACCAGCCCAGATCGACCACGTCTCCACGTCCGAAGGTCGGCAGCCATCGGAGCTGGACCCCAAAGACGTAGATCAGCAGGATGCCGATCAGGAAGGTCGGCAGCGAGACGCCGATCAGCGAGGCCGACATGATCGCATTGGCCGCCCAACCGTCCCGCCGGATCGCGGTGAACACGCCGAGCGCGATGCCGACCACCAGCGCGAGCAGCCCTGAGACCAGCGCGAGTTCGAGCGTCGCGGGTGCGCGCTCCAGGATGATTTCGGCCACGGGGCGGGACTGTCGGTAGGAGATGCCGAAATCGCCCTGCACCGCGCGGACGAGGAAATCGAAATACTGGACCGGGAAGGGATCGTTCAGCCCCAGCGCCTCGCGCAGGCGCTCGACGTCCTGAACGGTGCGTTCCTGGCCCAGGAGTTGTTCGATGGGGTCCCCGACGAAGCGGAACATGGCGAAGGCGACAAGGCCCACCACCAGGAGCACGACGATCGACTGAAACACACGACGGATGATGTATGCGAGCATTTGAGGGGTTTCGCCGCGAGGACGCCCGGGGTCAAGCGGTCACGCGTCCCCGTGAGGCTTCCGTGACGCCATTCTGTCCGTCAAACCGGTGCCGATGGTGCAATTCTGGTCTCAACCCGAATGCGCGCGCGCGTCGCGCGCATCCGGGGCACGGGCTCAGCCCATCTCTATCCAGCGCAGCACCAGGAAGTTGTCGGGCCGCTGCACGACCTCGATCCCCTCCTTGACGCCCCAGATCAGCGGCTGGACGTAGAGCGGCACATAGGCCACGTCGTCGAGCTGGATCTGCGCCACCTCGTCGAGCATCGCCTGGCGCGCGGTGTCGTCGATCTCGGACTGGATCATCGGCAGCAATTCGTCGATGCGCGGGTTCGAATAGCCGCCGAAGTTCCACGATCCCAGCCGCGCCTCCTCGTCCGGGGTGGCGAGCAGGAAGCGGATCGGGTGTTCGGCGTCGAAGGTGCCCGGCGACCAGCCCAGCAGATACATGTCATGGTCGTCGGCGCGCAGGGTGGGCCAGTAATTGGCGACGGGCATCGTCTCCAGAACCGGCTCCAACCCGACCTGAGCGAGCATCGCGTTGATCGCGGTGCAGACCGCTTCGTCGTTCAGATAGCGATCGTTCGGGCATTTCAGGCTGAACCGGAACCCGTCCGGGTAGCCTGCCTCTGCCAGCAGCGCGCGCGCGGCCTCCTGGTCGTAGGCGGGGCGCTCCAAGCCCTGGGTGTAGCCGCGCATGCCCGCGCCCATCAGCTGCGCCACCGGCTCGGCGGAGCCGCGCATGACGGTCTGGAGGATGGCGGGCACGTTGATCGCCTGGGCCACGGCCTGCCGGACACGCGGATCGGTGAAGGGGTTGCCCTCGCCGCCCGCGATCAGGCCCTCGGCGTCATGCGGGAAGCCCAGCATGATGACCCGCGCCTCGATCCCGCGCAGAACGTCGACGCCCTCCGCGCTCTCGACCCGGTTGGCGTCCTGAACCGGCACCGGCTCGATCAGGTCCAACTCGCCCGAGAGCAGCGCCGCGACCGCCGTCGCGGAGTTCTGGACCGGCTGGAAGATCGCCCGCTCGACATTGCCGCGATCCTCGCCCCACCAGCCGTCATAGGCTTCCAGCACGGTGCGCAGGCCCGGCTGCCGCTCCGTGATCATGTAAGGGCCGGTGCCGTTGGTGTTGGTGGTGGCGTAGTTGCCCTGTTCGATATTGGGCCGCTCGGCTCCGTTCTCGGCGGCCCAGCCCGCATCCATCATCATCCAGTTGGCGATGCTGTCGGGGAAGATCGGGTTCGGCGCGGAGGTCATGATGTCGACGGTGTAGTCGTCCACCTTGATCACCTCCGAGACCGGTGCGAACCAGCTCGATGTGTCGGATTGCTCGGAGGAGGCGCGCTCGTAGGAGAAGATCACGTCGTCGGCGTCGAAGCTCTGGCCGCCATGGAACGTGACGCCTTCGCGCAGGTTGAAACGCCAGCCCTCGCCGTCGCCGATCGGCTCCCAGGAGGTCGCCAGTGCGGGCTCGATGGACATGTCGCGCCCGCGGCGCACGAGGCCCTCATAGACGTTCCCCAGCAGGCTGAAGACCGGGGCGGAGTTGCCCGCGTTCGGGTCCAGCGTGTTCGGATCGGTGGTCGAAGCGAAGCGCAGTTCGGCCGCGCCCGCGGGCAGCGCCGCGGCCACAAGCGCGGCGGTCAGGATGGGTCTCATGATTTCCCCCGAGGATGATTTCGAAGGACAGGATGCCGCACTCTGCGCTGAGGTCAAATCAAGTTCTTGGCACGCATGGCTGGACGGGCCTCCGATTCGGATGCGGACCGTGTCGTTCTTGGCATCGATGCTTCGGGCTGCGCCTTCATCGTTTCCAATTCCGACGAAATGAGCGCCGATAAACGACTCTGATTGGCTTTATCTATGGTCTAGTCTCAATCCCGAACTTTGTGACCTTGGAGATCGCGATGACCTTTCCGACCGACGAGATCGAAACCGACGATCCGAACCGCCTGATTTTCGGCGCGGAGGAGATGACGTCGCTTCTTGGAGAGAAAGACGAGACGGCGGTGCTGGCCGGTTTGGCGGGGCCGGAGGAGGACGATTCCGAGGACGACGAGGCTGAGGAGGACGATCCGAAGGACGACCCGGACGCCGAAGAGGGCGAAGATGACCCGGCGGACGAGGAAGATGAGGAAGACGACGAGGGCGACGACCTAGAGGACGATGAGGAGGAGGACGAAGAGGACGACTCCGAGGACGATGAGGAAGACGAAGAAGAGGACGAAGAAGAGGACGACGAAGAAGAAGAGGACGACGAGGAAGAAGAGGACGACGAGGAAGACGAAGAGGACGACTCCGAGGACGACGAGGAAGACGACGAAGAGGAGGATGAGGCAGACGACGAAGAGGACGGCGAAGGCCCGCCCGACCATGCTGGCCCGCCCGATGGCGAGGCGCCCGGCCGGTCGCGGGCGGTCGAGGCACGCCGGGACCTCAAGCTCGACGACGAGACCGACGATGGCGAGTTGACCGGCGAGGACGACCTGGATCTCTGGGGCAACAGCCGCGACAATGTCCTGCGCGGCAATGCGGGCGACAACGTGCTGTTCGGCGCGGGCGGCGATGACGAGATGATTGGCGGGTTCGGCGCCGACGTCTTCGCCTTCGCGGCGATCGGGCGCGGACAGTCGGGCCGGATCAAGGATTTCGACCACGAGGACAAGATCGCCTTGGACGATCAGTTCTTCGGCCTGGGCGACGAGACCATCGACGTCCGCCAGGTGCCGCTCGGACTTCTGAAAAAGGCCGTCTCACTGGGGCTCATCGGTTATGACGAAGAGACGGGCGACGTCAGTGTCGCGGGTCTGGAGGAGCCGCTCCTGACGATCGAGGGCGGCGGCCTGATCGATCCGGACGACGTGCTGCTCTTCTGAGTCGCGTATCCGCTGAGGCGTCTCGCCCAAGGAAATCCACGGGGACGCGCGCTGCGGAGGCAGTGCGCGTCCCGACTCGTTCCGCCCCGGGGAAGGCGGCCTTCCGCGCCGGCCCCGACGGGGCCGCACGGACAGCGCGCGCCAGGCTGATCGCGCAGCTCTGGACCCGCGCAACGTCAGTGCCGCCCATTTTGAGGCGCTGACGCGGGCCATGGCCACCCATGAGCGCTTCGGCGGCAGCCGGGCGAAGCGCGATCTGCTGGAGCTCAGCTGGCCAATCTTCCGATGCGGCTGGGCCGCGGGGAGGAGGCGCGGCGGATGCTCGCCACGCGCCGCCCCCCGTCCTGGCGGGGGCGAAGCTGGTCGCCTGACGTCGCTCAGGCGGCGAAGCCCAGCTTGTGGACGTGGATCTCGAAGGTCGGTTGCCGTTCTGCGTCCAGCAAGCCGTCGTGCGCGGAGCGATAGGTGGAGCGCCAATAAGGTTAGAGGTCCACGCTCTCCGCCTGCATTAAGGCCGGGAGCTTGGCCGACAGTGCCCGCCGGGTATCGGCACCGGCCACCGCCAGCGCGTCCAGCGGCCGCTGCGCCCAGTCCCTCGCCGAGAACGGATATTTGGCGCAGTCGTTCCAGAAGGTGCAGCCGCGCAGGAGGGTCTTTTTAACTGCGAACCCAGTTTCTTCCAGCAGGGCAAGGCCCCTGGGCCGGGTCCGTCTCGGGCGGCGGAACCTCCGCGTGTTCCGGGTGGATCCGGCAGACATGGTGGGTCCCGGCCACCCGGACCAAGCCCAGTTCCAGGTCGTCTTCGTTCGACATGGCCAGCGCCCGGTGGACGCGGAGATCGGCAGAGGGGGGCATGCCGTCCACGTCCGTCGCCTGGTGGGTGCGGATGCAGACTGTAGTCGCGGTCACGGTCTCGGAGCGGGCAACGCCGGTCGTGCCCATTGGCCCCGCGAGCGCACACAGCGCTTCGCGGACCAGGTCGATCTGGTCCGAGACGATGGCGGTGAAAGGTGACGCCTGATCGGTTCCGCCATCGAACGGCCCGATCCGGGCCGCACCGGGCTCGCCGAAAACCCCGCCGCGCCATCAGCTATGGCCCGGCTTCCGCTCCATCACCGAGGGGATGCCGACCTCCCGCGAGACCGGCCGATAGGGGCCGGCGCCGCGTGTGTCGATCGAGGAATTGCCTGCGACCGCCTGCCCGCGCCCTCGCGCGATATTGCAGGCGGCGGCCGCGGCGGTGAAGGACGGCACGCCCTTCATCTCCCAGCTCCCTGGCAGAAGGGGCTTGAACGTGCCGTCGGCCCGATCCGCGGCGAGATATGCCAGCCAGACGCGGGAGAGGTTGGACATCGGCGGGGAGACACAGATGGGCGGATCTCGCGAGGCCACCTATCCCGGGCATTCGGCAAGAGACCCCGAGCCAGGGCAATGATTTCAGCTTAACGCGCCGCTTCCGCGGAAAAATCCCGAACCGGAGCGGCCCTAGGTCAGATGATCTCGTCCTCGTCGAAGAGAGGGTCGCCCGCGATCTGGTCGGCGAGGTCGTCGAGGGTCGACTCCGCCCGTTCCACCGAGTCGACCCGCGCGAGATGGAAGACGGCATCCCCCTCATTGACGACGGGCATGACCGCGCGTCCGACGATCAGCCCGTCGAAGGGCGCGGCGATCTCGCGCTCGGAGCGGCCGAACGGATCGGCGACCGCGCCCAGGATCGTGCCCGCGGCGACCACGTCCCCATCTGCGCGGAAGGTCCGGAGCAGCCCGCCCACCGGCGCGCGCAGCCATTTCGACATGGTGCAGAACTGTGGCGCCGCCTTGGCCGCCATGATCCCGCGCCCGCCGATCAGCCCCTTGTAGCGCAGCACCCGGAGGATTCCCGACAGGCCCGCGCGCACGCAATACTCGTCGAAGCGCAGCCCCTCGCCTGCCTCGTAGAGCAGCACGTCGCGCCCGATTTCCTTGGCGGCGTGGCGCAGGCTGCCCTCCCGCAGGGGGGATTGCAGGATCACGGGGGCGCCGAAGACGCGGGCCATGTCCAGCATCTCGGGCGTCTCGGGCGAGACGCGGGTCTGCGGCAGGTTGGTGCGGTGGATCGCGGCGGAATGCAGGTCGATTCCGAAATCCGCGCGCGCCACGATCTCGGTCAGGAACAGATTCGCCAGCCGCGAGGCGAGGGAGCCGCCCTTGGTCCCCGGAAAGGAGCGGTTGAGGTCGCGCCGGTCGGGCAGGTAGCGCGAGTGGTTCATGAAGCCGAAGGCGTTGACCACCGGCACGACCAGCAGTGTGCCCCGCACCGTCCTGAGGGCGGGCACCCGCACCAGGCGGCGCACGATCTCGACCCCGATCACCTCGTCGCCGTGAATGCCGGCGCTGACGAAGGCGGTGGGCCCGGGGCGTTTGCCGTGGACGACCTGCACCGACATCGTGACCGGCGTGTGGTCGGACAGGTGGCTGACGGGCAGGTCGATGACCGCCCGCGTGCCGGGGGCGACCGACTGCCCGTCCAACACGAAGGCGGCGCGCTTGGTCACCCCTTGCCCTTGGTTCGCGTCGCGTGGGGCTTGGCGGCTTTCTCCAGATGCTCGATGATCTTGCCGGCGATGTCGATGCCCGTGGCCTTTTCCACGCCCTCAAGCCCGGGGGAGGAGTTCACCTCCATCACCACCGCGCCGTGATTGGCGCGCAGCATGTCGACGCCGCAGACGGCGAGGCCCATGCACTTGGCCGCCCGAACGGCGGTCGAGCGTTCCTCGGGCGTGAGCTTGATCACTCGGGCCGAGCCGCCACGATGCAGGTTTGACCGGAACTCCCCCTCGGCGCCGGTTCGCTTCATGGCCGCGACGACCTTGCCGCCGATGACCAGGGCGCGGATGTCGGTGCCGCCCGCCTCCTTGATGAATTCCTGGATCAGGATGTTGGTGCCCGTCGCGCGGAACGCCTCGATCACCGACTTGGCGGAGCGGTCCGTGTCAGCCAGCACGACCCCCAGCCCCTGCGTGCCCTCCAGCAGCTTCACCACCAGTGGCGCGCCCCCGGCGAGCTTCAGCACCTCCTCGGTCTGCTTAGGGTCATGGGCGAAGGTCGTCACCGGCAGGCCGATCCCGTCCCGCGCGAGCAGCTGCATCGAACGCAGCTTGTCCCGCGAGCGGCCGATGGCGACGCTCTCGTTCAGGGGATAGACGCCCATCATCTCGAACTGGCGCAGCACGGCCAGGCCGTAGAACGTGACCGAGGCGCCGATCCGCGGGATCACGGCATCGAAGCCGGTCAACTTTTCTCCGTCATAGTAGATCTCGGGGCGGCGCGAGGCGATGTTCATGTAGCAGCGCAACGTGTTGACGATGCGCAGCTCGTGCCCGCGTGCCTCCGCCGCCTCCTTGAGGCGCTTATGCGAGTAGAGGGTCGGGTTGCGGGCCAGCATTGCGATCTTCATGAGTCGATTTCCTTCGGGCGGTCGGGTGGCCCGGCAAGATTGCGGCGCCCGGGATGGACGACGATGGAATGGCCGCGCAAAGCCGTGCGGCCCACGATCATGCGGAAGCGCATGTCTCCGCGGTCGGTGAGCGACAGGTCGATCGGCCAGGCGCGGCCCGCGATGCGAAAGCGGGTGCGGATCACGATCCGCTCTTCGGGGACGCCGCCGGTGTTCTTGACCTCGCGGCGCTCCAGCACGGGCCATTCGACATCGAGGTCGCGCGCGTCGTCGTCGAACCGGGTGTGAAACCGGACCCAGGTCTCTCCGTCCTTGTCGAAGCTGTTAATTTCGTCGGCATGCAGCGCCGATGTCCGCGCGCCGGTGTCGATCTTGGCATGGAGCCGGGTCAGGCCCAGTTGCGGCAGGTCGATCCGTTCCTGCCAGCCGATGACGAGCAAACCCGTCGTGTTGGAAGGCCCCCCCGCGAGGGGGGGCCGAAGGCGACGCATGGCGTCAGTTCATCTCGAAGAACTTGAACTTCGGATCGTCCTCGGGCGAGACCTCGATGCCGACGGCCTCGGTCATGCCCCAGTTCAGCACTTGGTGGTGGATCGGCAGATACAGGGTCTCGCCGTTCACGACCTCCCAGATCTCCGCGATGGTCTGGTTACGGACGTCCAGATCGGTCTCGGAGGCCAGCGACTCGATCTTCGCGTCGACCTCGGCGTTCGAGAACCCGGTCGGGTTCCAGGAGCCGCGCTCGCTGTCCTTGGTGTGGACCAGGAAGTTGAAGATGTATTCCGAGTCGTAGGTCGGGACGCCCCAGCCCAGCATGTAGAAGTCGGTCGTGCCGTTCTGGATCAGCGGGAAGTGCAGCGCCTTGGACTGGGCGTTAAGGTTCACGTCGATGCCGATCTGGCCCAGCATGCCGACGACGGCCTGGCAGATCGCCTCGTCGTTGACGTAGCGGTCGTTGGGGCAGTCGAGCTGCACCGAGAAGCCTTCGGCATAGCCGGCCTCGGCCATCAGCGCCTTGGCGGCCTCCGTATCGACCTCGGGCACGGTGTCGAGCTCGGGCGTCCAGCCGTTGACGAAGGGGGGCATGATGACGCCGGTCGGCGCCGACTGGCCGCGCATCACGACGCGCTGGATGGCGTCGCGGTTGATCGCCATGTTCATCGCTTCACGGACCTGGGCGGAGGCGAAGGGGTTGCCCTCGGTCGAGCGCAGGTTCTCGGAGCCCTGGTCCATTCCGAAGAAGATCGTCCGGTTCTGCGGCGCGGTCTTGACGACCAGCCCCTCGGTCTCGGCCACGCGGCCCAGATCCTGCACCGGCACGTCCTGGATGAAGTCGACCTCGCCCGAGAGCAGCGCGGCAACGCGGGTCGCGGCGTTCTGGATCGGGGTGTATTCGATCCGGGTCACTTCCAGCGGGAATTCCTCGATGCCCCAGTAGTCGGGGTTCTGCTCCAGCACGGTGCGCACGTCGGGCTCGCGGCTGACCAGCGTGTAGGGGCCGGTGCCGTTCACGTTGGTGGCGGCGAAGGTGGTCTCGCCATTGGCGATGTCCTGCACTTCGGTGACGCCGTTCTCTTCGGTCCAGCCCTTGTCCATGATGAACAGGTTGGTGAAGTTGTTGGGCAGGATCGGGTTCGGCCCGTTGGTGACGAACTCGACCGTATAGTCGTCGACCGCGCGGATCTCGTTGATCGAGGTCAGCAGCTCTTTCATGGCCGAGGTTTCGGACTTCGCCCGTTCGAAGCTGAAGACCACGTCCTCCGCCGTGAACTCGGAGCCGTCATGGAAGGTCACGCCTTCGCGCAGCTTGAAGACCCAGACGTTCGGGTCGTCGGCCTTGGGCGCCCAGTTGGTGGCGAGGGCGGCCTGGAAGGCGCCCTTGGTGTCGCGGATGATGAGCGGCTCGTAGATCTGGTGCGCCAGCGTGTGGGTCGGCCCCTCGTTCTGGGCGTGGGGGTCCAGCGTCAGGCTGTCGCCCGCGCGCGCCCAGCGGAGCGTCTCCGCATTGGCGGCGCCGGCGGCCATGGCGGCGATGGTGATAAGGGCTGTGGTGCGTAGCATTCGGTGCTCCCGTGTCGCGGTGGGCCGGGCGTCGTTCGCCGCGCCCGGCATCATGCGCGAGAAGGGATCACGGTTGACGGGCGGGCGCAAGCGGGGTGGCCGCGTCACCCGGTCCAGCTTTGCGCTTCTGCGGCGGCTGCCCGCAGCCAGAGCACGTCGAAGCCGCAGGCCACGCGGTAGCCTTTCGCGAACAGGCCGTCCGCTTGGGCCTTGGACAGCGCGACATTCCCCAGCGCGATGCCCGCCTTGCCGGCCGCCGCCTCGACCTTGGCGAGGGCGGCCTGGAAATCGGGATGGTCGAACTGCCCCGAGATGCCGAGATCCGTCGAGAGATCGAACTGGGCGGGGACGATCATATCGACCCCGGGCACGGCGCAGATCGCCTCGATATTCTCGATCGACTCGGCCGTCTCCGCCAGAAGGCAGCAGACCAGCGACCCGTCCACGGTCTCGCGGTGGTCCAGAAGGCCCGTGCCCCAGCGCGATTGCGCGATGAACGGGCCGAAGCCGCGCGTCCCGTGGGGCGGGTAGCGCAAGGAGGCGACGGCGCGCTGCGCCTCCTCGGCGGTGCGGACCATCGGGAAGACGATGCCCTCGGCCCCGAGATCGAGCGCGCGCTTGACCTGGACCGGATCGTTTTCGGCGACGCGCACCATCGGGGCGCATGACGTCCCGGCGGTTGCCGCGATCATCGCATGGGCGGAGGCGTGGTCGACGGCGCCATGCTCCATGTCGACCACCACGGAATCGGCGCCGGAGGCGGCGATGGCTTGCGTCACCGTGGCAGAGGGGATGGTGCAGATATGCATGGTGAGCCGGGCCGAGGGATCCGCGAGCCGGGTCTTGAGGGTCATGGGCTGGGGCATTGTCTTTCTGAGCTTTCGTCTTGGGGCGCCGGTCAGGCCGCCGGGGGGGGGGCCGAAGAAGCCCGTGATCTCGGCCAGCCGCCCATCGGGCGCCAGCCGTCCGAAATCGACGCCCTCCAGGGCGGTGGCGCCTTCGGCCGTCACCATGCGCCAGCTGAAAAGGATGCGCTCGTGATGCGCGCTCGCGCCGCTGGTCAGCTCGATCCGGGCGCCAGGCATTTTCGCGTGAAAGCCGCCGATCAGATCCGAGAGAGCCGCGCGGCCGACGGCCATGGAATTCGGGTCGGCATAGACGCCCTCGTCGCTCCAGCAGGCATCGAGGAGAGCGCGGCGCGTATCGGCCACCGGTTCGAGCCAGGCCGCGCCGTAATCCGCCAGCACATTCGGCAAATCCTTCGTCATGCGGCGCTCCCCGGCTTCCCCGACGTCACATAGTGAGCAGGGGTCGGCCTCCCGTCCAGGAAATTCGCGTCAGGACAGGGCGGCCATCTCGACCCGGGCGCGGCGTAGCGCCTCGGCCCCCGCCGTCCCGCCGGGATGGGACACGGCCCGCGCGCCACAGGTATTCCCCGCCTCCTGGCAGGCCAGCAGCGGCGCGCCGGACAGCCAGGCATCGAGGAAGCCCCCGTTGAACGCATCGCCCGCGCCGGTCGTGTCCACGACCCGTGCGGCGGGAGGGGGCAGGCACGGGCCGCCCGGGGTCGATGAGCCCTCGGCGCCGCGCTTGACCACGGTTGCGCCCCGGGGCGCCGGGCAGAGGCCCAGTGCGGTCAGCCGGGCCATCTCCTCGGCGTTGGGTAGGAACAGGTCCACGGCCTCGATCAGCGGCGCGACCGAGGCGGTCAAAGCATCGTCCCACCCGCAATCGAGCGAGACGCTCAGCCCCGCGGCGCGGGCAAGGGTCAGCAGGTCCGGGCGCTCCACCAGGGTCTTCAGTTCGCCGATATGAAGGTGGCCGATCCGCGCAGCCCGCAGCGACGCGGCGTCGAGCGTCGGCACGGCCGGTCCGACATCGCGGGTGACGAAGGCCCGGTCACCGCCATGGGCCATCGCCACGGTCAGTTGGAAGGCGCCGGGCTCCGTCGAGGGCTTCGACAGGTTCAGATCGACGCCGCAGCGCTCCAGCCCGGCCGCGACCGGCGCCTGGAAGGGGGCGGAGGGCAGATGCGCAGCCAGAAAGGCCGGCCGGCCAAGCGCCGCGATATAGGCCGCGGTGATCGCTGCGCCGCCGCCCGGATGCAGCGACAGGTCGTCGGCGAAGATCTCGGTTCCCGCCGTGGGCAGCCGCGGCAGGCCGGTGAAGACCAGATCGCAATAGACGCGCCCCGCGCAGAGAACGCCCGGCCGCTCTGCCCGATCCTGACTCATGCCAGAGCCAGCCCGCTCTGGCGATCGAAGAGATGGATGTCTTCGGGCGCGGCGCCCAGCCGGACGGTGCTGCCCACGGCGGGGGGCACGCGGCCATCGGCCTTGGCGATCACCTCGCCCGCGCTGGTCTCGACGTAGATCAGCGTTTCCGGGCCCAGAGGCTCCTGCACGGTCACGCGGCCTTCGATCAACGCCGGTCCCTCGACGGGGTGCAGGTCGTCCGGCCGCACCCCCAGCAGCACGTCGCCGCCACCCCGCGCCAGTGCGATCTCCCCGCCCGAGGCCAGCGCCACCCGTGCGCCGTCGGCCCGCCCTTCGATCAGGTTCATGGACGGCGCCCCGATGAAGCGGGCGACGAAGGTATCGGCAGGGTTGCGATAAACTTCAGACGGGGTGCCGACCTGGCGGATATGCCCGTCCTTCATGATGACGATCCGGTCGGCCAGGGTCATCGCCTCGACTTGGTCATGGGTGACGAAGACGATGGTGGTGCCGACGCGCTGGTGCAGCTTCTTGATCTCCAGCCGCATCTGGGTCCGAAGCTGCGCGTCGAGATTGGAAAGCGGCTCGTCGAAGAGGAACACCGCCGGATCCCGCACCATCGCTCGCCCGATGGCGACGCGCTGCCGCTGCCCGCCCGAAAGCTGGCTGGGCTTGCGGTCGAGAAGCGGGGTCATCCCCAGGATCTCGGCGACCTCGGCGATCCGTTCCTTCTTGTCGGCGCGGGGCAGCTTCGAGGCGCGCAGCCCGAAGCCGATATTCTTGCGCACGGTCATATGCGGATAGATCGCGTAGTTCTGGAACACCATGGCGATGTCGCGGGCGGCCGGCTCCAGCCGGGCGACGTCGCGGCCGCCGATCTCGATGGCGCCCGAGGTCGTGTCCTCCAGCCCGGCGATCAGGCGCAGGGTGGTGGACTTGCCGCAGCCCGAGGGGCCGACCAGGACGACGAATTCGCCGTCGGCCACCTCCAGGTCAATGCCGTGGAGCACCTCGGTCTGGCCATAGGCCTTGGTCAGGGAACGGAGGGCGAGTTCGGCCATTCAGGTCTCCTGCAGGGCGGCGAAGGCGGCCGCGCGCGCCCGGTCGGCGGCGGCGTGCCGCGCGGCGCGAGACCGGGTTCGGTCCCGCAATCGGGCGAGGGTTTCGTCATAGCTGTCGAAGGCCGCATCGAGCGCGGCGGGGGCTGGCCCGCCCGGCCGATCGCGGCGCGCGACGAAGGTTTCGGGCGAGGTGGCTTCGGCGAAGGCGCCTGCGTCGAGCCGGGTCGCGCGCCCGGTCTGCGCCTCGAACGCGCGGGCGAATGCGGCGTGGCCCACGCCCAGCGGCACGCCCTCTGCGATCACGGCTCGTGCTGTCTCGGCGGCGACGTGGTGGGCCGCGCGAAAGGTCAGCCCTTCGTCGCGGACCAGCGTGTCGGCGAGTTCCGTGATCGTCACGCAAGCCGCGTCCGCGTTGCGCCGCACGCGGGCCCCGTCGATCCGCGCGGCCGCGATCACGGCGGCCAACAGGTCCAGCATCCTCCCCCCGCTCTCGAAGGCGGCATAGCCGGCCTGCTGTACCTCGCCTTCGCTGTCGTTCATGTCGGTGAAGGGCGTGTTGCGCATCGTGTCGACCATCATGTCGCAGCGCCCGGCGGTGACGGCGGCCAGATGGCGCATATGCTCGATGGGCACCGGGTTGCGCTTCTGCGGCATGATCGAGCTGATCTGGACCAACGCGCGGGGCAGGTGCAGCTGGCCCACCTCGAACGCGGACCAGTAAGCGAAGTCCTGAACCAGCCGGCCCAGATGCACGAAGGGCAGCTTCATCGCGGAGTAGAGCCCGGTCACATAGTCGACCGACGCGATGCAGCCATAGGAATTGAGCAGCACGCCCTCGAAGCCCAGCAACTCCGCGACGCGAGCACGGTCGATGGGAAAGCCGGAGGTCGTGATCGCGGCGGCGCCCATGGGAGAATGCTCGAGCCCGTCTGCGGCGTCCGAGAGCCGCGCCGCATCGCGGAGCAACACCTCCGTCGCGGCGGCGAGGTAATGCCCGAAGGTCGAGGGCTGGGCCGGCTGTCCATGGGTATAGGCCACAATCAGCGTGTCTCGCTCGGCCCGCGCCTTGGCGAGCATGGTCCCCGCGAGGTCGTGCACCTGCGCCTCCACCCGCGCCACGCGCGGACGCAGCGCCATCTTGAACAGCGTGTGGTCCATGTCGTTTCGGGACCGCGCCGTGTGCAGCGCCCCGCCCAGATCGCCCAGTCGCTCCCTCAGTTGCGCCTCCACCAGGAAGAACCAGTCCTCGTGCTCGCCCGTATAGGTCAGCGCCGCCGGGTCCACCTCCGCCGAGATCGCGTCGAGGGCCCCCGCCAACGCGGCCCCCTCGGCCCGCGACAGAATGCCGGTCTCGACCAGCATCACCAGATGGGCCCGATTGATCGCGTCCATCCCCGCCGCGTAATGGGCCCTGACCCCCTCGAAGAGCGGCGCGAGAACCGTGTCGCGATAGACCGGATGGGGAAAAGCATCGAGATCCGTCATCTTTACCCCCTCATCTTGCCGGAAATACCTCGGGGGGTCCGGGGGGCAGAGCCCCCCGGCGGGTCGGACGATCTTCGATCGTCTGACGCAGTCCTGGGGCAAAACCCCGGGGCTCCGCCCGTTCGGCACTGGAAAGATCCCCCGGACCTTTCGCGGACCGTGTCGGACCGGTCTGGGGCTCCGCCCGTTCGCGGCTCAAAAGGTCCACTGGACCTTTTGTCGGCTGCGCCGAACCCGCCGCTCACCCCTTCAGCCCCGCCATCACGACCCCACGGATGATGAACCGCTGGAAGATCAGAAACACGATCAGCGTCGGGATGGTCGAGATGGCAGCTCCCGTCATGATCAGCTCCCAAGCCACGTCGGCCTCGTCGCCGAAGCCCGACAGACCCACCGGCAGCGTGTACATCTCCACCGAGTTGGTCACGATCAGCGGCCAGAGGAACGCCGTCCAGTTGCCCAGGAAGACGAAGATCGCCAGCGCGGCCAGGGCGGGTCGGACCAGCGGCATCGCCACCTCCCACCAGATCTGGAACTCGTTGAGCCCGTCGATCCGCGCGGCCTCGAGGAAGTCGTCGGGCACGCTCTCGAAGAACTGCTTCATCAGAAAGACGCCGAAGGCGGTCATCAAGCCGGGGAACATGATGCCCCAATAGCTGTCGAGCCAGCCGAATTGCTGGGACATGAGATACCAGGGGATGACCAGCATCTCGGTCGGGATCATCAGTGTGCTGAGGATCGCGATGAAGACCAGCGTCCGGCCCGGAAAGCGGAACTTGCACAGGGTGTAGCCCACGAGGCTGTCGAAGAAGAGGTTCGAGATCGTCGTCAGCGTCGCGATGATCAGCGAGTTCCAGAACCAGTTGTAGAACCGCCCGTCCTCCAGGACGTAGGTGTAGTTCTCCAGCGTCGGCTCGTCTGGGATCAGGTTGACGTTGTAAACCTCGTGCGGCCATTTCAGCGAGGTCGAGATCATGTAGGCGATGGGCATCACCATCAGGACACCGCCCAGGAACAGCAGGATCCAGCGGATCACCTGGGCGTTGTCGCGCGGGCCCCGCCTGGGCTTGGCCAGGAGCGCATCGGAGGAGGGCTTCACCCGCTCGGGGATCTCGGTGAGGGGCGCGTCGGTCATCGGTCGGCCCGCAATAGCCAGAGTTGCAGCAGCGAAACGATCAGCAGGATCGTGAACAGCACGACGGTCTGGGCCGCCGCGTATCCCATGTCGAAGCTTGTGAAGGCCGTCTGGTAGATCATCAGCACCAAGGGCTCGGTCGAGTTCAGCGGTCCGCCCGGATTGTTCGTCGTCATGTTGAAGACATGGTCGAAGATCCGCAGGAAGCCGATCGAGGAGAAGACCACGATGAAGACGATGGTCGGCCGCAGCAGCGGGAGCGTGATCTCGGTCAGCTGCACCCACCAGCCCACGCCGTCGATCCGCGCCGCCTCGTAATAGCTGACCGGGATGGCGCGCAGCCCGGCCATGAAGATGATGACCTGAAAGCCCAGCCCCGCCCAGATCGCGGGCGCGAGGACCGAGGGCAGGGCGTTGTCGACCGAGTTCAGGAACTCCACCTGCGGGATGCCGACCGAGGCCAGGAGGTTGTTGAACAGACCGATAGGCACCGGCTGATAGAACCACCGCCAGACCCAGGCCATGGCCACGGCGCTGGTCATGAAAGGCAGGAAGTAGAGCATCCGCAGAAAGGCATGCCCGAAGCGCAGCTTGTCGAGGTGGTAGGCGATGATAAAGGCCAGCACGAGCGAGATCGGCGTGCCCAGGATCAGATATTGGAAGGTGTTGACGAAGACTGTCCAGAACTCCGGGTCGTTCCAGAGCTTCTCGTAATTGTCGAGCCCGGTCCAGGTGCGCGATCCCAGCAGGTTCCACTCCTGGAAGGAGATCAGGACGGCATTGCCGGTCGGGTAGAAGCGGATGACCGTGTAGAACAGCACCGGCACCGCCAGGAAGGCCCAGGCCCAGGCGATCTGCTTCTGGCGCAGCGTCAGGTTGCGGTAGAACTGCATGGGGCCTGTCCGTTGGGTCTTGCGGTCGTCATCGGGCGCGCCCGAGATGGTCTTCGCCGACCGGCGCGCGCCCGATCCGGGCCGCCGGTGGCGTCGCCGGGCGCGCGGCTGGGAGATGGCCGCGCGTCCGACGCTCTCGACGGGTCAGTCGGCGTAGTACTCGTCGAGGATCTTCTGCTCGGCCTCGGCGGCGATGGCGAGGCTCTCGGCCGGGTCCATGTCCTGGAGCGTGATCCGCTCCACCATCTCGACCATCAGCTGGCGCTGCGCGCTCTCGTTGGCGAATTTGGTGGTGTTGGCATAGGCCAGCCCGCGGATGAACGGCCCGAAGGTCGCATCGTTGGCGTTCTCTTCGGTCAGGCCCACCGACGGCTTGGCCGGCAGCTCGCCCACCACGTCCAGCCAGATCTGCATCGCCTCGTCGGAGGTGATGTATTCCATGAACTTGACGGCGGCGTCGTATTTCTCGCCCTCGGCCTTGGTCGTGATCGCGTTGACCCAGTAGGAGGAGTAGTTGGACCGCGTGCCGTCCGCCGTCGCCGGCAGCTCCGTCACGCCCCATTTCAGGCCGCGCGTGCCGTTGAGCGAGCCGATGCGGAACGAGCCGTCGATATGCATCCCCGCGCGGCCCGCCTTGAAGGCCGCCTGCGGCTCGTCCATGAAGCCGATCGCGGTCACGGCATCGTCGCCCGTGAACATCGAGGTGTACATGTCGAGCGCCGCGCGGCCGGCATCGCTGTTATAGTTCACGGTCTGATAGTCATCGAGATAGGGCTCGCCGCCCATCTGCCTGATCAGTCCCTCGCGCCACCAATGGTGGTCCTGCGCGGTCATGCCGGCGGTGATGCCGACCTGGGTGAGGTTGCCCGCGCCGTCGCGCTTGGTCAGCTTGGCGGCGATGTCCATCATTTCGTCCAAGGTCTCGGGCGGAGCCTCGATCCCGGCCTCTTCGAACAGGCGCTCGTTGTAGAAGAGGGCCAGCGAGCGGACGGCGGTGGGCAGCGCCCAATAGGCGTCCCCGTCCTTCATCGCCTGCACCATGGGGAAGAACTCCGCGTCGATCTTCTCGGCGGGGAAGACATCGGCGGGGAGCGGCTGAATCAGATCCGCCTCGACGTAATCGTTGAGCCAGCCATAAAACAGCTGCACCACGTCCGGCCCCTCGCCTGCCGGGATCGCGGCGGCGACCTTAGTGCGGTAATCGGCATAAGGGAAATGCGTCATCGTGACGGTGATATCGGGGTTGGCCGCCTCGAAATTCTCGATCAGCTGCTCCATCGCCTCGACGCGCGCGTCGAAGAAATACTGCCAGTATTCGATCTCCACCTCGGCCTGGGCGGCGGTGCCGAGGCCCGCGGCCATGAGCGTGGCAAGGGCGGTCGTTCTGTAAGTCATGGTCGTCTCCCGTCGGTTGTTCCGCCGCCCGTTCTCGGGCGGTCCTTTCCTGCAACGCTAGATCACCTTCGTTGAACACACAACCTTCTTGAGTTATCCGGGGTCATGGCCCAGCCTCCGACCCCCCGTGGCGTCACGCCCGCCCGCTCCCGCGACCACAACCGCCAACTGGTGCTGGGGCATCTGCAAGCCGCGGGCGCGCTGGGCCGGGCCGAGATCGCGCGGCGGGCGGGGCTGTCGACCCAGGCCGTGAGCAACATCATCGCGGAGCTTGAGGGGGAGGGGCTTCTGCGCACGCAAGGTCTGGCCCGAGGGCGTCGGGGCCTGCCCGCGCCGCAATATGTGCTGGCCGCCGAGGGGGGCTTCGCGCTGGGCATCGAAGTGCGGCCCGGCGCGTTGCTGGCGGCGCTGCTGGACCTGGAGGGGCGACCGGTCTGGCACGATCGCCGGCCTCTGGCATCTGCCGCGCCCGAAGACGTAGGGGCGCAGCTGCCGGGGCTGCTGGCGGCCGCGCTGGCGGCGGCGCCCCAGGCCGAGGGCCGCTTACTGGGCGCGGGCGTGGCGCTGCCGGGTCCGTTCGGGCGCACGGGCATCGCCTCGGACCTGCCGGGCTGGGACGGGATTGCAGCGGCCGAGGTCTTCGCGCCGCTGGGCTTGACTGTCACGGTCGAGAACGACGCCAACGCGGCGGCGCTCGGCGCGCGGATCGCGCTGGCCCCCGAGGGGGTGACCAGCTTCGCCTGCCTCTATTTCGGCACCGGTCTGGGCCTCGCTATCGTGCAGGACGGGCGGCTCGTGGTCGGGGCCCATGGCAATGCGGGCGAGATCGGCCATGTGCCGATCCCGACGCCCAACGGGCCGCAACCCCTGGAGGCGCTGCTGTCGCGCCTCTCGGTGGAGCGGCACCTGCGGGCCGCCGGGCGGAAGGCGGGGGATATGGACGCGCTCGCCGCGCTGCATGCCGAGGGCGACCCGGCCCTGGCCGACTGGATCGCGGGGGCCGCCGGGCCGCTGGGCCTCGCCACCGGCCTGATCGAGAACCTGCTCGACCCGCAGACCATCGTCCTGTGCGGGGCGATGCCCGAGGGCATCGTCCGCGACCTGATCGCCGCCGCGCCGCTGACTGAGCGCTCGGTCGCCCGCCGCGAAGGCCGAACGCAGCCCCCCTTGCGGGTCGGCCGCTGCTCCCGCCTCGCCGCCGTCATCGGGGCGGGCGCGTTGGTGCTCAACCGAACCTTCACCCCGGCGCTCGCCGCCTGAGAGGCCCCATGACCCCCGACCAGACCCGCCTGGAGGCCGACCGCGCCGCCCCCCGCATCGTGCAGCTCTGGCGCCTCGTCACAGGCATGCGCACGCCGCTGACCTTCATGCAATCCGGCGCGCACCCGGACGATGAGACGAGCGGGATGCTAGCCGCGCTGCGCTTCCGCGACGGGCTGGATCTGGCCTATGTCTGCTCGACCCGGGGCGAGGGCGGACAGAACGATATCGGGCGCGAGGCCGGCGCCGCGCTGGGCGTGTTGCGCACTGCGGAGATGGAGCGGGCGGCGGAGATCCTCGACATGCGGGTGCGCTGGATGACGCCCGCCCCGGGCGATCCGGTCCATGATTTCGGCTTCTCCAAGTCGGGCGAAGAGGCGCTGGCCCGCTGGGGGCGCGACCGGACGCTGGACCGCTTCGCCCGGGCCTTGCGCGTCCTGCGGCCCGATCTGCTCTGCCCGACCTTCCTGGACGTGCCGGGCCAGCACGGACATCACCGCGCGATGACGCTGCTCGCGCCCGAGGCCATCGCGCGCGCCGCCGATCCGGCCTGGGAGACGGAGCAGGAGCCGTGGCGGGTGACCAAGCTCTACCTGCCCGCCTGGTCTGGGGCCGGCACCGCCTATGACGACGACCTGCCGCCGCCGCCCGCCACGGTGGTGGTCTCGGGGCAGGGGGTCGACCCGGTAACCGGGGCCAGTTGGGCGCGGATCGGCCAGTGGTCGCGGGGGATGCACCGGACCCAGGGCATGGGGCGCTGGCCGGAGGCTCAACGGGACTGGCCCCTGCATCTTGTCGAGGGCGGTGCCGAGGAGGCCGTGACCGAGGGGTTGCCCGTCTGCTGGGCCGATCTCGGCTGGCCCGGCGGCGCGCGGATCGACGCGCTTGTGGCGGAGATGGTGGCGGCGCTGGCGCGGCCCGATGTCGTGGCGCGCGCCGGGTCCGAGGCGCTGGCGCTGGTGCCGGAGCGCGGCCACAGGGCCGAGCGGCTGCGGACCCGTCTGCACCGGGCGCTCTTTCTGGCGGCCGGGGCCGAGGCGCGGGGCTGGGCCGAGGCGCCGCTGGTGCGCCCGGGCGCCCATGTCCCGATCCGGCTGGAGACCCGCGCGGGGGCGTTGGAGGCGGTCAGCGCAACGGTCGCGCTGCCGGAGGGCTGGACGACAGGGGAGGCGGGCGTGACCGTGTCGCCCTCGGTCGACGCGACCGCCTATCCGGACGGCTACGATCCGCTCGACCCCGCCGCGCCCTGCCTCGCGGTGGAGGGAACCTGGCGCGGCACGCCGCTTTCGCTGCGCCTCCCCCTCGACCGGACCCCGGCGGCGCGGCCTGACGGCGTCGCGCTGAAGCCGGAAGCGGAGGTTGTGAACCTCGCGCGAGAGACCTCCGTCGCCGTCCGCTGCGATGGCGACCTGGATCTGCCGGAGGGGTGGCGGCGGGAGGGCGCGGTTCTGCACCTGCCGCCGAGGGTCGGCCTGCACGAGATCGCCGTCCTGCGCGACGGCGCACCCGCCCGGCTCGTCACCGAGATCGCGGCCCCGCATATCCCGACCCGCGTGCTGGCCCGGCCCGCGATCCTGCGGCTGCGCGCGCTGGAGGTGGCGGTCCCCGACGCCCGTGTCGCCGTTTTCGGGGCCGGGCGCGACCGGGTCGCGCATTGGCTGCGGCGGATCGGCGTGGACGTCTCCGAGCCGCATGTGGAAGCGCTGGACGATCCGCAGGCGGATACGGTGCTGCTGGGCGTCTTCGCCTTGCGCTTCCGCGACGGGCTGGCGGAGCGGATGCCCCGTCTCTCCGACTGGGTGCGAGGCGGGGGGACGCTGACGACGCTCTACCACCGGCCCTGGGACGCCTGGGATCCTGACGCGATGCCGGCGCCCATCGAGATCGGCCAGCCGAGCCTGCGCTGGCGCGTGACCGACAACGCCGCCAAAGTGACCCACCTCGCCGATCATCCCATACTCGCGGCTCCGAACCCCATATCCGACGCCGACTGGGAGGGCTGGCACAAGGAGCGGGGGCTCTATTTCGCGAGGTCCTGGGATGCCGCCTATACGCCGCTGCTGGAGATGGCCGATCCGGGAGAGGCCCCGCTGCGCGGCGCGCTCCTCTCGGGGCAGGTGGGGCAGGGGCGGCATACCCATTGCGCCCTGATCCTGCACCATCAGATGGAGCATCTCGTGCCCGGAGCCTTCCGCCTGATGGCGAATCTCGTTGCGCCGATCTGACGGCGGGTCCGACCTGCGGGGCGGGCTCTGGCTGCTGGCCGATATGGGGCTGAACGTCTGGGCGCTGACCATCGTGAAGGCCTGGGGCGCGGAGCTGCCGGCGGCGCAGCTGGTGTTCCTGCGGGCGGTGGTCGGGCTCGCGGTGATCTCGCCCTGGATCTGGGTCGCCCGCACGCGCTTTGCCGAGGCGCGCGCGCCGGGGCTGCATCTGGCGCGGGTCGGGTTGTCGACGCTCGCGCTCACCTGCTCGTTCTACGCGGTGGCGCGGGTGCCGCTGGCGCTGTTCACGGCGCTGAACTTCACCCGGCCGCTGGTGATGATCGCCTTGGCCGCGCTGTTCCTGGGGGAGCGGGCGGGGCCTGCGCGCTGGCTGGCTGGGGCGCTGGGATTGGTGGGCGTGGTGATCGCGGTGGATCCTCGGGCCGAGCTCTCCTGGGCGCTGCTGGCGCTGGCGGTGACGGTGGTTGCGGGGACGGGAGCCGTCGTCGTCACGCGCAAGTTGAACGACCAGCCGACGGTGGTGATGATGGCGGCGTATACGGCCGGCCTGGCCGTGGCGACGGCGCCCCTGGCCTGGACGGGGTGGCAGGCGGTGCCGGACGGCGCCTGGCCGGTGCTGCTGGCCATCGGGCTCTTCGCGCAATCGGCGCAGGTCTGCTTTCTCCAGGCGCATCGACTGGCCGAGGCGGGGCTGTTGGCGGTGTTGGGCTATGCCAGCCTGATCCTGTCCACGGCGGTCGGGTATCTCGTGTTCGGCGAGGTTCCCGGCGCGGGCTTCTGGCTGGGGGCGGTGCTGATCGTGGGGGCGACGGGGCTGGCGCGGCGCTGACGGGGGCGCTCATCCGCCCTGTCGGGCGTCTTCGCCTTGGGTGGCGATCCGAGATGGATCGGTGAAGCCTGCCCGGAGGATCGGACCGGGGGCCAGCCCCCGGACCCCCGGGATATTTGGGCAGGGAAGAAAGGGTGGGAGCGCATCGTGGGCGCTCGTGGTCGCCGGATCTACAGGTCGTAGCGCTTGATGATCTTGTCGTCTGTGCGGCGCCAGTCCTCGAAGCCGCGGGACTTGTAATAGGCCTGCCCGCCTTCGTTGTAATGGGCGATCCGCGCCGCGATCCAGGCATGGCCCGCCGCCTTCGCCGCCTTGCGCGTGGCCTCGAACAGACGGCTGCCCACGCCAAGGCCGTGCGATCCAAGGGCGACGAAGGTGGCGATGTCGCAGGCACCCTCGGGCAGGCTGTCGTGACGGCCGATCCACTGGAAGCCGAGGATCTCGCCCTCGGCTTCGGCGACGTGCCAGATGTCGGATGCGGCCATCCAGTCGCGCAATTGCGCGCCCGTCACCGGCTGCGTCATCGCGGTGGTGCCGCCGCGTGCGATGATCGCGTTGAGCAGGGCGGCCATCGCCCCCGCGTCGAAAGGGCGGGCGGGGCGGACATGGATGCGCGTCACGGCGCATGCTCCGCCATGAGCGCCGCATGGCGGGCCAGATAGGCGGCGCGCGCCTCGGCCGGGGGGCGGAGCGCGACGGCGAGCCCGTCGAGCAGTGCAGGATCCGGGCGGCCGAAGAAGCGGTCCGCCTCGGTCTTGGAGAAGCCCGCAATCTGCGTGGCCTCCAGCCAGGCGGAGAGCTTGTCGGCCCGCTTGATGCGGCGTTTCAGGCGCTGGGGCGTGGCGGCGGGCAGTCCGAAGCGGAGGTGGATGGCAGCCTGCAGGCGTTCGTCGAGCGCCTCATATCCGGGCCCGACCGCCTGTTTTACAGGCGATATCATATCTCCGATCACGTATTCCGGCGCGTCGTGAAGCAGCGCGGTCAGCCGCTCGGCGGGCGTGGCCGGGCCCGACCGCTCCAGGATGTCGACCACGAGCAGGGAATGCTCGGCCACGGAATAGGGCCAATCGCCAAGGGTTTGGCCGTTCCAGCGGGCAACGAAGGCGAGGCCGTGGGCGATGTCCTCGATTTCCACATCCATAGGCGTCGGGTCCAGCAGATCGAGCCTGCGGCCCGATAACATTCTCTGCCATGCGCGCGTCTGTGCCATGGACGCTCCCTCACCCGGGGCGGGTCGTGATGCAACCGAAACGGCGGTGCCGGCGTAACGCTTTTTGCACGGATGCTATGGAATGGTGCCGCGGCACCTTTAACCCACCGGAGGACCAACCGGATGAAGACAATAATCCAAAGTCTGATCGCCTCGGCGCTGCTGTTCACCCCGATCGCGGCCTCGGCCCAGGAGACGCCCTGCGGACTGCGCGAG
The DNA here is from genome assembly GCF_900116765.1 of Jannaschia seohaensis. Classification (GTDB taxonomy): domain Bacteria; phylum Pseudomonadota; class Alphaproteobacteria; order Rhodobacterales; family Rhodobacteraceae; genus Jannaschia; species Jannaschia seohaensis. The sequence continues at coordinate 10,048 of NZ_UETC01000019.1, read as the reverse complement.
GATCTCGTTGCAGCCCTTCTGGATCAGTTCGGTGAGAACTTCTCGGGCGGCGGTCTGAAGGACGACAAGGCCGTCTACGAAATCTGGACCTCGGAGGAGGCCGGCACCTGGACGCTCTTGCTGACACGGCCCAATGGGATCTCCTGCATCTTGGCCTCGGGCACGGATTGGCAGCCGCAACTCGCGCGTCACATCGTCAAAGGCGTGAAGTCCTGATCGACCGGACCCGCGACGGCGGGGCCCGCCGCTCGGGGGAGCCGACGCGCCGCGCAACGCGACCTATCATACCGGCAGGTGCCCTGAGGGGGCACGAGGCCTCGCTGGCTGACCCCGCCGCATTGAAGCGCTGGCCGTCGCTTGATACGGCGACGCCAATCGGTTTGCCGCAGGAGCGCGAGATGAAAGACTACGTCGTCAAGGATATCGATTTGGCCGCCTATGGCCGGAGGGAACTGGATATCGCCGAGACGGAGATGCCGGGCCTGATGGCGTTGCGCGCCGAGTATGGAGAGGCCAAGCCGCTCAAGGGCGCGCGGATCGTTGGCTCGCTGCATATGACGATCCAGACGGCGGTGCTGATCGAGACGCTTGTGGAGCTGGGCGCCGATGTGCGTTGGGCCTCCTGCAACATCTTCTCGACCCAAGACCACGCCGCCGCCGCGATCGCGGCCGGGGGCACGCCGGTCTTCGCAGTCAAGGGCCAGTCGCTGGAGGAGCATTGGGACTATCTCGACCGCTCCTTCATGTTCCCCGAGGGGCCGAACATGATCCTGGACGATGGCGGCGACGCCACGCTCTACGTCCTGCTCGGCGCGCGGATGGAAGCGGGCGAGGACGTGCTGGCCGTGCCGACCTCTGAAGAGGAAGAGGTCATCAAGGCCCAGATCCAGAAGCGCATGAAGGAAAGCCCCGGCTGGTTCGCCAAGACCCGCGACGCGATCAAGGGCGTCTCGGAGGAGACCACGACCGGCGTCCATCGTCTCTATGATCTGCATAAGAAGGGTCTGCTGCCCTTCCCGGCGATCAACGTGAATGACAGCGTCACCAAGTCGAAATTCGACAACAAGTATGGCTGCAAGGAATCGCTGGTCGACGGGATCCGCCGCGCCACCGACACAATGATGGCTGGCAAGGTCGCCGTGGTCATGGGCTATGGCGATGTGGGCAAGGGCTCGGCCGCGTCGCTCAAGGGCGCGGGTGCGCGCGTCATCGTCACCGAGGTCGATCCGATCTGCGCCTTGCAGGCGGCCATGGACGGCTTTCAGGTCACGACCCTGGAGGAGGTGGTCGCGACCGCCGACATTTTCGTCACCACGACCGGCAACAAGGACGTCATCCGCATCGAGCATATGCGCGAGATGAAGGACATGGCGATCGTCGGGAATATCGGCCATTTCGACAACGAGATCCAGGTCGCGAGCCTGAAGAACCACAAGTGGACGAACATCAAGGAACAGGTGGACATGATCGAGATGCCTTCGGGCAATCGCATCATCCTGCTCTCCGAGGGGCGTCTCCTGAACCTCGGCAACGCGACCGGCCATCCGTCCTTCGTGATGTCGGCCAGCTTCACCAACCAGGTGCTGGCGCAGATGGAGCTTTGGCAAAAGGGCGATGCGTATCAGCCCGGCGTCTACATCCTGCCCAAGCAGCTCGACGAAAAGGTCGCGCGGCTGCATCTGGACCGGATCGGTGTGAAGCTGACGCAGATCTCCAAGGAGCAGGCGGACTATATCGGGGTGCCCCAGGATGGACCCTACAAGCCCGAGCATTACCGCTACTGACCCGAAGCGATCCCGTCCCCGCTCGTCCAAGGGCGGGGGCGGCGGTCCGAACGCGTTGTCGTCGCTCGAAGAGGCCGATGCGATGTGGCTCCGTCCTTCAATCGGCGCATCGTGGCGGGCGGTGCCATGATCGCGGCGGCCACCAGCCCGACCGCGATCTCCAACGCCTCGGCTGCGACCTACAGCGTCGACTTCGATCAGACGCCCGCTCAGCCGCGCCGGGCCCGGCCCAGGACGGCAACCGCGTGGCGAACCTGACGCCGACGGATAGCGGCGGCGACAGGGCGGACATTTGGAGACTTGACTGTCAGGGTCGTTGCCACCGCTGGAAGTTCGGAGCCGACAACCTGACCGTCACCGCATCCCCGGTTCCGCTGCCGGCGCCTCTGCGTCTGCTCGGGGCCGCGCTTCCGGGCCTGGGTGCTTTGCGCGCGCGGCAGGGCTGACAGCGCTTGGTCCGGTTTCTGGGATCGGCTCAGTGTTCCTCCTCCTGGCAGGCATGAGCCAGGGCGGTATTCTTTCTTCTCTCGCTCGTCCTGCGCCGCAAGGCAGCTACGATTGCCGCGCCCTTCGCGGCGGCATCTGGGTGAGCAGCCACGTGATCGCGATCGACATCGACGCCAACCATGCCGATCATCGGAATTTGCGGGCCCGGGGTGGGGGACCTGCCGAGAGCGGTCTCCCGGGCAGTTTTCCTTTGCTTCGCGCCCGCGCGCCGTGTGGAATGTCATCGAGGGCGCCTGTCCGGGGCGCCCGGAAGCAAGAGCGAGGACAGCATGAGCAAGCGGGACGAGCTGATCGAAAAGTATATCGACGACCTCAAGACCAAGGCCGGCGAGGCCGATCCGGATGTGGATCTGCTGCGCGAGGTCACCATCGCCTGCGGTCCCTCGATCTACAATCGCGACAGCGAGACCGTGTCCTCGACCTCCGATGGCGAGATGGCGACGGTGAAGAACAACTTCCTGATCAAGAAGCTGGGTCTCTCGGACGGGCCGAGCCTGGATCAGGGACTCGACGCGGTGATCGAGAGATATGGCCGCTCCAATACCCACAAATACCGCGCGGTGATGTATTATCTCCTGACCAAGCAGTTCGGGAAGGAAGGCGTCTTCAAGTGACGCGCCGCCAGGGCCGCGCGGGCGGCCGGTCTCCGCGATGAAGGTGGATGGGGGCTGCCTGTGCGGGGATGTCACCTATGAGGCGGAGATCGACCCGAACCGCGTCGCAATCTGTCATTGCGACGATTGTCAGGTGAATTCCGGCGCGGCCTACGGCTTGATCGTCGCGGTCGTGGGTACGGGGTTTCATTTGCGAACCGGACAACTGACGGAGTTCGAGAAGACTGCCCAAAGTGGCCGCAAGCGACAGCTCAGCTTTTGTGGGCGGTGCGGAACGCGGATCCACGCGCAAACTCGGGACGATCCCGGCGCGTTCTTCGGGTTGCGCGTCGGAACCATCCGCCAGCGCGCCGCCCTGCAACCGCGCGTGCAAGTCTGGTGTCAGTCGGCCATGCCCTGGGTCGAGGCGCTGGCGGATATCCCGAAACGCGCCAAGCAGTAAGCCCGTGCGACGGCAGCGCCCCGGGCGGCGCAGCGGCCCGGTCGATTCTGCCTCCGGTCAGGGTTGCATATGCGCAACACACCTCCCATCTCGATAGCGAGGCTCAGGGGGCTCTCGTGCCGAGGATCGGGCGGGGTCGAGTGGGCGCTTGACGAAGGAGATAGAGGCATGAACCTCGAGAAGTTCACCGAACGTGCGCGTGGGTTCCTACAGGCTGCGCAAACCATCGCGACGCGGGAAGGGCATCAGCAACTGATGCCGGAACACCTGCTAAAGGCCATCTTGGACGATGAGCAGGGCATGGCCGCCAATCTCATAGCGGCCGCTGGCGGTTCGCCGGATCGGGTCCGCGAAGCCGTCGATCTGGCGGTTGGGAAGCTGCCTGTCGTGTCGGGCGATGCGGGTGGCGTGATGATGTCGCGCGGGCTGGCTCAGGTGCTGGCCGAGGCCGAGAAGGTGGCGCAGAAGGCGGGCGACAGCTTCGTTCCGGTCGAGCGCGTTCTGACCGCATTGGCCATGGTAAAGTCGAAGGCGCGCGAGGCGCTGGAGGCGGGCGCGGTGAATGCCCAGGGTCTCAACAGCGCGATCAATGACGTGCGCAAGGGGCGCACGGCCGATAGCGCATCCGCTGAGGACAGCTACGAGGCGCTCAAGAAATATGCCCGCGACCTGACGGAGGCCGCCCGCGAGGGCAAGATCGACCCGATCATCGGCCGCGACGAGGAAATCCGTCGCGCCATGCAGGTTCTGTCGCGCCGCACCAAGAACAACCCCGTCCTGATCGGTGACCCCGGCGTCGGCAAGACCGCCATCGCGGAAGGCCTTGCGCTGCGCATCGTCGACGGCGACGTGCCGGAGAGTCTGCGCAACAAACGGCTGATGGCGCTCGACATGGGCGCGCTGATCGCGGGCGCGAAGTATCGCGGCGAGTTCGAGGAGCGGCTGAAGGCCGTGCTGTCCGAAGTGACCGCCGCCGCGGGTGAGGTCATCCTGTTCATCGACGAGATGCACACGCTGGTGGGCGCGGGCAAGACGGATGGCGCGATGGATGCGGCCAATCTGATCAAGCCGGCTCTGGCGCGGGGCGAGTTGCACTGCGTGGGCGCGACCACGCTCGACGAGTACCGCAAATATGTCGAGAAGGACGCGGCCCTGGCCCGGCGGTTCCAACCGCTGATGATCGCGGAGCCAACGGTCGAGGACACCGTGTCGATCCTGCGCGGCATCAAAGAGAAATACGAGCTGCACCACGGCGTGCGCATCAGCGACTCCGCCCTGGTGGCGGCGGCGCAGCTGTCGAACCGCTACATCACCGACCGCTTCCTGCCCGATAAGGCGATCGACCTGGTCGACGAGGCCGCGTCGCGGCTCCGGATGGAGGTCGACTCGAAGCCCGAGGAACTGGACGCGCTGGACCGCGACATCCTGCAAAAGCAGATCGAGGTGGAGGCTCTGCGGCTGGAGGACGATCAGGCATCGCAGGACCGGCTGGAGAAGCTGGAGCGCGAACTCTCGGAGCTCAAACAGCAATCGGCGGAGATGACCGCGAAATGGCAGTCCGAGCGCGACAAGCTGGACCAGGCCCGGACCCTAAAGGAAGAGCTGGACCACGCCCGCGTGGAGCTGGATCAGGCCAAGCGCGAGGGCAACTTCGCCAAAGCCGGTGAGCTGCAATACGGTCGCATCCCGGAACTGGAACGCAAGCTGGGCGAGGCGGAGACCGACGACAACGACCTGATGGTCGAGGAGGCCGTGCGTCCCGAGCAGATCGCGGGCGTCGTCGAGCGCTGGACCGGGGTTCCCGTGTCCAAGATGCTGGAAGGCGAGCGCGAGAAGCTCTTGCGCATGGAGGACGAGTTGGGCCGCCGCGTGATCGGACAGCGTCAGGCGGTGACCGCCGTGGCGAATGCCGTGCGGCGCGCGCGGGCGGGGCTGAACGACGAGGCGCGGCCTCTGGGCTCGTTCCTGTTCCTCGGCCCGACCGGCGTCGGCAAGACGGAGCTGACCAAGGCCCTTGCCGAGTTCCTCTTCGACGACGACAACGCCATGGTGCGGATCGACATGTCCGAGTTCATGGAAAAGCACGCGGTGGCCCGTCTGATCGGCGCGCCTCCGGGCTATGTCGGCTATGACGAGGGCGGGGTCCTGACGGAGGCCGTGCGGCGGCGCCCGTATCAGGTCGTGCTCTTCGACGAGGTCGAGAAGGCGCACCCGGACGTGTTCAACGTCCTGCTCCAGGTGCTGGACGATGGCGTGCTGACCGATGGTCAGGGCCGCACGGTCGACTTCAAGCAGACGCTGATCGTGCTGACCTCGAACCTCGGCTCTCAGGCGCTGTCGCAGCTGCCCGACGGGGCGGACGCGGCGCAGGCCAAGCGCGACGTGATGGACGCGGTGCGGGCGCATTTCCGTCCCGAGTTCCTGAACCGCCTGGACGAGACGATCATCTTCGACCGTCTGGCCCGTGCGGATATGGACGGCATCGTCGATATCCAGGTCGCGCGGCTGGCCAAGCGGCTGGCTGGGCGCAAGATCCGCCTGGAACTGGACGACAGCGCGCGCGAGTGGCTGGCCGAGGAGGGCTATGACCCGGTCTTCGGGGCGCGGCCGCTCAAGCGGGTCATCCAGCGGTCGCTGCAGAACCAGCTGGCCGAGATGATCCTGGCGGGCGAGATCGCCGATGACAGCGTGGTGCCGGTGCGGGCCACGGCGGACGGGCTGCAAGTCGGCGAGCGTTTGGCCAAATCGGACCGGACGCCGCCACAGGACGCGGTGGTCCATTGACGCCAGTAGGGCGGTCCTTCGGGGCCGCCCTTTTTCGTTGCGCTCCGGTGGGAGCGGGAACACTTGGCGGAGATGTGCGCCTCCGGCGGGGATATTTATGCAGGGAAGAAGAGGGGGGCGTTTCCTGGGCTTGCGGGGGCGCGGCCTTGTGGGCGGGGGCGGCGCGGGTGTGCCTCTCCGTCTGCCGCGCGCGTTTCCAACCGGCGTCTATCGAGTGCCGCGAGGGCGGTGCCGCCGTCGTCTGACAGCTTGCACTGCGGGGACCGCCGCCGCAGGGTAGCGCGATGGAGGGACGCGGCATGATCTTCATGGAAACGGCTTGGTTGGCGCTCCAGATCCTGGCGCTTCTGTTCGTCTGCATGATCGGGATCGCGATGGCCATCGCCGTGGTGATGTTCATCCGCGACCGGCGCCAGACTGAGGACGCGATCCGGCGCAACTACCCGGTCATCGGCCGCTTCCGGCATCTCTTCACGGAGTTGGGGGAGTTCTTCCGGCAGTATTTCTTCGCCATGGACCGCGAGGAGCTGCCCTTCAACCGGGCGCAGCGCGACTGGGTGCGGCGCGCCGCCGATGGGAGGGGGAACACGGTCGCGTTCGGGTCCACCCGCAACATCACGGCGCCGGGCACGCCGCTCTTTATCAACGCGGCCTTTCCCCCGCTCGATCAGCAGGCCGCCAAGACGGAGCCCATGGTGATCGGGCCAACCGCGCGGGAGCCCTATATCGCGAAATCATTCTTTAATCTCTCGGGCATGAGCTATGGCGCGATCTCGAAGCCCGCGATCCAGGCTCTCTCGCGCGGATGCCGGGAGGCGGGGATCTGGATGAACACCGGCGAGGGCGGCCTGTCGGAGTATCACCTGGAGGGAGGCTGCGACCTCGTCTACCAGATCGGCACGGCCAAGTTCGGGGTGCGCGACATCGCCGGCAATCTCTCGGAGGAGAAGCTGCGCGAGATGGCGGCCCGGCCCGAGATCAAGATGTTCGAGCTGAAGCTCGCCCAAGGGGCCAAGCCCGGCAAGGGGGGCATCCTGCCCGCGGCCAAGATCACGCCGGAGATCGCCAAGATCCGCGGGCTGCGGCCGGGCGAGGACGGGATCAGCCCGAACCGTCATGCCGAGGCGTCGAATGTCGATGAACTCCTGGACCTGATCGCGCGACTGCGCGAGGTCTCGGGCAAGCCGGTCGGCATCAAGACCGTCGGCGGGCACGCCGATGCCTTCCGCGAGCTCTTCGACCGGATCAATGCGCGGGGCGAGGCCTGCGCGCCGGACTTCATTACGCTCGACGGGGGCGAGGGGGGGACGGGCGCCGCGCCGATGCCGCTGATCGACCTGGTCGGCATGTCGATCCGGGAGGCGCTGCCGTTGGTGAGCGGGCTGCGCGATGCCGCCGGGTTGAAGGGGCGCATCCGGCTGATTGCTTCGGGCAAGCTGGTCAATCCGGGCGATGTGGCTTGGGCGCTCGCCGCCGGGGCGGATTTCGTCGTCTCGGCGCGCGGGTTCATGTTCTCGCTGGGCTGCATCCAGGCGCTCAAGTGCAACAAGAACACCTGTCCGACCGGCATCACGACCCATGATCCTCGCTTCCAGAAAGGGCTGGTGGTCGAGGACAAGTGGCACAAGGTTGCCCGTTACGCGCAGGGCATCGTGTCGGAGGTCGAGATCATCGCTCATTCGGTCGGTTGTACCGAACCGAGGCAGATGCGCCGGCGTCATGTCCGCCTGGTCCAGCCAGACGGCACCTCGATCCCGATGAACGAACTCTTCCCCCGGCCCGAACCGGAGAGCCGTATCGCCGCGCAGTGACGGCCCGGCCGGAGTGGGCACGGGATCGCGGCGTCTTACGTTGTCGTGAGCAGCTGTAACGTTTGCTCCCATGCGGGGCGGGCTAAGCTATGTCCCCTGCAACGCGAGATCGAGGAGCCCCGAATGTTCAAGCCCGACCTGACCCGCGCGGACGTGACCCCCGAGGCCGTCTGGATGAATCGCCGCCAGTTGATCGCAGCGCTCGGCGCCGGATCTGTCGCGGGGGCCAGCGCGCCCTTCGCGGCCCGCGCGCAGGAGGCGCTGGAGCCGCATACCTGGGAGCAGATCACCAACTACAACAACTTCTACGAGTTCGGCACACGCAAGGACGATCCCGCCCGGAATGCGCAAGACATGGTGACGGATCCCTGGACCGTTACCGTCGACGGGCTGGTGGACAATCCCGGCGCGTATTCCCTGGCCGAGCTGATCGGCGACATCCCGACCGAGGAGCGCATCTACCGCTTTCGCTGTGTCGAGGCCTGGTCGATGGTGATCCCCTGGAACGGGTTCGAGCTAAACAAGCTGCTGGCCAAGGTCGGCGTGCAGGACGGCGCCCGGCATGTCGCCTTCGAGACGGCGGTGCTCCCGGATGTGATGGAGGGCGTGAACACCCCGATCCTCGATTGGCCCTACCGCGAGGGGCTGCGCCTGGACGAGGCGATGCATCCGCTCACGATCATGGCGACAGGCATTTATGGCCGTCCGATCCCCAATCAGAACGGCGCGCCGATGCGGCTGGTGGTGCCTTGGAAATACGGCTTCAAGTCGATCAAGAGCATCGTGCGGATCAGCCTCGTCGCGGAGGAGCCCTTCGCCACCTGGAATCAGAGCCAGCCGAACGAATACGGCTACTATGCGAACGTGAACCCGAACGTGGATCACCCGCGGTGGTCCCAGGCGAGCGAGCGGGTGATCGGAGGCGGATTGTTCGCCCGCCGCCAGGACACGCTGATGTTCAACGGCTATGAGGACCAGGTCGCCTCGCTTTACGAGGGCATGGACCTGACCGTGCAGTTCTGACCGATGTCGGCGGCCGCCCCAGCCCTTGGCCCGTGGCTTTCGAGTTATGCTCGGAAGGTCCCGACATGGCCGGTCTATCTGCTCGGGCTCGTGCCCGGGGTATTTGTGGCCTGGGATGGCGTGACGGCCATTGCCGATGGGGTCGATATCCTGCTGCATGGATTCGGCAGCCTAGCCTTGCAGTTTCTTTTGGCCTCCCTGGTCGTGACACCGCTGCTGCGGTTTGCGCGGATCAACCTGATCAAGTTTCGCAAGGCGCTGGGCCTGCTGTCGGTGATCTATCTGAGCCTGCATTTCGCGGTCTGGCTCTTGCTGGACCTCCAGCTGCGATGGGGCTTGATCGGGTCCGAGATCGTCAAGCGGCCCTATCTGACGATCGGATTCGCCGCGTTTCTGATGTTGCTGCCGCTCGCCGCCACCAGTTGGCAGGGGGCGGTGGCGCGGATGGGCACCCAGGGTTGGGCGCGTCTGCATCGCTTGGTCTACCCCGCCGTGATTCTCGGGGCAGTGCATTTCGTCATGCAGGAGAAGGTCTGGCTGTCGCAGGCGCTGGTCTATCTCGCGGCCGCGCTGTTCCTCGTGAGCCTGCGATTCCTCTGGATTCGCCGCTGGTAGGGGGCGCGCCCCCCGATGTGGCGGCGCGCGGCGTCCGAGCCGAGTCAGGGCATGCAGATTCTGCATCGATTCTGAGCGCGAGAGGGGGCGGCAACGGTCGCGGAGAGGGTTCGTGGAGAAAATTCTTCCTATAGATATCTGATCTAATTGTTGTTTTCTGGCTCACCCGAAAAAAATGCACCTTTCGGTCAAAAGGCACTTGCAGCCCCCCGGCCTCATCCGTAAATCCCCCCTCACCGGCGGCGCTGAGGCGCTGATCGGGACGCCGGACGGAACGACGGGGCGCACGCTTCGAAGGGCCTAGGCAAACATCTCGAACGAAGGTCGACGCAGAGGCCCCTTCCAGGGGGCCAAGGCTGACGCTCTCGTTCGTGCTTTTTGACATGATTGTATATCTGAAGAGATATGCGGGCGGTTTGGGTTTGATCGAGCATTCGATGGATCAGACGTCTGTATATCGCGCTAGTA
>NZ_UETC01000015.1 GCF_900116765.1 Jannaschia seohaensis | reverse complement strand
CGCGCTTCCTGCCTGGGACAGGCGGGGACGCCGCCGGCCGATGAGCCCCCCGCCCCCGGCGGAGGACGTCCCCCAGCTCGACCCGCGCGCGCGCGCCCTGCTCTGGGGCGCGATCGCGCTCTGCGTGGGGATCGAGCTGGTGCTGCAAGCCGCCGATCACGGTCTGATCGGCGACCGGCGCTGGCGCGGGCTGGCCTATGATTACGGCGCGTTCTGGTCGCAGCTGCTGCGCGGCTGGCGGCCGAACTACGCGGCCCAGCCCTGGACGATGTTCGCCAGCTACGCGGTGCTGCATGGCGGGCTCTGGCACCTGACCTTCAACATGGTCACGCTGTGGTCGCTGGGCCGCGCGGTGGCCGAGCGGGCGGGCGCGGGCGGGCTGGCCTCGCTACTCGCCGGGGGGACGCTGGGGGGCGCGGTGGGCCATGGGCTGCTCTCGGCGGCGCCGGTGCCGATGGTGGGGGCGTCGGGGGCGCTGTTCGGGCTGGCGGGCGCGCTTCTGGTCTGGGCCTGGGCCGACCGGCGCGACGCGCGCGAGACGCAGCGCCCGGTGATCGTGGCGGCGCTGGTGCTGGTGGGGATCAACCTGGTGATGTGGTGGGCGCTCAAGGGCCAGCTGGCCTGGCAGGCCCATCTGGGCGGCTTCGTCGCGGGCGCGGCCCTGGCGCCGAGGCGGCGGGGCTGACGGCGGGGCCGCGACGAACCGGACCCCCTGGGCCGATTTCATGTCAGCGTAACGTCAGGCCCGCCGCCGCGCGGCCCTGGCCTCCGGTCGCATCGTTCCGAACGAGGTCTGCTTTGGGCGAGACCCCACGATTTCGGGAGGGGTATCGAAATGAAGATTGCCACAACGACCACGCGCGTCTGCATGCTGGCCGCCGGGGCGGCGGCCGCCGAGACCTTCAGCGGCGGCGTCCTCGGCCGCGGGACTGGCGACACCACCATGATGCCGGTCTCCGAGACCCTGATCGTCATGAAGACCGACGCCATGTACGAAAGCTTCGAGGTCGCGCCGGGCCATCCGCTGGAGGGGGCGAGCGGACCCTGCTTCGGCGCGGTCGAGATCAAGGCCGGGGCGGTGACGGGGAGCGGCCGCTGCGTCTACGACACCGCCTCGGGCGACAAGGCCGTGATGATGTGGCAGGCGACCGGCCTGAGCGAGAACGGCGCGCTGACCGGCGAATGGAGCATCTCGGGCGGCACCGGCGCCTGGGCCACGGCCACCGGGAGCGGCGGCTTCTCGTCGCTCACCGATCCGGAGACGGGCAAGTTCGTCAACACGATCTCCGGCGATATCGTCATGGAGTAGGATCGCCCTCCGCGACGGGCGGGGTGCGTGCTCCCGGTCGGGGCCTGGCGGGACCGGCGCGTGGACACTGGGCCCGCTGATCGCGGCCGGGCCGATGCGGGTGGGGATCGGCCCGGTGATGCGGCCCGGTGATGCGGTGGGCGTTGGACGGCCGGCTGGCCTGACGCATCTCCAATCGCTCACAAGGCCCTACATGAAACACCTGATCCTGGGCCTTGCCCTTCTGGCCGCCCCCGCCTCCGCGGGCACCGTCGCGATCGAAGCCTACGAGCAGGGCGGGGCCGTTGTGTTCTCCGGCAGCGGCAGCATCGACATCACGGGGCTCGGACCAGCGTCGTCCTTCACGGCCTCAAGCGATGACGGGCGCAGCCAGTCCAACCTCGTCTCCGGCCTGCCGGCCGGAACCCATGCCTCCTTCTCAACCCTCGTCTTCCCGTTCCAGCCGCTCAACGGCGGCTCCTTCACTTTCGACGTCGCAGGGGATCCGTTCTTCTTCCAGTCGAACGGCCCCAACGGCAACGGCTACGTCTCGGTCGAAAGCGGCTATGCCAGCGGCGACCCGATCGACTTCACCTGGACCGCGACACGGCAGACCCTGTCCGGCCTCGACCTGAACTTCGGGACCCTGGCCGCGTTCGGCGGCAACACCGTCACCCTCAGCGAGGGCGCGCCCCCGGTCCCGCTGCAAGCGGCGAGCTGGCTGCTGCTGGCCGGGGCGGGCGTGCTTTGGGGCCTGCGCCGCCAGAGGGGCTGAGCCCCGATCCTTCCGCGAAGGATCGAGAAAGGGATTTCAGCGAAATCCCTTGCCCTCCGCCCGCCTTGCCTCACCCCGCCAAACCCTCCAAAAGGCCCGCCAAGCCCGGGGGGACCCATGACCAAGACCCATCTCATCGTCAGCGGCGTCGCCCGTAGCGGCACCACCGCTCTCGCCGAACTCCTCAACAGCCATGGCCAGGTCGTCATCGGCATCGAGCGCTACAAGTTCCGCTACCTGCGCGAGAACGTCTACGACCCCGTCTTCTTCGAGCGGGACCGCTTCTTCGACTTCCAGGAAGACGACACCAATCTGCGCCCCGAGGCCCGCCCCGCCTGGGCTCCGGTCTATGACCGCATCGCCGAGAAATGGGACACGGCCCGGGTCGTCGGCGACAAGGTGCCCGACCTGACCCCGGTGCTGGAAGACTTCCTCGACGCCCAGCCCGCCACCCGCTGCCTCTATATCCTGCGCAACCTCAAGGATGTCGGCCTGTCCTGGCAGACCCGCGCAGACAAGCCGCGGGACAAGTGGCCCCAGGGCAAGCATTTCGGCGCCGCCTGCGAAAGCTGGGAGGAGCAGATGGCCGGGCTCCAGGCGCTGTTCGACACCCGCCCCGAGATCAAGGAGCGGTTCCTGCTGATCGATTACGACCAGATCTACCGCCCCGAGACGCCGACCGAGGCCGCGATCCTGAACTTCCTCGGGCTCGACCCCGATCCGGCCTTCTCCGCGACGCTGGAGAAGCACCGCGCCTTCGCCGCCGGCCGGCCCGAGCGCAAGGTGCCGCCCGAATGGGCCGAGGCCTACAAGGCCGTCGACCAGGCCGCCGCCCGGGGCCTGCGCAAGGAAGCCCGCCTCCAGACCGCCCGCTGGGCCGCCGCCTGATATGGCCGTGCCCCCCCGCCTGCGCGCCCTCGCCAACCGGCTGCTGCCCAAGGCCGTGGGCTATGTCGACCGTTTCGACATCGACCGCGTGGCGGGCTGGGCCGTGGACCCCGCCGAGCCGGGCCGCCCCGCGCGGCTGACGCTGCATGTGGACGGGCGCCACGAGATGAACGTGCTGGCCAACCTGCCGCGCGACGATGTGGCCCAGACCGGGGCCGCGCCGCTCAATTGCGGCTTCGACGCGGCCCTGCCCGCGCGGCTGCGCGACGGGGCGGCGCATAAGCTGGAGTTGCGGCTCGAACGCGACGGCACGCTCCTGCGCGGCGGGCGGCTGAAGCTCAGCGCCGGCGACGCCGCGCTCGTCCCCGCCCCGTGGTCCGCCAGCCCGCTCGACGGGCTGTGCTGGTTCGACCGCGACCGGGGCGCGGTGACCGGCTGGGCCACCGGCACCGGCCATGTGGAGCTGGCCTGGAACGACGGCGCCGCCACCCGCATCACCCTCGACCGGGAGGTGCCGGGCTTCGGCGCCTCCAGCCAGCACGGCTTTTCGGTCCCCGTCCCGCCCGAGCTGCGCGGCGGCGGCACCCATCTCGCCCATGTCACCGTCGAGGGCGGCCCGCTCCAGGGCAGCCCCCTGCGCGTCAGCCTGACAGGCGACCGGCCTGTGCTGACGCTCACCCCCGCGACGGGCCGCCGCCTGGAGATCACCGCCCGCGACGCCACCGGAACGGCGGTGGCGCCCGAGGTCACGGTCCTGGCCGAAGGCGCGGCCCTCGACGCCGAGACCGAGGGCCTGACCCTCACCGTCACCCTGCCCCCCGAGGCGCGCCATCTGGTCGTGACCGACACGGACGGCGCCGTGCTCGCCCGCCGGGTCGTCACCCCCGGCCACGCGCTGGAGGACTGGTCGGCGGACCTGCCCGCCCCGGAACTGGACGCGGCCCGCCTGGACGAGGACCTGTGCGACCGCGCCCGCGCCGCCTTCGACGCCTTCCGCGACGATCCCGACGACCGCTTCGATCCCGCCTGGGTCGCCGCGACGATGGGCCTGCCCGAGGGCACGCTCCCCGAGGACGTGCTGCACGAGTGGCGGGAGGAGGGCATCGCCCAGGGCGTCCCCCCCGGCCCCGGCATCGACGAGCAGGCGGCCCGCGCGCTGCATCCCGCGCTCGCCCGCGCCATCGACGAGGGCCGCCTGCCCTCGGCCTTCGCCGCCGAGCTGGTGCTGGGCCGCGGCGCCATGGGCAGCCTGACGGGCCTCGCCCGCGCCCACCGCCCCGTGGGCCGCGCCGACCCGCCGCCCGTGCCCGCGGAGCCGCCCGCGACCGACCTACCGCTGCCCTCCGACTGGCAGACGCCCGCCGAGGGCATCTATACCGCCTGGCTCGCCCGCCTCTCCGAGGCCGACCGCGCCCGGGCGCTCGCCGACGAGCGAGCGATGCGCCGCGACGTGGCCACCACGCCGCTGGCCCGCCGCCCCCTGGTCTCGATCATCATGCCCAGCTGGAACCGCGCCTTCACCATCGCGGAGGCCATCCAATCCGTGCTGGAGCAGAGCTACGACAATTGGGAGCTGCTGGTCTGCGACGACGCCTCCGAGGACCGGACGGCCGATGTGGTGCGCGGCATGGACGACCCGCGCATCCGCTACATGCGCTTCCTCAAGTCGAACGGCGCAGGGGCCAGGAACAACGGCCTCCGTTTCGCGCGCGGCGAAATAATTGCCTATCTGGACAGCGACAACCTCTGGCACCCGCTCTTCCTCGACCGGATGCTGCGCGCGCTGGAGGCGCGGCCCGGCACGCCCATCGCCTATTCCGCCTATCTCGACACCGAGACCATCGGCGCCCGCGTCCACCTGCAGGAGGTCTCGCGCCCCGCTTTCCGGCCCGTGCAGCTCTCGGGCAAGAACTTCATGGACCTCAATTCCATCGTCCATCACCGCCGGGTCTTCGACTGGCTGGGCGGCTTCGACGAGGCGCTGCCGCGGTTGCAGGACTGGGATCTGGCGCTGCGCTACAGCTCGATCTTCGGCGCGCATTATGTCGACCGGATCGGGGTCTATTACCGGCGCAACATCGCCTGGGGGCAGGTGACGCATACGCAGATGGGCTCCAACGCCCAAGCCCTGGTGGGGGAGAAGACCCGCGCCCGGCTGGCCGGAGACCATGACCGGCTGGCCATCGACTGGCCCGCGCCGCCGAAGACCACCGTCCTGCTGGCCCCGCCGCCCGGCCAGCGCGGGCTCGATACGGGCGATATCGCCCTGGCCCGCAGCCTCGCCGATCTGGCCCGCGAACTGGGCCCCGTCGACTGCGTGGCGGTGGGCGAGGCCGAGGGCTTCGCCGCCCTGCCCCCCGCGCTCCTGGACGAGCCCGCCCGGCTCTCGGCGGCGCTGGCGCCGCATGTGGCCCAGGGCGCGGTGGTGGCCGTGGGCCCGGCGCGCGCGCTGCTGCGTGCCTTGCCCGATCTCGACCCGGCCCGCACCCTGACCCTGGACCAGGCGCTGCCGGGCACGATGCTGGTGCCGCTGGCGGACGCGGCCCAGGCCCTGCCGCTGGGCGCCGTGCCGCTGACCTCCAGCCCGGGCGCGGCGCCGTCCCAGCCGGGATTTCTGGTGCTGGGCCTGCGCCGGGACGCGGGCCATGCCGCACGGCTGCAGGCGCTGCGCCAGGCGGCGGACCGGATCGGCGTCACGCTCCAGACCGCCGCCCGCGGCCCCGCGGATCTCGCGCTCCACCCCAGCCTGATGCTGGTCCTGCGGGAGCTGTCGGATCTCGACCCTTACGAGTTCGCCCTGCTCCAGGCGCTGAAGGCGCGCGGCGTTCCGCTGGCCGTCCCGCCCGAGGCGGATCCGGCGGGCTTCGGCAACCAGTGGATCGAGGCGCGCGCGGCCTTCAGCCTGAGCCGCACCGATCCCGACTGGGTCTTCGAGAAGACGGCCAAGCTGCTCTCGGATGCGGGCACCCTCGCGCGCCTGTCGGAGCGCGCCGCCACCTCCCACGCCATCGCCTTCCACCCGGCACTGGCGCGCGAGCGGCTGGCCCATGCGCTCTGGTGGGTGCTGGCGCGGTGAGCGCCCCCAGTCGCATCGTGCCCCTGCTGGCAGAAGGCGTCCTGGCCGTCGAGGGCACTGCCGCGCCGAGCTTGAGCGCGGGCGCGGCGCAGCCCCTGCCCGCCCCGGGCCGCTACCTGGTCGAGCCGCTCCCCGAGGCCCCGCTCACCGTCACCCTGGACGAACGCTCCGTCACGATCCGCCCCGGCGGCTGGTCTGGAGAGCTGGGTCCGTCCCGCGGCGGCCGCGTCACCGGCCGCGCCCGGGACGATCTGGACCCCGGCCGCGACGTGACCGTGCTGGCTCTGGCGACCGGCGGCGTGGTCGCCCGGGCCACGGCGCGCGCCGCCGATGGCGGCCGCTTCACCCTCGACCTGCCCGCCACGGTGGCCCGCGCCCCCTACCGCACCCGGCTGACCATCGGGATTGCGGGCTCCGACCATGTGCTGGGCCGCGTCGATGCGGGCCGCCCGCCCCGCGCTTGGGGCCCCGCCCCCGAGGCGCCGCGTCTCCGGATCAAGATCTCCACCCCCAACCTGCGCGAGGCGCCGCTCTGGGGGGACAGCCATTTCGCCGCCTCTCTGGCCGCCGCCTTCGAGCGGCTGGGCCGGCCGGTGGGCGTCGACTGCATGGATGCCTGGTACGGCCGTACCGCCCCCGAGGACGCGGTGCTGGTCATCCGCGGGCGCCAGCCGGTGCAGCTCGATCCGGGCAAGATCAACCTGATGTGGCTGATCTCCCATCCCGACCGGGTGGAGGACGCGGAATACGCGCAATACGACCGCGTCTTCGTCGCCTCCGACATCTATGCCGCGCATCTGAAGGACCGCGGCCTGCCCCATGTGGAGGTGCTGCACCAGGCCACCGATGCGGTGCTTTTCGGCGGCGTGGCGCCGCCCGAGACGCGCCGCAGCGCGCCCGTCTTCGTCGGCAATTCCCGGCGCGAATACCGCACCATGGTCAAATGGTGCGTGGAGCAGGGCGTGCCGCTGGACCTCTATGGCGGGGGCTGGGACGGGGTGCTGCCCCCGGGCTATCTGCGCGCGCCCTCGGTCGCCAACCGGGACCTGCCGGCGCTCTATGCGGCGCATGGGCTGCTGCTCAACGACCACTGGGATTCGATGCGGGATAACGGGTTTCTGTCGAACCGGCTGTTCGACGGCTCGGCCACCGGCACGCCGATCCTGACCGATCCGGTCGCGGGGCTTGAGGCCGTCTTCGGCGACACCATCGCCACCGCCTCCGAGCCGGAGGCCTTCGCCGAGATCATCCGCTCCTGCCTGGACGACCCCACGCCCTTCCTCGCCCGCGCCGCCCGCGCCCGCGAGATCGTGCTGGGCGCCCACACTTTCGACCACCGCGCCGCCACCCTGGCGGCGGCGGTGGACCGGATCGCGGCGGGGTGAGCACCGATCCGGCCGAAGATCGGCAAAAGGTCCATTCGGCGGGCCGACACACAGCCATCGCGAAACCACTCTCCCGCTGTCATGTGCCGTGACCGGATCGTCCCATGAGACGGGAGATGGACGGCACTCTGCGCATCGACGGATCCCCCCGGTAAGGTCTTTCCATGAAGCCGCCGTGATGTCTGTTCTGTTTCGCCGGACGGAGTGAACGTGCTCGGGGATCTGGCGTGACAGAGCCTGACGGCGCGGATCGCGGACAGGATCTTCGTCGCCCAAGGCGATCGGCCGGGGGCCCATACCGGAGAGGACGCCCTCCTCGTGCCTGACGCAGGCCAACAAGATGTGGAGCCCCGCAACATGCGGACCCGGTCTCTGTCGAAGTTGGTCGCGGCCGGCCGATGCCCGCATCGCGCAGGGACGCGCCCTGCTCACAGGCCCGGCCCCGCCCCAGCGGAAGATCGCGCGCCCCGCCTGTTCGACTGCCGGGAAATCCTTTGAAAATGGAGCGAAAAGTCGTCCCCTGGACGCAAACGGGGGCAATGGGGCATAACACCCATGGTTCAATCTATCCCGGCCCGATGTCGCGCATGCCCCCCGGACGGGGAGCGCCGAATTAGGGCCGCTTCGGTCGATCTGCGGATTTTCTACAGGCGAGATGTAACGGCGATATGACGACAGGCTACACGACAGGCGTATACGACCTCTTCCATATCGGTCATCTCAACCTGCTGCGGCGCGCCGCCGAGCAGTGCGACCGGCTGATCGTGGGCGTCACCTCCGATGAGCTGAGCTTCTCCCGCAAGAACAAGTACCCGATCATCCCCCTCAAAGAGCGGATGGAGATCGTCGGTGCGCTGCGCTTCGTCGATGAGGTCGTCGTGCAGGACGACATGGACAAGTTCGCCGCCTGGGAGCGCCACCACTTCGACAAGATGTTCGTCGGCGACGACTGGAAGGGCCATCCCAAATGGGTCGCCCTGGAGGAAAGGTTCCGCCCGCACGGGGTCGAGATCGTCTACTTCCCCTATACCGAGCATACCTCCAGCTCGCGGCTGCGCGAGGTACTCGACGCGATCGCGGCGCCGGGCCGCCCGCCGGAGCACCGGGCTGCAATCGGCTCATCGGGCCGTTGAGCATGCCGGACGCCCCCATGGACGCGCGCACCCGACAGGATCTCGACGCCTTCGCCGAGAAGTTCCGCACGGCTGAGTTGCACCTCGCCGAGACCCAGGGCTGGACGCTGTCGCTGCGCCCTGGCCAGCCCATGCTGGGCTCCATGGTGCTGAGCGTGCGCTCGGGCACCCGTGATCTCGCCCTGCTGACCCCCGAGGAGGCGGTCGGGATGGGCGCGGGGCTCGGATTGGCCGAACGGCTCGCCCGCGAGGTGTTCGGCGCGGTGCGGATCAACGTGCTGTGCCTGATGATGCAGGACCCGATCGTGCATTTCCATATCCTGCCCCGCTATGATCGCCCGGTTTCGGCGGCCGGGCGCGACTGGACGGACACCGATTGGCCCGGCCCCCCGCAGATCGCCGGAGATCCGGCCGAGGACGCGGTGCTTCATGCCTTGCGGGATACGCTGCGTGCTGCTTTGAAAGGCGACGGCTTCGGAATGGCCTAAAAGGCAGCGTCTCTATGTCCTACTCCTACGCATCCGCCTCGCCGCTGCGGAACGAGAGCCTCTACCTCATGTACAGGCGCTTCTTCCCGATTCCCGCCCCCTCCCAGAAGCTGACCCCCGTCAGCACCGCCCAGGAGATGCATGACTACATCGCGCAGCGGATGGGCGCGCTGGCCACGCAGGGCAAGATCGGGATCATGCTGTCGGGGGGCATGGATTCGGTCATGCTGGCCAAGTTCCTGCCCGAGGGCTCCATCGCCTACACGCTCGACTACGGCGAGGGGCAGGAGCAGCATTCCGAGTTCGCCGAGGCGGCCAAGGCGATCCCGCCCGGCGTCACCCACAAGAAGCTGTCCGTCACCCGCGAAGCCTATGCCGAGATGGCGCGAGAGCTGACGCTGCTCAAGCGCGAGCCCCTCGTCCCCCACGATCCCGCCTTCGGCATCGGCGCCCGCGTCGCGCGAGAGGATGGTATCACCCACATGGTCTATGGCGGCGGCGCCGATCCGCGCTTCGCCGGCTTTGCCCATTTCTACAAGGATCCGAGCTACGAGGGCGTGCGCAAGGCCATCATCAAGCAGTTCGTCGCACCCTGGCACGTGCTCAAGTCGCCCGCACCGGTCGACTGGGTCCTGGGCCATTTCACCGTAGGCAACCGCGTCGACGTGCGCGGCTTCCTCAACATCGTCGGGACCGAGGGACAGGCGGTGAGCGACACGCTCCGGGCCTGCGGGCTGACGCCCGTGGCCCCCCTGGCCGAGATGGTCTGGACCCACGAGTTCGACATCGCCGGGCGCGGGGGGAAGTATCCGCTGCGCGACCTCTTCAAGCTGATTTATCCGGGCAAGTCGCCCAACAAGAAGGCGCCCCTGCCTGTGCCCTACGGCGCCTGGATGAAAGGCTACGTTCCCGCCCGGCCCGAGTTCCGCACCGACAGGCTGCACTGGTTTGGCGGCAAGAACCTCTACCAGATCTACGCGTTAGAGCTCTATATGGATCTGCGCGACGCCCATGGCTGGGAGACGCCGCCGGGCGACCGGCTGATGGCCTGACGCCTGCGGTCAGTCGCGCTCCTGCGGGATCGGATCGGGGAACATCCTCTCCAGAAAGTCGATCATCGCCGCGAGCTCGACCTCGTAGTCGTCCTTGGTGAACTGGTCGTTGACGTTGAAGAAGAGCGGGCGTCGGTCGCTCACCTGCCGCATCCGCCCCCGCCAATCCCGCTCCGTCCCACCGACCAGAACCTGCATGTAGATCTTGTTGAAGATCCGCTCGACGACGCGGAAATCGCCCGCCGAACGGCCCTGCGCCACCTCGACGGCGGCCTCGGGCCGAAGCTTCATCATGTGGAAATAGGGATAGAGGAAGAGCGGGATGATATCCGCCTCGTCCCGGAAGCGGTGGCCGCGAGTCTGCGCGATCTCCTCGGCGAAGGTGGCCGCGAAGGCCTCGAACAGGGTCTTGCTGCGCAGTTGCGGCGCATGGGCGTAGTTGACGCCGGGCCTGAGGCCCATGCGGGCCTCGAAGAGATCGGCGTTGCGCGCGATCTGGCGCTGGTAGCGGGTCTTGGGCTTGGCCGAGACCCCGCCATGAAACACGAGATGCCCAGTCCCCGCCGCGCCCAGGATCTCGGCGGCGGTGACGGGCCGGCCGATGAAGAAGTCGTCGCTCAACCGCAGGAACGTCTCCGAAAGGCCGGGGATGCGATGCAGGCAGCTCTCGATGGCAAAGGTGTTGAAGTTCGGGAGCATCTCCGGGTCGGGGAAGATCTCCGCATGGGTGACGTGGCGGATGCGGTCGCCGTCGAATTCCAGCCAGTCGGGAACTTGGCCGTTGGTGACGATGTGGATGCGGCGCAGCCAGGGCGCGTTGTGCAGCAGCGCTCGCAGCGTGTAGCGCAGCTCGCCGTTGTCGCGATGGCGCGCGGCGGAGACGACAATCTTGCGGCCCTTCGCCCGCTCCGCCTTCAGAGCGGCGTCCTGGGAGGCGAGGAAAGCCGGGTCGGACCCATCCACCCACATGACGACCGCGTCGATGGGTTCGGAAATCAGCATTCGCGTCCTCTTCGTTCGGGGACCGGTCCTTGCGACGGAAGCTCCACGGACCGAACGCCTCTCCTCATGTCATACCGGCCGTCCCCATCGACTGGACAGCCGTCACTTCGGTTCCGCAAAGTCCTACGCGGCAAGCCTGCCAAGAGCAAGGCAAGCCAATGTGATACTGCCGCTACCGTGGGGTGAGCACCGGCCCGAAATCCGGCCAGTCCCAGGCCTCCGCCACCCGGCGCGCCGCGTCCTGCATCGCGCCCAGGCGCCCCGCGTCCTTGGCGTCGAGCACCGCGCGCAGCGCCGCCTCCAGCGCGGGCTCGCCGGCCTCGGCGTCATAGGTCAGCCCCGCCTCGGTGCCGCCGAGCACCTCGCGGGTCATGCCCACCGAGGGGATCACCGCCGGCACCCCGAAGCTGAGCGCCAGCATCAGCGAGCCGGAGGTCAGGATCCGCTGATAGGGATAGACCGCCACATCCGCCGCCCGGAAGAAAAGCTGCATCTCCAGGTCGGTGACGAAGCGGCGGGTGGCGCGGATGCGCGCCCGCTCGGCCGGGCTCAGCCCCTGGGTCACCTGAACCCAGACATCATCGACCATCTTTCCCGCGATCAGCAGCACCGCGCGCGGCCGCTCCGCCAGCAGGCGGCGGAAGACCTGGGCCAGCTGCTCGACCCCCTTGTAGGGCCGCACCTGCCCCGAGAACAGGATCACGTCCTCGTCCTCCGCCAGCCCCAGCTGGGCGCGGGCCTGGGCGCGGGTGACGAAATCGGAATAGGCGCCGACATAGCTGCCATGGCGCGAGACATGGGCCTTCTCGCGCGGGATCTCGAACACCTCCGCCACCTCGTCCACCGAGGCCGCGGAGTGGAAATGCAGCGCATGGGCCAGGGCGGCGATGCGGCTCGACATCTCCACCTCCAGCGCATGATGCGGGCTGTCATGGGAGACGATGTTGTGGATCGTCCAGACCAGGCGTCCGCCCTTCCGCACGAAGGCCTCGATCTTGGCCAGGAAGGCATCGACCTGCGCCCGCGCCTCGGCCGGATCCTCGATGTCGCGCAGCAAGAAGTTCAGCCAGTGCAGGTGGAAGGTCAGCAGGTCCGGCCGCTCCATCAGGTCGATCTGGCGCAGGGCCGCGTCGATATCCCCCGCGCAGATCTCGATCCGCTGGCGCGCGCTGCCGTAAAGCAGGTGCTGGTAAGGGTTCGAGCGCGAGTAGTCCGGCCAGAACAGCACCATCGGCGCCCCGTCCCGGCGCTTGTAGGTGACGCGGCGAGGCTCTTCGGGATCGGGAACATGCACGTCCCAGAACCGGTCGAGCCCCATCCGCGCCAGCGCCTCGCGCTGCACCCTGTAGGTGTTCTGCGTCTGGAAGCCTTCGTTGACGCTGGAGGTGTTCTGGCCGTGCCAGCGCCGCTGATAGAGCACCTCCTCGACATGGCGCATCCGGCCCACTTCGGAGAGCTTGAGGAAGACATCGTAATCGACCGCGTTGACGATGTCCTCGCGGAAGAGGCTCGTGCGCTCCCAGGCGGCGCGGCGGAACATGCGGAAGTGATGCACGATCGAGGTGATCATCATCTTCTCGTGGCTGTAGACCGGCCAGGCGTATTCGTCCTTGAGATACTGCCCCTCCGCATCGATCCGCTCGCAGGAGCCGTAGGCGCAGGCGAGACCCGGGTCGTCGTCGAGGGCCGCGACCAGGCGCGACACGGCGCCGGGCTTGAGACAGTCGTCGCTGTCGAGCTGGCCGATATAGGGCGCGCGCGACATCCGGATCGCCCGGTTGGAGGCAAAGCCGATGCCGCCGTTCTGGAACCGCTCCCAGCGGACCCGGGGTTCGTCCCCGTAGAGCTTTTCGAGCAGATCGGCCGTGCCGTCCTTCGATCCGTCATCGGCCAGGCAGACCTCCAGATCGGCGAAGTCCTGCTCCAGCACGCTGTCGACGGCGCGCTGGATATAGGCCGAGGCGTTGTAGGTCGGGATGTAGACGCTGACCCGGGGCACCTCGCCGCGCTTTTTGGGGGTCTTGCGATCCCAGGCATTGGGGCAGAGCGCGCGGTAGAGCGTGCGCTCCTCGCTGCCCGAGGGATCGGGTTCGATCCACGGCACGGTGAGGGGGGCGGTATAGGCGCCCGCCCGGATCAACCGGAAGACGAGCTCCTCGGCGGCGCAACGGGTGCTCTCGAACCGGGACTCGATCGGGCCCGCCCGCCGCAGGAGCGGCGCGGGCACCACCATGTTCAGCCCCAGCACGTCCCGAAACGGAAAGCGCGACAGCGGCTTGACCGGCATGAGCGAGAACGGGGTCGACAGGTCGCCCTCGTCGCGGGCCGGCATCAGCGGCTGAACCATCATGTCCGAGACGGCCGCGTAATGCAGCGCCCGGCGCAACATCAGCGGGTCCAGCACCACCGAGCCCGACAGAAACACCACCAGATCGGCCGCCTCGGCGATCTGCACGAGGCGGACGCGGGCGGCCATGTCGGTTACCGCCGCCCCCACCACATCGCCCTTGAGCGGCGCCGGAAAGGCCAGCGCCGCATCCGGGCGCGGGTCGAAGACGGTGACATGTAGCGCCGCCGAGATCCCCTCCTGCTCGGCCAGCATCCCCAGGAGTCGCGCGCTCTGCGCCCCGCCCCGGTCGGCGACGACCACATGGATGCGGCGGATCCGGTGCAGCATCTCCCCCGAGAGGCGCGCGGCCGCATCCTCCAGGAAGCGGGGCATGCCCGCGCTCATGCCCACCGGCGGGGGCAGGGCCAGGCCGGACGGGTAGGGCTTGGGATAGGCCGCCTCGGGGTCGAGCTGCCGGAACGGGCGGTGCAGCCGCGGATCGGCGCAGGACATGTAATCGGCCGGGATGTTGAAGGGCCCCGCCGGCAGGCCCATGCGGGCGCGGGCCTGGGCGATCTGGTCGGCATAGATCTCGTAGATCCCAGGCGGCAGCTTGGGATGGTACTTGATGCTGTCGAGCAGGCGCTCGGCGCCGATCAGGTCGCCGCGGGCCAGCCGGGCCAGCACGACCTGGGCGCGGACCCAGGGGTTGCGGGGGGCGGCGCGGACGGCTTGTGGGATGTCGGCTGCCTCATCCAGACCCGCGACAGCGAAGAGGGCTCCGAAATCGTCCATGATCGCTATCCCTTCGCCCCCTGGCCGCGGGCATAGACGTCGTCGTAGCGGGTGATGTCGTCTTCGCCCAGATAGCGCCCGGTCTGCACCTCGATGAGGACCATGGGAACCTTTCCCGGGTTCTCCATGCGGTGGACGGCGCCCAGCGGGATGTAGACCGACTGATTTTCGGTCACGAGCTTCACATCTCCATCGACGGTGACACGGGCCGTGCCCTCGACCACGATCCAATGCTCGGAACGGTGGACATGGCTTTGCAGCGACAGCGCCGCGCCCGGCGTCACCACGATGCGCTTCACCTGGAAGCGGTCGCCCACGGCGAGGCTCTCGTACCAGCCCCAGGGGCGGTAGTCGCGGGGCAGGGTCTCGGCCTGGGGGACGCCCTTTTCCTTGAGCCGGGCGACGGCGGCCTTGACCTCCTGGGAGCGCGCGCGGTCTGCGATCAGCACCGCGTCGGGCGTCGCCACCGCGATCACGTCCTTGAGGCCGATGCCGACGATCTCCAGCGCGTCCGATTCCGAGCGCAGCAATGTGTCGTCGCAATCGAGCGCGGTGGCGGGGCCCTGACGCACGACGCCCCGCTCGTCCGGGTTGCCCTCCCGCAGGATCGCGTCCCAGTCGCCCAGATCGGACCAGGCGCCGCCATAGGGCAGCACCGAGAGGTTGTCGGCCTTCTCCATCACCGCGTAGTCGATCGAGATGTCCTCCAGCACGTCCCAGGCCGCGGCGTCGAGCCGGGTGAAGGAGAGATCGGTCGCGGCCCCCGCCACGGCCGCGCGCACCGCGGCCAGCATCGCGGGCTGATGGGTCTCGAAGGCGGCGATCAGGGTGCCCGCGGTGAACAGGAAGATGCCGGCGTTCCACAGATAGCGGCCATCGGCCAGCATCCGCTGGGCTTCGGCCAGGGCGGGCTTTTCCACGAAGCCCTTGAGCGGCACCGGGGCCGTGGCCTCGGTCGCCTGCTCCAACTCCAGCCAGCCATAGCCCGTCTCGGGGCGGTCGGGGCGGATGCCGAAGGTGACGATACGGCCTTCCAGGGCGGCGGGCAGCGCCGCGCGGACCGCGTCGCGGAAGCCCGCATCGTCGCCCATCACATGGTCGGAGGGGGCGACCAGCATCGCCGCATCCGGATCCTCGGCGGCCAGGTGCAGCGCGGCGGCCAGGATGGCGGGGGCGGTGTTGCGGGCGGCGGGCTCGATCAGGATGGCGCCGGCCTGCGTCTCGACCCCGGCCAACTGCTCGGTGACGACGAAGCGGAAATCGCCGCCCGTGACCACCACGGGCGCGGCGAAGCCAGGCCCCGTCAGGCGCAGGGCCGAGGCCTGGAACAGGCTCTGATCGCCCAGCATGTTGGTGAATTGCTTGGGATAACTCTTGCGGGAGACCGGCCAGAGGCGCGTCCCCGCCCCGCCGCACAGAAGGATCGGATGGACGGTCGTGTCGCTCATGGGCGGGCCTCTCTCGCATGCGGCCTCTGCGGGGAATGCGATGGATGCATCGACGTCGTAGGCTCGCAGATCATTGAATTTTTTTACAAATCAGGGCCTCGAGCGCCAATACGCGTCGCCCGGGGCCCGGTCCTCGGCATCGGAAGCGGTGCTATTGGAAAGCGCGCGCCGTGCCAAGTACGTTACCCTGTAGGCGCCTTGCTCCGGCGGGGGCACGCCTGTAGCGTCACGCGTCAACGAATCCGCAGGCGCAACGGGACCGCGACATGGCCAAATCGAAATCCCCCTCCCCCTCGCAGAACGCGCCGGAGGACGTGCTGTCCTCGCTCGAAGCGATCCTCGACGAGGTCGCCGCCGAACGGGACGCGCGGGCACGCCTGCTGTCGGGGATGCCGGCGGCCGCGCCAAACGCCAAGTCCAAACCCGCCAAGGCCAAGACCAAAGCCGGCAAGCCGGCCAAGCCCGCCGCCGCGCCCCCGGCCCCGGAAGGCGCGGCCGCGCAGATCGCGGCGCTGGAGGCCAAGCTGGAGAAGGCCCGGACGGGGCTCGTCAATCGGGACGCGCGCATCGCCGATCTCAAGGCCGAGCGCGACGCGCTGCGCGCCGAGATCGAAGAGCTCCGCGCCAGCCGTTCCTGGCGGATCACCGCGCCGCTCCGGCGGCTGCGCGGCTAGGCGCGGTCCGCGCCTCACGGGCGCGCGCGGCGCCGGAGCGGACACCGCACCACCCAGATTCCGCTTGCGCAGCGCGGCCAAACCTGTCAGGCGGCAGGTGCTGACGTTATTCTACTTCGACCCACTGTCTCCCTTCATCCGGCTTCAGTCTTCGATCCAGACCGACCAAGCCGAGATACCGCATCTCCGCGGGTATCGACATGATAAGGAGACCACGGAATGGCCACTGGCACCGTGAAATGGTTCAACACCACCAAAGGCTTCGGCTTCATCGCCCCTGAATCGGGCGGCCGTGACGTATTCGTGCACATCAGTGCCGTCGAGCGTGCGGGCATGACCGGCCTCGCCGACAATCAGAAGGTGACCTTCGACGTCGAATCCGGCCGGGACGGCCGCGAGAGCGCGTCGAACCTGCAGCTTGCCTGATCGCAGCTGACGACGCGGTCGCGGGCGGCGCTCCGGCGCCGCCTCACCCGACCGCCGCTCTCGGTGCCCGCACGGGCCCGAGCTATGCCGGACCGGACACGCCATAGATCTGCGCCCCGGCGCGCATCGATCAGGAACCGCGCCAGGCCCAGCCGCGCCACCGATGCGCCGCCTTCGGGCAAGGCGCCGAGCGCGCGGCGATAGGCCCGCTCGTCCCGGTTCGTCAGAAACCCGCATCGCCCCACGACCAGGTCGAGATCGGCACGGCAGAGCCTGTCCTCCATGCGCCGCGCGTCCCGGACGACAGTGCGGGCAAGGACCGTCAAGGCCCTGTCGACCGGCCCCCGCGCCGGAAAGAGCAACGCGCTGGACGTGACCGCGACCCGCCGCAGGCCGGTCTCCCAGGCGGCCTCGGCGATCGCCTCCGCCGATCTCCAATAGACCGATGTCGCCGTCTTCGTCGGGCTGCGCCCGCCCAGCGTCGAGATCACCGCCTCCTGCCCGGCAAGGACCCCGGCCAGAAACCGGGGATCGCAGCAATCGCCGATGACGGTCCTAAGCCGGTCGGGCCGGGCGCTCGGTCGCGCTGACGCCTTTCGGAATGGACATGCTGGACCATGTCCGCGCGATGGCGCGCGGGGCGGACATGGTGTCCCTCTCGGCCCTGGGGCACGCGCAATCGGTCGAGGGGCTGGTCCGGATCACGGCCTCCGAACTGGTCTCGGCCTATATCCTGCCCCCGCTCGTCCAGGAGATCGGCCGCGACGCGCCCCGGCTCGAGATCGATATCGTCGCGGATAACGGCATTCGGGATCTGGCGCGCCGGGAGGCGGATATCGCCATCCGGCACGCGATGCCGGACCGGCCGAACCTGCGGGCCCGGCGCCTGCGCGACGAGGTCATGCGCGTCTACGCCAGCGCCGCCTATCTCGCGGCCGCGGGGATGCCGACGCGCGAGACCCTCCTCCTCCACCCGGGTGACCGAGACGCCCTGTGCCTTCAGCGCCTGCTCCAGCGTGATCAGCCCCATGACCGAGCCACTTCTGGTCGCCGTCACCACCTTCAAGCTCATGACCGGCGTCCTTCCTCGAGTGTCGGGCTCCCGGCGGAGGCCGGGCCTTCCTGTATTGAATCAGGCCCCCGGGCAAACCGTCATGGCTCCGCCTCGGCCTCGTGGATCACCGGGCGGTAGCGTCCGCCCGGCCCGGCGCCCGGCAAGCGGTGGCGCGCACGGGCGCACACCTCGTCGCCATAGACCAGCAGCTCGATCCGCTCCCCGTCGATGACGGCGCGCAGCTCCGGGCAGATCGACAGCCCGTCGCCCGCCGCCTCGGGGGCATAGGCATTGGCCTCCAACAGCCCGATCCGCATCCCCTGCGCCGCCCGCTCCGCCAGCTGCGCGGCCAGCGCCTCCATGACCGGGCCGGGGCTGCGGAAATCGCCCTCGATCACCAGGTCGAAGGGCGGCCGCGCCTTGAGCCGCGCGGCCCGGTCCGGGCGCATCATGGCGGGCACCGGAAAGGGTCGCTCGGCGGGGTCGCCGGAATAGCGCAAGGCACCCTCGGCCGCGCCCCGGGTCCGGGCCGCGTGATGGTACAGCTGCGCGTCGCGATACTCCTTGCGCACCCCATAGTAATAGCCGTCCACCCCGGTCACCGGGCTGACCGTGACCGAGGCCTCGGATTCGCGCTGGAACGAGAGCGGCCCGGTCGGCAGCCGCTGGATGCTCGCGGGCCCGAACACCGTGCGCACCCGGCGCACGAACTCGTTGTCGGCGCCATAGCGCACCGTGTCCCAGTAGCCGAGCGCGCCCTGCACCGGATCCCTCCGCCACAGGAAGGAGGAGGTGTTGAAGACCGTTAAAGTCCCATTGCCGCGCACCTTCACACAGGAGAGATCCTCCTGCAGGCGCACCTGCTCGGAGGTGCAGCCCATCGTGCCGGGGGTCTGAGCCATGTGCCGCATCTGGGTCTCGATCTTGAGCGGGTGCGACCAGTCATCGGCGTCGTGGAGCGTGATGAAATCGCCCCGGGCTTCGTCCAGGCCGCGGTTGCGCGCGACATAGGCGCCGCCGTTCTGCTCCATCCGGATCAGCCGGATGCGCGGATCGGCGGCGGCGAACGCTTCGACCACGGCGCAGGTGTCGTCGGGGCTCCGGTCGTCGATGACAAGGATCTCCAGGTTGCGCCAGCTCTGCGCCTGGAGCGAGCGTAGCGCGGTGGGGATCATCGCCGCCGCCTCATAGGCGGCCAGCAGCACCGTCACCAGCGGGCCGTCGGTCACGGGCGGCGGCGCGGGCGCGGTCAGCCGGTCATAGGGTGTGGGTCCCTCGGGCAGCAGATCCACCCCCGGCAGGCCATAGCCGGCCAGCATGGCGCGGATCCAGGGCAGCCGGTCCTCGGCGGTCGTTTCGAAATTGGCCCGCGCCAGAAGCGTGTCGGGCGTGACCTCGCCCGCCTCCGCCAGCCGCGCATAGGCGGCGCGCCCGGCCTCCGGGTCGCCCGCCAGGTGATGGGCCAGAAGCTCCGAGATGGCGATCTGGCAGCGCATCTCCAGATCGGGCGCCGCCGCCCGCGCCGCCTCCAGCCAGCCGAGCGCCTGCGCGGCCTCCTCGGGGCCCCGCTGCCGCAGATGCCAGACCGCCAGGTCGCGCGCGGCCAGGGCGCGGCCGCGGGCCGCCGGGTCGGAGCGCGCCATCTCGCGCAGATCCTTGAGCGCCTCCTCGGTGAAGCCCAGCATCAGGAGTTTGTCGCGCACCGCGCGCACGCGCTTGGGCGCGTCTCGCTCGGGGTCGGGGGGCTGGGTCGGCCAGCCCTTCTCGGCCCCTTTCTCGCGAATGTAATGCAGCAGCGGGTTCTCGCCCCGCGCCAGCACCTCGGGGTGCTGTTCCAGATAGAAAAGGGTATCGAAATCCCTGCCCGGGTTGCGCCCCAGGGCGGCGCCGATCGTCAGGTAATGCTCCAGCGGGTCCATCCCCGTCAGGGCCACGTCCGGATAGGTCTCGGCGTACCAGATCCCGTGAACATACCGGGACCGGCGGACAATGTGGCACGCCTTGGCAAGGTCGTGGCGCACCAGCGGGTCGTCCCGAACGGTCAGCATCGTCGTCTCCATCAGCCCGCGCGCGCCCGCCCCGCGCATGCGCCAAGCCTCCCCCGGCACCTACCTCGCTTCCCCGGCACCGGGCCGCAACCCCTTATGACCTTCGCCGCCACACCCGGGCGGGCCCGCGCCCGGGGCGAATTGCATCCCGGGCGCCATCCCCTATGGTGCGGCGACTTTCGCGGGGCTCCAGGGCGCCGCCCGACCCCATGTTTGCCGGAGCCTCCTTCGATGAGCACCAAGATCGCGACCGCGTCCCAACCGGAGACCTCGCTGCCCAGCCTGGACACCGTCCTGCCGGTGTCCCGCCGCGAGATCTACTGGCGCCCGAAATACGTGGCCGATTCGGCGTTTCTCGATCATCTGCCGGTGCTGTTCTGGCTGATGGGCGACCTTCGGCCCCAGAATGTGGTCACGCTGGGCGGCGGCGCGGATGGCTCGGCGGTGGCGCATCTGGCGCTGTGCCAGTCGGTGGAGCGGCTGGGGCTCGACGCGGATTGCACCGGCATCGGGACCTGGCCGGGATCGGAGCAGGGCGAGACCACGCCGCCCGAGGAACTCGCCGATTACGCCGACAGCCAGTATAGCGAATTCGCGCGCCTGGTCTCGGCCTCCGACGCGGTGGCGCCGGGCCTGTTCGACGCAGGCTCCGTCGATCTGCTGGTGGTCGACCGCGCCCTCGACGCCGAGTTGCTCGCCGGACTCGCCGCCTGGGACGACCGGTTCTCGGAGAAGGGCTGCCTGGTACTGCGCGGCACCGAGACCGCGCGCCACGACCCCGCCCTGATCGACGCGCTGGAGCGGCTGCAGGCCGACCGGCCGGTGCTGCGCTTCAGCCATGGCGGCGGGCTCTGGGTGCTGGCGGCGGGCGGCGCCCTGCCCGGGCGGCTGGCGCGGATGGCCGAGCTGGAGGGCGACCGCACGCTCGGGCGGGCCATGAGCCAGGTGTTCCAGCGCCTGGGCAGCGCCTGCACCAACGAGTGGGAGGCGCGGCGCGCCACCCGCATCGAGGGCAAGATCCGCCGCGAACTCTCCGAGCTGCGCCCCGAGGTCGAGCGGCTGAAAGCCGTGGAGACCTCGCTTTCCGCGGAGCTGTCGGAACTGCGCGCCGCCCATGAGGCCCAGAGCGCCGATCTCGACCGCCAGGCGCGGGCGGCCGCCACCGCCGAGCGAGACCGAATGGTGCGCATCACGGCGCTCCAAGCCGATCTTGAACGCCGAAGCCACGCATTGGACACGGCTACAAGTGAGCGCGAAGCCCTCGATGAGGAAATCGAGCGGCTCAAGGCCGCGCTGGAGGCAGCAGCCGGGGAGCGCGGGCCGGAGCTCGCAGAACAGCGCGACGCGGCCGAGATGCCCGGCGCCTCCTCCCCCGCCCAGACCGAGGCGCTGGCCAAGCTGACCGCGCTCCTGGCCGAAGCCGAGGAGCGGGAGGCCGCGCTGGCGCGAGAACTGGCCGCGCGCGGCGGCGCCCCCGCGCCCGCCGCCGATGCGGACCAGGTCGCCGCGCTCAAGGCCAAGATCAAGCGCATCACCAAGAAGGCCGAGCGCGACCGGGCCGCGCTGGAAGAGGACAACCGCCGCCTCACCGAGGACCGCGCCGCCGCGATGCGCACCGTCTCCCAGCTGCGCGCGACGCTCGCCGCGCGCGGCCGGGGCGGCACCGAGGGCGAGGCCGCCCGCGACCTGGCCCTGGGCGAGGCGATGCAGACCTGCGACCGGCTGGAGGCGGAGGTGGCCGAGCTGCGCGACGCCAATGCCCGCCAGGCGCGCGAGCTGGCCACCCTGACGGCGCAGGCCGAGGGGGGCGCCCCCCGCGCCGCCCAGCTGGCCGAGCGCGCCGCCACCGAGCTGGCCCGCTCCGAGCAGGAGGCCCGGGACCTGGCCTCTGCCCTGAGCCAAGCCCTGGAAGAGCTGGAGCGCACCAAGCGCGACCTCGCCCGCATGACCGGCCGCAAGGAGCATCTCGAGGCCCGCATCCGCGCCGAGCTGGGCGGCTGACGCGCCCGGGCCCGCGGGCCCGGGCGGCCGACCCGTCTCAGAACACGTCGCGGAAGCGCGCCGGGATCCGGTGCAGGTTGCGTCCGAGATAGGGCGGCAGGACGCGGTAGATTCCTTTCCTGCCGATCTCGTAACGATCCATCTGGGTCTTAAGATGCCCGGAGAGGTCAAAGCGCCCGTCGATCTTCTTCGCCTCCAGGCTCTCGTATTCGCGATGGAGCAGCTCCGCGCCGGAGATCTTGTAGCGATCCACCTCACGGTCCGCGAACTCGAGGTTCCGGGTGACCTTCATGCGTTCGAGCGCCCAGCCAAGATCGGCATGGCGCAGGTGGAACAGGTAGAGATCGTCGAAGCTCGGGGGCACATTGGCGCCGTGGAAGCCGTGCAGCCACTTGAGCGGCACCCGAGTCATCAGCGGCTTGCACATGCCGCTGACGAACTGGACGGTCGAGCGCTTCCTCAGGATCGTGTCACCCGGCTCCAGCGACGGCTCGGTCGAGACGCGCTGCCGCAGGTTCAGGCCGATCGCGTAGCAGGTCGTGTTCTCCGTCCGGGAGAGGTAGTCCCGCAGCCTCCCTGGAGTTCGACGCTTCGGCTAGGCGGCTTGGTCCCGCTCGAGATCCATGACCTGGCGGATTTTCTCGGCGAGTACGGCCGCCCGCGCATCGAAGGAATGATTCCGCGCGACCCAATCCGCGATCTCCCGGCGCTGGTCGAGATCGACATGGTTCGGGCCGCGAAGGATGGCAGAGAATTCTTCGAAATTATTGAAAATTTCGATATATTCCAACGGCACCAGGTCTTCGAGCCCGCGCACGCTGTCAACCACCAGCCGTCCTCCCGCGCCCAGCACGTCGAACACCCGGTTGGAGACATAGCCCAAGGCGCGCATGTCATCCCAATGATCGCAGATCACGAGGCGGCTCGAGGCATAGAACCCGCCCAGCACCCTGTTCGAGATGACCTCGCCCTTATGACGCTCGTCGGTGATGAAGGGTTGCCACCCCACCCCGTAGATATCGAGGTCGAGCTCCCCCTGAATCGCCCAGCGAACCGGCGTTCGGAAGACGCCCCGTGAATTGGCAACATAGAGATTGCGGTCCGGGCAAGAGTTGATCTCGTCTGGATCGAAGTAGAACCGCGACGTGTCGGTGCATTGCGGCATGAAGTCGATCTTGCCAGGGACCAGCTGTGCGAGCGTCTCCGCGTGGAATTGGGACGCCACGAAGACGTGATCGAATTGGTCGAGTTCAGCGATGCTGACGGCGTTGGGATGGCTGATCAGCCAGAGCAGATTGGTCTGGTGGCGCTTGGGATTGTAGTCCAGCAGACCGCGGAGCACGATGACGGCGTCGTCGGACTCGCTGACACCGGAATACCAGCTCTCCCGGCAATCCACGCGCGCCACATAGCCCTGCCGGCGCAGAGCTGCGGCAAGACTCTGTGCATAGTGATAATCGCCCCATTGCTCACGCTCACGGTAGTGGGCCGCGCATTTGATCGCGATGCGGACGGGGGCATCGGCCGTGAGCCGCGATACGAGTTCGCGCGCGCGGACGTCATACGTGTGGTGGGTGCGGATCACGTCCTGCATCTGGGCCGCGCGTGCGGCCCGGGCCGGCTCGTCGCTGAGCCAGCGATCAAGCTGCTCGGTCAGGCTGTCGGCATCGTGGAAAGTCGGCACAAGATCGCCGAACAGCTCCCGGACGCCCAGCTCGCCATTCGTCAGCAGCAACGCCCCAGAGGCCATGGCATCGAAAACCCGGCTATTGCAACTGCCCCAGGGCTTGGTGGCGATGTTGGCGTCATCGAGGACGACCCGCGTCGAAGCGTAGACGCGTGGGATGGCGGAATAGGCAACCGGCCCTTCGCTGAGTTCCGCGAAAGGCGTGCCCTCCCAGTTGTAGCCAAAGACCTTCCCGTCGCCCGCGACACGCGTGGGATCGAGTTGGAACTCGATCTCGCGGGGGGGGCCAAAGCGACTGCCGGTGAAGGCGTAATCGCAGCGCCAGTCCTCCTTCGGTTCGGCCTCGGCAAATTCGTCATAGCTCGATGCGATCGGAAGCAGGTGGACCGGGCGGCCTGACGCCGCCTCAAGCATCTCGCAGGCGGGCCCGGAAGAAGCGAAGAGATAGTCGTAGGCGTGAAGAGACGGGTCTTCGGCCCAGCGGTCGAACCATTGCCGCATCCAGTTCACGGTCACGAGCCACGGGCTCGCGTTCTTACCCTTCGAGATGTCGAAGCGGTTCACCATCGCCACGACCACGTCGATGCCCGACAGGTCGTACCAGTGCGGCTCGGGGATATAGCGGACATGGCAGGGCAGGATCTTCTGCAGGGCGCGTCCCATCTCCAGCGAGGTATAATATTCGCCCGCGGAGGTCTCGTCGCCCACATCGGCCACCATGAAGGCGAAGACCGGCCGGCTTCCGGTGATGTAGGACGGATCGGTCAGGCCGGACGACTTGATCATCCGGCGCAGCGCCCCGCCCCATCGTTCGGTGAAGATCTCGTTGTTGCGCCGGCGGCGCAGCCCCGCATCCTTCTCTTTCTTGCGACTGAAGCCGCGATGATGGACAATCTCTATATCGCCCGCACAGACGACCTCGAGACCGAGCCGGGTCCGGACCTTGAGACACAGGTCGATATCCTCGAGGCCGTAGGAGTAATCCTCGTCGAAACCTCCCACCGCCTCGAAATCGGCGCGCCGCAGCGCCATGAACGCACCCGTCGCCGCGATCGCGCGCGTGGCCTTCCGCGTGGGGCGGGTCTCCTCGGTGGCGCGGGCTTCGTAGGGGCGCACCCAGCCCTGCGGCGTGGTCCGCCGCTCCAAAAAGACGCCAAGATGCTGGTCGATCGCGAGGTCCTGGTGGCGCGGATCGTCGATATGGTCGCGCAGCCGCACGCCCAGGGCGCCGATCTCGGACCGGCGCATATAGGCGCGCAGCCGCGCGCCGAAGGCCTTGGGAAAGACCAGGTCGTTATTGGCGAAGAGCAGGATGTCGCCCGTCGCCTGCGCGGCGCCGTAATTGTTCGACTCGCTGAAGCTGTAATTGCCGCGCCGCGCGAGGAAGCGGATATCGGCGCCCTCTGCGGCATGGCGCTCGCAGATCTCTCGGGACGTGTCGGTCGAACTGTGATCGACGACGATCCATTCGATCTCGCCGCTCAGATCCTCGGGGGGCAGCGAAGCGAACATCTCGTCGAGCAGGTCCGCCCCGTTGAGATTGAGCACGATCACCGAGATCCGGCCGGTCAGGGCCAGCGGCTCGGCCGGCCCCGGAGTCCAGGTCCGGGGCGCCTCCAGCACGGCGGGCGCCACGACCCCGGCCGGCAGCGCGGTCCGCAGGTGCGCCTTGCTCAGCAGCCCGATCCCGCAGACGGGGCGGATTTCGAAGTCGGTCTCGCGCATCACCGAGGCGTTCGGCGGAAGCTCGAACTCGAAGCCGTTGAAGCCGGCATTGCCGTAGAGGTCCTGGATGTCGCGCCGGTAGTTCTGCGTCTTGCAGTAAGAGAAAGGCTTCCCATCGCGCCAGAGCACAAGCTCGACTTGGCTGTCGGGCTCTTCCGGGCAGATCGCCCAGCCGGTGATGACGCTCGTGTCGAAGCCATCGACCTGTCCGGTCACCGATCCGTAAAGGGGCATGGCCGGGACGGGTAGCGTGGGCGCACGTCCCTTTGCCGATCCGTCTTGACGGTCGAGCGCAATGTGCATCCGGGGCAAGCCGGGCGCCGAGGCGACGCGCAGCCAGATCAGCTTCTCGGCCTGTTTGGGGCGGATCGGCGCCGAGAACTCGAACCGAAAGGCCCGCTCCGCGTCGAGACTGGTCCGCTCCGCGATGGGCGCGCGAGCCACTGTCGCGGCGATGACGTCGTCGTCGCAGATCAGTTCCAGGCGCACGGGCATGCCGGGATAGATGGGATGCACCACGTTGCCCATGACGGTCAGCCAGCCGTCCCTGATCTGCGCGGCGGAAATGTCGAAGACCCCCTCGATTGGGGCGCCGCTTCCGGTTCCGGCCGGGGTGCCGGTCCAGATCGGAGCCGACTCCTCTCCCGCCGCGGTCAACTGCAGGACGGCCCCGTCATCCAGCGGCGGGTCGAATTGGATATCCAGACCGTCCGCGATGCGGGGCCCTCCGAAAATCAGATCGGCCTCGCCTGTCCCGACCGACCCCGACCGGCGGGCTCCTCCCAACTCGCGCCAGGACAGATCAGACGGAGCGGCGTCCGACAGGACCCAGCCCGACAGATTCGACGGCGAGAGCGACACTGAGACAGCGTAGACGGCGGGTCGCGCCAGGCAGGCCCCAGGCCCCGACATCGCCGGCCGCACGGCGAAATGAGCCAGCGGATGCACGTCGTTCGACAGCAACGCCGCATGTTCCTCCGGCGAAACCGGAACCGAAACCTGCTTGATCGAGACGTCCATCAGGGTGATCTCGGACGCTGTGGGGAGGTCGACGACCAGGCTCGGCCGGAAGCGCCCCGTAAAACCTGTATGCAGGTAGGCCCCGGCCACCTCGTGCCAACTGCCGCAGTTCAACATGACGGTCCGAACCAACATCCCCGGAAAGGGACGGTGTGAGTCAGTCTTGAGGTTGGTCTTGGCAAGGAAGGGCTTGATCCCGGCCGTGGCCCCCTTGCGGTCGATGCGCAGCAGGATGCGGGCGCCCAGAACACCGGTCTCGGGAGCCTCGATCGGCAGGCGCAGCCGGACCCAGCCGCCGCCGGGCGCCGTCCGGATCAGATGGCCGGACTGCCCGTCGACCTCGATGGGCCGGACCTGGACCGGGGCGGAGGCCGCCCCCGGCTTCCACTCGACCCTGAGCCCGTTCCCCAGACCGATCTCGGTGTCGGGTTGGACTTCGGTCTCCGCTGTCGAAGATTTTGTTTCCAAGGGCTTAATTCTCCCTGAAGGTCGCACGAGTGAGCGGAGGAAACGGCCCAGTCAATGGGGCTGCGTATCGCATAGTCGAAACCGAATGTATAGAAATCCGCACCGCGCCGTTCTTCGCCGTTCTTCCGCGCAGGCGACAAGCCCATCTATTTCATCCATGTCCCAGAATGCGCGGGAACTTCGGTCGAAACCTATCTATCGGCGCGGTTCGGGTTCCTCGCCTTCAAGAATGCGGACTTCTACCGCCGACTGGCCCGCCAGGCGCTGGCCTTAAAGCGCGCCGCGGCACGTTCCGCTCGAAGATCTCAGACGGCTCGTCCCGCCTCCGACTTGATCCCCGGCAAGAGGGGGCGTGCCAAGATCTTTCGTTTGAAAGACGGGCTGATCCAGCCGGTCAAGTGGCTCGACACGCAAGTCGGAGACGCATCGGGCCCGCGCCGCCTTCACCGTCTCCCCAGAGGCGCGCGCCCGCATCCGCGCGCTCCACGCCGAGGATTTCGAGCGCTTCGGCTACGGCGCGCAGGACGAGACCCGGTACTGACGGGGCCGGGCCGGTCAGTCGGCGTCGTCCTCCGGCATCAGCCGGGCGACCAGCTCGTCGGCGATCGGATTGGGCAGGCGATGCGCGGCATCGAGGAAGCGTACGACCTTCTGGTCCCCCGCGGCGGCGGGCGGCGGCGGGCACATCATCAGGTCCGCATAGGCGTCCAGGATCCGGGACGACATGAAGTCGAGATAGGGATCCGACCGGCGCAGGATCGACTTGCGCGCATGCGCCTCGAAATGCGCGGACAGCTCGGCAAAGAGGTCGGAGGCCTCCAGGCGCTCCGCCCGCCTCATGTAGCGGCGCCGCAGGTCGGTCCCCGGACGCCGCCCCGCGGCGGCCGCGCGCTCGTTGAGCACTCGGATCGCCTCGACCCGCGCCGGCGGGTAGGAGGCGTTGCGGTCCGCCGCGAACGGGTCGAGCGCGCCGGTATCGACGGAGATCAGCTCGCAGACGGGCGCGAGCGCCTCGAGCGGACCGGGGCCGATGGCGGCATAGGGGAAGATATGGACCCGGTCGCGGCCCAGGGCGCTGACCCAGCGGTCGAGCACGATATGCGGCCGCAGGTGGCGCGCGAACACCGCCTCGGTGAAGCCCATGGCCTTGATCAGGTATTCGGGCCAGGTCTCGTGCCCGCCCTGCTTGATGGTCTCCTGCCAATGCGACGGCCACAGCATGTGGAAGTCCCGGTAGTAGAACAGGACATGGATGTCGTAGCCGTCGAAGAGGCCCAGCAGCGTCTCGATCTGCTCGGGCTCCAGCCGCGTGAAGTTCTCCGTGCTCAGCACGACGGTCTCGTAGGGCGCGACCTCCTTCAGGAGCGGGTCGAACGCGTCGGTCCCGGGCTCCGAGAGGCGCGTCACCACCTCGTGATGCCCCGGTTTCACCAGCATGGTCCTCGGATAGCAGACGCCCTTCTCGCGCAGGCGGGCGGCGTTGGCGACCAGGTTGGACTGCACATAGGTGGAGGCGGTCTTGTGCGGCCCGATATGCAGGAGAAGCTTCTTCATGATGTCGTGTCCCTATCGGGGGGCGTTCCGGGCGCGGGCCCGGATCGTCCGGCGCCCCCGGCGCGTCCTATTCCTCAAGTAGTCCTGCCAGATAGCTTCCGTAATCGTTCTTTCCGAACTTGGCCGCCCGTTCCGTAAGGGCGTCGGCGTCGATCCAGCCCTGGCGATAGGCGATCTCGTCGGGGCTGCCGGTCTGGAGGCCCTGGCGGCGCTCCAGCGTGCGCACGAAATTGCCCGCGTCCAGAAGGCTGCCATGGGTGCCGGTGTCGAGCCACGCATAGCCCCGCCCCATCCGCTCGACCGAGAGCAGCCCCTCGGACAGATACATCTCCAGGAGCGTCGTGATCTCCAGCTCGCCCCGGGCGGAGGGCTGCACCTCAGCGGCCCGCCGCGGCGCGTCCCCGTCGAGGAAGTAGAGCCCCGTGACCGCGAAGTTCGAGGGCGGCACCTCGGGCTTCTCGATGATCGCCTTCGCCCGGCCCTCGGGATCGAAATCGACCACGCCATAGCGCTCGGGATCGGCCACGCGATAGCCGAAGACGGTGCCGCCCGCGGGCTTGGCGTCGGCCCGCATCAACATCTCCGGCAGGCCGTGGCCGAAGAAGATGTTGTCCCCCAGCACCAGCGCGGAGGGCGCGCCCGCCAGGAACGCCTCGGCCAGCAGATAGGCCTGGGCCAGCCCGTCGGGCGAGGGCTGCTCGACATAGGTGAAGGACATCCCCCATTGCGAGCCGTCGCCCAGGGTGCGCTGGAACTGCGCGGCGTCCTGCGGCGTGGTGATGATGCAGACCTCGCGGATGCCGCCCAGCATCAGCACCGAGATGGGATAGTAGATCATCGGCTTGTCGTAGACCGGCAGCAGCTGCTTGGAGACGCCCAGCGTGATCGGGTAGAGCCGCGTGCCCGAGCCCCCCGCGAGAATGATGCCCTTGCGTGTCGTCATGAATGGATGTCCTCGAGATAGGCTCTGATCATGTGTCGCGGCCTGCAGCCCCGCAGTGCCGAAGGCAACCCCGTAGGGTGGGCATCACCATGCCCACCACCCCCTACGCCCCCAGCTCGGCCAGGACGGCGTCGAGCCCCGCGCGCCAGTCGGGCGGCGCGATGCCGTGCTCGGCCATCAGTTTCGCGCCGTCCATCCGCGAGTTGAGTGGCCGCGCGGCGGGGGTCGGGTAGTCGGTCGTGGGGATGCCGGTCACCGCCACCTCCCGCCCGGCGCGCGCGAATGTTTCGCGTGCGAAACCCGCCCAGGAGACATGCGGCACGCCGCCATAGTGATAGGTGCCCCCTGGCGCGCCCTCCCGCAACCGGTCGGCCAGGGTCAGGAGCGTGGCCGCGATATCGGCGGCCGGCGTCGGCCCGCCGATCTGGTCGTCGACCACGCTCAGCGCGTCGCGGGTCTCGGAGAGGCGCAGCATCGTCTTCACGAAATTCGCCCCATGGGCGGAGAACACCCAGGAGGTGCGCAAGATGACATGGGCCCCGCCCGCGTCCCGCACCGCCGCCTCGCCGGCGAGCTTGGTGCGGCCATAGGCGCCCAGCGGTCCGGTGGGCGCGTCCTCGGTCCAGGGATCCGTACCGCTGCCGTCGAAGACATAGTCGGTCGAGACATGCAGGAAGGGGATGCCGAGGGCGGCACATTCCCGCGCCATGGCGCCGGGCGCCTCGGCGTTGACCAGGCGCGCGGTCTCCTCCCCCTCCTCGGCGCGGTCGACGGCGGTGTAGGCGGCGGCGTTGATCACGGCCTCCGGCGCCCGCTCCCGGATCGCGGCCGCGCAGGCCTCCGGGTCCGTCAGGTCGGCCGCGTCCCGGCCCAGAAAAGTGGCCCCAGGGGCACGCCGCGCCAGTTCCGTGGCGACCTGCCCGGTCCTCCCGAAGACGAGTAGCCTCGCGTCATCCATGTCCGAATCCTTCCCGATCATAGGAAATGCGTCTTGAGCCTGAGGCAGGGCTTCTCCACCACATGCCAGCTGAAGGCCGCGAAGATCGACACCATCGCCAGCGACAGCGCCGCATGGAGCAGAAAGGCGCCTTCCGCCCAGCCGCTCGCGGAGACGACCTGCTGCAGCGGGAAGGCATAGAGATAGATCCCGTAGGAATAGTCCCCCTTCCGCAGCAGCGTCGCCCGGGGCAGGTCGTTGAGCCCCAGCCAGACCGTCAGGTAGGCCACCGGGAGCGGCGCGTAGAAATAGAGCTGCGGCGAGGCGAGCAGGGCCGCCGAGGCGACCAGGGCGGCCGCCGCCAGCCCCGGATGGAACGGCACCCTGTCGCGCCAGGCATAGAGCAGCGCCCCCGCCAGGAAGCACAGCACGAGGATCCGCGGGATCTCGACGCGCGCGCCGGTGGCCTGCTGCAGGTTGGGCTCGACCTCGGGGCTGCCGATCAGCAGGTCCTTGAGCGCGATCACCACCCCCCTGCCCGAGGTGAACCCCATCAGCACCACCAGCAGGGTGACCGCGACGAAGGCCGCCAGCACGGCATAGCGGCTACGGAACACCCCCATGAGCGACAGCACCACGAGGTAGATGTAGCATTCCAGCTCGTAGGGGACCGTCCAGAGCGAGCCGTTGACGACCCGGGGATAGACGTTGTCCTCGAAGAGGCCGGGCAGCTCGTAGCGGATCAGCCCGACGATGTTGAGGAAGTAGAGAAAGAAGTCCCGGTGGCTGAAATACTCCCCCAGGGCCAGGGAGGTGAAGATCGGCCCCAGCAGGAAGACCGCCAGCAGCACCTCCACCGTCAGCGCCGGGAACAGGCGCAGCCCGCGGAAGA
This sequence comes from Jannaschia seohaensis, assembly GCF_900116765.1. GTDB lineage: Bacteria > Pseudomonadota > Alphaproteobacteria > Rhodobacterales > Rhodobacteraceae > Jannaschia > Jannaschia seohaensis. The sequence goes on along the minus strand of NZ_UETC01000015.1, from coordinate 80,399 downwards.
CGAGATAGACCTTGATCGAGTTCGCCCGGTAGAGCGAGCTCGTGACCAGGAAGCCCGAGAGCGCGAAGAACATCGGCAGGATGAGCGCGACCGGGATGCTGACCGCCAGCCCGGCCATGGCCGCGTCGATCGCCTCGCGCCCGTAGGTCAGCCCGTAGGAGTGCCAGACGAGCACCGCGACGGCCAGGACGATGCGCAGGTAGTCGAACCCGCTGGTCTTGCCGTCATGGCGCTCGAACTGGTCGGCGAGGCTGGCGGCGGGAGGAGGAGAGGTCGCGGCGGCGTCCCTCATACGGGCGATCCGGCCTTCCCGCGGCCCAGCCGCTCGCCCACGCCCTTGCGCCCCTGCAGCGCGCGCCACCAGTCCTCGTTGGCGAGATACCAGTCGACGGTGCGTTCCAGCCCCTCCTCGACCGTGACCGAGGGCGTCCAGCCCAGCTCCTCGCGGATGCGGGTCGCGTCGATGGCGTAGCGGGCGTCATGGCCGGGGCGGTCGGCGACGAAGGTGATCTGGTCGGCGTAGCTGCCCTCGGGTTTCGGCCGCTTCTCGTCCAGGATCGCGCAGAGCGCGCGGACCAGCTCCAGGTTGGTGCGTTCGTTGTCGCCGCCGATATTGTAGCTGCGCCCGATCTGGCCCCGCTCCAAGGCGATCAGCAGCGCCTCGGCATGGTCCTCGACATAGAGCCAGTCGCGCACGTTCGAGCCGTCGCCATAGATCGGCAGCGGCTTGCCGGCGAGCGCGTTCAGGATGATGACCGGGATCAGCTTTTCGGGGAAGTGGAAGGGCCCGTAATTGTTGGAGCAGTTGGTCAGCACCACCGGTAGCCCATAGGTCTCGTGCCAGGCCCGCACCAGATGGTCGGAGGCCGCCTTGGACGCGCTATAGGGCGAGCGCGGGTCGTAGGGCGTGTCCTCGGTGAACTTGACCTCCGGGTCGGGCGGCAGCGAGCCGAACACCTCGTCGGTGGAGATGTGGTGGAAGCGGAAGCTCTCGGGCTTGCCCTGCCCCACCCAGTAGCTCCGGGCCGCCTCCAGCATGTTGTAGGTGCCGGTGATGTTGGTCTCGACGAAATCGCCCGGCCCGTCGATGCTCCGGTCGACATGGGACTCGGCGGCGAGATGCATGACCGCGTCCGGGGCATGGGCGGCGAAGATGCGGTCCAGCGCGGCGCGGTCGCGGATATCGGCATGCTCGAAGGCATAGAGGGGGCTGTCCGCCACCGAGGCCACGTTGTCGAGGCAGGCCGCATAGGTCAGCGCGTCCAGGTTGACGACGGCATGGCCGCGGGCCACCGCCGCGCGCACCACCGCCGAGCCGATGAAGCCCGCGCCGCCGGTAATCAGGATCTTCATGCGCGCGCCTCCCACGGGAACGGTCCCTCATAGGTGAAGGGCGTCTCGAAATCGGAGAATGCCTGCGCCGCCGCGTCCTTCTCCGAGAGCACCGGGTCGCCCTCGACCCCCCAATCGATCCCGCAGCTATCCCACCGCACCGCGCCGTCGCAGGCAGGGGAATAGACGTCCGAGCACTTGTAGACGATCTCGGTATCCGGCTCCCGGGTGACGAAGCCATGGAGGAACCCCACGGGGACCAGCAATTGCTTACCGTTCTCGAAGGAGAGCTCCTCGCCCACCCATTGCCCATAGGTCGGCGAGCCGCGGCGCATGTCGACGGCCACATCGTAGAGCCGCCCGCGCCCGCAGCGCACCAGCTTGGCCTGGGCATGGGGCGGTGCCTGGAAATGCAGGCCGCGCAGGGTGCCGACGCTCCGCGATAGCGAATGATTGTCCTGGACGAAGTCGATCTCGATACCATGCTGGGCCAGCTTCGGCCGCGACCAGCTCTCCGAGAAGAAGCCGCGCGCGTCGCCATGGCGCGCGGGCTCGATCAGCAGGACGCCCGGCAGGGCGGTGGCGGTGACCTTCATATCGACTCCCTGGACAATCGTGATGCCCCGGGGCCTAGCGCGGACGCGCCCGGATGTCAGGCCCTCTCGCGCAGGGCGCGCGTCAGTCGATCTGCACGAAGACCGCGCCGGTGACGTGATCGGCTGTCCCCCCTTGGGTGCAGATCAGGTTGACCGCCACCCCCTGCCCCACCGGGAGCGGCGCGCCCGAGAAGTCGGCGGTGGCCGTCGCCACGCCCGAGCCGGGATAGGCGACACTCAGCGCGAAGCCCGGCTGCGCCACCCCGTCCAGCGCCACCTGCAACTCGGTCGTGCCCGCGCCCCCCGCGACCGAGACCGAAGCCCCCAGCACCCTCCCCGCGAAGGGCATCGCCGGCCCCACCACCGAGAGCGAGCCATTGCCGATCGACAGCAGATTGCCCACCGTCAGCCCCGACTGATGCGCCCCCGTCACCGTCACGATCTGACCGCCGAGCGGCCCCGCCGCCGAGCCCGTGCCCGCATAGCCGCCCGGCAGACGCACCGCGCCCGTGGCGGCCGCGATCGCGAGCCCGTCATGGAAGGTCGCGCCATCGGCGCTGACCTTGACGGCGAAATCGTCCGAGCCCGCCAGCCCCATCTCGGCCCGGCCCGAGAAGCCGGTCTGGAACAGCAGGCTCGCCGTGTCGGAGGGGGCGGCCTTGTTGACCTTGATCTGGTGGCCCGCGCCCTCGTGGCTGAGCAGCGTGGCGGGGGCCGCGACCGTCAACCGGTTGGTGGCATCCGCCGTCGCGTTCAGCCCCAGCATGGCGGGCCGCGCCCAGACGGCGCCGTCGAAGATGCGCTCCGCCGCCTCGGCCAGCACCTGCACCCGCCAGCCCGCCCGGGGCAGATGGAACACCCAGCCACCATTCGAGAAGGCGGCGAGCGTGCCGTCGCGCCCGGCCCAGACGCCGGTGGCTGGGGCGGCCACCAGATGCCGGTCGCCCTCGGCCGGCGCGGCGGGCGGCGCGGTCCGGTCGGCATCCAGCGCCACCGGCAGCACGAGCGCGTCCAGCGCTGCCACCGCCTCGTTATGGGTGACGTGTTTCTGGGCCTGAGCCTCCTGGATCAGGGGCAGGTCGAGCAGGGGCGTGGTCTGGGACATGGGGCGCGGGCTCCGGAGCTGGGATCGACGGGGGAGCCTCCGCCGGAGCAGTTAACGGATCGTTAAGCTCCCCCGGGGCACGCCGCGCGCCCCCTTCTTCTGGCCAAAAATACTCATGGCCGGACGGATCGACCGGGCGCTGTCTCATGGATCTGGCACTGTCTCATGAATGTTGCGCCGCCTGCCGGCGTCGCGCCAAGGGGGCTCTGCCCCCCGTCGCCCGGGGGGCGACTCCCCCCGGGATATTTCTACAGGGAAGAAGACGGGCCGCCCTTTCTTCCCCGCCTTTCTTCCCTGCCCAAATATCCCCGCCGGAGGCGCAGGGCGCGGCCGGGCGATCCCGTCCGGGGCTCAGGCGCCGCCCTTCTTCAGCCAGCCCAGGAAGGCGCGGTCGGGGGCGCGCAGCTTCTTGCGGCCGGTGCGATCCCAGACGCCGCGCCATTCGGCCTCCAGCGCGTGGACATCCATGCCGGGGCGCAGAGCGCGGGCTTCGTCGCGCGCCGCCTCCGAGATGGTGGGCGGGGTGGCGGGGGGCGCCACCAGATGGGCGCGGGGGCGGACGCGGAGCACGTCGCCCTCCTCCATCTCCAGATGGTAGTCGGGCAGCGCATCGGCGGCGGCCATGTCGCGCAGCATCTTGCGGAAGACCCGGCGCGGCGAGGCGGAGCCGGATTTCAGGTGCAGCACCTCGACCGAGCAGCGCCAGGCGGGCTGACGGCCGCAATGCTTGCGCGCGATCTCGTAGAGGCGGCGCTCCAGCGGCTTGCGCAAGCCGAAATAGTCGCGGCTCAGCGTCAGCACCGACTTGGCGCAGACCGCGCGATAGAGCCAGTCGCTGAGCGTCACCGCCACCGACACCATCCGCCCGCCCCGGGTCTTGCGCACGATCTCCCAGCTTTCGATCAGGCCGAAGCCGGTGGTGGTCTCCACATCGCCGGTCACAATATCGGTGGTGATGCGGGTGCCGGCCAGCCGCTCGAACGCCTCGCGCAGGCGGCGGTAGCCGTCGCCCGAACTCTCGCGCCCGGTGGCGGCCAGCAGGTCGGCGGCGCGCAGATGCAGGGTGCGGGCGACGGCGCGCCCGGCATTGAGCGCGGCCATCAGCTGGCTCACGCAATAGATCAGGATGTCCTTGTCGTGGATCGTGGCCAGGCCCTTGACCGAAGGCGTCACCGTGACCCGCGCGCCGGCGTGTTCGTAGCGGAGGATCCGCAGATCCGGCCGGGTCGAGAGCGAGAAGACCGGGTGCTCCATCGTCGCCATGTCCCCTTTGGGGATGGCGTCCAGCACGTCGCAGAGGAAGAATCCTCCCGGCGGCCCCGTCACGGGGAGATCGGTCATGTGCCTGTCCTGCTCGCTGCCCACGCCGGTTGATCCGGCTTCGTGGTTTCGATGACGCCCAGGCTGAAGATATCCACAGGCTGCGTCAACGGATTTCCGTCCGGGCAACGTGGCTTCGGAGTCGGAGAGGCGTGGTTTCGGAATCGCGGTATCGTGGCTTCGGAATCGCCTCCCCTTTTCGAGGCCGGCGGAATGTGCTGTGAAATCAGAGGCGGAAGCCGGGATCCGGACGCGGGTCGGGGCGCGTAACACATCTCTAACACCAAATAACAATAGGGGCCGCAAAGCGGCCGGCAGAGAAGGTGACGAAAAAGCTGGCATGTGCCGCCTTTTCGGGTACGTTGAGTGAAAAGTGATACATCGGCCGCGAAGAGGCCGGGACGAGCGAGGCAGAGACATGGCGAAAGCGGCGGCGGGCCCCCTGCCCGCCTATCACGATATCGACGTCGATGCGGCCCTGGCCGAACTGGGCGCGCCCACCGAGACGGCGGGTTTCGCGGAAATCGCCGCCGCCTGCGGGCGGGGCCGCGCCGATCTGGCCGGGCGCGGCCTGGGCGAGGCGGGGCGCAAGACGCTGCGCCTCTTCTCCACCTGGGAGATCACGCGCTACCTGATCCCGGTGGCCCAGGCCCATTTCCGCCGGGTGCTGCGCGCCAACCCGGACCTGCCGCAGGGCCGCTCCGAGACGGAGGGCGGCGCCAAGTGGTTCACCCTCGACGAGGTCCACCGGCTGCGCGCCTTCTTCGGGGCGCAGGGGTCCAAGGCCAAGGCGTATCTGCCCTACCGGCCCCAGGGCCTGCCCGCCAAGGTGGTGGCGGTGGCGAACTTCAAGGGCGGCGTGGGCAAAACCTCGACGGCGGCGCATCTCGCCATGTCGGCGGCGCTCGACGGCTACCGGGTGCTGGTGATCGACCTGGATTCCCAAGGCTCGATGACCTCGATCTTCGGCGGCCGGGTCGAGGACGAATGGGGCACCGTGTTCCCGATGCTGGCCAGCCATTACGGCCGTCACTTGCAGCAGGCCAATCGCGGCCGGATCGACCGGGGCGAGGCGCCGGTGCCGCTCGACGACACGGTGGACGCGGCGATGCAGATCGACCCCGCGAGCCTCGTGCAGAAGACCCACTGGCCGAATATCGACCTGATCGGGGCGCAGCTGAACCTCTATTGGGCGGAGTTCCAGATCCCTGTCTGGCGGATGCAGTCGCGGGGCTGGAAGCTCTGGGACGCGCTGCCCGACGCGCTGGATCAGGCGGGGCTGCTCGATGCCTATGACGTGGTGCTGCTCGATACGCCGCCCGCGCTCGGCTATCTGACGATCAACGGGCTGTCGGCGGCCGACATCCTGCTGGTGCCGATGGGGGCGTCCTTTCTGGAATTCGACTCGACGGGCCGCTTCTTCGACATGCTCCACGCCACCTTCGCCTCGATCGAGGAGGGCGAAAACCTCGCCGCCCGCGCCTTGGGCCGCGAGGGGCTGGCCTTCCAGTGGGACGCGGTGCGCGCGGTGCTCACCCGCTACGACGGCAGCCAGCAGGGTGAGATGGCGGCGCTGATGCAGTCCTATCTCGGCTCCACCCTCTCGCCCCACCGGCAGGATTTCACCGCGCTGATCGGGCAGGCGGGGGAGCAGGTGAACGGCATCTACGAGGCCGATTACCGCGACTTCAACCGCGAGACCTATGCCCGCGGGCGCGAGACCTTCGACGAGACCTATGCCGCCTTCAAGCGGCTGCTGATCGGCTCCTGGCGGCGCGACGAGCTGGAGCGCGCGGCCGAGGCCCGCGATGCGCAACCCGTGGCCGCTCAGGGCTAAGGCGGAGGCGAAGGAGACACCACCATGGCCAAGCGCAAACGCCTTTCCATCGACCCGATCCCCGCCGGGATCGAGACTAAATCCATGATGCCCCCGGTGGGGGGCGCGCCCATCGCGCAGGTGGCGGGCTCCGCCGCCGAGGCGGCGGCGATGCGGGAGATGTCGGATTACTTGGCCGAGGCCCGCGCCAAGGGTCTGCTGCTGACGACGTTGCCGCTCGCCAAGATCGAGCTCGACCATCTGGAGCGGGACCGCCTGCTGGCCGAGGACGAGGAGATGGAGGCGCTCCTCGCCTCGCTGCGGGTCCGGGGTCAGCAGACCCCCATCGAGGTCGCGCGCCTGCAAGGCGACCCGCGGGAGCGTTACGGCCTGATCTCGGGCATGCGCCGGGTGACGGCGCTGCGCCGTCTTTTCGACGAGACCGGCGAGGCGCGCTTCGCCCGGGTCACGGCGCGCGTTCTGCCGCCCACCAATGCCGCCGAGGCCTATACCGCCATGGTCGAGGAGAACGAGATCCGCGCCGATCTCTCCTTCTGGGAGCGGGCGCGGGTGGTGCTCAAGGCGGTGGAGGCGGGGGCCTTCCCGGACCGCGCCAGTGCCTTGAAAGGTCTCTATGGCAGCGTTTCGCGTGCGAAACGGTCCAAGATCGGCAGCTTCGTGACGGTGGTCGCCGCGCTGGACGGGCGCCTGCGCTTCCCCACCGCGCTGTCGGAAAAGCGGGGGCTGGCCCTGGCCAAGGCTCTGTCGGACCCGGCCGCCCTGCCCCGGATCGAGGCCGCGTTGCGGGATGCCGACCCCCAGGACGCGGAGGCGGAGCAGGCGCTGCTGATGCGGGCCCTGGCCCCCGCACCCAAACCCCCTGCCCCGCCGCGCGCCCCCGCCCCCGTCACCGTGGCGCGGGAGGGCGACCGCCTGATCGTCAGCGGCCCCGGCGTGGATGCGGCGTTGCTGCGCGACCTCAGGAAATGGCTCTCGGACAGGGTCTGACATAGGGTCTAACTCGGGCGTTAGAGACGCATTCCGCCCCGCGCGCCGGGGCGGCCGGACGTTTCGCACGCGAAACGGTTGCGGCGCTCCGTCCCTTGCCTTCCGCGGCCTGCATGCCGAAGCTGCCCCGGCTGTCCGACTGGTCCCGAGGCCCTCATGTCCTTCGACATCCGTATCGATTACCGCTTCGACTCCAGCGGCTTCTTCGACCCGGCCACCGCCGATGGCGCCGCGGCGCGGGCCGCGTTGGAACTGGCGGTGGAGATCTGGGAGGGCGTCCTGCTCGACGAGTTCGAGGACATCCCCGCGGGCATCGCCTTTGGTATCGACGACCCCTCGGCGGCGGGCACCGAGCGGCGCGTGGTGCTCGAGGATCCGATCGACGACCTGCTGATCTTCGTGGGCGCCGAGGCACAGGGGGGGCCGCTCGCCGTGGGCGGGTTCGACGGCGTCGGCGATGGCGGGATCGGCCTGGGCGATGCGCTCTCGGCCCGGGTCACGGGCGATTTCCGCGGCCAGGGACCGGTCACCGATTTCGAGCCCTGGGCCGGCACCATCTCCTATGACCCCAATGCGGAGTGGTCCTTCGATCTGGAGGCCGCCGACCCGGCCCGGGTCGATTTCGTCAGCGTCTCCCTGCACGAGATCGGGCATGTGCTGGGCTTCGGCACGGCGGCGATCTTCGACCAGCTGGGCGGCATCGGGACAGAGACCGAGGGCCAGTTCATGGGCGTCAACGCCATGCGCGTGAATGGCGGCGAGCCGGTGCCCTTGCAGGTTGGGCTGGGCCATGTCGCCGAGGGCTTCGGCGACAGTCAGGTGCTGATGGACCCCTCCCTGACCCGGGGCAACCGGCTGAGCCCGTCCGAGATCGACCTCGCGATCCTGGCCGATATCGGCTGGGAAATCGCCGGGTTCGAGACGCAGGGAGAGACCCCGCCGCTTGCCACCGAGGCAGGGGAGACGATCTTCGGCGCCATCCTGGACGACACGCTTGACGGTTTGGGCGGTGCGGACACGGTGCAGGGGCGCGACGGCGACGACGCCCTGGCCGGCGGCGCGGGCGACGATACGCTGATCGGTGGCGCGGGCGCCGACACGTTGGCCGGCGGTCCCGGTGACGACCAGCTTCAGGGGGGCGAAGGCGACGACCTGCTGCTGGCGGGGATGGGCGACGACACGCTCTTCGGCCAGGAGGGCACGGATACCTACCGGGTGTCCGACTATGGCGGCAGCGTCCGCATCACCGGGATGGACCTCGCGACCGAGCGGCTGGAGATCGAGTTCTCGGGCTTCGCCATCGACCAATTCGCTCTGGCGGCGGTCGAGAAGCCCTTCGGCAACGTCTCCCGGCTGACCCTCCCCGAGAGCGGCACGCAGATCGACATCTTTCACGATAGCCAGGACGGCACGCCGCTGACCCTGGACAACATCCGGGTGCTCGACCCCGCCCCGGTTGTCGAGGGCACCGAGAGCGCCGACGACCTGACCGGGGCATACGCCGCCGCCGAGGTGATCTTCGGTCTGGGGGGCGACGACACGATCCGGAGCGACGCCTCCGATACCTATGTCGACACGATCGATGGCGGGGCGGGCACCGATCTGTGGGTGACCGACAATCTCGACGGCGTCTCGGTCGATCTGGAACGGGGGCGGGTCCAGAGCATGGGCGGCGACGCCGACGTGCTGATCTCGATCGAGGACGCGCGGGGCGCGGGCGGCGGGGATCGGCTGGTTGGCAACGATTTGGCCAATCTGCTCGACGGGCAGGGCGGGGCGGACCGGCTGGTGGGCGCGGCCGGTGACGACACGCTGCTGGGGGGCAGCCGGGACGACACGCTGGAAGGCGGGGCAGGGGCCGACCTGCTGGAGGGCGGGACCGGCGACGACCTCTATCTCGCCGACAGCGCCGACAGCGTGATCGAGTTGGCGGGGGAGGGGCGCGACAGCCTGATCTCGGAGGGGCCGGTCGTGCTGCGCGGGGCCGAGATCGAGGTCGTGACCCTGACCGGCGCCACCAATGTCCGGGTCACCGGCAACGGCATCGCGACCGAGATCACCGGCAATGACGGCGCCAATGTGCTGATCGGCGGTGGCGGCGGCGACGTGCTTACGGGCGGGGAGGGGGCGGATGTCTTCGCCTTCCTCGAAGCGGAGCTGTCCGGTCCCGCCGCGCGGATCACCGATCTGGAGGCGGGCGACCGCATCGCGCTCGACGACCGGCTCTTCGGGCTGGGCACGGGCCGGGTAGAGGTGCGCGACGTCACCCAGGACCAGATCCGAGCCGCGGTGGAGAACGGGCGGGCGCTCTATGACGGGGCGAGCGGCGCGCTGTCGGTCGATCTCGACGGGCGCAGGGCGGAGGCGCCCCAACTCCTGGTCACCATCGAGGGCGGCGGCCGGATCGACGCGGAGGATCTGCTGCTGTTCTGAGGCGCCGCCTGCCGGCGTCGCGCCAAGGGGGGCTCTGCCCCCCGTCGCCCGGGGGGGCGACTCCCCCCGGGATATTTAGACAGGGAAGAAGACGGGCCGGCCTTTCTTCCCTGCACAAATATCCCCGCCGGAGGCGCACGGCGCGGCCGGGCGATTCCGCCGGAGGTCGGGCGTTTCGCATGCGAAACGGTGGGTAGGACTCGGGAAAGGGCGCCCGCGACCAGCCTGAGACTCGGGTGGCGTGCCAGAGTTCCGCAGGTCTCCGCACAGTGGAACCCGCCCCGGCCCTGCCCTATACACCCCCGACACGAAGGACGAGGGATTCCATGGACCGGATCGATCTGAGCGACGCCCTGGAAGAGGCACAGCGCCTGCTGGAGGCCGGAGATGGCGCGGGCGCCATCACCCTGCTCGACGCTCTGCCCGAGGGGGATGCCCCGGGCGGGCAGGACGCGGCAGAGACGCTGCTGCTCCGGGCCCGGGCGATGATCCAGAAGGAGGCGCCCGGCCCGGCCTTGCGCTGCCTGCTGCGCGCGGGCGAGGCCGGGATCCCGGCCGATGCGATTGACGCGCTCTACCGCGAGATGGAAGGCACCCGCCTGCCGGTCGAGCATGAACTGGCGCTGCTCGACTGGCTGGCGCCGCAGATCGCGCGGCCCGCGGCGGTGCTGCGCCATGCCCGCCTGCTGGTCCGGATGCGCCGCTTCGACGAGGCGGAGCCGGTGGCCCGCCGGGCCGCCGCGCTGGACCCCGCCTCGGCGCTGGCGCATCGGCTGATCTATGTTTCGGTGCTGCGCTCCGACCGGCCGGAACGGGCGGCAGAGGCGATCCGCGAGGCGCTGGCGAGCCCGACCAAGGATCCGAGCTACCCTGCGCTCAAGATGACCCTGGCGGGGATGGAGGTGGAGGACCGGCTGGCTCTGACCGAGGCCATCGGGAAGCGCTGGCCGAGCGCCTTGGGCAGTGCCGGGCGGGGCGGGGATCTGACCCTCTCCGGCGAGGGCGCGCGCGGCAGCAAGGAGTTGCAGGCCTATGCGCTGGCCCTGGAGGGCCGCCTCGAGGAGGCTGCGGCGCTGGCGCAGGAGGTCGAAGAGACCAATGTCGGCCGCCACGCCTCTGTCCGCAAGGAACTGGCCTCGGCGGTCATCGCCAAGGTGCCCGGGCCGGAGGCCCGTCTGCGCCCGCTGATCGAGGATGATGGCTCCGAGGTGGTGCGCTCGCAGCCCTCCCAGACCGGCGTGACGCTGCTGGGCCTTACCGACCTCGCGCATCAGCTGGGCTATCCGATCCGCTTCGTCGATGCCTTCTGTGCGGCGACCGGCGCGGCCAGCCTGTTCCTGCGGGATCATTCCTACCGGCTGTTCATTGGCGGGGTGGGCTCGCTCGCGCCCGACCGCGAAGGCACCATCGAGGCGCTGCGCCACGAGCTGGTCGCGCTCAAGACCGAGCGGCTGATCGTGGTGGGCCAGTCCTCGGGCGGGTTCAGCGCGCTGCGCTACGGGCGGGAACTGGGCGCGGCCGAGATCTACGGCTTCGGCATTCCCTCCTCCATCGAGCGCTTCCTGACCGGCCCCGACTCCCGCGCCCGCGCGCTGATCGGCAAGCTGCGCCGGACCTTCCCGCCCGAGGATCTGGACCTGCGCACCATCCTGCCGCAGATCCCGTCCCGCGCGCCGATCGAGCTCTATTACGGCGAGGACCGGGACACCGATCGCGGCCATGCCGAGGATCTGGAAGGGATGGAGGGCGTGACGCTGCACCCGCAGGCGGGCTTCAACGCCCATCAGGTCATGCCCCGGCTGATCGCGGATGGCCGCTTCCAGCGCTGGCTGGAGCCCTGAGGACCGGCCCGCGCCGCCGGTGACACCGGCGGTGCGGGGGCGTCCCGCCTCTTTCTTCCCTGCTCAAATATCCCGGGGGGACGCGCGCTTGCGCGCGGGGGGCTGGCCCCCCTTCCCCCTCCGATACCCGCGCATCCGGACGGGCGCGTCGCGTCTGACGCAACGTCATTCGTCGTGATATGAACAGTGTTCAAAATTTTGATTGACCGGGCGCGAGCGGCTGGATAGCTCTGGGTCATGGAAGTTGAACAACGTTCACATAAAGGACGCCGCCATGCCCCGCACTGCCATCCTCGCCCTGATGGGCGCCCTCGCCGCCGCCCCCGCCTTAGCCGGAGAGAGCGGCCGCCATTCGGCCCATGCCTCCGAGCATAGCGCCGCCGCCGCCAGCCACGGCTCTGCCGCGCTGGCCACCGGGGGCGCGGCCGTGGTCTCGGTGCCGCTGATCGTGAGCGGCGGCGCGCTGGCGGTCACGGGCTCGGCCCTGCAATCGGCGGGGGAGAGCGTGATCGACACCGGCTCGGCGCTTTATGTGACGACGACGCGCCCCGTCCGCCTGCCGCTGGCCGATCCGGCCCCGCGGCTCGACTGATCCCCGCGCAAAGGAGACACGGATATGGCCCGTCTCGTCGCCACTCTTCTCATGGCCCTGGCCCTCATCGCCGCGGCCCTTCTTCCCGCCCGCGCGGGCAGCAGCGAGGCGGGCGCTCCCGTCCTGCCGGCGGCCCAGGTCGCCGCCTTCGCCGACCAGGTGCAGCACGACCTGGCCGCCCGCGGCGCGCGGGTCGCTATCGTCGCCCGCACCGGGCGCGACCCGTCCCAGCTGCCCGAGGGCATCCGCTATACCCATGTCGCCTTCTGGGTCTATTCCGCGATCACCACCGCCGACGGGGGCGAGGGGCGCGGCTATCGCGTCTACAACCTCTATCAGCGCGCGGACGAGCTGACGGTGAGCGATCTGGTGCAGGACAGCCCGGCCGACTTCCTGGCGGGGGCCCACCGGCTGGACGTCGGGGTGATCGTGCCCGATCCGCGCCTCCAGGAGCGGCTCCTGCGCACCATCGCGGGGCCCGCCTATGCCGGGCTGCATAATCCGCGCTACGCGGTGCTGGCCAACCCCTCGGACGCGCGGTTCCAGAACTGCACCGAGCACACGCTGCACGTGCTGATGGCGGCGCTCTACGACACGGACGACCCGGCCCGCATCCGCGCCAATGTGGCGGCCCATTTCACGCCGCAGCCGGTTCGGCTGGGGGGCGCCAAGCGGCTCTTGGCGCCCTTGGCCTCGGGGGCGCTGACGACGGCGGATCACCGCGGCGAGGTGGCCACGGCCACCTTCGGCTCGATCGCGCGCTTCATGCAGGCGCATGATCTGGAGGACGGGGTCTGGCGACTGACGCCCCAGGGCGCGGCGCGGTTCTGAGGCGGCGCCCTTCGGGGGACGCGCCGGCCGGGCCGCCCGGCCGGCGCGAGGCCCGCGAAATGCCGGAAGATGTCGGAACGGCCCTGTCAAACCGGTCCGTCTTCGTTCATGGATGGGGCGCATTCGATCCAACGCGGAGATCCGCCATCCTACGATGGGCCCGTCCCTCTCGGAGGGGAGCGCCGCACCGTCCGAGGGCCCTGCACGTGAAGAAGAACCTGTTCGTCCATATCGGGCACGGAAAGACCGGCACCTCCGCGATCCAGAGCATGCTGGCGGCCAATCGCACTGTCCTGGGCGAGAACGGCGTGCAGTATCCCTTTCACAAGTCGATGGAGCATGCCGCGCGCGGCGGGATCACCAGCGGAAACGGCGCCCTTCTGCTGAACGATCTCGACGGCGTGCGCTTCGACGGGGACGACGTCGTGTTCTCCGGTGAGAGCCTGTTCTTCAGGCTCGGGCAGGACGGCCGCAGGAGGATCCTTGAGAAGGCGGAATCCCTTGGATACGACGTCGTGTTCGTCTGCTATACGAGAAACTTCTTCGAACACAGCTTCTCCGCCTGGGGGCAGAACATCAAGCGTGGCGGCGGGACCATGTTCTACGAAGACTTCCTGGAGAAGAAGTACAGGGTGTTCGACATCCTGCTGAGATGGATCGCCGCGTCCTCGAAGGGCGAGTTCCGCCTGAGGGTGTTCAATTACGACCGCGTCAAGACGGACCTGAACGGCCATTTCCTCCGGAGCGCCCTCGGCCGCGGGGACCTGCCGGAAAAGATGGCGTCCGCCTCCTCGGCCCGCGTGAACCGGTCGCTGACGATGGCGGAGTACGAGCTGCAGCGGCAGTTCAACGTCTTCTACGAGGGAAAGTCCTATCCCTTCGTCTCAGACGTCCTGGTGGAGCACTGCCCCGACATCCGGTCGGAAGTGCCCTTCATCGACAGGGACAGCCATGCCCGCATCGCCGCGAAGTACGAGGGCCTCGTCTCCGAGATCAATCGCTCTCTCGACGCGGAAGACAGGATCGTCTTGACGCCCCACGAGGAGCTGTATGGCGACGGTGCGGGTCCCGGCGGGGACAGGTTCTGCTTCTCGCAGGAGCAGCTTCGGGTTTTGGCCAAGTCCCTGTCGGCGCAATTGAACGGTAGCGGCAGGAACGGCTGAAGCGTCCCGCAGAAGACCTGACCCACGGCGTTCCGCGAAACGCTTCCGGGATGGCGCGCGCGGGGGCCTGGGGTGCCGCCCGTTCGCCGCTGAGAAGCCCCACAGGGGCCTCTCCGGGACGCGGCTCACCCTCTCAGAGCTCCAGCAGGTCGCGGTGGTAGCGCTTAAGGAAGACGAGCCCGGTCAGCCCCAGCACCAGCGCGATGGTGAACACATAGCCCGGATCGACATAGGCCGCCTCGTAGCCCACATAAAAGCCGCCCCGCATCTCGGCGGTGACATGGACCAGCGGGTTCCACAGGAAGTATTCGTTCCAGGGCGGGGGCAGCTGCTCCGTGATGAGGATGATCCCCGACACGAAGAAGAGCGGCCGGTTGATGATGTTCCAGGCCCGCCCCCAGAGCGGGAACTGGGTGATCAGGAAGCAGTTGAACAGCCCCACCCCGACCCCGAGCGCCGCCGCCATCGCATAGGACAGCAGGATGCGGTCGATCACCACGATCGTCCGCGTCTCGAAGAGCAGCCTGAGCGCCGTCAGGATCAACGCCCCCACCAGCAGTTGCGTCAGCACCGCCAGCAGCGCCCGCGCCAGGATCGCGTCCATATAGGTGACCCGCGGATAGGACAGGAGCGACTTGGAGTAGTTGATCGCCGAGGCCGTCTTGTTGCTGAGATCGCCATAGAACCCGAAGGGCAGGAGCCCCGTGGCCATGAACATCGCGAAGCTGGTGCCCAGCGGCGGCGTGCGGATGCCGACCAGCGCGAAGAAGGAGGCCAGGACCATGATGCCCAGCACCGGCTCCAGGATCATCCAGGCATAGCCGCCGGGCGAGCGGCCATAGCTCGACGACATCTCGCGCAGGATCAGCGCCATGACCGTGCGCGGCCCGGAAAAAGGCAGCTGGCGGCCGGTGCTGCGCAGCTGGCCCTGCGGCGCCTCCTCCTGGTCCGGCAGCGCGGCCATCGTCTCAGTCCGAGCCGAACAGGTCGCGGGTGAAGACCTTCTCGGCCACGTCCGCGAGCTCCGCCGACATGCGGTTGGCGACGATCACGTCGGCGCGGGTCTTGAAGGCGTCGAGGTCGCGCAGGACCTCGGACTTGAAGAAATCCGCCTCGTCCAGGGCGGGCTCGTAGACGATGACCTCGATGCCCTTGGCCTTGAGCCGCTTCATGATCCCCTGGATCGAGCTCTGCCGGAAATTGTCGGAGCCCGCCTTCATCACCAGGCGGAACACGCCCACCGTCGACGGCCCCTTGGCCAGGATCCGGTCGGCGATGAAGTCCTTGCGGGTGCGGTTGGCCTCGACGATCGCGGCCATCAGGTTCTGCGGCACGGCGGCATAGTTGGCGAGCAGCTGCTTGGTGTCCTTGGGCAGGCAATAGCCGCCATAGCCGAAGGACGGGTTGTTGTAATGCTTGCCGATCCGGGGATCGAGCCCGACCCCGTCGATGATCTGGCGGGCATCCATGCCATGGGCCATGGCGTAGCTGTCGAGCTCGTTGAAATAGGCCACGCGCATGGCGAGGTAGGTATTGGCGAAGAGCTTGATCGCCTCGGCCTCGGAGGGGTCGGTCAAGAGGACGGGGACGTCCTTGGTCACCGCCCCTTCCAGCAGCAGGTCGGCGAAGGCCCGGGCCCGGTCCGTGCGCTCCCCGACGACGATGCGCGAGGGGTGCAGGTTGTCATGGAGCGCCCGGCCCTCGCGCAGGAATTCGGGGCTGAAGATCACGTTCGAGGTGCCCAGCCGCGCCCGCACGTCCTGGACGAAGCCCACCGGGATGGTCGACTTGACCACGATCGTCGCGTCCGGCGCGATGGCGGAGGCCTGGCGGATCACCGTCTCCACCGAGGAGGTGTCGAAATGGTTGGTCGCCGTGTCGTAATTGGTGGGCGTGGCCACGATCACGTAATCGGCGTCCGTATAGGCCTCCTCGGGGGAGGTGGTGGCCCGCAGGTTCAGGGTCTCCTCGGCCAGGAAGCGCTCGATATCGGGGTCGACGATGGGGCTTTTCCGGTCGTTGAGGCCCGCGACCCGGTCCGCGTCTAGATCGAGGGCGACGACCTCGTGGTTCTGCGCCAGCAGCACGGCGTTCGACAGTCCGACATAGCCGATCCCGGCGACGGCGATCTTCATGACAAATCCTCTCCGACGATATGCCTGTCCGCGGCCCCGGGCGGGGATGCGCTTTCTTCGGGCCCGGTCAAACCGCTCCGGGGCCGGGCGCGCAAGCGGAAACTTGGGACAGGGCCTGTGTCGGCGGGCCGGCCCCATCTGCGGGGCGTGCCACCGAAATCATACGAAATGCGGGGATTTTGAGCATCGTCCCACTGTGATAGACTGTCATCTAGACGGAGGCGGAGCTGTGCCGCAGAGGTTTCATTAATCTCCCGGGGGTATCCCCGTCGCAGAATCCGGGTCGCTTACCGGCCCTACCCAAATTCCGGAGTATCCCGTGGATCCTATCGACGTGCTCGCCCGCCTGACCATCGACCCCGACAACATCATCGGCACCGATGGGGACGATATCGTCGTCTCGCCCCCCAGCAACGCCAACTTCCAGGGGGAGGACGTGCTGGACCTGAAGGGGGGGACCGACACGCTCCTGCTGGAGCGGACCGGCTTCCTGGGGCTGTCGGCCGACCGTTTCGCGAGGACGACGGGGCTCGACGTGATCGACATGACGGCGGCGGACGAGCTGCGCATCGTCGCCGACGACGCCCTGCTCCAGCAGTCGGATGCGGGGGTGGTCCGCTTCGTCTTCGGCGCCGCGCCGCTGGTGCTGGACCTGCGCGACATGACCGCGCCCCGCGCGGGCTATGTGCTCGACGGCGCCGGCCCGGTGGAGCTTTTGGACACCGACCAGATCGTGACCGTGGCCGACGGGGTCGCGGGCGACGTCACCGGCGGCACCCTGGCCGACACGATCCAGGGCGGCGACGCGGGCGACGACTTCTCGGGCGGGCGCGGCAACGACCTGCTGGAGGGCAATGGCGGGGACGACCGGCTTTCGGGCGGGGACGACCATGACGAGCTCTATGGGGGCCTGGGCGACGACACGCTTCTGGGCGGGGCGGGCTATGACCTGCTGCGCGGCGGGGCGGGGGCCAACACGCTGACCGGCGGCAGCGAGGCCGATGTCTTCGTCGTGCGGCCCGGCTCCACGGTGACGATCACCGATTTCGACGTGAGCGACCCCTATGAGCGGATCGACCTGCGGCAGTTCGAGGGGCTCACCTTCCGCAACCTGGAGATCTCGGCGCAAAACGGCGGCGCCCGGGTCGCCGTCGATGCCGAGACCGTCCTGATCCTGGAGGGGGTGTCCCCGGGCGCGGTGACCGACCGCTCCTTCGCCTTCGAAGGCCAGCCCTCCGTCTCGCTGGCGCGCTCGCTGGGGACGCCGGCCGATTTCACCTTCACCTCCGAGACCGACACGTTCCGGGGCGGCGCCGGCGACGAGATCTTCGAGGTCGTGGGCGCCTTCTCCAACCTGTCGCCCAGCGATGTCTTCGACGGCGGGGCGGGGACCGACACGCTGCGCATCTCGGGCGCCAACCGGTCGCTCTCGCAGGAGCGGATCCCGGGCATGGACGGCATCGAGATCATCGACATGTCCGCGGCCACCGGCGATCTGGGCTTCAGCGTCGATCCGGTCATGCTGGCGCGCTCCTCGGACGGCACGCTGACCATCCGCCACGGCGCCAGTTCGCTGCTGCTGGATGCCAACGGGCCCGAGGGCAGGATCATCGTCGAAGGCGTGGGCCCTGTCCTCTTGCGCTCGGCCGACGGGCAGGCGGTGACCATCTCCGATCTGATCGGCGGCAATGTGACCGGGGGCAACCGCGCCGACCTGATCACCGGCGGCGCCCGCGCCGACCGCATCGACGGGGGCGAGCGCGACGACACCATCTCGGGCGGGGGCGGCAACGACACGCTTTCGGGCGGGGAGGGGGACGACACCTTCCTGCTGGGCGGCTCCGGCGACGTGACCGTCACCGGGGGCGCGGGCTTCGACACCTATGTGATCACACCTGGCTCTGGCCGCATTACGATCACCGATTTCGATACCCTCAACTACCTGGAGCGGATCGACATCTCCGCCACCAGCGTGCGCGGCCCGCGAGACGTCTCGATCGACATCTCGGGCGGGGACGTGACGCTGACGGCCGAGGATTTCGAGCTGGTGCTGGAGGGGGCGGCGGGCGCGCGCTTCGGCGTCGACGACTTCCTGGTCGCGGGCCAGCGCGCCGACCGCTTCCGCATCGAGGCGGACGCGCCGCTCACGGCGCTCCAGCCGCTCCTGGACCAGGCGCCCGACGGCAGCGTGATCACGCTCGCCCCGGGCCGGTTCAACCTGACCCAGCAGCTCGAGATCGAGCGCTCCAACATCACCGTGAAGGGCTCGGGCGAGGGCCAGACGGTCATCGTCAACCGCATCCCCGACGCGTTGGCCGCGCAGGGCGACGGGCATTTCTTCCTGGTCCAGGGCCGCGAGATTGAGCGCGAGCTGGGCACCCTGACCGCCGACGCCGCGCTCGGCACCCGCACCTTCCAGCTCGAGCGGGGCCACGGGCTGGAGGTGGGCGACCTGTTCTTCGTCCACAAGCCCAACGACGCGGCCTTCCTGGCCGAGACCGGCAATACCGGCTGGGAGCCGGTCCAACCGGCGCCTGGCCTGGAGAACACGCTCTGGCTGCGGGAGTTCCGCTCCCGCGTGACCGAGGTGGACGGCAACACCGTCACCGTCGCCGAGCGCAGCCCCTACGCCTTCGACGCCGGCCGCTCCCGGGTGGTGGAGAACAACTTCCTCACCGACGTGCACCTGTCGGACTTCACCGTCGAGGGCCGCTGGGGCGAGGCCGATCCGTTCAATTTCACCAACACGCTCCCCGCCTGGGCGAATACCAACGGGGTGGAGTTCGACGGCGTCCAGAACTCCTCGATGCGCAACATCACCGCCCATGACCTGGCCTCCAGCGCCTTCCGCTGGGAGCGCAGCCACGAGGTCGAGGGCCGCAACCTGACCGCCGACGGCGCCCATAACAAGGCGGGCTCCGACGGGCTGGGCTTCCTCTTGCAGGAGACGTTCCGCACCGACCTGCAGGGCTTCACCTCGATCGCGGGGCGCCACGCCTACGAGTTCGCGGCCTATTCGGCCGAGCATTACAATTTCGCCCAGATCGACTTCACCGACCGGGACATCAACTTCCACGGCTCCCCCGACAGCCGCAACGTGGTCCGTGTCGACGAGATGGTCATGGACTACCCCGCCGGCAGCACCCCCCAGTGGCGCGCGGTCGGCCCGGGGGTCTTCCCGCTGCATCCCTATCCGACCATCGAGGAGAACGACGTCACCTTCGCATACCTCGAGGCCGGGGAGCGTCAGGACACCGTCACGGCGGATCCGGGCGGCGGCTATCTCGATACCGGGATCGACAACGACTTCCTCTATGGCGGCTTGGGCAACGACACGCTGATCGGCGGCACCCAGGGCGACGTGATGGCGGGCGGCGGCGGCCGCGACCGCTTCGTCTGGACCCTGCGGGACGGCACCGACACGATCCTCGACTTTGAGACCGGGCGGGGCGGCGACATCCTGGAACTGCGCGGCACGGGCTTCACCGCATTCGACCAGCTGACCTTCGGGCGCCAGGACGGCCAGACCGTCCTGTTCCTGGGCGGCTTCGGCGAGATCCGCCTGGGCGACATCCGGGTCCGCGACATCGTGCCCGCCAATATTGCGCTGCAGGACGCGCCCGTGCGCGGCGCCGACCGCGACGCCAAGGCCGTCGACATGGCCCTGGTGGGCAGCAGTTCCGACGACCGCATCGGCATCTCGCGCTTCCACCTGGAGGATCCCTCCTTCTCGATCGCGATGGGGTCGGGCTTCGACACGGTGACGGTGCGCGCCACCAGCCTGGTCGACCCGCTGCACACGACGGGACGCTATACCGGGGTTGATGCCTTCGACCTCTCGATGCTGGAGCGCGGGGATCTGGTCGTCGCCCGCTCTCTGGTGGCGCAATCGGATGCGAACGCGCTGACGCTGATCGTCGGCAATAGCGGCGATGCCCTGAACCTGCAGGCCGGCGGATTGGCCGCGAGCCAGACCCTCTTCGTCGAGGGCGCGCGGACGGTCCGGCTATCAGATTCGGCGTCCAACGCGATCAGCATCGCCGACATCGTCACCAGCGGTGTGCCGAGCGATGGCGGCGGGGCGGGCGATCGGACCGGCGGCACCGTCGTGGGCGGCCGGCAGGACGACGCGATCACCGGCGGGAATGCGAATGACCGCATCTCGGGCGGGGCCGGCAACGACACCATCGGCGGCGGCGCCGGGGCGGACCGGCTCACTGGCGGGGGCGGGCGCGACCAGTTCGTCTTCGAGGTGCCGGGCGCCGCCTTCCAGGGCGTGGACCTGATCACCGACTTCACCCCGGGTCAGGACCGGATCCTGCTCGACATCCCCGACGGGATCTTCCCGACGGGCCGTCTGCCCGGCAGCGTCTTCTCCGCGACGGGGGCGGCGCAGGATCGGGGCGACCGGGTGGTCTATGACCGCGCCACCGGCGAGCTGTCGATCGATATCAATGGCAGCGACCGGGGCCAGGAGACGGTGATCGCCCGGCTCAATGGCGCACCGGACCTGACGGCGAACGACATCTTCCTGATCTGAGGCGTTTCGCCCAGGATCTGCGTCGCTGCCTTTCGCGACGGGCGGCGCACTGTTCGAGGCTTTCGCCGAGGACTCGGATTGAGGGCGCCGGATGGCCTCACGGAGGCAGAGGCGCTCATGCAGGCCCCCGACGGACGACGCCCGGGCGGGGTCTGCCTGGGGCCGCTTTGTCGCCCGGCGCGCCCGGCCGTCCGATCCGAGCCGCTCATCCGGCCTGCCGGCCGTCTTCGCCTGGGCCAACGGGCGGGGCCGACGGCTGGAACTGTCCCGTCGAGGGGCGCGCCCGGCCGCACCCTGCGCCTCCGGCGGGGATATTTGAGCAGGGAAGAAGGAGGACGGGTCGTCCGGGGATGCACGGTCGCCTCTCCGGGAGGTGCGCCGCCTTCTTCTGGCCGGAAATACTCCCGGCGATCCGCCTGCGGCCGCCGCGACGGCTGTGGAGGTGTCCGGTCTCCGGGGCCTCGGAGCAACGTCTCCGGAGGCGGGACGACCTCAGTGGCGTCACGGCTTTTGGGCTTTGTCCGGTCGGTGCCGAGACACTCCACGGAGGCCTCTCCGGGATGCTGGGGCTCCGCCCGTTCGCCTCTCCGGGGCGCGGTCTATTCCGCCGCTTGGGGGGAGGCGGTCTCGGCCAGGGCGCGCTCGGCGGGGCCGGGGGGGCGCCATTCCGCGGGAAGGGCGTCGCCGAAGCGGGCGCGCATCGCCGCGTATTGCGGCGCCAGCAGATCCGTGAGCGCCGCCGCCATCTCTTCGGGCAGGTCGGGGATCCGGGGGGACGGGCCCATCTCCGCCAGGCGCGGGGGCGGGATGTCGGGCAGGTCGTAGGCGCTGGTGACGCGGGCCAGCTCGGCCTCGCGCCTGGCCGGGTCGGCCAGCCGCTCGTGGAAGAGCACGATCTGGCGGGCCTTGGCGACGGTGGCGTCCATCACTTCCAGCAGGCGGGCGTAATTGGCATAGGGCTGCCGCGCCATCGTGCGGACCGGCCCCGCCTCTACCAGCTCCTGCGCGGCGGCCAGACAGGCCTTCAGCCGCCGCTCCTCGCGGGGCAGGTCCATGCAGAGCGACTCCCACAGCCGGTCGACCGGGTCGCGCAGCACCACGCAGAAGCCGGCATCCCCGATCTCCGCCATCTCGGTGAAATCCGCTTCGCCCAGGCGGGCGTAATCGGGGGTCGGGTCGCAGATGATCGCCTGTCCCGAAAAGCGCGTCGTCAGGTAGTCGAGATAGGCGTTGTGGCGGCCCTCCCCGGTGCGGGGGGCGGCGTGGATCTTGAGCAGGTCGCTGATCCGGCCCATCAGCCCCAGAGTCTTGGCGCGCGCCGCCGGCGCCTCGTTGGCGAAGCGGGCGGCCAGCTCCTCCAGGCTGCGGGTGCGGTTGGTGAAGATCAGGTCCGAGCGCCCGGCCCGCACGTCGAAGTAATGGATCATGTGGGTGGGGCCGAAATGGCAGGCCCTGAAGCGGCGCAGGCAATCGGTGACCCAGCTCGCATGGGTCGCGGGCAGCCCCATCAGGTAGAGCATCCGCGCCTCGTCGGGAAAGCGCGTCTTCGACCGCTCGCCCTTGGGCGTGCGCACCGGATGGGCGCGGTCGGGGTCGAGGCTGACGAGGTAGCGCTCGATCGCCTCCTCGACATCGTCGTAGTAGTGGAGCTTGCCGTTCTCCAGGAGCGCGCCGGCCTCGCAGAGTTCCCGGATGGAGCTGATGGAATGGCTGACGAAGATCGCGCCCGCCGTCTCCATGCGGGCGTGGAAGACGTCGGAGGACTTGCGCTTGAAGGCGGCGTCGCCCACCGCGGTGATCTCGTCGATGAGATAGGTGTCGAAGGCGAGCCCCATATTGATGCCGAAGCTCAGCCGCCCCCGCATCCCCGAGGAATAGGAGCGCACCGGCAGGTGGAAATGCTCGCCCAGCTCGGCGAATTCCTCGACCCAATCCATCAGCGCATCCGTGTCGGCGCCGTAGATGCGCGCCACGAAGCGGGTGTTCTGCGCCCCCGTCAGGTCGGCATGCAGCGAGGAGGCGAGCCCCACCGGAAAGCTGACCGAACCGGTCGACAGCACCCGCCCCGAGGTCGGCGCCGAGGTGCCCGCGATCAGCTTGAGCAGGGTCGACTTGCCCGCCCCGTTCGCCCCCAGAAGCCCCACTGAGACGCCGGTGGGGAAGGTCACGTTGAGGTTGTCGGCCACGGTCTTGCGGTGGCCGTGCATCACAAAGGTCTTGGTGAGGTGGTCGAGGACGATCATCGCGCGCCCCCGTCTTGTGCCGACCGCGCGCCCGGGCGCGCAAGGACCCCGCCGGGCGCCGTCCTCTCGGGCGCCATGCGACCCATGCGGGCGGATGGTCGCGCCCCGAGCATTACCGGCGGTCGCGCAGCGCGTAGGCGGCCAGCACCAGGATGCCCCAGGCCAGGAAGGTGAAGAGCGCGGTCAGCGCCACGATCTGCAGCCGCTTGGGCTCGGTCGAGCGCTCGGCCAGGGTGGGGCGGACATGGGCGGCGAGGTAGCGGCTCTGGCGGCGGGCCTCGGCCACGGCGCCGTTAAAGGCGGCGAGCGCGTTCGTATAGGTTTCCTGGGCGAATTCCAGGTCGACGATCAGGCTCTCGTACTGGCCCACGAGGTCGGCGAAGCGTTCCCCCTGGCCGGTGGTCGAGGGGGTGGCGCCGCCGCCGAATTTCTCCAGTTCTTCTTCGATGCGGTTCTCGATCACGGCGAGGCGCTGGCGCGCCTGGACGACGCGGGGGTCGGTCTCGCCGGCGGACTGGGCCAGCAGGTCCAGCTCGATCAGCGCCTCCGCCTGCTGGGCCTGGAGCGCGCTCAGGATGCCCATCTGGCTCTGGATCGAGGCGGCGGGGTCGACGATCTGGGTCTCGTTGCGGAAGCGGGTGATCGCCTCGCGGGCCTGCTTGAGCGCCTCGACCGCCTCGTCGAGATCGGCCCGCGCGTTGCGGGTGCCGTCCTCCTCGGCGATGGCCGAGAGCGCGTTGATCATGTCCGAGGAGCGGTCATAGACCGCCTGGGCGATGGCGGTGGCGTCCTCGGGGGTGAAGGCCTGGACCTGCAATTCCAGCAGGCCCGTGGTGCCGTCGTTATAGACCCGGACCATGCGGTTCCAATAGTCGGTCAGGTCCTCGATCGTGCCGGGCGGGTGGTAGGCGAAGATCGGGTCGTCCTGGGGCGAGACGCGGGTCCAGATCGTGCGCAGGTCGAGATCCTCCTCGATCTGGCGCACCAGTTCCTGGGACTGGATGAAGCTGTAGAGGATGTCGGTATCCGAGGATGACGACGACCCACCCGCCCCCAGCAGCGTGCTGATGTCGATCGCCGTCGCGGTCTGCTCGGTATAGACCGAGAAGTTGACCGTCGAGACATAGCGGTCGGCGGCGCGGGCATACATGTACCAGGCGGCCAGCGCCGTGGGCAGCAGCACCAGCGCAACGAAGCTGAGCATCGTGCCGATATGGCGCCCGCGCAGATAAGCGGGCGCGGAAGGGGCGAGGGGCTGGGCCCGATCGGGCGCGAGATCTGTCATGGGAAACCGTGGGACGGGGCGCGCGATTGCGTTCTTGCGCGGCAGATACCATAGGGGGCGGCGCAAAGGCCAGCGGGGGGCGCCATGGCACATGTCCGCATCCTGATGGCGACTTACGAGGGCGCGCGGCATCTCGAAGCGCAGCTGGCCTCGCTTCTGGCGCTGGATCACGGGGATTGGTCGCTCTGGGCCTCCGATGACGGGTCGACGGACGGCACGAGGGACCGGCTTCGGGCTTTTGCGGACGCCCATCCGGGGCGCGAGGTCCGGCTGCTGGAGGGGCCGCGCCAGGGGGCGGCGGCCAATTTCCTGTCGCTGATCGCGGCGGCGGGGGCCGATGGCGCGTATCTGGCGCTCTCGGACCAGGACGATATCTGGCTGCCCGACCGGCTGACGCGCGCGCTGGAGATGCTGGGCGAGGGTCCGGCGGTCTATTCCAGCCGCACGGTGCTGATCGACGACGCGGGCACGCCCTTGCGCGAGTCGCGCCGCCACCCGCGGGGGCTCAGCTTCGGCAATGCGCTGGTGCAGAACGTGATGGCGGGCAACACCATGGTGATCGCGCCCGATCTGGCGCGGATCCTGGCCGAGACGGCGCCGGTGGCGCGCGCGGCGCGGGGCGGGCGGGGCGTGGCCCATCACGATTGGTGGATCTACCTGCTGGCCGCGGGGCTCGGCGCGCGGCTTGTCCATGACGACCGGCCGGGGCTGCTCTACCGGCAGCACGCGTCGAACGCGATGGGCGCCTCGGACGGGATGCGCCGCGCGGGCGGGCGGCTTCGGATGATCGGGGACGGGCGCTATGGCGACTGGATCGCGGGCAACCTGGAGGCGCTGGAGCCACTGGCGGACCGGCTCACCCCCGAGGCGCGGGATCTCGCCGCCCGCTTCCGCGCCTGGCGCGCGGGGCAGGGCCGCTTCGCCGATCTGCGCCGGGCGGGGGTGCGGCGGCAGGGTCCGGTCGGGGATGCGGTGCTCAGGGCGCTGGCGGCGACGGGGCGGCTCCGCGATACTTGAGACGGGATCGCCCGGGGGCGGCGTGCGCCTCCGGCGGGGATATTTATACAGGGAAGAAAGACGGGTCTTTTTCTTCTGGCTGAAAATACTCCGGGGTCTGGGGCAGAGCCCCAGTCCGACATCTCGGTTCAGCGCACGCCGATCAGCGTCTCGACCCGCTCGACGCCCGCCGCGACCAGGTCGGGCCGGCCCTTGGCCTCGACATTGAGGCGCAGGAGCGGCTCCGTGTTGGACGCGCGCAGGTTCAGCCGCCAGTCCGCGAAGGCCAGCGACAGACCGTCGGTGTCGTCGCGCGACATGGCCTCGCCCGCCAAGGCGGCTTCGACCGCGGCGATGGCGGCGGGGACGTCGTCGACTCGGTTGTTGATCTCGCCCGAGGACGGGAAGGCCGCGCGGCGCGCGGCCACCAGCTCGGCCAGGGAGACGCCCTTGCGGCCGAGCAGGTCCAAGACCAGCACCATCGGGATCATGCCGCTGTCGCAGGCCATGAAGTCGCGGAAATAGTGATGCGCCGACATCTCGCCGCCATAGACCGCGCCGCTCTCGCGCATCACCGCCTTGACGAAGGCGTGGCCGGTCTTGGACTGGATCGCCCGGCCGCCGTCGCGCGCCACGATGTCCTGGGTGTTCCAGACGACGCGGGGGTCGTGGACGATGCCCGCGCCGGGCTCGCGCGCCAGGAACGCCTCGGCCAGCAGGCCCACCACGTATTCGCCATCGACGAAGCCGCCCTCGTGGTCGAAGAGAAAGCAGCGGTCGAAATCCCCGTCCCAGGCGATCCCCAGATCGGCGCTATGGGCGCGCACCGCCTCGGTCGTGGGCGGCTGGTTCTCGGGCAGGAGCGGGTTGGGGATGCCGTTCGGGAAGCTCCCGTCCGGCGTGTGATGCATGCGCACGAAGTCGAGCGGCGCGCCGCGGGCCAGCAGCGCCTCGGCGATGGCGTCGAAGGTCGGCCCCGCCGCGCCGTTCCCCGCGTTCACCAGCACCTTGAGCGGGCGCAGCGCGGCCACGTCGACGAAGGAGAGGACGCGCTCGACATAGGCCGCTCGGGTGTCCGAGACGTCGCGGGTGCTGCCGGTGGGGGCGCCGATCCCTTCGATCCCCTCGGCGGTCTCCTTGATCTGCTGGAGTTCGGCGGGGGTGAGCGGGGCCGATCCCGCCTTCACCAGCTTCATGCCGTTATAGTCCATCGGATTGTGCGAGGCGGTGACGCAGATGCCCGCATCGGCCCTCAGGTGGTCGGTGCCGAAATAGACCTCCTCGGTGCCGCAGAGGCCCAGATCCAGCACCTCGGCCCCCTCTGCCATCAGGCCCTGGGCGACGGCGGCGGCCAGTTCCTCGGAGGAGGCGCGGATGTCGCGGCCCAGCACCACGCGGCGGGCTCCGAGCGCCTGCGCCGTGGCCGCGCCCACGCGGGCGGCGATGCCCGCATCCAGATCGGTGCCCAGGCGGCCGCGGATGTCATAGGCCTTGAAGCAGGTGAGGGGGGGCATGGGAGCCTCTCTTGGGTTACAGAATGGCGGGGGCGTTGCGTGGCCCATAGGGCCGGATGGCCTCGATCAGGGGCGCGCGGGCGGCCTCGATCTCGGCCACCTGCGCGGCTTCTTCGGCGCGGAAGCGGGCGGCGTAGGCGTGGCTCCGTGCGGTGGCGAGGCGGGTATGGGGCCCCGGCTCCAGCGCGGGGGGGCGGGTGGCGGCCCGCCCCGCATGGGTCCCGATCAGCTTGATCAGGTGGGGGCGGGGATGGACGACGTTCTCTTCGTAGCTCATGCGCAGCGGGTCGATCCCGGCCCGGGCGAACATCGCCTCGGTCGCCACCTCGAAGCCGCGCAGCCGCGCCATCTCGGCGCCGATCGCGGCGGCATCATAGGCGAAGGCGTCATCGGCAGCCTTCTGGGCGGCGGCGTCGGCATAGGGCGCATGGGCCAGCCCGGTGGCGCGCATCTTGGCCAGCGACACGGCCTGCGCCACGATGTCCCGCCGCACCAGCCAAAGCGCGGGCAGCTGGCCGAAGCGCTTGAGGAAGGCCCGCTCGGAGGGGAAGGCGGAGCGGATCTGCGGATGGCTGACGGCGAGGCCCCAGACCTTGCCCCTGGCCTGGCGGCGCGGCAGCAGCGCGCAATATTCGTCCAAGCTCCGCGCGTTATAGCGCGCCGCCGCCCGCGCCATGGTCCCGGGCGAAAAGCTCTGATCCGGCTGGCCCAGGAGCCCCGAGCGCGTCGCCAGATCGCAGAGCCAGCTCGCCCCTGAGCGCGGCGTGAAGTAGAGCACCCAGCCCAAGGGCGCGGGCGGCCGCGCCAGATCCGCCGCGAGCCGGTCCAGGTTCGGTGCCGGGGCGGCGGGAAAGGACGGCCCGCGGCGGCGCAGGCGGGCGGGGATCAGCCGGCGCATGCGGGCACCTCCTGGAGCTGGGCCAGGGCCGCGCGCAAGTCGCGCGCCGGGTCCTCGCCGAAGGGGACGGGGTGGCCGTTTTGAGCCGCGCGCAGGGCCCATCCTTGCGCGCCGATGTCGAAGCCCAGCACCGGCAGCCCGGTCGCCAGCGCCTCATGGGTCACGAAGGAGAAGGTCTCGGGCCAGATCGACGGCACGATCCAATGGGTGATGCCGTGGCGGCGCACCAGGGCGGGGATCTCGGACGGGGCATAGCCGCCATGGACGGTGATCGCGCGGCGCAGCGGGCGGGCGGGGTCGACCTCGCCCAGCACGACGATGCGCGCGCCCTCGGCCGACAGCGCGTCCAGCACGTCGGCGCCCTTGTGGTGGTTGACGTTGCCCAGCACGCCCAGCACGGCGGCCTCGGGCGTGGCGGCGCGGGGCGGGTCGAGCACGCGGAAGGTCTCCGGGTCGGGCAGGGCGTGGGGGCGGACCTGGACGCGGGCCGGGTCGAGCCCCGGAAAGGCCCGTTCCAGGATCGGACGGCCCGCCTCGGAGAACAGGATCACCGTGTCCGCCGCCTCCATCAGCCGGCCCCAGGCGGCCTGCCACTCGGCCAGCGCCGCGCGGCCCGCCCGGTGGGCGGGGTCGTCGTCGCCGGCCCCCACCGGGCCGCGATAGCGCCCGGAGGCATCCAGCAGCGTGTAGGAGGGCGAGACCGGGAACCAGTCATGCATCAGCACCCGCAGCCCGTCGCCGGGCTGGCGCAGGCGCAGCAGCAGGTCGGGGATCTCCAGGGGCTCCGGGTCGCCCACGCCGCAATGGTAGACGAGGTCGCGCCGGGGCAGCAGCGCCAGGAGCGCCGCGACGGTGCCCGCATCCTCGGTGGTGGCGCCGGTCACGCCGGTGGGGGCGTGCAGCTCGACCTGCCAGCGGGCGGTGCCGCCGACGCGGATCACCGCCGAGGGGCGGCCGCGGCCCAGGTCGCGGGCGATGCGCCGTTGCAGCCAGATCTCCGCGCCGCCGCCCAGCCAATGGGCGAGATAGACCGGCACGCCCTCGGGGGCGACGGCCCCCGCCCAGGCCAGCGCGCCCGCCAGGCGGGGGCCGCGCAGCGGGTCGTCCTCCAGAAAGACGTTCACCTCGCCCTCATAGGCCGGGTAGCGGGCGACGATGGTGCGGTGGTTGCGCTGGATCAGGCGGCGCTTGGTCTCGGAGCCGAAGCTCACGCCGCCCGCATGCTCCACGAAGAGCCGCCCGAGCCCCAGATGGCGGCCCCCCAGGGCGCGCACCTTCTGGCACCAATCCACCTCCTCGCCGTAGCCCGGCCCGAAGGCCGGGTCGAGCCGGGGGACTTGCGCCAGATGCGCCCCGGACAGCGCCATGCAGAAGCCCACGCCGGTCGGCATCTCGGCGGTGGCGGGGCCAAGCGCGGCCAGGGCTGCGTCGATCCGGTCCACCGCCCCCGGCGGCAGGTCGTGGCGCATGCAGATGGTGGGGACGGTCGTGATCTCCGCATCGTTGGAGAGCGGCGTGACCGAGGCGACGGAGGGGTCGGCCAGCGGCGCCAGCAGCCGCGGCAGCCAGTCCCGGGGCACCAGCGCGTCCGAGTTGAGCAGGATCACGGGCCCGTCCCAACCCTTCGCCTCCCGCGCCTCCAGCGCGGCGTTGACGGCGCCGACGAAGCCCAGGTTTTCGGCGGGCGCGATCAGATGGGTCTCGGCCGCGCCCAGCTCGGGCAGGCGCGCCTCGAGCAGCGGGCGGATGCGCGGATCGGTGGAGCGATCCTCCACCGCGATCAGGCGCCAGGGGCCCGTCGTATGGCGGGCGAGCCGGTCGAGGCAGGCCACCAGCAGGTCGTGCCCGTCATGGGCGGGCAGGATCACCGTGGGCGGCGGCAGGTCCGCGTCGGGCGGCGCGGGCGCGAAGAGATCGTGGGGCAGCGGCCCGAAGCGGTCGCCCCCCTCCAGGTCCAGCATCCGCTTGACCGTGCCGCGATGGCGCGGGTCGTGGGTGAGCGCCCAGCCCACCAGCGCCGGGACCAGCCGCAGCATCCGCCAGGCGAAATCCGCGCCCCGCATCGTTTGCACCCGCCAGCGCGGCGGAAAGCGCAGGCGCACCGGCGCGCCGCCCGCGGAGACGGCCGCCTCGGGCGCCTCTCCGTCCTCCAGCGGCAGCGCCAGGGCGAAGGGGACGGGGCCCAGGGCGCCGGCGGGCCGCTCGATCCGGGTGCGGCGCTCGCCCACGCGCAGCTCCACCCAGGGCGCCTCGCTCTGGCCCGAGACCGCCAGGCGGCGGCGCTCGTGCAGGGCGCGCTCCAGCCGGGCCACGTCGCGGCCATCGGCGCCCTGCAAGCGTGCGCGCGCGTTCAGCGCGGGGATCCCAGGCCGGGCCCGGTCGAAGCGTTGGAACAGCCCTTCGAGGCGGCGCAGATAGACGATCATGGGGCGCCCCCCGGCCGGGCGCGGCGGCTCAGCCAGTTCAGCATCTCGGGATGCAGCGCGTCGCCATAGATCAGCTCCGGGTCGGCGGGCGCGGCGTCGAAGAGCGGCGCGCCGTCCAGGAATTCCGAGGACAGCGTCGCGTTATCCGCCGCGAAGCCTTCGCGGAAGGCGTCCGCCTCGGAGGCCGAGGCCCAGAGGCTGCGCCGCGCCAGCACCGCGCGCACCTCCGGCTCCACGGCCGCCTCCAGCGCCTCGATCCGATCCCTGAGGGTGCCGCGCGAGACGTCGACAGTGGCCAGCCCGCGCTTGACCACCACCAGATCGGGCAAGAGCGCCTCGTTCATCCGCTCGGGCCGCTCCAGCCCGCCCGCGTCCACGCCCAAGGCGGCGCAGAAGGCGCCGGCCACGTCGCCCCCCGCCCGCAGATCCTCGAAGCGCAGCACCAGCGGGTCGGGAAAAACCTCCGCCCAGGCGCGGATCTGCGCCAGATAGTCGAAATGCCACCAATGCTCGGCCCGGAAGGCGGCGAAATCGCCCGCGTAGCGCGTCGCCTTGACGTGCTCCTGATAGAGCGAGGCGGCGTACTGGTCCTGGCGGCGCAGGGTGACGACGATCCGGGCCGGGCCGACCAGATCGCGCAGCTTTGCGATATAGCTGCGCCGCGCGGCCCAATAGGCGCCGGGCTCGACGGGTGTCTCGGCTTCGGGGGGCAGGTCGACATGGCGCCAGAAGGATTCTGCGCTGATGACGGTCAGCGGCCGGGTGGCGGCCTTCTCCCGCACCGTCTCGAAGAAGCGGCGCGCGTCCTCGGGCGTGGTCTTGCGGTCCCGCCCCGAAAGCGCGTTGACCACGCCGAGATGCGCGTAATGCGAGGACCGCCCGATCAGCCGGTAATCGGGATACCACAGCCCGCGCTTCGACAGGGCGGCATCGTTGCGGCGCAGGAATTTCTGCACCGAAGTGGTGGCGGTCTTATGGGTGCCGATATGCAGGACGAGGCGGCTCATGAGCCGGACACCCGGAGGTCTGGCGCCCCAGCGAGGCGCGCGCTCCGATCGCAAGACGTCACCGCGATCGCCAACTTCGCCCTCTTCTTCCCTGTCCAAATATCCCGGGGGTCCGGGGGCTGGCCCCCGGTCCCGCCCTGTCGTCAAGCACAGGCGGAAAGGGGTTTCGGCGCTCTTAGCACCGCGATCCGGCGGGGGCAAACGGGCCGGGCTCAGCCCTGGCCCTTCGCCTTGTTCCTGCGGCGGCGGCGCTTGCGGTGGGCCTCCAGCGCGGTGGCCATCTCCTGGAAGCCCCGCTGCGCCAGCGCCTCGCGCCGGGCGGGGTCGAGGAGGCAGACCTCGTCCAGCGCGCCGAAGCGCTTGCGCCAGTCCCCGGTCTCGATCCGGTCGTATTCGATCCCGTCGAAGACCAGCCCATGGGCATCGCGCAGCCACAGAAGGTCGGGCGCGCCGTGGTCGAGCCGGTCCGCCAGATCGGCGCGCAGCCGCGGGCGGGCATGGCCGGGGGTGGCGGCCTCGGCCCGCTCCAGCGCCTGCATGACGCGGCGCGTGTCGGGGGTGAACTGGCCATTCTCGTCCGGGTGGGCGTGGAGGCGGTAGCTGCGGAGCAGATCCAGCCCCTCGGCGCTCAGCGACACGTTCGCCTCCCGCCCCGGCGCGGGCAGGTCGCCGATCTCCAGCGTGCGCTCCAGGAAATCCGCCACGATGTCGCCCCCCGGAAAGCGCGTCCGGTCATAGAGCCTCAGCCGCGTGGCGCTCGCGTCGGCCAGGTGTTGGGCCATGGGTTCGATCGAGGCGCGGTAGGGGACGGGCTCGGCCGGCTTGATGCGGTGGGAGGCGGCCAGCACCTGCCCCGCCATCGAGAGATACCAGTCCGAGGGACGGCGCAGATAGGCCACCGCCTCGATCCGCGTGGCGCCGATCCCTACCAGCCTCTCGCGCAGGCGCGCGGCGGCCTCGGCATCGCGCAGCCCCCAGAGGTTCTCGGCCGAGAGCACCAGAGTCTTCGCCGCGCCCCGCGCCATCGCCTCGCCCAGGGCGGCGAGCCAGCGGTCGCACAGGTCCGGCCCCGCGCCGACCTTCTCCAGGCTGTGGCGCACGAAGCGCGGGATCTCGCCCGGCGGGACCAGCCCCGCGGAGAGCAGGTTGTGGCTGTGGGAGATGATCGGCGCCTTGGGATAGAGCACCCCCCGCTCCAGAAGCGCCTCGCGCGCCTGGACGAGCCCCTTCTGCAGGGCGGTGGAGCCGGCCTTGGACATGCCGAAATGGACGATGGTTCTCATGCTTGGGCCTTTGGCGCGTGAGGCGGGCGGGGGAGGGGGGCCAGCCCCCCGTCGGCCATGGGCCGACTCCCCCCGAGGTATTTTCGGCAAGATGAGGAGGCGTGCCGGAGGGGTCGATCGGGCGGGGGGGCCGCTTCGGAGGGGGCGTTTGCCGGAGCAGTCCCGGCCAGAGGGCGAGGGGCGGTGGAGATGCGGGTGAGGGTCATGGGGCGGGGGGCGGGTCCATGTCGCCCGTCAGGTGGTGGGGCAGGTCGCTGTCTTCGGGGGCGAAGGCCGTGTCGGCCTCGGTCTCGGGCGGCGGATCGGCCGGGCGGGGCGGGCGCGGGGGCGCCTCGGGGTCGAGATCCGCTAGGCGGAAGCCGTGGCGCGCGTCCATATGCGCGTCGAGCCGGGCCACCGCTGCGTCGTTGCCGCCCGCCTGGTTGTAGACGCGGTAGAGGCTGTCGCCGGCCTCGTCCGCCTCCAGCGTGCCGGCGGTGTAGTCGGGGTTGAGGATATAGCAGGGCACCCCCGCGAGTCCCAGATGCCAGCGGAACCACAGGTCGTCCACGGTGGGGGCCACCGTCAGCGCCGTCTCGATGTCCAGCACCGCCGCCGGGAAGAAGGCCGTGTCATAGAGCACCCCGTCCTTGCCCGTGGGCAGGATCAGGCGGCCGGGGTTCTGCTCCAGCCGGCCGCGCATCCAGTGGCGGTAGGGGGCGGGCGCCCCGCCCTTGAGCCGGATCTGGTGGCCGCGATAGGCCACCGCGCAGCCATAGACGCCATGGGCCGCGACCAGCCCGCCCAGCCAGTCCTTCGGATAGAGCGTGTCGTCATCGGCCGTCGCCACCAGCCGCGACTGCCCCCAATGGGTGCGCAGATAAGGCAGGAGCTTTCTGTAGGGGCCCCAATTGGGGACGAAATGGACCTGGAGGCGCGGGTCCTCGACCTGGAGGGCGGCGATGGGGGCGGGCGTCTCGGGGACGCCCTGGTCCAAGAGATGCGGCTCGTGGCTGAGATAGAGATGGACGGCGCCGGGGGCGTGGTCCTGGGCGAGCAGCGTCTCCAGGGTGCGGGGCAGGCCCGCGAGGCGGCTCGAGATCGAGGTCAGGGCGATGTCGACGGCGCTCATGGCGCGTCCTCCGAGCGCAAGGCATGCGGGATCACCGCGCGGACGGTCGCGTCGCCGTCGCGCACCGCGCCCCAGGCGGCCGGGCGCCGGTCGATATGGCCGCGCAGCAGTTGCAGCGCCTCGCGCCGCTCCGCGCGCACGCGCTGCGACAGCGTGGTGGCGGCGGCGTAGCAGAGCATCGGCGGCCCCGGGATCTCGCGCATGGTATGGCCGCCGAGGGCGCCGCGCAGCCGCTCCCGCAGCTCGACATCGCCCCGCGAGCGGGTGGGCGCGAAGGGGCCGATCCGGTCGAACACGTCGCGGCGGAACATCGAGGTCATCGGCCCGTCGCCCTGCACGGCGAAGCGGGCCTCCATCTGCACCTCGCCCTGGGCGTCGATGCGGATATGGGGCGTGGTGACCAGCGCCAGCTCGGGATCGGCGGCGAAGGCGTCGAGCTGGGCGGCGAAGCGGTCCGGGTGGGACCAGTCGTCGGCGTCCTGGATGGCGAAGAAGGCGCCGGTGGCGCGCTGGAGCGCGGCGTTGCGCCCGGCATAAGGCCCGGCATTGCGCGCCATGCGGATCAGGATCAGCTCCGGGTCGGCGGCGCAGGCGGCGTCGATCGTGGCGCGGCCCTCCGGCCCGGAGGCGTCGTCGATCAGGAAGATTTCGAGGTCGTCATGGCCTTGGGCGCGGAGGCTCGCCAGGGACAGGGCCAGCATCTCCGGGTCCGGCTCATAGGCGCCGATCACGACCGAGACGCGGGTGCCCGCGTGGCCTGGCAGGGTGGGGCCCGTCGCGGCCTGGCCGAAGACCTCCGCCGCCGTCGCCCCCCGCAGGCGCAGGGGGGCGGCGGGCCAGGCGGGGGCGAGCCTGGCCTCGAGCGTCTCGGGCCGGCCGATCAGTTGCAGGCAGAGCGCCGAGAGTTCGGTCTCGTCGGCCAGCAGCCCGTCCGCCGCGAGCCGGGACAGCTCCGCCCGGTCGCGGAGCAGCGCGGCCATCAGCTTGCGCCGCTGAACGCCGCCGCCGGGGGGGACATGGCCCGCGATGTCGAGATCCAGCGCGGCCAACTCGTTGGAGAGGCCGCGCAGCCCGTCGAGCCAGCCGGCCAACTCGCCCTCGTTGAGCAGGTGCAGCTCGGCCAGGGCGGTCTGCGCCGCGTCCCGGTCGCCCGCGGCGAGGGCGGCGGCGAAGCGGTCGCGCGGGTCGCGGGCGGCGGCGATAGCGGCGGCGGCGGGGCCGAGCGCGCGCGCCATGAGCGGCCAGTCGGGATGGTCGGGCAGGGCGCGGAAATGGCGGGCGAGGCGCGGATCCGCCAGCGCCTCGGGCGCGACCTGCGCCAGGCGCGCGGCCAGCCGGGCCAGCGCCGCCGCCCCCGCATGGCGCCGCCCGGAGGCCGCCAGCAGGATCAGCCGGCCCGGGGTTTCGGGATCGGCGGCGAGCTGCGCCTCGGCCAGGGCGGCCCAGGCGGCCTGGAGCGCGGGCTCGGGCAGGCCCACGGCCCAGAGATCGGTGAGCGGCTCGATCAGGAAGGGCCGGTCGCCCACCATCTCGGGCCCGGTCACGGCCAGGGCGCGGGCGATGCGGTCGGCCTCGGGGTGGTGGCGGGCGCGCTCCAGCGCGTCGAGCAGGAGATCCTCGGGCAGGGCGGCCAGCAGCGCGCCCTCGGCCGCGAGCGCGGTGAGGAAGCGGCCCGTGGGGGCCTCCAGGCCGATGGGGTCGGCCTCGGGCGCGGCGAGATCGGCCAGCAGGGCGGGCACGGCCTCGGCCTCGGGGCGGTCGGCGAAGGCGTCGAGACGGGCGGCCAGCGCGTCGTGGCGCGCGGCGCGGGCGGCGAGCAGATGCTCCACCGGCCAGTGGCGCGCGCCGTCGAGCCGGGTGAGCAGCGCGCGGGTCACGGGGCCCGCTTCCAGGATGGCGGCGCGGGCGGGTCCGTCGAGCCGCTCGGGCGCGAGCGCCCGGGCCAGCCCCGCGCGGGTGGCGGCGGGCAGCAAGGTGGGCATGGCCACGCCGATCCCCTCGGCCAGCGTCACCAGGGGGCCGTGCAGGCCGGCCGTCTCCAGCATCCCGAGCGGCAGGGAGGTCAGCGCGGCGGGTAGCAGCCGGGTGGGCTGCGTCCGTGCATGGGCGTCGAGCTCGAAGCGGCCCGTGGCGGGGTCGTAATCCAGCATCGCGCCCGAAACCGGGTAGCGCCCGGCATGGGCCCAGTGGCGGGCCACGGCGCGGGTCATGTGATCGGGATCGGCGGGGCTCAGGCGGCTGGCCAGCACGACGGGCCGCGTGGCGGGCGCGTCGAGGGCTTTCGCCGCCGTCAGGGCCGCTGCGCCGTGGCCGGGCAGCACATGGGCCTGGTCGAGATTGAGCCAAGTGCCGATGGGCGCGTCCGGGTCCAGGCGCAGCACGATGGCATAGGCGCTGGCCGGGTCCGCGTCGCCCGGCGGCACGGGGCGCGCGCGGCGGGTCGCGACCGGCAGCGGCGGCAGGGAGGCGCCGGGGCCGTCGAGCCAGGCGATCTCGCTGGCCGGGCGCGGGTCGGGATGGCCCGTGAGTTCGGCGGCCCAGGAGGGGCCGTCCTCCGGGTCGGGCCCGATCAGCGCGCGGGGGCCGGCGCCGAGGGCGGTGACCCGCAGCCCCGCCTCCAGGATCGGGGAGAGGGCGACGCCGGGCGCGACCTCCAGTCGGATCTCGCGGGGACGCCCCGCCTCCAGCGCGCCGTCCGCGTCGCGGGGCAGGGCGGCCCAGGCGGTGCGGTCGGCGGCGCGGAGCGGCAGCAGCCCGCGCCCTTGCACGATCAGCCGCGCCAGCGCCACGGCGCGGGGGCCGGGATCGGCGGGCGTGCCCGCCCGCGCGGCGGTCTCGCCCAGCACCGCCGCGCTCCAGGCGGCGAGGGGCAGGGGCGCGGGGTCGAGCAGCGCGCGGGCCAGCACCTCGGCCGCCGTCCCGGCCCCCTCGGCCAGACGCAGGAGCGCCGACAGATCCAGCAGCGCGGAGGCCCGTTCGGGCGTCAGGCGGCCCGGCTTGCCGCCCGCATCCTGCTCGGCCATATCGCGCAGCTTCCACAGATAGGGGCGCGCGGGGTCGGTCAGGGGCGCGAGCAGCGCCTCCGCCTCGGCAAGCGCCAGGGCGGCGGCGCCGCCGCTCAGGGGCGCGGGGTCGTCGAGCGTGGCCTCAAGGGCGGCGGCGCGCGTGGCGAAGAGCTGCGATTGCAGGAGGCGCCCGAGGAAGGCGTCGACCAGGGGCGGGTCGTCCAGCAGGTCGCGCAGCCGCGCCTCGGGGATGTCGGAGGCGCCATGCAGCGCGGTCAGATGCAGGCTCACATCCTCGGGCGCCAGCCTCCGGCCGAGCGCCGCGCGCACCCGCGCGGGATAATGCGCGGTACGGGCGAGGAAACTGGCGGGGAGCTGGGTCATGCGGGGTCGCGTCCGGGGGCGGCTCGCCCCCCTTACGGGGAATCGGGCGGCGATGGCAAACCGTGCATTGCCGCGGGCGGGGCGGCGCGGGGCTGTCGACACGGGCGCCTGGTGCTCGGGCCGGCTGACGGCGGCGGCGATCCGTCCCGGGCGGCAGACCATATCGCCCGAGCGTCAGAGGGCGGGCCTCCCGCGCAGCCAGGCCTCGGTGTCCCCCGACAGGGCCGCGCGCAGTGCGCCAGCGCCCCCATCCCGTCAGGGGCCAGCCAGCGGTCGGCGCGCGCTCCGGGGCCAAGGCGCGCGGGGCGTCCCGCGCGCCCCGGGCGGCGGCATCCGCGTCGAGCAGATCCCGCATGTCCGCCCGCAGGTCTCCCACGGCGCAGCCCGGTCTCTCGGGGGCGGGATGGCTCGGTATCGCAGGCCAGCGCCGTCGGTCGGGGGAAACGGGCCGGGGCGCGGGTCAGGCGGCGGCCCGCTCCATCTCCTGCCCTTCCCAGATGCGGCCGGGGCGGTAGCGGGCCGCGACCCGGCCTTCCTCCAGAACCATCAGGTGCAGCCAGCCATTGTCGAACAGCGCCTGCACCTCCGGGTGGCGCTCCAGCACGTCCGAGATCGCCTCCCGCGGGGCTTCGATCATCACCGTCAGGCGCAGCGGGTCGTGGACCAGGCCCGCGCCGTCATGCACCGCCTGCCAGGGCAGGCCGGGGCGCAGGCGCCCGGTATTGCCCTCGATCACGCCGATGCCGCCGACCACGTTGTGGATCAGCTTGTTGCCGCCGCCGAAGGCCTCGGGCGCCACCGAGGAGCCGTAATATTGCAGGCTGATCCAGCTCGCCACGACCACCGGCGCCGTCAGGATCAGCTCCAGCGTGCCGAAGCCGTCATCGGCCCGCCAGTCGTAGCTGTGCAGGAAGGCGCGCCCGCCCAGATCGCGCCCGGCGGTCGCCGTCCGCGGCGCGGCGATGAAGGCCGCGCAGCCCGCCAGCCCCCATTCGGGCCGCACCTGCGCCCAGTCGCGCGCGCGTTCGGCCACGGTGGCGGGGGTCGCGCCGGGCAAGGTCGCCGCCCGCTCGGTCCGGGCGGCGCGGCCCGCCTGGGTCAGCCAGTCCCGCACCCGGCGCAAGGCGTCCGAGCCCGTGTCCACGTCATAGAGCGTGACCGCGTCCGTGGTCGTGTCGTGCAGCCCGGCCACGAAGAGCGTGTCGGGGGCCAGATCCACCCCGCGCGCGGCCAGCCCCGCCCGCGCCTCCGGGTCGTTGAGAAGCTGCGCCAGCACCCGGGCCGAGACCTCGCCCGTATGCCCGCCGCAGGCGCCGCAATGATAGGCGCTCTCATGGGGGTTGTTGGCCACCTGCGCGCCATGGCCCAGAAGCAGCACGATCTCGCCATGGCCCTTCGTCAGGCTCATGGCCTTGAGGACGGCGGCGGCGGTGTCGGCGCGGGCCTTGGCGGAAAGCCCGCCCACGACCTGCGGGGCGGGCGACGGGGCGGCGGCATGCTCCATCCCGAGCGCGTCGCGCACCAGCTTCACCGCATAGAGCGGGCCCGCCGACTCGACGAAGGCGAAGGAGGAGACCGCCGCCTGCCGGAACCGGCCCCAGGCGCGGGTGGCGCGGGCGGCGATGCGGGCATCCTGCTCGGCGGCCTCGTCGCCGTGGCTGGTGGTCTCCAAGCCGGGGGTCAGCAGCACCGGCAGATGCGCCTCGGCCACGTCCGAGCCGCGCGCCTTGTGTGAGATCGGCAGGCCGAAGAAGCCCGCGAAGCCGATCGTCTCGATGCCGGGATCCACCGCCTCCAGCGCCCGGCGGAACACCTCGGAGCGCACGTCGATGCAGAAGGCCGCCTGGAGCTTCGGCCGCTCCCCCGTGGGCGCGGGGCCGTCCAGCGCGGCGACCAGCCCGCGCTGATGCGCGCGCTCGGCGGCGTCTTGCAGGATGGCGCGGGCCGCGTCCCGGGGGCCGGGGACGACCGGCGCGGCATGGGCGGCCACCGTCGCGGCCCAGTCCTGCGCGAGCCCCGGCACATGGGCCAGCAGCGCCTCTTCCCAGATCAGGCGGATCGCCAGCAGCCCGGCCAGCGCGTCGGAGGTCCGGCCCTCCAGCTCCGCCTCCCAGAGCAGCCAGCGCGCGTGCTGCGCCCAGCCGCCCAGCTCCATCAGCAGCCGGTGGAAGACCGTCTCGGCCGCCTCCCCGGTCAGGCCCAGGGCCTCGGCGGCGCGCAAGGTTGCGCGCTCGACGGTGTCGGGGGCGCGCAGGACATGCTCGCAGAAGCCCCGGAGCCCCGCGATCTCGGGCGTCAGGTCATGGACGGCCCAGCCGCGCCAGGCGTCGAAGGCGCTCTCGCCGGGTTTGGGCATCCACAGCGCCTGACCCCGGTCGAAATAGCCCGCGGCCCAGAGGCCGAAGCTCTTCTCGATGACCGAGGGCCAGTCGGTGCCGGTGGCCCGGGCGGCCAGGTCCGCCACGCTGGGCAGGGGCGTGGGCGGGTCGCCCTCGGGCGGGGTGCGGGCCAGGGCGCGCAGGGCGGCCACATCGGCGGGCCGCGCGGCCGCGGGCGCGGCGGCCAGGGCGGCGGAGAGGTCCTCCTCGGCGATCGTGCCGTCATCGATCAGCGCGGCATATTCGGCCATGGTCCGGGTCGCGCGCACCCCCGCCACCCGGGTCAGCCGGGCCGAGGCGGTGGCCAGATCCTCGCCGGTCTGGCCCAGGAAGGGGTTCACCGCCACCGTGGCCTCCAGCGGGAAGGCGGGGGGGATGCGGCGGGCGGCGGCCTCGGCGGCCGCGAGGATCGGATCGGTCATAGAGGTCTCCATGGCTCAGCCCTCCCGCGCGGCGCGGAATCCGCCGATGGCGCGGTCGAGCAGCGCGTTGAGATACAGGCCGTTGGCGAGATGCACGCGCAGCCCCGCCACCGCCGGGTGATGCGCCCAGAGCGGGAACAGCGCCTGCGCCAGCGCCACCGCCCCGAAGGACAGGATCGCCAGCACGATCAGCGCCCATTCCAGCGCGCCGGGCACCGGGGCGGGCGGCAGGCCCGGCCCCCAGATCTTCTGCGCGACTGCCTGGAAGGAGAAATAAGCGACCGCGGCGGCCAGCGAGGCCGTCACCGTGCGGCGCGTCAGCTCCGCCGGGGCGAGGTCGGCCAGGCCCTGGGCCACCAGATAGGCAACCCCGAAGATCAGCATCGCGCCGAGCGCCAGCGCCTGCGCCGTCTTGGGCCCCAGAACCAGGGTGAAGATCAGCGCGATGCCCGCATAGATCGCCAGCGCCAGCCCGAAGGAGCGCAGCACCGCCCCCAGATCGGGCACCGCCACCGGCCCGGGCCGCCGGATCTGCGCCACGGCGGCGACGGCGCCGCCCGAGGACAGGAAGGCATGCGCCTTATAGAGCGAATGCGCCAGGATATGCAGCAGCGCCAGCGCCCAGAGCCCCAGCCCGCATTGCAGCAGCATGAAGCCCATCTGCGCCACCGTGGACCAGGCCAGCGCCGTCTTCACCGCGCTCTGCGCCAGCATCACCGCGGCCCCGAACAGCGCCGTCAGCCCCCCCGCCATCACCAGCGCCGCCATCGCGCCGGGGCTGAGCTGCACCAGATCCGAGGCCTGGATCAAAAGCACGCCGCCCGAGTTGATGATCCCCGCATGGAGCAGCGCCGAGACCGGGGTGGGCGCCTCCATCACCTCGGTCAGCCAGCCATGGAGCGGGAAGGCCGCCGTCTTGAGCAGCGCCGCCAGCACGACGAGCCCCATGGCGAGATGCCCCGCCACGCCCAGCCCCTCCTGGGTGGCGCGCGCCGCCAGCAGGTCCAGCGCCCCGGTGCCGAAGCGCGACGTCAAGAGAACCGCCGCCCCGAACAGCGCCGCGTCGCCGCCATGCCAGACCAGCGCGAACTTGGTCGCCGCGCGCCGCGCCTCCGCCCGCTCCGGGTAGAACAGCAAAAGCCGCCGCAGCGTCAGGCCCACCGCAATGGCCGAGAGCAGCAGAAGCCAGACATCGCCGGACAGCGCGAAGACCAGGATCGCCGCCAGCGTGGCCAGCATCAGCCCGTGGAACCGGCCCTCGCGCGCTTCGCCATCCAGGTAACTGCGGCTGTAGCGCATCACCACCCAGCCGATGAACGACACCAGCAGCG
Organism: Jannaschia seohaensis; assembly: GCF_900116765.1. GTDB lineage: Bacteria > Pseudomonadota > Alphaproteobacteria > Rhodobacterales > Rhodobacteraceae > Jannaschia > Jannaschia seohaensis. Next base: position 39,404 of record NZ_UETC01000015.1, on the reverse strand, counting down.
CCATGGTCAGCCCCACCGGCCCCGCCTTCAGCCCGAAGGCCGCCGCAGGCCCCGAGACCGCCAGCTGCACCAGCCCCAGCACCACCAGGGCGCCGGCCGCGGCCGCCGCCGCCTCGGACCAGCGGGCGGGCCCGCCGGGGCGCCGCCCCGCGCGGCCCCCCGAAAGCGCGGCGACCGCCAGCAGGACCAGGGGCGCGAGGAAAGCGAAGGAGAAAGTCATGGGCGGGCTCCGGACAGGATCATGCGCCGGGGCAGATAGCGCCTCGCCTCGATCCAGAAAATTTCATATTCAGGGAGAAACCGTTCTATTAGATAGAAGTATGTCCACGATCAACCTGCATCACCTGCGCCTCTTCCGCGCCGTCGCCCGCGACGGGACGCTGACCGGGGCGGCGCGGGCGCTCAACATCTCGCAATCGGCGGTCTCGACGCAGATCAAGGCGTTGGAGGCCTCGCTGGGCCACGCCCTGTTCGAACGGCAGGGCCGCAACCTGGTGCTGACCGAGGCGGGGCATGTGGCGCTCGACCATGCCGAGGAGATCTTCCGCGCGGCCGAGGATCTGTCGGTCACGCTCAAGGCGGCGGGGGCGCGGCGCAAGGCGCTTCGGATCGGGGCGCTGGCGACGCTGTCGCGCAACTTCCAGATCGCCTTCCTGCGCCCGATCATCGGCCGCGACGACGTGGAGATCGTGCTGCGCTCGGGCAGCCAGGAGGATCTGCTGCGCGGGCTCGACGCGATGGCGCTCGACGTGGTGCTGACCAACCTGGTCCCGGCGCGGGACGCCTCCAGCCCCTATCTGGTGCACCGGCTCGACGCGCAGGGCGTGGCGCTGATCGGCACGCCCGCCCGCGACCCCGGGCCGGACATGCCCCTGGCGGAGATCTTGGCCGAACACCCCCTGATCCTGCCCACGCCCGAGTCTTCGCTCAGGGCGGGGATCGACGCGCTTCTGGACCGGGCGGGCATCCTGCCCCGGATCGCGGCGGAGGCGGATGACATGGCGATGCTGCGGCTGCTTGCGCGGGCGGATCTGGGGCTCGCCATCCTGCCGCCCATCGTCGTGCAGGACGAGCTCGCCGCGGGCCGCCTGGTGGAGCTGCGCCGGATCGAGGCGCTGACGGAGGTATTCTGCGCCGTCACGATCCGCCGCAAATTCCCCAACCTGCTGCTCTCGGAGGTGCTGGCGGCCCAGGCACCACCGCGAAGCGGAGCGTGATTGGCGCCTCGGCCTCGATTTCGATGATTTCGGCGCGTAGCGTCTCGTCCGGGAGCGCCGCGCCAAGTTGCCTGTCCTGTCCTGGCCTGACGGGTCATGAACGGGGGGCGGTGGGGCAGATCTGTGGGGGCTCGGGAGCTCGATGATTCATTCTCTGAAGCGGAAACTCCGAGCGATGGACAATGCGGGCGCGCATCCGAGGCGCGTCTCGGCCTTGAAATGGGCCTGGCACCAGGGAAAGAACCTCAGCGATCGCAAGGCCATCAAGGAGCTGGACAGGACGCTGGAGATGCTGGCGGCCCGGAAACCGCGGGGCGTCCTCGAGATCGCCACGGCCAAGGGCGGCAGCCTGTTCCTGTTCCGCCGCGTCGTTTCGGACGATGCGCTGATCATCGGCCTCGACATGCCGTATGGACGAAACGGCGGAGGCTATCCGCGCTGGAAGGAGGCGGCCTACCGGCGTTTCGCGAATCCGGGGCAGCGGCTGGAACCGCTGCGCGGAAATTCCCATGACGCCGCGCCCCTCGCGCAGGTCGGGAAGAGCCTCGGCGGCCGCGAGATCGACTTCCTGATGATCGACGGAGATCATTCCCACGAAGGCGTCAGGATGGACTTCGAGCGATACGCGCCGCTCGCCTCGCCGGAGGGGCTGATCGCGCTTCACGATAGCCTTCCGACCCCCTACGATCCCTCTATCAGCGTCGATGTCTTCTGGCGCGAGATCACGGCGACCCATCGCTGCGAGGAGATCAAGGGGGGCCGACCTGGAGCCCGGCGCCGCCTCGATCGGCCTCGGTCTCGATCACGGCCGCCGGGAGACCGCTTGAAGAGACCGCGGTGCCATCCCCGCATTCAGCCCCGTCGGACCGCCACGGCGGATGCGGCGCCGTCCATCGCATCGGGTGGGAGCGTGCGATGCGTGGGTTTCTGAGATGGGCCGGAGCCGTGCTGCCCGCGCTGTCGGTCGCGGCGGTGCTCGCGGCGTCCGGGTCGACGCGGGCCGGCGATACCGGGCCCGGCGCGGCGGTCTTCGGGCTGCGCAACCTCGCCGGCGAGGCGGCGGTCCCGACCCCTCTGCCCGATGGCACCTACCGCGCCGGCGGCGGCGTTTTCGCCGCGCGCGGCGGTCTGCTGCGCCCCGCCGCCGCCCTGGGCGACGCGGTTCCCGGGCGCCACCGCCTGACGGGCCCGGGCGGCATGGCGCAGGAGCTGATCCTGCGGGCCGGCGCGCGCTGCGTCTCCACCACCGGGGAGCTGCGCGCCGTGCTCGCGCTGTCGGTGGCCGAGAAGTCCGGTCTCACGGTCTGCCTCAACCCCGGCCGCTACATGGATCTCGACGGGCGCGACTTCCCGGATGCGTTCCTCGACCCCGAGGCCCGCGCGCCGATCGTCTTCGAGGCGACCGACCCGGAGGCGCGGCCGGTGCTGAACATGTGGATGATGCGCTCGACCGACCCCGACCGGCCCAATGGCGGCGTGGTGCTGCGCGATCTCGACTTCCTGCTCGACGACGTGCCCGCCTTGCCCCCCGGCGCGACGGGCTTCGTGGGCATCCGGTCGGCGGTGACCCTGGCCTCGCGCGGCGAGACCCGCGCGGTCCTGCTGGAGCGGCTGCATGTCCGCGGCACGCTCGGGCAGGCGCGCGCGGGGCAGACCGAGCTGGAGCGCAATCTCTCCGGCATCCGCGGCCTCCGGCTGCGCGACGTCGTCATCCGCGACAACCGCTTCGAGGGCATCGTCAACGCCATCGCCGTCGGCGGCACCGGCATCGTGGTCGAGGACAACCGGATGCGCCACAGCTGGGGCGACTTCCTGCGCCTCTCCCCGCAGCTGCTGGGCGGGGGGGACTGCGCCGAAACGCGCGGGGTGACGGTGCGCCGCAACGTGATGTCGCATGTCTGGAGCAACAACCGCATCCATCCCGACTTCGTGCATCTTTTCGCCGCGAGCAATGTCAGCTGCGACGTCTCCGATGTCCTGATCGAGGGCAACATCGCCTTTCCCGGCCGCGACGGGCTGCTGCAGCCGGGCTTCGGCGCGGGGCTGCGCGGCACGCCCCCGGGGCCCGTGCCCGCCCGCCTGCCGGCCGACGACCGGGTGCAGCACCGCTTGATCGGGCCGGGCCGCGCCACGCTGCCGGCGCCGGACTGCGCGGACGGACGGGGGCCGCGCTTCGGCGTGCAGAGCGATCCGACGAGCGCCGGGCCGATCCGGTTGGAGCCTCCCCCGGGCGCGGTTCTGCGCGTCGGCCGGTCCGGCCCGGTCCCGTCGCTGACGCTGACCGCCCCCGGCGAGACCTGGCTGCTGCGCTGCCAGGCCGACGCGCGGACGGGGCGCCCCTACTGGCAGGCGCTTCCGGCCCTGCCCTACATCCAGGGCGTCTTCTCCAACGCGCTGCCGGGCCGGGCGGCCTATTCCGACATCACGGTGCGCCACAACCTTCTCTGGGTCACGGCCCCCGCGGCGGTCAGCTTCCGCGACCCGGACGACCGCGGGATCGCGGTGACGCGCAACTCGTTCCTGCGGCCCTGGCCGGGGGATATCGACGGGGACGGCGTGCCCAACGGTCTGGGCGACGGCTTCAACACCCTGTTCAACTCGGGCTTCGCGATGATGGACGCGGCGGCGGGCCATGAGTTGCGCGGCAACGTGCTGGGCTTTTCCGGCGGGGCGGACGATGCCGGCAACGATGCCGGGCTGCGCCATGACGACGGCGGACGCAGCCTCCTGGCGCGGTTCGCCCTGGGGCCGGACGGCGCCTTCTCGCCCGAGACCGCCTCCGCGGCGGTGGCGCTGGCCCGGCCGCGCGCCGACGGGCTGCTGGCCGGGCGCGCGATGGGCGCGGTGGGCCCGACCCCGGATCAGGACCCCTACGACTGGAGCTGGGTGCGCGACTGGTGAGCCGCCCACCCTGGCGCCGTCCGGGTCGATTTGGTTTAAGCCGGCCATGACCGCCCGCCTCCCCTCCCCGTCCGCGCACGCCCGATGATCCGGGCGGGCGGCCTGCTGCTGGGCTCGGAGCTTTCATCGACGGTGCTGCTGTTCTTGCGCAACATTCTCGTGGCGCGCCTGCTCTCGGTCGAGGATTTCGGGATCGCCGCGACCTTCGCGATCCTGTGGACGCTGATCGAGACGGCTGGGAACTTCTCGGTGCAGAAGCTGCTGGTCCAGAGCCCGGCGGGCGACGAGCCCCGCCTGCAGGACACGCTGCACCTGTTGCAGGTCGTGCGCGGGCTGGTCTCGGCGGCGGTGATGCTCGCGCTGGCCCGGCCCTATGCCGCCTTCGTCCAGACCCCCGAGCTGGTCTGGGCCTATCAGGTGCTGGCGCTGGTGCCGCTGCTGCGGGGGTTCATCCATCTCGACGTCTTCCGGGTGCAGCGCGGGATGGATTTTTGGCCCCAGGCGGTGATGAACGTGGCCTCTCCGGCGGTGTCGCTTCTGGCGGTGGGGGCGATCTGGCTGATCTTTCCCGACTGGCGCGTGATGCTCGGGGCGATCGTGATGCAGCATGCGGCCGCCCTGGCGCTGTCGCATGCGCTGGCCAGGCGCCGTTTCGGCCTGGCCTGGGAGTGGGGCCATGTCCGCAGCAGCGTCGGCTTCGGGGGGCCGCTCGCGATCAATGGCCTGCTGATGATGGCGGTGATGCAGGGCGAGCGGATGCTGGTGGCCAATCAGACCGATCTCGTCACCCTGGGCTGGTTCTCGGCCGCCTTCCTGATGGCGGTGACCCCGGCGCGGGTGCTGCCCAACACCATCTCCGGGATGTTCCTGCCGGGGCTCAGCCGCGACCGGGAGGCGATCGGGCGCGACGGCGGCGCGGCCTTCCGGGCGCGAGCGCTGCTGCTCGGCGAGGTCAGCGTCTGCGCCGGGATCTGGCTGATGCTGGGGATGGCGGTGCTGGGGCCGCCGCTGCTGGTGGGGCTGTTCGGGCCGGGCTATGCCGCCGGCGCGTCGGTGCTGGTGATCCTGGGGCTGGCGCAGGGGCTGCGCACGGCGCGCACCTTCTGCACCACCACCGCGCTGGCGGCGGGGCACACCTGGGACGTGACGGCCACCGGGGTGCTGCGCGCCGTCGGGGTGGCGGTGGCGCTGTGGGTGCTGTGGCGCGGATACGGCGTCGCGGGGCTGGCCTGGACGGGCGTCGCCTTCGAGCTGGCGGCGCTGGTCCTGGGGCTGATCCTGGTCTCGCGGCGCCAGGGCGTGCCGGTCGTGCGGCTGGCGGGAGCCCTGTCGGTCTGCGGCGCGGCCCTGGTCCTGGCCGCCTGGGAGTTGTGGGCGGCGCCGCCCTCAGGCGCGCTGCGCGAGGTGCTGGATCCCGGCCACGCCCTGCTGGCGGCGGTGCTGCTGGCGGCGCCGCTGGCGATGCCCCGGCTGCGCGGGCTGATCGCGGCCCGGCTGCTTCGGGGCGGGCGCGTCGGCTGAACCGGCGGCCTCAGTTCGGGCCGAAGCGAGTATAGACGGGACCGCGGCGCCTCGGGGGCGCGTCGGCGGGGGAGGCGGGCGTCCGATCGGGCGCCTCCTCCCAGGTGATCAGGAACTGGCCGCTGGCCATCATGATCATCAGGTAGGTGTAGACCCCGCCCCAGACATGGACCGTGAACAGCGTCAGCACCAGCGAGATCATGGAGAGCATCCAGGCCAGCTGCCAGGCGGCCGCCTCGCCCCCGGGCGCGAAGCGCCGCCGGCCCACGCCGATCATCGCCACCGCCATCGCCGCCGCGATCATCGCCACGCCCGGGATGCCGTAGCGCATCCCGTTGAGGATCCAGAAGTTGTCGACGCTTCCGCTATACATGAAGGCCGGGCGCACCCAGTCGTTCAGCCCCAGCCCGAAGACCGGGTTGGCCAGGATGTTCTCCATCCCGTGGGTGAAGATCAGCGTGCGCATGTAGACGTTGTGGGCGTTGAAGGCGAGCCGCGTCAGCACCGCCACGATCGCCGGGCGGTCCGAGAGCAGCTCGATCACCGCGAAGCCCAGCAGCGACAGCACCCCCAGCACCAGCCAGCGGCGCGTGATCCTGTGGGCCGTCAGCGCCCAGCCGATCAGAAAGACCTGGATCGCCAGCGGCAGCAGCGCCCCGCTGGAGACCGACAGGACGGTGGAGACGATCACCAGCCCCCCCGCCAGCACCCGTCGCGTCATCGAGAGGCGATGCGATAGCCCGACGAAGACGAGCGCCAGCATCGAGGAGGCGAAGAGGCCGTAATGGATCGGGTGGGAGAAGACCGCCTGCGCCCGCTCCAGCCCCAGCCGGGGCAAGGCGGGCACATCGTCGATCGTGGCGAGGCCCGCCCGCGACAGAAGCTCGGGGATGAGCGGGCGCCCGGTCTGCGACTCGATCAGGGCGGGCCCCAGCAGCACCAGCAACACCACCATCAGCAGCTTGACGAAGCGCGCCATGTCCTCCGGAGAGCGGATCGCCGCGCGGCCGATCAGGTAACCGCCCAGGAAGTCGAGCGTGTTGGAGCCCGAGAACTGCACCACCCGCTCGGGATTGTTGACCGCGATCGCCACCACCTGCCAGAGGCTGTATCCCAGCACCAGCGCATCGATGGCGCCGAACCGCCCGAGCCGGCCCATGAACAGCATCACCAGCAGCGGCGCCGTCACCGTCAGCAGGACGATGCGGATCGGGTTCAGCGCCAGCCCGGCCAGGTCCAGCGTCAGCGGCGTGCAGATCGCCAGGACCGCGACCGTGGCCAGCCCCGGGAGGCCGGTGCGCGTCCGGGCGGGGCGCGCCGTGTCGGATAGCTGCGTCATCGGTGCTCTTCCCGCCGGGCCTCCGGCCGCCGTGGCCGCGGTCCGCCCGGCCAGGCGCCACCCTATCACGCGCCCGGGCCGGGATTGAAGGCCGCGCTCAGAGCCGGCCCGCGATCCCGCGGCGCAATGTGCCCAGGAAGTTGCGCGCCAGCGCGGAGGGCCGGCCCAGCCGCGCGGCGGCGCCCAGCCGCAGCCCGCGGTAGCGCGGGATCGGCCGGCGCAGCAGCCACAGCGCGGCCAGCCGCGCCAGCAGCGCCGTGCGCCGGTTGAACTGCCCGGTCTGGATCGCGGCCAGTCCGGCGGGGTCGAAGGCCCGCGTCTCGATCCGGCCGGCGGCGCGCGCCGCCTCCAGCAGCCGCGCCCCCGCCTCGGTCCGCGTCACGATCAGGCTCTGGCCGTCCCGCTCCTCGAAGAGGGGATAGCCGTTCGCATCGCTCTCCCAGGCGTCGGCGAAGACGAGATCGGCCTCCACCCCCGTCCCGTCGGCACAGAGCTTGCAGCGCGGCTGCAGATGGCGCGACAGGATCCGGCCCCAGCTGTCGTGGTAGCTCATCGACCGTTCGGTGCCGTCGGCCAGCCGTGCGGTCGCGCGCCCGGGCCAGCCATGGCCGCGGTAGCGGAACGCCACGGTCGCGTCCGGGTCGGCGCCGAGCCGGGCCAGCACGGCCTCGGCCCCGGCCTGCGCGGGCACCCCCGCGCAAAAGAAGGACAGCACCACCGGAAAGCGGGCGGCCACCCGCGGATCCTCCCGCGCCAGGGCCCGCAACGCGACCACGTCGCAGGGTTTGCCCACGAAGGCGTAGCGCCCTTCGCCCTCCAGCAGCGGGCCCAGCCCGGCCAGCGGCGCCGAGGGCGCGTAGCGCGAGCCGGCCGCTGCGGCCACCGCCTCGGCATCGCGCGAGACCCGGGTCACGTTGGCCACCGCCACGCGCGGGTCGGCGCCGGTCTGCACCACCCCGTCCACCGCGCCGGTCTCGATCAGATGCGCCGCCACTGCCGACAGCCCGCCCCCCGAGGAGGCCCGGTGGCGCAGCGCGGGATCGGTCGCATGGCCGACCTGCATGTCCAGATAGGGCCCCCAGAGCGGGTGGTCGCGCCGCCCCTGCGCCGAGACCCGCTGACCCAACCCGGGGCAGATGCGCGCGATCCGCTCGTCCTGGGCGGGGTCGAGCGGGGCGGTCTGCTGCGGGCGCAGCACCCCCGGCGGCGTCATGCGCATCTCGATGCGGCCCGGCGCCGCCAGCACGCAGCCGCCACAGCCCGCGCATAGCTCCCCCCGCGCCACGCGGGCCAGCACGGGCGAGGCGGGACGGCCCGCGCGGTTTGCGCTCCGGTCTGTCACGGCGATCCCTCCTGGCGGCCGCTCGCGGGGCGACGCGGAGGCTAGATGGCGCAGGGGGCGCGCGATTGCAATCGCGCGCCCGGGCGTGAATTGCGCCGTTCCGAAGATGCGCTAGAAGGGCCCGGCGCGCCACGGGGATCGTCCCCGACCCCATCGCAGCGAAGGCCCGAGATGACCCAGCCCCCCCTCACCATCGGTCTGTTCTGGCACTCGATGAACTCCGACAATCTGGGCATCGGCGCCCTGACCGTCTCGAATGTCGAGATCCTTCGCCGGGTCGCGGCCGGGCGGGGCCGCGCGGTCCGGTTCCTGCTGCTGACTTGGCGCGACCCGCGCCCGTGGTATTTCGAGGCCCCCGACATCGAGGACCACGCCTTCCGCCGCCGCGCGCTGCTGCGCCCGGGCGGGCCCGTGGGCGCTGCGATCGCGCGCTGCGACCTGATCGTCGATATCGGGGCAGGGGACAGCTTCACCGACATCTACGGCCGCCAGCGCTTCACCGACCTGTGGGTGAGCAAGCTGCGCACCCGGCTCGCCGGAGTGCCGTTGGTGCTGGCGCCGCAGACGATCGGGCCCTTCGAGGGCGCCGGAGCGCGGATGCTGGCGCGGCGGGCGATCGGCTGGACCCGGCTGGCGGCGACGCGCGACGCCCCGTCCTCGCGCGCGCTCGAGGCGCTCGCGCCCGGCGCGTCTGCCCTGGAGGCGACCGACGTGGCCATGGGCCTGCCCTACGACCCGCCCGCCCCGCGCGCGCCGGGCGGTCCCGTGCGCGTCGGCGTCAACGTCTCGGGGCTTTTGTTCAACGGCGGCTATACCGGGGCCAACCAGTTCGGGCTCAAGGCGGATTACCCGGCGCTGATCCGCGCGCTCCTGGGCTGGTTCCACGCCCGCCCCGAGGTCGAGCTGCATCTCGTCGGCCACGTCCAGTCGCGCCAGAACGCCACCGAGGACGACCACCGCGTCGGCGAGGCCCTGGCCGCCGAGTTCCCCGGCGCGCGGGTGGCGCCCTTCTTCGGCGCGCCCTCCGAGGCCAAGAGCTACATCGCCGGGATGGACTTCTTCACGGGCGCGCGGATGCACGCCACCGTGGCGGCTTTCTCCTCGGGGGTGCCGGTGATCCCCATGGCCTATAGCCGCAAGTTCGCGGGGCTGTTCGGCACGCTGGGCTACGACCACGTCGCCGACTGCCGGACCGAGGACGCCGACGAGATCGTGGCGAAGATCGTCCGCGGCTACGAGGATCGGGCCGCGCTGGCCCGGGATGTGGCGCGCGGGCGCGCACAGGTCGAGGCGCGGCTGGCGCGTTACGCCGAGGCCCTGGGCGCTGTCCTCGACGAGATCGCCCCGCGCGCGGACGCGTCGGCCGGGACGGCATGACCCTTGAACCGGATCGGCGGATCGGCATTGTACCGCCGCACCCCCAGGAGAGACCCGGCCCCATGGGCGACACCGCGCCAGAGCTGGCGATCATCATCCCGCATCGCGACGACCATGCGCGGCTGGCGCGTTGCCTGGAGGCGCTGACGGCGCGGCCGGAGGCGCTGGAGGGCGTGGAGATCGTGGTCGCCGACAATGGCTCGGTGCCTCCGCCCGAGATCGGGGCGGCCCCGGTCCGCCTGGTGCACGCGCCGCGCCCCGGGGCGGCGCATGCGCGCAACGCGGGGGTGGCCGCGACCCGGGCGCCGCGGCTGGCCTTCCTGGACGCCGACTGCGTGCCGCAGCCCGGCTGGCTGGCCCATGCCCGCGCGCTCCCGGTCGAGGGGGCGGTGGTCGGCGGGCGCATCGACCTCTTCGACGAGACGCCGCCCCCCCGCTCTGGGGCGGAGGCCTTCGAGCGCGTCTTCGCCTTCCGCCAGCGCGCTTATATCGAGCGTCACGGCTTCTCGGTCACCGCCAACTTGCTGACCACCCGCGCCGTGTTCGAGATGACGGGGCCGTTCCGCGCGGGGCTGTCGGAGGATAAGGATTGGTGCCACCGCGCCGTCGCCGCCGGCGCCCGGCTGCGCTACGACGACGCGCTGGCGGTCGCGCATCCGGCGCGGAGCGACTGGCCGGCGCTCGCGGGCAAGTGGCGGCGGCTGACGCAGGAGGGGTTCGGACTGACCGACGGCTCGGCCCGGGCGCGGCTGGGCTGGGGGCTAAGGGCGCTGGCCATGCCGTTCAGCGTGGCGGCGCACGCGCCGCGGGTGCTGCGCCATCCCGGCCTCGCGGCCGGCGAGCGGGGCCGCGCGCTGGCGACGCTGGCGCGGCTGCGCCTGGCGCGTTGCGGCTGGATGCTGGCTCAGGCCCTGCACGGGCGCCCGACCGGCCGGGGGCGGCCGTCGTGACCCGGCCCGCCCCCGACCTGACCGTCATCGTGATCAGCTACAACACCCGGGCCCTGACGCTGGCCGCGCTGCGCACGCTCTATGCGCAGACCTCCGAGACCGACATGGAGGTCATCGTGCTCGACAACGCCTCGGCCGACGGCTCGGCCGACGCCATCGCCGCGGCTTTTCCGCAGGCCCGGCTGATCCGCGCGCCCGAGAACCTGGGCTTCGCGCGGGCCAACAACGTGGCGGCCGCGCGGGCCCGGGGGGCGTGGCTGCTGCTACTCAACCCCGACACCGAGATCCGCGATCGCGCCGTCGACCGGCTGATGGCCTTCGCCCGCGCCCACCCGTCCCACGGTATCTATGGCGGGCGCACGGTGTTCCCGGACGGCACGCTCAACCCCACCTCCTGCTGGGGGCGCATCACCCTGTGGAGCGTGCTGTGCTCGGCCACCGGGCTGACGGCCGCCTTCCCGCGCTCGCGGCTGTTCAACCCCGAGACGATCGGCGGCTGGGGGCGCGACAGCGTGCGCGAGGTCGACATCGTCACCGGCTGTTTCCTGCTGATCCCCCGCGCCCTCTGGGACCGTTTGGGCGGGTTCGACCTCAAGTACTTCATGTATGGCGAGGAGGCCGATCTGTGCCTGCGCGCGGGCCGGCTGGGCTATCGGCCCGTCGTCACCCCCGAGGCCGAGATCATGCATCTGGTGGGGGCCTCGGCCAATACGCGCGCCGACCGCGCCGTGCGGGTGGCGCGGGCACGCGCGACGCTGATCCGCGACCACTGGCCGGCCTGGAAGGTGCCTCTGGGGCTGGGCGCGATGTGGGCTGGGGTGGGGTTGCGCCGCCTCGTCTCGGCGGCGCGCGCCCGGGCGGGCGGCCCGGCGCGCGCCGGCGCGGCGGCGCTGTGGCGCGAGGTCTGGCGTGCCCGGCGCGTCTGGCTGGCCGGTTACGCCCCCCTCGGAGAGGCAGGGGGGAGACCGCCCGACGCCCCGTCCTGACGCCGCCGCTTGCCGGGGGTCCGGGGGGCCTGTAGATCCCTGCCGGACGCCCCCCGGGGCCCCGCGGGGGCGTGGACGATCTGACGGAAGGGGCGCCCATGTCCATCGCGCATGTGATCATGACCCGGTTCAACCTGGCCACGCCGGGCCGCGAGAGCGACCTACGCAACCGCGACGGCTGGCTCGAGCGGCGGTTCGAGCTGTTCGAGCGCTACTGCCTGCCTTCGGTGGCGGCGCAGACCGAGACGGGCTTCGCCTGGATCGTCTATTTCGACAGGGACACCCCGCCCGTCTTCCGTGCACGGATCGAGGCCGCGCGCCGCATCATCCCCTTCGTGCCCTATTATACCGGCCTCTTCCGGTCCGAGGGCTGGCCGCGCTCGATCCGCGAGACGATCCCCGAAGCGGACTGGCTGCTGACCACGCATCTCGACAATGACGACGCGCTGTCCTCGGATCATGTCGCGCGGCTGCGCGCGGCGGTGGACGCCCGGCCGCGGCGCGCCGGGTCCTTCAACGGCCTCCACGGCCTGGTGCGCGCGGGGCACCGGCTCTATGCGCTGCGCCATCCGACCAACGCCTTCTTCAGCCTGCTCGAGCCCTGGGACGCGGCGATGCGGACCTGTCAGGACATCGGACACATGCGCATCCGCCGGTTCGGCCCCGTGACCCAGATCCCGGGCCCGCCGGGCTGGCTGCAGGTGGTCCATGGGGAGAACGTCTCCAACAAGCCGCGCGGCCGGCTGATCGATCCGGCGGGCCACGCCGCCCGCTTCCCGCCGGACGCGCTGGAGGGGGTTCGCGCGCCCGGCCTCGCCGACCGGGCGCTGCAGAATGGGCTGCTCGGTCCGCTGCGCGACCTGCGCGATCGCGCATCGGTGCTGCGCCAGGCGCTGCGCGCCTGACGCCCGCTCAGAACGTGCCCGTCGCGCTCCAGCCGGTGAGCGTGCCGCGGTTGGTCGCCGCCTGCCAGTCCGCCGCCGCCCCGGTCATGTAGATCGCCGGCGGCGTCCCGATCGGGCCGGAGCCGTCCGCGCCGATCTGGGCGGGATCGAAGCTGGCGCGCACCGCAGCGTCGGACAGGTCGAGCGCGACCCCCGGCGCGAACCATAGGAAGTCCACCGCCCCCGACATCTCCCGGTCGGCATGCTGGCTGCCCAGCACCCGCGTCGTCGCGGATGGCTGGAACCAGTCGTTGAACTGCGTCCAGGCGCTCTCGGTCAGGGCGACCGCCGTACCGTTGATATAGAGAGCCGCGCCCGTCGCCGCGCTCGGCTCGCGCATGTCCATCGTACAGAGCACCGTGACGTCGACGCCGAAGGGGATGGCCCCGTCCGCCACCACGAGGCCCACGCTGTTATGCCCGATATCGAGCCGTCCCGTGCTGCGGGCGTAGATCGGCAGGTCGCTGGACTGGTCGATGTCCATCAGCGTGTAGAAACTCTGTCCGTTGGTCGCGAAGCGGCCCCGGAAGCCGAAGGTGAAGCGGTCATAGGCGACCCCGCCATTGATCGCGCCCGAGCGCTGGACATGGGCCGTCCCGTCCAGCGCCGTGCGCGTGAACGTGGTCGCCAGTGAGGCGTCGGCGGTGAAGGCCAGCGTGGCGTCGTCAGCGATCCCCGCATGTCCGCTGCCGTAATGGCCCAGGACGGCCCCTGCCGCCAGGCGCAGGGCATAGGTCTTGCCGTCGGTCAGAGCGGTTCCCGGCGTCACCGTCAGAACGTCGTCGGCGAAGGTCAGACTGCCGCCGCCGCCGCCTGTCCCCGTGGCTGCGTCGAAGGTCTCCGCGTCGAGCCCATCCGTGACGTTTCGCAGCACGGCCGAGCCGGTTCCCGCAGAGACGAACTGGTCGAAGGTAACGGCGATGTCGGTGCTGGTTCCGGCCGCCGCGCCGGGGGCGGGTGTGCTGGAGACGATCTGCGGCGCGGGAAGGCCCGCCCGCGCCGTGCCCGCGGCGAAATCCCAGTAGACGGAGGCGCCCTTGGCGCCGGAGGCCGCGAGAGCGGCCGCGGCGACACCGGAGCGGCCCGCGGGAACGGGGGCGGGCGCCCGGTCCGCCATGCCCAGTGCATGGGCGACCGTTCCCTTGTCGCGCGCCCCGCCAGAGAGCGTCAGCACCCCCTCCGTCAGGTTGTCCCAGCCGCGCGCGTCCGGGCCCGACAGTGTGATCGACGCCAGGGCGAAGGGCGCGTTGGCCTCGAAGGGGCCGATGACGCCGTCGCCGTCCGCCTCCGCGTAGACCGCGTTCAGGAAGGTGTTGGCGAAGACCCGCGACCCGGGCACATTCTGCTCGATGGTGTGGCCATGCGGCGAGGTCAGGATCATCGCGCAGCCCGCCACTGTGATGTCCTCGTAGAAGCCGCGCGGATGCGCGTTGGCGAAGACGCCCTGCATGGTCGGACCGGCCTCGGTGCCGGTCCAGTCGCCGTCATCCGCGCGCGCGACCGAGATCCCCTGGCCCTGGGCCAGGGTGACGGCGCTTTGCGTGGCGCCGTGCAGCGAGATCGCATCCCCCGCGCCCGCCGCCAGGGTGACGGCATGGACCGAGCCGTCGACCCGCTGAAGGTTGAACTGCGCCGCCCCGGTTGCGGGCAGGGTCAGCGTCACGTCGCCCGCAGAGGCGTCGGCGAGGATCACGATCTCCTCCTCGGCCGCTCCCAGGGTCAGCGAGGCGGTGCGCTCGGCCCACCAGGCGCGGCGGCCCGGCTTGAGCCGCGTCCAGGTTCCGGTGCCGTCCGAGACGAAGCTCGCCGCATTGCCCGCCGCGGCGATCGCGGGGACGCCCCCGCTCCAGCCATCCGCCCCGTCGAAGGCGATCACGACCTGGCCGGTGCCGCCATTGGTGCGGCGGATGCAGAATTGCAGCCCCTCCGAGGCGGCGGCGGAAGGCAGGGTCAGGGTCAGTGTCGTGCCGTCGGCGGGGGCTACGCGCAACTCGCGGGCATGGTGCGTGATGTCCAGCACCGTATCCGTGGTCAGGCTGACGACCTCCGACGTCCCGTTGACTTCCGAGAAAGGCAGGATCGCGCCGGGCGTGGCGGTGATCCCCTCGAGGGTGATGCGCCGGATCCAGTTGTCGTTGTCGCTGGGCTGGAACTGTACCACGTCGCTGTGAAAGCCGGTCGGGTTCCCGGCGAGCCCGGTGAAATGCAGGTTGCGGATCACGCCATCCTGGCAGTGCTGATGCGCGTTCTGGAGCGCGATGGCGTCGGCATGAACCTGCGAGACGGTGCAATCCTCGACGAGGAAGTCGGAACAGCCCAGCAGCAGCCCCGACATCATCCGAGTGAAACGGCAGCGGCGCAGCGTGACATCGGCGATGCCGGAATGGGTGAAGTCGGCCGCGAGCACGTTGGCGACCGCCTCGCCGCCCTCGGCGGCGGTGGGCATCTGACCGTCGAAGAGGCACTCCTCGATCACGATCCCCGTCAGGCTGCCGCACTGGCCGCCGGTCTGGATCAGGGCCGCCTGGAAGGAGGAGGTCGGGCCCCAGAAATTGTCGAAGGTGATCGTGGGGGCGCGGGTGATGTGAAGCTGCTTCAACGTCACGTTGGCGATGGCCGGGGTCTGCGACCAGCCCCAGCGGGTCAGTTCGGGCAGGCCCTCCCCTGCGAAGGTGACGTTGGAGGGGTGCCCCGACCAGTCGGCCGCCTCCATGTCGTAGCTGCCGGCGCGCAGGTAGACCGTCTCGCCCGCGGCAGGGGTTACGGTCCCGGCGACGATGGCCTCCAGCTCCGCGGCGGTCGCGACGGTGCGGGCGCCGGCCAGGACCGTGACCGGCACGCCCCCCAGCAGGTAGTCGCCTGCGGTCAGGGCCGTGCGCGGCGCCATCGCGCCGCCCGAGACCGTGAAGTTACCATAGTCGCCATCCGCCAGGGGCACGGGCGCCGCCCCCTCGCCGAGGCGGGTGGCCGCTCCGAAGACGACGGAGACCGGCGCCCTGCGTCCCGCCCCTAGCCCAAGCCCCAGCCCCGGCATCAGGACAGCGCCACGATGCCGGTCGCGGTGGTGCCCGTCGCCCAGATCCGCGCGACCCGGACCGGGAATGGCATACCGGCGGCGACGTAGATGGTCGCGATGCTGCCGTCGACCGTCGTCACCCGCACGTCGCCCGCCTGCGCGACCGCGATCGCGCGGCTGGCCAGCGGCAGGTCGGTGGCGTCATCGGGTGTCACGGCCTGAAGCGCCGAGGCGGGGCTGTCGAGGCCGGTGACGTGCTTGCTGAACTTGTCGGTCATGTTGGGTCCATTCCCTGGCTGGGACGGCGCCGGAGGGCGCCATGCATCGCGAGGTCATGGGAAATCGGGCAGAGCGCGCGCCTCTGCAACGGCGGGGCCGAAAGCGTTGCCGAAAGGTTAACCCGCGGGGCCGGCGTGCGCTCGGGGCCGGAAGGCGCCGGAAGGTAAAGCTGCGCCCGGGCGCCGGGGAGACGCGGCCGTCACGCGCCGTGAGTGCCCGCCCCTGGCGCTTCAGCAGGTCGCCGCTCAGTTTCAGAATCCGGGCGCGCTCTGGCCCCGCGGGGGGCGCGGCGCCCGCGCTCAGAGGATCTGGCCATGCGGCCGCGAAGGGCCGCGCGCGATCGGGGCGCGTCGTGCTCCCCGATCATCCGGGGCCCTGGCCCGGGGCCGGAACTTGGGGGGCGACGGCGCCCCCCGGGCTCAGAGCGTCAGCACGGTCGAGCCGGTGGTCTTGCGGCCCTCCAGGGCGCGATGGGCTTCGGCGACATCCTCCAGCGGGAAGGTCTGGCCGATGCGGATCTTCACGTCGCCGCTCTCGACCTTCTGGAAGAGGTTCTGCGCCATCGCCTGGGCGCGGGCGTGGTCGGCGAGGAAGGTGAACAGCGTCGTGCGCGTCAGCTTCAGCGAGCCCTTGGCCGCGAGGTCCAGCAGGCTCACCGGCGGGACGGGCCCGGACGCGTTGCCGAAGGAGATCATGAAGCCCAGCGGCTTCAGGCAGTCGAGCGAGCCCGCGAAAGTGTCCTTGCCGACCCCGTCCATCACCACGTCGACGCCCGCGCCGCCGGTGATCTCCTTGACCTGCGCCACGAAATCCTCGGCCTTGTAGTCGATGCAATGGGCCGCGCCATGCTCCAGGGCCAGGGCGCATTTCTCGGGGCCGCCCGCGGTGCCGATCAACTCGATGCCCATCGACCGCGCCCATTGGCAGGCGATCAGCCCGACACCGCCGGCGGCCGCGTGGAACAGCACCCGGTCGCCCGCCTTGAGCGGCGTGACCCGCTCGAACAGGTATTCGGTGGTCAGGCCCTGCAGCATCATCGCGGCCGCCGTCTCGAAGGAGATGCCGTCGGGCAGCCGCGCCACCGCCGCCGCGGGCATCACCCGCGCCTCCGTATAGGCGCCCGGCGGCGTGGACGCATAGGCCACGCGGTCGCCCTCCGACAGATGCGTGACGCCCGCGCCCACCGCCTCGACGGTGCCCGCCGCCTCCATGCCGAGCGCGTGGGGCAGCGTCAGGGGGTAGAGCCCCATGCGCTGATAGACGTCGATGAAGTTCAGCCCGCAGGCCGCGTGGCGCACGCGGATCTCGCCCGGGCCCGGATCGCCGACCTCCCGATCGACCAGCTTCAGTTTCTCCGGCCCTCCGGCCTCCTCGATGATGACGGTGCGTGCCATGGTCCCCTCCGGCGCTGTTCTCTGGCGCACAGATAGCGTGTGGCGCGCGGCGGGGCGAGGGCGGTGGGCCGCGCGCGCCCCGGCGCTAGGTTCCGGCGGGACGGAGAGCACGGGGAGGATCGGCATGGCCGAGAAGAAGATGCGCAAGCTGCAGGTGCAGGGCGTCCACCACATCACGCTGATGGGGGCCGACCGGCAGACCTCGATCGACTTTTGGGAGGGGGTGCTGGGCATGCCCTTCATCTTCGACCAGCCCAACCTGGACGACCCCAAGCAGGGCCATCTCTATTTCGATCCGGGCGACGGACGGCTGATCACGATCTTCACCTCCGAGGACCGCAAGCCCGACCCGACCCGCACCTCGACGGATGTCGGCTGCGTCCACCACATCGCCTTCGCCGTCAGCCAGGCGACCTTCTGGCAGGCGGTGGAGCGGCTGGACGAGCGGGGGATCGAGAATACGGGGCCCAAGGATCGCGGCTTCATGGATTCGATCTATTTCAACGACCCGCTGGGCCTGACCATCGAGCTGGCGAGCTATCGCTTCGTGCCGCCCGAGGGCTGCCGCGAGGCGGACGTGATGATCGAGGCCCACCGCCTGCGGGTGGAGCGGGGCGACCACCATATCGACCGCATCCACCTGGCCGACGCCATCGAGCGTCTGGTCGCGCGCCGCCACCAGAGCCTCTCGGCCAGCCGCGCGCCCGCCGACCCCTATTCCTGACGACAGCAGAAGAGAGATCCCATGAAAACGCTTACCGCCGCCCTGATCCTGGTCGCCGCCCCCGCCGCGGCGCAGATCGTCGCCGAACCCCATCTCTACGAGGTGAACGGCGAAAGCTTCGAGGGCTATGTCGCCTATAATTCCGCCCTGCCCAGCACCCGCGGCACCGTCCTCATCGTCCATGACTGGGACGGGCTGACCGATTATGAGATGCGCCGCGCCGAGATGCTGGCCGCGCTCGGCTACACGGCCTTCGCGGTGGATGTCTACGGCGCGGGCCGCCGGCCCCAGGGCTTCGAGGAGAACCGGGCCTTCTCTGGCGCGCTCTATGGCGACCGCGACCGCTTCCGGTCGCTGTTGCTGGGCGCGGTGGAAGCCGCGGGCGATATTCCCGGCGCCACCGACGCGGCGGTGATGATCGGCTACTGCTTCGGCGGCGCGGCCGTGCTGGAGGCGGCGCGGGGCGGTGCGCCGCTGGAGGGCTTCGTCAGCTTCCATGGCGGGCTGGGCACGCCCGAGGGGCAGGACTGGTCGGCCACGCCCGCGCCCATCGTCTTCTTCCACGGCACGGCCGACCCGGTCTCGGGGCCGATGGATCTGGCGCAGACGCTCTCCGAACTCGAGGCGGCGGGGGTGCCGCATGAGGCGCAGCTCTTCGGCGGCGCGCGGCATTCCTTCACGGTCTACGGCTCGGACGATTACGATCTGGTGGCCGATCAGGACAGCTGGGAGGGCCTGCAGACCTTCCTGGAGGACCGCCTCGGCGGCTGACGCTGCGGGGCGCGCGCGGAGGCGGACGAGACCCCTCGACAGGGGCCGCCCCCGCCTGCGACCAAGGGGGCGGGGCGGCATCGGCGCGCGCTCCGGAGGAGGAGAGATGACCGACCGCCACGACACCGGCATGGCCGTGCGCCGCGCCGTGCTGGGCGACGCCCATGTCGACCGGGCCGAGGCCGCGCGCGGGCCGCTCGACGACCCGTTCCAGACCCTGATCACCGAAGCCGCCTGGGGCACCGTCTGGGCCTCGGACGCGATCACTCGGCGGGAGCGGTCGATGCTGACGCTGGCGCTGCTGGCGGCGACCGGCAATTTCGACGAAATCCCGATGCATATCCGCGCCACCGCGCGCACGGGCGCCACCCCCCGCGACGTGATGGAGGCGTTCCAGCATGTCGCGATCTATGCCGGCGTGCCCCGCGCGAACCACGCGATCAAACTCGCCAAGGCGACCTTCGCCGAGATGGGGGCCGCCGAGATGGAGGCCGAGGCATGAGCGGCGCGCTCCGGCCCCGGCGGCGCGAGATCCACCCGCGGCCCTACGATCCCGCCTACAAGACCAGCGTGACCCGCGCGCCCGCGCTGCCGCTGCTATCGATGGAATCGACCCCCTCGGAAGAGACCGGCCCCCGCTTCGGCCATTCGCTCATCGGGCCGCGCGACGCGGACCTGATCCACAACTTCACCGGTAATCCGGCCATCGGGGAGCGCATTCGGGTGCATGGCCGGGTCCTGGACGAGGCGGGCCGGCCCGTGCCCGAGACTCTGCTGGAGGTCTGGCAGGCCAATGCGGGCGGGCGCTACCGCCATGTGAAGGACGGCTATACCGCGCCGCTCGACCCGAATTTCGGCGGCTGCGGGCGCTGCCTGACGGACGGGGAGGGCCGCTACGAATTCATGACGGTCAAGCCCGGCGCCTATCCCTGGCCCAACGGTCCGAACGACTGGCGGCCCGCGCATATCCATGTCTCGGTCTTCGGCCATGCCTTCGGGCAAAGGCTCATCACCCAGATGTATTTCGAGGGCGATCCGCTCATCGCCCGCTGCCCGATCGCGCAGACGGTGCGGGACCGGGCGCAGCTCGACCGGCTGGTGGCGCCGCTGGACATGGGGGAAAGCCGGGGCATGGATTACCTGGCCTATAAGTTCGACATCGTGCTGCGGGGGCGCAGGCGGTCGGTCTTCGAGGGAGAGATGTGATGGTGCAGCCGCTCGACACCCTGACCGAGACCGCGAGCCAGACCGCGGGACCTTACGTCCATATCGGCTGCCTGCCCAGCTTCACCGGCATCGAGGGCGTCTATCCCGAGGATCTGGGCCGCAGCCCCATCGCCGAGGGCGCGGCAGGGGAGCGGATCACCATCCGCGGCCATATCTACGACGCCACCGGCTGGGCCCTGCGCGACGCCATGATCGAGAGCTGGCAGGCGGACGCGGCGGGGCGCTATCCGGGGCAGGCGGGCGCGGACCCGGCGGTCACCGGCTTCGCCCGCTTCGCCTGCGACGGGGAAAGCGGCGAATGGCGGCTCGACACTGTCAAGCCGGGCCCGGTGCGCGGGCGGGGCGGCCAGGTCTGGGCGCCGCATATCGCGCTCTGGATCGTGGCGCGGGGCATCAATATCGGCCTGCAGACGCGGATCTACTTCGCGGGCGACGACCATGCGTCCGACCCGCTGCTCGCGCGGATCGAGCAACGCCCCCGCGTCGAGACGCTGATGGCCCGCCCCGAGGGCGAGGGCGCCTGGCGCTTCGACATCCGGCTCCGCGGCGAAGGCGAGACCGTGTTCCTGGACCTGTGAGGGACATGCGGACCCAAGTCGCGATCATCGGCGGCGGCCCCGCGGGGAGGCGCGCCCGGGGGGCACGTTGTTGCAACCAAGTAGAAACGTCTCGTTGCGAGCAAAGTAGAACTGTCCCAGTTGGGCGCGACGGTAGCGCAGCCTGACAGGGCGGAGACCTCAGATATCGGAGCCCTGGCTGGCTGCGCGGTCCTTCTTCGCCTCGCGGGCCGCCAGGGAGTTCCAGCCGTCGTTGCGACGTCCGGTCGGCGTGTATTGGGTCCTCTGCTTGCCGACGCGCCGGACCTTCGGCGGGCTCTTCTCCTGCTCGGCCTTGATGTGCTCCAGCACGGCGGAGAGGCGCTTATTCTCGGTAATCGCGGCATGGGTGACGCGCTGATCCTTGTCGAAAACCGAGTAGGGGAGCGACACGCCTTTCCAGCGGAGGTCGAAGCGGCCGTCACCGAAGGCGTAGGTGTCGACGTACTTGCCGGGCAGGGCGCGCGTGATCTCGCTCTCGGCCAGGATGATCCGATGCCGGTCGTAGGAGAAGGCGAGCTGATTGCCCATGTAGCGTTCGTCCCGGTAGCACAGGATGTCGCGCAGCCGGTCGGGCTCGACGTTCAGCGCACGGTGCAGGTTGTCCGACCGGTGCGGCGCCTTGGCGAAGCGGGCGTTGTAGCGCTCCATGAAGCCCGGCGGGAACACGTTGCCCGCATCCATGTCCGAGATGCCCGCGAGCCGCAGTTCCTTGACCAGCCGGTCCTGAAGCGTGCGGTTCGCCCGCTCGACGCGGCCCTTGGCCTGCGAGCTGTTCGCGCAAAGGATCTCAATGTTGAGCTCGCTCAGCGCCCGGCCGAACTGGGTCATGCCGTGCCCGGTCCGGGGGCCCTGGTTGGCCACGCGGAAGACCGAGTGCTTGTCCGAGTAGCGCGTACCGGGCTACACGGCTCTGACGCATAATCTTTATTATGTAATTTATTCCACCGGCGCGCCCCGCAGGATCGCCCGATCCGGCTCCATCAGGGCCTTGGCCGTCCCTCAGCTTCCGTCGATCAGATCGGCGAGATGGGCGCGCAGCGCGGCCAGGGGCGCGCTGCCGGTTGCGGGCGGCGGCGCGGGCGGCTCTGCGAGCGCCGCGCCCAGATCGGCCAGATCCCACAGTACGCGCAGCCCGGCCCGGCTCTCCAGGGCGCGGGCGGTGGCCAGCTGGTGGTCGTTGCGATGCTCGCCCAGATCGGCCCGCCGGGGCACCACGATCAGCGGCCGCCCCTGGGCCCGCGCCGACAGCACCGAGCCGATCCCCGCATGGGCCACCACCACCCGCGCCTCGGCGAAGAGCGCGTCGAACCGAGCGGGCGGCAGCGTGGCGAAGGTCTCCAGCCGGGGATAGGCGGCCGGGTCCGGCCCGGTCTGAGCGACGATGCGCTCTCCGGGGGGGAGCGCGTCGAGCGCCGCCATCAACCGGGGAAAGGGCAGTTGCGTGCCGGTCACGGCAAAGATCATGGGGCCCTCACAGCACCGACCCCGCGTACTCCGCCCCCTCGGCGCGGGCCACCTCCGGCCATTGCGACAGGCGGTGCGTGGCGACCCGGGCCGCGAGCCGGCCCGAGGCCGACATCTCCTGCGCATTGGCGACGCTGTCGATCCAGATCGTCCGCGCGCCGACCAGCCGCCCCGCCGCCAGCGCCAGCACCCCCGGCAGCGCTCCGGTCGTCACCACCGCATGGGGCCGGAGGCGCAGCACATGCCACAGCAGCAGGGCCCCGCAGCCGAGCGCCCGGAGCGGCGTGTCGCGGTTGCAATCGGGCACCAGACGGGCCGGGGCTAGGCCCGCCTGCTCCGCCAGCCCCTCCAGCGTGGTGATCCAGGTCACCTCGTGACGCGCCCAGGCCGGCCGCAGCATCATCAGCTGCATCCAGTGCCCCCCGGCCGAGGCCACCGCCAGCACGCGCCTGCGCGGTCTTTGGGTCATCGCGTCCTTCCTCCTGCGGCCGGAGCGATAGCACCGGGGCGCGCGGACGTCCCGCGCAATCGCGCCTGCCCTGCCCCGCTTCTCCCCCCGACGAAGACACCGCCCCCCGGCAAAGACGCGCCCCCCGCCCCGGGCGCTCCGCCCCCCCCTTCTTCCCTGTCCAAATATCCCCGCCGGAGGCGCACGTTCCGGCCGGACGTTCCCGCTTGATGCAAAAGCATCACCGCTTGCATCCCGCCCGATGGGGCGAAGACGAACCGCCCGCCTTGACGAAGACGCCGCCACGGATCGCCGAGACATCCCCCGGGCGCCCCGCCTCCCTTTCTTCCCTGCTCAAATATCCCCGCCGGAGGCGCACCTCTCGACCGGGCGTTCCCGCCTGATGCAAAGGTACCACCGCTTGCGCCTCCCGCCCGATGGGGCGATGACGGGCCGCACGCCCTGGTGGAGACCTGCCCGCGATGCCGGACCATCCCGCTCCCGAGCGGCCCGTCTATGCCGTGGGCGACCTGCACGGCCGCGCCGACCTGCTCGCGGAGATGCTGGCGCTGATCGAGGCGGACGCGGCGGGCGGGCCGGAGGCCGTCACCGTCTTCCTGGGCGACTATGTCGATCGCGGCCCCGACGCGCGCGCCACGCTGGATGCCTTGCGCGCCCTCGACCCGGCCCGCACGGTCTGCCTGATGGGCAATCACGAGCGGATGCTGCTCGACGCGCTCGACCGGCCCGGGGAGCGGGGCGACCGCTGGCTGACCCATGGCGGGATGGAGACGCTGGCGAGCTATGGGCTGGGCGCGCTGTTCGATCCCGAGGAGATCGCCATGCGGCTCCGCGCGGCTCTGCCCCCGGGGACGGAGGCCTGGCTGCGGGGGCTGCCCGCGACCTGGCGCTCGGGCGATGTGGTCTGCGTGCATGCCGCGCTCGACCCGGTCTTGGCCCTGGACGCGCAGGATCCGCGCGTCCTGCTCTGGGGGCGCCCGCCGCGGCGGGCGCGGCGGGATGGGCTGTGGGTGGTGCATGGCCATACCGTGGTTGACGCCCCCGAGCTGGCGGGGCGGCGGGTGGCCGTGGACACGGGGGCCTGGGCATCGGGGCGGCTGACGGCGGCGGCGATCTTCCCCGGCGCGCCGATCCGCTTCCTGCAGGTCGGGGCCTGAGCGTCGGGTCGCGGGCGGGACGGCGGCCGGAGAGATCCCCGCCCAACGTCTCCCCCGGAGCGCCACGCCCGCCGCACCCGAGGAGATGACGTGCAATGGAGGGGCCGCCTTGCCGCGCCCAGCCCCGCGCGGAACGGTCTATACGGCGACCAGGCTCACCTTCCGCACCGTGAGCTCCGCCTCGCCGTCCAGCAGGGCGATCTGCAACCGCGCATTTGGCGTCCGCCGGAGGCGGCGTCGGGACGGCATAGGGGCCGAAGACCCCCGGCGCCGAAAAGGTGAAGGGTGAGCCTGGGAAGTCGCCCGAGCTGGATGGAGACGGTCGCGGTCCCTGCCGCCGGCGTCGTGCCCTTGTCGTAGGTCATTGAGAACCGCCGCCGGCCCGTGAAGGGCACGTCGGAGATATCGACCGTCATCTCGTAGGCCTGGCCGGACGTGACCGGGAAGACGTACCCATCCTCGGTATTACAGGACCTCAAATCCGGGTTCGTCCCGTCGACCGTCAGCCCCGCGCCGAGGTGGCGCTGACCACGTCCCAGGCGGTCCCGTCGAGGAATTCCGGGTCGGTGACGATGCCGTCCGGCAGCCCGGCCGACACGGTCACCGCCACCGCCCCGTCGCCCCAGGCGCCCGCGCCCTCGGCGTTGACGGCCCGGGTCTGGACCTCCACCGAGACGCCGCCGCCCAGGGCATAGCGCAGGTCGTAGGCGGTGATCGGGGCGCTATTGGCGCTCGGTGCCGCCGCCAGCGTGACGTCCAGCCCGTCGGTAGTGAGCGCGTCCAGCACCGGGGCCGCCATGCGCGCGGGCGAGGTGACCGGCCCCGCGCCGCGATCCGCAAGCGCGCCCACCGGTGGCGCGGCGGGGGGCAGCCCCATCCCCAGCATCACCAGAGCGCCACGATGCCGGTGGCGCCCGTCGCCCAGACCCGCGTGACCCGGATCGGGAAGGGCACGCCGGCGGCGATATGGATGGCTTCGGTGCTGCCGCCCACGGTGGTCACCCGCATGGAACCCGATCGCGCGACGGCCAGCGCGCGGCTGGCGGTGGCGAGGCCGGTGAACGAGAGGGTGACGAACCGGCCGTGCGCGCCCGCCCCCTTCTTCCCTGCCCAAATGTCCCGGGGTCTGGGGCAGAGCCCCAGTCCGCCGGAGCGGCCAGGCGCGTCCCGGACGCGGCCTTTGGGCTCCGCCCCTTCTCAGGGCCGGAAGGAGAAGCTCCGTCCCAGGGTCAGCGAAACGCGGCTGTCGCGCTCGGTCTCCCCGCCCTCGTCGCGCGCGGCGGCGTGGTCGATCCGTGCCGAGAGCGCCCAATCCGGCGTCAGGTCGCGGGTATAGGCCGCCCCCAGCGTCACGGTCGTCCGGTCGGGCTCGAACCCGTCGAGCACGTCGACCCGCGCCAGCCCCGCCGAAAGGGTCAGCTGCGAGACCGGCGTTAGCGCCCGCTCATAGGAGAGCCGGGCGCGCGTGCGTGCGACCTCCTGGTCGTCGCCATCGGTCTCCGCCATGCGCTCCAGCGTGACGCGCAGGCTGTCGCCCGGCAGCGGCGCGGCGGCATAGGACAGGCTGAGCAGCGGCGTGGTGTCGCCGCCCTCGAAATGCGCCGCCCCGATCGCCAGCTCCAGCGCCCCGCCGCCGGGCAGCTCCAGCGCGCGGGCCAGCCGCAGCCGCGCGACGGCGCCCCCCGCGACCAGCGTGCGCGAGAAGCGCAGCGCGCGGGTGCCGTTGGGCCGCGCCTGGACGATCTCGCCGCGCCAGACCAGCCCGTCATTCGTCACCGTCTCGCGCCCGCCGGTCGCGACCAGCGCGCCGCCCACGATGGCGATGCGGTTGCGCGCCTCCTCGCGCTCCGAATGGGCGAGGCTCAGATCGACCCGGGTGGCGGGGGTCGCGGCCCAGCTCACCCGCGCGCCCAGGGTCGTGGTCTCGGTCTCGCTGTCCAGCTCGCCCGCATCCGTGGCGGTGCTCCGCGCCGCCGTCAGACGAAAATCCAGCCCCGGCCGGGGCGTCAGGCGTAGCGCGGCGTCCAGGCTCACGCTGCGGGTGTCGTCCAGATCGGGGTCGTCGGTGTCGCGGTAGTTCCGGTCGATCACCTCCGCGCCCAGCTCCAGCCCGATCGGCGCCCGGCGGTTGAGCGCGAGGTCGATCCCCGCGCCCAGCGTCTCCAGCCGACCGTCGTCATCGACGGCCTCGAGCTCGTCGAGCCCGCCCTCCGATCCGTCCGCCCCCGCATCGAGCACGAAGGCGATCCCCTCGACCCGCCGCACCCGGTAGCTGCCGGCGAGCTTCAGCAGGGTGTCGCCATTGTCGAACCCGTAGGACAGCCGGGCCGTGGGCAGGAAGGCGTTCTCGTTCAGCCCCTCCCCGTCCAGCGCCACCGCGGTGCCGAGCGAAAAGGTCAGATCCTGGGTGCGGGTGCGGGTCGCATAGGTGGCGCCCAGATCGGTGTGGAGCCCGGCCCCGTCATCGTCCTGCTCCAGCCCGATCCCCAGATCGAAGCGCAGTTCGGGATTGGGGGCCGCGCCGCGCTCCTGCGCGAGGCCCAGCCCCGCGCCCAGCATGGCCGCGCCCGACAGCGCCAGCCCCGCGCCGCGGCGCAGGGCGCGCGCCCTCCCGCCGTCGCGCATTACTCGAAGAGGCGGCGCTGCGGCACCAGGATGACGTCGCCCTCGGTCAGCACGATATCCTGGCTCATCGCCGCGCCCGCGGCGATGGCGCGGTAGTTGATGACGGTCACGCCCTGAGCGCCGGTCTGGGGGTCGGTGCGGCGCAGCTGCACCCGCTTGTCGGCGGCGAAATTGGTGAAGCCGCCGGTCGTGGACAGCGCCTGCAGGAAGGTCGTGCCGGGCAGGATCCGCTTGGGCCCGGGCTCGTTGACCTCGCCCAGCACGTAGATCAGCATCACCGCCTCTTCCTCGGCCTGCGCCGCGGGATCCTCGGGGCGCAGGGAGCGGACCGAGACGAAGACGTTGGGCGGGGCGGCGAAATTGGAGGCGATGGCCTGCGTCAGCTGCTGGGAGATCTCGGCGGGCGTGCGCCCCCCGGCACGCACGGTGCCGGCGAAGGGAAAGGTGAAGGTGCCGTCGGGCGTCACCAAGACGTTGCGGTTGAGCGAGCTGTCTTGCAGCACCTCGATCGTCAGCGTGTCGCCGGAGCGGACCTTGTAGCCCTGCGCCGCGGCGCCCCCCGCCCAGACGAGCGCCAGGAGTCCCGCGAAAAGCAGCGCCGCCAGGGGCGGAACCCGGATTGCAGTGACCGTCATGACCGTGCCTGCTCTTGTTGTTATGGCCCGGACCCTGCCCCAGCCCCGCCCCCCGAGGGAAGGCGAGGACGGAAACGCGGCCGAAACCGGGCCGCGACTGTTTCCCTCAGACCACGCCATTGCGGGGCGCGCCGCCTCGCGGACGTCCCGGAGCGCCGCCGGCGCCGCCCGCCTCAGCCGTAATCGTAGTCGTAATAGCCTTCGGTATCGGCGAAGCGCGCATGGCTCAGCACCATGCCCAGCACGTTGGTATGTTCCGAGATCTCGCGCTCGCAGGCGTCGATCTGCGCCATGGAGCTCTGCTCGGCGCGCACCACCATCAGCACGCAATCGACCTTGCCGATGAAGGCGCGGGTGTCGTCGCTCACCAAGAGTGGCGGCAGGTCGAAGACCACCAGGTCGGGGCGATACTCAGCCTCGACGGCGTCGAGCGTCTGTTCGGTCTCGGCGCTCAGCATGTAGCGGGCGGGGTCGCGATGGGGCCTGGCCGACATCGAGATGGCGAGGTTGTCGCGCACCCGCAGGGCCTGCCGGGCGAAGGGCACCTCGCCCATCAGCATCTCGCCGATATCGATCTCGGGCTTTCGCCCCAGGAGCTTGGACAGCGCGGGGCGGCGCAGGTCCATCTCCATCAGGATGGTGCGCAGCTCGACCTGGCGGGCGAGCGACAGGCAGAGATTGGCCGCCGTGGTGGTCTTGCCGCAGGCCGGGCCCGGCGAGGTGATGCCCAGCCGCCGCCAGCCGTTGCGCCGCATCTGCAAAAGCGTCTTGGTGCGCAGGATGTCGAAGGGCGTGGCCTCGCGCCCGGGGTCGAGCGTGACGACGCGGTTCTTCGCCAGGAGCTTCGGGTCGGGCGCGAAGGCGGCCAGATCCGCCCAGGCGGCATCGGTCGCCGCCGTGCGGCCGCGCAGGGGCGCGGGGCCGCGGGGGCGCGCGGCCGGCGCGGTGCCGCCGCGCACCGCGCGGGCCTTGTCGAGAGCGTCTCGGAGCTTCTCCATCGGGGATGTCCTCGGGCGGGGGGGCTCAGGCGAGGCCGAGCCGGTCCAGCAGGCGTTGCGTCAGAAGATCGAGCGGCAGGTAGTAGGTGTCCACCGCCCAGAGCCCGGCAGGCACGCCCACCAGCACCGCCAGCATGACCAGGGCCCTGCCGATCCGGCGCCAGATCCGGCGCCTCCGCGTCTCCAGATAGGGGATCGTGGCCAGCGGCACGACGCCCAGCTTGGCCTGCAGGTCGGCGCCCCGGCGCACGGTGGAATTGAGCAGCTCCAGAAGGACGAACAGCCCGAGCGCCAGCACCAGGCCCAGCCCCGCGCCCGCGGCGGCCACCAGCGGACGGTTGGGGCTGTCGGGGCTGTCGGGCACCGAGGCCGCCTCGACCAGGGTGATGCGCTGGCCGCGGGCGGAGAGCTCGATGCGCTCGCCCATGCTGGCCTGATTGAGGCGCACCACGGCGGCGTCGTATTGCTGGCGGATGTTGTCGTAGTCGCGTTGCAGCCCGGCCAGGGTGATGCCGTTGAGCGGCGTCTCGTCGATGGCGTCGCGCAGTTGGGCCAGCTCGTCCTCGATGGGCGGGATCTGGGCGCGCAGCTGCGCGACGCGGGCGTCGATCTCGGCCATCTGGAGGTTGAACAGCGTGGTCTGCGGGTCTTCGGCGGGGGCGGTCTGGGCCTCGCCCGTCTCCGCCGCGATGCGGCTGTCGGCCAGGGCCTCGCGCGCCCGCTCCAGCCGGCCTTGCAGCTGGACGACGCGGGGGTTGGTCTCTGAGAAGACCGTCAGCGCCTCGTCGAGCTCCGCTTCCAGCTCGGCGACCCGCGCCGCCTCGGGCGAGAGGGCGGGCTGCGCGCTCTGCATCCCGGCCGCCTGGCCGGTCGTCTCGAACAGGTCGGTGAGGCGTGCGCGCTGCTCCTCCAGCCCGGTGATGTCGCGGCCCAGCCCGGCCAGCCGCTCCTGCAGGAGCGACTGGCGGTCGAGCCGGTAGGCCTGCCCGTCGGGCAGCGCGTCGACATGCTCGCGCTGGAAGGCGCTGATCCGCTCCAGCCGGGTCGACAGCTCCCGGTCGAGCCGCTCGACCTCCTGCTCGAAGAAGCTCAGCGTGTCGCCGGCGGCGTCGGTGCGGTTGCGCACATTGGCCGAGGTGATGCGGGTGATGTATTCGTTGACGACCGCGGCGGCGATCCGTCCCTCGCGGGCGTTGAAGGTGACGTTGACGATGGTCGGTTGGGCCACGCCGCGCGACGGGCCGCCGGTGGCGCGGATATCGGTGTTGTCGCGCATCTCCTCGACGATCTCGTCGGGCGACATCCGGCCGATCTCCTCGAAGACCGAGAGGTTGCGGGCGATGTCGATCAGGTTGGCGCGGGTCATCAGCTGCTGGCGGATGATCTCGATCTCTTCGGTGGCGGCGATCTGGACCGAGGATTGCGCCAGCTCCTCGGAGATCTGCGGCGCCTCCACCAGAAGCCGCGCCGAGGCCGCGTAGACCGCCGGCAGCCGCAAGGCCAGCACGACGCCCATCGCCGTGCATAGCAGAAACAGCAGCGCCATCACCGGCAGACGCCGGAGCAGCAGCCGGGCGTAGAACCGAAGGTCGGCGTTCATTCCATGATCTTCCTGTCCAGCCGCAGCGGGGTCGGGGCCGGGGCCGGCGCGCGGGTGGTGATGAACATGTCGTCGGCCAGCACGTCGCGCACGGTGTCCGCCTCGACGGTCGCGCGCTCCGAGGACATCGCATAGGCCATGGCGAAATCGCACAGCTTGTTGACCAGGCGGGGCACCCCGCCGGAGCCCTCATGGACGACGCCGATGGCCGCGTCCGAGAATTCCCCTCCGGTGCCGCCGGCATGGGTCAGGCGGTGGCGGATATAGGCGCGCGTCGTCTCCAGATCCATCGCGGGCACGTGGAAGCTGGCCGTCACCCGCTGCGCGAACTGCCGCAGCTCGGGGCGCGAGATCATGTCGCGCAGCTCGGGCTGGCCGACCAGGATCAGCTGCAACAGCTCGTCCTTGCCCGAGTTGATATTGGTGAGCATCCGCAGCTCTTCGAGCCCCTCCATGGACAGGTTCTGCGCCTCGTCGATGATCAGCAGAACGCGCCGCTCGGCGGCGTATTGCTCGATGATGAAGTCCTGCAAAATCTGGAACTTGGTGACATAGGCCGTCTCGTGACCGACATCGAGCCCGAGCGCGTTGAGCACCCAGTGCAGCAAATCGCCGCGCCCGCCCTGGGCGTTGGAGACCAGCCCGACCACGACCTGCTCGCCCAGATCCTGCAACAGCCGCTGCAGAAGCGTCGTCTTGCCCGCGCCCACCTCGCCCGTGATCACGGTGATCGGAGCGCAGGTGAAGACGCCGTATTCCAGCACGGTGAAGGCGCGCTTATGGGCCGGGCTCCAATAGATGAAGTCGGGGTCGGGCAGCAGCGTGAAAGGCCGCTCCCGGAGGCCGAAATGGCTGGCGAAATAGGTCGAGCCGGACATGAACTGCCGATACCTTTCCAAATACGAGGGGCCGGGGCAGGCCGATTCCTTATAGGTCGGTCGCACGGGAAGGTCAGGCCCCCGGGCCCCGATACGATGCCGAATGACACGCATGACACGTTCCCGAGCGCATTGCACATTCGAGTCGGCGCGTCCCGTCACTGGGATCGTACTGTGATCGCACTGTGTCCGCAGGGGGGCGCCGCGACCGGTCGCGCCGGGGCGGGGCGGAGGCGACGATGCGGAATCGGGCCGTTTCACACTGAATTACCGGAAGATGCGGAAAAAGGGTTGTCCTGGGACGATCTAGCGGTCAGACCCAAGGAAAGGTCCAATTCTAGTCGGTTTTTAACGATAGCACCGGCTGGGTCAGCAGGTTCGAGAGCAGAGACCGACGTTAATGAGTGCCTATCCAGACGACATCCACGACCAGATCGGCTTTTTCGTGGATGCCCCCCGTACGCACCCAGTGGCGTCCTATTCCCGGTTCGGCAAGCGCACGCTCGACCTGACGCTGGTGATCCTGGCGCTGCCGCTCTGGCTGCCGCTGATCCTGATGGCGGCGGCGGTCGTGGCGCTCGACGGGCATTCCCCCTTCTACCGCCAGCCCCGGGTGGGCCGCGGCGGTCGGGTCTTTCGGATGTGGAAGCTGCGCTCGATGGTGCCCGGCGCCGACGCCCTGCTGGCGCGGCATCTGGCCTCCGACCCGGAGGCCCGCGCCGAATGGGACGACACCCAGAAGCTGCGCTGCGATCCCCGCATCACCCGCTTCGGCCGCTTCCTGCGCAAGAGCTCGATGGACGAGCTGCCCCAGGTGATCAACGTGCTGACCGGCGAGATGAGCCTGGTCGGCCCGCGCCCGATGCTGCCCGCCCAGCAGGTGCTCTATCCCGGCAGCCGCTACTATGCGATGCGGCCCGGCCTGACCGGCTTCTGGCAGATCTCCGACCGCAATCAGTGCCGCTTCCGCGACCGGGCGCGATTCGACGACGCCTATTGGATGGCGCAGACCCTGCGCACCGACGCCACGGTGCTCTTGCGCACGGTCGGAGTGGTGCTGCGCGGCACCGGCTGCTGAGGATCCGGGGCCAGGAGGCGCGGCGTCGCGCCGCCGCCCCTTGGCATGTCTGTTCCGATATCCAAGTCTGTGTGAAACTCCGGCCCGCCCGCGCGGGCCCTTATCGATTGCTGTGACCCGGACCATGACCCAAGCACGCTCCCGCCTGCGCGCCGCCCTGCTGACCCTGGCGCTCACGCTGACGCTCGCCGCCTGCCAATCCGCCGAGGAGCGCGCCCAGGAACATTACGAGAGCGCCGTGGCTCTGCTGGAGGAGGGCGAATCGGAGCGCGCTCTGGTCGAGCTGCGCAACGTCTTCGATCTCAACGGGCAGCATCGCGATGCCCGCGCGCTCTATGCCGCCACGGTCCTGGAGATGGGCCGCACCCGCGAGGCCATGGGCCAGTATCTGCGCCTGGTCGAGCAATATCCCGAGGATCGCGAGGCGCTGGTCGCGCTCTCGCAGCTGGCGCTGACGCAGGGCGCCTGGGACATTGTGCGCCGCTATGGCAACCGCGTGCGCGATCTCGCCCCCGAGGATCCGGATGTGCGCGCGCTGGCCGCCTCGATCGATTATGCCGACGCGCTGGAGGCCGAGGATCCCGAGGCCCGCCGCGCCGCCGCCGAGCGCGCCCTGGCCCTCTTGGAGACGCGCCCCGACGATCTGCCGCTCTATCGCATCGCCATCGACGACGCGCTGCGCGCCCAGGCGCTCGACACCGCGGTCGAGCGGCTCGACGCCGCGCTCGCCGTGGCGCCCGAGGCGCGCGACCTGCACGACATGCGCTTGCGCGTGCTGGTCGGGCAGCAGGACATGGCCGGGCTGGAGGCCGCGCTCCGGGCCCGCCGCGCGCAGTTCCCCGACGACCGCGAGGCGATGTCCGATCTGGTGCGCTTCCTGCTCTCGGAGGATCGCGGCCCCGAGGCGGAGGCGGTGCTGGCCGATTATGTCGCCGCCGCCCCCGATGCCGAGGCCCAGTCCGAGCGGCAGGTTCTGCGCATCGGCTTCCTGCTGGAGCAGCGCGGGCCCGAGGCGGCGCTCGACGCGCTCGACACCGCCATCGCGGATGCCGAGGCGCCGACCGGGCTGCGCTCCTTGCGCGCTCGTATCCGCTTCGACCAGGGCGAGACCGGGCCGGCCATCGCCGAACTCGAAGACCTGCTGGAGGGGGCCGGCACCTCCGATGCCGAGAACGACGCCCGCATCCTGCTGGCGCGGATGCTGGAGCGGACCGGCAACCGCGTCGGCGCCCAGCGGCGCGTGGCCGAGGTGCTGGAGGCCGATGCCGGCCAGATCGAGGCGCTCAAGCTGCGGGCCGCCTGGGATATCGAGGCCGACGCGGTCGATGCCGCCATCGCCGCCCTGCGCAGCGCGCTCGACACCGCCCCCGACGATACCGGCGCCATGACGCTGATGGCGCAGGCCCATCTCAGGAACGGCGACCGGGCGCTGGCCGGGGACATGCTGTCGCTGGCCGCCGACGTCTCGGGCCGCGCCCCCGAGGAGACCCGCCGCTACGCCGCCTTCCTGATGCAGCAGGAGCGCTGGCTGGCCGCCGAGGAGGCGCTGATCGCCGCGCTGCGCCAGACGCCCCGGAACCTGCCGATGATGCTGGACCTGGCCCGCGTCTATCGCGGGATGGAGGACTGGGTCCGCGCCAGTGACGTGGAGCGCAGCCTGCGCGGCTGGGGCACCGAGGAGGCCACGCAGGCGGCCGACGGGCTGCAAGCCATCCGCCTAGCCGCCGAGGGCCGCACCGAGGATGCGGTGGCCTTTCTGGAAGGGCTCGCCGGGGAGACCGGCGGCGGGGATCTCTCGGTGCGACTGGCGGTGCTGCGCGCCCGGCTGAGCGCGGGCGATCTGGAGGGCGCGCGCGCCTATGCCGACACGCTCCTGGCCGAGGAGCCGGACGCGCTGGTGCGCCGCTTGGCCCATGCCGCCACGCTGCAGGCGGTGGGCGATCTGGAGGCGGCCGAGGCGGGCTTCCGCGCGCTGGTCGAAGACGTGCCGCAGCTGGAGAACGCCTGGATGAGCCTGGTGCGCCTGGCCTATGCCCAGGGCGATTCCGACCGCGCCGAGGCCATCCTGAGCGAGGCCCTCGCCGCGCTGCCCGAGGGGCCCAACCTGCTCTGGACCCAGGCGAGCCTTCTGGAGCGGCGGGGCGATGCCGAGGGCGCCCTGGCCATCTACGAGCGGCTCTACACGGCCGCGCCGAACAATGTCGTCATCGCCAACAACCTGGCCAGCCTGCTGTCGACCCTGCGCGACGATGCGGACAGCCTGGAGCGCGCCTGGACCGTCGCCCGCCGCCTGCGCGAGGCCGAGATCCCCGCCTTCCAGGACACCTATGGCTGGATCGCCCATCGCCGCGGCGACACCGAGACGGCCATCGCCCATCTGGAGCCCGCCGCGGCCGGTCTGCCCGACGACCCGGCGGTGCAATACCATCTGGGCATGGCCTATCTGGCCGCCGACCGTCCCGAGGACGCCGCCGCCCAGTTCCGCCGCGCCCTGGAGATCGAGCTGCCCGGCCCCCCGCCGCCCCAGGTCGCCCGCGCCCGGGCGGAGCTGGAAGCCCTTGAGGCGGGCGCCCCGACGGGCGAGTGACGCGCCGTCTCCGGCTGGCCGAGATCAGGCAGGGCGCGCGCGCTGCCCGCCCCGCCGCATCGGTCCCGGCCAGATCACAGCGTCATCACGGCGCCAGATCGAGCGCCGCGACGACGCGCTCATAGGGAAGGCCGGCGGTCTCGTTCAGCCGCTGGACCTGCTCGGCGCTTTCGCCGTCGAACAGGCACATGCAGCGGCCGTCTTCCGGGGCGAAGGTGGAGCGAAGGTAGCGGATCGGGTCGCCATTGCCGGACATGCGCTCGGCCGTGGCGATGGCGGCCTTCTGCGCGCCGGCCAGGTCCTCCATGCTGATGCCCTTCAGGTTCCGTTCGACCATGTAGACTGACATTGCGGGTCTCCTCCTCTCGATGCCGTGCCTCCAGTGAGGCCTGAAACCCCGCGCCTTGGGAAACAGCGTTTCGCTATCGAACAATAACCGCCGGTTTGGATCGAATCGGCTAGGATCGACGGCATGTGGCGGCATGGGGTCGAGGGGTCGCGGCGATGGAGATGTCCCAAATTCGATATGTGCTGGCGGCGGCCAGGCATCTGAACTTCACCAAGGCCGCGGCGGAGTGCAACGTGTCGCAGCCCGCGCTCACCAAGGGCGTGAAGGCCCTGGAGGACGAGCTCGGCGCCCCTGTATTCCACCGCGAGGGCCGCCGGATCCTGCTGAGCGATTTCGGGCGCTCGATGCTGCCGCATCTCCAACATATCGTCGACGAGGCGGCCGCCACGCAGGTCCTGGCGCAAAACTTCCGGCTGCTCGAAAAGGTGCCGCTTCGTCTCGGCGTGATGTCCACGATCGGGCATATCCGGCTGGCCCGCTTCCTCGCCCAGTTCGAAAAGAACCATAGCGGCCTGGAACTGTCCGTCAGCGAGCAATCCCCCGCGGAGCTGAAGAACAATCTCTCGGAGGGCGACATCGATGCCGCCGTCATGACTTTGACGGACGAGATCGCCGATACGTTCCGGACCCATCCGCTCTACGATGAGCGCTATGTGGTCGTCTTCCCCCCCGAGCACCGGCTGGGGCGGTTGAATGCTGTCACGCTCGACGCGCTTTCGGGCGAGAATTATGTCGACCGGCTCTCCTGCGAGATGCGCGAGATGGTCATGGCCGTCTGCGCCGACAAAGAGGTGGAACTTTATGCGCGGTTCCGCTCCGAGCGCGAGGATTGGGTTCAGGCCATGGTGCTGGCCGGGATCGGCTTCGCGTTCATGCCGGAATATTCAGTCACCCTGCCGGGTCTGATCCAGCGCCCGCTGGTGGAGCCCGCCGTCGAACGGCGCATCGCCTTGGTGACCGTGCCCGGCCGCAAGTTCTCGCCCGCCATGGACGCGCTCATGCGCGCCGCGAACGGGTTCGCCTGGCCCGGCTAGCCCCGGCGGGGGGGCGACCCGGCTAGCCCGGGCGCGGGCCGCTAGGGCCCCGAGACCGAGACCTCCGGCGCCACGGCCGAAACCACCACGCAGAGCGGGCCCCGGCGCCAGACCGTCCTGCCGGGCGAAGACGCCTTCGGGTCGCGCGCGAAGCCGATATCCGCCAGCATATGCGGCGCGCTCAGGGCGAGGCGCTCCAGATCCTGCCGCAGCGGCGCGCGCGGCTCTCTCTCGCGATGCCGAGGGACAAGTTTTTCGAACAGAGTGAAGAGGCGGGCGGCGGCCCCGGCGGCGCGCCGCTGCTCAAGTCCCAGTGTAAGCATTTTGTTTTCTCATCCTTCTTGGCCTATCCTCTCGGTAGGGCGCAGCAGGGCCTGGGCGCAAACCAAGCTTTTGCACGCAATGGATCAGGAAAAGTGAGCCTTAGACATGGCGAAGCTCCCGCCGCTCAATGCCCTCAAGGCGTTCGAGGCCGCAGCCCGTCACGGGGGCTTCGTCGGCGCGAGCGAAGAGCTGCACGTGACCCGCGGCGCGATCAGCCGGCATGTCAAACTGCTGGAGGCGCATCTGGGGGTGCCGCTCTTCGTGCGGCAGGCGCAGGGCGTCCGGCTGACGGCGGCGGGTCTCAAGCTGCTGCCGGTCGTCTCGGAGGCGTTCGGCACGATCGCGCGCGCGGCCGAGAACCTCTCCGCGGATGCCGCCGAGTTGCGCATCATCTGTCCGCCGGGCACGTCGATCCGGTGGCTCTTGCCCAGGCTGGAGGATTTCAGGACGGCGCATCCCGAATTCCGCGTCCGGCTGACGACGGATTTCTACCCCGAGAGCGGCTTCGACCCGATCGAGGCCGATATCGGCTTCTCCGTCTCCAACTGGCCGAACCGGTCGCCGGATCTGGCGGCGCAGCCGCTCTTTCCCACCCTGCTCACCCCGGCCTGCGCACCGCGCTATCTGCGCGACAAGGCATTGCGACGGCCCGAGGCGCTGGCCGCCTGCGAGCTGCTGCACGAAACCAGGAGCCATGCCGATTGGACGGCCTGGACCGACGCCTTCCGCCCGGCGGGGGTCGATCCCGCGCGCGGTCAGGACTTCCCCAATATCGACATCGCGACCAAGGCCGCCGTCATGGGCGTCGGGGTGGTGATGGCGGATCTCGTTCTCTGCCGCGAGGAACTCGACGCCGGAACCCTGGTCGCGCCCTTTCCGGACATGGTCTGCCCATCGCCCCTGGGCGGCATCTGCCTGCTGGCGGGGCGCGACAAATGGCAGATCCCCAAGGTGGCGGCCTTCCGGTCCTGGGCCGATGCCGCCGCCGCAGCCGACCGCGCCGCCGTCAGTCACCTCGTGGCCCGCGCCGGAGGGTGATGGAGCCCCGTAACGGCCCTGCCTGGCGTTACGCGCGGTTCTCCGCCGCTCGGTGGTCTGAGCGCGGTCGGGGCCGTCGCCGCGCCAGGCCCAGCCCGCCCAGCAGCGCGCCCCCAAGCAGCAGCGCGGCCGGGGGCAGCGGGACCGCCGCCGTTTCGATCGACACGTCGTCGATGAAGAAGTTCGAGACGCCGTTGCCGGTCGTTTCCGCGAAGAAGGACAGGGTGTGACTGCCGCCATCGGCGTAGGCGCTGATATCGACGGAGACGAGACTGTAGCCAAGTCCAGACGTGGCCGTCGCGGCGGTCTCCGACCAGACGGTCGTGCCGTTCATGCGCGCCTCGATGAAATCGGACGGATTGGCGGAGAGAGCGGGCGTTTCGAAATAGAACCGGAGCGTCGCCGACCCCGTCGGAAGGACCACCGTCTGAGACAGGCTGCTGGCCTCGGGCGCGGATTGGACGCCACCGAACCACGCCCACCAGTCGCCCGTTCGGGGGCCGCTGCCGTTGCCCGTCCCACAGTTTGCTATCGTGCATAAAGGGGTGCCGAAATTGGCGGAGAACTCGGTCCAGGACGGGTTCGGCGTGCCCGCCTCGAAGCTGCCGTCGGACAGGACGGAGGCATGGACCGCGCCGACGCCCATCAGGAGAGACAGCCCGGCTGCCGCGATCATTCGAACCATCTCGTCTTTCTCATGCCGCTCCGTTATCCTTGCAAAACGCTCGCAGAGTGCCGGCACCCTGTCAATTTCGCCCGAGCCTTGCGCATATCCGCCGCCCGCCCCGGGCAGGCCCGCATCACATTCGCGCAAGCCGCGCCGCGCGCCTCCGTCCCGCCTTCTTGTCCGTGGCCCGATGTTCTATACGGGCGCGACCCGACCTCGACGCCCCCGAGAGGAGCTTGCGCCATGGCTCAGATCGACACGACCCCCGGCAGGACGGGCCTCGCGGGCTGGGCCCTGGGCGGCCCGCTCTTGGCGCTGCTGCTGCTGGTCTCTCTGCCGATCTTCTGGTTCGGCTTCGTCTCGCTGATCCAGGCCTGGAGCACGCCGGAATACAGCCACGGACCGCTGATCCCGCTGATCTCGCTCTATCTTTTCCTGCGGGAGCTGCGCGACCGCCCCGAGCGGGCCGAGACCGGCCCCATCCGCCGCTGGCCGGGCCTCGCCGTGATCGCGCTCGCCCTGGCCGTGGCCGTGCTGGGCAACGTGGTGCGCATCCCCGACATCGTCACCTATGCCTTCATCCTCTGGGTGGGCGGCGTCGTGCTGACCGTCTTCGGCTGGGAGCGGGGGATCCGCCATCAGCTGCCGGTGATCCACCTGATCTTCATGCTTCCCCTGCCGCAATTCCTCTACTGGCAGATGACCACGATGCTGCAGGGCATCTCCTCGGAGATCGGCGTCTGGTTCGTGCAGCTTGCCGGGGTGCCGGTCCATCTGGACGGCAACATCATCGACCTGGGGATCTACAAGCTGCAAGTGGCCGAGGCCTGCTCGGGCCTGCGCTATCTCTTCCCGATCCTCAGCTTCAGCTATCTCTTCGCGATCCTCTACCGGGGCCCGTTCTGGCACAAGGCCGTCATCTTCGCCCTGGCCGCGCCGCTGACGGTGTTCATGAACTCCTTCCGGATCGGCGTCATCGGCATCCTGGTCAATTCCTACGGGATCGAGCACGCGGAAGGGTTCCTGCATTTCTTCGAGGGCTGGATCATCTTCATGTCCTGCATCGCGCTGCTGTTTCTGGCGGCGATCCTGCTGCAGCGGCTGACCCCCGCCCCCCTGCCACTGTCGGAAGCGGTCGATCTGGACACCAACGGGCTGATGGGCGTGGCGGGCCGGATCACCGCCCTGCCCGCCACCGCGATGCTGGCGGTCGGCACGGTCGCGACCGCTGCGGTCTCGGCGCTCTATCTGACGGTGCAGGCGCCGCCCGCGCCGCCGGTCGAGCGGGACGGCTTCGCGCTGTTCCCGCGGACGCTCGCGGGCTGGTCGAGCTTCCGCACGCCGCTGGAGCCGGAGATCGAGGCGGTGCTCGACGCCGACGACTACATCAACGCGACCTTCCTCGACCCCGAGGAGGGCGCGCCGGTCAATTTCTTCTCGGCTTTCTACGCCAAGCAGACCGAGGGCGGCGCGATCCACTCCCCCGAGGTCTGCCTGCCCGCCGGTGGCTGGGAGATCTTCTCGCTGGAGACGCGCGAGGTCTCCTTCCCGGACACGGCCTTCGGCACGTTCGAACTGAACCGCGCGATCATCCAGAAAGGGTTGCAGCAACAGCTGGTCTACTACTGGTTCGAGCAGCGCGGGCAGCGCTTCACCAACGATTTCGTGGCCAAGCTGGCGGTGATGCGCGACAGCCTGCTGATCGACCGGACGGACGGGGCGCTGGTGCGCTTCGTCACCCCCATCGGGAGCGATGACGACGTGGCCGCCGCCGAGGCGCGGATCGAGGCGCTCATGGCCGAGATCTTGCCGCGCCTGCCGCGCTTCCTGCCTGGGACAGGCGGGGACGCCGCCGGCCGATGAGCCCCCCGCCCCCGGCGGAGGACGTCCCCCAGCTCGACCCGCGCGCGCGCG
>NZ_UETC01000017.1 GCF_900116765.1 Jannaschia seohaensis | reverse complement strand
ATCGGCTCGATCTGTCGAATGTTCAGCGCAGACGAATGCCGGAACTACCTCCGTCATGCAGGCTATGCGCCTACGTAAAGGTCCGCCGCTTTAGCCGCAAGCTCCGCGATATCCGCCTCGGCGGCGGCGATCTCCGTCGTCAGGCGGTCTTCGGGACTTCGCCCGGTGAGGGCGAAGTAGATCATCCCGATCAGCGCTAGCATGGCTAACGCGCCGGCGCCGAGCGTGACCTTGTCGATCCCGCCCCCGGAGTTGCCCTTGCCGCTCCTGTCGGTCTCCGCGTCACGT
Organism: Jannaschia seohaensis; assembly: GCF_900116765.1. Classification (GTDB taxonomy): domain Bacteria; phylum Pseudomonadota; class Alphaproteobacteria; order Rhodobacterales; family Rhodobacteraceae; genus Jannaschia; species Jannaschia seohaensis. The sequence goes on along the minus strand of NZ_UETC01000017.1, from coordinate 88,594 downwards.
TTTCGCCCTCTGACAAGCTAGCGCGGCGTCATGGGCGCAAACGGACGGTCCGCACCGCGCCGCCTTGCCGCGCCGCCCGCCGCAGTCTAGGGACGGGCGACGAAAGGAGGGCGGGATGCGCGCCGAGGTTCAGAACAATATCGAGGCCATCGAGAAGTCGATCGCGCTGCTCAAGCAGCGGATCGATTGGGAGACGGCTGCGCATCGCCTGGAAGAGTTCAATGCGATGATCGAGGATCCGACTCTCTGGGACGATCCGGCGCGGGCGCAGAAGTTGATGCGCGACCGGCAGGCCCTGATGGACGGGATCGAGGGGATCGAAGCGCTGGTGCGCGACGTCTCCGACAATGCCGAGATGATCGAACTGGGCGAGATGGAGGACGACCAGGAGGTTGTCGCCGATGCCGAGGCCGCCATCGCCAAGCTGGTGGACGTGGCCGCCGAGAAGGAACTCGAGGCGCTGCTCGACGGCGAGGCGGATGGCAACGACACCTTCCTGGAGATCAACGCCGGCGCGGGCGGCACCGAAGCCTGCGACTGGGCCGAGATGCTGCAACGCATGTATCTCCGCTGGGCCAAGTCCCGCGGCTTCGACGCGGAGCTTCAATCGGAGGAGGCCGGGTCGGAGGCGGGGATCAAATCCGCCGCATACAAGATCAGCGGCAAGAACGCCTATGGCTGGCTGAAATCCGAGAGCGGGGTTCACCGCCTGGTCCGAATCTCGCCTTTCGGCAAGGGCACGCGGGAGACATCCTTCGCCTCGGTCTGGGTCTATCCGGTCGTCGACGACAATATCGAGATCGAGGTGAACCCGGCCGATATCCGCATCGACACCTACCGCTCCTCGGGCGCGGGTGGGCAGCACGTCAACACCACCGACTCGGCGGTCCGGATTACGCACCTGCCGACCGGGATCGTGACGACCTCGTCCGAAAAGTCCCAGCACCAGAACCGCGACATCGCGATGAAGGCCCTGAAATCGCGGCTCTACCAGTTGGAGCTGGACAAGCGCACCGCCGATATTAACGCCGCCCATGAGGCCAAGGGCGATGCGGGCTGGGGCAATCAGATCCGGTCTTACGTGCTGCAACCCTACCAGATGGTGAAGGATCTACGGACGGGCTACGAGACCTCGGATACGAGCGGTGTGCTGGACGGCGATCTCGATGGGTTGATGGCCTCGGTGCTGGCATCGAACGCTTCGGGCAAGTCGCGCTCGGACGCGGCCGGGTAGTCACCGCTCCAGGACGATGGACTCGAGCAGCCGGGCCGCCATGGCGGCCCCGTCTTCCTCGGTCAGGGCGCGTGCCCTATCGGCGGCGGCATCCCAGGGATAGGATTGCAGGAAGTCGCTCAGCAGTGTCGCACCCGCCGCGCCGGTGAAGCGCAGCACCGGCATGGTCACCGCCGCGCCCATCCGCTCCAGCCGCGCGGCGTTGTCGGGCTGATCCCCTCCGACCGGAAGAACAAGTTGCGGCCGCCCGGAGCGAAGCGCCTCGGCCGTGGTCCCGATGCCGCCGTGATGGACGATGGCGGCGGCCTGGGGGAAGAGCTCCGCATGGGCGCCGTAACGCAGCGGCAGCAGGTCTGGGCCTTCGGGCGCGGGCGCGTCTCCGTGGAGGAGCACGGCGCGCAGACCCATCGTCCGGGCCATCGCGGCGGCCTCCTGCCAGAAATCGTCCCGGCCCAGCCCCTGGGCGATGGAGCCGAGGGTGACGACCAGCGGGGCAGGGCCTTCCGAGATCCAACGGCGCACCTCCGGCGGCAGCGTGCCTTCGGGCGCCGGGGGGAAGCCCGCAAGCGTCAGCTTCGGGGGGGCATCTGCGGGCAGGGGCGAGAAACGTGGCGACCAGAGACCCAGGCGGAGCGGGACATCTGCCCCGTGGTCCAGAAGTGGCGTGCCCGGTTGGGGCGGCAGGCCCAGGCCCCGGCGCACTCGGGTCAGCGCGCGCCCGTGGCGCCAGCGCAGGACGCGGTGCGCGAGGCCGAGATAGGCGCGGTTCCACGCCAGCGCCCAGCCCTCGGCCGGGCGGCGCGTATAGCGGAAGGTGCCGCCTCTGGGCGGGTCCGACGGCGCGAGCGCCATGAAGGGCTGGAGGATCAGGGGGACATAGGGCGTGCCCGTCATCTCCGCCGCCAGCGACCCACCCAGCGCGAAGGTGGTCCCCGCGACGCAGCCCGCCCGATCGCAGAGCGCCGCGATCTCGCGCGCCATGTCCGGCAGCAGCGGCATGAGCGCGTCGCGGATCAGCGGGCCCGGATCCTTCAGCACGGCAGCCGCGATCTCGTCGCGGGTCAGGCCGAGCGCCGCGCAGACCTCCGCTTCGGAGGGGCCGATGGGAGTCGCCAGCAGCCCCCAACGCCGCGCCATCTCGCAATCGTCGGGAGAAAGCGCCAGCCGCGTCTCGATCCCCCGCGCTTCCAGCGCGCGGGCGAGCGAGAGGACTGGATAGAGGTCGCCGAGCGAGCCGATGGTCGTCAGTACCACTTCCGACCGGCGCGGAGACGGGATGCGCCCTTCAAGGCCCGGAAGACGACGAACCCCGCTCCATTGGAGGGGCGGGGTCCGAGATCGGTCTTCTCCGGTCACGAGAGCGGGGCGGGGTTCAGCCCTTCGGCGCCTCGGGCTTGGGCGCTGCGCCGGCGCCGGACTTCCCGCCGAGCGGGTCTTCCTGGCGCTGGACGGCGCCTTCGAAATGCGCGCCGGATTCGATGGCGATCGTCTTGTGGATAATATCGCCTTCGACGCGGGCAGTGGAGGTCAGGCGCACCTTCAGGCCACGCACCCGGCCCACGACGCGGCCATTGACGACGATGTCGTCTGCCACGACTTCGCCCCGGACGACGGCGGCTTCGCCGACGGTCAGCAGATGGGCGTGGATATTGCCTTCGATATTGCCCTCGACCTGGATGTCACCGGTGGTGGTGATGTCGCCCTTGATGGTCAGGTCGTTCGACAGGGTCGAGGCGGCGACCTTGGGCTTGGGCGCGGACATGCCGGATCCCATCTCCATGCCGGCAGGTTTCGAGGGAGGTTGCGACGGGGCGGCCCCTGCGGGCGTGCCCGGCTGCTTGGGCTTGTCGGCGTCCCCGCCGGGCTGGTTCAGCTTGGATTTAGAAAACATCTGCGCCTGCGTTCAAGAAGGTGACTGGGTTCAGGGCCTTGCCGTTCCGGCGGATCTCATAGTGGAGATGCACGCCAGTCGACCGTCCGGTGGTTCCCATACCACCTATGCGCTGCCCGCGCGAGACCCTTTGCCCGACGGTCACGTCGATGGAGTTCAGGTGGGCGTAGCGCGTCTCGAAGCCCAGCGGGTGTCGAATCTTGACCAGCTTGCCATAGCCCGAGAGCCATCCCGCATGGGTCACCGTGCCTTCTGCCGTCGCTTCGATCACGGATCCGCGGGGGCCGGCGAAATCGAGACCCGAATGCATCCGGCCCCAGCGCGGGCCGAAGCCCGAGGTGCGGCGATGCGGGCCGGGGACGGGATGCGCGAGCGGGAGGCTCTCGGCGGCGATGCGGTAGAGTTCGACCTCTTCCAGACGGTCCAGCAGGCGGTTGGCGCGGGCCGTGTCCTCGTCCGGGATGCCGGACGGGTCGCCGCGGGTGGAGATGATGATCGGCTCGAGCGGGCCGCCCTGGCCGGAATAGCCACGGCGGACCTGCTCCAAGATGGCGTCGGTCGAGATGCCGGAGCGAGAGAAGACTTTGTCCAGCGGCTCCAGCGAGACCTCCACGGCCTCCTCCAGACGGCGGAAGATGCGGTCGTTGCGCGCGGTCATGGCCGCGGCCATGGCCTCCATACGGTCGATCTCACCGTCGGCGCCGGCGGCCAGCGCGCGGGCCGAGTCCCGCTCCTTGGCGGTGTCGTCGAGGGCCGAGGCGAGGGCCGCGGCGGTCACGGCCGCGTCGGCATGCAGACGCTCGGCCCGGGCGGTCGCCTCGGGGGCGTCTTCCAGCTTGTCCAGAGCCGCGACCACGGCGTCGCGCGCCTCGTCCCGCTCGGAGATGGTGCGCCGCAGGGTCCGCTGGATCACCTCGATCCCGGTCTCCAACTCGCGGGTCCGCTGCTCGGAGGCGAGCAACTCCTCCTGCATCTTAGAAACTTCGTCGAGGGCGGTGTAGAAGCGAGCCAGCGCCTCTTCGGCGTCCCGCGCGCGCGCGTCCCGTTCGGAGGCCAGCGCACCGAGGCGGGCTTCGTAGGCGGCCTGGGCGTTGGCGGCCTGCTCGCGCGACGAGTTGGAACTGATCGCGCCGATCAGGAAGAAGGCCGTGACGACCGCGGTCCAGCCCAGAACCAGCGCGCCTCCGGTCAGGATGCCCGCCTGCGTGGCCGGGCGAAGGCGCACGAATCGTGTGCTGTCGTCGGATTTCAGGAAGAGTCGTTTTTCTGGCAGGACGCGCTCTAGTCGCGCGTTCAGCTTGTCCATCAAGCGCTGCTTCAAGACTGTTTCCCCGTTAAGTCTCGTCCGCTCTGCGGGGCCGTGAGGCGGCCCGGCGAACCCGTTCCCCAAGAGCACGGCGTGATGTCCCCCACGTCCATGCGCCGCTGTCTGTGACATGCGGGGCGGGGTCGAACAAGCAGCGGTCACGGAACCGGCGGAGTCGCGCGGGATTTGCGCAGATTCTCGCCGATCCGTCTCGGGGCTGTGGTCAGGCGGACTCGGTCAAGGGCCAGTAGAAATCCGGCGGCAGCCCGGCTTCCGCACGCTTCTCTTCGTTGAACGGTGGCTTGAGGGCGCCGTGAAAATGGCGCCGGACGAGGTCGTGAAAGACGTCCTTCGGGTCGAGATCGTGACGGCCGCAGAGGAAGTGGAACCACTTGGACCCATAGGCAACATGGCTCACTTCCTCAGCATAGATCGTTTCCAGGGCGGCAACGGCCTGCTCGGCCTTGGCGCGGCGGAAGATGTCGATCATGCCGGGGGTGACGTCGAGGCCCCGGGCCTCCAGCACCATGGGCACGACCGCGAGACGGGCCATCAGATCCTGCGCCGTGTCCTCGGCGGCGCGCCACATGCCGGCATGGGCGGGCAGGGCGCCATAATGGCTGCCCTCCGCCTCCAGGCAGTCGGCCATCAGGCCCCAATGCTTCGATTCGTCGTCTGCGGCCCGCACCCAGTCGTCATAGAAACCGGGCGGCATGGGGATATGGGCGAATCGGGCGATGACGTCCCAATGCAGGTCGACGGCGTTGAGCTCGATATGGGCGACCGCATGCAGCAATGCGATGCGCCCGGCCGGGGTGCCCGGCTTGCGCCGGGGCACGTCCCTTGGATGGAGCAGCTCCGGCCGGTCCGGGCGTGCGGGGCGATCCGGCGGCTCGGCCGTGCCGATCTCGGGGAGGACGCCCTCGGCGCGCGCGGCCAGCCAGGCGGCGGCGTGGCGGCGCGACAGGTCGGTCTTGGCGCGCGGGTCGGCGGTGGTCAGGACCTCCGCCGCCATTTGAGCGAGGGGCGTCATGCCGGCGCGGCCTCCGGCCTCACCCTTTCACCGCTTCGAGCACGGCCTCGGCATGGCCCGGCACCTTCACCTTGCGCCAGACCTGCTGGACGGTGCCGTCCGGGCCGATCAGGAAGGTCGCCCGCTCGATCCCCATGCTCGTCTTGCCATACATGTTCTTTTCGACCCAGACGCCGTAATCCTCGCAGGTCGTCCCCTCGGCGTCCGAGGCCAGGATCACGCCCAGCTCGTGCTTGGCGATGAACTTGTCATGCTTGGCGACGGTGTCCTTGGAGACGCCGATGACCACCGCGCCCGCCGCTTCGAACTCGGCCCCGAGCCCGGTGAAGGCGATGGCTTCCTTGGTGCAGCCCGGCGTGTCGTCGCGCGGGTAGAAGTAGAGCACGACCTGTTTCCCCTTCAGCTCCGCCAGAGAGACGGTGCCGCCGCCGTCGCGGGGCAGGGTGAAGTCGGGGGCAGGGCTGCCTGCGGTGATCTCTGACATGGCTCTCTCCGGTGCGGTGATGCGTTGAACGCTGATGGCGGTGGACTTGGAACCCGACCCACCCCAGGTCAAGATGAACTGGCCCGAACCGGAACCGCGATGCCGCTATCCCTCAGACGACCGATCCTCCTGCTGGCCCGGCTCTTGCTGGTGCTGGCGGTGGTTGTCGTCGGTCTTGCAGGGGGCACCGCTTACCGCCTGACCCGGGGGCCGATCGCGCTTCCGGCTTGGATGGTCGCGCAGGTCGAGGCGCGGGCGGAGCGGGGGCTGGCCCCGGCCACGCTGGAGATCGGCGAGATCGCCCTGGCCTGGGACGGCGCGGCGCGGGCGCTGCGGCTGGGCGCTTTCGATCTGGCCTTGGCGCGGGACGGCGCGGCGTTGGTGACGCTGCCCGAGGCGCGGGTGACGGTGGACGGGGCCAACCTTCTGCGCGGGCGGGTGCGCCCCCGGGAGGTGGACCTCGCCGGGCTGGCCCTGAACGTCGCGCGGGATGCGGAGGGACGGTTCTCGCTGCAACTCGGCGCGGGCGGCGGCGCGCTGCCGCGCGACCCGGCGGAGGCGCTGGCGCTGCTGGATGCGGCCCTCGCCGCGCCCGCCATCGCGGAGCTGGACAGTGTGCGTGTCTCGGGGATCACCCTGCGGCTGAGCGATGCGATCACCGGGCTCGCGCAGGACGTCACTGACGGCACGCTGGCGCTGCGGCGCGACGGGGCGGCCGTCGCGTTGACGCTCGACACGCGCCTGCCGGTGGGGCCGGGCCGAGCGGCGGGCCTGTCCCTGCGGCTGACGCGCGGGGAGCGGGCGACGGCGGAGGCGTCCTTGGACGGCCTTCCGCTGGGGTATCTGGCCGAAATCCTGCCGGGCGTTCCCGCGTTGCGCCTCGCGCGAGGCGAGGTGTCGTTGCGCGCCGGCGGCGAGATCGGTGCCGATGGGCGGCTGGGTCCGCTTTCCGGTCGGGCGGAGCTGCGCGACGCGATTCTGGTGGATCGGCCCGACCTGCGTCTGGACCGTGCGACGCTGGCGCTGGACTGGGAGCCGGGCAGCGACCGGATCATGCTGTCGGAGATCGCGGCGGGCTCGCCCGAGCTGTCGCTGCGCGGCGCGGGGCAGGTCATCCTGGAGGACGGGGCGACCGGGCCGGTGCAGCTGCAATTGCGCCTGGGCGAGACTGTGCTGGACCCCGAGGGGGTTTTCGAGCGCCGTGTCGCCTTCGATCAGGGCGTGATCACGGCCCGGTTGACCCAGACGCCTCTGGCGCTGCGCATCGGTCAGGCCATGCTGACCGGACCCTCCGGCACGGCGCGGCTGTCGGGCCGCGTGGCCTTTGCGCCGGGCGGGCTTGAGGGCGGGGTGCGCCTGGAGGTCCCCGAGATGCCGGTGGAAGATCTCAAGGCGCTCTGGCCGCCCGATCTGCGCCCGGGCGCGCGGCGTTGGTTCGTGACCAACATGATCGGCGGCACCGCGACCGACGCGGTCGGCGCGCTGCGCTTCGCCCCCGGCCGTCCGCCGGACGTTCAGGCCAGCTTCGCCTATCGCGAGGGACAGGTCCGCTTCATGCGCCATATGCCGCCCGCTGAGCAGGCGAGCGGCGCCGCGCAATTCGATGGCCGCCGCCTGGCGATGCGGGTCGATGCCGCCGCGATCCCCGCGCGCGGTCCCGACGTGGACGTGACCGCCGAGACGCCCCGCCTGCTCATCGCCAGTGCGGATTTCGTCATCCTGGATGCCACTGAGCAGCCCCTGCGCGCCGAGTTTGAGATGCGCGCGGGGGGCGAGATCGGCGACATCCTCACCTTGTTAGACAACCGCCCGCTGCGCCTGTTGGAGCGCGTGAGCCGGGACCGGAGCCTGGCCACTGGGCGCGGCGAGGCGGTGGTCCGGGTCGCCCTGCCGCTGCGCGATGGCAATGCGCCCGCCGATATCGACTGGTCCGTGCGTGCAATCCTGCGGGACGTAGAAAGCGACAAGGTGGTGCCGGGCCGCCGTCTGGCCGCGCAGATGCTGACCATGACCGCCGATCCCGAGGCGGTCGAGATCGGCGGCGCCATGACTTTCGAGGGCATCCCCTTCGAGGGCAGCTGGCGCCAGCCGCTGCCCCCGCGCAGCACCGAGCCGATCGTGCCGGGCGCGCCGCCCGGACCTCCGGGCCCGCCGGCCGGGCCGGGGCGAGTGGCGGGCACGGCGCGGGTCGCGCCGGAAGATTTGGCGCGGCTCGGGATCGATCTGGGCGCCTTCGATCTGTCGGGGCGCACGGCCGCGCAGCTGGAGGTGACGCTGGAGCCCGGCGCGCCGCCGCGGCTGTCGCTCACATCGGACCTGACCGGGCTGGCGGTGGGCCTGCCCGCGATCTCCTGGTCGAAGCCGGCCGGGCGGGCGGCGGCTTTCGCCCTCGACGCAGTGCTCGGCAGCGCGCCCGAGGTCACGCGGGTCGCGCTCGACGCGCCCGGCCTGTCCGCGTCGGGGCGGGTGTCGCTGCGACCGGGCGGTGGCCTGGATCAGGCGCAGTTCCAGGCCGTGGACACGGGCTGGTTCCGCGGGCCTCTGACCCTGACCGGCCGCGGCGCGGACGCATCGCCGCGGATCTCGATCGGCGGCGGGGAGGCCGACCTGCGGCGGGCGCTGCTGGTCGGCGGGGACGGAGGCGGCGGTGAGGGCAGCCCGCTGGACATCGCCCTGGACCGGCTGACGATCACCGAGGGCATCGCCCTGACCGGCCTGCGCGCCAACCTGCGCGGCGGGGCCGGGGAGTTCACCGCCGCGATTAACGGCGGCACCGCGATCGAGGGTGTGCTGGCCCCCCAGCAAGGCGGCACAGCGCTACAGGTGCAGGGCGGCGACGCGGGCGGCGTGCTGCGATCGGCGGGGCTGTTCCGGGATGCGCGGGGCGGGCGGCTGCAATTGACGCTCCGACCGACCGGGCAGCAGGGCGTATATGACGGCGCGCTGCGGATCGCCGACCTGCGGGTGCGCAACGCGCCCGCGCTGGCCTCGCTGCTGCAAACCCTGTCCGTCGTGGGCATCCTGGAGCAGCTGACCGGCGAAGGTCTGGCCTTCACCACGGTCGAGAGCGATTTCACCTTGCGGCCCGGCGATATCGTCGTGCGCCGGGCCAGCGCCGTCGGTCCCAGCATGTCGATCACCGCCGACGGGACGTATGACCTCGCCGCCAAGACCATGGACCTGGAGGGGGTGGTGTCGCCGATCTATCTGGTGAACGGCCTCTTCGGCGCGTTCTTCTCGCGGCGCGACGAGGGGCTTTTCGGCTTCACCTACCGCCTGCGCGGCCGGGCCGAGACGCCTGAGGTGGAGGTCAATCCCCTCTCGATCCTCACGCCCGGCGTGTTCCGTGAGATCTTTCGCAGGCCCCCGCCGGGAGAGTAAAGGGCGCGCATGAAGCTCACCGATTTCGATTTCGACCTGCCCGACGACCTGATCGCCACGCGCCCCGCCGCGCCCCGCTCCTCGGCGCGGATGATGGTGGTGCAGCCCGACCGGACGACCGATGCCCGCGTGACCGACCTGACCCGGTGGCTGCGGCCCGGTGACCGGCTGATCCTGAACGATACCAAGGTCATCCCCGCCCGGCTCGACGGGGAGCGGGTGCGAGAGACGCGCGACGGGTCGGGCCGGGCGCGCTGCGAGTTCACCCTGCTGGAGGCGCGCCCTGACGGCGCGTGGCGCGCGCTGGGCAAGCCGCTGCGCAAGCTGCGCGAGGGGGACCGGATCGAGTTCTCCCACGGGCTGACCGCGCGCGTGGCGGGCAAGGACGAGACCGAAGTCGTGCTGGCCTTCGACGGGGAGGGCGAGGCGCTGCAAGCGGCGCTCGACGCGGCCGGGCAGATGCCGCTGCCGCCCTATATCGCCGCCAAGCGCCCGCCCGACGCCCGCGACCGGGAGGATTACCAGTCGATCTGGGCCCGCCATTCGGGTGCGGTCGCGGCTCCCACGGCCAGCCTGCATTTCGATGCCCCCCTGCTCGAGGCGCTGCGGGCGCGCGGCGTGGCCTTCTCGGAGGTGACCTTGCATGTGGGCGCGGGCACCTTCCTGCCGGTCAAGGTCGAGGATGTGACCACCCACCGGATGCATGCCGAATGGGGCAATATCGACCCTGAGGTGGCGGAGGCCATCGCCCGGACCAAGGCCGAAGGGGGACGCGTCATTCCGGTCGGCACCACCGCCCTGCGCCTGATCGAGACGGCCGCGCGCGGCGGGGCCATCGCGCCGTTCCGCGGCGAGACCGACATCTTCATCTATCCCGGCTTCACCTTTCGGGCGGCGGACGGTCTGATCACCAACTTTCACCTGCCGCAGAGCACCTTGCTGATGCTTGTCTCGGCGATGATGGGGCGCGACCGGATGCTGGCGGCCTACGCGCATGCCGTGCGGGAGCGCTATAGGTTCTTCAGCTACGGGGATGCGTCGCTGCTGCTGCCCAACGGGGCATAAAGCGGCGCGCACCCTTCCGATGGTGGGCGCGTCGGGCGCCGGTCTTCACAGCTTCGCGCCGATGTCGGAAACGGGATGGACGGATCGGATCGACGGGCGTAGGCGCGACCCGGATTTCCGATGCACGAGGTCTCCGATGCTGTCCGTTCTGCGCAATTCCTGGGCGCTGCTCTTGGGGATCACCCTGTTGATGCTGGGCAATGGCATCCAGGGCACGCTGTTGGGCGTGCGGGGCGAGCTGGAAGGGTTCTCCACCGGCGCGATGTCGGTGGTCATGTCGTCCTATTTCGCGGGCTTCCTGCTGGGATCGCAACTCGTCCCGTCGATGATCAAGCGGGTCGGCCATGTGCGGGTCTTCGCCGCGCTGGGCTCGCTGGCCAGCGCGGGGCTGATCCTCTATCCGGCGCTGGTCGATCCCATCGCCTGGACGGTGCTGCGCCTGCTCTTGGGGTTCTGCTTCTGCGGCGTCTACATCGTCGCCGAGAGCTGGCTCAACAACACCACGACCAACGAGACGCGGGGGCGCGCGCTGTCGCTCTACCTGATCGCGCAGATGGTGGGGATCGTGGCGGCGCAGGCGCTCTTCACGCTGGGCGATGCGGCCGAATACGAGCTTTTCATCACCGTCTCGGTCCTGGTCAGCCTGGCCTTCGCGCCGATCCTGCTGTCGGCCACGCCGGTGCCGCCTTTCGAGACGGCCAAGGCGATGTCCTTCCGCCAGCTCTACCGGGTCTCGCCCCTGGGCTTCGTCGGCATCTTCCTGCTGGGGGCGGTGTTCTCTGGCCTCTTCGGCATGGCGGGCGTCTACGGCGCGCTGGAGGGACTCTCCCCCGGTCAGATCGCGCTTCTGGCGTCGTCGATCTATGCGGGCGGGATGCTGCTGCAATATCCGATCGGCTGGCTGTCGGACCGGGTGGATCGGCGGCAATTGGTCGTGGCCTGCGCGGTGCTGGGGGCCCTGGCCTGTCTGCTGGGCGTCTCGGGGCTCGGCGGATACCAGGGCATGCTGGCCGCGGCCTTTTTGGTCGGCGGCATGGCGAACCCGCTCTATGCCCTGCTGCTGGCCTATACCAACGACTTCCTGGGGACCGAGGACATGGCCTCTGCCTCTGCCCAGCTGCTCTTCGTCAACGGGGTCGGCGCGATTGGCGGGCCGCTGGTGACGGGCTGGCTGATGGGCAAGATCGGGCCGGGAGGCTTCTGGGTCTTCACCGGCGTGCAGATGGCGTTGCTCGCCGCCTATGCGCTGTGGCGGATGACGCGCCGCAAGGCGGTCGAGATCGAGGAGTCCGCGCCCTACGTGCCGATCGCCGGCACCGGCGCGACCCCGGTCATGATGACGACCATCGTCGACGAGTGGGAAGAGCAGATCGCCAACGAGAAAGAAGAAGCGGCCTGAAAGGACGGAGACGGAGATGGACAGTCGAGCGGAGGAGGTCCTCCGGTTCTGGTTGGAGGAGACGGAGCCCAAGGGCTGGTATGTCGGCAGCGACGCTTTGGACCAGGAGATTCGCGACCGGTTCCTGGATCTCTGGGAGCAGGCCACGGACCTGCGCCCCTGGTGCATCACGCCGCGCGGGACGCTGGCCTATCTGATCCTGACCGATCAATTCCCGCGCAACATGTTCCGCGGGGAGGCTCGGGCCTTCGCGACGGACAGGCTGGCCCGCGCCGTGGCCGCCCAGGCGATCGGCCGGGGCTTCGACCTGAAGGTCGAGGGGCTCGGACGGCAATTCTTCTACCTGCCGCTCGAGCATTCCGAGAGCCTGCCGGACCAGGCGCGCGCCGTGCGGCTCATATTCATGCGGCTCGACTCGCCATTGACCCTTCTGCATGCGCGCACCCATCGCGAGATGATCCGCCGCTACGGCCGTTTCCCCTATCGCAACGCCGCCCTCGCCCGGCGCAACAGCAGGCGGGAGGCCGAGATGCTCGAGGCGGGCGGCTATGGGGCCGTGCTCCGCGAATTGCAGGCGGCGGAGGAGGCCGGAAAGCCAACGGCCGCCTAGGGCATTGGGGGCGGAGACAGGAGAGGCGCCTCATGAAACCGACCTATCTCACCCATTCCCGCACCGCCCATGTCTCGGTCGCCATTCTGGTTCTGGCGGCCGTCGCCAAGCTGATCGTGACATCGACCGGCCTACCCATCTGGCTTCTTCCGGTGAGTGATGTCGCCGCGCTGGTCGCGGCGGCCACGCTCTTCATCGGCTGGGTCCGCTGGACCTCGCCCGGCGCCTGAGACCGCGCCGGGCGCATTCCGGCCATGACGCTGCGACAGGGCGCCGGGGTTCCCCCCGGGCGGGTCAGAAGATAGTTTAGCGTTGAACGACCCATTCACCGGAGACCCCTCATGGCCAAATCCTACGACATGATCGTGATCGGCGCCGGCCCCGGCGGCTACGTCGCTGCCATTCGCGCCGCGCAGCTGGGCCTTTCGGTCGCCTGCATCGAACGCGAGCATCTCGGCGGCATCTGCCTCAACTGGGGCTGCATCCCGACCAAGGCGATGCTGCGCTCTTCCGAGGTGTTCCACCTGATGCACCGCGCCAAGGAGTTCGGGCTGAAGGCCGACGGGATCGGCTACGACCTGGACGCGGTGGTCAAGCGCTCGCGCGGCGTGGCCAAGCAGCTGTCGGGCGGCATCGGGCACCTGTTCAAGAAGAACAAGGTGACCTCGATCATGGGCGAGGCGAAGCTGGCCGGGAAGGGCAAGGTCTCGGTCAAGACCGACAAGGGCACCGAGGAACTGACCGCCAAGAACATCGTCGTCGCCACCGGCGCCCGCGCCCGCAACCTGCCGGGCCTGGAGGCCGATGGCGAACGGGTCTGGAACTACAAGCATGCGCTCCAGCCGCCGCACATGCCCAAGAAGCTGCTGGTCATCGGCTCCGGCGCGATCGGGATCGAGTTCGCCAGCTTCTACAACACGCTCGGCGCCGAGACGACCGTGGTCGAGGTGATGGACCGCATCCTTCCGGTGGAGGACGAGGAGATCTCCAAGTTCGCCAAGAAGCAGTTCGAGAAGCAGGGCATGACCATCCTGCAAAAGGCCGTCGTCAAGTCGCTCGACCGCCAGAAGGACAAGGTGGTCGCCACCATCGAGTCGAACGGTAAGGCCGCCGAGCACGAGTTCGACACGGTGATCTCGGCCGTCGGCATCGTCGGCAATGTCGAGGGGCTGGGCCTGGAAGAGGCCGGGGTGAAGATCGACCGCTCCCATGTCGTGGTCGACGAATACTGCCGCACCGGGGTCGAAGGCCTCTACGCCATCGGCGACATCGCGGGCGCGCCGTGGCTCGCGCACAAGGCGTCGCATGAGGGCGTGATGGTGGCCGAGCTGATCGCGGGAAAGAACGACGTCCATCCCGTCCGGCCCGAGAGCATCGCGGGCTGCACCTATTGCCATCCACAGGTCGCCAGCGTCGGCTTGACCGAGGCCAAGGCCAAGGAAGCGGGCTACGACATCAAGGTCGGCCACTTCCCCTTCATCGGCAACGGCAAGGCCATCGCCCTGGGCGAGCCGGAGGGCATGGTGAAGACGATCTTCGACAAGAAGACGGGCGAACTCTTGGGAGCCCACATGGTCGGCGCTGAAGTCACCGAGCTGATCCAGGGCTATGTCGTGGGACGCCAGCTGGAGACCACCGAGGAAGATCTTGCCCACACCGTCTTCCCGCACCCGACCCTGTCGGAGATGATGCACGAATCGGTGCTCGACGCTGACGGGCGCGCAATCCACTTCTGATCGCGCCCGGCGGAGGGGCCGGGGGACGCCCCCCGGACCCCCGCCTCGACGGGCTGCGCCACGAAGGACCGGCACGCGCGCCGGGTCCGGGGCGCCGTGAGTATTTGTAAACCCGTGATGCGGGCAGGCGCGACGGGCTGGACCGGATCCCACCTTGCCTTCTTCCCTGTAAAAATATCCCCGCCGGAGGCGCACGGTCCTGCCGGGCGATGCCGTCAGTCGGATATGCCTGCGTTTCTCGGTGCGCCATCTGCTTGATGCCTGCGCCCCCCTGCCGGTCGCCAAACGGGGCAATGCCTGTCATGGGGGATCGCATGGAACGCACCTCCTGGAACCTCGTCGGCCTCGTCTTCCTGGGCGGCCTGCTGGCGGCTGCACAGTTCGGCAAGATCGCGCTGACCCTGCCCGAGGTCGCCGACGCCTTCGGGCGGCCGGTGACCGGGGTGGCCTTTCTCGTGTCGATGGTCGGTGTGATGGGCCTTGTGCTGGGGCCGATGGCCGGGGGCATATCGGCCAGCTTGGGGGCGGGCCGCGTGTTTCTGGGGGGGCTCGTGCTCGGAGGCGCGATGTCGCTGCTCCAGGCCGCGATGCCGGGCTTCGGCGCCTTCGCTGTCAGCCGGGCCGTCGAGGGGCTGGCGCATCTGGGGCTGGTCGTGGGCGGGCCACCGCTGATGGCGGCGGCGGCCAGCGACCGGGACCGGCCGCTCGTGATGGGGCTTTGGGCGGTCTTCTTCGGCGCGTCGCTGGTGATTTCGGCGCAGCTTTTCCCCTCGGTCCTCGCGGCCGGGGGACTGCCCATGCTCTTCGCGGGGCACGGAGCACTCCTGCTTCTGCTCGCCGTGGCGCTCTGGCGCCGAGTGCCGCGGGGGCCGGTGTCGCCGCTCCGGCTAAACCCGGTGACGGTACATCGCGAGATCTATGGCTCGATCCGGGCCATGGCGCCGGGCTTGGGCTTTTTCTGCTACACGTTTCTCTTCGTGGCCGGGGTGGCCTTGCTGCCGGACGCGCTCGGGCGGCCGGGTCTGGCGACGGTTCTGCCGCTGGTGACGCTGGCCTCGACCCTGGCGGGGGGCGCGCTCTGCCGCCGGATCGCGCCGCATCATGTGGCTTTGCTGGGCTATGGCGGCACGGCGCTGGGCGCGGCGCTGGCGCTGGCCGGGCTGCCCGGCGGGGTGGAGCTGTCCTTCGCGGCGATGGGCCTGGTGCCGGGGGCGAGTTTCGCCGCGATTCCGGCCTGGAACGCGACCGAGGGGGGGCGGGTGCGCGCGACGGGCGCCATCGCGCAGCTGGGCAACCTGGGAACAGTCACCGGGACGCCGGTGCTGGCTTGGGTCTGGGTCGGGGCGGGGGCGGGTCCGTTGCTCGTCCTCTTCGTCGCGGCGGCCTGCTTGGGCGGCGCTCTGGCGATTTGGGCCGGGGGGCGGGCCCATCGCATGCGCCCGCCTCCGGGGGATCTCGTCGCGGGAGGGTGATCCGTGCCGGCCGGGGCCGAGCCGTCGCGCCGGTGCCGCAAAGGCCCGAGGCACCATGTCGCAGATCCTGCACGCGGGGGGCTTTGGGCGGGGAGTCCCGGCCGGTGGTCGGTCGTCCCGAGCTGCCCCGCCGGATCATCCTCCGGACCGGCTGCAATCGGCGATAAGCGGCTGATCCGTGGCGAAGAGCGCGGGGGCGGCGGCCATACCCCCGCCGCCTCCGCGAACCGAGGGCGCCTGCGCCGGGTCGAGCGGCTGGTCCCCAGCCTGCGACGGTGCTAAGCGTTCCACAATTGTTCCTGAGGGGAATCAGGTGGGACGGATTGCCTCCGGGCGCGGGTTTCCTACGTAACAGACCTTGGGATCATCGGGGGCAGAGCATGGCCGAGCAGAAGTTCATCGAGGTCCGCGGCGCGCGGGAGCACAACCTCAAGGGCGTCGACGTGGACATTCCGCGCGATCAGCTGGTCGTCATCACCGGGCTCTCGGGCTCGGGCAAATCCTCGCTGGCCTTCGACACGATCTATGCCGAGGGGCAGCGCCGCTATGTCGAAAGCCTCAGCGCCTATGCGCGCCAGTTCCTCGACATGATGCAGAAGCCGGATGTGGACCACATCTCCGGCCTCTCTCCCGCCATTTCCATTGAACAGAAGACGACCTCGAAGAACCCCCGCTCGACCGTCGGCACCGTCACCGAGATCTACGATTACCTGCGCCTGCTCTTTGCCCGCGCGGGCACGCCCTATTCGCCCGAGACCGGGGAGCCGATCCAGGCCCAGCAGGTCCAGGACATGGTCGACCGCGTCATGGCCCTGCCGGAGGGGACGCGCGGCTATCTGCTGGCGCCCATCGTGCGCGACCGCAAAGGTGAGTATCGCAAGGAGATGTTGGAGCTCAGGAAGCAGGGCTTCCAGCGGGTCAAGGTGGACGGTGAGTTTCACGACCTCGACGAGCCGCCCACCCTCGACAAGAAATTCCGCCATGATATCGACGTGGTTGTCGATCGGATCGTCGTGCGCGAGGGGTTGGAGACGCGGCTGGCCGACAGCTTCCGCACCGCGCTCGACCTCGCCGACGGCATCGCCATCCTGGAGACCGCGCCCAAGGAGGGCGAGCCGGAGCGCCACACGTTCAGCGAGAAATTCGCCTGTCCCGTCAGCGGCTTCACCATCCCCGAGATCGAGCCGCGCCTGTTCTCCTTCAACGCGCCCTTCGGGGCTTGTCCGAAATGCGACGGGCTGGGGCACGAGCTGTTCTTTGACGAGCGACTGGTGGTGCCGGACACGACCCTGACCCTGGTCAAGGGGGCGCTGGCGCCCTGGAACAAGGGCAAGTCGCCCTATTTCACCCAGACGATCCAGAGCATCGCCAAGCATTACGGCTTCGACCCGAAAACGCCGTGGAAGGATCTGGATCCCAAGATCCAGCAGGTCTTTCTGCGCGGCTCGGGCGAGGAGAAGATCAAGTTCCGCTATGACGAGGGCGGCCGCATCTACGAGGTGTCCCGCGTTTTCGAGGGCGTGATCCCCAACATGGAGCGGCGCTACCGCGAGACCGACTCGGCCTGGGTCCGCGAGGAGTTCGAGCGCTACCAGAACAACCGCCCCTGCGGCGCCTGCAACGGCTTCCGCCTGCGGCCCGAGGCGCTGGCGGTCAAGATCGGCTCGCGCGAGGCGGGGCTGCTGCATGTGGGCGAGGTCGTCCAGATGTCGATCCGCGAGGCGCTGGACTGGGTCGAGGCGGTGCCGGGGCAGCTCTCGAAGCAGAATAACGAGATCGCGCGGGCGATCCTAAAGGAGATCCGCGAGCGGTTGGGCTTTCTCAACAATGTCGGCCTGCAATATCTCACGCTGAGCCGGAACGCCGGGACGCTCTCGGGCGGGGAGAGTCAGCGCATCCGGCTGGCCTCGCAGATCGGCTCGGGCCTGACCGGCGTGCTCTACGTGCTGGACGAGCCCTCGATCGGCCTGCACCAGCGCGACAACGACCGGCTGCTGACCTCGCTCAAGGGGCTGCGCGACCAGGGCAACACCGTGATCGTCGTCGAGCATGACGAGGAGGCCATCCGCGAGGCCGACTACGTGTTCGATATCGGCCCGGGCGCGGGCATCCATGGCGGCACGGTGGTCGCCCATGGCGTGCCCTCGGAGCTGGCCGCCAACCCGGCCTCCATCACCGGCGACTACCTGGCCGGCCGCAAGGAGATCGCGGTGCCCGGCAAGCGACGGAAGGGCAACAAGAAGAAGCTCACCGTGGTCAAGGCCACGGGCAACAACCTCAAGGGTGTGACGGTCGATTACCCGCTGGGCAAGTTCGTCGCCGTGACCGGCGTGTCGGGCGGCGGCAAGTCCACGCTGACCATCGAGACACTGTTCAAGACCGCCTCGATGAAGCTCAACGGCGCCCGCCAGACGCCCGCGCCTTGCGAGACCGTTAAGGGCTTGGAGCATCTCGACAAGGTGATCGATATCGACCAGCGGCCCATCGGCCGCACGCCCCGCTCGAACCCCGCCACCTATGTCGGCGCCTTCACGCCCATCCGCGACTGGTTCGCCGGTCTGCCCGAAGCCAAGACGCGGGGTTACAAGCCGGGCCGCTTCAGTTTCAACGTCAAGGGCGGACGCTGCGAGGCGTGCCAGGGTGATGGGGTCATCAAGATCGAGATGCACTTCCTGCCCGACGTCTATGTCGAATGCGAGACCTGCAAGGGCGCGCGCTACAACCGCGAGACGCTGGAGATCAAGTTCAAGGGCAAGAGCATCGCCGACGTGCTCGACATGACGGTCGAGGACGCGCAGGAATTCTTCAAGGCGGTGCCCTCGATCCGTGAGAAGATGGACGCGCTGATGCGCGTGGGCCTGGGCTATATCAAGGTCGGGCAACAGGCGACGACGCTGTCCGGGGGCGAGGCGCAGCGGGTGAAGCTCTCGAAGGAGCTGTCGAAGCGGTCGACGGGCCGGACGCTCTATATCCTGGATGAGCCGACCACGGGCCTGCATTTCGAGGATGTGCGCAAGCTCCTGGAGGTGCTGCACGAGCTGGTGGACCAGGGCAACACGGTCGTCGTGATCGAGCACAACCTGGATGTCGTGAAGACCGCCGACCACATCATCGATGTCGGCCCGGAGGGGGGCGATGGCGGCGGCGAGATCGTGGCGACGGGCACCCCCGAACAGATCGCCGAGGTCGAGGGCAGCCACACCGGCCGCTATCTCAAGCCGCTCCTCGGGGCGCGCCGGGTCGCGGCGGAATAGGTAGGGCGGGGTTAACCCCGCCCTACGCCACTCACTCCAGCATCAGCTGCACGACGTCGAGGATGATCCGCTCCTCCCGGTCGAGCCGCAGGATGCGGTCTCCGACCCGGACATAGGCCTCGCCTTCGGCCAGCGGCGGCAGGCCGTAGCGATCCCGTCGAACGGTGTCCCAGGCTCCCTCGTAGCGGTCGCCCACGGCATAGCCCGCCTTCTTCGCCTGTCCGGGCGGCACGCAGGCCGGGCTCTTCTTGGCGAGGCCGGGCGGGCAACCACCATTGCCCTGCGCCAGGGCGGGCGGGGCGAGGAGCAGAAGCATGGCAAGGAGGAAGCGGGTCATCACGGTCGGTCTCCAACTGGGGATGCGTCAGGGTCGAACAGGGGGCGCTGCGGTGCAAGATCGCGCGCCTTCCTTCGCGCGGATAAGCCGGACGGCGCCGATAGGGTACGCGGGCCTCGCATCTTCGGACAAAGGGTTCCGATGGCTTTAGGGCGGCTTTCGCGGGGGCTTGCGCCGATCTTTCGCAGGGGAGCCTTGGGCTTGGCCACGAGCATATCGTTGGGGGAATTCGGGCTGTCAGCGGGAAGGAAGAGGCACCGGTACCCGACCCCGGGCGCGGGTCGGGTCGGTCTTCACGGTGACCTGCAGGATCCGCGAACCGGTGGCGCGCGCACGTCTCGCTGTCCTCAATGACCAGACGATGGGCCCCCGCCCGCAATCTGACGCGCCGGATGCTGACCTTGGCCCATGAAAGCCGTGCCGGGACCTTCGCGGGTCGCCGCGGCTCCATGTCCTCGTCCGATGCTTGGCGCGGGCGGCGCTGGATCCGGGGCCGATGGGGGGCCGGGGGCGGGGGCGGTTGGCGGGTCTCTTCGCCCCTGAAGCCCCATCGTCGCCGCGCCCGGCCGAGGGCGGCGGGCACGGCCGCGACGCCCGTGGCACCTTCCGGAGCCTGCGCCAACTCCGGCAGCGTCATCCTCTCGGTCGCAGTCCGTTTCTTTGCAGGTGATGTCTTCTCGCCCCCCCCGCGGGCCGGCCGAGGCCCGGATCATCGGTTGATCTGCTGCGGCGCGGCCGCTGATGCCCTCTTCAGCAAGCCGCGCGACGCGATGGCGAGCATCCATCTACACCGCCGCAGATCCGCCATAAGATACCATCGCCGCCGATGACCCATGGGGCGAAGACCCAGCCGGGCACCGGGTCTCCGAACGGCTCGGATGCTCTCTCGTCCCGGTCGGGGGTGTCCAGGGGAATGATCCCAATCAGGACGTTCTCGATGGCGTGGGCTTAGGCAACGACCCCACTTCGGCGATGCAACAGGGGCTGTCGGCCGCGACGTTGGGCGAACTTCCCGTCTCTTGCGTCAGGGTGGGCCGGGCGCGTTAGGCGGCGATCGACGGGCGCATGGCAGTCTTTCAGTCTCTCCAAGACGCAACTGTCGTGCTGTTCAGTCGCGGGTCACGCTCAGCTTCGCCAAGCCATGGAAGTGGTAGATGTCCGCGTATCGTGGCGGCTCGGCCAGGCGCAGGCCCGGGCAGCGCGATGCCAGGGCGCCCAGCCCTATGCGCAGCTCCAGCCGGGCCAGCGGCGCGCCGAGGCAGAAATGGAGCCCCGCGCCGAAGCTCGTGGCGGCCGGCGCATCGGGAAATCGCGTGGGGTCGAAGCGGGCGGGCTCCGGGTAAGGCACCGGGTCGCGATTGGCCGCGCCCAGCAGCAGGCCGACCCGTTCCCCGCGTTTCAGCAGATGGCCGTGGATCTCCACGTCCTGCTGCGCGTAGCGGGTGAAGAGATGCAGGGGCGGGTCGTGGCGCAGCACCTCCTCCACCAGCGCGTCATCGACCGTCCGGCCCCAGAGCCCGGCCGCCACCAAACCCGCGACGCCGTTGCCCAGCGTATGCACGGTCGCCTCGTGGCCGGCGTTCAGCAAAAGGATGCAGGTCGTCGTCAGCTCGGCACGGGTCAATCCGCCCTCGGCCTCGACGCGGAGCAGGTCGGCGATCAGCCCGTCCGGCGCGTCGGTGAAGACGTGCTCCAGGTAGGCGGTGAAGGCCGTCGCGGCGTCTGCGGCGGCGACCTCCGCTGCGTGATCGCGGCCCGCCTGATACATGCCGACCATCGCGTTGGACCAGGCCAGCAGGCGCGGCGCGTCCCGCTCGGGCACGCCGAGAAGCTGGGCGATGACGCGGACGGGCAGGGGGCGTGCGAAGGCGTCGAGCAGATCGAAGGGACCGTCGGGGAAGGCGTCGACCAGCTCATTGGAGAGCGCTTCGATTCCGGGCGCCAGCGCCGCGACGCGGCGGGAGGTGAAGGCGCGGAGGACCGAGGCGCGCAGGCGGGTGTGGCGCGGTGGCTCCAGCTCCAGCATGGAGTGATCCTCCACTCCCCAGAACCCGGCTTGGTGGGCTGGACGCGGGGGCGGGTTCGGATCCTCTCGTCCGAGGCGGCGGTCGCGAAGCAGGGCCGAGACGACGGCATGGGAGGCGGCGACGGGCATGTCGTATTCGTCCCACCAGACCAGAGGGCCGGCGGCGCGGAGGCGGTCGTAGAACGGATACGGGTCCTGGACGAAGGCGGGGTCGGTCGGGGATTGAGACAGGCGGCGCATGGAGTGGGGCGTGACGCGCCGGAGGCGAGGCGTCAAGGCGCCGTGACGCGGCTGGTCTTGGACCGGCGGCGGGAATACCGCCAGGATCCTGTCGGGGCGTCGGCTGCGGCTTCGGGGCTGATTCACCAAGCTCGGTCCGGGTCGATGCTGTCCGGCGCGGGCAGGTTGAGGCCGCAAAGGATCTTTGATTCAGCGGACTGTCCGAGTGGCGGGCAGCTCGGGCGCCGGTTGCGACGCTTGAAAGGGCAGCGGCGGGCGGCGGGGCCGCCGCGTGTTTGGCTCTGGCCGCGCCAGCATGGGGGAGGGGCGGGGAAATCCCCGCCCTACGGGAGGTAGGGCGGGGTTGACCCCGCCGCCCTTATCAGGATTCCGACAGGGCCTTTGCGATGGGCACGAAATCGGCGGCCTTGAGCGAGGCCCCGCCGACCAGCGCGCCGTCCACATTCGTCAGCGCGAAGAGCTCGGCCGCGTTCGCCGCCTTGACCGACCCGCCATAGAGCAGCGACATCTCCGGGCCGAGCTTCTCGCGCAGCGCGTCGTGGACCTCGGCCACCTGATCGGGCGTGGCGACCTTGCCGGTGCCGATCGCCCAGACGGGCTCATAGGCCAGGATCGTATTCTCGGCGGTCGCGCCCTCGGGCAGCGATCCGTCGATCTGGGACATCAGCACCGAGAGCGTCTCGCCCGCCTCGCGCTGGTCCAGCGTCTCGCCGATGCAGAGGATCGCGACCAGCCCGGCGCGCCAGGCCGCCTCGGTCTGGGCGCGCACATCCGCGTCGGTCTCGCCGTGATCGGTGCGGCGCTCCGAATGGCCGGTGATGACGTAGGAGGCGCCCGCCTCGGCCAGCATCTCGGCGGAGATATCGCCGGTATGGGCGCCGGAGGCGGCGGGGTGGCAGTATTGCCCGCCGATCTCGACGGTCTGGCGGGGGTCTCCATCGGCGGCGTAGATCAGCGTCGCGGGCAGGCAGATCACCGTCTGGCAGGCCAGATCGGCCACGCCCTTGTCGATCTCCAGCACCTCGGTCAGGTCGGTGACCAGACCGTTCATCTTCCAATTTCCGGCGGCGTATTTCTGCGGCATGGGATCCCTCCTGTTTGCGGGAGGGTCTAGCGCGACCGGGGATCGAGTTGAAACGAAAAGGCCCCGGCGTGCGTCCGAGGCCTCTGACCGGGCATCACGCCCGTCAGCAGATGATCAGGAAGCCGTGCCCAGCTTCTCGTCGAACTTGATCGACTCGCCGCAGCCGCAGGCATCGACCACGTTGGGGTTGCGGAATTTGAAGCCCGACTCGAGCAGCGAGGTCTCGTAATCGATCTCGGTCCCGAACAGGAACATCTGCGCCATGGGGGCGATGATGACCCGGGCGCCGCCGGCGACCTCGACCACCTCGTCGTTCGGCTCCACCTCGGGGACGTAATCCATGGTGTATTCCATGCCCGCGCAGCCGCCCTTCTTGACGCCGATGCGGAGGCCCGCGGCGTCCTGCTTGGCCATCAGCCGGGCGATCTGCGCGGCGGCGGCATCGGTCACGGTGACGGGGGGCTGGCCGGGAATGGCGAACATGGGACAGGTCCTTTGAACGGTCTGACAGTAACGTAAGACCTTGACGGCGACGCCTCAAGAGGCCCGCACGATCCCGTCCCAGTCCCGCCGCACCGCCGGCAGCCCGGCCAGCAGCGCCGCCAGCGCCAGCCCGCCCAGCAGCGCCAGCGCGAGCCCCGGGCTGGGCGGGTGGCCCAGGACCGCGCCCGTCGTCGCCGTGGTCGCCGCCGCCACGCCGAGCACCATCGCCCCCGAGAGCCCCGCCGCCGCACCGGTCAGCCGGGCCGGAACCGCCATCGCCCCCACCGTCGCCGACGGGAAGGTCAGGCCGTTGCCGACGCCCACCAGCGGCATCCAGACGAAGAAGGCGACCGGCCCCGCCACCCCCAGCGCCCAGGTCGTGGCGGCGCCGACCATCCCGAGCAGGGTGACGAGGCGGCCCCCAAGGATCAGGCGCGCCCCGGGCATCCGCCGGCTCAGCCGTGTCGTCAGGAAGTTGCCGAGCAGAAACCCCAGTGGCGGCGCGCCGAGGCAGAGGCCCAGCACCGCCTCCGACATGCCCCAGACCTCGGTGCCCAGGGCGGCGGCCGCTGTCAGGAAGGCGAAGAAGACCCCGACCGAAAGCCCCATGCAGAACGTGTAGGACCAGAAGGTTCCATCGCGCAGCAGCGACGGGTAGGCTCGGATCTGCGCCAGGACGCCTCCGCCCTGCAGCGGGGCCGTCTCGGGCAGGGCCCGCGCGCTCCAGATCAGCAGGACCACGCCAAGAAGGGTGAAGGCCCAGAAATTCGCCCGCCAGCCCAAGACCGAGTCCAGCACGCCGCCGATCATCGGCGCCAGCATCGGGCCCAGGGCGAAGGCCATACCCATCGTGCCCAGCCGCGCGGCGGCCTCCTCGGGCGGAGAGGTGTCGCGGATGATGGCGCGGGATAGGACATTGGCGGTGATGACCGCGGCTTGCAGGATCCGGAAGGCCATGAAGACCACGAAATCGGTGGCCAGGGCGCAGCCCAGCGAGGCCAGGACGAACACGGCGAGCGAGCCCAAGATCATCGGCCGTCGCCCCCAAATGTCCGAGAGCGGGCCGACGATCAGCTGCAGGACCGCCGTTGTCAGGATGTAGGCGGAGATCACCAGGCTCGCCGTGCCGAAGCCCAGGTCGAAGGCGGCGGCGAGATTTCCCAGGGAGGGCAACACGACGTTGAGCGTCAGGATCGACCCCACCGCCAGCGCCACCAGCAGGATCAAGGGCGGGCCGGCTGGCCGGTGAGAGGCGGGACTGGACATCGGTGCTGATCTAGCACCACCCTTTGGCGGGAGCTATCGCCCTTCGGTCTGCGGTCGCGCGCCGCGTGTCAGATGCGCGGCCAGCGCGTCGAGCGCATCGCGGATGCCCGGGGCGTGACGGGCGTCCTGGTGGGCGACGAGCCATTCCTCGGAGGTCAGCGCCTCGATCACAGGGCCCGAGCGGGGCAGGTCCAGCCGGTCGCCCACGAAGGTCGGAAGAACGACGCGTCCCATCCCCGCCTCGGCCAGCCGCAGCGCGATCTGCGGGTCGGAGGCGGTGGTCACGGTCTCCGCTCCGTGCATGCGCGCCTGCCAGCGTGCCGAGGGCGTGTCGACCGCCACCGCGATCCAGCCGGGCGCCGTGCCGTAGGCGGCATATGTGACGGTGCGGGTGCGCCGGCCCGCCAGCCACGGCTCTTCGGGGCGGCGGTTGCGGATGCCGATATCGGCCTCGCGGCGCGCGATGTCGAGCCTGCGCTCGGCGCGGACGAGTTCGGGCACCCAGGCGGCGTCCGGACTCCACCAATCGCGCAGGCCGCCGGCCAGCGCCTGTGCCGTCCATGTCCCGCAAGAGATGCGAACCCGGCGCGGGCCGACCGCGCGCCAGGTTTCGATGGCGGCGGCGGCGCGGACCATGTCCTCGCAACGCAGGGCCAGCTCCCGCCCGTCCTCGGTCAGCGCATAGCCGTCGGCTCCGTGCCGGAACAGCCTACGGCCGATCTCCTCCTCCAGCGCGGTCATGCGGCGCGAGAGCGTCGGGATGGAGGCGCCGGTCTCGCGCGCCGCGCCCGCCAGCGTGCCCGCACGGGCCACGGCGGCGAAGAGGGCGAGATCGTTCCAGGCGGGGGGTTTCATTCGTGGAAGGCTAGTTGCGGACCTGTCGGGCTGCAACGCGCACGATGGGCGGCCAAGCTCCGCTGCGAAAGGAGATCAGCCATGATCCTGGTGCTGCCGCCCTATCCCCCCAGCCCCGCGCCGCCGCCGACCGGCTATGCCGAGGAGCGCGCGCTTTTCGACGCGCAGCTGCGCCGGGCCAAACGACGGCGCCTTGAGCGGATGCGTCTGGCCCTCGCGCGCTGGGTCGCCGGGCGCCCGGGTCTGGGCCGCCGCCCGGCCCGGATCCTTCCCTTGTAACGGGGCACGCCGCGCCGTCTCGGCCCGGCGCAACTCCTCGACCCCGGCCCTATGCCCAGTCGCTGACGGTAGCGAGGCGTTCGGTCGCGGAGGGGGCTCGCGCGCATCGCGGCTGGCGATCGGACGGAGAGCTCTCAGGCGGCCGGTTATCTGCGCGATGGCGGTGCGGTCGCGTCAGACGTCCCGGCCTCGGAAGATACGGCCCTCGCGATGCTTGCTCGGGACGGTGCCGCACCATCGGTCCGGATCTGACAGGGCGTTGCCGTCTCAGCGTCTGCCGCCCCGCCCGCAGCCTGTGTCCGCCCTTGGGCAGCGGGGGCGCGCAGTAACCTCGGCCCTTCGCGTCCTCCCGTGACCTCACCTCTCCCGCCGCTGTCCGAGCGAGGGGCTGACACCGCTGAGCCGACGCTCCGGAGCCAAGCGCGCCGTGCGCCTGCGTTGGCCAGGGGCGGGAAGAGGCGCCCCCTCAGCCAGTTTCGCGCCGCCCGGGGAGACGGGGGTCCGGGGGCGTCACCCTGCTCCCCGGAGGAGCCGTCACAGGCCCATGCAATTGGCGTAGAAAGTCGTTGTCGCCGGCCAGTCGGAGAAGACCCCCGCGACGCCCACCTCCTGGGCCAGCACGTGCAGCAGGTCGAAATAGTCGCCGTCACTGTCGGTGACTTCCTCAATCGACTGGACGTACCAGCCCCCGCCGCCGGCCAGCGGGCCGGAGCGTTCCAGGGGCCAAGTGATGATCTCCAGGCGGGCCTCCTTCGCGTCCATGGCCAGGGCGGAGGGCACGATCTCGCCATCCTCCAAGGCCACCAGCATCCAGGTCGGCGGGTCCATCGGCGCGTAGCCGTCGAGGTCGCATTCATCCATCAGATAGACGGCCTGGGCGCCGAAGTCCGGCTCCGCCTCGATCCAGTAGAGCACGTCCTCCAAGTTGAAGGACTGGAGCCAGACGCGAGACGGGTTGATACCCGCCGCCTTGTACTCGTCGACCAGCTTCTGGGCGTAGTCTCCCTCGCTTAAGCCTTCATGGGGCATCTCGACCGATGGGGATTTCAGCTCGGGCGTGAGATCGACGTTCAGCGCCTCGAACAGCGCGATCGACTTGGCGTCGGTCTTCGGCATCGCGCCGTCGGTTTGGAGATCGGTGCGCCAATCGGCGATGCCGCCCTGATAGGCTTCCGCCGTGGTGGCCGAGGTATTGGCTGCGTCCATCTTGGGCGTGAGCGTCAGGAACTCTGCGAGCGTCAGCTCGGAGGTGCGGCACTCGGCGGTCGCGCCCGCATCGGCCGAAGCCGGGGTGAAGGGCGTCACGCAGGTATCGGCCAGATCCGAGACCAGGATGTTCGTCGTGGTATGGAGGTCGTTCTGCGCGTGGCGGCAGACCAGTTCGTGATCTTCGGTGAAGGTCACGTCGCATTCCAGGATGCCCGCCTCATCTGCGCGGGGGCGACGTCCGATTCGACCGTGTGCTCAGGGAACATCAGTGGCGCGCCGCGATGTCCGATGGAGAAGGCGGAGCGTTGCGACGTCTCCGCGTGGCAGGCCTCCAGCGTCGACTTGAGCGCGCCGTCTTCCATCTTGGAGATCAGGAAGGAGGGGCGCGTGCCATAGATCAGCGCCTGGGCGGTGGCATGGGTCTCGCCCAGGGCGGGCGCGGCGGTGCAGCGCGGCGAGGGGGCGAAGAACCACCGGTGGTTTTCAGGAGTTGATGCCCGCGTCTGTCGTGCCGCCCCATGTCGCCTGGCTGACGGTCCGGTGAAGGTTCCGTCACCGCGTCGGCAGTCCGACCGTCGCCGCCGTTGGCCCCTGGGCCCCGAGCGCGTCCGCTCACCGACGCCTCGACCTCGCCCGACCGGTCCGACGACTTGGCGCGGCGGACGAGACCGGACCTGTCCGAGCGACCCGCCGGTCAGGGGCGGGCCACCTGCGGAGGTTACATGAAGCCCAGTTCCAGCCGCGCCTCGTCGGACATCATCTCCATGCCCCAGGGCGGCTCCCAGGTGAGGTCCACGTCGACCGTGCGCACCCCGGGCACGGCCGAGACCGCATCGGCGACCCAGCCCGGCATCTCGCCCGCGACGGGGCAACCGGGGGCCGTCAGGGTCATGATGACCCGCACGTCGTTCTCGGGGCTGATGTCGATCGTATAGACGAGGCCCAGGTCGAAGATGTTCACCGGGATTTCCGGGTCGAAAACGCTGCGGCAGGCTTCGACGATGGGTTCGTGCAAAGCGTGATCGGTGGTCGACGGAGCGATGAGGGGCGCGCCCTCCATCGGACCTTGGGACGAGTCGTCGGCGCTCATGGGATGGTCTCCGGTCAATTCGGTGCGGGTCTCGTATCGGACCCGGAGGTAGTTGACGGAAAACATAAGGATTGGGCGGGTCGGGGTAAAGGGGAGGCGCGTCGTGCCGCCGCACCCCCGATTCAGGGGGAGACGGGCGGACGGACGGGCATTATTTTGGCGCCGTTGAAGACCAAGTCTTTTTGCGTGCAAGGGCCGGAGCCCTTGCCATAGGGGGCGCGGAGTGAGTGACGCGCCCCCTTCTCCTTCCCTCGGCAAGCGTGGTAGGTCCGCCGCTCTCGATCTTCGGAGCCGCGCCCCATGTCCGACCGTTTCGCTTTTTCGCTCGACGCCACGGACGGGCCGGCCCGAACGGGCCGCATCGAGACGCCGCGGGGCACGATCCGCACGCCCGCCTTCATGCCCGTGGGGACCGCGGGGACGGTGAAGGGGATGCTGCCCGGCTCGGTCGCCGAAACGGGCGCGGATGTGCTTCTGGGCAATACTTACCACCTCATGCTGCGCCCGGGTGCGGAGCGGATCGCCCGGCTGGGCGGGCTGCACAAATTCATGAACTGGCCCGGGCCGATCCTGACCGATTCGGGCGGGTTCCAGGTGATGAGCCTGGGGGCGCTGCGGAAACTCGACCCGGACGGGGTGACGTTCCGGTCGCATATCGACGGCTCCAGGCATCGGCTGACGCCGGAGCGGTCGATGGAGATCCAGCGCCTGCTCGGCTCGGACATCGTGATGGCCTTCGACGAATGCCCGGCCCTGCCCGCCGACCGCGCGCGCATCGCGTCCTCGATGCGGCTGTCGATGGAGTGGGCCGCGCGCTCCCGTGAGGCGTTCGGGGACCGGCCGGGCCATGCGCTGTTCGGCATCCAGCAAGGCGGGCTGGAGGAGGACCTACGGGCCGAGAGCGCGGAGGCGCTGCGCGCCATCGGCTTCGACGGCTATGCGGTGGGGGGCCTCGCCGTGGGCGAGGGGCAGGCGGCGATGTTCGGCTGCCTCGACTACGCGCCGGAGCAGCTGCCCGCCGACAAGCCGCGCTATCTGATGGGCGTGGGCAAGCCGGACGACATCGTGGGCGCGGTGGCCCGCGGGATCGACATGATGGATTGCGTGCTGCCGACGCGCTCGGGCCGGACGGGACAGGCCTGGACCCGACGGGGACAGGTCAACATTCGCAACGCCCGCCACGCGGATGACCCGCGGCCTCTGGACGAGCATTGCACCTGCCCCTGTTGTCGAGGCTATTCCCGCGCGTATCTGCACCATGTCAGCCGCGCCAAGGAGATGATCGCGGGAATGCTGCTGACATGGCACAACCTGCATTACTACCAGGAGATCATGGCCGGGATGCGGGCCGCCATCCCCGCGGGGCGCTTTGCCGCCTGGGAGGCCGAGTTCCACCGGCTGCGGGCCGAGGGGGATATCGCGCCGCTGTGAAGCGGGGCAACTCCGTGCCTGCGCGCGAGGACGCGTGGCTCTGCCTGCGCGCGAGGACGCGCGACGCTCCCGCTGGCGCGGATCGCCCCGCCCGCCCTCCCGCGGGGGCGCTACCAGGAGATGAGCGACGGCGTGCGTGATAGAAGCGCGCCGGCCTCCGCAGCCGCGGCGCGCAGAATGGCCGAGCCGCGCTGGGCGGTCAGCTTGGGACGCTTAAGTTTGCGCTTGCGGCCGAGCTCCTCGCGCAGCACGGCAAGGCGGTGCAGGCCGGTGAGCGTCCCGTCCATCGACTCGCCCAGAGTGCTCGCGCGCAGGAAGCGGGCGTAGTCTTCCGGCATGCGATCGAGCCAGGAGAGGAACGCCTGGGCCAGCAGGCACTCCTCGGTCTGGCGGGACAGCTCGACCCAGGTCGCCTCGTCCCCGTCGGGGGTCAGCACGATCCGGTGGTAGCCCTGCACGAAGGCGCGTCCGACTCCCGAGGTCTCGCCCTGGAACAGGTAGCGATAGCCTCGGTTCGGTTCGATTTCGAGCATGGTGACGGTGACCGCGTCGGTCTCGCCGCCGCCGCATGCATATTCGAGATGGAAGGTGTCGACATCCTCGCTGTCCTGCACGCTGCTGCGCAGCAGCGGATCCCAATGTTCCGCCGGGCGGGTCGGCAGAGCCATGCGCCAGACCATCTGATGCGGCAATGGGATGTGAACGCGCGCGTTTTCCCGCAGCGTGACGCGGCGCGGGATCAGCCGCGAGAGCGGGCCATAGAGCGCGATCCAGATCGCCGCCGCGCCCGACGGGATGCAGAGCGCATAGCCGAGCGTCGGCCCCGGTAGGAGTACTGCGAGCAGGCCCAGGATCACGGTGGCGAGCGCCGTCGTCTCCGCCGCGACCCGCCAGCCGCGCAGCCCCGGGACGCGCAAAGCGAGCACGATCAGCCCCGCAAGCGCCAGATACAGCCCGCCGATCGCCGAAAAAGCCGTCCAGGCGGCATCGGAGAGCGGCATGCCTTCGAGGGACAGCGCCAGCACCCAGATCGGCGCGGCGAGCAGCAGTATGGCAAAAGTGAGGCCAAAACGGCGGGACTGGAGAAGGAGCAACGTCATCATGCGGGGCCCAAGGGAGGATCGTCCCTGGAATGGCAGCAAATCGGGGCAGGGATTGGGTCGGAACTGGGTATCTGCGGGGTCAATCCTTCCGCCCTGGGCATCTTTGGGACGCTCTTGCGCCGACCCGCGGCAGGGGACAGATTGACGAGGTCCGATGTATGGTGACGCTTGCGCGTTGACGCGGGCAGCCGCCAACCCCACCTAGGGGTCGAAAACCGGAAGGTCCGGACGGCTGCCACAGACGGGGCCCTGGATCTTTGCGAAAGGAAGAACCGACATGACCGCATCCACCCACCCCGTCCTGCCGTTGCGCGACATTGTGGTGTTCCCGCACATGATCGTCCCGCTCTTCGTGGGCCGGGACAAATCCGTCCGCGCCCTCGAGGAGGTGATGCAGGACGACAAGCAGATCCTGTTGGCCAGCCAGATCGATCCCGCCGTGGACGAGCCGGATGCCGACGGAATCTACCGCGTGGGCGTGCTTGCTAACGTGCTGCAACTGCTCAAGCTGCCCGATGGCACCGTCAAGGTTCTGGTCGAAGGCCGCGCCCGGGTGAAGGTCACCGAATTCGTCGAGAACGAGCGCTTCTTCGAAGCCCATGCGGAGCCGCTGGAGGAGACCCGCGGCGACGAAGAGACCATCGAGGCGCTGATCCGCTCCGTCGCGGAAGAGTTCCAGCGCTACGCCAAGGTCAAGAAAAACATCCCCGAAGAGGCGATGGGCGCCGTCGCCGAGGCGCAGGACCCCGCCAAGCTGGTCGATCTGGTCTCGGGCCATCTGGGCGTCGAGGTCGGCGAGAAGCAGGCCCTGCTCGAGATGCTGGTCGTCTCCGAGCGGCTGGAGAAGGTGTTCGGCATGATGCAGGGCGAGATGAGCGTCCTGCAGGTCGAAAAGCGCATCAAGAGCCGCGTCAAGTCGCAGATGGAGCGCACGCAGCGCGAATACTATCTGAACGAGCAGATGAAGGCGATCCAGAAGGAGCTGGGCGACGGTGAGGATGGCTCGAACGAGCTGGCCGAACTGGAGAAGCGCATCTCCGAGACGAAGCTGTCGAAGGAGGCGCGCGAAAAGGCCGAGGGCGAGCTCAAGAAGCTCAAGAACATGTCGCCGATGTCCGCTGAAGCGACCGTCGTGCGCAACTATCTCGACTGGATGCTGTCGATCCCGTGGGGCACCAAGTCGCGCGTCAAGAAGGATATCGTCAAGGCGCAGGAGGTTCTCGACAAGGATCATTACGGCCTGGAGAAGGTCAAGGAGCGGATCGTCGAGTATCTCGCCGTCCAGGCGCGTTCGGCCAAGCTGAAGGGGCCGATCCTGTGCCTCGTCGGCCCTCCGGGCGTCGGCAAGACCTCGCTGGGTAAATCGGTCGCCAAGGCCACGGGACGCGAGTTCATCCGCATCTCGCTGGGCGGCGTGCGCGACGAGTCCGAGATCCGGGGACACCGGCGGACCTATATCGGCTCCATGCCCGGTAAGATCATCCAGGCGCTCAAGAAGGCCAAGACGACCAACCCGCTCATCCTGCTCGACGAGATCGACAAGATGGGGCAGGACTTCCGCGGCGACCCGGCCAGCGCGATGCTGGAGGTGCTGGATCCGGAGCAGAACAACACCTTCGTCGACCACTATCTCGAAGTGGAATACGACCTGTCGAACGTGATGTTCCTGACCACGTCCAACTCCTACAACATGCCCGGGCCGCTGATGGATCGGATGGAGATCATCCCGCTCGCCGGCTACACCGAGGACGAGAAGGTCGAAATCGCCAAGCGGCACCTGCTGCCCAAGCAGGTGAAGGATCACGGGCTGCGCAAGTCCGAGTTCTCGCTGACCGACGAGGCGCTGACGGCCATCGTGCGGGTCTATACCCGCGAGGCGGGCGTGCGGAACCTGGAGCGGGAGATCGCCAAGATCGCCCGGAAGGCCGTCACGCAGATCGTCGGCAAGAAGGCCGAGCGGGTCGAGGTGACCGAGGACAATCTCAGCGACTTCCTCGGCGTCCAGAAATACCGCTACGGTCTGGCCGAAATGGAGGATCAGGTCGGTGTCGTCACCGGGCTGGCCTACACCTCCGTGGGCGGCGATCTGCTGCATATCGAGGCGATCAAGCTGCCCGGCAAAGGCCGGATGAAGACCACCGGCAAGCTGGGCGACGTGATGAAGGAGTCGATCGACGCGGCCTCGAGCTTTGTGCGCTCCATCGCACCTGAGATCGGGATAAAGCCGCCGAAGTTCGACACGATGGACATTCACGTCCACGTGCCTGACGGGGCGACGCCCAAGGACGGGCCGTCGGCGGGGCTGGCGATGGTGACCTCCATCGTCTCGGCGCTGACGGGCATTCCGGTGCGGCGCGACATCGCGATGACGGGCGAAGTCTCCCTGCGCGGCAACGCGATGCCCATCGGCGGGCTGAAGGAAAAGCTGCTGGCCGCCCTACGTGGCGGGATCACGACCGTTCTGATCCCCGAGGAGAACGAGAAGGACCTCGCCGAGCTGCCCGACAACGTGAAGGAGGGCCTGGAGATCGTGCCGGTCAAGCACGTCTCCGAGGTGCTGGAGCGCGCGCTGGTCTCCAAGCCCGAGCCCATCGAATGGGACGAGGCCGCCGAGGAGGCCGCCGCTCTGGCCGAGCGCCAGCGGCGCGGTGACGACCGGGGTGCCGTGGCGCACTGACAGCCAAGACCCGGGGCCGCCGCCGATCGGAGGCGGCCCTGTTCCTGGGGCCTTGAACCCCCCTCGCGGACGGTCTAAAGGGCGCCGGACGGGTGATTAGCTCAGTGGTAGAGCGCTTCGTTCACATCGAAGATGTCGGGGGTTCAAATCCCTCATCACCCACCATTTTCCCTCGATTTCTTGGCAGGCGTCTGCAAATTCGTTTCCCGGTTCAGTGAACCCCGGGGCGTATGGCGGATCGCCGATGCACCGTCTTGCATGCGCCGTGCCAGCCGGTTGGCCGGGGGCGCGCCGGGTGAGACATGCGGCGCGGCGCCTCCATTCGGCCGCGACAGATCCCGTCCAGGCAAAGGCTCAAGGCAGGAGCGGCACCCCGAGGAAAGCGCGCTCACTGGAAGAGACCGAACTGGCGATGGGGCGGCGGCTAGCGGGGGCGCGCCATCGAGGGCGGCATCTTCTGGTCCGGCAGGTCGACCCACCCGCCTTCTTCCAGCGCGATGAACCGGGTTCCGTCGACCGGCCAATCCCGTCGCTCGTGCCAATGACCGAAAGCCCAGCTGCGAGGGCGATGCAGGGCCAGCATCTTCTCCAGAGCCAAACTGGTGCGGCTTGGCCTGCGCGTCTTGGGGCTGTCGATGGAGCCGAAGAAGGCCTCGGCGACCGATATCGGCGCCTCATGCGTCAGCATCACCTCCGGGGCGGCGCTTGCATATCGGTCCGTCAGATCCCGCAGCTCCGAGGGGGCAGTTCTTCGTCCGGCCACCAGGTCACGCCGGGGGTGCGATACTCTCGGTCGATCGACCATCCGCCGCCGACGACGAACAGGTTGCCGTAGGGACCGCTTTCCAGATGCGCGGGATGGGCGCGGCACAGAGCGGGGTCGTCGTGGTTGCCACGGAAGAATTTGTGCCCGGGGCCACCGGGCCAGGTCGCCAGGTCTTCCTCGGGGATGAAGCCCATCCCGAAATCCCCGATCTGAACGCTCTCCTTCGCGCCGGCGAGCGCGCGGGCATAGAGGTCCCGGCGCCCATGAATGTCTCCGATGATCCGCATGGTCCGCCTCCCCGCTTCCTCATCATGACCCCACACGGCGTGCCCGCCAAGCACCCATGCCATGCCGGCGGTTTTGGCTCCGTGTCGCGCCGCTATCTGCGCGGGCAGATCGATCTGACGCCACCGCCTTCAGCCGGCGCGCATAGAAAGGCGTTGACCCTGCGCGCCCCGCAACGTGAGGGTGGTTGGGGCGGTTCATGTTGCGTCGTGCATTTCGCCATGCCGACCGTCACCCATTTCCAATGCCGAGTTCATCGAAGGAAACGATTCTTTCACGCGGGTTTCCTTCCGGGCAACGCTCGACGAGGCGCCCAACGTTCCCGCCTCCTTCCGGTGGTATACCCAAGAGAACTCGGCGAAGGCGGGGGACTTTGACGGCACCTCGGGCACCGTCAGTTTTCGCCGCCGGCGAGACGGAGCAGGATATCGAGATGATCCTGCGCTGCGACATCCTGCTGGAGGACAACGAGACCTTTGAGATCGTCGCTTACGACCCGCGCGGCCTGGATTTTCCCCAGGATGCGGCTGCTGTCGTGGCCACCAGCACGATCCTGGACGACGATGACGGGATCCCGGATCAGCCCAGCGCCAATCCCGGCGAGGCGCGCCTGATCTTCGAGCCCGAGCCGGAGCCTGGGGCGTTCCCGACCGTGACCGCCTATGACACGAGCTACATCGAGGGCGATAGCTCATTCAAGCGCCTGAACGTCCTGGTCACGCTGGACCGTCCGGCGACCGCCTCGGCCAGCATCGACTGGTTTACCCAGCAAGGCAGCGCGGCGAATAGCGAAGGGGATTTCGACGGCGCGTCGGGCACGGTCAACTTCGTTGCCGGTCAGCGCTCCGCCAGCTTGCAGGTCTTGACCCGGGAAGATCTGCTCCCCGAACCCGACGAGAGCTTCGAGATCGTTTTCAACAACCCGCGCAGCCTCAATATCGTGGACGGCGCGCAGGCGCTCTCGGTCGAGGTGACGACGGTCGATAATGACAGCGGGCGAGCCGACTTGAGCTCTGGCATCGGGGCGGCGGGGACGCCGATCTTCGGGCCCGAGCAGGTCGATCAACTGCCCACGCTGCGCGTTCAGGGAACCGACATAATCGAAGGCGACAGCAGCTTTCAGCGCGTCTCGCTTTTGGTGACGCTGGACGGGCCGACGGACACGCTGGTCACCCTCGACTATGCCACGCAGGACATCACCGCGAGCGCCTTC
This sequence comes from Jannaschia seohaensis, assembly GCF_900116765.1. Taxonomy (GTDB): domain Bacteria; phylum Pseudomonadota; class Alphaproteobacteria; order Rhodobacterales; family Rhodobacteraceae; genus Jannaschia; species Jannaschia seohaensis. Next base: position 53,385 of record NZ_UETC01000017.1, on the reverse strand, counting down.
AACGGCGATTACGACGCGCTGGCCCGCTCGGTCACGATCGACGCGGGCCAGCAAAGCACGCGGCCGGAATTTATCCTGCGCGGCGACGAGCTCATCGAGGGAGACGAGGCCTTCCAGGTTCTGTTGACCGGCATTTCCGGCGGCCGCTTCGAGGGCGGCGCGCCGGCACTTGAGGCGACCATCGGCATCATTGGCGACGATGGCGGCGCCGTCTCGCGCGTGGCGGGCCGGACCGAGCCGGCAACCGGCGTCGAGGCACCGGTCTCCACCGCGCCGATCGTCCCCGTGATCCAGATCCATGACGCGACCATGATCGAGGGGAGCGGCAGTTTCGGCACCATGCGCTTCCTCGTTACGCTGGACCGGCCCGCGCCGTCGCCGGTGACGTTCAACTATACCACGCTGGATGGCTCTGATTCCCGCTCCGAGGATTTCGATCCCATCGCCCGCGCTTTCACCATTCCCGCCGGGGAGCAGAGCGGGGTGATTTCGGTCACCATTCGCGGCGACACGCTGCGAGAGGATGACGAGAGCTTCGACCTCTTCGTCTACAATGCGCAGAACGCGAATTTCGCTGGCAACACCATCGGTCAGGTGGCGCGCGGCACGATCCTGGACAATGACAGCGGGGCCGTGCGCGGCGAGGCGGGCCGTGGCGATCCGGCGCCTGGCGTGCTTCGGCCCGAGCCGGACGACACCTTCGTTCGCGTAGCTCCCGTCGCGGTTTCCATGCGGGAGTTCGATAGCGGCAGCCAGACTTACTCCGTCCCGATCCTCCTGTCGGAGCCCGCGCGCCCGGACGTGACGCTGAACTTGGCGCACGGTGTCGACCGAGTCGGCCATCGCGGGCGAGGACTATCAGGAGGCCTCGGGCGCGCTGACGATCGCCGCGGGGTCCGGTGCGGGGCTGATCGGGCTGCGGATCTTCGGCGACACCGCCATCGAGGGCGACGAGATCTTCGCCCTGGAGATCAGCCAGGTCGCGGGCGCGGTCCTGCCCGGCGGGGCCACCACCTCGCGAACGGAATTGCGCATCGTGGGCGATGACGGGGCGGGGACGCCTCCGACCAATCCCGAGTTCGAGCTGTCGCTCGGGGCTTCCAACGAGAACGACCGCCTGCTTGGCTCGGGCGCGAGCGACGTGATCAATGCGGGCGGCGGCAACGACACCGTGGACGGCCTGACCGGCGACGTCCTCATCAACGGCGATAGCGGGTGCGACCTGTTGCGCGGCAACGATGGCGACGACACGCTGCGCGGCGGGGCCGGCGCGGACGAACTCGTCGGCGGCACCGGATCGGATCTGATGGAGGGCGACCTGGGCAACGACACTTCTTCGGTTGACAGCACGGGCGACACGATCCGCGACAGCGGCGGCTTCGACGAGGTGCAGACCAGCGTTAACTTCAATGTCCGACGGACCGGGGTCGAGGAGGTCTTCGCCCAGGGCACCAACGACATTCGCATCGTCGGCGATAACACCGACACGCGCCTTGTGGGCAGTGTCGGTGACGACACGATTGCGGGTCTGGGCGGCAACGACACGCTGACCGGCGGCGAGGGGGCGGATGTCTTCGCCTTCCTTCAGGCGGGGGTGCCGGGGAACGCGCTGATCACCGATTTCGGGCCGGGCGACCAGTTAGCGCTGGACGATCAGTTCTTCGGGCTCGGCAACGGCCGCATCCTCCCGCGGGAGCTGGAGCCGTCCGGCGTGCGCAGTCTGCTGCGGGATGGGCTTGCCGATTTCAACACCCGGACCCTGGAGCTGTCGGTGGATGTCGATGGGCCTCGGGGCGATGGCGGCCTGGAAGTGATTGCCACCTTCACCCGCGCCAGCGTGCGGGAGCTCGGAATCGACGACATTCTGATCTTCTGAGCTTGGCCTCGCGCGGCGGCACGGGCAGGGGGGACGTATGACCGCGCCCCTCTACATCCTCCGCCATGGCGAGACCGTCTGGAACCGTTCCGGCCGCATGCAGGGGCAGCGGGACAGTCCGCTGACGGCGCTGGGCCGGGTGCAGGCCGCGCGGCAAGGGGCGCTGTTGCGCCGCGCGGGCGTGGCCGTCCCCGCCTTCGTCAGCCCGCTCGGCCGAGCCCGCCGCTCGGCCGCGCTGGCAGGTCTGCGGGCCACGGTCGATCCCGACCTCTCCGAGATCGCGATGGGCGCGGGCGAGGGTCTGCCGCGCCCGCCCGAAGCGCGGCCCGGCGTGCTGTGGAAATTCGCCTGCCCCGGCGCCGAGAGCCAGGACGCCCTGATCGCCCGGCTGTCCCGGGTCCTGGCCCGCCCGCGCCCCGCGATCCTGATCACCCATGGCGTCCTCGTGATCGGCCTGCGCGCCATGGCGCGCGGCCTGCCGCCCGAGGCCTGGGATACGCTGGACGACCCGCAGGGCGTCGTCTTCGTCCTGGACGGGCAGGGGGAGCGGCGTCTGGGCTAGGCTTGCAGCATTCCCCGCCCTGCGCTATCGGCGCGGTCGGGGGTGGTTAGCTCAGTTGGTAGAGCGTCTCGTTTACACCGAGGATGTCGGGGGTTCGAGCCCCTCACCACCCACCATAAGCACCTGACGACGTTTCGTTTATCGCTTGGAGCTGCCGGGGGTGTTCTCAAGCTCGGCGGCGGCGTCTCCCGTCTCGGGCAGTGCAGGACCGGCTTGGCATGGATATGCGCGACCTGGGCGCGCCGCCTGTCTTGGCTGCGTTGGCCGCGCCGGAGCGCGACCAACTTTGGGAAAACTCACTCGGCGGGTTGGGCGCGAGCGCTGGCGGGCGCGCCTTCGAAGCCATGCGCCCGCAGATCTTTGATCGCCTCGCCGCTGTCCCTCCAGCCCTGCACTTCCTCGGGCGTGGCCTTGGGAGAGAACAGGCCCGTCACGGCGTAGAGGATGCCGATGACCGGGGCCAGCCAGCACGCGAAGGACAGCGGGATATAGAGCAGGTTCTCGACATTGCCGTCCGCCACGCCGAGGGCCAGCGCACTGATGACGAACGCGCCGCCCGCATTCCATGGGATCAGCGGAGACATCAGCGTCCCGCCCTCTTCGATGGCGCGGCTCAGGTTCAGCGTCGAATAGCCCATGCCGCGATAGACCGGCGCATACATCCGGCCCGGCAGTGCGATGGACAGATAGGGATCACCCGCGACGAGGTTGGTCGCGACCGAAGTGCCGATGGCCGAGGATTGGATGCCCGCGAAGCTGGTCACCTTGGTCATGATCGCGTTGATGATCGTCTCCAGGCAGCCGGTGCGCTCCAGCGCGCCGCCGAAGCCAAGCGCGATGAGCACCAGCGAAATGGTCCACATCATCGACTGGATGCCGCCGCGATTGAGCAGGCTGTCGATCTCGGACACGCCGGTAGAGATCGAATAGCCGCTATTGGCGAAGGTGAAGACGTCATGCAGCCCCGCGCCCTGGAAGACGATGGCCATCAGCCCGCCCAAGAGCACGCCCGCAAAGAGCGACGGGATGGGCGGCTGCTTGGTCACGGCAAGCCCGATCACCAGCAGCGCCGGAAGCAGCAGCCAGGGCGAGATCCAGAAATTCGCCTGAAGCGCGGTGGTGATGCTTTCGATGCGCTCGAACGAGGTGGCCTCGGCGTCGATCATGGAAAAGCCGACCCAGGTGTAGATGCCCAGCGCGATCAGCATCGCCGGGATCGTGGTCGGCATCATGTTCTTGATGTGATCGAACAGGTTGGTCCCCGTCACCGCCGGAGCGAGATTGGTGGTGTCCGACAGGGGCGAGATCTTGTCGCCGAAGAACGCCCCCGAGACGACGGCGCCGGCGGTCCAGTACATCGGAATGTCGAAGCCCGCGCCGATCCCCATCAGCGCAAGACCCACGGTGCCGACCGTCCCCCAGGACGTGCCAAGGGATAGCGAAACGATCGAGCACAGGATCATCGCGGCCGCGAGGAAGATCTGCGGCGAGAGGATCACGAGGCCGTAATAGATCAGCGTCGGGACCGTACCCGAGGCGATCCACACCCCGATGATCATGCCCACCGTGATCAGAACTGAGACCGAGGGCAGCGATACGTTGATGACATGAAAGACGCCATCCTGGATATTGGGCCAGTTATGGCCGAGATAAATCCCGACGAGAGCCGTGATCGCCAAGCCGATCGAAAGCGGGATATGCGGCGTGAAATCGTCGAAGTAGAAGAGCTGGATAGCCAGCACCGCAAGGGTCAGCACCACTGGGACAAGTGCCAGACCCAACGATGGCGCCCGAGGTTCTTTCGTCTGAGATGACATGGGAAGTCTCCCTGTTTTTCGGGTTCCGTTTTTTTCGGGAATGCGGTTTCGGATGGGCCCGCCTCGTGCGGGCCCGCCCCGCTATTCCGAAGCCGCCAAGAGGCTCGCATTGCCCCCTGCGGCGGTCGTGTCGATGCACAGGTGGCGCTCGACGACGTAGCGTTCGGGGCAGATGACCTGCGTCTCCAGCGGCACGATCGGCCCGTCGCGCTCGGCCAGAGCCAATCGCAGATCGCGCGTCCAATCCGAGGCGCCGGCCGCCGCGACGGCGGCGATCCCGTCGAGGGATTTCAGCGTCTCCGGCGAGACCGCACCGTCCAGCCCGACAATCGGGGCGCCCGCTTGGGCCAGAGGCTGCACCGCCGCCTTGGCATCGGGGGCGACGACCACGACGCCACAGCCGGCCCCAAGGGCTTGGACGGCCTGAGCCAGTGTGACTTCGGTCGTCGGTCCCAGGCACAGGACCGTGCCCTTGGGATACATGCTCAGGCGGTTGCTCTCGCCGGTGGGGCCCGGCAGCGTCTGCGGCGTCATGTCGAAGGCCGCCGTCTCTTGCAGTGCGCGGCGGATTGCGCCCTTGGAGCCCGAAAGCGCCTTGCGAAGCACGGCGACACGGTCGTCGCCCCGCGCCGCCCAGTTCCGCGCATCGACCTTGGCGATGGCCTTTGCGATCTCGGCCCCTCCCACCGCATCGCCCTTGGGCGCGTCGAAGGTGCCGGGCTTGCCCGTGCGCCGGAACCGCGTGAGGTAGAGCGGCCCGCCCGCCTTGGGTCCGGTGCCGGAGAGCCCCTCGCCCCCGAAGGGCTGAGACCCCACGATCGCGCCGATCTGGTTGCGGTTCACATAGGTGTTTCCCACCTCGATCCGCTCGACGATCTGCTGGACCCGGTCGTCGATCCGCGTGTGCAGGCCGAATGTCAGGCCATAGCCCTTGGCGTTGATGTCATCGACCACCTTGTCGATCTGCGTCGCCTTGAAGCTGGCCACATGCAGGACCGGGCCGAAGATCTCTCGTTCCAGATCGCCGATGCCGCGAACCTGGACGACCGCGGGCCGCACATAGCAGCCGGTCTCGGGCGCGGGCAGCGTCTTGAGGACGCGCCCGGCCTTTTCCTGCGCGGCGGTGTAGTCGGAGATGCCCGTGCGCGCCTCCTCGTCGATCACCGGCGAGACATCGGTATTGACGTTCCAGGGGTCGCCGATGGTCAGCGCGTCCATTGCGCCATAGAGCATGTGGAGAAGCCGCTCGCGCGCGTCTTCCTGGACGTAAAGCATGCGCAGCGCCGAGCAGCGCTGCCCGGCGGACTGGAAGGACGAGATCAGGATGTCGCGGACCGCCTGCTCGGTCAGCGCGGTCGAGTCGACGATCATCGCGTTCAGCCCGCCCGTCTCGGCGATGAGCACCGCATCGGGCCCGGCGTTCCTGGCCAGCGCCTTGTGGATGATCTGCGCCACCTCGGTCGAGCCGGTGAAGCACACACCGGCGATGCGCGGATCGGAGGTGAGCGGCCCACCCACGGTCGGCCCGTCGCCGGGCAGAAGCTGCAACGCGCCCTCGGGCAGGCCCGCCTCGCGCATCAGGGCGACCGCGCGGGCGGCGATGATCGGCGTCTGTTCGGCAGGCTTGGCCAGCACCGCGTTCCCCGCCACCAGCGCCGCCGCGATCTGGCCGGTGAAGATGGCGAGCGGGAAGTTCCACGGGCTGATGCAGACGAAGACGCCGCGCGCCTCGCCCGGTTGCTCCTCTTCCAGGCGCTCGGCCTCGTTGGCGTAGTAGCGCAGGAAATCGACGGCTTCCCGGACTTCGGCGATGCCGTCGAGCAGCGTTTTTCCGGCCTCGCGGGTGGTGATCGCGCAAAGCTCGGCGATATTGGCTTCGTAGAGATCCGCGACCTTGCGCAGGATCTCCGCCCGCTCCGCCACGGGCCGCGCCGACCATTCCTCGAAACCGGGACCGGCCGCATCGAGCGCGGCCCCGACCTCCTCCGCGGTGGCCTCGTGGACCTGACCCACGACCGTGCTCAGATCCGCGGGCGAGACCGCGTCGCGCGCCTTGCCTTTGGGCGCGGGGTTGCCGACAAGCATCGGCGCCGCGTTCCAGGTCGCCTCCGCCCATTCCTGCCGCGCGGCGATCAGCGGCAGGATCGACGCGGGCTCGTTGATGCGGAAGCCTTTGGAATTGGGGCGATCGGGGAACAGCTCGCGGGGCAGGCGGATCGTCGGGTTGGCGATCTGGTCGAGCGCCTTCACCTCGCTCACCGGATCCCGCGAAATCCTGTCGGATGGAATGCTCGTATCCACGATCTGGTTGACGAAGCTGGAATTGGCCCCGTTCTCAAGCAGGCGGCGGACGAGATAGGCCAGCAGATCGCGATGCGCGCCGACGGGCGCGTAGATCCGGCAGCGCGTGTCTTCGGACTGCTTGACGATGCCATGCAGCGACTCGCCCATGCCGTGCAGGCGCTGGAACTCGAAACTGTCCTTGTCATTGCCCGCCATGGCGACGACGGCGGCGCAGGTATGGGCGTTATGCGTGGCGAATTGCGGATAGATCCGGTCGCGGCGATCCATCAGCATCCGCGCGCAGGCCATGTAGCTCACATCGGTATTGGCCTTGCGGGTGAAGACGGGGAAGCGCTCCACGCCCATTTCCTGCGCGAGCTTGATCTCCGTGTCCCAATAGGCGCCCTTGACGAGCCGGACCATGATCTTGCGGTCGAGCCGCTCGGCCAGATCGTAGAGATATTCGATGACCGGAGCGGCGCGGCGCCCATAGGCCTGCACCACGACGCCGAAGCCTTCCCAGCCTTCGAGTTCGGGATCGGAGAGGAGCGCCTCGATGATGTCGAGCGACAGATCCAGACGGTCCTGTTCCTCGGCATCGATGTTGAAGCCGATATTGGCCTTTGCCGCCTGGCGCACGAGTTCCTTGGCTCGCGGCACCAGCTCGGACATCACGGTGTCCTTGTGGGTGTATTCATAGCGCGGATGCAGCGCCGACAGCTTGACCGAGATGCCGGGGCTGGAGCGCACATCGCCCTTGGCCTGCTTGGCGATGGCGGCGATCGCATCGGCATAGGCCTTCTGGTAGCGCTTGGCGTCCTCGTCGGTGCGGGCCGCTTCGCCCAGCATGTCGTAGGAATAGGTGTAGCCCTTCTTCTCCAGCTCGCGGGCGTTCTTCATCCCTTCCTGGATGGTCTGGCCGAGCACGAATTGCCGACCGAGGATGCGCATCGACTGGGCGACGGCCGTGCGGACCACGGGCTCGCCCATGCGCCGCACGAGCCCCCGCAAGGCGCGGCCCGGGCCTTTCGGATCGTCATCCAGCACCTTGCCGGTGAGCATCAGCGCCCAGGTCGAGGCATTGACCAGCGATGAGGAGGAATGGCCAAGATGGGCGCCCCAGTTCGAGGGCTCGATCTTGTCCTGGATCAGGTCGTCGATGGTCTCCGCGTCCGGCACGCGCAGAAGCGCTTCGGCGAGACACATCAGCCCGACACCTTCTTCGGTGGACAGGCCGTATTCCGCGAGGAAGGCTTCCATCATCGAGGGCGAGGTGTCCTTGCGGACGCGGTCGACATAGCGCGCGCCCGCCGCGGCAATCTGCTCCCGCTCGACATCGGAGAACCTGCAATGCTCGATCAATGCGCGGATAACGTCGGCCTCGTCGGACCCGTAATTCTCGCGGATTGCCTTCCTGAAAGGTCCTGCGTCGCTTTGATCGACAGGTGTGAGCTTGTTCATCGAACCCTCCCGGTGATGACCGTCAATTTCTGTCCACCTGGGCCTTTCGCGACGTTTTTTCTTTTTATTACATCGTTTTGGATGGCCAGGTGGCCTCTGTTTTGCTTCGGATTAACGCAGGAGCCATACCCATCTAACTCTATTGGTCAACCGTTGACTCGGTGTTTGAGTGATTCCCTGCCCATGATTTCGGCCGAACACTCATGAGCCGCCGAAATTCTCCCCAGCGTTGAAAGACCTGATTGGGTTTTATTATTTTCAATAGGTTATGCGGAGTCGGGCCGGGCACAAGAACATCGATTGCAGGCCGGCAAATCGAAGAGGCTTAAACGGGTTCCGCAGAGGCCGGCGGGGAGAACCGCGGCGCGGCGATGCCGCGCCAACCGGCTGAGATGCACCAAGCGCCCGCACATTCGTTCAGAGGGGCACGCCCCGGCCTCGCGCGTTGGCGGCCAGCACATGCGTGCCCCTGGAAGAGGGAAATCGCGCCCTGATCGCTGCGTCGGCGTCAGTCGCGTTGGCGCCGCCGGGGAGGCTCGGGGGCGATCTCCGCATCGCCCCAAGGCCCGCTTAGCTTTTGCGCCGGGATCGGAGCGCGCCCAGACCGGCGAGGCCTCCGATCAGCAACAGGCCTCCCGCCGGCAGCGGGACCGGGAAGGGCGCACCGAACGTGTTGGGATCCTCCGCGGCGAGGAAGAAGCCACCGAGATCCGGGCCGCCGGTCGTATTCAGGCGGAAGCCGCCGACAATGTCACCCGAGGACAAGCCCCAGTCCGAGAAATCGAACCCGCCCACGAACATCTGCTGCGGGCTGGAGATTTCGAGCGTGTCGACGCTGATCCCGGTGCCCCAGAAATTCGCCGAGTTCATCGTCAGGGCCTGCGAATAGATCGGGTTGGCGGCCGACCCGCCGATGATCAGTTCGATCGAGAAGATGTCATTGCCGCCGCGCTCGAAGAAAGTGATGTCCGGGAGGCCGTCGCCCCCCACATCGTCATAGGCCAGCGACTTCGTGAAGGTCGTCACGAACTCCATCGTGCCATTGCCGCTTTCGCCGTCCGTCATCTCGCTCAGGCTGAGACTGTTATAGGCTTGCAGCAGGGCCGCGTCCTGGATGGTCGGGTCGGTCGTCTCTTGGGTGATGGCGCCGCCAAGGGGGTATCCGGCCTTGGCGAAGGGGGTGTCGTTGCCATCCGCCCCATCGTCGTCATCGCCCCATTCGGCGTTGATCTTGGTGCGAGATCCGGTGACTTCGAAGGACTGCGCGGCGGCGAAGGAGCCGCCGCTGGCATCGTAGACCACGATTCCGCCGCCGGGCCGTTCGAAGGTCAATGTCTCCAGGAGGACATCGTCCGTATAGACTGGGCCGGTCGGATCGTTGGACCCGGCCGGCACCGAGACCGTGATATTCGATGGCGCGATCACGGCCGCGACGGCTGGTAGGGCCATAGCGGTCGAGGCGAGAGCGACAGCGAGTGTGCTGAGCGCGGAGCGGGAGGGCATGATAAGCATCCGTCTGACAGAGCCGCCATGGAGGCGGGAAATCGTAAACACTCGTTAACCGCTCCTGATTGCGCGCAACCCGAAGCGGACGAACGTCGCCGCCTAGATAGTTCGTGCCTGTGGCCGAATTCGGTCGGGAACAGTTGCACGCGGACCATTTCTGAGGCGCGTTTCAGCCCAATCGTGGCGCCGCCGAGCGATTGGACCCTCTCATGCAGCCGGATCGGGCGGGTCAGCTCCGCAGGGCGGGCAGGCCGATTCCCGTCGCTTCGAAACCGCCATCGACCGCCAGCCGCTGGCCGGTGATATAGCTTGCCTTGTCGGAACACAGCCAGACGATCGCCTCGGCGATCTCGCGCTCCTGACCGTAGCGATTCAGGGGAATCGCGTCGTGATAGGCGTCGATAATGTCCTGGGTATGGACCGCCATGGCCAGCTTGGTGCGCACCGGGCCTGGACAGACGCAGTTGACCCGCACGCCATACTCGCCCAACTCGACCGCCTGCTGCTCGGTCAGATGGGCCACGCCTGCCTTGGACGTGCCGTAAGCCACCCGCAGCGTCGACGCGCGCAGCGCGCTGATCGAGGCGATGTTGACCACCGCCCCCTTGGTGGCGCGCAATTGCGGCAGGAAGGCCTGCGTGACCAGGAACGGGCCGTCGAGATTGGTCGCCATCACCGCCCGCCACCGCTCGAAGCTGGTCTCCGCCATCGGGCCGAAATCCGCGAGACCGGCATTGTTGACCAGCACGCTGATCGGCCCCTCCACCTCGGCGGCGAGTGTGGCGACCGCCTCCGGGTCCGAGACGTCGTAGGGCATCGGGGTGACGTTCTGGAGCGGCGCGGCGGCGCGTTCGAGCTCCTCCACATCATTGTCGACCATGACGACGTGGCAGCCCTCCTCCAGAAAGAGCTTCGTCGTGGCAAGGCCGATGCCGCGGGCCGCGCCCGTCACCAATGCGATGCGTGTCATATCCCCTCCGATCCGTCAGCGCGGTTTCGCCGCAACCCGGCGCCAATGCAAGCGCTGCCGCGTATCGAGATTTCGCCGCGAATTCGTCGAATTGTTCTTCTACCTCTCACGGAGCGGCGTGTGCCGACAGGAAGGCGAGGACGGGATGTCTGACCAGTTCTTCAAAGACGAATCCGGCGCGGTCACGGTCGATTGGGTCGTCCTGACCGCCGCGCTGGTCGGCCTGGGCATCGCCGTCCTGTCGACGGTGAGCATAGGCGTCGAGGACGTGACGGGTGACACGGTCGCCGCGATGGATGGCGACAGCGTGATCCGCACGTCCTTCCTGCGCTCCGTCACGGACCGCTTCCAGGCCGATGCCGTGTTGGCGGTCGGCTCTACCTTTCGCGATCTGGAGGATGTCCAGCGCTTCTCCTTCAAGATGGACGCGCAGTTGAGCGCCGGCGACAACGGCATTCTCTGGGAAGCGGGCGGAAGCGTGCATTCCACGATCCTCTACCAGCATGACGGTGTGCTCTACCTCCAGTCCGGCAGTTCCTCGGGCGTCGGCGAAGCGGCGAATCGCGGCGAGGCGGTTTGGCAGGTGACGGACGGGGATTACACGATCGAGGGGTCGCTGGACTCCAATACCGGGCTGGCCCTCTATATCGACGGAAAGCTCGTGTCGCAGTCGTCCTACCAGCATTCGCGGGTCGCCGGTCCCAATCCCGGCGGTGTAGGAGGCATCGCGGGCGACGCGCCGCCCAATCGGGGCGGCTTCGGCGCGGGCGATGGCCATCCCGGCGTCGGGGAGTTGTCGCTCTTCATCGACCAGACCACCGGCGACGAGGTCGGCGGCTGACCCCGAGGGCAACCGCAGATCGACCATGAGGGGCACGTGGGCAGCCACCAATCCGACCAGACGAACAGAAGAACCCCCAGCACCATCATGATAATGACTAAGACCATGGCGTGAGGCAGCGACGTCGCCATGACGATCAACGGTTTTGCCGCAGGCCAGCACCAGATCGCAAACCGCGACTCCTTCCAGCGCACCGCCCACCATATCGAGGACATGTGCTTCCCCGATGGGAAGCATCCCCTGACGGTCTCCGGCCTCAAGGAATGGGATCAGCGATGGACGCACGGAGATAACCACCCGCAGCACCCGCAGCGAGGCTGCGTGAGAGGGGGGCCGAGACCATCCAAGCCCAGCGCGCCCTCGGGGCACCTCAGGCGTGGTCGCGCGGGACGATGGGCCTGCCCTGTCGGAGAAGATCGAGACCGGGGTCTTCACATGGAACCTCACATAGGCCCCACAGGTGCAGGCTGGGACTGAGTTGACCGCATTCGGAGGGGAGCGTGGTGACCGGGGATAAAGTCGCAGGGGCATACCGAGCGGTCTCAAAACGCCTTGAATTCAGTGTGGCGCGAAATCTGCGCTGCCGGCAAAAAGATCAGCTCAATATTCCAGGCGCGCCTTCAAAGCGCCCTGAGGAAAAGTTGGCATTTTCAGATATATAGGGGTGGCGGGGTTTCGCCTCGTGCGGAATGAACTTATCACTGACATCCTTGGACGCCTATTCTGAGGGCTTGAACGCCTATTTTGAAGGACCTGCGATGTCATTTCCCACCATCATTAACGCCCCAAATCCTGATCTCGATGGCAATCCCGACGTCGCAACGCTCGCGGATGGACGTATCGCCATCGCCTATCAGTCCCGCGGTCCAGACGGCGCATTCGACATCGTGCTGCGCGTCCGCGAGACCGACGGCACCCTGGGCGAAGAGTTCCGCCCCGAAGGCGATTGGTTCGGGGCGCGCCAGCCCGAGGTGACGGTGCTGAGCGACGACACGTTGCTCTTGTCCTGGATCGCCCAGCAGACCGGGCCGGACGGACCCACCGGCGTGGTGCTCGCGCAGCAGGTGCGGGCCGACGGGCTGGCCCTCACCCCCGTCTTCACGGTGATCGAGCAGCCTGAGGATTCGCCCGGTCCTCTCGAACTTCTCGTTGTAGCCGCCGAGTCTGACGGGGGCTTCGCCGCCCGGGTCACGCCGGAGCGGGACCCGGACTTTGACTTCCCCCGCTACACCAGCGTGCTCTTCGAGGATCTGGAGTTCCTGGAGCCGACCCAGATCGACGTCCCCCAGAATCCGTTGAACCCGCGCCCCGGCTTCGATGTGGCCGAAGGGTTCCGCCTCAATTACAACTCCCGCTCCTTCGCGTTCGCGGAACAGTCACCGATCACGACGAACAACTACTTGGACATTCCTGAGGATTACGGTCTTCCGTTCGTCGAGCGGTCGAAGGCCGATCTGAGCCTGACACTCGATTCCTTCCTCTCTCTTGGAGGCGATCAGTTTCTCGTCTTCGTGAATTTCCCTTACGCCGAGGGCGAGACGCCGCCCCCGGAATTCACGCCCTTCCACGCCTTCGAGGTCACCGCGTCGCCGCGTGCCTTCAAGGCCGACGTGATTGCCCCCGATCCGATCTGGATCAGTGAGGATCGGCTGAACTCCGACGCGGTTGACGGATTTGCCGCCATCGCGCTGGCGGATGGCGGATGGGCCGTGACATGGTCCGAGAACTCGGATGTTTTCGCGCAGGTCTTCGATGCCGATAACCAACCCGTTGGCGACAACTACCTCGTCGCCGGCGGGCCCGCGATCCAGCGGCTTCCGCAGATCGCGCAGGCCTCCGACGAAACGCTTTTCTTCGCCTGGAACGAGCGCGATGTCGACGGACAGCTCGACGTCCTCTCGCGCGAGGTCGCGCTGTCCGAGCTGGCGATTGGCGAATATGAACGCGAGACGCGGCCATTCCTGGAGATAACAAACGCCCGGATGCAGGGCGACGCCGTGGAAGGCGCCGTGCTGCGGCTCGCCGGGGACCTGGACAGCAGCGGGCGGCTGACGGAGACGGACATCCAGTGGTTCCGCGTCTTCGACGGACAAGCCGAGACGATCGAGGGCGCGAACGGCCTGCGATACACTCTGACGCCGGACGAGGTGGGCGCCGCGGTCGTCGCGCGGGCAACGATCGCCAACGCGGACGGAGCGGAGGTCACTCTTTCGGTGCGGCTCGGGGGCGCAGGCGGGCCGCCGCGACTGGTCGAGAACCTCCAGACCCCGGCCGAGGGGGAGATCGGCCTGTCCGGGGATCCGGTCGTGGGCGCGACGCTGACGGCGGAACCGGAGATCGTCGACTTGGACGGTTTCGATCCGGACGATTTCATCTACGCGTGGCTCCGTGACGACGAGCCGATCCCCGGCGCCTTCCAGCCCACATATCAGCTGACCGAAGAGGATCTGGGTGCCGATGTCGCGGTGGAGATTCGCTTCCGCGACGGCTTCGACAACGCTGAGCGCGTCCTTTCCGCGCCTGTCTTCGTGCGCACCCCGCCGACCGACGGCGACGACCTGCTCCTGGGGGGCAGCAGGGACGAGACCATTCGCGGACGCGCGGGCGACGACCGGATCGACGCCGGAGGTGGCGCGGATGTAGTGCGTGGCGACGAAGGTGCGGACGTCTTCGTGTTCGCCCGCGGATATGGCGCGGACGTCATCGAGGATTTCGCGCCTGGTCTCGACCGTGTGGAGTTCGACTTCGACGGCATCGACCGCGCCCGGGATCTGATCCGTGCCGCGGATATCCTTCAGGACGAGGAGGGCGTTACGCTGGACCTGGGTAACGGCGATGCGCTCACGCTGCTGGGCGTCACGCGGGCCGACCTGTCGCCCTCGGACGCGCTCTTCGTCTAACCTGGATATCAGCGATGATCGGAGACTTCCCTGGGTCCGGTCATCGCGCAATCAGCTGATAGGACCTCTCGGCCAGAAGTCGCGGCCGCTTATCGCGCCGGCAACGGGATGAACTCCTGATCATCCCCCGGCGGCAGATGGAACCTCGGGTTGCTGTCCCACGCTTCGGCTCGCCAAGCCTCCTTGGCTTCCTCGATCCGTTCCTTCGAGGAGGCCACGAAGTTCCACCAGATGTATCTCGGGCCTTCCAGGGTCTCACCTCCGAGCAGCATTACACGAGCGCCTGATGGGCCGGCCGTCATGGATACACGGTCCCCCGGGCGGAACACCATCATCCTCCCAGCCTCGAACACGTCGCCCGCGATCTCAACCGAACCCTCGACCACATAGACGCCCCGGTCTTCGTGATCGTCAGGCAGCGGCAGCTTCGAGCCCGCTTGAAGAACGGCGTCGGCGTAGAACATCTCGGTCGCAGTCTCCACTGGGGCGCGTTCGCCATAGGCGGTGCCGAGGATCAGGCGCACTTCTTTACCTTCGCCCTTGAGCAAGGGCAGGGTGTCGGCCGCTGCGTGCTGGAACATCGGAGCGCGGTCCTCGTGGTCCTTCGGCAGGGCCACCCAGGTCTGGATGCCGAAGAAAGGCATCGGGTCCACCTGGGTTTCATCGTCAGTGCGCTCTGAGTGGGTGATCCCGCGACCAGCGACCATCCAGTTGACGGCCCCCGGCTCGATCCATGCGTCGGTGCCAAGGCTGTCGCGGTGATGCATCTTGCCGCGATAGAGATAGCTGATCGTGGCCAGCCCGACATGCGGGTGCGGGCGCACGTCCAAGCCGCGCGACGGAAGCAATTCCGCAGGTCCCATTTGATCAAAAAAGATGAAACTTCCAACCATTTGGCGCTTCGGAGCCGGGAGAGCACGTCGGACCTCGAATCCGCCGATGTCGCGGGCGCGGGGGACGATGACTGTCTCGATGGCATCCACATCATCGCCAGTGGGGCAGTGAGGGTCCAGCGCGGGGTTCCAAGACATCGGGTGACTTTCTGTCAGCTAAGGCGGGTTCAGAGAAGACTGTCACATCTCGGCTCGTGAGGGCAGATCGCTCGGCGCTCACCGTTGGTGCGCGGACGCACGGTGGGCGGGGCATATGAGGGCCTCCGTTCTTCGCCGGTCATGGAATCCACTGTGTCGGCCAAGAACTGTCTCGGCACCGCAAGGGCAGATCAGGGTGTAATCCGCTTTCCGCATTCGAAAAGAGGGGGGCGAAGTGACCGGCAGAGAGGAAGTCACTGGACGCTCCTCAGGCCGTCACCTGAGGCCGATGCTCTTCTGTGAAGACCAGCAAGGGAGGAGACGGGAGAAGACTGCTCCTCTTCGCTGACCTGAGTCGCAGTCTGTCTGCTGGCCCGCGATGGCAGTGGACATGCAGGGTCGCGTGCGTGGGTATCAAGCCGGGGAAGAGGGCCGTCTTCCAGTCCAGACATGCGCAAGGTCAGGGTCGGCTGAGCTGCCGGTGACGGACTGCAGTGCCCGATGTAAGGATCTGGGGGTAACGTTCTCGCTGCACCCGTAGACCCCACGAGAGAGCCATATGCGATGGTCCCTGACGCTTTCTGGAGCTGGAACCCCGAGATGCCCCAAAACGCTCTGCCGAGAGGAGCCCGAATGGATCCGAGGTGCAATCGAGGGAACCCCGCTCATTTCGAGGGAAGAATCCGAGCGGGGATTGTGTAGGCGAACTTTCCAGCCCCCCGGTGGGGTCGCCCCGACGCTCCGAGAGATCGCACCGGCAGAGGGGCATCGGACCTGTGTCATCGACGGGCTTCCAATCCATTGTGCTTATGGGCCGCTCCGATTGGATCTCACCGCCATGCCCCCGCAGAAAAGTGATATGTTTCATATCTCTTGACGAACCAGGGGGGCGACCGGAAGGGCCCCGTCGAATTCCTGACCGGCGAGGGGACCGACATCCGTTCCCACCGGCCTATCGGCCTGAACATGGTAACCTGTCTACTCAAGGGACAGATCCATCACCGCGACAACCTGGGCACCGACCAGTGGGTCGCGCCGGGCGCGGTCAACCTGATGGCCGCCGGACATGGCATCACCCATTCCGAGCGCGCGGATGGCGCCTATCGCCAGCGGCCCAAGAGCCTCTTCGGTCTCCAGACCTGGATGGCGCTCCCGGCCTCCCACGACGATGCCGAGAGCAATTTCGAGCATGTGGCCAAGGCCGACCTCCCCCTGATCGAGGCCGAGGGCAAGGAAGTCCGCTTCGTGCTGGGCGAAGCCTTTGGGGAGCGGCTCTCGGCCCGCATCCCGGCCGCATGTGTTATGCCGATGCAGTGCTGTCGGCCGGGGCCGCCACCCCTTTGCCCGACGAGCACGAGGACCGGGGCGCGCGTGTGATGCTGCTGGGCCGCGCCATATCTGGTGGAACTTCGTCGCCTCCTCCAAGGGGCGGATCTAGGCCGCCAGGGGGGGGCTGGCGCGCCGGCGACTGGGAGAACCGCCGCTTCCACCTGCCGCCCGGCGACGATGCGGAGCATATCCCGCTGCCGGGGCGCTGACCGCGCGCGACGGCCCGTACTCAGACGCCGGAGAGGGCCACTGGGCCGTGGCGTCCCGCCCGATCGCCGCGCCTCCCGGCGCCGGGACGGCGCGACGCCATCTGTTGACCTTTTTGCGCAGGGCGAAAGCGCGATACGAAAACGGGCGGCCGAAGCCGCCCGCATCACACCTGTCCTTGGCGACGCGCGTTCAGGCGGTCTTGCGCCGCCGCGCGACCAGGCCCAGGGCTCCGATCCCGGCCAGCAGTAGGGGGAGCGCGGCGGGAACCGGAACCGGCGCGACGTTGAAGGTCGTCCAGTCGAAGTCGAAGTCACGCTCTCCGCCCAGGGCGAGGCGGACATCGACCGTTTCATTGGCAAAGAACGTCAGGCCGAGACCGCTTGTCCCGGCCGAAACCGCGATGCCGCCGGTGTGGATCGTGTCGTTCGGGACGACCGGGTGTGCGGTCGTTCCGGTCTGCACGCCGTCATAGCGGATTTCGAAAAACGCCAGCCCCGCCGAGCCGAGATTGAAGAAATCCAGGGTCACGCTGCCGATCCCGGTGCTGCTCAACAAGACATGCGGCGCCACCTGGCCGACCCGGCCGGGCGTCTGCGACAGCGAGTTCAAGAGGTTCGTGCTGTTTGGGGCCCATCCCGGCGACGGATCCGCGCTTGGCGTGCCGGTGATCGTCGCCGCCGCCGCGGCCGCCGTGAAGAGCGCGCTGAACACCGCCCCGATGGTTCCAACCCTTAAAGTCGTTGGCATTTTCATAACTGCAAAGCTCCTTGGGGCGCCCGATAAGGTCAGGCCATAACCATCCCAGGGAACTAAGACAGGTTCTCCTTCGTCAACCGCGCCATCCCGGATTGAGCCGCGCCCTTTCAGCGCAGGTCGGAGGCCGCTGCGCCTATCGGCTCCACCGCCGAATCGGGGCGCGCCCGCGCCTGGGCGTGGAAAGACTGCACGCGGGGCAATGTCGTGCAGCGCCCAAGGCCGCGTCGGCAACGGTCCTTGAATTGGCTGGTCCGGTGACGCGGAGGCGCGGGACCTCTCGACCCTTTGCAGAGGCCGCAAACCGCTGCGGAGAATGCCGCGCCGCGGGCGGTCCCCCTCGGTTTCACCCCGCTCCGCCAGCGCTGGCGCCGCCCGCCTCGGGCGGCCACGTCACGCCCATCCCGCCCGCTCTCTCACGCATATGCCGATAACAGGTCAATCGTCGCTTGACGCCCCTTCCAACCCATCCTAGACGGCGAGCAAGCGCGCGGTTGTAGCTCAGTTGGTTAGAGTACCGGCCTGTCACGCCGGGGGTCGCGGGTTCGAGCCCCGTCAACCGCGCCACTTTCTCCCTCCTCGCCAGAGTGAAATCCCTTCCGCTGACACAGTGCCATCTCCCGGAGGCCCGACGCCCCGGCGGTTCCGGCACCCGGGCTCTTTCTTCCCTGTTCAAATATCCCGGGGGTCCGGGGGCTGGCCCCCGGTCCCGCCATCGCCGCACGCGCCTAGGCTGAAAGCCGCGCGACCGGTCCTATCCGCATTTCGAGAACCCGCAATTCGCGCAGGTGGCGCAGCCCTCGATCATCCGCACGTCGAAAGACCCGCAATTCGGGCAACTCGGCCCGGCCGCCTGCCGCATGGGCGGTGTCGCCGGGTCGATCTTGAGCCCCAGCCCCTCGCCCTCCAGGAACCCGATGGCGATCATGTGCCGTTCGATCACCCCGCCGATGGCCGCCAGGATCGAGGGCACGTACTTCCCCTGCATCCAGGCGCCGCCCCTTGGGTCGAACACCGCCTTCAACTCCTCGACGACGAAGCTCACGTCCCCGCCCCGCCGGAATACCGCCGAGATCATCCGCGTCAGCGCCACCGTCCAGGCGAAATGCTCCATGTTCTTGGAGTTCACGAAGATCTCGAAGGGCCGCCGCTGCCCGTCGAGCTCGATATCGTTGATGGTGATATAGAGCGCGTGCTCGCTCATCGGCCATTTGATCTTGTAGGTCTCGCCGCCCAATTGCCCGGGCCGGTCCATCGGCGCGAAGGGTTCCACCTGAGCCTGAGGCGCGGGCGCGGGGGCCGTGCTGGGCTCCGTGCTCAGGACACTCCCCGTCACCTCATTGGGCCGATAGGTCGTGCAGCCCTTACACCCCGTCCGCCACGCCTCCAGGTAGACATCCCCGAATGCCTCGAAGGAGATGTCGGCGGGCACGTTGATCGTCTTGGAGATCGACGAATCCACCCATTCCTGCGCCGCCGCCTGCATCGCGACATGCTCCGCCGGGCGCAGGTCGGCCACGGTCACGATGCTCCCGGGCGGCGGCGCGTCGCCATGCAGCGCGCGCCAGACCGCGAGCGCGTAGTCCTGCACGACCTCCTCGGTCCGCGATCCGTCCGGTTGCAGCACCTTACGGGTATATTCCGCGCTGAAGATCGGCTCGATCCCCGAGGACACGTTCCCCGCCAGCAGGCTGATCGTTCCCGTGGGCGCGATGGAGGTCAGCAGCGCGTTACGAAGACCGCTTTCCGCGATGGCGGCCTGAACGTCCGGGTCCAGCCGTTTCACCATCGGCGCCGCCAGGATCGCCGCGCGGTCATAAAGCGGAAACGGACCTTTCTCCGCCGCCAGCCGCGCCGAGGTGAGATAGGCCGCATTGGCGATGGCTTTAAGCCAGCCGCCCGTCGCCTCCGCTGCCTCGGGCGTGCCGTAGCGCAGCCCGCACATCGCCAGCGCATCCGCCAGCCCCGTCACGCCCAACCCGACCCGCCGCTTGGCCCGCGCCTCCTCCTCCTGCTGGGGCAGGGGAAAGCGTGAGGCGTCCACCACGTTGTCCATCATCCGGATCGCGGTGCCTGTCAGCTCCTCCAGCGCCTCGACGTCCAGCGCCGCATCCGCGGCAAAGGGGCGCTCCACCAGCCGGGCGAGGTTGATCGAGCCCAACAGGCAAGCGCCATAAGGGGGCAGGGGCTGCTCGCCGCAGGGATTGGTGGCGGCGATGGTCTCGACGTAGCGCAGATTGTTTTCGGCATTGATCCGGTCGATGAAGATCACCCCCGGCTCGGCGTAATCGTAGGTCGCTCGCAGGATCGCCTCCCACAGCTCCCGCGCGCGGGTCGTGCGGTAGATCGTGCCGTCGAAGATCAGGTCCCAATCCGCGTCGGCGGCGACCGCCTCCATGAAGGGATCGGTCACGAGGACCGAGAGGTTGAACATCCGCAGCCGCGCCGGATCGGCCTTGGCGGCGACGAAATCCTCGATATCTGGGTGGTCGCAGCGCAGCGTCGCCATCATCGCGCCCCGGCGCGAGCCCGCCGACATGATCGTGCGGCACATCGCGTCCCAGACATCCATGAAGCTCAGCGGCCCCGAGGCATCGGCCGCCACGCCCTTCACGGTCGCCCCCGAGGGCCGGATCGTCGAGAAGTCGTAGCCGATCCCGCCCCCCTGCTGGAGCGTCAGCGCCGCCTCCTTCAGCGCCTCGAAGATGCCCGCCATACTGTCCTCGATCGTGCCCATGACGAAGCAGTTGAACAGCGTGACGGCGCGGTCCGTGCCCGCCCCCGCCACGATCCGGCCGGCGGGCAGAAACCGGAAGTCCTGCAAGGCGGCGCGAAACCGGGGCGTCCAGAGGGCAGGCTCATCCTCCGGCGCGGCGAGGGCATTGGCGATCCGATCCCAGGTCGCCGAGATATCGGCGTCGATCGGCGCGCCGCTCGCGTCCTTGAGGCGATACTTCATGTCCCAAATCTGCTCGGCGATGGGGGCGGCGAAATCGGACATCTGGTCGCGGTCCTCTAGGGTTGGTTGCGCGCGCGCGGTGAGAGGCTAAATATAGGCCAGTCGGGGCGGGGTGTCACATGATCAATCTCATTAAGCTGAGTGTTGGCAGCGAAAGCGTCGCCGCCATGGCCCGTTGGCAGGCAAGCGCGCAGGCCCAGGGCCCAGACGGGCTGCCGCGCCATGTCACCCGCATGTGGCCCAAGCGCGAGGCGGAGGTGCTCGATGGCGGCTCGATCTACTGGGTGGTCAAGGGCTTGGTGCTCTGCCGCCAGCGGGTCTTGCGCTTCGACGAAGTGCGGCGAGCCGACGGCATCCCCCGCTGCGGCATCGTGCTCGACCCGACGCTGATCCCGGTCGCGGCCACGCCCAAGCGCCCCTTCCAGGGCTGGCGCTACCTCAAGCCCGAGGACGCGCCGCGCGACGCCGATGCCAGCGAGATCGACGAGACGCCGCTCCCCCCCTCCCTTTCCGTTGCCCTGGCCGAGATCGGCGTGCTCTGACCTGTAGGAACATCCGTGCCTTTCGGAGACCGGGGGTCTGACGGGGGCTTCGCGGCGGTGTCATCCGTTGGGGGATCACGCCACGCCTGCGAGTAGCGCGGACAGTCGCGGCAAACGTGGCGCTTGCGCCGGCAAAGGCATGAGCCGCGACGACCCGCGCGAGAGGGTGGCGGCGACCGAGGGCATGACGCTGACGGAACGGGGCGCGGGTTCCGGAAGCTCCGACAGCCGTCGCGGCCCTGCGCCGCCAGATGCCGGTTGCTCTTCCCGCGCGAGCCCATCGTCATGGCCTCGGCCAAGCTTAAGACCTAGCTGCCAAGCATCGACGCCAGACCCCGCGCAAGCCGCCCCAGAGCCATCGGGACCTTATGGCGGCCATCTTCACAACCGACGAATGCAGCGACGACCCGCGACATAAATGCAGCGACGAACCGCAACATAGAGGACGAGCGTCCAGGAGAAGGTCCGACTAAAGCGCTTCGCGAAAGACCCGGATCACGGCCTTTCGCGAAGCGCGGTGCTCCGGTCGAGCGGTGCACGCGTTTCGCCTTTCGCTGCTAACGCAGGTTAAAGGCGAAACGCTTTAACGAACCGCTAATAAAGGTTAACGCCCCTTCTTCCCTGCTGAAATATCCCGGGGGAGCGCAGCGGGGGCAGAGCCCCCTCCGCCCTCTCAGACCAGCGCGCCCTCGGGCGAAAGCGCGGTCTTCCCGCCCAGATAGGGGGCCAGCACCTCTGGCAGCGTAACCGACCCGTCCGCCTGCTGCCCATTCTCCAGCACAGCGATCAGGCAGCGCCCCACCGCCAGCCCCGAGCCGTTTAGCGTATGGACGAATTCGGGCTTCCCCCCAGCCGCAGGCTTGAAGCGCGCGTTCATCCGCCGCGCCTGGAAATCGCCCGTGGTCGAGCAGCTCGAAATCTCGCGATAGGTGTCCTGCCCCGGCAGCCAGACCTCGATGTCATGGGTCCGGCGCGCGCCGAAGCCCATGTCGCCAGTGCAGAGCACCACGGTGCGGTAGGGCAGGCCGAGCCGCTCCAGGATGTCCTGGGCGAGGCCGGTCATGCGGTCCAACTCGGCACGGCTTTGATCGGGATGGGTCACCGACACCATCTCGACCTTCTCGAACTGGTGCTGCCGCAGCATCCCGGCCGTGTCGCGCCCCGCCGAGCCCGCCTCGGAACGGAAGCACAGCGTGTGGGCCGTCATGCGCAGGGGCAGCGCTGCCTCCTCCAGCACATCGCCCGCGACCGAGTAGGTCAGGGTCACTTCGCTCGTGGGGATCAGCCAGTAGCCTTCGCGCGTGAGAAAGCTGTCATCGCCGAACTTGGGCAGCTTGTCGGTGCCCAGCATGGCGTCGTCGCGGACCAGGACCGGAGTCATGTGCTCGACCAGCCCGTTCTCGCCGGTATGGACGTCCAGCATCCACTGCGCGAGCGCTCGGTGGATGCGGGCGACGGCGCCACGCAGCATCACGAAGCGGGAGCCCGACAACTTGGCTGCCGTCTCGAAATCCATGCCGGGCACCACGCCCGCGATCTCGAAATGCTCCTTGGGCGTGAAGTCGAAGACGCGGGGTGTGCCCCAGCGGGCGATCTCCACGTTGTCGGCTTCGTCCTCGCCATCGGGCACGTCGTCATAGGGCAGGTTCGGGATGCCCAGCAGCGCGTCGCGCAAGCGGGCGTCGGTCTCGCGCGCCTCCTCCTCCAGTCGGGTGATCTCAGCCTTCTTGTCGGCGACGAGCGCGCGCAGCCGCTCGAACTCGGCCTCGTCGCCGCTGGCCTTGGCCTGGCCGACCTGCTTGGAGGCGGCGTTGCGTTCCTGCAAGGCGGCTTCGGCGGCCTGGATGCTGCCCCGCCGGGCCGCGTCGAGCGCCAGCAAATCGGACGACATCGGCGCGAGCCCCCGGCGGGCGAGAGCGGCGTCGAAAGCGGCCGGATCGTCGCGGATGGTGCGGATGTCGTGCATGGCTCGGGGCCCTCCTGGTGGCGGTGCCGCCCCATAGCGCGGCACCGCCCGAGGGGCCAGCCCGTCAGACGAGTCCTAAGTCGTCTGCCGTCAGGCTCTGCACGCCCTCGAAGGTGGCCAGGAGCACCGGTGCACCGTCGCCGGACCCGTCTATGTCATAGGCCAGCGTTCCGTCACTCCAATTGAAGATCAGCCGATGCTGCGCCTCGGTGGCCATGCAGCCCTGGGCCAGGGCGTCCGCCCCCGCGATCGCGCCCAGGTCGGGACCGACCAGGGCCACACGGTCTTCGCCCGAGACGAAATCGGTGATCGTCTCCGCCCCGCGGAAACGCAGGTTCAGCACGAAGATGTCGGCCCCGTCGCCGCCCGTCATCGTGTCGTTGCCGCCGCGCCCGTAGAGGGCGTTGTCGCCGCTGTCACCGCTCAGCACATTGTCGAGGCCGTTCCCGACCAGGAAAGCGTCGGAGGCCGGGCCCACCAGCGCCGCGTCCTCGATGTAGGGATCAAGGATATAGTCGATGCCGTGGCTCTCGATCCGGTCGGTGCCGCCCGCCTGCTCTTCGCGGATTTCGGCGCGCTCGGCCTGGAGCACAAAGGTGTCATCGCCCACCCCACCGAGCATCAGCAGATCCGCCACCTCCCCGGTGTCGAGCGTGTCGTCGCCCCGGTCGCCGCGCAGGATATCGACGCCCTCGCTGGCACGGAGCGCGGCGTCCTGACGCCCGACCGCACGCACCACTTCCACGCCGGTCAGAGAGAGGTCGTCCATGCCCTGGGTCGTCACGCGTAGTTCATCGGTCCCGTCCCCGCCGTCGATGGTGAGTTCCGCTTCGTGCCGGACCGAGAACACGTCGTTGCCGGCGCCGCCTTCCAGGACATGGCCCTGGGGGCCCGCGACAGGGTCGTCTAACGTTGATGCGAAGATGAGTACGTCGTCACCGGCACCGCCCTCCGCTAGAAGAGTCGTCTCAATCCTAGCGTTCCGGGGATGTGCGGAGAACACGGCGACGATCCGGTCGTTTCCCTCGCCCCCGGAGATTTCTATCGCAGTTCCCCGTCCGATGATGGTGTCGTTTCCGCCAAGACCGAGTAAGCGGAGCGGGATCGACGGTCCATCGGGCTGCCAAATCCCGCCGTCATATTCATAATCCTGGCTCACCGTGCCCCGGATCACGTTGTCGGCCTCCGAGCCGATCCCCTCCATCGGCGTGCGGTCTTCGTCGTGGCGGGAACGCTGGTCCCGCAGGTCCAGGTCTTCGATATTGGTCCCCCGCAGGTCGAATCGCATGTCTGTCCAGATGAGCCCGTCCCGTCCAGTCCCGTCCGCCGTCTCCACGATCTCGACCGAGGGGGGAGGAAGAGGGGCGCCGTCGGGTCCGGTGCGGCCGCGCGCATCGCCCAGGAAGACCGTGTATTTGTCGCCACCGTCCCCGCCGATCAGGACGTCCTGCCCGGCGTAGAAGCCTCTGCCATCATAAGAGAAGAAACTGTCCGCGTCTGCGCCTCCGATCAAAGTGTCACTGCCCTCGAAGCTATAGGCCCCGACGCGGAGGTCGTCCCCGAGCGCACCCAGATCGACCTTCGCGCGCATGTCATAGCTGGAGCCGATCCCGCCAGGGGCGCTGACCGTGATCTGGCCGAACGGCGCGAAGGCGGCCACGACGGGCTGGAGATCGCCCGTGGCTGCCGTTGCATCAGCCAGCGCCTGCAAAGCAGCGCCGTCGCGCCGGTCGGAGGGGATGTCGATCCTGGCGATCGCTGCGTCCCGATCTCGGTAAAAGGCGCGAAAGTCCGACGTATCCGGCGGTCCGTCCAGCACGTATAGCTGCCTGACTTCGCCACCTGTGAGGCGGCCCTGCGCGTCGAAAGTCAGGCCACTGCCGCGGACGACGCTTGCGAACGGGATGTCAGGCGCGGTCACGATGAAGTGGACCCCATAACGGGTCGCGGCTGCCGCGGGGCCGCCGGAGGGCGGGAGCAGATGCATAAGCGCCGCGGTGTCGTTTACCATCAAGGCCATGATGAACTCCTTCGCAGGGTAAAGCCCGGTTTGTATGAGCGTGAGGGCCGTCCTGCTTTGACGGCCGTCAACCGCCGGCCCGCCCTTGCACCCCCCCGGGGCCACCATTAGGTTCCGCCCGACCGACGACGGGGCCACCGCCCCCGCCAGACGAAGGACCCGCTCATGTTCGCAACCCCCGCCTACGCCCAAGCCGCCGGAGGCGCCGGAAGCGCATTCGCGCAGTTCATCCCGCTCATCCTGATCTTCGCGATCATGTATTTCCTGCTGATCCGTCCGCAGCAGAAAAAAGTGAAGGAGCACAAAGCCATGGTCGAGGCGCTGCGCCGCGGCGACCAGGTCGTGACCCAAGGCGGGCTGATCGGAAAGGTGTCCAAGGTCAAGGAAGACGGCGAGCTCGAGGTCGAAATCGCCGAGGGTGTGAAGGTTCGCGTCGTCCGCGCCACCATCGCGCAGGTTTTGTCCAAGACCGAACCGGCGGGCTGAGCCCATGTTGCAGATCGCGCTCTGGAAGCGTCTGTCGATCCTTCTGGTCTGCGTGATCGGCCTCCTGCTCGCCACGCCGAACCTGTTCTACGGACCGGTCGAGCGACATAACGACGCCGCGACCGCCCTGGAGCGCGGCTCGGTCCCCACGCCCGAGATCGAGGCGGCGCTGGCCGAATGGCCCAGCTTCCTGCCCTCGGGCCTCGTGAACCTCGGCCTCGACCTGCGCGGCGGCGCTCATCTGCTGGCGGAAGTCCAGTTGGAGGACGTCTATGCGGGCCGGATCGACGGCTACTGGCCCGAGGTCCGCGACACGCTGCGCGACCTGCGGGGCACGATCGGCACCATCCGCCGCCAGGAATCGCCGCCGGACGAATTGCGCGTCCGCATCTCCCAGCCCGAGGGGATGCAGGCCGCCGTCGACGCGGTCCGCGCTCTGGCCTCGCCCATCGTATCGCTGACCGGCGTGGGCCAAACCGACATCGACGTCTCGGGCGCGGGCGACATTCTGACGCTGACCCTGTCGGAGGCCGAACGCGCGGCGACCGATGACCGCACCCTGCAACAGTCGCTGGAGATCATTCGCCGCCGCGTCGACGAGGCCGGCACCCGCGAACCCACCATCCAGCGCCAGGGCGCCGACCGTATTCTGATCCAGGTGCCGGGCATCGGCTCCGCCCAGGAGCTGAAGGAGCTGATCGGGACCACCGCGCGCCTCACCTTCCACCCCGTCATCGCCCGCGGCGCCGACTCGGCGACCACGCCCGACGCCGACCAGCTCTTGCTGCCGGACATGGAGGACGAAGGGGTCTTCTATCTGCTGGAGCGCTCTCCGGTGGTGACCGGCGACGATCTGGTCGACAGCCAGCCGGGCTTTGACCAGAACGGCCTGCCCGCCGTGACTTTCCGCTTCAACCCGTCGGGCGCGCGCGCGTTCGGCGTCTATACCTCCGAGAATATCGGCGCGCCCTTCGCCATCGTTCTCGACGAAGAGGTCGTGACCGCCCCGACGATCCAGAGCGCCATCACCGGCGGCTCGGGCCAGATTACCGGCAATTTCGGCGTGGACGAGGCCAATCGGCTGGCCATCTTGCTGCGCGCCGGCGCTCTGCCGGCCGAGTTGGTCTTTCTCGAAGAGCGCACCATCGGTCCCGAACTGGGCCAGGATAGCATCGACGCGGGCCAGATCGCCGCGCTGGTCGCCATGGCGGCCGTCGTCGTGTTCATGGTGCTCAGCTATGGGCTGTTCGGGGCCTTCGCGACCCTTGCGCTCGGCATCAACGTCGCGCTGATCTTCGGCCTGCTCTCCCTGATCGGCGGCACGCTGACCTTGCCGGGCATCGCGGGCATCGTGCTGACCATCGGCATGGCGGTCGACGCGAACGTGCTCGTGTTCGAGCGTATCCGCGAAGAGTTGAAGACCGCCAAAGGGCCTGCGCGCGCGATCGAGCTCGGCTACGAGAAGGCGCTCTCCGCCATCGTCGACGCCAACATCACCACCTTCATCATTGCCGTGATCCTGTTCACCCTGGGTTCCGGCCCGGTGCGCGGCTTTGCGGTGACGCTGGGCATCGGGATCCTGACCTCGGTCTTCACGGCGATCTTCGTAACCCGCCTGCTGATCGTGCTCTGGTTCGAACGCCGCCGCCCCCGCCAGATTGAGGTCTGACATGCGCCTGAGACTCGTCCCCCAGGACACCAACTGGGACTTCATGCGGTGGCGCCACTACACCTTCGGGGCCTCGGTGGTCGCGATGGTGGCGTCTCTGGCGATCTGGCTGCTGGTCGGCCTGAACTTCGGCATCGACTTCCTCGGCGGCACGACGATCCGGACGGAGTCGAGCCAGGCGGTCGATGTGGGCGCCTATCGCGACGCGCTGGCGCCGCTGGACTTGGGCGACGTGACCATCACCGAGGTGTTCGACCCGACCTTCGCCCCAGACCAGAACGTCGCCCAGATTCGCATCCAGGCGCAGGCCGGCGCGGAATCGGTCACGCCCGAGACCATCGCGGCCGTCGAGGTCGCGCTCCAGACGGTCGATCCGTCGCTCACCTTTCCGTCGGTCGAGTCGGTCGGCCCCAAGGTCTCGGGAGAGTTGATCACGACGGCCCTGATCGCTCTGGCGGCGGCCATCGGGGCGATGCTGTTCTATATCTGGCTGCGCTTCGAGTGGCAGTTCGCCGTGGGCGCGGTGGCGGCGCTGGTGCATGACGTGGTGCTGACCATCGGCATCTTCGCCCTGCTTCAGATCCGGTTCGATCTGGCCACGATCGCCGCGCTGCTGACGGTGCTGGGCTATTCGATCAACGACACGGTCGTCATCTTCGACCGGCTGCGCGAGAATCTCATCAAATTCAAGAAGACCCCGCTGATCGAGGTGATGAACCGCTCGGTCAACGAGACGCTCAGCCGGACCTTGATGACCTCGGGCACGACCCTGCTGGCGCTGGTCGCGCTGATCGTGCTGGGCGGAGACGTCATCCGCGGATTCGTCTTCGCGATCCTCTGGGGCGTGATCGTGGGCACCTATTCCTCGGTCTATGTGGCCAAGAACGTGGTGCTGATGCTCGGCGTGGAGCGCGATCCGAAAAAGCCCTCCGACGCGGGAACCCAATTCGCCGATATCGACGCCTGACGGCGGCGGGGGCCGGGCCGGGATCCTCCCGGCAGGCCCCCGCGCGGCCCGTCAGCGCCGGTCGTCTTCGTCGTCTTCGTCGTCGTCCCCGTTATCGGGCAGGTTGAAGAAGCTGTCGGCGTCGCGCACGTCGCGGTCGTCCCGCTTCTCCTCCTCGTCATCGTCATTCGAGCCGGTGAGGCTGAACGTCTCCAGCCCGGCCATCGAGGCGGGCAGGCTCGGCTCATCGCCGCCCAAGGACTGCTCGGTCGAGATCAGCTTGCGGCGCTCCTCGTCAGACATGGGCGCGCCTTCCTTGGCCTTCTGCGCCGCGGCCTTCTGCACGGCGGCGTCGAGCTCGGTCTGCTTGCACAGTCCCAGCGCCACCGGGTCGATCGGCTCCATGTGCTGGATGTTCCAATGGGTCCGCTCGCGGATCGACTGGATCGTCGGCTTGGTCGTGCCGATCAGCTTGGAAATCTGCGCGTCGGTCAGCTCGGGGTGGAACTTCACCAGCCAGAGGATCGAGTTCGGCCGGTCCTGGCGCTTGGACAGGGGGGTATAGCGCGGGCCGCGGCGCTTCTCCTCGCCGACGGCGGCGGCGTTGTATTTCAGCTTGAGCTTGTGACCCGGATCCTTCTCCGCCTTCTCGATCTCCTCGGCGGTCAGCTGGTTGTTGGCGATCGGGTCGAATCCCTTCACACCCACCGCGACGTCGCCATCGGCGATGCCCTGGACTTCCAGCTCGTGCAATCCGCAGAAATCGCCGATCTGCTTGAAGCTGAGCGTCGTGTTGTCCACCAGCCAGACGGCGGTGGCCTTGGCCATGATCGGTTTGTTCATCCTCGATCTCCTTTTCCTCGTCTCGCGGGCATGCCTGTCGCGTCGCCCGGATCAGGGGCTGCGGGCGGGGCCGCGGGTTCGCGCTTTCGGGGGAACTCGGCGGTGATATAGTCATCGGGGGACCGCAGGGGAAGCCGTGAAATGAAACGACTGCTGGCCGTGCTGGCGCTGCTTTCCGCGCCTGCTTTCGCCGAGGGCGAGCGGGCAGGGGCGTTCGACTACTATGTCCTCGCGCTGAGCTGGTCGCCGACCTGGTGCGCCTTGGAGGGCGACGCGCGGCAATCGCCGCAATGCGAGGCAGGCCGGGATCTGGGCTTCGTGCTCCACGGCCTCTGGCCGCAATACGAGGCGGGCTGGCCCAGCTACTGCCCGACCGGCCACCGCGACGCGACCCGAGTCGAGACGGCCGCGATGGCGGATATCATGGGCACCTCCGGCAGCGCCTGGCATCAGTGGAAGAAGCATGGGCGCTGTTCGGGCCTGGCCCCGGGCGACTACTTCCGGCTGGCCCGGCAAGCCTGGGAGGGGATCGTGCGGCCCGCCGCCCTGCGCGAGCTCGGGCGCGCCGTGACGCTTCCGGCGTCCGTGGTCGAAGAGGCTTTTCTCGAGGCGAACCCCAGCCTCACACCCGAGGGTGTCACCGTCACCTGCCGCTCCGGCCGCATCCGAGAAGTGCGCCTCTGTCTCACGCGGTCGCTGGAGCCCCGCGACTGCGCGCCCGACGTGGCGCGGGACTGTTCGCTGGACGACGCGCTTCTCGCGCCCGTCCGCTAGCGCAGGGGGGGCCGGGGATCAGACAGACCGGCACGCCGAGCCGTGGCGCCCAGTCTTCCGGCGGTCCGGGACGGCCCAGCAGATAGCCTTGGCCGTAGCGGATGCCCAAGTCGGCGACGGCTTGCCGTTGCGCTTCGGTTTCGATCCCCTCGGCCCAGAGCGACATGCCCAACTCCTCCGCCATGCGGGCGAGGTTGCGCAGGATCGTCTCCTCTCGCCCGGTGCTGCCGAGATCGGAGACGAAGCCACGATCGAGCTTCAGGATATCGACCTGCATCGTCCGAAGCCGGTCCAGATTGGACAGCCCGGTTCCGAAATCGTCCAGCGCCACGCGCACGCCCTGCGCCCGAAGGTTTTTGACCAGCTCCTCGGCGCGGGACGGGCGCGCGATGATGGCGTTCTCCACGATCTCGACGACGATCCGGTCCGGCGGCACTCGTTCCAGTACCGACTTCAGCCAGCGGCAGGAGGCGGAGCCCGCGCCGTCCAGGACAGCGCCGGTGATGTTGATCGTCAGAAACGGGCCGGGCCGTGCCAGCAGGGGGGCGGCCACATGATCCAGAAGGCGGGGCACCAGGTCCGTCATGTAGTTGGGAATGCGGTCCAGGACGTCGACGAACTCCCCTGGCGCCATCTTTCGCGCATTGTCCCGAGTCCAGCGCAGCAGAGCCTCCAATCCGGCGATATGGCCCGTCTGGAGGTCCACGATCGGCTGAACGTGGTGGCGCAGAGCGCCCGATGCCAGATCCGCCTCGATCTCGTCCCGCGACGGGCAGACGGTCGCGGCGGGCCGGCTCTGTTCCCGCATGAGACGGTCACCGCCGAAGGCCCTGGCGCGGGCGACCTCGGTCCCGCAGCGGAGGATGGCGCGGCGCCGGCTCTCGCCCTGGCCGGACTGGACCAGCCCCGCCGACAGGGTCCGTGTTTTCCAGCCCGTCCCGTCATCAACCAGGGCCAGCCCGCCGATCTGACGCAGCGTCTCGACGATTTCGGTGGCCTCGCAGATCGGCGTCGCGGGCAGCAGCACCAGAAATCGGCCTTCATCCATGCAGGCAAGCTCGGCATGGCACGGTACGGCCCGGCGCAGCGCGTCTTCGATCCGCCCGAACAGGCGCAGAGTGGTGTCCCAATCGGATCGGTCGATCAGATCACGCATGTCGTCGATCTCGATCAGGGCCAGACAGCCATCCCCGCACTCCGCGTCCGACCCTGGCGGAGGCGATGGAGAGAGGCGGTGCCATGTCGCCGATACGGCGTTGCCGAGGGCGGCGGAAATACTCCTCATAGGTCCGTCGTTCATCCGGCTGGTTCACTCTTCATGGAGCGTCGATCCGAACGACCCAGACCCGCGTGGGAGGCAATGCGATCCGGCTCGACACTGCGGAACCCGCACGACCCGCACCAAAAAGATGCGACGACTCCGAGGGGGTGGCAAGCGGAATGGCCGCGCGGCAACGTGACCAGTGCGAAAAAGTCACAGGCTTGCGGGGCTTAGATCGGCTGCCTTTGGGACAGGGCCGCGCGCAGCGTGCCGTCATCCATATAGTCGAGTTCCCCGCCCACGGGCATGCCCCGGGCAAGCCCGAACACCTGAACGCCGGTGGCCTCCAACTCGCGCGCCACGTAATGGGCCGTCGTTTGCCCGTCCACGGTCGCGTTGAGCGCCAGGATCACTTCGGTCACCGCCTCGGCCGAGATCCGGTCGCGCAGCTTGGGGATGGCCAGATCGTCGGGGCCGACATCGTCGAGCGGGGAGAGCGTGCCGCCCAGGACGTGGTAGCGCCCCTTGAAGACCTGCGCCCGCTCCATCGCCCAGAGATCCGCGACATCCTCCACCACGCAGATCTGCCCGTTGGCCCGATCCCCGGCGGCACAGATGCCGCAAATATCCGCTGTAGCGATATTGCCGCAATTGAGACAGGGCCGCACCGATTGCCCGACCTCCGTCAGGAGCCGCGCCAGAGGCACGAGCCGGGCGTCCCGCTTTTTCACGAGGTGCAGGACCGCGCGGCGCGCCGAGCGCGGGCCAAGCCCGGGCAAGCGCGCCATCTGCGCGATCAGCTCTTCGATGGCCTCTTGGCCGTCCATGAGCTCAGAAGGGCAGCTTCATGCCCGGGGGCAGGCCGAGCTCTTCGGCCATCTTGCCCATCTCCTCGCGGCCCCGCTCATTGGCGCGGGTCTGGGCGTCCTTGATGGCGGCAAGGATCAGATCCTCGGCCATCTCCTTGTCGTCGGGGCTGAAGATCGACGGATCGATATCCAGCCCGATCAATTCGCCCTTGGCGGTGGCGGTCGCCTTCACGAGGCCCGCGCCGCTTTCGCCCACAACGTGGATATGGCCGAGATTTTCCTGCATCTCGCCCATCTTGGACTGCATCTCCTGCGCCTTTTTCATCATCCCGGCCATATCGCCGAGGCCGCCCAGTCCCTTGAACATCGTGGTCCCTCACATGCATGCGTCCCCACCGAGGTAAAGGCGGGGACGCGGCGCTTCAAGCGGGGCAAGCCCGCCGTTCTCTCGGCTTTCAGGCCGCAGGCGCGGCCGTCAGGCGGCCACGGCCGCGTTCGAGCCGATGAACCAGGTGTCCTTCTCGACCATGCGGCTAACCTCGGTCAGCAGGTCGGCGGTGTCCTCGTCGCCCGCTGCGTCGGCGGCCTCGATCCCGTCGCGGAGGTATTTGCCATATTGCTTGAACCGCTCGACCAACGCGTCGACATGGCCGTCGAGCGCGACCAGTTCGACGGGATAGGCGGGCAGGTCGCTCCGCTCGGCGACGGTCTGGGTCGTGCCGCGCGCGATCCCGCCCATCAGCGCCACGCGTTCGGCCATCATGTCCGTGCCCTCGCCCAGCCGCGCAGACACCTCGTCGAGCAGCTCATGCACCCCGATGAAGCCCTTGCCGCGCATGTTCCAATGCGCCTGCTTGACGGCGAGTCGCAGGTCGATGCCCTGAACCAGGCGCGCATTCAGGACGTCGCACATCTGTTCCTGAGTTTGTGCGTCGATGCCGGTGACGAAGCTGTCGGGCATTGTCTGTCTCCTTCATATCGTTTCGGCAAAGGAACGACAGGCAAGGCGATTCGGTTTCCATCTCGGGGCCGTTTTCCGCCACAGGGCCGCGCGACCCCATGTGCGAATGCGCGCCGAGAGGGGCGGTTGCCCTGTGCTGTGCGGTCTCCTCTCCCGCCGCCCGCGTCCCGGCGCGCGCCATGTCGGGCAGCAGACGGAGCGGCCGGGACGGCTCAGCCGGGTCTCAGTCCTCGTCGAACGGATCCCACTCGTCCTCGACCTCCTCCAGGGCCTCCCCGGCGGCGGCCTGCTCGATCTCGGCGCGGGTGCGCACCTCGAGGAGCTGGGCACCTGGGAAGGCGGCGAGGACGGCCTGGGTCAGAGGGTGGGCGAGCGCGGCGGTCTCGGTCTCGCGCCGGGCCGCGTCCCGGGTCTCGGCGATGGTGGGGGCGCCGCCACGGCCGAGGGTGATGACCCAGCGCACGCCGGTCCAGCCCTGCAACCTGCCCGCGAGGCGCTGGGGCAGGTCGCCCGCGGCGTCCGGCGCCAGTTCCATCTCGATGCGGCCCGGGGCGTAGCGGATCAGCCGGACGCCGGTCTCGACCTCGACCAGCAGCTTCACATCGCGATTGGCCCGGATCAGCTCGACCACCTGCGGGAAGGTCTGGAACCGGGCCAGCGCTTGTTCCTGGTCGGCGGCCAGGGCGGGGGCCGCACCGCCGCGTAGGGCGGGGGTTCCCCCGCCGCCCCCCGAAGGCGCCGGGCGTGGCGCGGTGGGGGCCTGCGCCGCCGGGGCGGGCGCGTCGCGCAGCTTGCGGATCAGCTCGTCGGGGGAGGGCAGGTCGGCTACATGGGTCAGACGGATCACTGCCATCTCGGCTGCCATCATCGGGTTGGGCGCCTGGGAGACCTCCTCCAGGGCCTTCAGCAGCATCTGCCACATCCGGGTCAGCGACCGCATCGGCAGACCCTGGGCCATGGCCTGACCGCGCGCCCGCTCGTCCGGGCCGACGGTGGGGTCCTCGGCGGCGTCGGGGGTGATCTGGATGACCGAGACCCAGTGGGTGACATCGGCCAGATCGCGCAGCACCGCCATCGGATCGGCCCCATCGGAATATTGCGCACCCAGCTCCATAAGGGCCGCCGCCGCTTCGCCCTTCATGATGAGCTCGAAAAGGTCCAGCACGCGGCCCCGATCCGCGAGCCCCAGCATCGCGCGGACTTGGTCGGCGGTGGTCTCTCCGGCGCCGTGGCTGATCGCCTGATCGAGCAGCGACATTGCATCGCGCACCGAGCCCTCGGCGGCGCGCGCGATCAGGCCCAGCGCGTCCTCGGCAATCTCCGCGCCCTCCTTCTCGGCCACGCCGCGCAGATGCGCGATCATCACCTCCGGTTCGATCCGGCGCAGGTCGAAGCGCTGGCAGCGGCTGAGCACCGTGACCGGCACCTTGCGGATCTCGGTGGTAGCGAAGATGAATTTCACATGGGCCGGCGGCTCTTCCAGCGTCTTGAGCAGCGCGTTGAACGCGCTGTTCGACAGCATGTGAACCTCGTCGATGATGTAGATCTTGTAGCGCGCCGAGGCGGCCCGGTAGTGGACCGAGTCGATGATCTCGCGCATGTCGCCGACACCGGTATTGGAGGCTGCGTCCATCTCCAGCACGTCGACATGGCGCCCCTCGGCGATGGCGCGGCAGGGCTCGCACTGGCCGCAAGGGTCGGTCGTCGGCCCGCCCGCGCCGTCGGGGCCGACGCAGTTGAGGCCCTTGGCGACGATTCGCGCCGTGGTCGTCTTTCCGGTCCCGCGGATGCCCGTCAGGATGAAGGCCTGCGCGATCCGCCCTTGCGCAAAGGCGTTGCGCAGGGTGCGGACCATCGGATCCTGGCCGATGAGGTCGGCGAAAGTGGCCGGGCGGTATTTCCGCGCGAGCACCTGATAGGCTTGATCTGCGGGCTGGTCCTGCATCGCGCTCCCCTGAAGAGACACCCGGTTTTACGCAGCGGGCATCGGGGCGTCCACCGCTCAGAGCGTCCAGAGGATCGCGCCCACGGCCATGGCGCCGATCGAGAAGGTCGCGGCGAGGGTCGCGAAGAAGCGGGTGTCCTGTTCGTGGGTGGCGTGGGTGCTGAGCCGTTTGTGGCCCCGCGTGGCGTTGCGCCAGGCGGACCAGAAGATCGTCAGCGCGGCCCCGATGAACACGGTGGCGACCAGCTTGGGCAGCCAAGTCGGCTCGGCCGCGTTGAAGACGGCGCGCAGGCCCACGGCGATGGCGATGGCGGCCATCCCGGTGCGCATCCAGCCCGCGAAGGTGCGCTCATTGGCGAGAACGGTGCGGTCCTCGGCCCAATCGGTCCGCTCTTCGGCCCAGTCGGTCTTTCGGTCCTGATCGGCGCTGCCATCCTGCATCGTGGGGCAGCTAGGGCCGATCCGCGCCGGGGCGAGGCTCAGACCGCCCAGGCCACCAGCAGCGGCACGAGGAGGCTGGTCAGGAGCGCATTCAGCGCCATGCCCATGCCCGCATAGGTACCCGCCGTCTCGTTGACCTGAAAGGCCCGCGCGGTCCCGATCCCATGCGCCGCGACGCCGACAGCGAAGCCCCGCGCCCGCCAGTCCCGCACCCGCAGCGCGTTCATCATCGGTGTCACCGTGACGGCGCCGATGATGCCCGTCAGGATCACCAGGACGGCGGTGAGGCCGGGGATGCCGCCCACCGCCTCCGAGACGCCGATGGCCACGGGCGCGGTGGTGGATTTCGGGCTGATCGACAGGATGACCGCGTCGGACAGCCCCAGCGCGCGGGCCATCGCGATGGCCGACAGCACCGCCACCCCCGAGCCCGCGATGAGCGCCGCGAGGATCGGCAGCGCCGTGCGGCGGATCTCGGCCGCGTTGTCGAAAAGCGGCACGGCGAGCGCGACGGTCGCGGGGCCGAGCAGGAAGTGGATGAACTGCGCCCCCTCGAAATAGGTGCGGTATTCGGTGCCCGTCACCGTGAGCGTCAGCGCTACGGCGATGACGGACCAGAGGACCGGGTTCGCCAGCGGGCTGTGCCCCGCGGCCTGAGACAGGCGCGCGGCGGCGAGATAGGCCACCAGGGTCGCCGTCAGCCACGTCAGCGGCGACGCGGAGAGATAGCTCCAGAGCGTCGCGACCTCGGTCATTTCCGCGCGCCGCCCATCAGGTTGCGGACCCCAAGGAACGTGCCGACCGTCACCGCCATCGCCAGCAGCGTCGAGACCACGAGCACCGCGAGGATGGCGGGCCCGTCCTCGGTGAGGATGTCCAGATTGGCCACCACGCCGACCCCCGCGGGAACGAAGAGCAGGGACAGGTTCGCCAGGATGACGCCGCTCGTCGGCCGCAGCCGCTCCACCAGGGCGGGGCGCGCGGCGAAGAGCGCTAGCAGCAGGGCGAGCCCCGCGACGGGACCCGGCACCGGAAGGACCAGGCTGCGTACGACCAGCTCTCCGGCCAGTTGGCACCCCAGGAGGAGGGCGAGGGCGGCGATCACGGGGCGGCTCCTTCGCGGTCGTGCGACGCGCGCGAGTGTCGGCGGGATCGGGGCCTTCGGCAAGAGGCGCGTGCAAAAGGGAGGGGGTGAGAGGCCGGTCGACGACCCAGACGGGGCTCGTTGTGGCTGCTTCCTTCCGGACCTGACCAGGTTGGCGAGGCGCCTGCCCGTGCCAGCCTCTCAACCTCTCACTTAGGCGGCGTTGTCCGAGCATGCAAGCGATCGGCGATTTTCCTGGGCGCAGCGCGCGCGGCGGGCGTCGCGTCGCGGCCGTGACGCATCACCCTTTCGCGATGCCGGCCCGCGCGGGGCCGGGCGTATCTGTCGCGATCCGCCGCTCTGGTGGCCGCCGGGGGGGGGAGCCGCCCGCGCCTCGCCGCGACCCTCGCCCCGGGCCGCTAAACCGGCCCCCGCCTTGGTCCACCGTCACGCGGGCACGGAGGCCCGACCTGTTCGCCGCTCCCGGCGCGCCCGCCTTGCGCGAGGCGCGCCTCGTAGGCGACCCATGCCTCTGGCCCTCGGGGATGCGGCGGCCCCCAGATTGCCCTTTGGGCTTGCGCGCGGCCCATCGGCCGGGGCCCGGCGGATCCTGTGCATTTCCCTTCCCGCCGCTGGCATGTCACGCCATCGGCGCAACTTGACAGAGATCGGCCAGAAGGCAGTCGCCGCACCTGGGGACCCGCGCCCGGCAGACGCGCTTGCCGTGGTCCAAAAGCAGCAGATGCGCCTCCATCCGAAACGCGTCCGGCATGCGAGCGTCCAGAGAAGCGGCGGTCTGCGCCTCGGTTTTGCCTTCCGCGAGCCCGACCCGGTTGCAGACCCGGTGGACATGGGTGTCGACGGCGACCACCGGCTGACCGAAGGTGAAATGCAGGACGATATCCGCGCATTTCCGCCCCACGCCGGGCAGGGACATCAGCCCCCTGCGGTCCCGGGGCACCGCGCCGCCGTGATCGTCCAGAAGCGCCCGGCACATCTTCCGCAGGTTGCGGGCCTTCACGTTATAGAGCCCCGCGGGCCGGATCGCGGTGGTGATCTGGTCATCGCTCAACGCGAGGATCCCCTCGGGCGTCTGCGCCAGCGCAAAGAGCGCACGGCTCGCCGCGGCGGTGTTCCGGTCGAGGCTCTGCGCCGAGAGCATGCAGGAGACGACCGACCGGAAGGCCGTGCGCCCACCCTTCGCTTCGGGCGGCTGGATCTCCGGCCGGGCCGCGCGGAGGCGCGTGAATACCTCGGTCATCTCGTCCTGGGACAGCATCGTCGAGAGATAGCCCACGCCCCGGTGACGCCAAGCGAGAGGCCGGACAGGCGCGCGCTAGCTCAACGCGTCGAGATAGGTCCGCACCGCCTCCTGAACGTGGCGGAAGCGGTCGCCGCCCAGATGCTTGCCGCCATACCAGCGGGTGACGATGACGACATGGTCGTGCAGCTCCTCCCGCTCCAGCATGCGCAGGATGACCATGCCCGCGCCCGCCTCGCCATCGTCGTTCTTGACCGGGCCGTCGGCGCCGATCAGCGCCCAGCTGTTATGGGTGGCCTTCGCGAACTTCTTGCCGCGGCAGAGCCGTTTGACCACCTGCTTCGCCGCCTCCGCGTCGGCGGCGGGCGCGCCGGTGACGGCGTAACGGCTGCCCCGGTCGTTGATGTCGAGATGGATCGTCTTCACCCGCCCAGCAGCCGGTGGAGCGCCAGGGCCATGACCTTGCCCGAATCGACCATGTCGTCGATGCCGATCCACTCGTCGGGCTGGTGCGCGAGGTCCAGTACGCCGGGGCCGTAGGCGATACAGTTCTTCAGCCGTCCGATCCGGTCGATATGCTTCTGGTCATAGGTGCCGGGGCTGACGACGAAGCCCGCGTCGCGGCCCATCACGTCGGCGACGGCCTGGCGGACGGTCGTCACGATGGGGGCGTCCTCGGGGGTCATGGTGGGCAGGACCTCGAACAGGTCGCGGATCTCGTAGCGAAAGTCCGGCCGCGCGGCGCGCACCCGCTCCATCAGCGCCCGGATCTCGGCCTTGACCTCGGCGATGTCCTCTTCGGGCAGAAAGCGGCGATCGATGGTCAGCACGCAGCGATCGGGCACGCAGGCCGAGGGCAGGCCGGTATAGCCGTCGGGCTGGACCGGCTCCCCGCCATGGATCGCGTTCAGGTTCACCGTCGGCTGGCGCGCGCCGTCGGGGATGACAGGCGCGTCGGTCCGGCGTCCGGCGAGCAGGGGAAAGAGCGTGCGCTCCATCTCGTCGAGGACGGCGCCCATGTGCCGCACGGCGCAGTCGCCGAGGAAGGGCATGGAGCCATGGGCGATATGGCCCTTGGTCTCGATCTCGGCCCACCAGACCCCGCGATGGCCCAGGCAGATGCGGTCTTTGCCCAGCGGCTCGGGGATGATGACATGGCCGACATGGGCGAAGCGGCCCTGCTCGGCCAGATGGGCGACGCCGCCATAGCCGCCCGATTCCTCGTCTGCGGTGGCGCTGATCTCGATGGCTCCGCGGAAGTCGGGGACGCGGTCGGCAAAGGCCTCCGCCGCGACGATGGAGGTGGCCAGCCCGCCCTTCATGTCGCAGGCGCCCCGGCCCCAGACGCGGCCGCCCTCGATCTCGCCGCCGAACGGGTCGCGGGTCCAGCCCTCGCCAACGGCGACCACGTCGTGATGGGAGTTGAAATGCACTGTGTCGCCGGGGGCCTTGCCCTCCAGCCGGCAGATGACGTTCCAGCGGGGATAGGCGTCGCTGTCGCCCAGCGCGCCCTCGGCGCGGATCATCTCCACCTGCCAGCCGCGCGCGCACATGCGCGCGCCGACCGCGTCGCAGATGTCGCGGTAGTGGCGGCCGGGCGGGTTGAGCGTCGGGATCCGGACGAGGTCGGCGGTCAGGGCCGCGATCTCGTCCGCTCGGGCTTCGATTTCGGTCAGTAAGGCGTCCATGGGCGCCAAATGGGCACGAAACCGGCCGGAGCGCCAGAGGTGGACAGCCCGCATCCCCGCACCGATATGAAAGCGCGAAGGAGGCCGCCCCATGTTCACCGATGTCGTCCTGCCGCTTCTGGGCCTGGGGCTCCTGGCCTGGGGCCTGCCCTGGGCCTTGGGCCGCGTCCTGCCCGAGGGCGTCGCCTGGCTGGTGGTGAACGGCCTCATCTCGGCGGCGGTGCTGGCGGTGGTGGCGGCGGCGGGCTTCATGCTGCTCTATGGCGCGGCGGGCGGTGTCGTCTGGCGCGAGGCGCCCTGGCACTTCGTCATGCTCTCGGCGCGCAGCGCGCTGCTTTGGGCGCCAATCCTGGTGCTGTCGCTG
Organism: Jannaschia seohaensis; assembly: GCF_900116765.1. GTDB lineage: Bacteria > Pseudomonadota > Alphaproteobacteria > Rhodobacterales > Rhodobacteraceae > Jannaschia > Jannaschia seohaensis. The sequence goes on along the minus strand of NZ_UETC01000017.1, from coordinate 13,827 downwards.
GCCAACCTGCCCAAGGGCTGGACCGAGGCGGAGTGGTGAGGCACCTTGACCCCGCGCCCTCCCGCCCACAGGTGATGAGCGGAGGTGGCCGATGATCCCGATTTCCCGTCTCTTGCTGGTGCTCGTCGTGGCGCTGACGGTCGTCTTCGTCTCGCTCTGGTTCTATTTCCGGGCCGGCGAGCGGGAGCGGCTGGCCGAGCAATGGGCGCGGGAACAGCCGCCTCTGCCGGAGCATACCCATATCGAGAACGGCCTGCGCGCCTACGAGGGCGGCTTGCGCCGGAAGCTGATCCTGGGCGTCTATGTGGTGCCGCTTGCCCTTGTGATCGGGACCAGCCTGATTCTGAACAGCCTTTAGGAGACGCCGGATGCGCTTCGTCAAATATGCCTTGTTGCTGATCGTGGTGCTGATCGCGGGCGGTTTTCTGCATTACAACCTGCCGGACCGGGACATCGTGCGGATCACCGGAACCGAGGTGATCCGCGTCGATACCTCGGGCTGGAACGGCGCGTTCTATGCCGGGCCGGACGGGGGCAACGCTGTCGCCGACAGCCGAGACGTGCGCTTCATCAACGCGGTGGACGAGAACCGCAACGCCCGGGTCTACCGCAACCAGGATACGGGCTTCTGGCCGCCCTATTTCAAGTTCGACTCAGGCAATCTCCAGGCCGAGGCGAACGATTACGACTCGGATGTCGATCAGGAATGGGTCGCCGTGCGCCATTACGGCTGGCGCTTCGAGTGGCTGTCGATCTACCCGAACGCCGTCTCGATCCGCCCGGTCGAAGGGCCGGACGTGACCCTGATCCCCTGGTTCAACATCATCTTCCTGACCCTGCTCGCGGGAACGATCTGGGCGATCACGGTTCGGGTCATGCGCTGGCGCCGCCGGGTCGCCGAGGATATCGGCGAGGCCTGGGAGGATGCGGGCGACCACTTCGCGGAACGCCGCCGCGGCATCCGCGACTGGTTCCGGGGGCGCTAGGCGCGCCGACGGACCACCGTCAAGGCGCCCAGCCCTGCCAGTTCAGCGGGACTGTGTCGTTGCCGCTGGACATGGCGTCGGGGAGCAGCAGGGCGAGGCCGGTGAAACGGCGTGCAGGTCGTAGAACCCTTAGGAGGCTGCGTGAGCGGGACCAAAGTCACGACCCAACGCGCCGAAGCTATTCCGGTGGCGGCGGTGCCCGCATCTTGAGACACGCTTCCCGACCGATCGACACTCCCGTAAGCGCGCGAGGCCCGCGACGCCGCTCTTCAACCGCTCTGAATCGCGCCCATGGCGCCGCGCCGACAGGGCCCTCGCGCCGTGACGCGGGCCGGTCTGATCCGCGCCGATGGCCAGGCGACGTAGCCGGCGCGGATGCGGTCAGCGCCGCGGGCCCTCGGACCGGCGGCGCGCCAGTTCCGGCAGGACGCCGAGCTTTTCGTCGGCGGTCCGGTCGATATCGGTCTCCCATAGCGGCACGCCCGCCCGGAAGGCCGCGCGCCCGATCATATGCGCCGCCACCGGAGCCGTGAGCAGCAGGAACAGCACGATGGCCACGGCGCGCGCGACCGTGGCGGAGTCCCCGAGGCCGAGCGCCACGGCGGCCATGATGAGGCCCGAGGCCAGCGTTCCGGCCTTCGTCGTCGCGTGCATCCGGATCAGCACGTCCGGCAGCCGGAGGATGCCAAGCCCCGCGACGAAGGCGAAGAATCCCCCAAGCAGGACCAGGACCGAAAGGACGATCTCCAGGATCATGGCAGCTCCTCGATATCTGGGGTCGGCTCTGGCCGGGGGGGCTGGATGACGCGATCCACGTCGGCCCGGTCGGCCTTGCGCTCGACGAAGCGGGCCAGCGCGACCGTGGCGAGAAAGCCGACCAGCGCCAGCACGACCGCCACGTCGAGAAAGGCGGTCGCCCCGCTTTCGAAGACGAAGAGGCCGCAGAAGGCGACGATCAGAACCGTCATCGTGTCGAGCGCGACCACCCGGTCCGGCAGGCTGGGGCCCTTGGCCAGCCGCACGAAGGCCAGCACGATGCCCGCCATCACCATCAGGAAGCCGACCTGCACCGCGAAGGCCAGGATCGGCATGGTTGCCGAAAGAGGAGCCGTCACCGTCTCGTTCATTCCATCGCCTCCCGGACCCAGCGCTCCATCCCGTTCTCGATGTCGTCCCGGATCTTCTGCGGGTCGTCCGCGAACATCGCGTGGACGAAAAGGGTGTTGCAATCCTCGGTCACGTCCAGGCTGAGCGTGCCCGGGGTAAGCGAGATGAGGTTCGTGACCAGCAGAACCTCCGCTTCGCCCTTGGCCTTGAGCGGCACGGCGACGATCCCCGGCCGCGCCCGGTGGCGTGGCGTCAGCACGTCCCATGCGACCGAGAGCGACGAGACGATGAGCTCGTAATGGAACAGAACCACCAGCTTGATCCAGCGCCAGACGCGGGTGAAGTAACGGCCGCCATTCTCCTCGAACAACGGAGAGGCCACCCAAAGCGCGAAGAAGCCGACGACGAGGCCGACACCCAACCCCGCCAGCGTGAACGTCCCGGTCAGGGCGGCCCAGGCGATGGCCAGGATGATGTTGAGCAGAAAAAGGCTCATTGCAGGATCTCCTCTTCTCCGAGGACGGCCGCGATATAAGCGGCGGGATCGAGCAGTTCCTCCGCCGCCCGCTCCGCCACGAGGACGAAGGGCTCGGGGTAGAGGCCGATCAGCACCGTCATCAGCGCGAGCGAGACTATCGGCAGCAGTAGGGCCATCCGTTCCCCCGGCTCAAGCGAAGTCAGCGTCGGGACGATGCCCCCGGGATGCGGCTTCCAGAAGGCCTGCCCCCAGATCTTGGTCATCGAATAGATCGTCATCAGGCCCACGGCCAGCGCGACGAAGGCCACGATCCAGAGCTCGATATCCATCGACGCCTTCACCAGCACGTATTTCGCCCAGAAGCCCGAGAGCGGCGGGAAGCCCGCCAGCGAGAAGGCCGGGACGAGGAACAGGAAGGCGAGGAAGGGCGCGCCCTTGTAGAGGCTGCCGATCCGCGCAAGCTCGGTCCCGCCCGCGATCCGGTTCGCCACCCCCGCGACCAGGAACAGGTTCGCCTTCACGATGATGTGGTGGACCAGGTAGAAGACCGCGCCGACCACCGCGAGCGGCGTCATCAGCGCCAGACCCAGGATCATGTAGCCGATCTGGCTGACGATGTGGAACGACAGGATGCGGCGGAAATCGGTCTGCGCCGCGGCGCCCAGAACGCCCGTGACCATGGTCAGACACGCGACCCAGAGCAGGATCGTATGGGTGAAGGCGATGTCCTGGGTGAAGACCAGCGTGAAGAGCCGCATCATCGCGTAGACGCCGACCTTGGTGAGCAAGCCGGCGAAGACCGCCGAGACCGCGAAGCTGGGCGTGTGATAGGAGGCCGGCAGCCAGAAGAAGAGCGGGAAGACCGCCGCCTTCACCCCGAAGCCCACCATGAACATCATCGAGATGACCGTCATCAGCCCCGGATCGACGGTGGGCGCGATGCGGCTCAGATCGGCGAGGTTCAGCGTGCCGGTCGTGCCGTAGAGCAGGCCGATGCCGCTCAGGAACAGGATCGTCGAGATGAGGTTCAGCGTGACGTATTTGATCCCCGCGTCGAACTGCACCCGCTTGCCGCCCAGAATCAACAGGCCGAAGGACGAGATCAGCATGACCTCGAACCAGACATAGAGGTTGAACAGGTCGCCGGTGAGGAACGCGCCCGAGACGCCCGCGATGAGGACTTGGAAGAGGGAGTGGTAGCCCATCTCCTCCATGTCTTCGGTGATGTCGGCCACGGCGTAGATGGCGACGGCGAGGCCGGTGATGCCGGTGATGACGACCATGACGGCCGACAGCGTGTCGGCCACCAGGGTGATGCCGAAGGGCGCGGGCCATTCGCCCATCTGCGCGGCTTGCGGGCCGTTGGCGAGCACCTCCATCAGCAGCAGCACGCCCAGGACCAGCGTCGCCGCCGAGCCCATCACGGAAATCCAGCGCCCCTCGGCGCCGCGGCGGAACAGGAAGGCCAGGACCGCCGTCGCGAAGGGGACGATGATCGGAAGGGGAAGCAGCCAGAGGGACGTCACGTCTTTTCGGCCTCCACCGGCTCGGCCAGGCGCATCTCGTCGGTGTCGAGCGTCCCGAGGTTCTGATACCCGCGATAGACCAGGGTCAGCGCGAAGGCGAAGAGGCCGAAGCCGATCACGATGGCCGTCAGCACAAGCGCCTGGGGCAGGGCGTTGGCCACGCCCTCGGGCGGGGCGTTGGCGCCGGGGGCGATCAGCGGCGGCGCTTCGGGCGTCAGCCCGCCCGCGGCGAAGATCACCAGGTTGGCGGCGTTCGACAGCAGCACCAGCCCGAACAGGAAGCGCAGCACGTTGCGGGCCAGCATCAGATAAACCGACGCCGTGACCAGCGCCCCGACCATGATGGCGACGAAGACCTCCATCAGACCTCCTCCTCCAGGGCCAGCACCAGGGTCAGCACCGAGCCAAGAACGACCAGATAGACCCCGATATCGAAGACAAGGATGTTGGACAGCGGCACGCCCTTGGAGCCCTCGCTGGGCCAGAGGAACAGCCACTGCCCCGTGAACAGCGCATCGCCCGGGATCGCCGCGAAGGCCCCAGCGGCGAGGGCGACGCCCAGGCCGACCATGGCGATGGTCTGCGGCTCCAGCCGGAGCGCCTCGCGCGCGGCGCGGCAGCCATGCGCGATGGCGTAGAGGATGAACCCGGTCGAGCCGATCAGCCCGCCGATGAACCCGCCGCCGGGCTCGTTATGGCCACGCAGCAGCATCCAGATTGAGAACAGCAGCAGCAGGCCGACCAGCAGGCGCGTGGCGGCGCGGACGATGAGGGACGACTTCATGGGTTGGGCCTCCGCGTGCCGCGCAGCAGGGCGTAGGCGCCGAGGGCTGCGATGGCGACCACCGCGATCTCGCCGAAAGTGTCGAGCGCGCGGAAGTCCACAAGGATCACGTTGACGATGTTGCGGCCGAAGGCGACCGGGGCCGAGGCTTGCTCGAAGAACTCGGTCAGGCGCAGGTCGAAGGGCGTATCCATGACGGTCAACAGCACCACGGTCGTCGACACGCCGATGGTCAGCGCCAGCAGCAGATCCCAGACCCGGACCGCCTTGACGTGTTCCACGTTCATCTGCGGCAGCTTCAGCATCGCGACCGCGACCAGCACGACCACCAGCACCTCGACCAGAAGCTGGGTGATCGCCACGTCGGGGGCGCCGAAGGTGATGAAGATCAGCGCGACGCCGACGCCGACCACGCCCAGCGCGGCCACGGCCGTCATGCGCGAATTGGTGAAGGCCACGATGGCCGCCCCCGCGGTGATGGCGATCAGCACGGCCCAGTGCTTGACCCGCAGATCGTCGCCCAGCTCCATCGTCGGCACCAACCCCGCGCGCCAGATCGTCCAGACCAGCGCGACGGCGAGGGTCAGGAAGGTGACGAAGATATAGCGGCGCAACTGCCCGGTCTGGATCAGGTTCGCCTGCCATTTGCACCCGGCCAGCACGCCGTCCATCAGTCGGTCCCAGCCCGGATCGAAGCGGTCGGGCGAGCGCCGCAGCCGGTCGCGTAACGTGCCGTGACCCATATAGATCAGCCAGCCCAGGGCGAAGGTGACCAGCGACAGGATCAGCGCGGAATTCACTTCCTTGAAGAGGTAGAGATCGACCTCCACCGCCGCGCCGTAGACGGCGGCGGTCGCCGGGCGCACCAGAACTTCGGCGTAGTCGGGGAAGAGGCCCAGGCCGAGCCCCAGCGCGGCCAGCAGCAGCGGCCCGATCAACATCGCCCAGGGGCCTTCATGCGGCGTGACTGGCGTCTCGGCCAACCGCCCGGTGAAGGGGCGCCAGGCGACGATGCCGGCGGCCGCAAACATCAGGGCCGAGGCCAGGAAAGCGCAGGCCGTCACCCAGAACATGCCGATCTCGGCGCTCAGCGATGCCTTGTAGAAGAACTCCTTGCCGATGAACCCGAAGAGCGGCGGGATCCCGGCCATCGACAGCGCCGCCAGCGCCGCCGCCAGCGCCGTGAAGGGCATTGCCCGCGTCAGCCCGCGCAACACCGTCGCGTCCCGCGTCCCGGTGCCGTGATCGACTACTCCGATCATCAGGAAGAGCGACGCCTTGTAGAAGCTGTGGACCAGCAGGAACACCATCGCCGCCTTGATCGCGTCCGAGGTGCCCAGCCCGATGAACATCACCAGCGTGCCCAGCGCCATCAGCGTCGTGTAGGCCAGCACCTGTTTGATATCGATCTGCTTGATCGCGAGGATCGAGGCGAAGACCGCGGTCACCCCTCCAAAGAGCGTCAGCGTCCAGAACCACAGATCTGTGCCGCCCAAGCTGGGGTTCAGCCGCGCCAGCAGATAAACCCCGCCCTTCACCATCGTGGCCGAGTGCAGATAGGCCGAGACCGGCGTCGGCGCGGCCATCGCGTTGGGTAGCCAGAAATGGAACGGAACCTGCGCCGATTTGGTGAAGGCGCCCAGCACGACCAGGATGAAGATCGGCAGGTAGAGCGGATGCTCGGCCAGGGAGCCTTCGATCTCCGACAGCTCGAACGTGCCCGTCGCCGCACCCAGCAGGATGATCCCGGCCAGGAAGGCGAGGCCGCCCGTGCCGGTGACCAGCAGCGCCTGGAGCGCGTTGCGCCGTGACTTCGACTCATCCGCCGAAAAACCGATCAGCAGATAGGAGGCGATCGTCGTCACCTCCCAGAAGACGAACAGCGCCAGCAGGTTGTCCGACAGGACAAGCCCCAGCATGCCCAACATGAAGGACAGCAGATAGCAGACGAAGCGGCTGTAATGGACGTGCCCGCCGAGATAGCTGGACGAATAGAGCGTAACCAGCGTCCCTATCCCGGTGATCAGCAGCGCGAAGCTCAGCGAGAGCCCGTCGATCAGCATCCCGATCGAGACCCCCAGCGCGGGCACCCAGTCGTAGCGGAACAGGATCGTCTCGCCCGCCGCGACCGCCGGCAGGAACTGCAGGAACCAGACGAAAAGGCCGCCAGGCACGAGGATAGAGATGATCCCGGCCGACCCGCCCAGGGGTTTTCCGCTGCTTTCGCTTTGTCCCATTCCAAGTCCCAGGCTGCGCGTTGTCGTGAGACATAGGAGCGCAGTTTGATTGTTCCAGCATCTGATTTATCTATTTTTCGATAGCGGCCTACTATCGAGGTGTCCATGCCCACGCTGCAACAGTTTCGCTACCTCGTAGCGGTCGCCGATTGCTTGCATTTCCGCCGCGCGGCCGAGTCGGTCCACGTCACCCAGCCCACGCTCTCCGCCCAGCTGCGGGAGTTGGAAGAAAAGCTGGGCGTGCAATTGGTGGAGCGATCCCGCGCGGGCGTCACGCTGACGCCGATCGGGCGCGAGGTGGCCGACCGCGCCCGGGGGGTGCTGCGCGACGTGGCCGATATCGCGGCCCTGGCCCGGGCGGGGGCCAACCCGTTCGACGGCACGATCCGCGTGGGAATCGTCGGCTCGCTCGGGGGCTATTTCCTGCCCCTTATCCTGCCCACCCTGCACGACACCTATCCCAGGCTGAAATTCTACGTGCGCGAGGGGTTGGCGGCGGATCTCATGGGCCGGTTGCGCGACGGCAGCCTCGACCTGCTGTTTTTCCCTCTGCCGGTCGAGGAGCCCGGTCTGATCCATGTCCCCCTGTTCCACGAGCCGCTTCTCGTGGTGATGCCCAGCGATCACCCGCTGGCGGCCTGTGATCCCGTGCCGCCCGACGGGCTGCGCGGCGAGACGGTGATGACGCTGGAGACCGGGCATCGCCTGCACGACACTGTGGCCGAACTCGCGCTGGCGACGGGGGCGACCTTGTCGCTGGACTATGAGGGGACGTCGCTCGACACGCTCCGGCAGATGGTGGCGACCGGTCTGGGCCTCTCGGTGCTGCCCGCGCTTTATGTGCGCTCCGAGGTGACGCGCGCCGATCTGGTCACGGCGCGCCCCCTGCCGGAGCCGCAGCCGGGTCGCGATATCGCGCTGGTCTGGCGCAAGACCGCCGCCCAGGGCGGCGCGTTCGAGCGTCTGGCCCGCGACATCCGCGAAATCCTGCGCGCCGCCGCCCCCGAGGTGACGGTGATCGACGGCTGATCGGCGGGCGGCATCTGGTCCTATACGGCCGGAGAGCGCCGGCGTAACGACGCGGGATGGAGATGCTCGCTCTCACGCCGCCGGACTTCGCGCTCCTGGCGCTGATCGTCCTGGCCGCGGGGATCGTGCGGGGCTTCGCGGGGTTCGCGCTGTCGGCGCTGGTGATGGCGGCGGCGATCCCGATCCTCCCCCCGCGGGAGTTGATCCCGATCTGCTGGATGCTTGAAATGACGGCATCGCTTCTGATGATCCGCGGCGGCATCCGCGAGGCCGACCGCCGCATCGCCCTGACCCTGGCCTTCACCTCGGCGGTCGGGGTTCCGGCCGGCCTCTGGCTGACCACCCGCCTCCCGGTGGAGGATACGCGGCTCCTGGCGCTTGGCGTGCTGATCGTGCTGGCGCTGCTGCTCCTGGCGCGGGTGCGGATGGCGTGGCTGGCGACGAATGCGGGCCTGGTCGGGGCCGGGATCCTGTCGGGGATCGTCACCGGCATCGCCTCGATCGGCGGGATGGTGGTCGCGCTCTATGTCCTGGCCCAGGACGCACCCCCGCGGGTGATCCGCGCCTCGCTGGTGCTGTTTCTCTTCGCCTCGTCGCTGCTGACGCTGCTTTGGCAGGCGGGCTTTGGCCTGTTCGACGGTCCGGCGCTGGCGCGCGGCCTGGCCCTAGCGCCGGTCGCCGCGACAGGCGTGCTGATCGGCAAGGCGATCTTCCGTCCCTCGCTGGAGCGCTACTACAAGCCCTTCGCCCTCTGCCTCCTGATCGGCCTTGCCGGCACCTCTCTGCTGCGCGCCCTGCTTTGACCTGCGGCGGCGAAGGCCCCCGCTCTCATCTTGCCAAAAATACCTCGGGGGGGCCCGCAGGGCGGGGGGCAGAGCCCCCCTCCGCCCTGGATCTCCCGCGCTGACCCCGGATCAGAGCCCGAACGGCACCCAGACCGTCTGCACCTCGCAGCCGGCCCGTAGAAACCGGTCGGAGTCGGCCCAATCCGTCGCGCGCCCGAAATTCACCCAGGTCCGCTTCAGGTCCGCCGCCGCCTCCCGCTCGATCACGCCCGAGATGTCGGCCGAGGAGAAGGACCAGACCGCGTCCACCCCCAGATGTCCCCCCATATGCGGGGCAAGCTCCGCGTGGTCGCCGGTCAGCAGGTTGACCACCCCGCCCGGCACGTCCGACGTGTCGAGCACCTGGTAAAGGTCGGTCGCGGTCAGCGGCGCCGTCTCGGGCGCGACCAGCACCAGGCGGTTGCCCGTCGCCAAGGCCGCGCCGATCACCGTCGCCATGGCGGTCAGCGGCGCGTCCTCGGCGGCGAAGGCCCCGATCACGCCGACCGGGCGGTTCAGCGCCAGCGCCAGCCCGCCCATCGGTACGCCCAGCGTGCGCCCGTCATGCTTGTCCGCCCAGGCGGCCCAGCGGAACAGGGCGCGCACCGCGTCCTCCGCGGCGTCCTTCGCCCCCTGCGCCTTGAGCCGGGCGTCGAACTCGGCCGCGCGGGCGCTGAGATTCTCCGCTAGGTAGTAGAGGATCTGCGCTCGCAGATGCCCGGTCGAGGCCGACCAGCCCTTGGCCCCCCGCGCCGCCTCGACGGCGTTCCGCAGATCCTTGCGGTTGGCGATCCCAACCTCGCCCACGGCGCCCTTGGGGCCGAAGACGGGGCGGGAATAGCCGCCATCGGGCCGGGCCTGCTTGCCGCCGACATACATCTTGGCGGTCCGGTCGATCATGTCCGAGGGCGCGGCCGTGCCGTCATAGCGCTTGGGCTCGGCCAGCGCCGCGCCCGCCTCCGGCCGCAGATAGGCGTGCAGCCCCGCGATCCCGCCCTCGCGGCCGAAGCCGCTCTCCTTCATGCCGCCGAAGGGGGCGGCGGCGTCCAGCATGTTGGTGCCATTGACCCAGACGACGCCCGCGTCGATCCGGGGCGCCGTGTCCAGCGCCATGTCGATGTCCTGCGACCAGACCGAGGCGGCGAGCCCATAGGTCGTGTCATTGGCGAGCTGCACCGCTTCGGCGGGCGTGCGGAAGGTGGTCATGGCGAGGACCGGCCCAAACACCTCCTCCTGCATCAGCGGGTCGGCGGAGTGCAGGTCCGAGACCAGGATCGGCGGCAGGTAGCAGCCCTCGGGCGCCACCCCGCGATGCACCGTGCCGGAGGTCTGCGCCAGCATCGCCTCGACCCGCGCTTTCTGCTCGGCATGAACCAGCGCGCCCATGTCGACCGCCTTGTCGAGCGGGTCGCCCACGCGGATCTTGGCCATCCGCGCGATCAGCCGGCGCTGGAAGTCCTCCGCGATCCCCTCCTGCACCAGCAGGCGCGATCCCGCGCAGCAGACCTGGCCGCCATTGAACCAGATCGCGTCGACGAGGCCCTCGACCGCGCCGTCGATATCTGCGTCCTCAAAGACGATGTAGGGCGACTTGCCGCCCAACTCCAAGGTCAGCCCGATCCCGCGCCCGGCGGTCTCGCGGCGCAGCACCCGGCCCACCTCGGTCGAGCCGGTGAAGGCCAGCTTGTCGATCTCGGCCGCGGCCAGCGCCGCTCCGGTCGCCCCGTCGCCGGTGACGATGTTGACCACACCCGGCGGCACGCCCGCCTGCTGACAGATATCGGCGAAGGCCAGCGCGGTCAGCGGCGTCCACTCTGCGGGCTTCAGCACGACGGCATTACCCATGGCGAGCGCGGGCGCGACCTTCCAGGACAGCATCAGCAGCGGGAAGTTCCACGGCACGATCTGCCCGCAGACGCCCCAGGGCGCGGCCCCAGGCAGCGTCTCGCCGCGCAGCGCCGCATGGCCCGCATGGTGGTAGAAGTGCCGGGCGGCCAGCGCCACGTCGATATCCCGCGCCTCCCGGATCGGCTTGCCGGTGTCGAGCACTTCCAGCACGGCGAAGAGCCGGGCATGCTTCTGCAGGCCCCGCGCGATGGCATAGAGCACCCGCGCCCGGTCATGGTCGGAGGCCGCGGCCCAGGCTTTCTGCGCCTTCCGCGCGGCCTTCACGGCGGCCGTCACGTCATCCTCCGTGCCCTGCGTGACCTGAGCGAGCGCCTCGCCCGTGGCCGGGTTCACGGTGGCGAAGGTCTCGCCGGGCTTCCATCGCTTGCCACCGATGAAATGCCCAAAGGTCCGTGCATGCGCGTCCAGCCAGGCATCCGCCTCGGCCCGGTTCTCGGGCGCGGGGCCCCAGTCCATGGTCTCGAAAATCTCAGCCACCTCGGTCATGTGCCCTCTTCTTCTGGCCGAAAATACTCCGGGGGTGCGGGGGCAGAGCCCCCGCCCGGCGCGCCGCCGGCCCGGCGGCGCAACTCACCCCAGCGCGTGCCGATGCCCGACCGAGTACCGCCCGGTCACGAAATGCTCCAACTGCCGCTCGATATCGCCCAGCAGCGACGAGGCCCCGAAGCGGAACAGGTCCGGCCGGAGCCAGCGGTCGCCAAGTTCCTCCTTGAGCAGCGCCAGATACAGGATCGCGTCCTTCGCCTTCGATACCCCGCCCGCGGGCTTGTATCCGACCTTGAACCCGGACGCGGCCTCATAGGCTCGGATCGCGCGCATCATCGTCAGCGAGACCGGGAGCGTCGCGTTGACGCTCTCCTTCCCGGTCGATGTCTTTATGAAGTCGGACCCGGCCATCATGCAGATCATCGACGCCTTCATCACGTTCTTGAGCGTCCCGAGCTCTCCGGTGGCGAGGATCGCCTTCATATGCGCGTCGCCGCAAGCCGCGCGCATCTGCGCCGTCTCGTCATAGAGCGCGGCCCAGTCGCCGGTCAGGACGTGGCGGCGGGAGATGACGATGTCGATCTCGGTCGCGCCCGCCGCAACCGAGCGCTCGATCTCGCGCAGGCGCAGGTCGAAGGGCGTGAGACCCGCCGGAAAGCCGGTCGAGACGGCGGCGACGGGGATACGGCCCGCCACGGCCTCCACCGCGACGGGGACCATCTCGTGATAGACGCAGACCGCGCCGGTGGTGAGATCGGGCAGACCGATCGCGTCCAGGATGTCGGCGCGCACGGGGTGGAGCGCCTTGGCGCAGAGTCGGCGGACCCGGCCGGGCGTGTCGTCGCCCGAAAGCGTGGTCAGGTCGATCATGGAGACGGCGCGGGCCAGCCAGGCGGCCTGCCACTCCTTCTTGACCGAGCGCCGGCCGGGCAGGGTGGCGGCGCGGCGTAGGGTGGCTGGGGTATTGACGCGGACCGCTTCGACCACCGCTGGGTCGAAGTGCAGGCCCGTGTTGCGGGGGAGGTCGGCGGAGGCGGTCACGGGCGTCTCGGATAAAGGTCTTGTCGGATCAGAGGTCGCACGGCCCGTCGCGCGGCGCAACCGCGCCGCGCCGTCAAGCGGGGGGGCGGGGAATATCCCCGCCCTACGGCCCGCACGGAAGTAGGGCGGGGATTCTCCCCGCCGCGCCCGGCCCAGACGTTGTTACGCGCGGTCCCGAATGATCTGTGCGAAGCGATCGAAGATGGCGCCCGACCCGGCGATGACGTGACCGTCCATCAATGCCTGGCCTTCGGGGCGGATCGGCTGGACCATGCCGCCGGCCTCGCGCACCAGAAGCACGCCCGCGGCCATGTCCCAGGGTTTGAGTCCGCGCTCCCAATAGCCGTCATAGCGGCCCGCGGCGACATAGGCGAGGTCCAGCGCCGCCGCGCCCCAGCGCCGCACGCCCGCACAGACGGGCAGCAGCCGGCCGAGGTCCTGCAAGACCGCGGGCAAGTAGCGGCCGCCGCCGAAGGGCAGACCGGTCGCGTAGACCGTCTCGATCATCGAGGTCCGGCCGGACACCCGCAGGCGCTGCCGCCCGTCGAGCCAGGCACCCGCGCCCTTCTCGGCCCAGAAGAGTTCGTCCTTGACCGGATCGTAGATCACCGCCGAGGTGACCTCGCCCTTGTGCTCGAGCGCAATGGAGATGGCCCAATGCGGCATCCCGTGCAGGAAGTTCGTCGTCCCGTCGAGCGGATCTACGATCCACCGCCGCGTCGGGTCCTTACCCTCCACCGGATCCGACTCCTCACCCAGCCAGCCGTAATTGGGCCTAGCCTCCATCAGCTCCGCGCGGATCGTCTCCTCGGCGCGGCGATCGGCCCGGCTGACGAAGTCGCCGGGGCCTTTGGCCGAGACCTGGAGGTTCTCGACCTCGCCGAAATCCTTGATCAGGCCGCGCCCGGCTTTGCGGGCGGCTTTGATCATGACGTTGAGATTGGCACTGCCTTGCATCTGCGCGCTCCGCCTTCGGGTCAGGCGGGGGCAATAGCCGAGGGGAGCGCGCGGGGCCAGCCCCCTGCATGGGAGCGGCGGTTCGGTAGACCGGAAAATGACCGGGGGCGCGGGGGCGTGGCCCCCGCGCGGCGGGCTGGTGGCTCGGGTGGGGGCTTGCTGTGGGCGGCGGTGTAGGTGGCCCGGGCGGGATTTGAGTATTTTTAGCCAGAAGAAGGAGGGGGCCGGGCGCGGTGCCGGTGCGGGGGCGCGGGCGGGTTTCGTTGCAGGATCGGGGGGCGCGGTCGCGGGGGCGTGAGGGTCCGTCGCGACGCCGTGAGGGGCGTGCGGAAGAGCGGGCAATCTGTGCGCAGGCGCGCGTAGATATGCAGTATTTCACGGTTTCGTTCGTTGATAGTGAGGACTCAGAGGCGCATATCCCCCTCATCGGCACCGGGCAGACGCCCACCGCCAAGGACACACGG
>NZ_UETC01000033.1 GCF_900116765.1 Jannaschia seohaensis | reverse complement strand
CTGGAGTGCCCCCACTGAAGTGGTCCACCAACTGGGGTAGATTTGCCCTGTGTATTGGAGGACCAGGAGATGGCTGGGAAGCGGGAGAAGCCCGAAGACATCGTTATGAAGCTTCGGCAGGTTGAAGTACTGCAGGGTCAGGGCATGAGCGTGGCCGAAGCGGTGCGCCAGGTCAGCATGACGCAGCAGACATACTACCGGTGGCGCCGTCAGTACGGCGGCATGAGCCGGGATCAGCTGAAGCGTCTGAAGGAGCTGGAGAAGGAGAACGCCCGGTTGAGGCGCGCGGTTTCCGACCTGACCCTCGACAAGATGATCCTGACCGAGGCGGCAAAGGGAAACTTGTGAGCCCTTCGCGCCGCAGGCAGTGCATCGACCGCGTGCGGCAGACGCTTGGCGTATCGGAGCGCCGCGCCTGCCGCACGCTTGGTCAGCACCGCTCAACACAGCGCAAGGTTCCGCGAGGCCGCCCGGATGAAGATCGTCTGACAGCGGACATCATCGAGCTGGCGACGCAGTATGGCCGTTACGTCTACAGGCCGGAGACGGCGCTGCTGAATCAGGCGGGCTGGCACGTGAACCACAAACGGGTCGAGCGCATCTGGCGGCGCGAAGGGCTGAAGGTCCCACCGAAGCAGAAGAAGCGGAGCCGGCTCTGGCTGAACGATGGCTCCTGCATCCGGCTCAGGCCGGAGCGGTCGAACCATGTCTGGTCCTATGACTTCGTCCAGGATCGCACCCACGACGGCCGACCCTATCGCATCCTCGTCATCCTCGACGAGTTCACCCGGGAGGCGCTCATGATCAGCGTCGCAGGCAAGCTCAACTCGATCGATGTGCTCGACGCGTTGATCGACCTCTTCATCCTGAGGGGGCCGCCGGAGTACATCCGCTCGGATAACGGTCCCGAGTTCGTCGCGACGTCCGTCCGGGACTGGATCACCGCGGTCGGCGCCAAGACCGCCTACATCGAGCCAGGCTCACCCTGGGAAAACGGCTACGTCGAGAGCTTCAACGCGCGGCTCAGGGACGAACTGCTCAACGGCGAGATCTTCTACTCCGTCCGCGAGGCCAGGATCGTCATCAACCAGTGGCGAGTCCACTACAACACTGTCCGCCCACACAGCGCTCTGGGCTATCGCCCGCCAGCCCCGGAAAGCATCATCCCGATAGATCAGAGGCCCGTCATGCACTAACACTGAAATCGGACCACTCGGTGGGGGCAGGTCACGGGC
>NZ_UETC01000016.1 GCF_900116765.1 Jannaschia seohaensis | reverse complement strand
CCGTGTGTCCTTGGCGGTGGGCGTCTGCCCGGTGCCGATGAGGGGGATATGCGCCTCTGAGCCCTCACGATCAACGAACGAAACCGTGAAATACTTCATATCTACGCGCGCTTGCGCACAGATTGCCCGCTCTTCCGCACGCCCCTCACGGCGTCGCGACGGACCCTCACGCCCCCGCGACCGCGCCCCCCGATCCTGCAACGAAACCCGCCCGCGCCCCCGCAGCGGCACCGCGCCCGGCCCCTCCTTCTTCTGGCTAAAAATACTCAAATCCCGCCCGGGCCACCTACACCGCCGCCCACAGCAAGCCCCCACCCGAGCCACCAGCCCGCAGCGCCTCTCTAGGTGAACTGCTCCCGCAGCAGCCGTTCCTCCAACCCGTGCCCCGGATCGAAGAGCAAGCGATGCCGAACGCTCTCCTCGCTCGCGACCTCCACGCGCGTGACGTCGCGCACCGAGGTGCCGTCCGCCTCCGCCATCATCGGCCGCTTTGCGGGTTCAAGCACGTCAAAGCGCACCTTCGCCGTCCGAGGCAGCAGCGCCCCGCGCCAGCGCCGGGGCCGGAAGGCGGCCATGGCCGTCAGCGCCAGCACTTCCGAGCCGATCGGCAGAATCGGCCCATGGGCGGAATAGTTGTAGGCCGTCGATCCGGCGGGCGTGGCCACCAGCGCGCCGTCGCAGACCAGCTCCTCCATTCGGATGCGCCCATCGACGGTGATGCGCAGCCGGGCCGCTTGCGGTCCCGCTCGAAGCAACGACACCTCGTTGATCGCCAGCGCCTCGACCGTGCTGCCATCGGCCCGCGTCGCCACCATCTTGAGCGGGTTGGTCACCGCCTCCTCGGCCGCCGCAAGCCGCCAGAGCAGATCCTCCTCATTATACTCGTTCATCAGAAACCCGACCGTGCCGCGATTCATCCCATAGGTGGGGATCGGCAGATCCGTGGTCGCGTGGAGCGTCTCCAGCATGAATCCATCGCCCCCCAGCGCCACGACGACATCCGCCGCCTCGGGGGCGTGCTGGCCGTAGCGCGCGGTCAACCGGGCGAGCGCTTCCTGCGCCTCGTCCGTCGGCGACGCGACGAACGCGATCTTCATGGCTTTGTTCGGCATCGTCCCTCCCCGTTCGCGCGCAGGGTTGCGGGGCGCGTATCGGAAACGCAAGGGTCGTGTCCGGTCCGAGATGCGACGCCCTTGCCCTTTCCCAGCGGCCACGAGGCGCGTATGAGGCGCCAATTCCGTCACAGGAGATGCGCCATGAACGCCCCCCATCGCGACCCCGACTTCTTCACCGCCACCCTCGCCGAGACCGATCCCGAGATCGCCGAGGCCACCCGGAAGGAACTCGACCGCCAGCGCGACGAGATCGAGTTGATCGCCTCGGAGAACATCGTCAGCCGCGCCGTGATGGAGGCGCAGGGCGGCGTGATGACCAACAAATACGCCGAGGGCTACCCCGGCCGCCGCTACTATGGTGGCTGCCAGTATGTCGACATCGCCGAAGACCTGGCCCGCGACCGCGCCAAGCAGCTCTTCGGCTGCCAATTCGCAAACGTTCAACCGCATTCCGGCAGCCAGGCGAACCAGGGCGTCTTTACTGCGCTGCTCAAGCCCGGTGACACGATCCTGGGGATGAGCCTCGACGCCGGCGGGCACCTGACCCATGGCGCGAAGCCCAACCAGTCGGGCAAATGGTTCAACGCCGTCCAATATGGCGTCCGCCGCGACGACCTGCTGCTCGACTATGACCAAGTGCAGGCGCTCGCGACCGAGCATCAGCCAAAGATGATCATCGCCGGCGGCTCGGCCATCCCGCGGATCATCGACTTCGCCCGCATGCGGGAGATCGCGGATTCGGTCGGCGCCTATCTGCTGGTCGACATGGCGCATTTCGCCGGGCTGGTGGCGTCGGGCCACTACCCCTCGCCCTTCCCCCATGCCCATGTCGCCACGACCACAACGCACAAGACGCTGCGCGGCCCCCGGGGCGGGATGATCCTGACCGACGATGCCGAGATCGCGAAGAAGGTGAACTCCGCCATCTTCCCGGGCATCCAGGGCGGCCCGCTAATGCATGTGATCGCCGCCAAGGCGGTGGCCTTCGGCGAGGCGCTGCGGCCCGGTTTCAAGGACTACCAGGCGCAGGTGATCGAAAACGCGAAGGCGCTGGCGGATCAGCTGATGAAAGGCGGGCTCGACATCGTCACGGGCGGGACCGACACCCATCTGATGCTGGTCGACCTGCGCCCCAAAGGCGTGAAGGGCAACGAATCCGAGGCGGCGCTCGGCCGCGCCCACATCACCTGCAACAAGAACGGCATCCCCTTCGACGACGAGAAGCCGACGGTCACGTCGGGGATCCGGCTGGGCACGCCCGCCGGCACCACGCGCGGCTTCGGCGAGCCGGAGTTCCGGGAGGTGGGCGACCTGATCGTCGAAGTGCTTGACGGGCTGGCCGCGAACGGGGCCGAGGGCAATGCCGAGGTCGAGGCGCGGGTGCGCGAGAAGGTCCAGGCGCTCTGCGACCGGTTCCCGATCTACCCGGAGCTTTGAGAGGACGAAGACTTTTCCAGGAAAAGTCTTTGAAAGAATTTCGTTGAAATTCTTCGGCCCGTCGCGCCTGTTCGGGGCATGACGGGCTTTTTTTGGGATGAGCGGTGCTTTTGGCACGCGGGCGGCAATTACGCGCAGATGGTGCCGGTGGGCGGGCTGGTGCAGCCGATCGCGGGCGGCGGCGGGCTGCCCGAGGATCCGGAGACCAAGCGGCGCCTCGTCAACCTGATGCGGGTGACGGGGCTGATCGGCGAATTGAAGGTCCGGGGCGGGGCCGAGATGACCCGAGAGGATCTGCTGCGCGTCCACCCCGCCGCCTATCTCGACGCGTTCAAGTCCGCCTCCGACGCGGGCGGGGGCGAGTTGGGCCTGCGCACGCCTTTTGGGCCCGGCGGCTACGAAATCGCCGCGCTGTCGGCCGGGCTGGTCGGCGACGCGGTCGAAGCGGTGCTGCGCGGCGAGATGGGAAACGCCTACGCGCTTAGTCGGCCGCCCGGACATCACTGCCTGCCGGACTGGCCGAACGGCTTCTGTCTGATGGCAAATATCGCGCTTGCCATCGAGCGGGCGCGGGCGCGAGGGCTCTGTCATCGGGTCGCCGTGCTGGACTGGGACGTGCATCACGGCAACGGCACTGAGGCAATCTATGCCGCCGATCCCGACACGCTCACGATCTCGATCCATCAGGAGCGGAACTACCCGCTCGACACCGGCGCCTTCGAGACCGACGCGCAGGCGAATCTGAACGTCCCCTTGCCTCCCGGATCGGGTCACGTGACCTATCTGGCGGCAATGGAGCGGCTGGTGCTGCCCCGCCTCCACGCCTTCGGGCCAGAGCTGATCGTGGTCGCCTGCGGATTGGACGCGGCCCTCCCGGACCCGCTGAGCCAGACCCTGGCGACGGCCGAGACCTTCCGCGCAATGACCCGCCAGGTGCTCGACCTGGCCGCCGATATCTGTGGCGGGCGCGTGGTCATGGCCCATGAGGGCGGCTATTCGGAGGTCTACGTCCCGTTTTGCGGCCATGCCGTCATCGCGGAGATGGCCGGAAGCCGGACCATCGCGCCGGACCCCTTCGCCGAGGCCTTCGTCCTGCGCCAGCCCGGCGCCGATTTCGACGCGTTCGCCCTGGCCCGGATCGACGCGATGGCCGCAGCGATGTGACACTCCTGAGGGCACCCCCATGATGGCAAGTCATTGGAATGTCTCGCCGCAGGGCCGGAAGAGACGGTCGCGCACCGTGCTCTTCCGGGAGACCCTTTCCGGGAGACCGGAGACCGCGGCGTTCTGTCATCGCCCCCCGCCTGGAGCGCGGGCCGCGATTGAAAGCATCCGGCGCCTCGTCTAAAATCGCGGCGGACGACGGTATCCCGAGGGGGGGGGGCGACGATGAAGAAGGTCTACGGCTCGGCGGCGGAGGCGCTGGATGGGATCCTGTTCGACGGGATGTTCATCGCGGCCGGGGGATTCGGCCTGTGCGGCATCCCCGAACTGTTGCTCGAAGCGATCAAGGAAGCGGGCACCAAGGACCTGACCTTCGCATCGAACAACGCGGGCGTGGACGATTTCGGCATCGGCATCCTGCTGCAGACGCGGCAGGTCAAGAAGATGATCTCCAGCTATGTCGGCGAGAACAAGGAGTTCATGCGCCAGTATCTCGGAGGCGAGCTGGAGCTGGAGTTCAACCCGCAGGGCACCCTGGCCGAGCGGATGCGCGCGGGCGGCTGCGGCATCCCCGGCTTCTACACCAAGACCGGCGTCGGCACCGTGATCGCGGAAGGCAAGGAGCACAAGGACTTCCCGACCGGCCCGGACGGCGCGATGGAAACCTATATCATGGAGCGTGGGATCTTCGCCGATCTCGCCATCGTCAAGGCCTGGAAGGCGGACCCGACGGGCAATCTCGTTTTTCGAAAGACCGCGCGAAACTTCAACCCGCCCGCCGCGATGTGTGGTAAAGTCTGCGTCGTGGAGGTGGAAGAGATCGTGGAGACGGGGAGCCTCGATCCCGATCATATTCATCTCCCGGGCATCTACGTGCATCGCCTGATACAGGGCGAGCACGAGAAGCGTATCGAGCAGCGGACGACAAGGCCCGCCGCATGATCAGAAAGGCCCCGACGCCAGACCCGTCGGAGCGTCAAGAGGCCAGCGCCCCGGTGTCAGACCCACCGGGGACGTCCGGTGGAGTGGCTCTTGAACAGACGATGAGGACGACCGTGAGCACGCGCCGCAAGCTGGCCTCCGTGATCGACGACCAGGACGCCCTGGCCGGCTTCAGCCGTGTGCGCGTGTCCATGATTCTCACCGATCCGCGGGCCGAGGACAATCCGATCGTTTACGTGAACTCTGCCTTCGAGCGGACCACGGGCTATGCGCGCTCCGCGGTGATCGGCCGCAACTGCCGTTTTCTCCAAGGGGAGGAGACCGACAAACGCGACGTCGACCGCCTCCGCAATGCCGTGGAGGCCGATCGGGACGTAACGGTCGATATCATCAACTACCGCGCCGACGGCACGCCTTTCCTCAACCGTCTCATCATCGCGCCCATCTCAGACGCCGACGGTCAGGTTATCTATTTCCTGGGTATCCAGAAAGAGATCTACGACAGCGAGCGCGAAGAGGACGCCGCAGACACGCTCGTGCTCAACGTCCGCGCCCGTGTGCAGGAGGATCTCGGTCTTGTGATCGATAGCCTTGGCGACCACGACGTGGAGACGCAGATCGATCAAGAGGCGATTACCCGGCGCCTTGAGTGCCTGCAACTGGTCTACGAATCGATGATGCTGTCGGACAACCAGGCGCGGACCGATCGTGGCATCGACCTGGGCTCGCTCATCAGCCGGGTCGCGACAGGCGTCGCCCATGAAGAAGGGCGCTCCGGGATCCGCTACGTGCAGCAGATCGAACCGGTGGTCGTGAACGTGGACGCCGCCGTGCGTGTGTCGATCCTGGTCTCCGAGGTCCTGTCCAACGCCTTCTCCCACGCCTTCGAGCGAATGGAGGAGGGCTTCGTCGAGCTTCGGATGAGCAAGCTGGCCGCGGGCGGCCTGCGCATCACCGTCACCGATGACGGCGTGGGTCTGCCGCGCAATGTCCCCTTCCCCAACCCCGACACCGCCGGCGGCCGCCTGATCGGCTTGCTGACCGACGGGTTGGAGGCCACGATCACGCCCGTTCGCGGCGCCGCCGGCACGGTGGTCATGATCGACGTGCCCTTCGGCATCACCGAGACCTGAAACCCCAAGGAGGCCCCCATGCCCTGGGACCGCAATCAGATGGCCGCGCGCGCCGCGCAGGAACTCCAGGACGGCTGGTACGTCAATCTCGGGATCGGCATCCCGACCCTGGTGTCGAACCACATCCCCGAGGGCGTCGAGGTGACGCTGCAATCCGAGAACGGGATGCTGGGCATGGGCCCCTTCCCGATCGAGGGCCAGGAAGACCCGGACCTCATCAACGCGGGCAAGCAGACCATCACGGAGCTGCCGAAGACAGCCTATTTCGACTCGGCCCAGAGCTTCGGCATGATCCGCGGCGGCAAGATCGCGATGGCCATTCTGGGCGCGATGGAGGTGGCCGAGAACGGCGACCTGGCGAACTGGATGATCCCCGGCAAGCTGGTCAAAGGCATGGGCGGCGCGATGGATCTGGTCGCGGGCGTCGGCCGCGTGGTCGTCGTCATGGACCACGCCAACAAGCACGGCCAGTCCAAGGTGCTCAAGGAATGCACCCTGCCGCTGACCGGCGCGGGGGTGGTCGACCGGATCATCACCAATCTGGGCGTGCTCGACGTGGTCGAGGGCGGGCTCAAGATCGTGGAACTGGCCGATGGCGTCACCGAGCAGGAATTGCGCGATCTGACCGAGGCGACGATCGTCGACTAAGCGGGATCGTCCGCAAGAGCGGCGGGCGCCGAGGCGTCCGCATCGACGGGCACGAGGCGGGGATCACCTCCTCCCGCCTCGGCCGGTTCAAACTGATCTCCGATGCTGCCTGCGGGCCATCGCGCTCTGGACATTCGCCAAGCCGGAGGCGCGCGGGCCATCCCGCGTGGTCGGACGCCACCCAGATCAGCGCGCCGTCGAGACGTGGCGCGCCGCTTCGGCCTGGGCTTGCTCCAGGGCCGTCTCCAGCGCGCATCCGAGATCCAGCCCCGCGGCGAGCGTCCCGCAGAACACATCGCCCGCCCCATGGGTCGAGACCACGTCGACCCGCGGCGCCGCCATCCGGTGCACGGTGCCGTCGCGATGCAAGTCCAGGCCTTCCGCCCCCCGCGTCACAACCGTGACCCAGTTGCCGAAGGCCGCAGCGCCCATCTGCCCGGCCTCCACCCGGTTGACGATCAGCAGATCGAGACGGGCCAGCAGGTCCGGCGGGACGGGGCGCGCGGGGGCGGCATTCAGGATCAACCGCGCGTCGGCCGGCAAGGCGCGGGCCAGGGCGAGGTTCGCCGCCTCCGGCACTTCGTTCTGGATCAGGGCGGTCGTGACCCCGGTCGGATCGGAGGGCATGGCCAGGGCGTTCGCGCCGGTGACGACCACCGCGCCATAGTCGCCGGTCTCCGTCTCGATGGCGACGGACATGCCGGAGGGCGCGTCCACTTGGCGCAGCCGCGACGTGTCCACCCCCTCCGCGGCAAGCGTGGCCCGCATCCGCGCACCGGGATCGTCGCGTCCGACAGCACCCGCGAAGGCCACGCGGGCCCCGGCCCGCGCCGCCGCGCGCGCCTGATTGCCGCCCTTCCCGCCGAAGCGGTAATCCACCCCCTGCCCCGGCAGCGTCTCGTCCAGGGCGGGCAGGCGCGGGGCCCGCACCACCACGTCCCAATGCAACGATCCGAGAACGAGGATCATGCGCCGTAGAGCGCCCGCGCCACGATTCGCTGCGACGAAGCGGCGTCCTGCCGGGCGATGGCGGCGCGCAACTCCGGCAGGTCGCCGATCTCACCGGCCAGCGCGCGCAACCGCTCCACCAATGCGAGATTCGTGCGTGCCTCTTCCACGGGGCTCAGACCGCCATGGTCGGGGAAGGTGTCGAAATAGATTACGCCATCATAGCCGATCCGCTCCAACTCGACGAAGAGCTCAACCGTGGCGACGGGATGCACGGTGCCGACCATCAGCCCGTCATCGCGCTTGCCGTAGCCGTCGTTGAGATGCACCCCCAGCAGCCGCGACCATCGATCGATCAGATGGGCCGCATGGGCGGGCATCTCGTCGGCATAAAGGACATGGGCGAAGTCCAGCGTCACGCCCAGATTGGGCCGGTCCGCCTCCCGCACGCCCAGGATCGTGGTGCCGACATCGGGCATCAGCGCATAGGCGCGAGGCTCGTTGGGTTTGTATTCGACGGCGACATCCATGCCGGGATCGTGGTCGGCCACCGCCTGAAGCGCGGCGATGGTGTCGTCCCACATCGCGCCGTAATCGCCCTGAAACGCATAGTCGAACCCGTCCTGCCCCATCCAGAGCGTCATCACGCTGCCCCCCATCGCGCGACAGGCATCCATGCCGCGCTTGGTCAGGTCGATGGCCGACTGCCGCACGGTCGGGTCGGGATTGGTGAAGGCGCCGATCTTGAAACCCGGCTCGGTGTAGTAGCGCATCGCCAGCCCGTTCAGCGCCATCCCCGCCCGTGCCAGCATGTCCGACAGGTCGCCAGGGCTCTGCCCCTCGAAATGGTCGGGATAGTTCAGGTCGGCGGCGTCGAGCCCGCCGACCTCGCCCGCGGCAGCGATCATACCGGCGATGCCGCCGCCCAGATCCTTGGCCCGCGGCTTGAAGGCGTTGAGCCGGGCCGCGTAGCGGGGGCGGTTGGCGCGGGTCATGGCGTCTCCTCGGGTTGGAACAGGTCGGAGCGGTCGGCCGCCAGCTCGGTCAGGTGGTGCATCAACTGGCGCAGATGGTGTCGCAGCGTCTCCCGCGCCGCCTGCGGGTCGCGGGCCTCCAGGGCGGCCAGGACGGCGCGATGCTCCTCTAGCGTGTCGGCCACGCGCCGGCCCTGGGGCAAGATCAAACGCCGCGCCCGGTCGACATGCACCCAGGCGCTATCGGCCACGCGCGACAGGCGGCTGAAGCCGGTGAAGTCCAGCAGCATCCCGTGCATCTCGGCGTCCAGCGCATAAAAGCCCACCGCATCCCCCGCCTCGACGAGCGCGGTCTGCATCGCGACGGAGCGGCGCAGCGCGCGCAGTTGGTCTTCGGTGATCCGGGGGGCGAGATGCTCGATGGCGGCCAGTTCGATCGCCTCGCGCAGGAAAGCGCCCTCGCGGATCTCGGTCAGGGACAGTGGGGCCACGAAGCTGCCCGCCTGCGGCACGATCTGGACCAGCCCCTCGGCGGCGAGCTTGGCCATCGCCTCGCTGACGGGAGACCGCGAGACGCCGAGCTCCTTGCAGATCGCCTCCTTGCGGAGCGCGGCGCCGGGCGCCACGCGCAGCTCGACGATGGCGGCACGTAGCGTCAGATAGGTGCGCCGCGCCAGCGTCCCTTCCTCGGAAGAGAGGCCGCCGACGCTCGGCGCCGCGTCGGGAGGAGACATGGACATGCTAGCATGTTAGTCCCGTCGCGCCCGCCGGGCAATCGTCTGAAATCACCGCAGCCAGGCGCGGGCATGGGGCGGCAGGACGATCTCCGCCTCGGCGGGGTCCAGCAGGGCGTCCGACAGGATCTCCCGCCCCTCGACCATGCCCTGCCCCGCCGCCCAGGCGCGGGGCACCGCCGTCCAATGCTCGGTGAAGTTGTAGAGGCAGATCACGCTGCCCCAGGGGGCCCGGCGCGCCACGGCGAAGAGAGCGCGGTTGCCGGTGCGCAGCACTTCGGTCGGGTGGGCGCCGTGAAGCTCCGGCGTGGCGGCGCGGCGCGCCAGGATATGGCGCAGCCCGTGCCAGACGCGGCCCGGCAGGCTTCGGGGGTCCTCCGTGGCCTGTGCCGCCCGATCCCAGTCCATGCGCGGCCGGTGCAGCCAGCGGCTGTCATGCGCGTGTTCCGGCACGTCGAGATAGCCATAATCGTTCAGCAGCGCGATCTCGTCGCCCATATATATCAGCGGGATGCCCCCGGTGCTGGCGATCAGCGCATGCCCCATCAGGATGCGGTCCACGGCGCGGTCCAGCGCCTCGGCGTCGTTCGTCTCAAGCGCCCGCTCCACCCCGGCCAGCGAGGCGAGCGTCCCGCTGATCCGCTTGTCGCCCGTGTCCGGGTTGTGCTGGAACAGAGCGCCCCTGGAGAAGCTGCCCGGGAAGACGCCCTCGTAGAAATCCGACAGGAAGGCCCGGTGGGCGGGGCCGCTCAGCCCCACAGCCGCCGC
This sequence comes from Jannaschia seohaensis, assembly GCF_900116765.1. Taxonomy (GTDB): domain Bacteria; phylum Pseudomonadota; class Alphaproteobacteria; order Rhodobacterales; family Rhodobacteraceae; genus Jannaschia; species Jannaschia seohaensis. The sequence goes on along the minus strand of NZ_UETC01000016.1, from coordinate 82,799 downwards.
GTCCTCGTCGGTGACGGCCCAGCCGATATCGTCATGGCAGCGCAGATAGGTCGCATAGGTCGCGTTGGTCAGAACGGGCGGGAAATGCGACGCCATCACATGGGTCATCAGCTCGGTGTCGCGGGACGCGAGGGCCGACCAGACCTGGACCATCAGCGAGTTGTGGTAGGCGAGGTTGCCCTCCTTCCCGTCATGACGGCCACGGCCGAGATAGGGCAGCATCTCGGCGGGGCTGACGATCGCCTCTTCCAGATGGATGACCCCCGGGGCCACGATGCGGCAGGCGGCGCGCAGCGCTTGCAGGATCATGTGGCATTCCGGCTCGGACTGGCAGCGGGTGCCCATCCGTTTCCACATGAAGGCGACCGCGTCGAAGCGCAGGATGTCCACGCCGCGATTGGCCAGCGCCAGCATGATCTTGGTCATCTCCAGGAAGACGCGGGGATTCGCCCAGTTCAGATCCCATTGATGGCTGTTGAAGGTGGTCCAGACCCAGCGCGCGCTTTCCTCGTCCCAGGTGAAACTGCCCGGCGCGTCGTCGGGGAAGACCTCCACGAGGGTCTCCTCATAGGCGCGGGGCAGCGTGTCGTCCTCAAACATGAGGTAGTAATCGGCATAGGTGGGATCGCCGGCGCGGGCCTTCTTGGCCCAGGCATGCTCGCGGGCGGTGTGGTTCAGCACCATGTCGACGCAGACGCTGATGCCGCGGGCGCGGCAGGCGGCGGTCGCGGCCTCCAGGTCGGCCATGCTTCCCAGGCGGGGATCGACGCGACCGTAATCCATCACCGAATAGCCGCCATCGTTGGGGGCGGGACGCGGCTTCAGCAGCGGCATGAGGTGGATATAGCTGACGCCCAGATCGCTGAGATAATCCAGCCGGTCGGGCAGCGCCTTGAGCGTCCCGCAGAAGCGGTCCGTGTAGAAGACATAGCCCGCCATGTCGGGGCGCTGGAACCAGTCGGGCTCCAGGTCGCGCTTGAGGTCGAGCAGCTTCAGATCCGCCGGGCGGGCGCGCCAGGCGCGGCGCAGGGCCGCGTCCAGATCCTTGGTGAAGGCGCCGTAGCCAGGGTGGTCGCCGTAGAGTTCGTTGAGCATCGACCACAGGTCGTCACGGCTACGCGCGTAGCGCATGTCGTAGAGCGTGGCATTGAGATCGGGAGAGGCGGTCTTGGACATGACTCTGGTCATAGGTTGCTTGCGGACAGGTGGCGAGGGGGTCAGGCCTCGCGCAGGGCGCGGCGCTGCACCTTACCCGTCGCCGTCATCGGCAGCGCTGGGACAAAGCGGACCGCGCGCGGGGCCATATGCGGCGAGAGCCGGGCGCGGACCCAGGCGATGAGGTCGTCCTCCAGCCCCTCGGTCGCGCCCTCGGCCACGACGAAGGCCGTGACCGCCTCGCCGCGGGTCTCGTCCGGCAAGCCGACCACGGCGCACATCACGACCTGCGGATGCGCGGTCAGGCAGGTCTCGATCTCGGTAGGGCCGATCCGGTAGCCCGCCGAGGAGATCACGTCATCGTCGCGCGACACGTAGCTGATAACCTCCCCTTCGCGCCGTCCCAGATCGCCGGTGCGCAGCCAGCCGTCGCGCCAGGTCTCCGGCGGAGGCCCGTGCCATTTCTCGGCGGTCTTTTCCGGCTTGCCCCAATAGCCCAGGAAGGTCGCGGGCGAGCCGCGCACGCAGATCTCCCCCTCCGCCACCTCGCGCCCGTCGGCGTCGCGTAGCGTCACCTCCACCCCCGGCACGGCGCGGCCCAGGCTGCCCGGCACCACGTCTTGCGTGCCGGCGCAGGAGGCCATGACGAGGTTGCACTCGGTCTGGCCGTAGATCTCGTTGATCGCTACGCCCAACGCATCGCGCCCCCAGGCCAGCAGACCCGCGCCCAGCGCCTCGCCGCCCGACATGACGGCGCGCAGGCTCAGCCCCTCAGGCGGATCGGTCCGGCGCAGCATCTTGAGCGCGGTGGGCGGCAGGAAGGCGCAGGTGACCCGCTCGTCGCGCATGAGCGCCCAGGCGGTATCGGCATCGAACTTGGCGAAGCGCTTGGCGACCAGCGGGACGCCGAACCAGAGCGCCGGAAAGGCCAGATCCATCAGCCCGCCGATCCAGGCCCAATCGGCCGGTGTCCAGGCCACGTCGCCGTCCTGCGGGAAACCCTCCAACGACGTCTCCACGCAGGGCATATGACCCAACAGAAAGCGGTGCGCATGCAGCACACCCTTGGGCGGGCCGGTGGTGCCGGAGGTGTAGATCATCATCGCCGGGTCTTCGGCGGCGGTCTCGACCGGAGCGGCGGGCGCCTCGGAGAGCAGATCGGCCCAAGCATCCGCGTCGATCCGCAGCGCCAGATCCGGCAAGTCCAACGTGCCGACCTTCTCCAGCCCGGCGGCGTCGGAGACAACCGCGCGGGCGCCTGAGTCGCGCAGGCGGTATTCCAGCGCCTCCGGGCCGAACAGTGCGAAAAGCGGCAAGGAAACCGCGCCCAGCTTCATCGTCGCCAGATGGGCGACCATCACTTCGGCCCGCTGCGCCAGCAGGATCGCGACCCGGTCGCCCCGCCCCACGCCCCGACGCGAGAGCGCCCCGGCCAGGGCATCGGACGCGGCCTTGAGGTCCGCGAAGGTCCAGACGCGGCGTTCCCCTCCGGCCAGGTCGATGATGGCGGTGCGGCCGGGCTCGATGCCGGCCCAGTCGTCGCAGCAGGCGGTGGCGATGTTGAACCGCTCCGGGATGTCCCAGGCGAAGCCGGCGCGCATCTCGTCCCATGGCGCGAGATGCGGCAGCAGGCGCCGCCGATCGGCAAGCCCGCTCATGAGGAGGTGGATAGGATCACCGGGTGCAACCCCGTGATCGGCAGTCCCAGGGCGCGGAGCGCGGGAAGCGAGATCTGCGGACCGCCCGCCCCGTCGCCTATCGGGCGCAGGGTGACGGCGATGGCCTCGCCCGTCTCCGTTCGCACGGTGCCCGGCTGCTCCGAGGTGACGAGCGCCGATTTGACCCAGAGCCCCGGATCCGCCGGATCGCCCAGCGAGACGGTCACACGGCCCAACTCACCGCCGGTGGGCGCGGATTGGGCCGCTACGCGAGCGGCCTCCTTCTCGGCCTCCGAGACGGTATCGAATGCTTCGGGCGCGGCCGTAGCCACGTCGGGCCGCGCGACGGGCGCGGGGGTGCGCTCGGGGGCGCTTGCGGCTTGGGGCGGCGGGGTCGACGCCTCCTCCTCCGCGCCGAACGGCAGCTTGGCGCAGGCGCCAAGGACAAGCGGCACCAGCAAAATCGCGGCGAGTGGGCGCATGAGTGACCTCTTAGGACCAGACAGCGGCAAGGTAATCCGCTCGCGTTCAAAACCCCAGCCCAAAGGCGGGCGGGCGGGACCGCGTGCGGCCCCGCCCGTCATGGTCAGCGGGTCGAGGGGTCGGCCGTCGTCCGCAGGTAGGGGAAATGCGTGGTGAACTCCCCGAACTTGGCCTTGGCGTCTTCGTCCGAGACAGTCGCCGGGATCACCACGTCGCGCCCCTGCTCCCAGTTGGCGGGGGCGGCCACGCCGTGCTTGGCGGCCATTTGCAGCGCGTCCAGCGCGCGCAGCACCTCGGCGAAGTTGCGGCCAACATTCATCGGATAGGTCATCGACAGCTTCAGCTGCTTGTCCGGGCCGATGATGAACACCGAACGCACCGTCGCCGTGTCGTTGGGCGTGCGCCCGTCGGGTAGGTAGGCATCGGCGGGCAGCATGTCATAGGCCTTCGAGATCTCCAGGTTCTCGTCGGCGATGATCGGGAAGGTCGGCTCGGCCTTGCCGAAGGCCTGGATGTCGGCCTTCCATTTTCGGTGGCTCTCGGCGTCGTCGACGGAGATGCCGATCACCTTGGTGCCGCGCTTCTCCCATTCGTCGGCCAGTTGGGCCACGGCACCGAACTCGGTGGTGCAGACGGGGGTGAAATCCTTCGGATGGCTGAACAGAATCGCCCAGCTGTCGCCGATCCAATCGTGGAACTTGATCGGGCCTTCGCTGGTCTCCGCCTCGAAATCGGGGACGACTTGGTTGATGCGCAGGGCCATGAGTGAGTGCCTCCTCGGGGGTTGCGTTCGCGCGACACGTAGTGCCTCGCGGGCCGGAACAAAACGGGGGCGGCTCCGATCAGGACACGAGTCTCGGATGAGGCGACCGCGGCGAACGCCCGTTTCCCCCGCGCCCGGTCAAAAGGGACAGGGCGCCTCGAGCCGCAGCATTCGGCCCTCGACCGGGTGCTCGAATTTCAGCCCCTCGGCATGGAGCATCATGCGCGCGAAGTCGCGCGCGGGCCCTTCGGCATAGAACGGATCGCCCAGAATGGGGTGGCCCAGTTCCCGCATATGGACGCGCAGCTGGTGGCTGCGCCCGGTGCGCGGCATCAGGCGCATCCGGGTGGTGCCGTCCTCGACCGCGACCCGCGCCCAATCGGTGACCGAGGGCTTGCCGCGCTCGAAATTCACATGCTGGAGGGGCCGGTTCGGCCAGTCGACGATCAGCGGCAGGTCGACGGTGCCTTTCTCTTCGGCCACCTCGCCCCAGACGCGGGCGATATAGCGCTTGCGCACGCGCTTGGTCTCGAAAAGGCGGCCCATCTTGCGCTGGGCCTCCTTGGTAAGCGCGAAGACCATGATCCCCGAGGTGTCCCGGTCGAGCCGGTGGCAGAGCAGCACTTCGGGGCGCATCGCCTCCAGCCGCGTCAGCAGGCAGTCGGCCAGGTGTTCGCCCCGGCCGGGGACTGACAGCAGGCCATGGGGCTTGTCGACGACGATCAGGTGATCGTCCTCGTAGAGGATCGGGATCGGGCCGGTGGGCGGGTCGTAATCGGCGGACATGAGCGCCGCCCTAGCGCGCCCTCACTTCCTCCGCCAGAGGCGCCGGACGGCCCAGATCGCGGTGCCGCCGAAGAAGAGGGCCGCGGCCGCGACCACCTCGATGGCGCCGAAATCGGTGAAGCCGCCCGCGAGGACGGCCCCAACCAGGATGGCGAGCCCAGCGAGCGAGAGGACCAGGTAGATCCGCGCCTCGCGCCGGTCCGGGCCGGGTCCGCTCATGCCAGATAGACGCGGAACCAGGCGATCGTGTCCTCCCACGCGGCCTCGGCCGTCTCGGCGTCGTAGCGGGGCGTGGTGTCGTTGTGGAAGCCGTGGTTCACGTCGGGCCAGATATTGGCCTTGTAGATCTTGTCGTTCGCCTCCAGCGCGCGCTGCATCTCGGGCCAGCCCGCGTTGATGCGGCTGTCCAGCGCGGCGTATTGGAACAGAAGCGGCGCCTGGATGCGCGGCACATCGGCGGCGGCCGCCTGCCGCCCGTAGAAGGGCACGCCCGCCGAGAGCTCCGGATAGGCGACGGCGATGGCATTCACCACGCCGCCACCATAGCAGAAGCCGGTCGCGCCGACCTTGCCGTTCGTCCCCTCCAGCGCGGCGAGATATTCGTAGCCCGCGAAGAAGTCGTTCATCAGCTTCTCGCCATCGACCTGGCGCTGCATCTCGCGGCCCTCGTCATCGTTGCCGGGATAGCCCCCCATGGAGGTCAGCCCGTCCGGCGCGAGCGCGATGAAGCCCGCCTTGGCGACCCGGCGCGCAACGTCGCGGATATAAGGGTTCAGGCCCCGGTTCTCATGCACGACCAGCACGGCGGCGGGCGTCTCGACGCCGGTGGGGCGGACGAGATAGCCGTTCACTTCGCCATGGCCGTTCGGGCTGGCATAGGTGATGTCCTCGCCCGAAATGTCGGGATCGTCCTCGGCCACCTGCTGGGCCAGCGCGTAGTTCGGGCTGAGCGTATTGAGCAACGCCAGAGCGGTCACGCCGCCCACGGCCCATTTGCTCGCGCGGTCCAGAAACTCCCGCTTGGAGATCTTGCCGTGCGCGTAGAAGTCGTAGAGGTCGAGAAGTTCCTGGTCGAAATCCTTGGCGGTCATGCGGGTCATGGCATCGTCTCCCTGATGGATGCCGACCTAAGGTAACCCGAGAAAACCCGCCGCCCACTCAATCCTGCGCGCGCGCCGCCAAGGCCCCCGCCGCCCCCAGCAATGCGAGCGGGATCGTCGCGGCAAAGAGCATCTCGATGCCGAGCCGTCCCAAGAGCAGCGACATCACCCCCGGCACCACGGTCGCGCCAAGATAGCCGGCGGCAACGATCAGGGCGGCCATCCGCTCCCCTCCGCCCAACCGGCGCGTGGCGGCGACGAAATAGGCCGGGAAGAGCAGCGCCACCGCCCCGCCCGACAGCGCATAGGCCGGTCCCTGCACGCCCAGCGCCGCCGCGCCGCAGGCCAGCGCGACCAAGGCGAAGGACGCAGCCAGGAGGCGCAGCGGCGCGATCCGGTCGGCCAGCCACCACAGCGCGACCCGCGCGGCCAGGAAGACGCCGAAGAACACCGCCGCCCAGAGCGCCGCGCGCGTCTCGCTCATCCCGCGCTCCACCAGCGCGGCCGGTCCCAGCCCCGCCAAGGTCAGCTCCACCCCGACGCCGAGCCCGCCCAGCGCCAACAGCCCCGGACGGCGCAGCACGGCGCCCAGCCGCGGCCGTGCCGCCGGCGCGCCGGCGGGGACGCCTCCGGGGGCCAAAGCTGACAGGATCAGCGCCAGCACCGCGACCGCGCCGTAGGCCGGCGCGATCCCGCCGCCCGCCGCGACGAAGATCAACGGCCCCACCACCGCGCCGACGCCGAACAGCGCGTTGAGCAGGCCCAGCATGCGGGGACCGCTGTCGCCCAACTCCTCCAGGAAGCGGCGGTTGAAGACCGCCGAGGCCAGCGCGCTGCCCGCGCCGACCAGCACCGCCCCGGCCAACATCGCCGCCCAGCTCGGCGCCAGGGCCATGACCCCGGCGCCCAGCGCCACGACGGCCAGCGTCCGCCGCGCGGTGACGCCCGCCCAGACCATGTTGAGCAGCAGCCCCGCGAAACCGCCAGCCGCATGGGCCCAGACGATCGCTCCGGCCTGGGATGGCAGGATGTCGTGCAGCCGTGCCAGGGCTGGAACCGACGGCCCATAAAGCGCCTGCGCCGCCCCCACCAGGGCGAAGGCGACGAAACTGTGGATCACGAGGGCGCGGGCCGAGGGGCTGGACATGGGTCCGCTTGCGCATGACAAGGCGGCAGGGTCAATGACCTGCGCACGGCCGCCGCGCCCCCGTCCGCCTCTTCGCGAAAGGACCCGTCCCATGCCGCTCCGCCGCCTTGCCCTGCCCCTGCTGGCCTCGCTGTTCCTGGTCCCCCCCGCCGCCGCCGAGCAGGTTGGCGAGGTCGGGGTCGACTGGGTGGGCAATGACATCATCATCGAGGCCATCGCTGACCCGAAAGTCGAAGGCGTCACCTGCCATATCGCCTATTTCGAGCGCTCGCTCATCGACCGGCTGAGCCAGGGAAACTGGTTCGAGGATCCGTCCAACGCCTCGATCGCCTGCCGTCAGACCGGCCCCATCACCATCGGCGATATCGACCGCGGCGAGGAGGGCGAGAACGTCTTCCGGGAGAGCCGGTCGATCATCCTCAAATCGCTCAGGGTGAAGCGTATCTTCGACGAGGCCAATCAGACCCTGATCTACCTCGTGCACGCCGCGGAACTGACCGAAGGCTCGGCCAAGATGGCGATCTCGACGGTGCCGCTCTATGGCTCGGGCGCGGAGACGAACTGAACCGCACGCCCGGGGGCGCGATCCGCATGTCCCTGATGGGCACGCCCCTCAGATCAGCGCCAGCGCCACGCCATAACCCACGAAGCAGACCGCCAGGACGCGGCGCAGCCAGAGGCTCGCCACGAAGCCCAGCGCCCGGCGGCCGAGCCAGGCGCCCAGCGCGCACCACCCGGTATAGCTGAGCGCCGTCAGCGTCAGCGCCGTGGGGACGATGACGGTCATCTGCGACCAGATGGGGATGTCGGTGCGCACGAATTGCGAGAAAGCGGCCAGATAGCCCGCGACGGATTTCGCGTTGATCGTCGCGATCAGGAAGGCCCGGAGAAAGAGCCGCGTCGCCGCCGGCGCCTCGGCGCGTACGGGCTCGCCCGCGCGCACCCAGGCGCGGATCCCCAGCCCGATCAGCAAGAGCGCGCCGGCCAGCTTCACCGCCTGGAACGCCCCGGGTGCGGCCAGAAGAAGCGCCGTCACGCCGCTCGCGGCCAGGGCGAGGAACAGGGTGGCCTGGCACAGGATCCCGGCCACGCACCAGAGCGCCCGGGAAAACCCCGCCGCCCAGGCCGTCAGGATGCAGTTGACCGCGTTCGGCCCGGGCGTCGTCACGAACAGCGCCCAGAAGGACGCGAAGACGGCCCAGTCGACGACACTCACCAGTTTGGCCGGGGGCTCAGATGTTCAGGAACCGCTGAGCGATCCGGGGCAGCAGCTTGTTGAAGCGCAGCGGCGCGTCGGTGACGACCAGACAGATGCAGTCCTCGCCGACATCCGCGACCGGCATGTGCTCCACCGCGTCATCCGCCACTTCGATATCGCCGCGCGCATAGCGCAGGTCGCCGTCATGGAACGCGCCCTTGAGCACAAGGGTGATCTCGGTGCCGCCATGGCCGTGATCCGGCATGGCCTGCCCGCCGGGGATCGACAGCAGACGCGCCGTAGCCTCGTCGTCGCCACATGGGATCACGATCTGCTTGACGCCCATCCCCACGCCCCGCCAGCGCAGCGTGTCGACATCGCCGCCCAAGGCGTCGCGGAGCGGCTGCGGCAGCGTAGCATCGATGCGCGGCGTCTTGACGTCGACATGGACGGTATCGGCACGTCCCGCGCCCATGATCCGCTCCATCACCTTGTCGAAGCTGTCGGAGCGCAGCGGCGCCACCTCCGCCTCGGCCAGGAGCGCGCCGCCCATCGCCTCGAAGCCCTCGAGCCGGGCACGCGCGTCGTCGTCCAGCGAGACCGCCGTTGCCACCATCAGGTCGTAGGACTCGGGCAGGAGACCCGCCGCATAGCCTATCAGCAGCTCGTCCCCGATGGGGTGAGTCACCGTGCGTTCCATAGTCGATCGTCCCTCGATCATTTGCCCGACCCCCCTGCGGCACGCGGCGGATCGGTGTCCATCGCGTGCCTTAGCCGGTCTATTGCGAGTCTAATGCGCGATTTGATCGTGCCCAGGGGCAAACCGGTTTCGGCGGCAATTTCGCTATGCGACAGATCGCCATAGAACGCCCGTTCGATCAGATCGCGCTGTTTCGGCGGAAGCTGCGCGACCGCTTCGGCGAGACGCCGGCTGTCTTCACGCAGCGCCAGCGCTTCGGCCTGCGCCGGCTCCGGCTCCGGTCCCCAGGGCAGATCCTCCGGCTCCGGACGGCGGGACTTGCGGATCATGTCGATCTTGCGATTGCGCGCGATCGTGAACAGCCAGGTCGACACCGTCGCCCGGGTGGGATCGTAGAGATGCGCCTTGCGCCAGAGCGTGACCATCACGTCCTGCATACAGTCCTCCGCGAGACCGGGCGTCAGCCCGGTCCGGATCAGAAAAGCCTTTACGCGAGGGGCGAAACGTTCGAACAGTTCCGCGAACGCTTCGCGATCCCTGTCTCGGCCGACCGACACCAACAGCGCCGCCCAATGCCCTTCGTCCCTCGTGTCGAACGTCAACGCCGTCTCCGATTCAGCAGGGCCGCGACCTTGCCGCGGACCCCTCACCCTACCGGAAAGCGAACCGCTTTGTCCAACTGACCAGACTTACGCCACGACCGCGCACCCGGATCACTTTGATCGCAACTTTCTCGCGCTTCGCGGTCGGTTTTGCCCCGCATTGATCCATCATGCGGTGTGCTACGTAGCCATGTGAACGCTTCTAACCACGGACCTATCCAGCTTTGCCTCTCGACCTTTCTTCGCCCGTCCCGCGCCGCATCGCGGTGGTCGGCGGCGGGATTAGCGGCATGGCCGCGGCCCATGCCCTGTCCCGTCAGCACGCCGTGACCCTGATCGAGGCGGAACCCCGTCTTGGCGGCCATGCCCGCACGATCCTTGCAGGACGAAGGGGAGACCAGCCCGTCGACACCGGCTTCATCGTGTTCAACAAGGTCAACTATCCGAACTTGCTGGCGCTTTTCGAAGAGCTGGACGTGCCCATCGCCGACAGCGACATGTCGTTCGCGGCGTCGTTGCAGGGCGGGCGGATCGAGTATTCGACCCAGACCCTGGACACGGTCTTCGCCCAGCGCCGCAACTTCGCCAACCCGCGCTTTCTGCGCATGGTGCGCGACATCCTGCGCTGGAACGCCCGCGCCGCCGACGAAGCCAACGACACGTCGCTGACCCTGCGCGCCTTCCTGGACTCGCTCGGCTTGGGCGAGAGCTTCCGGAACTGGTATCTCGGCCCCATCTCGGGTGCGATCTGGTCGACCCCGTCGCAGAACGTGATGGACTTCCCGGCCGCCGCGATGGTGCGGTTCTTCGCCAATCACCATCTGCTCGCCAATACCGGGCAGCATGACTGGTTCACGGTGGAGGGCGGCTCGACCGCCTATGTCTCGCGGCTGGAGGCGTATCTGCGGCGCATGGGCGTCAACCTGCGGCTCGGCGCGCCGGTGCGCGGCATCCGCCGGAGCGGCGATGGCGTGTCGATCCGGCTGCAGGGCGGCGAGTGGGAAGGCTTCGACGAGGTCGTGCTGGCCACCCATTCCGATGACAGCCTCAAGCTGCTCTCGGACCCGAGCCCGCGGGAGACGGCGCTGCTGTCGCGGATCCGCTACCAGTCGAACCGCGCCGTCACCCACCGCCACGACGCCCTGATGCCCAAGCGCAAGAAATGCTGGGCCTCCTGGAACTATAACGAGCCCGCCGGCGCCCGACCCGAGCAGTTGGGCCTCACCTACTGGATGAACCGCCTCCAGCCGATCCCGACCTCCGACCCGCTCTTCGTCTCGCTGAACCCGCAGATCGCCATCCCCGAGGAGGAGATCTACGACGAGACTTGGTTCCGCCATCCGGTCTACGATCTCGCCATGATGGACGCGGTCGAGGGGGTGCGGGCGATGAACGGCGCCAACGGGACATGGTTCTGCGGCGCATGGATGCATAACGGCTTCCATGAGGACGGGATGCGGTCTGCCCTGGACGTGGTGGAGGCGATGACCCGGCGCGACGCGATCGGGATCGCCGCCGAATGACCGTCCCACAGCACATCCCCGCCCGCACCTATCACGGGCGCGATGCCGAGGGCGTGCGCAACGCCTTCGCCTACGGCATCGACTATGTGCTGCTGGAGCCGGAGGCCGACACGCCACTGCCCCGCCTCTTCGCGCGCAACGGGCGCGGGTTCGCGGCGCTGAACGACGCGGATCATGGCGGGCCGCCGGGCGACGGGCGCGGGACCGCCTGGGTGCGCGACGTGCTGGAGGCGCAAGAGATCGACTGCGCGGATGGGCGCATCCTGCTGCTGGCGCAGCCGCGCGTCCTGGGGCACGTGTTCAACCCGGTCAGCTTCTGGCTCTGCCACGACCGCGACGACGTGCTGCGGGTCGTCATCGCCGAGGTCACGAACACTTTCGGGGACCGTCATTCCTATCTCTGCCACTCTCCGAATTTCGCCCCGATCCAGCGCGAGATGGTGCTGGAGGCGACGAAGATCTTCCATGTCTCGCCGTTCCAGCCCGTCGAGGGACGCTATCGCTTCCGGTTTGACATCCGGCCCGATGAGATCGGGATCTGGATCGAGTATCGCAGCGAAAACGGCCGCCTGATCGCGACGCTGGCCGGTCCCAGACGGCCGCTGACGTCCTGGGGGCTGCTGGGCGCGGCGCTGCGGCGGCCGTTCGGGTCGCGCCGGGTGCTGGGGCTGATCCACTGGCAGGCGCTGAAGCTCTGGTGGAAGGGCGCGGCCTACCGCCCCCGCCCTGCCCCGCCGGAGACCGAGGTCAGCCGGTGACGCGACAGGCGCCCGCGCCTCGCGTGATGGCCGCATCCCATGGCTGACCCTTCGTCCGGCCTGGGCCGGCACGCCGTCTTCGCCGCCGTTCTCGCGGCGGCCGGGCTGCCGATCTATATCCACGCGCCGAAATTCTACGTCGATACTTATGGGGTGACCCTGGCGCAACTCTCGGTGGCGCTGTTCCTCCTCCGCCTTGTGGATGTGGTCCAAGATCCGCTGCTCGGCCGCCTGTCCGCCATGACCCGGCACCGCCGCACGGCGATGGCCTGGGGCGCGGGCGGGCTGATGGCGGTCTCGATGGTCGGGCTCTTCGCCGTGCCGCCGCTGCTGCCGCCGGTCTGGTGGTTCGCGCTGACGCTGGCGGGGCTGTTCTCGGGCTTCTCCTTCCTGACGATCTGCTTTTACGCGCAAGGGGTGGCCAAGGCCGCCGCCATGGGCGACGGCCATGTGCGCCTGGCCGCCTGGCGCGAGACCGGTGCGCTGTCTGGCGTCTGCCTCGCCGCCGCCTTGCCCGCCCTGCTGGCGGTCACGGGCGCGCCCTTCGCGCTCTATGCCGGTCTATTCGTCCTGGCGGCTGCCCTGGCGCTCTGGCTGATGCGGCCGGAATGGACGGCACGGGGCGACGCGCCCGCGGGCGGCCTGCGCGAGGTGCTGTCGGACCGGGTCGCGCGCCGTCTTCTGCTGATCGCATTGGCCAACGCGACGCCGGTCGCCGTCACCTCGACCCTGTTTCTCTTCTTCGTTGAGGACCGGCTCCAGGCACCCGCCGCCGCCGGTCCCCTGCTGCTTCTGTTCTTCCTGTCGGCCGCCGCCGCCGCACCGCTCTGGGGAAGGGCCGCCCGCCGCTGGGGCGCGCGGCAGACGCTCATGGCGGCGATGGGGCTGGCCATGGCGACCTTCGCCTGGGCGCTGACGCTGGGCGCGGGCGACGTGGCCGCCTTCGCCGCGATCTGCGTGGCCTCGGGCGCGGCCGTGGGGGCCGACCTGACGCTCCTGCCCGCGATCTTCGCCCGGCGGCTGGAGCGCGTCTCGCCCGGCGCCGCCGACGGCTTCGGTCTCTGGTCCTTCGTCAACAAGATCACCCTGGCCCTGGCCGCCATCGCGCTTTTCCCGGCGCTCGACACGGCGGGCTTCGTTTCGGGCGCCGAGAACGATGACGCGGCCCTCGCGGCCCTGACCTGGGCCTATGCCGGGCTACCTTTGGGGCTGAAGGCCCTGGCGCTGGCTCTGCTGGGCGCCCTGGGCCGATCCATCGACGAGGAGACGACAGATGCGTGACTGGCGCGGCAAGCGATATTGGCTGGTGGGGGCGTCCGAGGGGCTGGGCGCGGCGCTGGCGCGGCAGCTTTCGGCGGTGGGCTGCGAGCTGATCCTGAGCGCCCGCTCCGAGGACAAGCTGCGCGCCCTGGCCGACGATCTGCCGGGCCGGACCACCGTGCTGCCCGTCGACGTCTCCTCGATGGAGAGCGTGAGCGCCGCGGCGAAGCAGGTGGGAAAGTTCGACGGGCTGGTCTATCTGGCCGGCGTCTATTGGCCCCAGAAGGCGCAGGACTGGAACGCCGAGCAGGTCGAGGCGATGTGCGACGTGAACTTCACCGGCTGCGCCCGGGTCGTGGGCGCGGTGATCGGCGACATGGTGGCGCGCGACCAGGGGCATATCGTGCTGACCGGGTCGCTGTCGGGCTTTCGCGGGCTGCCGGGGGCGACGGGCTATGGCGCGTCCAAGGCGGGCGTGATGTGGCTGGCCGAGGGGATGTATGCCGACCTGCGCCATACCGGCGTGGAGGTGCAGGTCGCCAATCCCGGCTTCATCGAGACGCGGCTGACGGCCAAGAACGATTTCGACATGCCCTTCCTGATGACCCCCGAAGAGGCCGCGCGGGAGATGTTCGAGCTGATGTGCTCCGACCGGTTCAAGAAGAGCTTCCCGACGGTCTTCTCCTGGCTGTTCCGAGGCGGGCAGTTCCTGCCGGACGGTCTGTGGTATGGGCTTTTCGCACGCAAGTGACGGGACCGCGCCCCCGGTCAAGCGCCGTCACGCGCGCCCTCGGCGCATGAGCCAAGCATACCGTTCATCATGGCGATGACGCCATCGGTCCCGCCCTGGCTTCGATCGCCCTTGCGCGGGGCGGACTCGGTCGAGACACGGGAACCCTCGCTTTCGGGCGGTCCGCCCGGATGAAGGAGAGCCGGTCAAAGAATCCGCCCCTTGCTAGAGCGGGCGCTTTGCAACAAGGCTACTGGTTACGCACAGCGACACAGCGGTCGCTACGTGACCTTTTGATCGGAAAAATCGGCCAATAGAGCGGCAGTGGTGGAATTTCTTAATTTTTTTAACCAATTGAGTCGGAGAAACCGGCCCGGCGGCGGCCTTTGTCGACCGTTACGCTCAAACGAAGACGGCCGCCTCCGAGAGGCGGCCGTTCGAGACGGGGTCGATCCTTGCGGGCGTCAGGAACTGACGGCGCTTGCCTCCACATAAAGGCCGACGACCGTGTTCATCTTTCCCGTCAACGAGTTGAGACCGAGATAGAGCTGGCCGCGGAGCGCGTCATCCGGCGCGCCCCCCGACCGGATCGTGGCCAGGATCGGCGCGAGCGTGCCCCAGTCGACCGCGACCTCCTCCAGACGGGCGCCGATTTCCTCCGTCGGGGGCGCGAGGATACCCGCATCCTTGAGACCGAACCGCAGCGCCCAGAGAGAGGTGCCATAGGTCTCCATCACGCGGGTCAGTTCCGTCGCGGCGGCGTCGGCGTCGAGACCTACGAGCAGCAGACAGGCAAATTGCGACATGCGCTGCGCGAGCATCCGCTGCCGTCCGGCGATGTCGATGGTCAGGGCCCAAGCCTGCGGGACCGGCGTATTGTTGTCGCTGTCCGAGCGGACCGAGACAGCCAGCGCCTGCGCGGCCTCCAGCAGCGCGTCGGAGGCGAGCGCCACTGAGGCCAGGTCGGCGTAATCGGGCTCACGATCCAGCAGCGAGAAGACCGTGGCGCGGATCGGGCCCCACGCATCCTGAAGCCTGGCGACATCGGCCAAGACCTCCGGATCGGTTTCGCGGGCGGTGATCTTGAGCCCCGGATCGCCCCAGACGAGAGCGGCCGCGACGCGATCGAATTCAGCGGCGGCGGCGCGCATGTGGTCGGTGGCGACTTTGGTCTCGACACCGGCGGCGAGGTTGCACAGGGCGTTCGGCACGCGCTGGCTGAGCATGCCCAGCTTGCCCGCCATATCGACGCGCACAGCCCCCTCACGCGCTTGCGCCTTGGCCGCCGGGGGCCAGGCGAGCGCGGCCGCGAAAGCGGCGGCGAGGGGAAAGAAGACGTTCGGTTTCATCGTTCTCTTTCAAAGACGGGTCGCCGACTGGGCGCGAGGGACTGCCAAAACCGATCTCGAGCCAGGGCGATGCAGGAGGGGACGCGCGGCAAAGGCCGAAGGAAACTGGCTAGGGAGACGAGGGATCAAGGCGCGGACAGCGCGCCGATCATACCTGGAAAGATCGGGGGCGCCGCAACGCGGCGCCCCCGATGATGGTCAAAGCGACTGGGTGCTCGCCTGTGCGTAGATGCGCGAGACCTCATTCATCATCGCCGTGAGGTCATTCATCTCCTCGTAGACGAACTCCCGCTCCTCGGTCGACAGCGTGCCGGTGGCGCGCAGCGCGTCGATCGTCGGGCGCACGTCGTTCCAGCGCGCCATCACGTCCAGCAGGCCGTTGCGGATTTCCTCCGTGGCCGGCGGGCGAACGCCTGCCTCGGGCATGCCGTAGGCGAGCGCCTGAAGCGACAGCTCGAACAGGTCGATCGACGATTTCAGCTCTTCCTGGGCGATGTCGGTGCTGATGCCTTCGGCGATCATGCAGGTCGACTTGGAGATGAGCTGCGGCATCATCCGCTGACGGCCCAGGATGTCGAGGCCGACAGCGTCCGTCGCCAGAAGACGCGACGGGTCGGCATATTCGCCGATCAGTTCGCCGACCAACGCCTGGGTCACTTCGAGCATCTCCGGCGATTTCTCGGCCGTGGTGCGGATGTCCTCGACGGTCGTATCCCCGGCGTTCAGGTCTGCGATGGGCAGCACCTCTTCGCGGACGGGCTCCCACAGATCGTTCATCTGAGCGATCCGGCGCAGCACGCGGCGGTCGGTCTCCGGCGTCTTGATCGAGATGAAGACGTCGCCGAATTCCAGCGCGTTCATGATGCGGTCGATCTCACCGATCGAGGCGGACAGATAGCCCTTGGCGACCCGACCGCCGATCCCGGCGGCGGCGTTGCAGGCCGAGGCGGGGATCCGCTGGGTCAGCATGCGCAGCTTGCCGGCGAAGTCGATGCGCTCGGGGCCATTCTCCTTGATCTGGACCTGGACCGGCACGACGGTGGCCTCGGTCTTGGGGATCTTATCGACATTTGCCCAATTCGACATGTCGAGGCTTTGAGCGTTGGCGGAGAGCGGAAGGGTGAGGGTGAGGGCCAGGGCTGTCGCGGCGGACAGGCGGGCCGATCTCTTTAGAATGCGGGGGATCACGATGGTGTCCTCTCGACTGAAAAGTGGCGACGGGTGGAGATTGGGTGCGATACGTCCCTAAGGGATAGCTCGCACCCTGGAGGCACGCGGATCAGCGCGCCGCCTGCATCCACACCTCGACCCGACGGTTGATGGCGCGGCCACGGTCCTCGGCGTTGCACGCCGTCGGCGCGACTTCGCCAAAGCCACGATAGGTCAGTTCGATGCCGTCCAGACGGTCGCCCGCCCGGGTCTGCAACTCGGCCAGGACCTGCTGAGCGCGGGTCTCGGACAGTTCACGGTTGCTGTCGAAGGCACCCACGTCGTCCGTGAAGCCGACCAGCATCACCTTGGAGCCCTCGGGCGCCTTCTCGAGATGCTTGATCAGGCGCTCCATGTCGATCGCGCCGCGCTCGTCCAGCCTCGAAGAGCCGGTGCGGAAACGGAAGGTGGTCGACAGACGCTCGTAGTCGATCATCGTGCCGAGCATCTCGCGCATCACGTTGCCTTCATAGGCGTCGACATTCGGGTCGAGCAACGAACGGGCGCGGTCGCCGTCGAGCGGCTGCTCCTGGGAGGCGACGCCGAGATCGATGAAGCCGGCCTTGCGGATCAGCGCGTCGGCATCCGACGAGAGCACGAAGTCGAGGAACTCCTTCGACTCGGGATCGACGTCCTCACGGTTGTAGAGATACAGGCGGCGCTGCAGTTCATATTCCTCGGTGCGGGCCGCGAAAGCGTCGGGCGACATGGTCAGGCCGCAGGCGTTGACAAGGCTGATCGGCTTGGCGCCCCGCTGGAAGGCATAGCCGACGAAACCGATGGCGCCGGGGTTTTCGTTGACGAGGGCGGCGGCTTCGTTGTTGTCCGAAGCGATGGTGATGCCGTTGACGAACTGCCAGCTGTCCTGCTCCTGCCCCATGACCGCGGAGTAGAAGATCCCGGCGGTGCCGGTATCCGTTTCACGGCCGACGACCTTGATCGGCATATCCCGGCCGCCGACCTGGCTCCAGTTGGTGATCTGGCCGGAATAGATCTGGCCGACCTGCGCCATCGTGAGCTTTTCGATGCCGTTCTCGGGGTTCACGATCACGACGATCGAGTCGACGGCGACGATGTGCTCCTGCTGCGGGTCGATCATGTTGCCGGCGCCGGCATCGCGCAGCGCGCGGGCTTCGGCGGGCAGGATGCGGCGGGCGGCCATGCCGATGGAGGCGGTCTTGTCCAGCAGCGCGGTGAACGCGTCGTCGGAGGCCGAGGAAGACACGAGGTAGGAGCCCAGCGCGTCGCCGAAGCCCTGGTCGCCGACCAGCTCGGCTTGCAGATTGGTGCCATCCACGACCGCGGCCATGTCAGCGTCGAGCACGCCGGCGAAACCTTCCAGCAGCAGCGGCATGACACCCTGTCCCAGCGTATCGGAGCCAGCCAGGATTACGTCGGCCTCGGCCTTGCCGGACTCGAGGCTCGGGCAGGCGGCCCCCTCACAGCGCACCCGCGTGGCCGACAGGCGCAGCTCGCCCAGTGCGGTGCGGATGACATATGTGTTTTCGTCGAAAGCGACGAACTCCCCGACGATATCGACGGTTCCGTCCGCGGAGATCAGGTTGACGTTCTCAGCTTGAGCCAGGCCAGGTGCGGCCAAGGCGCCCGCGAGGACGAGCCCGCGCAGCGCGCTGGTGGTCGTGAGGGAGCGAATGCTCTGCATGTTAGCGTTCCTTTTAAGTGTTAACCGGTCAGTCCTGCACAGACCGGGCGGTGCCGCCGGGACAGCGGGGCGATGCCGGCAAGCTGCGTGGGGAACGCGGTGGAGCTAGGGCGTGAACGGCGAAAATCTTAGGCAATTGCAGACCACAGCGACCGGGTCGGTCGCAGTGATGCCGCAATTGCCGAACGGGGTCGCGGAGGGGTCAGACGGTCAGCGTCTGCGCGAAGGCGGCGGCCAGCGCTCCGCCCTCGCGGGCGGGAAAAGCCACCGCCGCGACCGATCCGTCGGCCCAGACGGCCCGTCCGAGGGCCCGGCCGTCCGGCTGGCCCGTCTGCCGGAGCCACATCTCAAAGCCGGGCGGGGTGGTCTCGGCCTCAAGATCCGCAAGTGCCGAGAGAATATCGACAATATCGTCGGCGCCATCGGCGGTCTCAGAGCCGTCCGGCCGGCGCAACAAATGGCCGCTGATCCGCGGACCGGCGACCGCCAGGAAACGCTCCGCCTCGACGCCGCCGTCCGCCTCCGGCGCGCCCGCGGCGCCTTCGGGGACCAGCTCGGAGGCGGGGCTGTCGACGATCTCTTCCGGCAGCATCCCGATCAGGCGCGTCGCCGAGACGCCGCGGGGCCCGGTCTCTTCGCCCGGCTGTTCGACCACCACCACGGTCCCGGCCGCGCCCCGCGCGAACCGGTCGATCAAGGCGATCACGACCTCGAGCTCCTCGGTACCCTCGGGGTCCAACTCCTGCCCGATAACGGTATCCGCGGCCAGATCCTCGGATGCCGCAACCACAAGCCGCAGGCGCCGCGCCGCCACCGAAAGCGTCATCGTTTCTCCGGCCTCGGAGGCGACGACCAGCTCGGCGGGCAGGATCGACTCGTCGATGGCGTTCAACACGGCCAGAGCGACCGCCCTGCCCCCGCCTCCGGCCCGCGCGATCACCCGCGCCGCGCCGACCGTCTCGTCAGAGCCGGCAAGCTGCGCAAGGCGGTCGTCGAACCGGTCGGGATCGCTCATCCCTCTACCCCAGCGAGACGGTTGAGGCAGCTGCGCGCGTCCGTGGCGAAAGCATCGAGGTCGATATCCGGCGCGCAGAGGCAGCACAGCGCATCCGAAGGCGCATCCGGGACGCGCAGGAATACGGCGATCTCATCGGGACCGATCGAATAGGCGATATCCCAAGCGGTCTCCGGATCGGGCGCGTCCCCGTCCATCGCCGACAGCAGGCGACCGCCGCGCAAAGCCAAGGCCTGCTGGGCCTCACGATGCAGCACCGTCCGGCTCTCGGAGAGCAGGACCATTCGCGTCGTCATGTCGGCGAAGACCACGGTGCGGCAGGCCGCATGGGCCTCGGTCAACGCCTTCAGGGCATCCGCGCTCATGTAAGTCCCTGCCTCATACAAAGCTTTGACGGCACGGGTCTAGCCCATGCCGCCCAAGAGGGAAAGATGCGGGGTCGGGTCTCAGTCCTGGGGGCGCGAGCGGCGACCGCCGCCCAGAGCCGCGCGAATCCGCCGCGGCACGATCCGGCGGGAGGGCCGGCGCGCGGTCTGTGGCTCGGCCTCCGGCGCGGGCGCGGGGGCAGCCTCCGCCCCGGGCTCCGGGATCGAACTGTCCAGCCGGGCCAGCGCGATATGCAGATCCTGCGTGAAGCGGCGCGCCCCACTGGCGTCCCAGGCATCGGCATCCCCGGCTTTCGCCGCGTTCAGCGCATCGAGGAGCGACAACGGGTAGATGCCCGCGAACAGATCCTCCGTCTCGGCATGCAGACGGGCCAGAACCCGCTTCTGGTCGCGCTCGGTGGTCAGCTTGTCGAACCGCGTCACCAGCAGCATGGAGCGCGCCTGGACCTCTTCGGGCACGAGATCCCAGGCCGCGGCCTCGGACTGGCGCCAAGCCTGGGTCGCGTGGGTGAGCCACAGGATCAGATCGATCTCGGGCAGCATCCGCTCCCACACGTCGCTGTCCATGTTGGGGTCCGAGATGCCCGGAAAGTCGATCAGGTCGCAATATTCGAGGATCGTGCTGTCGATCGACATCGACACGTAGCGCACCGCGTCCACATCCAGGCCGTCGAAGCCGGTCACAGGCTCCGGCGCGCGCTCCGCATCGACGAAATGAGCGACCGGCGGCGCGTTGCCCTTGGTCAGCCAGACCGGCGAGAGCCGGGTCGCGGTCACCTTTTCCGGCAGAGGCTTGGCGCCGAGCAGCAGATTGGACAGCGTGGACTTACCAGCCGAGAACTCGCCCATGATCGCCATGCGCGGCTTGCGGGGGGCTTCGGTCGGGCCCACGGCGGCGGCGCCGAGCTCGACGGGGGTTTGGGACATGTCGCTCATGCCGCGTCTCCTTCTTCGCCCGGTCGCCCGTCTCCGGGCATCGGATCGTCGATCTCAAGCTCCTCGAAGAGCATCTCGAACAGCATCTCCCGCTCTTTTTGCTGGCTGACACCAAACAGACCGTTGAGCTCCTCGATGGAGACCTGCGACTTGGC
Organism: Jannaschia seohaensis; assembly: GCF_900116765.1. Lineage (GTDB taxonomy): Bacteria > Pseudomonadota > Alphaproteobacteria > Rhodobacterales > Rhodobacteraceae > Jannaschia > Jannaschia seohaensis. Next base: position 62,223 of record NZ_UETC01000016.1, on the reverse strand, counting down.
CGACATGTCGGCCAGCACGTCGCGCTGCTCCCGAAGGAAGGTCTCCAGGCGGCCCATGGCCACGGCGCGGATTTCCTCGGTCTGATGCGCGGTCAGTTCGGCCACGATGGGCTGCGTCTCGGCGGCGATCAGTTCCCGGAAGCCGTCGGAGAAGGCGCGGTAGCCGCGGCGCTTACCCCACCAGCTTTTCCACCAGGAGGTCTTGAGATCCAGCGCGATGGTCCGCGCCAGCGCCATCGGCTGCGGCGTCTCGGGCACGACCGGCGGCTCGACGCGGAAATTCTCCGCCTCGACGTCGAAGATGCGGGCATAGGCATCGGTCAACTCGTCGCCCGCGCGCTTGTAGACACTGTCGCAGGCCGACATGACGTTCTTGCGCAGCACCTGATAGGAAGACCGCATCAGCATGCGCAGGCCGTCGGGCGAATAGTTCCAGACCTCCTTCTCGCCTTTGGTCTCCAGATGGTGGATCAGGCTTTCCAGCGCCCGGTCGACGAAGCGGATATGCACCTGGTCGACCCTTGCGCCGAACCGCTTGAACGCCTCGTCCAGCCGGGCGTTCAGATCCACGATCATCTCGTCATGGATGTCCTGAAGCATACCCTCGACCTCGGCGGCGGGCATCTTCTGGACCGGGCCGCTCCCGCCCTTGAGCGAGACCATCTGCGAGGACGCGCGCAAGGCGGCCACATAGTTTGCCGCGCGGCGGCGGGCGGCGATGATCGTCTGAAGGCCGACGCCGTCGGCGATGCGCACGCCGATCGCCTCGTAGAGGGCGGGCATCCCCGAGAGCGACCAGACCATCTCGGCCACGGACATGCCAGCGGCCTCAGGGCCCAGCGCCTCGACGGCATAGCCGCGCAGCGCCTCGGCGGAGGCGGCGATCATCCCGTCGATCTCGTTCTTGAGAACGGCGGTGGCCCAATAGGCCGATCCGAACACGATATCGGGCACCTGCATCCCGCCCTGCGACAGGGTGTCGATCAGCGAGGCGCGGATCTCCGGCACCTGAGCGGCGGGGTCCGACAACTCGTCGATACGGTTGACGAAGACCACGACCTGGCGCGACTTCATGTTCGAGATCAGACGGATCAGGCCCATGTCGGTGGCCGACAGCGCCTGATGGGCCGAGAGGACGACAACGCAGGTCTTGGAGTCGCGCAGGGCGCGGATCGTGATCTGCTCGCGCATCATGAAGGTGTCGTTGACGCCCGGCGTATCGCGGATGCACAGCGGCATCGGCAGGCCCGCCGCGTCGAGCCACAGATCGGCGGAGCGGGTGATGTCGGCGAACTGGCCCTGCCCGTCCGCCTTCTGGTCCGGGTCGAAATCGTCGCCCATGCAGACATAGCGCTGGATGAGAGAATCGTCGAAGCTGCCGTAATCGTGCTGCTGGCCGAGCATCATCTCGAACTTCCGGCCCAGCCGCTCGCGCGTCTTCTCGTGCATGCGCGCGATCTGCTTGCGCAGCTTCTCGACCTCCTTGTCGGCGCCGGCGCGGGCCGAAAGCTCGCCGATGCGGCCGCCATTGCGGACGAGATTGTCCCACTCGTCGGCGTCGAACAGACGGAAGCTGGCGCGCGGATCGTCGGAGGCGCGGGGCACGTTGAGGTGCAGCGACGTCACCACGGACGTCCACGGGTTCACATCCGAGGGCAGTAGGTCCGGATGGCCCGCCATGGCGTTGACCAGGGTCGTCTTGCCCGACTTGATCTGACCGATCATCGTGACCGCGGGCTCGAACGTGTCGAGATCGTGCATCAGCCCGCGCAGTTTCTTGGCCATGTCGGGGCCGCCGATCGCCTCGACGTCGCACAGGATCTCCCGCAGGCCGGCGATATCTTCGGCCAACCCGCGCAGCGCCTCCTGCCCCTTCGACAGCACCGAGGCCGCGACATCCGGCCGGGTGGCGGCGCTTGCCCCGGTCTGGTCGATTTGCGACATCTCCATGATGTGATCCTCACTTACTACTGGGTCGCCTTGCCACGACCCTTGAAACCAATCTGACCCTCACCGATTGTCGAAAGAATGACCGATAATTGGTGAATTGCGGGTTCATCGTGTCCCCGGCGCAGCGTCACGCCGCGACGGGGGTGCGGTCGAGCCAGCGGTCGAAGCGGCGGCGCAGCTGCAACATCAGCACGACGGCATCGTCAGCGGCCTGCGGAGCGTTCTCGATCTGGATCAGTTGGATCAGGTCGAGCGCAGCCTGAACGTCCTCATGGGCGCGGCTCAGGGCCGGATCGTCCTCCTGCGCGTCGGCAATCCTCTCTTCCAGTTCGACGATCTCCTCCACAGAGCGGTCGAGCATGGCCGTACGGCGGAACTTGCCTTCGGTCTGCGAGAGCTCCGTACCGACGGAGCGGAGGCGGGTCACCGCGTCGCGCAGCAGATCCAGCGACGCCTCGGAGAGCGCCGGGGCCGGCGCCTTGGCCGCATCGCCCCCTTGCGAGACGACGGAGTTGAGCAGCTTGGCGACCGCATCGGACGAGGAGCGGGCGGCGGCCGGGGCGGGCGCCGGCGTCGCGGGGGCGACCCGGGCCACAAGAACAACCGGCGTCGCGCGGGCGATGGGGGCCACGGCCTCGATGGCCTCGGGATGGCGGGCCAGCAGCAGGTCGGCGCGGTCGAGATAGCCCTGACGCGTCCGGTCCATCACCTTGAGGACCGCGGCGATCAGAGACTGTCCTCCGGACGCCTTGAACTCGGCCCGGTCGACCTCGGCGCCCTGCCGCGCGGCCAGGGCCCGGGGCGTGTCGATGGCCAGCACCCGCTCGAAATCGTCCTGCGCCAGCCGGTGCGCCCGGTCCAGCGCCGCGGCCGGATTGGGCGAGAGATCGATCTTCGGACGCAGGAGAATGGCCTGATCGCGGATCGCGTCGGGCATCGTCGCCCAGGCGGCCTGTTCCGGCGCCCCGAAATCGCGGGTGCACCAGATGATCAACTCGCTCTGCTTGGCCGCCCAGGCGCAGGCCCGAGCCTGTTCGATCCGGCCCAGGCCGATGCCGATCTCCATCAGAGTGATCCGCTTGAGCGCGGGCAGCGGAGCTTCCATGTCGACCATCACGGCCCGCCGCCCGGCGGCCCAGGCCCCATCCAGACCCGCCTGCTCTTCGGTGGAGCCGTCAGGGCGGGTGATACGCGTCATCGCGAATTCGCCATATTTCAGGCGCAGCGCGGGCAGGCGGACCCCCTCGGGCACGATCGAGTCGCCGGCCAGCAGATCGATGACCCGCGACTTGCCCGTATCGGGCAGACCCATCACCGTGACGCGGATCGGCGCGGCCAGCCTGGCGCGCAGGGAGCGGGCCAGGTCCGACGCCTTGGACGGCAGAAGCCCGGAGGCCAGGGCCCGGTCCAGACCGGTCAGCGTTTCGGTGACGGCGGCATTCATGATCTCGCTCCTCCACTGGCCGCCAGGGGCAGCACCTCGTCTTCTTCGGGATCCGGTTCAGGCTCGGACCGGGTGTCGGCATCCGCCGCCGGCTCCGCCGGTTCGACTTCGGGGTCGGGCCCGGGCTCAACCGAGATCACCGCAGCGGCCCGGGCGGCCGCTTCCGCTTCGAGCTCGGCCCGGATCTCGGCTTCCATCCGCGCCCGGATCTCGGCCCTGGCGCGCGCCGCTTCCTCTTCGTCGGGATCGGCCATGGGCTCGGACCCGGCGGGGTCCGTATCGTCGTCGATCGCGACCCCGCCGACATCCGGGAGCGCCGCGACGCGGGTCGCAGGGGCGCTGTAGGTCTCGATCAGGCCCACCGGCTTGGCCACGATCTTCCGGACGACCGGCTTCATGTGGTTCAGCTTGATGACCGAAAAGCTGATATTGTCCTGGTCTGGATCGGCCAGTTCATCCAGCGCCTCCAGCAGGTATCCCGCGATCTCGGCGGCCTTGCGGCGCCGATATTTGTGAAGGATCTTCCGGATCTTGGGCTCTTCGAGATATTGCAGCCCGTCGGACGACACCACGACCACATCGCCCAGCTTCAGCTCGAACGGCTCCATCGGGCAGTCGGCACGCGCCACCTTGCCGCCCAGGATGACCGAGGTCAGGCAGTTGCGGTCGGGATGGTTCTTGGCCGCCTCGGCGCTGATCAGACCCTGCTCGACCATGAAGTCGATCTGAGGGGCCAGCGAATGATCCTCGTTGAGCTGGCACAGTTTTCCGTCGCGCAGCAGGTAGAGCGGGCTGTCGCCGATGGACATCCAATACATCCGGTTTTCCACCAGCACGACGCTGACCAGCGTCGCCCCCATGCCTTGGCACCCGGGATTGGCGCGGACGTGATCCCGGACGCAGCTATTGGCGCCCTTGGCGGCTTTCCGCATGAAAGCGGGGATGTCCCGCTCGAAGTCGGCGAAATTGGCCGACTGGAATTTCAACTCGCTATAGACTTCGGTGACGACGATCTTGGAGGCGACATCGCCTGCGGCATGGCCGCCCATCCCGTCGGCCAGAACGGCGACACCGCTGTCCATGCCGAAGGGAAAGTCGGTCGTGATCGCATCCTCCTGATAGTCACGCCCGCCTTGAGCGATCGCAGAAGCGACGTCGTAGCGCGGCTCAGGCGATCGCCACATCTTCGTCGTCCTCCTCCCCGTCGGTGTCGCTCCAATCGAAATCGGGCCCGCACAGCGCCTTCAGTTGCAGGATGGTCTCGCCGATCTTGATCTCGTCGCCATCGTTCATCTCGGTACTGGCGATGACGGGCTTTCCGTTCAGACGAACGATGTTCGACTTGCCGCCCTGCCCCAGCAGGAAGCTGCGCTCGTCGGGATCGTAGACGATGGCGGCATGGCCCGAGCGGGAGATCGCGGCATCGCCGAAGTCCAGGCGCACCGTCTGATCCTCGCCGCGTCCGATAGAGGACATGCCAGCGCTCAGCGGGAAGGCATGGCCGCGACCAGGCCCCTGCACGATCAGAACCCAGCCCACCGGGAAAGTGACGGCGGACGCCGCCGGGGCGGCATTGGCACCGGCTAGCGACGTGGCGGTCTCGTCCTCGTCGAAGAGGTCGACGACGCTGCCTTCCGAGGTGTCGAAGCCGATCAGGCGCGTCTTGTTGCGGCGGGCGCTGCGCGCCGGGGCCCGGGCCGCCATCTCCGCCAGGGGGCTGGTCGGGTTCGACGGAGCCTTCGCCATCGCCGGGGCGGCCGGGGCGGCGGCTTTCGGCGCGGGCGCATCCTCCTCGATGTCCCAGATGCCGGTCGCCGACGGCTCCTTGAGACGCTCGGCGAGGTTCTGGAGGATCTGCGTCGTCGCCAGCGGAGCTTCAGCGCCCTGTTTGGGCGTGGGCGGGACGGCGGCGCGCGCCGCGGCGATCTCGGCCGCCGAGAGCGCGCGCTCAGACGCGCCGGCACGGCGCTGGACCGGCTGTTGCGCCGCGGGGTTCGGATGCGACGGCTGGGCCGACTTCTTGCCGAAGAGGTTACGGAGAAACTTCATCTTTCACGTCCTTTCTTCACACACGCCTCAACGCTCAGTCGCGCGAGGGCAGGGCCAGGGAGGCGACCCAGGTGCTGCCATCCCGGGTGACAGCGAAGTTGAGAATGTCGAGATCGTTGGCGAGGCCCTCCGCGATCTTCTCGGCCAGGCCGGTCGGGCCCTCGAAGGTCTGGCCCGTGTCCATCGCGCCGATAACCACATCGCCGACCTGAAGGTCGCTGCCGCCCCCGGCCGCGATCCGAAGGACGCGGGTGGTCCAGCCGTCCCCATCGCGCTCCGAGCGGAAGGTCGGGCCGTCCTCGAGATGGGTCTCGTAGACCGTGGCCAGCGTCGTCGTTTGTTGCAGGCTGGCGGAGCCGCCCTGCGGCCCGATGCCCATGGTCACATCGACCTCTTCAACGGCGGAGAGATCGGTCGCGCGGGCGATGAGCGCGTCGAAGGCCGCCCGGTCGGCGACCGGCGTGCCATTGGCGCTCAGCACCCAGGAGCGGCCCTGCGCGTCGACGCGCAGATCCGGGAAGGGCAGCGCCAGCGTCCAGCCGGTGCTGAGCAATTCGGTCTCCGCGGCCGGGGGCTCGGGCAGGATCTCGGCGCCGGGCAACTCGGCCGAGACAGGACGCAGATCGGACCAGTCGCCCGCCTCCACGCCAGGATCCTGCGGCAACTCGGCGGTGACGACCTCGTCGGCGGGCGTCGCGCGGCGCGGCGCGGACAGGATCGTCGCGCCAGACGGCTCGGCCGCGGCGTCCGGGGTGCGCTGCGGCTCCGGCAGGAAAGCACTGGCCAGACCCGCGGGGCGCAGTGCCGGGCGCGCCGAAAAGGAGGGCGCGCGCACCGGCAGCGCCGCGGCAACGTCGGTCTCGGACGGTCCCTCCGGGATCGGCGCGACGCGGCGGGGCTCGGCGGAGGGGAGCTCGGTCTCGGCCTCGGGCGCGGCGGGCGCGGCGATCTCCGGTTCGGGGAGGCTGGGTGCGACGAGGGCCTCGGCCTGGGCGTGCGGCGTCTCGACGGAGGCGGCGGGCGTGTCGTTCGACGAGACCGCGAAGGAGGTCTCGTCGATGCCCTCCGGTGCGCTCTGGAACGGAGAGCTTGTGGCGGCCGGCGCGACCGAAGCAAGGCTGGGCGCCTCGGGGGCGAGGGCCTCACCCCCGCCCTGGGTGAAGACGAAGCCGAGCCCCGCGGCGACAGCGAGCACGGCCACGCCCGCCACGAGCTTGCCCTTGCCGGCCTTCGGCGCGGTGGGCGCGTTGGCGGGCGCGGCCTTGGGCCGGGCCGGGGTCGGGGCCGGCTGCATCGGCTGGCCGCTCATGAAGGCCAGCCATTCAGCGGCGGACTGCATCCGGTCACGCGGCAAGATCGACAAAGCCTTGTCGATCGCCTTCAGCATATTCTCGTCATATTCCGGGAAGCGCCCCGCCAGCGGCACATAGGGGTCCGGATCCCCCGTAGCGATGGCGGTCAGGCGGCGCTGGCTGTCCGGCGGGATCTCGCGCGAGATCAGATGGTAGAACGAGGCGCCCAGCGCGTAGAGGTCGCTGAACGGCCCCTGCTCCGACCCGGTGATGTAGAATTCCTGCGGCGAGTAGCCGTCCTTGACGACGCGCATCGCCGAGAGAACGCGGCTCTGCTTTTGCGCCTGCTGACGCGCGGCGCCGAAATCGATCAGCACGGGCTTGCCCGAGCCGTCGATCAGGATGTTATCCGGCGAGATGTCGCGATGAAGCATCCCCTGCCCATGCACGAATCGCACCGCGTCCAGCATGTCGTCCAGGATCGAGACGATCTGGTCAGGCGGCAGATCCGTGCTCGGATCCTCCAGGATGTCGAGCAGGTCGCGGCCCTCAACGAAATCGAGCGCCATATAGGCCGTGTCGTTCTCCTCGAAGACCTGATGCACGCCGACGATATTGGGGTGCTGGAGCTTGGAGAGGCTGCGCGCTTCTTCCACGAAGAGGCGGACAATTCCGTCGAACTCATTGGTATGGGCGCGAGATCTGGGCTGCACGATCGCGCGCGAGCGGCGGCAGAAGGCGCCCGGGAAGCACTCTTTGATGACGACGGGACGGTCGAGGCTGTCGACCGCGCGATAGGTGATGCCGAAGCCGCCAGCGTTCAGGAAACTGACGATCTTATACTGGCCGTGCAGCAGTTCCGTGCCGGCGGGGAGTTCGTCCGCCGTCCCCTCCGCAAAGGTCTGATCACCCATCTCAGCGCTAACCATAGCTACCATCCTCGGTCCTTGGCCGCCTCGCCCGACGGCTTTTGTTGACCCAGAATTGACAATGCAGTTTGGTTAAAACGTGGCGTCGTTAGGGTTAATTCTGCCCGTTTCCGCGGTGCGGAGAGCGGACGGCGCCCCTGCCCAGGCGTCGTTTTGCGGGTCTGCTTCGTCGCGAAGTGCCTTTCTGTCTGACCTTTTGCCGCCTACCCTGACGCCAACAGGCCAGCGGAGCGACCATGCCCGACACGATCACATTCACCCTGGATGGCGAGACCGTCCAGGCCCGCCCCGGCGAGACCATCTGGGAGGTCGCGAACGGCCGGGGCCTCGTGATCCCACATCTTTGCCATAAACCCGCGCCGGGCTATCGCCCCGACGGGAATTGCCGCGCCTGCATGGTCGAGATCGAGGGGGAGCGGACGCTCGCCGCCTCCTGCATCCGGGAGCCGACCGATGGCATGGTCGTCACCACCCATAGCGCCCGCGCCAAGAGTGCCCGCAAGATGGTGATCGAGATGCTGCTCGCCGACCAGCCCGAGCGGGACGCGGCGCATGACCGCTCGTCGCATCTATGGGACATGGCCGAGGCCAATGGCATCGCCGAAAGCCGCCTGCCCACCCTGGAAGCGGAGCGCATCCCCCTGCTCGACGACAGCCATGTCGCGATGCGCGTCAATCTCGATGCCTGCATTCAATGCGGCCTCTGCGTGCGCGCCTGCCGCGAAGTGCAGGTCAATGACGTGATCGGCATGGCCGGGCGCGGGCATGACGCCTATCCGGTCTTCGATTTCGACGACCCGATGGGCGAAAGCACCTGCGTCGCCTGCGGCGAATGTGTCCAGGCCTGCCCGACCGGCGCGCTGATGGAGGCGTCAATAGTCGACGCCCGGCAAATCGGCGATTCGGCCGATTGGGACCGGGAGACCAAGTCGATCTGCCCGTTCTGCGGCGTCGGCTGCCAAGTCTCGCTCAAGTCCAAGGGGGACCGGATCGTCAAGGTCGATGGCATCGACGGGCCCGCCAATGAAGGTCGGCTTTGCGTCAAGGGCCGCTTCGGCTTCGACTACATCCACCACCCCCACCGCCTGACGGTGCCGCTGATCCGCCGCGACGACGCGCCGGCCAAGGGCCTGAACGTCGATCCGGGCAATCTGTCCACCCATTTCCGCAAAGCGACCTGGGAAGAGGCGCTGGAGGCCGCCGCAGCGGGGCTGCGTGGCCGGGGGCGCGAGGTGGCGGGCTTCGGCTCGGCCAAATGCTCCAACGAAGAGGCGTATCTCTTTCAGAAGTTCATCCGCCAGGGCTTCGGCCACAACAATGTCGACCACTGCACCCGGCTCTGCCACGCCTCCTCGGTCGCGGCGCTGCTGGAGAATGTCGGCTCCGGCGCCGTGACAGCGACCTTCAACGAGATCGAGAACGCCGATGTCGCCATCGTCATCGGCGCCAACCCGGTAGAGAACCACCCCGTCGCCGCCACCTATTTCAAGCAATTCGCCAAGCGCGGCGGTAAGCTGATCGTGATGGATCCGCGGGGTCAGGCGCTCAAGCGCCACGCGGCGCATATGGTGCAGTTCCGCCCCGGCGCGGATGTGGCGCTGCTGAACTCGATCATGCACGTGATCGCCGATGAGGGGCTGACGGACCGCCAGTATATCGAGGCGATGACCGAGAACTGGGAGGCGCAGAAGGCCCATCTGGAGGGCTTCGCCCCCGAGAAGATGACCGGCCTGACCGGGATCGACGCCGACACCGTGCGCGCCGTGGCGCGGACCTTCGCGGGCGCAAAGGCCGCGATGATCTTCTGGGGCATGGGCGTGTCGCAGCATATCCACGGCACCGACAACTCCCGCTGCCTGATCTCGCTCGCGCTGATGACGGGTCAGGTCGGGCGGCCCGGCGCGGGGCTGCACCCGCTCAGGGGACAGAACAACGTGCAGGGCGCCTCCGATGCGGGGCTGATTCCGATGTTCCTGCCGGACTACGCCTCGGTGCTATCGGAGGAGGTGCGGGAGAAATACGCGGGCCTCTGGGGCGATGAAGGCGGCCATGGCGGCGAGATCGTCGCGGAAAAGGGCCTGACCGTCACCGAGATCCTGGGCGCGGTCCATGACGACCGGATCAAGGCGATGTACATCCTGGGCGAGAACCCGGCCATGTCGGACCCCGACCTGGACCATGCCCGCGCTGCCCTCGCCAAGTTGGACCATCTGGTGGTGCAGGACATCTTCCTGACCGAGACGGCCAATTATGCCGATGTCATCCTGCCCGCCTCGGCCTTCGCGGAAAAGGCGGGGACCGTCACCAATACCAACCGGCAAGTCCAGATGGGCCGCCCCGCCGTGCCGCCCCCGGGCGAGGCGCGCCAAGACTGGTGGATCGTCACCGAGCTGGCGAAGCGTTGCGGTCTCGACTGGCGCTACACCCATCCGCGCGACGTCTTCGCCGAGATGAAGCAGGTGATGCCGTCCCTCGACAACATCACCTGGGCGCGGCTGGAGGACGAGGGCGCGGTCACCTATCCGTCGCTATCGCCCGAAGATCCTGGCCAGCCCATCGTCTTCGCCGACGGCTTCCCGAGGGCCGGAGGCCGAGCGCGCTTCACCCCCGCCGACGTGATTCCACCCGACGAGACCCCGGACGCCGAGTATCCGATGATCCTGACCACGGGACGGCAGCTGGAGCATTGGCATACCGGCTCCATGACCCGACGCGCCACCGTGCTCGACGCCGTTGAGCCCGAGGCGAACTGCTCGCTCCACCCCTCGACCCTGCGCAAGCTGGGCGTGGCACCGGGCGGCACGGTTCGGCTGACGACGCGGCGCGGCTCGGTAACGCTGCTGGCACGGATGGACCGCGCGGTGGCGCCGGACATGGTCTTCCTGCCCTTCGCCTATGTGGAAGCCGCGGCGAACCTCCTGACGAACCCGGCTCTGGACCCGTTCGGCAAGATCCCCGAATTCAAGTTCTCGGCGGTCAAGGTCGAAGCAGCCGAGCCGATCGCGGCCGAATAAAGCGAGAAAGGGGGAGACCCATCGCCTCCCCCTCCCACAACACACTCGAGAAAAGACGGCACATCGGTCGGAGACCATAATGCCGCCGCACCGTCTCCTGACATAGTGCATCGAACCCGGTTGACCTATTGCAGATCGAGGTAAACCGGATACCACTGACGCAACGTCATTTAAGAGCCACACAAGGCAGTCTTATTCCGCGGCCAGCCGCGTGATCAGGACCGTCACTTCAGGCCGTTTTCCGACCTCGTCCTGGGCGACCTTACGCACGCCCTTGATGATCAGATCTTCGAGCTTTTCGTCATCGCCCGCCGTGCGCGTGTCGATCCGGGCCAGTTGCCGGGCGAGGTAGTCCTCCATCCGGTCCGCCAAAGGTCCGCCCTTGTCCATCTCCGGCAGGCCGCGCAGATCGACCCAGGTGTCTTCTAGAACCTCGTCGTCATCGTCGACCATGACCGCGACCACGGCATGGCCGTTCAGCGCCATGCGGAGACGATCCCGAACGACGCCGTCGAACTGCCCCACCAGCTCCGAGCCGTCGAGATAGGTCCGCCCCGTCTCAACGTGATCGACCACTTCGGGCTGATTGCCCGCCAGGTCCACCATCGTGCCGTTCGGCGCCAGCACGCCCACCCGGCCCAGCCGATCGGCCAGCTTGGCGTGTTCACGAAGATGTCGATGCTCGCCATGCATGGGAATGACGATCTGCGGATCGACGAGCTGATGCACGGTCTCCAGGTCCGGGCGGTTGGCATGGCCCGAGACGTGGTAGAGCCCATCCGCCTCGGTCACCACATCCACCCCCAGTTCGGAGAGGTTGTTCATGATGATCGCCACGTCCCGCTCGTTCCCCGGGATGGTCTTGGAGGAAAAGAGGAACGTGTCGCCGTCCTTCAACTCCATTCCGAAATACTTGCCGCGGCTCAGCTGCGCCGAGGCCGCCCGCCGCTCCCCCTGGGAGCCGGTGACGATCAGCATCAGGTTCTCGCGCGGAACCGAAGCGGCATCCTCGGGCGAAATCGTCTTGGGGAAATCCGTCAGGATCCCCTCCTCCACAGCGGCTTCGGTCATGCGGCGCATGGCGCGGCCCATCAGACAGATGGAGCGGCCCGCCGCCTCTCCGGCTTTGGCTAGCGATTGCAGCCGCGCCACGTTCGAGGCGAAGGTGGTCGCCACGAACATGCCCTTGGCCGATTTAACCAGGGGTTCCAGGTTCGGCTTCACCTCCGCCTCGGAGCGGCCGGGATGCTTGCTGAACACATTGGTCGAGTCGCAGACCAGCGCCCGCACCCCGCCCCGCGCGACCTCGGCCCAAAGCGCGTCATCGAAGGGCTCGCCCACGACGGGGGTACGGTCGATCTTGAAGTCGCCGGAATGGATGATGCGGCCCGCGGGCGTGTCGATGACCAGCGCAGCGCTCTCGGGGATGGAATGCGAGACGGGCAGGAAGCCCACCTTGAACGGCCCGGCCTCGATCTGCGCGGGCCAGGGATGCGCGGTCTTGACCAGACCGACATCCTGGCCCTTCTCGGCCAGCTTGCGGCGGGCGAGGTTGGCGGTGAACTTGCGGGCGTGGATGGGGGTCTTGAGATGCGGGCTGAGATGCCCGACACCGCCGACGTGATCCTCGTGGGCGTGGGTGATGAAAACGGCCTCCAGCCGGTCCAGCTTGTCGGTCAGCCAGGAGATATCCGGCAGGATCACATCCACGCCGGGGGTGCTGTCCATGTCCGGAAAGGCGATGCCCAGATCGACGAGGATCAGCCGCTCCGCCCCTTCCGGCCCGTAGCCGTAGACATAGGCATTCATGCCGATCTCGCCCGCCCCGCCGAGGGGGAGGTAGATGAGCCTGTCGCGTGCCATCCTAAATTTCCTTGTTGTATCGGTGGATCACGGTGAGGCCGTGCATCGTCAAGTCTTCTTCGAAGACATCAAATAGGGTGTCGCCCTGCTGGAACAAAGGGGCCAGCCCGCCCGTGGCGACGGTGCGCATCGGGCGGTCCCGTTCCGCCCGGATGCGGGCGGAGATCTCCTTGATGAGGCCGACATAGCCCCAGAAGATCCCGGACTGCATGCAGGCGACCGTGTTGGTGCCCACGACCCGCGTGGGCTGCGTGATGTCGACATGGGGCAGCGCGGCGGCGGCCATGTGGAGCGCCTCCAGGCTGAGATTGACGCCCGGCGCGATCACCCCGCCGACATAGGCGCCGTCATGGTCGACCACGTCGAAGGTGGTGGCGGTGCCGAAATCCACCACGATCAGGTCGCCGCCATGCCGGTCATGGGCGCCCGCGCTGTTGACCAGGCGGTCGGGCCCGACTGTGGTGCCGGCATCGACCCGGGGCGGGACCGGTAGCGCGCAGTCGGGCTTGCCCACGACCAGTGGACGCGTGTCGAAATAGCGGTCGCAGAGGACGCGCAGGTTGAACACCACCCGGGGCACGGTGCTGGAGATGATGCACTCGGTGATGGTCACGTCGATTCCGCGCAGCATCATCGAGGTACGCAGCCAAGTGTAATACTCGTCCGCCGTGCTCTGGTGATTGGTCGCCCGCCGCCAGGAGGCGACGAAGGCGGTGCCGTCCCAGATGCCGAAAACGGTGTTGGTGTTGCCACAATCGATGGTCAGGAGCATAGCGCGGCCTCCGTCTCTTCGCCCGGGACCGGTCCGAAGAAGATATCCGCCGCCGGGATGCGTCGCGGCCCCTCCGCAGTGCGGAGCACGAGCTGCCCGTCCTCGTCCACGTCCTCGAACGTGCCTTGGAGCGTCTCGCGCATGGTCCGCGCCGTGACGCCCTCCCCCAGCCGGGCGGCGCGGTGTAACCACGCCCTACGGATCGGCGCGAAGCCCCAGGTGACGAGCTCCGCCTCGCGGGCGGCGAAGGCGGGTGCCAGCGCGTCGAGCATCGCTTCGGGCGTGACGCGCAGACCCGTGGCTTCCAGCAGGGAGACGGGACGCACCGCCCCGGGCTCCACCTCGGCCGCACCCGGGGCGGCGACCAGATTGATGCCGATGCCCAGGATCAGCCGGTCTCCGGATCCCTCCAGCAGGATGCCGGCCAGCTTTCCGCCCTCCAGCAACACGTCGTTCGGCCATTTCAGCGTCAGTCCCGCCACGCCCATCCCGCTCAGCGCGTCATGGAGGGCCAGCGAAGCGGTGAAGCTGCGCAGCGCGTGCATGGCCGGGGCGCCACCGGGGCGCCAGGTCAGAGAGGCGGCGAAATTGCCCTCCGGCATCGACCAGGCCCGCCCGCGACGCCCGCGCGCGGCGGTCTGGCGGCGGGCCAGGATCCAGGTCGGACCCGGAGGCGCCCGGCGCGCGGCCTCGGCGGAGGTGCTGTCGGTGCTCTCCAGGACGACCCGATCGACGTCAGCGGGCCACGCCGCCACTCAGTTCACCAGCGTGGTGGCAGCGGCCAGGGCGGCACCTTCCAGCCCGAACATGTTGATGATGCCCACCAGCATGATCGCGGCGGAGGCGACCAGAGCGACCATCTGCACCAGCGGCATATCCCCATCGACCGGGCTCTCGGTCTTGCCGAAATACATGTAGAACACGATGCGGAGGTAGTAGAACGCCCCGATCACCGAGGCGATCACGCCCAGAACGGCCAGCCAGACCAGCCCCGCCTCGACCGCCGCCTGAAGCACCGCCAGCTTGGCGAAGAAGCCTAGCATCGGCGGAATGCCCGCCAGCGAGAACATCAGGACGAGCAGCGCCAGCGCCTTGCCCGGATGCTTGTCCGAGAGCTGATTCAGGGACCGGATATCGGTGGTCTCCATTCCGTCGCGGGTCATGCACAGGATGAAGGCGAAGGTGCCGATATTCATCACCACGTAGATCGCCATGTAGAGCAGCATCGCCTGGACGCCACCCGCCGTGCCGGCGGCCAGCCCCATCAGCGCATAGCCCATATGGGCGATCGACGAGTAGGCCATCAGCCGCTTGATATCGCGCTGCCCGATAGCGGCGATGGCGCCGACGAACATCGAGAGCACCGCGAGCAGCGCCACGATCTGCTGCCAGTCGCCGACCACACCGCCGAAGGCATCATGCACGACACGGGCGAACATCCCCATGGCGGCGACCTTCGGCGCGGTGGCGAAGAAGGTGGTCACCGGCGTGGGCGAACCCTCGTAGACGTCCGGCGTCCACATGTGGAACGGGGCCGCCGACACTTTGAACGCCATGCCGGAGATCATGAACACTAGGCCGAACAGCAGGCCCAGCGGGATGTCGCCATCGGTTGCGGCGGCGATCACGCCGGCGAAGTCGGTTGTGCCCGTATAGCCGTAGGTCAGCGAGATACCGTAGAGCAGCAGGCCCGAGGACAGCGCGCCGAGCACGAAGTATTTCAGACCCGCCTCGGTCGACTTGACGTGGTCGCGCCGCATGGACGCGGCGACGTAGAGCGACAGCGACTGAAGCTCCAGGCCCATATAGAGGGTCAGAAGGTTACCGGAGGACACCATCACCATCATGCCGATGACCGACAGCGTGATGAGGATCGGATACTCGAACTTCATCAGCCCCGCGCGCTCCATGTAGTCGGCGCTCAGGACGAGGACGATCGCGGCGGAGAGCAGGATGGTCACCTGCGCGAAACGGGCGAAGCTGTCCTTGACGATCATGCCGGAGAAGCCCGCGCCCAGGTCGTCCGAGAGCCCGACAAGCGCCGCCATCAGCACCAGCACGGCTGCCGTCACCCAGACCAAGGGCCGCGCCAGCGCGTCCTTCGTCGTGTAGACGGCCCCGATCAGCGCCACCATCGCGTAGACGGCCAGCAGGATCTCGGGGAGGATGAGTTCGAGGTCGGTAGCGGTCATGTCTCGGCCCTCAGTGGTCCGCATCCGCGACCGCGTGGTCGAGGATCAGGTCGGCGGTGGCGATCTGGTAGTCGGCGACCAACTCGGCCACGGAGGGGCCGATAATGTCGGTCAGAAGCGACGGGTAGACGCCAAGCAGGATGGTGAAGAAAACGAGTGGCGCGAAGATCGCCTTTTCGCGGGACGTCATGTCGGTGATCGAGCGAAGGCTCTCCTTGATGAGGTCCCCGAAGACCACCCGGCGATAGAGCCACAGCGCATAGCCCGCCGACAGGATCACGCCGGTACAGGCGACCAGAGCGACCCAGGTGTTGACCTGGAACACGCCGATCAGGGTCAGGAATTCTCCGACGAAGCCCGAGGTGCCCGGCAGGCCGACATTGGCCATGGTGAACAGCATGAAGACCAGCGCATAGGCGGGCATCCGGTTCACCAGACCGCCATAGGCGTCGATCTCGCGGGTGTGCATCCGGTCATAGATTACGCCGACGATCAGGAAGAGCGCGCCCGAAATGAAGCCGTGGGAGATCATCTGGAAGATCGCCCCATCCACCCCCTGCTGGTTGGCCGCGAAGATGCCCATTGTCACGAAACCCATATGGGCGACCGAAGAATAGGCGATCAGCTTCTTCATGTCCTCCTGCATCAGCGCGACGAGCGATGCGTAGACGATGGCGATGGCCGAGAGCCACAGCACCAGCGGCCCCATCACCTCGGACCCGACCGGGAACATCGGCAGGGAGAACCGCAGGAAGCCATAGCCGCCCATCTTCAGCAGGATCGCGGCCAGCACGACCGAGCCCGCGGTGGGCGCCTGGACGTGCGCGTCCGGCAGCCAGGTATGGACCGGCCACATCGGCATCTTGACGGCGAAGCTCGCGAAGAAGGCCAGCCACATCAGCGTCTGCGCGCCGCCGACGATGTTCAGGCCCAGCACGTTCAGCGGCGCATAGCTGAAATCATGGGCCAGCAGCGTCGGGATGTCGGTGGTGCCGGCATCGACATACATCGCGATCATCGCGATCAACATCAGCACCGAGCCGAGCAGCGTGTAGAGGAAGAACTTGAAGGAGGCGTAGATGCGATCCTTCCCGCCCCAGATGCCGATAATCAGAAACATCGGGATCAGGCCGGCTTCGAAGAAGAGGTAGAACAGGATCAGGTCGAGCGCACAGAACACGCCGATCATCAGCGTCTCAAGCACCAGGAAGGCGACCATATACTCCTTGACCTTGTGGGTGACGTCCCAGGCCGAGGCGATCACCAGCGGCATCAGGAAGGTCGTCAGCAACACAAAGGTGATCGAGATGCCGTCGACGCCCATCTTGTAGTTGAGGCCGAGCAGCCATTTCCGCTCCTCCACGAACTGGAAGCCCGTGTCCTGCGGGTCGAAGCCGAACAGCACGAAGAGCGACACGAGGAACGTGAAGCTGGTAGCGCCGAGCGCGAGCCATTTGGCGTTGCGCTGCGCCGCCTCGTCCTCGCCGCGCAGGAAGAGCGCGAGGATCAGCGCGGCGATCAGCGGCGTAAAAGTGACGATGGAGAGGAGGTTGGCCATGGCTTAGTTCCCCGCACCGATGGTCGTCCAGGTGATCAGGATCACGATCCCGATGACCATCGCGAAGGCATAGGTGAAGATGTATCCCGACTGCGCCTTGCTGAGCGCCTTGGTGAAGAACGGCACGATCCCCATCGCCAGCCCGTTGATCGAGCCGTCGATGACCGTCCCGTCTCCCCGTTTCCAGAGGAAGCGGCCCAACCACTTGGCGGAGCGGACGAAGACGTAGTCGTAGATCTCGTCGAAATACCACTTGTTGAAGATGAACTGATAGGCCGCCCCGGCATTGCGCGCCCAGATCCCCGGCAGTTCCGGCTTGCGGATGTAGAACATGTAGGCGGTGCCCAGGCCCAAGAGCATCGCCAGGAAGGGCGAGACCTTGACCCATTTCGGAACCAGATGCGCCTCGTGGATCACGTGGTTCTCAGGACCGACGAAGATCGCGCCCTGCCCCGGCTCCTGATGGCGCGGGTGCGCCTCCTCGGCTCCCTCTCCCGCGGCATGGGCCGCGCCGAGCGGGACGAGATCGTTGACGGCATATTCCGCCTCCGAGATCCCGAAGAACTTGTCGACCTTCTCCTGGCTTCCGAAATAGGGTCCGTAGAACACCATCCCCGCCAGCACCGAGCCCACGGCCAGCACGCCGAGCGGCGCGACCATGTTCATCGGGCTCTCATGGGCGTGCTCATGGGTGTGCTTGTCGCCCCGCGGCTTGCCGTAGAAGGTCAGGAACATCAGCCGCCAGGAATAGAAGCTGGTCATCGCGGCGGCCACGACCAGGATCCAGAAGGCGCCGGTATTGCCGACATAGGCCACCTCGATGATCGCATCCTTGGAGATGAACCCGGCAAAGCCCACCGGGAAGCCGATATAGAGAAGCGGGATACCCACGCCGGTGATCGCCAGCGTTCCGATCATCATCGCCCAGAAGGTGTAGGGGATCTTGTCCTTCAGACCGCCATAGTTCCGCATGTCCTGCTCGTGATGCATGGCATGGATGACGGAGCCCGCGCCGAGGAACAGCTGCGCCTTGAAGAAGGCGTGGGTCAGCAGGTGGAACATGGCGACCGAGTAGGCTCCAAGACCGGCGGCCACGAACATGTAGCCCAGCTGGGACATGGTGGAGTAGGCGATCACGCGCTTAATGTCGTTCTGCACCAGGCCGATCGTCGCCGCGACGAAGGCCGAGGCCGCGCCGATCACGACGACGAAGCCCATGGCGGAGGGCGCGAACTCCATGATCGGCGACATGCGGCAGACCAGGAAGACGCCCGCAGTGACCATGGTCGCCGCGTGGATCAGGGCCGACACCGGGGTCGGGCCCTCCATCGCGTCGGGCAGCCAGACATGCAGGCCCAACTGCGCCGATTTGCCCATGGCGCCGATGAACAGCAGGAAGGCGATGAGCTCCGCCGCGTTCCACGTGGTCCAGAGGAAGCTCAGCTCGGTCTCCGCGATCTCCGGCGCCATCTCGAAGATGGTCTGCAACTGGATCGTGTCGGTCACGTAGAAGATGGCGAAAATGCCCAGCAGGAAGCCGAAATCTCCGACCCGGTTGGCGATGAACGCCTTCATCGCGGCGGCACCGGCCGAGGGTTTGCGCCAGTAAAACCCGATCAGCAGGTAGGAAGCAACGCCTACGCCCTCCCAGCCGAAGAACAGCTGCAACAGGTTGTCCGCCGTCACCAGCATCAGCATCGCGAAGGTGAAGAAGGACAGATAGGCGAAGAAGCGCGGCTTGTAGACCTCGCCCTCCTTCCACTGCGGATCGTGATCCATGTAGCCGAAGCTGTAGACATGGACGAGCGCCGAGACCGTGGTGATCACGATCAGCATGGTCGCCGTCAGCCGGTCCATACGGATGGCCCATTCGGTGAACAGGCTGCCCGACTCGATCCAGGTCAGCAGCGGGATCGTCTCGGTGACACCATCATGGGAGAGGAACACGATCCAGCTGAGCAGCGCCGACAGAATCAGTAGGCCCGTAGCCGTGACCATGGCGGCCTGCTCGCCGATGAACTTCCAGCCGAAGCCGCAGATGATCGAGCCGACCAGGGGCGCGAGGAGGAGGATGGTTTCCATCTTTCGTTACCCCTTCATCACGTTGACGTCTTCGACGTCGATCGTGCCCTTGTTGCGGAAGAAGCAGACCAGGATGGCGAGGCCGATGGCCGCCTCGGCCGCGGCGACGGTCAGCACGAAGAGGGTGAAGACCTGCCCCGTCAGATCGCCCAAGAAGCCTGAGAAGGCGACGAAGTTGATGTTCACCGCCAGCAGCATCAATTCGATCGACATCAGGATGATGATGACGTTCTTCCGGTTCAGGAAGATGCCGAAGATCCCGATGACGAACAGTGCCGCCGCCACGGTGAGGTAGTGTTCCAGTCCGATCATCCGGTCGTCCCCTCGGGCCATTGCCCCGTCTTGGTCGCGGGGCCGTCCGCCCCGCCGTCTGTCATTCCAGCGCGAAGGCGTCCAGCCCCCCGCGCAAATCCGGGTGCAGCGCCGCGCAGGCGCAAGCCTCCCGCAGCATGGGCTCCACCCGGCTATCCTCGGCGACGCGATCCATTGCGGCGCTCAGGTCGTCCAGGTCGTAAAAGGCCGCGGCGCGGCCCGCATAGGTCTCGAACGCCTCCATCCCCGCGCGGCGGCGGTCGAATCGGCGGTCCTTGATGTTCTCTTCCCGCAACCGCGCGGTCATCAGCCGGTGGTCGCCGCAATCGGCGACCTTGAGGTCGGTATAGACGCCCTCCTGGCTCCACCACTCGATCCAGGACGCCCAATCCCCCGCCATCGCCTGATGCCGCGCCTCGCCCC
Organism: Jannaschia seohaensis; assembly: GCF_900116765.1. Taxonomy (GTDB): domain Bacteria; phylum Pseudomonadota; class Alphaproteobacteria; order Rhodobacterales; family Rhodobacteraceae; genus Jannaschia; species Jannaschia seohaensis. The sequence goes on along the minus strand of NZ_UETC01000016.1, from coordinate 42,343 downwards.
CATAGGACGGGGTCGTGATGCGGCGGCATTGGGACAGGTCGAGCGCGAGGCCCGGGCCCGTCAGCGCCAGCAGGAAGAGGGCGACCAGGCGCACCTCAGAGCCCCTGCCCCGGCTTGACGTCATGCACCTCCATCGCCTTGGCCGGGTCGCGCCACATCTGATGCAGCACGTTCTGGCGCTTGACGTCCTTGCGGTGGCGCAGGGTCAGCGCGATGGCCCCGATCATCGCGACCAGCAGGATCAGGCCGGAGAGCTGGAATTGCAGGAAATACTCGTCATAGAGGACAAGGCCCAAAGCCGAGGTGTTCAGCGTCTCGGGCGGCGGGATATTGGACAGCCCATCGGCAACCACGACCCCCTCGGCCACGTCCCAGACGCCATAGGCGATGACCAGCTGCATCAGCAGCACGATCCCGATCAACCCGGCGAGCGGCACGTATTTCGCCATCTCCGCCTTGAGCGCGGCGAAATCGATGTCGAGCATCATCACCACGAACAGGAACAGCACCGCGACCGCGCCGACATAGACGATGATCAGCAGCATCGCCACGAACTCCGCCCCGATCAGCACGAAAAGGCCGGCCGTCGAAAGGAATGTCAGGATCAGCCAAAGCACCGAATGGACCGGGTTCCGGCTGAGCACCGTCATCAGGCCGCCGGTGATCGTGAGGATCGCGAACAGGTAGAACGCGAAGGTCAGGACAGTCATTCCGGCGTCTCCTCCAGCACTTCATTGGCGAGGCTCATCGCCTTGTTCATCGCGGGCAGGCCGCCGAACAGGCCCATCAGGCCGATTGCCTCGGCGATCTCCTGCTTGGTGGCGCCCTGCGCCACGGCTTGGCGCACGGTCATCCGAATCTGCGCCTCGGCCTGCGCCCCCAGGATGGTCAGCCCGCCCAGCGTCAGCAGCATCTTGGTCTTGGCGTCCAGCCCCTCGGGGTTCATCCCCTTGCCGGCGAACTGCTCGACCATGTCGCCGGGCATCGTCGGCCAGAGCTTCTCGAAGCCCTTGGGGGTGAAGCTCTCCAGCGCAGGGTTCATGGCCTTGGCCATGTCCTGCATCTGCTTGGTCCAGGCGGCGAAGGGGTTGTCGGTCATCTGTACGGCGCGTCCAGCTCAAGGTTCTTGGCGATCAGCGCTTCCCACCGCTCCCCGTTCGCGAGCAGCTTCTCCTTGTCGTAGAACAGTTCTTCCCGGGTCTCGGTGGCGAACTCGAAATTCGGGCCCTCGACGATGGCATCCACCGGGCAGGCCTCCTGACAGAAGCCGCAATAGATGCACTTCGTCATGTCAATGTCGTAGCGCGTCGTCCGGCGGGAGCCGTCGTCCCGCGGCTCGGCGTCGATGGTGATGGCCTGCGCGGGGCAGATCGCCTCGCAGAGCTTGCAGGCGATGCACCGTTCCTCGCCGTTGGGATAGCGGCGCAGGGCGTGCTCCCCCCGGAAGCGCGGGCTCAGCGGGCCCTTTTCGTGCGGATAGTTCAGCGTCGCCTTAGGCGCGAAGAAATACTTCAGCCCCAGCTTCATCCCGGTCCACATGTCCGCCAAAAGAAAATACTTGGCGCTGCGTTTCCAGTCGATCTGCGTGTCGGTGGTGGTCATTGGTCAGCCTCCGATCATCGGAAAGTTGCGTGCGGCCCGGGCCATCAGTTCACCATCGCCGCGACTTCGGGCCAACGCGCCCAGAACCCGCCCAGGATCTCGAACTTGGCGAGAAACGCGACCAGAACGACCCAGCCCAGCGAGAACGGCAGGAACACCTTCCAGCCCAGACGCATCAGCTGATCATAGCGGTAGCGGGGCACGATGGCCTTCACCATCGCGAAGAGGAAGAAGAAGAACGCCATCTTCGCCACCATCCAGACCGGCCCGTCGGGCAGGAACGGGATCGGCGACAGCCAGCCGCCGAAGAACAGCAGCGTAATCAGCGCGCACATCAGGAAGATCGCGATGTACTCCCCCGCCATGAACAGCAGGAAGGGCGTGGAGGAGTATTCGACCTGGTAGCCCGCGACCAGCTCCGACTCGGCCTCGGGCAGGTCGAAGGGCGGGCGGTTGGTCTCGGCCAGTGCCGAGATGAAGAACAGGAACACCATCGGCAGGTGCGGGAGCCAATACCAGCCGAAGAAGCCATAGGCCGTGTCCTGCGCCCGCACGATATCGCCGAAATTCAGCGAACCCGTCGACAGGATCACCCCGATGATGATCAGACCGATCGAGACCTCATAGGAGATCATCTGTGCAGCGGACCGCAGCGACCCGAGGAACGGGTATTTCGAGTTCGACGCCCAGCCGCCCATGATGACGCCGTAGACCTCCAGCGAGGAGATCGCGAAGACGTAAAGGATGGCGACGTTGATGTCGGACAGCACCCAGGTGTCGCTGAACGGAATCACCGCCCAGGCGATGAGCGCCAGCACGAAGGAGATCAGCGGCGCCAGCATGAACACGGTGCGATCCGCGCCCGCCGGGATCACGATCTCCTTGACGACGTATTTCAGCGCGTCGGCCACCGTCTGAAGCAGGCCGAAGACGCCCACCACGTTGGGGCCCCTGCGCATCTGGACGGCGGCCCAGATCTTCCTATCGCCGTAGACGAGGAACAGCAGCGAGACCATGACGAAGGTCACGACGCTCAGCACCTGAGCGAGGATCAGCAGGGCCAGTCCCGCCGGTGTCGCAAGAAAGTCAGCCATGTCGGTCCCTCATGGGTCTTGCCCCCCCACTCAGATCGTGGGGATGCCGCGGGCTTGGCAATCGTCGACCACCACTTCCGCATCGATCGTTCTCACCCCCCGTGGGAGGTCCGGCGACACGGTGTAAACCGCATCTCCGCTCCAAAGGCCAGCCCGTTCCTCGACGGATGTGCGCACATGACGCGCGAATCCGAAGCCCCGGATCAGCGCGTATTGCGCCGCCGCGCAGCGAGCGTAGTCGCTGACGTCCTCGCCGTCGCGCGCGCCTTCCATGCGGACGATCAGGTTGACCAGATTTTCCGCCAGAAGGCGCGTCTCCACACCTTGGTAGTCGGGGCGGAAGACGTTGATTTCCGGCAACTCCTCCATCTCGCACGCGGCACAGGCCAGGAGCGCCGCGCAAAGCGGCGCAGCCCGCATCACTCCGCGGCGATGGGCTGGGCATCGCGCCCCTTCGCCAGGGCGGCCAACTCGCCCATCAGCTTGGAGGCGCGCGCGATCGGGTTGGTAAGGTAGAACTCGTCCACGGCCGTCGTGAAGTCGCCCGCGCCCAACTCCGGCGCCGCGCCCAAGGCGCCCGCCTCGTTCACGGGCACCTGGTCGATCTCGCCCAGCTGCGGCGCCGTCTCGATCATCGCGCGGCGCAGCTGCGCCAGGCTGTCGAACGGCAATTGATGTCCCAACTCGGCCGAAAGCGCCCGGAGGATCGCCCAGTTCTCCTTGGCGTCGCCGGGGGCGAAGCCCGCGCGCAGGGCCAGTTGCGGACGCCCTTCGGTATTGACGAACAGCCCCTGCTCTTCCGTCCAGGCCGCGCCCGGCAGGATCACATCGGCGCGATGCGCGCCCCGGTCCCCATGCGAGCCCTGGTAGATGACGAAGGCGCCCTCGAGCACGTCCACCTCATCGGCTCCCAAGTTGTAGATAACGTCAGCGGCCAGCGCCTCGGCGATGCCGCCATCGCAGGTCGCGCCCACATCCATCGCTCCAACGCGACCGGCAGCCGTGTGCAGCACCAGCACCGATGCGCCCGCATCCGCCGCCATCGCCCGGATGACGGCGAGCACATCGGCCCCGTCCTCGCCCGTCAGAGCGCCTTGTCCGACGATGACGATTCCTTTGGTCTCGCGCTGACCGGAATGGTCCTGCGCGGCCAGCTTGGACAGCGCCTCGCGCCCGGTGCCGAGATCCACCGGTTCATAGGAGAGCTCCGCCGGAGCACCGATCCGCGCGACCTTGGCGCCGCGCAGCCACGCCTTGCGGATGCGCGCATTCAGCACCGGCGCCTCGACCGAAGGATCGGTCCCGATCAGGAGGATCGTCTCCGCATCGTCGATATCCTCGACCGCCGCGGTCCCGACATAGCCCGCGCGATCGCCGGCGGGCAGCTTCGCCCCATCGGTCCGGCACTCCGTCACACCGCCTAGAGAATCCATCAGCGATTTCAGCGCATAAGCCGCCTCGGTCGAGGCCAGATCGCCGACCAGACCGGCGACTTTCTTGCCCTTCATCGCCTCCGCCGCGGCCGAAAGCGCCTCGGGCCACGTCGCCGGCCGCAACCTGCCGTTCTCGCGCAGATAGGGCCGGTCCAGACGCTGCCGGCGCAGGCCGTCCCAGACGAAGCGGGTCTTGTCGCTGATCCACTCTTCGTTGGTGCCGTCATGGTTGCGCGGCAGGATGCGCATCACCTCGCGCCCTTTGGTATCGACCCGGATCGACGAGCCCAGCGCGTCCATCACATCGACCGTCTCGGTCTTGGTCAGCTCCCAGGGACGCGCAGTAAAGGCGTACGGCTTGGAGACCAGCGCACCCACCGGGCAAAGGTCGATGATGTTGCCCTGCATGTTCGACTTGAGCGTCTCTCCCAGATAGCTGGTAATCTCGCTATCCTCGCCCCGGCCTGTCTGGCCCATCTGGGTGATCCCGGCCACCTCGGTCGTGAAGCGAACGCAGCGGGTGCAGGAGATGCAGCGCGTCATATGCGTCTCGACCAGCGGGCCCAGGTCCAGGTCGACGGCCGCACGCTTGGGCTCGCGGTAGCGGGAGAAATCCACGCCATAGGCCATCGCCTGATCCTGCAGATCGCATTCCCCGCCCTGGTCGCAGATCGGACAGTCGAGCGGATGGTTGATGAGCAGGAATTCCATCACCCCCTCGCGGGCCTTCTTGACCATGGGCGAGTTCGTCTTGACCACCGGCGGCTGCCCCTCGGGCCCGGGACGCAGATCCTTGACCTGCATCGCGCAAGAGGCGGCGGGCTTCGGCGGGCCGCCCACCACTTCGACCAGGCACATCCGGCAATTGCCGGCGATCGACAGGCGCTCGTGATAGCAGAAGCGGGGGATCTCGATCCCGGCCTCCTCGCAGGCCTGGATCAGCGTCATCGCGGCGGGCACCTCGATCTCGTTGCCGTCGATCACGATTTTCTTGAGGTCGCTCATGGGAAGCTCCGGTCTCGGCGTTCGGGGGAGGTTCTACCCTCCCTCAACGCCCATGACCAGGAGGGGGTTCGCCGCAGGACGCGGGAATCGCGCGCCCCCGCCCGCCTCATCTTGCCGGAAATACCTCGGGGGGAGGCCGCAGGCCGGGGGGCAGAGCCCCCTCCCCGCCCGCCACGGGCGCTGTCACTTGGACAGAAGCCGCCCGATCTGGCTGTCGGCCGCAAGCTCCGCCTCGCCGACGCGGCAATGGGCCGCGACATCCCCGCGCCGCGCTCCCTTGGCTGCCAGCCGCGCGCGCGCGACCGCCTCCAGGCGGTCCTTGGCTGCATCGTCATCGATGAAGGCGTCGATCTCCGCATCGCTATAGCCCAGATCCCGCGCGGCGGCCTTGAGCGCCAGCAGATAGCGCAGGCCGCGAATCGTTCGCGCGTCGAGAGAGGGGCACAGCTCGCTGATCTCGTAGGCGATGCCGACCGTGATCAGCCCTTCGGTGATGCGCGGTTCCTGCTCCAACTCCGCAACGGCGGGCTGGGCGAAGAGAACGGCGAAGGCGAGGGCCAGGCGCGGCATGTCGGGTCTCCGGTGCTGTCCCGCCACCAGATCGGGCGCAGCCGGCTGTCATTCAATAGCCCGGGCGCCGCCACCGGCGCACGGCCGAGCGATCCGCTATCGGGCCAGGCAACGCCCGCTCAGCACGAGCACACCGTCTTCGAGCGGGATCTCCTCGACCGGGCGGTCCGGCCCTTCGGTCCATTCGATGTTGGAGCCGCCATAGCGTGTCAGACAGTAGCGGACCGCCTCGATCCGCGCCGCTTCCACGGCTTGGGGCGGAGCTCGGTCCGCACCGCGGGTCGCGACCATGAACCGCCGCGCGTCCTCGCCCGGCGAGGTCACGCGCGAGCGGAACCGGATGCCCTGCACCTCCTCCGCCGATCCGCGCAAGCTGCGACCGCCGAACAGACCGCTATCGCCCGACCCGATCCCGCCGCAGCCGGTCAGCGCCATGGCCGCGGCCAGCACCGATCCCGTCACCCTCATCCGTCGACCTCCAATAGCAGCGCCCCGATCTCGCTCCCCTCGGCGATCTCAGCCCGCCCCGCAGCACAGACGGCCGCTTCGGAGGCGCCGGTGGCCAGTCCATGTTTCGCTAGGAACGCGTCCTGCAACACCGCGATGGCCTCCGATGGATCCGCCATCTCCTCGGCCAGGATCCGCGGGGTGAAGCCATCCTCGGTCAAACGGTCTAGGATCTCGGCCGACAACTGGGAGATAGCGCCCAGATCCACCGATAGGCCAGCGCAGTTGACGGCCAGGATATTGGCGGTACTCGTCCGCATCACCGACTCGACGAAGTAGTCTGGCGCGGACCGAAGATCCTCCGCGGCGGCCGGGAGGGCCAGGGCAAGCGTAGCGGCGACGGCGAGCCTCATGAGACAACGCCCGCGATCACGGCCAACGCGGCCATTGCCAAGACGCAGACGGTGCCGGCCAGCCAGAAGGTGGAGCGCATCGGCTGATTCTCGGTACCGACATGGACGGCCACCATCGCGATCCGCGCGACAAGGAACAGCGACGCGAAGAGATTGACCCAAAAGGCTGACGCCCCGGTGAGGATGGCGGCGAGGAGCGCCGCGACGAAAGGGCCGGAGGTCTCGATGGCGTTCTGAAAGGCCCGGTGCCGGCGATAGGCGGGATCGGAATAGTCTCGCACCGGGTGGCCGCTCTCGGTCTTGGCCTTGGGCGCGCCCGAGACGGACAGCATCGACAGGCCCACCATCAGCACCGCCCAGAGCGCCAGCGCCACAAGCGCGTGCGAATAGGGTTCGAAGACCGCGCCGAACGACGCTCCCCCCGCCGGTTGAGCAGCGGCGGGCACGGCCATGGCGAAGACGGCCGCGCAAGGCCGGATGAGCCGTCGCGCGGCGTGGGTCACTGGGCAGCCACTGCCGGGCGGGAGGTCCGCTTGTGCTTGATCCGGTCCTCGATCTCGTCGCGGAAGTGGCGGATCAGCCCCTGGATCGGCCAGGCCGCCGCATCGCCCAGGGCGCAGATCGTGTGGCCCTCGACCTGCTTGGTCACGTCGAGCAGCATGTCGATCTCCTCGACCTCCGCTTCGCCGCGCACCAGGCGGTCCATGACCCGCATCATCCAACCCGTGCCCTCGCGGCAGGGCGTGCACTGGCCGCAGGATTCGTGCTTGTAGAACTTGCTCAGCCGCCAGATCGCCTTGATGATGTCGGTCGAGTTATCCATCACGATCACCGCCGCCGTGCCAAGGCCCGACCGCTGCTCGCGCAGGTAGTCGAAATCCATGATGGCGTCGCGCATGTCCTTGCCCGGGATCATCGGAACCGAAGACCCGCCGGGGATCACCGCCTTGAGGTTGTCCCACCCGCCGCGAATGCCGCCGCAATGGGTCTCGATCAGCTCCTCGAAGCTGATCGACATCGCCTCTTCGACGACGCAGGGCTTGTTCACATGGCCCGAGATCGCGAACAGCTTGGTGCCCGCGTTGTTCGGCCGCCCGAAGCTCGCGAACCATTCCGCGCCTCGGCGCAGGATGGTCGGCACAACGGCGATCGATTCGACGTTGTTGACGGTGGTCGGGCAGCCATAGAGCCCCGCGCCCGCCGGGAAGGGCGGCTTCATGCGCGGCATGCCCTTCTTGCCCTCCAGGCTCTCGATCAGGGCCGTTTCTTCGCCGCAGATATAGGCGCCCGCCCCGTGATGCAGGTAGAGGTCGAAATCCCAGCCCGACTTGCAGGCGTTCTTGCCGATCAGCCCGGCCTCATAGGCCTCGTCGATGGCGTTCTGCAGCGCTTCCTTCTCGCGGATATATTCGCCGCGGATGTAAATGTAGCAGGCATGCGCCCCCATCGCGAAGGAGGCGATCAGCGCCCCCTCGACCAGCGTGTGGGGATCGTGGCGCATGATCTCCCGGTCCTTGCAGGTCCCGGGCTCGGATTCGTCGGCGTTGATGACCAGATAGGCCGGACGCCCGTCGCTCTCCTTGGGCATGAAGGACCACTTCAGACCGGTCGGGAACCCGGCACCGCCGCGCCCGCGCAGGCCGCTCGCCTTCATGATCTCGACGATCTTGTCGCGCCCCAGCGCGATCAGATCCTTGGTCCCGTCCCAATGCCCCCGGGCCTGCGCGCCCCTCAGCGAGCGATCGTGCATCCCGTAGATATTGGTGAAGATCCGGTCCTGATCCTTCAGCATGCGTCTACTCCTCTTCGCGGCGCATCCGGCGCACGCGCAGCAACATGATAAGCGCCCAGGCCAGGGCGGCCAATGCGACGAGATCGGCCAGAGCCAGCCACCGCGCAGGAATGCCGAACGCGGCCCCCGCCCACTGAAGCGGAAGCCAGATCGCGAACGTTCCGAGGATCGTCAGTGCGACGTTACGCTGCGCCGTGGCAATGCGCTTTTGGAGGTCCGAGGGGCCGGTCATTTCGACCCCTCTTCAACAGGTCGCGCCCGGCGGCGTCAAGCGCGACGGGGCGCCGCGCGGCGTCGCCGCGCGCGCGGCGCTGGTCTTACTTGCCGCCCGCAAGCTCCTTGGCCTGCGACACCCAATCGTCACGGCTCACCCGGCCCCGGAAGCCTTCCAGGTTCTCATCGACCCAGGCGACTTCCTTGTCGGTCCAGGCGGCGATCTGATCGAAGGTCCAGAACCCCATGGAGTTCAGCACGCCTTCCAGCTTGGGCCCCACGCCCTTGATCTTCTTGAGATCGTCGCCGCCGCCCTCGGGTGCGGCGTCCAGGGTCATGGGCTTGCCGGCCTCTTCGGGCGCGGCCGGGGCGCTGGCGGCGACGGTGGAGGAGACGGTGGGGGAGACGTCCGCAGCTGCGCTGCCGCTCTCAGCCGCAGGGGCCGGCGCCGTGCCCACGGTCACCGGGGCGCCTCCGGCCAGTGCCGCCTCGTTCAGCGAGATCCGGCCGGGGGCCTCGCCCTCGAAGGGCTGCGGCGGCTCGGGCGAGACGATCTGGCCGTTGAGCGGGGTCGGATGAAGCATCGTTTTCGGATCGGCCGTGACGCCGATGGGCCGCGCGACGGCCGGATCGCCGGCATTGATCGGCGCGGGCGACGGCACGATGGTCGCGGGCTCGGCCTCGATCGTCCCCGTGATCGGCTGACGGTGCGACGGCCCGTTGAACCCCCGGCCCGAATCGGTGTCCGAGATCATCGACACGTCGACCGCCGCCTTGTGGGGCGACGGCTTATTGAGATCGCGCGGACGCATCGCGGACAGGTCAATGGCGAGCCCGCCCCCCGCCGTGCCCATCGCCCGCGTCGTCGACTCGTGGGGGAGAGCATCGCTCGGGCCGGTCTTGCCGACGGTCAGCGCGAGCACCGTGCCGAGGACGCCCAGGACCACAATCCCGGCAAAAGCGCCCTGGATAAAGGTCCAGCCGCCCAAAACGAGCAGTGCGCCAAAGGTCGCCACGCCCGCGAGAGCAGCCACACCCCAGGTGGTGGCTGCCGCTTCCATAGCCGGGATCGGACGGATTTGTTGTTGCATATCAATGCTCCCCATATGTCACGGGGAGCGGGCGGTCAGTCGACCTCTCCCCGATCGTGGCGCGCGGAGAACTCCGTTTCTCCGCCCTCGGCAAGGATCTTAGCCTGTTTCACCCATTCGTCACGAGTCACGCGTCCTTTGAATCCTTCAAGGTTCTGATCGACCCAGGCGACTTCCTCCGCCGACCAGGCCGCGATCTGGTCGAAATGGTAGAAACCGAGGCGGTTGCATAGCGCCGCCAGCTTGGGTCCGATCCCGCTGATCCGCGTCAGATCGTCGGCGCCGCTCTCGCGCGGGGCGCTCAGGGTCTCGGGCTTGACCGGGGCCGTGTCGCCGGTCGGCGCATCGGCAACGGCACCTTGCTCGGGCTTGCCCTTCGGCATGGCGTCGGAGCCTCGGACATTGGCAGCGCCGTCGCTCGCATCGCCGCGGTCACGCGGGGCCGGCTCCTGACCGGGGGTGCGGCCGCCCTGCGGGCCGTCGGGTCCGTCGGGGCCCAGAAGCGTGCTCCGCGAGGCCGTGACCGGATCGGGATCGGCCTCAGCGGCCCCCTGCCACGGCGCCTTGAAAGGCACCTCGGTCCCGTCGATACGCTTGACCGTGTCGCCGATTTCGGTGGCCAGCGCGACCGACGCGTTCTGGTCGTGGTCGCGGTTCTCCGCATAGGCCGTCAGCGAGGTCGCGCCTCCCAGAGGCTCGGAGGTGAAGCGCCCGTTCTGCGGCCCCGGCACCGGCACTTCGCCCGCGCGGAACTGATCCAGCATCTCGGAGAACCGCTGCGGCGTCAGGTCCTCGTAATAGTCCTTGCCGATTTGCGCCATCGGCGCGTTGGAGCAGGCGCCGAGGCACTCGACCTCTTCCCAGCTCAGCTTGCCGTCCTCGGAAATCTCATGCGGACGCTTGGCGATCTTTTCCTTGCAGACGGCGACCAGATCCTCTGCGCCGCAGATCATGCAGGAGGTGGTTCCGCAGATCTGGATATGGGCAACAGAGCCCACCGGCTGAAGCTGGAACATGAAGTAGAAGGTCGCGACCTCCAGCACGCGGATATAGGCCATGCCCAGCATCTCCGCGACATGCTCCATCGCGGGGCGGGTCAGCCAGCCCTCCTGCTCCTGCGCGCGCCAGAGCAAAGGGATCACGGCGCTGGCCTGACGGCCTTCGGGATATTTGGTGATCTGCGCCTCGGCCCATTTCTGGTTGGCCGGGGTGAAGGCAAAGGTCTCGGGCTGATCTTTGTGGAGGCGGCGGAGCATGGGGTCCTCGCGAATGGTCTGGATTGCGTCTTAACGCGCAAGGACCGCGCGCGAAAGGGCACGGCGGCTGCGACTAGAAGTATCGGAGGGTGAGCAGGACGCAGACGATCACCAAGCCGAAGGCGGGCACCTGCGCCCGGTCGCAAAAGCGCACGAAGCGCCCGCTATGCGAGCCCCGCCCCATGGAGACGAGGAACACGGTCAGGGCCAAGACTGCCGCTAGCGGCGTTATCAGGTAGAGGGCCCATGCGAGCACCGAGGCCGCCGAAGCGGGATCGGACGCCATGTCGCGCGCCCCGTCCCGTCCAGGTCAGCGATCGATCTCGCCAAACACCACGTCGAGCGTGCCGATGATCGCCGCCACGTCGGCCAGCTGGTGGCCCTTGGCGACGTGGTCCATCGCCTGCAAGTGCAGATAGCCCGGCGCGCGCAGCTTGGCCCGGTAGGGTTTGTTGGTTCCGTCCGAGACCATGTAGACGCCGAACTCGCCCTTGGGTGCCTCGACGGCGGCATAGACCTCGCCGGGGGGCACGTGGAAGCCCTCGGTATAAAGCTTGAAGTGATGGATCAGACTCTCCATCGAGGTCTTCATCTCGCCGCGCTTGGGCGGGGTCATCTTGCCCCGGGCCAGGACGTCGCCCTGCCCCTCCGGCGCGCGCAGCTTCTCGATGGCCTGGAGCATGATCGACACCGACTGCCGCATCTCCTCCATGCGGACGAGATAGCGGTCGTAGCAGTCGCCGTTCTTGCCCGTCGGGATCTTGAAGTCGAACTCGTCGTAGCACTCGTAGGGCTGAGCGCGGCGCAGGTCCCAGGCGAGGCCGGAGCCGCGGGCCATCACGCCGGAGAAGCCCCAATCCATCACCTCCTCCTCGGAGACGATGGCGATATCGACATTGCGCTGCTTGAAGATCCGATTCTCGGTCAGGAGTTCGTCGATATCCTGCATCACAGCCGGAAAACTGTGGCACCAGGCCTCGATGTCGTCGAGCAACTCGGGCGTCAGGTCCTGATGTACGCCGCCGGGCCGGAAATAGGCGGCGTGGAGCCGCGCGCCGCAGGCCCGCTCGTAGAAGACCATAAGCTTCTCGCGCTCCTCGAAGCCCCAGAGCGGCGGGGTCAGCGCGCCCACATCCATGGCCTGCGTGGTCACGTTCAGCAGATGCGACAGGATGCGCCCGATCTCGCAGAAGAGTACGCGAATCAGCTGGGCGCGGCGCGGCACCTCGGTGCCGGTCAGCCGCTCGATGGCGAGGCACCAGGCATGTTCCTGGTTCATCGGCGCAACGTAGTCGAGCCGGTCGAGATAGGGCAGGTTTTGCAGGTAGGTCCGGCTCTCCATCAACTTCTCAGTGCCGCGGTGGAGCAGGCCGATATGCGGGTCGCAGCGCTCCACGATCTCGCCGTCGAGTTCCAGCACGAGGCGCAGCACGCCATGCGCCGCCGGGTGCTGGGGGCCGAAGTTGATGTTGAAGTTGCGGATCTTCTGCTCGCCGGTGAGGGCGTCTTCGTAGCCGCGCGGGTTCAGGTCGCCGTCCATCATATCCGTCTCCTCACCCGTCCAGATCCGAGGCGCCCATCGTGCGGAACACCTTGGTCAAAAGTTTCCAGTTTCCGTCGACACGCACGAAGCCCAGGTGATCCTCGTAACGGCGCGGGGGCACGTCGACCCAGAGATGCACGCGCGCGATCTCCTCGCCGGCGACGTCGATGCTTAGGATCTCCGCCGAGACATCCCCGGGAAAGGCGTCGCGCCCGCGCACGCGGTCGAGATAGGACGCCTTGTCCCAGAAATTCGCACCGCCCTCGGCGGTGATCTCGGTCATCTGAAAGCGGTCGTGGCAGATCGCCTCGAAGATCTCGGGGCGCGCCTTGTAGACGCCTTCGCAATATTGCTGGGCCAGGTCCCGGATGGCGGCCTCGCCCGCAGTGGCTCCATCCTTCATTTGGAGCCCCCCTTCTCGTCGCCGGGCAGCACGTATTCCGCGCCCTCCCAAGGGGACATGAAGTCGAACTGCCGGTATTCCTGCGTCAGCGAGACCGGCTCATAGACGACGCGCTTCTGCACTTCGTCGTAGCGGACCTCGGTATAGCCCGTGGTCGGGAAGTCCTTGCGCAGAGGATACCCGCGGAAGCCGTAATCGGTCAGGATGCGGCGCAGGTCCGGGTGGCCCGAGAACAGGATGCCGAACATGTCGAACACCTCCCGCTCGAACCAGTTGGCGGCGGGGTATATGTCGGTAATGGAGGGGACGATCTCCTCCTCGCGGACATAGGTTTTCACGCGAATCCGCTGATTCCGGTACATCGACAGGAAGTGATAGACGACGCAGAACCGCTTTTGATCGCCGGGATAGTCGATCGCGGTGATGTCGACGAGCGTGGCGAAGCGGCACTGCTCGTCGGTCTTGAGGAAGTCCACCAGGGCCGGGATGTCGGCCGGCTGCGCCTCGACGGTCAGCTCGCCCAGCGTGATCGCGGTCGATTCGACCAGATCGGGCTGGCGCAGCTCCAGGTGGTCGAGAAGTTCCTTCAGTTGCTCTTCCATGACCCTCTCCTCAGCGAACCAGTGTGCCGGTCCGGCGGATCTTCCGCTGGAGCTGGAGCAGCCCGTAAAGCAGCGCCTCGGCGGTCGGCGGGCAGCCCGGCACGTAGAGGTCCACCGGCACGATCCGGTCACAGCCGCGCACCACGCTATAGCTGTAATGGTAATAGCCGCCGCCATTCGCACAGGACCCCATCGAGAGGACATAGCGCGGCTCGGGCATCTGGTCGTAGACCTTGCGCAGCGCCGGCGCCATCTTGTTGGTCAGCGTCCCGGCCACGATCATCAGGTCGGACTGGCGTGGAGAGGCGCGGGGCGCCGTCCCGAACCGCTCCATATCGTAGCGCGGCATGGCGGTATGCATCATCTCGACCGCGCAGCAGGCGAGGCCGAACGTCATCCAGTGCAGCGAGCCGGTGCGCGCCCAGTTGATGATGTCCTCGGTCGAGGTCAGCAAGAATCCCTTGTCCTGAAGCTCGCGGTTCAGGAGCTGGGTCGCATGCTCCTTGTCTGCGCCTGCGGTGTTCAGAGATGTCTGCACGCCCATAGCTTGCTCCTGGCTGAGGGCGGGACGCGGTCTGACGACGCCCCGGTCAATCTGCGGTCTAGCGCGCGGCCCTTGGGGGGTCAACGCGGCCCTCCCGAGATGTGGGGACGGCACGCGCCCCGCCCACCGCGACGGATCGTAGCGCCGCCGACAGGGCGCGTCCCCTGCCCCGGCAAGACGGGAGCCGCACCCGTTCAAGCAGGCATATTCCGCCGTCCCTGTCTATCGGCCTGCGGCCCGAGCGGCCAGCGGGCGCGTCAGACCGGAATGATCTCGTCGGGCCCGGACCGGCGCCGCGCCCCGCGGAAGGGACCACCGTGACAACATGGGCCAAGGCGCGAACGGCTTGAACGACCGAAGAAGTGACATGCGATCGCGGTTTGAGAGCGACGATGATGGCCTGCGGGCAGAGCGCGTCAGGCGCGCTGACCATTCGCGCCGGGACGAGCCCAATCCCCGAGGACGGCCCCGGGATTCGGCGCGCGCGTCACTCCCAGTCGAGGGCGCCCTTCTTCCATTCGTAGGCGAATCCGACGGTCAGGACGGCCAGGAACGCCATCATCGACCAGAACGCCGCCTCCGACAGGCCCGCGAAGCTGACGGCCCAGGGGAAGAGGAACGCGATCTCGAGGTCGAAGATGATGAACAGGATGGCGACGAGGTAGAAGCGCACGTCAAACTTCATCCGCGCATCGTCGAAGGCGTTGAAGCCGCACTCATAGGCCGAGACCTTCTCGGGGTCCGGGGCGCGGACGGCGATGATGGCCGCGGCCAGGATCAGCACCAGGCCCAGGCCGATGGCCACCCCCAGGAAGATCAGGATGGGCAGGTATTCCATGAGCATGGTCGACATGAGGGGCCTCCGCGCGTTTGCCCCGGTCTAGGCCGCGGCAGCGCGGGCGTCAACGCGGCTCGATGACATGACGCCTGGCCCCGACCAGAGTCATCTCGACCCAGCCCCGGCCCACCGGCGTGCGCAGCAGGCACCACTGTCCGGTCGGGTTGCAGGTCTCGATCGGCCCTCCCTCCCCCGGCTGCAACCGGCCGATGATAGGCCGGTCGGTGCCCGGTCCCGCGCGCAGATTGACCACGCCCTCGGTGACGTTCCGCATCGGTGCCGTCAGCGACAGGATCGGCGGCAGGCGGGCGCCTGGCACCTGCTCCAGCTCCGCCTCGGGAACGGCATCGAGGATCGCGGACGGCAAGGGTGGCGGGACCTCCGACAACGGTGTGACGGAGATGGATGGCGGCGGTGGAACGGCGGCGGCGGGCGATCCGTCGTGCAGGGCGGCGGCGTCCCGGTCGATCCAGCCGACCTCCCGGTCAGTCGAGACGAGGCACCAGCGCCCCGTCACGTCGCAGCGGGTGATCTGCGCCACCGCGCCCGGTGCCAGCGACCCGACCACCGGGGCCAGATCGTTCGGCCCGCTCCGCAGCGGCGCAACCACACGCCCGAGGTTCCAGACCGGCTGAGCGGCGACCGGAAGCGCGAAGAAGAACAAGCAAAGCAGCAGACGAAGCATCGGCCCCACCGTCGCACCGGCCGCACGCGGCGACAACGCGATCAGCGCAGCGCCCGCAGCAGCCCCTGCGAGGGATCGCCCGTCACCGCCAGCCCGTTGGCGCGCTGATAGGCCTCGATCGCCGCGCGGCTGTTCGGCCCGATCACGCCATCGTCACCCTGCGTGTCGTAGCCCGCCGCCGTCAGCCTGCGCTGCAATTCCTTGCGGTCGTCGATATCGAGCCCGAACTCGTCCGGCCCGAATTTCTGCGTCAGCGGCCCACCCCCGGCGATGCGCCCCGCCAGATAGGCCACACCCAGCGCGTAATTGTCCGAATTGTTGTAGCGCTTGATCGCGCGGAAATTCGGCCCCGTCCGGAAGATCGGCCCGCCCGCATCCGGGCGCAGGTCGCCGCCCGAGTCCTCCACCGCCGCCAGGGCACCCCTCTGCCAGCCGTTGCGCGCCAGATAGGCGGCGGTCGAGGCCAGCGCGTCCGAAGGATCCTCAGCCCAGATGTCACGCCGCCCGTCTCCGGTAAAATCGACGGCGAAAGCCTGGTAGGAGGTCGGGATGAACTGCGTATGCCCCATCGCGCCGGCCCAGCTGCCCACAAGGCGCTGCGGCGTGGTGTCGCCCGTTTGCAGGATGCGCAGGGCGGCGACGAGCTGCTGTTCGAAGAAGCGGCCCCGGCGGCCGTCATAGGCCAGCGTTGAAGTGGCGGAGATCACCGGGATCGTACCGCGCCGCTGGCCATAGCGGCTTTCGACGCCCCAGATCGCCGCGACGACCTCGGCGGGCACGCCATAGCGCGCCTCGATGGCATCCAGCCGCGCCCGCTGCGCGGCGAAGGCCGCGCGCCCCTCCTGCACCCGGGCCTCGCCGGCGATGATGGCGAGATAGTCCTCGAAGCTGCGCCGGAACTCGGTCTGGTTGCGGTCCCGCGCGACGACCCCGGGCACGAAACCCTGCCCACGAAAGGCCGTGTCGAGGAGATCGGCGCGGATGCCCTCCCCGGCGGCGCGGCGCTTGAAGGCCTCGACCCAGGCGGTCCAGCCGGGCGTCGTGCGGGGCACGAGATCCGGGTCGGAGTCGCGCGCGGCGGGCCGCACCGACGTCAAGGGCTGCGCACCGACACACCCGGCAATCGGGGTAGCGGCGAGGGACATCACGAATGCACGACGGGTATACATGGGCCTGTACTCCTTCTGACGAGGGGTTGCCGTCACGCTAGGCCATTGGCGACTCGCCGCCAAGCGCGCGGTGTTCCCCGCTCAGCGATCCGCCCCCAACGGCATGCTATCCCGCATCAGAGGGCGGCCCTTGTTCCGCGCCCCGCGCTCACTCCGCCCAGCGCGGCGCGCGCTTTTCGAAGAAGGCGCCGACCCCCTCGGCGGCCTCATCCCCCGCCCAACGGCGGGTCAGGGCGTCGATGCTGGCCGCGATGGTGTCCCGGTCGATCACAGGCCCCAGGCTGCGGGCCAAGGCCTTGGCCTCGGCCACCGCGCCGGGGGCGCAGGCCAGATAGGGCGCGACCTCCGCCTCGACCGCCGCGTCCAGCGCCTCGGGCGGCACGGCGCCGGCGATCACGCCCAGCGCCTCGGCTTCGGCGGCATCGAAGCGGCGCGACGACATGAACACGCGCCGCGCGCGCCCCTCGCCCATCCGCGCGATCACGTAAGGCCCGATGGTCGCCGGGATCAGCCCCAGCCGGGTCTCGGTCAGACCGAACTTCGCCGTGTCGGCGGCCACCGCCACGTCGCAGACGCAGGCCATGCCGACCCCGCCGCCGAAAGCCGCCCCCTGCACCCGTCCGATCAGCGGGACCGGCATCGTGTTGAGCGCCTGCAACATCTCCGCCAGACGCCGCCCCTCGGCCGCCCGCGCCTCTGGGGCGGCATCGAACTGCGCCCGCATCCACCCCAGATCGCCGCCCGCGCAAAAGCTGCGCCCGGCACCGGTCAGGACCACGGCCCGGGTCTCGCCCACGACGACGCTGCCGGCGAAGTCGGTCAATTCGTCCATCATCCGCGCATTCAGCGCGTTATGCACATCCGGACGGTTCAGCGTCACGGTCACCACACCGCGCCCGTCCCGCGCGATCTCCAACGTCTCGTCGCTCATCCTGTCCTCATCTTCCGCGCCATACGCCCCGCCTCGGCGACAATCCCTGCGTCCAGCCCCGTGGGATGGCCCGCCGCCTCCAGATGCGCCATCAGCGCCTCCGTGGCCACGTTCCCCGCGGCGCCCGGCGCATAGGGGCAGCCGCCCAGGCCGCCCACCGCCGCGTCGAACACCCGCAGGCCATGGGCCAGCGCCACATCCACATTCGCCAAGGCCCGCCCGGCCGTGTCGTGAAAATGCCCGGCCAGGTCCGCCGCAGGCATCTCGCAGGTCACGGCGGCCAGCATCGCGTCCACCGCCTCGGGCGTGCCCTGCCCGATCGTGTCGCCCAAGGACACCTCATAACAGCCGAAGTCGCGCAAGATGGCCACGACCCGCGCCACGTCGCCCGGCGCCACCGCGCCGTCGAACGGGCAATCGGTCACGCAGGAGACATAGCCCCGCACCGGGATCCCGTCGGCGCGCGCGGCCTCGACCACGGGCACGAACCGCTCCACGCTCTGGGCGATGGTGGCGTTCAGGTTGGCCTTCGAGAAGCCCTCGGAGGCGCTCGCGAAGATCGCAACCTCGTCGGCCCGCGCCGCCCGCGCGCCCTCGTAGCCGCGCAGGTTCGGCGTCAGCGCGGCATAGCGGACGCCCGCCGCCCGGGTGATCCCCGCCAGCACCTCCGCGCCATCGGCCATCTGCGGCACCCATTTCGGCGACACGAAACTCGCCACCTCGATCCGCCGAAACCCGGCCCGCGACAGCAGGTCCACCAGCGCCACCTTCTCGGCGGTCGGGATGGCCCGCTTCTCATTCTGGAGCCCGTCCCGCGGGCCGACCTCAAAGATCTCGACAGGATCAGCCATCTGGCACCTCATAGAAGTCGCGGTCGTAGAATTGCTGCGTGCCGTCCTTGGCCTTCGCCGCGGCGAAGGCCGGCCGCGCCTCGATCCGCGCCTTGTAAGCCACGAGCTTCGAGAAAGGATCCAGCCGGACGAAATGCGGCGCCGCCCACAGATTGAAACCCAACATCGCGTCCGCCGCCGAGAACCCGCCCGGCAGCAGATACCCATCCTCCCGCAGCATCCCCTCCAGCGCGCGCAGCGTATCCCGCAGCCGCGCGGTCACGATCTTGACGACCACCGGGGAGGGCCGCGCGGGTGGGCGCAGGAAGACATGGTTGAGGTTCAGGGTCTCGATCAGCGAGCCCATCGTCTCGGCGAAATGCATCGCCTGGAGGAAAGCCACCCGCTCGCCCGGACCGCCCCCCAGCCCCGCCTCGGGATGGCGCTCCGCCAGATATTGCAGGATCGCCCCGCTCTCGAAGATGGAGATCCCGTCGATCTCCAGCGCCGGCACCCGCCCGGCGGGCGTCACCGCCAGCACCTCCGGCGTGCGCAGGCTGCCGCCAGTGATCGTGTGCGGCACGATCTCCGCCTCCAGACCCAACTCCTCCAGCATCCAGAGCACCCGGAAAGACCGCGACATCGGCACATGGTGCAAGATAATCCGGCTCAAGCTCCGCCCCTCCTTCTTCCCTGCACAAATATCCCGGGGGGGCGCGAAGCGCGGGGGGCAGAGCCCCCCTCCCCGCTTGCAGCACGCGCTCCCGCAGCCCCGAGGGCCTGCCATCCGGCGCGCCTAGCGCGGATCATCGTCTGCGGTCCCCTCTTCCATCCGCACAAGCGCCGCGCCCGCCTCGACCTGGACGCCTTCGGCGGCCAGCACCTCGGCCACGACCCCGTCGCTTGGAGCGACCAGCGTGTGCTCCATCTTCATAGCCTCCAGCACAGCCAGCCGGTCGCCCAGAACCACCGTGGAACCAGCCGCAACGAAGACCGCCTTAACCAGCCCCGGCATCGGCGCCTCGACCAAGCCCGAGGCCGCGCGCGCCGCGCCTGCGACAGCCAGCGGGTCGGGGACGGCGAAGGAATAGACATTGCCCCAGAAGAGATGCACGGCTCCCTCGGCATGGCCGATCTCGGCGGGCACGCGGGCGCCGTCGACGGTCCAGCCCGCGCCGCGCGCGACCTCGTGAACCGCATCGCCGACCGTCACCCGGAATCGCCCTCGGCCCAGCGCCTCGACCTCGGCTGCGATCTCCTCCGCGCCCCAGGCAAGCATCTGCCGCCACCGCAGCGGCGCCCAGAGATGCATCCCTTCGAATGCCGTCTCCCGGTCCAGCCCGAGCGCCCCCAGAGCGGCCAGGGCCCTGGCGCGGCTGCACGGCACCGGCGGCGCGACGAGCGCATCGGCATGGCGGTCGATCAGGCCGGTATCGACCTCTCCGGCCGCGAAATCCGCCTGCGCAGCGAGGCGGCGCAGGAAGGAAAGATTCGTCACCGTGCCCGCGACCCGCGTCTCGGCCAGCGCCCGCTCCAACTGGCGCAGCGCCACAGCGCGGGTCGGCCCGTGCACCGTCAGCTTGGCGATCATCGGATCGTACCACGGGCTGATCGTGTCGCCGGGTCGCACGCCTGTATCGGCCCGCGCGCCTGCGGGGAACGTCAGGTGCGTCAGCGTCCCGGTGGCCGGCAGAAAGCCCGCTGCCGCATCCTCCGCATAGAGCCGCGCCTCGAAGGCATGCCCCGTGATCGACAGGTCCCCCTGCGCAACCCAGAGCGGCTCGCCCGCCGCCACGCGCAGCATCCATTCGACCAGATCGACCCCGGTGATCGCCTCGGTCACCGGATGCTCGACCTGAAGCCGCGTGTTCATCTCCATGAAATAGAACCGGTCGGGGCGCAGCCCGTCGGAGGCATCGACGATGAACTCGACCGTCCCCGCGCCCGAATAGCCGATCGCCTCCGCCGCGCGCACCGCCGCCGCGCCCATCGCCTCGCGCATCTCGGGGGTCATGCCGGGCGCGGGCGCCTCCTCGATCACCTTCTGATGGCGGCGCTGGAGCGAGCAGTCGCGCTCGAAGAGATGCACGGCCCGCGTGCCGTCGCCAAAGACCTGCACCTCGATATGCCGGGGCGTCGCAACGTATTTCTCGATCAGTACACGGTCGTTGCCGAACGCCTTGGCCGCCTCCGACTTGGCCGCCTCCAGCGCGTCGGCGAATGCGGCGGGGCCCTCCACCCGGCGCATCCCCTTGCCGCCGCCCCCCGCGACGGCCTTGATCAGGACCGGATAGCCGATCGCTTCCGCCTCGGCGGTCAGGCGCGCGACGCTTTGATCCTCGCCGCGATAACCGGGGACCACGGGCACGCCCGCGTCTTCCATCAAGGCCTTGGCCGCGTCCTTCAGCCCCATCGCCCGGATCGCTTTGGCCGAGGGCCCGATGAAGGTCAGGCCCGCCGCCTCCACCGCTTCCACGAAATCCGGATTCTCCGAGAGGAAACCATAGCCCGGATGGATCGCGTCCGCGCCCGTCTCCTGGGCCGCGGCGATGATCGTGTCGCCTCGCAGGTAGCTTTCGGCCGGGGCGGCCCCGCCCAGCGAGACCGCCTGGTCGGCCATCTCGACATGGCGCGCGCCCGCATCCACGTCCGAATGGACCGCAACGGTGGCCACGCCCATGCGACGGCACGTGTCGATCACCCGGCAGGCGATCTCGCCCCGGTTGGCGATCAGGATCTTACGGAACATCACTCCGTCCCTCCGATGTCGAAGTTCATGCGCCCGCCGCACCTCTCCCCTGAGGCGTAGCGGGACAGGTTCGTCTGCGGGACGATCTCGGCTCTGACCGGTGCGACCGCCTCCCGTCCCTTCCGCGCAAAGCTCTGGTGCTCGGACGCATCACGGCAGGCCGCGCAACGGATCTGCCAAGAACTGATGCCGACGGCTCGGCCCGATTCCCGCAAAAACGCGAAATGCGGCCGCGCGATCCCTGACGGACGGATGGCGCGGCGAAGGCACCGCCGGATCAACGCCCCCCCGTCCTCGACAGTCAGGATCCGTCCGGACAGGCCCCCGCGCGGTGGAAGACGATGCCATTGCCCATGCCGCGCCGAACGCTGGCGCAGTCGCTCCCTCCCGGCAGGCCGCGGGAGACTGGCACCGGTGATGGCGCAGGACGCGTCTGCGCGGTGGAGTTCACGGGATAGGCCGGGTGCGCACCCGCCGCCCTCGCGGGCACCCGCCCTGCGGGGTCCGGCGCCTGGATATCGGCCATCAGCGGCTCGAGCCGGGACAGTACGATCTCGGCGCCCGGTCCCTTCCAGACGAAGAGAATGCCCGCCGCCGCAAGGGCCGGAATGACCAGGATCATCATCACGGTCCGCATGACCGAGCGGCGCGGCTCCGGCCTCGGCTCGGAGGATGCGACCGGCAGAATGGGGGGTGCCTCGGACACGGAAGGCTGCGGCGTTGCTTCGGAGTCCAATGAGGGCATCCACTCGCCGCTCTCGTCGAGGACCCACCCCGCCCCGCCGCTGCGCCGCCTGTCCTGTTCCCACGCCGTCATCCTTCCGGGCTAGTTCCAGATCGAGGCGAATTTTCGGCGAATTGAGGCAGGATTGCGGCCAATTCAGCAGTCGCCGGGACGTTGAAAGCGGATCGCCGTACCCTCGACCGGCCGGATGCACCCGCGACGCCCCTCCAGAAGCTCCGGCCGCGCGGAGGGATCGGACACCGCAGATCGCGCGCTCAACTGCGCCGCAAGCTCCGGGCCGTGCGTGCGAAGGAAGTCGCGCAGGTCCGGCAGGACGCCTCCGACTTCCAGGGCCGCGTAGACGGGGATCAGCAGCAGGGCACGCTGCAACCGGACTCGCAGGACGTCCCGAAGCGTGAGGCGCCGGTTGGGATAGCGACCGAACATGGCGCCTCCCTGGCATGAGATCGCGGCAGTCCGATGGCAGGGTCACAGCACCGCCCCCAACCGAAATCGTTCGCAAAGCAGCGTCAGGTCCGAGGGACCAGCCGCCATTGGCCTCGCAATCTCGGACATGGCAGTCCCACCAGGCCCGAACGTCGCCCTCTTCTTCGGCAATGGCGAAGGCGTCGGGACCCTGCTGGAAGGGCCGTTCGACCACGTCCACGGCCTCGATCACAACGGCCGGGGTCAACTCCCAGAGGCAGGCGATGTCGCGGCAGCCGGACTTGGGCCGGTCCCCAGGAGTGACGTCGCTGATCGCAATCGTAAGACCGCCGATCACAAGCCGCGTCAGCTCGGCACAGAAGCCTGACCCATCGCTGAAACGAAAGGCCTGCGCGCCGGGATATCGGCCCATGACAGCCTCCAGAGCGGTCATGCAGCCCCCCTCATCACGGGTTCACAAATACTCAATTCCCGCCCTCTCGGCCCGCTCCCCGCTGGAAGCGGAGCACAGCCCACGCGCGACCGCCTGCCTCCCCCAGCCCGCAACTCCTGGCGTCGAAGGCCCGACGAGGCCTTCGATCCGGCCGGCCCCGACCGCGCGTCACATCCGGAAAACGCCAAAACGCGTCTCCTCCACCGGCGCGTTCAGCGCCGCCCTGAGCGACAGCCCCAGCACCTCCCGCGACTTGCGCGGGTCGATGATCCCGTCGTCCCAGAGCCGCGCCGAGGCATAAAGCGGGTGCGACTGCCGCGCGAACATCTCCTCGGTCGGGCGCTTGAACGCGGCCTCTTCTTCGGCGCTCCAAGTCTGCCCCGCCCGCTCCATCGCGTCCCGCTTGACCGTGGCCAGCACGCCCGCCGCTTGCGGCCCACCCATCACGCTGATCCGCGAGTTGGGCCAGGTCCAGAGGAAACGCGGCTGATAGGCGCGCCCCGCCATCCCGTAATTGCCGGCACCGAAGCTGCCCCCCACCAGCATCGTGATCTTCGGGACGCGCGTCGTCGCCACCGCCGTCACCAACTTGGCCCCGTGCCGCGCGATCCCCTCGTTCTCGTATTTCTTACCGACCATGAAGCCGGTGATGTTCTGGAGGAATACCAGCGGCGTCCTCCGCTGCGAACACAGCTCCACGAAATGCGCGCCCTTCTGCGCCGCCTCGCTGAAAAGCACCCCGTTATTGGCCACGATCCCGACCGGCTGGCCGTAGACCTCGGCGAAGCCCGTCACCAGCGTCTCCCCGAACCGCGCCTTGAACTCGTCGAAGCGGGAGCCGTCGACCAGTCGGGCGATCACCTCGCGGATGTCGTAGGGTGTACGCAGATCGGCGGGCACCACGTCGAGCAGTTCATCCGGGTCGTAGGCCGGATCCTCGCCCCGTAGGGCGGGGGTCTCCCCGCCGCTCCCCAGCGACCGCACCGCCTCCCGTGCCAGGGCCAGAGCGTGGGCATCGTCCTCCGCCAGATAATCCGCCACGCCGGAGAGCCGCGTGTGCACGTCGCCGCCGCCCAGATCCTCGGCGCTCACCACCTCTCCGGTGGCCGCCTTCACCAACGGTGGACCCGCGAGAAAAATCGTCCCCTGCTCGCGCACGATGATCGAGACGTCGGACATGGCGGGCACATAGGCGCCCCCCGCCGTGCAGGAACCCATGACCACGGCGATCTGAGCGATCCCCTTCGCCGACATCCGCGCCTGGTTGTAGAAGATACGCCCGAAATGGTCGCGGTCCGGAAAGACCTCGTCCTGATTGGGCAGGTTCGCGCCCCCGCTATCGACGAGATAGATGCAGGGCAGGTGGCATTCCTCGGCGATCTCCTGGGCGCGCAGGTGCTTCTTGACGGTGATCGGGTAATAGGTCCCGCCCTTCACGGTGGCGTCGTTGCAGACGACCATCACATCGCGCCCGTGGACCCGCCCCACGCCCGCGATGGCGCCGCCTCCGGGCGCCGCGCCGTCATACATGCCGTGTCCGGCGAAGACGCCGATCTCCAGGAAGGGTGAACCCGGGTCCAGCAGCCCCGCCACCCGGTCGCGGGGCAGCATCTTGCCACGGCTCAGATGCCGGTCTCGGGCCTTTTTCCCACCGCCGGCTTGGGCAGCGACGGCTGCCGCCGCGACCTCGTCCAGCGCGGCGAGATGGGCGGCGCGATTGGCGCGGGCCTGGTCCGAGCTGGGGATGAGAGAAGATATGAGCTTCATGACCTCAGGCTCCGCGCGCGACCCGGCGGGACGAAGCGGGGGCCAGCCCCCGCACCCCCGGGATATTTGTGCAGGGAAGAAGGGGGCATGCGGCGCGAGGCCGGTGGACGGGCCCGGAGGGGCAGGCGGCGACATGCGCCGAGGGGGAGAAGGGGGCGCTCACCCCATCGCTCCCATCAGCTCCCGTCCGACCAGCATACGGCGGATCTCGGAGGTGCCGGCGCCGATCTCCATCAGCTTGGCGTCGCGGAAGAGGCGCGAGACGGGGCTGTCGTTCATGAAGCCCGCGCCGCCCATCGCCTGTACCGCCTGATGCGCCTGTTTCATCGCCTCCTCGGAGGCATAGAGCACGCAGGCCGCCGCATCCTGGCGCGTGACCTCGCCCCGATCGCAGGCCTTGGCGACCTCGTAGACATAGGCCCGGGCGGAGTTCATCGCGGTATACATGTCCGCGATCTTGCCCTGCATCAGCTGGAAGCTCCCGATCGGCTTGCCGAACTGCTTGCGCTCGGCCAGGTAGGGCATGACGTGATCGAGGCAGGCGGCCATGATGCCGGTGCCGATGCCCGACAGCACGACGCGCTCATAGTCCAGACCGGACATCAGGACGCGGACGCCGCCGCCTTCCTCGCCCAGGACGTTCTCGTAGGGCACTTCGACATCCTCGAAGATCAACTCCGCCGTGTTCGAGCCCCGCATTCCCAGCTTGTCGAAATGCTTCGAGGTGCTGAACCCGGTCATGGACTTTTCGATCAGGAAGGCGGTGATGCCCTTGGAGCCGGCATCGGGGTCGGTCTTGGCGTAAACAACGAGGGTGTCGGCGTCGGGGCCGTTGGTGATCCAGTATTTCGTGCCGTTCAGGACGTAGCGGTCGTTGCGCTTCTCGGCGCGCAGCTTCATCGACACCACGTCCGAGCCGCTGCCCGCCTCGGACATGGCCAGCGCGCCCACGTTTTCGCCCGAGATCAGGCCCGGCAGATACTTGGCCTTCTGCTCCGCCGTGCCGTTCAGCGCGATCTGGTTGACGCAGAGATTGGAATGCGCGCCGTAGCTGAGGCTGACCGAGGCGGAGGCGCGCGCGATCTCCTCGATGGCGATGGTATGGGCGAGATAGCCCATGCCCGCCCCGCCATCGGTCTCGGGCACGGTGATGCCGAGCAGGCCCAGCTCTCCCATCTCGCGCCAGAGTTCGGACGGGAAGGTGTTGGACTGGTCGATCTCGGCGGCCATCGGCGCGATCCGCTCCTGGGCCCAGCGATGAACCATCTCGCGCAGGGCGGCGACGTCCTCTCCCTCGTCGAAGCGCATGCTGGCGGTGAACATCGGCGACCTCCCATCCGGCCCGCCCGCGGGCGGAACCCGTCTCTCCTGCCCGCGGCAGGAATTGAACATTGGTTCAATTAATAGCCACTGCGGGCGCGCGCGTCCAGAGGATGCGACTTTCCCTCGCGCGCGGCGCGCTAGATGACGTGAGAGCACGATAGAGAGGGGAACCACCGTGACCGAGACGCTTGACCGATTCGGTGCCCGTGGGGATGGGCGGACCGACGACACCGCGGCCTTCCAGCGCGCGGTGGAGTGGTCCGCGGCGCAGGGCGGCGCCATGGTCCGCGCCACGTCCGGCGCGGTCTACCGGCTGACCGAACGGATCCGATCGACCGGCCCGCTCAGGCTCGATCTGGGCGATGCGGAGTTGATCCTGGACGCGGAACACGCCGGCCTTCAGGCGGCCGCGCGGCTGGAGGGGCCGTTCGATCTACGCGAGACGCAGGACGGTGGCACGCGGATTAGCGTCGCCCTACCCGACGACACTCCGCTGCCCGCCCCCGGCAGCTGGATCAAGATCGTCTCCGACGCCCTGGCCCCGTGGCAGCGGGACCGTGGCTCGGACGACCGAGTCTACGCGATCGCAGAGTGGGCGGAGATCGGCGAGGGATCGACCCGCTCGCAGCTGGTCCTCGCGCGGCCCTTGCGGGTACGGCGCGGGATCGACCCGCGCTCCGTCCCCGGCGACGAGGACTCGGTTTGGCCTTGGGACACCCGATATAGACCCTGCGTCGTCTGGGCCCACGCCCATCCGGTGACGATCGCGGGCGGCGTCTGGGCGCATCCGCCGAATCGCGACGCCTGGAACGCGCCGACCCTCTTGGTTCTGGGCCATGTCGACCCGCTGATCGAGCGGGTCCACATCGCCCGCGGCTATGATACCGGGATTCGGCTGACGGGCACCCAGGGGGCTCGGATCGTCGATTGCCGGGCAGAGATGCTGGCGAGCGATCCGGGCAAGGGGCGCTTCGGCTATGGCGTGGCCGACGGAGGCGGACGCGGAACTTTGGTGCAGGGGCTGCGCGGCACTGACACGCGCAGTCTGTTCACCACCAGCATCGGCCCCTCTGAGCGCGGCGAACGGCGAACGGCGCGCCTGCTCGGCATGGGCAGCAGCGAGGCGATCCTCGTACGCGATGGCCAGGCTGGACCGCACGAGTCCGCCCCCTGGGACACGCATCACGACGGGCGCCACGTCACTTTCGAGCGGATCACGGCGACCGGAGGCGGCGGCCCAGCCGTCTCCATCCGCGCGCGGGAGACGGCGGTACGCGGCCTCGTGCTGAACGGGACGGAGCGCGGCATCCTCGTCTTCACCGATTGGGGCGGCGGTCGCGAGGATGGCGACAATTGGCTCAACGGGGCGACGCGCGCCGACTACCCGATGGTGCAGGTGGCCGATTACGCGGGCACCTGTCGGCGCAGGCCGATCTTCGTACGCGCCGGAACCCTGTCACTCACCGGAACGGGGCGGATCACGACACAGGCATGCTGCGGTCTGCGGCTGTCGGGTGGCACCGTGACCGTAACCGGGGCACACCGCATCGCCCTCGGCTCGGAGGTCGGTGAAGAAGACGACGAGGAGGCGCTGATCCGCCTCTTCCAGGGCCACGAGAAATCCCGGCGTATCTTCGGCGGCGCCACGGTCGATGTCGCGGGGCTACTGGAGCTCGACGGACGCGCGATCGGTCGGGCCGGAACCTACGGCCTCTATCTCGAGGAGAATACGCAGGTCCGGGTGTCTGGTTTGCTGGTGTTGCGCCTGCCCGCCCTGGCGACGGACTTGCGGGGCGGGCAGGGCAGGCTCGACATCCTCGGGACCGGATCCGTCGCCGTGACGCGGCCAGAGCGGGACGGGGCCGTCCTCCTCGACGCAAGCGGCAGCACCCAGATCACCGAGCGGGCGCTGGAGCGCCTGATCGCCGCCTACGCGCCAGGGCCGTAGGTCGGGAAACCCCTGACGTGACCCAGGGTCGCCTTGGACGCAGCGTCGTCGGTGCCATTCATCGCAAAGGAGCCGCCATGGGCCATTCTGTCGCTTTCCACAGGGGCAATGGCGCCGTGGCCGACCGCATCCTGCGCTGGGCGACCCGCTCTCCGTTCGGTCCTTGCGCGATGATCCTAACGGACCGGACGCCGCGCCGAGGCGATATGCTGCCCTGCCCCTCCGCGTCCGGGCGCGCTGGCGGCGTGCGGGTCGAGGACATCGCCGGGGCGGAGAGCACGTAGGACATCTACACGGCCCCCTGGGCCCAGGCCGAAGAGAAGCCGAGGCAGCCCTTGAAGCCATGGCAGATGGTGGACTCGCAGCTCTGCGATTTCCGCAAGACAGCACGGGACGGGTGGTTCCACACCGAGACCTGGCGCCCGCCGCACGAGATCGGCGCCGCGACATGACCGGAATCGCGGTGGAGCGCTGTGAGACGCTGCCCGACAGGCAGGCGCTCGACGGCATCTTGTCCCAATATTACGCCCCTATCGCCCGGCGGATGGGCGAGATCGGCCACCCGCTCGACCCGACCGCCCCGCAAAGCGCTGGCCGAATTCTGGAGCCATGCGGGGGATGACCTGCCGCCCGAGGGCTGTCTGGTCTTGGCGCGACGACCGGACGGCGAGAACGTCGGATGCGCCCTGCTCAAGCGCCTCGACCCGCGCACGGGCGAACTCCAGCGCATGTTCGTCTCCGAGGCCCGCGGGGCACGCGCACGGGCCGCGCCCTGGTGGAAGCCCGCGAGGCGGCCGCCCGCGAAATGGGGCTCACGCGGCTGGTGGCCGATACGCTCTCCCCCAATGCCGAAATGCGGTCGCTCTATCCCAAGCTCGGATTCGTCTAGCAGGAACCCCCATCGAGACGAGGACCTGGCGGGATCAGCCGATGCTGCGCCCGCACCTGCATTACTTCGTCAAGGCGCTGTGACCGGACGGGTCACACCAGATGCCGCGCCGCCTCTTCCGAGGTGATCCGCGCGATCACGGCGCAATCCTCCAGATCGAAGGTCAGCGGCACCCGCAGGTCGATCAGCCGGGCGAGCACGGCATCGGTGCGCGGCAGCGACTGCGCCTCGACATATTCCCAATGGCGGTGGGCGGAGGTGAAGCCGACCGCCTGGTCGGCCCCGAACCACTTCCATTCGACGCCCCGCGCGAGACAGCCCTCAATGAAGGGCGGCAGGCGCGCGGGATCGTCGGCCAGAAGCTGGATCGAGGAGCCGACATAGGCTTCGGCCTGCGGGCGCGGGATCACGGAGAGGCCCGGCGCGTCGCGGAAGCCCGCCTCCAGCGCGCGGTAGCGGTCGTTCCAGCGCTCCGCCTGCTGGGGCAAGTCGCGGATCTGCGGCGCCAGGATCGCAGCGCGCAATTCGTCCATCCGGCCCGAGACGTTGGGCATGATCCCCTTGTGGCGGGCGAAGACCTCCTCCCCGGGCGCGGTGCCATTTCGGGCATAGAGCATGTAGCTGCCGGAAAGCAGGATCATCCGCGCGGCGAGATCCGCGTCGTCGGTGACGATCAGCCCGCCCTCGCCGGAATTGACATGCTTGTAGGTCTGGCAGGAATAGCAGCCCACCGCGCCCCAGCGCCCCGAGGGCGTCCCCTCCCAAGCGGCGCCCATCGTGTGAGCGCAATCCTCGATCACGGCGATGCCATGGGCGTCGCAGATCGCCATCAGGGCGGGCATGTCGGCGATATGGCCGCGCATATGGCTGAGCATCAGAACCTTGGCGCGGTCCGCCTTGGCGGCGAGGTCGTCCAGGTCGATCACCAGATCCTCGGTCACCTCGACCAGGATGGGACGCGCGCCGACGGCGGCGATGGCGCCCGGAACGGGGGCCAGGGTCCAGCCATTGGTCAGAACCGGGTCGCCCGGCCCCACCCCCAGCGCCCGGAGCGCGCAGCCCATCGCATAGCCGCCCGAGGCGACGGCCAGCGCATGGGCCGCGCCGGTCTGCGCGGCGAAGGCCTCCTCCAGCGCGGCGACGCGGCTGGGCTGGGCACCGTAGCGGTGCAGCGCCCCCGAGCGCATGACCTCGACGGCATCGGCGATCCCCTCTTCCGGGATCGGCTCCTGACGGGTGAATGGCTTCGTGAAGGTCTCCATGCCTTTCAATGTCGCTAAGGTCGAGACGCGTCAATCCGTGTCGCTTCCGGCGCAGTGCGCGCGTCCCGCCCGGCGCAGGCTGGGCGGATGGACCCGGTCGACTTCCTCCTGAGCGATGCGCCCCTGCCCGACCAGGTGATCGCCCAGGCCCGCCGCTGCCTGCTCGACCTCGTGGGCGTGGGCTGGGGCGGCGCCGCGCTGCCGCTGTCGCGCATTGCCCGCGACCATGCGGCGGAGGATCTGGGCGGTGCCGTCCCCCTACCCTTCGACACGCGCCGGGCCGGATCGATGGGCGTGGCGCTGGCGACGGGCATGACCATCGACGCGCTGGACGGGCATGACGGCGCGAACCTGACGAAAGGCCATGCGGGCTGCGGCGTCTTGGCCGGGCTGATCGCCGTCGCCCCCGACGAGATGCCGGCGGCGCCGTTTCTGGACCTGCTCGCGCGGGGCTACGAGGTCGCGATTCGCGCGGGCATCGTGCAGCACGCGACCTGCCCCGATTACCACACGTCCGGCGCCTGGGTGGCCGTCGCGGTGGCCGGGCTGGCCGGGCGGATGCTCGGGCTGGACCGCGCCGCGATGGCCCACGCGCTGGGCATCGCCGAGTATCACGGGCCGCGCAGCCAGATGATGCGGGTGATCGACCATCCGACGATGCTCAAGGACGGCTCGGGCCAGGGCGCGATGATCGGCGTGCAGGCCGCGCAGCTGGCGGCGCGAGGCTTCACCGGCGCGCCGGCGCTGGTGGCGCAGGGGGCCGGCTGGGACGATCTCGGAACGCGCTGGATGATCCACGAGCAATATTTCAAGCCCTACCCCGTGTGCCGCTGGGCCCAGCCCTGCGTCGAGGCCGCGCTGTCGCTCCGCCCGGCGCTCAGCGGCCCCATCGAGCGCGTCGTGATCGAAACCTTCCACGAGAGCCTCCGCCTCGCCGTCGCCCGGCCCATGACGACCGAGGAGGCGCAGTATTCCACCGCTTTCCCCGTCGCCGTGGCGCTGGCCCGGGGCCGCGTGGGGCCGAGCGACGTGTCGGGGGCGGCGCTGACCGATCCCGCGATCCTCGCCCTGGCCGACCGCATCGACTTCCGCGAAAGCGCCGAGGCCAACGCCGTCTTCCCCGCCATCCGCCAGGCGCGCGCGCGCATTACCGCCGGGGGCCAGACCCATCTCAGCGACTGGCACCGTCCCCGCTGGGACGCCGAGGCGCCCCCCACCGATGCGGAGCTGGCGGCGAAGTTCGACGAGACGGCGGCGGGCGCCCCCCGACCCGCCCCTTCGATCCGAGCGGCGGTCGAACGCTTCGCACATGTGGGCGCGTTGCGGCGCGCCATGCGCTGCTAGGACCGTCCACCAAACACGCCACACCCGTCGGAGACTGCCTCATTCTTCTGGCCGCAAATACTCCGGGGGTCCGGGGGCTGGCCCCCGGCCCTGCCCTCTCGGCCGCGACCTCCGGCCTGGTCCCGGATCCCTACAGTCCCACCACCGCCAGCGCCGCCTCCAATTGGTCGAAATGGTGCAACAGCGCGTCCGGCCGCAGATCCGCCACCGCCGGGCCGAGCGGCGCGAAGGTCACCAGGATCGACGGCACCCCCGCCGCGGTCGAGGTCCTCCGGTCGGTCTCGGTATCACCCACCAGCACCGCGCGGGAGGCCGCGCCCCCCGCTCGCTCGATCGCAGCCATAAGTGGGGCAGCGTCCGGTTTGCGCACGGGCAGCGTATCGGCACCCACCAGGGCGTCGAAGGCGTCGGTGGCGCCTAGTTCCGACATCAGCAGCCGCGCGAGGCCCTCCGGCTTGTTGGTGCAGATCGCCACCGCGTCGCCCCGGTCCCGCAACCGCGCCACCGCCTCGCGCGCGCCGGGATAGAAGGTCGTGTGTTCGCAGATCGCGGCGCGATAGGCGTCGAGCAGCGGCTGGTAGCCGGCATCGATCAGCGCCTCGTCCACCGGGCCCGTCCGCGAGAGCGCCAGCCGCAGCATCGCGCGCCCGCCGCGGAGCGCCGTGGCCCGGTCCTCGACCGCGGAATGGTTCAGCCGTTCGGGCCGGTCCAGCGCCGCCAAGGCCGCGTTGGCCGCCGCCAGCAGGTCACCCGACGTGTCGCAGAGCGTCCCGTCGAGGTCGAAGACGACACAACGTTTCATCGCTCGGTGTCCTTTCGCCGATGCCGCAGTTGCGACGGATTGAACCGCAGGTAGAACGGCCCTGCCCAAAGCGAAAGGCCCACCATGCCCACAGCCCTTATCGTCCTCGCCGCAGGCCAGGGAAGCCGGATGCGTTCCGACCGGCCCAAGGTCCTGCACGAGGTCGCCCATGCCCCCCTACTCGTCCATGCGCTTCGCGCCGGGGCCGCCGTCGCGCCGGAGCGAGTCGTGGTCGTCGCCGGGCATGGCGGGGATGCCGTGGAGGCCGCGGCGCAGGCCCATGACGATGCGGTCACGGTCGTCCGCCAGACCGAGCAGTTGGGCACCGGCCATGCCGTGCTCCAGGCGCGCGACGCGCTGGCGGGCTTTTCGGGGGATGTGATCGTTCTTTATGGCGACACGCCCTTCATCCGGGCCGAGACCTTGCAGGCGATGCTGGACACGCGTGCCGACGGCGCGGACGTGGTCGTGCTGGGCTTCGAGGCCGCCGCGCCAGGCCGCTACGGCCGGCTGATCGCGCAGGGCGACCGGCTGGAGCGGATCGTCGAGGCCAAGGACGCGACGCCGGAGGAACTGGCCGTGACGCTGTGCAATTCGGGGGTGCTGGCGGCGGATGCCGAGACACTCTTCGCGCTGCTCGACCAGGTGGGCAACGACAACGCAGCGGGCGAATACTACCTGACCGACGTGCCCGGCCTCGCCCGCGCTGCGCGCATGTCGGCGCGGGTCGTGACCTGCCCCGAGGCGGAGACGCTGGGCGTCAACACCCGCGCCGACCTCGCCGCCGCCGAAGCCGCCTTCCAGGCCCGGGCCCGGGCCGAGGCGATGGAGGGCGGCGTGACGCTGGTCGCGCCCGAGACGGTGCATCTGGCCTACGACACAGTGCTCGGCCGCGACGTGATCGTCGAACCCAATGTCGTCTTCGGACCCGGCGTCACCGTCGAGAATGGCGCGACAATTCGCGCCTTCACCCATCTGGAGGGCTGCCACATTTCCGAGGCCTGCGTCGTCGGGCCTTATGCGCGGCTGCGCCCGGGGGCGGAGCTGGACCGCGCCGCCAAGGTCGGCAATTTCGTGGAGGTCAAGGCCGCGCAGGTGCACGAGGGCGCCAAGATCAACCATCTCAGCTATGTCGGCGACGCGGAGGTGGGCGCGCGGGCGAATATCGGAGCGGGCACGATCACCTGCAATTACGACGGCGTCTTCAAGCATCGCACGGAGATCGGGGCGGACGCCTTCATCGGCTCCAACACGGCGCTGGTGGCGCCGGTGCGCGTCGGTGCGGGGGCGATGACCGCTTCGGGCTCGGTCATCACCCAGGACGTGCCGGACGGGGACCTGGCGCTGGGCCGGGCCAAGCAGGTGAACAAGGACGGGCTGGCGGCCCGGCTAATGGCGAAACTCAAGGCCGCGAAGGCACGGGGGCGGAACTAGATGTGCGGAATCATCGGGATACTCGGCGATCACCAGGCCGCGCCGATCATGGTCGACGCGCTCAGGCGGCTGGAATATCGTGGCTACGACTCGGCCGGGATCGCGACCGTTCAGGACGGCGTGCTGGACCGGCGGCGCGCGGTGGGCAAGCTCGTCAACCTCGCCGACCTGCTGGTCGAGCAGCCGCTGCGCGGACGCGCGGGGATCGGGCACACGCGCTGGGCCACCCATGGCGGCCCCTCGGTCGCCAATGCCCATCCCCACCGCGCGGGCCGGGTGGCGGTCGTCCATAACGGCATCATCGAGAACTTCCGCGAATTGCGCGCCACGCTCGACGGCCCGTGGGAGAGCGAGACCGACACCGAGACCATCGTGCGCCTCTGCGAGAGCTATCTGGACCAGGGGATGCCGCCCAAGGAGGCCGCCTTCACGACGGTGGACCGGCTGGAGGGGGCCTATGCGCTCTGCTTCCTGTTCGAGGGCGAGGACGATCTGCTGATCGCCGCCCGCGCGGGTTCGCCACTCGCCATCGGGCATGGCGCGGGGGAGATGTTCGTGGGCTCCGACGCCATCGCGCTGGGCCCGCTGACCGACCGGCTCACCTATCTGGAGGAGGGCGACCGCGCCGTTGTCACCCGTTCGGGGGTCGAGATCTTCGACGCCCAGGGCGGCCAGGTGCAGCGCGAGATGCGCCGAGTCCGCGTCGATGCCGCCCGGATCGAGAAGGCCGGGCACAAGCACTTCATGGCCAAGGAGATCCATGAGCAGCCCCAGACCCTGAAAGACGTGCTGGATGCCTATTTGGACGACGGCCGGATCGCGCCGCCCGCCACTTTCGACTGGACCGGGATCGACCGGCTGACCATCGTCGCCTGCGGCACGGCGCATATCGCGGCCACGGTGGCGAAATACTGGTTCGAGAAGATCGCCCGCCTGCCGGTCGAATGCGATATCGCGTCGGAGTTCCGCTATCGCGATCCGGTGATCGCGCCCGGCACGGCGGTCATGGTGATCTCCCAATCCGGCGAGACCGCCGACACCCTGGCCGCCCTGCGCCACGCGCAAGGACAGGCGCGGACCCTGGCGGTGGTGAACGTGGCCGAGTCGTCCATCGCGCGAGAGGCGGAGGTGGCCTTCCCGATCCTCGCGGGGGTCGAGATCGGCGTGGCCTCGACCAAGGCCTTCGTCAACCAACTTGCGGTTCTTCTGATGCTCGCCGTGCGGGCGGGGCTCGACCGGGGCGCGGCGACGGCGGGGACCGAGGCGGAGTGGGTGGCGAAGCTGACCGCCCTGCCCGGCCTGGTGTCTCAGGCGCTGGCGGTGGAGGACCGCTGCGAAGCGCTGGCCCACCGCCTGGCGGAGGCGACCGACATCCTCTTCCTCGGTCGCGGGCCGATGTATCCGCTCGCCCATGAAGGGGCGCTGAAGCTAAAGGAAATCAGCTACATCCACGCCGAGGCCTACGCGAGCGGAGAGCTCAAGCACGGGCCCATCGCGTTGGTCGACCGGACGCTGCCGGTGGTGGTTCTGGCCCCGACGGATGCGCTTTTTGACAAGACCGTGTCGAACATGCAGGAGGTGATGGCGCGGGAGGGCCAGGTTCTGCTCGTCACCGATGCGGAGGGGGCGCGGCGCGCCTCCCATGGCGTCTGGGAGATGCTGGTGATGCCCACGGTCGACCCGGTTCTGGCGCCGATCCTCTACGCCGTGCCCGCCCAGCTGCTGGCCTATCACACCGCCGTCCACAAAGGCACCGATGTGGACCAGCCGCGCAACCTGGCCAAATCGGTGACGGTCGAATGAGCGGCGACGGGGAAGACGGCCGCGGCGGGGCATCGAGCCCCCCCGCGCCCGGACCTGCGGCCGCGCCCCGCCCGGACGGCGGCATGGGGCCGGAGACGGCGGAGGGGGGCCAGCCCCCCGCGCCTGCGGCGCCCCCCCGGAGTATTTCCAGCCAGAAGAAGATCGAGATCCTCGCCCGTCTGCGCGCGGCGGGCTCTCCGGGGCGCGCCGCCAAGCTGCGGGCCGCCAACCGGACGGAGCGGGAGGCCTGGGGCGTGGAGGGCGGCCTGCTGTCCGAGATGGCCCAGGACCTGCGGGCCGAAATCAGTGTGGATGGGCGCGTCCTGCTGGCGGATGCGCTGTGGCGCGAAGGGGTTTTGGAGACGCGGATGCTGGCGCTGAAGCTGCTGACGCAGGCGCGGATGCGGCCTGATCACGGGGCTTGGGATCTCTTGTCGCGCTGGGTCTACCGCTTCGACTGCCGGGCGGTGGCCGAAGCGGGGGCGGCTGCGCTGGCGCGGCGGTTGGCGGCGGAGCCCGCGCGCCTCGCCGTGCTGGACGACTGGGCGGCGGCGTCGAATGTCTGGACCCGGCGGTGCGTCTTCAGCGCGACGGCGGGCTTCGCCAAGGGGCGGCACCCGTCGGCGGAGGAGATCGCGGCGCGGGACAAGGTCGTCGCGCTCGCCCGGGCGATGGAAGGCGAGACGCGGCCGGTGATCCGCCAGGCCATCGACAGCTGGTGCACCGCTCTGGCCCGGCACGATCCGGAGCGGGCCGCTCAGGCGGTGGCCCGGCGATAGAGATGCCAGCTGGCATGGCCCAGCACGGGCATGACCACGAAGAGCCCCAGGAACACCGGAAGCATGCCCGCCAGGGTCGCCACCGCGATGAGCGCGGCCCAGACCAGCATCACGCCGAGATTCGCCCGGGTAAGCGCGAGACTGCGCAGCATGGCCGTGACGAAGTCGACCTCCCGGTCGAGCAGCATGGGCAGGCCGATCACCGTCAGCGCGAAGAGCAGGAAGGCGATCACCCCGCCCAGGACCAGCTGCGTCGCCACCATGGCGAGGCCCGCGCCGCTGGTATAGGCGGCCAGCTCCGTCGGGGGCCCGAGCAGCGCCGTAGGCCCCATGAATAGGGCAAAGATCATGTGCGACAGGAACGACCAGAACAGCAGGTAGATCAGGATCATCGCCCCGATCCACGGCATCTGGCGGTTGCGCTCGGCCCAGACGACGCCGAGGATCGCGGGCCAGGACAGGGGCTCCCCGGCCTCCAACCGGCGCGACACCTCGTAGAGGCCGACCGCCAGAAACGGCGCGGCGAGCGGGAAGCCCAGGCACATCGCCAGCGTCCAGGTCAGCGGTCCCGCGCCGAGCCCGGTCAGAATGAGGCCGCCCAGCACATAGGCCGAGGCGAAGAAGAGCCCGAACAGGGGCGCGCGGCGGAAGTCGCTCAGCCCCGCCCCCAGCACCGCCCCGAGATCGGGCAATGTGAGACGGGAAGGGTCGCCGGCGGTGGGGCCGGTCTCGGGTTGGATCGCAGTGGCCATCGCGGTGTCCTCCTCACTCGCTCGAAATTGAGAGTGCCAAGGCCCGGGGCGTCTGTCCACGCCATCGCGCGGGTCAGGCCAGGATGGCAAGCGTGAGGAGGGATAGCAGGCTGGTCCAAACCAGGACCTGGGCAATCCGTTCGGTCGGCACGTTGTAAAGCAGCGCGAGACTGAAGGCCGTCGCGCCGGACGGGCCGGCCGATCCGAAGACGAAGCGCTGTCCCGTCTCGCCCGCCCCGCCCGCGAAGAGGACGAGACCCAGCGCGATCGCCGCGGGAAACAGCAGCAGCTTGATGCCGACCGTCGCCGCGACCGCTCCGTCCCAGCCGAAGCGCGTTGACGAGAGCACCACTCCGAGCGCGAAAAGCGCCACCGGGGCAGCGGCCTCTCCGTTGAAATCGAGGAAGGTCAGGACGGGCGCGGGCATCCTCAAGCCGGTCGCGCCATAGGCCAGCCCGGCCAGCATCGCGAGCAGAGCCGGCGTCCGCCAGAAGATGCCGAGCACGGCCAGAGGCGAAGCGCTGCCCTGCCGGATCGCTTGCAGCGCGATCATCGTGCCGCCCATCGCGACCGTCGAATCGAGAATGATGATCGTCATGATCGGTAGGACGCCGTCTTCCCCGTAGAGCAGCACCGCGATCGGAAGCCCATAGAAGACGTTGTTGGTGAAGATGCTGGCAAAGCCGAGGATCACGGCCTCGCCGGCGGGCAGGCCGAACAGCCGCCGGCAGACGAGCACGGTCGACGCGAAGACCGCGGCCTCGACGCCGACATAGACGAGCAGCGCGCGCGGCGCGAAGGTCGCATAGGGTGCGTTGGCCAGCAGGTCGAACAGCACGATCGGGATGAGGACCGTCATCGCTAGGCGATTGACCAGCCGCGCCTCCTCGACCGACATCCAGCCGAAGCGGCCCAGGGCGAAGCCGATCGCGAGAATCGCGAAAACCGGCAGGATCGGGTCGGCGAGGACGCTCAGCATGGTCGGATTCGCTCCCGGGATCGATGCGCCAGCGCAGGGATGGTGCCGCAGCCAGAGCGGCAACGCCAGCCAGGGACCGGACAGGATGCGGCGCGCGCTCCCTTGCCCCTGCCGCCCCCCTCCCCTAACAGGCGCCCGACCGATCGACCCCGGGGGCCCGCGATGCCGCGACTCGTGATGAAATTCGGCGGAACCTCCGTCGCCAACCTCGACCGCATCCGCCGGGTCGCCAAACGCGTCGGGCTGGAGGTGGCCAAGGGCTACGAGGTGATCGTCGTCGTCTCCGCCATGTCGGGCAAGACGAACGAGCTGGTGGGCTGGGTGAACGAGACCTCCCCCTTCTACGACGCGCGGGAATATGACGCGGTCGTGTCCTCGGGCGAGAACGTGACGGCAGGCCTGCTGGCGCTGGTGCTCCAGGAAAACGGGATCGACGCGCGCTCCTGGCAGGGCTGGCAGGTGCCGGTGAAGACCACCTCGGCCCATGGCTCGGCCCGGATCGAGGACATCCCGACCGAGAATTTCGACGACCGCTTCGCCAAGGGCATGAAGGTGGCCGTGGTCGCGGGGTTTCAGGGGGTCAGCGCCGAGGGCCGGATCACCACGCTGGGGCGCGGCGGCTCGGACACGACGGCGGTGGCCTTCGCCGCGGCCCACAAGGCGGAGCGCTGCGACATCTACACCGACGTGGACGGCGTCTACACGACCGACCCGCGGATCGTGCGCAAGGCGCGGAAGCTGGACCGCATCGCCTTCGAGGAGATGCTGGAACTGGCGAGCCTGGGCGCCAAGGTGCTGCAAACGCGCTCGGTCGAGCTGGCCATGCGCTACAAGGTCAAGCTGCGGGTGCTGAGCAGTTTCGAGGAACCGTCGGACGACGCGGGAACGCTGGTCTGCGACGAGGAGGACATCATGGAATCGAACGTGGTCGCGGGGGTCGCTTTCGTGCGCGACGAGGCGAAGATGACGCTGGTCTCTGTCGCGGACCGGCCGGGCGTGTCGGCGGCGATTTTCGGTCCGCTGTCAGAGGCCGGGGTGAACGTGGACATGATCGTCCAGAACATCGCCGAGGACGGGCGCACCGACATGACCTTCAGCCTGCCGGTCGATCAGGTCGCGCGGGCCCAGAAGGCCATGGAGGAGGCCAAGGCCGCGGGCGGCGTGAACTTCCACGACCTGATCGCCGATGAGGGCGTCTCCAAGGTCTCGGTGGTCGGCATCGGGATGCGCAGCCATGCGGGCGTCGCCGCGCGCATGTTCAAGGCGCTCTCGGACGAGGGGATCAACATCAAGGTCATCACGACCTCCGAGATCAAGATCTCCGTGCTGATCGACCGGAAATACATGGAACTGGCGGTTCAGACGCTGCACGACGCCTTCGGGCTGGAGCGCGCCTGAGCCTCGGCGCGCCCGGATCCGCCAACCGATCGCCCGCGCTCCCGTGGTATCTTTGCCGCAGGGGCGCCGGTCTGCCGTGAGATAGCCGCAATTCCTCCACAGTAGGGAGCGGATTGTGGCGGATCGCGGGGACATGAAACCCGCTCCTCAAATCTCTCCGATCTGGATCGTCGCGCTGGCGGCCTTGGCGTTGGCCAGCCTCGGCCTCGACTCGCAGCGGCCGATGGTGGCCGATCTGGACCTGCCTCAGGCCCAGACGGCGGACTGATCCCGGCGCGGGATCACGGCCACGGCCCCTGACCGAGATGTCACGCCCGGTCGGGTCCGGGAAGCGTCTCGCGGTCCTTCTGCACCACAGTAGGAAACCGAGGGCACACGTGGACAGACCGCATCAGTGCCCTCTCGGATCGTCGGCCCCGGCGCGGCGGCCCCGTCCGGAGCCGCCTTGAGCGACCGGCGCCCTCGGACCGGTCCTGCCGGCCTCAGCCCCGCAACTGGCCGCCCGTGGCCTTCGTGACCTTTTCGACGACCTTGGCCGAGACCGCCTCGATTTCCTTGTCGGTCAGCGTCTTGTCGGAGGGCTGAAGCCGCACGGTCAGCGCGAGCGACTTGCGCCCCTCGCCCAAGCTGCCGCCGATGAACTCGTCGAAAACCCGCACATCGGCAATCAGCGCCTTGTCCGCGCCCTGCGCGGCCTGAACCAGCCGCTGAGCATCGACCTCGGCGTCGACCACGAAGGCGAAGTCCCGCTCCACCGCTTGCAGGTCCGACAGGGTCAGCGCGCCCTTGGACGTGCCGGCGGCCTTCGGGAAGGGCACCTCCTCGGGCCAGATGGTGAAGCCCATGGCGGGGCCCTTCACATCCATGGCGCGCAGCACCTTGGGGTGGATCTCGCCAAACACGGCCAGCACTTTCTTGGGTCCGAGGCAGATCTTGCCCGACCGGCCCGGATGCCACCATTCGTCCACACCGCGCAGGATCTGCGCCTTGGCCGGTGCCCCGATCGAGGCAAGCACCGCCTCCGCATCCGCGCGGGCGTCGAAGACGTCGACGGGCCGCCGGTCGCCATGGACGCCCTTCGGTCCGGTCTGGCCGACGAGCAGGCCGCTGAGGGACAGGCGCTGCTCTCCCGGCTCGCCACCGTCGAAGATCGCGCCGATCTCGAACAGGGCCATGTCGGCGAAGCCCCGCGCCTGATTGCGCGCTGCCGCGCGCAGCAGACCGGGCAAGAGCGCAGGGCGCATGTGGCTCATGTCGCTGGAGATCGGGTTCTCCAGCCGGGTCGCGTCGGTGCCGCCGCCGAACAACTCGGCCGCCTCCGCGTCGATGAAGCTGTAGGTGACGCATTCGTCATAGCCCAGCGCCGCCGCCGTCCGCCGCGCCATCCGCTCCCGCTGCTGCATCGGCGTGAGCACCGGGCGCAGCACCTGGGCGGGCCGCGTCATCGGCTTGCCCTCCAGCTTGGTGAGCGAGGCGATGCGCGCGACCTCCTCGACCAGATCGGCCTCGCCCTGCACGTCCGGCCGCCAGGATGGGACATGCGCCATATCGCCGTCCAGGCAGAAGCCCAGCGCCGTCAGCGTCTCGCGCTGCGTCTCGGCGGGGATGGACATGCCGACCAGGCTTTCGACGCGGGCGGTGTCCAGCCGGTAGGCGCGCGACGTGTCGGGCAGTTCGCCCGCGATCACCATCGTCGACGCCTCGCCCCCCGCATGGTCCAGGATCATCCGCGTGGCGTGATCCAGCCCCTCGGGCGTGAATGCCGGGTCGACCCCCCGCTCGAAGCGGTAGCGGGCATCCGAGTTGATCTTGAGCGCCCGGCCGGTCATCGCGATCTGGACCGGGTCCCAATAGGCGCTCTCGACCAGGACATCGACGGTGTCCTCGGTGACGCCGGAATGGGCGCCGCCCATGATGCCGGCGATGCTCTCGGGGCCGGTATCATCGGAAATGACCATCGCGCCCTGGGGCAGCGTATAGTCCTTGTCGTCGAGCGCCGTGATCGTCTCGCCACCCGCGGCGCGGTGCACCCGCAGGCCGCCCTTGACGATATTCGCGTCAAACACGTGGAGCGGGCGGTTCAAGTCGTAGGTGAACCAGTTCGTCACATCGACGAGGAAGCTGATCGGGCGCAGCCCGATGGCGTGCAGCTGATCCTGCAACCAGTCCGGGCTGGGCCCGTTCTTCACGCCTCGGATCAGGCGCAGCGCGAAGGCCGGGCAACCGTCGCGCGTGTCGTCGTCGATGGTCACGCCCACGGGACAGTCGAAGCCAGCCTCGATCACCGGGCGCTCCAGCGGCTTGAGCGTGCCTAGACCCCGCGCCGCCAGATCGCGGGCGATGCCACGCACGCCCAGCGCGTCGGGCCGGTTGGGGGTGATGGCGATCTCGATCACCGGGTCGACCTTGGCCGGGTCGTTCTCGGCCAGCCAGTCGACGAAGCGCTGGCCGACCGCGCCGGAGGGCAGCTCGATGATGCCGTCATGCTCGTCCGACAGCTCCAGTTCCCGCTCCGAGGCCATCATGCCGTGGCTCTCGACGCCGCGGATCTTGCCCACGCCGATGGTGGTGTCGATGCCGGGCACATAGACGCCGGGCTTGGCCACCACCACGGTGATCCCCGCGCGCGCGTTGGGCGCGCCGCAGATGATCTGCTTCGTGCCCTCATCGGTCTCCACCTGGCAGACGCGCAGGCGGTCGGCATCGGGGTGCTGTTCCGCCGAGGCGACATAGCCGAGCGTGAAGTCGGCCAGCCGCGCGGCGCGGTCCTCGATTCCCTCGACCTCGAGACCGAGATCGGTGAGCGTGTCGGCGATCTCCACCACCGTGGCGGAGGTGTCGAGATGGCGGCGGAGCCAGGAGAGCGTGAACTTCATGGGACGGGCCTCGGAATTTGTCGCCGCTCTCTAGCGGCAACGCCGGGGGGGTGGAACCCCGCGCCGTCCCTCCCCCGCCTAGGCTCCGGCCTGATAACCAGTAGCTGACGGTTGCGGCCAGTGCGACGGCGGAGAGGAAGACATCGGCGCGGCGGTCGTAAGGCGTGGCAATG
>NZ_UETC01000034.1 GCF_900116765.1 Jannaschia seohaensis | reverse complement strand
CGGCTCTGTTGCACGAATCCCGTGAGGGATTCATCTCGTGACTCCAGAGTGGTAGCTGGGATGCATGAGCAGACCCACACTCCCAACCTACAGGACCAGGAACTGGTCGGCCTACAGTGAGCTATTGTGTCGCCATGTGTTCGAGATCAATGGCGAACGCGCTCAAGCACCGGGGCTCGCTGACGATCTGGTTCGACCCTGAGATGAGCTGGGATGCCGTGCCGGCAGGCAGGCGTGGCCGCCGGCAGACCTACAGCGGTGAGGAGGATCAAGAAAACAGTCCGGGGGACTGTTTTCCCGACGAACGCCATCCAGACGTGCCTGTCGATGAAGGTGCTGTTCGGGATGGTCGTCATTGGGAGCGCCATTGCTCCGAGCGACAATGACGACCCGGCAGACGACCGGGTTCGTCTAGAGCCTGCTGCGGCTGGTTGGTCTCGACTGGACGGCGCCCGACTTCAGCACCCTGTCCCGCCGCCAGAAGACCCTGGCTGTGAACATCCCGTATCGCGGTTCCAAAGGGCCGCTGCACCTGCTGGTCGACAGCACCGGGATCAAGGTCGAAGGTGAAGGCGAATGGCACGCGCGCAAGCACGGTGGCCCAAAACGGCGGGTCTGGCGCAAGATTCACCTCGGGATCGACGAGGAAACGCTGGAGATCCGCGCTGTCGAGGTCACCAGGAGCCACATCGGCGATGCGCCGATCCTACCCGACCTGCTCGGTCAGATCCCGGCGGACGAGCAGATCGGCAGCGTCACAGCAGATGGCGCCTACGACACGCGCAAATGCCACGACGCCATTGCCGACCGTGGGGCTCATGCCGTCATCCCGCCCCGCAAGAACGCGAAGCCCTGGAAGACCATCACGGCTGGAGCCGTGGCGCGCAATGAAGCCCTACGGGCATCCAAGTATCTCGGCCGCGCCCTTTGGCGACGATGGAGCGGATACCACCGCCGCAGCCGCGTCGAGAC
Organism: Jannaschia seohaensis; assembly: GCF_900116765.1. Taxonomy (GTDB): domain Bacteria; phylum Pseudomonadota; class Alphaproteobacteria; order Rhodobacterales; family Rhodobacteraceae; genus Jannaschia; species Jannaschia seohaensis. The sequence continues at coordinate 199 of NZ_UETC01000034.1, read as the reverse complement.
GAAGATGCATTGTGTCAAACTGCTGGGCCAGAGGCTCATGGCGCGGGACTTCGACCGACAGGCCGCCGAGCTCCAAGTCCGCATCGCCGTCCTGAACGGCTACACCGCGCTCGGCATCCCGGTCACGGAAGCTGTGGGATAAGTCCGTCCGGGGAAAGGGGAACTTCGGCGTTCAGCCGATTTGTGCAACAGAGCCGCT
>NZ_UETC01000014.1 GCF_900116765.1 Jannaschia seohaensis | reverse complement strand
CCATCGGCACGATCTGCCGCACCTTCACCCCAAACGAATGCCGCAACTACCTCCGACACGCAGGCTATGCTCCAGAATTATGATCCGACGCTTTAGACGCGTCGCTCCCACGTCATAGGGAAAAGAGGGGGGCCAGCGGCGCAGGCGCGTCGCCTCTCAGCGCCCTGCGCTTCGCGGCAATCGCAAACCAAACGCCCCCGTTGGGACGCAGCCCGCGCGCCTCGCAGAGCCTCAAGTCAGACGTGTCCCGAGGATCTCCCGCGCCGCTCGACGCGGCCCGGGCCGCGTGCGGCGGCAGGAGGCAACTGGCCTCGGCAACTGGAGCGCCGCCGCCTTCCCCAGGGAGGAGAGACCGCGCGCCCACGCAAAGAGGCCGCCTCCGTCCCGCCTGATCGACATCCATTGCCCACGGTCGCCCCGGCCCAGCGACCGGGTCTGACGTTCCCGTGACCTGACGTCCCTTGAAGCCCCCCGTCCGGCCCCATACACAGCCCTCATGTCACTCTGGGAATACGCCAACCCCCGCCGATTCATGGCCCTCTCCGGCGCCGTGCAGCCCTATCTCTGGGCGCTCGCCGCCGCCCTGTGCGGCATTGGCCTGATCTGGGGTTTCTTCTTCACCCCCGAAGATTTCCGGATGGGGCATTCGGTGAAGATCATCTATATCCACGTGCCCTCCGCCTTCCTGGCGATCAACGCGTGGTTCATGATGCTGGTCACCTCGCTGATCTGGATCATCCGACGCCACCACGTCTCGGCCCTGGCGGCCCGCGCCGCGGCCCCCATCGGCCTGATCATGACCCTTGTCGCACTGCTGACCGGCGCGATCTGGGGTAAGCCGATGTGGGGCACCTATTGGGAATGGGACCCGCGGCTGACCTCGTTCCTGATCCTGTTCCTCTTCTATCTCGGCTATGTCGCACTCTGGTCCGCCATCGAACAGCAGGACCAGGCCGCCGACCTGACCTCGATCCTCTGCCTCGTGGGCACGGTCTTCGCTGTGCTTTCCCGCTACGCCGCCCAGTTCTGGAACCAGGGCCTGCACCAGGGCGCGTCGCTCTCGCTCGATGCGGAGGAGAACATATCGGATGTGTTCTGGCTACCGCTCGTGATCACGCTGGCGGGCTTCACACTTCTCTTCGTCGCGCTCGTCCTGATGCGCACCCGCACCGAGATCCGCCGCCGCCGCCTCCACGCCATCGCCCTGAAGGAGCGTCTCGCATGAGCTGGCTCGGAAAATACGCGTTCGACATCCTGCTGGCCTATGGCCTGTCGATCGCTCTGATCGCGGGTCTGATCCTGCAATCGGTCCTGGCCTCCCGCGCCGCCAAGCGCCAGCTGAAGGAGCGTGGCGAATGAGATGGGTGGCGATCGCGCCCGTGGCGCTTTTCGCGGCATTGGGCGGGTTCTTCCTGTCGGGGCTGTTCCGGGAGAACCCCGACGCCCTGCCCTCCACCCGCGTGGGGCAAACGGCTCCGCCCCTCTCCGTCACCGCCTTGCCCGGCAAGACGCCGCTGACGCCGGAGATGCTGGCCGACGGTGAGGTCAAGCTGGTGAACTTCTGGGCCTCCTGGTGCGTGCCCTGCCGGGTCGAGCACCCGCAGTTGGAGCACCTGGCCGAGGAACTGCCGGTCTACGGCATCAACTACAAAGACGCGCCCGACGCCGCCCTGGCCTTCCTGGAAGAACTCGGCGATCCCTTCGCCGCCATCGGCGTGGATGGCGATGCCCGCACGGGAATCGACTGGGGGCTCTACGGCGTGCCCGAGACCTTCGTCGTGGCCGGGGACGGAACGGTGATGCTGCGCTTCGCGGGGCCGATCACCGAATCGGTCATCGCCGATACGCTGACCCCGGCCATCGAGGCCGCGCGCGCCCGCTGATCATGGCGGGAGGGGGCGGGGAAATCCCCGCCCTACTGGGCGTTCCTCGTAGGGCGGGGATTTCCCCGCCCCCCCCCTCACGAGTTGAACCGCCAGCCCTCCGACTGCGCGCGCACCCAGTCCCAGCTGGTGCGGCACATCTCCTCCAGGCCGAATTCCGCCTCGAAGCCAAGTGCCGCTCGGGCCCGCGTCGGATCGGCGTAAAGCCGTGGCACGTCACCCGGGCGGCGCGGCCCGATGACATGGGGCAGTTCCCGGCCGACCACGTCCGAATAGGCGCGATGCATCTCCAGCACCGAGACAGGACGCCCCGTGCCGATGTTGAGCACATGCGCCTCCCCCTCCAGCAGCCGGTTGAGCGACAGCACATGCGCCCGCGCCAGGTCCATCACATGGATATAGTCGCGCCAGCAGGTGCCGTCCGGCGTGTCGTAGTCGTTGCCATGCACGGTCAGCCGCTCCAACTCGCCCAGGGCGACCTTGGCGATATAGGGCATCAGGTTGTCGGGAATCCCGCGCGGGTCCTCTCCGATCAGACCAGAGGGATGGGCGCCGACCGGGTTGAAATAGCGCAGCACGCCAGGCACCCAGGGGTCGGAGGCGGCAGCCTGCTCCAGGATGCGCTCGCAGGTGAGCTTGGTGAAGGCATAGGGCGAGGTGTGCGAGAGCGGCATGTCCTCGGTCAGGGGAAAGACCTCAGGCTCGCCATAGACCGTGGCGGTCGACGAGAACACGATCCGCCAGACGCCGGCCGCCCGCATCGCCTGCATCAGCGTGGTCAGCCCGCCGATATTGGTCTCGAAATAGTCGAGCGGGCGCGCCACGCTTTCGCCCACGGCCTTGCGCGCGGCGAAATGCACGACGCCATCGATAGCGCGTTCGGCGAACAGCCGATCCAGTGCGGCGCGGTCCAGCACCGAGCCGCGCACCAGATCCACCTCCGCCCCGGTAATCCGCGCGAGCCGCGCGATCACCCCCGGATCGGAATTCGAGAAGTCGTCGAGGATGGTGACCGCATGCCCCGCCTCGCAAAGCGCGACATAGGTATGCGACCCGATATAGCCCGCGCCGCCGGTCAGCAGGATCCGCGCCATGTGTCGCTCCGTCTGGTTTGCTTACGGTCCCGTATGTCTGCCGCCGGAATGGCGAAAGCGTGGCGCGCTCGTCGCCAATGCCCCAAGATTTTGAAGAAATCGCTGCCGAAAGTTGACGATACGAGGTCAGGTGCGCGGAAAATACACGGTCCATGTCCTAAATCAAACACGTTCTACCCCTAGGCGTAGTCCACCCACGTTTTACCCGTAGGCATAGACCACCCGTTCCCTGGAATCGCGCCATGACAAGCTTCGTCACAAATGAATCCGGTGCCGTCACCGTCGACTGGGTGGCGATGACCGCCGCCCTCGTGGGGCTGGGCCTTGCCGTCTCCGCGACGGTATCGGGCGGAATGGAGGACCTCTCGGGCGATACCCGCGACGCGATGATCGGGGTCTCGATCAGGACGGCCTTCGACAAGATCTTCGCCGCCACCGACTTCGAGGACGGGACGCGCGGCGACTGGACCGCGGGGCAGGTCCTCACGGACGTCCCCGGCTTCGGCAACATCCTGGCCTTCTCCAGCGGCCAACCGAGCGGCACCCTCCCCATCGAGGTGGAGAGCAAATACAGCCACGCGCGGATCGAGTTCGACATGATCATCGGCGATAGCTGGGACAACGAACAGGGCAGGATCTCGATCGGCGGCGAGGACATCGTCATCGCGACCCATGCCTGGGCCTCCACCGCCCCCGAGATCCAGACCTTCGAGGGACCGGGCGACGCGACGGTCACCCTGACGCGCTCGACCACCGGCACGGGGATCGGCAACGCCACTTGGCAGAACAACAACGACTATACCTATCGCGTCAGCATCGTCAGTCGGAACGATGGCCGCGACCTGACGCTCGGCGCGGCGACGAACCTGAACCAGGGCGCCAGCGACGAATTCTTCGGCATCGACAACGTCGTGGTCACGGGCACCCAAGACGGATAGGGCGCGCCACGCGGCCAAGGCTTCCACCGACCCCGCATCTCGCCTATCTTGGAGCCAAGCACACAAGATAGAGCAGCCCCATGTCCGACGACCTCCTCGCGGGCGCCGCCGCGCCCGAGACCTATGACGCGTCCTCCATCGAGGTGCTGGAGGGGCTGGAGCCCGTCCGCAAGCGCCCCGGCATGTATATCGGCGGCACCGACGAGCGGGCGCTGCACCACATGGTGGCCGAGGTGCTCGACAACTCCATGGACGAGGCGGTGGCCGGCCATGCCAACCGGATCGAGGTGGAGCTGCATGAGGACGGCGCCATCACTGTGCGCGACAACGGCCGCGGTATCCCCATCGACCCGCACCCGAAATTCCCCGACAAATCCGCGCTGGAGGTCATCCTCTGCACGCTGCATGCGGGCGGCAAGTTCTCGGGCAAGGCCTATCAAACCTCGGGCGGCCTCCACGGCGTCGGCGCCTCGGTGGTCAACGCGCTGAGCGATTCGATGGTCGTCCAGGTCGCGCGCGACCGGGAATTGTGGGAGCAGCGCTTCTCCCGCGGCCTGCCACTCGGCCCCGTGGAAAAGGTCGGCGCCGCCCCGAACCGTCGCGGTACCACGGTCACCTTCCACGCCGACGCGGAGATCTTCGGCAGCCACAAGCTCAAGCCCGCCCGTCTCTTCAAATCGATCCGCTCCAAGGCCTACCTGTTCTCGGGCGTGGAGATCCGCTGGAAATCGGCCATCGACGACGGCGAGACCCCGACCGAGGCCAAGTTCCACTTCCCCGGCGGTCTCTCCGACTACCTGACCGAGACGCTGGGCTCCGCCTCGACCTATGCCGAGCAGGCCTTCTCCGGCACCGTCGATTTCCATGAAAAGTTCGGCCAGCCCGGCAAGGTCGAATGGGCGATCAACTGGACCCCTTCGCGCGACGGCTTCCTCCAGTCCTACTGTAACACGGTCCCCACGCCCGAGGGCGGCACCCATGTCACCGGCTTTTGGGCCGCGATCCTGAAGGGCATCAAGGCCTATGGCGAGCTTGCCAACAACAAGAAGGCCGCGCAGATCACCCGCGACGACCTGATCTCGGGCGGCTGCGCGCTGGTGTCGTGTTTCATCGCCGAGCCCGCTTTCGTCGGCCAGACCAAGGACCGGCTCTCGACCGAGGCCGCGGCCAAGATGACCGAGGGCGCGGTGCGCGACCGGTTCGACACCTGGCTGGCGCAGGACACCAAGGCGGCGGGCGCGATCCTCGACTTCCTGGTGCTTCGCGCCGAGGAGCGGCTGCGCCGCCGCCAGGAGAAGGAGACGGCCCGCAAATCCGCCACCAAGAAGCTGCGCCTGCCGGGCAAGCTGGTCGATTGCTCGGCCACGGCGCGGGACGGCACCGAGTTGTTCATCGTGGAGGGCGACAGCGCGGGCGGCTCGGCCAAGATGGCGCGGGACCGCAAGACCCAGGCGCTGCTGCCATTGCGCGGCAAGATCCTGAACGTGCTGGGGGCCGCGTCCTCCAAGCTGGGGTCCAACGCCGAGATCTCGGACCTGACCCAGGCGCTGGGCGTGGGGCTCGGGACGAAGTTCAACGTGGACGACCTGCGCTATGACAAGGTCATCATCATGACCGACGCCGATGTGGATGGCGCCCATATCGCGTCGCTCTTGATGACGTTCTTCTTCACCCAGATGCGGCCCATGATCGACGCGGGGCACCTCTATCTGGCCTGCCCGCCCCTCTATCGCCTGACCCAGGGGGCCAAGCGCGTCTACTGCATCGACGAGGCGGAGCGCGACCTGTGGCTGAAGAAGGGCCTCGGCGGCAAGGGCAAAATTGACGTGAGCCGCTTCAAGGGCCTGGGCGAGATGGACGCCAAGGATTTGAAAGAGACGACGATGGACCCCGGGTCGCGGAAACTGATCCGCGTGACGGTGGACGAGGACTCGCCCGGGGAGACGGGAGACCTCGTGGAGCGCCTTATGGGGAAGCGGCCGGAGATGCGGTTCAAGTATATTTCAGAGAACGCACGGTTTGCGGGGGAGTTGGATGTTTGAAGGAAGGTCGCTCCGACACCGTTGACGACGAACCTCGATATTTTGCTGCCGAATGCCTCCTAAGCCGCGACTACCTCTACAAACTCGGCGTCTATGTTCAGAGTTGCGCGCATATGGAAAAGCTATGCAGCGAGATCGTCTGCCTCTCTCAAGGCCTCGCGGTGGAAACCAAAGCGTTCGAAGATAAGGCGAATTCGCTCAGGCTTCTGCCGACATCCGAACTGATAACTGAACTCAGCAAAGCTGCCAAATCCGAGCGGCTAACCTCGGTCGATTCATCTTCCCTTTCGAGCATGGCTGGGTGGCTGCACCGATATGTCCACAATCGTCATTTGGCTGTTCACGGCGCGCATTTACTTCATGGCAGCAACGTTCGGATCGAGGCGGCACCCAAGAAGGGGCGTTCTGGATGGTTCAATACTGAAATTCGCGTGATCGACGAGTTGGTGGCTGATGTCGACCGCCTGCTCCGGGAACTAACTCATCTCCACAAGCGACTTTCGAGTGAGACTTAGTGCAAGTGTCCTGCGAGATCGGCCAAGCAAGCGTAGGGTGGGTGAAAACCCACCATTCGCGCGAGTTGGGATGAGGGATGGTGGGTTTTCACCCACCCTACGATCAAACTCCGCCCTCAGGCATCGGCCCGGCCCTGATCTCCCGGTGCAAGGACGAATACGGCCAATCCACCGCCCGCTCGACCAAGCCGTGCTTCACCGGATTGCTCCAGACATACCGGAGGCACGCCGATAACTCCGCCTCGTCCCGCACGAGATGCTCCCAGAACCGGCGCTGCCAAACTCCAGCCTCGCCCTTCCGCAGCTTGCTCGCAGACCTTGGCCGGCCGCCGACCTGTCGCGCGAATCCGGCCTTGATCCGCTTCCAACGCCCAGAGAAATCCGCATCCCCGTCCGGAAGGGTCCAAACGGCGTGGATGTGATCCGGGAGAACGACAATGGCCCGGGTTGCGAAGGGATGCGACGCAGCACAGCGCCCATAGCAGGCGCGCAGGTCGTCGATCTGGTCGATCAAGGTAGTCTCGTCACCGTCAGCGAGCTTGACGGTGAAGAAATATGTCCCGCCGGAAACGAAGAGGCGTCTGTAGCGCGACATACATCATCGTGGCAGATGATGGTTAACGGTGGGTTATCACCCACCCTACGAAGCCGAGACCCCGCTCCCTACTCCTGCACCGCCTCCAACCAGGCCACCAGCGCCGCGACCGGGGGGGTCGTCACGATCGGCTGGCCCGCCTCGGTGCGCACGAAGGCGCCCTGGCCCATGTCGAAGAAGTCCCCCCAGACCGGCATCACGCCCCCGTGGCTGATCACCGGGTCGCGGCCGTCGATCTTGGCGATCACGCCGAAATGCGGAAAGCCGCCCTCCCCCGCCAGGGCCGTCAGGTCCGGCACCGCCACGGAGAGCACCGACTGCATCGGCCCGCCGCCCCGCGCGTCCTCTCCGTGGCAGGTCGCGCAGTAGCGCAGGAAGAGCGCCTCCCCTTCGACCACCCGCGCCTCCTGCGCGGCGGCGGCAAAGGGCAGGAGCAGGGCAAGCAGGGCGATGCGCATGGGAAGATCTCCGGTTGAACCGCCCCAGAGTGACCGCCACCGCGCCCCCCGTCCTTGACCCCGGTCAACCCGCCCCATTGACGGCACGCGCCGGGCAGTGATCCTGCGCCCATGCGGATCGCCCTTCTCCTTCTCGTCGCGCTCGCCGCCTGCGGCCGCCCGGTCACCGAGGGCGAGCGCGCGCTGACCGCCCCGCTGCATGGGCCGACCCTGGATATCGACCGGGTGCGCATCCAGACGCAGCTCGGGATCGGCGCCTTCCCGATCACCTATGACGCCCGCCCCCGCACGACCTGCCGCGAGCGGATCGGCCCGCCGCAGACGGGCCGCATCACCGCCCGCACCGGCGGCATCGTGCTCTATGAACGGCTGCTGCTGAGCCCCGCCATCGCTTTCGAGGATTTCGCCCGCTTCGACCGGGACGGGCGGCTCGACCTGCCAGCCGCGATGTTCTTCGTCCACGAGATGACCCATGTCTGGCAATGGCAGAACCGGGACGTGACCGGCTACCACCCCAGCCGTGCCTTCGCCGAGCAGATGACCATCGACGACCCCTATCTCTTCCGGGAAGAGCCGGGCCGCCGCTTCCTCGATTTCGGCTACGAGGTGCAGGCGTCGCTGGTAGAGGAGTATCTCTGCTGCGCCGTGCTCCACCCCGAGGGCGCCCGCACGCATCGCCTCAAAGAACTCCTCAGACAGGTCATGCCGGTCGCCGACCCGCAGCGGATCACCCGCCCCGCCTGGGTGCCCTACGAAGAGGACATCCCCGGCATCTGCGCCTGAATTGCGGGCATGCCATCCCTTGCGACTGGCGGCCCGCGGGCGGGGCGCTACCCTCGCCTCATGCGTGTTCTTGCTCTCCTGGCCCTGCTCGCGGCCCCCGCCTTCGCTCAGGATACCGACCTGGAACTTGTCCTTCTGGCCGACGCCTCCGGCTCGATCACCCAGTCCGAGCTCATGTTCCAGCGCAACGCCTATGCGGCGGCCATGACCGATCCGACGGTCATCGCCGCGATCCAGAACACGGCCTACGGCTCCATCGCGGTCACCTATGTCGAATGGGCGACCAACCAGGGCGTCGTCGTGCCCTGGATGCGGATCGACGGGGCCGAGACGGCCGCCGCCTTCGCCGCGGCGCTCGACGGGCCGCCCCGGGGCGCGACCGGGCGCAACGCCATCGGCTCGGCCCTCCTTTTTGCCCGCGACCTGATCGAGCAAAACCGGATCGACGGCTGGCGCCGGGTGATCGACTTTTCCGGGGACACGACCGGCAATTCCTACGGCCCGCCGATCGAGATGGCGCGGGACGAAGTGCTGGAGAGCGGGATCACGATCAACGCCCTCGCCATCGTCTCGGAGCGGCGCTTCGACAGCGACACCTTGGCCGCGCGCTATGAGGCGCGGATCATCGGGGGGCCGGGCGCCTTCGTGGTCGAGGCCGGCCAGGGCGAGGTTTTCGCCGAGGCGGTGAAGCGGAAGCTGATACTGGAGATTTCGGGCGTGCCCACGCCACGCATCGTCGCGGATCTGCGGTAGGGCGGATTTAACCCCGCCCTACTGGGCCGCCTCCGCCTTGCCCTCCAAATCCAACCATTCCTCTTCGGCGGCGGAAAGCTTGGTCTGCCGCTCCGTCAGCGCCTCGGTCGCCTTGCGGAACTTGACCGGCTCGCGATTGAAAAGATCCGGGTCGGCGAGAAGCTGCTCCAGTTTGCCGATCTCGGCCTCCAGCCGTTCGATCTCGGCAGGGAGCGCGTCGAGCCGGTGACGCTCCGTGTAGCTCAGCCCCTCGGCCTTGGGCACGGGCGCGGGCGCGGCGGCCTGAGCGGGCTTGGCCTTTTTCTTTTCCGTGCGTTTTCCGCGGCTTTCATCGGGACGTTGAGATCTATAATCCGACCAGCCGCCGGGATAGACGACGGCCCGGCCATCGCCCTCCATCGCCACGGTCTGCGTCGCGACGCGATCGAGGAAATCGCGGTCGTGGCTCACGAGCAGAACGGTGCCGTCATACTCTCCCAACACGTCCTGCAGCAGATCCAACGTCTCGATGTCAAGATCGTTTGTCGGCTCGTCCAGCACCAGCAGGTTCGAGGGCAGCGCCATGATCCGCGCCAAGAGCAGCCGCGCCTTCTCGCCCCCCGACAGCGACCGCACCGGCGCCTTCAACTGCTTGTCGTCGAACAGGAAATCCTTGAGATAGCCGGCCACGTGCCGCGGCGTGCCGCGCACCATAACCTGGTCGGACGCCCCCGATACGCCAAGCGACGGATCGAGCGTCAGGTTGTCCCAGAGCGTCTTGTCCCCGTCCAGCTTCTCCCGCGTCTGGTCGAAGACAGCGACCTCCAGGTTGGTGCCGAGGGTGACGGTCCCGCTGTCCGGTTGAACTTCGCCCAACAACATCTTGAGAACAGTCGTTTTCCCGACGCCGTTCGGGCCAACGAAGGCGACCCGATCTCCGCGCTGGACGCGCAGGTCGAAATCCCGAAGTATCACCTTCTCATCGTAAGACTTTGAAATACCGCGAGCTTCGATCACACGTTTGCCGCTGGAGGGTCCGGAGTCCAGCTCCAGCGCCGCGGTTCCGGCGCGCTTGACCTGCGCCGCCCGCTCCGCCCGCAACGCGGCCAGCGCACGGACCCGGCCCTGGTTGCGCTTGCGCCGGGCCGAGATGCCCTCGACCGCCCAGCGCGCCTCGGATTTGATGAGCCGGTTCAGTTTATGGCGCTGCTGGTCCTCTTCCTCCCAGGCCTTGTCGCGCCAGGCCTCGAAGCTGTCGAAGCCCTTCTCCTGCCGCCGCACCTGCCCCCGGTCGACCCAGAGCGTCGCGCGGGTCAGCGCCGATAGGAAGGCGCGGTCATGGGAGATCACGACATAGGCCGCTCGGGTCTCGGCCAGCTCCCGCTCCAGCCAGGCGATGGCCTCGATATCCAGATGGTTCGTCGGCTCGTCCAGCAGCATCAGCTCCGGCCCCTCGGCCAGCAGCTTGGCCAGCGCCGCGCGCCGCCGTTCGCCGCCGGAGGCCGCCGCGGGATCCGCATCGAGCGGCAGCTTCAGCCCCTCCGCCACCGCTTCCACCCGCCACGCCTCGGAGGGCTCCAGGCCTGACACGGCATAGTCGCCCAGCGTGGCATAGCCGCTCAGATCCGGGTCCTGCTCCATATAGCCGACGGAGGTGCCGGGCGAGAGTACTCGCTCCCCCCGGTCGGGCTCCACGAGGCCCGCCATGACCTTCATCAGCGTCGACTTACCCGACCCGTTGCGGCCCACCAGCGCCACCCGGTCGCCGGGCTGGACCACCAGCGAGAGGTCGGAGAACAGAGGCGTCCCCCCGAAGGTGAGCGAAACATCGGTGAGTTGCAGAAGCGGTGCGCGAGCCATGAGGCGCAGCTAGGCGCCGCCGCACGCGCCGTCAATCGGCGGTCATCAACTGCCCGGCCAGCATGCCCGTGAGCAGGCGCGCGCGTCCCGGCGGGATCGCGGCGATGGGCAGGGCGGTAAAGACGTGCACGGTACCCAGGTCGCGGTCCACGACGGCATGGTCGGACACCACCGCGCCCAGGCTCAGATAGGCGCGCATCAAAGGCGGCAAAGGGCCGGTCGCGCCGGTCAGAGGCCAGGTCTCGGGCGCGCGGCGGGCAGGCGCCCAGTCGGGCGGTGCCGTCCGGCCGGAAAGCCGGGCCAGGGGCGCCGCTTCCGGCGGGAACGAGGTGCAGCCGTAAAGGACAGCTGCGGCCTCCCGCTCGACCACCTGCGCGAAAACCGCCAGCAAGAGGCGCGGCACGTCCGGGTCGGAACACCCCGGCGCGATGCAGATGCGGCCGACCTCTAGCGCGCGGGGAAAGGCGCGCGCGAAGCGCCTCAGATCGTAGACCCCCGCCGTGTAGCCCCGGATCACCGCGTCCGGTCCCTGCGCCGTCAGCCGCGCGGCGGCCAGGACCGTTCCGCCCGCTTCAATCACCACATGGGAGGCGGCGTCATCGAACGGGTCCCGGTCGCAGGCGCCGCCCCTGAAGACCGCCGCGCGCAGAGCCAGGGCACCGCCGGCCTGCCCCATGGGCACCACCCGTGCAGAGAGCCGTCCCGCCTCGATCTTCATCCCGGCCCTTTCCGTAACCGCCTCAGCCCCCTATCTGCACCTTTCTATGAGGCCAAGCGAGAGGACATCCCCGATGGAGAAGGTCGTCAAGACGGATGCCGAGTGGCGGGACCAGCTCGGCCCAGAAGCCTACAAGGTGCTTCGCAAGCACGGAACCGAGCGCGCGGGCACCCATGAGGATTTCCCGAAGAGCCCCGGCACCTATCTCTGCAAAGGCTGCGGCGCGCCGCTCTTCGATCAGGCGCACAAGTTCGAAAGCGGAACGGGCTGGCCGTCCTTTTATCAGCCGGTCGACGGGACCGAGAGTGAGCTGGTGGGCGAGAGCGAGGACAATTCCTGGTTCATGCGCCGCACCGAGGTCCACTGCAGCCGCTGCGACGGCCATCTGGGGCATGTCTTTCCCGACGGGCCGAAACCCACGGGCCTGCGCTACTGCATCAATGGCGTCGCCCTGACCTTCGAGCCCGAAGAAGACTGACGCTGGGCCGGGGTCGCCGCCCCCTCGCAAGAAACGGTCCGGCGGAGCGAACGGCACGACGGTGCTCTGCTCCTGGCGCTCTTCTTCTGGCGGAAAATACTCCGGGGTCCGGGGGCTGGCCCCCGGTCCGCCCGCCAAAGGCGCGACCACCATCTAAGGCAGGATCAGGTCCAGCAGCCTGGACCTCCGTCAGAGCAGCCGCCTGCGCAGATCGTGGACAAGCCGCTCCAGCGGCTCCCCTCCCTGCTCGGCCAATCGCATCAGGCCGAACTGCACCCGCGCCATCTCCTGGTAGTAGGAGGTATAGACGTAGTTGGTGGCCGCGCCCGCCGCGGCGCCGAGGATGGGCACGGCCTGGGCCGCGACCTTCTGACCCAGGGGGACCGCGAGGCGCGGCGCGATCTTGGCGATCAGCCCCTGCACCGTGCCGCCCGTCAGCGTCAGCCGCATCGTGATGAAGGAAAGATCCGCCCCGTCATCGTCATCCAGCGGCCCTGCGGCGGCAAAGACCTTCAGGCAGGCCGCCCGGACCTCGGGCTTGGCCGGGTCCAACCCGTGCTCGTCGGCGATCCCCTGGATCGCGCGCAGCATGACGGTGGTGGTCACCGGCAGTTCCGCCAGAGCCGAAGGCAGGCCGCCCATGCCCCCGGCCGCCCCGGTCCCCAGGGTCACAGCGCGGGTCAGCCAGTCGGAGGTGTCGCGGATCCGGCCCCGGGAATAGGCTGCGGCATTGAACGCCTGTTCCAGCGCGATCGCGGTCGCCCGCTCCAGCCCGCTTTTGGCGGGCTCCGGCAGCATATCGAGCAGGCTTTCCGCCCGCGTCCCGATGAAGTTCATCAGCTGCATGGCGGACGAATTCGCCGCCTTCATGCGTGCCGCCAGCCTGTCGAGTTCTTCCTCCCGATCAAGGGGCTCGAAGATCTGCTGCCGTCCAATCCGATCGTCGCTCATAGAGCGTTAAGTGGGGTGTGCGTCGCCCCCCGGCAAGGCCCGGGTGACGCGCCCCCGCACGCCCTCCCAGTCCCAGATACCCAGGACGCGCTCGGGGTTGGTCGGCGGCGGCATCTCGACACCGTCCAAGCGCCTGAAGCCGAAGCGCGAATAATACGGGGCGTCCCCCACAAGCAGCACGCGCTCCACGCCCGCGACCGCGGCCCGGTCCAGCCCCGATTGAAGCAGATAGGCGCCCAGCCCCTCCCCCTGCCGCGTCGGGTGCACGGCGACGGGACCGAGCAGCATCGCGTCCCAGCGGTCGCCCACACGGACCGGCCAGAAGCGGATCGCGCCCGCTACCTCGCCCGCCGATCCCCGTGCCACGAGGCAGAGATCCCGCGCCATGGGCACCCCCTCCCGCAAGCGGTAGGAGGACAGCGCTTCGCGCCCGGGCGCGAAGCACAGGTCGAACAGGGCCTCCACTTCCCAGCGGTCGTCTTCGGTCTCGCGCATCAATTCCATGGGCGGGTTGTGGCGCGGGCGGACGCCCGGCGCCACCCGAAAGCGGGCGGTTGCGGCCCGCCCCTCGCCCGGCCTAAGCCAGGGCGACCGCCACAAACGGACGAGACCCCCATGTTCTACCGCCCCGAGGACGGCCACGGCCTGCCGCACAATCCGTTCAACGCCATCGTCTCGCCCCGGCCGATCGGCTGGATCAGCACACGCGCCAGCCAAGGCGACAACCTCGCGCCCTACAGCTTCTTCAACGCGGTCGCCTATGTGCCGCCGCAGGTCATGTTCGCCTCCACCTCCGCCAAGGACGACCGGGACGGCACCAAGGACAGCGTGGCCCAGATTCGCGAAAGCGGCGTATTCTGCGTCAACGTGGTCGAATATGCGGCCCGCGATGTGATGAACGTGACCTCCGGCACCCATCCGGCGGGGACGGACGAGTTCGCCGTGGCCGGGATCGCCAAGCGGCAATGCGAGACCATCGATTGCCCCCGTGTCGAAGGCGCCCCCGCCGCGCTGGAATGCAAGCTGACGCAGATCGTGAAACTGCCCGGCGAGGCAAACTTCGCCGTCTTCGGCGAAGTCACGGGGGTTCATATGCGCGACGACTGCGTGGTCGACGGCCGCTTCGACGTGACGAGGTTCCAGCCGCTCGCTCGCCTCGGATACCGCGACTATGCCCGGGTGACCGAGCTGTTCTCGCTCAAGCGCCCCGACGACTGACCGCGGAGCGGCGGCCCGAGCCCTGCGCGCGCCCGTCTCTTCTTCTGGCCAAAAATACTCCGGCGCATGGCGCGCCACCCGCCGGACAACGCTCGGGGCAGCGGACCCGTAGGGCGGGGCTGGCCCCGCCGCCCCCGACATGGGACAGAGAGCCAGCAAGACGGAGAGCCCCATGTTCCAGACCTTCGACGTCACCGCCCGCCCGCAGGACGCCCCGCCCCGCGTGGCCCGATTGCGCGCCTGGATGGCCGAGCAGGGGCTGGACGCCTTCATCGTGCCCCGCGCCGACGCCCATCAGGGGGAATATGTGGCCCCCTGCGACGCGCGGCTGGCCTGGATCAGCGGCTTCACCGGCTCGGCCGGCTTCGCGGTCATCCTGGCCGGGCGGGCGGCGCTCTTCGTCGATGGGCGCTATACCGTGCAGGCCAAGGCGCAGACCGACCCGGCCACGTTCGAGCGCGTCGCTTGGCCCGACACTTCGCTGGCCGCCTGGCTGAAGTCCGCTCTGCCCCAGGGCGGCCGCGTCGGCTTCGACCCCTGGCTGCACACGGTGGCCGAGATGGAAAAGCTGCGCGGCCTCGACGGCATCGCGCTGGAGCCCGTCGCCAACGGCGTCGATGCCGTCTGGGAGGACCGTCCCGCCCCGCCCATGGGGGCGATGCGCGCCTATCCGGACGCGCTCGCGGGACGCGCCCATGCCGAAAAGCGGGCGCAGATCGCCGAGGCGCTGCGCGCGGCCGGTGTCGCCGCCTTCGTCACGACTCAGCCCGACGCCATCGCCTGGCTGCTCAACATCCGCGGCGCCGATATCGAGCGGACACCCATCGCCCAGGCCTTCGCCGTGATCCATGCCGACGCGACCGTCGACCTGATCTGCGCGCCAGAAAAGACCACGCCCGTCGCCGACCACCTGGGGGACGCGGTGCGCGTCGTCCCGTCCGAGCAGCTCCCGACGCTCCTGGCCGGGATCGAAGGCGCGGTCGGCTACGACAAGACCACCTGCCCCGTCGCCCTGGCCGAAATGCCGGGCGAGGCGCGGGCGATGGACGACCCGCTGGCGCTCCCCAAGGCGTGCAAGACCGAAGCCGAGATCGACGCCACCCGCGAGGCGCATCTGCGCGACGGGGCGGCCATGGTCCGCTTCCTGCGCTGGCTGGACGAAGACCGGCCCGACGATCTGACCGAGATCGGCGTCGCCCAGGCGCTGGAGGGCTTCCGGCGCGACACCAACCAGTTGCTGGAGATCAGCTTCGAGACCATCGCCGGCGCGGGCCCCAACGCCGCCTTGCCCCATTACCGCGTCAACGTGGAGACGGACCGACCGATCGCGGGCGAGCCGGTCCTGCTGGTCGATTCGGGCGGGCAATATCTGGACGGGACGACCGACATCACCCGGACGGTGCCCGTCGCCGCGCCCGACCCCGAGGTCGCTCACCACTTCACCCGCGTCCTCCAGGGCATGATCGCCGTTAGCCGCGCGCGCTTCCCCAAGGGCGTCGCGGGCTGCCATCTCGATGCGCTGGCCCGCGCGCCGCTCTGGGCGGAGCATAAGGATTACGACCACGGGACCGGCCACGGGGTGGGCGTCTATCTCGGCGTCCACGAAGGGCCGCAGCGGATCAGCCGCGTCTCCCAGGTGCCGCTGGCGCCGGGCATGATCCTGTCGAACGAGCCGGGTTACTACCGCGAAGGCGCCTTCGGAATCCGCATAGAGAACCTCATCGTCGTGCGCGAGGCGGAGCGCCCCGCGGGCGGCGACGACCGCAAGATGCTGGATTTCGAGACACTCACCTGGGTCCCGATCGACCGCCGCCTGATCGCGGCCGAGCTGCTGTCGCCCGACGAACGCGCCTGGCTGGACGCCTATCACGCCGAGGTCGCGGCGCGGATCGGGCCGCGGGTCGAAGGGGCGGATCGCGACTGGCTTCTGCGCATGACCGCACCGCTGGGCTCCTGATGCGCGGGGTTCCGCCGAGGGCCCTCAGACGTTAGGCTCCGCGCCAACAGCTGATCCAGGAGAGAGCATGACCCAGATCAAGGTTTCCCCGGCCAAGGGGACATGGACCGTGCGGACCGAGGACGGCGTCCTGGTCGAGAGCCGCAACGCCAAGTCGCTGGTCGAGGGAGGCATGGACCCCGTCATTTACTTCCCGCGCGAGGACGTGGCGATGGCGCTGTTGGAGCGCTCGGACAGCACCACGCGCTGCCCGCATAAGGGCATGGCCAATTACTATTCCTATGAGGGGGCCGCCGGCTCCATCCCGGACGTGGCCTGGACCTATGAGCATGTGACCAATCCCGACGCCAAGGACATCGAGGGGTATTTGGCGTTTTACGTAACGAAAGTAACCGTCGAGCAGATCTGATCGCGGCTGGCGGCGGGGTGAAACCCCGCCCTACGGAACGCCCCCGCGACGCGGCGAACGGCGGGGTTTCACCCCGCCGCCCCTCCCGTCAGTTCTGACGCACGAGCTTGCCGGGATTCATGATGCCCTCCGGGTCGATGGCGCGCTTGATCGCGCCCATCACGTCCCAGGCGGCGCCATGTTCGCGCTCCATGAAATGCAGCTTGCCCAGGCCCACGCCATGCTCGCCCGTGGCCGTGCCCCCAAGCTCCAGCGCGTGGGCCACCATCCCGTCCGACAGCCGTTTGGCCGCGGCCAGTTCCGCCGGGTCGCCCCGATCGACCAGCAGGATGGCGTGGTAATTGCCGTCGCCGACATGGCCCAGGATCGGCCCCGGGATGGGACTGGCGGCGATCTCCGCGCGGGCCCGCTCGATCGCGTCCCCCATCCGGCTGATCGGCACGCAGACATCGGTCACCACGGCGGTCGAGCCGGGACGGGAAGCCAGGATCGTGTGGTAGGCACGGTGGCGCATCGTCCAAAGCGCCGTGCGCTCTTCCGCCTGGGTCGCCCAGCGATAGCCCCCGGCCCCCGCCTCCGCCGCGAGATCGCCGAACCGCTCCGCCTCTTCGGCCACGGCGGCATCCGAGCCGTGGAACTCCAGCAGCAGATGCGGGGCCTCTTCGAACCGGCCACCGTCATGAGCGTTGAGGATCGCCGCCGTCGCCGCGTCCACGAATTCGATCCGCGCGGGCCGGAGCCCCATCTGCGTCGCCAGAATCACCGTCTCGATCGCCGCCTCGGTCGAGGGGAAGGCGCAGACCGCGGCGGAGACCGCCTCCGGCTGCCCATGCAGCTTGAGGGTCAACTCGGTGACGAGGCCCAGCGTCCCCTCCGATCCGACGAAAAGCCCGGTGAGGTCGTACCCGGCACTCGATTTCGCGGCGAGCGTCCCGGTCCGGATCACCCGCCCGTCCGGCAGCACCACTTCGAGCGCGCGGACCTGGTCGCGCATCGTGCCATAGCGCACCGCCGTCGTGCCCGAGGCCCGCGTCATCGCCATCCCGCCCAGCGACGCGTCCGCCCCGGGGTCGACCGGGAACATCAGCCCCGTCGCCCGCAGTTCCGTGTTCAGCGCGCCGCGCGTGCAGCCCGGCTGCACCCGCACCAGCATGTCCTCGGCCCGCACTTCCAGGACCGCGGCCATCTCGCGGAAATCGACCGTCAGCCCGCCGCGCGGGGCCGAGGCGTGCCCCTCCAACGCCGTGCCCGTGCCCCAACCGATCACCGGCACGCCATAGCGTGCGCAGAGCGCCACGATGCGGGACACTTCCTCGGTATCGCGCGGATAACACACGGCATCCGGCGGCATCTCCGCATGCCAGGTCTCGGAGCGGCCATGCAGCGCCAGATCGCTCTTTCCCGTGCTCAGGCGTTCCCCTAGCATCGCGCCCAAGGCGCCTATCGCATCATCCGGGATCATGTCGTCGTCCTCCCCGGGGTCGAGAGTGGATGCGGGGCGCGCAAAGGACAAGCCGTGCGCGACCCTCTTCCGCTGACCCATATCTTCGCCCGGCTCCGCCGAGGCTGGGAGGTGGTGCTGACCCGGGGCCCGTCCCAGATCCAGTTCTGGTTCATCGCGCTCGCCGTAGGGGTCGCCTCGGGCTATGCCGCTGTGGCCTTCATGACGGCGATCCGCTGGCTTCAGGCGTTTCTCTACGGGACCGACGACATCCGCATGATCCACAGCTTCGCGGCGACGCTGCCCTGGTTCTGGGTGCTGACACTGCCCGCGCTCGGGGGACTGGTGGTGGGCTTCATCCTGACGCGCTTCACGCCGGACGGGCGGGTGCGCGGCGTGGCCGAGGTCATCCAGGGCGCGGCCATGAACGAAGGGCGGGTGGAGCGCCGGGCCGGGGTCGCCTCGGCGGTATCGTCGCTCATCACGCTGTCCTCGGGCGGCTCCAGCGGGCGGGAGGGGCCGGTGGTGCATATCACCGGGCTGATCGCGGGCTGGGTGTCGAACCGGATCAACGCGGACGGGATCACCGGGCGCGACCTCTTGGGCTGCGCCGTGGCGGCAGGGGTCGCGGCCAGCTTCAACGCGCCGATCGCCGGCGCGCTCTTCGCCTTGGAGGTGGTACTGCGGCACTTCGCCGTCCACGCCTTCGCGCCGATCACCATCGCCGCCGTCTCCGGCTCGGTCATCAGCCGCACGCATTTCGGCGACGTGACCGAATTCACCCTGCCCGGCGTCAACACGCTTGCTTTCTATGTGGAGCTGCCCGCCTTCCTGCTGCTTGGGCTGCTCTGCGGCCTCGTCGCGGTGGTGCTGATGCGCTCTGTTTTCTTCGTCGAGGACGTGGCAACCCGCCTCCAGGCGCGCTCCGGCCTGCCGCCGATGCTGCGGCCCGCCGTCTCGGGCCTGCTGCTCGGGGCGATGGCGATCTGGTTTCCGCACATCATCGGCGTCGGCTATGAGACCACATCGGCCGCGCTCTCCGGGGAATTGCTCTTGCACGAGGCCATGGTCTTCGCGGTGCTCAAGGTCGCGGCGGTGTCGATCACGATGGGCGGGCGGATGGGCGGCGGGATCTTCTCGCCCGCGCTGATGGTCGGGGCGCTCACGGGGCTGGCCTTCGGCATCGTGGCGACGGGGCTCCTGCCCGAGGTTTCGGGCGCCGAGACGCTTTACGCGCTAGCGGGGATGGGCGCGGTGGCGGCGGCCGTGCTGGGCGCGCCGATCTCGACCACGTTGATCGTGTTCGAGCTGACCGGGGACTGGCAGACCGGGCTCGCCGTTCTGGTGGCGGTCAGCATGTCGACGGCGCTCAGTTCGCGTCTGGTCGACCGGTCCTTCTTCCTCACCCAGCTGGAGCGCCGCGGCATCCATCTGGCCGCCGGTCCGCAGGCCTATCTGCTGGCGATGTTCCGGGTCTCCTCGGTGATGAAATCGCCCGACCACCCCCGCGCCCCCGCCGAGGAGCGGGTCCGCGCCGCGATCAACGAGGCGCTCTTCGTCGCGCCCTCCGACACGCTGGAGACGGCGATGCCGCTCTTCGAGAAATCGGGGCGGGAGTTCCTGGCAGTGGTGCGTTTGTCGGAGAAGTCGGAGACGCCCGAGATCGTCGGCGTCCTGCTCCATATCGACGCCTTGCGGGTCTATAACCGCGCCTTGGCGGCGACGGCGGCGGAGGAGCATTCCTAGGCCCCGCCCGCCGGGCCACGGAACCTCAGACTATAGAAACCGTTGATTTCATAAGGCTCCCGCACTTCGGGCAGCCAGTGCATCGGGCACTCCGGACCGGCTGATGCCCCGGACGGAACAGCGCGCCTGGACAAGGCAGGGGCATGACGAAAACGCCCCGGCGCCGCCGGCCTCCGGCCGAGAAACGGAGGCATATCCCATGTCCTATATCCGCTTCGGACTGATGATCCTCACCTCCAAAGTGGTGATGTCCGTCCTAATGTATCTCAATACCTACGCCTGGGAGCACGTGTTCTTCTCGGAGACGCGCAGCTACATGGCCCTCCCGATGGGCGCCACGATGGCGATCGTGATGCTG
Organism: Jannaschia seohaensis; assembly: GCF_900116765.1. Lineage (GTDB taxonomy): Bacteria > Pseudomonadota > Alphaproteobacteria > Rhodobacterales > Rhodobacteraceae > Jannaschia > Jannaschia seohaensis. Next base: position 91,748 of record NZ_UETC01000014.1, on the reverse strand, counting down.
GCCTACATGCTGGGAATGTATGCCAACACGGCGCTCAACATGGCGATCTTCGTGGGGTCGGCCCTGGTCTTCGCCCTGTCGCTCTGGCTGGTGCGCAGCCAGGTCACCGTGAGCGGCGAAAGCTATATGCGCGCGATGATCCCGCACCATTCCATCGCGATCATGACCTCGGAGCGGGCCGGGATCGAAGATCCGCGCGTCGCCAAGCTCGCCCGGGAGATCATTCTGGCTCAGCGGCGCGAGATCGCCGAGATGCGCTATCTGGTGGCCGACCTCGCCGCGGCGGAGACGGTCACCGAAATCTACCGCGATCCGCCGCCGGAGATCGGCACCGCCGAGGACGCCCTGTCGCGCGTCTCGGACTCCAATCTGGACCCCGCGCCCATGCCGGTCGAGGAGGCGGATTGGCGCGCCGACGCCGAGCTCGTCTTCGCGCTCGATGAAGGGCTGACCGTCGGCTATCGCGGCGTCTATAGCTGCGAGGCGGGCTGAGGCCCGCCCCTCACCGCTCCGGGATCAGGCCGCGCGGAGAGAAGCGCAGCACCAGCAGCAGGATCAGCCCCATCGTTAGCAGCCGCATATGCGCCGCGGCCTCCAACAGATGGGCCTTGAGCCACATGCCGTCCGGCATGCCCGCCGTGATCCCCTGCATCAGCGCCGCGCCGATCGGCTCGACCTGCACCCAGAGCCACCAGACCAGGAAACCGCCCAGCACCGCGCCCCAATTGTTGCCCGACCCGCCCACGATCACCATCACCCAGACAAGGAAGGTGAAGCGCAGCGGCTGGTAGGTGCCCGGCGTCAGCTGACCGTCCAGCGTAGTCATCATCGCGCCCGCGATCCCGACCACGGCCGAGCCCAGAACGAAGACCTGCAAATGGCGGCGCGTCACGTCCTTGCCCATCGCTTCGGCCGCGACCTCGTTGTCGCGGATCGCGCGCATCATGCGGCCCCAGGGCGAGGCGAGCGCCGCCTGCGCCAGCCACAGAAGGATCGCCAGCACGACCACGAACAGCCCCGTGTAGCCCAGCTTGACCGTGATCCCCGAGGCCGTCACGGGATCGAAGCCCCAGGCCGTCATCCGCGCCACGAAGGCCTCGGAATTCTGGAGGTCGATCTCGTAGGGAACCGGGCGCGGCAGGCCGATCACGTTCTTGACCCCGCGCGCCATCCAATCCTCATGCTTGAGGATCGCGATGACGATCTCGGCGATGCCCAGCGTCGCGATGGCCAGGTAATCGGACCGGAGGCCCAGGGCCGTCTTCCCGATCAGCCAAGCGGCCCCGGCCGCCAGCAACCCGCCCACCGGCCAGGACAGGATGATCGGCAGGCCAAGCCCGCCCAGATAGCCGGTCGAAGCCGGGTCGACGGCCTCCACCGCCGCCACGCCGCCGTCGAAGACCGCGCGGAAGATGAAGAAGCCGATTACCAGGATCGCGACCACCACGGGTCCGCGGAAACGGGTCACCCGGGACCAGGCCAGCACCGCCGCCACCACCGTCGCCGCGCCCAACACCAGCCCCAGCAGCACCCGCAGGCCGCCATCGGCCCAGGCCTGCCCCGTGGGCGGCATCGAGACCAGGACCGCCCCCAGGCCTCCCAGCGCCACGAAGCCCATGATCCCGACATTGAACAGCCCGGCATAGCCCCACTGCATGTTCACGCCGAGCGCCATGATCGCCGAGATCAGACCCATGTTCAGGATCGTCAGCGACACGTTCCAGGACTGGACAATCCCCGTGCCCACGAAAAGCAGCGCCACGAAGGCGAAGAGCAGCAGGTCGCGCGTCTTGAGGTCTCCGATCATACCGATTTCCCCGCGAACAGTCCGGTGGGCCGGAACAGGAGCACGATCAGCAGGATGCAGAAGCTGACCGCGAATTTGTAGTCGGTGGAGAGCAGCTGCACGAGCCCGTCCGGCTCAAGCGACTCGGGCAGGAGATAGCCCAGCACCTTCTTGAGCGGATAGGTGATCGTGACCTCCGCGAAGGCGATCAGGAAGCCCCCCGCGATAGCCCCCAGCGGGTTGCCGAGGCCGCCGACGATCGCCGCCGCAAAGATCGGAAGCAGCAGCTGGAAATAGGTGAAGGGCTTGAACGACTTGTCCAGCCCGTAGAGCGTGCCCGCCACCGTCGCGAGCCCCGCCACGATCAGCCAGGTGATGAAGACAACCCGCTCGGGGTTGATGCCGGACAGCAGCGCGAGGTCCTCGTTGTCGCTGAACGCCCGCATCGACTTGCCGGTGCGCGTCTTGTTGAGGAACCAGAACAGCGCCGCGACCACGATTACCGCGACCACCACCGTGATCGCCTGGGAGGTGCGGATCGCCAGCCCCTCGTCGAGGCCCGTCATCTCGCGGAAGGTGCGGACGGAGATGACGAACCGCTCCCCGTCGGCAAAGCGCTGGTCATCCACGCCGATGATGAAGCGCACGAGGCCGTTCATGACGAACATCACGCCGAGCGAGGCGATCACGAAGGTCACGGGCGGCGCCTTTTTCGCGCGATAGAAGCGGTACACGGTCTTGTCGGTCACGATCAGCAGCAGCGCCGTCACCGCAATCCCCACCGGCAGGGCCAGCAGCGCGGTGGGCAGCGGACCGAAGCTGATCCCGACGGATTGCAGCCCCCAGGTGCAGAGGATCACAGCCATCGTGCCGAAGGCCATCGTGTCGCCATGGGCGAAGTTCGAAAAGCGCAGGATGCCGTAGATCAGCGTGACCCCGAGCGCCCCTATGGCCAGCTGCGAGCCATAGGCGGTGGCCGGGATCAGGACGAAATTGGCAAAGGTGACGAAGGCGTTGAGAGGTTCCATCAGGTCCGGTCCTCCGATTCATTTGCCGTGGCAGGCACAGCCGCCGGATGCAGTCTCTGCATTCTCATCCCCCCAGGAAGCTGCGCCGGACCTCCGGGTCCGCCAGCAGCTCCTTGCCCGTGCCGGTATGCGCGTTGCGGCCCTGGACCAGCACGTAACCCTTGTCGGCGATGGCCAGCGCCTGGCGGGCGTTCTGCTCGACCATCAGGATCGAGATGCCCGTCCGCGCGACCTCGATGATGCGGTCGAAGAGTTCGTCCATGACGATGGGCGAGACGCCCGCCGTCGGCTCGTCCAGCATCAGCACCGTCGGCTGTGTCATCAGCGCGCGGCCCACGGCGACCTGCTGGCGCTGGCCGCCCGACAGCTCCCCGGCGGGCTGCCGCCGCTTGTCCTTGAGGATCGGGAACAGGTCATAGACCTGCGCCATGGTCCCCGAGATGTCGTCGCGGCGCAGGAAGGCGCCCATCTCCAGGTTCTCCTCGACGGTCATCGAGGTGAAGATGTTGGAGGTCTGCGGCACGAAGGCCATGCCCTTCGCCACCCGGTCCTGCGGCGTGAGCGCGGTGATGTCCTCGCCGTCGAGTCTGACCGCGCCCTTGCGCAGGTTGAGCATCCCGAAGACGGCCTTCATGCCGGTCGACTTGCCCGCGCCGTTCGGGCCGACGATGACCGCGATCTCGCCCTTCTCCACGGCGATGGTGCAGTCGTGGAGGATGTCGGCCCCGCTGCCATAGCCCCCGGTCATGCTGTCGCCGATCAGGAAGGCGTCGGCGGTATGCGTCCGCTCGCCGGTCGCCGTGCCCGGGGTCAGCGTCGAGCGCGTCCCCTGCTTGACGATGCTGGCATCCTTGTTGGCGCGGCCCTCATATGGCGAACTCATGCCGTCGCCTCCGCGTTCTTGAGCCCGGTGCCGAGATAGGCCTCGATCACTTGCTCGTTGGCCTTGATCTCCGCCAGGGAGCCCTCTGCCAGCACCTTGCCCTCGGCCATGCAGATGACGTGGTCGCTGATCTTGCCGATGAAATCCATGTCGTGCTCGATGACGACGAAGGTGTAGTTGCGCTCCTTGTTGAGCCGCATGATCGCGTCGCCGATGGTGTTGAGCAGCGTCCGGTTCACGCCCGCGCCCACCTCGTCCAGGAACACGATCTTGGCGTCGACCATCATGGTGCGCCCAAGCTCTAGGAGCTTCTTCTGCCCGCCCGAGATCTCGCCCGCGCGCTGCTCGGCCAAGTGCGAGACGGTGAGGAATTCAAGCACCTCATCGGCCTTGGCCCTCAGCGCGCGTTCCTCGTCGGCGATGCGTTTTCGGCCGAACCAAGTATTCCAGAGCCGCTCGCCCGACTGCCCGCCCGGCACCATCATCAGGTTCTCGCGGCAGGTCATCGAGCTGAACTCATGCGCGATCTGGAAGGTGCGCAGCAGGCCCTTGTGGAACAGCTCGTGCGGCGGCAGCCCCGTGATGTCCTCGCCCGCCATCGTGACGCGCCCCCGCGTCGGCGGCAGCACCCCCGCGATCACGTTGAACAGCGTCGTCTTGCCCGCGCCATTCGGCCCGATCAGCCCGGTGATCGAGCGCTCCTCGATCTTGAGCGTGGCTCCGTCCACCGCATGAAACCCGCCGAAATGCTTATGGAGGTCAGTGACTTCGATCATGGCATCCACCCAAAAATGTGACGGCCCCGGTCTCCCGGGGCCGCCAACTCGTGCCGGAACCGCTCAGCGGTAGCCCACCACCTCGAGCGTGCCGTCGGTGAAGGTGATCTGGCGGTAGTTGCCCGCCGACTCACCGGGGCCGATCAGTTCGACCGCGGAGGCCCCGACATAGTCGATATCACCGCCATCCTTGATGATCTGGATAGCCTTCGCCAGTTCGCCGGGCAGGATCTGTTCGCCCGGGGCGTTGGCGACATGCATGACATGGTCCTTGAAGTCGGCCGAGTCGGTGGAGCCAGCGGCTTCCATCGCCAGCATGATCAGCGCGGCCGCGTCGTAGGATTCGGCCGAGAAGGGCTGGGTGCCGTCGAAACCCTCTGCGGTCGCCATCTCCTGGAAGAGCTGGGCGCCGGGCGAATCGGTGCCGGGGTTGGCGCCGTAGGAGCCGTCGATCTCGGAGCCGAAATTGTCTTCCAGCGCCTGGGAGACCATCCCGTCCGGGAAGTAGAACGTGTCGAACGCCCCCGAATCGAGCGCCGAGCGCACGATGCCGGAGCCGCCCTGGTCGACATAGCCCGCGACGACCAGCACTTCGCCACCGGCAGCCGACAGTGCGCCGATCTCGGCGGAGTAGTCCGCCTTGCCGTCCTCATGGGCGGCGTTGATCGTGACCGTGCCGCCCGCAGCCTCGAAATTCGCCTGGATCGCGTCGGCGAGCCCCTTGCCGTAGTCGTTGTTGGTGTAGGTCATCGCGATCTCGTTGACCCCGTTCTCCTGCAGGATCTCGGTCACGATGACACCCTGGCGCGCGTCCGACGGCGCGGTGCGGAAGAACAGGCCGTTATCCTCGGCGGTCGAGAGGCCCGGCGAGGTGGCCGAGGGCGAGATCATGACGATGCCGTTGGGCAGCGCGACGTTCTGCAGGATGGAGCCGGTGACGCCCGAGCAGTCGGCGCCCATGATCGCTGCAACCCCTTCGGAGGTGACGAGACGCTCGGCGGCGGCCGTCGCGGCGGCGGCGTCGATGCAGGTGGAGTCGCCGCGGACCGGCTCGATCTGGACGCCGTCGAGCAGCGTGCCGGCCGCATTGACCTCGGAGATAGCGAGCTCGGCACCGGCGGCCATGGTCGGGGCCAGCGATTCCAGCGGGCCGGTGAAGCCCAGGATGATGCCCATCTTCACCGGGCTGTGCCCGTCGGCGAAGGCGGCGGTGGTCGCAAGCGTAGCGGCAGAGGCCAGCAGCAGCTTCTTCATAGTCTTCTCCCTGTTCGCGGCCCTGTTGACGGGCCGTCATGGGAGCGGACGATAGGACGAGGCGCGCCGGAGGAAAAGACCGATCCGTGCGTCTGGGCCGCCTCAGACTTTCAGGCCGTGCCGTCCGGCGAGATCCGTGAAGAATTGCCAGGCCACCCGGCCGGAGCGGGAGCCGCGCGTGGCCTGCCACTCGATCGCCTCGGCGCGCAGCGTGGCGTCGTCGATCGCGAGGCCGAACGCATCGCAATAGCCCCGAATCATGGCTAGGTAACTGTCCTGGTCGCAGGCGTGGAAGCCAAGCCAGAGCCCGAAGCGGTCGGAGAGGGAAACCTTCTCCTCCACCGCCTCGGCCGGATTGATGGCCGAGCCCCGCTCGTTCTCGATCATGTCGCGGGGCATCAGGTGGCGGCGGTTCGAGGTCGCGTAGAAAATGACGTTGTCGGGCCGCCCCTCGATCCCGCCATCGAGCACGGCCTTGAGCGACTTATAGGCCGCGTCGTCATGGCTGAAACTCAGATCGTCGCAATAAAGGACGAAGCGGTGCGGCGCCTCCCGCAGGATCGCCAGCAGGCGGCCGACGGTCTGGATATCCTCGCGCTGCAACTCGACTAGCTTGAGGCCGCTCGTCTCCAGGTCGCCATGTACCGCCTTCACCAGGCTCGACTTCCCCATCCCCCGCGCGCCCCAGAGCAGCGCGTTGTTCGCGGGCAGCCCCTCGGCGAAGCGCCGGGTATTGGCGTGGAGCGTGTCGCGGGCGCGGTCGATGCCAACCAGCAGATCGAGCGGGATGCGGTTGACCTTAGGGACCGGGATCAAGCGGTCCGGCTCGGTGTCCCAGAGATAGGCCGAGCTATCCCAAGCAGGAGCCGCGAAGGGCGCAGGCGCCAGCCGTTCAAGCGCCTCCGCGATGCGCGCCAGGGCATCGCTCTGCATATCCAGGCTCACAGTTCCTCGTCCTCGTCGAGCACACCTTCGGCCCGCAGCCGCTCCGTCCGCTTCTTTTCGATGACGCGGACGATGAAGATGGAAATTTCGTAAAGCCCATAAACCACGGTGAAGAGGATCACCTGCGTGATCACGTCCGGCGGCGTCACCAGCGCGGCGAGCAGCAGGATGCCCACCACCGCGTATTTGCGCACCGTCCCCAGCCCCTCGGCCGAGACCAGCCCCGCGGTGCCCATCAGCGCCAGCAGGACCGGCAGCTGGAAACAGAGCCCGAAGGCCACGATCATCTTGAGCGTGATATCGAGCGATTCGTTGACCTTGCCGATGAAGCTGATGGTGATGCCGTCCTCGGGGACCAGCCCCTCGGGCACCGGCGGCAGGCCGGTGATGACGACGCCCTCGGGCACGTCGGTGGGGATCGCGCCCGCGATCACCTCACGCACATCGGCGAAGCCCAGGAAGAACTGCATCGCCAGCGGCACGACGATGAAATGCGCGAAGGCGGCGCCAAGGGTGAACAGCAGCGGCGAGGCCAGCAGGAAGGGCAGGAAGGCCTTCTTCTCCTGGCGGTAGAGACCGGGCGCCACGAAGCGCCAGAGCTGGTGCGCGATGACGGGGAAGGAGACGATCAACCCGGCGACGACCGACACCCGGATCAAGGTGAAAAAGTATTCCTGCGGCGCGGTATACTGCATCTGAGGATTCTCGGCGCCAAGCTGGCGCAGAGTCTCCTCGATGGGGCCGAGCAGGAAGTCGAGGATCGCCTCGGCGAAGGCGAAACAGACCACCATACCGACCAGGAAGGCCGCGACCGATCGGATCAGCCGCGTGCGCAACTCCGCCAGATGCTCGATCAGCGGCGCGGAGCTGTCGTCGATCTCGTCCTGCGTGCTCATGCCTATTTGGCCTCGGGCTTGGGGGCGGCCGGATCGGGAACCAGCTCCGGCTCCTCCGAAGCCTCGGCGACATCCGCCGCTTCCCGCGCAGCGCGCTCTTCGGCCATGCGGGCGGCGTTGGCCGCGATCTTTTCCTTGGCGGCCGCCTTGGAGGCGGCGCGCTTTTCGGCCAGCGCCTTGGTGTTCGGTCCGGTATGTTCGTCCGGGGTCCAGGCGGTCAGATCGTCGGTCGCCTCGCGGATCTTTTCGATCCCGAACTTTTTCGGGTTCGAGACCTTCTTCAGATCTTTCGCGATATCCCCGACGCCGCTTTCATCCGCCGCTTGGTTCATGGCGGATTGGAACTCGCGGGCCATGCGCCGGGCACGGCCCGTGAACTCGCCCAAGGTGCGGAACATCCGCGGCAGGTCCTTGGGACCGACCACGATGAGGGCGACGACGCCCACGACGAGCATCTCGGAAAATCCGATGTCGAACATGGGTCAGCCCTCGGGTCGGTTCAGACCTTGTCTTTTTCTTTCGCCTCAGGCGTGACGTCGCGGGCGGCGGTGCCGTCCGCCAGCGCCTCGTCGTCGTCCTTGGCACCGTCGCTCACGCCTTTCTTGAAGGCGGTGATGCCCTTGCCGACCTCGCCCATCAACGAAGAGATCTTGCCGCGACCGAACAGCACGAGGACGACGACCGCAATAAGAAGAAGGCCCGGAAGGCCGATGTTGTTCAGCATCTGAATGCTCCCTGACAGCGGCCGCACGGGGCCCTGGTCCATTTCCCTGGCCCCCTACTTATGCCTTGGCAGGGGGAGTTGAAAGCGCCCCCTGCGAAAAGTTGCATCGGGCGCGCGCGCGAGCGGGGGTCAGCGCAGGAGCGGCTCGGGGTCCACCGCGTCGAAGCCGCGCCGCACCTCGAAATGCAGGAAGGCCGGATCGCCGCCACCCACCGACGCGAGACGCTGGCCGGCGCGGATGCTGTCGCCCTTTTCGACCTCGATGTCCTTGATGTTGGCATAGACCGTCAGCAGCCCTCCCTCGTGGCGCAGCACGAGGATCGGCACCTGATCGGTGTCGCGCGTGATCGCCGCGACGGTGCCGGCGGCGGCGGCGGTCACCGCCGTGCCTTCCGCCGCGCGGAAGTCGACGCCCTCGTTGCGCGCCGAGAAGGGACGCAGCACCTCCCCCTGGACCGGGCGGCGCAGGCGGCCGGGCGCATCGCCCTCGTCAGAGGTGGAGACCGCCACCGGCACCGCTTCCGGCTCGGGATCGGCGCTGGCCTCGGTGCGGAACTGGTCGAAATCGGGACTCTCCGGCAGGGTCGCCTCTTCCACCGTCTCGGGCAGGGCAGAGCTGGCCGATGGCGGGACGGGCGTGACGCTGCCCCCGCCGGGGGCGGAGAGCCCGGGCTCGGTCCCCTCACCCACGACCAGCGGGATCAGCAGGAACTGGCCCTCGCGAATGGCGAAATCGCTGCCCAGCCCGTTCCACTCGGCCAGCGAGGACGGGCTGACCCCGTAGAGGCGCGCGATGGAGAAGGCGGTCTCGCCGCGCGCGACCTGGTGGCGCACCGGCTCCTGCCCGGTCTGGACGACGACGGCCGGGGTGGCCTGTCCGTTCGAGGCCCGGTCGATGGCGGCCCCGGCGATCTGGGTGATGTCGGGGCGCGGCGCCTGGCCGGGCGTGACCCGGCGCGGCATCGCCAGCACGGCGTCGCGGTTGAGCCGCGAATCGACCTGGAGGCCGTTGAACTCCGCCAGCTCGGCCGCGCCGATGCCGACCCGCTCGGCCACGGTGGCGACGGTATCGCCCCGGCGCGCGACGGCGACCTGATAGGTCGGATAGGTGATCAGTCCGCTGCCATCGGGCGCAGGGCGGTCGGCGATGGCCGCGCGCGCCGCATCCGAGGTGTCGAGCCCCCCGGGCGCGCGGTCGCGAAAGTCGAAGTCGAACCCGCCGGGCCCGCCATTGCAGCCCGCAACCAGCGCGGTGGCGAGCATCAGACCCGCCACGCGGGTCGTGCCGTTGATGGACATGCCTGTCCCTCCGTCCTGCCCTCGGGCGCGCCCGGTCTTCAGCCCGGCTCCACCCCTTCCACCAGTGGCACGAAGCGCACCGGCATTTTCAGATCGTCATAATCGTAGCCCGCCGCCGTCCGCGTGACGATGACGAGCTGCTGCATATGGTCGGACACTCCGACCGGCACCACCATCCTACCGCCCTCGCGCAATTGTGCCAACAGGGGGCCCGGCGGATCCTCGGCGGCTGCGGTCACGAGGATACGGTCGAAAGGCGCCTGTTCCGGCAGGCCCAGGCTGCCATCGCCGGTGATGACGGTGATGTTGGCGAGGTCGAGCCGCGCGTGAATCTCGCGGGCAAGCCGCGACAGCGCCCGCTGCCGCTCCAGCGAATAGACCCGGCGGGCCAGCCGCGAGAGGATCGCGGCCTGGAAGCCGGTGCCCGTTCCCACCTCCAGCACCTTGTCGCGCGGGCGCACGTCGAGCGCCTGGGTCATCAGCCCCACGACCGAAGGCTGGCTGGTGGTCTGGCCGCTGGCGATCGGCAGCGGCACGTCCTCATAGGCGCGGTCGGCGAAGGCCTCCGAGACGAATTCGGCGCGGTCCGTCCGCTCGAAAGCCGTCAGGACGCGCGTATCCGTCACGCCCCGCTGACGCAGGGCGAAGAGGATGCGCATCTTGTCCTCCGGCGTCACACGGGACCTCAGCCGTCGTAATCGGGCAGCGCGGCCCGCAAGGCGTTCAGCGCGTCGCGGTCGGTCAGGTCGCAGCGCATCGGCGTGACCGAGACCCAGCCCTCGACATTGGCCTTGACGTCCGTGCCGGGCGCGGTGGCCTCCCCCTGGGCCGAGCCGCCGATCCAGAGATACTTGCGCCCCGAGGGCGAAGTCTGCGGGTGGACCCCCATCCGCCCATCGCCGCGATAGCCCTGCGCCACGGCGGCGAAGCCTCTGACATCTCTGGCCGGGACCGGCGGGAAATTGACGTTGTAGAACAGCTTATAAGCGTCGCCGCCCCAGGGCGCGCCCCGCAGCAGCTTTTGCACCAAGGCCGCCCCATGCGCGCGCGCCGCCTCGAACGGATCGTCCAGGTCGACATTGCGCGGGCCGTAGAATTGCGACAGCGCGATGGCCGGGACGCCTTGCAGCGCCCCCTCCATCGCCGCGCCGATCGTGCCGGAATAGACAGTGTTCTCGCCCGCGTTGTTGCCCCGGTTGACCCCCGACAGGATCAGGTCGACCGGCCCCTCGACCAGATGACCGATCCCCGCCATCACGCAATCCGCCGGGCTACCCTCGAGCGCGAAGCGCCGCGGGCCCAGCTTGGAGATCATCGTCGGCTTCACGTAGTTGATACAATGCCCCACGCCCGACTGCTCGAAAGCGGGGGCCACGGTCCAGACCTCGCCGCCTTCCCCCGCGACCGCTTCTGCGACCTCGGCCAGCACTTCGAGCCCAGGTGCACCGATGCCATCGTCATTGGTGATCAGAATGCGCATTAAGGCCCCCTTTCGACGGCCTCAATGCGGGGTCGGGCGGGTCATGTCCAGCGGGGCGGGCGCTTTTCCAGGAAGGCTTGCATGCCTTCGTCGGTCCCTGTGTCCATCAGGTTCTCGACGATGGCGTCGCGGGTCAATTCATAGGCGGCATCGAGCGGCCGGTCGAGCTGCGCGTAGAACGCGCCCTTGCCGATGCGCACCGCCGCCGGCAGCTTAGACGCGACCCGTTCCGCCAAGGCGCGCGTCTCCTCGGCCAGCCGGTCGGGGGGGACGGCGCGATTGATCAGCCCCGCCTGCTCAGCCTCCTCGGCGGTCAGAAACCGGCCGGTGCTGAGCATCTCGAAGGCCCGCTTCCGGGAGACGTTGCGCGACAGCGCCACCATCGGCGTCGAGCAGAACAGCCCGACATCCACCCCGTTCACCCCGAACCGCGCCTCCCGCGAGGCAATCGCCAAGTCGCAAGTCGCCACCAACTGGCACCCCGCCGCCGTAGCCATTGCGTGAACCTGGGCGATCACCGGCTGCGGCAAGTCGCGGATCTGCGCCATCACGGCGGTGCAGCGGTCGAACAGGTCGGCGAAGGCGGCGCGGCCGCCATCCTCGGCCTGGCGCATTCGCTGCATCTGGCCCAGATGGTGCCCGGCGCTGAACGCCTTGCCCTCGGCGCGCAGGATGACGGCACGTAACCGCGATGCGGCGATATCCGACAGTTGACGCGACAGCGCCGCCAGCATCTCGTCGGACAGTGCGTTCAGCGTGCCGGGATCGTTCATCGTCAGCGTGGCGATCCCATCGGCGTCGGAGCGTAGGAGAATGTCGTCTGTCATGAAGGGCCTCCCCCCTCACCGTGCGGACGCGGGAAGGGGTTTGCAATGCTGAAGATGGACACCGCGGCGCTGGAGGCCTTCCTCCACCAGAGTTTCTTGCAGGTGAAGGACGAGTTCACGGTCGAGCGGGCCGACATGGACGGGCTGACCGTCCGCCTGAACGTGGCCGACCGGCATCTCCGCCCGGGCGGCACTGTTTCGGGTCCGTCGATGTTCGCCCTGGCCGATGTGGGGGTCTACTTGGCGATTCTATCGCGAATCGGCCCCGTCGCCCTGGCCGTGACGACGAACTGCTCCATCGACTTCTTGCGCAAGCCCGCCGCGAGCACCGATCTGATCTGCGACGTTCGCCTGCTCAAGCTGGGACGCAGGCTGGCGGTAGGGGATTGCCTGATCCGCTCCGATGGGTCCGACGCCATCGTGGCCCGCGCGACCCTGACCTATTCCATCCCTCCGGCCTAGAGCCGCAAGCGATCCCTCCGCATCCCTCCAGGGAAACGCCGCCCCCTTCTTCCCTGCCCAAATATCCCGGGGTCTGGGGCAGAGCCCCAGTCTGACGGAAACCGCCACGCGCGACGCCATGGGTTTCGGGTGCCTCCCCTTGCGCGAACGAAAAAAGGGCCGGCCGCCCGTGGCGAACCGGCCCCAGTGGGGGAAGGGGGAGAGAAAAAAGACGGAGGTCAGGCCACCCAGAACGGCTTTTCGACTTCGCGCAGCACCTCGGCGGTGGTGAGGCCGAGATCGGGGTAGCGGCTCGGGTCCATGTCCTTGAGCGCCCGGCGCGTGGCGGCCCGCATCTCCCAGATGGCCACCGTCTGCGCGAGTGCGGCCAGACCGCGAGACAGCGGCGAACGCGCGGGAGCGGCATGGGCGTTCAGGGAGGGATGAGTGAAAGCAAGGGCAGTCATGACATTGTTCCTTTCGGCGCGCTTTCCTGCGTATTGTGTCGATACGATTTCACCTGTAGAGCGTGAAACACAGATACAATTTCCGGCGACGCCAGACCAGCGATACATTGTCATGGGTACAATCACGGACTCGAATATCATCGAGGTGGATTTCGGCGCGGACCCCCGCGCGAAATACATCGTGCTGGAGGGCGCGGTCCGGGCCGCCATAGATCGCGGCGACCTGCCGCCCGGCACGCGGCTTCCGCCCGTGCGGGACCTGGCCTGGAAGATCGGCGTGACCCCCGGCACGGTGGCGCGCGCCTATTCGCGCCTGACAGAGGCGGGCGTGCTGACCGCCGAAGTCGGGCGCGGCACCTATGTCGCGGAGCCGAGCGCCCCTGCCCCGATCTACGCCGAGTTCCAGGCGCCTCTGGAGGTGGACGCCGTCGCCCATGGGACGGGCGGCGACAACTGGGCCGTCAACATGCTCTCGCCTCACCTGCCCTCGGTCGGGCAAGGCGCGCTGATCCGCCGCCTGATGGGCGAGATCGCCCAGGACCCGCCCTCGGGCCTGATGCACTATCCCCATTTCGCGGGCGAACGCCCGGCCCGCGAAGCCGCCGCGGCCTTTCTCGCCCATCCCATGCTCGGCCCGGTCGCGCCCGACGACATCACCCTGAGCCATGGCGGCCAGCAGGCCATCGCGCTGGTGCTGCAAACGGTCTTGCGCGGCCGGCGTCCCGCCGTCCTGCTGGAGGAGCTGGCCTATCCCGGCTTTCGCCGCATGGCCGAGGTATTGCGCGCCGACGTAATCGACGTGGCCATCGACGACCAGGGGGTGGTGCCCGAGGCGCTCCTGGCAGCCGCCCGCGGGGCCGATGCGCAGATCCTCTGCGTCTCGCCGGACGTGCAGAACCCGACCTGCACCGAGATGCCGCTCGCCCGCCGGGAGGCGCTGGTCGCCGCCGCCCGCAGCGCCGACATCCAGATCCTGGAGGACGATTGCTACCGTATGGGCGAGGCTACCCTGCCTTCCCTGCGCAGCCTCGCGCCGGAGCGGGTCTGGCACGTCTCCTCCATCGCCAAGACGATCACCCCCGCGCTCCGCCTGGGCTTCGCCCTCGCCCCACCGGGGCGGCAGTTGAGCCTGCGGCGGGCAGCGGAATACAACTCCTTCGGCCTCGCCACTCCGATATCCGACCTGGCGGCCAGGCTACTGATCCATCCCGATTTGCCGGGCCTCATGGACGAGCTGCGCGCGACCGTCGGACGCTACATCGCCGATGCGCGGGAGATCCTCGACGGCCATGCCCTGACCGCGCGGGACGACGTCTCCTTCCTGTGGTTGCAGCTGCCGCGGGGCTGGCGCGCCTCCTCCTTCTGCCGCGCCGCCGAAGAGATCGGCGTGAAGCTGCGCGCCGCCGAGGAATACGCCTCTCGCGAGGCCAACGCGCCCCATGCGGTGCGCTTCGCCGTCAATACCGGTGTCACCCCCGAAAGCTGGCGCGCGGCCCTGACCCGCCTGCGCGGCCTCCTCGACCACCCGCCCGAAGGCCTGGGGGTCTAGAGCCCACGCCGCCTCCCGACCCGATCCTCATCTTGCCCGAATACCTCGGGGGAGTCGGCCCCCGGCCGACGGGGGGCAGAGCCCCCCTCCCATCGCTGCCGGCGCGCTGCCGTCCGCACCGATGGGTGCGCGCGCCCCAACGGCAGGGCCCGGCGCCCGCTTGCGGGCGCGCCCCCCGCCGCCTACCGTGACAAGGCCATGCCGCACCCCGCCTCCACCACTGCCCGCATGACCCAGGCCGGGTTGAACCTGATCGGGCAGGCTCTTTCGATCTACGACCGCGACCTGCGGCTCGCGGTCTGCAACCGGATGTATGCGCAGATGTTCGATCTGCCCGCGCCGCTGACCCGGCCTGGCGTCTCCTTCGAGGAGACGATCCGCTTCCTGGTGGACCGGGGCGAATACGGCCCCGCCGCCGATCCCGATGCCATGGTCGCCCAGCGCGTGGCCCAGGCTCGCGCCTTCGAGCCGCACTACCTGGAGAGGCGCCGCCCGAACGGCATGGTGATCTCGGTCGAAGGCTCGCCCCTGCCCGAGGGCGGCTGGGTCACCGTCTATACCGACATCACCGCCATCAAGACGCAGGAACGTCTGCTGCGGGCCCGCTCCGAAGTCCTCTCCGACCAGCTGCTGGCTCGCGCGGAGGAGTTGAGCCAGGCCAACCGACAGCTCGCCGCCGCCAATGCCGCTCTGGAGGAAGCCCGGGTCGAGGCCACCGAGATGGCCGAGCGCATTCGGCTCACCACCGAGATGCTGCCCGCCCATATCGCCCGGCTGGACCGCGACCGGCGTTATACCTTCTCCAACCGGCGGCTGGCCGCTGTCTTCCCCGGCGCCCATGCCGAGATCGTGGGCCTGACCATGGAGGACGCGCTGGGCTCCGGCCCCTACGCCACAGTCGCGCCGCATCTGGACGCGGCCTTTGCCGGCGAGGCGCCGGTCTTCGAGATGACGCACGAGCCCTCGGGCCGCCGTATCCGGGTCAGCTTCACCCCCGAGACGACCGGGGGCGAGGTTACCGGCGTGTTCGCGCTCTCGATGGACGTCACCGAGGAGGCGCAGGCCCGCGCCGCGCTCTCCCAGGCCGCCGGGCGGCAGGTGGCGGCGCAGCTGACCTCGGGGATGGCCCATGACTTCGCCAATCTGCTGACCGTAATCCTGGGGATGGGCGACCGCCTGCGCGGGATGGATTTGCCGCCGCGCGCGCGCGAAGCCGTCGACGCGATCGCCTTGGCCGCCACCCGCGGCGGCACCCTCATCGACCAGATCAGCGGGCTGTCGGGCCCGCGCGATCTGGTACCCCGCGCCGTCGACCTGCGCGCCTTTCTGGCGCAGACAGCGACTTTGGCGGGCGCCTCCCTGCCCGCCGAGATCGCGATCCGCACGCGGGTGCACGGGCTGGAGGAGCCGGTCCTGCTGGATCCGGACGCGCTGCGCGACGCGATCCTCAATCTGGTGCTGAACGCCCGCGACGCCATCGGAGACGGGCCCGGCGCGATCACCCTGACCGCGCGCCCCCATCGCGGCACCTGGCTGGAGATCGAGGTCCGCGATACCGGCCCCGGCTTCTCGGAGGCGGCACTGACACGCGGGGCGGAGCCCTTTTTCACCGAAAAGGGCGAGGACGGGACGGGGCTGGGCCTGTCGATGGTCTATGACGTGGTCAAGCTCGCCGGAGGCCGCACGCGGCTTGCCAACGCCAAGGGTGGCGGCGCGCTGGTCTCTCTGCGCCTGCCGCTGCGCGCGCCGCCGCCGGGGCTGCCGCCGACGATGGTGCTCCTTGTGGAGGACGCGATCCATATCCGCGAGGCGGTGCGCGACCGGCTCGTCGCCGCCGGCCACACCGTGCTGGAGGCCGGAGGCGTGGCCGAGGCGGAAAGCCTGCTGGACCTCGACGGGCTGGGCCTCGTACTGACCGACATCATGCTGCGCACCGAGCGGACGGGGCTCGACCTCGCCCGCGCCGCGGCCGCGCGCAACTTGCCGGTGGCATTGATGACCTCGCTGCCGTCGGACGCCCCCCTCTACCGCGAGGCCGCCGCAGGCTGGCCGCTCCTGCGCAAGCCCTTCTCTGTCGAGAAGCTCTCGGCGGTGCTCGCATGAAGGCCACGGACACACCCGGCCCGCGGCCCCTTTCTTCTGGCCGGAAATACTCCGGGGGGGCCGAAGGCGGGGGGCAGCGCCCCCCTCCCCCCTCTCCGCTCGCGCCGGGAGGGCCGCGATGACCGCCACCGTCGCCATCCTCGACGACGACCCCGCCATCCGCGCCACCCTGACCGAGGCGCTGGAGCAGGCCGGACTCTCCGTCACCGCCCATTCCCGCGCCGACGCGTTCGAGGCCGCCGTTCGCCGCGCCATGCCCGATGTCTGCCTCGTGGATCTCGGCCTGCCGGATCGGGACGGGCTCGCGGTGGTGTCGCGCCTGGCGCTGGAGGGCGGCGCGGCGATCATCATCATCTCGGGGCGCGGCCAGGTGCAGGACCGGATCACAGGGCTGGAATTGGGCGCCGACGACTATGTGGTCAAACCCTTCGCACCCGCCGAGATCGTGGCCCGCGTCCGCGCCCGCCTGCGCAAGGTCGCGCCACAGGCGCGGCGCCGGGCCCACTTCGCCGACTGGACCGCCGATTTCGACCGCTTCACGCTGACCGGTCCGGGAGGAGAGGCGACGTTCAGCCAGGCCGAGGGCGAGGTCTTGCGGCTTTTCCTCGACCGCCCCCGCCGCCTGATCACCCGCGACGAGATGCAGGACGTGCTGGGTGGCGGCGCCCGCGAGGCCTTCGACCGGGCGATGGACGTGCGCATCTCCAGACTGCGCGCCAAGCTCGGCGAGGATCCGAAGAACCCAGCCTTGATCAAGACGATCTACGGCGCGGGCTACATCTTCCTCGGCGACGTCTCCTGGTCCTGACCGCCCCTCCGCCCACAGCCCCGTAGGGTGGGCGTCACCATGCCCACCTCTTTGGGGGCATCCCTATGCCCACCAATCCCAGATCAATACTCGAACCCGACCCCGACGCGCAGCGCCTCGACCAGCGCCGTCTCGGGCCGGCGGCCTGCGCCGCCTCGGGCGCGGATCTCGGCCAGTTGCGCCTCCGCCTCCGCAAACCGCCCGACCGACGCGAGCCCCATCCCCATATAGCTGCGCGCCAGCAGGTTGTTCGGGTCCGCGGCAAGCGCCGCGCGATAGGCGGCCATCGCCGCCTCCATGTCCCCCGCCTTGCGCGCAAGGAAGCCGCGATAGGTCAGCACACGCGTGTCGCCCTGGTCCGACATCGCGTCCAGGGCGGCCTCGGCCGCGGCGCGGCGTCCCAGATAGGCCAGTTCGCGCACCGCGTCGTAGAGCGCGTCATCGTCGAGCCTCCCTGACTCGACCGGCACGCAGGCGCCGGGCTCGTCGTCCCATACGCTGCCATCGGGACAGGTCGCCGTCGGCGTGGGCTTCGGTGGCGCCGGATCCTCGGTGCCGACGGCCCAGGCCGAGCTCGGCACGGCAAGACCCGCGGTCAGGGTCGCGGCCCGCAGCAGGGAAAGCGGTTGGATCATGGTTGGCCTCCGTCTGTCTGGCTCCCTCCCGGCGAAGGTAGCGCGCCCCTCCCCCCTGCAACGCGCCGGAATTCGCGCTAAATGCGTCATCGACCCGGACCGGAGAGACATGATGATGGCACGATCCCTGCTCTGCGCCGCCCTTCTGGCAGCCGCCCCGGCCTTCGGGCAGGGGATGGACGCGACCTATGACTTGTCGCTGCTCGGGATCACCGGGGGCACGATCGCGCTCAGAGGGCGGGATCAGGGAGACAGCTATTCGATCTCATCGGCGGCGAAGGCCACCGGCATGGTCGGCTCGCTGCTCAAATACGGCTATGAGGGGCGGGCGCAGGGGCGCATCCAGGGCGGGCGCCATATCAGCTCCGAATATGTCGAGATCGAATTCGATGACGGGGAGCGGACCTCCTCGGTCACGCTCTTCGACGGCACGACGCCGGCCTCGGTGACATTCGATCCGCCGCGAGAGCCCAAAACCTACGACATCGACCCCCAAGCGCAGAGCGATGTGATCGATCCGCTGACGGCGCTCTATCTCGTGCTGCGGCCGACCGCGCCGGGCGCGGCCTGCAACACGCAGTTCGACACCTTCGACGGGCGCCACGTCGCGCGGTTGACCTTGGGCCCTGCCCAAGCCGCCGAGAATGGCACCCTTACCTGCGAGGGGGAGTATCTGCGTCTGCGCGGCTATTCCGCCAAGGATCTGGAGCGCCAGCCGAACGCCCTCATGACCTTCACGCTCACCCCCGTGGACGACGGGAAGGTTCAGGTGTCGGAGATTACCTCGCGAACCCGTCTGGGCGTTGCGGTGCTGCGCCGCCGATGACCCTGCCCATCGAAGCGGTCCTGCCGGAGCTGCGCGATGCGCTGGCCGCGCGCGGGGTCGCGGTGCTCCAGGCGCCGCCCGGCGCTGGCAAGACGACGCGAGTGCCGCTGGCCCTGCTCGACCGGGTCGAGGGCCGGATCGTGATGCTGGAGCCCCGGCGCCTCGCCACCCGCGCCGCGGCCGCGCGCATGGCCGAGACACTGGGCGAGCGGGTGGGCGAGACGGTGGGGTTCCGCATGCGTGGGGCCTCGGAGGTGTCCAAGGCCACGCGGATCGAGGTCGTCACCGAGGGCATCCTGACCCGCATGATCCAGTCCGACCCGGAGCTGCCGGGGGTGGGCTGCGTGATCTTCGACGAATTCCACGAACGCTCCCTCATTGCCGATTTGGGGCTGGCGCTGACCTGGGAGCTGCGGGAGGCGCTGCGCCCGGACCTGCAGGTCCTGGTCATGTCCGCTACGCTTGATGCGGAACCCGTGGCCAAGATGCTGGACGCGCCCATCGTCACATCAGAGGGCCGCAGCTTCCCGGTGGAGCGCATCTGGCGCGACCGCCCGCCCCCCCGGGGGATGCGCTTCGAGGCGCAGGTGGCCGATCTGGTCCGCACCGCGCTCGCCCATGGTGACGTGCTGGCTTTCCTGCCGGGCGAGGGCGAGATCCGGCGCTGCGCTGCGGCCTTGGAAGGGTGCGGGGCCGAGATCCGGCCGCTCTATGGCGCGCTGCCCTTCGCCCAGCAACGGGCCGCGATCGAGCCGGGCGAGCGGCCGCGCGTGGTGCTGGCGACCTCCATCGCCGAGACCTCCCTGACGATCGAGGGGATCCGCGCGGTCGTCGATGGCGGGCTCGCCCGCCGCGCCCGTTTCGACCCGTCCTCGGGCATGTCCCGGCTGGTGACGGAGCGGGTCACCCGCGCCGAAGCCACACAGCGGGCCGGCCGCGCGGGGCGCGTTGCGCCGGGCGTCGCCTATGCCAACTGGACCCGCGGGGAGGAGGGCGGCCTCTTGGCCTTCCCCTCGCCGGAGATCGAGACGGCGGATCTGGCTGGGCTTGCGCTGGAACTGGCGGCCTGGGGGACGGACGACCTGCCGTTCCTGACGCCCCCGCCCGAGGGAGCGCTGGCCGAGGCGCGCAGTTTGCTGGAGGGCCTTGGCGCGCTGGCGGGCGGGTCGATCACGGATCACGGGCGGGCCCTGGCGCGGCTGCCGCTACATCCGCGGCTTGGGCATATGGTGCTGTCGGGGGGGGCAGGCTCGTCGGCCCTGGCGGGCCTTCTCGCCGCGCGCCCGGTTCCGGGATCGGTGGACCTCTCGGAGGCGCTGCGGTCGCCCTCGGCCGAGGCACGCGCCGAGACCAAGCGCCTGCGCCGCTGGGAGACCGGCCCGGATCGGTCCGAGGCGCAGCAACTGGCCCTGGCCTATCCTGACCGCATCGGGCTGCGCCGCCCTGGGGACGCGCCGCGCTGGCTGCTCTCGGGCGGCAAGGGGGCGCGCATGGAGAAGGGCGACGCGCTGGCCGCGGCGCGGCTGTTGGTCGCCTGCGACCTGGACGGCGACCGGACCGAGGCGCGCATCCGCCGGGCCCTTGCGATCAGCGAGGCGGAGGTCCGGGAGGTCTTCGCCGACCGGATCGCCTGGGTGGAGGTCTGCGAATGGTCGACGCGCCACCGCCGGGTCGAGACGCGGCGGCGGGAGATGCTCGGCGCCATCGCGCTGGACGACCGGACCTGGAACGACGCGTCGCCCGAGGCCGTCGCGCGGGCGGCGCTGGACGGCGTGCGCGACCTCGGGATCGATTGCCTCGACTGGAGCAAGCGCGCGCGGCTCTTGCGCGCCCGGATCGCCGCCTCGGGCCTGCGCGACGTTTCGGGCGCGGCGCTGTTGGAGACGGCGGAGGACTGGCTGCTGCCCTGGCTGGGCGGCATCCGCGACGCGGGCGGGCTGGCGCGGCTGGACCCGCATGAGGCGCTGACCGCCTGGCTGGGCTGGGAGGATGGCGCGCGGCTGGATCGGCTGGCCCCCGCCGCCTGGACCACCCCGCTCGGGCGGCGGGTTCCCATCGACTACGCCCCCGATATCCCCACCCTGTCGCTGCGCGTCCAGGAGGTTCTGGGCGTGACCGAGCATCCGCGGGTGGGCGACACGCCGCTCCGGCTGGAACTGCTCAGCCCCGCCCGCCGCCCGGTGGCGATCACCCAGGACCTGCCGGGCTTCTGGGCCGGCGGCTATGCCGACATGCGCCGCGACATGCGGGCGCAATACCCGCGCCATCCCTGGCCCGAAGACCCGGCCAGCGCCCAGCCGACCGAACGCGCCAAACCCCGGGGTTGAGCGGCGTCAGCCGCGCGGCGGCGCCGTCGAGGCCCGCACGATCAGTTCGCAGTCCAGGCAGAGGGGGGCGGGCCGCTCCCCGGTCTCGACCCAACGCGCCATGGCCTCGCCCGCCTCCTCGCCCATCCGCTGCACCTGGAGCCGCACGCTGGTGAGCGGCGGATGGGTCGCGGCGGCGGCCGGCAGATCCTCGATGCCAAGGACGGACATGTCCCGCGGAATGACCAGACCGGCCGACTGGAATCCGGCCATCGCCCCCATCGCCAGCATGTCCGAGAAGCAGAGCGCTGCCGTGGCCGGGCCCCGCGCCTGCGCGATCCGGCGCGCCGCCGCCGCGCCCCCGGCGAAGGACAGCTCCGTCTCGAAGGGGGCATAGCGCAGACCGTCGCCCAAAGCCGCCAGCGTCTCGAGCCGCTGCGCGGTGCGGTCATTCGTGGCCCGCGGCCCATGGATCACGGCGATCTCTCGATGGCCCAGCCCGCGCAGATGATCGGCCGCAGCCGCGACGGCGGCGACGTTGTCGTAGCTGACCGAGGGAATGGGGCCGTCCGGGTCCCAATAGGCCAGCATGATCGCCGGCAGCCGGTAATGGGCGATCAACTCCAGCAGCGCGGGGGCGCGGGTCCGGCCGGCCAGGAAAAGCCCCTCCGCCCCGGCCTCCAGCAATTGCCGGGCGCGCGCCAGTTCCACCTGCCGGTCCTCGCCGGTGCGCGCGACCATCAGCGACAGGTCATGCTCCGCCAGACGGGCCTCCAACCCGTCGATCACCCGGGCGTAGGTGGAGTTGTCGAGCGACGGCAAGAGCGCGCCGATCATCCGCGACCGCCCCGAATTGATCGCCCGCGCCGCCGCCAAAGGCCGGAAGCGCAACTCCGCGATGGCGGCCTGGACCCTTGCGCGCGTCTCCGGCGAGACCCGCCCCGACGCGTTCAGAACCCGGCTGACCGTGGCGACGGACACGCCGGCATGGGCCGCGACATCGCGGAGATTGGAGCGCTTTTTCTCGGGCGGGCGCGGCATGTGGGTCGGCTTATCCGGCCTGTGGCACCGTGACCATTGCCTTGTCGGCCCCCGATCCAAGGCCGTGGCGCGGGGGGATCGTCGATTCGCCCGCCTCGGTCCGGCGCGACACGCGCGCGGGGGATGGAGCCTGCCCTGAAATCGCCCCGTTTCGCCCAAGCTGCGGAACCGGTCGACTTGTCCCGGACCGCCCTCCGAGCGCGCCCGCATCGTCGTCTTCGGGTCATTGTCCCGCCGCATTCCGCATTGGATCGGACACAATGCCCCACAGCCACCACGCATTAAAGTGATGGGCCGGGGAATTCCGCGCAATTCGCACTTCTAAAACCTTTGCGAACCGCCACCATTCCGCCAGACGGCGCTCCCGCTTTGGCCGGACAGGATTGGTGATTTGAGGGCAACACATCGAAAGGTGCCCGAAATGACCACTGTTTCCCACAATGCGACAACGGCCCCTGTTTCTCGTGACTTGTTCGGCGGCAATGCGATCTGGAATGCGAATCTGCATCGTGACACTGGCGCGCTCTATGACAATTTCGCTTATGCCGCCGAAATGCTGGGCGTCACGCATTTCCGCATTCCCGGAGGCCAGGCGGAAAACTTCTTCGATGACGGCTTGATCGTGCGCGGCGACATTCCCGCCAAGCTGCGCATGGCATTGGAAATGATCGAGACCGGCTTCGACGGGGTCACCGCCTCGATCGTTCTGCCGACCGACCGAAGCTTTACTGACAAGGCGCAGGTGGCCCGCCTCGCCGAAATCATCGCCCGCGACTTTCCAGGCCTGGTGACCGCCTATGAGATCGGGAACGAATATTGGGGTGAGGACCACACCGCCGGCGATCTGAACCGCGAGGAATTCTACGGTCGCCGGGCCTCGACCATCGCCGAAGGGCTGGAGCAGGGGCTGGGCCGCGAGAACGCCAACAGCACGACCGATATCCTGATCCAGACCGCCAATCCGAACGGCCACGGCTCGGCCTATAACTGGAAGGCCAAGAACGGACCGGGCGCCGGCATGGGCGCGGAGGAGCGTTGGGAGGCGGCCAATACGACCATCGCCGATCAGCTCAGCGACCGGGCCGCGGACGCCATCGACGGGATCATCCACCACTTCTATTGGACGCGCGTCATCGACGGCGCTCCGGCCGATAGCGGCGAGCACCGGATGCACTGGCACAGCGACACCTGGGAGCGGGCGTTGGGCAAGGAACTCGACCTCCACATCACCGAATGGAACGTGGCGGCGGCGAATTACGAGATGCTGGGGCTGAAGGCCGGGGGCGCTCTGCTCGACATGTTCGTCGATCTTCTGGAGGCCGGCGTGGACGCGGCACAGGTCTGGCCGCTTCAGCATAACACGCGCAACGACATGGCGGGCGGCAACCGCCGGGACGCGCTGGTCGATGCGGAGACCGGCATCGTCGTCAGCTCCGTCGCCGGGGCCGTGTTCGACCTGCTGGCGACCAACACGGTCGGGCTGCGATATGTCGACAAGACCGTCGCGGGCTTCTCGCCCGAGCCGATCACGCCGAACAGTTTCGTCGCGCAGTTCTTCGAGGACGCGGATACCAAGGTCACCTACGTCACCGCGAATTTCCCGACGCGCAAGCGCCTTGAGATCGACGATGAGATGGTGATCGAGGGCGCGGGCGTGACCGTGACGCTGGTCGGCGTGGATGCCGCCACCACCGACGGGCAGCTGAGCAATGACGGTGGCGCGGCTGACTGGATCGAGATCCAGGGCGCCCGGCATTACATCAACGAGGACGACGCCGCCGCGTCGATCCGTACGCTGAGCTTCACCGCGGCCGAGATCGCAGAAGGCGTCCATATCCTGATGCGCCCCCATGAAATCGCGCAGATCGTCTCCGAGGCCGCGCCCGCCCTCGTCAACCAGCCCGAGCCCGTCCCGGGAGATGTCTCTCCAACCGATCCGGCCCCCAGCCCTCGACCCCGCCCGGAACCCGCGCAGGGCGACGCGGGGGACGGCCGATCCCTCCAGACGGGGCGGGGCGACGACCGGCTCGAAGGCGGCCGCGGCGCGGATCGGCTGGATGCGGGAGCAGGCGATGACATTCTGATCGGAGGCCGGGGCGGCGACTCCATGAAAGGCGGGCACGGCGCTGACTATTTCGTATTCCGGCGGGGCGATTTTACCGGCGACATCGACGTGATTAAGGACTTCGAGATCGGAAAGGATCACATCGTCTTCGAGGATATGGCCCGGTCCGATTTCAGCGGCGTCCGCCACGAATACGATGCAGCACAAGGTCTATTGGAAATTCGCGTCGCTTGCGACAATGGAAATCAACAGATCTTCCATTTCGAAGGCCATTCCGATTACCGGGCCGTCGCCGATATGGACAATATCCTGTTCCTCGGGTGACCCGCGCTCAGCCGCGCGCGCCGGCGCCTTCGGTCACATCCGCGCCGTAGAGCCAGTCGAAGCGCGATAGCATCGCGCCGGGCGCGACCGAACCGATGGCGCGCAGGGCCAAATGGCCCAGGCGGCGCCGCGCGCCCGTCAGATGATAGTTCCGCGCGTTCCCTTTTGCCGCCGCGAGGGCGCGGGTGACACGGGGGCGGCGCGCGGCTTCCCAGGCGGCGGGGTCCGGGGCGGCGGCCAGGGTCCAGGCGTCTTCCAGCGCCAGATTGGCCCCCTGGGCGAGGAAGGGCAGGGTCGGATGCGCCGCGTCGCCGATCAGGGTGCAGGCGCCCCGCCGCCAGGCCGGCGTCGCCCCGTGGTCCATCAGGCCCCAGAGATTGACCTGCTCGACCCGCTCCAGCACATCGCGCACCGGCGCGGCATAGCCCGCGAAGGCGGTGCGCAAGGCCGCGGGGTCGTCCGGCTGCGACCAGCCCTCCGCGACCCAGTCCGACCGCTCCTCCACCGCCACGATGTTCAGCAGCGCCCCGTCGCGGAGCGGGTAGAGCACCAGATGCCGGCCGGGCCCGACATGGACCTGCGCTTCCATCGGCCAGCCTGTCACCGGAACCGTGGCGCGCCACGCCACTTGCCCCGTCCATTTCGGCGCATGTCCCGGTGCGACGAAGCCGCGGGCCGCGCCACGCACGCCGTCCGCGCCGATGAGACGCCGCACCTCCCGCGCGCTGCCGTCGGCGAATCGCAACCGCTTTCCCTCCGCCTCGATGCCTGAGACTTGGCGGCCGAGATGGGACGGAATAGCACCCAGCCGGGCGGCAAGAGCGTCGATCAGATCCGCGCGATGCACGAGATGGAAGCCGGGACCGAGCGGCATGCGGATCAGCGAGCGCCCGGTGGGTCCGTCGATCAGGTGAACCGCCGCGCTTTCGGGACCCGGCGGCTGCACACCCAGGGCGCGCAGAACCCGCGCCCCATTCGGCGCGATTTGCAAGCCCGCCCCGACCTCGGTCAGTGCGGGCGCCTGTTCGATGATTTCAACGGAAACGCCTCTGTCCCGCAGCGCCAGAGCCGCCGCGAGCCCCGCGACTCCGGCCCCCAGTACCGTGATATCGGCCGTCATGAGGCCCACGGGGCGAGAACGGCGGTCACGCCGGACGAGCAGCCCTTAGTCGTCGCGATGAACCTTCTCGCGCCGCTCGTGACGCTCCTGCGCTTCCAGGGACATCGTGGCGATGGGCCGGGCGTCCAGGCGCTTGAGCGAGATCGGATCGCCAGTCACCTCGCAATAGCCGTATTCCCCCTCTTCGATGCGGCGCAGGGCGCTGTCGATCTTGGAGATCAGCTTACGCTGCCGGTCTCGCGTCCGCAGCTCCAGCGCGCGGTCGGTCTCCTCGGAGGCGCGATCCGCGATGTCGGGGATGTTGCGGGCGGCCCCTTGCAGGCCCTCGATGGTGGTCGCCGTCTCCTCCAGAAGGTCGCTCTTCCAGGCCAGCAGCTTGCGGCGGAAATACTCCACCTGCCGCTCATTCATGAAGGGCTCGTCCTCGGCGGGGATGTAATCATTGGGCAAAAAGGTCTCGGCCTTCATGTCGCACTCCCTCTGGGGTCGGGTGCCGCGGCGATCCGTAAACAGATCAAGCCGTTCCCGACTCTCTGGAGGCCGCTTACATCAGCCCCGAGGGGTTGTCACGCCCTCGGACCTGTCTGGTTGCACCAGCGGGACCGGCTGCTAAGTACCGTGCCGGATCGGCCACGATGGAGGGACGTATGCGCTTCGAGGGGACCCGCGACTACGTCGCCACCGATGATTTGACCGTGGCCGTGAACGCCGCGATCACACTTGAGCGGCCCCTGCTGGTCAAGGGCGAGCCCGGCACCGGAAAGACTGAACTGGCCCGCCAGGTCGCCGCCGCGCTGGACGCGCCCATGCTGGAATGGGCAGTGAAATCGACCACGCGGGCGCAGCAGGGGCTCTATGAATACGATGCCGTCTCGCGCCTGCGCGACAGTCAGCTGGGCGACGCGCGCGTGCACGACATCTCGAACTACATCCGCAAGGGCAAACTCTGGCAGGCCTTCGAGGCCGACCAGCGCGTGGTCCTGCTGATCGACGAGATCGACAAGGCGGATATCGAGTTTCCGAACGACCTCCTGCAGGAGCTCGACCGGATGGAGTTCCACGTCTACGAGACCGGCGAGACGATCCGCGCGCGGCACCGCCCCATCGTCATCATCACGTCGAACAACGAGAAAGAGCTGCCCGACGCCTTCCTGCGCCGGTGCTTCTTCCACTACATCCGCTTCCCGGACATGGAGACGCTGAAACGCATCGTCGAGGTGCATCATCCGGGCATCCAGGGTGCCCTTCTGACCACGGCGCTGACGCAGTTCTACCAAGTCCGCGAGCAGCAGGGGCTCAAGAAGAAGCCCTCCACCTCCGAGGTGCTGGACTGGCTCAAGCTGCTCCTGGCGGAGGATCTGACGGCGGAGGACCTCAAGAACGGCCCTGCCCTGCCGAAGCTGCACGGCGCGCTGCTGAAGAACGAGGCGGATGTCCACCTGTTCGAGAGGCTGGCCTTCATGGCGCGGGGTCAGCGCTGATCCGGGCGGCCACCGCCGCGGACGCCCCGGCCATCGTGGCCCGTGCCAGGGCGGCCTTTGCCCCTTCCACCGCCCTGATCGGTCGCCCGCCCGCCCCGATGACGGCCGACTATCCCGCGATGATCGCGCACGGGGCCGTCTGGATCGACGCGGCGCTGCGCGGCTTCGTCCTGTTCGATACGCAGGGCGCCGACATCCGCCTCGAGACCGTCGCCACCCACCCGGACCACGCGGGCCGGGGCATCGGGCTCTCCCTCATCGCCTTCTGCGAGGCGGAGGCGGCCCGGCGGCGGGGCGCCCGCGCCGTCCGCCTCTACACCAACGCGGCGATGACCCGGAACCTGACGCTCCCCCCCGTCTCCGCTACCTGCGCGAAGACAAGCGGACAGAGGACGGCTTCTCCCGTGTATTCCTCCGTAAGGACATTCCGCCCCATGACCCCGGATAAACGATCCATTAAGGTTAACGGGCACCCCGTCTCATCTTGCCTCAAATACCTCGGGGTCTGGGGCGGAGCCCCAGTCCGATCTCAGCCGCGAATGCCGTCCCATGTACTTCAAGAAGCACGCCGAATTCACCATCGCGGGCGTCAAGGTCCGCCTGCCCCAGGGAATCAAGGGCCGCATCGGCAGCCATTGGGCCAAGGGCCAGTTCTACGAGCCGGGCCTGCTGGCCCATGTCGGCGCGCAGAACCGACCTGGTACCTATGTCGATGCGGGCATGAACAACGGCAATCACGCGCTCTATTTCGCGCTGTGCTGCCCCTCGCGGCAGGTGATCGGGTTCGAGCCTTACGGCGAATGGGTGCGCCACGCCCACGAACTCTTCCGCATGAACAAGATGACCGAGCATATCCGGATCATGAACTGTGCCCTCGGCGCCGCACCCGGCACCATCGACCTGGACATCAACGGCAAGTGGACGGAATCGCCGGTGATGCGCCTCGACGATCTTGGCCTGACCGACGTGGCGGTGATGAAGATCGACGTGGAGGGCATGGAACGCGCGGTATTACAAGGCGCTGAGGCCACGATCCGGTCGCAGAAGCCGCTGCTCTATATCGAGATCTTCGACGACGTCCTCGACGAGACGACTGCCTATCTCGACGGGCTGGGCTACGACCGGGGGCGGCGCTTCGGCTCGCCCACCTATCTCTTCGCGCCGCGCTGAGCATATCGGCCTTCCTTTCGCCCCAATCGCGACCTAGCCTGCCGCAATAACGACCGGAAACCGGCGAGATCGAGCATGGCAGTGAACAGGATCGCCCTGCGCCCCCCGGCGCGGGCCGACCGGCAGGTATGGGGTGCGCTCTGGCGCGACTATCTCGACTTCTACGAGACGCGCCTCCCCGAGGAGACCTATGACATCGCGTTCGACCGATTGCTGTCGGACGACCCGGCGACCTTCCAGGGCCTGCTGGCCTGGGACGGGTCGGAGGCCCTCGGCCTCGTCCATTGGCTGCACCATCCGCATATGTGGCGGCCCGAGGGCGTCATCTATCTGCAAGATCTGTTCACCGCGCCCGAGGCCCGGGGCCGTGGCATCGCGCGGACCCTGATCGAGGCGGTCTATGCCGCCGCGGACGCGGCCGGGGCGCCGCGGGTCTATTGGCTGACCCAGGCCGAGAACGCGACCGCCCGACGTCTCTACGACCGGATCGGGCGGATGTCCTCCTTCATCAAATACGACCGGCCATGATGCTGCGCGGTCTGATCCTCGCGGGCGCGGTCGCCCTGGCCTCCTGCACACCCGCGGACGCGCCCCCGGTGGCGAGCCGCGCGGGCATCGTCAGTGCCGCGGCCCTGCCCCCCGCCCACCGCTTCACCGGCGTCCCGCAGCGCCCGATCCCGGTGCAGCCCAACGGCCAGCTGGCGCGGGATTTCATGGCGCTCTCCTTCCAGCTGGAGACCGGGCGCCAATTGCCGGTCTTCACCCGCTTCGAAGGCCCGATCACCGTCGGCGTCGAGGGGGAGGCCCCCTCGTCCCTCGATGCCGATCTCGATGCGCTGATCGCGCGGCTCAGGACCGAGGCGCGGATCGACGTCTCGCGGGCGGGGCGCGGCGAGATGCCGTCGATCACCGTCTCCGCCCTGCCCCGCAAGACGCTGCAATCGGTGGTCCCCGGCGCGGCCTGCTTCGTCGTGCCGCGCGTGACCGGCTGGCAGGATTATCTGGACCGCCGCTTCAGCAACGCCGTGGACTGGACCACCCTCAAGACCCGGACCCGCGCCAGCATCTTCCTGCCGGGGGACGTCTCGGCCCAGGAAATCCGCGACTGCCTGCACGAGGAACTGGCCCAGGCGCTCGGCCCGCTCAACGACCTCTACCGGCTGCCCCATTCGGTCTTCAACGACGACAATGTCCATGTCGTTCTGACCAGCTACGACATGATGCTGCTGCGGGCGACCTACGACCCCGCGCTACGCTCCGGCATGAGCCAGGAGGAGATCGCGGCGGTCCTGCCGAAGGTGATGGCCCGGGTGAACCCGGCCGGCCGCCGGCCCGATCGCGCCGCGACGGTCGAGAGTCCGGACGACTGGACCCGCTCCATCCGCGGCGCGCTCTCTCCCGCGGGGTCGAGCCGCAACCGCCTGGCCCAGGCCGAGCGCGCCGTCGCCATCGCCACCGATGCCAGCTGGCGCGACTCGCGCCTGCCCTTCGCGCAGCTTGCGCTGGGCCGGGCGGCGCTGTCGACGGATGCCGACCGCGCCATCGCGGCCTTCCTCGCCGCGGGCACCGGCTTCCGCCGTCTCTATGGCGACGGCATCCACGCGGCCCATGTGGCGGTGCAGCTCGCCGCCTTCGCGCTGACCGCGGGTCAGCCCGAGTCCACCCTGCGCATCGTCGACCGCGCCCTCCCCGCCGCGCGCGACGCGCAGAACG
This sequence comes from Jannaschia seohaensis, assembly GCF_900116765.1. Lineage (GTDB taxonomy): Bacteria > Pseudomonadota > Alphaproteobacteria > Rhodobacterales > Rhodobacteraceae > Jannaschia > Jannaschia seohaensis. The sequence continues at coordinate 61,801 of NZ_UETC01000014.1, read as the reverse complement.
CCGGGATCACCTCCACACTGCTCATGATCCGCAGCCAGGCACTTGCGATGCGGGGCGCGGCCGAGCTTTCGCAGGAGGTCCGCAGCGAGGCGATTTCCTGGGGCCGCTACGCCTGGGGCGACCGGGTGCTGGCCCGCCGTCTGGCCGAGATCGACGCGCTCAGCCCGGCGAGCTAGGCGGCGCAGCGGGCGCACGGGCCTCGATGGGGAGGGCACTGGCTCGACAAGGCAGAGCGCCCCATCTTGCCCCGCCGCCCCGCCGCCTCTAGGTGAGCGCCATGCTGCCTCTCATCACCGCCGCCGCCGGCGCCATCGCGGGCGCCCTCTATGTCCGCCGCAAGAACGGCAATGGCTTCGACATGGCGCAATACGCCGCCGTCTGGGCCGTGATCGGAGGCCTCTTGGGCCTTCTGGCGATCGTCCTGCTGACGCGGGTCTAGATGTTCCTCCGCTTTTTCGAGACATTGCGCGCCGCGGGCGTTCCGGTCTCATTGCGGGAGCATCTGGCCTTTCTCGAAGGGATGGCCGCAGGCCTCGCGACCTATGACGTCGAGGCGTTCTACTACCTCGCCCGCACCGCTCTGGTGAAGGACGAGCGCCATATCGACCGCTTCGACCGCGCCTTCGCCACGGCCTTCGAGGGGCTGGAACAGGTCTCCCTGCAACAGGTGCTGGAGGCGATGGACCTGCCCGCCGACTGGCTGGAGAAGCAGGCCGAGAAGCATCTGACCCCCGAAGAGCGCGCCGAGATCGAGGCGCTGGGCGGCTTCGACAAGCTGATGGAGACCCTGCGTCAGCGCCTCTCCGAGCAGCAGGGTCGCCACCAGGGCGGCTCCAAATGGATCGGAACCGCCGGAACCAGCCCCTTCGGCGCCTATGGCTACAACCCCGAAGGCGTGCGCATCGGCCAGCACGAGTCTCGCCACAAGCGGGCGGTGAAGGTCTGGGACAAGCGCGAGTTCCGCAATCTCGACGACGGGGTCGAGCTGGGCACCCGCAACATCAAGGTGGCGCTCAAACGCCTGCGGGCCTGGGCCCGCGACGGCGCCGCGGAAGAGCTGGACCTGGACGGCACCATCCGTTCGACCGCCAAGGCGGGATACCTGGACGTCAAGACCCGGCCCGAGCGGCGCAACGCGGTGAAGGTGCTGCTCTTCCTCGACGTGGGCGGCTCGATGGACCCGCATGTGAAAGTCGTGGAGGAGCTCTTCTCCGCCGCCCGCGCCGAGTTCCGCACGCTGGAGCATTTCTACTTCCACAACTGCCTCTACGAGGGCGTCTGGCGCGACAACCGCCGCCGCTGGAACGCGGTGACGCCGACGCGCGAGGTGCTCAACACCTACGGCCCCGACTACCGCTGCATCTTCGTGGGCGATGCGTCGATGTCGCCTTACGAGATCGCCTACCCCGGCGGCGCCAACGAGCATTGGAACGAGGAGGCGGGACAGGTCTGGCTGGCACGCGCACGGGAGCAATGGGCCTCGAACCTCTGGATCAACCCGATGCCCCGGGCACATTGGCGTCACACCCATTCGATCCGCATGATCCAGGAAATCTTCGAGGATCGGATGGTCCCGATGACGCTGGAGGGACTGACGGAAGGGATGAAGCTCCTCACGCGGTAACATGGCACGATTCTGGAGATAGATGGCAGGCGGCAGCCCCTCGGAAACCGCCCGCGGGAGCGCCGTCGGAGAGGCCATGTCCCAAGGGGCGGCCTCGGTCATCCTGTCTCTCCGGTCTCAGTCTATCTTGCCGAAATCATGTCATCCCCCGCGACAGACATGCCGTGATACGCCCCGGGAATTTGGAGCGGCACGGAACCGGCCTCTGGATCGATGGAGGTTGATCGCATGGGCGCGCATCCCCAGTCCTGCGGGTCGTTTCGCGGGCCGCACTGAGGCACCGGCGCAGCGGCCGCGGCGAATTCGCCGCGCACCCTACACGCGGGGCCGACCCGCTCCCATATTCCGCCCATGCTCAAGCTCCCCGCCCTTCTCCTGACCATCGGCTATGGCGTCGTGCTCTGGTTCTTTTCGGCCTGGCGTCTGAAGCGCCAGATGGACGCCACCGCGACCCCGCTCGCCGATCCGGAGCTGGAGCGGGAATTCGCGAAGATGGCGCGCGTTTTGGACGTGGAGCGCATCCGCGTCCACGTCCACGAGGTGGACCCCGTCAACGGCCTCGCCGCGCCCGATGGGCGCATCTTCATCACCCGAGGCTTTCTGCGGAAGTTTCACGCCGGGGAGGTCTCGGCCCCCGAGATGGCCAGCGTCGTCGCCCATGAGCTGGGCCATGTCGCGCTGGGGCACGCAAGGCGGCGGCTGATCGACTTCAGCGGCCAGAACGCGATCCGCGTGGTGCTCTCGGGCATGCTGGGCCGGGTCGTCCCCGGGGTTGGCCCCTATCTCGCCAATGTCCTGGCCTCGCTCGTCGCCGCGCGCCTGTCGCGGCAGGATGAATACGAGGCCGATGCCTATGCCAGCGCGCTGCTGGTCAAGGCGGGCATCGGCACGGCGCCGCAAAAGACACTGTTCGGCAAGCTCTCGAAACTGACCGGGATGGGTGGAGTGGGGATGCCGGCCTGGCTGATGAGCCATCCGAAGACAGAGGAACGCATCGCCGCCATCGAGACCCTGGAGGCGCGCTGGGGCATCGAAGGCCCGCCGCGCTGAAGCCCATCCACCGCGCCCTCGCGGCCGGGACAAGGGCGCGCGCCAGGCTCCCGGATGCGGGTTTAGCCGAGATCGCGTAGCGCCGCGACCTCCTGCGCGAGGGCGCGGTGCAGCAGATCGATTTCCCGGGCCTTCTCACGCAGGTCCGCCGGCTCGTCCAGCATCGACAGCTCTTCCTCGGCCTCGGCGATCCGGTCATGCAGCGCGACCAGGTTGAGCTGGCCCTGCTCGGTTCGCGCCATGTCCTCTGCGGTCGCGGCCGGACGGCGAAAGGGCCGCAACGGATCCAACCCCGATGACCGGATATTTCCATTGCGGCCCAAGAACCTGTCCCATTCGCCCGCCATCCCGCACCCATCTGCCGCGTCGATCCAGGGAAGAGATTGCCGCGACGGTGGCCGGGCCGACAGGGGCATTCGTTTGATAATTGTTAGGCTGACGTAACGACAGCTCCAGCAGGCCCGCAGCGCCGGGCCGATCTGGACGAAACGCCCCGCGCCGTGGCACAGCGGCGCAATGACCCGCCCCGACCTTCTCTGCATCGGCTCCGTCCTGTGGGACGTGATCGGCCGTTCGACCGCGCATATGACCCAAGGCTCCGACCGCCCGGGGCGGATCACCCGGCTGCCCGGCGGGGTGGCGCTGAACATCGCGATGGCGGCCAAGGCTTATGGCATGACGCCCGCGCTGCTGTCGGTGGTGGGACGCGATCCGGCCGGGGAAGAGTTGGTCGCGGCGCTGGATCACATGGGGCTGGTGACGCGGACGCTCTACCGCTCGGACGACCTGCCGACGGATGTCTACATGGCCGTCGAGGGCGGGAATGGCCTGATCGCGGCCATCGCCGACGCCCATTCGCTGGAGGCGGTGGGGGACAAGATCCTCCGCCCGCTGCAAGACGAGCTTCAGGGCTGGGAGGGGCCCGTCGCGCTGGACGGGAACCTCACCGCGGACCTGTTGGCGCAGATTGCGCAGGATCCGCGCTTTGCCGCGACGGATCTGCGCGTCGCGCCCGCCTCGCCGGGCAAGGCGGAGCGGCTCTTGCCCTTCCTCACTCACAGCTCGGCCACGCTCTATGTCAACCTGGAGGAGGCGGGGCTGCTGCTGCACCGCGCACAGACCGACGCCGCCGAGGCGGCGCAGGCGCTGCGCGCGCGGGGCCTGCACCGGGCGCTGGTGACGGATGGACCGCGCCTCGCGGCCTGCGCCCATGCCGATGGCGTGGAGGCGCACCACCCGCCCGACGTGATGGTCACGCGAGTCACCGGCGCGGGCGACACGTTCATGGCCGCCCATATCGCCGCCGAGCGCGAAGGTGCCGGGCCGGAGGCCGCGCTCCGCCGCGCCGTCGACGCGGCGGCGACCTATGTGTCGGGCGACACGTACTGACCGGCCGCGCTCGAGATCCGGCCTCGGCAACCATGCCATAGGGAGACCGGACGCCCCCCCGTGACCCCGTCCTGAGCGAGGCCTGCCTCTGCGTCATGACCGGATAGGCAGAGCACGCGCCGAGGCGCCCTCTCGTCCCACACCTCACAGTCTGGCCCGGCGGGCGCCGCGGCGATGTCTCCCCGACGGCCCCCTGAGCGCCGGCGACAGAGAAGTAGACCGCTGCCCCCTGTGCGTCTCCCGGAGGGGCGGGCGCGATCAGCAGAACGAAGCAACGCGCCCCGCATCCGGGTCGGTTCGGATGAAGCACCCGACCCGTCTCGCCCTGCCCATCGCCACGCAATCGGACGCTCTGCCGATGCCGTGCCGGCGCCTGAGACAGACCCGTCCGCCTTGCCGAAAAACAGGGCACCTGCCTCACGATCTGGCGCTTGCCCGACCGCCCCGCCCGCTCCGCGCTTGTTCCCGTGCCCCCTGCCGCTTATGTCGGATCCGACGAATGACCGGACGGCCCCATGCAGCTTGGAGACGACCATCCCCCCCGAGTCCAGCGGCCGGGCCTGCTGACCCGGATCAGGAACAATTTCCTGACCGGCCTGGTGGTGATCGCCCCCATCGGCCTTACCACATGGCTGATCTGGACTGTGATCGGCTGGTTCGACAGCTGGGTCCTGCCCTTCGTGCCGCAGGGCTACCGCCCGGATATCTGGCTGCTCCAGCGCTTCGGGTTGGAGGTCAATATCCGCGGCATCGGGGTCGCGTTCTTCCTGCTCTTCACCCTGGTCGTCGGTTGGGTCGTCAAGGGCTATATCGGCCGCTCGATCCTTCGCTGGGGCGAGAACCTGGTGCAGAAGACACCGGTGATCCGCTCGGTCTATGGCGGTCTCAAGCAGATCGCCGAGACGATCCTCAGCCAGGATCAGCAAAGCTTCGAGCGCGCCTGCCTTGTCGAATATCCGCGCAAGGGGATCTGGGCCATCGCCTTTATCTCGACCACGGCCAAGGGCGAGATCGCGGCGCGGGCCGCCGTGCCGATGATGTCGGTGTTCCTGCCGACCACGCCGAACCCAACCTCCGGCTTCCTGCTCTTCGTCCCCGAGGAGGACGTCGTCCTGCTCGACATGTCGGTCGAGGACGCGGCGAAGCTCGTGATCTCGGCCGGGCTGGTCTATCCCGGCAACAAGCCCGCCGACGAAGCCCCCGACGGCGCGATCCTGGTCCGCTGAGGCGAGGCCCGGCCTAGCGCCGCTCCACCCGCCGCAGCCGTGGCGCATGCACATGGGTGCGGATGGCCAGCGCCGCCGCGACCCCCGCCAGAGCCCCGAAGAGGTGGGCCTCCCAGGAAATGCCGGGCTGTTCGGGCAGCACGCTCCAAAACATCGCGCCGTATAGAAACCCGACGATACCGGTGACCGTCAGCGTGACCGGGGAGCGATCCACCAGCCCGCGCGCCATCAGAAAGCCGAGCCAGCCAAAGACCAGCCCGGACGCACCGATATGGATCGCCGTGCTGCCCAGCAGCCAGACCAGCGCCCCGCCCAAGCCCACGATCACCACATTCACCGTCAGCAGCGCCCGCGTCGCCGTCGCCGCCAAAAGCGCCCCCATCACCAGAAGCGGCGGCGTATTCGCCGACAGATGCGCCATGCTTCCATGCAGCAATGGCATCGCCGCGATCCCGTCCAGCCCGGCCAGTTCGCGCGGGATCAGCCCGAAGGCCGGGTTCAGGCGATAGCCCAGCACCAAGTTCAGGCCCTGGATCGCCCAAAGCGCCGCCACGAAGCCGCCCAGGGCCAGCAGGCGGCGCAGCAAGACCTGCATGGAGTCCGGTCCGGTCATCTAGGGGCCGCCCGCGATCGGACGGCTGGACGCTGTTGCGCTGTCATCTCAGCGCACAAACCGGTCGACATAGTCGGCCCCCAGTCCGACGGACGCATAGTGCTTGCGGCACATCTCGATCTTGGTGAAGACATCCTCATAGCCCATCGTCTTCCCCCACGGATCGACATAAAGCATCACCCCGTTCACCTGGAACATCGTGATCATCTCGTCGACATCGTCGGGGACAACCAGCGTATGCGTCTCGCCCGGGCTCTCCATCACGTAGGATCCGGCCTCGGCAGTCCAGTCATGCTCCAGATAGTGCCAGCGGCCCTTGAGCACGAAGCCATGCACCGGCTGCGGATGGCGGTGGCGGGACAGGACGCCCGATTGCCGCACCCGCAGCAGGTTCATCCAATAGCCCTGGGAGCGGTTGAGGCAGAGCGGCCGGAAGCTGACCGTCTCGGTCTGCGGCACCCAGATACGCTCATCCTCCGGGATCGCGTCGGGGATCACGATCTCGGGCAGCGCATCCTGCGGAAAGGGCAGCTGGTAGGGGGTGCGTTCGTCGGCGTCGGGGGTCTCTAGGGGCATCGGTCCTCACATCGCGGCATAGCCGCCATCCACGGGATAGACGCTTCCGGTCACGAAGGAAGCGTCGTCGGAGAGAAGCCAGGCGGCCAGCGCGCCGACCTCTGCGGGCCGGCCCCAACGCGCCTGGGGCGTGCGGGCCAGGATCGGCTCCGCGCGGGCCGCGTCGGCGCGCAGCGGCGCCGTCATCTCGGTCTCGATCCAGCCGGGGGCCATGGCGTTGACGCGAATGCCCTCGGCCGCCCAGGCAACGGCCAGCGCCTTGGTCAACTGCGCCACGCCGCCCTTGGAGGCGGAATAGGCGGGCACCAGGGGGCCGCCGAAATAGCTCAGCATCGAGGCCGTGGTGACGATGGCGCCCCCGGACGCGGCCAGCAGAGGGCGGGCCGCCACGCAGCAGCGCATGGTGCCGGTCAGGTTCACGTCGATGACTTTCTCGAAGGTTTCGATCTCGAACTCCGCCCCCCGCGCGATCATGCCCGCGCAACAGACCAGCCCGTCGAGCCGGTCCAGCGCGGCGAAAAGCCCGGCCACCGCCGCCCCGTCCGTCACGTCGAGCGCGGCCGTCCGCGCACGGGGCTCCGCCGCCGCGAAGCCTGCCGCTTCCGCTTCGGACAGCCCCGTCGCGAGCACGTCCCAGCCGCGGTCGAGCAAGGCCGCGGCGACCCCCGCGCCGATCCCGCTGGTGCCGCCGATGACGACGGCCTGTGGGGTCCTGTCCGCCATGTGCTCCTCCCGCCGCGACGATGCGCTGCCGGACGGTCCGGATCAAGCGCGCGCAATGCGGGGGCCTCCGATCCGAGGCCGCTGAGCCAATCGCCGCGCGTCCCGGGAAGGACGCGACATGGGTGGCGCAGGGAGCGACCGAGGGACCGCCCGCCCCTCATCCGTAGGCCCTCTCCGGTGGGTCCGGCCGGGGGGCGGAGGCTGAATTGGGCTCCCGTCAGGCCAAGTGACGGAAAGGGGGGCCAACTGGACCCGCTCTTGCCCCGGATATGCGCGGCCTGATGCGCAGTGACCGCCGGGGGATCAGGGCCGTTCCTGTCCCGCGCTCCGGGGCCTGGGGGATGCACCGGAGGACGCGGCGCGCCCCTGCACGCCGCAGCCGTCCTCGCAGCCACCGTCCAGACGCGCTACGAGGCCCGAACCTAGCCTTCGGATGCCTCCGACGGCTGCTGCACCTCTCCGTCATGAACATGCGCAATCAACGTCTGAAGGTGCTCCGGCAGCTTCGTGACATCGAGCACGACCTTGCCGTCATGGGCCGCGACGATCTGCTCGGGGTCGATGCGGATGTCGCCATAGCCTTCGATACTGACCCATAGGTGATCGGGCAGGATCTCCCGGACGGCGCCGAGACCGACGTCGCCCTCGGCGGTGAAGACCTCATCCTCGACACGGATGTTGGAAAGGGGCATGGCATCCTCCTGATCTGCTGTCTGTCCATTCTGCCACGGCTCAGGGCCGATGGGCAGCCGCCCTGCGCGCCCGTCCCTCCTTCTTCTGGCCAAAAATACTCCGGGGGGAGTCGGCTTTGCCGACGGGGGGCAGAGCCCCCCTCCCCCGCTTCCGTGGCGTGCCTCCGCCAGGATCAGGGGGCCGGCTCAATCCAGAGCCGCGACCCGGGCGGCGAAATCCTCGCCGCGCCGCTCGAAGCTGTCATATTGGTCGAAGCTGGCCGCCGCAGGGGCCAGTAGCACCGTCTCGCCCGGCTGCGCGTCCCGCGCGGCGGCAGCGACCGCGGTCGCCATGTCGCCGCAGACTTCGACCTCCACGCCCTGACCCAGGCCCAGCGCGAAGCCCGCGGCCTCCCGTCCGATCACATAGGCCTTGGCGACGCAGGACAGGTGGGGATGCAGCGCCTCCAGCCCGCCCTCCTTCTGCAAACCGCCGCAGATCCAGCGGATCCGCTCGAAAGCCTGGAGCGCCTGCACCGCCGCGTCGACATTCGTCGCCTTCGAGTCGTTGACATAGGCCACGCCCGCCCGCTCCGCGATCCGCTGGGACCGGTGAGGCAGGCCAGGATAGGAGCGCAGCCCCGCCTCGATCTCCCGCGGCCCCAAACCCAGGCTGCGCGCGGCAGCCCAGGCGCAGCAGGCGTTTTGATGGTTGTGTTTGCCGGGCAGGCCCGCGATGTCGCGCAGATCTACCGAAGCGACCTGCCGTCCCTTGCGGGTCTCCGCCAGCCAGCCCTTGCGCGCCGTCACCGTCCAGCCCGGGCCTTCCAGCTTCCCCGACGCGACCCGGATCACCCGGTCGTCCACCGCGGCCTCCTGAAGCTGGTTGGCGAGGAACAGCCCCTCGTTCTCGTCCACCCCGATCACAGCGCGGTCCGGCCCGCCCTCGGCGAAAAGCCGGCGCTTGGCCGCGAAATAGCCGCCGAAGCCCGCATGCCGGTCCAGGTGGTCGGGCGAGAGGTTGGTGAAGACCGCCACGTCGGGCGTCAGCGAGCGTGCGAGTTCGGTCTGGTAGCTCGACAGCTCCAGCACGATGATCTCGTCCTCCTCCGGGGGGTCCAGATCCAGCACGCCACGCCCGATATTGCCCGCCAGATGCGCCCGCTTGCCCGCCTCGACCAGGATGTGATGCAGCAGCGCCGACGTGGTCGACTTGCCGTTGGAGCCGGTGATGGCGACGACGCGCGGGGCGCTGTCGTCCCAACCCAGCGAGCGGAAGAACAGGCCGACATCGTTGTCGACCGCAACGCCCGCGCGCCACGCGGCGGCGATGGCCGGGTGCGGCGCGGGGTAGAGATGCGGGATGCCCGGGCTGGTGATCAGCGTCGCGACGCCGTCCAGCGCGCCGGGCTTGGAAAGCTCCCGCAGGGTGAAGCCCTCGGCCTCCGCCGCCTCCCGCCCCTTGGCGCCGTCATCCCAGGCGATCACCTCGGCGCCGCCGGCGCGGAGCGCACGCGCCGCGGTCAAGCCGGAGCGGCCCAGGCCCAGCACCGCAATGGTGGCCCCCTCATAGCCTCGGACGGGAATCATTCGGCAACCTCGCATGTCTCAATGAACCAGAGCGCCGACGCCGCGCGCAAATCGGAGGCATCCGGCGGCGCGACCCGCGCCTCGGGACGGGTGCCGCAGGCCTCCGGGCGCGCGGCGAGCCAGGCCTCGGCATCGCCATGGCCCCGCAGGATCGGCCCGGCCATCACCGCCACGGCCGCGACGCAGGCCAAGGCGCCCCAGCGCGCCGCCCGCACGTTAAGCGCGACCGGCGGCCCCTCGCGGGCGATGAGCGGGTTGCGCAGCTTCACCATGGGATCGGCCTCCGGTCGCGGAAAAAGCCTCCCGTTGGCCCGTCCGGCGGCAAGGTGGCGAGCCAGACAGCGGCGCCGGCGGCCTGTTCGGGGGAACGGTTGGCGCCCGGCCCGCCCATGCGCGTTCGCACCCATCCCGGGCACATCGCGTTGATCTTGACGCCCTCCGGGGCCTCTTCCGCGGCGCGGACCGTCAGCGCGTTCAGCGCGGCCTTGGCCGGGCCATAGGCGCCGCCGCCGCCCAGCCCTTCGTCGAAGCTGCCCCAGCCCGAGGAGACGTTCACGACCCGGCCCTCCGGCCCCATCCCGGGGACCAGCGCGCGCATCAGGCGGAAGGGTGCCCGCACCATCACGGCGAAGCTCTCGTCAAAATGGCCGGGATCGTCCCACAGCCCCTCCTCCCAGAGGACGCCTGCGTTATTGACCAGCACATCGACCGGCCCCGCCGCCGCGAGCCCAGCCTCGATGGAAGCGTCCGAGGCGAGGTCCATCTCGACCAACCGGCAGCCGATCTCCTGCGCCGCCGCCTCTCCGCCGGAGCGGGCGGCGAGGCAAACATCCATCCCCTCGGCGTGCAGCGCGCGCGCGATGGCCAGGCCGATGCCGCGATTTCCACCGGTCACGAGCGCCGTCGTCATGCCCTCTCCTCTCGGGCGCGCGCCCGGAGCAGGGCCAGGGCGCGATCCGCCATGTCCTCGGGCACGAAGAGGTGGTCGTGATGGTGCCCAGCCACGACATTGCACGGGATCTCGGCCCCGGCGAGCACCGTCGCCACCGCCGCCGTCAGCCCGACCCCGTCCAGCGCCGAATTCACCCTGAGCTCGATCCAGGCCATGCGCGGCCCCTCTGCGAAAGGCAGCGCGCCATCGGGCAGGATCAGCGACAGCCCCTCGCCTTCGCGCATGGTGGCGATGGCCCGCGCGACCAGATCCGGCCGATCCTCGGGACAGGTGACGAAGACCCAGGCCCCGGGATGGCGGTGCGGGTTCATCTCCGCGATCATCGCGGTTCCGGTGACGCGGCTCATCGGACCTTGAGCGATGCGAGCCCGATCAGCGCCAGGATCAGCGCGATGATCCAGAAGCGGATCACCACCTGCGGCTCGGCCCAGCCCTTCTTTTCGAAATGGTGGTGGATCGGCGCCATCAGGAAGACGCGCTTGCCGGTCGCCTTGAAGTAGAGGACCTGGACGATGACCGACACGGCCTCCAGCACGAAGACGCCGCCGATGATGGCCCAGACGAGTTCATGCTTGGTGACGACGGCAGCCGTGCCGAGCGCGCCGCCCAGGGCCAGCGACCCGGTATCGCCCATGAAGACGGCGGCGGGCGGCGCGTTATACCACAGAAAGCCCAAACCGCCCCCGATCAGCCCGGCGGCGAAGATCAGAAGCTCTCCGGTGCCGGGGACGTAATGCACCTCCAGATAGTCGGTGAAGTCGACCCGGCCGACCGCATAGGCGATCACGCCCAGCGTTCCGGCGGCGATCATCACCGGCATGATCGCCAGCCCGTCCAGCCCGTCCGTCAGATTCACCGCATTGGCCGAGCCCACGATCACCAGCATCACGAAGGGCAGATAGAGCAGCCCCATATTCCACAGCGCGTCCTTGAAGAGCGGAAAGGCCAGCGCCCGCTCCAACTCCGGCGGGTGGGCCCAGATCGCGACCAGCCCGGCGATGGCGGCGATGACGAAGCCCAAGGCCAGCCGGACCCGGCCCGGGACGCCTTTGGTGTTGCCCGCCGAGACCTTGGCATAGTCGTCGATGAAGCCGATCGCGCCGAAGCTGATCGTCACGCCCAGGATGAGCCAGACATAGGGGTTGTCGAGCCGCGCGAAGAGCAGCGTTGAGACCGTCACCGCCCCGAGGATCAGCACCCCGCCCATGGTCGGCGTGCCCGCCTTGGCGAAATGCGTCTCGGGTCCGTCCGCACGGATCGGCTGGCCCTTGCCCTGACGCTTGCGCAGCAGGTCGATGAGCGGTCGGCCGAAGATGAACCCGAAGACCAGGGCCACGAAGAAGGCCCCGCCCGCCCGGACGGTGATGTAGCGGAAGAGGTTAAAGAAATCCCCCCCGTCCGAGAAAGTCGTCAGCCAATAGAGCATGTCATCACTCCTGACGCGCCAAGGCGCGCAGGCCGTCCACCAGGACGGCCATCTTCATCGAAAGAGACCCCTTGACCAGCACCGCGTCGCCCGGCGCCACGATCTCCCGCAGGCTGGCGGCCAGCGCCTCCGACGTGTCGGCATGGCGGCCGCGCAGGGCGGGCGGGAGGGCGTCGTGGAGATGCCGCATCACCGGGCCGACCGTGTGGACGGTGTCGAGCGCGCCCATCGCCGGGTGCTCCGCGAGCGCGGCGTGCAGGTCCGGGCCGGTCGGCCCAAGTTCCTTCATGTCGCCCAGGATGGCGATCCGGCGCGCCTGCCGCGGCACTTCGGTGCCGGCCAGGAGGGCCAGCGCCGCCCCGACCGAGGCCGGGTTCGCGTTATAGGCGTCGTCGATCAGATCGAGCGGCGGCGCCTCGCGGTCCAGCATCACCGCGTGGCGGCGGCCGCGCCCATCGGGCGGTGCCCAGTTCGCCAGGGCGATGGCGGCGCGCGCCACATCCGCCCCTGCGTGATGCACCGCCGCCAGAACCGACAGCGCGTTGAGCGCGAAATGGGCCCCCGGCGCGCCGATGCGATAGGCGACCTCGCCCAGCGGCGTCTCCGCCCGGCAGGAGGTGCCGTCGGGCTGCGCCTCGACCTGGAGCAGACGCCAATCGGCGGGACCGGTCCCGAAGGACACATTGCCCCGCTCCGCCAGGATCGGCGCGGTTTCCACATCGGCGTTGTAGATCGCGACGCCGTCCAGCCCGAGCCCGGTGAAGATCGCGGCCTTCTCGCGGGCGATCCCCTCGATGCCGTCGTCGAAGGCCTCCAGGTGAACGGGGGCAACGATCGTGACCATGGCGACATGCGGCGCGGCCATCTCGGCCAGGGGAGCGATCTCGCCGGGATGGTTCATGCCAATCTCGACGACCGCATAGTCGGCCTCGGGCGGAATGGCGGCCAGCGTCAGCGGCACGCCCCAATGGTTGTTGAAGCTCTTGATGGCGGCATGGACCTGGCCTTGGGGCGCCAGGACGTGGCGCAGCATCTCCTTGGTGGAGGTTTTCCCGACGCTTCCGGTGACGGCGATAACGCGGGCGCGGCTGCGGGCGCGCCCGGCGCGGCCGAGATCCTCCAAGGCGCGCTGGACGTCCTCCACCAGCAAAAGCGGCGCGTCCTCGCAGCCCTCCGGCACGCGGGAGACCAGCGCGGCCCCCGCCCCGGCAGCGATGGCCTGGCCGACGAAATCGTGCCCGTCCCGCGCGGCCTTCAGCGCGACGAACAGCTCTCCGGGGCGGAGTGTGCGGGTGTCGATGCTGAGCCCTGTGACGGACCAGTCACCCCGAGTCTCGCCCCCGGTGGCCGCCGCCGCCTCCGCCGCCGTCCAGAGCGTCATGCCCGCCCCTCCAGCGCGGCGACCGAAATCGAGGCCTGCTCCACATCGTCGAAGGGAAGCACCATATCGCCCACCGTCTGCCCGGTCTCGTGCCCCTTGCCCATCACCAGGAGCGCGTCGCCCGCCTCCAGCATGTCGACGCCCCGCAGGATCGCCTCGGCCCGGTCGCCCACCTCGACCGCCTCGGGCGCGCCAGCCAGAACGGCAGCGCGGATCGCGGCGGGGTCCTCGGAGCGCGGATTGTCATCGGTTACGATGACGGCGTCGGCGTGTTCCTGTGCCGCCGCGCCCATCAGCGGCCGCTTGCCCCGGTCCCGGTCGCCGCCGGCGCCGACGATGGCGACGATCCGGCCCATGACATGCGGGCGCAGCGCCCTGAGCGCGGTCGCCACCGCGTCGGGCGTGTGGGCGTAATCGACGAAGACGGCGGCGCCGCTGTCCCGCGTCGCGGCCAGCTGCATCCGCCCGCGCACGCCCATGAGCTTGGGCAGGGCGGCGAAGACCGCCTCGGGCTCCTCCCCCGCACCGATCACCAACCCCGCCGCCAGCAGCGCGTTCGCCGCCTGGAACCCGCCGATGAGGCCCAGCCGGGCCGAAGAGGCGGCCCCCTGCCAACGGAACAAGACTTCCTGCCCCGTCGCGTCGAAACGCTGGCCGGTCAGGCGCAGCCGCGCCTGCTCCGCCCGGCCGACGCCGATCACCTCCTGCCCGCGCCCCTCGCAGCGGGCGGCCAATTCCAGCCCGTAAGGGTCGTCGATATTGACAACGGCCACGCCCTCCCCCGGCAAGAGCCGATCGAAGAGTCCCGCCTTGGCCTCGAAATAGGCCTCCATCGTGCCGTGATAATCCAGATGGTCCTGGGTCAGGTTGGTAAAGCCGGCGGCGGCCAGCCGCACCGCCTCCAGCCGCCGCTGGTCGAGCCCGTGGGACGACGCCTCCATCGCCGCATGGGTCACGCCATGCTCGGCCATCTCCGCCAGCAGGGCGTGCAGCGTGATCGGCTCGGGCGTGGTGTGAAGCGCCGGCGCGTGGAAGGCGCCCTCCACCCCCGTCGTGCCGAGATTGGCGGCTTGCAGGCCCAGCGCTTCCCAGATCTGGCGGGTGAAGCTGGCCACGCTGGTCTTGCCGTTGGTGCCGGTGACGGCGACCATGGTCTCGGGCTGACGGCCCGCCATCAGCGCGGCGGCGAAGGCGAGCGCGGCGCGGGGCTCCTCGACGACGACCATCGGCGTGCCCTCGGGCAACATCGCGGCCCCGGCCCGGTCCGTCAGCACCGCCACGGCCCCGCGCGCCAAGGCGTCGGCCGCGAAGCGCGCGCCATGCACATTGGTTCCGGGCAGTGCGGCAAACAGGTCGCCGGGACGCACCAGACGGTTATCGACGGCAAGGCCCGACACGCTCAGTCCGTCCGGCCCCGCCAGCCCCAATTCGGAGAGAGTCCTCATCCAACGCCCCCCACTCTTGCGCAGATGCCTCGGCCTGTCCCCTTAGACCGGCCGGCCCGCCTCGTCCATCAGCGCCGCGCCATCTGTGTCAGATATGCACCGAAATCGTCCTTGGCCGGATCGAAATCCGGCCGTACGCCGAGCAGGGGCGCGACCCGCCGCACGATCTCGGACGCGACCGGCACGGCGGTCCAGCCGGCGGTGCGCCGATCCTCTCCGGCGGCGCGGATCTCTGGCTCGTCCAGGGTCACGATCAGCACGTATTTCGGGTCATGGGCTGGGAAGACCGAGGCGAAGGTGGCGATCACCTTATCCTCCCAGTAGCCGCCCGTATGTTTCGGCTTGTCCGCCGTCCCGGTTTTGCCGCCGACATGGTAGCCCGGCACCTCGCCCATGGAGGCCGTTCCATCGGTGACGACCCGGCGCAGCATGTGCCGCGACTCGGCGGAGACGCGGGCAGACACGATGCGCGGGCCGAGGGGCGGCGGCGTCTCCTGCGCCATCAGGGTCGGCGTCACCCGGGTTCCGCCATTGAGAACCGAGGCATAGCCCACCGCCAAATGCAGCGGCGAGGTCGAGAGACCGTGCCCGTAGCTGACGGTCATGGTGGTGATGTCGGGCCAACGCTCGGGCACGATGGGACGCCCGGACGCCGCTTCGACCATCTCCAGGGGAGTGGGCTCGAAAAAGCCGAGGCTCTCCAGGAAGGCTTTCTGCCGGGTCGCCCCGATATCGAGCGCCATGCGTGCGGTCCCGACATTCGACGAGTGCCGGATCACGTCCGCGACCGACAGCTGCGGCCCGTAATTGCGGAAGTCGCGAATGCTGTGCCGACCCTGGCGCAGCGGCCCGCGCGTGTCGATCATCGTGCCCGCATTGGTCAGCCCCAGTTCCAGCGACTGCGCCGTGGTGAAGATCTTGAAGGTGGAGCCCAACTCGTAGACACCCTGCACGGCGCGGTTGAAGAGCGGGCTGTCGGCCGGATCGCCCTCGGTCGCCGGGCGCGGGCGGGAGTTCGGGTCGAAATCCGGCAGGGAGGCGAGGGAAATGACCTCGCCCGTCTTGATGTCCATCAGGATCGCGGCGGCGCCCTTGGCGTTCATCAGCTTCATGCCGCCATCGAGCACATGCTCCACCGCGGCCTGGATCGGCAGGTCGAGCGAGAGACGCAGCGGAGCGCCCTCCTGCGCGGGGTCGGAGAGATAGGCGTCGAAGGTCTTTTCCACCCCGGCCACGCCCACGATCTCGGCCGCGCGCACGTCCTGCGCGCCATAGCGGGCGCCGCCCAGGACATGGGCGGCGAGCGGGCCGTTGGGATAGAGCCGCATCTCCCGGCTGCCGAACAGCAGCCCCGGCTCGCCCAGATCGTGGACCGCCTGCTGCTGCTCGGGCGAGATATTCCCCTTGAGCCAGAAGAACTTGGAGCCGGAGGTAAAGCGCCGGGCCCAGGTCTCCGCGTCCATGTCGGGGAAGATCCGCGCAAGCCCCTCGGCGGCGGCGACCGGGTCCAGCATCTTGTGGGGCTGCGCGTAGAGCGCGGTGGCGGTCACATTGGTCGCAAGCACCCGCCCCTCGCGGTCGGTGATATCGGCGCGGGCGTTGACGATGGTCGCGCCGGAGAGCGATCCGGTCGACGGCTCCCGCGCCTCGGAGGCGGCGATGGCGCCCATCTTCACCGCGACGGTGGCGAAGCCCATCACAAAACACGCGGCGGTGAATTTGAGCCGCCGTTCGGCGCGCAGGCGCACCTTTTCCGGGTTCTCGCGGGGAGCCTGCGCCACCGGCGCGGGCGCGGCGCGGGGCACGCGGGTCGGAACCGGCTGAAACGGGTCGGTCGGCTCCGGGCGTGGGCGGCGGCGGAAGATCATGGCAACTGCTCCCCATCGTCGGCCAGGGTGGGCGGCGCGATCACGCGGGGCTGGGTGTCGGCGCCATAGCGGTGGTTCATGATGATGACGTCCGAGAAATCCTCGGCCGCGACCACCGGCGCTTCGGCCACCAGCACCGGCAGCGGATAGCCGACCTGTTCGATCAGTGCGAAGTGGTCGGAGGAGAGCGGCATCAGTTCAAGCCGCTCGAAATTCATCTCCGCCAGGGCCTGCAACCGGTCGGGGCGGTTGAGATAGGCCCATTCGGCGCGCAGCATCGACAGCTCCTGATGGCGCTGACCGATCTCACGCTCCAATTGGGCGACGGCCTTTTCGGTGGCGCGCGTCTCATAGCCCTCGTGATAGGCCCAAACGCCCAGAAGGACGACGATCACCGTGGACACCGTATAGATGAATCCGCGCATTCAGGACCTCCGGGGCAGCGTGATTTCAGGGAGCCCCAGGTCGCGGCGGGCGACCGGAGCGGCGGGAGCATCGGTGCGCCGCGCCAGCCGCAGGCGGGCGGAGCGGGCGCGGGGATTGGCGGCGATCTCGGCCTCGGACGGGGAGATCGCCTTGCCGTGGAGCACGAAGGCCGGCTCGCGGGCCGCGCGCTCCGGCAGGTGGCGGGAGCCGCCGCCCCCGGTGTCGGAGCGGGCGGCGAGGAAGCGTTTGACCGCGCGGTCCTCGACCGAATGGAAGGTGACGACGGCCAGCCAGCCGCCCGGGGCCAGCGCCCGCTCGGCCGCTTGCAGCCCCTCGGCCAGCTCGCCGAACTCGTCGTTGACGGCGATGCGGATCGCCTGGAACGCGCGGGTGGCCGGGTGGCTCTGCCCCGGCTTCGAACGCGGCAGGTTGGCGACGACGGTCTCGGCCAGCTGCGCGGTCGTGGTATAGGGCGTGGTGGCGCGCTCGCGGACGATGGCCCGAGCGATGCGCCGGGCGGCGCGCTCCTCTCCGTAGCGGTGGAGGATGTCGGACAGCAGGCCCTCGGGCGCCTGGTTGACGATGTCGGCGGCGGTCGGCCCCTCGTCCCCCATGCGCATGTCGAGCGGTCCGTCCTTCATGAAGCTGAATCCTCTCTCGGCCCGGTCGAGCTGCATCGAGCTCACACCGAGATCGAGTACCACCCCGTCGACTCCCGTGGCGACCTCGTCCATGCGCGAGAAGATGGTCTTCACGGTAACGAGTCGTTCGCGCCACACCGCGCCCCACTCCGCCGCCATTTCGTGGGCCAACGGGTCGCGGTCGAGACCGATCACCCGGTCGGCTCCGGCTTCGAGCAACGCGCGCGTATAGCCGCCGGCGCCCATGGTGGCGTCGATCCAAGTCCCGTGAGGCGTGCCGACCGCGTCGAGGATCGGTTGCAGAAGAACAGGAACATGCGGGGCGGCGGCCATATTCGAGCCCCCCATCACTCGCCCGGCCGCGGCCCCGGCGCCGGCGGCCGCGGCCGGTCGGGCAGCAAGGCGAAAGGCGACGTGCCAGCGGGGCGCGTCGACATCTGCTGCGCCAGGCGGCTGACAGCGGGCTTGGGCACGTCGGGCGAGTAGATGCGGAAGCGGTCGCCGCGCCCGCCGAAGATCATCTCGCCTTCCAGGCCGGCGGCGTCGCGCAAATGTTTGGGCATGGTGATGCGGTGCGTGTCGTCCAGTCGGAGCTCTTCCACGTTCTCATATAGGAACTCTTCCAGCGCCTCGCGATCGGGGTCGCCGGGATGCATGGCGCGGACCTGTTCGGTCATCTCCTGCATGCCGCGGACGGTCATGCAGGTCAGGAACGGCTCGCCGTCCCAATGGGCGATATAGACCGTGGCGTTGCGCTCGGGGCCGCAATTCGGATCAGCGGCCTCAAGGGCGCGACGGAATCCAGGCGGGACGGAGACCCGCCCCTTCCCGTCGACTTTGACGTGGTGCTTGCCTCTGAAGAGGTCGTCCACCGTGCCGTCTTCCTTTCGCCCCGCGTACCCCGCGCGAAATGTGGTGCCCTGGAAACGGGAACGGCGATCCGGGGTCTGCCAACCCGGACCGCCGCCCTGCCCCTATCGTTGGGCTGCCTCCTCACGCGTCACCTGGGGGGGATGAATGTGCGCGTCCGCGAGAAGGGTCTTCATCGTCTGGAGATGTGAGAGTGCCTGTATGTCCTGCCCATTTTTGGTTGCCGGATCGGGGTCGTTTGGCGCCCCTGTGATCCCTCATCTTCCGTGCACCTTTCCTGCCAGAAGCAGATTGGGCTGAATACCCTAAAAATGGGATGGACCGGCAAAATCTTATCCACAGAATGTGGAAAACCGGTGGATATCCCCCAGAAGACACAAGATGTAGTGCTCTATTAAGAGAAATTAAGAACTTATAGATGCCCAAGAATGCCCAATATCCTTCCATCGTGACGCGCCGCGTGGCGCAAGGATCACACCGAAGGCCGCAGTCGGACACCGCACGAAAATTGGGCCAACCGCGCAACAGCGCGGCAGCCTGCGACCTCCTCCCTGAAAAGAGGATAATTTTCTGATACTTGTTGGGAATCCGCGCGCCTGAGCGAATCACAGGATCGTGATTCGCCCCGCGCAGGCGCCGTGAAGGCTCAAGCGAGGTCGCGCGCGACCAGGTCTCGGGCCAGATCGGCAAAGGCGTCGGCAACAACGCCCTCGCCCGCAGCCACCGGGCGGCCCGCGTCTCCCGCGAGCCGGGTGTCGAGATCGATGGGCAGCGCGCCCAGGAACGGCAGGCCCAACCGCTCCGCCTCGGCCTTGACGCCCCCATGACCGAAGACATGGGCTTCGTGTCCACAGTTCGGGCAGTGGAAGAGGCTCATGTTCTCGATCAGTCCGACGATGGGCGTCTTCAGCGTCGCGAACATGTCGAGCGCCTTGCGCGCATCGAGCAGCGCCACGTCCTGCGGCGTCGACACGACGATGGCCCCGTCCACCACCGCCTTGGTGCAGAGCGTCAGCTGCACATCGCCCGTGCCGGGCGGCAGATCGACGATCAGCACGTCCAGCGGGGCGCCCCCGGTGTGATGCGTCCAGGCCACCTGGCCCAACATCTGCTGGAGCGCCCCCATCAGCATCGGCCCCCGCCAAACCACCGCCTTGTCGGGGTCCAGCATCAGACCGATGGACATCAGCGTGACGTCATGGGCGATCAGCGGGTGGATCGTCTTGCCGTCGGGCGAGGCGGGCCGCTTATTGGCGCCCATCATGCGCGGCTGGCTCGGCCCGTAAATGTCGGCATCGAGCAGCCCGACTTTGCGGCCCTGCCGCGCCAGCGCCACGGCGAGGTTAGCGGAAACGGTAGACTTGCCCACGCCGCCCTTGCCCGAGGCCACTGCGATCACCCGCTTGACCCCGGCGACGCGGGCCGGGCCCTCCTGCGGCTTGGGGTGGCCGCCGATCTTGAGCGAGGGCGGCTGCTTGGTCTCGGTCGGCGCCGACAGCACGACCTGCACACGGCCCACGCCGGGCAGGCGGGCGACGGCGGCCTCGGCGGCCTTGCGGATCGGCTCCATCTGGCGCGCGATCTCCGGCGCGGGCGCCTCGATCACGAAGCTGACCGAATCGCCCGAAACAGTCACGGCGCGCACCATGTCCTTCGAGACCAGATCCCCGCCCACCGGCAGCGAAATGCGCGAAAGGGCCGCCATAATGTCGTCGCGCGTTGCCATGAGTGTCCCCCCGTTTGTCTGCGGGGGCTACGTGGGCCGCCCGCTCCGGGAAGGCAAGACCATCGCCGCAGTGACCGCCCCTCCGGCCAGCCCCGCCCCGACCAGGACCGCCGGTAGCCCGAACAGTCCCGCCAACCAGCCCAGCCCGCCGGAGCCGAGCGCGACCGCCCCGATCCCGACGACGACCCAAAGCGACATCACGCGCCCGCGCAGATCGTCGGGCAGTTCCATCTGCACCATCGCCTGGAGCGTCACGCCGCAGAAGGTCGAAGAGAACCCCGCGAGCGCGGTCCAGACCATCGCGGCCCACCACGCCTCGACGAGGCCCAGAGGGGCCAGGCCCAGCACGCCGATCACCAGGATCACCCGCATCAGGCCAGGCACGCCGTCGCGCACCTGCCCGTGGCCGGCCGTCTTGGCCAGCGCGGCCAGCAGCGCCCCCGCCCCGGCCGAGGCGGTCAGGAGCCCTAGGCCCTCGGCCCCGCGGCCGTGGATGCCCTCGGCCATGACCGGCAGCAATTCGAGATAGCCGCGCACCAGCACCGCCATGACCGCCGTCAGCACGATCGCCTGCCGCGCGACGGGCGTGACCCAGATGAAGCGCGCCGCGTCCCGCAAGCCCTCGCGGATCGACCCCCGCGTGCCGGTGACGGGCAGCGGCCGCGGAGCCATCCACCGCACCGCCACCAGCATCGGGACATAAAGCGCGGCCGCAGCCCAGAGCGTCGCCACCGGACCCACACTGGCCAGGGCCAGCCCCGCCAGGGCCGGCGCCACCAGCCGCGCGAGATTGAAGTTGAGCGCCGTCAGCGCCACGACGCTCTGCACCTCGCCTACCGGAACCAGCCGGGGGGCCAGCGACATACGCACCGGGTGATGGGCCGAAGACACCACCCCGATCGCCAGCGCCAAGGTCACGAGCATCGCCTGGCTCAGACCCGGACCGCCCGCCAGGAGCGCCGCCACCACCATGAGCATCGCCATCGCCCCCGAGGTCGTGCGGATCGCCCGACGGATGTCGGTCCGATCGACCAGCACTCCGAAGACCGGCCCCGAGATCAGCATCGGCGCCAGCGTCAGCGCGGCGACCAGCCCGACGAAGGCGGCCGATCCCGATGCCTCCCAGGCGAGCCAGCCCAGCGTGACGCGCTGCGCCCAGAGCGCTTGGACGAGAGGGACGGCGGCGAGGAAATAGGCCCGGAAGCCGGGATGAGAAAAAGCGGACATGCGTCTAGACGTCTTGCCTCAACGTAAAGTTCCCTGCCGGGCCATGCACATGCTGCATGGCAGCATTGACCATCGGGACAGTTGTGCAACCGCAGCATCGGCACCAATTTGGGATCAACGAAACACGGCGGCCCCGGCAATCCGGCCAGGCTGCGAACCGGGGGGCCGGACGCCCCCAGACGCGAAAGGAAAATATCATGGCCAATACTGCATTCGGCTCTTCGATCCGCACCGACGCCCTGCGCCACGACTTCGGCGCCCGCCTGAGCGCGCTGCGCGAGGCTTGGGGCCGCTGGCGCCTGTATCGCCGGACCCATGCCGAGCTGTCCAAATTGTCGAACCGCGATCTCGCCGATCTCGGCTTGAACCGTTCGATGATCAAATCGATCGCCATGGACGCCGCATACGGCAAGCGCGGCTGACAAGATACCCGGTATCGCGTCGTCTCCTCCCTAGACGCGAGACCGGGACGCGAAGCGGCCCCCTCCTCCCATTTGGGTCGCGACGCACCGGGTCGATCCCTCCTCCCATTGGATCGGCCCCGGTCTCTCCCCTCCCGGAGAGGCCGACCAGACGGGCCGGCGGCGCTCCTTTTCCTCCTCCCTGGGGGCGTCGCCGGAACCCGCCAAGATTTTTGGCGCGGTCCGTGGCATGACGTTCCTTTGCCCGACCGCTCCCGGCCTGTCCCGTCCTGCCGTGGGAGAGGCCCCGGCGCCCTCAAAGGCGCTGTGCAGCCGGCCCGGCGGCCCTCCTCGGAGGGACCTGCCGGGCCCAAAGCACGAGATACTCGGATCGCGGCCGCCTCCTCCTCCCTTGGGGCGTCGCCGTGACCGGCCGGTCCCCTCCTCCATCGGACCGGCCCTCGGCGCCCCGCCTCCCCGGGGCTGCCGAACACCACGGGCCGGCGATGCCCTCCTCCTCCTCCCTGAGGGCATCGCCGGAACCTGTCTCTCTTCTTTCACGATGACGCCGGGAACCGAAACGGGACCGCGCCGTTTCCCCTCCAGTCTCCGGCGCGTGGTGTCCCTCATCGCCATCGACCGGAGCGACATGTGGCCGACAGTCGCCCATCGGCGCGACGTCCCAAGCGCGGCGGCGCCCCCCCTCATCCCCTCGGGCGCCGCCGCTTCTTTGGGGGGCTAAGACTAAAAGGGCGTGTCGCCCGCCTGATCCGCCGGGAGCAGAAAGCGCCCCACGATCTTCTTGGTGCCGGCATGGTCGAACTCGACCTCCAGCTTGTCGCCCTCGACCCCCATCACCTCGCCATAGCCGAACTTCTGATGGAAGACGCGGTCGCCCGGGCCGAAGGCGCTGACCGCCGTCGCATCGATCACGAGGTTCTTCGCCTCGGCGGGTTGCCGCAGGGTGCGGGTCGCGTTGGATTGCAGCCGCCGCCAGCCCGGCGAATTGTAGACATCGGCCTTGGCCGCGCGGTCCGTCAGGTCGGAGGCCATGCCGCCGCCCATTGCCATCTGCTGCGCTGCCGCCATGCCGGTCGCGCCGAAGCCGCCGCCATAGAGACCGGGAGGCGTCAGCACCTCGACATGCTCGGCGGGCAACTCGTCGATGAAGCGGGAAGGCTGGGCCGACTGCCACTGCCCATAGACGCGGCGATTGGCGGCGAAGCTGATGGTACAGACCGCTTCCGCGCGGGTGATGCCGACATAGGCCAGCCGACGTTCCTCCTCCAGGCCCTTGACGCCGCTCTCGTCCATCGAGCGCTGCGACGGGAACAGCCCGTCCTCCCAGCCGGGCAGGAACACGACCGGAAACTCCAGCCCCTTGGCGGCGTGGAGGGTCATAAGCGTGATCTTCGGCTCCTCCTCGCCGGAGGAGTCGTTGTCCATGATGAGGCTGACATGCTCCAGGAAGCCCTGGAGGTTCTCGAAGGCTTCAAGCGCCTTCACGAGTTCCTTGAGGTTCTCCAACCGGCCGGGGGCCTCGGGCGTCTTCTCGTTCTGCCAGAAGCCCGTATAGCCCGACTCGTCCAGGATCTCTTCGGCCAGATGGATGTGGTCGCGCCCATCCAGCATCTCGGCCCGCCAGCGCGCGAGCCCGTCGCAAAGCTCCCCCAGCGCGCGGCCGCCCTTGCCACCGATCGTCTTGGAGCGGACGCAGAGCCGCGCGCCCTCCAACAGCGACACACCGTTCGACCGGGCCATGACCTGGATCGTCTGCTGCGCCTTGTCGCCCAGGCCGCGCTTGGGCGTGTTGACGATCCGCTCGAAGGCGAGGTCGTCGTCGGGGCTGACGACGAGGCGGAAATAGGCCATCGCGTCCCGGATCTCGAGCCGCTCGTAAAAGCGGGGGCCGCCGATCACGCGATACGGCAGACCGATGGTCAGGAACCGGTCCTCGAAGGCCCGCATCTGATGGGCCGCCCGGACCAGGATCGCCATGCCGTCCAGGCTGAACGGGTCGAGGCCGCGCGTCCCGCGGGTCATCGCCTCGGCCTCCTCGCCGATCCAGCGCGCCTCCTCCTCGCCGTCCCAATGGCCGATCAGGCGGACCTTCTCGCCCTCGGTCAGCTCGGTCCAGAGCGTCTTGCCCAGCCGCCCCTTGTTGCCCTGGATCACGCCCGCAGCAGCAGCCAGGATATGCGGCGTGGAGCGGTAATTCTGCTCCAGCCGGATGACCTCGGCGCCCTCGAAATCCTGCTCGAAGCGGAGAATGTTGCCGACCTCCGCCCCGCGCCAGCCGTAGATCGACTGATCGTCGTCGCCCACGCAGCAGATATTCTTGTGCCCGCCCGCCAACAGCCGCAGCCACAGATACTGCGCGACATTGGTGTCCTGATACTCGTCGACCAGAATATATCGGAACCAGCGGCGATACTGCGCCAGAACGTCCTCATGGCGCTGGAGGATGTCTATGACATGCATCAGCAGGTCGCCGAAATCGCAGGCGTTCAGCGTCAGCAGCCGGTCCTGATATTGGCGGTAGAGCGCGATGCCCTTGCCGTCGAAGGCCCCGGCCTCATGCGTCGGAACCTTGTCAGGCGTCCAGGCGCGGTTCTTCCAATGGTCGATGATCCCGCCCAGCATCCGGGGCGGCCAGCGCTTGGGGTCGATATCGGCCGCCTCGATCAGCTGCTTGAGCAGGCGGTTCTGGTCGTCCGTGTCGAGGATGGTGAAGTTCGACCGCAGATGCAGCTCGCGCGGCTCGCCGTTGATATGGATCGTGCGGCCCACCAGCTCCGCGTGGCGGCGGAGCAGCTTGACGCAGACCGAGTGGAAGGTGCCGAGCCAAGGCATCCCCTCCGCGGCCTGACCCATCATCCGGCCCAGCCGCTCCTTCATCTCGCGCGCGGCCTTGTTGGTGAAGGTCACAGCCAGGATCTCGTTCGGGCGGGCGCGGCCCTGCGCCATCAGATGGGCGATGCGTGCGGTCAGCGCGCGGGTCTTGCCCGTGCCCGCGCCCGCCAGCATCAGCACGGGGCCGTCGAGCGTCTGAACCGCTCGAAGCTGCGCGGGGTTGAGACCGTCGAGATAGGGCGCGGGCCGCGCCTGCATCGCGCGCGCGGAGAGGCTGGCGGCCTCGAAGGCGTCTGAGTCGTCGAACTGGGTCATAGAGGACAGATAGACCGGGCCAGGGGGCGAGGGAAGGCCGGTGTTCGCGCTGCGTTCCCCATGCGCCCTCGCGCCACTCTCGGGAAAACTCTCTCCGGATCGCCAAGAGACCGCTTGCCGGTAGGGCAAGTCTCTCGCTAGCCTCTTTCCTATGACGAGTTCGGTGCGCGCGCCTGTCGTCTGGGACCGCAACAAGGGAGCCCCGGAGCCTTGAAGACGATCGCAAACCTGTTCCGGCGTGTCCGCGCCGCCGCCGCCGTTTTGGTTTTGACGACATCGATGGCTCCGGCCATCGTCATCAACAGCGTCGATGGCATCGCGACCTCGAAGGCGCTCGGTGATCCCTTCGACAATGTCGTGACCTTCAGCTTGAACGGCTTCTCCCCGTTCTGCACTGGCGCGCTGATCTCGACCACGACCGTGCTGACGGCAAAACACTGCTTCGACACCGCCAGCCCGAGCGCACTCGAGGTTCTTTTCACGAACGGGGCCGGGGCGACGCAGGCATCGCGAAGCGTCTCGGAAATCAGCTATATGAGCAGCCCTCCCTCTGACTTCTACGGCACCGATCTCGCGATCGTCCGCATGACCCAGGCCATCGTCGGCTACACCCCCTTCAAACTCGCCGCCGACCTCGTGGTCGGAGAGGTGGCACGGATGGTCGGCTACGGTGCGAACGGCACGGGCGATGTGGGCCATCAGGGCACGACTGACGGGGCTCGTTGGGCGGCGGACAACGTGGTCGATTGGATCGGCGCGCCTGGGGGCGAAGGGGGAACCTTCTATGCCGCTGGCGCCAATATTATCAGCACGGATTTCGATAGCCCTGACGGCACCTCGAACACCTTGGACGGCGGGGTCTTCAACAGTTCGCCCGACGCGATCCTTTACGAGGGCACCACCGCCCCAGGCGACAGCGGCGGTCCGCTCCTGGTCAAGCGGAACGGCGAGTGGACGGTCGCAGGTATTCTACTGGGCGGCACCACGTCGACCAGCGCCTATGGCGACATCTCCTGGTGGACCGACGTCAGTCACACAGAGGCGCGCAATTTCATCGAGGCGGCCGGCGGTGAGTTCGTAGCCGCGGTTCCGCTGCCTGCGGCGGTCTGGCTGATGCTCGCGGCCCTTGGCGGTCTGGCTCTCCTGCGCCGCAGCGCCTGATTTCTCGGTCGAGCGGAGATCAGGTGCGTCTGCGCCGTGCCGCCCAGCCAATCGCTCCGATCCCGGCCAAAAGCAGCGGCAAGGTCGCCAGCAGGGGAACCGCAGCAGAGATCCCCACGTCGATCCGGATGGTGTCGCCATTGGACAGCGTGTTCAGGAACGAAGTCCCCGATGTCAGACCGAGCGATGTGAAGGACGCCCCCGCGAAGGAAAAAGAACCCGAAATCGGCGCTCCTGATACGTAGCCGACAGGAAGCTGAAGCTCGTCTTGACCGGCAACGTCCACGCCATCGACCAGTCCGAAGACATCGCCTGTCGCGGACGACGCAACCGTCAGCCCCCCCGTGCCGAAGGAAACAGGTGCACCGGGCACGTAACTGTCAAAAGGTCCAACCTGGTTGACCAGAGTACCAGTGGAGGAATTGAGACCGGCTACGGAGCCTGCACCCGAACCGAGGAAAACCAATCCAGTAAGGTCGATCTCCCCCGAATAGTTCATCTCGACACCGCTCGTTTCCTCGCTGATCGAGAATACCACCCCCGCGGGCGCATGTGTCCCAGTCAGCCCGACCCCGGCCAGGAGCGTACAGAACGCCGCGGCCCGCGTTCTCTCTGAAATTGCCATGCCTAACCCCACAATTCGTTATGCCCCTAGGGGAGACTTCCTTGCTTGAACATCAGATCGCTCGACGCCCTGTGTTCTCGACGCCCTGTGTTAATGTCCTCGCCCCAAGCGCCGCGGTTGCCGCGCCGCGGCGTTGCCGTTACGAAATCGTAACGATTGCCCGAGGGGACCTCTATGGCCGACTTCAAGAAGATCCTGATCGCGAACCGCGGCGAGATCGCCATCCGCGTCATGCGCGCCGCCAACGAGATGGGAAAACGCACCGTCGCCGTCTATGCGGAAGAGGACAAGCTGGGCCTGCACCGCTTCAAGGCGGACGAGGCCTATCAGATCGGCAAGGGGCTGGGGCCGGTCGCGGCCTATCTCTCGATCCCCGAGATCATCCGCGTGGCCAAGCTGTCGGGCGCGGATGCGATCCACCCGGGCTATGGCCTGCTCTCGGAGAACCCGGACTTCGTCGATGCCTGCACCGAGGCCGGGATCACTTTCATCGGCCCGCGCGCCGAGACCATGCGCAAGCTGGGCGACAAGGCCTCGGCCCGCCGCGTCGCCATCGACGCGGGTGTGCCGGTCATTCCCGCCACCGAGGTGCTGGGCGACGACATGAAAGCCATCAAGAAGGAGGCCAAGGAGATCGGCTATCCGCTGATGCTCAAGGCGTCCTGGGGCGGCGGCGGGCGCGGGATGCGCCCGATCTTCTCTGAGAAAGAAGTCGAGGAGAAGGTGCTGGAAGGCCGGCGCGAGGCCGAGGCCGCTTTCGGCAATGGCGAGGGCTATCTCGAAAAAATGATCACCCGCGCGCGCCATGTCGAGGTTCAGATCCTCGGCGACAAGCACGGGAACATGTATCACCTCTGGGAGCGGGACTGCTCCGTCCAGCGGCGCAACCAGAAGGTGGTGGAACGCGCCCCGGCCCCCTATCTCTCCCCCGCCCAGCGCGAAAAGCTCTGCAATCTCGGCAAGAAGATCTGCGAGCACGTCAATTACGAATGCGCCGGCACCGTCGAGTTCCTGATGGATATGGAGACGGGCGAGTTCTACTTCATCGAGGTGAACCCCCGCGTTCAGGTCGAGCATACCGTGACCGAGGAGGTCACCGGCATCGACATCGTCCGCGCCCAGATCATGATCGCCGAGGGCAAGAGCCTGGTCGAGGCGACCGGCGTGGCCACGCAATATGACGTGGAACTCTCGGGCCACGCGATCCAGTGCCGGGTGACGACCGAAGACCCTCAGAACAATTTCATCCCCGATTACGGCCGGATCACCACCTATCGCTCGGCCACGGGCATGGGCATCCGGCTCGATGGCGGGACGGCCTATTCCGGCGCGGTCATCACCCGCTACTACGACTCGCTTCTAGAAAAGGTCACCGCCTGGGCCCCCACGCCCGAAGCGGCGATCGCCCGCTTGGACCGGGCCCTGCGGGAGTTCCGGGTGCGCGGGGTCTCGACCAACATCGCCTTCGTCGAGAACCTGCTGAAGCACCCGACCTTCCTCAACAACGAATACACGACCAAGTTCATCGACGAGACCGAGGAGCTCTTCGACTTCAAGCCGCGGCGCGACCGGGCGACGAAGATCCTGACTTATATCGCCGACATTTCCGTCAACGGCCATCCCGAGACCGAGGGCCGTGCCCGTCCCCCCGCCGATGTGCGCACCCCCGTCGTCCCGGACTTGCTGGTCGAGACGCCCCCCGACGGCACCAAGCAGATCCTGGACCGCGAGGGGCCGAAGGCGCTCGCCGACTGGATGACCGCGCAGGACCGTCTGCTGCTGACCGACACGACAATGCGCGACGGGCATCAGTCGCTCTTGGCCACGCGGATGCGCTCCATCGACATGAAGCTGATCGCGCCGGCCTATGCCGCGAACCTGCCGCAACTCTTCTCGATGGAATGCTGGGGCGGCGCGACCTTCGACGTGGCCTATCGCTTCTTGCAGGAATGCCCCTGGCAGCGCCTGCGCGACCTGCGCGCGGCGATGCCGAACCTGCTGACCCAGATGCTGCTGCGCGCGTCGAACGGCGTGGGCTACACCGTCTATCCCGACAACGTGGTGCAGAGCTTCGTGCGTCAGGCGGCCGAGACCGGCATCGACGTGTTCCGCGTCTTCGACAGCCTGAACTGGGTCGAGAACATGCGCGTCGCGATGGACGCCGTGATCGAGACCGGGAAGGTCTGCGAGGGGACGGTCTGCTATACCGGCGATCTGCTCGACCCGGATCGGGCGAAATACGACCTGAAATATTACGTCTCCATGGCCAAGGAACTGGAGGCCGCCGGCGCCCATGTCCTGGGCCTCAAGGACATGGCGGGCCTGCTGAAGCCCGCCGCGGCGCGGATCCTCATCAAGGCCCTCAAGGAAGAGATCGGCCTGCCGATCCACTTCCATACCCATGACACCGCGGGCGTGGCCTCGGCGACGATCCTCGCCGCCGCCGATGCAGGGGTCGACGCCGCCGATGTGGCGATGGACGCGCTGTCGGGGAACACCTCGCAGGCGACCTTCGGGACGATCGTCTCCGCGCTCAAGGGCCAGGATCGCGATACCGGCATCGACATGACCGCCCTGCGCCGCATCGACGACTACTGGGACGCGGTGCGCGCGCAATACACCGCCTTCGAGTCCGGCATGCAGGCGCCCTCCTCCGAGGTCTATCTGCACGAGATGCCGGGCGGGCAGTTCACCAACCTCAAGGCGCAGGCCCGGTCGATGGGGCTGGAGGAGCGCTGGCACGAGGTGGCGCAGATGTATGCCGATGTGAACCAGATGTTCGGCGACATCGTGAAGGTCACGCCCTCTTCCAAGGTCGTGGGCGACATGGCGCTGATGATGGTCGCGCAGGGCCTGACGACCGAGCAGGTCGCCGACCCCAAGGTCGAGGTGAGCTTCCCCGACAGCGTGGTCGACATGATGAAGGGCAATCTGGGCCAGCCCCCTGGCGGCTGGCCGGAGGCGATCCAGAAGAAGGCGCTCAAGGGCGAAAAGCCCCTCACCGACCGGCCGGGCAAGCATCTCAAGCCGATCGACCTGGAGGCCACCCGCAAGGAGCTGGAGACCAAGATCGGCGAGAGCGTCGATAACGAGGATCTGAACGGATACCTGATGTATCCCAAGGTCTTCACCGACTACGCCCTGCGCCATCAGACCTACGGTCCCGTCCGCACCCTACCGACGCCGGTCTTCTTCTACGGGATGGAGCCCGGCGACGAGACCCATGCCGAGATCGACCCGGGCGTGACGCTCGAAATCCGCTGCGTCGCGATGGGCGAGACACATGAGGACGGCGACCGCCGGGTGTTCTTCGAACTCAACGGCCAGCCCCGTGTCATCCGCGTACCGGATCGGCGCATCGCCGGCTCGGCGGTCAAGATGCCCAAGGCCGATGTCGGCAACCCGGATCATGTCGGCGCGCCCATGCCCGGTGTCGTCGCCTCGGTCGCCGTCTCGGTCGGCGCGAAGGTCAAGCAGGGAGACCTGCTGCTGACGATCGAAGCGATGAAGATGGAGACGGGACTGCATGCGGAGCGCGACGCGACCATCGCGGCGATCCACGTGCAACCCGGCGCGCAGATCGACGCGAAAGACCTGTTGATCGAGCTGTCCTGATCTGGCCTCCGGCGTCGCGCATCGCGCGACGCCGGAGCCTGCGGGGCTGGTTCGCCCATGGCGTGCGGACCGAGTTCGGGATCAGGCGCGACCGGCTCGGTCAACCGGGCGGCCCACCCGGCCAACGGCATCGGCTGTCGCGAGGTTTCCTTCGACAGGCTCGTGATGGGCTCGCTCGACGGTGACGCTTTGCAGCTTGGCAGCCGGTCCTTTAGCCGGAATCCGGGTAAAGCCAGCCGCGCCCGATCCCAGCGGGCACCCCCCAGAAAGGGCGCGCCAATCCCGCGGGACGGCCCGCCCCGCGGGGCCTCTTCCCGGCTCAATTGTTGGCGGTTAGCGGACCGATGACCTGCGGCACCTCGGTGATCGACGAGACCGGGATGCCCGACAGTTCGGAATGCTTGCGGATCGCGTCTTCACTATCCGCGAGATAGATACAGAACGTCTTGTCGCTTGCGACGTAGCTATGCTGCCACTGGATCATGGTGCCGATCTGCTCCAGCGCCTGGTTGGAGGCGCGCGCCGCGCCGCAGAGTTCGGTCACCGACATCTCACCGATTCCGGGGACGTCGCGCTCGATGATGAACCGCTTCAACTGGGTCATGGGTCTCTCCTCTCGACTGTGACGAGACCAGCTTGCACGGAGCGACGCGCAGCACCTAACTAAGAAAATCTTAGTAAACCGAAGGTATTCTTTCCTCTTGATTGAAAATTTTCGGATTTTGAAAGATAATCTTTAGTCAATCGCCCGCGTGACCCATCTGAACGCGCTGCAGGCCCTGGAAATGGCCACCCGCGAGGGCTCGCTTCAGGCAGCGGCGGAACGGCTCGGTATTACGCCCGCAGCCGTTGGTCAGCGGATTCGGGCGCTGGAGAAGTATCTCGATACCGATCTTCTCTTACGGGGGCGGTCGGGCCTCCAGCCAACCCCGGCGCTTCAAACGGCCCTGGCCGATCTGCGCACCGCGTTCGAGGCGCTCGACCGGGTGACCGATACGCTCGACTTTCAGCGAAGCGCCGAGATCCACATCGTCGCCGACCCCGACTGGTCGGACCTCTGGCTCCTGCCCCGGCTGGAGGCCTTCGGCGCCGAGCATCCAAACATTCAGTTCAACGTGAATGGCGAGGGCGACGTCCCGATGCGGCTCGGCGCCGCCGACATCATCGTCGACCGCGATCCCTTCGGTCGCGCGGCGGAGGGCGCGCCGCTCTACGAGGAAATCTTTCTGCCGGTGGGATCCCCCGAAATCGCCGCACGATTCAGCGACCCGCGTTCGATCTGGAAGGAGGTCGGACTGGATCACACCCTTCCAGTAGGCAGGTTGAGCGATCAGACGCGCATGTGGTGGCACACCGAAGGCGGGAGCCTCGAAGGCTATCCGCTCCTGCACATCAAACCGCGCGCGGATGCGCCCGAGACGCCGGGATGGCGCGATTGGCTCGCCCGCTACCCCTATGACCGCACCGCGCCCGAACGGGGTGTGCGATACGCGCTCGTGAAGAACGCCATCGAGGGGGTCAAATCGAATGCCGGGCTTCTGGTCTGCGGCCTGTCCTGCATCCTCGACGATCTCGACCGGGGCGCGCTGAGCCTCCCCTTTCCGGCGCGCGAGAGCCTCGTCTCCCCCTATCCATACCGGATCAGGGTCCGGCCCGAAGCGTTGGCCCGTCCAGCCGTGACCCGCTTCGTCGACTGGATCTCCGAAGAAGCGTCCGAGACGAAGGCCCGCATGGACGCCCTCCGCGCGAGCTGACGCGCCGTGGCGGCCGGACGGGATGCCCGGGCCCGCCCCGGACCGGGCCTTCGAACCTCCGCCGGGTGCACGGCGGAGGGTAGAATCCCCTTTGGATCCGTTTCCGCATGGGCAAGCGCGCGCTGCCACCATGGCCCAAATGAAGGGCAGTCAAATTCTGCCCCGCGACATGGATTTTCCTCTTGCAGCCGCCCGAGCGCTCCCATATCTCCGCCTCACCGAAACGGGGCGGGCGTAGCTCAGGGGTAGAGCATTACCTTGCCAAGGTAAGGGTCGTGAGTTCGAATCTCATCGCCCGCTCCAATTCGGTCAGTTCTCCCAGCATTCAGCGCCTTACCTACTTCGGTGGCACTCGCCCCGGTCTCCGGCGCGCGCGCGATCTTTCCTGCCCGCGACGGCTCGGCTAAGAGGCCCCGACCCCAACCGACCGGAGCCGCCCATGCGCCGCGCCACCATCGCCCGCAAGACCGCCGAGACCGACATCACGGTCACGCTCGACCTCGACGGGACCGGCACCTATGACAACCGGACCGGCGCGGCCTTCTTCGACCACATGCTCGACCAATTGGCGCGCCATGCGCTGATCGACATGGAAGTGCGCTGCGACGGCGACCTGCATATCGACGACCATCACACCGTCGAAGATGTCGGAATCGCCCTGGGCCAGGCTCTGGCGCAGGCGATGGGCGACAAGCGGGGCATCCGCCGCTATGGGCACTGCTATCTCGCGATGGACGACGCGCTGGTGCGCGCGGCGCTCGACCTGTCGGGCCGCCCCTATCTGGTGTGGGAGGTTCCGTTCACGGCACCGCAGATCAAGAGCTTCGACACCGAACTGGTGCGCGAGTTCTTCCAGGCGTTCTCGACCCATGGCGGGATCACGCTGCATGTCGACGGGCTGCGCGGCGTCAACAGCCACCATATCGCCGAGGCCGCCTTCAAGGCCGTCGCCCGCGCGCTGCGCGATGCGCTCGACACCGATCCGCGCAAATCCGATGCGATTCCCTCGACAAAGGGCAGCCTGTGACCTGCGTTATCGTCGACTACGACAGCGGCAACCTGCACTCCGCGCAGAAGGCGTTCGAGCGCATGGCCCGGGAGACCGGCGCGGGCGCCGTGACGGTGACCAGCGACCCGGAGGTGGTCGCGCGGGCCGAACGGCTCGTCCTGCCGGGCGACGGGGCTTTTCCCGCCTGCCGCCGGGGCCTGCAAAGCTTCGACGGCCTGGAGGAAGCGGTGCTGGAGCGGGTCCATTCCGGCGCCCCCTTCCTGGGCATTTGCGTCGGAATGCAGATGCTCGCCACCAAAGGGCTGGAATACGAAGAGGTCGCGGGCTTCGATCTGATCGGCGGAGTGGTGGAGCGGATCGTGCCATCCGATCCCGCGCTCAAAGTGCCGCATATGGGCTGGAACGACCTTGTCTTGACCCAGGCCCATCCGGTGCTGGAGGGCATCGCGACCGGCGACCACGCCTATTTCGTGCATTCCTACGCGATGACCATGGCCGATCCGGCCGACCGGCTGGCCTATGTGGATTACGGCGGCGACATCACCGCCATCATCGCCCGGGACAATATCGTGGGCACCCAATTCCACCCGGAGAAGAGCCAGCGCACCGGCCTGCGCCTGATCGGCAACTTCCTGACCTGGACCCCCTGACGCGGTGACGCCGCGCCGTCCCCGGGACCGGCTCTCATCTTGCCGGAAATACCTCGGGGGGGCCGAAGGCGGGGGGCAGAGCCCCCCTCCCCCCGCGCCGCAAATTCCCCTCCATACCGGATCTTCACCCAAATCTGCCGCGCGCAACGCAGCCCGCCCGCCGCGGGGCCTCGCCCTCCGGTCGCCCTTCCGCTGGACCTGTCCGAGAGAACCCCTGTCGTTCGACGGCCGCCGGACGCGCCCCTCAGATGCGCCGCCACCCTGGGGGGCCATCTCGCGAAGGATCCGCTTTCCTATCCTCGGGCAGCGATCCTCTCCGTCCGAATCGAAGCTCCGCGCGATCGCGCCGCAGACTCTGCCGCCGCAGAGCGCGATAGTGACACCGGCGAAGCTGCCACCGTCGAGCGCGGACGCCAAGGCCAGGGCGAGACATGTCATTGATGGTCTCTCCCCGAGGAGCGCGCCCCCGGGACCCCGCCCCGCATCGCTGCAAGCGTGACGTTTCGGCATTTCACCTCGCGCCCCATTGCGGCAGAAGCGCGGGCGAAA
This sequence comes from Jannaschia seohaensis, assembly GCF_900116765.1. GTDB lineage: Bacteria > Pseudomonadota > Alphaproteobacteria > Rhodobacterales > Rhodobacteraceae > Jannaschia > Jannaschia seohaensis. Next base: position 27,445 of record NZ_UETC01000014.1, on the reverse strand, counting down.
CGGAACGGAAGGCAGGCCCATGATCCTCTACCCCGCCATCGATCTGAAAGACGGCCAGGCCGTCCGTCTCGTCCATGGCGAGATGTCGTCGGCGACCGTCTTCAACGACGACCCCGCCGCGCAGGCGCTCGCTTTCCAGGACGCGGGCTGCGACTGGGTGCATCTGGTCGATCTGAACGGGGCCTTCGCGGGCCGCCCGGTGAACGGGGCGGCGGTCGACGCGATCCTGTCGCGGCTCACCGTGCCGGCACAACTGGGCGGCGGCATCCGAGACATGGCGACGATCGAGGGCTGGCTGCAAAAGGGGCTCGCGCGGGTGATCCTGGGCACCGTCGCCGTGGAGAACCCGGATCTGGTGCGCGAGGCGTCGCGCGCCTTCCCGGGCCAGGTCGCCGTGGGCATCGACGCGCGCAAGGGCATGGTCGCGACCAAGGGCTGGGCCGAAGAGACCTCGGTGACCGCGACCGACCTCGCCCGGCGCTTCGAAGACGCGGGCGTCGCGGCCATCGTCTATACCGATATCGACCGGGACGGCGCCATGGGCGGCCCCAATGTCGAGGCGACCGACGCGCTGGCGCGGGCGGTCTCGATCCCGGTCATCGCCTCAGGCGGCGTGTCCTCGCTGGACGATCTCTTGCGGCTCAAGGCCCAAGGCACCATCGCCGGCGCGATCTCAGGCCGGGCGCTCTATGACGGCGCCATCGATCTGGCGGAGGCGCTGGCGGCGCTCCGCGCATGAGGCGGCCGCCGCGCCTTCTGGTTGCGGCGCTTGCGGGGGTGGTGACGGGGCTCGTCACCTGGGGCACGGGCCGGGTTCTGGCCGACGCTTTCGCCTGCCGCCCGCCAACGGCGTGGTGGCCCGGCTGGGCCTGGCCCTGCCTGGACGAGACGGGACAGCTGGTGCGCGACCTGACCGGTATGGGCTGGGACACGGCGCTGCCGCTGCTTCTGGGGGTCGCGGTCTTCCTCGCCGTGGGCCTGTCGCGGACGCGCTGAGCGGGCCTGTCAGGCCGGGACCGGGCGGGGCATCAACGGCCCGATCCGCAGGCCGGTCTGGGCCGCGACCCGATCGAGCACGGTCTGGCAATGCGCGACATAGGCGGGGCCGTTGCGCTTGAGATCGATCAGAATCGGTACGCGGCGCGGCAGCGGATACCACCGGTTCAAGTCCAGTCCGCATTCGTCGAACACCTTGAACGGCAGGCTCGGGACCAAGGCGCATTGCGTCTGGAATGAGACGACGACGCCCAGGACGCGGGCCAGCTCCCGGTCGTGCTGAAACACCGCTGCGAAGTCGCAAGCATGAATGTCCGGATGCGGGAGCTTTCCGTAATACCAAAGATGCGTGAGGAAATAGGCCGAGACGGTCGAGAGGAAGTGGACGGCGGAGCGCGGCGTGATCCGCAGGATCCGGCCACCCTCCGAGAGGTAATCCGGTGCCGGCGGCAAAGCGCCCCGCAACAGATGGCCCGTGCAGTTGACCACGAGCGCGCCAGGCTCGATCCCCCGCGACGCCCCGGAGCGGAGCTTCATCTCGGGCCCGTCCGCGCCGTCGATCACGTCGACCAGATGGTCCTGGATCACCTCGCTCAGCCCGTTGCGGATCGTCGTCATCTCCTCGCGCGACAAGATGCCGAACAGGAAGTTGCGCGCCTGGCCGTCGAGCGAATGGACGTAGCGGCCCGCCGGGCCGTCGATCACCTCCCGCGCGTTCGTGCCGTCATAAGCCAGCGAGATCTCCTTGAAGATCTTGGCGATGGGCGTGCCGCGCCACCACCGCGCCAGCCCCCGGGGCGTCGTGATTTCGCGCACGCCGAACGCCACCCCGTTCCCGTTGAGTAGAACCACGCGCCGCCCCGGATGGCGGCCGATCAGCATATGGCACGTGTCCATCCCGGTCTTGCCGCCGCCGATCACGTAGACCGGCGCCTGCGGGTCGCTGTCCTCGGCGCTGAGCCGCGTCGGCGCGGTCGATCGGACCGCGCCGGAACTCAGAGGCAGCGGGTCCAGCGCCTCCACCTCGTAGCCGCTTGACAGGATCGCGCGATCCGCGCGCAGGGTCTTCGGCCCACCCGGTCCGTCGAGATGCACCGTCACGCCCGCGCCGTCTTCCTCTGCCTCCACGAAGCTATGGCCGAAGAGGCGCGTCACGTCCGCGCTGCGTTCGATCACCGAGAGGCAATGCCCGAGATGCCCCAGCACCTCGTCGCCGCGAGCTAGGTAGTGCGGCGGGGCATTCCCCCGCCATGGGATATTGCCCACGGTGAACATGGGATGCGCCTGGTGCAGCCGCACGAAGTCGTAGACGTCGTTCCACATGCCCCCTGGCGCCGCGCGCTTGTCGACAAGGGCGATCCGCGCGCCGGCGGGCAGGTGCCGTGTCGCGGCGAATAGGGCGTTGAGCCCGGACGCCCCTGCCCCGACGATGCAGAGGTCGAAGCGGGGCTCTGCCGCCCCTGTCTCCCGTATCATGTCGGTCATGGCCGTCCCCCTCGCTGCGCGACCATCCTGGCACAGATCCGCTCGCCAGGCGCGAGATTCCGCGATCCGGTCGCTCCAGGGCGCCGAGAACGAGGCGGGGACCGCGAAATCCTGCGCAGCGCCGCCCCTCCCTGCGCCATCGGGTGGGCCGGCCTCTGGCTCCAAAGCCCGCTGACGGGCGCTCTCGGTGCCGAGGGCGCTTCGCCGCCCTTGCCAGCCCCTTCGGCCCGAGGCAAACGGACCCCATGCTGAAGACGCGCATCATCCCCTGTCTCGACGTGGCCGATGGCCGCGTGGTCAAGGGCGTCAACTTCGTCGATCTGATCGACGCGGGCGACCCGGTCGAAAGCGCCCGCGCCTATGACGCGGCGGGCGCGGACGAGCTTTGCTTTCTCGACATCCACGCCACGCATGAAAATCGCGGCACGATGTACGACCTGGCCACGCGGACGGCCGAGGCCTGCTTCATGCCGCTGACCATCGGCGGCGGCGTGCGGACGGTGGAGGACGTGCGCAACCTGCTGCTGGCGGGCGCGGACAAGGTCAGCTTCAACTCGGCGGCCGTGGCCGACCCGGACGTGCTGAGCCGCGCCGCCGACAAGTTCGGCAGCCAATGCATCGTCTGCGCCATCGACGCGAAGACCGTGGCCCCGGGCAAGTGGGAGATCTTCACCCATGGCGGCCGCAAGCCCACCGGGATCGACGCCGTGGCTTTCGCGCGGACGGCCGCGCAGAAGGGCGCGGGGGAGATCCTGCTCACCTCGATGGACCGGGACGGCACCAAGGCGGGGTTCAACATTCCCCTGACCCGGGCCGTCTCGGACGCCGTTCCGATCCCGGTGATCGCCTCGGGCGGGGTCGGCACGCTGCAGCACCTCGTCGAAGGCGTCACCGAAGGCGGCGCATCGGCCGTGTTGGCGGCCTCCATATTTCATTTCGGCACCTACACAATCGCCGAGGCCAAAGCCTACATGGCGGCCGCCGGAGTCCCCATGAGGCTCGAATGACCCATCCGCTCGATCGGCTTTGGCAGACCGTGGAGGCCCGCCGCGATGCGGATCCCGACGAAAGCTGGACAGCGCGGCTGCTGGCGAAGGGTCCGGAGAAATGCGCCGAGAAATTCGGGGAAGAGGCCGTCGAGGCGATCATCGAGGCGGTGAAAGGCGACAAGGCCGCGCTCACCTCGGAAGCCGCCGACGTCCTGTTCCATCTCTGCGTGATGCTGGCGGCCCGGGGCGTGACGCTCGACGAGGTTCTGTCGGAGTTGGACCGCCGTTCGGGCGTCTCGGGCCTAACGGAAAAGGCGTCGCGTTCTTCGGAGCGATAAAGGGTGCAAGACGACACTCCGGGTGCGGAACCATCGTGTCGTCTTGCGAATTCCCACGACGGCCAACCTGCAAACAGGCCCTCATGGGAACGAGGTTGACGCTACGAGAGATTCGGTGGTCCGTCTACTACCTTAGCAATTGATGGCTCCAAAATATGGGCAGGGGGCCGGGGCCAATGCGGGACGGAGGCGAAAAGGCGTGAAAGCGCGGGCGAGACGCGCTGTCCCGGCGGTGTGTCGGGGGGTCGAGGACTGCGCCCGCAGCCCTGAGCCGAAACCCGGACTGCCGCGCTCGGATTTCGGAGAAAAAGCGGCCCGCGCCGAAAAGGACGCGGGCCGAAGTCTGGAACGAGGGACAGTAAACCGAAGCCGGGAGTTCCAGGCCCGACCTCTACAGGCAAAGGGTTAACGCCCGAGTCCCGGCGGCGTTCCCTTGGCGAAACGATTTTTTTCGCTTCCACGAAACCGCATTACCTGCGGACATCCCGGCCCCCAAGCCCAATTCGTTTCTCGTTTTGCCTGCGGTGTCAGAAAAGGCACCCTCGAAAGGCGTGCCCCCCTGAGATCGGATCAGTCGAAAATTTCCTCGATCTCGTCCCAAACCTCCTTCGCGAGTTTATGGAACAGGCTCTTCTTTTTCTTTCGCTTTTTCTTTGGGGGCTTCATTGGCATGGGATGGGGCGCGGTCGGATGGCGCGCGGCGGCCTGGGCCTGTTCGGGGCGCAGCGCCTTCATCCGCGTGAGCGGCGCTCCGCAGGATCCGCAGGCTAGGCCATGCCCGTCCTGCGCCGTGGGGCGCAGGGTGGTGCGCGCGCCGCAATAGCAGCAGGTGGCGACCTTCAGGTCAGGCATCGCGCCCCTCCCGCATGGCATAGAGCGCCACCGCCGCCGCATTCGAGACATTTAGCGATCCGAACGCCCCGGCCGGATCGATCCGGACCATCCGGTCGCAGAGGCTGCGCGTCCGCTCCCGCAGGCCGGGCCCCTCGGCGCCGAGCACCAGCGCGACGGGCCGGTCCCGTAGCTGTGGGGCGGCTTCGGACAGGGTCTCGGTCGCCTCTCCGTCCAGCCCGACGGTGAGATAGCCCAGGTCGCGCAGCGTCTCCATCGCATCGCCCAGATTGCCGACGCGCAGATAGGGCTGCCGCTCCAGCGCGCCCGAGGCCGTCTTGGCCAGCGCCCCGGTCTCGGGGGCGGAATGGCGGGTCGGCGCGATCACCGCGCGGGCCCCGAACACCTCGGCCGAGCGGAGAATCGCGCCGACATTATGCGGGTCCGTCACCCGGTCGAGCAGCACCAGCAGCGGCGCCCCCTGCCCCGGCTGCGCCAGATCGCGCAGCTTGCCCCAATCGAGCGGCTTCACCTCCAACGCGGCGCCCTGATGGACCGAGCCGGGATCGAGCGGCACGGGGAACTTGCGCGGGTCGGCAATCTCGGGGGTCATGCCCGAGGCGGAGACCGCCTCGCCCAGCCGGTCGGCGGCGTTCTTCGTCAGGACCAGACGCAGCCGCTCCCGCATCGTGTTGGCCAGCGCATCGCGCACGGCATGCAGGCCGAACAGCCAGACAGTCGCCTGCGCCGCCGCGCGCCGGTCCCGTTCCTTATCGACGACCCATTTGGGTTTCTGCGCCATTGCCTTGTCCCATCGGCCGCTTCCGCTCGCCCCTCTATCGCGCGTCCGAATTCCGGCCACAACAGCGCTTGACCCCACCCGGTCAGGTCGGTAAGCCGCGCCGCAGTGGGCGACAGGCCGCAAGGTGTGGCAGGGGACTGTAACTCCCTCGAGGCGACTCACGCCTGGTTCGATTCCAGGGTCGCCCACCATTTTGAGAAAGATCAGAGACTTAGGTTGCTGAGTCCGCCGGTGGGCCACAACGGTGGGACACACGGTGCGCTTCGCAGCCTATCTCTACGCCTCAAGACACGGCATCTTCTACTTCCGCTTCCCGATTCCGCCAGCGCGCCACCCGATGAAGCGGCGGACGCATATCAAGGTATCTCTAAGCACGAGGGAACCCAGCTCCGCCCGAGACTGGGCAAGATGCCTCGTGGTGGCTGGACGAGCGGTCTTGGGCCACCCAATGGTCCGCGCTATGCGGTATGAAGACATGCGGGAACACGTCCGGCAGCATTTCACGGAGATGCTGCGTCACTTCCGCGCGCGGAGCGCGGATGCCGGACCTGTTGAGGGGATCGAACTGGCATCCCTGAAGACTTCCGAAGCCATCGTTGGCGAGTCGATCCAAGACTGGCTCGACCTATCGCCGTACCAGACCAGGGACGAACTTGTACGCGCCTTCTGTGCTAAACAAGGGGTCCCAGACGTCCCCGAGGGACGAGCCGCAGAGTTGCTCGTGACTGAGCTACATAAAGGCTACCGTGAGTACATAGCCCGAGCGTTAGAGCATACGGCAGAGTTCGACACGCTCAGCCTCGATCAGTTGCCCCACGCCGCGAACGGGACTGCCCCGACGAAAGACGTACACGCCACTGCGACGCCGGATCATCTTCCACTCTCCGAAGTCCTCTCAAGATACTTCGAAGAGGTTCTGCGTTCCGGCGGACTGGCGGCCAAGACCGAGAGTGAGAAGAGGGACGCATTGGCCCTTATGGGAGAACTCACGAAACACAAAGCACCGGCACTCATGTCAAAGACCGATGCGCAAGAAGTGAAGGCTGCGCTATTGAAGCTACCAAAGAACCGCAGCAAGAACCCGAAAACGAGAGACCTACGGCTTGACGCCATTCTCGAACTGCCCGGAGTTGAACGCATCTCAGCGCGAACAGTTAACGTGTACCTGGGGCACATGCAGCATTTCTTTAGTTGGGCATTGAGCAATGGGTATGCTTCCGAGAACGTGTTTCAGGGCCTCCGTATTAGAAGGACATCCCGGAATAGCAGCGAAGGCCGAATGGCCTTCTCGGCCGACCAACTCCGGCTCATCTTCACGAACCTTACCGACCCCAACAGCAGGCTTGTCCGCAAGGATATACACAAGTGGCCCGCGCTGATCGGCATGTTCACCGGGATGAGACTCAATGAGATTGCTCAACTAGAGACCCAGGACGTCGAGTTCAAAGACGGAGTATGGTGCATCAACGTTACGCCAGACGGTGATGACAATAAGCGCCTCAAGAGTGCGTCATCAAAGCGCCGCGTTCCAGTACATGACAGACTTGCGGAGGAAGGCTTCCTCGACTTTTGCAGGTCGCAGAGGGAACAAGGGCATGCCCGCCTTTTCCCCACGCTCACTTACTCACGGCAAAACGGATATGGCCGCAATGCGGGCCGCTGGTTTAACGAACGCCTGCTTGTGGAGCTTGAGCTAGGCGGGAAAGGTCTTGTGTTTCACTGCCTGCGCCACACGATGGTCACTAGGCTTGCCCGTCCGAAGAGGCGCTCGGTCCCTCAGGGGATCCGCGCAAAAAGGCCGGACAACGTCCGCTGGCTTCGGACATGCAAGACCCAGGAAAAGAGGCACTGCTGCCCTGAGGTAATCCGTAAGGTCGGTCAGAAGATCAGGACATTCTCCAGCCCGAGGTCGATCGGACCGCCGTCCGCGCCCACCACCGTCGCCACTGTAACGGCGCCTGCCGAGCCACCCATCTCGAGCGACATGACGAACTCTGTGCGCGACGCGTCGGTTGCTGACCAGTCGAGCCGGGCCGCTGCGAGCGCATCGCGGATCTCCGGCCAGGACACCGGACGCGGCTGTACCGAGCCATCGCCGAGACCCAGGAAGCGGTCGTCGATGGCGATGCGATCAGCCTCGGGCCCGATCGACACAAAATCCGCGATCCGCGCTGGTCCCGGATCCGCGCCGAGCACGAAGGCGAAAACGTCGGCTCCGGACCCGCCCGTCATGACGTCCGCGCCATTCGCGATCAATACGTCGTCGCCTCCGCCACCGTCGATCGTATCCGCGCCCGCGAGGCCGTCGAGCCGATCGGCACCGTCACTGCCGATGATTAGGTCGTCGTCCGGGCTCGGGTCTCCGGCGATCTTGAGCGGCTCCGCCTCGACCGTCTCCCGCTCGCCCGGCTCGCTCTCGAACCGGATCGTGACCGTGAGTTCGGCGCCCGCGTCATCGGGCGTGACCGTGTATGTCGGGCGAAACCCGCCAGGGATGGGCGCGTCGTCGCGGAACCACTGATAGAAGTAGGGGCCGACGATGGGGCCGTCCGGATCCACGAGCATCGCCCGGGCCATCAGCGTCGCGCCCGGCATGGCGCTGCCCTCGATCTCGACGACACGCTGCACGACCTGCGCGGCCGGGCCGATCTCCGCCAGCTGCCCATCCGCCTGGAACTCCTCCTGGAAGGGCGTCTCAAGGCCGGTCTTGCCGAAGACCGTGCCCTCCAGCTTGATGACGTGGCCGATATCGGCGGCGCCCAGCGTGTAGGTCAGCTCGGTCGCGCCGGAGATCGCCTCCCACTCGGAATTTTCCGGCAACCGGCGGAACCACTGCGCCTCGAAGCCGGCGATCCCGTAGTTGGTGTCGACCTCGCCCGCGGCGCGAAGGGTCTCCTCCGCGCGCGGGACCCCGACGATTTCCCCCTCGACCTCGAGGAACGGCACGCCGACAACGGTATAGGTGCCCTCAGCCATGTCGGTATAGGCCACCTCGCGGGCGAGAACGTCGACGTCGCCGTCCCGGTTCTGCTGCCATCCGAAGAGAAGGTCGCCGTCGCTCAGTTGCGTAACCGAAGGCCGGGCCTCGGGGAAGTCTGTGGCGGCGACGACGTAGTTGTCCCCGATCGGGGCGCCCTCCGCGTTGAAGAGCTGCGCACGGATGTCAGCGCCGTCGCTCCACACGGCGGCGAACCCCCCGCCGTCGAGCGGGGCCACGTCATAGGACTCCATCGGCTCTCGGCGGATGCGATCCTCGGGGATGAACGTGATCGCGGGGTACTTATAGTCCTGCCAATAGGCCGGCTCCTCGCGATCCAGGATGAAGGCGTGCAACGACGCGAAGTTGGGCCCGGGCGACAATATCGGGTTGTCGACGACCAGGACGGCCGTCCCGTCGTCGAGTGCGACGATGCGGCGATCGACATCCACGAGCAACGGGACCCGCCAGCCCCCGTCATCGCTGGTATCCACGTACTCCCAGGTCAGGTTCCGCTCATAGCGCGGTAAAATACCGTAATTTATTCCGGAATAGGGTTCATCATCCGGAGAAGCGATCAAGACACGATCCGCCTGGTCCCAAGCTTTGATGTTTGCGATCGTCGCTCGACCGCCATCCGCGAGCGGGATCTCGTGCGCTCTTCCCGTCTCAGACGGGAAGAGCGCATCGTCCGCGTCGAACTCGACCCGGGTGAAGCGGTCGGGAAATCTGGACGAGCGGGGATCGACTGCGAAGACCGTATCCGCGTCGACCTCCTGCGTGAGGTTCGCCACGAACCCGCCCTCGGGCCGAGCAGTGACGGAAATGTCGACGAAGCGCCCGGCCTCCACGGCGCGGTCGGCCACGACGAACACGCCCGAGAAGCCAAGCCCGGTCTCTGCGTCGAAGCGCTGGGCCAGCACCTGAGACCGGAGCCCCTCCGCCGAAGACACGTCCGCGGTCCACGTCAGCAGGATCGATCCATCGCTCAGTGTGGTCGCTTCGGGCACCCGCGCCCGCGTCCAGTCGCCATCCAGCCGCGTCTCTGGCCCCAGGCTTCCGTCTGCCTCGCGCAGCCGGAGCATGATGTCGAACTCGTCGTCCGCACGCCGAGACTGATAGGCGATCGCAGCCCGGCCATCCGCGAGGGCGGCGATGTCGGGATTGCCGTCAATCAAAGGGTTGGGTGAGTTCACAGTTGTGGGGATCATTGCAGGCTGTCCTGTCGCGGTGCTCGGTAGTCTGAAGGTATCGGGATAGGATATGACCCAACGCCGAACAATCCGATCGGCCCACCTAAAGCTGCATGACCAAGGGGAAGATCTAAAATCCGACGAGAAGAAGCCCCTACTAAGTGCCATGCCCACGGATGCGCGCGCGCTCTCAGTTGACGGCGTCCGTTACTGCACGGTCGCGTGCCGTCGGCGGCAAACGTTCGCTGGAAAAGTCGCACCGACATCGTCTCCACTCGTCGGCAGCCGGTCCAACGGCAGGTTGGAGTAGATGGCCGTAGTATTTGCCTCGATTCGGACGGTGGGCCATACAGGTGGGACAAATCGCAACCTGCCCGCTCGGCGGCTGCAACAGGTTCAATGGCTTATTGGGATGGTAGGCGATCCAGGGTCGCCCACCATTTCAAACGACCGCAAGCGTTCTGAAACGCATGCATGGCCGGCGCTAGCCCCGGCCGGTCCGTGGGCGCGGACTCCCGGAGGGATGCGCAGGCAGCCCCCCGGTCGTCTCGCCTCCATGACCCAAGCCGAGGCCGTCATACCCCCGTCGCAGGAGGCGCTTGCCCGGCGTCTCGACCGCCTGGACCGACTAGCCACCTCTCTGGATAGCCGGTTCGGCGTCCCGGGCATCCGCTTCGGCTTGGATGTGCTGCTCGGCCTGATTCCCGGCATCGGCGACGCCGCCGCCCTGGGTCCGGCCGCCTACATCCTGCTGGAAGCGCACCGGATGGGGGCGCCGCCCCGCGTCACGCTACGGATGGCGGCGCATACCGCGCTGGACTGGCTGGTGGACAGCGTACCTCTACTGGGGGATCTCCTCGACATCTGGCTGAAGTCGAACCAGCGCAACGTCGCCCTGCTCCGCGAGCATTTCCAAATCCCGCCTGCAACGGAACAACGCGGCCCGAACAGCGTTTCCTGAAGACCGTTCGCATCCCGAGGCCCCCATGGACCGCTCCGCCGCCCCTTCCCACAACATCCGACTGGATGAACGCCCGGAGGCTCGCGGCCGCGCCGCGACCACGCCGGCCGAGATCCCGAGCCCGGGATGGAAGGGCATCCTGCCGCGCGGGGAGCGCCAGCTTTCAGCTGATCGCGTCGAACTCGGCGCCTCCGGATCTGCGTCCTAAGGCCTGCTCGCCGTGTTCCCCGCACTGCCCCCTCTGCTCTCCATCGCCGGTCTCGTGCTGGACCCCGGTGAGGTGGTCGGCGCCCTGGAGCACGTCTCCCCCCTGGACCCCGGCGAGGTCTCGACGATCCTGCTGAACCAGGCGACGACCGTGAGCGAGTCGCAGATGGGCGGGTGGACGCCAAGGGTGCTTCTGGGGATCTTGGCCGCGGCGGCGCTGAGCCTGTGGCGCGCCATGTCGGTCGGCGTCCCGATCTACGTCGGCCATTTCGACAGCTACAACGAGACCTTCGGCTCCCTCGCCGGGGTAGTGCTGCTGCTGACCTGGATATGGCTGTCGGCCCATATCGGGCTGATCGCAGCCGAGGTGAATGCGGAAATGGAGGCGCAGACGCGCCACGACACGACGGTGGGCGCGAACGCGCCCGGGGGCGAACGGGGCGCAAGGAAGGCGGGCGAGCTTGGCGCGGCGCAGTGACGACATCGGCGGCGTGCCGCCACGGCCCGACCTGCCGGACCGTCCCGATCCGACCGATCTCCTGGTCGGGCGGCTGACACGGCTGTCCTTTCCGATCTGGGGCATCTTCTGGATTCTGATGATCCACGCGCTCATCTTCGCGTCGGAGCTGCTGGTGCCGATCACCGCGTCGATCCTGGGATATTTCCTGCTGAACGCGCCACGACGCTGGTTGGCGCGTCTGGGCGTGCCGGACGCCGTTTCCGCCGCGTTCTTCGCGATCCTGCTGGTGGCGGCGCTGTTTCTGGGCGGTCTGGCCCTGGCCGACCCGATGTATGCGTTCGTGACCGATATCCCGGTCCTCCTGCAGGAGGGCCTCGCCAGCTTGCAGGGTCCCGGCGGCTTTCTGGAGCCATTCTCCCGCGCGGCGGACGCGACCGAGGCGGCCATGCGCGAGGCGCAGTCCGCGCGCGGCGAAGCGGCGCCCCTGGCCGTCGAGGTCGTCAACGAGGGACAGGGGCTCGGCGGCTCGGTCGTGAGCCTGGCGCCCGGCCTGCTCAGCCAGCTCGTCCTATCCGTCGTGCTGCTCTACTTCCTGGTCGCCTCCGGGGATCTGTTCATCCAGAAGGCGGTTCAGGCGGCCGACCGGTTCGAGGACAAGCGCAACACCCTCACGACGATCCGGATGATCGAAGCGCGGCTGGGCAATTACCTCGGCGCGATCACGCTGATCAACGCCGGGCTTGGCCTCGTGATCGGTCTGGCGATGTGGGTGTGGGGGATGCCCACTCCCGTCATGATCGGCGCGATGGCGATGGCGCTGAACTTCGTTCCCTTCGTCGGGGCCGTGGTCGGCGCGCTGGTCGTGGCCGTGATCGCCTTCGTGGAATGGGGCAGCCTGTGGACGGCGCTCCTGATCTGCGCGACCTATTACGCGCTGACCGCCATCGAGGGTCAGCTGGTGACGCCGACCCTGGTGGGCCAGCGCCTGCGCCTGAACGTGGTGGCGGTGTTCCTGGCCGTGGCGTTCTTCGCCTGGATCTGGTCGGTGATGGGCATGGTCGTGGCCGTGCCGATGCTGATCGTCGTCAAGGTGGTCTGCGACTCCGTCCCGCGCCTGCGCCGCATCGGCCTGTTCCTCGGCGACGCGGAAGGCTTCGTGCAGACCGACGAGATCGACCGTCTCTCCACCGAGACGCGCGCGGGCCTAGGCTGAGGCCCGAACCGGCCGGCGCGCGATCACCGGTCGACCGCCGATTTCCCCCGGCCTATGGTCGCGGCGAAAACGGAGGAGCCTATGGACATGAAGGATCAGGTGGCGGTCGTCACGGGCGGCGCGCAGGGAATCGGACTTGCGGTCGTGGCGCGGCTGCGGGCGGAGGGCGTGCGCGTTGCGTCCTGGGACGCCAATGCCGAGCGCAACGCGGCCGCCGCCGCCGAAGGCGTGGTGCCGGTGACCTGCGACGTGAGCGACTATGCGTCGGTCGAGGCGGCGCTGGCCGAGACGGTCGCAGCGTTGGGCCAGCCCCAGATCCTGGTGAACTCCGCCGGAATCGCGGGGCCGAACGCGCCCGTCGCCGAGTATGGGCTGGAGGACTGGGCGCGCATCGTCGCCGTCAACCTGACCGGCACCTTCCACGTCAACCGCGCCCTGGTGCCGGGGATGCGCGCGCAGGGTTATGGCCGGATCCTCAACATCGCCTCGGTCGCGGGCAAGGAGGGCAACCCGAACGCCTGCGCCTATTCCGCCTCAAAGGCCGGGGTGATCGGCTTCACCAAGTCGCTCGGCAAGGAGCTGGCCGACATGGACATCGCCGTGAACTGCGTGACCCCCGCCGCCGCCCGCACGCCGATCTTCGACCAGATGAGCCAGGAGCATATCGACTACATGCTCTCCAAGATCCCGCGTGGCCGCTTCCTGGAGGTCGAGGAAGCCGCCGAGATGATCGTCTGGGCGGTCTCTCCGGCGAATTCCTTCACGACCGGGGCGGCCTTCGACCTTTCGGGCGGTCGGGCGACCTACTGACGCCTGGCCCGTCTTTCAGCCGAGCGGGAGCAGCGGCAGGCGCAGCACAGTTCATCCGGTCATCGCCGCCGTCCCCGCTCGGGCGAAGAAAAGTGCAGGCATCCGAGCCTGCGGAGAAAGACCTGTCACCACGGGGCTCTCAAACCAGCCCTGGTCGCCGCCTGGCTTGAGATCCTCAATGACTTCAGGCTCGACGGCCTGTCGCTGCGGGTCATCGCGGCAGAGAGCTCTCACCGCAATGCGCGAAGGCGTGCCCGAAACCGAACCCGGAGCGGCTGCTTGCCCCGCCCGCGGGACAGCGGCGAGCCGAACCTGGAAGCGTTCCGAGATGCTGGCGACGGAGGGACGCATGCCGCGCAACGCGGATAGAAGGCCGATCCCGGAAAGGCTCGACTTCCCGCCCGTCTTCCCCCATCGACGAGACCTGACCCGTCTTTATCGCTGCGCGGTCCGCCACTCCGGATGGATCCAAGGCTGCGCGTTCAAGGGCGAGAGCGGCGCGCGGCCGAGGATGTGATCCGCCGCCTTCTCCCCCACCATGATCGAGGGCGCATTGAGGTTGCCGTTCGTGATCCGCGGAAAGATCGAACTGTCCGCCAGGCGCAGGCCCGCCACGCCGATCACCCGGCACTCCGGATCGACGACCGCGTCCGGATCGGACCGGCGCCCCATACGGGCGGTGCCGCAGGGGTGATAGGCGCTCTCGGCATGCTCCCGGACGAAGGCGTCGATCTCGGCGTCGGACTGCGCGGCCTCTCCCGGTTGGATCTCATGCCCCCGATACGGGTCGAAGGCCGGCTGGGCGATGATCTCCCGCGCCAGCCGGATCGCGGTGCGGAAATCGCGCCAATCGCTCTCGCAGCTCATGTAGTTGAACAAGATCGAGGGGGCGGCCTCGGGATCGGCGGAGGTCAGACGCACCCGGCCCCGGCTCTCGGAGCGCATCGGGCCGGTATGGATCTGGAAGCCATGCCCCTCCGCCGCCGCCTGCCCATCGTAGCGCACGGCGATGGGCAGGAAGTGGAACTGCACGTCCGGGTAGTCGACCCCCGCGCGCGACCGCACGAAGCCGCAGCTCTCGAACTGGTTCGACGCGCCCGGCCCCGTGCGCGTCAACAGCCAGCGCGCGCCGACATAGCCCTTGCCGAGCAGGTTCCAGTAGCGGAACAGGCTGACGGGTTGGCTGGCGGCCTGCTGCACATAGACCTCCAGGTGGTCTTGCAGGTTGGCGCCCACGCCAGGCCGGTCGGCGACGAGCGGGATGCCATGCTCGGCCAGATGGCCGGCGGGGCCGACGCCCGACAGCATCAGGACCTTCGGCGAGTTGATGGCGGAGGCGGCGAGGATCACCTCCTCCCCCGCCTCGACCGTCTCGACGCGGCCGCCCCGAGCAATCTCCACCCCCACCGCACGGCCCTCGCGGATCACCACGCGGCGCACGAAGGCGCGGATCAGGTCGCAATTCGGACGGCGCAGCGCGGGTTTCAGATAGGCATTAGCCGCCGACCAGCGGCGCCCGCCCTTCACCGTCATCTCGAAGGGGCCGACGCCCTCCTGCCGTTCGCCGTTGTAGTCGCGCGTCTCGCCGAAGCCCGCCTGCACCCCCGCCTCGACGAAGGCCCGCACCAACGGGTTCTCCCGCGCGCCGCGGGTGACGTGCAGCGGCCCGTCGGTGCCGCGCCAGGCCGGATCGCCACCATGGCCGCCATCGTCCCAGTTCTCCATCCGCTTGAAGTAGGGGAGCACGTCCGCGTAGGCCCAGCCATCGGCCCCCTGCTCCGCCCAATGGTCGAAGTCGCGGGCATGACCGCGAACATAGACCATGCCGTTGATGCTGCTGGACCCGCCGATGACCTTGCCGCGCGGGCAGGCAAGACGGCGGCCGCCCAGATGCGGCTCCGGATCGCTCCGGTAGCCCCAATCGTAGCGCGCCATGTTCATCGGAAAGCTGAGCGCCCCCGGCATCTGGATGAACGGGCCGGCATCGGTGCCGCCATGCTCCAGCACCAGCACGGACTTTCCGGCCTCCGCCAGCCGGTAGGCGATGGCGCAACCGGCGGAGCCGGCGCCGACGATGACGTAATCGGCCCGCATCAGAAGGCGGACTCCACCTTGCCCATGCCGACATAAACCGACTGCACCTCGGTGAAGTGATCCAAGGTGACCCGCGCGTTCTCCCGCCCGATCCCCGACGCCTTGGAGCCGCCGAAGGGCAGACCGGCGGGCGTCAGATTGTATTGGTTGATCCAGCAGGATCCGGCCTTGAGCCGCGCGACGACCCGATGCGCGCGCGCCAGATCGCGGGTGAAGACGCCGGCCGAAAGTCCGAAGGGCGTGTCGTTGGCCCGGGCCACGGCCTCCTCCTCGGTGTCGAAACTGAGGACCGACATGACCGGCCCGAAGATCTCCTCACGGACGCAGATCATGTCGTCGGTCAGGTCGGTCAGGACCGTGGGCTCGATCCACCAGCCTTCCCGCTCCATGCGCCCTCCGCCCGCGACGACCCGGGCCCCCTCGGCCCGGGCGCGCTCCAGGTGGTCCAACACGATGTTCATCTGCGCCTCGGTGGTCATCGGCCCGAAATTCGTGGCCTCATCCAACGGATCCCCGGTGACGACGCCCGCCAGCCGCTCGGTCAGGCGGGCCAGGAAAGCGTCACGCAGCCCCGCCTGCACGAAAACTCGCGTGCCGTTGGAGCAGACCTGCCCCGAGGAATAGAAATTCCCGTTTATCGCGCCGGAGACGGCATCCTCCAGGTCGGCATCGTCGAAGATCAGCAGCGGCGACTTGCCGCCCAGCTCCATGGTGACCTGCTTCATCTCGGCGGCGGCGGCGGCGTAGACGCGGCGTCCCGTGGGCACAGAGCCGGTCAGCGACACCTTGGCCACGCGGGGATCGGCGGTCAGCGCGGCGCCGACCTCGCCGCGCCCCTGCACCACGTTATAGAGCCCTGCCGGCAGCCCGGCCTCGGTCAGGATCTCCGCCACCTTGAGCGCGCAGAGCGGCGTCGTCTCGGAGGGTTTGAAGACCATCGCGCAGCCCACGGCGAGCGCCGGCGCGCCCTTCCAGCAGGCGATCTGCGTTGGGTAGTTCCAAGCCCCGATCCCGACGCAGACCCCCAAGGGGCGGCGCAGCGTATAGGCCCAGTCGCCCCCGAACCCCATCGTGTCGCCGCGCAGATCCGCCGCGAGGCCACCGAAGAACTCGAACGCATCCGCGCCGGAGGTCGCGTCGGCCACCAGCGTCTCCTGGAGCGGCTTGCCGGTATCGAGCGTCTCCAACTCCGACAGCTCCCGGTTGCGGGCGCGCATCAGATCCGCGGCCCGGCGCAGAATGCGGCCGCGCGCGGTCGGATCGGTCGCGGCCCATTCGGCCTGCGCGCGTTGAGCGGCAGCGAGCGCGCGGTCGATCAGGGCCGGCGTCGCCTCGTGCAGCCGCGCGACCGGCGCGCCGGTGGCCGGGTAGAGCGACAGGAGCTCCGCCCCGGTGGCGTCCTCGACATAGGCGCCATCTATGAAATGGCTGGCGACAGGCTGGGCGATCATCCGATGCTCCTTCTTCTGGCCAAAAATACTCTGGGGGGAGTCGGCCCCCGGCCGACGGGGGGCAAAGCCCCCCTGCCCCCGCTCATGTCAGCAGCCGGTCCATGGCCGCCTCCACCCGCGCCGCGAGCCGGGCGCCGTCGGCGGGTTCGTCGCGCAGCGCCTCGCGGATGTAGTGGCCGTCGATCAAGGCGGCCGCCGTCTCGGCCAAGTCCTCGGGCCGGTCCGTCAGGGGCCGGAGCGCCGCCACTAGGTTGGACCGCAGCCGCGCGCGGTAGACCCGCAGGAGCCGCCGCGCCTCCCCTCCGGCCTGCGCGGAGACATAGAAGGCCAGCCAAGCCGCGACCGCGTCGGGGCGGAAGCTCTCGGGCGCGAAACAGGCGCGGATCACCGCGCCGAGCCGCGCGCGGGGCGTGCGGGCGCCGGCGCGGGCGGCGCGGTGGGCGGCGTCGAGCTCGACCAAAAGGTGGCGCAGGGCGGCGGCCAGGATGCGGTCCTTGGAGCCGAAATAGTGATGCGCCAGGGCCGTGGACATGCCGGCGCGGCGCGCGATGGAACCCACCGTGACCTCGAGCGACCCGCAAGCGCCGATCTCGGCGATCGTCGCATCGACCAGAGCCGCCCGGCGCGGCGCTTCGGTTCCTGTTCTCGGCATGGCGGCCCTCCTGCGGAGAGCTCTGCCGGATATTGATTGACCAGTCAATCAACAAAACTTGGAGAGATGCGCAGGCCGAGCGCGCTGCCCCAGCTCGGCTCAGAGGAAGGCGGCAGTCTAGGTCGTGACCTCCAGGCTCAAGCTGTCGGTCTCGGTCAAAAGCACGCAGGCCAGATCGCCCTCCAGCTCGAACCCTTCGAAGGACGTGAACGCACCCGTCCGGTCGCCCGTGAGCTGCGCGCTCTCGAACCGGTCGCCGAGGACTGCCGTGACCCTCTCCGCAATCTCCAGCGCCAGGGTCGCCGCGCCCGAGAGGTCGAGCCGTCCCGACCCCTCCGCATCCAGCCCGATCTCCGTCCGCGCCGCGCCGGTCAGGACGAAGGCGTCCCGGCTGGCCAGGGTCGCGCCCCCCCGCGGCGCCCAGAATCAAGATCGCATCCTCGACATCGTAGACGAAAAGCGCCCCGTCCCCGCGGACGGCGATGTCCGGCCCGATGGCCAGACGCTCGGGCGTGCCGAACGTCTGACGGTTGGGCGACACATAGGCCTCGTCGTCCCGAAGCAGGACCTCTCCGCCACCGTCCAGCGATTGCGCGCCCTCGAATTGCAGGTTGGTCGGGACCGAATCCTCCATCCTGACCGCGGGCGTGCCGTTCACGGTCAAACCCTCCTCGACATAGAGTCCTCGACATAGAGCATGTCGATTTCGGTCCTGCGCCCGGCCGTCGCGTCGACCTCCGACGTCACGTCCCGGAGCACGATGCTGAACCCTTCGAACTCGACCGAGAAACCATTGCGGCCGGTCACGGTCGCATGGGCCAGGCCGCCGCCATCCAGGATCAGAGCGCCCCGTGCGTCTTCCAGGTCCGTCGTCGTCAGGCTGCCATTGGTGACGCGCAGCCCGCCGTCGAGCCGCAGCCACGCGACCTCCGCCTCCGTCCGCAGCCTCGCTTTGCCCCCGTCCAAGAGAACGATGGCGACGACATCCTCGGCCGTGGACAGGCGGTTCCCACTCCAATTGGTCAGGTCTTCCCAGACACCGCCGGCGGGGCTCTGCCAAACGGAGGTCGCGTCCACGACCTTGAAGCCGCGGGATACCCCGCAGGCCGATCTCGTTGCCCGCGAGGTCGGTCACGCCATCCAGGTCGATGGTGATCTCATGGCGGCCGAGCGCCCGTTCCGGCAGGCCGACCAGACAGGCGACCGCCTTGGCGACGATCTCGGCCCCGTCCGCCCACGCGGGTCAGGGCGAAGTCCGCCGCACCGAGCGTGCCCCAGTCGATCCGCTCCGAGAAGGCGACGGTGATCGCGTCGGTCCGCGTCAACACAAGCTGCTCGCCTTCGGGCGTCGCGCCGACAACGCGGGCGCGGTGATGTCCTCGATCACCAGCACCGTGGCGAAATCAGTGACGGTCGCGTTGCCGCCGGTATCCGTCGCCCGCAGCAGGATCTCCATCCGATCATCCGCGAGGCTGGCCAGCGTCGGCACGTCGGAGGCCAGCTCGAACGGCGCAGAGACGTCGTTTACGAAGACCCGGCCGTCGAGCGGCAACTCGACATTGCGCAACTGCACATCGTCGGAAATGTCGCGCGACAGGCAGATCTGCGCGCCCTCCTCGACCTGGATTCCGGCGCGGCCGGGATCCGCATCCGCGGCCTCGACATCGAAACTGACGCTGGGGCCCACGCCCCTGGCGTTGAAGGGCATCACATTGATCACCTGCAATCCGCCCGCGCCAATCGCGACATAGGCTCGGCATCGCGCCGCATCGACGGCGACCTGCTCGGCAATGGCAGGCAGGTCGAGCTCGGCCTGGAGGATCGGAGCCCGGAAGCCGGCAGTGTCCACGATGGCCAGCCCGTGGGAGCCGGTCGCGACATAGGCGGTCTGTCCGCCGGGGCCATCGGTTGCGCCGGTGGGCATCACGCCCAGCGCCTCGGCGGTCAACTCGACCGAGCCGATGATGCCGGTCGCGAAAGTGATGCCGTCGAGCGGGGTCACCCGCGAAGTCCGAACCCGCGCATCAACCCGACCGTGCTATCGCCAGCACACCCAAACAGGAAACCTAGCCGCGAAAGCGGATCGACTGCCGCGCCCGAGCATGCCGGATTGCAGTCGCTCCGCCAACCTTTGTCACGCCCCCATCCGAGGGATACCTTTTGAGCGTAATGGTCAGCGGCAGCTCAACCCAAAGCAGTCGAGCCGTCAGATCATGCGCCCACCGTGATACTCAGGGCGGCCTCAGGAAGGACAAAGGCGATACCACCAAATGCCCCAATCGAGATCTTGATCGGCGCTCTCAGTAGGCGGTTTCGTCGTCGATCCCATAGCCGAAGCGCTCGAAGTCTAGGGCGTACATCTCGCGGATACGCGCACGTGCCTCGGGGCCGACAGAGAACTCCGCGGTGGGCTTGTTGCGGCGGGCGTACCAGTTGGCGCGGTTCTGCTTGTGCCCGATCTCGCGCGGCCCGTCGGCCGAGCCAACCTGCGTGTCGAGCCATTCGACCAGCGCGCCGAGACCATCCTCGAGGCGGAAGACCGCAGCCCCCTCCTCGGGCACGAACTCCACGGCCGCGCAGACATGGTTATCGAGGGCGTAGGGATCCTCCGCGCGCACGGCCTCAAGCCCATCGAGCCAGGCATCGAAGCTCATTTCGGGCGGGACCTGGCGCTCGACCTCGCGTTTGAAGAGATAGGCCGAGGCCATGCGGTCGACCGGGTGGCGCACCACCGCGAACATCGCGTCGAACATCTCGAGCGGGACGAGCCGGGTCAGATCGGGCAGCAAGACGTGTTGCGGCGAGCTCTTGGACCATCGCTCGCGTTCGGGGCGGCGGTAGTGCTCCGAGTCCTTGAAAGCCAGCGGTCCGAACCGCTCGGCCAGATAGAACTCGACCGACGTCCCAGCGCATTTCGGTACGTGTATGAAGTATATGAGCTTATCGCCCGAGCGAAAGAACGGCATGGGCCGACTCGTATAGATCGGGTTTCGACGATGCAACACGCGCTCCTGGACCCCGGCGCCCCCTCCCCCGACATCGGTCCGAGGGATGGTCAAACAGAATTCGG
Source organism: Jannaschia seohaensis (assembly GCF_900116765.1). Classification (GTDB taxonomy): domain Bacteria; phylum Pseudomonadota; class Alphaproteobacteria; order Rhodobacterales; family Rhodobacteraceae; genus Jannaschia; species Jannaschia seohaensis. Next base: position 6,916 of record NZ_UETC01000014.1, on the reverse strand, counting down.
CCCCCTCAAGCCGCACGACCCGCACGCAGGGGCCGGTGTCCCGCCGAGAGCGAGATCGTCCTGGAGGACGGGCTGCCCACCGAGTTGAGGCCCGGTCCGGGCGGGTCGCCCGTCCGGGTCGACACTCGGCTGACCCGCACGGCGAACGGGGGCGGTTGTGTGCGGATGCGAATGCCGCCGCCGCCGGCCGCGCTCGAGACCAGAATCACGGGTGCCTGCCCGCTCTGCGGTCGGACGAAAGCGCCGAGGTCAAGCCCTTCCCGGCTAAGTCGATCCCCGCAGACCGGCGCGCACCGGCCCTTCGCGAACCTGCTCCTACGCGCCTATGTGCACACGGCCTTCGACGGACGCTTCAGCCACAGCCTGATCGTCGGCCTGCCTGCGGCCGCCGAGATCTCAGTGCTGGACGTCTCCGGCCAGTGGGTCCACGTCCCTGCCGGGCCGCTCGGCGACCGCCCCCGCGCGCTCGCCGAGCGGGTCGCCCACCTCCTGCGTCGCGTCCCCGAAGGCGTCGGGACACCCTTCTGACAGGGCCCTCCGCCCCCCCGGGGGGGCCACTTGACCCCATATCCGCAATACGCCAGTGTCCGCGCAGTCGAGGCACCCTCTACGAACGGAACAAACCCTTGAAACTTAGGCAGACGTGGCCGGCCCCCGATCGGGTGGAGCCTTACCGGGCGACATTTCCGTTGTGTCGCGCGCGCCACGCCTCCGGGGAGGGGCGGGAACGACCGCCTTCTTCCGGCCGCGGCATGCGGGAATGACGGCGCAACCCGTCTGAGCCTACGTTTCACACCTCCAGGGAGGAGAAACCAGTTGACAAACAGCTATGGTCTCGGGACCGGCCTCTGGGGCCCGCCGCCCGAAAAGGCAGCCGAGCAATTCTTCTCCTATTCAAAGGAGATCGACCTGGATGAGACGCTCGCCCAGGTCGATCGCGTCCACGCCGCCTGCCGAGCGGTGATCCCCAACGCGCAGAGCGGCGTGGCCTATCTCAAGGAGATCCAGGAGAAGGCCGACAAGGGCGAGCCCGGATCTTACATCCGGCTGGGCGATGCCGACGGCAACGTCCTGTTCTCCAGCCTCGGGATCTATCCCGATCTGGCGCGCTACAACTTGGCCAAGATCTCCAGCATCTACTTCGGCAACAAGGACCTGATGGTCGACAAACTGGAGACCTTCACCCGGATCGTGGTCGAGGCCTGCGAGGCGGCCGACGGCATCGGCGCGCCCGAGCGCAACTCGGTCGAGAAGAGCTTCTCGGGCTATGGCGAGACCTACGACGTTCGCGGCAAATGCGGCTTCCGCGGGGTCTATAACTATTTCGGCCAGGGCTACGACCTGACCCGACTGTCGCAGGCTAGCTGGACCTCGACCTGGGTCAGCCGCTCGCTGCTGCCGCATTACTTCACCTTGCTCGCCGACCGGCCGCATGTCGGCTTCATCACCTGCTACGAGGAACTGGCCGGGTTGATGAAGGCGCGCTGCAACATCGGGGCCGTCACCGAGCACCTGACCCCGATGCAGGCCTCGATCGCTCACCAGACCAAGCGCCGCCGGGGCCTGGACGGCGATATCGGCCACTACCCGGAGGTCTACGAGAAGATCTGCGAGGAGATCGCCCCGCCCGCGCCGGGCACGATTTACATCGTCGCTGCGGGCATCCTCTCGAAGAGCTACTGCACCCTCATCAAGCAACGCGGCGGCATCGCCATCGATGTCGGCAGCATCGCCGACATCTGGATGAACGTGAAGTCGCGCCCCGGTATGGAGGATAAGCAGGTCAACGAATGGTCGCTTGTGCAGCCATCCGAACAGGGCTCGTGATATGACCGCGCTCCGCTCCCGCTTCGAGGATCAGAACGCCGATCTCGTCGCGCTCCTGAAGGAGCTGTCGGGCGAGACAGTGATCTACGTCCCCAATCACGGCAATGCCGGCGACTCGCTGATCGCCGCGGCGACCTACCAGCTGCTGGCGACTTACGGCGTCGAGTACGAGGTCATGAGCGCGCCGCAGCACCTAGCGCGGGTCGAGGGCCGGACGATCCTCCTGGGCGGGGGCGGAAACCTCGTCCCGCTCTACAGCACCATGGCCACCCTGATGCGCGCCGCCATCGGGCGCGCCAACCGCGTCGTCCTGCTGCCGCACTCGGTGCGCGGCAACGAGGAACTCCTTGCCGAGCTTCCGCCCGAGACCGTCCTGTTCTGCCGCGAGGCGTTGAGCTTCGAACATGCCAGGCGTCATGCCGCCCGGGCCCAAGTGCACTTCGGACACGACCTGGGGCTCTATGCTGATCTCGATCTGCTCGACGCGCAGGCGCAGGCGGAGGGCTTCGCGGGGGAATTTGCCGAGATGGTTGCCGAGAAGGCCGGCATCTCGCCCGAAGCGCTGCGCGGCAAGGACCTGTCCTGCATCCGCGGTGGCGCCGAAGGGACGGTCAAGCGCCAGGGGCGGAACTTCGACGCTTCGACCTATTTCCGCTTCGGCGTCTTGCCCGGAGGTGCCGAGAAGGCCGCCTGGATGCTGGCCGAGTTCGTCAGGCTTGGACGGACGGTCAGGACGAACCGCCTGCATGTCGGCATCGCCGCGGGGCTGGCAGGGATCGAGACGGTCCTCCTCGACAATAACTACGGTAAAATCTCGGGGGTCTACATGCACAGCATGCGGGACCACTTCCCCCACGTGACCTTCGAGGGCGAAGCCGTGACGCAAGACCCGTTCAGCGCCTGAGCAGACGGAGCGGCCCGGCGCTCGCCTCCTCTGGCAAGTCCTGATCGACACGCGCGCCCTCACCGGAGAGCGCGGTCGGCGTTTCTGCTCAGGCCGCGGACCATGATCGGCTGCTCTCCAACCACGACGTGTCCGCCGTGGGCGGAAGACTGCCGCGCGGGCGTGGTCCGGCCGCATCAACGCGGGCACTAGAGAGGGCCGTTCGTCCGGGTCGCCGGGCCAGCGCAAGGCCCCCTCCGCCGCCCCTCGGTCCGCATCCTGTGATGGTCCAGATGGGCGCCCAGATAGGCCTTGCGCACCTCGACATAATATCCGTCTATGATGCCTCGACATGCGCACGCTCCTCGAAGGGGCGCTGCCCCAGACCCTCTGCCCGAGAGCCTGCGAGATGAGCCCCAAGACCGCACCCAAGCCGGAAGCCTCGCCGCCCAGCCTGGACACCATGCTTCCCGTCTCGCGCAGCGAAATCGATTGGCGTCGGAAATGCATCGCCGCTTTCGAGTTCCAGGCGGATTTTCCGCCGCTGTTCTCGCCGATGGACGACCTGCGCCCGCAAAGCTTGGTCACGCTGGGCGTCAGCACGGAGGCGGCGGCGCAGGGTCAACTCGTGGAGTTGCGCCCCGAGGTCGCGCGCCTTCGCGCCGCCGACGCCGATCTGTCGGAACAGCGCCGGGTCCACGTGACCCGCTGCGCCAAGCCCGAGTGTCACCAGCAGAGCGCCGACACCGTCGATCGCGACGTCATGGAGCGCATCACGATGCTTGAATCCCATCGAGAGCAGAAGCGGGCCACGATTGAGGAGGAGGACCGCCGAATGTTCGAGGGCCGCGCCGGATCAAAGAGTACCGTCGCCCGGCTGCGCGCCGCACTCAGTTCCGGCGGCAGGTGCCAAACCGCCGCCCGCGACCCGGCCCTATGCGAGGCGATGCAGGCCCGCGCACGGCCGAAGGCAGCGCTTCGCGGTTGCCGCCACTCAGCCCGCCGCGTAGTCCCGGACGCGGGCCAAGCGTGGGCGCGCCCCGCATCCGCCGGCCCCGGATCGTTGAATGGCTCTTCGGAAGGTAGATTGAATTGAAGAAATTTATCGAGAACTCGGTCGACGGACGTATTGAAGCCATCGGCGAGGACCGGATCATCGGCTGGATATCCTCGGTAACCGGAAACGTGACGCCCGTGCTGCTGATAGGCGGCCGCTACGCCTTTCCGCAGGCTCACGGCCAACCCCGCCCCGATGTCGAAGAAGTGACGGGCCTGCATCCCAACAGCGGCTTCGAGTTCCTAATCTCGCGGATCGCCCCCGGCGAGCGGGTCGAACTCTTCGGGTTCGACGGCGGCCGCCTGCTCAAGATAGCCGAAAAAATCGCCCAGGCCACCAAACTCGCCCAGAACGTCCTGAGCCAGTTGAACCAGGTCGCGCGCCTCTCGCGCGAACCCGGCGCAACGGCGATCGTCTGCTGGGAGGGCGGACACAACCCGATCGGGCGGGCCAAGGTGCTCTACGACATCGCCCGCGAGACCCGGCCCACCGTGCTGATCACCTATCAGTTCGAAGAGTTTGGGACCCGCATATGGGAGCCGCTACTGCGCGAGAACATCACCCTGCTGGCGATTCCATGGGTCGAGCGGCACGTCTTCCACCGCGCGCTGCGCGCCCGCGGGGTCGTGTTCGACACGGTCTGGATCAGTAAGGAACGCCTGCCCGCCTTCGAACTAGCCAGCCAACTGATTGGCGAAAACACCCGTGTCATCGTCGACCATGACGACAACGAAGCGCATTTCTCGTCGAGCAACGCCGCGCGACTGCGCTTCTACGGGCGGCTGACGACCCCGCTCACCGAGGTGCTGTCGCGCGAGTTCGCCTGCCATACCGCCGCCAGCGCCACCCTGGCGCAGGAGCGCGGCGCCGAGCTGGTGCGCCACGCGCGCCGCGAGGTCGACATCTCCGACCTGCCGCCGCCCGAGCCCGCGCCGCAGCCACCAGAGACGGCGCCAGACTCCGAGGAGAGCGTGGCGGCCGCCGCCGAAGATAGCAACGCGCCCGCCATGCCCGAGGAGGCGGAGGAGGAGGTCTTCGCGACAGTCGGCTTCATCGGCACGGTGCGCCCGCATAAGGGCCTGATCGAAGCCGCTCGCGCGATCAAGCACTTCAGCTGGCGGACAGGGCGCAAGATCGCGCTCCACATCTATGGGACCTATAATCCCCCGGCGCTGCGCCAGACCCTGGAGGAGCTCGGTGCGACGACCAAGGGTACGATCCCCTATGATGAGCTCTCCCGCAACATCGCGACCTTCGACGCAGTGCTGACCGGCTATCCGACCAGCGCCGACGACGCCGCGGTCCAGACCTACCAGATTTCTTCCAAAATCGGGGATGGGCTGGCCCATGGCAAGCCGGTGCTCGTGCCCCGCTCCGAAAGCGTGGCCGATCTCGCGGGGATCGACGGGGTCTACCTGTTCTCACCGCAGGACTTCACCCAGCAGCTCGGGGCCGCGCTCTCGCGCAAGACGCCGCCGACGCTGCCCCGCGACTTCTCGGTGGAGGGAGCCTCGGAGGTCTTCGAGCGCGTCGCTGGTTCGGAGGCAGCGCGCGGGGGCACCGAGCTTCTGCACACGCTCGCCGTCAATGACACACCCACGCGCGGCCCGCTGCGAAAGACGGTGCTGCTGATCTGGAAGCAGACCGATGCAGGGATCTACGGGCGCCGCATCGACCAGATCGCGCGCTCCTACAAGCGAACTGATCCCGCCGCTCGGGTTATCGTGCTGGAACTGAGCCACAACACCACCGCTGAGAGCCTCCTTGCGGGCCGCGGGGAGTTCAACTCAGACTTCCACATCCAGGCGCAGGCCATGCGTGACAAGGACCGGCGCAGGCCGTTCGGCACCGACGGCGTGGAGTATCACAGCATCTCGTGCTCCAGACTTTCGGAGGTCGAGGACAGGTTCTCGGACTACCTCATGGAGGAGCGGATCTTCCCCGACAACGGGGTGATGATCCTGTTTCCGATCATCAGGATGTACAAGCACATCGCCCGCATCCTCGACGATTATCGAGTGATCGCGGACGTGGTCGACAACCACTTCTCCTGGCAGACCAACACCCATGCCGACAGCGTGATGCAATACGCTGCCCTGCTGCGGTCGTCGCGGCGGACGGTGTTCAACTCCGAGAACAACCGGACCTTCTTCTCCGATGCGGGCTTCGTGCCCCCCGAGGTTGGTGCGCGCCTCTCGGTGATCCCCAACTGGTATCAGGTGCCGGACGACGCGCTGTCGCTTCCTATGCCCGCTCTCAGGACTGAGGGCCCCGCCGATATCTTCTACAGCGGCAATCTGAACGACCGGATCGACTGGAAGCTCATAGAGATGCTGAGCGCGATGCTGGACGGCGCGCGGCTACACATAGCGGGCAGCGGCCGTCGCGCCACGGCGCAGATCGAGGCGGCGCTGAAAGACAACAACAACGTGGTCTACTGGGGCGCGCTCACAGAGCTTCAGACCGCCTCGCTGTGCCTGCGCTGCGACGTGGCGATCATCCCGCATCTCGACGACGAGGTCTCACGGTTCATGAACCCGCTCAAGCTGGAGATGTACCGCGCCTACAACCTGCCCGTCGTGACCACCGAGGTCTCGGGGATGTCGGAGCATGAGGATGTCCAGGTCGCCTCTGACCGGCAGGACTTCGTGGATCGGGTGCGCGCGGTCCTGGCGCGCGCGCCGCGGTCCCGCCCCCCGCTCGGAGGAGAGATGCCCGGCTCGGCGGCACGCTACGCACAAATGATTGACGAGGTCTTTGCGGAGAGCTGAGCGAAGGGAACGTGGCCCGGGTGGGCCGCCTGGATCGGCCAGGGCCTTGAGAATGCGTACCCAATGGCCTGGGCCTCCTCCGCCAAACGAGAGCTAGGGCCGAGGAGGGATGATAAGGGTTGAGTAGGCGGCGTATCGAGGCGGGTGATGAACTCTGCCACAACCTCCCGAGGGAGCGTTACGCTTATGACCGAAGATGCCAGCATCGTCGCCTCGCGCCAGCCCGGCGCGGTAAAACGGCCCTTTGATCGAGATCGCGCGCGAAAGGGGCGCGACGAACGCGCGCCTCGACCCCATGCGCATCACGATGCGCCTCGATGAAATCCACCATCACTTCGACCGGCGGTCGAGCTCCGCCATCGCAAAATACGCCGAGGC
>NZ_UETC01000030.1:0-2500 GCF_900116765.1 Jannaschia seohaensis | reverse complement strand
TTGTGCCTAGGGGTGAAAGGCCAATCAAACTCGGAGATAGCTGGTTCTCCGCGAAATCTATTTAGGTAGAGCGTCATCCGAATACCCCGGGGGGTAGAGCACTGGATGGGTAATGGGGCCCCACAGGCTTACTGATCCTAACCAAACTCCGAATACCCGGGAGTACTAGATGGCAGACACACGGCGAGTGCTAACGCCCGTCGTGGAGAGGGAAACAACCCTGACCTCCAGCTAAGGCCCCTAATTCATGGCTAAGTGGGAAAGCAGGTGAGACGGCCAAAACAACCAGGAGGTTGGCTTAGAAGCAGCCATCCTTTAAAGATAGCGTAACAGCTCACTGGTCTAAATAAGCTGTCTTGCGGCGAAGATGTAACGGGGCTCAAGCCATGAGCCGAAGCTGAGGATGCACGTAGTGCATGGTAGCGGAGCGTAGTGTGACATAATCCTCTTCCTCTTTTGCGTCTTCGGGCGCTTTGGAGGATCGGGGATTTTCGATGAAGCCGGGGCGTGAGCCATCCGGTGGAGAGATCACTAGCGAGAATGATGACATGAGTAGCGACAAACAGGGTGAGAGACCCTGTCGCCGAAAGTCCAAGGGTTCCTGCTTAAAGCTAATCTGAGCAGGGTGAGCCGGCCCCTAAGGCGAGGCCGAAAGGCGTAGTCGATGGGAACCAGGTTAATATTCCTGGGCCAGAGAGAAGTGACGGATTGCGAGGGTTGTTCTTCCTTATCGGATTGGGAGGGCAGCTTAGCAGTTCCTGGAAATAGCCTCTCATTGGACCGTACCCGAAACCGACACAGGTGGACTGGTAGAGAATACCAAGGCGCTTGAGAGAACGATGTTGAAGGAACTCGGCAAAATACCTCCGTAAGTTCGCGAGAAGGAGGCCCGGGTTCAAGGCAACTTGGATCTGGGGGCACAAACCAGGGGGTGGCGACTGTTTACTAAAAACACAGGGCTCTGCGAAGTCGCAAGACGACGTATAGGGTCTGACGCCTGCCCGGTGCCTGAAGGTTAAAAGGAGGGGTGCAAGCTCCGAATTGAAGCCCAGGTAAACGGCGGCCGTAACTATAACGGTCCTAAGGTAGCGAAATTCCTTGTCGGGTAAGTTCCGACCTGCACGAATGGCGTAACGACTTCCCCGCTGTCTCCAACATCGACTCAGCGAAATTGAATTACCTGTCAAGATGCAGGTTACCCGCGGTTAGACGGAAAGACCCCGTGCACCTTTACTACAGCTTCAGACTGGTATCAGGCCAGGCATGTGCAGGATAGGTGGTAGGCTTCGAAGCGGTGACGCCAGTCGCCGTGGAGCCATCCTTGAGATACCACCCTTGCCTCGCTTGATATCTAACCGCGGTCCGTCATCCGGATCCGGGACCCTCTGTGGCGGGTAGTTTGACTGGGGCGGTCGCCTCCTAAAGAGTAACGGAGGCGCGCGAAGGTTGGCTCAGAGCGGTCGGACATCGCTCGTTGAGTGCAATGGCAGAAGCCAGCCTGACTGCAAGACTGACAAGTCGAGCAGAGTCGAAAGACGGCCATAGTGATCCGGTGGTCCCAAGTGGGAGGGCCATCGCTCAACGGATAAAAGGTACGCCGGGGATAACAGGCTGATACTGCCCAAGAGTCCATATCGACGGCAGTGTTTGGCACCTCGATGTCGGCTCATCTCATCCTGGGGCTGGAGCAGGTCCCAAGGGTACGGCTGTTCGCCGTTTAAAGAGGTACGTGAGCTGGGTTTAGAACGTCGTGAGACAGTTCGGTCCCTATCTTCCGTGGGTGTAGGATACTTGAGAGGAGTTGCCCCTAGTACGAGAGGACCGGGGTGAACGATCCACTGGTGGACCTGTTGTCGTGCCAACGGCAGTGCAGGGTAGCTATGATCGGACAGGATAACCGCTGAAGGCATCTAAGCGGGAAGCCCCCCTCAAAACAAGGTATCCCTGAGGACCGTGGCAGACCACCACGTCGATAGGCCGGAGATGTAAGCGCAGCAATGCGTTCAGTTGACCGGTACTAATTGTCCGATAGGCTTGATTCGATCCAGTGACAGGCAGAAAACCTCCCCGGATCCGAAAGCATACACCACAGTGAATGCACCTGACTTGGAAAACGATGTGAAACCCTGGATCCCAGACCAATAAAACAAAGGTCTGGACAAGCCAGTGGTGTGTTTCTTTGGTTTGGTGATCATAGCGCAAGCAAAACACCCGGTCCCATCCCGAACCCGGCCGTTAAGTGCTGTCGCGCCGATGGTACTGCGTCTCAAGACGTGGGAGAGTAGGTCATCGCCAAACCTAACAAACACACCAATCACTCTCTAAACAAACAATATCACCGCGGGGTGGAGCAGCCCGGTAGCTCGTCAGGCTCATAACCTGAAGGTCAGAGGTTCAAATCCTCTCCCCGCAACCAAAATCCTTCGCGTAATCAAACGCTTAAGCGCCGCCCTCCGGGGCGGCGTTTGCGTTTCCAACACCCGTGGAAGCACTGTGGAAG
>NZ_UETC01000013.1 GCF_900116765.1 Jannaschia seohaensis | reverse complement strand
CTCCGTATCGGCAATTGAGCCCCGCCTTCATGCCATCTTCACCGACATCGAGATGGTGGAACGGATCATTGACCGCCTGCACTTGGACGACGCGGTCTGACTGTTCGATCCCTGGATTTTGTCGCGCGGCCCGCCCTTGAATCGACTTGGCCCATCACCGCGTTTGCCTCCACAGAGCAAACATTGTCCTTGCAGCCTCTTCTTCCCAGAGCGGGGAACTTGCGGCGAGAACGAAAGCGAGTGTTGCGAAACCGAGAATGAACAGCGTTGATCGCTTGCGGCTGGCACAGTTCCATCGACGCCAAAGCCGCAGCCATCCCCACGCCAAGACCAGCCCAACCACGACAAGTATTTCGACGCGGTAGGATACGAACGGCCCGAGCATCGTCAGCCAAGCGCCACCCAGGCCGATGATGGAGAGACCGATTGGCAGGACGCAGCAAGATGCGCTGAGGAGAGCGAGCAAGCCTGCACCGCCTATGACAAGGCGGTTCGGCCCGTTCGTCTGATCTTGAAGGGTTTCGGCATTCGACGTCATGCAAGACTTATGCGTTCTGTAGTCACTACAGGAGCAAGTGGAGAATGATCACATGGCTGCGATTGGAGAGGCTTTGGCCTGGCCCAATCGGGTGGTCCGGTTTCAATCTTGGGGCACGACGGGTCTGGGCGCTACGGCTGGCGTGGCCGGCGAAGCGGCTCCGGATGACCAAACAGCCAACCGCCTGGAGAAGGTCCGCCCCCGGCCCCGTCCTCTCCACCAATTGACGGGCGAAAAATACCCGGCCTAATTGGCGCATGAGCGACGCGGATAAAACCACCGGCCCTTTGTGGCTCTTGATCGGGCTTCAGGCGGCGATTTCCGCCGGGGGGCTGGTTGTTGAGATCGTCGCGGGCCGGATGATTGCGCCTTATGTGGGGATGAGTCTGTACACCTGGACCGCGATCATCGCGGTGGTCCTGACCGGGTTCAGTGTCGGGCATTGGTGGGGCGGCAGGCTGGCCGCGTGGGAGAGTGCGCGGGCTTTGCGGGCCACCGGATGGATCATGGCGATGGCCGCGCTTGTCACCGCCCTTGCCTCGCTTGTGCTGCGCTGGACGGCGACCCCCGTCCTGCTCAACGTAACAGACCCTTTGCTGGCGATCTGGGCGCTTACCACGCTGGCGTTCTTCCTGCCGTCGCTTTTCGCAGGCGTGCCGTCTCCGGTGCTCGCCGTCGTCGCGATGCGTGGAGCAACGCAGTCCGAGCGCGTGCTTGGGGCCATGTTCGCCGCTGGCGCTGTGGGCGCGATCTTGGGGACATTGCTGGCTGGGTTTGTCTTCATCTCGTGGGTGGGCTCGGTCGGGACGCTCTTGGTCATGGCGCTGGTCTACGCGATCAGCGCGGTGCTCTGTTTCTACCTGGGCGGCCTTGCGGGCAGCGCCCGCTGGAGCGCGGCCGTGGCGCTCGCACTGCCGGTCGCCGCAGGCGGTTGGGCCCTGACCTCCCCCAAGGTCTGCGACGACGAGAGCAGCTATTACTGCATCAGAACCGTTGCGCTGACGGACGGGCCGCGGCCCGTCAACCTGATGGTTCTCGATCACCTCGCCCATGGCATCAGCGCCCGCGACACGCCCCGGATCATGCACACCGACCACACCGCAATGCTGGACGCGCTGCCGCGCATGCGGATGGGACGCGATGATTTCTCGTCTTTCCATATCGGTGGCGGCTCTTACTCGGTGCCTCGGGCGTGGGCGGATCGTGCGGTCTCGGAAATCGTAGTGAGCGAGGTCGATCCAGCCGTGACCCAAGCGGCTGTGCGGGACTTCTGGTTCGACCCTGGTAGCGCCGAGGTAATGCACCGCGATGGCCGCGCCGCGCTGCGGGAAAGCCCGCGCAAATTCGATGTAATTGTGGGCGATGCCTTCACCGACATAGCCGTGCCCGCGCATCTGGTAACAACGGAGTTCTTCTCGCTGGTGGCCGACAGACTGACGCCCGGCGGCGTTTTTGCCATGAATGCTATCGACTACGTGGACCGGATGGAGGCGCTGGCGGCGCTGGTCGTGACCTTGCAAGAGGTCTTTCACAGCGTCGAGGTCTGGACCGAAGCGCTCCCCCCGCAGCCTGGAGAGCGCCGCGTTTTTGTCCTGCTGGCAGGCAGCGCCCGAAGCCCGGTCTCACAGATCGAGACTCTCGCCCCCGACCCCAAACGCTTCGCTGTGCTTGACCCGGCATATGTCGAGCAGGTCATCGACCGGCTTGAGGCCCAGCCCCTCACAGATGACTTCGCGCCCATAGACCGGTTGGTTGGCCTGGCACCACTGCTTCAATGACAAAGAAATACGCGCGCTACTGCCAAGCCTACATTCAATAGGCCGAGGCCACCGCGAAGCTTCAGGAGACGCCGAAGCTGATCTGTACGCCGTCCGGCTATGTGCAGCAATCGCCGTGGATCGGCATTGCCAACAAGCAGTTCGAACTGATGGGGCGCTTCATGGCCGAACTCGGCATGACGCCCACCGCCCGGGCGCGCCTGCCGGAGATGACGGAAGATCGGTCGACCGAGGGCGCCACCATCACCCGCTCCACCGAGGTTGGCCTCGGCACGGGAAAGGATAGGCTCGGTCTCCCGACGATTTTTGCAACGGAGCCCATTGCCCGCTCCGGCGGCGTGACAGAAGGAAAGACGCGGTTAGGGGGGCTGCCAGCAATCAAACCGGCCTTCCGAGCGATGCAGGCCGCACTCTACGCCGACTGACACCATGCACATCTTCGCCCTCCGGGAGGGCAGTCGCCGTCAAGGTGGGGGGTGTCCTGGGGGATGCGGCTTTCGAATATCCTGAAATTCCAATCAAAATCATTGGCTCGTCGGAATATAGTGACGGAGGAGGCGAGGCCGGGAGCGAACGTTCTCTGGGCCTGCCGGCGCGCGAAATCCGAGTTTTTTGGTGTGAGCCGGACGTATGTCGCACGAAGCGCCAAGGATGGCTCAGCGGGAATTCGGGCCATGGCTGCCGCGGCGAAGTTGAGAACGGCCTCCTGAGCGGTACTCTTCGCGTTCAGCTCTCCTCTTTGACGATGTGGATCGTCCTAGTCGGGAAAGCGAAGTTAACCCCGAGTTTCTTTGCCAGTTCAACGATATCGCCGACAAGGGCGGAGCGGGCTGCCACCTGTTCGTCGTAGTTGGAAACTCTGAAGAAACAGCGGCACTCGATTTCGATGGCGGACGCGCCAAAGTCTTTCATCCCGATGTAGATATCCTGACCGTCGACCCGCGGTTGCCGAAGGATGAGGCCCCGGAGGTCAGCCAGGAAACGATCCAATAGGTCGCGTGGTGTGTCATAGGTCAGGCCAATGGACAGATCGATGCGACGGCGCGCGCGCAGCCCCCAGTTCACGATGACCTGGTCGCTCAATTGGGCATTCGGGATAATCATTACCGTATCGTCGAGCCGCTTCAGCCGCGTGGACCGTATACCGACTGTCTCGATCGTTGCGAGTTGACCGTGCGTTTCAATGAGATCGCCCCGCCGGAAGGGGCGGTCGGTCAGCAGCAGGATGCCTCCAAGTATGTTCGAGACTGTCTCGCGTGCGGCGAACGCAAGTGCGAGGCCGCCGACACCCAAACCCGCCAGAATGCCCTCGTAGGGAAGATTGACGATTTCTGCGAGCAGAAGCAGACCTGCCACGAGCAAGGCGAGCTTGATGATGCCGATCGCCATCGCCGTCACGATCTCGTCGGCATAGCCCACGGTGGATGCGGCTCTGCGCTGGAAGATGGCTCCGATCATGCCGGTCGCGAGGATTGCGAACCAGGTACAGCCTATGACCGCCGTTGCAGAGACGAGGGTGTGCAGCGGGGCGAGCGGCGTCTCAATAAGCCCGATTCCGCCGAAGCCCCAGACAAGGCCCAGACTGCAGAGGGTCAACCGTACCGCGTGAACCAGACCTTTACCTTGAAAGACAGGCGCGTCGGCTTTGGCATCGTCCGGTTCGACCCTTGCCTTCGGAGCCAGGAGACCAAGCAGCGCCACCAAAACGAGGGCCGCCGCAAGCATGACGAGGATCGCAAGCCATTGCCAGTTTTCGATCACAACAGCGCGGTTCAGCAGAGACGGCGAGAGATCCCGGATACGCTCCCGCAGAGAAAAGAACTGCGTCAGCGGTTGGCTCGACGGGACGCCTTCGGCCATGGGAAGGTTCTGCATGGCCGCGTAGAGCGGGGGCAAGTTGCGCAGTGTTCCTGCATCGAAGGCCCATCGGTCGGGCGCATCCTCGTCTTCCGCCGGCATGCGCGCTATCACGATGTCCCCAAGAGGATGCGAATAGTGGACATACGGCGTCGTCCGGTTTGGATTGTTGGGAATCTCCTGGAGAAAGATAAAGCCGGCGCGGTCGAGAACGTTCTTCAGGTAGTCCGCTAACAAGGATCCTTCGGCGTTGTGCAAGTGGTCGGGGAGCATCGACAGGTCGAGCGTCGACAATACCGCGTCCCGTCCAGACCCGTCCCAGTCATGAATGCCGAACAGGAACCGTTGCATGACGCCGCGCGGGGAACGTGCCATGGCGGCCCTGGCTGCCGCCACGTTGGGCTCACCCAGAGCGTTAAGATAGCGCCTGAGGGCGGCTGAAAGCGTTTGTGCGTCTTCGACGACCAGTCGCCACCCGGCATCACTTCCGCGCACGAAACGCAAGACATAGGACGCCTCCGCGCCATCAAGTCCGATTGTGAACGTGGCAGTGTCGGCTTCGGGACGCGGTGGCGCGTCGTAAACCCTAAAGGTCGACAGATCGATGATGTCCCAAAGCAGAGCCTGGCGATGACGCAGCGTATTCGCCGGGGCTTCGCCTCCTTCGAACTCGAGCAGGGTCCGGGCGAAGCGCAGAGCGTCCACATCTCCACCGATCAGGAAATCATTAACCGCCGCAACAATCGATTGGAGCGTCTCGCGCGGGGACGCGTCTCCCGCAATCAACCGCTCTGCCGCTCCGCCTGATCGGCGCCCGTTCCACCACTCGCCGGTGTCGAAGCGTCCCGCAAAACTCTGGCCGTCGTCCGAGATTGCAAAGATCAGCTGCCCGCTGACCTCATCCTCGAACCAACGCCCGCGCAAGACCTGACCGTCGATCTGCCCCTCGATCCGTCCGGCGCCGGGTTCATAGGTGCCGGTAACCGAACGGCCGTCCTGCTGCAGTTCGACCACCGCCGCCCCGTCTCGCCAGAAGGTATCCCAGCGACCGGACCAGCTGGGGGACGACTGCGCGAGAACGGCGCTCACGGTTATCGGGAACAAGAGGCATGCCAGAAGCAGGTGGCGAGAGAAGCGCAGGCTTTGAAAAGGCTCTGCCTGATTGCCCAACCCTTTCGCAAGGAAGAAGGCAGCGAGAAATCGGCGCATGCGTTTCCTCTTTGGGAAGGGAGACCGTCCCTTTCACCTTCGTGCGAAATTGGAGCGAATGACAGACCCTTCAAGCCTTGGGCGGTCTGTCTTGGAGCCTGAGTTGCAATGCGGCGGAGACGTCAGTTGGACCAACTGGCAATCTCTGCCGCACGGCGTCCGCTTGCGGTGCTGCGCTCAAATGATCAAAGGGCACGCATAGCCAGGAAAGATCAACTGGCGGCGGCCTTGAGCGTTTCCATCACGTCCGCGCATTCCGCCGCGCCGCCGATGACAGATGTGCCTTCGGGCAGCCCGTCGGTGCCGGCCAACTCCTGCGCGGCCCGAGAGAGAAGCTGATCGACCTGTTCGGCGGTCACGAGGCCCTCGGCCTGCGCGGCCTGCACCGTAGAGCAGATGCCCGCGCTCAACCCGGTGCCGATCCCGATCCCGGCCGCCGTCCCACCGATGAGCGATCCTCCAACGATCGCGCCCCCGACCCCGCCGACGACCAGCCCGAGGAGTCCAACGATTACCTTATTCATAGAGTTCTTCCTTCTGTTTGAGGATTGATAGAATGAACGGCCCGCTACGCATCAAAACGCGACGGGCCGTGTCTTAGAGAACTGTTCAGTTCAGCATCGACATCGGACGCGTCGTCGAGCCGTCACCGTAGGCGATGCACTGCCAGGGAGCCCGCTGCGGACCGACACCCACCATCACTTCAGTGCCTGCCTGAGAGAAGCTGGAGCTGAGCAGAACGACATCTGGATTGTTCGTCTCAGTGGTTACCGCGCGCAGACAGGCCTGCTCGGCCGGCGATACGCTTCGGGCAGGCGCAGATACCGCGGCGTCGCGCAGGTACCGGCCCGAAACCCAGCCGCGTTCGCGCATGTCGGTTATCATCTCTATTTCGCACCAGCGTGTATTGCCGACGCTTTGGCACCCTATCACGCGGACAGGATCGCCATTGGCCAACGCGCCCACCACCGGGTTCCTGGTGCCCGGCCCGCTACGCACATTCAGAACATCGTTCGTGGGCACGCCTGCGACACGCATCACGTTTCCGGAACCAGCGGCAGGCGGCATTTCTGCCGACGGCGCGGTGGCCTCGCGCAGGTACTGGCTCGCGGCCCAGCCCGTCGCGCCTCCGCCCACCTGGGCGATCTGGCACCAGACCCGGCCTTCGTTGCGGCGGCAGCCGCGGTTCTGCACGACGGTGCCGTTCAGCAGCCCCATCACCACCCGCGCGCTCGTCGACGGCGCCGCGCGCACGTTGAGGCTCTGCGACACGCCGAAGACCTCCCAGAAGTCGGGGCCACCGGCGAGCCCGTCGGCATAGTCGGACGCCGGCGCGGCGGTCTGCGCCCCGGCCGCACCGATGGCGATGTCGAGCAGATAACTCGCGGTCTCGTTGCGCCTCGCCGCGTTGCGATTGAGGAAGACCTGCACGATGTATTCGCCGTTTTCCGGCAGAACGCCCTCGTAGCGCAACCCGCTCGAAGCGCCGATGAACATCGCTGCGCTTTGACCGGGGCGGTCGCCAGGCGCAAAGACATTGAAGTAGGCGGAGGGGTTGCTCGTCGACATTTCGACAATCATGCGTTGCCCGGCGCGTGCCCCGAGCAGGTATTCGACGCTCTCGTAGCCCGTGATCGAGTTCTGGATGACGGTTCCGCTTTGGCCGGTGGGGAATCGGACCTGCTCCGTGCGCGGTTCCTGCGCCTGTGTCTGTGTTGCAGCCATCAGGGCCGCTACCACGGCGATGTATTTAAGAAGTTTGTTCATGTCGCTCTTCAAGGCTCCTTAGGTGGGCGTGAGGTCCGGATTTTTGTGCGGCCGGAACACGCGCCGCGCAGCTATTCGCGTTCAAGTCTGGGCAGCTCCCCTCATCGCGGTGATAGACCGCGCCATGACCTTGCTCACATCGGGCGCTGGGCGGTGTTTTCCACCTTCGGCGTACATCCATGACCCACCAACCGAGAGCACGCCGGGAAGGGCTGCGTAGTCGGGCATCATTGGCTCTTTGATGCCGCCGGACGGCATCATCAGGACATCCGGGAAGATGCGGCCCAGATCCTTGAGCGCAGACGCTCCGCCTGCCGCTTCGGAGGGGTAGAACTTCAGCAGCGTCTGGCCCGCTTGCCGGGCGGCGATGATCTCGGTCGGCGTGACGACGCCGGGAACATGCGCGACCGGCTTGCCCGCCACATACGCCTCCAGCGTCAGGCAGCGGCCGGGGCTGATCGTGAAATCCGCGCCAAGGGACACGGCCTTTTCGTAGGTCTGCGAGTCCATCACGCTGCCCGCGCCCAGCACGATGCCGGGATGGGCGGCACGGACGGCCCTGAACGTGTCGTAGGCAATGTCCGAGCGCAGCGTGATCTCGATCGCCGTCGCCCCGCCCGCGACCAGCGCGTCGACCGCCAACAGGCAGTCGGCCTGCGATTTCGGGTCGATCACGGGAACCACCCGCACGGTTTGGAGAACTTCGATCAGGTCAGCGGCTTGCATGATAGGTTTCGTCCATCAATTTGAGTGTGTTCTTCCGGTTCGGCGCCCCCAGCCGGCCGCCCAGGACCGTGCATTTCAGCGCTGCAGCGGCGCTGGCAAAACGGATGCAGTCTGTCGCTCCCTGGCCTTCGGCGAGGGCCTGGGTGAATGCGCCGTGAAAGACATCGCCTGCGCCGTTGGTGTCGATCACCTCGACCACGGGGTTGGGGATATGGGAAGTTGGAAGCCCCGGGCCTTCGACGAAAAACGATCCGGCGGCCCCGTCGGTGACGCAGGCGAAACAGCCGAAGGTTTCCGCGATGCGCGCGGCGGCGGCTTCGGGAGCGGCTCCGTCGGTCAGGATCGCGGCGCCGGGGGCCGAGGCCACAACATGGCTCGCGTGGCGCGACAGATCTTCCAATATCTCTTTCGGGGCCACGTCGGCGTCGAGCACGGCGGGCAGGCCAGCCGCGCGGGCGTTGGTCAGGGCGATCCGCGCCGCCTCGGGCCAGCGGACATCCACCATCGCCGCGGCATATGCGGACATGTCGGGGAGTTCTGACGCTTCGGGCGCGCGTTGCGTGACCGGGTCGTAGTCCACCAGCACCCAGCGCTCGCCCGAGCCGTCCACGATGATTGTGGCCGAGGCCGAGCGCCCTCCGGGCACCCGGCGCACGGGGCTGCAATCGACACCTTCAGCGGCGATCTCGGCGATCAGCGCCGGACCGAGCGCATCGCCTCCGACGCTGGCCCAGAGAGCCGGACAGCCCCCCAGCCGCGCCGCAGCCGTGGCCGCGTTGGCCGCCATGCCTGATGCGGTGCTGACGGTGCCTTCCGTGATGTACTTGCCCGGCCCGCGCGAGAAATCATCGACCCGGTAGAGAGTGTCACGGGTCAGGGCGCCGACGAAAAGGGCCTTTGGACCTGGGCCGCTCATACGGTGGCGCGCGTGTAGAGCAGCGCCGCCGCCGCGCCACGCAGCTCCGCCAGCCCCTTAAGCCGACCGTAGAAGCTGTAGCCGGGATTGACCGTGCGCGTCAGATCGTCGGCGATGCGGTGGCCGTGATCGGGACGCATCGGGATCGGCTTAGGCGCGCCGCGGGATGCGCGGCGATCTTCCTCGGTCAGCAGGACTTCGACCGCTTCGATCAGGCTGACTTCTCCGGCCAGATGTTCAGCCTCTTCAAAGCAATCGGCGTCGCTTTCGTCTTTCTGCACCACCCGCAGATGGGCAAAACGGATGCGGTCGGAATGGGTGCGGCCGATTTTGATGGCATCCTCAGCAGCGCCAACCGACAGCGAGCCAAGGCACCATGTAAGGCCGTTGGCGGGCGAGGGATTCGCTTCGAAGATTGTCTTGAAATCCTCGGGCGTGGATACAGCCAGCGGTAATCCAAACAGGTTCTTCGGCGGATCGTTGGGATGGATGCACAGATCGACACCCAGCCGCTCGGCCTCGGGCACGATGACGCTTTGAAAATCGATGAGGTTCTGGCGGATCCCGTCATTGGTCAGCCCTTCGTAAGAAGCCAGCTTTTCACGGAACGCATCCAGACCGACCGCGCCGATCATCGAGCCGGGCAAACCCGCGACGATGGCCTCGGTCAGGCGCTGCCGCTCGGCCTCGGTCATGGCCACATGGGCGCGCTCCGCCGCCTCGATCCGTTCGGGCAAATAGTCGGCCTCGGCCCCGGGACGTTGCAGGATGAAGAGGTCGAAGGCGGCGAAGGCCGTGGCATCGAAGCGCAGCGCCTGCGCGCCATTCGGGAGCGTGAACTCGGTGTCGGTACGCACCCAATCCACGCCGATGGAGAAGTTGTAGCAGACCGTTTCGATCCCGGCCTCGGCCACCGCCCGCAAGGAGTTGAGCCACGTCTCGACCGCGGCCCCGGCCTTGGTGCCGGTGGCCTTGATCTCTTCGGCCACGGGAATGGACTCGACCACGGTCCAGTCCAATCCGGCCTCCTCGATCATCTCCCGACGGGCGCGCACTTCTGGGGCCGTCCAAGCCCGATCCAGCGGGATGTCGTGCATCGCCGTGACGATGCCCGACGCTCCGGCCTGGCGGATATAGGTCAAGGGCACAGGATCATTGGGGCCAAACCAGCGCATGGTTTCGATCATTGAAGGGTCTCCTTGAAAGGTCGCCCGGCGTCAGTTCCGGTAGAGAAGTTCAGGCAGGAAAAGAGTGATTTGCGGCACGAAGGTCAGCAGCAGGAGCACTCCGAGGAGCGGCACCAAGAAGGGCATTGTCGCCGTGACGCATTGCTTGAAGGGCACCCCCGAGACGCGGGAGAGAACATAGAGCACCATACCAATGGGCGGCGTCAGAAGGCCAAGCATCAGGTTCAGGATCACGATGATGCCCAGATGCACCGGGTCGATCCCCACCTGCGCGGCCACTGGCATCAGCACCGGCACAAGAATCGAGATCGCTGCGATGGTTTCCATGAACAGCCCCACGATCAGCACCACGACCAGAATGATCAGTAGAATGACGTTCTTGTTGTCGGTCAGGGCGAGCATCGTTTCGGCAAAGAGTGCGGCGGCCTGGTTCGCGGTCAGGATCCAGCCGAAGACGCTGGCAGTGCCGACGATGAGCATCAGCGCGGCGGTCGTCTCGATGGTCTCGATGGACACCGCAAGGATCCGCCGCAGGTTCAGTGTGCGGTAGACGAAAAGCCCCAGGATCAGCGCATAGGCCGAGGCGCACACGGCAGCTTCGGTGGGTGTGAAGGCCCCCGAGGCGATGCCGCCGACGATGATGACCGGTGCCATCAGCGGCAGGAAGGCAGCGCGGAAACTGGTCCACACGTTGCACATGTCCAAAGCCGTGTCGCGCGGATATCCGCGGCGGCGCGACATCCACCAGACCATGCCCGACAGCGCCAAGGCCATCATCAGGCCGGGGATGATACCCGCGACAAACAACTCTCCGATGGAGGCCGAGGCCATGACGCCGAAGATTACCAGCGGCAGCGAGGGCGGGATGATCGGCCCGATGGTCGACGACGCAGCGGTTACACCGACGGAGAAGTCGTCGTCATAGCCTGCTTCACGCATCGCCTCGATCTCGATCTGGCCCAGCCCGCCCGCATCGGCGACGGCAGCGCCGGACATGCCGGCGAATATGATCGAGGCGCCGACATTCACGTGGCCCAGACCACCATGCATCCAGCCCACCAGCGCGCGCGCAAAGGCAAAGATGCGCTTTGTGATGCCGCCGGTATTCATCAGCCCGCCGGCGAAGATGAAGAACGGGATGGCCAGCAGCGGAAAGCTGTCCATACCGCCGATCGTCCGGTGCAACAGCAGCACCACGGGCTGGTCCGAGATCAATATATACGTCAGTGAGGACAATCCGAGCGCGATGGCGATCGGCACCCTCAAGAACATCAGACCAAAGAGGATGGCAAAGAGCAGAAGGATGGTCATGCTTTGGGCTCCTTGCGGTCAGCGACCAAGCGGTAGAGCTGCCAGACATGCACTGCGATTGTGATCGCGATGGCGGCCAGCACGACGAAGTAAAGATAATATTTCGGGAACGGCAGTGAGATCATCTGCTGATACCAAGTGCGGTTGATCAGCGTCCAAAGCGACCAGGCCGAGACCGAAAAGAAGATCAGGCCGAGTGTCAGGGCGAACAGTTTGAGCGCACCGAGGTACTTTGCAGCCCAATCATCCAGAAATTCCAGCCGAATGTGGCTGTCGCGCAATTGGCAGCGGATGCCCGCGACAAAGGTCAGTATGATCAGCAGATAGCGGGCCAGTTCCTCGGTGAACGACAGCGAGTCGTTCAGCACGTAGCGGGTGAAGAACTGCAGAAATACCGTGATGAACAGGATTGCGAAAAGCAGCAGCGATGGTGCGTCGCGCAAGCCGAGGTCCATTTCGTCCAGATGCCGCGCCTCTTCGCGTTCCTGGGCCTCCAGCAATTCGTCGATCTTGTCATCCACGCCCATGGCGCCTCTCCCCCCTGAAGAAAGTGGTGCATCCGGCGACACGGGGCCGCCGGGTGCGCCGGTGTTGTCTTATTGACCAATCTCCTGCAGGCGGTCGTAGATGTCCTTCGAGAATGGGAACTCCTGTGTGTCGAGGTAGTCTGCCATCAGCTGGATGAACGGTGCGCGGTCGACCTCGTTCACGGCCACGCCCTGCGCGCGGAACCAGTCGGCCAGCTCGTTTTCGGCGGTCACAATCTCATTCGACGCCCAGAGCGCGTTTTCCTTCATCAGCGCCTCGAGGGTGGCGTAATCGTCGCCCAGACGCGCGATGGTTCCCGGCGAGACCAGCGTGATCAGCGAGTTCGTGATGTGACCGGTCAGGTTGATGTTGGTCTGCACCTCGTAGAACTTCTTGAACTGGATCGTCGGCAGCGGGTTCTCCTGCGCATCGACGACCTTCTGCTGAAGCGCCAGGTACACTTCCGAGAACGAGATCGGCGTCGGGTTGGCGCCGGCGGCCTGCGGGAACCACTGGAAGGCGGGCGCTCCGGGGGTGCGGATCTTCAGCCCCTCCATGTCCTCGGGGGCGAGGATCGGCTTGTTCGACGTCACATGGCGTGCGCCGTAGTAGGTCAGCGCGACCGGGACGTTGCCCGTGGCGGCAGTGTATCCTTCGGACAACTCCTTGAAGAGGTCCGACTCGCCGTAGGCCTTCCAATGCTCGTAGTCACGCAGCGCGAAGGGATAAGCCGAAACGACAATCGGGCCATAGCTTTGCGACATGAAGGTCGGGCCGGAGTAGATGATGTCCACGGTGCCCAGCGACAGAGCCTCGTTCAGCGAGGCCTCGTTGCCCAGCTGAGAAGCCGGAAAGACCTCGATCTGGTAGCGTCCGTCGGTCGCTTTCTCGAAGGCCTCGGCAGTGCGCTGCGCTGCCTGATGATAGACCGACCCAACCTCATAGGTGTGGCCCCACTTGAGTGTGTCCTGCGCCAGAGCAGAGCCAGCACCAGCCATGCCCACGGCGACGCCGATCACGACGGATTTCATCGAAAAAGCTATCATGGTTCCTCCCGATAGTTGCGTAGGCCATGCCGGCCCGATGCCGAAGAAGGTGCGGGAGACTTGAAGTCAGAACAAATGTCTTTAATGATTAAAAAACACCATTACCACCACAGGCACCATGGCGCGGTCTCAACGCACGTTTAGGCTCAAGTATAACGAAGCACTGGATTTTTTGGCTGCAGGCGGCCGTGTTGAGAGCATTTCCGGCTTTGCCCGGAAGCTCGCCGTCAGCCGCACGACGGCACGTTCCCTGATTCAGCAGCTGCGCAAACGAGGCCTTCTCGACAGCGATCAGGGACCATTGCAGCGCCCCGTGCACCAATCCGACTACTACCCGCGGAGCCAAGTTCTCGAGACGACGGAAATCCTGAGATCTGCCTTCATGAACTGGATAATCCGCGAGCAACTTCGGCCAGGGCACTATGTCGATGAAGCCCAGATCGCAACGCAATTGCAGATCCCGATGTCAAACGTCCGCGAGTTCCTGATCGGGCTCAGCAAGTTCGGCTTCTTCCGGAAACATCGCGGCCGCGAATGGCGCGTCGAACCTATCACCCGCGACTTCATTGGTCAGATGCTCAACCTCCGACGCATGTTGGAAGTGAACTCCGTCGCCCCGCTCGTTGGCTTGCCGCACAGTGATCCCTTCTGGCCGACGCTTCAAAGCATCCGAACCCGGCATGTTGAACTGCTCCAAACAGTCGGCGGCGAGACGCTGCCTTTCGTGGAGTTGGACAACCGCTTTCACAGCCTGCTCAATTCCGCGTCTGAAAACCGGATAATGCAAGTCCTTCAAGAGGCTGTATTTTTTATCTTTCACTTTCACTATCGCTGGGGAAGCAGCGAGGAAAAAGCGCGTAACGAACAGGCCATGGTCGAACATCTTCAAATCATTGACGCCCTGATCGAGAGAGATTCTGACAGGGCAACTTCAGCTCTCATTGCGCACCTTTCTACCGCGCAAAATACGCTGGTTGCGTCGTTAGAAAACCCAAGCGGTGATATTCGGTGAGCAAGCGCGCTTCGAGGTGCGCCCAATGCTTTGACAAAGCCCCTGCAAGCCCATCCCCCTGCAACTCGACGGTATCGCCGGAGTTCAATGGTACGATGGTGTGCAGCCATATAGCGGTGGCGAGCGAGACGTGGGTGGCGGATATTTCGCCAAAGGAGCCGCGGATTTCAGTCGTGCCGTTCAACACGAGCCGCCCGCGAATCCTTGGCGTGGCGCTGGAGTTGATCTTTTGGAGCAGTGTCGCGCCGAAGAGGGGGGTGCCGTCCGCTGGCGCTTCGAAGCGGTTGTTTGCGGCGTCGAAGGCGTCCAGGGTTACCCAGATCGGTGTCCATGATACCGATCTGCGATCAATTTCACATCCAGACAGCGATGCTTCGAGACCGATCGCGGCGTCCTTAATCGTGGTCGGTCGAATGGCATCTCTGCGAGCACCATACGTACCTTGGACTTGCAGGTGGCTCGGGTGTGTTTCCATTCACGGCTTGATCAGGCAATGGTGTTACTGGCTTTTCATGGAGGCACGCATGGCCGAGCTTCGCCCGCAGCATCGCTATTCGTACCGGGACGACCCGAGCGTCCCGGACTTCGAAGATGGCGGTCCGATTGCCGTCATGGATGGGGAATGCACCCTCTGTTCCTGGGGGGCGCGGATGATCGCGCGGCTTGACAGGACGGCAGCGTTTCGCATCTGTCCGCTGCAGTCCGCGACGGGCACGGCGCTTGCGCGCCATTACGGCCTGGACCCCGGTGATCCCGAAACCTGGCTGTTGCTAGATGAAGGGCAAGCCTGGTCCGGCATGGACGCCATCATTCGGATCGGTCAACGGCTGGGGGGCGTGGGCCGGCTGGCCAGTGGGATGCGCGTCCTGCCGCGACCAGCGCGCGAGTGGGTCTACCGGCGCATCGCCCGAAACCGCTATCGCCTGGGGCGCAGCGACATGTGCGCCTTGCCGGACCCCGCCCTGCGCGCGCGGCTACTGCAGTGATCGAAGGACGCTGGCGGCGCTGACAACCGGGCCGCTGATCCTCGGTCGCAGGCGGCCGGTGACGCGCCAGACCGAGGCTTGTTCCCGGAGATGAACGCCACCCAGACCGGGCCGGCGTCGCGGGTCCTCGTGACCGATGACTGGCGCCATCACGCGCCGCCGGTCTTCAACGGCGCGGCGCTGGAGCCGGTCGTCGATGCGGTGATGCGAGGTGTCGCGGACAGAGACCTTTGGCGGAATTCCGCGGTGGGTCGGCCCGCGATGCGGCTGTGGGGCATCCGTTTCGATGAGATTTGCCTGAAGGTGCGCGCAGGCTTCTTGATGCCAATCTTGGATCCGGGACGCTGCGTCATCCGCTGGCTCAGTAATCGGTCTGGGCCCCCGCCTCGACCAGCGACATCGCGTCCTGCATCGCGCGTCTGTACTCGATGCGGTTGTAGATGTAGTTGTGGCCGGCGTTGGCGATGACACGATCGGCGACGAGGGTCGGCGCTGACCTGCGGACCGCGTCCGTCCGGAGTGGCGGGACGACCGTGTCCTCGGCGGCCGAGATCACCGCAACGGGCGCCGGCACCGCAGCCAGGTCGCCTGCCAGGTCCATGTGGTGCCTGAGCAGGAGCCCGACCGGGAGCCGAGGGTAGTGTTCGCGGGCAAGAGCTTCCAGCGTATCGAACGGCGTGACGAGGATCAGACCGGCGATCGGACGCGAGCGGGCAAGGTGAGCCGCCGGGCCGGCGCCGACGCTGAGCCCGACAACCAGGATCTGGTCCGGCGCCAGTTGGGCGACGACTTCATCATGGATTGCCAGCGCGTCCTCCAGGATCGCCCGCGCGCTGCAAGTCCCGGTGCTGGGCGCGTAGCCGCGGTAGTGAAACACAACGATGTCGGGATCAGCGAAGATCTCATGCAAATGGATCGCCAGGTCGTTTGCACTCCAGGCGTTGCCGCCGAACCCCAGGACAAGATTTCCCGCTCCTGCCGTTGCCCCTCACGAGGCAGATGAACGCCGACAAGCCGCTCGCCCGATCCGACGCTGACGAAAAGGCGCTCAGCGGTTGGTGGCAGTGGTCCCCCGGCACCCAGAGCCCATCGTGGAAACAGCAGCCTAACCCAACAGAAGTACGCCAACATCGCCTGAACCGCTGTGAGGAGGGGGGGGCTGAGTTCAGCCGTTCCACCCGGAACGACGCAATCCCTCCAGGATCAGATCAATGTGTTCAGATTTCACGTAGGGATAGGTTTCCCGGACATAGGCTTCGTCGAAGTCCGGTTGCAGTTCCAGTACGCGCTGCAGTGCCTCGTAGGCCTCTGCGGTCATACCGGCATGGCCGAGCGTCACTGCTACGCGTTGCAGACCACGGCAATATTCGGGGGCGATGTCCCGGAGTTCGCGCGCCGCCGCGATGGCTTCCCGCATGTTGCCGAGAAACAGTTCACAAGTCGTCACGTCGCCGAGAACGGCCGCGCGATTGTGGTAATTCGGATTGAGTTTAGAGATCACCTTGAGGTGGGGAAGAGCCTTCTCTGGTTTTCCAAGCCACTCCAGAGCACACCCGAGGGCGTGTCGTGCGGTCGGCGCCGAAGGATTTAGCCGCACCGCCTCCTCCGCATGAAGCCTTCCAGGGCCGAAAGCGCGCATCCCGTAAATCATCGTGAGTGCATGATAGGCTTGGCCTTCCCACTCACCTGGGTCGAGATCGACGGCGCGCTGGCAATACTCGAGCGCTTTCTTGAAATATCCGGCGCGATCTCCGGTCCAGCCCTGCAATCCGCTTCTGAAGTAGTAACGCCCGAGGCGTACCCAAGCACGCGCATAGTCAGGCTCAAGCTCCAGCGCGGCCTCCAGCAAGGGTACCTGAGCACGGTTGGACTCTGGCGATCCGTAACCTTCGCCGCCTGTTCGCTCCAATTCGTCAGTTTGCGCCACCAACTGCCAGGCGGTCATGTCTGACGGGCGGCGGCGAAGGATGCGGGAGGTTTCCGCGCGGCCGATCTCGGGCGTTACGCGCGCCGCAACCGCGCGACCGATGACTTCCTGCATCTCGAAAATGTCGGACAGGTCGCCATCGAAGGTTTCAGTCCAGACAAGGTGTCCCGACGTGGCATCTGTAAGGGCTGCGGAGACACGTATCCGTTCGCCTGCACTCAGGATCGCTCCCGAGATCACGTAGGACGCGCCCACCGACTCTGCCATCCGCCTGAGGTCGCCGTCGCGCTCGGTTTTCCAGCCAAGTGTCTCCGGACCAATGACCGGATACCACCGCCATAGCGACAGCGAAGTTCGCAAGTCGATGACAAGACCCGTGGCAAAGGCGACATCCTCTTCAGCGGAACTTGCCGGGACAAAGCCAATCAAGAGAACCGAAGGATTATCGAAAATACTATGGGCCGGAGCATCCCCTGTTCCACCCGTTTCCGGCATGGATGCACTTTCGGCCAGCCTAGCTGCTTCTTCGCGCTTCCAGTCGTCGAAGGGCTCAGACCGGAGGTCGAGGTCTTCGAGGAATTCACCGTCGGACGGGTTTCCAAACTGCTGCGAAAAGGCATGGCTATCAAGCCGGACTGAGGTGGCATCGGCGCAGATGATGTCAGAGGCTGAACCTAGAGCACGCCGCAGGACGGAGAGTTCCTGCCGTAGTGAGGCGCGAGCCTGTTCTTCGGCTCGGTCAGGCCATAGCGTTGCTGCCAGCCTATCCCGGCCCACGGCTGCCTTCGGGGCCAGCGCCAGCATTGCGAGAATTGCTCGTGACCGCCGAGACGCAATTTTCAATTCCTTGTCGTCCAACTCGGCCGAAAATGGCCCAAATAAATAAAGTGTCAGCCGCATGATAGAAGAAGAATGCCATGGCCTGGCAATCTTGGAAAGTGAGTGAGCCGATCTGCCGCCAGCTGCCGATCGCCCCGTCGACGTATCACGCGCAGCGGGCGCTGCGGGACGATCCTTCTCGACTCCCCGCTCGCGCCAAGCAGGACGCCGCGCTGCGGATCGAGATCGCCCGTGTTCATACGGAGAACTTCGGCGTCTACGGGGCGCGGAAGATCTGGCGTCAGCTGAGGCGGGAAGGTTTCGAGGTCGCGCGTTGCACGCCCGACCCGGCACAGCCATGCCCGCGCGACAAGGTGAACCGCCAGTTCCAGGCCCCGGCGCCGAACCGGCTGTGGGTGAGCGACTTCACCTATGTCGCAACTTGGCGGAGCTTCGTCTACGTCGCGTTCGTCATCGACACTTATGCCAGACGGATCGTCGGCTGGCGCGTCAGCAGCTGCGCGACCGCAGGCTTCGTTCTCGACGCCCTGGAGCAGGCCATTCACGACCGTCAGCCTGTCAGGGAGGCGGGGCTCATCGCGCATTCGGACCGAGGCTCCCAATACCTGGCGATCCGCTACACCGAGCGCCTGGCCGAGGAAGGGATCGAGCCATCGGTCGGATCGGTCGGTGATTCATACGACAATGCGCTGGCCGAAACCGTGATAGGCCTCTTCAAGACCGAGGTCATCCGACCGCGGGGGCCGTGGCGCTCGCTCGAGGCCGTCGAGTTCGCGACCCTCGAATGGGTCGACTGGTTCAACAACCGCCGCCTGTTCGAGCCAATCGACCACATCCCGCCAGCCGAGGCAGAGGCGGGCTACTACGCGCAGATCGACATGCAGCAGCGAGCCGTATAAACCAAACCAAACAGCCTCCGGGAAACTCGGGGCGGTTCAAACCTCAGATCAGGGCCATTTCAGGGGAGCAGGTCAACACCGATGGAAGGCGCGAGGTTCTGGGCATGGCGATCGGCGCATCCTAGGCCGAGCCGTTCTGGACTGAGTTCCTCCGTGACCTCGTTCGCCGCGGTCTCGGCGGCGTGAAGCTGGTGATCTTGGATCCGTATGAAGGCATCAAGGCCGCGACGGCGCGGGTGCTCTCCTCCACTTGGCAGTGCTGCCGCGTCCATTTCCAGCGAAGCGCGCTTGCCGATACCCGCGAAAAGCTGGATGCTTGGCGTAGGGACTACAACGAGGTCCGGACCCACAGCGCCATCGGGTACAACGTCCCGGCGGACATCCACAATCCCGACGGATCAGCCAGCCCGCCGTCGTGATCAGAGGCCGGAAACTCCAGGCCTAGGCGGTCCAGAGAAGGGGCGCGGAGCAAAGTTGGGCCGGACTCTAATCGATGGTGGAGGAAAAATCCCGTGGCAGGTCACATCGAAGAAGTGCGTGGTGGATAACGCCCGGCGGATGGCAGATCCCTTTGCAAGCTTTGCGAACCACTGCTCGGATCAAACCTTCCGCCGTGAAGAGCGACATCTGCGTATCGTCGGTGATCGCTCCTCGTATCCCGTCGTGCTCGATAAGTTCGGTTAGGCCATCCGGGAACTCGCGTCGGATCCGGTCTAACGACCAAAACTCGACTTCCGCTCCGAGAGCGTCGCCAATAGCGCCGCCAAGGAAGCAAGCGCGTATCTTATCGGATGTGAACATATTGCTTCAAAAGCAGAAAAGTTTCTAGTTCGTGTTGGGGTAAAGTGTCCTATGGAGGGCCACCAATCCCTATAAGCGGTGCAAAATCAAGTCTGATCCCGCGTACTCGGATACATTCTGAGATGCGGTTACGTGTTATTTCTCTTTGCCTGAACCTCTGCAGAAAGAGGATCACTAGGTCCTTGGGACCTGGATTCCTGCGCGCAACAGTTCCATTGAAAAGGTCCTTAGATCAGGGCCCTCGTCAGACAAATCCAGTGTCTCAACGGCTTCAATACGTTCATCGAAGCTCTTCTGTTCTGCGAGGCCGGGATGATCCGGCGCCATGTAACTGGAGCGCAAGTAGAGGAGTTTCACCCGGTCACCTGCGGTGTGATGCGAGGCAAAGGAGACGTCTGAAAATCGGGACAGTAAAGCGCTGAGAGCTTCTTGCTGTCGATGTGAATGCGTAGAAGTGTTGCTTCGGACAGATCTCCTGCGAGCCTCTCACCGATGGCAACATAGCCACGAAGCGCAGGTGACAAGCGAGGGAGGTCTCTGACGTGAAACTGGAACTTGGTATGATCGAGCCGCCCGATGCCGTCGCGGACGGCGCTTAGCGCAACCAGAACAGGTTCTCGGACATGGCCACCCCCTCCAGGATGACCGCCGTGAATCACGAACAGTTTGACTCCGCTAGGCGGTTAATGGGTCCGGAGCCTAGGTCGCGTTGCACGTCTGGGTCTTGGTCGGCACCTGGACTCCTCTTGTGTTCCATCAGTCGTATTCGCGGTTCAAGCCGGTCAAACTGACTAAGCGGGGCATTGAAAGTACAACGGTATTCTCCGGCTTCGCCCACGCCGGCGGCACCAGCACGGAACTTCATTCGTGACGTACGCACAAAAACTTCGCGCGTCGCGCCCAACCTGCCTCCATATAAGGCCGAAATAAGGCCTTATCGCCAATGGGGGGATTCGTGGCGGGACGATGACGAGGGGAAGTCGCATTAGTGCGCAAAATCAATATCTTAAAGTGCGGGAGTGGCGGAGGGGATGGGACCGGAACCCAACGTTCTCTGGCCGCTAAGTCGCTGTTATCATTTATTCTAGAGGCAGTTTGAACCATTATCCGCTACAGTCGCGACCGGCGGCAAATACGGATACGAGGCGGCCGCGACACGATCTTCAGTGTAGATCGCGTTGCGTCTGACCCAGCGGGTGTTTGGGGCCCATCGCCTCGAGTTGATCCGCCAGTTCGCCGAGGCTTTCGGCGCATATGTCCCAGTCACCAGTCGGCTCTAGATCCGTTGCTTGCGTGAAGCCATATTCAGTCCTTCTGGGCACAAAGGCTGTTGCCAGACCCTGTGCTTGCGCCGCGGCGAGGTCACTGTTGTGGGCGGGGACCATCATGACGCGGTGAGCGGGCAGCCCAAGCGCACCAACGGACTCGAGATATGCGCGCGGTTCCGGTTTAAACGCCTTGGCGATACCAGCGCCGAGCACACAATCCCACGGTAATTGCGCATACCGTGCAAGCCGCGTCATCATCGTGATCGAACCGTTAGAGCAAGGCGCTATGATGAATTGCCGTTTCAGCCTCGACAGGTCAGCACATGAGGCCGCCCAAGGTGGCATTTGTTCCCATGCGCGGTTCAGGTCGTCGCGCTCATCCTCAGCCATTTCGACCCAGAATGTCGCAAGGACCTTGTTGAGGTTTTCCCGATGCAGCACATCGAGTGGGACGTATTCACGTGCACCGGAGCGCACCATCGCCATGGCAGGTTGATACTCGCGTCGCCATGCGTCGGCAAACTCATAAGGATCGACTAGTCCGATCTTGCGCGACACAAACTCTGCAACACCGCAGCGCCAGTCAACGATTGTTCCGAACACATCAAAAAGTAGGGCATCTACATTTTTCATTTTCCATCCCGGGAGTGGTTCGTGGCGGCGGATCTTCAGATACTGTTTTGATGGCCTGACATGCCATCCGACGCGAGTATTGAACTGAGGCGACCGTCCTGAAGTCGTACGGACCCGACCTCGAGCAACTCTTTCAGCATTTTGAGATTCTCGCCAACAGCGCGGCGAACCCTTCCAACTGCAAAGATTTCGAGAAAGTAAGGAAAGCCGGTTCTCAATTCCCAGGTATCGATAAGGCGCGTGCCGATTGGCACCGTTTGGAATTCAATATTTCTATGGAAGATTGGCCTGCCCTCGACAGTCTCGACTGTAAAAGAATCTCCAGATTTGAAGAATGTAATTGCGAATGTCTGCTTATCCGTTTTCCGATGGATTCGATATCGTGCGCCGAGGCCAGGAGCATCTCCACGCTCTTGAGTTACCCGCGTGACATAGTAGTTCCACTTTGGATTATTTCTTTGGTCGGCGACGAAGACAAAAGCCACTTCAGGAGGTACTTTAATATCAATCTGATTTCGAAACTTCATAATACTTCACCCACAGATCGAGTCTCGGCCCTTTATGGTTCGCCGAGAACATAAATCGCAGTTCGGCAAGCCCATGAAAGACCTGCGCCTTCTGCGAGCGCATGACTCGGACCCTACCAACGCTCACGGCCAAAGCGACATGCCGTCGAGCCCCTCCGCCTCAGGCAACCCACACATGAGATTTGCATTTTGTATCGCTTGACCGGCAGCACCTTTCCCAAGGTTGTCGACCACGCCCATCGCCATTACCAGGTTTCGGGAAGGATCCGCGGCATAGTTCACGATCGCTAGGTTTGACCCGCTCACCCATTTCGTGTGAGGGGGTAAATCTGTGACACGGACGAAATGGCTTTCGGCATAGCACGCTCGCGCAGCGTCGAGGCATTGTCGCGTTGTCGCACTGCCCCGGCAATATATCGTGACCAGAATGCCGCGCGTCATTGGAACTAGGTGGGGCGTGAAGACCAGTCCGCGGGCACTGCCGCCACTCAGTCTTTCAATAGTGTGCGTCATTTCAGGCATATGGACATGGTTCAACAAGCCATAGGGCACCAGGTTTTCATTGTGAGTGGCGTACGAAAGTCCAGTGCCTCCACCTCGACCGGCACCGGAAATACCGGTCTTTGCATCAATGATGATGTTTTCCGGGTCAATCAGGCCGTCTTTCAGCAACGGGGCTAGCGCAATTTGCGTCGCGGCTGGAAAGCATCCGGGGTTCGCGACCCGTGACTGGCCGACGATCTCCGATGGCCAAACATCCGCAAGACCATAGACCCAACCGCCTGCATAGCGGTGGTCGCCGCCGATATCCAGAATCTTCACATCGTCCCGCACGCCCGCCAGCGCCTTGGCCGATGCGCCCGTCGGCATCGACGCGAACAGCAAGTCGAGCTCTGGAAGGTTGTCGGGATCCCACTTTTCGACGACCAGATTCGCCAGCCTGCTTGCAATGCCGGGGTAGAGGTCCGCCAAGCTCTTGCCCGCACTGCTGTCGCCTGCCGCGTATACCAACTCAAACGAGGGATGGTTCGCGAGCAGACGCAACGCCTCTCCGCCGCCAAAACCGCTGATGCCGACAATACCAACGCGAATATTCATTTCAAGTTCCTTCTAAACGATCCACTTGGGACCTCTCGTTTGGCTCCGGACGCGCCGCCGCTACCCTGTGAGCGGTCATAATCTCTTCGTCATGCCACTCTGACCATGACTGAGACGCGTTGTGGTACGCAAATGGCTAACAGACCCGCCAGCAGTGACAGTGCCGAGGCGAGGAGCCAAACTG
The DNA here is from genome assembly GCF_900116765.1 of Jannaschia seohaensis. Lineage (GTDB taxonomy): Bacteria > Pseudomonadota > Alphaproteobacteria > Rhodobacterales > Rhodobacteraceae > Jannaschia > Jannaschia seohaensis. The sequence goes on along the minus strand of NZ_UETC01000013.1, from coordinate 97,892 downwards.
GTCCGTAATCCCCGGCTCCATCGAATAGGTATCCGCCGGCGAACGCTCCTGCTGCGGCACCAAAGGCATGTCCTCCCGACAACAGGCCCATCGCCAAACCCATCACTTTCAAACCGAGGCGAGATGCGACGAGGCTGGCCGTCACGGGCACCGTCGAATAATCGACGACGCCAAAGGCGACTGCGAAGATGAACAACCATTCGATGCTGATGCCCGGCAAAATTATCAGGATGACAAATGTGACGGCTCGCAATGCGTAGATTGATGCCAACAACAGCACATTGTTCACGCGGTCAGAAAGATAGCCCGCAACGATCATGCCGACCAGGTTCACGGCGGAAAGAACGCCGTAGGCTGTTGCGCTTGGCAGTGGCGGGAATCCGCAGAACGATGAGAATGCCAGAAAATGCGTTTCGATCACCCCGCCTGTCGTGAACCCGCAAATCAGGAACGACCAGAATAGCAGATGGTAGACGGGGCTGCGCGCCAACATCTTCACGTCCTGCCAGGAGGATGCAAATTTTTCCTTTTTCGAAGGTTCCGCTCTCGGGAGGAGAACCAGCACGGCAATCGCACCAATCGCCGCTATCAATGCAAGGCCACCAAAGCTCCAGCGCCAGCTTACAGAGGTCAGAAGCACTGCGACAAGGGGAACGACCAGAAGCTGACCGGCGGTGGAGCCGGATGTCGCGAGCCCGGTGGCAAGTCCACGGTTTTTGTCGAACACCATGGCAACGGCTGTCGAGACTGTGTGCAAGGCAACGATACCGAATCCGACAGCTCCGACGAAGCCAAAGCCGATTGCGAATACGATCTGATGACTCGTCGTTGCAACGATGGCGGCACCGCATGCGACCAGCGTGAGGCCAATGAACAGCAACGCCCGCGATCCCATCCGATCGACGAGCAGACCCGCGACTGGTGCAGTAACGGCCATGACAATCAGGGCCCCCGCTGCCACGCCAGAGATAAATGAAGCAGACCATCCCAGTTCAGCCTGCCAGACAGGCATGACCAGCCCCAAGGTGGCACGCGTGGAAAAGGCCACTGCAAGACCAAAAAAACCGAAGAAAACGACGATCCACGACGAAGCCTTGGAGGCAGAAAGCATTTTGAAATTCGCTATAATGATCGTTATAGTGCGTGTTGTATGTGGGGGGCTGGAGGGCTGTCAAGACTTGTGAGAAGATGAAACTGGAGCGTTTTGGGAACTGTCTGTGGGCAAGGATCCCACATCCGAACGCTGCACGGGATTCGACAAGGAACAGAAACTGTGAATCAGTCAAGTGACGCGTTATCGAGCAAAGAGCGCCTGTTGAAGGCGACAGCACATTTGCTGGCCGAGCGCGGGTATGACGGCGTCGGCCTCGCGCTGATCGCAAAAACTGCCAAGACGACGACTGGCTCGCTTTATTTCCATTTTCCCGAGGGCAAGGAAGAGCTGGCTGTCGCGGCGATAGATGCAGCAGCGGAGGGCAGGCGACGCCGGATTGGTGAAGCTTTGGATGAGGGTGGACCGTCCAGGATCGCTTACCTCTGGGCGGACCATTTAGAAGCTTCGGATTGGAAAATCGGGTGTCCTGTCGCGGCGACGACTCTGCAAATGTCTTCACGCTCCGAGCCCTTGCGGCAAGCGGGTCAACGGGCCTTTCATCTCTGGCAAGACGAAATCGCCAAGCATCTTAAACAGCATAATTCGGATCGAGCGGCGGCAGATCTGGCGGCTCGCCAGATCCTGTCCCTTCTGGAGGGGGCTGAATTGCTCGCCAGAACCGACCGTAGCCGTCGTCCGCTCGTTGAAATTGCGGATGTCTTGGATTCGCTTGGCAAAACGCCCGCCACGAAGACGTGAGAGGGCCGCGCCGCGGATATGGATCTCAAAAAATCGTCTTTGCGGGCAGAATTCGAAAAGCCGGAAAATCGACCTGCCACAGCGCGCTGCAAGGCTTGAACAACCCCCTGATACATTTTGCAATCGGACCAATATCTGCGCGCCGGCCAAAGACGGCAGGAATGCGCCTCGAATAAAAAGGATCTTCATGATTATTGCCCATATCTCGGACTTGCACGTGACCGCACCCGGAACGCTTTATCAGGACTGCGTTGCGTCCAACGACATGGCCAAGGCCGCGATCCGCGCCCTGCGCGGGCTCAGCCCCGCTCCCGCGCTCGTGCTGTGCACGGGGGACGTGACCGAACACGGCACCGACAGCGAATACGCTCTCGCGCGGGACATCCTCAATGAGATCGAGGCGCCCTGTTTTGTGTTGCCCGGCAATCACGACGTCAGGGAGCCGTTTCGCAGAGCCTTCGATCACCTGGGATACTTGCCCGGCGAGGGCCCGCTGCACTACGCGCAGGTCTGCCAAGGCGTGCATATTGTGCATTTGGACAGCACCGTTCCGGGTGCCCACCATGGAGCCATCGACGAAGACGGTCTGGCCTGGTTGGACCGGACGCTCTCCTCTCACCCAAATTCACCGACATTCGTAATCACCCACCACCACCCGGTCGTCAGCGGGATCGTTGAGCTGGATGCCTACATCAACCGCTCGGGCCCCGAGATTGCCGCCGTCCTTGAGCGTCATCCGCAGGTCCTGCGGCTGCTCTTCGGGCATGTGCACCGCCATATGTCTTTCACCTACGGCGGCACCCTCGCGATGGCCTGTCCAAGCACGGCCTCGCAAATCGCGCTCCGTTTGGGCGCCGCGGACAAGTCGATGTCGCTGATGGAGCCGCCGGGACTCCTGCTGCATCACCTGCACGACGACGGCACCGTGATCAGTCATCTCAAGCCCATCGGCGACTTCGGTCCCTACCTTGATTTCTTCTAGAATGCGGAGGAGATCGTCATCGTTACTTTCCGCAGGCGCTCGTGAACTGGCTGCTCGGCCGCAGTTTGGATATCAGCCCACTCGCCCAAGCTTGCGGTGGCCGCAACCATCGTCTCCGCGGTCTTTCTGCCTTCTTACCCTTTGAAGCTCAGGCGAGCTAAACAAGAAACCGGAGCGGCATCAAAGGGGAACAGGTCCACTTAGCGTAAAAAACGACGTGGTATCAGGTCACCCAGCCCTTCTACTGCCCGTCGAGAAAAGACCGAACACGAGCTGCGATTGCATGCGCGTGCGTAACACCAACATCGTGGTCACCCCCTGGCTCGACGTGCAAGACGGCGGCGGGCAGGAGGCGCTCCAGATGTTCCCCAACTGAAACTGGGCTGATCGGGTCACGGTCTCCCCAAATCAACAAAATCGGGACATTCAAGCGCCGCAAGTCTTCGGTCAAGTCCATCGAAACACACTCAATCCAATGGGCGGCGTTTGGAAAGGCTGCGCGATATTCTGGGCGCCAATCTGATGCACCAAAATTTGTCATTTCGATCCCAGCGGATGTCGCGACAAGAACCATTCTCTTGACCAACTCAGGTTTGCGGCGCGCGAGCAGTACCGCGACCACCCCGCCCATTGACTGGGCCACAACATTAACTGGTGCCTTGATTTGTTCAGCGACCAAATCCACGAGATCACCCAGGGACCGGACTTTGTCGCTATGACCTTCATTCCCAAGACCGGGCCACGAGAACAATTGGTTTTCTTCATGCACTAGTTCGGTGGCAAGTGGTCGCCAAAATTCAGCGCTTCCACCAGCACCCGGTAAAAAGACAGTAGGCGTTTTCATAACTCTACCCCATGTTCAGACCAGCCGCTGCACAAGCATTTTCTGTGTTGAAGGTACGGCCTTCAGCTCAATTGCGTGCGTTTTTGGAGGGTGACTGGCGATCGTATTCACTTAAGGCACAAGAAGTACTTTCATCGGTCCGTGGTCAGCGACTTTAGAAGAGACCGAAGAAACAATAGCGCGGCCGAGTCTGGATCGTTGATGGTGCCCGAGCACGAGAGCATCTGCACTGAGTTCGCTTCCTAGCGACAGGATGGCATCGGCCACGGCGCCGGTGCGAACGACGCGGTTGGCATTCTCGATGCCGACCTCTCGGGCGAGTTCAACGGCGATCTCCAAACATGCGTCAGCCTCCTGTTTCACCACGGGAACGGGTGTGGCTAGATCGAGCTGCTCCGTGCGCCTGTAGGCGTCCAGCTCCGGGCTGTTCACCGCGTTCTTTGCGACGGTGACAAAAGTTAGCTGTGCGTCAAACGCTTTGGCGAGACGTGCTGCGACCCTTGCTGCACGGCAGGCTGCATCAGAGCCATCAACGCCGCACAGAATGTGAGAGAAATCCGCGTTCCCCATGAGACATTCGTTCCTAAGCAATATTCTTACTAAATCAGACCGTAGACGAAGCCGCTGACAACTGCGCCGAAGAAACCAAGGGCGACGTACAGGGCAAAAACCTGCCCGCGTACGAGTGCAAAGACCGCAGTCATTGCCGGGATTGAGCTGACGGAGCCGGCCACCATGAAAGCCATTGCGGCACCAACGGTCATGCCTTGGTCGACCAGTCCGGCCACCAAAGGCGGCGCGGCGTAGGCGTTCAGGTAAGCGGGCGCACCCACCAGGGCAGACAGGACGATCGGGTGAAGGCCTTCGCCGCCGACGACCGTAACAATCGCTTCTGCCGGGACATAGGCGATAAGGAGGCTTTCGAGCAGGTAGGCCAAGGCCAGCCACCTGAGCAGGAAGAACAGGTTGTGAAACGCCGACTGCTTGAAGGCCTCCATACGGTGGCTCTCGGTCCAGAACGTCCAGACGGCGCGACCGGAGAACGGATCACTACCGCAACTCCCACAGCTGCCGCCAGCGCCTTCTTTCATGGGGTTGGCCAGAGCGCCGGTGCCCACGATCCACTTGGTGACGAGACCCCCGAGAAGACCGATGCAGACGGCAGCAACGGCTTTGCCGATGGCAAAGTGCCAGCCGAGGGCTCCGGCCGTGATGATGAGACTCGGCGGGTCGATCAACGGCGAGGCCAGCCAGAAGGCCATCACCGCCGAAAGAGGCGTTCCGACAGCCAGCAAGGCGGCAATGAACGGTATGACTTCGCACGAGCAGAACGGCGCCAACCCGCCGAAGAGAGCGGCGAGGGCGATCATGCGGAGCTCGCGTCCTTCAAACACTGAAGAGATGACCGAGGCGGCGCCGGTTGCATTGAGCGCCGCGATCAGAAAGACCGCGAACAGTATGAACGGCAAAGTCGACCAGATCGCTCCGAGCGTAAACGTGAAAGACGGCCAGGCCTGCGCAGTGTCCAAAATGGCAAGGACGACAAGGATGGCTGCAAACGCGGTCCAGACCGAGTTGATGCGCGGAAGCCTCTGGATGCTGAGGCTGGCAATGATCGCGGTCATTTCGCCGCCTCGCTTTTTTCCTTTCCGGTGCGTCCGGGCACCGCAGCGCAGCAGGTCTTCAGGATAAAGCCCGAAAGCTGTTCCAGCTGTTCGAAATTCGGCCGGTTGATCGTCTCACGCCCGCGCCGCTCCTGCACAATGAGCCGCGCGGCCGTCAGGAATCTCAGGTGATGAGACAGGGTAGAAGCCGGGATGCCCGTGCGCTCGCCGACCTCCCGAAACAGCAGCCCATCTTCGCCCGCTTGCACGATGGCCAGCAAGACGCCCATTCGAGGTTCCGAGCCGACCGCAGCAAAGCCTTGGCAGGCCTCTTCGATGGAAAGCATGATTCACTCCGATCGATTAAACTAGAAATATAGAATGATCTAGGATGCAGGCGGCGTCAAGCTTGTCGTCCATGCAGGACTGTGCCGGCGATCTTTGGGGCGGCGTGTGTTCCGGGATGGGCGAGGGCAAGACGGCGCCGGTGCCGAAGGGGCGGCGCGCAATCCTGGCATCGATACGCTCCGACTGGACATCAAAAGCACGCTGTTCAAGGCGGTCAAGCTTTATCGAACAATGAGTTGGTAGAGATGGACAGGTTCAACGAGGGCCTATTTCCCGATCTTCTCTTCGAGAAAACGCTCCAGCATCAGGAAAGCCCGCGCGCATCGCCGGCCAGCCCCCACAGGACCGGTCAGCGCCATCGATAAAGCGGTGCCGCCGCTCAGGGCCGCGCGCGACCTTGGCGCCGCAGGCATGGATTTGCGCGCCCCGAGACGGGCAAACGCAGCATGTCGCGGGATCTCACATGTTCGGATAATTCGGCCCGTCACCTCCCTGTGGCGCCACCCAGGTGATGTTCTGGCTTGGGTCCTTGATGTCGCAGGTCTTGCAGTGCACGCAGTTCTGAAAGTTGATCACGAAGCGTGGATCGTCGCCGTCTTCCTCGACCACCTCGTAAACCCCGGCAGGGCAGTAGCGCTGCGCCGGTTCCGCGTATTCCGGTAGGTTCACGTCGATCGGAACGGAAGGATCGGTCAACACCAGATGCGCGGGCTGATTTTCTGCGTGGTTGGTCATTGAATAGCTGACGTTCGTCAGCCGGTCAAAGCTGAGCTTGCCATCGGGTTTGGGGTAGTCGATGGGCTTGTGCTTGCTGGCCGGCTCGGTTGCTTCGGCGTCGGTTTTGCCATGCGACAGCGTGCCGAAGATCGTCGTCTTGAAGATCGTCTGGAACCACATGTCAAAGCCGCCCAGCAACAATCCACCCAGCGGGCCGTATTTCGCGTTGAAGGGGGCGACATTGCGGACGATTTTCAGGTCGTCGCCCACCGGCCCGTCGCGCAGTTCCCTTGTGTAGTCGCTGAGCGTGTCACCTGACCGGCCTTCGGCAATCGCGGCATGCGCGGCCTCTGCGGCGGCGATGCCAGAGTACATAGCGTTGTGGTTGCCCTTGATCCGCGGCAGGTTCACCAGACCGGCCGAACAGCCTAAAAGCGCACCGCCAGGAAAAGCCACTTCGGGGATCGATTGGAACCCGCCCTTGGTCACCGCACGCGCGCCATAGGCCACGCGACGTCCGCCTTTCAGCAGGTCGGCAATCATCGGGTGATGCTTGAACCGCTGGAATTCCATATAGGGCGACAGATAGGGGTTCTTGTAGTTCAGGTCGATAATGTAGCCCACGTAAACTTGCTTGTTATCAAGATGATAAACGAAGGACCCACCGCCGACCCCGAACCCCAGCGGCCAGCCCATCGAATGGGTCACTTCGCCTTCGTTGTGCTTTTCGGGGTCGACTTCCCAGATTTCCTTCAAGCCGATGCCGAATTTCGGCACGTCTGACCTGGCATCGAGGTCGTACCTGGAGATCACCTGTTTGGACAATGACCCACGCACGCCTTCGGACAGGAAGACGTATTTGCCATGCAGTTCCATCCCCAGTTCATATGAGGGCCCATGAGATCCGTCGGGATCCTTACCGAACTCACCGGCGACCACGCCCTTGAGGCTGCCATCGTCGCGATAGACCAGCTCCGAACAAGCCATTCCGGGGAATATCTCAACGCCCAGTTCCTCGGCCTGTTCGGCCATCCAGCGGCAGACGTTGCCCATCGACACGATGTAGTTGCCGTGGTTGCTCATCAGCGGTGGCATGATGACGTTCGGGACACGCAACCGACCGGCCTCGCCCAGAATGTAGAGGTTGTCCTCTTTCACGGGCACATTCAGCGGCGCCCCTTTTTTCTTCCAGTCAGGGATCAACGCATTTAGCCCCGAAGGATCCAGCACGGCACCGGACAGAATGTGCGCGCCGACCTCGCTGCCTTTCTCAAGAACGACGACCTCAAGCTCCGCATCAAGCTGCTTAAGGCGGATCGCGGCAGAGAGCCCGGCGGGCCCGGCACCAACAATCACAACATCAAATTCAGCCATTTCCCTGTCGATGTTTGGCATGTGCCTTCCTTTCACCGACCGATTATCCCGGCAGCACCTAATTTCAGCGGTCGCTAGATCTTTGTCCCGTAATCTCGACGTCAAATGCCTTGGATAGGACCAAGCAGATTTCGGTTGATGGACAGTTCGACCCTAAACACGTTCTAAGTTTCTTCGGGATGATTGCCGCTCAGTCGCATCGCCGTATTGGAGAAAATTGAACGAGACCCGCGCATCCTCTCGCGCTGTCCACCGAATATCGGAGTGCGCTACTGCGTCGGTGCCACCCCGGGAGGGAGCGCCGAAACCAGTGCGGTTTCGACGGCAGTCCCGGAGAATTTTGGCAACAGGGACGTGAACGTCTCATCACTCAGAGCGTGATCTGTGTTCCAGAGATAGCGCATTTCCTTGGCTTCGCGTGCAAGCTCCCAGACCGGTGACAGCAGGGTGAGAACTGGCCACGGAAATTTCGTGAAGCCCAGCTTGCGATTGAGAGCCTGCTCAAGAATCTCTTTTATCTGCTCGGCAGATAGGGTGTGTCCTGGAAACGGGATGTCTTCGAACCGGCCGAGGCGGCCTCGCATCTCCGCCAGCTCAGCTGCGGCGCGCGCCCAGTCGGGCAAGTAGCAGAAAGCTTGGCGTGTGGACTTGGGGCCCGGTAGGGTAATCTTTCCTTTCCGGATGCTGCGCAGATAGATCGTGGACAGCACGCAATCCTGCCCATCGGGGTCGATGAAGTTGCCGCCGCGCAACACGATGGTCTGGACGCCGCTCTCCTTGTAGGTGCGTTCCAAATCCAGCCGGATCCGCCCTTTCTGGCTGACGGGTTTTGCAGGCGTATGTTCGGACCAGGTGCCCGGCTGATCTCCGAAATGGTAGACGTTGCCGGGAAGAATGACCGTTGCTCCGCTCGTCGAGGCGGCCTTGATGACGTCGCGCGTGACAGCGGGGAGGATCGTCTTCCAGTCGTGATAGTTCGGCGGGTTCAGCCCGTTCACGATCACGTCGACACCCTTTGCTGCTTCGACCATGTCATCCTTCCGACGATTGAAGGTTTTCACGGTCCACCCCTTGTCTTGGAACGCCTTGCTGCTGTGGCGCCCGACTTTTCCGGACGCGCCGAGAACGAGAACTGTGCCTTTCATCGCTGATCTCCTTGCTTCAGATAACGCCAAGCTAAGAGCGACAACTTTGAATGTGGATTGACCAGAATTCTTTCTTCGATATTCATTTTTGCATGGACAAAGCACTCAGAAGCCTGGACTGGACGCACCTGAAAACCTTCTTTGCAGTCGCGGAGGCAGGCTCGCTAACCGGCGCGGCACGGCGGCTGGGACAGAGCCAGCCGACCGTGGGACGGCACATCAAAGCTATGGAGGCGGCGCTCGGCGTCGATTTGTTCGTGCGGGATCTGACCGGCCTCAGTCTGAGCGAAGCCGGGATGACGCTCCTCGAGCCGGCTCGGGAGATGGCGGTTGCAGCCGCGCGCCTCGAGCAGCTCGCCAACGGCGAAGATGGTCTTCCGTCCGGTACGGTGCGGATTACGGCAAGCGTTGTTGTGTCGAATTACCTGTTGCCGCCAGTCATCGCCAAAATACGACGCCGAGAGCCAAACATAGATGTTGAGCTTTATCCGACGGATACTGTTGAAAATCTTGTCTTTCGAGAGGCAGATATCGCCATCCGCATGTATCGCCCGACACAGCTCGACATCGTGACGAAGCATGTCGCCGACCAGCCTCTTGCCCTGTATGCATCACGTGCGTTGTTGGATGACTACGGGCAACCCGGGTCCGTTGAAGATTTGAAGACGATGCCTTTCGTCGGATTCGACAAGTCCGACTCGATCATTCGAGCGATGAGAAACTTGGGTCTGCAGGTGGGTAGAAGCTTCTTCAGCGTGCGTTGTGATGACCAGGCCGTCTACTGGCAGCTGGTCTGTGCCGGGTGCGGTGTCGGAGCGATGCAGCAGTGTATCGGTGATCGTGAGCCAAGCGTGACTCAGTTGGACTTCCAGCCGGGTCTTCCATCGATTCCAATGTGGCTCGCGGCGCCGGATGCCCTGCGACGCAGCGCGCGCATTAAAAGGATCTGGGATCTGCTTGCTTTGGAACTCGCGGGTTCGAACGCTCAAGGCGCTCTCGGTCGCCCTGAAACATAGGGCAACACCGCTTCCCCAGCGTAATGCCGAAAACAAGGGTTTGAACTCCGGAGACGACTCGGGTTTACGGGGCGGCGCACACCGGGCTGAGGCCGTAAGCCGGTCTCGGAGGTAAACAAACTACGATCGGAGGGGTGCAGTGACCGAGAGACCGGCAACCCAGCAAGTAATCCTGGAATTTCTTCTGAAAACTGGGATCCCGCACTGTATCCAACGTCAATAGAGTGAGTGGTCGTAGAGGTCGATGGGGTTTGTCTGGCATCCGCACGACCATGTCGACGAAGGCTTGCTTAACCTCGACGTATTCGTCACCGAGACAGCTACAGAATAGATAGAAATTCAGAAATGCAAATTCCGCGCGCTCCCGGTATCGAGTAATCTCTGTTTGGCGGACATCATGACAAAAAGCCGATATCACCATCTTGCCTGGCTTCACGGGGTCGAAGTTCTTGAGGCATCTTTTACAAACGAGACCTTCGGGCGACATTCGCACGAAGGCTTTGCAATCGGTGCGATCGCCGAGGGGGTTGCCGGATACGATTTCCGAGGTGAAAGAACGCTTCTACCTCCTGGCACTCTATCTCTCATGAATCCCGAAGAGCCACATAACGGTTTTTCCCCAACCAGCCTCCTTCGCTATAATATGATTTACGCCTCGGAGGGCGCGGTCCACCAAATTCTGGGGTTGCGCAAACTGCATGGGTTTCCGGCTGTTGCTCCGGAGGATCGGAGCATGCTCGTGTCTCAAGCGCTCGCTCGACTTGCAGGTGTGCTCAACCAACCACAAGAGCTGAATTGGAAATTAAGAGTTGAAGAAGCAGTGCACGATGCCCTCGCGCTCTGCTTTGTCCGATATGGCAAAGCGCAATTTCATAAAGCGGGAAGTGAAGCGAGTGCTATCAAACTTTTGAAGGAAAAAATTTCTGCAGCAGTCGAAAATGAAGATGAAATCAGCCTTTCCACATTGGCCAACACGGTGCAGCTGAGCAAATCATATTTGATCCGGGCAACGCGTCGGGCGACTGGACAGACACCGCACGGTCTCGTTCTCAAGGCACGCACTGAAAAAGCGCACCGCCTTTTGCTGCAAAAGGTCCCTGCGGCAGAAGCCGCGGTGGCTTCGGGATTTTACGACCAGGCGCACCTGATCCGACAGTACCGGCGCCGTTACGGAGTCACCCCAGGTGCGATTATCCGGCACCTCTGAAGGTCAATTTCTTACAATCTTAAGATCCCAGCATGTGCATACAAGGCCGTCACACTTCGGGTCGCATTGAGTTATCGCCCGAAAGCTTGACGAGGATGCCTTTGTGATCACACGCGTATACATCGTGCGCATCGTGCCGGCTCTACGCGAAGAGTTCGAGCCATTATTCAAAACAGTCGCACGGGCCTCGGTGGCCGGTTGTGCCGGGTGTTCGCATGTCACGGTCGGCTTCCCGTCATCCAATGCGCCGGATGACTATGCCATGATCACGGTCTGGGAAAGCGAGGACAGCCTGTGCAACTTTGCAGGTTCGGACTGGACAGTCCCTCACATTCCGCCCGGCATGGAGAAATTCGTCGATACATGCTGGCTTCACCACTTCCACCATGACTAGCTTCTGCTTTGTCTCATGGATGCGTGCGTTGTCCGGCGCCTGTACGGATCCGCACGACCCAAGGCTTCCCGTTCTTTACGGTTTTCGGCCGCCGGGAATTATCAGGCCCCGCCGGCTATTCAAGGACGGTCATATCAAGAACCGGCTTGCATCCGCCGGGACGTTCCGCCTCTGACAGAGCTTCGCGCCATTCCTTTGCGGCGAAGACTTTTGGGGCTGACGGCGGTGCAACTGCCAGCCACGGCCAGATTTCCGCATAGGCTTTGCGCATCTCTTCCTGATCCATGGAAGAAAGATGATCGCGAAGATGGAACCGGTGATATCTTGCCTGGCTTTCGGCGTGGACCGTTACCGGTGTGCCGCTCAACAGGCCAAAAGCAACGAAATCGGCATCCGACCGCATGCGATGGAGAACGCCGCTTGCGACCTCTCCGCCTACGGCGTCGAAAACGATGTTTGAGTGACGAGCCGCATCAGAAATCGTGTCTCTGTCGGAGATCCTGATCGCTTCGATTCCCATGCGGAGGAGTCGTTCCGCCCTAACTTCTGATCGGTATTTCCCGATCACGCGGCACGCTTCCTGATGAATGGCCCAACGTCCCAGGTATTCAGCGCAACTCGACCCGGCCGCGCTCAGTAAACGGTTTTGCCCCTGACCGGCCAGAGCCGAAGCATCAGAAAAGCCGCAAGCGGGTTGATGAATCCCCGCGCGGCAACCAAATCCGGAACGCTGTCCGGAACTGTCACCACGGACCATGCAGGGCAGTCCACTCGTGTCTGCCAGGTTCCATCGCCCCGCAAGGGCAGAACATGACGTTCAAGTAGATGGTAACATTCACCTTCTGCCTCAATCACGCACCCAACCCCTTTATACCTCATGATGCCCGGCAGCTGGATCCTGTGGCTGTAAGCACCGGTAACCTGGATCAGATCGGAGGGATTTATCGGGACATATGACGCTGCGACACATAGCAGTCCGGGGGCGAGTTCGGGCACCGTCGTTTGCTTAAGCTCAATGACTGATTGCGGTGTGCCGAAGCTCCTGAAAACGAGTAGTTCCTCATTTTTGTATTTTTTATCATTGTTTTATGATACTTTCAATGGGAAATGCTGAACCGGATCAAAGTGACGAAACCGTGGCACCGTGGCAGCATTCATCCGAACTACTGGTTCAGCTTGCGACTGCGCGAAAGCGACAAGCAGGCCGGTACGGAGGTCACCGGCCCTGGAGCTAAGGACAGTGAAGAAATCCAGTGGTGTTTCTGAAAACCCCGAGCTTCTTTGATCGGCAATGGCCACGAGTTGGAGAGGTTACGGAGGGCGATTTTCTACAATACAGAGGGTCGTGAATTGATATACGGTCCAAGAAAATCTTCGGCGCGCGATTAGATGCCCTTTCATCGAGACATTGGAAGGACAGCGCAGTACCGATACTCTCGAACCAGGGCCCAGAGCATTGATTGGTCATATAGCACATCCCGGAGCGCAAATTCCAGCATTGGAGACAGAACGCTTGATCCTTCGCGGTCACTTGGCGACCGACCTTGAAGATAGTGCCACAATGTGGGGTGACCCTGAGGTTGTCAGGCTTATCTCCGGACAAACCGCGACAGTGACACAAAGCTGGAGCCGTATCCTGACCTACGCAGGTCTCTGGCATCACTTCGGCTACGGCTATTGGGCGGTTTGCGACAAAGTGTCGGGAAATTTTCTCGGCGAGGTGGGATTTGCCGATTTCAAACGCGACCTCGATATGAACATGAATTGCGTACCTGAAGTTGGCTGGGCATTTCACACTCAAGCTCAAGGGCTTGGTTATGCGCTTGAAGCTGTCCGTGGCATTCTGGACTGGTCAGATAAAAATCTATCAGATCGTACAACGTTTTGCATCTTGCACCCGAGCCACGATCGATCCTTGACGCTCGCTAAGAAGGTTGGTTTCATGGTTGAGATTACTGGAAAAAAAGCAGGAATGGAAGTTTTGGTGATGAGCCGCCCACGCGGCGGCCGGCCAATCGCCAGCGCGCCGCCATTGGGGGCATTACGAAAATAGGGAAAGAGAAGCGGAGGGATATTCAGGCCTCTAGATGTCGTAAATAATTGTAATCAAAACTTTCGAGCTAAAGCGTGGCAGCTCGTCATGCGGTGAGTTTCTAAAGAAGCCCAGTCTAAGAAGTAATCTGGATCATAGTCATGGCAAAGGTACGATGTGATAAAATTTAGAAGTGGAGTTGTTCCGGAAAGACAACAGGTGATTTCGCTCTATTCAGCGAATGGCTGGAGTTCGGCAGAAGAGCCTGATCGATTGATGAAGGCGCTTGAAGGCTCCGATCATCTGGAATGCGCGTACGAAAGAGATCGGTTGGTCGGACTTGGAAACGCAATATCGGATGGAAGTCTAGTAGTGTATTATCCACATCTTTTGGTTCATCCCGAGTATCAAGGCAAAGGGATCGGACGAGATCTGATGCATCGAATGCTCGCTAAATATCGAGATTTTCACCAACAGACCCTTTTGGCGGTTTCAGAAGCGGCTGATTTTTATGAAATCGTTGGCTTCAAGAAGACAAACGCCGTAGTTCCTATGTGGATATACGGCGGTGGAGATCATTAACTTCGCAAGTCCAGCAGAGGCCCCGCATTTATCTCGAAGAACGACATGCCGGCGGGTTACAAACGTTTTGGCGTTGCAGTAGCCAAGCTCAATTCTGCCGCCCCCGCAACCAAAACACGGATACATCATGATTGAAGGAATGACGCCATTCTTCGCCTACGTCATTGCCCTCGGCATTGCGGCCGTTATCCCGGGTCCCGGCGTTGCGGCCGTGGTTGGTCGGGCCATGGGCACTGGAACGCGAGCCTCTCTGCCTTTTGTTCTGGGTCTCGCGTTCGGTGACGTGCTGTTTCTCTCGATTGCGATTCTTGGCCTTTCCGCGGTCGCTGCCGCAGCGACAGGAGTATTCTTCGTCATCAAGATCGCGGGTGGCCTTTATCTGCTTTACCTAGCATGGGGCTTCTGGACCGCCGAAGCGACGCAGCCTGATGCGGCCGAGATCGCGACGAAGGGCGGGTGGCGAGCCGCTGCAAGTGGTCTCGCCGTTACGCTAGGCAACCCGAAGACTGTCGTCTTTTACCTCGCGCTCGTGCCGAACGTGATCGACATGGAGGCCGTGGGAGTGCTCGATTGGCTCTTTCTGAGCATGCTCACAATATGCACTCTTGTTGCGGTTCTGATGCCCTATGCGATCATGGCGTCGCGCCTGCGCGCCATCCTGGTCAGCCCTACAGCTCTCAGAAAGCTTAATCGCGGCGCCGCGGTTATGATCGGCGGCGCCGGTGCCTTAATCCTGAGCGACGCTGTCGCGGAGTAACGGCCATGCGCCTTTGGCCACGTCAAGTTCAGACGCGACCGCAGAAAGAAAAAGGCGAATGAAAACAATCGGTGGGCTCGGAGGCATGTCGGCGCATTCGACAATGGAGTACTACCGGATCCTGTGTGCGCTTACTGCGGAACGACTGGGCGGGTTATCATCGCCTGAGCTTCTGATCCGTTCGGTGGATTTCGCACGGATTGAGCAGACACGCCCGCGCTGCTGAAGGGGCTGCTGTTCGAGCCGGACGGCGCAGCATTCTCGCCGACCCACACCCGCAAGGGCGACAGGCTCTACCGCTACTACGTCAGCCAGACCGTGCTGAAGCATTGCGCCGGATCCTGCCCGGTGGGCCGGGTGCCGGCAGGCGAGATCGAGGCTGCGGTCATAGACCAACTCCCTGCGGTGTTCCGACAGCCAGAGATTGTTGCGGGGACTTGGAAGGCGGCGCGTGCCCACGCCGACGACATCACCGAAGCAGACGCCCGCACGGCCCTGCAGCAACTCGACCCGTTGTGGGAAGAGCTGTTCCCTGCCGAGCAGGCCCGCATTGTCACGCTGCTGGTCGAGCGGGTCGATATCGGGGCCGACGGCCTGAACGTGCGGCTGCGGTTGGACGGACTCAACGACCTCACGCGCGAGATGTTGGCTGGAGACATCGGAGCGGCCGCATGACCCGCGGCGCTCCGATCCCCGAGACCGTGACGCTCCACGTGCCGTTCCGCATTGTGAAACGCGGCGGACGGAAAGAGATGCAGATGCCCGAGGGCGCCGCGCATCCGCGCCGGACGGACAACACGCTGGTCAAGGCTCTGGCCCGCGCGTTCCGGTGGAAACGAATGCTGGCGTCGGGGGAGTTTGCCACCATCGGCGAATTGGCCGAGCGCGAGGGGATCGCGCGTTCATACATGACCCGCGTCCTGCGGCTGACGCTGCTCGCGCCCGACATCGTCGAGGCGATCCTCGATGGCAGGCAGGGGCCGAAGGTGACGCTGGCACGGGTGCTGGAGCCGTTCCCGGTGGAGTGGGCAATGCAATCGGGGCCCTTCGGGCAGATCGGCTGAAGCGGTCGTTCGTGCGAGGTGCGGCGATCGACTGCTCCGAGCCCACAATGACCGATGCTGCACTCCGCATGAACGGCATCTTCAATCGAACAGCTATTATTCTGAAAGGTGTTCTGCTAAGAAACGTTCGGCTATGCTCCACGCTCTTTGCGTGGCTTTTTCGCTGTAAACGATGCCTTCAGCAGGAGCGTCTGCCCGGGGATGAGTGAATGCGTGGCTCGTATGGCCCAATGCAAGAAGCTGCCAGTCAGCGGACGCCATCGTAAGTTCATCTGTGAGACTGATAACATCGTTTGGTTTGGCGAGCGGATCATCCCATCCGTGCAACACGAGAACAGAGGCCTCAATTACATCGGGAGGCGTTGATGCCCAAGCTGGACGGTCAAATAGTCCGTGGAACGATACCACCGCCTTGAGCCCCAAGTTTGCGCGCGCGGCATCAAGCGCACATTTTCCGCCAAAACAGAAACCTATTGCGGCTGTACGGTCCACTGCAACGTTTTCCATCTCTTGCATGGCGGTATGTGCAGCCTTCAGCCGTTCAAGCAAAAGGACCCGATCTGCGTCCATCTCGCCCATCAATGCTGTCGCTTCATCACCTGTCGTGGCACGACGACCTTGACCATACACATCAATAGCGAAGCCGACGTAGCCCAGTCGGGCTAGTCGTTCAGCATGGGTTGCATCCACATCGGACTGACCGCCAAACGCATGGCAAACCATCACGCCGCTTCGTACCGACTTTGCATCCTCAAGGGGCCGACTAACTATACCTTCGAAGGGACCACCTGGGCCGTCATACACGAAAGGCTTGGTTACGATTTCGGATATCATTTGATTGCCCTGCAAAATGGAACTTGGACTGAGGCTAAACACATTGAAACCGGACCTCCATATTCCCTCAACGGATGCCCAATTTGTCCTGTGGTTTCAACTGATCGCTGCAACACAGGCTTCAAATTTCTCGGCTGGCGTTTGGACGTGCGCTTGGACCAAGCGGTCAGACGCCGCGCATTTGAGGTGTCATCGCATCTGTCCGCTCCGGGGTCTGCCACCGCCATGCTATACCAACGATGGCAATTAGAGCGATCAACTGAATACCCATGAAAAAGACATTGTCGAGGTCGGGTTTGAGGTTCATCGCGACGATCATGGCCATGGTCAAAAGGCCCACACCAATGTTCGCCCATCGATTTGCGCCACTTGGCAACAGTAATGCGAGAACTGTCATCAAAATCGGGATCTCTATCATGATCCCCCCCAGCAGCATCAAGATGTCAGTCACGACGACCCCGTCAATCGTGCCGGAAATCATTTGCTCCAACAGGCCGGGGCGGCCAAACTCATGAATGTCACGGGCAAAGAAATTCAGGATAACGAAGATCCAAAGGATCGACAAAAGGACGCGGGGATTACGATTTTCGTATTTCATTTCAAGTTTCCCTTCGTAGTGTTGAGCGCGGCGTAGGGGGTAATGACGAACTACTTCGCAGTCCTATCGCTGGCCTGAGCATGGAACGGATCAAGAGTTCCGCGACCAGCAGATTAAGAACCCAAGCAAAGATCATCAGCCCATCGCGCAGCGGTCCCATCGCCTCGGAGCCGACCGTGATGATCCAGGCAATACCGACGACGGCCTGTGTAGATGCGCCTTGGCCAATGGCATAGGCTCGCAGCATTGATGCGCTATGTTGAAAGATGTCACGGGCTCTGATGGCGACCACAGCGCAGACGATGAGCCCGATCATTGCCGTGCCCAAGACAATCCGAACCCAATACAGCGCCGGACCTTGCAGCGCTTCGGAAAAGACATAGAAATGCGCCATCCACAAACCGCTCAGTGCAGAAACACATCCGGCCACGGCGATCACCCGCCCGTTGATGCGATGTGTTGTCGGATGTTGCCGCCGGATGCTTGGCAAGAACTGAACCGCCCCGACAATGCAGAACAAAAAGCTGCTTAGGATGTGAACAATGATGGGCGTTGGGGCAAGCAAGGCCCGCGGGTTCACGGGTGCAATTTGTGGCCCGCCGACAAGTTCCAGAACACGGATCAAACCGCCAAAGGCAGGAATGAACGAATAGACCAGGATAAGGCTCAAAACGGCCCATTCGGTTTTTTGCAAACGTATCATGAGAAATCTCTCAATTGGTTTCCAGTCATGTGGGACGCCGTGCCCAAAAGGCTGTGCTTGCGACCCCAGCACACGCGCCAAGGTGGACCGGTTCGCATCCGACATCGGCGAGTTGACAATCATGCAACCACGCCACGCCCTGCTTTTCAGTGACTGCCCATGTGCGCCATTTAAGTTGGATAAGCGCGCCGAAGAGTGAGGGGCGTGTTAAGCAAACGAACACCATTCCACCCGGTTTCAGAACGCGGATCATTTCCCTGAGCGCGCGTTTCGGATCAGGCAGATGTTCTAGGACATGCGCGGCCATGACCACGTCAAAAGACTGATCATCATAAGGCAATGACAAAACATCAGCTTGTTGACAGTGGGCACGCAGTCCGGCGGCGTGCATCTTTGATCGGGCCCGCACCAGCATCTTGGCAGAGGTATCTATGCTATGGAATGTGACCCGATCCACGAGGATACGATCAAGAGCAATCGACAGGCTTCCGGTCCCGACACCGCAATCAAGGACCCGCGCCTGTGGCCCAGCTTGCCCAAGAACCGTTGCGATATGAGAGGTCAAGAGCGGTTCTTGATAGGCGGCTTCCAGTTGAAAGCGAGCCGCCGTGCGCTCCCAACGGCTTGAAGCAGCATCATAGCGGCTGGCAAGATCCGCAGAAGAGAGCGGCAGCCTCTTCACGAGGACTTCCCAGGAGCCGATACGACGAGAGGCCATGAGAACTGCGTCCTCCATCACAGGGGTTTGCGTTGGCAAGAGGCCCTTGTTTTGGAGCTGTGTCATATTCGTCGCCTGTCTTGGGTTGGTCGATGGCAGACATAGAACGCTGGCCATCAATACGAAATTGCACATCCTTGTTGGTCTGGTATACGTAGATCATGGAGTGGAAACGATCAGCCTTCGACTGGAATCAAGCACGGGCATTTCTCGTTACCGCCGAGGAAGGATCTCTGTCCGCAGCCGCGCGGGCGCTTGGGCTTACGCAGCCGACGCTCAGCCGACAGGTTGCAGGTCTTGAAGAGGCCTTGGGCGTGACACTCTTTGAACGAACGTCGCGGGCGCTCTTGCTGACGCAATCAGGCGTAGAATTGCTTGTGCATTTTCGAACGATGGGCGATGCCGCGAACACCATATCCGTTGCAGCAACAGGCCAATCTGAAGCCGTCACCGGACATGTGTTGATCTCTGCGACAGACATGATGGCGACATATTTTCTGCCGCCGATCCTTAAGAAACTGAGCAAAATCGCGCCAGATCTCCAGATTGAGATTATCGCATCAAATGAAGTAAGCGATCTGCGGCGACGTGAAGCTGATATCGCGATCCGTCATGGACGACCCACAGACGAGGCCTTAATTGCAAAGCGGCTCAGGGATACAACAGCGCATCTTTTTGCATCAAAGCAGTATCTTGATGAAGTGGGACGTCCAAAGTCGCACGCTGACCTGTCCGAGTTAACGTTTGTTGGTTTCGACCAGCCAGAACTGCGGCTTGGTTTGATGGCGTCGCGTGGCGTCAATCTAACGACAGCAAATTTCAATTTTTCGACGTCAAGTGCGACGCTCATGCTCGAACTTGTCCGGCAGGGATTTGGGATTGGTATTCTTCCAGTTGAAGTAGGAGCGGCCTATCCCGAGCTGGAAAACCCTTTCTCAGCGTTTGAGCCGCTCAGTATCGAGACATGGCTGGTGGCCCACCGCGAGTTAAAAACAAATCTACGAATTCGCGTGGTTTTTGATTTGCTTGCTGAGGGTATTGGTTAGGAGCTTCAAAGCTCCTTCCTCAGATTGGCCTCTTTGAGACCACCTCTGTGTGGTCAACGAACTTTCGAATGTGCCGTCTCACGAGAGTTCCCAGCACAGATGAATCGTCATTTGCGGTCAATGGAACAGGTGCAGCGATTTCACACTTTGTCCGCAACCCCGTCGTTTGGACATGCCGCAGCGAACGGCCGCATTGGCGAACGTTCGATTTCTGTTCCATCTCGGCGAATGCTACCGGCATCGAAGTGTTCAGGTTGTCGGCGAGAAAAACGTAGGAATTTCAGAAAGCTACAAGCTCTGCACCAAATCGGCGCAGTCATGAGGTTCAGAGAATATGGCGCCGGAGAGAACTGTTTTGGCTGCCTTGTGCCGACCCCGGTCCTCAGCCTCTCCCGCATAACCCTCTAAAACAACGGAAAAAGCCGGCCGCAGCCGGATCGGGAGAACGCTTTCGCGAGGGCAAGTGGCGGAGGGGGCGGGACTGGGATCCAACGTTCTCTGGTTCGAAGGCGCATTCGGTAAAGTGCCTGGAGACAGACCATCGTCATCATGTCGCTCGGAAATTTGCTTCGTGGTCAAAGGGAAACTTCTGAGCGTTGGACCGGGTGATCACTTTCAGATGGCTCATTTACGAAGAGCATCTATTTGACCCCGTTGTCGATCTGCGAGATCGTGTTGCGTGATGATCAGCGTTTCCTCCGCGTCCTCTGTGCCGATTGAATATCCTTCGAACCGGATCGGGAGGCACGTTTCGAAGACTTGAGCAGGGCAGCACGACATCAGGGGTTTCATCGAGCCTTGCAGGTTGCCGGCTGCAACCGGGTCAGCCTTCGCGATTTGAGGAACGCGGTCCTTTCGATCGAGAATGACCTAACCCGTCACCCATGCGCGATGACGAGGGTACGGCTTGCGCTGAACTCGAACAGCGCATCCAGCCCCTTTTCTCGTCCATGTCCAGACTTGCCGACGCCACCGAAAGGGAGTTCGACGCCGCTGCCGGCGCCGTAGCCGTTAACGAAGACCTGTCCCGCGGCGATGCGCCGTGCAACACCGAGCGCCCGTGTCCCGTCTCTTGACCAGATCCCCGCGACGAGACCGTAATCGGTGCCGTTGGCAAGCGCGACCGCGTCATCCTCGTCGCTGAACGGCATGAGCGAGAGGATCGGGCCGAAGATCTCCTCTCGGGCCATCGGGTGGTCTCGTGGTACCGGACCATAAAGCCGGGGTGTGACGTAGAACCCGTCGGGCTTCGCGCGCGCATCCAGCGCGCCTTCGGCGATGAGTGGCACGCCCGCCATCTCGGCAAGATCGCAAAACCGGGTCACCCTGCGCTTCTGGGTCAGGTTGATAAGCGGGCCGAGGTCGCAATCTGCCTCCGGCGGACCCGATACAAGCGTGCGGAAAGCCTGTGCGAGGCGTTCGCTCAGCTCTGCCTCGACGTGCCGGTCGACAAGCACCCGTGAGCCTGCGGAACAGGTCTGGCCGGCGTTCTGCACGATCGCCGCGACGATGGCGGGCACCGCGAGGTCGAGGTCGGCATCGCTGAAGACGATCTGGGGGGACTTGCCGCCCAGTTCCAGCACGCAACCGGCATGGCGCCGGGCTGCGGCAACCTGCACCTGGGTGCCGACCTCCGGGCTGCCGGTGAAGGACAGGAAATCAACGCCGGGATGCCGGGAGAGCGCCGCCCCGGCGACCTCGCCGCGTCCGGGCACCACGTTGATCGCGCCGGCGGGAAAACCGGCCTCGCGCGCGAGTTCGGCGAGCCGCAGCGCTGTCAGGCAGGCGTCCTCGGCGGGCTTCAGGACGGTGGCATTGCCCATGGCGAGGGCAGGGGCCAGCGTCCGTCCAACCATCTGTGCCGGATAGTTCCATGGAATGATATGACCGGTGACGCCATGGGCCATGCGTTCGGTCAGCGCCAGCCAACCGGACCGATACGGAATCGTCTGCCCGTGCACCTTGTCGGCCGCGCCGCCGTAGAACTCGAAATAGCGCGCAGCGGTGTCGATATCCGCGCGGGCCTGACCCAGGGGCTTGCCCGTGTCGCGGGCCTCGAGCGCCGCGAGGTCTTCGGCATGGTCGGCGATCAGACCGGCGAGCCGTGACAGCAAGCGTCCCCGGTCCGCAGCGTCGAGGCGCCCCCAGGGCCCGTCAATGGCCCCGCGCGCGGCGGTCACGGCGCGGTCCACATCGCGAGAGTCGCCCGCCGCGATCGCGGCGAAGCGGCGGCCGGTTGCCGGCTCGATCAGGTCGAGCGTCCGGCCCGAGGAGGCGGGTTGCCACGCGTTGTCGACGAAGACCCCGTTCTCCCGGTTCACGCCACCCGCAGCCATCGGTCGGTCCGAGCCATCCATGACCGCGCCTCCCTTGTTGACCCGAACCTTGCCCTTGCTCAGATCTTCACGGTCACCGTCTTGACATGCGAATAGTGGTGGATCGCCTCGATCCCCTTCTCGCGTCCGTAGCCAGAGTTCTTGTGCCCGCCGAACGGGGTCTGGACCGACATGGTGTTCCAGACGTTGACGAAGATCTGGCCTGCCTCGATCCGGTCCGCGACGCGCAGGGCCCGGCTGATATCGCGGCTCCAGAGCGTGCCGATCAGTCCGTAATCGCTGTCGTTGGCGATGCGGATCGCGTCTTCCTCGGTGTCGAAGGGGATCGCGACGCCGACGGGGCCGAAAATCTCCTCCTGCGCGATGCGCATGGCGTTGTTCACATCGGCATAGACCGTGGGCTCGATATAGAAACCGCCTTCCTGTCCGGACACGGTGGCCACCTTGCCGCCGGCCAGCACGCGGGCGCCGTCTTCCTCGGCCACCTTGAAATAGCTCTGCACGCGTTGGAATTGCGCCGGGGTTATGATCGGACCGAGGTTTTCGCCCGGCTTGATCTTGGCAACCTCGGCGCGCATCTTCTCGGTGAAGGCCTCGTAGACCGAGCGCTGCACGAGGATGCGGGTTCCTGCCGAACAGACCTGTCCCGCGTTCAGGGTAAAGCCCTTCACGGCCTCCGCTGCGGCGAGATCCAGATCGGCGTCTTCGAAGATGATGTTGGCCGACTTGCCGCCGAGTTCCAGCGTCAGGGGAATGATCCGTTCCGCCGCGATGCGACCGATGGCGCGGCCGACGCCGACCGAGCCGGTGAAGGCGACCTTGCGCACGGACTCGTTCCGCACGATCGCCTCACCCACGTCGAGCCCGGTGCCGAGCACGATGTTGATGACCCCTTTCGGGAAGCCAACCTCGCTGGCCAGCCGGGCCATCTCGATGGTCGTCTGGGAGGTGATCTCGGACGGTTTCGCGACCACGACGTTGCCCGCGACCAGCGCCGGCGCGATGGCGCGCGCGGCCTGGTTGAGCGGCAGGTTCCAGGGTGTGATCACGCCGATCACGCCGTAGGGCTCGCGCTTTGTGAAGACGTGCTGATCTGGTGCGACGTCGAGCACGTCGCCCGTCGGCAGATAGACGAGGCTGCCGTAGAACTCGAAATACTGCGCGCTGCCCTCGATCTCGGCGAGTGCGCCCGCGAGCGGCTTGCCGCTGTCGGCGCGTTCCATCTCGGCCAGCCGGTCGCGGTTGGCGCGGATCGCGTGCGCGAGCCCGAGCATCAGACGGCCGCGCTCGGCGGCGTTGAACCGGCGCCAGCCGTCGCGGGCGCGCTCGGCGGCCGCGACGGCCTTGGCGACGTCCTCCGCGGTGCCGGAGGCGACGCGCAAATGCGGCTGGCCCGTCATCGGATTGACGGTCTCGAGATAGGCGCCGCCGGCGGACGCCACGGTGGCCCCGTCGATCCAGTGATCGAGTGCCTTGAGGTCGGTACGGTTAAGCGTGGCTTGGTCGGACATGGAAGCCTCCGGAATTCGGGATCGCGCCGAGGGCGGCGATCAGATGTAGGGCATGGTCGCTTCGACGGAGGGGTGGCCCTTCTGCCGGTCGCGCCAGGCGCGCAGGTTCGGCAGATCGGCGAGCCAGTCGCGGTCCGTGAAGCGGAAGACGATGTAGTCGACGGCCGTGACAGCCGCGAAATTGGCAATGTCGGGCCGGTCCGCGAAATCGCGCGGCAACGCCTTTTCGAGACGCGCAAGGCCGTCGGCCATGGTGCGGTAGCGCTTCGAGCCCACCATGTCCGTGTCGAAAGCCTCGCTGGACTTGCGGCCGATGATGATCGCGGTCGCGGCCTCGGTCGCGCCAAGTGCGGGCGCGGCGATGGACAGCGTGCGGGCGAGATCTTCGGACGGGAAGATCGACGGCTGAGCGATCTCGTCGAGATAGCGCAGGATGAGGTGCGCCTCGGCGATGATGTGGTCGTCGTCGGTGGTCAGCACCGGCACGCGACCGGCCGGGTTTGCCTTCAGGAAGGCTGCCGGATCGCCCCACGGGTCCACGATTTCCAGCTCGACCTTGCTGGTGAGGCCCTTCTCCTCGATGGCGAGACGGACGAGACGGACGAAGGGGGAGGTCGTGTTGATGTAGAGATGCATTGTCATTTCACCTTCAGCGTGATGCCGCCATCGACCACCAGTTCGATACCGGTGATGTGCTTGGCTTCGTCGGAGGCGAGGAATACCGACGCCCAGGCGACGTCCCAGCCGTCGCCCATCTGGCCCAGCGGGACCAGCGCGTCGCGCGCCTTCACCATCGCCTCGGTGGAACCGTAGACCGATGTGACGTTGCCCTTGTGGATGAGCGGGGTGTTCATCAGGCCCGGCAGGATCGAGTTGCAGCGGATGCCCTTGGGGCCGTAGTTCAGCGCAATGTCGCGGGTAAACGCGTTCACCGCGCCCTTGGACGCCGAATAGCTGATGCAGGAATAGCCGAGGCTGTGGGTCGAGGCGATGGAAGAGATGTTGATGATCGAGCCGCCGCCCTGTTTCGTCATGATCGGCAGGATGTTGCGGCAGGTCAGGTAGATCGACTTGACGTTGATCGCCATCAGGCGGTCCCACTGCGCCTCGTCGAGCTCTTCCGGGCCGCCGGGATCGATGATGCCGACGTTGTTGTCGAGCACGTCGATGCGGCCGAAGGCGTCCATGCAGGATTTCACGGCCGCTTCGACCTGGTCGGCCTTGGAGACGTCGCAGACCGCCGTTTCAACCGTGCCGCCTTCCTCGCGAATGACCTTGGCGGTTTCCTCGACGGCTTCGGGGTTCACGTCGAGCGCGAAGACCTTGGCGCCCTCGCGGGCCATCGCCACGGCGGCAGCCTTGCCGTTGCCCCAGCCCGGTCCGATCGAGCCGGCTCCGGTAAAGAAAACAACCCTGTCTTTCAAACGGTCGGCCATAAGAGGCGCCTCCACAGTCGCAGTTCTATTGCGGCCACGTGACCGCAATCGCCGGCTCTGCGCAAATACGAAGCCGCTCTAAGGGCCATAGCGATAGCGTCTAGCTGTCGAGCGGAACTCGGTGCGGCCAGATGCGCCGCGGCATTTTCCCAAGCGTATTCAATAAAAAATGGCGCTCCCTTACTGTTCTCTCACGCCGGGCGCTGCTTGGGTATATCGGAAACATATAGCCCCGATGGATATTCCCTCTTTCGTCCCAAGCCTCTTGTTCCCGCATGCTGCGGGCGCCGGATCGTGGGCTGGGCACCGCATGACGCTTGTTCCGCCGGACCGGTCCCGATCAGATCTACGGAGGAGATCCATGAAACTGAAAGCACTTCTGAAGGCCGGCGTGCTGGGCGTATCGACGCTCGCCATGGCCTCGGTCGCCGCGGCGCAGGACAAGACCATCCGCATCGTCGGCTTCGGCGCGGCCTCGGGCGTGGTCGGCATCTTCGGCCAGAACTCCAGCGCGGCGATGTCGGCTGCGTTCGAGAAGATCAACGCCGAGGGCGGTGTCGAGCTCGCGGACGGTTCGAAGGCGATGATCGAAACCGAGTATTACGACGACCGCTGCAACGCCGAGGAAGGCATCTCGGTGCTGCGCCGGATCGCCTCGACCGACGCGCTCGTAGCCATCGGCCCGACCTGCTCGAACGTCGCCGAGCCGCTCTTCGGCATCCTGCAGGCGAAGGTCGACGACGAAGGCGACACAGGCCTGCAATTCCCGGTCTTCACCGACGTGGCGATCAAGGGCGGGCTTGCCGGGATCTCCGAATGGGTGTTCCGCAACACGCCGTCCGAGTCGCAGATGTATGACGATCTCTTCGCATGGCTCCGGACGAACCACCCGGACCTGAAGACGATCTATGGCGGCGTCGAGGAGGATTTCGCGCATTCCCGCTTCACCTGGTACTCCGTGATGAAGACCGCCGCGGAGAAGCATGGCTTCGAGGTCGTCGGCGAGGCCCAGTGGCTGCTGTCGGACACCAACTTCTCCAACCAGGCGCGTGGCATGCGCCGGGCGGAGCCGGATGTCGTGGCGATTTCCGCGCACCCCTTCACCACCTGCGGCATGCTGCGCGAGATGACCCGCCAGCGGATCCAGCCCAAGATCCTCGTCGGTCTCACCTCGTCGTCGTCGCTCGAGACGCTTTCGGGCTGCGCCAACGAGGCCGAGGGCCTGACAATCCCGACGAGCTTCGCGCCGGTGAACGAGGAGGCGAAAGCCGCCGCGGAAGCCGTCGTCGCAAAGGGCGGGCAGATGGACCTGCACAGCGCATCGGCCTGGGAAAACGCGATGATCCTGAAAGACATCATTGAGGCGGCAGAGATCGGCGGCACCCCGGAGACGCTGGAGGAAGACCGTCGCAAGATCCGCGACGCGCTGGCCGAACTTGAAAACGCGCCGGGTCTGCTCGGCTCGAACAAGCGGCTGCCCGATGGCGAGGCCGTGAAGCCGTATGTCTTCGTGCATGCCAAGGACGGCAGCTGGGACGTGCTGCACAACCCCGGCAGCTGAGCCGATAACGGGCGCGCCACGATGCGGCGCGCCCCACTCTCTCAAGGCGCGCGAACCCGGTTGCCTCACGGCGGGCGGACGGCGGGCCAAAGCAAGGCACCCCAGCCATGGACTACTTCTTTATAATCGACTTCGTGCAGTCGCTCGTGGACGGGCTGCTGTTCGGAACGACCTACGCGCTGATCGGCATCGGCTTCACGCTGATCTTCGGCGTCATGCGCAAACTCAACCTCGCCTACGGCGCCGCGGCGCTCGCAGGCACCTATATCGGCGTGGCCGCCTTCCTGGCCTTCGATGCGCCGCCGCCGGTCGTGTTCCTGCTCTCGGCGCTGGGCTCCGGCATCATCGGGATCGTGGTCTATTACTGCTGTTTCCGGTTCACGCCGACACAGGTTCCCATGGCCTCGCTTCTGGCCTCGGTGGGCATGCTGCTCTTCATCGACGAGGCGGTGGTCCACGCAAGCCACGGCATGCCCGTGCCCTATCCGTCGGTGTTCCGCAACGCGATCATCGAGATCGGCGATATCTGGGTGCGCGGAGACCTGCTCTTCGTCTTCGGCATCTGCGTGGTGGCGATGGGCGTGCTGTTCTGGCTGCTCTACCGCACGCCGCTCGGTCTCGCGACCCGTGCCGTCAGCCAGCAGCCGCGCGCGGCCGCCCTCTGCGGCATCGACCCGACCCGCGTGAACCTGCTCACCTTCGGCATCTCCGGCGTGCTCGGCGGCATCGCCGGTGCGATGACCGCGGCCGCGGTTGGCGTGCTCTCGCCGATCATCGCGCTCGGTCTGACCGTCAAGGGCCTGATCGCCGTGGTCATCGGCGGGCTCGGCTCGATCCCCGGCGCGATCATCGGCGGGCTGCTCGTGGGTGCGTCTGAAAACATCTTCCTGCTGCTGCGCGGCGTCACCGAGCGCGACATCTACGTGATGCTGATGCTCTTCCTCTTCCTCACCCTGCGCCCCGGTGGCCTCTTCGGCTCGACCGCCGGCCGCGACTGACAGGAGGTCACGATGGATTTCTATTTTGGACTGGCCCAGATCTTCGGCGTCCACACGCTGCTCGGGCTTTCTGCCTACGTCGTTCTGCTGACCGGACAGGTCAGCATGGCGCAGGCCGGTTTCTACGCCATCGGCGCCTACACGGCCGGCGCCATGACCGCGATGTTCGGGCTGCACATCCTGCCCGCCATCGTGATCGCGGGCCTCGTCAGCGCCGCCATCGCCTGCATCGTCGGCTTTCCGGCGCTGCGCGTGAAGGGGCTGATGCTCGTAGTCGCGACGCTTGCCTTCGGCGAGATGGTGCGGCTCTTCTTCTTCAACCTGTCCTGGCAGGTGGAGCGGGGCGGCGAGCTCTTCGGCCCGGACGGGGCGGAGGGCTTCCGCTCGATCCGCTACTTCCCGGAAAACGGCTGGGAAGTGTGGCACGTGACCGTGTTCATCTGGATCGTCGTTGCCGTGGTCATGGCCGCGCTCTGGTGGATGGACCGGACCCGTGCGGGCGCCGTGCTGCGCGCAGTCGGCCATGACGAGGTGGCCGCGCAATCCATCGGTCTCAACCTGACCGCGGTGAAGGTCGGCGCGATGACAGCGGGCGGCTTCATCGCCGGGCTCGGCGGTGGCATCTACGCCCATACCGTGACGCATATCGAGCACGGCGTCTTCGGCGTTCTGTTGGCGACCTTCGCCATCGCCTACCCGATCCTCGGCGGCCTCGGCTCGGTGTTCGGCACGCTGCTTGCGGTGCTGTTCATCCAGGGTTTCCTGATCGAGGGCCTGCGCTTCATGGGCGACTGGCGTTCGCTGCTCTTCGGCGCGCTGATCGTGCTGGCGATGAACCTGCGTCCCAACGGCCTTCTGGGCGAACATGCGCCGCGGCTGAAGTCGATCCTCCGGCTCGGCAAACCGGCGCCGGATTCTCTCGAGACGAAGGACGCCAACTGATGCTAACCCTGCAATCCCTCTCCAAGCATTTCGGCGGTGTGCGCGCCGTCGACGACATCAGCCTGACCATCAAGGAAGGCGAGATCTTCGGTCTCATCGGCCCTAACGGGTCCGGCAAGTCGACGACGATCAACCTGATCACCGGGCTCTATGCACCGACCACCGGCACGGTCACGCTCGACGGCTATGATCTCACGGCCATGGCCCAGCACGAGCGCACCGCGATGGGCGTGGCGCGGACCTTCCAAAACATCCGGCTCTTCGGCAACCTGACGGTGGCGCAGAACCTCTGGGTGGCGCAGAACGGCCATGAACAGCGCCGCGCCCATTTCCTGCCGCGCTGGTTCAAGGCCGGCGGCGAGCATGGTCCCGACATCGAGGAGTTGCTGAAGTTCTCGCGGCTTCACTCGAAGCGCGACGTGCAGGCCTCAGCGCTCTCCTTCGGCGAGATGCGCCGTCTGGAGATGGCCCGCGCGCTCGCGTCCAACCCGCGCGTGCTGCTGCTCGACGAACCCGCCGCGGGCGCGAGCCAGGAGGACGGCCAGCTTCTCGCCGAACGCATCCGCGACGTGCGCGACCGCGGCGTCACCGTGCTTCTGATCGAGCACATGATGGAGCTCGTCATGGGCATTTCCGACAGCATCGGGGTGCTGAATTTCGGCCGCAAGATCGCCGAGGGCTCGCCCGCCGAGATCCAGGCCAACCAGGACGTGCGCGCCGCCTATCTTGGCAGCAAGCACAAGGACGAGGACCTGATCCATGCTTGAGATCCGCGACATCAAGACTTCCTATGGCAAGATCGCCGCGCTCAAGGGCGTGTCGCTAGACATCCGCGACGGTGGCTTGACCTGCCTTCTCGGCCCCAACGGTGCCGGCAAGACGACGTTGATCTGGACGATTGCGGGTATCCTGAAAGCGCAATCCGGCTCGATCAAGATGGGCGGCGACGAACTCGCCGGTCTGAAGGCGCACCAGATCGTCGAGAAGGGCGTGGTCACCGTGCCGGAGAACCGGCTGGTCTTTCCGGAGATGACGGTGACCGACAACCTGATCGCCGGTGCGTTCAGCCGCCGCAAGGAAAAGGGCGGCGTGAGCGAGGATCTCGAGGCTGTGCTGGAACGCTTCCCGCGCCTGCGCGAGCGGGCGACCCAGGAAGCCGGAACGCTCTCGGGCGGCGAGCAGCAGATGCTGGCCGTGGGCCGCGCGCTGATGGCGCGGCCGAAGATCCTGCTGATGGACGAGCCGTCGACGGGCCTCGCGCCGATCATCGTCGAGGAGATCTTCGAGATCATCGGCCAGCTGCGCGACGAGGGCCGCACGATCTTCCTCGTCGAGCAGAACGCTAACCTCGCGCTCGACTACGCCGACCACTTCTACCTGCTCGAACAGGGCCAGGTGACCTTCGGCGGCGATCCCGGCGAGGTCGACCACGACGAGCTGATCGCCCGCGCCTATCTCGGTGCGCGGAAGGCGAGCTGACAAGGGGCCGGGCCGGTGATCGACGTCGTTCAGAACACGCTCGACGGTCTCGCCATCGGCTCGGCCTATGGCCTGCTGGCGCTCGGCTTCACGCTGATTTTCGGCGTGATGCGGCGGCTGAACATGGCGTTCGGCTCGTCGATCCTCGTGGGTATCTTCGCCGGCGCGTGGCTGCATGGACAGTGGGCGGCGGGGATGATCCCGATCTTCGCGGCGACGCTGGCGGGGGCGGTGCTGGCCGCCGCCTATGTCGAGCGCCTGTCCTTCGCCTGGATCCGGGGAGACGCGGCGCTGGCGTCCATGGCGTCGAGCTTCGCGCTCTGGATGCAGCTCGAAGATGGCATCGCACGCGCATTCCCGCAGCGCAGCTACGCGTTCCCGAGCTTCGATATCCTGCCGCTTCTTGAGCTTGGCCCGCTGCTCTTGCGGCCGGAATTCATTGCCATGTTCCTGACCGCGGCCGTTCTCGTCGTCGCGCTTCATCTGATGCTGACCCGGACCGTCTTCGGCTTGCAGGTGCGCACCCTCTCCGAGAGCCGAGAGGCGGCGCGCGTGTCGGGCGTCAACGTCGGGCGGGTCGCGTTCCTGACCTTTTGCATCGCAGCCGCGATAGGTGGTGTCGCGGGCTTCCTGATCGCAGCGACCGACGGTCAGATAAGCACCAAGCTGGGCCTCTGGATCACGATGAAGGGGCTGATCGCGATGGTGATCAGCGGGCTCGGCAGCCTGCGCGGCGCGCTGATCGGCGGGCTCGTGCTCGGCCTCGTCGAGGCGCAGGCGCAGTGGTATCTCGGCGCGTCGGGGCGTGAGATCACCGTCTTCGCCCTGCTGTTCGTCGCCCTGATCCTGTTGCCCCAGGGACTGGCGGGGCGTGCCGACGCCGCCGCGCGGAACGAGGCGCTCAGGAGGCTCTGATGGACGGTTTCACGATCTCGGTTCTGACCAACATCGCGCTTTTCTCCTTCCTCGCGATTTCCGCCTGGATCCTTCTGATCGCGGGCGAGATCAGCTTCGGCCAGCAGGCCTATTTCGCGATTGGCGCCTACGCGGCGGGCATCGCCACGGCGGTCTGGCAATGGCCGTTCGTTGCGGGCATCGCCTTCGGCACCGGCTTCGGTGCGGCGGTCGGGGCGCTGGTCGCGTGGCCGACGATCCGCCTGTCGGGTCTGCACTTCGCCATCGCCACGCTCGCCTTCGCCGAACTGGTGCGCGCCTCGCTGAACGTCTTTTCCTACCAGCGAGACATCGACGGATACGCCACCGGCCCGGACGGGGCCAACGGGTTCCGCGACATCCGCTGGGTCTACGAGGCGGGCATCGAGCCCGGCGCCTACCTGGTGATCGTGGCGGGCTGCCTCGCGGCGGTGATCGCGCTTGTCGCCCTCATGGCGCGCGGCCGGGGCATGGCACGGCTCAGGATCGTGGGCGAGGACCCGATCCTCGCGGCGATGCAGGGGCTCTCGGTCGCGCGCACGAAGATCGCCGCGGCGGGGCTCGCGGGCGGTGTCGCGGGCATGGGCGGCGCGCTCTACGCCCATCTCGCCACCTATATCGAACCTGCGCAGTTCTCGGTGATGACGGGCGTGCACGCATTGGCCTATGGCCTGATCGGCGGGCTGGGAACGGTGCTGGGGCCGATCCTCGGCGTGCTGATCGATATCGGCCTGCTGGAGTCGCTGCGCGTGTTCTCCGGCTACCGGATGATCGTCTTCGGCGGGCTGGTGGCCCTCGTGCTGATCCTGCGCCCGCGCGGGCTGCTCGACGAACGAAACGTGCATCGGATTTCGGCATGGCTGCGGCGCTAGAGATCACCGGGCTGACCCGCCGTTTCGGCGGGCTGACGGCGCTCGACGGAATCGACCTCACGGTCGAGCCGGGCGAGAGCCTGGGCCTGATCGGTCCCAACGGGTCGGGCAAGACGAGCGTGTTCAACCTGCTCACGGGGCACCTTGCAGCCGACGCCGGCAGCATCCGCCTGTCGGGCCGGGAGATCGCCGGGTTGCCGAGCGCGCGGATCGTCCGGCTTGGCGTCGCGCGCACCTTCCAGAACCTGCGCGTGCTGAAGCGTCTGACGGTCTACGAGAACCTGCGCGCGGCCCGGCACGCCGCGGCACCGGCGCTGGAGTCGCTCTGGCAGTCGCGGGCGGCCCGCCGCGCGGAGCGCGACGCGGTGATGGCGTTGCTGGCGCTGTTCGGTCTCGAGGATCGGGCGCACGATACATCGGACAGCCTGACCCTGATGGAGTTGCGCGAACTCGAGATCGCCCGGGTGATGGCCGCCGACCCCGCGCTCGTTCTGCTCGACGAACCGGCCGCGGGCATGACCGCCGCGGAAACCGACCGGATCGGAGAGACCATCGCGACGCATCTTCTGCCGGGGCGGAGCGCCATCGTCATCGAGCACAAGATCCGCTTCCTGACCGCGCTCTGTCCGCGTCTCGCGGTGCTGAACGCGGGCCGGAAGATCGCGGATGGACCCTCCTCGGCGGTGCTCGACGACGCCGCCGTGCGCGACAGCTATTTCGGGAGCGGCTCATGCTGAAGGTCACGGATCTCGCGGTGCGCTACGGCCGCATTCACGCCGTGCAGTCGGTATCGGCGCGGCTCGAGGGTGGCGAAGTGCTGTTGCTTGCAGGTCTCAACGGCGCCGGGAAGTCCAGTTTCGTGCGCGCGGTCGCCGGTCTCGTTCCCATCGCATCGGGCAAGGTCGAACTGGGCGGACGCGACATCACCGGCCTGCCGCTGCATCGGCTGGACGGGGTGGCGCTCCTGCCCGAAGGCCGTGTGCTCGCGCCGTCGCTGACCGTTGGCGAAACGCTGAAGCTCGGCGGCGGCGCCGCTGGCCGGGCCGTTCTTCGCGGGCGGAAGGACGAGGTGCTCGAGCGGTTGCCGGAGCTTGCCGGACGGCTCGGCCAGCGGGCCGGCACGCTCAGCGGGGGCGAGGCGACGATGCTGGCGCTGGGCCGCGCGCTCATGGCCGGTCCGCGCCTTCTGTTGCTCGACGAACCCACGCTCGGCCTCTCGCCGGCCGCGACCGAGCGCGTCTTCGAGATCCTCGCCCGGCTGCGGCGGGAGGGTCTGGGCATGGTGCTCGTCGAACAGAACCTGCGCCGCGCCCACGCGCTGGCCGACCGGGTTCTGGTGCTCCGCCGCGGCCGCGCGCTGCACCGGGGACCGGCCGGCGAGACCGGCGACGCCCAGGCGCTCGAAGACCTCGTGTTCACAGACCAGGAAGAAGGAGCCCTGTGATGACAAAAGCCTTTGCGATCCCGGCGCTTGCCGTCGCTCTGGCGGCGCCCGCCGTCGCCGCGGAACGCTACGAGGCGGCCCTCGACTGCGTGCCCGCCGAGGTGGCGCTCGATTACACCTGCATCGTTCAGCTGAGCCGCGGCGGTGTGCCGGTCGCGGATGCCGCCTTCACGGTGAAACCGGACATGCCCTCGATGCCCCTGGCGCACAACATCGCACCGGTCCCGGCTGCCGCGGCGGAGACGCCCGGCGAATACGCGGTGCCGCTGACGCTCGACATGCATGGCAGATGGGTGCTCCGGCTCGATATCAGTGCGCCGGCGCGCGACGTGGTGGTGATCGATCACGCGTTCGAGCCGGAGTGAGCCGCTTCACCCGGCGAGGCTGTCGGACGGTTCGAGCGCCTGCCAGATGCCCCGGGCGACAAGATCCCGGATCACCTCGTGACAAAGCCGCTCGACCTCCTGGCTGGCGCGGCTGACCGGTTTCGACGGGTTGCGCATGAGATAGACCGGCCGGATCAGCCGGGGCTCGACGATGGGCGCCATGATCAATTCGCCGCGCTCGACGAAATCGATCGCCGCGGCCGGCGCGAGGATCGTATAGCTGCTGCCGCGAGCGACGAGGGTCTTGATCTGTCCGAGTCCGTCCATCTCGGTCGCGATGTTCAGCGCCACGCCATGCGACTTGAGAAACCGGTCGATCATGATGCGCAGCCCGTGATGCGGCGAGGGCAGCACCAGTTCGGCCTCGGCCAGTTCGGCCAGCGTCACCGCCGAGCCTGCGCGGCTCTCGAAGGGCCAGGCATCGGGGGCCGAAAAGAAGTGCAGCTCCTCGGTCATCAGCTGTTCGTGGCTCAGATGCCGCACCGAGCTGAGATCGTAGAGCATGCCGAGATCGATCGACTGGTCTTCGAGCCAGGTCTTGATGAAGCCGCTCATTGCGTCGATCACGCGCAACCGCACCTTCGGCAGTTCGAGCCGCACGGTCTCGGCCAGCGGAACCGACAGGACCATCGAGATGGAACTGGGCAGGCCGAAGCTCACATCGCCCTGCGGGTCGCTGCCCGACTGCCGGACGGCGGTGGCGGTGCGCTCCAGCGCCTCGATGACCTCGCGCGCATGGCTGAGCAGCACCGCGCCGGATTGGGTCAGCGAGACGCCGCGCGGGCTGCGCTCGAGCAGCTTGACGTCGAGCTCCCGCTCCAGTGCGATGACGTGTTGCGACAGCGACGGCTGCGCGACATTGACCCGCTGGGCTGCGGCCGACAGCGAGCCCTCCTCGGCAATAGCCACGAAATATCTCAGTTGCCTGACGTCCATTCGCGCCTTCCCCCGTTCCATACTACTTTCTTATGGCTCTCCGGGAAAAGCTCAATTTTGGGGTCGAAAGCGGGTCCTTCACGCTCGGCGGGCTCACGGTCTGTAGCAAGGTCAAAACGAAATCCTATGACGGCCCGATCAAACCCGTCTTACCGCCGCCGCAGGCGGACTGTTATCCAGTGGGCCAAGAAGCCGTTCGTTGCGGCGCACCGCGGGAGGAGACCAAATCGATGTCCGACATCATCTTGCACCATTATGATCTTTCGCCGTTTTCCGAGAAAATCCGGCTGGCGCTCGGCTACAAGGGACTGGCCTGGAAATCCGTCAAGGTCGAGGCCGTGCCGCCGCGTCCGCTGCTCGACGCGCTGACCGGCGGCTATCGCCGCGTGCCGGTGCTGCAGGTCGGGGCAGATGTCTACTGCGACACCGAGGTGATCTTCCGCGCGATCGAGCGCATCCGCCCCGAACCGTCGCTCTACCCGGAAGGGGAGGGGGTGTCGAAGGCGCTGTCGCTGTGGTGGGACCGGGCGACGTGGAAGCCGGCCATCGGGGTCCTCGTGGCGCATATCGGTGAGCACCTGCCCGAGGCGTTCCTGAAGGACCGCAAGGATCACTATCTCGGCTACGACATCTCGAAGGACGCGATGGCCCCGATGCTGCCGGCATACGTCCAGCAGATGACGGCGCTGGCCGAGTGGCTCGACTCCATGCTCTGCCGGACCGGTGCCTACCTGACCGGCGATGCGCTCAGCGCGGCCGACCTGACGTGCTACCATTCGCTCTGGCTCCTGCGCGCCAATGCCGGCGCCGAGGCGATCGACGCGCAGCTCGGGCTGAGCCCGGCGGTCATCGCGTGGATGGATCGCATCGCGGCCATCGGCCATGGAACCGTCTCCGACATGAGCCCGGAAGACGCGGTCGCTGCCGCGAAAGCCGCCACGCCCGACCCGGCCTTCGCGGCCGCCGCGGACCCGAGTGGGATCGAACTCGGCACGGCGGTGACCGTCACCCCGGACGATAACGCCCGCGTGCCGGTCTCCGGAACGCTCGTGTCCGCCGATACGCAGGAGGTCGTCGTCGCGGTCGATGCGCCTGAGACGGGCACCGTCCACGTTCATTTCCCAAGGGTCGGCTTCGAGACCCTGCCCGTCGAAACCGCTGCCCAGTCCGCAGCCTGATCCCGAAAGACCCCAGACATGAAAGACGCCGTCATGACCGATCAAGCCACCATCGAGGCCAACCGCCAGCGCGCGAAGGACTATTTCAAGGCCTTCGCCACCAAGGACGCCGACTGGCTCAACGCCAATGTCGCGCCGACATACGTGCGCCGCGACACGACGCTGCCCTTCGAGGTCGTCGGACCGGAAGGCGTGCTGGAACTGGGCGACCTGCTGCTCGGCGCCTTCTCGGAGATCGAGCTGGACATCCAGGACACCGTGGCCGAGGGCGACAAGGTGCTCGTCCGGCTGCAGTTCCGGGGCGTGCATTCCGGCGCCTTCGGCGATTACCAGGCGACCGGCAAGCGCTTCGACGTTCCGGTGCTCGACCTCTTCCGCATGGAAGACGGCAAGATCGCAGAACAGTGGCCGGCCATCGACAATGTCGGTCTGCAAACCCAGATCGGCATGCTGGGCTGAGGCGGAAGCGATGCGTCTGAACGGCAAGAGCGCACTGGTCACCGGCGGCGGCGCGGGCTTCGGGGCGGAAATCGCCCGGGTCTTCGCGCGCGAGGGGGCCCGGGTCACCATCCTGGACCTCAACGGCGACGCGGCGCAGGCGACCGCGTCGGATATCGGAGATGCCGCGCAGGCGGTCGTGGGCGACGTGACCAGCGCCGCCGACATCGCCCGCGCGTTGGAGGCGGCACAAGATTTCGGTGGGCGGCTCGACATCGTGGTCAACAACGCGGGCTGGACCCATCGCAACAAGCCCATGCTGGAGGTCACCGAGGACGAGTTCGACCGAGTCTACGCGATCAACGTCAAGTCGATCTTCCACATGTCGGGCGCCGCGGTGCCCGTGATGCGCGAGCAGGGCGGCGGCGTGATCATCAACGTGGGGTCCACGGCCGGGATCCGGCCGCGTCCGGGGCTGACCTGGTACAACTCGACCAAGGGCGCGGTGAACCTGCTGTCGCGGTCGATGGCCGTCGAGCTTGCGCCCGACGGTATCCGGGTCAACTGCGTCGCGCCTGTGATCGGGGCCACCGGCCTGCTGGAGTCGTTCATGGGCGTGCCGGACACGCCGGAAAACCGGGCGAAATTCATCGCCACGGTGCCGCTGGGCCGTCTGTCCGAACCCGGCGACGTCGCCAGCGCGTGCCTCTATCTCGCCTCGGACGAGGCCGGATTCATCACCGGCGTCGTGCTCGAGGTCGACGGCGGGCGCACGGTCTGAGACCAATCCAATGCGAGTGCCGGTTACATATCTCTTCGTGCCTGCCGACCGGCCGGAGCGCTTTGCAAAGGCGCTCGCTTCCGGTGCGGACCGGGTCATCCTCGATCTCGAGGACGCGGTGCGCCCCGAGGCGAAAGCCGCGGCGCGGGACGCGATCCGCGCCGCGGACCTCGACTGGACGCGGGTGGTGGTCCGGGTGAACCCGGCCAGCAGCGCGCATTGGGAAGAGGATCTGGACACGGTCGCGGCCTGCGGCGCGGCGGCCGTCATGGTGCCCAAGGCCGAACGCGCCGCTGACCTTGCCGAGGCGCGCGAGCGGGCAGGGGACGGGGCCGTGCTCCTGCCGCAGGTCGAGACGGCGCGCGGCCTCGAGGCGGTGGACGAGCTGCTCACCGCGCCGGGTGTGAACCGCCTCGTTTTCGGGCATCTCGACTTCGCGCTCGATCTCGGGGCGGCCACGGATTGGGAAGCGCTTCTGCTCGCGCGGCAGCTGCTGGTATGGCGGTCCCGCCTCGCGGGTCGCGACGCGCCGGTCGACAGCGTCACGCCCGAGCTCGACGAGGACGCGGTCCGCAGCGACGCGAAACGGGCCGCTCGGCTGGGGTTTGGCGGCAAGCTGCTGATCCACCCCCGGCAAGTCGCGCCGACGGCTGCCGTCTTCTCGCCAGGCGAGGACGACGTGCTCTGGGCGCGGCGCGTCATTGCGGCGGTCGATGGCGGCAGCCGCGGCGCTGTCGCGCTCGACGGTCGCATGATCGACAAACCGGTCGAGGACGCCGCCCGGCGGATACTCGCGCGGGCGAACACGGAATAGGAGAACGGCATGTTGGATCTTCCGGTGACAGTCGAGGGATATGGCGCGATCCGCGCTCATGCGGCGCCTCGTGACAAGGGCGCCCGCCGCACCAAGCTGCTCGCGGATCTCGATGCGGCCATCTCGGCCTGCGAGTTGACCGACGGTGCCACGATCTCCTTCCATCATCACCTGCGCAACGGCGACGGCGTGCTGAACATGGTGATGGACGCGCTTTCCCGGCGCGGGTTGAAAGACCTGCACGTGGCGGCGACCTCGATCTTCCCGGTGCACGCCCCGCTCATGGACCATATTCGTTCGGGCACCGTCGGTCGGATCTCGGCGAGCTTCATCTCCGGTCCCGTCGGCGAGGCGATCAGCCGTGGCGCGCTGTCGGACGCGGTCGTCCTGCGCACGCATGGCGGGCGGGCCCGCGCGCTCGACCACGGCCAGCTCAAGGTCGATGCGGCCTTCGTCGCCGCGC
Source organism: Jannaschia seohaensis (assembly GCF_900116765.1). Classification (GTDB taxonomy): domain Bacteria; phylum Pseudomonadota; class Alphaproteobacteria; order Rhodobacterales; family Rhodobacteraceae; genus Jannaschia; species Jannaschia seohaensis. The sequence goes on along the minus strand of NZ_UETC01000013.1, from coordinate 59,567 downwards.
CTGCCGCGGACGATCTGGGCAATGTCTCCGGCCGCGCGGGCAAGACCGCCTGCGGCACGCTCGGCTACCCGCTGACCGATGTCGAGGTCGCGCGCCACGTGGTCGCCGTCACCGACTGCCTCCTGCCCTATCCGGTTCAGCCGACCGACATCCCGCAGGGCAAGGTCGACCATGTCGTCGTCGTCGACCGGATCGGCGATCCGGGCGGCATTGCATCGGGCACGACGAAACCCGCCGCCGACCCGTCGAGCCTTGCCATCGGCGAACGGGCCGCCGCGGTCATCGCGGCCAGCGGCTATCTCAGCGAAGGCTTCTCGTTCCAGACCGGTGCGGGCGGCATCTCGCTCGCTACAGCAGCCGTCGTGGGTCGCATCATGGCGGAGCGGGGGATCGTGGGCAGTTTCTGTTCCGGCGGCATCACCGGTTTTCACGTCAAGATGCTGAACGACGGGCTGTTCCGCACGCTCATGGACGTGCAGTGCTTCGACCTCGACGCGGTGCGCTCCTATCAAAGCGATCCGCGCCACCAGTCCATGTCGGCTGCGACCTATGCAGCGCCACATCTTGGCGGGGCCGTCGTCGACCGCGTCGACGCCGTTGTTCTCGGGGCGACCGAGGTCGATCTCGGCTTCAACGTCAACGTCACGACCAAGGCCGGTGGTTTCATCATCGGCGGCTCGGGCGGTCACGCGGACACCGCGGCAGGATCGCGCCTTGCGATCATAACCACGCGGCTGACTGCGGGCGGCTTTGCCAAGATCGTGCCCGAGGTCGGAACCTTGACGACGCCGGGCGAAACCATCGACGTTGTCGTGACCGATGCTGGAATCGCCGTGAACCCGCGCCGTGGCGATATGGGAGAGCGGCTGCGCGCAGCGGGTCTGCCTGTGAAGGGGATCGAGGAACTCGCCGCCGAGGCCGCCGCCGCCGCCACGCGGCCGACGCCGCCGCGCTCCAAGGGTCGCGTCGTTGCGGTGTCGGAATATCGCGATGGAACGGTGACGGACGTGGTCCGCGCCATAGAGGGGGAGACCGGATGACGGTGATCCGCGAGGAAGACCTGATCGAGAGCATCGCCGACGCGCTGCAATACGTCTCCTACTACCATCCTCCCGATTTCATCCGCGCCATGGCGAGCGCCTGGGAGCACGAGGAAAGCCCCGGTGCGAAGGACGCCATGGCGCAGATCCTCGTGAACTCGCGCATGGCCGCGATGGGGCATCGCCCGATCTGTCAGGACACGGGGACGGCGAATGTCTTCCTGTCGGTCGGTCACGACGCCCGGCTGGCGCTCTCGGGTTCGCTGCAGGAGGCGGTGGACGAGGCCACCCGGCGCGCCTACCGGCTGGATACAAACCCGCTGCGCGCTTCGGTCGTGGTCGACCCGCTGGGCGAGCGGCGCAACTCTGGCGACAATACGCCCGCGATGCTGTCGACCGAGATCGTCGCGGGCGACACCGTCTCGGTGCACGTCTCCGCCAAGGGCGGCGGCTCCGAGAACAAGGCGAAATTCGCGGTGTTGAACCCTTCTGCCTCGATCGCCGACTGGGTGGTCGAGACCGTCGAGACGCTGGGCGCCGGCTGGTGCCCGCCGGGCATTCTCGGGATCGGGGTAGGCGGGTCTTCCGACCGCGCGATGGCGCTGGCCAAGCAGGCGCTCAACGATCCCATCGACATGGCGGAGCTGCGCCGGCGCGGTCCCGCCAACCGGACCGAGGCCCTCAGGCTGGAGATCCACGACCGGGTCAACGCGCTCGGCATCGGGGCGCAGGGCCTCGGCGGTGTGACCACCGTGCTCGACGTCAAGATCCGCTCCTTTCCGACCCATGCCGCGTCTCTGCCCGTCGGTCTGATCCCGAATTGCGCGGCGACGCGCCATGTGCATTTCACGCTGGACGGCAACGGACCTGTTCGCCTCGATCCTCCGGATCTCTCCGACTGGCCCGAGATCCTTCTCGACAAGGCCAGCGCGAATGCGCGACAGATCGATCTCGATACCCTGACGGACGATGTCGTGGCTTCGCTGGTTCCCGGCGAGACGCTCTTGTTGTCGGGCACGCTCTTCACCGGGCGGGACGCCGCGCACAAGCGCATGGTTTCGATGCTGGATGCGGGCGAGGCTCTGCCCGTCGATCTGCGCGGCCGGGCGATCTACTATGTCGGGCCGGTGGATGCCGTCGGCGACGAGGTCATCGGCCCGGCGGGGCCGACCACGTCGACCCGGATGGACAAGTTTACCGACCGGATCCTAGACGCGACCGGCCTCAAGCTGATGATCGGCAAGGCCGAACGCGGGCCCGCCGCCATCGAGGCGATCCGGCGCCACAGGGCCGCCTACCTGATCGCGGTGGGCGGCGCGGCCTATCTCGTGTCCAAGGCGATCCGCGCCGCGCGTCCGGTCGTCTTCACGGATCTCGGCATGGAAGCCATATACGAGCTCAGGGTCGAGCACATGCCCGTCACCGTCGCGGTCGATGTCGACGGCAACTCGATCCATCAAACCGGACCGAGAAAGTGGAGGCGATAACGGGCTTCCCCTCGCCGTGGCATCTCGGAAACCGCCGACTTTGATCGTCCTCCGCGCATGGCGGATGGACGATTGGCACGGCTGTCATCGTCGAGATGGTTCGCCGCCAGATGGCGGTTACGATTGAAACAATGGGGGCGGAGATGCCGCCGAGGGCGCCGCGGATATCGCTCGAGCCATTTCGAGCGCGGCTGGGTGTTATTATGTCTCAACCGTCAGATCCTGCACCCTGACCATCGTGAAATCATCCAGCGGGAACAGCGCGTCGCTCTGATCTGCGTCGGTCATGTGCACGGTGAAGGACCCGTCCACATCCGCCGCGTCGGTCAGATCGAGCCGTGCCTTGAGGAACATCCAGCCGGGGTGCGAGGGGTGCTCCTCGACCCAGACGTCCGACCATTCTCGGCTGTGGGCCCCGATGCGATCGGCGGGCGCGGTGCCGTCCGGCGTGACGTCGACGAAGAGCTCCCACATCGGGTCCGCGAAGACCGTGTTGACCAGGAGCCAGACCTTCGGGACGGGATAGGTCTCGACCTTGCAGCGCATGCGGATGATCTGGGGACCGGGATGCAGCGCTTCCCAGTTCAGCAGATCGACATTGACGCGGCCGGTGCCGGAATTCGTGCGCCATTCGCAGGCGGTGGAGGGCCCGTCGAAGCCCTGCTTCAGGGACCAGAGCGCACAGTTTTCCTTGGTGGTGCCTGAGGTTTATCCGCAATTCAGCGCTCGAAGCGCCTCAGCAGGTTCCTGACAGTGGAGACGTGCCATTGTCCGCCGCGGCGCGTTCGGATGCCGCGAAGGTTGAGTTCGGAGGCGATGGCGCGGAGGGTGGTGTGGCCGGCGGCGCGGACCTCCGTGATGACGGGGGCGAGGTTCTCGGCGAAGACATCCGCATTCTACCGGACGGTCTGTTGAAGCGCGCTGCCGCCCTTGCCGGCCCGCCTGAGGGCGGCTGCCCCGTTGGGGGTGCCGAGCTTCACACCGCGGGCTTTCGCCGCCGCCAGCGCCTCCCTTGTGCGGCGCGAGATGGCCTCGCGCTCGGCCTGGGCCACCAGGGCCATGATGTCGACGGTGAGGTCATTGGCCTCGGGGATGTCGCAGGCGAGAAAAGACACGCCGCTCGCCTGCAGGGTGAGCAGGAAGGCGGCGTTGCGGGAGAGGCGGTCGAGCTTGGCGATGACCAGCGTCGCGCCGGTGAGGCGGGCGAGGGTGAGCGCCTTGTCGAGTTCGGGGCGGTCGTTCTTCCCGCCGCTTTCGACCTCGGTGAAGCGGGCGAGGACCGTGGCAGCGCGTGCGTCGGCGAAGGCATCGATCGCGGCCCGCTGCGCCTCCAGGCCCAGCCCGGAGCGGCCCTGCCGGGCGGTGGAGACGCGCTCGTAGGCCACGAGGCGGAGCGGTGGGGCAGGGGGGATGACCATGTACAGACCTGCGCAACGTTCGTTGCGCAGGTCTGTACATCGACCGAGGCCTCATCTCGTAGTCGACTCAGGACGACGGTCCAAAGGCGGGCGCACGATGATCCGGAGCCGCTTCGCCAACAAAACCGACGGTAGCTCACAAACCCATCATGCACTAAGACTAAAACCGCATCACTACATTGGGGCAAGCCAATCGAGAAGTTGTCCGTAAGAAATTTTGGAAGCGGGCTTCAGATCAGGCAATACTAGGAAAAACAATTGTGGCGACATAACTCCAAAGCATACGGCATGACGCAATGAAGAATAACTCAAGGCCGAGCATCGTGGCCCACTGCGACTGGAGCAAGGATCCGAAAAAGCGCAGCATGGCAGTGGCAAGACGATCGGACGGCAAGTGGGAAATCGCTCTGCCCGAGGCAGTAGGCAGAACGGATAGACTTTTCGATACCCTCAAGAACCGCGCCCTTCATGACGGCGCATTGCTTCTGGGGTTTGACTTCCCGATTGGTGTTCCAGCGTTCTACGGCGAGGCAACGGGGCTCGGAGACTTTCGGACAGCACTTAGATCCTTTGGGACTGGCCGCTGGTCGGATTGGTACTCTGTCTGTGAAGACGCCGCCGAAATATCGGTCGCTCGGCCATTCTATCCGATGCGCCCTGGCGGCCGAAAACGACACCATTTGCTGACCGGACTGGGAGCCCCTACACCAGATGCGCTCTTGCGTCGGTGTGAACACGGTACAGCCACGCGTCCAGCTGCTTGCATGTTGTTCTGGACCTTAGGTGGAAACCAGGTCGGAAAAGGCGCGATCACCGGATGGCAAGAGGTGATCGCCCCGAACATCGATGGCATTGGCCTCTGGCCGTTTGACGGTGAACTTGATCGGCTTCTCGCGACGAACGACATCGTTGTGGCTGAAACCTATCCCGGAGACGTGTACGGCCAGATCGGCATCCCAAGGAGGCCGCCTTGGAGCAAGCGCAGACGGGAAGGTCGCGCATCTGTCGCCGGATCGCTGACCGACTGGCTCAAGGCGAGAGACGTCGATTTCGAGCCCGGGCTCGGCAGTCTCATTGAGGATGGGTTTGGCCCCGGGCCTACTGGTGAGGATCCATTCGATGCACTCGTTGGCCTTCTTGGCATGCTGGATGTCGTTGAGGGGCGGTTGGAGCCGGGCAACCCGAGAGATCCAGCAATCGAAAGATGGGAAGGTTGGATCCTCGGACAGCAGGCTGAATAGTGCTGCTTTGACACCTGCTTTGGCGCGCTTAGTCTCCAGTCGGCGTAGGTAACACTGCACAGTCGTGCACGGCGTTCGTCGCAACAGGTGACGCCTTGGCTTCTCGTTGAACCCGTCAGGTAAAGAATTTGCTCGCAACATCTCTATTCGAGCGCGCGCTCCCAGTGTGGGCGTGCGCAACAAGTCGGGACCGAGACGACGGCGTCAGCCCTAATTCGGGCATGAGCTTGGTCATGATTTCGATCTGCTTGTTGGAGATCGAAAGCCACGGTGATTGCTGCACGTAGCCGGCCGGCGTCTTAAGCAACAGCGGAGTTTCCCGAAGTTTGGTTTCGGCCTCGACCCACCGGCCATAGGCCTGACAATAGGCGGACATGGCGGCACGATCCACTTCGGTCAGGACGCCCATATCGTTCAGGATCTGTGCGAGGCGATCCCATTCCTTCTTCCCCTCGTCGGATAGATGGTCGGGACACTCTGGAAGCATCGACGGCGGTACGGGCTCGAGCTCGTTTAGGGGCCTCCTCCCGGGGTTGCCCTCAACAATCTTCAGGGCCGTCGGTTTTGGCTTTCAACCTCGCATCGCTTCACTCCTAAACCGTCATTTCCGCCATTCAGTTCCATAAAGGTGAATTCAGAAGTCTGCACCTATCGCGCCGACAAGCCGTACGTCCACCTCCACTGCGACTGACACCCCCATCCTGAATATCGCGACCGAGAAAAAACAACTCCCACCGCCGGTCCCGAATGAAAAGGTCCCAAAGATTCACCCCCCACCCCCCTCCTCCAGTCGCGCGGCCTCGATCCCCGAGAATGTCCGCCCATCGTCTTCGAGAAGCGCCTCCTCGCCGGTGAATCCCTGCCAACGCCGGATGGCAACATCGACGTAGCGAGCATCGAGTTCCATCGCGAGACACACACGGCCAAGCCCAACGACCGGCTGGTGGCGGCATTCCGTGGCACAATCGAGGACTACATGGCGCGCGAGGTGCTGCCGCATGTGCCGGATGCCTGGGTGGATTTCGACAAGACCAAGGTCGGTTACGAGATCCCGATCAACCGGCATTTCTATGTCTACAAGCCGCCACGCCCGCTGGACGAGATCGAGGCCGACATTACCGGGCTGGAGGGCGAAATCGCCGGGCTGCTTGAAGGGCTCGTGAAATGACGACCGTGCCCCAAAAGGTTCAGCAGGCCTACGGGTCGCTTCCCGCTGGATGGCGCTTGGAGAAGCTAAAGTTCTACGCCGGAGTCCGGAACAGCAATGTCGACAAGACAATTGCTGACCATGAGGAGCCAGTTCAGCTCTGCAACTACACTGACGTGTACTACAATGAGCGCTGAACAGGACGAGAAGATCGTGGAAGCTGCGCGTGCGAACAACTTGGCAAATTTCTCGTCGTATCTTGAGCGGATGCTAGACGAGTTGTTCATCGACCGCATGGAGGGCAACGAGGAAATTTTCTCTCGTGTGATGACGGACAAGCAGTTCCGCGCCGCGGCGCACGAGCACCTCGCCAGTGAAATCTTCCGCCGGGCCCAGAAGGCAGATCCTGTTGAGTGAACCGCTGAGGAGGTCGCTAGGCATTTGAATTTCAGGTGCGCTCGCAAGGCGAAAGGAAAATACAACTATCATGCGGGTGCAGCATGAAAAAATGTATGCGTTTCAGTGTTTTGGTGCTGTGCGCCGGATGCGAAGCGGTTCACAGCCCCGGAGAATATCGGCCCTGAGAGACCGCCTCCGAGCCTCCAGGCCCCGGGGCCGGTGCTCAGCCCCTACCGCAGAACCCTCGAAAACAAAAAGAAAATCCGACCACAGCAGGTTCGGGAGAACGCTTTCGCGAGGGCAAGTGGCGGACAGGAAGGCCGCCATAGGTAAATCCGGCACCATCCGGTGTAGTCCGAATATGTCCATGATCTAAGGGCCATACGTACCTTCCCTTGTGCGGGACGTTCCGCCATAGTCCGAGGCAATCCACGTTTAGGTGGGGGATATGCCGGGGGATGGAATAGTGCAGTCGAACAGCAGGAAGCCGGACAAGGCGCTGTCGGCGCGCTTCGTTGAGACCGTAGCGGAGCCCGGCAAGTATTTCGACGGCCAAGGACTGTTCCTGCGCGTGGCAAAGAACGGCTCACGGCAATGGGTCCAGCGCATCACCATTCGCGGCAAGCGTTGCGAACTCGGGCTGGGCAGCCCGCCTGCCGTAACCTTGGCGATGGCGCGCAAGGTGGCGCTCGAAAATCGCGGCCAGGCGATGCTGGGCGGCGACCCTCTGGCCGAGAAGCGGAAGGTGCGGGAGGGCATGACCTTTGCGGACGCGGTGGACCGATACCTTGCGGCCAAGCTGTCGGAGTTTCGGAACGAGAAGCACCGTAAGCAATGGCGCTCGACCCTCGATAACTATGCCGTGCCGAAGCTGGGGCCGAAGCTGGTCTCCGAAATCTCGGTGCAGGACGTGCTGCGCGTGCTGGAACCGATCTGGCAGGACAAGACGGAGACCGCATCGCGCCTCCGGGGCCGTATCGAGAACGTCTTGTCATGGGCGACCGTCGCCGGACACCGAACGGGCGATAACCCGGCAAGGTGGAGGGGCAACCTGTCCGAGACCCTGCCCAAGCCCGCGAAGGTCGCGAAGTCGGGCAATCAGCCCGCTCTGGCGCTGGGGGACGTCTCGGCATGGTGGGCCGATCTGTCGGAGCGCGAGGGGATGGCGGCTCAGGCGCTCCGCTTCCTGACGATGACCGCCGCCCGCTCGGGCGAGGTGCGGGGCATGACGTGGGACGAACTCGACCTTGGGGACGCCGCGACTCCCGCGACTTCCGCGACACGGGGGGGCGTCTGGACCATTCCGGCATCGCGGATGAAGAACGGGCGCCCGCACCGTGTGCCGCTGACTGCGGAGGCGGTGGCGCTGTTGGAGGCCCTGCCGCGCCTGGACGGCTCGCCCTACGTATTTTTCGCGCCCAAGGGCGGGATGCTGTCGGACATGTCCATCAGCGCCGTGATGCGGCGGATGCAGGCGGCGAAGGAGAAGACGGGCGAGGCCGGGTATCTCGACCCGGTCAACAAGCGGCCTGCGGTGCCGCACGGGCTCCGCTCGACCTTCCGGCAATGGGCGGCGGAGCGCGGCTATCCCCGCGACATGGCCGAAATCGCGCTTGCACACTTCATCGGGTCGGAGGTGGAGCGCGCCTATCAGCGCAGCGACATGCTCGACCGGAGGCGGGATATGATGGCGGCTTGGGCGCGCGTGCTGGAAGGCGGCGAAGATCCTGTCCGGATTGTTCGGATGAATGGAGTGTCATAGTGAGCGACAAGAAAGATGACACGGGCTCTGGGCGTTCCGCTCACACGCTCGGTAGCGACGAAATGTTTACCTACCATCGCGTCGTCGAGCGAGTACAGGGCGCCAACACTAGTCCGGAGATCGAATTTCGCCACGCACTTGCGCTCCGGTTTACAAAAATAGGAATTATCCTTCAGGACGACGGCTGGCCGCCACTCATGAACCGGGTCGAAGTCAGCCAGGAAGACGACAGCGTTTGGTTCGCCCTTTCCGAGGAGGACGAGGCGCGTACATGGGAAATTTGGCCGGAACTCCGCGTAGAGTGCGACGTCCCTGAGCCTGAATGGTGGGGCCGCGGTTTAAAGGCCGAACTCGGCCTAAACTTCACCTGTAAGAGGACGAGGCGCGGGACACAGGCGTACTGGCTTGCTGCAGAGGCGAACGTCATTCGCACGATACTCGATGCCGAGACAGAGCAGGCGGCGCTATGGGATGCCGCCCGTCTCGGGGAACTCCGAACTGAGGCTCGTTTTCATGGTTTGCATCTTCCGGCTATAACGACCGGCCGAAAGCAGCGTCGGGTTCTCGATCAGCATCGTTCAAAAGCCATTACGTCGAGTCGAGCATCAGCGGCTGAGCGGCGCGATGCCATTCGGACCATGCTTCCACAGACTAAATTGACCGGCAAGGCACTATCAGAGTACCTCATCCGGAGATTGAAGGACGAGTACGGCATCGATATCAGCGAGCGTTCAATCCGACGCGACCTTCCCGCTATCAGGGCTGAGAGCTTGGATTAGATTCAGTATCGAGTTGAAGCGGACCAAACAGGCTCGGGCGACGTTCCGCACCTTGACCGAGCGCGGCGAAGCCATCACCTCTGCTGGGAACCAGCTGGACCAGGACGCCAACGCGGCGCGTCTCAGCGGGGACGAGGCGGCGATGCAGTTCCTGACCTCGCAGGCGAACGTGAAAGGACCGATCAGCGATGCCCTCACCGAAGCAGCCCAAGCCCTCGCGGGCGGCGATTCCCTCCGGGCCGTATCAGGCCGATTTGTCGACGCTGTCCGAAATGCCGCCGGAGATCTTTCAGGCGGCGGCCGACCGGGCGGCGCAGGACGTGAAGCAGGATCGCCTGTTGAAGCAGGTGGGCGAGACCTACGCCAAGCAGGGCCGGACGATGCCGACCAAGCCGTGGGGCCAGATGAAGACGTAGACCAGGGCCCCGGCCTCTTCGACGCCGAGGCGACGTTCGTCGAGCCCTACGGCGACCGCTCGGTCATCGTTCGGGGCGTGCCGCGCGAGGCGGCGGAGGTCTTCTCCGACGTCGGGGTTCGCCCGATCTGGAACCAGGGCGCTCAGGGCTGGGTCTTCCCGGCCCGGCTGGAGCGCGACGTCACTGCGGCGCTGGCGGAGCAGGATGACCTGTTCGGCGGCGCCCCGGCCGGCGGGCGGGACAACGCGCGCGACCGGGCGGAGATCGACGCGTGGCAGCGGCAGAGCCGGATGCGCCGCGGCGACCAGCAGCGGGTCGAGAATGACGAGGATACGCTGTTCGGAAGGGGCGCCCAGGGCGATCTTCTGGCGCAGGCGGAGCCGGAAAGGCAGGGGCAGCGCGACCCGCGTCTTGCACGCTTTGTTGGGGCCACCGCGTCTGTCAACGGCCTCGACACCATGCACCACACCATGCCAGACATCCGCAAGGACCAGGCCGGAGATGATGCGGCGAAGTGGCTCCGAGGCCGTGGCGCCACCAACCTGCGGGCGCGCGAGTACGCCCTGGCGGTCAACGGCGACGGCGACGTGATCGCGATCGGGTCCGGTGGGCGAAGCTCAATCGGGTTCGGGCCTGCCGTGGCCGCGGTCACTGACCCGGAAGCCGGGATCGTCTTCCACCACACGCACCCGCGTGGGACTTCGTTCTCGTCGTCCGACATCTCCGCCCTGGCGCATGGTGGCATCGCAGTTGTCTACGCTCACGGGACCGATGGATCGACCTACCGTGCGGAAATGACTCCGAATGGGCGCGCGTTGCTGATGCAGGGCGTCAACAACACGCTCACCGTTGGCAAGGCACAGGCCTACGCCTTTTCGACCATTCGCGATCTTCGCGGTTTTGCGGCAGGTCCGGCCCATCAGATCCTGCAGGCGGAGTTCACGCGCCGGGTCAATGAGGGGGCGGACCCGACAGAGGTGTCGAATGCCCTCGCTGTCATCGAGAGCGATGCCGCGATGCGGGTTCTCCACGACGAGGGAGTGATTATATCCGAGAGGCAGGGCAGGAACGATCTCGAGCAGATCGCTGGGCTCGACGCCGCTCATGACCAAGCCCGGCGCGAGGTGCGTCGGGAGTTGCAGAGACTAGGATTCGCCAATGCTGATCGACCCGCCGAGCCCGTTCGCCGACTTGGAGACATGGAAGGATTTCCTTCGCGAGATGGAAGCCCTTATGGCCGAGACCAAGGAGCCGAGCGCGCGCGAGATCGTTCGGATGGAGATGGACAGCGCCCGCAAGCAGATCGCCCGGATGCAGAGCGGCAGCCCCGACGCCGAGGCCGCCCCCGCCCCGTAGACCCGCGCCAGGGTTCTCTCTTCGAGGAAGCCGAGCCGTTCGGCACCGACGCCTTCCGCCAGTGGTTCGGCGACAGCGCCGTCACCGACGCCGATGGCAACCCGCGCGTCGTCTACCACGGCACGACGGCGGGCGACTTTGAGGCGTTCGACCCGGCCCGGAGCGGCAGCGCGACCGGCGCAGCCGATGCGCGTGAGGGGTTTTTCTTTTCCGCCTCGCCCGAGGTGGCATCCACCTATGCCGCCGGGTTCGACGCCTACCGAGACAACCGCTTCCTGGCCGCGATCAACGCGCTGACTGGCGGCCTCTACCGGCGCGCGAGTGAGGGTATGCTGCGCACGGTGGGCATGAGCGCGGTGGAGCCAGACGGCACCGTGATGCCGGTCTACCTCTCCATCCAGAACCCGCTCGAGGTCGATGTCGAGGGCGCTGAATACCGCGCTGACACCTATGCCGAGATCGTCGCGAAGGCGAAGGAGGGCGGCCATGACGGGCTGGTGATCCGCAACGCGCGCGATGAGGGCTTCGGGCCGGGCGGCGACGTCCTCACCGACGTGTTCGTCGCGTTCGAGCCGGAGCAGGTCAAGAGCACGTTCAACCGGGACACGTTTGACGCGGGCGATCCGCGGATCAGCATGCAGGAAGGTGACGGATCGCCCGACCCCGACGCCCTCGCCCGCGCGCTCCCCGCCATGCGCGCCGCCCTCGACAAGGCCGGTCTGAAGCGCGTTAACCTGCGCGTCGATGCGCGCGCCGAAGGCTGGCAGGGCGCCTTCATCAACGACGGGATCAGCGCTGGCGAGATCGTCATCGGTGCGTCCCTGGACCCGACGGCCACGCTGCACCACGAGGTCATTCACGCGCTGCGGGCCATGAAGGCCTTCACCGACGCGGAGTGGACCGCGCTGCATAAGGCGGCCGCCGACGAGTGGATGGAGAAGCACGACATCCGCGCGCGCTATCCCGACCTCGCCCCGTTCGAGCAGATCGAGGAGGCCATCGCCGAGGAGTTCGGCGCGTGGGCGTCGGCCCAGGAGAAGCCGCGCGGCATGGTCGGCCTGGCGCTGCAGAAGATCCGGCGCGTGCTGGACGCCATCCGCGGGGCGCTGACCGGCGCGGGATACAACACGCCGGAGGACATCTTCGGGCGGATCGTGGCGGGCCGGATTGCGGCGCGCGGGGCGGAGACGAGCGTGGTCCGCGCGCCGGGGGCGATGGCGTGGCAACGCTGCGCGAGGCGGGGCTCGAGATCGTCACCTATGACCGGGGCGAAGACGGCGCGCGTGCAGCTGCGATCCGCGGCATGGGCCCGCGCGTCCTCTTCCAGGGCCCCGCGCTGCTCCCCGGCGATCACCCCAGGCGCATCTCCACGCGGTTCCCGACGCAGAAGCGATCGACCGAAGATCCGATCGCCGAGCGGCTGGTGATCTCGGCGGACGCCATGCGCGCGACACCTGCGGCATGGCTACACAATTCCACCGTCGTCCGCTCCTACCCCAACTGGCCGAAGGAGAGCCGCGTCCGCAACCCGGACAAGGTGTTCGACGAGTTCAAGCAGCACGTCGTCGGCAACCTTCTGTGGCTGCACGATCAGGTGCCGGCCGAGATCCGCAGCCAGTCGAAGCGCTGGTATGATGGCGCGCGCCGGATCACGGACGCATGGTCGGAGCGCTATGGCGTACCGGATCACTCGATCGCCGGCGCTCTCGCCGCGCTGTCGCCGCAAAAAGACTGGTACCAGAACGTCTCCTTGGCGGAGCGCGTCCTCGACATCATGGCGTTCAAGTCCGGCGAGCCGTGGACCGACGCCATGGCGGAAACGGCGCGACGCATCTACCGCAAGCCCGACCACAAGCCGCTCGTCGATGCGGTGAGAGGCAAGTCTTTGACCGACATCAAAGACGAGCGAGCAGCCATTCAAGCGACGTGGGTCCGCGTCTACGATGAGACGTACCACGACCGCGCATACCGCGTGGTGAGCGCCGAGGGCGAGTTCATCGGCGAGCCCAGCGGCAAGGTGGCGTGGGGGTCTAACACCGAGATCGGCAAGGCCATCGCGGTCATTCGCGACCCGAGCTACGAGAACGTCTCTCGGAGCATGGGCGAGAGGCACAAGGTCCGCAACTTCTTCAACAACATCCTGGCGCCCAACAGCCCGCATGGAGATGTCACCATCGACACCCATGCCGTCGCGGCTGGTCTGCTGCGGCCGCTCTCGGGTGCATCGGCGGAGGTTCATCACAACTTCGGCTCGTCTCCCGAGAAGAAGAAGCAGCCGAAGGGCTGGATCGCGTCCAAGAAGAGCGGTGTCTCGGGCGCTGAGGGCACCTACGGTGTATATGCGGACGCCTACCGCGAGGCGGCGGCGCAGCGAGGCATCCTCGCCCGGGAGATGCAGTCGATCACCTGGGAGGCCGTGCGCGGCCTATTCCCCGCGAAATGGAAGCGCGCGAAAAACGTTGCGGCGGCCGATGCGATCTGGAACGAGTTCCGCGAAGGGACTATCTCTGTCGAGGACGCAAGGAGAAAGATCAATGATCTCGCGGGAGGAATTGCAGACCCTAGCTGGTACGGACCCGATAGTGGAGGTGATGCTGGAGTATCAGATGCCTCTTACGCGCGAGACCTACCTGGCACTGGCGTACCCGGACAATCTGCCATCCGAGTGGACGGCGGAGCACGAGGCGGAGTTGCCGGAGCCGTTCCAGATCAAGGACTGAACGAGTCCTCGGTTCGGTTCCAGCGCCCCGCGCTGTCCCGCTCCCCTGCCGGCCGCGCCGCTGCCGCCCAGCAGACCCAGACCGCGCACATCCCCGACCGCTCGCTCTGGGAGGAGCTCGCCGCGGCGAACCGCTCCGCCCTGGACCGGATGACTGGAGGCGGGGGCGCGCTGCGGGACCGGCTCGACCGCCGGCGCAGCCAGCAATGGCGGCGCGACAGGCACGAAGACTGGCCAGCCCTCCGGCGGCCGCAGCGCCCCGTGCCGCTTCAGTTCTCCCGGCGCCACTTGTCGAGCTGCGACCGCGACACTGAATGACGCCGAGCCACATCCGTCAGTGTCGCGCTCCGGAGCCCAACCTCCATCAGGATCCGGAGCTTCTTCTCGTCCGACCACCGCAGGCGGCGCTCCACCCCGTCCAGAACCTCGCCCCGCATCCGCACCCCAGCGCAAGCGACGTCCCTAACGACGTCCTTACGCACGTCTCCTAAGGGGTCAGGCCAAGTTCAGGCAGGCGGTCCCGATCGGCTTGCAGTTACCCACAAGTCGCGCGGCTTCCTCAGAAGGCTGTTGATGCCGATGAATCCTGTGCCGTCGGCTGATCGGGAGAGCGGCATGAACAAAGTTGGCCAAACCGGCTAAGCTTGGCCAAACGCGTTGGACCAACTTCCGGGCATCCACAAACGGACCCGAAAGGAACACGGTATGTCCAACAGGCTCATTCGTCGCTCCGAAGTCGAAGCGCGCACGGGGCTCTCTCGCTCAACGCTTTACGACTGGATGAAGCGGGGCGAGTTCCCGCAACCCGTGAAGCTGGGAGCGCGCATGGTCGCGTGGCGCGAAAACGACATCAACGAATGGCTCGAGAGCCGCGAAACGCGGGCGGCCTGACGAGTGGCCCGCAAAGAGAGCCCCGGCGCGCCTGTGGCGGGCGCGGCCGGGGCTGGGATGCTCATCAACGCCAAAGCTGAAAGCGCCTATTTCATAGCATGTAAGGACTGCCGAGGCACGTCCTTTCGAATAGCCCGACTGCGACAACGCCATGGGCTGACCTTGAAGCAGGCCGAACTGGTGGCCGCGCTCATCTGGGGAGGAGCCGATGACTGACGCTCGCGACCTGACCTCGATCTTAGCGGCCGATTGCGACGACGCCTTTGGAGCCGCAGCGGGTGATTTTCCTCGCCGCTGGAGTTCGCAAGGCCGACGATTGCCGATCGCTAGGCCGCCGCGCGGGACGGACTTCGATGACCTGCTGCTCCTGCGGCTGTCCATGATCGAGGGAACTGTGAAATGACCGGGCAGCTGCAGCCAGACGATTTTGACCCGCACGGCGATGCGACCGTGGGAGCCGACGAAACCCTGAACCTGCTGGACGGGCTGGTTGACCGGGCGGCGGAAGACCCCGGTGCGCCGTTCGCGCCGGATGTTCTGAAGTGCCTCATCGCGCTGAAGACAGAGAACCGTGCCGGGTTCGAGGACCTTCGCTTCCGGCTCAAGAAAGCGGGATGCCGGGTTACGGCCTTGGACGAGGCCATGGCCAGGGAGTGCGGCGGCGGTCGCGGCCCGACGCAGGCCGAGATCCTGATTGAGTTCACGGCAGCCGCGGAGTTGTTCCACACCCCTGACGGCACTGCCTTTGCGGACCTGAGGATCGAGGACCACAGGGAGACCTGGCCTGTGCGGAGCAAGGGGTTTCGCCGCTGGCTGACCCAGCAGTACTTCGAACAGACCGGTGGAGCGCCGAGTTCAGAGGCGCAGGTGTCCGCGTTGAACGTTATCGAGGCAAAGGCACATTACGACGGGCCGGAGCGGCCGGTCTTCAATCGCGTCGGTCGTTACGGAGACCGCCTCTATCTCGATCTCGGCGATGATGCCTGGCGCGCGGTCGAGATCGACGCATCTGGGTGGCAGGTTGTCGAAAGCCCACCGGTCCGGTTCCGCCGGGCCTCCGGCATGAGGCCGCTGCCCGTTCCGACGCGCGGCGGCTCGATCGAAACGTTGCGTCGCTTCCTGAACGTCAAGTCCAACGAGGATTTCGTTCTGGTCGTCGCCTGGGCGATGGCGGTGCTTCGCGAGTGCGGGCCCTATCCCGCGCTTGTGCTCTCGGGAGAGCAGGGATCTGCCAAGTCCACATTCTCGGCGATCCTCCGAGCGCTGCTCGACCCGAACGGAGCGCCGCTCCGCGCCCTGCCGCGCGAAGACCGCGATCTGTTCATCGCTGCCAGCAACGGTCACGTTCTGGCGTTCGACAATGTCTCAGCCCTGCCGGGCTGGATCTCGGACACGCTCTGCCGCTTGGCAACGGGCGGTGGGTTCGCGGTGCGCCAGCTCTACACCGACCAGGACGAGGTGCTTTTCCAGGCCGCGCGACCGATGATTTTGAACGGGATCGAGGACATCGTGACCAGGCCCGACCTTGCGGATCGCGCGGTCTTCCTGACGCTCGAGGCGATCCCAGAGGAGTACCGAAGACCCGAGGCGGAACTCTGGGCTGCGTTCGAGGCGGAACGGCCCCGCATCCTCGGTGTGCTGCTGGACGCTGTTGCGGAAGGCTTACGGCGCCTGCCGGAAACCCAGCTTCCGAAGCATCCGCGCATGGCGGACTTCGCGCTCTGGGCCTCTGCCTGCGAGTCGGCCCTCTGGCCCACCGGCACCTTCTGGTCTGCCTATAGCGGCAATCGGGACGAGGCTGTCGAGGGGGTGATAGATGCCGATCCGGTCGCTACCGCGTTGCGTGCCACCATGCGGGAGCGGACGGAGTGGACGGGAACTGCCACTGAACTTCTGAGCGCTCTCACGGAGGCGGTCGGGGAGCGCGTCGCCAAGTCCAAGACTTGGCCCGACAGCCCACGCACGTTGTCCGGGTGGCTCCGCCGCGCCGCCACCTTTCTAAGAAAGGTCGGCATCGAGATCGACTACTACAGGGAAGGCCGCGCACGCACCCGAATGATCCGGATTACGGCGGCCACAAACCAGCCAAGCCAGAAAAATGGGGGGACGCGACCGTCCGCAGCGTCCGCTTCGTCCGTAGCCGGAGAAAAGCCGTGCAGTGAAAATGGGTTCGGCCATGGCGCCGCGCGGACGGTGGCGGGTGATGCGGACGATCTGCATATCGGAGCTGAGCATACCGCCCGCGCTAAACACTTGAAACCAAGAGGAGAGGTCGCTGCGGACGCTGCGGACGCAGACTGCGCTCCTCAATCTGGTCCAGAAAAAGGAAACGCAGCCGGGTTGGAGGGAAGGCTATGAGCGCGGCTGAAGCGCTAGAAGTGGCACGTTCCGCGCGTTTGGAGCTGCGCGTCGATGGGCAGGGCTTGGTGCTGAAGGCGTCGGTGCCGCACTCACCGACCGTTCTTGATCTCCTCGTTCGAAACAAGGCCGGAGTGGTCGCGATCCTTCGAACTGAGGTTGAAGACTGGCCCGCGGATGAATGGCGCGTCCTCTTCGACGAACGCGCTGCCATCGCCGAGTTCGACGGCGGCTTGTCCCGGCAGGCCGCCGAAGCTCTCGCACGTGCCTGCTGCGTGGCGGAATGGCTCAATCGCCATTCGGTGCGCGCATCGCCGGAAAAGTGCCTCTTGTGCGGCCAAGCGGATTACTACCATGAGCCGCTCTTGCCCTGTGGGACTGAGGCGGAGGGCCATGCCTGGCTGCATCACCGATGTTGGGAGGATTGGCACGCCCGCAGGAAAACCGAGGCGACAGATGCCCTCGCGACGATGGGGATCACAATCAGGAGCAGCACGACATGACAACGCATAAGACAAAGGGTGAGAAGGCAGCAAAGACCGCAGTCGCGAACGCTCCGGGCGATCACAAGGGTGCTCTGAAGGCCCTTGGCGGGTCTCAATCGGACGACTGGAATACCGTCCTCGCGATGCAGGCGACCGACGGCCTATGGCTGAAGAACTTAGGAGATGACGAGCGCAGGCGCCGCCTGGCAGCAACGGTCGCCGCTCTGAATGGGATCGCGCCGACGGACGAGTTGGAGGGGATGATGGCGGCGCAGTTGATCGCCTCCCACAACGCCGCGATGGAGTGCTACAGGCGCGCCATGATCGGAGAGCAGACCTTCGAGGGCCGCCGCGAGAATCTTAACCAGGCGAACAAGCTATCCCGAACCTGGGCGACGCTGCTGGATGCACTTAACAAGCATCGCGGGAAGGGCCAGCAGAAGGTGACCGTCGAACACGTTCATGTCCATGCAGGTGGTCAGGCCGTGGTCGGCAACATCGAGCGACCCGGGGGTGGGGGCGTGAACGGATCTGAGGAACAACCCCTTGCAAAGTAGTCTGCCGATGCACCTGACTCCGCGCTGCGGTGCGCGGACGCGGAACGGCGGCCCGTGCCGGTCGCCCGCGATGCCAAACGGCCGCTGCCGGATGCACGGTGGCAAATCCCCGGGCGCGCCGATCGGGAACAACAACGCCCGCAAGCACGGTCGCTACACGGCCGACGCTGTCGCGGAGCGGCGAGAAATCGCAGGGCTTCTCCGTTTGATGCAGGAGCTTATCAGGGAGATGGACAGCAGATAGTGGTTAGCTGGGCCGAGAGAACTGAAATATTCAGATACCTTCATCGTAATGCTCTTGAATGATAGCGTCGATTAGCTTTCCCTCGAAACCAACAACGCAGTCTTCACCATATTCGACGACGAGGTCGCCATCGAGTCCGCCCGAGAAATTCCAGTACTCCCATTGGCCGACTCCTTCATGGACGCTTCTCGTTCTGATCCGGAGAGCTCTGCCCGACCGCACCCGCGACCAACTTTGCGGCGTGAGCGTAATCTCATGGATGTCATAGCCCCACTCAACCCCGATATTGGCCCCGCCAGGCCTCAGCTTCATCACACTTCCTCTCGTGTTCCGTTCTCCATTGAGAAGACGATCTGGGAAATTGGTTAGTGAAATTGACATTGTGCCTGAGGGTTTTGGTGTGGCCGCTCTCGGTACAGTCGTGACGAGACATCCTTCGTTAGGCTTAACTCGCGCCTCAAATAGCCAAAACTTCACTCGCACGGGCAGGCTGATCGTAGTGAGGAGCATTCAGCGGCGTGCGGCCTGCGGATTTGTAGTACATCAGTTCACCACCTTATCGATGAAACCCAGAGTGCTCGCGTTCTCCAAGAGCGTTCGTACCTTCGCGCGATCAAGTCCGGACGTGACCTCGGCATCGATCTCCAGCCGCAGCGAAACCTCCGCTCCGGGAAGCGTCGTGAGCTGTTCAACGATTGCTTCGACAATCTGATGCATATCGCGTGCCGGTCGGTCTGACGATAGCATGACGGTACCGACAAATCGCTTCGGTTTTGTCTCTGCCTCTGGCTCGGATCCACTGCCGGGATGACCTGCTGCCGCACCAGCTGGCGCACTGCTGCCTTCGTCAGAACTAGCCGTCGCAGTATCTGATCCGGAGCCGAGCCCACTCTGCTCCGGAGCTGCTGCAGGTTTTGGCCGATATGCTTCTGCGATATCCGGCCGCACAATGACAGAATCGCTGTCAATCGATACGAGTGCGTTCGATGATTTCTCGATCGCCAAGCCGGCGTAGGATTGGGATGCTTCGTCCCACCGTTCGGCATAGGCGAATGGGCCGGGAAGCATTCCCGACACAGCTGATTGGACGGATTTCGTCAGTGCATCCCGGTTCTTCAGGCGAGGGAGGTAGGTGTAACGATTCAGGTACTCCCAGAGATCCTTGAGATGCAGGTGTTTCTTCCCACTCCAAATGTACTTTTCCAGCTCGCGATTGAGGCGCTCGGGTCCAATTTCTGGCAACAGTGCCTCATCGCTCACGAGCTTCTTACTTGCACGGCCGAGAACGCCGTCTTGGGCGGGAATGCGTGCTGACGTTAGTTCGACGTCCGATTGTGCGGTGTCTTGATAAGGATAGATCAGGTAGCACCAAGTCTCCTTAAGCCGAGTATGAACTGTTTCTCGGGACTCCTTCGCCTTATCCTTCGCCAGCGCGATGTCGCTCGTCTTCAGGTCCAAACGTCCAGTATCGGCGTCTCTGACAATCCCATCCCATGCAAGCGACGACCGCATGGCCTCCTTCAGGTTCTCCAGCTGGCGACTGTCTGCTGAAAGGAACACGAGCGTGTTTCGATAGACGCGGGGTGTCGCTCCGCGCTGCAGTAAGATGTCCTTGACTTCGACCATCGCATCGGAGCCGTCGCGACCTGTATGCGGATGCGCAACGCCCAGAACGACAGCCCTAATCCCGCCGGCTTCGTCGGGCACTTCTGAGGAGCTATCGGGGGCAACCTGAACGGCGTCGAAATGACCTCGATCTGCTAGGCCGTTGATGTAGCCTGTCAGAGCCTTGTCGATCTCGACCAGAACCAAGGCCTCTTCCAGCTGTCCAGCCCGGTCCGAGGCGACGCGATTCAAGCTCGCCGACATCGAATACCAGTAGCGACCGAGGTCGCTGTGCATGAATTTCGCCTGGTTCGTCAGCCGGCGGAGCGCGTCACCGAAAATTGCTACTTTTTCGCCAGGCTGCACGACACCGAGATTGATCCGCTTGTCGTCGATCCCGCGGTTCTGCTGGCCCTCGGTAGGCGCTGTCGCGACGAATACCGCCCGCGCGACACGACGGGTCGCCGAGTAGCGGTTCAGGTTGGGAGCGGATTGGTCGATTTTGTATGGGGTGGAGTTCATTCCATCTACGTCGCCCGCGATGATCCCCTGCCAGGCATTTGGCAAATAGTGGAGCAGCTCAGGCTCGACACGAGCGGAGCTTATCGCCACGCTTCCGGGCATGATCATCACAGACGGATCGCCCGACATCCACAGTTCGTGGATGACTTGTGCCATCAGGCGCAGCACACCGCGCGTCCGCTGGAATTTGTCGAGCGATCCCCACGCCGTGTAGAGATGGTCGAACAGGTCCGGATGGATCGGATACGCCTTTTCGAGTTTGCGGCGGTAATCTTCGTCAGCGCAGCCCTGGGGGAAATCGTTCGGGCTTTCACGGTACAGCTTGGCGAACTGCTTCAGGGTGTTGTCCCGATGCATGTACTTGTCGCCGGGGATCTCCTTGAAGAGTCGGCGCCGCACGATCTCGTAGCTCTCTTCCTGCGAGGCCGGGCGCCATGAGCTCTCCACACGGCTGAAGGTCTGCTTGAGCCGCGCCAATGCTTCCTGTCCGCCTTCGCCACCAACCTCGATCTGGGACGCAGGAAGAGAGGCAACAAGCAGCGTCTGCGGCGAGGCCTTCACGGCTTCTGTCAGTGCTTGAACGAATGAAAGGTTCGCATCGAAGGAGCCAGAGGGCAGCCCTTCGACCTTGTAGATCTGGCGCAGATAGGCGACCCACTCGTCGATCAGGATCAGGCTCGGCGCGCATTTCTTGAAGATCGCCTCGAGCAGGTTTGACCCAGGCGCAATCCCGCGCGCATCGTTCTCGGCGATCATGTCGAACGCGTCTTGTCCGCCCAGCTGCCACGCAAGCTCGCCCCAGGTCGTCCGGATTTCCTGACCACCATCCAGCCGGATGACATCCTGCGGGCCGCGCGACGTGCCCACCAGAACGGCTCGGCTGATCGTGTCCGGAACGCTCAGACCCTTCTCGGAGAGCAGCTGGTCCAGGCCCGGCAGGTCGTGCACCGGCGTCTTGCCGACCATGTGGTAGAGCGCCAGCATCGAGTGCGTCTTGCCGCCGCCGAAGTTGGTCTGCAGCTCGACGACCGGATCGCCGGACTGGCCGGATAGCCGTTTCGCCGCGCCCTCCAACAACCGGCTCAGACCATCCGTCAGATAGGTCCGGCTGAAGAACTCCCGCGGATCACTGTACTCGTAGGGCGCGCTGCCGTTGTGGACCTTGGCGAGGTCGGCGGCGAACTCGGCCTGCTGGAACTCGCCGGTCGCGACGTCCTGGTGCGGCTCCACCACGTCCCGCCAGGGCAGAAGGCCCGAAACCGTCTCGGTCGAGATCGTTGAGACGTTGCTCTTGCGCTCCTCCGAGCGGGCCAACTCTCGATACTTCGTGCGCAGGATCGTGTCGCGCATCTTGCCGATTTCCTCGGCGCTCTGGCCGGCGCTCACCGCCTCCAGCAGGCGCCGCATCGAGTCCAGTGCGCGCTCGGCGTCGTCGTAGGAGAACTTGCCGTCATGGGCGAGCTTGTTGCGCACATCGACCAGCTCGTTGACGATCGAGCGATGCGTGCGGTCCAGCACGTCGCGGAACGCGTCGTTCCACAGCCGCTCCATGATCTTCAGCAGCTTCTGCGTGTCGAGGCTGAACTTCCCGTTCTGCTCCGGCCGCCACTCGGGAAAGCGCGAGATCACGTCCTGCGGCCAGCCCTTGCCCAAGGCGACCTCCAGCCGCTGCATCACGAACGGTTGCAGGCCCTTGGGCAGCAGCTCCATGCCCTCGAAAACGGTCTGGCGTGCACTCTTTGCCATCTAAAAACTGCCCTCAAATATCCATCGCCGTCTGGCGGTTCACATCTTCGATCCGGATCGTCGCGGCGAGGCGCGTCAGGTCCGTCCACACCGCGATCAGCCCGTTGTAGGAGGTCGCCTCCTTCGCGTCCTGCCGCTTGTTCGAGCAGACGTCGTAGAGGTAGTAGGCGAGGTCCTTGACCATCTCGGCGCGGTCCGGGCCCAGCTTCTTGAGCAGCAGGGCCGCGGCGTATTCGCCGTCGTTCTCCAGCACGCGGATCAGGTGCTGGCAGCATTCCCAGATCGTCAGGTGATCGTCATCGGCCGGGTCCCAGTCCGGGTCCAGCTCGGCGCGCTTGAGGATGCGGACCTTGCCGGCGGAACTGTCGACGATCCCGGCATGCTTCACGCTCTCGACCGAGATGCCGCGCGCGCGGGCGAGGTTGTCGGCCGCGCCGTAGTCGCCCTTGTCGGTGCCGTGCTGCTCGAACCAGGTTGCGGCAAAGCGGGTGTCGGCGTCGAACTCGCCATGCAGGTCGTTCAGGAACTCGTCCAGCTCGGCATTGATCAGCTGCAGCGCCGTCTTGACCGTCATCGGGCTGTCGTCGGCCTCCAGCACCGCCCTGTAGCGTGAGAAGACACCCATGCCGGGGCCGATGGCCGATTGCGGCATGTCCGCTGGGGAGACGTTGGCGGCCTGAAGCTCGGCGATGGCCGGGGGGAGTTCGCGTTTCAGGGCGCGGATAAACTCGGCGCGTGTGATCTTGTCTGCGGAAAGGACTTTTCTTCGACAGACCAAGACAACGGAATTTGCCAATGCGTTACTCTTAGACGCGCGACGGCGCACTGAGTTTTCGGTGCGGATTGGCCACGTCCCAACCACTGATAAGTCCGCATCAAAGACTGCCTGAAGGAACGTAGCCCAGCCAGTCGATGCCACGCCTTCTGTCTCAATTTCGCTCTGCTTAAATGCGTAATAAATTGTGATTGGGAAACCATCTGACGCTTGTCTCTGTAAGTTCACCATGGCTTGGGTCATGCCGTCCAAGAAAAACGACTCTGCCGCCTCCGCTCCTCCATATCTTACTCTATCCGCTACAAGCTCTTCAGACTTGGGTGCACTAAGTGTCGAGATGATCTCTGGAAATACAAATTTTTGCGATTTCCTAAGCAGGCCATAAAAAAAATCAGAAATATCCGCGTATGGAATATTATCATAGTACGGTGGGTCAGTAGACACTACGACACACTTTTCTTCAACGGATACAGTCTGAGCGGAAGTCTGCTGGACGTCTCCGACCAAGCCCAGCCCAGCATTGGCAAGGCCGCCAGAAACGCTTCGGCAGATGCTGTCAATTCCAATCATACCGCCGAAGGGATTTCCCTCCACATAATCCCAAACCATTGGTATGACGTGACGTCCGAACATATGTGATATGTTTTCATTCGCAGCATTCCACCCACAATGCGCATTCATAAAATCTGCAAGCTTATCTATGGCAAAACCCAAGTAAAGGTTGATGGCTCGAATATATTCTCTCTTTTCGTCATCACTGAAGGACTCTTCCGCGCTCTGGCTGGAAATATTAATATCTTTCTCGACTATGCCTCTTACCTGAGGAAGTAAATCTATAAGTTCTTTCAGGCACATCGCCTGGCGCGGAGAAAATAGGTCAGAGAATGTACTCATGCCATACCCCAGTACACCTATATACTGTGAGTGCTGAGGAAGTGTGATTTCATTTATATCGGGGTGCGCCAAGTGCGTTGCAATGTGCTCGTGCTCAAGCGTTGGTGATGCGTATATTCTTTTTCTATTACCTTCGGCAACTATGCACATTAATTTAGTGCCAATTTCACCTCGCTGCCCACACTTCTTCACATAGTCCGGAGTAATCGGTGAATTTGAAAGTAGGCAGACAAAGTTGGCTCCCCTCCCTTTCTTGGTTCCTTGCGCCGCCGTGTTAAGGAGGTCCTTATCACCGGAGTAGCGCACCAAAAAATCCACTTTACCCGATGACTTATCCACCACGGGCTCAATGAATGCCTCCGCCCCTTTCTTTTTGGAGAGAACAAAGGTTGCCGCGATAGGAACGGGAGCTCCCCCAAATGCTGGGTCGGGCGAGGGGACAGTGCGGCTCCAAAGCCACGCCGCCACCCTCATCTCGCCACTCCCCTTAATTGAAATAGTCGGATAGCATTTTCCAATTTTTTCTTCGGCCAAGTCCCTCAAGACTTTTCCGTAGTATCTAATATCCTCAGAAAGTCCCTCGGCTTGCTCGTAGCTGTGCTTCTCGCGAGCACCGCCATGTACAGGTGGCCTTCCAGAGAACCGAGCTGGAAAATCAATCATTGCTGTTGAGATTAGTGCGGCAACAGGATTAAGGTCGCTAGCGACCGTTTTGAGCCCGAGGCGTTGAGCCTCAAACGGAATAGCACCACCACCGGAAAATGGATCTAATACTGTGGGCAATTCCCCGTTTGTCGACTTCTCTATCTCATCCGCCGCTCGTTTTAGAACGGATGCATTTGAAGAGTTGTTCCATTCGATCAGGTCTTCGATTATAGCAAAGAGCCGCTGCCTTTCCCGAAGAACTTCGCTTTCAGTTGGAAAAGCATCCGGGAAGTTGGACGGATCATCGACAAGCTGCGCAAACAAGATGGCGCGGCATGCCGGCAATGGTCGCCTTGCCCACCACTGATGTAGCGCTCGTGGGTGTCCCTTTAAAAATGGGTTAGTCTTCTCCTTCATGGATGCCGTGTTGATGGCTTCCAGCGGAATAGCGACTTCGATGAGTTTCTTCTTGTAGGTGGTGGTCATGGAAATTCTTTCAGTAGGGCGCCGCCGCTTCGATCTGCTGAGCCATAGTCTTCAAACTGGCGCAGATCGTATCGAGGCGGTTCTGTTTCTTGAGCCATGCGCCACTGGACGACATGCGCTCCTGGTCGATGGATTCGAGCGCCCGTTTCTTGGAGACGGCACTGTCATGCGCGGCGAAGTTTCTAAGCGCGCTCAGCTTATCGAGAGCGTCGGTGTAGGTGGCATCGCGAACAATGTTCAAGAACCAGTTTCCGTCGGGAACGACCTTCTTGATGGTTCTGATCAAGCCTGACCGCCCAGAAAAATCAAAGTAACCATCGCCACAGATCAGATACTCGCATACTGCAACGCTCATGTGCTTTGGAAAATCGCGGTCTTTGTGAGCAGAAAACGTAGATGAGTCTCGGTTTATTAGCGTTATCAGACAGCTCAGCATCAGATCTTCGAATTCTCTGTACACACGAATGATTGCAAGGTCGTACGCCCACGACTCGTCTTGATCTGAAAGCTCGCTTGCTGCTTTGCAACGCCCAACAAACGCTACTATTTCGTCAACATTCTTCACAAAGTCCTGCGCAGCCTTTTTGATATCTTTCTTGTTCAATTGGGCGCTCCAGCTCGCTCCAAAAGGCGATTGATGTTGAATTGAATGGCGTTCTGCTCGAACGGCGGCTCCCGAGTGTCTAGCGCGCCGCGGAGATAGCGGGGCGCGTGCACATAGCCTGCGCCGACCTGGACGAAGGCGAGGATGAACTTTTCGGGCTCGTGGAGCGAGGTGATGACCTCCTGTCGGGTGATCATCACTGTGTCCGCGCCGTCGATCCGGCCCTTCACCTCGATGAAGCGCATGTGGTCGACGTTCGGATCGTAGGACGCGATGTCGTAGCCGACCTTCTGGGCCGACACGTCCTCCGGCCGGTTCCCGAGTTCGCGCTCGACGGCCATGACTGCCTCCATCGCCTTCAGCTCGATCTCGCGGCGGGCGACCGGATCCTCCGAGAAACCCGACCCGGCATCGGCCATCTCGGCCGGCATGCGCTCGCGCAGGAGGCCGCGAGGCACTACGACCATCCCGCCGCGCACGCGGGGAGGCTGGGCCGAGATGAACCGCTCCTGGTCGATCAGCTCCAGGCGACGCTTGAGGCGCTCCGCCAGATCTTCCGCGCGACGCTGCGCGTTCTGCCAGTTGAGGCGGGTCTTCTTGCCGGCCTTTTCTTGTTCCTTCAGTTCGAACGCGCGCGAGTCCCAGTAGTTGATCTCTTTCTTGAGGCGGGCCTTCACCTCCTGCTCGACCTTGTCGATCTCGGGCAGTCGGCGCCCGCGCACTTCCGCAACGTGACCTTGGGCGAGTTCGACAGTGGCGAACTGAACGACCTTCTTCTCGAGGTCGCCCCGCAGCCAGTCGGCGTTCAGTAGATCCTCGACACCGCCGATTTCCTCCGGTGTTGCCGGACGAAGGTTGAGGTGGGGCGCGATCCCGGCGTTGGTCACGTTGCCTGCCTCGTCGATCGCGGCGAACTGCAGCTTCTGCGAAATCACGTTGGCGTTGCCGGAGCTGGTCGGGCGGCCGTCTTGCACGCTGTGTTCGAGCAGGAACAGGGCGGAAACGTCGGTGCCGTCGTCGGTGTCATCGACCAGGACAGCCCCTTGTTTCATCAGGTGGTCGTTCTGCTCGCGCACAAGGCTAATGACAGCCTCGAGCAGTGGGTGCCCGGGGTAGACGAAGGCCGCGACAGGCTGCTGGTTGATCTTGCCCTTTTCGAAGCAGATGCGCTCGTACTTCTTCTGAAGTGGCGCACCGGAGCCGATTTGGCGGTCACGCTCCCGCACGCTGAGCGGAACATGGGTGATTTCCCACCGTCCTTCTTCCCGGCGCTTGATCTGGCCGCCGAGCCGCTTGAATGCCTCGACGAAGAAGCTCTGGATGTGATGGGGCTGCAGGCGCTGAGCTTCGGCTCGCTCCATCTCGAGCCGCAACTCCTGAACCCGCGCCTCCGGCATGGTGTCGCTGGTGAGCTGCCGCTTCTGCAAAAGGTGGAGGAGGTGGCTTTGGTCGACCGCGCCATCCACTGTCTGGAAGAGGCGCGCCTTCACCTCGTCCTGCTCGCCATACTGAATTGCCTCGAAGAGAAGGTCCCTTAGCGCCCGCTCTTCGAAGAGTTCCCCGAGAACATCATACACGCGCCCGCCGAGAGCTTCGCGGGCGGCCTCTAGCTTTTCCAAAAGCCGCGCGTAGACTTCCCCTTCGCGAGTTTCCTTCGCCACCAGATTCCACAGATGGCAGACTTCTGTCTGTCCGATCCGGTGGATGCGTCCAAACCGTTGTTCGATCTTGTTGGGATTCCACGGCAGATCATAGTTGACCATGAGATGGCCGCGCTGAAGGTTCACGCCTTCGCCGGCCGCATCGTTTGCGATCAACACCAGGAGATCGCGATCCTGCATAAACCGCTCTACGACCTTCCGCCTCTCTTCACGGGATACGCCACCGTGGATGACGTCCACTGCATCGGGCCTTCCGAGCCGTGCAACGACCTTTTCACGTAGGTATTCGAGAGTGTCTTTGGGCTCCGTGAAGATGATCAGCTTGCGTCGATAGCCGTCCGGATCGAGCATCAAATCGTCATCGAGAATCCGATCGAGCTGCTGCCATTTCGTGTCCTTGCCTGAGCGAAGGACTTCAAGCGCCTTGCTCTCAAGTCCCCTGAGTGTCTGAACTTCCAGTTCCAGTTGCTCCACGGTTTCTGCCGTGGTGGCCCCGGTGGAGATCAGTTCCTCAAGATCATCGATTTCATCCTGGCCGTACTCATCGAGGTTTCTGAGCATCTCGTCGCTGATAGACGTTTTGCTCAAGGACGATGGGGTGCTTCTTGTGGCGAGCTTCGCCTCGGAGAGCTCATTCTCCAGCCGCTCGCGACGCCGCTTCAGGGACTGGTAGATGGCTGCCGGGCTGGATGCGAGACGGCGCTGCAAGATCTGCAGCGCAAAGCCCACATTGTTCCGTTTCTTGCCATCGTCCTCGGCGAAGCGCTGCACGCGGTTCATTTCGTTCCGCACATATTCGGTGACAGCCGTGTAGAGTTCGGCCTCCTGAGGGGATAGTTCGTACTTAACGGTATAGGCGCGCCGCTCGGGAAATAGCGGCCGGCCGTCGAAGCGGAGAAGCTCCTCCTTCGTCAGGCGCCGCATCATGTCCTCGACGTCAGCGACATGCACGCCGTCACGGAAGCGACCCTCGAAGCGGTCTCCGTCCAGGAGGGCCATGAACAGTTGGAAGTCTTTTTCTTTGCCGTTGTGCGGCGTTGCCGACATCAGCAGGAAGTGCCGGCAAGCTCGGCTCAGCAGCTGACCGAGCTGGTAGCGCTTGGTATACTTGACCTCGTTGCCGAAATAGGTCGCCGACATGCGGTGGGCCTCGTCGGCGATTATCAGATCCCACTCGGTAGACGCCGTCAGCTTCTCCTGCAGCTCATCGTTACGCGACAGCACGTCGAGGCGTGCGATAAGGCGGTTGTTGTCGTTGAACGGGTTCCCTGATCTCGAGCTCTCGATCATGTCCCGGGTCAGGATGTCGAACTCCAGTCCGAACTTCTCGCCAAGTTCATCTTGCCATTGCTCAACAAGACTGCCCGGTGCCACCACGAGACAGCGCTCGAGATCACTGCGGGCGATCAATTCCTTGATCAAAAGGCCTGCCATGATCGTTTTTCCCGCGCCGGGATCGTCCGCGAGCAGGAACCTGAGAGGCTGACGCGGGATCATTTCGCCGTACACTGCCGATATTTGGTGCGGCAATGGATCCACGAGGCTGGTGTGAATTGCCAAATAGGGGTCGAAGAAATGAGCGAGCTTGATGCGGTTTGCCTCGGTCACCAAGCGGAGCAGAGCACCATCAGCGTCGAACGACCATTTCCGTCCACGGCTTTCAATACCGAGCCGGTGCTCGTCGTCGCGGTAGAGCGTCGTTTCCGCGACAGAGCCGTTCGATGCCCGGTACACGACATTGATCGCCTGATCTCCAATCCATTCCACAGAGATCGCTTCGACCGTTTGGTTCGGAACGAGCCCCGCGACTGAGGCCCCATTCCTGATGTCTTCCAGTCTGGTCATGGCTCCACATCAATTACTTGTCTTGCCGGCGGCGTTCGAACTACTCGAGAGCAGAAGGGCGCAGGGTCTGTCTGATTTCTCCAATGGGCCGCCTCCCATGCGTCCCGGTCGGATGATCTAAAGCTACATTGCTTTCAGTATAGTCTCAGACCTTTGAGGTCGCGCAGAGGGCGAAAATATGCCCCAGATCTTCGTGAGTCGGGCGCTTGCCGCAACCTCATACTTCGGAACAAGTTTTTTTCCTTCTGAGTCTGTTCTGTCGGGCACGTTGGCTGTCGCCAACCACACGTCAGAGAACACCGAGCACTGGATCGTGGCAAGTTGCTACTCGTGTAGTCCTTGCGTACCCCTTCGGCTGTGCGATGCGCCCGGCTTTCCCCTCCTTCTATCGGATACGACCCTAAGGTCGACTCCCAGTGCCCCCACCCGGTCGCCGGCGACGCTGATCATCTGGGCTGCCGACTGCGCGTCCCCGGTGCAGGGGAGCCTTGGCTTCAATCTAGCTCTCGTCACCGGCCCAAAAATATGTCCGGTGAAGGTCCCGGCCGCACAGCGCTCGTGGGGTTACCCCGAGCGCACGAAGGCCCGTCGGTCCTTGCACCGTCAAGGTGGGGGATGTGCCGGGGGAGGAATCTGATAAAGATACAATTTCTCCCTGTATATCCGGATACTTAAGAGATGATGGTGGCGGACAGGAAGGGATTCGAACCCTCGAGACGGTCTCCCGCCTACGCACTTTCCAGGCGCGCGCCTTCGACCACTCGGCCACCTGTCCGCGGGCGGGTCTATGCGATTGGCCGGGTGGGGCGCAAGGGGGCAGATGGCGGGAATGTGCGCGCCGGCGGGTGGATGCAGTCCGGGCGGGGAGATATTGGGCCCGAGTAGATAGGGAATAGACTGCGCTCAGGCTCAGAAGGTGTGTCTTTTTCCTGCCTTTCGCCCTGGCCCTCGCGAACGCGCAGGAGGTCTCGGGTCTTGCGCCAAGGGACGATGGGGCGCGGCCGGGCGAGAAGAGCGTCGACAGGCTCGGAACGGATATGCGGCTCGAGGCCGGAGGCAGGGGGCTGGCGGCCGTGACGATGGCGGGAGCCGTGGAGCGGGCCATCAAAATGCGTGGCTGCCGGGGCCTCGGTCTCGCTAGCGCCAATATCGCCTTACGCATCTTTCCGCACGCGACGACGGGGAGGATCGAAGCGGCGATGTGCCTCCATCTGTTCAAGACTGCGGACGGGACCGCACCACTATCTGCCGTCCCGCCATCGCTGCGCCTACCCCCTATGTCGCGGAGATGGCGCTGCGCACACCGAGCAGCGCGGCAAGCCGCTCGGCATAGGCGTCCAGGGGCGTCCCGATCCGGGTCACGAGGACCAGGGACCGCATCGCGTCCAGGGCTGTCGCGTCGAAGGGCTGCCGCGCGCGCGCCAGATCGATCTCGGGCAGGACCGTTCGCCCCACACCCGCGTCGAGACAGGCGACGATGGTCTCGACATGATCCAGAACGATCCGGGGCGCGTCGCGCAAATCGGGGCGATGGGCGAGTTCCGCGGCGATGACGCGGCCGATTCCTGTCGTCGGCGCGAAGTGGAGAAAGGGCAGGGGGGCTTCCCCGGGCGGTACGGCAAGGATAAGCCGATCCCGTGCGAGCAGCGTATGGCGCCCGCCTCCGAGCGCGACACCCGTCGCCGTCACCACGGCCGCGTCGAGCGCGCCCTCTGCCACCAGCCCCTCCAGCTGTTCCGAGAGCCCGGTGCGGAGATCGAAGCGGGTATGCGGCAGATCCCGCGCCACGGACTGAAGGAAGTCCGGCAGAAGCCGCGCGCTCGCGCTCGCCACCAGACCAAGCCGGAAGCGGCCGGCCAGGGGCGCTTCGGGGCCCGCCAGAGCCCGCAGGCGATCCTCGGCGGCAAGAACCTCATCGGCGGCCTCGGCCACGCGGCGCCCCAAGGGTGTCAGGCGCGGAGGCCGGGTGGAGCGATCGAACAATGCGCCGTCGAGCTGGGCTTCGAGCGCCTTCATCTGCATCGACACGGCCGAGAGCGTCATGTTGAGGCGCTCGGCCGCCTCCCGGAAAGAGCCGAGCCGGGCAATCTCACGGAGGGTGCGGAGGTCGCGGTTCTGCATGTTCAGTTCGATTGAATTTATAGTCAATTCTAATTCGGTTGCTGTTGACTAACCCTTCCGTCACATTTCGCGCAAGACCGAGGAGGCTTTTATGACCGACCACCTGACCCGTGCCCGCGATCTCGTGCCACGGTTCCGTGAGCGTGCCGCGACCTGGGATCGGGATCGCCGGTATTGCCACGAGAACGTCGCCGACCTGGCCGAGGCGGGGCTGATGGGCATGTCGATTCCGGCGGCCTATGGCGGGCCGGGTCTTTCGCTCAAGGAGATCGTGCCGGTCGTCGAGGCGATTGCAGGGGCTTGCACCCTGACCGGGCGGATCGTCGTGGAGGGAAATATGGGCGCGCTCAGCGCCGTCATGACCTACGGGACCGAGGCGCAGAAGGCCCTGGCCGCCGAGCTTGTTCTGGCGGGGGACAAGCCGGCCATCTGCATCACCGAGCCGGGCGCTGGCTCGGATGCGACGGCGATGACGACACGGGCCACGCCGGTCCCGGGCGGCTGGCGGCTGGACGGGATCAAGCACTGGATCACCGGCGGCGGCGTGTCCAAGCTCCATCTCGTCTTCGCGCAGACCAAGGATGGGATCCGCGGGTTTCTGACCCTCCCGGGAGAGGGCCTCAAGGTCGCGCGGCTGGAGCGGACGATGGGCCTCTGCGGGATGCCCGAGGCGGAGCTGCGCTTCGAGAACCATTTCGTGCCGGACGAGATGATGATCCCGAACGCCTCCTTCGGTGCGCTGATCGACGCCTATAACACGCAGCGCGTCGGCGCCGGCACCATCGCGCTCGGCGTGGCCGCCGAGGCCGCCGACCGGGCGCGGGACTATCTCGACCGGCGCGAACAGTTCGACCGGCCGCTCTCCGAGTTCCAGGGGCTGCAATGGATGCTTGCCGACATGGACACCGAGCTCATGGCGGCACGGCTTTTGCTGCACGACGCGGCGGCTTCGGCGGACCCGTTCCCGGACCGGACTAAGGCCGCGCGGGCCAAGTTGATGGCCTCCGAGACGGCCGTGCGGGTCGTGGACCGGGCGCTTCAGATGTTCGGCGCCCGCGGATATGGCGGAGAGGAGCCGTTGGAGCGCATGTATCGCGACGTGCGCATGTTCACCATCGGCGGCGGCACGGCGCAGGTCTTGCGCAACCAGATCGCCGCGCATGTTCTCGGAAGAAAGCTGCCGCAGCGGCGGCAGGTCGTTGACGCCCCGAAAGGGGCTGATATGGCGGCGGAATGACAAAGTTGCGTGCTGCCGATGTTCTCGCCCGCAGGCTCTATGCCGCGGGCTGCCGCCGTGCTTATGGGATGCCGGGCGGCGAGGTGCTGACCCTGGTCCATGCGCTTGAGGCGGCGGGGATCGAATTCGTTCTCGGTCATCATGAGACCGCCGCAGGCTTCATGGCTGAGGGCGGGCATCACATGGACGGCGCCCCCGCGATCCTGGTGGCAACTGTCGGGCCCGGCGCTATGAACGCGGTGAACTTCGTCGCCAATGCCGAGCAGGACCGCGTGCCCGTCATCGTTCTGACCGGCTGCATCGATCCCGACGACGCGGAGACATACAATCACCAGCTGCTCGACCAGCGGGGCGTTTTTGCGCCGATCACCAAGGCCACGTTCACGTTGACGCCCGGCGCGGCGGCGGTTCAGGTCGACAAGGCGGTGCGGATCGCCACCGGCGGGGCAGGGGGGCGGGCTGGTCCCGTCCATATCGACGTGCCCATTTCGGTGGCCGACGCGATCGTGCCCGATAGCGAGATCATGCGCCCGCATGCGGCAGCCGGGGCCATCGGAGCCGAGGCCTTGGCCACGGCCCGCGCCTGGCTTGCCAAGGCTGAACGGCCGATCATGCTCGCCGGCCTCGACGCGGTCCGGGACGGGGCCGCCGACGCGATCCGGGCCTTCTGCGAAACGCATGACGTGCCGCTGGTCACGAGCTACAAGGGCAAGGGGCTTCTGCCTGAAGATCATCGCCTAAGCCTGGGTGGTGCGGGCCTTTCCCCTCTGGCCGACACGCATCTTCTGCCGTTCTTCCGAGAGGCGGACCTGATCCTGCTGGCGGGCTACGATCCGATCGAGATGCGTCCCGGATGGCGAACGGTCTGGGATCCGTCGGAGCAGAACGTCATCGACATCTGCCATGCCTCGAACCTGCATGGCATGCATGGGGCGACGCTCGAAGTGATCGCGCCTGTCGGGACCACGCTCGACGCGATCCGTGACGGGGTCGCGCCACGGCCGGTCTGGGACGTATCCGAAGCGCGAGCCGCGTTGCGTGCCGCATTCGCGGTCAAGGATTGGGGGCCCGACGCCATCGTCGCCGCCTGCCGGGAGGCCTGCCCGCCCGGCACCGTCGCCACGGTCGATAGCGGCGCGCATCGCATCCTGCTGAGCCAGATATGGGAATGCGACGGCCCGCATCAGTTGCTGCAATCGACGGGTCTCTGCACCATGGGCTGCGCCTTGCCGCTCGCCATCGGGGCGAAGCGCGCCGCGCCCGAGACGCCGGTAATCGCGTTCATGGGCGATGCGGGCTTTCTGATGGTCACCGGGGAGTTGGCCTCGGCCTCGAAGCTTGGCCTGCCTGTCGTGTTCGTGGTCTTCGTCGACCGCTCCCTGTCGCTGATCGAGTTGAAGCAGCGGCAGAGGCAACTCCCGAATGCGGGGGTCGATTTCGATGGGGTCGACTTTGCCGCGATCGCCAGAGGTTTCGGTGGAAACGGCGTAACCGTCCATGATGCCAATACGTTGCGCGCCGAAGTTGAAGCGGCGCTCTCCTCCGATACGTTCACGGTGATCGCCGCCGAGTTTGACAGGAAAGCTTATGACGGACGCTTCTGATCCCGTTGGCCCGCTCGCGGGCGTCAAGGTCCTCGACCTGAGCCGCATCCTCGCGGGTCCGACGGCGACCCAGTTGCTGGGCGATCTGGGCGCCACCGTGTTGAAGGTCGAAAACCCGCGCTCCGGCGGAGACGACACGAGGCAATGGGGTCCGCCTTACGTGAAGGACGGCGCGGAAGAAACGGATCTTTCTGCCTATTTTATGTCCGCGAACCGCAACAAGCTGTCGGTCGCCATCGACCTCTCCTCGCCGGAGGGCCAGGAGCAGATCCGCCGTCTCGCCGGTCTCGCCGATATCGTCATCGAGAACTTCAAGCCGGGCGGCTTGGCGAAATACGGGCTCGATCACGCGACGCTTCTCGCGGCGCATCCGCGGCTGGTCTATTGCTCGATCTCCGGCTTCGGTCAGACCGGGCCGAACCGCGACAAGCCGGGCTATGACCTGATGGCGCAGGGCTATGGCGGGATCATGTCGCTGACTGGCGATCCGGACGGATTGCCGATGAAAGTGGGCGTGGGGATCGCCGACGTGATGTGCGGGATGTATGCGACGGTCGGCATCCTGGCCGCGCTGCGACATGCGGAGGCGACGGGTGAGGGGCAGCATATCGACCTCGCGCTGGTCGACAGCCAGATCGCCTGGACCATCAACGAGGGCGTCAACACGCGGCTCAGCGGCAAGGCCCCGATCCGGCGCGGCAACGACCACCCCAACATCGTGCCCTATGGCGTCTACGAGACCGCCGATGGCCATGTGATCGTCGCGGTCGGCAATGACGGCCAGTTCGCCCGTTTCGTCGCCCTCTTCGGGCTAGCGGAGTTGGCGGAGGATTCGCGCTTTGCCACCAACCCGGCGCGCCTCGCGAACCGCGACGCCTTGGCGGCGCACCTGATCCCCGCGCTCCGCGCCGTTCCCACCGATGAGGTGATCGCGCGGATGGAGGCTGCCAAGGTTCCGGTCGGCCCGGTCAAGACGCTGCCGCAGGTCTTCGAAACCGATCAGGTGGCGGCGCGCGGCATGACGCTCGATATGACCGCCCAGGGCAAGACGGGCGAGCTGACGCTGCCGCTCCTCGGCAATCCGCTCAAGCTGTCGCGGACGCCGGTGACTTATCGCCGTCCACCGCCCAGCTTCGGCGCCGACACGGACCGGCTGGAACAGGACGATCCCTTCGCGGACTGAGCGCGCCTCCGGCGATTTCTCGGGGTTTCGGCTGTTTTCCGATCACCGGCGCTGACGCCCGCTCACATGGGCGTGACGCGGGGGCTGGCGCCGTAGCGAGGTGGCATCGCGCTCGCTAAGCCGGATCGGGACAACCGATTCAGGCAGGAGCCCGCGATGAGCCGCACCGACGTCTTCGACCAGCCGGTCTCGCTGACGGATCCCGCCGCGGTGGCGGAATGGGATGCGATGTGTCTGGCTTTTCTATCCCATGGCGCCGCGACCCCGACCCATCTTGGGAAGTTGCTGGAGATCGCGCCGGACTATGCGGCGGCCCATGCGGTCAAGGGCCTCTTCTACGCGCTGCTAGGCCGCCGCGAGGTCATGGTCGAGGCCGAGACGGCTCTGTCCCGGGCTATTGCACTGCCCGAGGGCAACCGGCGGGAGCGGGCGCTGACCACGGCGCTCCAGGCTGTGCTGCGCCGCAAGCCCACCCAGGCGATCGCGGCGCTGGAAGAGGTGCTCGCCCATGCGCCGGGCGACACCCTCCTGATGAAGCTTAGCCATGCGCTCCGTTTTGTGATCGGGGATGCGGAGGGTATGCGCCGCTCGGTCGAGCGGGTCCGGCCGGCCCATGGCGCGGACCATGCCGGGCGCGGCTATCTGCTGGGTTGTCACGCCTTTGCGCTTGAGGAGACGGGTGATTACGAGGCCGCCCGCCGCGCCGGGCGCGTGGCGCTCGATCTCGCGCCCGATGACGCCTGGGGCCTGCATGCCGTTGCCCATGTCCATGATATGACCGGAGATGCCGAGGGCGGGCTTGCCTTCCTGGAGGGGCGCGAGGCCGCCTGGTCCCATTGCAACAATTTCCGCTTCCATGTCTGGTGGCACAAGGCGTTGATGCTGCTGGAAACCGGGCGCCACGAGGCGGCGCTGGCGCTCTATGACAGCCATGTCCGGGCCGAGCCGACGGACGATTACCGCGACATCTCCAACGCGACCTCGCTGTTGTCACGGTTGGAGTTGGAGGGGATCGATGTCGGTGCCCGCTGGGAAGAGCTGGCCGACCTGTCAGAGCGGCGGACCGAGGACGGCTGTCTGATCTTCGCCGATCTGCACTACATGCTCGCCCTGGCGGGGGACCACCGCGACGATGCCGCCGCGCGTCTGCTGGCGCGCCTCTCGCAAGACGCCGCCGGGCCACGGGACGAGGTCGCGACCCGCATGGCCAATCCCGGTCTCGCGGCCGCGCAGGGCTTGGAGAGCTTCGGCGACGGCGACTATTCGGCCGCCTTTTCCCAGCTTCTCGCCGCGCGCCCGGCGATGCAGCAAGCGGGAGGAAGCCACGCGCAGCGGGACGTGTTCGAGCGGATCACCATCGATGCGGGCCTGCGGGCCGGACGGCTCGCGGAAGCCGCCGAGATCCTCGCCGACCGAACCCGACGGCGCGGCGGCCATGAAGATCGCTATGCGGCAGTGCGGCGGCAACTTATCGCGGACGCAGAAAATGCCGTTTGCTCCCCTTCGGAGCGCAGCTAACTTACGTTTGGTAATCTGGATTTGCCCATGACCGCCACGACGCCCGCTTCGGCCTATGCCGCTGCCCCTGCCGCCCGCGCGGCTCCGGTGGTCGCTGCGCGCGACCCGCGTCTCGACTTCTTTCGCGGCGTGGCGATGTTCATCATCCTGTTGGCCCACACTCCCGGGAACGACTGGACCCGCTGGATTCCAGCACGCTTCGGCTTTTCGGATGCGACCGAGATCTTCGTGTTCTGCTCGGGCATGGCCTCGGCCATCGCTTTCGGCCGCAGCTTCGATACCGCCGGATGGGGGTTGGGCACGGCGCGGGTCGGCTACCGGGTCTGGCAGATCTACTGGGCGCATATCGGCCTGTTCTTCGCGATCGCGGCCTTCCTGGCGGCGCTCGACGCGTCCGGTTGGCACGACAAGATCTATATCGGCACGCTCAACCTGTGGCGCTTCTTC
This sequence comes from Jannaschia seohaensis, assembly GCF_900116765.1. Taxonomy (GTDB): domain Bacteria; phylum Pseudomonadota; class Alphaproteobacteria; order Rhodobacterales; family Rhodobacteraceae; genus Jannaschia; species Jannaschia seohaensis. Next base: position 22,375 of record NZ_UETC01000013.1, on the reverse strand, counting down.
GGGGAAGACGGCGCGGCGCTTTTGTTCCCGCTCGCCACGCTGACCTATGTTCCGAACTATTTCGACATCCTGCCGATGTATATGGTCGTTCTGCTCTTGATGCCGCTCTACATCGCGGTGGCGCGGGTGTCGCTCTGGCTGCTGGCCGGGATCGTCGTGGCCATGTGGGTCTTCGCGCAGGACGCCTTTCTGACCTGGCTCGGCATGGGGCATCTGCACCTGGCCCTCCCGGCGGAGCCGTGGTCCGACCGCACCTGGTTCTTCAACCCGTTCGGCTGGCAGCTTCTGTTCTTCACCGGCTTCGCCTTCATGCGCGGCTGGCTGCCCGCGCCGCCGGTCCGGCCCTGGCTGATCGGGCTGGCGCTGGCGATCGTGCTCGTGTCGGCGGTTCTGTCCAATGCCGGCTTCCGTCTGTTTCAGCTGGACCCGGTGCGCGATCTCTACATCGCCGCCACGGGCTGCGCCGAGACGGGCTTCGGCCGCTGCAACCCGGTCTTCGACTGGCGGCAAGCCCATCGGCCCTGGTTCGACAAGTCCGATTTCGGCCCGCTCCACTACGTTCATTTCCTGGCGCTCGGCTATCTCTGCTGGATCGCGGCGGGAGAGGGCGGCAAGCGCCTGATCGCCTCGGGGAGCGGGCTGGCCTCGGCCATCTGGGATGGCTTCGTCCGGATCGTCATGAAGGTGGGGCAACAGAGCCTCGCGGTCTTCGTCTTCTCGATGTTCCTGGCCCGAGTGAATGGCTGGCTGATCGACGTCATCGGCGAGAGCGGCTGGACCTGGGCGCTGGTCAACCTGACCGGCTTCGGCCTTTTGATCGGCTGTGCCTACGGCGCGGGCTGGTTCAAGTCGCAGCCCTGGCGGATCAAGCGATGAAGCGCCGCACCGTTTTGCTGGGCAGCGCCGCGTTCCTCACCGCGCCCGCCCGTGCGGCGATGCCGCGATTTCTGTCGTCCGAGCCCTTCGGCGCGGGCACGGTCCGCGAGATGGCGCAGGATCTGGCCTCTCGGCCCTTCCGGCTGCGCGACCCGGTTCCCCAGGCCTGGCGGGATCTGACCTATGACCAGTATCGCAAGATCTGGTTCGACACCTCCAAGGCAGTCTGGGCCGAGGACGACCTCGCCTTCGAGATGGATCTCTTCCATCCGGGTCTCTATTTTCCCCGCGCCGTCGAGGTCGATGTCGTCCGGGACGGCACCGCGCACCGTCTGGCCTTCGACTTCGCCTTGTTCGCCACCTCCGACCAGGCGCCTGAGCTGCCGCTGGACGAAACGATGGGCTATAGCGGCCTGCGCCTGCGCCACCGCTTCCCCGGCGAGACGAACCACCGCGAGTTCTGCGTCTTCCAGGGCGCCAGCTATTTCCGGGCCATCGGCGCGGCGCAGGCCTATGGGCTGTCGGCCCGCGGCATCGCGCTGCGCACCGGCGACCCGGAGGGAGAGGAATTCCCCGACTTCACCCGCCTCTGGGTCGAGGAGCCACAGCCCGGCGACGACACGATCACGCTGCACGCGCTGCTCGACGGGCCGTCTGTCGCAGGAGCCTTCCGCTTCGTGATCCGGCCCGGCGCGGTCTGCGAGATGGATGTGGAGGCCACGCTCTACCCCCGTGTCGATCTCGATCATGTGGGCATCGCCGCGCTGACCTCGATGTTCCTCTATGACGAGACCAACCGCCCCAGGTTCGACGACTTCCGCCCGGCGATCCATGACAGCGACGGCCTGCTGATCTGGAACGGCAATGGAGAGATGCTCTGGCGGCCCTTGGCCAATCCCACGACGCTCCAGGTCTCCAGCTTCGTCGACGAGAGCCCGCGCGGGTTCGGCCTGATGCAGCGCGCCGACAAGCTGTCTGACTTTGCGGACCTTGAGGCGCATTACCATCTCCGCCCCTCGCTCTGGATCGAGCCGGGCGAGGAGTGGGGCCCCGGCGTCGTCCGCCTCGTCGAGATACCGTCGGACCGGGAGATCTACGACAACATCGTCGCCTATTGGCGCCCGCGCGACCCGCTGCCTGCCGGGCGGGAGGCGCGGTTCACCTATCGCATGACCTGGGGCGAGGCCGCGCTCCGCAGGCGCGACGTGGCCCGGGTGCTCAACACCCATATGGGCAAGAACTTCACCGGGGAGCGGTGGCTCGCCGCCATCGACTTCGCGCCCCACCCGGCCTTTGAGGGCGATCTCGACGAGATCACGCGCGCGATCGACTCCGCCAGCAGCGACACGTCGCCGGGCGTGCTCCAGCGAAACCCCGAGACGGGGGGCGCGCGGCTGGCTTTCGAGTTCGACCCGGGCGCTCGGCCGCTCTCGGAACTCAGGGCGCAGCTCTGGCTCGGGGGCGCGCCGGTCACCGAGGTCTGGCTTTACCGCTGGACCGCCGCATGAGCACCGTGCCGCCCCCCGCGCCGCTCGCCCATCCGCGCCAGGACCTCTCCCGCCGCTTTCTGGACGCGGCGGCCCCGGGCGCGCGGCCGGATTACCGCGCGTTGACATGGCGGGCCGCCGTCTTCACCCCGGCGGCGCTCGCGACCGGCGTGCTGCTCTGGGCCTGTCTCGCCTGGTTCGCCACCGACGGCACCTCCTGGGCCGAAGCGGTGCTGGCGGCCCTGATCGGGGTGGGATTCTTCTGGATCGCGCTGACCTTCGCCACGATCCTGGGCGGGGCCCTGTCGATGACACGCGCGAGCGTGGAAGAGACGGCCCGCCCCCGGCCGCTCGACGTGGCCCTCCTGATCCCGGTCTACGAAGAGGCGCCCTGGGACGTCTTCGGCAACGCCGCCGCCATGCTGGAGACGCTGGGCCGCGCCCGCCAGGCCCATCGCTTCTCGCTCTACATCCTGTCAGACACCCGCGATCCCACCCGCGCCGCGCAGGAGGAGGCCGCCTATGACGTCCTCCGCGCCCGCCTGCCGGAGCAGGCGATCTGGTATCGCCGCCGCGCGGAGAACACCGACCGCAAGGTCGGCAACCTCGCCCAATGGGTCGAGACCTGGGGCGGGGCGCATGAGGCGATGCTGGTGCTCGACGCCGACAGTCTGATGTCGGCCCGGGCGATCGTCGCGCTGGCTGACGCCCTGTCACGCGATCCGGGCGCGGGGCTGATCCAATCCTTCCCGCAACTGATCGGCGCGCGCACCCTGTTCGCGCGGTCCCAGCAATTCGCCAACGCGATCTATGGCGTAGCCCTCGCCGAGGGCCTCGCCCGCTGGACGGGGCAGGAGGGAAACTATTGGGGCCATAACGCGATCATCCGCATCGCCGCCTTCGCGTCCTCGGCGGGGCTGCCGCGGCTCAGCGCGCCAGGCGGGGACCGGCTGATCCTCAGCCACGATTTCGTCGAGGCGGGGCTTCTGCGCCGCGCGGGCTGGTCCGTCCGCTTCCTGCCGCGGGTCCAGGGCTCCTACGAGGAGACGCCGCCCTCGCTCATCGACCACGTCCTACGGGACCGACGCTGGTGCCGGGGCAATCTCCAGCATCTCGGCCTGCTCGGCACGCGCGGCTTCCACGCGCTCAGCCGCTTTCACCTGTTCCATGGGGCGGTCGGCTATCTGCTCTCGCCGCTCTGGTTCCTGCTGCTGCTGCTCTGGGTCGGGATCGGCGTCGATGCGGAACGCTCCGTCATCAACTACTTCTCGCCCGAGAACCCGACCCTGCCCAACTGGCCCGAGATGTCGCCGATCAACCATGTCTGGCTGATGCTGGTCCTCTACGGGCTGCTGCTGGCGCCCAAGCTGATCGGCTCCGCCGCGCTGCTTGCCTCCGGGATGCCGCTGTCCCGGCTGGGCGGCGCCGGGCGCTTCGCCGCGTCGATGCTGTTGGAGATCGCACTGTCTGTCGCCTATGCCCCGATCCTGATGGTTCAGCAGACGCTTGCCGTGCTGGCCGCGCTGGCCGGGCGGCCGCTCGACTGGGTGCCGCAATCGCGCACGGGCGGGCGCCACCCCTGGGCGACACTTCTACGCTTCCACGGGGTGGAGACGGGGTTGGGCCTGGCGCTGCTGACCGGGATGGCGACGGGCTTCGTCTCGCCCTGGCTTCTGCCGGTGATGGCCAGCCTGCTCTTCGCTGTGCCGCTCTCGCGTCTCTCGGCCCGGCCCTCGCCCGGGACGATGGCCACCCCGCAGGAGACCCGCGCGCCTCTGGTCGCCACGCGCGCCCTGCGCTGGCGGGCCGAGCTGCGCGACGCGCTCACCGGCGGCGTCCCGGCAGAGTAGGGGCCTCACTCGGCCGGGAGCGCCTCGAACCAGTCGAGCACCATCTCGGCCCATCCCTCAGGCACGCCATGCCTGCCCGGGAACAGCGCCATTTCCAGCGCGGAGCCCGGCGCGCAGTCCCAGATGCGGCGCTGGAACTGGCCGGTCTCGGCATAGCGGTCCGGGTCGTCCCAGGCGCAGCCATTGGCTCGACGCCAAAGCGCGAGACCCGCGAAGATATCGCCCTGCACCGCCGCCCCGCCGCGCAGGGGACGGCCCTCCAGCGGCACGGTCGAGTCCCGCCAGCCATGGGTCTGGAACAGCCGGACCGGAGCCGCGCAGCTCTCGGGATGCGGGCGCCAGAACCCGCCCGCGACCGGCGCGAAGGCGGCGAACCCCTCTGGATCGCGGCAGGCCAGATAGGTGACCTGGAACGCGCCGTTGGAGAAACCGGCCAAGATCACGCGGTCCGGATCGACGCCATGGCGGGCGGCATCGGCAACGACGGCCCGGAGAAACGCGTCCTCGTCGCGCGACGCGACTCCCGGTGCAGCCCGGAAGTCCCAGCGCAGCCCGTCTCTGCCCGCGCGCGGCTGACCATTCGGTGCGAGGAAGGCGTAGCCGCGCGACAGCACCGTCTCGATCATCCCGCGCTGCCGCATCGTTCCCGCGCCCGAGCCGCCGAAGCCATGGAGGAAGACCATCGCGGGCAGGGGGGCGTCCGCCTCGGGCAGGGCGATGTGATAGCTGCCGCTCTGGATCTCGCAGGCGGCCGCACCGCCGCATCCCTCCTGCGCGGCAGCGGGCGCGGCCAGCAGCAGCGCGGCGAGCGTCAGCGCCCTCACGGCCGCGTCACGGGCAGATCGCGCGCCAGCCAGCCGGGCCCAGCAGCGGAGCCCAGCATCCCCTCGGGCACGTCGACGATACGGGTGAAGCCTGCCTCCGCCAGCCGCGCGCTCATCCGGTTGGAGCGTACGCCCCGGGCACAGATCAACGCCACCGGCACGTCCCGCGCGCCGCCGGTGATCTCCTCCAGGGCGGGAATGAAATCGTCCCGGCGCATGTCCAGCGGATGCGCGCCTTCCGCGATGCCGGTTCCTGCCCATTCATCGGGGCGGCGGATGTCGATCAGGATCATGTCGCCCGCCCTGACGGCCTCCAACAATTCCGGTGGCGCGATCTGATCCCCCGCGAAGCGGTCGCGCCTGAGGACCATCGCCGTCCCGGCCGCAAGGGAAACCAACCCGCCGCCCAGAGCCAGCAGAAAGCGGCGCCGCAACGGGTGCGCCCCATCCGTGAGTTCCGTCATGCCGTTACCTCCGCCACATGCGTCTAACGATCCTGCGCGTCGGCCAGAAGTCACGACCCCGTGACGGCGCCCGGTTAATCGTTTCTTCAGTCCGTCCTGTCACAACCAGGGCCAATCGGCAGGACGGAGTCGACAATGACCGCACAGGCGCGGGCAGCGTATGGTGGGGCGCCTGGCACCAAGCTGCTGGAGATTGGGCAGGGGCAGATGGAGGTCAGCGCGGACCCGGCGGTGGAGATGACGGCCACGCTGGGCTCGTGCATCTCCGTCTGCCTCTGGTCGCCCAGCGCGGGGTGCGGCGGCATGAACCACATCTTCCGCAGCGTCGCGCCGGGCCCGATGGGTGACGCCGCCGTCGTGGCCGAGGTCGAGAAACTCGTCAACGCTCTGATGCGCCATGGCGCCAAACGCAGCGAGATGGCCGCGCGCGTCGTCGGCGGGGCCCATGTCCTGTTGCGCGGCCGCAACCACGGCATGGCCATCGGAGAGGCCTGCATGAACTACCTGAGCAATGAAGGCTTCCAAATCGTCGGCGTCTCCATCGGGGGGGAGCGGGCGCGCCGAGTGCGGTTCCACCCGGTCTCCGGCAAGCTCGCCGTGGGGCTGATGGCCGATATCCACACGCCGGAGGATCCGGCGCCGCCGGACAAGGGCAACGACGTCGAAATGTTCTGACTCGCCTCGGCCCGTGCCCCGACTCGGCGGCCAAGGCCGTCACATCGCAGGCCGTTTCGAGGGCAGGGGCGTCCGAGACTCGCCCAAAACGGCCGCGGGTTGCGTCTCGCGGGGGCGACCAGTGCGCCATCCGACGCCTGCGCGCCGCTTAGTCCTGCGTCTCGCCCCCCGGTTGGTGCCTGTTTTTCGGGCGAACCCGGTCTCGCGCTATTTGTTGGGCCCCGTCCGATTGGCCCTCTCCGCGCCGCTCGACATGTTGGCCGCGCCATAACCAAGTTGGGACGAGAGACCTATGAACCGCACCTCCCTGATTGCGATCGCGCTGACCCTCGGGGCCAGCCCCGCGCTCGCCGACGGCCATGTCACCTGCCCCGTGAAGGTCGGCGTGCTGCACTCCCTGTCGGGCACGATGGCCATCTCCGAGACGACGCTGAAGGACACCGTCGAGATGCTGGTCGACCAGCAGAACGAGAAGGGCGGCCTTCTGGGCTGCGAGATCGAGGCGGTCGTCGTCGACCCCGCCTCCGACTGGCCGCTCTTCGCCGAAAAGGCGCGGGAGCTGATCTCCGACGAGGGCGTCGACGTGATCTTCGGTTCCTGGACCTCGGTCAGCCGCAAATCCGCGCTGCCCGTCCTGGAGGAGCTGAACGGCCTGATGTTCTACCCGGTCCAGTACGAGGGCGAGGAGAGCTCCAAGAACGTCTTCTACACCGGCGCCGCCCCCAACCAGCAGGCGATCCCGGCGGTCGACTATTTCCTGGAAGAACTCGGGGTGGAGCGCTTCGCCCTGCTCGGCACCGACTACGTCTATCCGCGCACAACGAACCAGATCCTCGAAGCCTATCTGAAGGATAAGGGCATCGCCGAAGAGGATATCTTCGTCAACTACACGCCCTTCGGTCACTCCGACTGGGCCACAATCGTCGGCGATGTCGTCGAGATGAGCGAAGACGGCCGCCAGGTTGGCGTCATCTCCACGATCAACGGCGACGCAAATATCGGCTTCTACAAGGAACTCGCCGCCGCCGAGGTCTCGGCCGACGACATCCCCGTCGTGGCATTCTCCGTCGGCGAAGAGGAACTGTCGGGCCTCGACACCACGGACCTCGTCGGCCACCTCGCCGCCTGGAACTACTTCCAGTCCGCCGATACCGAAGCCAACGAGGAATTCGTCGCCACCTGGAAGGCCCGCATGGGCGAGGACCGCGTCACCAACGACCCGATGGAGGCCCACTACATCGGCTTCAACATGTGGGTGAACGCCGTCACCGAGGCCGGGACGACCGATGTCGACGCCGTCCGCGAGGCGATGTACGGCCAGGAATTCCCGAACCTGACCGGCGGAACCGCCGTGATGCTGCCGAACCACCACCTGACCAAGCCGGTCCTGATCGGCGAAATCACCGAGGACGGTCAGTTCGACATCATCAGCCAGACCGAAGAAGTGCCGGGCGATGCCTGGACCGACCACCTGCCGGAATCGGCCAAGCTGGTCTCCGACTGGCCGGGCCTGGGCTGCGGCATGTACAACACCGAGACCGAGACCTGCGTGCAGATCCAGTCCAACTACTGACCTAATCGAAGGGCGGCCCCGCAGCGGGGCCGCCTGGCACCGGTTGGCAGGGGGGGCAACCCGCCCTGCACCGGACCCGTAGGGCGGGTTTCAACCCGCCGCCCGCGCCAGGACACCCACCATGCGCTTCCTCCTCTTCATCGCCCTCCTGCTCCTGCCGCTGCCCGCTGCCGCACAGGGAGCGATACAGACCCTCCTGCAGACCCATGCCGAGGATCTGGCGAACCCGTCTCGCCGCACGATCCAGCCCGTCATCGACGACCTAGCCGCCAGCGGCTTGCCGCAAATGCCTGATTTCCTGGAAGCCTGGGCCGACCGACGGGTCGTGCAGCGCGACGCAGACGGGCTGTTCTTCTACGGCGAGCGCGACGGCGACGTCTATGTCCTGCGCTCCGTCGAGGATGGCAGCGAGGCCGGAGAGGTCGGTCGCCGCGAGGCGAGCGAGCTGCGCCCCAATGCCGGCGTCCGCCGCCTGATCGCGACGGCGCTCGTCCAATTCCAACTCAACGACCCCGACCCGGAGCGCCGCCGCGCCGCGCTCGACGCGCTGTCCCGCAACGCCACGCCGGAGCTCCTTGACCCCTTGCGCGCTTCGATCCCGACCGAACAGAATGCCCAGATCCGCGCCCGCAAGGAGGCGCTGGAGCGGCTCATCACGCTGCGCTACGGCGAAGACCAGGCCGCGCGCCTCGCGGCGATCGAGTATCTTTCCGGCGGGGTATCGTTGGAGGCGCGGGCCGCGCTGAACAACGTGCTCACGACCGAGATCGTGATCGGCGCGCCCGGCGCGGAGACCAATGTTGCCCGCCAATTGAGGATCGGGACCGACATCGCGGAAGACCAGGCCCTGGCCCTGCTGGCCGAGGAGGGGGTCGAGGTCGCCGACGTCTCCCGCGCCGACCGCGACGCCGTGTTGATCGCGAATATCGAAGACGGCGCCGTGAGCGGCCTTCCCGTCGCGTCGCTCGCCAGCGAGACGCGACGCTGGGAGGCTTACGACGTCCTCGCCCGGTCCGGAGTGGCGCCGCAAAGGGCCGGACCGGACGCCGTGTCCGAACTTCTCGCGGCAAACCCGATCTACGAAGTCTATGACGAGCCGGACCCGGCGATCACCGCTGCCGCCGCCACCGCGCTCGACGAGGTGAACGCGCGCGTCGCCCGAGCCCAGGCCGCCGATCTCGGCCTCGACGCGCTGAGCCTCGCCTCGATCTATTTCCTGGCGGCCATCGGCCTCGCCATCACCTTCGGCGTGATGGGGGTCATCAACATGGCCCATGGCGAGTTCATCATGATCGGCGCCTATACCGGCTATGTCGTCCAACAGATCGTGCCGGACTATACCGTTAGCCTGATCATCGCCCTGCCGCTGGCCTTCGTTGTCGCCGCGGCGGCAGGGGTGGCGCTGGAGCGGCTGGTGATCCGCCACCTCCTGCACCGCCCGCTGGAGACACTCCTGGCGACCTTTGGCATCTCGGTCGCGCTCCAGCAGATCTTCAAGAACATCTTCGGCACCCAGGCGGTACCGCTGACCTCCCCCGACTGGCTGGCGGGGGCCTGGACGCTCAATGACGTGATCGGGATCAGCTATATCCGCATCGCGATCTTTGTCCTGGCGCTGATGTTCCTCGGGCTGCTCGTCTACATCCTGCGCCGCACCCGGCTCGGGCTGGAGGTGCGCGCCGTGACCCAGAACCCCGGCATGGCGGCGAGCCTCGGCATCGATCCGGACCGGGTCGGCATGGCGACCTTCGCGCTGGGCTCGGGCATCGCGGGCGTGGCGGGCGTGGCCATCGGGCTGTTCGCGCAAGTGACCTCCGAGATGGGCTCCGGCTATATCGTCCAGAGCTTCATGACCGTGGTCGTGGGCGGTGTCGGCTCGGTACTCGGCACGCTGATCGGCGCGGGGATGATCGGCGGTCTGCAAAAGGGCATCGAGTGGCTGAACCCCTCCAACACGCTCGCGGCGCAGACCTACATGATCCTGTTCATCATTCTCTTCATCCAATTCCGCCCGCGCGGCATCATCGCCCAGAAGGGGAGGTTCGTCCAATGACCGACGTGTCGGTATCTCCTTCTTCTGGCCGGAAATACTCCGGGGAGCGCGAGGGGCTGGCCCCTCGCTCCCGCCCTCTCATCCAGCGCCCGGACGTCCTGATCTTTCTCGCGATCCTGGCTCTGGTGACGATCTGCGCGACGGTCCTGGCGCAGATGGGGTATGTCTCGACCAGCACGGTGAAGCTCTTGGGCAAGACGCTCTGCCTCTGCCTCGCCGCGCTCGCGATGGATCTCGTCTGGGGCTATACCGGGATCCTCTCGCTGGGCCATTTCGCCTTCTTCGGGATCGGCGGCTATGCCATCGGCATGTGGCTCATGTGGGACCGGACCGAGTTGATCGTGCTGGAAACTCTGGCGCAGAACCCGCTCCCGCCCACGCCGTTGGAGATAGAAGAGGCCATCGGCGCCCAGATCTTCGGCGTCGTCGGATCGACGGAGATCCCTTGGCTCTGGGCCTTCGCCGGGTCGCTTCCTGTCCAACTGGCGGCAGCGGTGCTGGTTCCGGGGCTGATCGCGCTGGTCTTCGGCTGGCTCGCCTTCCGGTCGCGCGTGGCGGGCGTGTATCTTTCGATCCTGACCCAGGCGGGAACGCTGGCGCTCAGCCTCTGGCTGTTCCAGAACGACAGCGGCCTCAGGGGCAATAACGGGTTGTCGGGCCTTCAAAACCTGCCGGGCCTGGACGACGTGCCGCAATCCACGATCAGCCTGTGGTTCCTCTGGGCCTCGGCCCTGGCCCTGGGCGGCGCGTATCTGCTCGCCAGCTGGACCGTCTCGGGCCGCTTCGGCTCGGTGCTGCGTGGCATCCGGGACGACGAGGCGCGGGTGCGGTTCCTGGGCTACGAGGTGGAGCATTACAAGCTCGCCATCTTCACCGGCACGGCCATGGCGACTGGGATCGCGGGCGCGCTCTACTACCCGCAGGCGGGCATCGTGAACCCCGCCGAGATCGCGCCGATCGCATCGATCTATCTCGCGGTCTGGGTCGCCATCGGCGGGCGCGGACGGCTTTATGGCGCGGTGATCGGCGCGGCCTTCGTGTCGCTGCTCTCCAGCTGGTTCACGGGCGGCGGGGCGCCGGATATCGATCTGGGCTTCTACGAGATCAAATGGACCGACTGGTGGCTGGTCCTGTTAGGCCTGACCTTCGTGCTGGTGACGTTGTTCGCGCCCAAGGGGCTCGGCGGTCTGGTCGATCTCTGGACCCACCGGCGCTCCACCCGTGTCGATGATCTGGGCCCCGATCAAGGCAGTCTGCGCGCCGAGGAGGACCGGCCATGAGCGCCTTGCTCGAAGTCTCCGGCGTCTCCAAATCCTTCGACGGCTTCAAGGCCATCGACAATCTGTCCTTTTCCGTGGCCGAGCCGGAGTTGCGCGCCATTATCGGACCGAACGGGGCCGGCAAGACGACCTTCATGGACCTCGTCACGGGTAAGACCCGGCCCGACACCGGCTCCATTCGCTATGGCGAGCTGTCGCGCGACCTCACCAAGCTGAGTGAGGCGCAGATCGCGCGCGCGGGCATCGGGCGGAAGTTCCAGAAGCCCACCGTGTTCGAGGACCAGACCGTGTTCGAGAACCTGTCGATGGCGCTCGCCTCCCCGCGCTCGCCCTGGACCGTGCTGACCCGCCGGCCTTCGATGGAGGTCCGCGCCGGCGAGGTGGCCGAGCGGGTGGGCCTGACCGCCCATCTGGCCCGCCGGGCGGGCGTCCTGTCCCACGGGCAGAAGCAATGGCTGGAGATCGGCATGCTGCTCGCGCAGGAGCCGCGGCTGCTGCTGGTGGACGAACCCGCCGCCGGCATGACGAGCGCCGAGCGGGAACGGACGACCGAGATGCTGGTCGAAGCCGCGAAGGAGCATGCCGTCGTCGTCATCGAGCACGACATGGAATTCGTCCGCCGTCTGAACTGCCGCGTGACCGTCCTGCATGAGGGGCGCGCCCTGGCCGAAGGCTCGCTCGATCATGTCTGCGCCGACCCCCGGGTGATCGATGTCTATCTCGGACGGCCCGAGACCGAGGGGGAGACGGCAGATGCTTGAGGTCCGCGCGATCACGCTCGACTATGGCGGCAGCCGCATCCTGCACGGGATCGACCTGGACGCCGCGCCCGGCGCCGTAACCTGCGTCATGGGGCTGAACGGGACGGGGAAGACGTCGCTGCTCAAGGCCATCGCCGGGCGCCATCCGGCAGCGGGCCGCATCACCGTGAGCGGGGTCGAGCCGGGGCAGGGTGCCCAGGCCCGCGCCCAGGCCGGGATCGCCTATGTGCCGCAGGGGCGGGAGATTTTCCCCCAGCTCACCGTGCAGGAGAACCTGGAAGTAGGCCTCGCCTGCCTGCCGAAATCGGAGCGCACGCTCCCGGACCATGTGTTCGAATTGTTCCCCGTCCTCGACGAGATGCGCACCCGCCGTGGGGGCGATCTCTCGGGCGGGCAGCAGCAGCAACTGGCCATCGCGCGCGCTCTGGTGACGCGGCCGAAGGTGTTGCTGCTGGACGAGCCGACGGAGGGGATCCAGCCGAATATCATCGCCATGATCGGCCGGGTCATCCGCGATCTGCGCGACGCGGGCGAGATGGCCATCGTGCTGGTCGAGCAGCGGTTCGACTTCGCCTGGGATCTCGCCGACCGGATCGTCGCGCTGCGCCGAGGCACCGTGATCCGCGACGAGGCGCGGGCAGGGGCCAGCCGCGAGGCCGTGCTGGCCGATGTGTCCGTCTGACAGTCGGGCCACCGCAAGAGGGCGTCCGCTGGTGCCAGTGCGCCTTATCCCCTGACCGATAGGGTTCGAGGGCTCGCCCTTCGGCGTCCCGGCGATCCGGCGCCGCGCTCTCGGGCGCGCCGGTTCAACGGCCACGGCAAGTCTCTAGACAGAAGTGTCCACATCTGCTGATCTCCCTCCACACAGCGAGGGAGGCCGCGATGAAGTCGCATTATCGGGTGGTCGTGATCGGGGGCGGCGTGGTCGGGACGAGCGTCCTCTACCACCTCGCGAAGATGGGCTGGACCGATGTCGCCCTCCTGGAGCGGAAGGTTCTGACCGCGGGCAGTTCCTGGCATGCCGCGGGCGGGTTCCACGCGCTCAATGCCGATCCGAACATCGCCCAGCTTCAGGCGTACACGATCGACTTGCTCTCCGAGATCGAGAAGGAATCAGGCCAGTCAGTGGGCATGCACATGACCGGCGGGCTGACGCTGGCCGGGACACCGGACCGCTGGGACTGGCTGCAATCGGCCTATCGCACGTTCCAGGCCATCGGCATCGACGATGTGCGCCTCGTCACGCCGGAGGAGGCCGGGGCCCTCTGCCCGATCATGTCGACCGAGGGCATCCTCGGCGGCATGTGGGCCGACCGTGAGGGCTATGTCGACACGACCGGCACCGTCCACGCATATGCGGGCGCGGCCAAGAAGCGCGGCGCCGAGGTGCATGAGGGCGTCAAGGTCGAGGCGCTGCGCCGCGTAGCCGAGGGCTGGGACGTGGTGACCAAGGATCACGGCACGATCCGGGCGGAGCATGTGGTGAACGCGGCCGGGCTCTGGGCCAAGCAGGTGGGGCGGATGGCGGGGATCGAGCTACCCGTCTCGCCGCTCAACCACCACTACCTGATCTCGGACACAATCCCAGAGCTGGAGGAGATCGACTTCGAGGTGCCGATGACGGTGGACCTGGAGGGCTTCACCTATATGCGCCAGGATCAGAAAGGGATCCTGCTGGGTATCTACGAGATCGACCACCAGCACTGGATGGAGGACGGCGCGCCCTGGGACTACGGCTTCGAGTTGCAGCAGGAGGACCCGGACCGCATCGAGAAGGAGCTGATCCTGGGCTTCGAGCGCTATCCCGCGCTTCAGGAGGTCGGGGTCAAGACCTGGGTCAACGGCGCGTTCACCTTCGCCCCCGACGGCAACCCCCTGGTCGGCCCGATCCAGGGCCTGCCCGGCTATTGGTGCGCCTGCGGGGTGATGGCGGGCTTCCTGCAAGGGGGCGGCGTGGGCAAGTCTCTCGCGGAATGGATCGTGGAGGGCGAACCCGAGGCCGACGTGTTCGGCATGGACGTGGCCCGCTTCGGCCGCTTCGCCGAGAACAAGCGCTTCATCCGCGAGACGACCGGCCAGTTCTACACCCGCCGCTTCGTCATGACCTATCCGAACGAGCAACTTCCCGCCGGGCGGCCGCTCAAGATGGCGCCCGCCCATGACGCGATGACGGCGGCTGGGGCGCGGTGGGGCGTGAGCTACGGGCTGGAAGTGCCGCTCTATTTCGCGCCCAGCCCGGAGTTCGAGGAAAAGCCGACGCTCAAGCGGTCCAACGCCTTCGACATCGTCGCCGAGGAATGCCGCGCGACCCGCGAGGCGGCCGGTCTGCTCGACATCTCGGCCTTCTCCCGCTTCGAGGTGACGGGTCCGAACGCCGGCGCCTGGCTGGATCGGATCATGGCGTCGAAACTCCCCGCGCCGGGCCGGGCCCGCCTCGCCCCGATGCTCAGCCCCCAGGGCAAGCTCAAGGGCGATCTGACGGTCTTCTGCTGGCCGGGCGAGCCCGAGCGGTTCTGGATCACCGGCTCCTACTACCTGCGCGCCTGGCATATGCGCTGGTTCCACGACCAAATGCAGGACGGCGTCCATGTCGCCGACATCTCCGACGAGATGGTCGGGTTCTCGGTGCAGGGGCCAAACGCCAAGGAGATCGTGCAGCGCGTGTTGGAGCGGGATCTGGACCTGCCCTTCATGGGCTGCGCCGAGATGGATGTCGGGCTCACCCGCGCCCATGTCGGGCGGCTCTCGGTCTCGGGCGAACGGGGCTACGAGATCAGCGTCCCGGCGATGGAGCATGTCGCGCTGCGCCGCACGCTGCTGGAGGCGGGGCAGGGGCTGGGCCTGCGCGAGATCGGGTTTCAGGCGCTGCTGTCGCTCAGGTTGGAGAAGTCTTTCGGCATCTGGTCGGCGGAGTTCACCCAGGGCTACACCCCCGCCGAAACCGGCATGGATCGCTGGATCGACTGGACCAAGGCGTTCGTCGGGAAGGGCGCGGCGGAGGGGGTGAACCCGTCGCGGCGGATCGTGACGATGGAGATCGATGCCGACGGGGCCGATGCGAGCGGCTTCGAGCCGATCTGGCGCGACGGAGAGAAGGTCGGCTTCGTCACCTCCGGCGGGTTCGGGCACACGATCGGCAAGTCGCTGGCCATGGGCATGGTCCAGGCCGACCATTCCGATATCGGCACGGCGCTCCAGACCCATATCGTCGGGCAGGCGCGCGAGGCCATCGTGATCCCGCCCTCGCCCTACGACCCCGAGGGGCGGGCGATGCGGGGCGCCTGATGGCATGGATCATGGGGACATCGCGCCCCGGGCTTGACCCGGGGCCTCTCCGGTCGCTCGGGACGGCATCGCCCGCCTGGTGCGCCTGCTGGCGAGGGGAGGGCCCGGGTCAAGCCCAGGGCGGGCGCGCGTCAAGCGACGTGGAGTGCCGATGACGGCCGCCGACCCGCCGCGTCGCCGCCGAAGGGGTGCCCCTGCGGTCCCCGTCCGGCAGGCCGACTACCGCCGCCTGCGCAACCCGTTTCCGGTCATGTCCGTCTTCTCCGAAGACGAAGCACGCAGCATCCACGAGACCGCCCTGCGCACGCTGGAAGAGCTGGGACTGCGGGTGCTGCTGCCCGCCGCGCGCGATCTCTATCGGGAGGGCGGCGCGCGGGTCGATGGCGACATGGTCTTCCTGGGTCGTGAAATCGTCGAGGCGGCGCTGGCCGCCGCGCCGAAATCCATCCACTGCCATGCGGGCGCGCCCGGCCGTGACCTCGTGCTGGAGCTGGGCGCGCTGGCCTTCCAGCCCGGAGCAGGCGCGCCGCACGCCACCGATCTGCGGCGCGGCCGCCGGCCCGGCTCCGGGCGCGACTATCTTGAATACACCCGGCTCACCCATCACTATGACGTGCTCCACATGATGAGCCCCTCGGTCGAGCCGCAGGACGAGCCGACCGCCACCCGCCATCTCTTCACAACCGCCACGCAGCTAGCGCATACCGACAAGCTGCCCTTCCTCTTCGCCCGCGGCACACCGCAGACCGAGGACAATTTCGAAATGCTGCGCCTCGCGCGCGGCCTGTCCGAGGACGCCTTCCGCGCGGACGTTCACAGCTACACGGTCATCAACACCAATTCGCCCCGGACGCTCGACATTCCCATGGCGCAGGGGCTGATCGACTTCGCGCGGGCCGGGCAGCTTTCGATCGTCACGCCCTTCACGCTGATGGGCGCGATGGCGCCGATCACGGTGGCGGGCGCGATCACGCTCAGCCATGCGGAATGCCTTGCCGCGATCGCCCTGACACAGCTCGCGCGCCCCGGCGCGCCGGTCTGCTACGGCACGTTCACCTCGAATGTGGACATGAAATCCGGCGCCCCGGCCTTTGGCACGCCCGCGCATTTCCAGGCCTCGCTGGCCGCGGGGCAGATGGCGCGGATGATCGGCCTGCCCTGGCGCTCGGCAGCGGGATCGGCCAGCAATCTCAACGACGTGCAGGCGGCAAACGAGAACCAGCTGGGCCTTTGGGGCTGTCTGCTGGCCGGCGCAACGGTCGTCATCCACGCGGCCGGATGGCTGGAGGGCGGGCTGTCGGTCAGCTACGAGAAGATCGTGACCGATGTCGAAATCCTCAACATGGTCGCCGAGCTCTGCGCCGGCGCGAAAGCGGGCGTCGCCGAGATCGGCTTTGCCGAGGCCCTGATGCAGGTCGCGCCCCAAGGCCATTTCTTCGACACGCCGCAGACCATGGCGCGCTATTCCACCGAGTTCTACACCCCCATCGTCCACGACTACGCCAATTTCGGCACCTGGACGGAACGCGGCGCGCGTGACGCCAGCACCCGCGCGACCCGCGTCTGGGAAGCGGTGCTCGACGCGCCTCCGACCCCCGTCCTGGCGCCCGACCGGCTGGAAGCCGTGCGCGCCTTCGCCGCCCGCCGCGCCGCCGAGGGCGGGGCCGCGCCGGAAAGCTGACCATGCCACAGACCCACGACCCCGCCCCCCCGGCCGACACGCATATCCGCGCCACCCGCGAGGATTGGCTGACCGTCGCCCGCGACCTGCTGGTCAGCGACGGGGTGGCCGAGGTGAAGGTGCTCACCATCGGCCAGCGGCTGGAGGTCTCGCGCTCCTCTTTCTATTGGTATTTCCGTGACCGCCGGCACTTGCTGGACGAGTTGCTCGACGAGTGGGAAGCGCGCAATACCCGTATGCTGGAGGTCCAATGCGCGGCCCCCGCGAGCGGCATTACCGAGGCGGTCTGCAACTTCTTCCGCTGCTTCCTGGACCCCGACCTGTTCGACCGCGGCCTCGACTTCGCCGTGCGCGAATGGTCGCGGCGGGATGGCGCGGTACGGCAGCGGATCGACGCGGCCGACCGCGCGCGCCTGGCTGCCGTAACCGGGATGTTCGCGCGCCACGGCTATGCCCCGGGCGAGGCCGATGCCCGGGCGCGCATCCTCTATTACATGCAGCTCGGCTACCACGCGCTGGAAGTGCGGGAGCCGATGGCGGAGCGGGTCGGACGGCTGGACGACTACCTTTTGGGCTTCACCGGCCGCGTGCCGGACCCGGAGCCCGTGGCCGCCCTGCGCGCTTTCGTTGCGGATATGCCATGAGCTACTCGACCCTCTCGCTCTTCTGGGGCGGCCTGACCGGCCACCGGCACTGGCGCCCCGCCTGGCGGGAGCCTGCCCCGAAGGCCGAATACGACGCCATCGTCATCGGCGGCGGCGGGCATGGGCTGGCCACGGCCTACTACCTGGCCAAGCTGCATGGGATCACGCGCGTCGCGGTGATCGAGAAGGGCTGGCTGGGCGGCGGCAATACCGGGCGCAACACGACCGTGATCCGCTCCAACTATTTCCACCCCGAAAGCGCCGCGCTCTACGACCTCGCCGTCCGGCTCTACGAGGGGCTGAGCGTCGAGCTGAACTACAACGTCATGTTCTCGCAGCGCGGCATGCTGGTCGCCGCCCATTCCGAGGCCGAGATGGAGTTGGCCGCGCGGCAGTTGAACGCGATGCGTCTCAACGGCGTCGACTCCGAACTGCTCTCCCGCCGTCAGGTGCGGAAGCGGATCCCCCTCCTGAACCTGGACGGCCGGTATCCGATCGAGGGCGGTGTCTGGCAGGGCAGGGCAGGGACCGGGCGGCATGACGCGGTGGCCTGGGGCTA
Organism: Jannaschia seohaensis; assembly: GCF_900116765.1. GTDB lineage: Bacteria > Pseudomonadota > Alphaproteobacteria > Rhodobacterales > Rhodobacteraceae > Jannaschia > Jannaschia seohaensis. The sequence goes on along the minus strand of NZ_UETC01000013.1, from coordinate 4,363 downwards.
TGCGCGGGCGACGGATCGGCTGGGCGTCGATCTCCTGCAACAGACCGAAGTGACGGGCTTTTTGATCGAGGGTGGGCGCTGCACCGGTGTCGAGACCTCGCGCGGGACGATCCGCGCGGGCGTCGTGGGGGCTGCCGTCGCGGGGCATTCCTCGGTGCTGGCGGGCCTGGGCGGCTACGCCTTGCCGATCACCTCCTATGCTCTCCAGGCTTTCGTGACCGAGCCGCTCAAGCCCTGCCTCGACTGCGTCGTGCTGGCCCCGGCCCATGGCACCTATGTCAGCCAGTCCGACAAGGGCGGGCTGGTCTTTGGCGGCGGGCTGGACCGCATTCCCTCCTACGCACAGCGCGGCACCATGCCCGTGCAGGAGCAGGTGATCGCGGGGCTTTGCGACATGTTCCCCAGTTTCGCCAAGGTGAAGCTGCTGCGGCACTGGGGCGGGATCGTGGACGTTACGCCGGACAGCTCTCCGATCATCGGGCCGTCGGGCCTGCCCGGACTCTATCTCAACTGCGGCTGGGGCACGGGCGGGTTCAAGGCGATCCCGGCGGGCGGCTGGCTGCTGGCGCATCTGATGGCCACCGGCGCCCATCACGAGATCAGCCGCCCCTTCGACCTGGACCGCTTCGTCACCGGCCGTCTGATCGACGAAGGCGCCGCCGCGTGGATCGCGCACTGATGCAACGTTTCGACTGTCCCTTCTGCGGCCCGCGCCCCGAGACGGAGTTCCACTTCGCCGCCGAAGCCGGCAAGACCCGGCCTGTGCGCGATTGCTCCGATGCGGACTGGGCCGCCTACCTGCACATGGTGCGCAACGCCAAAGGCGCCGTGTGCGAGATCTGGGTCCACAGGCCCTGCCGGGAGATGTTCGTGATGGAGCGCGACAGCGCGACCATGGAGGTCCAGGGCAGCACGGCCCTGAGGGGTGCGCCATGAGGGTCGCCGGGCGGGAGGTCGACGCGGCCAGCGTCTTGCCGTTCCGCTTCGACGGGCGGCGGCTGACGGGGCTGGCGGGCGACACCATCGCCTCGGCGCTACTTGCTGCCGGCGAGCGGGTCGTCGGCCGTTCCTTCAAGTACCACCGGCCCCGTGGCCTCTGGGGCGCCTGGACCGAGGAGCCGAACGCCATCGTCTCGGTCCGGCTGAACGGGGTGGCGATTCCGAACTGTCTGGCCACGACCACGCCGCTGGAGGCGGGGATGGAGGTGCGGTCGGTGAATGCCTGGCCCTCGGCCCGGTTCGATCTGAAGGGCGGGCTGGACCTGATGCAGCGCTGGCTGCCCGCGGGGTTCTACTACAAGACCTTCATGCGGCCCGACTGGCATTTGTTCGAGCCGTCGATTCGGCGGATGGCCGGGCTGGGGGCGCTGCACGGGGCCGTGCCGGAGGGCTATCGCTCCGATCAGAGCTTCGAGACCTGTGATCTGCTGGTCGTCGGAGCGGGGCCGGCGGGTCTTATGGCGGCGCGCGCCGCGGCGGAGGCCGGGCAGGCGGTGCTGCTGGTCGACGACCGGGCCCGGCCGGGAGGGCTGGGCCGGATCGAGGCGCAGATCGACGGACGGCCGGCGAAGACTTGGATCGACGACCAGATGACCGCGATCCGCGCCGCGGGCGCCAGGGTTCTTAGCCGCGCCACCGCCTTCGCCATCCATGACGGCCCCATTGTGGCCGTGGCCGAGAGCGGCGCCTTCGGGACGCCCCCCGGCTGCGGCGGGTACGGCCGGGGCGGATCGTTCTTGCCACTGGGGCCATCGACCGCCCGCTGAGCTTCGCGGGCAACGACAGGCCCGGCATCATGTCGCTTCTGGGCGCCGCCGATTACGCGGAGCGCTTCGGCGCGCTGGCCGGCCGCGCGCTGGCCGTCGCAGCGGAGCATCCCTGGGCCGAGGCCGCCATCGCGCGGCTGACCGGGGCAGGGGCCTCGGTGCTGGGGATCGACGCTGAAGACCCCGCTGTGCCGGGGCGGGGGCCGGTCCGGGGCGTCGTCGCGGAGGGCGGATGGCGCGACGCGGTTGCGGTGCTCGTCTCCGGCGGCCCGACGCCTGCCGTGCAGCTCTGGCGCCATGCAGGGGGCGGGCTCGACTGGTGCGAGACGCGGCAAGCCTTCGTCCCGGGACGCGCGCCGGAGGGGATCGCCGCTGTCGGCGCCTGCGCCGGGATCTATACCACCGACCAGGCCCTGGACGACGCCCGCGCCGCCGGACTGGGACAGGCGCGCCCCAGCCACGCGCCCGTGCCCATGCGCGCCCCCTGGCCCACGCCCGGCGCGCCCGGCCGCCGCTGGGTGGACCTGCAACATGACGTGACCACCAAGGATGTCGAACTGGCCTTCCGCGAAGGCTACCGCTCTGTCGAGCATCTCAAACGCTACACGACGCTGGGCATGGCGCTCGACCAGGGTCGGACCGCCAACATGGCCGGGCTTGCGCTGATGGCCGCGCTGCGCGACCGGCCGATCCCCGAGGTCGGTACGACAACCTTCCGGCCCCCTGCCGTGCCGGTCCCGCTCGCCGCCTGGCGCGGCCCGCTCGGTGAAGCCCTGCGCCATCCCGTGCGCCGTCTGGTCCTGGAGCCGCAGCATCGCGCCGCCGATGCCCGCTGGGGTGAATATGGCGGATGGCTGCGACCGGCTTGGTATAGCGCGGATCTGGACGCCGCGCTGCCCCAAGAGATCGCCGCCGCCCGCGAGGCGGCGGCGCTGTTCGACGGCTCTCCGCTGGGAAAGATTGAGGTGATGGGACCGGACGCCGCCGCCTTTCTCGATTTCGTCTGCTACAACACGGTGTCGACCCTCGCGCCCGGGCGCATCCGCTATGTGCTGATGCTGACCGAAGCCGGGATCGTGATGGATGACGGCGTCGTCACGCGCATCGGACCGGACCGCTTCGTCGTCTCCTGCTCCTCGGGCCATGTCGCGGCGGTCGAGGCGCATCTGGAGGCTTGGCGCCAAGACGGGCACGACCCGGACCGCATCTTCATCCACGACGCCACGGCGCAATGGGCGACGCTTTCCGTCTCCGGCCCGAAGGCGCGCGCGGCGCTCGACAAACTCGCGCTGTCGGCCGAGATCCTGGAGCTGCCGCATATGGGCTGGGCCGAGACGGTGCATGCGGAGGCACCGCTGCGGGCGGCGCGGGTCAGCTTCACCGGTGAGGCCGGGTGGGAGCTTTCCGTGCCCTCGGACCGCGCGGCGCCGCTTTGGGAGGCGCTGGCCTTGGCCGTCGCGGGGCAGGGCGGGCGGCCCATCGGGATCGAAGCGCTCTCGGTGCTGCGTGCGGAAAAGGGCTACGTGATGATCGGCCGCGACACCGATGGCGCGACCATGCCCCACGACCTCGGGGTGGCGCGTCCCATGACCGCCAAGCGCGCGGCTTTCGTCGGCGACCGGTCGCTCGACACGAAGGTGGCGCGAGCGGACGGGCGCAAGCAACTCGTCGGCCTGATCGTGCCGGAGGGAGCGCCCGCGCTGCCGGTCGGGGCGCATGTTATTGACGCGGCGGATAAATCCGCGGGCTATGTGACGTCGAGCTACGGGCAAACCACCGTCGGACGGCCCGTCGCGTTGGGCCTCGTCGCCGATGGGCAGCGCCGCCATGGCGAAACGGTGACGGTCTTCCATGATGGAACCCGGCGGGAGGCGCGCTTGGCGCCGCCCTGTGCGTTCGATCCGGAGGGGGCGCGGCTCGATGCGTGATCGCGGTCCACATTGGCCTCCGGAGACGGAGGTGCCCGAGCCCGTCGCTTTCGGCGGCACGATCCTGTCGCGCATCAGACCCGAGCGGCAGACGTTGGTCTCCGGACCCGGCGTCCTGTCGCATCCTGGGCCGCCGCAGATCGGCTGGCCCGAGATCGGGCCGGAGGGTCCGGTGGCTCTGCGTCTGCGGCGCGACCGGGTGCTGCTGGTCGACGGCCCCGTGATGGCCGAGGGCTGGGACGCCGCGACCGGGTGCGCCGTGACCGATATGGGTTCGGGCCTGGCCGTGCTCCAGATCAAGGGTCCGGCCGCGTTCGACATCGTGGGACGTGGCGCGGAACTGTCGCTCGATACGCCGTCACGCTCGGTGGCGCGGCTCGTCTTCGGCTTGGAGGTCGCGCTTTATCGGCATGGACAGGCAGACCGCATCCGGCTCCATGTCGACCGATCCCTCACTGGGACGCTCTGGGCGGCGCTACAGGACGCGGCCAGCGTCTGAACCGCTCGCGGATGTCGACGTATCTACCTTAACGTGACCGAACAAACCTTTGGAATTGTGGGGAAGGCGCTGTGAGGCTGCGCGGTGAGCGCTACCTGAAGTGCGACTTTCCTGTGGGTCGAGGGTAGGGCTGTCGGGCTCCGATCTCGATCATCTTCTGTGCGAAGACC
>NZ_UETC01000004.1 GCF_900116765.1 Jannaschia seohaensis | reverse complement strand
GGTCTTCGCACAGAAGATGATCGAGATCGGAGCCCGACAGCCCTACCCTCGACCCACAGGAAAGTCGCACTTCAGGTAGCGCTCACCGCGCAGCCCAGCCTGAACCTCCGCTCTGAGACGGTGCAGGCCGAGCTGCGCCGCATCATGGCGTTCTGGCGGGACCGCGGGGTGGACGGGTTTCGGATGGACGCCATCACGTCCTTTCTGTTCGACCCCGAGCTGCGGGACAATCCGCCCGCCTCGCCCGAGGTGCGAGACAAGGTCTTCGGCCCGAATGCCGTGCCCTACAGCTATCAGGACCATGTCCACGACATTCTGCCGGGCGACGGCATTCCCTTGGTTGAAAAGGTGCGGGCCTGGGCGGGCGAGGATGTGTTTCTGATCGGCGAAGTGTCTTCGGGCAACCAGTCGGTCGAACTCGCCTGCCAACTGTCGGAGCCGGGGAGGCTCGACTGCGCCTAGCCGCTGGACCTGCCCGAGGGGAACGGCTCGGCCACCGCCTATGCGGACATCCTGAGCCGGGCGCCGGACCCGTCCCGCATCGCCTGGTGGCTGTCGTCCCATGACCAGCCGCGGCACGCCGAGGAGGCCGGAGACGGGTCGGACCGGGACGTGCGCGTTTCTGGCCATGATGCTGCTGATCGCGCCGGGGCCGGTCATGCTCTATCAGGGGGAGGAGCGCGGCCTGCGCCAGCCGAGCCTCCCCAAATCGGCGATCACCGATCCCTACGATCTGCTCTATTGGCCGGACATGCCCGGGCGGGATGGCGCGCGTGTCCCGATCCCCCTGGGCCGAAGGCGACGGGCGGGGCTTTACGACCGGAGACCTATGGCTGCCGATGGACTGGGGGTCTCGGTCACCGTCCAGGATGCGGGCGCGGACAGCAATCTGGCCTTCTATCGCCGCGCGGCGGCGTTCCGCCGTGACCGGCTCGGCGATCTGACCTTGCAGGATTGGAGCCAGGACGGCGAGGCGATCCGGCTGCTTTATCCTGGGGTGGAGGTGGTCTTGAACTTCGGGCAGGCCCCTGTCGGCGCGCGGCCGGAGCCGGATTTCTGCTCGGCCGAGATCGAGGGCGCGAGCCTGCCCGCCCGGACGGGGGCGGTCTGGCTCGACTGAGGCGACCGCAGGCAGGCGCTCCCGCGCGCTCGAACGGGCGAGACAGCCGCAAAAAGCGCCGCGGGCGGCCCCGGTGGGACTGCCCGCGATGGAACCGGCGATGTTTGTGTCGATCCTTTCTCTCCCAGGGGAGAAAGGGTCAGCGCGGCGGGCTCCGCCGCGCCTTCGGCGAAAGCAGCAGCGCCCAGGCGGCATAGGCTCCGGCTGCGCCCGCCCCGGCCGCCCAGATCCAAGCGCCGCGGCTGGCCTCCATCAGGGCCCAAAGCGTGCAGACCCCGACCACCGCCCAGCGCCGCCAGGCGGCCGCGAAGAAGGGGTGATCGGGGTCGAGCATGTCAGGCCGCCTCGCGGACCGGGTTCTTGCCCAGGATGATCATCGACAGGATGTCATCCTCGGTCACGTCCTCGACCTTCTCGGTGCCGACCATCTTGCCGTTCTTCATCACCGAGACGCGGTCGCAGAGATCCATCATCTCGCGCGTGTCGTGCGAGATCAGGAAAATGCCGAGACCTTGGGCCTTCAACTCCTTGATCAGGTCCGCGACCATGGCCGTCTCGTGGACGCCAAGCGCGGCGGTCGGCTCGTCCATGATCAGGATGCGGGCGTTGAAATAGACCGCGCGGGCGATGGCGACCGACTGGCGCTGACCGCCGGAGAGCGCCGAGACCGGCTCGTTGATCTTGCGGAAGTTGGGGTTGAGGCGCGCCATGATCTTGCGCGTCTCCGCCTCCATCTTCGCATCGTCGACGAGACCCAGCGGCGTCGTCAGCTCCCGCCCGAGGAACAGGTTCGACGGCGCGTCGAGATTGTCCGCCAGCGCGAGCGTCTGGTAGATCGTCTCGATGTTGTAGCGCCGCGCATCGGACGGCGAGCCGATATCGGCCACCTCTCCATCGATGCGGATCGTGCCCGAATCTCGCTGATAGGCACCCGAGAGGCACTTGATCAGCGTCGACTTCCCCGCGCCGTTATGGCCGAGCAGGCCCACGACTTCGCCCGGGTAGAGGTCCAGCGAGACCTTGTCGACGGCCTGGATGCCGCCGAAGGCGATGGAGATGTCCTCGAGCGAGACGAGGGGGGTGCCGCTGCGATCCACCGGCGCTTTGACGTGTTCCTTAGCCATCAATCCCGGGCCCCCGTGCGCTTGCGATACCAGATGTCGATGAGGACGGCGGCGACCAGAACCGCACCGACCACGATGTTTTGCAGCGGCGCATCCACGCCAACCATGGCCATGCCCGATTGCAGGCTCTGCATGATCAGCGCCCCGATGATGGCGCCGTAGATCGTGCCCACCCCGCCCTTGAGCGCGGTGCCCCCGATCACGGCGGCGGCGATCACGCGAAGCTCGTCGAGGATGCCGATATCGTTCGAGTGGTTGGTCAGACGGGCCGAGGCGACTACCGCCGAGATGGCGCAAAGGATGCCCATCAGCGCGAAGACCTTGACGGTCAACATGCGCGTGTCGATCCCCGACAGCTCCGCCGCGTCCGGATTGCCGCCGGTGGCGAAGATGTAGCGGCCGAAGCGGGTGCGCTTGGCGATCACGGTCATGACGATGGCGACGGCGATCAGAAGCACGATGGAGATCGGAACACCGTAGCCTTCCGAATAGCCCGCGGGCATGGTCAGCCCCTCGGCTTCGAAGCGACGCTCCAGCACCCGCTCAGGGACGCTATAGGCGTTGAGCAGGGCGACGAAGCCCAGGATGCCCCCGACCACGATGGCCGCGACCGCGCCCTCGGCCCAGAGCGGCTTTACCGGGAAGTTATGGGCGACCTTGTTGCGGCGGGCGGACCAGAGCGCGGCGATCGCGGCGACGGAAGCGATCAGCCCGAGGATCCAGGACCAGGTCGTGCCCAACGTCCCATTGATCCCACCGAACAGCTGGAAGGTCTGGTCCAGCGGTCCGATCGTCTGGCCATTGGTCAGATACCACGCCACGTTCCGCCAGATCAGCAGGCCGCCCAGAGTGACGATGAAGGCCGGGATCGTCAGATAGCCGATCAGCCAGCCATGGAAGGCCCCGATGGCCGCCCCGGCCGCAAGACCGAACGCGATGGCGATCGGCGCGATCAGCGGCGAGCCCAGCCCCGCGCCCAGCCAATCGGGCACCACCACCGTCTGCACCATCGCCATGACGGCGGAGCAGGTGGCCAGCACCGAACCGACCGACAGGTCGATATGGCGCATGACGATGATGAAGACCATTCCCGTCGCCATGATGGCGACCGATGCGGTCTGAATCGTAAGGTTGAACAGGTTGCGCGGCGTCACGAAACGCCCGTCCGAAGCCAGGTGGAACGCGAGTGCGATAAGAACGAATGCGCCGATCATGCCCAACAGGCGGGTGTCGATCTCCAACGCGGCAAGCCCTGTCTTGGGCGCGGCCGCGGGTGGCGCTTGGGTGGCATCAGTCATGTGGGGAGCCCTCCGGTCAAAAGGGGGTGCAGAGTTTTTCACAAAAACTCTGATCGAAGTTTTCTCGAAAACTTCGTCTGAATTGGCCCGCCTCGGGATCGAGGCGGGCCAGAGTGCTGTCAGTTACAGGGGGCGGGGCCGTTCTCGACGCCCTGGCAGAGCGCTTCGACGGTGATCCAGCCCGCATCGGTGACCGTGGTCAGGTTGTCGGCGGTCACCGGCACCGGCTCCAGGAAGCGGGCGATCAGGGTCGTGCCGCCCGGCGAGGTCCACTCCTGCGCGCCCTCGATGGCGTCCATCGCGGTGCCGCTGGCCAGAGCGACGGCGATCTCGCCCGCAGCGCGGCCCAGATCGCGGGCGTCCTTCCAGACCGAGACGGTCTGCGTGCCCATGGCCACGCGGTTCAGCGCGGCATGGTCGCCATCCTGACCGGAGACCGGGATGCCATCCAGGCCCTGCGCCGTCAGCGCGGCCACCGCGCCACCAGCGGTGCCGTCATTCGACGCGACGACGGCGTCGACATTGTTGTCCTGCGCGGTCAGGATCTGCTCCATGTTGCGCTGGGCGTTGGCGGGCAGCCAGCCATCGGTATAGGCCTCGGCCACGATGGTGATGTCGCCGGAGTCGATGGCCTCCTGCAGGACTTCCTGCTGACCGCCACGCAGGAAGTCGGCGTTCGGGTCGGTCGGCGAGCCCTTGATCATCACGTAGTTGCCGGTCGGCTGGGCCGCCAGCACGGCGCGCGCCTGCATGCGCCCGACTTCGATGTTGTCGAAGGTCAGGTAGAAGGCGTTCGGATCCTCGATCAGACGATCATAGCCGACGACCGGGATGCCTTCGTTCACGGCGGCGGTGACGGCCGGACCAATGGCCTGGGCGTCCTGCGCCAGGATGATCAGCGCGTCGGCGCCCTGAGCGATCAGGCTTTCGACGTCCGACAGCTGCTTGGAGGCGGAGGACTGCGCGTCGGTCGAAATGTAGGTTGCACCGGCGGCTTCGAGCGCGGCCAAGATGGCGGCCTCGTCGGTCTTCCAACGCTCTTCCTGGAAGTTGGACCAGCTGACGCCGACAACGGGCGCATGGGCATCGGCCAGAGCGGTGGACGTGGACAGCGCCGCGAGCAGGCCCGCGGTGATTAGGGTCTTCTTCATAATTTCCTCCCGTGAGGGCTTGGGACGAGGTCTGGTGCTCGCCTTCGCCATGGAATCGGTATGCGGTTCCCGAATTAATTTGTCAAAGAAATTATTTCCGGGTAGCTCTTGAAATGTAGCCTGCCAGCCTTGTCCCGGGCTTGGCTGCGCGGCGAGGAACGGCTCACAAAGGTCTGATATAGAGATGCATTCCATCCTCCGGACGCTGCTCCTGCTGCCCTTGGGCGCGACATCTGCGCTCGCCGAGCCGCGCTTCGTCGATGAGTCGGACGCGCTGCCTGCCCCCCATCTCTACACCGGCGGATGGGAGCATTTCGTGGGCGGCGGGGTCGCCGTGCTCGATTGCGACGGCGACGACCGGCCCGATCTCTTCGCCGCCGGAGGGGCCGCGCCGGCCGGGCTATTCCTCAACCGCTCCGCGCCCGGCGGGCCGCTGTCCTTCGAGGCGGGCACTCTGCCCGAGCTGACCGGGGTCACGGGCGCCTACCCGCTCGACATCGACGGGGATGACAGGCTCGACCTCTTCGTGATGCGCGTGGGCGCGAATGTCGTCCTGCGCGGGTTGGGCCGCTGCGCCTTCGAGGACGCGACCGAGGCGCTCGGGATCGACCCGGGCGATGGCTGGACCACCGCCTTCTCGGCCACCTGGGAGGGCGACGGCCTGCCGACGCTCGCCACCGGCGACTATGTGGACCGGGACGATCCCGACGGCCCCTTCGGCACCTGCGCCGACGTGCACCTGCACCGACCCGACGGCGCGCGCTACGCCCCGCCCCTGGTGCTGGAGCCCGGCTTCTGCCCGCTTTCGATGCTGTTTTCCGACTGGCAGCGCTCGGGCGAGACGATGCTGCGCGTCTCCAACGACCGCCACTATTACGTGCGCGAGGGGCGGGAGCAGATGTGGCGGCTCGATCCCCTGGAGGAACTCGGCCCCGAGGACGGGTTCCCGGAACAGAAGCTCTGGGGCATGGGGATCGCCAGCCGCGACGTGACCGGCGACGGGCTGCCGGAGGTCATGCTGACCTCCATGGGCGACCAGGTGCTGATGCTGAACCAGGGCGACGGCTATGTGGCGGCGCCCTTCGCGATGGGCACGGCGGCCCAGCGCCCGCATGTCGGCGAGGACGGGCGGCCCTCGACCGGCTGGCATGCCGAGTTCGGCGATGTGGACAATGACGGTCTGGCGGATCTGCTCATCACCAAGGGCAATGTCGACCAGATGCCCGGCATGGCGATGGAGGATCCGAACAACCTGTTGATGCAACAGCCGGACGGGACGTTCCGCGAGGCCAGCGCCGCCGCCGGGATCGCGACCGTGGCGCGGTCGCGCGGAGGGGCGCTGGTCGATCTGAACGCGGATGGGCTTCTGGACGTGGTGGTCGTGAACCGGCGCGCTCCGATGGAGCTGCATCGCAATGTCACGCCCGAGGCCGGGGCCTGGCTCGCCGTCGATCCCCGCCAGCCGGGGGGGAACCGGCGGGCGGTGGGCGCAACCGTCGAGGTTCGGACCGAGGCCGGGACGCAGGCGCGCGAGGTCACGGTCGGCGGCGGCCATGCCGGCGGCAGCGCCGTGCCGCTGCATTTCGGACTGGGCACGGCGGAAGCGGCGGAAATCCGCGTGATCTGGCCGGACGGGACCGTGGGGCGCTGGCGAGAGGCGGAGGCCGGCGCCGTCCTCCGCATCGAAAGAGACTGACGCCGGCCCCGCCCGCCAGGGGATCAGACGAAGCGGTTGACGTAGTTCTCCAGCCGCTCCTGCCGGCCGGAGCGCGGCTGCGGGTCGATCCCCTGCTCGATCACCCGCGCCTGGATGGCGCTTAGATCCGAGGTCAGCATCGCCTGCGCCTGCGGATCGTCCCAGCCGGCATAGCGCTCGGCCAGGGCGTCCTCCAGCCCACCATCCTCCAGCATCGCGGCCGCCGCCTTGAGCCCGCGGGCGCAGGTATCCATGCCCCCGACATGCGCGGCGATCAGGTCTTCCGGGTCCAGCGACTGCCGCCGCAGCTTGGCGTCGAAATTGGTGCCGCCTTGGGTGAAACCGCCCGCCTTGAGGATATGATAATAGGCCAGCGCCACCTCGGGCACGTTGTTCGGGAACTGATCCGTGTCCCAGCCCGACTGGTAGTCGTTCCGGTTCATGTCGATCGAGCCCAGCATCCCCTCGGCCGCCGCGACCGCGATCTCGTGCTCGAAGCTGTGCCCAGCGAGAATCGCATGCCCCTGCTCCAGGTTCAGCTTCACCTCGTCCTGGAGGCCCCACTTGCGCAGAAACCCGATGCAAGTCGCCGCGTCGTAATCGTATTGATGCTTGGAGGGCTCCTGCGGCTTGGGCTCCACCAGGATCTGCCCCTCAAAGCCGATCTTGTGCTTGTAGTCGACGACCATGCTGAGGAACCGGCCCATCTGCTCGCCCTCGCGGACGAGGTCGGTGTTGAGCAGCGTCTCGTATCCCTCTCGCCCCCCCCAAAGGACGTAGTTCGCCCCGCCCAGCTTATGGGTCGCGTCGATGCAGCCCTTCACCGTGGCGGCAGCATAGGCGAAGATGTCGGGGTCGGGGTTCGTCGAGGCCCCCGCCATCCAGCGGCGGTGGGAGAACATGTTGGCGGTGCCCCAAAGCAGCTTGGTCTTGGAGCCCTCCATCTTCTCGCCGACATAGTCGGTGATCTCCTCCAGGGTGGCGAGGTTCTCGGCATAGCTGCCCTGTTCGGGGCGCAGGTCCGCGTCGTGCCAGCAGAAGAAGGGCGCGCCCAGCAGGTCGAACATCTCGAAGGCCACATCGGCCTTCATCTTGGCCCGGCCCATATCGTCCTGCGGATGCCAGGGGCGCTCGAAGGTGGGGCCGCCGAACGGGTCGCCCCCCTCCCAGGCGAAGGAGTGCCAATAGGCGACGGCGAAGCGCAGATGGTCCTCCATCCGCTTGCCCATCACGACCTCGTCCGGGTCGTAGTGGCGGAACGCCAGCGGATCGGTCGCCGGCGTTCCCTGATAGCGCGCGGGCGAGAGCCCGTCGAAAAATCCAGTCGTCATGACGCGTCCTCCCCTGCGTATAGCCGGTCGCTTCGGCCTGAGTGACTGCTAGACAGAATTAGTTTATGTGTCAAAATTAATGGCGGGCCGGCAGGGCCCTTTGGAGGATCAGCATGCGTGAAGCAACCGACACCGCGAACGACCCGCGGCGCTGGGGGCGCGGACGCGTGCTTCGGGCGATCCGGCAGGCGGGGGCCATCGCGCGGGTCGACATCGCCCGGCAGACGGGAATCAGCGCCGCCACGGTGACGGCGCTGACCGCGGAGCTTTTGTCCGAAGGTCTGATCGAACGCATTCATCCCGAGGACCGGGCGCCCGACGCCGGTCGGCGCGGCCGCCCGCGCGAGGCGCTGCGGCTTCGCGGCGAGGCGCGGCTGGTGGCGGGGGTCAAGGTGTCCCACCGGGTCATCACCGTTCTTCTGGTGGACTTCACCGGCGCCGAGATCGGGCTGCACGAGGCGCCGCGCGCGGAAATTGCCTCGGCCCCGGCGGTGCTGGCCGACGCCATCGTGGCCGCGACCACCGCCGCCTGCGCCCGCCACGGGCGGCGCCTGGAGGACGTCTCCGGCATTTGCGTGGGGCTTGCGGGACAGGTCGATGGGGCGCGTGGGCATGTCCATTGGTCCTCGGCGCTGGATCGGCGCAACGTGGATCTCGCCCCCGCCCTGGCCGCGCGCGCCCCCTGCCCCGTCTTTCTGGAGAACGACGCCAATCTCGTCGCCAAAGCAGAGCAGCTCTTCGGTCGCGGGCGGGGCGTCGACAACTTCCTGGTCGTGACGGTCCAGCACGGTATCGGGATGGGCGTTATCCTGGGCGGCGAACTCCATCGCGGCGCCCGCGGCTGCTCGGGCGAGTTGGGCCACAGCAAGGTCGTATCCGATGGCGCGCTCTGCCAATGCGGGCAGCGCGGGTGCCTGGAGGCATATGCCGGGGGCTACGGCCTGCGCATGCGCGCGGCCGAGGCCGGTCTCAAGGATATGAGCGTCGAGGATCTACGCCAGGCCGAGGCCGCGGGCGACCCGGTCGCCATCGAGGTGCTGTCGGAGGCACGACAGCATTTCGCGCGCGTCCTCGCCAATCTCGTGACCGTTTTCGACCCCGAACTCATCGTGCTCGCCGTCGAGGCGGAGGAGGGGCACCCGCTCTGCACGCCCGAGGTGCTGGAGCAGGTGCGCCAGCTCTCGCTCTCGGTGGATGCCCCGCCGACCGAGATCGACGTGCAGTTCCGCGACGACCGCATGTGGGCCGAGGGCGCCACCGCCTATGGCATCGAACGGGTCGAGGCGCTCGCGGTCGAGCGGCGGCCCCTGGGTCAGTCGGCCTGAGCGGCGCGGATCGCGGGCACCAGGGCGCGGTATCTCTCCCAAGCGGCGGCGTAGCGGGGGACCAGATCGGCGCGCGGCGCGATGGTCTCGCCGACGGGCGGCGGGGTCATGATCTCCGCCGGGCTGCCCCCGGTCGCCGCCGCGATTCCTAGCCGCGCCGCACCCAGCGCCGCGCCGAACTCGCCGCCCGCGGGGACCTGCAACGGCAGATCGAGGGTCGAGGCCATCGCCTCCAGCCAGAAGCGCGACCGCGCGCCGCCGCCCATGGCCAGAACCGAGGTCAGTTCGGTCCCGGTGCCGCGCAGCGCCTCCAGACAGTCCCGAATCGCGAAACAGACGCCTTCGACCACCGCCTGGGTCAGCGCGGCCGGATCGTGGGCCACGTCCAGCCCGATTAGCGCGCCGCGCAAAGCGGCGTCGTTATGCGGCGTCCGCTCACCGGAAAGATAGGGCAGGAAGAGCAGATCGCCCGGCCCCTCCGCCCGCTCCGGCAGCATCCCGGCCAGCTCCGCCGCGCCGCGCCCGGTCTGCCGCGCCAACCAGTTGAGCGAGTCGGTCGCCGAGAGAATCACCCCCATCTGATACCAGGTGTCCGGCACGGCGTGGCAAAAGGTATGGACCGCGCTGGCGGGATCGGGGGCATAGCCGCCTTTCGCCGACAGCAGGACGCCCGACGTGCCCAGCGAGACGAAGCCCTGCCCCTCGGCGAAACAGCCTGCCCCGCAGGCCGCCGCCGCGTTGTCGCCGCCGCCGCCCGCGACCACGACCGGCCCGGTCACGCCCCATCGCGCGCGCAACGCATCGCGCAGCCGTCCGCCTTCGGCGCTGCCCTCGACCAGACCCGGCATCTGGGCGCGCGTCATGTGGCCCGCCTCCAGGGCCCTGTCCGACCAGGCCCGCGCGCCCACATCCAGCCACGCGGTCCCGGCGCTGTCGGAGAGGTCGCTCAGATGTTCGCCGGTCAGCCAGAGGCGCAGGTAGTCCTTGGGCAGCAGGACCTTCGCGACCTTCTCCCAGATCTCGGGCTCGTGCCGTTCGACCCAGAGCAGCTTGGGCGCGGTGAAGCCCGGGAAGACGATGTTCCCGGTCGCCTCTCGGAGACCCGGAGCGGCATCCAGCGCCGCCGCCTCCTCCGCCGCGCGGGTGTCGTTCCAGAGGATGCAGGGGCGCAGAACCGCGTCATCGGCACCAAGCAGCGTCGCGCCGTGCATATGCCCCGACAGGCCGATTCCCTTCAGCGCGGCCATATCCGAGGGGTGACCGGCCGCCAGCCCATCCAGCACGGTCTCGCAGGCCGCGATCCAATCCGCCGGGTCTTGCTCGGACCAGCCGGTATGGGGATGCGGGTTGGCATAGGACGCCTCGCGGGTGCCGCGCAGGGCGCCCGTCTCATCGGTGAGAATCGCCTTCAGACCGGACGTGCCGAGATCGAGACCGAGATACATTTCGCATTCCTCCTGTGTCCGCAGGGCTAGACCCAAGGCGCGGTTGCGTCCACCACTGCGCGCGAAGGAGGCCCGCGCCATGCATATCGATCCGTTCGGCGTCGAAATCTGGATGAACGCCTGGGAGACGCGCTGCCGTCTGAACCTGGCGGAGACCTGCGTCGCGGCGATGACCCTGGGCGAGCTGATGGAGATGACGGGCCGCAATGCCGATGCGCTGTCGGAGTTGCGGGACGTGCCGCTGAGCTATGGCGCCATCGAGGGCTCGGACCGGCTGCGCCGCGCCATTGCCCCGCTCTATGCCGGGCGTGCGGCGGGGGACGTTCTGGTGACTCATGGCACGATCGGGGCCAACGACCTGACCTGGCGGGCGCTGGCCGGCCCTGGCGACCACGTCGTCAGCGTCGTGCCCACCTATCAGCAGCACGTCTCCATCCCCGAGAGCTTGGGCGCCGAAGTGACCCGGTTGGAACTGACACCCGAGGGCGGCTACCTGCCCGACCCCGACCACCTGCGGTCGCTGATGCGCCCGGACACGCGGGTCGTCGCCTTCACCAACCCCAACAATCCGACCGGGAGCCTGATGCCCGACGCCCTGCTGCGCGAGATCGTCGCGACGGCCGAGGCGGCGGGCGCCACCGTGCTGGCCGACGAGGTCTATCGCGGGACCGGGCAGACTGGCGACGGTCGGGGCCTGTCGGTGGCCGAGATCAGCCCGCACGCCGTGGCGACCGCCGGCATGTCCAAGGCGTTCTCGCTGGCCGGGCTGCGCCTGGGCTGGATCGTCGGTCCCGCCTGGCTGCGCGAGGCGGCGGAGCGGCATCGCGACTACACCACCATATCCGTCGGCATGGTGGACGATCATCTCGCCGCGCTGGCGCTGGAACATGCCGATCGCATCCTCGCCCGCTCCCGCCGGATCACGCGGGAGAATCTCGCGATCCTGACCGATTGGGTTGAGTCCGAGCCGGGGGTGACCTGGGTCCGGCCCGCGGCGGGGACGACGGCCTTGCTGCATTACGACGTCGAGATCGGGTCCGAGGCCCTGTGCCGCACCCTGCTAGAGGAAACAGGCGTGCTGCTCACGCCCGGCGCCGTGATGGGGGCCGAGGGCACGCTGCGGATCGGCTTCGCCAACCGGACGGAAGATCTGCGGGCGGGCCTGCCGCTGATTTCTGGCGTGCTCAAGGCGCTCCGTTAACCGCGTCACGAGGCGGGCGCGAGATCGCCACGCTTTGCCAAGGAATGTCCGAGCTCAGCCCTTGCCGCGCCGCCAAGGCGACATTTTCGTCGGCGAAGCCTTGCCCATGAAACACGTATCCCCGGGCCTTGAGGCCATTTACGAATTCACCGTTGTCGCCGCTCCGTCCAAGGCAGAAAGGGTCGAAGGCTTGCGCACAGATGCCGAACGGATGGCGGCGACCTGGACGCAGTTGCTCAACGACATGGCTTTGGACGGGTGGGACTATGTCCGCGCGGACACCCTGCCCAATGACAGCTCCAAGGATCTGACAGGCACGGCCCCCAAGACCATGACCCTGCTCGTCTTCCGGCGCCTGCTTTGCGAGATCCCGCCAGCCGTCCAGCTCTCGGCGGCGATGCGCGCATAGGCGCGAGTCTCCAGTCAGGCCGTTTCCCCTTAGCCCGATCCACGGACAGCGACGCTGGGTGCGAGGCCCGACGGGGCCGCGACGTTCTCCGCGCGCAGTGCGCGCGCGCCGGCTCTCCGTCCGTCTGAAACCGAGGACGGACGGATCGTCCTGGCACCGATAGGCCGTCGCCGCTGCCCGGGACAGGTTCGCCCGAACGTCACGCCAAATGGGTACACGTGTCGGGCGGACCAATCTCGGGTGAGGCGGACCCGATGCGCCCCAAATGGGCTGCGACCCAGGAGGAGGCGCGCGCCGATCGCATCAACTCGGCGCGCTGGCCCAGAAACGAGCAGGTCGCCCCCTGAAATGCCCCGCCCCTCGCCGGGGCGTCGGCCGCCCATGGGCACCCTCTCACCCGCTGCTCGCCTGCTTTTTGCGCGCATCCGCGGCGCGTTTTATCGTCGCACGGACGGAAACGCCGTGTTCGTTAACCATTTTCGGGACTCCATCGGAATGTGGCGATATCAAGGCAGCGCCATGACCGAAGATGGACCGCACCAGACTTTCGAATACAGGGTCGTGCCCGCGCCGCGCAAAGGGGAGAAGGCCCGTGGCGTGCGCTCGGGCGAGGCGCGGTTCGCCCTGGCCCTCTCGCGGCTCTTCAACCGTATGGGGGCCGAGGGCTGGGAATATGTCCGCGCCGACACCCTGCCCGCCGAGGAACGGGTCGGACTGACGGGAAAAGAGGTCAAGTATCACGCATTGCTGGTCTTCCGCCGTGCGCTGGCGCCGCCGGTCGCAGCCGCTCCTGTGCAGCAGGTGGTGCAGGCGCCCGCGCCGCTGATGTTGCAGGGTCCGGTCCCGGAATGGCCCGGCTTCGAGGACGAGGAGATCGACGAGGCCGAGGTAATCGAGATCCTGACCGCCCGGGCGGGCCCCAAGCTCGCCGCCGAGTGAGCGCGAGACTCAGTCCGACAGGTCGAGCGACAGCGCGTGGATGCGCGACATGACGTCGCCCAGCGCCGCGTGCACGGCCCGGTGACGCGCCACGCGGGACTGCCCGGCGAAGGCCGCGCTGCGGATCGCGACGTGCCAATGGCTCTCGCCCGAGCCGTCATCGCCGGCATGGCCCGCATGGCGCGCACTGTCGTTGCGCACCTCCAGGTGATCTGGCGCGAAGGCGGATTGCAGCCGGTCGCGGATCGTCTCTTCCATCGTCGCCATTATTCCCCCGGTTGGCTCTTCCCCTCGGCGCGGCAATGACTAAACTCCATCGCCTCGGACCGGAAGGGGGCGTTGCATGACAAAAAACGATCCATTCAATTTCGACATGCGCGTCTCGACCGCGAAGAAGCGCAATCCGCGCGGCAAGCGCGGCATGTCCGGCGCCGTGGAGACCTCGACCCGCGAGTGCGAGCAGGACGGCTGCACCGAACCGGGCCAGTACCGCGCGCCGAAAAGCCGGGATTCGAAGGACGATTACTACTGGTTCTGCAAGGAGCATGTGCGCGAATACAACGCCAAGTGGTCCTTCTTCGATGGCGCCACCGAGGCCGAGATCGCCGCGCAGGAGGCGAAGGACCAGAAAACCCGCCCCTTCCGCAAGACCATCGAGGAGCGCGCCTGGGCCCGGCTCGGCATCGAGGACCCCCATTCCGTCCTGGGCGGCAACGCGACCCGCAATCCGGGCCGCGAGACGGCGGGGCGCAAGCTGCCGCCGACCGAGCGCAAGGCGATCGAGATCCTGGAAGCCAAGGACGACTGGGACAAGGCGCGCATCCGCAAGGCCTACAAGGCGCTGATCAAAGTGCTGCACCCTGACATGAATGGCGGCGACCGCAGCCAGGAAGAGCAGCTAAGCGAAGTCGTCTGGGCCTGGGATCAACTGAAGGACAGCCGCAACTTTAAGTAGCGGCGGGGAGACCCCCGCCCTACATCCGAGCTGCGCCCGTAGGGCGGGGTTTACCCCGCCGCCCCTTCAGGCGGAGGGCGTCGCCCTTGGCGCCCTGATGCGGCTCTCCCGCCACGCCTCGAACTCGCGCGCCAAGCCTTGCAGGGGCTCGGGCCGGTAGGGACGGAAGCCGTCCCCGTCCCCCTCGTGGACCCAGCGTGTCCGGACCGCGGCATGGACGTCCTCGAGCCGCGTCACGGGAGCACGGGCGGCACCAAACTGGCGCATCAGCGCGGCGACCGGCCCGCCGCGGGGCGGGTCCGCGTTGAACAGAGGACCGGTCGGGTCGCATTCCCGCGCGATGGCCTCCAGCAAGATCTCGTCGAATTCCAGCCCCGCGGCCGCCGCGCCCTCCAACACCCAGCGCAGCGCGATGGAGGAGAGCGCCGTGATCTCGCCCCCGCCGCCGACCGATCCGTGATCCCCAGCGAACCACGCCTGACGATACGGCCTGCCCTCCCGCGCGTCGTTCAGGGCGTCGAGATTGGTCCAGAGCGTCGGCCGGAACGATTTGCGCCGCTCGTCGACCGAGACGGCGTGGCGCGCGGCGCGGACCATCTCGGACAGGTCGGTGTCGTGGAACATGAAGTGCCGGTTGAAGAGCGGCGCCGCGGTGAAGTGCCCCGGCACGCCCAGCGCGCCCACCGTGTCCCAGACGCCCATGAAATCGATCTCGAAGGGGATCGCCTCATGGTGGCCGAATTCGGCTTAGACATCGGCATCGTCGGGATCGACCCTGACCCAAGGCGAATGGATCGCGCGCCACTCGGCATTGCGCCGCTGGAGGCGGCCCGGCGGCAGAACGAGCGTTGGGAATAGCGCTCCACCGCTTCGGGCAGCCGGTCGAGGGTCGTGCGGGTCAAAAGGCCCGTGTAGCGGATGAAGCCCGCCAGCGACCGGGCCGTGAACGCCCCGCGTGAAAAGCCGAAGACATGCACCGAGTCGCCCGGCTGGTAGAGAAAGCAGAGATGCCGGTAGGCCTCGATCACGTTCTCGTGCAGCCCCACCCCCATCGTCCCGCCGAGCAGACGATCCAGCCCCCGCGTCAGCATCGTCACCCCGCGCCGCCCGGTGCCCACGCCCTCGATATAGATCGGGACTTGCGCCACCCCGTCCGCCCCCACGGGGGCCAAGGCGTGGGAGACGCGCATGACATTCGTCGGGTGCTCTGCGTCGGCGGAGTTCCAGGATCCGTCGCAGAGAATGACGATCCGTTTCATGCGCGGCAGATTACCACGATGTGCCTCCCAGCCCGAACCGGGCGTTCCTGGGGTCCCTTCCCCTTGCGACTGGTCGGCATATGTTGCAATCGGGCGAGCGGAGACCAAGGAGACGGATATGGCCGACGGCACCATCGATATCGACGCGAAGCCCAAAATGGAGATTTCCGTCCGTGAGGTGTTCGGCATCGATAGCGACATGACCGTGAAGGGCTTCGAAGAGCGCACCGATCGCGTGCCCGAGATCGACCCGACCTACAAATTCGACCCGGACACGACGCTGGCGATCCTCGCGGGCTTCGGCTGGAACCGGCGGGTGATGATCCAGGGCTATCACGGCACCGGCAAGTCGACCCATATCGAGCAGGTCGCCGCCCGGCTGAACTGGCCCTGTGTGCGCGTCAACCTCGACAGCCACATCTCCCGCATCGACCTGATCGGCAAGGACGCGATCAAGCTCAAGGACGGCGTGCAGGTCACCGAGTTCCACGAGGGCATCCTGCCCTGGGCGCTGCGCAATCCCGTCGCGATCGTGTTCGACGAATATGACGCGGGCCGCGCCGACGTGATGTTCGTCATCCAGCGCGTGCTGGAGGCCGACGGCAAGCTGACGCTGATGGATCAGAACGAGATCATCACCCCGCACCCGTCCTTCCGCCTCTTCGCGACCGCCAACACGGTGGGCCTGGGCGACACGACTGGCCTCTACCACGGCACCCAGCAGATCAACCAAGCGCAGATGGACCGCTGGTCCATCGTGGCGACGCTGAACTACTTGAGCCACGATGCCGAAACGCAGATCGTGCTGTCCAAGCAGCCGCATTACAACACCGAGAAAGGGCGCCGGACGATCAGCCGGATGGTGACGGTGGCCGACATGACCCGGACCGCCTTCATGAATGGCGACCTTTCGACCGTGATGTCGCCGCGGACCGTCATCGCCTGGGCCCAGAACGCCGAGATCTTCCGCGATGTCGGCTATGCCTTCCGCCTCAGCTTCCTCAACAAATGTGACGAGTTGGAGCGGCAGACGGTGGCCGAATTCTACCAGCGCTGCTTCGACGAGGAACTGCCCGAGAGCGCGGCGAGCATGTCGCTGGGCTGATCCCTCAGGCGCGCGCCACGCGCAGGCCGATGCGATTTGGACAAGGGGCCGCCCGGCGATCGGGCGGCCCCTTTCGCGTCCACAGCGCGGCCAGACGGGGTTCGCTCGGATCGCGGAGGGCCCGTCCTTTGACCGGCCGCGCGCCTTGGCCGAGCTGGGAGACTGCCCCGCCTCTCCGCCAGAGCCCCCCTATGGCAGCTTAACCGCCCAACCCCTGGGAGATCCGGCGGCGGAGAAGCTCGACATGCAGCCGGGCGTCATAGGCATAGTTGCGGTAGGCCAGCGGGAGCTTCAGCGCGGCGATCTCGTGATCCAGGGACGAAAGCTCCCGATCCAGCGCCCGCAAGCGTCCGGGTTCGGCCCCGTCGAGCTCCGCATCGATTTCCCGGATCCGGGCGTAGTAGCGGAAGACGCGCGACCGTATGCCCCAGTTATACAGCCCAGGAAGCGCTCGCAGCAGCGGCAGCAGCAGGAACACGATGGGCAGCAGCAGGATCGCCAGCCGCTCGATCTGCGCCACCATCCAGAACGGCAGCACGTCCGCCAGCACCGAGGGCCCGTCCGCCAGCCGGTCCCGGGCATATGGGTGGGCTGGCAGGGTCGTGTTCTCGAGGTTCGGGAAGGTTCCTTCGTCGGTCAGCGCGTCGCCCCGGCGATGGATCGTCACGGCCGCGCTCACCAGCCGGTCCACCAGCGCGGGATGCAAGTCGGGCACCGCGACCATGCGCGCGACCATCGCCAGCAATTGCCGATCTCGTGGCGGCAGAGGCGGTGACAATTGGAACACGCCCGACGGCAGGTCGATCAAAATCGTCTGCGGCATCCGTCGCGACAGCGCCTCCGCATGGGCTATGTCCAACAGAGCGATGTCCGGATCCGACAGGAGCGGCGCGAGATAGGGCGCCGAGAGCGGAGCCACGAAGAGCGCCGCATCCGCCGCGCCATCCGCCAGCGCCTCCGCCGCCTCGGCCCCGCCCAGCGGGAGGAGCGTGTTGGCGTCGTCCGGCACCTCCGCCGCCCCGAGCAGCGCGATGGCAGCCGCCCGCGCGCCAGAGCCTTCGGCTCCCGCCGCGATGGTGAGGTCCCGCCAATCGGCGACGTTTCGGGGAATGCGCCGACTGTCCTCCTCCGGCGCGGCGCTGGAGAAGATCAGCAGAGGCTCGATGAAAAGCGAGCCCAGCGCTTCCGCGTCCTCGTTCACGACCACGCCGCCTTGCAGGAAACCGGCCTCCACCTCCCGCGCGTCGAGCAGGCCCGCATTCTCCACCGAACCCGCAGTGGCGACCAATTCCAGCGCGATCCCGTCACGAGCGAGGATCGCGCGGTAGCGTTCCGCATAGCGCCAATAGCCGCCGCCCTCCGTCCCCACCGCAAAGCGCATCGAGGCGGGCGGCATCAAGTCGCGAACGGCAAAGACCGTCGCCGCAACGATCCCAAGAACGACGGCCAGATAGACCGCGAAACGAACGGCTGTCATGCAAAGCTCCCCGGGATTGCGCGGCCCCGATGAAGCCAAGCCCGTGACGGAGGCGCAAGCCCTCTCCCCGGAGACCGATCGCCGCCCCGCGTCGCTTCTCGACTGGCTGCACGTGTCGGCGCGCCATTGCGCCTCCGCACCAAACGACTAGGTTGCGCGGTATGAAGAACAGCTCCTCCCGTCCGGGCGACAACCCCGCCGATCCGTTCAAGAAGGCCCTCGCCGAGGCGACCAAGACGATGGCCGACGACCCGGATCTGGCCGTAAGCTATTCCGTCGACCCGCCGGGCCAGACGAATGACGCGGTGCGCCTGCCCCAGGTCTCGCGCCGGATGACCCGCGAGGAGGTGCTTCTGGCCCGCGGCACCGCCGATGCCTATGCGCTGCGGCACCGTCACCACGACGCCAGCATCAACGCGCGCTATCTGCCGCAGGGCAACATGGCGCGAGAGCTCTACGAAGCGATGGAAACCGCCCGCTGCGAAGCGGTCGGCGCGCAGGACATGCCCGGCACGGCCGGCAATATCGACGCCAAGATCGCCGTCGAAGCCGCGCGCAAGGGCTATGGCGACATCACCGACAAGGCGCAGGCGCCGCTCGCCGCGGCCGCCGGCTACTGGATTCGCCAGATGGCCACGGGCCGGGATCTGCCCAAGGGCGCCGACAACGTGCTGGAACTGTGGCGCGACTTCATCGAAGGCGCCACCGGAGACCGGCTGGACAATCTGGACGAGGTTCTGCGCGACCAGACCGCCTTCGCCAAGCTGGCGCGCCAGCTGATCGACGACCTGGGCTATGGCGATCAGCTGGGCGACGACCCGGATCTGGAGGACGAGGACCAGGACGAAGGCGCCGATCAGGACGAAGAGGAGGAACCCGACTCCACCGGCTCAGACGAAGAGGATCAGGAGGACGAGGAAGCCTCGCCCGAATCCTCGCAGGAGCAGCAGGACGATCCCTCCCAGGCCCAGGTCTCCATGGACGACATGGCCGACCAGGAAGCGGGCGAAGAGGCCGAGATGCCCGAGGCCGAGGACAGCCATGAGCCGCCCGCGCCGCAACCGATCTCCGATGCCGACCCGAATTACACCGTCTATGTCACCGAGTATGACGAGGTCGTCGGGGCCGAGGACCTGGCCGAACCCGCGGAGTTGGAGCGCCTGCGCGCCTATCTCGACCAGCAGCTGGAGCCGCTGAAAGGCGCGGTCTCGCGGCTGGCCAACAAGTTACAGCGCCGCCTCCAGGCGCAGCAGAACCGCAGCTGGGAGTTCGACCTGGAGGAAGGTATCCTCGACGCAGGCCGCCTTGCCCGCGTCGTGGCGAACCCCACAACGCCGCTCAGCTTCAAGATGGAGCAGGATACGGAGTTCCGGGATACCGTCGTGACGCTGCTCCTGGACAATTCCGGCTCGATGCGCGGCCGCCCGATTTCCATCGCGGCGATCTGCGCCGATGTCCTGGCACGCACACTGGAGCGCTGCGGCGTCAAGGTCGAGATCCTGGGCTTCACCACCCGCGCTTGGAAGGGCGGCCAGAGCCGCGAAGCCTGGCTCAAGGACGGACGGCCGCAGCAGCCGGGCCGCCTGAACGATCTGCGCCACATCATCTACAAATCCGCCGACGCCCCCTGGCGCCGGGTGCGGCCCAATCTGGGCCTGATGATGAAAGAGGGCCTGCTGAAGGAGAATATCGACGGCGAGGCGCTGGAATGGGCCCATCGCCGGATGCTGGCGCGCAATGAGGTCCGCAAGATCCTGATGGTGATCTCGGACGGCGCGCCGGTCGATGACAGCACCCTGTCGGTCAACCCTGCCAACTACTTGGAAAAGCACCTTCGCGACGTGATCGCCATGATCGAGAAGCGGAAGGCCGTCGAACTGCTCGCCATCGGAATCGGCCACGACGTGACGCGCTACTACAACCGCGCCGTGACGATCACCGATGTCGAGCAGTTGGCTGGCGCGATGACCGAACAGCTTGCCGCGCTTTTCGACGCCGACCCGCGCGCGCGGGCGCGGGTGATGGGCATCCGGCGCGCGTCGTGACGGGCCCTGCTATCAGGATTTGAACAGGCGGACAGATTTTTACCGATAGGTAAGGAAAACCCGACTTCCTTAGCGGGAGTGTCCGGGTCATTCTGTGAACGTCTTGTGAGTGGTGGCAATTACGCCATGGACTAAAAGGCGTGACGGCGACGCGAGCGAATTGTCTCGTGGCCTGAGCACCTAGCCGATGATGCTCGGCATGCGCGGTCTTTCGGGCAATTATGCCGGGGGGGCCACGCGGAACATCGCGGGCATGTCTCATCCCCAAGGACGGCCCGATCAACGATGAAGCGGCGTCGAGTTTCCCCTCGACGCCGCTTTTTCATCTCTCAATGCCTTGTGAGGCGGTGGTCAGCCTTGGGCGGCCTTCGCGACCTCGGCGGCGAAGTCTTCCTTGACGACTTCGATGCCCTCGCCGACCTCAAGCCGGACGAAGCCGGTGATCTCGACGCCCGCTTCCTCGGCGGCCTTGCCGACGGTCAGGTCGGGGTTCACGACGAAGGCCTGGTTCAGCAGCGTGACCTCGGACATGTATTTCTTCATGCGGCCTTCGATCATCTTCTCGATGACGGCCTCGGGCTTGCCCGATTCGCGCGCGATGTCGATCTGAACCTGACGCTCCTTCTCGACGACGGCCGGGTCGAGATCCGCTTCGGACAGCGAGGCCGGGTTCACGGCGGCGATATGCATCGCGACCTGCTTGCCGAAGGCTTCATTGTCACCCGACAGCGCGACCAGCACGCCGATCTTGCCCATGTTCGGCGCGGCGGCGTTGTGGACATAGGTCACGACCGATTCGCCCGAGATCTTGGCCATCCGGCGCACGGACATGTTCTCGCCGATGGTGGCGATCTTGTCGGTGATGATCGCGGCGACGGTCTTGCCGCCGATCTCCGCCTCGGTCAGCGCGCCCAGATCCGGCACGGTGAGCGCGGTCTGCGCGATGTCGCCGACCATGGCCTGGAACTCGGCGTTCTTGCCGACGAAATCCGTCTCGGAATTGACCTCGACCGCGACGCCCGAGCCCCCATCGACGGCGACGGCCACGAGGCCCTCGGCGGCGGTGCGGCCCGACTTCTTGGCGGCCTTCGCGAGGCCCTTGGTGCGCAGCCAATCGACGGCGGCATCCATGTCGCCATTCGTTTCGGTCAGCGCCTTCTTCGCGTCCATCATGCCTGCGCCCGTCGAGTCGCGCAGTTGCTTCACCAGTGCGGCTGTGATCGCCATGGGTCTACTCCTTGGAATTGGGAAGGGCGCGGCTGCTTTAGCCGCGCCACGTAACCATTTGATGCCAGGGCATCAGGCCTGGGCGGGCGCCTCGGTCTCGGAGGCGGGAAGCTCTTCCGCCTCGCCGGGATCGATGTCCTCGGCCAGGCCCTCTTCCATGGCGCCGATATCGACGCCGGCTGCGCCGAGCTGGGCGCTCATGCCTTCGAGGGCCGCGCGGGAGACGAGGTCGCAGTAGAGCGCGATGGCGCGCGCGGCGTCGTCATTGCCGGGGATGACATAGTCCACACCCTCGGGCGAGCAGTTGGTGTCGACCACGGCCACGACCGGGATGCCCAGCTTCTTCGCCTCGGCGATCGCCAGGTCTTCCTTGTTGACGTCGATGATGAACAGCATGTCCGGCAGGCCGCCCATCTCGCGGATGCCGCCGAGCGACGCTTGCAGCTTGGCCTGGTCACGCTCCATGCCGAGGCGCTCTTTCTTGGTCAGGCCCTCGAAGCCCTGCTCCATCGCCTCGTCGATCGCCTTCAGGCGGTTGATGGAGTTGGAAACCGTCTTCCAGTTGGTGAGCGTGCCGCCCAGCCAGCGGTGGTTCATGTAATACTGCGCGCAACGCTCGGCGGCCTCGGCCACGGGCTTCTGCGCCTGGCGCTTGGTGCCGACGAAGAGAACGCGGCCGCCGCGGGCGACGACGTCGTGGACGGCCTTGAGCGCCTGGTCCAGCAGCGGAACCGTCTGCGTCAGGTCCATGATGTGGATGCCGTTCTTGGCGCCGTAGATATAGGGCGCCATGCGCGGGTTCCATCGCTGCGTCTGGTGGCCGAAGTGAACGCCGGCCTCGAGAAGCTGACGAAGCGAGAAGTCAGGCAGAGCCATGCTCGTTTCCTTTCCGGTTTGAGCCTCGGCGGGGGTTTCGACGCGGATGCGCCAACCGGTGGACCGTCCGGGGATGTCTCCCCCGGGGGCCCGCCCCCGCCTGTGAAGTGCGCGCCCTTTGGCACCCTGCGGAGAGGAATGCAAGAGGGCGCGCGCCGCTCAGGGGATGATGCGGTTGTACTTCTGCCCTTCGATGGTGGCCCCGGCCAAAAGACCGGCCTGGCCGAAGATGACCGCAACCACCGGCGTGGTCAGCGAGGTCGTGTCGGTCGTAAACGCCCGCGCGTTGGAGGAGGCGGCGTATTCCAGATCCGCCCCCGCGACCCAGCCAGGGCTTTGGCGGAAATTGGAGAGCGCGGCAGGCGTCATGAAGAACAGCGCATGGGCGTATTGCTGCGCCCCGATCTGAAGCCCGACCGACGCGGCGGTGGCCGAGTAGTAATCCACCGTCACGCCATCCACCCGCAGCGCGCCACGCCCGAAGGCCCCGCCGATGCCCAGACCGGCTTCGGTCATCAGCGGCATCATCAACATGCCGGCGCTCCGGGCGCGCAGGTCGCGCGTCTCGGGCAGCGTGTCTTCCATGAAGGCGATGGCGGCGTCGACACGCGCGTCGATCATCTCGCCCCCAGGGGAGCCCACGCCGTTGCCGCAAGCCGCCAAGGCAAGCGGAGCGGAAGCCGCCGCAAGGAAGCGGCGACGCGAAAATGCGGTCATATCTTCAGGTCCTGTCCATGTCTGCTCTGCCGGGGTCTTCTGCCCCTTCCAGTGGCGAGACTAACAGGACCGGCATTTCCTGTCATCGCCTTTGCACGACGCGATCCGGATGGCCGGCTTGCGGTATGGCAGAGCGGTGTCTCCCCGGCCGAGGCCCGCGCCTGGGACGTCGGTCGGGATTTGAGTATTTGTGAACCCGTGATGAGGGGGCGGGCGCGTTAACCTTAATGCTTGGTTAAGGTTCCCATCGGGTCGGCGGCGCGGCCGGGGCCGGGGTCGGCACGGGACGGTCTATGAGCCCGGGGAAACTGGCCGCGAAGCGGTCCGCCTGGCGTGCGGTCCAGCGCAGCGACAGCCGCGTGCCCTCCTCGGTGACTTCCTCCGAGAGCACGGCCCCCTGGTCGTGCAGCCAGGCCCGCGCCCGGCCCTCGGCGAAGGGGAGCGTCAGCGTGGTCTCCTCCGTGACCTCCGAGAGTTCGGCCCCGATCCGGGCAAGCAGCGCGTCGAGCCCCTGCCCCGTCACCGCCGAGCCCAGATAGACGTCGTCGCGGCGGGCGGCCCGGTTCGCGGCGGCCTCTGCCTCGGCGGGGTCCAGCCGGTCGACCTTGTTCCAGAGTTCCAGCCGCGGGATGGACTCGTCGGTGCCAAGTGCCTCCAGGATCGACTCCACGTCCTGGGCCTGCGCCTCCGTCTCGGGATGCGAGATGTCGCGGACATGCAGGATCAGATCGGCGTCCAGCACCTCCTCCAGGGTCGCGCGGAAGGCGGCGACGAGCTGGGTCGGCAGGTCCGAGATGAAGCCCACCGTGTCCGACAGGATCACGTCGAAGGGATTGGTGCCCTTCGCCGACAGCGTCACCGCCCGCATCGTCGGGTCGAGCGTTGCGAAGAGCATGTCCTTGGCCATCACCTCCGCCCCCGTCAGGCGGTTGAACAGCGTCGACTTGCCCGCGTTCGTGTAGCCCACCAGGGCCACGACTGGATAAGGCACCTTGGCGCGCGCCGCGCGATGCAGCTCCCGGGTCTTGACCACGCGGTCGAGCTGGCGGCGCAGCTTGACCATCTGCTCGTCGATGGCACGGCGGTCCGCCTCGATCTGGGTCTCGCCCGGGCCGCCGACGAAGCCCAGCCCGCCGCGCTGCCGCTCCAGATGGGTCCAGGCGCGCACGAGGCGCGTGCGCTGGTAGCTGAGCGCGGCGAGATCGACCTGGAGCACGCCCTCGCGGGTGGCGGCGCGATCGGCGAAGATCTCCAGGATCAGGGAGGTCCGGTCGAGCAGCTTGACCTTCCACGCCTTCTCCAGGTTGCGCTGCTGCACCGGGCTGACCGAGCCGTCGATCAGGATCAGTTCGATCTCCTCGGCCTCGATCAGCGCGCGCAGCTCCTCCACCTTGCCGGAGCCGAACAGCATCCCGGGATGCGGCTTGGGCAGGCGAACCACGTCGGAGCCCACGACATCGAGGCCCGGCAGCGCATGCGCCAGGGACACGGCCTCTTCGAGGGCCAAGCGGGGGTCGCGGCCGGATCGGTCGCCCCCGCGCATGTCGGGATGCAGGACGTAGGCGCGGGTGGGGCGCGCCTCGGTCGAATGTCCCGTCTCAGGCCCCGTCAGAATCGCCCTCGCCGGAATAGAGCTGAATCGGCTGCGCCGGCATCACGGTCGAGATCGCGTGCTTGTAGACAAGCTGCGATTGCCCGTCGCGGCGCAGCAGGACGCAGAAATTGTCGAACCAGGTGATGACGCCCTGCAGCTTGACGCCGTTGATCAGGAAGATCGTCACCGGCACCTTTGTCTTGCGGACATGGTTGAGGAAGGCGTCCTGAAGGTTCTGCTTGTCCGAGGCCATGTGCCGTCCCGTTGTCTCTGCGGCCCTTGGCTGGGCCGTCCTGGTTGCGTTTGAGCCGTTTATGAGGGTCGAATCACGAAACATCTACCCCTGTCGCACGTGGATTGTGCGCAGCCTGCCGCTTTCCGCCCCGGTTGCCGTCAATTTCGCCAGAAGTCGGGGTTGAACAGCGCGATCAGGGCCAGGGCCTCCATCCGGCCCAGCACCATGGCCGCCGCCCAGATGAGCTTGGTCGCGTCCGAGAGGGTGCCGACGCCGGTGGCGGGACCGGTGCCCAAAGCGATATCGGCCAGGGGTCCCGTGGTCGTCAGCGCCGCGACCGCCAGGATCATCGCGTTCGACATATCGAGCCCCGTGGCCGCCAGCAGCAGGGTCACGGCGGCCAGGGTGATGGCGAAGAGCATGAAGAAGACCCAGGCCGCCTCGACCCCCCGCATGGGGATGGAGCTGCGGACCCTGCCGCCCGCGATCCCGTGGGGATGGACGAGCAGGTGCATCTCCCGCCGCCCATGCTCATAGAGCGCGTAGATCCGCAGCAGCTTCACGCCCCCCGCGGTGGTCGCGATCCCGCCGCCGAACAGCGCAAGTCCCATCAAGAGAACGATCGGCGTGTCGAGCCCGGACCAGTTGCGCGCCGTGTCCCAATCCGCCGACTCCCACCCGGTCGTCGTCAGAAAGGACAGCACCGTGAATACCGTCCCCCAGACCGCGCGAAGCGCGGTGAGCGCGTCGGTCTCGGTCGTCAGTTCCAGCGCGCTGAGGAAATGGCGCGAGACCAGCAGCGCGGCCACGAGCACGATGATCATCAGGGCGATGCGGATCTCCCGATCCTGGGTAAGGCGCACGACCTGGTCCCTGGGCAGGTGTCCGGAATAGACTTGACGCGACACGGCGAAGGCGAGGAAGGCGAAGATGATGATCTCGCCGCCGATGCCGCTGGGGGCCTCGGCCGGGCCGCCTCCGGCGGTGATCCCCGAGGTCGCCAGGGTCGACATCGCATGGATCGCGGCCCGCGTCGGGGTATCGCCCGCGCCGTAGAGAAGCAGCCAGAGCAAGACCGTCAGCCCTGCATAAACCGGCGCGATGGCGCGGAAATAGCGCGCCACCCGGCGCTCCGGATCGGCCCTCTGATCCTCGGTCGAGAGCCGGGCGCTCTGCCCGAACCGGGCCGAATAGGTGACCTCGAACCCGCCCAACCGCAAAGGCGCCAGGATGGCGACCGCCGCCACCAGGATCAGCAGCCCCCCCTGCCAGGCCACCAGGGCGCGCCAGAGATGCACGCTTTCCGACAGCCGCTCGGGCGCGAACAGGGTGCCGCCGGTGGTGGTCGCCGCCATGACCATCTCGACATAGGCGTTGACGAAGCGCGTGTTCGACACCGCCTCGTTCAGAGGCAAGGCCGCGAGGGCGGGCAAGAGCGCCAACGCCCCGAGCAGCGCGACGAGATGGCTGCGTGTCGGGTTGCTGCTTTGGTTGCGGGCCGTCGCCAGTGCCATCGCGCCGGTCAGCGCCATCAGGATCGCGGCCCAGAGACCGAAGGCTTGGGCGTCCCCGATCCGCCCGTAATAGAGCGCGTGCCCGGCGGGCACCGTCATCGACGCGGAAAGGCCGCCCGCGAGCTTCACCAGAAGCGGCAGCCCCCCGGCCCGTCGACGGGCGCCGGCGGCCAGATCGGGCATCAGAAGAAATCCACCTGTACCTGCAACAGCCGCTCGACCTCGGGCACGTCGGCGGCCAGCGCGAAGATGGCCACGGTGTCCCCTTCCTCGATAAGCGTGCTGCCCTGCGGCCGCAGGACGCGCCCGTCCTCCTTGCCGATGGCGCCGATCAGTGCGCCTTCCGGAAATGTCACGTCGCGGATGCGGCGTCCGGCCAGAGGCGAGGTGGACATGACCTGCGCCTCGATCACCTCGGCCTCGGCGTCGCCGATGGAGTAGACGTTGCGCACGCGCCCGTGACGGACATGGCGCAGGATCGAACTGACGGTAGTCTGGCGCGGGTTTACATAGGCGTCGATGGCGAGCGGCCCCATCAGCGGCACCAGGGTCGGGTCGTTGATCAGCGCGACCGTCTTGGAACACCCGGCCGCCTTGGCCCGCACCGCCGCAAGCAGGTTGGTCTTGTCGTCGTCCGTGACCGTGAGGACGGCGTCGGCCCGCTCGATATTGGCCTCGCGCAGCAATTCGATGTCGAGCCCGTCGCCCGAGAGCACGATCGTCCGCTCCAGGGCTTCGGCGGCGCGTTCGGCGCAGGAGCGGTTGCGCTCGATCATCTTGGCGCGGACGCGTTCCGGGCTGGCCTCCAAGGCCTTGGCCACCGTCAAGCCGACATTGCCGCCGCCGATCAGAACGACCCGCTCGGCCCGCTTCGCGGACTTGCCGAAGATCTCCTGGGTGCGGGCCAGATCGCCGGTATGGGTCAGGACATAGACCTGATCACCGGCCTGAAGCTGGTCCTTAGGGCTTGGCGCGAAAAGGCGACCGCCGGGGCGGCGGACGCCGACCACGACGGCGCGCAGGGTCGAGAAGAGCTCCGAGAGCTGGCGCAGGGGCGTGTCCAGGACCGGGCAAGCGGCGTCGAGCTGAAGGCCGATGAGCTGCGCGCGGCCGTCCATGAACTCTTCGATATCGAACGCCTCGGGCGCACGCAGCCGGCGCAGCGCGGCCTCGGCCACCTCCCTTTCGGGGGAAATGACGACGTCGATCGGCATGTGGTCGCGCCGGTAGAGATCGGAGCGCATCGCGCTGAGATAGGACTGCGCGCGCAGGCGCGCGATCTTGCGCGGCACCGTAAAGACCGAATGGGCGACCTGACAGGTCACCATGTTCACCTCGTCGGAATGGGTCGCGGCGATCAGCATGTCCGCGTCCTCGGCCCCGGCCCGCTCCAGCACGTTCGGATAGGACGCGAAGCCCGTGATGCCCTGCACGTCCAGCGTGTCGGTGGCGCGGTTCACGAGGCTGGGATTGTTGTCGACGACGGTGACGTCGTTGCGCTCACCGGCGAGGTGCCGGGCGATCTGCCAGCCGACCTGCCCCGCGCCGCAGATGATGACCTTCAAGGCTTGGCTCCGTGGCCGTGGCGTTGGAGTTCAGGGATAGGGCCGTCCTGAGTGGCGGTCAACGGGAGCGCGAGAGGCGCCGGGCCGAATGCCTCGGACGGCATCTGGCCCGGCGGTCATCCGAGCGCGTAGCCCGCGCCGCGCACCGTGCGGATCGGGTCGTCGGTGCCCGTCGCGCCCCGCAGCGCCTTGCGCAGGCGGCCGACATGGACATCCACCGTGCGGCTGTCGACATAGATGTCGCGCCCCCAGACCCGGTCGAGCAACTGGTCCCGCGACCAGACGCGGCCCGGCCGCTCCATGAAGGTGGTCAGCAGCCGGAACTCAGTCGGGCCCAGATGCAGCTCCCGCCCCTCGCGGAACACGCGGTGCTCTTCGGAATTGACGGAAATATCACCGAATTCGAGCACCTCTCCCACCGATGCCGGGCGCACCCGGCGCAGCTGGGTGCGGATGCGGGCCATAAGCTCCACCACCGAATACGGCTTGACCACATAGTCGTCCGCCCCCGTCTCAAGCCCCCGGACACGGTCCACCTCTTCGGAGCGGGCCGAGATCATGATGACGGGGATACCGCGGGTCTCGGAGGCCGATTTCAGCCGGCGGCAGACCTCGATGCCCGACACTTCCGGCAACATCCAATCGAGCAGGATGAGGTCGGGCGCGTCCTCGCGCGCCATCTCCAAGGCGGCATCGCCGGAAGTCGCCTGTTGGACGAGATAGCCCTCGGCCTCCAGGTTGTAGACCAGCACCTCCCGCTGCGGCGCCTCGTCCTCGACCACGAGGACGCAGGGCTGCCCGCTCATTGGCTCGGCGCACCGCCTGCTGGGGTGCTGGTCTTGTCGGCTTTCGCGCGATCGTCCTCGGGGAGTTCGCCGGAGACGAGATAGATGACCTGCTCGGCGATGCCGGTGACCAGATCGCCCATGCGTTCGATGTTCTTGGCCATGAAATGCAGATGCATGCAGGCCGTGATGTTGCGCGGGTCTTCCATCATGTGGGTCAGGTACTCGCGGAAGAGACCGTTATACATCTGGTCGATTTCCGCGTCGCGGTCGCGCACGTCCTCCGCCAGCGCGGCGTCGCGCTGGATATAGGCGTCCAGCACGTCCTTGAGCATGCCCTCCACCGCCCGCGACATCCGGCGGAGCGAGTGCGCTCCCCCGTCGACCGGCTGAAGTTCGATGATGATCTCGGTGCGCTTGGCCATGTTCTTGGCATAGTCGCCGATCCGCTCAAGCGCGGCGGAGATCCGGAAGACCGTCAGCACGGTGCGCAGGTCCGAGGCGATGGGCTGCCGCAGGGCGATGAGGCGCGCGGCCTCTTCGTTCACGCGATGCTCCATCTCGTCGATGACGCGGTCGCCGGCACGGACCTGAGCCGCGAGATCCGCGTCCTGCTCGACGAGGGCGCGCGCGGCCGCGGCCACGGCCTCCTCGACCTGCCCGCCCATCTTCATGATGAGCGCCTGGATCGCCTCCAGATCGCGGTCGAAGGCAGCGGAGATATGGGGGTTGGAGTGCATGATCCTATCCGATCCGACCGGTGATGTAATTCTCGGTCCGCTCGTCCTTGGGGTTGGTGAAAATATCGCCGGTGTCGCCGTATTCGACCATCTCGCCGAGGTGGAAATAGGCGGTGCGCTGGCTGACGCGGCTGGCCTGCGACATGGAGTGGGTGACGATCACGACGCTGTAGCGTTCGCGCAGTTCGTGAATGAGGTTCTCGACCTGGTCGGTCGCGATCGGGTCGAGCGCCGAGCACGGCTCGTCCATCAGCAGAACCTCAGGCGAGGTCGCGACGGCCCGGGCGATGCAGAGGCGCTGCTGCTGCCCGCCCGAAAGCCCGGTGCCCGGCGCGCCGAGACGGTCCTTGACCTCGTCCCAAAGGGCGGCACGGCGCAGCGACGTCTCTACGATCTCGTCGAGCTCCGCCTTGTTGCGGGCGAGGCCGTGGATCTTGGGGCCGTAGCTGACATTATCATAAATCGACTTAGGGAACGGGTTCGGCTTTTGGAACACCATCCCCACCTTGGCCCGCAGCTGCACCGGATCCACGCGCTTGTCGTAGATGTCCTCGCCGTCGATCCGGATGTCGCCCTCGACACGGGCGGACGGGATCGTGTCGTTCATCCGGTTGATGCAGCGCAGGAAGGTCGACTTGCCGCAGCCCGAGGGGCCGATAAAGGCGGTCACAGTCTTGTCGGCGATGTCGATGGTCACGTCCTTGATGGCGTGGGTGTCGCCGTAATAGACCTGCACGCCCTTCGCGGCGATCTTCACTTCGTCTGTGGCCACGGTCCTCTCCGTAAATCGCATATCGTTCATCGTCTCGCCCCCCTTTACCAGCGGCGCTCGAACTTGCGACGCAGGAAGATCGCCGCGAGGTTCATGATGAGCAGGAAGATCAGCAGCACGATGATCGCGCCCGAGGCGCGCTCGACGAAGGCCGGGTCGGACCGCTGGGTGAAGTTGTAGACCTGCACCGGCAGCGCCGTGGCCGGGTCGAAGAGACCGCCCTCCCAGGGGGCGCCGGGGTATTCGCGTACGAAGGCGACCATCCCGATCAGCAGCAGCGGCGCCGTTTCGCCCAGGGCCTGCGCCAGACCGATGATCGTGCCGGTCAGGATCCCAGGCATCGCCAAGGGCAGGACGTGGTGGAACACCGTCTGCATCCTGGACGCGCCGAGCCCCAGGGCCGCGCTGCGGATCGAGGGCGGCACCGATTTGAGCGAGGCGCGCGTGGCGATGATGATCGTGGGCAAGGTCATCAGCGTCAGGACGAGCCCGCCGACGATGGGCGCCGATTGCGGCAGTCCCGCGAAGTTGATGAAAATCGCCAGACCCAGGATGCCGAACACGATGGAGGGCACGGCGGCCAGGTTCGAGATATTCACCTCGATCAGGTCGGTGAACTTGTTCTGCGGTGCGAACTCTTCGAGATAGATCGAGGCCGCGACGCCGATGGGCAGCGCCAGGGCCAGCACGACCAGCATCATGTAGAAACTGCCCAGGATCGCCACGCCCAAACCGGCGGCCTCGGGACGGGTTGTGGAGGCGTCCGGCGCGGTGATGAAACGCCAGTTGAAGCCGGTCGCCAGCAGGCCCGCCTCCTGCAGCGCCTCGGCGAGCTGCAATTGCTCGGGCGAGATGTTCTTGTCGAGCTCGGCCGTCTGATAGGTCACGCGGCCCTTGAAGAAGCCGTCGATGCGGCCCGAGGCAAGCACTTCCACCGGGATCGTCTGGCCCAGCACGCCGGGATTGGCCAGGACGAAGGCCCGCAGCTGCGCCACGCTCTCGTCGGAGACCATATCGGCGATGGCGCGGGGGTCGAGTTCGGTCTCGATGCCCGCGCTCTCGATCGTCCCTATCAGCGCATCGCGCAGCAAGGGCGCATAGCCGAAGGTCGTGACCTTGGCCATCTGGGCCGGATCGCGGTTGCCTTCCGGGTCAAGCCGCTCGGCGACGAGAGGCACCTCGACCTGGATCGTCGTCTGGCGGAAGGCCGACAGGCCGGCGCTCAGGATCGAGGTCAGCAGCAGGGCCAGCATCAGTATGCCGGTGCAGACGGCCACCAGACCATAGAGGCGGAAGCGCTTTTCCCGGGCGTTGCGCTTCGCGGTCCGCGCGTCGGGCACCATCAGGGAGCCGGTACCGGAGCCGCGGCGCGGGGTCTCGGCAGTGGCGTCGGTCATTCGTACTGCTCCCGATACTTGCGAACGATATAGAGGGCGAGGACGTTCAGCCCCAGCGTCATGACGAACAGGGTGAGACCCAGGGCAAAGGCCACCAGCGTCTCGGGCGAGGAAAAGTCCGTGTCGCCGGTCAGTTGGCTGACGATCTTCACGGTGACGGTCGTCATCGCCTCGAACGGATTGACGTCGATCTTGGCCGCAGCTCCCGCCCCCAGCACGACGATCATGGTCTCGCCGATGGCGCGGGAGGCGGCCAGAAGGATGGCGCCGACGATCCCCGGCAGCGCGGCGGGCAGGATCACCTGACGGATCGTCTCCGATTGGGTCGCGCCTAGCCCGTAAGAGCCGTCCCGCATCGCCTGCGGCACCGCGTTAATGATGTCGTCCGACAGCGAGGAGACGAAGGGGATCAGCATGATCCCCATGACCAGCCCCGCGGTCATCACCGACGAGGCCGAGTTGCCCAGGCCCAGCGGCGAGGCGATGGCGTCCCGCAGGAGCGGACCGACGGTAATCAGCGCGAAGAGGCCGTAGACGATGGTCGGGATGCCCGCCAGGACCTCCAGGAGGGGCTTGGCGAAGCCGCGAAAACGCTTGCCCGCATATTCCGACAGGTAGATCGCCGAGAAGAGACCGATCGGCACCGACACGATTAGCGCGATGATCGAGATATAGAGCGTGCCCCAGAGCAGCGGCAGGATGCCCAGCGTCGAAGCGCCGCCGCGACCGGAAAAGCTCGGGTCCCAGGTGAGCGAGAAGAAGAATTCGGAAGCCGGGTATTGGCGGAAGAAGTTGAGCGTCTCGAACAGCATCGACAGAACGATGCCCAGCGTCGTCAGGATCGCGATGGTCGAGGCGCCGATGAGCAAGAGCAGGATCGCGAATTCCACCGAGTTGCGCGCCCGATAGCTGGCGTTCGTCCGCGCATAGGTGAACGCGAAGCCCGCCGCGGCAAGCGCCAGGATCACGACCGTCCGAACCAGATCGGCCCGCGCGTCGAGCATGCGCAGGCCCTGCGCCGCCACAAGCGTGGAGGGGTCGATCTCCGCGCCCACGGCGACGCCGATCTCGGCCAGGCGCGCCCGCAGATCCTCGGCCTGCGCGGCACGGGCTTCGGCGGCGGTCAAAGCCCCTTGCTCCACCGCGAGGTCGAGCCCCTCGGCGATCCGCCGGACATCCGCCATCAGCAGGTTCAGGGCGCCGGCATCCTCATAGGCGGTCTCCGGGATCATCGCCGACACGCGGCCGTCGAGCGCGAGCGGCTGAATCACCATCCAGGCGGCAAGCACCAGAAGGGCCGGCGCCGCCACGAACAGCGCGACATTGGCGCCGTAGTAGTTCGGCAGCGAGTGCAGAACGCGCGCATCCCCACCGGCCGAAGCCATGGCCTTACGGCGGCCCAGCACGGCTCCGACCAGAGCGAGCGCGGCGACGAGGAGGATCAGCCAGAAAGGCGACATGCAGATCTCCGGAAAACAGGGCCGCGCGCCAAGCGGCGCGCGGAGGGCGCCGCGGCGGGAGGCCTCCCGCCGCGGCCGATATCAGCGGGCGGTCAGGCTCACTCGGTCATGTTCACTTCGTTTTCGACATTGGCCTGAACGGCCTCCAGTTCCGGGTCGGACACCAGGCCGTAATCGGCCAGCGGACCCCAGGGACCGGCGATGTCGTTGGACACGAAGAAGGAGGCATATTCCTTCAGGCCCGGGATCACGCCGATATGCGCGCCCTTGATGTAGAAGAACAGCGGGCGCGAGACCGGGTATTCGCCGGAGGCGATGGTATCGACCGACGGCGACACGCCGTTCATCGTCGCGACCTTCAGCACGTCGGTGTTGTTCTCATAGAAGGACAGGCCGAAGACACCCACCCCGTCGGGGTTCGAGTCGATGCGGGCCAGCGTCTCGGTGTAGTCGCCGGTAATGTCCACGGCCGCGCCGTCGGAGCGGACGGCGAGGCAGGCATCCTCGGCGTCGTCCTCGGACATGCCTGCATCCATCATCGCCTGGAAGGCGCCGGTGGCTTCGCAGCCCGCCGCGATCACCTGCTCCTCGAACACCTCACGCGTGCCGTGGTTGGTGCCGGGGATGAAGGCGGCGATATCGACGGCCGGAAGGTCGGCGTTGAACTCGGACCACTGGGTGTAGGGGTTCTCGACCAGCGCGCCGTCGACCAGCACTTGCGCGCCCAGGGCGTTGAACAGGTCGGACGGGGTGAAGGCGGTGAAGGCCGGGCCGTCCTGCTGGCTGGCGAAGACGATCCCGTCATAGCCGATGCGGACTTCGATGATGTCGGTGACGCCATTGGCGGCGCAGGCCTCGATCTCGCCCGACCGGATCGCCCGGGAGGCGTTGGCGATGTCGATCGTGTTCTCGCCCACGCCCTCGCAGAAACGGCGCAGACCAGCGGAGGAGCCGCCCGATTCCACGACCGGCGTCGGGAAGTCGAAATTCTCGCCGAAGGCCTCGGCGACGATGGAGGCGTAGGGCAGCACCGTGGAGGACCCGGCGACCTGGACCTGATCGCGCGCGGCGGCAGCGGTGGCGCAGACGGCGGCGACGGCGATGGTCGAGACAGCGGTCTTCGTAAGGGACATGACAACTCCTGAGTTTGACGTCCTTCAATGAGCACACCCGTGCTCATTCGACGCCGCAGCTATGAGGCCTGCGTTGGGCTTTTGTGACAGGATCGTAACGGTTTTATGACAGCGCGCGACCTCATGACGGCAGCGAAATCCGTTCACCCGGAGACGGCCTAACCCTCTGGCAAAGTGACGGAAACCGTCGTCCCCTGCCCCGGCGTGCTTTCGATCTTCAGGCGGCCGCGATGGCGGTTGACGATGTGTTTGACGATCGAAAGTCCCAGCCCGGTGCCGCCCTGCGCCCGCGAACGGCCGGTATCGACTCGGTAGAACCGTTCCGTCAGGCGCGGCACATGCTCCGGCGGGACGCCGGGGCCGTCATCGGAGACCTCCAACACCCAGGCCGGACCGCGCAGTACCGGCTCCCGCGCGAGGCGATGGACCGAGATTCGCACACCTCCCGGCCGCGCTCCGTATTTGACCGCGTTCTCGATCAGGTTGCTGGCCACTTGCATCAGCTGGTCGCGATCCCCCCTGACCGGCGCGGGCGTGTCCGCCTCCAGGACCAGCGTGACATCCTCGACCTCCGCCCCGGCGCCGAGCATCTCGACGGCCTCCGCCAAGACCGATCTGAGGTCGATCACCTCGGTCGGGCGCCGCCGCGCGAGCCCCTCCAGACGGCTGAGCGTCAGCAGATCGCTGACGAGGCGGCTCATGCGCGCGACCTCCTGCGCCATGGTCGCCAGGAACCGCTCCTGCGCGACGGGGTCGCCACGCGCCGGACCCATCAGCGTCTCGATAAAGCCCCGCATCGCGGTCAGCGGCGTCTTGAGCTCGTGGCTGACATTGGCGACGAAATCGCGGCGCATCGATTCCTCGTCGTGCCGCCCAGAGACGTCGCGGAACACCAGCAGGACGCGCGGTCGCGCCCCCCCGCCCCGCAGCGGCGTCACCGTCACATCGAAAAGCGTCTCGACCGCACCGGAGCTATGGGAAAACCGCGCATGGCCCGGCGTCCCGCGAAAGAACGCATCCTCGACCGGCGCCAGCAGGCCCGGTTGCCGGAGCACGCTGACATAGGATTGCCGGTCGATCCAAGTGCCGAACCACTCATGCGCCGCCGCATTGGCCCGCTGCACCCGCCCGTTCGGGTCGAGCAGCAGGACCGGCTCGATCAACGCGTCGACGATCTGCCCCGCAAGATCCGTCGCCGCGTCCGATCTGTCCGCTGTCCGCATCGCCGCCCCTC
This sequence comes from Jannaschia seohaensis, assembly GCF_900116765.1. Lineage (GTDB taxonomy): Bacteria > Pseudomonadota > Alphaproteobacteria > Rhodobacterales > Rhodobacteraceae > Jannaschia > Jannaschia seohaensis. Next base: position 299,671 of record NZ_UETC01000004.1, on the reverse strand, counting down.
CGTTGGGGTCAGCTATCCGAGGGCGGAGACCGCATCCAGGGCCGTCGTGAAATCTTCACGCAGCAGCGCCACCGGCTCGCAGCCGACAGAGACGCGGAACATCCCTTCCGTGATGCCCAGTTCGGCCCGCTTCTCCGGCGTCAGCCCGCGATGCGAGGAGGAGGCCGGATGCGAAAGCGTCGTGCCGATATCGCCCAGCGTCGGTGCGAAGGGCAGCTGCGGCGCGGCCCGGGTCAGCGCCACCGCCGCGTCCCGCCCGCCCTTCAGACAGAAGGTGACCATATTGCCGAACTGCCCGTCCAGCACGGCGCCCGCCCGGTTGTGATCGGGATGATCGGCCCGACCCGGATAGAGCACCGAGCTGACCGCCGGATGCTCCGCGATGGCCTCAGCCAGCGCCGCCGCGTTCGCCTGGCTGCGCTCATGCCGCATGTCGAAGCTGTAGAGCCCCCGCTCCGCCATCCAACAATCCCAAGGGCTTGGCGTCAGGCCGAGCGTGACGATCGTGTCGTAGATCGCCTTCCGACGCGCCGGATCGCGCGCCAGGACATAGCCCAGTGTCACGTCGCTATGGCCCGCCATCAACTTCGTCACGGAGTGGATCACGACATCGGCGCCCCGCTCGAACGCGGGATACCCGTAAGGCGTGGTAAACGTGTTATCGACGACCAGGATCAGGCCGCGATCGCGGGCGAGGCGGGTCAGCCCCTCCATATCGGCGATCCGCAGCGTCGGGTTGGAGACGACTTCGACCAGCATCAGCTTGGTCGTCGGCGTGATCGCTGCCTCCATCGCCGCGAGGTCCGTCGGATCGGCCAGGGTCGAGGTGATGCCCCACCGAGGCAGATCCTGAGTCATCATCCGCAGCGACCGCCCATAGAGCTGGTTGCCCCCGACGATATGGTCGCCGGCGCTCAGCAGCCCGAGTATTGTCGCCGTGACGGCGGACATGCCGGAGCCGGTGACGATCCCGCCGGCCCCCCCCTCCATCCGGTCGATCATCTGCGCGAGGACATCCGCGTTCGGATGCCCTTCGCGGCCATAGGTGTAGCCCTTCGCGCGCCCCTCATACTGGTCGTCGAGCGCGTTCGGATCCGGCGACGCATAGACGACGGAGGGCTGGAGCGGCGTCACGACCGCCCGGCTGACCGAGTCCGGAAAGGGCGTGCGGCGCACGAGATTGGGGCGTCTGAACATGAAGGTCGCCTCTTAACGGGTTGGTCAGGAACGGATCGCGCCGTCGCCGGTGACGAGATATTTGAAGCTGGTGAGCTGCTCGGAACCCACCGGCCCGCGCGCATGCATCTTGCCGGTGGCGATCCCGATCTCGGCCCCCATCCCGAACTCGCCTCCATCGGCGAATTGGGTGGAGGCGTTGTGCATCAGAATGGCGCTGTCGAGCCGCTCGAAGAAGCGCGCGACCGGGGCCGGGTCGGATGCGATGATGCAATCCGTGTGATTGGACCCGTATCTCCGGATATGAGCAATGGCATCATCAACATTATCAACAACTTTCGCCGCGATCTTCATGTCGAGAAACTCGGTGCCCCAATCCGCCTCCGTCGCTTCAACATCGCCATGCAAGCCCTTGCCCGCGCGCACTTCGACACCCTCGGCTCGGAGCGCGTCGATCACCCCTTGGCCCAGGCTCGCCGCGATATCGCGGTGGATCAGCAGGCACTCGGCGGCGCCGCAAATGCCCGTGCGGCGGGTCTTGGCGTTGAGCACGACGCGGCGCGCGATCTCCGCATCGGCGGAGGCGTCGAGATAGATGTGCACGATCCCTTCGAGATGCGCGAAGACGGGGACGCGGGCCTCGCGCTGGACGAGGCCGACAAGCCCCTTGCCCCCGCGCGGAACGATCACGTCGATGAACTCCGTTGCGGTGAGCATCGCAGCCACGGCCGCGCGATCGCGGGTCGGAACCAGCTGGATCGCCGCTTCGGGCAGACCGGCCTTCCGCAGCCCGTCAATCATCGCGGCGTGGATGGCGCCGGACGAATGGAACGACTCGCTGCCGCCGCGCAGGATCACCGCGTTGCCGGCCTTGAGGCAGAGCGCCCCCGCATCGGCGGTCACGTTGGGCCGGCTCTCGTAGATGACACCGACCACGCCCAGCGGCGTGCGGACACGGCGGATATGGAGGCCGTTGGGCCGGTCCCATTCGGCGATCACTTCTCCAACGGGATCAGCCTGTTCCGCGATGGCCTTAAGGCTGTCGCAGATGCCGCGGATACGGTCTTCGTCCAGCTTGAGCCGGTCGAGCATCGCATCGGACAGATCCTTCTCGCGCCCATAGGCCATGTCCTTGGCATTCGCCTGCAGCACCTCGCCCCGACGCGCCCAAAGCGCCTCGGCTGCGCCGATCAGCGCGGCGTGCTTTTGCTCCGCGCTGGCCGAGGCCAGCTCGGCGGCGGCCGCGCGCGCGGCCTTGCCCATCTCGGCCATCAGAGCCGGAATGTCGTCCGTCACGTCCTTCATCAGATCACCATGTCATCCCTGTGGATCAGCGCCGCCCGCCCCGGATAGCCGAGCACCGCCGAGATGTCACCCGAGCGCAGCCCCTTGATCCGCCGCGCCTCGTCCGCCGTGTAGCGGATCAGGCCCTGTCCGAGCGCGCGGCCGTCCGGTCCTTCGATGGTCACCGGTTCGCCGCGGCCGAACCGCCCGCCGACGAACGTCACCCCAGCGGGCAGCAGCGACTTGCCGTCGCGCAGCGCCCGCGCGGCGCCCGGATCGACCGCCACCGTTCCGCGTGGCTTCATCGAGCCGATCCACCGCTTGCGCGCGGTTTTCGGATCGCCCTTGGCCAGGAACCAGGTCGCGCGCGCGCCTTGCGCCAGCGCCCGCAGCGGGCGGTCGCCCCCCAGCGTGATCGCCAGCGCGCAGCCCGCCTCGGTCGCGATGCGCGCGGCCATCAGCTTCGTGATCATGCCGCCCTTGGAGAGCCCGGACACGCCCTCCCCGGCCATCGCGGCGATCTCGGGCGTAATGTCAGACACTTCGGGCAAATGTCTGGCATTCGGATCGAGGTTTGGGTTCGCGGTATAGAGCCCATCCACATCCGATAGCAGCACGCAGACATCGGCCCCGGCCATCGCCGCGACCTGCGCGGCCAGCCGGTCGTTATCGCCAAAGCGAATCTCGTCCGTGGCGATCGTGTCGTTCTCGTTGACCACTGGCACGACACCCAGGCCCAGCAGCGTTTCGAAGGTCGCGCGCATATTGAGATAACGCCGCCGGTCCTCGCTGTCGTCGAGGGTCAGCAAGACCTGCGCCGTCGTCACTCCGAGCGGCCCGAGCGCCGCATCATAGGCACCGGCCAAGCGGATCTGACCCGTCGCGGCGGCGGCCTGGCTCTGTTCCAGCGACAAGGGCGGCGCAAGGCCCAGAACGGAGCGGCCCAGCGAAATTGACCCGGAGGACACCAGGATGACCTCCACCCCGCCCGCGCGCAGATCGGCGACATCGGCGGCGAGCCCGCGCAACCACGCGGCCCGGACATCTCCGGTAGCCCGGTCGACCAGCAGCGCCGAGCCGATCTTGACGACGACCCGACGGGCCGCGTCTAGAGAGGGGACCACGGCGCTCCCTCGGTGGGATCGGGTTCGGCCGCCGCCGCCTCGCGCTTGAGAAGCGCGCGCAGGGCGCGGAGCACCTCGGTGACACCCTCGCCGGAGACGCCGGACATGGCGATCACATCGGTCCCGGCCGCTTCAGCAAGGGCTGCGCGCCGTTCTTCGAGCTCCTCCGCCTCCAGCGCATCGATCTTGTTGAGCACCAGCACGCGCGGCTTGTCGGCCAGACCGCCCCCATATTGCTCCAGCTCGTTCACGATGGTCTGCCAGTCCGCGACAACATCCCCCGAGGTGCCATCCACGAGGTGCAGCAACGCGCCGGAGCGCTCGACATGGCCGAGGAAACGGTCGCCGATGCCGCGACCCTCATGGGCGCCCTCGATCAGTCCGGGAATGTCGGCCACGACGAACTCCTCCCCGTCGACGGCGACGACGCCGAGATTGGGCACGAGCGTCGTGAACGGGTAGTCGGCGATCTTGGGCCGGGCGTTGGAGGTCGCGGCCAGGAAAGTCGATTTACCCGCATTGGGCAGGCCCAACAGACCGACATCGGCGATCAGTTTCAGCCGCAGCCAGACGGTCCGCTCCACCCCCGGCTGGCCCGGATTGGCGCGGCGCGGAGCCTGGTTGGTGGCGGATTTGAAGTGCAGGTTGCCGAAGCCGCCATTGCCGCCCTTGGCCAGGACGACGCGCTGGCCCAGTTCGGTCATGTCGGCCAGCACCGTCTCCTGATCCTCGTCGAGGATTTCGGTGCCGACGGGCACGCGCAGGACGATGTCGTCGCCATCCTTGCCGGTGCGCTGGCGGCCCTGACCGCCCTGCCCGTTCTTCGCGAAGAAGTGCTGCTGGTAGCGGAAGTCGATGAGAGTATTCAGCCCGTCCACCGCCTCGACCACGACGTCGCCACCGCGTCCGCCATCGCCGCCATCGGGGCCTCCGAACTCGATATACTTCTCCCGCCGGAACGACACGGCACCGTTTCCGCCCGCGCCGGAACGCAGATAGACTTTAGCGAGATCGAGGAATTTCATAACCTGCCCTTACGCGGCGGACCGGCCCGCCTCAAGCCATATGACGGATATAGGTCCATTGCGGAACGATGGCGCCGCGGGCGACGCAAAATGCCTCCGCCTCGCCGATATAGTCGAAACCCGCATTGGTCAGCACCCGCGCCGAGGCCGGGTTGTCCTGAAAGACGGTGCCGAAAATGTGGCTGTTGCCCAGCGGGTTGGCCTGCATCAGCGCGCGCAGCGCCTCGGTGGCGAGCCCCGTGTTCCAGACCACCGGCGCGACCCAATAGCCGATCTCGGCCTGCGCGCGGTCCATCTGCGTCAGGGAGATCACGCCGACCAGTTCGCCCAAGCCCGCTTCGGAGGCATCCATGACCCAGACCGTTTCGTTCGACTCCCCCGACAGGCAGCGCGTGACGAAGGCGTCGGTGCTGCCCGGCGGCAGCGGGTGCGGGATGGCCGTCGTCATCTCGGCCACTTCCCGGCGACCGGCATAGAGCTCGATCAGGCCCTGGTCCGAGCGCCGGACGGGGCGCAAGGACAAGCGGTCGGTCCGCACACTCTCCTGCGGACGCGGCGCGGCGGGGTCCAAACGGACCGGAGCGGTCTGGGGGGTCATGTCGGTCCTCCTCCGAACAACACGAACAGGACGCTGGCAACGGTCAGCGCCGCCAAGGTCCACATTAAATAGCGCTCGCCCGGCCGGCCCCGCAGGGTGCGGGCAACCAGCGCGCCGCCCATCGTCCAAAGCGGATGCAGGACGATCTGACAGGCCAGTAGGACGGCCGCGATCGCCAGGGTCGCCTCGAATGTGGGCGTTCCTGCGGCGACGAACCCGGTGAAGCCGGCGGTAATCATCGCCCAGGCCTTCGGGTTGAGCGGATGCACGATCAGCCCCGCGGCAAAGCCCGGCGCCCGCGCCTCGCCCTCCTCGCCCAGGCGCATGTTCGCGACCCTCCAGGCGAGCCAGACGATATAAGCGGCCGACGCCCATTTGAGCGCCTCGAACGCCAGGGGCGCGCGCGCCGCCAGCTCCATCAGGCCGAAGCCGACGGGCCAGATGATGAGTTGCTTGCCCAACGCGACACCCGCCACGAACGGCAGGGCCCGCCGGAAGCCGAAGCGCGCCCCGGTCGCCATCAACGCCATATTCGCAGGTCCGGGCGTGCCGACCTGGCTCGCGGCGAAGACCGCGAAGGATGCCACGGCGACGCTCATGCCGCTGGGCCGCGTTGAGGGTGGTCGGGCATTTCGCCCTCCGGCTCAAATGAAAGGGGGACCGGCTGTCGCCGATCCCCCTAACTGCGAAATATGAAGGTTCGGCTTACTCAGCGGCCTCCGCCACCGGGAGGACCGAAATATAGGTGCGGCCCTTGAAGCCTTTTCGGAACGTCACAGCGCCCTCGGCCGTGGCGAAGATCGTGTGATCCTTGCCCTGGCCCACGCCTTCGCCCGGCCACCACTTGTTGCCGCGCTGGCGCACGATGATGTTGCCCGGGATCGCGGTCTGGCCACCGAACAGCTTGACGCCGAGGCGGCGGCCGGCGGAGTCGCGGCCGTTACGGGAGGAGCCACCTGCCTTCTTGTGTGCCATGTCTCGTTACTCCTGTTCTGCGGCGAATTGCTTCGCCTGGTCGATCCAGCCGTCACGCGCGATGCGGCCTTTGAACGACAGCTTGTCATCCATATAGGCGATCTCTTCGTCGCCCCAAGCGGCGATCTGATCGAAGTGGAAGACGCCGTTCTCGTGCAGCAGCCCTTCCAGCTTGGGCCCGACGCCCGAGATCTTCTTCAGATCGTCGGCCTTACCGCCGCGCGCAGCCTCGAGCAGGTTGGTGGGGCGGGTGCCGGCGGTCGCGGCCTCGGCGATCTTGGCTTCGTCGGAGGCGGTGTCTGAGACACCCAAGGCGGCCTCGGTCGCCTCGGTGACGGCGGCCATAGCGGCGCCAGAGACGGAGCCCGCGCCCACGGCGGCCTTGACGCCGGTGCTGCCTGCGCCCTCGGTCAGGATGTCACCAACGCGCAACAGCGTCAGCTGCTGACGGTGACCCTTGGTCCGCTTCGACGAATGCTTGCGGCGGCGCTTAACGAAGTGGATCAGCTTCGGGCCTTTGATCTGGTCGATCACCTCGGCCTGGACGGCCGCGCCCTCGATCGTCGGGGCGCCGACGGTGACGGTCTCGCCCCCGATCATCAGCACCTCGTTGAACTGAACCTTGTCCCCAGCCTCGGCGGCCAGCTTTTCGACACGCAGCACGTCGCCCGTGGCGACCCGGTACTGCTTGCCCCCGGTTTTCAGAACGGCGAACATGCCCGTTCTCCTATGTCAGTCGCGCCCTTCGGTCCCCCGTTAGGGGTGTTCGCGCGGGCCTGCCCCGCACCTCGGACTGCGTGCCTCCTCTGAGGCATGGTGGCGCCGCCCGTAGGCGACAGAAATAGCAATGGGCCGCGACGATCCGCGGCCCGGGAGCCCAATCGCAGGGGACGGCCTTGCTGTCAAGACCCACCCCGCGGCGGGAGCCCCTAGATGTCCGTCGCGACCATGTAGCGTGCGGCCGCGCGTCCCAGCTCGTAGGAGGTGCTCTCGAAGACGCGCCCGAAGCCTTCGAACATGGCGGCGTTATAGCGCTTGCCCGCATCGGTGCGCGCGAAGGCCACGTAGCGGGCAAGCTCTTCGTCGGAAAGCGGCGTATAGGCCATCATCAGATAGGCCCGCAGCCAGCTCAGCGTGGCGGTGCGGATTTCCGGCTCCTGCTCGCGCACCATGGCGAGCATATCGGTCTCCGCCAGCCGTTCGGCCAAGGCGCCGCCATCGGCCAGCCCCCGATAGAAGGCGAAATTCGCGTTCATGCCACCCGACACATTGGTCGCCACCAGATCGAGTGAGTCGATCAGTTGGTCGATCAGCAGAGCGCGCGGCGCATCCGCGGCCAGGAGCGTCGCGGAGGCCTGCTTCGCCTCCGCCTCGACGCTCCCATCGAGCATCTGTCGCCGGGCATAGACCTCCCGCCCGACGATGCGCTGCCCCAGATCGGAGGCGTAGAAGGCATGCGCTTTCTTGAGGTCGCCGGGGCGCAGAATCTCCGCCAGGCTCTCGTGGATGAACGGCGTCAGCCGCTCGGGCGCCTGGATTCGCGCGACCTCGCGCCGCCATCCCTCGCCGCCTTTTCCGGGAAAGAGCGCCCGCTCCAGCGAGATGCCGTGGCGCGCGCCCTCGGTGGCCACGATCCGCATCAGCGGGCCCATCTGGGTCACCGTCAGAAGGTCCGATTGCGCGATGGTCTCGATCCGTATGATATCAGCCGCCTGCGGCTCCGCCCGCGCAGCCCCACCCGCGAGGGCGACGCCGAGAAGCAGAGTGGCGGCGATCCGTGCCTTTTTGTTCATGACTGCCCTCTTTGATCGCCAAGACCGAGTGAACAGCCCGATTTGGAAAAATGAAAGGCCCTCTGGCGCAATTTTGTGAAACCCGCAGCTTTCACGTCGAGGATGGCTTGCGCCGCCCCAAGAGCTTGCCTAAAGACGCGCCACCACTCGAGCGCGGAGAGGTGCCGGAGTGGTCGAACGGGCCGGTTTCGAAAACCGGTGTGGGTGCAAGCCCACCCAGGGTTCGAATCCCTGTCTCTCCGCCACATACCTTCCCTAAGGTCCTGATTTTACCACGGAATTTAGAAATCCGCGCATAGCGTTCCCACACCTGTTCCCACGCCTGGCGTTTGTTGAAGGGGTCGGTACGGATCAATCAAGCGCGTCATCCTCGGCTTCTTGAGCTTCCCAAAGCAACGCTCGACTAGGGTTGCGCAGAGCGTAGAACGTCCGGTCGACGCCCGCGCGGGTCTTTCGGTTGCGACTCATGGGGATGACGGGAGTCGCGTCGCGGGCCTCGGCCCAGTCGCGGATGCGGTCGGCATCGTAGCCCTTGTCGGCGAGCAGCACGCGCGGTGCGCGCAGATCGTCGCCCATGACGAGGCCGAAGCCCTTGTGGTCGGAGAGCTGGCCCGGCGTTACGTCGGTGCGTGTCGGCAGGCCCCACGCGTTGCAGCGCGGAGGTGGATCTTGATCGTCTGGCCACCTCTTGAGCGCCCAATACCCTGTCGCGGAGTCCTCCCCCCTGGCGCCGGCCGCATGCTGGTGCGCCCGAACGACCGTGCTGTCGATCATCTGCAAGCGGTCGGGCGGATGCTCGAGCTCGGCGGCGCCTTCGTTGAGCGCCTCGAGGATCGTCTCCCATAACCGCGAGGATTCTTGACGTGACTCCTGCATGGCCGGAGGTCTGCAATAAAGCCCATCAGATGACTGCGCACGGAAACGCTGCTGTTGAAGGACAGCCTTCACTGAATGCCGGCTTCTTCAATGGTCAGTTACTGATACGAGATCGACCCGTCCGCGTTTTTGGCGCCCATTGGTGTATCGTCTCGTTTGAACATGTTTGACATAGCGGCGGAGACGGGATGCTCAGCTCGCGCTGAACCGCCTTCCGAGAGCATCTGCTGCAACCGGCTCGCGTCTTCCTCAGTATCTCCCATCGGCCAGAGGGCGGAAGTGGCAAGGCGCCGTTTTCGGGCCATAAGACTGTGAAGGAGGCAGTCGAAGGAGTTGTGCTGGTACCCGGGGTGGATCGCCATCGGGACGTGCACGGTGACGGGCTTGGACTGCCCGATGCGATGGACACGATCGTTGCACTGCTCTTCCACAGCCGGGTTCCACCAGCGTGACAGATGGATCACGTGCGTGGCTGCCGTTAGCGTCAGCCCGGTCCCCGCTGCCTTAGGGCCGAGCACCAGAAGATCAAAGCCCTCATCACGATCGAGGTGTCGTTGAAACCTGTTCACGATCTCTTGGCGGCGCGGGATCGGGGTATTTCCGTTGATCAGGTCGACACGAGGAAGAACGAACTCCCGTTTTGTGAGCTCGATGAACCGGTGCTGCATCTTCACGTGCTCGATGAAGACCAGCGCGCGCTCGCCCCGGTCCCGCACCCCGCGCAGGATGTCCATTGCCGCCATGAGACGGGCGGACATGCTGATATAGGTTTCGTCCTCCGTCGGTGACGACGCGTTCGGGTGTACGGAGACAGACCGTATATGGTGAAGCATCTTGAGTGCGCTGCCACGGGTGCCGGAAGCCAGCTTTCCACGCGCCTCCTCGTAAGCAGAGGCTTGCGGTTCCGGCATGAGCCGCGGGTGCAAACGGCGCGACTTTTCTGGAAGGTCGCGGGCGACATCCTCTTTCAGACGACGCAGCGCAACCGGGGGAAGGCCGCTTTGTGACTCGAACATTTGCGAATAGAGCTCGCGCATGTTCCCCTCTGCCGGCTCCCCAAACCTTTCTCGGAACGCCTTCAACGAACCCAGACGGCCCGGGATAAGCTGCTCCATGATTGCCCAGAGATCGACCGTACTGTTCTCAATGGGGGTGCCTGTCAGCCCGATCCGAAAATCCGCGTTGACCGCGAGCGCCGCCTTGGCGCGCAAACTGACGGGGTTTTTTACTGACTGAATTTCATCGAATACGGCGGTCGAGAAGGGGATCTTCGCTAGCGAGTGTTGGTAGTTCGTCAGCGTAGTGTAGGTGGTCAGCACCCAGTAACGGTGCCCGCGCCTCTCATCGATCGCCTCCTCTAGATCGCGCAGGTCCAGTAGCGCGTTTCCGCTATCGGTTTCGATGCCCTGCTGACCGGGTCGCTTCTTGCCTCCTAGGATTGACCCGTAGAGCCGGACCACGTTGCCGAGCCCAGGCGCCCGCAGGTGTTTGTCGACCTCTTCCTCCCAGTTGATAAGCAGCGAGGTGGGCGCCACCACAAGGACTGGCCCGGCGCGCCCGGCTTCCATGCGGGACATGTTTTCCTTCAACCACGCGAGAAAGGCGATCGCCTGCAGGGTTTTCCCTAGCCCTTGCTCATCCGCGTTCAGGATGCCGGGCAAGCCTGCAGCCCAAGCTTTTTGCTTCCACAAAAAACTCTCTGTCTGGTGCCCCTTGAGGGTCGATTTCACCACGTCCGGAAGCGTGTCTGGGGCGAGCTGGGCGCGGGGTCTGATCTTTGCAGCCCAGTTTAGGTCCTCGAGGTTGTCCGAGGTGTCGAGGATGATTGGTCCGATCCGCGGATCGACCTCCTCCTCGATCACTGACTTATCTTCTGGCTCTTCCCGAATGCGGATGGCTTCGAGACGCTGCTCCAGCGCGGTGCGGCTTGTCGGGGTCGCTGGGATTTCCGCGCCATTAACGTTCACCGTCGGCTCCCCAGCCGCGATCGCCGCATCCACTTGATGGATGAGCCGTTCGACCTGATCCGGGGGCAATGCCTCGATCTTCTCGGCCGCCGCTTCGGTAAATGCCTCAGGCAGCCATGTTGTCCCGGACCCAGTGATTTCGAGCGCCGGTTTCTCATAGACGGTGAGCCCGATCACCCGTTCTGAGTATTCCCGTGTTTCGACGAAGGCTGGCTCCGCCGCCTGTTCGATCAGCTCCTGCTCCTGGGCCGGCGATAGCCCGTCCAGTTTGCCCCGTGATCGCAGATGGTCCGTGACTGCTTCCGTAATCCTCTGACGCGGGTTGCGAACGAATGCGGCCCGGGCGACCGGATCCGCTCGTTGCATGTCCGCCATCACCTTGAGGACCGGAGCGGCGGTGGGGTCCACGACCAGGTAACTCTGCGCGCCGAGCTTGTAAGCGGGGCGGGCACCCCGGGCGAACGCCTTGTCCTGGAAAGCCCGAAGCCGACCCTCCTGCAGCTCCGCCTCCGCCTCGCTGATTGGCTCCCCGTCACGTTCTGCGGCCTCGACCGTCTCGCCGAGAAACGGGATGATCGCGAACTGGTCTTCGCCCCGCGGGCTGATCGAGAACCGGTCCGTCAGGGTCACCTCGAGCCCAAAGAGGAAATCGGTCATCCCGAGGCGTGCCTCCGCGTCGGCCTGGTCCATCCGGACCCCAGGCTCGAGGGCGCGCCTAAAACGGGCGAGCGCCTCCCAGTGCTCGTCGAGGTCAGAGCCGGCCCGGAACTGGTCCGCCACCTCGAGCGCGTCCAGCATCCATCCGGGAAGGCGGCGAAGCCCGTCGGCCCCGTCGCCCGATGTCTCCAGGATCGCGCCGGTCCGATGGGCGATCTGCTTGCGGCCCGCCCGGACCCAGTCATGGGTCAGGTGGAAATCGGGGCTGCCGATCTGGCCCATGACGTCCGTGCGCAGGGTGAGGTCCACCAAGGGGGGAAGACCGAGCGCGTCCGCCGTCTCCGAGGAGAGCGCGCTCAGCGTCCTGTGAGATAGCCGAATCCGGTCACTCCCGATCTCCACCTGATCGCCGGTCTTCTCGGCGGTGGCTCGTAGATCGGCCAACGCGAAGCTCAGCCGCTTATCGTGATCGAAATCCGGATCCATCCCGCGTGAGAGGAGCCGGTCCAGCAGGGACTGGCGCGACCTGAACTCAAGGGTAACCCCGTCTTGATCATAGCTCAGCTGGATCATTTTCGTCCGCGCTTTCCGCCAAGGCGCAGCTTCTCGTAGAGCGCATAGAGTTTCGCGCGTTGATCCGCTCGCAAATGTGGGCTTTGCGATCGAAGCCGCTTTATCGCAATGGCCAACTCCTTGCGCTCTTCGAACGTGCTCTGCCACATCCCGAGGTCCTCCAGTGCATCGGCATTTTTCCGGAGCAGGTCCAGGCGCCCATCGGTATGATCTGGGAGCGGTGGAAATTTCTGCTCGCTAGAATCCGACGATTCTCGCGGAATGGTCGCGTGCCGAGCGGATTGATCCGTTACTTCAGGGGGATCACCGGCTGACGCGAATAGGTCATCTAGATCCACACCGCTCGTTTTCAGGTTGAGAAGCAGATACTCCAGCGCGTTTCTCAAACGAAGTGGAGGGTCGCCCTTTACCGCCCGAACCCATGCCAAGCCTTCTCGAGACTTCGGCGATAGGGCTGGTCGGGTCCTGCCTTTCTCCGGTGCCTCGAGATATGCGAGGACCGCGGCGGCGGCCGCAGGACCGTAAGCGATCATCCGGTCCATATGGCTGGCGAACCGGGTCTGTTTCAATGAGGACGCATCACCGGAGGTGGGTTTCACTAGCCCCAAGGGATCAGGATGAACGCGCCTTGCGGCAGCAACACTTGCGGGAGGTGAGGCAGCTCGACGGACGGGACTGATAAGTCCATTACCAGAAGATGCTCGTGTCGCACCTGTCGAACTGAACAGGTCTTGATCGGTGTTTGCGGCGCCAAAAGTGCGTACAGCTGGCTGCAGATCAGTGTAGCGCCCTGTTACGGGCTGCCGTGGTGGTGCATATCTGCGTTTCGGCGGACGCGGGCGAAACACTTTTGTATACGCCCGGGTCTGTTGCGACCATGGAACATCCGCGTTCATCATGTCCCTGACCCAGCGGCTCCAGGAGGGGATGCTGCTGTGTGATTTTGAGGCACCTCTAGCCCTACGGTCAGAGGCGCGCATGATCTGATCACAATCATACCCTTCCTCGAACAGCTTCGGAGCCATGGGGTCCCCGATGTCGAACACGTGCGTCCGGTAGCTGTGACACCCGTCCACCATTATCTTATTACCGATTTTCATGATCAGGAGGGACGTGTTCTGGCGCGCCTGCTGATACCCGACCCGGGTATAGGCGTTCTTCGCATCCTGACGCATGAGGTGCTGGCGGGTATACTCGAAAGCCTGAGAGGACAAGGCCGCCCAGGCCGCGTCAATCTTGCCCTCATCATAGAGCTTCAGCCAGAAGTCCCGGCGCGGTGGCCACATGGGGTCTTTCTGGGTCGCGTCCACAACCCCGGTGAAGAAGCGCATATCTTCCCGTGTCAGCCAGCGGTGCACGACTGCCATGTAGCGCTCGCCAATGGCGCCCCATACCCCCCCGGATTTGATCCGCGGGTCCCCGTAGAGCTCGATCAGGGCTTCCACGAGGTACGACCTGAGCTCGTCTGCAGGAGCTTTTTCCAACCAGGGATCAATCAAGGCTTCTATCGACTGTTCTGCCCCGGTGTTGAGGCCCGCCGACTTGCCCGGTGGCCGTAGCCACTTGATATACCAGTCGATCAGGTTCCGCTCGGACAAATGCGGCCGGACGAGAGAGGTCAGGGACAGGTGGGCCAGATCCATGAACCCGCCGCCATGCGGGTTGCGAACCCCGAGACGGAGGAGTTCCGTGTAAGGGTCAGACATCTTCGACATCCGGGCCGCGAGCCGATCCGGACCTGACACGGGATCCATGAGTTCCGGGACAGCGTCTAGAAGGAGACGGCCGGTTGCGCTCATCCGTGGCGCCGCCGTGACGAGTGCGGTCGCCAGCGCGGTCGTGTGCGCACCCTCGGGGGCGTAGCTGTCGAGATAAGTGCGCAGCAACCCGGACAAGAAAGTCTCGGATGTTGATGCGGCGACCTCAGCGTAGAGAAAGTCTCGCGTCCGAGCTAGGTCGGGACGCTCCCGCCGTTCCGCATCGAAAACGGCCGACGCCGCGGCGACTACGAAGGAGAGGCGGGTGCCCTCCCAATCGCCACTTTCAACACGATCCCGGAGCCTTTGGGCCAGCGCCTCGCGCTCCTTCTCAGTTCTGGCCACCTGAACGTCTGGCCAGCGTTCCCGCACCCGGTCAGCGGCCGCTCGCAAATACCGAATCTCCGGAACTGCTTGGGGCGAGAGCCGCCCCGCATTTTCAAGCGCATCAAAGAGACTCATTGCGCTTCCCCTGCATCGCGCAGCGCATCGAGCCGGCGCTCGACCTCTTCCACATCCATAACTTTACTGGGGGCGTACATAATGATCCGGAGATCGATCCGTCGGTTCGCGGCCTTCCTTTCGATCGTATCGTTCTTTTCAATCGGCCGCATCTCCCCGTAGCCGGAGACGGACATGACCGGCTGCCCCCGCAGGTTCTGATGTTCGAGAATAGACCGGTCTTCATCAAGCATCACGAGCAGGGTCGCGTTTGCACGTTCGGTTGACAGGCGCAGATTGTTAAGATCGGTTCCATCGCTATCGGTATGCCCCTCGATCTGGACCGCCTCGATTAGGGCGTTTCCGCTCTTACAATCCGGCCCACGCTCCGCCCTTTCCCCGAGGGTAAAGCAGACAAGGGTCTCGTCCAGGAGCCGACCCAAGGTTTCCACGATTTCGCGTTGACGTGGCTCAAGGCGGCTTGATCCGCTGCGGAACAGACCTTCCCCCTGGAACCGGAGCGCGTCCTGTTCCGGGCTGACTACGACCTGAAGCTCCGGAAACTCGACCAGCAGCCCTTCTCGGAGTTTGTCGAGAAACTCGCGTCGTTGTTCCGTGGACTGGGACATGTAAGTTTCCAGCCGGTTGGCTATCGGTAACTGCTCGTTCTTTAACTGTCCTAGCTCTTCCCTTAGGTCTTCATTTTCCCGAGAAGCCTGAGCCAATCTCGCCTCTAGTGATTTTACTTGGTCAACCAGTTCTTCGATGCAGTCGCCCACAATTTCAGCGGAAAAATCCTGACTTACATCTTGATCGCGAATGTTCTCGCACACTTCCGGAAGTGCGAACTCCTCGTCGTTAATCAGGGTCGCGAAGAAGGCGAGCAGGATCATGATGATCAGGAGGAAGCTGATCGTCATGTCCGTCATCGTGACAAAAACGGATTCCTCCTCCTCCGTGCGTGCCCGGTTCCGCTCTAGCCTGCGCATGCTCAGCGCCTCTGCTCAGGACGGAACCTCTCAGCCTGGTCAACGATCTCTCGCATCGTGTCCAGCGCAGGTGCCAGCTCGCCGTTCATCTTGCGGACATGCTCGGCGAAGGTGTCGAGTGATGTCCTGACATGAGAGGCAAACTGAGTGAACGCCACGCCAAGCTTGTCGTCCATGTCATCGATCTGTTCACGCTGGCGCTCCATATGGTCCAGCGCCTCCCCCAACTTCGTGAGGGAGGTCTCGATCAGTTTCTGCTCCCCACTCAGCGCGGCTTTTGCTGCATCCAGAACCCGCGCGGCGTTCTCCGCAGTCTCCCTTGAAGACTTGGTGACGGTCTCGGCGGCCTCCGCAGTACTCTTCGCGAGCCCATCAGTCGCGGTTTCGATCCGCTCCACGCTGCTTCGTACCGGCCCTGTGGCCGCATGCAGGTCCCTCGACGCAGCTATGAGAGTTTCGGCCGCAGACCGGGTCGTCTCTCCGCCGGACTTGATGTGACCTGCCGCGGTCGCGATCTGACCGGACCCGTCTTTCAGCCGGTCCGCCAACTTGTCGAACTGGTCCACTACCTCGGTGATCGGCTCCACCAGGTCGGCCCGGATCTTTTCGCGGAACTCGTCCGTTGCGGACAGGAGGTCCTGCCCGCTACGGGTGACCAAGTCTGCCATCCCGCGGCCCGCCTCCGAGATCGTCCCTTCGACCTCGGCGCCGGCCGTTTCCATCCGGGAGCGGACCGCTTCGGATCCGCTGGTAGCGGCGGCGTCGAGCTCCTCGCGGAACGTTCCGGCGGAGGCGCGCATATCCGCAGCCGCCTCTTTCAGTGCATCCGTCCCTTCGGCGGTGTTGTGTCGAATTCCCTTGAGCGTCTCGTTCATAATTTCGAGGAGCTTCTCTGCGCCAGCGCTCAGGGTTCCGTCCGTCGTTTCAGCCGCGGATGCAAGACGGGTAGACAGATCCTCTGCCGCGTTGGCGAGTTTGCCTATGGAGGCCTCCATTTCCTGTCCCATCTGGCCGGAGCTCCGGTCCATGCGTTCGGATAGGCTCGCAATCTTATCTCCCGCGGCGGAAAGCTGCGCGCTTGCGTCGGAAAGGGTCCGACCGATGTCTTCCGAGAAGCGTGAAGACAGATCAGTCACCATTTGGCCGACCCCGTCGGTGCCGGCCTTGCCGACCTGGTCGAGCAGCGGCGCCATCGCTGTACTGATGGAACTGGAAATTGACTGCGGTATTTCCGTTTGCATGGAATTGTTTAGCTCGGCGACAAGTGTTGTACCGATCTCCTGGAAGCTGTCCTTCTGGCCGCGGGCGATCTCGAGCTGCTCCATCGCGACCGCCTCGAGGCTGATGAAGCTCAATCGAGTCTCAAGATCGGCGCAGAGTGCGTGGATCCGACGATCCACCCGCCCCGTGAGCGAGCGAAGGACGATAGTGAAGACGATAGAAGCCAGCAGTCCGGTCAGAGACATGATGAACTTGGCGGATGCCGCCCCTAGAAGATTGCTGAGGCCATCGCGCATATCTCCCTCAGCATTCTTCAGTTCTCCCTCCATCACCTGAAGCGCCGAGATCAGTCCGAGAAACGTGAGGAACAGCCCGACCGTCACAAACAGGCCTGGCATGTAGCGGAAGAACCCCGGGCCGAAATGAAGATCCTCAAGATTGAAGAAGCTCGAGGGGCGCACACTGTTTCGCAAGACCGGTGGATCGGCGCTCTTATCCTCTATCAGGGTCTCTCGAAACTCGTCCCAAGCGGCTGTGATATGGGCGTAGCCGCTTCGGGTGCGGACCTTTTTGGCCTGCTGACTGATCTTGTTAATCTGGGCGGCGAACGCGGCCTCGTTTTTCGTAGTCCGAATTTCACCTCCTAGCCATTTGAGGGCATTCAGTTTTCTGTGAGAACTGATACCCACAACCAAAATGGAGACCAGGAGCCAAATCAAGATCCCGATCGAAACCAAGCCGGGCGCCCGGGGGGTGGTCAGGAAAGATGATGCCCAGAAAATAAAATCTGACATCTTCGATCCGATGTCTAAAATAAACTCCAACGCCTTCTTCCTTCCTGCGCGTCGTGGCCTTGTTGCACGAAGCCTGCCTGGGATTCACGTCGTGAGTCCAGAGACATAGCTGAAAAGTTCCGGAAACCTATCTCCCTGGGCGAGATGCCGCGAGTCAACGCCGATAGATGCAGCGGGCGCAGGATTGATGGAGAAGCTGGCGAGGTTCTGGAGCGCTGAGGACCGGCCAGCGGAGATCTGCGAAGGGGCCGATCCCTTGGAGACGCTGAACGCGGCCGTGGGTTTCAAGATGTTCCGGCCCAACCAGGAGTACACCGCGGGGTGCAAGCGCTCGCCGAAGGGCGGGTGTCTCGATATGGACGTTGTGCCCAGGTCCCGGATGCTCATTTTGGAGAGCCTGCACGGGCTGACTCTAAAGGCGACGGGGAAGATGGTGCGAGACCGGCTCAGCTAGATGCGGTATTGCGGTCTCGGCACCGCCGACGCGGTGCCGGACGCGAAAGGGCGGCATCTGCGAAAAGGCTGTGTTTCCCACGGAGGGTCACGGCCATCTGTGAGGGCTCTTGCAGGAGAGGCGAGATGCGGTTGGCCTTCGCGGAATCGGAATGTCGCTTCCGCTCGTCGCCCCTGGACGATCCTTTTGGTCTGGTCGTGCGGCACCCGAGCGCAGTAGCGTCAAGACCAGCAAGTGTTTGCCCGCCTTGATGTGCCTGTGGGCAGTGCTCGGATCGTGACAGCCTCCACGCTCGCTGGCTGGCACGCTGCCACAGACAGAAAGATATCTCACTCTCAATTTCCTGTAGTTCGAAGAACGTTCGGACTCGGAATTCGCTTTCGCCACTTAATTTTTCAAACATCTGTTTTATTATCTTATTTTGAGACCAGAGCAGGACGTTCCTACACTTTCCCCACGCCTGGCGTCCGTTGCTTAGGCCGGTACGGATCATTCAAGCAGGTCATCCTCGGCTTGACCGGTGATCAGAGCGCGTTGGCGTTCGCGGCTGATCTGGCCGTAACTGCGCAAGGTTGTCAGGACATCGGTGTGGCCGAGGTTTTGGGAGGTGGCGACCAGTTCGGCGACAGACTTGGCCGTCTTGGCCGCGTGGCGGGCCAGCATGTGTCGAAACGCGTGCGGGCCGTAGTTGGGAAGGCCGGCGGCCTCGAATGCCGCCCGGACGATCTGGCGGACGGGTTCCGTACTCTTCCATGGACGGCGCTCGAACCCACTGGCGGCAAACCCGGAATTGGCGCGCGGCGCGATGGCGGTGGCCGGAAACAGCGGGTCGTCCGGGCCGTAGAGGGCGGTTTGATCTAGATGCGCCATCCATGCCGCCAGCGCGACCTCGGCCTCATCGAACCCCTTGGCGAAGAAGGTATCGATGCGCTTGCCGAACTTGGTGGCCACCTCGCGCGGGTTCTGCATGACCGATTTCTCGACCAGATCGACATGTTTGAGTCGCAACGACACCAGCGCCTTCACGCGGATGCCGGTCAAAATCAGCAACGCGACCACTGCCTTGTCACGCATCTCGCGCGGCGTCCCCGCGGGCATTAGAGACAGCGCGCGCCGTGCCTGCGTCGGGCTTGGCGCGGGGCGTTCGGGAGCGGCGCGGGCCTCGGCTTCGTCGCGGCGGGACAGCCGGAAGTAGTCGGCATCGGCGGGGCGGATGCGGCGGCGAAATCCGTCTTGCTGCGACAGCCATAGGATGAACTCGCGTAGCGTGCCCATGATCGCGCGGGTGGTGGATTTGCTGAACGGTCTGCCGTCGCGCCCCCTGGCCTGATCCAGATGCCCGCGGAAGCCGATGGCCCATTCGACATGGAAGCGCGCGAAATCCTTGCGCC
Source organism: Jannaschia seohaensis (assembly GCF_900116765.1). Lineage (GTDB taxonomy): Bacteria > Pseudomonadota > Alphaproteobacteria > Rhodobacterales > Rhodobacteraceae > Jannaschia > Jannaschia seohaensis. The sequence continues at coordinate 280,576 of NZ_UETC01000004.1, read as the reverse complement.
CGTTCCAGACATCGAAAGTCTCCAACGCGGCTAGTTCACGGTCCAGCGTCTTCTCGGACAGTTGCTTGGCGTGTTTGCGGAACGCCATGAACTGACGCTTGACGCGTTCGTTCTTCTCAAGCGGGCGGGCTGCGGGTTTCATGGTACCAGGTCCTTTCGTCAGCATGATTTGGGCGTGCTGGAAAGCGTGCCGATGGAGGGGGACGCGAAGCGGAAAAACAGGGGGGAGACTGTCCAACACCTTAATGTGCTCTCATGCCTCATGATCAGCAGGCGCCGGTGACGTCGGATGCCGCGTGATTGCAAGCTCGAGGCGGCGCGCGATCAGGGGCACCTGCCCCACCGGCACAGGCTTGTTGACCACGGTTTCGCAGGTGGTGCAGAGCGCGGTCAGCATCGCCCGCCCCTCGCGGATGGTGCAGTCGGCCATGCCGCCCGCGGGCTTGCGCGCCGCGCGGCAGGCAAGACAGTAGAATTCGTCCATGGTGACCTTGATCTTTCGGCGGGCGCGGTGCTGCCGAATGAAAGCTTGCAGCGCATCGCCGCGGATCAGCATCGGGCGGTCGTCATCCATCGCCTCAAGACCCGCCCCGATCCAGTTGCGCACGGTGCGGACAGAGACGCCGACCGTCTCTGCCGCCTCGTCCACTGTATAGCAGCGCAGCGATTTAATGCCTGTCAGGCGGGCTTGCTTCGGCATTTACGCCTCACTTGCCCCCAGCGGTTTCGTTACGCTGCAACCATTCGCGCAGCGCCTCCAACGTAATCAGACGGCGCGTACCGATCTTAACGCTCTTCAACTCGCCCGAGGACAGGGCAGCATAGAGCGTCGTGCGACCGATACTGCACAGACGAGCTGCCTCGTTCGGTGAAACAGCCATGATCTGAGGCACTTGGTTCAAGATTTCGGTGATGTCCGCCATAGCCCATACTCCTTTGTTTGAGTGCGGGCGGACGATGGCGAACGGCAGGTGGTCCAAAACACTGGCGCGGTTATGGACCAGTTATGAACCACCCCGCGCGGCAGACAGGTGGCGTCGGATGGTTGAACGGGACGGCTGTGGTTCGTTGGGGTGTTTCTGCTGGTATTCGGCCAGAATCGCGCGGACTTCCGCGTTATTGCCCACCTCAGCCTGACTGCTCGTAGTGCGATCCGCGATGATCGCCCTGATGCGCTCGCCATGAAGATTCGGGCGCCCACCTTTGCGCGTAATCGGAGCATTGACGAGCGTGGTCGGATCGGCGTCGGCGACCAGACAGCCGCGCGCCCCATCGAACCCGATCACCTGATCGAGCGGAGCTGTGGTCATGCCCGGCATTTGGAGCGTGCCATGTGCCGTCAGAACCAGCCCGAAGCGCCTGCGCACCTGATCGCGCAATGCCGCGTCCAGCAAGTGCAGGTCATCAGAGGTCTGTAAACGCGCGCAGAAATAGACCCCAACGTCCGCCGCCTCGGTTCGCACGGTTCCGACATGCCAGATGCCATCGCCAATGTGCCGCGGTGCGCGCTCGCGGCACCCCAGCGCACCAGCGATCTGCGTCGCCAACACTTCAAGATCAGGCGCGATGGCGATCAGGTCGCCGCGGGCCATCGGCACGAAACCAGCCTCGGGGCAGACATGGCCGTAGGTGTCACTTTCGTAGAGGACGGGCGCTTCGTGGCCAATATCGCACGCCTCGCATAGGACCGACGAAACAAGTCCCTCCCGTCGGACCAGACCCGCAGTCACGAGGGGGCCATAGCCGTCGCAGTCGCGATAGCTGTCTGCCGCCACCTTCCCTCCCTGGGCGATGATGCCGCTCAGTAGCGCGATGGGAGAGACGTCAGTCATCCTCGATCAGGTCAACGCCCTGCGCGGGCGGCGCCACCAGCCCCCAGCGTTCCAGCAGGTCCAGCGCATAGCTCCGGTCTGCCTCCGTCGTGTTGGGCAGGGTTGTCGTGTTCGGCGTGCGCAACGTGACCGTCAACGTTTTGGCCCGCATGGGCATGCAGGATCGTGCCCACCTTCTCCACGGTGGCGTCACGGATCACTAGACGTGGCAGATGCGGCGGCTCGCCCGTGCGCGCGTCCTCGGGCAACTCCGGCGGCTCGGTGCCCTTCTTCAGCGCCGCCTTGACGGCAGCCTTCCATGCCTCCGCCTTTACCTCCGCCAACTTGGCGGACTTCGCCCATGCGTCCCGCGCGTCCTCGGCCTCCCGGCGCAAGGGCCGCTCCGCCGCCTCCAAGGGCGCCAGAACGGAGGCGATGGCGGGCGACTTCCCCGCGCTGGGGTTGCCTATCGCCATCGTCCAGAGGGTCGGCGGCTCGGACCACCCCGGCCAGATCGTCACCCAACGCGCGTTGCCCATTGCGGCGGATGCCACGGCAAGAAGCGCAGCCAAGACATAATCGGCGGGCGCGCCCGCGCCCTCGGCCGTCGCCGCGACCCATGCGGCCGCGCGGGGCGACAATACGTCTTTCAGCGGTAGCGGCGGAGCGGGCGGCAGATCGGGCGAAAGGAGCCGCATGTCCGGCGCGGGCCAAGCGTTAGGGTCAGCAGCCTGCACGGCCATGGCATCAGACGGCTCCGGCTCGCCGTCCATCGGATCAGGGGCCGGAACTGATGGCGCGATGGGGATCAGCATGAGCCGCCCTCCCACAGTCCGGCCAGCACGGCCCTCAATGCGGTCTCGCGGTTCCCGCCGTGCTCGAAGTGAACGAAAAGATCGAAGGCATCGCCGTAGGCCGCGCCTGCTCTCGAAACCGCCCCCAAGCCTGAGGACGCGTCGGAGGCGGACAGGCTCACCCACCAGTCGGAGGCCGCGCGGGTGGCGTAGGACTTGCTGGTTTGCATCGGACTACGCCAGTCGCAGGACGCGCCCGCCCGGAGGTACCCGTAATGCGCCAAAAGATCGGGAACCGGATTTGCCGCGTTGAATGCTTCGATGGGCGATGGTCCGTCACGTAGCTGCTCAAGCCGTTCCAGACGCAGCCTCTCGGTCCGGGCGTGCTGCGCTGCCTCGGCCGCGGCGCGCAAGCTCCGGTCGGCCTCACGCTGCCGGACCACCGCGCTTGCGGTCAATGTCAGACGCGGCGGGTCGCTCCGAAGCGAGTAGGTGTAGAACGCGCCCCGGTTTGGGGTGTAGATCAGTTGTCCGGGTCGCGTCAGAGCGGGATCGCAGGCAAGGCCCTCGGCGTCCAGCAGTGCAAAGAAGGCGGCTTGCGTGTCCGCGTAATCAGCGCCCGGCAAGGGTCCCTCCAGCGGCACCAAGGCTCGCCATTTGCGGGCGTCCTCGGTGGCGGAGCGGCTGGAGTAGACCAGCCACCGCACGTCCCCCAAGACCGCCATCAACGCAGCTTCCACGGCCTCCAGCGAGGGGTTGCCGCTATCGACGTCCACCGGCAGCGCCCAGAACGTGCCCCGCTCCGCCTGCGCAGCATGGGACCGGGCGTCGGGCTGGGCGTAGCTGGACGCAATGAACCACCTCGCGTTGTCCTTCGGAACGCACGGGGGGGCCATCGCCATCCGTGCAATATCGATCGGGGCCATCGTCGGGTATGGCTGCCCTGCCCCCTGTCTCGGGTTGGGTCTGCCATCTCGCAGGAACGGCGCGCGGGTGCTCGAGCTCGGCGGCGCCTTCGTTGAGCGCCTCGAGGGTCGTCTCCCATACGACAACGCGATGTGTGAAAGCTTCTTCGCCACCTTCGAATGCGAGCTTCTCGACCGGCACAAGTTCCGGACACCCACAAGACGCCAGAGGTGAAGGCCTGGCTGTCGCAGCACCCGCGCTTCCGGCTGCACTTCACGCCGACCAGCGCGTCCTGGCTGTACCTCGTCGAACGGTTCTTCGCCGAGATCACGGCCAAGCGCATCCGGCGCGGCAGCGACACCAGCGTCGGCGACCTGGAAGCTGCCATCTACGACTACCTCCTCCAGCACAACGCCGGCCCGAAGACCTTCACCTGGACCAAGTCGGCCCAGAACATCCTCGCCCGCGAACGCCGCGCCCTCGACGCCCTCGACGAAATCAGGGGGAACAGGTAGCGAGCGTCAGACTCGGCACACTAGAGGTCTCTAGCCCATAACCGTCCACAAAACCGGGGGAACTCCAACATTCGTTACAGTTCACCCCGCCACGCGCACCCAAGCCGAGCAACTGGCTAACCGATATTCCTTGCAACCATACTCGCGACAAAACGGAAGATACCGGACAGAACCTTTCGCCTTGAAACAGCTCCCTCTCACTAGAGGCGCTGTCTGTCTCAGCGAAGCGACACCACTTAGGCTGTCCGGCATCCGTAACACGAACACCACTTATCTTAACTTATAACCACTTACAAACATGTGCCGCCTGAACTTTCTAGCAAACGGAATGACCCGGGGCTGCATTGCCAAAAGTTCAGGCCCCACTCATATTCACGAACGCTCTGTTTCAGATTGGGCGACAGGCGAGCTTACGTCGGCCTCCGCTGCTCTGCTCCGATAGGGCCGGACCAGAGCATGAGGCGGCCACCCCCCTCCCGGCCTAGTCGAGGGCCGGGAATGGCCGTTGACGCATCGTTAGCTCCAACATTGTGACGCGAATAGGCCCCCAGGAAACCGCATGTCGGTCGAACTGTTGTCAGCGTGCAAGTCGATAAGTTACGGAAAATTGGTAATGCTCGATGTTGACGATACTTCACGACGAGACCTTCATCGCAGGGCGGCGGACATCGACCGCCTGGGCAGAAGGAGTTAGCATAATCGCGCTGGAGCGAGCCACCTGCTTGCTGGCGCGCGCCTTGATCAAAGAGGGCTTCGACCCACGGACGCCCACACGCCTCGTCAAAGCAGATCCTTATCTCTCCAGTCCGCCCCATCGCGTCGATGGTCTGACCCTGTCCCTCGCCGCAGAGATAGATTTCTTCGGCGACCCAGACGAACCTGCAGACCTTTCGCCTAGGGCGACGGCAGGCCCCATCAGACGGGCTTAGGAGCCGCCGTGGGATCCCCTGACGGACAAAGAGGCTGCGAAGCGTCGGATACGCTCGTCCTCTGGAGAATCCGCTTCGATATCGGCGGTGATCTCGTGCATCTTGCGGAGCCTTCCGGAGAGCTCCGCCACGGTCGCGTCGTCGAAACGTTCGCCTGGCGTGGCGAAGCTGGCCAGGGATCGGGAGCTATCTGTCGCAAACGAAATGGAGACGCCCTCGACCAAGCCGTGCAAGCGAGCCTCGTTGATGACGCCGCCCGGGTCCGAGCGCTCCAGATCGGACCAGCGTATCGCGCCGGTGTTCTCGACCCCCCAGCGAATGGTGGGATCCTGCAAGATCAGACCTTTGCGCGAGTACACCTCCATCCACTCACGGGGATATGCCTGGAAGATGTACTTCGACGTCGTGAAGCTGAGATGGAGCCCGATGGCGTATCCGCTCGGACTCATCTCATCGAGGCCATCGAACAGGCCGATGAGCTGAGTAGCTTTATCCATGTTTTCGTCCCTCGATCGACCTTCATGAGGGGCCATACTACGCGCGCTGTGCCCACCGTCGCTTCTCGTTATCCGACTGGGAGTAGGCGACGCAACGCCGTTGTGACCGAAGGTTCTTCGACATGACGGTCACCGAATCCCAGATCCGGGACTACGGTTTCGATGAGATGGCGAATGCCGGATTCTACATCGCTTTCCGGATCGAGTTCCTGCTTCCTGAATTCGAGTATAACGATCTACCACGCCCATGGGTGCACAAGTACACCCAGCAGGGTCTGCTGATGATGGATCCCGTACTCCGGTGGGTCTATTGCAACGTGGGCTCCATTCGATGGAGCGAGATCGACATTTCTGATACAGCCGGGGTCCTGCGGGAGGCCGCGCGATACGACCTCAACTTCGGTGCGGCGATCTCGATCCGGGACGAACAAGATGCGAGCATCAGAAGCTTCGGAAATTTTTGCCGCTCCGATAGAGAGTTCGAGCCGAGTGAGATAAAGGAACTCGAGCGCAGGCTGGAGCTTCTGTTTTCCGATCTGACAGCGCCGGACGACGTCACCGAAGCCGAGACTGAGGTCCTGGCCGCGATCAGAGACGGAGAGCTCATCAAGGAGATCGCATTCAAGCTCTCCATCTCGGAAGGGGCCGTGAAGCAGCGCCTCCGGAGCGCCAAGGACAAGCTCGGTGCGCGGACGACCCCGCATGCGGTCTCCCTGGCGGTAGGATACGGCCTGCTCTGAGCGCCTGTGTGATTAATACCTCACTTGACGACCATGACGCTCTCACCTCCGGTTAGACGTTAACATTTACCTAAGATATCTGCCTTTTTAGCCCAAAAAGGGCACGAGCAGCAGATGCGCAGCGTAACGTTCGACATGTCGACCATGCATTTGCATGGGTCTGCCTTCTATGACTTTCTCAAGCTGAGGAAGAGTTTCTTCGTCGACCAGTTGGGCTGGCGGCTCCCGACCGATGGGATCGTGGAGATGGACCAGTATGACACGCCTTTGGCGAAATACTCCATCGTCCTGGAAGGCGGGCAGGTCATCGGGGGCGCGCGCTGCCAACCTTGTGATGCCTCCTGGGGCATTTACACCTATATGCTCAACGACTTCTCCCGGGGACTCATGGCAGGAGGCCCCTCGATAGGGTTCGATCCGGCGGCCTACCCGCCAGAGAAGACTTGGGAGGGAACCCGTCTCGTTGTGTCCGATCACTTAAGGTCGAGGCTTCGCAGGATGCAGTGCCTGGCCCTCATCATCGATGGCTTGGTCCGGATCGTCACGCAAGCGGGTGGCACCTCGTTCCTCACGCTTTCACCTCTTCCCTTGCAGCGAACCGCAGCTCTGGTCGGGCTACAAATCGACCGACTGACCTATCCGGTCGTCAGCGAGGACGATGGACGCGAATATGCGGTCTTCCGCTGCAAGGCGGAACGCGCCCTGGGACGTCTGGCCGAATTGGGAATAGACGCCGAACTCGGCGAAGTTATCGAGACGCGCCTCAACCGGATAAGCTAATTCGGCTTCCACGCTTCTGAGGCATCCAGATGTGATGATCCTCTCTCCATCAGCGTCGGGCCTCGCTGACAGCCGTTGTCACAGTTTGCCTTCGTCTTGGTGAGACCTTGAATCGCCTTCCAAGGATGTCGCATCAGAATGGGCGACTGTGGGTGGCGGGAAGTTCCAACGCCGAACTTCTACGGCCACGCGACCGTTCTCACGATCGACGGCACGCAGACAGATCGCTTCAGCAGGCGCCAATTTGGTTAAGCCAAAGCGTTGCAGGACGCTGGCATGCAGGAAGACATCCCTGTCGTCGCGAAAGGTGTTTGCGAAGCCGAAGCCTTTCGTGTGATCGAACCACTTTACGCGCGCGGGCAGATAGGGCACGGAACTGTCGACTGGCCGTGTGAGGTCGGTCAAATCATGCCCGGTACCGACAGGGCCGTCTGGGTTCGGCGTTTTCACGGAGATTAACTCGACGGCCTGCAGTCCGCGAGCGCGATCCTGAACAAGAATCCTGACCAGACTTCCGCTGCTGATCGAAGTTTGTCCGAACTCACTAAGGACGTTGGCATGCAACAGTATATCGCAGTCTACCTCTTCGGACTGCACGAAGCCAAAGCCTCGCTCTGGATCAAACCATTTTATCCTACCCCCGACAATACGGGGCTCCTCCTCCCGACCGAATTCGATCGCCGGCACACAGTGCTGCAAGCGGTTCTCCGAAGCTGAGTCTTCGGCTATTCCCTTGTTGTTCATAGAACTGAATGCGTTCCGCGCAAGGCGAGGCAAGGGAATTACAGGGGAGCATTTCGCCAAGTTGACCGTACCTGTTTTCGACCTTGAAAACGACATGGAAGCCCGATTGCAGACCGGACAATAAGCGGGCACGGTGGCGACTTTCGGGCCGTTTTCGCTCTCTTTTGCGACAATTCTATGCATGCGCCTGATCCATAGCTGCCGAAGACAGCCGTGGCGTGTAAAGTGCAAAGTCCCCCCGGCCCGGATCAATATCGCCACGTTGCGAGATCCTCCCCACTCTGTCCATTGTACACATATGCAGCAGATATGGGGACAGAGGTGGCTCGGGATTAATGAGGAACCACTGAAAACCCGCGCGATCGAGGTCACCGGAAACCATATCGGCGACGTGCCATTGCTGACGGACCTGCTCGGCTAGATCCCAGCGGACGAACGGCTCAGCAGCATTAATGCCGAGGTCGCCTAGGACACGCGCAAATGCTATGACGCCATTGCCGACCGCGGCGCTCACGCCATGATCCTACCCGAAGCAACGCGATGCCATGGACGGCCATCTCAGCCGTCACCATGGCCCGAAACAAGGCCGTATGTACCGAGAATTTCTCAGCCTTGCGCTGTGGAGACGACGATCGTGGGACAGGCCCGCCGTCGGTCCCAGGGTGGCCCGGAACGATACCGCCGCCGGAGTCACGTCGAGACAAAGATGCACAGCGTGCCGCCGTTAGCCTAGCGCCCCATGGCGCAGGACTTCAACCGACAGACGACCAGATGCAGGTCACTTGCCACCGCCTGAATGTTGGCCGATTGTCATCGGTTTCTGCTGTTTTCGACCGCCGCGGCCAGAATTGTTTTCGGAAGGTCCGGCGAAATGACCAACTGGTAATGTTCATCGCGTCGCCTCCCACCGGTATCGTGATGAGAGTAAGCGGTCGTGTTCCCGCCAGGGCGACACGCAAGAGCGTAACGAGTGTGTATCGAGTGATGTGTCAAATGACGGTAAGTGCAACGAAGATCAGAAAAGCCGATCTGCTACCGAAACTGCCTTCGCAGGAGGAATTCGATCTTCATAACCGCAAGGCGGCTCCGCAACGACGCGGAGCCGTCGCCAAGCTTCTCAACTGGATGCCTCGTTTCATGCGTGCGCTGAGCCCGCTGGGCCAGAAGGCCTGACTTCAGTATTTCTTACCTGTCGGAAGATCTGCCTCCTGGGTCAAGCTGGCCTGCCTTCGGTAGCGCATGAAAAAGCCAGGTGACCCGCTCCCCTTGTTGTCCTCGATAAGAAGCTGAGTCCGCTCCGGGTTGGGTCCCTCTCTGACCTGTTGAAATATTCCCGCGGCGTGAGCCCGTCGAGGCGCGTATGCGAGCGGTGATGGTTGTCGTCGTCGCGCCATGCCGCAGTCAATCGGCGGGCAAGGTGCGGACCACCGAAGAGGTGCGCGTTCAGGTATTCTTCACGGAGCCGACCGTTGAAGCTTTCCCCAGCGAGCGGCGAGCCGCCATCAGTCCGAGGGCGCCGCGAGCTTTCTGCATCGGTTTCCCAGCCATGATGTAAGGGCACTCGACACGGCGCTCCTCCTGCTACTTCGAGAGGACGATTGCAGTAAGCTCGGTGCAGTTCACGCTGACCACCGTGCAGGGATAGGCGCCATGCGAATAGCGACCTTCAACCTTCAGAACCTACGGCTTCGCACCCGCGACGGACGCCCAACGCTTGACGGCGCTTCGGATCAGGATCGGCGGGAGATGCTTCGCCCGACTGATCTTGCGCGTGCTGACAGGGTTGAGACGGCAAAGGTCATTGCGAGCGCCCAGGCGGATATACTCGCCCTGCAGGAGGTCTTTGACCTAGCGGCGTTGGACTTCTTCCACGACCGGTTTCTGCTTGCGGCGGGATTGCCTGGGTATCCTCACCGATACTGCTTCAAGGGAAACGACGGACGCGGTCTGAACGTCGCCGCAATGTCGCGGCAACAGCCCGTCAGCACAACGAGCCATGCGGAACTGACGGGAGCCGACCTAGGGCTGGCAGACCTGCCCGCCGACCTGCACGATCGTCCAATCTTTCGGCGCGATTGTTTGCAGCTCGAATTTGGCAGCGTCACCCTCTTCGTCTGCCACTTCAAGGCTCCGTATCCCGACGCTGCAAAGGCACGTCTCGTCCGGGAAGCAGAAGCCCGCTCGGTTCGAAAGATCGTCGAGGCGCGCTTCGCGGACCCTATGAGCGAACGCTGGATCATTCTCGGTGACTTCAACGAGCCGGCGCGCGCGGACGTTATGTCGAGGTCAGCACTGCAGCCGCTCAAATCAAACTTCGCGGTAGACTTACTTGATCGGCTCACGCCGGGAACGGATTGGACCTACGACATGCCAGACAAGCATCTCCATTCGCGACCCGATCGGATCTTCGTCTCACCCAGGTTGGCCGAGGAGTATCCAGATGTCCGTCCGCATATCATCAGGTCAGGCATGCAGCCGGTGCGACAGATTTCGCCGAATTTTCAACCTTTCTGGTTAGATAGCGGACCTCATGCAAGTGATCATGCCCTAGTCTACGCGGACTTTCCGGGCTTGTAGTGCGCCAGACCGCTTGAACCGGGTAGGCCTGTCAGACGTCATTCCCTTTCAGGATCAAAGTGCGAGTTCGCGAGGCCCCACCCGTTCGTGCGGAGGTGGGTCGTGCTCTTCGCGGTGAGGCGGAGCAGCAATCCGTTTGGGGGACGGATTTCCCGCTGAACGCGAGATCGCCCGATACCCTGTCCCCCCACCCGATCACAGTCGGGCAGCGTGAATCACGGCACTGTCGTCAGGATAAGGTTTTATCCACACGGTCGAGGGCGTTTGCCGCTTTCCAGCAGGAGGGCATCAGTCCCGTAAATTTCGTTGCACTCGTCGCACATGCCGAAAAGTATCGGTCAACATAGCGGTCATAAGGCCAAACATCAAAAAACCATTTGCGCCTGTCATCCCGCCCAAAAGCCGCTGATCCTGCGGAACCACAACGTCTCCCAAGCCCAGAGTTGTATAGGCAACAAGAGAATAGTACACGGCTTCCTCCAATGAGTTGAAGACCAGCATTTGCACAAAGATTATTGCCCAAAGCCATACACCAAAGGTCATCATTGCCATAGTTGCAAGGACGGCCATCAATACAACGATAAGTGATTTGGCCGGTTTTGGAGGGCGTCGCAGCCAAGCTTCCATAAACAAGAGTGCTTCGTTTAAAATCCACCACATAAGTGCGGCCCCAGTCAAAGAGAAGAACGTTATCGCGCCTCCCAGCGCCAACTGGCCAAACATTACCTCAGTCATCCTTTCTTTGTGCCGTTGTTCTGTAGCACTTTAAAAAGCGCCGGGGGCTTTGTTGCGTAACGGGGGTCTAATGGTGTGACCGTCCCCGACTGCGTATGGTGTGCCAAGGTGGGTCATCGACGATCTGAAGCGCCCCGGTTTACCGGAGACTCCTGACTATGAGAGTACGGAGCCACAGGGAAGACATCGGCAAGCCATGCGCCCGAGGTGCTCGAGCGACCGCTCCGCCCCTTGCCCTTGGAAACCGTTTCTCCGCACGTGTCATCGGCTAGAATTTCTCGTTGTTCCGGTAGGTTGTGCGGTTGGCGCTGAGCAGCGGCACCAAAAGGCGCGGAGGCGGTCTCTCGGGGCCGATATTCTCCGGCCTTCATGGCTGTGCAGATTTGGTGCAGAGCATGCAAGGTGTCAGATACACCTGTCTCTTTTGGGGGAGATGGCGGAACATCCCGATACTGGTCGCGCTCGACCCGATGGAACGGAGATCGCACGTCCGCCACGCGCCGGCCAAATGGCAGAATGCTGCGCCGCAGTAGAGCTGATATTCGTCACGAAGGCCGGGTCCCAAACCTTCGCTACTCCGGGGGGGGCAAGGTCCGTCGTGCCGACAAGAGAGGCATCAAACCGGCGCGGAACGCTTGGTAGCGAGCTTGTTCGCTCAAAGCCAAACGCGGCAAGCTCACGAATTGATCGCTTCGGAGGCCGAGACGCGCTCGGTCAGATCTCGGTCACGTATGTCATGTAGCGCTGAAGCCGACTGGCCAGCGTCTCGGCAAGCAGTCGATGGAAGTCTGTCGAGAGAGCTCCGGATCCGGAGTTCGACCAGAGGATCGACTGCCGGTCGATCCGCAGCAACCTGCAGTCGGTCTCTGCCTCGACTTCCGCCGACCGGGGGGTGCCGTTGTATAGAGCGATCTCACCGATGACAGTACCCGGAAGAAAGCGGGCGACGACATGGCTCCGATCGGACCCGTTTCGGAGAGTTGCGCGGGCGCGTCCTGAAATGAGCACGAACAGTTCCCGCGCATCGTCCTGTCCGCAGAGGATGCGGGTTCCCGCCTTCGCCGTGGTCACCTCGCAGAAACGCAAGGGGTCGAAGCCCGGGTGCAGATCTGCGAGGTCGTCGAGGAAAGTGGTGCCACCACGAGGCCTGCCAAGCCTCTCGGTCGAGGAGAGAAGCGTCTCCTCGACAGCGAAGAGCGCTTCGTCAAGCGTTCCGTATGACGTGATCGCGTCGCTTCCCTGGGCATCGACAGCGCCGAGCATCGCTTTCACCGCAGTCCGGGCGCCGGCCACGACCAGGTCCACCCCGATGGTCGCACATTGGCTTCGAAGCTCTGCGAAGGCCAGCGCGGCCGAAATGTCCAGGCCGCCGACGCGCGAGAAATCCAGGACGATCCCGTCAGGCGGGCGCCCCGCTTTCACGAGCTCCTGGTCAGCGATGCTTCGCAGACGGGTGCAGGCCCCGAAAAACAGGAAACCTTGGAGTTCGATGATCACGATATCCTGTCCGCTGCGTGCAAGGTGCCGCATGTCGGCGCTGGGGCGTTCCGTGCGGGAGGTTCTTGTGGCCAGGGTGTGCCGAGCATGCAGAACGTCCACTTGGCTTGCGGCCCGGGCGAAAAGCACGATGGCGGCGATGAAGCCGACGGCCATGGCCTCAAGAACGCCAACGGTCACGGCCATGGTCACCACTCCGGTGAACAGAAGGCGATCCGTTCTGGAAAGGCGCTGTTGGGCGGCCTTGAGGGACGACACGAGGAGATCGAGACCCAGAAAGCCGATGATCGTCGCAAAGAGACCTCTCGGCAGAAGGGCAAGTAGCTCGGCGCCAAAAAGCCCGACCGCGCCGCAGGTGCCCGCAGCGGCGACGGGGGCGCCGAGGCCCTTCAGTCCAACTCTCCAGCCAAGATAGGAGGTGCTCACGACCGGGTAGCCCACCAGTCCGCCTGCCGCGCCGCCCGCGACATTGGCGGCGCCGATGGCCCTGAGATCGCGGTCGAGGTCGAGAGACTGCCCGGTCGCGTAGCGCACGCCGGTCAGGTTCAGCAATCCGCCCACGATGGTAAGCCCCACGACCGCCATCAGCACCGGAAGCTCCGAGGTGATCGCCGACCAGTTCGCCGCGCCGTAGAGCGAAACAGCGAGACGCGCGCCCTGCGCGCCGTCCGGGGGCGCCAACATCACGCCACTGGACTGAACTTGAGCAAGGCCGGGCCCCGCGGCGACGACCGTATAGAAGACCGCCAGTGTCACGCCGACGGAGACCGGCAAGAGCAGGGGGGAGCGGATGCGAAGGCTCAGAAGAAAGATAACCGCGCTGGCGGCAAGCCAGGGCATCCATTGCATGATGGCGTCGGCACGGACCGCTTCCGAGATAGTCCAGACCGTTGTGGTGCGTTCAATGGCCATCCCGACCGCGCCGAGGACGAGCAGGAAACCGGTTGCCGCCAGAAATCCGAGCACGACCGGGTAGGGAATGGCGTGAACGACGTAGCTCAATCGGGCCCGGCCCAGCAGGAAGGCCGCGATCCCGGCAGCCACGGTCGTGACCGCGATCATCGACAGGATGGTGCCCACGATCTCCGCCTGTGCAGCGCCGGCAAGTCCAGCCGCGACATGCGCGGCCGCGATCGACAACAGGGCAGCCGTCACGTCCTGCGGGTGCATGATCGTCCCGCTCCATGAAAAGAACAAGCCGCCGACGATGCTCATCACCCCGGCAGCGATCAGTGATGCGCCCACCCAGGCCTCGGCGTGCGTGGCAAGATCGCCCGTGAACACGATCGCAAAGAACGAAATGCTGTAGACCACGGCGGTGGCGCCCACGAGCAAGCCGCAGGACAGGGCATAAAGCCACTTCACGGCGCGCATCGCTTTCTGCCGCCGTTCGGCCGGGATGTGTGAGAGCGACAATGCAGCATACGCGCCAGAGTGGCAGATCAGTCTCGACGCGGAAGGTTGCCATTCGTAAGATACCGTAGCGGAAACCAACGGGATCATTGTTATCCATGAAGAATGATCGCCCCGTCGCCGCAAAGCCCGTGCAGGAAGCCGAATTGAGGGAGGCCCTCGCGCGCGTACTGAGAAGCGACACATTTTCCCGATCAGAGCGCCTTCGCCTTCTGTTGCGCCACATCGTCTCCGAAACGATCGAAGGACGAGGCGACCAGTTGCTCGGCAAGAACATTGCCGCCGACGTGTTCGGGATCGACGTCGACGAGACATCGGACATCTCGCGCGTTCGCGTGGAAGTCGGTCGCCTACGGGCGCGCCTGAAGCACTATTTCGAGACCGAGGGCGCGACAGAACGCGTTACCATCGAGATCCCCAAGGGCGCATATTTCGCAACATTCAAGGCCGTTGAAACGGTGCCGCCGAAACCGGCCCAGGGGCAGGAAAACCCCTTGGATCGGGTCAACTCTTCGTGGTGGTCCTCACGACGGGTCGTCGTCGGGGGTGCCGTCGGGTTCCTGGCCCTCGCGACCGGCACGCTGTGGTCGACGCGTTCGTCGGACAGCCCGGCATTCGAGCGCCCGCTTGTGGCCGTTGCGCCAATCGAAAACCTGTCGGGCAGTCCGGACTACATCGCCACCGGGCTGACAGCCGACATCGTGAATCGCCTGGCGCGGTTCGACAATCTGGTCGTGGTGTCTCGCGCGGCCACCGCCGTGGCGAACAAGCCTGGGGAAACGGCGATCCCGCTCGGGCAAAGACTGCTCGCAGATTATCAGCTCTCCGGCGCCCTTCACGACAGTGTCGACGGATCCCGGCTGACGCTCGAGTTGCTGACGGTACCGGACGGCCAGGTCGTCTGGGTTGACGAACACTCGCTGCCCGACACCGAGCAGGGATTATCGACGGTACGAGTCGACGCGGCAAACGCCATATCTCGCGCGCTCGCCACGCGCGACGGCGTCATCCCGAGGCTCATAGCCTCCGACAGCGGCGGCGAGAATGCGCCGGACAGGGCGAGCTACATGTGTGTCCTCAGGTTCTACTCATACCTGCAGTTCCGTGACCCGCAGGAGCACGCTGCCGTCCGCGACTGCCTTGAAGACGCGACGCGGGTGTCGCCCGATTACGCCGAAGTCTGGAGCAGCCTGGCGCAGATCTATCTCGACGAGCGGCGCAACGGATTCCGAGAGGGAGCCGCGCCGGGCCCGCCCCTGTCCCGCGCCTTCGAAGCGGCCAATCGCGCCGTGGAGATCGCACCTGACAGCGCGTCGGCCCACAGCGTCCTCGCCGCGACGCAATACTTCCGGCGCGATACCGCCGCCTTCCGGGAGACGGCCCGTCGGGCGCTGGAACTCAACCCCAACGATCCCGATGCACGCGCCTATTTTGGACATCTCCTGTCGATGTCCGGCGAGTGGGAGGAGGGCCAGCGTCTGATTGCCGAGGCAAGGGACATGTCTCCGGTCCATCCGCCCGTCTGGCACCATTCCACAGCCATGGCCGCGATCCTTGAAAGGGACTTCGACCGCGCCGTGGAGGAAGCCCGGCTCGGAGAGATGCCCGGCTTCTACATGTCCTATGTCCTTCTCGCAGCCGCCCATGGCCACCTTGGCAATGCAACCGGTGCAAGCGAAGCCCTTGGGAAACTAGAAAATTTGCGTCCCGACTACCCCGAAGCATTGACGGGCGATCTCGAGCGGCGCTTTCTTGATCCGGCCCTGATCAACATGCTCGCCTCAGGCGTGCGCAAGGCCTCGTCACTGGCCGATTTTCAGTAGATTGCAGCTCCAAACATCGGCTTCACCGGGCCTTTCCCAGCCCTTCACTCCGTCAGCGAGCAAGGTCAGCAATGGGCAGTTCACGACCTATGCGTCACGCTCTCCCGCTGTAGTCCCCATTCAGTCGGAAACGGCTCGAGCACCCGCGCCAGCGTCACCTGCGGCCCCTGCCGCCCATCCAGGATTGCCTCGACGATGCCGGGTGCCGGCCGGCTGAGACGCAGGATGCGTGTCATGGAAGAGGACGCGGTCCCTTCCCGCTCGGCCAGTTCGGCGATGGTGGCTTGCGCGCCCGAGTCCAGCATCTCCTACCAGCGGAAGGCGCGGGCCAGCGCCCCCCGGCCGAGACCTCCTCCAGTCGGTCCTTGATGCTCCGCCAAGCGGCCTGTTCCGAGGCAGGCCAGTCACTACGGGCAGCGCGACGGCGGAGGTCTTTGGAGGGGTCAGATGTAAGGAATATGCAACAAAATCATACAAACAGTGGCCGCAGCGTTGCGCACATCTGCCCGGCGCTTTTCAAAACCTCCACAGAACACAGTGTGACGGGTTAAGACTATGGCGAACCAAAGGATCTTTGGCACCCCGCAATCGGACGTCCTCTCCTCGGCCGGGACCGAAGATACCTTGCAGGCCCTTGGCGGCGACGACTTCATCCTCCAGAGCGGAACCGGAAATCGTGACTGGATCGCGCGCATCGATGGCGGAGCCGGCAGCGACACATTCGAGGTGGTCATTCCCGAGGGCGCGGATCCCGAGGACACCGTCCCGGATTTCGCGATCCACGAAGTCGATCCAATCCTGTATGGCGCTTACACCCACGTCCTCACGCACCTGAGCACCTTCCAACTGGGCGGGCTCAAGAATAACGGTCGCACACTCCTGCGCGATGTCGAGACGCTGCGCGCGCCCGATGGGACAGACACGACGCTGAGCGTCGGCGCTCTCGACTGGCATGCCGAGACCGATGTGCAGTCTTTCGAGGTCCAGCACATCACAAGCCTTAGCCCCGGCAACCTGCTGGGCCGGACCGTAGCGAGCCTGTCGGACGGAAACGTCGTCAAGGTTTTCCAGGTCGGTGAACCCGGTGCCGACTTTGGGAAACTGGGGTTTCGCATCATCGACGGCGATGGTGACATCGTTCTGAATTCCGACCTGTTCGGGCTTGGCACGCGCGAACTTTTCAATCCCTACGAGCAGCAGCTCACGAACGGTCGACAGGTGACCGCGCTCGTGGACGGCGGCTTCGCGATCACATTTCTGGAGCAGAGCACCACGGTCCAGGGAGACCGCAGCCAATATCTCACGCAGCTCAAGGTCCAGCTCTTCAATGCCGACGGCACGGAACGCGGCGAGGCGCTGGTGGTCCACGAAGACCCACCGGGCGGCCCGGTCACGACCCCGGTCGGCTTTTCCGCCACGACGATGGAAGACGGCCGGCTCTTAGTTTCCTGGGAGAGCCCGACACGCCACCTCGTCGAGACCGTCGTCGACCTCGACGGCACAAGGCGCGACAGCGCGTCTTTCGAGCTGTCCGGGTTGGGCGGGTTCTTCCCTGGCGCCGTTGCCCTGCCGGACGGCTATACCTCGATCTATCTCGACACGACGCTGCGTGACCGCAACAACGACGTGATCAACCGTCTCATCGCGCGCAATCATACGGTCGATGAAGCGACGGGCGCGATCACCTATACCGGCACGGAGAACGATACCGAGCTTTTCCGCTTCGAGCCGGGCGTTGGCATCATGACGGCTGACTATGCCGCGCTTGGCAACGGAAATTTCGCCGCCGCCTTCCTGACCACGACACGCGAGACGGTGCTGGCGACCTATGTCGACGGGGCCGTGACCGCGGCAAACCCGCTGCCAGGACAATACAGCGTGTCGAATGGGGACATCTCGCTGACCGAGGCGCCCGGCGGCGGCGCCTACCTCGCGCTCGAAGTGAATGACCCCAACAACCCCGACGGCGCCGTCTTCGGCGCCCACGCGATGATGATCCCGATCGCCCAGGACGGCACGCTCGGGACGCCAGCCAACATGAGCAACGCGCTCGACGACACCGTCGGCAACAACCTGCGGCCCGTAGTCGCCGCGACCCAGGATGGCGTCATCGCCTTCTGGGATGGGAGCGGCGCCGAGGAAGAGTGGGTGAGCTATCAGAACGCGGCGGCCTACGACGCAACCCCCGCCAGCAGCGCGTACGCCGACACTATCCTCGGCACGGCCGGCGACGACAGTATCGCGGCGCTTGGCGGCGACGACCTCGTCGTGCAATCGGCCGGCATCGACCGGTTCGACGGCGGGGCGGGCAACGATACGTTCTCGGTGGCGGGATCCGGCGCGCATATTCTCTCGCTGGCCGACAGCTATGTGGCCACGTTCGAGACGCCCTATCGCGAGGCGTTGCTCGGCTTCGAGAACCTCGTCGGCAGCGCCGAGGGCGACCGGCTGATCGGAGACTTGGAGGCCAACCGGCTCGAGGGCGGAGGCGGCGACGACACGATCAGCGGCAATGGCGGCGAGGACACGATCCTCGGCGGAGAGGGGACGGACACCTATCTCGCGATCCCGGGCGGTCTTGACTACCTGCGTCTGGACGCCGCGGCCTCGGTCGAACGGCTGGACCTGTCGCAAGGCCCCCTGCGCGCCACATCGACCGGCGGCGATTTCGACCTGAGCGGCATCACCGGCTACGTGAACGCCGACTCGATCCTGGGCGGAAACGGCGACGACCGTATCATCGGCACGACGCGCAACGACACGATCGAAGGCAATTCAGGCGATGACTACCTCGACGGCGGGCTCGGCAACGACACGCTAATCGGAGGCTCGCGGACCGACACGCTCATCGCTGGCCCTGGCGACGATGTGCTCACGGGCGGAACGAGCTTTTCGGAGGGCAATGTCTTCGTGTTCGCGCCGGATTTCGGAAGCGACGTCATCACCGATTATCAGCGCAGCCGCGACAAGTTGGATTTCAACGCCTTCACCGCCGCCGAACTGGCGCAGATCACGGTCACTCAGCAAGACACCAGCCGCGTTGCCACCTTCCACGATGGCAGCTCGTTGACGCTCGAGAACACGGCGCGGAACTACACGCCGACCGGCAGCCTCGCTGTGTCCGGCGATATGATCGAAGACGCCACGCTGCGCGTCGATCTCGGCGGCATCACCGATACCGACGGTTTCTCGGTGACGGGAACCTATCAGTGGCTTCGCGATGACGTCGAAATCGCCGGCGCGACCGCTGCCACCTATCAGCTGGGCCAGGAAGATGTCGGAACTCAGATTTCGGTCGTGTACCGCTACACGGACCTCTTCCGCACGGAGGAGGAGGTACAGAGAACCGTCCTCACCCGAGTCCAGAATGTGGACGACGCCCTGGAGGGGAGTGTCGCCGTTACCGGCGACCTCCAGGAGGGGGCGGCGCTCTCGGCGGATATCTCCGGCCTGAGCGACGAGGATGGGATCGCGTCCGTCCGCTATCGCTGGCTGCGCGATGGTGTTGAGATCGATCAAGCCACCGGCGAGACCTATCTGCTGACGCAGGAGGATGTCGGCGCCGAGATCGTCCTGCGCGCCACGGTGTCGGACCGGTTCGGAGGGAACGGCGTCAGCGTCAGCACCGCCGGGGCGCCCGTCACGAATGTCAACGACGCGCCTCAAGGCAGTCCCTCCGTCCTCGGGACGGCGCGGCAGGGCGAAACGCTTACGGCGGTCACGACCGGTATCGCGGACGAAGACGGACTTGGGGCGTTCAGCTACCAATGGCTCCGGAACGGCGTCGAGATCGCGGATGCGACCGCCGAGACCTACTTGCTTGAGCAGGCAGATGTCGGGGCGGCGATCACCTTGCGGGTCGGCTATGTGGACGGGTTCGGCACGGACGAGTCTGTCGTCAGCGGTGAGACGGCCGCCATCGCGAACATCAATGACCTGCCGGAAGGTGCGCCGACGATCGATGGCCTGATTGAGCAGCGCGAAACCCTCGTCGCGCGCACCGACGCGCTCACCGATGCGGACGGGCTTGGCGCCTTCGCCTTCCAATGGCTGCGCAATGGGGCCGAGATCACCGGCGCCAATGGCCAGAGCTACGAGTTGGCCGCAGAGGATGTGGGGACGGAGCTGTCGGTCCAGGTCTCCTATACCGATGGGTTCGGCACGCCGGAGCGGGTGGTGAGCGATCCGACAGGCATCATCGTCGCGGGCGATGACGTGCTCGAGGGCACCGCCGGCAACGACACGCTCCAAGGCAGCCCCGGCGCCGATACCCTGAATGGCGGCTCGGGCGCCGACACGATGGAAGGCGGAGGGGGCGACGACACCTATATCGTCGACGACCAGCGCGACAGGGTCCGCGACACCGAGGGCTTCGACAGTGTTATCCTTGAGCAGCGGGTCAAGTTCCGGGTCGAGGGCACCGGCGTGGAGCGTGTCGAAGCCGCAGAAGGCGGCGGAAACTCCTGGATCTTTGGCGACGCGCGCGCGACCGAAATGATCGGCAACGAGGCCGATAACATCCTGATCTCCGGTGGCGGCAACGACACCATGACGGGCGGCGCCGGCCGTGATTACTTCGCGTTCCAGGGGACCGCTGTCGCGCCGAATGGCACGATCACGGATTTCGACGCCTCCGACAAATTGCTGCTCGACGATCAATTCTTCGGGTTGGGGAACAGCCGGATCAATTTAAGGCCACTCGACAGGGCCGAGGTTCTGGACTTGCTGGATAACGGGCTGGCCGCGTTCCGGCTCCGCACGAAGGAATTGTCGGTCGATATCGACGGGCCGGACGGACCGGAGGGCCTACAGATCATCGCGACCTTCGAGGGCCGCCCGGCTCTCGGCTTGGACGACGTCATGCTGTTCTGACCTGGAGGCTCGCGCGCGCGGCTGGGTGGCATAGCGATGTGAACGCCCCCGCGTGAAGGCCCGAACTGAACGAAGGGCGAGTCTCCGGCGACGCCGAAATGATCGGCGTGGTCCTCACACAGACCGTGTTCAAGGCTTGTCGGACGGTGTTGCACACATCGGGGCCTGATCGCAGTTTGCCCTTCCCCGGAGGCAGTCACCTGAGGGCCACGGAGACAGGCATGCCCTTCGCGGTGTAGCGCTTCGGGACCGCGATGCGGCGCTGGAGGTCCGACACGTGGTGATCGGGCGCGCGCGCAATTTGGCGCAGACGGAGCAGCATCGGGGATCGCCGATGGCGCGCCCGGTCATCTCGACCGCTCGGGCCTCCGATGTTTCCTTGTTGGCCTCAGGATGGATCCCGCGCCATACCCGCGATCCGGGGGCGGCCATCGATCGACGGGATCGGCGGCCCCAGGCCGCCGAGCCATCAGTCTGGTTTCATGCCGTGACCGCGTCGGCTGCCTTGTCCAACGAGGCCTCTCGCCGCCGCGACTGTCCGGGTCGCGACGGCGAGGCCACGTTTGGCAATCACCGATCGCGCCGTCACTCCGCCAGGATCAAGGTCGCCGCCAAACAGATGACGGCGATGCGCCCGCGATTGGCCCGATACTCTGAATTTGAGCGGAATGCAGAAGTCTAACATCCCGCTTACTTGTCAAAACTCGGACTCCTGCGTGTCAGGTTTCGGGCCGAATCCGCGCCATATTTCAGCGAACCCGCGACCCTTGCGCCGGGAGCTATTGTCCGACCCCAAAGAACAGGAGGCCGCGCTATCATGGAACAGGAGCCTGCTCTGGCGACGGATGCAGCCTCTCCGATGGCGGACGAGCTGCAGCCGGGCACCAAGATGTGCCAGGGGCAGTATACTGTTCTGCGTTACATCAACTCGGGCGGGTTCGGCGTCACCTATCTCGCCCATGACAGCCTGGGCCGGAAGGTCGTCATCAAGGAGTGCTTTCCGGGCTCCATGTGTTGCCGCAGGCAGGGCAAGGTGCGCCTGCGCTCGGTGTCGAACGAAGTCGATTTCGGCCGCGTCGTGGAATTGTTCGAGCGCGAGGCACGGGCGCTGGCGCAGCTCTCACACCCGAACGTCGTCGGCGTGCATCAGATCTTCAAGGAGAACGGCACCGCCTATATGGCGATGGATTTCGTCGAGGGCCCCGACCTTTTCGACGTCCTGGAGACGACGCCGGACCGGCTTGGCCCCGACGAGGTGCGGCGGCTGCTCGATCAGCTGCTGAAGGCCCTGGCCTATGTCCACGAGAACGGGATCCTGCATCGCGACATCTCGCCGGACAACATCCTGCTCGCCCCAAACGGGATGCCGGTGCTCATCGATTTCGGCGCCGCGCGCCAGAACGCGGCACGGGCGACCCGGATGCTGTCGCGCATTCACACCGTCAAGGACGGCTACTCGCCGCAAGAATTCTATCTGGCCGGCAGCTCCCAGCGGAAATCGAGCGATCTCTACGCGCTGGCGGCGACCTTCCACCATCTGATCCGGGGATGCCCGCCGCCCAACAGCACCGTGCGCCTGGCCGCCGTGGCGCAGAACGATCCCGATCCCTACCAGCCGCTCGCCGGGCGCATCCCGTCCTATGACGATGCGTTTCTCGCCGCGATCGACAAATGCCTGAATCTCTTTGCGAAAGACCGGATGAAAAGCGCCGAGGAATGGCTCCAGGCCATCTCGGGCGCGCCAGCGTCGACGCCCGCGCCAGCGGGCGAGTTGGGCCAGGATCTCCGGCGCCAGATCTCGGAACTCGTGCGCGAAACGGCGGTCTGCATCAGCCAATCCAGGCGCGAACCCGAAGCCGCCATCGAAGTCACCCGGCCGGATCCGATCGAAATTCAACGGGCCAAGGAACGCGAACACTGGGCGAAGGTCACCAGAGACCTCGAAGAGATCCGGGCCGAGATCGAAGCCGCCGAAGCCCTGCGCCGCGAGACGGAAGAGGCCGATGCAAGGCGGCGGCACGCGCAAGGCAAGGCCAGGCACGGCCCCGACCACCAAGGGCGCAGGGCGGCGAGCAAGGCCCGGACGCCTTCGCGCTTCGGCCAGTGGGTCGCCGGATTTCTGACGTTGCGCCGCGATGTCTCAACCAAACCCGCGCTCCAACCCCAGGAGGATTAATCCATGTCTGCCTTCAGAAACATCGTCGCGCGCCGACGGCCCTCCCTGATCACGCCGGAGATGCCGCAGGAGGAGGCTGCGCCGCCTGTCAGCGACGACCTCCCCGCCGAAGCGCCGGGCCAAAAGCCGCTCGTCCTGCTCGACCCGATCGACGCGATGAGACCGCCGGCCCATGAACGGCCGCCAAGCCGTCCGGCACCTTTGGAGGAGCCCCAGCACTGGGAGCCGGAATCGCCGCTCCACACCATGGCAGATGACGGGAATGCGGAAGAGATCGTGGAGGAGGAGCCCCCCTCGGATGTGCCGGGCGGGCCGCTCATGACCCCGCCGGAGAGCAAGATCTGGGACCTGGAACCCGCCAGCGAACCGCCGGTGCGGCCAGAACCGGAGGCGCCGCCGGAGGTCTCCCTTTCCGATCTGACGGATCGCGTCGTCGCCGCCGCGTCCGCCGACAGCCCGGCCGCCCCGGCAGCGGCGCCGCAGATCCCGGCGCAGGAGACGGCCCGGACCGCGCCGCCCGCCCCGCCTCAGAACCGGCGTGTCAGAACGCGCCTGCTGGGCTTCCACGCCGAAGACCTCGTGCCGGACCTGTTCGCGCCCGGACAGACCACGGCAACCGCCGAGGCGGTCAAATGCCCGATCGGTTTCCTGGTGATCATCGACGGGCCGGGCTTCGGCACCTCCTTTGCGCTGGCCGCCGGGCTCTCGACCCTGGGCCGTGGCGAGGATCAGACCGTGACGCTCGATTTCGGCGACGACAGCATCTCGCGCAACAACCACGCCTCCATCGCCTATGACGAGGAGGAGAACCAGGTTCTGATCGGACATGGCGGCAAGTCCAACCTCGTGCGGCTGAACGGCAAACCCCTGGTCTCGACCACCGAACTGAGCAATGGTGACCAGATCCGCATCGGCAAGACGACATTGCGGTTTGTCGCCCTGTGCGGGCCGGAGTTCAGCTGGTCGGACACCCGTCAGAAGGCCGGGGGCGATGTCTGAACCGCGCGCCGATGTCGCCACCGCGGTGGCCCTCGGATGCCGCGAGCGTCAGGAGGACGTCGTCGCCACCCGGTTCGACGACGACGGCGAATACGGCTTCGCGGTGCTGTCGGACGGCATGGGCGGGCATGACGATGGCGACCTCGCGGCGCGGGTGATCGTCTCGTCGCTCTCGGGCGCCCTGCCCCTCGCAGGACTGACACGGCCACTGGATCAGGAGCAGGCGCGCCGGCACCTGCTCGACGGCGTGCATGCCGCCAATAACAGCCTCAGGGCGCGGGTCGAGGATGGCTCCGGCAAAGAGGGCATGGGCGGGACAGTCGTCGCCGCCATCTTACAGAACGAGCGGCTCAGCTGGGTGTCGGTGGGCGATTCCTCGCTCTACCTCTTCCGGGACGGTGCCCTGTCGCGGCTCAACGAGGATCACTCGCTTGCGCCCCAGATCGACCTGCTGGTCGAGCGGGGCATGATGGACCCGGAAACCGCGCGCACCCATCCCCAGAGGGGCTGCCTCACCTCGGCGCTGGTGGGGGCGCGGATCAATTGCATCGACTGTCCCGCGGAGCCGGTTGCCTTGGCCGAGGGCGATATCCTTCTGATGGCCAGCGACGGTCTGGCGGCTTTGGCGCAGGGCCAGGTCCGTCAAATCCTCGCCGACCATCGAGACTGCCCCAGCGAGGCCATCGCGCGGGCCCTGTTGGACGCCGTAGCGGGCGCGGGCGACCCGGATCAGGACAACGTGTCGGTCATCGTCGTCAAGCCGCGCCCGTCCTTTGCCGCGCCGAGAGCGGCGATGCCCTGGCCCGCCGCCCGATCCGCCGTGATCACCCGGATCCGGGCGGGGATCGCGCAGTTTCGGGCCTTATTCGCCTCGGCTTTCATGGATCGGTTCGTCCGATGACGGCCCAAGCGACCCTTTCCCAGCTTAAGGCGCTGTCCCGCGTGGACGGGCTCTCACGGCGTGCGGCGGACCGGATCGCGCGCCTGATCGACCGGCTGGAAGCGCCCGTTCGGGTGGGCGTCTTCGGTCTGCCGGGCGCGGGCAAGGCCGCGATCGTAAACGCGCTGGCCGGGGCGGAGATCTTGCGGCCCGGCGCGCAATCCGTCCCAGTCCTGCTCCGCCGGGCCACGGAGCCCGCCGCCCGGCTGACCCTGGCGGGGGGCGAGACCGCCACGGTGCCGCTGGATCTGCCTTTCGTCGCGCCCCCTGGGGTGCTCTTCGCGGATATCGCCGTCAGCCACCCCGCGCTGGAGCGCATGTCGGTGCTGAACGTCGCCGCCGAAGCCGCGCCGCGCGACATGATGGCCGCGATGGCCTGGGCGGCGCAGCGCTGCGACATCGCGCTGTGGTGCACACGCGCTTGGGACGCAGCCGAGCGCCGGATCTGGGAGGCGGGGCCGGACGCGCTCAAGCACCACGCCCTGCTGGTGGCGACCGCGGGCGAGGAGGTTCTTGACCGGGCCCGGGCCGGCGGGTCGTTTCAGGGCTACGAGACCTGCGTCGTGCCGGCGGACGGGCGGGCGGACGCGCCCTGCCCCGCTCAGGTGGAGACGCTGCGCCGGCGCCTCGCGGACATGATCGACACGGCCCGCGCCGCCGATCTCGATGTCGCCGCCTTCCTGCTCGAACAGCACGCGCCAGACGTCCCGCTCCCGGCCATGGAAGCGCGCCCCGAGCTTGTATCCGAACGCGCGCGCCCCGAACCGGCCGCCATCGCCACACCATCGCCATCGGTCCATGCGGCCCTGTCCCGAATGGTCTGGCAGATGCGCCACGCGGCCCGGGACTTGGCACGGGGCCTGCCCCGCCACGGCCTGACGGAGGACGACGCCACCCGCGTGCTCGCGCGTCTCCAGGCCTCGTTCGACGCGCTGCTGGATCTCGCCGACGCGGACGATGCCTTTGCCGACGCCTTCCCCGCCCTCCATGCCGAGCTGATCAACGCCCAAGAGCTGGTGCAGCTGCTCAAGATCGAGGGCCAGCCAAGGCAGGCCACGGAGGGCCTCATGTTGCTGAGCCAAATGCGGCGCGAGGTCTGTCACGCGCTCGCGGCCTAATTTTTGGGCCGCAGGGCCGAACGAAGGAGAAAGCTGATGGACCATGACGATCCGATCCGTTCGAGGCTGCTGACCGAGACCTATTCCGGCTTCGCCCCCTTGGCGGCCCGGCTGTCCGCGCTCGACGCCCGACTGGTGGAATTCAGCGCGTCCGGCAACGGCGCGATCGCCGCCAAGGCCAAGCAGCTACTGCGCAAGATCCGCGACTTCGAGCCGACCGTCACCATCATCGGCCAGGTCAAGGCGGGCAAGACCACGCTGATCAATGCGATGACCGGGTGGCAGGGTCTCCTGCCCGCCGACGTCAACCCCTGGACCTCGGTCGTGACGGGGCTTCACCTGCAACCGGGACCGGAGCGCCAGACCGCCAACGCCACCTTTACCTTCTTTGGCGAAGAGGAATGGACCCGGCTCGTGCGCCAGGGCGGGCGGCTGGGCGAACTCGCCGGCCGCGCCGGGGCGGAGGACGAGGTCGCGAAGGTCCGCGCCCAGATGGAAAAGATGCGCGCCAAGTCCCGCGAGCGGCTGGGCCGTCGCTTTGAGATGCTGCTCGGCCAGTCCCATGACTACGACCGCTTCGATGCTGCTCTGGTCGAACGCTATGTCTGCATGGGCGACGACTTCTGGGAGGAGGCCGGCGGCGACCGCGAAAAGGGCCGCTTTGCGGATATCACCCGCACGGCCGATCTGTGGCTGAAGCAGCCGGGCCTGCCGCTGCCTCTCTGCCTGCGGGACACGCCCGGCGTGAACGACACTTTCATGATCCGAGAGCAGATCACCATCAGTTCGCTGCGCGGCAGCCGTCTCTGCGTCATGGTGCTTGCGGCGACGCAGGCGCTGACCACGGTCGATCTGGCCCTGATCCGGATGATCGCGAACCTGCGCGCGCGGGATGTCGTCATCTTCGTCAACCGCATCGACGAGCTGGACGACCCCGCATCGGACATCCCCAAGATCCGCGACTCGATCCTCGACACCCTGCGCAAACATCAAGGCCCCGAGAATGCCGAGATCATCTTCGGGAGCGGCGCCTGGGCGGCGGAGGCGATGGCGGGTCAGGTCGAGGCGCTGCCCGAAGACAGCGTCGACGCCATGGTCCGTTGGGCGGAGGCAGGCGTCGGCGAGGAGCATGCCTTCGGCTCTCTGGAGGACATGGCCTGGACCCTCTCCGGTGTCCCCGCATTGGGCCGGATCATAGCGGCCCGCATCGAATCCGGCGCGGGCGCGCAACTCCTGCGCGAGATCGAGGTGGAGATCGGCAATCTCGATCGCTCGGTTCTCACCGCCGATGCCGTCGCGGCCGCGCGGCGTGGCGCGGGCAGCGTTTGCCGGATTCCGCCAGAGGCCCTGGAAGAGGCCATTTCCGAGATCGAGGAAAGGGCGCGCCGCCGGTTCGCGGACGGGCTCGGGCCGTTGCACGCGGCTTTGGAAGAGCGGGTCGACGGCGCGCGGCAGGTCTTCGTTCGGCGCGCCCTGGTGGCGCTGGTCTCGCATCTCGAACTTCACGGAGAGATGGCGGTCTGGCGCTATGACTCCTGCGGTCTGCGCGCACTCCTCCGCTCGGCATTTCAACGCTATGTCCGCGCGGTCGGCCGCCATGGCACCGACGGCATGGCCGCCGTCTCCGCCGAGTTCAACGCGCTCTACCGGGAGGCCTTCGATCTGAGGGACGCGCCGCCCATGCTGGAGGCCCCGCCCCTGCCCGCGCCCGATGCGCCCGTGGTGCTGGGCCAGACCATCGCGCTCGACCTGCGCGGCACCTGGTGGACCCGCTTTTGGCGCCGCCGGAAGGGCTACCAGGCCTGCGCCGACGATTTCGAGCGCCTGATCCACGAGGAAACCCAGCCGATCCTCCAGACGCTCCTGAGCGACAATGCGAAGGGCTACGAGGCCTCCCTGCGCGCGGCGCTCGGTGATTTCCTGGATGCGAACCGCAGGGTCCTGCTCGATCTCGCGCGCGCGGGGGCGTCGAACGCATCCGAAAATCTCGCCCAAACGATGGAGATCGCATCATGAGCACCGACCATCCGACCGATGCGACCCCGCCCGCCGATCCGCCTTGCCACCCGCGGATCGCCTTGATGGGGGAGTTCAGCGCGGGCAAGAGCACGCTGGCCAATCTGCTGCTGGGCCACGCCATCTCGCCGGTCAAGGTCACGGCGACACAGCTTCCTCCGATCTGGTATCGTGGCGGCCGCAGCCGCATGACACGCATCGACATGAACGGCGCCGAGCAGCCGATCACGGCCGAAGACCTGACGACGCTGTCTCATCGCGACGCTCAGGCCGTCTGTGTGTCGCTCTCGGCCGATGTGCTCGAATTCTGCGAATTGATCGACATGCCCGGCACCTCGGACCCGAACCTGCCCGAGGATATCTGGGAACGGATGATCGAGCATGTCGATGGCGTGGTCTGGTGCACGCCCGCGACGCAAGCTTGGCGACAGACCGAAGCGACACTGTGGGAGAGCCTGCCCGATCGGCTCCGGGAGCGCAGCCTCCTGCTCATCACGCGGATCGACAAGATCGCGTCCGAGGCGGACCGCGCGCGCATTCTCACGCGCGTCCGCCACGAAACCGACGGTCTCTTCAAGGCGGTTCTGCCGATCTCGCTGACCGCGGCGGCGGCGGCGGGCGAGGACATGGCCGCGCTCGACGCCTCCGGCGCGGATGCCTTCATTGCGAGCCTTCTGGAGATGGTCGAGCCTCTGGAGGCGCCGCGCACGGGCACCGTGACCTTCGCGGCGTCCACGCGCGCGCAGGACGCCCCGGAACCACGGACCGGCGCAGAGGGCATTCAGCCGCGTCGCATCGCCCTGAGGCGCGACCCGCGCGGCGCGGCATATGCGCAGCCCGGCGCGTGAGAGGTCCGCACGCTAACCTTGCTTTAACGAGGGCGGATTAGACCAGAGGTCAGCTGTTCCCGGAGGCCGATGACCCACGACGCGCTCAGAAACTTCAGGCACAAGATCGCCGGCTGCGAGATTGCGCTTCTGATGGATTTGTCCACGGGCACGGTGCTGGCCTGGGACAGCGATCTGAAATGGCCGCAGGAAGAATTGGACGCGCTGTGCGGTCTCGCGGCGCGGCTGCTCTCCGCCGCGCCGGGGAACGGGCCAGAAATGGGGATGATGCGGGCCATGCTTGCAACGGAAACCGGGTGCCAGGTCTTTCAGCGCGGAACGCCGCAGGGCGACGAGGTCTTCGGCTGCATCCTCGCCCCCGAGGCCGCGATCGACGATGTGTTCGAAGCCGCCGCCTGGGTGTTCGACGATCTCCTGCCGGGCGATCGCGCGGCGCTGGCGTGACATGGCGGGCGATGCGACCGAACCCGCGCTCTGGCAGGCGCTGACCAGCGCGTCGGCATACGGGCTCGGCGCCGATACCGGCCGGACGTTGACCACCGGGGCGGAGGGCGCGGCGCTCGTCCTCCGGCGACTCGCGGACACGATGCTCGGCCGACGCCTGATCTTCGCCTTCGACGGGGCGGAGCGGTTGCGCTGCGATGCCGAGATGGGCCGGCTCCTGGCCTTTTCCACCCTCGACTCCAGCGGCGCAGCATCGGCCCCCAATGGCTTCGAGAATCGCGACGACAGCGCCGCGATCGAAAATGCGGCGGCCGCATTCGAGGAGACGCTGGCCGGCCTATGCAGCAGGGCCAGCGACATCTCCGTGCGCTCCGAGGCGCTTGTCGCGGGCGGCACCTCAACCAGGGCCGGGTTTCCGGTGGAGCGCTTGCTCGCCCGCTTGCAGTCCGCCGATGCAGAGGATGAACCGGCGGCGCGCCTGCGCCGGTTTCTCGACAAGGCACAGGATCTCATCGCATCGGCGGTGATCGTCCAGGGGGACACGGTCGATCCGGTCAAGGGGCCGGAGGCCGATGCGGGGGCGCTCTTTCGCGTCTCCAGCGACTTGTTGAGCCGCATGAATGCGCCAGAAGGGGCGGCGGGCGCGCCCACGCGCTGGCGCCTGCTGATCGTCGCGGGCGTGGGTCAGGTCCAGAACGATGTGCTGGTCGCAGAGATCGACGATCATCTGCTGCTGGCAACGGCCCGCGCGAGCGCGATGCCCGCCCTCCGCGCGCTTTGGCTCGATGCTCTGGGGACCGCTGCTCGCCCCCGGGCCTGAGCTGTCTCTCGATGAGCGCTTGCCTCCGCCCCGAGATGGGCCCGGCCCCTACAGGA
This sequence comes from Jannaschia seohaensis, assembly GCF_900116765.1. Lineage (GTDB taxonomy): Bacteria > Pseudomonadota > Alphaproteobacteria > Rhodobacterales > Rhodobacteraceae > Jannaschia > Jannaschia seohaensis. The sequence continues at coordinate 250,526 of NZ_UETC01000004.1, read as the reverse complement.
CCGGCCATGCCGGGCGATGACCGCCAGAGACTTGCTTTCCGCCCGGCGGTGGCCCGCCCCTACAGGCTCGCCTTGCCACGGCGGAATGACAACCAAAGGGCCCGATCAGCAGTGACACCCGCAGAATTCTGCCCGCTCCCCCCGATTCGCTTGATGTGTGTCAACCCATCCTGACATTTTAGCGTCTATTCATAGTGACACCTGTCCCGGGGACTTCATCATGCGCATCCTTTTCGTTCACCCCAATTATCGCTCCGGCGGCGCGGAGATCGCCGGGACATGGCCCCCGGCTTGGGTCGCCTATCTGACCGGCCATCTGCGGCAATCGGGCTTCGACGACATCCATTTCATCGACGCGATGACGGACGAGATCGACGACGCGGAACTCGCGCGGCGCATGGAGGCGATCCGCCCCGATGTGGTGGGCGTGACCGCGATCACGCCGTCGATTTACCGCGCGGAGGATGTTCTCAAGGTCGCAAGCGATGTGGTTCCGGACGCGGTTCGGGTGCTAGGCGGCGTTCATGCGACCTTCATGTTCAAGCAAGTCCTCTCCGAGGCGCCCTGGGTCGATGTGATCGTCCGCGGCGAGGGAGAGGAAATCTGCACCGAGCTCATGCTCGCCATCGAAGACGGCCGCTGGCCGGCCGACAGGCGCAAGATCAAGGGCCTCGCCTTCCGCGACGGGCAGGAGATCGTCGCCACCGAGGCCGCCTCGACCGTCAAGGACCTCTCCAAGATCAAGCCCGACTGGACCGTGCTCGACTGGGACAAGTATATCTACATCCCACTCGGCACCCGCGTCGCCATCCCGAACCTGGCGCGCGGCTGTCCCTTCACCTGTTCGTTCTGTAGCCAATGGAAATTCTGGCGCGATTACCGGGTGCGCGACCCCAAGGACGTCGTCGACGAGATCGAGGACCTGGTCGAGACCCATGGGGTCGGCTTCTTCATCCTCGCCGACGAGGAACCCACGATCAACAAGAAGAAATTCGTCGCCTTCTGCCAGGAGCTGATCGACCGGGGCCTGCCCGACAAGGTCAAATGGGGCATCAACACCCGTGTGACGGATATCTACCGCGACCGAGACCTGCTGAAGTTCTACCGCAAGGCGGGGCTCGTCCATGTCAGCCTCGGCACCGAGGCCGCCGCGCAGATGAAGCTGGACGTTTTCAACAAGGAAACCAAGGTCGACGAGAACAAGACGGCGATCCGCCTCCTGCGGGAGGCCGATATCCTGGTGGAAGCGCAGTTCATCGTCGGCCTCGACAACGAGACGCCGGACACGCTGGAAGAGACCTATCAGATGGCCTGGGACTGGCAGCCGGATCTTGCGAACTGGTCGATGTATACGCCCTGGCCCTTCACGCCCCTCTTCCAGGAGCTCAAGGATCAGGTCGAGATCTACGACTTCTCGAAATACAATTTCGTCACCCCGATCATGAAGCCCGCCGCGATGGACCGGGGCGAATTGCTGGACGGGGTGATGAACAATTACCGCCGGTTCTATTCCAAGAAGGCGCTGTTCCACTATCCTTGGCGCGGCACCGGCTTCCGCCGCCGCTATCTGCTGGGATGCCTCTATGCCTTCCTCAAGGCCGGGTTCCAGCGCACCTTCTACGACCTGGGCAAGGCGGGCTATTGGGGTCCGCAGACCAAGTCGACCGTCGATTTCCACTTCGACGAAACCCGTCAACTGGCCGAGGCGCAGACCGCCGATTGGGAAGCGGCGGCGGACAAGGCGGCCCGGGCGGCCGAGCGGCGCGAAGCCTTGCGGGCTCAGGGCAAGGAACGCGCCGCCGAGCGCAACCAGACGTTCAAGATGCCCAACGGGGCGGAGGTCCGGGTCTGCGGCGGCGGCGATCAACAGATGGAGGATGTCTGAGGATGTCCGGTCCGGCCCCGCCCTGATCGGCCCCAACGCCATCCTCCAGATGCTGCCGGTGCTCGACCGGTTGGGCGGCCCGGAACGGCGCGGCCAGATCCTCGCCCGGGCCGGGATATTCGACCTGCCGGACGGCACGCGGATGATCCCGGAGACCCAGGCCGCGCAGCTGCATCGCACGCTCCGCCAGGAGGAGCCGATCCTCGCCCCCGCGCTCGCCGGCGAGGCTGGCCGCGCGACGGCGGATTACATCCTCGCCCATCGGATCCCGCGTCCGGCGCAACTCCTGCTCCGGGTGCTTCCGGCGGGGCCTTCGGCGGCGCTCCTGTCGCGGGCCATCGCCCGCCATGCCTGGACCTTCGTCGGCTCCGGACGGTTCCGGGTCGTCGATCCGATGACCTTCGAGATCGCCGACAACCCGCTCGTCGCGGGCGAACGGTCCGAGGGCTGCCTGTGCCACTGGCACGCGGCCGTCTTTGCCCGTCTCTACCACGTTCTCGTCGCAGCGGATGCGACCTGCACCGAAACGAGCTGCGGCGCCCATAGCCCGGGCCACCCCTGCCGCTTCGAACTCGAACGCAGCGGATCGACGCCGAACCTGATCGACATCAAACCGCATCCCCGCGCGGCGCAGTAGGACCCCGTCATGACAGCCTGCATCCAAACCCGACTCGATCGCTATCGGACACGGAACGTGCCGAGATATACGAGCTATCCGACCGCTCCTCATTTCCATAAGGGGTTCGGGACGGAGGCCCACGCCCGCGCCCTCGCCGCGCTCGACCCGGCGGAGCCGATTTCCCTCTATCTGCACGTGCCCTTCTGCCGGCATCTGTGCTGGTATTGCGGCTGCAACATGAAGCTCGCCTCCCGCGAGGCCCCCATCGCCCAATATGCTCAGATGCTGCGTCAGGAGATCGACCTTCTGGCATCGCACCTGCCGGCCAAGATGCGCATTTCCCATCTGCATTGGGGCGGCGGGACGCCGACGGCGCTCCTGCCGCAGGATCTGGCCATGCTGATGCGCGCGGTGGGCGATCGCTTCCAGATCGAGCCCGATGCGGAACTCGCGATCGAAAGCGATCCGCGCAGCCTGTCGGACGAGATGATCGCTATGATCGGTGCGCTCGGCTTCAATCGCGCCAGCTTCGGCGTCCAGGAATTCGACCCGAGGGTGCAGGCGGCGATCAATCGAATCCAACCACCGGAGATGGTGCGGCGCGCCGTCGACGGGCTGCGCGCGGCCGGGGTCAAGGGGATCAATTTCGACCTGATCTACGGGCTGCCGCATCAGACGACCGAGACGCTGCTTGAAACGATCCGCCTTTGCGAAGAAATCGGCCCCGACCGGATCGCGCTGTTCGGTTATGCCCATGTCCCGTGGATGGCTAAGAAGCAGCGGCTGATCGACGAGGCCGCCCTGCCCGGCGCGGAGGCCCGTCAGGACCAGGCGAACGCGGCGAGCCATGCCTTGCAGGCGGCGGGGTTCACGGCCATCGGCCTCGATCACTTCGCGCGGGCGGGGGACGCGCTGGCACAAGCGGCGGAGGACGGCACGCTGCGCCGCAATTTCCAGGGCTACACCACCGACCGCGCCACGACGATGCTGTGCGTTGGGACGACCTCGATCGGGCGGACGCCGCGCAGCTATTCCCAGAATCTGTCGGAGACGGGCGCCTGGGCCCGCGCGATTTCCGAGGGCCGCCTGCCGGTCGGGCGCGGTCTGGCGCTGACCGACGACGACCTCCTGCGGGGCGAGATCATCGAGCGGCTGATGTGCCAAGGCCGCGTCAACCCCGCCGCTGTCGCCGCGGCTCATGGGCAGAGCGCGACGGCCCTTGCCGATGCGGAACCGGCCTTGGCGGAGCTCGAGGCCGACGGTCTCATCGTCAGAGATGCCTCCGGCCTCATCACCGCCACGCCGCTCGGGCGCCCGCTCATTCGCGTCATCGCCTCCGCCTTCGATGCCTATCTCGCCACGCAGAAGGCGCGGCACGCGGTCGCCGTCTAACCAGGGCGGCGCGCGCTCAGGTGAGGCCTTGCGGCGCCATGGCCAGCAGCAGGGCCAGACCTCCGATGCCGGCGAAAAGGCGCATCCAATCCGCGCGCGATATCTGCGCCTGCGGCAACTGGCTGCGCACGCGGCCCGGTCGAAGGCCACGCGCCTCGAAAGACAGGGCGGCGCGTGTGGCGCGGCGGATCGCGTAGGCCAGAAGCGGGATCGCCAGCGCCAGGGCCTCAGGCGGCGTGGGCACGCGCCGCAAGGGTCGGCCCAGCCGGATCGCGCGCGCCATGCGCATCTGGAGGAGTTCCGCGCGCAGGTCAGGCACCATGTGCATCGCCTGCATCAGGGCAAATCCCATTGGCGCGGGCAGGCGCAGATGCTGCATCAGCGCGCGCACGAATTGCCCAGGATCGGTCGTCAGCGCGAAGACCGCCGAGATCATCCCGCACGCCATCACGCGGAAGAACAGCACGAGCCCCGGCGCCACCTCGGGCGCGCCGCCCTGCTCCTGCGCCATCAGCACCGCAAAGCCCGACTCGGCGCGAAACAGCACGGATGTCGTCAGAAAGCCGAAGCCGAACAGGGCGAAAGGCACCATGAGGCCCAGCAGTCGCCGCAAGGGAATGCGGGCATCGAAGAGCAGAACCAGCGTGGCCACCGCAAAGAGCGCGATCTGGAAGGACAGCCGGAAGACGACCAGCGCGGCGACGATCCAAAGAAGGCAGAGGACCAGCTTCGGCAGCGGGTGCATCGAAATCAGCATGTCCTATCGATCCAATCGAGCACCGGCGCGGCCTCCGGGGGCAGCAGCCCCGCCGCCGACAGCCGCTCCCTGTCCCGCATCAGGGCGGCGCAAGGACCGTCGAAGCGCAGCGCGCCCCCGCCGACCAGAACCGCGCGGTCGGCGACGGACAGGGCGAAATCCATGTCATGGGTGATGACCGCGACGGCCCGGCCCTCGCGCGCCAAGCCCGCGATCCGATCGCGGAGCGCCGCTTCAGCGACGCCGTCCAGCCCGGCCGTCGGCTCGTCGAGGATGAGCAGCGGCCACCGGTCGGTCTCGGCCAGCAGGGCAAGAGACAGGCGACGCTTCTGCCCTTGCGACAGGGTGAACGGGTGTTGGTCGGCCACGGCCGTCAGGCCCCAGCGGTCGAGGATCCGCGACACGCGCTCTGGCGCGGGGTCGATATCTTCGATCTCGGCGCGCACGGATTCGCGGCTAAAATGCGCTTCGGGGTTCTGAAAGGCGACGGCCCCGGCGGCCCCCTCCCGGCGTCCGGCACGGGGGGGCAGCAGGCCCGAGAGACAGGCCGCAAGCGTCGACTTCCCGGCGCCGTTCGGCCCCAGGATCGCAAGCACCTCTCCCGCGCGAAGCGTCAACGACACATCGCGCAGGACGACAGGCCCGAATGCCGGCGCGCAGTCGGCCCCGTCGAGCCGAAGGACGACCTCTCCGATGGGTATCGGCGCGGGCAGGATCACGTCGCGAAGGCGGTGCGCCTGTCCGGGCGGCAGCCGGGCCAAAGCCTCCTCCAGCGACAGGCGGGGGTCGATTAGATCCGGCAGGTTCAGATGCAAGCGGGCAGCCAGCGGCAAGGCGATGCCCGCGTCGGCCAGCGCGTCGGCGTCGCGCGCCAAGATCTGCCGGGGCGCGCCTTCGGACATCACCCGCCCGTCCCGGCCCAAGGCGATGCAGCGGTCGATATGATCGAGGACCGGGCCCGGTTTGTGCTCCACCACCAGCGTCGTGCGACCGGGCGCAAGCAGCAATCGCGCCATCCGCCGCGCGGCGACCGGCGCGAGGCTTGCGGCAGGCTCGTCCGCAAGCGTGATCGGCGCGCCCTGCGCCAGCAGCGCCGCCAGGGCGACGCATTGGCGCTCTCCTCCCGAGAGGGTCGCGATGCGGCGGGCCGACCAGGTCTCCGGGATGCCAGCACGGGCCATGGCCTCGGCGACGATCTCGGGAAGGCGCGCCCCGGCAACGCCCGCATTCTCGGGACCGAAGGCGATCTCGTCGCGGACCGTGAAGCCCGCCAGCGTCTGCGCCGCATCCTGGAAGAGATAGCCGCACGTATCGGCCCAGTCGGCCGGCGTCCGGTCATCGACCGGGCGCCCGCAGAGACGGATCGCGCCGCGTCTTTCGCCGGGGATGGATTTCGGGAACAGCCCCGTCGCCGCCTGCACCAGCGTGGACTTGCCCACGCCGGACGCGCCGAGCAGCAGGGCGCGCTCCCCCTCGCGCAGCCTGAGCGACACTGGACCGACCGCGTCGCCGCCCGCGCCGTCATGGCGCAGCGCGACGCGGTCATAGGCCAGCGCCTCAGGCATTGGCGGTGCGCATGTCGCGGTCGATGGCGAGCCCCGAAAGGACGCCGGTGCGGTAGAGCGCCTTGACGATCACGTGGCCGAGCAACCCACCCAGCAGCGCGCCGGAGGCCAGCCGCAGCGCGAACATCGCGACCAGAAGGCCCGGCGCCAGGCTGCCATAGTCGAAGCGGACCCAAGTATAGACAAAGGAGAACAGGGCCGCGCCCATGCCCGCCGCCATCAGCACCGCCAGGGAATAGCGCCGCCACCGCGTCGCCGCGAAGACCGCTTCGGCCCCCGCGCCCTGCACGAGACCGGTTAGCAGCAGAAGCAGCCCGGCCGGGCTGCCCAGCAGGACCTGGACCGCCGCCGCCAAGACTTCGGACACGAGCGCGACGCCCGGCTTGCGGATGATGGCGGCGGCGATGATCGAGACGATGAACCAAAAGCCCATCACGACATCCATCGTCACAGCCCCGAAGATTGCCTGAAGCACTAGCCACACCTGCACCCAGCCGAGATAGAGCACGCCGAAGACGGCCCCCAGCACAGCGACGATCAGGGTCTCACGCAGAGTCCACACGGTAGTATTGGCCATATCAGCCTCCTGAGGTACGGGAATGTTGGAAAGGGAACAGGGCCGCCGCGCGACCCTGGCTTCAGCGGTCGCTCGGCGAGTTGGCCGAAACGGTCACATCCATCGCGAGATGCCCGGCCGTGGCCCCGAAGCCGGTGAAGGCCTGGCTGAGCGTCTCGAAGACCGGCCCCGCATCGCCGCGCAGCGCGGTGCAGAAGTTCTTGGACCGCAAGAAGGTTCCCGAGGTCTTGAGGAACTCGATGCAGCCGTAGATCTCGTCCATGTGATGCCCGACGCCCAGCGGGTAGAGCGAAAACTGAACGGAGATCTCCTGCTCCAGGACCGGGGCGGTGGCGACCACCGCGCGGCAGGCCTCCACGCGCTCGGCGAGGCTCAGGTCGCGCGACGGCCCGGCCACCGGCGTGCAGATCGGGTCGTCGGGCTCGCCCGGACAGCCGCGAGACACGGTCGCATGCATCGTCGTGTGAACGCCCGACCGGGCGGCGGCGCAGAACAGGTCGCGCATCGCGGGAAACAGCACATCCGGGGGGCCGACCATAAGGGTCGACAGAGAGTCGGTCTCGATCCTTAACCGGTCGCGCCAGGGGTCCAGAGACCCGATCGCACCGAGAATGATGCCGACGAAGTCGTCGGACATCGGGTACAAAGACACTTGTGCTCCTGAGAACATGCTCACCTCGCTCCGCTGGCATTATCCAGATCAGCTCAAGGGTCCGAGGGCATGCGCCCCGCATCTCAGCCCCGGCAATACGGAGCGCCCCTGCTATGTTGCCCCGATGGGTAAGGAGTTTCTCGAAAGGCGTCAACCGGCTGTTCGCGCAGGCGCGGCACGCGCCGGTCTTCGGTCGGTCGCCGGCCGCACCGGGCTCTCGCGACGCAGGACGCCGGGGTTTTCGTCGCATGCGGTGGCGCTAACACGGGGTCGGAGGCGATTGCGCAGGCCGTCGGGCGTTGCGCTCCGCGATCGGCCACGAAATAAGATGCCGCGACCGTCACGGGACGGCTGGAGGAAAGGGGTGACCATGGCGGACACGATTGCAGGACTGATCGCGGATCATGACAGCGGAGCGCCCGCGATCGGCGCGCCGGGCCGGGACTGGACGACCTATGGCGCGTTGCGCCAGCAATCGGACGCGGTGCGCGGCGCACTGCGCGCGGCTGGCGTGGGCGCGGCGGATCGGGTCGCCATCGTGCTGCCGAACGGCCCCGAGATGGCGGTGGCCTTCGTCACCGTCGCCCAAGCCGCGACGACCGCCCCGCTGAACCCTGCTTACAAGGAAGAAGAGTTCGCCTTCTACCTCGAAGACCTGGGCGCCAAGGCGATCATCGTCGCGGCGGGGGCGGAGAGCCCGGCGCGCGCCGCCGCCGAGGGACAGGGCCTGACGGTGATCGAGCTGACCGCCGACGAGACCGGCCCGGCCGGCGCCTTCACCCTGGCGCCCGTGGGCGAGACCAACCCGGCGACGGAGGACGGCACGCCCGGCCCGGACGGTGTCGCGCTGATCCTGCACACGTCGGGGACGACCTCGCGGCCCAAGATCGTGCCGCTGCTGCAGTCTAACGTCGCCGCTTCGGCCGGGAATATCGCGGCCTCGCTCAAGCTGACGGCCGAGGACCGCTGCCTGAACGTCATGCCGCTCTTCCATATCCACGGGCTGGTGGCGGCGGTGGGCGCGTCGCTGGCGGCGGGGGCCTCGATCTCCTGCTCACCGGGCTTCGACGCGCTGCGCTTCTTCGGCTGGCTCGATGAGGTGGACCCGACCTGGTACACCGCCGTTCCGACGATGCATCAGGCGATCCTGGCGCGGGCCAAGCGCAACACCGAGATCATCGAGAAGGCGCGGCTGCGCTTCCTGCGCTCCTCGTCGGCCTCGCTGCCGGGGCCGGTGATGACGCAGCTGGCCGAGACCTTCGGCGCCCCCGTGGTCGAGGCCTATGGCATGACCGAGGCGGCGCATCAGATGTGCTCCAACCCCGTCGAGCCCGGGCGCCAGAAGCCCGGGATGGTCGGCCTCGCCGCAGGGCCGGAGGTGCGCGTGGCGCACGAGACCGAGGACCGGCTGGTCGAGGGCGTGGGCGAGGTCGTGATCTCGGGTCCGAACGTCACGCCCGGCTACGAGAGCAACCCGGACGCCAACGCCAAGAGCTTCTTCGAGGCCGAGGGCAAGCGCTGGTTCCGCACCGGCGACCAGGGCGCGTTTGATGAGGACGGATATCTGGGCCTGACCGGGCGCCTCAAGGAGATCATCAACCGCGGCGGCGAAAAGGTCAGCCCGCTGGAGGTGGACGGCATCCTGTCGGACCACCCGGCCATCGCGCAATGCGTGACCTTTGCCGTGCCCCATCCCAAGCTGGGCGAGGAAGTCGCGGCAGCCGTCGTGCTGCGCGACGGCGCCAGCGCCACCGAGCGCGAGATCCGCGACTTCGCGGCCGAGCGGCTGGCGGCGTTCAAGGTGCCGCGTCAGGTTCTGATCCTCGACGAGATCCCCAAGGGCGCGACCGGCAAGCTCCAGCGGATCGGCCTGGCCGAAAAGCTGGGCCTGGGCAGCTGAGCGAGGGGAAAGGCATGAAAATCTGCATCTTCGGCGCCGGAGCGATCGGCGGTTACATGGGGGCCAAGCTCGCGCAGGCGGGGGCGGAGGTCAGCCTGGTGGCGCGCGGCCCGCATCTGGCCGCGATGCGCGAGAACGGGCTGCGGCTCATCGAGGACGGCAAAGAGATTTCGGTCCCCGTCACCGCGACGGACGACCCCGCGGAACTCGGCCCGCAGGACTATGTCGTGGTCACGCTCAAGGCCCATTCCGTGCCGCCGGTGGTGGACAAGATGCAGCCGCTGATCGGGCCGGACACGACAATCGTCTCGGGCGTGAACGGCGTGCCCTGGTGGTATTTCCACAAGATCGGCGGCCCGCTGGAGGGCACCCGGCTGGAAAGCGTCGATCCCGGCAACGCGCAATGGGACGGCTTTGGCCCCGACCGGGTGCTGGGCTGCGTGGTCTACCCGGCCGCCGAGGTCATCGAGCCGGGCGTGGTCAAGCATATCGAGGGCAACCGCTTCTCCCTGGGGGAGCCCGACGGGTCCAAGTCCGAGCGCGCGCTGGCCCTCTCCAAGGCGCTGACGGCGGCCGGGCTCAAGGCACCCGTCCGGCCCAAGCTGCGGGACGAGATCTGGGTGAAGCTCTGGGGCAATCTCAGCTTCAATCCGATCAGCGCGCTGACCCATGCCACGCTGGACGTGCTCTGCACCGATCCCGGGACGCGGGCGGTCGCGCGCGCGATGATGGTCGAGGCGCAGACCGTCGCCGAGAAGCTGGGCGTGAAGTTCCCCATCGACGTCGACCGCCGCATCAAGGGCGGCGCCCAGGTCGGTGCGCACCGGACCTCGATGCTCCAGGACCTGGACCAGGGGCGGCCGATGGAGATCGACGCGCTGGTTGGCTCGGTGCAGGAACTGGGCCGCGTCACCGAGACGCCGACCCCCACCATCGACACTGTCCTCGCGCTGGTGCAGCTGCGCGCGAAGGTGGCCGGGCTCTACACGGGCTGATGCGCCCTACCCGCGTGCGGCGGCCCTCCACCGCCGCAGCATCTTGAACGCGGGCAGGAAGATCAGGATCAGCGCGATCGCCGTGATCGGCCCGGCAATGGGCCGGGTGAAAAAGATCGAGGGATCCCCCGAGGAGAGCAGAAGCGACTGGCGGAGCGTCGGCTCGGCGATGGGGCCCAGCACGATGGCCAGAACGGCGGGCGCGAGCGGATAGTCGAACTTCCGCAGGAAGAAGGCCGCGAGGCCGAAGATCACGATCAGCCAGATGTCGTGCATCGAGCGCGTCGCCGCGAAACCGCCGATGATCGACAGCACGAAGATCATCGGCGCGAGGATCGTGAAGGGCGTGCGGAGCATCCGGATGAAGAGCGGGATGAAGGCGAGGTGAATGAGCAGCGCCGCCACGTTCGAGATGTAGAACGAGCCGATCAGGCCCAGACGAACTCGCTCTCGTCGACGAAGAGGCGCGGCCCCGGGACCAGCCCCCAGATGATCATGCCGCCCAGCAGGATCGCCGTCTTGGGCGAGCCGGGAATGCCCAGCGTCAGCATCGGCAGCATCGAGCCGATCGAGGCGGAGTTGTTCGCCGCCTCCGGCGCGGCCACCCCATCGGGCGTGCCCCGCCCGTATTCCTCGGGCGTCTTGGAGACCATCTTGGCCACGCCATAGGACATCAGCGACCCCGGCGTGGCCCCCGCAGCCGGCAGGACGCCGACGAAGAAGCCCAGGATCGAGCCGATCCAGGTGCCCTTCCAGCCGCGACGCACCGCCTCGCGCGTGTCGGCCATCATGCCTTTGGCGGTCATCTTGGGATTGGTCGTCGTGACCTCGCCGCGGGTCTGCTCGATGATCCAAAGCATCTCGCCGATGCCATAGACACCGATGGCCAGCACGATGAAGCCGATGCCGCGCAGGAAGCCGTCGATCTCGAACAGCACCAGCCGCGGCTCGCCGGAGATCGTGTCGATGCCCACCGCCGCCAGCACGAGGCCGAGGCCGAGGCAGATCGAAAGCACCGTCTTTGGGATGTCATCGCCGCCGAGGCCGACAAAGGTCGCGAAGGCCAGCAGCATCAGCGCGAAGATCTCCGGCGGGCCGAAGGACAGCGCCACCGTCGCCAGGATCGGCGCGAAGAGCGTGAAGAGGATGTTGGCGACCTTGCCCCCCACGAAGGAGGCTAGCGCCGCCGTCACCAGCGCCAGGCTCGCCCGGCCCTGTAGCGCCAGGGGCCTGCCGTCGAAGGTCGTGGCCATCGCCGTGGACGCGCCCGAGATGCCCAGCGTCACCGAGGAGATCGCGCCGCCATACATTGCCCCGTAATAGATCGCCGCAAAGAAGATGATCGCCGAGTTAGGCGGCACCAGGAAGGTGATCGGCAGAAGGATCGCCACCCCATTGACCGAGCCGAACCCCGGCATCGCGCCGATGAAGAGACCGATCGAGACGCCGATGAGGATCAGCATCAGATTGGTCGGCTGTAGCGCCAGCACGAAGCCGTCGGCGAGGAAGGACAGCACGTCCATGTCGGAGCCCTCCGGGCGTCAGCAGAGAATGTCGTAGAGCAGGTCGAAGACCGGCTGGGTGAAACGCATGCCCTGCGGCATCGGGATCATCATCGCGCCCTCGAAAAAGAAGAACATCGCGATGGGGGTGACGAGCGAGATCGTCAGCGTCAGCGTCAGCGGGATGCCGTGACGCCCGAGGAAGCGCATGTAATAGAACAGGAAACCGCGATGGCGCCGTAGATCAAGATGACGTCGATCAGCGCCACGAAGACGACGATGCCGCCGACCTGCGCCAGCGTGCGCCAGCCGTAGCTGTCGAGCATCGGCTCCTCGGAGCGCGAGGGCGGGCTCTCGCGGCGCCACCAGCGCAGCGCGATCACGCCGCAGCTGCCCGGCATCACCGCCGAAAGCCAGAACGGCCACGCGCCGCCGCCCGGCCCCTGGCCACGGATATAGCCGATGGGCAGTTCCGCGCTCTTCCACATGAGGTAGAGCGAGAAGAGGGCCAGGAGCCCCACCATGATGATTTCGCCTCGGCGCATTGCCGCCCCTTCGTCTTAGCAGGGTCGCCCGTCAGTCGCGGGCGCCCGCATGTCTCGCTCAGCCGTCGATCTGCGCCAGCAGGTTGCGGTGGTTAGCAACCTGCGTGGTCCATCAGGCGCGGGTCTCGTCGGCATCCATCGGCAGGTTCGAGAGGCTCTCGGACTCGACATAGCCCTGCCAGGCATCGCTCTCGTAGACCTGCGAGAAGACATCGCGGTAATACTCGGCCGCCGCCTCCGACATGCCGGGCGCACCGACCACGGCGCGCTGGTTGTAGTAGGTGAAGTCGTGCCCCTTCTCCTTGAGGGTGGGCACGTCCGGATAGGCGTCCATGCGCTCGTCCGAGAAGGCCAGGAGCGGCACGAAATCCCCTGCCTCGTAGAAGCCCTTGGCCTCGGCCGGGTTGTTCACCGTCGCCATGATCTGACGTCCGGCGAGATCCTTGGCCACGGCGCCGCCGCCGTCATATGGGATGTAGTTGATGTCCAGATCGCAGGCGCCCGACATGTAGGCGATGACAATCGAGTCCTCCTGCCCCTGCCCCGCGCCGCCCATGACGAAATCCCCGTCCATGGACCGCACCTTCTCGACGAATTCCTCGAAGGTGGAGATGCCCTCGTCCTTGTGGACCCAGAGAACGAAGGGATCGACGCCCATCATCGCGATCGGCGTGAAGGCCTCGATGTCGACGCCCAACGCCTCCTGTCGCAGCGGCGTTGTGTAGAGGGAGTTGAGCGTGACCATCAGCGTATGTTCGGGGTCGCGCGCATCCTTGAGATGCAGAAGCGCCCCCGCCCCGAGCCCCCGCCCCGGTTCGTCGGAACGAGCGGACGGTTGGTCATGTCGTTCTGCTCGACCACCGACTGAGTGAATCGCGCGATCTGATCCGCGCCCCCGCCGGGACCGGCCATGATGGTGAAGTCGATGGGGCGCCGGGGCGTCCAATCCTGCGCCGACGCCGTGATCGGCAGGGTCCCGAGGGCCGCCGCGACGGCAAACCCGGCGAAGGCGTGCTTGAGGATGGTCATACTCTTCGCCCACGAGGATCGTCACCTCCTCGGCCGCACCGACGATATCGAGCGTCGAGGACACCGCGCGCGAGGCGGACAGAGAGCCGTTCTAGCCGATCGCGATATGGCGCGCGAAGTCTTCCTCGGGCCGGGTCTCGGTCGGACAAATCATCACCGGCCGCCCGGTCGCGTAGAGCGCCGCGCGCAGGGAGCCCTGGCCCAGGTTCCGCTCGCGCTGCGGCTTGGGCAGCACGACGAGATCGGCCAGCCGCCCGTGATGCGTCACCACGTCGGCCATCTTGCCCGGCACCTCAATGAAGGCGCAGGTCGCGGCCTCGCCAATCCGGGGCGGGCCTTCCTCCAGGCCGAATTCGCGGGCGAGACGATGCAGGATTCCGCGGAGGTGATCCTCCTGACGGTCGGCGAGTTCCCTGGGCCTGCTCCATCATCGTCGTGCGCGCGAAGCTGGGCAGCAGACCGCTTTGCGGAACCAGATCCTCAGGGCGCATCCAGCAATGGGCGACCACCACATGCGCCCCATGCCGTCGGGCGAGCGCCGCGGCGTGTTGCAGCACCGTTCCGGTCATCCCGTCGCCGCGCACGGGCACAAGTATCTTCGTCAGCATTCCATTCCCCCGTCCGCCGCGACTCTCCGCGATGGCCTGCGCCCTTCGAGATTCAACAATCGTTCGCGCACAATTATTTCCTTTTTCAGGGATAAAGGGGCCAACCGTTACTTTCTGAGTCAAAGGCGTCAGATCGTCTCCGACGGGACGTAGCCAAAAGCGTATTGCTCCCAAGGGATGAAGGCCGGGCGAGGCCTGGAAGAAAGCCGACAGACGGGGCGATTGGCGCGCGAAGAGAGCGCGACCGCGTTCTCCGGCCCTATGCCTCCGCCCTGCCCTGCCGCCTCGGCTCCACCCTGGCCCACCGACAGCCAACGCGCCGCACCCGCAGGCCGGGACACCATGTCCAAACCGCTTCGCTCTGCCGGTGGCGGAGGCGCGGGACAATCCGAGGGGAGGGAGTGGCGCACCCAAGAGGATTCGAACCTCTGACCTCTGCCTTCGGAGGGCAGCGCTCTATCCAGCTGAGCTATGGGTGCCTGAGGCCGGTCGTATCCCGTCACATCCGGGCCCGCAAGTCATTCCGACACGTCTTCCCATCCCAGATGTCGCAGGACGGAGCGCGCGGCCCGCAGCCCCGGATCTTCTCCGCCACGGCCGAGCAGGTCCATGGTTCGGTCGAGCGCCGCCATCTGCCGCTCCCTCTGGGAGGGCACGCGCAGCAGATCGGCCAGGGCCCGGCCGATCGGCGCCGGGCGACAGGCATCGCCCAGAAATTCGGGAACCGCCTTGGTCCGCGTCACGAGGTTGACCAGCGTCACCGTGTCGACCTTGAGCATCCGCGCCAGCAGGCGGCGCGAGAACCAGTTCATGTCATAGGCGATCACCATCGGCACGCCGTTGGCCGCAAGCTCCAGGCTGACCGTGCCCGAGGCGGCCAGCGCGGCATCGGCGGCGGCAAAGGCCTCGCGCTTTTCGGCGGCCTCGGTCACGACAAGAGGCGCGCCGGGCCAGAGCGCGACCGCTTTGCGGACCTCCTCGGCGACATTGGGGACGGTCGGGACGACCACGCGCGTGCCGAGCGGCACATGCTGCAACGCCTCGCCGAAGACCGGGGCCAGACGCCCCACCTCGCCCTTGCGCGAGCCCGGCAGCACAAGGGCGATCGGGCCGGTGATGCCATGACGCTCCCGGAAGCGGCCCGCCTCGGAGGGCGGTGCGATGGGGTCGGCGACGACCGGGTGGCCGACGAAATCGCAGGTCATGCCGGCGGCGCGCATGTAGTCGGGCTCGAACGGCAAGAGCGCCAGCACGTGATCGACGGTCCGGGCCATCTTCTGGGCGCGTTCCGGCCGCCAGGCCCAGACCGAGGGCGCGACGTAGTGTATTACCGGCAGATCCGCCCGCGCTTGCTTGGCGCGCGCCGCCACGCGCAGGCAGAAATCGGGGCTGTCGATGGTGATGAGGGCATCGGGCTTCAGCCGGCCGATGGCCGCGACGGCCTCGTCCCGGCGGCGGAAGAGGTGGGGCAAGCGCGGCAGCACCTCGGCCAGCCCCATGACCGAGAGGTCGGACATCGGGAACAGGCTCTGCAGGCCCCGCGCCTCCATCTCCGGCCCGCCGATGCCGTGGATCTCGACCTCGGGCACCAGTTGCCGCAGCCCTGCGATCAGCGCGGCCCCGAGACGGTCGCCCGAGGGCTCTCCGGCGATGAGAAAGAGGCGCGTCACCGCTCCCACGCGGCGAGGAACAGGCCCGTGCTGGCAAGCTGGGCCGCCACGTCCTCCCGGTCGATCACCAGAACGCCGCCCGCCTCCAGCGCCAGACCGTTCAGGCCCGCTGCGGCGACGGCGCGGATCGTGGCCGGGCCGATGGTGGGCAGGTCGATGCGGCGGTCCTGATCGGGCTTGGCGGCCTTGAAGAACACGCCGCCCGAAGGCCGGGCAAAATCCGGGAGGCGCCGCTGCGGACCGCCGCTGCCGCTGAGCCAGTCCGCGGCGCCGCCGAACAGATCGCCGCCGAACAGACCGCCCGAGGGCGCGCGAGGCGGCGCGGGGGGCTGCTTGGCCAGCGTGGCGAGCATGAAATCCGTCCCCGGCGCGGCCTCGACCGCCAGCACCTGGCCCTTGGCGACGACGCAGCCTTGGCCCACGTCCACCGCGCCCAACGCGCCATGGACCTCGGCCGCGCGGACGATGTCGGCGGCGTCCTGCTTGGACGGGCTGCCGGTGACCGGCAGGTCCAACAGCTCCGGCGCGATCTCCTGGGCGCCGACCACCGTCAGGCCCGCCTCCTCGAAGAAGGCGATGACGGTGCGCAGGGCCGCGTCGTCCCCCGCCTGGATCGCCTGCATCATGCGCGGGACCAGCGGCATCGTGGCCGCGTCCACGGCGGAGGGGTCCAGCGGCGGCCGGGCGATGGCGCCGGCGAAGCAGACCCGCTCGACCCCCTCCGCCGTCAAGGCGGCGATCAGCGTGCCGAGTTGCTCGATGCGGAACCCACGGGACTGGCCCACGGCCTGCGGCGGGAAGCCCTCCAGATGGCAGGCGAACCAGGGCGCACCCGACCGGCCCAGGGCGTTGGCGAGCACGCCCGGCAAGCCCCCCTGCCCCGCGACCAGCGCGACACTCATCGCGGCACCAGGAAGGAGCGATCCGTCTCGCCGGTGATGAAGGCCACCATCTCGCGCACATACTCGGATTGCGTGTCCTCGCCCAGGCGCACGGCGCGCTCGTGGAACGTGCCCTCGCCCTGCTTCAACGCCCCCATCGCGGCGCGCAACGCCTGAATATCGGCGCGGGACACGCCCCGCCGCTTGAGCCCGACCAGGTTCAGCCCGTCCAACTCGGCACGCGGCGCCTGGACGAGGCCATAGGGCACGACGTCCTTGGTCACCATGCTGAGCGCCCCGATGATCGCGCCGCGCCCGATCCGCACCCATTGATGCACGCCCGACAGCCCGCCGATGATTACGTCGTCCTCAATCCGGCAATGCCCGGCCAGCGCGGACTGGTTCACCACGATCACCCGGTCGCCGACCACGCAGTCATGGGCGATATGGCAGCCCGCCATGAAGAGCCCGTCATCGCCCACCACCGTCTCGCCGCCGCCCTGAACTGTGCCGGTATTCATCGTCACATGCTCGCGGATGCGGTTGCGCTTACCGATGCGCAGACGGGTCCGCTCGCCGCCGAACTTCAGATCCTGAGGAATCTCCCCGATGGAGGAGAACGGGAAGATGCGCGTGTCCTCGCCCACCTCCGTCCAGCCGGTGACGACCGAATGACTGTCGACCTGCACGCCGGGACCAAGAACCACCTCGGGCCCGATCACCGAGAACGGGCCGACCGAGGCGCCGTCCGCGATGGTCGCGCCGTCCTCGATCAGGGCCGAAGGATGGATGCGGGCGCCGGGTTCAATGCTCACTTCGGCAGGTCCATCATCGCGGTGAAATCGGCCTCGGCGGCCATCTCGCCGCCGACCGACGCCTCTCCGCGGAAACGCCAGACCTTGGCGCCGGGCTTGCCGCGCGTGACCGTCACCCGCAATTCCAGCACATCGCCGGGGATGACCTTGCGGCGGAACTTACAGCCATCGATCCCCATGAAGTAGACGAGGAAATTGCTGTCGGCCAAATCGTTCGAGACGCCGACCAGCACCGCAGCCGTCTGGGCCATCGCCTCGACGATGGTCACGCCGGGCATGATCGGCGTGCCGGGGAAATGGCCTTGGAAATGCGGCTCGTTGAAGGTGACGTTCTTGATCCCGGTCGCGGACTGGTTGGCGACGATCTCGCCGACCTTGTCGACCAGCAGGAACGGATAGCGGTGCGGGATGATCCGCTGGATCAGGTGGATGTCGGCCTCTTCGGGCACGTCGCTTGGCATGGCGGGCTCCTTGGTCTCTTGCACCGCTTACAAGCGGCGGACGGGGCCGCGCAAGCGGCCCGCACCGCTGCGTCAGAAGATCAGCACGTCCTCGACCCACAGCGCGATGCCCGCGGCCAACTCAATCGAGGCATCGACCGCGCCATCTGCGTCGGTGTCGATCTCGACGCGGTTCGCGGCACGGTCATAGGAAACCTGCCCGCCCTGGATCAGCGCCCGCAGGTCCGAGACCTCCAGCGACCGGATATCGGTTCTGCGCCCGCCCAGTCCCAGCAACTGGTCGTCGATGCCGATCCGGTCGCCCTCCGCTCTGTCGAAATCGCCGACCGTGATGAACGGAGCCTCCGTCCGACCGAAGAGGACGAAGGAATCGGCGCCTTCGCCACCGATCATCCTGTCCTGCCCGCCGCCCCCAATCAGGATGTTGTCCGCGCCATTCCCGGTCAGTCGCTCATCCCCTGCCGAACCGGTGAGTCGCAGGTCGCGCTCACCCGTCGCGATGACGGTTTCGACGCCGGAGATCCCGACCGAGAAATCGACCGATGTCCGGACGGTGTCGAACCCGCCCCCGGTGTCCTCGACCCGGTCGCCCCGCTCCGTCACGACATATTCGTCGTCGCCTGCGCCGCCCTGCATCAGGTCGGGGCCATCGCCGCCGACAAGCCGGTCGTTGCCCGGCCCGCCGATCAGAGTGTCGGCCCCCGCGCCGCCGTCGATGGTGTCTTGGCCTTCGCGCCCATCGATGACATCGTTGCCGGCCGTGCCCTGCAGGTCATCGCTGAACTCGGTCGAGAAGGTGTCGGGCTCCAACATCCGCGTCTCGACGGAGACGCCCGGGACCAGGGTCAGATTGATCGGGCTGCCGGCGCCGAAGGGGGCGCCATTGGGCACCGACCCGACCTGCGTCGTCTCCTCGCGGTAGAACGCCAGAAACGCCTCGAAGCTGTCGAATGGGGGCAACGCGGGTCCGTCGAGCACGAAGTCCGTTATTGCGATCAGATCGCGCGTGTCGGCGTTGGCGAAGTCCGGCTCCTGCAGGAAGGTCCCGACGATGGTCGATCCGCCGCTCCAGTCGACTCGGATGACGCTGAACTCCGTGTCAAGCCCGCCTTCCGCAGCCTCGCCGTCGATCAGCACGCCGAGGAGCGGCGGATCGTCGAACCCGGCGATGACCGCCGGGTCGTAGCCAAAGGACCCGAGGTCGGAATAACTCACAACGGTCGTGCCCTCCTCGAAGACGAGCGTGAGCGTGACTGGCGTGACCGGCGTTTCCTCCGGCGGCGCAACGGCCTGAACCACGTTGAGGCCCGGAAGGTCGAAGAACGTCGCCCGCATGATGGAAACACCCCGGCATAATGCTGATATCAAGAGGGTTGGACCAATCGCGTGGGCTTGTCGAGCAGCCGCGCCCGGCAGGTCGGCTCAGTCCGTCCCGGAGGGCGACACCGCGTCCGGCAGCCCCTCCCCCTCGCCCAAGGCCGCGTCGATACGGTCGCGGGCAAGCGTGGTGATATCGACCCGGTCGGCAGAGGCGATGACGATCCGCCGGTCCAGGATCACGAGCGCGCCGATCTCGCGCACCAGATCCAGCAGGATCGGGTTGGCCTGCTCGAAGAAGATCGCCTGCGCCCGGTCAGAGCGCAGCTGGATGTTGCGCGCCTTGGCGTCCTGGGTCTGTCGGATACCGGTGACCTTCTCGTCGAACGCGTCGGCGAGGGACTGGAATTCTTCGGGGGGCAATTCGGCGCGGCGCTCGGTCAGCGCCCGCTCTTCCGCCTCCAACTCCGCCTCGATCCGGCGATTCTCGGCAGCGAGCTCCCGGCTGCTGGCCTCGATATCGGACAGGATTCGCCGCCCGAAGCGGGTTTGCGTGAACAGCAGGTCGCGATCCAGAACCACGACCGCCGATGCAGGGACGCCAGAGGGCAGCCCCTGCGCCCCAGCCGGCGCCCCGCAGAGCGCCAGGAACAGCGCCAGCGCGCGCCACATCGTCAGAACCGGGTCTGGATGGTCAGATCGAAATTCTGCTCGCGGTCGAAATCCCGCTTGTTGATCGCGCTGGTGAAGTTGAACCGCAGCGGACCGATCTGCGTGTCCCACAAGATGCCGAAACCGACGGCCGAGTTGAGGAAGAATTCGTCATCCACCGGCTGTCCGCCATCGGGACCGCCATTGGTGTCGTCCAGCCCCCAGACCGACGCCATGTCGACGAACGCAGCCCCCGAGATCCCATACTCGTCCGGCAGAATGCCGATCGGGAAGAGCGCCTCGAAACGCGCCGCGACATATTGATTGCCGCCCAGAGCATCGTCGTCGGCGTTCAGATCGCGCGGTCCGATCCCGCCCGACTCGAAGCCGCGAATGATCCGCGGTCCGTTGAAGAAGCGGTTTGCCTGCAGGGAGTTGGTATCGCCCAGCGATGTCAGAATCCCGCCCTCGAAGGAGGCGCGCAGGGTGATCTCCTCATTGGCGATGGTCCGTTGGCCGGTGGCCTCGACCGTGGTCTTCACGAACTCCGCATCGCCCCCGAGCCCGGCGAATTCCTGCCCGAAGCGCAGCCGCACGCCCCGGGTCGGATCCAGGCCCCGCCCGATGGTATTGTAGGTAAAGCGATAGCCGAAGCTGGACGTGATGTTGGAGCCCTCGTCGTTTTCGAGGATCTGCGACAACTGCGTCGTGTCGTTGGGGTTCAGCGTATCCTCGGTCAGGCTGTAGAAGACGCCGAGGCGGCTGAATTCGCCCGTCGGAAACTCGAGCCCCGGACGGACCCCGATCGAGCGCGTGTCGAAGCTCTGATCGTCGTCATCCGTCTCCCGGTAGAACAGCGAGAAGGACGCGGCGAGATCGCGGTTGAGAAAGAATGGCTCGACGAAGGTAATGTTCGAGGACGTGTCCTGCGACCCGGTATCGATCGTAAAGTTCAGCGTCTGGCCGCGCCCCAGGAAGTTTGTCTCCGCAAAGGACAGGGCGACGCCCGCCCCGTCCTCGACCGAGTAGTTGATGCCGAAGCCAAGAGAGCCCGTCGGCTGCTCCTCGACATCCACATCGACGATGACCTGGCCCTCCGCGGTGCCGGCCCGCGCGTTGACATCCGCCTGGCTGAAATAGTCCAGGGCGCGGATGCGCTCCGCGGCGGCGCGGATGGCGCGGGGGTTGAAGGGGTCGCCTTCGACGGTGTCGAACTGGCGGCGGATCACACGGTCGAGCGTGGTGGCATTGCCCTCGATGTCGATCCGTTCGACGAAGATCCGCTCTCCGCGCTCGACCTCGAAGACCACGTCGATGGTCAGGTCCCGGTCATTGCGCGAGAAGCGCGGCGTCACGCGGATAAAGTCCAGCCCCTCGCGGAGCGCCAGAAGCTCCAGCCGCTCGATCGTCCGCTCCACCGCTTGCGGGCTGAACACGTCGCCGGGGCGCACGCGGATCTCGGAGTCGTAGAGCGGAACGTCGATGACATCGAGCACGCTATCGGCCGAGACCTCGCCGAAGCGGAACTGCTGCCCTTCCTCGACCTGGAACGTGACGAAGAACGCGTCACGGGACGGCGCAAGCTCCGGCGTGGCCGACAGAACCCGGAAGTCGGCATAGCCGCGCGAGAGATAGAAGTCGCGCAGCAATTGCTGGTCGAAGGCGATGCGGTCGGCAACGAAGGTGTCGGAGCCGATGATCGCGCGGAAAATGCCGGCCTGGCTCGTCTCCAGGACGCGGCGCAGGCGCCGGTCGGAGAAGGCGCGGTTGCCCACGAAGCTGAGACGCTCGACCTCGGAGACGCGGCCCTCGGCCACCTCGAAGACGAGATCGACGCGGTTGCCGCTGCGCTCGATGATCTTGGGCACCACGGTCGTGGCCAGACGGCCCGAGGCGGCATAGGCGTCGGTGATCGCCGCGGCGTCCCGCTCGGCCTGGGCCGGGCTGTAGGTCCGGCGCGGGGTCGAGGTGACGACGGTCAGCAGATCCTCGTCGCTGAGCCGCGCGTTGCCCTCGATGGAGATGCGGTTAATCGTCGGGAACTCATCGACCAGGATCAAGAGCTTGCCGCCTTGCGGAATGATCTCGACCCGCTGGAAGAGGCCCGATCCCTGGAGGCGTTGAAAGCCGTCGTTCAACTGGCCGGCGCTGACCGTTTGCCCCGGAGCCACGCCGAGGTTCGTCAGGATGGTCGCGGCTTCGATCCGGGTGTTGCCCTGGATCTCGAACTCGGTGAAGCGGAAGGTCTGCGCCTGGCTGGCGCCGGCGATCACGACCGCTCCGATCCCGCCAAGCAGCGTGGCCCGTAGGCCGGTCGTCATCCGGGTTATCACATCTCGGGCGTCCAGCGCCCGCGCGCCGCCGCGATCGTCCATGTCCAATGCCCCGCCCTCGCGTTTTTATGGATTGTGAGTAGCGAAGCGGCCTTTCGATGTCAAAGCGCCCCGCCGACCGAGCAAGGTCAGCGGGGCGCAAAAATGTGACGGTCTGTCGGGGTCAGATGGACTGGATCCAGGCCGCCATCAAAACCGCCAGAGCGATCACCAGGACCGAGAGAACCCGGTCGATGTTCAAGCCCATGAAGATGGACAATCCGCGATATCCGTTTCTGATCTGCTGCATGGTCTACGCCCCGCTTCAATGACCTCCCCCGGATGGCCCCGAATTTGGGCAGGACTGAGGCACGGTCGCGGCATTTTCCGCCCCGGGCCGGGTCCCGATCAAGGGCAGAAGATCAGATCGTTAAAGGTCGCGAACACCATCACGGTCAGCATCACGCTGATGCCCACCGACATCAGAACGCGCACCGCCCCGTCCGAGGGGGGACGACCCCGGACCGCTTCATAGGCGTGGAAAACCAGGTGTCCGCCGTCGAGCACGGGAATCGGGAAGAGGTTCAACAGACCCACCGCTGTCGAGAGCACCGCGATCATCCAGATGAAACTGTCGACCCCCTGGCTGGCCGCCGCGCCCGAGACTTCCGCGATGCCGACAGGACCGGACAGGTTGCAGCTGCTGATGGCGCCCGTCGAGATATGCGCCAGCGCCGACAGCGAGGACCGGACGATATAGATCGTCTGCTCGACCCCCTGCTGCATCGCCGTCAGCGGTCCGACCGATTCGGTCTGCGGGTCGAAGAAAAGCGCGCCGGTGATGCCGATCAGATAGCGGGTTTCGAAAGTGCCGTCGGGCTGCGGCAGGTCGGTGGAGCGCGGCGTGAGCGTGAATTCCAGCATCTCGCCCGCGCGCCACACATCGAGCGAAAGCGGCACGCCTTCGCCCGCGGCCACGGCGGCCTGAAGCTCCTGGAAGGAGTGGATCGGCGTGCCGTCGATGGCGCGGATCACGTCGCCCTCGGCCAGCCCGATATCCCACGCGGCCGAGCGCGCGTTCACGGTCTCGATCCGCGCCGGCATGAGATGGGCGGCCTCGACACTCTGGCTGCTGCCGTCGCGGACGATCTCATAGGTGACCGTGGGCGACGGGGGCAGCGTGCGCGAGACCTCCGAGAGTTCCTGCAAGGTCTCCACCGGCTGGCCCTCGACCGAGAGCACGAGATCCCCCTGCTCCAGCAGGACGACATCCTCGGGCATGGCCTTGGTCTTGCCGATCACCGGCGTCTCGACGGCCGCCCCGCTCCAGAGCACGAAAGCCGCGAAAACGAGGATCGACAGCATGAAATTGAAGACGGGTCCCGCCGCGACCGTCGCCGAGCGGCGCCACAGCGCCGCGCCGGTCATGGTCTCGGCCCGCTGCGCAGCCGTCATCTCGGCGACCGAGCCATCGGCCCCCACCGAGGCCGCGTTGGCATCCCCCCGGAATTTGACATAGCCGCCCAAAGGCAGCGCCGCGATCTGCCATCGCGTCCCGTGGCGGTCCATCCGGCTGGCCAGCACCGGCCCGAAGCCGATCGAGAAGACATCCGCCTTGATGCCGCACCAGCGGCCGACGATGTAATGGCCGTATTCATGCACCGCGACGATGATCGACAGCGCCACCACGAAGGCCGCGAGTGTCCAGAGCAGACCACCGAACTGGGGAATGAATTCCATGTCGCCTCCTGTCAGGGCGCGTGGGTCAGGGCGCGCGCCACACGGTCGGTATCCAGCACCATATCGAGTGTAATCCTGTCCGCATCAAGGCATCCGCGCCTTTCCAGCCCGTTAAGCGTCGCTTCGACCCGGGGCGCCATGTCGGTGAACGCGATCTCGCCACCGATGAAGAGGTCGAGCGCGGCCTCCTTTGCGGCGTTGAACGCCGCCCCGCGCAGGCCGCCGCCGGCGATCACCGCACGCGCCAGATCGAGCGCGGGATAGCGCGCCGGATCGGGCGCCGAGAACTCGAGCGAGCCGAGCGCGGTCAAATCTACGCGATCCACCGGCAGGTCGCGCCGCTCGGGCCAGTGCAGCGCAAAGCCGATGGCGTGGCGCATGTCGGGCGCGCCGAGATGCGCCATCAACGCGCCGTCGCGGAACTGGACCAGGGCGTGAACGATGCTCTGGGGATGGATCACCGCCTCGATGCCGCCGGGCGGCGTGCCGAAATATTCGTGGGTCTCGATCAGCTCCATCGCTTTGTTGAACATCGAGGCCGAGTCGATGGTGATCCGCTGGCCCATGTCCCAGTTCGGATGGCTGCCCGCCTCTTCGACCGTGGCCTGGGCCAGCCGGTCGAGCGGCCAGTCGCGCAAGCCCCCGCCCGAGGCGGTGATGACGATCTTTTCCACGGCTCCGGGGTCGTTGTCGGCCAGCGCCTGGAAGACGGCGGAATGTTCGCTGTCGACGGGCAGGACGCGCGCGCCATGGGCGCGGGCCTCCGCCATCAGGAGCGGACCCGCGCAGACGAGCGATTCCTTGTTGGCCAGCGCCAGCGTGCCGCCATGGCGCAGCGCCCGCAGGCCGGGCACGAGCCCTGCCGCCCCGACGATGGCCGACATGCACCAGTCGGTCGGCCGGTCGGCGGCCTCCTCCAGGGCGGCCTGCCCCGCCGCCGCCTCGATGCCCGTCCCCGCCAGCGCGTCGCGCAACTCCGGCAGCCGCGCCTCGTCGGCGGTGACGGCCAGCTCTGCGCCCAGACGCCGCGCATCGGCGGCCAGCTGCGCCACGTTCGACGCGCCGGTCAGCGCCACGACGTCGTATTCGTCCGGCGCCCGCGCGATCAGATCGATGGTGTTCTGCCCGATGGAGCCCGTCGCCCCGAAAATGCTGACCCGACGCATCAAACCCCCGGCGGCGGCGGAAATTCAGACAGCGACTCGATCACCAGCAGCATCAGCGCCGCGCCAAGCATCGCGTCGAACCGGTCGAACAGCCCGCCATGACCGGGCAGCAGGTTGGAGGAGTCCTTGACCCCCATCTTCCGCTTCACCGCGCTTTCGGCGATATCGCCCATCTGCGCCATCATCGCCAGCGCGACGGAGATCCCGACCGTCTCCAGGCCCGCCCCCATCGCGACGGCCCAGATCCAGCCGATCAGCGCCGCGCCGATCCAGCCGGCCACCGTGCCGGACCAGGTCTTCTTCGGGCTGACGCGCGGCCAGAATTTCGGTCCCCCGATGATCCGGCCCGCAAAATAACCCGCCACGTCCGAGACGACGACCACGGCGATCAGCCAAAGCATCCAGGCCAGGCCGAATTCCGTCAGATGCTGCGTCAGCGACAGGCCCGCCAGCACGATCGCCGCCGAAAACCCGACCATGATCCGCCGGTGCCGCCGGATGAAGGCGATGGCCGTCATCGGCACCAGCATCAGCAGCGGTAGACCGAAGCCGATGGGCATCACGCTCGCCGCCGCGACGCCCAGCGCGCCCACGACCGCCATCAGGCGCGCGCGCTTGGGCCCGGTGCGCACCATCGTCGCCAGTTCCCACAGCATGAGGCCCACACAGACCGAGATCAGGGTGATGAAGACTGGCCCGCCGAACCAGATCGCCGTGCCGCCGATCAGCATAAGGAAGATCGCCGTGGCGAGCCGGGGCGCAAGATCCTGGAACCGGCCGGTCACGGCCGGCGCGACGGGCTCGGCCTGTTCGAACTGGAAGAGCGGCGGCTCCTCCTCCTCGGCTTCGGGCCGGGGCGGTCGGGTGCCTTCGGTCACGCCTTGATGCCGCCGAAACGCCGATCCCGGCCGGAGTAGCGCGCGAGGACGGCCTCGAAATCGGAGCGCCGGAAATCGGGCCAGAGGGTGTCGACGAACTCATACTCCGCATAGGCGGATTGCCAGAGCAGGAAGTTCGAGATGCGCGCCTCGCCGCTGGTGCGGATCACCAGATCGGGGTCGGGCAGGACATGGGTGTCGAGATAGCGCGGCAGCGTCTCGTCGGTTATGTCGTCGGGGTCGAGCCGCCCGGCCGCCACGTCGCGGGCCAGCCGCTTGGTCGCGCGGGAGACCTCGTCGCGGCCGCCATAGTTGATCGCGATGGTCAGATTGACGCGGGTGTTATGCGCCGTCAGCGCCTCGATCCAGTTCATCAGCCGCTGAAGCTTGACGTCGAGCCGGAGCCGGTCGCCGATGAAGCGGACCCGCACGCCCTGCCCCAGCATGTCCTGCGCCTCGTTCTCGATATAGCGCCGGAAGAGGCCCATCAGACCGGCGACTTCCTCCTGGGTGCGTTTCCAGTTCTCGGTCGAGAAGGCGAAGATGGTGATGTACTCGACGCCGTTGTCGGGGCAGGCCTCGACGATCTCGCGCACGCGCTTGGCGCCGGCGCGGTGGCCCAGCAGGCGCGGGCGGCCGCGCTGCTGCGCCCAGCGGCCATTGCCGTCCATGATGATGGCCACGTGGCGGGGGCCTTGGGCGGGGGTGCTCATCGCTCGTTCCTCTCGCTCTTCGCGGGGGCGTCGGACGGGTTTTGCGCCTGTGGCCCTTGGTTTGCATGGAGCGCCTTCCGCGCCCCGGGAAATGGTGCGAGGCGGCGCGCGCCCGGCGCCCCGCCTCTCGGTCGCCCGAAAGGTCCACTGGACCTTTCGCCCGCGCGGTGCGCGGGTGCGGCCGGGCCCGGGGCTTCGCCCTTTGACGGCCCGAAAGGTCCACTGGACCTTTCGCCCGCGCGGTGCGCGGGTGCGGCCGTCAAACCTGCATGATCTCCGCCTGTTTGGCTTCGAGCGCGGCATCGACGGCCTTGATGTGCTTGTCGGTCAGCTCCTGGACCTCCTGCTCCCACATCTTGCGCTCGTCTTCCGGCGGGTCGCCCTTCTTGATCTGTTCCATCCCGTCGCGGCGCACGTTGCGGATCGAGATCCGGGCACCCTCGGCATACTGGCCGGCGACCTTGCCCAGTTCCCGCCGCCGCTCCTCGTTGAGTTCGGGGATGGGCAGCATGATGATCGTGCCGTTGAGCTGCGGGTTGATGCCCAGTCCGCTCTCGCGGATGGCCTTCTCGACCTTGCCGACCAGCGACTTGTCCCAGACGTTGATCGTCACCATCCGCGGCTCGGGCACGTTGACGGTGCCGACCTGGTTGATGGGCGTCGGGCTGCCATAGGCATCGACCATCACCGGCTCCAGCATGGAAGCCGATGCGCGGCCCGTCCTGAGGCTCGCGAATTCCGTGCGCAGGTTGGCCATCGCTCCATCCATGCGCCGCTCCAGATCCGCGACATCCAGATCGAAATCGTCGCTCATACGTCTTTACCCCGTCGAGGTCAGTCATTTCCGTGACGCTCCTTACCCGCTCGCGGGGCGCGATGCCAGTGTCAGCACATCCGCGCCCCGGGCAATCCCATAACGGCCCCATAACGGCCGGGTCGCCCAGGACACGCAGGCTCTAACTGCAGATTTCGTGCAAAATGCGGCCGGAAAGCCGCGACCTATTCCGGCGGCGCAATCAAGACGTCGCAATCGGCGGTCAGCGCGACGTCCTCGGCCGTGGCCCCGAGCAGGAACCGCGCGAGCCCCGAGCGCGCATGACGCCCAAGCGCCAGGAGGTCGGCTTCGCCATCGACGGCCCGGCGGCGCAGCACATGGCCCGGAGGGCCGATGACGATGACCTGCCCCGGAACCGGGTCGCCGCCCAACTCGGCCGCGTCCCCGGCGATCTTGGTCTCCAGCCGTTGGCGCATCGCGGCGGGCATCGTGGCCGCCGCGTCAATGCCATAGGGGCTGCCGCCATAGGGCTCGACCCAGGCATGAACCAAGGTCAGCGCCGCATCGGGGGCCAGCGCCCGTGCCGTCAGCCCCGCGATCCGGGCCGCGGGCGAGAAATCCCAGGCCACGGAGACCGCCGCATAGGGCGCCTCGGGTCGTCCGGTCACGACCAGCACCGGCAATTCAGTGCCACGCACCAGCCGAACCAGCGTCGGGGTCCCCAGCAGCTCGGCCATGCCGCGGTTGCGGTGGCCGCCCACCACCAGGAGATCGGCGCCGTATTCCGCGGCGACCTTGGGCAGCAGCACGTCGA
The DNA here is from genome assembly GCF_900116765.1 of Jannaschia seohaensis. Classification (GTDB taxonomy): domain Bacteria; phylum Pseudomonadota; class Alphaproteobacteria; order Rhodobacterales; family Rhodobacteraceae; genus Jannaschia; species Jannaschia seohaensis. Next base: position 222,307 of record NZ_UETC01000004.1, on the reverse strand, counting down.
TATGCCCCGCCTCGATCGAGATCTCGGGCGAGAGCTCCGACAGCGCCGGCGTCTGCGCGACCATCGCCTCAAGAGCATCCGTGACCTCTTCCGTCCGCGTCTGTAACATCGCAGCGGGCAGGTCGTCATCCACGACGTGAACGATCCGGAGAGCCGCGCCCTTCGCCCCTGCCAGCTGCGCGGCCCGCAGGACCGCGCGATCCGATCGCGCGCTCAGATCGGTGGCGACGAGGATCTTTTCCATGAGGTCTCTCCCTTGCTCGATGGCGCGCCACAGATAGGCGGCCAGAGCGGAAGCTACCTTGATCCCGGTCAACCTTCGGGCCGCGGCGGGCATGGGCCTGGGAAATCGACCCCGGCCGTTCAACGCGCGGTTGCGCTCGGCCGCGTCAGCGGCCACAAGCGCGGCACACATACCCGCAACCGGGCGTTCCGTGGGCGCCAAACCGACGAGGAGGACACGCGATGTCCCAGATCACCCTCACCTTCCCCGATGGCAATCAGCGTCAGGTCCCCGCCGGGATCACCCCGGCCGAGGTGGCTGCGGATATCTCCAAATCATTGTCCAAGAAGGCGATCTCCGCCCAGGTCAACGACACGCATTGGGATCTCGCCTGGCCGATCGAAGCCGACGCCACGATCGCCATCAACACCATGCAGGACGAGGAACCGGCGCTGGAGCTGATCCGCCACGACCTCGCCCATGTCATGGCGCGCGCCGTCCAGGCGATCTGGCCCGACGTCAAGGTCACCATCGGCCCGGTCCGCGATTTCGGCTGGTTCTACGATTTCGACCGGGAGGAGCCCTTCACCCCCGAGGATCTCGGCCAGATCGAGGCCGAGATGAAGCGCATCATCGCCGCCCGCGACCCTGTCCGCACCGAGGTCTGGGACCGCGCCCGCGCGCGCAAGCATTACGAGGACACGAACGAGCCGTTCAAGGTCGAGCTCATCGACCGGATTCCGGGCGATGAGCCGATCCGGATGTATTGGCACGGCGACTGGCAGGACCTCTGCCGAGGCCCACATCTGCAACATACCGGGCAGATCCCGGCGGATGCCTTCAAGCTGACCCGCGTCTCGGCGGCCTATTGGCTGGGCGACAACACCCGGCCGCAGCTTCAGCGCATCTACGGCATCGCCTTCCGCAACCGCGACGACCTGAAATCGCATCTCAAGTTCCTGGAGGAGGCCGAGGCCCGCGACCACCGCCGCCTGGGCCGCGAGATGGACCTCTACCACATGCAGGAAGAGGCGCCGGGCCAGGTCTTCTGGCACCCGAACGGCTGGACCATCTACACCGAGCTTCAGGACTATGTCCGCCGCCGCCAGCGCGCGGGCGGCTATGTCGAGGTCAACACGCCCCAGGTCGTGAACCGCAAGCTATGGGAAGAATCCGGCCACTGGGACAAATACCAGGAGCACATGTTCATCGTCGAAGTCGACGAGGAGCATGCGCGCGAAAAGACCGTCAACGCGCTCAAACCGATGAACTGCCCGTGCCACGTGCAGATCTTCAAGCAGGGCCTGACCTCCTACCGCGACCTGCCGCTCCGGATGGCGGAGTTCGGCTCCTGCGCCCGCTACGAGCCGTCGGGCGCGCTGCACGGCATCATGCGGGTGCGCGGCTTCACCCAGGATGACGGGCATATCTTCTGCCGCGAGGACCAGATCGAGAGCGAGACCGCCCGCTATATCGAGTTCCTGTCGGCGATCTATCGCGACATCGGCTTTCCGGAATTCGAGGTGCTGTTCTCGGACCGGCCCGAAAAGCGGTCGGGCTCGGACGAGGTCTGGGACAGGGCCGAAAAGGCCCTGCTCGACGCCACCCGCGCCGCCGGGATCGAGCCTAATATCAACCCGGGCGAAGGCGCGTTCTATGGGCCGAAGCTGGAATTCACCCTGACGGACGCGATCGGGCGCAAATGGCAATGCGGTACCTTGCAGGCCGATTTCGTCCTGCCGGAGCGGCTGGGGGCGGAATATGTCGGCGCCGATGGCGAGCGGCACCGGCCCGTGATGCTGCACCGCGCGGCGCTGGGCTCCTTCGAGCGCTTCATCGGCATCCTCATCGAGGAACATGCCGGACGCCTGCCCTTCTGGCTGGCCCCGCGTCAGGTCGTCGTCGCCTCCATCGTGTCTGAGGCCGACGACTACGTCCACGAGGTCGTCGCGGCGCTCAAGGCGGCGGGCGTGCGGGCCGAGGCCGACACCCGCAACGAAAAGATCAACTACAAGGTGCGGGAGCATTCGGTCGGCAAGGTGCCCGCCATCCTCGCCATCGGCCGCAAGGAGGTGGAGGACCGCACCGTCACACTGCGCCGCCTGGGCGAGAAGGCGACGCAGGTGGTCGCGCTCGACGAGGTCGTCGCGGCGCTCGCCGCCGAGGCGACGCCCCCGGACCTGCGCTGAGAGCCTCGGGGCGGCACCCCGCTGCCGCCCCGCATCCTTCGTCATGCCCTGGGCGGACGCGACGGCCCCTGTCCGCCCGCTACGGCGGGCGAGCGGTTGAAATGCTCTGGATTTCGGACGCCAAGGAAGCCGGGAAAGACGACCCATGCAGCAGGAACCGCCGAAGGTTTGGGGTCCGGCCATTGCGGTCGCAGCCGCTCAGATCTTCCTGGCGATCTTCGCGGTTTTCTCTTCGAGCCGGGATATCCTGTCCGACGGGGCCTGCGTCGGAGGCCTTGTCGGCAGCTTGGGGACGCTGGCCCTTCTGGCCCCGATCCTCGTCGCGCTGCTCGTCCTGGCCTGGAAATCTCGAAAGGCGGGCCGTCTGCATTACGGGGTGAAACCCTTGCTGCTTCTGGTCGGCAGCAGCGCCATCGCCTTCCCGCTGAGCATGTCCGCCCTGCTGCATTGCACCGTGTGAGCGCGTTGCGCGGCCGTATCGGTACCGAAAGGCGCCGTCGCCGGTGCTGCAACAAAGATTCAGTTATCCTAGGATTGACCCCGACATGGCCCCCACGCGCCTCATTCGGGCCACATTCGGACGGCATACATGACCTTAAGGCAGCGACGCGGACGGGGTCGACCAGTTCCCCTCCCCCCATCGGGTCCCTCGGACGGGTCTCTTCCTTACTCTCTCTCCCGAAGACCGGTCGACCCGCGTGTTCCACACGCGGGTCGCACCACGTTTGACGCGTCGTCTTACGCGTCGTCCTCGTCGATCAGCGGATCGATCAGCTCCGGCCCCTCGGCGCGGTTGGAGTTGACGGCCCGGGACACGCGATAGCGCGCGATCCTGCCCTCCGGCGCGGCCCGCATCAGCGGCGCAGCCTTGCCCTCCGCCTCGCCGAGCCAGAGCGGCCAGTCCTCGGGCGCCAGCGTCACCGGCTCCCGGTGGTGGATCTCGCGCATTGTCGGCCCCGCCGCGCAGGAGACGATGGCGCAGGTGGCGATCCGGTCCGGCCCCCAATCCTGCCAGATCCCGGCAAAGACCAGCAGCCCGCCATCGGCGGCATGGAAATACCAGGGCAGCCGCGTGCCGTCCTCGGTCTTCACCCATTCGTAGAAGCCGGTGGCCGGGACGAGGCAGCGCCGCTCCCGGCAGGCGGCGCGGAAGGCGGGCTTCTCCGCGACGGTCTCGGCGCGGGCGTTGATGAGAAGAGGGCCATCCGTCGGCGTCTTGTACCAGTGCGGCAGGAACCCCCAGCGCATCGAGACCAGCGCCCGCCGCTCCGCCCCGGCGCGCACGACCGGGATCTGCGTCGTCGGGCAGATGTTCCAGCGCGGCCCCTCCGGCAGATCGTTGGCGGGGATCGCGTCGAACATCTGCACCATCGCATCCTGCGGAAGCGTGAGCGCGTAGCGGCCGCACATGCCGGATCAGTCCGCCGGCAGCGGCGGCATGAATCGCAGTTCCGCAAGGTAGCCGGCTCCGTCCGTGCGCGGCCCGTGCTCCATCGTCCCGCCGAGTTGCAGCGCGGATGCCTGCATCAGCCGCCCCCCAAGGCCCGAACTGCTCGGCTTGGCCGCCCCGCCGATCCCATCGTCGGTGCAGGTCAAGACATAGGTCTGCGCCTCGTCGAGCCGCCCGACGACACGGATCGAGCCCGGCCGCTCCTCCGGGAAGCCGTGCTTGATCGCATTCGACACCATCTCGTTGATCAACAGCCCGAGCGCCGAGGCCTGCGTGCCCCGCAAGCGTAGCGGCTCGATCCGGCAGGAGATGGCGATCTCTTCGGGCGCCGTCTCGGCCAAGTGGCGCACGATCTGGGCGATGTAGTCCGAGACCTCGATCCCCTCAGCGCCGATATCCTGACGGTAGAGCTCCCGATGGAGCGCGGAGGTTGCGGCGATCCGCGCCTCGACCTGCGCGAGCGCGGCCTTGGTCTCCTCGCTTTTGGAGCGGCGGGCGGTCATCCGGGTCATGGCGGCGATGGAGGCGAGGCTGTTCTTGACGCGATGATCGGCCTCGCGCCGCAACTCGTCCGCCGCGCGTAGCGCCTTGTGGAGCTCCAGCATGCGCATCGCCTGATCGGCCAGAACCCGCAGCGCCTGCCGCTGCTGGTCGCCCAGCCGCCGGGGCCGCCGGTCGAGCACACAAAGCGACCCCAGGACGACCCCATCCGCGGTCACGATCGGCGCGCCCGCATAAAACAGCAGCGGGTCGGCGGGATCCGTGACCAGAGGGTTATCGGCCGTGCGGGGATCGGCGCGCATGTCCTCGATTTCAAGAATGTCCTCTTGCAGGATCGCAAAGGAACAGACGGAGCGTTGCAGATCCGTGCCCTCCACATCCAACCCGCAGGCAGCCTCGAAGCTCTGCCCCTCCTCGCGGACGATGGAGATGAGCGCGATGGGGCAATCCGTAATCTGGGAAGCCAGGTCCACCAGCCCGGCGAGGCGCTGCGTGTGGACCTGGGCGCCCAGATCGAACTCGCGGATCGCGGCAAGGCGCTGCGCCTGATTTGCTGGAGTAGGTGCCAGCATCCTCTGCCCCCTTCGGTTGAAACCCGCACTTGGACACACGCTGTATCGGCATGCCATCGCTGCGGAAAGGGCGTTGTGAGCCGGGCCCGAGGCACTGAGGCCCCGGACCCGGCGGGAGTCAAAGCTCAGTTCAGCGTGATGCGCCCATCGGTATAGGGCTCATAGGCGCCGCCCTGCGCCGCGATGTAGTCGATCACGACTTGCTCCAGGCCCGGGCCGTAATCATAGGCGTTGCGGCCCCCCTCGAAGACCGAATAGCCGTCGCCGCCGCCGCGCATGTAGTTGTTGCTGACCACGCCATAGGTCGCCTCGGGGTCGATCTCGGCCCCGTCGATCATAACCGAGACGATCCGGCTGCCCGGCTCGGCCGACAGATCGGCGGTATAGGTGATGCCCGCGACCTGCGGGAAGCGGCCCGCGCCTTCCTCGACCTGGCTCACGCCGTTCTCCAGCGCCTCGATCACCTCGGCGCCGGTCAGCTCGAAGGTGGCCAGCGTGTTCTGGAACGGCAGCACAGTGACGATCTCACCCATGGTGATCTCGCCCTCGTCGATGGAGGCGCGCAGGCCCCCGCCGTTCTGGATGGCGATCTGCACGCCTTGGTCCTTCACGCGGTCGAGCATGGCGTCGGCCACCAGGTTGCCCATCGCGCATTCCATCGCCCGGCAGACCGAGCGGTCGCCCTCGATGAAGCCGGCGGACTGGCCCACGACCTCTTCCTGCATCTCCTGGATCGGCGCGACCAGCTCGGCCACGCGCGCGGCGACCTCGGCGTCCGGTTCCACCGACGCGTCCAGCAGCATCGTGTCGCCGGTGGCCTCGATGACGTTGCCATCCGCATCGAAGACCAGGGTCAGATGACCCAGATACTTGGAATAGGCCCCGGCCTGCACGATCGGCACGCCGCCCACCATGGTCGGATAGGCGGGCGCGCCTTCCACCGTATTCGACAGAAGCGTGTGGCTGTGCCCGCCGACGATGGCGTCGAGCCCCTCGACCCCGCCCTCGGCGATGCGCTGGTCCATCGGAAAGCCGACATGGGTGAGCGCGATGATCTTGTCGATACCGTCCGCGGTCAGGGTGGCCACGTCCTGCGCGATGCTCTCGGCCTCGTCCATGAAGATCACGGTGTCGCTGGGCGACGACGTCTCCGCCGTGTCCGTGGCCAGCGCCGAGACGATGCCGATCCGTGCGCCGCCGACCTCCAGCACCAGCGTGTCGCCGATCTTGTCCTTCAACGTCTCGTTGCCCGACAGGTCCAGGTTTCCGGAGACGACCGGGACGGTCATCAGGTCGATGACCCGCGCCAGATTGCCGTCGCCCTTGTTGAACTCGTGGTTGCCCACCGAGAACACGTCCGGCGCGATGGCGTTGACCATCTCCGCCTCGGCATCGCCGTTATAGACGGTGAACATCAGCGAGCCCTGGAGCTGGTCGCCCGCGTCCATCACCAGGACGTTCTCGCCCGCCAGCTCCGCGCGCTTCATGTCGATGGCGGCCTTCAGCCGCGCCGCGCCGCCAAAGCACTCGCCGGCCGCGTCGTCCTCGGCATTACAGGTCGAATCGAACCGGTTGATCGGCTGGATGCGGCTGTGCATGTCGTTGTAATGCAGAATGTGCAGCGTATAGGCTGCGTGGCCGTCTGCGGCGGCCATGCCGGCCGTGAGAGCCAGGGCGGCCGTTGCGGTCAGTAATCTGTTCATCTTCGTGAACTCCCCGTTGAACGATAGCGGATCCTGCAAAGGTGGCGCGCCGGTGTCAAAGCGATATGACGTCCCGCCTCGCTTGACGGGGCGGCACCGGCGCGGCAGAGCCCAAAGCATGATCTACAAGATATTCAGAACGCCCGAATGGGAATCGCTCACGGCGGACGAGACGACGCTGGGCGCGCCCGTGGACCTCGCGGACGGGTTCATCCACTTCTCCACCGCGGCTCAGGCGCCGGAAACGGCAGCAAAGCATTTCGCCGGGGTGGAGGGCCTGTGGCTCATCGCCTGCGAGGAGGCCGCCCTGGGCAGCAGCCTGAAATGGGAGCCGTCCCGCGGAGGCGCCGACTTCCCCCATCTCTACGCGCCGCTGCGTCTCGATCAGGTTGCCTGGGCACAGCCCCTGCCGCTGATCGACGGCACCCACCGCTTCCCCGCCGGCCTCGCATGATCGAGCGCCTGGGCCTCGCCGCGCTGCGCCGGCTCGACCCGGAGCGGGCGCATGCGCTGGCGCTGACCGCGCTGAACGCCGGGCTTGGGCCAAAGGGCGGACCTCTCACCTCGCCCCGCCTCGCCTGCGAGGTCGCGGGGCTCAAGCTGCCCAATCCGATCGGCCTCGCGGCGGGGTTCGACAAGAACGCCACGGCGCTCGCCCCCCTGTCGCGCACCGCCTTCGGCTTCCTGGAGGTCGGCGCCGCAACCCCGCGCCCCCAGCCCGGCAATCCCCGCCCGCGCCTCTTCCGCCTGACCGAGGACCGCGCCGCGATCAACCGCTTCGGCTTCAACAATGACGGGGCCGAGGCCATCGCCACCCGCCTCGCCAAGCGCCCCAAGGGCGCCGTGATCGGGCTGAACCTCGGCGCGAACAAGGACAGCGCCGACCGCGCGGCGGATTTCGCGCAGGTCCTCAAGACCTGCGGCGCGCATGTGGATTTCGCCACCGTCAACGTCTCCAGCCCCAACACCGAACGCCTGCGCGACCTCCAAGGGCCCCAAGCACTCACGGCGCTCCTGGCCGGGGTTCTCGCCGCTCGCGACGCCCTGCCCCGGCGCATCCCCATCCTGCTCAAGATCGCGCCCGACCTGACCGAGGCGGAACTGGCAGACATCGCCCGCGCCGCCGCTCCCGTCGATGCGATCATCGCCACCAACACGACGCTCGACCGCGCCGGGCTGACCTCCCCCCATCGCGACGAAGCGGGCGGCCTGTCCGGTCAGCCGCTCTTCGAGAAGTCGACCCGCGTCCTGGCCCGCCTCTCGACCCTCACGGACAAACCGCTGATCGGCGTCGGCGGCATCGGCACCCCGGCCCAGGCCTATGCGAAGATCCGCGCCGGGGCCTCGGCCGTTCAGCTCTACACGGCGCTCGTCTACGAGGGTCCCAGCCTCGCCGCCCGCCTCGCCACCGGCCTCGACCGCCTCCTGGCCCGGGACGGCTTCGCCAATGTGGCCGAGGCCGTCGGCACCGACCGCGACCGCTGGCTCTGACGCCCGTATGCCCTGCCCGAAGCCCCCGCCCCTTCTTCCCTGATCAAATATCCCGGGGGGCCCGGGGGGCTGGCCCCCCGGCCTCCGCCGCCGCCTCCAACGCCGGGTAGCGCAGCCCCAGCGTCGCCGCCCGCGCCAGGAACGATATGGTCAGCGCCGCCCAAAGCCCGTGATTGCCCAGCCAGGGCACCAGCACCAGCGCGGCGCCGACATAGACCGCAAAGCTCACCGCCATCATGTTGCGCATGTCCCTCGTGCGGGTCGCCCCGATGAAGATGCCGTCCAGCATGAAGGACCAGACGCCCACCAGCGGCCCCAGCACCGCCCAAGGGAGGAAGGCCGCCGCCGCCGCCCGCACCTCCGGGTCGGTGGCCAGCGTCTCGATCAGAGCCACCCCGCCCAGCGCGTAGCCCGCCGCCAGCCCCGCGGCCATCCCCGCGCCCCATATCCCTGTCACCACGACCGCCCGGCGCAGCCGCGCCCGCGCCCGCGCGCCGAAGGCCTGGCCCACCAGCGCCTCTGCGGCAAAGGCGAACCCGTCCAGCGCATAGGCCATGATGTAAATGAACTGCAGCAGCACCTGGTTGGCCGCCAGCGTCGCCGTGCCGAACCGCGCGCCGACGAAGACGAAGGACAGGAATGTCGCCTGGAGCAGGACCGACCGGATCAGGATGTCCCCGTTCACCGCCATCATCCGCTTCAGCCGGACGGCGTCGAAGACCCGCGCCGGATCCCGCCAAGCCGGCACGCGCAAGGCCCCACGGCAGAGCCACAGGCCCAGCCCCGCGCCGACCCATTCTGACGCGAAGGTCGCCCAGGCCACGCCGGTCACGCCCCAGCCCAGGCCGAGCCCCAGCCACAGGCTCAGGGCCATGTTGCCGCCATTCATCACCAGTTGCAGGGCCAGCACCGCGCCGGTCCGCTCCGCCGCGATCAGCCATCCGGTGATGCCGTAGACGGCGATGGCGGCGGGGGCCGACCAGATGCGGATGCTCATGTAATCCCGCGCCGACGCCTCGACGGCGGGCGTCGCCGGCGACAGCGCGAAGGCCCCGGCGAAGAGGGCTGATTGCAGCCCGATGAGCCCCGCCCCCGCCACGCCCGCGATCAGCAGCGCGCGCGACAGGAGCGCCACCGTCTCCGCCTCGTCCCCCGCGCCGATGGCCTGGGCCGTCATCCCCGTGGTGCCCATCCGCAGAAAGCCGAAGATCCAGTAGATCGAGGTCAGCGCGATGGCGCCGATGCCCACGGCGGCGATGGGCACCGCCTCCCCCATCTGACCCACGACGCCGGTATCGACCGCGCCCAGCAGCGGGATGGTCGCGTTCGACAGAACGACCGGAATGGCGATCCGCAGGACCCGCCGGTGAGAGACCTCGCTCACGCGTCGCGCCGGGGCATCAGGAAATGGCCGGTGCCTTGCGCGAAGAGCCGCGCGCGGTTGTCCTGCCACGCCTCGACATGGACCGAGGCATAGCGCCGCCCCGACCGGTTGAGCCGCGCCCGCCCATAGGCGTCCCGCGGCAGGCCGGAGCGCAGGTAGTCCACCGAGAAGTCGATGGTCTTGGGCAGGCGGGGCAGCGTCTCGGGGCTGAGCGTCTCGACATCCAGCCGACCCGACTCCAGATCGTCCCAGATCATCGCCCAGCTCAGCGTGACGATGGCCGTCACCTCTAGAAAGGCCGCCGTGACGCCGCCATGGAGCGCCGGCAGGACCGGGTTGCCGATCAGCTTCTGGTCGAAACTCAGCACCCCGGTCAGCTCATCGCCGCGCCGGTCGAAGGTAATGCCCAGGAAGCGCGCATAAGGCACGCCGCCCACCAGAGCGGCCAAGGCGCCGTCGCGCCGCTGCTTGACGACCTGGATCGGCTCGGGGCGCTTCATGTCCGGTCCCCCCGGTCGATGGTAAAGGCGCCGTTGGCCACCGCCACCGGGCCGTCCCCGCTCTCGTCGAAGGCCTCGGCCCGTACGAAGGCGACCGAGCGGGTGACGTGGTGGCAATGGGCGCGGGCCGTGATCCGCTCCCGCGGGGTGGCGGCGCGCATGTAGTCGATCCGCAGATCCATGGTCGCGGTGGAGACCGCGGCCTCCGGATGGCACAGCACCGCCGCGCCCCCGGAAGTGTCCATCAGCGCCGAGATCGCACCGCCATGTATGACCCCCGTCCGCGGATCGCCCACCAGCTCTTCGGCCCAGGGCATAGACAGCACCGCCATGCCGTCCGCCGCCTCGTCGACCCGCATCGACAGGGCCCGGCAATGCGGAAGCGCGGAGATGAATTGCAGGGCGAGGCGGTTGCGGTCGGCGGCATCGGTCATGGCACGTTCCTGACCGAGCGCGCCCCGACCGGCAAGCCCCCGCCGACCGGCGCCGCACCGTGGACATGGGAACGCCCCTATGACACCGTCCGCCGGGGGAGGGAGGCCGAGATGACCGAACGGCTCGACATGAAGCAGATGTGCGCGCGGTTTGACGTCACCCCGCGGACGCTGCGGCACTATGAATACATCGAGCTTCTCTTTCCGGAACGCGACGGCCGCGCGCGCTTCTATGGCCCGCGGGAGATTGCCCGCATGACCCTCATCCTCCGAGGGCGGAAATTCGGCTTCTCCCTGGAGGAAATCCGCCAATGGCTGGAGCTTTACGACTCCGACCCCGAGGGTCGGACGCAGAAACTGCGCTGGATCGAACTGGCCGAGAGCCAGCTGGAGGAGTTGACCCTGCGCCGCCGCCATTTGGACGACGCCATCCAGGAGCTGTCGGACCTGCGGGACACCGTCTTGATGGATCTGGACCAGAGCGACCGGTCAACCGGGTCGGACGACTGACCGCAGGCCCCCCGACGACGCGGCGCTTCGGCACGCAAGGACTTTGCCCGCCCCCCCGGTCCCTAGACCGGAAGTTACGTCAGCTTTCAGGTGACGTAACGTCTCGATTACGTCAACGTAAAGAAGTCTTGTAAGACGGTGTTGCGGTCCGCAAATGCCCCTACGACAAGGGGCAATGTGAACCGCGACAGGAAGACGACCGAGATGGCCGAGACGTTGATGACGATCCGACAGATGTGCGACGAGTTCGAGGTGACGCCGCGCACCCTCCGCTTTTACGAGGCGAAGGAACTTCTGTTTCCCAAGCGAGAGGGGCAGAAGCGCCTCTTCACCCGCCGCGACCGGGCCCGCCTGAAACTGATCCTGCGCGGCAAGCGCTTCGGCTTTTCGCTGGAGGAAATCCGCCAGCTTCTCGACCTTTACGATCTGGGCGACGGTCAGATGACCCAACTCGCCCGCAGCTACGAAATCGGCCGTCAGCGCCTGGCCGGCATGGTCGCCCAGCGCGACGAGCTTAACGCGGCGATCGCGGACCTGGAGGAGCAGCTGCGCTGGGGCGAGAAGATGCTCGCGCAGATGCAGCAACGCAAGGCCGGCTAAGCCCAACCCAACGACACGCCCCCCGCGTTCGGGACCCGAGGAGGACTTCGATGCCCAGCTATACCGCCCCCGCAAAGGACATGCAGTTCGTCCTGCATGACCTGCTGGAGATCAGCACCCAGGACGTGCCGGGCTATTCCGACATGGATGCCGAGTTCACCGGGGCGATCATCGACACGCTTGGGCAGTTGGCGACCGAAGTCATCCACCCTCTCAACATGGTGGGCGACCGGCAAGGCTGCACCCTGGAAAACGGCGTCGTGCGCACGCCCGATGGTTTCAAGGACGCCTTCGACCAGCTGCGCGACGGCGGCTGGACCGCGCTCGACGCCCCCGAAGAGTTCGGCGGCCAGGGCCTGCCCTATCTCTCCTACACCATCGCGGGCGAGATCCTGTCGGCCTCCAACATGGCCTTCAACATGTATTACGGCCTGACCCACGGCGCCGCCTCCGCGATCCTGGCCCATGGCACCGAGGCGCAGAAAGCCAAGTGGCTGCCAAAAATGCATAGCTGCGAGTGGACCGGCACCATGAACCTGACGGAGCCCCATGCCGGCACCGATCTGGGCATGATGCGCACCAAGGCCGTCCCGCAGACGGACGGCACTTACAAGATCACCGGGCAGAAGATCTTCATCTCCGCCGGCGATCACGACATGGCTGACAACATCGTCCACCTCGTGCTGGCCAAGATCGAGGGCGCGCCCGAGGGCATCAAGGGCGTCTCGCTTTTCATCGTGCCGAAGATCCTGGTCGACGACGAAGGCAATCTCGGCGCGCGGAACGGCGTCTCGGTCGGCAAGATCGAGGAGAAGATGGGGATCCACGGGAACTCCACCTGCGTGATGAATTACGACGGGGCCACGGGCTATCTGCTGGGGCAGGAGCACAAAGGCATGCGCGCGATGTTCACGATGATGAACGAGGCGCGGCTGGGCGTGGGTCTGCAAGGATACGCCCAGTCCGAGATCGCGTATCAGAACGCGCTGGCCTATGCGCTCGACCGACTGCAAGGCCGCGACGTCACCGGCGTCAAGAACCCCGACGGCCCCGCCGACCCGCTGATCGTGCACCCGGACATCCGCCGAAACCTGATGGACCAGAAGTCCTTCGTGGAGGGCGCCCGCGCGTTCACTTTCTGGGGCGCAACGATGATCGACCGCGCCCACAGGCTGGAAGACAAGGACGCCGACGGCCTCATCTCTCTGCTCACCCCGGTCATCAAAGGGTTCCTGACCGACAAGGGCTTCGAATACGCGACCGCCGCGCAGCAGGTTTATGGCGGCCACGGCTATATCGAGGAGTGGGGCATGTCGCAATTCGCGCGCGATGCGCGGATCGCCATGATCTACGAGGGCGCGAACGGCGTGCAGGCGCTGGACCTCGTCGGCCGCAAGCTGGCGCAGGACGGCGGCAAGCACGTCATGGCCTTCTTCGAGATGGTCAAGACCTTCTGCAAGGAAAACGACGGCGACGAGATGAAGGGCTTCGTCGCGCCGCTCAAGGCCGCGTCCAAGGATCTCCAGGCCGCGGGCATGTATTTCATGCAAAACGGCATGAAGAATCCGAACGCGGCGCTGGCGGGAAGCTACGACTTCATGCACATGATGGGGCATGTCTGCCTGGGACTGATGTGGGCGCGGATGGCCAAGGCCGCGATGGAGGGGCTGAAGAAGGACGGCGCCGACCGCGACTTCCTCGAGGCCAAGATCGCCACGGGCCGCTACTACATGGCGCGCCAGCTTCCGGCGACGGCGATGCATCTCGGGCGCATCCAGACCGGCCCCGAGACGATCATGGGCCTGGAGGCGACCGCGTTCTGAAGCGAAGGCGGGGACATCCCCGCCCTACGGAAGGAGACCGGATGGCGCACCCTGCTCCACGGATGACACGTCCGTCACGGGCGCGGATCACAGAACCGGGCCATCGCCGGCTGCGGACCTTCGCGGCCGAGACCGGGTTGAGCGAGGACGAGGCGCTGACCTTCCTGCTGGAGAACCTGGACCGGATCGCGGAGCCGACCGCCCTGGCGCGGCGCCTTCGAGAGTTCCGGGCCGCGCGGGCAGAGAGGCCGGATGCCTCCGGCGGGGATATTTGAGCAGGGAAGAAGACCCGGAGGCGGGACGCCCGGCGAAGCCGCCCCCGGATCGGAGAAAGCTGCGCCTTCTCCCCTGACGGTCATCGGCGTCCCCGCCTGTACCGCAAGACAAGGGATGAAGCGGAAAGGTTGCGTTAAGATTAACGGGCCGCTCCTTTCTTCCCTGCATAAATATCCTCGGGGGGGGCCGGGGGGTGGAAAGCCCCCCGGTCCCGTCCTCACCACCGGCCCTGACCTTTGGGAGGAGGCGCGCCATGTCCATCAAGCTCCACTGCTTCGGAGAGTCCGGAAACAGCTACAAGGCCGCGCTCGCGCTCGAGCTGTCGGGCCTCGACTGGGAGCCGGTCTTCGTCGATTTCTTCGGCGGCCAGGCCCGCACTCCGGAATGGCGTACCGAAAACGTGATGGGCGAGGCCCCGGTGCTGGTCGATGGCGAGTTCCGGCTCAGCCAGTCCGGGGCGATCCAGCAATGGATCACCGACCGCACGGGCAAGTTCGGCGGCGCCGAAGGGGAGCGCTATGACGTGCTGCGCTGGGTGCTGTGGGACAATCACAAGCTGAGCTCCCAAATCGGCATGACCCGCTTCCTGATGAACTTCCTCCCTGCCGAAAAGCGCCCGCAGGAGGTGATCGCCTTCTCTCAAGGCCGCCTCAAGGCCGCGTACGACACTCTCAACCGCCATCTGGAGCGCCGCGACTGGATCGTGGGCGATGGCGTGACCAATGCCGACCTCTCCTGCTGCGGCTATCTGTACTATCCCGAGCCCTTCGGCTTCGACCGTGCCGACTGGCCGCATATCGACGCCTGGCTGGACCGCATCGCCGCCCTGCCCGGCTGGAAACATCCCTACGATCTCATGCCCGGACGTCCGTCCGACCGCGAAGGAGTCCCGAAATGACCGACGCCTATATCTACGACGCCATCCGCACCCCGCGCGGTAAGGGGCGCAAGGACGGGAGCTTGCACGAAGTCACCGCCGCCCGCCTCTCCGCACAGGTGCTCGACACGCTCAAGGACCGGAACGGGTTCGAGGGCCACGCGGTCGAGGACGTGATCTGGGGCAACGCTACGCAGGTCGGCGAACAGGGCGGCTGCCTCGCGCGGACCGCCGTTCTGGCGTCCACGCTCGACGAGCGAATCCCGGGGCTGTCGATCAACCGTTTCTGCGCCAGCGGCATGGAGGCGGTGAACCTCGCCGCCAATCAAATCCGGGGCGGCGCGGGTGCGGGCTATATCGCAGGCGGCGTGGAGTGCATGAGCCGGGTGCCCATGGGCTCGGACGGGGCGGCGGTGGCGGTCGACCCCTCGATCGCGATGGACAGCTATTTCGTGCCGCAGGGGATCTCGGCCGACATCATCGCCACCGAATACGGCTTCAGCCGCGACGACGCCGATGCCTTCGCCGTCGAGAGCCAGAAGCGCGCCGCCGCCGCCTGGGAGGACGGGCGCTTCGCCAAGTCGGTCTTCACCGTGCGCGACATCAACGGGTTGCCGATCCTGGACCGTGACGAATACATGCGGCCCGGCACCGACATGCAGTCGCTGGGCGCACTCAACCCCGCCTTCGAGGCGATGGGCACCACCATGCCCGGCTTCGACAAGGTCGCGCTGATGAAATACCCGCATCTGGCGGCGATCAACCACGTCCACACCGCCGGCAATTCCTCCGGCATCGTGGACGGCGCGGCGGGTCTGCTGCTGGGCTCCAAGGCGTTCGGGGAGAAATGGGGCCTCAAGCCCCGCGCGCGCATCAAGGCCACCGCCAAGATCGGCACCGATCCGACCATCATGCTGACCGGTCCGGTACCCGTGACCGAAAAGATCCTCGCCGATAGCGGCATGGCCATCGGCGATATCGATCTCTTCGAGGTGAACGAGGCGTTCTCTTCGGTGGTGCTGCGCTTCATGCAGGCCTTCGACGTCGACCACGGTAAGCTCAACGTCAATGGCGGCGCCATCGCCATGGGGCACCCGCTAGGTGCTTCGGGCGCGATCATCATCGGCACGCTGCTCGACGAGATGGAGCGCGCCGATAAGGGAGTGGGTCTCGCCACGCTTTGCGTCGCCTCCGGCATGGGCGCCGCGACCATCATCGAGCGAGTGTGATGACGGACGCCGTCGCCATCTACCAGAATTATCTCGACACCGTCTGCGACCTGCTCTGGCGCGGACAGTACGAGGAGATCTGCGAGCACATGGTCTTTCCCAACGCGATCATCATGCTCGACGCGATGGCCGAGGACATCAGCCGCGAGCAGATGCTGGAGAACCTGAAGTCCTTGCATGACAGCCTTCTGCGGCAGGGCGCGCAGAGCTTCTACCGGCTGTGCCAGACGGCGCAGGTGGACCCGCTCGACCCCAGCCGAATCCTTGGCACCCACCGCTCCTATGTCCTGCGCGGCGGGACCTACGTGGTGCCGCCCTATGACAACCGGTTGCTGCTGGTGCAGACGGAGGGGCGCTGGCGGGCCGCGAAACTCCAGACGCTTGCGCGCAATTCCACGATTGCGGGTCTGTCGCCAGCGGGCCGATGGAAGGTCCCCGTGGACGGGGGAAACCCATCGCATTTCGAAGGAACGAAGAAGTGACTGACGATCCCGTTGCCCTTTACCAGGCGCATCTCGACCGCGCCTCCGAGGCGGTCTGGTCCCGCGACTGGGACACGCTGACGGGCTTGATGAGCTATCCCCACAAAGTCCTCTATGGGGACAAGGCCCAATCCATCGAGACGCCGGACGCATTCCGCCGTCACGCCTTCGCCGTGCGCGACCAACTCGATAAGGTCGGTGCGACAGCCTATCTCCGCGTCTGCCAGAGCGCGTCCTTCGACATCGACGACACCGACCGCATTCTGGGCACCCACACCACCTTCGTGCTGCGCGGCGGCGGCTATATCGTGCCGCCCTATACCGGCCGCCTGTGTCTGACGCGGCAGGGCGGCAAATGGCTCGGCGTCGGGATCTGGACCGCGGTGAACCCCGCGAAGATCCCGCCCGATACCACAGCAGCCGGCCTCACCTCAGCGAAATGACGCCCCTTGCCAGGCAGGACACTCAGATATGACCGATTTCACCCTCTCCACCGATGCCGACGGCATCGCGACGATCACCTGGGACGTGAAGGGCAAGTCCATGAACGTGCTCAGCCTCGAAGGCTGGGACGAGCTGGACGATTGCCTGACCCGCGCGCTGGCCGATGACGCCGTCCGCGGCATCGTCATCACCTCCGGCAAGCCAGACAGCTTCGCCGGCGGCATGGACCTCAACGTCATCGCCAAGATGAAGGCCAGCGCCGGCGAGAACCCGGCCCAGGGCCTGATGGACGGGCTGATGCGGTCACATGGCATCCTGCGCAAGATCGAGCGGGCGGGGATGGACCCCAAGACGCTCAAGGGCGGCAAGCCGATCGCCTGCGTGCTGCCCGGCACCGCGCTGGGCATCGGGCTGGAGATCCCGCTGGCCTGCCATCGCATCTTCGCCGCCGACAACCCCAAGGCCAAGATCGGCCTGCCCGAGATCCTGGTCGGCATCTTCCCCGGCATGGGCGGCACGACCCGGCTGGTGCGCAAGCTGGGCGCGATGGGGGCCTCCCCCTTCCTGCTGGAAGGCAAGCTGAGCGACCCGAAGAAGGCCAAGGCCGCGGGCCTGATCGACGAGGTCAGCGCCGACCCGATGGCCGATGCCCGCGCCTGGGTGCTGTCGGCCAAGGACGCGGATCTGGTGAAGCCCTGGGACGCGAAGGGCTACAAGATGCCCGGCGGCGCGCCCTATCACCCGGCGGGCTTCATGACCTTCGTGGGCGCTTCGGCCATGGTCAACGGCAAGACCCAAGGCGTCTATCCAGCGGCCAAGGCGCTGCTGTCGGCCGTCTACGAGGGCGCGCTGGTCCCGTTCGACACGGCGCTCAAGATCGAGGCGCGCTGGTTCACCCATGTCCTGATGAACCCGACCTCCGAGGCGATGATCAGGTCGCTCTTCATCAATAAGGAGGCTCTGGAGAAGGGGGCGAACCGGCCCCAGGTCGACGACCAGACGGTGCGCAAGCTCGGCGTGATCGGCGCAGGCATGATGGGTGCGGGCATCGCCTATGTCTCGGCCAATGCCGGCATCGAGGTCGTGCTCATCGACCGCGAGCAGGCCGCCGCCGACAAGGGCAAGTCCTATAGCGAGGGGCTGCTCGACAAGGGCATCAAGCGCAGGAAGGTCACCGAGGAGAAGAAAGCCGAGGTGCTGGGCCGGATCGCGGCGACCACCGACCTGGAGGCGCTGAAGGGCTGCGACCTGGTGGTCGAGGCCGTCTTCGAGGACGTCGCCGTCAAGGCCGAGATGACGCGGAAGGTCGAAGCCGTGGTCGGGCCCGACTGCATCTTCGCGACAAACACCTCCACCCTGCCGATCACCGAGCTGGCCAAGGCCAGCGCGCGGCCCGGTCAGTTCATCGGCATCCACTTCTTCTCGCCGGTCGACAAGATGCTGCTGGTCGAGATCATCAAGGGCCAGGAGACCGGCGACCGCGCGGTGGCCAAGGCGCTCGACTACGTGCGCCAGATCCGCAAGACGCCCATCGTCGTCAACGACGCCCGCTTCTTCTACGCCAACCGCTGCATCATCCCCTATATCAACGAGGGGATCCGCATGGTCGGCGAGGGGGTGAACCCCGCGCTGATCGAGAACGCGGCGAAGCTGCTGGGCTTCCCGCTGGGGCCGCTGCAACTGGTGGACGAGACCTCGATCGACCTGGGCGTCAAAATCGCCAAGGCGACGAAGGCCGCGATGGGCGACGCCTATCCGGACGGCGCGGTGGACGAGGTGCTCTTTGCCTTCGCCGAGGCGGGGCGTCTTGGCCGCAAGGCCAATGCGGGCTTCTATGACTATGATGCGAGCGGCAAGCGTCAGGGGCTCTGGGGCGAACTCGGGCGCCACTACCCTTTGGTGGAGGACCAGCCCGACCTGCACGAGGTGCAGAACCGGCTGATGTTCGCGCAAGTGCTGGAAGCCGTGCGTGCGCTGGAAGACGGCGTGCTGACGGATATCCGCGAAGGCGATGTCGGCGCGATCCTGGGCTGGGGCTTCGCGCCCTGGTCCGGCGGCCCCTTCTCCTGGCTCGACATGGTCGGCGCCGATTGGGCGGTCGAGACGACCGGCGCGCTGGCCGCCAAGCACGGGCCCCGCTTCGCCACGCCGGCCCTGCTGACGCAAATGGCCGAGGCCGGCACCCGCTTCTACGACGGCAGCCAGGCCGCGGCCGCCTGACCCCTGCCCCACGGGCCGCGCCCTCCGCGGCGTGGCCCGAACGCACCGCTTTTCGAAACGGTCACCCGATTTTTCCGGCATCGTTTCATCTTTCAGCCCCATTCGACGGGCAGCCTGACCGGGCAGCCCCCCAGAGGAATGGGATCGGGAAATGAAACTTCTAGCCCTGGCCGCGCTTGCGGCCGCCACCCTCTCCACCGCCGCGCAGGCGGACTTCGCCCGGATCACCTCGGAAGAGATGTTCCGGGCCAACATCGCGGATCGAACCCTTGTCGACGAGTTCGGCGGCACGCGCCTTTTCGGCGGAAATGGCGGGCTGGGCGGCCGCCAGGACAGCTCGGTCATCACCGGCGGCTGGATCTGGCACGAGGGCGCGCTCTGCCACCGCACCCGGATCGACGGGATCGAGGTAGAGCAGGATTGCGCCCTGCTCTGGATGCGCGGCAACACGGTGGTCATGCAGACCAAGCGGGGCCGCTCGACCGAGACGGTCTGGAAGGTCCACTAGGGCGAAGAGAGCCGTCAGGCTCGATGAGCCTGCTCGAACCGGTAGCCGAAGGCCGCGATATCGGCGGCGCAGATCTCCGAGACCCGCACGCGCGTCTCCGCGTCGTAATAGCCGCGCCAATCCGCAGCCCGCGCGGAGCGATTGGCCACAGGCATCTCGATCCGAAACCCAAGCAAGCTCTCGAAGGAGGGCAGGTCTTCCGCCAGATGCTCCAACCGGATGAAGATCGGGTCGCAACCACCTCGTACATATGAGGAATAGGGATTGCGGCGCAGCATCTCCCCCAACTCCCGATCCCGCAGGAAGCCGGCGAAATCCGTGGCCTTCGCCAAGGCGACCGCCGGGTGGTCGAAGCTCTGGACCCGCAGCCAATGGTAGTAGCTCACCATCCGGTCCCACGGGTTGCGCACCAGAGTGACCGGGCGGAGCCGGGCCAGCTCGGCCTCGGGTAGCAGGCCGCGAATATCGCGCAGTTTCGAATGCTTCCACAGCCGCCCGGCCACTCGCACGCCCTTAAGGCGCCCGCGCCGCCGCCGGGCCTTGGGCGTGTCGCCGATGAGGATGTCGTCGGCCCGCGCCCGGTCCTCCAGCGCCAGCGCCATCGACGTGCCGCCGGTCTTTGGGATATGCACGAAGACATAGCCGCGCCCGGGTGAGACGATCATGCCGCCGCCCGCTCCCCCCGGATCGCGACGACGCCGCCCCCCGCCGCGATCAGCGCCAGGCCCAGCAGGCCCAGCGGCCCCATCGTCTCGGACCAGACCAGCCAGCCGAACAGCGCCGAGAACCCCAGCACCGAATATTCGAAGAGCGACGCCACCGAAGCCTCGGCCAGCTGATAGCCTCGGGTCAGCAACAGCACCGCCACCAGCGAGCCCAGCGCCTGCATCACGATCACGCCCGAGACGGTCGCGTCCGGCATCACCCAGCCGCGGGTGAGGTAGTCGTCCCCGCCCCCCATTACCAGCACGCCGCCCAGCCCCCAGAGCCCCATCGCGGTGAACACGCCAAGGCTCATCTCCACCGTCCCCTCGGCCCCGCACCACGCCCGGGTGGCCAGCGCGCCGATGCCGTAGAACAGCCCCGCGAGGACCGGCGCCAATGCCAGCGGCGACAGGTTCGACGGGTCCGGCGACAGCACCAGGACCACCCCGAGAAAGCCCACCAGCGCCGCCGTCACCCGCACCGGCCCGATGCTCTGCCCGAAGGCCGTCGCCATGAACAGGATCCAGAGCGGCGCGGTGAACAGCCCTGCCGCCACCTGCGCCACGGGCAAGAAGCCCAGCGCCGCGAAGTAGATCATCATCGCCACCGAGACCGCCGCCGAGCGCCCCGCCAGCCCCCGCCAGCTCACCACCTTCAGTCGCCGGCCGACGGCCAGCGCCCAGCCCAGGACGATCGCCCACATCAGCAGGCTGCGCAGCAAGTGAAATGTCCACAGGCTCGACTGTTCGGCCACAAGGCGGATGTATTGATCGATCAGGCCGACGATTGCCATCGCCGTCAGGATGCAGGCGGCGGCGCGCAAAGGTTTGTCGGTCATCGGCCTTGTCCTATCCCGGCGCGCGCGCGACTATCGCCATCCGGGAGATCAGTTGCAAGACGGGGGGATGCGATGGGCTGGTTGCAGGACGAAACCGGATTGGAGCGATGCGCGGCCAACCATGTGGCGCTGACGCCGCTCTCCCATCTGAACCGGGCCGTCGCCATCTGGCCCGGGCGCGAGGCGCTGGTCTATGGCGCGACCCGCCGCAGCTATGCCGAGTATCGCGAGCGGGTGACGCGCCTCGCCTCGGCCCTCGCCGGCCTGGGCGTAGCGCCGGGCGACGTGGTCGCGACGATCCTGCCGAACGTTCCGGCCCAGGCCGAGGCCGCCTTCGGCGTCCCCGCCTGCGGTGCGGTGCTCAACACGATCAACACGCGGCTCGATCTGGATACGGTGAGCTATATCTTCGGCCATGGCGGCGCCAAGGCCGTGCTGGTCGACACGCAATTCATCGAACTCGCCGAACAGGCCGCCGCCGCGCAGGACACGCCCCCGATCATCGTCGAATGCCCCGACCCCGAGGCGGGCTTTCCGGCCACCGGGCGGCACCTGACCTATGAAGGTCTTCTGGCGGGCGGCGATCCCGGTTTCGCCTGGATCATGCCCGAGGACGAATGGGAGAGCCTCGCGCTCAACTACACCTCCGGCACGACAGGGCGGCCCAAGGGCGTCGTCTACCACCACCGGGGGGCCTATCTGATGACGATGGGCACGGTGATCTCCTGGCGGATGGTGCTTTATCCCAGGCTGCTGACGATCGTGCCGCTGTTCCACTGCAACGGCTGGTGCCACACCTGGATGATGCCGCTGGTGGGCGGCACCGTGGTCTGCTGCCGCGACATCTCGGCCAAGGCGATCTTCGACGCGCTGGCCGACGAGGGGGTCACACATTTCGGCGGCGCACCGATCGTGCTGAACCTGCTGGTAAACGCGAAGCCCGAGGACCGCCGCGCCTTCGACCAGCATGTGGAGGTGTTCACCGCCGGCGCGCCGCCCCCCGCCGCGACGCTGGCCAAGATGGCGGCGCTGGGCTTTGAGGTGACCCATGTCTACGGCCTGACCGAGACCTATGGCCATGTCACCGAGAATGTCTGGCAGCCCGGCGAATGGGACGAGAAACCCGCCGAGGAACAGGCCGCCCTGCGAGCCCGTCAGGGCGTGGCCTTCCCGATGATGGAGGGGCTTGAGGTCTTCGGCGAGGGCGACGTGCCGGTTCCGGCCGACGCCATCGCCCAGGGCGAGATCGCCATGCGCGGCAACGCCGTGATGAAGGGCTATTATCGCAATCCGGAGGCCACGGCAGAGGCGTTTCGCGGCGGCTGGTTCCGCTCGGGTGACATCGCGGTCAAGCACGCGGACGGCTATGTGCAGATCGCGGACCGGGCGAAGGACATCATCATTTCCGGCGGCGAGAACGTCTCCTCGGTCGAGGTCGAGGGCGCGCTGATGCATCACGACGCCGTGGACCTTTGCGCCGTGGTCGCCCAGCCGGACGAGACCTGGGGCGAGGTGCCCTGCGCCTTCGTCGAGTTGAAACCCGGGGCGGAGGTCACGGCCGAGGATCTCATCGCCTTCGTCCGCGCGCGCCTCGCCGGGTTCAAGACGCCAAAACGCATCGTGTTCGGAGAATTGCCGAAGACATCGACCGGCAAGATCCAGAAATTCGTGCTCCGCGACCGGGCGAAGGAGGCCGCTTGACCGCAATCGAGGGCCTGGAGCGGCTGGAGACGACGGCGCTCTGGCGGCCGGAGGCGGGCGCGCAGCGGCGCGAGGTCTATGTCTCCATCGGCGAGGCAGAACTGGTGATCCAGGACAGCGCGGGCACCGCGCTCACCCATTGGTCCCTGCCCGCGCTGGTGCGGGTCAATGCGGGCGCGCCCGCCGTCTATGCCCCGGCCCCCGGCACCGACGAAGAGTTGGAGGTCGAGGAGCCGGAGATGATCGCCGCGCTCGACCGGGTGGTCGCCGCCGTCGAGAAGGGCCGCGCCAAGCCCGGACGGCTTCGGCGCATCGCGACGGGGCTGGTGCTGGGCGCGGCGGTCGGCTTCGCCATCATGTGGCTGCCGGGTGCCTTGCGCGATCAGGCGGCGGGTCTGCTGCCGCCGTCCAAGCGCAGCGAGCTTGGCGAGCGGATGCTGGCCGAATTCACGCTGCTGACCGGCCCGCCCTGCGAGACGGTGACGGGGCGCGAGGCGCTCGACCGGCTGCATGCGCGCCTGCTGCCCACCACGCCGGGCCGGATCGAGGTGCTGCGCGACCTGCCGCATCCCGCGCTGGCCTTGCCCGGCGGGTTGCTGTTGCTGTCGGACGTCCCGCTTTTGACCCAGGACGATCCGGACGTCGCGGCGGGCCATCTCCTGGCCGCGGCCATCACCGCCCAGGAGCGCCCGCCCTTGGAGGCGCTGCTGCGCGACTTGGGTGCGACGTCCCTGATCCGGCTGCTGACGGCGGGCGTGGTCACCGATGCCGAGATCACCGAGCATGTCGAGACGCTACTGCTCGACGCGCCGCCGCTGGCCGCACCGGAGCGCTTGCGCCCCGGCTTCGCCGCCGCGCGGCTCGCTTGGGCGCCTTGGGCCACCGCCACCGGCCGCGCCCCCGGCGAGGCCCCGGCCTCGCAGATGCCCAGCGCGCTCGACGACGATAGCTGGCAGCGATTGCGGGAAGTCTGCGATGGGTAGGCCGCGGGCGCCGTCGCTCAATGCGCCGTCTCGTCCACCTCGCCCACGGTGAAGAAGAACCCCTCGGGATGGTCGCCGAAGGCCACCTCGTCCGGCACCGTGTCGGGACCGGCCAGGAACACGTTCGCCCCGAACACTTCGTGCATCCGGCTCAGCCGCCGCATCCGCTCCGAAATCAGCGCCTCGTAGAGCGCCGCATAATCCGGCCGCTCGCGCAGCTCCGCGATCTTGGCGCGATGGGCGGCGACGCAGGCCGCATGCTGCGCCGCCACCCCCGGCAGCGCCATCAGCGCGTCGCGTTCGGCCATCAGACACGGCATCCGCTCCTGGAGGCTGCCATCCCGCTCCGCGTTGTTATTCATGCGAAACCAGTAGCCCAGCCCCTGGTCCCGATCGACATGGTTGACCCGCCCCCGGTCGCGCTTGACCAGAAAGCTCTCGGCATCGCGGACGGCATAGTGGTTCAGCGTCACCAGATCGTAACCCACCGTCTCGACCGTGGACCGCCAGCCGCTGCGCAGCATCTCCCGCGGCATGGGCTGACCGGAGCCGTTCACCCACACCACGCGGTCCCACATCTCGGGGTTCAGCCCCTTGGGCCGGTGGACCCCCAGCTTGCGGAAGATCCCGAGATTGCGCGCCAGGGTCTTGAAGCCCCAGGCCTGATGCGGCTTGCGGATCATCCGGGGCGCGCAGGCGTCGAAGCGGGCGGGCACCGGCACGTCCTCGAAGCGGCTCAGATCGGCATTGCCGAAGAGACGCCAGGTGGCCGAGATCAGGTTCGCGTCGCCCACGGCGGCGTAGAGATCCGGCAGGGTCCCCTGCCCCACATGGATGTTCAGGAACTCGTCCACATCCATGCAGATCACCCATCCGGCGCGCGCGATCACGGCCTCCTCCTCGGCGGCGGCCAGGGCGGCGTGCTGCGGCTTCAGGCCGGTGCCGCGGAACGGGTTGGCGCGGTGCTGCACGATGCCGTGGGACTGGAGCAGGTCGAGCAGCGCATCGGTGCCGTCAGTGCAGTCGTTGGTATAGACCAGCACGTCATCCACCCCGATGGCCCGGTGATGGGCGAGCCAGTCCAGGATGAACGGCCCTTCGTTGCGCATGCAGGTCACGATGGCGGTGCGTCCCGGCAGCGCGGCGGGGAGCCGCGGCGCAAACGCCTCGGCCTCGGTGCGGGGCGGCAGGACGGGGTCATGGCCGAAGCCGTCGCGCGCCAGAGCCAGCAAATCGTCCTCGACCCGCAGCGCGGCACGGGGGGCCAGCGGAGCGTCGCCCGCCTCACCATGGCGCGCGGCCATGGCCCGCAGGAACGGCACAGCCGGACCGTCGGGCGTCACATGACCGACGCGCACCATGCGGAACGGGGCCTCTTCCGGCAGGCGCGCGGGGGCGGCGGCCCACCGGCGGTTCGGCGTGACCGGCTCGAACGGGGCGCAGACATGGTCGCCGAGGGCGGGGGGCGCGCCGCGCCGGACGCGCCAGGGATAGATCCGGCGGCCTTCCAGAGGGACCACGCCCGAGGCCGCCTGCGCCAGCCGGGCGAAGGGCGCGGCCTCGGGTGCGAGCAGGTCCGAGACGTCGATCCAGGCGACACCTCGGGCGCGGGACAGGAAGCGCCAGCGCAGCGCCTCCAGCACGCAGAGCTGGCCCAACCGCGCCGTCCAGGGATCGTGGGGCCCCGGCGGCAGGCGGCCCCGGCCGGGCGCTTCGGGGGCGAGGTGGGGACCACGCTCGGACGGCTCGTCGTGCCCGAGGGGCACGGGAGACGTGACGACGATGACGGGGCACGGCGCGCCGGCGAGGTCCAGACGCGCCTCACCGGGGCGGAGCCGGTCCAGGATCACGGCACCGCCGATGTCGTGGCGGGCGGCATGATAGGCGAGCCAGTCCGCCACCAGATCGGCGCTCTCCCCGTTGCGCGTGGCCAGCAGGACGTCGCGGCCGGCGAGGATTTCAGGCTCCGGGCGGGCGGGCTCCAGCCGCTCCGCTCGGCCGCGCAGGGGCAGCGGCATTGCGCCCTGCCCGTCCCACTCCGACGTGATCACCAGCGAGCCGCCGAGCACCAGGACACGCCGCGGCGCCAGCCCCGGCACTGCCGCGACCGCCTCGGGGTCCACACCCCGCCCCAGGAACAGCCGAACCGGACCCGGACCCGGCTCCGCTTGCACATCGATAACATCGCAGCCAGGGAGCATCCGCCCAGCAAGGCGGCGATGCAAAATCACGGCTGCCGTCCGGCCACAGCCGCCCGCTGCAAGGCGACCAGATGGCGGCCCAAGCGCGGCTCCGGCGCGACGCTTCCCGCGGCCAGGACCAGACGCCCGCACAGCGCCGCCCCCTCGGGCGTGGCCAGCACCTCGTCCAGAGCGCGCGCCTGGGCGGCGCGGCAGGCGGCCTCCCGCTCGGCCACGCCGTCCAGGGCCCGCAACTCCGCCGCGCGCGCCGCCATGGCAGGCAGATGCGGCTCGATCGCGCGGCAGCGGGTCGCGTTGAAGTTCCGCTCCACCCAATAGGTCAGGTCGATCTCCTTGTCGGTGTGGTTGGGCAGCCCCCTGCGGCGCTTTACGAGAAATTCGTGAATCGAGCGTATCGAATAGTGATTGAGCTGGACCAACCGGCCCGGCGCCGGCTTGCCCCCCCGCCACAGAAGGATGCGCTTGGGGCTGCGGGCCAGGGCGTCGTCCAGATGCCCGGTCTCGTCGGCGAAACGCGGCGGCGCGGTTTGCAGCGGCCGGTGGATGCCGAAGCCGCTCCAAGGCCCGTCGCGGCGGAACAGCGTCTTGAAGAACGCGCCGAGCGCCGGATAGGCCATCGCCTCGGGCGCGGCGCGCGTGAAACGGGCGGGCACCGGCCCCTCTCCGGGCGCGAATCGGCCGTCGCAGCCGAAGAGACGCCAAGGCAGAGCGATGGCCTGCGCCCTGCCACAGGCAGCGATCAGATCGGCCAGGGTCGTCGGCCCCGTCAGGGCGATCCATTCGTCGACATCGAGATGCAGCAGCCACTCGGCCCCGGCCACCGCCGGATGATCCCAGGCGGCGCGCAAAGCCCGCCATTGCGGCGTCGGCCCGGGACTGTCCCGGCACGCGCCCTGCGCGACATGGATCACGCCCGCAGGCGCCAGCGCGTCGAGCAGCGCTTCGGTTCCGTCGCTGCAATCATTGGTATAGGCGAGGATCCGGCCTACCCCGAGCGTCAGCAGATGCGCGACCCAATCGACGAGATAGGGCCCCTCGTCGCGCAGGCAGGTCACCACGGTGATCGTCGGGGAATCGGTGACGGAAGGGGCCATGATTGCGGCGGCTCCAGGCTGGGTCCGGTGACGATCCGCCCCGAGCGGCCGGTTCGTATCGCGATGCGGAACAGTCGCCTCGAATTAGGAACAAATCAGGGCAATTTTGTGCCGGAATGTTAATCTTTATCGGGCTACCCTTATCTGGCCGTCATTCGCCGGAGGACCCGTCATGCCGACCAACGATCCCGACTCGGCCATCCCTGGGCCGCTCACCCCCCTGCGCGCGCAGCTGGGCGAGGACGGCTGGCTGGAAGAGTTGGGGCCACGGCATCTCGCCATGTTCCAGCCCCGGGGCAACACTCTGCTGGTGGAGTTCGAGGCGCTCGCGCCGCTCCTGCGCCGCAAATCGGCGGAGCCGTGGTCGGCCGGTCTGGCACGCAAGCGCGGCTGGTCCACGCTGACGATCGTTTCCCGCGGGCGCACCTGGTTCCGGGACCCGGCGGTGTTCGACTTTTTCGACGACCTCACCGATGGCGGTTTTTTCGACGACTATGACAGTGTGGTTTTCGCGGGGGCGGGCGTGAAGGGCTATGCCGCGGCGGCGTTCTCGGTGGCCGCGCCGGGATCCACGGTCTTTCTCTGCGCCCCGTTCGCGACGCTCGACCCGAACGAAACCCCGTGGGAGCATCGCTTTCGCGGCGATCGCAGCCTGTCTTTCGGACCCCGCTATGGCTACGCACCGGACATGGTGGACGCCGCCGCGCGCGTCTATGTCGTGACCGACCCGGCCGAGCCGGCCGACGCGATGCATGCCAGCCTGTTCCGCGGGCCCCATGTCGTCCATCTGCGCGCGCACCATGGCGGCCCGCGCCTTGGCGCCCGGCTCGAAGCGATGGGCCTGCTGGATCAGCTCTTCTCCGAGGCGGAGCAAGGCACGCTGACGCCGCAGCGCTTTGCCCGTGCCTGGCGCGCCCGGCACCGGGATGAGGTCTGGCTGTCAAACGTCCTGCGCAAGCTGGACACGATGCGGCGGCCCTGGTTGCAAGCCGTCTTCGCCGGGGCGATGTATGACCGCACCGGCGCGGCCTCGGCCCGGCGCCGCCTCAACGAGGCGCTTGCCCGCCTCAAGGAGGAGGGAAAGCGCCCGCCCGCAGGCCGGGAACCCGCCCCCGATAGCGACAGCGGACGGCTCTTGCTCGCCGGAGAGTGAAGACGCGCCCTGGCGAAGAGAGCCATCAGGCTCGATGAGCCACCTCGCCCAGATGAGCCCGCCCGCCCAGCTGCCCCCCGCGCAGCCGACGCCGCCGACCGGCCCAGCCAGTCATCCCGCCGGTGCGTCGGTCAGCTCAAAATGTTGCGGCCCATCTGACGGAACAGATCCACATAATCGAGCAGCACCCAATTCTCCGCGATCCGCCCATTGGCGCAGCGATAGAAGTCCATCACCCGCAGCGTCAGCGCCTTTCCCGTCGCCGGCACGCCCAGATAAGGCCCCTGATGCGTCATCGTCATCGACGGCCAGCCGGAGATCGCGGCGTAATTCCCGTC
Source organism: Jannaschia seohaensis (assembly GCF_900116765.1). GTDB lineage: Bacteria > Pseudomonadota > Alphaproteobacteria > Rhodobacterales > Rhodobacteraceae > Jannaschia > Jannaschia seohaensis. The sequence continues at coordinate 193,878 of NZ_UETC01000004.1, read as the reverse complement.
GCCGATCCGGCAGTAGTGATTGCCCCCCTTCCGATCCGGGAACGCGGTCAGGAAGGCTGCGCGGTGGTCCGAGACGAACCCCTCCCAGCGGTAGTTCGACCCGATCCCGCCGGGCCCGTACCACAGCATGTCATCGGCCCAGGCCCCGCCTTCGCCGGTCTGGCCCGGGCTGCTGACGGTGCCGGGGTCGTAGCTATGAAGCCCGGCGAGCATCCGCTCGATCAGATCGAGGCTGGCCTCGCCTCCCCTCGGATCGGGGCAGACGCCGTCATGGGTCGCGGGGCCTGGAAACAGCATCTCCGTCCCCAGCCCTTCGGCAAAGGGCATGCGTCCGGCCTGGCGCATGAGATCGGGCAGATCGAGGATGATCCGGCTCTCGGTGATGCGGCCATCGGCGGCCGTGCGGTGGAATTCGCCCGCGCGCAGGAAGGCCAGCCTGCCCGACGGCGCCACGCCCCAAAGCGGGCCGCGATGGGTGCCGACATAATGGGTGACGCAGGCCACCCAGCGCCCGCCGACCTCCCGGCGGTTCTTGCCGCCGATCACGATCTCGTCCCGGCGGTGGAGCCCGACGAAGGCCGCTCGCAGCGGCGCGATCACCTCCGACACGATCGCGTCGCGGCCCGCCACCTGCTCCACCGGGGCCATCATGTCCCAGACCGCATCGCGGACCAGGATGTCTGCGGCGCTCTCGGGCGCCTTGAGCAGGGTATCCAGTCCAGAGCGGACGAAATGGCGTGTATCGGTCATCGGGTCCTCGTGAGATTCACGCTTGCCAGGGCCGACCTGCCGCGGCTAGCGTCCCTTGCATGCGTATGCATGCGCGATACCGTAGCTGATTGCGGTCGGAAGTGAAGCGGGATTCGGTTTGATCCGCGCACCGGGCCGGGATCAGAATGCGGACCGTGACGCACCCGCCAAAAGGGCCGGCACAACTCGGCCCGCCTCAACAGGGAGACGTAGAATGACATTCCAGAAACTGGCCCTCGCCGGGGCCGTGGCCCTGATGGGCAGCACCGCGGCCCATGCCTGCGCCTTCGAGAATGAGGTCGAGATCAAGATGCTCTCGGCCGGCTTCGAAGCCTGGAAAGCCGTGTCCGAGGCCATGGCAGAGTGCGGCAATTTCGAAGCCGAACTCGATCAGGAGTTCCGCCAGAAGCAGCCCGCCGCCTTCGCCGCCAACCCGTCGCTCTACCAGATCGGCGGCGTCTCGAACGGCACGGTCACGCCGCTCCTCAACGAGGGCACGATCCGTCCGCTCGACGACCTGATCGAGAAATACGGCCAGAACCTCACGCCCAACCAGCTGATTCAGATCGACGGCAAGACGATGGCCATCGCGATGATGGTGAACACCCAGCATCTGATGTACCGCTCGGACATCTTCGAGGAGCTGGGGCTGGAGGTGCCGACGACCTACGAGGAGGTGCTCGAAGTCGCCGCCGCCATCGAGGAGGCCGGCGTGGTCGAGTATCCGCTGGGCGCCACGATGGCTTCGGGCTGGAACCTGGCGCAGGACTTCAACAACATGTTCGTCGGCTATGGCGGCACGTTCTACAATGCCGACAGCACGCCCAACGTCGACTCCGAGGCCGGGATGAAGGCGCTGGAGATGATGAAGCGCCTGACCGAGTATATGGACCCCGAATATCTGGTCTCCGATTCGACCTACGTGCAGCAGCAGTTCCAGCAGGAAAAGATCGCCATGGCGAACCTCTGGGCGTCGCGCGCCGGTGCGATGAACGACGAGGCAGAGAGCGCCGTGGTCGGGCGGGTCGCCACCGCCTCCGCGCCGCTGGCCGAGCCGGGCATGCCGCCTGCGACGACGCTGTGGTGGGACGGCATCGTAATTGCCGCCAACATCTCCGACGAGGAGGCCGAGGCGGCCTTCCGCGTCGCCATGGAAGGGCTAGACGAGGAGATGGTCCGGGCCAACAATTCCGACGCGATCTGGCTGGTGCCCGGCTATCGGCCCGATGAGATGGCGCAGGGCGCCATCGCAACGGCGACCGCCACGCCGCCGCCGCCCTCCTACCCCTCGACCTCGCAGATGGGCCTGATGCACACCGCGCTGGGCAGCGAATTGCCGGCCTTCTTCACCGGCGACGCGACCGCCGAGGAGGCCCTGGCCGCCGTCGAGGAGGCGTATAGCTCCGCCGCCCGCGAGGCTGGCCTGCTGGATTGACCCGGCCCGCCTGACGGCGACCGATCGTCTTTAACGCTCCGTTAAGACCCCGTGAGGAATACTCGCGGGGTCTTTTCGTCTTGGGGGTTGGGGCCGTGCCGATCTTCGCTCGTCTTGCCGTCATCGCGGTGGTCCTGCTCTCAGGGGTCGCCACGATGGCGCGGGCCCAGGCCTTCGGTATCGCGCCGGACATGACCGCGGTCGAGGCCGGGGCTTTCGCCCGTATCAAGGACAGGCTGCTCCTGGTCCCACCGCAGCCGAACGACCGGTTCGTCGCCTATATCGGCCGGGTCGGCCCCGGCGGGCAGATCTGCGAGGTGAGCGCGACCACGGCTCCGCATCGCTACGATCCCCAGGGCCACGCGGTGCGCGAGGAGTACGATAAGGTACGCGCCCATCTCGACGGCATCTACGGCGCCGGCACGCGGGACGAACGCGTCAGCGCCGGCTCCCCCTGGACGGCGGAGCATGATTGGGTGCTCAGCGTGCTGATGGGCGCGCGCTCCCATCGCAGCGCCTGGTCCGCCCCGCTGCCCGCCGGGCTGGAGCGCATCGACCTCACGGTCGACGCGGTCGGCGTCGGCCGCAGCCGGGTAAAACTGACCTATGTCTTCGACATCGCGTATTCCTGCGGCGAGATCGAATCGATCAGCGCGTCGGGCCTCTGAGAGTCCCATTCAGGGCTTGGCCCGGCAGCGGCGAGGCTTACCCTGGCCGCGACTTGCGCGGGGAGATTCTAGGTGCCGGAGTTCGATATCGTCGTAATCGGGGCGGGCTCCGCCGGATGCGCCGTGGGCGGGGGCCTGGCCGAGACCGGACTCGGCACGGTCTGCGTGCTGGAGGCCGGGCCCACGGATGCGGTGCCGCAAGTAAAGGTTCCTTTCGGTCTGCTCTGGACGATGGGCAGCGCGCGGGACTGGCGATTTCGCTCGGCCCCGCAAGCCAGTCTGGGCGACCGCGCGATCAAGGTCACGCGGGGCCGGATGCTGGGTGGCTCCTCGTCGATCAACTCGATGGTCTGGTTTCGGGGCCGCGCCGACGATTACGACGGATGGGGCCTGCCCGGCTGGGGCTGGTCCGAGATGGAGCCCGCCTTCGAGGCAGTCGAGGCCCGCCTCTCTCCGAAGCGGCTGCCGGACCCGCACCCTCTCTCCGAAGGCTTCGGTCGCGCCCTGGGCGCGAATGACGACGGCCCCCCCACGCCCGAGCGCGAAAGCGCGGGCGTCTTCCATGTCAACATGCGCAACGGCCGCCGCTGGTCCGCGGCCGATGCCTTCCTGCGCCCCGCGCAAAAGGCGGGCCGGCTGGAGGTGCTGACCGGCGCCAATGTGGACCGCATCGGGTGGGAGGGCGCGCGGGCCGCGCGCGTCCACCTGACCGATGGGCGCGTGGTGACGGCGCGGCGCGGCGTGGTGCTGAGCGCGGGGGCGATCGGCTCTCCGGCGATCCTGATGCGCTCGGGCGTCGGCCCGGCGGCGGATCTGCGCGCGCATGGGATCGAGGTCGTCCAGGACGCGCCGGGGGTCGGCGCCAACCTGCACGACCATCCCTCCGTCGGCCTCCACCATGCCGGGCCGCGCTCCGGCTATGGGCTGACTCTGGATCAGCTCCCGGCCTGGGCCGGCGCGCCGTTTCGGTGGCTCTTGCGGCGGGACGGTCGGATGGCCTCCAACTTCGTGGAGGCCGGCGCGTTCCTGCGCGCCATGCCGCCCACGTCCGACGGCGACGCCCGGCCCGATATCCAGGTCCATTTCATCCCCTATATGATGGGCTGGCAGGGCCGGATGATCACGATGGGGTCGGGCTATTTCGCCGATGTGAATGTCTGCCGCCCCCGCTCCCGGGGGCGGTTGCGCCTTGCCTCGGCGGATCCGCGCGCCGCGCCGGAGATCGATTTGGGTTTGCTGTCGGACCCCTCAGACCGGGACATCCTTGTGGCCGGGCTGGCGCGCCTGCGGGAGGTGCTGGCCCGCGCGCCGCTGGGGCCGCACCGCGCGCCCGAGCGTCATCCCGGACCCGATGTCCAGACGCGGGATGCTCTGGCCGAGTATGTCACCCAAAGCTGCGGCACCTCCTACCATCCGGTCGGCACGCTGCGGATGGGGGAGCGGATGGGGGACATGACAGCGCCGGTCGCCCCCGATCTCGCCGTCCGCGGCCGTGAGGGGCTATGGGTCGCCGATGCCTCCGTGATTCCGTCGATCCCATCCTCCAACACGAACGCGCCCAGCATGACGATCGGTCACCGCGCGGCACAGCTCATCTCCGCCGCCCTCGTCGGCTGAGAGCCCGCGGCGGGTTCGCCGGCCGCCCGATTCTGCGCCGTCTCGCCCGTGCCGTGCCCTGTTGGAGGCAGGGGTGCGACAAAACTGTCGACAGCGACTGACTACGTATGCAACGCTCCCACAAACGCGGTGGGGAGTCCGGGGATGAAGTTCAAGACATTCGCGATGTTCGTGGGGCCATCGGTCTTCCTGATGTTGCTCTTTATCGCCTTCCCGCTGGTGTCGGTTCTCCTGAACTCCTTCCAGGTCACGCAGCCCGTCTTCACGACCCAAGAGGTGGAGACCTGTTCCGCCGGTTTCCTGACCCAGAACTGCGTCACCGAGGTCAAGACCATCCCGGTGCTCGACGAGAACGGCGACACCGTGACCACGACCGAATGGGTGGGCTTTTCCTCCTACGCCAACGTCTTGGGCGGACAGCGCTTCGTCGATGCGATCACCAGCTTCGACCTCGGCGCGCTCCTGCGGATCGATTTCTGGCGCGCGCTGCGGTTCACGCTGACCTTCACGCTGATCACCCTGCCGCTGGTCCTTGGGCTGGGCCTCGCCATCGCGGTCGTGGTCAACAACGCGACCAAGGCGATCAAGGGGCCAGTGATCTTCGTTTCACTCTTGCCCTTTATCATCACCCCGGTGATCGGCGGACTCTCGATCCGGTGGCTATTCTATGGCGATGGGATCGTGACGGTCTGGCTGGAGGCGCTGTTCAACACCGATCTCAGCATCGCGGCCAATGGCTGGGCCATCGAGTTCCTGATGATGTTCTACCGGGTCTGGCACGTAGCGCCCTTCGCTTTCGTGATCTTCTATGCGGGGCTCCAGACCGTGAACCAGGACACGCTGGAATCGGCGGTGATCGACGGCGCCTCACGGTGGGAACGGCTGCGCTATGTCGTGATCCCTCACTTGATGCCGCTGATCGTGTTCATCACGCTGATCCATCTGATGGACGCCTATCGCGCCTTCGAGGAAGTGATCGCGTTCTCTTCCGAGAGCTACCGCATCACGCTGCAATATCTCACCTATGACTACCTGACCCCGGACGATGCGGGGAACCGGGCGATTTCCTCGGCCTCGGCCTCGGCGATGCTGACCATGGTCGGGGTGGTGATCCTGCTGGCCGCGCCCTTGCGGCGCACCTGGCAAGAGCATCGCGGCAGATGAGCCGCGCCTGTGCCCGCCCGATGACGTTCTCAAACGGAGCCTGACCCGATGTCCGACGCCTCCCTGCCCCGGGCCATGCGGCAGCCCTTATCGCTGAAGCTCGCCTCGAACGCGTTCCTTCTGGTCTGGCTTCTGCTCGCGGCCTTCCCGCTGGTCTGGATCCTGGCGATGTCGTTCAAATCGCCGGTCGACGCCTTCTCCTCCTCCGCGTGGGAGGTTTTGACAGGCCCCCGGACCCTCTCTGATGGCAATGGCGTGTCGATCGTGGACATCGTGCTGGGGATCGCCTTGGCGTGGCTCGCGATCAAGGCCGCAACGAAACTGCTGATGCCGATGACCGTGGCAGAGGGCACGTTGCACCGGATCTTCAACTGGGCCGTCGTCGCGCTGGGCTTCGGCACGCTCTTCGTGATCGGCTTCTTCTTCTTTCTGCCGCTGGTCGCCGCGCCTCTGGAGGGTCTGCTGGGCCCGCTGGGCCAGCCAATCCTGGGGATCACGACGGAGCATTATCAGGCCGTCTGGGTCGAGAACGCCTTCTACGAGAACTTCCGCAACTCGCTCATCGTCACGGTGGGCGTGGTGACCGTCTCGCTGACGGTTGGGACTTTGGCAGGCTATGGGCTGGCGCGCTCGGGCTCGACACTTGCCTTCTGGATCCTGATCATCGCGCTGGTGTTCCGCGCCCTGCCCCATTCGGTGCTGGTCGCGGGCTATCTGCCGGTCTTCATCAACTCCGCCGAGATCCTGTCCCCGATCCTGGGCGAGAACGCCCCGACCCTCTATGGCCAACCCCTCGCGGTGATCGCGGTGCTGGTCTCGATCAACCAGCCCTTCACCATCTGGATGCTGCGCAGCTTCTTCCAGAACATTCCCGTGGACCTGGACGAATCCGCTCGCGTCGACGGTTGCACCCATTTCCAGGCCTTCCGCTGGGTCATCATGCCGGTGATGTGGCCGGGTGTGATCACGACCGGGCTGTTCAGCTTCCTGCTGGCCTATAACGACTTCCTCGTGACCTCGCTGCTGCTGGATGCGTCGAACCAGACGATGGTCCCGGCGATCGCAGGCTATTTCAACCGCGAGACGACAACCACCGACCAGGTCGAGGCCGTAGCCGCGGCGGTCAGCATCACGGCGCCGCTCTTCCTGCTGGTGATGATCTTCCAGCGTCAGATCGTGTCTGGCCTGACGGCGGGGGCGGTCAAAGGGTGAGATCGTCGGCCAGGGTTTTCGCCAAAATTCTGGCCGAAGCCGCCCCGAGGGGTTCGGCCCGCAGCGGCGACGTTGCAACGGCAGGTCAGGCCGCGTAACCCCGCTCCATGCGTATTCTCTTTCTCGGCGACGTGATGGGGCGGGCGGGCCGGACCGCCGTGGCGGAGCGGCTTCCTGGCCTGCGGGCCGAGTGGCGGCTCGATGCGGTCATCGTCAACGGGGAGAACGCCTCCTCGGGGCGCGGCCTCAACACCGCGCAAGCCAAGGACCTGTTGGAGGCCGGGGCGGATGTGATTACGCTGGGCGACCATGCCTTCGACCAGAAGGACATGATGCAGGCCATCGAACAGGAAACCCGTATCCTGCGGCCCATCAATTACGCCAAAGCGGCGCCGGGAAAGGGCGCCCGGATCTACCAGATCGGCGGCAAACGCGTGCTGGTGGCGCAGGTGCTGGGCCAGGTCTTCATGTCGCGGCCCTATAGCGATCCGTTCGCCCCGGTGGATACGCTGCTGAAGGGTCAGGTGCTGGGCAAGACCGTGGACGCCATCTTGATCGACATCCATTGCGAGGCGACCTCGGAGAAAATGGCGATGGGCCATTTCTGCGACGGGCGGGCCTCGGTCGTGGTTGGCACCCACACCCATGTGCCGACCGCAGATGCGACGATCCTGCCGGGCGGCACGGCCTATATGACCGATGCGGGGATGTGCGGCGACTACAACTCGGTCATCGGCATGGAGAAAGCCGAGCCGATGCGCCGCTTCGTCACGGGCATGGCCAAGGCCCGGTTCGAGCCGGCGGGCGGCGAGGCGACGCTGTCGGGCCTCTTCGTCGAGACGGACGACGCGACCGGGCTGGCGCGGTCGGTCGCGCCCGTGCGCGTGGGCGGGCGCCTGACGCAGGCGGCGCCGGGTTGAAAGCGCCCACCGGATGACCTGGCTCGACCTGCCGCAATCGGTTGAGGCCTGGATCACGCTGGCCACGCTGGCCGCCATGCTGATCCTCTTCGTGCGGGAGACCTATCCCACCGAAGTCGTGGCGTTGACGGGCGCCGCGTTTCTGCTGGTCATGGGCATCCTGCCCTATGAAGCGGGGGTCGCGGTGCTGTCGAACCCGGCGCCCTGGACCATCGCGGCGATGTTCCTGCTGATGGGCGCGCTGGTGCGGACCGGCGCGCTCGACTGGTTCACGCGCTTCGCGGAGGCCCGCACCAAGACGCGGCCCCGGCTCGCAATCGGGATCCTGCTGGGCTTCGTGCTGATCGCCTCCGGCTTCGTGGCCAATACGCCGGTTGTCGTGGTGATGATCCCGGTTTTCGTGCAGCTGGCCGCCTCGATGAACATGGCGCCGTCCAAGCTTCTGATCCCGCTCAGCTACGCGTCGATCCTGGGGGGCACGATCACGCTGATCGGAACCTCGACGAACCTGCTGGTCGATGGCGTCGCCCGCGAGCGGGGCTTGGAGCCGTTCACAATCTTCGAGGTCTCGCCCCTCGCCATCCCCGTCGCGCTGGCCGGTCTGGCCTATCTCTATCTCGTCGGCCGTCACCTGCTTCCGGAGCGCATCTCGATGGCGGCGGCCCTGGGACGGCGCAAGGGCGCGAAATTCTTCGCCGAAGCGGTCATCCCGCCCGACTCGAACCTCATCGGACGCGAAGCGCTGGACGTGCAGCTCTTCAAGCGCCCTGGCGTGCGCCTGATCGACGTGCTGCGGGGCGACGCCTCGCTCCGGCGCAACCTCAAGGGCGTCACGCTCCAGGTCGGAGACCGGGTCGTCCTGCGGACCGAGATGACGGAGTTGCTAACCCTCCAGCGCAATAAGTCGCTCAAGCGGCTCGATCAGGTCGGCGCGATCGAGACGACGACCGTCGAGGTGCTGATCACCCCCGATGCGAAACTGGTCGGGCGGCGCCTGGGCGCGCTGCGCCTGCGGCGGCGCTACGGCGTCTATCCGTTGGCGCTGCATCGCCGGGACAAGAACATCTCGGGCCAGCTCGACGAGGTGTTCCTTCGCGTGGGCGACACGCTGCTGCTGGAGGGCGCGGCCGAGGACATCTCGCGCCTCGCCGCCGACCATCACCTGGTCGAGGTCAACCAGCCCAGCGCCCGCGCCTTCCGCCGGGAAAAGCTCTGGGTGCCGGTCGCGGCCGTGGCCGCGATCGTCGCCTTGTCGGCCTGGGGCGTGGCGCCGATCTTCGCTCTGGCCGTGCTGGGGGCCGTGGCGGTGCTGCTGACCCGGAGCGTGGACGCGGACGAAGCGTTCGGCTTCGTCGACGGGCGTCTTCTGACGATGATCTTCGCCATGCTGGCCGTCGGCGCCGCGTTGGAGGCCTCGGGCGCCGTCACGATGATCGTCGATGCGGTGGCCCCTGTCCTCGGCGGTCTTCCGGGCCCCCTGCTCGTGCTCGCCGTGTTCCTGCTCACCTCGTTTCTGACGGAAGTCGTGTCGAACAACGCCGTCGCCGTGGTCGTAACCCCGATCGCCATCGCGCTGGGCGAGACGCTGGGCGTGGACCCGCGCCCCCTGGTGGTCGCGGTGATGATCGGAGCAAGCTGTGCCTTTTCGACACCTATCGGCTACCAGACGAACATGCTGGTCTACGGGCCGGGGGGCTACAGGTTTACGGATTTCGCCAAAGTGGGTATCGGCATGAACGTTCTCGTCGCGCTCGTCTCGACGGCGCTGATCCCTCTGATCTGGCCGTTGTGAGCGCGTCCGCCTTTCGGAGACCAGCCATGCGCCTCGCATTCATTCTTGCTTTGCCGTTTTTCGGCGCCGCTTGCGTGCCGATGACCGATGGCGCCGTGACCCGGGCCGATCTCGAAGGCCCGCCGCGCGTGGCATCGGTCGATGCGTCCCCGAATCGGGTGGTGATCCGGGTGAGCGACGGCGCGCGCTGCACCGCCGAACGCCCCGAGGGCGTGCTCGCCGGTTGGTCCGGCGTCACCGAAGAGGAATGCGGCTATGTCCTCCCCTTCACGGTGGAGTTCCATCAGGGCGGCGTCGCCTCGCGGTTCATTATCGAGGATCCGACGGGCGTGCCGGTCGGCCCCGATGGCGGCCCCGGCCCCCGCGCCGAGGTCTTCGTGACCGATATCGACGGCGTGCGGCGGCTGTTCTTCTCGCCGCTGGGTCCGAATGTCCGCTTCGAAAAGCGGCCCGCCGCCTCGAGCTGAAGCGCATCGGCGACGGTTGCCAGGGGGGCGGCTCTCCCCTATCCACGGGCTCATCCCCGGTAGAGGAGCCATCATGCCTACCCGCGTGTTCATCGACGGCGAGGCCGGAACGACCGGCCTGCAGATCCGCGAGCGCCTGAGCGCCCGCGAGGACATCACGCTGATCTCTTTGGACGAGTCGCGCCGAAAGGATACCGGTGCGCGGCGGGAGGCGTTCGACCAGGCCGATTTCGGCATCCTCTGCCTGCCCGACGAAGCCGCGCGCGCCGCGCTGAGCCTCGCGGGGGACACCCGGTTGATCGACGCCTCCACGGCCCACCGCGTGGCCGATGGCTGGGTCTATGGTATGCCCGAGCTTCCGGGGCAGCGCGAACGCATCCGCGACGCCGCCCGCGTGGCCAATGTCGGCTGCTATGCGACCGGGGCCATCGCCCTGATCCGCCCGCTGATCGAGGCGGAGGTGATCCGGCCCGACTACGCCGCCACGCTGACCGGCGTCTCCGGCTATACCGGCGGCGGCAAGGCGCTGATCGCGGAGTATGAGGCAGGCAGCGCGCCCGACTATTTCCTCTACGCCACCGGCCAGACCCATAAGCATCTGCCCGAGATCATGGCCCATGGCGGATTGACTCGCCGGCCGCTGTTTCAGCCGGCCGTCGGCGCCTATGCGCAGGGCATGATCGTGCAACTGCATCTGCATGCCGATCTGCTGCCCGGCGCGGTGCGCGGCCATGCGCGGGTGGAGGCGGCGCTGCGCGCCTTCTACGCGGGCGATCCGTTCGTCACCGTGCGCACCGCCGGAGAACGCATCGACCCGCAGGAGCTCAACGGCACGAACCGCATGGCCTTGTCCGTGCAGGGCGACGGCACCGGACGGGTCACGGCCGTCGCGGTGCTGGACAATCTGGGCAAGGGCGCCTCGGGAACGGCCGTGCAGAACCTCAATCTGATGATGGGCGTGGACGAAACCGAGGGTTTGACCTGAGCCGGTCATGACCTCGCCATGATTGTCCGAAAGGGAAAGGGGGCCCGTCCCCCTTTCCGAAGGATTGCCCGCATGCGCTTCCTCCTCATCAGCCTTGCCGCCTGCACGCTCGCCGCGCCGGCCATGGCGCAGAAATTCGTCTCGGTGACCGGTGAAACCACCCGGACCACGATCGGCGCCGCCACCGCGACGGAGGCCGCCGCCGAGGAAACCGAAGCCGCGGCGGTCGAGGACGAGATGCCGGTCGAGGAGGCCGACGGCGAACAGGTCGCGGACGCGGCGGAAGAGGAGACCGTCGAGCAGCCCGCCGTCATCGAGTTCGGCGTCCCGGTCCAGACCCTCGTCCCCAACGGGAGCGCGTGCAATCCGGGGACGATCTGGAACCAGTGGACCGGCCGCTGCGAAACCAGCTGACCCGCGCCGCGCGGTAACCAAACCTTTAGATTTCGCCGTCAAACCGAGCCTTGAGAGTGTTTCGAGGCCCGCATGTCCCAATTGACGCCCCTCCCCGGCATGGCGACGTCGCCCCGTCTGTCGCCGAGCCAAAAGGCCGCCGTCGTCGTCCGGCTCTTGATGATGGGCGGGGCCGATCCCGGCCTCGCGGCCCTGCCGCCCGATCAGCAGCGCCGCCTCGTCCGAGAGATGGCGTCTCTCCGCTTCGTCGATCGTCAGACCCTGGCCGAGGTCATCGCCGAATTCTCGGCTGAGCTGGACGCCATCGGCCTGCATTTCCCGCGGGAAATCGACAAGATCCTGCAATCCATGGACGGCGCCCTCTCGCAGGAGGTCGTCGACGCCCTGCTGCACGAATCGGGCGGCGATCCCGCCCTGGTCAGCGGGGCCGCGTGGCAGGCGATCTCGACCATGGATGTCGACGCGCTCGTGCCCTTGCTGGCGGGCGAGACGGACGAGGTCGTCGCCATCGTCGTTTCCAAACTGGCCCCGGACCGGGCCGCCGCGCTCCTCGCCGCTCTCCCCAAGGACCGCGCCGACAGCGTCGCCGCCGCCTTCGCCCGAACCGAAAGCGTGACGCCAGGCGCCGTCGCGCGGATCGGCACGTCTCTGGGCCGGCACTCCGCCGCGCGCATCCGGGGGGCCTTCGACTCGGATGCGGTGATCCGCATCGCCGCTATCCTCAACGTCGCCACCAGCGCCTTGCGCAATGCCGTTCTCGACCGGCTGGAGGCCGGCGACCCGGATTTCGCGGCCCGGGTCCGCGCCGCAATCTTCACCTGGGAGAACATCCCCCAGCGGGTCGAGACCCGCGACGTGCCGAAATTGCTGCGCGCGATCGATAGCGATCTGATGATCGTAGCAATGCACCCCCCGGGAGATGCGGCGGCCGAGTTCATCCTGGGTTCGGTCTCGGGCCGGATGGCCGATCAGTTGCGCGACCAGATCGAGGAGATGACCAAACCCAAGCCAGAGGCCGTGGAAGAAGCGCGGTCGAAGATCGTCGCGACCATCCGAGAACTGGACGATAGCGGCGAGATCAACCTTCTCGCGGACGAGTACGAGGATCCGCCCGGGACCTGAGACGCGGGAGGCGGGGGGCTCGCCCCGCGGGGCGAGCATGCTACCTTCGTGGCATGGTTCTCGAATTCCGCGACAGCGGCATCTACTGCCCCTCGGGCGATTTCTACATTGACCCCTGGCGTCCCGTCGATCGGGCGCTGATCACCCACGGCCATGCGGACCACGCGCGCCCGGGGCACCGCCGCTATCTGGCGACCGAGGCCGCCGCCCCCGTCATGCACCACCGTCTGGGCGAGATCGCGCTCGACACCATCGCCTATGGCGAGACCCGGCGCATCGGTGGGGCGACGGTCAGTTTCCATCCGGCCGGCCATGTCCCCGGCTCCGCCCAGATCCGCGTGGAACATCGCGGGCAGGTTTGGGTCGTCTCCGGCGACTACAAGACCACGCCCGACACCCTTTCCGAGCCGTGGGAGCCGGTGCGCTGCCACGCCTTCATCACCGAATGCACCTTCGGTCTGCCCGTCTTCGACTGGCGCCCCGAGGCGGAACTGGCCGCGGGACTGAACGACTGGTGGCGCGCCTGCGCGGCCGAGGGCAAGCACGCCGTGATCGGCGCCTATGCGCTGGGCAAGGCGCAGCGCGTCATGACGATGGTCGACCCGTCCATCGGCCCGATCCTGACCCATGGCGCGGTCGAGAACACCAATGCCGTCCTCCGCGCCCAGGGTGTGGCCCTGCCCGACACGGTCCGCGTCACGCCGGAGACTGACCTGAAAGCGATCCGCGGCGCTCTCGTCGTGGCACCCCCCTCGGCCCTGGCCGGGCCGTGGCTGCGCCGGTTCGGCGCGCTCTCGACCGGCATCGCCTCGGGCTGGATGGCGCTGCGCGGCGTGCGGCGGCGAAGGGCGGCGGATCGGGGGTTCGTCATCTCAGATCATGCGGATTGGAAGGGCCTCAACGCGGCCATCCGAGAGACCGGCGCGACGCGCATCTTCGCGACCCATGGCTACACCGCGACGTTTCGTCAGTGGCTTAAGGAACAAGGCTACGACGCCGCCATCGTCGCAACCGAATACGAGGGCGAAGCGCTCGACGCGACCGAGGAAGAAGAGGCATCCGCGGCATGAGCGACGAGATGACCTTCCGCGACCGCCTGGTCGCGGCCGGCACCCGCTATGGCCTGCGCCCGTTCCTGGCCTTGCCGCTGCCTTGGAGCGTGCATCGCCGTGGCATGGCGCTGGTCGCGCCCAGGCCACAACGCGGCCCGTGCCGCGAGCAGTGGGGACGGCTCGCGGACCGGCGGACCCTGTTCGTGACGCCTCCGGAGGCGCGGGGCACCGTGCTATGGCTCCATGGCGGCGGCTTCGTCCTGGGGCATCCCATCAGCTATCGCCGCTTGGCGCATCGTCTGGCAATCCGGTCGGGGCTACGCGTCGCACTCCCTCGTTATCGGCTCGCGCCGGAGCATCCGTTTCCCGCCGCGCCCGACGATGCGCTCGCCACCGCCGAGGCGCTCGCCCAGGACGGCCCGTGGTGGCTGGCCGGGGATAGCGCGGGCGGCAATCTTGCGCTGGTCGTCCTGTCGGAGATGCTGACCCGGGGGCGCGGCCCCGAGCGGGTCGTGCTCGCCTCGCCCGCGCCCGAGATCGACCCCAGCCGGGATCTGCCGCCCGATATGGACGAGATGATGCTGCCCGAGCAGCTGCTGCGCCGCGCCGTGGCCGACTATCTGAACGGGGCCGACCCTTCGGATCCGCGGATCTCGCCGCTGCGCGCCCCCTACCGCGATCCGCCGCCGGTTCTGATCCAATGCGCCCGGCGGGAGTTTCTCGAAGGCGATATCGACGCGCTGGCGCTGCACCTGCGCGCGGCGGGGGGAGAGGTCCAGCTGGAGAAGGCCACGGGTCTGCCCCATGACTATCAGATCTTCGCCGGGCTCTGCCCCGCCGCCGACCGCGCCATCGACCGGATGGCCGATTTCCTGCGCCCGGCATGAAGCGTTTCGCCGCGCTCTTCACCGCCCTGGATCAGACGACGAAGACCGGGGCCAAGACGGCCGCCCTGGCCGCCTATTTCGCCGACGCGCCCGAGGCGGACCGACTCTGGACCATCGCGCTCCTCTCCGGGCGGCGGCCCAGGCGGACGGTGACGACCACGCGCCTCGCGGAATGGGCGGCGGCGCGCGCCGCCCTGCCCGACTGGCTGTTCCGCGCGAGCTATGACGTGGTGGGCGACCTGGCCGAGACGATGCATCTGGTCCTGCCCCCGCCCGCGCGGGAGAGCGACCGGAGCCTCGCCGAATGGATCGGCGACATCCGCGCCCTGGCCAAGGCCGAGGAGCCTGAGAAGCGCGCCTTCATCGAGGCGGCGTGGGACCGGCTGGCCGGGGCGGAGCGCTTCGTTTTCAACAAGCTCATCACCGGCGGCTTCCGTGTCGGCGTGAGCCAAAAGCTGATGACACGCGCCCTGGCCCAAGCCACCGGCATCGCGGAAGCGGAGCTGGCCCATCGCCTGATGGGCGACTGGACGCCCGACAGCACCAGCTATACCGCCTTGATCGAGGCGCCGGATCCCGAGGCGAGCCTCAGCCGTCCCTACCCGTTCTGCCTCGCCTATGGCGTGGAGGGTGGACCGGAGGCGTTGGGTCCGCCCGAGGAGTGGCGGGCAGAGTGGAAATGGGACGGCATCCGCGGCCAGCTGATTCTGCGCGGCGGGCAGCATCACCTCTGGAGCCGGGGGGAGGAGCTGATGACCCACCGGTTCCCCGAGCTGGCCCGGGCGCGCGACTTCCTGCCCGACGGCACGGTGATCGACGGGGAAGTGTTGGCCTGGGATGCGGAGACGGCGCGCCCGATGTCCTTCGCCGCCCTGCAAAAGCGGATCGGCCGCAAGACCGTGCCGAAAAGGCTCCTGACCGAGGCGCCCGCGATCCTCCATGCCTACGACCTGCTGGAAGCGGGCGGCGCGGATATCCGCGCCCTACCTTTCGCCGAACGCCGCGCCCGGCTGGAGGCGATGCTCGACGGCCTGCCCCCCGAGGCGCCGGTCCTGCTGTCGCCGCAGGTGCCCTTCGAGACATGGGACGGGCTGGCGAAGACCCGCGCGTCAGCGAGGGATGAGCAGGCCGAAGGGCTGATGCTGAAGCGGGCCGCCTCGCCCTATCATGTCGGCCGCAAGAAGGGGGACTGGTACAAGTGGAAGCTGGACCCGCTGACCATCGACGCGGTCATGGTCTACGCCCAGGCCGGGCATGGCCGGCGCGCGAATCTCTACACCGATTTCACCTTCGCTGTCGCCAAGGGGAACGAGCTGGTGCCCTTCACCAAGGCTTATAGCGGTCTGACGGACGCGGAATTCCGCAAGATCACGGCTTGGGTGCGCAGGAATACGCTGGCCCGGTTCGGCCCGGTCCGGCAGGTTCCGCCCGAGCAGGTGTTCGAGATCGGCTTCGAGGGCATCCAGGCAAGCACGCGCCATAAGTCCGGCGTGGCGCTGCGTTTTCCGCGGATGCTGCGCTGGCGGCACGACAAGGCCGCGCGCGACATCGACACCCATGAGCACCTGCTGGAGATGCTGCGCCTCTACGGTTGATCGATCTCAATCGGCAAATTGCCGGATACGTGCTATGGTGGTCGCCCTACCCATGGGAGGATACCATGATCGAGAGACAGACGGTCGTTCACCAAGCCAACGCCCTGCAAGAGCTTATGGGCCAAAAGTCCGAAGCGGTCGCCGCGGCCCGCGCCATTCGCGAGCGGGAGGCCGGCCATACGGACGAGGCGAACAACTGGGACCAGATCCGCAATCTGCTGCAGGAGCGGCGCGCGCCGCGTCAGGGCTGATCGGCCTCTAGACGGGCCGACGGGCATCCTTTGCGATGAGGTTGGCGGCGGTTCGGGCCCGCCGCCTCAGCCCACCGCGCGCAGCGGCTGCCCGCCGCTCGCCCGCCAGGCGCGGCAGGCCTCGCCGAAAGCGGCGAAGAGCGGTCGGGAGACCGGATCCTCGGCGGCGTTCGCCTCCGGATGCCATTGCACGGCCATGGCGAAGCCCGGCGCGCCGTCGATGCTGATCGCCTCAGGCGTGTCGTCCTCGGCCCAGCCGTCGATGCGCACCCGCGGCCCCGCGACCTTGATCCCCTGCCCGTGCAGCGTGTTGGTCCGCACCCGCTCCGTGCCGAAGACGTGGGCATAAGGCGACCCGGGAGCGAGGATCACATCGTGCCGAAGCGCGAATTTCTCTTCCAGCGTGCCGTCGGGCGGCATCCGGTGGTTCATGCGGCCGGGCAGCTCCCGGATCTCGGGGTGGAGGGTAGAGCCGAAGGCCACCGCCACTTCCTGAAAGCCGCGGCAGATGCCGAGGATGGGCTGGCCCCGCTCCACCGCGGCGCGGATCAGCGGCAGGGCGACGCGGTCGCGGTTGCGGTCGAACGTGCCATGCGCCTCGGTCGGCTCCTCGCCATATTCCTCCGGGTGGACGTTCGGTCGGCCGCCGGTGAAGAGAAAACCGTCGAACGCGTCGAGCAACTCGGGGATCGTCACGACCTCCGGATCAGCCGGAAAGGCCAGTGGCATCGCGCCCGACACCTGCACGACCGCGTCGGTGTTCATCGACCCGCATGCATGAGCCGGATACTGATCGTTGATGAGATAGGCATTCGAGATGATGCCAACGATAGGCCTTGTCATGAGATCAACATAATAGACGCTTGCCGCCGGGAGAAGCTTCGCCATAGCAGGCGGCCGCGTGCATCTGCGCACAGTCTTACGCAAGGGCAGCGAAACCCGGCGATTGCCGCGATGTTACGCAACTCTCGCACGGGCGGCGCCGGCACGCGCGGGCCGCTGCGCGAAACCCTTCCGCCCACCGCACCGCCATGCCGTATCGCGGGGTCCGCGCGCCCGGATCGGCCCCGGCGCGCGGCGTCGCACGGCCTCGGCAGGCCGCGCGCGATGCTCAGCCCTCGGCGGTGAGTCCGGCGGCGGCGATGCCCGCCGCGCCAGCCTCAAGGTCGTTGTCGGAGGTATCGCCGGTCACGCCGACCGCGCCGATCACCGCGCCCTCCGCGTCCCGCACCAGGATGCCGCCCGGAACCGGGACGACCCGGCCTCCGAAGGCGCCGTTCACGGCGGCCATGAAATAGGCCTGCTGCTCGGCCCGCGCCATCTGGGCCGTGCCCCCCATGCCCAGCATGACGGCGCCATAGGCCTTGCCCTCGGCGATGGCGAAGCGGCCGGGCGACGCGCCGTCCTCGCGCTCGAACGCCTTGGCGTGGCCGCCCGCGTCGAGCACGATCACGGAGAGGGGCTTCAGCCCCATCTCGCGGCCTTTGGCGAGGGTGGCGCTGACGATGGTGCGGGCTTGGTCGATGGTGATGTCGGTCATGATGTCTCCTGTGCGCCCCGTCGAAGGGACGGTGGGGCCGCCCCGCGCGCGGGACGGCAACGATCAGCTTGCTTTGCGTTCCAGGCGGCGGCGGTGCAGGACCGGCTCGGTATAGCCCGAGGGCTGAACGCGGCCCTGGAACACCAGATCCTGCGCGGCCTTGTAGGCCACGCCGTCGAAGCCCGGCGCCAGCGGCTGGTAGCCCGGCGTGTCGGCGTTCTGCGCATCGACCTTCGCGGCCATCTTGCGCATCCCTTCCTCGACCCGGTCCGGCGTGATCACGCCGTGATGCAGCCAGTTGGCGAGCGCCTGCGACGAAATCCGGCAGGTCGCGCGGTCCTCCATCAGGCCCACATCGTTGATGTCCGGCACCTTGGAGCAGCCGACCCCGGCATCGATCCAGCGCACCACATAGCCCAGGATGCCCTGCGCGTTGTTCTCGATCTCGGCCTGGACCTCGTCGTCGGAGAGGTTCCGGCCCTCCATGACCGGGATCGTCAGCAGCGCGTCGAGCGAAGCGCGCGGGCCGCCCTGGGCCAGTTCCTCCTGGCGGGCCAGGACGTCGACCTGGTGGTAGTGGGTGGCATGCAGCGTCGCAGCCGTGGGCGAGGGCACCCAGGCGCAATTGGCGCCGGATTTCGGGTGGCCGATCTTTTGCTCCAGCATGGCGTGCATCATGTCTGGCATGGCCCACATGCCCTTGCCGATCTGCGCCTTGCCGCGCAGGCCGCAAGCCAGGCCGATATCGACGTTCCGGTCCTCGTAGGCGGCAATCCAGGGCGTGGCCTTCATCTCGCCCTTGGGCAGCATCGGTCCCGCCTCCATCGAGGTGTGGATCTCGTCGCCGGTGCGATCGAGGAAGCCGGTATTGATGAAGGCGACCCGCGACTTGGCGGCGCGGATGCACTCGGCGAGGTTGGCGGAGGTGCGCCGCTCCTCGTCCATGATGCCCAGCTTCACGGTATTGGCGGGCAGGCCCAGGAAGCCCTCGACCCGGGTGAAGATCTCGTCGGCGAAGGCGACCTCGGCGGGGCCATGCATCTTGGGCTTCACCACATAGACCGAGCCCGCGACGGAGTTGCGCGCGCCTTCGGTCTTTTTCAGATCGTGCATCGCGATCAGCGTGGTGATCGCGGCATCCATCAGCCCCTCGGGGATTTCGCCGCCATCGGCCATCAGGATGGCCGGGTTCGTCATCAGGTGCCCGACGTTGCGGACCAGCATCAACGACCGGCCCTTGGCGGTCAGGACGCCGCCACCCGGAGCGTTGAACTCCATGTCGGGATTCAGGGCGCGGGTGAAGGTGGTGCCGCCCTTGGTCACCTCTTCGGTGAGGTCGCCCTTCATCAGCCCGAGCCAGTTGGAATAGGCGACGATCTTGTCCTCGGCATCGACGCAGGCGACCGAATCTTCGCAATCCATGATCGCCGACATGGCCGATTCCAGATGGATCGCGTCCAGCCCCATCGGGTCGTCCTTGCCGATCGCGCCCTCGGGGGCGATGACCAGGACGATTCCCAAGCCATTGTTCCGCAAGAGGACGCGCAGGGTGCCATCGCTCTCGACCCAGCCCTGGTAGGCCTCCGCATCAGCCAGCGCGGCGGTCTCGGCGCCGGTGCGGATCACGGGCTTGCCGTCCTCGATGCCGATGTCGGTGACATCGGACCAGGACGCGCCGGCCAGCGGCACCGCCTCGTCCAGGAAGCGCTTGCCCCAGGCGATCACCCGGGCGCCGCGCGCCGCGTCATAGCCGCCGCCCGCGGGCAGGTCGCCCAGCGCGTCGGTGCCATAGAGCGCGTCATAGAGATTGCCCCAGCGCGCGTTCGCCGCGTTGAGCGCATAGCGCGCATTGGTGATCGGAACGACGAGCTGCGGGCCCGGAACCTCGGCGATCTCCGGGTCGACATTGGCGGTGTCGATCTGGAAGGGCGCGCCCTCTGGCACGAGATAGCCGATCTCGGTCAGGAACGCCTTGTAGGCCTCCGCGTCATGAGGCTGGCCCGTGCGCGCGCGGTGCCAATCGTCGATCTTGCCCTGGATCTCCGCCCGCTCGGCCAGGAGCGCCGCGTTGCGCGGGGCGAGGTCGGCGACAAGCTTGGCGAACCCGTCCCAGAACGCCTCCGCGGCAACGCCGGTGCCCGGGAGGGCTTCCTCTTCGACGAAGCGGGCGAGCGCCGCGTCGACCTGCAAGCCGGATTTGTCGATACGGGTCATGGGAGCCTCCGAACTGCGATGTTTGGCCGCAATTAACGCGCAAGTTTCCTATCGGCAACAGGATTGGTCAGATTTTTTGACCGCTTTCGACGACAGGCGTCGGAGCAATACCGGACTTCGTCCCAGACCTTGGCCCATTTCTTGCGCCAGGCGAACGGTCGCCCGCAGGTGGCGCAGACCTTTTCCGGCAGGTCGCCCTTGCGGCGCATGCGGGCCATCAGGCGGCCCAGCCCCGGCGTCCGCCCTTGCGGGAGCCGTGTTTCGCGGCGATCCGCTGCGCCTCTTCGCGGAAAGCGTCGCCCCGGCGATGGGCGTAGACGCGGCTCCGCGCCTCCTTGGCCGCGGCGACCGGATCGACGAGCGGGGCGGGATAGCCCGCAGGCGGGGACGCGGCGCGCCAGGGCTCTTGCAACTCCCTGCCCTCCAGATGCGCCAGCTCCGGCACCCAGCGGCGGGTGAAGGCGCCGGTCGGGTCTTGGTCATGGCCCTGCTTGACCGGGTTGTAGATGCGCAGCTGGTTGATCCCGGTCGTGCCCGACTGCATCTGACTCTGGGCCCAATGGATGCCGGGGGCGTAATCGGTCCAGAGCCGCGCCAGCACCGGCCCGCTGTCGCGGTGGTCGAGCCAGAGATGATAGCTGGCCACGCATTGCACCATCGCGCGCATCCGGAAGTTCAGCCAGCCGGTCGCCTGCGCGTAGCGCATGCAGGCATCGACGAAGGGCAGGCCCGTGCGTCCTTCGGCGAAGGCGGCGAGACGGTCCGCCGTATCGCCCTCGGGCACACGGGGGCGCAGACCCTCCATGCCGGAATGCAGGCAGTCGCGGTCGAGCCGGGGGAAGTCCTCCAGCTTCTGGGTGAAGTGGTCGCGCCAGGCCAGGCGCGAGACGAAGCTGCGCATCGCCTTGGGCCAGCCGGTGCCCTGCCCCCTGGTCTCGGCGGCGCGGGCCATGGCGGCCTGCTGCGCCTCGCGCGGGCTGATCGTGCCCCAGGCCAGATGCGGCGAGAGGCGGGAGCAGCCGGTCTCGCCGGTCACGGGCGAGGACATGTCGGTCGGGAATTGCTCGCCCCGGTCGTGGAGGAAGGTGGTCAGGATCTCTTCGCCGGCGGTGCGCCCTCCGGTCTGGCGGAGAGGGCACGGGTCGGGGGTGAGGCCCAGCTGCGCGG
Source organism: Jannaschia seohaensis (assembly GCF_900116765.1). Taxonomy (GTDB): domain Bacteria; phylum Pseudomonadota; class Alphaproteobacteria; order Rhodobacterales; family Rhodobacteraceae; genus Jannaschia; species Jannaschia seohaensis. The sequence goes on along the minus strand of NZ_UETC01000004.1, from coordinate 172,626 downwards.
CGGTGGGGATGGCGCCGGGGGCGAGGCCGGTGCCTTGCAGGCGCTTGGGCGCAGGGATCAGCGGCTGTCGCATCAGCGCCTCGCGCCGCTGGGCCCAGCCATCGCGGCTGGCGAGGCGGCGGACGACGCCGCTATCGGCCTGCTCGGTCCAGGGGATGCCGTGGCGCGCGGCCCAGGCGGCGACGCGCTTGTCCCGCTCCCAGGACCAGAGGAGGCCGGTCTCCTCGTGGGAACGCAGCGCGGCGATGGGGTGCGCGCGGCGAAGCGCGTCGAGCACGGCGACGGCCTCACCGGTCCGGACGATCAATGGCGCGCCGAGGGCGGCGAGGGAAGCGCGCAATTCGTTCAGGCTCTCGGCGACGAAGGCCCATTGGCGGCCGGCGGCGTCCGGATGGGCCCACATCTCGGGCTCCGCGATATAGAGCGGGATCACGGGGCCGATCGCGGCGGCGAGGGGCGAGTGATCGGTCATGCGCAGGTCGCGCTTGAACCAGACGAGGGTGGCGGGGTCGGGCATGATCGGTCCGGGCTTGGGCGAGCGGCAGGTAGTCCGACGCGCGGCGCGGCCAATAGGGGGCGTCCGCTCATCGGGCCGCATCGGCCCTCTTCGCCCGCGACCCCTGGCCGCGCCCCGCCCGGCCCGCTAGGTCGGAGCCAAAGGAGACTTGCGATGCGCGACGCGACCCCCGCCCAGACCGACGAAACCGTCTATCTGAAGGACTACGCCCCCGTCCCCGTGACCGTGACCCATGTCGATCTGCATGTCCGGCTCGACCCGCGCGCCACCGAGGTCAGCGCGCGCCTGACCTGCAAGCGGCAGGGCCCCGGCGAGATGGTGCTGAACGGCGAACAGCTGGAGATGGTAGCCCTGCGCCTCGACGGAAAGGATCTGCCCGCCGACCGCTACACGCTCACCGACAAGACGCTTACCCTGCACGACGCGCCGGACGCCTTCCTGCTGGAGACGGTCGCCCGCATCTCGCCCGAGACCAACAAGGCGCTGGAGGGGCTCTATATGTCGAACGGCATGTATTGCACCCAATGCGAGGCCGAGGGCTTCCGCCGGATCACCTGGATGCTGGACCGGCCCGACGTGATGGCCACCTATGACGTGGAGATCGAGGCCGATCTGCCGGTGCTTCTGTCGAATGGGGACGAGGTCGCGCCCGGCAAGTGGCACGACCCTTGGCCCAAGCCGACCTATCTCTTCGCGCTGGTCGCCGGGAACCTCGTGGCCGCCTCGGACCGCTTCACCACGATGGAGGGCCGGGAGGTCGCGCTGAACGTCTGGGTGCGGCCGGGCGATGAGGGGCGGACGGGCTATGCGCTCGACGCGCTCAAGCGTTCGATGGCCTGGGACGAGCAGGTTTATGGCCGCGCCTATGACCTTAGCGTCTTCAACATCGTCGCGGTCGACGACTTCAACATGGGCGCGATGGAGAACAAGGGGTTGAACGTGTTCAACTCCAAATACGTACTGGCTTCGCCGGAGACGGCGACCGACACCGACTACGCGCTGATCGAGGGGATCGTCGCCCACGAATATTTCCACAACTGGACCGGCAACCGCATCACCTGCCGCGACTGGTTCCAGCTCTGCCTCAAGGAAGGGCTGACCGTCTTCCGCGACCAGCAATTCAGCGCCGACATGCGCTCGGCCGCGGTGCAGCGGATCGGGGACGTGTTGCAACTGCGCGCCCGCCAATTCCGGGAGGATGCCGGGCCGCTGGCCCATCCGGTGCGGCCCGAGAGCTTTGTCGAGATCAACAACTTCTACACCGCGACCGTCTACGAGAAGGGCGCGGAGGTGATCGGGATGCTGCGCCGCCTCGTCGGGCCGGATGGGTATCAGGCGGGCTGCGACCTCTATTTCGAGCGGCATGACGGCCAGGCCTGCACGATTGAGGACTGGCTGAAATGCTTCGAGGACGCGACGGGGCGCGATCTGTCTCAGTTCGCGCTGTGGTATTCCCAGGCGGGCACGCCGCGCGTCACGGTCGAGGAAAGCTGGGAGGATGGCGTCTGGCGCGCGACGCTCCGGCAGGTTGTGCCAGACACGCCGGGCCAGACCGACAAGATCCCGATGACGATCCCGGTGGCCTGGGGTCTGCTGGATGCCGATGGGGCGGAGCTGCGGCCGACCGAAGTGTTCGAACTTTCGGAGGCCGAAGGCGTGATCGAAGTCGAGACCGCGTCCCGCCCGGTTCTCTCGGTGCTGCGGGGCTTCTCTGCGCCGGTCATCCTGGAGCACGACCAATCCGACGCGGACCGGCTGGTTCTGCTGGCCCATGACACGGATCCGTTCAACCGGTGGGAGGCGGGGCGCGCGCTGGCCAAGGCACGGCTGGTCGCGATGGTCGCCGAGGGGACGGCGCCCGACGCGCCCTGGCTGGAGGCGATCGCCAAGCTGGCCCGCGATGAGACCGCCGACCCGGCCTTCCGGGCGCTGGCCCTGGCACTGCCCTCCGAGGACGACTTGGCGCAGACGCTCCATGTCGGCGGGATCGTCCCGGACCCCGACGCAATCCATGCCGCGCGGGAGGCGGCGGGGCTGGCGATCGCGCAGGCGCTCGCCTCCGACCTGGGGGAGCTGCGCCGCGCCATGCGCGTCACCGGCCCCTACGATGCGAACGCGGAGGATGCGGGCAAGCGGGCGCTGGACGCGGTGCTGCTGCGGCTCGCGACCCGGCTCGACGGGGGTGACGCCGCCCGCGCGGCCTATGGGGCGGCGGACAACATGACCGACCGGATGGCGGCCTTCACCTGCCTGCTGGAGGCCGGCGACCCCTCGGTCGCCAAGGCCTTCGAGGAGGATTGGAAGCATGACCGGCTCGTCATGGACAAGTGGTTCGCGGCCCAGGTGATGCATTCCGCCCCCGACCGGGCGGTCGGCATCGCCACCGGCCTGACCCGGCGGGACGATTTCGACGCGGCGAACCCCAACCGCTTCCGCTCGGTCATCGGCGCGCTCACGGCGGGCAACCCGGCGGGCTTCCACCAGAAGGACGGGTCCGGCTATCGCTTCCTGGCCGACTGGCTGCTGAAGATGGACGCGATGAACCCGCAGATGGCGGCGCGCATGTCCACCGCCTTCGACACCTGGCGGCGCTATGACGCCGATCGGCAGGACTTGATTCGGGCCCAGCTGGACCGGATCGCGGGCGAGAGCATCAGCCGCGACCTCGCCGAGATGGTCGGGCGGATGCGCGGCGCCTGAAATCCGCGCGCCGGACCGGCTCGATCTGGAGACTGACATGACCCGAAAAACCCTGCTCATCACCGGCGCGTCCTCCGGGATCGGCGCGGCGACCGCCCGGCTCGCCGCGCCCGATTACGACCTGGCGCTGCACTATAACGGCAACCGCGCGGGCGCGGAGGCGGTGGCCAGCGACGCCCGATCCGCCGGGGCCCGGGTCAGCCTGCACCGCGCCGACCTGGCCGATCCGGCCAGCATCGCCCCGATGTTCGACGAGATCGACGCGGCCCACCCCGCCCTGCACGGTCTCGTCAACAATGCGGGCGTCGTCGATGTCGCGGCCCCGGTGGCGGAGTTCACGCCCGAGCGCGTCGCCCGCATGGTCGCCATCAACCTCACCGCGCCGATGCTGGTCGCCGCGCAGTCCGCCCGGCGGCTCGGCCCCGGCGCGGCCATCGTCAACGTCTCCTCCGCCGCCGCGCGCTTCGGCAGCCCCGGGCAATATGCCGATTACGCGGCGACCAAGGGCGGGCTGGAGGTCTTCTCCAAAGGGCTGGCGCAGGAACTCGCGCCCAAGGGCATCCGCGTCACCGCCATCCGCCCCGGCATCATCGAGACCGAGATCCACGCCAAGGGCGGCCTGCCCGACCGCGCCGCCCGTCTGGGCCCCACCGTGCCGATGGGCCGCGCCGGCACCGCCGAAGAGGTCGCCCGCGCGATCCTCTGGCTGCTCAGCGACTCGGCCAGCTATGTCACCGATACGGTGCTCGACGTCTCGGGCGGGCGCTGAAACCCGCCGATGCCGCTCCGCCGATGCAGAGGAATCGCAACCATCCGTTCCAATTTGTGGTAGAATTGCGTCATTGCGGCGCTTATTTGCCGCGCAGATGGTCACGTCGCGTCATTTGCCCGTGACATACGACTGACAGGAGAACGCCATGCGTGAGCGTCTCGACCCCATGATCGCGGAGAGGGCCCCCTGGCTCTTTCGCCCGTCGCTTGCCGCGCGCGGGGCGCGCGTCGTGCTCGACCGGCTGTTGGCCTATGAACGCTCGGTCGAGATCGGAACCAGCTATGTCGATCTCTCTGTGCCCGACATCATGGCCGATCTCGCCCGCCGCATCGCCCAACGCGTGACCTTCGAGGGGCTGGAGAACGTGCCGACCGACGGCCGCGCCCTGATCGTGGCGAACCACCCGACGGGGATCGCGGACGGCATCATCCTGCAGGATCTGCTCCTGCGGCGGCGCGCGGACGCATTCTACTACGCGAATGCCGACATCCTGAAGGTCTTGCCGCAGTTCGAGGAGATCATCGTCCCCGTCGAATGGCGTGAGGAAAAGCGCACCGTCGCCAAGACGCGCGAGACCATGACGCTGACCCGCAAGGCCCTGGAGGCGGAGCGGCTGGGCGTGATCTTCCCGTCGGGCCGCCTGGCCAAGCGGCGCGGGTTGCAGCTGCATGAGCGGAAATGGATGGCCTCGGCGGCCATGATCGCCCGCAAGTTCGCCCTGCCCGTCATCCCCGTGCATATCCGCGCGCGCAATTCGGCGATGTTCTACGCTTTCGACGCGATCCACCCGACCTTGCGCGACATCACCCTCTTCCACGAGACGCTCAACAAGGACGTGCAGCCCTATCATGTCACGTTCGGCCGCCCGCTGGACGGGGGCGCGCTTCCGAAGGATGCCCATCTCGGCATCGAGGAGTTGCGGGAGGCGACGCTGCGCCTCGGCTCGGGACGCCAGGGAGAGATCAAGCTGACGGAGACGCGCCCCGCGTTCCGGCCCTGGCGGCCCCGCACGGCCTGACCTCCGCCCAGGCCCCGCCGCGAAAACGCCCCCCGCCGCCCCAGGCGACGCCCATTTCCCGGCGCAGGTTCGCCTGTGCGCACCTGGGAGGGCGTCTGCCGTATGTTTATCGATCGTTTCTCGTTCCATCCGATCGCCGAGGGCGGTCTGGTCCGCGACGGCCTGCGCCGCTTGCGCGGCTTGCGCGCCCCCGAGTTCGACCGGACCCTAGGCCAGCCGCTGGTGCGCGAAGGGCTCGCGGCGCTGCATGATGGCGACTGGGACAGGGTCGCGGCCCTGTATAGCAGCCAGACGGCGGACGATCGCTATCTCTGGATCGATCTGATGGGCGGGCTTTGGCCCGTGGCTCGCCCCCTGCCTTCGGGCGCGCGGCGCGGCGCGGCGCTGAAGGTGGCCGGCGGTCTGCTGGTGACGCTGGCCTGGCGGCATCGCGGCGCGGGCCCCGCCCATCGCGTCAGCGAGACGGCCCGTGCCGAAATGCAGGATCGGCTGCGCCATGCCCGGATGGCGCTCGACATGGCCCGCCAGGCCGACGGGGCCGATATCGTGGCGCTCGGCTTCGGGCTGCGGGCGGCGATGGGGCTTTCCGATCATGAGGGCGTGGCGGCGCAAACCGACATCCTCTTGACGACCTCGGAAGCGTGCCTCGCCGCCGACCTCGCGCTGCTGACCGCCTGGGAGGCGCGCTGGGGGGCCACGCAGGAAGACATGTGGGCGGTGATCCGCGACCGGGAGCATCAGGGCCCCGCCTGGATCGCGCTGGAGATGCGCGGCCGACTCCAGGATTGCGTCTGGCATGAGCATATGAGCGACGTCCCGGACGCCGCCGAGCGCCACAAGACCCGGCGCGACGACCCGAACTATACCGCGGAGTTGCTCCAGCTTCAGGCCGGGGCCCTGGCCGGGCTGGAGCGCCCGCAGCCCCGCGCCCGAAGCCTGATCGCTCATAACGTCATAGGCGCCTCGATGGCCGCGCTTGTTGGCTGGCCGACCGCCGCCCCGCATCTGGAGGCGATCGGCCCCCATCTCGCCGAAGGCGCCTGGGAGCAGATCGAGGACATGCGCGACCCGTTGCGCGCCCTGGGCCGGATGCGCGCGCGGGCCGGGCTGGAACCTTTGCCCGCCTGAGCGGGGTTCAGGCGAAGAGCGCATCGCAGGGGACCGGACCGGTCCGCGCGTCCGAGTTGCAGACGTCACAAGACGGTGCGGATCAGTTTTCCAATCACCGTCTTCGATGTTCCCCCACCGTCCAGCTCGGTGAGATCCAGATGAAACCGGCATCGGCTGCCCTCTGGCGTCACAACCGTGAGGTCATCGAGACCCGCCGCGGACTCCATCCGGTGTCGGGCATATTTCGGACCGTAGGATCTTGGCGGTAGTTTCGAGTGTATGAGGGCCTCGATTTCCTTAGCCCCCTCAATAACGCCGAACGCAGAGGCCGTGTCCCAAACGCCCTCGGAATGAAACAGGCGCGCGGCCGCAGCGCCGTCCCGCCTGTCCACACAGTCGAGAAACCGCATCAGAAGCGAGCGTCGGGACTGTCTGGCCGTGTACTGGGTGTGGAGCAAGTCATGCGCCGCAGGGGAGTTCGGCGCGCCGAGCTCCCGGGCATAGAGTTTCCGCACATCCGCATTCTCGTAGGACCGTCGGTGCCGCGCCGTCGCGTCAACGCCGTAGATCGCCTTGGCGCGCTTCTGGAGGATCTGCGGATCCATGGACTTGGGCTCGCCGCCGCCGCCGAGGCAGCCGCCGACACAGGCCATGACTTCGATTGCGACGAATTCGTCCCGCCAGGCTTCCTGCTCCAGCATGCGCTGGGCCGCCGCGATGCCGTTGCAGACGGCCACGGTGCCGATGCCCGGGATCGTCGCGGTCTTTACACCCTCCCGGACGCCGCGCAGGGCCTCCCAGTCGAGGGGAAGCGACGCATCCCCGCCTTTGAGATGCGATGCCGTTCGAACCATGGCTTCCATGACGCCGCCGGAGGCGCCGAAGATCTGCGCCGCGCCCGTGCTCTCTCCGAGCGGACTGTCGAACTGGCCGTCCTCGGAGAGCGCCCCGAACGCAATCCCCCTGGCTCGGATCATGCGGGCCAGTTCCCGCGTCGTGAGCACGCGATCCACGTCGCCGGAACTGCCGGGCCGCTGGGCCTCGTCCTTCTTGGCGGTGCAGGGCATGACGCTGACGACGTACGGCTCGGTTTTGCCTTCGGCGAAATCCGGCCCGAGTGACCGCGCGAAGCCGCTGCGCTTGGCGATTGCCCCATGCATTTGCTGGGGCGATTTCGTCGTGCTGAGATGCGGCAGAAGGTCGGGCCGGTTGAGCTCGACCCAATTCACCCAACCCGGGCAGCAGGATGTGAACAGCGGCAGCGATTCGTGCGCTTCCATCCGCGCGAGCAGTTCGGAGCCTTCCTCCATGATCGTGAGATCGGCGGCGAAATTCGTGTCGAACACATAATCGAAACCAAGCTGCCGCAGCGCGTTGATCAATCGCCCCGTGCTTACGGTCCCGGGCTTGAGACCGAACTCCTCGCTGATGGCGATGCGGGTTGCCGGCGCGACCTGAACGACGGACACCCGCCGCCGGGCATCGAGCGTATGAAGCACCTCATGCCAGTGCGGGGACTCGATCAGGGCCCCAACCGGACAGACGAGGGTGCATTGCCCGCAGGAGATGCAGTTCGTCTCAGCCAGAGGCGCGTCGAAGACGGTGACGGGCCGGCGGTCGCCTCCCCGTTCGCCAAAGCCGATGACATCCTGCTGCTGGACCGCGTCCCCGCAGACATCCGCGCAGAGGCCACATTCGATACATTTCGACAGATCCCGCCAGATGCTGGGTGAGGTATGGTCCGTGAAAACGTCCTCCTCGGATTTCGCCGCGACCGCGACGACCTTGGGCCACCGTTCCTCCCACTGGTGTTCGCTGACGAGACGCTGGAGCCGGCAGCTGCCGTTCACCTCGCAGCGCATACAGTCGTTCGGGTGGTTCGCGAGTAGCCATTCCGCATCGGCGCGCCGGAATGCCTGCAACGCCTCCGTATCCGTCTGAACCACATCGCCGTCTCTCGCCAGGGTTCTGCACGCCGGCTGGGGGCGCGGATTGCCCTCCACCTCCACGAGGCAGATGCGGCAGGCGGCATGGGCCGGCAGGCCTGGATGATGACAGAGCGTGGGGACATGAACGCCTGCTGCCTTCGCCGCATCGAGCAAGGTGGCCCCCTCGTCGAGGTCGACTTGCCGACCGTTGACAGAAAGCAGGATCATAGAACGAAGCCTTTTATCGGATTGGCGGATCAGCCGGTCTGTCCCAGGACGGGGTGTGGGGAAGCCGTGATGCCCTCCCCCCGGGCGCCCCATGGTCGCAGCGCCGACATCCGGGAGAGCTTCCGAAGCCCGATGCCGCCCCACCGGACCCCGCAGGACAATGGCGCCCGACCGCATGCCCGGGACGAGAGCGACTGCTCCCGGCGGCGATCCTGCCCCGATTTCGCATCGCGGTCTTTGACACCCGTCATTTCGCCGCGCGTCCACCTTCGCAGAATGGGCGTGGGAGGAGAGGCCGATGACCGATGACAGCGACGCCGCGTTGCCCGGTGCCGAGAGCGTCCCACGTTCCGGCGCGCGGGCGGTGGATGCCGATGCTTCAGGCGACAAATGGGCGGAGGCCAGGGGCCTGATCGACGGCTGGAAGGGGGGCGTCAACATCGCGCATGAGGCGCTCGACCGGCACGTGGCGGCGGGCCATGGCGATGAGATCGCGATCCGCTGGCTGGGCAAGTCGGGGGAGCGGCGCGACCTGAGCTACGCCGAGCTTACGGCGCAGGCCAACCGGTTCGCAAACGTGCTGGCGTCCCATGGGCTCGCGGCCGGCGACAGCGTCTTCGCCATGGCGGGGCGGGTGCCGGAGCTTTACGCTGCGGCGCTTGGCACCCTGAAGGCCGGACTGATCTTCACGCCGCTCTTCTCCGCCTTCGGACCGGAACCCGTGCGCACCCGGATGGAGATCGGTGACGCCAACGTCCTCGTCACGACCGAGAGCATCTATCGCCGCAAGATCGCTGCCTGGGCCCATGAGATCGAGACGCTGAAGCTGGTCCTGATCCTCGGCGATACCGCGCCCGAGGGCTGTGTCGCGCTGGCGCCCGCCATGGCGGCGGCCTCTCCCGAATTCGAGACGGTGGCCACCCGACCCGAGGACCCTGCGCTCATCCATTTCACCTCGGGCACGACCGGCAAGCCCAAAGGCGCGGTCCACGTGCATAATGCCGTGCGCTACCATACCTTCTCGGGCCGTGTCGCGCTGGGGCTGGAGCCCGGCGTGACATATTGGTGCACCGCCGATCCGGGCTGGGTGACGGGGACGTCCTACGGGATCATCTCGCCGCTCGTGAACCGGGTCACGATGCTGATCGACGAGGCGGAATTCGACCTGCAGCGCTGGTATTCCCTTGTGCAGGACGAGAAGGTCGAGGTCTGGTACTCCGCCCCGACCGCCATCCGCATGATGATGCGCGAGGGATCGGAGGCGGCGAAACCCTTCGATTTCTCGGCGCTGAAATTCCTCGCCTCCGTGGGCGAGCCCCTGAACCCCGAGGCCGTGCTCTGGAGCGCCGAGGTCTTCGGGCAGCCCTTCCACGACAATTGGTGGCAGACCGAGACGGGCGGCATCATGATCGCCAATTGCCCGGGGGCGGAGGTCAGGCCCGGCTCCATGGGCAAACCGCTGCCGGGCATCGAAGCGGGCATCGTCGCGCGCGCGGACGGAAAGATCAGGGCGCTTGGCACGGGCGAGATCGGAGAACTTGCGTTCCGCCCCGGCTGGCCCTCGATGATGCGCGCCTATCTCCACGAGCAGGCCCGCTACGACAAGTGCTTCGTCGATGGCTGGTATCTGTCGGGCGACCTCGCGATGCGAGATTCCGAAGGCTATTACTGGTTCGTGGGACGCGCCGACGACCTCATCAAGAGCTCCGGCCACCTGATCGGTCCCTTCGAGGTGGAAAGCGCCCTGATCGAGCATGACACCGTGGCCGAGGCGGGCGTGATCGGCATTCCCGACGAGACGGCCGGCGAGGTCGTGAAGGCCTATGTCACGCTGAACCCCGGCTTCGAGGCGAGCGACGCGCTCGAACGCGACATTCGGGGGCATGCGCGCAAGAAGCTCGGCCCCGCCGTCGCCCCGCGCGAGATCGTTTTTCGCAAGACCCTGCCCAAAACCCGCTCCGGCAAGATCATGCGCCGCCTGCTCAAGGCGCGCGAACTCGGCCTGCCCGAAGGGGACATTTCCACGCTGGAGACCGATGAGACATGACGCCGATCGACAAGCCCCGCCTGGACCGACCCCACGTCCTGGACCTGCTCCGCCGGATGATCCGCATCCGCCGCTTCGAGGACAAATGCGCCGAGCTCTACACGCAGGAGAAAATTCGCGGCTTCCTCCATCTCTATGACGGAGAGGAGGCGATCGCGGCGGGGGTCATCCCCGTCCTCGCGGAGACGGACCGGATCGTCGCGACCTATCGCGAGCATGGCCACGCGCTCATGCGCGGCGTGCCGATGCCCGCCATCTTGGCTGAGATGTATGGCAAGGCCGAGGGCTGCTCCGGCGGCCGCGGCGGGTCGATGCATATCTTCGATCGCGCGACGAATTTCTACGGCGGTAACGCCATCGTCGGCGGCGGCCTGCCGCTGGCGGGCGGGCTCGCGCTGGCCGACCGGCTCCGCGGCGAGCGGAACGTCACCGCCTGCTTCTTCGGCGAGGGCGCGGTCGCGGAGGGCGAATTCCACGAGACCATGAACCTCGCCGAGCTTTGGGATCTGCCGGCGCTGTTTGTCTGCGAAAACAACGGCTACGCCATGGGCTCGGCGCTCGACCGAACGGAATCGGAAACCGACATCCACCGGAAGGCCGCCGCCTATGGCATAGAAGCCGAGCGTGTGGACGGCATGGATGTGGTCGCGATGGAGGCGGCGGCGCGACGCGCCATCGCCCGCATCCGCGAGACCGGGCGCCCGCATTTCCTGGAATGCAGCACATACCGCTTCCGGGCCCATTCGATGTTCGACGCCCAGCTCTACCGCGACAAGGAGGAGGTGGCGCAATGGCGGATCCGGGGGCCGATCGCCCGCTTCCAGAGCTGGCTGCTGGACAACAAGCTGATCCATCAGGCCGATGTCGACGAGATCGAAGCCGAAGTCGCGGCGGAAATCGCCGAGGCCGTCGATTTCGCCGAAGCAGGGACCTGGGAGCCGGTGGAGACGCTGACCAGCCATGTCCTGGGGCCGCAGCCCGCGCCGCCCGAGCCGCCCGCGCCCTCTGGGCGGATGCTGGAGATGACCTACCGCGAAGCGGTCAAGCAGGGCATCCGCGACGCGATGCTGAAGGACGAGCGCGTGTTCCTGATGGGCGAGGACGTGGGTGCCTATGGCGGCTGCTATGCCGTGAGCAAGGGGCTCATGGAGGAGTTCGGCGCGGATCGTATCCGCGACACGCCCCTGTCTGAATCCGGCTTTACCGGCGCGGGCATCGGCGCGGCGGCGGCGGGGATGCGGCCGATCGTCGAAGTGATGACCGTGAATTTCAGCCTGCTCGCGCTCGACCAGATCATGAATACGGCCGCCACGATCCGTCACATGTCGGCCGGGCAGTTCGGCGCGCCGGTCGTGATCCGCATGGCGACCGGCGCGGGCAAGCAGCTAGCCGCGCAGCATTCGCATTCGCTCGAGGGCTGGTATGCGCATATCCCCGGTCTGAAGGTGCTGGCACCCGCCACGATCGAGGATGCGCGCGGCATGCTCTGGACCGCGCTGGAGGACCCCGATCCGGTGCTGATCTTCGAGAACGTCATGCTCTACAACATGACCGGGCAGATCGACGCGGCGGCGGGGCCCGTCGATATCGCCAAGGCCGCCATCCGGCGCGCCGGCAAGGACGTGAGCCTCGTCACCTATGGCGGTTCGCTGTTCAAGACGCTGGAGGCGGCGGCCAAGCTGGCCGAGGAGGGGATCGACGCGGAGGTGATCGATCTGCGCAGCCTCCGCCCCCTCGACGAGGAGACGATCCTCGCCTCCCTGGCCAAGACCCGGCGCGCGGTGATCGTGGACGAGGGCTGGCGGTCCGGCTCGCTTTCGGCCGAGATCATGGCGCGGATCATGGAGCGCGGGTTCTGGTCGCTCGACGGGCCGGTGTCCCGCGTCTGCTCCGAGGAGGTGCCGATCCCGTATGCCGCCCATCTCGAACAGGCTTCGATCCCGCAGGTCGACAAGATCGCCGCCGCCGTGCGCGCGCAGATGGGGCGCTGACATGGGTGTCTTCGCGATGCCGTCGCTCGGGGCGGACATGGAGGCCGGGACGCTGGTCGAGTGGCTCGTGAAACCGGGCGACAAGGTCCATCGGGGCGATGTCGTGGCCGTCGTCGAGACGCAGAAGGGCGCGATCGAGATCGAGATCTTCGAGGACGGGACCGTGCAGGAGATCCTGGCCGAGCTTGGCAGCGAATTGCCCGTCGGCGCGCCGCTTGCCGTCGTGCTGGCCGAAGGAAATGCCCCGCCGGCGGCGGCCGAGGCGCCCGAACCCGCCCTGCCCTCCCAGCCGCCGACAGACGCGCCCGATGCCGCCCCGTCGCCGGCCCGGCCGCCTGCGCCCCGTCCCGCACCGCCACCCGCCACCGACCGGCCGCGCGCCTCCCCGGCCGCCCGCCAACGGGCCGATGCGCTCGGCGTGGACATTTCGACGCTCCGGGGCAGCGGACCGGGCGGCGCGATCCTGCTCGCCGATGTGGAGCATGCGGCCCCCGGCAGGCCCGCCGCCAAACCGTCCCCCATCGAAGAGATGCGCAAGGCCATCGCCGCCGCGATGACCCGCGCCAAGCGGACGATCCCGCATTTCTACCTCTCCGAGACGATCGACGTCGATCCCGCCATCGCCTTTCTCGAAGACCGGAACGCGGGCCTGCCCCCCGATCAGCGGATCCTCCTCGGGGCTCTCTTCGTGCGCGCCGCGACCCTGGCCGCCGCCAAGGTGAAGGTGATGAACGGTCACTATATCGAGGATCGCGGCTTCGTTCCGTCGGAAGCCGTGAACACCGGTGTCGCCATCGCCCTGCGCAGCGGCGGGCTGGTGGCGCCCGCGCTGATGGATGCCGGCTCCATGACCCTTGCGGAGACCATGGCGGGCATGCGGGACCTCGTGACCCGCACGCGGGCCGGGCGGCTCCGGGGCTCGGAGATGACGGAAGGCACCATCACCGTCTCCAGCCTTGGTGAGACCGGGGCGGAGGCCATGACAGGCGTCATCTTTCCCCCGCAGGTCGCGCTGGTCGGCATCGGGGCGCCGCATCTGCGGCCTTGGGTCGTGGAGGACGCGGTTGTGCCCCGCCATGTCGTGACGCTCACCCTGTCCGCCGATCACCGGGTCAGCGACGGCCGCCAGGCCGCGCGCTTCATCGCTGTTTTCGAAGACCTGATGAAAAGACCGGAGGATCTATGACCGCAGCCGATTACCGCGCCATCTTCCTGGCGGAGCTGTGCCGCATCGCACCCGATATCGATCCCGAGACGGTGGGCGACGGTGACCACATCCAAGACGACCTAGGGTTGGATTCGATGGACGTCCTGAACCTCGTCGTCGCGCTGCATGATCGACTTGGGGTCGACATCCCCGAAAAGGACTACCCTCAGATTGCGACGCCGACTCTGGCGTCAGACTATCTGTCCCGCAACGTCTGACCGGTGCGGCCGCCTGAGCCGCGCACCTAGCCAAATCGCCCAGATCCTGCGCCGGCCCCGTGCGGCTGGCGCTCCGGGTCCGGCCCGCTTTCGGCAACGCCGCGGGGCTTTGAGACGGCCTCTATCGCGACCGATCCGAATTCCGCAGCATGGACCATCGAGGGCGGATCCCCAGCCCCGCCACGGCCCGAAAATACACCTCAGTCGAGGGAATACGGCCAGCGCGCGCCCTGTGCCCCGCGACGACAACGCCCCCCAGCGGACGGGCCGTGAGACAGGGATTTGGGCTTTGGCCGCTCCCGGGAGGCGCGGCCATGACACGCGCCGGACCGACGAGCCGGAGTGCCCGCTGCAAGTTGACGCCATCGCGCAGACGGCCCGTCTCTATCCGGGCCGGACTGGCGCCTCTGACCGCTTGCCGCCCGCCTCAGGCGAAGAGCGCGTCCGCCGGCGACAGGTCGGCCCGCGTCACGCCCAGCAGCGTGAGCGCATCGCCGTTGCCCAGGTCCAGCGTAACCCCCTCCTCGTCCTGCCGGATCTCCGCGGCACGGATGAGATCCCGCGCGCGGTCGATGCCGGTGAAGTCGAACTCCACCCGGTCGGTACCGACCTCGAAATCCTCGATCACCTTGGCGCCGTGACCGCGGGCACGACCCATCGGCCGTCGTCGTCGATCAGCGTTTCGGCCACGATGCCATTTTCGAACGTCAGCGTGGCTCCGACCGTCACTGTCTCCCCCGCAAGATCCTCCGTCGGCGTGAATCTTCGTCCAGTCGCCCCCTCGATCGGCACCCATTTTGTGCCCTCCGAGACGAACCATTGGATCGAGAGGCCCGCGAGAGCGACATTCGAGCCGATGCGCCCGGAGACGCTCAGGGTCTCGCCAACGGTTGTGTCGTAGCTCCACGTGTCGGCATCGACGATCTCGGCCTTGACGTAGAACTGCGTGATCGGGATCTGCTCGTAGCTGCCTTCGGTCAGCGTCTCGGGCGCGACCTCGCGGGCGATGACCTCGCGATTGCCGTTCCGGTTCTCCTGCCAGGCAAAGAACAGGTCGCCATCGGACAATTCCGTCACCGTCGGGCGGACCCTCGGCAGCGCGCCATCGGCGATGACGACGTTGCCGCCCTGATGCACGCGGTCCGGTGCGACGCGGTAGGCTTGGCTGTCGAGTCCGTCGAAGATGACGTCATCGAGCCAGTCCAGGTTGTCGTAGCTGCACGGCGCTTCGTCATTGCCCTCGGCCCCGTTCGCGCGATCGGCAAAACCACGCCCATCGGAGAAGGTAATCGTCCTGTCCTACGCCAGGGGGATCAGCTGAGTGCGCCACCCCGGGCCCTCCGGATCGAGCGGCGTGATGCTATCGTCGCGCGGGAAAACGACCGCCTGATCCCAATCGTTCTCCCAGCGGTCGTCGGTCGCTTCCACCCCGACCACCTGCACGACAAAGCCGCCTTCGCGGCGGGCCTCTAGCTGCGTGTCGAGATAGCGCCCCTCCGAGAGCGCACGGGAGGATAAGGTAAACGAATCGGAAAGCGCCCCGCCCTGCATATCGAATCGCTGGCCCAAGACATTCGTGCGCGCTTCGCCGCCGGACGATGTCTCGGCCAGCCAGGACACCAGCAGACTGCCGTCGTTCAGCAGCGTCGCCTCGGGCATTCGGGCCGTCGAGCCGACAGCATCGAGCACCATCGGCTGGCTGAAGCCGCCATCCGCCTCGCGGAGACGCAGCACGATCTCGAACGGTTCGCCGACACGACGTGACTGGTAGACAATAGCGGCGCGGACATCGGGCAGAGCAACTGCGGAGGGATTGCCGTCAGTGCCAGAATTTGGCGCGTTCACGCGGGTAGAAGTCATGCGATCACCTTGGCCGGTCTCGCCTAGCAAGGTGTAAATTCTCGAGATCAGAGGATAATCCCCGTTGGCAGTCAACCGAGGGTAACCCACATTCGGGACCGGCGGGCCCAAAACGAAAGCGCCGCCCCAAGGGGCGGCGCCGTCAAGCTCTGGTGCGGTCGAGAAGACTCGAACTTCCACGGGAGTTACCCCACAGCGACCTCAACGCTGCGCGTCTACCAATTCCGCCACGACCGCATCGTGAGCGAGGCGGGGTGTAGCCTCGTGCCGCGGGAATGGAAAGGGGTTTTTCGCGGGACGTGGCTTCCCGTTGCCGGCATGCCGAACGCGGCGTATCCAGCGCGTATGGCGCCCGACTGGATCACCTCCGACGCACCCGTTCCTTACCCGACCGCTCTGGCGGAGATGGAAGCGCGTGTGGCGAGCATCCTCGACGGCACCGCGCGCGAGGCGCTGTGGCTGCTGGAGCATCCGCCGCTCTATACCGCCGGCACCTCGGCCGATCCGGCCGACCTGCGGGAGCCGGACCGCTTTCCCGTCTTCGAGGCCCGGCGCGGCGGGCAATATACCTATCACGGGCCGGGGCAGCGCGTCGTCTACTGCATGCTGGACGTGGGCGCACGGGGCCGCGATGTCCGCGCCTTCGTCGAGACGCTGGAGCATTGGGTCATCGCCGCCCTGGCCGAGTTCGGCCTGACCGGCGAGATTCGCCCGGGCCGAGTCGGCGTCTGGATCGCGCGGCCCGACAAGCCCCCCCTGCCCGACGGAACCCCGCGCGAGGACAAGATCGCCGCTATCGGCATCCGGCTGCGGCGCTGGGTAAGCTTCCACGGCATCTCGATCAACGTCGAACCGGACCTGAGCCATTTCGACGGAATCGTCCCCTGCGGGATCAGCGGGCACGGCGTGACCTCGCTGGTCGATCTGGGTCTGCCGGTGACGATGGAAGACCTAGATTCGGCACTGCAACGCACCTGCCCCTGGATCACCACCGAGGCCTGATCGCCGCCGCTGCGTCGATTTTTCGTCCCCATGGGTCCGGTTGCCGCGTTGCCCCGCGCGCGCGACGGGGCTAGGAAGCGTCCGGACAGACACCGGCGCGGGGGTGGACCCCGCGCCCGCAGACGATCACTACTCGGGAGCGACCAAATGGCAGACGCCGCCATTTCGGGGCACGATCACCACGAGAAGCCTGGCTTCTTCACGCGGTGGTTCATGTCCACGAACCATAAGGATATCGGGATCCTCTATCTCTGGGTCTCTGGCCTCGCCGGGTTCATCTCGGTGGCCTTCACCGTGTACATGCGCATGGAGCTCATGGATCCGGGCGTTCAGTACATGTGCCTGGAAGGCGCGCGCCTGACCGCCGCCGCCGCTGGGGAATGCACCCCGAACGGCCATCTCTGGAACGTGCTGATTACCGGCCACGGCATCCTGATGATGTTCTTCGTGGTCATCCCCGCGCTGTTCGGCGGCTTTGGCAACTACTTCATGCCGCTGCATATCGGCGCGCCGGACATGGCGTTCCCGCGTCTCAACAACCTCAGCTTCTGGCTGTTCACCGCGGGCACCTCGCTGGCCGTGCTGTCGGTCTTCGTGCCGGGTGGCAACGGGCAGACGGGCTCGGGCATCGGCTGGGTTCTCTACCCGCCGCTCTCGACCACCGAGCAGGGTTTCTCGACCGATATCGCGATTTTCGCGGTGCACGTCTCGGGCGCCTCGTCGATCCTGGGCGCGATCAACATCATCACGACCTTCCTGAACATGCGCGCGCCGGGGATGACCCTGCACAAGGTGCCGCTCTTCGCCTGGTCGATCTTCGTGACCGCGTGGCTGATTCTCCTGGCCCTGCCCGTTCTGGCCGGCGCCATCACCATGCTGCTGACGGACCGCAACTTCGGGACGACCTTCTTCGACCCGGCGGGCGGCGGCGACCCGGTGCTCTACCAGCACATCCTGTGGTTCTTCGGCCATCCCGAGGTCTACATCGTGATCCTGCCGGCCTTCGGCATCATCAGCCACATCGTCTCGACCTTCTCCAAGAAGCCGATCTTCGGCTACCTGCCGATGGTCTACGCCATGGTGGCGATCGGGGGCTTGGGCTTCGTCGTCTGGGCGCACCACATGTACACCGTTGGGATGTCGCTGACGCAGCAGGCCTACTTCATGGTCGCGACGATGATCATCGCGGTGCCGACCGGCGTGAAGATCTTCTCCTGGATCGCGACGATGTGGGGCGGGTCGATCACCTTCAAGACGCCCATGCTCTTCGCGATCGGCTTCATCTTCCTGTTCACCGTCGGCGGCGTGACCGGCATCGTCCTGTCCCAAGCGGGCATCGACCGGGCCTATCACGACACCTACTACGTCGTGGCGCACTTCCACTACGTGATGTCGCTGGGCGCGGTGTTCGGGATCTTCGCCGGGGTCTACTATTGGATCGGCAAGATGTCGGGCCGCCAGTATCCGGAATGGGCCGGTCAGGTTCACTTCTGGGCGTTCTTCATCGGCGCCAACCTGACCTTCTTCCCGCAGCACTTCCTGGGCCGTCAGGGCATGCCGCGCCGCTACATCGACTATCCGGACGCCTTCGCGCTCTGGAACGCGGTGTCGAGCTGGGGTGCGTTCCTGTCCTTCGCCTCGTTCCTCTTCTTCATCGGGATCGTCTTCTACACGATCTTCGCGGGCAAGCGCGTGACCGACGAAGCCTACTGGGGCGAGCATGCGGACACCCTGGAGTGGACCCTGCCCAACCCGCCGCCGGAGCACACCTTCGAGCAGCTGCCGACCCGCGAGATGTGGGACAAGCAGCCGGGACACTAAATGCCGATCCGTGTCATCACGGACCAGAGCGACAGGGAGGCCCCGGCACAGTCCGGGGCCTCTTTGCTCTTGGAGCTCGAACTCTGGCCGCACCAATCGCTGACACCGAAAGGGTTCGTCATCATGATCGGCGGAACCTTCGCCATGCTGATGGTTCCGCTGGTCGGATTGATCGGAACGGCGGTGCTGTGGGGGGTTCTGCCCTTCATGCTGCTGGTGCTCGGCGCGCTCTGGTATGGGCTCCAACGCTCCTGGAGGGACCGTGACATCCTGGAGCGATTCGAACTGACCGCCGAGAGCGCTCGCCTGACCCGGCGGGATCCGGACGGCTCCACGCGCGACTGGGAGGCGAACCCGTTCTGGATGCGAGTCGAGCGGCACGACAAGGTGGGCTCGATCGAAGATTATCTGACGCTGGAGGGCGGCTCCCGCTCGGTCGAAATCGGATCCTTTCTCACGCCCGAGGAACGGCGGGGGCTGGAACGGCGGCTGCTGAACGCGATAGGGGCGGTGAAACTCCGTAGGTGAGGCCCCGGGGACCTCGCCCAGGGGTCCCTAGCGTCCCACATCCATGCGCGCGACACCGCTGGTCTTGACCACGGCCCAGACCGTCTGGCCCTCGGCGAGGCCCATCTCTTCGACCGAGCGGCGCGTGAGCCGCGCCAGCAGGCGCCCATCACCCGCCTCAAGCCGCAGCATGACGCCCGGCCCCTGCCCGGCGCGCAGCGTGGCGATCCGGCAGGGCAGCACGTTGCGCGCCGACAGCCCCTCGGGCCGCATCCGCGCGACGATCACGTCCTCGGCCCGGATGCGGACACGGACACGCCCGCCCGGCGGCCCATCGACCCCGGCGACCTCCAGCTGCCCCAGCGGCGTCTCCACCGTCGCAAGCCCGCCCTCCTGCGCCGTGATGCGCCCTTCGATCAGCGCCCCGGCCTGATCGGGCCCCAGCCGCGCCGCCACATCCGGGTCGGACAGGAGGTCGCCCACCGATCCAGAGGCCGCGACGCGCCCGTCCTGCAAGAGCACCAAGGTCGTCGCCAGCCGGGCGACCTCCTCGATCGCGTGGGAGATGTAGAGGATCGGCGTGCCGCTATCCCGAAGCCGTTCGAGATAGGGCAGGATCGCCGCCCGCCGCCGCCGATCCAGGCTGGCCAAGGGCTCGTCCAGGATCAGCAGACGCGGCGACCGCAGCAGCGCGCGGCCGATCGCCACCCGGGCCGCCTCTCCCCCGGACAGGCCGCCGGGCCGCCGCCCGAGCAGCGGGCCGATATCGAGCATTTCAGCCACCGGCCCCGGATCGGTACCAGGCCGCGCGCCGTAGAGAAGGTTCGCGGTGACATCGAGATGCGGGAAGAGCCGGGGCTCCTGAAAGACATAGCCGATTCCGCGGAGATGGGGCGGCAGATCCCGATCCGGGCCGAACATCACCTCTCCGCCCAGCGCGACTCGTCCCGAATCGGGCCGCTCCAGCCCCGCGATGCAGCGTGCCAGCGTCGTCTTGCCCGCCCCGGACGGGCCGAAGACGGCGGTGACGCCGGATGAGGCAGCCAGCGTCACGTCGAGCGTGAACGCCCCCGCCCTCCGCGTGATGTCGACATCGAGCATCAGCGCCCCGCGATCCGCGCCGCGACCTTCGGCGCCAGCCAGTTGGACACAAGCACGGCGCCCACCGCCACGGCGACGGCGATGGCCACGAGCCCGGCCAGGGCGGGCTCCGCGCCCGGCACTTGCAGGAAGGCATAGATCGCCGAGGGCAGGGTCCGCGTCTCCCCCGGGATCGAGGCGACAAAGGTGATCGTCGCCCCGAACTCCCCGAAGGCCTTGGCGAAACCCAGCGTGGCCCCGGCCAGGAGCCCCGGCGCGATCAGCGGCAGCGTCACGGTGCGCCAGACCTTCCAGCGCGAAGCGCCCAGCGTCGCCGCCGCCTCCTCCAGCTTGGGATCGACCGCCTCGATAGCGAGACGGATGGCGCGCACGATCAGCGGGAAGGCCATGATCCCGGCGGCTAGCGCCGCGCCAGTCCAGCGGAACGCCAGACCCAGGCCCAGCGGCTCCAACACCGCGCCCAGTGGCCCGGAGCGCGAGAACAGCAGCAGCAGCGCGTAGCCCGTCACCACCGGCGGCAGGACCAGTGGCAGATGCACCGCCGCGTCCAGCAGCCACCGCCCCCGGAACCGCCCCCGCGCCAGCAGATGCGCCACCCACAGCGCCGGCGGCAAGGCCGCGACCGTCGCCACCAGCGAGACACGGAGCGACAGCGCCAGCGCGTCCCAGGCTTCGGGCGGCAGCGCGATCACGCGGCGGGCCGGGGCGCGAAGCCGTGGCGGGCGAAAACCGGGCCGGACCCGGCCACCGCCTCCAGAAAGCCGCGCGCTCCGGGCCGAGCGCCGCGCAGCAGCGCGCCGGGATAGACGATGGGGCTATGCGTGTCGGGCGGGAACTGCGCGACATCCACCACGCCGGTCCCCACGGCGTCCGAGCCATAGACTAGGCCAAGCGCCACGTCGCCCCGCGCCACATAGGCCAAAGCGGCGCGCACATTCTCCGCCAGGATCGCCCGCCCGCGAAGATGGGCCCAAAGGCCCAGCGTCTCCAACGCCTGCTGCCCGTATCGCCCCGCCGGGACCGAAAGCGGATCGCCCATGGCGAAGCGCCCCCCTTCGAGCCGGGCGTCGATGGCCTCGGCGGTCAGCGGCAGTGGCGCGGCGCCGGGCGGCGCGGCCAGGATCAGCCGGTTGCCCGCCAGCGGGATCGGGTCGCCATCCAGCACCCCCTGCCCGGCGAGCCAGTCCATCCAATCCGTCGCCGCCAGAAGCACCGCGTCCGCCGGCGCGCCCCGGGCGGCCTGCCGCGCGATCGTGCCGCTGCCGCCATAGGACAGCGCGACCGACTGCGGGAAGGACTCCGCGACCTCGTCCAAAGCGGGTTTCAGCGACGCGGCAGCCAGAACCACGAGCGGCTCCTGGGCCGCGAGCGGCGTGGTCAGCGCAAGGCCGAGCCCAGTGCCAAGCACAGTCCGGCGCGAAAGCTCAGATCGGATGCGCGCGGCCATCCCAGGTCTCGAATCTGCCGGTCGTCTCCAGAGTGAGCGTCTCGAACCGATCCCAGAGGCCCCGGGCCGCGTCCTCGGGTGAGATCGCGGCCGAGCCGCCGCCCATATCGGTCCGAACCCAACCGGGATGGTAGACGCCGACGGCGATGCCTTCGGGGCGCAGCGCTTCGGCGAGGTTCAGCGCGAGGTTGATCGCCGCCGCCTTCGAGGCGCGATAGGCTAGGCCCGCCGCACCGCGCTTTTCGGAGGACCCCATCTGCGAGGAGATCACGGCGATTCGCCCGCCCCGCGACAGGTTGGGCAGTTGCGCCTGCACGGTCAGCACCACGCCGGTGACGTTCACGGCAAAGCTGTCGGCAAGCTGCTCGGGCGTGATCGTGCGGATATCCGCCTCGCGATCCACATAGATCCCCGCATTGCACACCAGCAGGTCGAGCGGCCCCGTGGCCGCCGCCAGCCGCGCCTGCGCCGCCGCGTCCGTCACGTCGAGACCCATCGCGCCGTCCCGCGCCGTCCCGGTCACGTCATGCCCGCGCGCCCGGCCCTCGGCCACCAGCGCCGCGCCGATGCCGCGCGACCCACCGGTCACGAGAGCCCGCATCAGTTTGCCTTGGCTTTGGGCAGGAAGGGCAAGGGCGCGACGGGGATGCCGTCCTCGATCAGGGCGCGGGCCTCGTCCGGCTTCGCCTCGCCATAGATCGCCCGCGATTCGCCCGCCTCGTGGATCGCGCGCGCTTCGGCGGCGAAGCGGGGGCCGACATAGGTGGCCTCCGCTTCGACCTTGCGGCGGATCTCGGCGATCCGTTTGGCGACCTCGTCGGGGCTTGGCCCCTCGGGCTGGGAGCGCGGCGCGACCTTGGGCGCCATCAACGCTTTCGACACATCGGCGACACCGCAGACCGCGCAGGAGACCATGCCCTTTGCCGCCAGCGCGTCATAGGCGTCCGCCGAGGCGAACCAGCTCTCGAATTCATGGCCGTCCTTGCAGCGCAGCGCGTAACGGATCATCACGCCTCCTTTCGTCTCAACAGTATCTAGGCGCTTCGCCCCCAAGCGCAATCGGCTTGAACGCAACGCCGAGGCTTCTATCTGCCGCTGCATGTTGAAATGGATCGCTCCTCTTCTCTTCGCCCTCCCCGCCCAGGCCTTTCAGTTTGAAGCTCTGGAGGGCGGACTCATCGACCTCGACGACCTGCGCGGACGCGCGGTGCTCGTGGTGAACACCGCATCGCTCTGCGGCTTCACGGATCAATATGCGGGGCTTCAACGCCTGCATGAGGAATACGGGCCGCGCGGACTGACCGTGATCGGCGTGCCCTCGAATACCTTCCGGCAGGAGCTGGGCTCCGAGGAGGACGTGGCGGAGTTCTGCGAGGTCAATTACGGGCTCACCCTGCCGCTGACCACCATCACGCCGCTGCGCGGCCCGGACGCGCATCCCTTCTATCGCTGGCTTGCCGAACAGGGCGCGGTGCCGCGCTGGAACTTCAACAAGGCGTTGCTCGATACCGAAGGCGATCTGGTCGCCTTCGAAGGCGCGGCCACGCGGCCCGATGCGCCGCGGCTTCTGCGCGCGATCGAGGCCGTGCTGCCGGAGTGAGCCCGGGCCCGCTCTTTCTCGGATCGGAGATCTATCGCGGCTCCTCCTATGGGCGGTGGCACCCGCTGCGCGTGCCTCGGGTGTCGACGGTGATGGATCTGTGCCGCGCACTGGGATGGCTGCCGCCGGAGCGGTTCCGCACCTCGCCGCGCGCCAAGCCAGCGGCGCTCACGGCCTGGCACACCCCCGGCTATGTCGCCGCGCTGCAAAGAGCGGAAGAGACCGGCACGGTCGATGACGCGACCCGCGACCGTCATGGCCTGGGCACCGCCTCGAACCCGGTCTTTCCCGAGATGTATCGCCGCCCCGCCACCGGCGCGGGCGCCTCGCTGCTCGCGGGGGAGCTTCTGGCCAAGGGCGGCGTGATCCACAATCCGGGAGGCGGCACCCATCACGGGATGCCCGACCGCGCGTCCGGTTTCTGCTATCTGAACGATGCCGTGCTCGGCATTCTGAGCCTCCGCCGCAACGGCGCGGCCCGGATCGCCTATATCGATATCGACGCCCATCACATGGACGGGGTGGAGCATGCCTTCGCCGACGATCCCGACACGCTTCTGATCTCGACCCACGAAGAACGCCGCTGGCCCTTCACCGGCGCGCTGGAGGACGCTGGGGTCGGTCAGGTCTTCAACCTGCCCCTGCCCCGCGCGCTCAACGACACGGAATTCGCCCTTGCCCGCGACCGCCTGATCCTGCCGGCGGTCGCCCGCTTCGCGCCCGATGCCATCGTCCTGCAATGCGGGGCCGACGCGGTGGAGGAGGACCCGCTCTCGCGGCTGACCCTGTCGAACAACGCCCATTGGGCCGTCCTCCGCGCCCTTCTCGGGATGGCGCCCCGGGTTCTGGTGCTGGGCGGCGGCGGCTACAATCCCTGGTCGGTCGGCCGGCTCTGGGCCGGAAACTGGGCGATCTGCTCGGGCCAGGAGATCCCCGATCGCTTGCCCGCCGCCGCGGAAGCGGTGCTGCGCGCAATCCCCTTCGAGGGCAATTCCCGCGGGCGGAACCCCCGCGAAGGCTTGTTCACGGAACTGGCGGACCCGCCGCGCCCCGGCCCCGTGCGGGCCGAGGTCACGGATCGTGTGGGCCGGCTCGCGGCGCGGATCGGAGCCATGCCCGGCGCGCGGCGCGTGGTGTAAGCGGCGGAGGGGGGCTCTGCCCCCCGCGGCCTTCGGGCCGCCCCCCCGAGGTATTTGAAGCAAGATGAGGGGGGCGGCGGCGCAAACCGGAGGCGGGTTAACGGGAGGTTAAAGGTGGGCGCATTCCGGGACAGGGGTGACGACGCTGCCGTCCTCCAGCCAGGTGCGCAGGTTCTCAACCACCAGATCGCCCATTGCCTGCCGCGTCTCGTGGGTGGCGGAGGCGACATGGGGGAGGAGAACCACGTTGGTCATCTCCTTGAGCGCGTCGGGGATCTTGGGCTCCTGTTCGAAGACGTCCAGCCCCGCGCCGGCGATGGTGCCGTCCTGCAGCGCCTTGACCAGCGCCGCCTCGTCCACGACGGAGCCGCGGGCGACGTTGAAGAACAGGCCATCGGGGCCGAGCGCCTTGAGGACGTCGGCATTCACCATGTGCCTGGTCTCCGGCCCGCCGGGCGTAATGGCGACCAGCACCTCCACCGCCTCGGCCAGCTTCTCCGCGCTGTCGTGATAGGTGTAGGGCACCTGCTTCTTGGACCGAGAGTGGTAGTGGATCTCGGCGTCGAACGCGGCGCAGCGCGCCGCGATCGTCTCGCCGATCCGGCCCAGACCGAGAATGCCAACCCGGCGCTTCATCACGGAGCGGGTGAGCGGGTAGTTCCCCTCTTTCTCCCACCGGCCGGACCGCGCATATGCGTCGGCCGGGATCAGTTCCCGGCTGACGGCGAGCCAGAGCATCAGGAAGGTGTTGGCCACCTCGTCCGACAGGACGCCGGGCGTATGCGCGATGAGCACGCCGCGCTCGGCGAAGCCGTCGGCGTCGATGGCGTCATAGCCCACGCCGTAGCTGGACACGACCTTGAGATTGGACGTCGCGGCGGCGACATCCTCGGGCACGCCCCAATGGCCGTTGGTGAGGATGGCCGGATAATCGGCGCCATGGGCGGACAGGAATGCGGCCCGGTCTTCCTGGTCGAACAGGATGTCGATCTCGAACACGTCCGTCAGGGCGTCGCGCATTCGGTCGGTGATCTCACCGATCTGGAGGAGCTTGGTCTTAGGCATCCTGACGGACCTCCTGCCGCTGGCGGCCGAGCCCCTCGATTTCCAACTCCATCACGTCGCCAACCTTGAGGTATTTCGGCTCGGGCTTCATGCCCATGCCCACGCCCGGAGGCGTGCCGGTGGAAATCACGTCGCCCGGATAGAGGGTCATCAGTTCGGACAGATGGGCGATGCATTGGGCGACGGTGAAGATCATCGTCGAGGTGTTCCCGGTCTGCATCCGCGTCCCGTTGACGTCGAGCGACATGGCGAGATTCTGCGGGTCCGGCACCTCGTCGCGAGTGACAAGCCAGGGGCCGGTAGGCCCGAACGTGTCGCAGGACTTGCCCTTGGTCCAGGTGCCCGACAGCTGGGTCTGGAAATGCCGCTCGGAGACGTCGTTGACGATGCAGTAGCCGGCGACGTGGTTCAGCGCGTCGGCCTCCGAGATGTACTTGCCCTTGGTGCCGATCACGACGCCAAGTTCCACTTCCCAGTCGGTATGGGTCGACCCGCGGGGCATGACCACGTCGTCATCGGGGCCGACCACGGCGGAGAGCGCCTTGTGGAAGAGGATCGGATGCTCGGGGATCGCCGCGCCGGTCTCGGCGGCGTGGTCGGAATAGTTGAGTCCGATGCAGAGGAACTTGCCGATCCCGCCGACGCAGGGGCCGAAGCGCACAGGGCCTTCAACCTTGGGCAGGCTCATCGGGTCGAGCTTGCGCAGGATGTCGAGGCTTGTGTCGCTGAGCACCTCATGGGCGATGTCGGCGACCTCTTCGCTGAGATCGCGGAGGTCGCCGTTATGGTCGATCATGCCGGGCTTCTCGGCCCCCGGCGCGCCGAAGCGGACGAGCTTCATAGGTGGTCTCCCTGGTAGGGCGGGGGTCGCCCCGCCTGTTCGGTGGGGGCGGGGAAATCCCCGCCCTACGTTTGCAGTCAGTGGTTGTCGCGCGGCAGGCCCCGGCCGGCCACGTCGCGATAGGCATCCGCACCGCGCAGCGTCATGCCCTTGGAGAGGGGCTCGACCCGCTCGCGGAAGATCTCCTGCCACGGCGTCTGGCTCTCGGGGGTGAAGGGCGCGGACGGCAGGGTGCGGCGGCGCTCGGCCAGTTCGGCCTCGTCGACTAGCATGTCGGCGGTTCCCTTCCGCAGGTCGATGCGCAGGCGGTCGCCGGTGCGCACCAGGGCCAGGCCGCCCCCCGCCGCCGCCTCGGGCGACGCATTCAGAATGGAGGGAGAGCCGGAGGTGCCCGATTGCCGCCCGTCGCCGATGCAAGGCAGCGCGTGGATGCCCTTCTTGAGCAGATAGGCCGGCGGGCGCATGTTCACGACCTCGGCCGCGCCGGGATAGCCGATCGGCCCGGCCCCGCGCATGATGAGAATACAATTCTCATCGATCTCAAGGGTTTCATCGTCGATCTTCACGTGGAAATCCTCAGGCCCGTCGAAAACGATGGCGCGCCCCTCGAAGGCGTCCGGATCGTCGGGGTTCGACAGATAGCGGTCGCGGAACTCCTTGGAGATCACGGAGGTCTTCATGATCGCGCTGTCGAAGAGGTTGCCCTTGAGGTTGAGGAAGCCCGCCGCCGCGACCATCGGTGCATCGACCGGTTTGATGACGTCCGGCAGCTCCGACGAGAGGCCGCCGCAATTCTCGCGCATCGTCTTGCCATTGACGGTCCCTGCGTCGGGATGCGGGAAAAGGCCGGCCTCGAGCAGCTGCCCGATCACGGCCGGCACCCCGCCCGCGTGGAAGTAATCCTCGCCCAGATACTCCCCGGCCGGCTGCATGTTGGTCAGCAGCGGGATGTGATAGCCCAGCCGCTGCCAGTCGTCATTGTCGAGCGGCACGCCCATATGCCGGGCGATGGCGTTGAGGTGGATCGGCGCGTTGGTGGAGCCGCCGATGGCGGAGTTGACCACGATGGCGTTCTCGAACGCCTCGCGCGTCATGATGTCGGAGGGCTTCAGGTCCTCGCGCACCATCTCCACGATCCGCAGGCCGGTCTGGTAGCTGATATGGCCGCGCTGGCGGTAGGGTGCGGGAATCGCGGCGGAACCGGGCAGCTGCATGCCCAAAGCCTCGGCCAGCGAGTTCATCGTCGTCGCCGTGCCCATCGTGTTGCAATAGCCGACCGAGGGCGTCGACGAGGCCACGATCTCCATGAAGCCCGCATCGTCGATCTCGCCCGCCGCGTGCATCTCGCGCGCCTTCCAGACGATCGTGCCGGAGCCGGTGCGCTGGCCCTTGAACCAGCCGTTCAGCATCGGCCCGACGCTGAGCGCGATGGCGGGGATGTTGATCGTCGCGGCCGCCATGAGCAGCGCGGGCGTGGTCTTGTCGCAGCCGATCATCAGCACCACGCCATCCAGCGGATAGCCGTAGAGCGTCTCGGTGAGGCTGAGATAGGCGAGGTTGCGGTCCAGCGACGCGGTGGGCCGTTTGCCTGTCTCTTGAATGGGATGGACCGGGACTTGCAGAGGCAGCCCGCCCGCCGCAATGATCCCGTCGCGGACCCGCTTCTCCAGCTCCAGATGGTGCCGGTTGCAGGGGCTCAGATCGCTGCCGGTCTGCGCGATGGCGATGATCGGCTTGTCGCCCTGCAACTCTTCGCGGGTCAGGCCATAGTTCAGGTAACGCTCCAGATAGAGCGCGGTCATCTCGCGATTGTCGGGGTTGTCGAACCACTTGCGAGAGCGGAGCTTGGTCATCGGTCGGTCCAGTCAGTCGGAAAGAAAGGTATCCAGGTCGAAGCGGTCGTTGGAGAGGATCAGGTTGCCTTCCGCGTCCCGTGGCCACTCGTCCCGGGGCTTGTCCCAGTAGATTTCGACCCCATTGCCATCGGGATCGTCGAAATAGAGCGCCACGGAGACGCCGTGATCGGCATGGCCGTAGATCGGGACGCCCGCGTCGCGCACCCGGCGCGCGGCGGTCTTCAGGTCGTCCAGCGTCGGGTAGAGAAAGGCGGCGTGGAACAGGCCGCTATGCCCGCGCGGCGGCGGCCCGCCGGCGCTGTCCCAGGTGTTGAGGCCGATATGATGGTGATAGCCGCCCGCGCCGAGGAACGCCGCGCCGTCCATCCTGGCCTGCTCCTCGAACCCCATCACGTCGCGGTAGAACGCGACCGCACGGTCCAGGTCGCCGACCCGCAGATGAACATGTCCGACGCCGGTCCCGGCGGGGGCGGTATAGGTCATCGCACCCCCCGGGTCATTGGCCGGACCAGCCGCCGTCGATGATATGCGGGTGGCCGGTGGTGAAGGCGCTTTCGTCGGAGGCGAGATAGGTGACGAGCGCGGCGATCTCCTTGGCGGTGGCGACGCGGCCCATGGGCTGGCGCGAGACGAAGGCCTCCAACGCCTTGTCGTAGCTGCCCATCTCCTCGCCCAGCGCCTTGACTCGGTCGTGCCAGGACGGGCTCTCGACCGTGCCGGGGCAGATCGCGTTACAGCGGATGCCCTGCTTGATGTAATCCACCGCGACGGACTTGGTCAGCCCGATCACCGCCGCTTTGGTCGTGCCGTAGACGAAGCGGTTCGGCGCGCCGATCACCGAGGAACAGGCCGAGGACATGTTGATGATCGAGCCGCCCCCGGCCGCCAGCATATGGGGCAGCGCGGCGCGGATCGTGCGGAACATGGCGTGGACGTTGAGGTCGAAGCCGAAGGCCCAGTCGTCGTCACTCGCGTCCAGGGCGGTGCCGTGATGGACGAAACCCGCGCAGTTGAACAGGACCGTGGGGCGCACCCGATCAATAATTTCTCGGACTTGCGCGTCATTCCTCACGTCAAGCGCGGCGGTTTCGCAGTCCAGCCCGTCGAGCAGGTCGGCGTTCAGATCCGTGGCGACGAGCTCCGCGCCCTCGGCGATGAACATCTCGGCGGTGGCGCGGCCGATCCCTTGCCCGGCGGCGGTGATCAGGGCGCGCTTGCCTTTGAGGCGGTCGGTCATGGGAACTCCTTGGTTGTCATTGGGGCTATGCCGTTTCAGTTGTGAGCGCAAACAGGGAGGCGCGGATGGCCAAGGTTGCACTGCTGGGGACAGGATTGATGGGGGCGCCGATGGCGCGGAACCTCGTGGCGGCAGGGCATGACCTGACGGTCTGGAACCGCTCGCGCGCCAAGGCCGAGGGGTTGGGCGCCGCCGTGGCCGACACGCCGGCCGAAGCCGTTGCGGGCGCGGCGGTCGTCATCTCGATGCTGTCGGATGGGCCGGCCTCGGACGCAGTGCAGGTTCAGGCCATGGACGCCTTCGCCCCCGGCGCGATCTGGGTCGAGATGGGCTCGATCAAGCCGGAGGAGGCGCGCGCCCACGCGGCCCGCTTCGCGGAACGGGGAATCGGCTATGTCGACGCGCCGGTTTCGGGCGGAACAAAGGGCGCCGAGGCCGGGACGCTGGCCATCATGGCGGGCGGAGATGCCAAGGCCTTTGCCGCTGTCGAAAGCGTTCTCAATGACTTGGGGCGCGCCGTTCACGTTGGTCCCATCGGCGCGGGGCAGCTCTCCAAGCTCGCCAACCAGGCGATCGTCGCCTGCACCATCGGCGCGGTGGCCGAGGCGATGCTGCTGCTCGAACAGGGCGGCGCCGACCCGGCGGCGGTGCGCGACGCGCTCAAGGGAGGATTCGCCGACAGCACCATCCTGCAACAGCACGGGCAGCGCATGACCGAGCGGAATTTCGAACCTGGGGGCCTGACCAAGTTCCAGATCAAGGACTTGGACAACGTACTGGCGGAGGCGGACGGGCTCGGGCTGGAACTGCCCACGGTGCGCGCCATCAATGACCGCTTCAAGGTGGTCCGCGACGAGATGGCGGGCGGGGACTGGGATCACTCCGCCCTGTTCCTGGAGCTTCGGGCGCGCAACGGGCTTTGAGCGGGTCACAGGTGGCGCTCCAGATGGGCGGCGATGGCCGCCCGGAGCGCCCCGGAATCGCCCGAAAGCGCGGCGTCCAGAATGGCCTGATGCTCGTCGATGATCGGGTGGAAATAGCCGGGCGAGAAGGTCTCGGTCACCCCGGTCATCTGCTGGCGGAATTGGAGATAGACGGCGTTGAACGTCTCGATCAGCGGCGGCAGGCGGCATTCCGAGATCAGCGTCTCGTGGAAATCGTGCTCCGCATCCGACCACAGGTCCAGAAAGGGCGCGGCGGCGGGGGCGCGTGCGATCTGGCTTTCGATATGGCGCAGCGAGTGATGCGCGGCGGTCAGGCGCGCCTCCCACGGAAGCCCGCCGGCCGCCTGGGAGCGGACGGCGCCCTCCTGCTCCAGGATGGTTCGGAATCGCGCGATATCCGCCAGCCGCGCGCGCGACACCTGGCGCGCGCGGAACCCCCGCTGGATGGCGAAGTCCACAAGTCCGACCTGCGACAGCTGCAACAGCACGTCGCGCACCGTATTGGCGGAACAGCCATATTCCTGGCTGAGCGTTGACGGCATCAATCGACCACCCGGCGCGAACCCGTTGGTCAGCAACCGGCGCTGAAGATCGGCATAGATGTCGGGCGTGCCGACGCGGCCTTCTGGCAAATCGGGTCCTCCCCCGGGAATTTTGATATTCTGGGAAATGAGCCTTTGTCCACGAATTTTCATTTTCCGTTTGCGTGACGCCGAATCCTCGCTAACGTCCCCCCACGCCCTGGTGACAGGAGGCCCGTTTCGGGTGTTGCCGGGGCCAGAGATAACGGGAGGACATCCATGAAGACGCTTACGATCGCGGCTGTTGCCGCGGCGACCACTGCTATTGCCGGCGCCGCGATGGCGCAAACGACCACGCTCCGCATCCAGACGCATTACGCTCCTGAGACGGAGTCGGGCCGCCTCGCCCAAGAGTTTTTCGACAAGGTCGAGACCATGTCGAATGGCGAAATCACGATCGAGCCGTTCTTCAGCTCTTCGGTGGTGAAGTCGGTCGAGACCTTCGACGCGGCGGCCACCGGCATCCTGGACTGCGACATGACGGGCGGCGCCTACCAGACCGGCAAGAACCCCGCGTTCCAGTTCGTCGGCGACATCATGGGCGGCTACGACACGCCCTATCAGCAGCTGAGCTGGCTGTATTACGGTGGCGGCCTCGAGGACGCGCAGGAGCTCTACAACGCCTATGACATGCAGCTGATCGGCTGGTGGGTCTACGGCCAGGAGAGCTTTGCCTCGACCAAGCCGATCGCCGGCGTCGAAGATCTGAAGGATTGGAAATTCCGCTCGCCCCCGGGCATGGAGACCAAGATCTTCGAAAAGCTGGGCGCGACGCCCATCGTGATGGACTTCACCGAGATCTTCACCGCGCTGGAGACCGGCATCATCGACGGTGCCGACGCCTCGGGCCTGTCCAACAACGTCGGTCTGGGTCTTTACGACATCGCGAAATTCGCCAACTTCCCGGGCTTCCACTCGATGCCGTCGGACCACTTGGCTTGCAACAAGGCCGTCTGGGACAGCATGCCGGAACATCACCGCGCGATCATGTCGACCGCGATGGAGAGCCTGGCGCTGCGCACCGCGCTGACCTTCGAGAAGAAGAACGCCGAGGCCGCCGCCATGCTGCGCGAGCAGGGCGTGACCCTGTCGCAGTGGTCGCCCGAGGATCTGGCCACGTTCCGCGCCGCCGCGCAGGCCACCTGGCCGGAATTCGCGACGACGCCCGAGGCGGAAGCGCTGGTGGCTTCCCACATGGCGTATCTGACCCAGCTCGGCCTCGTCTCCGAGTGAGTTGAGGCACACCGCGCGGCCCCCGGGGCCGCGCCTTTGCCCGCGCGGAAGACGCGCGGGTATTGTTCGCGCGGCCGCGCGATCCGAAAGGGAGCCGCCCCTATGTCCAGTAAGCGCACATCCCCCACCCCGGTCGAGACGACCGGCGACGCCCCCGAGGTCTACAAGCCCGGAGCGCTTGAGGTCGTCTTTCCGATGGCCTTCACAGCCTGCTTCGCCTGGGTCGTCTGGAACATGCCTGCCTTCCTGATGGTCTTCCGGGAAGCCGGCCCCGCCGTCGATGCGCTCGCCCGCAGATACGGCGAGATCATGGTGCTGGACTGGGTGGCGGTCGCGGGATCCATCCTGTTCCTGGTGCTCGGCGTCAAGACGGTGCGCCGCGCCCCCTCCGAATGGGAGGATTGGGGGCTCTTCGACCGGGTCTCGGTCTTCGTCGGGCGGGTGACCATGCTGCTGATTGTCGTGCTGGTCACGGTCATGGTCTACGAGGTCGTGCTTCGCTACGTGTTCGAGCGCCCGACGCTTTGGGCCAACGAGATGTCGCTCTGGCTTGCCGGTTTCATCTTCATGCTCGCCGGGCTCTATTCGATGCAGCAGCGGAGCCATATCCGCATTTTCCTGCTCTATGACGTGATGCCGCGCTGGCTTCAGCGGTGCTGCGACACCTTCTCCACCCTGCTGATCGTGGTGTTCGCCTTCGCGCTTTTCTACGGCGGCTGGGGCGAGGCGCGGGACAAGTTCCTGCGCTGGGAAACCTTCGGCACCGCGTTCGATCCGCCGATCCCGGCGACGCTCAAACCGATGCTTCTGTTCATCGTGATCCTCGTCGCGATCCAGGCCGTCGCGAACCTGATCCGGGATTGGAACGCCGAGCCCGTGATCCACACGGCCGCCGACGATATCGACCAGGACGAGCTGGAGCGGCTGCGCCGCCAGGTCGGCGAAAACTAAAGAGCGCCGGACAGGCGACAAAGGGGGGACATAATGGACGTCGGAACGATCTCGCTGGTCCTGTTGATAGGCCTCATGCTGTTGCTGGCCATCGGGATGCCGCTGGGCATGGCCTCGGCCATCCTCGCGGTCCTGGTGCTGGTGATGCGGTTCGAGCCGGCGTTGCTGACCGCGCCATGGGAATTCGGCGAAGGAATCCTGACCGGGCGCTTCGGCTCGGGCCCGCTGAACATCCTGGCGCAGCGCATATACGGCCTGCTCACCGATTACGTCCTGATCTCGATCCCGCTCTTCATCTTCATGGCGGCCCTGCTTGAGCGCTCCGGCATCGCCAAGGACATGTATTCCTCGCTCAATGTCTGGCTGAACCGGACGCGGGGCGGGATCGCCATCGTCACTTCGATCATGGCGGTCATCATGGCGGCCATGTCCGGCATCATCGGCGGCGAGGTCGTCCTGCTGGGCCTCATCGCGCTGCCGCAGATGCTGCGCCTAGGCTATGATCAAAACCTCGCCATCGGCACGATCTGCGCGAGTGGCTCGCTGGGCACGATGATCCCGCCCTCGATCGTCCTGATCATCTTCGGCCTGATCACCGAGACCTCGATCAAGGCGCTGTTCACGGCGGCCTTCGTGCCGGGCTTCATGCTGGCCTCGTTCATCATCATCTACATCATCATCCGCACGCAGATGAACCCAGCCCTCGCCCCCCTGCCCCAGGACAGCCTGTCGGCGCGAAAGGCGCGCGCGGAACAAACCATCGCGCAGTTGAAAGCCGCGCCGCAGGGCGGTCCGGCGGAGGTCGAAAAGGCGCAGGCCGAGCTGGCCGCAGCCGAAGCCGAACTGGCGGATTTGCACGCGCAGCCCCAAGGTCGGGAGAAGGCGCTGCTCTTCGGGGCGTTCCTGACCATTCTCGTGGCCGGCTTTGCGACCGCGCTGTTCCTCCGGGCGCTGTTCTTCACGGTGACGGGCCAGAACGTCGTGATCGAGAACGTGGACCCGATCGCCCTGGGCCAGCCGCATCACGTCTATGTCCTCGGCGCCGTCGCCGCCGTGGCCCTGGCGCTCATCTTCTTCCTGTTCAAGCCGCACCGGGCCAAGACCGGGTGGAACATGGGCAAGGGCCTCGTCGCGCCCATCGTCGTGATCGGGGTCGTCATGGGGTCGATCTATGGCGGCATCTCGGGCATCACCGAGGCCGCGGGGATGGGCGTGGTCGCGGTCTTCGTGATCTCGGTCTTCCGCGGCGAGGCCTCGGTCGAGCTGGTCTGGGATTCGCTGATGCGGACGCTGAAATCGACCGGCACGATCATCTGGGTGACCATCGGCGCGACGGCGCTGGCCGGCGCCTACACGATCGCCGGCGGGCCGACCTATGTGGCCAACCTCATCACCTCCGCCGACCTGCCCACGATGGGCATCTTGCTGGTGATGATGCTGATCCTGCTGTTCATGGGCGCCTTCATGGACTGGGTCGGGATCGTGCTGCTGATCATCCCGGTCTTCCTGCCCATCGTGCAGCGCCTTCCCATCGAGGAGATCGGACTGCTGGGCCATGTCGAGCCGAAGAACCTCGCGGTCTGGTTCGGGGTGCTCTTCTGTATGAACATGCAGGTGAGCTTCCTCAGCCCGCCCTTCGGTCCCGCCGCCTTCTATCTGAAGTCGGTCTGCCCGCCGCATATCTCCCTGACGGACATCTTCCGGGGCTTCCTGCCGTTCATCTGCATCCAGTTGCTCGCGCTCTCGGTGCTGCTGATCTGGCCGCCCATCGTGGAAATCCTGCTGGATTAGGGGTGGTGGGCATGGTGATGCCCACCCTACGGAGACGCCGATGTTGAGCGCGACCCAGATCGAGGAGTTCCACCGCCGGGGATGCCTGGTGGTGGAAGACATCGTCCCGGCGGTGGTCAGGGACGCGGTCGAATCGGAATATGCCGCGCTGATCCGGGAGATGGCCGAGGGGCTGGGCCTGGGCTGGCGCGGCAATTTCCTGGAGACGCTGCGCGCGGTGCATCTGGCCGGCCATGACTGGTTCCAACCGCTGGACATCACCCTGCCCGGCTCGCGCATCGAAGCGGACACGCCGTTCCATTACGGTCCCGCCGTCCACGACCTGATCTGCAACGAGGCCCTGCTCGATCTCGCGGAGGCCATCGTCGGCCCCCGGATCACATCGAACCCGATCCAGCACCTGCGGATCAAGCCGCCCTCCGAGACGGTGGCCGCGGACGCGCCCGTCCATACCACCGTCACCGCCTGGCATCAGGACCGCGCCGTCGCCCATGCCGAGGCCGACGCAACCGACATCGTCACCGTCTGGGTCGCCATGACCGACGCGACGCCCGAGAATGGTTGCCTGATCGCCCAGCCCTTCGATGGCCCGCAGGCGATGCTGCCCCATTGCCCGCTGGATCAGACCGCGATCCCGTCCGGCTACCTGACTCCGGCCCGCGCCGAGCCGCTGCCGGTGCGCGCGGGCGGCGTCGTGCTGCTGCACCCGATGGTGCCCCATGCGGCGCTCGACAACCGCACCGACGGCTTCCGCTGGTCCTTCGACCTGCGCTACCAGCACACGGGCCAGCCCACGGGCCGCGCCCATTTCCCGAGCTTCCCCGTCCGTCCCGGCCCAGCCCCCGACTGGCGCGCGGTGCGCGAGATGTGGCTGGACGCCCGCGCCGCCTGCGCGCAAGTTCCGCACATCCCGATCCACCGCTGGACCTCTGACAGCCCCAATTGCGCGTGACCCCATGAGCCTCACCATCCGCCTTTCCGCCGAAGACGACGTCGTCGTCGCCACCCGCGCCCTGGAGGCCGGGATTGATGTTGAGGGGGTGCGCACCACTGCGCTGATCCCGTCCGGCCACAAGATCGCGACGCGCGCCGTGGCCAAGGGCGCGCCCGTCCGCAAGTTCGGGCAGATCATCGGCTATGCCTCCGAGGACATCGCGCCCGGGGCGCATGTCCACACCCACAACCTCGCCTTCCGCGCCACCGAGCACGATTACGAGTTCGGCACCGACCTGCGCCCCGTGACGCCGGCGACCGGCGACACGTTCCAGGGCTACCGGCGCGCGAACGGCGCGGTGGGGACGCGCAACTACATCGCCGTGGTCACCTCCGTGAACTGCTCGGCCACGGCCGCGCGGCGTATCGCCGACAGCTTCGGCCCGGAGGAACTGGCCGCCTATCCGAATGTCGATGGCGTCGTCGCCTATGTCCACGGGACCGGCTGCGGCATGGCCGGGGACGGGGACGGGTTCGAGGCGTTGCAGCGCGTTATGTGGGGCTATGCGCGCCACCCGAACCATGCCGCCGTGCTAATGGTGGGCCTCGGCTGCGAGATGAACCAGATCGACTGGCTGCTGGAGGCCTATGGGCTGGAGCAGGGCCCGACCTTCCAGGTGATGAACATCCAGAACGTCGCGGGCCTGCGCCGGACCGTCGAGAAGGGAGTCGAAAAGATCCGCGCGATGCTGCCAATCGCCAACGAGGCGACCCGCACCCCCTGCCCCGCCTCCGAACTAACGGTGGCGCTGCAATGCGGCGGCTCGGATGCGTGGTCCGGCGTCACCGCGAACCCGGCGCTGGGCTATGCCTGCGACCTGCTGGTGGCGCAGGGCGGGACCGGGGTGCTGGCCGAGACGCCCGAGATCTACGGCGCCGAACACCTGCTCACCCGCCGTGCCGCCGACCGCGCCGTGGGCGACCGGCTGGTCGGGCTGATCGAGTGGTGGGAGGATTACACCGCGCGCAACAAGGGCTCGATGGACAACAATCCCTCGCCCGGCAACAAGAAGGGCGGGCTGACGACCATCCTGGAGAAGTCGCTGGGGGCCGCCGCCAAAGGGGGCACGACGCCGCTCACTGGGGTCTACAAGTACGCGGAGCCGGTGCGGGCCAAGGGCTTCACCTTCATGGACAGCCCCGGCTATGACCCCGCCTCGGTCACGGGGCAGATCGCGGGCGGATGCAATCTCGTCTGCTTCACCACGGGGCGCGGCTCCGCCTTCGGCTCGAAGCCCGCGCCGACGATCAAGGTGGCGACCAACACCGCCCTCTTCACCCGCATGCCGGAGGACATGGACGTCAACGCGGGCGATATCCTGTCGGGCGAGTCCACGGTCGAGAGCAAGGGCCGCGAGATCTACGAGATGTTCCTACGCGTGGCCTCGGGCGAGGCGACCAAGTCCGAGGCGCAGGGCCTGGGCGATTACGAATTCGTGCCGTGGCAGATCGGGGCCGTGATGTGAGCCATCGGGACGGTGCGGCGACATCCCGAAACGGCTCGGGCGTGGTAGTGCACGGAGGTCCGCTCGACCGGGGGACCGATCCCTTCCCGCTGGCGGGGGACGCCCCCGGCGAGGACGTATCGAGTTGCGGCGCCGGTCCCTATCGCCTTCGGCGGGGGAGCGCCGGGGCGCACGGGCGCGCGGTCACCGGGAAAGGACCGCATCGGCGACGGGGCGAAGCCGACTGGGCCCGAGGACCGGCGCGCCGGCCGCGTGACCTGCTCCGGAGGGGGCAATGACCCGCCTCCTGCTCGCCGGAACGGGGCTGATCGGCGCGCGCCACCTCGCCCATATCGAGGCGCATCCCGCCCTGACCCTGGCGGGAATCGTCGACCCCGATCCGGCGCGCCGCGCCCATCCCACCGCGCCCGGCTTCGCCACCATCGACGAGGTCGATGTCGCAGCCGACGGCATCGTTCTCGCCACGCCCACCGCCAGCCACGCGCCCCTGTCCATCGCCGCCGTCCAGCGCGGCTGGCACGTGCTGGTCGAGAAACCCGTCGCCGATACGCTCGCGGCGGCCGACAGCATGATCGAGGCCGCGCGCGCCGCCGGGCGTCACATCCTGGTCGGCCATCACCGCCGCCATCACCCCCGCGTGGCCAAGCTGAAAAAGATCGTCGCCTCCGGTATCCTGGGCCAGCCGGTCGCGGCCTCGCTGCTCTGGCTGATGAAGAAGCCGGACGCCTATTTCGACGTGGAGTGGCGGGCCGGGATGGACGGGGCGCCGATCAAGCAGAACCTGATCCATGACGTGGACCTGCTGCGCTGGCTCTTTGGCGAGGTGACGGCGGTCGTGGGCCTCGCCTCCAACGCGGTGCGCGGTGCCGCGCGGCCCGAGTCGGGCGGCGCCGTCCTGCGCTTCGAGAGCGGGGTGACAGCGACGCTGACCTACGCGGACACGACCGCCTCCCCCTGGAGTTTCGAGGCCGGGACCGGGGAGAATCCGCATATCCCGCCCAGCGGGCAAGACTGCCTGCGCATCGCGGGCACGGCCGGGGCGGTGGAGTTCCCCAGCCTGCGCCTCTGGTCCGGGGCCGCCGATTGGAGCGAGGCGCCGACGTCCGCCGAGACGGAGGTGGAGGACGGCGTCCCCCTGATCCGCCAGTTGGAGCATTTCGCAAACGTGATCGCGGGCCGCGCCCTCCCGCTGGTCGATGCCGCCTCTGCCCGCCGCACCCTGGAGGTCATTCTCCGCATCGAAGAGACAGCGCAATGACCGCCCCTTCTTCTGGCCAGAAATACTCCGGGGGGGCGCCAGAGGCGCGGGGGGCAGAGCCCCCCTCTGCCCTCACCCCCCTGCGCTGCGGTCTGATCGGCGAGAATATCGGCCGCTCCCGCCTGGCCCTGGCGCTGGCGATCATGGCCGAGGACCATGGCGGCCGTCTGGAGTTCACGCCGATCGACACGGCCGACGATCCCTCCTTCGATTTCGACGCGACCGTCGCGCGGCTGATGGCCGAGGGCTGGACCGGCGTCACCGTCACCCATCCGTGGAAGACCCATGCCGCCGCCTGGGCCGGCGCGGCCATGGTTCCCGAGGCGCAAGGTCTCGGCGCGTCCAACACGCTGACCTTCCACCCCGTGACGGGGCATAACACCGACCATGCGGGCTTTCTCGCCGCCTGGCCCGCGATCCTCGAACGCCCTCCCGGTCGTGTCGCCGTCGCAGGCGCGGGCGGCGTCGCCCGGGCGATCGTGCCCGCGCTGATCACCCTGGGCGCCACGGAGGTCTCCGTCTGGGATCTAAACCCGGACGCAGCCACCGAGCTCGCCGCACGGACGGGCGCGCGCGCGGTCGCCGCCGACGCGGCGCAGGCGGTGACCCGCGCCGCCGACGGCCTCGTCAACTGCACGCCGCGCGGCATGGCGCCCGATACCGGCAGCGCCTTCCCGGCGGACTGGATCGGCGGCCAGTCCTGGGCGTTCGACGCGGTCTACACGCCGACCGAGACCCCGTTCCTGCGGACCGCGCGCGCCGCCGGGCTTGCCGTCATGACTGGCTTCGACCTGTTCCGCTACATGGCCATGGCGAGCTTCGCCGCCTATACCGGCATCCGACCGGACCCGGCGACCACCCTGCCAAAGCTCGACGCGCTGAAACCGGAGTAACCCCATGGACGTTCTGACCCAGGCCCAGAAAGACGCCTTCGAGACGGATGGATACCTCGTGCTCGAAAGCCGTCTCTCGCCCGCGGAGCTGACCGCGCTCCATGCCGAGGTCGATCGCTATACCGCCAAGGCGCGCGGGCTGACCGAGGGCACCGACGAGCTGGACCTGGAGGACAGCCACCGCCCGGACGCGCCGCGCGTGCGGCGGATCAAGCTGCCGCATACCCATTCGCAGGTGATGGCCGACCTGATGCGCTCCGACACGATCCTGGCGCCGGTGCGCGACCTGATCGGGCCGGACCTGCGGCTGCACACGACCAAGCTCAACATGAAGGAGGCCGGGCACGGGGCCGCCGTCGAGTGGCACCAGGATTTCGCCTTCTACCCGCACACCAACGACGACGTGCTGGCGGTGGGCGTGCTGCTCGACGACATGGGGATGGAGAACGGGCCGCTGATGGTCTTTCCAGGCTCGCACCGGGGGCCGATCCACGACCACCACGCGAACGGGCATTTCGTGGGAGCGATGGACCTCGCGCGCGACGGCTACGACATGGCCGACGCGGTGCCGCTGATGGGGCCGGCGGGGTCGATCTCGATCCACCATGGGCGGATCGTCCACGGCTCGGCGGTGAACCGCTCGACCCGGGCGCGTCGCATTCTGTTCTACGAGATGATGGCCGCCGATGCCTGGCCGATCATGGGCTCGATGACGAAGTTCTCGACGCTGGAGGATTACGACAGCCGGATGCTCTGCGGCAGGTCGCGCCAGCCCCGGCTCGCGGACATCCCGGTGCGCATCCCCCTGCCCGCCCCGCCCATCGGCAAGACGATCTACGAAATCCAGAAGGGCCTGACGGCGCGGGCCTTCGAGACAGTGGAGCAATGACATGAGCAAACCCGCAATCGGATTCATCGGCCTGGGCCTCATGGGGTCGGCCATGGTGCAGAACCTGCTCGACAAGGGCTACACGCTGACCGTGCTGGGCCATCGCGACCGGACCGGCATCGAGGCCGCGCTCGCCCGCGGCGCCACCGAAGCCGCGACCGCGCGGGAGGTGGCGGAGGCCTCCGACATCGTGATGCTCTGCATGGGCACTTCCGAACATGTCGAAGGCCGGATGCGCGGACCCGATGGCGTGATCGCAGGGCTGAAGGACGGCGCGATCGTCATCGACTACGGCACCTCGCTGCCCGGCTCGACCAAAGCCCTGGGCGAGGAGGTCGCGGCGGCGGGCGGCACCTATCTGGACGCGCCGCTGGGCCGCACGCCGAGCCATGGGCGCGAAGGCAAGCTCAACATCATGTGCTCCGGCGACAAGGCGGCCTATGAAAAGGTGAAGCCCGTTCTCGACGACCAGGGGGAGAACGTCTTTCACCTGGGCGCCCTGGGCAACGGGCACACGATCAAACTGATCAACAACTTCTTCGCCATGACCACCGCCAACGCCATGTCCGAGGCCTTCGCCATGGCCGACCTCGCGGGCGTCGACCGCAAGCAGCTCTTCGACGTGATGGGCGCCGGGCCGCTCCGGTCCGGGATGATGGAGTTCATCGCCGCCTACGGCGTCGACGGCAACGCCGAGATGCTCGCCTTCTCGATCAAGAACGCATCGAAGGATGTGGGCTACTACCGCTCCATGGCCGAGGGGCTGGGGGTCGAGTCCATCATGTCGGCCTGCGCGGATAAGGGACTGAAAGCCGCCATCGAGGACGGCCGGGGCGAGGACCTCGTGCCGCAGATGGTCGATTTCTACGCGAGCCGATACGGGAAATAAGTGGCCAGCCCCGCCCCCGTCAGCCACCTCGCCGTCGCGCGCGAGGACAATCCGGGCCGCGGCATCGCCCTGATGCTGCTGGCCTATCTGCTGTTCTCCTTCACCGACACCTCGGTGAAATGGCTCGCCCTGGCCGGTCTGCCCGCCTTGCAGTTGGCCTTCATGCGCTTCAGCGTCCACCTCGTGCTGTCGACCGGCCCGATGATGGGGCGCGACCATTCGGGCTTCACCGCCCCGCCCCGGCTGGCGGCGGTGATGCTGTTCCGGGGCGCGCTGCTGATGGTCTCCACGATCAGCAATTTCGTGGCCCTGACCTATCTCGACCTGACGCTGGTGGCGGCGATCATGTTCTCCTCGCCGATCATCGTCTGCGCGCTCTCGGTGCCGCTGCTGGGCGAGCAGGTGGGGCCGTGGCGTTGGGGCGCGATCCTTGT
This sequence comes from Jannaschia seohaensis, assembly GCF_900116765.1. Lineage (GTDB taxonomy): Bacteria > Pseudomonadota > Alphaproteobacteria > Rhodobacterales > Rhodobacteraceae > Jannaschia > Jannaschia seohaensis. Next base: position 131,092 of record NZ_UETC01000004.1, on the reverse strand, counting down.
GGGCTTTATCGGGGTGCTGGTGGTGATGCGGCCTTGGGGCGCGGACTTCCATTGGGCCGCGCTGGCCTCGCTGACGGCTGCGACGGCGCTGGCCGTGTTCTCCATCCTGACGCGGCGCCTGGCAGGAGTGGCCGCCCCGCGCACGATGCAACTCTATGCCGGGCTGGTCGGCACGATCAGCCTGGCCCCGGCGGCGTGGTTTCTGTGGGAAGCGCCGGCCACCCCGCTGGATTGGGTGCTGATGGTCGGGATCGGCGTCTCGGCCTGGGCGGGACACCATTTCTTCAGCGCGGCCCATGGCTATGCCCCGGCCAGCGTGCTGATGCCATTCAGCTACTCTTTCCTGATCTATCTCGCCGTCTTGAGTTTCCTCGTCTTCGGCACGACGCCTGACGCGATGACCATCCTCGGCGCGGCGATCATCGCGGTCGCGGGCCTCGTGATCTGGTGGAGGGAGCGGCGATGATCGCCTTCGCCGCCGCCGTCTTCTTCCTGATCGTGACGCCCGGTCCTGGCGTTCTGTCCACCGCCGGGGTCGGCGCGGCCTTCGGCGGCCGCGCGGGCGTGCGCTATGTGATCGGGCTATGCATCGGCACCAATATCGTGGCGCTGGCGGTGATTTCGGGCGTGGCGGCGGTGGTCCTGGCCGATCCCCGTATTCGGACGGTGCTGTTCGTGCTGTCGACCGGATATCTGCTCTATCTCGCGTTCCGCATCGCCACCGCGGGCAGCCGGATCGCCTTCATCGAGGCCCAGCACAAGCCGGGCATCCGCGACGGGCTGGCCTTGCAGGCGGTGAACCCCAAGGCCTATGCGGTCAACACAGTCATGTTCTCGGGCTTCGCCATCGGTCTCGGGCCGGTCGCGGAGCCGGTGGTCAAGCTGCTGATCATGAACGCGATCTGGCTGCCGCTGCATTTCCTGTGGCTGGGGCTGGGCGTCTGGCTGCGCTCGCTCGATCTGGCGGAGCGGACGCAGCGCATGATCAATATCGCGATGGCCGGATCGATGCTGGTCGTAGTCGGGCTGGCTCTGGCCAGCCTGATCTGAAGCGCATGCGGCGCGTGCGGAGGGGGGCTTTGCCCCCCGCCTTCGGCTCCCCCCAGAGTATTTCCGGCCAGAAGAAGGACGCAGGATCATTCCTCGCCGAAGGTGACGGCGCCGCTTCGAGCGAGGTCGGCAATCACGGGTTCGGGCGTGCCGCATTCCTCGAGGATCGCACGGGAGTGCTGGCCCAGCGCGGGGACCGCCCCCATCGCCGGGTGCGGCAGGCCGGGCGGGCGCAGGGCGGGCAGCGGGCCCGCCGGGGACGCGATCTCGCTCCAGAGTCCCGCAAGCGCGGGATGCGCCCAGAGATCGGCCATCTCGTTGAGCCGCGCGTTGCCGATGCCCGCCGCGTCGAGCCGGGCCATGACCTCGACGCAGGGGAAGGCTGCGAAGACCGCTTCGATCTCGGCGCGCAGCGCGCCGGCATTCTCGGCCCGGGCCGCGTTTCCGTCGAAGCGCGGATCGTCCGCCAAGTCTGGACGGCGCAGAACGGTCGCGCAGAAATTCCGCCATTCCCGGTCATTCTGCAGGCCGAGGATCACCTCCCCATCGGCGGCGCGAAACGGGCCATAGGGAAAGATCGTCGGATGCGCCGCGCCCGCCCGCGCCGGCGGCGGCGCGCCGTCGAGCGCGTAATACATCGGATAGCCCATCCATTCGGCCAGCGCGTGCAGCATCGAGATCTCGAGATGCGCCCCCTCCCCCGTCCGCCCCTTCTGGATCAGAGCGGTCAGGATGGCTTGGAGCGCGAAGCTGCCCGCGGCGATATCGGCCGCGGAGATGCCCGCCTTGGAGGGCACCTCCGGCGTGCCCGTGATCGAGAGCAGACCGGCCTCCGCCTGCACCAGCAGGTCATAGGCCTTGCGCTCGCTCTCAGGCCCGTAACCGGAAATGTCGCAGAGGATCAGCCCCGGATGGCGCGCGTGGAGCGTCTCCCATGACAGCCCCAGCCGCGCGGCGGCCCCGGGGGCGAGGTTCTGGACGATCACGTCCGCCTTCTCGACGAGGCGGGTGAGCACGCGCGCGGCTTCCGGGTGTTTGAGGTCCAGCGCGAGGCTTTCCTTGCCGCGATTGGTCCAGACGAAATGACTGCTGAGGCCCCGCGCCCTCCGGTCGTAGCCGCGCGCGAAATCGCCGGTCCCGGGGCGCTCCAGCTTGATGACCCGCGCGCCCCGGTCGGCCAATTGCCGCGTGCAGTAAGGCGCGGCGACCGCATGCTCGAGCGCGAGCACAGTGATACCCTCGAGCGGTCGCATCAGCGCGGGTGCCGTTGACCGAGGGCCGGTGCGGCGATGGCGGGGCTCCCAGGATTGTCTCGACCGATCATGCGGCCGACGGTAGGCGGCCCCGGGGCCCGCGTCCAGCCGCACCGTTTGGCCTTGCACCCTGCCCCGGCAAGGCCTAGACGACACGGGCCTGCGGCGAGTTGGCGGAGTGGTTACGCAGCGGATTGCAAATCCGTGTACACCGGTTCGATTCCGGTACTCGCCTCCATCCACTTTCAATCGGTTAGCGATTTAGCGACACGGCGGCGTTTGAAAGTCTAAGCAACCGTCTAAACTTTCTGCTTTTGTTCTGTTCGTTTTCGCTGGGCCTGAATGGCCCGGAGACGCTGACGAACCTTCTTCGTGTAGTTCAGGACCATGGCCGGGCTCTGGCCCGTCACGGCGGCGATCAGGTCATCGCTACGTGGTCGATGCCGTCCACCATCTCGACCCGGCGGTGATCCAACAGCTCTCAGCGATGAAGGCCAATGTCCGTCGCTATGTCGCCAATGCGCGCGAGGACATCCATGGCGGGCGAACCGACCTCCCGGCCCTGCAGGCGAGATCGGGTTGGTGGGTCAGCGCCAATATTAGTACCGTTGATCTGGAGCGGGGACTGCGCGCGCTTTGCAGGGCGGGCAGCCTCGATTATGGGCGCGATGTTCGCTTTCCAGCATGATTATCTCGGACCTACCAAAAAAAACGCACAAATCGGGTGACTTTCACACACTGGCGTTTTTTCACTTTTTCAAGGGCTTAGACCGTGCAGAAATTGCTCTCAACGGGGGTTTTCAGAAGGCGGACATCCAGCCAGTTTTGGCTTTGTCCGCAGAGCGGACCTCCATAACCACGGGCGTGCTGCGTCCGCATCCGAATGACCGCTTCGGAGAAGCCGCGACGCACATGAAGTCGCGCTGTCGAACATCGGCTCAGGGCCGTGCGCGTCTTCCAGGCCTGGCGGCCACGATGCCCCTCATACCGCGCTGCCGCAGATGAGCGTCGAGCCCGAACGACCGCGACTACAGCGCAAGCCTATGTAGCCGCTACATCAGCGATCTTCTAGTTTAAGGCGAGAGGGGACGCTCGTGCACCGCGTGGCAAAGTTCGGTCCCAAGTATTCAATTTCGAGGAGGTGTCATGGACATCGCAGAAGCCCTGCTGATCGGGCGACGGCCCATTACCGACGTCGTCTCATCCCAAAAGGCGGGGCTTTACGGAATCTTCGCCAAAAGACGGGATTGCCTTCCGGGCATGACCATTCCGGACACCGAAATCATCTACATCGGCCAGACTGGGGAAAGTCTGGGCAATCGAAACCATTTTCTTCCGAAGAGTAGCGGCTTCCATTCCCCTCGCCGCTCTCTCGGCGCGATCCTGAAAGTGGAGCTGAACCTGCAGGCGGTTCCCCGCGCCCCGGGACCATCGGAGAGCAACTTCACGAACTTTGCGTTTGCGGGGGACGGGGAACACCGGCTGTCCAACTGGATGGTAAGGAATCTGGACTACGCGACTGTAGAGTTAGAGGTCGATCTGCACCGGGTCGAGAAGGAGACCATTAGGGTGATGCAGCCGCCGCTGAATCTGACAGGTTGGGCCAACCCGCAGAAGCGGCACATCATGGACCTGCGCAACGCATGTAAAGCCGAGGCCAAAACCACCCGCTGAGAAGATGAGGGACTGCTTCCGAAAAGCTCGCACTGCCCAAACCGGACGTCCGTGCATGGGTGCATGGTGCAGCGGACCTCCGCTCCCCGCCCTTGGTCGCCTCGACCGTCAGCGCGTCATTCGAGTCCGTCAGGCTCAGGGTGCCGGCCGACCGCGAGGCCAGCGGCTTGTTAAAGTCATGGCCGGACAGAAAGTGCACGTCCTCGCCGCGCTCGATCCGATCCGCGAAGGCACGAGCTGCGATCATCTCACGACGCTCACGGACCATGCCGAGGCGCTCGGCCAACACGGTTTCCCGGCCATAGGGGAAGGTTGCCCGAAGGCGGGTTTCCCCGCCTTCGGTGCGCAGCTCCAGGCTGCCGACATGTGCGCCCCAGAGCATTACGCCGCCGCCAGTTCGAGACCGGTCAGCAGCTCGAGCTGGGCCGGGCGCGCCACCGTTACGTCCATCGTGGCGAGGGCGGTGATCCGAAGGCCACCGGACTGCGCATCGCTGAACGGGTCGCGGATCATGTCCACCGCGCCCCACGCGCCGATGAAGATCGGGGCCACGCCGCCCGCCGTGGTGGTCAGCAGCGCTTGAGTCGCCTCGGGCGTCCCGGACGGTGCGGCAGGCCCCCGCACCCTACCCCAAGCCCGGAGCCGCCGCCTGGGACGCCTTGCGGGCCGTTGGCGTGCCTGTTGTCGCTCGCGGTCGAGGGCGTGTCTTGGCGGGCCGTGTGGAGCGCCTGGCGGACCGGTGCAGGCCGCCGTGCCCTACCCCCCAGAGCCGGAGGGTTACCTATGGTTCTGACGCGCGATCCGCGTGCCTTTCAGTGCAAGGCACCGATACAGGCGCTTTCCTGCCTTCAGGAAAGGGGCCTTTCACTGCTTTCAGAGATAGCCCGGCACCTGAACGCAGGTGCCTTGCTTGGGGTAGCATGATACCATCAGGCCATTGGCAGGCAGGCAAAGGCGAAACCAATGGCGACCTATGTTGAGATGATGGCGGCGGCCCGGTGGCAACGAGGTCAACGCGATCCGGCAGAATATCCGTGCCGTTCTGGACGATCCGAAGAAATGCCGCGGCTTCCCCTCCCCATCTATTTCGGGGTTCATTCCCGGGTCATCCCCTTGCACGCCTGCAATTCTAGGAGCTGACTCCCCATGCTTGGCCCTGCCCCCGATGCTGTATGGATCGAGCGTTACGACGGTCGCCTCTTCGCATCGTTCGTCCCTTACGGATGGGACGGGAAGGCCCGCCATCGTGCCCAGCGCGCGACGGCGATCCTGCGCCGCGTGAAGGCGGGGAGTTGGTCTTGCGCATGGTGCGGCGATTCCCTGCCCGAGTGGCGCCGGGCGGATGCCGAGTAACCTCGGGCAGCACCTTGGACCGCTGTAGAACTTCGTCCCGGCGGCGGCATGAGCAGTCGTGGCTTGGGCGCAGAGGCGTGAGCATGGCGGCTCCATGCGACGGCTCTCGTTCATCCTCCGCAGCTGCCTTCTGCCGCCACCTCCTGGTCCGTTGGCTGGATGCCCTCGGCACAACCGGACCGCGGCAGGTCGGAACCCGGGCACCTGCCGCGGTCCGGGCGGGGCACTTTGTTCTATGCGGGCTCGATCCTGCCAAACCCGCCCATGTCGGGACGCTCCGCAGTCGCGGAACGTCCCGTCTGATGGATCAGAACATGAAATTGGCGTCTGACAGGTCGCCAGCATCCACGCCCAAGAGCAGAATGCCCATCTCCGCGGGGTGTTCACCGGCCATATTGCCGTCTGTGTCGACGTAGAGAACGGTGTCCCCACCGACCTGTTCGGCCCAGACGTGATACGCCTCCGCGACATCGGAGAAGCCTTCGAGATCCAGCTTGCGGAAGTGGAACCTGTCGTTGGCTGCATCGAAGTCGGTGATCGTCTCCCGGCGTCCGCCTTCGCACTCGCCATGGCCGGGCACATCCTGCGCGGCCTTGTAGACGAAGACGTCCGGTCCGTTGCCGCCGGTCAGCGTGTCCATCCCGCGGCCGCCGACGAGGATGTCGGCGCCATTACCGCCCACCAGGAGGTCGGGCCCGCCCCCGCCAACCAGAAGGTCGGCTCCGTTGCCGCCATAGAGCTTGTCGGGTCCACCCTGGCCGAACAACTGGTCGCGCCCATTGCCGCCATGGACTTCATCCGCGCCGCCGCCCGCATGGATCACGTCGCTTCCGTTCAGGCCATAGATCTTCTGTCCGCCGCCGCCGGTCTCGATGACGTCCGACTTGTTGGTGCCCATGACGATTTGGGGCTCGTGATCGTGGCCGTCGCCATGGTCGTCACCATGGTCGTCATCATTGTCGTCAAACGGGGCGACGACGGACGCATTCAGCGGAAGAGGCGTCGGCGAAGGCAGGAACTCGGGCGGGACCTCGCTCACATCGACCTCGACCGCCTGCACATTGTGGATGAACTGGATCACCGCCCGGCTGTCGTCGGCTGCCGCTGTGAAGTCGTTGACACCGGAATTGGGCGCCCCCGCCAGGACAAATTCGTCGTCGGAGGTATCCCCGGGCGTCTCGTTGTCGTCGAGCAGGAGATACTCGTCCTGCCACGGCGTCTCGCCGAACACGGCATCGTAGGCCGTGCCGTACTTGAAGACGGGCGCGCCGTCCTCGATCTCGATCCAGCGCAGCCAGGTGTCGCTGTAGGTCGCCGCGCGATCGTAGTCGTAGAGTTCGCCCTCGGGATCGCTGAAGTCGAAATAGGTGATGTTCAGCGTCGCGCCGGAGCCGGTGACCTTGTTCACCCCGAGCGTGGTGTTTTCATAGATCAGCGCATCGAGGGTGATCTTGCCCTCCTTGCTCCACGCGGCGCCGATCAGCGCCGAGGGATCCCAGTCGGGGTCGGTGTAGCCGTCGGTCTCGACCTCATCGCCCAGCAGGGCCTGGAACACGGGATCCCAGTTTCCGGCGACGTCGGGCCAAGCGCCGACCGTCCCGTCCGGGTTCGTCATCAGGTATTGATAGAGCGCTAGGTTCTCGAGCGGCGCGTCGATTGTGCCGAAGGTGGCACCGCCGTCGTTGCTGTACATGATTCGCCCGGCCGGGTCGGTTTTGATCACATCGGCGTTCAGGATCTTCTCCAGCGCCGCGTTCAGCGCTTTCTCCTGCACCTTGGCCGGCGCGCGGGCCACGTTGGCGCGCTCCAGTTCCACTTCCTGAACATAAGGCAGAAGATCGGCCGGGATTTCGTAGTCGCCTTCCGCGTCGGCCTCGAAATAGATTGGGAAGAGGCCGTCGGCGCCGCCAAGCGTGAACGTCGGGTCGTAGCCGACCGGGATCAGTTGGCCGTTGCCGTCGAGCATCGGCTCACCATTGCCGCCGCCATCGCTCGGATCGAGGTCACGGTAAAGGACGAGCTGATCGCCGAAGAGATCGCCCTTCTTGTTCCCGGCGCCGTCGGGCTTGCCGCCACCGCCACGCCCCGGGTTCAGTCCGGGGTTTCCTCCAGTAAAATCGGGTTTGCCATTCTGATGGGGCATTTCACTCGCCTCCTCGCTAACATGCAAAATTGCCGTGTCGCGAGTCTATGTAGATGCCGCCCGCCATCATTGACGGACGTCAATGCCAGCGCATCGAGAGGATCTAGCTTTGGCTCCACTTGCAAGGGAGGAGCGGAGGAAATGGAGGCACGAGGATACCCCGGGAGCATATCCGGCAAGTCGATGGTGCGAAGCGGTCTCATCGGCGTCGCGGTGGTCGTGGTGGCGACCGCATGGCAGGTCGGTGCGTTGTCTGCGGATGAGGCCACGATGGAGGTCGCGCAGCTGCAAGACCGTGACTAGGACCGTGACCAGGACCGCGATCGGCAGGACGACAAGGCTCAGGATCGCGATCGGGACCAGACCCGCGACCAGGATGGTGACGGAGCATCCAATGCTGTTTGGGACGACGAAAGGCGCGAGCAAGCCCGCGAGCAGCTTCGCAGCGAAGACTGCGAGGCGGTCCGGAGAGTCACACGAGAGGTTCTAGCGGCGACCGGCCCCTGCCTCGAAGATGGCACAGCCGCAAGGAGCGAGTGTCGCGCACAGATCGCACTGATGGAGCAAGCCCTTGAGCGGCAAGAGAGCGTCTGCGGCTCCGAATGATCCGCGTGGCATCGGTCGCTAGTCGGTGATGGATGGGTCGCGTTCCGGATCGGACTCTCGGTCCGGCCCAACGCGACGAAGCGCTTCGGTTGGCTGCCCCCGCGGTTGACCGTCGCGTGCCCGAGCGTCTCCCGGAGGCGGGAGTTTGCCTTGTGGTGGCAGAGGCCCAGCCAAGTCAGAAGTCACAGCGTCGAGACCGGTCAGAGTGGCTTGTGCTGACGGGCGTACCTCCCGTCGGTCATCTCAAAGCAGACGAAGCGGCCCATGTCGGCCCGAACGGCGGATAAGTATATCACGATGCTCCGCCCTCTCTGGGACTGGGCGATCTTCGAGCGCAGAGTGACTGCAGCCTCGTACAAAGCGAACCCTTGGGACTTCGGGCGTTCTGTCCCTCGCGGCAAGAAGTCCGACAAGCCGGAGCGGGAAGCCTTCAAGGCGGACGACTGCCGCCAGCCCCTCAAGGCGACCCAGCGCGGCACCAGAGGCGGGGACGCCTTCCGTCTCTCCCTAGCGACCGGCGTCTGAATCAACGAACTGCTGTTGCTGAAGGCCGCCGACGTGGCCGAGGACGGATCGGCGTTCTACCTTCGCGCCGGCAAGTCGGACAATGCCGCCCGTTTCGTCCCCCTCATAAAGGACGCCAGAGAGGTCATGGCCGCACGTGTGGCGGCGATTGGCGATAGCGGGCGTTGCCGTGCCGAGACGGAGCGGCCTGCACCATTCGTCGGTCGCTTTGCCCCCCCAACAGGAGGGCCAAGCGAAACTGCCTTCTGCGAAGGTGGGAGGGTCCGAACCTTTTGATTCCGCATGACCCTATGAATTATCGGGCATGAACGGTGATTTCGTCGGCCCTGCCTTCACTTTCCGCTCGGAAACTGGCGATCCCGCCGAACCGGACGGGCCATTCACGGATCGGTTCACCCCGATGTCTCTGACGCAGCGCGCCGACGACAGGGTGACGGCCCATAACGTGATCCTGCATGGGGTCGAGAATGGCGGCAGCGCCGCGTTCACCGAAGCCGTCTTTCTGGATTTCCGAGCCGCCGGTACCAGCCCTGTCGGGGCGCCATTGTTCTGACCTAGAGGCGTCCCGGCAGTCCGGGCGTCGATCTCTTCGATATGGGCGGGATCCGCTCGCCCTGATCGTCGTGCTCGAAGGCGGCGGGCGGACCGACCAGGACGATGTACTGCTTTTCTGGGCGGGCGTCCGGCTAACGCGTCCCCCTGATGGCAGTGGGGCGGGATCCGCCAGGATCCCGCCCCACCCTGGTTCGATCAGCTACAGCCAGAGGTCGAGCCGCAGGTGTTGCACTTCATGCAGGTTCCGTTGCGGACCAGCGTGTAGTTGCCGCACTCGCCGCAGGCCTCGCCCTCGTAGCCCTGCATCTTGGCCTTGGCGCGGGCGTCCATCTTGGGCGCCACCGCAATGGCGGCGGACCCTTCCGGCGTCGCCACAGCGACCGCGCCGCCCGCGTCGGCGATTTGGGCCGCCACCCGGTCCGCCCCGCCGCGCAGAGCGACCAGATCCTTGGGCAGGCGCTTGCGCAGATAGCCCGAGGACGTGACCGACTTGATGACCTCCAGCGATTTGGTCGCCGAAGCGCCCACCGGAGCGATATTGCCGTCCTCGCCCCTGGCCGCCTGCGCCTCGCCGATCGAGTCGAAGGTCTCGCCCTGCGGCTTCACATGGGCCAGATCCTCCCGGTCGAGATAGGACACGGCCAGTTCGCGGAAGATGTAGTCGAGCACCGAGGTCGCGTTCTTGATCGAGTCGTTGCCCTGCACCATCCCCGCGGGTTCGAACTTGGTGAAGGTGAAGGCGTCCACGAACTCCTCCAGCGGCACACCGTATTGCAGGCCGACCGAGACGGCGATGGCGAAGTTGTTCATCATCGCGCGGAAGCCGGCGCCTTCCTTGTGCATGTCGATGAAGATCTCGCCCAGCTCGCCATTGGCGTATTCGCCGGTCCGCAGATAGACCTTGTGGCCGCCGACCACCGCCTTCTGTGTATAGCCCTTGCGGCGCTCCGGCATCTTGGAGCGGCCGCGGGCGACCTCCTTGACGACGATCTTCTCGATCACCTTCTCGGCCAGCACCTCGGCCTTTTGCGCGGGCGTGCCCGCCTCCAGCACCTCAGCGGCCTCGTCATCGTCCTCGACCAGGCTCGCGGCCAACGGTTGCGACAGCTTGGAGCCGTCGCGATAGAGCGCGTTGGCCTTCACGCCGAGGGACCAGGACAGCTCATAGGCCTTCTGGCAGTCCTCGATCGTGGCCGAGTTGGGCATGTTGATCGTCTTGGAGATCGCGCCCGAGATGAAGCTCTGCGCCGCGGCCATCATGTGGATGTGGCTGTCGACCGACAGGAACCGCTTGCCCTTCTTGCCGCAGGGGTTGGCGCAGTCGAAGATCGGCAGGTGCTCGTCCTTGAGCCCCGGCGCGCCTTCCAGCGTCATCGTCCCGCAAACATGGTCGTTCGCCGCCTCGATCTCGGCCTTGCTGAAGCCCAGGTGACGCAGCAGGTCGAAGGACGGGTCGGCCAGCTTGGCCGCCGGAACGCCCAGCGTGCCGGTCAGGAAGTCCTCACCCAGCGTCCACTGATTGAAGACGAAGCGGATGTCGAAGGCCGAGGGCAGCGCCGCCTCAATCTTCTCGATCTCCGCCTTGCCGAAGCCATGGCCGATCAGCGAGGTGTGGTTGATCCCCGGCGCCTGCCCGAGGGAGCCGTGGCCCACGGCATAGGACACGATCTCGCCGATCTCGCTCTCGCGATAGCCGAGCGTGCGCAGGGCGGCCGGAACCGACTGGTTGATGATTTTGAAGTAGCCGCCGCCGGCCAGCTTCTTGAACTTCACCAGGGCGAAGTCCGGCTCGATCCCGGTGGTGTCGCAATCCATCACCAGACCGATCGTGCCGGTCGGCGCGATCACGGTGGCCTGGGCGTTGCGGAAGCCGTGCTTCTCGCCCAGCGCGACGGCGTCGTCCCAGACCTTCGCGGCCAGGTCGGTCAGCGCGCGGTCGGGGCAGCCTTCGATATCGAGCGCGACGGGCTTCACCGCGAGCTTCTCGTAGCCCTCGGTCTGGCCCCTGGCCGCGGTCCGGTGGTTGCGGATCACGCGAGCCATGTGCTCGGCGTTCTTCGCGTAGCCCGGGAACGGCCCCAGCTCTCCGGCCATCTCGGCCGAAGTCGCGTAGGAGGTGCCGGTCATCACCGCCGTCAACGCACCGCAAAGCGCCCGGCCCTCGCGGCTATCGTAGCCGTAGCCGAGGTTCATCAGCAGGCCGCCGATATTGGCGTAGCCCAGGCCCAGCGTGCGGAAATCGTAGCTGCGCTGCGCGATCTCCTTCGAGGGGAACTGCGCCATGGCGACGCTGATCTCCAGCGTGATCGTCCAGAGGCGCGAGGCGTGGACATAGAGATCGGCGTCGAACGTGCCGTCGTCCTTGAGGAACTTCAGCAGGTTCATGGAGGCTAGGTTACAGGCCGTGTCGTCCAGGAACATGTATTCCGAGCACGGGTTCGAGCCGCGGATCGGCCCGTCCTCGGGGCAGGTGTGCCAGTCGTTGACCGTGTCGTGGAACTGGATGCCCGGATCCGCGCAGGCCCAGGCGGCGTGGCCGACCTTCTCCCACAGATCGCGGGCCTTGACGGTCTTGGCGACCTTGCCGTTGGTGCGGTTGGTCAGCTCCCAGTCGGCGTCCTTCTCGACGGCGTGCAGGAAGGCGTTGGTCACGCGCACGGAGTTGTTGGAGTTCTGCCCCGCGACGGTCTCGTAGGCCTTGGAGTCCCAGTCGGTGTCATAGGTCGGGAACTCGATCGACTCATAGCCCTGCCGCGCATATTGCAGCACGCGCATGACGTAGGCCTCTGGCACCATGGCCTTTTTGGCGCTGCGGATCGCAGACTTGAGACCCGCGTTCTTCGCCGGGTCTACGGCATCGTCCATGCTGCCGTCCCAGGCGGTCACGGCGGCCATCACCTCGTTCAGCTTAGCCTGCGTCGCCTTGGAGCCGGCGACCAGCGCGGCGACCTTCTGCTCCTCGACGACCTTCCAGTCGATGAAGGCCTCGATATCCGGGTGGTCCATGTCGACGATGACCATCTTGGCCGCGCGCCGCGTGGTGCCGCCCGACTTGATCGCGCCCGCCGCGCGGTCGCCGATCTTGAGGAAACCCATCAGGCCCGAGGATTTGCCGCCGCCGGACAGCGGCTCGCCCTCGCCGCGCAGGTGGCTGAAGTTGGTCCCGGTGCCGGAGCCATACTTGAACAGCCGCGCCTCCCGGACCCAGAGATCCATGATGCCGCCATCGTTCACCAGATCGTCGGCGACGGACTGGATGAAGCAGGCATGGGGCTGCGGATGCTCGTAGCTCGACTTGGAGCGGGTCAGCTTGCCGGTCTTGGGGTCGACATAGTGGTGGCCCTGCGCCGGTCCGTCGATGCCATAGGCCCAGTGCAAGCCGGTGTTGAACCATTGCGGGGAGTTCGGCGCACCCATTTGGCGGGCCAGCATCATGCGCATCTCGTCGAAATAGGTCCGCGCATCGGCCTCGGTGGTGAAGTAGCCGCCCTTCCAGCCCCAATAGGCCCAGGCGCCAGCCAGACGGTCGAAGACCTGCTTGGACGAGGTCTCACCCCCGTAGCGCTGGTCTTCGGGCAGCTCGGCCAGCGCCTCCTCGTCGGGGACGGAGCGCCAGAGGAACTCGGGGACGCCCTTTTCCTTGACGCGCTTGAGGCGCGTGGGGACGCCCGCCTTACGGAAATATTTCTGCGCGATGATGTCGGACGCGACCTGGCTCCAGCCCGTGGGCACCTCGACCGCGTCGAGCTTGAACACGACGGTCCCGTCGGGATTGCGGATCTCGGAGGTGGTGGTAGCGAAGTCGAGCGCCGCGTAGGCGTCCTGTCCCTCGGTCGTGAGCTTGCGTTCGAGCCGCATCTATCGTCTCCCCAATATATCACTCGGTGGCCGGTGGCACGCTGTCCCCGGCCGCGGAGGTCGCCCTCCCCGTACCGCGCTCTCTTGCGGAGCTGCTTGGACTGCACCGAACTTCTGCTCTCGCCGACGCTAGATTTAGTGTGGGGCGCCAGCACGGACACAAACTAGAGGGCGAATTGGAGAGTGGTCAACGATTCGCGCGAAGAATCATGTGGAGAAGTCGGGGGAACGATTTGGGGGAATCGCAGCCGAGGAACGCGCGCCCGCCCCCCCCGCTCCGGCGCTCCGAATAAGTGTCGGAAAGATGGCAGGAAGATGGCGCGAAACTGACGCCGCGTCCGGCCGCACCTGTGAGCACCCCGTTGCAGCGACGTCACGTCAAAGGGGAATGGAAGGTGACGGTGCGGAGAAGATGGTCGGGGCGGCGAGATTCGAACTCACGACCCCCTGTACCCAAAACAGGTGCGCTACCAGACTGCGCCACACCCCGACCGTGACGCCCGCCTACCATCCTCGCGGGGGCGGGGGAAGCCTCAGAGCGACGCGCAGGCGCGCCGTTGCGCATCCGTCGAATTTCGCCCCGCTGGTTCTGGCCCGCGCACAGGCGCGGGTCGCCGCTGCGGCCGCCCGACAGACGAGGCGGGCCGATGTCCCGGGTTGCGCTATTCGCAGGGCCAGGCCGCGCGGTCTTGCGGCATGGCGGGCGAGCGCAATTCGTCCCCCGGCCCGATGCCCAGGGTCGCGGCCATGCCGCCATTGATCTCCAGCACGGCGAGGCCCGGCGCCTCGGACAGGATCGGCGTCTCGTCGAGCGGCACCGCCTCGGCGTGGACGTTGATGACGGTGCCGGTCTCGTCCAGGAAGATCATGTCGAGCGGGATCAGCGTGTTGCGCATCCAGAACGCCAGCCGCTGCTGGCGAGGATAGACGAAGAGCATGCCCGCCATGCGCGCCATCTCCTCCCGGAACATCAGGCCGCGCGCCTGCTCCTCGGGCGTCAGCGCAAGCTCAACGCGGAAGCGGACCGTGCCGAAATCTCCGCGCAAATCGACGCGGCCCGGGTCGCAGGCGGCAAGGGCCGGTCCCGAGATCGCGACGGCCAGCGCGGCCGCGATCACTCGATGAAGTATTCCCATCTCCGCACCTCCAGGGCCAGCTTTCCGCGCGCGCCGTCCACGGCGCGCAGGCAGACTGCCTCCCCGGGGGCGAGGTCCGCAAGGCCGAAGCGGCGCAGAACCTCGATATGGATGAACACGTCCTCGGTCCGGCCGAACACATTGGCGAAGCCGAAGCCCTTGGCCTTGTCGAACCACTTCACCCGCGCCGGCAGGTAGGGCAGCGAATCGTCGATCGGCTGAAGGTAGTCCGGGATCGGCCCGTCCTTGGGCAGGTCGGCGGTGATGTCCGGCTCTTCGATCTCCAGCACCTCGGTGGCCTGAAGACCGCGCTCGCTGCGCTGAACGCGCAAGGCGACGCCGCTCCCGTCTCCGATGGAGCCCTGCCCGAAGTTACGAAGGACATTGATATGCAGCAAAATGTCGCGATCGACCGCCGGCGAGACCACGAAGCCGAACCCGCGCGCCGCATCGAACCACTTTACATGGCCATGGATGACATCTTCGTCACCTGCATTCCAATTTGGGCGCGTAGAATCCGTCACTTACTTTTTCCCGAAGTCCAGATACCGAGAGCTCGCTTTAACTCAGCGACGAATTACCGACCAAGCCTTGTTAACTACGCCGGTGTACCAACGAAACAAGCGACAATGTGCCTGACGCGGCGTCTTTGGTTTATTTTTGTGACACTATCGGCAGGAGATCGCCAATCCTACGGATAGAGCCGCATTGTTGTCCATCCGGCCGCTTCCTTCGTCCAACGGAAGCGGTCGTGCAACCGGAATCGGCCGTCCGCCCAGAACTCGATTTCAACCGGCCGGATACGGAATCCGCCCCAGAAAGACGGCCGTGCGGGATCGGGTCCCTTCTGCGCCGTGACTTTCGCCACCTCCGCCATCAAAGTGCCACGTCCCGCCAACGGCCTCGATTGCTGCGAGGCCCAGGCGCCCAGCCGGGACTGGAGGCTGCGCGATTTGTAGTAGGCATCCGCCTGGGCGTCCTCGACCCGCTCGACGGGCCCGCGCACCCGGATCTGTCGACGCAGGGACTTCCAGTGCATCACGAAGGCCGCCTGAGGGTTGGCGGCCAGCTCCTGGCCCTTCTTACCCTCGAAATTCGTGTAGAAGACGAAGGCATCCGCCTCGATCTCCTTGAGCAGCACCATACGGACATTGGGCAAGCCAGATTCGTCGGAGGTGGCCAGCGCGATGGCGTTCGCATCCTCCGGCTCGGTCTTCTCGGCCTCGGCCAGCCAGTCGCGCGCCAGGGCGAACGGGTCGTCGCCCGCGAATATTCCGGTCCTGTCAGTCATTCGCGCCCCCTTCTTGCCGCATCCCCGCCAATCGCCTAAAGCCCTGAGCGACGCAAGCGGAGGGCTGACATGTCGGGCATCATGGCGGGCAAGCGGGGGCTCATCATGGGTCTCGCGAACGACAAATCCATCGCCTGGGGCATCGCCAAGGCCTGCGCCGAGCAAGGCGCGGAGCTGGCATTCAGCTATCAGGGCGACGCGCTGCTCAAGCGGGTGAAACCGCTGGCGGAAAAGGTTGGCTCCGAGATCGTGCTGCCCTGCGACGTTGCCGAGGGCGCCTCGATCGACGCGCTCTTCGACAGTCTGCGCGAGCATTGGGACCGGCTCGACTTCGTGGTCCACGCGATCGGATTTTCGGACAAGTCGGAACTGCGCGGGCGCTATCTGGATACGTCGCTCGATAACTTCCTGATGACGATGAACATCTCGGTCTATTCCTTCACCGCCGTGATGCAGCGCGCCGAAAAGATGATGACCGAAGGCGGGTCGGCCCTGACCCTGACCTATTACGGCGCCGAGAAGGTCATGCCCCATTACAACGTGATGGGTCTGGCGAAGGCCGCGCTGGAATCCTCGGTGCAGTATCTCGCCGAAGATCTGGGCCGCGACGGCATCCGCGTAAACGCGATCTCGGCGGGCACGATCAAGACGCTGGCCGCCTCGGGCATCGGCGATTTCCGCTACATCCTGAAGTGGAACGAGAACAATGCTCCGTTGCGCCGCACCGTCACCATCGACGAGGTGGGCGCCTCGGCGATGTATTTGCTGTCGGATCTGAGTTCCGCCGTGACCGGCACGATCCACCATGTGGATTCGGGCTATCACGTCATCGGCATGAAGAATCCGGAGGCGCCGGACATGACGCTGGAGAAGAAGGACGGCTGATGGAGCCTCTCGGTCTCGGCACGCTCCTCGCGTTCAACGCCGCGCTGCTGGTCGCGGTGCTGGGTCCGGGTCCCGCCTTCGTGCTCTGCGTGCAGGCCTCGCTCCGCGGCGGGCGGCGCGAAGGAGTGCTGACCGGCGCGGGGCTCGCGGTGATGGCCGGGCTCTGGACGCTGGCCGCGCTGCTGGGGCTGGAGACGCTCTTTACCGTCGTGCCGGCCGCTTACACGGTGCTCAAGATCGGCGGCGCGCTGCTGGTCCTGGCCTTCGCGATCTACACTTGGCGGACGGCGCTCGCGCCGGTCGATGCGACCCCGCCGATCTCGTCGCATCGCGCCTTCCTGCGGGGCTTCGCGCTCAACCTCGGCAATCCGAAGTCGATCCTCTTCTCGGCCGGCGTGCTGCTGGTGATCTTTCCGCCGGGCCTGTCCGCCGCGGCCATGACCGCGATCACGCTGAACCACATCGCGCTCGAAATGGTGGTCTATGGCCTCCTCGCGACGCTTCTCAGCCGGCCGGCCGTCCAGGCCCGCTACCTGGCCTACAAGCCTGCCATCTCCCGCGTGACCGCGCTGGTGTTGGGCGGGCTCGGCCTGCGGCTCCTCACAACTTCCTGATCTAGGAGGCCCCGATGGCCACGCAGCTTCCCCACGAGAAAGGCTTCCACATCAGCTGGGACCAGATCCACCGCGACAGCCGCGCGCTGGCCTGGCGGCTGGACGGGCGCGGGCCGGATAACGGCGCGTGGAAGGCGATCGTGGCCGTGACCCGCGGCGGCATGGCGCCCGCCATGATCGTCGCGCGGGAGCTCGACATCCGCCTCGTCGACACGATCTCGATCAAGTCCTACGACCACCAGACCCAAGGCGAGGCGCAGGTCCTCTCCAAGCCCGACGAGGGGATGGTCGGCGACGGCACGGGAATCCTGGTGATCGACGATCTGGTGGACAGCGGCAAAACGCTGGAAGTCATCCGCAAGATGTATCCCAAGGCGCATTTCGCCACCGTCTACGCCAAGCCCAAGGGCGAGCCGATGGTCGATACCTTCATCACCGGGGTGAGCCAGGACACCTGGATCTTCTTCCCCTGGGACATGGCGCTGCAATATGTAGAGCCCTATCGCGGCACCACCTGAGACAGGGGGCGGGACGACCCCCGCCCTACGCGCATCGGAGATCAAGGGCGCCCTGAGCGGGGGGAGCGGGGCCTCGTAGGGCGGGGATCTCCCCGCCTACCCCCGCAGCGCAAGCCGCAGCCCTATCCCGTCCCGCGCGCGGACCGTCAGATGCGCGACCGGCACCGGCGGCGGCCCCTCGGGCGCGACTTCGAAGGCCGAGACCAGCCGTGCCAGCAGCAGAACCCCTTCGGCCATCGCGAAGCCGGCCCCCGGACAGACCCGAGGCCCGGCGCTGAATGGCAGGTAAGCCGTGCGCTGGCTGTCGACGGTTTCGCTCCGCCCCCAGCGCCCGGGGTCGAAGCTGTCCGGGTCTGCCCAGAGGCGCGTGTGCCGATGCAGATGCCAGGGGCTTAGCACGCATTGCGCCCCCTTCGGCGCGACGCGGCCACGGAAGGTCTCGGGCCGGGTCGTCTCCCGCACCATCATCGGCACGGGAGGATAGAGCCGCAGCGTCTCGCGGAAGACATCGCGGGTGAAGGCAAAGCGGGACAGGTCCGAAAACGCGAGACCCGCCCAGTCGACCCCCTGCCCCTCCGCCGCGACCCGCGCCTGCGCCTCCGGGTGCGTCGCCAGCAGGTAGAGCGCCCAGGCCAGCGCCGAGGCGCTGGTCTCGTGCCCGGCGAGGAAGAAGATCGCCACCTGATCCACCATCTCCGCCGCGTCAAAGCGGTGGCCCGTCTCCGGGTCAGGATAGGTCATGATCTTGGTGGCGAGGTCGTCCGGCGCTGCCCCGCGGGCGATTTCGTCCGCGCGTCGGTCCACCAACGCGGCGATGGCCCCGCGAATGGCGCGCGCGGCCGCGCGCGTGCGGCGGCGGTGCGGGCGAGGCAACCAGCGGGGCAGCGGGATCAGGGCAGCCAGGTTCAGCAGGGGCTGGCTGCGCTGATAGGCGCGGAACTCGCGGAAGACCTGCGCCGCGAGCCTGTCCTCGATCGGCACCGAAAAGAGCGTGCGGAAGATGACATCGGCGGCGGCGTAGCTGGCCGCCTCTTCGATCTCGATGGGCCCCGCGGGCAAGCGCGCGATCATGGCCTCGGCCGCATCCCGCATGGCCGGGAACGCCTCCCTCAGGCGCCCGCGACCGAAGGCCGGGTCGATGATGCGGCGCTGGCGCTTCCATTCCGCGCCATTGGTGACGAAGACGGACCGGCCGAGCAGGGGGGCCAGCCCCTCGCGAATACGGTCCGACTTGGGAAAGTCGTCGGGCCGCTCCTTCAGGACCAGGTCCAAGAGCGCCGGATCGTTCATCATGTAGCTGCGAAAGAAGGGCGTTCGAAACTCCGCCATCCAGGCCCCATAAAGCCGTGCCGGTTGCGCCGACAGGATATCGGCGCGGAACCGCCGCCCGTAGTCGAGCAACCCGACCCGGTCCGGCCGGGACACGGGCTTGGGCGGAATCATGCGGCGTGGCTCGTGTACCGGTTGATCGGCGCGGTGAGGCGTGACGGACTCGGCTTGCGGCCCGAAAAGCGATCGCCCAGCCTCTGCGGCCCCGCGGTGATGCGGAAATAGTCGTAATCGCCCGGTCGGTCGAAGGCGCAAAGATACTGGAAATGCAGACGGAACCAGCGGCGACGCAGTTGCGCCCAACGCTCGGGCGAGAGCGTCTTCGTGAAGGCCGCCGAGATCACCAGCGGCCAGCGTTGTCCCTCGGGAGCCACGCCCGACACCGCGACCGGATCGCAGAGCGCAAAGGCGCAGCCATCGCCCGGCGCGGTCACGTCGATCCAGGCGATCCGGTCCTGCGCGCCCATCAGGTGCAGGTCCGCGCGCAGCCGCCCGGCCTCGGGCAGGAAGCTGACCATCGGGACGACATGTCCCAGCGTCAGCAGCGCACAGCGCCCCTCGGGCACCCGATCCGCACGGATCAGGTCCGCGAGGACCGAGATCGCGAGATGCGCGCCCGAGGAATGGCCGACGATCAGCACTTCGTCCCAATCCGCGCCGAGCGCCTCGGCGATGCGGTCGCCGAAGACGGCCATGCGCGCCTCCAGCTCCGGCGGGTTGGCGCCGCGCAGGCGGGCCGAAAAGGCGTAATCGTGCATCAGGTAATGGGCGAAGACCTTGGAATCCTTGGCCTTGAACCAGCGAAGCAGCCCATAGCCCCCCGCCGCCCCAGCCACGAGCCCAAGCAACGCCCCGCCCCCCCCGAACCCGGCCCCGATGCGGACGGCCAGCCCCACAACCGCCAGCGCGGCCAGCGCCTGAAGCAGCAGGAACACAACCGGATAGAGCGCCGCGATCACCGGCCCCTTGCGCAGTTTGGCCAGCCGCCAGAGCGCGCCCGAGGCGATATAGGTCCAGGCGGTGCGGAACAGCGCGGCATAAGTCGCCCACAGCGTCCCAGACATGGAGTCCGACACGATATCGGACCAGACCAGCACCTCCACATGCGCTTCGGTCCGCGCGCCTTCCATCTCCGTCTCGACCACCCAGGAATAGGGGCCCGCGCCCTTCCTCTGCGAGATCGTGTAGCCCGATATCGCGGCCTGAGCGGCTCCTTCCTTGCGGTAGAGTTCCCGGTAGCGGCGGGGGTGGAACGGGTCGTATCCCGGGATATAGAGGACGCGACGGCGCGTGACGGTCATGGCTAGCCCTTTCGCGCGCGATCCTGCCACGGCCCCGCGGCGAAATTAAGGAGTTCACAATGGACCCCGACCTTGAGGTCGACGCGCTCGGCCTGCTTTGCCCCCTGCCGGTGCTGCGCCTGCGCAAACGGATGCAGAGCTTGCCCAAGGGCGCCCGCGTGGATCTGCTGGCCGACGACCCGGCCGCACATGTGGACGTGCCGCATTTCTGCGCCGAGGCCGGGCACGAATTCCTCGGCGTCGAGGGTCACAGATTCGCTTTGAGGAAGGGTTAAGGCCGCCCCGAGCGGACAGGTCACCGCCCCTAAGCTCTCCGAACCGCTCGCCTTTTCTTCCCTGCTCAAATATCCCGGGGGTCCGGGGGCTGGCCCCCGGTCCCGCCCGTCCGGCAGGCGCCGCCGTCAGCCCGGACCCCGACCGATTAAGCCGCCCCTATTCGTCCACCAACTGGAACAGATGGGGCACCGCCGGACAGGGAGTCAGCTCATTGCGGACCACATCGGACAGGCGTGTCTGGTGCAAGAACACATAGACATGCGCCGAGAGCGACTCCCATAGCCTGTTCGTCATGGACTGCGCGCGCGAGCCGGAGACGCCGCCCTTCGCGCCCGCGCCCGGCTGCATCGCGCTGACGGTCTCGTCGACCGCCTCCAGGATGTCGGAGACGCGGATCTCCGTGGCGGGCCGTGCCAGGCGATACCCGCCCCCGGGGCCGCGGACCGAGGTGACCAGATCCGCCCGCCGCAACTTGACGAAGAGCTGCTCCAGATAAGGCAGCGAGATGTCCTGGCGGGCGGAGACCTCGGCCAAGGCCGAGAGCTTGCCTTCGGGCTGCATCGCCAGATCGGCCAAGGCGACCATGGCATAGCGCCCCTTGGTGCTCAGCTTCATGGCGCCCTCCCAATTGACGTTCTCGCTCCTCGCGCTTACCTCTGGCAGGCCGCGCTCGGCAAGACTTTGCCACGCCGCACCCAGACGAACCCCGCACGAGGAGCAACGATGCCCGAAGTGATCTTCCCCGGCCCGGACGGCCGCCTCGAAGGCCGCTACCACCCGCAGAAGGTCAAGGACGCGCCCATCGCGATCGTCCTGCATCCGCATCCGCAATTCGGCGGGACGATGAACAACCGCGTGGTCTACAACCTCCACTACGCCTTCCACTCTCTGGGCTTCACGGTCCTGCGCTTCAACTTCCGCGGCGTGGGCCGCAGCCAGGGTGAATACGACCAAGGCATCGGAGAACTGTCGGATGCGGCTGCGGCGCTCGACTATCTCCAGTCAATGAACCCGAATTCCAAGCATTGCTGGGTCGCGGGCTTCTCCTTCGGGGCCTGGATCGGGATGCAGCTGCTGATGCGGCGGCCCGAATTCACCGGCTTCGTCTCGGTTTCGCCGCCTGCGGACCGCTACGATTTCAGCTTCCTCGCCCCCTGCCCCTCCTCCGGCCTGATCATCAACGGCAGCGCCGACCGCGTGGCGCCGCCAGCGGACACCACCGCGCTGGTCAACAAGCTGCACGAGCAGAAGGGCATCACCATCACCCACAAGGAGATGGATGGCGCGGGCCACTTCTTCGAAGATCCGATGATGGATCCGATGATCGAAGAGGTGAAGCAGTATGTATCTCGCCGGCTTACGGAGACCACGCGCTGAGCGGGGCTTGCACCCGGTGGAGAGACCGCTAGCCTCCTCCGGTATCCGGAGGACGCCATGGGCATAGCCGAAGAGACCGCCGACAAACTGGCCGCCGCCGTGATCGCCCATATCGAGGCGACGGGCGACGAGGACATCATCACGTTGATCTCCAAGTCGCTGGGCGACAGTTCCCAGACCTTGCAGGAGGCGTTCGTGACCTCGGTGCGGGTGCAGCGGGCCGCGATCCGGGCCAATCAGATGCTGGCCGCGCGCGCGGAGGAGATTGCTCGGCGCCCGGCCGACGAGCCGGCCAAGCCGGCGGCCGCGCCACAGCCGACCATCCCGCCCGAGCCGGAGGCGGAGGCGGAGCACGAGCAGGCGGCTTCACCCGAAGCAGACGCAGAGGCCGCGGAGGCGACGGAGGCCGAAGCCCCCAAAACCACCCGGGCCGCGCAGCGCGCCCGCGAATTGCTGGAGCGCCGCAAGGCCGAACGCGAAGCCGCCGAAGAGGCCCGCCGCGCCGAGGCCGATGGCGCCGCCCGCCGCGGACGCCGCGCCGTGCCCGAGGTCAAGTCCGATCCCCGCCTTGGCTGACGGAACCGATCCGCTGGATGCGCGCATGGCCTTCCTCATGGAGGCCGGGCGCCTGACGGCAGTGGAGCGCGCCACCTGGACCGTCGACGGCGCGCGGATGGAGAACTCGGCCGAGCATTCCTGGCATCTCGCGCTCTTCGCGATGACCCTGTCCGACGAGGCGCCCGAGGGGGTCTCGATCGACCGCGTCATCCGGATGCTGCTGCTTCATGACCTCGTGGAGATCGACTCGGGCGACCTGCCCTTCTTCGCGGACGGGGCCGAGGATAGCGCGGCGCAGGCCGCGGCCGAGACCCGCGCCGCCGACCGCATCTTCGGCCTGCTGCCGCCCGATCAGGGCGCGGCCTTCCGCGCGCTGTGGGACGAGTTCGAGGCCAACGAGACGCTCGATGCCCGCTTCGCCAAGGCATTGGACCGATTCCAGCCGCCCAATCTCAACCTTGCGACCGGCGGCGGGTCCTGGACGACCTACAACGTGGACGCGGAGATGGTCCGCAGGCGGGTCGGCACCCGCATATCGAACGGCGCGCCGAGTCTCTGGGCGTGGCTCTCGCCCCGAATTGCGCGTTTTTTCACCAAAGACTGAACCAATCTGACGCAAACGCATCGGAAACGTCCCCGGAACGTGACCGGCTGATGGCATCGCCTCTGAGCCGTCAACGGAACGGGTTCCATCACCCGGATTGCTCCGACCTGGCGGGCCAATCGCCTGACGACAAACCCTTACTCCGCCCCGCCCGCGTCAAGCGGGTCTCATCTAAATACGCTGGGTCATCGAGAGGTGGCCCCTTCACCCGCCCTCTAGTGCCTGCAACGTATGGCGAGGGTGGCAGGCCCGGCCAAGGTTACGGCCGGGCCGCTTTCATTTTCGGTATGCCATCGCATACGACACTGGAACCACGGCTCGGCCTGCGCTAGACGCGCAATCAGAACACCGGACCGGAGGCCCACACATGACCAAGATCAAGGTAGAGAACCCCGTCGTCGAGCTCGACGGCGACGAGATGACCCGCATCATCTGGCAGTTCATCAAGGACAAGCTGATCCTGCCCTATCTCGACGTGGACCTGCTCTACTACGATCTCGGCATCGAGTCGCGGGACGCGACCGACGACCAGATCACCATCGACGCCGCCGAGAAGATCAAGGAGATCGGCGTCGGCGTGAAATGCGCCACGATCACGCCCGACGAGGCCCGCGTTGAAGAGTTCGGCCTCAAGAAGATGTGGCGCAGCCCGAACGGTACGATCCGCAACATCCTGGGCGGCGTCGTCTTCCGCGAGCCGATCATCTGCAAGAACGTGCCGCGCCTCGTCCCTGGCTGGACCCAGCCTATCGTCATCGGCCGCCACGCTTTCGGCGATCAGTATCGCGCCACCGACATGAAATTCCCCGGCCCGGGCACGCTGTCGATGAAGTTCGTCGGCGAGGACGGCACCGTCGAGGAGCACGAGGTCTTCAAGGCCCCCTCCTCGGGCGTGTTCATGTCGATGTACAACCTCGACCAGTCGATCATGGATTTCGCGCGCGCGTCGTTCAATTACGGCCTGCAGCGCGGCTATCCCGTCTACCTGTCCACCAAGAACACGATCCTGAAGCAGTATGACGGCCAGTTCATGATCCTGTTCCAGAAGGTCTTCGACGAAGAATTCGCGGATAAGTTCAAGGAAGCCGGCCTCACCTACGAGCACCGCCTGATCGACGACATGGTCGCCTCGGCGATGAAGTGGTCCGGCGGCTATGTCTGGGCCTGTAAGAACTATGACGGCGACGTGCAGTCCGACACGGTCGCGCAGGGCTTCGGCTCGCTGGGCCTGATGACCTCGGCGCTGATGACGCCCGACGGCAAGATCGTGGAGGCCGAGGCCGCCCACGGCACCGTCACCCGCCACTACCGCCAGCACCAGGCCGGCAAGGAGACCTCGACCAACTCCATCGCGTCGATCTTCGCCTGGACGGGCGGGCTCAAGCACCGCGCCAAGCTGGATGACAACGCCCAGCTGATGACCTTTGCCCAGACGCTGGAAAAGGTCGTCGTGGACACGGTCGAGAGCGGGTTCATGACCAAGGACCTCGCCCTGCTGGTCGGCCCCGATCAGAAGTGGCTCACCACGATGGGCTTCCTCGAGAAGGTCGACGAGAACCTCCAGGCCGCGCTCTGAGCCGACCCGGTGCGGGCGCCTTCGGGCGTCCGCACCGCTTCGGATCAGCCCCTGCGGCGCCGCAGCAGGACCGCCGCGCCAAGCGCACCGAGGAGCAGCACCCCGCCCGCCGGGAGCGGCACCTCCGCCGGGGGCGTGAATTCGATGGACAGGCTCGGCGCATTATACGTCGTGTTCTCCGAGGACGCGAAGTTGATCGTCGCGAAATTCGCTGTCGAAGACCGAACCGTCAGGAAACCCGTCGTGAGTGCGCCCTGCACTGCCTGCGACAGCAGCGAGGCACTCACCTCGAGCCGGTCGCCGGCCGTCACCTCGGTGCGCGGCCGCGTCACGTCGTAGAATCGCGAGGCGGTCGCGGCGTAATCGCTCGTATCGATGATGCCGTCGCCACCGAACGCATCCAAGCGGAGCGCGAAATCGCTAACCGTATTCGTTGGGGTGCCGGTGAAGGTCGCCCCGAACGTCGCCGCTCCGATCGTAGAGCCGGCCGCGATGCCGCTGAGATCGAAGATGAAGAAACCGCGACCGTCGTTGGTGGCGCCGGATCGCAGGGTGGTGACCGTCGGATCCGTTTCGTTGATGGCCGTGCCGTTGATGTTGACACGCATCGAACCGTCTGCGGTCGGAGAGAGCGAAAGCGTCGCAGCCTGCGCGCCGACAGAGCCGGCGACGAACGCGACAATAGCTGCAAATCGCAAGAGCATGGTTCCTCCCCAAAAACCTATCCCCAAATTAGGGACAATTAGGCGCAAAAGGGCAAGCTTTTTGGGACACAGGAGCGCGCTGGACTTCCGCGCCCCCCAAGACTAGCCCACAGCGATGACCGCCAAGCAGCCCGCCCAGGACCAGGGCGCCGCAGACCTCCCCCCCTCCCTGGCGCATACGGCGCTAGAGGATGCGCAGTCCCTCGTGCTGGGCGCGGCGCTCTGCGCGCTCGGGGTCCATCTGCTGCGGGCCGATGGCCTGATCACCGGCCAGACCGCGGGGCTCGGCGTGCTCCTAAGCTACCTCTCCGGCGGGTCTTTCGGCTTGTGGTTCTTCCTGCTCAACCTGCCCTTCTACATCCTGGGCTGGCTCCGTCTCGGACCGCGTTTCGTCGCCAAGACGGTCATCGCGGTCACACTCGTCTCGGTCTTCTCCTCAGCGCTCCCCGCGGTGCTGATCATCGAAAGCCTGTCGCCCTGGGTGGCCTCGGCCCTGGCGGGCAGCGTGATCGGCGTGGGGCTGCTGGTGATCTTTCGCCATGGCGCATCGCTGGGCGGCATCGGCATCCTGGCGCTCTGGTTGCAGGAACGGGCGGGGATTCGCGCGGGCTGGGTGCAGTTGGGATTCGACGCGGCCCTCTTCGCGGTGGCCCTCCTGGTCCTCGACCCCTGGCTGGTCGCCGCGTCGCTGCTCGGCGCGGTGATCGTGAACCTGATTGTCGCGGTGAACCATCGCCACGACCGCTATATCGGACGCTGACATGCCCTGGCTCTATCTCGTTCTTGCGATCCTGGCCGAGACCGTCGGGACCTCGGCCCTCAAGCTCTCCGAAGGTTTCACCCGCCTCGTCCCATCGGTCGTGACCGCCCTCGCCTATGCGGTCTCCTTCTACCTGCTCGCGCAGGTGCTGCGGACGATCCCTGTGGGCATCGCCTATGCGATCTGGTCGGGCCTGGGGATCGTCTTCATAGCGACGATCGGGTGGCTCTGGTTCGGTCAGCGGCTGGATGCGCCGGCAATGATCGGCCTGGTCCTGATTATTGCGGGGATCGTGGTGATGCAGGTCTTTTCGAACACGACTGGGCACTGAGGGGCGACCGGGCATTTACGCCGCGCCGCGCTCCGGCGCCAGGCGGCATGGCGGGGCCGGTCAGGCCCCGGCAATCACCGCTTCGACCGCGGCGAGCGCCGCATCGGCCTGGGCAATATCCGCCCCGCCACCTTGCGCCATCTCGGGCCGTCCACCGCCGCCCCGCCCGCCGAGCGCCTCGACCGCGGCCTTGACGAGATCGACGGCGCTCACACGGTCGGTCAGGTCCTTGGTCACGCCCACGGCGACGGCCGGCTTGGCGCCCGTATCCGCGATGAGCGCCACGATACCGGAGCCCAGCGACTGCTTCTGCTGATCGATCAGCGGCCCCAGATCCTTGCCCGAGACCCCCGAGACAACCTTGAGAACGGCCTTCATGCCGTTGATTTCCTTGACCTCGGAGCCGGAGCCCATGGCCGCCTCACGACGCAGCCTGGCGACCTCGGCCTGCAAGGCGCGGCGCTCTTCCAAAAGCCCGCGGACCCGGTCGCCGACTTCCTCAGGCTGCGCCTTGAAGAGATTGGCAAGTTCCGCCATCCGATGGTCCTGCGCGCGCAGATAGTCCATCGCGGGCTGGCCGGTCAGCGCCTCGATCCGGCGCACCCCGGCGCTAGAGGCCTGATCCCCAAGCGCCACGAACGCGCCGATCTCACCGGTCCGGGCCACATGGGTGCCGCCGCAAAGCTCGATCGAATAGGTCGCCCCATCGGTCCCCTTGCCGGAGCCTTCGGCACGGCCCATGGACACGACCCGCACCTCGTCGCCATATTTCTCACCGAAGAGCGCCTGCGCCCCCAGATCCCGCGCCGCGTCGGGCTCCATGATCCGCGTGGAGACCTCGGAGTTCTGGCGAATGTAGCGGTTCACATCCGCCTCGACCCGCGCCAGTTCCTCGGACGTCAGCGCGTTCCCGTGGCTGAAATCAAAGCGCAAGCGGTCCTCGGCATTGAGAGAGCCGCGCTGCGCCACATGGTCGCCGAGCGCCGAGCGCAGCGCCTCATGCAGAAGATGCGTGGCCGAGTGGTTCGCGCGGATCGCGCTTCGCCGGGCGTGATCCACCTCCATCTTAGCGGTCTGCCCAGCCACGACCTCGCCGCTTTCGACCTCGGCCATGTGCAGGAAAAGACCGGCCACCTTCTTGGTGTCGGTCACGCGGAGCACCGCCTCCCCGACGCGAATGCGACCGGTATCGCCGACCTGACCGCCGGCCTCGGCATAAAACGGCGTCTGGTTCACGATCACGGTCACAGTCTCGCCGGCGGAAGCGAATTCGACCTCGGCCCCGTCCCGGACGAGCGCGATGATATGCCCCTCGGCCTGTTCCGTGTCGTAGCCAAGGAACTCCGTCGTGCCGTGGCGGTCCGCAAGGTCGAGCCAGATCGCCGCATCCGCCTGTTCCCCCGATCCGGACCATGCCGCCCGGGCGCGGGCCTTCTGCTCGGCCATGGCGGCCTCGAAGCCGGCCAGATCGACCTTCAACCCCTTCTCGCGCAGAGCGTCCTGCGTCAGGTCCAGCGGGAACCCATAGGTGTCGTAGAGCTTGAACGCCGCCTCACCCGGCAGCGTGCCCCCATCCGGAAGGCGCGCAACCTCGTCCTCCAACAGGCGCAAGCCACGGTCCAGCGTGCTGCGGAACCGCTCCTCCTCGCCACGGAGAGTTTCCTCGATCAGCGGCTGCGCCCGCCGCAACTCACCGTAATGCCCCCCCATCTGATGCACCAGCGCAGGGACGAGGCGGTGCATGACCGGCTCGGACGCGCCAGCCTGATGCGCGTGGCGCATCGCCCGCCGCATGATGCGGCGCAGCACGTAGCCGCGGCCCTCGTTCGACGGCATCACCCCGTCCGCGATCAGGAAACCGGTCGCCCGCAGGTGATCCGCGATGACCCGGTGATGCACGTTCGTGGGCCCATCGGGATCTGTGCGGATGGCCTGCGCACTGGCTTCGATGAGCGCCCGCATCAGGTCGGTATCATAATTGTCGTGCTTGCCCTGCAGAAGCGCGCCAATCCGCTCCAGCCCCATGCCGGTATCGATGGACTGCATGTCGAGCGGCTCCAGCCGGCCGTCGGCGAACTGCTCGTTCTGCATGAAAACGAGGTTCCAGATCTCGATGAACCGGTCGCCATCTTCCTCGGGGCTGCCCGGCGGGCCGCCCGGGATCTGGTCGCCGTGATCGTAGAAGATCTCCGTACAAGGGCCACAAGGTCCGGTCGGGCCCATCCGCCAAAAATTGTCGTCCGAGGCGATCCGAATGATCCGGTCGTCCGGCAAGCCGGCGACCTTCTTCCAGATGGCGTGGGCCTCGTCGTCGGTATGGTAGATCGTGACCAGCAGACGGGACGGATCGATCCCGAACTCCTTGGTGATCAGCTCCCAGGCGAAGGCGATCGCGTCGTCCTTGAAGTAATCCCCGAAGCTGAAATTACCCAGCATTTCAAAGAACGTATGATGCCGCGCGGTGTAGCCGACATTGTCGAGATCGTTGTGCTTGCCGCCCGCGCGGACGCATTTCTGCGCCGTGGTCGCGCGGACGTAATCGCGCGTCTCCTGACCGGTGAAGAGGTTCTTGAACTGCACCATGCCCGAATTGGTGAACATCAATGTCGGGTCGTTGCGCGGAACCAAGGGAGAGCTGTCGACCTTGGCGTGGCCCTTCGCCTCAAAATAATCGAGGAAAGTCGTGCGGATGTCGTTCAGGCTGGGCATCGGTCCGGGATCCTTGGGAGTGCGACCGGCTTGTTAACGTCGGCATTCCACGCTGTCGAGTGGGTCCGGGATAGGCGCCGCCCGATAGAAGTGCGGCGCCAAGGAGGGGCGCCGCTCTCGTTTCAATCGTCCAGATCGGCTTGCGGGCGTCGCGATCCGCTCAGACGGCAACAGGCCGGACGCCCGATCTCCTACTCGTCGAAGATCTCATCCTTGTCTGACGCGCTCATCTGAAATTCCAGACCATGCGCCGCACGGATCTTGTCCTCGATCTCGAGCGCGACTTGAGGATTATCGCGCAGGAATTGCTTCGAGTTCTCCCGGCCCTGACCAATGCGCTCGTCGCCATAGCTGAACCATGCGCCGGACTTGTCGACCACGCCGGCCTTCACCCCGAGATCCAGCAGTTCGCCCATCTTGGAGATGCCCTCGCCATACATGATGTCGAACTCAACCTGCTTGAACGGCGGGGCGACCTTGTTCTTGACGACCTTCACGCGCGTCGCGTTGCCCACGACCTCATCGCGGTCCTTGATCGCGCCAATGCGCCTGATGTCGAGACGCACGGAGGCATAGAACTTCAACGCATTGCCGCCCGTCGTCGTCTCGGGCGAGCCGAACATGACGCCGATCTTCATCCGGATTTGGTTGATAAAGATGACCATGCAGTTCGACCGGTTGATCGATCCGGTCAGCTTGCGCATCGCCTGGCTCATCAGCCGTGCATGCACACCGACAGAACTGTCGCCCATATCGCCCTCGAGCTCCGACTTGGGCGTCAGCGCCGCCACCGAGTCGACTACCACGAGGCTAACGGCCCCCGACCGCACGAGCGTGTCGACGATCTCCAACGCCTGCTCACCGGTATCGGGCTGGGAAATCAGCAGCTCATCGAGATCGACCCCCAACTTGCGCGCATATTGGGGATCCAGCGCATGCTCCGCATCGACGAAGGCGCAGACGCCGCCTTTCTTCTGCTCCTCCGCGACCGCATGCAGGGTCAGCGTCGTCTTACCGGAGCTCTCCGGCCCGTAGATCTCGATGATGCGCCCCTTGGGCAGGCCGCCGATGCCCAGCGCGATATCCAGCCCGAGGGAGCCGGTCGAGGTCGCCTCGATATCCGGCATCTGGTTGTCGCCGCCGAGCTTCATGATGGAGCCCTTGCCGAACTGCCGCTCGATCTGCGCCAGCGCGCTATCGAGGGCCTTCTGCTTGTCGGCCTTCTTTTTGTCAGCCATGTCGAGGAGGTTCGTCGTTGCCATCTGATCCGCCCTTGTTACATGCTGCCGCCAAAGCGGCAATCGCGGTTTTGTTCATATCTTGTTCTTGCGCCTGTTATGGTACAAAGGTGGAACATAGGCAAGCACATTCAACTCCACCGATTTTGTAGGAAGGTGGTTAATCAATCGTTATCGAGCGAGGGCTGATGCTGGTCTTCTGGAAGGCGCGCTTTGTATTGCTCGCGGTGCCCAAGACCGGGACGACCGCGCTTGAGGCCGCCTTGGCGCCGCGGGCGGATGCGGCGATCCTCAACCCGCCGGGACTCAAGCACTGTGGCGTGGCGAAGTATCGGCGCGACCTTGCCCCCTTCTTCGAGCAGCGCGGCCGCCGCCCATTGGAGCTGGTCGCGGTGATGCGCGAGCCCGTCTCCTGGCTTGGAAGCTGGTTTCGCTATCGGAGCCGGCCTGGTTTGGCAGGGCAGCCGAACTCGACCGAGGACATGGATTTCGCCGGGTTCGTCGATGCCTATCTCTCGAAGCAGCCGCCCCCCTTCGCCAAGATCGGGTCGCAGGCGCGCATGCTCGCGGGTGGGGTGGATCACCTGTTTCGATACGACCGGCCGGAGCAGCTCTACCGTTTTCTGGAAGACCGGATCGGGCCCCTGCCCGAGATCGAGCTACGCAATAGCTCTCCGGCTCGGCCCGTGGATCTCGACGACATACGGCGGCGGCGGCTTGAAATCGAACGGGCCGACGATTTCGATCTGTGGCGGAGCCTTGCGGCACCGTGACCGGCGGTCCGGTCAGTGCAAAACGTTTTCGACGGTGCGGGTCAGGTCCGAAAGGGAGAAGGGCTTGGGCAAGAAGACGGAGTTCGGGACAGGCGAGTCCTTTTCCAGGAGCGTTTCCTGCATGTAGCCGGACATGAACACGGTGCGGACGGTCGGGCGATTCTTGAGCGCCTCTCGAACCCAACTCGGCCCGTCCATCCCCGGCATCATCACGTCCGTTACGAAGAGATCGACCACGAGCCCCTCGTCACGCAGCGCGTCGAGCGCGTCCTCCGCGTTGGCGGCTTCCAGAACCGTATAGCCCCGAAGGCGGAGGGCCCGAGACGCGAACGCCCGCACCGGGGCCTCATCCTCGACGAGAAGCACGACCGGACGGCTGGGCCCGGCGGACGCGGCGTCCTCGGCCTGCGAGTCCGCGCCATGGCGGGTCGGCCCATCTGCCTGATCGTCGAGCCCTGCCCCGCTCGAGGAGGCAGGAGGGCCGAGCGCGGAACGGTCTGCCTCCGACGTCTGAGATATGCACGTTTCCTTGGAAAGAAGAGAGGCGATGGCCATCTCCGCTGAGACACCGTTGGTCCGCAAGGCAGAGGCTTCGGACCGGTCCCCCGCGGCGGAGATCGCCGCCGCCATCGCTACCGACGGCGTGTCCGTCATCTCCCCTCGCTGCGCGGCAACGGCGCGTTCGGAGGCGGCCGCAGGGTGATCCGCGGAATTGACCGACGAGAGAGAGGCCAAACCGGCTTGCACCTCGATCGCCGCGGCAGGCTCCGGATTGGGGGCAAGGGCCGGTGTGGTAATGGCCGGTTGGAGCCGCTGCCGGTTGTCCCGCCGCGTCTCGGCCGGGAAATACAGGCGGAACGTCGCCCCCACTCCGGTCGTGCTATCGGCAAAGATGAACCCGCCGGATTGTTTGACGATACCGTAAGCCATCGAGAGGCCGAGGCCGGTCCCCTCCCCTGGCCGCTT
The DNA here is from genome assembly GCF_900116765.1 of Jannaschia seohaensis. GTDB lineage: Bacteria > Pseudomonadota > Alphaproteobacteria > Rhodobacterales > Rhodobacteraceae > Jannaschia > Jannaschia seohaensis. The sequence goes on along the minus strand of NZ_UETC01000004.1, from coordinate 99,129 downwards.
GGTGGTGAAGAAAGGCTCGAAGATCCGGCGCAGCATGTCGGGGGGGATGCCGTTGCCCTCGTCGCTGACGGTAACGACGACGTAATCCCCCGGCGGGACCGTCGCGCGATCACGGGTGAGCGGCTCGTCCAGCGTGACGCAGCGCGTCTCGATCCGAATGGTGCCGCCATCGGGCATCGCGTCCCGCGCGTTCACGACCAGGTTCATCAGAACCTGCTCCAACTGACGCCGATCGCCGCGGATCGGCACGAGCCCGGGGTCGTGGTCGAGCTCCAACGTCACGCGCTCGCCCACAAGACGGTTCAGCAGATGTGCCAGGTCGCTGAGCGTGTCCCGCAGATCGATCTGCTGCATCTCCAGCGTCTGCTTGCGGGAAAATGCCAGAAGTTGTCCGACCAGTGCGGCGGCGCGGTTCGCGTTCTGGGTGATCTGCGTGAGGTCGGCGTAATCCTCGTCCCCCTCGCCGTGACGCAGCAGCAGCAGATCGCAATGGCCCGAGATCGCGGTCAGCAGGTTATTGAAGTCATGGGCGACCCCGCCGGCAAGCTGTCCGATTGCCTGCATCTTCTGGCTCTGAACGAATTGCGCCTCCATCGTCTTGAGCTCGGTCGCGTCGTTCAAAACCGCCAGGAGCCCGTCCTTTTCGCCCTCCAGCGGGCGGGCGAGGGTGATCTGGAGAAAGGACTCGGCATCCGCATCGGAGACGCGCACCACTTCGGGCCGGTAGAGACCCCGCCCCGCGACCGCATCCTCGACCCAATCGCGCACGGATCGGCCCAGCCCCTCCACCACCGAGGCGAGGTGAATGCCGCTTTCCAGCGTCGCGCGGGGCAGAAGATCCCGCGCGGGCCGGTTGGCGAAGACGATCTCCCCGTCGCCATTCAGGCGCAGCAGGGCGACCGGCAGCGCGTCGAGCGAGACCCGGCCGTCGGCCGGCTCGTCCACGGGGAGGACGAACACCTCCTGCCGGCCGTTCACCGGTTCCGACAGGACGAGGCGCACGGTCTCCCAGCCGGCCTTGCCGCGAAGCCGGTTCATCTGGCCGCTGCGCAGCGGCGTCTCGTCGAAGACATCCTCGATCGACTTGGCGCGTTTGCCGACCATGCCGCGCAAAACGCCGTTCATGTAGAGAATCGTCCCGGAGGAGCCGAAGGTTAGAATCGGCAGCCCGTTCCCATCCGCCGCCCGGGGCGCGCGGTCCACCAAATCCTCGAGTCGCCACAGAAAACCGCCGGGAATGCGATGGACCGCGACACGGACATGGCCGCGTCGCGTGACCACGTCCTCGCGCGCGCTGTCGGACATTTCGGCCATGGCGCGCAGACGGTGCACGACCGCGTCCGGGTTGGCGAAGAGCGTCTCGAAGGCCCGCACCATAGTCGCGCCGTCGCGGCGACCGAAGCGATCCAGGGCCGCGCGGTTCTGGGCAAAGATCGCCCCATCCGGATCGGTGCAGAAGCCCGGCGCACTGTCGTGCTGGAGAAAGTCCATGACCACCTCCAGCCGGTGCCGCTCGGAGCGGCGCGACAATAAATCAACCAGATGAAGGCCGAGCACGACCACGACGATCGCCGCGGCCGCCGCCGCGAGCACGGCCTGAATCTGTGCCGCATCCGCCGTCCAGGCCCCGAGCCCGGCGGCGGCCGCGGCCATCAGCAACACCGCAGACCGGATCAGCGTGCGACGCGTCCTCGTGGCCGATTCATGCAACTGGTGGGCCCCCGGGAACATGCCGCAGCACGTCCCTTCTCACTCGATTCGTTCCGCTAGACTAAACGCCCAAAGGGTTAAAGCGGCATTAACGCATCCAGTCTAAGCAGAAAATTGACCCTGCGTCGTCCTTTATGCGGCTTTGTCTCGCAAGATGCTCAGATGGAAGCCATCGGCACCATCCAAAGGCGTGCAGGCCCAGCGCCGCTCCAGCCGCAAGCCGTGACGGGCCAGGGCCGCGTCGGCGCGGGCGTCGTTCTCCTCCCGCAGGAGGGAGCAGGTCATGTAAGCGATCCAGCCTCCGGGGCGGAGCAGCGACACGGCCCGATCCAGGATGGCGTCCTGTGTCCGTGTGAGTTCGGCCAGACGGTCGGGATCGAGCCGCCACTTCGCCTCGGGCGCGCGCCGCCAACTGCCGGAGCCGGAACAGGGCACGTCGCAGACGATCGCGTCGAAGGGCGCGGCCGCACTCGGATCGTCGACCATCTCGATAGACGCGCCGGCCCGCGCGGCGCGCGCCGGGATGTCCCGCATCCGGGCGCGGTCGGCGTCATGCGCCGTCACCCGTGCGCCCCGCGCGGCCAGAGCCAGCGACTTGCCCCCGCCGCCAGCACAGAGGTCCAGGACATGCGCCCCGGTCATGTGCGGCAGCTGGGCGACTAGGGCCTGCGACCCGGCGTCCTGCATCTCGAACAGGCCCTCGGCAAAAGCGACGCCGCCCGTGAGCCCGCGCGCGGATCCCGTCACTTCCAACGCGTCGGGCGCAAGCGCATGCGGGGCGGTTTCGACCCCCTCGGCGGCAAGCCGCTCGGCCAGGGCGTCGCGGGTTATCCGAAGCCGGTTGGCGCGCAGCACCACGGGCGCGCGGTTACGCAGATGCGCCAGCACCGGCGCGGCATCCTCCCCGAGGGAGGCGCGAAACCGCGGCAGCAGCCAGTCGGGACAGTCCTGCGCCACAGCCTCGGGCATGGGCCCATCGGGCGCCGCCGCGTCCCACCGGGCGGGGGCATGGCCCTCCCCGGTGAAGAGCGTCGCGGGATCCTCCCCGCGCCCGATCAGCAGCCCAGCCATCACGGCCCGGCCATCCAGCGCCGCGAAGGGGCGGTCGCCCAGCCCCCCGAGCCACGCCGCAGACCGGAGACGCCGCAGCGCGTCGAACACGTGATCGCGCACGGCCGCGCGGTCCTTGGACCCGGCATAGCGCGCGCCGCGGGCCCAGCCGGTCAGCGCCCGCTCCGCCGCCGCGCCCGCGAAAACGCGGTCGAGAACCTCGATGGCGGCCTGAACGCGCGCGCCGGGGGTCATCCGGCGCGGTAGTTCGGGGCTTCGCGCGTGATCTGCACGTCGTGCACATGGCTTTCGCGCAGGCCCGCCCCCGTGATCTTCACGAAGCGGCAGTTGCCCCGCATTTCCTCGACAGTCGCGCAGCCGGTATAGCCCATCGCCGCGCGCAGGCCGCCGACCAACTGGTGGATCACCGTGCCGGCCGGCCCCTTGTAGGGCACCTGCCCCTCGATCCCCTCCGGCACCAGCTTGTCCGACGCCGCGTCCTTCTGGAAGTAGCGATCGGCCGAGCCCCGGGCCATGGCGCTGAGCGAGCCCATGCCGCGGTAGGACTTGAAGGAGCGGCCCTGGTAGAGGATCACCTCGCCCGGGCTCTCGTCGGTGCCCGCGATCATCGACCCGACCATCGCGCAGGAGGCCCCGGCGGCGATGGCCTTGGCGAAGTCGCCCGAATACTTGATGCCCCCATCCGCGATCACCGGAATGTCGCCCGCGGCGCCGGCGCTGTCCATGATGGCGGTCATTTGCGGCACGCCCACGCCGGCGACCACCCGCGTGGTGCAAATCGAGCCCGGGCCGATGCCCACCTTCACCGCGTCCGCGCCCGCATCGATCAGCGCGCGCGTGGCCTCGGCGGTTGCGACGTTGCCGGCGACCACTTGAACATCGTTGGACAACCGTTTGATTCGGTTTACAGCGTGACCGACTCCCTCGGAATGGCCATGGGCGGTATCGACCACGATCAGGTCGCAGCCCGCATCGATCAACGCCTCGGACCGCTCGAAGCCGGCATCGCCGACGGTCGTCGCGGCCGCGACGCGCAGACGGCCCAACTGGTCCTTGCAGGCCTGGGGGTTGAGCACCGCCTGCTCCAGATCCTTGATCGTCATCAGCCCGGTCAATTTGCCCTGCGCATTGACCACCAGCAGCTTTTCGATCCGCCGGGCGTGCATCAGGCTGCGCGCCTCCGCGGTGTCCACGGGCTCCTGCAGGATGGCGAGATTCTCGGAGGTCATCATCGCCTGGACCGGCGTCGCGTCGTCGGTGGCGAAGCGCATGTCCCGGTTGGTCACGATGCCAACGACGCGGCCATCGCGCACGACCGGGAAGCCGGTGACGCGGTAGCGCTCCATCATCGCCTTGGCATCGGCGAGCGTCTGGTCGGGGGTCAGGGTGATCGGGTTGTAGACCACCCCGCTCTCGAAGCGCTTGACACGGCGGACTTCTTTCTGCTGGGCGTCGAGGTCAAGATTGCGGTGGATCACGCCCATTCCGCCGGCCTGCGCCATGGCGATGGCCATGCGCGACTCGGTCACGGTGTCCATCGCCGAACTCAGCAGCGGGATGTTGAGCGTGATCGACTTCGTCACCTTGGTGCGGATGTCGGCGCCGCCGGGCAGCACCCGGCTTTCGCCCGGGACCAGCAGCACGTCGTCGAATGTGAGGGCCTCTCGAATCTCCATGGGGGGTCTCCTGCGGCGATATCGGTTGGCGCGTTCCTGTCTCACGGGCGGCGGCCCGGGGCAAGCACGCGGTTGGACCTGCAGCGAGGGTCCGCTAGGTGACTTGGTCCGACAATGAGGATCAAGATCATGCAACGTCGCCGCTTTCTCGCTCTTCTTCCCGCCGCGCTGGCCGCCGCCTGCACCGGCCCCACCGGCACGGCGCTGACCCGGGCGGAGCGCAGCGCCTTGCGCATCGCCGCGTTCCGGGTCGATTCCAGCGCGGGCGACTTCCGAAACGGGGGGCCGGAGTATCGCAATCGAATCGTGGTCGATCTCGCCGAGGCGCTGCGGCGCGAGTTCTCGGACCGGACCGATCCGTCGGGCTGGATCATGCAGGCCGAAATCGGGGTGCTCGACGTGGTCGGCGGCACCGCGACGGCGACCGGGCGGGGTCAGTCGCAGCTCTCGGCGACGCTGCGGCTGATCGACCAGGGCGGGTCGCTTCGGGCGTCGGTGCCTCTGACCGTCACGGCCGGCGCGGCCCGCGAGACGCTGACCGGCACGGCCATCGGCGCGCTCACCGGCGGGCGCGACCGGTTCTACGGCAACCTGCTGGAGACCTATGCCCGCGATGCCCGCACGCTCGTGCTGGGCGAGGATCTGCCGGGGGAACGGCTGGTCCGGCGGACGCGGGACATGACCGGAAGCTGAGGCGCGGGCGGAGCGTTCGGAGGGGGCTCTGCCCCCGCCCTTCGGGCCCCCCGAGGTATTTTGGGCAAGATGAGGGGCCTTAGCCCCGCCGGGTCCAGCCCCAGAGGCAGATGAGCTCCATCAGCACATGGGCGCCCGCGATGGCGGTGGCGCCGGTGGTGTCATAGGGCGGCGAGACCTCGACCACGTCGCCGCCGATCAGGTTGATCCCCGCGAGATCCCGCAAAATCGCCGCCGTTTGGCCGGAACTCAGCCCGCCCCAGACGGGCGTCCCGGTCCCGGGCGCGAAGGCCGGGTCGAGGCAGTCGATGTCGAAGGTCAGGTAGCAGGGCCGGTCGCCGACGAGTTGCTTTACCTGGGCCGCCACGGCGCCCGGCGCGGCCTCGTGAACGGCGCGCGCATCGATCGTCGTCACGCCCAGCGTGTCGGGGTTCACCGTGCGGATGCCGATCTGGACCGAGGTGGCGGGATCCACCACGCCGGTCTTCACCGCCTTGTAGAACATCGTCCCGTGATCGATCCGGCTCATGTCGTCGTCGGGCCAGGTGTCGGAATGGGCGTCGAACTGGATCAGCGAGATCGGGCCGTGACGCTCAGCCTGGGCCTGAAGGATGGGGAAGCTCACGTAATGGTCGCCGCCGATGGCGAGGCAGCCGGCCCCTTGCTCCAGGATGCCGCGGATATGGTCGCGCAGCGCCTCGGGGAAGGCCGCGACCTTAGCGTAATCGAAGCCGAGATCGCCGTAATCGGCGATGGCGAATTCGTCGAGCGGGGAATAGCCCCAGTAATAGGGCGGATCGAAGGGTTGCAGCGTCGATGCCTCGCGCACCGCGCGGGGGCCGAAGCGGGCGCCGGGCCGATGGGTCACCGCCTGATCGAAGGGAATCCCCGTGATCGCTAGGTCGTAGCCCGTCAAGTCCTTGGTATAGCGCCGCCGGAACGCGCTGGTCACGCCGCCGAAGGCGTTCTCGAAGGCGAGGCCCCTGGGGTCGTCCCGCGTCACCCCCATATCGACCTGATCGCGCGCGTCCTGCAGGGCCATGGCTTGTCTCCTCCGGTTTCGGCCCGGTCTGCCGTGCGCGCCCAGCCGGGCGCAAGCCCCCTTCGCGCTTCGCGCTCGACACCGCCGACCGATCGGCTATCTGGCCCGGCATGGACACTCTTCGCGACCGCTTCATTCAGGCCATGAGCCGCGCCGCCGCCACCGTCAGCGTCGTCACCACCGATGGCCCGGCGGGCCGCGCGGGGGTCACGGTCTCGGCCATGACCAGCGTCAGCGCCGATGGCGACGCGCCGACCATGCTCGTCTGCATCAACAAAGGCGCCTCGGCGGCCGATCCCATCCGACGGAACGGCGTCTTCGCGATCAACGTGCTGGAGGCCGGGCAACAGGATCTGGCCGATCTCTTCGCCGGTCGTGGCGGCGCGTCGGGCGCGGCGCGCTTCGCCGGGCTCGCCACCGAGACGCTGGAGACCGGCGCGCCGATCCTGCCCGGGCTCGCCGCCTTCGATTGCGAGGTGCAGGATATCGACCCGATCGGGACGCATCTGGTCATCATCGGCGCGGTCCGCGCCGTCCGCTCCTCCGAGACCGGGACGCCGCTGATCTACGGGATGCGCAGCTACCTTCGGGCGGAACGCGCCTGAGCAGGGGGCTCGCGCCCGCTTGACGCGGCGCGCACCGCGCCGCATCACGCCTGACATGCCGACCGGAACGCTCCATATCGATCTCGAAGCCATCGCCGCCAACTGGCGCGCCCTCGACGCGATGTCGGCGCCCAGTTGCGAGACGGCGGCGGTGGTCAAGGCGGACGCCTACGGGCTGGGCCTGACCGCGGTGGCGCCCCGACTCGCGCGGGAGGGGGCGCGGGCTTTCTTCGTCGCGACCGTGGAAGAGGGGCTGGCCCTACGCCGGACCCTCGGGCCGGAGCCGCGCATCTACTGTTTCTACGGGCACATGGCTGGGGACACGACCGACATCCAGCGCGCCGATCTGGTGCCGATGCTCTGCTCGGTCGACCAGCTCACGCGCCATCTGGAAGCGTTGCCCCGCCATCCCTTCGGCTTGCAGCTCGATAGCGGGATGAACCGGCTGGGGCTGAAGGAGGCGGAATGGGCGGCCGTGTCCGATATCGCGCTGGAGGCGGGGCCGGTGCTGCTGACCTCGCATCTGGCCTCCTCGGACAACCCCTCCAGCGAGCAGAACGCGGCGCAACTGGCCGTCTTCCGGCGCATGACCGACGGGATCGACGTGCCCCGCAGCCTGGCGGCCACCGGCGGCACGCTGCTGGGGCCGGCCTATCATTTCGACATGGTCCGGCCGGGCATCGGCCTCTATGGCGGGCTGCCTTACGCCAAGGCGGAACCCGTCGTCGCCCTGGAGCTGCCGGTGATCGCCTGCTTCGACGTCGCCCGCGGCGAGGGCGTGGGCTACGGCGCCTCCTGGATCGCACCCGCCGACGCGCGCATAGCGACGGTGGCGGGGGGCTATGCCGATGGGCTGCACCGCGCCTTGCAGCCGGGGCTCGATGTGATGGCAGGCAAGGTGCCCTGCCCGGTCGTCGGGCGCGTCTCCATGGATCTGCTGACCGTCGATATCAGCCATCTGGACAGCGACCCCGAGCATGTCTCCGTTCTGAGCCCGCATCACGGTGTGGACATGCTGGCGGAGCAGGCGGGGACGATCGGCTATGAGATGCTGACCTCGCTCGGACGGCGATACCAGACCAAGTATCGGGGGCTCTAGGCCCGGCCCGCCGGCCGCAACTGGCGGACGGGCCTCTGACCCCGGCGGCTTTCTCCCGATTTCCGGGTGAATTCACGGTGAATTTGACAAATGTCTATCAGGGCCCCGGGGGGTCTCTGCTATCCTATGTCCTAAGCAACGGAGGAACCTTCAACTGGACCAGGAAGGGGTTGGGCCATGACCGAGTCATCATCGCATGTTGCCGTCTTCGTCTCTGCCGTGCAGTCGTTCTGCGCCTTTCTGCTGATCCTCGCCACGATCGCGGTCCTGGGCACCTCCGCCGCCGCGGCCGTTGGCGTTCTTCCATGGCTCGACATCCCGGTCTCTTTCGGAGGCACCGAAGTGCCCGATGCCGGGATGTATGTGCAGATCGGGCTCGGGTTGCTCCTGATCGTTCTGATCGGTTTCCTTCCGGCCAACGCCCGCATGCGCCGGCTGGAGGTCACGAACCGCGATTTCCGCATCTCGATGGCGGACGTGGCCCAGGCTTACCACTACGTCCATCAGGCCGACCGCGAGGGCACGTTCCAGCTGAGCCGCGAGTTCGACGCCATGCGCGAGCGGATCGAATGGATGCGTCACCATCCCGACCTGGCCGAGTTGGAATATGACGTTCTCCAGGCGGCGGCCCAGATGTCGGTCGAAAGCCGGGACCTGGCCCAAATCTATTCCACCGAAAAGGTGGAGCGGGCCCGGTCCTTCCTGCGCGAGCGGCAGCGCGAGGTCGAACAGTATCGCCAGCGCATTTCCATGGCCCAGGCGACAGTGGGCGAGATCAAACGCTGGATGCAGGCCGTCTCCGTCGAGGAAGGCCTGGCCGAAAAGCAGATCGAACGCCTGCAGAAGGACTTGGCCGAGGTGACGGACGCGCTGAAGCTGACCGGCCACGACCGGCCGAAGAACATCGTCGGCATGCGCCGGCGCGAGGGACGCGGTGGAGATCAGATGGCGACCCCGGCCGAATGATCTCCCGCGAGAGACGGGCCTCTCCCCTGCCCGTCCGAAGGCCCGGCGCTGCCACGCCGGGCCTTCGTCTTTCCAAGGGGCGAAGTGCGCCGTCAGGCTCGATGAGCGGCCAGCGTGCTTGCCTTCCCGGACCGGATGGACCAAACCGGGAACATGGCAAAGCCCGTGACACAATTCGCCTGCACCGAATGCGGCACGATCCACAAGAAATGGACCGGCCGCTGCGACGGTTGCGGCGCCTGGAACACCATCCAGGAGGAGGTGCCCCTGTCCCAGGGCCCTTCCAAGAAGTCGCTGGGCGGGATGAAGGGCAAGCGCATGGCGCTGACGGACCTCCAGACCGAGGAGGCGCCGCCACCGCGAACCCTCTCGGGCCTGGGAGAGCTGGACCGTGTCCTCGGCGGCGGCCTCGTGCCCGCTTCCGCCACGCTGGTCGGGGGCGATCCCGGCATCGGGAAGTCGACCCTGCTGCTCCAGGCCGCCGCAGCCTTCGCGCGGGCGGGAGAACAGGTCGTCTACATCTCCGGCGAGGAGGCGACGGCCCAGGTGCGGATGCGGGCCCAGCGGCTGGGCCTGGGCGATGCGCCCGTGCGGCTGGCCGCCGAGACCAACCTCCGCGACGTGCTGACCACGCTGGAGGCCGAGAAGCCCGCCCTGGCCATCATCGACTCGATCCAGACCATGTGGGTCGACACCGTCGACAGCGCCCCGGGCTCCGTCGCCCAGGTCCGCGCCTCCGCGCAGGAATTGACCAGCTTCGCCAAGCGCTTCGGCACTGCGGTCATCCTGGTGGGCCATGTCACCAAGGAGGGGCAGATCGCCGGTCCCCGCGTGGTCGAGCACATGGTCGACACGGTGCTCTATTTCGAGGGCGAGCGCGGGCATCAGTTCCGCATCCTGCGCGCGGTCAAGAACCGGTTCGGCCCGGCGGACGAGATCGGCGTCTTCGAGATGACCGGCGGCGGTCTGGCCGAGGTCGCCAACCCTTCCGCCCTGTTCCTCGGCGACCGGGAGGCGCCTGCGCCCGGCACGGTGGTCTTCGCCGGGATCGAGGGGACGCGCCCCCTGCTCGTCGAGATCCAGGCCCTGGTCGCGCCATCGCAACTCTCGCAGCCCCGACGCGCGGTGGTGGGCTGGGACGGCTCGCGGCTGAGCATGATCCTCGCCGTGCTGGAGGCGCGGACCGGGATCTCCTTCGGCGGGCTCGACGTCTACCTGAACGTCGCCGGCGGCATCCGCATCTCCGAGCCCGCCGCCGATCTCGCGGTCGCCTGCGCGCTGCTCTCGGCGCGTGAGGATGCGGGCGTGCCGCCGGAAACCGTGGTCTTCGGGGAACTGTCGCTCTCGGGGGCCCTGCGCCCGGTGGCCCAGGCCGAAAATCGCTTGAAGGAAGCCGCAAAACTTGGTTTCACCGCCGCGATGGCCCCCAAGGGCTGCAAGACAGGGGATGCGGGGGGGATGTCCCTGCGGCTGCTGCCCGACCTGACCACCCTTGTGGGCGAGGTGTTCGGCGCGGCCTGACGTCCCCGAAGGTGCGACGGAAGGACGGACATGGAAGGCTTTACCATCGTCGACGGGGGCGTCGCGCTGATCATCGTCGTTTCGGCGATCCTCGCCTATTCCCGGGGCCTGATCCGTGAAGGCATGGCGATCGTCGGCTGGATCGCGGCGGCGATCCTGGCCTTTACCTTCGCCGGCGCCGCGGAGCCGCTGGTCCGCGAAATCCCCTATGTGGGCGATATTCTCGGCGAAAGCTGCGAGTTGGCGGTGATCGCGGCCTTCGCGCTCGTCTTTGCGCTGGCGCTGGTGGTTGCCTCCATCTTCACGCCGCTTCTGTCGTCGGCGGTTCGGCATTCGGCCCTGGGTCCGATCGATCAGGGCTTGGGCTTTCTCTTCGGGGTCCTGCGCGGAGTGCTTCTGGTCGCCGTCGGCTTCGTCGTCTACGACCGCGTCATCGTAAACGAGGGCATCCCCTCCGTCGAGGAGAGCCGCTCCGCCACGGTCTTCTCGCGCGCCCAGGCCGCGCTCGAGGCGCAGATCCCCGAGGACGCGCCCAGCTGGATCGTGCAGCGCTATGAGGCGCTGGTTGGCGAATGCGGCACTCCGGTCGAAACGGCGCCGGTGGTCGGCAACTGAGTTCTCGCGGCACCGCGCGGCCCATCCGGTGGATGTGTCCGGGTGCCGGGCGTGGCCCCACCCCTCTGACGGACAGCCCCGCACCGATGCAGCCCCTCCGCGACCGCTCCTCTCAGGATCCTCCTGCCGGGCCCGGCTTCGGCCTCAGCCAACGACCTGTCGGACGCCCGGCCGCGAACCCGGCCTTCCGATCCGCAGCGCGGCGGGGTGACAGGGGCCGTTGCAATGGTTATGTGACGGCCAACGCGAAGCCTCCACCGCGAGTCCCCCCATGTCCGATCTCACCTGGCGAAGCACTCCCTTCGACGATGACAAGCTGCGCGAAGAATGCGGCATTTTCGGCGTCGTCGGCGTTGCCGAGGCCGCAAATTTCACCGCGCTCGGCCTGCACGCGCTGCAGCACCGGGGCCAGGAGGCGGGCGGCATCGTCGTCCATGACGCAGAGCACGGGTTCAACTCCGTCCGCCGCTTCGGCTATGTCCGCGACAACTTCACCTCGCAGGATGTGATGGACATGCTGCCCGGCACGGTCGGGATCGGCCATGTCCGCTACTCGACCGCCGGGTCCAAGGGCGCGACCGCGATCCGCGACGTGCAGCCCTTCTTCGGCGAGTTCGCCATGGGCGGCGCGGCCATCGCCCATAACGGCAACATCACCAATGCCGACGCGCTGCGCCGCGAGCTGATCGAGCGCGGCTCGATCTTCCAGTCCTCCTCGGACAGCGAATGCATCATCCATCTGATGGCCCGGTCGCTCCAGCGAAACATCCCAGAGCGGATGAAGGACGCGCTGCGCAGGGTCGAGGGCGCGTTCAGTGTCATCGCCATGACCCGGACCAAGCTGATCGGTGTGCGCGACCCGCTGGGCGTGCGCCCGCTGGTGCTGGGCCGCGTCGGCGAGGGTTGGGCGCTGTCCTCCGAGACCTGCGCCCTCGACATCATCGGCGCCGAGTTCGTGCGCGAGATCGAGCCGGGCGAAATGGTCGTGATCACCTCCGAGTCGGGCGTCACCTCCTATCGGCCCTTCGAGCAGAAGCGCCCCCGCTTCTGCATCTTCGAGCATGTCTATTTCAGCCGTCCCGATTCCATTCTCGGCGGCCGCTCGGTCTATTCCACGCGCGAGGCGATTGGGCGGGAACTGGCCAAGGAGGCGCCGGTCGAAGCCGATCTGGTCTGCCCCGTCCCCGACTCGGGTACACCGGCCGCGATCGGCTTTAGCCTCGAATCGGGCATCCCCTACGCGATGGGAATCATTCGCAACCAGTATATGGGCCGGACCTTCATCGAGCCGACGGAGTCGATCCGGAACATGGGCGTCCGGCTCAAGCTGAACGTGAACCGGGCCCTGATCCGGGGCAAGCGCGTGATCCTGGTGGACGACTCGGTTGTGCGCGGCACGACCTCCCGCAAGATCAAGGAGATGATCCTGGATGCCGGCGCGAAGGAGGTGCATTTCCGCATCGCCTCCCCGCCGACCGCCTGGCCATGCTTCTACGGGGTCGACACGCCGCAGCGCGAGAAACTGCTGGCCGCCTCCATGTCCGAGGAGGAGATGCGGCGGCATCTCGGCGTCGACTCGCTCCGCTTTATCTCGCTGGACGGCCTCTATCGGGCCGTCGGAGAGGCCAAGGGCCGTGATCCGAACGCGCCGCAATACTGCGATGCCTGCTTCTCGGGGGAGTATCCGGTGGAACCCGCCGACCAGCTGGAGAAGGGATTTCGGCTGAAAGCGGCGGAATAGGCGGACTCGCCTATTCTTCGATATCATATCCGAGCTGCTTTCCCTATGGTTGTGGGGCCAACAAGCTCGATGGTGCCATGCCGATCCGCCTTCGCCGCCATCACGTCCTCTGCGCGGTGACCTATGACGGTCAGGGCTACACCGATGCGTTCGTGGCAAACACCTCCCGGATCGCGTACGGAGAGCTTGGCGGCCCTGCCGGTGACGGGAAGGAGATCCTGATCACCTCCAGCGCCGACGTGATCTGCGCGTCCTGCCCACATCGCCGTGGCCTAGGTTGCAGCACGAACGACATGATCGATGGGCTCGACCTCATGCACGGGGCCGTGCTCGACCTCGATCCAGGGGACCGGCTGAGTTGGGAGGAGTGCCGGACACGTGTCCTGGACAGGATCGTGCCCCAGGATCTCAACACGCTTTGCGCCGGATGCAGTCTGTTGCCGAGCGGGTCCTGCCAAGCATCGCTGGCCCGACAATTGTCGTCAAAAAACAAGGGCCGCCCGAAGGCGGCCCCGGAAGCTGGCTGAGCGGCCGCCTCAGCGGCGGGACTGCATCCAGGTCAGGACGCCGGAGGCGAGAAGCCCCGCGATCACGGCCTTGACCAAATCCCCGACCAGAAACGGCGTCATGAAGGCCGCGGCAAGCGGTCCGAAGGCGAGATCCGCCCCCCAGACCGGAACACCCAGCGCGCCGGCCACGCCCATCGGCCAGGCGAGGCCCGGGACATAAAGCGCGAGCGACGCCGCCACGGCGACCGCCGAGAGCCCCACGGGCCCGGTGAGCCCACGGTCACGGGCGAGACCGGCCAGGAAGGCCAGCCCGACAAAGCCGACGAGGAACCCGGCGGTCGGCCCGAAAAAGGCCGCGCCGTTCCCGAAATTCGCAAAGACGGGCAGACCGATCGCGCCCTGGGCGAGATAGGTTACCAGAGTGATCGCGCCCAGACGCGCGCCCAGCGCAAAACCTACGCCCAGGATGGCGAGGGTCTGGAGCGTCATCGGCACTGGATAGAAAGGAATACTGACCTGCGCGGCCAGGGCGATCACCAGCGTACCGGCCAGGACATAGGCGGCCTGCCGGGACAGGGACGGGCGCTGCGTCGCCTGAAGGTTGGGGGTCATGACGGGATCCTCGGCGCGTTGTTTCGGCACGGGTTCTTTTCCGCGCCGCCGCCCGGGGTGTCAACTTGATCCCGCTCTCGGGACATGGCAGGCGGCGCAGGACTGCAGGAGAGCCCTATGGACAGACCCGATCTTGCGCTCGTGACCGGCGCGTCCCGAGGCCTGGGCGCCGCCTTGGCCGAAGCCCTGGCCGCGCGCGGCACCCATGTCGTCGCCGTCGCGCGCACGCAGGGGGCCTTGGAAGAGTTGGACGACCGAATCCAGGCCGCCGGAGGCGCCGCGACCCTGGCCCCGATGGACGTGACCGATCCCGGTGCGATGCAGCATCTCTGCCGGGGCATCCATGACCGCTGGGGCGCGCTGCCGCTGTGGATCCACACGGCGGTCCACGCCCCGCCGCTGACGCCCGCGCCGATGATCTCGGAAAAGGACATGGAAAAGACGGTGGCGGTGAACATCGCCGCGCTGGCCCGGCTGATCCCCTATGTCGCGCCGCTGCTTCAGGCAGCCGGGGGCGGCACGGCGGTGTTTTTCGACGACGACCGGCCGCTGAAATTCGCCGGGGCCTATATGGCCAGCAAGGCCGCGCAGCGGGATCTCGTGCGCGCCTGGCAGGCGGAATCCACGACGCCGAACGCCCCCCGGGTTCACCTCCTGACGCCGCGCCCGATGGCGACTGCGGTGCGCGCGCGCTTCCATCCTGGCGAGAATCGCGACGCGCTGGCCTCGCCCGCCGAGGAGGCGTTGCGTCTGCTGGCTGAAATCGGGCTCGACTGAGGCCGGCGCGCGCCTCCGGGCGGTTAGCCGAGGGCGACCGCCCCCTCCAAAGAACCACTCGCACCCGCCGGCACGCGCGGGGGTCGGCGCCCCCAGCCCGAGCCGGAGGGCGCCGCCACGTCCGATCAGCTGGCGGAGCGCTCCGCGCTCTGGGCGGCCAGGGCTTCGGCCCGGTCCGCGAGGGCTTTCAGTCGGGCCAGCGCCTCGTCCGAGATCGTCTCCACGATCTTCTCGACCTCGACGACCTTCTCGACCTCGACCGGCACCTCCTTGATCACTTCGACCGGCTCGGGGGTCGGCTGCGCCTGAAGCTCGTCCAGGAGGCGCGTCTGCTGGGCCAGGCGGCGGTCCATCGTGCGCAACTCCTCCTCGGCGGAGATCGACTTGTCGGCCAGCATCAGCCCGGCCATCAGCAGCATCCGGTCCGGCGTCAGGCGCGATCCCGCCTGAACCAGTTGCTGCGCCTCGCGGTCGAGCAGGGCCGCGGCGGCGGAGAGATAGGATTCCTCGCCATCCTGGCAGGCGACGGTGAAGGCGCGACCGCCGATCTCGATGGTGACGTCAGGCATGGGCGGGCTCCAGCAGCGGTTCCAGGTCGGTGAGCAGGGCCTTCATCTCGGCGAGGTCCAGGGCGCGGGCGGCGCGCAGGGCGTCCACCTCGGCGAGCAGCGCCGCATCGGCATCGCCAGTGCCGCTGCGCAGACGCTCCACCTCGGCCGTCAGTGCGTCGAGCGCGCCGCGCATCCGCTCGGTCTCGTCTCCGGCGATGGCCTCGGGGGCGGCGGCCGCGGCGGCCTGTGCCTCCGCAAACGCCTCTTGCACGCTCGCAATCTCCGCCTTGGCGCCTTCCAGCTCATCGGCGAGGGTCTCCGCCCGCGCCTCGGCGGCAGCCTGGGCCGCGCGTGCCTCGGCAAGCTCGCCGGAGAGATCCGGCGCAGCCTCCGGAACGTCCACCGACTGGAGCGCCGCTTCGAGCCGCGCGAGCGTCGCCTCCAGCTCCGCCTGATCCACCATCCTGCTCTCCCGTGTTTTTGACAGGGTTTTGCGCACAGAATCGCAATCCGGGCCCGGAGTCAAAGGCCCGTGGTCGTTCGAAGCCTTGCGCGCTTAACGCAGCCTGCTTAGGAACGCGCCACCCACGATCGCCCGGAGACCCCTATGTCCGACGCTGCTCAGACCCCCGATCTCGACGCCCTGCGCACGGCAAACCCGGCCCATTGGCGCCGGGCCACCGCAATCCGCACCTTGACGCTGGACGCCGTCGCCGCCGCCAATTCGGGCCATTCGGGCATGCCGATGGGCATGGCCGATGTCGCCACCGTGCTGTTCGAAAAGCATCTGAAGTTCGACGCCGCCGCGCCGAACTGGCCGGACCGGGACCGCTTCGTGCTATCGGCCGGGCATGGGTCGATGCTGCTCTATTCGCTGCTCTATCTGACGGGCTACCCGGAGATGACGCTGGACCAGCTGCGCAACTTCCGCCAGCTGGGCTACGTGACCGCGGGCCACCCCGAATGGGGCCACGCGCCCGGGATCGAAACGACCACCGGCCCGCTGGGCCAGGGCATCGCCACCGCCGTCGGCATGGCCATCGCCGAGGAAGTGCAGCGCGCGCGCTACGGCAAGAAGATCGTCGACCACTACACCTATGTGATCGCCGGCGACGGCTGCCTGATGGAGGGGGTCAGCCAGGAGGCCATCGCCCTCGCCGGCCGCCAGAAGCTCTCGCATCTGATCGTGCTGTGGGACAACAACGGCATCACCATCGACGGCAAGGTCTCGCTGTCGGACGCGACCGACCAGAAGATGCGGTTCGCGGCGTCCGGCTGGCATGTGCTGGAGGTCGATGGGCATGACCCGGCGGCCATCGACGCCGCCCTGACCGAGGCGCGCAAGAGCGACCGTCCGACGATGATCGCCTGCAAAACCCATATCGCCATCGGATCGAGCGCGCAGGACACTTCCAAGGGCCATGGCGCGCTGACCGATCCGACGCTGATCGAGAACGCCAAGCGCGCCTATGGGTGGGATTACCCCGCCTTCGAGATCCCTGCGGACCTCAAGGCCGAGTGGGAAGAGATCGGACGGCGCGGCGCGGCGGCGCATGCGGAGTGGCAGGCGCGGTTCGACGCGCTCGGCTCCGGCAAGAAGGCAGAGTTCGAGCGGGCGCTCTCGGGCGCCGCGCCCAAGCGGCTCTCGGCCACGATCAAGGCGCTAAAGCGCCAACTGGCCGAGACGCAGCCCAAGGTCGCCACCCGCAAATCGTCGGAGATGGTGCTGGAGGTCGTCAACCCGATCATGGCCGAGACCATCGGCGGCTCGGCCGACCTGACCGGCTCGAACAACACGCTGACCGAGGGGCTCGGCATGTTCAGCCCCGAGGACCGCAAGGGCCGCTACATCTATTACGGCATCCGGGAACACGGCATGGCCGCCGCGATGAACGGCATGGCTTTGCATGGTGGCGCAAGGCCTTACGGCGGCACCTTCATGTGCTTCACCGATTATGCCCGCCCGGCGATGCGGCTGTCCGCGCTGATGGGCGTGCCGGTGACCTATGTCATGACCCATGACTCGATCGGCCTCGGCGAGGACGGGCCGACGCACCAGCCGGTGGAGCATCTGGCGATCAGCCGCGCCACGCCGAACATGAACGTCTTCCGCCCCGCCGACACGACCGAGACGGCCGAAGCCTGGGAACTGGCGCTGACTTCGGAGCGGACGCCCTCCGTGCTGTCGCTCACGCGGCAGGGCATCCCGACCGTGCGCAAGGAGGCGACGAACAAGAACCTGGTCGCCCAGGGCGCCTATGTGCTGGCCGAGGCCGAAGGGAAGCGGATGGCGATCCTGCTCGCCACCGGCTCCGAGGTGTCCATCGCGCTGGAGGCGCGCGAGCTGTTGCAACAGGACGGAATCGGGACGCGGGTCGTCTCGATGCCGTGCTGGGAACTGTTCGAGCAGCAGGACGAGAAGTACCGCAAGCGCGTCCTGCCCGCCGGGCCGGTCCGCGTCGCCGTCGAGGCGGGGTGCCGCATGGGCTGGGACCGGTGGCTCTGCGGCGAGCGGGGACGCCCGAACAAAGCAGCCTTCGTCGGCATGGAGAGTTTCGGGGCCTCCGCGCCCGCCGAACAGCTCTACGAGCATTTCGGCATCACCGCGCAGGCGGTGGCACAGGCGACGCGGGACCTGCTCTGATCCGGCGGCCGGCGGGCACGCCTTTCCGCCGCCGCAATCGTCATTGAAGAGGGAAGGGTATGGCTGCCCCCGCCCTTCCCTCTCCGCCGCGTCTCAGGACAGGTATTTTCATCGACGGCGACAACGTCTCGTCGAGCTATGCGTCGCGCCTTCTTGCCGGCCATACTGAGCGCCCGCGCGTCGTCCGGGTCTATGGCAGCGACGCGGCCCTCAGGGGTTGGGCGGCTCATGGCGCCTTCGAGCCGATCCTCTCCGCCGCCGCCACGCCGTCCCGCAATGCGACCGACATCACCCTCGCCCTGGACGCGCTGCACTTGACGATGACCGAGGGCCTTGGGGTGGTTGTCCTTGTCTCCTCCGACGGAGATTTCACGCCGCTCGCCCGGATGCTGCGGCGGTTGGGGGTCGATGTGAGAGGGATGGGCGAGACCAAGACGCCGAAGACATTTCAAGCCGCCTGCACGCGGTTCGAGCCGCTATCGCACAAGCCACCGTCCTCCGTACCTGCGGCCTCGACCGACGATGACGCGATCGTCGCGGCGGTGCGGGTGGTGCTCGAGAGCGAGTGGAAAGTTCTCAGCCGTCTCCAAGGAGGTGAAGGCCTCTCATGGCTACGACAAGGCGCACCCGGCGATCGGGCAATGGTTGAAATGGTTCAAGGCCCATTCCGACCAGTTCGAGATCGTCGAACGCGATGGAACCACGAAGGTGCGGCAGCGGCCCTAATGCGCCTTTGCATCCTCGTCGCCCAGCAGACCGCCGATCCGCGCCGCGACCGGCATCACCGCAAAGCCCAGCCCGATCCCGATGATCCCGTCGATCAGCGCCGTCACCGCCCATTCAACTACGCCATTCCCCTGCCCGACCGCATGGGCCGCGCCGTGGATCAGCTCGTAGGGGAGATGTAGCCCCATCTCATGCAGCGCATGCACGATGATGTTGCCGCCGACCCAGAGCATCGCCGCCGTCCCGACGACCGTCAGGGCCTTCATGAAGCCCGGCATCCCGCGCACGATCATCTCCCCCAGCTTACGCCCGGCTGCCGTCCGACCCTCGTTGGCCAGATGCAGGCCAAAATCGTCCGCCTTCACGATCAGCGCCACGGCGCCGTAAACGGCGGCCGTGATGGCGACGGCGATCAGAGCCAGAATCACGCCCTGGTAGATCACGCCGCCCTCGGGCGTGGCGGCGAGCGCGATGGTCATGATCTCGGCGGAGAGGATGAAATCGGTCTTGATCGCCCCTTTGACGCGCTGCTCCTCCAGATGGGCGGCGTCAAGGGGCGTATGTTCGGGGTCCTGGATCTTGGCAAGGCTGGCGGGCTGCTTGGGACTGAGCCAATGGTGGAGCTTCTCCGCGCCTTCGAAACACAGATAGAGCCCGCCCAGGATCAGGAGCGGCGGAATCAGCCAGGGCGCGAAGCTGCTGAGCAGGAGCGCGATGGGCAGCAGGATCACGATCTTGTTGAACAGCGAGGCGCGCGCGATCTTGAGGACGATCGGGATCTCGCGGGCCGGGGCGAAGCCGTGGACATATTTCGGCGTCACCGCCGCGTCGTCGATCACCGCACCAGCGGCCTTAACCCCGGCCTTGGTCGCCTGACCGATGACGTCATCGACGCTGGCCGCCGCCACTTTCGAGATGGCCGCCACGTCGTCCAACAGGGCTAGAAGTCCGCTCATGCAGGCTGTTCCTCGCTCAAGGGTCTCGGCCCGCCGAAACGAGCGTCATGGATATCCGGCCCAAACGCCGGGGCGCCGAAGCGCGTTCCCGCAAGATAGCGCTAACCGTTTGCGCAACCAATGCAAGTTTACCGCTAACGGCCCGGTCGCGCCCGTTGCCCCCACGGTATACCGCCATATACCGGCGTGAAACAGCCAGCGAGGAACGGCCATGACGGTGACGATCGGGATCAACGGGTTCGGGCGGATCGGGCGCTGCACTTTGGCGCATATCGCCTCCGCCGCGCGCAATGATGTCGCCGTCGTCAAGGTGAACGCCACCGGCCCGATCGAGACCAACGCCCACTTGCTGCGCTACGATTCGGTGCATGGCCGCTATGGCGGCGAAGTTCGGGTCGAGGGCAATACGCTCGACCTGGGCGCAGGGCCCATCGAGGTGATGTCGACCTACGACCCAGAAGAGCTGGACTGGGACGGCGTGGACGTCGTTCTGGAATGCACCGGCAAGTTCAACCGGCGCGACGCGGCGGCGGTCCACCTGAACCGCGGCGCCAAGCGCGTGCTGGTCTCGGCCCCGGCCACGAATGCCGACCTGACCGTGGTCTATGGCGTGAACCACCGGGCGCTGACCCGCGACCACCATGTCGCCTCCAACGCCTCCTGCACGACGAATTGCCTCGCCCCCCTGGCCAAGGTGCTCAACGACGCCATCGGGATCGAGTCCGGCGTGATGACGACGATCCATTCCTATACCGGCGACCAGCCGACGCTGGACCGCCGCCACAAGGATCTATACCGCGCCCGGGCGGCGGCCATGGCGATGATCCCGACTTCGACCGGCGCGGCGAAGGCCATCGGCGAGGTGGTGCCCGAACTGGCCGGCAAACTCGACGGCACCGCGCTGCGCGTTCCCACCCCGAATGTCTCGGCGGTAGATCTGACCTTCCAGGCCGGACGCGACGTGACCGTCGCCGACGTCAACGAGGTCGTCGCCGAGGCCGCCGCCGGTCACATGGGCGCCGTACTCGCCTACGATCCGGAGCCCAAGGTCTCCATCGACTTCAACCACACGACCCATTCCTCGATCTTCGCCCCGGACCAGACCAAGGTCGTCGGCCGCACGGTCCGCGTGCTGGCCTGGTACGACAACGAATGGGGCTTCTCCTGCCGGATGGCCGATGTCGCGGGCCATATGGGCCGCCTGATCTGACGGATCGGCTGCGGGGCGGGCTTCCCCCGGCCCCGCAGCCCGGTCATGGTCGCGCCATGACCAACAAGATCGCTATCGGCCTCGGCTTCGTCCTTCTGGCCTTCATCCTGGCCGATATTTTCCTCAACGGATCCGAGGCGCTGCTCTTCCTCGCCCGGCGCCTGCTGCGCCTGATCGAGTTGGTCGCGTTCTGGCGCTGACTTGCCCGCCGCCCCGACGCCGTGCTAGCGCCGCGTGGAACCGTTAGCGATAACGGTCCGTTACCACGTCACAGCATCGCACAGCTGAGAGGAATTCATGGTCAAGGTAGCAATCAACGGATTTGGCCGGATCGGCCGCAACGTCCTGCGCGGGATCATTGAATCGGGCCGCACCGATATCGAGGTCGTCGCGATCAACGATCTGGGCCCCGTCGAGACCAATGCCCACCTTCTGCAGTACGACTCGGTCCATGGCCGCTTTCCGGCCGAGGTGACCACCGGCGACGACTGGATCGATGTGGGCCGCGGTCCGATGCGCGTCACCGCCGAGCGCAATCCCGCCGACCTGCCCTGGTCCGATGTGGACGTCGTGATGGAATGCACCGGCATCTTCACCTCCAAGGAGAAGTGTCAGGCGCATCTGGAGAACGGCTCCAGCCGCGTGCTGATCTCGGCGCCCGGCACCAATGCCGACAAGACCATCGTCTATGGCGTCAATCACGACACGCTGACCTCGGACGACCTGATCGTCTCGAACGCGTCCTGCACGACGAACTGCCTCACGCCGGTGGCCCACACCTTGCACAACGCCATCGGGATCGAACGCGGCTTCATGACGACGATCCACAGCTACACCGGCGACCAGCCGACGCTGGACACGATGCACAAGGATCTCTACCGCGCCCGCGCCGCGGCTCTGTCGATGATCCCGACCTCCACCGGCGCCGCCAAGGCCGTCGGCCTGGTCATGCCGGAGCTCAACGGCAAGATGGACGGTGTCGCGATTCGCGTGCCCACGCCGAACGTCTCGGTCGTGGACCTGACCTTCACCGCCGCCCGCGACACCTCCGTCGAAGAGATCAACGCGGCGATCAAGGCCGCTGCCGACGGGCCGCTGAAGGGCATCCTGGGCTATACCGAGAGGAAGCTGGTCTCGACCGACTTCAACCACGACCCGCATTCCTCCGTCTTCCACATGGATCAGACCAAGGTGATGGATGGCGGCAAGATGTGCCGGATCCTGAGCTGGTACGACAACGAGTGGGGATTCTCCAACCGGATGGCCGACACCGCCGTCGCGATGGGCAAGCTGATCTGAGGAGGGGCCGACGCCTCCTCTTCTTCCCTGCCTAAATATCCCGGGGTCTGGGGCAGAGCCCCAGTCCTCCGGTTCCGCTCGGCGCCGTCCACGGTTAAGGACGGCGCAAACCGCACCGGAGACGCCGCATGCCCTTCAAGACGCTCGACGACATGGACCTAGACGGCAAGGTCGTCCTGACCCGCGTGGACATTAACGTGCCCGTCGAGGACGGGCGCGTGAGCGACACAACCCGGATCGACCGGATCGTGCCGACGGTGACCGACATCATCGCCAAGGGCGGCAAACCCGTCCTGCTCGCGCATTTCGGCCGGCCCAAGGGGAAGGTCGTGCCGGAGATGTCGCTGCGCCAGGTGGTCCCCGCCCTGAGCGCCGCGCTCGGCCGCGAGGTGGGGTTCGTCGATGGCAGTTATGGCGAGGCGGTCGGCGCGATGGCGGCGGGCGATGTGCTGCTTTTCGAGAACGTGCGCTTCAACCCCGGTGAAGAGAAGGACGACCAGGGCTTCGCCCAGCGCCTCGCGGCCATCGGCGACGTCTATTGCAACGATGCCTTCTCGGCCGCGCACCGCGCCCATGCCACGACCCACGCGCTGGCCCGTCTGCTGCCCGCCTGCGCCGGACGGCTGATGCAGGCCGAACTCGAAGCCCTGGAGAAGGCCCTCGGCAACCCGACCCCGCCCGTGGCTGCCGTGGTCGGCGGGGCCAAGGTCTCGACCAAGCTCGATCTGCTGGGCAATCTCGTGGGCCGGGTCCAGCACCTGATCATCGGCGGCGGCATGGCGAACACCTTCCTGGCCGCGCAGGGCATCGATGTCGCCAAGAGCCTCTGCGAGCACGACCTCCTGGACACAGCCCGCGAGATCGCGGCCAAGGCCGAGACGGCCGGGTGCGCGATCCTGCTGCCGCGGGACGTGGTGGTGGCCGAGGAGTTTCGCGCCAATCCGCCGACGAAGACCGTCAGGGCTGAGGAGGTGCCCGCCGGACATATGATCCTCGACGCGGGCCCGGACTCGGTCGCCCATATCAAGACGGTCCTGGATGGCTGCGCCACGCTGATCTGGAACGGTCCGCTGGGCGCGTTCGAGCTGTCGCCCTTCGACGCGGCGACGGTCGCCGCCGCGCGCCATGCCGCCAAGCTCACGCAGGAGGGCAAGCTGATCTCCGTCGCGGGCGGTGGAGACACGGTGGCGGCGCTGAACCAAGCGGGCGTCGCGGACGATTTCAGCTACATCTCGACCGCGGGCGGCGCGTTCCTGGAGTGGATGGAGGGGAAAACCCTGCCCGGCGTGGCCGCGCTCTCGGACTAAAAGCATTTGCTTGGGCGGCGCGGGCGCCCCTAGTCTGGAGACATTCCGGACTGGAGGACCGATCATGCGCCGCCTCGTTTTGCCACTCCTCGCCACGGCCACCGCCCTGCCTGCCGCCGCGCAGGAGCGGTCCCTTTGGGAGTTGATCCACCCCGACCGGCTGGCGGCCTCCGTGGTTCGCTCCGGCGTGCTCGCGCTCCGCTCGCAGATGGACCTGCGCTATTCCGACCTTTCGGTCTCGATCGCCGAGGGCACCCTGGCGATCGACGACCTGGAAGTGACGCTCTACGACAACATCACCGACGGTCCGGTCTGCGACATCTCCATCGGCGGGATGGAGGTGCTGACCGGCGACCCGTTCGACGCAAGCCGCATGGAGTTCAGTCTGGCCGCCAGAGCGGTGACGCTCGCCCCCGACTGCCTGCCGCCGGATGCCGGGCCGCTGGCGATGATGATGGGACCGGCGGGACTCAGCCTGCCCCAAGTCGTCATGGACGTCGTCTATGACATGCCCAGCGCCGCGGCCCAGGCCCGGATCGAGACCGGCCTGGCGGGCGTGCTGGCCGCCACGCTGGATTTGGACTTCGACTACGTCACGCTCTGGGCGGGCGAGGGTCAGGATCCGGAGCCATCGGGCGATCTGCGCGCGGCCTCGCTGATCCTTGAGAATCTTGGCGGATGGGAGGTGGCGCAGGGCTTCCTGCCGCCGCCTCTTATCGACCCCGATCAGGCCGGGGCGGCGATCACGCAGATGTTGAGCGGGATGCTTTCGGCACAGGCCGAAGACGGCGTTCTGCCGAAGCATGGCAAGACCTTCGTGACCGAAGTGGCCCAAGGCTGGTCCGCCTTCGTCGCCGATCCGGACCGGCTCGTGATCGAGACGGGTTTCTCTCCTGACGCGCCGTTGTTTCTGGAGCCGAGCAGCTTCGAAGACGGGGCGCTGGCCCTGATCGAAGGTCTCCAGCCCATCGTCCGGCAGGCGCCCGCCGCGGAGCGAGCCGCGCTGCCTCCGGCGCTCGTCGTGCAGGCGCTGGACACTCCGGACACGCTCACGGAGGCGCAACGTCGCGAGGTCGGCCTGGCGCTCCTGCGCGGGGAAGGCGCGCCGCTGGCCGAGGCGCGAGGGCTGGCATTGCTGTCGGGCCTCGCGCAGCAGGACGGAGAGGTGGCCCTGGCGGTCGCCGAAGCCCTGTCCGCGCGCGATCCCGCGGCGGCCTATTCCGCCGCGCTGGTGGCGGGGGTCGCGGGGGCCCCGGGGGCGCAGGGCCTGATGGACCGGCTGGAAGATGATCTGGACTTTGCCGCACGGCTCGACATGCAGGCGGAGGCAGCGGGCGCGCTGGACGGGCTCGACGCGTCGCCGCGCGATCTGGCCGCGCGCGCCCAGGCCCATTTCTCGGGCCAAGGCGCGGTGCGCAGCCTCCAGGCCGCCCAGCTCTACGCCTCGCTGGCCGGCGCCCGTGGCGACCGGGGGGCCGTCCGTCTGCTTGATCGAATCGACAGATCAATCCCGGACGCGGCCTGGCCCATCTGGGAGGACCGCGCCGCGGAGATGGCCGACATCGCGCTGGCCGCCTGGTCCGCCGCCGCGCGATAGGAGGTCGGAGCTTCGCGCCGGGATCACCGGATCGTCCGGCGCGTTAGCGCAACCACGCCCTTGCCGTAACATCGGGCGCGGCTTAGGCCGGGAAAAGTTTTCGTGCCCCGGAGGAGAGCTCATGAGCAACGTCGATCAAGCCGCCAAAATCCGCGCCGGCCAGGGTTTCATCGCGGCCCTCGACCAATCCGGGGGCTCCAGCCCGAAGGCTCTGCGCCTCTACGGGATCGAGGAGGATCGCTATTCCTCGGATGCGGAGATGTTCGACCTGATCCACGGCATGCGGGAGCGGATCGTGACCTCGCCCGTCTTCACCGGCGAGAAGGTGATCGGCGCCATCCTGTTCGAGCAGACCATGGACCGGGAATTCGACGGCATGCCCGCCGCCCAGTTCCTGTGGGAGAAGAAGGGCGTCGTCCCGTTCCTCAAGATCGACAAGGGACTGGAGGCGGCCGCGAATGGCGTGCAGCTGATGAAGCCGATGCCGGGCCTCGACGCCACGCTGGCCCGCGCGGTCGAAATGGGCATCTTCGGCACCAAGGAACGCTCGGTGATCGGCGCGGCCAATGCCGAGGGAATCGAGGCGATCGTGGCCCAGCAATTCGAGGTCGGGCGCCAGGTCCTGGCGCATGGGCTGATCCCGATCCTGGAGCCTGAGATCACGATCTCCATCCCCGACAAGGCCGAGGCCGAAGCGATGCTGCGCGACGCGATCCTGAAGCATCTGGACGCGCTGGAAGAGGGCAAGGAGATCATGCTGAAGCTGACGCTGCCCGAGCAGGCGAACTTCTATCAGCCGCTGGTCGACCATCCGCAGGTGATGCGCGTCGTCGCGCTCTCGGGCGGCTATTCCCGCGAGGAAGCCAATGCGCGCCTGGCCCAGAACAAGGGCGTCATCGCCAGCTTCAGCCGGGCGCTGACCGAGGGTCTGTCGGACCAGCAGTCGCAGGAAGAGTTCGACGCGACCCTGGGCGCGACCATCGACAGCATCCGCGACGCCTCGGTCGCGGGTTGAGGCCGTGGCGGGCGCGCAACGGCGCGCGCCCGTCGCCCGGAAGGGACTGACACCGCGAATCATTTGCCGCTAGGGTGTCGGAGAACGGGCCCGGCAGAGGTCCGAGCGCGCAGGACCATGCATGTCGACCAGACGTCTCACTCCAGGCCCCGGCCTGATTCTCCCTATCGGCCTCCTGGGTTTTGCCCTCTACTTCACCTTCGCCGCGGTCCAGGGCGAGTACGGTGTGCTGCGAGGGGTGGAGCTTGAAGCCGAGCGGCAGGTGCTCGAGGCCGAATTGGCCTTGCTGACGGAGGAAGTGGAGCGGATGACCGACCGCACCAAGCGCCTTTCCGACGACTTCCTCGACCTCGACCTTCTGGACGAACGGGCGCGGGCCGTACTCGGCGTCGCGCGCACTGACGAGATCATCGTCGAATAGCCTGACAAACATCCGGAAAGGCGGCCTTGCGCGAGACGCATACCCCCCACCACATAAGCCGCTTTGCGTTCTTGGGCCACAGCCGGTAGAGACTGTTTAACGTTGAACGTTCTCGCGACCGGAGGAACAAGAATGGCAGCGCGCAAATCGACCGCCAAAGCGAAACCTAACGTCAGCGCGGAAGAGCTGCTCGGCTACTACAAGGACATGCTGTTGATCCGGCGGTTCGAAGAGAAGGCCGGCCAGCTTTACGGGATGGGCCTGATCGGTGGCTTCTGCCACCTCTATATCGGCCAGGAGGCCGTCGTGGTCGGCCTGGAGGCCGCCGCGAAAGAGGGCGACAAGCGCATCACCTCTTACCGCGACCACGGGCACATGCTGGCCTGTGGGATGGACCCGAAGGGCGTTATGGCCGAGCTGACGGGCCGCGAGGGGGGCTACTCCAAGGGCAAGGGCGGCTCGATGCACATGTTCTCCAAGGAGAAGCATTTCTACGGCGGCCATGGCATCGTCGCGGCCCAGGTGCCGCTGGGCGCGGGGCTGGCCTTCTCCGATAAATACAAGGGCAACGACAACGTCACCTTCATCTATTTCGGCGACGGCGCGGCCAACCAGGGCCAAGTCTACGAGACCTACAACATGGCCGAGCTGTGGGACCTGCCCGCGATCTTCGTGATCGAGAACAACCAATACGCCATGGGCACCTCGACCAAGCGCTCGACCAAGTCGCCCTCCTATTGGGAGCGGGGCGCGGCCTACGGCATCGAGGGCGAAGAGGTCGACGGCATGGACGTGCTGGCGGTCAAGGATGCGGGCGAGCGGGCCGTCGCCTACTGCCGCTCGGGCAAGGGCCCGTATATCCTTGAGGTCATGACCTACCGCTATCGCGGCCACTCCATGTCCGACCCGGCCAAATACCGCACCCGCGACGAGGTGCAGAAGATGCGCGAGGAACGGGACGCGATCGAGATGATCCGCCAGATGCTGCTGACCGGCAAGCACGCCACCGAAGACGACCTGAAGGCCGTCGACAAGGAGGTGAAGGAGATCGTCAACGAGAGCGCCGAATTCGCCAAGGAAAGCCCGGAGCCCGCGCTCGAAGAGCTCTGGACCGACATCTACGCCAAAGAAGTTCCGCAGGAGGCCGTGTAAATGGCGACCGAGATCCTGATGCCCGCCCTCTCCCCCACGATGGAGGAGGGCACGCTGGCGAAATGGCTGGTGAAGGAGGGAGACACCGTCTCCTCCGGCGACATCCTGGCCGAGATCGAGACCGACAAGGCGACGATGGAATTCGAAGCCGTCGACGAGGGGACGATCGGCAAGATCCTGGTCGCAGAAGGCACCGAAGGGGTGAAGGTCAACTCGCCCATCGCCGTCCTGCTGGAGGAGGGCGAGAGCGCCGACGATATCGGCTCCACCGCCGAGGCGCCTACCCAGGAGGCCCGCGACGAGGCCCCCGCCCCTGCCCCCGCCGCGGCTCAGGTCGCCAGCGAGGCGCCGGCGCCGCAATCCAACGCCTCCCCGGACTGGCCCGAGGGGACCGAGATGGTCAGCCAGACCGTCCGCGAAGCGCTGCGCGACGCCATGTCCGAAGAGATGCGCCGCGACGAGAACGTTTTCATCATGGGTGAAGAGGTCGCCGAGTATAACGGCGCCTACAAGATCACCCAGGGCATGCTGGACGAGTTCGGCGCCAAGCGCGTGATCGACACGCCGATCACCGAGCACGGCTTTGCCGGGATCGGCGTCGGCGCGGCCTTCGGCGGTTTGCGTCCGATCGTCGAATTCATGACCTTCAACTTCGCGATGCAGGCGATCGACCAGATCATCAACTCGGCGGCCAAGACGCTCTATATGTCGGGCGGCCAGATGGGCGCGCCGATGGTGTTCCGCGGGCCCAACGGCGCGGCCGCGCGGGTCGGCGCCCAGCACTCGCAGGACTATGCGGCCTGGTATGCTTCGATCCCGGGGCTGAAGGTGGTGATGCCCTACTCGGCAGCCGACGCGAAGGGCCTGATGAAAACGGCCATCCGCGACCCCAACCCGGTGATCTTCCTGGAAAACGAGATCCTCTACGGCAAGTCCTTCGACGTGCCGAAGCTGGACGACTTCACGATCCCCTTCGGCAAGGCGAAGATCTGGCGCGAGGGCTCGGACGTGACGCTGGTCTCTTGGGGGATCGGCATGACCTACGCGCTGGAGGCGGCTGAAAAGCTCGCAGGCGACGGGATCGAGGCGGAAGTGATCGACCTTCGCACCCTGCGCCCGGTCGACTACGACACGGTGCTTGCCTCGGTGATGAAGACGAACCGCTGCGTCCTGGTCGAGGAAGGGTTCCCTGTGGCCAGTTTCAGCGACCACATGGCCTCGACGATCATGCAGCGCGCCTTCGATTATCTCGATGCGCCGGTCGTGACCTGCACGGGCAAGGACGTGCCCATGCCCTACGCGGCCAATCTCGAAAAGCTGGCGCTGACCTCCACCGACGAGGTGATCGAGGCCGTCCGCAAAGTGACCTACAAATAAGGGGCTCAGCACATGGCGACCGAAATCCTGATGCCCGCCCTCAGCCCCACGATGGAGGAGGGCACGCTGGCGAAATGGCTTGTCAAGGAGGGGGACACCGTCTCCTCCGGCGACCTGCTGGCCGAAATCGAGACCGACAAGGCGACGATGGAGTTCGAGGCTGTCGATGAAGGCATCGTCGGCAAGATCCTCGTGGCCGAGGGCACCGAGAACGTGAAGGTGAACTCTCCGATCGCGGTGCTGCTGGAGGAGGGCGAGGACGCCTCCGCCATCGACAGCGCGTCGTCGGGCGGATCCTCCAATGCCGCTCCGGCGGAGCCTACGCCGGACACCGAGCCCCAAAAGGGCTATGGCCGCGAAGCTGGTGGCAACAGCGCCCCGGCCCCGGCGCCAAGTGGCGGCGACGGCAAACGTCTCTTCGCCACGCCGGTCGCGCGGCGTATAGCCAAGGATCGCGGGATCGACCTGTCGCAGGTGAAGGGCTCCGGCCCGCGTGGGCGTATCGTGAAAGCGGATGTCGAGGCGTTCGATCCGTCGAAGGCGGCGCCTGCGGCTGCCCCGCAAGCCGAGGCAGCCAAGCCCGCAGCGGCAGCCCAGGGCCAGAAGCCGGCGATGCCTGCCGGTATGGCCACCGATACCGTTCTCAAGATGTATGAGGGGCGCGACTTCGAGGAGGTCAAGCTCGACGGGATGCGCAAGACGATCGCCGCGCGCCTCACCGAAGCGAAGCAGACGATCCCGCATTTCTATCTGCGTCGGGAGATCAAGCTCGATGCGCTGCTCAAGTTCCGCAGCCAGTTGAATAAGCAACTGGAATCGCGGGGTGTCAAGCTGTCGGTGAACGACTTCATCATCAAGGCGGGCGCCATCGCCCTTCAGCAGGTGCCGGACGCCAATGCCGTCTGGGCGGGCGACCGCATCCTGAAGCTCAAACCGTCGGATGTGGCGGTTGCCGTCGCGATTGAGGGCGGCCTATTCACGCCGGTTCTCAAGGACGCGCATCACAAGTCCCTGTCGGCGCTATCCGCCGAGATGAAGGACCTCGCGACACGCGCCCGCGAGCGCAAACTCGCCCCTCACGAGTATCAGGGCGGCAGCTTCGCCATTTCCAACCTCGGGATGTTCGGCATCGACAATTTCGACGCCGTCATCAATCCGCCGCACGGCTCGATCCTGGCGGTGGGCTCGGGGGTAAAGAAGCCGGTCATCGGCGCCGATGGCGAAATCACGGCGGCGACCGTCATGTCGGTAACGCTCAGCGTCGATCACCGGGTGATCGACGGGGCGCTTGGGGCTGACTTCCTGAAGGCGCTAGCCGAGAACCTCGAAAACCCGATGACGATGCTCGCCTGAGCCTCCGCCGCGCCCGATCACGGATCCGGGCGCGGCGCTACCGGACCAGGCCCGATGCCGGCCGTCTCTCAGGCGTCCGGGCCGCGGATTCCGATCAACTGGTCCATCATGGTGGAGGGCTGCGCACAGCCCGCCTCTCCGACGATGCGGGCCGGAACGCCTGCGACAGTCTTCATCGGCGGAACCTCTTCCAGCACGACCGATCCGGCCGCGATGCGAGAGCAGTGGCCGACCTTGATGTTCCCGAGCACCTTCGCTCCGGCTCCGATTAAGACGCCGTTGCCAATTTTCGGATGTCGATCATGATGCTCCTTGCCGGTGCCGCCCAAGGTCACGGAATGCAGCATGGACACATTGTCCCCGACCACGGCGGTCTCGCCGATCACGATGGAATGCGCGTGGTCGATCATGATCCCGCGGCCAATCCTCGCGCCAGGATGAATGTCGACGCCAAAGGCTTCGCTGATCCGCATCTGGACGAAATAGGCAAGATCCTGCCGTCCCTTCCGCCAAAGCCAGTTTGAAACTCGATAGGCTTGAACAGCTTGGAATCCCTTGAAAAACAGAAGAGGCTGCAGAAACCGATGGCAGGCAGGATCGCGCTCGAAAACCGCGACTATATCGGCGCGCGCGGCTTGGCCCAGATCCAGGTCTTCGCCATAGGCTTGGTCCGCGATTTCGCGCAGCAATTGCTCGCCCATCTCCTGCGACGCCAGTTTCTGGGCGAAACGATGGGCCAACGCGTTCTCGAGCGAAGCATGGTGCAAGATCGACGAATGCACGAGGCCGCCCAGGAGAGGCTCGGCAGCGATGGCATCAGAAGCCTCGCTCAGCGCCTGCTCCCAAACGAAATCGACGGAACGGATATTGGTGTCTGTCCGGGTCATGGCGCGCCTCGTGCTCGTGTCGCGTCATGATACTAGGCCTTTCTGGCCCAGGGCGTAAGCCATTCGTCACATTGTCACGAGAGCGTCATTTCCGCCCACGCGCCCGGACCGACCACGTCCGAGATCTGAGCCACACGAATGCGGAACGGCGCGACCGTCAGACCGCTCGCAGTCAGTTCTGCGGCGCTGATGACGGCGGTCGAGCTGGACGCATTCGTGACAAGCGTCGCGCCAAGATCGTCGGAGACCTCGATACGGTAGCGCTCCGACGCTTCCGCGAGCGGCACATCCGCCGTGCCCCAAGCCTCGCCCACGGCCCGCGTCCTCCGCACCCACTGGATCGCGAGATCGCCCCCGACCCAGTCGGCCCGCAGATGGACGGGCGAAAAGGGACGCAGCCCGACGGCATGCGGTGTCACCTCGCGATGGATGACGCTTGGGTGGTCAAGCGGCAGGCGAGCCGCCCCCAATCGATAATGGCGGGGGAGCCCGACGCCGTTTGCGGTCACATGCACCTGACCCAACGCGCCATCCAGAATCACCACCTGCGCGCCCAGGGGCCAATTTGCCGGGATCGTCGTGCCCCTTTGGCCTCGCAGCCGCATGGAGAGAGCCCAGACATCCGGTTCCACCAGGCTTGCATCCCGGAACTGCAGGATCTCCCATCCCTGCGTCGCGCCGCTCCCGATCGCCAGGGCATTTGCCCCTGCCCGAAGCGCCGTGTCCGAAACGCTCTGAAGCTCCGCACCTGGTATTCGAACCAGGAGGTCGGCGCCCCTGTCCCAACGCCCAGGCGATGCGGAAGGAAGCTCCGATAGTGTCACACCCATCGCCGCGGGCACATCCAGAGCGGTGTCGAAGACATAGCCGCTATCCTCGACGGATGATTGGACGGCGACGGTTCCGGGCCAGGGCGAGGCCGCGGCTGCCACATAGGGAGCACGCGGCACTTCTTCCCCGGTCAACAGCGGAAGGTCCAGAAAGACCGCCTCCACCGGGAGCGGCGCCGATGGCCTGGGACGGGCAATGGGGTCCTCGCTGTCACCGCCCGGCCGAAACGAGGTAGGTTCAACGCGGCGCGCCCGGATCAAACGCATGCCCTCATCTTGAATGCGGTCGATCCGCCACCGCTCCGCCTCGCCCTCGAAACGGAGGAGATCGCCCGGCGCCACGTCGCGACGGGACGGCCCAAGCCCGCATTCCAACCCATCGCGCGCCACGCGCGCCTGGGCCAGGAACCGTTCGGCCAGGGCATGACCTTCGCCAGCTGTCAGGGAGAGCGGAAAGGACGACTCATCGACAGGCAGACCTGTCGATCCAGGATGCACGGCTTCCGCCATACGCGCCTCGAACTGGCCCATCGCATCGCCATATCCGACGCGGACACGCCCCGGGATCTCGGCGACGGCGCTTCGCGTCAGCGAACGGGTCGGCCCCTCCGCCCGGACGAGGTCATCCACGGACACATCATGTATCCGAGGCACTTCACGCATCCCAAAGACCAGCTTACCGCCCGTCTCGACCGCCTCCACAGCATAGGCCAGTAGCAAGGACTGCAGATCGGCTCGGCCGCTCTGAACGTCATCCGTCTGGTGGCCGCGCAGCACCCCGCGCACCGCTGAGACATCGACGTCGACGATACCGGCGTCACGGCAAATTTCGGCGATTGTCTGCGCCAGCGACTGCAATCCGCTACGCCCGTTCACCCAGTGGCCCCGGGCGTAATTCGCCCCGTCATTCCAGTAATCCAGCAACTGGGGGAATGCCGGCCAGGGCCGCGCGTCCCAGGCCCAGACGAAGCTGTGATCCAAGTCCAGCATCGGCGCCCCGTAGAGCGCCGAAACCGGGTTGTTCGCGGCGTCACTCCAGACATGGAGCATCGCATCGAGATAGCCCTGCTGCACCGCATCGTCCCGCGTCCCCGCCGAGTAGTGCGGCAGCCGTGACTCCGAAGATTTCGGATCGAGGAATTTGTTGGGCTGGTTCGTTCCCTTGTCGATGGCTGCACAGCCGTACTCGGTGAAACGGATCGGCTTGGACATAGGCACCCAGCCGGTCGGGCTCGCCTGCCGCACGCCGCTGATGCGGTCGTGGTGCATGTTCGACCACCAGCCCTGCAAATCCTTGTAGCGGAACACCCAAGGCTCACCATACGCCCCGTCTGTGATGGGCGCGCGGGCCTGCGCGTCACGGGCCGCCGCGTCCGGATAATACCAATCGTAGCCCTCGCCGCCGATCACCCCGGCGCGCAGATAGCCAGGGTTCAGGATGCTCCCGTGACCCGCGTCCAGATGGTCGGATCCATCCCGCCAGTCCGTCAGAGGCATGTAGTTGTCGATCCCGACGAAGTCGCAATCCGGATGCGACCAGACCGGGTCGAGATGGAAATGGACATCCCCCGTATCCGACGGATGATACCCGAAATACTCCGACCAATCCGCCGCATAGCCGAGCTTCGCGCCAGGCAGCAACAGGCGCACATCCTCCAACAGATCCCGCAGACGCTCCACTGCCGGAAAGCTGTCGCCATCGGCCCGGATCCGCGTCAGACCACGCATTTCGGATCCGATGCAGAACCCCTCGACGCCGCCTGCCGCTGCGCAAAGCGCAGCGTAGTGCAGGATGAAGCGGGAATAGCTGAGCTCCGCGGGGCCGGAATACACCACGTCTCCACCGGAAAGCGCGAAGTCAGATGCACGCACCGTGCCGAAGAACGCGTCGACCTCCGCGCGCGCCGCCGCTGTCCGGTCCGTCGTCCCAGGCTGTCCGGGCGCGAGAGCCGTCGTGATCCGTCCCCGCCACGGCAGTGCAGCTTGCTCCGGTTGCCCATACGGATCTGGCAAGCCATTGCCCGCAAGCTGCTCCATCAGAATGAAAGGATAGAACGTGACGTCGATGCCCCGCCCGGTCAGCCCCTGAATCGCTTCGATCACGGCCGCGTCCGCAGGCGTCCCGCCATAGACAGGCCGTCCATCCGCCAACGGCACGGTCTCTGCCGAGGCCCGGTCCATGCCACTGACTTCCCACGCCATCGGCGTGCCGTCGAACTCGGTCTGCTCCACCCGCGGCCGCAGGCGGCAAGCACCGCAACGCAGATCGTCGCCGAACCAGGACACCACGAGCGACGCGGCCCCGACCTGCGGTAGCTCCTCCGTCAGGTCACGCAGCGAGACCTCAAAATCGGAGATCTCTTGCACCGTATTGACGTTCGCCGCGTCCTTCAGCCCGCCGCCATAGTCGAAATGCACCGGCGAAGTGGCCAGCGAATATTCCCCGGTGCCAGGCACGATGGCCACGCCGCGGATCAGGTCCGAAACGGGCGAGCCGATCTCCGGCGCATCCGCCGCGCGCACCACTTCGAAAGAGAGCTGCGGCACGCGGTTCCCGAACCGTCCCAGTTCCAGATCCTCGATCACCACATAGGCCGTCCCGCGAAAGGCCGGCGCTTGCCCGGTCCCCTCGATCGCCTCGATCAGCGCGTCCGGCTGCTGATCCTCGCTCCCGTGATAGAGCCGCAGCTGAACGCTATCTCGCGCGATTTCTTCCCCATCCGCCCAGATGCGCCCGATCCGCCGGATCTCACCTTCGCAAAGCGCCAGCGCAAAGGACACGGAGTAGGAAAAGGTCGTCGTCTTAGGCGTGTTGGGCGTCCCCTTGCCGCCCCCACCGCTCGTCTCGCGGCTTTCCTTGAACCGGCTGGCCCAGATCACCTGGCCCCCCACGCGCATCCGCCCGGTCACGCGGGGCACGGTCGCGCCCTCCGCCGCACCGGTCAGACGAAACCGGTCGATCCGCCCATGCTCGATGGCATCCGCGCCACCGCCCAATATGTGCTGATCCAGCACGCGGCCGAGCGTGGCGCCAGCCGCCCGCCCGATCACCGCTGCGCTCAAGCCCAGGACGGAGCCGCCAAGGCTGCCACCAATAGCGGCGCCAGCCGCGCCAAGAACGAGTGTCGCCATGTGTCAGGTCCTTCCGTGCCGCCTCAGGCGGGAAAGTCGAAGCGCGCCGCGATACGGCGCACCCAAGGGCGAGACAGCGGGCTTTCGACCACGCCGCGCCCGCTATAGGCGTGAATGAAGCTTGGCATGGGTCCGTCCAGACCTACGATGCCGAGATGCTTGGCGACGCTACCGTCGCGCATCCGGAACAGCAGGCACTCCCCGGATGTCAGCGCCCGCTCGGGCGGGACCGGAACCAAATGGCGTAACGCCGCCCGCCAGAGCACCTCATCGCGCTGCGGCTCCGCCCAATCGGCACTGTATCGCGGTACGACCTCAGGCTCGTTGCCGTAGAGGGCCCGCCACACGCCACGGATCAGCCCCAGGCAATCCGTCCCCGCGCCCCGCACAGAGGCTTGGTGCATGTAGGGCGTGCCCAGCCACCGCCGCGCCTCATTGACGACGCGGTTCACAGCCGCCCGCCATCGTTACGCTTGCCCGATGTCGGATAGGCCATCAGCCAGTCGTCCCCAGGGATATGCGGAAACCCTCGAAAGTTCCAAAAGTTAGAGAACTTCGCGCGGCATGTCTCCGCCCGTTTGTCGCAGCCCGCCTCGACGCGAACCCGATCTCCCACAGCCAGATCGGCGCGCAGCGCGCCCCAAAGCTCGACACGCCGCTCGGCTTGTCCCACGTCGCGCTTTATCTGCTCCACAAGACCGGCCGCCGCCCCATCCAAGACCTCGATCCGACCCCGGGCGAACCAGCCATCCGCGAATGCCGCCAGCCCCGACAGGCTGAGCACCCGACCCTCCTCGACCGCATCCACGACGCCCTCGCCGAAGAAGGTGGGATCGGCCAAATCGACCCCGCAGCGCAAATCGCCCAGAACGGCATCACAGCGCGGCTGGTAGACGCGGCCCCGCACGCGGTTCAGAGCCTCCGAGAGCCCGCGCAGCTCGGCGGTAAAGGCGCCCTCGCCCACGCTCAATTCCCCAAGCGTCCCGCGAAACACCACTTCGAAAGCCGAGGGCAGCCGCCAATCCACGAGATAGGCCACCACGGCAGCATCATCCCACCGGCCCGCGCGCATGTCCGCTTCGGTCAGCCCATCGTGACGCAGTGCTCCGACGGCCTCGGTGTTGTCCACCGACAGCCCCGTGGCGGCCTCCAGCGCGCCTGCCGTCATCCCCGACTCCGCCACGCAGGTCACGCCATCCACCGTCAGCGAAGCATCGTGATCGGTGAAGCCGAACACACGACCATCCGTCCGCGTCAGCACCCAAGCCCGACAGATCGTGCTCACACCTCCCGCGAAGCGTCCCAGCAGACCGGTCATGCGCGCAGCTCCACGACCGGGACGTCCGGCACTTCGCCCGCCTGGAACCCCGCTGCCGAGATCCGGATCGCATCCGTGTCGAACCGCACCGGAACGTCGAAAGCGAAACCGGCCGAGACCACCAGCCCCGACCCTGGCGTGACGTTCAGACTGACGAGCCCCGTCGTCGGATCGACTGTGAACCCGGCGCCTTCGGCGACTTCGATTCCGTCCACCGCGACCCGCACACTGCCTTCCACCGGCTTGGTGATCGGCCGCACATAATCCGCGCCACCCGAGGCGTAGGTCTTCGTCAACGCGAATTCCGTCGCACTTCCGTCGCCAAAGCCGATCACCTGATCCCCAGGACCCGGCACCCCGGACGGCCCACAGGAAAGGTGATCCGCCCAGTCTTTCCACCTGAACCCATAGAGCCGCCCACGCCGTGCCTCGAAAAAGGCGATCAGCTCGGCCAGATTGTCTAGGGACCGCATCCCGATCCCCGCATCGTAGCGCCGCCGCGAATGAGCCCAGGGCGTGTTCCGCTCCTCATGCCCATTTGCCAGCGCGACGATCTCGGTCAGCCGCTCCGGCCCGCCGACGCTCCCGAAAGAGAGCGCCGTCGGAAACCGTATCTCGTGAAAGCCCATGGCTCACCTCCCTCAGCGATTGCGGGCGCCGCGCGCCAAGGCCCGCGACATCTCGGCGGCGACCTGACTGCGCGACCGCCGGAATCCGGCGACATCCGGCGTTGTGATGTTCATGTTCACGGTCACCGCCCCGCCTCCGGTCATCTCGACGCCCAGCCGCCCATCCGCGCCTCGACGCAGCGGCATGATCGCCTCCGGCCCCGCCTCGCCCATCAGCCCGGTGCCACCGCGCATCGGAAACGCCACCGGGCCCGAGACGACGCCCCCCGACGCGAAGGGCATCACCCGACCCTGCGCAAAA
This sequence comes from Jannaschia seohaensis, assembly GCF_900116765.1. Taxonomy (GTDB): domain Bacteria; phylum Pseudomonadota; class Alphaproteobacteria; order Rhodobacterales; family Rhodobacteraceae; genus Jannaschia; species Jannaschia seohaensis. The sequence goes on along the minus strand of NZ_UETC01000004.1, from coordinate 61,787 downwards.
GAGGCACCGTCCGCGAAAGGCAGGATCCGGTTGATCCCCTGCGCCAAGGCGCCGCCCAGCGCGGTCTGCACCGGCTTCACGGCCGCGTTGTAGGTCGCGTTCACCATCGACCGGGCCAGCCCGCTCAGCGCGTCCGACAACTTCGTTCCGTCGAAGACGACCCCGTCGAAAGCCCGCTTCAGACTTCCGCCGAAGCTGCGCGACAGGCCCTTCACCTCGCGCTGCGTGAACAACATCTGTCCCTCTAGCGCCCCAAGCTCCCTGGTGAAGCGGGAGATGACCAGATGGCCGCCCCCCAGCTTCTCTTCCAAGGCGTCCAGCTCATCGCCGTATTTGCCGATCTCACGATCCATCACGTCCCTCCTTCATCGGGAAACCGAGCCGCCAGCGCCTCCAGCGCCGCGCGGTCCATCGGCAGCCGCCCGTCCCCATGCCCCAGCAGAAAGGCCAGCTCCGCCGGCGTCAGCGCCCAGAACACGGCGGGGCTCAGCCCCAGCCCGCGCATCCCCGCCCGCATCAGCGCGGACCAGTCGAACGTCCCGCTCATCCGCCCGGCAACGCGAAGGCGCGTCCCAGCAGCAACGCGGCCACCCGCGTGCACTCCAGCGGCCCGCCCTCGATCTCCGCGTCCAGCAGATTTCCCGCCCCGCCGGACCACCCGCCTCCGCGCAGCCCCGCCAGCAGCAATGCCGCCACGTCCCGCGCGGAGAAGCCCCCGGTCTCAAACCGCTCGACCAGCGCGACGAGACTGTCCGCCTCCATCGCCGCCTCCAGTTCGGCCAGAGCGCCCAAAGTCAGCTTCAGCACCCGGCGCTCCCCGTCGAGCGTCAGCGCCACCTCCCCGGCCCAAGGGTTCCCGTCCCCCATCAAAGCGCGGTGAAGCTCACCGCCCCCGCCGAGGCCAGCGCGATCTCATAGGTCGCCTCACCGTCATGGCTGCCCGCATATTCCAGCGACGTGATCTGGAATGGCCCCTCGACGGTCCCGAAATCCGGGATGATGATCCGGAACACCGGCACGGCGCCGTCGAAGAACATCGTCCGCGCCCGTGCATCCGAGGCCGCGTCGCGGAACACGCCCGAGCCCTGGATCGCCGCCGACTTCACGCCGCCCCCCAACAATTCGCGCCAGCCCCCCGCGCTCTCCAGCGAGGTCACGTCGATGCTGCCCGAGTTGAAGGTCAGCCGCGTGGCGCGCAGCCCCGCCATGGTCGCGAAGTTTCCGACCCCATCCAGATCGACCTTCAGCAAAAGGTCCTTGCCGCTTTGTACGCTCATAGTCCCACTCCTCAGGAATTGTCGTCGTCCACCCGCGCGCGGAACCACAGATCGATCCGCCGCGTGTTCTCGCCCTCGTCCCGCCGCGCCCGCGCCTTCAGGAAGCGCAGCGAGACCAGTCGTCCCCGCGTCAGGCTCAACGGCGCGCCCAGCAGCGCGTCCGAGACCAGCACCGCCGCCGCCTTGGCCGCCGAGTAGCCCTCGCGCTTCGTCACCACGCTGATCCGTAGGTCGTGCCGTGCGCCCTGCCCGGTCGCGTCGCCGATCCCGACCGCGTCTTCGGGCCCCAGCGCGATGAACAGATCCGGCGCCCGCTGCGGCACCACGTCATAGATCGCGCCGGCCAGCATCCCATCCAGCGCCGGGTCCGAGGCCAGGGTGCCATAGACCGCGGTCTGGAGGCTCGCGCCCATCGCATAGGTCATTCCACCACCTCCTCGGAGGCGAGGATCGTCATGTAGCGGTCGTTCGGATCGTTCTCGTGCACCGCATCGACGATGTAGCCGCGCCCGAGGTCGGACAGGCGATGGCCCGGCCAGGGCCGGGTCGGCTGATCCTGCGGTACCGCATGGGTCACGATCCGCACCGCCAGCCGCGGCGTCCGCCCGAATTCCGTCGGTCTCAGCTGGCCCGAGCGCATCCGCACCTCGCACCAATGCGCGCCGCGCATCTCCCAGCTCCGGGTCCAGCCACCCGCGCCGTCCTCCACGCGCGTGGGTGCCTCATGCGTCAGCCGCCGCGTCAGTTGCCGCGGCATCAGACCCGCGCCCCGATCCGAGCCGCCCGCCAGGGCGCGATCAACCGCTCCGCGGCCTTGGGCGCGTCCTCGCCCAGATCGAGCGCCTCCCCCCAGGCCAGCACCGCCTGCGCCAATTCCGCCGGAACCGCGTCCCAGTTCGCGAACCCGGCTTGCAGGATCACGCGAAGCTGCGCCGTCTCCGGCGGCGCCTTCGGCAGCTCCAGAACGGGACCCAACGTGTCCTCCAGGCGCAGCACGCCCCCCGTGATGGCCGAGGTGACGCCGCCCAACTCCTGCTCCACCGAGACCAACACCGCGTTCGGCCCGACCGGAACGGCGATGCGCGCGGCCCCGCCCGGCCCCGTCAACACGACCTCCCGCGCAATCAGGATCAGCCCGAGCCGCCGCTCGATCGTCGCGATCGCCGCGCGCAGGCGCAGCCGCAGCCGGTCCTCCTGGCCCGGCACCAGCGCATAGCCCTCCGCCAGGCGCATATGGGTGGCCAGCTGCGCCACCGGCAGCGCGGCATCCGCCAGCGCCTCGGTTTCCAAGACCCTCAAGACCATGCGGCCCTCCCGAAATTGCATGAAGTTCTGACGAGGCCGGCGGACCGCGCGTGCGGACCAAGCCGGGGGCCCTCCGGCCCCGCCCCCGCCGCCCGCGAGAGCGGCCGGCGGGATGGCGTCACGGGCGCGTGGCCCGCGACAGGATCACGAGATGGCGCATTTCAGCAGCTTGATCGCCGCGAAATCCGTGACGTCCCCGCCGACGCGCTTGGTGGCGTAGAACAGGACATGCGGCTTGGCCGAGAACGGGTCGCGCAGCACCCGCAAGTCCGGCCGCTCCGCAATGGTGTAGCCCGCCCCGAAATCGCCGAAGGCGACGCAATGAGCGTTCGCGCCCACATCGGGCATGTCCTCGGCGATCAGCACCGGGTAGCCCATCAGCTGCGCCGGCTGGCCCGCTTGCAGGCTGTCGGCCCACAGGAACCGCCCGTCCGCGTCCTTCATCTTCCGCACGGCGCCCGCCGTTTTGGAGTTCATCACGAAGGTCGCATTGGCCCGATACTTCGCGCCCAGCGCATAGACCAGGTCGACGATGGCATCCGACGGGCTGTTCGAATCGAAATCGGCGGCCGCGCCGGTCGGCACATAGCCGATATCGCCCCAACTCCAGGACGCATCCGGCACCGCTGTGTAGGTCAGGAAGCCGGTCGGCTTGTCGATGCCGTCTCCCGACACGAAGGCCGTGGCCTCGGCGGTCGCGAACTTGTCGGCAATCCGCCCGGCCAGCCAGCCCTCGATATCGAACGCCACGTCGTCCAGCAGCCGCTGCGACGCCTTCGGCAACGCCGACAATTCGTGCAGCGGGATCGAGATGCGGTCGAAGACGGGCGTGGTCGTCTCCGCGGTGGGCGCGCTCTCGGTGGCCCAGCCGGTGCCCAGTTCGGTATGGTCGACCAGCACATCGTAGGAGGTCGCCTCCACGTTCACGACATTGGCAATGGCCCGGATCGACGCCGCGCCCTTGAGCACCGAGGAGACCGTCTCGGCGGTCTGCGGATCGATCAAGTAGCCGCCCTCGGCCGAGACGGCCGTGTTCAGCGCCTTGCCCTCCAGGGACAGCGCGCGCAGCGCATCGTCGTCGCCCGAACGCAAGTAGAGGTCCATCGCCTTCTGATGAGGGGCCTCGGTCGATTGCGCCGTCTCCAGCTGCGGACGGTGGCTCTTGTAGGTCATGTTCAGACGCTCTTCCTGCTGTTGCATCTTCTGGGTCATCTCCGTTCGGAAGCCTTTGAGATCGCGGACCAATCCGGTCAGCGCCTCGGCGACTTCGCCGACGCCGTCATGGCTCATCGGGTCTCTCCTCTGGATGTCGGCGGCGTCAGTCGCGCGCCAGTTCAAGACGCGCGGCCCGAATGGCCTGCGCCACGTCGCGCAGGGGGTCCGCCTTGGCCCCCACCCGCGCACTGGGCAGCATCGGAAAGGTCACAAGCGACACCTCCCAAAGCTCCAGTTCCTGCAGGAGCCTGCGCCCCTGCCCGTCCCTCACGGCGCGTTTGACGGTGTAGCCGATGCTCAGCCCGTCCAGCGCCCCCGCCTCGATCAGGGCCGCAGCCTCCCGGGCCTTCTCCACGCCCTTCAGCAGCCGCCCCTCAACGCGCAGCCCGCGCGTGTCCTCGACCACGGCGTCCCAGACGCCGATCACCTGTGTCGGGTCATGCTGCCAAAGCATCTTGATGGCGCGCCCCTCGGCGCTGGCCCGCGCCAGGCTGTCGCAATAGGCGCCGGACTGGACCACGTCGCGGCCCCCGTCCTCGACGCCGAACCACGAGGCATAGCCGGTGATCCGGACACCGTCCGCCAGCCGCACCCGGGCATCCCCGTGCGCGAACTTCCGTTCCAAGGCCATGAGCCCCTCCCTCAAAGTTGGATCAGATACGTCACGCCCTGGGCCAGCACGGTCCCGGCCACGCCCATCACGGCCAGCCAGAGCCGCCGCTCCAGCCGCTCCAGCACGCCCTCGATATGCCGCAGCCGGAACGACAACGCGTCCCAGCGCTCCTCCAACACGCGTTCATTGGCCTCGATGCGGGCGTTCGCGGCGTCGAACGGCTCGTAGAGGAACCGCGACCCGCCCCGCTGGACGCTCACGCATCCCCCAAGGGCGGCAGACCCAGCCGCTCCCGTTTCTCGGCCGCCGTCAGGAAGTCGGCCTGCGCGATCCGCTGCCACTCGGCGTCCCGCTCCGCCTGCAAGGCGGGGATGCGGTCCCGGTCGGGCTGGATATCCAGCGCTTCGCCCATATGCGTCGACAGCCACCGCGCCACCGCATCCGAGACCCGCCCGACCAGCGGCAGCACCGTTAGCCGGTAGAAGGCCCGGTTGGCCTCAACGTAGTTTGCATAGGTCGCGTCGCCCGGGATCCCCAGCAGCATCGGCGGCACGCCGAAGGCCATCGCGATCTCACGGGCCGCGACTTCCTTGGTCTTCTGGAACTCCATGTCCGAGGGAGACAGCCCCATGCTCTCCCATTCCAACCCACCATCAAGCAGGATCGGCCGCCCCGCATTCCGCGACCCCTGATGATGCGCCTCCAGCGCGGCGGTCAGCTGGTCGAACTGTTCCTGGGTCAGCGGCGCTTCGCCGCGATGCACGATGGCGCCTGAGGGCCGCGCCGCATTATCCAGCAGCCCCTTCGACCAGGCCGAGGCCGCGTTGTGCACGTCGATCGCGCTTCCCGCCGCCTGGAACGGCGACAAGCCGTAATGGTCGTCGAGCGGGTGAAAGCTGCGGATATGCAGCACCGGCGACACCTCGCCGACCTTGAACCGATGCGACCGGCCCCCGACCGAATAGTCATAGGCCGCCGGCCACCCGTCCGGCCCCGGCACCACCGACATCCGGTCCGAGCGCAGAACATGCAGCTCCAGCGGCACGCCTTCCGGGCCGACCGCCTCCAGATAGGCGTCTCCCGACAGCAGAAGCTGCCCGAACAGAGCCTCGAACAGCTCCGCCCGGCCCTGCGTGCCGTTCGGCCGCCGCAGCAGGTCCATCACCGGATGCACCTCGAACCGCGCGGCGCCATCGCCCACGACAACGGGCACCGCCGCCGCCGCCTCCGCGATCAGCTTGACGGCCCGGAACCCGACCGGGTTCGAGGCGAACCCGCTCCGCGTCAGCGACACGGTATCGCGCGCCGACCAGACGTTCCGCCCGACCGTGCCCCAGGCGATGACGCGCCCCGCGGCCGAGGCTTTGACCTCCCGCCGCGCCGGCGCTGCATCCTGGTCCTTCCTGCCAAATCCGAACATCGGCCGTCCTTTCCGTCCGTTCCCAACAGAAAGGGGCGCCCCAGCGGCGCCCCTCTCTCAGTTCCGTCGCCCCGCCAGGGGCCTGTCACAACACCCGGACCGTCGGTCCCCCCCGCGCCCGCGCGGGGTCCAGCATCGCGTCCCACATCGCCCAGACCAGCGCATCGACCCGGTCGGGCGACCCGCGGCCCTGATAGCCGCCCGGTCCCATCCGGCACATCTGGTCCTCCAACCGGCCCAGCCCCCGCCGGTGCCGCACCCGCCCCTGCTCATAGAGCGCGGCGACAGGCTCCGCCCGGGCGCCCTTGGCCTGGCGGGCCGTCACCTTGCGATAGCTCACAAAAGGTGCCACCTGCCGCAACACGGCCTCGATCATCTCGCCGCCCTGGTTGCCCTCCGCGACCACGCGATCCGCGCCGAAATTCGCATAGGCCGCCGCCACCGCCGCCGCCCATTCGGTCGGCGAGGCCGCCGAGACGCTGGCATCCGCCAGCACCCAGGCCCGCCAGGTCGCGGGCGGCCCCTGCGTCACGGCGCCCACAACCACGATGCCCGTCTCGTCCGACGCCCCGCCCGAGCTCACCGCCGGGTCCACGCCCACGACCACCCGGTCGAATTCCGGCACCGCATCGACCCGCAGGGCATCCAGCGCCGCCGTCGTCCAGAATGCCCCCTCCATGTCCTCCAGCAGCACGCCGTCCAGCTCCTGCCGTCCCAGCCGCGTGCCCGCATATTTGGCCCGGACCTCCTCCAGGAAAGGCCGCGCCAGATGCGCCCGGTTCGCGTCCGTGGGCGCATGGGTCGAAACCGTCGAGGCCCGCCCCAGAAGCTCCTTCAGTACCTCGACATTGCGCGGCGTCGTCGTGACCACCGCTCGCGGATCGGTCCCGAGCCGCAGGCAGAACTGCAAATTGTCCCAGGTCTCCTGCCCCCGCTTCCACTTGGCCAACTCGTCCACCCAGGCCGCATCGAATTGCGGTCCCCGCAAGGCCTCCGGGTCATGGGCGCTGAAGGCCTGCGCCTCCGCCCCGTTGGGCCAGACCAGCTTGCGCTGCCCCGCCACCCAGCGGGGCCGCCTGTCGGGCGGGGTGCAAGCCAGAATACCGCTCTCCCCTTCGATCATCACGTCGCGAACCTGCTCGTAGGTCTCGCCCACCAAGGCGACGCGCCGGGCGCGCCCGGGCATCAAGGGTCGGCTTCCTTCGACCTGAGCACGGACCCATTCGGATCCGGCGCGGGTCTTCCCCGCGCCGCGCCCCCCCAGGATGACCCAAGTCCGCCAATCGCCCTCGGGCGCCACCTGATGCGGCAGCGCCCAAAAGTCGAAGAGCCAAGGCAACGCCCCCAGGGCGTTATCGCTCAGCCCCTCCATCCACGCCTGTCGCGCCTCCGGCGGCAGCGCGCAGATCGAGTCGGCGCCCGATCTCAGATCGGGCCGCATCGAGGTCGAGCCCGTCGCCTCCACGTTCGATCCGTCTTGCATCCTGGATCTTCCCTTCCAGTTCCACAGCCGAGAGCACGGCACGGGTCAGATCCCGCATGAGCCGGTCCAGATCGCTGCCCGTCTCGCCCCACGCCTCGGCGCTCCTGATATCGGCGACCTTGCGGTCGACCAGCTCCCGCAGCGTCTCCATGCTGCGGCGCGCGACCTCCGCGCGCGCATCCAATCCCTCCGGAACCAGCGTTCCGGCGGGCCTTACCCTCTCGTCTGTCATGTTAAGCTCCGTGCAGGTTGCCCCCGGTCCGCACGTCCCTAGAAACGAAAAAAGCGCCCCGATTTGGTTGCCCAAACCCTCGGCGCCTCGCCCATTTCTTCCAGCTTGACTGAAATGTCCCGGAGAGCGTTCGCCCGGTCAACCATGAAATCGCGCGGAGCACTCAATTTCACCCCAAGTAACTGACCACATACGCATTTCAGGCAGATCAAACCTCTACAGCTCCCGCCTCCGAGCAAGACGCCCCTCGCGGATCCAGGCCTCCGACGAACGCGTCTACGAGGTGCGAGACCGCCCCCGCGCCGCCGCGATCGAGCGCGACCGCACAGCTCAAATCGTCGGCGCCTGATCCCCTGATCCACACAAAAGAAAGCGGCCCAACGGCCGCCCTTTTTCGCTGTCAGGGAAACACGCCCCTAGTTCTCGACGCTCTCCCGCGCCGCTTCGATCGCCCGCCAAGCGGCAACGTTCTCGTTATGCTCGGCCAAGGTCTCCGCAAACGCGTGCCCGCCGGTCCCATCCGCGACGAAGAAGACATAATCCGTCTCCGCAGGGTCGACCGCCGCGCGAATGGCCGCCGCGCTCGGATTGGCGATGGGGCCGGGCGGCAGACCGTCGATGAGATAGGTGTTATAAGGCGTCATCCGGTCCAATTCGCTGCGCCGCAGCCCACGTCCCAGGCTGCCGCGCCCCTCGGTCACGCCATAGATGACGGTCGGGTCCGTTTGCAGCCGCATCCCTTGGTTCAGCCGGTTGACGAAGACGCCGGAGACCAGCGCCCGTTCCTCCGCCACCCCGGTCTCCTTCTCGATGATCGAGGCCAGCGTCAGCATCTCCAGCGGGTCCGCCAGCGGCAGGCCCGGCGCGCGGTTGGCCCAGGCCTCTGCGATGACCCGCTCTTGCGCGTCCTGCATCCGGTCGATCAGCGTGCCGGCCTCCGCACCGCGCGCGACCTCATAGGTATCCGGCGCCAGCGTGCCTTCCGCCGGAACGCCCAGCTCCTCGGCACCGGTCAGGAAATCCGCCGATTTCAGCCCCTCGATCACTTCCCAGGAGGTCAGGCCGGGCGCGACGGAGATGCGCCAGGTGATCGGCTCTCCGCTCTCGACAAGCGCGGTGTAGGCCTCCGGCACCGGATCCACCCCGGGCACGAAGGTCGCGATCTCGATCAAATCGCTGGAGCCCGGCTGCCGCTCTCGGACGCGCACCTCGGGCCCACTGGCCCTCAGCAGATGCGTCACCGTGTACGGGAAGACCGAAGGCCCTCCGGCGGTGATGATGTCGAGGATCTCCGGCATCGTCGCCCGGGCCGGGATCTCATAGGTGCCGAACTTGATCTCGTCGTCGCGCTCCGTGTAGCGCACGCCCAGGCGGAAAACGCTGTCGGAGACGATGATCCCCTGCCGCTCCAAAGCCGAACTCACCTGCGTCAGGTTCGCCCCCCGCGGCACCTCGAAAAAGGTCGGCTCGGCCAGGGGGCCCGGCTCCGACCATTGTGATTTCCCGATCTGGATGAGGCCGATCAGAACCACGATTCCGACGATCCCGAGGGTCATCGCATTGGCTGCGATATGCTTCCACATCCGAGGGTTACGCTCCGAAGTTGATTGGGCCGGCCTTAAGACGGCTTCGCGAGAACCAGCGAGGCATTGGTACCGCCGAACCCGAAGGAGTTCGACACGGCCACATCGATCTTGCGCCGCTCGGCGACCTTTGGCGCAAGCGACATCTTGGTCTCCGCGTCTGGCGCGTCGAGGTTCAGTGTGGGCGGAGCCACTTGATCGCGCAGGGCCAGCACGCAGAAGATCGCCTCGATGGCCCCGGCGGCCCCCAGCAAATGCCCGGTCGCCGACTTGGTCGAGGACATGGTGACGTTCGCCGCATGATCGCCCAGCACCCGCTCCACGGCGCCCAGTTCGATCGTGTCGGCCATGGTCGAGGTGCCGTGCGCGTTGACGTAATCGACGGCTCCGGGCTCCAGCTTGGCGTTGCGCAACGCCGCGCGCATCGCCCGCTCGCCCCCTTCGCCATCCTCAGACGGGGCCGTGATGTGGTAGGCGTCGCCCGACATGCCGTAGCCCACGACCTCGGCATAGATCTTGGCGCCCCGCGCCTTGGCGTGCTCGTACTCCTCCAGCACGACGATGCCGGCCCCCTCGCCCATCACGAAGCCGTCGCGGTCCGCGCTATAGGGCCGCGAGGCCTTGGTCGGGTCGTCGCCCCACTTGGTAGACAGCGCCTTGCAGGCGTTGAACCCGGCGATCCCGATCTCGCAGATCGGGGCCTCGGCGCCGCCCGCGACCATCACATCCGCATCGTCCAGCATGATCATCCGCGCCGCATCCCCGATGGCATGGGCACCCGTCGCGCAGGCCGTGACCGGCGCGTGGTTCGGCCCCTTGAAGCCGAAATGGATCGAGACCTGCCCGCCCACCAGGTTGATGAGCGAGGACGGAATGAAGAACGGCGACACCCGCCGCGCCCCCCGCTCCTTCAGCGTGATCGCGGTCTCGGCGATGGTCTCCAGCCCGCCGATCCCCGAGCCGATCATGACGCCGGTGCGCAGCTTGCCCGCCTCCCCCGGCGCCCAGCCGCTATCCGCGACCGCCTGCTGCGCCGCCGCCATCCCGTAGAGGATGAAATCGTCGACCTTGCGCTGCTCTTTCGGCGACATCCAATCGTCCGGGTTGAAGGTGCCGTCGCTGCCATCCCCGCGCGGGATCTCGCAGGCATAGGTCGTCGCCAGATGCGAGGCGTCGAACCGCGTGATCGTCCCCGCGCCCGACTGCCCGTCCAGCAGCCGCCGCCACGTCTCTTCCACGCCGCAAGCCAGCGGCGTCACCATTCCAAGTCCCGTCACGACAACGCGGCGCATGCCAGACCCTCCATCGTTTCGGCGCCAGATACGACGCGGGCATCCCGAGGTGCAAGGGCGCGTCAGCGCCCCTCGAAGGCAGCCGCTCGCTTCTCCAGGAAGGCCAGCACGCCCTCCTTGAAGTCCCGCGTCTGCCCCGCTTTCCCCTGCAACCGCGCCTCCAGCGCCAATTGCTCGTCCAGATTATTGTCGAAGCTCCCGCGGATCGCCTCCTTCACCGCCTTGTAGGCGACCGAAGGCCCGCGCGCGAGATGCCGCGCCCGCTCGTTCCAGACCTCGCGGAAATCCTCGTTCGGAACCGCCTCCCAGATCATCCCCCACTCCGCCGCCTGCCGGGCCGGGACCGGCTCCGCGAACAAGGCCGCGCCCATGGCTCGTGCCGTCCCGATCTGGCGCGGCAGCCAATAGGTGCCGCCCGCGTCGGGGATCAGCCCGATCCGCGTGAAGGCTTGCAGGAAGACCGCGCTCTCAGTCGCGATCACCACGTCACAGGCCAGCGCGAGGTTGGCCCCGGCCCCGGCAGCGGGACCGTTGACGGCGGCGATGGTCGGGATGCCGCAATCGAAGATCGCCCGCAGCATCGGCTCGTATTCGTCGCGCAGCGTCCGCTCCAGGTTGAGATCGTTCATGTTGGCCCGGTCGCCCAGATCCTGACCGGAGCAAAACGCCTTGCCCTTGCCGGTCATGACCAGCACCCGCGCCTGTTCCTCGGCGGCACCGACCGCGTGGAGGATCTCGGCCCGCATCTGCGTCGACAGCGCGTTCATCACCTCGGGCCGGTTGAATTGGAGCACCGCGACATCGTCGCGGACGCTCAGGCGGATCGTGTCGTAGTCCATCGGACCCTCCGGGATTGCGGGGGCGAAGGTAGCCGCCCCCGTCCGGAGGCGAAAGCCCTACCCGACGGCACGGATCAAGGCGCGCTGCGTGGCGTCGGGCCGCCGCTCGACCCTGCGATATGCCGACCCGTCACGGGTGCGCCAGAGCATCCCCTCGCCGACCATCTCGCGCCGGATCCCCGCCGCGTCACGGAAGGTGCAGCGGGCATGGATCCGGTCCGAAACGCCCCGCTCGTCCCAAAACTCCCCGGCCGGGAGCCGCGCCCAGATCGGCCAGAGGCAGAGCAGCCGCAGCGACCGCTTCACCGGCCAGCCCGTGAAGCGTCCGGCCGTATCGAACCACGCCGCCGCCTTGCGCACCGCGCTCAGGTCCGGTGGCGCCTCCGCGTCCGGCGCTTGGCGCAGAGCCTTCAGATGCTGGAAGTTCCGAAATCCCCCGGCCCGCGCCAGCGCGTTCAACACCGTCTGATGGGACGCCTCCAGGGCGAGATCGGCGCGCAGGGTTCGGGTGAAGGCGGACAGGTCGTCCACCACCAGGGGAATGGCCTCACGGGTCATGGCAGGTCTCCGGTCGCGCGTCCTTGCGGTGGTCGAGGGGCCGCCCTTGCCCGCCGGACGCAGCGGAGCTTATCGGAGGTGACTGGCAGGTTCAGCATGTCCCGACAGGGACGGCGGCGCCTCGGTGAACTGCGGACCGTGGGTCGGGCTTAGCCGTCTCCGCGGCCTTCGGTCAACTCCCGCAGCCGCGCCTCTTCCGCCTCGCTCAGCGTGTCCGTGGGCGCGGCCGTCCGCTGCCCCCGGATATGCGCCACCGCCACGCCCGCCCCAAGCAGGAGCAAAGCCAGCGGCGCCCCCCAGAGCAACAGAGTCGAGCCGGTCGCGGGCGGGTTCAACAGCACGTATTCCCCGTAACGATCGACCAGGAAGTCGATCACCTCCGCGTCGCTATCCCCGGCCACGAGGCGCTCCCGGATCAGCAGACGCAGATCGCGCGCCAGATCGGCGTTGCTCTCATCGATCGACTCGTTGCGGCAGACGAGGCAGCGGATACCGCCAGAAATATCCCGCGCCCGCCCCTCCAGGACCGGGTCGTCCAGCACCTCGTCTGGCTGCACGGCGGCGACGGGCGCCACGCTCAGGAACAGAGCGGCGATGTAGGGTGGGCAGTTTGCCCACCACCCCCTGCGCCGACTCATTCCGCCGGGACCGGCTGCGGCGCGGTCTTCCGCGCGCCGGCCGCCACGCGATACCGGCGGTCGGTCAGAGAGACGATCCCGCCCAGCGCCATGATGATCGCGCCGCCCCAGATCCAGTTCGCGAAAGGCTTGATGTAGACCCGCACGGCCCAGCCTCCGCCCTGTTGCGGATCGCCGATCACGGCATAGACATCGCGGGTAAAGCCATTGTCGATGCCCGCCTCGGTCGTCGGCATCTGCGCCACCGGATAGATCCGCTTCTCGGCGGGCAGCACGCCGATGTCGCGCCCGTCCTCATAGACATGCATCTGCGCCAGGGTGGAGATGTAGTTCGGCCCCTGCACCCGGCGCACGTCCTCCAACACGACCTCGTAGCGCCCCAACTCCATCCGGTCGCCGACATCCATGACGGCGATCTTCTCTTGCTCCCAGGCGACCAGCGCGGCGACCCCGAAGATCGTGATCCCGAGACCGCCATGGGCCAGGGCCTTGCCCCAATCCGCCCCCGGCAGGCGCGTCAGCCGAGACAGCCGGTTCGACAGAGCCCCGCGTCCCGTCCGCGACCACAGGTCGATCCCGGCACCAACCACAAGCCAGACGCCCAGGGCCGCGCCGAGCGGCCCGCCCAGCGACTTCTCCGTCTCGATCGCCCAGATCAGTCCCGCGATCGCGACAGCCAGGGCGGCGGCGGGCCACATCTTGCGGAACGTCGTCACCGTCCCCCGCTTCCACGGCAGGATCGACCCCAGCGGCAGGATGATCGCGATGGCGATGACGAAGGGCGTGAAGGCCGCGTTGAAGAAGGGCGGACCCACCGACAGCTTCCGGTCGAACAGAAGCTCCGCGATCAGCGGCCAGATCGTCCCGATGAACACCACGAAGCAGCTCACCGCCAGCAGCAGATTGTTGGCCACCAGCGCGCTTTCGCGGGAGACGACGCCGAACACGCCCTTGGCCTGCATCAACGGCGCGCGCCACGCATAAAGCAACAGCGCCCCACCGGTGAAAATACCGAGGATGGCCAGGATGTAGACGCCGCGCTCCGGGTCGTTCGCGAAGGCGTGGACCGAGGTCAAAACGCCGGAGCGGACGATGAACGTGCCGACCAGGGAAAAGCCGAAGGCCAGGATCGCCAGAAGGATGGTCCAGGATTTCAACGCCTCCCGCTTCTCCACCACGATGGCGGAATGCAGCAGGGCAGCGGCGATCAGCCAGGGCATGAAGGAGGCGTTCTCGACCGGATCCCAGAACCAGAACCCGCCCCAGCCCAACTCGTAATAGGCCCACCAGGAACCCAGCGCGATACCGATGGTGAGAAACAGCCAGGCCGCCAGGGTCCAGGGCCGCACCCAGCGCCCCCAGGCGGCGTCGACGCGCCCCTCAAGCAGTGCCGCCACGGCAAAGCTGAACGCCATGCTGAGGCCCACATAGCCCAGATAGAGGAACGGCGGATGGAAGGCCAAACCGGGATCCTGCAACAGCGGGTTTAGATCCTCGCCGTTGAACGGCGGCACGGCCAGCCGCTCGAACGGGTTCGAGGTAAACAGGATGAAGGCGTAGAACGCGACCCCGACGCTCGCCTGCACGCCCAGCACCCGGGCACGCAATGTCGTCGGCAGTTGCGATCCGAACCACGCGGCCGCCGCCCCGAACAGCGCCAGGATCAGCACCCAGAGCAGCAGGGATCCCTCGTGGTTCCCCCAGACCCCAGTCACCTTGTAGAGCATCGGCTTGTCGGTGTGAGAGTTCAGAACCACCAGCCGCAGCGAGAAATCCGAGGTCACGAAGGCATAGGTCAGCGCCGCGAAGCTGAACCCGACCAGGAGCACCTGAACGGTGGCAGCCGGCGACGCGACCGCCATCCATCCGCTCCATCGGTAATGGGCGCCGATGAGCGGGATCACCATCTGCACGAGGGCCGTGGCGAAGGCGAGGACGAGGGCGAAATGGCCGAGTTCTACGATCATACATCCCGTATAAGCGACGACCGTGCCGGGGCCAACGGGGGTGCGTCGTCACGCCTGCGTTATTTCGACCTCCCCGGCCTCACAGATCGATGGCCAGCAAAGCGCATCCCAAGGCCAGGATCGCGGCGAGCGGCGCGCCATGCGCCCGTTCGATGCCGCTCGACGAGGCAAGGTTTCCGGCCAGGCTCAGCCCAAACAGCCCGGCGAAGCCCCAGAGGATCGGGGCGAGCGCTGCGCGCGGCAGGACCGGCCAGAGGCCCAGCGCCTGCCCGACCGCCAAGCCCCCGACGGAGATGACCGGGATCGTCACCGCACTGGCCAACCGGAGCTTCCGCGGCAGGATCCGATGCTGTCCGCCCCAAGCCAATCTCCCGAGCGGCGCGCCAAGGGCCAGGGCCGCCTGAAACAGGAGCAGCCACCCGAAGGCCCCGAGGGCCAGCCATCCGAACACAGTCACGCTTCCGTTTCCTTTCCCGCAGACCGTCGCCTGACCCTACATACGCGCCTGTTGTCGCCACTCGGCCAAGGCGGCGTTCTCCTCGTTGCCCTCCGTGGGCCGCGCTTCGGCGTGATCCGCCGCCCGCCAGGCCGAATGGACCGGCTCCGGCCGCGGCGGCTCGGCGGGCGGGCGCGGGCCACGGGCGTAATGCAACTCCCTCGCGCCAAAGTAAAATCCCACGATCGCGCCCAGCAGCCACCAGAGCGGGTCGGGCACATAGCCCAGCCCCTCCATCCGCGCCGCGAATCCGACAGGCTCGGCCATCGCATAGACGAACAACGCCAGCGTCCCCAGCGCCAGCAACGGGCGCGGCAGCCGGTTGAGGCCGTCCAGCATCCGGTCGAAGCGCCCGCGCTTGGGCAGCGCGAACTCCGCCCCGAGCTGCTCCAGCGCCGCCCGCTGCGCGGCGTGCGCGAGTGCCTGGCCCTCGGTGGCGTTCGGCAAAAAGACCTCCGACAGGCCCTGTGCCGCACGGCCGAGCGAAGCGACCGCCCCGCTGCCGCGAATGAACCCGCCGATCACGCCCATGCCGCCACCCTTGCCTCATGCTGCGCCGTACTGAGATGGTGACGCGGGGAAATGAAGACCTCCGCGCGGGTAATCCAGCCGCCCTTCCCGCCATCTCGCCGCCGCGCGTATTTGCGGGAGGCCGGTCGCCGATCCGCCAGGGCGTAGTAATAGTTGCGGCGCGCAATCCCGTAAGCGTCCGCGATGTGATCCGGCGCCAGATCGGCGGCGACGGCCGCCGCCGCCGCCGTGCGAGGCCCGAGAACTCCATCCACGGCCACCGTCTGGCCCATCTGGTTGAGCAGTCTCTGAAGGATGCGGACCGCATGCGCCCCGGCATTCACATACATGTCGAAGACGCTCGCCTGGAGCACTTCTGGCAGGAGGCCGAGTCGGGGACGGTCGAAATAATGCTCGACGAAGATATCCGTGGCCTGCGCGCGGGTGAGGCGCCGCACATCCGCGCTGTCGACATCCCCGTCGCTATCCAGGTCCAGACCCAGGCGGCGCATGGTGTGGATGGTCACGCCGAACTTCGTCGCGCCGCCCGGATCGTCCGGGTCGTCCACGAAACCGCCCTCCCGGGCGACGATCTCTTCGGCGATGGATCGGACGGTCTGCATCGGTCGGGCCCCCTTCTGGCGATCGGAAATCCCGAGATCGCCCGGAGCAGTTAACGGGAGATGAACCGACCGCAGGGAGCGGGCGCAGAAAGCGCGCGCTCAGGCCCGGGGCGGACGCGGCCGGAAGGCAGGCAGCCGCCATCCGAAGCGGATCGAGCCCGCGCGCAACAGAAAGGTCATCCCGGTGCAGGCCGCCAGCGGCCAGAGCCCGTCCGCGCCCAGCTCCCGCATCGCGACGGCCGCGCCGGCCCCGGCCAGCGCCGCGGTCACATAGAGCTCGCCCGCCTTCAGCACCAAGGGGACCTCGTTGCAGACCACGTCCCGCATCAGACCGCCGAAGCAGCCCGTCACGATCCCCAAGACGATCTGTACCCAGACCGGTTGTTGCAAGCCATGGGCCACCGCCACCCCCGCGGCCACCGCGACCGAAAGCGCCACTGCGTCCAGCCAGACGATCACCGTGTGACGGGAGGCGACCAGATGATGCGTGAAGAAGACCACCACCGCCACGACCGCGGCCACGGCCACCGGCGCGGGCTCCGCCAGCCAGAACACCGGGTCGCGCCCGAGCAGCAGGTCCCGCACCGTGCCGCCGCCCACCGCGGTCAGGCAGGCCACGAAAATGAACCCGACCACGTCGAGCAGCGCCCGCGCCGCCACCAGCGCCCCCGTCACTGCAAAGACCAGCACCGCCGCGAGATCGAGAACGGAAATCAGCGTCATGGCCAGCACCGCTGGTCCGGGTGGGGATCGTGGTCGACGAACTCTTCCCGGATGGCGCGCAAGACCCGGCGTTGCCCCGCGAAAGAGACCGCCGCCAGCGCGTCGTCGAAGCTGAGCCAGGCCGCCGCGTCGTGCTCCGCGTTCAGCACGGGTTCCGCTGCCGGCGCCACGCGGGCCACGAAACAGGGCGCGATGGTGAAGGCGTCTCGGGCGGGCTCGTAGAACATCTCGTGGCAATCCGCCGACCAGAGCGAGTCGGGCACCAGCCCGGTCTCCTCCCGCGTCTCGCGCAGCGCGGCCTGCCACGCGGTCTCTCCGTCCTCGATCTCGCCCGAGACCTGCGCCCATGTCCCGACCGGCGGCGCGAGCCGCCGCAGCATCAGAAGCTCGGTGGCCGCCCCCACCCCGCGCAGAACGAAGACCGCAACGATCGGGATGGTCAGCGTCACCATCCCGCGCTCACCCGCGCGCCTTGAACGGCGCCATGCCGGCGCGGGCCAACTCGTCCGCGCGTTCGTTCTCGGGATGGCCGGCATGGCCCTTGACCCATTCCCATACGACATCGTGGCGTGCCTGCGCGGCATCCAGACGCCGCCACAGATCCTCGTTCTTCACCGGCTTCCGGGTCGAGGTCTTCCAGCCGTTCCGCTTCCAGCCATGCAGCCACGCGGTGATCCCGCCCTTCACATAAGCGCTGTCGGTCACGACGGTCAGGCGCGAGGGCCGCTCCAGCGCCTCCAGCGCGTGGATCGCGGCCAGCAATTCCATCCGGTTGTTCGTCGTGTTGGCCTCGCCGCCCTTCAGCTCCCGCTCCTTGAGGACGGCGTCGCCCTCCCGCGCGACCAGCAGCGCACCCCAGCCGCCCGGCCCCGGATTGCCCGAGCAGGCGCCGTCCGTATAGGCGAACAGCTCAGCCACGGGCCGTCACCGTGACAAAAGGGTCGTCGGTCCCCGCAAGCCCCTTCGCGCGGCCGGTCCGCACCTGGACGAGTGTCAGACCGGCCACCTCCAGCCATCCGGTCAGCTCCGCCTCCGAGACATAGGCGTAATGGCGCCCCAGCGCGTCGCGCCCCTCGCCGCTGCCGAGCTTCATCCCGACATAAGCCACGCCCCCTGGCCGCAAAGCCCGGGCCATTCGGCCGATGAGGTCTGGCAGTTCCGACCGCCGGGCATGCAGCAGCGAAAAGCTCGCCCAGATGCCGTCATAGACGCCCTCGGCCTCCAAATCCTCGAACACCGCGAGGCGGGTCGTCACGCCCGCATGCCGCCCCGCCAAGGCGACCATCTCGGGCGAGGCATCCCAGGCGTCCACGGCGAAGCCCTGGCCCGCCAGCCAGCCCGCCATCCCGCCGGGGCCGCAGCCGAGATCCAGGACCCGCCCGCCCTCGGGCAGCAGCGCCGCGAAGGCCTCCAGATCGCGTGGCAGCTCGGCATCGAACGCGGCGGCATAGGCAGCGGCCTGCGCGTCGTAGACCTCTAGGGTCTTCGCATCACTCACAACGTCACCGGCAGCAGGCAAAGCACGACGCCCGTCGTCAGCAGAACGCGCAGCTTCATCCACCAGGCCGGCGCCAGACCCTGGTTCCAGAACAGCCAGTCCAGCCCCAGCAGGCCCAGGAACCCCGCGATCAGCGCCATCGCCGCCGAGACCGGTCCGCCGCCCACCATGAAGAAGGCCCACAGCGCCGGCAAAGTCGATAGGGCATAACCCGAGGCCGCCACGCCGCCCTCGGCCCGCGTGGCGAAGCCCCAGAGCACGCCCGACATGAAGGAAAGGATCACCGTCCCGTAGGACAGCCCCACATAGGGCCCGATGAATCGCGGCCCGATCAGGCCCATGGTCAGCTCCGCCGTCCCGGGCACCCACATGGTCACCACCCCCCAGGCGAAGGGGAGCAGACCCGCGAGGCCCAGCAGCAATGCAGAAGGCGGGATACGGTCGTCGAACATGGGCGGGGGATGCCACGGCGAACCGGTCGAGGAAAGGGGCCACCGCCCCCCTGCGGCGTCAAGGCGAGCCGCCACCACCCGCGCAGTGCGTCTCGCCCGCCGGGGAGCCGCCTTCAACAGGCCGGACGCGGCTTGGGCCGCGGATCGATCCGCCGCTTATGACTGGTCGAACCAGCCCGGCACCCTGACGGCCCTTTGTCGATGGGTCACGGCATCTCTCCGAATCCCAGCCGTGCCCCCCCCCCGAGCCGGATACGCCAGGGGCGGCTCACTTCGTCATGCGCCCGCCCGCGACCAGGGTCGGATCGGCCGCGCTCAGGATGGTCTCCTCCGACGGGGCGCTGCCCGGAGCCACGCCGGTCGTGACCCCGCCGAAGCCGTAGCGCCCGCGCATGATCAGGATCGCCCGTGCGCCAAGCAGCAGCGAAAGCCGCGCGCCGCGCCGACCCGGATCGGTCGCGAGCATGCCCCACCAGCATTCCGATCGAGCTTGGGCGTGTTCGGGCCGCATGAAGGCCGCGGCCCCTGCGCAGGACACGACGCGGCCCACCCCGTCTCGCGCGATCAGGCAGACGCCCTGCTCGTCCCGTCCCGTCAGCACAGCCAGCGCGGGCGGCAGCACGCCGCAGGATCACGCCATCGACGCGAAAGCATCCAGCGTCGAGCCGGGCGTCTACGCGTCGATCTCTTCGACGGTCAGATCCTCGGGCAGGACAATCTCCTGCTCCAGGGCCTCCGCGCGCCGCACGGTCTCGTCCCCGCCGACCCAACGGGCGTAATGCGTGACCGTGAGCCCGGCTTTCTCCACCTCCGCCCGCAATCTCGAAAGGCGCGCATTGGGCATGCGCGCATTATTGCTGCTGCCCTGCACCCGCGCGAGCGCGACAAGCCGCTCGATCCCCTGCTCCTCCGGTTCGAGCAACCCCACCGTTCGCCCATAATAGGTGAAGGCGGGATCGACCCGGGTCAGGACATGGATCGCCTGTCCCCGCGCCAGCAACGCGCGCTGCGCCTCGGTCCCAAGATAGTCGGTCATCTGGCCTCCCCCTTCACACCACCACCGGAGGAGAGGGCGCGAGGTCACGCCGGTTCGCGCAACACCCGTGGCACCTTGAATTCGACGTTCTCCTCCGCCGTCACCACCGGCACCTCGGTGACGTCGTAGCGCGCCTTGAACGCGTCGATCACCTCGGCGATGAGGACCTCGGGGGCCGAGGCCCCGGCCGTGATCCCGACAGACCGCACCCCTTCCAAGGCGCGCCAGTCGATATCGGCCGCCCGCTGGACCAGCTGCGCATAGCTGCATCCCGCACGGGCTCCGACCTCGACAAGGCGCTTGGAATTGGAGGAATTGGGCGCGCCGACCACGAGGATCGCATCGCAGAGCGGCGCCATCGCCTTGACCGCCTCCTGGCGGTTGGTGGTGGCGTAGCAGATGTCTTCCTTGTGGGGGCCGACGATGGCGGGGAAGCGCGCCTTCAGGGCCGCCACGACCTCCGCTGTGTCGTCCACCGAGAGCGTCGTCTGCGTGATGAAGGCCAGCCGCTCCGGGTCGCGCGGCGTCAGGCCGGCCACATCCTCCGGCGTCTCGACCAGCAGGACTTCCCCCTCGGGCAACTGCCCCATCGTCCCCACGGTTTCGGGGTGTCCTGCATGGCCGATCATGACCATCTGCAAGCCGTTCTCGTGGTGGCGCGCGGCCTCGATATGGACCTTCGACACAAGCGGGCAGGTCGCGTCGACATAGACCATCTCCCGCGCCTGGGCGGCCGCGGGCACGGATTTCGGCACGCCATGGGCGGAAAAGATGACCGGCCGATCCTCGGGGCACTCGTCGAGCTCTTCCACGAAGACCGCGCCCTTCTCCCGCAGCCCGTCCACCACGAAGCGGTTATGCACGATCTCGTGGCGCACATAGACCGGCGCGCCCCATTTCTGCAGCGCCATCTCGACGATCTTGATCGCCCGGTCCACGCCCGCGCAAAAGCCGCGCGGCGCGGCAAGGTGAAGGCTGAGGGGCGGCTTGGTCATAAGGCAGGCTCCGTCCGTGTCGCCCCGGTCTAAGCGTCCCGCCCCGCGCGGTAAAGGCGGCTAGTCGCTCAGTCGGTCGCCCAGGGCCAGCCGCGCGCCGTTGATCCAGGCGCCGGCCTCCATCGGCCCGCGCCCGGCCGGCTGCACCTCCAGAAGGGCGACGGCCCCCTGCCCCGCGGCCACGGTCGGCGGATCGAGCGCAAGCAAGGTGCCCGGCATTCCCTCGCCCGCGACGGCCTGCGCGCGCAACAGCTTCAGCCGCGCGCCGCCATGCTGGACATGGGCGCCGGGAAAGGGCGACAACCCGTTGATCTGCCGCGCCACGATGTCCGCGGCGTTGTCCCAGTTCAGCGCCGCCTCGGTCTTGTCGATCTTGTCGGCATAGGTCACGCCCTCCTCCGGCTGCGCCACCGGGGACAGCGCGTCGAGCGCGGGCAGCGCCTGGGCCACCATCCGCGCGCCCATCTGCGACAGTCGGTCATGCAGATCGCCCGTCGTATCGGTCGGCCCGATATCGGTCGCCTCCCGCATCAGGACCGGCCCGGTATCGAGCCCCGCCTCCATCTGCATCAGGCATACGCCCGTGCGCGTGTCTCCCGCCATCACCGCCCGGTGGATCGGCGCCGCGCCCCGCCAGCGCGGCAGAAGCGACGCATGCACGTTCAGACAGCCGCGCGCGGGCGCGTCCAGCACCGCCTGCGGCAGGATAAGCCCGTAGGCAACGACGACCGCAACCTCGGCATCGAGCGCCGCAAAGGCCGCCTGCACCTCCGCATCGCGGAGCGAAACGGGATGCCGCACCTCCAGCCCCAACGCTTCGGCGCGGGCCTGGACCGGCGAGGGCCGCGTCTTCTTGCCCCGGCCCGCCGGGCGCGGCGGCTGGGTGTAGACGGCGACGAGCTCGTGCTCGGCGGCGATGGCCTCCAGGATCGGGACGGAGAAATCCGGCGTTCCCATGAAGATCACGCGCATCTCACGTCCTCCGCAATTTCTCGTATTTCTTCAGGATCATGTCGCGCCGCGTCTTGGACAAGCGGTGGATGTAGAGCTTGCCGTCGAGATGGTCGATCTGGTGCTGCACCGAGGTCGCCCGCAGCAGAACGAACTCCTCCTCACGCGCGGCGCCAGTCTCATCGAGATAGGCCACCGTCACGGCACGCGGCCGCTTCAGCTTGGCCGAGACGCCGGGCAGGTTGGGCGAGGCCTCCTCATGTTCGCGCAAGATCGTGGACGCGTGCAGGATGCGCGGATTGGCGAGATAGGTCACCCCGGTCCCGTCATCGACGATCGCGAGCCGCAGCGGGATGCCCAGTTGCGGCGCCGCGAGGCCCACGCCCGGCATAGCGCGCATGGCGTCGACCATCTCGGCCCAGATCGCTCGGGTTTCGTCGGTGACGGCATCGACCGGCTCCGAAGGACGGGTCAGGCGCGGGTCGGGCCAGAAGAGGAAGGGACGATGAGCCATGGCGGCGCTTTTGGGCCAAGCGCGCGCCCGGGTCCAGACGGTGCGATCCATCCGTCGATCCCCGTTTTTCGGACCCGGCGCGCGCCCTGCCCCAACGTCATCTCCCAAAGGTCGGCCCAGGGCGGCCGGAGACCCTCCGGCACGGCAGCTTGACGCTCCAAGACCGAGGCCATCGAGACCGTCCGGCCCTGGACGGAGACCAGCCTGGGGCAACGGCTCAACGGCGCGCCTATCGGGCGCAGGCGTTGTCACACCGCACGCACGCGGACCGGCGGGTATGGGCGCGGCGCCTGGACCATCATCCGCAAAGCCTCGGCGGCCGACACCGGCTTGCCGAACAGGAAGCCCTGCATCTGATCGCAATCCAGCCGCGCCAGCATCTCGCGCTGCGCCTCCGTCTCGACGCCCTCGGCCACCACGGTCATGCCAAGCTTCCGGCCCAGCAGCCCGATGATCTCGATGATCTCGGCATGTTTCGGGCTCTCGAAACTGTAGCCCTCCAGGAAGACCCGATCGATCTTGAGCTTGTCGAAGCTGAAGCGGAACAGATAGCTGAGGCTCGAATAGCCGGTCCCGAAGTCGTCCAGCGCCAGCGACAGACCCAGCGCCTTGAGGCCGACGAGATGATCGGTCACCCGTTCCTCGTCGCCGATCAGCAGGCTTTCAGTCACCTCCAATTCCAGCCGGGATGGGGGGAAGCCCGTGCTTTCGAGACAGGCCGCGACCCGCTCGACCAAGTCGGACCGTCGGAACTGCGCGGGCGACAGATTGACGGAAACGAACCGATCCGCGGGCCAGTCGGTCGCGATCCGGATCGCCCGAACCAGGGCTTCCATGCCGATATCGTGGATCTGGCCCGAGCGTTCCGCCGCGGGAATGAACTCCGTCGGAGAGATCGGCGCGCCGTTTTCGTCGCGCATCCGCAAGAGCGCCTCGAAGCCCACCACCCGCGCATCGGCGGCGGCGACGATCGGTTGGAAATAGAGTTCCATCCGCCCGCTCTCCCATGCGCCGTGCAGGGCGCGCTCGACCGCCTGCCGGCGGCGATCCTGCGCGTCGAGTGACGGCCGATGGGCCGCGACGCCTCCGCGTCCCTGTGCCTTGGCTTGGCGCAAGGCCAGGGTCGCACGACGCAGCGCCTCCGGCGCGCTTTGGCCCACCCTCGCGACGTAATGGCCGATGCTGACCGTTGCCGCTGCAGGGCCAGCGACGCCCGGCATGTCCCGCCGCATGGCGGCCTGCAACCCTGCGGCCAGGGCCGCGAGCCCGGTGGTCGTTGCCCCGGGCACGACAGCGACGAAGCGGTCTCCGGCCACGCGTCCCACCGTGTCGCCGGCACGAAGCCGCGCCGTCAGACAGCCAGCCACGGCGCGGAGATAGTCGTCGCCCGCCTGGGTTCCGGCTGCGTCGTTGAGCACGTGCAGACGGTCGATGTCGACCGAAAGGAGGCCGACCGTCGGCGGCCCAGCGCCTTTGGGGTCGAGCGCCGCCTCGAGCGCCTCATGCAAGGCCAACCTGTTGAAGACATTTGTTAATGCATCGGTCTTTCCCGAGGCCTGCCGGTGCTGCCTTGGCGCCAGCCACTGCAAATGAAAGGCGACGACCAGCAGCAGCGACGCGCAGAGCGTGGCAAGACCGATCCCAAGGATCCTGACGGTCCGCAGAAGCGCGTCATGCCCCGCCGCCTGGGTCGCGACGAGGCCAACGATGCCGGTCAGGCTGCCTGCCCGGTCGCGCTGGGGGAGGTAGGCGACGGCCTGCGGGCTCATCCCCGGAGGCCGCTCGACAAGGGTCACCACCGGCGCGTCACCGGTCGCAACAGCAGAGAGCGTGGAAGGGTCCACGCGCCCGAATTCCGTGGTGCCGGGACTGACCGGATGGCCGTCCACATCGAAGCCATGGATCTCGATCGCCGGAAAATGGGGCGCTTCCGATGGCGGCAGCTCCGCCGGCAAGGGGCCCTGCCACAGCCAAGCGTCCGTCAGCCCAGGCTGCTCTGACAGGAGGTCTGCCAAATGCGCCACCTCGCGCACCGAATCGCGGGCAATGGCGGCCGAGACCGCACGCTGGATCAGCAAATCGGCTGTGAACACAAAGAGGGCGACCAGCGCGAGCATGGCGACCCCCCGTGCATCCGGGAACGTGAAAGCCTGCCATCTCGGCGCCATCTCGCATCCGTTCGATCCTTGCCGCCCCTGGCTAGCGAGCCAATCGATAACGAAGTCCTAATTCGTTCCGGTTTTCGCCCGACAAATGCCGCCAAGCCACCGCAATTCAGGCCACGGGATCGTGATCCAGGATCAGAATGCCGTCGAGATGGTCCATCTCATGCTGCACGCAGGCCGCGGCAAAGCCCTGGAAGACCTCGCGCCGCCGCCCGGAGGGTCCGTCGAAGGCCAGCGTCACGATCTCGGCCCGCGCCACGCGCCGTGCCTGACCGGGGATCGAGAGGCAGGCCTCCTCGCTCACCTGCCGACCCTCCGACGCGACGATCTCGGGGTTCACGAAGACCCGCGGATCCGGCAGCCCGTCCTTCCAACTCGCATCCATCACGAAGAGACGCTCGGCCACGCCGATCTGCGGCGCGGCCAGACCCCGGCCCGGCGCGGCATACATCGCGACCAGCATGTCGCGCGCCAGCGCGGTCGGATCTCCGGTCACGGGGGTGCAGCGCAGGCGCAGGACAGGGTCGGGATGGCGGAGGATTTCGAGCATGACCCCAAGCTGGCCCATCGCCGCCGCCCCCGCAAGCGGCGACGCTCAGGCCCGGAGCCAGGCGCTGCGGTTCGGGACCGGGCCCATCATGTGCGCGATCCAGGCAGCCCGCTCCCGCGCGATGACCTCCAGTTCCCAGACGCAGGCCAGGAGCGGCCGGTCCGTCAGAAGCTCGAACGGATCCGCATCCATGTCAGCACGGGCCAATCGCTGGCACAGGATATCCCCATGCGCCCACCAATCCATCAGCAGCCACACGCCTTCGGCCCCGCGATGCAGCACGCAAAAGGCGGCCCCCTCGCTGCCGCCCTCTTCGGCCATGGCGGCCGGGAGAACCTCCGCGACGCAGGCCCAAGCGGACGCGAGCAAGGCACCGGGCGGCGCCGCCTGCCCTTGCAGATCGATCCAGTGCATCTTGATCGGGATGCCGAACGCCTCGCGGTCGGGCAGCCGCGCTGTCAGGCGCGGCGCATAGACCTCAGCCACGGGCCCGCTCGCGCTTCAGCTTCATCATCTTGCGGGTAATCAGCTGGCGCTTGAGCGGCTTGAGGTAGTCGATGAAGAGCTTGCCGTCCAAATGGTCGATCTCGTGCTGCACGCAGGTCGCCCAGAGCCCATTCATATCCTCCGACACCTCGTTGCCGTCGGCATCGATCCAGCGCACCGTGACTTCGGCGGGGCGCGTCACCTCGGCGAACTGCTCCGGGATCGACAAACAGCCCTCTTCATAGGTGCTGGTCTCGTCCGAGGCGGCGACGATCTCGGGGTTGAACATGGCGAGCGGGCGCGGCGCCGCCCCCTCCTCCTTGACGCAATCGAGCACGATCAGCCGGGCATCGACCCCGATCTGCGGCGCGGCCAGCCCGATGCCCGGCGCGTCGTACATCGTCTCGAGCATGTCGTCGGCCAGCCCCCGCAGCTCGTCGGAGATGTCGGAGACCGGCTTCGCCACCTTTTTGAGACGCGGGTCGGGATGGATGAGGATCGGGCGCTTCATGATGAGCGCGAGATAAGCGCGCGCGCGCGGCCGCGCAACCGCACCGTGCATCGGCGCGTCTTGCCCTCCGGGGGAGGTGGTGCCACATCCGGCGCGTCCACCACCAGGAGACCCGCATGACCGCCGCCCCGCGTTTCGACAAGACTGCCGACCCCCGCTTCGATCAGATCATCGACCGCCGCGGCACGAATTGCGTGAAGTGGGACCGCATGGAGGCCGTCTATGGCGTCCCGGCCGAGGACGGACTGGCGATGTGGGTGGCGGACATGGACTTCCGCCCGCCCGCCTGCGTCACCGACGCGCTGCGCGCGATGCTGGATCATGGCATCTTCGGCTATTCGGGCGACGACACCGCCTATCGCGACGCGATCCGCTGGTGGGGCAAGGAACGCCACGGCGAGGAGGTCAGCCGCGAAGCGATCTTCTCGACCCACGGGCTGGTCAACGGCACGGGCATCTGCGTCGATACCTGGACCGAGCCGGGCGATGGCGTCGTCCTATTCACGCCTGTCTATCACGCCTTCGCCCGCGTCATCAAAGCGGCCGGGCGCCGCGTGATCGAATGCGATCTCGCCTATGACGGCACCCGCTATAGCTGTGACTTCGACGCCTGGGACGCGCAGATGGAGGGCAGCGGCGCCAAGCTGATGATCCTCTGCTCGCCCCACAATCCCAATGGCCGCGTCTGGACCGCCGAGGAACTGGCCGGCTTCGCCGCCTTCGCCAAGCGCCACGACCTGATCCTAGTCTCGGACGAGATCCACCGCGACATCGTCTTCCCCGGCAACCGCTTCCTGCCGATGTCCTCCATCGAGGGCGTCCGCGACCGGCTGGTGTCGATGACCTCGACCAACAAGACCTTCAACATCCCGGGCAGCCATATCGGCAACGTGGTGATCGAGGACGAGAGCCTGCGCGCCGCCTTCGCGGCCCGTATGGCGGGGCTCGGCATCTCGCCCAACAGCTTCGGTCTGGAGATGGTGCGCGCCGCCTATTCGCCGGAAGGCGCGGCCTGGGTCGACGATCTGGTCGCCTATATCGACGGCAATCGCCGGATCTTCGACGAGGGCATCGCCGCCATTCCCGGCGTGACCTCGGTGCCGCTGGAGGCGACCTATCTCTCCTGGGTCGATTTCTCGGGCACCGGCATGACGCGGGAAGAGTTCACCGCGCGGGTGGAGCACGATGCCCGCATCGCCACCAATCACGGCACCAGCTTCGGCAGCGGCGGCGACAACTTCCTGCGCTTCAACCTCGGCATGGCGCGCAGCCGGATCGTGGAGGCGGTGGAACGCCTGCAAAAGGCGTTCGGCGACCTGCAATAGTCGCCACCCGCGCCCCGCGCCCTACCTCCGCCCCGTCCCCCAAGGCGGAGCACGCGATGACCGACAGACCCGATTTCGGCCGCCCCGTGGCCGTTCCTTCCGGCCGCTTCACGCGAATGGGGCGGCTGGGCCGCATGACCCTGGGCGTCGCCGGCTCCATGGCGGCGGGCGGCGCGGGCGAGCTGCTGCGCGGTCGCCGTCCCGCCCGGCGCGATCTGCTGCTGACACCCGGCAATCTGCGCCGCGTCGCCGACGAACTGGCCCGGATGCGCGGCGCGGCCATGAAGATGGGGCAGCTTTTGTCGATGGACACGGGCGAGATGCTCCCGCCCGAGCTCTCCGAGATCATGGCCCGCCTGCGCGCCGAAGCCGATTTCATGCCCCCCGCGCAGTTGAAGAAGGTGCTCGCCGCCGAGTGGCCCCGAGACTGGCTGCGCCACTTCGCCCGATTCGACGTCCGACCGATCGCCGCCGCCTCCATCGGGCAGGTCCACCGCGCGCAGCTCAAGGACGGGCGGGATGTCGCGGTGAAGGTCCAGTATCCGGGCGTGGCGGGCAGCATCGACAGCGACGTGGCCAATGTCGCGGCTCTGGTGCGCATGTCTGGCCTGATCCCGGCGGGATTCGATCTGGTTCCCTATGTCGAGGAAGCGCGGCTGCAACTGCACGCCGAGACGGATTACGAGGCCGAGGGCGCCCATATGGCCCGCTTCGCCGAACTCCTGTCCGGCGATGACCGCTTTGCCGTCCCGCAGCGCCATGACAACTGGACCACGCCGCGCATCCTGGCCATGTCCTACCTGGACAGCCGCCCGCTGGAGACGCTGGAGACCGCCCCCCAGGCCGAGCGGGATGCCGTGGCGACCGCGCTTCTGGATTTGCTCTTCCGCGAACTCTTCGACTTCGCGCTGATGCAGACCGACCCCAATCTCGCGAATTACCGCTACGATCCGGAGCGGTCGCGGATCGTCCTGCTCGATTTCGGCGCCACGCGGGCGCTCAGTGAGACGACCGTGGCGCAGTACCGGGATCTGATGCGCGCGGGTCTCTCGGGGGATGCGGACGCGGTCCGGGAGGCGGCGCAAGCGATCGGGTTTCTGGACGAGACCGTCACCGCCGACCATGCGGCCCGAATCCTGTCGATGATGGAGATGGTCTTCGCCCCGTTGCGATCCGGCCTCTACGATTTCGGCGATCCGGCGCTGTCCCGCCGCCTCCAGGCCGAGGGCATGGCACTGGGCGAAAACGGATTCGTCCCCCCGCCCCTGCCGATCGACGCGCTGTTCCTGCAACGCAAGATCGCTGGGCTCTTCCTGATCTGTGCCAAGCTGCGCGCCCGCGTCGACGTCGCAGGCCTGCTGCGGCCACATATATGAGGGGGATGGTACCAGCGCCCCGGCTCGAACGGGGGACCTCCTGATCCACAATCAGGCGCTCTAACCAACTGAGCTACGCCGGCACAGGGCCGCGCATACCGAAGCCAGCCCTGGGGTGCAAGAGCCCGATGTTAGGCGGGGAAGCAGACATAGCGGCGACGGCATGCTTCGAGATGCAAAGATCCTCAGCAGGCGGGAACGCCTGGCGGGACTGTGCGCCTCCGGCGGGGATATTTGAGCAGGGAAGAAAGACCGCGGGCAGGCATACCGCACGCGTGGTGTCCGTGCTCATCACGGGTTTCCAAATACTCACGACACGACAAATGCCGCAGGCGCGCCGATGGGAGCGTCGCGCGCCCGTGCCGCCGGGGGTCCGGGGGGCGTCCCCCGGCCGCAAGGGTCAGAGCGGCAACATCCAGTTTTGTTCAATCGTGGACTGGCCGAAGGCATCGACCGGGGTCTCGTCGAGCAATTCGAAGCCGCTGCGGGCATAGAGGCGGCCCGCCGCGCGGTGGCTCTCATGGGTCCAGAGGACGAGGCGGGAGGCGCCGGTTGCGCGGGCGTGGGCGATGACCGCCTCCAGCAGCGCCTGCGCCAGCCCCGTGCCCCGCCGCGCCGGCTCGACAAGGAACATCCGCAGACGCGCGTCCGTCTCCGAGTCCCGCGCGCAGAACACACAGCCCTGGCGCCGGCCCTCGCGATCGACTGCGATCCAGGCCCGCTCCTGCGGGCCGCGGGTTTCGATGAAGTCGGCCAGGATGCGCGCCACCAGCGCCTCGAAGCGCTGATCATAGCCTTCGTCCTGCCAGTAGAGTTCGCCGTGGCGCTGAAGCACCCATCCGGGATCGCCCGGCGCAAGGTCACGGAAGGTGATGTCATCCATACGCCCTGGCTTGCACGGCGCCGCGCCCGCGTCTAGTCACGCGGTATGGGCATCAATGACGAAAGCGACATCTCCGCCAATCTCCAGATCGGGCCGACCGATGCGGGGATGGTGCGCTTGTATGTCGAGGGCGACGGGATCGAGATCCCGATGGATTTCGAGCCCGACGAAGCGCTCGAAATCGCGGAAGAGCTGCGCGCTGCCGCCGCCATGGCCCGCAAGACCAAAAGATAGCGACGCGCTCGGCCCCGGGGCGACGCGCGGGTGCCCCTCGCGATTGGCGCGGGTGGCGCGGGAGCAAGTCCGCCTGCACCGCACTCCGGTCGGCGTGACGGGGAGCGAGGGATAGGGGCGCGCCCGCTGCCGGATCATGGGCGTGGGTTGCGCGCACTGCTGCGCCCCGAGGCAGGGCCGCCCTGCCCGCCTACAACGCCGCCATCGTAGCGCGGGAGGGGCTCGCGTCGCTGGGGCTTTCGGCTCGGCTGCCTGAGAGGCGCGCGCAGATGACCCACAGCACGCCGCTCGGCGGCGCGCTGCGGGGCGATTCTGGACGCGAAATGCTGGGGCTACCGGGTCGGCGAAACGGCCATGGCCGCGTTCTCTACCGACGGGGGCCCGGCGTCACCGAGCGGGCGGTCGTCAGGGCAGGCCCAACCCCGGATCGCGGCTGGCATGCAGCCGCAGCGCCGCGCAGCGCGCGAAGCGCAGGGTGAGCGCCTTGCGGCGGGCGGCGGCGAGCGGCGTGGCCTCGGGCATCCGCACCACTTCCGCGCCGAACCCGTCCGCCAGGATCAACCCGGTCTCGGGCGGCAGGATCCCGGTGGGAAAGTCGGTGTCGACGGCCCAGAAGAAACGGTCCCCCCAGTCGAGATAGCCCTCCCATTTGCAGTCGGACGTGAAGTCCGCGCGGGACGACTTACACTCGACGATCCAGAACTCGCCCTTGGGGCCGAGCGCCATGACATCGAGACGGCGGCCGCGTTCGGGCGAGAACTCCTCCAGGCAGGTGAAATCATGCGCGCGAAGATGGCGGGCGACGCCGCGGGCCAGAAGCTGGCCGGGTTGGAGGCCGGGGGCGCAGGTGTCGGGTGTCATGGGCCCGAGTGTGAACGGAGCGCGAACGTGCGTCCAGCCCGAAACCGCCTGAGAAGACATGAGTCACGCCGCCGCAGGCTTGGCTCAGCCCGCGATCGCGATCCCCGGCATCCACGGCCAAGCGCCAGCATGGCGAGGTTCTCGCTGAGCGAGATCGCCCCCAGCGGCAGGTTTGAGCCGCCGCCGACACTGGCGTCGGTCAGCCCCCGCTTGTCGACATAGACCGCATTGATGACTGAGACGTCGCCGATGGTGCCGATGAAGACGCCGACCGGTGCGACCAGCCAAATCAGCGCGCTGCCGGTCCCGATCAGGGCCATCATACCGATGTCGCCATAGAGTTCGAGCAACGGATAGGCATAGCCATAGGGCCCCGTTGCGCCACGCTAGCAGGTCGTAGCCGAGGAAGCCGTTCCCGAAGCCCCCCACGTCCTGGAGCTTCTGGATGGCGCGGGCGACCATCGAGGTGGCGAGGAACCACTTGACCCATGGGAGGATCGGAAAGCTCTCTGAGGTTCAGCACGATCGCCGCGGCCCTCAGCGCGGTGGCGCACAAGATCGCGATCACGGGGAGGTCGGTCGTCTCGCCCTCGCCCAGCACGCGGTCGCGGAGATGCGTCTTCAAGTCGGGGTAGCCGCCGATCCGCACCCCATCGATGAGGGTCGTGGGTCATCGTCTCGCCCCCCTGGGCCGCTTGAAGGCGTCGGCCTCCGCGCGGCAGGTCAGCAGGGTGTCGCCGATGTCATAGCCCCTGGCGTCTGAACATCGACTGGGATTTCAGGCCAAAGGGGCAGAGATGGCCCGGCATGGCCATCCGATGACGCGCGGCCCGCTCGCCTGCCCTTTGCTCTGCTAGCGCGCGGTTCCGGGGCCGTCGGTCGTAGCGACCGGAGTCCTCGCGGGGCTCCTTTCGTCTGAGCGCTCAGGGTTGCATCCAAACGCCGCACCCGGCCGTGCGGGTTCCGCAGTGTCGGCAGCGCCTGCGCGGTTGTCATGGTCCCAGCTGGCGCCTATGTCCTGGCGTGACGATGCTTCTGCGCTTCACGTCATCCCGGCATAATTCCGGTGGCCTTAAGCAAATCCGAGGGAGCTGGCTCTGGTATGGCCCTGGTCATGCTACCTGGCGCCCACCTGTATATACAGGTCCTCGGGAAGATATGCCCGACGGTTGCCGCGGTTCATCGTCACCCGCCCGCCAAGCCGCTCTTCCGGTCTGGCGACCGTCATCGCCCCCTGGCCATCTCCGCCTGAAGGATGCCCGCGACGGCCTGCGGCGCGCTCATCGGGAGCATGTGATCCTGCCCGGCCTCGATCTCGATCCGGCGCACGTCAGGCATTCGGTCCGCCAGGCCTTCGGCGATGCGCAGAATGGGCAGAGGCGGATCGCGCCGGGTGACGAGCAAGGGCGCGAACCCCGCAGAGAGACGCGGCAAGAGACCGTGGCGGTCGCGCTCCAACTCGTCTCGGGTGGCCGCGATCAGGTGGATGCGGTCGGTGATGTAGCGCCGCACCGGCGATGGAAGCGCGGCCCAGTCGCCCATCCCCCAGAGCCCGTTGAAATGCGCCGCGGCCGTCGCGCGATCGCCCCGCGCCAGCGCCTCCGCGAAAGGCGCCATCGCGGTCCGGCTCCAGGCAAGAGCTTCCGGATGGGCGGCGAACAGGACCGGTTCGATCAGGGTGAGGCTGCGAATGCGGGCCGGATCTTCCACGGCCAGGGCGAGCGCGACCACGGCGCCGTAGCTGTGGCCGACCACGTCCAGAGGCCCCTCGGGCGCCGCCGCATGGACCCGCGCCAGGGCCGCGTCCATCATCGGCCCTTGCGCTTCGGCCGCCTGCCCATGGCCGGGCAGGTCCGGAGCGATGCCCCGCACCTCCGGCAAGGCCGCGAAGACCCGGCGCCACGCGCCCCCCGACGCCAGGGCGCAGTGCAGCGCCAGAAGCGGTCTCACAGCGTGGCGAGATAGGCGTCGAGCTCGCCAATGCTGTCCTGGCCCCAGAACCGCTCGTCGCCCACGATGTAGAACGGCACGCCGAAGGCACCGGCCGCCACCGCGTCCTCCAGGTTGCGGGCGTAGGTCTCGGCGCCTTCCATCATCCCCCTGTTGACCAGCGCACGATCGAAGCCCGCCGCCTCCAGGCAGTCGGCGATCACGTCGTCCTGGGCGATGTCCCGCTCCTCCGCCCAGCACGCCCGGGTGAGGCCCGCGACCAGGGCGCCGACATCCCCCGATCCATCCTTGGCCGCCGCAATGATCGCATAGGAGGAGGGCGCGGGATTGGTCGGCCAATGGGCGGGCTGAAGATTGATCGGCATGCCGAGCGCGGCCGCCGTGCGGCGCAACTGCTGCAAGCGCCAGACCTTGCGGTTCTCGTGCCGCTCGGGCAGCGGCGTGCCGCCGGTGCGCAGGAACAGATCCGCGAGGTTGAGCGGCTTGTAGGCGACCTCGGCCCCATGCTTGGCCGCGACCTCCTCCAGCCGCGTGCCCGCGAGATAGGTGAAGGGGGAAATGGTGGCAAAATAGTAGTCGATCCGCATCGGACCCTCCCGGTATCTTTTTGGTAGCGCTAGCGTGCCCCTGCAGCGGGGGCAATCGCGCCGGGGGCGCTTTGCCGGAAGGGCGCACGGTGCTAGGGCGGCCCCACCCTGCTCTGGCTGCGATTCGCGAGGCCCGCCCGATGCCCAATACTGACCCCAAGCTCATGTCCGGTAATGCGAACCCCGCGCTCGCGGCACAGATCGCGCGGCGGATGACCCTGCATCGCGGTATGAAGACGGGCCTGGTCGACGCGCGGGTCGAGCGGTTCAATGACGGGGAGATCTTCGTCGAGGTGTTCGAGAACGTGCGCGGGGAGGACATGTTCGTCGTCCAGCCCACCTCGAACCCGGCCAATGACAACCTGATGGAACTCTTGATCATGGCCGATGCGCTGCGCCGGTCCTCGGCCGGGCGCATCACCGCTGTGATCCCCTATTTCGGCTATGCCCGTCAGGACCGGCGGACCAAATCGCGCTCGCCCATCAGCGCGAAGCTGGTCGCCAACCTGATCGCCAATTCCGGCGTCGAACGGATACTGACGATGGATCTGCACGCGGCCCAGATCCAGGGCTTCTTCGACATTCCGGTGGACAACCTCTACGCGTCGCCGATCTTCGAACTCGACATCCGCCACCATTTCCGCGGCCAGATGGAGGACGTCATGGTCGTCTCCCCGGATGTGGGCGGCGTGGCGCGCGCGCGGGAACTGGCCAAGCGGATCAACGCCCCGCTGAGCATCGTCGATAAGCGCCGCGAAAAGGCGGGCGAGGTCTCCGAGATGACGGTGATCGGGGACGTGTCGGGCAAGAAGGTGATTATCGTCGACGACATCTGCGACACGGCCGGAACGCTCTGCAAAGCGGCCGATGTGCTGGTGAATGCGGGCGCGACCGAGGTCCACGCCTATATCACCCACGGCGTGCTGTCCGGTCCCGCCGTGGGCCGCATCACCAATTCGCAGCTCAAATCCCTGGTGATCACGGACTCGATCCAGCAGCCGCAGCCGGTGCAGGACTGCCCCAATATCCGCATTGTCCCCTCGGCGCCGATGCTGACCCAGGCGATCCTGAACATCTGGAACGGCACCTCGGTCTCGTCGCTCTTCGACACCGCGACGCTGGAGCCGATCTACGAGCCGCTCTATCCCGGCCTCGCGCTGGATCAGACCGGCTGAGACACCGGCCGTCCGACAAGAGAGCTGACCCACAAGAGGCCCGGTGCGCGACGCGCGCGCCGGGCCTTCGTTGTATTCCCCTATCGGGCGAGTGGACGGGTCAGTCCCAGAGGGTGATGAACAGGATGATCGGCGACACCATCGCGAACCAGATGCAGAAGAAGAACGCCGCGCGCCCGGCCTTGTGATAGAGTTGCATCTCGGCGTCGTCTTCTTCCCGCGGCGGCATCTTGGCGCCCGTCTCGCGGGCATGCGCGGTGGCCTCCTTGGCCGCGAGGCGCGCGCGTTCGATTTCGGCCTCCAGCCGCGCGCGGTGGGTCTGGGTCAGGGCCTGTTCCAACATAGTCTACTCCGGTTGTTTCCTGACGGCAGATGGAGCGCGGACCGCCCGAGTCCAGAGGCCATTTCGCCTTTCCGCGCGATCGTCTAGGCAAGTGCGATGAGCTTTGAAATTCACCTCATGGCCCCGCCCGGATTGGAGCCGATCCTGGCCGAGGAGGCGCGCGCGGCGGGCCTCTCGGGCGCGCGGCCCGTCCCTGGCGGCGTCGTACTCATGGGGGGCTGGCCCGAGGTCTGGCGCGCCAACCTGAAGCTTCGCGGGGCGGGGCGGGTTTCCGCCCGGATCGGCAGCTTTCGCGCGTTTCACCTCGCACAACTCGACAAGCGTGCGCGCAAGTTTCCCTGGCGCGAGGTGCTGCGCCCCGATGTGCCGGTGCGGGTCGAGGTCGCGACCAACCGGAAGTCGAAGATCTACCACAAAGGCGCCGCGGAGGAGCGGATCGCCCGCGCCATCCACGAAGAGCTGGGCGCGCCGCTGGAGGGGCCCGACCCGGTGACGGTGCGCGCCCGGATCGACGACAACCTCGTCATCCTGTCCGTCGACACCTCAGGCGATCCGCTTCACAAGCGCGGGGCAAAACAGGCAGTCGGCAAGGCACCCTTGCGGGAGACCATGGCCGCGCTTCTGCTGCGCGCCTGCGGCTTCGATGGCTCCGAGCCAGTGCTCGACCCGTTCTGCGGCTCTGGGACCTTCGTGCTGGAGGCGGCCGAGATCGCTGCGGGGCTCGCCCCCGGCCGCGCCCGCCGCTTCGCCTTCGAGCGCCTCGCGACATTCGACGCGGCCGCCTGGGCCGCGCTGCGCGACATGCCCCAGCCGCCTCGCCCGGATCTCGGCTTCTACGGCTCGGACCGGGACGCGGGGGCCTTCGCCGCCGCGCGCGCGAATGCGGAGCGGGCCGGCGTGGCGGAACTCTGCCATTTCGAAAAACGCACCGTCAGCGAAATCGCCCCGCCGCCGGGCGGCCCCGGCCTCGTCATCGCCAACCCGCCCTACGGCACGCGGATCGGCGACCGGAAGCCGCTTTATGGCCTCTACGGCGCGCTGGGCACGGCGCTGCGCGAGCGGTTTTCGGGCTGGCGGCTGGGACTCGTGACCTCGGAGCCGTCGCTCGCCCGCGCGACCGGGCTTGATCTCGACGAAAGCGCGCCGATCGCCCATGGCGGTCTGCGCGTCCGGCTCTATCGGAGCGGCCCGCTCTAGCTCAGCCCAGGATGTCGGCCATCAGCGCCGATCCCGGATCCCGGAGCGCGTCGATCACGTCGAAATGGTGCCGGCCCGCGGCGATGCGCAGCGGGACATCCCACGCCGTGGCCAGCGCCTTGGCCTGCCAGTGAAAGCTCGGCCGCTCCGCTTCGCCGACATGAACCGCGATCCGCCGCCCCGGCAGAGGCGCCCCCAAGCAAGGGCTCTCGGCCACGGCCTCCGCCGTGTCGAGCCGCAGCTCCGCGTTCATCGACAGGGCCACAAGCGGACGCAAGTCGGTGACGGGACTGATCGGCACGCATGCCACGATGCGGTCCAGGCAAGACGGCGCGGCATCGGCCATCACCATCCGCGCCGCCAGATGGCCCCCGGCGCTATGCCCCGTCAGGTGTATCGGCCCCTCCACCAGAGCCGCCACCGCGTCGATGGCCCGGGCGACATGGGCCGTGATCTCGGCAATCCGAACGCCGGGCGCGAGCGGATAGCCGACCATCGCCACCGCATATCCCTGGGCCAGACCTCCCTCGGCGAAATGCGACCAGTCCTCACGCCCGAAGAGATGCCAATAGCCGCCATGGACGAAGACCATGAGCCCGGCGGCCTCCCCCTCCGGCCGGAACAGGTCCACCGCTGCGGGGCCGACCGGGATCGTCTCCGGCGGATGCGCGGCGCGAAAGGCCGCCGCCGCTTTGGCCCATCGCGCCGGGTAGTCGTCGCCGCCAGGGATATAGGCCCGGACCTGATAGGCATCGTCCAAAGCCGCCCGGTTCATCCGTCCCCAACCGTCCATGCATTCCTCCCGAAACGAAAAAGGGCGCCCGAAGGCGCCCCGTTCTAAGACCGAACCAAGTCGTCAGTGCAACCGCTCGCGCACAGCTTCGATCGACCGGTCGATCATCGCGTCCCGGTCCGAGGCCGAGGTCTGCTTGGCCAGCATATCGGCCGCCACAGCGGTGGCGACGCGGATCGCCTCGTCGCGGACTTCGCGGACGGCAGCGGCGCGGGCGCTCTCGATCTGGTCGGCGGCCGCCGCCAGACGACGCTCGACCGAGGCTTCGAGATCTTTGCGCGCCTGGACGTTGGAGGCCTCGGCCTCCGCCTTGGCGGTGGCGACGATCTCGTCGGCCTGAGCACGTGCCTCGCGGGTCTTGCGCTCGTAATCGGCCAACAGCGCGGTCGCTTCGTCGCGCAGCGAACGGGCCTCATCGAGATCCTTCTGGATGCCCTCGGCGCGGGAGTCGAGCATCCCCAACAGCAGGCCCGGCACTTTGAAGTAGACCAGGATACCGATGAAGATGACGAAACCGATCGAGACGACGAAGTCGGTATTGCGCAGCGAGAAGAAGCCATACTCGCCCGAGGCCGCCAGGGCCGGGCTGGCGAGCAGGATCAGCGGAATGGTCGTGCGGATCATCGGCTCAGCTCCCCTTCACGCGGGTGTCGACTGCGGCGTCGATGGCGCCCTGGTCGGGCTTGCCGCCGAGGGCACGGACGATCTCGCCGGCCACGTCGCGGGCCACCTCGGCCACGGATGCGCTCGCGCCCGCACGGATCTCGGCGATCTGAGCCTCGGATTCGGCGGTTTTCTCGGCGATCTGCGCGTCCGCTTTCGCGATGGCGGCGTTCAGATCGGCCTGGATCGCCGCACGTGCCTCCGCCGAGATGCGCTGCGCCTCGGCGCGGGCGTCGGCCAGGGCCTTTTCATAGGCGGCCTCGGCATCGACCGCCTGACGCTTCAGGTCTTCGGCGGCGGCCAAGTCATTGGATATGGTCCCGGACCGCTCGGCCAGAACCGCGCCCACGCGCGGCAGAGCGATGCGGGTCAGGACGAAGTAAATCGCGACCAGCGCGACCAGCAGCCAGAAAATCTGGTTCAGGTACCAGTCCGCGCAAAGCTGCGGCATGCCGATGGCACTGCCGTCGACGACGCAGGCGGACGCGCTGGATGGGTCGACCGGATCGGCCATGTCTTATGCCCCCTTGGCGGCTGAGTGTCCTGCGGCGGGGGCCCTTGGGCCGCCCGCCGAGCGTAAGGATGATCTGCGGGCCTTAGACCGCGAACATCAGCAGCAGCGACACCAGGAACGCGAAGATGCCCAGGGCTTCCGCGAAGGCGATGCCGATGAACAGGGTCGCGGTCTGCGCGCCGGCAGCCGAGGGGTTGCGCAGGGCGCCGGCGAGGAAGTTGCCAGCCACGTTGCCCACCCCGATGGCGGCAGCGCCGGAACCGATAGCAGCCAGGCCAGCGCCGATGTGAGCGAGATCGCCTTCCATGGTATTTCTCCTTACGTTGGAAGTCTGTCGATGGTCGTAGGGTGGGCAACACCATGCCCACCGCAACTCAGTGATGCGGATGCAACGCGTCCTTGAGGTAGACGCAGGTGAGGATCGTGAACACGTAGGCCTGGATCGCGGCGACCAGCACTTCGAGGGCAAAGATGCCGACGATTCCGAAGATGGCCAGGGGCGCGACCGCACCGATCGCTGCGAAACCCGCGAAAACCTTCAGCACGGCGTGACCGGCCATGATGTTGCCAGCAAGACGAATGGAGTGGCTGACCGGGCGAACGAAGTAGGAAATCACCTCGATCACGGCAAGGATCGGCCGCAAGGCCAGGGGCGCCGAAGACACCCAGAACAATCCCAGGAACGACGCGCCATTCTTGACGAAGCCAAGGATCGTCACCGCGAAGAACACGCCAAAGCCCAGAACCGCCGTCACGGCAATCATGGAGGTGGGCGAATAGCTCATCGGGATCAGCGCCAGGAAGTTGGCGAAGAAGATGAACAGGAAGAGCGTGAAGATGTAGGGAAAATAGCGGATCGCGTCCTTGCCGGTCACGTCCTCCACCATCTTATAGACGAAGCCGTAGAAGAGCTCCGCGACCGACTGCGTCCGCGACGGCACGATGGCACGCCCGCGGGTGCCGACGACGAACAGGAGCACGACCGACAAAACCGCCAGGGCCAGCCAAAACGTGTGGTTGGTCAGCGTCAGCATGCCCACCGGATCGCCCGCTTCCCCGAACAGGGGCTTCACGATGAACTGGTCCATCGGGTGGAAGACCAGACCGCCTTCGGCAGATTCAGCCATGCTTTCCCTCGTCTCTCGGCGCGCCAGCGCCCGGTTCCTTTAACGCCGCCTTGGCGTCGATCTTGCCCTGCACCTCCTTGGCGGAGGCGATCATCGTCTTCACCCCGGCCACGAAGCCGAGAAGCGTGAACACCACCATCAGGAACGGCTGCGTTCCCAGGACGACGTCGAGTCCGTAGCCGATGCCGAAGCCGATCCCCAGCCCCGCGACCATCTCGATCACCATCCGCCAGGCAAGCTGCGCCTGGGAGTAGTGCTCCTCCATGTGGTCCTTCTGCTCGCCGCCCTTGGCCGCGGCGATGCGGGCCTCGAGGGCGCGCAGGCGGTCGTCGGGTTCGTCAGGCATTTGGCCCCCACGGATGTTGCGGCAGGGTCTAGGGGGCCGGAGGCACGGAGTCAACGCGCTCCGCCGCGCTGCGGAAACGCAGCCCTTTCAAGTCGTTACGAAGCACTCCATTCAGCACCAGAGCCACCCCTACATGCGCGACATATTCAACGCCGGAGTTGAACATCCTTGACCGCGGCCCCTCGGGCGGGCATCGGCCCGCTCTATGTCCCCGTCCCTCGACACCGTCTTCGCCGCGCTCGCGGACCCGACCCGCCGCGCGATCCTGTCGATGCTGCTGGAGGACGACATGGCCGTCACCGACGTGGCGGAGGGGTTCGACATCTCGCTCGCCGCCATCTCCAAGCA
Source organism: Jannaschia seohaensis (assembly GCF_900116765.1). Taxonomy (GTDB): domain Bacteria; phylum Pseudomonadota; class Alphaproteobacteria; order Rhodobacterales; family Rhodobacteraceae; genus Jannaschia; species Jannaschia seohaensis. The sequence continues at coordinate 22,133 of NZ_UETC01000004.1, read as the reverse complement.
TCTCGCTGCCCTGGACCGCGCGGGCCTGATCGCGCGGGAGCGGCGCGGCCGCGTTGTCTGGTGTAAGTTGCAGCCGGACGCCCTGCGCGCGGCCTCGGTCTGGATGCAGAGCTTCGGGCAGTTCGACGGCCCGGACCTGGACGCGCTGGAATCGCTGCTGGCCCGCATCGAGGAACCGACCGATGTGCTGGCCGAGCTTCTTGCCGCGGAGCGCGGGATCTGGGACGCGCTCGTCGCCGGCGATGCGGAGGCCGACCGCGCCGCGCTCCACTCCGATTTCCTTGGCCTCTACCCAGACGGCTATGCGGACCGCGACGACCATGTCGGCCAATTGGCCCAAGGCCCGACAATCGCGTCCTACGCCATCGAGTCCCCGCGCGCCTCCGCCCCCGGGGACGGGCTGGGCCTGCTCTCTTATCGTGCGCGATTCACCCGTCCCGGACGGCCGGAGGAAGCGATGTGGGTGACGAGCCTCTGGCGCCGGACACCCGATGGATGGCTCAATCTCTTCAGCCAGGACACGCCAGCGGCCTGACGCTCACGTCCGCGCCCCGGTCACCGGATGGATCAGGGAATCCAGGTCCGCGATATCCGCGCCGACGCCCACCTGCCGATAGATCCGCTTGCCCAGGCGCGGATAGTCCGCCTCGTCCTGCCCCAGGCGCTGGCCGATCACCAGGAGCCTGAGAGGCTCGGCCCCGGTATTGACGATGGTATGGGCCAGCCCCCGGCGCGGTAGCCGATGAAGTCGCCCGGCCCTATCTCCATATCCTCGGCTCCGATCGTCGCAGTCGCGCGGCCCGAGATGACATAGACGGCTTCGTCCTCGTGATAATGGCGGTGATATTCGGTGGTCTCGTGCCCCGGCGCGACCTCGATCAGATGAATGCCAACGGCCGTCAGCCCGGTCGCGTCGCCCAGGCACCGGTTCAGCCGCCGCGCGTTGGCGTTCAGGAAATGGGTCTTGTCCTGACCCGGCATAGCGGCGATCTCGGCCGCGCGCAGCAGATACCGCTCGGCCGTGTCACCTCCCATCTCAGTTGCCGGCAGCGAGCGTCTCGCCAATATCGACCCGGCCGAAGTTGCGCAGAAGCTGCTGGATGAGCCCGAAATCCCGGATCGAGGTATCGGTGATGCGGCGCGACAGAGTCACGACACGCCCGTCCTCCAGGCCGAAGCGCTCGATATTCTCGACGGTCCCGTCCTCCCCGAAGGAGATAGCGACAAGCTCCCGCTCGATGGTTTCGGGCGCACGCCAGGCGAAGGAGCGGACGCGGGAGCGGACGAAATACCAGTTGTCCTCGCTCAGCACACCCGCCGTCGAGGGGCGTCCGACCAGGCTCTCGACCGAATCGCGGGTATCGACGCCCACGATCACTTCCTGGAGCATCGCCTCGTCGGGGACGTAGCCATGGTTCTGAAACGTGGCCGCGCAAGCCGTGAGCCCCCCCGCGCAAACAGCCGCGAGCGATAGGCGCCCAATCATCCGTCTCGTCCTGGCCACGTGTCCCTCCACCTCCCGGAGCCGTTGCGGCCTCCGGGCGTTTGGTCCTATGCCTTACCCGCGCGGTTCCCCCCCATCAAGCCCGCCCCCCGCGCGACGGAGTTCGCTATGACGCCCATTCTGTCCAAACCGCTGCGCCTGTCGGACCTGCCGCAGCGCAAACCCACGCCGTTCCGGCTCGTCCCGGATGAGGGGCAGCTGGAAGCCCTGGCCGATCGGATGGATGTGGACGTGTTCCGCAAGCTGCGGTTCGAAGGGGTGCTGAAACCCGGCCCGGGCCGGGACTGGACCGTCGAGGGACATCTCGGGGCGACTGTCGTCCAACCCTGCCGGGTGACGACCGATCCGGTCACGACCCGGATCGAGGAAGACGTAACCCGCCGCTTCGCCGCCGACTACACGCCGCCGACGGGCGATGAGGTCGAGATGGGAGAAGACGACGACGCGATCGAGCCCCTGCCCGCCGTGCTGGATCTGGGTGACCTGTTGGAAGAAGCCCTGGCCCTGGCCATCCCCGCCTATCCCCGCGCCGAGGGCGCCGAAGAGATCGACCTGACCGCCGCCCCCGCGGGCGCGGCCCCGCTCGACGACGACAAGGTCAAACCCTTCGCCGGTCTCGCCGCCCTCAAGGCGCGGATGGAAGGCAAGGAGGACAGGGAGGAATAGCCCGCCGCACCGGCCCCCCGGGCTTGCATCTTGCGCGAATCCTTGTATCAGGCGCGCTCCGCCTCCCCGAGGGGCCGGGAAACCGCTGGACCCTTGGCCGGATTGGCAATAGGGACCGTCCGAACACCGAAACGCATCGCGGGCCACGCATCGGCCCCGCCGACAACACCCGAGGTTGAGCCATGGCCGTTCCGCAGAACAAGGTCACTCCGTCCCGCCGCAACAACCGCCGTTCGCACGACTTTCTGAAGCCGGGCAACCCGGCCGAGTGCCCGAACTGTGGTGAGTTGAAGCGTCCGCACCATGTCTGCGGCGCCTGCGGCCACTATGCCGACCGGGAGGTCGTGACGGCCGACACGGTCGAGCTCGAGGACGATCTGTAAGCCACTCCGAGAACGCATGAGCGGGGGGACAGGCCGGATGCCAGCTGACGGGGACGGCACCGGAGCGGGCATCAGGCCAGCCTCCGGCGTGTTGTCCGTCGATGCGATGGGCGGCGATCTCGGGCCGGAGGCCGTGGTCGCGGGCTTGGCCCGCGCCATTCGGCACACGCCCGCGATGCGATTCATCGTGCATGGCGACTCCGCCGTGCTCTCGGCCCTGATCGCCAAGCGTCGCGGCCTCTCCGATCACGTGACGATCCGCCATGCCGACGGCGTCGTTCGGATGGACGACAAGCCGAGCCAGATCGTCCGCCAGGGCAAGGACAGCTCGATGTGGTCCGCCGTCGAGTCGGTGCGCACCGGCGAAGCGGATGTCTGCGTGTCCTGCGGCAATACCGGCGCGCTCATGGCGGTCTCGATGATCCGGCTGCGCAAGCTGCCGGGCGTGCAGCGGCCCGCCATCGCAGTGCTCTGGCCCTCGCGCAGCGCGGGGGGCTTCAACGTGATGCTGGATGTCGGCGCCGATATCCGGGCCGACCCGGACGATCTGCTGCAATACGCGCTGATGGGCAGTTCCTACGCCCGAAACGGTCTGGGCCTGGAGCGCCCGCGTATCGGTCTGCTGAATGTCGGCACCGAAGAGACCAAGGGCCGGGCCGAACTCAAGGAAGCGTCGGACCTGATCGAAGCCAATGCGGGCGCGGCAGGATTTTCCTATGTGGGCTTCATTGAGGGCGGCGATATCCCAGGCGACACCGCCGACGTCATCGTCACCGACGGCTTCACCGGCAACGTGGCGCTCAAGACGGGCGAGGGCACGGCCCGCTTCGTCCGCGACATGCTGGGCGAGGCGTTCAGCGCCACGCCCCTGTCGAAGATCGCGGCGCTGCTGGCGATGGGCTCGCTCAAGCGCCTCTCCAAGCGGATCGACCCCAGGCGGGTGAATGGTGGCGTCTTCCTGGGCCTCAACGGGACCGTGGTGAAATCCCACGGCTCAGCGGACGAGACCGGGGTGGCCGCCGCCCTGGATCTCGCTTGGAACTTGTCGCGCTCCGGCTTTTCGGAGCGTCTGAAGTCCCGCATCGCTTCGGCGACCCGGGCAAAGGAGACCCAGGAATGAAGCGCGCTATCGTCCGAGGCGTCGGCCACTATCTGCCCGAACGGGTCGTCCCCAACGAATGGTTCGCCGGCTTTCTGGAAACCTCCGACGAATGGATCCGCGCCCGCTCGGGCATCGAGCGGCGCCATTTCGCCGAAGAGGGGCAAACGACTTCGGATCTCGCCACCGAGGCGGCCAAGGCGGCCCTCGCCAACGCCGGGTTGGAGCCGGATGAGATCGACACCATCGTCCTGGCCACCTCCACGCCCGACCTCACCTTTCCGGCGACGGCCACGATCGTGCAGCAAAAGCTGGGCATGACCCGCGGCTTCGCCTTCGACGTTCAAGCGGTCTGCGCGGGCTTCGTCTATGCGCTGGCGAACGCCAACGCGCTGATCCTGTCGGGCCAGGCGGAACGGGTGCTCGTCATCGGCGCCGAAACCTTCAGCCGCATCATGAACTGGCAGGACCGCTCCACCTGCGTTCTGTTCGGCGACGGCGCCGGCGCGCTGGTGCTGGAGGCGGGCGAAGGCGAAGGCACCCCCGCCGATCGCGGCATTCTGGCGACGGATCTCCATTCCGACGGACGGCACCGCGAGATTCTGCAGGTCTCGGGGGGCGTGTCCTCGTCGCAAACGACAGGCCACCTAATCATGGCGGGCAAGGAAGTCTTCCGCCACGCCGTCGAGAAGCTGGCCCAATCGACGATCGACGTGATGGCCAAGGGCGGCGTGACCGCCGATCAGATCGACCGGCTCGTGCCGCATCAGGCGAATATCCGCATCATCTCCCGCACGGCGGCAAAGCTGAACCTGCCGATGGGGAAAATCGTGGTGACCGTGCAGGACCACGGCAATACCTCGGCCGCATCGATTCCCCTGGCGATGTCGGTCGCGCAGGAACGGGGCGAATTGCGCCGAGGCGACCTGACCGTGACCGAAGCCATCGGCGGCGGGCTTGCCTGGGGCGCGATTCTGCTGCGCTGGTAGGCAGGATCACGCGCGTTCCCGCTTTGGTCCCACGCATGAACTTCGCGCCCTAAGCCTCGGCATTGACACCGCTTTGGGTCTTGGCAACATGGTAGAGGGTGCGGTTGATGAAATCGACTGGGAGGTTAGGGATGGCCGGTAAAACAATGACGCGGATGGACCTGAGCGAGGCCGTGTTCCGCGAAGTAGGACTTAGCCGCAACGAGAGCGCGACACTGGTCGCCTCGGTTTTGCAGCATGTCTCGGATGCGCTCGTGGCCGGGGAGCAGGTCAAGATCTCGGGCTTCGGCACGTTCTCGACCCGCGACAAGTCGGCCCGAGTCGGCCGCAATCCGAAGACCGGCGAAGAGGCGCCGATCCCGCCGCGCCGCGTGCTCACCTTCCGGCCCTCACATCTGATGAAGGACCGCGTGGTCGAAGGCAACAAGGCCTGACCTTGCCCAAATCCCCCGAGAAGTCAGACAGCGCGTTCCGCACGATTCGCGAGGTCGCGGATTGGCTGGGCGTGCCGACCCATGTCCTGCGGTTCTGGGAGTCGAAATTCGACCAGATCGCCCCGGTCAAAGGCGCCGGAGGACGGCGCTACTACCGGCCCGAGGACATGCGGCTTCTGGGGGGAATCAAGGTTTTGCTGCATGACGATGGCCTGACGATCCGGGCCGTCGCGCAGCGAATCGAGGAGGGGGGCGTCGACCCGATCCGGGACCTCTCGCCCGAGCTTGCCGCGGAGGAGCCGACCCCAGCCCCGCGCACGCGGCGCGTCATCCGCAAGGGCGACCCCATGGGCGCGAAGGACACGGCGTCGAAACCCACCCCCCCGGAGCCAAAGCGGACGGAGAGCCCGCCGCCCGTCACGCCCGAGCCCACGGAGCCGACCCGGCCCGCCCCCGACTTGGGCCCGCCGCGCAGCGTGCCAGACCCGGTCCAGGCCACGCGGCCAGCTGTTCCGATCGCCAGGGATCACCCGACCCCTCTCTTCGACAGCTTGCCGGAGCAGCCGGACGCGCCGGTCTCTTCCAACGCCGCGACGCCTCCGGCGGACCCGCTCCCCGAAGCGCCCACGCCGGACCCCGCGAAGCGGCCCCTGGACTGGGCCCCGCCCGGCCTGCCCCCCGCGGTCGACGACACGGCGGCCCCCGCCGATCCGCCGCATCAGCTGCGCCACGCGCCCGAGCCGGAGCCCGACCTTCCCGCTGCGCGCCCGGCCGATCCCGTCGAGCCCCCCGCCTCGGAGCCCGCCGCGGACGCGCCCTACCCGCTTACCCGCGCGCGGCGCCTCGCCCGGGGGGCGGAACCGCTCGCGCCGCTCGATCGCAAGCGCCTGCGCCGCCTTGTCCGCCGCTATCGCGCCCTGTCAGAGGAGATCGCCGAGGACCTGTCCGAAGGGTCATCGCGCTGACCTTCCCCGCCGCCCGAATTCCCGCTTGCGCCCGCCGCGAAGGACCGTATGTAGGGCGGGAAGTCGGGCTATGGCGCAGCCTGGTAGCGCGTCCGTCTGGGGGACGGAAGGTCGCAGGTTCGAGTCCTGCTAGCCCGACCATCGATTTCGCCCCGCTCCGGGGCAGACCCGACGCCCCGCGCCGCCCGGCCCGGGGCGTCCGTCGTTCGGGGGCCGCATGACCCAACCCGTGATTCATCCCACCGGCGTGCTGGCCAGCCAGCAGATCGAGGCGCTTCTGGCCGCCGGCGCCATCCGTGGGCCCGACCCGGTGCCGGGTCAGGTGCAGCCGGCCTCGCTCGATCTGCGACTCGGGCATGTCGCCTACCGCGTCCGCGCGTCCTTCCTGCCCGGCGACGCCACGCTGACGGACCGTCTGCCGGACTTCCACATGCACGAGATCGACCTGAGTCGCGGCGCCGTGCTGGAGAAGGGCGCGGTCTATCTCGTGCCGCTCCAGGAATCGCTCGCCCTGCCCGCGCATCTCTCGGCGGTGGCCAACGCCAAATCCTCGACCGGCCGCCTGGACCTGCTGACCCGCACCGTTACCGATGGCGGGCGGGAGTTCGACCGCATCGCGCCGGGCTATACCGGCCCGCTCTATGCCGAAATCTGCCCGCGCAGCTTTTCGGTGCTGGTGCGGCCGGGAATGCGGCTCAACCAGATCCGGTTCCGCGCCGGCGCGGCCGTGCTGGACGACGACGCCCTGCGCGCGCTGCACGCCCGGACGCCGCTGGTCGACGGCCCCGCGATGATCGATGACGGGCTGGGCTTTTCCGTCGATCTGGAGCCAGGGCCGAACAACCTCGTCGGCTGGCGGGCCAAGCCCCATACCGGCGTCATCGACCTGGATCGGCTGGGCTATTATGCGCCCCGCGACTTCTGGGAGGCGATCCGCACCGATCAACGGCGCATCGTGCTGGACCCTGGCGCCTTCTACATCCTGGTGAGCCGCGAGGCGGTGACGATCCCGCCCAGCCATGCGGCGGAGATGGCGCCCTATCTCGCCATGGTGGGAGAATTCCGCGTGCATTACGCGGGCTTCTTCGATCCGGGCTTCGGCTATGGCACGCCCGCCAGGGGCGTGCTGGAGGTGCGCTGCCACGAGGCGCCCTTCGCGCTGGAACATGGCCAGATCGTCGGCCGCCTGGTTTACGAGGCCATGTCGGAGATCCCGGCGCAGCTTTATGGCGCGGGGATCGCCTCGAATTACCAGGGCCAGGGGCTGAAGCTGTCCAAGCACTTCGCCGCTCCCTGATCAGAGACCGGGGCAGCCCTCGCGTTGCGCGGGGGTGAGCCGGTCGAAGGGCACGACATAGGTGTGGACCGCGAAGAGGACCGCGTCGCTCTGGGGCAGCCTGAGGACCGTCTGCCGTTCGGAGCGCAGGTAGCGCGGCGCCGCGTCCTGGCGGGGATCGGCTTCGCGCCGGGGCTGGTGGAGGGCCGGATCGGCATAGGCCAGCGCATTGGCCCGCCAGAGCGGGCGGCCGGGCTGCGCGCGGTCGAAGAGACGCTGCACCCGGGGCGCGAGATCGGAATCGTAGACGGGGACCGGCCGATGGATCGCGGTCAGCGGACGGCCCATCTTCTCGGCCAGCGTCCAGGAGGCCGGGAAGCAGAGCAGCCCCGCGACGAGGCGATGCTCCGCCCCGGCAGGGAGCAGAATCAGGACGTCCTCCTGGATGAGCGCGCCGACCACGTCCAGGGGATCGCCCTCCAACGCGACGACACGCCCGTCCGGGCAGCGCATGCCCGCGCCCTCCCGCGCGAAGCCTTCGGGCAGGTCGCGCAGGACGATCTCCCGCAATTCCTCTAGCGCCGGGCCCGCCTCGGGCAGGACCTGCCGCACCGCCTGGGGCCGCGCCGCGATCAACCGCGCCCGTTCCGCCATCTGCGCAGCATAGGCGTCGTCGACCACGATCCAGGAGCCCTCGACCGGCCGCATGCCCGGCAGACGCGACAGGGCAGGGTCGGCCCATGGCGTGAAGGGCAAGGCCCGCTGAAGGATGGGGGCGGACATGGTCATTCCTCGGGCGCGGCCTCGCTCAGGAGGTCGCGGCGCTCGGTCTCGCGCCGCTCTTCGTCGACGAGCCGGGTGATCGTGTCGTCGGCGGCGACATCCTGCGCCTTGGGCATCGGCTCCGGCTTGCGCGGTGTCTCCTCCTTGGAGACGGTGACCGCGCGCGCCCGCGCCTCGGCGTCCGGCAGGTCGATGACGGGCAGGCCGCCGCCGACCAGGTTGAGCCGGTAGGACGGCTCCGGCAGGCCGATCCCGGCCCTGGTCAGGGCCGCCATGACGAGGCGCAAGGCCTCGCCCCGGGACACCATGAAATCCGTGTCCCGCTGGTTGATCCAGGCGTAGAACTCCATCGTGACGGTGGAATCGGCCGCATCCTTCACCCAGACGGCGGGGGCCGGATCCTCCAGGGTAAAGGGCAGCGCCCGCAACGTGTCCAAGCCGATCGCGCGGGCCTCCGCCAGATCGTCATTCGGATCGATGCCCAGGGCAAAGCCGAAGCGGCGCTCGTCGTTGCGCGTGTAGTTCAGGATCTTGGCCTTGAAGACGAAGGAATTGGGCAGGCGGACGTGGTTGCCGTCCGGGTCCAGGAGGACCGTGGCCCGGCTGGTGAGGCGAATGACGGAGCCCACATTGCCCTCGATATCGACGAAGTCGTTCGGCCGGAACGGCTGCCGCAGCGACAGCATGACCGACGCGATGAAGTTCTCCACCGTGTCGCGCACGGCAAAGCCGACGGCGAGGCCGACGATCCCCGCCGCGCCCAGGAGGCCCGTCAACACGGCGGTCGCGTTCAGGATGTCCAACGCCACCACCACGCCCGCCAACACGAAGGCGAGGCGGAGGATCACGCGGTAGATCTCGGCGATGAAGGCGTTGGGCGCCAGCCGCCGCCAGGGCGCGTCCCAGCGGGAGAAAGCAAAGCCCAGCGCCATCACGAGCAGCCCGCTCCCGATCGCGATGACCAGGAGCGGCAGATACGCGACGGCCTGCCAGAAGCGGTCGTGGAACCGCTCCAGCACAGGATCCAGACGCCGTGCAACGTCCGTATCCTCGGTCACCCGGTTTTCGATGGCGACAACCCCGTTGACCCGCGCGGCCAGCACGTCGAGCCGGTTGATTGCCTCTGGGGTCAGCACCTCGCCGGTGAAGGTGACGATGCCCTCGCGGACATCGACGCGCACGGCCTCATAGCCCTCCAGTTCCGACAGGATGCCCTCGATCCGCCGCTCGATGGCGCTGTCGCCCCCCGCGGTCTGCTCGGTCTCGATGGTGCCGGTGGGCTGCGCTTCGTCCTGCGCCCAAGCCGGCGCCGTCAGCAGCAGAAGCGCCAGCAAAAGACGCGATAGGATGGTCAAAGCGGGGCCCTCCCTCGGCGTGTCGATCAAGCTATGACGCCGAGGGAGAGGTCAAGAGCGTTACCCGCTGACCTGTTCCCGCAGGATCGCGGCGGTCAGCGAGACCATCAGGTAGATGCCGGAGAAGATCAGGAAGGCCAGGAGCGTGTTCTCGAACGATCGGGGATAGGTCGCCTCGTCGGGGGCGAGGGGCGCCACCGGCGTCGACAGGTAGCGGACCTGCCGGTTCGCCTCGATCCGGGCCGTCTCCTGCTGCTGCGCGGCCTGCTGGAGCAGCAATTGCCGCGTTTGCAGGTCCATCTGCGCCACGCCCAGCTCCGCCGAGATCCGGGCCAGGCTCACATCCGCATTGACCCCGTCGGTCAGGCCGTCGCGCAACATCTCGAGCTCGGCGTTGAGATTGGCGATATTGTTCTCGGCCAGTTCGACCCGGGCGGCGTTGGGGCGCGGGTTCGCCAGCAGCTGGTCCAGCCGCAGCCGCTCGGCCCGCAGTTCGGTCTCGATGGCGCTGATCTGAGTGTAGCGGTTCGACAACTCCGCATCGGCCGAGACGACCCCAAGCTGTTCCTGTAGATCGACGACACGGGCCTGGGCGGCCAACATCCGCGCCTCGGCGGCCTGGAAGCTTTCGATGGCCCCCTCCATCTGGTCGGACCGCAGACGGGCCGTCAGCTGGTCGACCTGCTCTTCGGCATAGCCGATCAGCGCGCGGCTGAACTCGGCGCTGATCTGGGGATCGGCGGCAACGACCTCCATCTTGATGACGCCCTCTGTCGGGTCGTAGCCGATCTCGACCATGCGCTGATAAAGCTCATAGGCATCCTCCCGCGAGCTGCCGGAGTCGAGACGCTGGAGCGCGTCGATATTCGGGTCGGCGAAATGGGCGCTGAAGCCCAGCTCCGCGTCGAGCCGCTGGAACGCCTCCCGCGAGAGCAGATAGCCCTGCACCGCGATGCTGTCGGTCTGCGTGGCAAACCCCGTGCCCGAGAAGAGCCCGCCCAGCCCGGCGCCGCCACCCGCCGCCAGATCGGCCTGCTGGATCACGAATTCGGACTTGGTGGCGTACATCGGCGTCGCCAGCACGTAGAAATAGATCCCCGCGATCAGCGTCGGCAGGCCCACGAAGAACGCCAACCGCATCCCAAGCAGCGCCAGGCGCCGCTTGCGCCGCCGGGCGATGTCGCGCTGGATCTTGACGATCTCGGAGGCGCGGCGGTCCCCGTCCAGCACGACCGGTTCCGCCGGCGGCGGCGCCTCGGGCGCGAGCGCGGGGACGGAGGCCTCCTCGCCCTGCCCCGGCACGAGTTGCAGCATGTTGGCCCGAGAGAACGGGTCGATCCCCCGAGCGCGCAGCGCCTCCACCGCCTCTCTGTCCGAAGAAACCTCAAGCCCGTGCTTCTGCGCGATCCGCCGCGCGAGGCGCAGCTGACGGCCCGTCGGCTCCCCCTCGGCCGGTGCGGGATCGTTGGCGGGCGGTGCCAGCACGGTGGGTTCGGTCGGGGGCGTCGCGTCCTTGGGCAGCTCGATCCCCGCCGGCGCATAGGAGGTGTCGGGGCGGATGCGGTACTTGAGGGCTCTAGGCGTCATACTCGTAAAGCCTCCGGGCTTCGTCCAAAGTGTCGAACTGGTGCAATTTTCCGTCGCGCAGCACGGCGGCCGAGGTGGCGAACCGCTCCAGGATGCGGGGCTGGTGACTGACGATCACGACGGTCGCATCGGCCAGCCGGTCGCGCAGGATGGAGCCCGCGCGCTTGTTGAACCCCGCATCGGTGGTCGAGGGCATGCCCTCGTCGATGAGGTAGATGTCGAATTCCAGCGCCAGCATCAGCGCGAAGGCGAAGCGCGCGCGCATCCCCTGGCTATAGGTGCCGACCGGCATGTCGAAATATTCGCGAATGTCGCAGAGCCAGCGGCAGAAAGCCTCCACATAGTCGGGGTCGAGCCCGTAGAGCTGGCTGATATAGCGCGCGTTCTCGGTCGCGGTGTTCTTTGGTTGGATGCCGCCCATGAAGCCCAACGGAAAGGAGACGCGGGCGGTGCGGCGCACCTCGCCCTCGTCGGGCTTTTCAAGGCCGGCCATCATGTTGATGAGCGTGGTCTTGCCCGTGCCGTTCGGCGCGAGAATGCCCACCGAGCGCCCCATTTCTACCCGAAACGACGCGCGGTCCAGGATCACCTTACGCTGCCTGCCGGTCCAGAAAGACTTGGAGACGTTGTTGAACTCGATCATCTGGCGCCGAATCGCATCACTGGTTGGACGACCCCGACCGCAGGGCCCACATTTGCCCCTTATAGCAGGTTAACGGTGCCCAAAGGTGGACGCCGACACGGTTTGACCGCACCGACACCTCATTTTTACCGTGAATTCGACCGGATCGGGAAACGATCCCGGTGTCAGACCCCGACTTTCTTCACCCCGGTCACGCGGCCCAGGGCGATGGCGATGGCCGCCGATCCGAAGCTGAGCAGCGCGCCCATCTTCGCCGCCGACTGGACCGGCCCCGGCTCGAAGGCCACCGAGGCCAGGAAGAGCGAGACCGTGAAGCCGATCGCCGCCACGCAGCCGACCACGAACAGATCCACCGTCCGCATCCCCGCAGGCAGCCCCAGACGCAGAATATGCGCCCCGATATAGCCGAACAGCAGCACGCCCAGCGGCTTGCCCAGGGTCAGGCCCGCCAGCACCAGCCAAGTCGGCGCTCCGATCGAAGAGAATTCGACGCCGGCATTGAACAGGCCGAACAGGAAGAGGACGATCTCGACCGGGTGCTTGAGCAACTGCTCCACCTCGTTGAGGAGGTCGTGCAGATATGCCTCCGCCTCGGCGAAGATGCCGAAGGCACGGTCGGCATGGGGCAGCGTCGGCACGATGGGCAGCAGGCCCAGCGCCGGATGCAGCCCCGCCTGGGCGAAACCGAACCAACTCAGCACGCCCGCAAAGAGATAGGGCCACCACTTGAGCCTCCGGCGGACCCGGGTCGAATGCATGCGCAGCTGATCGCCCCGATCCATGCGTCGCGGCAGCCAGTTGGCCAGGAGATAGACCGCGACCGCCGAGATCAGCGACAGCAGCAGCCAGATCGGCGCGACCTCACCTTCGGGGTAGAAGACCGCCAGGATGATGAGGCCCGCCGCATCGTCCGCAATCGCCAGGAGCAGCAGGAATCGCACGGCCGGGTGCCCCGCGCCGAAAACGATCCGGCCCACGAGATAGCTGAACGCGATATCCGTCGCCGTCGGGATGGCCCAGCCATTGGCCAGCGCATCATAGGTGGTCGAGCCCAGGATCGACGCAAGCCCCAGATAGACCGCGATCGGCCCGAGGATGCCCCCGACGGTGGCGACAAGCGGCGTCGCCGCCTTCTTGCCGCGCAGGCTGCCGTTCTTGAGGACGACCGCCTCCCAGACCTCCTTGCCCGCGATGGCGAAGAAGAAGGCCATCAGGATGTTGTTGACGAAGTAATGGGCCGTCAGGACCTTCTCCGCGCCGCCTGGATTGCCGAACCCCGCCGGGTCCAAGCTGTGCGCGGCCAGTGTGGCCTGCCAGCGCTGGAGATCGTATCCGACCAAGTCGTTGAACCAGATCGGATATTCGACCATCGCCTGATAGGACTGGGGATCGAGATTGACCCAGAGCAGCGCGATGACCGCACCGAGGACCAGCAGGATCGAGTAATTCGTGACGAAGTCCCAGACGCGATACATGCGGCCCCTCCGGTGGTGCGTCCGGCCCGCGTAGTGCTTAGGGACAATCGTTTCAAGGCGCCGCTGTCACGCCACCTGCGCCGCCCTTCTAATGACGGTGCCCACAGGAATTGGGGCGCGCCCTCGGGGCCGTTCCGCTCCGCCCCCGCCCGGCGTCGAACAGTCCGATCCCATCCGTCGTGTCGGCATAGGAGACCCTTGGCATCCATACCTCCATCGTCCGGGCGAGGCGCGGCGCGCCGGTGACGAACAGCCGCTCCGCCGCGATCTCGCGCCCGATGGTGGAACGGCCCTGGACGGTCGCGGCCAGCGCGGGAACCGTCGTCTCGATATAGAGATCGACATCGTAGCCGGGCACGTCGGTGCACATCTCGGTCTGCGCGCCGGGGCGCACGAGCGCGTGCCAGGTCGGCCATTCGAGGTCGTCATCGGCGAAGTGGAAACGCAGCACGGTGCGGCCGGGCGGGAAGAGATCGGACGCGATCTTCCGCCCGACGACCCACATCAGGGACGTGACCTCGATCCCGTCGCAGGACTCCTCGGCATCGCAATGGACCAGAGCCCAGCGGGCCATCGCGTCGAGGACGGGCTCCAGGGCGCGCGCCTTCGCGGTCCGCAGGTAGTCGATGCTCCCGGTGGCCGGATCCTCCACCCGCTCGATCAGACCCACGGCCTCAAGGCTCTTGAGTCGTCGTGACAGCAGGGCCGGCGAGATGTTCCCGACCCCGCGGCGAATGTCGTTGAAGCGGCTGGAGCCGCCCCACATCTCGGTGAGGATCGGAATCGTCCAGCGCGGCTCGAGCAGTTCGGCCGCCTGGATGATCGGGCAGATCAGCCCGTAGGGCTTGATATCCATGGAGCACCTCCGCCCCGACCTTAGCGCGGGGCGGCGCGGTCTCGCCAGTTCACGATCTGTAGCGGGCGCGGTTCAGTCGAGGAACTGGCCGAAAGACGCGTCCGGCGGGCAGCCTGAGGGCATCGACGCATCCGCATCACAGGAGCCAAAGATGGCCTTTATCGACCTGCCCCGCCCCATCCTGCCCACCCTGCGCCCCCTCCGCGCGGCGCTGCCGCGTCTCTTCGAGCGGAGGCGCTCCCCCACACGGTCTGCCCACCGACCCGCGCCCCCAAAGATCGACGCCGCGACGGCGCTGCATCTCCGGACGCTCGGCGCCGCTCCCCGCCGCTAGGCGGAGCGCCCAACGAAAAAAGGGGCCGCAAACGCGGCCTGCCCGCGCTGCGGATCATATCCGATCAAGACTTTGAACCAGATCGGATATTCGACCATCATCTGATAGGGCTGGGGATCGAGATTGACCCAAGACAGCGCAACGACCGCACCGAAGACCAGCACGGTCGTGCCGTTCGTGACGACGTCCCAGACGCGATACGTGCGGTCCACCCCGTGGTCCTTCCGGCCCGTGCAGTGCCTAGGGAGTATCGGTTCAAGGCACCGCTTTCACGCTACCTGCGCCGCCCCTCTCCTGCCGGCGCCCCCCTCGGAGGCGCGCCGACCGGGCGCGCCCTCCGGCGCCGGGCACGGATCGGCGGGTCAGATCCCGCGCTCGGCCGCCTCGTTGGTATAGGCGTCAACCCGACCTTCCTCGTAGACGATCGTATTCGCCAGCATGATCGATGCCTCTTCGACCTGCGCCGTATTCGTGTAGGTCTGGCCGTTATGGGTGAAGCTGTGGTTGACGGTATGCGGCACCGGCTCGCCATTGCCGTCCCCGACCATCTCGATCGTCTGCCAGCCCGTATCGGCCTCGAAGGCCGCGAAAGCCGCCGCGAGGCTCTCCGCGTCGGCGCTCGCCGTGGCCAGCGCATTGGTGGACGACTCGAGCTCGGCAAGGATCTGGCTGTTGCTCATGGTCCGCATCTGGCCGAGCTCTTCCGAGACATCGATGCCAAGTGACGCCGCGGCCGCCTCGAACGCGCCGCCGCCGTTCGAGAAGCTCACGCGGATAATGCCATCCGACTCGAGCTGGGTCCGAACGTCGCCGGACAGGTCTTCCGCGCCGCCGCTGACGACGGCCATCACCGCCAATCCCAGCCCGACCAGAGCGGCCGTCAGGACAACCCAATCAACGGTGATAGCGCCGCTTTCGTCGGCAAGAAAGCAAGGGGCTGAGTTTCCGCTATCGGACATGACCGATTCCTCGTGCAGCGAATGACACGCGGAGGATTGATCAACATTCGGACCGCATTGAGCCGCCCGAAAGGCATTCCGCGTGCGGAACGCGCCCCATTCGCGGAATAATTCCCGCCGCGCGCATGAAAAACGGCCCCCGGATCGCTCCGGGGGCCGCGTATGTGTCGGTGTCGACCTGGGGGTCGGCTTACATCATGCCGCCCATGCCGCCCATGTCGGGCATGCCGCCACCGGCACCAGCGCCTTCCTTCTGCGGCTTGTCAGCGACCATGGCTTCGGTCGTGATCAGCAGACCGGCGATGGAGGCGGCGTCCTGCAGCGCGGTGCGGACGACCTTCGCGGGGTCGATCACGCCGAACTTGAACATGTCGCCATATTCTTCGGTCTGAGCGTTGAAGCCGAACTTCAGGTCGTCGCTCTCGCGGATCTTGCCCGCGACGACGGAGCCGTCGACACCGGCGTTCTCGGCGATCTGACGCAGCGGGGCTTCCAGCGCCTTGCGGACGATGGACACGCCGACATTCTGGTCGTTGTTGGCGCCCGTCAGACCGTCCAGCGACTTCGCGGCCTGGACCAGAGCGACGCCGCCACCGACGACGATGCCTTCCTGGACGGCGGCGCGGGTCGCGTTGAGCGCGTCATCGACGCGGTCCTTGCGCTCCTTCACCTCGACCTCGGTCATGCCGCCGACGCGGATGACGGCAACGCCACCGGCCAGCTTCGCGACACGCTCCTGCAGCTTTTCGCGGTCGTAGTCGGAGTTGGTCTCTTCGATCTGGCCGCGGATCTGGGCGACGCGCGCCTCGATCTCGGCCTTCTCGCCGGCACCGTCCACGATCGTGGTCTCGTCCTTGGTGATCGAGACGCGCTTGGCGGAGCCCAGCATGTCGATCGTGACGTTCTCCAGCTTCATGCCGAGGTCGTCCGAGATCACCTGGCCGCCGGTCAGGATCGCGATGTCCTGCAGCATGGCCTTGCGGCGGTCGCCGAAGCCCGGCGCCTTCACGGCGGCGATCTTCAGGCCGCCCCGCAGCTTGTTAACGACCAGCGTGGCCAGGGCCTCGCCTTCCACGTCCTCGGCGATGATCAGCAGCGGCTTCTGCGACTGGATCACCGACTCGAGCAGCGGAACCATCGGCTGCAGCGACGAGAGCTTCTTCTCGTGCAGCAGGATGATCGCGTCTTCCAGCTCGGTGGTCATCTTGTCGGGGTTGGTCACGAAGTAGGGCGACAGGTAGCCGCGGTCGAACTGCATGCCCTCGACGACGTCGGTCTCGGTCTCGAGACCCTTGTTCTCCTCGACAGTGATGACGCCTTCGTTGCCGACCTTCTGCATCGCGTCGGCGATCTGACGGCCGATCTCGGCCTCGCCGTTGGCGGAGATGGTGCCGACCTGAGCGACTTCGTCGCTGTCGGTCACGTCACGGGCGGCGGCCTTGATCGCCTCGACGACCTTGGCGGTGGCCATGTCGATGCCGCGCTTCAGGTCCATCGGGTTCATGCCGGCGGCGACCGACTTCATGCCTTCCTTGACGATGGCCTGAGCCAGCACGGTGGCGGTGGTGGTGCCGTCACCCGCTTCGTCGTTGGTGCGCTGGGCCACTTCCTTGACCATCTGCGCGCCCATGTTCTCGAACTTGTCCTCAAGCTCGATCTCCTTGGCGACGGAGACGCCGTCCTTGGTGATGCGCGGAGCGCCGAACGACTTGTCGAGAACGACGTTGCGGCCCTTGGGGCCCAGGGTCACCTTGACGGCATCGGCCAGGGTGTTGACGCCCTTGAGCATGCGATTGCGGGCGTCGGTGTCGAATTTCACGTCCTTAGCGGCCATGATACTCTCCTAAAAACTTGTGTTGCGTAGGGTGGGCATCACATGCCCACCTCCTGCGGATGGGGTGCGGATCAGGCGGCTTTCGCGGCGGAGGCGTCGCCGATGATGCCGAGGATGTCCGATTCCTTCATGATCAGCAGCTCTTCGCCGTCGATCGTGACCTCGGTGCCCGACCACTTGCCGAACAGGATGCGGTCGCCGGCCTTGACGGCGGGCGCGATCAGTTCGCCCGAGTCCTTGCGGGCGCCCTCGCCAACGGCGATGACCTCACCCTCGGCGGGCTTTTCCTTGGCGGTGTCGGGGATGATCAGACCGCCTTTGGTCTTCTCGTCGGACTCGACGCGGCGAACCAGGACGCGGTCGTGCAGCGGTGTGAAAGCCATTGCGGGGCCTCTCAGCTAAAACGTTTCTCCCTGTTGGCACTCACCCTCGGGGAGTGCCAACGACCGCGAGATAGGGAAGCCTCACGAGGCTGTCAACGGGCATGGCGCCACAATCGCACCGGATTTCTCGCCTCGGCTGAACCCCGGAAAACGAAGCGGGCGGACGACGTGTCATTGAGCCGGGATCTCACCAGCGCGTTCCGCGTCCCGAAGCGGGAGGCCGTGCTTCCGGACCGGCTGGACCGGGCCGACGAACGCTTCTGGCAAACCAGCCGGAGCTGTCTCGGCGGCCAGCCCTCCCTCGGAAAGCTCCCTTAACCCAGACGGGGAACGGGGTGGCAGGCCCCCGGCCTCCACTGCCTAGCACGGATCGACCTCGCCGAACTGGCGCAGACGCTCCGCATTCCGGGCGGACATGACCGAGGCATGCTCGTCTTCTTCGCGGGCACCGATTTCGAGAACGGGCCGGGCGCCCGTGCCGTCGTCCATGTGCCCCCAGTTGCGCCGGCGGAGCCGACGGCCCCGCCACCGATGACCCCGCCCGTCTACGGCGCGCAGGAATGGCGATACCATCACCCGGCGGCGCCGTTCATCTCCGCCGCGCCCGCGGGCTTTCCCCGCTGGCCCGTTCGCTTCCTCGGCTCGGCCGAGTTGGATGCCCTGCACCTCCTGCCCGACGAGCGCGCGTGGTCCCGGGTCAAGACCGACATCCTCGGCCCGCCGCCCCAGGACCTCCACTTGCCGCTGCGCGACCACTTCGGACCTCCGCCGCCCCCCGGCCAGCCGGACCCGCGACTGGCGGCGTTTCCCGTCCGCACGATCCAGACCATGATCTGGGCCATGCTCCAGACGGCCGACAAGGCCTTGCCGTTCCTCTCCCTGGAGCGCGCGCAAGGCCACGATCAGCATCGGTCGGCCTTTGAGCGCCTGCAACGCCGATCCTTCGAGCAGGTCCCCTTCCGGTCCCTCGCCGCGGACTGGCTCCGCGACCTCGACGGCCGCCCCTGGTGGGCCCCCGGTCAGCCCGGATCTCGCCTCGCGCTTCTGGACCGATTTCGATCCCTGGCTCGCGGCAGGATCGGGCGTCGCACCGAATCTCGGAGCCGGACAGTCCATCGTCGAAGACGCGGCCGCGCGCGCGTATCGCGCCATGATGCCCGGCCCGCGGGAGGCCTTCGACGCCATCCCGGCGAGATTGCGGATCCATCTTCAGACGCGTCGCCGGAGATCGGGCTGGTCGGACGAACAGGTCCACGCCATGTTCGGCCCCTCCGCGAACGTCCAGGGCGCCGCGGAGGAGAACCAGTCCCGGCACCTGCTGCTGCAACTCACCTCGGACGACATGCCGGGCTTCCTATGGGGCGATGTCGGCGTGCTCCAATTCTGGATCGACCACGCCGATCTGGAGGCCAGAAATTGGGGCGCGGCCGAGATGACGATGGAAGGGTTCTGAGCAAGACGCTACCACCGCCCCCACCATGACCGACACCCCCACCCTTCTGGACGCCCCCGACTGGCTTTACCTTCTGCGGGAGTTCGACGCCCTCTACCGCCATGGCTCGGCCGGGGGCAGCACGCGGATCCGCTCCCATCGCCGCCGCGTGCGCGAGGCGCTCTCCCGCGTCATCGCCGCAAACCCGCAGATCACACCGCGCCGGGCCGAGCTGCGCCCCGTCACCGCCCATTTCCCACGCGCCCTCGACCTGGGCGAGCGGGGCGCGATGCAGGGCATGGCCCGCGCGCTGCGCGAGGTGCGAGGTGCGAGGTGCGAGGTGCGAGGTGCGAGGTGCGAGGTGCGAGGTGCGAGGTGCGAGGTGCGAGGTGCGAGACCGCCTCACTTGGGAATACGGATATGACAAGATGCCCAAGGCGCTGGCCCGCCGCTACGCCTATTGCGAAGTGCTCGGCCCGAAGGGCCCCGTCCCCGCCGACGACCTGATCCTCGGCTTCGTCCTCTTCGCGCCCAAGACGACCTACCCCCAGCACAGCCACAAGGGCATCTCCGAGAGCTACATCTCGATCGCCGGCTCCTGGTCCGAGAACGACGCGGCAGTCTTCGCGCCCGGTTCGCTGATCCTCAACGATGACGGCCACGAGCACCGGATCACCACCGGCGACCGGGATCCCTGCCTGCTCGCCTATGCCTGGACCGGCGCGCCCGAGGCGCTCTCGGGTCCGATGACCTTCAGCCGCCCGGGGACGCTCAGGCGCTAACCGGCATCCGCCGACAGATTGCCAAGCCGGGACGCCGCCTCAGGGCGGCGCGCCTCCCGGGTGGAGGAACGCCCGCCCGGGCGCGCTGCCGCCCCCGGCACCGCTCCGAGAGGGCCCGTCGCCTCTCAGATGGCGCCGGCATCACCGGCCCACGCCCGGAGATCGCTGTCAGATCACCACGCGACGGTCCCGCCAAAGCTCCGTCCCCACCAGCCCCGAGGCCTGCCCCAGGAACGCCGCGAGCAGAGCCGCCATCGCGATGGACAGCTCGGCCACGCCCAGCGAAAGCGCCAACTGGCCAGGACGCTGCGCGGCCTCCTGCGATGCGATCACCCCGGCCGGGCTGGTCGCCGCGTCCCGCCTTGATCCGCTCGGAACGCCGCCCGCCGATGTCGCCCTGGCTCTGGCCGTTCCGGATGCGCTGCGCCTCTCGAACGGCGATGCGACGCTGCGCCCGGCCTTCGTGGTGGAGCGCGCGTCCGCGCCAGCCGTCGATGTGACCGTGCCCCTGGATGTCGCGTAGGTCGCAGACGGCCTGCGGGTCGATCACCGCGCGCGGGCATACACCGCCGCCATTCCCCCGTGCGAACGGCCCCGCTTCGCCACCGCCAAAGTCGAGGTCGCGGCCCGGCGCGCCGACGGGGTCCAGCTCCAGGGCATCCTCTCGGTCGAGGTCTCGCGCGGATGCCCGACTGGGCCGCTTGGAGCGGACTTCCCCATCTCCTCCTGGCTGCGCGCCACCGAGGATGGCGCTTTCCGGCCCCTCACCCGCCGGACAGACGCCAGCGACCTGCTTGCACCCGGACGCCTCTGCGGCCCTGCGCGCCCGGCTCGCGCCTTGCTGACCCCTTGCATCGGGCGGGCGCGTCGTTAGCTGCGCTCCATGGCCGTCACCGACGAGATCCGCGCCTGCCGCCACTGCGCCGACCGCTTCGCGGCGACGGAGACGGCCCATGCGCCTGCCCCGGTCGTCTGGTTCGCCCCCGGCGCACGGATCCTGGTGGCCAGTCAGGCGCCGGGGATGCGCGCGCATCTGTCCGGCAAGCCCTTCGACGACCCCTCTGGCGTGCGGCTGCGCGACTGGATGGGGGTGGACGAGGCGACGTTCTGGGACCAGAGCCGCGTGGCCATCGTGCCGATGGGCTTCTGCTTTCCCGGCTACGACAAGGCGGGCGGCGACATCCCGCCCCCCAAGGTCTGCGCCCGGAAGTGGCGGGAAAAGGCGCTGGCCCATGCGGGCGATCCGCCAGTGACGCTGCTGATCGGTGGCTACGCGCAGTCCTGGCATCTCGGGAAAGGCCGCGTGACCGACCGGGTGCGCGACTGGCGCGCCCATGCGCCGCGCGTCTGGTGCTTGCCTCACCCGTCCTGGCGCAATACCGCGTGGCTCAAGAAACACCCGTGGTTCGAGGCCGAGACGCTGCCCGCCCTCCGCGCCGCGATCCGGGACGCGCTGGCCTGATCTGAGAGACGCCCATGACTCCGCTCGATACCGCCCATCTGCGCGCCGAGGAGACCGGCGCCGACACCGACCGGCTCGCCTTTCTGGGCCGCCTCGCCGAGGCCGAATTGCACCTGCTGCTGGAGGCCGCCGAGGGCGAGACGGTGACGCCGCGTCTCTTCGACGTGGAAGGCACCCGCTATGCCCTGGCCTTCGACCTGCCCGAGCGGCTAGAGGCCTTCGCTGGCGGCGCGCCCACGGCCACGCTGTCGGGCCGGCGCCTGGCCGCGCTCCTGGCGGCCGAGGGGCTGGGGCTGGGCCTCAACCTGGAAGACGCGCCCTCGGCCCAGATGCTGGAGCCGGCGGCGATGGCCTGGCTGGCGGAGACGACCCGGACCGCGCCCACCGAAGCCGAGCGCCGCCTGTCCGAGATCGCACCGCCCGGCACCCTGCCCGAGGCGCTGCTCTCGGCGCTCGACGCCAAGCTGGGGCTGGCGGCGGGGCTGGCCCGCAGCGGCTATCTGGCGCAGGCGACATATGACGACGGCACACGCGGCCATGTCCTGGCCTTCATTGAGACCGTGCCTGGCGCCGAGGAAGACATCGCCCGCGCCGTCTCGGAAGCACTCATCTTCTCTGGCTTGGAGGCGGGCCAACTGGACGTGGCCTTCCTTCGCGCAGACGCGGCGGTATCGGCGGCCCTCGCGCGTCACGGCCTGCGCATCGACCTGCCCGCGCCGGAGCCGTCCGGCCCCGTCCGCGATCCCGACGCGCCGCCCCGCCTACGTTAAAGCACCGGACGTTATCTCCGAGTCACATTTTGCGTTGGCGGCGGTCCCGTGGCTCCCTCTGTCGGGGGTCTTGTCATGGCGAGAACGTTGTCGATGGATGTGCGGCGTCGCTTCGCGCGTCTGATCGGGGAGGGGATGAGCGGGAGGGCTGCGGCGGCGCGT
>NZ_UETC01000003.1 GCF_900116765.1 Jannaschia seohaensis | reverse complement strand
ACGCGCCGCCGCAGCCCTCCCGCTCATCCCCTCCCCGATCAGACGCGCGAAGCGACGCCGCACATCCATCGACAACGTTCTCGCCATGACAAGACACCCGACAGAGGGAGCCACGGGACCGCCGCCAACGCAAAATGTGACTCGGAGATAACGTCCGGTGCTTTAGCGGCGTGATAGCCGAGCGGGCCGCGCGCCGTATCTCCGTCGAAAGCGGCGTCGCCGCGATCCTGAACGCGCTGTGCGTCCTGGGCATCGCAGAGACGTAACCGGTCGCGACCGAGCCAGCCGAAGAGGTCGCAGCGCTGCCCTCTCTCGTGCAAGGGAGCAGGGCGTGACCCGACGACGCCGGACCAGCGTGATGTTGTCCGGATCGCTGCCTCAAGTCCCCATGCTTTGGCGCATTCAGTGCCGGCGACGGGTCAGGACGCTTCGGCCGCGGTCTCGCGGGGTTCGATACGGGTTCCATCCTCGATGGAGGAGCCGGGATAGGCGATCACCCGCGCGCCTTCCGGGACGCCCGAGACGATCTCGGCCCAGTCGCTGGACATATGGCCGACCTTCACGGACCTTTGAGCCGCCCGCCCGTCCTCTTCCACGAACAGCGCCCATTCGCCCGCCGAACGGAACAGCGCGCTTTGCGGCACCTGGAGCACGTCCTTCCCCTCCCAGGTGACGAGGGTCACATAGACGCGGTAGCGGTCGCCGAGGCCCACGCGCTCTGTCGCCGGTGACAGGATGTCGAGGACGACCGGCACGCGTTGTTCCTCGATGCCAAGGGCCGAGACGCGCGTGAAGGCCGAGGGTTCGATCTGCCGGACTTCGGCATCGAGCACCGTGTCACCGCCCCAACGCTCGACGCGGGCGCGGGTCCCGAGGACCACGCCGATCGCGTCGTTCGACAGAAGGTCGACATGGATTTCGAGATCCTCCGGATCGCCGATCATCAGGAGGGTTTCGCCCGCGGTGACCAGCCGCGCGCTCTCGTCCACGAGGTCGAGAACAACGCCGGTGCGCGGCGCGGTGATCTCGACGCAGCAATCGGCGGACCCGTCGAACGCGAGCGTCTCCGGTCCTTCCAGTTGCGCCTCCATCCGAGCAAGCGTGGCGCGCCGCATGTCGAGATCGGACTGAGCCACGTCCCGCGCCGCGCGCGCCGAGAGCGCGGCCTGCTCGGCATCCTCCAGCATCGCCTGCGCGAGCGTGCCGCGGTCGGTCAGCGCGCGGGCCCGGTCGAGTTCGGCCTCGAAATGCATGAGTTCGGTCTCGGCCCGGAAAAGGCTCGCCCCGGCCAGACGCACCGCGGCCTCGGCCTCCACAACGGCGGCCTCGGCCAGCCTGCGGGCGCGCGCATCGAGGAAAGGCGGCTCGGCCGGCTCGATCGCCGCGACGACGGTCTCGCCCGCCGTCACGGCGTCGCCGACATGGACGGGTGAGCGCCTTGCTTCACCGGTGACGGGCGCAGTCACAAGCCAGGTGTCGCGGACGCGGGTGATCCCTTCCGCCGAGACGGTGACCTGCATCGGCCCCCGCCGCACGGCGACAAGATCGACGCGCACCCGCGCGGGCAGCAGCGCCCAGATTAGCCCACCGGCCACCAGGGCGGCGATCAGCGCGACGGAGACGGTTCGGGCGGATCGGAACACGGTTATTCCTTCTGCTTGAGCGAATGAACGATATCGATGCGGTCCAGCCTGCGCCGCACAACGAGGACGGAGGCAAGCGCCGTCAGGATGACGATCAGGGTGGCAACGGCGTAGGTCCGGCGGGTGACCACCACCGGGATCGTGACCACCTCGGTGGAAAATCCTTCCGCCATGAGCATGCAGAACCCGTATCCGAAGAGCCAGCCCGCCGGAATGGCGGCGAGGGTCAAAAGCATCTGCTCGGCCATGAGCACATAGGCCACTTCGCTGCGGCGGAACCCGAGCACCCGGAGAGACGCCAGTTCGTAGGCGCGTTCGGCCAACTGGATCCGGGCGGCATTGTAGACGACGCCGATGGTTATGAGCATCCCGAGCGACGCGAAGATCACGGTCATCGTCGCCAGGCTTTCGTCGAGCGTCTCCTCGAACTGCCGCCGTATTTCACTCCAGAGCGTGAAGCGCGCGATGGTGGGTGTCTCCTGCACCTTGGCCTGAAGCTCGGGCAGCCTGTTCCGGTCGATGGCCAAGTGGAGCATGTTGACCTGCGGCGCCTCTCCAATCAGCTGGAAGAACGCGTCCCGGTTCATATAGGCGTCCTGTCCCAGGCTCTGGCGGATGACGGCGGAGACCGGGATCTCCCAGGTTCCGCGTGGGGCACTCAGGAGATCTACCCGGATCCGGTCGCCGGGCTCCACCGCGAGGGCATCGGCCAGACCCGCCGCAAGCGCGAGGCCGGCCGTGGGCATCTGCAAAGCCTCACCATCGGCATCGAGCAGCCGCGAGAGCCGGGCGTCCGGCGCGCGCGCCTGCAGGCTCACCAGCCGCGAGCGCGTGCCGTTCACGAGCCGGACCGGCGCGGCGTAAAGACCCTCGACCGCCATGACGCCTGGCAGAGCAAGCGCATCGAGCTCGGCGCGCGCATTGACCGGATGGGCAAGCGTTACCGTCGCATCCTGCCGGTTGGCGCGCTCGAACAGCTCGTCGAGGATCAGGTCGATCGCGTCGAAGGTAAAGAAGGACGTGACCAGCACGGCGACCGATCCGGAGACACCAAAGAGCGTGACGGCCGCGCGTCCCGGCCAGCGCACCAGCGAACGCAGGATCATCATCGTCGTTTGCCGGAACCGAAGCCGTCCCCCCAGCCGGTCGAGCCAGCCGCGATGGTAGACCGGGGGGGCCGCCGGCGACATGGCGACCGCCGGTGGAAGACGCGTCGCGGACCGCACCGCGCGAAGGCCGCCGAAGACCGCCGCCGCCATCCCGAGCAGGCCCGAGATCGCCATCGGCGCGGCACCCGGCCGATAGAGCAGGCTGGGGAAGCGGAAATAGCGCGTGTAGATTTCCGTCAGCCCGTGTCCCAGCCACCAGCCGAAGGCCCAGCCGAGCAGGATGCCGACAAGGCCGATTCCGACTGTCATCTTCGTGTAATGCGCCGAGATCGCCCGCGTCTTGTAGCCGACTGCCTTGAAGAGCCCGATCTGTCCCCGGTCGAGAGCCACGAGCCGCCCGAGGACCATGTTCACGAGAACCGCCGAGACGGCGAGGAAGATCGGCGGGAGCACCGTCGCCATGGCGCCGAGCTGCTTCAACTCGCCCTCGATGAACACGTTCGAGGGCTGCCGGTCGCGCCCGTAGGCGCCGGTTCCGCCATAAGGCGCAAGGAGGCGGTCGACGCCCGCAATGACCGCCCTTTCGTCGGCACCGCGCGCCAACGTCAGCGTCAGGTCGTTGAACGCGCCCGAAAGGTCCTTGGCCGAGGCTGCGGCGCGTTCGCTGAGCCAGAGAATACCGAAATTCTCGTCGTCAGGCTCGATCGCACCGGACCCGACCGTGTAGATGTATTCGGGCGATATCACCAGCCCCACGACCCGCAGGGGCCGCATCTGGCCGTTCAGAACGGCGCGGAAGCTGTCGCCGGGCCGCAATCCGTTGGCTTCGGCGAAGGCCTCCGAGACGGCGACCTCCTCCAGATGGTCGGGCCGGGGCATGCGCCCAAGGCGCACCACTGGCACATTCAGCACCGGCTCGCCGCTCGGCGGGACGGAGATGACGATGGCCGCAGCGGGCTCTGGCTTGCCCTCGAGATCGATCATGGCGGTGAACACGACGCGCCCTTCGACCCGGGCCACGCCATCGAGCCGCGCGATCTCGGCCAGCAGGCTGCGGGGCGCTCGGGTGAGGGTCGCGAAGACGTCGGCAAAGCGGTTCTGCTCGTAATAAGCCGCCCGCGTGGCTTCGAGCGACCGCTGCGTCCCGGTCGCCAGGATCAGCACCATGATCCCGCACCCCAGCACCAGTGCGATGGCGAGGCACTGCACCCAGATCTGCCGCAAGTCGCGCAGGAGCTTGCGGTCCAGCATCCGCATCACCAGCTCACCTCCGAAGGCGCCACGCGGGCTTCGTTCTCCTCAACACGGGTGATCCGACCGTCCGCCATGTAGACGACGCGGTCGGCGATGCGCCGGATCTCGACGTTATGCGTGATGAGCGCGGTGGCCGTCCCAAGATTGCGGTTGACCTCGATCAGCGCGTCGAGAACCGTTACGCCGGTTGTGCTGTCCAGCGCGCCGGTCGGCTCATCGCAGAGCAGGATCTCGGGGCGCTTGGCGATGGCCCGTGCGATCGAGACGCGCTGTTGCTCACCCCCCGAGAGTTCCGAGGGGAAATGATCGAGCCGCGCCGAAAGGCCTACCTGCTCCAGCGCCTCTTCCGGGCGCATCGGGTTCTCGGCCACCTCGGTCACGAGCGCCACATTCTCGCGCGCCGTCAGGCTGGGCACGAGATTGTAGAATTGGAAGACAAAGCCCACATGCGCGCGCCGGAACTCGGTCAGCTCCTCGTCATCGAGGTTCGTGAGCTCGCGGTCACGGAAGAAAATGCGACCGGATGTGGGACGGTCGAGCCCTCCGAGGATATTCAGCAGCGTCGATTTTCCCGATCCCGATGCGCCCAGAAGGGCGACGACTTCGTGGGGATAAAGGGCGAAGTCGATCCCGCGTAGTGCGTGAACGGCGACCGCACCCGTGCGGTAGACTTTCGTGACCGCTGCAGTGCGCAGGATCGCTGGGTGTCCCGAGGCCTCTTCTGACATGCGGAAAGACTAGCGACAGCGGCGTGGCTTGCGCCTTGATCGTTGGCAATCGCAGTCAATTACCTGGCCCGCGGGCCATGGACCGCGGGCGCGCCTCCTGTCTCCGCTTCCCGCGACAACTCGATCCGGGTCTTGGCGATCCCTGATCGATCCTGTTCGCCGGGTTCCCATCGAGACCGGAGAACGTCCGGCCCCGGCCTGCTCTCCTGTCCCACCTGTCCTCGTGAACCGGGCCGCGTGCAATCCGGCTGCGGCCAGATTTGTGGGGTCCCTTTTCATGTTGATCCGTGCGGAGGCCCCTCTGCGTCCTTCGACCGTCTCGTTGGTGAACGCGGGCGCGAGACTCTTCTTGAACGCCCGGCGAAGGCCCCGCGGAGCGTTCTGGTTGCCAGCCGGCGGTGGCAGTCGTGCCTGCGCCCTGCCCCCGCCGGCGCGCCGGTCACTCGCCCCGGAACCGTGGCTGCCGCTTTTGCAGAAAGGCCCGGACGCCCTCGGCGTAATCGGATGTCGCCCCGGCCTCCGCTTGCGCGCGGGCTTCCGCCGAGATTTGCTCGTCGAGCGACGCCCCGGCGGATGCCAGCAGCGCCTCCTTCGTGAGGCCGAGGGCGCGTGTTGGACCCGCCGCAAGCGAGGTCGCGAGCGCCCGCGCCTCTGCCGCAAGATCCGGATCGGGAACGGATTTCCAGATCATACCCCAAGCTTCGGCCTCCGCCGCCGTGACCGGGCGGCCCGTCAGGCAGATCGCCCGCGCCCGCGCCAGACCGATCAGCCGCGGCAGCACCCATGTGCCTGCGGCATCCGGGATCAGGCCGACCCGGGAAAAGGACTGGATGAAGCGCGCAGTCTTGGAGGCCAGCACGATGTCGCAGGCCAGCGCAAGGTTGGCCCCTGCCCCGGCCGCCACGCCGTTCACGGCACAGACCAGCGGCTTGGGAGAGCGCAAGATGGATTTGATGAGCGGGCCGTAGACCGTCTCGACACTGGCGCTCAGGTCCGGCGGCCAGTCCGGCCCATCCGGATTCCGGCGCCCGAGATCCTGACCCGTACAGAAGGCGCGCCCCGTCCCGGTCAACAGGATCGCCCGCACCTCCGGATCCGTGCTGGCCTGTTGGATCGCATGGGTGAGCCCCGTCACGGTCTCCGTCGTCAACGCGTTGAGCTTCTCCGGACGGTTCAGCGTCAGATGCAGACAGGCTCCGTCCTGTCGGACGAGCAGATGGTCCGCGCCGCTCATGCGGTCACCGAATCCAGCATGGTCGAGAGCCGCCATTCGCCGGGCGCGCACCGCGTGACAGCTTGCATCCACTCCGCCACTATGTCGTTCCCTACTGTCTCCGCGTAATGGATCGGACCGCCCCGCCACCGCGGGAAGCCGAAGGCCCTGACGGCGATCACGTCGACCGCGGCGGCGCCTCTCACCTGCCTCTCTTCGACACAGCAGGCACATTCGTTGGTGAGCACCGCGAGAAGCCCTTGCAGGACCGGTCCCGGTTGTGCCGCGGGGTCGGGCAGACCAGGTTCGAGGCCGCCGGAGACCTCCGGCGGCGCGATAAGGGCATTGTCCTGCCCGCCGAAACGACGCCACGCCTCGGCGATGTCCGCGGCGGTCGTGCCGCAGGCCGCGCGGTGGCGCGCAACCGCCTGGGCGATCCGCGCCATCACCAGGCCCGGGCCAGGGACGGAGAAGACCGGCGTGAGGCGAAGCCGCCTTGCCAGAGCGAGCGACAGAGCGACGGACGCGGGCGGCGCATCGGGGCCGGCTGCGATCTCCATCGCCTCTGCGCCCGATGGCCCCAGGCAGAGCACGACATCGGACCCACCCCCTGCGAGCGCGGGCGCCGTCCCGGGCTCCAAGGCCCGAAGCACGGGCACATCCGCCAGATCGGCCTCCGCGACGACATCCTCGGATCCGGTCAGCAGGATCAGGTTCGGGCGGGGCGCCTCGGGGCGCGGCGCCTCGATGACGTCAACGCCCGCGCGCGCCAATGCGCCGCGAATCCGGTCCGCGAGGCGGTCGGTCCCGGGCAGCAGGACGGAAGCGAGCGCGGGCCGGGCCAAGGGCAGCGGGACGGGCGGCCGTGCCGCCGCGCGTTCGGCGAGGAAAAGATGCCGCAGCGCCCGTGACTGCGGGGCGACCCGAAGCGCCAGATGACGCGCACGCTCAAGCGGCTGCCCCTCTTCGAAAGGGAGATCGGCGGCTTTTGCGATCAACTGGAAATTCTCCAACGGCCCGACGGCGCCGCCGGCCTCTTTCGCGATCGTCTCCCTCTGATCGGCCCACCACGACGGCGGCATCGGCGCGACCGTCCCGGACCGGACCGGAGCCGGGCGCGTGTTCAGACCACGCGCGAAATTGAGCAGTGTCGGGTCTTCGAGATCGGGCAGCAGGGCCGTCAGCCCGCCCGCCTCGTGGAACGTCTCGCCCGTCACCGGCGCGCCGCTGCTTGCCATCCGCAGCGCAAGTGCCGCGCCCACGAGGCGCGGCAGCCGCTGGGTTCCGCCCGCCCCTGGTACGATGCCCAGCGTCACCTCCGGAAGCGCGAAGCAGGTGCCGGGAACGGCGACCCGCCACGCGCAGCCAAGCGCGATCTCCAGACCCCCGCCGAAGACGCTGCCATGCATCGCGGCGATCCACGGCACCGGACAATCCTCGATCGCGCGGATCACGTCGGGCAGGTCCGGCGGGACCGGCGGCGCGTCGAACTCGGTAATGTCCCCCCCGGCCACGAAGGTCCGCCCCGCGCATCGCAGCACGGCGGCGGCGACCGGCATGCGTCCGACCGCATCCACGGCCTCCGCGAGCGCCTGCCGGACGGCAGCCGATATGGCGTTGACGGGCGGGTTGTCGATGGTGACCCAGGCCAGCCCTTCGGATTGCGCAATGTGGACGGGCCCCTTCACCGCTCGCCCGCCTCTGCGCGTTCTAGGACCAAGGCGATCCCCTGCCCGACACCGATGCACATGGCGCAGAGCGCATACCGCCCGCCCGTCCGGCGCAGCTGGAACGCCGCCGTCAGCGCGAGCCGCGCCCCGCTGGCGCCGAGCGGATGGCCGAGCGCGATCGCCCCCCCATTGGGGTTCACCTGCGGGGCGTCGTCGGGTAGCCCGAGCGCGCGGGTGACGGCCAGCGCCTGCGCGGCGAAGGCCTCGTTGAGTTCGATCACGTCCATCTGCCCGATGCCGAGCCCCGTCATGGCCAATACCTTGCGGATGGCGGGCACGGGGCCGATCCCCATCACACGTGGCGGCACGCCGGCGGTGGCCATCGCGACCACGCGCGCAAGTGGGGTGAGCCCGTGTTTCGCCGCAGCCGCCTCGCTGGCGAGGACCAGCGCGGCCGCCCCATCATTCACGCCCGAGGCGTTGCCGGCCGTCACGGTCTTGTCCGCCCCGTTGAGCGGGCGCAGGTTGCCGAGTTTCTCCACCGTCGTGCCGGCGCGGGGATGCTCATCGACCGAGAACAGGATCGGGTCGCCCTTTCGGACGGGCACCTCCACCGGGACGATCTCTTCGGTGAAGACCCCGGCTTCGGCGGCGGCGGCATAGCGCGCCTGCGACCGTGCGGCGAAAGCATCCTGGTCGGCGCGCGCGATGCCGTGTTCCTCGGCCACGTTATCCGCCGTCTCCGGCATCGAGTGGGTGCCATGCGCGGCAGCCATCGCCGGGTTCACGAAGCGCCAGCCGATGGTCGTGTCGTATATCTCGGCCGTCCGCGCGAAGGCCGCCGAGGCCTTGGCCATGACGAAGGGCGCGCGGGTCATGCTCTCGACGCCGCCGGCGATCAGGAACTCTGCGTCCCCCGCGCGGATCGCCCGGGCCGCCGTGCCCACCGCGTCCAGGCCCGAACCGCACAGGCGGTTGATGGTGACGCCCGGCACATCCACCGGCAGCCCGGCGAGCAGCGCGGACATGCGCGCCACGTTGCGGTTGTCCTCGCCGGCCTGGTTGGCGCCACCGTAGATCACGTCGTCGAGCGCCGCCCAGTCGGCCCCCGGCGCCCGCGCCATGAGCGCCCGGATCGGCAAGGCGCCAAGGTCGTCGGGCCGGATCCCGGCAAGCGCTCCGCCATAGCGGGCAAAGGGCGTGCGCTGTCCGTCGCAGATGAATGCGTGCATGTCTGCCTCCTCCCTCGGTTCGTCTCAGCGCCGGATGAACGGGTTGGCGACCGCTCTCGGTTCGGCCAGCCACACGGATTTGGGCTGTAGATACTCCATGATCGCCTGGCTGCCATTTTCCCGGCCCAGCCCGCTCAACTTGTAGCCGCCGAATGGCGTCGTGTAGCTGGTGGAACGGTAGGTGTTGACCCAGATCGTGCCCGCCTGAAGCCGGCGCGACATCGACAACGCGCGGTGCAGGTCGTTGGTCCAGACACCCGCCGCGAGGCCGTAGAGCACGTCGTTGGCGATCGCGACAGCTTCGTCCTCGTCGGAAAATGGCATGATCGACAAGACCGGGCCGAACACCTCTTCCTGCGCGATGCGCATGTCGTTGCGCACGTCGGTGAAGATCGTGGGCTCGACGAAATAGCCCGGCGCGCCGCCGGGGCTTGCCGCCTTGCCGCCAAGCACGCAAGTCGCGCCCTCGGCCTTGGCGATCTCGATATAGTCGAGGATCTTGCGGTGCTGCGCTTCGGTCGCGACCGGCGAGATGTTGGTATCCGCCTCCATCGGATCGCCGAGCTTCGCCGCCCGAGTCATCTCCAGCAGGCGTTCGAGAAAGGCGTCGTAGATGCCATCATGGAGCAGGAGCCGCGAGCCCGCGATGCAGGTCTGGCCGGAGGCGGCGAAGATGCCGGAGATGGCGCCGGGCACGGCCGCGTCGAGATCGGCGTCGTCGAACACGATGTTGGGCGATTTGCCCCCCAGCTCCAGCGTCACCTTCTTGAAGTCGCGCGCCGCGGCCTCGTTGATCGCACGGCCCGCCGCCTCGCCGCCCGTGAACGCGACCTTCCGCACCAGGGGATGCGTCACCAGCGGCATACCCGCCTCGTCTCCAAAGCCGGTGACGACATTGACCACGCCCGCCGGAATGCCTGCCTCCTCGACCAGCGCCATGAGTTCCAGCGTCGAGGCGGAGGTGTATTCCGAGGGCTTGATGACGACGGTGTTGCCGGCGGCCAGCGCGGGCGCGAGCTTCCATGCGAGCAGCAGCAGCGGCGAGTTCCATGGCGTGATCAGCGCGCAGACGCCCAACGGCTCGTAGGTCACCATGTTGAGCACGCCGGGCTTGTCGATCGGCGGCACGAGGCCTTCGACCTTGTCGGCCAGCCCGCCGTAATAGGCATACCAGTTCGCCATGTAGCGCGCCTGGTTGGACATCTCCGCGAAAAGCTTGCCGTTGTCGCGCACCTCGATCTCGGCGAGCCGGTCGGCATGTTCGGTCACGAGCGCCGCGAGGCGGACAAGCGCCGCGCCGCGCGCACTGGCGGTCCAGGTCGGCCAGTCTCCATCGGTGAAGGCCGCGTGGGCGCTCCGGACCGCGTGATCGACATCATCCGCCGAGGCGCGGGGGAACCGCGCCCATTCCTCCCGGGTGTAGGGATTGGTCGAGGTGAAGCGCGCGCCCGACGCCGCCTCGCACGGGGCGCCACCGATCCACATGTGGTAGTCCTTCATCGCGCTATCCTTTCGTCTCACCGAGGCTCAGACCGAGTGTCGCGCGCTGGCGCAGCCATTGGCTCGGCCGGTATCGCGGGTCTCCGGTCAGCGCGGAGAGCCGGGTCAGGATGTGCATGATCCGCGCCGGGCCCACGGCGTCGCCGAAGGCGAGCGGCCCCTTCGGATAACCGAGGCCAAGCCGCACGCCGTCGTCGATATCGGCGGGGGTGGCGATCCGGAGTTGGGCGATCTCGCAGGCGATGTTCACGATGACGGCGAGGATACGCTGCGCGATGAAACCGGGGCTGTCCCCGATCGCCGTGACGTCCCGCCCGGAGGCGCGCAGCGCGGCATGAACCCCGTCCAGCAGCGCCGGGTCCGTGGCGGGCGTGCCCATCAGCGTCACCCGGTCCGCCGCCTGGGTCAGCGGGTCGATCGCGATCACGCGCGCGGCATCGAGGGCCAGCCGTTGCGCCGTCTCCGTGGCGTCGTCTCCCCATGGCGCCACCAGAAGCGCGCCGTCCGGGGGCGCGTCGGCGCTCTCGTCGATGGCACAGCCCGCTTCGCCGAGCGCGGGCAGGATCGCCGACAGGTCGTCGCGCATCCGGGGTGGAACCCAGACGCGCTGGGGCGGCTGGCCATCTGGCGCCGCTTCGTCCGGATCGCGCCGCACCCCGTCGGGATAGGCATAAAATCCCTCGCCGGATTTGCGCCCGTAGAGTCCCGCGGCCACCCGCGCGGCGAGATGCACACCGGGCCGATAGCGCGGATCCTGGAAGAACTGGTCGTAGATCTGGCGAAAGACCGGCAGTGACACATCGAGCCCGGTCAAGTCCAAGAGCTCGAACGGCCCCATGCGAAATCCGAGGCCCTCGCGCATCACGCGGTCCACATCGACCTCGGCCGCCAGCCCCTCCTGCACGATGCGCAGCCCCTCGGTCGTCAGCCCCCGTCCCGCGTGGTTGATCAGAAAGCCCGGCGCGTCCCGGCACTGGATCGCGCGATAGCCCATCTGCGCCGCCACCGAGAGCGCGGCTTCGGTCGCCGCCTGCCCGGTCTTGAGGCCCGCGATCACTTCGACGACCTTCATCAAGGGAACCGGATTGAAGAAATGCAGGCCGACGACGCGGTCGGGATCGCGCATGCCCGCCGCGATGGCCGCGATGGAGAGCGAGGAGGTGTTCGTCGCGAGGACCGCGTCGGGGGCGAGCAGCTCTTCCAGCCGGGCGAAGAGCGCCTGCTTGACGTCGAGCATCTCGGCCACGGCCTCGATCGCCATGGCTGCCGGGGCGAGATCCTCCAGCGCACCCGCGACAGAGATGCGCCCCTGTGCGGCCTCTGCCGCCACCGGATCCATGCGGCCCTTTTCGGCCGCCCGCCCGAGCATGCGGATCGCGAAATCCGCGCCCGCCCGCGCCGCGTCGGCGCTCTGGTCGTGGACCAGCACGCGGAAGCCGGCGGAGGCCAAAGCCTGCACGATCCCGCGCCCCATTGTGCCCGCGCCGATGACGGCGATTGTCGCGCCGGCCTCCATTACGCCGGCGCCTTCGGCGCGCGCTGCGAGAAGCGGCGCTCGAAGATCCCCTCGGCGATGCGGTTGCGCATCATTTCCAGCGATCCGCCCGCGATCTGCCAGCCGCGCGACTTGCGGAAACAGAATTCCACGAGGGACTCGTCGCAATAGCCGAGCCCACCCATGGCCTGCATCGCCTCGTTGCACGCCTCGAACCCGGCCGTGTTGCAGGCCAGTTTCGCCAACGCGGTCTGCTGCCCGTCGGGCAGGCCCCGGTCGGCGCTTACTGCGGCGCGGTAGAGCAGCAATTGCGCCGCCTCCAGCTTCATCAGCATGTCCGAGAATTTCCATTGGAGACCCTGGAACTCGGCCAGCGGGCGGCCGAACTGGGTGCGCTCCAGCGCGTAGTCCCGGGCGGTGTTGAAGGCGAAGCGGCCCAGGGCCTGCGCCCGCGCGGCATTGCCGATCCGCTCGGCGTTGAACCCGGTGATCTGCTTCTTGAAGCCGCCGGGCCCGAGCAGCACGTTCTCGCGCGGCACATAGACATTGTCGAAATAGAGCGCGCACCACCGCTCGCCGTTCATGTAGGTGCTCGGCTCCCCGAAGGAGAAGCCGTCCATGCCGCGCTCCATGATGACCGAGCCGATCCCCGAGAGCCCCGGCCCGAAGCGCAGGTAGACGAGGAAGGTGTCGGCCTCGACGGAATGGCTGGTGAAGACCTTGCCGCCGGTCACACGGTAGCCGTCGCCGTCCTCGCGCGCCTCGGTGGTCAGATCCGTCACCGCGGAACCCGCACCGGCCTCGGTCATGCCAAGGCCGATCACGCTCTCGCCGCGCAGGAGCGGCCCGAGATATTTCTCTTTCTGGGCGGGTGTGGCGTATTCCGCGAAGGTCCGGATGGCGCCGAAATTGCCCGCCTGGATCGCGTCGGCGCTTTTCGGACAGACGAGCGCGACCTGCTCGATGGCGAGCACCGCATCCATGAGCGTGCCGCCCATGCCGCCTTCGGCCTCGGGGATCGTGATGCCGAAAAGCCCGTTCTCGGCCATGAGCTTTGCCGCATCGAAGGGAAACTCGGCCTTCCGGGCGCGCTCGAGCGCGCCGACCCGGAGGTGCCGGTCGGCGAATTTGCGAACGGTGTCCTGAAAGAGCTGGCGTTCCGGTTCGAGTGTGAAGTCCACTTTTCGTTCCTGGGTCTGTTTGATGTCTGGCGTGATCTTTGATCGGGGAGAGACCTCTCCCCGATCCTGCTTCAGTCGGAAAGGTCGATGACCAGGTTGCCGTGCACATCCGGCACGGCCACGGCATGGGGCGGCACGATGATCGTAGACTCGCGCTCCTCGAAGAGCGCGGGCCCGTCGATCCGCGCGCCGGCTTTGACGCGGTAGCGGTCATAGACGGGCGTATCGACGAAACCGCCGGCTTCGCTGAAATATACCGCGCGATGGCCCTTGAGGGCCGGCCCCTCGCTCAGCGCCGCGGTCGGCTCGAGCACCGGCTTGGGGCCGGAGACGAGCACGCGCCAAGAGATCACCTCGATATCCATCGCTTCCGTCCGGCCAAAGAGCTGCGCGTATCGGGCCTCGAAAAGGCGGGCGATCTCGCCCGTGTCCCGCGCCACAACGACGCTGCGCGGCACCGACACCTCGACCTCGTAGCCCTGCCCGACATAGCGCATCAGCGCGCCGACCGAAGTCGTCGCATCCTCGGGCGCCACACCGGCGGCGGTCACCAGCCGCCGCCCCTCTTCCTCGAGTTCGCCGATCATCGCGTCGATGCGTTCGAGATCGAGCGCCGCGACCGGTTCGATGGCGGCGCGCACGAATTCGAAGGAGGTCGGGGAGGCGAGGAAGCCGAAGGCCGAGGCCACACCGGCCCCGAGCGGACAGATCACCCGCCGCACGCCCATCCGCCGCGCGAGGTTCGACGCATGGACCGGACCGGCCCCGCCGATGGCCAGCAGCGTGAAGTCCTGAACCTTCCGGCCGCTTTCGAGAGCGTGGATCGTCGCCGCCTGCGCCATGCTTTCGTTGACGGTCTCGTAGATCCCCCAAGCGGCATCGACGACCGAAAGACCCAGCGGCTCGGCCAGCTCCCGGCGGATCGCATCCTCGGCCGCCTCCTTGCTGAGCGCCATGTCGCCGCCGAGGAACGACGCCGCATCGAGATAGCCTAGCACGAGATCGGCATCGGTCACCGTCGGGCGCGCGCCGCCGAGCCCGTAACAGGCCGGGCCGGGCTTGGAGCTGGCGCTTTCGGGGCCGACGCGGATCAGGCCGAGCTTGTCGACCTGCGCGATGGAGCCGCCTCCGGCGCCGATCTCGATCATGTCGATGACCGGCACCTGTAAGGGAAGGCCGCTGCCCTTGGCGAAGCGGAACACCCGCGCGACCTCGAAATTGTCGGTCTTGAGGGCCTCGCCGTCCTGGATCAGGCAGGCCTTGGCGGTCGTCCCGCCCATGTCGAAACACAGGATGTCGGGCTCTCCGGCGAGCCGCCCGAACACCGCCGCGGCCTGCGCGCCCCCGGCCGGGCCGGACTGAACGAGGCGGAT
The DNA here is from genome assembly GCF_900116765.1 of Jannaschia seohaensis. Taxonomy (GTDB): domain Bacteria; phylum Pseudomonadota; class Alphaproteobacteria; order Rhodobacterales; family Rhodobacteraceae; genus Jannaschia; species Jannaschia seohaensis. Next base: position 460,394 of record NZ_UETC01000003.1, on the reverse strand, counting down.
CGGATAACGCACGGCCGTGTCGTGATGCACGGTGCCGCCATCGGCCAGCATCAGGAACAGGTCCTCGGGCAGTTCCAGCCGCGCCATCTCGGCGACGAGCCGGGCGATGTAATTTCCGAAGATCGGCTGGACGAAGGCGTTGGCGACGGCGGTCGAGGTCCGTTCGTATTCGCCGATCTGGGGCATCACCTCGAAGGAGGTGCAGATCGTTACGCCGGGGAGCGCCTCGGCGAGCTGCGCCTTCACGGCGCGCTCGTTTTCGTCGTTGCGGAAGGCGTGCAGGAAGACGACCGCCACCGCCTCCACACCGGCGGCCCGCAAGTCGTCGGCCAGCGCCGACACGGCCGTAGGATCGGGCGCTCGCAGAACCGTGCCGTCGCTCGTCATGCGCTCATCGATCTCGAAGCGCAGGCTGCGCGGCACGAGGGGCGTCGGCGTGTCGATGAAAAGATCGTAGATCGAATAGCGCAACTCGCGCCCGATCTCGAGTACGTCCCGGAAGCCCTTGGTCGTCACGAGGGCGGTCTTAACCCCTTTGCGCTCGATCAGGGCATTGGCCACGAGCGTCGTGCCGTGGATCACGGTCTGGACCGACGACGCCTGCGCCGCGCCCGTGGACAGAATGCGCGTCACCCCGTTGAGCACGCCCTGCGACGGATCGTCGGGCGTGGTGAGGACCTTTTCGTTCAACAGCTTGCCTGTTGCGGGGTCGAGCATCACGACATCGGTGAACGTGCCGCCGATATCGACTCCGATCCGGTAGGATGCGGCGATGGGCGCATCTGGGTTCTGAATATTCATGCTTCGTATCCGTAGTGCTTTTTGGCGAAGGCCGGGGTCACGAGACCGCTGGCCAGATCCGCACGGATCGCGTCAGGGGACCGATCCGCGGGCGAGCCCATGCCGCCGCCGCCCGGGGTCTGGAAGGTCACCGTGTCGCCCTGGGCGATCACGTTGCGGGATTTGGCGGGGATGCGTTCGCCGTTTATCATGTCGATCCCGCCCGCGCCGGGCTCACCACCCAGCAGGCCGCGCGGCGGGTTGTCGACGCGCTCGTGGCGGATGGTTACGGTGATCGGCGCCTCGCCCAGATTGCGGAAGGTCAGGCGCTGCGCGTTGCCGCCCCGGAACCGTCCCGCGCCGCCGGTATCGGGGACGAGCGTCTTTTCCTCCACCAGCATCGGCACCTGGTTCTCGAACTGCTCGATGGCCTGGTTCGACACGTTGGAGGGAAAGCTCAAGCAGCCCGGTCCGTCCTGGTTCGGGCGCGCGCCATGTCCGCCATTCATGAAGAACATCTTCACGAACGGCCGGTCCGCGTCCTTGCGGCGGCCCTTGAAATAGACGTTCCAGAGCGGCGAGCCGCAATCGGCGATGACCTTGTCGGGCGCGACCTGGCTCAGGGCGCCGTAGATCGCGGGCGGCATGTAATGCCCCGACAGGTGCCGGCCCCAGACCGGCGCGGGGCGCTTGGGGTTCACCAGGCACCCCTCCGGCGCCTTGACGGTGATCGGCCGGAACGCCCCGTCATTGATCGGCGTGCCCGGATCGAGCGCGCATTTGATGGCGTAGCAGCTATAGGCCTGCGTGAAGGTCAGCGGCGAGTTCACCGGGTGCTCGATCTGGTCGGTCGTGCCGGCGAAATCGACCTCGATGTCGGAGCCGCGGATCGTGACGCTGACATGGATGTCGAGCGGATGGTCGAAGCCGTCGGCGGTCAGAACGTCGGAATAGGTTCCGTCCGGGATCGCCGCGATGGCGCTGCGCAGGCTCGCCTCGGAGCGGTCGAGCACATCGTCCGAGAAGGCTTCGAGATCGGGCAGCCCCTCGTCGTCGAGCAGGCGGAAGAGCCGCGCCGCGCAAGCGTGATAGGCGGCGAAGCCCGAACGGATATCGCCCAGCGTCTCCTCGGGCTCGCGCAGGTTGGCCTCGAGAATGTCGACGAGGATCTGGTTTTCCTCCCCGGCGATCAGGATCTTCGAGACGGGGATATTGAGCCCTTCCTCGTAGCAATCCTTCGCCGCGGGCGACGGCGCGCCGCCGATATCGACGGTGTGGAAGATCGACCCGATGAAGCCGATATGCCGCCCGTCCCGGAACAGCGGCTTGATCATCGTGATATCGTTGAGATGCCCCGTGCCGAGCCAGCCGTCATTTGTGATCATCACGTCACCGTCCGACAGCGTATCGATCGGGAACTTTTCGAGCATGGCCGTCAGCGTGCGCGACATGGTGCCGATGAAGGAGGGCACGCTGCGCCGGCTCTGCGCGATCTGCCGGCCGCGCTTGTCGAGCAGGCCGATGGCGAAATCGTAGTTCTCGCGCACGACGGAGGAAAAGGACGTGCGCACGCAGGTCTCCCCGACCTGGTCCATCAAGCCGCTCAGGCGCTCCCAGACGACGCCGACCTTGACCGGGTTGAGTGTTGCCGGGTTCCGCTCCGTCATTGCGGTGTCTCCTTCAAGTCGGGGATCGGGCTGAGCCATTGCGCGGGTGCGTCCCGCCCGCCGCGGACGATGGCGAAGTAATCGTCTTGCAGGGCCCGGGTGATCGGGCCGCGTGCGCCGGAGCCGACGGTCAGGCGGTCGATGCCGACGACGGGCACGACCTCCATGCCGGTGCCGACGAGCATGACCTCGGACGCGGCATACAGCTCGGTCCGGTCGACCGGACGCTCCACCACATCGTCCACGATCCCAAGCGCGCGGGCGCGCCGAAGGATCGTGTCTCGCGTCAGGCTTTCGAGGATGCCCGAAGTGACCGGCGGCGTGATCAGGACGTTGTCGCGCACCATGAACAGGCAGGCGCCGGGCGCCTCGGACACGGTGCCGCTCTCGGTCAGGATCAGGGCGGTATCATAGCCGTCAGCCTTGGCCTGCAACCCCGCGAGACGGCTGTTGAGATAATTGGCGGCGGCCTTCGCACGCACCGGGCTCGCATTGTCGGTGTTGCGCCGCCAGCTCGACACCTGGCAGCGAATACCGTTGGCGAGCCGGTCGGCCAACTGCGGACGCGGGCGGGCGAGGATCGCCAGCCCGGTCGGTCCCCGCGCCGTCATCTCGCCATCGCCGCCGAGATAGACTTGGATGCGGATATAGCAGTCCTCCCGCACCCCGTTTCGCGCCATCAGGCCAAGCGTGACCTCCCCCATCTCCTCGGCCGAGGGGATATCGTCGAGACCCAGGATCTGCGTCGAGCGCACGAGCCGCTCCATGTGTTCCCCGAGCCGGAACAGGTTCACTCCCTTGCCGGCATGGTCGACATAGCCGCGAACGCCTTCGAAGACCGAGGCGGCGTAGGTGACGCCCGGCGCCAGCAAGGGCAGCCGCACGTCTCCGGCCGGGATGTAGGCACCGTCGAGATAGCCCACCGGATAGATCGCTCCTCCCGCCATGTCAGCCGCCGCTTCTCAGTCCGGCCGCCCGGGCGGCCTCCCGGTCCCGAAGGATTCGGCGCATGACCAGCACGAGCAGCAGGAACATCACGACCAGCAACGTGACGAAGGCGGGCCGCCCGAGGAAATAGGCAAACGGGTTGGGAACCGAACCCGCTATGAGCATCGATACCCGCAGGTTCGATTCCAGGATCGGCATCAGGATGAAGCCGATGAGCAGCGGCACGGTCGGAAAGGCGAGCTTGGTCAGCCCCCAGCCCAGCAGGCCGAACAGGAACACGAGCTGCACGTCGAAGATCGAGCCGCGCATGGCGTAGGCGCTCGCCGCCGCGATCACCAGGACGACCGGGAACAGGATCCGCTTCGGAACCGTCACCACGCGGCGCGCCATCTTGATGAGGCCGTGACCGAGGATGAGGTTGAAGAAGTTGGCCAAGAGCAGCGCCGTGAAGATCGCATAGATCGGCTCCGGATTGTCGCGGAAGACGACCGGCCCCGGGGTGATGCCCTGGATCAGCAGCGCCGACAGGATCAGCGCAGCGGCGATGTCGCCGGGGATGCCGAAGGCCATCAGCGGGATCAGGTTCGCGCCGGAAACGGCATTGTTGGCGCTCTCGGGGGCCGCGATGCCGTTCAGCTCGCCCTTGCCGTATTTCTCGGGGTTCTTCGAGGAGCGCTTGGCCTCGTTGTAGGCCAGGAAGGCGGCAACGGTCGCCGAGATGCCGGGCAGTGCCCCGACCGCGGTGCCGAGCGACGAGGACTTCAGCAGGGTCGGCAGCACGCCCTTGAACTCGAGCCACGAGACGCGGCGGTCTGCGGGATCGTCGGAGAAGGACACGGTGCTGGTGGCGAGATGTTTCCGGGGCAGTTCCATCTGCCGCATGACCTCGGCCACGGCGAGAAAGCCGATCAGCATCGGGATCAGGCCGATGCCCTCCTCGAGTTCGAGGAAACCGAGCGTCAGCCGCGGGCTCGCGGTGACCGGATCGAGCCCGACGATGCCCAGCAGCATCCCCAGAAGCATCGCGAAGAGGCCCTTCCAGATCTTGGCGCCCGAGACGAACCCCATGGTCAGCAGCGAGAAGGCAACCAGGAGCGTGTATTCCGCCGGGCCGAACTTGAGCGCGATCGCCGCGAGGAAGGACGCGCCGAAGATCAGCACGATATCGGAAAAGCTGTCACCGAAGACAGAGCTGTAGAGCGCCATCTTGCACGCCTTTTCGCCCTTGCCCTGCTGCGCCATCGGATAGCCGTCCAGCACTGTGGCGGCGGCGGCTGGCGTGCCGGGCGTCTTGACGAGGATCGCCGTCACCGAACTGCCGAACAGCGAGCCCTTGAACATGCCGACCAGCATCGGGATGCCGACCCAAGGGTCGAGATAGTAGGTATACGGGATGAGCAGCGCGACCGTCATCGTCGCGGTCAGGCCCGGAATCGCGCCGAGAAGCTGCCCGGCCACGATGCCCGCGAGCACGGCCAAGATGGATTGCCACGTGAGCGCGAGCGCTACGCCCGCGAGAATACTATCCATGGTCTCCATGGTCTCAGCCCTCCAGGGCGTCGCCGAGCAGCCCGTCGGGCAGGCGCACGCTCAGCAGTTGTTCGAATAGAAGATAGGTGAAGGCTGCCGCCGCGACGGCGATGACCGCACAGACCCAGATCCGGCTCTCGCCCAGCCTGCGCACGAGGTAGGTCACGAGGCAGATGCTCGCGATGTAGAAGCCCAGGACCGGGATCAGCACGAAGGCGTAGAGGTTCGACACGAAATTCAGAACGCCGCCCCGCCGGGTCTCTTCGGCCGTGCCGAGTTCGCCGATCAGATCATCCGCGAGATCGTCGACGGTGCCGCGCATCATGGCGATTCCGATCTGGAGCAGGCGCCCGATCATCGCGGCGGCCATGAGGCTCGCGAGCAGATAGGGCGCGAACCGCGGCGATATCTCGCTATCCGCACCGAAGCCTTGCGGCGCGTCGATCGACAACGGCACGAACCAGAATGCGAAGAGCGCGACTGCTGGCAGCAGGATGGCGATCAGCCATAACTCGAGGCGCACATGGGCGGGCATGGTCGGTTCCTTCGGACGTGCAGGAGGTCGGCCGGCAGCGCCGAGGCTGCCGGCCGCGTTTCAGGGTGTGGGATCAGTTGGCGAGGCCGTAGGTCTGGGTCGCCTCGCCCATGGCCTCGAAGTCCGCGCGCACCCTTGCGGTAAAGTCTGCGGAGTTCAGGTAGGCGCCCTGCCCCTTGATCCGGTCCATCAGCGTCTTGAATTCTTCGCTGTCGGTGATCTGCTTCATGGTGTCGTCCCAGGTCGCGATCACCTCCTCGGACAGACCCGCGGGGGCCGCGAGGGCGAAGAAGGACGCCAGTTCCAGCGGATAGCCCAGCTCGCTCAGCGTCGGCGCGTCGGGCGCTTGCGGGTTCCGTCCAGGGCTCGTCTCGGCCAGGATCTTGATCTCGCCATTATCGAGCGCGGGGCCGTAATCCGAGATCACCGCCAGATCGATCGTGCCCGAAAGCAGGTTCGCCAGCTCCACCGCGCCGCCCTTGGACGGCAGGAAGGTAGTCACCGCATCCTCGGCGCGGAACATCGCCTCGGTGGCGAGATGCGGGCCGCCGCGCGGCACGGCCGCCGACCAGCGCAGCTGTCCGGGGTTTTCCTTGGCGAAGGCGATCACGTCGTCGATTGAGTTGAATTTGCCGTCGTCCCGCACGATGACCGGCTGCTTGGACAGCATGAACTGGCCGAGATAGGTCAGGTCGGTCATGGGATCGTAGGGCGCCTCGATAACATGCGGGCGCACGGTGATCGGGCTCGTGGAGATGAAGCAGATCGTGTAGCCGTCCGGGTCGGCATTGGCGCAGCTGTTGATGCCGATGAAGGCGCCGCCGCCCGCGCGGTTCTCGACCACGAAATTCACGCCCATGATGTCGCTCGCCTTGTCGGCGATGAAGCGCGAGGTGATGTCACCGTTGCCGCCGGGCGAATAGGGCACGATCAGCGTGATCGACTCGGAGGGATACTCGTCCGCATGCGCAAGGCCGGCGGTCAACGCGAGCGCCAACGCGCCCTTGACAAGGTGTTTGATCATGGTTGCTCTCCTGTTGAATGCGCTTTCTGCGCGGCGAATGCACCCATCCTTGCGAGGCGGAGGTCACGGCCGGTCAAGCGACCGGAACCGAACCCTGCCGTCGGGGCGGAATGGATGCTTTTGCGATGCCTTGCGTGCCTTTCCGGGCACGCGGCAGCATCGAAAAGGGAGGGATCGGCGTGGCCGACGGAGACGTTCTGGACGTAAGGGAAAGCCTCGAAATGGCCTCGGCGGCCGAGGTGCGGGGCGCGATCCGGAGCGGCCGCTGGCGCGGCACGACGCATGGTCTCGCCAAAGGGCACGTCCAGGCGAACCTCGCCATCGTCCCCGAGGAATTCGCCCTCGATTTCATGCGCTTCTGCCACCGCAACCCGAAGCCCTGCCCGCTGCTCGACGTCACCGATACGGGCGACCCGGAATTCCGGCAGATCGCGCCCGGCTCGGATGTGCGCACCGATCTTTCGGGCTACAGCGTCTATCGCAACGGCGCGCTCAGCGCGCAGGTGGGCGATCTGCGCGATCTCTGGCGCGACGATCTCGTGGCCTTCGCGATGGGATGCTCGCTCTCCTTCGATGCGGTGCTGCTCGCCAACGGGCTCGACGTGAAGCATCTGCGCGCCCCCGGTGGACGGATCGCGGTCTACACCTCGGGCCTCGCCTGCGCGCCCGCCGGTCCGTTCGCCGGACCGATGGTCGTGTCCCTGCGGCCGGTGCCGAACGACCAGGTCGCGCGCGTGACCGAGGTCACCAGCCGCTATCCCGCGACCCATGGCGGCCCCGTTCACATCGGCGACCCGGCCGAGATCGGGATCACCGACGTGGCCGCCGTCGATTGGGGCCTGCCGCCGGAGATCGGTCCGAACGAAACCTGCATGTTCTGGGGATGCGGCGTGACCCCACAGGCGGTGGCCATGGCGGCGAAGCTGCCCTTCATGATCACGCACACCACAGGTCATATGTTTCTCTCTGACCTGAAACTGGAGGACATCACTCTATGACCGCCCCGCTTCGCGAAAGGCTTGAGAGCCGGCCCTGCTTCGGCGTGAGCTGCCGGCTGACCCGCACCACCGATATCGCGCCGATGCTGCGGGATGCGGGCTATGACTGGATGTTCCTCGACCTCGAACACGGGCCCCTGAGCTTCGACCAGATCACGCAGATGGCGCTGGCCGGCGTCGAGGCGGGCGTCACGCCGATGGTGCGGATGGCGGACGCGTCTCCCGGGCCGATCCATCGCGTGCTGTCCAACGGCGCGATGGGCGTCATCGTCCCCCATGTCGACACGCCCGAGACCGCCGCCGCCGTCGCGCGGCAGTGTCGCTTCCCGCCGCTGGGAGAGCGCTCCGTGCCGGGGCTCGTGCCGCAGCTGGGCTACACGCCGCTGAGCTTTGCGGAAGCCGCCAAGCGGCTCGATCCGGTCACGCTCTGCGCGGTCATGATCGAGAGCGCCGCCGCCGTGGACGCGGTCGACGAGATCGCCTCGGTCGACGGGGTGGACATCCTCTTCGTCGGCGCCTCCGACCTGACCTTCCAGCTTGGTGTGCCGAGCGTCTACGACGACCCGAAGGTGGTGGACGCCATGAAAAAGGTCGCGCAGGCCGCGCGGCGCCATGGCAAGATCGCGGGCTTCGGCGGCGTGGCCGATGCCGGAATGGCCCAACGCTATATCGGTCTGGGCATGCATTTCGTTCTCGCCGGCAATGACGTGACCATGTTCATGGCCGGCGCTCGGGCGCGGCTGAGCGCGCTCAAGGGAGACTAGAGACATCGCCCTCACCCCCGCATCGCCTTGAGCTGCGCGGCGTAGCCCTTCGGGTCGAGCACCACGTCGATCAGGGACGGCCCCTTCGTCTCGCGCGCCGCCGCAAGCGCCGCGTTATACTCCTCGACGGTGGAGACCCGCCATGCCGCGCAGCCGAAGCCCCTGGCGACGGCCGCGAAATCCGTGCGGGGCCAGCGGACGCCAGCCGGCGCGAGGCCGCGGCTCTGCTGCTTCAGATCGATCATCGTGAGCGCGCCGTCGTTGAACACGATGACCGTGACATCGGCCTCGTATTGCACGGCGGTCGCGAGTTCGCCGATGCACATCTTGAGCCCGCCATCGCCGGTAAAGGCCAGCGCCCGCGTGCCCGGCTCGGCCAACGCGGCCGCGATGCCGGCCGGCAAGGCGAAGGCCATGGAGGCCAGCCCGTTGGAGATCTGCACATCGTTGGGACGCATCGCGGGCCAGAAGGCGGTGGCGCTCAGCATGTGGGCGCCAGCATCGACCGTGATCCGCGCCTCGGGGCCAAACGCCTCGGCCGCCTGCTCGACGATGGTCTGCGCGGTGATCCCGGTGCTGCCTGGAAACCCGATCTTCGCCCGCTGCCCCTCGCGCAGCGCGGCGATCTCGTCCATCGACCAGCCGCCCGACGCGTTGCGCCCCGCAAGCGCCGTGAGAACCGGCGCCAGAGGCCCGTGCAGCTCGGCGGTTGCCTCGACATAATGCGGTCTGTGGCGGTTCTTGGCGATGTCGAGCACCGGCACCTCGTAGCGCCAGGGCTGAAGGATCAGCTCGACCGGATCTAGGCCCACAAGCACGATCAGATCGGCTTGGTCGATGGTCGGCGCCTCGGCCGCGCCCCCCGTGAAGAGACCGACGCGCGCGGGATGATCGTCCGGGATGATCCCCTTGGCCTTGTAGGTCGTCAGGACGGGGCAGCCCAGGGACTCGACGAAGGCGAGGGTTTCCGGGGCCTCGCCGCGGGCTTCGAGCCCGACCACGACGACCGGCCGCTTCGCCTGCGCGAGAAGCGCGTGCGCCTGCGAAAGATCCGGCAGCGCGGCCGAGTCCTCCGGGCTGGACGGGCGCGCGGCGACGGGCACCACGCGCCGCGCCGCCGCCCCCGTCAGCTCGATATGCACCGGCCCCTGTACGCCCGCCTGCGCCGTGTCGATCAGCGCCGCGATCTCGCCCGCCGGGTCGTCGCTTTCGAGCCGGCTATAGCCTTTGACGACCGGCGCGCTCATCGCCTTCTGGTCGAAGACCTGATGCGTGACGTAGCGCGCCAGCGCCTCGGAAAACCCGTCTGTGATGACTACGACCGGCGCGCGATCGAGCGCGGCATGCGCGATGCCGTTCATCGCCTGGGCGAGGCCGGGCCCCTTGGTCGTCAGCACCGCGCCAGGCGCGCCGGTCAGGTCCGCATCGGCCGCCGCCATCATCACCGCGGCGTTCTCGGTCCGGGTGAGAACGAAGGTCATACCCAGGGCCTCGGCCGCCGCGATCAGGTCGAGGCTGGAGCCGCCACCGGGCACGCCATAGATGCGTTGCGTGCCCCGCGCATGCAGCGCACCGATCAGGACCTCGGCAAGCGTTTGCTCTGTCGCCACGGATATGTCTCCACCCTTGTTCATCGCAGGCTCGGCGCCAGACCGGCGCAGAGATGCGCCAACTGCGGACCGAGTTCCTGTTCGAGCTTCGCGCGTTCGACGCGGAAGGCCGGCGCACCGCACATCATCGACATGACCGCGCTGCCATTGGAGGCCACGAGGGGGGTTGCCACCGCGCGCATGCCGCGGTGCCATTCGTCCTCCACGTAGCAGTAGCCCCGCTCGTCCACCTGGGCGATCGCATCCTCGACGCGCGGCCGCAGATCGGACCATGCCTCCTTGCCGAGCCGCTCCTCGAAGCGCTCGAAGAAGAAGGCGCGCTCATCGCCGGTCACGCCGGCGAGGAAGGCCCGACCCACAGCGGTCGAGGGCATCGGCACGCGCGAGCCGACGTCGAGATGCAGTGTCGACAGGAGCCGGCTTTTGCAGACATCGACGAAAATCATGCTGAGCCGGTCGCGGGAGGCGAGCCCGACCGAGACGTCATGCTCCAGAGCCAGCTCCATCATCGGGTCATGCGCCACCTGCCGCACCACGAGGTTGGAGATCACCGAATAGCCGAGCGCGAGGATCGCCTCGGTCGGCTCGTATTTTCCCTCGGGTTTGAGGTGCCGCAGGTAGCCCAGCTCTTCGAGCGTGTGAGTCAGCCGCGTGACGGTCGCCTTGGGAATGCCGGTCGCGACCGAGAGCTCCTGGTTGCCGAGCGCGCCGCCGCCCGGCTGGAACGCGCGGAGGATCTCGAAGCCGCGCGCGAGCGCCGTGATGAACTTGCGATCCCCGGAGGGGTCCACAGCCGTCTCCTGCAACTCACCCGCGACTTTGCTCATCCGTGTCTCGCTCCACAGCTGCTACGGCATGTCGCAGAGTGTTGCGCGGAAAATCCGTTCTGGCAATTCAAAAATGATTTCGTAAAACCGTTCTGCGGAACACGGGATCGCGTTTTGACCATCTTCGCGCATGTTTCGGCCTAGTCTTGAACCGGAACTCGCTCAGCAAAGCGCTATCATCTTTCTGCTTTTGAACGGGAAAAACGATGTCAATTCTTCTTTTGTCCTGCTGGGCCCAGCCAAGGCCGTCGCGCATCCGCGCGCCGGCGCGCCGGCGATGAGCGGCTCCGGCGTTGTTGAGGCGCGGCCCGTGCTCGGCGCGGTGGCGATTCTCGCGAACACGATCCTCGTCCCGATCATCGGCGTCGCGGTGAAGATGCTGGCCGAGCTCGGCGTCGGACCGCTCGAACTTCTGGCGGGTCGCGGCTGGCTGACCTTCCTGCTGCTGCTGCCGTTTCTGGCGCTCGGGGCGAACCGACGCGCCGTGCTCCGGGCCGACCTGAAAGCCCATGCGATCCACGCCGCCTTCGCCGTGACGACGATGGCGTGCTTCTACTATGCGCTGCGAACCCTGCCGCTGGTGACGGTCACGGCGATCAACTTCACCTCTCCGGCCCTGACGGTCCTGCTCGCCGGTCTGCTGTTCGGGGACCGCGTCCGACCGCTCGGCTGGGCCGCGCTGATCCTGGGTTTCATCGGCACCCTGCTGGTGCTTCGACCGGGCGTGGAGGAGATCGGGCTCGACATGGTCGTCGTCTTGATCGGCTCGATCCTCGCCGCCGGCATGAACCTTGCGGTGCGGCGCATCCCGGCGCGCAGCAGCAACTATGCTGTCCTGTTCTATTTCAGCCTCGCCGGCGCCGTGATCTACGGGGCCATCGGCGCGTCGAGTGTCACGGTTCCGACGCCGACCGAGGCGCTGTGGTTTCTCGTGCTCGCCGCGACGGCGATCCTCGTACATGGCTGCATCGCGCTGGCCTATCGTGTCTCCTCGACCGTGCTGGTCGGCGGGCTGGATTACGGCCGGATCGTCGGCGCGGCGCTGCTGGGTTATGTCCTCTTCGCCGAAGTGCCGACGCTTCTCGATAGCGTAGGGATCGCGTTGATCGTGCTGAGCGGCGCGATCGTGCTCCGGGTCAGCACCACCCGCGTGCCGGCCAAGAGCCCGGCATAGATCAGGCCGGACCAAGGTCGAAGCCGGGGGTGGCGGTCTCGAAAGCATGCGCGATCCGCAGCGCGAGGCCGTCGCAGTCTCGCGCCGCCATCACCTGGAACGCCATCGGAAAGCCCGCCGGCGACCGGCCGCATCGCACGCTGGCCGCCGGGAACCCCGCGACATTGGCCGGTGTCGTGAACATCGGCGCCTTGCTGTAGTCCAGCGGCCTGATGCCGACGCGGCGCGGCGGATCGCCTGCGGCCACGGGCAGTAGCACGGCATCGACACCAGCCATCGCCTCGGCGGTGCGGCGGGCGAGCGCCTCGCGCCAAATCCGCGCCTCCGGCAGCAGGGCGACCCTTGACGCGCCTGCCCGGATCCGGGTCCGGGTGATATGGCTGATCCTGTCGGGGTGCCGGTCGATGTCGCCGCCGAGAAAGGTGTAGGCCTCTCCCAGCATGAGCGTCAGCGCGCAGTCGAAATAGGCGCCGAGCGGCGGCAGGGCGATCTCCGCGATGACCGCGCCGAGATCGCGGAACACGGCCAGCGCATCCTCCAGCACAGCGCGCCACGCCTCCGGCGCGAGCGCCAGCATGGCGGGATCGACCGCGAGGCGGAGCCCGTCGAGCAGGTCGGTGAGACCGGCCGCGTGGCCCCCTACCCCGGAGAGCGCATCCATCAGGATCGCACAGTCCCGACTGGTGCGGGCCATCGGGCCGACCTGATCGAGCGACGGTGCCAGCGGGCTGACGCCGCTCGCCGGCACGCGGCCATCGGTCGGCTTGAGACCCGCCACTCCGCAGAAGGCGGCCGGAAGCCGGATCGAGCCGGCTGTATCGGTGCCGAGCGCCGCCGGGAACAGGCCCGCTGCCAATCCCACGGCCGAGCCGGAAGACGACCCGCCCGGGCTGTGATCGGGGTGAAATGGGTTCACGGGCCAGGGAAAGGCGTCGTCCGGGCCGGGGGCGCCGAGGCACAGCTCGGCGCAGTGCACGAGGCCCAGCGGGATCGCGCCCGCCCGGCGCAGACGCGCCACCGCCGCCGCGTCATCGGTGGCGGGACTCGCCGCGCGAAGGCGGGAACAGGTCGTCGTGACGCAGCCCTCGACATCGATGGCAGCTTTTACGCCGAAGGGAATGCCGTGCAGCGGTCCGCGCCAGTCCCCGGCGGCGATCTCGCGGTCGGCCTCCCGCGCCGTGGCCCGCGCGGCCGCGAAGCACGGGGCGACATGGACGTGAGGCGCGGCGTCGGCCCGCTCGATCAGCGCATCGACCAGCTCCAGCACGCCGAGCTGGCGGCTCTGCAACAGCCCCGCAAGCGTCGCGATATCGAGCCGATGCAGGCCGCTCATTCCCCCCCCGACATCAGCTCCGCCGCACGCTCCGCCACCATGATGGTCGGGGCCGCCGTGTTGGTCGACGGGATCGACGGAAACACCGAGGCATCGGCGACGCGCAGCCTCTCGATACCGCGGACCCGCAGCTCGGGATCGACCACGGCGCCCGGATCGGTCCCCATCCGGCACGTGCCGCAGGCATGGTGCACCGTGTCCGCCGTCTGCCGCACCCAGTCGGCGATGGCCCTGCGTCCCCGGACCGCCTCGCCCGGCCCGACCTCGCGGCGGCGATAGGGATCGAAGGGCTTGCGGGAGAAGACGTCCCGCAGGATCTCGACCCCGTCGACGAGTTGGTCGATGTCGCGCGGGTCCGAGAGGTAGTTGAACCGGAGGTCCAGTGGATCGCCCGGCCCCGCGCCGGTCAGCCGCAGCCGGCCCCGGCTGGCCGGGCGCATGATCGATGCGTTGGCCATGAAGCCCGCGCGGAGGTTCGGCGGCGGCGCGAACGGGTTGAACCGCACGGTCGCGCTGGTGAGCGCGGGCAGGAAATGACTTTGAAGGTTCGGCCCGTCGGCCCCAGGCCCGCGCAAATACGCGCCCGCCTCCAGCGGGAAGATCGACATCGGCCCGGTGCCGAGAAGCCATGCCCGCAGGAAAGCCAGCCCGGCCCGGTCGGCCCGGGTCAGGCCATGCAGCGTGGCCTCGGGCGGCGCCTCGTGACCCACTCGGATCAGGACGTGGTCGTGCAGGTTCTCACCCACGCCGGGGCGGTCCGCGACGACCTCGACGCCCACCGCCCGGAGATGATACGCCGGACCGATCCCGGAGCGCATCAGCAGCGCGGGCGAACCGAAGGCGCCGCCACAGAGAACGATCTCTTCGCTCGCATGATACGTCGCGCCTCCGGCCGGGCCGGAGACATCGACCCCGACGGCGCGCCCCGCCTCGACCCGGACCCGGCGGACGGACACCCCGGACAGGACGGTCAAATTGCTCCGCGCGCGGACCGGATCGAGAAACGCGGTCGCCGCACTTTCGCGCCGCCCCTGGCGGATCGTGAAGTGATACCGCCCGAAGCCCTCCGCATCCGGCGCGTTGAAGTCGGCGCAAGCCGGATAGCCGGCGGCCAGCCCCGCCTCGAGGAAGGCATCCGAGAGAGGGCTCGGCACGACCGGCGGCCGCGACACTCCCAGCGGTCCGTCCTGGCCATGCCCCTCCGGGTCGCCCGGTCCGGCGAAGCGTTCGGATTTGAGAAACAGCGGGCGCACCTTCTCCCAGGACCACCTCGGCATCCCGGCCTGCGCCCAGCCGTCATAATCCCGCGGCAGGCCGCGCACATAGACCATCCCGTTGATCGCCGTGGACCCGCCGACGACCACCCCGCGCGGCAGATCGACCCTCCGGCCGCCAAGCCCCGGCTCCTCCTTGCTGCGAAACCGCTCCGTGTGCCGGCGGCCGCGCAGCAGAATGGCCGACATCATCGGGACCTTGAGCATCGGGTCGAACCGCGGGTCCGCCCCCGCCTCGATCACCAGCACCCGGAGATCGGGGTTCGCGGAGAGGCGCGCGGCCAGCACGCAGCCCGCCGCGCCGGCGCCGACGACGATATGCGTATGACCGCCCGTCTCGGTCACGAGACGCCGGATGCTTCGTCGAAGCCGCCCTGCCCGCTCAGCCGGGCCCAGGCCGCGAAGGCGTCGCTCGCCTCGACCTTGCCGTCGAGGATCAGGGTCTTCCAGATATCGCAGGCATCGACGAAATTCGGCACGCCGCCGGGGAACATCGCGAGCGCCAGCCCTTCGGCGATCGCCCGTTCCGTGGCCCCGGCCCGGTATGCGCCCGCGATATGCTCGCCGACCCATTCCCAACGCCGGTGGCACTGATGCGCGGCGGCAAGGCCGATCTCGGCGACCCAGGGCTCGACGGGATGGCGCTCCATCAGCGCCGCGAGGCCCGACCGATAGCTTGCGACCGCGTCGAACCCGTCGAGATGGGCCGCCCAATGGGTCTGCACGAAACGGTGGCGGCTCGCACCATCGGCCCAGGCCGCCAGCGCCAGCGCCGCCGCGACCTCGGCTTCGCCACCGCCCGCCTTGCGCAGCCGGTCGATGTGATGGGTCGCGATGGCCTCGCCGGTCGAGACCAGGATGATGAGCCAGATGACCTCTTTTTCATGGAGCGTCAGCACGCCGTCCTTCAGGGTCAGCTCCGAATAGAGCGTGTCATAGGCCGAGAGCAGCGCGGGATTGGCGACCGCGAGCAGGCCGTGATGCGGCAACAGATAGCCGCGCTTGTCGCGGATCGACGTGAGCCGCTCCTCGACGTCTGCGACGGTCTTGGGCGGGGTCGTGTCTGCCATGCTCGGCTCTCCTGCTAGGCTCCCCGGTCCGCCGCTTGTGCTGCCTCGCACAGGCTCCTATCGACGACGGAAACGCGGAGGAGGGATGGGTCAATGGGTCGTCTGGAGGGAAGGATTGCATTGGTGACCGGCGCCGGTCGGGGGATCGGCAAGGCCATCGCGGACCGGTTCGTGCAAGAGGGCGCGACGGTCGTCCGGCTCGACCGGGAGGCGGGGGACGGCATCCTCTGCGCCGACGTGACCGACGAGACCGCGGTGGAGCGCGCCGTGCAGGACGCGGTCGCCGCGCATGGCCGGATCGACGTGCTCGTCAACAATGCGGCGGCGTCGAACACCAAGGCGGCCTTCGCCGATCTGACGCTCGCGGACTGGCGGCTCAGCATGGGGGTCAATCTGACGGGCGTGTTCCTCGTCAGCCGCGCCGTGATCCGCGCGATGCGCAAGACGCAGGGCGGTGTGATCGTGAACATCGCGTCGCAACTCGGCAGCGTCGCCGTGCCGGGCCGGTCCGCCTATTGCACCACCAAGGGCGGCATCCTGCAAATGACCCGCGCGATGGCGCTGGATCACGCGGAGGACGGGATCCGGGTCAATTCGCTCTCGCCCGGCGCGGTGCTGACGGAACGGCTGGTCGACACCTACGGCACGCAAGAGGCCGCGACGGCCGCGCTCGCCCCGAAACACCCGATCGGCCGGATCGGTCTGCCGCGCGACGTGACCGGCGCGGCGGTGTTTCTCGCCTGCGACGAGTCTGCCTTCATGACGGGCTCGGATCTCGTCGTCGATGGCGGCTATACGGCGCAATAGGCGCGGCCCGCGCGGCGCAGCGCGGTCAGGCATCGGACGGCATCCGCAGATCGTAACCCGCCTTCCACTGCGTCCCATCGAGCCAGGGCACGAGCCCCTCGCGCGAGGGCGCCGCGCCGGAGAGCGCGAGCGCGGTGCGCCAGGCAAGGGCCAGATTGGGGGTCAGGATCGGAACTGGCTTTCCCGCGAAGGCGAGCAGACAGCGCAGGGTCGGCAGACCCGTCCCGAGGATGACGATGGCGTCGAGCCCGTCCGCGCCCATCGCCTCGACGCCGCGGATCGCCGCATCGCTGCCCATGCCATAGATCGGGTGGAAATCCTTGTCGTTCCCCGAAAGCCGCTCGGTGCGGCGGATATCGAGCCCGCGCGACGCCCAGAACTCCATGCCCTGCCCGTGCAGCGGGTCGCCGTAGGGAGACAGGATGCCGACACGGCTGGCCTCCAGCACGTCGAGCGCGGCGAGGATCGAGGCGGCCGCCGTCAGGACGGGATAGCCGCGCGCCTGCTCGATCCGGTCGAACGCGGCCCGTTCGTGTTCCTCCGAGACAAGGTAGGACATCCCCGTACAGGCCAGCGCCACCGCGCCCAGCGGCGCATTGGCGAATTGAGTCACCGTTTCCTCGAGCCGGTCCACGTAATCGGCGAGCCGCGCCTCCATGCTGGGCTTGGTGCTGGTCATGCGCGCGGTGAGCGGCACCATGCCGGGCGGGCAGATCATCTGGATCTCCGGCTCGGCGGTGGTGTTCGCCTGGGGCGTCAGCAGGCCGAAGAGGCCCCGATACGCATATTCTGTCATTTCTCAGTCCCCTCGTTCTCGCTCAGAACCGCGGCGGTGTCGGCCCCAAGCGCTGGCGCCGGCCGCGCGGGCAGATCCGGGTGGCCGGTCATCCGAAAGGGCGCGCGCGGGGTCAGGACCGGGGCGACGCCCGGATGCGCGATCCGCTCGAACAGTGGGTTCGACGTGCTGGCTCTCGGGTCTTCGTCCAGCATCTGGCGCGCGTCGCGATAGGGGCTCCAGCAAACCGCGGTTCCCTCGAAGGCCCGCGCGACGGCTGCGAGATCGCGCGCGCCGGCCCAGTCCTGCACCAGCGCCGCGATGGCGTGGCGGGCGCGGTAGCGGCCCGTGTCGTCGTCGAGCGCCGTGCCGAAAGCCTCGCCGATCCGCTCCATCGCGGCCCCGAGTCTGGTCGCCTCAAGAAGCGCGCGCCACTGCTTGCCGGTCACCACCGCCAGCATGAACCGCCGGCCGCAGGCGGTCGAGAAATCCCGGCCGAAGCTGCCATAGATCCAGTTCCCCTGCCGCGCCCGGGCCTGGCCCGTCAGTTCGGCCTCGGGCAGGATCCCGACATTTGCCACGGCCTCCATCGCGATGTCCGACAAGCTCAGGGCGATGTGCTGCCCCCGGCCGGTTCGCCTGCGCTCCAGCTCGGCCGCGAGCAGGCCCATGGCGAGGCTGCGCCCCGCGATCACGTCCCAGAAAGGCACCGCGTTGTTGACCGGCGCGTCGAACGCCTCGGGCCCCGCCATGATGGCGGCGCCGCAGGCCGCATGCACGGTATAGTCGATCGCCGTGGCGCCGTCGGGGCTGCCGTCGAGCGTGACGACGATCGCGTCCTTGCGCCGCTCCAGCAGCGCCTCGGGGGCGAGCGCGCCGCGCGCGGGCAGGTTGGTGACGAAGATGCCGTCGCCCTCGCAGATCAGCCGCGCCGCCGCCTCGCGCCCGGCCTCCTCGCGCAGGTCCAGCGTCACCGACCGTTTGCCGCGGTTGAGCATGGTCCAGTAGAGGCTCGCCCCCTCCTCCGAGAGCGGCCAGCGTGTGTAATCCAGCCCGCCGCCCGGCGGGTCGAGCCGGATGACCTCGGCGCCCAGTCCCGCAAGGCTCATCGTTGCGAGCGGCGCGGCGATGAAGGCGGTGGACTCGACGATCCGCAAGCCGCCGAGCGGGCCCGCGCTCGGGGATGCCGTGGCCGCGCTCATCGGCCGCTTTCCAGCGTAGACATGCCCCGGCTCACACCGCCGCCGCCTGGGCGGACGGGGCGTAGCGCGCGTCGAGTTCGCGTGTGACATAGGCGAGGCTTTCGACATCGGCGAATTTCATGTCCATGTCGAAGAGGCTGCCCCTATGCGCCGCCGGGCTGCGGTCGCCCACCGCCTCCTCGACCACGATCACGCGGAAGTTGTGGGAAAAGGCGTCGGTCACCGCCGCCCGCACGCAGCCGCTGGTGGAGATGCCCACGACGACGAGCGTATCCACCCGGTCATATCGCAGGAACGACTCGAGCGGGGTCTGGAAGAAGCAGGAGGGCTTGTTCTTCTGAACCACGACATCGGCCTCGGTCGGCGCGTAGGCCTCCGGCCATTCGTCGGCGCGCGGATCGCGCGTGTAGCCGTGGCTTTCGGCGACCGACAGCTTGAGGTTCCAGATCCCACGGCGCACCGGGTGGCTGCGGTCGTCGCGGCGGCTGTAATAGATCGGCAGGCCGAGGCGCCGGAACTGCGCGGTCAGATCGGTGACCGCCTGCATCAGCTCCGGCATCTCACGTCCGCACATGTCAAAGGCGGGGTCGACGAACATCCAGGTCGTGTCGATATTGAGCAGCGCCACGCGCTCGCCGAACCCGATCCGCTCGCCGAAGCCCCCCTTGCGGTAGGTCGCGAGTTCCTCGTCGGGAACCTGCCCCTGCCATTTCGCCAGCTTGTCGTTCATCGCTGTCTCCCTGTCGGTTCGAAGCCCGGGGATGCGCGCCCCGGACCGGCGGCGCATCGCGGCCCCGCCGCGGCCAAGGCGGCTCGCCCGCGCATCCCCCGTGGCAAAGGGCATCCGCCGGACCGGCCGGCGGATGCGTGTCCTCAGTTCGAGACCGGCTCGATCAGTTCGTTGGTGAAGGCCGCGTCCAGGTCGAGGCCCTCGAAGCTGCGATCGGAGAAGGTTTCGAGGAAGGTGACCACGCGCTCCATCTGCTCGCGGCTGATCGCCGGCGAGGTCGGATAGGCCGGCACCACGGAGGTCCAGGCCCTGTCAAAAAGCGCCTTGTCGAAATTCTCGAAATAGGCGGCATGCACCTTGTCGCGCGCTTCGATGGTCAGATCGGGATCGTGCATCGCCTGCTGCGCCCGCTGGATCGCGGACATCATGCGCTTTGCCAGTTCGGGGTTCTCGTCGAGCCAGGCGCGGCGGGTGTTGACCGAGATATAGAGGTGGCCGTCGAGTTCCGGCAGCGCGCCGGCCGCCGTGTTGAAGAGAAGGAAGCCGTTATAGTCCGCGATCGCGGTGTCGCTGGTGGGGTTCGACAGGGTGAACACGTCGATCCGGTCGCGCGAGAACGCGGCGAGGATTTCGCGGCTGCCGCCGACGAAGACGACGGTGGCGTCGCGCTCGGGATCGAGACCGGCCTCGGTCAGCATGTAGAGGGCAAGCTGGTGCGTGCCGCTGCCCGCGCCGGTCACGCCGATACGCGCGCCTTCGAGCGCGGCGAGACGTTCCTCGATGGTGCTCTCCTCGGTGAGGCCCTTCTCGGCCGCGTATGCTCCGCGCATCACCACGTTCGAGGCGTATTGCGTCATCAGCGCGCCGGCGATCACCGCATTAGTGTCCTGCGAGGCCGCCCGCAGCGCCGCCGAGGCCGAGCCGATATAGACGTCCATATCGCCGCCGAGGACCGCCGCCATCGAGGTGCCGCCGCCGGCCTTGAAGACCTGAAGGTTGGCGTCGATGTCTTCGTCTGCGAAATAGCCCATCGTGTCGGCCACGTAGACCGGCAGATAGAGCATGCCGACGCTCGGCATGGCGAAGTTAATCCTATCAGCGGCCATGGCGCCGCCCGCCGCGAGAGCCAGCGCCCCCGCCGCGGCGACACGCACCGCACTCCGTCCGAACTTCTCTAGCAGAGTCATGATTTCAGTCCTCCCATTGTTGGAATGCGGCCTGCCTTCGCAGCCGCTGGCTGGCCCGTGCCTGGACGGCACGGGGACAGATCGGTGTCAGATCGACATCTCGCGCTTGGAGTTGGTTTCGCGCCACGGCATCGCCTTGATCTCCAGAAGCTTGACCGCGGCATTGAGGCAGAACGCCATTATCATGATGCCGATCAGCGCCGTGAAAACGCCCGTCGTGTCGAATTGCCCGGCCGAGTCCGCCAGCAGGTATCCAAGCCCGCGGTTCGAGGCGATCAGCTCGCCCACGATGGCACCGATCAGCGCATAGGGCACCGAGAGGCGCAGCCCGGTGAACACCCAGGTCACCGCCGAGGGCAGCACCACCTTGAAGAGCACGTGACGCTCGTTCGCGCCCATCAGCCGCAGGATGGCGATCTGCTCGCGGCTGACCGCGCGTACGCCCGTGTAGGTGTTCAGGAACACGAGGAAGAACACGATGGTCGCCGTCAGCAGGATCTTCATGTCGATCCCGATGCCGAACCACAGCACGAACAGCGGGGCGAGCGCGACCTTCGGCAGGCTGTAGAACATCATGATGAACGGATCGAGCACCTCAGCGACCAGCTCCGCCCGGCCGAGCCAGACGCCGATGATCATCCCGATGAGCCCGCCCAGCAGGAAGCCCGCAACCGCCTCCAGCAGCGTGATCGCACCGTGATAGAAGATCTTGCCCGAGACCACCCAGTCCCAGAACATCGCCGCGATGGCCGTCGGCCGGCTGATGAAGAATTCCGACGCCAGCCGCCCCGACGACAGCTCCCAGCTGATGAGGACGAAGGCCAGGAACAGCCCCCGCAGCACCCAGACCCGCGTTCTGCTCAACTCCTCCACGATCACTCCTCCATCGCGACAGCGGGCGCGAGAACGTCCCACAGGGTTGCGGTGATTTCCTGGTAGGCGCGATCCTTGCGCAGTTGCAGGATGTCGCGATCCGGTGGCAGCGGCACGTCCACCACGCGGTCGATCGTGCCCGGGCGGCCGGTGAACACCACGCAGCGGTCGCCGATCGCCACGGCTTCGTCGAGATCGTGCGTCACGAACATCACCGTCTTGCCGAGCTGTCGGCACAGCGTCCGGATCTCGATCTGCATGCGCATCCGCAGCATCGCGTCGAGCGCGGCGAAGGGCTCGTCCATCAGCAGCGTCTCGGGGTCATAGGCCAGAAGCCGCGCCAGCGCGCAGCGCTTGCGCATGCCGCCCGATAGCTGGTTGGGATAGCTGCGGCCGAACCCGCTCAGCCCGACCGTCTCCATCAGCGTTTCCACCCGGGCGTCGATCTCGCCCTTGGGCAGGCCCTTGATCTCAAGCGGGATGGCGATGTTGCCGGCGACATCCCGCCACGGCAGGAGGTGGTCGCTCTGGGTCATGTAGCCGACGGCGTGGTTATAGGGCTGCACCGGCGCACCGCGATAGATCACCTCGCCCGCGGTCGCCTCGAAGAGGCCCGCCGCCATGTTGAGCAGTGTCGACTTTCCGCATCCCGACGGGCCCACCAGCGTCAGGATCTCGCCCTCACGCACCTTGAGGTCGATATCCTGCACGGCTTGCAGCGGCTCGCCCTTTACCATGAAGCGCTTGCCGACCCCCCGGAATTCGATCAGCGGCGTCGTATCCGACGATCCGTCGCGATCGGTCATGTTGTCTTCCTCCCTGCCCCGCATCGGGCGCGCTCCATCCATCGGCATCTAATCGGCACGGCGCATGGCGAGTGCATCAAGCGCCCGCACGCCGCGGCCTTCCTCCAAAACCAGAAGCGGATTGATCTCCGCCTCGGCCACGTCCTCGCAGAGCGCCAGTCGAGACAGGCGCGTCACCGCCTCCGCCAGCGCATCCAGATCGCCGCTCGGGCGATTGCGGAACCCGCGCGCGGCGCGCAAGAACGTCACCGCGTCGAGCATTCGCAGCGCCTCGACCTTCGTCACCGGCGCGACGCGGATCGCGGTGTCGCGCATCACCTCGGCCAGAACACCGCCCGCGCCCAGCATGACGACCGGGCCGAGTTGTGGATCGCGCCGGAAGCCCACCAGCGCCTCCGCGACGCCGCGCTCCATGCGCTGAACGAGGACGCCGCGCAGCCGCGCCTCCGGATGCGCCGCGCGCTGGGCCTCCATCAGCCGGTCGAACGACGCCTCCACCTCCGCGCCGGTCGCGAGCCCGAGTATCAGCCCGCCGCTATCCGATTTGTGCGGGATGTCCGGCGACACGATCTTGAGCGCCACGGCCGCTCCGCCAAGTCGGTCGAAGGTCTCGCCCGCTTCGGCGGCGGAGCGCGCGAGCCCGCCCTCGGGGCCTTCGATCCCCAGCAGATCGCAGACCCGTCGGGCCTGCACCTCGTCGAGCGTCGTCGCTTCGGCTTCGTCGAAGACAGCGTGGACGGCCGTCGCAAGCGCCGGGTCGGGCGCGGCCTCGGGCGGCGGCGGGCGGCGCTCCAGCCGCGCGCGCAGCCCCTCGGCACAGGACTCGGCGGTGCGGAAGACAGCCAGCCCTTCCTCCGTGAGCAGCCGCCGGGAGTCCTCGGCCGCTGGCACGAGATACACACCGAGGGGCTTGGCGCTCTGGGCAAACCCGCGGAGCGGCGCGACCGCGAGTTCCGGGTGAAACTGCGAGGAGGACCCGATCACCATGGCGATCGCGTCCACCGCGTCGCTGGCCTGAAGGGCCTCGATCACCGCGCGGACAAGCGCCGGGCGCGTCCCGGCCAGGGTCAGGTCGATCAGGCCCGCCGGGCTGCCCCCCACGCCGTGCTCGGCCAGGATCGCGGCGACCTCCGGCAGGGGCGGCGCCATCTCCATCCCCAACGAGGCCAGCGCATCGACCACCATCGCCCCGCCGCCACCGGTCGTCGACACGACCGCAACGCGCCGGCCCTCGGGTTGCCCCGAGCCCAGAAAGAGCGGCGGCGCCTCGAACAGCGTCTCAAGGATCCGCACCCGCGCGATGCCGAGATGCGCCAGGAGCGCGTCGGCCTGCGCGTCATTGCCGGCAAGCGCGCCCGTATGCGTCGCCGCCAGCGCCTGCCCCGCCTTGGACCGGCCGAGCTTATAGGCCAGCACCGGCTTGCCCGCCGCCTCGGCCGAGCGGGCGAAGCGGGCCAGCGCGGCGCGGTCCCGGATCGCTTCGAGAAACAGCAGGATCGCCTCGCAGCGCGGATCGGAGAGCATCGCCTCGCCGATCTCCCCCACGGTCAGGTCGATCTCGTTGCCGACCGAAACGAGGCTGGAAAACCCGATCCCGCGCGCGGCCCCTTGCGACAGCAGCGCACCGATCATGCTGCCGCTCTGGGAAATGACCCCGTAGCGGCCGCGCGGCAGCGTCTCCATGGCGAGCGCCGCGTTGGCGCTGCACGCAAAACCCGCCGTGTCGATCACTCCGATGGAGTTCGGACCCAGAAGTCGGACCCCGCCCTCCCCCGCCGCGCGCGCGACCGCCTCCTGGCGGGCGACGCCCTCCGGCCCGGCTTCAGCAAAGCCGTCGCTGAGGATCGTGGCGCAGCGGATGCCCCGATCGGCGCAGGCGCGGACCGACTCCTCGACCGCGTCGGCCCCGACCATGATGAAGGCGTGGTCGATCTCCGCAGGCGCGTCGGCCAGCGAAGGCCATGCGCGGACACCGTCTATCACCTCGGCGCCAGGATTGATCGGGAAGATCCGCCCCTCATAGCCATGCTTGCGCAAGTAGCGCAGCGGCCGCGCCGTATTCTTCGCCGGGTTCGAGGACGCACCGACCAGCGCAACCGACCGAGGCGCGAAAATCGCCTGGGCCAGCTCCGTCGCCACAGAATCGCGCCTTGCGAACTTCACGGCCACGCACTCCGACGCAGACGCCCGGCTCCCGCAACATGCCGGCAGACCCGGCCACAAGCCTGGTGAGGCTGGAGCGCCATACAATCCTCCCCAATCGATAGGTGCTAATGTTAGGTTGACTACATCTTAATACCTTTGCAATAGTTTTTTCTGAGCCGGGTCTCGTTGCATAATATTTCGTAGCGCAGGTGAGGCTTGCCTTGATCCGGCAGCTCCTGTTCAGACCTCCGGGCGACGGGTCGTGAGGGAAAATGGAGTCAGTTGTCGATGATGGATCCCACACCGCTCTACCACCGGATCTACCTCGTCCTTCGGGAGCAGATACTCGACCGCAAGTTCGCACCGGACAAACCCATGCCCAGCGAGAACGAGCTCGCCAGCGCGTATAACGTCTCGCGCGTGACCTTGCGAAAGACCATGGAGCGGCTGGAACGCGAGGGGCTCGTCCTGCGCCAGCGCGGGCGTGGAACCTTCGCCGTGCCGCCCGCGTCTCAAACCTCGGTCCAGGCCGATGTGAGCGGGCTGGTGGAAAACCTGCTCGCCATGGGCCTGAGCACGACGGTGAAGGTGCTCGAATTCGAGTATACCGAAACCCCGCCCGACGCCGCCGCCGACATGGAACTGGAGCCCGGCACCGTTTCACAGCGCGCCGTGCGTCTGCGCAGCCTCTCGGGCCGGCCCTTTTCCTACGCGGAGACCTATGTCCGCGAGGATATCGGGCGCAACTTCACCGCCGAGGACATGGAGACGACCCCGCTGCTGAGGCTGTTTGAACTGGCGGGCGTGAAGATCGCGAGCGCGCATCAGAGGGTGACCGCCCGGGCCGCCGACAACGTCGTGGCCGATCTGCTGGGGGTCGAGGTCGGCACGCCGCTTCTGTGCATCAGGCGGGTCGTGCGTGACGACACGGGCGCGGTGATCGAACGCATCCGCGCGCTCTACCGCCCCGATATCTACGAGTTCGAGCTGAACCTGACCCTCGGGCAAGGGCCGGACGGCACGCTTTGGCAGCCGGTGCAGGGCACGCCATGACCGTCCCATTCTGCCGGCAACGGCCCGGCTTGCGATGAACGCGGCGCTTGAGCGCTTCGTCCTGCGCCGTCCGATCGTTGCCATCGCTGCTTTCCTCCACCTCGCGGGCGTGCTCGGCACGCGCCCGCTCGTCCCGCTCTACGCGACCGAACTGGGCATCGGCCCCTCCGAGATCGGTGTCCTCGTGGCGCTCTTCGCCGTGCTTCCCCTGTTTCTCTCGCTGGGAGCGGGACGCTGGCTCGACGTCTATGGCAGCCGCCCCATGCTTCTGTCTGGGACGCTGCTGGCGGGGCTGGGCTTGATGCTGCCCGACCTGCTGGCCGGGCGGGCGGGGCTCTATGCGTCGCAGGTCGTGACGGGCAGCGCCTCGACGCTGTTCGTGCTGGCCGCACAGCGCAGCATCGGCAGCCAGTCCTCCGACGCCATGTCGCGGGAGCGGAACGTCGCGGTCTTCAGCCTCGGCGTTGCCCTCGCCAGCCTGGCCGGCCCGGTCCCCGCGGGCTTCATCGCCGAGCGCTTCAGCTTCGAGACGGCGTTCCTGTTGCTGGGCGGCGTGACGCTGCTGTCGCTGCCGGTCTGCTCTGCCTTGGCGAAAGACCGCCCGGCCCCTGCAGAAACCGGCGGCACGCGCCCCGCCGGCAATCCGCTGCATGTGCTCGGCTACAATCCCTATATGGGCCGCGCCTTCCTGATTTCCGCGCTGATCCTGATGGCGAAGGACATGTATATCGCGTTCTTCCCGCTCTACGCGGCCTCTGCCGGGCTCTCCGCCGGGGCCATCGGCCTCATCATCGGGCTGCATAATGGCGGCGGCGTCGTGATGCGTCTGGCGCTACTGCCGCTGGTGAAGGCGTTCGGCAAAAACCGCGTGGTCCTGTCCTCGATATTGCTGGGCGGGATGCTCTTTCTCGTCCTTCCCGTCGTCGAGGGCGTCGTGCTGTTGACGCTGGCCTCGCTCGGCATCGGCATGGCGCTCGGGCTTGGTCAGCCGCTGTCCATCTCGACCACCATCGCGCTGTCGCCCTCCGACAAGCTCGGCCACGTTCTGGGTGTGCGTCTCGGCTTCAACCGCCTGACGCAGGCCGTGGCGCCGCTCGGCTTCAGCGCCGCCCTGCTGATGACCGGGATCGCGGGGATCTTCGTCCTCGTGGGCGCCGTGCTCTGCCTCGGCGCGACGCGGCTGGGCATTCCCGACGAGCAGAGCAGCTAGAGCGCGGTCGGTCGCGCCCATGATGACCACCTCCGAGAGGCTGGGCGCGCCGAACACCCCGCGCCGGACGCCCGGTCAGAGGCATTGCGTGCTGCCAATGCCACCTGCACAGGCTTGGGCAGGATGCTCCTCATTCGCATCACGGAAGGGCGCGACCAGCGGCAAGCAACTGAGACAGGACATCATCGACGAGCTGGACTTCGACCCAAGCATCGATGCCGACGAGATCGAGGGGCGTCCGCTCGGCATGCATATCACCGCCGCCGACGAAATCGCGCAGCGGGTCGTCAATCCGCTGAAAACGAAACACCTCGGCTCCCGGAGGGAAGGTGCATGTCACCGTTGCGAAGGGGCGCGCGCCGCCCTTTCGGGCCGCGTGGCCCACGGGCTGACTGACGCGCATATCGCGCGCTCCCACGGCCTTCCGCGCGACCTCGTGGCGGAGCTCGGGGCGCTTTGGCGCTTCCCGCCCGCGCCGTGACGGCTCACGCCGGCGATCCGTCCGCAGGCGTGGGCGCGCTGCCTTCGTCAGTGGCCACGTAGTATCGACGGCACTCGTCTTCGCGCCCGCGCACGACGCGCTTTCCGGCCAATGGGCCCTGTCGTTCGGTAACGACCGTCGCGCGGCCTTCGGGGTGGTCGTCCTGGTGGAAATAGATCACGACCCAGTCCTGCGTCCGGCCCAGGTCATGGGCTTGCGCGGTGTTCGAATAGAGCACGGTCAGGTGCCAGTCTCCGCGCCGGGCATGCAGGATCGGCAGCCAGGCCTCGCCGGTCGGGTTGAACCGTTTGGGGGCGATCCGCCGCAACTCACCGGCTTCGGCCTTGGCGCGGTAGAGCGCGTCCGCGTCGAGAAGGAGGGAGATCGGCGGTGCGCCAGGGGCGGACGCCGGTCCCGCCTCGCGCCGGAGCCGGGCAAGTCTCTGATCGAGCGTGGCGAGGATGGCCGCGCGCCGTCGCGGACCAATCCCGGGGACGGGCGTGTCGCCGAGCCGAAGCGCCGTTTCGAGATCCTCCAGGGACTCGACATCCAGCGTGTCGACCAGCCGCCGGGCGAGTTCCTCGCCGATCCCTGGAATGGTGCGGAACAGGGCCTCGGGGGTCAGGGTGCCCTTCAGCCGATCCAGCTGTCGCCAATGTCCCGTCGTCAGCATCTCGACAATCGCCGCGGCGATGCCCTTGCCGATGCCCGGCAGATCGACCAACGCGCGCGTGCCGCCGCGATCGAAGATCTTCCGCAGGGGCTCCGGCAGCGCGCCGATTTCCCGTGCCGCGTTGCGATAGGCCCGAACGCGGAAGCCATCCGCGCCCTGGACCTCGATGAGGTCGGCATATTCGTCCAGGCGCGCCGCAATCAGCCCGTCTTCGGCCGAGACGGACGGCACCTTTGGCGCCATCTCGTCAGACATAGCCTTCGAGCCTCGGCTGCGCCTGCTTGTCCTGTTCGTCCGAAATTTCGGCCATCGTCGCCTCGGTCAGCAGCAGCGTCCCGACAACGGAAACCGCGTTCTCCAGCGCAATGCGCACGACCTTCGTGGGGTCGATGATGCCGGCTTCCAGCAGATCGGTGAAGCTGTTCTTGGCCGCATCGAACCCCCACGCGCCGGTCCCCTTGCGCATCTCCGCAAGCACGACCCCGCCATCCACGGCCGAGTTCTCGGCGATCTGCCGGGCCGGCGCGCCAAGCGCCCGGGAAAGACACAGCACGCCCGTGCGCCGATCCCCCTCGGTCTGATCGGCCAGGGCCTCGATCGCCGCGATGGCCCGAACCAGCGCCAGACCGCCACCGGGAACAATGCCTTCCTCGACGGCCGCCTTCGTGGCGCTGATCGCGTCGTCCAGCGCTTCCTTGCGCGACTTGAGCTCGGCTTCCGTCGCCGCGCCCGCGCGTATGACGGCCACGCCTCCCGACAGCTTCGCGAGACGCTCGCGCAGCTTTTCGCGGTCGTAATCCGATGTGGTCTCCTCGATCTTGCGCTTGATCTGAGCGATACGCGCTTCGATCTCCGCAGCCACTCCGGCCCCCCCAACGATCGTCGTGCTTTCCCGGTCGACCCGCACCGAGGTCGCCCGGCCGAGATCATCAAGGGTCAGCTTCTCGACGTCCAGACCGAGATCGGGCGAGACCAGGCGGCAGCCGGTTAGAGCGGCGATGTCCTCCATTATGGCCCGCCGCCTGTCCCCGAAATCCGGCGCCTTGACCGCCACGACCTTGAGCGTACCCCGCAAGCGATTGACCACGAGCGTCGCCAGCGCTTCGTCGTCGAGATCCTCCGCGATGATGAGAAGCGGGCGCCCGGCCTGCATGACCTGTTCGAGCAGCGGAACGAGAGGGCGCAAACCGCTCAGTTTCTTTTCGTGCAGCAGGATCGCCGGATCCTCGAGACGTGCGGTCAGCGTGTCCGCGTCCGTAACGAAGTAGGGCGAGATGTAGCCGCGATCGAATTGGAGTCCCTCCACCACCTCTAGGACGGTCTCGGTCGTGCGCGAATCCTCGACCATGATGGCGCCGTCGTCGCCGACTTTCTCCATGGCCTCGGCCACGAGGTTTCCGATCTCCTGATCCCCATGGGCCGAGATTGCAGCCACCTGCCGCTTCTCCTTGACCGAGGCCACCGGCCGCGACAGATCGCGCAGGACCTCGACCGCGGCGGCCAGGCCGTCCTCGAAGCCGCGCCTCAGATCGACGGCCGACGCACCGGCGGTCACATTGCGCACACCGTCCGCGAAAAGCGCATGGGCGAGGATGGTCGACGTGGTCGTTCCGTCGCCCACGGCGTCGCCGGTCATTTCCGCCGCTTGGCGCAGCAGTTGCGCGCCCATATCCTCTTCGGGCACCTTCAGCCGGAACTGCTTCGCGATCGTCACGCCATCGTCGCAGACGAGGGGGGCGCCGAAGCTCTTCTGGATCAGAACGGACTTTGAGCGCGGTCCGAGTGTCAGGCGGACCGCATCCGCCAGCGCCCCCGTGCCCCGAAGAAGGCTCTCGCGGGCCTCCGAGCGAAAGAGCAGTTTCGTATAGGTCATTGTGCCCTCTCATTCGACTTCGTCCGACACGCGCTCCGCAACAGACGGACCGCTGAATCGCAGCCTTGTGCGGGCCGAACGCCAGTTCGGGATATGCTGTGATCCGACTTTAGGGAGGGCGGATTCCGCTTCATTGATGACGGTCAAGGAGACGGGCCGCCTCGCTATACGCCGGCACGCCCGACCATGCGCGCCTCAACGCGATCGCTTGGGGCCTCCCCGCGTGAAGACTTTGGCCGCCGGAGGCGCATTGCAGCGCCGCTTTGCCCTGGAGCACAGAAGAGCGGCCGTCGATTTCCGGCACCAGGCTGGCTCGCATGTGTCCGTCCCGCCTCGGAGGTTCAGCGAGAGATTGGGCAGAGACATCCGTGCCGAGTCGCCGCGGAGCCGCGACATCGACGCGGCGACGGCATTCGGGCCAAGCTGGCCCGTCAGCTTCGCGGCTCGCGGTACAGAGGTCCGCAAGCGGCGAAAGAGGTGCCCCGGCAGCGAAAATTACGGGGACGAGGCTGCCGGGGCGAGTCCGCGCCTCCTTGGGGCCGGAGGCGCCGGAACAATTGGGGAGACGCAGGGCTCAGGCGGCGGTACTCACCTTGATCTTGCGCTCCTTCTGTTTGGCTTCCTGGGTTTTCGGCAGCGTCACGGTCAGGACACCATTGGCGAATTCGGCCTTCACGCCGTCGGCATCGATCCCCGACGGCACGGAGAGGGTGCGGTGGAACGCCCCATAGCGGCGCTCGCTGACGAGATAGTCCTCTTTCTCCTCCTTCTTTTCTTCGGACTTTTCGCCGCGAACGGAGATCGTTCCGTCGCTCAGCTTGATGTCGATATCTTCGGCGGTCATGCCCGGCAGCTCGGCCGTCAGCCGATACTCGCCATCGCATTCCACGAATTCGGTCGCGGGTTGCAGCGGCCAATCCGCGCTGGCCGGCAGAAGCGCATGCATCCGGCGCGAAAGCGGCTCGCGCCAGCGACCGGCCCCGAAATCGTCGAACAGGCGGTCGATCTCGTTACGCAGCGAGGTCATCGACGGCCAGCCTTCGACAGACGCGGGCGCCGGCTCCTTGCGCACGTCAATTTCGGACTTCTTCTTGCTCATCGCTTGATGTTCCTCCGCTGAAAGCGCGCGCATGCGCGGACAAGGGGATCTTTTATGCGGTCAGGATATTCCGCGAAGGCTGCGCCGCATTGACGTTTGTCATCGCCATCCGGAATTTTTCGCCCCCGCAGGGGGGCACGGGCTTTCGGAGCGCTCTGCGGCGAAAACCTCCCGGCGGGGCGGCTCCACGCCCGCCAACAGAGCCAGCCGGTCCAGGTCGTGAATCCGAAATCGGTATTGCGCGAGGCTAGTGACGAGCGCTTTCTCTTCAAGATAGCGCAGCGTCCTGCTGATGGTCTCCAGTGCCGTGTTGGTCAGGTCCGCCCAATCACGGCGCTCGATCTTCATCGTCAGGTCGAGGCTACCGTCGGGCTGCGGCTCGGTCGGCAGGAATTCGGTTGCCATGACCAGGAAGACGATGATTCGCTCCCGGCTGCTCAAGGTGCCGTAGCGCCAGATACCGCCCAGAACCCTATCATGCTGGCTTTGGATTTCCCGCAGCAGCATCTTTCGGAACCGCGCATTCCCTGCGAGCTGTCGCCTCAGCAGAGGGGCCTCGTAGATACAGAACTCGAGATCGGTCAGCGCCTCCACGTCGCAAGCCGATCTCTGATCGGGAAATCCGCCGACGATGTCGCCGGGAACGGCAAGGCCGAAAAGGACGCGCTTGCCGTCGACCCGCATCTTCGCGCAGCAGGCATAGCCGCGGCGGATCACGCCGAGAAAGCCGACAGGCGCTCCCCGTTCGAGGATCAGCCTGCCCTTGCGATATTGGCGAACTGGCGGGGGGAAGGCGCCGGACGCGCCCTCGCCGCAAATCGCCTCGCAGAATTCGGCGCCGCGCAGATGGCAGTCCGGGCAATGTGCCGCCGTTTCAAGCGCCGAGGAGGACGGGCCGTCCCGCGCTGAATAGAGGTTTCGTTCGCCCTGGATCATGCCTCGCGTTCCTCCTGCAACGCGCCGATCACGGCATCGCGGAGCTCTGCCTCGGGCAGGTTGATCAGGTTCAGATCCCGTTCGAGGACGAGGACATCGCTGAGGGAGGCCGGCATTTTCTTGCGTAGAACCCCCAACATCTTCGGGGCGGCGAAGATCGCCAGCCGCGTCAGGTGTCCGGCCCGCAGTTCGGCTTCGAGGGTGTCCAGGGTCTCCTGCGCGAACTCTTCCATGTCGCTCAGAATCGGGTCCGATCCCGGTTCCATCGCCGAGCGGCGCCCGCTGGCATCCGATGAGAAACTGCGGCCCGGTCTGTCCGACAGGATGTCCCTGAGATGGGGGGACTCGCCCTTGGTGAAGAGCTCCATCCGATCGGCGATCTCGCCACCATCCAGCCCGCTCAACAGTCGCGCGTGAACGCCGTTGGTCACCAGAGCCCAAGTCTTGTGTTGCGCCATAACAGTCTCCAAGGATACGTCTTTCGGCCAGCATTGAACTCACCCCGTGAGGAAAGATCATTGATAACTGTCAACGCTGGTTCGTGCCGGACGGATGCGCGCCCGTTGACGATTCCTGTAGGCATTGCCGCCGACGGGCATGAACCTTTGGCCCGGCGCTCCCGCCCGGAAGTTCAGGAGGGCACACTGGATGACGAGAGACGCCGACAAAAAGGCCCAGGACCTCAAGCGTTAC
Source organism: Jannaschia seohaensis (assembly GCF_900116765.1). Classification (GTDB taxonomy): domain Bacteria; phylum Pseudomonadota; class Alphaproteobacteria; order Rhodobacterales; family Rhodobacteraceae; genus Jannaschia; species Jannaschia seohaensis. Next base: position 428,317 of record NZ_UETC01000003.1, on the reverse strand, counting down.
CTATCCGCCTTTCATGGGATTGACCCCCGCACGAGAGCCACGCTGGACGTCATGTGCCGCGTCCGGTCCTACCGGGCCGGCACCACGGTCGTCCGGGAAAGGGAGACCGCCGAAATCGTGGGATGCGTCCTGTCGGGCATATTGCGCATGCAAAAAACGCTCGTCGATGGCCGCCGGCACATCGTCGGGCTCCTGGTGTCGGGCGATCTGTTCGGTCGGGTTTACGAGGGCCCGGGGGAGTTCTCGATCGAGGCCGCGACGGAGGCCCATGTCTGCACGTTCCCCAAAGCGGAGTTCGAGGCGTTTCTGAAGCGGTCGCCGGATCTCGAACGGGCGGTGATGCTCAACATCCTCAACGAGCTCGACCGGGCCCGCGACTGGATGATCATCCTGTCCAACCAGAAGATCTCCAGCCGCATCGCCGGTTTCCTGCTGTTGCTGCGGTCGCGGTTCGCATCCCTCGATGACCTCGTCGAAGAGGCCATCGATGGAACAAAGGTTCGGATCCCGATCAGCCGGACCGATCTGGCTCAACTCCTCGGCACGAGACCGGAATCCGTCTCTAGAGCCTTGCACGCCCTGCAGGACGACGGCGACATTCGAATCCTGGAACCGAACCTCGTCTTCGTGCGCAACTTTCACGCGCTGGCACGCAAGGCCGGGGAACAAGATATCGGTGGCATGTCCAGCGTGAAGGACATCTTGCAGGAAGAAAAGCGGAAGCGCTGATCACGCGCGCTCGGCGATGGTCACGCCGGTGGCATAAGGCCCCTTCTCTCCGATCATCTCGCGGAACCTGAGACGGGTTCCCGTCTGCAGACGATCCCAGTCCTGCGAAGTCAGGCCGTCGCGCTGGAAATAGACCCGCCGCCCGTCATCGGCCTCCAGCCAGCCATGACCCAGCTCGGGCTCCAGTTCGACGATCGCGCCATGCAGCACCGGCGGGTGATGTTTGACCTCGATCCCGGCCATGACCTTCTTGCGCTTCTTCAACGCCTTCTCCGCCGCGCTGAACGCCCGGTTCACGGCGAGGATCAGATCGTCCTGCGCGCTGCCTTGCGAGATCTCGCGTGAGATCGAGAGATCGGGACCGGGCATATGAAGGTTGAGCCGGACGCGGAAGACGCGGCCATGCCGCATCTTCTTCTGCGGCGCCTCGAGGGTGACCTCGCAGCCCGTGATGCGGTCGTCGCGCTTTTCGAGCATCGCAATGCGCCGGTGCACAAGCTCGTCGACCGCCGGGGAGCGGTCGACATTGTGATAGGAGAGGATCGGTTCGATTTGCATTGGACCAGCCAGAGGTTATCGGTCAGCAGGGAGCGGTGAAATAGGTGCCGTCGCCGCGCGCATAGGCGCACCGGTTCGTCGCGGAATTCTGGGCCACGAGGGTTCCGGCGGCGGCTCCGGCCAGCGCCGCGATCAGGCGCCAGTCGTCATCGGCCTTGAGCGCGTCAGCCGTGATCAGGCCCGCCGCCGCTCCGGCCGTGACACCGACGACCGTGCGCTGTTGCGGTGTCAGGTTTTCGCAGCCCGCTGCCAGGAACGCTCCGGCGATGGCGACTGCTCCGATGGCTCTTTTGATCATGTTCGCTTCTCCTTCTGTTCATCCTCGAACGTGTCTCGCGGCCGGGCCTTTCACCGCGCGATCAGGGATGATGATCGGCCACCGCATGCAGAAGCTCGCCCGAAAGCTCCCGGCTGACCGTGTGGGAAATGTCGCCGAGGCTGAGCATGCCAACGAGCCGCTTATTGTCGTCGAGCACCGGCAGGCGACGGATTTTCTTTTGATCCATCAGGTGGATGGCATCCTCGACCGTCTCGGTCGTCCGGCAATAGACGAGGCCCTCGGTCATGATCTCCTCAGCCGTGGTCTTCTCCGGGTTGCGGCCCGCGGCCACCACGCGCAGCGCGATGTCCCGGTCCGTGATCATGCCGATGAGCCTGTCCTCCTTGCCCACCGGGACCGCGCCGATATCGTCTTTCTGCATCATCTTGGCGACTTCGCTCACCGGGGTGTCTGCGCTGGCCCAGTCAGCATGCGGATGCATTGCCTTCGCGATTTCCATCTAAGCGCCTCCTCCTGCACGGCTGTGCCCCGGAGAATTGCCCGCCGGCCGCGCGTTGTCATTGACGACCGTCAAGCAGCGCTGCGGGTGAGGCGCGGGGCGCGCGCTCCGGACGATGCAGCCGTGCGATTGCTTCGGCGATGAGGGGCACACATGAGACCAGGCGCAGCCGGTCGCCGAGCGCATCTTTTGCGGCCGCGACCGCCGCGACGCTGTCCGTAAGCGCGATGCTGTCGAGCACCGCGCTGTCAGCCAAGGACGCGATGGCGGCATCGGTGAGCAGGCCGTGCGTCGCGATGGCGTGGACCTCGGCGGCCCCGTGGGCGCGCACCGCCTCCGCGGCGCGCAGGATCGTCCCGCCGCCGCAGATCATGTCATCGACGACAAAGACGACCCGTTCCGCGACGTCTCCCGCGAAATGAGAGCCGGACACCACGCCCGCGCTGCGTCGCTTCTCCATGAGTCCGAAGCCGACGGGGCCGCCGGTCGCCTCCTCCAGCGCTTCGCGGACAAGTTGCGCCCGTTTCACACCGCCCGGGTCGGGCGAGACGATCGCCAGCGGCCGGTCCCGGACCCGTCCCGCGATATGAGCGGCGAAGAGCCGGTCGGTCGCAAGGTGCAGCGTCCGGCAGCGAAAGGCGTTCTGGAAGGCCATGAGATTGTGGACGTCGAGCGTGAGGACCATGTCCACGCCCGCCGCCTCGAACAATTGTGCGACGATACGGGTGCTGACCGGGTCACAAGGTTTCGTCTGCCGGTCCTTCCGAGAGTAGGCCAGATAGGGTGCAATCGCCGTGACGCGCGCCGCGCCATGTTCCCGGCATGTCGCCAGAAAGAACAGAAGACGGACGAGTTTGTCATTCGCCGACGCGTGCCCGTCGCCCTCGAGGGAGTGCATGACGAAGACATCGCGATCGCGGATCTCGACGAGCGGCCGCGCCTTGTGCTCGCCCCCGTCGAAGTCTCGCTCCTCGTGGGGCGCGCGGACGTATCCGCCGGCAGCGGCGACCCGATCGCCAAGCTCTTGCGAGCCCTGTAGTGCGAAGAACAGCATGGGTCAGGTCTCCCTGACCTCGCGGGAGCTGGCATTGACCCCGGTCAATGCATAGGGGCCGTCTACGCCATTAGCTAGGAGATGCCGTATTTCAATGAGGAAGGTCTCATGGCTGTCACTGGTATCAAGACCCTTGATCACGCGCCGCAGGTCTTCGCCGAATGGCTCAACGAACTCAGCGATGATCTGGGCTGGGATAGGGCGCGGACCTATCGCTTGCTCACGGAGACGCTTTATGCCGTTCGCGACTTCTTGACCGTGGACGAGGCGGCGGACCTCGCCGCCCAGCTTCCGGTTCTGGTCCGTGGGATGTTCTACGAAGGCTGGGATCCGTCGCGCACGCCGGTCAAGCCGCGCAGCAAGACCGACCTGCTGAAGCGGATCGAGGCGCGGTTCGAGACCGACCCCATGGAGGACCCGGAACGGGCGGTCGCGGCGGTCTTCGACCTGCTCCGGCGCCATGTGTCCTGGGGCGAAATCCAGCAGGTCAAGAATGCGATGCGCAAGCCGATCCAGGAGCTCTGGGACTGACGACGCTCCGAGGGAGCGCAGCATGCCGTCGGCCAAGGCGGGAGCCGAGGCAGGCCCCCTGCCCGGCTTCGCCGACAAGCGCGCGTTTCTCGAAAGCGGGGCTCCGTGGCCCGATGAGCCTCCGCCGGATTGCATCGAGACCCACGCCTCTATCGTCTGTCTCACCCGCGACCGGGCCTGGAAGCTCAAGAAGCCGGTGCGCCTCGTCCATATCGATCAGCGCGCGCTCGAGGACCGGGAACGGTTTTGCCGAGAAGAGCTGCGGCTCAACCGCGAATTGGCCGGAGAGGTCTATCGGGGCCTGACCCCATTGGTGCAACGTGCCGACGGCGGCCTGGCTCTTGGCGGAGAGGGCGTGGTCATCGACTGGGTGATCGAGACCCTCCGGCTTCCGGCGGACGAGATGCTCGACCGGCGCCTCGCCGCCGGCCCGGCGCCCACCACCGAGGAGATCGCCGTGCTGGCAGAGGTCTTGCTCGGCTTTTACGGGCGGCAACCCCGCCTGCGACGGGCGGGCGATGTGTTTTGGCGCCGTTTGACGCGCGACGCGGCGCTCTCGGTTCGGCATCTGCGGGAGATGGCAGCTCTTGCCGGTATCGCGCCGTCGGACCGCACGCTGGACTACGCGACACGCGCGGTCGAACAGGCCCGCGGCGAGATTCTGGAGCGGGCAGCCCGGGGGGAGTTGATCGAAGGGCACGGCGATCTTCGTGCGGAGCATGTCTGTCTCACCCGGCCGCCCGTCGTCTTCGACCGCCTAGAGATCGACGGCGCGCTCCGGCGGCTCGATCCGTTTTTCGAGGTGAACGCCCTCGGTCTGGAGTGCGGGCTTCTGGGAGGCGGATGGATCAGGGCGCAGCTTCTGGCCCGGCTCGCGCAAGCCTTCGCGCCTCCCTCCGAGCAGTTGCTGTCGATCTTCGGCGTGGTTGCCTGCGTCACGCGCGCGCGCATCGCCGCAGACCACTTCAGGGATGCCGAGGTCGCCAAACCCGAGAAATACCGCGCGGCCGCTCGCGCCTACCTTAAGCTCGCGGCGGATCTGGTTGACGCCGCCCAGGACAGATGAAGCGGCGGCCCCTCGGCGCCCGGACGTTCTCGCTTCGCATGCCGCTCGTTCCAACCCGCTATGTGTATGGCCTACTCGGGCGCGGCATGGTTCTGTGTCGCATGGCGATGGAGGATGGTCGCGACCTCCGCGTCTGTCACCTGCCGAAAATCACGGTAGTGCAGCCCCACCGCTTGGAAGAAGTCGGGGGTTTCCAGGCAGATCACCTCATCGCACTCGCGGCGCATCTCCTCGACCGTGTCTCTCGGCGCGACCGGCACGGCCGCGACGAGCCGCGCGGGACCTTCGTCCCGGATCAGGTGCAAGGCCGCCCGCATCGTCGCGCCCGTCGCGATGCCGTCATCGACCACGATCACGTTTTTCCCGGCGAGCGGCACCGGCGGCCGCCCTTTCAGATAAACCTCCCGGCGGCGACGGAGTTCCGGCAGTTCTCGCTCGGCGAGTTCCCGAATGGCCGCGTCGTCGAGCCGGGCCATGCGCGCGACGTCCTTGTTGACGGTGATCCTCGGATCGTCCCCATCGGTGACGGCCGCGACGGCGTATTCGGGCTGCGAGGGGACTCCGACCTTTCGGACGAGCGCGATATCGAGCGGCGCGCCGAGCCCCTCCGCGACCACATCCGCGACCGGCAATCCGCCACGTGGGAGCGCCACGACCACCACATCGTCGAGATCGAGCGCCTGCAGACGCGGCAGCAACCTCTCTCCGGCCTCTTTTCGATCGATGAACACGAGTAACCTCCCCTGCGACGCCGGGTGCAGCGGAGGCCGTGCCCGGTGCTTTCCCCAAACCCTAGCGCAACCGCGGCGCAGGACGCATTGCGCGGGGTCAATCCACTGTCCCGCTCGGGACGGCCTCCCTTCCCGCCGCCGCCCTCCCCTTGCGGGCGACGCGCCCCCGAAGTCGATAGGCGCCGGAACCGGGCCCCTACTGACAGCGGGCGTTCGCTGGCCGGTCGCTGTCGGACAGGGCCCTGGCAAACGCGGCCGAGAACCAGGACGCCGCCAGATCGACGACCTGCTCGAGGGCGCCCGGTTCCTCGAAGAGATGCGTTGCGCCCGGCACAACCTCCAGGCCCTTGCGGCAGTTCAGGCGGACGAAAGCCTGGCGGTTCAACTCAAGCACCTCGCGATCCGCCCCGCCAACGACCAGAAGCGTCGGGCATCTGACGCGGGACAGATGGTTTCCGGCCAAATCGGCGCGGCCGCCGCGGGACACGACTGCGGCGATGGCAAGCCGCGGGTCGGCGGCGGCCACGAGGGCCGCCGCGGCGCCGGTGCTCGCACCGAAGAGCCCGATCGGTATGCCGATGGTCTCCGCGTTTCGTCTTGCCCAGGCGACGGCCCCGGCGACCCGCTGTGCGAGCAGGTCGATATCGAAGACCCGGGCCCGGTCCCGAGCCTCCTCGTCGGTGAGCAGGTCGAAGAGCAAGGTGCCGCAGCCGCGCGCTTGGATCTCCGCGGCGACAGCCCGGTTGCGCGGACTCAGACGGCTGCTGCCGCTGCCATGCGCGAAGATCACAAGTCCGCGCGGGTTCTTCGGAAGGCCAAGGGTTCCTGGCAGGCGGAGGCCGTCGCTCAACACGATGACCTCCTCACGGGGAGTAGACGGAGTATCAGACATCACGGTTGCCGGTCTCCTTTAGCTGAGCGCTTGCGAGCGCCGCCGACAGAATGGACCGCGACAGGCGCAGCGTGCGTCCCCAGCGCGAGAGCGGGCGCCAGACCCCAAGCGCAAGGGCCGCGGCCGCTGACGCCGCGATCGCCGCGACATGCAAGGCGGTGGCCGCGCCACGCGGCGACTGGGGCGTCAGGACCAAAGGCGCCGCCACAGGCAGCCCGCCCGTCCACACGCAAGGCGATCCCATCTCGCAGGTACGATCGTTCCAATATCCCTGCCTCTCGACGTGATTTCATCTCGGGCCACAGTCCCGCATTGCGCCGGGTCTGCATTGACGATGCTCAATCCTGTCCATCCTGCTGGCCGTCATGCTCTTGGAAGTCGAAAGCGGCCGCTTGGGGCTGCCCCTGCCCGTCCACGCGTCGCTTGTCGGAATGCCTCGTCTACCTACGGACCGTTCGTCGCGTGGGTCACATGCGCGGCTATTCCGCCGTTGTCGGGGTCGGGGCCTCGGCGATCCTGGTGCACCCGCTCCTGGACCCGGTCGCCTGGTTTCCCTTGAGGTTCGTGCTCGACTTCTGCTTCGCGGCGGTCATCATCGTGAAGGAGAGCTGGCTCAAACGGGCGTCACCCACGCCGAGCGGGGCCTGACGCTCGGCGTCTACCTGGCCGATACCTGTATCGGGCTGAGCGGCGGGAAAATGCCGTATCCGGTCAAGCCATATGAGAGCTTCGAGCCGCTCACACTCGCGGCGGTCGCCCTCGCCCTGTCGGTCGTGCCGGTCGCGCTCGCCTATGCAACCCCGCCCGCGATCCCCGAGCATGTGGGAGCGCCTGGACGGCTCAAGCGGACGGCGCCGCTGTCCGTCGCGGGGTGTTTCGCAATCGGCCTCGCCAATGGCGCGTTCCGGAGCTTCGCGCCGATCTACGCCGACGCGACCGCCCCGACTCCTCTCATGGTGTGTCTTTCCATATCTGCCCGTATCGCAGGCGTGGCCCTCAGCCAGGGGCGATCGGAACCTGCGGCGCGCGGCCAGCCTTGCGGGGGTGAGGCTGGAATACGAGATACTGCCCCCGCTCGTCGCGACCGCCGTGTTCGATGCGCCCGCGCTTCGGTGCACACCGTCATGGCATTGGCGACGGGTGTCGCCTTGCTGCGAAAGCCTGCGGTTGCGGAAGAGGGGCGCGCGGCCTTCGCGGCACTCCCGCCGGTCGGGCATGACGCCCCGGCGCTTGCGGAACTTCGAGGCGCCTTAGCGGAAACTTGGCCGGAACCGCTGCCGGAGCCGAACGCGCATGGCGTGCCGTCCTGATCCGGCCAAGGCTGCGCGGCGGGCGCGCGGAAACTTGGCCTGCGGCTTCTGTTCCCGCGACGGCCATCGAACGCTGTCACCGGAAGCCGCGTCGCCCATGACCAAGTCCGGTTCGACCCGCATGCTCCATGGCATCGCGCGCGGCGGCGCGCCTCGGTCCTTCCCGGCGGACGGAGTCATCGCACCGTGACCGCCGCTCCGACGACGATCCGGGTGATCGGTTGGCGATGTGCCGAAGAGGCATTACAGCTTCTTCAACCGAGATCTTCGTCATGATCCTCGACACCATCTTTGCCGCTGGAGGCCCTACACTTCGATGCACGCGCTTGCCGAACTGCAGGACGTCGCCGACGCTCTGGAGCCAGTCGACTGGGCGGCGACCGAACTCGGACCGGTATCCGACTGGGACCTGCGGCTCAGAACCCTTGCGGGCCTGGTCCTTCGACAATCCGCGCCCGCCTGCCTGTTCTGGGGAGCGCGAGGCACGATGATTTTCAACGGTGCCTGGAAAGAGGCGCTTGGCCCCTTGCAGGCCGCGGCCTTCGGCCGGTCGGTGGACACGGCGTCGGAGGGCGTGGCGCACGTCTATCGGACGGCACTCTCCGGGGGGACGGACGAGACGTGCCTGGCCTTCGCGGATGCGCTGATGCCGATGATGTGGCGCCTTCTCGTGGATGCGGGGAGCGCCCGTCTCTCCTGCATCCCCGTCCCGGGCGCGGATGGCGCGGCCATGGGGTTGCTGGTCCAGCACAGCATCGAACGCCGGGGCGCAACGGAACCCGCGACCGGCGTGCCGGACCGTGTCGGGTTCCTTCTGCGCCTGAGCGACGCGCTGCGGCGTCTCAATGATCCCGAAAGGATCCAGACCGTCGGAACGCACATGCTGGACGAGGTCTTGCGCGCGGACTGGGCGACATTCACGGAGATCGACCCAGAGGAGGCCGGCCGCGCGAAAGCGCCGCCCGACGGCCGGGCCGTCTCCCCGACGCCTGCGGTTTTGGCCTCGCACGACCTTGGGGACGCGGGCTCGGCATGGAGGATGCTCGGAGAAGGCATGCCCCTTGCGGTTCGGGATGTCCGTGATCCGTCCGGCGTGCCTTTGGGCGCTCTCGGCGACGTGGTGGCCGATCCCGACCTTGCCTCGTTCCGTGCGCGCCTGACCGTTCCCGTCCTGCGCTCGGACAGGCTTGCCTCGGTCATGACCGTTTGCTTCGAGGATCCCCACGACTGGAGCGTGGATGAGATCGCCATTGCCCATGAGGCTGCCGTCAGGATCTGGGAGTCGGTCGAGCGCGCCCGGGCCGAAAGCAGCCTGCGTCTGAACGAGGCGCGCCATCGGGCGCTGTTCGAGTCGATCGACGAGGGCGTGTGCCTCTACGAGCGTCTGCCTCTGCGGCCCGACGGTTTGCGCGACTATCGCTACATCAACATGAACCCCGCCATGCAGGAGATGTTCGGCATCCCGGACCTCAGCGGGCAGTCGATCCGCGACAATTTCCCCGACGAGATTGAGGCCTGGTACGACGATTACGACCGCGTGCTCGACACCGGCGAACCGATCCGGGTCGTCCGGGAGTCCGACCCGCAAGGCATGGTCCTCGAGATGTTCGTAACACGCGTCGAGGACCAGTCGCGCAAGGTGCTGCTGGCCGTGATGCAAGAGGTCACCGCCCGGGTGCGGGCCGAAGCGGTGCTGCGGGCGGAGGAAGCCCGCAAGGCGTTTCTGCTGCGTCTCAGCGATGCGATCCGGCCGCTTCGGGATCCCCGGGAAGTGATGCATGTAGCCACGCAGCTGACCGGGGCTCATTTCGGAACCGCAAACGCAGAATTCGCTATGATCGAGCATCAGGACGGCGAAGACTGGTATGTGGTCGAGGGCAGCTATGCCGCGCCCGGCCATGCCAGCGTCGATGGGCGCTACCGGGTCGCCGACTTTCCCGGCGTGACCGATACGCTGCTCGGCGGAGAGAGCCTTGTCGTGCACGAGGTCGCCGCGGATCCTTTTTTGACGGAGGATGAAAAGGCCAGTTACAAGACGATCGGCGTGGCCTCCTTCGCCCAGGTGCCGCTGGTTGCTGACGGCCGGCTCGTGGCCCTGCTGACCGCGCATGATCCCGAGCCCCGAGACTGGACCGACGACGAGGTCGCGCTCCTGGAAGATATCGCGGGACGGACCTGGGGCGCGGTCGAACGTGCCCGAGCTGAGGATGCCCTCCGCGAAAGCGAGCGCCGCCTCCGGAAAGTGCTGGACGGCATGGGCGAAGCCTTTGGCATTATCGACCGCGATTTCCGGATCATCACCCAGAACAAGGCGGCGCTGGATCTCGACGGGCGGTCGCTGGACGAGATCCGAGGCCGGACCCACTGGGAGGTCTATCCCGGCACGGAACACTCCGAAGTCGGCGCGCTCTACCGGCGCGTGCTGGCCGAGCAGGTGCCGGTCACGCTCGAGCACCACTACACTTATCCGACCGGCGGAACGAGTTGGCTGGAGATGCGCGCCTTTCCGGTGCCCGAGGGGCTGGCCGTGTTCTGGCGCGATATCACCCCGCGGAAGAAGGCCGAGGAGGCGCTGCGGCAGTCCGAGCGTCGGCTGAGAATGGCCCAGAAGGCGGCGGGCGTCGCGACCTTCGACTGGGAGATTGGCAGCCACGCCGTCAGGTGGAGTCCCGAGGCCCTCTCGATGATGGGCCTGCGCCCGGGCGCCTTGGGCGGAACCTACGAGGACTGGATCGCGATGATCCACCCCGACGACTTGTCCCGTGCGACCCAGGAAATCGAATGGGCTCTGGAAGACGGCGAACTGGAGGGTGAATGGCGTATCGTCCGCCCCGACGGGAGCACCATCTCGGCGCTGGTGCGCGGCACGGTCGAACGGGACGACCAAGGCAGAGCCGTCCGCCTCACCGGCGCACAGCTCGATGTCACCGACATGAGGCTCTCCGAGGAGCTCACGCGCCTGAGGATCGACCATCTGAGCGACCTGATCGACGAGTTCCGCCGTCGTCTCGACAAAGGCAGCGCCTGAGGCGCGGCTCCGCCGGGTCGCTGGCGTCCGACAGGTCGCCAGCATCCACGCCCAAGAGCAGAATGCCCATCTCCGCGGGGTGTTCACCGGCCATATTGCCGTCTGTGTCGACGTAGAGAACGGTGTCCGCCCTCGCATTCGCCATGGCCGGGCGCATCCTGCGCGGCCTTGTAGACGAAGACGTCCGGTCCGTTGCCGCCGGTGAGCATGTCCGTCCCGCGTCCGCCCACCAGGATGTCGGCGCCATTACCGCCGCCATCGCTCGGGTCGAGGTGGCGGGAAGGCGCCGTCGTTGGCGTCGTCGAGCAGTCGGCACATGTTCGCGGCATTCATCGACGAGCAGGCCGCGAGGCTCAGCCCGTGGAGGTAGAGGCAGGGCCGCGCGTCCGAAGGGAGGTTCCTCCAGTGGGTGTGCACCACGTCCTGAAGCGCGGTCGCCTGTTCGAGATCGGCGCTTGTCTTGAGGATCTGGGCCAGCGGCGATTGCAGATAGGAAGAATGAGCATACACCGTCGCGACGTCGCCGCCATGCATGTGTTCGACCAGATCGTGGCAACCTGGATCCATCCAGCCGGTGCCGGTGGGTATCGCCACGATCAGAACGGCGGGCGCGAAGGTGCCCTGCCGGATCAGTTCGGCCCTCTCCTGCCGCGTGACGCGACTGGCGCGCCCGACATGGACGAGGATCGGACCCAGCGCCGGCGCTGGCCAGTGAAGGCCGCGATATCCTCGGCGGTGGGGCCGGAGACGTAGAAATCTCGCCCAGGCTTGCCTATCGCCGCCAAGTCAATCAGCGACCCCGCGCTGCCGGTCATGCGGGGGGTGCCTGGACGTGGCGGCGTATCCTGGAACAGCTCCTGGGCCGCCTCGTAGCTTTCATCGAGGCCGGTCACCGCATGCTCGACGTTCCCGTCGGGCGTCACCACGAAAAGGATCAGGACGACCGCGACGAAACCCGGCAGGGTCGCGCGCCGCAGCGGCATGATGCGATGGAATCTACGCCCGGATCAGGCGGAACAGCGTAGCGACGAGGCGTCCAAGGCCCGGGGCCCGCTCCGAGCACCCTGAGAAAGGACGCGAAGAGCGGGATCGAGACCACCGAAGTCAGCACCTAGACCGGCCGCCCGGAGACCCGCGGAAGATCGGCCGCCCGCCAGAGCAGCGCGACGATCTGCCCGATCAGATAACCGATCGCCACGGCCAACCCGCCGAGGAAGCCTTGCGTGGCCAGCCCCGCGTGGGATGAGGGGCGGTGTCAGCACCGCCGCAAAGAACAGCAGCCCGAGCTGGATGCAGGGCACGGAGAGCGTGCCGACGACCTTGATAAGGCGCCCGTTGTTCACGTCGCCCCTCCGCTCCCGTGTTTCTCCTCTCGGCCGCAGCGGCGTCGCATGGCGGTTCGACGCGTAAAGGAATTGCGAAACGCCGGACCCCTCTGTTTTTCTTCCGATGAATGAAAGAGTCGACCGCCCGCCAGATGAAGCGCCTGCACGAGACCCTCTGCTGTCGCGGCGAAGGCGCGGGGCGCAGACGCCGCGGCTCTGGCTTCGATGACCGCGCCAGCGTCATGTCGCGGGGCTGAAGATGTCCTCGCCGGCTTTCGCTCGATTGGTCCGCGCGATCCTCTGCGTCGCCGCGTCCTGCGGCGCGTTCCCCGCGCCGTCTACGGCCCAGACGGAGATTCAGACCTTGGAATTTCCCTATATCACCCTCCGCAACAGGACAGGCTCCGAAGATCCAAGCGCGTTCTACGGAGGCGAACGCAGCGATCTGAAGGCCGGTATCTGCCGGGTCGAGGAACTGGACCTCGGCGTTCTCGCCCCGCTTGCCGACGTGGCCCCGAATTTCCTGCGCGAAGAACTCCTCCGCGTGCAATCGGTGGAGGAAGCGGAGCCGGACGCCATCCTCGACGGGGTCGAAGAAACGGCCGGCGCGCGTGGCCCGGCCCTCTATGTCCACGGCTACTATATCGGGTTCGAGAAGGGCTGTCGCCGCGCGGCGCTCTTGCAGCAGAACGCGGACCTTGCGGGACGACTCCTTTGGTTCAGCTGGCCCTCGGACGGGGCTGCGGCCTCCTACACCCATGACGAGGCCGACCTGTATTGGAGCCTCCCGGACCTGGCGGACACGATCGTCGGCCTGGAGCGTCGGTTCGGCTCCGCGACGGTGGATGTGATCGGGCACAGCCTGGGCGCGCGCGGCGTCGTCCTGGCGCTCGCCGAGGTCGCGAACCGGCGTCCAGAGATCCGGCTTCGCCATGCCGTCCTGCTCGCGCCGGACATGGATGTCGGGATCTTCGAACGCATCCTGCCGCGGTTCCGGCCCATCCTGGAGAGCATAACGGTCTACGCGACGAGTGGGGACAGGCCGCTGGCGCTCTCGGCGCAGTTGCATGGCTACAGGCGTCTTGGAGAGGCGGGAGAGGAGATGACCGGCTTTCCGGGCGTCGAGATCATCGACCTCAGCGACCTGCCCAGCGAAGGTCCGACCGGTCATCTCTATCACATCTACAGCCGAGCCGTCGGCAACGATCTTCGCCGGCTCCTGCACTCGGGCGAACGCGCCGGGGCGCGTCAGCACCTTGTCGCGCAAGGCGACGGGATTTGGCGTCTCCGACCCGCGGCAGGCGAATGACCGCGCTTCGGGTCAGCGGCTAAAAAGTTTGACGACCGACAGAAGCCCGCCCTCGTGCCAAGAAATGGGAGAGGAGGTCGCCAAAGGCCTTGGACGGGGGGATTGCCCGCCCAAGCGAGAGGCTCAGCACCAGGAGCGCGCCATAGATCCTCCCGCAGGCCGCCCGTCTGTCGGCTTGTCGCGCGCCCTGCCCCGTCGCGACGCGCGACCAGGCCACCGCCGCGACAGGAAAGGCCAGAAGTAGCCTGGACATCTCGGGATCCCGTCCGATCCATCGCCGCGCAGCCCACCAACGACACGGGACAGGAACGGCAGGGCGATGAAGGCCGGGAGGACGATCCCGAGATCCAAGGCCGCCGCCCAGCCGCCGTCGGTTCGCATAGGCCCTGACCTGAAGACGATCGCGCACGCTCTACGGCAGGCGAGGCTGCGGCCGGATCGACTTGCTGCGAAAGCGCCGGGCCGGAAAGGAACGGGATGGGAGACACGCGAGAGCCGATGACGTGGTGCACATCGCCTGACATGAGGTGCCGCAGGCCGTCGAAACTGCTGCAAATCTCGATATGCAGCAAGATGTCGGGCTTGGGCCGACGGAACCCGTCGACCGTCCGACGGACAAGGAGCGGCCACCAGGCTTGGCCGCAGCCGATCTTCAGCGACGGCCGATCGAGGCGTTTCCGCGCCCGGATTTCCGCACTGGCAGGGGCATCCAGCCGCGCCATCACGCGGGGGGCGCGTAGAGACTCGGGCCGTATTCGGTCAGCACGATGCCGTGGGGCTGCGCTGGAACAGGACGACGCCGTGGGCCTCCTCCAGCTTGCGGATCTTCACCGAGACCGGCGGCTGGGACAGGTTCATCGCCTCCGCGGCGCGCGAGGCATTCCCGGTTTCGGCCACCGCCAGAACCTGTCGAAAGCTCCGGTCCATGCCTCGCTCCCGGAGGATTTCCTGATATTTTGAGCCTTCAATCGTGTTTCAATAATGAGTCCGCATTCGCTAGGCCGCTCCCGCAGAGGCGTGAAAACGCCCAAAGATGGGAAGAAGAAAGAGACCTCCAACAGGGCGACATGCACCGCCCTGATGATCGGACTTGCCGAGACGGCGGGCGCACAGAATGGCCTGCTTTTCCCGCCCGGAGAGGGGCCGTATTCCTGGGCCAGCATCAGGAAATTCGCCGCGGCGCATGACTATCCCTGGCAGGAGGTGACCCTCGCCTCGCCCAGGCTCTGCGGCGGTTCCGGCCTAATTCGATGGGGCCACCGGCGCCGTCATGCGCGGGAATGGGTCGGACGCCTTCGAGCGGCAGATCGTCATCGATGTCGAGGCGGGGTCGCCTCCGAATATCGCGGTGTCCCCGGAGCCCGGGCTGTTGTGCGACCCGGCCCTCCGGGGGCGATTGGCCGATCTGGGCGGCGGCACCGCGTCCTGGATGACCGAGACCGATGCCGCCGGATCCCCGTGGACGGCCTTGGGCCTCCATGCCGGCTTGGAGGCCTTCTTCGGCTCTTCCTATAACGTGAACGTAAGGCCGTTGGTCTGGTCCAGGTCAGAGACCTTCGACGATCTCGACTATGGCCTGCTTCGCTCGATGGGAGAGCGCCGCGCCTCGACCGAGCGGATGGTCGAGGACGAAGCCATGCCTCGGTGCATCGGGATCGGGTCCGGCGCGACCAGTGGGTAGTCCGGGACGGATGGGGTCGAGCAGATGTTGCTGCGCCCGCAGGCGCCCGAGGGCTATGACGCCTGGATCAGTAACCCGATCCCCTTCGACGCCCCGTGCATCGTCGCCGAGATCGAGGAATTCGGCTGGTTCGCCCGAAATGACGCCTTTCGTAAGCGGCGGCGCAAGCGCCATGTCGACGACCGATTTCCGCGACAGCCCGCTGGGGCTGTTCTCGGCCCCGCCGCAAGGCATGATGCACCGGCAGGCGTCGTTCATTCCGGCCTTCTTCTGCGAAGGGACGGGGGTCGGCGAAGATGTCGATTTCTTCTACGTTCCGTCATATGCCCATGAGGAGCTGGGTAATCCCGTCCTCGGGGCCGAGCATGCTGGTGTCGATCACGGACGACTCACGCGCGCCGCACGCGGCCTTATCGCGTTCCTGGAGACGCTGATCGCACATGAGCTTTGGATGGCATTCGAGACCCAGGGCTGTCTGCCCCCGTATGCCGGCGTGCCCCGTTCCAGATCGTCTTCCGCATCAAGGTGCCGCAGATCACCGGCACCATCGTGGTGGTCTGGACCACGATCACCTTCCTGGTGCTGAAGGTGCTCGACATCGTCTTCGCCATGACCAACGGCCATTGGGAAACCCCGGTCCTGGCCAATGACATGTATGACAAGTTCTTCCAGGCCGGCGCCGGGGGCGTTGGGTCGGCCAGGGCGATGGTGATCATGCTGATGGTCATGCCCCTCCTGGTCTGGCCCTTGCAGGTGTCGGCTCTGGAGCTGGTGGTGCCGCGCGTGTCGCCGACCCTGGAGCTTCTCGTCTCTTCGCTCCGAACCAATGAACAGATCCGATCCGCGGGCTGGCGGGCGACATTCTTTCCGGCGGCCCAGACCGAGATCCCGCGCAAGGGCCGATCCGGACACGGCCCGGGTTTCGACCGCCGAGGGGCTCTTCGCGGTGGAGGGCAACCCTTTCGCCGGGGGCGCCGCCGAGAGCGCCGCTCCCGCCGGAGCCGTCATCGCGTGGGGCGTGTCGTCGCGGGATGTCACGGCCTACGGCCCCGGCGAGCGCGCCGCTCTTCGGCCTGGCGAGACGCTCGCCGTGGGCCCGGATGGCGGCTATGTCTGGACCGGATCGGCCGATCAATTGACGGGCCGGAGGTAGCGCGTTTTCGTCACCGCGCTGGTACCGCTCAGCTTCACGCTCGACAATTACCGGAGCGTTCTGCCCGCCGCGAACAACCGCGAGCGCATGGCACGCGCCTCCTTCAACACGCTGACGGTCGCGATCCCGGCGACGGTGATCCCGATCCTGATCGCGGCCTTCCCGGCCTGTGCCCTGGCCTGGATGGAGTTCCAGCCCCCCCCCATCTCGTGGCGGCCATCGCCGCGTCGCTGGTGGTTACGCTCCTACTGAAGCTCGTTCCCCGGCTTAGCCTGCTGCACAACGCCGTATGGATCGGAAAAGGATATGTCGGAGTTTGGCTGGCCTATACGGCCTTCGGTCTGCCGCGCGAGATCGTCGACTGCGCGGGTCGACGGGGCGACGGAGTTCCAGATCTTCACCTGCATCGTGCTGCCGCTCTGCGTCCCGGCCCTCACGAGCTTTACTGTCTTTCAGTTCCTGTGGACCTGGCACGACCCGCTGGCGGCCATGGTCTTCCTGATCGACACAACCGGGCGAGACGACCGTCATGACCCGCCAGATCGTCGGACTGAAGGGCACCCGCGGCGGCGACTGAGAGATGCTCGCCACCTCGGGCTTCGTGTCGATCGTGGCGCCGCTGGCGGTGCTCCTCACCCTGCAGCGCGTTCTCGTCCGCGGCTCGCTTGCCGGGTCGATCAAATGAGCAGCCCAACCCTTCGCCCCAAGGCCGAGCCTGAGACCATCGGCCAAGACCAGATGACGAACGCCATGACCCTCTGGTGAGGAACCAGCACCGGCTACCCGATCCATCCGCGCAGCTTCCGCGACTGCAACGGCGACGAGATCGGCGGAATTCCCGCGATCATTTTGAGATTCGATCATCTCGCCGATCTGGAAAGAGGCCTCTTCTGGCTGTCGCCCGTCTATACGTCGCCCATGCGGGGCAATGGTTAAGACTTCGCCGATCACTATGCGATCGCACCGAAATTCGGAACCCATGCCGATTTCGACGCGCCGGTGGACGAGGCCAATCGACCGGCTCGACCAGTTTCAGGACATCGAGCCGCTGGGCCAACATGCCGAGATAATGCACGCGGGGAAGCGAGGAGGATTTCATCGCCGGAGCCAATGCGAACGCCTAGGACTATGCGCGCACGCCGATGCATTGGACGAGCAGCCCAGCGGGCAGCTTCTCGGATAGCAGGCCCTGGATGGCCATGAACCCGAACTATCGCCGGATCGGAGTGCGGGCGGATCGCATCGCCCCGAACGGAGTGTTTGCCGGGTGTCAGTCGCTGATCCGGCTTCGGCAGTCTCTTCCGATGACCACCGAAGGACAGTTCGAGATGCTCTTGCCCTAGCATCCCGAGATCTGTGCCTATGTCCGGCGCACGAGAAGGCCCGGCTTCTGGGGGTCGGATCCTACGGTGAGGCGCCGGTCGTCCTTCCG
Organism: Jannaschia seohaensis; assembly: GCF_900116765.1. GTDB lineage: Bacteria > Pseudomonadota > Alphaproteobacteria > Rhodobacterales > Rhodobacteraceae > Jannaschia > Jannaschia seohaensis. The sequence goes on along the minus strand of NZ_UETC01000003.1, from coordinate 410,739 downwards.
CCCGATGCGATCCCCGATGGGGCGTGGCGCAGCCTGTTCTGCAATATCGGCGATGACGTCGGGCCGGCGGACCATGCGACGCTTCCGCCGGTCATCGCTGGCGTCTGGATCGACGCCCTGAAGGTTGCGGGCCAAGGCCGGAAAACGGGGGGTGGGCGCGAAATGAAGGAGCTGAGACTTCTCTTGGCGCGGCAAGATGGCCTGATGCTTCTTTTCATCCGTCCCGTCAGCCCTGTGCTGCGACGGGTGGTCGGTCTGTCGTCGGTCTCCTGGCCGATCCTGATGCTGCCCCTCCCGATGCTGGCATAGGGGCCATCTGGCCCTCGGTCCCCGGGGCGCGCGCCAACGCCTTCGATGACGCCCTTGCTTCAGATGGCAGCCTTCGACGTGTCCGTGCTGGCCGTCGGCGTGGCCGGCGGTCTTCCATCCGCGTTCTTCTGGCCGGTGGGACTTGGGGAGCTCGCGGTCAGACTCATCGGAGACGGCCTGCTGCTGAGGGAACCCCCATAAGTCGGCGCGCTTTCGCTGACAGGAACCTGATCGGCCTCGCGGATCCCAGCCATGTCCTGATCCTCCGGGCTTTGACGCTGATCCCTGTCTTCGTGGCCAACCCGGATGTGCCCTTCGTCAACTTGCTTCCGCTGGCGGGCGTGCCGCTTCTTATGTCCCTTCATGTCCTCGGACTCAGGTATAAGCGCGGAACGCTCGAAACTGTCTGAGACGCGCTTCGGACGGAAGACCGGGGGGCCGTACGGCGCCGCTAAACTGGCCAGATCGCATGGGCTGGAGGCTGGTCGGCCTTTAAGCGCGGGCCGTGACCCGTGTGCCCGGACGTCCGCCAGCAGGCTCCATCCCGAGCGGGCCACGGCCCCTGCCCGCCCGCCCGGGTCGCGTATACCGAACCGACATCATCGCCGAGCCGAACGGCGCCACCTCAGCCCGCGTTCTTCATCGCGGGGGCGCCGGTCGACATATCCGTCCCACGATAGGGGAGGCCTGCTTGTTTCCACGCGGCCATGCCGCCCTCCATATGGGCCAGCGGCGTGATCCCCGCGTCCAGCGCGCGCGCTCCGACCTTGCCGGACCGGGCGCCGGAGCCACAATGCAGCACGATCCGCTTGCCCTCCTGCGACGGGAGGGCGCGGGGGTCGAAGAACGCCATCGGGAGCAGAAGCGCTCCGTCGATATGCTCCATCATGTATTCCTGAGGGGTTCTGACGTCGATCAGAACGATTGACCCCGCGTCGAGCGCCTCTCGGACGCGGTCCGGGCTCCAGTTTTCCAGCTCCGCCATGGCGATTCGTCCTCGATCTTGTTCCTCGGTCTTTCCAGCTAGCTTGGCCGATCCGCTTCCGCCAAGGGGGCATCGCCACCACCGAGGTCGAACCTCGCGGAGCGGCCGGCGCGGACTCCACTGTCCCCACGCGATCGATCGGCGCCGCCGGGCGCGTTTCCGCGTCGGGGCGGCTCGGTCGGCCCATGCCGCCCCCAGCCTATCGCCCTCAAGGACCCTCGGCCATCCAGAGCCGCGAGACACAGCTTCCCGGACCGCGCGAAACAGGTCACGGGGCCGGCTGCGCCGCTGCCTTCTCGACCGCCTGCGGCGCGGTCAGGGTCCGCCAGGCGTCGTATTGCGACAGGAAGACCTGACCGTTCAGTTCCTCCAGGAAATGCGACCGCTTGAGACGATCCATCACCGGGCCCTTCACTTCTGACAGGTGCAGCCCGACGCCCATGTCCTTGAGGCGCTGATTGATGGCTTCGAGGCTCTCCAGGGCGGAGTAATCGACCTCGTTCACGGCCGAAAACATCAGGATGACGTTCTGCACAGCGCAGCCGATGGTGACCCGCTTCTGGATCAGATCCTCCAGAAAGCGCGCATTGACGAAGTAGAGGCTCTCATCGACCCGCAGCGTCACCAGGGTCGGATCGGTCTCGACCTTGTGGCGATGGATATTGCGGAAGTGTTGGGTATCGGGAACGAGACCGACCTCGGCCACGTGGGGGCGCGACGTCTTGTAGAGATGGAGCAGCACCGAGATCGCCACGCCGGACGCGACGCCGATCTCGACGCCAAGACCCAGCGTCAGCAGGATCGTCGCGGCGACGGCCGTGAAGTCGGCCCGGCTATAGCCCCAGGTCTTCTTCAGGATCGACAGATCCACGAGGCTGAGCACCGCAACGATGATGGTCGCGGCGAGCGTCGCGTTGGGAAGGAAATGGACCAGCGGCGTCAGGGCGACCGCGGCGATGGCGAGACCGATGGCGGTGAAGGCCCCGGCGGCGGGGGTTTCGGCCCCGGCATCGAAATTCACGACCGAGCGGGCGAAGCCCCCGGTCACCGGATATCCGCCGGTGAAGGCGGCGCCCAGATTGGCGGCGCCGAGGCCGATCAGCTCCTGGTCAGGGTCAATCCGCTGGCGCTTCTTGGCGGCGAGGGTCTGCGCGACGGAAACGGATTCGACGAAACCGATGATCGAGATCAGGATCGCCGGGATCAGGAGCGCGCTCAGAAGGTCCGGCGCGAAGCCCGGTAGGGTCAAGGGCGGCAGGCTCTGCGGCACCTCGCCCACGATCTTCACGCCCCGGTCGGCAAGCCCGAGCGCCCAGACGGCGACGGTCGTGGCAACGACGGCAGCCACCGGACCGGCCTTGGTCAGGATGTCGGCCAGCAAGGGCGGCACGCCAAGCTTGCGGAGGGACGGCTTGAGGTTCTTGCGCACCCAGAACAGGAATGCCGTCGCGGTGACGCCGATCAGCAGCGTGATCCAGTTGACCTCGCCCAGATGCGCGAAGATCGACCCGAGCATCTCGGGGAGGGTGTGCCCATGGGCGCTGACGCCCAGGATATGCTTCAGCTGGCTCGTGGCGATCAGGATGCCCGACGCCGTGATAAACCCCGCGATCACGGGGTGGCTGAGGAAATTGGCCAGAAAGCCAAGCCTCAGAACGCCCATCAAGACCAGAAACCCCCCCGACAGGAACGCCAGCGTCAGCGCCGCCACCGCATAGCCCGCCGTGCCCTGCTCGGCGACCTGCCCCACCGCCGAGGCGGTCAGCAGCGACACCACCGCCACGGGTCCGACCGCCAAAGCCCGGCTCGTCCCGAAAATCGCGTAGAGGATGATCGGCGCGATCGACGCGTAAATGCCCGCCTCCGGCGGGAGCCCCGCGAGCAGCGCATAGGCGAGCGATTGAGGGATCAGCATGATCGTGACGATCACCGCCGCGATCAGGTCGTTGGACAGCGCTGACCTGTCATAGGTGCGGCCCCATTCGAGGATGGGAAAATACTGGCGGAGGCTGGGCATCGGCATATCGCAATCGAAGGTTTGCGCTCAGGGGCCGGGGCCACCGAGCGCCGGGTTCAGGGTCGGACAGGGCGGGACCGACCGCGGCGACGAAGGCGGACATGCCCGCCTCCAACGGGAGGTAAGCCGCGCTATTCGGCCGCGGCTTTGAGCTGTTCGGGCTTGGCCATCCATTCCTTCCCTTTCAGCATGGCCTGCCAATAGATCGGTGGGAGCATCTTTTCCTTCAGGAACCAGGCGGCCCGGCTCGGGGTGGCTCCATCGATCGCCCAAGCGGGGAACGAGGGCTTGAGCACGCCGCCATAGCCGAATTCGGCCAGCACGATCTTGCCGCGCTCCACCGTCAACGGACATGATCCATAGCCGTCATAGGCCGCCACGGGCGACCGGCCCGCGATGTCGGCGACGATGTTCTCGGCCACCGTCGGGGCCTGTTTGCGCGCCGCCGCAGCCGTCTTGGCGTTGGGGGCGTTCGTCACATCCCCCAGGGACCAGATGTTGTCATAGGTCTTGTGCCGCAGGGTGGCCTGATCCACGTCGACCCATCCCGCTGCATCGGCCAGCGGCGAGACGCGGATGAAATCCGGCGCGACCTGTGGCGGGCAGACATGGATCATGTCGAAGTCGACGGTGACATCGGTCGGGGCCGTGTCGGGCTTGGCCACCTTGAACGTGGCCGTCTTCGCCGACCCATCGACCGCGATGAGATCGTGGAAGAAGTTCAGCGTCGCGTCATACTTCGCGACATATTTCATGAGCGCGGGAACGTAGTCATTCACGCCGAAGAGGACGCCGCCGGCATTCATGAACTGGATGTCGATATTCTTCAGCACGCCGCGGCGGAACCAGGCGTCGCCCGACAGATAGAGCGCCTTTTGCGGCGCACGCGCGCATTTGATCGGCATCGGCGGTTGGGTAAAGAGCGCACGGCCGGACGTCATCTCCTGCACCAGTTGCCAAGTATAGGACGCGAGGTCGTAGCGGTAATTCGAGGTCACGCCGTTCCGGCCCAAGGTCTCTTCCAGCCCCTCGACCTTGTCCCAATCGAGCTTCAGCCCCGGGCAGACGACGAGACGGTCATATTTGAAGACGCGGCAGCCATCGAGGATGACGGCGTTGTTCTGCGGCTCGAAGGCAGCCACGGCGGCCTTGATCCATTTCACGCCGCTGGGGATCAGGCTGCCCATCGTCTTGGCGGTCTGTCGGGCCTCGAAGATGCCGCCGCCGACCATGGTCCAGCCGGGCTGGTAGTAATGGATGTCGGCCGGGTCGATGACCGAAATGTTGAGGCCGGGCTTTCGCGACTTCAGGCTGGCGGCGACGGAGATGCCGCCCGCGCCGGCGCCGACGATGACCACATCGAAGCTCGCATCCCCGGTATCCGTCGGCGTCTTGCCGCCATTGACGATGCGCCGCGCCACGCCGTTCATGTCGTAGCCCGCCGCCTTGGTCGCGGCGAGGATCTCCGGCATCGGCCGCTTCTTGGCCTCATGGAAAGACCAGAGCGTCGCCGAGCGGGTGCCCGTCCGGCAGTAGGCCAGGATCGGACGGGGCACGTCGCTCAGCGCGGCGCCGAACGCCGCCACATCGTCATCCGTCACCATGCCGGATTTCACGGGCACATAGCGCGCCTCGATGCCCGCGGCCTTGGCCGCGGCCTCGATCTCCTGGAAGCTGGGCTGATCCGCCCCCTCGCCGTCCGGGCGGTTGCAGATGATGGCGCGGAAACCGGCTTCGCTGATCGCCGCCATGTCGTCCGCAGTGATCTGCGGCGAGACCGAAACCTTGTCGGTAAGTCTCTTGATTTCCATGGTATATGCCTTCCTACAATCCCAGTCAGCGGCGCCCGAGCGCGCGTCCGACGATCCAGGTCGTGCCGCTAGACGGCTTGCCCTTCGGTTTGTGTCAGCGAAACGAGCTTCGCGCTGTAGGCCTGCTCCCCGATCCGCTCGATCAGATCGAGTTGCAGCTCTAGCCAGGCCTTGTGGCCTTCCTCGTCCACGGCGATCTTCTCGAAGAGCAGACGCGATCCGACATCGTTGGCCTCATAGGCTTCGCGCGCCGCCTGCGTGTAGAACACGATGGCGTCCTGTTCGTCGGCCAGGTCGGACTCGAACATTTCCTTTAGGGTTTCGGCACGCTTCGGCGGCTTCGCGAAAGCGATCTCGGGCGTCCCTTTGAGAAACAGGACGCGCTCGATGAAGAGGTCGGAATGCCCGACTTCCTCGGCCTGCTCCTCGCGCATCTTGTCGGCGAGCAGGTTGAGGCCCCAATCGTCAAGCACATGCGCGTGCAACTGGTACTGGTGTGTGGCGCTCATTTCCATCTGCAACGCCTTGTTCAGGTTCTCTATCGTTTTGTTGTTGGACAACGGAGCCTCCTAATTTCTGTGGCTGGGTGCCGGCGCTCTCGTGTCAGAGGCCGTTCACCGGAACCTTGAGCATCTGCCGCCCGTCCTTGTCGGTCGGGATCTCGCCTGCGCGCATGTTCACCTGAAGCGACGGGATGATCAGTCTCGGCATGGCCAGCGTCGCGTCGCGCTCGGTGCGGAACTTGACGAATTCTTCCTTGGTCTTGCCGCCGCCTACATGGATGTTGTGCGCCTTCTCTTCGCCCACCGTGGTCTCCCACTGGATGTCGCGACCGTTCGGGCCGTAATCGTGGCACATGAAGAGCCGCATCTCGTCAGGCAGCGCCAACACCTTCTGAATGCTGTCGTAGAGCGTCGCGGCATCGCCACCGGGGAAATCGGCACGGGCCGAGCCGCCATCGGGCATGAAGAGCGTATCGCCCACGAAGGCCGCATCGCCCATCACATGCACCATGCAGGCCGGCGTATGGCCAGGCGTGTACATGGCGAAGGCGGTCATATTGCCGACCTGATAGGTGTCGCCATCCTCGAACAGAGCGTCGAACTGGCTGCCGTCGCGCTGGAATTCGGTGCCTTCGTTGAAGATCTTGCCGAACGTGTCCTGCACGATCAGGATCTTCGATCCGATGCCGATCTTGCCGCCCAGCTTTTCCTGGATGTAGGGCGCGGCGCTCAGATGGTCGGCGTGGACATGCGTCTCGATGATCCATTCGAGCTTCAGCCCCCGGGCCTCCACCTGGCGGATCAGCTCGTCGGCGTGATCGTAGGTGATGCGGCCGGCGGCGTAGTCGATATCCATCACGGAATCGATGATGGCGCAGGCGTTCGAGCTGGGATCCTTGACGATGTAGCTGATCGTGTTCGTGGCTTCGTCGAAGAAAGCCTGAACATCGGGTTTGACGTCCATGTTGACGGGATAGGTGGTCATCGAAAAATCTCCTCTCAGATATTGGATCGCCCGTCAGTGACGGCGCTGCTGTTGCATCATCATGTCGTGAACCGCGGCCATGCCGCGGTCGGCCATGTCGGTCACTTCGGCCGCGTGAACCTGAAGCGCCTCGACCATCACGGGATTGTCCGACGTTTGTATCACAACGAGACCTTCGTCGGTCACTTCAACCTCGGAGCGGATTTCGTCGCCGCGCAGGAAGAAGACGTCGAGCGTCGGGCTCTGGATGAAGATCTTCGGATCGTCCTTGCGCCCGACCCGGTCGATCATGCCGACGGCATGGCTCACGAGCACATCCATCACCTCGGGGTCCGAGGAGCGCGTCACCGTGCGAATGCCGTTCGGCAGGTTCTCGACCTCGCGGGTGATGGTGTCGAAGTTGCGGAACATGACCGCCAGTTCGGCGCTCTCCTGCTGCGTGGCGTTTTCGCCCCGCAAGCCGGGCATGTTGGTCTCGTCATGCATCCCGAAGCCGTGTCCGTGGACAAAACCGTGGCCGGAGCCATGGGCAGGACCGTGCATGCCCTGAGCGAGGCTGAGACCGGCAAGCCCTGCAACGCCCAAGGTCGTCGCGAAGGCGGCCGCGTAGAGCAATCTCCTGGTCATGACGTCGACCCCTTGGGCGTGACCGTGAGCAGAACGCGGCGCAGGAAGAAGCCAACGACGACCGCAATGAGGAACAGCACGACTTCCCAACGGCCGGTGCCGAGCGCCGGGATCGCAGCACCGGGGCAGAAGCCCGCGATGCCCCAACCCACGCCGAAAAGCGCGGAGCCGCCGATGAGCTTGGCGTCCAGATCGGTGGAGGTCGGCAGCTGGAAGCGACCGCCAAAAAGCGGAGCCTCGCGGCGCCAGGCCAGCCGGTAGCCGACGAAGGTCACCACCAGGGCGCCGCCCATCACGAAAGCGAGGCTGGGATCCCAGGTGCCGGCGAGATCGAAGAAGTTCAGGACCTTGGCCGGGTCCATCATGCCGGAAATCGCGATACCGGTGCCGAACACGAGCCCGGTCAGGAGAGCGAATACCAATTTCATATCGTTACCCTCCGAAAACGTGACGGATCAGGAAGACCGTGATCGCAGCCGTCGCCATGAAGGTCGGCACTGCGACAAGCGAGCGGATGGACAGGCGCGACAGACCGCAGACCCCATGGCCCGAGGTGCAGCCGGAGCCGAGGCTGGCGCCGAGCCCGACGATGACACCGCCGATCACGATCATTGCCGGGCTGACCGGCACGTTGAGAGTCGGCATCGCGCCAGTCACCACGTAGATCAGGCCCGGTGCCAGAACCATGCCGAGGATCAGAGCGAGCCGCCATGCGAGTTCCTCGCGGTTCTCCACAAAGACCGTGCCGGACAGGATGCCGGTCGCACCGAAGATGCGTCCAAGGCCCAGCATCAACAGAACAGCGCCAAGCCCGATCAGCAGACCGCCACCGAACGACGTCAAAGGAGTGAAAGCCGTCTCCATCTCAGCACTCCCGGCAGGTCTTGAAGCCGAACAGGCTGTAGAGCGGGCAGGTCCGGAGCGCCGACGTCGCCAGCATGACGCCCCCTATGGCCGCCGCGCCATATTTGGCGAGCGATCCCTCGAATAGCGGCAGGCCGCTGACCAGCGCCAGGTAGAGCAGCCCCAGCCCCAAGGCCGCGCGGAGAATGCGGTCGATGGTTCCTATATTCTTCGTCATGGTGTCCTCCGTTTCCTCCGAGTCGGAAAGTTAACCATGAGGTATAAGTTCCGATCGCGCAGGTCAGTGATAATGTCACCCAATGAGCAAGAAAGCCGATGAGGCAGGCGTCCCGACGCACAGGACATATCGGCGGCTGTTATGGGCGCTTCTGATCGCGTCGGTGCTCGGCACCGCCCTTTTCGCTGTCCGCGGCATCGTCCAGCTTGTCTATTGGTCAGACCCCGCGCATCAGGATCAGGCGCTTGAGCCGTGGATGCCGGTCGGCTTCGTGGCGAGATCCTACGGTGTCGAGCGCGAGGCGCTCGCCGCGTCGCTCGGCCTTGACCCAGAGGCGAACAGAGGGCTGTCGCTGAAAGAGCTCGCCAAGATGCGCGGCCAGACCTTCGAAGAAACCAGCCGTGAGGTCGAGGCCGCCATCCAGGACATCCGGTCGCGATGACCGAATTGCTGCTGGATGCCCTGCCGACCTACGGGTTGCCCGCGCTCTTTGCGGCCATCGTCCTCGCATGCCTTGGCCTCCCCCTGCCCGCCTCGATGCTTCTTCTGCTGTCAGGCGCCTTTGTCGCGTCCGGCGATCTGCCTCTGGTGGCAACCGTGCTGACCGCGTTCGCATCGGCGGTGATCGGCGATAATGTCGGCTTTCTTCTGGGACGATACGCGTCGACATTTCTCGCCGGTCACACGGAAGCGACGGAGAAGGTTGGGCGTTATCTCCAGGAGCGCGGCACCTGGGCCATTTTCCTCAGTCGATGGCTGGTCGCGCCCCTGGGTCCGGCCGTCAACCTCGCGGCGGGGGCCGGTGCAACCTCCTGGCGCCGGTTCCTCCTGCCCGAACTGGCCGGAGAGGTCGTCTGGGTCGGCCTCTACATCTCGCTCGGTGCGGCCTTTGGGCACGCGCTGGCGATGATTTCCGACGCGCTCTCCACCCTCATCGGGTTGGCAACGTCGCTCACGCTGATGGCCGTCGCGCTCAAGCTGCTGTGGCGCCGCGGAACCAAGGACCGACCGTCAATCGGACTCAGCAAGGGCCCTTAGCTTGGGTTTGTCCAGAACCGCGATCCGTCCGCGCGACTGAGCGACCAGCCCCCGCTTCTGAAAATCGTTCAGAACCCTGGAGATGACTTCGCGCGCGGTCCCCAGCTCGCTGGCGATTTGCTGATGGGTCGCGGCGATTTCCTTGTCCCCGCCGGCGAGCGCGAGAAGCCGGTCGGCGAGCCGCACGTCGATCCGGCCGAAAGCGACATCGTCGACCACGCGCAACAGATCGATAAGGCGCCGGGAATAGGCCGCGAAGACGAAGTTCCGGAAGGCCAGCTCATCCGCCACGAGCGCGTCGAAGGCCAATTTCGGCAGCATGACGATCTTGATATCCGTCTCGGCAATGCCCTCCGCGTTATAGGCCTCCTCGGCCAGCATGCAGGCCGTGGTCAGAACGCAGCTCTCCCCGGCATCGACCCGGTAGAGGACGATTTCCCGTCCGTTTTCCGAGGATTGAGAGACCCGGATCGTGCCCTCGACGAGGAACAGAAGGCTGTCAGGTACATTGCTGGGACCGAAGACCTGATGCCCCTTGGGATAGGTTCGGACCTGTGCGACCTGCAACAGCCGATCCCGCACCTGGCGCGGCAGCGCTCGGGTCCCTTGAAACCGATCGGTCCAATCCTCGCCGCTCATCGGGCCAGCCGCATCGGAGCCACGATGCCCTCTTCGATCGGCGCGATCCGCGCCAGAAGCTCCCCCCGGTTCGCGGCGATATCGGCCAGCGTCAGATCATCGAGCACCGCCATGAACGCGTTGGTCGCCGCTTTCAGCGCCCGCGACAGCTTGCAGATGCCGATCAGCGGGCAGGTGTTCCGCTCGGGATTGAAGCACTCGACGATATCGAGCGGCCCCTCTGTCAATCGAACCACGTCACCGATCACGATGTCCTCCGCCGGTCTCGCGAGCCGAAAGCCGCCGCCCCTGCCGCGCACGGTTTCGAGATAGCCGGCGCGCCCAAGCTCGTGAACGATCTTGACGATATGCGGCCGCGCCAACCCGTGCACGCGCACAACGTCATCGACGCGGATCAACTCGGGCGCCTTGAGAGCCGCCAGCTGCAGCGAACGCAGCGCGAAATTGGAATAGGATGTCAGCTTCATACGGGCCTCCAGAGAATTCCTCTATCCCGCGTATAAGTTTTCCGCAACAAGGGGGATCTGGTCACTGCCGCGCGCAAGGGCAAGGGATGGCGCCTCGATCAGCCCTCGGAAATTGCGCCTGCCGTCAACTCTGCATCCCGCCCGCAGCCGACAGAACCAGCGACACGTTCGCCCCGCGAGACGGATCCAAAGGTTGCGAGAAAAGCCACGCCCCTCTCAACGCCCTTCTCAACGCCATCCCGAACTCAGGCGCGCCCCCGCTCCGCGCGCTGTCGCCAGGGCGGGAGCTTGAAGCGCGCGGCCAGCATGTCCAGCGCGGCACGCGTGCGCGCCGGAAGGCGCGGCGCGTCGCCATAGACGACATGGATGCCCCGGATGCCGGAGGGAAAGCCGGAGAGAACCCGCTCCAGCCGGCCGGCCGCGATGTCGGGCCCGACGATGTAGTCCGGGCACAGGCACAGCCCGTCCCCGCGCAGCGCCGACAGCCGGACGGCGGCCGCGCTGTTGACCCGCATCCGCGCCGTCACCGGGACCGCGCGGACCTGTCCGGCGATCTCGAACGGCCATGTCGGCCCGCCGCGGATATTCGCGTCGCGGATGCAGACATGGTCCCGCAGGCCGTCCGGATGCGCGGGCCGCCCCGCCCGCGCGAAATAGTCCGGCGACCCGACGACGATCAGCGCGGTCTCCCCGATCCGCCGGGCGCGGAGCGCGGAATCCTCCAAGGCGCCGATCCGCAAAGCCAAGTCGAACCCTTCGGCCGCGAGATCCACGAAGCGGTCGTTCAACTGCAAATCGATCGACAGCGCGGGATGTTCCGCCGCGAAATCGGAGAGCACATCGTGGAGATACAGCTCCCCGAACGCGACAGGCGCGGCGATGCGCAGCGTCCCGCTCAACCCCTGCTCTTCGGCGCGGGTCTCGGCCAGCAACTCGTCGAAATCCGCCAGCAGCGCCACCGCTCGGGGATAGACGCGCTCGCCGGACCGGGTGAGGCCCAACGACCGCGTCGTGCGGCTCAGCAACCGGGTGCCGAGCACCGTTTCGAGCTGACCCACATATTTGCTGACGAGCTTCTTGGAGATACCCAGCCGATCCGCCGCGGCCGTGAACGACCCGGCTTCGACAGCGGCGACGAATGTGCGGAGCCCTTCGATCCGATCCATGGATTTGGAACATATCCGCGAAAATCATTCGCCACTAGCGATATTTTTCGAACCAATCCGATGCGCCAAATGCGGGTCATCGACGGGACGGCCCGTGGATCGGGCACGAGGCCCGGTTCGACCGCCCGCGCCAATGACAGACCCCAAGGACCTCGACCCATGATCGATACCCGTACCGCGCCTTATGCGGCCCTCGCGCTCCGCGTCATCACCGGCGGCCTCTTTCTCGCCCACGGCCTGCTGAAAGTGTTCGTCTTCACCCTCCCGGGCACCGTCGCCTTCTTCGAAAGCCTCGGCCTGCCCGCTCTGCTCGCCTATGCGACGATCTTCGCCGAGATCTTCGGCGGCCTCGCGCTGATCGCCGGGGTCTATACCCGCGCGGTGGCTCTGGCGCTGATCCCGGTGCTGCTGGGCGCGACCTGGGCGCATGCGGGCTATGGCTGGCTCTTCAGCAACGAAGGCGGCGGCTGGGAATTCCCGCTGTTCTGGACGGTCGTGCAGGGCGCGGTCGCGGCGATGGGCCCGGGCGCCTATGCGCTGCTGCCCGAGGGGCGTCCGGGCCAGGCCGTCGCTGCCTGAAGCGCTTAACCCACCTCCAGACATCGGCCCCGGCCCGTGCAGCCTGCCCCGATCGGGCAGGCTGCCGCGCGCGTTTTGCGTCCCGGCCCGCGCCGGCCTTATCCGCGACGCGCCCGCGTCTCCCGCGTGGGGAGGATCAAGGTGCACCGCCGGTTCGGTCCTCGCCCATCCACAAGGACAGCAGCGCCGTCACCGTGTCCGAGCCGGAATCCGCATAGACCGCCGTCTCCAACGGCTCCGATCCGAACCTGTCGGCCAGCGAGACGAGCGCGCCGCGCGCCAGGTCGCGGCGGACCATGCTGCTCGGCAGCCAGGCCACGCCGATCCCGGCCAGCACCATCTCCCGGATTCCTGCCGAGAAGGCCGTCTCGCAGACCACCGAGCCGGCCTGCGCGGCGGTGCCATAGCGCCGCTCCCGCCGGGACAGCACCGCGCCGAAATAGCTCTCCTGCGGATAGACGATGGCAGGCAGGTCGTCGACATGCGGCGCATCGCGCAGCGCGCCCCCGACCACGGGGATCAGACCGTCCGTGCCATATTGCACCCGCCGCACGCCGGAACCGAAGCGCAGCGGCGCGGCATTGGCCGCTTCATGGCACAGGAGCATCTCGACATCGCCGCGCAGGAGCCGATTCACACAGTCGTCTAGATTCCCCGCGCGCACCCGTAGACGCAGCCCCGGAAAGGCCCGGCGCGCGCGATCCGCCATGTCGGGGAGCTGCGAGACGAGCGCGGCATGCTGGGCCGCGATCCGCAGAGTGGTCGCGTTCGGATCATGATGCACGATCCTTAGGCGTAGCTCCGATATTTGTGAGACCAGAGCCCGGATCTCCGCCTCGTTCGCCGCCAAGGCCGGGTCGATCTCGATCCGATTGGGGCCCCGACCGAGGATCGGCCGACCGAGCCAGTCCTCGAAACCTCTGATACGGCGGGAAAACGCGGGCTGCGTCACGTTCCGTCGCTCTGCGGCACGCGTTAGATTCCGCTCTTCCAGGAGGGTGAGGACGTCGTCCAGCCAGTTCGTTTCCATGTCCGATTCTCGCGTTGCCCATACCAATTGTATGGGCAGCCGTAGAAATCGGCACTTTGAATCCGCTCTGTCACGCGGGACGTCTTGGCACAGTTGCGGACCGGGGGGAGAGACCATGGCAGTGATGGATCATTTGGAACGAGAAACGACACCGGGATCGAAAGCGCGGGCCGCGCTGGCCGACGCGCTCGGCCGAGCGCCGCGGGTGAAGCTGGGGCATCTACCAACCCCGTTGGAGCCGATGGACCGGCTGTCCCAGGCGCTGGGCGGCCCCCGCCTTTGGGTCAAGCGGGACGACTGCACCGGGCTCTCCTCGGGCGGCAACAAGACCCGCAAGCTGGAATATCTGATGGCCGAGGCGCTCTCGCAGAAGGCCGACACGATCATCACCCAGGGCGCGACGCAATCGAACCACGCACGCCAAACCGCCGCCGCGGCCGCCAAACTGGGGATGGAGTGCCATATCCTGCTGGAGGACCGGACCGGCGCGACCGATCCCGACTACACGCTCAACGGCAATGTCCTGCTGGACCGGCTGCACGGGGCGACGGTGTCCAAGCGCCCCGGCGGCGCGGACATGGCCGCCGAAATGACCGATCTGGCGGAAAAGCTGACGGCCGAGGGGAAGACGCCCTACGTCATCCCCGGTGGCGGATCGAACCCGGTGGGCGCGCTGGGCTACGTCAACTGCGCGCTCGAATTGACCGACCAGGCCGCCGCGATGGACCTGAAAATCGACGCTCTGGTCCACGCCACCGGCAGTTCCGGCACCCAGGCCGGGCTCGTCGCCGGGCTCGCCGCGCTTGAGAGCGACATTCACCTGCTGGGCATCGGCGTCCGTGCGCCGCAGGAAAAGCAGGAGCAGATGGTCTTCGACCTGGCCCAGCGGACGGCAAGTCATCTGGGCCTGGGCACCGAGATCGCGCGCGAGACCGTCCGCGCCAATTGCGACTATGTCGGCCAGGGCTACGGCATCCCGACCGACGGCATGGTCGCCGCGCTCAAGATGCTGGCGCGGACCGAGGGGTTGCTCTTCGACCCGGTCTATTCGGGCAAAGGGCTCGACGGGCTGATCGACCAGATCGGCAAGGGATATTTCGACGGCATGGAGAATGTCGTCTTCCTGCACACCGGCGGCAGCGCCGCCCTATTCGGATACCCGGAGGCGTTCGACCTCCCGGGATACGTCGCGTGAAGAACGAAAAGAGGGAGAGACCCAAGATGACGTTCAAGACGAAGCTGCTGGCCGCCACGCTGCTGGCCACGACCGCCGCGCCCGCCTGGGCGGAAGAAGTCAAGATCGGTGTGCCCTCCTGGACCGGGGCGCAGGCCATCGCCCATGTGCTGGGCGAGATCGTCACCTCGCGCATCGGCGGCGAGGTCGAGTATGTGCCCGGCAACAACGCCACCATCTTCCAGGCGATGGACCAGGGCGAAGGCGATATCGACGTCCACCCCGACGTCTGGCTGCCCAACCAGGAGGCCTTCACCAACGAATATGTCGACGGCAAGGGGACCGTCACGCTGTCGTCGAACCCCTATCAGGGCAACCAGGGCTTCTGCGTGAGCCAGGACTTCGCCGCCGCGATGGACATCACCGACATCGCCGATCTGGGCCGCCCGGACGTGGCCGCGGCCATGGATAGCGACGGCAACGGTCTGGGCGAGATGTGGATCGGCGCGCCGGGCTGGGCCTCGGCCAACGTGAACGAGGTCAAGGTCCGCGACTACGGTCTGCTCGACTTCATCGAGCCGATCCGCGCCGAAGAGGCGGTCAAGACCGCGCGCATCAAGGACAGCATCGCCAAGGGCGAGGGCTATGCGTTCTACTGCTACGAGCCGCACGCCGTCTGGTTCATGTTCGACGTCGTGATGCTGACCGAGCCGGCCTACGACCCCGAAAAATACGTGATGTATCAGCCCTCCGACGATCCGGACTGGTATGAGAACTCGATGGTCGCCAGTAAGGACGCGCTCAAGGACGTGCAGATCGCTTGGTCCAACAGCCTCGTCGAGCGCTCGCCCGCCATCGCGGAATTCTTCCAGAACTTCGCGCTGGACGCCTCGGACGTGAGTTCCCTGGCCTTCGAGATCAGCGCCAATGGCCGCGACCCGTCCGAGGTGGCCGCCGAATGGGTCGCCGCGAATTCCGACCGCGTCGACGCGATGCTGGGTCTCTGATCCATCCCGCCGCGCCCGGGGCCTGTCCCGGGCGTGGCCCTGCCAGACCTCGCCGGAAAGGGACCCGCATGTCGGACCGCGTCATCGACGTCACCAATGTCTGGAAGATCTTCGGCGCCCGCCCCGAAGAGGCGCTTGCCGCCATCCGCGAGCGTGGCCTGGGCAAAGCCGAAGTGCTTGCCGAATTCAATGCCGTGGTCGGCGTCGCCGATGTCAGCCTCTCGGTCGACCGGGGCGAGATCTTCTGCATCATGGGCCTGTCGGGCAGCGGCAAGTCCACCCTCGTGCGCCATTTCAACCGGTTGCTGGAACCCACCGCGGGCAAGATCGAGATCGAGGGGACGGATGTCACCGCCCTGAGCGCAGGCGCCTTGCGAAAATTCCGCAACCGCAAGATCGGGATGGTGTTTCAGAACTTCGCGCTGATGCCGCACCGGTCGGTGCTGGACAATGTCGCAATGCCGCTGGAGATCCGCGAGGTTCCCAAGAACGAGCGAATGCGCCAGGCCGCAGCCATCCTCGACATCGTGGAGTTGGGGCCCTGGGCCTCCAAATTCGCCCACGAACTCTCGGGCGGCATGCAGCAGCGCGTCGGCCTCGCCCGCGCCCTCGCTGCCAACCCGGACGTGCTGCTGATGGACGAGCCCTTCTCGGCCCTCGACCCGCTGATCCGGCGGCAATTGCAGGACGAGTTCATCCGGCTCTCCAAGATCCTGAAGAAAACCACGATCTTCATCACCCACGACCTCGACGAGGCCGTCCGCATCGGCGACCGTATCGCCATCATGCGCGACGGCCGGATGGTCCAGACCGGCACCGCCGAGGATATCGTAATGCACCCGGCCGACGACTACGTGGCCGATTTCGTCGCGGGCATTTCGCGGCTGAAAGTCGTCCATGCCCATGCCGTGATGCGACCGCTGGACGAATACACCGCCAAGCACGGCCCCCTCCCCGCCGACCTGCCGCAGGTGGACGAGGGCGAGACACTGAGCCGCCTCATTACCCTGGCCATCGACGACGACCGCCCCGTCCTGGTCCAGGAGGGTGGCGAGACGCGCGGCATCATCACCCGGGCCGACCTGCTTCGGACGGTCATCGAAGGGACGGAGGTCTCATGAAGGACGACAGCGCCATCGACGACGACGGGGTGAACCCGCTCGAAGACACCGAAAGCGCGGCGGCCGTGGCCTATGCCGATGAACGGCGCGACAATATCCGCGAATTCGTCGAGACCAGCCCGGATTACTACATCCGCAATTTCGAGCGGGTCGGTGCATCGGCCCGCTTCACGCCCACCTTCAACGCCGCCGCGGGCCTCATGGGGCCGGTCTGGTTCGGGGCACGGGGGCTCTGGTCCTGGGCCTTGCCCTTTCTGATCCTCGAAGTCCTCGCCCTGGTCCAGATCGCGCGCGGTCTGTTCGGCGACCTCGCCGCCGACGCCATGGCCCGGATCGAGAGCATCGAGGGCACGCTGGAATTGCGCCGCCAGCAGCTTCAAGCGGCCATCGACAGCGGCTCGGATCGGGTGGAGGCCTTCCAGCGGACGGTGGAGTCGCTCGAGGCCAATATCGACGGCATCCGCGCCGAGGCGGAAGCCATCGCCGCCGGCGGCCCGGCCATCGCGCTGGGTGGCTTGATCCTGCTCCTTGCCGTCAAGGCGGTGCAGGCCGTGGTGGCGAACTGGGCGCTGGAGGCGCGGTTCTCCGAATGGCTGTCCGACCGCTCGGTGCGCTCCGGGATGCCCCGCCAACAGGTCGCCTTCTCGGCGATCTTCATGGCGCTCATCGTGCTGGTCTCGATGGTCCATTACAGCTTTCCGGGCCGCTTCGCCGTGCTGTCGGACTTCCCGACCCCGCCGGAAATCCGGCTCACCGCGATTGCCTGGGTCGAAGCCTTCTTCAACTGGGCGGTGCTGAACGGCGAGGCGCTGTTCGACGCGATCACGGCGGGCATCCGCATGGTGCTCGACGCGCTGGAACTGGTCTTCGTCGCCACGCCCTGGATCGTGGTGGCCGCTCTGATCGTGCTGCTGACATGGCTGACCGCCGGGCTGCGGATGGCGATCTATTCGGGCGCGTTCCTGGCCTATATGGGCTTCCTCGGCTTCTGGGAGAAGGCGATGACCACGCTCGCCCTCCTGGGCACGGCGGCCTGCCTGTCGATCGTCATCGGCATCCCTCTGGGCATGTTCGCCGCCCGCCGCCCGCGCTTCTATAAGGCGATCCAGCCGATCATGGACTTCATGCAGACGATGCCCGCCTTCGTCTTCATGATCCCGGTCATCGCCTTCTTCGGCACCGGCAAGCCCGCCGCCGTGGTGGTTACGATGATCTTCGGCGGCACGCCCGTGGTGCGCCTGACGGTGCTGGGCCTGCGCGGCGTGCCGGCGGCGGTGCGCGAGGCCGCGATCAGCTTTGGCGCGAGCAAGTGGTATCTGCTGACCAAGGTCGATCTGCCGCTGGCCGCGCCCTCGATCCGGGCCGGGATCAACCAGACGATCATGCTGTCGCTCGCCATGGTGGTGGTCGCCTCTCTGATCGGCGCCAAGGGCCTGGGCGAGGATGTGCTGGAGGCGCTGCAATACGCCAATGTCGGTCAGGGCATCCTGGCGGGTCTGTCGATCCTGTTCTGCGCGATGATCCTAGACCGAATCGTACAGGGTCAGAGATCGTGACGCCGCTCGTCCTGGTCCACGGCTTTCTCGGCGGCGCCGCGCAATGGGCGGGCCAGGTGGGACGGCTGGGCCGGGACACGGTAACGCTGGACCTTCCGGGGTTCGGCGCGCGGGCCGATGAGGCGCCGCTCGACCGGATCGAAGCCTATGCGGACTGGGTCATTGCCGAAATCACCCGCCTGGGCGTCGATCGCTACGACCTGCTGGGCCACTCCATGGGCGGCATGATCGTGCAAGAGGTCGCGCGGCGCGACCGCGCGCGGGTCGGGCGGCTCGTGCTCTATGCGACGGGCGCGCAGGGGCTGCTGCCGGGCCGCTTCGAGACCATCGCCGAGAGCAAGCGCCGCGCCGAAGAGGACGGCGCCGGCCCCACCGCCCGCCGCATCGCTGCCACTTGGTTCCGCGACCGGGAGGCCGCCCCCGCCTACCCCGCCTGCGCCGCCATCGCGGAACAGGCCGGCCTGCCCGCCATCCATGCCGGGCTCGACGCGATGGAGGCTTGGTCGGGCGGCGACCTGCTATCGGAGATCGCCGCGGACACGCTGATCCTCTGGGGGGACCGGGACCGCACCTATCAGTGGCCACAGATCAAGCGGCTCTGGACGGGCATTCCGCGCACCCGCCTTGCCGTCGTCCCCGACGCCGCCCATGCCGTTCACCTGGAGAAGCCGGAGCTGTTCGACGCGCTCCTGCGCGACTTCCTCGGCCCGGGCTGACTCAGATCTTCAAATCGAGCCGCGGCTTCCAGAACGGGCGGAAGAGTTCGATCTTGGGGCAGCGGTCCATCACCACTTTGAGTCCCGCCTCTTCGGCCAGGGCCGCCGCGCGGTCGTCATAGACGCCGATCTGCCCCCAAAGCACCTTGGCCCCGATTGCGATGGCCTGCTCCGCAATGCCGTAGAGCTCCTCCTTGGGGCGGAAGACCTCGACCATGTCCACGGGCCGGTCGATCTCCGCCAGAGAGCGATAGACCTTCAGCCCCCGGATCTCGGTCACGCGCGGGTTGGGATTGACCGGGATCATGTCATAGCCGGTCTCGTGCAGCACCCGCAGCACGCCATAGCTGAACTTGGTCTTGTCCGCGCTGGCCCCGACCATGGCGATGGTCTTCACTTCCCGCAGGATCCCGCTGAGATAGGCTTGGTCGTAGTCGTAGCGATGGGCGATGACGTCGGACATTCACGGCTCCTTCGGGGTAGCGATGTCGGCCTTGAGCTCATGCGGCTCCAGCGGGTCGAGGAAGGGGTTGCGATAAAGCTTGTCGTGGCTTTCGACGCCGATCTCAAGTGTGCAGTCGGTGACGGGCCGCGCGACGCAGAGCAGAACGTAGCCATTGGCGAGCTGCCGGTTGTTGAGCGCCACCTGCCGCCGCTGATCGACCTCTCCCTCGACCAGCTTGGCCGCGCAGGTGATGCAGCCGCCATATTTGCAGCCATAGGGCAGATCAACCCCCTGCGCGCGCAGCGTATCGAGCAGGGGGCGGCGGGCGTCCACGGTATGGACGGCCCCGCCGCAATTGGCGAGCGTGATGCGCCGCGTCTCCGTCACAGCCAGATGTCGCTGGTGCAGTCGCCGCCAGGATAGCGCGTCTCATGGCAACGCGAGGGACCGTTCGGCTCCTTCCCGAAATCGACGATGAAATCCTCGTTGATCTTCATGCCGCCATTCTCGGGATCGCAGTCGATCCTCACCATGACCCCGCCCTTTTGGCGGATCTCGGGGTAGAACTGGTTGTCCCAGGTCGAAAACAGCGAAGTCGTCACATAGAGCCGCCGCCCGTCGAGGCTGAGCTGGAACATCTGCGGCCCACCCGCCACGTCCACGCCGTTCACCTGCGGCGCCTTGCCCAGCAGCCCGCCCATCCAGACCTGCCCCGTGAGCTTGGGGTTATGCGGGTCGCTGATGTCGTATTGGCGCATGTCGCCATGCAGCCAGTTGTTGAGATAGAGATATTTGTCGTCCATCGAGACCAGGATCGCCGACATCACGCCCGGCACCGGGATGGGCCATTCGGGATGCGGCTCGTTCTCGACGTCGATGACCTTCTCCCACTCCCACTTGCCGTCGCCGTTCTTCCAGAAATGGATGACGTTGGAGCTGAGCGCCGCGCCGCAGAAGCCATGGGTGCTGTCGGGGTCGTGCAGAAACTTCACCTCCAGCGGGATCAGCCCGTCCTCGCCGAGATACATCGACTCTACGGGCTCGCGCTTTTCGAAGTTCCAGATATGCAGGCGGCGGCCGTATTTCAGGTGCCCGACCTCCTCCAGATCGAAGCCCGGCATGAAGGTGTTCGGCGCGGCCCATTCGGAGCTGACCATCACGTTGTGGCGGGGCTGATACCAGAAATCGTAGCCGAACGGGATGTCGCCCATCGACGCCTCCCAGCGGCCGACGATCTCGAAATCCTTGTTGAGATGCAGATAGCCGCCGGGCGCCTCGCCCTTGGCGTCGCCCAGGAAGGAGATGATGATCTCGGAGCCCAGGCAATGCACGGTGTGCGGCCCGCTGAGATTGGTCTTGGCCTTGATCTCCGCCCCGTCGATCACCTTGTGCAGACGCGGCGCGCGCGGATCGGTGGCGGTGTCGACGACATGGATGTTGTTGGAGCGCACGCCCGGCACCAGCAGATACTTGCGCGACATGGAGCTGTCGTCGTGACAGGACGAACAGGCGTTCCAGCCCATGTGATGCAGCTCGTCCCCGATGCCGGGCATCTCCAGCCGGTGGATGACCTGGCTATAGGTGGGGCTGTCCGGATCGGCGTCGATCGTCGTGAGATAGTCGGGCTTCTGAATGCCCGTGCCGGTATAGATCGCGATCGTGTAGAGCAGCTTCTCACGCGGTGCGCGGATCGCCTCGGCCGGGCTGGCATAACCCGGCCCGCAACATCCTCCGTCCATGTCGCTCTCCTCCCGCATGAGCCGTTCTTCTTACGGCTAACGTGACCGGGTCTGTCGGGGAATGAGGGATGCGAAGCAGAACGGCCCGAATGCGACGCCGGGCCCTCCGGTCGACAGACCTGGCCTGTCGGGGCATGATGAGGAGACCACCGCAAAGGGAGCCCTCATGACAGTCCGACCGCTGCCCCTGCTCGCCCTTCCGCTGCTCATGGCCTGCGTCGCGGAGGAGCCTGCCCCCGCGCCCGCCGCCCCCGCGCCGCTGGATCCGGTGCTTGGGCCCATCGCGCTGGCCGAGCAGGGCTGCCTGCGCGCCGTGGCCACGGCCGCCGGGTCCTCCGAGGTGACGGTCATCAATTCGGACTTCTCGGAGGCCGGAACGGTGTTTCAGATCGGCGTGGGGCTCGTGCAAAGCCCCTGGCGCTGCATCGGCTATTCAGATGGCAGCACCACGGATGTGCGCCCTCTGGCCTGAGGGCGCGCAGGACGGGGTTACTCTTCCGCCTGGAGAATGGACACGACCTCCGGCACGAGCGTCTGCTGCATCTCGGTCAGGCGCGGGCCCATCCGGGCCAGAAAGTCCGCCATCATCGGCTGCATCTTGGCCATTACCGAGGCGCCGGCTTCGGTCTCGTAGAAGGCGATCAGCGCCTCCAGCTCCGGCGCGTCGAATGTCGCGGAGGAGCTTTCGACCATGGCCCGCTCCAATTCCGGGCGCATCTCGTTCATGGCCTCGGCCATCAGTTCGCCGATCTGGGCCTGCTTGGCCTCCGACACCTCGACCGAGGGCGGGATCTGCGACATGAACTGCGTCACCAGCGCCTCGGCGGAGAACATGTTGTCCATCATCGCCTGCACGCCGGGCAGCGCGACATAGGTCCGGGCCAGCGTCTCGGTGTCTTGCGCGGCGGCGGGGGCGGTCAGCGCTAGGCAGAGCGCGCCGGCCAGAAAATGAGTCTTCATCTCGTCCTCTCGATCAGGATCAGGAGTTCCCCCCAGGTCTACGCGCCGAGCCACTCGGACGAAAGGGGGCCCGCTCTTCCGCCCGACTCGGGCGTCATCGCTCGCTGTCGTCCTTCTTCCAGGGGCGCGTCCACATCTCGCGCAGCGCGCGGGGGAGCGTCACCAGGCCGATCCCGGCCAGCGCCAGCACAATCCAGCCGAAAGGCCCGAGGGAGGCGAAGAACTCCGCCATCGCTCAATCGTCCAGCGTGATCGAGATGCGGCGGTTCTGCTTGCCCTTGTTTTCGAGCTTGCCCACCCGGACCTGCCCGATCTCGGCGGTGGAGCGGACATGGGTGCCGCCACAGGGCTGCAAATCGACGGTCTTGGCCCCGCCGATGCGCACCAGGCGGATCATTCCGGCCCCGCGGGGCGGCTTGACCGACATCGTCTTGACCAGATCCGGGTTGGCGTCCAGCGCCTCCTCGCTGATCATGCGTTCCGATACGGCGTGATCCTCGGCGATCAGCGTGCCGAGCCGGGCCTGGATCACCTCCCGCTCATGGGTGATCTCGGGCATGAGGAAGTCGAGACGGGATTTCTCGGCCCCGATCTGTCCGCCGGTGACCGGCAAGGGCACCACGACCGACAGAAGGTGCAGCGCCGTGTGCATCCGCATAAAACGATGCCGCCGCTCCCAGTCGAGCCGCATCTCGACCCGCGTGCCTTCCCTCGGCATCACGCCCGGCTGGGCCGGGACCAGGACGATGCCGATCCCGTCCGCCGCCTTGACCGTCGAGGCGATCTCGCAGCTCCCCCCGTCCCAGACGAGCTTCCCGCTGTCGCCCGGCTGGCCCCCGCCCTGCGGGTAGAAGATGGAGCGGTCCACCACCAGCCCGCCCTCGGCGGTGCGGGCGACGATCTCGGCGGTGGCGGATTTCAGATAGGCATCGCTGCGAAAGAGGGGCTCGGTCATGGATGGTCCATCTCTGGCGGGTCGGGTCGGTCCGGGATGTCGATGGGCTCGCCGGGCTCCAGCGTCTCCTGCGGGTCGCCCTGCCGGGCGGGGGTGCCTCCGACGGGGCGCGGCGGCGTCCCGCGCAGCGCCTCGGGATTGCGCAGCCAGACATCCCGCTGGGCGAACGGGATCTCGATGCCCTCGGCGGCGAAGCGCTCGGCGATGGCATGGTTGATCTCGGACCGGACGATCACCTTCCACAGCACGTCGCGCAGCACCGCGCGGCAGAGAAAATCGAGACTGTCGGCGCCGAACCCCTCGAAGGTGATGACCGGCGCGGGATTCAGCATCACCATCGGATGGGCTTCGACGATCTCGCGCAGGATGGCCTCGACCTTGCGCGTATCCGTGCCGTAGGCCACGCCGACCGGGATCAGCACGCGCCCCGACATGTCGCCCAGGGTGTTGTTGGTAACGACGCCCGCGATCAGGTCGGCATTGGGAACGATCACGTCCTGGCGGTCGAATGTCTCGATCCGGGTGGAGCGAACCGAGATCTCGCGGACGAAGCCCTCGATCCCGCCCACGGCCACCCAGTCACCCAGCTTGATCGGTCGTTCGATCAGCAGGATGATCCCCGAGACGAAGTTCTGCACGATGTTCTGCAGGCCGAAGCCCAGGCCGACCGAGAGCGCGCCCGCGACGATGGCCAGCCCCGACAGGTCGATCCCCGCCATGGTGACCGCCAACAGGGCGGCAACGGTGATGCCGATATAGCTGGTCCCGGACAGGATCGCGTTGGTCCCGCCCACATCCAGCTTGGTCTTGGGCAGCACGCTGGTGCGCAGCACGCCGCGCACCAGCCGGGTCGCGAGGAAGCCCAGGGCGAAGACCGCGGCGAAGGTCAGCAGGTTCGCGGGCGACAAGGTAAAGGCGCCGATCGAGAAGCCGTCCAGGAAGGTCCGCCACCACTCCGTCAGGGTGTGCCAGCGCACCCCCCAGATGAGCGCAAAGGCCGGGACCGCGGCGACCGCCAGCAGGAAGGCCACCAGCGTCGGCGCCAGCGCATCGCGCGCCATCTCCGTCCGTCGGGTGATCGCGGCATAGAAATCGAAAACGACGTTCTGCAACACCCCGATCAGCACCAGCAGGCCGAGCGACAGGACCGTGGGCCAGACTATCGCCGTCCCGAGATTGACGAAGCCCACGGCGATCAGGGCCGGGCCGACCACGCCGACGACCAGAAGGGCGCGCCCGAGCATCCTCAGGACCTGCGCCCAGATCCCGGCTTCGCCCTCGTCCCTGGCGGAACGCCCTTCCGACAGCAAGAGTTGCCCGAGACGGAGCAGCGTAAGACCGGTCACGAGGGTGATCGCGAAGTGCAGCACCCCCCGCGCGTCCATCACCGCCGCATCCGTGTCGGCGACCGCCTGCACGGCGAGCCCAAGGGCAAAAGTCACGCCGAGGGTCAGGGCGTGCAAGCGCCCCTCGCGCCGCCGGGCCTCGCCCACGGGCAATAGCGAGGGCGTATCGGGTCGCGGCGGAAAGGCTTGGCCGCCCAGCCAGTTGGCCGCCAGAACGATGCCGCCCATCACCGGAACCAGGATCACGATCAGGTCGATCAGGGGACCCTCGGCCCCGGCCACGACAAGGCTCCGCGTCAGGGCGACCAGCCCCACCACCGGCAAGAGCAGGCGCACGACCGACACGCCCAAAAGGCCCAGGCGCGCCAGCGGTGACGTCGCCTCGATCGGCGTCAGACGATCGCGGGCCGCGTTCAGCCAGCGCCCGGAGCGCAAGATGAGCAGCGCCGCAACGACCAGCAAAAGCCCGATACGCAACCCTTCATCGGTCAGCGACGCCCGCCCGCCCTTCGACAGAAAGGGGGCGGTGACTTGCACCGAGAGATCGGAAAACCAGCCGCTGACCGCCAGGAGCGCGGGCGGCCAGGCAACCGGGTTGATCGGCAGCGCGTCCTGGCGGAAGAGCGCCTCGGACCGCATCTGCTCGATCCGCTCGTCGGTCTCGTCGATCAGCCCGTTGGCGGCGTTATAGGCGGCCTCGGCGGCGCGCTGCGGAACCAAAAGCTCGTCCAGGCGGCGGCGCAGATCGGCGCGCAGGTCCGCGACCTCGGCCGGTTCGCTCTCCCCCTCGACCGGGACGGGGCCCAGCGCCTCGATCTCGCCGCGCAGGGTGGCGATCCGGCCCGCATTCGCCCCGCGCGCCTCATCGAACCGGGCGCGCCAGCCGTCCAAGGTGTCGCGCAGCGTGTTGAGCGCCTCTTCCGAGGCGATGGGCGACTGGAGCACCGCCGTCGCCCGCTGCTGCACACCGGTCCATTCCGGTGGGATCGCCCCGTCCTCCGCGGCGAGCGGCAGAGCCGTCGCGACGACGAGCAGAAGCGCGGCGAGAAGCCGGATCATCCCAAGAAGACCGATGGGATCTCACGGCGGGACCCGTCCAGCCAGGCGGGCACGGGCAGGTTCTTGGTGCGCAGGAAGGCCGGGTTCCAGACCTTGGACTGATAGCGCGTGCCGTAATCGCACAGGATCGTCACGATCGTGTGCCCCGGCCCCATCTCGCGCGCCATCTTGACCGCGCCGGCCATGTTGATCGCCGTCGAGCCACCCATGCAGAGCCCTTCATGGGCGAGCAGGTCGAAGATCAGAGGCAGCGCCTCCTCATCGGTGGCCTGGGCCACGAAATCGGGGGCATAGCCTTCGAGGTTGGCGGTGATGCGCCCCTGCCCGATCCCTTCGGAGATGGAGCCGCCCTCGGAGGCCAACTCCCCCCGCGTGTAGAAATTATAGAGCGCGGAGCCCAGCGGATCGACGATCCCGCATTTCACGCCCTTGGGCTGGAGCGCGGCCGCCACCCCCGCCGCCGTCCCGCCCGAGCCCACGGCGCAGACGAAGCCGTCGACCTTGCCGTCGGTCTGCTCCCAGATCTCGGGGCCGGTGGTCTCGATATGGGCCTGGCGGTTGGCCACGTTGTCGAACTGGTTCGCCCAGACGGCGCCGGCCTCATCGACCTCGTTCAGCTTTTCGGCAAGGCGGCCCGAATAGCGGACGTAATTGTCGGGATCGCGATAGGGCTTGGCGGGCACCTGGATCAGCTCCGCCCCCGCGAGGCGCAGCATCTCCTTCTTTTCCTCCGATTGGGTCTCGGGGATCACGATGACCGAGCGGAACCCCATCGAGGCGCCGACCAGCGTCAGCCCGATGCCGGTATTGCCCGCGGTGCCCTCCACGATGGTGCCGCCCGGCCGCAACGCCCCGCGCGCGACCGCATCGCGGATCATGAAGAGCGCCGCACGGTCCTTGACCGACTGCCCGGGGTTCATGAACTCGGCCTTGCCGTAGATCTCGCAACCCGTCGCCTCGGAAATGGCGTTGAGCCGGATCAGAGGCGTGTTGCCGACAGCCTCGGCCAGGTTGGAATGGACATGCATGGCGGGCCTCCCGGATCTGAGCAATCCCGGGTGTAGACCTCGCTCAATCCGCCTTCAACCGCTCCCGGTTCAGCGCGATCCATTGCAGCGACAGGATTAACGGTGCGTTCGCCGCCTCGCCCGTGGCGATCATCGACAGCGCGTGGTCGAGATCGACGAGATGCGAGCGGATGTCCTCGGCCTCGTGGTCGAGCCCGTGAAGCCCGCCCGTGCCCTCCGGCAGATCGGCTAGAGCGACGAAAGAATAGACGATCTGCGCCAGCCCGCCGGGGCTGGGATAATAAGTGGCGACGGGGTGCAGCGCCTCCGGGCCGAGTTCCAGCCCCGCCTCCTCCCGCGCCTCGCGCAGCGCGGTGGAGGCGGCCGTCTCGCCCGCGTCGATCAGCCCGGCGATGGGCTCCAGCATCCAGGGCGCGGCCTCGCCCTTGGCCAGGGCGCCCAGGCGAATTTGTTCGACCATAAGGACGCGGTCGCGGACTGGATCGTAGGGCAGGACCGTCGCGGCATTCGTGACATGGGTCAGCGTGCGATGGATCTGGCCGGAGCGGCTGCCATCGAAATGCGGATGGTCCAGCACCCATTCCTCGACCCGAAGGAAGCCTTCATAGGGGTAATCGACCCGCGCGACCTCGATCCGGCCCGGCGGCGGGCCGCCCACGGTCACGGGGCGGCGGTCTGCTTGCGCCATCAGCATCCCGTGGGCGCGGGCGTGGATCATCGGACGCCGGGCCTGGAGCGCCTC
Organism: Jannaschia seohaensis; assembly: GCF_900116765.1. Taxonomy (GTDB): domain Bacteria; phylum Pseudomonadota; class Alphaproteobacteria; order Rhodobacterales; family Rhodobacteraceae; genus Jannaschia; species Jannaschia seohaensis. Next base: position 383,654 of record NZ_UETC01000003.1, on the reverse strand, counting down.
GGGGCTGACCCGCCCATGGGCGCGCATCACCTCCTCGGCGGCGAGGCGGGTGCGGGCGCCATGGCGCTTGATCCAGGCCGCCAGATCCCAAGGCTCGCCGGAGCCGCCCCCGCCGACTTCCCGATAGACCAGGGCCGGGATCGCGCCGTCGCTCTCGACCTCGACGGCTTCGGGGACATAGCCGAACGCGACTTCGTACCAGTCCAGCCGGGCGCGGGCCGCGTCGCTCAGCAGTTCGGTCAGCAGCCCCTCAGCCCGGCCGCCGGGCACGAGCACCGGCCAATCGCCCGCTGCCGCCCGCTCCACATGCCAACCGTCCAGACGGGCTGGACGGCAGGCAACCGGTTCTCCGGCAACGGTTTCAAGCAGATCAGGCCAGCAGAGGGTTCCGAACAGAAAAAGGCGGCTCACTGAAGGGTCCGGCCCGCTACGCCTCCGACCAGGCCGACAACCGCCGCGCCGCCAAACATCGTGCCCAGAACCATCGGGTTGGCGATGGTCATCGCATCGCTCCACATGAAGTCCATCCAGGCCTCGGCCGCCTGCCCGACCTCGGTGTATCTGCTGGTCAGCGAAATCGAGATCATCTTGACGAAGCTGTTCAGGATTAGTCCGCCGATGGTGAGGATGACGGCGCCCCCGATCCCGGCGGTGATCGCCTTGGTTACGGTGGTGCCCCGGTTCGTCGGCCCCGAGACGCGCACGCCAATCACTCTCCAGCCGATGATGAGCCCCGCCAGAGCCACCCATTCCCGGAACCGCCCCACCACCATGCCGTCGGGCAGCGCGTGGACGCGGATGGTCTCGGCCGTCCACCAGGCGAGGGCGGCGAAGAGAAGGGCGGAGATGAGCTTGGCGGGGGTGGGCATCAGCCGGGTTTCCTCACGATCATTTGGATGACGTCGCAGTTGCCGTATTCGAACGCGCCCGCGCAGGAGGTGAGGTAGGTGTTCCACATCCGCCGGAACCGCTCATCGAAGCCCTGGGCCGCGACATCCGCCCAGCGCTCATTAAAACGGTCGAACCAGCGCCGGAGCGTCAGCGAATACCCCTTGGCGATCGAGATCGAGGAGCCCTCGATCAGCCCCGCGCGCCCGATCTCCTCGGTCAGGCGGAAGGGCGCGGCCAGGAAGCCGCCGGGGAAGATGTATTTCTGGATGAAGTCGACCGAGCCGCTGTAGATCTCCCAGCGGCGGTCCGGCACCGTGATGATCTGAAGGCTCGCCTGCCGTCCTGGTCGCAACCGGTCGCGGAGCGTGGCGAAATAGGACGGCCAGTAGCGCTGGCCCACCGCCTCGAACATCTCGATGGAGGCGATCCCGTCATAGATGCCGGTTTCGTCGCGGTAATCCTGAAGCTTGATCTCGACGCGGTCCGACAGCCCCTCGCGCGCCATCCGCTCCACGGCGTAATTGCGCTGCTCCTCGGAGAGCGTCAGGCAGGTGACGCGCAAGCCCCGCTCCTTGGCGGCATATTCGGCGAACCCGCCCCAACCGCAGCCGATCTCCAGGATGTGCTCGCCGGGCGAGACCTCCATCCGGTCGACGATGCTGGCATATTTCGCCATCTGCGCGGCCTCGAGCGATTCTTGTCCGGTCTCGAAGATCCCGGCCGAATATGTCATCGTGTCGTCGAGCCAGAGGCTATAGAAAGAATTTCCAAGATCGTAATGGGCCTGGATGTTCTTCTTCGCCTGCCCCTTGGTGTTGCGCTGCATCCAGAAGCGGAGCTTTTCATAGGCGCGCAGCAGGGCCAGCCCCTTCTGCTGCTGGATCAGGCTGTCCCCCTCCTTGTTGATGAGGTCATAGAGCGCCATCAGGTCCGGGGTGGACCACTGGCCTTCGAGATAGGCATCGGTGAAGCCCAGATCGCCCTCGCGGACGAGGCGGGCGAACACGGTCTCGTCATGGACGACGATCTCCCCCACAGGCCCCGGCTCTCCGCCTTCATGCCGAAAGCGCCGGCCGTCCGGCAGAACGATATCCATGCGCCCGCTCTTGGTGCGCTCCAGCATCTCCCAACAGGATGCGAAATAACGGGGTAGTTTTGTCTGCCCCTCCAGAGATGTGATTACGGTCATGGCTTCCCCCTGGCGTCCTGAATGACGAAAGCATTCAATCCCCTCGCCCGCAAGTTGCGGGGTCTCACTCCGTCGCGTCGCGCTGCGCATATGCGTCAAGCGCGCGCTGCCGCCCCTCCGACAGCCCGACGATCGGGGCCGTAGGGTAGGCGTCACCCGGCCCCATGTCCCAGCTGCGCGGGATGGCGTCGTAGAAGGCCAACGCGTCGGCGTTCTCCGGGCCGGGCAATTCCGCGACCCAGCGGCGGCGATAGCGACCCTTGGGGTCGAACTTCTCGCCCTGGGTCTCGGGGTTGAAGATGCGGAAGAAAGGCGCCGCATCAGGGCCCGAGCCGGCCGCCCATTGCCAGCCCATCGCGTTCGAGGCCGGATCCCAGTCGATCAGGCAATCGGCAAACCAGTCGCAGCCGACGCGCCAATGGGTCATCAGATGCTTGGTCAGGTAGGAGGCGACCAGCATCCGCGCCCGGTTATGCATCCGCCCGGTCACATACATCTCGCGCATTCCGGCATCGACCACCTCGATCCCGGTGCGCCCGCGACGCCAGGCCTCGGCCTGGGCATTGTCGCCGCGCCAGGGGAAGGCGTCCCATTCCGGACGCCAATTGCCCGAGGTCAGATGGGGCGTGTGATAGGCGAGGTGATGGGCGAAATCGCGCCAGACGACCTCCTTCAAAAAGGTCTCCGCCCCGGCCTTGCCCTCCGCCATCGCCCGCTGACCCGCATGCCAGCAGGTGCGGGCGCTGATCTCGCCATAGGTCAGGTTCTCGGAGAGGCCGCTGGTGCCGTCCTCGGCCAGCATGTCGCGGGCGATGTCGTAGCCGTCGATCTTATGGGCGATGAAGGCGCCCAGGCGCGCTTGCGCCGAGCTCTCGCCGACATGGACATGCTGCGCGACCACATCCGCGCCCCGTCGCATGGCGCGGCCCAAATCCCAGTCGTCCAGCGCATCGGTCTCGGGCCAAGCCTCCGGCGCGGGGATGGTCGCGGGCGCGGCCAGCGTCTCGCCCGGGTCACGGTCGCGCACATTCTTCCAGAACGGCGTGTAGACCCTGTAGAAGCCGCCCGAGCCGGTCTCCACGGTCCAGGGCTCGAACAGAACATGGCCGTTGAAGCTCCGCGCCGTCAGGCCATCGCCCCGGAGGGCCTCCTTGACCTCGGTGTCGCGCGCCCGCTCATCGGCGGTGTAGAGCCGGTTCCAGACGACCGTATCCGCGCCCGTCTCGGCGACCAAGCCGCGCAGGGTGTCCAGGGCGGGTCCACGCCGCAGGGTCAGCCGCGATTCGACCGCCTCCAGGGCGGCGGCATGGGCCTCAAGCCCCAGCCCGAGACGCCAGCGCGGAGCGGCGCCCCAGCCCTCGACCACCTGGTCGAGCAGAAAGACGGGAATAATCGGCCGTCCCTGTGCCTTAGCCCAGGTCAGCGCGGGATTATCGCTCAGCCGCAGGTCGCGGCGGATCCAGTAGAGTATCGGTGCCATAGGCCCGATCTAGGGCCGCAGCCCGGAAGGCAAACGGGGGCCCGAAGGCCCCCGCTCCCGTCACTCGGCGGCGACGGTTTCCTTGACCGCGTGTCGCTCGGTCCGCAGTCCCATGAAGATCGCGACGCACATCACCAGAAGCACCGCGCAGAACAGCAGACCGGTCGAGATGACCATGGCCTGAAGGCTCTCGAGACCCGCCGTGCCGGCCGCGCCCAGCAGCAGCACCGCCGCAACCGCGCCCTCGAAGATGCACCAGAAGACACGCTGGACGACCGGCGCGTCGACCTTGCCCCCCGCGGTGATCGTGTCGATCACCAGCGAGCCCGAGTCCGACGAGGTCACGAAGAACACGATGACCAGCACGATGGCCAGCGTCGAGGTGATCGCCGCCAGCGGCAGCTCGCCCAGCATGGCGAACAGAGCGATCTCCGGCTTGTAGCTGGCAATCACGTTTTGGAACACGCTCGACTCGGCCGGACCGCTGACGACCTGGCTGATCGCCGTGCCACCGAAGGTCGCCATCCAGAAGACGCAGACCAGCGACGGGATCAGCAGCACGCAGACCACGAATTCCCGCACGGTGCGGCCGCGCGAGACGCGGGCGATGAACATGCCGACGAAGGGCGACCAGCTGATCCACCAGGCCCAGTAGAACGTCGTCCACCCGTGAAGGAAGCCGGTATCCTCGCGCCCGAACGGGTTCGACAGCGGCACGATATTGGCGGCGTAAGCGGCCAGGCCGCCGAAGAAATCGCCGAGGATCGCGCCAGTCGGCCCGACCAGGAAGACGAAGACCAGCAACAGCGCCGCGAGCACCATGTTGACCTCCGACAGGACCTTCACGCCCCCGTCGAGACCGCGCACGACCGAGATCAGCGCCACGGCGGTGATGCCGGCGATGATGAGAACCAGCAGCCAGGAACTGTCGTTCTCCGCTTCGGCATTGCCCCAGAGGAAGCCCGCGAAGTTGCGCGTGCCCTCTTCGGCCACGCCCGATCCGAACACCTCGGTGAGGCCCGACGCCACCTGCGTCGCGCCGATGCCGAGCGAGGTCGCGAGGCCGAACAAGGTCGCGAACGCCGCGATCGTGTCGATGGCGTTGCCCCAGAAGCCCCAGACACGCTCGCCCAGGAGCGGGTAGAAGGCAGAGCGCAGGGTCAGCGGAAGGCCCTTGTTGTAGGCGAAAAGCGCCAGCGCCAGCGCGACGATCGCGTAGATCGCCCAGGGGTGCAGGCCCCAGTGGAAGATCGTTGCGGCCATCGCCATGGACCGGGCGGCCTCGACCGAGGCCGCATCCTGCACCTCGCCATCGACCACGCCCAAGGGACCGCCCAGCGGATTATCCCCCCAGGGAGAGCCGAAATAGTAGACCGGCTCCAGCACGCCGAAGAACATCAGGCCGATGCCCATGCCCGCCGCGAAGAGCATCGCGAACCAAGCCGGGTAGCTGTAGTCCGGCACCGCCTCGGAGCCGCCCAGCCGCACCGAGCCCCAAGGCGTGACGATGAGCAGCAGCGCGAAGATCACGAAAATGTTCGCGGAAAGAAGGAAGAACCAATCGAACTGGCTCTTGACCCAATTCCGCGTCGCCAGGAAAGTCTCTTTCGACCAGTCGGGGGCAATCAGTGCCAGCAGCACGAAAGCCACGACCAGAACGGCCGAAATGATGAAGACCGGGTTGTGGATGTCCAGCTTGAAGAATCCGACCTGGGGTTCGATGTTGTCTTGACCGATTTCATAATCGGTCTCGATCAGGTCGACCGTGCCTTCTGGCTCCGGGATCGCCTGATCCGATGGTGAATCTGTCATTGAGTACCTCTTCTCTTGGGTCTGCCGCCTGAGTGGTGGCTCAGCCCTGGTCGCGGACGACGAAGACGGAGGCCTTCGAATGTCCGGCGAGCGTGCCCCCATTGGAGGGCCAGATGTAGTCGCTCAGTCCGGGCACATGCGATGCCATGACGATCAGGTCTGCGCCCATCTCGTCGGCGGCCCGCATCAGCTTCCCGTCGAGATCGACGGCCGGATCATTGGCGACGATCATCTTGGCATCGGCCGTGATTCCATGCGCCGCAGCCTGCTCCGACGCGAAGGCGTTGAGCTTCTTCTCGAACTCTTGGGGGGTGTGAGCCAAGCTCCCGGGCGCGTCGCTCGTGACCGATACGTAAGTGACCGGCGCGCCCTCCGACCGCGCCATCACGGCACCCGCCTTCAACGCTTTTTCAAGCGTTTTCAGATGGGCGAGATCGACTGGAATCATGATCCGTTTGAACATGGGGGCTCCTTGGTTGCGCGTCCGCTTCCAGGCCCGCCAGAGGACGGCCCCGGAGGTAGAGGCTAACATGGAATGCCCCAGCCCGCGACCCCGGGGCCGGATCAGGGGGTCGGTCAGGCGTTCAGATCGACCACGACACGGCCGCGCACCTGGCCTTTGAGGATGTCCGCGCCCAACCGTGGCAGGTCCTCCAGGGTCGCCGGGACAACCATCTCTTCCAGCTTCTCCATGGGCAAAAGCTCCGCGATACGGGCCCAGGCGCGCACCCGATTCTCGTAAGGCTGCATGACCGAGTCGATGCCCAACAGGTTCACGCCGCGCAGCAGGAAGGGAATCACCGTCGCGGGCAGCGCCGCGCCACCGGCAAGGCCAACCGCGGCGACCGAGGCGCCGTATTCCATCTGCCCCAGCACACGGGCCAGCATCGCGCCGCCCACCGCGTCGACGCAGCCGCCCCAGGTCTCGGATTCGAGCGGGCGCTTGACCGTCTCCGCCAATTCGGCGCGCGGCACGATCTGCGTCGCGCCCAGGTCGCGCAAATACGCCTCCTGCTCCGGGCGGCCGGTGACCGCGGCGACCTGTTTGCCCATGGCCGCCAACAACGCCACCGCGACCGAGCCGACACCGCCCGCCGCGCCCGTCACCAGCACCGGCCCGGCCTTGAAGCCATGATCCTCCAGGGCCTGCACCGCCAGCATGGAGGTAAAGCCCGCCGTGCCCACCGCCATCGCCTGCCGCGTCGTCAGACCCTCGGGCAACGGCACCAGCCAGTCGGCCCGCACACGCGCCTTCTGGCTGTAGCCGCCCCAATGCGCCTCGCCCACGCGCCAGCCGGTCAGAACGACCTTGTCTCCGGGCGAATAGCGTGGATCGTCAGAGGCTTCCACGGTGCCGCTAAAGTCGATTCCGGGGATATGCGGGTATTTGCGAACGAGGCCACCGCCCGGCCCGATGCACAGCCCGTCCTTGTAGTTGACGGTCGAGTATTCGACCGCGACGGTCACCTCGGCCTCGGGCAGGCGGTCCAACTCCATGTCCTGGACCGACGCGCTGGTCCCATCCTCGGTCTTCTCGACCACCAAAGCTTTGAACGTCATCGCGTATCCTCCTGCTATCGCCAGAATTTCTCTCGCAGCCGACCGCGCTTGGGTCCGTCCTGCGTCTCGATCACGACCTCTTGTCCGGCCGTCCATTTCCGCCCGATCATCCCGATCGCCACGCCGCAGCCGAACTCGATCGACTCCGCCGCGGAGCTCACGACCCCGATCTGACGGTCGCCCACCTTGACCGGCCAGAGCCGCTCGCAGGCGGGCACGGGCTTTTCCATCTCCAGGGCCATCAGCCGCCGGGTGGAGACATGCCGCTTGAGCGCCGCGCCCCCGATGCAGTCAAACCGCTGCACGTACTTTTCGAGCCCGACCTCGAAGGGCGTGTCCGCATCGGTGATGTCGTTGCCGTAGGAGAGCATGCCGCCCTCGATCCGCTCGATCAGGTTGGGGCAACCGGCGCGGACGTCCAGATCCCGCCCCGCCTCGAAGAGCGCCTCCCAGAGCGGCATCGCATGGCGCTGCTCTTCGACATAGATCTCAAAGCCGCCCTGCTTGGAATAGCCGGTCCGGCTGACGATCAACTCTGTATCCTGAAACGGCAGCCTTTTAAACCGGAAGAACCGGATGCTCCGCACCTCTTCGCCGAAAACCCGCGCCGCGAGGTCGTCGGATTTCGGACCCTGCACGGCCAAGGGCTGGCAATCGACCTCGCGCACATAGGCGTCATAGCCCCCCGCCTCGACCATCCCCTCGATCCAGAGCCGCAGCTCTCCATCGGCGAGGCTGACCCACCAGACGCCGGGACGGGGGCGCAGCGCGACCGGGTCGTTGAGCATCCCGCCATTGCGGTTGCAGATCGGAACATAGGCGCAGCGATCCGCGGCGAGGCCGTCCAGATCGCGGGGCGTGAGGCGCTGCATGACCTGATCCGCATGGGGTCCACCGATCTCCACCTGCCGCTCGCAGGCGACGTCCCAGACCTGGACCGCGCGCTTGAGATGCGCGCAATCGATGGCGGGGCCGCCGAAAGAGGCAGGCAACATCATGCGGTTATACACCGTATAGGCCTTGCACCCGGCCGCATCGGTGGCATCGGTCCACCACGTCCGGCGGACCCGGTTGGACCGGGCGAGTTCGGTCATGTGGCGGCCGGCATGAAAGGAATGTCGGTGACCGGGGTCTCGCGCCCCATGGCGGTAAGCATGGCGTGCATCTGCCCGCGATGATGGGTCGCGTGGTTGAACAAATGTGTGACGACCTCTGCCAGCGGCGCGCGCATGTCCCCCGCGAGGACCGAGACCCATTCCAGGTCGCCTCGAAGATCCGCATCCCGCAGCCCAGCCGCCCAGCGGGACAGATCCGCGTCCGCCTTGGCCCGCTGCGCCGCCCAGTCGGCGCGCGTCGCCGCGATGTCCAGGCCCACCCCGCTCGCCGCCGGCGCCTGTCCGCCGCCCAGGCGCGACAGCCAGATCTTGTCGGCCCACAGGATATGGTTTGCGGTGACCCCCAACGACTTGAAGAAGGCCCCGCGATCGGCCCACCAATCGGCTTCGGAGAGGTCGGCGGTCAACGCCGCGTAGGACGCGTTCTGCCAGGCCGCGTAGCGCGCCATCATCCGAACCCAATCGGCACCGATCACCGCGGCACCTCGGGACCCGACCAGTCGATCTGGCAGATCTCGGCCGAGCGGCCATCGAAATCCCACACCCGGCCAAAGGCGCGTACCCGGCCCTTGGTGGCGGTGGCGACGGTGATGTCCGCGCCCATCCAATACTCGGTATTGGTGGCGACGATGTCGCGCTCCCGGTCCTTGCCCTTCACCGGCACGACCTCGCCCTGGATCTTCTTGCCCACCATCAGCCGCCGGGTCTTGCCTTCGGTCTCATAGCTGATCGTCGCGCGCTCGGCCCCCAGGAACTCGCTGACAAGCAACTTGAACAACCCGGTGGTTCCCTTTGCCCGGCCGGAGAAAATCTCGATCAGGCCGAGATAGGCCGCTTGGCTCGCGCGATCGTCGATAAAGGCCGCGGCCTTCCAGTTACCCCGCGCCATCAGCCCCGGGATTTCCAGCAGCAGCCCGACATTGAGACCGGAGAGGTCCGCGTCGCCGTAATGCCCCTCGTCGATGCGGATGCCGGACCAGGCCTGGCAATAGCCCTCGGTCGGGGCGTGCTTGCCCAGGGACACGACGCAGGGGCAGAACACGGTGCAGTTGCAGTTCAGGATCAGTTCGCCCTTGATCGCCCAGGGCGTCTGCGCACCGCCCGTCCTGGGCTGCATCCGGCTCGACACCACAGGCGCCGCGATCTTCACACTCATATCCATCCTCCGATCAGAAAGCCCGCGCCGCCCAGGCAGCCGAGCGCGATTGCGACCGGGACAGCGCGTCCCGTAGTCAGTTTTTCCAGCGTCATCAATACGGTGGCCAGCGCCATGAAGCCCAGGCTCATCGCGCCGCCGATGAGCCCCAGCGCCATCAGCGCCCAGCAGCAACCCAGGCAGACCGCGCCCAGGCGCAGCCCCATGCGCCAGGGGCCCGCATCCCAGTGCTGCATGAAGAAGGTAAGCGGTTGGCGGCACTTGCTGAGGCACGCCTCTTTCAGGGGCGAGATTTGATAGGCCGCAGCCAAGATCAGCAGGAGCGGCGCCAGCCATGGCGCGTCAACGCGGTCGCCCACCGCCATCTGCACGAGGGCGGCCATCGCCGAAAACCCCACCCAGACAGTGATATAGCCCCCGACAAGCGCGCCGCCGCCGCGCAAACCCTGCGCCGTCGCGATCTCGTCATGGGTAGCGAAGGCCGGGAGCGCCGTCGGCAGCATCATCGCCGCTGACATGATCAGCCACATCGCCAGCAGACCAAACGCCGTCGCCTCTCCGGCGGGGGTGAGACAGAGGTCGCGCAGGGCGCTCGCGAAGGTGCCAGGGGCCGACATCGACCAGACCAGCGCCCAGGCCGCCAGCAGCCCGGCATAGAGCGCCAGCCAATGCGGCGCGGTCATGCGGGACAGATGACGCATCGAGCCCTCCCCGGCCTTGTGCGACGTGACACTCTCGCGTATCCGAATGTCAGACCTTAAATTGTCTGACAATAGAAAACTGATGCCCTCCACGCCCCTCTCCACGGACATCTCCGAGCAGATCGCGGCCCGTATCGCGTCGGGCGATCTCGTGGCCGATGACCGGCTGCCCTCGGAAGCGGAGTTGGCGGCGCAATTCGACTGTTCCCGCGCGACCGTGCGGGAGGCGCTGAAGCGGCTCGCCGCCCGCAACCTGATCCGCACCAAGCGGGGCAACACGGGCGGCGCCTTCGTCAATCGGCTCACCTTCGAGGCCGCCATCGAGAGCCATGTCGCCACCTCGACCCTGCTGCTGTCGATGAACGCCGTCGATTTCGAGACCGCCGCCGAGGCGCGCTTCGCGCTGGAGCGGGCCTGCGCCGATCTCGCCTGCGCCAACCATGTCCCCGCCGATCTGACCGCGATGCGCGACGCCCTGACCCGTCTCACGCAGCCTTGCGACGACGTGGCTTTCTGCGCGGCCGACGTGGCCTTTCATCGGGCCTTCGTCGATGCCGCGCATAACCCGGTTCTCTCCTATCAGCTTGCAGGGGCCGTCGAGGCGATGCAGCCGCTGATGAACATGATCACCTTCCCCGACCGCGACCGCACGGAAATCGCCGCGCTCTACCGCCGACTCGCAAATGCCGTGCGCGCCCGAGATGCGGGCGAGGCGTGCCATATTCTGACCGAGTTGGAGGCACAGATGGTCGCGCTTTTCCACCGCGGACAGGTCCGGCGCGAACGGCGCTGAGCGCCCATTGCGGCGCCTCCGCGTCAGCCCTAGATTGCGCGGCAAAACAAGGTCCAACACGGGAGAGACCGATGACCCTGAAAGCCACCCTGCTGGGCGGGGCCGCGACCCTGATCGCCCTGCCCGCCGCCGCGCAGATGACCGTCTTCGACTATGCGGGCTTCGAGGATCCCGCCTTCCATGCCGAGTATGTCGAAAAGCACGGTGAGAGCCCCAGCTTCGCCTTCTTCGGCGACGAAGACGAGGCGTTTCAAAAGCTGTCCTCCGGCTTCCGCGCCGACGTGACCCATATCTGCGCCGGGTCGGTCAACAAGTTCGTCGATTCGGGCATCGTCGAGCCCTGGGATCTGTCTCTGATCCCCGAATGGGCCAACCTCAGCACCGACCTGACCGGCACCGAGGTCGACACAAACGAGGACGTGTTCTTCCTGCCGGTCGATTACGGCTCCACCGCGATCGCCTACAATGCCGAGGACGTCCCGGCCGAGGACGTCGCCACCCTGAACGTCTTCACCAACCCCAAATATGCGGGCCGCATGGCGCTGCCGGACAATGTCGACGACGCTTATGCGCTGGCCTATCTCGCAACCGGCACGACCGACTGGTCCGCGGCCACCGACGCGCAGTTCGAGGCCGCCTCGGCCTGGCTGCGGGAGGTGCACCCGAACCTGCGCACCTACTGGACCGATCCGGCCGAGCTGTCGCAGCTGCTGGCCTCCGGCGAGGTGCTAGTGAGCTGGGCGTGGAACGAGACGCTGCCCACCATGGTCGAGGAAGGCTTCCCGATCGGCTTCCAGCGCGAGGCGGCCGAAGGCTCGTCGCTGTGGCTCTGCGGCTATGTGAACATGCGCGAGGGCGAGGGCGAGGAGCAGCTGGCCTACGACTACGTCAACGCGATGCTCGCCCCCTCCGCGACCGTGCCGCTGCTTGAGGCGGGCTACGGCCAGTCGAACCAGGCGGCGATGGCCAGCCAGGGCGAAGAGGCGCTGGTCGCCGCCGGCCTGGGCCAGATCGACGCGCCGGTGCTGGCGCAGCTGCCGATGGACGCGGCTCTGCGGGAAAAGCAGAACGAGACCTTCGAGCGCATCAAGGCCGGCTTTTGATGACCCTTGCGCGGCCGGAGGCTCCGGCCGCGCAGACCCGCCTGCGCAAATGGTATTTCTGCGCCAACGACGGCGCGCTGGGCGGGGATAATTTCCGGCTGCTGCGGGCGGCGATCCACTCCTGCCTGCGGCACACCGACCTGCTGCCCCATTGCCTCTATGTCGGCCGCACGCGGCCCGCGCTGGACAAACTGCGGGAGATGGGCGTGACGGTGATCCGCCACATGCCGTCTTTAGAGCCCGAGCTGCGCCGTGCTTATGGCGCCGATTACGAGACCTTCGCGGGCCATTGGCTGCGGCTGGACATCCCCCGGATCGAGACCGAGGACGCGGTCGTCCTCTACACCGATATCGATGTGCTCTTCCGCCCGCTCCCGCCGCGTCTCGCGCGCCCGCGCCTGCTGGCCGTGGCGCCCGAGCGGTGGCGGGCCGCGCGCAGTCATTTCAATTCCGGTGTGATGCTGATGAACCTCGACGGGCTGCGCGGGGTGGATGACGCCTTTCGCGCCGCCATCCGAGCGCGGCTCGCGGGCGATTTCACCTGGCCCACCCACGACCAGGCCAGCTTCAACGCCTTCTTTCGCGGCCGGACGGATCCGCTGCCGCTGGAGATGAACTGGAAGCCCTATTGGGGCGTCGGGCCCGAGACTGGGATCGTCCATTTCCACGGCCCCAAACCCCGCATCGCGGCCGCCCTCGCGCAAAACGGCCCTGCCGGGCTGGACCCGACGCAGGCGCGGCTGCACGCCTTGGCCCCGGCGGCCTATGCGCATTACGGCGCGCTCTATCGCAGCGAGCTTGCGGAGCCGCCGGCCACCGGCGATGCCCCGCCGGTCTATGTCGTCGATGACGGCGGCCCGACAACCGAACCCGCACTGCGGGCGGTCCTGCGCGATGCACGCCATTGGGCGGAGGACGGGCTGCGCGCCGGGCTTGGACGCCTTCGAGAGATTCGGAGCGCCCGCCGCGTCTGAGCCCCGGCGGGGAACCCACCCCCCGCCCCTCCGTGTTGCATAGCCAAAGCAAGCCGCCCGCGCGGCCCCCTATTTGCGGAGAGACGGATGGACCTGATCAACATGCTTCTCGCGATCGTCACGATCGGCTTCGGCACGGCCGGATGGCTGGCCCCGGCCTGGACGATGGAAAAGGTCGGCCTCGCCGATACCGGCAGCACCATGGGCTATTCAGAGATCCGGGCCGCGTCCGGGGCGCTCTTCGTGGTGGCGGGGCTGGCGACGCTGTTCCTCGCCTCGCCCATATCCTACGCGATGCTGGGCTTCGTCTGGTTGGGCGGCGCGCTGGGCCGCGTCACCTCGCTGCTGATGGACGGCACGACCGCGCGCAAATGGACCTTCTTCGGCACCGAGATCGTGGTCGGCCTGATGCTGGTTCTCGGCAATCTCTGGTTGGCCTGACCCTTGATCCCCGGGACGCGCTCCCCTACCTAACGGGTGTCCCCTCGGGGACTATGGCGATAAACGCACCTGTAATAAGCGGCTCGGACCCGGGGGCGGTACCCGGCGGCTCCACCAAGATCCTCGTTGGGGACATTTGGGGCCGAAATAGGATCGACGAACGTCTAAAGAGGCCAGCTTTCGCTCGGTGAGGTACCACCGTTATCGGTCCGAAACGTACAGTTGCCAACGACAACCGTGCTCCGGTGGCGATGGCTGCGTAAGCAGTCGGATCTACCGAAACTTAAGTCCTTGCGCCTAGCAGTGTAAGGCGGGGTTCGCAGGCACCTGGCAACAGAAGCCTGCACTTCCTTCCCCATTTCCATCGCCCAGCCGCGCGGCCCCGCGCCCTCCGCTTCGGCGCGATTCGGCGATCCGCCATGGCGTGCGCACCAGTAAGGATGCGCCCCACCGCCACCTTCTGGCCCGGACGGGATTTCCGTCCCGGCGCGGCGCGGGGCCTTGTCCCCTCCCCGCGCCTCTGTTCTATCTTGGATGACGGCACTTCGGGGGCTGACCATGGCGGACTGGCAAAGCATCGACTACGGCGCGAGGATGCATGACGCGATGCGCGGGCTGATCGCGGATCTCCTGCGTCGGGTCGCGGCCGAGGGGCTGCCCGGCGAACATCACTTCTTCATCTCCTTCGACACCCGCCATCCCGGGGTCGAGATCGCCGACTGGCTGCGCGACCGCTATCCCGAGGACATGACCATTGTGCTCCAGCACTGGTTCGACGGGCTGGAAGTCGAGGACGACCGGTTCTCGGTCACGCTGAATTTCGGCGACAGCCCCGAGACCCTGGTCGTGCCGCTGCGCGCGCTCCGCACCTTCGTCGACCCCTCGGTCGAGTTCGGCCTCCGCTTCGAGGAACAGGACGCGGACCGCGACGACGAGATGGACGACATGGACGAGGAGGCGCCCTTCGCCGACCTCTCCGACGAACCCGAGGAAGAGCCCCGGCCGCGCCACGAGGCCGAAGTCGTCAGCCTCGACAAGTTCCGCAAATAGCCGCCCACGGCGCCACGCCCCCCGCCTCTCACGTCGCGCACCGGCCCGGCTGCGCGCCCTCCGGCTATGTCCGCGAAAGGCCCATCCGTTAGCGCCACCGCCCGTGGACGCCCCCTGACCCCTGGGCTAAACCCGGTCCCGGACAGACCAGGAGCGCCCCATGAGCACCCGCACCGAAACCGACAGCTTCGGACCGCTGGAGGTCCCCTCCGACAAGTATTGGGGCGCGCAGACGCAGCGCTCGATCATGAACTTCCCCATCGGGTGGGAGCGTCAGCCGGTCGCCATCATCCGCGCCCTGGGCGCGATCAAGAAGGCGGCGGCCATCGTCAACGAAGACTTCGGCGATCTGGACGCGGACCGCGCAAAGGCCATTCAGCAGGCCGCGCAAGAGGTCATCGACGGTAAGTTCGACGACAACTTCCCCCTCGTCGTCTGGCAGACCGGCTCGGGCACGCAGTCGAACATGAACGCCAACGAGGTCATCGCCAACCGCGCGATCGAGATCATGGGCGGCACCATCGGCTCCAAGGACCCGGTGCACCCCAACGACCATTGCAACATGGGCCAGTCGTCCAACGACACCTTCCCCACCGCGATGCATGTCGCCATCGGCATGATGGCCCGCGACACGCTGCTGCCCGGCCTGCGCAAGCTCCACGCCGCGCTGGAGGTGAAATCCGAGGAATTCAAGGACATCATCAAGATCGGCCGCACCCACACCCAGGACGCGACGCCGCTCACGCTTGGCCAGGAGTTCGGCGGCTACGCCCATCAGGTCGCCAAGGGAATCGAGCGGGTCGAGGCTTGCCTGCCGGACATCTACGAGCTGGCCCAGGGCGGCACGGCGGTGGGCACGGGGCTGAACACCCGCAAGGGCTTCGCCGAGAAGGTCGCCGCCGAGATCGCTTCGATCACCGGCCTGCCCTTCGTCACCGCGCCCAACAAGTTCGAGTCGCTCGCCGCCCATGACGCCATGGTGATGTTTTCCGGCGCTCTCAAGACCGTCGCCGCGAGCCTCTTCAAGATCGCCAACGACATGCGCCTGCTGGGCTCCGGCCCCCGCTCCGGCCTGGGCGAGCTGATCCTGCCGGAGAACGAGCCCGGTTCCTCGATCATGCCCGGCAAGGTCAACCCGACCCAGGCGGAAGCGCTGACGATGGTCTGCGCCCATGTCATGGGCAACGACGCCGCCGTCGGCTTCGCCGGCAGCCAGGGCCATTTCGAGCTGAACGTCTACAACCCGATGATGAGCTATAACGTGCTCCAATCGATGCAGCTTCTGGGCGATGCGGCCGGCAGCTTCACCGACAACATGGTCGTCGGCACTCAGGCGAATGTGGAGCGGATCGACAAGCTGATGAAGGAATCGCTGATGCTCGTCACGGCGCTGGCCCCCACCATCGGCTATGACAACGCCACCAAGGTCGCCAAGACCGCCCACAAGAACGGCACGACGCTGAAGGAAGAGGCCATCGCCCTGGGCCTCGTCGACGAGGAGACCTTCGACCGCGTGGTCCGGCCGGAGCTGATGATCGGCCCAAAGGACTGACCCACGGCCGCCCAAGGCCATCGCCCGCAGGCCGGTCCGGAGGATTGATCCGGGCCGGCCGTTCCGCCAGCCAGTGCAGGCTTTTTGAGCGCGGTGGCTCTGGTCCGGGCTGGATCGCCGAGACACGCAGGCACTACCTAGCCGCGCGCGCCGGACGCCCCTAAAGTTCCCGCATGTCCAAGGTCGTCAATCTCCGCCAAGCCCGTAAGCAGCGCGCCCGCGCCGAAAAGGCCGCGCAGGCCGACGCCAATGCCGCGCGCCACGGGCGCAGCAAAGCCGCGCGGGAGCTCGAAAAGACCACGGCGGAAAAGGCGCGGCGCGACCTCGACGGGCATCGCCTGGAATGAGCGACGCCCGCCCCCGAAAACGCTCCCTGACGCTCGACGGCCACCGCACGAGCGTGTCTCTGGAGGACGCGTTCTGGGTCGCCTTCGTCGACATGGCCCGGGAGGAGGGCCTGTCCGTCAACGCCCTCGCCGCCCGGATCGACCGGGAACGCGGGGTCTCCGCCGGTCTCGCCTCCGCGATCCGGGTCGCGGTGCTGCGGCGGCTCCAGGCATTAGCCGATCGTTAACCCCAATGCGCGATAACGGGCGCATGGATCCCTTGCTCTCCAAACGCCAGGCGCATTGGCTCAACGCCGTGTTCTCCGCCAAGGCGGCGCGACCGTGCGCCGCTCGCTCCGAGATATCGAGGCGATGGTGACGCGGCAGGTTTTCCTGGCCGCGATCCGCCGCCGCGGATGGACGGCGGTGAAGAATGGCGGTCAGATCGTGGTGTTCTGCAACCGAGAGTCGATCCGCCGCGTCGTCTGAAGAGCTTTCAACGAAAGCTCTTGGCCGACCGTTCGAGCACGTCGATCACCGCCGCGCGCGGCACCGCATCGGTCACGAAGGCATCGCCTATTCCCCGCGCGAGAATGAAACGCAGCCGGCCCGCCACGACCTTCTTGTCCTGCCCCATCAGATCCAGCAGCGCTTCCGGCCCGGGCAACTCCCCCGGGATGTCGCTCAGATCTCGCAACATTCCCATCTCCTGGAGATGCCCGCGCACCCGACTCGGCGCCTCCTGCGAGCACAGATCCAGCCGCGCCGAGAGGTCGAAGGCCAGAGCGCAGCCCACGGCGACGCCCTCGCCATGGAGCAGCCGGTCGGAATAGCCCGTCGCCGCCTCCAGCGCGTGGCAGAACGTGTGCCCGAGGTTCAGCAGCGCCCGATCCCCGCGCTCCGTCTCGTCGCGCACGACGATATCGGCCTTCATCTGGACCGACCGCCGCACCGCCTCGACCCGTAGGCCCACATCGCTGGCCAGACGCGGCCCGTTCTGTTCGAGCCAAGCGAAGAACCGTTCGTCGCCGAGCAGCCCGTATTTCGCGACCTCTCCATAGCCCGCCAGGAAATCGCGCGGCGTCAGCGTCTCCAGCACCTCCACGTCGGCCAGAACCAGGCTGGGCTGATGGAACGCGCCGACCAGATTCTTGCCGTGCCGCGTGTTGATCCCGGTCTTGCCGCCGACCGACGAATCGACCTGCGCCAGAAGCGTCGTCGGCACCTGAACGAAGCGCACCCCTCGCCGCAGGATCGCCGCCGCGAATCCCACGAGATCGCCGATCACCCCGCCGCCCAGGGCCACGACAACGTCGCCCCGTTCGCAGCGGCCATCGAGCAGCCACTCCACCACGCGGGTCAGGTTGGCCCAATCCTTCGTCCCCTCCCCAGGCGGGAGGACCAGAACCTCGGCCGAGATGCCGCCGAGCCCCGTGCGAAACGCGTCCAAATGCAGCGCCGCGACCCGCGACTCAGTCACCACGAAGACCCGGGGCCGCGACAGAAGCGGCGCGATCCGAGTCTCTGCCTGGGCGAGCAGGCCAGGCCCCACGAGCACGTCATAGGCCCGCGCCCCGAGCGGCACATGCACCGTTTCGATCATTGCACCACACCCGCCTTGCGCAGCGCGTCTTCGACCCGCGCCGCCATGTCGGCGATGGAATACTCCGGCGCCGCATCGACCGCCAGCGCGGCCTTGGCATAGAAGGGCTCCCGCGCGGCCATCAGTTCGTTCAGCGTCCGGCGCGGATTGTCCGTGCGCAGCAAGGGCCGCGAATTGCGGTTGCGCACCCGCGACCAGAGCAAGGGCTCGGACGCGCGCAGCCAGACCGACAGCCCGTGCGCCGCGATCGCGTCCCGATTCTCTGCGCGCAGAAAGGCCCCGCCGCCGGTGGACAGCACGCCGGGCCCCTGCTCCAGCAGGCGGCGCAGCACTTCGCTCTCGCGTGCGCGGAAAAACGCCTCACCATCGCGCGCGAAGATCTCGGCGATGGACATGCGCGCCGCCGCCACCAGGGCTTCGTCCGTGTCGCGGAACGGCACGCCAAGCCGTTCGGCCAGGGCCATCCCGACCGACGTCTTGCCGCATCCCGGCATTCCCACCAATACGACCGGCACGGTCAGACCCGTTCCAGCCTGCTGCCTCTCGCCCACATCCGTCATGCCCTTTGAATGGACGGTTGCGCCCCGGATTGCCATCGCTATCTCCGGCGGACAGACTGTCACGGACCAAGACGCACGGACGGCCCATGTTTCGACTGATCAAATACCTCCTGATCCTGGCCGTGCTCGGAGCCATCGGCCTGTTCGGCTACTCCTATCTGTTGGAGCCCGAGGAAGCCCCTGTGACCGAGACCATCGAGATCGATGCGGGCTAGCCTCCTGCTCATCCTGATGGGGCTGCCGGCGGTGGCGCAGGAGCCGCCGCAATCGGTGATCCCATGGCTCAGCGACTCGATCGCGTCGCGGATTCCGCCTGACGGGCGGATCGTGGACGAGCGGACGGTGGAGCAGCTCCCCGACCCGACCATCGGCGAGCCTCCGGTCACCGCGCCCACCGAGACGACGATCACGACGCAGCCGCTGGGCACCACCCGCCGCGACGCCGTGGGGCTGATCAGCCCCGCGCGCAGCGGCCTGCCGGCCGATGCCGTCGCCGGCAGCGATCCGGCGCGGCTGGCCGATCTGCTAGCGCGCCAGCCGGCGGACGCCCTTCCGGCGATGCAGGATCTGCTGCTCACGCTGCTCCTGGCCGAGCTGAACCCGCCCCGCGCCGCCGCCGACCCCGATGCGCTGTTCTTCGCGCGCATCGACACGCTGCTCCGCTTCGGCGCGCTCGATCAGGCCCAGGCCCTGCTGGAGCGGGCGGGCGCGACTGACCGGCAGGCGTTCCGGCGCTGGTTCGATACCTCGCTGCTGACCGGCTTCGACGCCCGAGCCTGCGATGCGATGACGGCGAACCCCTCGGTGGCGCCGACCCTGCCCGCGCGCATCTTCTGCCTCTCGCGCACCGGAGACTGGCCCGCCGCCGCGCTGACACTGGAGACCGGCCGCGCCCTGGGCCGCATCACCCCGGCCGAGGACGAGCTGTTGGCGCATTTCCTCGACCCGGACCTCTTCGAAGGCCTGCCGCCGCCGATCCCGCCGCGCCCGATGACGCCGCTGGCGTTCCGCCTGCTCGATGGGATCGGCGAGACGCCGGATACCCGCGCCCTGCCCCTGGCCTTCGCGGTGGCCGATCTGCGCCCGACCTCCGGCTGGAAAGCCCAGATCGAGGCGGCGGAGCGTCTGGCCCGCATCCAAGCGCTCGCCCCCAATCGGCTGCTCTCGCTCTATACGGAGCGGCGGCCCGCCGCGTCCGGCGGGGTGTGGGACCGGGCGGCCGCGATCCAGGCCCTCGATGCAGCCCTGCTGGCGGGGCGGCCCGACGCGGTCGCCGACGCGCTGCCTGAAGCCATTGCCCGCATGGAGGAAAGCGGCCTTCTGGTGCCCTTTGCCGAGCTCTATGCCGACCCGCTCGCCCGGATGCGCTTGCCGCCCCATGCGCAGGCCCATGCCGCGCGGATCGGCCTGCTCTCCGATGATTATGAGAGCACGGGAGAGACCCATCCCGGCAGCTTCGCCGCCGCCATCGCCCGGGGCGCGCCCGATCTGGTCCCGCCCCGGACGGGTCTTGAGCAGGCCATCCGCGACGGCTTCACCAACCCGCCGCCGGATCGTCTGTTGCGGCTCGCGGCCGATGACCGGCTGGGCGAGGCCCTGCTCGAAGCGGGGCTTTTGCTGGCCGACGGCGCGCGCTCCGACCCGCAGGGCATCGCCGACGCCCTGGCCCTGCTCCGGGCCGCCGGCCTGGAGGAAACGGCCCGCCGCACCGCCCTGCAACTGCTGCTGACATGACCGCCTGGATCGACCGCTTCCTGGAGGCGCAGGCCGCCGAGCGCGGCGCCGCGCTCAACTCTCTTCTCGCCTATCGCCGCGACCTGGAGGACTATGCAGCCCATCTCGCGGCCCGTGCCCTGTCGCCCGAGACGGCCCGCCGCGCCGATATCGAAGCCTATCTCGTGTCCTGCGAGGCCCAGGGCCTCGCCGCCTCCACCCGCGCGCGCCGCCTCGCCGCGATCCGGGGGTTCTACCGCTTCGCCCACGAAGAGGGCCTGCGCGCGGACGATCCGGCGATCCGCATCAGCGGCCCGTCCAAGCGGAAATCCCTGCCCAAGACGATCAGCCCCGAAGCGGTCGACGCCCTGCTCGCCGCCGCCGAAACCATGGGCGCCACCGAAGCCGAGCGCCTGCGCGACACCTGCCTGATGCAGCTGCTCTATGCCACGGGCATGCGCGTGACCGAACTCGTCTCCCTGCCGGTCGCGTCGGCGCGGGGCGATCCCCGGATGCTGCTGGTGCGCGGCAAGGGCGGCAGGGAACGGCTCGTGCCCCTCTCGCCCCCGGCCCGCGCCGCCCTGACCGCCTGGCTCGCCCATCGCGACGCCGACGAGGCGAAGAAGCGCGCGGAGCGCGGCACCCCCGCCTCCCCGGCGCTCTTTCCGTCCCGGGGCAAAGCGGGGCATCTGACGCGGATCTGGTTTCACACGCGAATCAAGACGCTGGCGGCCCATGCCGGCCTCGACCCCGGGGCCATCTCGCCGCATGTCCTGCGCCACGCCTTCGCCACGCATCTTCTGTCGGGCGGGGCGGATCTGCGGGCGATCCAGGCGATGCTCGGCCATGCCGACATCTCGACCACCGAGATCTACACCCACGTGCTGGAATCCCGCTTGCAGGAGCTGGTTCTGACCCACCATCCGCTCGCGAAACCCTAGCTTTCTCATCTTGCTCAAAATACCTCGGGGGGAGTCGCCCATGGCGACGGGGGGCAGAGCCCCCCTAACCCCGCTTGAACCGGGCGCGCCCGCTCCCCATAACGCGCTCCATGGAACCCGCCATGCAAACGATGACAAGCGGGGCGATCTGGGGGACGGCCGCAGCCATCCTCTTCCTGCTCGCCCTCTCCGCCTTTTTCTCCGGCTCGGAGACGGCGCTCACGGCCGCGTCGCGCGGCAAGCTCCGCTCCCAGGCGGACAAGGGAAATCTGGGGGCCAGACGGGCCCTCGCCGTGACCGATGATAGCGAGCGCCTGATCGGCTCCGTCCTGCTAGGCAACAACATCGTCAACATCCTCGCGGCCTCGCTGGCCACCGCGCTCTTCACCGCGCTCTTCGGCGAGGGTGGCGTGGCCATCGCGACGCTGGTGATGACCGCGCTCGTGCTGATCTTCGCAGAGGTCATGCCCAAGACCTACGCGATCTCGAACCCCGAAGCGGCCGCTTCCCGCGTGGCGCCCGTGATCGCGCTGGTGGTGCGCGCCTTCGCGCCCATCGTCTCGGTCGTGCGGGCGCTGGTTCGGGCGGTGCTGCGCGTCTTCGGCGTCGATATCGACGCGGATGCGGCGATCATGTCGGCCCGCGACGAGATCGTGGGCGTCATCACCCAGGGCCACACCGAGGGCGGCGTCCAGAAGGAGGACCGCGACCGCCTGCTGGGCGCGCTCGATTTGGGCGACCGCTTCGTAGAAGAGATCATGCTCCACCGCTCCGGCATCGAGATGGTCGATGTGGACGCGGCTCCTGCCGAGATCCTCGACCAGTGCCTCGCCTCGCGCCACACCCGCCTTCCGGTCTATGAGGGCGAGCCCGAGAACATCATCGGCCTGATCCATTCCAAGGACATGCTGCGCACCATCGACCGCCTCGTGCGCGGCGAAGGCGGCGGGGTCGAGGCCATCGCCAAGTTCGACGTGCGCGAGGCGATGATGGAGCCCTATTTCGTCCCCGAGACGACGACGCTCGACGACCAGATGCGCGAATTCCTCAAGCGCCACACGCATTTCGCCCTTGTGGTGGACGAATACGGCGCCCTGCAGGGCCTGATCACGCTCGAAGACATCCTGGAGGAAATCGTCGGCGAGATCACCGACGAGTTCGACCAGCCCGACGATCCGATCCTGACGCCCGACGCCGATGGCAGCTATCTGATCGACGGCGCGATGACGATCCGCGACCTCAACCGCGCGACCGATTGGGGCCTGCCCGACGACGAGGCGAACACCGTCGCGGGCCTCGTCATCCACGAGGCGCAAGCGATCCCGACCAAGGGCCAGGTCTTCAGCTTCCACGGCTTCCGCTTCGAGGTCGCCGCGCGCGAGGCGCACCGCATCACCCAGCTGCGCATCCGGCCGCTGGGCTGAAGCGCGGTGCTCCGGTCGAGCGGTACACGCGTTTCGCCTTTCGCTGCTAACGCAGGGTAAAGGCGAAACGCTTTAGCGGACGGCCTCGGCGGACCAGAGCGGCACCGCCCCGTCCGCCCAGTCGCCCTCTGCGCTCGGGTGGAGCGCCTCGCTCGGATCCAGCCCGACCTCCCGCCGCTCCCGCCACAGAAAGAAGATCCCAAAGCCCCGCCAGGATCCGACCGGCCGGGCGGTCTCGTCGGCAGGGAAGCGCGCCCGCCAGTCCCCCGGCAATTCCAGCCCGACCGCCTGCAGGCGCTCCAGCATCCAGACAGCCGAGACATTGGCCTGCGGCCGCGCCCAGAGATAGCCCGACAGATGCCCGCCCACATCGCCGTGGCCGCCCTTGAACCAGACCTGCTCGACGCGGTTGGGGTCGCCCGGCCGCGTCTCCCACCGGTCGGGCGCATAGGCGCGGCGGGTCTCGTGCAACGCCAGCGCCTGAAATCCGTTCTCCGTCGTCGGCCCCAGGCGATGGGAGTGAAAGGCATGCACCTCTGGCAGCAGACGCCAGATCACCGGCCACTTCACCCCGACCGCGCTCACGGTGTCGTAAACCCCGACCGCCGTGATGGAGACCTTGGCGTGGCAGAGTTCTTCCTGAAACGCCCGCGCCGCAGGGCCGTCCGCATCGTCGCAATAATACGACCAAGCCTCCCGCGTGCGGTCATGGGTCAGGGTCGCGTCGCGCAACAGACCCACCTTATCGATCATCCCCGCCAGCGCCCGCACCGCATAGGCCCCGCGCGAATAGCCGACCAGGAACACCTTGTCCCCCGGCCGGTAGCGATGCGCGAGGAACATGTAGGCGCGGCGGATCTGCTTGTTGATGCCATAGCCGGAGATCAGACCGGGCAAGCCGCGTAGCCCCTCCCATTCCATCCCCGGCTCGTAATAGAGGCAATCATGCCCGTCATCGCGGAGCAGCTTGAAGGTCAGGCCGACGCTGGTCTCCTGCCCCTCCTCCAGCGACGAGAGCGTCCCGTCCAGCAGCACCACATGGGCCTGCGGCGCCTCGACCGGAAGTTCCGCCGGCCCGTCGGCGCCGCCGAAGACGCGGCGCCAGAACTGGGTGAGGCGATTACTCTGCGGCAATCGCTGCGTCCGCCTCCTGCAAGTAGGCCCAGACGCGGGACGGCGTGAACGGCATGTCGACCTTGCGCAGGCCCAGCGGCCACATCGCATCGAGCGCCGCATTGGCCACGGCCGCCATCGCGCCCACGGTCCCGGCCTCGCCGCAGCCCTTCATGCCGAGCACGTTGGCCGTCGAGGGCACCGGCTCGGAGTAGAAGGCAATGAAGGGCAGGCCCTCGGCGCGCGGCATCCCATAATCCATGAAGGACGCGGTCAAGAGCTGTCCGTCCTCGTCATAGACGACCCGTTCGGACACGGCCTGGCCGATGCCCTGCACGACCCCGCCATGGACCTGGCCCTCGGCCAGCATCGGGTTCATTAGATTGCCGAAATCGTCCACCACCGTATATTTCACCACCTCCAGGTTCCCGGTGTCGCGGTCGATCTCCACCTCGCAGAGATGGCAACCATTCGGGTAGGACCGGCCCGGCAGCTTGGTCGTCTCGCGCGTCTTGAGCAGGTCTTCGCGCCCCGCCTCGCGGGCGGCGGCGGCGGCCTCCAGCACGGTCATGACCACGTTCGAGCCGGGCGAGCGGAACTGCCCTTCCTCGAACTCGACCTCATCCACATCCAGTGTCTCGGCGACGAAGGGGGTGAACTTCTCGACGACCTTCGCGGCGGTGGCCCGGTTCGCGGTGCCCTGCGTCGTGACCGAGCGCGATCCGCCGGTGCCGCCCCCCGTGGCGATCCGGTCGCTGTCGCCCTGAACCACGTCGATCATGTCCTCGGAGATGCCGAGATCGGTCGCCAGGAACTGCTTGTAGACCGTGTCATGGCCCTGCCCGTTGGACTGCGTGCCGACATAGAGCGAGACGCGGCCATCGGCGCCGAACTCGATCTCGGCGCTCTCCTCCGGGTTCCCGAGGATGGATTCGATATAATAGCAGACGCCCAAGCCCCGCAGCTTGCCCTGCGCCGCGCTCTCGGCGCGCCGCGCGTCAAAGCCCGCGACATCGCCCTCCTTCATGGCGCGGGTCAGCACCTTGTGGAAATCGCCCACGTCGTAGGTCTCGCCGGTGGCCGAGACATAGGGGAACTTGTCCTCCGGGATGAAGGACTTGCGGCGCAGCTCGAACGGATCGACCCCAAGCTCTTTCGCGGCGTAGTCCATCGCCCGCTCCAGCACGAAGATCGCCTCGGGCCGCCCGGCCCCGCGATAGGCATCGACCTGGGTGGTGTTGGTGAAGACGCCGGTCGAGGTCATGCAGGCATCCTGCACGTCATAGACCCCCATCATCACCTTGGAGAACAGGTCCGACTGGATGTTCTGGGCAAAGCCGGAATTGTAGGCGCCCATATTGGCGACGTTGGTGGTGCGGTAGGCGATCAGCTTGTAATCGGCGTCGAAGCCCATCTCGGCGGTCTGCGTCAGGTCGCGGCCGGCATTGTCCGAGAGCATCGATTCGGTGCGGTCGCCCATCCAGCGCACGGGCTGGCCGAGGTCGCGGCAGGCATGAGCCACCAGGAAGGTCTCGGGATAGGCCATCGCCTTCATCCCGAACCCGCCGCCCACATCCGGGTTCGTCACGCGGATCGCCTCTTTCGGCATCCCCAGCACGCGGGCCAGATCGCCCTTCATGCCCCAGACGCCCTGCCCGTTCACGCAGACATGCAGACGCCCGTCCTCGATCCCCTCGGCGAAGCAACCCCGCGGCTCCAGCGAGGCGACCATGATGCGGTTGTCCTCGACCTCAAGGGTGACGCGATGCGCGGCCCCGGCCAGCGCCGCCTCGACCTTGGCCTCGTCGCCCATCTTCCAGACATAGGCCACGTTGTCGGGCGCCTCGTCATAGAGCGCGGGCCCGCCGGGGGCCACGTCCACCTTCACCGGCAGCTCATCGATATCGACCATGATCGCCTCGGCCGCGTCGCGCGCCTGCGCCAGGGTCTCGGCGATCACCATCGCGATGCCTTCGCCGACGAAGCGCACCCGCCCCTTGGCCAGCAAGGGCCGCTCGGGCGTGACCCCACGCCGCCCATCCACCGGGCTCTTCGCCGGCGTGGTGCCCAGCGTCGCGTCGAGTCCGTCCAGCCGGTCGGCGGTCAGCACCATCTTCACGCCGGGCATCTCTTCGGCGTCAGAGACGTCCAACTCCTTGATCTCGCCATGCGCCACCGTCGAGCGCAGCATGTAAGCATGCAGCGCCCCCTCGGGCGCGAGATCGTCGACATAGGCCCCGCCGCCGGTCAGCAGGCGCGGGTCCTCGGTGCGGCGATTGGGCTGGCTCAGGCCAAACTTGTCCATGGGGGCTCTCCGAATTCGTCTCGCGCGGACGATAGCGGCGCCACGCGCGCTGTCCACCACCCTTCCCCTCGCCCGGGCACCGCGTTAAGCCCCAATCCGACACGGACCGGAGCCCCGAGACCCATGGAAAAGACCTTCGACGCCGCCGAAGCAGAGGCCCGCATTAGCCGCGCATGGATCGACGGCGGCTATTTCCGAGCGGGCGCGAACGCCTCGCGCCCCGAAACCTTCTCGATCGTGATTCCCCCGCCCAACGTCACCGGCTCGCTGCATATGGGCCACGCGTTCAACAACACCTTGCAGGACATCCTCGTCCGCTGGCACCGGATGCGCGGCTTCGACACGCTCTGGCAGCCGGGCACCGACCATGCCGGCATCGCCACCCAGATGGTGACCGAGCGCGACATGGCCGCCAACGGAGAGCCCACCCGCCAGGAGATGGGCCGCGCGGCCTTCCTCGACCGCGTCTGGCAGCAGAAGGCCAAGTCCCGCGGCACCATTATCGGCCAGCTTCAGCGCCTCGGCGCCTCCTGCGACTGGGAGCGCGAGGCCTTCACCATGGGCGGCGCCCCCGGCGATCCGGACCCGACGGAGCAGAACTTCCACGACGCCGTCATCAAGGTCTTCGTGGAGATGTACGAACAAGGCCTGATCTATCGCGGCAAGCGCCTCGTGAACTGGGATCCGAAATTCGAGACGGCGATCTCCGACCTGGAGGTCGAGAACATCGAGACCCCCGGTTTCATGTGGCATTTCAAGTACCCGCTCGCCGGTGGAGCGACCTACGAGTATGTCGAGCGCGACGAGGACGGCAACGAACTCTTCCGCGAGACCCGCGACTACATTTCCATCGCGACCACCCGGCCCGAGACGATGCTGGGCGACGGCGCCGTCGCCGTGCACCCGGACGACGCGCGTTACGCGCCGATCGTCGGCCAGCTCTGCGAGATCCCCGTCGGGCCCAAGGAACACCGCCGCCTGATCCCGATCATCGCCGACGAATACCCCGACCCGAATTTCGGCTCCGGCGCGGTCAAGATAACCGGCGCCCATGACTTCAACGACTACGAGGTCGCCAAGCGCGGGAACATCCCCCTCTACCGCCTGATGGACAGCCAGGCCGCGATGCGCGCCGACGGCGCGCCCTATGCCGAAGCGGCCGCCATCGCGATGCAGGTCGCCAAGGGCGAGCGTACGCTCACCGAGGCCGACGCCGATGCCGTCAACCTCGTCCCCGACCACCTGCGCGGCCTGGACCGCTTCGAGGCCCGCAAGAAGGTCGTCGAGGAGATCACCGAAGAGGGCCTCGCCGTCATGGTCCCGGCGACCGACCCCCGTCTGGGCAAGGTGGCAAAACCCACCGCCCCGGAGGAAGGCGGCGAACCCCGCACCGAGCCCGAGGCTCTCGTCCCGCTGGTCGAGCCCAAGCCGATCATGCAGCCCCATGGCGACCGCTCGAAGGTCGCCATCGAACCGATGCTGACCGACCAGTGGTTCGTCGACACCGACAAGATCGTCGGCGAGGCGATCTCGGCGGTCGAGGACGGCATCGTCCGCATCCTCCCGGAGGCGGACAAGAAGGTCTATTTCCACTGGCTCCGCAACATCGAGCCGTGGTGCATCTCCCGGCAACTCTGGTGGGGCCACCGGATTCCGGTCTGGTACACGCTGGATCCCGACGGCGATGCCGACTGGCTGCCCGTCTGCGCCCCCAACGAGGCCGAGGCGCTGCGCCATCTGCGCCTCATCCACGGCGAGGACGCCGATATCCGCTTCGTCGACACCGAGGCCGAGGCGCTCGACATCATCGGTGACGATCTTGCGGGGCTCGACACGCGCACCGAGGGCATGATCCGTCAGGCGCAGGGCCCGCAGACGATCCCGGCCTTCCGCGACCCCGACGTTCTCGACACATGGTTCTCTTCCGGACTCTGGCCGCTCGGCACGTTGGGCTGGCCGGACGATACGGAAGAGCTGCGCAAATACTTCCCGACCTCCGTCCTGATTACCGGCTTCGACATCCTCTTCTTCTGGGTCGCCCGGATGATGATGATGCAGACCTCCGTGTTGCCCAAGGACCTCCCCCTTGAAGCACGTATTCCTTTCAAAGACGTTTACGTGCACGCGCTCGTCCGGGACGAGAAGGGCAAGAAGATGTCGAAATCGCTCGGCAACGTGCTCGATCCGCTCGACCTCATCGACGAGTATGGCGCCGACGCCGTCCGCTTCACCCTCGCCGCCATGGCCGCCATGGGCCGCGACCTGAAGCTATCGGCGGACCGCATCAAGGGCTACCGCAATTTCGGCACCAAGCTCTGGAACGCGGTCCGCTTCGCCGAGATGAATGGCGTGCTCGACGTCATGACCGATGTCACGACCGAGATCACGACGCCGGATTCCCTCACCCAGACGGTCAATCGCTGGATCGTCGGAGAGACCGCCCGCACCCGGGAAGAGGTCGACGCCGCCCTCGACGCCTATCGCTTCGACGAGGCCGCGCACGCGCTCTACCGGTTCGTCTGGAACGTCGTCTGCGACTGGTATGTCGAGTTCTCCAAGCCTCTCCTCCAGTGCGAAGACCTTGATGCAAAAGCGGAAACGCAGCGCACCATGGCCTGGGTTCTGGAGCGGTGCATGACCATGCTGCATCCGTTCATGCCCTTCATCACCGAGGAACTCTGGCGCGTCACCAGCCATGACGGGATGCTCGTCCACGGCCACTGGCCCGAGACCCTCACCTCCGAAGCCGTTGATCCCGCTGCGGAAACCGAAATCCGCTGGGTCATCGCCTTCATCGAGGCCGTCCGCTCCGCCCGCGCTCAGATGAACGTGCCGGCCTCGGCGCGCATTCCCGTCATCGCGGTCGAATGGTCAAAAGACGCGGCGCAAGCATTTGAAAACAATGCGCCGCTGATTCAGGCGATGGCCCGGATCGAAGGTCTCACCGAAGGCGACGCCCCCAAGGGATCGCTCGCCGTGACTGTGGGCACCGACCGGTTCGCCCTGCCCTTGGGCGACGTCATCGACGTGGCCGCCGAGATGGCGCGCCTGACCAAGTCGGCGGCCAAGTTGGACAAGGAAATCCAAGGGTTGCAAGGCCGCGTCAATAACCCGAACTTCGCCGCCTCAGCCCCGCCGGAGGTGGTCGAGGAAGCCCGCGCCAATCTCAGCGCGCGGCAAGGCGAGCGGGCCGCGCTTCAGACCGCGCTGGACAGCCTCGCCGAGTTGGATTGAGCTTCAACATCCTGATAATAGGCCAAAAGGGCCGCCTCCAGCACGAGGCGGCCCTTTTCGCAGCCACCCTCCGCCACGGCTCGCCGCGCTTCTCCGGGCGCCTCATCGTAGCCGAACCGACCGGCCCCCTCTGGCCCGAAGACCCGCGCATCCCGACCGGCCCCCAGCGGTCGCTGCTCGAAGAGCTGGGCGCGGAGTTCATTCCGTTTGAAAACAGACATTTCGGTGCCGCCTATCCGCATGGCAACAAGATCGAGGCGCTGGCCGCTCTCCCGGCCGGGCCGTTCCTCTTCTTCGATACGGACACGGTGATCACCGGGGAACTGGCCGAACTTGAGATCGATTTCGCCCGCCCCTCGGCCAGCATGAAGCGCGAGAACACCTGGCCGCGCGTGGATATTTATGGCCCTGATCTCAGAGAGATATGGCGCGACCTTCACATCCGTCGAGGCGGGCGCCTGGAGGACACGGAAGATCGAGATTGGCCCGTCAACCATTGGCGTCGTTATCTCTACTTCAATGCGGGCTGGTTCTTCGGGGCCGATCCACGGGCGTTTCACGCCGCCTTCCTCGACGCCGCCCTGATGATCCGCGACGACCCTCCCCCAAGCGCCGTCGCGCAGGAGCTCGACCCCTGGCTCGATCAGGCCGCACTGCCTCTGGCGATCCACGAACTCGGCGGCGGGCGGCCGGGGAAAGGCGGCGGAGTCGCGACTGACGTTTTCGACGGAAGCCATTCGTTTCACTACAGATACATGCCGCTCCTCTACGCCACGGCACCGGACCACGTGATTGAGAGCCTCCAGAGCGCCACGGCCCCGAACCGGATCAAGAAAGTCCTGAAACGGCACGAGCCGTTCCTGCGATTTCTCTACCAGGGCAAGGGCGAGCGCGCGCGTGCGCTGTTCGACCGGGAGAACCTGCCCAAGCGGGAACAGGCCATCCGCAATCGGCTCCGCCGCGAAAACCTCTGGCAGCGCTAGAAGTTAGACAGGCTGGACGCCGCGGCGGCGGCGAAACGCTCGACCAGAACGTGGTCCCACATCTCGGCCAGATCGGCGGCGTCGGTGTCGTGGGTCAGCGTCACGCGGGTGCCACCCGGCTCCTCCGCGAAGCCGATCACGACGGTCGAGCCGTCGGGCGTGCCCAAGCGCCAATCCAGCACCAGCCGGGTTCCGTCCGCCTCTCGAACCTCGGCCCAGACCGCCTCGGTCCCGTCGAACAAGACCTCGCGCCAGACACCGCCCGCCCGCGCGTCCAGCACTACGGCTTGCGGCAAGGCCCCTTCCGTCCGCCCCGAAACCGAGACGGTCGCGACCGGCCACCACAGCGCGAGATCCTCGCAGAACAGGTGCCATGCCTCGTCCGGACTGAGCCGCAAGGACACAGCCCGCGTCAGCCCCGCGCCCGCCTCGGACGAGGCGAAGGGCGCCGCGAGTTCTGTCAGGCCGCCCAGCCAATCGACCAGCGGCAAGGCGCCGCCGGGAGCGAGAGAATAGAGGTTCCGACGGCCGGATGGCGTCATCGTCACCAGGCCCGCCGCCGCCATGTGCTTGAGATGTTGCGACACCGCCGGACGCGAGACCGGCAACCGTTCTGCGATGGCGCCAACAGCGGTCGGCCCCTCCCGCAAGCGGTCGAGGATCGCCCGTCGCGTCGGATCGGCCAGAGCCACGAGGATGGGTTCGTGTCGCATCGTTAACGGAGTAATCCTCCCCGATCTGACCGGTCAACACCGACTGACGCGACAGGGCCGCATCGGCGATTGCTTGAAGCCCCCCGGCCACGGCCATAGGTTCGCGGTGGAACGCCCACCGCGACAGGCGCGGATCGGGTGAAGAGGGCAGACCCTATGCGAGATCCAGTCGAACACTTCCAGAACAACCTCGTCCCCATGGTGGTCGAGCAAACGTCGCGCGGCGAGCGCGCCTATGACATCTTCAGCCGCCTCCTGAAGGAGCGGATCGTCTTCGTGAACGGCCCGGTCCATGGTGGCATGAGCCAGCTTGTCGTGGCGCAGCTGCTGCACCTCGAAGCCGAGAACCCGAGCAAGGAAATCTCGATGTATATCAACTCGCCCGGCGGCGAGGTGACGGCGGGCATGAGTATCTACGACACGATGCAGTACATCCGGCCGGCCGTCTCGACGCTGGTCTGCGGGATGGCGGCGTCGATGGGCTCGGTGATTTCGGTGGGCGGCGAGAAGGGCATGCGCTTTGCGTTGCCCAATTCCGAGATCATGATCCACCAGCCCTCGGGCGGCGCGCGCGGCATGGCCGACGACATCCTGATCTCGGCCCGCCACATCGAACAGACGCGCGAGCGACTCTACCAACTCTACGTCAAGCATACGGGCCAGGACTACGAGACGGTTCAGAAGGCGCTGGATCGCGACAAGTGGATGACGCCGCAGGAAGCCAAGGATTGGGGCCATATCGACGAGATCGTGACCTCGCGCGACGACGCCTCTGCCGCATCGAGCGACTAAGGGCCGCAGGCCTCGCGGGCAGCATCCCGCGGGGCCCCTTCCAATGAGCCATTTTTTTGGCATTGTGGCCCCAGGACGAGGGCCCTAGGGTGCTCCAAACCGAAGGAGTCTAGCGGCCCGGATGTTCGATGCCCCGGGCCGGCGGCCCTAGGCAAGGGCCCGCGAACCAGGAGGCAAGAGCATGGCCAACAATGCGTCCGGGGACGGCAAAAACACCCTCTATTGCAGCTTTTGTGGCAAGTCCCAGCACGAGGTGCGCAAGCTGATCGCGGGGCCAACCGTGTTCATTTGCGACGAATGCGTCGAGCTGTGCATGGACATCATCCGCGAGGAGACGAAAGCCGCCGGTCTCAAGACCGCGGACGGCACGCCGACCCCGCGCGAGATCTGCAAGGTTCTCGATGATTACGTGATCGGGCAAGAGCATGCGAAACGCGTGCTCTCGGTGGCGGTGCACAACCATTACAAGCGGCTCGACCACGCGTCCAAATCCGACATCGAGCTCGCCAAGTCCAACATCATGCTGATCGGTCCCACGGGCTGCGGCAAGACGCTGCTGGCGCAGACGCTGGCGCGGATATTGGACGTGCCCTTCACCATGGCCGACGCCACGACGCTGACCGAGGCGGGCTATGTCGGCGAGGATGTCGAAAACA
This sequence comes from Jannaschia seohaensis, assembly GCF_900116765.1. Classification (GTDB taxonomy): domain Bacteria; phylum Pseudomonadota; class Alphaproteobacteria; order Rhodobacterales; family Rhodobacteraceae; genus Jannaschia; species Jannaschia seohaensis. The sequence continues at coordinate 351,474 of NZ_UETC01000003.1, read as the reverse complement.
TCATCCTCAAGCTGCTCCAGGCCAGCGAATACAACGTGGAGCGGGCACAGCGCGGCATCGTCTATATCGACGAGGTCGACAAGATCACCCGCAAGTCCGACAACCCGTCGATCACGCGGGACGTCTCGGGCGAAGGCGTGCAGCAGGCGCTGCTGAAGATCATGGAAGGCACCGTCGCCTCCGTGCCGCCCCAGGGCGGGCGCAAGCATCCCCAGCAGGAGTTCCTGCAGGTCGACACGACCAACATCCTCTTCGTCTGCGGCGGCGCCTTTGCCGGGCTCGACAAGATCATCGCGCAGCGGGGCAAGGGCTCGGCCATGGGCTTCGGCGCCGAGGTCAAAGCGCCCGAGGACAAGACCGTCGGCGAGGCCCTGAAGGAACTGGAGCCGGAAGACCTGCTGAAATTCGGCCTAATCCCGGAATTCGTCGGTCGACTGCCGGTGATCGCGACCCTGACCGACCTGGACGAGGACGCGCTGGTCACCATCCTGACCCAGCCCAAGAACGCGCTGGTCAAGCAGTATCAGCGGCTGTTCGAGCTGGAAGGCGTGAAGCTGACCTTCACCCAGGACGCGCTCCAAGCCGTCGCCAAGCGCGCGATCGAGCGCAAGACCGGCGCCCGGGGCCTGCGCTCCATCATGGAGGACATCCTGCTCGACACCATGTTCGAGCTGCCCGGGATGGACACGGTCGACGAGGTCGTCGTCAACGAGGAGGCTGTCCGCCGCGAGGTCAAGCCGCTGCTCATCTACTCGGAGGAGAAGTCCGAGAAGGAGCCGGCATCCGCCGGGTGACCCACCGAAGCACGCAAGCAAGATCGGCCCGCCTCGGCGGGCCTTTTGCATTTGATCGGATGAAGCGCCAACGCGGCACCCTGCGCCCCATTCATGCCACAATTGGACCGCATTCGAGGCATGATTGTCTTGGTTAACCGGCGCGCCCTGGATTAGCGCTCAATGAGAGAGGAGTTTTTTCCAGGGAATTGAGAGATGGGTCATCGCCTCCACGACGATCTGCGGCATCTCACGCAGCAACTCTACCATGCCAGCGATTCCATTCAGCTGGTGGATCCCGACGGGCGGATCCTTTGGCTTAACCAGCAAAGCGTAGATCAACTCGGCCTACCGTTTGATGCGGCGGGTTCGATGCTTTCGGCGCATTGGCCCGATGACGAGAGCAGGATGATCCGCGACGCGCTCCAGAAGCGGCCGCGGGCCGCCACCCATTTCACGGCGCGGCGGCAGGCCGGGGACGGAAGCAGCGCATGGTGGGACGTCGCGGTCGTTCCGGTCAGCTTCCTGGATGGGAAGCGATGCCATTTCGTCGTGACATGCCACGACGTCACCCGGCGCGAGACCCGCAACAGCGCCCGCGACATCCTGCTGGAAGAGATGCGCCACCGCCAGGGCAACACCCTGGCGCTCGCCTCGACGCTCATGGCGCTGCATGCCAGGGGCCAGCCGGAACTGGATGTCTTCGTCGACGAGATGGGGAAACGGCTTGCGGCGATGGGTCGCGCCCAAGCCATCGTCGCGCGCCAGACGGCCAGCGACGATCGCGTGACGGAACTCTCCGGCCTACTCGAGACGCTGGTCCGCCCGCTGGTCGGTCCGGCCTGCGACCTCGTCATCGATGTGGAGCCGAACGTCACCTTGCCGGCGGACAAGATCGACGTCGTCGGGATGGTCCTGTCCGAGCTTGCGGTGAATTCCGCCAAGCATGGCGCATTCCTCCATGGCGGCCGGCTGGCGCTCAGCGTGTTTCGGACCGATGACGGGATCGAATTCGCCTGGCAGGAACGCAGCAACGAAGATGTCAGCGCGCACCATCGCAAAGGGGGGCTGGGGCAGACGCTGATGGATCGCTTTGCCTCGGTGAACGACGGCAATTTCGACGTGACCTGGCGGCCGCGGGGCCAAACGGCGCGACTGATCCTGAGAGACGTGGGTCTCGACGTTCCCGCTGCCTGAGCCCGGGATACCGGTGGACGGAAGGCGTCGCGGGACTACCTGCCGCCCATGGTTCAACTGGCTCTCTTTCCCGGCACCGACAACGGCACCCTGACCCCGTCCCGCGCGGCGGGCCTCGACCGGCTCCGGGCGTTCGTGCCCCGCGCCGGGCGGGACTATGCCGGCAAGCGAAACAGCGACCTGCCCGGGCATCCGCATGTGTCGCGGCTGTCCCCCTGGACGCGCCACCGCGCCGTCACCGAGGCGGAGATCGCCGCTGCCGTGCTGGAGCGTTTCGCCCCCTCGACCGCTGAGAAGTTCCTGCAGGAAGTGCTCTGGCGCACCTATTTCAAAGGCTGGCTGGAGCGGCGCCCCGGCGTCTGGGCCGACTACCGCCGTGGCCTTGACGCCGCCCGCAATCGGCTGGCCACCGAATCCGGCCTTCGACGTGCATGGGAGCAAGCCTGTCTCGGCGAGACCGGGATCGCCCCGTTTGACCATTGGGCGAGGGAGTTGGGCGAGACCGGCTATCTGCACAACCACGCGCGGATGTGGTTCGCGTCGATCTGGACCCATACGCTCGACCTGCCCTGGGAATTGGGCGCCGATTTCTTCCTGCGCCACCTGCTGGACGGCGACTCCGCCTCGAACACGCTGAGCTGGCGGTGGGTGGTCGGGCTGCACACGCAGGGCAAGACCTATCGCGCGCGCGCGTCCAACATCGCGAAGTTCACCGGTGGTCGATGGGACGCGGCCACGCTTGGGCACCAACTCGCCCGGGAGGATCAGGTTCATATCCCCGACGCGCCGCCGCATCCCGATCTGGGGCCCGTCCCCGAAGATGCCGACTGGGATCGAGGCAAGCGCACAGGGCTCCTGCTGCATGAGGACGACCTGCACCCCGACTATCTCTTTGCCCGGGGCCTCGCGCCCGATGCCGCAATCGTCCTGATCGCGCCCGAAGACCGCTCGCCCCTGGCGGTGTCCCCCAATGTCACCGCCTTCACCGAAGCGCTGGCGAAGGACGCGGCCACGCGGTTGCGCGATCGCTGCGGGGACATGCCCGTGGCGACCGCCCCCGAGGCGGTGGTCGCCTGGGCCGAGGCCGCCGGGCTGGAGCAGATCGTGACGCCCTACGCGCCCGTCGGCCCCGGACGCGACGCGCTCGACCGGGTGGCGGCAGCGCTGGACCTCCCGGTGATCCGGCCGCTGCGCGCCTGGGATCAGACGGCCTGGCCCTATGCCACGGCCGGATTCTTCAAGGTAAAGTCCAAGATGACCCGTATCCTGGAGGCCATCCCCCAGGACCTCGGCTGACGCGACGGCTTCACAGAAGCGCCCGCCTGCGTTACGTTCCCGCCATCGCAGGTCCGGTCAACGGGCCGCATCTTGGTAAAGCAGACATCGGGGCGCAGGACTGTGCGACAGGCAACCATCGGCGCGCGGGCGCCTTCTACTTCCATTCGTGTTGTTTCCACCGTGGCCACAATGGCGCTCTTGGCGGGCTGTCAGACCAGCGCCGTCGGCGACGGAGATGCAACCCGCCGCACTGCCGTGAGCTCCGGCAATGTTCAGATGGTCGAGCGAGATGTAGAGGCGCCGGAGGTGTTCCAGACCACGGACCTGGCGCTATGGGACGGCCGGCCCAGCCTGGGCGGCGTCTGGGTCGCCTCGCCCGATGTGCGCGAGCCCGAGCGCGTCATCATCCGCAACCAGGAAACCGGCGAATTCGTTGTGGGAGCGCTGTTCAAGCGGGAGCGTCTGGGCCCCGGGCCGCGGCTTCAGCTCAGCTCCGACGCGGCGGCCGCTTTGGGCGCGCTCGCGGGGGCACCTGTGATGCTCGAGGTGGTGGCATTGCGTCGGGAGGAAGCGCCCGAGCCCGCTCCGGTCTTCTCGGAGCCCGAGGCCGTGGCGGAAGCCGAGGCCGAGACCTCTGACGTGGAAACCGAAATCGCCGCCGCACCGCCTCCCGAGCCTGAGAACGCGGCAGCCGAGGGCGCGCCGATCGAGGCCGCCGAGGAGGAGCTGCCGCCCGGAACCGAGCGGGTCGATGTCGCTCTGATCGCGGCCCGCGCCATGGCCGCGCGGCGCGCCGCCGAGGAAGCCGCCCGTGCCGCCGAAGAGGCGGCCGCTGCCGAGGCCGCCGCGGCGGAGGAGGCCGCCGCCGAAGGCGCGGCCATCCCGGAGATTTCCGCGACCTCGCTTGATGCTCCCGACGTCGAAGCTGCCGCCTTGTCCGAGCAAGCCGTCATCGCGCCCACGCAACCGCGCTTCGGGCTGGCCGCCTTCTTCTCGCGGCGCGACGAGATCTCCACGCCCGAGCCGCTGCCGGCCGCCGCGACCGTGGCGGCGGGCGGTCCGACCGCGGTCTCCTTCGTACAGGTCGGTCTCTTCTCGCAGGAATCGAACGCCCGCGCCGCCACCAGACAATTGGCGGATGAGGGCATCATGAGTTCGATCGTGCCGAACGGCACCAGCTGGCGCGTCCTCATCGGCCCCACGCCCGAAGCCGACCGAGCGGCGATTCTCCGCAAGGCGCGCGAGTTGGGCTATGAGGACGCCTATCCCGTGACCGGCTGACGCCTTATATGACGCCGAACGCTCACAACCGGAGAAGCTGCCAGATGCTCCGTTCCGCGATCGCCGCCCTCCTGCTCAGCACTGCGTCTCTCGGGGCGCAGGAGTTTCAGACCCGTGCCGGCTCGGCCATCGTCATCGACCACAATACCGGCCAAGTCCTGATGTCGAAGAATGCCGACATCCCGCTGCCGCCGGCTTCGATGTCGAAGCTGATGACCCTGCTGATGACCTTCGAGGCGCTGAAGGACGGCCGGCTGTCGCTGGACACGGTCCTACCGGTCTCCGAACATGCGTCGAGCTTTGGCGGCTCGACCATGTTTCTCGATCCGCGGGACCGGGTCTCGGTCGAGGACTTGATCCGCGGCATCGTCGTGATGTCCGGCAATGACGCGACGGTCGTGCTGGCCGAAGCGCTCAGCCCCGACGGCACCGAAGAGGGCTTTGCCCGCATGGCGACGGAACGGGCCCGTGAGTTGGGCATGATGGACAGCGTGTTCCGCAACGCCTCGGGCTGGCCCGCGCCGGGGCATGTGATGTCGATGCGGGATCTGGCGACCCTGGCCGAGACCATCATCACCGAATACCCGGAATATTATGACTATTTCGACGAGACGGAATTCGCTTTCGACGGCCGTTCCTCGGCCAATCGCTTCAACCGGAACCCCCTGCTGCGGCTGGGAATCGGGGCGGATGGCCTGAAGACGGGCCACACCCAGGAAGCGGGATACGGCCTCGTCGGCTCGGCTGTGCAAGGCGACCGGCGGGTGACCTTCGTCGTCTCCGGCCTGGAGACCGAGGAAGCCCGCGCCGAAGAGAGCGAGCGCATCGTCAACTGGGCCTTCCGCCAATTCGCCGAAGAACGCCTGCTGGACGATCCCAGCGAGCCGGTCATGCAGGCCGAGGTCTTCATGGGCGAATCCGCGACCGTGCCCCTGGTGCCCGAGGACGGCGTGACCCTGCTGCTGCCGGTGACGGGGCGGGAGAAGGTCACGGGCGAGATCACCTATGACGGCCCGATCCGCGCGCCCGTGACCGCCGGAACCCGGCTGGCGACCCTGACGCTGAGCCATCCGGGCGTGCCGCCGGTCGAGATCCCCCTCGTCGCGGGCGCAGATGTGCCGCAGGCAGGCCCCTGGCGGCGCATCCAGATCACCGGGGCGGAGGTCGCGAGCATCCTGATCGGCGAGGCGATGGAGCGGTTCCAATAGGGCGGGCCGCCCGCGCGGGCTTTTCGATTTCACATCGGGGCGTCGCGCGGTAAGGCTTCGGTGCCCCGAGCCACGGTCGCGCGCGCCGAGATCGTCGGACCGGGGGCTCTGCCCCCGGACCCCCGGGATATTTGAACAGGGAAGAAGGAGGCGCGCGGGGCTCGATGGCGCGTTTCCTTCAAATTTGACAGGAATTCTCGGCCGCCCTCCATGTTCATCTCTTTCGAAGGCATCGACGGCTGCGGGAAGTCGACCCAAGCGCGGCTTCTGGCGCGGCACCTGGAAGCGCAGGGCCGGCCGGTCCTGCTCACGCGGGAGCCGGGCGGCTCGGAGGGGGCGGAGGCCGTTCGCGCCCTGCTTGTGGAAGGCGATCCCGGCCGTTGGTCGCCGGTCACCGAACTGCTTCTCTACATGGCAGCCCGCAGGGACAATCTCGAACGCCGAATCGCGCCGGCCCTGGCGCGGGGCGATTGGGTGGTCTCGGACCGGTGGACCGATAGCACCCGCGTCTATCAGGCGACGCGGGGCGGCGACCGGGTCATGGTCGATGCGCTCCAGGATCTGGTCATCGCGCGGGAGCCGGACCTGACCTTCGTCATCGACATGGAGCCGGAGCGTGCGCTGGCCCGTGGCCTTGCGCGGGGCCATGAGGAGGACCGGTTCGAGCAGCTCGGCCTGGACTTCCAGCACACGGTGCGGGCGGGCTATGCAGCGCTGGCCCGGGACTATCCCGACCGGATTCGGGTCGTCGACGGCGATGCCGATGCGGACACCGTCGCGGCGCGGGTCCGCGCCCTCCTGCCATGAGCGACCTGCCGCCCGAGCCGGACCGCCTGGGCGACGCGCCCCACCCGCGAGAGACGGCGCGGCTGTTCGGCCAGGACGCGGCGGAGGCGACCTTTCTGGACGCATGGAACTCGGCCCGGTTGCACCATGGCTGGCTGCTGACCGGGCCGCGCGGCGTGGGCAAGGCGACGCTGGCCTGGCGGATCGCGCGGTTTCTGCTGACCGATCCGCCTCTGCCCGCCCCCAGCCTCGATCCGCCGGCGGGGCACCCTGCCCTGCCGCGCATCGCGGCGCTGTCGGAGCCGGGGCTGATGCTGTTGCGCCGTCCCTGGGACGAGAAGGCCAAGCGGCTCAAACAAGATATCACCGTCGATGAGGTTCGGCGGCTGGGGGGCTTCTTCGGCCTCTCGGCGGGGGGCCGACGAGTCGTGCTGGTGGATGCCGCCGACGATCTGAACCCCTCGGCGGCCAACGCGATCCTGAAGCTCTTGGAGGAGCCGCCGAAGCGGGCGACCCTGCTGCTGGTTGCGCAAAAGCCTGCCGGCCTCTTGCCGACGATCCGCAGCCGGTGCCGGGTGCTGCGGCTCGGGCGGCTGGACGGTGCGTCGCTGGCCCAGGCCGTGGCGCAGGCGGGCGGAGACGAGTCGGGGCTCGCCCTGGCGGATGGCTCGGTCGGAGCGGCGCTGTCTCTGGGCGCGGGCGGGGCGGAGATCTATGCGCAGCTGGTCGCGCTTTTCGCGAGCCGTCAGATGGACCGGGGCGCGGCGCGGCGGATGGCCGATGCCTGCGCGGGGCGGCAGGGGTCCGACCGGCTGCAACAGACGCTCGACGCTATCGACCGGCTGATGCATCGCGCCGCGCGGGCCGGGTTGCTGGGCATGCCGGAGGGCGCCGATTCCACCGAGAGCCAAGCCTTGGCCCGCCTTTCGCCCCATGACGTGGCCGCCCGCGCCTGGGCGACGCTGGCGCAACAGATCGCGGACCGTGCGGCCCATGCCCGGGCCGTCAATGTGGATGCCGCCGCGATCGTCTGGGACGCGTTGGCCGCCATAGACGTCCAGGCGCGCAAGGTCTGAGCTTGCACCCGGGGCCGGGCCGCCCTAGCAGCCCGCCCATGGAACCGCGCATCACCGACAGTCATTGCCACCTGGACTTCCCGCAATTCGATGGAGAGCTGCCCGATCTGCTGGACCGGGCCGCCGCAGCGGGGGTGCACCGGATGGTCACCATCTGCACCAAGCTGCGTCAGGCCCCCACGGTGCGAGCCCTGGCCGAGGCCCATGCGCCCGTCTTCTGGGCGGCGGGCACCCATCCAATGTCCGCCGCGGACGAGCCGATGGCGACGGTGGAAGAGCTGGAGAAACTGGCGGAGCATCCGAAGATGGTCGGGATCGGCGAGACCGGGCTCGATTATCACTACACCGCCGACAGCAAGGACGTGCAGCAGGAGAGCTTGCGCCTGCATATCGAAGCCGCACGCCGGACCGGTCTGCCGCTCATCATCCATGCCCGCGACGCCGATGAGGACATGGCTTCGATCCTCGCGGAGGAACATCACGCGGGCGCCTATTCCTGCGTGATGCATTGCTTCAGCAGCGGGCCGGGGCTGGCCGAGGCGGCGCTGGAACTCGGCTTCTACCTCTCGATGTCGGGGATCGCGGCCTTTCCCAAGTCGCAGGCCCTGCGCGACATCTTCGCCGCCGCTCCGCGCGACCGCATCCTGGTGGAGACCGACGCCCCCTATCTCGCCCCGCCGCCCCATCGCGGCAAGCGCAACGAGCCGGGCTTCGTCGCCCATACTGCGCGGGTCGGGGCGGAGGTGTTCGAGATGGACTATGCGGACTTCGCCGCTCAGACCGAGGCGAATTTCCAGCGGCTGTTCTGGAAGGCCGCGGGCGGCTCTCGGGCCGGCACGTAGAGCCCCTCGCCCATCGGCAGACTGGCCGAGAGGGGACGCGGTTCAGGCGTACCATCGAGACGTCGCCAAGGCGTTCGTCCCAGGCAATCACCGTTCGGTTGCGCCCCAGACCCACAGCGCCAGCGGCTGAGCGCGGCGGGGAGCCTTGGTAGAGGTGACGGGAGGCGCCGCTCTTGGAGGCGGGATAGACGCCGCCCAGGTTGGGCCACCTCTGAGGCTGCGTCATCTCGCAGGACGGCGTCGGAAAGGCGCTAGCAGCCTCCAGGTCCGAGACGCGGTTCCCCGCCCAACCGATGGCAGTGACAGGCGCGGTGCTGTCGAGGCTCTCCGCCTTTTCCCGCTGAGACGGGCGAGAGAACCATGTCTCGGCAGACCGCTCCCGACGACCTTCCGTCAGGAGTCGAAGCCGCCCTCCTGGCGGATGAAGGCGACGATCTCGTCGACGCCGGTGCCGTGCCGTAGGGCAGCCATGACATAGGGCCGCCCGGCCCGCGCCACGTCCAGATCGGCGCGGGCCTGATCGAGATCGACGCCAACATGGGGCGCGAGGTCGGTCTTGTTCAGGATCAGCAGGTCGGAGCGCGTGACCCCGGGCCCCCGCTTGCGCGGTATGTCCTGGCCTGCCGCCGTGTCGATCACATAGAGCGACAGATCGGCCAGTTCGGGTGAGAAGGTCGCGGCGAGGTTGTCGCCGCCGCTTTCGATCAGCACGATGTCCAGATCCGGATGCGCCGCCCGCAGATCGGCGATGGCCGCGAGGTTGATCGAGGCGTCCTCGCGGATGGCGGTATGCGGGCAGCCGCCGGTCTCGACCCCGCGGATACGATCCTGCGGCAGGGCCTGGGCGCGCATCAGGAACTCGGCATCCTCCCGGGTGTAGATGTCGTTGGTGATGACGGCGATCGAGAGGTCTTGCGCCAGCGCCCGCGCCAGCCGCTCGGTCAAGGTGGTCTTGCCGGCGCCGACGGGGCCACCGATGCCGATGCGGAGGGGGCCGTGGGGAGAGGTCATTCTGGGCGCTCCATGATCAGGGGTGGGCGGGTTTGGCCCTTGGGTCGCTCATGCCACACTCCCGAGGGAGGCGGCCAGCACCGCAAGCGCCAGACAAAGCGGGCCAAAAGCGGCCCGGTCCAGACGGCGGAACGGCTCCTCCGGGGTCAGGCGGGCCCAGGGGCCGGTGAAGGGCGCGAGGCCGCGCAGGAAGAACACCACGGAGAGCGCCAGGAGGGCCGCGCGCTGCAAGCCGAACGCCGCCCACCAGGGCAGCGTCGCAGCCAGTCCAAGCGCCAACGCGACGGCGGCGCAGAGGACGGGCCCCGGCATCCGCTCGACGCCTGCGGTGCCGACGACGGCGCGGGCCAGTTCTGCTTCCTCGCGGATGGAGAACCAGATGCGGGCGGCCCAGAGCAAGTGGAGGGTCGCCAGATCGGCCAGCACGACGGACCAGATGATAGCCGCGACGATCACCCTGTCCCGGCCCCCCGACAGAAGCGGCGGATCACGTCCGGAAGATCCGGGGCTGCAAGGTCTCATGCGCCATCGCGTCGAGCTCCGCCAGGAGCGCCCCGCCCACGGGCGGCTCCAGCGCGTCAAGGGCGGCGATCTCGGCGATGACCGGGTGCAGGTCGCGCAGCACCGCCTGCGCTTCGGTCTGCCCCAGGGGAAGGAACCGGGTGGCGGCCGAGACGATCTGCGCGGCCAGCGATTGCAGGTAGAGCGCGGCGACCGTCTCCGCTTCCATGCCCCGCGCCCGCAGGGCCAGCGCGACAGGCAGCGGGTGCGTTCCGCGCTCCGGCTCCCCCATCGCCGTGGCGGCCGCCTCGAAGGCCGCGCCCATGTCGCGCGTCTCCGTCCAGCGCTCGGCACAGCCGGCGCGGGCCCGGATCACGTCGGCCACCTCCTCCGGGTCGTCCCCGGCCAGAACGCGCCGGATCGCCCAGGCGTCGAGCGCGCCGGTCCCCCGGCGCAGCACGGTCTCGGTCCAGGCGCGGCACGTCTCCGCGTCCCGCACCCGGCCCTCGGCCATCGCGGCCTCCAGCCCGTGGGAATAGGCGTAGCCCGAGAGCGGGAAGGCCGGGGACAGCCATTGCGTCAGGCGCAGAAGGTCAGTGATCATGGCTGTGCCCGTGATCGTGACCCATCGTCCTGCCGTGACCGTAGGCGCCACCCTCGGGGTGGAACGGCCGGGCGTCTTCCTGGATCTCGGCGCCGAGACCTTCCAGCATCCCCCGCAGCACATGGTCGTCCCGGATCACCAGATGGTCGCCGCCCATCTGGCAGGGGGTGTGGCGGTTGCCGATATGCCAGGCCAGCCGAGGCAGATCGCCACGGATCACCAGAACGGGCTCGGGCGCGGCCTCCAGCGCGATCTCGGTGCCGTCAGGCAGGCGCAGACCGGCGTAATGCGACAGGTCGGTCAGTTCGGGCAGGTCGAGATGCACGGCCCGCCCGCCCTCAGTCACCAGCCGTTTCCGCCGCACCAGACGCGCGTCGTAGTCGAGGCGGATCGTGTCGGCGGGCGCGTGGAGATGATCCAGCAGCTTCACCGTTTCTTCACCATCCATGCGCGATCCTCCCGTCATCTCTCCCAAGGCTCCATCCCCCGACAGCGCCCGAATGACCAGACGGCTCGGGCGCTCGGGAGGGACGCCCTCGGCCGCCGCCGCCGGGCCTGCCCGCGAATGGCCCAGTTGTTAACCCAATCTTTACGCATTTCTTGGCAGCCTGTTGCCATGCTCGACCTGCCCCGTCCTGAGACCCCGCAAGCGACCCTGGCCCTCCTGTCGGATGTCCAGTCCCGTATCGACGCGCTCTCGCAGGAGGCCAACGCGCTCCGCGCCCATCTGCTCCGTCTGGCGGACGAGCATCGGCAAGCGCCGCCGCCGTCCGATTGACCGGTAAGGCAGGGTCGCCTTTGGGTCTCCGACCCACGGCAATGGCGCGGCAGGCGGCCGATCACTCCGCTGGTCTCGACTTGGCATCTCGGGAGAGGTCTCAGCGCATCGCCTCGATCTTCGTCAACGCAAAGCTCTCCATCGGCGCGCCTGGATCGCTGACGCCCGACACATGGCCGAACCCCAGGTCCGGGAAATAACGGACCCGCTCGACCCCGATCGGACCTGTGCTTTGCTCACGCAATAGCTTGACCTCGAACGCACGGAGCAGGCAGTCGCCCACGGTCACATCCGTCGCGGCCCCAGCCGTATAGCTCTCGTGCACGGCCGTCGGATCGTCTCCGAACCGTTCCGTCGTGTCGAAGCGCACCGTCAGCCCCGGCGCCGGGCGCGGAAGGTCGGCGGGCGCATGGCCGTAGTCGACCGTCAGCACGTCCTCCGCCGCGCCCCCCGAAACAGGCCCGGAGCGGAGCAGGTACAACCCATGGCCCAGCATGTCGCGATGCGGCGTGCCGTTATCATCGTAGCGCACCTCCACCTCGCCGGGCGTGACGCGGCGGAATATCTCTTCCGTCCCGTCCTGATAGACGATGCGGATCCCCGTCTCGATATCCCCCGCGACGGGACAGCCCGCCGCGACGGAGGGGACGAGCAGGAAGGCCAGCGCCAAGGCGCGCATCAGAATAGGAAATACCGCTGCGCCATGGGCACCACCTTCGCCGGCTCGCAGGTGAGCAATTCGCCGTCGGCGCGGACCTCGTAGGTCTCGGGGTCGACCTCGACCTTGGGGGTCAGGTCGTTGAGGATCATGTCCTTCTTTCCGATCCCGCGGATGCCCTTCACCGGCAGCACGTCCTTGGCTAGGCCGAGCGCCGCGCCGATCCCCTCGTCGACCGCCGCCTGCGACGCGAACAGAACCGCGCCCCGCTCCACCGAGCGGGCCATCGTACCCCACATGGGCCGGGAATAGACCGGCTGCGGCGTCGGGATTGAGGCGTTCGGATCGCCCATCTGCGCCATCGCGATGGAGCCGCCGACCAGCACCATCTCCGGCTTGACCCCGAAGAAGGCCGGGTTCCAGAGGCAGAGATCGGCGCGCTTGCCTTCCTCGATGGAGCCGATCTCATGGGCCATGCCATGGGCCAGCGCGGGGTTGATCGTGTATTTCGCGATGTAGCGGCGCACGCGCAGGTTGTCGTTGTCGCCCGTCTCTTCCGAGAGTCGGCCGCGCTGGCGCTTCATCTTGTCGGCGGTCTGCCAAGTCCGGATGATAACCTCGCCCACGCGCCCCATCGCCTGACTGTCCGAGGCGATGATCGAGAAGGCGCCCATGTCGTGGAGGATGTCCTCGGCGGCGATGGTCTCCTTGCGGATGCGGCTCTCGGCGAAGGCCACGTCCTCGGGGATCGATTTGTCGAGGTGATGGCAGACCATCAGCATGTCGAGATGCTCTTCCAACGTGTTGACCGTGTAGGGTCGCGTCGGGTTGGTGGAGGACGGGATCACGTGGTCCAGTCCACAGACCTTGATGATGTCGGGCGCGTGCCCGCCGCCCGCGCCCTCGGTGTGGAAGGCGTGGATCGTGCGGCCCTTCATCGCGGCGACGGTGTTCTCGACGAAGCCGGACTCGTTCAGCGTGTCGGTGTGGATCATCACCTGGATGTCCATCGCGTCGGCGACCGAGAGGCAGGTGTCGATGGCGGCCGGCGTCGTGCCCCAATCCTCGTGCAGCTTCAGCGCGCAGGCGCCCGCGCGGACCATCTCCTCCAAGGGGGCGCGGAGCGTGGCGTTGCCCTTGCCAGACAGCGCGAGGTTCACCGGCATCGCATCCATCGCCTGGAGCATCCGCCCGATATGCCAGGGGCCCGGCGTGCAGGTCGTCGCCAGCGTGCCATGGGCCGGGCCGGTGCCACCGCCGAGGAAGGTGGTCACGCCCGAATGCAGCCCGTCCTCCATCTGCTGCGGGCAGATGAAGTGGATATGCGCGTCGAAACCACCCGCCGTGAGGATGCGCCCTTCGCCCGCGATGGCCTCGGTGCCCGGGCCGATGACGATATCGACGCCGGGCTGGGTGTCGGGGTTGCCGGCCTTGCCGATCTTGTGGATGCGCCCGTCCCGCAGGCCCACATCGGCTTTGATGATGCCCGTGTGGTCCACGATCAGCGCGTTGGTGATGACGGTGTCGACGGCGCCCTCGGCGCGGGTGCGCTGGGACTGGCCCATGCCGTCGCGGATGACCTTGCCGCCGCCGAACTTCACCTCTTCGCCATAGGTGGTCAGGTCGCGCTCGACCTCGATGAAGAGCTCCGTGTCGGCGAGGCGGACCTTGTCGCCCGTGGTGGGGCCGTACATGTCGGCATAGCTGCGGCGGGAGATCGTGGCGGGCATGATGCGGCTCCGGTAGTGTTGGCGCGATTGGACAGTCCGCAGCGCGGCTTGTCCAGCGCGGGCATCGCCGGTGCCTAAACCTTGGGCGGGGCGGGGACGAAGGAGCCGGCTTCGGGCCGCCAGTGGAGGCGGAGCGCCCGGCCTCAGTCGCTCCGCGTCACCTGAAAGGCCGCGTCCGGCGCCACGCCGAGGGCCGTCACCAACCCGTTGGTCTGCATCGCCATGCCGATCACGGCCAGGAGTTCCCCGTGCATCGCCGTATCCATGCCCTTGGCCTTGGCCGCCGTCGTATGGCTGTGGACGCAATAGGCGCAGCCGTTCGCCGTCGAGACCGCCAGATAGACCATCTCCTTGACCAGAGGATCCAGCGCGCCCGGCGCCATCACCGCCGACAGACGGTCCCAGGTGGCGCGCAGCGTCGCCGGGTCATGCGCCAGGGCGCGCCAGAAATCGTTGACGTACTCCGTGCCGCGGGCGGCGCGGATCTCGGCGAAGACCTCCGCGGCCTCGGGCGAAAGCTCCGCATCGGTAAGCAGGGTCACGGTGGCCATTGTCAGTCCTTTCGGGGGTCAGTGCATCGCGCGCAACTCTGCGTTGCGGGCGATGGTCAAGCGGTCCATGCATTGCCAATAAATCATCGCCGCGATGGAGCCGCCGGCATACTGGTCGCGCTCGCCCTCGCAGGTCCGGTCGCGCAGGCGCAGCCAGGCGCGCTGTTCGTTCAGGAGCGACTGTCCCTGGCCGCGCCGGTCGGCGGCGGGCTTGACCTCTTTCCAGAGCCGGTTGAGTTCGGCGTCCGACACGGCCCACCCGTCCCGCGCGCAGAAATTCAGCTCCGTCTGCGTCATCAGGTTGGAGCATTCGATCGAGGTTTGTGCCGTGGCAGGCGCGGCGGCCAGGACGGCCGCCGCAAAGAGACTCCGCACGTCTCAGACCATCGCGAAGATGCGCGCCGGCCCGCCGCTGCCGCCCTTATGGACGGGCGCCCCGACCACGAGCGTCGCGCCCGCGGCAGGCACGTCGGCGAGTCCGGCGATGTTCTCGATCCCATAGCGTCCGGCGGGCAGCCAGGCGTAATGCGTGGCGAAATCCGGCGACGGGCCATGGTCCAGCGAGAGCGTATCCACCGCCATCGCAGAGGCGGAGGTCGTCTCCAAGAGCATCTGCGTCGCCTCGATGTGGAAACCCGGGAAGTGCAGCACACCGCCGTCGTCGGCGCCGCGGAAAGCGGGGGTGGCGACCTTCTCGGCCCAACCCGAGAGCATCGCCACGCAGGCGCGATCGGGAATGTCGCCATTGGCGGCGATCCAGGCGGCGAGGTCGTCGGGCGTCACCTGCGCGTCCGGGTCGGCATCGGCCTTTTCGCGGATGTCGATCACGCAGAGCGGTACGACGAGGTTGCCGACCTCGATCTCGTCGACGGATTTGCCATCGGCAGAGAAATGCAACGGCGCGTCGACATGGGTGCCGGTATGCTCGTTGATCGAGAGGTTGAACAAGTTGAAGCCGTTATCGGCGAAGTTGAACGCCTGCTCCATCGTGATGCCGGGCACACCGAAGAAGGTAGGGAAATCAGGACCATAGGCATGGGTCATATCCCGGACCGAGCCGTGGCCGCCGGCCAGGGCGGGCGTGCCGGTCAGGGCCGCGGCGGCACCGGCCACACCGGCGGCGGCACCGCCCCGGAACAGGTCGCGCCGACTCAGCATCCGGTCCTTGACGGCATTCATAACGCAGACATCGCACATGGCTTGGTTCCCTCTTCATTGGATGAAACGAGGCTGGGGCGCGCGAGGCCGCTCTGTCAATCTTTGCTATTCGAGCCCGCCAAAGACCGCGAGGTCGGGAGCCCGCCTGCGCGTGAGGCGCGCGGCGCAGATCACGCCCGCCACCGGCTGGGCCGTGCCACCCATCGCGACGGCTTCGGCCTCGCGGGCTCTGGCGCGGAAGGAAAGGAATGCGGCCTGTGCGTCGCGCAGTGCCTGGCGGCGGAGGGCGCAAGCAGCAGCAGGAGCGCCGCGGCTCTCAGCGGCGCGGACGTCGCCCCGGGCGTCCGGAGGTGTCAGACATCGTCCGCCGCGCCGACTGCTTCGCAAGCCCGACGGGCGTCCCGCCCCGGAGCATGGCCTGGGTTCCGTCGATCCAAGCCCGGGCAAAAGCGGATTGGGTCCGCGCGACCCGGCGCAGGGTCTCCCCCTGGGCCTTGGGCACCAAGCCCGCCATGCCGATCATACGCAGACCGATCACCGTCTGCGCCTCGGTCATCACGCGCGTCGTCTCCATCTGCAGGCGAAAGAGATGCAGCATGTCAAAGGTCTCCGTTCACCTTTCCGTTGAAGCCGAAGACGCGCCGGTCGCCCGACAATGGCACCAGCGTCACGTTCCGCGTCTGCCCCGGCTCGAAGCGGACAGCCGTGCCCGCCGCGATGTCCAGGCGCCGGCCATGGGCGGCGGCGCGATCGAAATCGAGCGCCGGGTTCGTCTCGGCGAAATGGTAATGGCTGCCGACCTGCACCGGGCGGTCGCCGGTGTTGGAGACCTCCAGCGTGACGGCCTCGGCGCCCTCGTTCAGAGTGATCTCGCCAGAGGCGCACAGGATCTCGCCGGGGATCATGCCGCCGCCTCCGCCGCGCGGATCGGGTGGTGGACCGTGACCAGCTTGGTTCCGTCGGGAAAGGTGGCCTCGACCTGGACGTCATGGATCATTTCGGGGATGCCCTCCATGCACTGATCGGCGGTGATCACATGCGCGCCCGCCTGCATCAGGTCCGCGACGGAGCGTCCGTCCCGCGCGCCCTCGACAACGAAATCGGTAATCAGTGCGATGGCCTCGGGATGGTTGAGCTTCACGCCACGTTCCAGCCGGTTCCGGGCCACCATGGCGGCCAGGCTGACCAGCAGCTTGTCCTTCTCGCGGGGGGTCAGGTTCATGCGCGGGCCTCTCAGACGTCGGATTGCCAGACGCGGGGGATCGGCCGCCCCCGCAGAGATACGATGGCGCGGATCAGCGCGCGGCGCAACGGGGCGGGCGATCCCGCGAGCCGCGCCACCAGCCGCCCGTCCCAAGCGGAGGCATACCCGTCCGCGCCGAGCGCGGAACGCACGTTTTCCAGGCGGTCCGCCGCATCCGGTGCCAGATAGATGAGCGTGGCGAAGGCCCGATGCGCGCCCCGCGCCATCGGGTCGGCCAGCGTCTCGGGGCCCAGGCACAGATGCTCCTGATGGATCAGGCGCCCCTCCCGGCGGATGCTGCGAAGGTCGTCGAGCCGGGCGCGCGTGACGGTTTCTCCGTGCGCGGCGCGGCCGAGGATGACGGATTCGACGCCCAGGAAGGTCGCGCCCGGGGCCAGCGCGACCTCCGTCTCGCGGCGCAGATACGCACCTTCGAACAGGATCACCTCTTGAGGGAGCCAGTCCAGATGGGCCTCCGCGTCCAGCGCGATCTGCGTCGCCACCACGCCGGGCGCGTCCCCCGTGGCGCGATAGGCCCGCTCCGCCGTCTGGGTCGCGCCTGTCGCCCGGGCGCCCGCCCCCAGCGTCAGCGCGTAATCCAGCCGGTCGCCACCGGTCACGCCGCCAGCGGTATTGAGGAAAACGACCTCCGGGTCGGGGTCGTCGGTGCGCGGCAGCATGGCCTTGGCGCTGCCCTGCTGGCGCAGATCGGCCAACCCGGACCGGGTCAGCCGCACCAGGGCCTGGCCGCGCACGCGCTGCATGAGAGGAGCAGTTTGCATGTGCGAAGAGGTGCCCCGGCGGGAATCGCTGGTCAAGCGCGCATCGGACACGCTAGGCCCTGCCCTATGGACAGCCTCACGATCCGCCGCCCCGACGACTGGCACCTGCATCTGCGCGATGGCGAGATGCTGTCGCTGGTCGCCCCCGAAAGCCGCGACTTCGCCCGCGCGATCATCATGCCGAATCTCGTTCCGCCCGTGGTCACCGGCGCACAGGCCGCGAGCTACCGAGACCGGATCGTGGCGGCGGGCTTCGCACAGCCGCTGATGACGCTTTACCTGACCGAGCAGACGGACCCGGACGATGTGGTCGCGGCCCATCGCAACGGGGTCATCACGGCGGTGAAGCTCTATCCCGCCGGGGCCACCACCAACTCCGCCTCGGGCGTGCGGGATTTCGACGTCGTCCGCCCAGTCCTGGCGGCGATGGAGGAGGCGGGCGTGCCGCTTTGCATCCATGGCGAAGTCACGGATCCCGACATCGACATCTTCGACCGAGAGGCGGTGTTCCTGGACCGCGTGCTGACGCCGCTGCGCGCGGCGCATCCGGGGCTGAAGATCACGCTGGAGCACGTGACGACCTCGGATGCCGTCGACTGGGTGCGCGCCCATGACAATGTCGGCGCGACGATCACCGTCCAGCACCTGATGAAGAGCCGCAACGACATGCTGGCCGGCGGGATGCGCCCGCATCTCTACTGCCTGCCGATCCTCAAGCGCGACACGCATAAGGCGGCGCTGCGGGCCGCCGCGACCTCGGGCGAGGCGCGCTTCTTCCTCGGCACCGACAGTGCGCCGCACCCGACCCATGCCAAGGAGGCGGCCTGTTGCGCGGCGGGGTGCTTCACCGCGCCGATCGCCCTGCCCTGCCTGGCCCATGTCTTCGAGGAGGAGGACGCGCTGGACCGGCTGGAAGGCTTCGCCTCGCTGCATGGGCCCGCGCATTACGGGATGCCGGTGAACCAGGAGACCGTGACCCTGACCCGGACCTCGCCCTATCCGACGCCCAGCGCGGTGCAGCGCGGCGACGTGTCGGTCACCCTGTTCGATCCCGGCCATCCATTGCACTGGACCCTGAGCTGAGCCCAAATTCTTTGGGAAAGAATTTGATCAGAGTTTTCATGAAAACTCTGACCCCACCCGAAAGGCACGCCCCATGATCCCGACCGCCCATCCCCCCGCCGCCGAGATGGCCCGTCTCACCGCGCGCGCCCTTCTGGAGGTCGGTGCCGTGCATTTCAACGCGCGGGAGCCTTTCACGCTGGCCTCCGGCAAGCCGTCCCCGACCTATATCGATTGCCGCAAGCTGATCTCTTACCCGCGCCTGCGCGCGACGCTGATGGATTTCCTGGCCGTGACCGTGATGCGGGACGCCGGCTTCGAGGCCTTCGACAATGTCGCGGGCGGCGAGACGGCGGGCATCCCCTTCGCCGCCTTCATGGCGGAGCGGCTGGCCCTGCCCATGACCTATGTCCGCAAAAAGCCCAAAGGCTATGGCCGCAACGCCCGCATCGAGGGGCTGATGACCGAGGGGCAGCGCGTGCTGCTGGTCGAGGACATGACGACCGATGGCGGCTCGAAGCTGTCCTTCGTGGACGCGATCCGCGAGACGGGGGCCTCCTGCGCGCATACCGCGGTGATCTTCAGCTACGGCATCTTCCCCGAGATCGGGAAGACGCTGGGGGATCATGGCGTGACCTTGCACGCGCTCGCGACCTGGTGGGACGTACTGGCCGAGGCCAAGGCCCAGGGCGTGTTCGACGCAGAGACGCTGAGCGGGGTGGAGGCGTTCCTGCACGACCCGCGGGGGTGGCAGGCGCAGCGCGGCGGGTAGCGATCGCGCGGGACCCGGCCCGCCCTGCGGGATTGCGCCCTGCGCCGGCGCGGCTAGGCTGTCTGCCAAGGCGCAGCGCCGCGCCGCATCCGCCGCGAGGACGACCATGCGCCGTATCCTTCCGCTGTTTCTGCTTCTCACCGCCTGCGGACCCTCGCCGCAGGAAGCGCGGATCGAGGCGCGACGGATCAACGGGCTCTCGACGGCCGAGCTCTGGCGCATCCAGGCCACGACCGAGGACGAGATCGAGCTGTACCAAGTCGAGGCGGAGTTGGGCAGCCGAAACCAGTTCCGCTCGGGTGCCGCCTATCTCGGCAAGCGGAGCCTTGCCCTGGCCCGCCCGGGCCGCTGGCGCAGGCCCAGGCAGGACGACCCGGACCTCGATGCGATCGACTGCTCCGATTTCGTGCTGGAGGCCGCCGCGCAGGCCGAACTGATGGGCTCGGGCGGCCCCCGCAACGACCGCCACCGTCTCGACGAGGATGGCGACGGTCTCGCCTGTGGCTGGCGCTCGGAGTTGGAACGCTCGGTTGCGGCGGCCCGGCGCGGCTAATCCGGCGAAGCTGTCCCCGCTTTCCACAGGGTCGGGGCGTTGATGCGGCGGGCGCGCGCCGGTAGGATCGTCGGAACACCGAAACCGGGGGCGGGCAGATGACCGAGGTGATGCGACTCGACCAGGCGGCGCCTGAGTCGGCGGAAGGAGCGCTTCCACATAATATCGAAGCGGAACAGCAGCTTCTGGGCGCACTTCTGACCGATAACGATCTCTACGACCGGGCCGCGTCGATCGTCCGGGCGGAACATTTCTACGACCCTGTACATGCCCGCATCTGGGAGACCTGCGCCGCGCGGATTCAGAAGAACGCACTGGCGTCGCCTGTGACGCTGAAGCCCTTCCTGGAGGAGGACGAGGGGCTCCGCGCGCTGGGCGGTCCCAAATATCTGGTCACGCTCGCCGCCGCCGCCGTCGCGGCCTATGCGGTGCGAGACTATGCGCAGATGATCTATGACCTTGCCGTCCGGCGGGAGCTGATCTCGCTGGGCCGCGATATCGCCGCGCAGGCCAACGACGTGACCGTCGAAAAGGAACCCTCCGAACAGATCGTCGATGCCGAGGCCAAACTCTACGCCCTGGCCGAGCAGGGGCGCAGCGAGGGCGGGTTTCAATCCTTCCTTTCGGCGATCAAGCAGGCCGTGGACGTCGCCAATGCCGCCTATCAGCGCGACGGCGGGCTGGCGGGCATCTCGACGGGCCTCATCGACATGGACAAGAAGCTGGGCGGGCTGCATCGCTCGGACCTGCTGATCCTCGCGGGGCGGCCGTCGATGGGGAAGACTTCGCTGGCCACGAATATCGCGTTCAACGTGGCGAAGGCCTATCGGCGCGGCACCACACATGATGGGCGCGAGGGCGCGATCGAGGGGGGTGTCGTCGGCTTCTACTCCCTGGAGATGTCGGCCGAGCAGCTGGCCGCGCGCGTGCTCTCCGAGGCGGCGCAGGTGCCCTCGGAGCAGATCCGCAAGGGCGACATGACCGAGGCGGAGTTCCGCCGCTTCGTCGAGGCCGCGAAGGAGCTGGAATCCTGCCCGCTCTATATCGACGACACGCCGGCCCTGCCCATCGCCCAGCTGGCCGCCCGGGCGCGGCGGCAGAAGCGCACCCATGGGCTGGACCTGCTGATCGTGGACTACCTGCAACTCGTGAAGGCGCCCGGCCATGGCGAGAGCCGCGTCAACGAGGTCTCGGCGATCACGCAGGGCCTCAAGGCCATCGCCAAGGAACTCGACATCCCTGTCATCGCGCTCTCGCAGCTGAGCCGTCAGGTCGAGAGCCGGGAGGACAAACGGCCTCAGCTGAGCGACCTGCGGGAATCGGGTTCGATCGAGCAGGACGCGGATGTGGTGATGTTCGTCTACCGCGAAGAATATTACAAAGAACGGGAAAAGCCGGGCGACCACCAGCTCGACAAGATGGCCGAATGGCAGGCCGCGATGGAGGCGGTCCACGGCAAGGCCGAGGTCATCATCGGCAAGCAGCGCCACGGGCCCATCGGCACGGTGGAGCTGTCCTTCGAGGGGCAGTTCACCCGGTTCGGCAACCTCGCGAAGCCCTGGCAGGAGGGGCGGTAGGGTCCAGGCTCTCGGGCGTCTTTCAGGGTTCCGGGTCTGTGCGGGCGGGTGCGAGTGCGCCCGGGGCTCGGCCCGCGCGCTCCGCAGGTATTTCAGGCAAGATGAGGACGGCGTCGCGTCGCCCCACGTCACGCCCTGTGAGAGCGGTCGCGGGAGGACGCGGCTGGGCAAGCTGCTCCGCAGGTCGCTGACCCGTTCGGCGCGCTAGAAGCGCCCCGTCGCCACGATCGCGGCCCGTCCCATCGCATCCCGCCATTGCGGCCAAGCGGGCGGCGCGGAGAGAGCGGCCTCGGGATCGGTCTCGATTGCCATCAGGGTCACGCGGACCGAGGCCAGCGCCGCCAGGACGGGGCGCGCGGCCCGGTCGACCCCGGCGCGCCGGGCCTCGTCCAGCGCCGCCCGCCCCGATTGGGCCAGGGCGCGCATCTCGGACGGGGCATCGCCAGGGGGCAGCGGATGGCGGCCCTTGGCGACCAGTTCCGGGACGGCAGCTAGATAGGCGGCGGCGCCCTGGGCCCGGCCCGCCGCGCGCAGCGCCGCCTCGGCTCGCGACCCGGCCATGCGTCCCGCCTGCCAGAGCAGTTCTCCGGCGGTGGCGTCCAGATAGGCCTGCAGGCTGTCCCGTCCCTCATGCGGGCGCGTCTCGATATCGGCGCGCCGCGCGGCGATCAGCCCGTCGAGCGCCCGCGCCCCCTCGGCATCGAGCGTGGCGGCCAGCGGGGTGACGACCTCGTGGCGGCGCACGGCGCCACCCGCCGAGATTTCCTCAAGCGCATCGCGCCACCATTGCAGACGCATCTCCGCGATCATCGGCTCTTGCGTGACCCAAGGCGCGCGGGCGACTTCCAGGTTGAAGGCGTAGAGCGGCAGCAGCCCGCGCCGCAACGCCAGGGGCGCCGCCATGGCCGCGCGGAACCGGTGGGGATCTCCGCGATCCAAAAGCCCGGCACAGGCGGTGAGATCGTCCTCCAGGCTCATCGCGGACGCACGACCCGGAGCGCGTAGCCCACCCTGTCGCGCAGGCGCGACCAGTCGGCCGCCTCCTGGCGGGCGCCGGCGATCACCACGGCCAATTCAGCATCCTGGACCCGCTCCAGGGCGTCGCAGCGGGCCAAGACGCCTGCGTAATAGGCCTCCCAACCGGCGTCCGGCACCCGGCCGCGCGCGACGATCCCATAGCCCGCCGCCGCGATGGCGATGTCGAGCGTCGCCTCGGTGTCGGCCGCGTCTCCGCCCCAAAAGGCGGCGGCTTCCGCGTCGTCCTCCGCCGAGACCGGCGCCGAGAAGGCCACCGCGCCCCCGAAGCTGAGCGCATCGCGCCAATGGCGCAGGCTGGGGCCAACCCCGTCGAAATAGATCGCCCCGGCGGACCAGATCAGGTCGAACGGCCCCTCCGTCACGGGGTCGCGCCCGCCCTCGCCCGCGATGCCCACGCCGCGCAGGGCTCGAATGCTCGGATCGTCCAGCCGCGTCTGCGCCGCGACGACGAGGCCGAGATCGGGATCGAGCCCCACGATCTCCGCCTCGGGCGCGGCGGCCCGCAGCGCGGCGAAGTCTGCACCGCTGCCGCAGCCGACATCGCAGATGCGCGCATCGGGTTCCAGCTCGGTCCTAGCGCAGGCCCAGGCGACATCCTCGGGCGTTCCCGGCCCCTGGCGCGGGATCGGCCCATAGACCTGCATGAAGGCGCTCATTGCAGAAGCTTCCAGCGCACGGCGTCGAGCAGCGCCTCGAAGCTCGCGTCGACGATGTTTGGGGACACGCCCACGGTGGACCAGCGGCGGCCCTGGCTGTCCTCATGGTCGATGATGACGCGGGTCACGGCCTCGGTGCCGCCCTGCATGATGCGCACGCGGAAATCGGCCAGACGGATGTCGTCGATCTGCGACTGATAACGCCCGAGATCCTTGAACAGCGCCTTGGAGAGCGCGTTGACCGGCCCCCGGTCGGCGCCGGTCTCGTCCATGGACTCGCTGACCGACAGCTTCTTCTCGCCATCGACCTTCACGACGACCACCGCCTCGGAGAGGGTGATCATCTCGTTATACTTGTTCTTCCGCCGCTCAACCGTCACGCGGTAGCGCTTGACCTCGAAGAACTCGGGCATGAGGCCCAGCTCCTCGCGGGCGAGCAGCTCGAAGCTCGCCTGCGCGCCGTCATAGGAATATCCCTTGTCCTCCCGCGCCTTGACCCGCTCCAGGATGCGGCGCAACGCGGCGGTGTCCTCACCGGGCAGGCCCGCCTCGGCCAGTCGGCGGCGCAGGTTCGAGAGCCCCGCTTGGTTGGACATCGGCACGACCCGGACGTTGCCGACGGACTCGGGCGGGACATGCTCGTAGGTGGTGGGATCCTTGAGGATCGCCGAGGCATGAAGCCCCGCCTTATGCGCGAAGGCCGAGGCGCCGACATAGGCCGCCTCGCGCCGGGGGACGCGGTTGAGGATCTCATCGAGGCGGCGGGAGATGCGCAGCAGGTCGTGCAGCGCCTCCTCGGTCACGCCGGTCTCGAAGCGCGAGCGCCAGGGCTCCTTCAGGATCAGCGTCGGGATCAGGCTGGTGAGGTTCGCGTTGCCGCAGCGCTCGCCCAACCCGTTGAGCGTGCCCTGGATCTGGCGCACGCCGGCCTCGACGGCGGCGAGGCTGCCCGCGACGGCCTGTTCGGTGTCGTTATGGGTATGGATGCCCAGCCGGTCGCCGGGCAGGCCGGGCCGGTCGGGCGTCCCGGCGATGAGGTCGCGGACCACGGCGCCGATCCGGGCGGGCATGGTGCCGCCATTGGTGTCGCAGAGCACGATCCAGCGCGCGCCCGCCTCATGGGCCGCGTCCAGGCATGCGCGGGCATAGGCGGGGTCGAGCTCGTAGCCGTCGAAGAAATGCTCCGCGTCGAACAGCGCCTCGCGGCCCTGGGCCACGACATGGGCGATGGAGGCGCGGATATTTTCCAGGTTCTCGTCCAGGGTGATGCCCAGCGCGTTCTCGACATGGAACGGGTTGGTCTTGCCCACGAGGCAGACGGACGGCGTGCCAGCATTGAGCACGGCGGCCAGCACATCGTCATTCTCGGCCGACCGCCCGGCGCGCTTGGTCATGCCGAAGGCGGCGAGCGTGGCGTCGAGCTTGGGCGCCTGCTCGAAGAACTCGCTATCGGTCGGGTTCGCGCCGGGCCAGCCGCCCTCGATATAGTCGAGGCCGAGGGCGTCGAGCATCCGGGCGATCTCGGTCTTCTCGGCGGCGGAGAACTGCACGCCCTGGGTCTGCTGCCCGTCCCGCAGGGTGGTGTCGTAGAGATAGAGACGCTCTGTCATGCCAGCCCCGCAAGCTTGCTCGGGTCGAAGCCCGGCCCGGCCTCCCAACCCTTGCCCTTCCCGTCGGTGACGACGACCCCCGCCGCCGTCAGCGCGTCGCGCAGCGCATCGGCGCGGGCCCAGTCCTTGGCGGCGCGGGCTTCGGCGCGGGCGGCGAGGACCGCCTCGACCGCCGCGTCGTCCCCGGCCTCGGCCCAGGCGCCGAGCTCCGGGCCGAGAAGGCCCAGAAGGGCCGCCGAGGCGCGCAAGGCCGCCCCATCCCCGGCCTTGGCCAGCCGGTGCAGGACCGCGATGGCCCCCGGCGTGTTGAGATCGTCGCGCAGCGCGTCGAGCAGCGCCTCGTCGGGCGCTTGCGCTCCCTCCTCGGCCGGGACGGCGCGCCAGCGGCGCAGGGTCGCCTCCGCCTCCCGCGCCTTCTCCTCCGTCCAGTCCATCGGCTTCGAGTAATGCGTCGAGAGGAACACGAAGCGGATCACCTCGCCCGGCACGCCCCGATCCAGCAAATCCCGCACTGTGAAGAAGTTGCCCAAGCTCTTGGACATCTTCCGGCCCTCGACCAGCAGCATCTCGTTATGCAGCCAGACCTGCGCGAAGCCCGCGCCCGGGTCGGCGCAGCAGCTTTGCGCGCGCTCGTTCTCGTGGTGCGGGAACATCAGGTCGTTGCCGCCGCCATGGATGTCGAAGCTCGTCCCCAGCAGCGCCTTCGACATGGCCGAGCACTCGATATGCCAGCCCGGGCGCCCCCGGCCCCAGGGCGAGTCCCAGCCCGGCGTCTCCGCGTCGGACGGCTTCCAGAGCACGAAATCCATCGCGTCGCGCTTGTAGGGCGCAACCTCGACCCGGGCGCCGGCGATCATGTCCTCGACCGAGCGGCCAGACAGCGCGCCGTAATCCGGGAAGCTCGCCACCGAGAACAGGACATGGCCCTCGGCCTCGTAGGCGTGGCCGCTTGCGATCAGCCCTTCGATCATCGCGATCATCTGCGGGATGTAGTCGGTCGCGCGCGGCTCGTGGTCGGGCGGCAGGTTGCCCAGCGCTTCCATGTCCTCGTGGAACCAGTCGAGCGTTTCGGCGGTCACGTCGGCGATGCTGCGGCCGGTCTCGGCGGCGCGTGCGTTGATCTTGTCGTCGACGTCGGTGACGTTGCGGACATAGGTCACGCGCGGCCAGTCATGGCGTAGCAGCCGCGCCAGCACGTCGAACAGGATCACGTTACGCGCATTGCCCAGATGCGCGCGGTCATAGACCGTAGGGCCGCAGAGATAGAGGCGCACGTGATCGGGGTCGAGCGGTTTGAACGTCTCCACCCGGCGGGTGGCGGAGTTGCGCAGGCGCATCTCAGGGGGCACGGCGGCTCTCCTCTTGGGGCGGGATGGCGGCCGGGCGCACGGCAGGCCACCAGAGGCCCGCCGATCCGATGGTCAGCGGGCGCGGCGGATGCAGATGATGCAGGTCGCGCGGGTCATGCGGGCGGGCTAACATGCGCGTCGCGTCCGGGCAACCATTTGACAGGGGCACCCGCCGGGTGTCCGGTGGCGCCCATGGCACGCATGTCGGACAGGATTCGCAGCATCGCCCCCGGCGGCGACGACGGGTGGGGCATCTTCCACGCGGCCCGCGCGCTGGAGGAGGCCGGCGTCGAGATCGTCAACCTGACGGTCGGCGACCACGACATCCGGACGGACCCGGCGATTCTCGCCGCGATGGACGACGCGGCGCGCGGCGGGGCCACGGGCTATGCCGCGCTGCATGGAATTCCGGAGTTGCGCACCGCCATCGCCAAGCGCGTGCAGGAGCGCACCGGCGTAGCGACCTCCCCGGCCAACGTCCTGGTAACAACCGGCGGACAGGCCGCGCTGTTCTACGCCGTGATGGGCGCCGCCGAACCCGGGGAACGGGTGCTCTACCCCGATCCTTACTACGCGACCTACCCAGGCACCGTCCGCGCCGCGGGCGCCGTGCCCCTGGTCGTCCCGACCCGGGCCGAGGCCGGGTTTCAGCCCGAGCGGTCGTCCCTGGAAGCCGCGGGCGAGGCCGCCGCGATCCTCATCAACTCGCCCAACAATCCGACTGGTGCGATCTATTCCCGCGACACGCTCGACACCTTGGCCGAGGTCGCGCGCGCGGGCGACATGTGGGTGATCTCCGACGAGGTCTATGACACGCAGATCTGGTCCGGGGCGCATCTGACGCCCCGCGCGCTGCCCGGCATGGACGCGCGCACCCTGGTCGTCGGCTCCATGTCCAAATCCCACGCCATGACCGGCAGCCGGATCGGCTGGCTGGTCGGCCCGGAGGACGCGATCGAGGCGCTGAGCGCCGCCGCCGTTCACACCACCTACGGCGTCGCGGGTTTCGTGCAGGCGGCGGCGCTCTTCGCCCTAGGGCTGGGCCCCGACTTCGAAACCCGCGTCGCCGCGCCCTTCGCCGCGCGCCGCGATGTCTGCCTCGCGGCGTTGGAGCGCACGTCGGTTCGAGCGGTCCCGTCCGGCGGCGCGATGTATCTGATGCTCGACATCCGCGCCTCGGTGCTCGACGCGCCCGCCTTTGCCGCGCGCCTGCTGGACGAGAAACGCATCGCGGCGATGCCCGGCGACAGCTTCGGCCGCGCCGCCGAAGGGCACCTGCGCATCGCCCTGACCCGCCCCGAAGCGGAGCTGACCGCCGCGATTGCCCAGATCGCCAACCTCGTGGAGGAAACCCGCCCATGACATTTCTCGAGCTCCACCGGCCCGGCGACCCGTTCGTTCTCGCCAATGCCTGGGACCTGGGCTCCGCACGGCTGCTGGCCGCGATGGGGGCCAAGGCCATCGCCACCTCCTCGGCGGGCTATGCCTTCACCCGTGGCGTCGCCGACACACAGATCGGCCGCAGCGAAGCCATCGCCCATGGCCGCGCGGTGGTCGAAGCCGTTTCCGTCCCGGTCTCGGCCGATCTGGAAGACGGCTACGGCCCCACCCCCGAGGATTGCGCGACAACCGTCCGCGAGGCCGCGGAGGCCGGCCTCGCAGGTTGCTGCATCGAAGACGTCTCGGCGGCGCGCGAGGCCTATGGCTTCGACCTCGCCGTCGACCGGATGCGCGCGGCGGTCGAGGCCGCGCCCCCGAACTTCGTCTTCTGCGCCCGCACCGACGGGGTGATGCACGGACTCTACGATCTGGACGAGGCGATCCGACGGTTGCAGGCCTTCCAGGCGGTGGGCGCGCATGTGCTCTACTGCCCGTTTCCGGGCGACCCCGAAGATCTGCGACGGCTCGTCGGGTCGGTCGCTGCGCCCGTCAACGCGCTCTGCTCCGGGCCGCTCGCCAGACTGTCGCTGGCCGAGATGGGCGCGATGGGCGTGGCGCGCGTCTCTTTGGGGGGCGCGCTCGCACGCGCTGCGCAGAAGGTCGCGATGGAGGCCGGAGCCGCGGCGCTGGCGGGTGATTTCACCCAGCTTGGGGGGCCGGGCGCCGAGATCGACGCGCTGGTGGCAAAGGGCGCGGGATGAACCACGACGACCTCCCCGCCTGGTCCGCCCGCGCGGCCGAGTGGATCCGCGCCTATCACGCCGGCCTGCGCGACCGCCCCGTCCGCGCCCAGGTCAAGCCGGGCGACGTGCTCTCGGCCCTGCCTCCCGCCGCGCCCGAGACGGCCGAGGCGCCCGATAGGATCTTCGCCGATTTCGAGCGGCTGATCCCCGGCGCCCTGACCCATTGGCAGCATCCCCGCTTCTTCGCCTACTTCCCCGCCAACGCCGCCCCCGCCTCGATCCTGGCCGAACAGCTGATCGCGGGCATCGGGGCGCAGGGGATGCTGTGGCAGACCTCCCCGGCGGCGACCGAGCTGGAGCAGGCGATGATCGGCTGGCTCATTCGCGCCACCGGCTTCCCCGAGGGCTGGACCGGCACGATCCACGATTCGGCCACGGTCGCCACGCTCTGCGCCGTGCTGACCATGCGCGAGAAGGCGCTGGGCTTCACAGGCCTGACCGAGGGGCTGTCCGGAGCCCCCCGCCTGCGCCTCTATGCCAGCGCACAGACCCATAGCTCAGTCGACAAGGCCGCGCGGCTCGCGGGGATCGGGCAGGAGAACCTCGTGAAGGTGCCGACGCGGTCCGACCTGTCGATGGACCCCGATGCGCTCGCGGCGGCCATCGAGGCCGACCTCGCGGCAGGCCACATGCCCTGCGGGGTCATCTTCTGCGCCGGCGGCACCGCGGTCGGGGCGTTCGACGACATCGCCGCCTGCCTGCCCGTGGCCCGCGCCCATGGCCTGCCCACTCATGTCGACGCCGCCTGGGCCGGCTCCGCCCTGGTCTGCGAGGAACTCCGGCCGCTCATGGCAGGGGCGGCAGACTGCGATTCCATCGTCTTCAACCCGCACAAATGGATGGGCGCGCAGTTCGACTGCGCGGTCCAATTGCTGCGCGACCCGACCGACCAGATCCGAACCCTGGGCCTCAGGCCCGACTTCCTCCAGACGCTGGAGGAGGACGCGGTCACGGATTTCAACGAATGGACCGTGCCGCTCGGCCGCCGGATGCGGGCGCTGAAGCTATGGTTCGTCCTCCGCGCCTACGGCCTCGACGGTGTCCGGACCCGCTTGCGGAACCACGTGGCCTGGACCCGGCGTCTCTGCGAAAGCCTCCGCTCCGAACCCAGCATCGACATCGTCACCGAGCCCCGCCTGTCGCTCTTCACCTTCGCCTTATCCGAGGGCGACGCCGCGACCGAGGCCCTTCTCACCCGCGTCAACGCCGAGGGCCGCATCTACCTCACACAGACCCACCACGCGGGCCGCTTCGTCATCCGCTTCACCTGCGGCACCTGGGACTGCACCGAGGCTGATGTGATGGAGGTCCGCGACGTCCTGCGCGCGGCCATAACCTGACCCCCGCGCACCCGACCGCCAAACCGGATCGCCCCCGTGCTCAGCTTCTTCTGGCCACAAATACTCAAGGCGCGACGCCGGCCCCACTTGCCTCGTCCGATCCGGAGCGCCCGGCCCGCGGCCGGGGGTCCGGGGGGCGTCCCCCGGCCCTCTCCGCTGGCAAGGACGGAAAACGACATACGGCCGTCGCTCAATGACGGGTGCCCAGGCGGCGGCCCCCTAGCCTCGGACGCGGACCAACGGGAGATCGGACCATGCAGGACACGGCACGAGTCGTCGTCATCGGGGGCGGCGTGGTGGGCTGCTCGGTGCTCTACCACCTGGCGAAAGGCGGCTGGAGAGACGTGCTGCTGCTGGAGCGGTCGGAGCTGACCTCCGGGTCGACCTGGCACGCGGCGGGCGGCTGCCACACGATCAACGGCGATCCGAACGTCGCCAAGCTGCAGAAATACACGATCGAACTCTACAAGGAGATAGAGGAGCTGTCGGGCCAGGCGACCGGCTTTCACATGACCGGCGGTGTGCTGCTGGCCTCGACGCCCGAGCGCTTCGACTGGCTCAAGACCACCGCCGCCGCCGCGCGCATGAACGGGATCGAAGCGGAGATCGTCTCGCCAGAGGAGGCCGCCGAAGCCTTCCCGCTCATGGACCCGTCCAAGTTCATCGGCGCCGTGCGCACGCAGGTCGATGGCCATCTCGATCCCTCGGGCGTGACCTATGCCTACGCCAAATCGGCCCGCAAGCTGGGCGCGACGGTCGAGACCCATACCAAG
Source organism: Jannaschia seohaensis (assembly GCF_900116765.1). Taxonomy (GTDB): domain Bacteria; phylum Pseudomonadota; class Alphaproteobacteria; order Rhodobacterales; family Rhodobacteraceae; genus Jannaschia; species Jannaschia seohaensis. The sequence goes on along the minus strand of NZ_UETC01000003.1, from coordinate 321,104 downwards.
GTCGAGGCGATCCTGCGCAAGGGCGATGGCTGGCTGGTCAAGACGAACAAGGGCGACGTGACCTGCGAGCATGTCGTCAACGCCGGCGGACTCTGGGCCCGTGAGGTCGGGCGCATGGTGGGCATCGAACTGCCCGTGCTCGCCATGGAGCATATGTATCTTCTGACCGAGGACATGCCCGAAGTCGCGGAGATCAACCGCACCACCGGCAAGGAGGTGATCCACGCCGTGGACTTCGACGGTGAGCTCTATCTCCGGCAGGAACGCGGCGGGATGCTGATGGGCACCTACGAGAAAGCCTGCGTGCCCTGGTCCCCCCGCGAGACCCCCTGGGAGTTCGGGCACGAGTTGCTGCAACCCGATATCGACCGCATCGCGCCCAGCCTGGAGGTCGGGTTCGAGCATTTCCCCGCCTTCCAGACCGCCGGGATCAAGCAGATCATTAACGGCCCCTTCACCTTCGCCCCCGACGGCAACCCGCTTGTCGGCCCGGTGCGCGGTCTGCCGGGCTTCTGGTCCGCCTGTGGCGTCATGGCAGGGTTCTCCCAAGGCGGCGGGGTTGGTCTGGCGCTCGCCAACTGGATCATCGAGGGCGATCCGGGCTTCGACGTCTGGGCGATGGACGTGGCGCGCTACGGCGACTGGGCGACGCTGGCCTATACCAGCCCCAAGGTGCAGGAGAATTACTCCCGCCGCTTCTCGATCCGCTTCCCCAACGAGGAACTCACCGCCGCCCGCCCCCACAAGACCACGCCGATCTACGACCGGATGCTGGGGCTGGGCGCGCAGATGGGCGACAATTGGGGGCTGGAGGTGCCGCTCTGGTTCTCGCCTGATGAGACCCGCGACGTGTTCTCCTGGCGCCGCTCCACCGACTTCCCCCATGTCGCCGACGAGGTCCGCGCCTGCCGCGAAGGCGTGGGCGTGATGGAGACGAGCGGGTTCAGCAAGTTCTGGATCCGCGGGCCGGGCGCGCGAGACTTCCTCGACCGGGTGCTCGCCTGCAAGATCCCGGTGGCGGGACGCATGGCGCTGGCGCCGATGCTCAAGGAGGACGGCAAGCTGCAAGGCGACCTGACCGTCTCCTGCCTGCCCGAGGCGGGGGGCGAGGCGTTTCTGCTGGTCGGCTCGGGCATGGCCGAGGTCTTCTACGCCCGCTGGTTCGAGCGCTTCCTGCCCACGGACGGCTCCGTCACGTTGGAGGTCGTCGGGCTGGGGATGGTCGGGCTGTCCGTCGCGGGACCGAAGTCGCGCGCGCTGATGGAGGCGGTGACGGGTCAGGATATGTCCAATGACGCGCTGCGCTTCATGGGGGTCCGGCGGATGGATGTGGGGCTCGCGCCCGCCATCGTGGGCCGGGTCAGCTTTACCGGCGATCTAGGCTACGAGATCTGGATGAAGCCGGAATACCAGCGCTCGGTCTTCGACCGGATCCTCGCCGCCGGGGAGCCTCTGGGCCTGCGCCCATTCGGCTCCCGTGCGCTCAACGCCATGCGGCTGGAGAAGAATTATGGCGGCTGGGGCTCGGAGTTCCGCCCGCTCTACGGGCCGGTCGAGGCCGGGCTCGACCGCTTCGTCGCCTATTCCAAGGAGGCCGATTTCGTCGGCAAGGCGGCCGCGCTGGCCGAGAGGGAGCATGGCGGCGCCAAACGCCTGCGCGCCTTCGTGGTCGAGGCCGTGGATGCCGATGTCATGCATGACGAGCCGATCTGGCTGGGCGACCGGCGGGTGGGCTATGTCACCTCGGGCGGTTTCGCCCATAATGCGGGGCTGTCGATGGCGCTGGGCTATGTCGACCGTGCCGTGGCGGATGCGGACGGGCCCTGGACGATCGAGCTGCTGGGCGAGCACCTCCCCGCCCGGCTCCAGCACGCGCCACTCTTCGATGCGAACGGGTCGCGGCAGCGGGGCTGATCGGCACCGCGGGACCGCCCAAATCGGGCGGTCCCGTTGCGGTCGGGCTCCGCCTGGGGATGGGGCTGGCATGGCGCTCTGCGATGGTCCGAGGGCACCGGGTTGCGGCCCCTGCACAGGGTTCCGCCAGGCCTCGCGTCAGGTGCCTGTCGCGAGGACTCTCGCCGCCGAGGCGATCCGGGACGTGGCTTCTAACCCGGCGGGCGCGCCTCGTCTCCTGGCCGTAGCATGGCTGCATCGGAACCGGAGCTTTTGAACGTCCGCGAGATGCGCTTCAAGGCCGCTGCCGCGACCGGCCAAGTCGGGATGGCGCGTCCCGCATTGCCCCAACAATCCGCAGACCGTCCCATGCCCCGTTGCGAGTGAAGGCAGGAACTCCCGTATGACGACGTCGTCAGACGCGCAGGTCCTCGAATGGTTGGGTGTGACCTAGAAGACCATCCTGAGTAAAAGAGACAGTGGCGGAGCGATGTTCATCATGGACAGCACGTCCCCGCCGGATAGCGGACCTCCGCGGCATGTCCATCACGCGGAGGACGAGACCTTCGTGATCCTCCCCGGCCGCTGCCGCATCTGGAGCGACGGCGAGGAGCGGATCGCCTCCGCCGGGGAGACCGTCTTCATCCCGCGCGGCAAGGAACACAGCTTCAAGGTGACGGGTGAGGCGCCCTGCCGGCAACTCGTCATCCTGACGCCGGCGGCTTCGAGGGGGTCTTCGCCGACATGGCCGCGGGCCAGTTCGCCATACCGGAGGACATGGCCGCCATCGAGGAATCCGCCAAGCGGCACCACCTCTCCTTCACCGGCGCGCCGCTAGACCGAGGGCGCCCTCCGGCGGCCAAGCGGAGGACGATCCGGGCCGGCCTGTCCGTCGGCGGGCCCGGCACGCGCGCCAGAGGATTTGGCGCTACTCAAGCTTCTGGAGCGTGACGCGGAAGCTGCCTTCGACAGGGCCACCGGCGGCAAGATCGATGTCGCGGCCGAAATTCTCCGACGTGCCGAGCGCGCCCGAGACGCGGCCGGTCAGGGTCAACAGCTCGCCCTCCATCTCGTGGCTGTCGAGCGTCACGGCGACACCGCCATCCTCCGCGTCGTGGCCGCCAAAGAGCTTCTGCACCGCCGCGCCATCCTCGTAGCGGGTGACGCGCATCTCTTCGAGGTCGGGGATCCAGTTCCCGGCATCGAAACCGAGCGTGACGACAAGCGGGTCTTCGCCATCCGCGTTGAAGGCGCGCGCATAGATGTTGATCGAGGGATAGGTGTCGCTGCCGCTCCAATCGCTCTGGCTGCCCCAGAGGGGCACGGCGATCTCCTCTCCGTTCATCTGGAGGAGCAGTTCTCCGGTGCTTTGCGCGAGTGCGGGCGGCGCCGCCATCGCAAGCCCGAGCGTCAGGGCCGGCAGGGGGAGCGACTTGATTGGCATCCTTCGTCCTTTCATTGACGGGTGGTCCCAGGCTAGAGACGGGCGCCCCGGCGGCTCAAGGGGAGGGCCCCGGGCTTCCGCCCCACCGGCGATGTTCCGCGCGGGTCAGTCACCCCCTACGGGGCGGTCATGGCCACCGCCGCGACCGGCCAGGACGGACGGGCTGGCCCGGCAGGCTGCCCTGTGGGCTGGGGGCTTGGAGAGGCACGTCCGGCGGCAGGCTCCCGAGGGCGTCAGACCGATCCACCGCGGCGACCGTCTCGACCTCTTCCCCCCTCCGGATCGTGGCGCTTGGTGGGCGCAGGCTCCTGGAGTAGTCTGGCAGCGACGGATGGGATTGAGGGGATCGCGGATGGCACAGGGCATGCATGACTGGATCGTCTTCCACCGGGTGCGTTTCGCGACCCCCATCAACGGCACCGGCGCCCCGCTTCCGGGTCCGGCCGGTGCGACCTGCTGGCGGTTTTACCCAGCCTCGCCACTGGGACCGGACGGGATGCGCACCAACGTCTCGGCGGAATGGGGCGGTTTCGGGCTCTATCCCAGCCGCGAGGCCGCCGAGGAGGTCTTTGCCGCGCCCGAGCGGCACTTGCCCTTCCTCGCAGAGGCCGAAGAAGCCTATCACCTGCTGCTGGTTCCTTATGCCCATCGCGGTCAGGTCAACTGGCGCGGATCGGTGCTGGACGGAGAGACCCTCGCCGTCGCCCCGGAGGATCCGAAGGGGCCCTTGGTCGTGTTCACCTCGGCCGGCTACGACAATCCGGGGCCCGAGGATGTGCCCCGAATCAAGACCTTCCTGCGCGAGGTCGACAACGTCGTTTCCTATTACGGCACCCTGCCCGGCAACCTGCGCCGCGCGGTCTATAGCGGTCCGGGCGTGGACGGCCATGACGGGATGACGGTTTCCCTGTGGCGGAGCGATGCGGCGATGCTGGCCGCCGCCTACAAGGACGGGCACCATCGCGACCAGATGGAGTATCAGCGCGATCCCGGTCACTTCGACCGCAGTTCCTTCACCCGCGCGCGGGTGCTGTCGAGCCTGGGCAGCTGGGACGGCGCCGACCCCGTGGCGGAATTGGCGTCCTAGCGCCGCGCGCGCAGGGGCAGATCCGGGGATGCGTCCCGGCTGAGCCTCGTCTAGATCTCTCGCCATGCGCCCCGCCCCCGCCATTCTGGTCCTCGCCGCCGGTGCGTCTTCCCGCATGGGAGGCCGCGACAAGCTGCTCGAAGAGATCGACGGCACGCCCCTGATCCTGCGGGCGGTGCGCGCCGCTTGCGCCGCCTCGGACGAGGTGCTGGTCGCCCTGCCCGCCGCCGACCGCAGCCGCCGGGCCTGGCTGGGCGACTCGCCCGCGACCCTGCTCGACGTGGAGGACCGGGCGATGTCCGCGTCGATCCGCGCCGGGGTCGCTGCCTGTCGCGCGGAGGCTCTGCTCATCCATCTGGCGGATATGCCTGAGATAACAGCAGCCGACCTGTCGGCGATGGCCGATGCCTGGACGCGCAGCGACTGTGCGATCATGCGCGCGACATCCGAGGACGGCCGGCCCGGCCAGCCGGTCATTTTCGACCGCAGGCATTTCCCCGAACTGATGACATTGCGGGGCGATCTCGGGGCCCGTGCTCTTTTGCGCGAACATCCCGTGGCACAGATCCCACTGCCGGGCCGGCGCGCCCTGATCGACTTGGACACGCCCGATGCCTGGACGGAATGGCGCGCAAGGAGAGACGTGAATTGACATCGTGGCAACTTGCCGCACTTCTCCGCAGAGACAGTCAGGAGACCGCTATGAAACTCATCCCCCTCGCTCTCGCCTCAGCGCTTGTCGTCGGCGGCACTGTCGCGCTCGCGCAATCGGACGTGCCGGCCGCAGTGAAGGCCCGGCAAGGCCAGATGCAGATCCAGGCCCTGTCGATCGGAATCCTTGCCGGCATGGCTCGCGGAAACATTGAATACGATGCCGAGTTGGCCGCCGGCGCGGCGCATAACCTCAAGTCCTCCACCGAGATGAACCTCGCGATCATGTGGCCCGAGGGCACGTCGAGCGACGAGGTCATGTCCTCCAGGGCGCTGCCGGTCATCTGGGAAGACTGGGCCGGGTTCGAGGCCGAATGGGCCAGCTTCACCGTCGCGGTCGACGCGATGGAGGCCGCCGCGCCTCAGGGTTTGGAGGCGCTCCAGGGCGCGATCGGCGGGGTCGGCCGCGGCTGCGGCAGCTGCCACGAGAACTGGCAGCTTTCGAACAACTGAGACGATGCGCAAGGCCCTCCTGACCCTCGGTGCGTGTGCGGTGGCGGGCGTTGCCGCCGGCCTGTGGCTCACCCGGGCGGAGGGCCTGCCGGCGGCGGCGCAGGCCGCCATCGCGGACGCCCCCGCCGATACGGACCGGGGCGCGCGGGTGTTCCATGCCGCGGGCTGCGCCTCCTGCCACATGGCGCCGGAGGCGGAGCCATCGGACCTCCCGGTGCTGGCCGGGGGGCACGCCCTCCAAACGGAGTTCGGCACGTTCTACGCCCCCAATGTCTCGATGCATCCCGAGGCCGGGATCGGGGGCTGGACGCTGGCGCAATTCGCGGACGCGGTGCAGGCCGGAGTGTCGCCTAGCGGCGCGCATTACTACCCGGCCTTCCCCTATGGCAGCTACCGGCTGGCAACGCCCGGCGATGTGGCGGACCTTTGGGCCTTCTGGCAGAGCCTGCCCGCGTCGGACACGCCCAGCCGCCCCCATGACCTCGCCTTCCCCTACTCGATCCGCCGCACGGTCGGCGTCTGGAAGCGGATGGCCCTGCCCGACGGCTGGTATACCCCCACGCCCGACGACCCGGAGGCGGCCCGGGGCCAATATCTGGCCGAAGCGCTGGCCCATTGCGGCGAATGCCACAGCCCGCGCGACGCGCTGGGCGCCATCGACACCGCGCGCTGGTTCCAGGGCGCGCCGAACCCGTCGGGACGGGGGAACATCCCGCCGATCAACGCCTCCGAACTGGGGTGGAGCGAGGCCGAGATCGCCAATTACCTCACCGACGGCTTCTCCCCCCAGTTCGAGCCGGCGGGCGGCAGCATGACCAGCGTGGTGCGCAACACCGCACGCCTGCCGGAAGAAGACCGCCGCGCCATCGCGGCCTACCTGGCACAGGTGGAGTGACGCGGATCAGTCGGCCGGCGCCTCTTGCGCCTGGGCGGGAACCGGCTGCGCGGCCATGGCCCTGACCTCCGGCGTCAGGAAGCGCTCGAATCCGACCGTCGGCGCCCGGCCGGGCGAGGCGAACGGGTTCGAGAACGCGATGATGATATAGAGCACGACCCCGGTGAACGCCGAAAAGCCCGCGATGAGCCCGAGGTTCAAACGCGTCGGAGCCCAGGGAAAATAAGCGGCGGAAACCAGGATCACACCGATCAGCGCCGCGAAGACGAAGACCGTCGACACGCCCGCCTGCGCCACGTTCCCCCGCGTGTCGCGCAACTCCGACAGGAGGCGGATGTCGGTCAGCATGATGCCGTGGAGCCTCTCCTGGCGGGCCGTGGCCGGGGTCGCGTCCAGAAGCAGGTGGTAGGCCCGCTCCCAGGTACCCCAGGCCTCGGGGAGCAGTCGGCGCTGCTCGGCCAGCCGGGGCCATTCCTCTTCGGCCACGAGCAGGCCGTAATGCGCCATCGCGTGCTGGATCGCCGCGCTCTCCGGCCCGGCATAGCGGCCCGCGTCGTAATAGATGTCCGCCACCAGAGTCGCCTCATGGGCGGCGGAGACGGAGACGTCGCGGAGGTTCGCGAGATCCTGCGCGAAGACGAGCGCCAACACCAGACCGTGCAGCGAGGCGATGCGGAACAGGACCGATCCGGCCAGGTCCCGCGTGTCCTCGTCCATATGGCCGCGCAACAGCCGACGGGTCAGCCCATAGGCGGCCATGGAGATGCCGACGATCAGCAAAACGAACGCCGGTGCGGCGAGAATCGAGCCAGTCATGCGCGAAGCATCATCCGGGGCCGCCGCCCCCGCAAGCCACGGCGAAGCCGCCTAAGGCGCCAAGGTGACCGTCACCTCACGCCGGTCGCGTCCGCGGCGAACCTTGAGCGCGACGGCCTGCCCCGCCCGTTTGGTGTCGAGCACCGCCAGCAGATCGTCGATGTTGCGCACCGGCTCCCCGTCGATGGCCTCGATCACGTCACGGGGGATGAGACCTTCATTGGTGAGGCGCGCAGGCTCCAGCCCCGCGCGGGCCGCCGGTCCGCCCGAGGCGACGTCCAGCACCATCACCCCGCTCTCGCCCAGCATCATGTCCGCGCGGCGATCCGCGCTGATCCCCAGGGAGGGCGGCGCGTAGGAACCGGTGGCGATCAGCTGCGGCACCACCCGAGCGACCGTGTCCACCGGCACGGCAAAGCCGATGCCCGCGCTAGCCCCCGAGGGTGAGAAGATCGCGGTGTTCACACCGATCAGCCGTCCGGCGCTGTCCAGCAGCGGCCCGCCGGAATTGCCCGGGTTGATGGCGGCATCGGTCTGGATCAGCCCGCGGATCGTCAGCCCGTCCTCACCCGGGATCTCCCGGTCGATGGCCGAGACGATGCCCGTGGTCAGCGTGAAGTCGAGGCCGAAGGGATTGCCGATGGCGAACACGCTCTGTCCGACCTGCAAGTTTGCACTCCGCCCCAGCGGCAAGGGCCGCATGCCCATCCCCGAGACCCGCAGCACGGCGAGGTCGTGCCGCCTGTCCAGCCCGACCAGCCGCGCCGGCACGGCCCGCCCCCCCGGCAGCCGCACCGTGGCCGAACTCGCGCCGCGGATGACATGCGCGTTCGTGATGATATGGCCCATGTCGTCCCAGACGAAGCCGGAACCCGTGCCGGAGGGCATTTCGATGCTGCCGCGGAACAGGTCCATCCCGCGGGTCGTGGTCGAGATGAACACGACCGAGCTCTGCGCCGCCTGGAACAGCTCGACCGTCGCGCGCTCCGACGCGCCAAGATCGCCCCGCGGCGTGACCACCACCGGGGCGGGCGCGGGTCGAATGAGCGCAGGGATATAAGGCGAAAGCGCCGCCCCCAGCATCGCGCCGAAGGCGACCAGAAGGACCGCGAGCAGCCCCCTCATGCCTTGGCGAGCGCGGCCTCCCGCGCGGCGCGGAGCCGCTGGAAATCGTCGCCCGCATGATAGGAGGAGCGCGTCAGCGGCGTGGCCGAGACCATCAGGAACCCCTTGCCCCAGGCGGACTTTTCATAGCCCGCGAATTCCTCTGGGGTGACGAAGCGGTCGACGCGGTGATGCTTGGGCGTGGGTTGCAAATACTGGCCGATGGTCAGGAAATCGATATCGGCGGCGCGCATGTCGTCCATCACCTGAAGCACGGCCTGCCGGTCCTCGCCCAGCCCGACCATGATGCCGGATTTGGTGAAGATCGACGGGTCCAGCTCCTTCACCCGTTGCAGCAGCCGCAGGGAGTGGAAATAGCGCGCGCCGGGCCGGACCTCGGGATAGAGGCCGGGCACCGTCTCCAGGTTGTGGTTGAAGACGTCCGGTTTCGCCGCGACCACGACCTCCAGCACGGATGGATCGCAGCGCAGGAAGTCGGGGGTCAGGATCTCGATTGTCGTGCCGGGGGCGCGGTGGCGAATGGCGCGGATGGTCTGGGCAAAATGCTCGGCGCCGCCATCGCTCACGTCGTCGCGGTCGACGGAGGTGATGACGACGTGATTGAGGCCCAGTTTCTGCACCGCATCGGCGACGCGCCCCGGCTCGAAGGCGTCGAGCGGCTCGGGCGGCTTGCCGGTGGCGATGTTGCAGAAGGTGCAGGCGCGGGTGCAGACCTCGCCCATGATCATCATCGTGGCGTGGCCCTGGGACCAGCATTCGCCCACATTCGGACAGCCCGCCTCTTCGCAGACGGTTGTCAGCTTGTGGTCCCGCATGATCTTGGCGGTCTGCTTGTAGCCCTGGCCCACCGGCGCCTTCACGCGAATCCAGCTGGGCTTCTTGGGCTGAGCCTGGTCGGGCCTGCGCGCCTTCTCGGGGTGGCGCTGCGCGGGGATCTTAAGGTCGCGCGGCGGGCGCGCGGCACGGAGGTCGTCGGGCATGGGCCGGTCCTTCCATTTCGTCTTGACGGCGACTTAGCGCGTTCCGCGCCGCACCGAAAGCCGCCCTTGGGTCGCAGGTGGGCGCGCGCCGCCCCTCGGGCAAGCGCGTGGGGGCGAGGTGGGAGGGGGCTCTGCCCCCACGCCTTCGGCGCCCCCCGGAGTATTTTCGGCCAGAAGAAGGGACGAAGCGAGGATCCGGGCGCCGCCCGCCGCTACCCTTCGACCCGCGTATACGTCCCCTGGCCCTGGAGGATCGCCTTGAAGCCCCCGGGGGCGTCCAGGGAGAAGACGATGATCGGCAGCCGGTTCTCGCGGGCGAGGGCGATGGCGGAAGCATCCATGACTTTCAGATGCTTGGAGAGCACTTCGTCATAGGTGACGCGGTCGTAGCGGACGGCGTCCGGATGGATGCGCGGGTCCTTGTCATAGACCCCGTCGGTGCCGTTCTTGCCCATCAGGATCGCTTTGCAGGCCATCTCGTTGGCGCGCAGCGCGGCGGCGGTATCGGTGGTGAAATAGGGGTTTCCGGTGCCGGCGGCGAAGATGACGATGCGCTTCTTCTCCAAGTGCCGGACGGCGCGGCGGCGGATATAGGGCTCGCAGACTTGATCCATGGGAATAGCGGATATGACGCGGGTGTGCAGCCCGAGCGCCTCGAGCGCCCCCTGCATGGCGAGCGCGTTCATAACCGTGGCGAGCATCCCCATATAATCGGCCGTGGTCCGCTCCATCCCCTGAGCCGAGCCCTGCAGTCCGCGGAAGATGTTGCCGCCCCCGATCACGAGGCAGACCTCGACGCCCATGCGCTGAACGGCGGCGACTTCCTCGGCGATGCGCTGGACGGTGGGGGGGTGCAGGCCGAAGCCCTGATCGCCCATCAGCGCTTCGCCGCTGATCTTGAGCAGAACCCTGGAATAGGCCGGCGCCGCCGTCTCGGTTTCACTCGTCATCGCCCTACCCCTCTGCTTGCTGCCGGGCGTATAGCTGTCAGATTAGCGCGGGCGCGGCAACCGGGCAGGAGTGTCGCGCGGGATGGATGAGGAACGGCCTGTAAGATGTTGGACACGCTAGATATAATTGATCCGGAGCGGCCGGTTCTGATCGCCGGGCCCACGGCGAGCGGGAAGTCGGCCCTCGCGCTGGCCATCGCGGAGCAGCAGGGCGGGCGGATCGTGAACGCGGATGCGCTTCAGGTCTTCGGCGACTGGCGGGTGCTGACCGCGCGCCCTTCCGAGGAGGAGGAGGCGCGGGCACCCCACGCGCTCTATGGCCATGTCCCCTGGGATCGGGCCTATTCCGTCGGCGACTGGCTGCGCGATTTCGCAGCCCTGCCGCCAGGGCCGCGCCCCATCGTCGTCGGCGGCACCGGGCTGATCTTTCGCGCGCTGGCAGAGGGGCTGGTGGATATTCCCCCGACGCCCCCCGAGATTCGCGCCGAGGGCGCGGCGCAGCTTGCGGCGCGGGGGCTTCCGGCCATGGTGGCGGAGCTCGATCCCGACACGAGAGCGGGGCTCGACACGCAGAACCCGATGCGCGTGATGCGCGCCTGGGAGGTGGCCCGCGCCACGGGGCGCTCGATCCGGGACTGGCAGGCGGAGACACCGCCTCCGCTCCTGCCCCTTTCGGCCTGCACGCCGCTGGTGCTGGAGGCCTCCAAGGACTGGCTTTCGCCTCGGATCGAGGCGCGCTTCGACCTGATGCTGGAGGCCGGCGCGCTAGAGGAAGCGCGCGCCGTCCTGCCCCGCTGGGACCCGGCGCTCAACGCCGCGCAGGCGATCGGCGCGCCGCAGCTCATCGCGCATTTGCGCGGCGAGATGTCGCTGGACGAAGCGCGCGCCGCAGCGATCACGGCCACACGGCAATACGCGAAGCGGCAGCGGACCTGGTTTCGCGCGCGGATGCGCTCTTGGCGTCGGATTTCCGCCCCCGGCGCGGAATAGACGGCAGGAGCCCCTTGCTGCAAAGGGGCCAGCCCTGTTGGCACGGCTCGAACATTCCCCTGCGTCAATCAGGATGAAAGCGTCGTTCGCGACATCTTTCCGTCGCTTTTCTTCCCGCAGACCCCGCTCATCGCGTTGACCCTCTCGGAATAACCCCCATCATGTGGGCCATCTCGATTCCGACCGAACCCGGTCGCAAACAGAACATTCGGTCTCACGCAGAACCGAGCCGTCAACAGGGAGAAGACGACACATGACGAAGCATGACGTGAAGAACATGCAGGGCGTCCATCACGGCGCTTTGATGTACGCGCAGGAGTACAAGGACGGTCTGATGGACCGCCGCGAATTCCTGAGCCGCGCGACGGCGCTCGGTGTGACCACCGCGACGGCCTACGCGTTGATCGGCTCCGAGCCGGCCAAGGCCGCGGCCCACGCCCAGCAAGGCGGGACGCTGCGCTACCAGATGGAAGTCCGCGCCCCCAAGGACCCGCGCACCTTCGACTGGACCCAGCTGGCGACGGTCACCGCGGGCTGGCTGGAGTATCTCGTCGAGTACAACTCGGACGGCTCCTTCAACCCGATGCTCCTGGAGAGCTGGGAGGCCAACGACGACGCGTCCGTCTACACGCTCAAGGTGCGTCCGGGCGTGACCTGGAACAATGGCGACCCGTTCACCGCCGAGCATGTCGCCTTCAACTTCACCCGCTGGGCCGACGGCACCGCCGAGGGCAACTCGATGGCCGCGCGCGTCGCCTCGCTGGTCGACCCGGAGACGAACCAGGCCGCCGAGGGCGCGATCGAGGTCGTGGACGACCTGACCGTCCGCCTGAACCTGCTGAACCCGGACATCACGATCATCCCGGGCATCTCGGACTATCCGGCGGCGGTGATCCACCCCGATCAGGATCCGAACAACACGATCGGCCAGCAGCTCGGCACCGGTCCTTACCTCTGCACCCAGCACGAAGTCGGCGTCCGCGCCACGCTGGAGCGCAACACCGACCATGACTGGTGGGGTTATGCCGCCGGCAAGGGCGCCTATCTCGACCGGATCGAATTCATCGACTACGGCACCGACCCGTCGGCCTTCGTCGCGGCCTACGCCGCCGACGAGATCGATCTCAACTGGGAGTCGGTCGGCGAGTATGTGGAACTGTTCGACGGGCTCGGCCTCGTGCGGTCCGAGATCCCCTCGGGCTTCACCATCGTGATCCGTCCGAACCAGCTGGCAACCGATGCCGACGGCAAGGTCATCTTCGAGGACAAGCGTGTGCGCCAGGCCATCGCCATGGCGGTCGACAACGAGGTCTGCCTGGAGCTCGGCATGGCCGGCTACGGCATCCCCGCCGACAACTGCCATGTCGGCCCGATGCACCCGGAGCATGCGCCTGAAGTGACCCGGATCCCCTACGATCCGGAGCGGGCGTTCGAGCTGCTGCAAGAGGCCGGCATGGCCGATTACGAGTTCGAGCTGATCTCGATCGACGACGACTGGCGCCGCAACACCACCGATGCCGTCGCCGCGCAGCTGCGGGACGCCGGGTTCAACATCAAGCGGACCATCCTGCCCGGTTCGACCTTCTGGAACGACTGGACGAAATACGCCTTCTCGTCGACCAACTGGAACCACCGCCCGCTCGGCGTGCAGGTTCTGGGTCTGGCCTATCGCACCGGCGTGGCCTGGAACGAGTTCGGGTGGTCCAATCCCGAGTTCGACGCGCTGCTGAACGAAGCGAACGCGATCGCCGACGCGGATGCTCGCCGTGAGGTGATGGCCAAGATCCAGGCCATCGTCATCGAGGAAGGCGTCACGATCCAGCCGTACTGGCGGAGCGCCATCCGGCACCACAAGCCGGGCTTCGTCGGCCTGGAGCGGCACGTCGCCGACCTGCCGCAGCTCTACAAGATGGGCATCGCCGCATCCTGACCTGACCACCGCCGGCCGCGCCCTCTGGACGCGGCCGGTCTTCTTGGAACCGATCGAAAAGGCCCGCGCGAGATGGGCCGCCGGTTCCGTAACCGCATAACGGGGGCTCCAATGGGTCTGTTCATCCTGCGACGGCTCGGGGTGATGATACTGACGGCTTTGTGCCTGACCTTCATCGTCTTCACGCTGACAAACCTCGAACCCAACCTTGAGAAGCTGGCCAAAAACCAGGCCAACGCCCGGATGACGGACGACCAGGTGATCTCCTGGCTGGACAATCGGGGCTACAACGACCCGATGCTGATCAAATACGGCCGCTGGTTGGGGGTCCTGCCGCATTTCACCCGCGAAGAGGACGGCGAGGTTGTCTATTCCCGCTGCGCCACGCCGGGCACGACCATCGAAGAGGCCGGCAGCTTCTGCGGCGTCCTTCAAGGCAATTGGGGCTGGTCCACGGTCTTCCAGAACGAGGTGCTCGAGATCCTGGGCGTCCGCGGCTGGCAGACGGCCAAGCTGATGTTCTTCGTGATGCTCGTGATGGTGCCCGGCGCGCTGATCGTGGGCGTGCTGGCCGGCATGAAGGAGGGCTCGAAGCTCGACCGCTCGCTCTCCACCTTCTCCATCGGCACCACCGCGACGCCGGAATACGTCTCGGGCGTCATATTCATCTCGCTGCTGGCCTCACCGATGATCGGGCCGAACTGGTTCGTCGGCTCAGCGCAGACCGCGATGGACAACATCACCTTCGAGAACTTCACCCTGCCCGTGCTGACCATCGCGCTTTACGGCATGGGATATATCGCCCGGATGACGCGGGCCTCGATGACCGAGGTGATGACCGCCCAGTATATCCGGACGGCCCGCCTCAAGGGCGTCTCCTTCCAGCAGATCGTCCTCAAGCACGCGCTGCGCAACGCGCTGATCGCCCCGTTCACGGTCATCATGCTCCAGCTTCCCTGGCTGCTGAACGGCGTCGTCATCGTCGAGACCCTGTTCAACTTCAAAGGCTTTGGCTGGACCCTGGTCCAGGCGGCCGGCAATAACGACATCGAGCTTCTGCTCGGCGTGTCGATCATCTCCGTCGTGGTCGTCCTGGTGACGCAGCTGATCTCCGATATCGGCTACGTTTTCCTGAACCCGCGCATTCGTATCGCCTGAGGAGGAGACGGACATGGAACCCCTCACCTGGACCGGAAATATGGGCGATGTGCTCGATCCCATCCTCGGGATCACCGCGATCGCCCTCCTGCTCACCTCGGTGCTGGCCATCGTGATGAGCTTCGCCACCACGACCGAACGCGTCACCGTCAACCCCGACGGCACCATCGCCGCGCAGCCCGGGCTGCGCGGGCTGACCGCCAAGGCGCAGGTCTATTCGCTCTACGCCTTCCTGGCCACGGTCGTCGCCTATATCGTCACCGGCATGGTTGTCGGCTGGCAGGGCGGCGGGATCGTCGGCGGCGCCATGCAGGCCTTCACCCCCGTTTGGATCTCGCTCGTCGTGCTCTTCGTCGCGAGCTTCTACTACAAGCGGAAGCTGGGCCTCTACGGCAAGCTCTTCGACTCGACCATCGGCATGATCGGCTTCGGCCTCGTCATGTTCTGGGTGTTCACCGCTTTCTACGCGGGCATCTTCGACATGATCTACATGCACGACCCGCTGACGCAGGTCTCGGGGATGAAGAACAAGGTTCCCGGCACCCCGATGCCAGATGTCGATGCCGCGCCCTACCCGTTCTACCTGCTGGGCGGGGACAACCTGGCCCGCGACGTGTTCAGCCGCATGGTGCTGGGCTCGACCATCGTCATGCAGATCGCGCCGCTGGCGACGCTCTTCGCCTTCATGGTGGGCATCACCCTGGGCCTGCCCGCCGGCTACTACGGCGGCAAGCTGGACACGGTGCTGTCCTTCATGGCGAACCTGATCCTGGCCTTCCCGGTGATCCTGCTGTTCTACCTGCTGGTCACGCCCGAAATCGTGCTGACCGGCCTGCCCAACTACATGGCGCTGATCCTGTTCATATTCCCGTTGATCTTCGTGGGTGTGCTGATCAACTCGCGCTACCGGACGCAGCCCAAGACGCGGAACCTCTATCTGGGGATCGCGATGGCGGTGGGCGGGCTGATCTACCTGTCGCTGGTGATGGATCAGGGCGCGCCCAAGCCGATCTTCCGGCTCTGGCCGGGCGGGCTCGACCTGTTCGACATCCCGGGCCAGGTGCTGATCGTCTTCGTGTCGGTGGTCTTCGTGAACTCGCCCACGGTGTTCCGCATCGTCCGGGGCCTGACGCTGGACATCAAGACCCGCGACTACGTCGCCGCCGCCCAGACCCGGGGCGAGACGCCGTGGTACATCATGCTCTGGGAGATCCTGCCCAACGCGCGCGGACCGCTGATCGTCGATTTCTGCCTGCGCATCGGCTACACCACGATCCTTCTGGGGACGCTGGGCTTCTTCGGCCTGGGCCTGCCCCCCGAGAGCCCGGATTGGGGCACGACCATCAATGACGGGCGCCGCCTGCTGTCGGTCTTCCCGCATCCGGCCATCGTGCCCGCCGTCGCGCTGCTGAGCCTGGTGCTGGGCCTCAATCTCCTGGCCGACGGCCTCCGAGAAGAGAGCCTGAGGGACTGAACATCCTCATCTTGCCAAAAATACCTCGGGGGTCCGGGGGCAGAGCCCCCGGCGCTTTCCGACAAGAGGGACGCACAGAATGAAGCAGAACCCCGACTACCAGGGCCCCATCCTCGAGATCGACAAGCTCTCGATCTCTTTCTTCACGCGCCTGCGTGAGATCCCCGCGGTGATGGACTTCTCCGTCAGCGTCGAGCCCGGCGAGGCCGTGGGCCTCGTGGGCGAGTCGGGCTGCGGCAAATCCACCGTCGCGCTGGGCGTGATGCAGGATCTCGGCAAGAACGGCGCCATCGTCGGCGGCTCCATCAAGTTCAAGGGCCGCGACCTGGGCGAGATGTCCCAGGAGGAGTTGCGCGACATCCGCGGCAACGAGATCGCGATGATCTACCAGGAGCCGATGGCCTCGCTGAACCCGGCGATGCGGATCGGCAAGCAGCTGATGGAAGTGCCCCTGCTGCACGACAACGCCACCGAGCAAGAGGCCTACGACCTCGCGCTCCAGGTCGTCACCGACGTCAAGCTGCCGGACCCGAAGCGGATGCTCG
The DNA here is from genome assembly GCF_900116765.1 of Jannaschia seohaensis. Lineage (GTDB taxonomy): Bacteria > Pseudomonadota > Alphaproteobacteria > Rhodobacterales > Rhodobacteraceae > Jannaschia > Jannaschia seohaensis. The sequence continues at coordinate 304,653 of NZ_UETC01000003.1, read as the reverse complement.
ACAGCTACCCGCACCAACTCTCGGGCGGGCAGCAGCAGCGGATCGTCATCGCCATGGCGCTGATGTCGAAGCCCGCGCTCTTGATCCTGGACGAGCCGACGACGGCGCTCGACGTGACGGTCGAGGCGGGGATCGTCGATCTGGTGAAGGATCTCGGCAAGAAATACGGCACGTCGATGCTGTTCATCTCGCACAATCTCGGCCTCGTGTTGGAGACCTGCGACCGGGTCTGCGTGATGTATTCCGGCGAGGCGGTGGAAGACGGCAAGATCGAAGAGGTCTTCGACCGCATGCGCCACCCCTATACCCAGGCGCTGTTCCGCTCGATCCCGCTGCCGGGCGCCGACAAGAACGCCCGGCCGCTCGTCGCCATCCCGGGCAACTTTCCCCTGCCCCATGAACGGCCGCCGGGCTGCAATTTCGGCCCGCGCTGCGATTACTTCGAGGCCGGCCGCTGCGACCAGGGCGTGATCCCGATGCGGGACGCGGGCCCGGGCCACCACTCGCGCTGCGTCAAGTTCGAAGAGATCGACTGGGACGCGCCCATCGCCGCAGCGACGGAAACGAAATCGCGCGAGATCGGCGACCCGGTGCTGAAGGTCGGCAACCTCAAGAAGTATTACGAGGTGGCCGCGAACGCGCTCTTCGGCGGCGGCGAGGAGAAGGTCGTCAAGGCGAACGAGACGCTCGATTTCGAGGCGCGCGAATCCGAGACGCTGGCCATCGTGGGCGAGTCGGGTTGCGGCAAGTCGACGCTCGCCAAGGTGCTGATGGGGCTGGAGACGGCGACCGATGGCACGATCACCATGGGCAACAAGGAGATCCAGTCGACCCCGATCGAGAAACGCGGCACCAAGCAGGTCGCCGAGATTCAGATGGTGTTCCAGAACCCGTTCGACACGCTGAACCCGTCGATGACCGTCGGCCGCCAGATCATCCGCGCGCTGGAGGTGTTCGACTACGGTGCCAACGACGCGGAGCGGCGCGAGCGGATGCTCCAACTGCTCGACCTCGTGAAACTGCCCCGCGAATTCGCCGACCGGATGCCCCGGCAGCTCTCGGGGGGCCAGAAGCAGCGGGTCGGGATCGCCCGGGCCTTTGCGGGCGACGCGAAGATCGTCGTCGCGGACGAGCCTGTCTCGGCCCTGGACGTCTCGGTGCAGGCGGCCGTGACCGATCTGCTAATGGAGATCCAGCGGGAGCAGAAGACCACCCTTCTCTTCATCTCCCACGACCTGTCGATCGTCCGCTATCTCAGCGACCGGGTCATGGTCATGTATCTCGGCCATGTGGTCGAACTGGGGACGACCGATCAGGTCTTCTCCCCGCCCTACCATCCCTACACGGAGGCGCTGCTCAGCGCGGTGCCAATCGCCGATACCAGCGTCCAGAAGAAGCATATCGTGCTCGAGGGCGACATTCCCTCGGCGATGAACCCGCCCCCGGGCTGCCCGTTCCAAACGCGCTGCCGCTGGAAAGAGAAGGTGCCGGGCGGCCTTTGCGAAAAGGAGGTGCCCCCGGTGCGCCGCCTGGAAGGCGGCCATCAGATCAAGTGCCACCTGTCGGATGCGGAACTTGCCGCGATGGAGCCGGTCATCGTCGTCCACGCCGCCGAGTGACCGGGGCCCGGCGCGTCTGCCCGGAGCGGGCGGCGGGGAAATCGCCTCGCGGAACCGAGAACGGGTCGCGCCGTTAACCTAGGGTTAACCGCTCGGTCCGAGAACTTGCGCCATGGCGATAGGCCGCCCCTCTCGGCGGCCGTTGCGCCCCGCGGCCGGACCACCGGCTGCGCCCCCTTGCCGGCGGGGTGCGATGCTCCTTGCACCTCGCCGGCTCTTGCCCGATCCGTCGTCGATGCGCCCGCACCTGTCGCCCAATGGCCACCAATCGCTCATAAGACGTTGCGCGGGCGCCAGGGTCGTGCAATCTGAATATGACTAGAAACTAGACCGATAGGTTCAGATTTCACATGACCGCGTCACAGCCGCTCCGCACAATGATGGTCGACACGCAGATCCGCCCGTCGGACGTCACCAAGTTCCCGATCATCGCCGCGATGCTGGACGTTCCGCGAGAGGAATTCGTTCCCATGGCGGCCCGTCCCGTGGCCTATATGGACGCGCCGGTGCCGCTGGGCGATGGCCGCGAGATGCCCGAGGCGCGGACCTTCGCCAAGATGCTCGACGCGCTCGATCTCGTCGCCGAGGACGAGGTGCTGATCGTCGGTGGCGGCTATGGCTATTCGGCCGCGGTCCTGGCCCGCATGACCGGCTCGGTCGTGATGGTCGAAGAGGACCCGTCGATGGTCTCCGAGGCCGAGTCGACGCTGGCCGCGCAGGGTGTCGACAACGCTGCCGTCATCTCGGGCGCCCTGGCCGAGGGCGCGCCCAAGGCGGCGCCCTTCGACGTCATTTTGATCGAGGGCGGGGTCGAGACCATCCCCGCGGCATTGACGGACCAGCTCAAAGAAGATGGGCGCATGGTGGCGCTCTTTCAGAAGGGCGCGCTGGGCGAGTGCCGGGTGGGCCACAAGTCCGGCGACCGGGTGGCGTGGCGCTTTGCCTTCAACGCGGCCGCGCCGGTTCTGCCGGGCTTCACGGCGGCGCGCGCCTTTACGCTTTGATCCGAACGCGCCGTCCGGCCGGGCGGCCCCAAAACCGACGGCAGCTGGCCCGAGAGCCCATGCGAGGGAGCAGAAACATGCAGGCATGGAACCGACCCAAGCGGCGCAAGGCAAAGCTTTTGCGCGCCTGGATGGCGGGCGTTGCCCTCTCGGCGCTGACAGCGACGAGCGTCTGGGCCGAAAGCCTGGCCGACGCCTTCGTGCAGACCTACCGCACCTCTCCGCTTCTGGAGCAACAGCGCCTGCTGCTGCGCACCCTCGACGAGGACGTGGCCGTCGCGACCGCCGCCCTGCGGCCCGCCATCAACGGGCAGGTGAACCTGTCGCGCACGCTTAATGGCGGCTCGGCTCCCAACGTCACCAGTTCGTCCCTCTCGCTGATCCTGGACTACACGCTGCTCGATGGCGGCCAGCGCCTGTTCCGTCTGGGCGCCGCGAAAGAGGCGGTTCTGGCCGGACGCTACCGTCTGATCCAACAAGAGCAGCAATTGCTGCTTCAGGCGGCGCAGGCCTATCTCAACTTGCTCCAGGCCACGCGGAACGTGGATCTGCGCGAATCGAACCTGCGGCTGCTCAACGAGCAATTGCGCGCCGCGGAGGATCGGTTCGAGGTCGGCGAAGTGACCCGGACCGATGTCACCATCGCCGAAGCGCGTCTCGCCGCCGCGCAATCGCTGCTGGCGAATGCTCGCGGACAGGTCGATATCCAGCGCGAGACCTATCGTCTGATCACCGGCGCTTTCCCTTCCGGCAGCCTCGACCAGCCTCCCGCCTCGCCCGAATTGCCGCCCTCGCTGGCGCAGGCCAAGGCCATCGCGCTGCAGATCCACCCGCTGATCACCGCCGCGCAGCATGACGTCACGGCGGCCGACCTGATCGCCAACGCGGCCGAAGCCGATCGCCTGCCTTCGATCGCCTTCCGGGGCACGTTGGGCACGTCGCGCAATATCGGCGGCGATCCGAGCCTGTCGGCCTCGATCACCGGCTCGGTCCCGATCTACAATGGCGGTCGGCTCTCCGCGCTGAACCGCCGCGCCATCGCGAACGCACAGGCCGCGCGCAGCGCGCTGACCGCCGACGCCCGCACCGTGACCGACGGCGTCGGACAGGCCTGGGCCCTCCTACAGATCGCGCGTGCGCAGATCACCGCATCGCAGCAGCAGGTGCGCTCCGCACAACTCGCCTTCGAGGGCTTCCGGGAGGAGGCGCTGCTCGGCGCCCGAACGACGCTGGATGTGCTCGACGCGGAGCAGGAACTGCTCGATGCGCGGACCTCCGCGCTTCAGGCCGAGATCGACGCGCAACTGGCAGTCTACCAGGTTCTCGCGGCCATGGGTCTGATGACGACCGATCATCTCGGACTCAGCGTGGAGCGCTACGATCCCTCCGCCTACTACAACCAGGTCTCCACTGCGCCCGCAATTTCACCTTCGCCACAAGGGGGACGGCTCGACAGCGTGCTCCGGCGCTTCGGGCGCGAGTGAACGCTTTGGCGGTTCCCCGCCCCTTGTGCTAAAAAGACCGCGACGGGCAACCAAGGATATGTGAGATGGCGCAGCGCAACGATATCGAGGATGTTCTTTCGTCGATCCGGCGCCTCGTCGCCAGCGAAGTGCGCCCAGCCGTGAACGCGGCGGCGACGGCCTCATCCCAGGCGCTGGTCCTCGAACAGGCGCAGCGCGTGACCGACCCGGACGATCCGTTCCAGACGATCGCCGAACTGCGAGAGCCAGAGCCGGAGCCCGCCCAGGCGATCGCGCAGGCGGCGCCCCATCCGGTCGAAGACGAAGCGCCCGCCCCCGTGGTCCTGGACAGGACCAAACAGGCTGCGTCCGAGCGGCCCGAATCGGAGGATGAAGACGACGCGCCGGACCCGAACGGGGATGACTTCGTCGATCTGTCAGACCTCTCCGAGGCGATCCAATCGGACGACGCCCTGCGGGATCTCATCGCCGAGATCGTGCGTCAGGAACTGGCAGGGGCCTTGGGGGAGCGAATTACGCGGAACGTCCGCAAGCTGGTCCGCCGCGAGCTGCGCCAAATCATGTCGGGCGAAGAGTTCGACTGACGCGTCCCGGCGCCCCGCCCGCGTCAGGTCGGCGCGGCCCAGATATCCGAAGGCATGAAAAAGGCGCCGGACCGAACTCGGTCACGGCGCCTTTTTCCTGTTGTGTCGAGATTAGGCCGCTTCCGCCGCCAACTCCGCAGCCTGACGACGCTCGCTCTCCTCGCGCGACAGCGCGACAGACGTCCGCACACCGCGCCCGACGAATTCCATCAGACCGGCAACGACACGTTCGTTCGGGTCGATCCCAGCGCACGACAAGACTTCACGCCCGTCGCGCGACCGCGCCCAGCGCGCGATCTGCTCGGGGCCGTTCCCGTACTTCTTGTCATCCGAGATGGCATCGTCGAGCGCGGCGAGAACAACGGCCGCGAACAGCTTGCGCGCGCGTTGCCCCTGTTCGAAGTTGAACGCTGTCGCATCGACAAAATCGGTCATCCCGTACTCCTACGTAGTTTCTCTCTCGTCCCGGTGGGTTCGCCTATCAGACCTGACCGCCAGATCGCCATGATAATTTGACATACCACACATGCACCCAGCGCATAGCTCTTCGCAGTGTGGAACCAAACCTACCGTTTCTCTTTTGACTGATGCCCACATATGGGAGCCGACGTCTCGCGATCAAGCTTTTGTCACCTTTTTGCCGCATTTGGCACCTTGAGCCGGCCGGCGTTCTGCGCTTAACCATCCGGCCCGCCCAAACCGCGTGCTTGCGGCGGGATGCGCTGGGCCGTAATCCCCGCCCAAACCCAGTCCTCCCTCGGAGTCCGCTCGACATGCCCAAGATAAACGGCAACGAAATCCGCCCCGGCAACGTGCTGGAGCATGACGGCCACCTTTGGTCCGCGGTCAAGGTCGAACATGTGAAGCCCGGTAAGGGCGGCGCCTTCGCCCAGGTAGAACTCCGGAACCTGCGGAACGGTTCCAAGCTGAACGAGCGGTTCCGCTCCGCCGACAAGGTCGAGCGCGTTCGCCTCGAGCAGAAGGACCAGCAGTTTCTTTACGAAAGCGACGGCAAGCTCGTCTTCATGGATACCGAGACCTACGAGCAAGTCGAACTCGATGCCGAGATCCTGGGCGAGCGGCGCCCCTTCCTGCAGGACGGGATGATGGTCCAGATCGAGTATTACGAGGACGAGGCGCTGAACGCGACGCTGCCCCAAAAGGTCACCTGCAAGGTCGTCGAGACCGAGCCGGTGGTGAAGGGACAGACCGCCGCGAACTCCTTCAAACCGGCGCTGCTCGACAACGGCGTGCGCATCACGGTGCCACCCTTCGTGGGGCAGGACGAGGACGTCGTCGTCAACACCGAGACCATGGAGTATTCCGAGCGCGCGTGACCGAGCGGGCAAAGACTTTTCCACGAAAAGTCTTTCAAAAAGTCTTCGCGGAAGACTTTTGGGCCCCGACCGCGCCGAGCGCCATCTGCGCATAGAGCGTCTCGACTTCCCCGCGCTCCAGCCGTCCGCCCTCGCGATACCAAGTGGTCACGCCGGTCAGCATCGCGATCAGCGCATTCGCCGCCAGGGGCACGTCGGCGACCTGCATCTCGCCGGCGGCCACACCGGCGGCGAGGATGTCCCGGAGGATCGCTTCGTAGCGGCGGCGCAGCGTTTCGATCACGGCGAAGTTGTCCGGCTCCAGCGCGCGCAGTTCCATATAGGCGATGAAGACCGCTTCGGGGCGGTCGAGGTGGAACTGGATGTGGAACCGCGCGAACGCGTCGAGCCGGTCCGCCGGCGCGCCCTTGGGATCGGTCTCGGCCCAGGCCGCGATCACCTCTTCTAGATGGGCCCGCATCAGTTGAAAGAGCAGCGTCTGCTTGTCCGGCGTGTAGTGATAGAGCGCTCCGGCGCCGATCCCCACCTCGGCGGCGATCGCTCGCATGGAGACGGCCGCATAGCCATGGGCCGCGAACAGCCGTTCGGCCGCGTCGCGCACACGCGGGCCGGTCACGCCGGCATCGGATCCGCTGGGTCTCGCCATGGGGGGATATGAACCGAACGAGCGTTCAATTCCAAGGCTTGCCGGGGCCTCGCGCCGCGCCTACGGTCCAGGCGATGTATCGTGCTCTTTTCCTTTTGCCCCTGCTCGCCGCCTGCGCGGCGGAGCTGCCATCCGTCGAGGGCAGCATCTCGGAGGCGGCGCGCGCCGCTCCGGCGCCGCGATTGATCCCGACCGGGCCGGTCCTTGCCGCGCGCGACGCGCCCGTCCGCGCCCAGTCCGCCGAAGTGGAACTGACCGCGCGTGCCGCGCGGTTGCGCCAGGCCGTCGCGGGCGCCGCCCCGCTGCCCGGCCCGACCCTGGAGGCGCGCGGGGCCGATCTACGCCGCCGCGCCGACGCGCTGCGCGCCGCGCCGCTTTGACGGCGTTGCACCGCCTCGGCCGACCGGCTACCCGTCCCACCACTGACCCATCGAGGAGCGCGCGCCATGACCACCCCCCTCCGCCTCGGGATCGCAGGGCTCGGCACTGTCGGGGTCGGCGTCGTCCGCATCGTTCAGACCCATGCGGACATGTTGGCCGCCCGCACCGGCCGCGCCATTTCCATCTCCGCCGTCTCCGCGCGCACCCGTGACAAGGATCGCGGCGTGGATCTGTCGGCCTATGCCTGGGAGGATGACCCGGTCGCGCTGGCCAAGCGGGAGGATGTCGATCTCTTCGTCGAGCTGATGGGCGGCTCCGACGGCCCCGCCAAGGCCGCGACCGAAGCGGCGCTGGCTGCGGGCAAGCCGGTCGTGACCGCCAACAAGGCGATGCTCGCGATCCACGGTCAGGCGCTTGCCGAACTGGCCGAGTCGACCGGCGCGGCGCTCCGCTTCGAAGCGGCGGTGGCGGGCGGCATCCCCTGCATCAAGGCGCTGACCGAGGGGCTGGCGGCCAACGAGATCACCCGCGTCTCGGGCGTCATGAACGGCACCTGCAACTACATCCTGACCCGGATGGAGGCGTCCGGGAAGCCATATGACGAGATCTTCGCCGAAGCCGACGCGCTGGGCTTTCTGGAGGCGGACCCGACGCTCGACGTGGGTGGGATCGATGCGGGCCACAAGCTGGCGCTGCTCTCGGCCATCGCCTTCGGCACCCAGGTCGATTTCGAGGGCGTCCAGCTCCAGGGCATCCAGGAGGTGTCGATCGACGACATCCACCGCGCCCGCGACATGGGCTACCGGATCAAGCTGCTCGGTGAGGCGCGGCGGACCGAAGCCGGGGTGGAGCAATCCATGCGCCCGACGCTCGTCCCTGCCGACAGCCCGCTGGGCCAGCTGGAGGGCGGCACCAACATGGTCGTCATCGAAGGCGACTCCGTCGGCCAGATCGTGCTGCGGGGAGCGGGCGCGGGCGAGGGTCCGACCGCCAGCGCGGTGATGGGGGACGTAGCCGACATCGCGCGCGGGCTCGACATCCCGCCCTTCGGCCAGCCCGCCGCCACGCTCGCCCCGGCGCAGCGTGCCAATTCGGCCACCGAATGCGCGCATTACCTGCGCCTCAGCCTGACCGACACGCCCGGCGCCCTGGCGCGCGTGGCGACGGTGCTGGGCCAGAACGGCATCTCCATCGACCGGATGCGCCAATACGACCATCCCGGCGAGGACGCGCCCGTTCTCATCGTCACCCATCCCTGCGCGCCCTCGGCGCTGGCCACCGCGCTGGAGGGCGTCACCGCCACCGGAGTGGTCACCGCCGATCCCATCGCGCTTCAGATCCAGACGCCGTAAGGAGACCCCATGGCCCGTAAGCCCAAGGTGTTCGAACCGCCCTACCGCCCCGCCGCCGACCGCTACGAGCGCATGGTCTATCGCCGCTGCGGCCGCTCGGGCCTGAAGCTGCCCGCGATCTCGCTGGGCCTGTGGCACAATTTCGGGGACGACACGCCCCACCAGGTCAAGCGCGACATCTGCCGGACGGCCTTCGATCACGGCATCACCCATTTCGACCTGGCCAACAATTACGGCCCGCCCCCGGGCAGCGCCGAGATCGCGTTCAAACGCCTGATGGACGAGGATTTCGCGCCCTTCCGCGATGAGCTGATCATCAGCTCCAAGGCGGGCTACGACATGTGGCCCGGGCCCTATGGCGAATGGGGCAGCCGCAAATATCTGATCGCCTCCTGCGATGCCTCGCTGAAGCGCACCGGCCTGGAGTATTTCGACATCTTCTACTCCCACCGCTTCGATCCCGAGACGCCGCTGGAGGAGACGATGGGCGCGCTCGATCAGATCGTGCGCTCGGGCAAGGCGCTCTATGCCGGGATCAGCAGCTACAACTCCGAGCGCACCCGCGAGGCGGCGGCGATTCTCCGCGAGATGGGCACGCCCTGCCTGATCCATCAGCCGAGCTACAACATGCTCAACCGCTGGGTAGAGCGGGATGGGTTGCTGGATACGCTGGAGCAGGAGGGGATCGGCTCCATCGCCTTCACGCCGCTGGCGCAGGGCCTGCTGACCAAGAAGTATCTCGGCGGCATCCCCGAAGGCAGCCGCGCGACGCAGGGCAAGTCACTCGACCCCGACGCGATGCTGACCGAGGACACGCTGGCGGCGCTGCGCGGCCTCAACGATATGGCGGAGGCGCGGGGCCAGACCCTGGCGCAGATGGCCATCGCCTGGGTGCTGCGCGGCGGGCGGGTGACCACGGCGCTGATCGGGGCCTCGCGGCCCGAGCAGGTGGTGGATTGCGCCGGCGCGGTCGGAAACCTCGAATTTTCCGACGAGGAACTGGCCCGGATCGACGAGTTGTCGGGTGACAAGGGCCTGAACCTCTGGGCGGCGTCGTCGGAAGAGGTATGACGGAGGTCGGCTTCAAACCCGAAGCTGTCGTATCCCCCACCGAGTTTGCCACACACGTCGAAAGGCATTACTCTCTTTCTCGCTTAGTATATTGGCGTTTTCGAGAAAGTTGGCATGCATCTAGAGACTGAACGGCTAGTTCTTAGACCTGTGACTTTGGCGGACAGCGCAGAGATCGCCGAAACCATCTTTTCTGATCCTAACGTTGTCGGAATGCTAGCTCACAATACTAAGACTGCAGACGACGCACTTCTTGAGGCCGAACGCTGGACATCGATTATGGGTATCGATGGCAGCGGAGGCATCTGGGAAAACGGCGGCATGGGGTTGTTCGCTGTCTTGCCCAAAACAGCAGAGGACAGGCTTGCCGGTGTTGCAGGCTTCTACATGGAAAAGAATGAGCGCGATCTTTGGACAGGCGAATATTTCTATGCACTTGGTTCTGATTGGCACGGCCGAGGACTGATGAGCGAAGCCGCCGACCTTTTCGGCAAGAAGCTTAGAGAGATGAAAGACCTTGGCGTGATTTACGCTGGCTATTGGGACCTGATTAACGAGGCATCCGGTCGGCTATTGATGAGAACGGGGCTCAGGCCGAAAGGAAGAAAGCCTGTCACCGAAGAATACAGCCCCGAACGTTGCCTTCGGATGTTTGACTATGATCTGTGGCGCTTACAAGAGGCCGACTCTCCTCGTCAAAAAGACGATATTTTGCTGCAAGCGGCGAGACGGGCGGGTGCCTTCGTGGCAGAAGATGTGTTGGACAAGGATATCGCCATTAGGTTCTTGGAGGACAGCTACGGCTCAACTTTGACAAAGGATGCGCTAACGATGCTAGAAAAGGCAATCGCTCAACCGGGTATGTCATACCTCGAAATCAGAGGCCCCCGCGAGTCCGGTACCCCGGTCAATCGACTGCGATAGAACGTCACGAACACGTTGAAGGATGCAGCGTCACCTGCGTGATTGATAGGCGCACGCGTTCGGTTGGCCAAGTGAGACAATGGCGGCTTCGTCCGCACAGCAGACATGACCTCCCACCCGAAGGTTAGCGCAACCGCGCCCTTCCCCATCGCCCCCCGTTCGCGCTAATCCTCGCGCAACCAACAGGAGAGCCCCGATGGCGAAGACCGACTTCAACGACCGCATGCTATCCCTGGGCCTTGCCCGCGTTTCGGAGGCGGCGGCGCTGGCCTCGGCGGGATGGATCGGTCGCGGGGACGAGAAGGCCGCCGACCAGGCCGCCGTCAACGCCATGCGCGACCAGCTCAACAAGCTCGACATCCGCGGCACCGTCGTCATCGGCGAGGGAGAGCGGGACGAGGCGCCGATGCTCTATATCGGCGAGGAAGTCGGCAGCGGCACCGGCCCCGAGGTGGACATCGCCCTCGACCCGCTGGAGGGCACGACGCTGACCGCCAAGGACATGCCCAACGCGCTCTGCGTGATCGCGATGGCGCCGCGGGGGACGCTGCTGCATGCGCCGGACGTCTACATGGAAAAGCTGGCGATCGGCCCGGGCTACCGCAACGGCGTCGTCACCATGGACATGAGCCCGTCGGAGCGGGTGAACGCCCTGGCCGCGGCCAAGGGATGCTCGACCCATGACATCACCGTCTGCGTGCTGGAGCGGCCGCGCCACGAGGAGATGATCGCCGAGTTGCGCACGACCGACTGCGCCATCCGGCTCATCACCGATGGCGACGTGGCCGGCGTGATCCATTGCGCCGAGCCGGACAAGACCGGCATCGACATGTATATGGGCTCCGGCGGCGCGCCGGAGGGCGTGCTGGCGGCGGCGGCGCTCAAATGCATGGGCGGGCAGATGTTCGGACGGCTGACCTTCCGCAACGACGACGAACGCCAGCGCGCCAAGAACGCGGGCATCTCGAACCTGGACCGGGTCTATACCCGGGACGACATGGTGACCTCCGACGTGATCTTCGCGGGCACCGGCGTGACCGACGGCTCGATCCTGGCGGGCATCAAGCGCGAAGTCGGCTATCTGACGGCGGACACAATCCTGATGCGCTCCAAGACCGGCTCCGTCCGCCGCATGAGCTACCGCAACCCGGTCTGACGCCGGGCCGGCACCGCTCAGTCGGCGCGAGGCCCGGGGCGCGCCTGCACCCCGGGCCTTGCGCCCGAGCGCCGCGCGCGCGACAGGACGGGCCATGTCCTATCTCGGCGTTTCCCGCTCCGTCACCGGCCGCCGCTGGGTCGGCCTCGACCCGGCGACCGAGCGCATGGCCGAGGCCATCGCCCAGACCGGCCAGCCCCTGGCGCTCGCCCGCCACCTCGCCCGCCGGGGCGTGGCCCCGGGGGACGCCGCAGGCTTCCTTGCGCCCAAGCTGCGCGACCTGCTGCCGGACCCGCTGAGCTTGCGCGACATGGAAGCCGCCGCGCGCCGTCTGGTGGCCGCCGTCGCGCGGGGCGAGCGAATCGCGATCTTCGCCGATTACGACGTCGATGGCGGCAGTTCCGCCGCGTTGCTGGTCTGGTGGCTGCGGGCGTTGGGGCGCAGCGCCACGGTCTATGTCCCCGACCGCATCGAAGAAGGCTATGGCCCCAACGCCCCCGCCATCGCCCGCCTGGCCGAGACCCATGACCTGATCGTCTGCGTCGATTGCGGCACCCTCTCTCACGGGGCGCTGGCGGCGGCGGAGGGGACTGACGTGGTCGTGCTCGACCACCATCTGGGCGCCGAGACTCTGCCCCCTGCCCTGGCCGTCGTGAACCCGAACCGGCAGGACGAGGACGGCGCGCTGGCGCATCTCTGTGCCGCCGCCGTGACCTTCCTGGCCTTGGTGCAGGCCAACCGCCTGCTGCGCGAGGAGGGGCGCGCGGGGCCGGACCTGATGGCGATGCTCGACCTCGTGGCGCTTGCCACCGTGGCCGATGTGGCGCCGCTGGTGGGAGTGAACCGCGCGCTGGTGCGCCAGGGGCTGACGGTGCTGGCCCGGCGGTCGCGCCCGGGCCTGCGGGCGCTTGCGGATGTGGCGCGGCTGGACGGGCCGCCCACGGCCTATCATCTCGGCTATCTGCTTGGACCGCGCATCAACGCGGGCGGGCGAATCGGGGCTGCCGATCTGGGCGCGCGTCTGCTCTCGACCGACGATACGGCCGAGGCCGAGGCGCTGGCCCAGCGCCTCGACATCCTCAACGCCGAGCGCCGCGCCATCGAAGCCCGCGTGACCGAGGCCGCCCGCGCCCAGGCCGAAGCGCGGCTGGAGGCGGGCGGAGCGCTGGCCTGGGCCGCCGGCGAGGGCTGGCACCCGGGGATCGTCGGCATCGTCGCCTCGCGTCTGAAGGATGCGCTGGGGCGCCCGGCGGTGGTGATCGGGCTGCGCGAGGACGGGCTGGGCCAGGGCTCGGGCCGGTCGGTCGGCGGCGTCGACCTGGGCGCGTCGGTGCAGCGCCTGTCGGCCGAGGGCGTCCTGGTGAAGGGCGGCGGGCACCGCATGGCCGCGGGGTTGACCGTCGAAGCCGCCCGCCTGGAGGAGGCGATGGCCCGCCTCGACGCCCTGCTCGCCCGCCAGGGCGCCGGCGACGACGGGCCGCGCGACCTGACCCTCGACGGCACCTTGATGCCCGGCGCCGCGACGCTGGAGCTGGTGACGGCGCTGGAGACGGCGGGTCCCTTCGGCCAGGGCGCCTCCGCCCCGCGATTCGCCTTTCCGGACCTGCGCGTGGCCCATGCGCGCACCGTGGGGGACGGCCATCTCAAACTGACCCTGACCGATGGCGGCCGCACACGCCTCGATGCCATCGCCTTCCGCGCTGGGCCCTCCGGTCTGACCGATGCCATCGACCGCGCAGCGGGCGCGCCGCTGCATGTGGCCGGTCGTTTGGAGTGCAATCGCTGGCAAGGACGGGAGAGCGTGCAGCTCAATGTGACGGATATCGCGCTCGTCTCGGAGACGACCTAACGGCAACTGATAAAAACCCCTTGCGACCCCCGACAGCCTCTTCTAAGAGACCCGCACGCCAGCGTCCGCCCCGTTCGTCTATCGGTTAGGACGCCAGGTTTTCAACCTGGAAAGAGGGGTTCGATTCCCCTACGGGGTACCACGCTGGCGCGTCCCTCCCCCTTCTAATCGAAAATGTCAAAGCGAGCGTCACCGCCGTGTTCGCGGTCGCGTGCGGGGTTTCGGATCAGACCGGTTCGAACCGAACCTGCGGCGCGCCGAGCCGCGTGAAGGCCCTCTGGCGGCAGCTCAGCACCAGGATCTGGATATCCCCCGCCGCCCGGTGGAGCGCGTCAAACATCTTCTCGATGCGATCGTCGTCGGAATAGACCAAGGCGTCGTCCAGAATCAGCGGCGCCGGCCGCCCGGCCCGCGCCAGCAGCCGCGCGAAGGCGAGGCGGACGAGAAAGGCAATCTGTTCCTGGGTGCCGCCCGAGAGGATGTCGAGCGGCTCCTCCGCGCCCCGGCGGCGCAGCGCAACGGGCAGCAGGGTGTCCTCGGACCACTCCAGCTCCGCCTCGCCCCAGAGATCGGCCAGGAGCGGCCGCAACTCCCGCGCGACGGGGGCGAAATAGGCGTCCCGTGCCTCGCTGCGCGCCTCCTGCAAGGCATCCCGCAGGCAACGCAGCGTGTCGCGTTCGAAGAGAATCCGGTCCAGCCCCGCCCTTGCGTCCTCAGCGCGCGTCTCCGCCTCGGCCAGCGCCTCTTCCAGCCCCGCCTCGCCCCCCTGGTCGATTCGTTCCCGCAGGCGCGCGCGGGTCTCGCGCAGCGTGGCGATCTGCCGCTGTCGCTGTTCCGCCATGGACAGAAGTCGTGCGTGCCGGGCTTCGGTCGCTTCCAGGTCGGGAGCTTCGGCCAAAAGCGCGTCATGGACGGCCTCCGCCTCGGCCAGAGCCGCTTCGCGGGCTTCGAGATCGGTGGGCGGGTCGGGGAGTTCCGCGACGGCACGCCGAGCGGTCTCCAGGCGGGAGCGGGCGGCCCGAAGCTCCGCCGCCGCCTCCGCCGCGGCGATCCGGGCGGCTTCGCCCGCCGCGCGCGCCCGCGCGGCGGCTTGCTCGCCGGCTTCGGCCTCCGCCCGGGCGGCATCGGCGGCCGCCTCCAGGTCCGCGAGATCCTGGAATTCCTCTTCCTCATCGGCGGAGATCGGCTGCGGCAGCCGCGCCAAGGCCTCCCGCAGTGCCGCGATCCCGTCGGGCGCCAAGGCCTCGCGCGTGCGCCGCTGCGCCTCCGCTTCGTTCGCCGCGTCCGCCGCCGCGCGGGCCGCGCGGCGCAACGCTTCGATATCGGGCCAGTCTCCCTCCGAGAGGGCGCGCCGCAGCGCGGCCTCCGCCTCCGCCAAGGCAGATCCGCCGGTCTCGGGCACTGCGATCCGCAAACGGCCGAGGCCAGCGAGACCGATCTCGGCATGGGTGGACAGGGATACGGCCTGCCCCGGCTCCAAGGGCTGGCCGTCCAGCGTCACGGCGCCGTCCGGCGCGCCCTCGAAAGTCACCGTCGGCGCCGCGGCGGCGCGGAGCGCGCGCTGGGCATCGCGCCGTTGCAGTAGTCCCTCGACCTCGGCCAAGCGGCGCGCGTCGGGCCCCTGCGCCGCACGGGCGGCCGCAGCGATTCGCGCGTCCTCGGCAGCATCGGCCCGGTCGAGTTGCACGGAAAGGCGGGCGCGGGTGTCGGCCGCGGCCATGGCAGCGGCGCGCTTGCGCGCCGCATTGAGCCGGTCCTCGGCCGCGCGGGCGGACTCCCCCGCCAGAGCGGCCGCGCGCTCCGCCTCCGCGATCGCGCTGGCGCCGCTGTCGGCGCGGGCGCCAGCGGCCTCCGTGGCCGCAGCGAGCCGCGCCTCCGCCTCCGTAGCCTCCGCGAGGTCCGCCCGCGCCGCGCGGTCCCGCGCCAGCGCCTGCGTCCCCGCCTCCAACTCGCGCCGAGCGAGCCGCGCCGTGGCCTCCGCGCCGGCAACCCGATCCGCGTGGCGGCGCGCCGCCTCCAAGGCCATAGCAGCCTCGGCCAGTTTGCGGCGCCGCTCCGCCTCGGCGCCCTCATCCTCGAGCGCCGCCAAATCAACGCCGGTCCGACGCATCTCGTCCAGCGCCTCGCGGAACATGGCCACCTGCGCGCGCAACTCCTCCCGGCGGGCGTCCCAGTGCGCAACGGACGCCTCCGCCTCGGCCCAGGCGCCCCCTGCCTTGGCGCCCCGCTTCGTCTCCAGCGCGGCAAGCTCCGCCGTGACGTCGGACAGGGCCCGGTCCATACGCTCGCCTCCCGTCACGTCGTCCATCGCCCCCGAGATCGCGGTCAGCAGATCCCGGCGCGCGTCCTGCTCCTCCGCCGAGGCGGCCTTGTCGCGCTTGTCGACATCCACCCGCACGCGCCCCTGCCGAACCCAGAGCAAGCCCGCAGGCCCGCCCTGCGCCCCGGTGATGCGCGCGTGCAGCCAGTCCTCGACCGCATCGCCCTGCGCCTCCAGCGCCCCATCGCGCCAGAGTCGCGCCTCCCCGCCACTGCCTTTCTGCCATTGCTTCCTGAGCCGCCAGGAAACGCCGTCGATCTCCATCTCGCAACCGACTGCGACCTTGCCGCCGGAGCGCGGTTGCAGCCCCTGCACCTCTTTCGGCCAGCCCGTGTGGCGCTGGAAGAACAGCGCATGGAGCGCGTCGAACAGCGTCGACTTGCCCGCCTCGTTGGGCTCGCAGAGCAGCGACACGCCATCGCTCAGGGGACCGATCTCGACCGGTTCGGAGAAGCGGCGCACGTTCTCCAGACGGATCCGGCGGAGCTTCATTGCGCCGCCAGCCCATGCAGGCGCCGGAGCGCGGCGGCGGCAACGGCGCGCTCCCGCTCCGACAGGGCGGGATCTTCGGCGCGCGCCACGAGCGCGTCCCCAGCCTGGCGCAACGCGCCCGCGGGGGCGATGGCGTCCAGATCGACGGCCTCGACCTCGGTGGCGAGGGCGGCGTCGCGGAGTTCGAAATGAGCGAAATCGGGGGCGAGCGCGGCCGCATAGGCGGCGAGCGCCGACGCCTCGCGCAACGGGACGCGCCCCCGCGCCTCGATCTGCAGCATGACGTCTCGGCGCGCGCTCTCGGGCAAGACCGCGTCCAGGCGCGCGCAGCTGTCATCCTGCGGCACGAGGTCGAGCACGAGGCGGCGCCAGTCGAAAACCCCGGTCTGAATCGGCGTCACCTTCGGCGTGGTTCCGGGTTCGGAGACCTCGACCGAGAGGCAGACACCCGGCCCCGCATGGCGGAAATCGGTGCGCTCGGGCGCGCCGCTATAGCGGGTCCGCTCCGACAGGTCGATCATGCCGTGCCAGTCGCCGAGCGCGAGATAGTCCAGCCGCGCGCGCCGGTCGCGGTCGGGCGCGATCACCTCCGCCCCCTCGCCCTCGCCGAAGCTGCGAACCGGCCCATGAGCCAAGCCGATGCGCAGCGCGTCCGGCGGCGTCTCGCAAGCATCCATCCAGGCGGTCGGGTCGTCGATCCCGCGCCGGGAGGCGACCGGGGCCGGCAGCAGCACGGCCCCCGGGCGCATCTCGACCGGCTCGGGCCGGTCCAACACCCGAAGGTTCCCATGGCCCAGCGCCGCGATCCCCTCCCAGGTGGCGCGGCCTTCGCGCAGGTTGTCGTGGTTGCCCGGCAGCAGCCACCAGGTCAGGTCCGCCGCCTCCGCCATCTCGGCCACAGCCTGCCGCCAAGTAGCCGCCGAGGGGTTCGGCGTCTCGAACAGATCGCCCGCGACCAGGATGTCGTGCGCCCCCGCCTCCCGCGCGGCGGCCGTCAGCCGCGCGACCACCGCCCGGCGCGCCACGCGCAGCCGGTCGGCCTCGGCATAGCCGCCGAAGCTCTTGCCCAAATGCAGATCGGCCGTGTGAATGAATCGCAGCGCCATCGGGTTC
The DNA here is from genome assembly GCF_900116765.1 of Jannaschia seohaensis. GTDB lineage: Bacteria > Pseudomonadota > Alphaproteobacteria > Rhodobacterales > Rhodobacteraceae > Jannaschia > Jannaschia seohaensis. The sequence continues at coordinate 287,321 of NZ_UETC01000003.1, read as the reverse complement.
GGATGGTGACGCCCCCCTCCGCAAGCGCAAGCCCCCGATTGACAGGTCCGCAGGTGGCCCTCCAACCTGCGCCCATGATCGACCGCCCGCGCATCGACGCCCTGCAATACTGCAACTGGTCCCGCCCCGTCTTTGAGCAGATGCGCGAGGGCGGCCTGGATGCCGTCCACGTCACCATCGCCTATCACGAGAGCTTTCGCGAAACCGTGCTCAACGTCGAGGCGTGGCACCGCATGTTCGAGCGCCACGGCGATCTCATCCTGCATGCCCGCGACGTGTCGGATATCGACCGGGCGCGGGAGACGGGGCGCACCGGCATCCTTTTCGGCTTTCAAAACCCGTCGCCCATCGAGGACGATATCGGCCTGCTCCAGGTCTGGCGCGATCTGGGCGCGCGGGTGATGCAGCTGACCTATAACAACCAGTCGCTGCTGGCCTCGGGCTGCTATGAGGACGACGACACCGGCCTGACCCGCATGGGCCGCGAGGTCGTGGCGGAGATGAACCGCCTCGGCATCCTGATCGACATGAGCCATTCCGGCGACCGCTCCACCATCGAGGCGGCGGAGCACTCGACCCGGCCCATCGCCATCACCCATGCCAACCCCGCCGCCTGGCATCCGGCGCTGCGCAACAAGTCCGACGACGTGATCCGGGCCGTAACAGGGGCGGGCGGGATGCTGGGCTTTTCGCTCTACCCGCATCACCTGAAGGACGGGTCGGATTGCACGCTGGAGAGCTTCTGCGAAATGGTCGCGCGGACGGCCGAAGCCTATGGCGCCGATCGGCTCGGGATCGGGTCGGATCTGTGCCAGGGCCAGCCGGACAGCGTCGTCGAATGGATGCGGACCGGGCGCTGGACCAAGGCAGTGGATTACGGCGAGGGCTCCGCCGACGCGCCGGGCTTTCCGCCCCAGCCGGACTGGTTCACGGACAATCGGGACTTCCCGGGGCTCGCCACGGGCCTGCGGGCCGTGGGCTTCTCCGAGCAGGAGGTCGACGGGCTGATGGGCGGCAACTGGTATCGCTTCTGGGCGGACGCGCTGGTGCCTGCGTGATCGCGCTGCGCCCTCCGTCCGAGGTGATGCGGCTGGAGCGCCTGGGCTGCTTCCACCAGACGCGGCTGAGCTTCATGCGGCAGCTGACGCGCCGGATGGCGTCGGAGGCCTGGCGCTTCGCCCGCCCCGTCTGGGAGATCGGGACGGACGGGGTGGGCCATGCCGTCTATACCGCGACCGGCCCCAAGCGGACCTATTCCCTGGTGGCCTTCGCCCACGACCTGCCTGACGAGAAGCGCACGGATCGTGTGATTGCAGAGGCTTGGGACGCGACCTTCACCTTGTTCGACGGCGTGCCGGACGCCGCCGACATCGCTCGCCTGGCCCGGAATGTCCCGTTGCAGGAGGCCGGGCGCGTCGATGCAAGGTCACTCACGCTGAGCCGGGCGAACCGTTCCACGCGGGCCTGGGAGATGGTCGTCGGCGCGCTCGCGGCGGGGCGGCAGCCGGACGCGGCGCGGCTGGCCGAGATCGGCTATCTGATGCGCACCACGGCGGTCTACGGCTCCGGCAAGTTCGGCGCGGCCGACCGGGAGAGCTATGCCGACCGGCCGGAACTGGCCGCGCCCTTCCAGGCCGAGATGCTCACGGTCTACCTGATCCGCGCCTTCGTCCGTGACCTGGCCGAGCACGCGGCGCGGACCCGCAACCCCACCGCGCCCCGCCTTCACGACGCGCTGGCCACCGCGCTTGGCATCGGCAATTCGACCGGGCTGGGCATGGCCCCCTTCCTGGTCAACCACCCGGGCTTGATCCACAACTGGATCGCCGCGCGCGAGACGGCGATCGCCCGCATCCGCGCCCTGCCCGAAGCCGCGCCCGAGGCGCGCGCCCTGTTTCTTGACCTGCTGGACCGCGCCCGCGCCGATCTCGCCCGCTGGACGACGGTCCATCCACGGCAAGCCCGCCGGGTCACACAGCTTCGGCGCGATCTTGCCTGGCTCTCGCGCCAACCGGGTCTCCTGGCCGGCCCCGCTCCCTGGGACGCGCTGTGCCGACTAGCCGCCCGGCTCTCGCCCGAGGCGAGCGAGCTGATCCACTCCCTGATCCTGGAGCCCTATCCGGAGATCGTCGATCCGCTGGCGACGGGCATGGCCTGCGCCGAGGACGGGGCCGAGCCGCTCGACGCGGGCATGCCGGTCGGCCGACTGCGGACCCTCCTGCGGGAGATCTACGGCCCCGCGCTCGATCTCGACTGGGACGCGCCGGAGACCTGCGCCCGCCTCTGGTATGTCTCCGCCGAAAAACAGGAACCGCGCCTGGGCGAACGCGCGACCGAGCCGCTGGACGCCTGGGAGCAGCCGTTGGCCCCGGCGCGGGACGCCGCGCGGCTCTGGTCTGTGATCGACGGCCAGCCGGACGACGGGCCTGTCGCGCATCTGCTGCTGGACGCGCCTGAGCACCGCGCCGCCATCCGCCGCGCCCAACTGATCGCCCGCGCGCCCTATGGCGAGATCCGCGACAACACCCTGGCAGCCGCCATGCAGCCCATCGACATGCTGCGGGCCAAGCTCAGCTTTTTCGGCGCGACCCGGTTCGACCCGCGCTCGGACCGCTGGCTGCGCATCTGCATGTTCGCCGGCGCCCCGACCCCCGAGGCGCTGACCACAGAGATGGCCGATCTCTGGGTCTATCCGCCCGCGGCATGACGGAGCTGTCGCTGAACGAAGCCGCAGCGCTGGCGCGCAAGGCAACCCGCGGCGCCGGGTATGACTGGGGCCTCGCCACCGAGGCCGCCCGCGCCGTCCGGTGGCTGGCGATGCGGGGGCAGCCGGCACTGGACGCGCTCGACGCGCTGCTCGCGTCGGAGACCGCCGCGCCCCGGCTGGAGGGGGATCGGCTTTGGGCGGAGGGGCCGCTCTGCGCGCTGCGCGCCGGGGCGGTGGCCGGCGATCTGGCGGCGCTCCCCGGCCTTGCGGGCCTCCGGCTGGAACGGGTCCGCGTGCCGCTCCTCGTTTTGCCCTTCGCCGCGGGCACCGGCCGGCCCATGCGCGTGTCCGGCCATGGCGTGGCGCACGTCGCCCCGGAGGCGCTGCACCTCACTGGCGACTGGCGCGGCACGCAGGATCTGCGCCTCGCGCCCTGCGACGACGCCCCCGCGCCGACCCCGCCGATCTTCCGCGCCGACGTCTCGCCCGACGCGCTCACCCGGCTCGAAGCGCTGGCCCAGCGCACCTATGCCCCCGCCACCGACGCCTCGCGCCGCCTGGGCGCGGGCGAATGAAGGAGACCCCATGCCCGTCCTCACCCTGACCGAGATCGAAGACCTGGCCTTCGACGCCTTGACCGCTGCGGGCACCACCGCGGCCAATGCCCGCCCGCTGGCGAAGGCCACCGCCGAGACCGAGGCCGAGGGCATCGCAAGCCATGGGCTGGCCTATATCCCGGTCTATTGCGAGCATGTCCGCTGCGGCAAGGTCGATGGCGCGGCCGTGCCCGTGGTGGAGATGGCGGCGCCGGGGATGGTGCGGGTCGACGCGGCGACGGGATTTGCCCACCCCGCGATCGCCGCCGGCTTTCCATCGCTGATCGACGCGGCCCGCACGAACGGCATCGCGGCACTCGCGATCCGCGAGAGCTATAACTGCGGCGTGCTCGGCCTGCACACGCGGCGCTTGGCGGAAGCGGGGCTGACGGCGTTGGGCTTCACCAATGCGCCCGCCTCCATCGCACCCTCCGGCGGGCGAACGCCGGTGGTGGGCACCAATCCGATCTCGCTCGCCGTGCCGGACGGCGCAGGCGGCACGGCGCTGCTGATCGACCAATCGGCCAGCGCCATCGCCAAGTCGGAAGTCATGAAGCACGCGCGCGAAGGGAAGCCCATCCCCGAGGGCTGGGCGCTGGACCCCGAGGGCCGGCCGACCACAGACCCGGAGCTTGGGCTCAAGGGCTCGATGGCGCCGGCGGGGGGCTATAAGGGGGTCGGGCTGGCGCTGATCGTCGAGACGATGGCGGCGGCGATGACCGGAGCGGTGCTCGGACGGGACGCCTCGCCCTTTTCGGGGCCGGTCGGCGGGCCGCCGCGGACCGGACAGTTCTTTCTTGCCATCGACCCAGAGGCCAGCGGCGGCGCGGCGGCCCGCACGCAGATCGACGCGCTGGTCGGCGCGGTGCGCGCCGCGCCGGGCGCGCGTCTGCCGGGCGACGGGCGGCGAACCAAGCGGGACGCAGCGCTCCGGCACGGCGTCGAGGTCGCGCAGGCGACCCTGGACCGGATCGCGGCCCTCTGACGCCCCGGGGCCTGGGCCGATTGCGGGCCGCGGGCGAGCCGTCACGGGGGCCGCGCAATTCTGTCAGTGGGCGCTCCCCGGCTCGATCGCGGTGGGACGGGCGACATTGTAGCGCGCCCGGCCCTGATTTTTGGAGGCATAGAGCGCCGTATCGAGATCTCCGATCAACTGGTCGGGGTCGAGACGGTCGTAGAACTCCGACAGGGTGATCCCGATACTGCCGGAGATCCGGCATTCGCAGCCCTGGTAGAGGATCGGATGCTCGAGTTCGGAGATGATGCGCACGGCAATGGCCTGCATCAGTGCGAGATCGGTGCAGCCCTCCAGCAGGATCATGAACTCATCCCCGCCCACGCGCGCGACCATGTCCCCATCGCGGACCTGGCGGGCGAGGATGCGGCCGACCTCGGCCAGGACGAAATCGCCGGCGGCATGGCCCAGCCGGTCGTTGATCGCCTTGAAGTAATCCAAGTCGAGATGCATCAGCCCGAAAGGCGGCCCCTCGGGATCGGATAGTTCGCCCAGGCGCCGGTCCAGCGCCCGGCGGTTGCTGAGACCGGTCAGCTTGTCGGTGATCGCCTGCCGCTCGGCCTCGCTGCGGGCGCGGCGCAGTTGATCGTCCTGGCGCGCATGCTCGGCAAGGACGACGCGGCGGGCCTCCAGCAGGAACAGCACCTCGACGGTCAGGTCGAACTCCGCCAGATCCCGGGCGGTCAGCCCATGACGGGCCACCGCTTCGGCGATATCGGCCCCGAAATAGGGCACCAGCAGCAGCCACTCGGTCCCCACCGGATAGACGACGCCGCGCATCCGGGTCGGGGCGCGGCCCGGGGGGACGTTCCGTTCCTCCGTGAGGCGCAGATCCAGCCGCTCACCGATATGCGCGCGCAGATCCGCCGCAGTCGCGATCCCGGCCGGACGGCGCAGGTCGATCACATCGAACAGCGACCGGCCCCGCGCCCCCGGGGCGATCCGCTCGAAGCTGCGCCCGACATTGGCGATCCGGCCCGCCCGATCCATCAGCAGATGAAACGGCACCAGCGCGTCCAGCAGATCGCTTTCGATCGACAGCCGCATCAGGCGCCCGACAGCGCGAAGGCCGTCGGCTCATGAAAATGCTCCTCGAAGAGGCGGACGGAGATCGACTCGCTCCATCCCCCGTCCTCGGGCCAACGCTCCCCTTCGTCGATGAGCACCAGGGCGCCGTATTCGCTGGCGAGAACGCGCAAAACGCCGGTCAGCACGCCGCTGGCCCCCGGATGCGACCAATGGGAGCGCACCTCATAGCGGTCTTCGCCCACCGGATGCAGGCTGAAACTCGGCAGGGTCAAATCGGGCAGCGCCATGCGCGCGCGCGCGTCGATCTCGTCCAAGGAGTATAGAAAATCGCGAAACGTTTCACCGCAGAAGCGGAACAGGCGGCGCACGGCCTCCAGCGGCGGATGGGTGCAGATGAAGGTGCCGACATCCTCCATGACGCCGGTCTCGGGCTGGTCCAGCAGTGTGGCGGCGGCCGTCAGAACCCGCGCGAAGACGGCATCGTCATAGCAGCGCATCGTCTCGAAGCACGGCTCCCGCAAGCCGGCCATTCGGCGCACCCGTTCCCACAGGTCGGGGCCGTGGCTGGAGATCAGGAACGCCTCCAGAGATTTGCAGATCATGCCATGCATCGGAACCGCGCAACGGGAACGGGTCGCTCTGCTTTGCCCGACAGGTCTTGATAAGCCGTTAAGGCTGCGCCCCCGGCGCGGATCAGAAGTCGGTCGGCGCGCCGCCCTCGCGCTTGCGGCGGGCGACGAACTCCGAGAGCTCCTCGCGGATCGCCGGGTCCATGGGTGGCGCCTCGAAAGCGTCGATGATCCTGCGGGAGAGGGTATAGGCCCGCTCCGCCGTCCAGATGGCGCCGGCGGCGTCCCAGGCCTCCCAGTTGCGCCAGTCGGACAGGAAAGGCTGGTAGAACGCGGTCTGATAGCGCTCCTGGGTGTGCGGCGTGCCAAAATAGTGCCCCTCGGGCCCCACCGCGCGCACGGCATCGACGGCGATATCCTCCTCGGTGGTGGCCCAGAGCGCAGGGTCGAAATAGCGCTGGATCTGCTGCAAAACCTCGCAATCCATCACGAATTTCTCGGGGCTGGCGATCAGCCCACCCTCCAGCCAGCCCGCCGCGTGATAGACGAAATTCGATCCGGATTGCACCGCCGCCCAGAGCGACTGCCCCGTCTCCCACATGGCCTGTCCGTCGGGGACATTGGCCGCGCAGACGCCGGAAGACCGCACCGGCAGCCCGTAGAATCGCGCCATCTGCCCCGTCATCTGCGTCGCGCGCATATATTCCGGCGTACCGAAGGCGGGCGCGCCGGACTTCATGTCTACATTGGAGGTGAAGGTGCCGATCACCACCGGACAGCCCGGCGCGATCCATTGCAGCAGCGAGATGGCCGCGATCCCCTCCGCGAGGCTCAGCGTCACGGCCCCCGCCATCGTCACCGGCGCCATGGCCCCGGCCAGCGTAAAGGGCGTCACGATCACCGGCTGGCCCCGCCGCGCGTGCAGCATCGCGCCCTCCAGCATCGGGAAGTCGTGCTTGAGCGGGCTGACGGAGTTGATGTTGGTGTACATCCGAGGCTGAGCCTCGAACTCCTCATGGGTCAGCCCGCCCGCGATGCGGACCATCTCCATCACGTCCTCGACCCGCTCGCGGCCCAGCGAATAGGCGTGCATCACCTTGTCCGACAGGGTGAGCTTTTCGAACAGGCAGTCCAGATGGCGGACCGAGGCATGGATCTCGATCGGCTCGACCGGATAGCCGCCGGCGAAATGGATGCAATTGAAGTGCTGCGTGAGCTTCATCAGGTCGCGGAACCGGAGCATGGAGCCCGATTGCTTGCGCGTATGGATGTCCCAGTAGTTCGGCGGGCTGGAGACATTGCCGAAGGCCATGTAGCCCTCGCCCACACGCAAGGCATGGGCCGGGTTGCGCGGCGTGAGGGTGAAGGATGCGGGCGCGCGGGACAGCATCTCGGTCACGAAATCGGCGTCCATGCGCACATTCGTCCCCTCGACCCGGCAGCCGGCCGCCTTGAGATGGCCCAGCGCCTCGGGGTTCAGGAACTCGATCCCGATCTCGGAAAGGATCCGCAGGACGCCCCGGTGAATGGCCTGCACGCCCTCGGCATCGAGGGGCTCGACGGGCGGATCGGGGTTCCGAGGTTGGCGAAAGGGCATCTGCTCGTGCACGGCTGTCCCGGCGCGTTCGGCATGGCCCCTCCGTCCCCCGGCGCGGCGACGGCGCGGTGCGGTGATGTCAATTCCGTCCATAAGCCCCTCCTGTTCCGTTCAGGATGGGCGCGGTTGGGGGGCGGAACTTGGCGCGTTGCGACGGGGAATGTCGCTTTCGGCGCGGATCAGGCCGCCTGTGTCTGCGCGTCGAGCCAGGCGGGCAAGGCGCGGATGTCGTCCAGCACCGTTTCGGCGTGGGGCGCCAGGGCCGCGCGGTCCAGCGTGCCGGTCGTCACCGCCACCGCGCGCATCCCCGCCCCGGCGGCGGCGCGCAGATCGGTCATGCCATCGCCGACCAGCACGATCTCCCGCGGAGAGAGGCCCAGACCCTCGGCAAAGGCAAGCGCGCCACCGGGATCGGGCTTGGCCCCATAGCCATCGTCGCAGGCGATGACCCGGTCGAGATGGGGCAGCGCGCCCAGCTCCCCCAGATGCTTGCGGGCTTCGGCGGCGTCGGCATTGGTCAGCACGCCCAGCGCCAGGCCGCGCGCGCGCAAGCCCGCCAGATAGGGGTCCAACGGCGTGACCACGACCTGCGCGACATGATGAACCCGCGCCCGCCACCAGGCCTCGACCCGCGGCAGTGGCCAGCCCAGCGCATCCGACAGATGCGCGGCCGTCTCGGCATTGGTCGCCGTGACGAAGCGGCCGTCGGGGCGGATGCGACCGCTGGCGAGGTCGATCCCGACGATCCCGGCGTAGTGATCCGCGTCGCCGCCGGTCTCGTCGGCGAGTTCCCGGATGGCGGAGACCATCCAGGTCTCCCAGGTGGCGCGGAAATCGGTGAAGGTGCCGTCCTTGTCGAAAAGGACGGCCCGGATCGGCGGTGGGGTCATCGTCAGCCGTCGGCCGCCGCGACCTCGAAGCTTGGCCAGAGCGGCCCGCGCGGGGCCAGGACCTCCTTGTCGAGCTCCCAGGCGACGAACATCGGCACGACCATTCCTTCGCCCGCCGGATCGCCAAGCCAGTCGGGACGCTCCACCGGGCGCGCAGACTTGTGCAACCCGTTGCAGAACGGCTGCCGGTTGAGCCAGCGGCGCATGTCCTCGCGCTTGCGCGTGGAATGGAACGGCCCCCAATCGGCCGCCACGCCGCGATAGCCGCGTGCCACCACGCCGTCGCGCGGCACGGTCACGTTGAGGATCCGCACAGCGCAGGACATGTTCAGCTCGCCGTTCTTCAGCGCCTCGCCGGTGCGCGCCTGGCAGCCATAGCCCCGTGCGGTCGCGGGCAGGATCTGGACCAGACCGTACCACAGGCCCCCGCCGCCCACGGCATGAGGGCGATAGGTGCTCTCGTGCTTGGAGAGGGTCGATAGCAACCCGGCCCAGAACGCCTTCCGCCCCCAGCGGTCGGCATCGACATAGGCGGGGCACCACTGGGCGATGTCGCGCGGCACGGTCTCGATCAAGCGCTGGCCATGGGTGTCCATCGCGCGCATCGCCGCCCGCGTCCAACGCGAAGCGCCTTCCACATGGTCCCACCGCAGGTCGGGAAGTTCTTCGGCCACGGCATGAGCGGCGGCAGGCCGAACGACGGGCCGTGCCGACATGCTCGGAGCGATCGTCTCCGCCGGCGCGGAGGACATGGCAGGGGACGGATCGACAAGGCGGCTCACCGCGGCCACGGTCAAGGTCTCGGTGCGCGGCACCGGCATGGGTTCGGCAACGGCCGCCGTGCCGAGCACGCAGCCGAAAGCAACAAGCGCGGCCGCTTTCAGCGGGCTCACGGTTCGTTTCGTCATTTAGGCACCCCCAGGTGTCGTCTCTTCTTTCGACCGTGCGGGCGTCCACACACCGCTCCCCAGCGGCATCGCTTCGCGCCGGTCGTGAGAATCAGCCGCAAGTTTGCAGACGGCGCCTGATTCTCGGGGCGGTTATCACCGCAAGATCCCTCAGACAAAACATGCAAGGGCGCGAAGTCCCCGAACCGGCCTTTTCCCGCCCATCGGACCCATCTGCGCTTGACCGTTGAAGCCCCGGCGCGCCCGGTCTAAGCGGGGCGTCGACTGTCCATGGAGGCCCCGATGCTCGACCTGACCTATGACGCCCCCAAGCCCAAGGTAATCGCCGGAGAGAAAGGCGACTGGGAGCTGGTCATCGGCATGGAAGTCCACGCCCAGGTCGCCTCGAACTCCAAGCTGTTCTCCGGCGCCTCCACCCGCTTCGGCGCGGAGCCTAATTCCAACGTGGCTTTCGTGGACGCGGGCATGCCCGGGATGCTGCCGGTCATCAACGAGTTCTGCGTGGCCCAGGCGGTGCGCACCGGGCTCGGGCTCAAGGCGGAGATCCATCTGCGCTCCGCCTTCGACCGCAAGAATTACTTCTACCCGGACCTGCCGCAGGGCTATCAGATCAGCCAACTCTACCACCCGATCGTCGGCGAGGGCGAGGTGCTGGTCGAGATGGGCGACGGGACGGCCCGGACCGTCCGGATCGAGCGCATCCACCTGGAGCAGGACGCCGGCAAGTCGATCCACGACATGGACCCGGCCATGTCCTTCGTCGATCTCAACCGCACCGGCGTCGCCCTGATGGAGATCGTCTCGCGCCCCGACATCCGCGGCCCCGAAGAGGCCGCCGCCTATATCGTCAAGCTGCGCCAGATCATGCGCTATCTCGGCACCTGCGACGGCAACATGCAGAACGGCAACCTGCGGGCGGACGTCAACGTCTCGGTCTGCAAGCCGGGCGATTACGAGAAATATCAGGCGACCCAGGACTTCTCCCATCTGGGCACGCGCTGCGAGATCAAGAACATGAACTCGATGCGCTTCATCCAGCAGGCCATCGACTATGAGGCGCGCCGCCAGATCGCGATCCTGGAGGCGGGCGGAAAGGTCGAGCAGGAGACGCGGCTCTACGACGTCGAAAAGGGCGAGACCCGGTCCATGCGCTCCAAGGAGGAGGCGCATGACTACCGCTACTTCCCCTGCCCCGACCTGCTACCCCTGGAGATCGAGCAAGCCTGGGTCGACGACATCGCCGAGAACCTGCCCGAACTGCCCGACCAGAAGAAGGCGCGCTTCATGGCCGATTTCGGCCTCTCGGATTATGACGCCTCGGTGCTGACGGCGGATACCGCCGACGCGGCCTATTTCGAGGCCGTCGCGGCCGCGGCCGGCGACGGCAAGCTGGCGGCGAATTGGGTCATCAACGACCTCTTCGGCCGCCTCAAGGTCGATGAGAAGGACGTATCTACCTCGCCGATCTCAGCCGAGCAGCTGGGCGGCATCATCCAGCTGATCCGCTCGGACGCCATCTCCGGCAAGATCGCCAAGGAGCTGTTCGAGATAGTCTATACCGAAGGCGGCGACCCGGCGGAGATCGTCGAGGCCCGCGGCATGAAGCAGGTGACCGATACCGGCGCCATCGAGGCCGCCGTGGACGAAATCATCGCCGCCAACCCCGCCCAGGTCGAAAAGGCCCAGCAGAACCCCAAGCTCGCGGGCTGGTTCGTGGGCCAGGTGATGAAGGCGACGGGCGGCAAGGCCAACCCCAAGGCTGTCAACGCGGTGGTGGCGCAAAAGCTGGGCCTCTGACCCGACGCGCCACCTGTCTTTCTTCCCTGCTTCAATATCCCGGGGGTCCGGGGGCTGGCCCCCGGTCCCGCCCCATCGGCCAGGATCTCCGACCGCGCCGGCGCGCTACCGCGCCGCCGCCTCCCGGGCAAGCGCCTCGATCCCGGCCCAATCCCCCGCCGCCATCTTGTCCTTGGGCGCGACCCAGGAGCCGCCAACGCAGACCACGTTGGACAGGGACAGATAATCGTCCTTGTTGGCCGGGCTGACGCCGCCCGTCGGGCACCAGGTAATCTGCGGGATCGGCGCGCCGATGGCCTTCAGCGCGGGCGCGCCGCCGGACGCCTCGGCCGGGAAGAACTTGAGCATGTCGAAGCCCTTCTCCAGCAGCACCATCGCTTCCGTCGCGGTGGCCGCGCCGGGCAGCAGCGGCAGATCCTCGTCGATGCAGGCTTGCAGCAGCCGGTCCGTCGCGCCGGGCGACACGCCGAAGGTCGCGCCCGCGGCCTTGGCCGCCTTCACGTCTTCGGGCGTCAGCAGCGTCCCGGCTCCGACGATCCCGCCCGGCACCGCGGCCATGGCGCGGATGCAATCGAGCGCCGCGGGGGTGCGCAGCGTCACCTCCAAGGCAGGCAGGCCGCCCGCCACCAGCGCCTCGGCCAGCGGCGCGGCCTGGCTAGCATCGTCAAGGACGAGAACGGGAATGACGGGCGCGCGGGCGGCGATGTCGCGGGCGGCGCGGGACTGATCGGCTGGGGTCATGATGCGTCTCCGTAATGGCTGTGGCGGGACGGGGGTGGAGGAGGATCGAACGATCAGACGACGACCCCCGCGCCCCGGTCCGAGCGGCCGGCGGTCTGGCGGAACACCTCGAAGAGTTCCCGCCCGATCCCGTGGGAATTGGCCGAAAGGTCCGGCACGACGGGTTCGCGCGCCTCGACCCCTTCGGTCAGGCAGGCCAGCACGCCTTCGGTCGCGTCATAGCGGATCACGTCCCCATCGCGCAGCTTGGCGAGCAGCCCACCATCCAGCGCCTCGGGCGCGACATGGATGGCCGAGGGCACCTTGCCCGACGCGCCCGACATGCGCCCATCGGTCACCAGCGCCACCTTGTGTCCCCGCTGCTGCACCACCGAGAGCGCCGGCGTCAGCGCGTGCAGTTCCGGCATCCCGTTGGCACGCGGCCCCTGGAAGCGCAGCACGACGATTACGTCGCGATCCAGCTCTCCGGCCTTGAAGGCGGCCTTCACCTCTTCCTGGCTGTGGAAGACGGCACAGGGTGCCTCGATCACGTGATGCTCGGGCGCAACGGCACTGATCTTGGTGACGCCATGGCCCAGATTGCCGCGCATCTGCTTGAGCCCGCCGGTCGGCTGGAACGGATCCTCCGGCGAGCGCAGGATCTTTTCGTTCTGGCTCTCGCGCGGGCCCGGCTCCCAGACGAGGCGGTCGTCCTTGAGCTTGGGCTCCTGCGCATAGGCCGACAGGCCCTGCCCCGCGACGGTCTGCACGTCCTCATGCAGCAGCCCCGCCTCCAGCAGATGGCCGATCATGTAGGGCAGCCCGCCCGCCGCGTGGAAATGGTTCACGTCCGCCAGACCGTTCGGATAGACGCGCGCCATCAGAGGCGTGGTCTCGGAGAGGGCATCGAAGTCGCCGCAGGTCAGTTGCACGCCGGAGGCGCGGGCCATGGCGATAAGATGCAAGACGAGGTTCGTCGAGCCGCCGGTCGCCATCAGGCCGACCAGACCGTTCACCCAAGCCTTCTCGTCCAGCACGTCGCAAACCGGCGTATAGGCATTGCCCAGCGCCGTGATCTCGGTCGCCCGCCGCGCCGCCTCGTCGGTCAGCGCGTCGCGCAGCGGCGTGCCCGGATTCACGAAGGAAGCGCCCGGCAGGTGCAGCCCCATGAACTCCATCAGCATCTGGTTGGAGTTGGCCGTCCCGTAGAAGGTGCAGGTGCCCGGCCCGTGATAGGAGGCCATTTCCGCCTCCATCAGCTTCTCCCGCCCGATCTTGCCTTCGGCAAAATCGCGGCGGACCTTGGCCTTCTCGTCATTGGGCAGACCGGAGGTCATGGGACCGGCGGGCACGAAGATACCGGGCAGGTAGCCGAAAGTCGCGGCGGCGATGACGAGGCCCGGCACGATCTTGTCGCAGATGCCGAGATAGAGCGCCGAGTCGAAGGTGTTGTGGCTGAGCGCTACGCCGGTGGCGAGCGCGATCACGTCACGGGAAAAGAGGCTGAGCTCCATTCCCTTCTGGCCCTGGGTGACCCCGTCACACATGGCAGGCACGCCACCCGCGACCTGCGCCGTGGCACCGGCGGCCCGGGCGGCCGCCTTGATGCGGTCGGGATAATCCTTGAACGGCTGATGCGCGCTCAGCATGTCGTTATAGGCGGTGACGATCCCGATATTGGGCACCCGGTCGGCAACGAGGTCACCCTTCTGCTCGCCCATGGCGGCATAGGCATGGGCCTGGTTGCCGCAGTCGAGATGGGCGCGGCGCGGGCCCTCTTCGGCCTGAGCGCGCATCCGGGCCAGATAGGCGGATCGGGTTTCGTGCGACCGTTCGCGGATCGTGTCGGTGATACGGTCGATTCGTGCGTCGAGCGGCATGACATGTCTCCCTTCGCGGTCCAAATGCATAGTTAGCGCTAACAGTTCAAGCCTGAAAGCTGATGTCTCGCGGTTTACGCGGCAAGAGGACCCAAGGACAGCGCCCGCACGCTCCGCCCGGCCGACGCGGCGCGCCCCGACCCGGACGCCCTGCGCCGCGATCTGGCTGACGGCTGGCTCTGGGGCTTCGCTTTCGGCTACGCCCTCCTGCTGCATTCAACGGCCATGGCACAGTTCGGAACGCACGGCGCGGGCCTGCTACGAGACGGCGGGATATGCTTTCACGTCATCGACCTTTTGGCGGTTCAGGAAGGAATTGAAGCCTCCGGCCACTCAGCCCATCGGCGCCATCAGTTCCACTTCGTCACCCTCCGCGACCGAGGTGTAGAAGCACACGCGCCGGCCCGTATGGCACGCCGGCCCGGTCTGGCGCACCACCGCCAGCAGGCAATCGCGGTCGCAATCCACCCGCAGATCGACCAGCGTCTGGACATGGCCCGAGGTCTCGCCCTTGACCCAGAACGCCTGGCGCGACCGCGACCAATAGGTCACCCGCCGCGTCTCCAGGGTCCGCGCCACGGCCTCGGCGTTCATCCAGGCCAGCATCAGCACCTCGCCCGTCTCTTCCTCTTGCGCGATGCAGGGGATCAGGCCCCGGTCGTCATAGCGCAGCGTCGCGGGATCGAAGGACATGCGGTCACCTTTCCAACTGGGGGTCGGATCGCTACGTAAAGAGGGCGCCAAGCGAAAGGAAGCCGCCATGGCCGATGCCGACCTGATCAAGCTCTATTCCGGCCGCATCCTGGAACTGGCGGCCGACATGCCCGCGACCGAACCGCTGGAGGCGCCGCAGGCGACGGTTCGCAAGCGGTCGCCGCTTTGCGGCTCGACCGTGACGGTCTCTCTGAACATGGCCGAAGGCCGCATCACCGACTACGCGCAGGACGTGAAAGCCTGCGCGCTCGGGCAGGCCTCGGCCTCGGTCTCGGGCCGGGTGATGATCGGACGCAGCCTGGACGAGGTGCGCACCGCCCGCGATCAGCTCCGCGCCATGCTCCGCGACGGCGGGCCGGTGCCCGACGCGCCGTTCGATGGGTTGGAGGTGCTGACGCCGGCGCGCGATTACCGCAATCGCCACGCCTCGATCCTGCTCGCGCTCGATGCGACCGTCGCCGCGATGGAGCAGCTTTCCGAGGCAAGCTTAACCGCGCCGTAACCCCCGGTCTGCTACGCCGGTTCCGTGCGGGACCAGGTGAGGGGACGCAGCCGATGGCATCTTCCGTGGCGCGGGCCGTGTCCGCCCCTGCCCCGTTCGACGGGTTATCGCAACGGATCGTCCCATTGGGCTATCTGGTCGTGGAGACTCTGGCCTTTCTCGACGGGCTCGAAGCACGCAGCGCGGCGAATCTCTCCGATGTGGAGACGCTACGCGCGGTCGGGAACCACATCAGCCACGCCATCGCCGAGGTCGGCGCGGGCATGGCGCAGCTCTCCGCCGCCGCCAGCGAAGCGGAGAACGCCGCCGCTGAGCGGCTGGAGGCGATTGCGGTCAGTTCCGAGCGGCTCCGGCGCCTTGGCGAGTGGGGCACCGGCATCTCCGCCCGCACCGACGCGCTCGATCATGTGCTGGCCGAGATCGTCGCCGCCAATGGGCAGATCGGACGGATCACGCGGCAGGTGAACATCCTCGCGGTGAATGCGTCGATCGAGGCTGCGCGGGCGGGCGAGGCCGGGCGCGGCTTCGCCATCGTGGCCGATGCCATCAAGGAACTCTCCCGTCAGACCGCTCAGGCCGCCAGCGGCGTGGAGGAGTCCATCGCGTCGCTCGACGACTGGACCCGCATGATGCGCGACGACGCCGCCCGCTATGCCGGAGAGTTCGCAGCCGGGATCGCCGGCGCCGACGCCACGCGCCAGGTCGTGGGCCTCATCGCCAAGGAAATGACCCGCGCCCGGACCGGGATCGCGCAGGTCGAGGGGTCGATGCGCAGGTTGGATCACGACAACCAGACGGCGCAGCCGGTCTATGACGCCATCGACAGCAACGCGCACGCCGTGGCACGGGAGCTCGGCGCCGCGCGGGACCGGGCGGGCCAGATGATGGACACCTGCGAAACGCTCCTGCAACGCACCGTCGAGTCCGAGCAGGAGGGGCCGGACCATCGCTTCATCGCCTATGTGAGCGGCATGGCCGCGCGGGTGAAAGACGCGATGGAGCGTGGGCTGAACCGGGGCCTGATCGACCGCCAGGCGCTCTTTGCCTTCGACTACGCGCCCATTCCAGGCAGCAACCCGGTCCAACACGAGACCCCCTTTGCCCGCTTCATCGATTTCGCGGTTCAGGACATGCTGGAGGAGGCGTTGGAGTACGATCCGGCCGTGGTCTTCTGCGCCATCTGCGACCGGAACGGCTATATCCCCACCCATAACCGAAAGTTCTCGCATGCGCCCGGACCGGATCCGGCCTGGAACGCCGCCCATTGCCGCAACCGGCGCATCTTTTCCGACCGGGCGGGACGGAAGGCGGGGGCGAATCGCGCGCCGTTCCTGCTTCAGGTCTACCGGCGGGACATGGGGGCGGAGGGATTCGTGATGATGAAGGACATTTCGGTGCCGCTGATTGTCGCCGGGACGCATTGGGGCGGGCTGCGGATGGGCTATCGGGAGATGTCGGCGCGTTAGGCGCGGTGGGGGAGCGCTCCGTCGCAATGGTCCGGGCAGTGTCCCCGCGGGACGAGGCGGCCGAGGCTATGCGGGTGGACGGTTTCCCTCGCGCGTGAGGGCCATGCGCCGCCCCTCAAAAAAAAACCGCCGCACTCCCGAAGGGAGGCGGCGGGAAAGGTGCATCCGGTGTCGCCGGGCCGAAGGTGTCAGAGGCCTTCGGCGTCGGTCGCACCCAGGGGCAGCGGGGCGACCGAGGGGCCGGAATGGGGAACCGGCAGAGGCGGGCGAAAGGGACGCAGGCAGATTTCGGAACGGCAGACGCGTGGCGGACGCTCAGGCCACGAGGGCGGGCAGGTGCAGCAAGCTGAGCAGGAGCGTCACCAGCCAGACGCCACCGAGGACGTCGAACACCGGCTCCTGCTTGAGGAGGTGAAAAGTCTTGCGGATCGTGCGGGCCATTTTCGGTCCTCTTCACTTGCTGCTCTTGTTGCCCCTTTGTTCCAAACTGGAAACGCTCTGTAAAGAACTTTGTGAGAACAAAAGGGAACATTTTAGCTTCAGGTCGGCTAACCCACGGAAAGGAGACGCAATGCCCGGTCCTGCTCCGTCAGCCAAAGCAGCAGGCGGGCCGCCCGGCCGCGGGGGCTCTCCAGCGACGGGTCGGCCGCCAGCAAGGCGCGCGCATCGCGACTCGCCAGATCCATCAGTCCGGTCTGACGCTCCAGATCGGCGATGCGGAAGCGCGGCAGACCGGACTGCGCCGTGCCGATCACATCGCCCGCCCCGCGCAGGACCAGATCCTCCTCTGAGATCCGAAACCCGTCCTCGCTTTCGCGTAGAATGCGCAACCGCGCCTCCGCGGTCTGGCCCAGCGGCGGCTTGAACATCAGCAGGCAGGTCGACGCCGCGGCCCCCCGCCCGACTCGGCCCCTCAATTGGTGCAATTGCGCAAGGCCAAAGGTCTCCGCCCGCTCGATCACCATGATCGAGGCGTTGGGCACATCGACTCCAACCTCGATCACGGTGGTGGCGACCAGCACGCTGGTCCGGGCCGCGACGAAGTCGGCCATCGCCGCGTCCTTCTCGGCCGGAGGCATCTGACCGTGGACCAGGCCGACCACGCCCTCCCCCAGGGCCGCACGCAAGGCGCGGAACCGCTCCTCCGCGGAGGTCAGGTCCGCGACCTCGGATTCCTCGACCAGCGGGCAGACCCAATAGGCTTGGCGCCCCTCGGCCACGGCGGCGCGCAGCCGCGCGATCACATCGCCCATACGTGAGATCGGGACGGCCGAGGTCGTCACCGGCGTGCGCCCCGGCGGCTTTTCGTCCAGCACGCTCAGGTCCATGTCGCCATATTGCGTGAGCGCCAGCGAGCGCGGGATCGGCGTCGCGGTCATCACCAGCACATCGGTCCGGGCATTCTTTTCCCCCAGCAGGAGGCGCTGGCGCACCCCGAAGCGGTGCTGCTCGTCAATGACCGCAAGGCGCAGGTCGGCGAAGATCACGTCGCGCTGGAACACGGCATGGGTACCAACCAGGATCTGGATCGCGCCGGAAGCCAGCGCCTCCAGCTTCGCCGCCCGCTCCCTCCCCTTGTCGCGCCCCGTCAGCACTTCCAGCACGACGCCCGCCGCCTCAGCGAGGGGGCGCAGCCCGGCGGCGTGCTGGCGCGCCAGGATCTCGGTCGGCGCCATCAGCACCCCCTGCCCGCCCGCTTCGACCGCCGTCAGCAGCGCCATCAGCGCGACCAGCGTCTTGCCCGCGCCCACATCGCCCTGGAGCAGCCGGTTCATTCGCCGCGGCGCGGCCATGTCGGCCGCGATTTCGTCGATGCTGCGCATCTGCGCGCCGGTCGGCTGGAACGGCAGATGCGCCAAGACGCGCCGGCGCAGCCGCCCGTCGCCCTCGGTCACCTGCCCGGGGCGCGCGCGGTCGGTCGCCCGGGCCAGCGCGAGGGTCAGCTGATGAGCGAAGAGCTCGTCATAGGCCAGCCGCTGGCGCGCGGCAGCGCCCGGAGACAGATCCTTCGCGCCTGACGGATGATGCGCCTCATGCAGCGCATCGGCAAAGCCGGGCCAGCCTTTCTCGGCCAGGAGAGGCCCGTCGATCCACTCCTCCAGCGGCGGCACCCGCGTCAGCGCCGCGGCCACCGCCCGCGCCATGACCTTTGCAGTCAACCCGGCGGTCAGCGGATAAACTGGTTCATAGGCTGGCAGCGTCTCGCCTTCGGTCAGCACGTGGTCGGGATGGGGCATCTGGCCCACACCATCGTAAAGCTCGACCTTGCCGGACAGAATCCGCCGCTGTCCGGTCGGCAGCGTCCGCGCGTGCAGGTCAGGCGAGCCGCGGAAATACACGACCTGAAACCGGGTCTTCGCGTCGTCCACCTCGATCCGGTAGGGGCGCCCCCGGCTGGAGGGCGGGATGTGGCGGCCGACCGTGACCGGCACGGTGACGACACCGGGGATCGTCGCATCCCGGATGGAGGCGACGGGGGTTCGGTCGACGCCGCCGGTCGGCAAGGTGAAGATCAGGTCGCGCGGCGTGGCGATCGAGAGATTCGCCATCAGCTTGGCCGTCTTGGGCCCGACCCCGGGCAGCGTATCCAGCCCCGCAAAGAGCGGAAACAGCGCCTCGGGCCGACCGCTCATGCGCCGATCAGGGCCAGCCAGCCGTCCTCGTCCAGCATCTCGATCCCCAGCGCCTCGGCCTTGGCGCCCTTGGAACCCGCACCGGGCCCCGCAACAACCAGATCTGTCTTGGCCGAGACCGAGCCCGAGACCTTGGCGCCCAGCGCCTCGGCCCGGGCCTTGGCCTCCGCCCGCGTCATCCGCTCCAGCGAGCCGGTGAAGACGATCGTCTTGCCCGCGATGGCGCTGGCCTCGGCCACGGCTTCGGGCGGCTCGATCTCGAGCTCGGCGACCAGCGCATCGATCGCCGCCCGCTCCGGCCCCGGGGAGAGCGCGTCACAGACCGCGAGCGCCAGAGTCGCGCCGATGCCGTCGATGCCGACCAGTTCCTCCCAGGCGGCGCGGGCCGGGTCGGGGAGATCGGCCCAGACCTGCGCCCGCGTCTCGGAGATCCGGGCACGCCGCCCCTCCTCCGCCGCGGCCGCCCGCTCCGCCAGCACGGCGTCCTCGGCGGCGCGGTGCCGCTGGGCAGCGGGGGCGGCGGTATCGACGGCCTCGGCGAAGCTGTCCCAGTCCCGATAATGGCGCGCCAGGTCGCGGCCGGCGACCTCCCCAAGGTGTCGGATTCCCAATCCGAACAGCACCTTGGCAAAGGGTTGGGTCCGCGCGGCCCGGATCGCGGCGAAGAGATTCCCCGCCGAGGTCTCGCCCCAGCCCTCCAGGTTTGCGACCGTCTTGAGGCCGGTCCCGTGCCGCGCCTCCAGCGTGAAGATATCCCCCGGTGCGCGGATCCAGCCGAGGTCGTGAAACCGCTCGATCTCCTTCTCGCCCAGCCCCTCCACGTCCAGCGCCCCGCGTGACACGAGATGCTTGAGCCGGGCCGTCCGCTGCGCGGGGCAAATCAGCCCGCCGGTGCAGCGCCGCACGCTCTCTCCCGGCTCGCGGGTGGCGGGGCTGCCGCAATCGGGGCAGGTTTCGGGGAAGTCGAAGGGGACCGCGTCATCGGGCCGCGCGCTCAGATCGACATCGCGGATCTTGGGGATAACATCCCCCGCGCGATAGACCTCGACCCGGTCGCCCACGCGCAGATCCGCGCCGCCGCGGATCGGCTGCCCGTCGGAGCCGCGGCCGGCGATGTAATCTTCGTTGTGCAGCGTCGCGTTGGAGACGACGACCCCGCCCACCGTCACGGGCGCAAGGCGGGCGATCGGGCTCAGCGCGCCGGTGCGGCCGACATTGATGTCGATGCCGGTCAGGCGGGTCCAAGCGGTCTCGGCGGGGAACTTGTGGGCGATGGCCCAGCGCGGCGTGGTAGACCGGAAGCCCAGCCGCGCCTGTAGCGTGAGGTCGTCGACCTTGTAGACGACGCCGTCGATGTCATAGCCGAGCTCCGCCCGCCGGGCGGCGATGGAGCGGTAATGCGCGATCATCTCGTCCGGCCCGTCGCAGACCGCCATCGCGTCGTTGATCTGAAACCCCAGGGCGCCGAGCCGCGCCATCGCACCGGACTGGGTCTCCGCCAAGGGATCCGACAGGCTGCCCCAGCCATAGGCAAAAAAGCGCAGGGGCCGGTCGCGCGTGATTTCGGGGTTCAACTGCCGCAGCGAGCCCGCGGCGGCGTTGCGGGGGTTGGCGAAGACTTTGCCGCCCTGCGCCTCCTGCCGGGCGTTGAGAGCGGCGAAATCGGCATGGGACATATAGACCTCGCCGCGCACCTCCAGGATGTCGGGCCCCTCCGCGATCCGGCCGGGGATGTCGTCGATGGTGCGGACATTCGCGGTGACATCCTCGCCGACGGCGCCATCGCCGCGCGTCGCCGCGCGCACCAGCACCCCGTTCTCGTAGCGCACCGAAAGCGAAAGCCCGTCGATCTTGGGCTCCGCCGTGTAGGCCAGCGGCGCATCCGCGCCGAGGCCCAGATAGCGGCGAATGCGGGCATCGAACTCGGTCACGTCCGCATCGTCGAAAGCGTTGCCCAAGGAGAGCATCCGCACTTCATGCGTGACCTTGCCAAAGCCCTCGGCGGGGGCGGCCCCGACCTGCTCGCTGGGGCTGTCTGCGCGCTTGAGTTCCGGAAAGCGCGCCTCGATCTCCGCGTTGCGACGCTTGAGCGCGTCATACTCGGCATCGGTGATGCGGGGCGCGTCTTCGGTGTAGTAGTGTCGGTTCGCGCTCGCCAAAAGCTTGGCGAGCCGGTCCAACTCAGCCGCCGCGCTCTCGACGTCGAGCGCATCGATATTCAGATCAGCCGTCACATCACCCCCCGCGCCTCCGCGTGTCTTGGGGTGATATGGGTCCAGGCGCGTCCTTTCCAGCGATTCCGACGCGCGCAGGACGTCCCAGCCGTCAGGCCGAGATCAGGTCCCGCTCTCCGCCCGAGCGCATCTGCGGATCGCGCAGGACATAGCCGCGGCCCCAGACCGTCTCGATATGGGTCTCGCCGCCCGTCGCCTCTGACAGCTTCTTGCGCAGCTTGCAGATGAAGACGTCGATGATCTTGAGTTCCGGCTCGTCCATTCCGCCATAGAGATGGTTTAGGAACATCTCCTTGGTGAGCGTCGTGCCTTTCCGCAGGCTCAGAAGCTCCAGCATCTGATACTCCTTGCCCGTCAGATGCACCGTCTTTCCCTCGACCTCGACGGACTTGGCATCGAGGTTCACCTCGACCTGGCCCGTCCGGATGATCGACTGGGAATGCCCCTTGGAGCGACGGACGATGGCATGGATGCGCGCGATCAGCTCGTCGCGGTGAAACGGCTTCGTCATGTAATCGTCGGCGCCGAACCCGAAGCCGCGGATCTTGTTCTCGGTGTCGTCGGAGCCCGACAGGATCAGGATCGGGGTTTCGATCCGGCTCAAGCGCAGCTGCTTGAGTACTTCGTGGCCGTTGATGTCCGGCAGGTTCAGGTCGAGGAGGATGAGGTCGTAGTCGTATAGCCGCGCGAGATCGATCCCCTCCTCCCCCATGTCGGTGGAGTAGACGTTTAGGTTGGCCGAGCCGAGCATCAGTTCAATGCTCTTGGAGGTGGTGGGATCGTCTTCGACGAGCAGAATTCGCATTTCTCAACTCCAAGGGGACGGGTCACTCTCCAGCAACATCCCGGGAATTAGTTAACTTATCGTTACCATGAAGAAGCAGCGAACGTAATCAAGACTGTCCCTGCCGAAAGTGCTGGATCATCGTGGTTTTGAGGCCGTCCGTCCCGTGAGCGGACACGGCGGCTGCCCATTCAGCATATTCTTCCTCCGAAAGCTCATAGCGCTCCATCGCCTCTTCGAGCGTGATCAGTCCCGATTCGATTCCCATCACGACAAGAGCCTTACGCCGCGCGACCCAACGGGTTGTCCCCGCCGGGGGCAGGTCCGCGCGCGACATCTGTGTGCCGTCAGGCAGAGTCACGACCCGCGGACCCGGCCCTTTCCTGAGATACATCGCCTACACCTCCTTGATAGATAGCCCTTCCATGTCGGCCAATGGGCGTTAATCGCCGATGAAGCGCGCGCTTGAGAATGCTTCGACTTTTCCTATATGGGGCGGCTCAACCGTTAAGGTGCGCCATGCCTCTCGATACCGCCCTCAACTCTCTCGGACTGCCCAAGGCGCCCGCCGACACCCGCGTCGTCGTCGCGATGTCGGGCGGCGTGGACAGTTCCGTCGTCGCCGCGCAGCTCGCCGAGGAGGGCTATGACGTCGTCGGCGTGACGCTCCAACTCTACGATCACGGCGCGGCGCTGGCCAAGAAAGGCGCCTGTTGCGCGGGCCGGGACATCCATGATGCGCGCCGCGTGGCCGAAACGATGGGCTTTCCGCATTACGTTCTGGATTATGAGAATGCCTTCCGCGAGGCCGTGATCGACGAGTTCGCCGAAAGCTATCTGGGCGGCGCCACGCCGGTTCCCTGCATCCGCTGCAACGAGCGGGTGAAGTTCCGCGACCTGCTGGAGACGGCCAAGGATCTGGATGCCGATTGCATGGCGACCGGCCACTACATCCAACGCAAGGACGGGCTGCACGGGCCGGAGCTGCATCGCGCCGCCGACCCGGTGCGGGATCAGTCCTACTTCCTGTTCTCGACCACCGCCGAGCAATTGAGCTATTTGCGGTTTCCTCTGGGCCACCTGCCGGACAAGGCGGCGACCCGGGCTCTGGCCGCGCGCTACGGCCTGCCGGTGGCCGACAAGCCCGACAGCCAGGACATCTGCTTCGTCCCGAATGGCGACTACGCGGCGGTGATCGAAAAGCTGCGGCCCGGCGCGGGCGAGCCGGGCGCGATCGTCGACATGGAGGGGCGCGAGCTGGGCCGGCACGACGGCGTGATCCACTACACGATTGGTCAGCGCCGGGGCTTGGGCATCGGCGGGCTGAGCGAGCCGCTCTATGTCGTTAAGCTCGACCCAGAGGCGCGGCAGGTCGTCGTCGGCCCCAAGGCGCACCTTGCCACGCGGCTGGTCCCGATCCGCGAGATCAACTGGCTGGGCGACGCGCCGCTGGCCTCGCGGCCCGAATGGCATGTGGGCGTCAAGGTCCGCTCCACCCGTCCCCCGCGCGAAGCGATCCTGCGGCCCAAGGCGGACGGCACGGCGGAGGTGGAGCTGCTGACCCCCGAAGAGGGCGTGTCCCCCGGCCAAGCCTGCGTGTTCTACGACATGGAGAGCACCCGCGTCTTCGGCGGCGGATGGATCTGGCGCGGGTATTGAGGGTGGGGCCGGTCGAATTGGCCCCGCCTCAAGCGCTTCGCCGCACGGACCGTCCCCAATGACTGGTTCTGACGCGCGCGCCTGCACACGGCGCACGGCCAGGTGGCGAAAAGTCCGCTCGTGTCAACGCTGGCTCAGCGCTGAACGCGGCCGGTCATCACAGGTGACATAGCGCCAAGCGCCGAGTAGCCTCGCGTAAAGTTAGAGTTGGATCGCGCAAGTGTCCGAAATTCATTTGAAGGCCGAGACATTTCTCAACGCCTATATCGGTGCGTTCGAGGCCTTCGATGCTGAGCGGATCGCCAGCTTCTACAATGCGCCCTGCGTGACGATGCGCGGCGACGGTGAGGTCATGGCCTTCGCGACCCAGGCCGAGACGTCGGATTTCTTCGCGGTTGTCGTTCCGAAATATCAGCATGACGGCATGACGTCCTTTGCCTTCGACGATTTGGAGGTCGCTGGACTGGGCGCCGCGTCCGCGCGTTTGACCTGTCGCTGGAGAATGCTGCGCAAGGATGGCTCCGTCATCCGTGCTTGGCGCCAAACGTATGTGATCACCCGGCGGGACGACGAATGGGCGATCCTCTGCTCGTTGATGCATCAGTGATCCGCATCAATCGCGCCCCATCGCGAAACACGATTTCCATTTTTCAGTAAGACTCAGAGAAATTCGAAACTCGGAGGACGAAGATGGGCTATCGGCGAGAGGACTTCGAGTTTCCATCGCTCGGCGCGACACTTCGGGGCTGGCTTTATCTGCCGGAGGGCCGTGACGGAGCCATGCCCGCCGTGATCATGACCCATGGGTTCACAGCGACCCGGACCATGACCATCGACAAATACGCGGAGATTTTTGCCGAAGCCGGCTTTGCCGCCCTTGTCTACGACCATCGGGGCTTCGGCGCGAGCGATGGCGCCCCCCGTCGAGAGATCAACCACTTCTTTCAGGCCAAGGGCTATCGCGACGCGCTGACGGCCCTCTCGGCCCGGCCTGGCATCGACGCGCGGCGGATCGCGATCTGGGGCGACAGCCTGTCGGCCAATGTCTCGTTCTTGGTTGCAGCAGTCGATGATCGGCCCGCCGCCGTGATTGCCCAGGTACCCGGCTGCGGCAAGGACGTGCCGCCACCTGACACCGATGGCTCCGCTTTCGCGGCCTATGCCGCACTTCTCGACTCGGACGACATCATGGGCTGGCCGCGGGACACGACGGCGCGCACGCCCGTGGTGATGCCAGACCCGATGCGTCAGCCCTGCCAGTTCGACGAGCTGTCAGCCTGGCGGTGGTTCATCGAACACGGTTCGCGGCTGAACAGCGGGTGGGAGAACGACGTCCAGCGTTCCGTCATGCAACTCGACACGCCCTACAGCGTTGTCCACTGTGCCGCCCACGTCAAAGTGCCCACCTTGGTGATCCTGTCTTTCGAGGACGAGATCCCCAATGCCAATCCCGAGGTCGCTCGGCATGTCTACGGTCTCATCTCCGGCCCCAAGCGGAAGTACGAGATCGCCGGCGGGCACTTTGGTCTGCTGTGGCATCCATCCGAGTTGTTCGACGAAGCCTCGCAGGTTCAGAGGTCGTTTCTACAAGAGCACCTTTGAGACGACTCGACTTTGCAGCGGAACCGGTAGGCAGTGCTCTCCGTGCGAGGGCAGAAAGCGTGCTGGCGGTCATATTCGACCGGATCGAGAGCAAAGGTTTACGGTGATAAGGTGCTGACTTTCCTCCTTGTTCCCACCCCCATGTGAAGCCTATTAACTTTTTTCCTTTGAACCCCTTGCAGCCTTCTTTGCCGGTTCCCATCTCCGGTAATGTGAAAGGAATTCACATCAACGCCAACGGAGATCAGCAGATGACCCCCTCCCCCGCCTATGCCGACATGTCGCGCGGCAACTGGTTCACCCGTACCGAAGCCTGGCTCGACGAACGTGGCAAGGGCGCCTGGATCGCCGTCATGGTCCTGGGCTTCATCTTCTTCTGGCCCGTCGGTCTCGCCCTTCTCGCCTACCTGATCTGGAGCAAACGTATGTTCAGCCGAACCGGAACCTCGATGTCCTGCACCTCGCGCCGCGCCCGTGATGCCATGCGCGGGATGCGCTCCTCCGGGAATGCAGCCTTCGACAGCTACAAGGCCGACACGCTGCGCCGTCTCGAAGAGGAGCAGGAAGCCTTCGAAGCCTATCTGCAGCGTCTGCGCGAGGCCAAGGACAAGGCCGAGTTCGACCAGTTCATGGCCGACCGGGCAAAACGTTCCGGCGACGACACGACGGTCGACGCCTGAGCGCCGCTGCCCGGCCCCGCGGGGCCGGGCTCTCCCCGACATTCCATCCCCAAGAGAGAGACATGAGCTATCTCGACGACCGCGCCCGCAGCGGCCTGCCCGACCCCTATCACGAGCCGCAATTCTACGACGGCGTCGTCGTCAAGCGGGCCTTCGCCTGGTTGGTCGACCTTCTGTTGGTCACCTTCGCGACGTTTCTGCTGGGCATCCTCACGCTGTCGCTGGCCTGGTTCTTCTGGCCCCTCGCCTTCCTCTTTGTCGAGGTGATCTATCGCGTCTCGACGGTGGCGAACCAATCGGCCACCTGGGGAATGCGGCTGATGGGGATCGAGCTGCGCGACCATCACGGGCGGCGCTTCGACGGCGGGACCACGGTTCTGCACCTGATCGGCTACTACGCCTCGATTTCGTTCGTGCTGCCCGCGCTGGCCTCGGTAGTGGCGATGCTGGTCACCGACCGGCGCCAAGGTCTGACGGACCTCTTACTGGGCTCGGCGGCGATCAACCGCCCGGCCTGACCCGGCTGGCACAGCCGTCGGCCCCGCACCGCCGGCTGCTCCGCGGCCCAAGCGAGAAATGCCAGAGCCGCGCCCCCGTCGCTCGCCCCGAGCGTTGTCGGGAGGCGCGGTCGAGCGTAGCCTCCGGACATCACAGACGCCACGGCCTCCGACGCCGAGGCCCCTTGGTGGAAACCGGGCATCCCTTATCAAAGCTACCCCCGGTCCTTCGCCGATAGCGACGGCGATGGCATCGGCGATCTGGGCGGGATCACCGCGAAGCTTGCATACTTGGCGGAGCTAGACATCGATGGCGTCTGGATCTCGCCGATCTACCCGTCTCCGATGGTCGATTTCGGCCACGACATCTCCGACCATACCGGCATCGACCCGATCTTCGGGACGCTCGATGACTTCGAGCGCCTCGTCGAGGCCGCGCATTCCAAGGGCCTGAAGATCATCCTGGATTTCGTGCCCTGCCACACCTCGGACCAGCATCCCTGTCTCCTTGATAGCCGTCGCGGGCATGACGCGGAGAAGCGCGGCTGGCATATCTGGCGCGATGCGGCCGAGGATGGCGGCCCTCCGAACAACTGGCTGAGCGAGTTCGGCGGCCCTGCCTGGACCTTCGATCCGGCGAGCGGGCAACATTACAGCCACGCGCATCTGCGCGAGCAGCCCGAGCTGAACCGGCGCAACGCGCAGGTCCGAGCGGCGATGACGGAGATCATGCGGCTCTGGTTCGACCGGGGTGTCGACGGGCTTCGCATCGATGCGGTCGACCAGATCGGCAAGGATGCCCTTTTCCGCGACAACCCGCCCAACCCCGACTGGCACGCGGGCCGTCCGTCGAGCGAGCGTTATCTTTGAACGATGCAGAAGAACGGCCCCTTCGTGCACGAGGCCATCGCCGAGATGCGGGCCGTCGCCGATGCCTGCGGGGGGGCGTCTGCTGCTGGGCGAGACCTATGTCCCCTTCGCCGACATGGCCCTCACTATGTCAGCGGGGACCGGCCGGAGCTGCATATCCCGCATAACTTCCACCTGATCGGCGCGCCCTGGGATCCTCGGAAGATCGCCGAATTGGCGGAGCGCTACGAAGCCGTGCTTCCCCCGGGCGCCTGGCCCAACTGGGTTTTGGGCAACCATGACCGGACGCGCGTCGCCTCCCGCTGGGGCCGCGCGGGCGCCCGGCTCGCCGCCATGCTGCACCTGACCCTGCGCGGAACGCCGACGATCTATCAGGGGGAGGAACTCGGCATTGAAAGCGTCCCGATCCCGTCCGAGCGCGCCCAGGATCCTTGGGAACGCAACAGCCCCGGGCATGGGCTGGGGCGCGATCCGGTGCGGACGCCCCTCGCCTGGGAGATCGGTCCGATTGCGGGCTTCACCACGGGCGATCCCTGGCTGCGGATCGACGCGCTACCAGAGATGACGGTCGCGCGCCAAGCGGAGGATTCGGCGTCGATGCTGTCCCTCCATCGGGACCTGATCCGGTTGCGCCGCGACATCCCCGCGCTGTCGCTGGGAGACTATGAGACGGTCCGCGCGGACGAAAAGCTGCTTCTCTATCGGCGCTCTCACGGGGCGCAGGTCTGCGCCGTCGCGCTGACCTTTTCCGAGGAAACCACCGACCTGCCCGTCCGGGGCGACCTGCTGATCTCGACCGTCGCGGACACGGCTCGGCCCGAAGGGAAGCTTCTGCCGGCCGAAGGACGCGTCCTCCGAGTTTCGGGCTAGCGGTCCCTGCTTCACGGACATGTTTCCTTGGTCCGAGTTCTCTCCGGGCGTTGCTGAAAGGGACGGTCCCTGCCCATGCGACGATACGGCTGTACGGGCCGGATTGACCCGGATCCGGCGCTGATCAGTGTCGAAGCTGCCCCAACCTTGCCGCAAAAGCGATTGACCTGTCGCGGCCCCCGGCTAGGCTCCGGGAAAGACCGAGGAACCTTCGCATGCGCCACAGCCTGCCGCTTACGCCGCAATTCTACGTGACGGCACCCCAGGCCTGCCCCTACCTGGAAGGACGGCGGGAGCGCAAGCTGTTCACCGCATTGCAGGGATCGGGCGCGGCGGACTTGAACGACAAGCTCAGCAAACAGGGATTCCGGCGCTCGCAGAACGTACTCTACCGACCGTCCTGCGCGGATTGCACCGCCTGCCTTTCAGCGCGCATTCGGGTCGCGGACTTCGCGCCCAACCGCTCCCAGCGCAAGGTGCTGCGCCGCAACGCACGCCTCCGGCGGGAGGTGTCCTCCCCCTGGGCGACCGAGGCGCAATTCGCGCTCTTCCGCCATTACCTGGAGACGCGCCATGCCGATGGCGGCATGGCCGACATGGACATCTTCGAATTCGCGGCGATGATCGAGGAAACCCCGATCCGCACCCGCGTGATCGAATATTGGGACGATGGCGAGGATCCCGCCGACCCGGAGACGACCCCGCGGCTCCGCGCCGTCTGTCTGACCGACGTGCTCGATGACGGGCTGTCGATGGTCTATTCGTTCTACGATCCGGACTTGCCGCAGGACTCGCTGGGCACCCATATCATTCTCGATCACGTGGCGCTCGCCCGCGAGGCCGGTCTGCCTTACGTCTATCTAGGCTATTGGGTCCCGGGTTCGCCGAAGATGGGCTACAAGGCGCATTTCAAGGCGCTGGAGATCTACAAGGACCGCGTCTGGCAACCCATCGGCGCGCCCGAACAGCACGAGAGCGAGACGCATCCCCTCTCGGTCGCGCCGATCTCCGAGCAGGTCGCTCAGATCGACCTGCCGAAGGTCGCGGGCTAAGGCGCAACGGAGCCTGGGGCTCAGGCCCCTTCTTCGCCCGCGCGCAGGATATGGCTGATGGGGGCGATCGCCACCGTGTCCGCACGCCGGCCATTCGCCCAGGACAGCAGCGCCGTCATCATCGCGGGCTGGGTGCGTCCCACCACGATGGTGCTGCCGGTCTCCTCGGCCTCGAAGGTCGCCCGGTCCAAATAGCGCGTGATCACCGTGGCCCGTTCGCCATTCTCGTCCACGACCCGGTAGACGGGCACCGTCGGGACGCCAGCGGCCTCCGCAGCCGCCAGCCCGGCGCCCAAACCCTCGTCGAAGCCGACGAACCCCATGCCCGCCTCCGCGAGCGGCCCCGCCAACGCGGCGAGGGCGCGCCCGCTGCGGGCGAAGTCTCCGGCGCGCCCGTCCAGCACGCCGACCGCGACCGGAACGGCGTCATGCGCGCGCCGCAGCGCCGCCGCGATCTCGTCCCTCGTGGCGTCGGCGGGCAGAGCTTCTGCCAGAAGCAGAACCTCATGGCCCGCCGCGCGATACGCGGCGGCGACCTCCGCCGCGTCGGCCCGGGCGGGATCGACTGCGAAGGTCAGCGGCATGTCCAGCGCGATGAGGCTCTGCCGTGACAGCCCACCTTCGGGATCGTCGATCAACACGATGGAAAAGAGCGGCTTGGCCTCGGGGTTCTCGAAGGCGGCGGCATGGGCTGTCAGCGCGCGGGCCTTGCTGGCGGGGGTCTTGTCGGCTGGGGCCGCCGCCGTCCGCTGCGCGGTCTCGGGACGGACGCTGTCCAGGACGATGCGACGGGGCGTGATGCGCTCGGGCGCGTCGGCGCTGGCCGGCCGCTCCGACGTCGTGGGGATCGGCGGCATCGTCAGCCTGGGCGCCAGACCCGATGCCGCGGGCGCCAGCGCCTGGGTCGCGAGCTGCTCCTGCACCACCGGCGCGGCCGATTCCGGTTCGATCGCGGCGTCGGTGAGCGGGGCCGGCTCGGCGGCTTGTGGCTCGGTCGCGGCTTCGATGGGCTCGGGCTCGGCGGGTTGCGCGCTTTCGGTCGAAACGCCTGCCGCAGGCTCCGGGCGGGCGCCCAGCAGCGGGGCGTCCAGCACGGTCCGGGGCACGTTGTCATCGACGGCGGATGGCAGCGCCGGCGCCTGCCCGGCCTCGGGCATGGCGACGCCCGTCACCACGAGGCTCGCATCAGGCGCGCCGCCGCTCGACGTGTCCGGGGCCGGGGCCAGGAACGGCGCGCTCTCGGACGGGCGCGAGGTCGGCGCCGCAACGAAGCCGCGCGCGGCCTCCTCCGCCTCCGGCGCGACGGGCTGGAAGTCTTCGCGGGGGCGGTTGAACTGGCTGCCCGCGGGGATGGCCAACGCGACCGTCTTTTCGGGACGCGCCTGTGCGGCGGCGGGCGTTTCGGCCGTCTGAGCCTCCGGCACAGGATCCGCCTCGGGCGCGGGCGTCTCCAGGGCGGCGGTCTCCGGCGCCTCCGGTTCGACCAGAGGCGCAACCGGCGTCTCCAGTTGTGGAGCGGGTAGCGCGGCCGTGCTCTGTTCCGCTGGCAAGCTGCGCTCCGGCAGGGCCTCGGGACGGGCGGGCGCGCTGGGCTCGGCGGCGGCCATTTCCGGAGGGGCGGGCGCCACATTGCGCGGGGCGTCCGCGACAGGCGGCACCTGCCGCGCGGTCGGCGCCAGGAGAGAAACGGCCGACAGCACGATCGCCGCAAGGCCCGCCGCCGTCGTCGCCCCTTTGATCAGCCCGCTCAACATGTCGCTGCCCCTTCTTTGAAAAACCCGGCCTGGCCCCATTCAACCGCCGTGAAGCCTGCTTGACCCTGCCCCCGCGCCACGGGCATGTATAGCCCCGCGCGCCGCCTCTGGCACCCCATTCGGCGCCCTGAGGGAGAGTCCGGCTTGCTGCTGCTCATCGACAATTACGATAGCTTTACCTGGAACCTGGTCCATTACGTAGCGGAACAGGGCGCCGATGTGCGCGTCGTGCGCAATGACGCGATGAACGTGCAGGAGGCGATGGCCTTGCGCCCCGCGGGCGTGCTGCTCAGCCCCGGCCCCTGCGACCCCGATCAGGCCGGGATCTGTCTGGCGATGGTCGAAGCCTGCGCCGAGACGCGCACCCCGCTGCTGGGCGTCTGCCTGGGCCATCAGGCCATCGGCCAGGCCTTCGGGGGCCGCGTGGTGCGCGCGAACGAGATCGTGCACGGAAAGCTGGGGCGGATGGAGAATGACGGCACCGGCGTCTTCGCCGGCCTGCCCGCCGCCTTCGATGCGACGCGCTACCATTCCCTGATCGTCGAGCGCGAGACGCTGCCCGAGGTGCTGATCGCCAACGCGCAGTTGGCCGACGGCACGATCATGGGGCTGCGACATCGCGATCTCCCCATCCACGGCGTGCAGTTTCACCCCGAGAGCATCGCCTCGGAACATGGGCACGCGCTTCTGAAGAACTTCCTCGACATGATGCCTGTGCCCGCATGACCGACCTGAAAGCGCTCATCAACGCCGCGCCCGACCGCGCCCTCAGCCGGGAAGAGGCCGAATCCGCCTTCGCCGCTTTCTTCGACGGCGACGCGACCCCGGCGCAGATCGCGGGCTTTCTGATGGCCCTGCGCACCCGCGGCGAGACCGTCGAGGAGATCGCCGCCGCGGCCTCCGCCATGCGGGCGCGCTGCAACCGGGTCGAGGCGCCCGAGGGGGCGATGGACATCGTCGGAACCGGAGGCGACGGCAAGGGGACGCTGAACATCTCGACGGCGACCGCCTTCGTCGTGGCGGGGGCCGGCGTGCCGGTGGCCAAGCATGGCAACCGCAACCTCTCTTCCAAGTCGGGCGCCGCGGATGTGCTCACCCAGATGGGGATCGAGGTGAATGTCGGCGCCGCCGTCGCGACCCGTGCCCTGGCCGAGGCCGGCATCTGCTTCATGATGGCGCCCATGCACCACCCGGCCACCCGCCATGTCATGCCGGTCCGGGCCGAGCTGGGCACCCGCACGGTGTTCAACATCCTGGGCCCATTGACCAACCCCGCCGGGGTCAAGCGGCAATTGACCGGCGCCTATGCGCGCAGCCT
The DNA here is from genome assembly GCF_900116765.1 of Jannaschia seohaensis. GTDB lineage: Bacteria > Pseudomonadota > Alphaproteobacteria > Rhodobacterales > Rhodobacteraceae > Jannaschia > Jannaschia seohaensis. The sequence continues at coordinate 254,978 of NZ_UETC01000003.1, read as the reverse complement.
GATCCGCCCCATGGCGGAAGTTCTGCGCGATCTGGGCAGCACCTCCGCCTGGCTGGTCCATGGCAGCGACGGCACGGACGAAGTCTCGATCGCCGGGCCGACCGCTGTCGCGGCCCTCGCCGACGGGGAGATCACCGAGCGCGAGATCACCCCGGACGATGCCGGTCTGCCCACCCACCCCTTCGAGGCGATCCTGGGGGGAGACCCGGCCGAGAACGGCCGCGCCTTCCGCGCCTTGCTCGACGGCAAGCCCGGGCCCTATCGCGACGCGGTCCTTCTGAACGCCGCCGCCGCCCTGGTCGTGGCCGGGGTCGCATCCGACCTGCCCGAGGGGGCCGCGATGGCCGCCTCCTCCATCGACACGGGCGCGGCATTGGGCAAGGTCGAGGCCCTGGCCCGCATCACCCAGGAGGGAGCCGCATGAACGCGCCGACGATCCTCGAGAAGATCAAGGCCTACAAGCTGGAGGACGTGGCCGCCCGCAAGGCCGCGCATCCCCTGGCGGAGATCGAGGCGGCCGCCCGCGCGGCCGGTCCCGTCCGGCCTTTCGCCGAGGCGCTCCGGCAGGCCAGCATCGAGGGCTACGGCCTCATCGCCGAGATCAAGAAGGCCAGCCCGTCCAAGGGTTTGATCCGGCCCGATTTCGATCCTCCGGCCCTCGCCCGCGCCTATGCCGCCGGGGGCGCCACCTGCCTCTCGGTTCTGACCGACGGGCCGTCCTTCCAGGGCGACGATAGCTATCTCACCGAAGCCCGCGCCGCCGTCGACCTTCCGGCGCTGCGCAAGGACTTCCTCTACGATCCCTGGCAGGTGGTCGAAAGCCGGAGCCTGGGCGCGGATTGCATCCTGATCATCATGGCCAGCGTCTCCGACGCGCAGGCGGCAGAGTTGGAGGCCACCGCCATCGAGTGGGGCATGGACGTGCTGGTCGAGGTCCATAACGCCGAGGAACTCGCCCGCGCGGAAGCTCTAAAATCCCACCTTCTGGGGATAAACAATCGCGACCTCAATACCTTCGTCACCGATCTTCAAGTAACGCGCGACCTCTCGCGGCGGGCGCCGCCGGACCGTTTGCTGGTCTGCGAGTCCGGTCTCTCGACCCCCGAGGATCTCGCCGACATGGCGCGGTATGGCGCGCGCTCCTTCCTGATCGGGGAGAGCCTGATGCGTCAGGAAGACGTCGCCGCCGCCACCCGGACCCTGTTGGCGGACCCGCTCCGCGGCCTTCGATGACCCTCACCCATTTCGACGCCAAGGGCGCCGCCCATATGGTCGATGTCTCTGCCAAGGCCGTGACCGACCGCGTCGCCGTAGCCGAAGGCGCGGTGACGATGGCGCCCGAGACCCTGGCGCTGGTCACCTCTGGCAGCGCCAAGAAAGGCGACGTCGCGGGGGTCGCGCGGTTGGCCGGGATCATGGCCGCCAAGCGCACGGCGGAGCTGATCCCGCTTTGTCATCCGCTGCCGCTCTCCAAGGTTTCGCTGGATATCGTCCCGGATGAGGACCTGCCCGGCCTGCGCCTGACCGCGACGGTCGGCACGACTGGCCGCACGGGGGTCGAGATGGAGGCGCTGACGGCTGTCTCCCTCGCCTGCCTGACCGTCTACGACATGCTCAAGGCCGCGCAGAAGGACATGGTCATCGGGCCCGTCCGGCTCCGCTCCAAGACGGGCGGCAAATCCGGCGACTGGCAGGCCGACGCCCCGTGATCTCCGTCGCCGAGGCCCGCGCGCATCTGCTCTCGATGGTGCAGCGCCTCGACGCGGAAGAGGTGCCCCTGCGGGAGGCGGCATCGCGCCTGCTCGCCGGACCCGTCGAGGCTCGTCAGACCCAACCGCCCTTCGCCGCCTCCGCCATGGACGGCTATGCCGTGTCGGGCCCGCCCCCCGCGCCCGGCACCGCCTTCGAGATCGTCGGAGAGGCGGCCGCCGGTCACCCCTATGAGGGCAGCGTGGCCCCGGGCCAGGCCGTGCGCATCTTCACGGGCGCCCCCCTGCCCAAAGGCGCGGATCGCGTTGTCATCCAGGAAGACATGACCCGCGAGGGCGACCGAGCGACAGTCACCCAGGATCCCGGCCCGTCCACCCACATCCGTCCCGCAGGCGGCGACTTCGCAGCTGGCACCGAGTTCGCGTCGGACTCCCCCTTGGGCGCGCGCGGCATCGCGCTCCTTGCGGCGATGGGCCATGCGCGGCTGCCGGTGATCCGTCGTCCCGTCATTGCGATCCTGATGACCGGCGACGAGCTGCGGCCGCCCGGCGCGGCGCTCGATCCAGGAGAGATCACGGCGTCCAACGGCTATGGCCTGGCCGCGATGGTCGAGGCGCACGGCGCCGAGGCGCGCCTTCTGCCCATCGCCCGCGACACCGAGGAAAGCTTGGCCCAGGCGATCGATCTGGCCCAGGGCGTCGATCTGCTGCTGACGGTCGGCGGCGCCTCGGTCGGCGATCACGACCTAGTCGCGGGGGCTCTGGCGAAGGCCGGCATGGACCCGGTCTTCCACCGGGTGGCCATGCGCCCGGGCAAGCCACTGATGGCCGGACGCCTCGGGGAAATGGCCGTGGTCGGGCTGCCCGGTAATCCCGTCTCCGCAATGGTTTGCGCGCGGATCTTCATCCTCCCTATGCTGCATCGGATGCTCGGCCTGCCGCAAGAAGGCCCGCCCGTCGAGCGGCCGCTGGCAAACGACGTCCCGGCGAACGGCCCGCGGCAGCATTACATGCGCGCGGAGCGCCTGCCCGACGGCTCCGTCCGGGTGGCGGACCGCCAGGACAGCTCTCTTCTGTCGGTGCTGGCCCGGGCCGATACCCTCGTCATTCGCCCCCCGCACGCGCCCGCAGCCGTCACAGGCGCTCTCGTACCAACGGTCAACCTGTCGGATGAGACACGTCAGAGTTGACACGAAACCGGAACGCCCGTAGAACGAAACCGGACCACATCGAGAGAATACGGGGGATCCCGGAGATGCTGACGCGCAAGCAACGCGACCTGCTAGCCTTCATCCATAAGCGTGTGCAGCGGGACGGCGTGCCGCCGTCTTTCGATGAGATGAAGGATGCGCTGGATTTGCGCTCCAAATCCGGGATTCACCGCCTCATCACCGCGTTGGAGGAACGAGGCTTCATCCGCCGCCTCGCCCACCGCGCCCGAGCCATCGAGATCACGCGCTTGCCCGAAGATCTTGCGAAATCCACCGGCTTCACCCCCCGGGTCATAGACGGGGATCTGCCGGATGCCGAGGCCCCGCCTCAGGCCCGGCGGGTTCTGGTCGAAGCGCAGGACGTGCCGCTTGTCGGCCGCATCGCCGCCGGTGTGCCCATCGAAGCCATCAACGACAGTGCCGGCCATATCGCCGTCCCGGGCCACATGCTCGACCGCGGCGGAGATCACTATGCGCTGGAAGTGCGGGGCGACTCGATGATCGAGGCCGGCATCAATGACGGCGACGTGGTTGTCATCCGGGAGCAGCGCTCCGCGGATAACGGCGACATCGTCGTGGCGCTGGTCGACGGGCAAGAGGCGACGCTCAAGCGGTATCGCCGGGCCAAGGGCATGATCGCGCTGGAGGCGGCCAACGCCGCCTACGAGACCCGGATGCTCCCGGAAGATCGCGTGCGCGTTCAGGGCCGTCTCGTGGGTCTGATCCGCAGCTACTAATCGAAGCCTGGCCCTTGGAGGCGCGGCGAAAGCGGGGTCGGGTCAGGATCCGGAGATCCAGGTGGGGCAAGTCGCCGGATTACCAGGCTAACCTGAGAGGCTCGATCTCGCCATTGTCCGGATGGCACATAAGGCCGCCGTGACGACTTGGGGGCGATCAGAGGATCAAGCCGTCCGCCCGGTTATCCCGTCGGCCATCTTCACTGGGCCAGAATGCGTCGCCAGGCGCCGGTCCATGGCCGGAGGCCCTGGCGCTCCGCCGAGGTCTCGATCCGGCCGGTGGCGACGGAGAACGCAATCGACCCCGTCTCCCGCAGACGCGCTTCGTCGAAGATCTCGCAGCCGGTCGCCTCAGACGCGACGCGGACGGGGGTCACCACCCAGATGCCCCCTGCGGCACAACGGACCAGCGCGTCGTCCAGCCCGGTCTTGCCGCGCAAGGCGGCAATCGTCGGAAGGCCAGCCAAAGGCGTCTCGCGGGCGGCGGCGACGGCCTGTTGCGCCCCATCTCCGTCATTCTCGAGCCAGGCCTCCGCGACGAAAGCGGCCCCCGTCTCGCGGCTCAATCTGCGTCCGGTCTCCGTCATCATCCCGACCAGACGCCCATCGCCGGAGATCAACAGGTCAGGCCGGGTGCTGAGGCTCCACCCGACGCAGGCCCCCACAATGGGAAGGATCGCGACCGCGCGCCCCCATCGCTGCGCGCAAGCGAATAGGCTCATCCCCAGACCGAGAACGGGCAAGACCCAGGGATCCGGGGCCGCAACGTGGCTGACTGAGCCCGGCAGGTCCCCGACCCACTCGGCAACGCGCAGAATATACGCAATGCCCTGCCCCGCCAGCCAGAGCGGCCCCGCTTCCAAACCCAGCGGCCAGAGCAGCAGGCCGACGAAGAGCAGCGGCATCACCAGCGTTCCCATCAGCGGCACGGCCAGCAGGTTCGCCAACAGCCCGAACTGCGCCACGCGGTTGAAATGAATCGCGGCGATGGGCGCGGTCGCCAGCCCGGCCACCAGCGAGGAGACGAAGAGCGACAGGATCGCGCCCCGCCAGCCGCGCAGCCAGCCGCCCATGGCGTCGCGCCGATCCGCCAGGGCCCGGAACGCCAGGACCAGGGCCGCCGTCGCCGCGAAAGACATCTGGAACCCCGGCCCGGTGAGCGACTCGGGCCGCCAGGCCAGCACGATCAGCGCCGCGATCGCCACCGACCGGAGTGAGACGGCCCGCCGCCCCGCCAGAATCGCGATCAGCATCACGAGCGCCATTACGAAGGCGCGCTGCGTCGCGACCGTCGCTCCCGACAGGAGAAGATACGCCGCCGCCACCGGGATCGCCACCGCCGCCGCCCAGGCACGGATCGGGTAGCGCAACGCCACTCGGGGCCAAAGCGCGAGCCCGCCGCGCACGGCCCAGAAAACGAAGCCCACGACGAGCCCGACATGCAGTCCAGAGATCGCGAGAAGATGCGCGAGGTTCGCCCGGCGCAGGTCTTCGACCGCATCCTCGGGCAGACCCGAGCGGTCGCCAGTGGTCAGCGCGGCCGCGACATCTCCGCGGACGCCGGGCATCCGCTCGCGCAAGCCGGCCGCGATCTCCCGCCGGGCCTGTTGGAGCAGGATTGCCGGGCCGGTCTCGGCCGGCGCCGCCTCCAGCAGCGGGATGCGGCCATAGCCGATGGCGCCCAGTTGGAGAAACCAGGCATGGCGCTGGAAGTCGAACCCGCCCGGCTCGACCGGCCCGTTCGGCGCCGAAAGATGCGCGGTCGTCATCACCCGCAGCCCCGGTTCGGGCGCGATGCCGCCGCCATGGAGCGAAACGCGGACGCGGCGTGGAATGTCCTCGGGGGCGACCCGATCCAGCCGGACCCGGTCCAAGGTGATCCGCGTCGCGCCCGAGGACGACCGGTCCACCTGCACGATCCGCCCCTCGACCGCGCCGTAGTAGCGGAAGTCCAGCACGGGGCCGGCCACCATCGCCGTGCGCGCCGTCGCGGCCAGCCCGCCGAGCAGGGCCACCGCCAGGAGCCCGGCCAGGAAGCCCGCGCCGAAGCGCCCAAGCCAAGCCAGCGTCAGAAGCGCGAGAGCGGCCACGGACGCGCCCGCAACCTGCGACCCCGTCGGCTCGACCGGGAGCGCGAAATAGAGCCCGACCCCAGTGCCCCAGGCGACCGCGACCCATGGCAGGCGGCGTCCGCGCAGCGCCTGAACGGCGACGGCCAAGCGATCCAGCGGGGCGGCCCTAGAGCCCGGAACTGCGGCCCGGTCCTCCATCCTTGTCCTCCGCGGCAACGGCCCATAGAACCGCGCGAAACACTGGTCCGGACTTGGTTACCAAACGGTTAATTCCAAGCCAGATCCGCCACCCCACCTGCGACTCGCCCCCTTGGAGACATTCATGGCCGACCCCGTCGTCACCCGCTTCGCCCCCTCGCCGACGGGCTTTCTGCATATCGGAGGGGCGCGGACGGCGCTGTTCAACTGGCTCTATGCCCGCGGCCGTGGCGGCCGGTTCCTGCTGCGCATTGAGGATACCGACCGCGCCCGCTCGACCGAGGCGGCAACCCAGGCCATTTTTGACGGGCTGACCTGGCTGGGGCTCGATTGGGACGGCGAGGCCACAAGCCAGGCCGCCCATGCCGCCCGTCACGCGGAGGTGGCGCAAGAGATGTTGGCGAACGGCCACGCCTATCGCTGCTTCTCCACCCAGGCGGAGATCGAAGCCTTTCGAGAGGCGGCCCGGGCCGAGAACCGCTCGACCCTGTTCCAAAGCCCCTGGCGCGACGTGTCCGAGGCGGAGCATCCCGACGCGCCCTTCGCCATCCGCCTGCGCGCGCCGCGGGAGGGAGAGACCGTCATCGAGGATCGCGTGCAGGGCCGCGTCGTGACCCGCAACGATCAACTCGACGACATGGTGCTGCTGCGCTCGGACGGGACGCCGACCTACATGCTCGCGGTGGTGGTCGACGATCACGACATGGGGGTGACCCATGTGATCCGGGGCGACGACCATCTGGTGAACGCGGCCCGTCAGGCGCAGATCTACCGCGCGATGGGCTGGGCCGAACCGGTCTGGGCGCATATCCCGCTGATCCACGGCCCGGACGGCAAGAAGCTGTCGAAGCGCCACGGCGCGCTGGGGGTCGAGGAATATGCGGCAATGGGCTTCCCCGCGCCCGCGCTGCGCAACTACCTGACCCGGCTCGGCTGGAGCCACGGGGATGACGAGTTCTTCACCGATGCGCAGGCGCGGGAATGGTTCGACCTCGACGGGATCGGACGCGCCCCGGCGCGGCTCGACCTCAAGAAACTGGAAAATCTCTCGGGGCAACATCTCACGGCGATGGCGGATGACGACATCGTGGCCGCGGCGCTGGACTTTGCCGCACGCGACGGGCGTCCAGCGCCGGATGCCGCCCGCCTCGCCGCCGCAGTGCCGGTCGTGAAAGAGGCCAGCCGCACGCTACCGCAATTGCTCGACCGGGCGCGGTTCGCGCTGATCGACCGGCCGGTGACGGCGGACGAGAAAGCGGCCAAGGCGCTCGATCCGGTATCCCGTGGTATACTGGCTGAATTGACGCCGCACCTGCAAAGTGCTAGCTGGACGCGCGACGATTTGGAGGGGGTCGTCGGCCGCGTGGCAGAGGCGCACGGGCTTGGGCTGGGCAAGCTGGCCGCACCTCTCCGGGCCGCTCTGGCGGGCCGCACGGCCACCCCGAGCGTCTTCGACATGATGCTCGTCCTCGGGCGGGCCGAGACCCTGGCCCGTCTGCAGGATGCGGCCGCGGCACCCGGGGCTGAGGCCAGCTAAGCCCCCAAGACGAGTTGCACGAAACAGTGCATGACCAATGGGTTGCCGCTCGCTCACGGCGGCATGGGATGAAAGGACGACCATGGCAGACACCGAGAAGACCGCGACGCTGACGATTGGCGATGCCAGCTGGGACCTTCCCGTCCTCAGCCCCACCGAGGGGCCGGACGTCATCGATATCGGCAAGCTCTACGGTCAAGCGGGTGTGTTCACCTACGATCCGGGCTTCACCTCGACGGCCGCTTGCGAGAGCAAGATCACCTATATCGACGGCGCCGAGGGCATCTTGCTGCATCGCGGCTATCCCATCGGTGAACTGGCCGAGAAGTCGCACTACCTGGAGGTGTGCTACCTGCTGCTCTACGGGGAGCTGCCTTCGGCTGCGCAGCTCGAAAAATTCGAGCACACGATCACCCATCACACCATGCTACACGAGCAGATGGCGAACTTCTTCCGCGGCTTCCGCCGCGACGCGCACCCGATGGCCGTCATGGTCGGCGTGGTCGGCGCGATGTCGGCCTTCTACCACGACAGCACCGACATCAACGACCCGCGCCAGCGCGAAATCGCGTCGCACCGCCTGATCGCCAAGATGCCCACCATCGCGGCCTGGGCCTACAAATACACGATCGGCCAGCCCTTCGTGTATCCGCGCAACGATCTGGACTATGCCGCGAACTTCCTGCGCATGTGCTTCTCGGTCCCGGCCGAGGATTACGTGCCCGACCCGATCCTGAGCCGCGCGATGGACCGGATCTTCACGCTGCATGCCGATCACGAGCAGAACGCCTCGACCTCGACAGTGCGTCTGGCCTCGTCCTCCGGCGCGAATCCCTTCGCCTGCATCGCCGCCGGCATCGCCTGTCTCTGGGGTCCGGCCCATGGCGGCGCCAACCAGGCCTGTCTGGAGATGCTGCGCGAGATCGGGACGGTCGATCGCATCCCCGAATTCATCGCCCGCGCCAAGGACAAGAACGACCCGTTCCGCCTGATGGGCTTCGGGCACCGGGTCTACAAAAACTTCGACCCGCGCGCGACGGTGATGAAGCAGTCCGCCGACGAGGTGCTGGAACTGCTGGGCGTCGATAACAACCCGACGCTCCAGGTCGCCAAGGAGTTGGAGAAGCAGGCTCTCGCCGATCCGTATTTCGCCGAGAAGAAGCTCTTCCCGAACGTCGATTTCTACTCGGGCATCATCCTCGAGGCGATGGGCTTCCCGACCTCGATGTTCACGCCGATCTTTGCGCTGTCGCGCACGGTGGGCTGGATCTCGCAATGGACCGAGCAGCTCTCGGACCCGGCGCTCAAGATCGGCCGCCCGCGGCAGCTCTATACCGGCGAGACGCTGCGCCATTATGTCGAGGTCGAGGACCGCTAAGGTCCCAACCTCTCGGGTTGCGGCGGATTGGAAACAGTCCGTCGCATCCACCCCCCTCCCCTAAAGGTCTCGGATCGGGTAACATCTCAGGCGGTTTACGCGCGCGAGTCCCCTGTCGATGTCCGACCATCCCGAAGTCGATCCCGGCACCCCGGCCGCGCGCTGTCCCTTTCTGGCCAATCTCGAACAAATGCCGCGCCTGACCGAGGCGCGCTATCAAGACGCGCTGGGCGAACTCTATCAGGGCGCCGACCCGATGAAGGTCGCCTCCAAGCTGTTCGACCAGGAGGGCGACATGCCCAACTCGAACGGCATCAGCGCGCTGTTCACGACCTGGGGCCAGTTTCTCGACCACGACATGAGCCTGACGCCCGAAGGCGATCACGAGACGATGGAGAACGACGCCTTCTCCCATGGCGTCGGCCGCTCGGACTACATGAAGGGGAGCGGCGAGGAGGGGCCGCGCGAATACGGAAATTCCATCACCTGGCAGATCGACGGGAGCATGATCTACGGCTCAAACGCCGGCCGGGTCGAGGATGTGCGTTCCCATGAAGGCGGCCGCCTGAGAATGGACGAAGAGGGGCTGCTGCCCAAGGCCACGCCGGAGACGGTGATGGCGGGTGAGACCGACGGGGAGGATGCCGTCTTCCTGGCCGGCGATATCCGCGCCAACGAGAACCCGAACCTCCTGACGCTGCACACGCTCTGGGTGCGCGAACATAACCACTGGGCCGACCGGCTGGCCGAGGAGCATCCAGATTGGGACGACGATGCGCTGTTCGAGGGCGCGCGCCAGATCGTCGAATTCGAGCTTCAAAAGATCACCTATGAGGAATGGCTGCCCCTGCTGATCGGCAATGCCGTCCCTCAGGACACCGCCCATGACCCGGATGTCGACGGCCAGGTCGCGCTGGAATTCTCGACCGCCGCCTTCCGCTTCGGGCACACGCTGGTCGCGTCCCGGATGGACCGGCTTGAGGAGGACGGGTCCGAGGCGGAGGGCGGGCATCAGGCGCTCATGGACGGGTTCTTCGACACCGAAATGGTGCGCGAGCACGGGATCGACGCCTTTCTGCGCGGCATGGCCGGGCAATCCGCGCAGGAGCTCGACACCAAGGTCGTGGACGACCTGAACTTCTTTCTCCAGACGCCCGAAGGGGTGAGCGGCTTTTCACTGCCCGCGCTGAACCTGATGCGCTCCGCCGATCACGGGATGGACAGCTACGTCTCGGTCCGCGCCGAGTTGCTGGGCGATATCGACCCGGAGGCCCTGGACCCGCAGGACTTCTCGATCATCACCGCCGACCCTGCGATCCAGGCGGAGCTGGCCTCGGTCTACGACACTGTCCATCAGGTCGATCTCTGGGTCGGCGGGCTGGCGGAGGATGCCGAGGACGGCATGCTGGGTCCGCTCTTTACCCATATCGTCTCGGATCAGTTCGCCCGCACCGCCCAGGGGGACGCAAGTTTCGGTCAGCTCGACCCGGCCCTGGGCGAGGCGATCCTGGCCGAGGTCGAAGCCTCGGGCCTGCGCGATGTGATCCTGCGGAACTCCGAGGTCGACCACCTGCAAGAGAACCCGTTCCTGATGCAGGTTCGGGAGTTGGAGGCGCTGCTTTGCGTCGAGGCCACGGAGGACGCCGACCAGATCGCGCTGGCCGCCAAGGCGGTGGCCGGCCCGGTGCTGACCGGCGGCGGCGACGACAGCTTGACGGTCACGGGCGGGACGCGCTTTGGCGACTCGGTCGATCTGGGGGACGGTGACGACAGCTTGGCCATGACCTCCGGCAATGCGGGCTACGGTGTCGATCTCGGCGCGGGGGACGACACGGCCGAGATCGGAGGGAGCGCGCGGGTGTCCGTGCTGACCGGCGGCGCGGGCAACGACACCGTGTCGGTGGGCGGCTCGGCGCAGGTCTGGACGCTGGAGACCGGCGCGGGCGCGGATCGGGTCGAGGTCTCGGGCAAGGCCGAGGTGGAGATCGTCCGGCTGGGTGAAGACGACGACACGGCCGTGCTCGGCGGTGCGGGGGTCTCGCATCTCGACGGCGGCGCAGGCTTCGACCGGCTGGATGTGCGCGCGGCCGAAAGCGTCCGTTTCGACTGCCATGGCGATGGGTCCGTGGCCTGGGGCGATGGGTCGACCACGACGTTCAAGAACTTCGAGATGGTCACCTGCTTTACCGAGGGCACACGGCTCGCCACGGCGCGCGGACAGGTCCCGATCGAGATGCTGCGGCCCGGCGCGCGGGTCTGGACGCTGGATCACGGGCTGCGCACCGTCCGCTGGGTCGGCCGGACGGAGGTGCGCGCCGAAGGACGGCTGGCGCCCATCCGCTTCGCGCCGGGCGCGCTGGGAAATGCCCGTGCCTTGGAGGTCTCACCCCAGCACCGCATGCTGGTCGAATCGAGCCTGAGCGAGCTGTTCTTCGGTGCTGCCCAGGTCTTGGCCCCGGCCCATGCCTTTCTTGGGCGGCCGGGGGTGACGCGTCGGACGGGCGGGACGGTGACCTATATCCACCTGCTGTTCGACCGGCACGAGATCGTGCTGGCCGAGGGTATCCCCTCGGAGAGTTTCCATCCCGGCCCTGTTGCACTTTCCGCGATGGATCGCGCCACCCGGGCCGAGCTGTTGGCGTTGTTTCCGAGCCTCGCGCGGCCTGACGCCTACGGCCCCTCCGCGCGCCCTTCGCTCAAACCGGCGGAGTTGCGCCTGTTGGGCTGACGCGCCTCAGCGCTGATTCTCATAGTGATCGGCGAGCCGCTGCAACGCGATGCGCAGCACGATCTTGCCGGATCGGGCCGACCAGCCCATCCGCTTCTCGGCGGCCTCCAGCCCCTCCAGGAAGCAGCAGACCCGCAGGACCACGTCCCCCAGCCCCGGCCCGAGCGCCCGAAGCGCGTCCGACACCCGTTTGCGCGCCGCCTCCGGCCCGCTGACCGGATCGGAGGCGCCCATCGCGCCCCGCTCCCCGGCGGCAAGGAAACGGTCCCAGTTCTGCCCGACCCGCGGCCCCATCTGCGCGCGCTCGAATTCCTCGCGGAGCCGTTCGCCCGCGGCGACCAGGGGCATCGGCAGGAAGGGCTTTCCATCCTTGTCGCGTTTGCGGGCCAAGGCACCCAAGGGCGATTCGGAGAGATTGATCCGCAGCGAGGCCTCCGCCACGCCCGGCATGGTCACCACCTTCTCGCCCAGATCCATATGCTGCGTCAGGAACGGGCTGGGGGCCTCGGCCATGCCACGGGACGCGACCTTGCGCTCCAGCGATTCGCCGAGCATCCGCTTGAGCGCCGCGCGCCCCGCCTCGGTGATGCGGTATCGGGTGACGCGGCCTGCCTTGAAGCAGCTCAGCCAATCCTTCAGCACCATCGCCTGCGCCACGTCCCGTGGCAGGGTCGCCGTGCGCGTCGGCGCGTCGCCCGTCCCGCGCAGCACGACCGCCTGCGGCATGCCCTGCCCGACAGCAAGAAAAGCGTCGGTCTCGCACAGACGGCGCAGGATGCGGCGTCCCTCCCGCGCGAGGGTCACGTCATCGATCAAGGTGGCATTCGGTGGAATGGCGGACATGGAGTGGTCTTCCTCAGTGCGGGTCGTTGGGGATCGAAATGCGGCCAGCCTCTCGATGACTTCGTCTACCAGGGGATCGTCCCGTCGCTGTTCGATCCGGCGGACCTGACGCAGGACTGTCGAAGCAGAGCATCCTCGTTCGGCCGCGACATGCCTCAACGGCCGCCCGTCGAACGCGTGTTCGACATAGGTTCGCGCCGCTTCCGGGACCCAGTTTGGAAACTGGGCGCCTTCGGCGGGCTGAGGCTGGCGGGACGTCATCGAAAGCTCCGAAAATAGGGCGAAATCGGGGCCAGATCACAGCCGATTGGTTACTAATAGGTTAATTCTTATCCACAGCCCGCGGAATTGTTTCCAAAATGTAAACACGCCTTCCGGACCGTTCCCTGTCTCCAGCTTTGACGCAACACGCCGTGCTCCGTGGTCATTGTCTGGCATGGATTCAGATCAGTGGAAGGACCGCACCATGTGCAGGATCACGAAGGAAATCAACGAGCTGCGACGCCCTGGCCTCCTGGTGGAGGCGGCAGCGCAAGGCACGGCGCTCTATGAGCGGCGGCGCGACCTGCGCCGGATGCTGCGTGTGGCGATCCCGGCGACGGCGCGTGCGGCGCTGGAAAAGCTTCTCCCGATCGAGGCGGAGTTGGAAAAGCGGCGCCGGGAGGGCGCCACCAATTACTGCCTGCCGCGCCACGTCGATATTCTGACGGCGCTTCTGGCGGAGGCGCGCAGCTTTCGGGTGGGGTGATTCCCCGCCCTCAGATATGGGCGTCGGGCATCTCGGCCGTGCGTCGAGCGACATAGTCGCGCAAGCCATCCAGGATCGCGGGGTCGAGATAAGGCTGTTCGTAGCTGTCCAGCATCGCGGCCATCTTGACGGAGGCCAGCGCGCGGGTGTCCCGCCCGCCCTCCTCCAGCCAGGTCTCGTAGGGCTTGTAGTCCAACAGACCCGTGCGCCAGAACGCGGTCTCGTAATGGGCCTGGGTATGGGCACAGCCGAGATAGTGCCCACCGGGCCCGACTTCGCGGATGGCGTCCATCGCCTGCCCGGCCTCGCTGATGTCGATCCCCTGCGCCATGCGGTGCAGGATACCCAGCTGGTCCGCGTCCATGACGAACTTCTCGAAATCGGCGACAAGGCCGCCCTCCAGCCAGCCACAGGCATGCAGCATGAAGTTCACGCCCGACAGCAGGCCCGCGTTCAGCGAGTTCGCCGTCTCATAGGCGGCCTGCGCATCCGGCAGCTTGGAGCCGCAGAACGACCCCGCCGAGCGATAGGGCAAGCCCAGCCGCCGCGCCAACTGCCCCGCGCCATAGGTAATCTGCGCGGCTTCGGGCGTGCCGAAGGTCGGCGCGCCGGAGTTCATGTCGATCGAGGTCACGAACGCCCCGAACACCACCGGCGCCCCGGGCCGGATCAGCTGCGCATAGGCGACGCCCGCCATCACCTCGGCCAGGACCTGCGTCAGCGTGCCCACGACCGAGACGGGCGCCATCGCGCCGCCGACGATGAAGGGCGAGACGATGCAGGCCTGGTTGGCGGCCGCGTATTCCTCAAGCGCGCCAATCATGATCGAATCGAAGGTTAGCGGCGAGTTCACGTTGATGAGCGAGATCAGCGCCGTCCGATCCTCCAGCCCGCCAAAGAGGATGTCGCACATCTCAATCGAATCGCGGGCCCGCGACGGCTCGGTGACCGCGCCCATGAAGGGTTTGTCGGTCAGCGTCATATGCGCCATCAGCATGTCGAAATGGCGCCGGTTGACGGGGATGTCCGTCGGCTCGCAGACGGTGCCGCCGGAATGGTGGAGCCAGGGCGACTGATGGCCCAGCTTCACGAAAGTGCGGAAATCTTCGATCGTGGCATAGCGCCGTCCGCCCGCGTCGCGCACGAAGGGCGGGCCATAGACCGGAGCCAGCACCAGGTTGCGCCCTCCGATCTCGACCGATCTCTCGGGGTTGCGGGCGATCTGGGTGAAGGTCGAGGGGGCCTTGGCGCAAAGCTCCCGCGCCATGCCGCGCGGCAGGCGCACACGCTCGCCCTGGACGTCGGCGCCCGCCTCCTTCCAGCGCTTCAGGGCCGCGGGGTTCTCGACGAAGGCGACACCGATCTCCTCCAGCACGGTCTCGGCATTGCGCTCGATGATCTCCAGCGCTTCCTCATTCAGCACCTCGTAATCCGCGATTCGCCGTTGAATGACCGGCGCCGTGACGACCTTCTGCGACGTCCGTGCCGCGCGCCGGGCGGCGCCTCCGCCCCCGCGCTTCCTGCGTGCCGTCTCGACCATGACCCTGCCTCCGCGTGCTCTCCGGGCAGGGCGTAGCGCGCGCCGAAAGAAAATCGCCGCACGGAAGCGGCGCGGATGGGCCGAACGCGACACGCGCAGTGCTTGCCAGCCCCGCGGGCCGCGCGTAAGCCCGCGCTCATGGACCAGACCCAGCACCAGCGCCTCCTGATCGTCGATTTCGGCTCCCAGGTGACGCAGCTCATCGCTCGCCGCCTGCGTGAGCTGAACGTCTATTGCGAGATCCACCCGTTCCAGCAGGTCACAGCCGACTTCCTGGCGGACTTCGCGCCCCAAGCGGTGATCCTGTCGGGCGGGCCGGCCTCGGTGCCCGATGAGGGCTCTCCCCGCCCGCCGGCCGAAATCTTCGAGCTCGGCGTGCCCGTCCTCGGCATCTGCTACGGCCAGCAGGTCATGCAGCAGATGCTGGGCGGCCGCGTCACCCGGGGCGAGGGCACCGCCGAGTTCGGCCGCGCCTATGTGAAGCCCGAGGGCAAGCTGGACCTGCTGGAAGGCTGGTTCGACGGGCTGGAATCGGTCGGCCGGGAGCAGGTCTGGATGAGCCATGGCGACCACGTTGCGGAACTGGCGCCCGGCTTCGAAGTGTTCGGCACTTCCCCCGGCGCGCCCTTCGCTATCACGGCGGACACGTCGCGGCGCTTCTACGCCGTCCAGTTCCACCCCGAGGTGCATCACACCCCGAAGGGCCCGCGGCTCTACGAGAACTTCGTCCGGCTCGCGGGTTTCACCGGCGACTGGACCATGGCCGGCTACCGAGAGCAGGCCGTAGAGGCGATCCGCGCCCAGGTGGGCGACGCCAAGGTCATCTGCGCGCTCTCCGGCGGCGTCGATTCGTCAGTCGCGGCGGCGCTGATCCACGAGGCGGTGGGCGACCAGCTCACTTGTGTTTTCGTCGACCATGGCCTGTTGCGCCTCAATGAGGCGGACGAGGTCGTGACCATGTTCCGCGACCACATGAATCTGCGCGTCATCCACGCGCAGGAGCAGGAGCTGTTCCTGAGCGCGCTCGACGGCGTCAGCGACCCCGAGACGAAGCGCAAGACGATCGGCCGGCTCTTCATCGACGTGTTCCAGAAATACGCCGATGAGATCGAGGGCGCGCAATTCCTGGCCCAGGGGACCCTCTATCCGGACGTGATCGAATCGGTCAGCTTCTCCGGCGGCCCCTCGGTCACGATCAAGTCGCACCACAATGTGGGCGGCCTGCCCGAGAAGATGGGGCTAAAACTGGTCGAGCCGCTGCGCGAGCTCTTTAAGGACGAGGTCCGCGCGCTCGGGCGCGAACTCGGCCTGCCGCCCAGCTTCATCGGCCGCCACCCCTTCCCCGGCCCCGGCCTCGCCATCCGCTGCCCGGGCGAAATTACCCGCGCCAAGCTCGAAATCCTGCGCCGGGCGGACGCGGTCTATATCGACCAGATCCGGCGGCATGGGCTCTATGACGAGATCTGGCAGGCGTTCTGCGCGATCCTCCCGGTGCGGACTGTGGGCGTGATGGGCGACGGGCGGACCTATGACTATGCCTGCGCGCTTCGCGCGGTGACTTCGGTCGATGGGATGACGGCCGACTATTATCCCTTCAGCCATGAGTTCCTGGGCGAGACGGCAACGCGCATCATCAACGAGGTCCCCGGCATCAATCGCGTGACCTACGACATTACGTCGAAACCCCCGGGCACGATCGAGTGGGAGTGACGGGGGCGGGCTAAACCCCGCCCTACAGCCGTAGCCCTCTGTAGGGCGGGGTTTACCCCGCCGCCCCCACGACGGCGCTGCGCCTCTCCAGCATGACCACATCGCGCCAGCGGCCCGCCATCGGGCCGTACGACATGCGGCCCAGCCCCCGCCTTGTGCCAAGCGCCTCGAACCCGCAGGCACGATGCAGCGCCAGGCTCGCGGGGTTCTGGGGGAAGATCTGCGCGACCAGCGTCCACCAGCCCGCCGCCTCGCTCTCGGCCACGAGCCGCGAGAGCAGCGCGCGCCCCACGCCACGGCCCAGGCTGCGGGCGGCGACATAGACGCTGACCTCGCCCACGCCGGAATAGACGGCCCGCGACGAAGTCGGCGCGACGCCAGCGAAGCCCGCCACCGCCCCGTCGATCTCCGCCAGCAGAGCGAGGGCGAAGCCCGCCTCGAATTCCTCCCACCCCATCGGCCTGTCCCGGAACGACGCATGGCCGGTGGCCAGCCCCTCGGCATGGATGGCGGTGATCTCGGGCCCGTCCGCGGGCCGGGGCGCGCGCAGGATCATCGGCCCTTGAAGAGCCCGCCGAGGACCCCGCGCACGATGGCGTGGCCCGCCCGCGTGCCGACGGAGCGCGCGAAGGACTTGGCGAAGGCTTCCCCGACGCTGTCGCCGCGCCGCCGAGGATGAGAGGTGGACCGCCCGACGCGCCCGCCCGTATAGCGCCGCCCGGCCTTGTATTCGCGGTCCGCTGGCCCGGCCTGCTCCTCCTCGGCCTCGGCTGCCTCGGCCGCCTTGGCGGCCTCCTCGGCCCGGGCGGCCAGCACCTCGAAGGCGCTCTCCCGGTCGATCTCGGCCTCGTAGCGGCCCGCGACGGGGGAGGCCGCGATGATGGCGCGCCGCTCCTCCTCGGTGATCGGGCCGAGTTGCGAGGCAGGGGGCCGGATCAGCGTGCGCTCGGCCATTCCCGGGCGGCCCTTGCGATCCAGGAACGACGTCACCGCCTCGCCGGTGCCGACCTCGCGGATCGCGTCCTCGATGTCGAAGCGCGGATTGTCACGGTAATTGCCTGCCGCCTCCCGCAGCGCCCGGCGGTCCTTGGCGGTGTAGGCGCGCAGGGCGTGTTGTACGCGGTTGCCGAGCTGGCCCAGCACGTCCTCGGGCACGTCGTCCGGGTTCTGCGTGACGAAATAGACGCCGACCCCTTTGGAGCGGATCAGCCGCGCCACCTGCTCCACCTTCTCGACCAGCGCGGGGGGCGCATCGTCGAACAGCAAATGGGCTTCGTCGAAAAAGAAGACGAGGACCGGCTTGTCGGGATCACCGACCTCCGGCAACTCCTCGAAAAGCTCCGAGAGCAGCCAGAGCAGGAAGGTCGCGTAGAGCCGCGGGGCGCCCATCAGCCGGTCGGCGGCGAGAATGTTGATCCGGCCCCGGCCATCCGCATCGGTGCGCATCAGGTCGGCGAGGTCCAGCGCGGGCTCCCCGAAGAGCAACGCGCCCCCCTGCCCCTCCAGCACCAGAAGCCGCCGCTGGATCGCCCCGACCGACGCGGTGGACACGTTTCCATAGCGCAGGCTGAGCGCCTGGCGCTGCTCGCCGACCCAGGACAGCAGCGCGCGCAGGTCCTTGAGGTCGAGAAGCGCCAGCCCCTCCTCATCGGCCACGCGGAAGGCGATATTCATCACGCCCTCCTGCGCCTCGGACAGATCCAGCAGACGCGACAGCAGAAGCGGTCCCATCTCGGACACGGTCGTGCGCACGGGATGCCCCGCCGCGCCCCAGAGATCCCAGAAGGTCACCGGACAGGCGGCGTAATCGAGCTCTAGCCCGATGGTGCCCGCCCGCTCCGT
Source organism: Jannaschia seohaensis (assembly GCF_900116765.1). GTDB lineage: Bacteria > Pseudomonadota > Alphaproteobacteria > Rhodobacterales > Rhodobacteraceae > Jannaschia > Jannaschia seohaensis. Next base: position 236,725 of record NZ_UETC01000003.1, on the reverse strand, counting down.
GAAGGCGCCGTGCAACTTGTGCTCGGGCGAGCCCGGCCGAGCGAGCCCGGCCAGATCGCCCTTCACATCGGACAAAAAGACCGGGACGCCCGCATCGCTGAAGCCTTGGGCAAGGATCTGCAACGTGACCGTCTTCCCGGTGCCCGTGGCCCCGGCGATCAGCCCGTGACGGTTCGCGCGGTCCAGCCGCAGGTGCTGTGGCTCGCCATAAGTCGGCCCGCCGCCCCCCACGAAGATCGTCCCGTCCACCATCGCGCGCCTCTTCACAGCTCTTTAACCGATCCCTGCCATAACAGCCCTTGTCGGACGCGCACAGATGCGCGTCGGTCATCCTCCCTGTCGACTGGCCGCGTGGTGCGCGCACCACGCGGCTTTTTTCCCACGGGCCCGACGTGGCGGATCGACCGGCCGCCCTTCCCTCTACCCATAAATACCGTGTTGACGCCCCGTCGCCGCCTGCTTAGGGTCCGGCCCATATCAAGTCGGCCAGTCCGACGGGGAGAGAAAAAAGACGGAAAAGGGCCCTTCTCACGGGCCCTTTTCTGCTTTCTGAGCAGACGCTTGCCCAGCATGCCAAGAGGTCTGGATTTCGCCCCTGCACCTTCTACTCGGGCATGGTAAGGGAGGCAGAGTTTTCTATCACGGAGTGTGCCGCGATGACCGATCTTCCGACCCGCCCCTTCCTCGCCCTCGCGCTGAGCGCCTTGCTGGCAAGCGGCTCCGCCCTCGCTCAGCAGGCCGAGACCGGCGCCGCAGAGGACGCGCCCGCCGCCGAAGCGGCCGAAGGCGGCGCCGACGATCTCGCCGCTCAGGTGCTGTCCACCGGCGAAGAAGTCGCGACCCCAGGCCAAGGCCCGTCCATCTATATCCGCGAAGAGCATGGCGATTGGGAAATCCGCTGCCTGGAGAACCCGGGCGACGGGCCCGATCCGTGCCAGATGTTCCAGCGCCTGAGCGATCAGAACGGCAACCCGACCGCCGATGTGAACGTCTTCGATCTGCCCGATGGCGGCGAGATCGTCGCGGGTGCCACGATCCTGACGCCGCTCCAGACCCTGCTGACGGCCCAGGTGACGATGCGCATCGATAACGGACCGGCCCGGCGCTACCCGTTCTCGTTCTGCGACACGTCGGGCTGCTATGCGCGGCTGGGCCTGACGGCGGATGACGTGAACCGGATGCGCCGGGGCGCGGCGGCGACCGTGATCGTGGTGCCGGCCCAGGCCCCCGATCAGCAGGCGGAACTGACCATGTCGCTGACCGGCTTCACCGCCGGCTACGAAGCCGTCACGGTCGCCAACCCCGAGTGAGACCGCAGGCGGGCCGCGTCAGGCGGCCCGCAAGGCCAGAACGGCATTCATACCGCCAAAGGCGAAAGCGTTGGAGAGGCAGGCGCTGATCTCGGCCTCCCGCGCGGTATTAGGCACCACGTCCAGCGCGCATTCCGGATCGCGCTCCCGCCAATTGACAGTGGGCGCGATGACGCCATCGCGCAACGCCATGAGGCAGGCCAGAAGCTCGATCGCGCCCGTGGCACCGATGCAGTGGCCATGCATCGACTTGGTCGACGAGATCGCCAACGCGTCCGCATGGGCGCCGAACACGGTGGCGACCGCCGCGCTTTCCGTCCGGTCGTTCGCTGCCGTCCCGGTGCCATGGGCGTTGATATAACCGACCTCGTCCGGGGCCATCTTCGCATCCCGCAGCGCGCCCTCCATCGCCCGCTCCGCCCCCTGCCGGGACGGCATCACGATGTCGGAGGCATCCGAGGTCATCGCGACCCCGGCGATCTCGGCCAGGATTTCGGCGCCTCGGGCGCGGGCATGGTCATAGTCTTCCAGCACGAAGATCCCGGCGCCCTCGCCCTGCACCATGCCCGAGCGGGTCGCGCAGAACGGGCGGCAGGTGTCGTTGGACATCACCCGCAGCCCCTCCCACGCCTTGACGCCGCCAAAGCAGAGCATCGCCTCCGCGCCGCCGGTCACCATCACGTCGGCCAGTCCGGCGCGGACGAATTGAAACGCCTGCCCAATGGCGTGGTTCGACGAGGCGCAGGCCGTCGCCACGGTGAAGGACGGCCCCTTGATGTTCCACTCCATGCTCAGATGCGCGGCGGCGGCGTTGTTCATCAGGCGGGGGACGACGAAGGGATGCACGCGGTTCTTACCGGCCTCGTAGACGGCGCGGTAATTGTCGTCCTGCGTCTGAAGCCCGCCGCCGGAAGTGCCCAGGATCACGCCCGCCCGGGCAGCCGCCTCGCCCGCAAAGCTCAGCCCCGCCTGCCCGAGCGCCTCGCGCGCGGCGAGCAGGGCGAATTGCGTATACCGGTCGAACAGAGCGATCTGCTGGCGGTTGAACCGCTCCGCCTCGTCATAGCCCTGCACCTGGGCGCCGATCCGGATGGCCAGCCTGTCGGCGTCGCGCATCACCAGCGGCCCGATTCCGCAGCGCCCCTCGCGCATCGCCTCCAGCGTGGAGGGCACGTCGTGACCGAGCGCGTTGATCGTGCCCGCGCCGGTGATGACGACCCGGCGGCTCACTGCTGCTCCGCCACCAGCCGATCAACCGCCGCCACGATGGCGCCGACATTGGAGATGTCGAACTCGGATTTCTCCGGGGCGTTGGCGTTGAAGGGCACCGTGATGTCGAAGCCCTCCTCGATGGCGAAGATCGCCTCGACCACGCCCATGGAGTCGATGCCGAGCTCTTCCAGGGTGGCGGCGTCGGTCACTTCCGACGGGTCGATCATCGCCTGCTCGGCCAAGATGGCATGCACGCGGGCACGGGTCTCCTGGGTCATGCGCCGTCCCCCCCGGTCAGCTTGGCCACCGCCGCCCGCAACTCCGCGATCTGCGCCGCCAGACGCGGCAGACGCCGCGTGGCTTTCTGGATCTGAATCTGCGTTTCCATCTTCACCGCAGGATGGCCGAGGATGACGGCGCCGGACGGCACCCGCGTGAAAATCTTGGAGGCCCCGCCCGCGACCACGTCGTCGCCGATGGTGATGTTGTCGTTCACCCCGACCTGGCCACCCAGCACGACGCGGTCGCCCACGACGCTGCTCCCGGCGAGGCCGACCTGCCCGCAGAGCAGGCAATCCTCCCCGATGATATTGTTGTGGCCGATCTGAACCAGGTTATCGATCTTGGTGCCCCGGCCCACGCGGGTATCGGCCACGGTGCCCTTATCGATGGTGGCGTTGGAGCCGATCTCCACGTCGTCGCCGATGGTGACGGATCCCAGGGAATGGATCCGGGTCCAGCTCTGCGGAGCGACCTCGCCCGTGGCGCCCAAGCTGCGCCGGGCCTTCTCCACGCCCGATTCCTCGGGGGTGACGAAGCTGAACCCGTCCCCGCCGATCGTCGCGCCGGGCTGGCAGATCACCCGGTCGCCCAGCGTGACCCGGCTGCCGACGCGGACGCCCGGATGCAGAAGGCAATTCTCGCCGATCCGCGCATCGGCACCCACCGTCACATGCGCCAGCAGCCGCGTCCCCGCGCCGATACGCACCCGCGGCCCCACCACGCAGAGCGGGCCGATGGCGGCGTCCGGCGCGATCTCGGCCGTGGGGTCGACGATAGCGGAGGGATGGATGCCTGGGGCGAGTTCGGGGCCCGGGTCGAGCGCGGCGGTGATCCGCGCCATGGCCAGACGGGCGCGCGGCACGGTCACGGCGCCGGCCAGCCCCATCGCCTGCCAATCGGCGCCTTCCCAGAGGATCGCGGCCCGGGCCGCGCCCCGCGCCAGCGCGTCAGCATAGCTGGGCGACATGGCCAGGGCCAGATCCTCGGGACCGGCCGCGGATGGCTCCGCCGCGCGGCGCAAAGTCAGGGTGCCGTCCCCTTCGACCGGACGCCCCAAGGCGTCCGCGATGTCTTGCAGCGTGAACATTCCGCCCCCGGAGGTAATCTCCTCCGGGGGGACTTAACTGCGCCCGCCCGCCAGTTCCACCCCGGCCGCGCGCAGGGCGCTGAGCAACTTCGCGTCACGCCCGTAAGGGTCGCCGCGATAATTTGCCCGCCCCATCGGCGTGACCCAGGCGGACCAATAGACCAGGTGCACGCCGATCGGGTCTTCCAGATTCACCCGTCGCTCCCGCCCGGCGGCAAGAACGCTGTCGAAATCCGCCTTTGGCGTCTCCGTCTGCGGGGCGAGCAGGTGGTAGGCCAGCGCCAGCGGACGGGCGACGCGCACGCAGCCATGGCTGAAGGTGCGCACGTCGCGGGCAAAAAGGTTCCGGGACGGCGTGTCGTGCAGATAGATGTTCCACTGGTTCGGGAACATGAACTTCACCCGGCCCAGAGCGTTCCGCGGCCCCGGCGCCTGCTTGAGGCTGAAGGGGAAGTTGGACGCCGTGTATTGGCTGAAATTCACGTTGGCCCGATTAACCCGGCCAGTGCGGGAATAGACCTCGAGATGCTGGGCGCCGCCCCGGCGGAGCGCAGGCAGATATTCGTTGATCGCGATGGAGCGGGGCACGTGCCAATAGGGGTTGATGACCATATGGGTCATCGTGTCGCTGAACTCCGGCGTGCGGCGGTCGGGCGTGTCGGCGCCGACCACGACCACGGTGTCGAAGGTGACCTTGCCGTCATCGACCACATAGGCGTGCTGCTCGGCCAGGTTGACCAGGATGTGGCGCGGCTCCAGTGGCTTGTTCATCCAGCGCTGCCGCTCCAGCCCGACGACGATCTGCGCCATCCGGTCCTCCAGCGGCACGTTCAGCGCGCGCAGCGTGGCTTCGCCCACCGTGCCATCGGGGGTCAGCCCATGATCGATCTGGAACTCCCGCACGGCCGACTCCAGCGCGGCATCGAAGCTCGCCACGGCGGAGCGGCGGAGATAGCCCATCCGGATCAGCCGGTTGCGCAGTTCCACCACCGCCGGGCCGGAGTCGCCCAGCGACAGCCCCCCGACCGAAACAGGCGGCCCCCATCCCCCCGCATCCTGGATGCCGCGCAGACGCAGCTTTTCCCGCAGCAGGCGCGTATAGGCCGGAGTTGTGGGCCAGAGGGACCGGACGAAAGCATAGGGATCGCCCTCGGCGAAGGCGGTGATCTGCTCCAGCCAGTCGTGCTTGGGCACGGTGACCTTGATCGTGGGATCGACGCGGCGCGGGTCCACGATGCCGGAGGATACATCCTGCGCGTAGCGTAGAAACCGGCGCGTCATCTCGACCTCGAGCGCTCCGCGATCCGCCGCCGTGCGCGCGGCCGCAAACTCGGCGCGAATCGTGTCCGGGTCATAGCGGCCCACAGGCAGCCCGTGATCGGGCGCAGTGTCGAGCGCCCAGAGGAAGGCGGCGCGGCGATGCTCCGCCCCTTCGCCCATCCAGATGGGCGCAAAGTCGCGTCCGCGATAAAAAGCGGCGATGGCCTCGTCGGCACTGGCCGCCTGGGCGACGGCCTGCTGCATTGGCGTCACCAGCGGCGCCGCGCCCGCCGCGACAGCCGTCAGAGCCAGGGGCACCGCCAGAGCGGCGGCTTTAAAATATGAGCGCATGGTCGAAATCGTCCCGGATGGCAGTGCGTTACCAACGTTAAGCGAGGCCGCGTACGAGTCCATTCACGAAATCCTAAACCGACTCGGGTAGGCATTCGCGCAACATTCCACGTTTCCGTCCCCGAGGGCCTTGGCGAAAACTTGCTCAAATCCCCGCGATCTGGGTAGGCGTTGGAGAATCAGAGCAGTTCATGCTTCTTGCCCATGTCACATGGGGATGAGGCAAACGAGGTCGCAAAGACGGCCGATCAAAAATGGGGCTAACGTGACGGATACACCACTTCCGGGCACGGCACTATCGCGCCGTGGACTTCTCACTGCATTCGCCGCCACGGCAGTCGCCGCGGCACCGACATACTCGAAAGCCGCCGGGTTCCTGCGCGGCGGCGGCGACATCCGGCGGCTCCGGATGTCCAACGCTCGGACGGGCGAGACGATGGATACGATCTACTGGATCGAAGGCCGATATGTCCGCGACGCCCTCTCTGAGATCAGCTTCTTCTTCCGCGACTGGCGTCGCAACGAAGTGAAGCAGATCGACAACCGCACGCTCGACATCATCGCGGCAACGCACCGGCTCGTGGACGCGTCGGAGCCGTTCATGTTGTTGTCCGGCTACCGTTCGCCGGCAACGAACGCGATGCTGCGCCGCCGCTCCGGCGGGGTCGCGCGCAACTCGCTGCACCTCAAGGGCCAGGCCGCGGATCTGCGCCTGTCGTCGCGCTCGGTCGCGCAGGTCGCCCGTGCCGCCGCGTCCTGCGGGGCCGGCGGAGTCGGCCGCTATTCGGGCTCGAACTTCACGCATGTCGATTGCGGCGACGTCCGCAGCTGGGGCAGATAACGCCCCGGCGCGGGGCTCAGACGGCCCCTTCTCGCCGAAAGACGAAGCATCGATCCCGCGGGATCGATAGCCAAAGGATCGTGCCCGGTTTGGGCAGAAACACGGCCGGGACGGTCGCGGACACGCGACTGTGGCCATCGTCCATCAGGAATTCCACCAAACTCTCCCGCCCCATGAACCGCGCGCGCAGCACCGTCGCCCGCGCCGGCGCACCCTCGGCTGCAGTCGGGTTGGGGCCGCGCCCATGGCGGTCGAAATCCAGACGCACATGTTGCGGGCGGAATACGATGTCCACCTCGGTCCCATCCGGTAGCCCCGGCGCCAGGAACTGACCAAAGGGCGTATCGGTCAGCGCCCCATGAACTTTGCCCGGCAACACATTGACATCACTGAAAAAGGAAGCCGCTTTCAAGTCGACAGGCGCGTTGTAGATGTTATAGGGTGCGGCGCGCTGGACGATGCGTCCGTTCCGCATCAGCGCGATCTCGTCGGCCATGCGCATCGCCTCGGAGGGCTCGTGCGTCACCAGTAGGACGGCCGTCCCCTCCTCCTTGAGCACTGCGAGGGTTTCGTCCCGGATCCCGTCGCGGAGCCGGTCGTCGAGACCGGAAAAGGGCTCGTCCATCAGCATGATGGAGGGCCTTGGGGCCAGGGCGCGGGCCAAGGCGACACGCTGCTGCTCGCCCCCGGAAAGCTCGTGCGGATACTTCTCTTCGTAGCCCGAGAGGTTGACCCGAGCCAAAAGCTCTAGCGCGCGCGCCACGGAGGCCGCCCCTCGCGGCAGGCCGAACCCGACATTCTGCGCGACGGTCAGATGCGGGAACAGCGCGAAATCCTGGAACATCAGGCCGATGCCCCGAGCCTCGGGCGGCCGGTGCAGGTCCGGCCCCGCGACCTGGACACCGTCCATCCAGATCGTGCCCGCATCCTGGCGGTCTACCCCCGCGATGAGCCGCAAGGTCGTCGACTTGCCGCATCCCGACGGCCCGAGGAGACAGGTCACCTGTCCCGCGGCCACGGTCAGGTCGATCCCGTCGACGACGCGACGCCCGCCCAGGTTCCGAACGAGGCCCTCGATGCTCAAACGCGGTTGCAACGGCAATACCCGACTCTTCCAGTCAGGCGCAGCTAACAGCGCGGGCCCCGTCGGGCAAGTCGTCGGTCAGAGAACCTCGCCGACCTGCTTTTCCTGCCGCGAGTAAAGATAGATGAGGAAGCTGAGCGCCAGCACCAACCCCATCGTCACCCAGGTCAGCCAGCCGCCGCCCACCAGGACCAGTAGCGTCGGATCGGCGAAGAAGGCCGCCCAGACCATCAGGGTCGCGAGCGCAAAAAATGAAAAGCCCAGCATCCAGACCGCCGGACGAAGATGCGCCAGCAGACAGAGCGCGCCCACAAGCGCCAGCGTAGCCTGAACCGCCCAGACGCCATGCACCCAGTCCGGGACCGCCCGGAGCCAGTCGATCTGCTCGGCCGGATAGAGCTCCAGCCAGCCCTGCACGAGACCGTAGGAGATCATCACGTATTCGGCCATCGACAACAGGCCGAAGACGAGGGCGATCAGCCCCATGACGTAGAAATGCCAGCGCCGCATGATCCCTCCGAGTCAGACACGAGCCGGAATTAGCACGGTTCGCGTGCCCCACAAACCGAAAGGGGCGCGGTCTCCCACGCCCCTCCCGTCTTGCGACCCGGCAGAGGTCAATGGTTCAGCAACGCCGCTTCCCGGCGCTTGAGCGCTCGGCGCGCAGCGACATAGCCATCGCGGCCCGCTTCCTCGCGCAGGTCGGGGAAGAGCGACAGCAATTCCTCCCGCTGCGCGTCCTGGAGTCCCGCGAGGGAGTCGTCACCGGGCTGGAAGCTCTCGGTCCAGGCGCCGTCGGACAGGATCACCTGATGGGCGTCGAACATGACGTGGATGTAGGAGACGGCGCGGGGCGCCATCCGCTCGATCGCGCGACGGCCGACCAGATGCTTGGCGGCGATCAGAACCTCGCGCTCCTCGAAATAGAGCAGGGCGTCATCGTCCACGACCAGCACGCGATGCTGCGGCGACACGATCATGTCCCGCTCCGGCAGTCCGTGGCCCAGCGCGCCCTGGCGGATCAGCACGGGGCACCACGCGTCGGTGGCAACCATTTCGGCGAGGGTCACATCGCGGCGGCCGATCCAGCGGATCGTCTGCATCCCGTTGTCGCGGGTGATGACCCGGTCACCGACCCGCAGCGCCTCGACCGGCACTTCGCCCTGGGGCGTCGCGATCAGCGTGCCGGGGGTGAAGCAGGGCGGCGCCTTCTTCTCGTCGCAGATGTTGCAGTCTTCCTTCTCCGTCTTGACCCTCTCGATGCCGTCGAACTTGGCCGTCGAGTCGTCGTCGAAGGTAATGATGCCGCTTTCCTTGTCTTCGGAGGTGTAGTCGATCTTCGTGAACGCGGTGTGGCTGAGGTCGAGCACGTCGTAATCGTCGCCTTCCTCGCCGCCGGAGATCATGTCGCCCGAGGTCGCCCCGACGATGATGTCGCGATCCGCGCCGCCATCGATCATGTCGGCGCCTTCGCCGCCCTTCAGCGTGTCGTCGCCCGCGTCGCCGGTGATCGTGTCGTTGCCCTCGCCGCCGAGGACGCAATCGTCGCCCTCCTCGCCGAAGACCATGTCGTCGCCGCGGTCGCCCGACATGGTGTCGTTGCCCTCGCCGCCCCACATCCAGTCATTGCCGTCCTGCCCATTGGCGCAGTCGTCGCCGCGGAACATGATGATCTCGTCCATGCCGCGGCCACCGAAGGCGGTGTCGTTGCCGAGGCCGCCGGTCAGCGTGTCCATTCCGGCTTCACCATAGAGCAGGTCGTCGCCGTGCTCCCCGCGCACAAGGTCGTTGCCGTCGCCCGCATAGACGGTGTCGTTGCCATCGAAGGCGGTGACGAAGTCGTCGTCGCCGGTCGTGCCCTTGACGCCGATCGCATCGTTGCCGTCGATCACGTCGCCGTCCTCATCGACATAGCTGTCGTCGATCAGGTCGCCCGCGACGGTGCCGTTGACGATGCCGTCCGGGGCGATGGCGTTCGTGAAGGAAAAGTCTTCGATGCCGCCGGAGCCGGAGAAATGTACGTCCACCTTGACCGCACCGGGGACGTTCAAGTCGATTTCGAGAAGCTCGCTCGGGTCGAGCCCCCCATCCGCGCCGAACTCTTGCTCGAAGAGGATGCGGCCCGCCGCGTCATAGATGGTGATCTGGGCGCTTCCAGTAATCTCGGCCAGGGTGACGCCGTTCAGGATGACCTTGCCGTCGAACTCGAAGGAGAGGGTCGAGCCGCCCTCTTCCTCGCTCTCAGGATCGGCGTGGATGCTGCCGCTTTCGGACACCCTCGCCGAGGAGCCGTCGCCCGACGTGATCGTCACGCCCCAATCCGCGAAATAATCGGGGCCGAGCGTGCCGGCGGGCAGGTTGTCGAAGCTGATGGTGGTCTTGGTCGGTTCGGTCATGACAGAGGCTCCTTACTCCGCGCGCGCATGCGAGCCGCGCGCGGCGGCCGAACGGGAAAACACAATGAACGGGCTGTCGCCCGGGCGTCCGGGTTCGATTGCATCGAGAGGTCGTGGGGTCGTCATGGCGACGTGACTCCGTTCGGTCCTTTGGTGCCCGGGCTGACGGAGCAAAGCGGCAAGACAGAATACCGGCGCGGTCAGGCACTCACCGAACACCCGACGCCAAGGGCCATGACCGGTGCCAAATGCCAGTCAATTCCCATGAACGACGCGCGCCCGGAAAGACACTCGTCACACGCGGCCACCCCCGCAGCCAGCAGACTCCGCCCCCCAAAAACGAGGCGTGTAAGAAAGTTAGCCGATGAGATGGCCTCTAGGAAGAGGATTGCGGCAACCATTGGTTAACGCCGCCCCGGCGCGGCCGCAGCCGCGCCGTCTTTTCGCCGAAATCCGTTGAGACCGACCCGAGATCATATCGCATTTGGAAACAGTGCCTGAGCCACGCAATCGGCACGCGATCATTGCCTCGGCCTGCTTTTACAGGCGGCACACTGCACATTCGGGCCGGTTTCGCCCCGGGCTATCCCGGCCCGCCCAGGGGCGACTGTTTCCGATCCGGCTCAGATCGGCCGCCCGCTTTCACCGATATTGAAAATTCTCTGTTTCCGCCTGCGGTCCGAAGACCGAGGAAAAATCTGGTCACGGACCTGAGACAGAGATCAGCCTCGGGGCGAATCGTTGATAGGGGGAGGACTCGGCGTGGTACCCGTGGCCGGACTCGAACCGGCAAGCCTTGCGGCGGCGGATTTTGAATCCGCTGCGTCTACCAATTCCGCCACACGGGCCTTGCGCCGCCTTGGCCCCTATCCCCAGAGCGCGCGGCCGTCAATCACAGCCGATCGGTCGAGAACGTATCGCAGGCGAGAATGTCGCCCGCGCGATACCCGGTCATGAACCAGCGGGCGCGCTGCTCGGAGGTGCCATGGGTGAAGGTGTGCGGCTGCGGCACCCGGCCAGAGACGCGCGCGAGCGTGTCGTCGCCGATCTGGCGCGCGGCGTTGACGGCCTCCTCGACATCGCCGGGCTCCAGCGCGCCGAACTGCGCCTGGGCCCCGTGCGCCCAGATGCCTGCGAAGCAATCGGCCTGCAACTCGATCCGGACCGAGATCGCGTTGCTCTGCGCATCGCTGACCCGCGCGCGCAGGGCGTTGGCTTGTCCGAGAATGCCGAGTTCGTTCTGGACGTGATGGGCGATCTCATGGGCGACGACGTAGGCGGCGGCGAAATCTCCGCCCGCGCCCAGCCGCCGTTCCATCGTGGTGAAGAACGCGGTGTCGAGATAGGCCTTCCGATCCGCGGGGCAGTAGAACGGCCCGGTCGCGCCAGATGCGCCGCCGCAAGGCGATTGCGTGATCTCGGAGAAAAGCACCAGCGTCGCCGGATCGTAGCTTTCCCCGACCTGACGGTCGAAAACCTCGCCCCAAACCGCCTCCGTGTCGGCCAGCACGACCGAAACGAACTGCCCTTCTTCGATTTCGGCCGGGGTCAGCGTCCGCTCTTCTACTTCGGCGGTCTGCGGCTGCACCTGAGACAGGCCGTTGAGCAGCGGAGAGACGTCGATGCCCAGGAACCAGCCGAGCAGCAGGATAATCAGAAGCCCGCCGCCTCCGACAGGTCCGAGCCACCCGCTGTCGCCTCGGCCGCGCCGGCGTCGGTCCTCGATATTGACGCTTCCTCTGCGGCCCTTCCAACGCATGACGCCCTCCCGGTCCCGTCGCATATGGCGAACCATCTTGACCTAACTCAGGTTCCGTGTGACCGCGAGCCCATGATCCGCCGCCTTTACGATTGGACCCTGGCGCTGGCCGCCCATCCGCACGCGCTCTGGGCGCTGGCGCTCGTGAGCTTCGCCGAGAGTTCGGTCTTTCCGATCCCGCCGGATGTGATGCTGCTGCCGATGGTGCTGGCTGCGCCGCACCGCGCCTGGCTCATCGCCTTCGTCTGCACCGCCGCGTCGGTGGCGGGGGCGCTGATGGGCTATGCGATCGGCGCCTTGGCCTTCGAGACGGTGGGAGAGCCGGTACTGACGGCGCTGGGCAAGGCCGACAGCTTCGACGATTTCACCGCGACCTATAACGAATACGGCGCTTGGGTGGTGGCCATCGCGGCCTTCACGCCCCTGCCCTTCAAGGTGGTCACGATCCTGTCCGGGGCGACCGGCATGTCGGTGCCGCTGTTCCTCGTCGCCTCGGTCTTTGCACGGGCGGCGCGGTTCTTCCTCGTCGCGGGCCTGCTTTGGAAGTTCGGGCCGCCGATCCGCGTCTTCGTCGAGCGTCGTCTCGGCTTGCTATCGAGCCTCTTTGTGGTGCTTTTAATAGGCAGCTTCGTACTAGTGGGGAGCTTATGACCCGTTTCCGTCTGATCGCCGCCGCGACGTTGGGCCATGTCGGCCTGCTCGGTGGTGCGTTTCTATTTCAGGCATTCGGCTACGCGCCCTGCGCGATGTGCCTGTGGCAACGTTGGCCTCATGCCGCCGCGATCCTGTTCGGGATCGCCGCGCTGGCCGGTGTGGCGCCGCGGGTGACGGCGGCGCTGGCGGGACTTTCGGCGCTGACCACCTCCGGGATCGGCTTCTATCACGCCGGGGTGGAACAAGGCTTCTGGCCCGGCCCGACGAGTTGCACCGGGACCGGCGGCGATTTGTCCGCGCTGACCGGCGCGGATCTGCTCAGCACGGAAATTGCCGACACGGTGATCATGTGCGACGAGATCGTGTGGCAGTTGTTTTGGATCAGTATGGCGGGGTGGAACGCCCTGCTGTCTCTGGCCCTCGCGGGGATCTGGTTCATGGCGGTCCGTGCGCGGGTCTGAGCGCCGATTCGAGGTGGGACCGACGTCGCGCGCCTGAGTGGCAGCTTGGGACGGTGACGTGACCGACCGCGCCGACCGTCTCGCCCGACATATGCCGCTTCAGCCTCCGACGGCACAGGCGACCGGCACGGTGGTGTGCACCAGGCAGAACGCGTCGCCATACAGATCGGCATGCGCCGCGTTCCGCGCGGCGCGGGCCGCCCTTTGCGCCTCGCCTCGCGCGGCGGTCGAGATGCCACCGAGATCGCCGCGTCCCCCCAAGGGACCGGTGAAAATTTCGGCGCTCAGGCCAAACCGACAGCCGCTTGAGAACCAGCCGCGTCGCTAATGGACGCGGAACTCGCCCGTCACATGCCGCCACTCTCCGGGTGCGATCAGCTTGCGATGGCAGAATCGAACGGAATGGAGCGGCCCCTCGATCTCTTCCCCCCAGTATTCGATGAAGCGGAACAGGCGGGGATGATCGGGCGCGAGATCATAGTCTTGCCAGACGAAGGTATTGAGGACGCTGGGATGGTCGGGCATCCGGTAAAACATCTCCGCCGTCGTCAGCCCGTATCCGGAGAGCATGAGCTCCATCTCGCTGCGGGGTTCTTCGGTCATTGCCACTCCTTTCCTCCTGAGTCGCTGCCTCCCAGGGTTCAGTCTGGCACGACGCTCTTTCTAATCAATGAAAACAAGCTGCTGGCAGGTCGGCCCGGTGGCTGCCAAATCTTGCCACAGCGACACGTTGAGACCACATAAGGTGGGTGCTAGAAGCGATCACAACGAGATATCGGGCCGAAGGCGCCAGGCGGAGACGAGCATGAGTGACGAGCCGACCACACCCGAAGATGACGGCGACGCCCCGCGCGAGGTCATGCCCCATGACGGCCCCACCGTGGCCATCGTGGACGAGATGCGCGCGTCCTTTCTGGACTACGCGATGTCGGTCATCATCTCCCGCGCGATCCCCGATCTGCGCGACGGGTTGAAGCCGGTGCACCGGCGCATCCTCTATGCGATGCACGAGACCGGAAACACGCATGACAAGCCCTACCGCAAGTCGGCGCGACCCGTGGGCGATGTGATGGGCAAGTATCACCCCCATGGCGACTCGGCGATTTACGAGGCGCTGGTGCGCATGGCGCAGGACTTCTCGATGTCGCTGCCGCTCTTGGACGGTCAGGGCAATTTCGGCTCGATGGACGGGGATAACCCGGCGGCCATGCGCTATACCGAGGTGCGGATGGACAAGCCGGCCGGCGCGCTTTTGGCCGATATCGACAAGGACACGGTCGATTTCGTCGATAACTACGACGGCAAGGACAAGGAGCCCGCCGTCCTTCCCGCCCGCTTCCCGAACATGCTGGTCAACGGCGCGGGCGGCATCGCGGTGGGCATGGCGACGAACATTCCGCCGCACAATTTGGGAGAGGTGATCGACGCCTGCCTCGCGCTGATCGAGAACCCGGACCTGACCTCCGAACAGCTCATCGACTACGTGCCCGGCCCAGACTTTCCGACCGGCGGGATCATCCTGGGCCGCTCGGGCATCCGCAAAGCCTATCTGGAAGGACGCGGCTCGGTCATCATGCGGGCCAAGACCCGGGTCGAGGAGATCCGCAAGGACCGCTACGCGATCATCGTCGACGAGGTGCCCTATCAGGTCAACAAGGCCACGATGATCCAGCGTATCGCCGACGCCGCCAAGGAAAAGCGGATCGAGGGCATCGCCCATGTCCAGGACGAGTCGGACCGCGTCGGCGTCCGCGTCGTCATCGAGCTGAAGCGCGACGCCACACCCGATGTCGTGCTCAACCAGCTGTTCCGCTTCACCCCGATGCAGACCAGCTTTCCCTGCAACATGCTGGCGCTGAACGGCGGCAAGCCGGAGCAGCTGACCCTGCGCGGCTTCCTCACCGCTTTCCTGGACTTCCGCGAGGACGTGATCGCCCGCCGCACCGCCTATCTGCTCAACGAGGCGCGGGATCGGGCGCATGTGCTCTGCGGTCTGGCGGTTGCGGTGTCGAACGTGGACGAGGTGGTCGCGACCATCCGCGCCTCCGCCGACACGCCCGACGCCCGCCGCCGCCTGATGGAGCGGCGCTGGCCCGCCGGCGAGATCCTGCCCTATATCGAGCTGATCGACGACCCGACCCACACGCCCAACGACGACGGCACCTACAACCTGTCGGAGCGGCAGGCCCGCGCCATCCTGGAGCTGCGGCTCCAGCGCCTGACACAGCTCGGCGTCAAGGAAGTCACCGACGAGTTGGAGGAACTGGCCAAGAAGATCGTCGACTACCTCGACATCCTGGGCAGCCGCCAGCGCATCCTCGACATCATCTCGGACGAGTTGCGCGAGGTGCGCGGCCAGTTCGCCGTGGATCGCCGCACCGAGATCACCGACTGGTCCGGCGACATGGAGGACGAGGATCTTATCGAGCGCGAGGACATGGTCGTGACCATCACCGCCTCGGGCTATGCCAAGCGGACGCCTCTGCACGAGTTCCGCGCCCAGCGGCGCGGCGGCAAGGGCTTGGGCGGAATGGCCACCAAGGAGGACGACGTCGTCACGACGCTCTTCGTGGCCAACACCCACACGCCGCTTCTGTTCTTCACCACCGACGGGATGGTCTACAAACTCAAGACCTGGCGTCTGCCCCAAGGCGGACGGACGGCGCGGGGCAAGGCGCTGGTCAACCTGCTGCCGATCCAGATCGGCACGGGCATCGCCGCGATCCTGCCCATCGACCGCGACGAGGACCACTGGGACGAGCTTCAGGTCGTTTTCGCCACCGACCACGGCACGGTGCGCCGCAACCGGCTGGACGACTTCGCCAATGTGAAGGCGAACGGCAAGATCGCCATGAAGTTCGAGGGGGACACCGAGGGCTGGAAACTCATCAACGCGCGCATCGCCTCGAACGATGACGACGTGTTCCTCGTGACCCGCTCCGGCCGCGCGATCCGCTTCCCGGCGACCGATGTGCGGGTCTTCAACTCGCGCGCCTCGACCGGCGTGCGCGGGATCAAGCTGGGCGAGGACGACGCCGTCGTCTCGATGGCCGTGATCCGCCATTTCGACGCCACCTCCGAGGAGCGCACCGCCTATCTCAAGATGCGCCGCGCCATGGCCGGGCTCTCCGACGAGGCGGAGGGCGAGGAGGAAGAGGCCCCGGCCGACCCCAATTTCTCGAACGAGCGCTATGTCGAGATGTCCGCCGCCGAAGACCTGATCCTCACGATCACCGAGGGCGGCGCGGGCAAGCTGTCGTCGTCGCATGACTATCCCGTGCGCGGGCGCGGCGGCATGGGCGTCAGCGCCCAGGACAAGGCCGCGCGCGGCGGGGCCATCGTCTCGGCCTTCCCGGTCGACATGGACGACCAGATCATGCTCGCCACCTCGACCGGCCAGTCGATCCGCGTGCCGGTGGACGGCATCTCCTTCCGCTCGCGCAGTGCCGGGGGCGTCCGCGTCTTCGACACGCGCGGCGGCGAGAAGGTCGTCTCGGTTGCCCGTGTCGCCGATTCCGGCACGGCGGCGGACGCCGAGGGGGCATCGGAGGGCGGCGATACCTGACAGGGCGGCCCCTCGGGGCCGCGCGGATTTGCCATGCGCTTGGCGCTTCTCTCTATCATCCGATGTAGTCTAGGTTGAATCGCGAACGGTGATTCACCCTCGAGGAGCGGCGCGATGCACCTGGAAAACTGGGACGATCTGAAGTTCGTCCTCGCCATGAAGCGGCACGGCACCATGTCGGCTGCGGCGCGCCATCTCAACACCAACGTCGCCACCGTCTCCCGCCGCCTGGACCGTATGAGCCAGGAGTTGGACCTGCCGCTTTTCAAGAAGCGCGGCCAGGGCTTTGTCAGCACCTCGGCCGCCGACCGTCTGGCCGAGGTCGCCGAGGCGATCGAGCACCGCCTGCGCTCCGAGATCGGGACGATCCGCTCCATCGACAAGACGGCGCGGATCGGGCTGGACATCGCGGCCCCGCCCGCGGTGCATACCCATTACCTGCTCCCGCGGCTCCCGGAGCTGGTGCATCTCTTTCCGAACGTCGTCATCACCCTGACCGACAAGGTCTTTGCCCAAGGCTTGGGCGAGGCGGATATCCAGATCCGCATCGGCCGGCCCGAGGGCGGACGCCTCAAGGCACGCAAGTTCCGCGATTACGCCATGAGGGTCTATCACGGACGCGACCACGTCCTGAATGGGGAGTGGATCGGGCTGTCGAACCGCTATCCGGACGCGAACCTTCTCAAGGAGATCTATCGCGACGCCCGGGACGAACCGCGCTACCGGGTCGAGGAGATGCCCCTGGTCCATCAGCTGATCCGCATGACCGGCCTTCCCGGCGTGCTGCCGGATTTCTCGGTCGCCCCCAGCGACGGCTTCGTCGCCGCCCAGCTGGAGGGCAACAGCATTCAGGGCGAACTTTGGATCACCTATCACGAGACCCGCCATAACGACGCGATCCTGCGGTCGGTGGTCGACTGGATCTGCCGGACAGAGCCGCCCGCGGGTCACGCCTGACCCCTCCCCTTCGCGCGCGCGGCGGTCTATGTTGGGCCCATGACCGAGACACTTCACATCGTCGGCGGCGGCATGGCCGGCTCCGAAGCCGCATGGCAGGCCGCGCAGGCGGGCGTGCCCGTCGTCATCCACGAAATGCGCCCAAAGGTCGGCACCTTCGCCCACCGCACCGGCAGCCTGGCCGAGATGGTCTGCTCCAACTCCTTCCGCTCCGACGACTCGGAGCAGAACGCCGTGGGCCTGCTCCATTGGGAGATGCGCGCGGCAGGCGGTCTGATCATGGAGATGGCCGACCGTCACCGCCTGCCCGCGGGCGGCGCGCTCGCCGTCGATCGCGATCCCTTCGCCGAGGCCGTGACGGAGCGGCTGCGCGCCCATCCCCTGGTCGAGGTCGTCGGCGAGGAAGTGAGCGCGCTCCCCCGCGCCGGCCATTGGATCATCGCCACCGGCCCCCTGACCGGCAGCGCGCTGGCCCAGGCCATCGCGGACGAAGCCGGGCAGGACAGCCTCGCCTTCTTCGACGCCATCGCGCCCATCGTCCATGCCGACACGATCGACATGGACGTCGCCTGGCGGCAGTCCCGCTATGACAAGGGCGAGACCGAGGAAGAGCGGACCGCCTATATCAACTGCCCGATGACCAAGGAGCAGTACGAGGCGTTCATCGACGCCCTGCTCGCCGCTGAGAAGACGGAGTTCAAGCCGGGCGAGACGGCGGGCTATTTCGACGGCTGCCTGCCCATCGAGGTCATGGCCGAGCGCGGGCGCGAGACGCTGCGCTTCGGCCCGATGAAGCCCGTGGGCCTGACCAATCCACATGCGCCGGACCGCAAGCCCTATGCCGTGGTGCAGCTGCGCCGGGACAACGCGCTGGGCACGCTCTACAACATCGTCGGCTTTCAAACCAAGATGAAGTACGGCGCGCAAAAGGCTGTTTTTGCGATGATCCCCGGGCTGGAGAACGCCGCCTTCGCCCGTCTCGGCGGCATCCACCGCAACACCTTCATCAACTCGCCCACGCTGCTCGACGCGCAGATGCGCCTGCGCTCCAAGCCGCATATCCGCTTCGCCGGCCAGATCACCGGGGTGGAGGGCTATGTCGAGTCGGCCGCGATGGGCCTGCTGGCCGGACGTCTGGCCGCGGCAGAGATCCAGGGCCGCACCCTGCCCGACATCCCCGCGACGACGGCGATGGGCGCGCTCGTCACCCACATCACCGGCGGTGCGGAGGCGAAGACCTTCCAGCCGATGAACGTCAATTTCGGCCTGTTTCCCCCGGTCGACGCGCGCGGCGGGCGGCGCAACCGGAAGGAGCGCTACAAGCTCTATACCGACCGGGCCAAGGCGGCCTGGACGGAGTGGCTCGGGCTCAAGGTGGCCGCGGAATGAGCGGGTCGATGCCAAAGGGGCTCTGGGCGCCCCGCCCGCCGGAGGAGACGCGCGACCTCTATTCGCAATGGGCCGGCAATTACGACGCCGATGTGCTAGCCGCGGGCTATGCCACGCCGATGCGCGCCGCCGCCGCGCTCGCCGATCACCTGGAAGACCGGACCGCTCCGGTCTTCGATTTCGGCTGCGGAACGGGGTTATCGGGCGCGGCCTTGGCCGAGGCGGGCTTCACCACCATCGACGGCACCGACGTGACCCCCGAAATGCTGGAGGAGGCCCGGGCCAAGGGCGTCTATCGCAAGCTGCTCCCCGGGACCCTGGGCGAGGTGCCCGATTTGACCGGCCATGCCGCGGTGACGGCGGTCGGGGTCGTCAGCATCGGCGCGGCGCCTGCCGAGACGCTGACCGCGCTCCTGGACAGGATGGCCCCCGGGGCGCTGCTGGCCTTCAGCTATAACGAGGCGACCCTGGCGCAGGCGGACTATCAGACGGCGCTGATGGAGGCGCAGCTGGCCGGGCACAGGATCCTTTGGGCGCAGCACGGCCCCCATCTGCCGGAGAAAGAGGGCGCGCGCGCCTCCACGGTCTACGTCCTGCGCCGGGCGTGAAGACGCGCTTCGCGCCCTCGCCCACCGGGCCGCTGCATCTGGGTCACGCCTGGTCCGCCTGGATGGCCCATGACATGGCGCGGGCCGCGGGCGGCGCGTTCCTGCTGCGGATCGAGGATATCGACCGGCAGCGCTCCAAGCTCGAATGGGAAGACCAGCTCAAGCGCGATCTGGAATGGCTGGGCATCGAGTGGGACGCCCCTCCGATGCGCCAGTCCGAGCGGATGGAGAGCTATCGCGCGGCGCTCGGCGATCTCTGGAGACGCGGATTGCTTTATCCCTGCACCTGCACGCGGCGGGACATTGCCGCGGCAATCTCGGCCCCGCAGGAGGGCGCCGGCCCCGACGGCCCGATCTATCCCGGCACCTGCCGCCATCGACGCCCGGACCATGCCGAACGGCAGATGGCCCCGCCCGAGGACGCGCATCTGCGGCTTCTGATGCGGGAGGCTCTGATCGGCACGACCGAGACCCTACGGAACGGCCACGGGGGCCTGCCATTCCACGAATTCGGCGGCGTGATGGGGAGCGGGACGATCTGGACCTCCGAGGCCGATATGGAGGCGAAGGTCGGCGACGTGGTCCTGGCGCGAAAGGATTTCGGCACCTCCTACCATCTGTCTGTCGTGCTAGACGACGCCGCGCAGGGCATCACCCATGTCGTCCGCGGGGCGGATCTGTTCGAGGCGACGCCGATCCATGTGCTGCTGCAACGGCTGCTGGGCCTGCCCACGCCCGACTACCATCACCACGCGCTGGTGCGGGACGCGGCGGGCAAGCGGCTGGCCAAGCGCGACGACGCGCGCGCGATCTCGGTCTATCGGGAGGCCGGTTGGACCCCGGAGGCCCTGCGCGCGCGCCTACAGGAAAGCCTGATCGCGCCGGAGCCCTGAGCCCCCCGGCGGATCGGCCCCGTCTCGCGCCTGGCTCCGCTGTGTCAGACAGCCTCCGCGCCGCTCAAGCGCCGTGCTGCCGTCTTAGTAAGAACGGCATCCCACGCGCACGGCAGAGAGCCGCGTCTTAGCCCGCAGCGCGTCCGTCCCGGTGACAGGCCAATCGACCCCGGTCGTCACAGCGGCTGCGCCATCTCCACCGCGCGCGCGAAGAAGCTGGCGCCGACCGGCGCCACCGCGTCGTTGAAGTCGTATTCCGGGTGATGCAGCACCGGCCCCGGCCCCGCGCCCAGGAAGAGATAGGCGCCCGGACGGGCGTTCAGCATGTAGCTGAAATCCTCCGCCCCCATCTCGCGCCCCGCATCCGGGGTCACGCGCGCCGCGCCCACGACATCAGCGGCGACCTCGGCCGCGAACCGCGCGCGCTCCGCATCGTTGACGGTCGCCGGATAGCCGCGCTCATAGCGGCAGATGGCGCTGACACCGTAGCTCGCCCCCTGCCCCGCGGCGATCTCGGAGAGGCGCCGCTCGACCATGTCCTGCACGACCGGATCGAAGGTGCGGACGGTGCCGCCCAGATAGGCGGTGCCGGGGACGATGTTGTCGGCGGTGCCCGCATGGATCTGCGTGACCGAGACGACCAGTTCGTCCAACGCATAATGATTGCGCGACACGATCGTCTGGATCGCCTGCCCGATGCCCAGCGCGGCGACGATCGGGTCGCGGGTCTCATGCGGCATGGCCCCGTGCCCGCCCTTGCCGGTGATGTCGATATGGAACGTGTCGACCGCCGCCATGATCGGCCCGGGCGTGGTGTAGAACGCGCCCTCGGCGAAGTTGGGCGCGTTGTGGATGCCGTAGACCTGAGCGATCTCGAAGCGGTCCATGATGCCTTCGCGGACCATGACCTCGCCGCCGCCGCCGCCCTCTTCGGCGGGCTGGAAGATCAGCGCCACGCGGCCCGAGAAATTACGCGTCTCCGCCAGATATTTCGCCGCGCCCAGCAGCATCGTGGTGTGCCCGTCATGGCCGCAGGCATGCATCTTCCCAGGCGTCTCGGAAGCGTGCTCCACCCCGGAGGCCTCGTGGATCGGCAGCGCGTCCATATCCGCCCTGAGCCCGATGGTCGGGCCGGGCCCGCGCCCCTTGATGATCGCGACGATCCCGGTCTGCGCGATGCCCTCGTGGATCTCGTCCACGCCGAAGGCGCGCAGCTTCTCCGCGACGAATCCGGCCGTCTTGGGCAGGTCGAACTGAAGCTCCGGGTTGCGGTGCAGCCAACGGCGCCATTCGCGCATCTCGGGTTCCAGGGCGGCGATGGAATTGATGACGGGCATGGCTTGTTCTCCGGGCGGGTCTCGCGCCACATGGCCCGGATCGGAGGGACGCGCAATGGACGACATCTGTCTTCGGAAAGGCGGCGGGCTGGACCGTTTGCTCGCCATCATGGCCCGGCTGCGCGACCCCAAGACGGGCTGCCCCTGGGATATCGAGCAGGATTTCGCCTCGATCGCCCCCTACACGATCGAGGAAGCCTATGAGGTCGCCGACGCCATCGAGCGCGAGGCCTGGGACGAGTTGGAGGGCGAACTGGGCGATCTGCTGCTTCAGGTCGTCTACCACGCGCGCATGGGCGAGGAGGAGGGGCGCTTCGACTTCCACGCCGTGGCCGAGCGCGTGGCGCAAAAGATGGTCGACCGGCACCCTCATATCTGGGGCGACGCCTCGCGCGACAAGTCGGCGGAGCAGCAGGTGGCCGATTGGGAAGCGGCGAAGGCACGGGAGCGGACGGGCGGTGTGCTGGACGGGGTGGCACTGGGGCTGCCGGCGCTGCTCAGGGCGGTGAAGTTGCAGAACCGGGCGGCCCGGGTCGGCTTCGACTGGCCCGAGACGGGGATGGTGCTGGATAAGCTGCGCGAGGAGGCGGCGGAACTGGTCGAGGCGCGGGAGACGCTGGGGCCCGAGGCCCTGGCCGAGGAGATGGGGGACATGCTCTTCGTCATGGCCAACCTGGCGAGGCATCTGGGCGTGGAGCCCGAGGGCGCGCTGCGGGCCGCGAACGCGAAGTTCGAGCGGCGGTTCCGGTCGATCGAGGACGCCCTGGCCGCGCAGGGCAAGACCCCGGCCGAGTCGGACCTGGCGGAGATGGATGCGCTCTGGGACGCGGCAAAGCGAGCGGAGAAGACGGAGTAGCGGAACCTCTTCCGTCCTGCCGGACATCATCGGCCCGATCCGGCGCCGAAGCTCCGAGGGGACGGGCTGGACAATCCGAGAGCGCGCGGCACAGATGTCCACATGAAAATCATCATCGACACCGACCCGGGCCAGGACGACGCCGTCGCCATCCTGCTCGCCCTCGCCTCCCCCGAGTTGGAGGTGCTGGCCGTGACCGCCGTCGCCGGAAACGTGCCGCTGCACCTGACCACACGCAACGCACGGATGGTCTGCGAACTGGCCGGGCGCGCCGACCTGCGCGTGCATGCCGGCTGCGACCGGCCCATCGCCCGTGCGCTCGTCACGGCCGAGCATGTCCACGGCA
Source organism: Jannaschia seohaensis (assembly GCF_900116765.1). Classification (GTDB taxonomy): domain Bacteria; phylum Pseudomonadota; class Alphaproteobacteria; order Rhodobacterales; family Rhodobacteraceae; genus Jannaschia; species Jannaschia seohaensis. The sequence continues at coordinate 214,077 of NZ_UETC01000003.1, read as the reverse complement.
AGACCGGGCTGGACGGCGCCGAGTTGCCCGATCCCACCATGCCGCTGGCCGATGCCCATGCCGTGGACGCGATCATCGAGATCCTCCGCCGGGAGCCGCCGGGCACGGTCACGCTCTGTCCGCTGGGGCCGCTCACTAATATCGCCACCGCGCTGCACCGCGCCCCCGATATCGGCCCGCGCATCGCGCGCATCGTTCTGATGGGCGGCGCCTATTTCCAGGTGGGCAACATCACCCCCGCCGCCGAGTTCAACATCTATGTCGACCCCGAAGCGGCCCATGCCGTGTTCCGGGCGGGCATCCCCCTGACCGTCTTGCCGCTCGACGTGACGCATAAGGCGCTGACGACCCGGGCGCGCAACGAGGCCTTCCGCGCGGCGGGCCCGGTGGGGCCGGTAGTCGCCGGCTGGACCGGCTTCTTCGAGCGATACGACAAGGAGAAATACGGCACCGAGGGCGCGCCCCTGCACGATCCCTGCGTCATCGCCTGGCTGCTACAGCCCGACCTCTTTTCCGGCCGGCACGTGAACGTCGAGATCGAGGTGGACTCGCCGCTGACCCGGGGCATGACGGTCGCGGATTGGTGGGGCGTCACGGACCGGCCGAAAAACGCCACCTTCATCGGGGGGCTCGATTCGGACGGCTACTTCGCCCTGCTGACCGAGCGGATCGCCCGCTTGCCAGGGGGTGCGGCGGGGTGATCCCCGCCCTACATCGGAGTCGACCGTAGGGCGTGGCTTTGCCGCGCCGCCCCAGTTGAGGAGCCGCGCATGTTCGCCTTCGACAACAGCTATGCCCGTCTGCCAGACCGGTTCTACACCAAGATGGCGCCGACCCCCGTGGCGGCGCCCGCTTGGGTGGCGCTCAACGAAGGTCTTGCCGCGGAGATGGGGCTGGACGCCGCCGCGCTCCGCGCCGCACCCCAGGTCTTTGCCGGCAACGCCGTGCCGGAGGGCGCCGATCCGCTGGCGCAGCTCTACGCCGGGCATCAGTTCGGGGGCTGGTCGCCGCAGCTGGGCGACGGGCGCGCGATCCTCCTCGGGGAGCATGTCGCGGGTGACCGGCGCTGGGACGTGCAACTGAAGGGCTCGGGCCCCACCCCCTATAGCCGGATGGGCGACGGGCGCGCGGCGCTGGGCCCTGTGATCCGGGAATATCTCGTCTCCGAAGCGATGCACGCACTGGGGGTTCCCACGACCCGCGCCCTGGCCGCCGTCACGACCGGCGAGACGGTCCTGCGACAAGAGGGCCCCCTGCCGGGCGGCGTGCTAACCCGCGTCGCGGCGAGCCATATCCGGGTGGGCACCTTCCAGGTCTTCGCCGCGCGGGACGACGCGGACGCGCTGCGGCGGCTGCTGGACCATGCCATCGCCCGCCATGCACCCGGCGCCGAGGGGCCGATGGGCCTGCTCCGCCACGTGATGCGCGCACAGGCGAAGCTGGTCGCGCAATGGATGGGGCTGGGCTTCATCCACGGCGTGATGAACACCGACAACATGACGATCTCGGGCGAGACCATCGACTACGGTCCCTGCGCCTTCATGGAGGCCTATCACCCCGACACGGTCTTCAGCTCGATCGACCAGTTCGGCCGTTACGCCTGGAAGGCGCAGCCCGACATCGCGCTTTGGAACCTCGCGCAGCTGGCCACCGCGCTCCTGCCCCTGATGGGAGAGCGCGCGCAGGCGGTGGAGGAGGCGACCGAGGTGCTGGAGGGCTTCCGCGATCTCTACGCCGAGGCCTGGACGGAGGTCATGGCGGCGAAGATCGGGCTCGACGACATGGAGCTGGCGATGGAGCTGCTGGCGATCATGGCCGAGGGTCAGGGCGATTTCACCAACACCTTCCGCGCGTTGACCCTTGCCCCCGAGACCGCGCGCGATCAGGTCACCAACCGGGAGCGGATGGACGACTGGGTGGCGCGTTGGCAGTCCAAGGGACCGGACCGGGCCGCGATGCGGCGCGCCAACCCCGCTGTCATCCCCCGCAATCACCGCGTCGAGGAGGCGATCTCGGCCGCCTATGCCGGTGACTTCGCACCGTTTCACGCGCTCCATGCCGTGCTGGCCGACCCCTGGCAGGAGACGGAGACGAATGCGCCCTATCGCCGTCCGGCCGAACCGGGCGAAGCGGTCACGCGCACCTTTTGCGGGACGTGATGGACGGCGCCCTGCACGGCCACTAGGGGAAGGGCATGACCGCTGCTCTTCTCGAACCGCTCGCATCGCACCTGTTGCGGCTGCCGCCGCGCCGCCGGTCCCCGGGGACGTTGCCCGCGCACAGGGGGATCTGCGACGGCAGAGTCCATGCGAGGGGCGGCCTTCGGGTGCGCCACGGCTCTCGCGGCGCTGGCCGGATCGAGGGACCGCGCCGACGCCGCGCGAGAGGCCCTGCAACATGTCGAAGACCCGTCAGATGCGACAGAGAATAGACCCGCTCCCCCCCCTGCCGACGCGGGGCGGAAATGGAATTTTAGGTTTTCGGGCGCAGGATCTCTCCGACACGGTTCATGAGGTCGGTCATGGAATCCTGGCGCCCCTTTCGTCGGCCCACTCAGATGCGCATCACCCTCTCTGCGCTGGGTCGGCGCATGGATGTCAGCCTGCTCGACGTCTCCGAAAGCGGGATGAAGCTCACCTATCCCGACCTCTTGCCGACCGACGCCTTGGTCGAAGTCTCCACGCCCCGCATCGCGCGCACCGGCCGGGTCCGGTGGTCACGGCAGGGCGCCCTGGGTGTAACCCTGACGGAGCCGCTCTCGCTCGCCGAGCAGGCAGAACTGGCCGGAATGAGCTGGGGCTACTGAGCCGCCACCCTGCGCGGGAGGAGACCTGCGGCAGCGCCCTCGCCAAGACAGCCATCGGGCGCACGGCCCGGCGCGACAACGTCGCGAAGGGCCGCCCATGACACCGACGCTGCGCAGCGCCGGCCTCATGACCTTGTCCATGGGCCTCTTCGCCATCGAGGACGCGCTCATCAAATCGCTCGGGGGTGTCTTTCCGGCGGCCCAGATCGTCTGGATGCTGGGTCTGGGCGGGACGCTGGCCTTCTCCGCCTGGTTCGTCGCGACCGGCGCGGGCCTCCGCTCGCCGGTCTATCTGCGTCCCCGCGTCCTGGTCCGCACCGGATTCGAGATGGCGGGCGCGCTCTTCTTCGTCTCGGCACTGGTGCTGGCGCCGCTCGCCGTGGTGTCGGCCATCGTCCAGGCCACGCCGCTGCTGGTCGCGATCGGGGGCGCGCTGTTCCTGGGCGCGCCGGTGGGGCCGCGACGCTGGGCGGCCATCGCCGTGGGGTTCGCCGGGGTGCTTATCATCCTGCGCCCCGGCACCGACGCCGTGGACGCCTCGGCCTGGCTGGCCGTGGGCGGGATCATAGGCTTGGCCGGACGGGATCTGGCGACCCGAAACATGCCCCCCGACGCGACCGGCGCGCGCCTGACGCTGCACGCCTTCGCCGCGCTGATTGTCGGCGGCGCCGTCATGCAGGCAATCCAAGGCGCGCCGCTAGTGGTGCCGGATGCGGGCGGAGCGGCGGTCCTGCTGCTCGCCATCGCGTTCGGGACCGCGGCCTATCTCGCCATCGTCGGGGCCACGCGGACAGGCGACATCGCCATCACCGCCTCGTTCCGCTACACGCGGATGCTGTTCGCGCTGATCATCGCCGTCGTGATCTTCGGCGAGCGGCCGGATCTCTGGACGCTGGTGGGCGCGGGCATCATCGTCGCCTCGGGCTGTTACACCCTCTGGCGGGAGGCGCGGGCGGCTTCCCTTGGATGAACGCCCGCGCTAGGGACGTCCCCAAGCAACGGAGGCTAGACATGTTCACCATTACCGACATCCACGCCCGCGAGATCCTGGACAGCCGGGGCAACCCCACCGTCGAGGTGGACGTCGTGCTGGAAGACGGAACGCTGGGCCGCGCCGCCGTCCCTTCGGGCGCGTCGACCGGCGCCTATGAGGCCGTGGAAAAGCGGGACGGCGATAAGTCGCGCTACAAGGGCAAAGGCGTGCGCGGCGCGGTCGATGCGGTGAACGGAGAACTGGCCGAGACGCTGGTCGGGTTCGACGCGACCGAGCAGGAGGCCATCGACGCCGCCATGATCGAGCTCGACGGCACCGACAACAAGGGCCGCCTGGGCGCGAACGCCATCCTGGGCGTGTCGCTGGCGGTGGCCAAGGCGGCGGCCGACGCCTCTGCCCTGCCGCTCTTCCGCTATGTCGGCGGGACGTCGGCGCGGGTCCTCCCGGTGCCGATGATGAACATCATCAATGGCGGCGAGCATGCCGACAACCCGATCGACATCCAGGAATTCATGATCATGCCCGTCGCCGCCGAGACGGTGGCCGACGCGGTGCGCATGGGCTCCGAGGTGTTCCACACGCTCAAGTCGGAGCTGTCGGCCGCCGGCCTCAGCACCGGTCTGGGCGACGAGGGCGGCTTTGCACCCGACCTCCCCTCGACCCGCGAGGCGCTGGATTTCATCCTGAAATCCATCGAGAAGGCGGGCTACGCCCCCGGCGACGACATGATGCTGGCGCTCGATTGCGCGGCGACGGAATACTTTAAGGACGGCGCCTATCACCTTGAAGGTGAAGGAAAGGTGCTCTCGTCCGAGGAGAATGTCCAGTATCTCGCCGACCTCGTGCGCGACTATCCGATCCTGTCGATCGAGGACGGCATGTCCGAGGATGACTGGGAGGGCTGGGTCGCCCTGACCGAGGCGCTGGGCGGCAAGGTGCAACTGGTGGGCGACGACCTCTTCGTCACCAACCCCGCACGCCTCGCCGAGGGCATCGAGAAGGGCGCGGCCAACTCGCTGCTGGTCAAGGTCAATCAGATCGGCACCCTTTCGGAGACGATGGAGGCCGTGTCGCTCGCCCATCGCAACCGTATGACCTGCGTGATGTCGCACCGCTCGGGCGAGACCGAGGACGCGACCATCGCCGACCTCGCCGTGGCCACCAATTGCGGGCAGATCAAGACCGGCTCGCTGGCGCGGTCCGACCGGCTGGCGAAGTATAACCAGCTGATCCGCATCGAGGAGATGCTGGGCGAAACGGCCGTCTATGCGGGCCGCTCGATCTTGCGGGGATGACCGCGCGGGTCCATGTCCTCGGGCTCGACCGGCCCGTGCTGGGCATGGGCCTGATGCTCGGCTTCTGCGTATTGGCGCCGATGGGCGACGCCATCGGCAAGATGCTCGCCGAGAACCACGCGGTGATGCAGATCGTCCTCTGCCGCTTCGCGGTGCAGGCCGCCGTGCTGATCCCATTGGTCCGCGCGACCGGGCGCAGCTTCGCGATGTCGTCGTTGGGGTGGCGGCTGACGGTGCTTCGGACGGTGCTGCACGTCAACGGGCTGTGGATGATGATCACGGCGCTGACCTATCTGCCGCTTGCCGATGCCATCGCCATCGCCTTCGTCATGCCCTTCATCCTGCTGCTGCTGGGGCATTTCCTGCTAGGCGAAACGGTCGGGCGGCGGCGGCTGACCGCCTGTGCCGTGGGCTTCGGAGGCACGCTGATGGTGATGCAGCCCTCCTTCGCGGCGGTCGGTTGGCCCGCGCTCTATCCGCTCGGCGTGGCCGTCTCCTTTGCGGGCTTCATGCTGGTGACACGCCGCATCGCCGGTGAGGCGGACCCGCTGGCGATGCAGGGCATGTCCGGCACGATGGCGACTGTCGGCCTCTGCCTGCTCTACCTCATCCTGCCGTCCGAGGGGATTTTCGCTCTGACATCGATCTCGTCGGACTGGACGCTCTGGCTGGTGATGGGGCTGCTGGGAACGGGCGCGCATCTGCTGATGACCTGGTCGCTGCGCTTTGCGGAGGCCTCGACGCTGGCGCCGATGCAATATCTGGAAATCCCCATCGCGGCCATCATCGGCCTGATCGCCTTCGGCGACTGGCCCAACGGCTTGGCGCTGGCGGGGATCGGCGTGACGATCGGAACGGGGCTCTACATCCTGTGGCGCGAGAACGCCGACGGGAGGGCGCGCGCATGACGGAACGGAGCGCCGCGGAGGTGATCGCCGCGCTCGATCTGGCCCCGCACCCGGAAGGCGGCTGGTATCGGCAGACCTGGGAGGCCGAGGCCTCGGCGGGGGCGCGCCCCGCCGGAACCGCCATCCTGTTCTTGCTGGCCGAGGGCGAGCGGAGCCATTGGCACCGGGTGGACGCCGCCGAGGTCTGGCTCTGGCATGCGGGGGCGCCGCTGGTGCTGTCGCGGGCCGAGACCGAAGCGGGCCCCGCGACGGAAGTGACGCTGGGCGCGGACCTGACCTTCCAGGCCGTCGTGGAGCCTTGGCATTGGCAAGCGGCGCGCACGACCGGCGCCTGGTCGCTGGTCAGTTGCACCGTCTCGCCGGGCTTCCGCTTCGATGGGTTCGAACTGGCGCCCCCAGGTTTCGACATCCCCAGGGGGGCGGCGGGGTAAAACCCCGCCCTACGGGGCGCTTGTAGGGCGGGGTTTTTACCCCGCCTCCCCCGTCACGCCTCCAGTTCGGCATCCCAGTAGAGGAAATCCATCCAACTCTCGTGCAGATAGTTCGGTGGGAACTTCCGGCCGAGATTCATAAGCTCTGCCGGGGTCGGCTGCCGCACCGGCTTGCGCAGATGATAGCCCGCCTGCTTGAGCGACTTGGATCCCTTGCGCAGGTTGCAGCGCCCGCAGGCCGCCACGACGTTTTCCCAAGATGTGATGCCACCGCGGGCCCGCGGCACGACATGATCGAAGGTCAGGTCGGTTTTGGCCCCGCAATACTGGCAGGAGAACTCGTCCCGAAGGAACAGATTGAACCGCGTGAACGCGGCCTTCTTCTGCGGCGCCACATAGTCCTTCAGGACCACGACAGAGGGAATGCGGATCGTCGTGGTCGGCGAGCGGACCACCTCCTCGTACTCACTGACGATATCCACGCGGTCCAGGAAGGCCGCCTTGATCGCGTCCTGCCACGGCCAGAGCGACAGCGGGTAGTAGCTGAGCGGACGATAATCGGCGTTGAGGACGAGCGCGGGGAAGTGCTTGAGCCCTGCTCCGGTCCGCGTGAATTCGGTGCGGAAGTCCGCGTCTCGGCTGGTCTGGTCGTCGTGCAACGCAGGCATCGGCTCGCTTCCCTGATCGGAGAGCGGCCCGCCCGGCCCCCGGGCGCGCGGCCCTCTCTTGTGTCGGACTATATCTTGGGATCGAACCCAGACAAGCCTCCAGATCGGGTGTGGCGATTGGGCGCGATTGTAACGGATTGTTGTGGGATCGACGGGCACTGTCCGGGGCGCGCGTCCGCGCGGCGTCGGGGAGCCGGATCGGACGGCTCGCACTTCGCTCCGGAACTGCCCTGAGCGCTGATTGGCCACCATCGTTGGCCACCTCCCTGAGCGAGGGCGAGCCGCGCCTATCGCTCCTTGGCAGCCAAAAGCCCCTTCGTGTTATGAAGCATGTCCGACCGGGGCCGGTCGCTATAGAGCCTCGGGATGACCCCCGGCGGATTCCCGGCGAGCCGGTCCCATGTTCGGCTCCAGCGGATGTTCGGAATGGGGCGCGGGCAGGTCGGTGACGCCGCCGGTCCGGCCTCTCGTCCCCGCGCGACCACCGGCCGCGCATGATGAGGGGGAGCGCGCGCGAGCAAAGGTCCCTCTCCGGCATGATCGAAACCGGGCGACCGGATCGCTCCACCACGGCGCCCGCCTAGACCCTCGGCGCGACCGGAGAGAAGGCCATCGTGACGGTCTTGCCCCGTCGCTGCGCGGCGGGCGGTCGGACAGTTGTTGGGGTTCTGCGGCGAACCGCCGGTCGGCGACAGCTTGCGATCCGTGTGCACCCCGCTCCGACTGGCGGCCCCCACGCCTCGAAGGGGCCGATCACCCGGGCCAGGCGCGCCTTGACGTGCTCGACGGTCAAGACCGGCATCTCGTCCAGGGGCAGCAGGGTGGCGCAGTGGAAGATGGGGCGGCGTACACCCAAGCGGTCCTCGAAGGCTCTCCCCGCCGACAAGGGACGCTGCGCGCCGCCCCCCGTAGGGCGGGGATTACCCCGCCTCGATCCCCCAGATGTCGCGCAGGAAGGCCAGCGCGACCTGGAGCCCGTCTGGGGCGATGCCGTGGCCGGTGCCCTTCATGACATGGGCGTAGATGCGCTCGAACCCGGCTTGCTCCAAAGCCTCGGCCGCCTCCGGCAGGGACTGGACCGGCACGACCTCGTCGGCGTCGCCATGGACCAGCAGGACGGGCGGCTTGGACACCGCCTCCTCGACCAGTGCCTCGGGCTTCAGCAGGCGCCCCGAGAAGGCGACGATCCCCGCGAAGGACTCGGGCCGGCGGGGCGCGACATGCAGCGACATCATCGTGCCCTGGCTGAAGCCGAAGAGCGCGACGTTCTCGGCCGCCACACCCTCGCGGGCCATGGCTTCGTCGAGGAACACGGTCAGGTCAGCCACGGCCCGGGCCATGCCCTCCATCGATTCTTCCTCGGAGGAGCCGTCGATCCAGGGGATCGGGAACCACTGATAGCCGCCGGGCACCCCGACGCAGCGCTCCGGCGCGTCGGGCGACAGGAACGCGGTGTCGGGCAGATGCGGGGCCAGCGGATCGGCCAGACCGATCAGGTCGGCCCCATTGGCGCCGTAGCCATGCAGGAAGATCAGCAGTCGCTTGGGGGCGTCCGGCCCCCGGCGTTGATAATCGAGGCTCACCGGATGCCCTCCCGTCCTTTTGCGTGGCGGTAGTAGGACCAGAGCAGCCGCGCCGCAACCGCCCGCCAGGGCGACCAGGCCTCGGCGATCCGGGCGAGGTCCCTTTCCGAGGGACGCTCCGGCAGGTCGAGCAAGAGCCGCGCCCCCTCCTGCAAGGCGAGATCCCCGGGGGCGAAGGCATCGGCATGGCCCAAAGCGAACATCGCGTAGATCTGCGCGGTCCAGGGCCCGATGCCGGGCAGCGCGGTCAGCCTCCGGACGACCTCGCCGGGCGGGAGCGTGCGAAGGACTGAAAAGTCCAGATCCGCCTCGGCAAGGGCGCGGGCATAGCGCAGCTTGGGCCGCGAGAGGCCACAGGCCCGCAGCACCTCGTCGGAGGCCCCGCGAATCGGCGCGGGCGCGTCCAGGCCCGCCGCGCGCAGCCGATCGGAGATCGCCGCCGCGGCGGCGGTGCTGACCTGCTGGCCGACGATCGCGTCGAGCAGCGTGCCGAACCCGTCGGGCTTGCGGCGCAATGGCAGCGGGGCGCAGATCTCCAGAGCGGGCGCGAGGCGCGGGTCGATCCGGGCCAGCGCCGCGGCCCCTTCCTCCAGGTCAGCCGGGGTCTCGATCCGCCGCATGGGCGCGGACGAAAGCGATGGCGCGGTCGATGTCATCGGTTTCCTCCCCGGGCGGCGGCGGAGGCCGCGCGATCACATGCACCGCTATCCCGAGCGCCTCGGCCGCGTCCAGCTTGGCCGCGGGCCCCCCTGAATCCTTGGTCACGAGATCGGTGATGCCATGGGCGCGGAACAGCGCCGCCTCCGCCTCCACCGGGAAGGGCGGGCGGCCGATCACCCAGGTCACGCCCGACCGTGGCGGGGCCGGGTCGATCCGCCGGCAGATCAGGTGCAGGCCCCGCCCGAGGAACGGCGCCAGGCTCCCCGGCCCCACCGATAGGAACACCCGCGCGCCGGGCGGCAAGGCACGGGCGGCGGCCTCGGCATCGGCATGGACCCGCCAGCCCCGACGCGCTGGCCAGCCGGCGCGCATCAGGCGCAGATAGGGCAGCCCCCGCGACGCACAGAGGCGCGAAGCCCGCTCGGAGATGCGGGCGGCATAGGGATGGGTCGCGTCGAGCACCGCCGCCATCCCGGCGAGCGCCGCCGCGAACCCGGCCTCGCCGCCGAAGCCGCCCACCCGGGTCGGCACGCCCAAAGCCGCGGGCCGCGCGGTCGCGCCCGCCAGCGAAGCCAGCACCTCCAGATCCCGGACCGCCGCGCAGACCGCCCGCGCCTCCGCCGTCCCCGCCAGGATCAGCACACTACCGCGCATGAGCCAGGACGGTTCCCGCCCGGTCGATCACCACCACGTCGACCTCCGCGTCGATGATGCGCAGGACCCGCGCCCGCGCCTCCTCGGCGATACGCGCGGGCAGGTCGGGCGCCAGAGAGACCGCCTCCAACACGGTGTTGCAGCCGGTCAGATCCCGCCCGGCCCAGTCCGAAAGCCCGGCCAGATCGGCCTGCGACCGCCGCGAATGCAGGTCCATGGCGCCCTGCGCCAGCTTCGCGAGCTTGCCGACGCCACCCCCCACCGTCACCCGTGGCACCGGATGGCGCGCGAGATATTTGAGCATTCCCCCGGCGAAGTCCCCCATATCCAGCATCGCGTGGTCCGGCAGCCCGTGCAGCGCCTGCACCACCCGCTCGCTGGTCGCCCCGGTGCAGCCCGCCACATGGGTCAGCCCCGCGGCCCGTGCCACGTCCACGCCCCGGTGGATCGACGCGATCCAGGCGGCACAGGAGAAGGGCCGCACGATCCCCGTCGTCCCCAGGATCGACAGCCCGCCCTCGATGCCCAGGCGCGGGTTCCAGGTCCGCTGGGCGATCTCGGCGCCCCCCGGAATACTGACGGTGATCTCGACATCGGGCGTCGCGCCCAGCAGGCTCGCCGCCTCCGCAACCGCCTCGTCCATCATGGCGCGGGGCACGGGGTTGATGGCGGGCTCGCCCACGGCCACCGGCAGCCCCGGCTTGGTGACGATCCCCACCCCCTCGCCCGCGCGGAAGGTCACGCCCCCTGCCGACGCGCGCACCCGCACCCGCACCGTCGCCCCATGGGTCACGTCCGGGTCGTCGCCCGCGTCCTTGACGACGCCCGCCTCGGCCCAGCCATCGCCGACCGCCGCGTCCACGATCTCGAAGCGCGGCGTCTCGCCCCGCGGCAGGCGGATCGTGACGGCCTCGGGCACATGCCCCGTCCACAGCCCTTCCACCGCCGCCCGCGTCGCGGCGGTGGCGCAGGCGCCCGTGGTCCAGCCACGGCGGAGGGGAGCGGTCTCGGTCATGCCTCTCTCTGTGGCATGTGGTCCCGATGCCGCCAATGGGCACCGCGCCGTCGCGCGCAGGCTTTCCCCCGGCCGCGGGCCGCGCCATACCGGAGCCATGAACGACCTGCCTCCCCATGACTGGCCCCAATTGCAGCCCGGCTGGGTCTGGCTCTGCGGCGCCGGGCCAGGAGACCCCGGCCTGCTGACGCTGCACGGGCTCAACGCGCTGCGCCAGGCGGACGTGATCGTCTATGACGCGCTGGTGGGGGAGGCGATCCTCGACTGGGCGCCACAGGCCGTGCGGGAATACGCGGGCAAGCGCGGCGGCAAACCCTCCGCCAAGCAGCGCGACATCTCGCTGCGGCTGGTGGACCTGGCACGGCAGGGCAAGCGGGTGCTCCGCCTCAAGGGCGGCGATCCCTTCGTCTTCGGCCGCGGCGGAGAGGAGGCCCAGACGCTGGTGCAGCACGGCGTGCCGATCCGCATCGTTCCGGGCATCACGGCGGGAATCGCGGGGCTGGCCTATGCGGGCATCCCCGTGACCCATCGCGACGTGAACCAGTCGGTCACCTTCGTCACCGGCCACGACGCCAGCGGCGCCGCGCCCACCGCGCTCGATTGGGAGGGGATCGCCCGCGGCAGCCAGGTCATCGTGATCTACATGGGCATGAAGCATATCGCACAGATCGCCGCGCGCCTGATCGCCGGCGGCCGAGCGCCGTCCGAACCCGTCGCCGTCACCACCACCGCTACCCTGGCCGATCAGCGCACGATCGAGACCACGCTGGCGGCGTGCGCCGACGATATCGCCGCCGCAGGGCTGGAGCCTCCCGCCATCATCTGCGTCGGCCGCGCGACCCTCCTGCGCCAAGCGCTCGACTGGCAGGCCATGGCCCAGGGCCACCCGCCGCGCGACATCGACCCGCTCGACCGCCGCCGCCCGGCCGAAGTCGGATGATCCTCCGCCCTTCTTCTGGCCGGAAATACTCTGGGGGGAGCGAGCTTGCGAGCGGGGGGCAAAGCCCCCCACCCGGTCGGGCCGCGCCAGAGGTCCGAACCCTCTCATGCCCGGCCTGATCCTGGCCGCGCCCGCTTCGGGCAGCGGCAAGACCACGATCACCCTCGGTCTCCTGCGCGCGCTCCGCGATGCGGGTGTGGCAGTGCGCGGGGCCAAGTCCGGTCCCGACTATATCGATCCCCGCTTTCACGAGGCGGCCAGCGGCGCGCCCTGCCCCAATCTCGATGCCTGGGCGATGGTGCCCGAGACGCTTGCAGGGCTCGCGGCCGGGCCGGGGCTTCTGCTGATCGAGGGCGCGATGGGGCTGTTCGACGGCGCACCGCCCGAAGGCCGCGGGGCGGTGGCCGATCTCGCCCGGCTGCTCCGGCTGCCGGTCGTGCTGGTGGTGGACGCGGCGCGGATGGCGCAGTCGGTGGGCCCGCTCATTGCCGGTTTCGCCGGGCACGACCCCGAGGTCCGGATCGCGGGGGTGATCCTGAACCGCGTGGGCTCCGACCGGCATGCGCGGATGCTCCGCGCCGCCTGCCCGCTGCCAGTGCTGGGCGCGGTGCCGCGGGACGCGCGGCTGGCCACGCCTTCCCGGCATCTGGGGCTCGTCCAGGCGGCGGAGCGGCCGGATCTGGAACGCTTTCTAGCCGAAGCCGGCGCCATCCTGGCCGAGTCGGTCGATCTCGCCGCGCTCCAGGCCCTCGCCGCGCCTCTCCCAGAGGCCCCGCGCCCGGCCTTCGCCCCGCCCGCGCAACGCATCGCCGTGGCCCGGGACGACGCCTTCGCCTTTTCCTATCCGCATCTCCTGGACGGCTGGCACCGGGCCGGGTCGGAGATCGCGACCTTCTCGCCGCTCGCAAACGAGGCGGCCCCGCCCGCCGATCTCGTCTATCTTCCAGGCGGCTACCCGGAGCTCCATGCCGGCCGCCTTGCCGCCAATCGGACCTTCCTCGCCTCGCTCGCGGAACGTGCCGTGCATGGCGAATGCGGCGGCTACATGGTGATGGGCGAGGCTCTGACCGATGCCGAGGGAAAGACGCATCGGATGGCCGGCCTGTTGCCGCTCGAAACCTCCTTCGCCCAGCGGCGTCTGCACCTGGGATACCGTCGTCTCCGCAGCGTCTGCGGCCCCTTCGCGGGCGACTGGGCCGGTCATGAGTTCCATTACGCCACCACGATCCGGGCCAAGGGCGCGCCGCTCTTCGAGGCCTGGGACGCCGAAGGGACGCCGCTGCCCCCGGCGGGGCTTCGGCAAGGCGCCGCGCAAGGGTCGTTCCTGCATTTGATCGCCCCGCTGGACGGCGGCTGGGCACAGGCGTAGCAGAGCGCCCATGACCGACGCCGTTCTCGACCCCGTCCAAGACGACAGCCGCGCAAAGCGCAATGTCCTGATTCTCGTCCTCGCGCAGGCGCTGCTGGGCGCGCAGCTGCCGATCAACTTCACCGTGGCGGGCCTGATCGGGCTGACGCTTGCTCCCTCGGCGCTCTGGGCGACGGCGCCGATCTCGATGGTGGTGTTCAGCTCGATGACGACGGCGCCGTGGATCTCGCCGCTGATGCAGCGGCGGGGGCGACGCTTCGGGTTCATGTTGGGCGCAGCCGCGGGAGGTACCGGCGCGGCGCTGTCGATGATCGCTCTGGTGCTGGGCAATTTCTGGATCTTCCTCGCGGGCGCCTACCTGACCGGCATCTTCATGTCCTCGCTGGGCTTTTACCGCTTCGCCGCGACCGACACGGCGTCCGACGCGTTCCGGCCCAAGGCGATCAGCTTCGTGATGGCGGGGGGGCTCATCTCCGCCTTCGTGGCGCGCTTCGTGGTGACCGGCACCGAGACGGCGACGATCATCCCCTTCCTCGCGACCTATGGGGTCGTCCTGGCGCTGAACGCGGTCGGGATCTGGCTGTTCCTGCTGCTCGACATCCCCAAGCCGCCGGCCCCCAAGCAGGGGGACGCGCGGGGACGCTCGCGCGCCGCGCTGCTGGCGGATCCATCGATCCGCGTGGCGATGATCTGCGCGATGGTGAGCTATGCGCTGATGAACCTGGTGATGACCTCGACGCCGCTGGCGGTGGTCGGCTGCGGCTTTGGCGTCTCGGACGCGTCGAACATCGTCACCTTCCACGTCGTGGCGATGTATGCGCCCAGCTTCTTCACCGGCCACCTGATTGTGCGTTTCGGCACGGGACGGATCATGGCGGCGGGGCTGGCGATGCTGGCCGCCGCCGGGATCGTGGCGCTCTCGGGCACGGCGCTGCCCTTCTTCTACATCGCGCTGATCCTGCTGGGTGTCGGCTGGAATTTCGGATTCATCGGCGCGACGACGATGCTCGCCGCCAGCCATGGCCCGGAGGAGCGCGGGACCGTCCAGGGCCTCAACGATTCGCTGGTCTTCGGGATGGTCACGGTGGCCTCGCTCAGTTCGGGCATGCTGATGGGTTCCGCCTCGGAGGCGGCCTCTGGCTGGACCGCGGTCAACATCGCGATGGCGCCGTTCCTGGCCTTGGCCGCGGGCGCGCTGATCTGGCAGGCGATGCAGAAGCGGGCCGCCTGAGGGCGGCACGGAAGCCACGACGCGCGGCCGATCGCATCCCCGGCCGCGCGGCCAGCTTGATCCGAGATCGGCGCCGGGCGACCCTTCGGCGACCCCGCTCCTGACAGGATCCGCCCCCATGCGCCTTCCGACGCTTGCCTTCCTCCTTGCCCTCTCGCCCCTCGCCGCCGCGGCGCAGGGACTGGTCGTGGCCGACAATTCCGAGGGCTATCTGAACCTGCGCGGCGGCCCGGGCACGCAGCATGCGGTGCTGGACCGGATGCAGCCCGGCACGCGAGTCGCCGTGCTGGAGACGATGGGGAAGTGGGCGCGGGTGCGCACGCCCGGCGGCGTGCAGGGCTGGGCCTCGCTCGACTATCTCGACCGGGAGGAGGTGGGGGCGCCGACCCTCACCGTGGCGCCGGGAACGGGCTGGCTGAACCTGCGGGCGGCGCCCGGGACGGATGCCGCGATCCTGCGTCGGATGTATCCGGGCGACCGGGTGGAGGCGCTCGCCCGCGAGGGGGAGTGGCTGCGTATCCGCCACGTATCGGGCGCTGTGGGCTGGGCCCACGGGGACTACGTCACGGACTGAGCGCGTCTTGGCCGGGCCGGAGGCGCGGCCCGCAGACCCGTGCCCTCAGTCCAGCGGCACGATCCAGACGTCGTGCCCCTTGCAGGCCAGCGCGATTTCGCCCTCGCAGAGCCGAAGGGCCTCCTTGCCGAACACCTCGCCGCGCCAGCCCTGCGCCCAGGGGCCGCTGCGGCTTCCGGCCGCGATGTCGTCCAGGTCGGAGGCGGTCGCGATCAGCTTTTGCGCGACGCCGGCCTGCTCGGCCTTGGCCTTCAGCAAGACGCGCAGCAGATCCGCCAGCGCGCCGTTGATCTGGTCGCGGGACTTCTGCTTGGGCGGCTCCGGCAACTCTTCTCGCGGCAGAGCGACGCCCGTGGCGACCGCCGCCAGGATGCCCTCGGCGATAGCGCCCCTGCGCGCCTCGCGGAGCAGCAGGCGTGATTTGCCGAGTTCGCCCATGTCTTTGGGCTTGGCGCTGACCAGTTCCATCAGGGCGTCGTCCTTGAATACCCTGGTGCGCGGCACGTTCTGCGCTTGCGCGTATTCCTCGCGGAAAGCGGCCAGCTCCCGCGCGATGGCGAGCGATCGGGAGCTCGGATTGCGCATCTTCAGCCGCCGCCACGCCTCCCTCGGCTCGACCCGGTAGGTGGCGGGGTCGCGGAGCACGTCCATTTCCTCCTCGACCCAGGAGGTGCGGCCGCTGCGCGAGAGTTCGCTAGCGAGATGCTCGTAGATGCCGCGCAGATGGGTCACATCGGCCAGAGCATAGCGCTTTTGCGCGTCCGAAAGCGGCCGGCGCGACCAGTCCGTGAAGCGCGAGGATTTATCGACCTGCGCCTTGGCCACTTTGCGGACCAGCGTCTCGTAGCCGACCTGCTCCCCAAAGCCGCAGACCATCGCGGCGACCTGTGTGTCGAAGAGCGGGGCGGGAATCACGTCGCCCTCGACGGCGAAGATCTCCAAATCCTGCCGGGCGGCGTGAAAGACCTTCACGACGCCGGGGTCGCGGAACAGATCGTAGAGCGGCGCAAGGTCAAGCCCCTCGACCAGCGGGTCCACCAGAACGGCGTCGTCCTTTCCGCCGCCGGGATAGGCCAGCTGCACGAGGCAGAGCTTGGAATAGTAGGTCCGTTCCCGCAGGAACTCAGTGTCGACGGTGACGTAAGGGGCCTCGGCCGCGCGGGCGCAGAAGGCCGCCAGGGCGTCGGTGTCGGTCAGGGTGATGATCTCGGAGGACAGGGGGGTGACCTTTCGTCTCGGGCGCGGCCTCGTCTAGACCATCGCGTTCCGATGCGAAAGCGGCCAGAAACAGCCGCCGTGGCCCATGTGCTACAGGTCGATCCGATCGCGGCGGCCTTCCGCGAAGCGGCGCAGGACCAACGGGTAGAGCCGATGCTCCTGCACCAGGACGCGTGCCGCCAGGGCGGCGGGCGTATCCTCCGGCAGGATCGGCACGCGCGCCTGTCCCAGGATCGGCCCGTCGTCGAGCGCCGCCGTCACCTCATGCACCGTGCAGCCTGCCTCCGTGTCGCCGGCGGCGATGGCGCGGGCATGGGTGTCGAGGCCGCGATATTTCGGCAGGAGCGAGGGGTGGATGTTCAAGAGCCGCCCCGCCCAGCGGTCGACAAAGCCCGGGGTCAGGATGCGCATGAAACCGGCCAGCGCCACGATATCGGGCGCGGCCTCCTCCAACGCCGCCGTCAGCGCGGCCTCGAAGCCGGGCCGGTCGCCCTTGAACGGCCGGTGGTCGATCGCGACCGTCGGAACGCCAAGCTCCGCCGCACGGCGCAACCCGCCCGCCTCGGGGTCGTTAGACCCCACGAGGCACGGCCGGGCCGGATGGTCCCCGGTCATGGAGCGGACCAGCGCCACCATGTTGGAGCCGCCGCCCGAGAGCAGGATCGCGACGCGCTTCACCAGCCGGGCGTGCCGTCATAGGCGACGCCCGCGCCCGCCCGGACCGTTCCGATCCGGGCCACGGTCTCGCCAGCCTCGGCGAGCAGACCGGTCAGGGCCTCGGCCCGCGCCGGATCGCAGACCAGCACCAGACCGATCCCGCAATTGAACGTCTTGAGCATCTCGGCCGCCTCGATGCCGCCCGCCTCGGCCAGCCAGCCGAAGACCGGCGGCGCCGTCCAGGCGCCCAGATCGATCTGCGCGCCCAGCCCCTCGGGCAGGATGCGCGGCAGGTTCTCGGTCAGGCCGCCCCCGGTGATATGGGCAAGGCCGCGCACGCCGCCCGCCCGGATCGCGGCGAGCGCCGGGCGGACATAGAGCCGCGTCGGCGTCAGCAGCTCCGCGCCCAACGTGCCCTGCCCCCAAGGGGCCGGATCGTCCCAGACCAGATCGGCCCGTTCCGCCACCCGACGCACAAGCGAGAAGCCGTTGGAATGGACGCCGTCGGAGGCCAGCCCCAGCAGCACGTCGCCTTCGGTCACGCCCTCGGGCAGCGCGCTCCCCCGCTCCATCGCGCCCACGGCAAAACCGGCGAGGTCGAAATCGCCCGCGCCATACATGCCCGGCATCTCGGCGGTCTCGCCGCCGATCAGTGCGCAGCCGGCCTGGGTGCAGCCTGCGGCGATGCCCTCGATGACGGCGGCGGCGGCCTCCGTCTCAAGCTTGCCGGTGGCGAAATAGTCGAGGAAGAAGAGCGGCTCCGCCCCCTGGCAGATCAGATCGTTGACGCACATCGCGACCAGGTCGACGCCCACACCGCCCAGCACCCCGGTATCGATGGCCAGCCGCAGCTTGGTGCCGACGCCGTCGGTGGCGGCGACGAGGATGGGATCGTCATAGCCCGCCGCCTTGAGGTCGAAGAGCGCGCCGAATCCGCCCAGCCCCGCCATGGTTCCGGCCCGCTCGGTGGCCTTGGCCGCTGGCTTGATGCGTTCGACCAATGCGTTGCCCGCATCGATATCGACCCCTGCCTGCGCGTAGGTCAGCCCGGTCGTCTCGTCGGTCATGGCCCTTCCCCGTATCGGCCCTCGGTTAGGGCGCGCGCTATCACCGCCCCTTGGTCTGAGCAACGCCCGACCGTGCGCCCATGCTCAGCAGAAAGCGATTGATCAGGATCGCGATCAGCGTCGTCCCGCCCAGCAGCATGACCAGAACGGGCAGAAATTCAGGGGCGATCGCTCCCAGAAGGGGCAACGCCAGCACGATCAGGAGCACCGCATAGAGCAACCCCGCCACCAGCGCCCAACGCCAGGCCGTGCGGCCATCCGGCGCCTGACCGCGAGTCCGGCCCCAGTGCTGGCCGACATGTAGCGCACCGGCGATGGGCGGCAGAATCGCGGCGGCCCCGGGCGGCAGCGCGACCCCGACACGGTGCAGCACCCAACCCAGAAGCGTGAGCGCCATCACGGTCGCGACCAAAACCACCGTGTAGCGTCCCAGAAACGGGAGGGCGCCGCCGGGCGCTCCATCGGGAGGGGTCTCGTCGATCATGGGCGTCCTTCCGGTCTTGGGCGGCGAGTGCTTGACCGATCCGGCCGGTCTGGTATCGCGTAAGCTACGGGGGCCTGTAGCTCAATGGTTAGAGCAGAGCGCTCATAACGCTTTGGTTGCGGGTTCGAGTCCTGCCGGGCCTACCATGATCCCGTTTTCCTGCGTAAGTCCAAGGACCTGCGCCCGCTTGCGCGGGTCTCATTCGGCTGACCCCGTGCAGGGCCAAAACGCGACGCTGCGACTGACGGTGACGTGACGCTGCGGGTGTCGACGGGGAGCTCGGTGCGGCGAAGAAGCGCTCTATCGTGCCGGAGACGCCTGCCGTTGCGGATCGCGTGGCCCGGAGACTTCACGCGGGGGCCGGCAAGGCACGCCTCCGTGCCGATGCCGACCGCCATCGATTCGAGCGCCTTGACAGGGGCGCGGCCTCGGGGTCGCCTTTCTCGCAGGGCCGACCGGGAGGATTGAGATCGCCTCCAAGGCCGCGATACCCAAAACGCCAGAACCGCGCGCCCCTCCCCGGCGGAGACCGGAGGGCCGGCAAGATCGCGCGGCGGACCGGGCCGACCGGGCACCGGCGCCGGCGTGGCTTCCGTTCAGCCCTGGGGGGCTTGGCTCTGCGTGATCCACAGCACCCCGAAGAGAAGGAGCGCGGCGGACAGGGCGGCGGCGCCGGTGCGAACGGAGTTCCAGAAGGTCCAGCGCGGCACATAGACCTGCAACCAATAGTCCTTCGTCGCATCGGAGGTCAGCCCCATCCCCGCGAGCGCTTCGTTCATCGGCACGTTGAACAGGACCGTGACGCCGAAACAGCCGACCAGATAGATCACGGCGGCCAGAACGATCAGCGTCCCGCCCAGACCGCTCAGCCCGATCCAGGCATAGCCCGCCAGCAGCACAGAAACCGCGGCCATACCGAGGAACAGGGTCATGAAAACCCAGCGGAAGACTTCGCGGTTGATGACCTGCATGGCCTCGACGCCGCCGCTGCCGCCCGTCTGCGCGAGCGCGCGCATGATGAAGTCGGAGAAGGCGAGGAACACGCCTGCCACGAGGGCATAGGCCAGGATGGCGAATTGCATGAGGAAGGAGAGGATGGGGGACATGGGACAGATCCTTGAGAGAGAAGGATGCGGCGGGGGCCGCCGCATCGGAGTGAGGGTCAACGCGCGGCGATGGCGGAGACGGCAGGGCCAGTGCCCCGCCGGAAGGCGACCAGGCACAGGGCGGCGATCGCGAGTTCCAGAACCAGCGCGACCAGGATGCCGCCGGACGGTGCGCCATCGGCCAGAATGCCCAGGACGCGCCCCGCGGGGAAGGCGAGGAACACGGTCAGCGCCGCCACCACCGCCGCCTGCCGCAAGACGGGGCGGACAAGGCCGGCCAGCATCACCGCTCCGATGCCCGCGAGCCCCGCACCGGGTGCGCGCAATTCGCTCAAGAGGCTCGGGTCCGGGCCGAGCGCGATCCCGTAGCTTGCGTAGAACGCATGCGGCGCGAGCAGGATGAAGAGGCCGATGCCGAACGCCGTGACTCCGGCCACGGCGAGCGCCGTCTTCTGAAGGAAGGTCATGGGATTTCCTTTCGGATAAGCGTGTACCGCAGGTCAGGCGGCGGCCGACCAGACATTCGCCTTCGCGGCGGCCCGGGCGAAATCGGCGAAGTCGCGCGGCGGTCGGCCCAGCGCCTGCATCACCCCGTCGGTCGTGTGCGCATTGCGCCCGTCCAACGTCTCGCGCGCGATGGCGGTAAAGACATCGGCCACGAACTCCCCGCCGGAGGCCGCGACATTCGCGTGGAAGTCTTCGAAGGTGATCGGAACATGCTGGATCGGGCGGCCGATGGCGTCGCTCAACACCGCCGCCATCTCGGCGAAAGTCAGCAGCCGCGGCCCCGTCACCTCATAGAGCTTGCCCCGGTGGCCCTCCTCGGTCAGCGCCGCCACCGCGACATCTGCGATGTCGTCGATATCGAGGATCGGCTCGGCGATGTCGCCGCCGGGCATCGGGAGGACACCGGCCAGGATCGGATCGCGCAGATAGCCTTCGGAGAAGTTCTGCGCGAACCAGGACGCGCGCACGATGGTGAAATCGACGCCGGAATTGCGCACGACATCCTCGCCGAGCCGCGCATGATGCTCGCCCCGGCCCGACAGCAGGACGAGATGCTCGACGCCCACATCCTTCGCGGTTTCGACGAGGGACTCGAGCTTTTCGACGGCGCCGGGGAAGGCAAGATCGGGGAAATAGGTGACATAGGCCGCGCGGGCGCCGGTCAGCGCGGGGGCCCAGGTCTCCGGCGCCTCCCAGTCGAAGGGCGTGGCGGAGTTGCGCGAGCCGCGGCGAACGGCATGGCCCGCAGCCTCCAGCCGGGCGGCGACGCGGGCGCCGGTCTTGCCTGTGGCGCCGATGACGAGAATGGGGGTCTTTTCCATGGGTCTCTCCCTGGTTCGTATTGACGCCCCAGGGGATAGACGGCAGGCACGCCGTCGGTATTGACCGGCCATGCCAGCGTCTTGACCGTCGCTGCCAGCAAGGCTCAGCGGCCCCGGCGCGCCTTTCGATAGCTGGCCGGGGTCATGCCGACCCAACGCTTGAACGCGCGGGTGAAGGAGCTTTGTTCCGCGAAGCCAGTGAGAAACGCGACCTCCGCCAGCGAATGCCGCTCGTCGCGCAGCAGCCCCTCGGCCAACTCGCGCCGGGTTTCCTCGGTGAGGGTCTGAAAGCTCATGCCGTGCTCGGAGAGCCGCCGGTGGAAGGACCGCGCGCTCAGCCCGAGACCGCGCGCGATATCCGCCATCTTCGGCGCGCCCTCATTCAGGGTCTGGGCGATGGCGTTCTTCGTCTGGCTGATCAGCGGGACCTCGTCCGCGATCTGCGACAACTCGCTTTCGAGGTCAGACAGCAGGTAGCGGGAGATGCCCTCGTCGCCGAGGATGTTCGGCTGCGCGAGTGTCTGCGCCGAGAACAGGATCCCATCTTCCTCGGCCCCGAACAGGACCGGACAGCCGAACCAGTCTTCATGAGCTGCCACGGACCCGGGCGCCGGGTGCGCGACACGGACCTCCAGCGGCGTAACAGGCACCGGGCTGACCTGCCGTGCAAGCGCGGCGGCCGCCACCAGCGTCGTCTCGTTCGACAGCCGCATGCCTAGCCGCCGTTCGCCTTCGCGGTGCACGACATAGAGTCCGCCGCGTGGATCGGGACGCAGCTCATAGCGGACGACGCTCGTCCAGAGCCGGGCATAGCGCGCCACCCGGGAAAGCGAGCCGCGCAGATCGCGTGCCGCCTTCCAGGCCAGCCCCAGCGCGCCATACTCGTCGCAGCGCATCGACGCGCCCACCTGCACGGGCAAGTCGGTCACATCGACCTGCGCCGCGATCCGTTCGAGCATGTCGTAATAGGTGTTATCGGGGATCATCGCCTTGGGATCCCAGGGCCCGTCGGGGTCGATGCCCGCCCCCCGCAGCAGCGCCGCGCCGTCGATGACGTCCCCGACGGCAGCGACCATCTTGCGCGCGAAGAGAGATGTGACGTAGCCCATTGCGCCACATTATGCGGTGGACGGGCCGGCGCAAAGCCGTTTGGCCGGCCCCGAGGCGCACGGGCATCTCCTTCGGCAAAGTCCCTGCGTCACCCCGGAGAGCGAGACAGCCGAATCCGCCGGTCGACGCCGATGTGGCGCAAGAACTCCGCGTCATGGCTCACCACGAGCAAGGCGCCGTCATAGGCGCGGAGCGCAGTTTCGAGTTCCTCGATACTGTCGAGGTCGAGATGGTTCGTCGGCTCGTCGAGGATCAGCAGATCGGGCGCCGGATCGGCGGCGAAGACGCAGGCCAGGGCCGCGCGCAATCGTTCGCCCCCGCTCAGGCTGGCGGCCCGCCGCTCCGCCTCGGTGTTGCGAAACGCGAACCGGGCGAGCGCCGCATGGGCCGCGTTGCGCGACAGGCCGGGCTGAAGCCGCTGCATGTTCTCCAGCAGGGACAGATCCGGTTCCAGCAGGGACAGATGCTGGTCGAGAAAGGGCGGATCGGGCCGGGCGCGCCAGATGCGTCCGCCCTGGTTGCCGACCTGACCGGCGATGGCCCGCAGGATGGATGTCTTGCCAGCGCCGTTCGGCCCCGAAAGCGCGACCCGTTCCGGCCCCGTTAGCGTGAAACGCACCGGGCCGATCACGGGTCCGGTGCCGTGGCGCAGCGTCAGCCCCTCGACCGCGAGCACCTTGCGCCCGGCGGGCAGGCCGCAAGGCGGCAAGGTAAAGGACATCGGCCGGAGCCGTTCGGTCTCCGCCCGGGCGTCCTCCAGCGCGGCCTCCGCCTCCTTGCTCTGCCGCTCCGCGAGACGCCGGCCCGCCCCCGATGTGGCTTCGGCCCGCGCCTTGCGGGCGTTCGCCACAAGCTTCGGCTGACTGCCATCGGCGGCCTCGCGGCGCCCCTTGGCCCCGCGCCGCGCCAGCCGCTCCGCCCGCAGCCGCGCGGTCTCCGCGACCTCGGCCGCCCGCGCTTCTGCCCGGTCCAGCCGCCGCTCCACGCGACCCAGCCGCGCGGCGCGGTCGCGCGCATGCGCCGACCAGCCGCCCGCGGTCACATGACAGCCCTGGGGCGTGAGTTCGACGATCCAGTCAACCCGCTCCAAGAGGGCGCGGTCATGGCTGGCCACGACGATCCCGCCCCGCCAGTCCGCAAGCAGCCGATAGACCGCCGCGCGCCCCGCCGCGTCCATGTTGTTCGTCGGCTCGTCGAGGAGCAGCAGGTCCGGCGCGTCCAGCAGCGCCCGCGCGATCATCAGCCGAATCCGTTCGCCCCCGCTGAGGCTCCGCACGGGGCGTCCGAAGTCCAGGCCGTCGAGACCGAGCGCGAAAAGGCTTTGGGCAAGCCGGGCCTCCAGGGTCCAATCCGCCTCGGCCGCGTCCTCGGGCGAGCCTTCTCCCGCCGCCAGCCGCGCGAGCGTCGCGAGCGCGGGGCGCACCCCCAGAGCATCGGCGACGGTCTCATGCGCCGCGTCGATCTCCTGCCTGACCAGCCGCAGGGAGGCGGGCACCGAGACCTGGCCGGCCGCCGGCGCCGCCTCTCCCGCGAGAAGGCGTAGCAGGGACGACTTCCCGGACCCGTTCCGCCCCACCAGCCCATAGCGCGCCGGCCCGATGATCAGGGACAGGCCAGAGAAGAGCGGCGCGCCATCGAGCCGCAGGAGCGAGAGCGCGTCGAGCTTAGCAAGGACGGACATCGGACGGCTCCGGGGTTGGAGGTGCGGAAGGGAGCCGGTGCCGCGCCCGCCAGGCTGAGTGCGACGCCGGAGCGCGGGCACATCTGTCCTGCGCGGTCGCCCGGCCGGGGGCCAAGAGCACCGGCGCGGTCCGCGCCCCTGCCCCCTCCTGCTCCGAATAGCCGATCGGGTCGACGCCGAACAGCCAGCGGTCGGACGGCGCGGCGAGGCACGGCCGTCCGCTCGCCCCCGTGGGAGCTGCGCAGGGGCCGGGGGGAGTCATCCCCTTTCCTCAGACCGCGCCGGCCCGCCATGGCCGTAGAGATCCGCATTCCGATGCGCATTGTCCGCGTGTTCGAATTCGAGGCTGGAATGGGCGATGCCGAAGCCATCGGACAGCCGGTCCTTGATGGCCCTCTTGATCGGCTCGATCCCCGCCCAGTCCGTCGCCGTCACGACCACATGGCAATCGAGAGCCGCCTCATGTTCCTGCATCTGCCAGAGATGGACATGGTGGACGTCCCGCACCCCCTCGACGCGCCGTATGGCGTCGATGACGGCCGTGCTGTCGATGTCCGGGGGAGTTCCCAGCATGAGCATTCGGATCGGTCCGCCGATCTCGGTCACAGCGAAGTAGAGGATATAGAGCGCGATCCCGATGGTGATGGCGGGATCGACCCAGCGCATATCGTAAAGCAGGATCAGCGCCCCGCCGAGGATCACCGCGACCGACGCGAGCGCGTCGGAGAGGTTGTGCAGGAAAAGCGCCCGGATGTTCACGCTGCTTTTCTGCATCGTGTAGGTCAGCCCCGCGGTCAGGAGGTCCACCACCAGGGCTAGGCCGCCCAGGATCACCACGGTCCAGCCCTGGATCTCGGGCGGATCGACCAGCCGCATGCCGCCCTCGTAGATTAGATAGACGCCCACGAAGATCAGCGTCGTGTAGTTGATGAGGGCCGCGACGATCTCGATCCGGCCATAGCCGAAGGTCATGCGCGCATCGGCCCGGCGCCGCGAGATCTTCCGGGCCGCGAAGGCGATCACGAGGGACGCCATGTCGGAGAAGTTGTGCAGGGCATCCGCGATGAGGGCGAGGCTGCCGGCCAGGATGCCGCCCGCGACCTGCGCGACGGTCAGGAGCGCGTTGGCCCAGATCGCCACCGACACGCGCCGGTCGCCCGACGCCGCGTCGAGATGCACGTGACCGCTATGGGCGTGAGCGCTGTCATGCGGCATGGGTCGCCTCCTTTCGGGATGTCCGGCGCCGGCGCGGACGCGGGATGAGCCGGCCCCGTCATGCCCGGCCCCAGGGCCATCGGGCGGCGCTTCGATGGCGGTCGCGTCGCGACAGACAGACCAGGGGCCGGTCTGGTGGGAACGGATCCGGTAGGTCGGATGTTCGGAAGTCTCGCGCGCGTCCGGCGCCGCGACGGCCAGGGCTCCCTTCACGGTCGCCGGGCAGCGCCTGCGCTAGAGACGGGCCCGACACGCGCCCCTCGCGACGGCTATCCGACCGAGACGCCAAACGCCGCCCCCACCGCTGCCGTGGCCGCCATCGCGAGCACGCCCCAGAACGTGACGCGCATGGCCCCGCGGAGGATGCCAGCGCCGCCGACGGAGGCGCCCAACCCGCCCAGAAGCGCGAGACCGAGAACCGTCGACGCCGCGACCGGAAGGACGATCGAGGCTTCGGGTGCAAGCAAGCTGACGACCAGCGGCACCACCGCGCCCACGGCGAAGGTCAGGGCCGAGACCAGCGCCGCCTGGATCGGGCGGGCCGTCACGGCCTCGGTGATGCCGAGTTCGTCGCGGGCATGGGCTCCGAACGCGTCGCGTTCGGTCAGTTGCCGGGCCACCTGTTCGGCCAGATCGCGGTCCAATCCGCGGTCGACATATATCATCGTGAGCTCTTCCAGCTCCGCTTCGGGCGTCTCCTCCAATTCCCGCCGCTCGCGGGCGAGGTCGGCCTGCTCCGCGTCGGTCTGCGAGCTGACCGACACATATTCGCCCGCCGCCATCGACATCGCACCAGCTACCAGGCCCGCGAGCCCGGCGATCAGCACCTCGGGCTTTCCCGACCCCGCCGCCGCGACGCCGACGACCAGACTGGAGGTGGAGACCAGACCGTCATTGGCGCCCAGCACGGCCGCCCGCAGCCAGCCGATGCGATGCACCGTGTGGGTCTCGGAATGCGCGGGGCGGGTCATGTGGTCGCTCCTTCTGCGGTCTCGGACGGTTCGTTCTGGTCGGAGCGCGGATCCGTCGAGGCCGCCCCCCTCGGTGCGATGCGCAGCGCGCGCAGGGCGTTCAGGATCACGGCCACGTCGATCACCTCCTGCAGGATCGCGCCCTCCACCGGCGTCAGATAGCCATAAGCGGCGGCGATCATGCCGAGGACCGACAGGCTGATGCCTGCCACGACGCTCTCGACAGCGATCCGGCGCGAGGCCCGCGCGATCTCGATCCCGGGCCCGAGCCGGTCGATGCGATCGACAAGGAGGACGACGTCGGCCGCCTCGGCCGAGGCCGCCGCGCCGCGCGCGCCCATGGCGACGCCCACATCCGCCGCCGCGAGGGCGGGCGCGTCGTTCACCCCGTCCCCCACCATCATCACGGGCCCGCGCTTACGCTCGGTCAGGACCAGCAGAACCTTTTGGTCCGGCGTCAGCCCGGCCCGCAGCCCGTCGAGGCCCAGCCCATCGGTCACACGCTCGGCCACGTCGGCGCGGTCGCCGGTGGCAAGCAGGATGCGGGCGATCCCCTCGCGGCGCAGCCCGTCGAGCATGGCACCCGCGCCCTCGCGCAGCGGGTCGGACATGACGAGATGCCCCACCATGCGCCCGTCGACCGCCACCGCGACAAGCACCGCGCCGGCGGTCATGGCCGGGTGGTCGCCGGCCCGCCCTCCGACCCGGGACGAAACGAAGCCGTCACCGCCAATGACGACCTTCTGGCCGTCGACATGGCCCAGGACGCCCTCTCCCGGGATCTCGGCCACGTCCGACGGCACCGGCAGCACGAACCCGCGCGCCTTCGCGGCGGCAACGACGGCCTGCGCCACCGGGTGCTTCGATGCCTGGTCGAGCGCCGCTGCAAGGCGCAGAATCTCGTCCTCGCTCATGCCATCATGGCTGTCGATCGCCACGATCTGCGGGCGGCCATCCGTCAGGGTGCCGGTCTTGTCGAGGATCAGCGTGCGGATGCGCGCCATGGTCTCAAGCGGCCCCGCGCCCTTGATGAGCACGCCGAAATGCGCCGCGCGCGACAGACCGGCGACCAGAGCGACCGGAACCGCCAGGATCAGCGGGCACGGCGTCGCCACCACCAGTACCGCGACGGCACGGATCGGGTCGCCGGTGAACCACCAGGCCGCGAAGGCGATGGCGACCGTGACCGCGAGGAAACCCAGCGACCAGCGGTCCGCCAGCCGGGACATCGGCGCCTTGGACGCCTGCGCCTCCTCCACGAGCCGGACGATTCCTGCATAGGTGCTGTCCTTCGCCTCGCGCACGGCCAGGAGGTCGAACGCCTCGCCCGCATTGGTCGAGCCGCTCATCGCATCGGCGCCCTGCGTGAGCCGCACCGGAAGGGACTCGCCGGTCAGCGCCGAGGTATCGACGAAGGCCGTCGCCGACCCGATCTTGCCGTCCACCGGCACGACATCGCCCTGCCGGATCAGCAGCCGGTCTCCGGGCGCGATCTCGCCCAGCGGCACCTCCTCCAGCCCGCCATTGCGATGCCGTGTCGCCGTTCGGGGGACGCGAGACAGAAGGTCGTGCATCTCGCGCCGGGCGCGACCCTCGGCGAAGGCTTCGAGGAAAGTCCCGCCGGAATACATCACCGCGACGACCGCCGCCGCCAGCGTCTCTCCGAAGACGAGCGCCGCCGACATGGAGAGCGCGGCGACGATATCGAGCCCGACCTGGCCCGCACGCAGACTGCGCAGGATTTCAACGACGAGCGCGGCGAGCGCCGGAACGACCCCGGCGATCCAGACGAGATCCGCGAGGCTCGGCTGGCCCATGACCCGGAGCGCGAGCCCCAGGAAGAGGCCCAGCGCGGCAAGCATCAAGATGCCGGTCTTGAGCCGATCGGTGCGGGTCGTTTCCATGCGGCTCATCCCCTCGGCCCAGGCGATCGAAACGGGCTCGTTGGAAAAGAGTCGACCGTCTCCAAGCCCTTCGCCTGGCCCGCATCATTGCGCAGCGGGACCGGAGCGTCGAGCCTGCTTCTGCCGCCGCGCGCTCCGGTCAGCCGGGACCTTCGGAATGAACCGCCGGCGCATGGGCAGGGGCCTAGATGCGGCTCGCTGTCAACGTCGCGCCCTGTCCCGACCCTTCGCCGCGCTCTGGCGGCCCCATAGCCCCGGCTCCCCGCGCAGCGGTAGCCGTCTCGCCGAGACCGGTCCCGTCAGCGGCAAGGGCCGTTCCGTCTCCACCTCAGCCCCGAGCACGCCGCCCGCGGCCACGCGCATCTTGCCCAAGGGGCACGCCCGACCGGGTCGATCGCCCCTCGCGGCTGCGCTCAGCTTCGGAGCGCCGAGGCCCCGATCAGCCCGTCAAAAGCGGCTCCAGGCCTTCTGGAAGGAGCTGGAGATATCTTCCCAGGCCCGCTCCATGCCCTTGCGCATGTCGTCCCATGCGGCATCGCTGGCGGCCTGCGCTTCCTTCATGCGGGCCAGCGCCTCCTCGCGCTGCTTCCGCATTTCGGCCAAGTGCTTTTCATAGGTCTCCCGGTTCTCGGCCTCGGCGGCTTTCGCCTTGGCTTCCAGCTTGTGGATCTGGGCGTTCCACTCGTCCAATTTCGCCTTCATCGTATCGATATATGCGTCGCGATCCATGGTCTTCTCCTCCTTTGATGGGGGAAGTATCGCACGGAAAGTCTGAAATTTGAATGGTATCGCCTGTGCGGCGCATTCGTGAGACCGCCGGTCCCGGCCGGCTGACGGATCAGCGAGTGCCGGCAACGCCCCCGTCGCGCGTGCCGTCGCTGTCCAAGCTATCTGTCGGCAATCGGACGGAAGCCTGGACGCCGGAGGCGCGTCCGGGCCGCGGCGAGACAAGGGTCAGCGAGCGCCCGATCCGGTCCGCGATGGCGGCGACGATGGCGAGCCCGAGGCCGCTTCCGTCGCCGCGCGCGTCGCCCCGTTCGAACCGGGACGTCAGGCGGTCGAGCGCCTCGCGCGGCAGGACGTGGCCGTCGTTCGCGACAACGAGTTCCCCTTCGGCGGTCAGCGTGACCTCGACAGGCGCCGTCTCCGCCCCGTGACGGAGGGCGTTCTCCACCAGGTTCCGGCAGAGGATCGCGAAGGCGTCAGGATCGATATCCGACATCACGGGCGCGTCGGGCTGGCTGAGCGCGATGCGCCCTGGCGCCCGCGCAAGGGCGCAATCCTCCACCACGAGACTGGCAACGGCCCTCAGATCCGCGCTCCGGTCCGCGCGCAGCCGCCCGCCTTCGGCCCGGGCAAGCTGCATGAGGCCCTCCGAGAGCCGGGTCAGGCGCTTGAGCGTCGCTTCGATCTCGGCGGCGCGCGCTTCGGCGGCGGGGTCGGCCGTCTCCGACCGGAGCCGCTGCGCCTGGGCGATGGCTCCCGCCAGAGGCGTACGCAATTCATGCGCGGCATTCGCGGCGAAGCTGCGCTCGGCCTCGAAGGCGGCGCGCAGCCGGGCCAGAAGGCTGTTCAACGTCCCCGCCAGCGGAGCGATCTCGGTCGGCAGATCCTCGGCGGGCACCTCCGAGAGATCGCGTGCGCCCCGCGCGTCCAGCCGCGTGCGGAATCGGCGGAGGGACTCGAAGCTGAGACGGACGGCCAGCACGATCGCCACCAGCGCAACCGGCAGCACGATCAGCAAGGGCAGCCCAAGCCCCATCTGGATCTCCCGCGCGACCGAAAGGCGATGGGCCAAGGGCTCGGCCACGGTAATGCGAATCGTGCCCTGGAGCGCGGCATCGCCATAGAGCCGATGGGTCGCCGTCTGGCGGAATCCCGGCCCGTCCCAGGGCGGAAAGACCTCCGGGTCGGCCGCGTGGGATTGAAGCAGGATGCGGCCCTCGGCATCGCGGACGAGATAGGTGAAGAATTCGTCATGCTCCCGGATCGGCGCGAGCCGTTGCGTTAGCCCCTCGGTTTCCCGTCCGACGATGTCGGTGACGGCCAGCGGCAGGAGACGCTCGGCCGTTTCGCGGAGGGCGCTGTCGAAAACCTCGTCCATTTCCGCGCGCAGGGTTAGGGCGGTGATCGTCGCGGACAGCAGCCAGAGCGCCGTCAGCACCAGCCCGACCGACAGGGCGAGCCGCACCTGGAGGCTGCGCGGCAGCCTCATGGCCGGCCCAGCCGATAGCCCAGACCGCGCTCCGTCTGGATCACCGCCGCTCCAAGCTTCTTGCGCAGACGGCTGATATGGACCTCGATGGTGTTGCTCTCCACCTCGGCATCGAAGGCATAGAGCTTTTCCTCCAGCTGCGCTTTCGGCAGCAGCTGCCCGGGCCGGGCCAAAAAGGCCTCGAACAGCGCCCATTCGCGGGCGGTCAGCTGCACCGGCTTGCCGTCGCGGTGGATGCTGTGCGCGGCGAGGTCGATCTGGAGCGGCCCATGGGTGACGATGGGGTTGGGGTTGCCGCTATAGCGGCGGGCCACGGAGCCGATCCGCGCCGACAGTTCAGCAAGGTCGAAGGGCTTCACGAGATAGTCGTCGGCCCCGGCGTTCAGCCCCTCGATCCGGTCGGAGACCTGGTCGAGCGCGGTCAGGATGATGACCGGCGTCACGTCGCCCTGCTGGCGCAGGCGCTTGAGAAAGCCGATGCCACGCCCGTCGGGCAGCATCAGGTCCAGCAGGATCAGATCGTAGGAGGCGGCGCGCGCGGCATCCTCGGCCGCATCGAGCCGCGTCACCCAATCCACCGACTGGCCATCGGCCACGATCTGGTCGCGCACCGCGGCCCCCAGAACCGTGTCGTCCTCGATCAGCAGGATCCGCATCCTCGTCCCCGTCCTCGTCCGATCATCCCTATGCGTCTTCCGTCTGACGGCAAGCTGAAGCGATTGGTCCCGCCCCCTTCAGCTTGGCGTCAGCTTGGCAGGGCATGAAACCCTCAAAGATGGCTGCGACGAGGAGTTTGGCCCATGAAGAAGATATCGACCATTCTCGGCTTTCTCGCGGTTTTCCCGGCCGGCGTCGCGCTTGCGGACGAGGACTGCCTCGTGCCGATGGCCGATTGGCAGCCACTCGCATCCGTCGCCGACCTGGCCGAGCAGAACGGCTGGTCGGTCCGCCGGATCAAGATCGACGACGGCTGCTACGAGATCGACGGCCGGGATGCCGACGGGCGCCCGATCGAGGTCACGCTCCACCCCGCCACGCTCCAGGTGATCGAGTTGGAATACGAGGACGACGAGGAGGATGACGACGATTGGGACGACGAGGATCGCGACGGGGGCGACGATGACTGACGCAACCGCACCGGACGCCCGGACCGACGCCGCCGCCGCGGGCACCGTCCGTGTCTGGGATCCGCTGATCCGCGTGTTTCACTGGGGGCTGGTCGCGGCCGTCGCGACCGCCTGGCTGACTGCGGACGAGATCCAACCCGTCCACGAGTTCGCCGGCTATGCCGTCGCCGGTCTGCTCGCCCTCCGCCCGATCTGGGGCCTAGTCGGCAGCCGCTATGCGCGCTTCGGTCAGTTTCTGAAGGGGCCCCGCGAGACGTTGGCCTATCTCGGGGACATAACCCGTGGGCGCGAGCGGCGCTATCTCGGCCACAACCCGGCGGGGGCGGCGATGATCGTGGCG
Source organism: Jannaschia seohaensis (assembly GCF_900116765.1). Lineage (GTDB taxonomy): Bacteria > Pseudomonadota > Alphaproteobacteria > Rhodobacterales > Rhodobacteraceae > Jannaschia > Jannaschia seohaensis. The sequence continues at coordinate 182,526 of NZ_UETC01000003.1, read as the reverse complement.
CTGCTGGTCACGCTCTCGGGCACGGCCTTCACCGGCTGGCTGATGGAGGACGAGGCCCGCGTGGCGATGCTGCCCGCCCTCGTGGCGCCCGCCTGGGCCGACGACGACCGGCATGAATATGGCGAGCGGGGCGAGGTCGAAGGTCCGCTGAAAGAGATCCACGAGACGCTTGCCAATCTGGTGCTGTTGCTCGCGGCGCTACATGTGGCCGGGGTCGGTCTGGCCTCTCTCCGTCATCACGAGAACCTCGCCCGCGCGATGGTCACCGGCGACAAGCGCCGACCGGAGCCCGGCGACATCGCCTGAACGCTTCTCTCCCCTGGGCCGACCGTCCTCTCGCGGCCCTTCCTGGCCCCGCCCCGACTGGCGGGGCCTTTTTATGCCCGCCCCCGATCTTGCTGACGGCAAGCTGAAGCGGAAATCGCCGACACGTCAGGAAGCGCTCAGGTCGGGTCGCCAGATTGGCGTCAGCAGACGAAAGGAGACCCTGCCATGACCAAGACCCTGACCGCCTTCGCCGTGATCGCCCTCCTGCCCACCGGAGCCGCCCTGGCCGATGACGACGCCTGTATCTCGGCCCGCGACCAATGGCAGCCGCTCGATGCGGCGGTCGCCCTGGCCCAAGAGAAGGGCTGGACGGTGAGCGAGCTCGAGATCGAAGATGGCTGTTACGAGATGGAAGGGCGCGACGGCGATGGCCGGAAGATCGAGGTGAAACTGGATCCCGCGACGCTTCAGGTCGTCGAAATGGAATATGACGACGACCGCCGCACCGCCCGCGCGCCCGCCGGGACCGAGGCGGCGCCGCAGGTCCGGCAGAACTGAGCCGTCCCGACGCGCCGATCCGCGCGAGAATGCCCTTTTGGGGAAAGACCGCCTGCCCGCCGGGCGCCGGTCATGGGCGATCCGATTGCGGATGCCCCTCGACGGCGGGATAGGATAGCCCAGGGCATGAAAAATGGCGGGGTCCGGACACACCCGGACCCCGCCCGTTCACCTGGACCGTCAGAGGTCGGTCGCAGCCGTGGAGGCGATGCCCGGCCATTTCTCGGCGGCTCCGGCGATCACGGCGGCCTTGTCCTCCAGATACTTCTCGAAGATCGCCGCGTTCACAAAGAGATAGAGCTTCCCGTCGACGATGTCGGCATAGCGCACGTCGCCGTCGAGCTTCTTGCCGACGAAGACACCGAAGGCGCAGAACCCGCCGAATTGCGGCAGGAACGCCTCCGGCTCGGATTCGAACAGTGCCTTGGTTTCGGCCGTGGAGAAGTAGTAGTCGACGCCGTCATAGGTCGCGGTATGCGCCGCGTCGCCGACCGACGGGGCGTCGGCGCGGAACATCGTGACAGGATCGACGCCATGCATCCCCAGGGGATGGCCGGTCAGCGTCAGGCCGTTGTTGACGTTGTATTCATCGGCCGCAAAGGCCGCGCCGGGGAGAGACAACAGCGCGGCGGCGGTCAGAAGGACGGACAGTTTCATTTTGGATTTCCTTGGCTTGTAGGGATTGGGACGCACCGGCTCAGGCCGAGCGGGCGATCCGCTCCACGGCGTCGTCCGTCCACCACAGGCCATTGGCGACCATGCGGAAATTGATCAGCGCGGCGAGGTAGCCATCGCCCTCGGGAACCTTCGCGCCGGCGGTCGCGTCGCGGACGACCGCGACCTCGTAGCCCAGCTCCAGCAGGTCATAGAGATGCGCCTGCGTGCACAGGTTCGCGGACATGCCGGCCAGGATGACCTTGTCGATGCCACGCTTGCGGAGCTGGAGATTGAGATCGTTCTGCGCCGGGCTGTAGACCTTGTGGGGCGAGCAGACGATGGTTTCGCCGTCCTCGATATACTTCTTGTATTGCGGCATCCAATCCGCGCCCGAGCCCTCGAAGCCGTCGAGGTTCAGCGGGCCCGGACGATCGAACATGCCGATCGCGTGCATGGTCCGCTCCAGCGTTCCCTCGAATTCCCACCGATGGTCGTGCGGGTAGTAGTAGTGCGGCGAGATGAAGACCGGCATCCTGGCGGCCTTCGCCGCGATGAAGAGCCGCTCGATATTGTCGACCGTGCCTTGCTCGGTCACGCTCTCGCCGACGACGCCCCAAGTGACGCCGTCTTCCGAGAGGAAGTCGATCTGGGGGTCGGTGACGACCAGCGCCGTGCGCCCCGCTTCGATCTCCATGTCGACCTGCGGCAGTCCGGGCTCGGCGGGATCGGCATAGAGCGCGCGCGCCTCGGGCGTGGCGGCAGCGGCGGCCCCGCCAGCGGCGGCGGCAGCCCCGGCGGCCGCGGCGCCCTTCATCAGGCGGCGGCGCGCCTGATCGACCTGCTCGGCGGTGACATCGCATCCGCAATGCGGGCTGTGGTCGTGGTCGTGATTCATTTCAGAGGTCCTTCTCTGGGGTTGAGGCAGGCGCCAGGCGGCGGTCTGCCGGGGTGGGTCGGGGCCCCTGCCCGTGCGACGCCTCTCCCGGTCGCGGCCGGAAGGCGGCCGCGTCTGGGTGGCATCGCTTGGCTTGGGTGGGCCGTGCGCGCCCGGGTCGGGGGCGCGTCGGGCGCGGCGTCAGATCAGGCGGGAGCTGGGCCGGAGGTCGAGCGTCGAGGCGCCCTCCAGGGAGCCGACCGCCGCACGGGCGTCAATGAGCGCCCCGGTCGGCAGCGTCAGCGGCAGGGCGAGGATGCCCACCATCAGGGCCGCCGTGATGGCCACCAGAACGAGGTAGGTCATTTCACCGATGACGATCGGGGATTTCATGGTCGCCCAAAACGGACGGTCCTGGCGCCTTTGGGTCGGATAGTGGGGGATGGGTCTGATCTCTCTCATGGCAGTCGACTTTCGGTTGCGGAGTGGGCCTGCCAGCGTCGCGCGGGCTCCCGGTCTCTCTGTTGATCGATGACGTCACGTTACCCGGCGGGCGGGGCCTCGGTATTGACCGGGTCTGCCAAGTGCATGGCCGGATCTGCCAAGGCCGGAGGGCCGTCTCACCAGGCCCGGGACCCGTCTGATGGCCCCTGCGCACAGGTGACGCGGAACTGTCGGGCTGGCGCGGATTTCTCGGGTTTCGCGACCCTCCAACGCCTGTAGCGGAATGGGGGCATGTCTGCCTTCGTCCTCTCGGATAGGCGCCTTTCGGGTCGATCTCGGCGGGGACCGTCATCGGTCTCGCCCGCTCTCTCCTGGCCGCTCGGGCCTAGGCGGTCACTGGCTCGGGGAGCGCTGCCGGAACTGGGCCGGCGCCTCGCCAACCCAGCGCTTGAACGCCCGGCTGAAGGTGCTCTGCTCCGAAAAACCGGTGAGGAAGGCGATCTCGGCGATGGAGTTCTTCCTGTCGCGCAGAAGATCCTGGGCGAGCGCGGATTGCGCCTCGGTCAGAACGTCGCGGAAGGTCAGCCCTTCATCGGCCAGGCGGCGATAGAGCGTGCGCTCGCTCATCCCCATATCGCGGGCGATATCCGCCGCCTGAGGTGTGCCGTTGCTCAGAGCCGGGGTCAGGCGCTTGAGAAGCGCCGCCCGCAGCGACGGATCGTCCCGGAGCGTGCCGATCTCCGTTTCGAGATGCGTCGTCAGGTAGTCAGACACCGCCGCATCGCCGAGACGGTTCGGCAGGTCCAGCATCGCGCTTTTCAGGGCGATGGCGTTCCGCTCCGCCTCGAAGTGAACGGGACAGCCGAACAGGCCGGCATATCGCTCCGGATCGCTCCGGCACGGATGGCGGAAGGTGACGTATTCGAGGGTGAGTTCGCCCTCCACGAAACGCCGCATGTTGCGCGCGAACCCGGCCAGGGCGCCTTCGTTGCGGAAGTCGAGCACGGGGTGATGCTCGGTGCGGCCTTCGAAACTGAAGACGGCCGGGTCGCCGCTTTCGTCGAGACGGTAGACCGCCGTATCGGTCACCACTTGCCAGTAGCGCTCGACGCGCTGAAGCGAGGCCCGCAGCGTTGGCGCCGTCTTGATCGCGAGCCCGAGCACGCCGATATCATCGACCCGGATCAGCTTGGCATAGGATTCCGCAAACACGACATCATCGCCGAATCTTTGACGAAGCCATTCGAGCAGCTCGAAATAATCGGTATCCGGCAGGCGGCCGTCGGTCGGACGCGGCAGCCGGCGCAGCACGACGCCGTCCGAGACCAGAGCCCCGTCGTCGCTCAACGTCATCCCGGCCGCCTTGGCCATCGTGCGCGCAAATACGCCAATCACGCTCGGCATGCCTGACGCTACTCCGAAAACGCTCGCGGAACCAGAAGCGGAAGAAAGTCTCCGTCGAGAGGATTTCCACCCCATTCAGGCGATCCGATCGCGCAGCACACCGGCTTTCCAGGCGAGTTCCTCTTCGAGATCGGAGATGCGCGCGGTGAGCCGCGCGATCTCGCCATCCCGCTCGTCTTCCGTGAGGCGGAGCGGGATATGCTTGGGGCAGTTCCAGTCGAAGGCGGCGATGCGGACGATCACGCCCCGCTCCGCCAGCGGGCCGTCGACGCCGTTCAGAAGATCGAGGATCTTCGGATCCTCGGTGATCCGGACATGGCCCCAGAGTTTGAGTCGTTCCCTGCGGGCATAGTCCACCGCGATGATCGACACGCGGTCGTCATGGCGCAGATTGCCCAGGCTGATATATTGCCGGTTCCCGCGATAATCGGCGTATCCGACGGTCTGCTTGTCGATGACCTTCAGGAACCCGCGCGCGCCGCCTCGGAATTGCACATAGGGCCATCCGGTTTCCGACACCGTCGCCTGATACACGCCGTCCCGGTCCTTCAGGAACGCGGTCTCGCGGGGGCCGAGCTCGGCCCCGTCGTTGCGCTCGGGCGACAACACTCGGGCATAGGTCTCGGCCGATCCGAGGCGCTGCTGTTCTTCCCGGACCAGGCGCGTGAACGCGATGTCTGCGTAAGCATTCGGCATGGCCGGGCTCCTACAGTCCGAGATCCGTGAGGCCGGGGTGATCCTCGGGCCGCGTGCCGAGATCCCAGTGGAACAGGCGTTGCGCCGCGTCGATCGGCAGATCGTTGATCGACGCGATGCGGCGGCGCATCAGGCCGTCGGCGGCGAACTCCCAGTTCTCGTTGCCATAGGCGCGAAACCAGCCGCCGCTATCGGTGCGATACTCGTAGGCGAAGCGGACGGCGATGCGGTTGCCGCTCTCGGCCCAGAGTTCCTTGATGAGCCGATACTCCAGCTCGCGCGCCCATTTGCGCGCCAGGAATTCGACGATCCGGTCGCGCCCCTGGAAGATCTCCGCCCGGTTCCGCCATTGGCTGTCGGGCGTGTAGGCGAGCGAGACCCGCTCGGGGTCGCGGCTGTTCCAGGCGTCTTCGGCCAGCCGGACCTTGATCCGGGCAGAGGCCGTGTCGAAGGGCGGCAGCGGGGGACGTGTCATCGGGGGACTCCTGGGAAGAGAGCAGACTGCGCCCCGGTCGCGGTGGGGAGAGGGGGGGGGAGGAGGCGCGACCGGGGCGTCCGCGGTGTCAGGCCGCCGAGGCGCTGACGACCGGGAAGTCGACGGGCGTGTCAAACGCCACGTTCAGGTAGTTTGTCAGGGTGTTCAGCGCGACATGCGCGACGATCTCGACGATCTCCGCCTCGCTGTAGCCCGCAAGCTTGACGGCCGCCACGTCGGCATCCGTGACCTGCCCCCGCTCGCGGACCAGCTTTGCCGCGAAGCGGACGGCCGCGTCGGCCGTTGGATCGGAGGAGCCGCCGGCGCGGTTCTCGGCGATCTCGGCCTCATCGAGCTTCGCCAGGGTCTTGCCCAGGAAGGCATGGGCCGAGAGGCAATAGTCGCAGCCGTTGATCTGCGCGACGGCCAGGGCGATCCGCTCGCGGGTCTGCGCCGTCAGACGCCCCTTCGAGAGCGCCCCGTTCAGGCCGAGATAGCCTTCCAGCGCCGCCGGGCTGTTGGCGGTGATGCGGAACAGGTTCGGAACGCTGCCCAGCATGCCCTTGACCCCGTGGAGGAGCGGCTGGGCGGCGTCGGGGGCCGCGTCGATGGAGGCAGGGAGTTGGATGCGGGGCATGATGGAACGTCTCCAGGTGTCTTGATGCCCCCGACCCTAGCCAGGGGCCATGCCGCCGGTCTTGGCTGGCTCTGCCAAGCCTTTGGCTCGCTCTGCCACGCCGGCCCTGCTATCGTCGCGCGGAGAGGCAAAGCCGTGACGACCGAAACCATCATAGAAGTGGCTGTTCCCGTCGCGGTCTTCGTGATGATGTTCGCGCTTGGCCTCGGGCTGACGCTTGCCGATTTCCGGTCCGCGCTGGCGCGGCCGAGGGCGCTCCTGCTGGGCGTTCTGAGCCAGATCGTTCTGGTGCCGATCGCGGGGGCGCTGTTCGTCTCGGTGCTGCGGCAGGAGGTGGACCTCGCCCTCGGGATCGTCTTGCTCACGCTCTGCCCCGGGGCCGCGATGAGCAATATGCTGTCTCGGATCGCGGGCGGAGACGTGGCCTTGTCGGTGTCCCTGACCGCGGTGAGCAACCTGCTTTCGGCCGTGACCCTGCCGGCGCTCTATCTGCTGATGGCGGGCCGTTTCCTCGGCGCCGATGTCACGGCACTGGCGTTCGGAGACCTCACGCTGCGCGTCGTGATCGTCGCCACGGTCCCCGTGCTCTTGGGCATGGCGATCCGCTCGCTTCTGCCGCGGGTTGTGGAACGCCACGAGCAGGCGGTCTTTCGCATCTGTCTTGCGGTCTTCCTCGCGATCATCGGCTGGTCGTTCCTGCAAATCGCCGACGCGCTGCAATTCGGTCTGGCGCTGATCGGGTGGCAGCTCGTGCTGCTGACATTTCTTCTGCTCGGGCTCGGCTTTGCCCTGGCTCTGCTCTGTGGCCTGTCCGGCCCGCAACGCAGGACCATCGCCATCGAGACCGGCGTGCAGAACAGCGGGCTGGGGCTGGCGGTGGGCGCGATGCTCTGGGGCGATGCCGCGGGCTTTCCGCTCCTGGCGATGCCCGCGGTGATCTATGGCGCGATCACCTATGCGGTGACCTTTCCGGTGGTCATCCTGCTCTCGCGCGCGTGGCGGCGGGCCTGAGTCCCTCGGCCGGGCAAAAGCAGCCAGGTCTCCGCCCGTCTCCGCCGCGAGGCCCCGCAGCCCGGCGAGAGGCGCGGCGGCACATGGGTCGGTCAGCCTTGCGAGGCCACCGCCCTGCCCTCAGACCCGCCGCCTTGCCGCAGGTTGAGCCACAGCAGACCCAGGATGAGCGCGACGCCCGCCACCTCGACCGCCAAGTCGGGCCAGAAACAAGCGATGACCCCCGGCACCAGCAGCGCCCGCTGCCAGACCGGCATCGCCGCGAAGAGGAACCCTTCGAGCGCGGCGGCGAAGGCCACCAGGGCGAGGATCGCGATGAAGCCGCTCCAGAGCACCAGCAGCAGGGGACCGCCGAGGATGATCTCCTGGTTGAAGACCATGAAGAGCGGGATGAGGTAGAGACCCTTGGCGTATTTCCACGCCTGCACGCTCGTCTCCATCGGCTTCGACCCGGCGATGGCCGCCCCGGCAAAGCCCGCAAGCGCCACGGGCGGCGTCACGTTGCTGTCCTGCGAATACCAGAACACCAGGAGATGGGCGATCAGGATCGGGATGCCGAACTCCTGCGTCAGCGCAGGGCCGACCAGGATGATGAGCACGATATAGGCCGCCGTCACCGGCAGCCCCATGCCCAGGATCAGGCTGGCGATGGCCACCAGCAGCAGCGCCAGGATCAGGTTGCCACCCGAGAAGGCGATCATCATGGCCGAGAACTTGAGGCCGAGGCCGGTCAGGCCCACGACGCCCACGATGATACCCGCCACGGCGCAGGCCATGGAGACGGCGACAGCGTTGCGCGCGCCAAGCTCCAGCGCGTCGAGCGTCAGGACCAGGCCCCGACGGCACAGGGCCACGAACTTCTCCCCGGTCGGCGCGTCGTTGAAGAAGACCCAAAGCGCGCGGGCCGAGGCGGCGGCGAGGATGGAGACGATCGCATAGAAGCCGACCCGCATGGGCGAGTAGCCCGCGACCAAGAGCGCGATCAGCGCGACCAGCGGCAGCAGGAAATGCCAGCCCTCGGCCAAGACGGCCCGGACGCTCGGCAACTCGGCCGAGGCCATGCCCGTCATGCCCTGTTTCACAGCGGCGATGTGGACCAGCAGATAGACCGCGCCGAAATAAAGGACGGCCGGAAAGATCGAGACCAGCACGATCTCGACATAGGGCATCTGCGTAAACTCGGACATCAGGAAGGCGCCCGCGCCCATCAGCGGCGGCATGATCTGGCCGCCCGTGCTGGCCGCGGCCTCGATCCCGCCCGCCTGGGCGGGGCGGTAGCCGAGCTTCTTCATCAGCGGGATGGTGAAAGCGCCGGTCGTGACCACATTGGCGATGGCAGAGCCGCTGATCGACCCCATCCCCGCCGAGGCGATGACTGCGGCCTTGGCCGGGCCGCCCCGCTGACGGCCGGTCGCCGCATAGGCGAGGTCGATGAAGAACTTGCCCGCACCGGTCACTTCGAGGAAGGCCCCGAACAGGACGAAGACAAAGACGAAGGTCGCCGCGACGCCCAGGGGAATGCCGAAGATGCCCTCCGCCCCCAGCGTCATCTGGCTCGCCAGCCGGTCGAGCGAATAGCCGCGATGGTTCAGGATGCCCGGCATCCAGTCGGCGAGGAACGGCAACTCGCCCCGGCTGCCCGCAAAGGCATAGGCGATGAAGAACGCGCCGATGATCGTCATCCCGAGACCCACGGCCCGGCGCGCGCCCTCCAGCACCACGATCACCGTCAGGACGCCGATCCATACGTCGATGTCGCGGGGAAAGATCTGGTTGGCGATGGTGTCGATATTCACCGGCAGCCAAGCGCCCACCACGACGGAAGCCACGATCAGCGGCCCGTCGATGGCCCAGCCCAGCGCACCGCGCGGGCGGTGGCGGCCGAAGGCGGGGAAGATCAGGAAACAGAGGACGAGGACGAAGCCGAGATGGATGGGCCGCTGGTAGAACAGTCCCAGCGGCTGCACCCCCGCCGCCCAAAGTTGGAACAGCGACAGACCGATGCCCACCACGGCGATCGCGCGCAGCACGATCCAGTGTTGCGGATGTTCCTGCTGCGGCACCTCGGTGTCCGTCACCATCGCGTCACTCCCCTATCAGTTCGATGCGCACCCGTTGGCGCGCGGCAGCCGCCGAGAGCGACACGACCGTGTCGCCCACCTGCAAACGATGATCGACAGGCCCGGCCCCGGGCCGCAGCACATAGGCATCCCCCGGCACGGGCTCGTCGATGTCAAGGATCCAGTAGCCGCCCGCCCCGTCCGAGACCTGGCGCCCGCGTCCCGGAATATGCCCCAGGCCCGCGGCGAAATCCGGTTGGCGCGAGCGAACCAGCACCATGCGCCCGGCGCGGTTCTCGTAGCAATCCGTCACCGGGAAGCCCTGCACCGAGTGGTTCCATAGCACGCACCACCCCTGCCCCTCGGGAACGGTCAGGCGGGCGATTTCGGAGCCATCCCACCGCGTGGCGACGAGGTCGGCCGCATTGGCGGCGCCAAGGCTCCAAATGAGAAGGAGGGCCAACAGCCCTCCTTCGATGCGCGTCCTCACGGGCGCAGGCGGTCCGGGATCTCGGAGCCGATTTCCTCGTAGTAGCGGATGGCGCCCGGGTGCAGCGGAACCGGGGTCGCGTCCAGCGTGAACTCGACCGTGGTCTGGTTCGCCGCCGGATGCACGGCGCGCAGGTCGGCGATGTTCTCGAACATCGCCTTGGTGATCTCGTAGGCGAGATCCTCGGGCATCTCCGACGAGACGGCCAGAACGTTCGGCACGCCCAGCACCGTGACATCGCCGACGCCCTCATAGGTGCCCGCGGCCAGGGTAGTGCGCGCGAAGAGCGGCTGCGCTTCGCGGGCGGCGGCCATCTCCTCGTCGCTGAGCTCGATCATCACGATGTCCTGCGTGGTGGCGAGGTTCAGGATCGACGAGGTCGGCGCCCCCACGGACCAGAAGCCAGCGTCGATATCGCCATTGGCCAGCGCGTCCGCGGTCTCGTTGAAGTTCAGGCGCTGCTCTTCGATGTCGTCATAGCTGATGCCGTTGGCCGAGAGCACGACCTCGGCATTGACCTCGGTGCCCGAACCGGGCGCGCCGATGGACACGCGCTTGCCCCGCAGGTCGGCGAGCGACGTGATGCCCGAGCCTTCCAGCGCCACGATCTGGATCATGTTGGCATACATCGACGCGAGGCCGCGGATCATCTCCAGCTGCTGGCCCTCGAACCGGCCGGTGCCGGTCTGCGCCTGGGCTACCGTGTCGGCCAGACCCAGCGCCATGTCGGCGTCGCCGGTCGCGATCAGACCCATATTCTCGACCGAGGCGCCGGTGACCTCGGCGGTGGCCGCGTAGCCCTCGACATGGTTGTTGATGACCTCGGCGAGGCCGCCGCCCATGGGGTAGTAGACGCCGCCGGTGCCGCCGGTCGCCACCGAGAGCTGCTGCTGCGCGAGGGCGGGGGTCGCGAGCGCGACAAGGGTTCCGGCCGCAAGGGCCTTCAACATGGTCATGGTTATCCTCCCAGATATCGTTGATGTGCGGCAACCTATCAGCATTGACGCCCGTATCAATACTTATATTAATATCAATGGGTAGCGGTGGTTAAGGGTATGGCCCACCCTGCAAAAATGCCAATTTGGATCCTCTAGGGAGGCGCGCAGCGCGACTGTGGATGAGCGGTTCGGGGAAGCGACCGAACCGGTGCATGAATGGGAGAGCGCCGACATGACGGCTCAGCGGAAGGAGAGAGCGGGACCGGCGGCCTTGAAGGCGCATGAGATCGCGGACGTCATCGAGGACGACGTGATCTTCGGCCTCCTTCGCCCGCACGAAGAGCTGCCGGAAGATGCGCTGATCGCCCGTTTCGACGCGAAGCGGCATGTGGTGCGCCAGGCCATCGCGCTGTTGATCGACCGCAGGGTCGCCACCAAGCCGTTCAACCGCTCGGCCCGGGTCAAGGACGTCTCGCCGCAGGAGGTGGCCGAGATCTATGAGATCCGCGACATCCTTCAGCGCGCGGCGATCCTGCGACTGACCTTCCCCAGCCCCCGCGAGCTGGACCATATCGAGGCCGTTCGCCAGGCCCATGCGCGGGCCTGTGCGCGCTCAGACCGGCGCGAGATCCACCGGCTGAACGACGCTTTTCACGCGGCGATCTTCAACCATTGCGCGAACAGGAGCTTGGCGCGGGACGTGGCGCGCTATGCCCGGATGGCGAATGCCGTCCGCTCGTTCGGCATCGCCGATCCGACGCTCCGCGCCCGCGCCCTGCGGGACCATGCCGAGATGGTGGAGGCCCTGAAGGCGCGGGACCGCGATGCCCTGGCGGAGCTTTGCAGCACCCATATTCGCGCCTCTCTGGACACATGGCTGACCCAGCGCGCGCCGATGCAACCCGGAGGCCTGCGCGGCTAAGCCGCCGCGGCGCCGCCAGGGCCGCGCAGACGGCGGAGCGGCCCAGCGTGACGAAGAGGCGGATCTCGGGCGCGGTCACAGGCGCGCCCATGGGAAAGGCGCGGCCATTGGACCAGGCGCGCCTCCAAGGCGTCCAGCATGTCGAAGACCTGCATGCGCTCGGGTCAGATCACGCCGCCCGATGATGAACTCGCCTATGTCCCACCCGGCGCTCCCGCGCTTAACCTCTGGGTCGGAGAAACGGCGCGACGGCGCGCCGTGCAGACAGGAGACCGCAGATGAAGATCACCCGCGCCGGCACAAACCCTTCCGGGCCCGGTCCCGCCGACTGGTTCACCGGAGCCGTCCGGATCGACCCGCTATTTCAGGCCGAAGCGCCCGGACGCGCCGTCGGCGCCCATGTCACCTTCGAGCCCGGCGCGCGCACCGCCTGGCACACGCACCCGGCCGGCCAGACCCTGATCGTCACTTTCGGCCGCGGCCGCGTCCAGCGCGAGGGCGGCCCCATCGAGGAGGTGCGCCAAGGCGATGTCGTCTGGTTCTCCGCCGGTGAGAAGCACTGGCACGGGGCCTGTCCCGACACCGCAATGAGCCACATCGCCATCCAGGAAAGCATTGATGGGAGCGCGGTGACCTGGATGGAGAAGGTCACGGACGACCAGTATCGCGGCTAGGCTACCGCAGCGGAGGGGGCCGACACGGCCATGCCCGGGCTCAGGCGCGCGCCCTCGGCGGGGGCACGGGCACCGCAGGATCTCATCCCTAAAAGGAACGGCGGCGACAAATCTGTCGCGGCGGGGGATGGGATGGCCCGCGGACTCCGTATGACCGATAACCGCATGATTGAGAGCCCGAATGGATTCCCCGTTAAAGATCGACGCCACGACCCTGCTGACGCCAGGCGACCCGGCGCCGAGTTTCATCCAAAGAAGCGTCGCCAACCCGCGCTATGCCTTCGACAGCGCGGCCGGGCGCTACCTCGTGCTCTGCTTTTACGGCAGCGCGGCCGATCCCCATGCCCAGGACGCGCTTCGGGCGGCCCATGACCGGCCGGACCTCTTCGACGACGATCGGGCCAGCTTTTTCGGCGTGAGCGTCGACCCGGCGGACGAAGCCCAAGGGCGGGTCCAAAACCGGATCCCGGGCTACCGGCATTTCTGGGATTTCGATCTGACCGTCTCGCGCCGCTACGGCGTGGCCGACAAGGCCGCCACACCCGCCAGCGGCACGCCGCTCGCATTGGTCCGGCAATGGGTCGTGATCGACCCCACGATGCGCGTGATCGCCGCGATCCCGTTTCGCCCGGAGCGGAGCGACCTGGCGGAGGTGATGCGCCTTCTGGAGGCGCTGCCGCCGCCCGCGCGCTTCGCCGGGGTCGAGATCATGGCGCCGATCCTGTTCCTGCCGCGCGTCTTCGAGCCGGAGCTTTGCCAGCACCTGATCGGGCTCTACGAGGCGCAGGGCGGCCAGGAGAGCGGGTTCATGCGCGAAATCGACGGCAAGACGGTCGGCGTGACCGACCCGGCGTTCAAGCGCCGCAAGGACTACGACATCCAGGATCGCACGTTGGTCTCCGCCCTTCAGGCGCGGTTCCTGCGCCGGGTCGTGCCCGAAATCGCCAAGGTCCACCAGTTCCGGGTCACGCGGATGGAGCGCTACATCATCTCCTGCTACGCCGCCGAGGATGGGGGGCATTTCTCGGCCCATCGCGACAACACGACCAAGGGCACCGCGCATCGCCGCTTCGCCGTCTCGGTCAATCTCAACGACGATTTCGACGGCGGCGAGGTCAGCTTTCCCGAATACGGGCCGCGCAGCTTCAAGGCCCCGCCGGGCGGCGCGGTCGTGTTCTCCTGCTCGCTTCTGCACAGGGTGAGCAAGGTCACGCGCGGCCGGCGCTATGCCTTTCTGCCCTTCCTCTATGACGAGACGGCGGCGCGTCTGCGGGAGGAGAACGCGGGCCATGTCGGCACATCCGGCTCCTCCTATCGTGCAGGGACGTCGGCCCGGGCCGAGGCCGCGCCATGACCCGCCCGTCGGACGAGAGGTGAGCCGCCATGGCCCGTGACACGCTCGACATCGTCGGACAGCTCGACGCGCTGCGGCGCTATGCCCTCGTGCTGACGCGGGATGCCGAGGCGGCCGACGATCTGGTGCAGGCTACCTTCGTTCGCGCACAGGAACGGCGGGCCAGCTTCCGCGACGGCGCGGATCCGCGGGTCTGGCTAATGGCGATCCTGCACAATCTCTTCATCGACGGCCATCGCAGCGCGCGGGCGGCGCAGGCGCGGGAACGGGCCTGGGCCGAGTCGCGGCCCCCCTTCGTCGCCCCGTCCGGGGAGAATGCGGCGCGGCTGGCGCAATTGCGCGTCGCCTTCCTGTCGCTCAGCGCCGAGCAGCGCGAAGCGTTGCACCTGGTTGCTTTGGAGGGGCTCGGACCGGTTGAGGCGGCGCAGGTTCTCGACGTTCCGCCGGGCACGGTCATGTCCCGCGTCGGTCGGGCGCGGGCGGCCCTGCGCGCCTTCGAGGATGGCGGAGCTGAGACAAAGCCCGCGAGGCCTTTCCGCATCGTCGGAGGACACAATGCACGACAGAACTGACCCCGATCCGGAGTTGGAGGCGGATCTTCTGGCGATGTTCCAAGGGCGGCTGGACGCCGATCGCAGCCTCGCCGTCGCCGATTATCTGGCGGAGCACCCGGAGCGGACATCCGACCTGCTGGCCGACGCGCGAAACGCCGCCGCGTTGCGGCGCGCCCTGTCCGAGGCAGAGACCCCCGCGCCGACACGGCTCGTGACAGAGGCCCGCCGCTTGCAGGATCGGCTGCGCGCCCAGCGCCTGCTGCACCGCGTCGCGCCCATCGCGGCAGCGGCCGCTCTGGTCGCGCTCGGCTGGACCGGCCATGTCCTCTGGCAAGCGGCCGGCCCCGCCACCGCCCCCCCGCTGGTCGAGGCCGCGCTCGACGCCCAAGCCGCGCTGGAGCTTCGGCATTGGATGGTGTCGCAGCCCGAAAGCGCGGATTTGGACCCACAGGAGATCGTCGCGGCGCTCGGCATCGACCTGCCGCAGCTGCCGGAGGATTGGACGCTGCGCGACGTTCAGATCGTCGCGACCCCCGACCGCCCGGCCGTCGCCATCGTCGCCGACGCGCCGGATCTGGGACGGCTCCTGCTGCTGGTCGTGGCCCGCAGCCCGGAGGATGCCGAGGACCCGCCCACGGCCTTCGAGTATCAGGGCCGCACCATCGCCATGTTCGAGCGCGGCCGGTCCTCCTTCGTGCTCGTCGATGAGTCCGGCCATCCCGAGCAGCTGGCGGGCGGCGCCGACCGGTTGCTGTCCCGGGCGAACTGACCGCCCGGCAGCCAGCCCGCAGCCGACAAGCCTGCGCAGGCGGCGGGCGCGCGTGGCGCTCTCACGCCGATCGCGCGGGGCGGACGCCGACCTCCCCCACCGAACCCCGAACCGACGTCCCCTCGAACCTGCCGGCCCTCGGCTCACACGGGCCCTGCGCCACAGGCGCACTCCACGAAAGCGGCTCCATGCGCCGTTCGCTTGATCCAGGTCACGGCAACGGTCCGGGGGGCTCGTTACCGGGGATGCGACCTCTCCCTTACCCGGCGGATCCAGCCATGGCAGCGAAGTCGAACACCTCCTCCTCGATGGCGATTCCGAGTTCGGCGCTCGCCCTGTTTCTCGGAGCGACGTTCCTGATCACCTGGGGCCTGATCGGGATCTACATCCTGGCGCCGGACAAGGCGGCCAGCCTCTTCGGCGAGATCAGCGGATCGCACCCGTTCTTCTTTCTCGCGACCTGGGCGCCCGCCATCGCCGCGTTCCTGATCGTCTTCCGCTATGCCGGAGCGTCGGGTCTCCGGGCTTTCCTGTCGCGCCTCTTCCTCTGGCGCGGATCCTGGGGCTGGGCGGCGTTCATCCTGCTCGCCTTGCCCCTGGTCTTCGTCGCGGGATCGCTGCTCAAGGGCGGGCCGATGCTGGCCCCGCTGCCGCCCGAGGGCGCGGGGCCGGTCGTGGCCGTTCTCTTCATGATGCTCTTTCTCGGCCCGGTGGAAGAGTTCGGCTGGCGCGGCGTCATGCAGCCCCTTCTGCAACGCCATATGGCGCCGATCTGGGCGGGCGTTCTCATCGGCGCGACCTGGGGAACCTGGCACCTGCCCGCCTTCTTTCTCGCGGGCGTGGTCTTCGCGGACTGGAACTTCCTGCCCTTCTTCGTGGGCAACGTGACGCTCGCGGTGCTGGTCACGCCGATCTTCAACAGCGCGCGGGGCAGCCTGCTTTGGCCGATGCTGTTCCACTGGCAGCTGATCAACCCGTTCTGGGCCGACGCCCAGCCTTGGGACACATGGATCCTGGTGGCGGTGGCCGGGGTCATCGTCTGGTGGAACCGCGCCACGATGTTCACCCGCGCAGGCGCCATAACGGAGGTTCTCCCGACGGCGTCCGGCCCTGCACCGCAGCCCGCGGAGTAAGGCGATGCGCCGGCGGTCTTTCCTCGCCCTGGCGACGGCGAGCCTCGTGGCGCCCGCGACGGCACAGGAGGATCGGCTTGCCCGCGCGTTGCGCGATGTCCTGGAGCGATATGGCATCCCGGGCGTGACAGCGGCCCTCGTCCTGCCGGACGGCGCGGTGATCTCCGGGGCCGCGGGCTTTGCCGATGTCGAAGCGGGGCGCGCCATGACGCCGGAGACACCGATGCTGGCGGCCAGCATCGGCAAGAGCTTCGTCGCCGCCACCCTGCTGGCGCTGGAGGACGAGGGCCGGCTCTCGCGCGACGATCTCTTGTCGGCCCATCTCGGGGATCGCCCCTGGTTCGGGACGCTGCCGAACGCCGACAGCCTCACCCTCGGCCAGCTTTTGCATCACACCTCCGGGATACCGGACTATGTGCATCTCCGGGAGTTCCAGGAGAGCTGGGCCCGGCTGACGGGGGACGGCAGCGCCTTCGACGCCGAGCGGCTCCTGGCCTTCGTGGCCAGGCGGGCGCCGCTCTTCGAGGCCGGACGCGGCTGGGCCTATAGCGACACGGGCTATGTCCTGCTGGGCCTCGTCATCGAGGAGGTGACGGGCGA
This sequence comes from Jannaschia seohaensis, assembly GCF_900116765.1. Lineage (GTDB taxonomy): Bacteria > Pseudomonadota > Alphaproteobacteria > Rhodobacterales > Rhodobacteraceae > Jannaschia > Jannaschia seohaensis. Next base: position 166,009 of record NZ_UETC01000003.1, on the reverse strand, counting down.
GGGCTGGCACGACGCCGTGCGCACCCGCCTGCTGGGTCCGCTCGCGCTGGGCGCCACCTTCCCTTCGGACCGCCCCGACCTGCCCGGCCTCGCGGTCGGCTATACCGACCCCGCCAATCGCTTCGGTCTGCCCGCGCGCACCAGCGATGTGGAGGGGCACCTGCTCTGGAACCCGGCGGTGGAAGCCGCCGGCGGCGGCTTTGCCTCGACCTCCGCCGATCTGGCGCGCTGGGGCCATCTGCTCTTTGGCGGCGCGGCGATGCCGGGCCCCTATCTCGACCGGTTGATCGACGGCGTCGCCGTGGACCCGGACGCGCCCGGCATCCGCTATGGCGCGGGCGTCGCGATCTATGCCGATACGCCGCGCGGGCCTGTCTATGGCCATGGCGGCTGGATCCCGGGCTATGTCTCCAGCCTGCGCCACTACGCGGCGCACGGCGTGAGCGTCGCGTTCCAGATCAACAGCGATATCGGGATCGCGGATGACGCGAGCGACCTCGTGCCCGCCCTGGAGGCCGCGCTTGCGGATCTCGCCATCACCCTGAAGAACGAACGGAGATAAGGATGCCCTGGACCCAGGTCAGACTGACAGCCTTCGGCGGCCCCGAAGGTCTTGAGCTTGTCACGCGCACCGATCCCCCCACACCCGGGCCGGGCGAAGTGCGTGTCCGGGTGCGTGTGACCAGCGCCGCCTTCACCGATGTCATGATCCGCAAGGGCATGTATCCAGACGTGACCGAAAAGCCGCCCTTCGTTCTCGGCTACGACATGGTCGGGGTCGTGGATGCGCTCGGACCGGAGGCCTCCCGTTTCGCCCTGGGCGACAGGGTGGCGGATCTGACGACCATCGGGGCCTATTCCGAGTATCTCTGCCTGCCCGAGGACCGGCTGACGCCCGTGCCGGAGGGCCTCACGGATGTGGATGCGCTCGGCATCATCCTGTCGGGCGTCACGCCTTATCAGATGCTGCACCGGGTGGCGAAGCTGACCGCAGGCCAGAGCCTGCTGATCCACGGGGCCGGGGGCGCCGTCGGGACGGCGATGCTGCAACTGGCGCGCGATGCCGGGATCGCGGCCTTCGGCAGCGATGTCGCGGCCAAGCATGACGTGATCCGCAGCCTTGGCGCCACGCCGCTGGACGCGGATGCGCCCGAGGGGGTGATCCGGGCCGCGACGGGAGACGGGGTCGATGCGGTCTTCGACCCGCTGGGCGGCGACAGCCTCTCCCGCTCGCTTCATGTGCTAAAACCGGGCGGGATGCTCGTGGCCTTCGGCTTCCAGAACGAGGTGCTGGGGCGCGGCGGCACGATCCCCCTGGATTTCGTGAAGCTGAAAATCTGGGACTGGCTGCCCAACGGCCACGCCACTGCGTTCTACTCGATCGGGGCCATGCGACGAGCACATCCCGAGTGGTTCCGGGCCGATCTGGGCGCGCTGTTCGGGCTGCTGGCCGAGGGCCGGATCGCGCCGGTCGTGGCCGAGGTGCTGCCGCTGAGCGCGGTGCGGGAGGCGCATAGGCGGATCGAGGCAGGCACGGTCACGGGCAAGCTGGTGCTCCGGGTCTCGGAGGCATGAGGCCGCGCGCCCCGCGCTGCGTTTGTCAGGCAGTGACGATCTTCGCCGCGTTGACCCAAGCCGTGTCGGCGGACCCGGAGGGAGTGGCCGCTGGCGAGGCGCTCGGTGCCACGATCACGGGCCGGATGGCGTCGGACGGTGTGGCGGGCGCGGTGGTCGTACTGATCGAGGACGGCGCGCCGGTCTGGACGGGCGCTTTCGGCATGGCCGATCCGGCGACGGGCCGGCCGATGACCACGGACGCGCTCTTCCGCGTCGAGTCGATCTCCAAGCCCGTGACCGCCTGGGGCGCGATGCGGCTGGCGGAGACCGGGCGGCTGGATCTCGATGCGCCGATCGGCGGATACCTGACCCGCTGGACGCCGCCGGGCGACGCGGCGGCGATCACGCCGCGCGCGCTGCTGAGCCACAGCGCCGGTCTCGGTCTCGGCGATTTCGCCGCCCGCTTTCCGCCGGGCGCGGAGCGGCCGGACCTGCCCGGCCATGTCGCGGAGGATGTCGCCCTGATCGCCCCGCCCGGCGCGGGGTTTTCCTATTCGGACACCGGCTACAGCCTACTGGAGCTCGTCATAGAGGACGCCACGGGCGAGGATTTCGCCGCGCTGTTGTCGCGCGAGGTTCTGGAACCGCTCGGCATGGCGCAGGCCAGTTTCGACTGGACCGGCAAGCCGATCCCCGTGGGCCATGACCTGCACGAGCAGCCCGTCGCGCCCTATGTCTATCCGGGGCGCGCCTCGGGCGGGCTGCATGCGACCGCCGCCGATATCGCGCGCTTCGCAGTCGCCGGGATGGCGGGTGCGGACCAGCAGGTGCTGTCGCCCGATGACGTGGCCCGTCTGCACCGGAGCGAGGTCGCGGTCGGCGGCCTCTTCGGCTTCGCCGCCGAGGGCTATGGGCTGGGCCATTTCACCGAGCGTCTCTCGGACGGGCGGAGGGCGGTCTGGCATGGCGGGCAAGGCTACGGCTGGATGAGCCATCTGCATCTCGTGCCGGACACCGGCGACGGCATCGTGATCCTGTCGAACAGCCAACGGGCCTGGCCGCTCTTCGCCGCGATCCTGCGGGAATGGTCCGAGCGCCTCGGCGTCGCCCCCGTCGGCATGGCGCGCGTGCTCTGGGCCGAGCGGGCGGCGCAGGGGGCCATCGCGTTGGGCCTCGCCGTGGCCGCGCTCGGCCTCTGGCGCGCCTATCGCGGCAACCGGCGGCGCGCCCTCCTCCTGCGGATGCTGTCCGGCGGGGTGGCGCTTCCGCTTGTCCTCTGGCCGCTCTGGGCGCTGTGGCAAGACTATCTTTTCCTGTTCTCGATCCTGCCCGGGCTCTGGCCCTGGCTCGGGGCCGCGTCTGCTCTGGCGGGCACCGGACTCGCCGCGATGGCGCTTGGACCTGGGCGCGGGTGATAGACCTCCCGTCCCGTCGTGGCCGGTCGCCCGCCGCGATCCGCCCTTTGCTTCGGGAAGCGCAAGCCCGCGCGCGAGCGGAGGCGAGCTGCGCGCGCCCCACCGACAAGAGCACCGGGCTGGCACGTCCGAGCGCAGCGATCAGCTCGACCCCAAGCGAGCCGGCCAGGGCCAAGTCGTTCAGGAAAAACAGGATTTCGGTGAGGCAGAACGCCCGGACCGGAAAAGCGGCTGACGGAAGACGACGCGAAGGGAAAGGCGGGCGGCCTGTCTCGACCGGGGATAGAGGCACCCTGCATGACGCGGTGATGGTCGTGCATTCGTATGTGCTCGACCGCCGCCGGCTGCGGCCGGTGCCGCGCGGGCGCGGTTGCCTTCACGATCGGACCCGATGTTGGCGCCGCCGATCGACATGGCTGGAGGCGCGCCGGAACCCTGCGCGGACATGAGAGCCCCCGCCCCGACCGTTCCGCGACAGGCGCGGTCGCGCCACGGGCCGCGGGATCCCTCCCGTCGCTGGGGTGCCCCGCGCCATCCGGGCGACAGGATCGCGGGTCTTGTCCAAGCCGCCGAAAGGTGCCCCAGAGACGACACGGGCCGGCGACAGGTCCGGCGAATGACAGGAGAGCGCATCGATGCCGAACGCACAGCCAGTGCTGCACATCCTCTGCGGCAAGATCGCCTCGGGCAAGTCGACGCTGGCGGCCCAACTCGGCGCGGCCCCTGGAGCCGTCCTCATCTCGGAGGACGCATGGCTCGACGCCCTCTTCGCAGACGCGCTTCAGTCTCTCGACGACTATGTGAGATGCAGCGGCAAGCTTCGGCGCGTTATGCAGCCGCATGTGGCGGCGCTGCTGGAGACGGGCCTGTCCGTCGTCCTCGACTTCGCCGCGAACACGCCGGGCCAGCGCCGATGGCTGAGGACGCTGGCGGCGACGCCCGGCGTGGCTCACAGACTGCATTTTCTGGACATGTCGGACGACGCATGTCTTGCCCGGCTGCGCGCCCGCAACGCCTTGGGCGCGCACCCTTTCACGGTTAGCGACGCCCAGTTCCATGAATTCAACCGCCACTTCACGCCACCCACGGCGGAGGAAGGCTTCACCGTCCTCCACTACGGCGATGGCCGCGACGTCCGGCCCTGGGATCCGGCCAGATGACGGCGGCGCCGCGCCGCCCGTTCGTCGTCGGAACCGTCGATATTGCTACCCGCGTTCAGAGCTACGCCTTTCTTTCCCCAGCTCGGCTTGACGCAAGCCATGCAGTCCATAAGCGACGACACCCATGACGTGCCCGGCCAGGGCGCGATGTCGGACCAAGACCGGTCCCGCGCCGACCGGGGCCTTCGGCTCCTCACGCCAACCCGATGCGACCGCCGACGGCCCGCCCATGGCGGAGCGAGCTCGGACGCGCATCACCCTCTGCCCACGCGGGAGCGACCGATGCCCTCTCGTTTTCCCGCGCTATTGACCCAATCAGCGCTTGCGTTCGGCGTCCTCGGCTGTCGCCCGGTCAAGATCCGCGGGATCTGGCAGTTGGAACGCCACCGCCGGGTTCTGATAAATTCAGAGTACGGTCTCTCGGTCTATGGCGGCGCGGGCACGCCTCGGATGGACCGGAAGGCGCTGCCCCCAAGGGACGGGCGCGCTCCGATCGCAGCCGGTCCTGGCGCGACCGTCGAACAGGCCGCCGTCACCGGTGCGTTGGAGACCGCCACCGGCGAGGCGCGGCGCTCTCGCCCCACCTCAGGCCGCCCCCAGGAGGACGTCCGACCCAATCGGGCGATAGACGCTCATGACCGGGGGCGTCGCGGTGCGTCGACTGCGCGGGGAGGACGGCGAGGGCGACCGCCGCCCGGATGGCCCTCCACCAGCGCTGCGAGGAGGAGCCCCGATCGCCGACAATGGCATTGCCACGCCCCAAGCCCCTCACCGCCACACGTCGCTCTGGCGCCGCGCGCAGCTTGACCGCCCGGCCGGGCATCGAGCGGATGGGAGAGCATCCGTCCCGGCCGGTCGGAAGCGGCCACCGCCATGCAACCGTAGCAGCCGCGCGAGCGGCCAAGCGCGTTCAGGCGAGTGCCCCCTTCCGCTGGCCGCCTTGTAAGGGAGCCGGATGTCGCTGCGGTCCATGCAGACCTCCTCGGGTTCGGACCCTGCGCCGCCATCCCAAAGGCCTTCGAACGCCCGCGCCCATCGCCCTACCTTCGACCATCGGATGCGCAGCTTCGACGCTCGCCACGACGGGCCAAAGCGATCCGGGAGGGTGCGCCATTTCGCATCGTTCCGTAGTCGCCTGACGAGCCCCCTCGGCGACCGTCCTTTCATCGCGCAGCGGACGGCCCGTCCCAAACCGCGCCACGTCCAGGGCAGCCTTGAACGCGACCCGCTCCTCATCGCTCAACTCCAACGCGCCACTCGAATCCAGCCCCCGGTTCAGTGCCCAGACAAGACATGGTCGGGCATGTACGAAATCATTCGGATCGGAGGCGGGCTGAGCCGGAGGGGCCGGCTGGCCACCGCGTTGCGGATCCTGCCGCGACCGGTTCATCCGTGGCTCTATCCCGGAATCGCGCGGAACAGATACCGCCTGGGCCGGGCGGATCTGTCCGCCTTGTCGAACGAACGCCTCCGCCGGAGATTGATGACCTCACGACGCCGCGCGACCGGGCTGCCGATCTCCGCGTTTCACGATCCGCGCCGGCCCGAACGCTCCGGCTGAGACCTGCCCTTGCCATAAGCGGCGGGCGGGACGGACGCGGCCTCCGGTGCCCCGCGATCGGTAGGAACCGCCCCTCCCCGCGCGAGGGAGACGAGGGGTTACCGCGCCCCCCAGCGACCAGCGCAGAGGGCGACCCCGGGGCGGCACAACCCAGTGCCACGAGGGCCGCGCCACAGGCTGTCGGCCGGTGGCGGCCGCTTGATCCGCATCCTTGATACTCATCAAAGACAGGCATCGATCTTGGGCTAATCGGAAGGCCGAACGACTGAGGTTTGAGAATGACTTACCAGCTATTCCCCATTGCCGGCGCGACCCGCACACAAGCGGAGACGATCTCCGATCAGCGCGATCCGGTCATCGCCTCCCTGGCCGATGGCGGCGCCGTCGTCGTCTGGGTCAACCAGCCCGATGCGGACGACAGCTCGACCCATGAGTTGCTGGCGCAGCGCTACGATGCCGCAGGAAATTCCGTCGGCGCGCTTGAGACGATCTACAGCTCGTCCTCCAGCCGCAGCAGCAGCATCAACCCCGTCGTCACGGGGCTCGAGGACGGCGGCTATGCGATCGCCTGGCGGGATGCCGAGGCCGCGAATATGCGCGTCCGCACCTTCGATGCCGCGGGCCAAGACCTGTCGGATCGGATCCTGGCCCTGCCCGACCGCCAGATCTCCGAGACGCAGAGCGTCGAGGTCAACGGCCTCGCCGGCGGATATGGCGGCTCGACGATCACCGCGCTCGAAGGTGGCGGGTTCGCCGTCACCTGGGAAGCCGGCTATAGCGGCATCCTGGCGCAGTATATCGGCGCGCAGACTCTCTACAGCGCCATTTTCGGCGCCCAGGGCAACCTCACGACGGCCCCCTTCCAGGTGAGTCCGTGGATCGGGACGGGCTCCTATTCTTACGACCGCTGGAACGGAGTCTACGACTCGACCGGGCTTGCGGACGGGACCTATGCGATCGTCACCCGAATCGGCGAGACGACGGATGGCAATGACAGCGGCTTTCCCTCGGTCGGGATCCAGATCAGGGGACCGGAGGGCGCCCTTCTGCGCGATGCCTATCTCGTCTCGTCGGCCCCCGATGAGCCGATGGGCAGCCCGGCCGTCGCGACGCTCCGGGACGGCAGCTTCGTGGTCGCCTGGAACTCCTCCACCGAGACCCTCTGGCGCCGGTTCGACGCCGACGGGACGCCGCAGGGCGGCGATGTCTCCCTGGGGGCGCTCTATGACCGGCCGAGCGTGTCCGCCGTCGAGGATGGCGGCTTCCTGATCGGGCTTCGCTCGAAATCGGGCTACAACCCGTCCTTCGAGTCCTATGCCTTTCGGTTCGACGAAACGGGGGCGCAGGTCGGCGAGCGGTTGCAGATGCACACGCGGGGCGACTTCGAGATCAACTACATTCAGGTCACGCCTGAATTCGTGTCGCTCGGAGATGGCTCCCTACTGGCGCTGTGGAGCGGTCACGCGAGTTGGAACGGAGACGACGCGGATGTTCTGATCCGCCGGTTCATGGCCGAGCGGATCGGCACCGAGGCCGGCGACACGCTGACCGCAGCCGAGACCTCCACCGCCCTCTTCGGGCGCGAAGGGGACGACAGCCTGACCGGATCGGGGGCGAATGACGTGCTGTTCGGTGACGCCGGAGCCGACACGCTGCGCGGCCGCGGCGGGGACGACACCATCGCCGGCGGGGCGGACGGTGACGACATCTCCGGGGATGACGGCAACGACCTGCTCGACGGGGCGGAAGGCGACGACACCGTCTCCGGCGGCGCGGGGGACGATACCGTCACGGTCGGGTCCGGAGACGATGTCGTCTCGGGCGGGGACGGCACCGACCTCCTGGTGGTCGGCGCCCCAAGCGTAGCCCTTGTCGTGCGCGGTCCGGAGGATCGCCTCGTGCTGACCACCGAGGCCGGCACCATCACCACCTCGGGCTTCGAGACCTTCGAGTTCAGCGATGAGACGACACTCGATCTCCCCACGCTCCTCGCGCTGCGCAACCAGACGATCCGCGGCACGTCCGGCGCCGACGACCTGACCGGCGGCTATGGCGACGATCTGATCGAAGGATTGCAGGGTGACGACCTGCTCGCCGGAGCCGAGGGCAACGACACGCTGATCAGCGGATCGGGAAACAACACCCTCCTCGGCGGCGCCGGCGACGATGTCCTGCGGATCGAGGGGAGCGGATTGCGCGTCATCGACAGCGCAACGGTGAACCCGCTCACCCAGCCGCTTGCATTGGGGCGGGATTGGAGCCTCCTGGAGACGCCCGACATCGAGAATGCCACGACCCGCCCCCATCAGACGCTTGAGATCACGGGCTCCGGCGACCGGGAGGAGGCGTTCACCTTCCAGGCGAAGGCCGGGCAGACCTGGGTCTTCGACATCGACGGGGCCAGCTTCGACACGTATCTCACCCTGCTCCGTGCCGACGGGACGGCCATCACCTGGGATGACGACAGCGCCACCGGCTTGGGCGGCGCGGGTTCGACCTCCGGGCGGGATTCTTTCATCGAGCACCAGTTCGATGCCGATGGCACCTACACCATCTCGCTGAGCGCCTATGGCGGCAGTGTTTTGTCCGAGACCTCGACCGCGACGTTGAACATCAGCGTGGAGGGCGGCTTCGGACCCGAGTTCACCGTCGATGGGGCTAACACGGCCGATGGCGGGGCGGGCGACGACCGACTGATCGGGGGGAGCGGGAATGACACCCTGACCGGCGGGGACGGTGTCGACGTCGCTGTGCTGGCGGCCGATAGCCGGGCCATCGCGGTGGCCGCGGCCGAGGGCGGCCTGTTGGTGACCTCCGCCGCGGGGGCCGACTTCATCGCAGACGACATAGAAACCATCGCCTTCGACGACCGCACGCTGAGCTACGCGGATCTCGACGCGCAAGTCGGGTCGGCGGCGAACCGCGTGTTCCAGTTCACACTCGATGGCACCCAGCCCACGACGCCGACCGGCTCGGCGGGAAGCGGGGTCGGCTATGCCGTCTTCGACGCCGTGGCCGGCACGCTCAGCTATAGCGTGACGGTCGCGAGTCTCGCCAACATCACCAACGCGCATATCCATGCCGGCGCGCGCGGCGTCGATGGCGGCGTGGTCTTCGGCTTCCTGAGCGACGACGATCTGTCCGCGACCTTCAATCGCGACGGATCGGTCACGGCGACCGGCATCTGGGACGGCGCCGAGGGGATCGAAGCCTTCCTGCCCGCGCTCGCCCAAAGCGCGCCGGGCAGCGATCTAGACCTCTATGTCAACATCCACACCGCCGCCTTCCCCGGAGGCGAGATCCGCGGGCAGCTCGTCTCCTCCGCCGACGATACGGCGAACGCGATCACCGGCACGGGCGCCAACGAGACCCTCGACGGGCTTGGCGGCGACGACGTCCTGCTTGGCGGCGGGGGCGATGACCTGATCCGGGGCGGCGCCGGGAACGACACGATGACCGGCGGCCCCGGGGCCGATACGGTCGAGGGCGGCGCGGGCGACGATGTCTACATCGTCGATGACAGCGCCGACCGGATTGTCGAGACGGCGGGCGAAGGGTTCGACGAGGTGCGGACGACCGTCGATCTTTCCATCGGCGGCGCCTCCATCGAGAGGCTTTCGGCCGCCGGCCCGAACGGCGTCCGGCTGACCGGAAACGGTGAGGCGAACGAGCTGGTCGGACATGACGGCCGCGACACCCTGATCGGCGCGGGCGGATACGACACGATGACCGGGGGCGCGGGGGACGATTTCTTCGTCCTGCTCGGGTCGAGTTCGACCATCGAGGTGACCGACTTCGCGCGCGGCGACAAGCTCGTCCTCGACGATCGACTGCTGGGGCTTGGCGACGGCAGTATCGACATCCGCGCCCTCGCGCCAGAGGTCGCTCTGGGGCTGCTGCTGGACGGGACCGCCGGGTTCGCGCCGCGCACCGGCACGCTGCTGCTCGATTTGGATGGCAGCGGTCCGGAGGGTTTGCAGCCCGTCGTCACCCTCGGCCCCGATGCCAGCCTCGGGATCGACGATATCCTGATCTTCTAGGCGTCAGAGACGGCCCCGGGGGACAGCCACCCGGGAGGTTCGGCGCCGCCGAAGACTGGCGCGGGTGCGTCTCCAGAAGCCGCACCCCGCTCCGAGGGAGGATAGGAGGCGACCGGGCCGAGCAGGCGCCGTCCGGCCGCGCTCCGGCCGCGCGTCGACTCTCTCCCAACGCGCAGGTCCGGAGCCCGGCCCGCGCCAAGCCCCGCATCATCGGCGCAGGTCGATCCTTTCCAGGGGTCGCGGCGGTCGGGAGCCCCGCGCGTCTGAAAAGCGCGCGTCTGCGATGGCTCTCGGCTCAGGCGGGTCATGGCGCCGGACGCGCGCACCCGACCGGCATTTCTCGGCCTTGGGCCGGAGCACCGTGCCGCCAGCCCTCCGGCCCGGTCGCAATCGACCGCGCCCCCCGTCTCGCCTGGGCGGGGCGCTCGATCTTCACGAATCGCATGGACCAGAGCCCCGCCCTTCGGACCGGCCGGCTCCAGCCCTTTGCGTCCATTATCCCGAAGTTTCGGGCCACAGCGGCGGGCCTGGGCGGGCGAATCGGAGCACCGTTCGGCGATTCGCTCGCAGGGGCGTTCAGGGTCACCAAACGGCGAACCGTGGTGCGTACCAGCGGAGACCGGAGGAAAATACAACCCTGGGGTGTATTTCTAATACGTGCGGACGATGCGCGGCCCCGACGGCCCGGCCTAATCTGAATGCGTTCCTCGACGACGAGGCGACGCCAGACGCTCCGCACGAGGGGGGCGGCAACCCATCCGTCAAGATGACGGAAAGATTGGAGTAATGAGATGAAGAACCTGTTCACGCGCCTGATCAGCAACGAGCGCGGCCTCACCCTTCCCGAGTACGGCATCGGCTTGGCCCTGGCCATCGGCGTCGGCGTCGTCGCCCTGGGCGGTCTGGGCGATGAGATCACCGAGGCGATGACCGGTGCGGGCAACGCGATGCCCTGCGGATCCGAGAGCACGACAACCGGCGAGGGTGACGCCGCAGTCACGACGACCACGATCACCTGCTGACCAGACCGATCAGAGACAGGACCGCGCGGCGGCAGATGCCGCGCGATCCAAAGCTTCCACCGAACCCGGAGATCGACCATGCGCGTAGCCTCCCTTCTCACGGCCCTGACCGGCCTCGCCGTCGCCGGAGGCACAACCTATCTCGCGCGCGACTACCTGACTCCGGCCCCGGTCGAAGCGACTCGAGAAGCCGCGCCGGAGACCGTGCCGGTGATCGTCGCCAAGGCAGATATTGGCTTCGGCCAGGCGATCGAGGCGCATATGCTCAACATCATCGAGTGGCCCGCCGACGCGGCGCCCGCCGCCACCTTCACGAGCTTCGACCAACTGCTGCCCAGCGACGGCCAGGGACTGCGCCGCGCCAAGCGGCCCTTCAGCCAGGGCGACATCATCCTGGCCCCCAAAGTCTCGGACTTCGGTGAGAAGGTTACCATCACCCAGACGCTGGACCCGTCGCGCCGCGCCATGGCGCTGACCGTCAACGCGCAGACCTCGGCGGGCGGCTTCGTCACGCCGGGCGACTTCGTCGACATCGTGCTGACCCGTGGCGGCGGCGGCGGCCTGACCACCCACACGATCATGCAGAACGTCCGCGTCATCGCCGTCGACCAGATGTCCGACGAGAACAACGACAACCCGATGGTCGCCCGCACCGTCACCGTCGACGTGTCGCCCGACGAGGCGCAGCGCCTGTCGCTGGCCCAAAGCGCGGGACGGCTCAGCCTGACGCTGCGCTCCTTCGAGGAGACGGAGGACGCCCAGGAACTGGAAGCGGTCAGCCTGGTCGACCTGCTCGACGGCCCGGTCGTCGACTCCGAGGGCGAGCGGCAGAAGCGCGTCCGCATCCGCCGCGGCACCGAACTCTCCGACACGATCCTCAACTGAACCCGCGGACCCGGAGGCAGAGACCCATGACCCGCCGCCCCTTCCCCCGCCTGACGCGCGACGCGCGTGGCTCGATCCTGCCGATGGTGGGCGTGCTGCTGGGGTTGTTCTGCGGGCTCATGGCGCTGACCTTCGATACCGGCCGCCTGGGCGTCACCCATTCCGAATTGCAGGGCTATGCCGATCACGTCGCGCTGGCCGCCGCCGGAGAGCTCGACCTGAGGCCCGACTCGATCGACCGCGCGACCGCTGCGGCCGCGGCGATGGTGTCGGACTACAGCACCTATGGCGACGGCGGCCGCGACTTCGAGACCGGCGATTACACGCTGACCTTCTACAGCACCCTGCCCGCCTCCGACACCGACGCGGTCACCGCCACCACGACGGATCCGACGCGCGCCCGCTATGTCGGCGTCCAACTGGACGTTTTCGATGCGGGCTTCTCCTTCGGCCGCGCCTTCACGCAGCTCACCGGACAGGCGGACCTCAACACGTTCACCAGCGCGGGCGCGGTGGCGGGGATGACGCAATATGCTTGCGACATCACCCCGCTGATGTTCTGCATTCCCGCAGCCGATCCGGTGACGGGCGCGCTGTGGCGGGCGGATGACAATATCGGCCAGATGATCCACCTGCGCGACACCGGCAACGAGGCCTGGGGCCCGGGTAATTTCGGCTTCCTGGCCTCCGACGACATCATCTTCGACGACGAAGGCCCGTGCGCCGAGGAGAACAGCGTCGCAGGCGAGATGCGCTGCATGGTCGGCGCGCGCGAAGGCGTCACCCAGTGCTTCGCGCAGAACGGCGTCAATAGCGAGCCGGGCCAAAATGTCGGCATCTTCGACTACGCCTTCAACACGCGCTTCGACATGTATCAGGGCGCGATGAGCCAGAAGCGCAACGATCCCGCCTATGCCCCCGCGCCGAACGTGGTCAAGGGCGTGATCTCCGGCACCGGCAACCAGTGCATCGGCAATAACACGGACCCGTCCAACGCGGCCAAGCTCCCCTGGGACAACTGCCTCATCACCGGCAGCTGCGACTTCGATCTCGACGGGCTGGCCGATCCCTACGGCGACGGCACCTGGAACGACGCGGCCTATGTCGCCCAGAACCACGGTCTCGTCGATCCGCGCGATACGTACGGTTTCGATCCCTTGGACCCCAAAGAGGGCAAGTATATCGGCACCCGCTGGGAGATGTATGTCGCCGAGACGAAGATGAACGAGGCGCACGCCCTCGCCGTCGCCCAGGCGCAGCAGAACGGCACGACCGCGCCCCTGACCGGCTCGCCGCTGATCGACGGTCTTTTGCAGGAGACGGTGCAGGGCCAGTGCTCCGCCAATGTCGCGCCGGAGCCGGAGCGCCGGGTGATCTATGTCGCCGCCGTCAACTGCGATCCCGATGCCGGCGGAACCGAGATCGTCGGACGGACGAACGACGTGCCCGTGCACGACTACGTCAAGATCTTCCTGACCGAGCCGGTGTCCTCCTCGGCCACCACGCCGCGGGTCCTGTCGATCTATGGCGAGGTGCTGGGCTCGGCCGGCGGCAGCGGTGGCGGCACCGGCTCGGTCGGCGGCACCTACCGCGATGTCGTGCAGCTTTACCGGTGAGGGGGGACGGATGAAGATCGCATCTCTCCTGGCCCGCCTGCGCCGCGACGAGCGCGGCCTCGCCCTGGCCGAGTTCGCACTGAGCCTGCCGCTGCTGATGCTGGTGCTCGCCGTGACCATCGAGGGCGGGCGGATGTTCTACTCCTACCAGGCCGCGATCCAGGGCGTGCGCGATGCCAGCCGCTATGTCGGCCGGGTCGTGCCCAGCGACCTGTGCTCCTCCGGCGGGTCCATCGACAGTTTCGTCACGGGCGAAGACCTCGAAGGCCGCCTCAGCGCGCAGGCCAATGCCGCCGGGGCGTTCCCGCCCGCCATCACCATCACCGATGTCGTGCTGGACAGCCGCTGCGAGGGCGTCGCGGGCGATTACCGGGTCTCGCCCGCCCCGATCGCGATCGTGACCGCGACGCTGCGCATTGAGTTTCCCTTCTCCGGCGTCATGCGCTTCGCCACCGGCAATCCAGCCGGGGCGATCACGACGCAGATCACCGACGAAGCACGGATTTTCGGATCATGACCCGGCGCGCGCCCCTCTCCCTGCTCGGCTGCGAGCGCGGTACGACCATGGTCGAGCTTGCCCTGGCGATCCCGCTGTTCCTGCTGCTGATGCTGGGCGCGATCGACTTCGCGCGCTTCTATTATCACTTCTCCGCCAGCGAGAAGGCCCTGGCCGTGGCCGCCCGCACCGCGAGCGTTCGCCCGGCGATCTGCCCGAACGTGCCGACATCGAACGCCCGGGCCGATCTCTCGAACCTGCCGGGCGGCTTCACCGCCGACCTGCCGGATTTCGGCCAGGGTTGCGCTGGAACCGTGTTCGACGACACCGGCACGGTGATCCCAGGGGCGACGATCTGCGACTTCGATCCGGGCAATGACTACGACCCGAGCGGCACGCCCGGGCCGATCACCTGCACCCTGGCCGAGCTTGGTGGCTCGACAGCCACCGCCGACGAGATCTGGGGCCGCTTGCAGGCCTCGGTGCCGACCACGACCACGCGCGCCAACGTGCAGGTCAGCTACGCCTTCGACCCGGCCTTGAACTTCCTCGGCGGCCCCTTCGTGCCCGAGGTGTCGGTGACGCTGACCGGGGTCGATTTCGAATTTATCACGCCCGTCGGCGCCCTTGCCTCAATGGCGGGCGCGACGGTCGGCGCCTTCGATCAGTCGCCGCCGTTCCCAGCGCTGCGCGCGGTGGTGACCGGCGAAGACCTGGCCGCGGGGAACGACGGATGACCCAGATTGGGAGAGGAATGATGCACAACAAGATCGCCGTGTTTTCAAGCGACGACCTGCGGATCGCCTCCGTCAAGAAGTCGCTCCGGCGAACCCCGTCCATGCGGGTCGAGGCGCATCGCGAGTCCCTGGCCGGCCTCAACGGCTCTGCCGCCTTGCTGGCCGAGAACGTCGATCTGATCGTGATCGAAGCCGGCCACAACCCCGACGAAGAGCTCGCCGCGCTCACCGAGTTCCGCCGCAAGATCGGCACCGAGCGCGCCATTCTGGCGCTGGCCGACGAGGCGCTGTCGCTGCGCCAGGCCCGGCAGTTCCGCGAGGCCGGCGTCGACGAGATCCTGCCCGACAGCGCGACCCCGGAAGAGCTTGGAGAGCGCATCGAATGGCTGACCCGTGGCCAGCAATATCCCGTCCCGGCCCTGCGCGTGCCGGACCCGCGCCAGGGGCGGGTGATCGCCTTCGCCCAGGCCCGGGGCGGGCTGGGCACGACGACGCTGGCCGTCAACGTCGCCACGCGGCTGCTGGATCCGAGAGGGCTCATCAAGCGGACGGCGAGCCACAAGGTCGCGCTGCTCGACCTCGACCTGCAATATGGCGGCGTTGCCAGCCTGCTCGATGTCGAGCCCTCGGACGCGCTCTATCGCATGGCGGCCCAGGGGACGGTGCCCACGGCTGCGGAGGTCGAGGATGCCCTGATCCGGCACCCCAGCGGGCTCGATGTGCTGACCGCGCCCAAAACGCTCTGCCCGCTCGAAGCGCTGGAGCGCGGACAGGTGGGCACGATCATCGAGGCGCTGCGGGACAGCCATGACTTCGTGATCGTGGATCTACCCCGGGCGCTTTGCGACTGGACCTCGGCGGTGATGGACCGGGTCGACCGGCTGCTGCTGATGACCGACACCACGGTGCCGACCGTGCGCCAGGCGCGCCGGGTGATCGACATCCTCACCGAGGACGCGCTCAATGTCGATGTCCAGCTCGTGGTGTCGCGCGAATTCAAGCCGATGATCCAACGACGCCACCACAAGGTCGCGCAGGAAGTGCTGGAGCGGAAATTCGCACATTGGCTTCCCGAAGACCCGAAGTCCTGCCGCAGCGCCTCGGACCGGGGCGTGCCGATCCACCAGATCAGCCGGCGTTCGCCGCTGTCCCGCGCGATCGACGGGATCGCGCGCCAACTCATCGAAGATGTCGGAACGCGGCCGCGCGCCGCCGACCCGGCCCAAAAGTAAGGAAGAAGAGATGTTCAAGTCGTTCTCCAGGGACAGGGCCTCGGCGACGCAGAACGTCGTCGCGATGCATGCGGTTGGCGATCGCGCGCCCGAGATGGCCGAGATCGCCGCCAATCAGCCATCGCGTGAGGACATCGCGCTGTCCCGCCATCTCGCTCTCAAGAGCGAACTGCACGAGGCGCTGCTCGACCGGCTCAACCTCTCCGTGATCGACAAGGTCGAACCGGAGGAGTTGCGCCGCGAAGTCGCCGGCCTCGTGAATGAAACGCTCTCGGAAAAGGGCACCCAGATGGCGGCCGAGCCGTTCCGGGCCTTGGTCGACGAGCTGATCGACGAGGTTCTGGGCTTCGGCCCGCTCGAGCCGCTCCTGGCGGACCCGACCATCAACGACATTCTCGTGAACGGGCACGAGAACATCTATGTCGAGCGCGCCGGCGTCCTGGAGCGCATGCCCGCCCGCTTCTCGGACGAGCGCCATCTGCTGCGGATCATCGACAAGATCGTCTCCCGCGTGGGGCGGCGCGTCGACGAGAGCCAGCCTTGGGTCGATGCCCGTCTGGAGGATGGCAGCCGCGTCAACGCCATCATCCGGCCCTGCGCCATCGACGGACCGACCGTCTCGATCCGCAAATTCTCCAAGCAGCCCTACACGATGGATCGCCTGGTCGAGCGCGGCTCGCTCAACGCGAAGGCGGCCAAGCTCTTGCGGGCCATAGTCGAAGCGCGGCTCAACGTGCTGATCTCGGGCGGCACCGGCTCGGGCAAGACGACCATGCTTAACGCCATGTCCTCCTTCATCGGCGACAGCGAGCGGATCGTCACCATCGAGGACGCGGCGGAATTGCAGATGCAGCAGTCCCACGTCGTCCGGCTGGAGACCCGGCCCGCCAGCCCGAACGGCACCGGCGCCGTCCACCAGCGCGATCTCGTGCGCAACGCGCTCCGGATGCGGCCGGACCGCATCATCGTGGGCGAGGTGCGCGGCGCCGAGACCTTCGACATGCTTCAGGCCATGAACACCGGCCATGACGGCTCGATGACCACGGTCCACGCCAACACCGCGCGCGACGCGCTCGGCCGTCTGGAGCAGATGGTGACGATGATGGGCGTCGACTTCCCGATGCAGGCGGTGCGGGCGCAGATCGCCTCCGGTCTGCACCTGGTGCTTCAACTGTCGCGGCTGTCGGATGGCTCGCGCCGGGTGATGTCGATCTCCGAGATCACCGGCATGGAGGGCAACGTCATCACCATGCAGGACATCTTCGTCTTCCGCCGATCGGGCAAGACCGGCGACGGTAAGATCCTGGGCGAGTTCCGCGCGACCGGCATCCGGCCACGCTGCTTCGACGCTCTGGTCGCCGCCGGCGTCGATATCGATGAGGACATGTTCATGGATACCGGGAGGCCGTGATGCTCGAGGATCTCCTGGGCGGGCTCGACGGCGTCATCACGCCCGACAACTACGCCATTTTCGCCGGCGTCTTCCTGGGCCTTCTGCTCTTCGTCACGGGCCTCATGCAGCTGATTCAGCGCGGCGAAACCAATGAAGAGGCGAAGAACCGCAGGATGCGGATGATCGTCGAAGGCAAGCGCGCGCCGGAGCTGCTGGCGGTGCTCAAACCCGAGATCAAGCAACGCGCTTTTCTGGGGCTGCCCTTCCTGTCCACCTTGCCGCGCGACCTCAACCAGGCGGGCATGATCGTGAAGCCTGGGCGCTTCCTGTCCTTCTGCCTGCTCTCGGCGGCGGCGGCGACGGTGATCGCTATGGGGTTCGTCAGCATCGAAAGGGCGGTCCTGATCGGCATCGCGCTGGGACTTGCGCTGCCCATCGCCTATGTGCGCCGTAAGCGGAACAAGCGGCTGGAGGCACTGATTACACAGCTGCCCGACGCGCTCGACCTGATGTCGCGCGGCCTGTCGGTCGGCCATCCGCTCAACACGACCATCGGCAGCGTGGCCAAGGACATGCCGGACCCGATCGGAACGGAGTTCGGAATCATCTTCGACCAGGTCAGCTTCGGCGACGATCTGACGGATGCCGTGCAGGACTTCGCGGATCGCCTCGATCTGGAGGACGTGCACTATCTGTCCGCCTCGATCGGGATCCAGCACGGCACCGGCGGCGACCTCGCGCGGGTGACCAAGCTCCTCGGGGAGACGATCCGCAACCGCATCGCCATGCGCCGCCGCATCCACGCGATCTCTTCGGAGGGGCGCATGACGGCGAAGTTCCTGTCGGGCCTGCCCGTCGGCATCTTCGCCTTCTCGATGCTGACCATGCCGGACCATTTCGGCGGCGTGATGGACAGCGAGCTGTTCCCGATCTTCGCGGGCATCGTCATCGCCCTGACGGTCATCAATTACTTGGTGCTGCGCCACCTCGTGAACTTCCGCATCTGAGGAGGACGCCATCATGGACGAGATCTTCGAACTGTTCTCGCAGAACACCGGCCTCGACCCGCAGATCATGGTGTTCGCCGCGATCGGGCTGGGGGCCGGGCTCGCCTTCTACGGCATCGTCAGCGCCGTCACCCAGGTCGATCCGGGCACCGCGCGGCTGCTGCAGACCCGCGACGCACGCCGCCAGCGCCGGGAGGACAAGGGGCTGCTGCTCGAACGTGTCGAGACCTCCAAGGGCGTCTTGCGGACCTTTGTGCCGAAGAACCCCGGCGAGCTGACGAAGCTGAAGATCAAGCTGATCCAGGCGGGCTACCGGCGCGAGAGCGCGGTGCGGTTCTATGTGCTCGCGCGGATCGCGCTCGGGCTCGGCCTGCCCTTGGCCTTCGTGGCGCTGCTGGGTGTCGCGGCGCTCCCGAACACGATTTTGCCCCCTGGGGTGAACGCGCGGCTGGCGGGGCTGGGCCAGACGGAGATCCTTGCGATGCTCGGGATGCTGACCTTCGTCGGCTTCCTGCTGCCCGCGCGCCATGTCGAGGGCCGCGCGCTCGAGACCCGGACGCGGATCATGGAGAGCTTTCCGAACGCGCTGGATCTGCTGCAAATCTCGGTCGAGGCCGGGCTCGGACTCGACGCCGCGATGACGCGGGTGGGCAACGAACTCGCCGCCGTCTGCCCGGAATTGTCGGCCGAGTTCTTGACCGTGCAGCGCCAGATCCAGGCCGGCCGGCCGCGCGATGTGGCCATGCGCGAGATGGCGGCGCGCTGCGGCGTCGATACGGTGTCGAGCTTCGTCAAGGTCGTGCAGCAGTCGCTGCAATTCGGCACACCGCTGACCGAGGCGCTGCATGTCTACGCGAGCGAGATGCGTCTCTACCGAGAGCTCGCCGCGCAGGAAATGGCCAATAAGCTGCCGGTCAAAATGTCGATCGCGCTGGCGAGTTTCATGCTGCCCGCTCTGATCCTGATGACCGTGGGGCCGACCGTGATCCGGTGGCTCACCTATACCGGCTGACCCGGCTTTGGGGCCGATCTGCGGCACAAAACGCAACACTCTGTGGCCAAAAGGTGTCTTCTCACAAATGCCATTTTGTTGTTAACTGACATTAACAAAATACTAATATTTGAGAATCGAGCAGCCTAGTCCGTCGTGTGTTTGCGACGCGTATTGAGTTTTGGAGGCTGTCTGAATTGTTCGACGAGTTTGATACCGCTTGGCGGCAAGACGAGAGCGCACTGCGCGTCGCGCTCGAGAATTGGTACGAGGCCATGGATGGGGCGTTGCCGCTCCGGCGGGCGCTTGAGGCGCTGACGGAGGCTTTTGGCGCAGATGCCGCCGCCGTGTCGCGCTATGCGCAGGGACGGGGCCGGCCGCATCTCGTCGTCCATGACCGCAGGCCGCCCGGCGCCGCCGTGCCCGGCCTGGCCCGCGCCTACACCCATTGTGTCCTTGGTGAGTTCGCGCGGCGGGCGCGGCCGGGCTCGGTCTGGCAATCCTCCATGGTCTCCGACCTGGATCCGGCGCTGACCGTCTTTCAGAAGCGGCGGGCCATGCGCGAACTCCTCGTCTGCCCGCTGGGAGGCCGCGGCGGTTCGGACGACTACCTCGAGCTGCATTTCGATCACCCCGTCTCCGGCCCCGATCTCGGCCGGATCACGATGGCCGCCGTCACGTTGCACCGGGCCTGGCAGGCCGCGGAGGGACGGCAGTTTTTCGACCGGGTCGTCGATGCCGGACCGGGTGTCGGACCGGAAGAAGGGGTGGACCTGCTGGCTTGTGACAATCCCGCGCGCCTGAGCCGGGCCGAATTCCGCGTCTGCCTGCTGCTCAGCCGCGGTCTGAGCAACACCGCCGTCCGGGGCGAACTCAAGATCGCCAACACGACCCTGCGCGCGCATCTCCGGAGCATCTACTGCAAGACGGGCGTCGAAAATAAGGCGGAGCTCGTCTTCCGCTTGCTGTCGGCACAGCAGGGTGGAACTCCGGTCGCGGCCTTCCGGTCCTCGGCATGAGCATCACGCTCTGGCCGATGCTGCTGTTGGCGCCGGTGCTGCTGCTGGTGATTCATAGCGATCTCGCCCGGCTGACCATTTCCAACCGTCTCGTGCTGGCGGCGCTCGCGCTCGCCGTGCTGACCCTACCCGTGCTCGCCCCTGGTGAACTGACGGCGCGGCTGGTGGCGGCGCTGGCGGTGTTCGCAATTCTGCTGCTTCTCTTCGCGCGCGGCCTGATGGGCGGGGGCGATGTCAAGATGCTACCGGCGGTGGTGCTGTTCGTGCCGCCGGAGCATTGGTCGCTCTTTGCGCTTCTCTTCTCGGGGGCGCTGCTGCTCGGCGTGGCGGGCGTGTCCGCGGCGCGCGCGGCGGCGGGCGGGGCGACCGGCTGGGAGGCCTTGGATACGCCGGGCGCCTTCCCGATGGGGGTCTCGATCGGCCTGTCCGGCCTGGCCCTCCCGGCTGTCGCAGCCCTTCTCTGAACGTCGCCGGACGCCTGGACCCGCCCGGCCCGTCGCTGTCCCAGAACCTGATGCATTGATCCTTCGAAGCGCGCGCCGGAATGCGTCCCCGTTAGGGCGCGGCGCACGGAGCCCTACCCAGGCTGGGCGCTGCCGGTCCGCCCCAAGGCGTGCCGAGCCCCGGCGGGACCGATTGAAGGCCGGATCATACCTAGGTCGGTGAAAAGGATTGAGAGACGCGTCCGTCGCCGCTCGGGCGGCACATGGAACGTCCCCCCGATTGACGAAACGAAGGCCCGGCGATGTCTCGACGTGGAATTGCCATTCGCTGCACTGCGAGGGCCTGCTCCGAAGCAGGACCAGTCGGCCGCCGCATTGAAATCGGCAATCTACCCGCCACGCGTTGCGATCTCGCCCGGTAGAATAGCATGGAACTTGCGCCCCCACCCCCATCAGTGTCCGTTCCAGCCCGCACATCGACATTGCCGCATCGCAAGCGCGGTTCGGCCTCTCGGCGCGGCCGCCTCCGGCTTGACGCGTCGAGGCCGGAGACCCGCGTCCCCGGCCCGGAAAGTTGGACCTGATGAGTGTCAGACGAAGATGTCGGCGCTGATCGACAGGGCTGTCTCGAAGGTGGCCACATGCAGCGGCAGGGAGGGCGCGCCGCTGGCTTGCTCGATATCCAGGAACATCCGGCCCTGGGCGTCGATGGTCGTGCGCTCGGCCAGGAAGGCGGCGTCATAGTCGTTGCCCGCCGCGCTGCGGATCAGGAGCCGATCGCCCTCGGCGGCATTGAAGTCGGTGACCGTGTCGGCGCCGCCCTCGCTGAGGAGGAACATGAACGTATCCGCCCCCTCCCCGCCCGTCAGCACGTCCAGACCGGAGCCGCCCGTTATCTTGTCGTTCCCTTCGCGCCCGTCGATGACATCGTTGCCCGCCTTGCCGTCGATGAATTCCATGTGGCCCGTGCCGGTCAGGATGTCATCGCCTTCGGTCGCGATGCGCGTCTGGTCGATCTCGCTCCAATGGATGGTGCGGTCGTGGAACTCCAGCATGTCGACCCCCGACATCTGGGTGATGCCATCGGCGCCGGTGACAGCGACGTAGGGGGTCGGGCCTTTGAAGCTTCCGATCCCGATATAGGTGAGAACGATGGAGTAGTCGGAGGAGGCGCCATCGAACTCGATCACGTCACGGCTCCCGCCATAGTCGCTGATCCGGTCGTTGCCGCTGCTGGCGACATAGGCGTCGTCGCCGTTGCCATTGTCGTAGATCCGGTCGTTGCCGCTGCCGCCATCGATCCGGTCGGACCCGGCGCCGCCATGGATCACGTCATTGCCCGCGCCGCCGAACACCAGATCGTTGCCGCCATCGGCCCGGAACACGTCATCGCCCGTGCCGCCATAGAGGAAGTCGGCCTGCGCGGTGCCCGAGAGCGCGTCGGCGCCAGCCGTGCCGATATGGTGGGCCTCGACCGTCACATCGTCGAACTGGAGGACATCGATGCCCTGGAGATAGTCGGTCTCGCCGCCCTTCGAGACGTGGAGCTGATCGCCAACCGTCACGAGCGTGTGGTCCGCGAGCTTGCCCTCGAACAGAACCCGGTCGTTGGTGCCGCCCGCATCGACGATCCGGTCGTTGCCCGCGCCGCCGATATAGCCGTCATCGCCGGTGCCGCCATAGAGCTGGTCGTTGCCGGCGCCGCCCTTGAGGATGTCGTTGCCCGCGCCGCCATAGAGCCGGTCGTCTCCGCCATGCCCGACCAGGACGTCGTTGCCGTCCTCGCCCGAAATCGTGTCGCGGCCCTCGGTGCCCTTGATGTAGTCGTCGCCATCCGTGGGCGCGGCGGGGGCCTTGCGCAGATCCTGCTCGGTGCTGTCGGCGATCTCGGTGTAGACGTTCTCCAGCGTCTCCAGAGCCTGCCCGCCATAGCCGAAGCCCAGATCCTCCAGGATCATGTTCTCCACATGGAAGTCGAGATAGGCGTCCAGCGTCGCCCGGCCCGCATTGGTGGAGAGATCCCAGGACACGGTCCCGTCATAGCCCTCGAGGAACGCGAAGGTCTTGTCGTTCATGGGCAACCAGAAGGTCGGCGCGGCGTCATAGGGCGAGTTCCAGACGGACTTGGTGTAGGTCACGCTGGTCCCGGTGAGGCCGGTGGAGAAATGGATTTCGGACATCGCTTCATGGAGGGCGGCATGCGCGAAGGCCTCGTAGCCGTCGGCGCTGACCTTGGCGGTGACCGCGTTATCGTAGCTGACCAGTTCCTTCTTCGTGTAGGTGACGGTCTTGTAGCCGACGAGATGGGTGCCGAAGATGCCGAGGTTCCAATAGACCGGCTCCTGGTAGGAGGCCTCGACGCTCGCGTAATTGGCCTCCCGCGACATATCCAGCCTCACATCGATGTCGAGGTTCTCCACCAGATGCGTCCGCAGATCCCCCAGCCGCGCCGCCGCGTCCGTGATGTTCTGCTGGACATCGCCCTCGCGGTGGCCGCCCTCTTCGACGGTCTGCGCAACCAGCAGGCGCGTGGCGGTGGCGTAGGTCAGCGTGCCGACGGCGGCGGCGATGGCTTCGGGCGTGGCGGCGGCATCGCCCAGGATGTCGCCGGCGAGTTCATAGGCCGACCCGAAGGCAAGCGAGCTCTCCGAGACCAGGTCGGCGGCGACATCGGTGCGGTTGTCGTAGTTCGAGACACGCGACAGGACGCTGTAGACCTCGCCCCGCACCACGGCCAAGGCCGTCGCGTCGATATTGGTGCTCAGGTCGCGGCCCTGAAGTTCGACCGTCTGAGCCAGCGTGTCCACGTCGTCCATCAGATCGACGATGCTGGCTTCGACCCGGCCGAGCGTCGTCTCGATCCCGTCGAGCCGCTGGTTGACCCCGTCAAAGGCGGCTTCCTGGTCGAACTCGGGGTCGAAGAACCCGGCGAAGCCGCCCTCGATGGTGCCGTCCTTGATCCAGCCCTGCAGGATGTCGCCCAGAGTTGCCAGACCGCTGACGACGCCGATTGCTGTCACGATACCCATTTGCCTTGCTCCTTCGATCCATCGTTCTCGCCCGTCTGGCGCAATGCCTTGGGCTGATGACGACAGACCTACCGGCGCGGGGCGGTGGGCCGTTATGAGGGAGATCCCTCAATCGGAGGGCCGAGGAGAAAAAGGCCGCGACGGCGCCGCCTTCAGAGCTGGGCGGAACTGTCCAGCAGCCCTTCCTTGAGGGCATAGGCCAGCAGCTGGCCCACGGAATGCACGCCGAGCTTCGCCATCAGCCGGGTGCGATGGTTGTCGACCGTCTTGGCGCTGATCGACAGCCGCTCCGCGATCGCCGCGTTGGAGCAGCCTTCGGCGATCAGATGCAGGACTTGACGCTCGCGCTGACTAAGCTCGGCCACGGCCTCGGCGTTCTGGATGCGTCGCAGAACGTCCTTCGAGACATAGCCCTCGCCTTGCAGCAGCAGCGCGAAGCCGGTCGCCATTTCCTCGGGCGGACAAGTCTTGAGGAAGAGCCCGTCGACCCCCGCCGCGATCCAGTCGCTCAGCGAACCGGCGGCGTTGAACCCGGTGACCACCGCGATCCGCGTCTCCGGCGTCCAGCGGCGGACCTCGCCGAAGACTTCCATGCCGCGCGACAGCGGCATCCCGGCATCGAGGAGGAGGAGATCGGGGCGCTGTTCCTTGGCCAGCGCGATCGCCTCCAATCCGTTCTCGGCCTCCCCGACGACGACAACGTCGTCCAATCCCGCCAGAATGTTTTTCATCCCGGTGCGAACGAGTGCATGATCGTCGGCGATCACAACACGGCGAACCTGCGATGTCGGCATCGTCCCCAAACTCCTGGCGGCTCTGGGCCTTACCTCTCCTGGTTGGCCTGACCTTGGTGCTATTTCAAGCACTGAGCGACGGCGACGATGATAAGGACGACGATGACGACGAGGAGTGGGCCGCGCAGATCCTGGACAGGCGGGCCCCGGCCTGGATCGGTGTCGCACCCGGCGACGAGATCGAAAATCTGTTCGGCGCCATGGTGCGGCTCGACGATGCCGACGGCACCTGCCCGGTGGAACACGGGAAGCCGCTGTTGGCAGACCCGACACCGGACCCCGGCAGTTGGGCGTGCGGCTGGCTGACCAATACCGGGGCGGAGACCGGGATCTGGCGCATCGATTTCGGCGACACCTTCGGAACCGGCTATCTGTTCGAAACCCGGCGCAACGCTCGGACGGTCCCCGTTCTGGGCGGCTCCGCTCGTTCCGCCACGGCGGACAGCCGCCCCGAAGCCAGCCCAGCGGCGTTTCGGCGCGTGGCGTCCCTGCCAATCCCGATTGCACCGGGTGAGACCGTCGAAATCCGGGCGCGGATCGACACCCCCACAGACATCGAGGATGCCGATCCGGCTTGGCGCCCAGAACTGGCCTTCGATGCAGCCGTGCGCGCCAGAGCCGACGGCTTCGGCGTGATACTCGGGGCCTCGGCGCTGCTGATCGCGTTCCTGGCGGCCTTCGGCCGGCTGCTCGGAGCGGCGCCAGCCCAGCGATATGCCGTCTATTTCACGGCCGCGACCCTGGCGGCCGCCTCTGCCGAAGGCTACCTCGCCCCGCTCTTCGCCGGCGTCCCGCCCATCGGGCCGCTCCTGGTCGACAAGCTCCTGGAGGCAGGTCAGGTCGCGGCGCATCTGACCTTTGTGGCCGCCTTCCTCGCCGGCGCTCTGCCTGGGCACCAGGCGCCAAGATGGCTGCACCGGCTGGCCGTGGCGAGTTTCGTGGCCCTTACGGCGGCGGTCGGGCTGAGCTATGCCCAAGGCGGGATCGAGGCCGCCATGCGCTATCACGATCTCGGGTTCGAATTGGATCCACTGCTCGAAGACCCGGCCACCAGCCTGCCCAGACTGATCGCGGCCTCCGTGTCGGTGCTTTGGTATGCGTCCGTTCTCTGGGCCGCCGGCTTGCTGTTGCGCCATCGAAAGGAGGGTGCCGTTCTCTTCGCCCTCGGCGCGCTCATCCTGGTCGGCGCGCTTGCGGGGAGCAGCTTCCTGGATCTCCTGTTCGACGATCTGGACGATGACAATCTGACCTTGCGCTATGCGCTCCTGGCCGATGCCCTGCTCTTCGCGGCCGCCATGGTGCGCCAGTCCTTCGGGCTCCGCGATCAGCGCGACGCCGCTCTGCAAGGCGAATTGGCCGCGATACGCGAGAAGGTGCGCCTGGACGAGACCCTGCGCGATGCAAGGCGCGACCTGAGCTTCGCACGGGGCCTGGCCGAAAGCCGCCGCGAGCGGCTGGCGCTCACGGGGCACGATTTGCGCCAGCCGCTGACCTCGTTGGGCCTCGCGGCCGATGCCGCCGACCGGAGCGATCCGGTCCTGGCCGAAACGCTGAGAACCGGCATCGCCTATCTGAAGTCCGTCCTCGATCAGGCGGTGGAGGACACGCGGCCGGAAAGCGCCGGCGCGGGCGATGGCGCCCCGGCCCCCGACGGGCCAAGACCCGAGCCCGACCCCGAAGACCTGCCCCTTCAACTCGTCTTTACGAATGCGCAACGCATGTTCGGCACCGAAGCCGCCGAGAAGGCGCTGGCCTTCGACGTGACCCCGACAGACCTGGTGGTGCAGGTCCATCCGGTGGCTCTGATCCGGATGGTGTCGAACCTCGTGTCCAACGCGATCAAATACACGCCCTCCGGGCGGATCGCGCTGGCCGCAATAGCCGCCGAAGAGGGGGCCATCATCGAGGTCTCGGACACGGGGCCCGGCCTGAGCGAGACCGAGATAGCGCAGGTGATGCAGACCTACCGGCGCGGCGCCGATGTCGACGGGATCGAAGGCGAAGGGCTGGGCCTGTCCAGCGTGCAGGAAAACGCGCGCTCTCTGGGGTTGCGGTTCAGTCTGCACCGAAACGAGGAGGGCGGTCTGACCGCGCGGATTTCCGGCATCCCGCTTGCGCCGGCCGGCGGGTCCGCGCCTTGATGTCGCGATCGGAAGCCCTCCGACTGCGACGCCGCGACCGTCCGCGCGTCATCCCCCATAGGTGCGGTCTTCGATGCTGATCGCAGACAGATCGGTCTGAACTTGCGAAAGAAAGGCGCGCTCCGCCTCCGTGAACCGGCGGGCCGGGTTGCTGATGAGGTGAATGGAAATGCGGGGCAGTTCCGTGTAGGGAGGCACCTGACGGATCCGGCCGGCCGCGACGTCCTGCTGCGCGACATGGACCGGCAAGGCGCCGATGCCGATCCCGGCCATGATCATCCGGCGGATCTCGTTGAGACTGGAGGACACGCCGCGCCATTGCGGCGAGAGCTTCATCCGGGTCCGCAGCCGGGAGATCGCTTCGAGCGGCCCGCCGGGCGTCTCGGTCTGAAAGGCGACGAAGGGCTCGCCTTCGAGATCTGCGGTCGAAACCCTCTCGGCATGAAACAAGCGATGCCTCGGTCCGCAGTAGAGCCCAAAAAATTCGCGATAGAGTTCCAGCCGGTCGAGTTTCTGGGGTGGCGTCGAAAGCAGGCAGATGCCGAAACTGGCGCGGTTGAGGGTGACGATGCTCTCAACCTCATCGCTCTCGTGCACGGCGAAGGAGTAGGTGACGCCAGGATGCGCGGCCGAAAACCGGTGCAGCACATCGTCGAAATGCGAAGAGATCACGGAACTGGTCACCGCGATCGACAGATGCCCGCGCAGCTCCGCCACCTCCTCGTTGAGAACGGTGGGCAATTGCGAGACCGTCCCGAAAATGCTGGTGCATTCGGCATAAAGCCTTTGTCCGGCAAGGGTTACAGCGAACTCGTTCGGCTTTCGGACGACGAGACGCTTGCCGACCGCCGTCTCCAGCCGCTTGAGCGCGGCCGAAACCGTGGGCTGCTTGAGCCCCAGGGCCAGCGCCGCTTTCGAGATGCCGCGCTGCTCCACCACGACCAGGAAGGTGCGGAGCAGGTTCCAGTCGAGGTTCCAGGGAAAGCGCGCGCTATCGGGAGGCTGCATCCATTTCATCTATATTTATGATCTTGATTATTTATTTGCGCGATACCGGCGCAGATGCAAGGCTTTTGGAGCGAAACGGAATCAAACCGCACATGGCCGCGGGCCACATCCAGACCAAGAGCGCCGCGCCCCCGCGAATTCCCGACACGGAGAAAGAAATGACCTCACGCCGCATTGTCCTGAAATCCACCGTCATTGCCGCCGCCCTCGCCGCCACCGGGCTGGCGGCTGGCGCGGACGAACTGGAAACGCTCAAGGAAGAGGGCGTGATCCGCATCGCCATGTCCGGCGCCTACCCGCCCTTCAACTTCGTCAACGACCAGAACGAGGTGGTGGGCTTCGATCCGGCGATCGGCGCCGAGATCGCCAAGCGCATGGGGCTCGAGGCGGAAATCGTCACCACCGCGTGGGACGGTATCATCGGCGGCCTGCTGGCCAACAAATACGACGCCATCGTCGGCTCCATGACGATCACCGAGGAGCGCGACCAGGTCGTCGATTTCGTCGGCCCCTACTATTCCGACAAGCGCGCGATCTTCACCCAGCCCGGCTCCGGTATCACCAGCCTGGAGGATCTCGAGGACGTCAAGGTCGGCCTGACGCTGGGCGAGACCCACGAGGCTTGGGCTCGCGATCGGGGCTATGACATCAATACCTACAAGGGCCTGCCGGAGCTTCTGCTGGAGTTGGAGAACGGCCGGGTCGACGCGATCGTGAACGACTCGATCGCCGCCATTCTCGCCATGGGCGCGAAGGATCAGGAATTCGAAATGTTCGCCGATCCGACGACTGAGCCCTTCGGCGCGGGCATCGCGATCCGCGAGGGCAATCCGGACCTCGCCGCGGCGATGCAGGCGGCGCTCGACTCGATGATGGAAGACGGCACCTATCTCGCCATCGCCGAGGAGTGGATCGGCGCCGACATCCGGTGACGTGACCACTCCGCAAGGAAACCGCGCCCCGTCCGGGGCGCGGCTCCGACGCGGCGCGTGGGATGCGCGCCGCCATTCCGAACCGTCCGCCATGCTGATCGAGCCATAAGGGGGTCCGATGGACACTGACCTGATGCTCCGGGTCTATCCGTTCTTTCTGGAGGCGGCCTGGGTCACCATCCAGTTGTCCGTGCTGACCGCCCTTCTCGGCCTCGCCATGGGCGCCCTCGGGGCCGCGGCGCGGCTGTCGCGCTTCGCCCTGCTGCGCTTTGCCGGGGCCGCCTATGTCAGCGTCTTTCGCGGCACGCCGGCGCTGATCCAGATATTCATCCTCTATTTCGGAGGGCCGCAGATCGGCATCCAGCTCGATGCCTTCGAGGCCGGCGTGATCGGTCTGGGCATCAATGCCGGCGCCTATATGACCGAGACGATCCGCGGCGCGATCATCTCCATCGACAAGGGCCAGCGCGAGGCCGCCCGCACCCTCGGGCTCAGCCAGTTCCAGGCGTTCCGCAAGGTCATACTGCCTCAGGCGGCGCGACTGATGGTCCGGCCGCTCGGCGTGAACCTGAACATGCTGATCAAATCCACGGCGCTCGTGGCGGCGATTTCGGTCGTCGAGCTGACCTACACCGCGCAGCGCTACATCGGCTCGACCTACAAGCCGTTCGAGATGTTCCTGCTGGCGGGCATCCTTTACATCATCATCATCTACGCGACGGGGCGGGCCGTGGCCTGGCTCGACCGCCGGGTGCAGATCACCTGACCCGGAAGGACGCGACATGGGCCTCGATTTCACGATTATCCCCGGCTACCTCGATATCATCCTTCTGGGTTGCCTCTGGACCATCGCCATCACGGCGGCGGCGGCGTTGCTCAGCTTTTTCGGCGGCATCCTCTTCGCGGTCATGGCGCTTTATGCCCCCGCCGTGATCCGGTGGCCCTTCAAGGTGATCGAGTTCGTCTTCATGGGCACGCCGCTGCTGTTGCAGCTCTTCCTGATCTATTTCGGCCTCGTCCAGATCGGCATCGACCTGCCGGCCTTCGTCGCCGGGGTCATCGGTCTGGGGCTGCATTTCGCGGTCTACAATTCCGAGCTGATCCAGACCGCGATCCTGTCGGTGGACAAGGGCCAGATGGAGGCCGCGCGCACCTTGGGCCTGAGCCGGGGCCAGGCGCTGCGCAAGGTCGTCGTGCCGCAGGCGGTGCGGGCGGTCATCCCGCCCATCGGCAACAACATGATCGCGCTCCTCAAGGACAGCGCGCTGGTCTCGGTCATCGGGGTGAGCGAGCTGACGCTTTCGGCGCAGCGCGCCATCGGCGCGACCTACCGGCCCTTCGAGTTCTATCTGCTGGCCGCGGCCTTCTACTACGTCATCAACCTCGGGATGGAATGGGTGCAGCGGCGCATCGAGCGCCGCATCTCCCTGTCCCGCTGATCCCGCGCGAGGTATCGCCATGAGCACCGACCAGACCCACCTGACCGATTTCGTCCAGATCCGGCACGCCCAAAAGGCGTTCGGACAGCTGGAGGTGCTGAAGGACATCAGCCTCAACGTGGCGCGCGGCCAGATCGTCGCCATCATCGGGCCGTCGGGCTCCGGCAAGTCGACACTCCTGCGGGCGATCAACGATCTCGATCCGCTGACCGGCGGCGAAATCTGGCTCGATGGCACCCAGGTCAACAAGTCGCTGCCGCATCGGCAATACGAGAAGCACATCAACCAGATGCGCCAGGAGATCGGCATGGTCTTCCAGCACTTCAATCTCTTCCCGCACATGACGGCGCGGGAAAACGTGACGATGGCGCCGAAGATGCTCAAGGGGCTCAGCAACGAAGCCGCCGACGCGCTGGCCGAGGAACAGCTGCAAAAGGTCGGAATGCTGGAGCGCATCGACTACTACCCCTCCCAGCTGTCCGGCGGGCAGAAACAGCGCGTGGCCATTGCCCGCGCCCTGGCGATGAAGCCCAAGCTGATGCTCTTCGACGAGGCGACCTCAGCGCTGGATCCGGAGCTCGTGGACGAGGTCAACCAGGTCATGAAGAAGCTCGCCGAAGAGCAGATGACGATGATCATCGTCACCCATGAGATGGATTTCGCCGCCGCCGTCTGCGACCGGGTGCTCTTCATGGACCAGGGCGTGGTCGTCGAGGAAGGCCCGCCCGAGGTGATCTTCAAGCGCCCAGAGAAGGAACGCACCCGCGCCTTTCTGCGCAAACATCTGGAAAATGCCCCATGAGCAGGGCCGAGGCCGATACGGGCGGGCACCTCTTCTACCAGTCCCGCAACCCGCGCCCCTTTCTCGACCGGGGCGAGGGGATCTACCTCTACGACGAGAGCGGCAAGCGGTATATCGACGGCTGCTCAGGGGCGATGGTCTCCAATATCGGGCATTCCAACCCGCGCGTTCTCGCTAAGATGAAGGCGCAGATGGACCGCGCGACCTTCGGCTACCGGCTGCATTTCCGCACCCACCCGTCCGAGGATCTCGCCGCCAAGACGGTGTCGCTCTGCCCCGAGGGGCTGGACCGGGTCTTCTTCGTCTCCGGCGGTTCGGAAGCGGTGGAGAGCGCGGTCAAGCTCGCCCGGCAATATGCGCTCACCCAGGGGCTGGGCAGCCGGTATAAGGTCATCTCGCGCTTCCCCTCCTATCACGGCTGCACTTTCGGCGCGCTCGACCTGACGGGCTACGATCCTCTGCGGGAGCCGTTCGCGCCGATGATGGAGGGCATGCCCAAAATCACCGCGCCGATGACCTATCTCGACCGCGACAACCTAACCGAGGAGGCGCGCGGCCTGAAATATGCCGAACTCTTGCGCGACCGCATCGAGGAGGAGGGCCCGGAGAATGTGCTGGCCTTCCTGATGGAACCCATTGGCGGGGCATCGACCGGCGCGCTGGTCGCGCCGGACAGCTACTACACCCGCATCCGCGAGATCTGCGACGAGTATGGCGTGCTGCTCATCTTCGACGAGGTCATGTCCGGCGCGGGCCGCACCGGCAAGTTCCTCGCCTCCGAGCATTTTGGCGTCGTGCCGGATATCGTGGTGCTCTCCAAGGGGTTCGGCGCGGGCTATGCGCCGCTCGGGGCCATCGTCGCGCCGTCGCGGCTGGTCGAGCCGGTGCTCGACGCAGGGGGCTTCCTGCATGGCTTCACCTATGCCGGCAACCCGCTGGCCTGCGCCGCCGGTCTGGCCGTTCTGGAAGAGCTGGAGGAGCAGGGTCTCATCGAGAACGCCGCGCGGATGGGCGATCTGCTCAAGGCCAAGCTGACCGGGCTGATGGACCGCTATCCCTTTATCGGCCATGTGCGCGGCAAGGGTCTTCTGCTCGCCTTCGAGCTGGTCTCGGACCGCGAGACGATGCGCCCCCTGCCCCGCGAACTGAACGCCTATAACCGACTGGTCGAGATCGCCTACGAGCTCGGCTTGATCATCTACTCCCGGCGCACGCGGGGCGGATATGAGGGCGATCACTTCCTCGTCTGCCCCCCGCTCATCGTGACCGAGGCGCAGGTCGACGAGATCATCGGGCTGCTCGATACGGCGCTGGCGCGCTTCGCGACCGAACTCTCCCCGGCGATGTCGGAACCGGCCTGAGACCCAAGACCATGTCCAAGATCCTCATCACCTGCGCCATCACCGGCTCAATCCACACGCCCTCGATGTCGCCGCACCTGCCGGTCACCGCCGACGAGATCGCCACCCAGTCCATCGAGGCCGCCGAGGCGGGGGCGGCGATCCTGCACCTGCACGCCCGCGACCCCGAGACCGGCCGCCCCTCGGCGAGCCCTGAGCATTTCATGGCCTTCCTGCCGCGCATCCAGGCGGCCACGGATGCCGTGCTCAACCTTTCGACGGGCGGCAGCGCGGTGATGACCCTGGACCAGCGGCTCGCCGCGCCGCGCAAGGTCGCCCCCGAGATGTGCTCGCTCAACATGGGCACGATGAATTTCGCACTCTACCCGGCCGCCGCGCGCATCACCGACTGGAAACACGATTGGGAAAAGCCGTTCCTGGAAAACTCCGACGATCTGGTCTTCAAGAACACCCCTCGCGACATCGCCACGATCCTTGAGGATCTCGGCCAGGCGCGCGGCGCGCGCTTCGAGTTCGAATGCTACGATCTGAGCCACCTGACGATGCTGCGCCATTTCGCCGATCGCGGGTTGGTGCAGCCGCCCTTCTTCATCCAGTTCGTCTTCGGCGTGCTGGGCGGGATGGCGGCCGAGCCGGAAAACCTGACCCATATGGTGCGTCTGGCCGACAAGCTCTTCGGTGAGGATTACATGTTCTCGGTCCTTGCCGCCGGGCGCCATCAATTTCCGATGGCCACGATGGCAGCGGCGATGGGGGGACATGTGCGCGTGGGTCTGGAAGACAACCTCATGCTGTCGAAAGGCGTCATGGCGCGGCGCAACGCCGAGCAGGTGGAGAAGATCCGGCGCATCGTCGAAGACCTCGGGCGCAGCCCCGCCACCCCTGACGACGCCCGGGAGATGCTGGGTCTGAAAGGGGCGGCGGCGACCGCGATTTGAGCCATGCGTGACGGGGACGACATACGGCAGGCGGAGCCGCGGGATCTCGCCCTGCTCGACGCGGCGCTGCGCCGGCTGTCCGAGGATATCGGCGACCCCCACCGCGCCGACCGCGCGATGCTGGAACGGGCGCTTTTCGGACCGAGGCCCAGCGCCGTGGCCTGCATTGCGACCGCCGGAGAGGCGGCCCATGGCGTCACGCTCTTCTCGCCGGTCTTTTCGACGGCCCGCGGGGCGGCCGGTCTCTTCGTGTCCGATCTCTGGGTCGCGCCGGAGGCGCGCGGCCGCGGCCTCGGACGGGCGCTTTTGCGCGCGGCGGCCGATGAGGCGGCAGATCTCTGGGGCGCGGGGTTCCTGCGCCTCATCGTGCACGACCACAACGAGCCGGCCCGCGCCTTCTACGATGCGCTCGGCTTCGAGAGCGTGACCGGAGAAACGACGCTGGTCCTGCCCGGACCGGCCCTCGACAGCTTGCGGAGCTCCCCATGAAGGCAATCCTCGACACGCGCCAGACGCGCCACGACCCGCAGAATTTCATGGCCAACGGGGTCGTGTCCCGCAGCCCAGAACAGCCGGCGCGGATCGACGTGCTCCGGGCGGCGGCGGAGGCCGCGGGCTACCGCTTCGAAGCGCCTTCCGATGCCGGGATGGGCCCGATCGCGGCGGTGCATAGCGCCGAATACCTAACCTTCCTGCGCACGATCTATCCCCGCTGGCAGCGGATCGAGGGGGCCGCGCCCGAGGTCATCCCCAACATCCACCCGGCCAGCCGCACCGACAGTTATCCCAAATCGGCCATCGGTCAGGCGGGATGGCACCAGGGCGACACCGCCTGCCCCATAGCCGAGCACACTTGGGAAAGCGCCTACTGGTCCGCTCAGACGGCCATCACCGGCGCCGATCTCGTTGCTGCAGGAGAGACCGGGGTCTATGCGCTCTGCCGTCCGCCGGGACATCACGCCTTCGCCGATCTGGCCGGGGGCTTCTGCTTTCTCAACAACTCCGCCATCGCCGCCGAGCGCCTACGCGCCGAGGGCCTACGGCCGGCGATCCTGGATATCGACGTGCATCACGGCAACGGCACGCAAGGGATATTCTACCGCCGCGGCGACGTGCTGACCGTCTCGATCCACGCGGATCCCGCGCGGTTCTACCCGTTCTTCTGGGGCCATGCCCATGAGCGTGGCGAAGAGGCGGGGCTCGGGGCGAACCTCAACCTGCCCCTGCCGCGCGGCACCGACGACGACAGCTTTCTCAAGGCGATGGAGACGGCCTTGGCCGCGGTGGAGTCCTTCGGCACCGATTGCCTGGTGGTGGCCCTGGGGCTCGATGCGTCCATCGACGATCCGTTCAAGGGCTTCGCCGTGACGCAAGACGGGTTCCATCGGATCGGCCAGCGTCTGAAAGCGACGGGCCTGCCGCTTCTGTTCGTGCAGGAGGGCGGGTATCTCAGCGACGCCCTCGGACCCAACCTCACGGCCTTCTTGCGCGGCTGACGGAGCGCGGGCCTCGACAGGGCGCTCTCCCACGATCTGGTCCCCGGGGCGTGCCCCTTTGGCCGTTCAACCCGCTCCGGTGTGAGGCCGTCTCTGACCAAGCGATCGATGTCCTCCGGGTGGCGCCAAGGCACACCCCTGCGGGGGCGGTCTTGGCCATGATCGTCGCGCCGTACCGCGCTGACAGGGCGGGCCGGGCGCGCAAACCGCCGACGGAGTCCGCGTCGAGCCGACGCGGCCCTCTGTGAAGCCGCTGGCACGGC
This sequence comes from Jannaschia seohaensis, assembly GCF_900116765.1. Classification (GTDB taxonomy): domain Bacteria; phylum Pseudomonadota; class Alphaproteobacteria; order Rhodobacterales; family Rhodobacteraceae; genus Jannaschia; species Jannaschia seohaensis. The sequence goes on along the minus strand of NZ_UETC01000003.1, from coordinate 131,232 downwards.
GCGACCGCGTTCGGCATCCCGGCCGCGAAGGCCGCGGGACGGGTCCGCCCCGAGAGGCGGCCCCCCTCGGCCATCGCCCGATCGGCGCGACAGGGCCTCCGCCGGTCGGACCGATGCCGTCGCGGAGCCCCTCGCCGCGTCTGTCGCCCCGCGGAGACCCTTGCGCCGTCGATCTGGATGCCCCCCGGCGCGGCGATTGCCCTGCGCGCCGCTGAGCGTGCGGGCCAAGGATCAGCTAGCGATCTTCGCCGCCATCTCCACAAGCCGCTTGGCCTGATGGGCAACCGCCGCCTTGCCCGCCTCGTCATAGCCATTGGCATTGGCCGAGTAGCCGTAGGGGTTGCCGCTGGCGTCGAAAATGGACTGATCCGTATAGCCGGGGACGACGATCACCGCGCCCCAATGCATCGCGGTCGTGTAGAGGCCCAGAAGCGTGGTCTCCTGGCCGCCATGGGGGTTCTGGGCGCTGGTGGTGGCGGTGAAGGTCTTGTTGGCCAGCTTGCCGTTGGACCACAGCCCGCCCAGCGTATCGATGAAGGCCCGCATCTGGCTCGCGACGACACTGAAACGCGTGGGCGCGGAGAAGAAGTAGCCGTCGGCCCACTCCATGTCGTCGGCCGTCGCTTCGGGAATGTCCGCCATCTTCTCCAGTTGGGCCTTCCACGGCTCCTGACCGTCCACGACCTCTTTCGGAGCCGTTTCCGGGATGCGCACCAGCCGCACCTCCGCGCCGGCCTCGCGCGCCGCCTCCGCTGCCGTGAGCGCAACCGCGTGGTTCGTGCCAGAGGTGGAATAAAGGACGACTGCGATCTTTGGCGGTGCGATTCCCTCTCCCTGTCTGGTCCCTGACGGTGTCGCCCGTCGACTGGATGCCCGATCCCTTCAGGCGGTCTTGATGAAAGTTCCGTTCCGCAACTCGCGCATCGCCTGCCGCAGTTCTTCCTGCGTGTTCATCACGATAGGCCCATGCCACGCGACGGGTTCCTGGATCGGCCGGCCGGTCATCAGAAGAAAGCGGATGCCCTCGTCTCCGGCCTGAACGGTGATCTCATCGCCCGATCCGAAGCGCACCAGGGTCCGGTTTCCCGTCATGTCGCGGATGTTGAGCTCGGTGCCGCGGAATTCCTTCTCGACGCGGATGCCGACGGGGTCGCTCGCATCCCGGAAGGTGCCTGCCCCCGCGAAAACATAGGCCAGCGCGTTTGCCCGCGTGTCCACGGGCAGCACCTTGCGCCGGCCCGCGGGGACGGAGACGTCCAGCAGCATCGGGTTCGCCGCGATGCCGTCCACCGGGCCCGTCTTGCCCCAGAACGACCCGATGATGACCTTCACGATCGTTCCGTCATCGTCGATCTCGACCGGGATGTCGCTGCTCGACACGTCCTGATAGCGGGGCGCCGTCATCTTGAGCGAGGACGGCAAATTGGCCCACAACTGAAACCCGTGCATCTGTCCTTGGGCGTTGCCTGCCGGCATTTCCTGGTGGACGATCCCCGACCCGGCCGTCATCCATTGGACGCTGCCCGCACCGAGCAGGCCGCGATTTCCCAGGGAGTCGGCATGTTCGACCTGGCCTTCCAGCACATAGGTGATCGTCTCGATCCCGCGATGCGGATGCCAGGGGAAGCCGCTCGAATAAAGACGCGGATCGTCGTTCCGGAAGTCGTCCATCATCAGGAACGGGTCGGTCAGCGAGGGGTCGCCGAAGCCGAAGACACGATGCAGATGGACCCCGGCCCCCTCCATGGTGGGCTGGGCCGTGCTGGTAGCGGATACGGGTCTGAACGTCATGGGCTGCTCCTGGTCTCCAGCCAGACATGGCGCAGCGTGCAGCGTCTGTGTATGGGCGACGAATATCTGGCGTTTGTGCGGCTATGCACAGAGGGGCGGCGGCGCGTCGGAAGATCCGCGCCGCGCCGGTCTCATGGCCGGCAGGCTGACACAGCTTCGGAGGGTCGGGCCCCTCTGCGCCACGCCGTCAGTCACGACCGGCGCGGGCCCGGGACGCATCGGCCGCCGGTGCCTCCCAGGCTGCGACCGCCTCGGCCTGCGTCCCGCTGTGGAGCATAGCCGCGACATGCGCCGGAGCCTGCGGGACGACTCCTAATGGATTGAGCGCCTTCATCGAATAATAGCCGTGCAGGATGTGATCCATGTCCACGGTCTCGCGGATGCCGGGGAGGTTCAGCAAACGCGCGAGATAAGCCGACAAGCGCGGGTAGTCGCGGATCTGCTTTCGGTTGGTCTTGAAGAACCCGTGATAGGCCGCGTCGAACCGGATCAGCGTGACGAAGGCTCGGATATCGGTCTCCGTCAGCCTGTCACCGAGCAGGAAATCCCCCGTCAGGCCGGTTTCGAGCTCGTCGAGCATGCCGAAGATGCCGTCCATCGCCTCGTCATAGGCCGCCTGCGAGGTCGCGAAACCGGCCTTGTAGACCCCGTTGTTGAGCAGATCGTAGATACGCTGGTTGAACGCGTCGATCTCCGTGGCGCGCGACGCGGGATAGAGTCGCAGATCGGACGGCGCGAGATGCTCGAAAGCCGTGTCCAGCATCCGCAGGATGTCGGCGCTTTCGTTGTTCACCATCACGTCGCGCTTCATGTCCCACAGCACCGGCACGGTCGCGCGCCCGGTGACCTGCGGATCGGCGCGGGTGTAGATCTCGTGCATGTAGCGCGCCCCAAAGAGCGGGTCCGCGTCGGTGCCGGAAAAGCCGCCGAATTGCCAGCCCTGGTGGGTCAGGCTCGGGTTCAGCACGGTGACCGCGATGATGTATTCGAGTCCCTTGAGCTTGCGGGCGATCAACGTCCGCGAGGCCCAAGGGCAGATCAGCGCGACATAGAGCCGGTAGCGACCGGGTTCGGCCTCGAAGCCGCCTTCCCCCGTCGGGCCAGGCCGGCCGTCCGGCGTGATCCAGTTGCGGAAGCTCGACACCTGGCGCACGAAGCGTCCCGCCTCGTCGACCTTCTGAACCGGCTGCCATTTCGCCACCCATTTTCCATCGACAAGCATGGTCCGCTCTCCTCACTGTGCGTGAAAGACGAAGGACCGCATCGACACGGCTCCGAGATCGATCGCATCGGTCATGAAGGTCAGGCCGTCGCGCTCGTCCGAGGCCCCCGCGATGGCGAGCGCGGGCATGTAGTGATCCACCGTCGGATGCGCCGCATGCAGCAGCGTCCCCAGCCCGTCCGCATCCGCCAGCGCGGCGAAGTCGCGGGCCGCCAGCCGGTCGGCAAAGCGCGCGTCGAACTCCAGCGCGAAGTCCAGCGGCGCGCCGCCCGGGCGCATGGCGCGCAAGTTGTGCACGACGTTGCCGGACCCGAGGATCAGCACGCCACGTTCGCGCAGCTCCGACAGGCTGCGACCGATTTCGAGTTGATGCGCGAGCCCTCGGCCCATGTCGATCGAGACCTGGAAGACCGGCACATCGGCGTCGGGGTAGAGAAACTTCAGCACGGCCCAGGCGCCATGATCGAGGCCCCAGCGGTCATCCTCCTGCGCCCGGTGGCTTCGGAGCAGTGCGACGACCTCGCGTGCGAGCTCCGGCTGACCGGCAGCAGGGTAACGCTGATCGAACAAGGCCTGCGGGAAGCCGTAGAAATCGTGGATCGTGCGCGGCATTTCCGACACGTCGACGAGCGTCGTGCCTCGGGTCATCCAATGCGCCGAGACAACCAGAATAGCCTTGGGACGGGGGAGGCTCCGGCCCAGCTCGGACCAGGCGCGGCTATAGGCGTTGTCCTCGATCACGTTCATCGGGCTGCCATGGCCCAGAAACACGACCGGAAGCCGGTCGGAGGGCGCGAAGCGGTCGCGAAGGTCCTGAAGGCTGTGCGTGTGCATGAGGGGTCTCCCGGGTCAGGCCGGACCGCCCTGCGGCGATCCGGCGGGGGCCGAAGGATCAGGCGAACTTGCCCAGGGTGCGGTCGAGCATGGGCAGGTGCAGCGCATAAGCCCCGGCGCCGAGCAACAGGATCACGCCCTGCACCACCGCCCAGAACAGCGGGAACTCCCAGCCGCCGCCCTCGTTCGAGAACGTCCAGCCAAAGCCCGAATGTGCCCAGACCGAGCCGAGCAGGATCGCCAGCAGCGGAACCGAGACGGCGCGGACACCGATGCCGAGGATCAGCGCGAGGCCGCCGCCCAGCTCGCCGAGGATCGTTAGATAGGCGAAGATCCCGGGCAAGCCGAGGCTTTCGAAATAGGCCACGGTGCCGGGAACGGTGAAGAGGCTCACCTTCATCCAGCCATGGGCGAGAAAGGCCACGCCGCTGGTGACGCGAAGAACGAACGCGGCGGTATCGGCGTTGGCGGCTGCGGAAGTCTTGGACATATCGGTCCCCTGCTTGGGTCTGGTCGGTCCACCCGGGAGGTTTCCACGGGGCGACGTGTTTCGGATGGCCGATGGCTACGCCTTGCACACCATCAACGAAATGACGATTGTGGTGAATGACTATCCCCATATCGTTCGCAATGTTGCCATGGACCGCCTCGACCAGCTCCGCGCCTTCGTCGCCACTGCACAGACCGGCTCCTTCACGGCCGCCGCGGATCAGATGGGTATCTCCAACAGGCTGACGTCGAAATATGTCGCCGGGCTGGAAGCCCGTCTCGGCGTGCGGCTGCTTCAACGGACCACACGACAAGTCGGCCTGACGCCGGCGGGCGAAGACCTGCTCGCGCGGGCGCCGGCGCTCCTGGATGAATTCGACGCCATGCTCGGCGAGGTCGCCGAAGGCTCGAAGGGGCTCTCGGGGACCCTGCGCCTGTCCGCGCCGATGACCTTCGGAGAGGTCTACGTCGTGGGCATGCTGGCAAGGTTCGGGAGGGCGCATCCGTCCATCGCGGTCGATCTGCGCCTCAACGACCGGTATCTCGACCTCGCCGCCGAGGGCCTGGACCTCGCCTTTCGCCTCGGGCGCTTCGATCAGGCCTCGCTCAAGGTTCGCAGGATCGGGCGCTTTTGCAGCACGCTGGTGGCGAGCACGGATTATCTCGCCGCCCATGGAACGCCCGCCACGCCGCAGGACATCGAGCGGCATGCCTGTATCGTCGACACCAACCGGCGCAATCCGCGCAGATGGGTTTTCAAGCAGGGCGGCGAAGAGGTGATCGCCAACGTCTCGGGGCGGATCTTCGTCAATTCCGCGCGCGCGGCCGTGGCGCTCGCTCAGGAAGGGATGGGGCTCGCCTATGTGCCCCGCTTCGCGCTCGCCGGGTCTCTGGACGCCGGAGAGCTCGTCGCCCTCCTGCCGAATTACGGGACAGAGTCCGGAGAAATCGGCACGGTTTACCTCGAGGGCCGGGCGCTTCCCCGCAAGGTGCGCGCGTTGATCGAGTTCGCCGCGGCGGACATGAAGGCATCGGGCATCCTGGAGGATCTCTGAGGGCCGTCCTGGAACGCGGCGACGGAGATTGAGCGATGGCCGCTCCCGAGCGGGGCAAGAAGAGTCGAGAGCGCCCTGAGGGTCCGCGTTGGAGGCCACCGCCTCACCCGAACGCGGAGTGAAAGGGTCTGCCAAGCCGGCGGTCCCCGTGTCGGTATCACATCCGGGCCTCGACGGCGCGCGGTCGGTCGTCCTCATCTTCTGGGCCAGTCGGATGGGCGCGCGACGGGAGCATGCCGGCCTGTCATGCGATCACGCCTGCCGCGCCAGTCCTCGATGCGAGGGGAGGTGCGACGGCTCGGGACTCTTGGAAACGTGAATCCGGCGGAGAGCCGGACTGGCGCGCTTGCCCGATGCGCCCCGCGCCCGGGCCGCCCGATCAGCCGCCCCGGCTTGGCGTCGCCCCCGGCCAGAGCCCAGGCGACCCCCGGCGCCATGAGGACGATCCCAATATCGCCGTCCGGGACCACCCCCCCGTAATGAGGGATTGCCCGGCCTGGCCCACCGCATTGACCAGACGCCCGCCCGCGACGATCGCCGCGATCCAGTTCCAGGCCCAATGCCTCCGTTCCCTCGCCGCTGCGGCGAGGCAGGCCGCGACCGTCGCCGTCGGCAGAAAGACCGCGACCGCGAAGACCGCCCGCTCGACGGGGGCCGTGGCCTCCCGATGGTCCGCCACGCCTCGAAGCGGAGGACGTCTTCGAGATCGTGCGGCGCGACCGCAACCCCGAGGAGCGCGCGCCGCCAGCCCATCGCGGCAGCCTGGCTCACCCATCTGCTCCCCCGATCCGGTCCCCCCGCACGAGGATACGCCCGTCGATGCGCAGGCCCAGCGGCTCGCCGGAGATCAGTGGCGCGCCGGCCTCGGCGGGCTGCTGGGCGTGAATGTGCAGATGCGGTTCGGTCGAGGCGCCGGAATTGCCGACCTGCCCCAAGGGCTGCCCCTGCTGGACCCGGTCGCCGGGGCGAACCGCAACGCTGCCTTGGCGCATATGGGCCAGCACGATCTCGGCCGTGCCGCAGCGGAGGATGATGTGATTGCCGAGGCGGTTTACCGGGTCCTCCTGCGGCACGTCGAAATCGGGCCGGTCGCCCTCGGCGGCCACCACGGTGCCTGCGCACGGAGCCACGAGCGGCGCGCCGAAGATGGCGTAAGCCTCGGGCTCTGCGGGGCGCCAGCCCTGCGCGCGCAGGCCCCAGGGGCCAAGGCCGAAGAAATCCACGGCATAGGACTGACCACGCCAGGGCCGGAACCGCGCCACACTCTCATCGAGCGTGCGCATATGGGCGTTGACGATCGGGTGCGAGCCGCCGCTTGCCACGAGGAATTGCCCCCGTGCGAAGGGAGTACCGATCTCCACCACTTCCACCGGCGGCGACGACCGCCCGCTGAGCGCCTGCGCCCCGAACCAAAGCCCCGCCGCCAGGAGCGCTCCACCGAGGGCCGCCGAAAGCCAGCCCCAGCCGGAGGGCCAAACCGACAGACCGGCCAGTCCCGGGCGGAATGCGACCAGCATCACCGCGCCGACCAGCCACAGCGCGCCGTAGACCCAAGGCAGCCACCAGACAGGCAGCGCCCATTGCGCGACGCGCGCAAGCGCGAAGAGGAACGCCCCCACCCCGGCGATTTGCAGGGCAAGCCCCATGGCGGAGCCGGAGGGCAGGAAGAAAATCCAGCCGAGCAGTGCCAGCGGAAGCGTGATCTGGAAAAGGAGTATCGTGGCGGTCATCGGTCCCTCCGCGGGAAAGAAATCTCTGTCACGTCGGCGATAAAGAACGGGAAATAGTCGTCCGTATCGAAATGGTTGCCTGCCTCTACATGGGTGGGCAGGCGGAAGCCGTCGACCTCGCGGAACTCGGAGAGATAGCCACCGAAAGGCTGGAGTCGGTGCAGCTTCTCCGGGTTGGCATCGCTCCAGCGCTGGAAGGCGACATGACGCGGCTGGCCATTCTCCGCCACCGTGACCTCTACCGCCTGTTCAAGACCCTGATGGCGCATGATCATGCGGGCGGTGGTCTCGGACGCCGGCTCCCAGGTCACGTTCGGGCCAGGAAGCACGGCGGCGGGCGTCCAGAACACGGCCTCGGCGACGTAGCGGCCGAAAGCCGAGCGCCTGTGATCGGGATCGCCGCCGAACCGGGCGACGGGCACGAGACCGGAGAGCCAGAAGCGGGTCCACGAGCCGCTGTCCGAACCGCCCATGCGCATCGCGCCGGCGCCCCCCGACATCGCCCAGACGAAGCCGTGCGGCGCGGCCAGCACCTGCGTCGCGGTCATCGGCATGTAGCCCGGCGTGGCCTTGTCGCCCATCCCGAACTGCCCCTCCATCTCCAGCCGGGAAACGGTGTAAAGCGGCGTCCCCTCGGCAATCGCGAACGTGAAGAACCGGCGCGCGGGTTCGGGCAGATCGGCGACCATGTCGGATGCGAAACGGGCCGGCTCGACCGGTTGGGACGCGATCAGCCGGTCCATCTCCGCGCGGTCGGCGCGGTGATCGAGCTGCCGCCACAGGAATAGTCCGCCAAGAGCAACGCCGATGGCAGCCAACAGCCAAACAAATATCATTCGCATATCCCGTCTTTGCAGAGTGCGCCCCGCTTGCATCGCCCTGGCGCGGCCGGACGGATGCCGGCGCCGGAGCTCCGCTTGAAACTCGCGAGCGCTCGGTTCCGCCGACACGCTAGAGACTTGGCCGCCAATCGCCTTGATCCGGATCAGACTTGGGCCGGTTGGAAACGATGATGGGCCGCGCGCATGAGCGCTTCGACCCCGAGGCCGCGGACAGGGGCTCTTCTCGGCCTCGCCTCCGGCATCTACCGGACCGCCTGGCCGCTGTGGCACAGGCCGCTGTCCCGCCTGCCTGGAGATTTCCACGGGGTCATTTCGCAGGGCCTCTTCGCCGTGCGGATCGTCGCGTCCAGTGTCGTCCATGCGCGGCTTCATCGAACGAGCGGCGGATCGCTCATCCCGGCGCCTCTCTTCCATGCGTCGCTCAACGCCTCGGCGGCGATGCGTCCGATCCCGCCACAGGTTCGGGGCGGCGACCCGGCGGCCCTCGCGGTCGCGGCCGTCCCGTCGTCATCGGCCCGTCCCTGCGGGCAGGCGCGGCTGGTGTCGCACGCTCGGGACGTGGGATCGGGGTGACAGGCGCTCTCCTATTCCGGGCCAACCGACTGCCAGAGGGCACGAATTTCCCCGGCCACCCGCGCGGCATGCTCCGGGTTCTGGACCAGTCCGTAGTGGTCCGCACCGGACACCACCGTCAGCCGGCTCTGCGCCGACAATCCTGCGAGGTCGCGTTGCAGTGCGATCCAGGACTCGACCAGCCCATCGGGATACTCGTCGGCCACGAGGACGCGCATCGGCAGGTTCCCCAAGGTCTCGATGTCCCGCGCCAACCCCGTTGACGCCCCATCGCGCCAGGCGGCGGCCTCTTCGGCCGCCGCGGCCATGTGCGCCACGCTGGCATAGACGGCGGCGGCACGGTCGCGGGCGGCGTCCTCCAATCCCGCCATCCAGAGGCCCGGCGCCCCTGTGATCCGCAGCACGCCGAACCGGTTCGCGATGCTGAGCTTTCCAAAGGCGCTCAGGATGTCGTCGACCATGTCGCGGCCAGCCGGCGGCAGTCGTTCGCCCATCTCCTCGTGCGACGAGTCCACGAGCACGAGACCAGCCACGCGCTCGGGATAACGGTGGGCAAAGACCCGCGCCACGAGCCCGCCGTAGGAATGGCCGACCAGGACCATCGGACGCTCGACGCCCACCGCCTGGGCCAGGGCCGCGAGGCGGTCGGCCGTGGCACCGGCATCCTTCGGGCCATCGAACCGCGCGCTATGTCCGGTGCCCGCGCGGTCGTAGCGGCAGACGCGATGATCCTCGGAGAGGTCATCCTGCACCCGGACCCAGGCATCGGACACCACGCCCATGCCGGTCTCGAGAAAAACCGGCGGCGCCTCCGGGGGGCCGCTGCAATAGACGTGGAGACCAGCGCCGCCCGCGGTGACGATCTCTCCGGGCGGCGGTAGCCTGGACCTATCGAGGGCGGAGGCTGCGCCCTGCAAGAGGGCACCGCCGGCAGGCAGGAGCAGAACAAGGCCCGCGATGGCGAGAGCGATCCGTCGCATCAGCAGTAGGCAAAGGCGGGCAGAGAGACGGCCGCGGTGCGGGATGTGGACGCACCGCCCGCCTCCATGGCCGCGACGAGATGCCGGATGTCCCGGTCGAGGGGGATCGTCGCAACGGCCAGGAGCAGCCATCCGAGGTGACGATGCTTCGGCCGGACGGTCCACCAGATGTCCACGACAGAGCCTTCGGGGGCCGGGCTGACCGACCAACCGCCCGTCATCGCGGCAAAGGGAAACGGGAAGTCCTCGGCTTCGGCCCGAAACCGGAGCACGAAAGAGCGCGTGGCGTCGTCGAGGGACACGACCTCTTCCGCCCAGCTCTGATCGTTATGATTGGTGCAGACGCGCACCGCGCCGGGCGCCGGCTCCTCGGCCCCTTCGAGACGGGACGACTTCAGCCCCGTACCGTAGCGCGCAATCGAACCCAGGTCGCGGATGACCGGCCAGAGCGTGTCGGGGTCGGCACCGCTCGTCAGCCGGACGCAGTGCTTGAACGTGTTCGGCGCGCCTTTGGGATCGCGCAGCAACGCCCGAATGCCGGCGAGCTGCAGGATGCAGGCCAGACCGACCACGGCGGCCACGCCCGCGACGACGAGCTGTCCCTGGCTTGTCAGGAAGCCTGGGACGATGGCCATCGGAAGCGTCCCGATCACCCAGAGCACGTCCAGCCCCGAGATCAGCAGCGCCAACCCGACGCGAAGCCGCCACAGCGCAAACCCGATCAGCGCCGCGAAGCCCAACAGGCCAATCCCGAGGCCTGCCATGAACCAGCCCGGAAACGGCCCGAGCGCCGCGCCGACCGCGGCGGGCCCCAAAACTAGCACCGAGAGGCCGCACAGCGTTGAGAAAGCGAGATTGAAGGCGAGCGCGAGGCGCAACAGGCGGGAGGATCTGAAGGACATGGGAGCTCCTTTTCAGTTGGTCGGCACGCAGGAAGGCATGCAGGAAGATTCTGAGTTCGTATTTTGAACTCAGTGCAGGCTGAGCTATCTGGGTTCGCATGTCAAACCCAGAATCATCGAGCACCGTTCGCCGCCGCGCCCCCGTCCCCCGCGCGGACTGCGCGCTGGCGCAGGCTACGGAGGAAATCGGCGACCGTTGGTCGCTGCTGATCCTTCGGGAGGCGTTCTTCGGGGTGATGCGCTACGACGATATCCGCGAAGACCTCGGGATCCCGCGCTCGGTCCTCACGGACCGGCTCGCCAAACTCGTGGCGCGCGGGCTCCTGGAGAAGCGCCCCTACCGTGAAGCCGGCGATCGACAGCGGTTCGGCTATTCCCTGACGGAGAAAGGCCGGAACCTAGCGCTGACCTTCATCGCCTTGACCCATTGGAGCGAAGCTCACGTCCTCGGGGCGCTTGGGCCGATCGAAATCGTGGATCAGGAGACGGGGCGCGGCTTGCGGGTTGCGCTCGTCGATGACGAGGGGCGGATCGTCCCCGCCGAGAGAGCCGTGCCGAAGGTTCGCGTCCAAGACGGGTGACAGAGGGTGCCGACCGGTCTCGAAGGATCGGTCGCGCGCAGTCCGTCTAGCAGGTTGGTGATCCGGCCGATGACGAGGCGCCCGCCGGCCTTCGGGAGACGGTTGCGCCGGACCGCAAGCCCCAAATCGGTGTCGACGCCGCGACAGAGGACGACCTCCGGATCGGCGAAGCCAGCCGGATCGACGCGGCTCCCTGGCACTGGCTCACGGTCGCTTTGGATGAGGGCACGGGCATAATAAGCTCCCGCCTTCCGGCCCCTGGTATCGCGATCACATCCCCCCGTTAGACCGGCACCCCCGTGAACGCGCAGCCGCCTCTTTCCGAGGATGACGGCCGCGTCCGCCGCCGTCGCGTCGTTTCTGCAGATCCGGCGCGCGGTGGACGGCTGACACGGCCCAGCCTCTCCCCGCAGCCCTTTCCTTCGGCCAGCGCATCGGCCCCGCAGGCCTCGCGCCTTGGGACGCCCTTCGGGGGACATGCGGCATATGCCTGCCCTGCACCGACCTTCCTTCCTCGGTATCGCCCGACTCGACACGCCCGAACCGACAAGGAGGCGCCGATGGCCGCTGAAACGAAGCCCGGCATGCCGACCGCGATGCTGGGAGGCGACCCATTCCCAGCTCGACCTGTTTAGCACCGCCGGCATCTCCTTCCTCGACAGCGCCGGCCTCCATGCCACGGGCGCGATCGGAGCGCATGATCGGCCGCTGGCTCGAGAGGCGCGGAGGCCATGACGACCGGATTATCGCCACCGAGGGCCGCTTCGGCCCGCCGCCCGGCAGCACGGGCGCCTCTCGCCGGGGCCTGCGGATCGCCGCCGAGCGCAGCCGCGCGCGCCTGAGGGTCGAGGCGATCGATCTCTAATTCGTCCACGGCAGGGACCAGGACACGCCGGTGGAAGAGACTCTGGAGACGCTTGCCAAGCTCGTCGCGCGCGGGGTGATCCATCAGGTCGGCTGGTCCAACGTCATCGCCTGGCAGTTCCAGAAGATCGTCTCGACGGCGGAGGTTCGGAACCTCCCGCGGCCGGTCACACTGCAACCGCGATCCAACCTCCTCGACCGGGGGGATCGAGACCGCGATCGCGTCCTGTTGTCTCGACGCGGACAGTTCGCTCATGCACTGGTCGCCCCTCGGCAAGGGCTGGCTCACCGGCAAGTATACGGACGGCGCGCGCCCGAGGGCGCGACGCGGCTGGGCGAAAATCCCGCCCGCGGGGTCGAGGCATACGACCTGGGCCACACCGACCGGATATGCCGCATCCTGACCGCAGTGCAGGAGATCTCGGCCGCGCATGGTCGGCCGAAGTCCCATGCCGCCCTCGCCTGGCTTTTGCAGCGGCCGGGGGTGGGGAGCGCGCTGCCGGGCGCCCTGACACCCAGAGCCCGGCGTCCGGCGGCGATCTCCCTCCGTCCCCGCTGGGGCCGTGCCCCTTGGATCGGGTCTCTGGCACCTGATCCACGCCCCGCGGAGATCGCGCGCGCGGACCGCCGCACTGGCATCGGCCCAAACCAGCCGCCGAGTGGGGCTCCAGGCATCGCCGAGCGCGGCTGAGTGTCGCCTTGCCGGTTCCCTCCTTGCCTCCGCCAGCAAAGCGGGCTGTTGCCCAAGCCGTTCGCACCCCTCAGAAACCATGTTATCGGAGAAAGGCGATGCCTTTCTTCGGATCGCCGCCCGACCCGACAGAGGCCCGCCCGAGATGGACAAACTTTCCGTCATGCAAGCCTTCCGCCGCATCGTCGAGCGCGGCAGTTTCGCGCGGGCGGCGGAGGATCTCGGCGTCTCGCCCGCGCTTCTGAGCCGTGAGATCAAGCTACTCGAGGAAAGTCTCGGGACGACGCTTCTCACGCGCACGACACGTTCGATGTCACTGACCGATGCCGGCCGGCTCTATTATGACGAGGCGAGCGGGATCCTCGACGCCGTGACCCTGGTCGAGACCCGCATCCGTGACGGGGCCGGAGCGGTCAGGGGACACCTGAAGGTCAACGCCTCCAGTTCGTTCGGACAGACAGTCATTGCGCCCATCCTGCCGCAGTTCCTGTCGGCCCATCCCGATTTGCGTCTCACGCTCTCGATGGATGACCGCGTCGTGGACATGGTGGAGGGCGGGTTCGATGTCTCCATCCGCATCCGGGCCGCGATGCCGGACTCGGCGCTGGTGGCCCGCAAGCTCGGCACCATGCGGCAACGGATCTTCGCGTCGCCGGCCTATCTGGACCGTGCCGGCGTCCCGCACGGCCCCGAGGACATACCGAAGCACAAGGTCGTCGGCTTCCTGCTTGCCGAACATCTGACGTCCTGGGCGCTGCACGGCCCCTCCGGCAGCCGCGCCGCCATCGACCTCGATCCGGCCGTGCGCGTGGGCAATAGCCTCGTGCTGCGCGACCTCCTTGTCGCGGGCCAGGGCATCGGCACCCTGCCCGACTTCGTCTCCAACCTGCCCGAGGCGCGCGGCGATCTGGTCCGCGTCCTCCCGGACTGGGAACTTCCCGCGCCGGAGATCTTCGCCGTCACGGCCTCACGGCTGGGCATGGACGCAAAGGTCACCGCCTTTCTCGACCACCTTCGGGCCGCGCTCCAGCGCTGACATTGTTCAACCGGCCTGAAGACTGAAGTGACAGCCGGGCGATTATTCCCGCCCGGCTCATCCCCGATCCTCACGGGCAAGGAAGTCCCAAGCCCCCGGAGGATCTCATGACCCGCGTTCTCGTTCTCTATTATTCCAGCTACGGCCATGTCCGCGCGCTCGCCGAGGCCGAGGCCGAGGGCGCCCGCAGCGTACCCGGCACCCATGTCGACCTGCGCCGCGTACCGGAGACCGTCCCCGAGGCGATCCGGCGGAAGGCCGGGTTCATCGCCGACGAGACCCCCGTCGCAAGCCCTGCGGACCTGGAAGCCTACGACGCCATCCTTTTCGGCACGCCAACCCTTTTCGGGATGATGGCCGGGCAGATGAAATCCTTTCTCGACCAAGCCGGCGGCCTCTGGGCGCGCAATGCGCTGGTGGGGAAGGTCGCCGCCGTCTTCGCCTCCACGGGGTCCCAACATGGCGGGCACGAGGCGACGCTGCTCTCGACCCAGATCCCGCTGCTGCACTTCGGGATGCTGATCGCGGGCATGCCCTACAGTTTCGCCGGACAGACCACAGCCGAGGAGATCGTCGGCGGCGCGCCTTATGGCGCGGGGACGATCGCGGGGGCCGATGGCGCGCGCGCGCCCACCGAGACGGACCTTGCCGGTGCACGCTTCCAGGGCGCGCATGTCGCCCGGATCGCCGCGCGGCTGGCTGCCGCAGATGAGGCCTATGAGGCCGCGTGATGGCCTCCCCCGTCATCGACGTCTCGGACCAAGCGGCCTGCCGCCGGCGTGTCAGCCTCTTGTCACGAAGGCGGGTGCCCGCCCGAGCACGGCCGGAGACGCCCCGGGGTCCAATCTCGGACACCGGCGCGTCCTCCGCCGGCCAGCGACTGCCAGGAGCGTCCCGGGATTCCCGCCATGCGCGCCGCCCCCATCGGCCGCCTCCCTGCCCCGAGCGAAGCACCCTTCGGGACGTCGGCTGACAGACCAATCCTCGTGCCCGTTGTTCCGCCGCAGAATGCCCCCGACCTCCCCTCCCCGGCTCATGCCGCCTGGGACGTGACGCGACCAACCGCCCCAACCGATGCGCGAGATCGGCCCCGACCCGAACGCCCGCGCCTACCCTTCCATGCGCTCTGGTGAGCGCCCGACAGGAGACACCCCATGCCCCGCACCGCCGATATCCTTCTCACGGCGCTCGCCCCCGCGATCTGGGGCAGCAGCTATATCGTCGCGACCGAGACTCTGCCCTCGGGCCATCCGATCACGATCGCGGCGCTGCGCGCCTTGCCGGCGGGGCTGCTGCTGCTTGTCTTCACACGCTGCCTACCGCCCCGTGCCTGGCTCGGGCGCAGCTTTCTTCTCGGCAGCCTCAACTTCGCACTGTTCTGGACGTTGCTCTTCGTGGCCGCATACCGGCTTCCGGGCGGAGTGGCCGCGACACTGGGCGCCCTTCAGGCCATGATCGTGATCTTCATGGCGCGCGGGTGGCTCGGCACGCCCATCCGGGCCGGCTCGGTCGCTGCGGCCGCGACAGGCGTTCTAGGCGTGGCGCTGCTTCTGATCGGTCCGGACGCCGCGCTCGACCCGGTCGGCATTGCCGCCGGTCTTGGCGGCGCGGCGTCCATGGCCGCGGGAACCGTCCTGAGCCGGAAATGGCAGCCCCCCGTGTCGGCGCTCAGCTTCACCGCCTGGCAACTGACGGCCGGCGGTCTGATCCTGCTGCCCTTCGCACTGATCCTGGAGCCCGCGATGCCGCCCCTCACGATGACGAATGTCGCGGGTCTGGTCTGGCTCGGTCTCGTCGGTGCGGCGATCACCTATGCGCTCTGGTTCCGGGGCGTTGCGAAGATCGAACCCGGCGCGGTCTCGATGCTCGGCATGATGAGCCCGGTGACGGCGGTTCTCTTGGGGTGGGTCGTACTGGGTCAGGCCCTGTCGCCGCTGCAAGGGCTTGGCGCCGCCATCGTCCTCGGCTCTGTCTGGGTGGGACAATTGGCGAGCCGCCCAACCGCCGGAGCCGAGACCATGCGCATGGTCTCGGCAGGGGCGAAGACCGCCTGACCGCCGTTCCAGGCCCCCCGGACTGACACCGCTGAAATCGGCCCACGTGCTCGGGTGCGCGGAGCAGCGGCGTGCCCCCCTCCCCGACCATTCGCGTCACGCGACGATGCGGCTCCTTGCCCTCACCGCCGAGCGGTTCCGGCGCCGAACAGCCGGCATGACGGCCCCGCGCCGGGCCGGGGACGCAGGGCCATCCGCACGCGCAACGCAGAGCCGTGCGGCACCGAACATGCCCGGACCCGCGCCAGCTTGCCGTTCTTGACAGCCATCAGTCCGGTGGCGCCCAGTCGAGACCCAGAGCCCTGCGGCGGGATCGGAGCGGTCGCGGGCCTTGGAGCAGACGCCGATCCCGGACACCGCGCCGGATCTCGCTCCGCCGGCGCCAACGGGAGGGGTCGCAACCTGATGATGCTCTCGATCAACGGAAGACGGGTCGAGGTCGAAGATGGCATCACCTTGCCTGACGCGGCAAAGGCGGCGGGCGTCCACATTCCCACGCTCTGCTATCACCCGGGCCTTCCGGCACATGCCGCGTGCCGGATGTGCCTCGTGGAGATCGAGGGCCATCCCGACCCGCAGCCCGCCTGCCGCCCACTGGCGCAAGACGGCGATGTCGTCGCAACCGACAGCGCGGCTCTGCAGGCCTTCCGCGAGTGCGATGCGGAATGGCTTCTGGCCCGGCATCCCAAAGACTGCATGCGGTGCGAGGTGGACGGTTTTTGCGAACTCCAGCGGCTGGTGCGCGAAAAGCAGGTGGGAGGACCGCTGGCCCGGGCTCCCCGCCGCCCCGGGGGACTGCGCGGAAGACCTGCCGAGCGACCACAGCTCGCCCAGCATCTGGCGGGATCCGCAGAAATGCATCGAATGCGGGCTCTGCGCCGATGTCTGCGGCGCCAGCGTTCAGATCCAGAACGTCATCGGCTTTGCCGACCGGGGCGGCGGCCGCCGGCCCGTGCCCCGTCTTCGACCAGCCGCCGAGCGCCACGAACTGCATCTCCTGCGGCCAGTGCACGCTGGTCTACCCGGTCGGCGCCATCATCGAGGCGCCGCACTGGCATGACGTCCTGAAAACGCTTGACGCGCATCGCCGCGTGTCCGTCGTCCAGGTCGCGCCCGCGACCCGCGTGGCCATCAGCGAGGAGTTCGGACTGAAGCCCGGCACCGTGAGCACCGGTCGGTTGATCAACGCGCTGCGGCAGCTCGGGTTCGACTATGTGTTCGACACGATTTTCGCCGCCGATCTCACGGTCATGGAGGAAGGCTCCGAACTCCCGTCGCGGCTCAGGGCCGGACCGCGGCATCCGCTTTTTACGTCCTGCTGCCGGGGATGTTCGCACCGAATGGCGTCTGGTGCACGAACAGCGACTACGGCACCGCCCAGGGGCCCCGACGCCATCGCGGCGGTCATTGATGACAGGCTGCCGCCGCGGCGTTAGAGGGCGGGACTTGCCCGGCACCGAATGGCGTCGGCCAGCGATGGCAGCGATCTTGTGGTGCTGAGGCCCAATGGTGGCCGGTGCAGGTTCGAGGTGGAGCTCGCCGCACCCAAGGACAGGCCGTCTTCGGAAAGAGTAATCCGGCGGCTTGTTCGTACCGAGTTCTGACAGGCACCCGAAGGGAGGTTGGCATTGCCCTGCGACGGCCGTCGGCTTTTCTTGCCACCGTCATCCGATCGCTGCCGGTGCCGCCCGTTCGCCGCGCCAAAGGACGACCCAGCAGCGAGGGGCCCGGTCGTAACGTCTGAAAGGTCTTCCGCGATGCCCATGCCCCTGCCCCGCGGCACGTCCCCCCTGTCGGTCCTCGCATCCTGTCGGATCGGGCGCGGCTTCGAAACCGGCCGAAAAGGCCCAGCCGACTTGACCGCTCGCCCAGGCGGGGGCACGCGGAGCCCCCTCGCGGGCCCGCCACGGAAGCTGACCTCCGGTGGCTGTCAGGTCTGAAAAATGTAGGTGCCCGGCGCAGCTCCCAGGACCGGATAGCCGGCATCGGGCGCCCCGAGCGAAGGCGGCGTGACTTCGCCCGAAGAGGCCGCGGACAACCACTGGAACCAGTCGGTCCACCAGGACCCCTCCACTGCTTCGGTCGAGGCAAACCATGTATCGGGATCGACGTAATGCGCTCCGGCCGGCCTTCGGCCCGCGCGATAGTGGCGGTTCCGGTGTCCCGGCTCGCTCAGGATGCCGCCGTTGTGACCACCACTGGTCAGGACGAAGGTCAGGTCGCAATCGGTGAAGAGCCGGGCCTTGTAGACCGATTTCCAAGGCGCGATGTGATCGGCCTCGGTCCCCACGACGTAAAGCGACCCGTGAATGTCACTGAGCGCGATCACGCGTCCCTCCACGGCGAACCGCCCCGCCGTCAGCCGGTTCTCGAGGAAGAGCCCCCTGAGATATTCCGAATGCATGCGCGCCGGCATCCGGGTGGTGTCGTTGTTCCAGACCGTCAGGTCCGAGGGCAAGTCCGCGACCCCGAGGAAATAGCGCCGGATCGCGCGGGCATAGATCAGATCCTCGACGCGGATCGACGCGAAAGCCCGGCTCATCTGCGGACGGTCGAGATAGCCCTGGGCCCACATCATGTCCTCCAGGAAGGCGACCTGGCTGTCATCGAGGAAGAGAAGCAGCTCGCCCGCCTCGGTGAAATCCACCTGCGCGGCCAGAAGCGTGACCGATGCCAGGCGGTCGTCGCCGTCGCGCGCCATCGTGGCCGCTGCGATGGCGAGGATGGTGCCGCCGAGGCAGTAGCCAGTCGCATGGACCTTTTGTCCCGGCACGATGGCGCTGACGGCATCGAGCGCGGCCATCACGCCCTCGTTGCGATAATCCTCAAGCGAGAGATCCGACTGGTCCTGCGTCGGATTGCACCAGGAGATCGCGAAGACGGTGAAGCCCTGCGCGACCAGGTGCCGGATCAGAGAATTGTGCGGCGACAGATCGAGGACGTAGTACTTCATGATCCAGGCCGGCACGATCAGGATGGGTTCGGCGTGGACCTTCGCGGTGACCGGCGCATACTGAATCAACTCAAACAATGCGTTTCGGAACACGACCTTGCCAGGCGTACAGGCGAGATACTCGCCGATGCGGAACCCTTCGCGCGGCGCCTTGCGCGACTGGGTGAGGGTCTGCCTCAGATCCTCGCGGAAATTCCGCAGACCCGCGGCGACATTCGCTCCTCCGTCCCGGACCGTGCGCTCGATGATCTCCGGATTGGTCGCCGGGAAGTTCGAGGGCGAATAGAGATCGAGGATCTGCCGCACCATGAAGCGCACCCGAGCGGAATCCGCGTCGCTCAGCCCGCGCAGCTCGTCCGTGGCGAGGTCCCACCAATCCTGGGTCGCCAGAAAGCCCTGCTGCCAGAGACCGAACGGCATCCGCCTCCAGCCGGGATCGGTGAAGCGATGGTCGTAGGGCTTGGGGTGGAACGGCGGCGGCGCAGGGGCGTTCGGCTTGTCCGAGATGGCGAATTCGGCCAGCTTGACGGCGTTTTGTATCGCGCGCTCGGCCAGTTCCATCTGCCGCCCCGGCGCCCGGCTGATGTGCAATGCCCAGTCGCTCCAGGCCTGGAACGCCGAGAACGGCGAGACACCGCCCGTGTTCCGGGCAATCAGGGCGCGCGCGATCCTGTCGAGATCCCGATAGGGATGCAGCTCGGATTGTGGCGCCGCCGTCGCCGCATGGCCGCGCGCTCCCTTGGGGGGCGTTTTCCTCTTGCCGCGCACCATCCCGAAACGCTCGCCTTCCTTGCCCTTCCGAACCCAAGACCCCGCATCAGACGCTAGGCGCTTTCCCTCGGCTTGCCTTGACGCAAGTCAACGGGGCTCGGAGGGCACGTCGAGCCCGGGCCGGGACATGGGATCTGGTGGATCAAGCGGGCGCGGGTCGCCTCCACGGGCGTCGGCCCCTCCTTCTGACGCCGGGGCCAGCTATGACGACCCGACACGCAGTCTGCTTCCAGCCATCGTCAGGGCCGCCGGCGCGAAGACGGTGCCCGACATGGACCGGCCGACGCTATGGCAGGAATGCGTAATCGAGCGCGCGCAAACCAAGAACGAGCACGATCCAGACCACGACACCGCGAAACAGCCGACTGCCGGCATTTTGCAGCTTCGGGTGGTCGAAAAGATAGATGCCGATAGCGATCAGCGCCCCGGACATAAGGAAATGCACCAAGGATTGCGTCATGTCGTCTCTCCGGTTGCGCCGTGGAGAGCCGGGTTCGGCGCGGGGCGCGTGTCTTGGGCCCGGTCCGGCGTACCGGAGGCACCTGGGGCATGTGCGGGCGCGAGCGCGGGGAAATCGCCCGGCGTGAGCGACTCTCGTTCCAGCAAAAGCGCCGCGCCCTCCTCAAGGAGCTTCCGCTTTTCCGTCAGGATGGACTTCGAGCGCTCATAGGCCATCGCGATGCCCTCGCGCATCGCCAGATCGACCTCGCGCGCGGTTGCCTCGGAATAGTCCCGCCGACGCGGCATGCCGAAGCCTTCCCCGAGAAAGCGCTGGGCCTGCTCCTCCAGCACGACCTGCCCGACCGTCTCGCTCATGCCGTAGCGGGTCACGCATTCGCGGGCGATGTCGGTCACCTTCGCCAGATCGTCCGAGGCCCCGGTGGAGACCTCGCCGAAGACGATCTCCTCGGCCGCGCGGCCGGCGAGCAGCACGACCATCCGATCCTGCAATTCTGACAGGGTGATGAGGTAACGGTCCTCGGTCGGGCGCTGCATCGTATAGCCGAGCGCGCCGACGGAGTGCGGGATGATGGTCACCTTCTGCACGGGGTCGGCGCTGGGCAGCGACGCGGCGACCAGCGCGTGCCCCATCTCGTGATGGGCGACACGTTCGCGTTCCTTGGGGTTCATCAACCGCGTCTTGCGCTCGGCCCCGGCGATGATCCGCTCCACGGCGGCGGTGAAATCGACGTTCGAAATGCAGTCGGCGCCGCGCCGGGTCGCGACGATCGCCGCCTCGTTCACGAGGTTCGCCAGATCCGCACCGGTGAAGCCGGTCGTCAGCCCCGCGATCTCGTCGACACTCACCCCCGGGTCGACCTTCACCTTGCGCATATGCACCCGGAGGATCTGGGCCCGTCCGACCCGCTCGGGGCGATCGATGACGATCTGCCGGTCGAACCGCCCCGCCCGCAAGAGCGCGGGGTCGAGCACCTCGGGCCGGTTGGTCGCGGCCAGCAGCACGATCCCCGACATCGGATCGAAGCCGTCGAGCTCGGCCAGCAACTGGTTGAGCGTCTGCTCCTTCTCATCGCTGCCGCCGAACCCGGACAGGGCCGAGCGCGCTCGCCCCAGCGAGTCGAGCTCGTCGATGAAGATGATGCAGGGCGCCGCCTTGCGCGCCTGCTCGAAGAGGTCGCGCACCCGCGCCGCGCCGACGCCGACGAACATTTCGACGAATTCCGAGCCCGAGATCGAAAAGAACGGCACGCCCGCCTCGCCGGCGATGGCGCGCGCCATCAGCGTCTTGCCGGTGCCCGGCGGCCCCACCAGCAGCAGCCCCTTGGGAATCCGCGCGCCGAGCCGTCCATAGAGGTCGCGGTCATGCAGAAAGGACACCACCTCCTGAAGCTCGGCCTTGGCCTCGTCTGCGCCGGCCACGTCATCGAAAGTGACGCCCGTGTCGCGCTCAACATAGACCCTGGCCTTGGACTTGCCGATATTGACGAGCCCGCCCATCCCCTGACGTTCGGCCATGCGCCTGAAGAAGAACGCCCATATGCCGACGAAAATCACCGCCGGGAGAATCCAGGACAAGATCGTCGTCAGCCAAGTCTGGTCATGCGCGCCCGCGAAATCCACGTCGTATTTCGCAAGCTCTTCAGCGAAACCGGGCTCGACCCGCGTGGTGGCGAAGACCGTCTTGCCGTCGACCGCCTCATTGAACGTGCCTCGGACCTCCGTCTCGGTGACGATGAGGGAGGCGACCTTGCCCTCCTCCAGGTAGGTCAGGAGGTCACTGTAATCGATCCAGATAACGTCCCGGGCGGCCATCCAGATCTGGAAGATCAGCAGGAGCGCGAAGGCAGCGAGCGCATACCCGAGGTTGAATTGGTGCTTCTTTTCCAAGTCCGCCATCCTTGCCAGGCAAATGTCCGAGACAACGCCCTTTTCCGGTCCGCGGCGAAGGCCGGGGCGGGAGGACGAGAGACCCCCTGGACCATACGATAGGGACCGAGGCCATGCCAACGGGCCGCCGCGCCTGGAATTGACGGGCCAGCGCGCGGGTGCCTGACCGGCAATGGCGGCCTCGCTCAGCCCCCCTTGGCCCGGCGCCCGCTGTGGACGCGGGCGCAATACTGTAGCATGCGCAGATGGCGACGCCTGACGTCACGGCCCACGAGGTTTGCGCATGAAGGCCCCGCCACCGGTCGAGCGAAAGCTCGACATGGCCAAGCAAGCGAGGCGGCAACCTGCCGCGTCGGACGAGACAACCGGCCCGGAGGAGGCCGGCCGGACGAGCGTCAGCGTCATGGCGTTCGGCTCGGACGAAATTGTCGAGCGAACGGAGATGGACCTTCGCGCCATCGCAGACCTCAGGCAGCGCCACCGGGTGATCTGGCTCGACGTGGCCCAATCGGTCGATACACGCCTTCTCACCGCGATCGGCGAAGAGTTCGGTCTGCACGAATTGGCGCTGGAAGATGCCGTCGAAGCGGATCAACGCCCGAAGGTCGAGGAATATGACGACCACCTGTTCATCGTCGCGTCGGCGCTGGAGGGGAACGGGCCGCTGCGGGCCCGGCAGATCGCCTTCTTCATCGGCGAAGGCTTCCTCGTCACCGTGCGCGAGGAGACTGTCGACAGCTTCGAAAGCGTGCGCAAGCGTCTGCGCCGCCCAAAGAGCCGCATCCGCCATTCCGGATCCGACTATCTCTGCTACGCTTTGCTCGACGCCATCGTCGACGGCTACTTCCCGGTGCTGGAGCAGATCGGCGAGACGCTGGACGCGCTGGAGGACCGCGTGCTCGCGACGCCCGACAACCGCGACATCTCCGACATCCACGATTTGAAGCGCGGACTGCTGCAAATCCGGCGCGCGATCTGGCCGCACCGAGAGCTCTTCAACACGCTGATCCGCGACGAGCACCCGCTCATCGCCCCCGAGACGACGCCCTTTCTCCGGGACTGCTACGATCACACGGTGCAGATCATCGACATCGTCGAGACCTATCGGGAGATCGCGTCGGAACTGGTGGACGTCCACATCTCCAGCGTCAGCGTGAAGATCAACGAGGTCATGAAGGTGCTCACGATCGTGGCGACGATCTTCATCCCGCTGAGTTTCATCGCGAGCGTCTACGGGATGAATTTCGACCGCGACTCCTCGCCCTGGAACATGCCCGAGCTGGGCTGGTCTCTGGGCTACCCTTTCGCGCTGTTGCTCATGTGCGCGACAGCCGCGGGGCTGATCTGGTACATCTGGAAGAAAGGATGGCTCAGATAGCGCGGTCAGTAGACGCGCGTCAGCCAGCGTTCCAGCGTGTCGCACAAGGCGTCGGCCTCCTCGCGGAAGCTCGTGTGAAGCACGGACCAGTCCGCGGAATTGTCGCGCTTCGCGGCCTCGACCTTTTGCAGGAGATGCTCCGGGCGCATCTTGAGATGGCTCCATTCGTCCAGCGCCTTCGCCCGGTCCTCGGGACCGCCCTCGTCGATCGCAGCCTTGGCCCGGGTGAGCTTCGCTTCGACGCTAGCAAGCTGGCTTTCGAGATGCTGCATGTAAGCGTCGGTCGGCATCGGGGTCTCCCCAAGTTTGGTGGCGCCGCAGATAGTTACAGCATTGGAAAAGGGACGCTTCGATGAATGTCATGGAGGACGGCCCGAACTGAGCGAACATCAGTCCGGTTGAACTGCGGGAGATGGTTTGCGGGCGGCATGATCTCCATTTTCAAGCTTTCGGTCCTCACGGCGCTTCTGATCCCAATGATCCTGCACTCTTGCGCCGATCGGAACGGCGAGACTGCCCTCGGCATGTTGATGCGCGACCGTGTCGTGCTGACCGCGACCGCCAATGCGATCGTGACCGACCTCCCGGTCGCCGAAGGGAGCGAGGTCGAGGCCGGCACGATCCTTGTCCAGCTCGAGGACAGGTTGCAGCGGGCGAACCTCCAGGGGCGCGGGCCCGGCTGGCTGAGGCGGAGGCCGATCTCGAACGAGTGCGGAGGGGCGCGGGTCCAGGAGATCGCAATTGCCGAGGCGCGGGTCGGAGGGGCCCGCGCCGTCTACGAGGAGGCGGAGACGACGCTTGAACGCGATGCGCGACTGCTTGAAAGCGGGACGATCACACGGGCGCGGCTCGACCAGGACATCGCCCGCCGCGACTCGGCCCTCGCGGAACTGACGAGCGCCGAACAGGTGCTCGCCGAACTGGAGGAAGGCGCGCGCGAAGAGGACATCCGCATCGCAGAGGCGCAGGTCGCCGCCGAGCGCACGCTGCTCGAGGACCTGACGATCCGCGCCCCGCGGGACGGCCTTCTGGACAGCCTGCCCTGGAACCTCGGTGAGCGCGTGCCCTTTGGCAGCCCGGTGGCCTTGCTTCTGACCGGCGACAGACCGCGTGCCCGCATCTATCTGTCCGAGCCCGCGCGCGTCGGGAGGGCGGTCGGCGATCCCGTTTCGACCCGCCTCGACGGGACGGAGGCGGTTTTCGAGGGCCAATTCCGCTGGATCAGCGAAGAGCCCGCTTTCACGCCCTATTACGCGCTCAACAGCGAGCAGCGCAGCCGCCTCGTCTACCTCGCCGAGGTCGAACTCCCCCCCGAGGCGGCGGGCTTGCCCGCCGGCGTCCCGGTCAGCGCCGCGTTGCCATGACCGCACCGGTGGCGCAGACGATCGGCATCACCCGGCGCTTCGGCGCCAAGACCGCCGTGGACTCGCTGGACCTGACGATCCCCGGGGGCGTTGTCTACGGTCTTCTGGGCCCCAACGGCTCGGGCAAGACGACGGTGATGCGGTTGCTCACAGGCCTCTTGAATCCCAACGCGGGCCGGGCGGAGGTGTTGGGACGGCCCCTGCCCGGCAATGCCGAGGCTCTGAAGAGCCAGATCGGATACATGACGCAGGGCTTCACCCATTACCGCGACCTTACCGTGCTGGGAAACTTGAGATTCGTCGCCGGAATCCACGACCTGCCCGCGAAACGCGCGCGGCGGCGCATCGCGGAGCTTCTGGAGACCTACGACCTGACCGCGCGGGCCACCGACCTCGCAGGCGCGCTGAGCAGCGGGCAGCGCCAGCGGCTCGCGCTGGCGGCGACCGTCATTCACGAGCCCCAGCTTCTGTTCCTCGACGAACCGACCGCCGCCGTCGATCCCGAGACGCGGCGCAACTTTGGGGAAAGGCTCTTCGACCTCGTCGAGGCCGGAACGACGATGATCGTCTCGACCCACCTGATGGACGAGGCCGAGCGCTGTCACCGGATTGCCATCCTCGATCTGGACCGGAAATGTGCAGACGGCACCCCACAGGACCTCATGGCACAGGTCGAGGGCCGGGTCGTCGAGGTCACGGGTGACGACCTGCGCCAGATCGGGCGCGCCCTCAAGGCACAGACGGAGATTGCGTCGGTCGCCCAGATCGGCGCGCGGCTCCGGGTTCTGGTGAGCGAGACCGTGGAGGATGCCGAGGCGGCGGTGACCACGGCCCTGGGCGGTCGCGCGGATGCCTCGGCGCGGGCGGTGCGGCCAAACCTGGAGGACGTTTTCGTGCTGGCCACGCGGGTCACGGCGCGATGATCTCGGTCCGGCGCGTGACGGCAATCCTGCGGAAGGAACTCCTGCAACTCCGGCGCGACCGGCTCACCTTCGGGATGATCCCGTTCATCCAACTGGTCCGCTTCGGCTATGCCATCAACACCGAGGTCCGCCACATCCCGGCGGCCATGGTCGACCAGAGCGAAAGCAGCCTCGGCCAAGCCCTGACGCATATGCTGGAGGCCACGCAGGTCGTCCGCTTCGAGAAACGCTTCGCCACGGTCGAGGAGGCCGAGCGTGCCATCTTGCGCGCCAAGGTCCGCGCGGCCTTCATCATCCCTCACGATCTCGACGACCGCCTCGTCCGCAACCCCGCCATCGCCAGCCGCTTCGCCGCCCCCGCGCAGGGCGACGCGGGCCGGCCCGTCGCCCAATGGACTGCCAACGGCTCGGACACGCTCGTGGCCGGTGCGATCCGGTCGCTGCGGACGATGCCGCTGGGCGAGCTGTTCCGCGCGCCCAGCACACCCGCCACGCCGACTTTCGAGGTGACGCTCTATTACAATCCCGAGCAGCGCAGCGTCGTGAACATCGTGCCGGATCTGGTGGGGATCATCCTGACGATGACCATGATCATGTTCACCGCCGCCGCCATCGTGCGCGAGAGCGAGCGCGGCAAAATGGAGATGCTCATCACCACGCCGATCCGCCCGCTTGAGCTGATGATCGGCAAGATCATTCCCTTTGTCGGCATCGGGCTCATCCAGGTCGGTGTCATCCTTGGTCTCGGAGCGGCGCTGTTCTCGGTCACGGTGGCGGGATCGCTCGGCACGCTCCTGGTGGTCACGCTGCTGTTCATCCTGGCAAGCCTGTCGCTGGGCCTCGTGCTCTCGACCTTCGCGAAAAGCCAGATGCAGGCGATGCAGATGACGGTCTTCGTGCTGCTCCCGTCGATCCTGCTGTCGGGCTTCATGTTCCCTTACGAGGCCATGCCCGAGGCCGCGCAGCGGATCGCGGACCTGCTGCCCGCGACGCATTTCATGCGCATCATCCGAGGCGTGGTGCTGCGCGACGCGGACCTTGCCGATCTCGGGCCGGACGGCGCCTGGCTCTTGGGGTTCACGATGCTAGGCCTGATCGTGGCATCCTTGCGGTTCCGAACGAGACTGGACTGCTGGCAAGGCGGGCACAGAACGACGCAGACGGGACGCCGCCGCCCCGTTCGCCCGAACTGCGGCACCGGATCATGGCAGGCTTCATCGGCAATGTCGTCGAGTGGTACGACTTCGCGCTCTACCGCTATCTCGCGGGCATCATCGCGCCGCTCTTCTTCCCGTCGGAAAACCCGGCGGCGGGCCTGATCGCCACCTATGGCGTTTTCGCGGCCGGGTTCCTGATGCGGCCCCTCGGCGCGGCCTTCTTCGGCTGGTTCGGCGACCGCTATGGGCGCGCGCGGACGATGCAGATCTCGGTGACCATGATGGCGCTGCCGACGGTTCTGCTGGGGCTGCTGCCGACCTATGCGCAGGTGGGCCTGCTCGCCCCCGTCCTGCTCGTTGTCCTGCGCCTGATGCAAGGCGTCTCCGTGGGCGGCGAGTTCTCCTCCTCGGCGACCTATCTCGTCGAGAGCGCGCCCATGGGACGGCGCGGCCTGACCGGAAGCTGGGCCAATATCGGCTCGATGTCGGGCTCGCTTCTGGGCGTTGGCGCGGCGGCGCTGGTGACGAACCTCTTCGATGCCCAGACGGTCTCGGACTGGGCCTGGCGCTTGCCGTTCCTCTTTGGCGCGCTGCTTGGCGGCACGGCCATCCTGATCCGCAGCAACCTGCATAACTCCGAACGCTTCGCAGCCCAGCACGCCCAGCGCGACGAGACCTCGCCGCTGCTGGAGGCCTTCACCACGAACCGGCGCGAGACGGTCCTCGTACTCGCTTTTGCCGCGTCCTACGGGACGTGTTTCTACATCGCCTTCGTTTACCTGCCAGAATGGCTCTCGGGACAGGGCCTGATGGCGCGGAGCGAGGCCCTGACGATCAACACGGCGATGACCGTGCTGGTGATCCGGCTGATGCCGCTTCTGGCGATCGTCGGCGACCGCCTGGTCGCGCGGCGCAGATGGATCGAGCGCCCTCCTCACGCTGAGCCTGCTGTCCTGGCCGCTCTCCCAGTGGATGCTCGCCTCCGGGGGATCGACCGCCTCGGTCCTTGTGACGCATGCCGTGACCTTCATGCTCCTGTCGGTGCCCCTGGGTTCGGGTCCTGCGCTCTTTGTCGAGATGTTTCCCGAGCGCGACCGGCTTTCGGGCTATTCGGTCGCCTTCAATATCGGCGTGGGCGTCTTTGGCGGCCTGACCCCGATGATCGCGACCACGCTGATCGAGGCGACCGGCCTCGCCACGGCGCCCGCGCTTTACATGACGGTCGCGGGCCTGTGCGCGGTCGTCGCGCTCTCCCGAACCCCGGATCGAAGCCGCGCGCCGCTGCGCTGAGGCCCTCCGCCACGACCTTGATTTTCGTCAATGGCTTGCGCCGGTTCGCCTGTATCAGTTTGAGACCCCGGCGTCCGGGGAAGGATGCGGCCCGGCCGCCGAGGAGGAGTGGCGCCTGTGATCGACGATCCAGAGATGCCCTGCGTCAAGCCGGCCCCGGCCCATCCGCACCAGCGGATCGCCGACCTTCCGTGGAAGACGCCCAAGCCCGCCACCGAAGATATCGACGCCCCCGCGCTTGTCGCCGAGATCCTGCACGCTTCGAACTACCGGCTCGCCGACAGGGACGTGGCCTTTCTGAACCGAAGCGACAACCGCGGGCTCAGGCTGCAACTCGACTATTCCAAGGCGGAGACGCTCCTTGAGGAGCATGGCGTGGCGCATTCCATCGTCGTCTTCGGCAGCACCCGCGTGCCCGAGCCGCTCGCGGCGCAACGGGCCGTCGAGGCGCTGGAGCGGAAAGCCGCCGGAGCGCCGGACGATGCGGCGCTCTCCAAGCGCCTGACCATTGCCCGGCGCGTGCTGGAGAAAAGTCGCTTCTATGAGGTCGCGCGCGACTTCGGCCGGATCGTCGGCCGCGCGGAGGGTGAGTCGGGAAACCGGCTCGTGGTGGTTACGGGCGGCGGGCCCGGCATGATGGAAGCGGCCAATCGCGGCGCGCACGAGGCCGGCGCCCGCACGGTCGGGCTCAACGTCTCGCTCCCGCACGAGCAGTATCCGAATCCCTACCTCACCCCGAGCCTCTGCTTCCAGTTCCGCTATTTCGCGATCCGCAAGCTGCACTTCCTGCTGCGCGCCCGTGCGCTGGTCGTCTTTCCGGGCGGCTTCGGCACGATGGACGAACTCTTCGAGACGCTCACGCTGATCCAGACCCGCAAGGTCAAGCCAGTGCCGGTCATCCTCGTGGGCCAGGCCTATTGGCGGCGGGCCTTCGACCCGGATTTTCTCGTGGAGGAAGGCGTGATCGACCCGGAGGACCGGGACCTCTTCTGGTACGCCGAGACGGCGCAGGAGATCTGGGACGACATCGTCCGCTGGTATGCGCGCTGCGGAACGACACTCATCGGGTAGACGCGGCAGGAGGCGTCCATGAAGATCGCTTTTCACGGTGCGGCGGGGGTCGTCACGGGCTCTTGCCATCTCGTCACCTGCGGGGGGCGGCGCATCCTCGTCGATTGCGGCATGTTTCAGGGCCAGCGGGAACTCTTCGAGGAGAACACCCGCGACTTTGGCTTCGATCCCGCCGAGATCGACGTGCTTCTGCTGACCCATGCCCATCTCGACCATTGCGGCCGCATCCCGCTGCTGGTGAAGCGCGGCTTTCGGGGGGAGATCGTCTGCACCGCGGCCACGCGCGACCTGTCGCGGCTCGTTCTGCTCGACTCGGCGCATCTGCACGAGGAGGAGGCCAAGCGGCGCAACCGCCACCGCCATAACGGTCGGGAAGGCGAGCCGCTCTTTGACACGGTCGATGCGCTCGACAGCCTGGACCGGTTCGGGCGCGAGGCCGAGTATGGCCGCCCCATGGTCCTGTGGGAAGGCGCCCGCGCGACGTTCCACGATGCGGGCCACATTCTCGGTTCGGCCAGCATCCTGCTCGAACTCGAGGAGAATGGCCGGTCGCGGCGCCTCCTCTTCTCGGGCGATATCGGCCCGGAGAACCGGCCGCTCCTGGATAGCCCCGCGCCGCCCTCGAACGTCGATGTGGTGGTGATGGAGACAACCTATGGCGACCGCGACCACCGTCCGCTCGACGCCTCTGTGGCCGAGTTCCATGACGCGGTCCGAGGCGCCGACGCGCGCGGCGGCAACGTCATCATCCCCACTTTCGCGCTGGAGCGTGCGCAGGAGCTTTTGTTCTTCCTGCGGGAGGGGATGGAGCACAAGCAAGTCCGGGCCTCCACGCAAGTCTTTCTCGACTCGCCCATGGCCATCTCGGCCACGCAAATCTTCAAGCGCCATCCCGAAGCGATGAAGGCCGAGATCGAACGGATGATCCGCGGCGGCAAGGACCCCTTCCGCCTGCCGGAGTTGCACATCACCCGCGAGGCGTCGGACTCGATGGCGCTCAACCGCATTCGCGCGGGCGCAGTGATCATGGCAGGCTCGGGAATGTGCACGGGCGGACGCGTGCGCCACCACCTGCGCCACAACCTCGCCCATAGCGATTGCAGCGTGATCTTCGTGGGATACGCCGCCGAAGGCACGCTGGCGCGGATCATCATCGACGGCGCGAAATCCGTCAAACTGTTCGGCGACGAGGTGCGGGTGCGGGCGCGGATTCACACCATCAACGGCTTTTCCGCCCATGCCGGGCAGTCCGAACTTCTGAACTGGCATGCGCGCACCGGCCGGCCGGAGATGACCTTCCTGGTCCACGGCGAGGAAAAGGCCCGCAAGGCCTTCGCGGGACACCTGAAGGGGAGACGGATCGCCATGCCCCGGCTGCACCAGGTCTACGAGCTGTAACGCCATCGCACGGAGGGAGCCGACATGCTGAAGATCATGGAGGAAAGCGCAGGGAACGTGGTCGGCATCCGCGCGGGCGGGAGGTTGACCGAGGCCGATTACAAGGCGCTCCTGCCGAAGCTCGAGGAAAGGTTCCGCGAATTCGGCAGACTCAACCTGCTGTTCTATGCCGACGAGACCTTCGCCGGCTGGAGCATGGAAGCCGCCTGGGAGGACGCCTCCTTCGGTTTCGCCCATGTCTCCGATTTCGAGCGGCTGGCATTGGTCGGCGCGCCCGACTGGGTGGTCTGGTGCGTGAAGCTGAGCGCCTTCCTGTTCAAGGGAGAGGTGCGGATCTTCGAGGCCGACGCGCTCGGCGCCGCTTGGGCCTGGCTGCGCGGCTGACGCGGTTCAGCCGTTAAAGATCGCCTCGGCGCCGGTGACGACGTCCAGCATGTCGGCCGTCATCTCTTCCTGCCGCGCCACATGCGCGGCCCGCCGCAGGCGGTCGAGCTTGTCGGAGATGTTGCGCGAGGCCGCGTCCATCGTCCTGAGCCGCGCGGCGTTCTCGCTGACGAGGCTATCCATCAGGGCGTCGGCGACCGCGGCGAAAACAAACTCCGAGGCGAGCGCCCGCATCAGCCTGGGCACGGGCAGGTGGTGGAGCGGCACGTCCCCACCCGGCGCCGTGTCCTGGCGCGACAGGGGAAGAACCTGCTGCAGTTGCGGTTCATAACCCGCGCCGCCCGCGTGATGGGCGTGGACGATGCGCGCCGAGGACAGTCCGTCAAGTCGAAGGGAGATGCGCCGCGCGAGCTGGGTCACGCCGGCGGCCCGGGAGGTCATCGCATGGGCCTGATCGGGCGTCACACCGCGTTCGGCCAGCGCGATCTCGCCGCGCCGTCCGACGACGATCAGACGCTCCTCCTGCCGCCGCTCGGCAAGAGCGAGCTCGGCCAGGCGCTCGTTGAAGCCGCCGGCAAAGCCGTTCTGCGGCGTGATCACCAGAAGCAGGCCCGCCTGCCGCCGGTCCCGGGCCTCGGGCAACGCGGGCGGCGCGGCAATCGGTGCGATCTCGCCGACCGCGCGCTCGACAACGGCGCGAAACACCCGCGTGCCGTCGAGAGCCTCCTGCGCCTCCCGCAGGCGCGAGGCCGCCATAGACCTGAGCGCGCCGACGAGATCGCCCAACTCGCTCAGGCTTTCGAGCCTTGCCTCTATGCGCGTGAGTTGCTCCATCAGTCGTCGGCCTTGGGCGCGAGCCCCGCGACACAGTCCTGGATGAGCGTCAGGAGCCGGCGCCGGGTCTCGTCGGAAAGCGCGCCTGTCTCGTCGATCTGCCGGGCCGCACGCGGCAGGTCTTGCGGCAGCCGCTCGGCGAGACGTTTTCGAACTTCCGGAATGAGGGAAAGCGGCAGATCGTCGAGACAGCCGTCCGCCACCGCCAGAAGCAGCGCGACCTGGAGCGACAGGGGCAGCGGCGCGTATTCCGGCTGGGCCAGGATCGCGCGCAGCCTGCGGCCATGGGCGATCTTGCGTTCGGTGCGCTCGTCGACCATCGAACCGAAGCGGGTGAAGACCTCGAGTTCGAGAAATTGCGCATAGTCGAGCTTCAGCGAGTCCGCGAGCGACTTGATCGCCTTGGCCTGCGTCTTGGCGCCGACACGGCTGACGCTCATGCCCACGTTCACGGCCGGCTTCTGGCCCTCGTAGAACAGTTTGGGTTCGAGATAGACCTGCCCGTCAGTGATCGAGATGAGGCTCGTCGGAATGAAGGCGGAGGGGTTGCCCGCCTGCGTCTCCGCGATCGGGAGAGCGGTGAGCGAGCCGCCCGCCTTCTCCTGCGACAGCTTCGCGGCGCGCTCCAGAAGCCGCGCGTGCAGGTAAAAGACATCGCCCGGATAGGCTTCGCGCCCCGGCGGCTTACGCAACAGCAACGAAAGCTGGCGGTAGGTGATCGCGTGCTTGGTCAGGTCGTCGAAGATCAGAAGCGCGTGCTGGCCCCGGTCGCGGAAATACTCGGCGATGGAACAGGCGGCATAGGGCGTCAGCCATTGCGCCCCCGGCGGCGCATCCGCCGCGCCCACCACGAAGATGCAGCGCTCCATCGCCCCATGCGCGCGGACCGCTTCAGCAACGCGCGCCACGGTCGAGGCCTTCTGCCCGATGGCGGCGTAGACGCAGATGACGTCGCTGTCGCGCTGGTTGATGATCGTGTCGCTGGCCAGCGTCGTCTTGCCGGTCTTGCGGTCGCCGACGATGAGTCCGCGCTGCCCGCGGCCCAGCGGGATCATCGCGTCGATGACCGTGATCCCGGTCAAGAGCGGCTCTGTCACCAGATCGCGGTCCACGATGGCCGGCGCGGGGCGCTCTACCGGGTCGGTCCGCTCCGCCTCGATGGCCGGGCCGCCATCGAGCGGCGCGCCAATGGGCGAGACGATGCGGCCCAGAAGGCCCGGCCCCACGGGCACGCGCGCAATCTCACCGGTGCCTTCGACGGCAGCGCCCGCCCGGATGCCGCTCCCCTCGGAGAGCAGGATGCAGCCCAGCTCCGCCTCGCCGATCCGCATCGCAAGGCCCAGCGTGCCATCCTCGAAGCGGAGCAGCTCGTCCAGCCGCGTCGCGGGCAAGCCCGACACATGCGCGACACCGTCGCCCACCTCCTCCACACGACCGATCTGGCGCAGACGCGGGCGCAGATCGGCCGTCTCCAGCCGCGCCCGCGCCCGTGCGATGAAATCCGCCGCGTCCCGCTCAAGCGTCATCATCACCTCCCGCCATGGCCCGGGCCGCCGCCTCAAGACGCCCGGCGACGGAAGCGTCGAGTTCGCCATGGGGCAAGCGCAGGCGCAGCCCGCCGAGAATGCCGGGATCGAGCTCGAAGGAGAGCGCCGGCACATCGCCCAAAGCCGCGCCGAGTGCGGCGCACATCCGCTCCCGCATGTCCTCCGAGAGCGCCATCACCGTCACGAGCGTGAGCCCGCCGCCGGACGAAAGATCCCGCCGCATGCGCGCGAGGTCCGCCTCTTCCTGCCGCGCAAGTTCGGCTTGCAGGCAAGCGAGCGGGTCGGCGGGCGCGTCCGACAGCGCCGTTTCCGCGAGGTCCCGCGCCAGGGCCACGATCTCGTCGCGGAGCGCGGTCAAGGCGCGTGACCTGGTCTCCTCGATCTCGGCTTGGGCGGCGGCGCGGAGGCGCTCGGCCTCCTGGCTCGCATCCGAGAGCGTCTGTTCGCGCTCGCGCTGCATCCCCTCGTGCAGTTCGGTCTCGCGGCTGTCCATCTGCTCGTCGAATGCCGCAAGCTTCCGCTCATAATCTGCGCGCAGTCTCTCGGCCTCGTCGGCCTTGCCCTCGGCGTCTTCGGCAGCGGCACGGTCGGCGGCCTCGCGCGCCGCGATCATGCGTTGGACGGGCCGGTCGAGGAACCGGCTCAGAAGCCAGACGACGACGAGGAAGTTGACCGTCTGGATCGCCAGTGTCCACCAGTCGATTTCCATGGCCTCAGCCGGTGAACGGGTTGGCGTAGAGCAGCAGGAGCGCGACCACCAGGCAGTAGATCGCCATGGTCTCGATCATCGCCAGCCCGACGAAAAGCGTCCGCGACAGCGTGCCCGCCGCCTCCGGCTGGCGCGCGATGGCCTCCATTGCCGCGGCGACGGCGCGACCCTCGCTATAGGCCGGCATGATCGCCCCGAAGGACACGGCGAGCACCGCGCCGAAGATGCTCACGATCTCGATGAGGTTGTCCATTCGATCTCCTTTTTTACGCGTCCACCGCACCGACGGCGGCGCCGATGTAGACGGTTGCGAGCACGGTGAAGATGTAGGCTTGGATGATCCCGATGAGCACGCCGAGGAGCAGGAACGGGATCGGCAAGAGCAGCCCGGCCAGAAACACCACGATCGCGATGACGAACTCGTGGCTCATCATGTTTCCGAAAAGCCGGATCATGAGCGAGAAGGTCCGCGTCGGTTCCGACAGGACATTGAGCGGCAGAAGGAACGGATTGGGCTCGAGGTAATGGCGGAGGTAGCCCCGCAGACCCTTGGCCTGGATGCCGTAGAAATGGACCGAAAGAAACACGATCAGCGCCAAGGCGGCGGGGGTCTCCACATGGGCCGTCGGCGGGGTCGCGCCGGGAAAGACGGCGGCGAGATTGGCCAGAACGATGAAGATGAAGAGCGACCCGAGCAGCGGCAGAAATGGCCGAGGATCCCGCCCGAGGATCACCCTGATCTGACCGGACAGCGTGGTCACCAGGATCTCCAGCGCCGTCGCCAGCCCGGAACCGGGTCGGGCCAGGCGAAGCGTGGCCGTCAGGACGGCCGCGAGCACGCCCATGATGACCCAGGTCGTCACGACCGCCCGGCTGATCGGAACGGGGCCGATCCAGACCAGGATGTCGGGGCTGAGCGGGCTACCGTCCACGATCGGCCCCCACCGCGCGCCGGATCGCGACGGTCCGCGACAACAGGAACCCGGCCAGCGCGGCCAAAAGCGGCCCCGCACCCTGCATCGCGCCAAGCGCCAGCACCGCCGCGGCCAGACCGAAGCGCAGCAGCAGCCAGCCGGCGGCCGCGCGGTTGGAGACCGGCCGCGCGATGGCCGCGACGGTGCGGGAGATGAGGTGCATGTAGACGGCCCCCAGGGCGATGCCCCCCAGCAGCCAGGGCACGAGTGCCAGGAGCGGATCTGTCGTCATTCTTCGTTCATCCTTTTCCATGCCAGCCAGAAGCCCAGACAGGCCCCGAGAAAGGTGAGCGCCCCGCTGAAGGTCACTCCGGTCTCCAGGGACGCATCCAGCCAGCGTCCCGCGAACACGCCGATCAGCGTCGGCGTCACGACCAGCCAACCCAGCGCGCCCATCATGGACAGGTTCTTCCACAGTGACCTTTCGACCTCGCGCTCCCATTTTTCGCGGCGCGATTGCCGACGTTCGACGGCATCCGAGATCATCTTGCGCCCCTCGTGGTTCGGCTCCGTCATGCGTCGCCCTCCGCGCCGGCGGGCTGGAGGGAAGGCGCTGCGGGCCCGCCGCCGCGCCCCGCCGCGAGGACGCGCTCGATCTGTCGCATCTTGGCCAGATGCAGCCGCGAGTCGGCGGTGCGCGACACGTCCTCCATCTCGTTATGGCGTTCGAACTCACGGATCGCGTCCCGCCCGAGCGAGGCGAGGTCGTCCCGGCTGAAGGCGCCGCGCGCGGCGATCTCCACCAGCGTGCCGTCATGGACGGTCAGGATACCGCCGCGGACCAGAACGAACCCCTCCGCCCCGCCGCCGCAATCCCAGGTCACGACCGAGATCGGCAGCACCGTCAGAAAGTCGGCATGGCCCGCCATGATGCCGAACGCGCCCGTCTCGTCCTCGGCCCTGATGTGCCGGACATGGTCCACATCCGCGACGATCGCGGTAGGCGTGGTCACCACCAGCCTCATGCCGCGTCGCCCCCGACCTGCGCCTTTTACTTGCGCCGCGCGTCCTCCAGCGTGCCGACCATGTAGAGGGAACTCTCTTCCCAATCGTCCGCCTCGCCTCTCAGGATCGCCTCGCAGCCGTCGAGCGTGTGCGAAAAATCGACCGACACGCCCTGATGACCGGTGAATTGCGCGGTGACCGCGAAGGGCTGGCTGAGAAAGCGGATCAGGCGGCGCGCGCGGCCCACGGTCTTGCGGTCGTCGCCGCTCAGTTCTTCGAGGCCCAGAAGTGAGATGATCTCCTGCAACTCGCGATATTGCTCGATCACGCGGCGGACCTCCTCGGCGATGGCGTAATGCCGCTCGCCGATCACCGCGGGGTGTTGCAGCGTGGACGTCGAGGCCAGCGGATCCACCGCCGGATAGAGGCCTTCCGAGGCCATCTCGCGGCTCAGCACGATGGAGCTGTGGAGATGGGTGAAGGTCTCGGCCACGGCAGGGTCCGTGAAATCGTCCGCCGGCACGTAGACCGCCTGGATCGAGGTCACCGAGGCCCCCCGCACCGAGGTGATGCGCTCCTGCAATTCGGCGATTTCGGTGGCGAGCATCGGCTGGTAGCCCACACGCGACGGCAGGCGCCCCAAGAGACCCGAGACCTCCGAGTCCGCCTGGACGAAGCGGAAAACGTTGTCGATGAGGAAGAGGACATCCATGCTGACCTCGTCCCGGAAATACTCGGCGACCGTCAACGCGCTCAGCGCCACCCGCCAGCGCGCGCCCTGCGGCTCGTTCATCTGGCCGAAGACCAGCACCGTTCGGTCGATCACGCCGGACTTCTTCAGGTCGAGCCAAAGCTCGTGCCCCTCGCGCGAGCGCTCGCCCACGCCCGCGAAGACCGACAGGGCCTTGTAGCGGTCGGCGATGGTGCGGATCAGTTCCATCACCAGAACCGTCTTACCCACGCCCGCGCCGTCGAACATCGCCGCCTTGCCGCCCTGCGCCAGCGGTGCCAGTAGGTCGATGACCTTGATGCCGCTCAGAAAGACCTTCTGTTCGTAATGCTGTGACGCGAGCTTTGGCGACGGGTGGTGGATCGGGCGGCGCGGCATGTCGGCGGCCAGCTCGGCATCGTGATCGATCGTCCGGCCCACCACGTCGAGAAGCCGGCCGACGACCGTATCCCCCACGGGCATCGTGATGGGCGCGCCGCTGTCGATGACCTCGGTCCCGCAGGCCAGGCCCGCCGTCTCCTGAATGGCGACGCAGCGCGCGGTATGGCGGTCGGCATGGTGCTGCACCTCCAGCGTCAGCCGGCGCGGCTCGGACCAGACGGCGTCGAGCGCCGTGTTGATGGGCGGAAGCTCTCCGTCGAAGCGCACATGCACCACCGAGCCCGAGATCTGCGAGACGACGCCTCGGCGCGTCGCGCCGGTGTTGCGATAGTCGTGCCCCTGCGTCATCGCATCAATGCGCCATCAGGACCGGCAGGCGGGCATGGCGGAGCGCGGCGCGCGTGACACCCCACAGCAGCGCGCCGCGATACCGCGCATGGCGGTCGCCGCCCATCACCAGGAGACCCGCGCAGGCCGAGCCCGCGACGTCCAGAAGCCTGGCCCCGACGCTGCGGAGCCCCGCAGCCCTGTCGCCGCCCCTGACGCTATGCCGTGCCATCCGAGATGCACGATGCACGATGCTGTCCGCCGTGCCGGGCGCCCCGCCGGCGGTCTCTTCGGTGACGTGGAAAGCGGTCGCGCTCGCGCCCTCTTCGGCCAGACCGCTCGCGGCGGAGACCGCCCCCGCCGCGCCGCTCAGGCCGTCCCAAGCCAAGAACGGTCGCCGGAACCGCGCGACCGTGGCGCCCTCGGGCAGGCAGGGCACGGGCCGCCCCGACCGCAGAAGCGTCACCCCCGGAAGATTTTCAAACAGCGGGGTGTAGCGCGCGGAGGATGCGGTGAAGGATGCAAGATCCCCACGGCGCGCCGCAGCTGGCATCATTTCGAGCGGCGCGCCCTTCACCGTCCTCCGGACCGCCGATGCGGCGGGTTCGGGGTCCGGGCGATGGGCCTCCGGCACGACGGCCTTTCGGCACAGGGCCCCAAAGCGGCGGCCACAGCGCTCGGCCTCCGCCCCTCCCCTCTCATCGGCACGCTGGCTGATCTGACGCTCAAGCACATCTCGATCGGTGGCGCCTGAGCCGGCCAACTCGAAGGCCGCCTTCGGGTCGGAACGACTGTATATGGCCTCCAGATGCGCGGAATAGGCCTGCGCGCAGGCGAGGCCGACCGAAAGCTCGACCGAACCTTTCCCGTCGCCGACGACGGGCATGGACCCGGCACGGGTCGTCATTTCGACGACACCCGCCTGACGGCTGCTGTCCAGACACGATTGCGCGTGCGTTTCCCTCTCCGGTCCCGGAGCGAGTGGAGATTAGGGGGATCGCGGCGGGCAGCCTTGATCCCGGTCAATCCCGCCGCGGGCACGGATGACCTCGGCCGCCTCTCCCTTTTCGCGCATGGCAGTCGGCGCCCGCTGGAGCCAGTTCCGACGCCGGCGCAGGGAACAAGGGCCACGGATCGGCGGGCGTCGGGGAGCAGACAGGCTGGCTCGGCCAGGCGCAAGGGCATCGATCACGTCCGGAGCACCGAGCCTCTCTCGCTCTGGCAGTGTCATCGAAGTCGAGCCACCCAGGGAAGCAACCGCATAGTCCGAGAGATACGAGATCGTCTACAAGGAGATCTTCGCCGTCAGGGATGACATCAGCCACAACATCGCGATCACCCAGCAAACGTAGCTGGCATAGGGCGCCAGTTCGCAGCTCTGGACGAGACAGACCAAAACCCTCCGCGCCTTGGGGAAGGATAATCAAGGGCGCAGATCGTTCGATCTTGAGAACCGGGCCGACATGCTAATGGCCCGCAACCGGTTGGGGGAGCCGCTGGATGCCGGCGACTTGCGCCAAGCAGTTCCTGGAAGATCGGCGCGCTTGGCCCGGTCCGCATCTTCGGAGGCGACGAGGCGGGCGGAGTCGCGGGCCGGAGACGCGCGTTGCAGCTTTCGCCAGTCTCTTGCGACCGGCTTCCCTGGAACATCGTGCTTCGAGATGCGTGGCTCGGTATCAGTTAACCGCACGCGTTCCGGGTTCTCAGAGCCAACACGGAGCGCGTCCCGACCGACCCATATGGGCCTTGGAATCTGGTGATTGTTGCGATGCTGTTTCGGGGAGGGCGCCCTGGCCACGGAGCCGATCGAGCAGCTTACAGCGGAGGTTCCGGGAGTCATCGGCGCCTTGAGGCGTCTCGGCTTCCAGGAAGCCGAGAGAACCGGGCAGGTGATACGCGCGGTGCCGGCTGACGCATTCGAGATCGCCCCTTCCGGCCAGGGACGCGCCGCCCCTGCATTTCGCCCTCATGCGCCCTTCTTGCGATGCCAGAGGCCGGCCCGACCAAGGGACCGGAGAGACATGCCGCCGAGCGGTCAGCCCTCGCGAAAGAGAGGGCGCAGCGGTGTCCCCGCGATCGTCTTCGACGGTCGGGGCGGACAGCAGGAGGCAGCGCACGGGATCTTCCGCGTCGTTGCGGACCTCATGCGCCACGCCGGCGGAGACATGCAGCAAATCGCCCGGGCCGAGCCGGCAGACCTCCCTCGGCAAATCGATCGTCAAAGTCCCAGAGAGGATGTGGGAGACCTGCTGACCGAAGAGGTGCAGGTGCTCGCCGCAGCCGGGCGGGATTCGCCCTTCGCGAGCCCTCAGCCCCGGCGTCTCGACGAGCCGCCAGCCATCGCAGCCGGCGCCCCATCCATGTTGAGTCGCGGATTCAGCCCTGGCGCGGGCCGGGGCTTCCTGCGCATCAGGGATCTCATTCATAGGGGACGCCAGTCTGGTCCGCTGCCTGGCCGTTTCTCGGCACGAAAGGCACCTCCGCCACCATATCGAGGGCATGGCGGGCAGCGACATCCTCCGGCACGTCGGCATGGTCCGGCTCGTGCCGGCGATCACCGAGGCTGAGGCCCTACCCTGCCCCGCCCGCGAAACGCTGATCGCCGGGATGCAGCCCGGCCCGCTCGCGGCCTCGTCGGGCTATCGCATGGGCGCTGATCACGCGCTGTTCCGCATCGGCGCTCGTCCGGCACCGCCATGCGGAAGAGAACGCGCTGTTCCGCGTGCATCGCGGCTGGCTGAGACTGAAACTCCGCGACCGAGACGAGATCCTGGAGGAAGGCGCGTTCATCGATGTGCCCCTGAGGATCGAACCTTGTCCCGTGGCGCTGAGCGCCGTCCGCCAGGTGATGCTGCCGGCGCCCGTGAACACGCGCAACAGCGGCAACGTGGTCGAGAGGCGCGGGGTTGGGTTGTCGAACTGGGCCGTGTCTGAGCAGCCGCTCGGCCGGACGCGCATGGACCGCGCCTTCCACCTTCGGACCGTCGAGGCTCGGCTCCGCGTCGCCGTTCCGAGCCGCGACTCTGTCCATGGCATCTCCTCACGGAACCCGTCACCCGGGCCGACCGGAGTGGAGGAAAGAGCGGCCCTCAGCCACTCAATAAACTCGCAGCCTTGCCCCCCGGACAGGGAGCGCGGTGGCGCCGCTCCGCGCCATGCAGCCCGCCCGAGGCGAGACCGGGGCGCCGTCTCCCGGCCGATGGCGCCCCTGGACCAGATGGCGCCTCATCCGCGGACCGCGCGCCAGGATAACCGACCGCCGGAGTGCTCCGGCGCGAACCGCGTCAATGCGCCGTCTCCGCCTCCGCCTTCGACGACGCCTTGCGGATCCGGTCGAGCTTGCGGCCCAGCGCTTCCAGCCCGTTCAGCGAGAAGAGATGCGCCATGATCGCCTCCAGATAGCCCGCGCGCATCAATTCGCCCAACGTCTCGTCCGAAAGGCCCTTTAGACGCTCCCGATCGACCGCCGAGAAGCCGCCCGCCAGCGAGGTCCGGCCCGCGGAATCCGTGACCGAGACGCGCTGCTTCGTCAGCAGGTCGAGATCCGACAGCCTTTCGCAGAAGGCCACCGTCGCAGCGCGCACCCGTTCCCATTCGCGCGAGAGAGCAAGCTGGCGCTTGAGATAGTCCGACTGCTCGCCATCCGGCCCGAAGAGCGGCTGGCCCTTGCCGTCGGTGTTACAGGCCGGCGAGGCTTCGTCGATGCAGAGCGTGTAGCTGTCCTTCTCGGCGTCCTTGGCCAGCACGAAGGGATAGCGCCGCACGAAGGCGGGAATGTAGCCCCCGCTCCAGCTCCCGTCCGGCTCGACCGACAGGTTCTCCTTCTCGGTCAGTCCCAGCAGCGCCAGCGGCGTGAGCCCGCCCTCGCCCTCGACGAAGACGATCGGATGGTCGCGCCCGGCGATCGGGAATTCCACCGCCGCGAGCGGCGACGCGGCAAGCTCCCGTGCGAAGCCGTAGCCGCCGGTTGTGTTCACGCTCCAGCCTGCGTGCCACGATTTCGCGACGGGCCGGGGGCGTTCATAGAGCAGTCCCTGTTTCATTGGTCTTGTCCTTCTTCGTTGGGGGCCGCGCCGTCGAAGGCGACGCGGCAAGCCAGCCCGGCGGGCAGGCCCTGATCGGGATTCGGTAATTGAAGGCGCACGCCCATCGTGCCGCTGGCGGCATCGAAGACCTGATCGACCGAAACGACGGTCGCGGCGCGCTCGCCTCCGACCGGCGCGTCGGGACGCACGCGCGCCTCCTGCCCCGGCGCGATCGAGCCCCAGAGAGAGGAAGGCACGAAGGTCCGCACCTCTAGAGGGTCGAGTTGCGCCAGGGTGACGACCTGCGCCTGGTCGCCCGCGACCTCTCCGGGCCAGAGCAGCCGCTCGACCACGACGCCCGAAATCGGCGCGCGCACGACGCGCTGGTCGAGGATGGCGGCGGCGCGGGCCTGTTCCAGCTCGGCGAGGCGACGCTCGAATTCGGCCCGGTCGAGCTCGATCTCGGCGGAGCGGGCCTCGGCCTCGGCCTCCTCCAGGGCGGCCCGCGAGGCGATGTTGGAGCGCGACAGCTCGCTCAGGCGGGCGAGATTGCGCCGCGCGAGATCGAGCCGGACCTCGCCCAGCTCGAGCCCGGCCTCATAAGCGGCGCGCTCGGCGGCAATGTCGGCATTCGCCCGCTCCACCGCAGAGCGCAGCCGGGCCAGGACCTGTCCCTCCTCGACG
The DNA here is from genome assembly GCF_900116765.1 of Jannaschia seohaensis. Lineage (GTDB taxonomy): Bacteria > Pseudomonadota > Alphaproteobacteria > Rhodobacterales > Rhodobacteraceae > Jannaschia > Jannaschia seohaensis. The sequence goes on along the minus strand of NZ_UETC01000003.1, from coordinate 89,394 downwards.
TAATCGCCAGGCGCGACCAGCACCTCGTCGACGACGCCCGAGACCGCCGAGGCGACACGGACCGTCGCGCGCGGCGCGATCAGACATTCGTGCCAGTCCTGCGCGGGGGCCGGCGTCGCCGCCAGAGCGAGAAAAAGGGGGAGCGCCGCCCTCATGACCCGCGTCCCGCGAAGGCCAGGAAATCGGCGAGTTTCTCGTCAGTGCGCAGCACGGCGCGGCGTGCCCGCGCATCGGCCTGCTCGGCCCGCTTCTGCGCGCTGCGCAACAGGCCCGGCCCGGCCAGCCTGCGGGCCAGCGGCCCCCGGATGCCGCGCGCGGCGTCGGGCAGGAAACGGCGGAGCAATTCGTCCTCCAGCGACAGGTGGACCTCGACCCGGCCCGGATCGCCCTGCCGCCCGGAGCGGCCGGCCAGCTGGCGGTCGATGCGCCGGCTTTCGTGACGTTCGGTCATAATGACGTGCAACCCTCCCGCCCTACGCACGGCGTCGTCCAGATGAATATCGGTGCCGCGCCCGGCCATGTTCGTAGCCACCGTGATGCGGCCAGTCCGGCCGGCCTGCGCGATGACGTCCGCCTCCTCGGCGTCCTGCCGCGCGGACAGCACACTATGGACCAGCCCAGCCTCGGTCAGCGCCGCCGACACCGCCTCGGAGGCCGCGACTGAGCGGGTGCCGATCAGCACCGCGCGCCCGGCCTCGGACGCGGTCCGCGCCCGCGCTACCACGGCGCGCCATTTCTCGGCCTCGGTCCGGTGGACGCAGTCGCGCGCCGTCTTGCGGCGCGAGCGGCGGTTGGTCGGGATCGGCACGACGCCCAGCCGGTAGGTCGCCCAAAGCTCGCCGCGCACGTCGCCCGCGGTGCCGGTCATGCCGCCCAGATGCATGTAGCGGCGGAAGAAGGCCTGGTAGCTGATCTTGGCCCGGGTCACCTGCCCATCGGTCAGGGCGACGCCCTCCTTGGTCTCGATCATCTGGTGCAGCCCCTGCTCCCACGAGCGGTCGGGCATCAGACGACCGGTGAACTCGTCGACGATATGCACCTTTTCGTCCTGCACGATGTAATGGTGGTCGCGGTGAAAGACGCAGAGCGCGGTCAGCGCCTTGCCCACCAGCTCCTCCCGGCGCAGACGGCCGCGCCAGATGCCGCCCGCCGCCTGCCCGAAGCCTTCGAGCCTCCGCCGGCCGGCCTCGGTCAGTTCGACCGAGCGCTCCTCCTCGCGGTGGGTGTAGTCCCGGCCCGCCATCAGCGCCCGCGCGAACTCCAGCGCCTCGCGGAACGTCGTTTCGCGCGCCTCGTTGCCCCGGGATTTCTCTGCGATGACGAGCGGCGTGCGCGCCTCGTCGATGAGGACGCTATCGGCCTCGTCCACGATCCCGAAGCAGAGACCGCGCAGCATCATGCCGGCAGGCGGCGCCCCATCCTCGCGCGCGAGCCGGTCGCGCAGGTAGTCGAAAACAACCTGCTTGTTGGAGCAATAGGTGATAGACGCGCCATAAGCCGCGCGCTTCTCGGCCTCGGACATCTCGGGGAGGACATGCGCGACCGTCAGCCCGAGGAAGCCGTAGAGTGGCGCCATCTCGGCAGCGTCGCGGGCCACGAGATAGTCATTGACGGTGATGACATGGACCGGCACCCCGGCCAGCGCGGCAACCCCGGCGGCCAGCGTCGCAGTCAGCGACTTGCCCTCGCCGGTGGCCATCTCGGCGATGCGCCCGTCCAGCATCGCCAGCCCGCCCATGAGCTGCACCGCGAAATGTCGTTTGCCCAGCGTTCGGCCCGAGACCTCACGTACCAGCGCGAAGCCAGCCTCCACCAGATCCCGGCGGAAGCCGTGCCGGTGGAGATCGGCCGAGAGCCGCGCGGCCTCCGCCCGCAGCGCGGCGTCGTCTATCGCCTCCAGCGCGGGCGCGCGGCGCAGGATCGCGCGCGCGCGTTTGCGATAGGGTCCGGCCCGCGCGCCGATGAACTGCCGCAGCTTTCCGGCGGCGTCCTGCGCGAAGCGATCGAGCGCGGGCATCGGCTCCCACTTACGCTCAGGGTAGCGGCCGGTGACGGGCCCCGGGCGGGCCTCGAAGGCGGCGGCGACACTCACAGCTCGAACCTGTCGAGGAAAAGTTGACGCAGCGCGTACCAGACCTGCCCCGCCAGCGGCGCGGTGCCGTGATCGAAGCGGACATGAACGCGGCGACCGACCAGCACCTGCGGGTCGGGATTGGCGAAGGCGACGTCGATCTCGAAGACCTGCGCCAGCGCGCGCTGCCCGTTGGGATCGCCCGGATCGACCGGGATCGCGCCGCCGCCGCGCGTGCCCAGAGCCGGGCTCGAAAGCTGGCGGGTGCCGCCCGGGATCTCGCGCTCGAAGCGGGCCGGGATCGGGTCGGTATCGGCGGGACCGGCGGGCCAGACCGCCACGCCCTCCCGACGGTCGCGCACCAGCCCGATCCGCGCCTCGGGAACGGCCACGCGGGCCGAGAGCCGATCAGCATCGAGCACATAGGCCGCCACCTCCCCCTGGGAAAGCATTGTGCCCAGAAGGTCGTCCCCCCGCGCCAGCACCAGCAGCCCGTCGGCGGGCGCGCGGATGGTCAGATCGGCCAGCGCCTCTTCCGCGTCGTCGAGATCGGCCTGCGTGGCGGCGATCTGCTCGCGCAGCACGTCGGCGCGGCGAGCGTCTTCGGCCAGCACCATGGCGAGCCGCGCGTCATACTCGGCCAGCTGCGTGCGCAGCACGGCGGCCCGCGCCTCAAGCAGCGGGTCCTCGGTCCGCAGGATCGGCTGGCCCGCCACGACACGATCCTGCGAGGCGGCGAGGATCTCGGTCGCCTCCCCGGCGGAGGCGGCGCGGACGATGGCCTCGTCGGGGGCGCGGATCACCCCGTCGGCGATGGTGGCGTAGGGCAAGGGCACGACCAGCGCGGCCAGCGCCAGCGCGCCGAGCCCCAGGCCCGACACCCATAGCGCCCGGCGGCGCTGACGGCCGACGCGGGGGTCGGCGACAACGAAGCGGGAGAGTTTTGCCATCGGGACCACCAATTGCGTGAACACCGCCCAGATCGCCAGCAGTACGCCGATGAAGAAGAACTTCGTCGCGACGAACAGCACGATCCCGAACATGATGAACATGCGGTAGAGGAAGGACGCAACCGCGTAGAAGGCGAACCACTCTCGCTCGCCCGGCGCAGTGACCGGATCCTCGGCCTCCTTCATGCCGAAGCCGTATTTCTGGATCAGGTAGCCGATATACTTGTTGGCCCGGGTCGCGAGGTTCGGGATCTCCAGCCAGTCGGCCAGCACATAGTAGCCGTCGAACCGCAGGAGCGGGTTGCCGTTGAAGAGCACGGTCGAGACGCCGCAGATCAGCATCACGTTCCAGGCCACCGCCCGCGTCAGCCCCGGCTCGGCCCAGGCCCAGATGATCATGGCGAGCGCGGCGAGGAACAGCTCGGCGAAGACGCCCATCGCGCTGACCAGCATCCGGCGGCGCTTGCGGCGCATGGTGATCGCCGAGGAGGCGTCCACATAGGGAACCGGCATGAAGACGATCATCATCACGCCCATCTCGTGAACGTCGCCGCCCCATTTCTTGATCATGTAGGCATGAGCCAGCTCGTGCACCGCCTTCACGACCGGGTAGACCAGCACGGCGATCAGGATGTTCGACCCCGTCAGCACACGGTCCGCGAGGTTCGCAGTCAGCGCCTCCCAGTTGAGCAGGGCCAGCGTCAGCCCGCCGAGACAGACCGCCAGCCAGATCGCGACCCCGAGCCAGCCGAGGAAGGGCGCGACGAAGGGCAGCGTCCGTGTGACGAAATCGTCCGGGTCGAGCAGCGGGATCTTGAGCGAGAGCGGGCTCCAGACCTTCTGCCGGAGCTCGGCCCGCTTTTGCTTCTTGCGGCGGCGGCCCAGCTCCTCGGTGTCGGTGGGCGCGCCCGAGATCAGCAAGTCCGAGGAATGGAGCTGCGACAGCAGGCGAATGAACTCGTCCTGCGTGGGCGCGTCGTCGCCCAGCCGGTCGCAGGCGGCGGCCCAGATCTCGCCCACGCTATGGGTGCCGTCGAGCCGCGAGACGAGGAAGTTAGTCGCCTGGCTGAACCGGCTGGAGCGCGCGTTCACAGGGTCGAACAGCACATACCAGATCGCGTCGCGATATTCGTGCCGATGCAGCCGCACATGGGCACGCAGGCGGGGCCGGAGATGCTCGACTCGGTACCAGTGATCGCTGAACAGCCGTTCAGCCATGCGGCCACCAGCGCCACGCCGTCATCCGCGCCCAATGCAGGAAACGATGCGTCCAGACCCAGGCCAGCCGCCGCTCCTCGATGGCGATCTTGGCGACGCCTTCCATGCCCGGTCGCATCTCGGGCAGGGACTGCTCCAGCCGGCCCTCGACGCGGAAACGGTTGGCGCCCTCGACCACCTCGGAGACCGGGGTCAGCGTCTCGACGGTGAAGGGGAAGCTGCGGTCGGGCAGCGACGCCAGCACGATCGCGCCCTCCTGCCCCGGCTCGATCCGCGAGATGTCGCGCTCATCGACCTGGGCCACGACGCGGTAGGCGTCGAGCGGCGCGACCTCGAAAAGCACGTCGCCCCGGTTGACCGGCGAGCCGAGTGCCTGGCTCAAGTCGCCCGAGACGACGACGCCGTCGAAGGGCGCGGCGATGGTCACGCGGTCGAGCTGTGCCTCGATCAGCGCGAGCCGGGCCTCCGCGCCGTCGATCTGGGCGCGCACGACACGCGCCTCGGCCCGCTCCTCGGCGGCGAACGCCTCGCGGTATTTCTGCTCGTATTGGGATTTCTCGGCCAGCACGCGGACCAGTTCCAACCGAAGCTCGCTATCGTCGAGCTCGGCCATGGGCGCCCCCTCGGCCACGATGTCGCCGGGCCTGACCAGGGCCGTCTCGACGAAGCCCTGCATCGGCGCGGTGATGACGCGGCGCACCGTCGCCTCAAGCCGCGCATCCGACGAGACGCGCCAAGTGCCGGTCGCGGTCAGAAGGAAGGCCGCCGTCGCGATCAGACCGAGGGCGATGAGCTTGGCGGCGACGTGGCGCGGGCCCAGCACCATGCGCAGCCCCGCCGCGACCTGGTCGCGGGCGCGCACGAAGAACCAGCGGTCGTTCTGGCGCCGCGCCTCAAGCGAGGGCGTCACCAGCGCGGCGAGTTGTTCCAGCAGCGCGGCGTCGGCGTCGCGGAACGGCGCCTCCCGCTCCAGGGTAATCGCGCCGACGGCCTCCCCGTCGAGATGCAGCGGCGCGGTCAGCACGGCGCGCCCGCCACGCTCGGCCAGGTCGCGATGGGCCCGGGTCGAGAGCGGCGTGCCTTCGCCGGCCTGCGGCAGGCGGATGACCTCGCGCTGCTCGATCGCCTCGTCCATGGCGCCGGCGATGGCGCGGATTTCCTTGCTGCGCTGCTTGAAGGCGGCGTTGTTCGACACGGCGCGCACCCGGGCATGACGCCCCCGGAGCCGGCCCAGGCTCACCCGCTCGCAATCGAGACGTCGCGCCAGCTCGTTGACGAGCGACAGCGTGGCATCCGCATAGGTCAGCTTGGTGGAGGCGCTGGACACCAGTTCGATGATCGAGACCAGCTGCTCGCGGGAGCCGGGGTGGCGGCGCCGGATCAGCACCTCCAGCCAGCCGGTGCCCCATTGCAGCTGGCGCATGACCCGCTTGGCTTCGACGCGACTGCCGGCGAGGAATTCCAGCGCCACGACGCCGCGCAGGGTGTCGTCGATCAGGATCGGCAGCGCGAAGGCCGAGGCGCCGTCCTCGCTCTTGCGGACGACGCCGCGCTTCTCGGCGGCCGCGCGTTCGGCGGCCGAGATCACGCCGGGCGAAAGCTGCGCCGTCGCGGGGCGCAGCGCGATGGGTTTCATGGGCGTCCCGTCCTCGGGCGCCATCAGCACGGCGGCAAGCCGCACCGCGCCCAGCAGCCGGCATTGCAGATCGAGCCAGGCCGCCGCGAAGGCCTCGGCCGAGGGCGCGGCGTGCAGGCGCGACCAGACCTCGGTGTCGAGCAGTTCAGCTTCCGGCCCGGCGACCTCCTGGAGCCTGGCCTGTGTCTGGATCATCGCGCCGCCTTGCCCTTCGCTGTGTCGCCGCCCGCCTTTGTGTCGCCCCAGTCGATCAGGCCCGGCGTCGTCACGGCTGTCTCCTCGTCCCTTGCGACGATCACGAGGTAATCCTCCTCGGGCGCCGTCTCAGGTGTCAGGGTGCCGGTGGACTGATCAAAGAGCAACGCCTCTTCGGTGTCGCGGGTGCCGGTCCCGCGGGTGGGCGCCATGACCGAGAGCGCCGCGTCATGGTCGAAGCCCACGACATGCCCGATCTCGTGGAGCAGGACGCTGAGCAGGTCGATCCGTCCCGCCGCCGGCCCGGTCGCCGCAACCAGCGAACCATCCGCGTCGCGGATGAACTCCTCTGCCGTGCCGGGCGTCGGATCGACGAACCAGCCATGCCCCGCCGCGTCGGCGTCGAGAGTGATCGCCGAGCCGTCCGCCACAGCGAGCGCGGCGCCGCCAAGCTCCTGGACCGAGAGCGTGATATCGCCCAGCCCCCTGACCTGCGCGGGCTTCAGCAGGCCCGAGCCGGTCCAGACGGAGACTGCCTCGGAGAGGACCGGCAGCGCGGCCTCGACGGTCAGGGCCTCGGCCCCCTCGCCCAGGGTCTCGGCGGTCAGGGCCGCCACAGGCTCGGCCTCGCGCAGCACGTCGCGCTGCTGGCCGCCCTTGTTGCCCGGCTGCGGATCGTCCGGCGCGCCGCGCTGGTCGCCCCAGTCCGGGTCGCGCTGATCGACGAGCCCGATCTCGCCACCCGGCTCGCCGTTGCGCGACCCGTCGAGCCCCTGATCGGCGGCGCGCGTCGGATCGGCCCCGTCTGCGGCCGAGAGGTCGTAGAGATACTGCTTCAGCGCAGGCTGGATGCCCCGGCTGACGGTTCCCATACCGAAGGGCGCGAAGGGCACGACATAGGAGTTGAACTCCCCCGACCAGTCGATCAGCCGGTCGCCGCCGGTATTGGCGATCATCACGTCGCGGCCCGCGCCACCAAAGGCGATGTCCTCATAGGAGGCCACGCCCTTCTTAGCGGGCCCGTCGGGCACATCGTTCAGCTCGCCATTGGTGGTCAGGTCGTCATCGGCGCTGAGCAGGTCGTCGCCATAGCCGCCATACATGTGGTCGCGCCCGGTGCCGCCATGGACCCAGTCGTTTCCGAGATCGCCGAAGATCACGTCGTCTCCATCGTTGAAGACGAGGCCTTCGGTCGCGGTCTCGCCGGTGGCGAAGCCCTCGGTCGCGTCGAAGTTCAGGACGAATTCCTGCGCACCGGGGGTGTCGGCGGTGGTGAACTGCCAGACCGGCAGCCCATCGGCGCCCGTGACCTTGGTCACATAGACCTTGGAGCGCGGATCGTTCTCGTCATAGGCCGCGAACTCGACGCTGCGGTCGCCCGCGCCGGTGCCGCGCCCATAGCCCAGGATGTCGCCCGGGTTGAACAGGAAGGCATCGTCCGCCTCGCGCGCCGCGCCCAGGTCGAAGGGCAGGCCCTGCGCATCCGGGTAGTAGACCGCCAGCGCCTCCGCGCCCGAGATCGCATCGTCGCCATAGCCGCCATGCAGGAAGTCGCTGCCGAGGCCACCGAAGATGATGTCGTCGGCCTCGGTCCGGTCGGTGTCGAGCGTCCAGTCCCCGTTCTGCGCCGCGAGGCCCAGGTCGAAGGAGGTCAGATTGACGCTCTTCTTGAGGGCGCCGGCGTCGTGGACCTCGGTGATGAAGAACGGGCCGTTCGCGCGGACGGTGGCGTTCACTTCGACGGCGGAGATGCCGAAGAGCGGCTCGGTGATCCCGGTCCCGGCGGTGTTGCGCGAGGTGTAGATACGGCCGTCATCGCCGATCACCCCGTCCTGGCCGGTGCCGCCCGAGATGAAGTCGTGGCCCTGGCCGCCGACGATATCGTCGTCGCCCGCATCGCCCAGCAGGATGTCGCCGCCGACCTGACCATAGATCGCGTCGTCGCCGCCCTCGCCATGGACCTCATCCGCCGCGCCGATGTCGTTCGCGGCACCCTCGGACCAGTCCAGCCCGCCGCGCGTGTAGTCGAGATGGTCGACCGCGCGCACCACAAGCCGCTCTTCGCCCAGGGTGTCGTAGGCGAACTGCTCGCGGCTGCCGTCCTCGCGCAGGATGCGGAGAATCCGGCCGTTATCGCCGACGATCACGTCGCTGTCGCGGTTGCGGTCGGCGTCGTCGCCCTCCTGGTTGCGGGCGATATCGGTGCCCGCGCCGCCGAAGATCATGTCGGTGCCGTCGGCCCGCTGCTCGGGAGTCCAGAGCCCGAACAGGTCGGAGCTGCCGCCGAGCAGGTCGTCCTGCCCGAGCCCGCCGAAGACGACGTCGGCGCCGGCATTGGCCTCGACATAGTCGTTCCCGTCCGTCCCCGCGCCGTAGAGATCCTCGACCGAGGCGACCAGCTCCAGCCGCGCGAAGCTCGCCGCGTCGCGGCTGCGCGCGGCGCCGGGATCCTCGGGTAGGTCGATGGACCCGTCGCCCTGCACCACGTCGTCGCCGGTCTGGCCGAAGATCATGTCGGCCCCGAGGCCGCCCGCGATCGAGTCGTCGCCCGTCAGTCCCGAGGCGCCATCGTCCAGACGCACCTCGTAGCCCGCCCATTCCGGCGTCTCGTCGGGGTTGGCGAAGTCCGTGGACATGTCGGTCAGCGACAGGCCGTCATTCACGCCCGGCGTCTCGCCATAGAGCCGCTCGCCGGTCAGCTTGCGGAACCGCGCATCGCTCAGGTCGCCGGGCTTGCGAGAGATCAGGCCCGCGTCGCCGAGGATCAGGTCGCGATCCTCGCGCTCGGCGATCAGCGCGACATGGGCGAGGTTGGCCCCGTCCAGCCGGTCGGAACCGATGCCGCCCAGCACGATGTCGTCGCCGAGACCGCCCCGGATCACGTCATCGGCGCCCCGCGCCGCGTCCAGCCCGTCATTGTCGACATCCGACTCGATGGCAGGGTCGCCCAGATCCTGCGCCATGTCGAACACGCGGTCCGGCATCCGGATCACGCCGTCGGTGAAGTCGCCCGGACCACCTGCGCCGAAGCGCTGCGCCACGGCGGCGCCGCTCAACATCTGCACCCGGCCGCCATCGCCGAACAGGATATCGGTGTCGAGACCGCCCTCGATCACGTCCGCCCCCTCCTCGCCGAAGACGAGGACCGGGAGGTCGGTCGGCGCCAGCGCCCCGGTACCTGCCGCGCTGACGGTGTCGTCGCCGCTGCCGGCATTGACCACCAGCATCGTCGGCGCGCCGTAGCCCGAGGCCGCATCGCCCGAGAGCGAGGCCGTCAGCCTGTCGCCGCCATCGCCGAGATCGACGAAGGTGGTCATCCGCAGCGCCTCGCCCGCCCCGTTCTCGGCGGCGCGGCGGAAGGCCTCGGTCAGGGTAACGTCGTCGTCGCCCGCGCCAGTCACGAGCCGTACGCCCTCGGCGAAATGGCCCGTGGCGCCCGCTCCGAAGCGGATGTCCGCCGGCGCGAGGCCGGAGACCGCGATCTCCATTCCGTCTGTCTCCGCCGCTTCGACGGTCACGGTCTTGCCGACGGTCTGGCTCGCATCCGAGATCCAGAGTCCGTGGCGCCCCTGCCCCGCCTGGAGGTCCAGCGCCCCGGTGACACCGTCGAGATCGCCCGAGAGGTAGTCGAAGGCGAAGACCGGATCGGCCGGGTCCGGCGCCGCATAGCGCGTGGCCTCGTCGCGGTTGGGCCGCAGCCGCGCGTCGAGATCGGCGTCGGAGGAGACGAAGACATGCTCCGCCGCATCGTCCGTGCCCCCCGGCCCGGTGTCGATGCCGGTCTTGGCCACCGTGCCCTGGACGTTGACGATATCGTCGCCCGCGCCCAGCGCCAGATCGAGCGTCTCGACCCCGTAATAGCCCACGCCGTCCATCCGCGCCTCGACCTCGACGCGCGTGGAGGGATCGCTGGCACTGGCCACGAGATGCCCGACGCCCGCGCCGCCATTTGTGCCCCGTAGCACGCCCTGGAACGCGACCATGTAGACGTCGCCGTCGGGCCCGTCGAATTTCGACACCGAGATGTCCTGCGCGAAGCGGCTGCCCAGCAGCGCCAGTTGCAGGGCGTTCTCTACCGCCTCGGCCCCCGCGCCGACGGCGATCGCATCGGTTTCGACGACCCCCTCGCCGAGATCCAGCCCGAGCTGGAAGCTGCCGGTCGTGCCGTCCACCCGAATGATCTGCACATCGTCGCGCGCGGGCTCGTCCGAACCGTCCCGGAACGTCGAGACCAGCACGGTCGCGTCCCCATTCGCGGTCATCGCGTCGATCCGGCCCGGCGTGAACACGACAGCGAAGCGGCCCTCGCCCAGATCCTCGACCGAGGCGAGACGCCCGGCGGCGATGGTCTCGATCGCGGCGGCCAGCCCGGCGGCATCGACGTCGCGGTCGATCAAAGGCGTCGTCTCGCCATCCAGCGCCAGCGTGAAGGCGGCCAGTGCGGTGTAGCGGATCTCGACCTCGGCCTCGGCGGCGAGGCCCTCGACGGTGACGCGGCCGTCCGACAGGGTCGCGGCGGTCGCCACGCCGTTGACCAGCACCTCGATGTCCGACCCGACGGGCGTGCGCACCAGCTCGAAGGTCTCGTCCCCGCCCGTGGCCACGAACAGGTCGCGCCGCGCCTGGTCCGGTCCGGGCTCGGAGAGGTCGACGATCTGGATCTCGGCGGTGGCCGCGTCGGAGCTGCCGTCGCGGCGGGTATAGACCGTGGCGCTCGCCTCGCTGCGCGCATCGGCGAGGGCGCCGTTGCCGAAGATCGGCGCGGTCAGCGCGGCCTCGACCACGCGCAGTTGCGACAGGTCGCGCCCGGTCAGATCGCCACGGAAGCGCAGCACGAAGCTCGGCGCCTGGTTGGCGTCATGGGCGCGCATCGAGGTCACGGCGACATTGCCGATGCCGATGACGTCCAGAGCCTCCAGCGCGGCCTGGAGCCCGGCAGCGGAGATATCGTAGGCCAGTGGCCCGGTCCGCTCCGTCACCTCGGTCTCGTAGGCCACGGTGAAAGCGGATTCCGGGCGGGGATCGGCGAAGACGATCCGCGCGACCCCGCCATCGACGACCACGGCATAGGTTTCGGGGTCCAGCAGGACGCCGTCGGCCTCGATGCTCACGGCGCCCGCCGGGATCGTGCCCAGCGCGACCGAGGAGGTGGCGCCGCTGCCCGCGAAGGTCTCGCGCTCCGGGAGGGTTCCCTGGAATTCCAGACCGAAGGTGCCGCCCGAAGCGCGGACGACGAGGACCTGCTCCTCGTTGACGCCGCCCATTCCCAGCCCGGAGACGGTCTCGCGGGTCACACGGACGACCTCGGAGGCGGTCTCGCCGGTGTCGTCGAGATCGAGCGCGTCCGCGCCCTCCCCGCCGTCGAAGGTCAGGAGGGCGCCGATATTGTCGAGCCGCCCGCCCTCGCCCGTCGCATCCAGGAGCGGCACGTTGGAGCCGGCCCAGACGCGGTCGTCGCCCTGCTCGCCCCGGATCGTCGTCAGGCCCGCGACCGACTGCACGTCGAACACGTCGTTGCCTTCCCCGCCCCGGATCACGGTCGAGCCGCGATGGGTGGTGTCGACCCGGAAATCGTCCGAGCCACGGCCGAGCTGGATCTCAAGCTCCTCGAAGCCGAGATAGGTCAGGCCCCCGGCCTGCCTCTGCCCGCCGATCACCACGTCCTCGCCCATGCCGAGCCCCGTCAGGCGCGTGGCCGTCAGAACACCCGTGTCGTCGCGGACGGAGTCGCCGTTGGCGACGAAGACGGTGTCGACCTGATCTTCCTCGACGGCGAAGAAATTGATGCTCTTGTTGGTGATGGCGAAGTCGCGGCCCTCGATCTCCTGGGGCGTAGCCTCGAAGGCGGCGTTCAGGGTCAGGGTGGTGAAGTCTCCGGAGTCCTCGGCGGCGAGGATCAGACGGAACTTGCCCCTGAGCTCGACCCCGCCCTTCTGATCGCGGTCGACGATCTCGAAGGTGCGGCCCTCCAGTTCGACCAGCTCCGGCAAGGCGTCGCTACGCACGGTGATCCGGGTTTGCGCGACCGGGTCGACATCCACGACGGTGCCGTCGGGCACACGGTCGTTGCGTTCCTGCGGGAGCATGACCGGCGCCGGCAGGCCGCCCAGCGTGCCCGCCCCGCCCGCGCCGTCGACCAGCAGCGGACCGCGGATGCCGTTCACGACATTCGGCGTCTCGGGGAAGAGCTTGGTGTCGCCCCCGTCGATGACCCCGTCGTCGATCGCCGCGACATGGACCGTCTGAGCGACGTTCCAATTCTCGGGCGTGAAGACAAGCCGCGTTTGCGACAAGTGCACCTGGTCGGCGAAGGTCGAGACCTCGCCGCGCGTCGTCCGGCTGTGGCGGGGATCGAGCGTGACGACCACCTCTTCGGTGGGCCGCTTGGAGAGAACGACCGAATAGCTGTCGGTCACCGGCTGTCCGGTGAAGTCGAGCACGGCGTAGTCGCTCGTCGCGTCGGGCGTCCCGTCATAGGACACGCTGACCTCGCCCGTCACCGGACGGTCGAAGATCAGAAGCTGTCCGTCCACGGTGTAGCCGGCCGGTTCGCCGTCGCCGCCGGTGATCGTGACCGAGACCGAGCCCTCGCGCGGGATGGCGCGCAGCTCGAACGTATCCTCGGCGAAATCGAAGGCGAAGCTCTCCTCGGAGAGACCAGCGAGGTCGGTCATCAGCGTCACGGTGTTGCCGTCGATGGCGGAGATGACCGCAGACTGGCCCGCGCCGGCGCCTTCGGTGACAAAGAGGCTCATGCCCAGGGAGACGCCGGTCACGTCCGACAGTTCGACCGTCATGCGGCCTTCGGCATCGACCCCGGTCGACAGAACGTCGCCGGTGACGGCGGTGACCGTCTCGCTTTCGATCACGTCGGTGGAGCCGCCGGTCTGCGTCACGAGGACGGTCGGCGCATCCTCGTCGAGGACGGTCACGTCGATCCGCGGCGTCGCCGCGCCGTCGAAGCCCGCGATGGCGCGATCATAGCTGACCTCGATCTCGCCGAAGACATCGACCGGATCGCCCGACGGGTCGCGGAAGATCAGTTCGCTGCCCTCGACCTCGATCTCGATCACGTCGGGGTCCAAATCCTCGCCGTCCACCGTGACGGTGACGCCCTCGATCAGCCCGGCGCCGTCGCCATCGACGCGGCCCACCGGTTCCTCGAACGTCAGCTCGAAGCTGTTGTCCGTCCGTACGACCGAGACCTTCGGCAGCCCCGCGCCGGTGCCCGAGATCGCCGCGCGGCCGACGGTGGAGAGGTCCGCCAGCGCTTCGGCCAGCGCCTCGGCGGAGATGTCGAAGCCCAGCGCCTCTGTGCGCTCGCCACCGACGATCAGGCGGAAGGTCCCGCCGACCACGCCTGCGCCCAGATTGACGGTCTGGACAAGATCCTGCGCCCCGTCGCCGCGAATGGCGATCGGGCTGCCGACGACCGGGTTGGCCGACAGCAGAAGCGTCGCGGTCGCGTCCCCCTCGGCGATCGAGAACGTGTCGGTGACACGCGGGGTCGACCCGGTATCGTCCGATGTCAGGCTGTGGGTGACGAGTTGGAACTGCGTCCCCTCGACCACTTCGTCCTCGACGGCCGTCAGCTCGACCGCGGCGGCGGTCGTCCAGTTGCTCGCGTCGAAGGTCAGGGTCAGGTTGCCCTCGGCATCGGTGCCGGCGCGCGCATCGGCACTGGCCGCGCCGGTCTCGCCATCGGTCTTCACCGTCACCACCACGGGCGCAGTCGGCGCGCGGGTCAGCTTGACCGTGTAGACGTCACTCTGGCCGACCTGCCGCGCCTCGGCGACGGCGGTGACGGGCGCGCTGCCATTCTCCACGCTTTCGACCACGGCGAGGCCCGCCTCGTCGTCATCGAGGATCTCCACCCCCACGATCGGCAGCGCCAGCCCGTCGAAGCCACGCTGCGCGAAGATCGTGCCCGGCTCCAGCGCGCTGCCCCATGGACGCGTGACGGTGATGCGGTCGCCATCGACGGACTCCACGATCCGCGTCTGCCCCAGGTCGGAGCCCGCGAGGATGGTGATCTCCGCCCCGCGGGTGATGCCCCCGATCACGGCGTCGGCCTGGATTGTCCGCGTCGCGGTGCCGGTCAGCGTACCCGTGAAGGTGACCGGATCGCCGTTGGGATCGACCAGACCGTCCTCGTCCAGCAGCGCGGGCTGCCCGTTCTCGTCCAGAAGCTGGAACAGCTCGTCGCCGGTCTCGCTGGTGTAGACGCCATAGGTCCAGCCGGCCTCGGGCGCGGTCGTAGACCACGCGCCGTCCACCGTGAGCGTGTCGCCGGTCGTGGACAGGATCTGCCGCGCCTCGGCGGTGACGCCGTCGGAGACGCGGAGCCACTGGCCGATGAGCTGATCGCCGACCTCGGTATCGCCCTGCACTTGGAAATTGGCGTTCACGTCGCGCACCGTGTCGTCGACCGCTCCCGCCACGACGCCGCGGAGACCGTCATCCACGGTCAGCGTCGCGATGTCGTCCGCGGAGGGGGTCAGCCCATCGGCCCAAGCCGTCTCGAAGCCCAGCGTCAGGATCTGCGTGCCGTCGGAGGCCGTGCCGAGCACGGCGGAGGTGATGAGGCGCGAGATCCCCGCGGCGTCGCCCTCGCCGAAGGTGAACGTCGTGCCCCGCAACTCCTCGCCCGCGGCAATCGCGGCGGCGAGACCGGGCGAGACGTTCAGAACCAGCGTCTCTCCGCCCACGGCGGCCTCGCGCACGGTCTCTCCGTATGTGCTGGCGGCCGTCACCGTGTGGGTGATGTTGGCCGCGTGCAGCCCCTCGGCGCCGTCATCGTCGATCGCCGAGAGCCAGACCGTCTGCGCCTCGTCCCAGTTGTCCGGGGTAAAGGTCAGCTCGGTGCCGCCACCGGCGGCGCCGTCGAGCACGGCTTGCCGGTCCTTGTCGACGATGATCGTGCGGCGGTCGCGCGCCGCGTCCTCCGGCGTTCCCTGGTCGGCGACGATCGTGACCGTCACCTCGCGCGTCGGACGGCGCGTGAGCACGACGGCATAGCTCTCGAGCCCGGCGACCAGCCCGGTCAGCGCCTCGTCGACCTGGGTCGTGCCGTCGGTCTGGGTGATGCGGATGGCCGGCTCGTCGTTGTCGGCCACGTTGACCGAGATGCCCCGGGGCTGGACCGCGCCGCTGTAATCGGGGTCCACCGTCTCGATCCCATGGGAGATCAGACCGGAATGCCCCAGCAGATCGTTGGAGACCACCGGCGGCGTGTCACCCGAGACGAAGACGGAATCCGAGCCGAGACCGCCGAGAATCCGCGTGGCCAGATCGGCATTGGTGGACTGGACGAAGAACCGGTCGTCGCCCTCGCCGCCATCGACCTCCAGCGTCTCGACGCCGACGAAAGTGACGTTGAGACCGCCGCCGTAGACGCCCTCGTCGGTGATGACGAAATCGTCGCCGAACTCGGTCCCGATCACGATGACCGTGTCGAGCCCGTCGCCGCCATTGATGGCGACCGGAGCGTTGACCGCGTACTGCACGAGATCGGCGCCTCCGTCGCCCGAGATATCCGTGCGCTCCCGCAGATCGTCCTGCGAGCCCTCCAGCGCGAAGGCCCGGACGGTGAAGCTGTCATCCCCGTCGCCGCCGTTGAGCGACAGGACGGCGAGGTTACGGAAGACGGTGAACTCATCTGCGCCGGAGCCGCCATAGGCGGTCAGCGCCTCGCTGATGCCGTTGGACAGGTAGCCACGCGTCGTCAGCGTGGTCTCGAAGCCATCCTCGGCGCCAAGGCCCGCGAAGCCGTCCCCGGCGATCCGCTCGCTCTCGAACATCTGGCCGAACTGGAAGCTGTCGTTGCCCGCCCCGGCCGACAGGGTCGTGCGCGCGGCGTTGTCGTCGACGGCGAAATGGTCGTCGCCCCAGCCCGAGGACACGGTCAGCCCGCCGCCGATGGAGGCGTCGTAGTTGACCCGCTCGAAATCGTCCCCGTTCTCGCCCAGCAGCGCGACCATCCCGCGGCCCAGCGCCCCCGCGCCCTTGCGCAGCAGGAACTGGTCATCGTTGTCCGTGCCGTTGATCGTCAGCACGTTCAACTCGGTCAGGTTGTCGCGCACGTCGACAAGCGAAGAGCCCTCGCCCGCGAGGTTGACCGTGTAGCCGTCATCCCCGGTGCCGCCCGACAGGATCAGCTCGGCTCCGATCTGGTTGTCGCGATTGGGCTCGGTCCGGCGCGGATTGACGGTGAACGTGTCCTCCCCGCCCTGCCCGCGCAGCTCGCTCTCGCCCGAGATCACCTCGATCTCGGCCACGTCCGCGCCCGCGCCCAGCTCAAGCGTGGTCAGCGCCGTATGGGTGCCGTCGACGAGCATTTCGTCGTCGCCCGAGCCCATCATCACGGTCAGCCGGTCGATCCCGGCGTAATCCAGGCCGGTCTCCGGCAAGCCCATCCCCTCGACCCGGGTGCCGGTCAGGCGGGCCTCGCTGTCATCCGTCTCGGCCGAGTCGTCCACCCGCAGGCGATCGGAAATGGCATCGGCGGCGCGGATCTCCAGCATCGGCACGGCGCGCGCGCCGAGCCCCTCCTGGAAGGTCACATCATAGGCATAGCCCTGCAGTTCGCCATGATCGGGGTCGCGGATCTCGGAGCGGGTCACCGCTAGGTCGCCCTCTGCGATCTTGCCGCCCCGGACGATCTCGCCCACCAGGGTCGCTTCGAGCGCCGCGAGCAGCTCGGCGGCAGTGGCGCCATAAGCAATGGGATCGGTCGAGCGGCCCTCGAATTCCAGCACGAAAGCGGTGCCGGCGGGCAGATCGGCATTCTCAAGCTCGCCGATGACGGTGACGCGCTGCACCTCGTCGGCGGCATCGACCGGATCGACCGACTTTCCACTGGTCAGGTCGTCCAGCGTCAGCCCGTTCGAGCCGCGGGAGACGGTCTCGACGCCGAGCGCGAGATCGGCGCCCGCGATCAGGAGCGGCCCTCCGATTTGCTCAAGCTGACCGCCCGGGTCATCAGACGCCAGCGACCCGACGGAAGCCTCGTCGGCGCCGTGGCCCATCACCGCCTCCAGCGCGCCGGTGGTGCCGGTCACGCCGAGAAGGTCGTCGCCGCCATGCATCGCGACGGTAGTGAAATCCTTGTGCGTGCCCTTCACGCGCAGCTCGTCCGCCCCCTCGGAGGTCGCGAGATGCAGCTCCGACAGGTTGGAATAGGCAATGTCTCCGCCGGCGATGTTCGCCCGGAGCTCGTCCGCTTCGAGGGCCAGGATGCCGCCCGCGCCGCTCGCCGCGTCCGACAGCGACAGCACGTCGATCGTCTCGAGCTTCGAGGTATCGAAGGCCAGCGGATCGACATTCGTGCCGAACCAGGTGCCGCCGAACTGCACGGTGAAGGCCCGGGCGTTCGGATCGATCGGAGCGGAGGGGTCCGGCTCGAAGCCGGGAATGACGGTGATATCCGTCGCGTCGAGCGACGGGAACTGCCGGGCGGCCAGCGCGCGCAGCTCCGCCTCGACGGCCGTGGCGATGGCATCGACCGTGACCGACGGGCCGATGGCGATCTCGACGGTGGACCACTCGGTCACGCCGTCGCGCGGAAGCCCGATGCGGAACGTTCCAAGCGCCGCGTCGATGGAGAAGATCTGGATCTCCTGCGTCGGCACGAGATCGTAGCCCGCAACCACCTCGGTCGCCGTCAGCGGCACCTCCGCCGCGCCGTCGACGCTGAGTTGAAGCTGCGGCAGGTCGACCCCGCCGAAGACAGTCCCATCCTGCGCTTCGACAGAGTCGAAAGTGATCTCGTAGAGCGTGGGATCGCCCGGCACGCCCGTCACCGTCACGTCGGTCACAGTAACGATCGTGTTGACCGCGTTGACCGTGATCTCGGCGCTGCGCCCCTCGATGGCGGCCTCCAGCGCGTCCTCGGTGGCTTCGCCGTCGAGCAGGCTGACCTCGGCCAGCACGGCGTTGACATCGCGCCCGAGCGTCAGCTGCACCGCGCCCGTCCCGTTGGCGGAAAGCGGCAGGTCGGCGAGCGAGAAGCTCTGGATCTCGGGAACGGGGTCGGGGTCGCCGCCCTCGCTCAGGCTGCGCTGCACGATGGCGCCGGTGCCGCCGTCGATCTCGACATCGCCCGATAGCGTCCTGAGCAGCGTGACCTCGCGCACCGCGACATTGCCTGCGCCGTAGACGGACTCCGCCTGGAGGGCCGCCTCGAGCTCGGCGGCGGTGATGCCGCTGGGCAGGTCGATCTCGGCGGTGCCGACGGTCATCCTGGCCGGACCGGAGGCTCCGTCATAGACGACGCGCAGGTCGCCGGTGACGGTGGCGGCCTCGCCCCGCTCGTCGAGGAAGGTCAGCACGTCGCCATCGACGGCGAAGCGCCCGTTGTCGCGGCGGACGCCATCGACGAAGACATCGACCACGCCATTGGGGTCGACGATGTCCGAAAGGGTCAGGGACGCGGTTGAAGCGCTGAGGAACACGTCCTCCTGCCGGTCGATCACGAGGCGCTGGATCTCGCCGACCTGCGCGCCGTCGGAGCGGCGCTGCACCCGCAGCGCGGCGGCGCCGCTGATGCCGGCCAGGGCCACGTCGTCGGAAGTCAGCTCACCGTCGAAGACGAGGTCGAACACCCGGGTCAACACGTCGCCCCAGCCGCCCGCGTCCACGCGGTCGTCGCCGGAGCCGCCATCGACGCGCAGCTCGCCCGTGGTCGCCCGCACCTCCACCCGGTCGTCGCCCTGGTGCGTGTCGATCCGGGTGATGCCCGCATGGCTGTTCAGCACGACGAAGCGGTCGTCGAACACCGCATCGTAGGCGGCGTCATAGCCCGGCTCGTCGAAGAGCAGGGCCGAGCCGCCCTCCTCGACACGCTGGTCGCCCAACCCGGTCCATTTCGCCAGTTCGACATGGAGGTCGGCGAAGTTCGCGTAGAACACGGTGCGGTCGGTCAGGCCGGTCAGGCTTTGCCCCGTGAGCACGCCCAGCCGCGCGCCGCCATCCTCCATTCCGGTCGCGTCGACATGGGCCGCGTCGCCCGAGCCGCTGCCGCCGTCGATCTCCAGCGTCAGTTCGATATCGTCGAGCACCCCGTCGAGATCGCCGAGGCGGATCGCGTCCGACGCCGCCCCGAGGGCGATCAGCGCCGAGCGCACCACCGGCGCGTTCGGATCCTGCCGCCCGTCGCGCAGGGCTCTCACATCGACGGAATCCTGCCCCCCGCCGGTGTAAAGCTCCAGCCGGGTCGCGTCGAAGCCGGTGTCGTGATCCACGATCAAGCTGTCGGCCCCGCTGCCCAGGCGCAGCGTCAGGTTCTCGATGTTGCGGTAGTCGGTCTCCACCAGCATCCCGAAGCCCGCGACGCGCTTTGCGCTGACGCCGAGATCGTAAAGCAGGCCCGAATTCTCCTTGCTGTCGTCGAGATCCAGGAACGTCAGGGAGTCCTCGCCCTCCGCCCCGCCGTCGATCCGCAACGGATTGTTGAACACGGTGTTCCCGTCGATGCGGTCGAGCAGGCGGTCGACCCGCTCGGCGACCGGGAGCGCGTCACGCCGCGCGCCCTCGCCGATGCGGATGTCATCGTCGCCCTCTCCGCCCTCGATCGAGGTGCGGATGCCGCCGGGCGTCGCCTCGAGCCCGACGAGGTCATCGCCGCCGCGGCCCTGGACGTTGAGCACCTCGATCCCGGACTCGATCTCGTTGCCATCCGCGTCGGTCGAGACGAAGGCCACGGCCACCTCGACATCGGAGTCCTTCTCGTGCAGCGTCACGTCCCTGGCGGTGACGGTGATGTCGTCGGCCGCGCCGTCGAAGCCCAGCACCTCCAGCCGGTCGACATTGTAGGACGGCCCCGTGTCCTGCACGAAGATCTGCCCCACGATGTCATTGGTTCGCTCGATCAGGTAGCGGTCGGTACCGCGTCCGCCGCCCAGTTCGACGCCCTGCGCCCCGGTGGCGCGGACTTCGTAGCGGTCCAGCCCGCGCCCACCGAGGATCGTCTCGATGGCATGGGTCTCGCCCGCGACGGCGCCGACCACGTTCACTTCGACCTTGCCCGCGTCCGAGCCGTCGATGCTGGAGACCAGCCCGCTCGCCTCCAGCCGGTGGGTCAGCGAACTCCAGACGGCGGAGAAGTCCAGCACGTCGGGCCGGACGATCGTGTCGTCGTCCTCGTAGATCGGACGCTCGATCTCGTTGCCGTCCTCGTCGCGCACGATCTCGGTGCGGCCGACGCCCGCGCCCTGCGCGGCGATGACCGGAAGCTGCCCGGCCTCGACCGCCAGTTCCTCGATCACGTCGTTGCCGAAATCGTCCTCGAACGCATAGCGGTCGCCGCCGGCCCCGCCGGCCATCAGGTCGTCGCCGAGGCCGCCGACGAGGAAGTCGTCCCCGTCGCTGCCATACAATTCGTCGGCATCCTCTTCACCGCGCAGCAGGTCGCGCCCGGCGCCGCCGGTCAGCACGTCATCGCCGAACTCGCCGACGATCAGGTCGTCGCTGTCGCCGCCGGTCAGGCTGTCATTGCCCTCGCCACCGAAGAGCCGCATCTTGCCGGTCCAGCCGCTGGCGGTGACGACATCGTTGCCCTCGTCGCCGAAGAACTCGACCTCCAGCTCGACGGTCTGCCCGTTGCCGATCAGTTCCAGCGTGTCGTTGGCCGCGCCGCCATAGGCGATGATGCGCTTCACGCCGTCATAGGTCTGCGCGAGCGCCGTCTGGTCGTTGAACACGACGGAGACCGAATCCCCGTCGATCCGGGTGACCGTCATCTTCTCGGCGCCGTCCTCGACATTGCCGTTCAGACGCGAGCCGGCGTTCGGACCGATATGCAAAAGTAGGTCGCCGTTGCCCTGGTCGGTGGCGAGCTGCGGCTGGCGCTGGAAGTTGATCTCGAACGTGGCGATGGTGCCGCGCGCGATCTCGAATTCCTTGTAGTAAAGCCCCCAGAGCGCCTCGATATAGGCGCGCACGAAATACTCGAGCTTGCCCGTGATGTCGAAGATCGCGAAGGGGTTTCCTTCGTTGATGCGGACATTGGTCGCGAGCTCGTCGAAGCGGACGCGCCCGTCCTCATTGGGGTCGTCGAGATCGAAATAGGTCGTCAGCGTCAGCCCGCCCTCGACCCCCGCGGAGGCGACGCCGGCATTGAGCTCGGCGCCGGCGCTGATCTCGCCCTGTAGCGTCAGCTCGGCCGTGTCGCGCCCCGTGCCGTCCGCATTGGTGCGGTCGGAGATGAAGAAGCCCTTGAAGAGATCGGCGCCGTTACGCGACTTCTGGAAGCTGTCGATGCCCGCGCCGTCATAACCGAAGCCGAGATCGATCGCCGCGCTGACCGACCCACCCAGCGTCGCGAAGAGCGGGCCGTAGATCGAAAATTTCTGCCGGTATTCGAAGCCGAAGGAGAAGGGCGGCAGCTTGTAGGTGAAGAAGGTCGCGTTGGCGAAGTTCCCCGAAAGGATGTTCGCGATCTGATTGACGTCAGTCAGGATCGGGAAGTCGATCGCGCCCGAGCCGTTGGCCCCGCTGACGTTGTTGATGAAATCCTTGGACGGCCGCGTGCGACTCTGCTGGGAGCCGCTGGTCGTGTTGGATTCGTCCGTGGCCGGCTTGGCGTTGGACGTGTCCGCGCCGTGCTCCGTCCCGTCCTTGTTCTTCTCGTCGAGCTGTTTCTTGCGCTCGACTTCGCCGAATTCGATGTCGCCGAAGGCCAGGATGAACTCGTCGCCCGGCGTGTTGGCGTCCTCGGTCGCGGTCCGCACCTGCTGCGCGAGACGGTTGACCTCTTGGATCTGGGCCAGGAAGCCCGATACCTGCGCGGTGCCAAAGGTTTCCGCGAGGGTCAGCAGCGAGATGTCCTGGCCCGCCAGGTCCGAGATCACCGGAATGCGCGCCGTCAGCAGGCCGTTCGGCCCGATCAGGAAGTCGAGCGGTTCGGTGATGCCCAGGATCGAGTTCAGGATCGGCCCGGCGAAGTCGCCGATGAAGGATCCGGCATAGAGCTTGACGTCAGTGAAGCCGACCGTCGCGCTGTCGATCAGCGAGAACGTCACCGTGCGCAGCCCGCCGCGCGCGTCGTCATCCTTGACGAAGTCGAGGCGGCGCTTCTCGTTGTTCCACTGGACCTTGACCGAGCTCGCGAAAGAGGTCGACCGAAGCGCCTGCTCGACCTTGCCCTGGACGTGGGCGATCAGGTCGTCGAGCGTGTCGAAAAACTCCGTATCGAGCGCGCGGATGGTGACGGTCACCGTCTCCTTCTTGCTGCCCTCGAGGATCAGCGCGAACTTGACGTCCTTTTCGAGCTTGCCGTCGGCGGTGGCCGGGAAGGGCTTGTTGCCCCGCCGCGAGAGGCTGCTCGTGCCCGGGCCGGTGCTCGCCTGGAAGAGGTTCTTGGCGTAGTGGAAATTCGCGCCGAGCTGCGGCAGCACTGCGTTGCGGCCACCCTCGCTGTTCTTGATGTAGATCTTGAGGCCCAGATTGACCCGCGCGTCGGCGCTGGCCTTGCCCTCGATCTTGTCGGCGGCCTTGAATTTGGACGACCGCAGCTCCTTAAAGGTCAGCTTGTCGCCGTCGTCGTCGAAGGAGATTGAGCGCGAGGTGTCGATCCCCTTGCGGAGCACGTCCTTGCCGCCGGTGTTGTTGTCGAGCGTGTATTCCTGAACCACGAGAGTCGAGACGTCCTTGCCCTCGAACTCGGCGCTGCGGAAGACGATGTCGAACACGCCATCGCGGCGCTTGATGACGTCGATGGAATCATCAGGCAGCAGGAAGGGCGAGTTGTCGTCGCCGAGGCCCGCCTCCAGCGCGCGCAGGACCTTCTTGCGCACGTCCTCCGCCTTTGTCGGCATCTCGGTGAAATAGGTCGTATTGCCGGATTTGGTGGCGGCCCGGCCGTCATAGCCGATGATGTATTTCGTGCCGGACTTGTCGAAGGCGGTCGACTCGAAGGTCAGCCGCTGAACGGCATATTTCGGCACGCTGGTGACGTCCTGGCCGTCTTGCGAGACGACCAGCTCGGCCACGTTCTTGCGCGCGAGGTTCTTGGTGAAATCGCCGAGGCTGCTGTCTCCGAAGGTGACCTTGAAGAACTTCGTGCCCGGCTTGAACTTGGCCTTGCCCTTGAAGAATTCGCGCGTGCTGCTGGCGAGGCCGGTCTGGCTGCTGGCGTCGATCTCCTCGACGCTGACATTCGTCGTGTCCAGCATCGGGTGATCTTCGAGCGCGCGCGCGATCCCCGCCGCGGTGAGGCTGGTGATCTTGCCCACCCCGGCGGGCATCGACTTGCCCGCATAGCGGAAGTCGATGAGGAACGGCTCACTCGCCGAGGCCGAGACGAGCGGGCTGAAGATCAGAAGCTGCTGTTCGTTCGTGTTGTCGAGCCCCGAGCCGTCGACCAGCGTCTTGACCTGGACCGGCGGCATCGAGGCGTCGGCGATGACCTTCACCGTGGCGCCCGCGCCCTGCACCTTGATGTCGAAGCCCGCCTTTATCGGATCGAACACGACCTTGAGGTCGCCCACGCCGATCCCGTCCGTGCTGGGCAGGGTCCGGATCTTGGCATCGAGCGCCTGCTGGATGTGGTCGATCAGGTCTTCGAGGGGCTTGTTGCCCTTGGAGGCGGTCTTGGCGCCGACCGTGAAGGTGATCTCCTTCTCGGTGCCTAGCCCCTCCTTGTCGAGCAGCGGGACCTTCACCGTGACCTTGGCCGGCTTCTTGAGCGACCAGTCCTTGGTGACGGGGATCGCCAGCAGGCCCCGATCGGGATCCTTGATGTCGATGCTGAACGTGGCCGAGAGCGCCGAGCCCAGCTTGCGCAGCTCGGTCTCGCCCGGGGCCGCGACCTTGTCCTTGGCCTGTAGCGCCAGCGCGTTGGCCAGCGTGCCCTCGGCGCTGGCCGGGTTGTCGAGCCCGGTGACCGAACTCTTGGGCGTCTCGAAACCGGCGTTCGCGATCGTCACCGAGCCGAAAGCGTCGAAATCGCCGACATGCTGCCCGTCCACCTTCAGCTGAGGCACGTCCAGCGTTGCGAGGTCGCCCTTGAACTTGATCTTCCAGATGCCGGAGCCGACGACCGTCTCGGTCACCTCGACATGGTCGGCGAGGTTGTCGACGGTGCGGGTCTGGCCCAGGTCGCTCGTTCCGGTGAGGCTCTGGTCTTCCAGCGCGGCCTTGATCTCGGCGGCGGAGGCCTGCGCGACGCGCACCAGCTTGCCCTTGGTGATGGCCGCCACGGCCTTGGCCGCGTCGGTGCCGCGCTGGATCTCGTAGCCGCTGCCGGTGCTGGATGCGTTGAAGGACAGGATTCCGTCGAGCAGGCGCCCGAGGTTGAGACCGTCCGCCTCGTCCCAGAAGCTGAGCGTCTCGCTTCCGACCCTTGTGATCTTGAGCCGTCCGCCGTCGATCTTCGCGACCATCGTCTCGTCGCCGGTCGCGGCGCGCAATGCGGCCGTCAGCGCGTCGAGCCCCTCGCTCTGCGACAGACCGAAGAAGTTCACCGTGACCACATGACGCTCGCCGCCGATACGCAGGGCGAAGGAAATGTCGTCCTCAACACTGCCCAGCGCGTCCAGCTCGGATTCGGTCGCGCCCACCAGCACGTCGCCGGCCTGCCCGTCCGCGATGCCGAGAAGATCCGAGGGCAGCTTAGCCGCCGACAGCCGCAGGCGGTCGGCGCCCGCGGTGAGGACGCGGTAGGCGCCGCCGTCTTCCAGCCCCTCCGGCACGTCGGAGGCGCTGCCCTTGAGGAAGGTCACGATATCGCCGTCGGCATAGCCATGCGCATCGACCCGGAGGGTCGCCGCCTCGGCCGGCTCCCCATCGACGGTGATCGCGAAGACGCCCGCGTCGCCGATGATGTCGATCGTCTGAACCTCGTCGCCGGGCGCCTTCAGGTCACCCTGAATGCGGACCTGGATCTCGGGCACGTTGCCCAGGCCGGGCAGCTCCACATCGGTCTTGGTGTAGATCCCCTCGCGGCCAAAGCCGAAGTTGAGGCGCCAGTCCCAGGCGATATCGAGATCGAGAACCGCGTCGAGATCGAAAGCGAAGACATCGCCCAGCCCGAGGTCGAAGCTGACATCGACCTGCGGCGCATTCTCCTTGAGGAGCGCCTCGAGCAGATCGGCCTGGCCGAGATTCATGGCGAATTCGAAGGCTTCGATGTTCTTCGTCGAGAACACGCTCTTGACCCGCTCGCCGCCGGTATCGGTCGTGGTGCCGTCCGTGCCCAGCCCGTCGAAGAAGGACGTAACGAAGCCGATGCCGATATCGTTGCGGTTGACCGGCGTGGAATCGGTCGGGTCCAGCTTCTTGAGGATGTTCCAGGCGCCGACCTTGCCGCTCGCCGTCTCGAAGGGCACCGCGATGTCGCCGATGCCGCCGACCGAGGTCTTCTCGATGGTCACCTTGTTCGAATTGGGCGGCGCCACCGACAGCGTCGAAATGTCGATATTGGACAGCAGGCCGACGAACTCGACGATGTATTTGTTGCCGAAGATCGAGACCTTGAGGTTGTCCTCGCCACCGATGTTATTGAGCTTGCCCAGCGCGGCCTTCAGCTCGTCAGCCGAGGCGTCGGCCTCGACCTCGACGCTGTAGCGCGGCGCGGGAAGATCATCGGCCACGCCGACCAGCTGCTGCACATCGCGGCCCGCCAGCTCGCCGATGAACTCGATGGTCAGCACCTTGTCGTATTGCGTGTGCTCGGCCTCGTTGCTGTTACGGGTCTCGGTATAGCCGACCCTGACGTTGCCCGCGCCGAGGATGTCTTCCAGCGAGCGCTGCGCCGAGGCGGCGATCGCCGCGCGAAGTGCGTCGCCGCCGTCACCGCGCGTATAGCCGGCCAGCGGCCCGCCCGGCGCGGGCGACCCCGTGGGGCTGACATAGGGGATCGGGAAGGTTTCCTGCCCGCCCAGCGCCAGTCGGAAGGCGCCCTCGTCGCCACTGCCTTCCATCGCGGTCAGAGTGACGGTCTGGATCTCGTTGCGCGCGTCGCTGCCCAGCGTCTCGCGCACGCCGTCCTGATTGAAGGTCACCTCGAAGAAGCGGCCCTCCAGCGCGGTCCCGGCGACGTCGGCCCCATCGGCCACGGTCACGCCCCCGGCCGCGCTGATCTCGGAGAGCGCGTTCAGCGCCGTCGCGATCCCGGCGGCGCCGTCGCTGACCCGGATCACGTCAGTCACCTCGCCCCCGAAGGCCAGGCGGAACGAGGTCGGCACGGTCTGCGGGTCGAGCGTCACGGTCTGGACCGAGGCGGTCGAGGCATCGCCCTCGACGGTCTGCTCGATGAAGATGCCCTTGGCGCGCTGCACCGTCACGACATCCGCACCCGCATCCTCGAGCCGGATCGTGTAGGTGTTGTCCTTGCCCACGAAGAGCAGGTCGAGCTCTTCGGTGGTTTTGAAGGTGACGGTGTAGACCGTGTCGTCGCCCGAGCTGGACTTGACGACGGACTCCACCCCTCCGGCATTCTCGACGACCACCAGCCCTTCGAGTGCCGCCTTCACGGCCGCCTCCTCCGCATCCTTCTCGATGATCGCGCTGGCCTGGCCGCCCAGCTGCAGGCGATACTGATTGGCGTCCTTGTCGACCGTGATCGTTTGGACGGTGTTGCCGTTGGCCGCATTCGCCCCGCGCGCCGTCGAGACCTTCTCTTCGGTCAGGGTGAAGAAGGGCGTGCGCTGGACCTCAATGGTCTGGATCGTGTTCGAGCGGCGGACATCGTCCTCGCCGGGACCGAACAGGTCGAACAGCGCCTGCTGGATCAGCTGCCACGGCGTCAGCGCCGGATCGCCCCGGCGGAGCGCGAAATCTAGGAAGGTGAGCACCGCGTCGGTGTCGAAGAAGCCGGTGAGGATATCGCTCAGCCCCTGCCCCACGAGCGGCAGGTTGGTCAGCGCGACCTGCTCCACCAGCTGTTCCTCGACCGAGCCGAACAGCGCGCCCAGACCGTCGATGAAGACCTCCGGGTTGTTGCGGATCTTGTCGACGATGCCCTCGTATTTGGCCGCGTGCAGCTCCAGGTCGGGCGCGTCGAACGTGGCGAAGATCTCGACCGGCGGAGCCTCGGGTAGGATGCCGTCGGCCAGGTCGCGCAGCGACAGCAGATAGGCCTCGAGATCGACGGCCGAGTCGAAACGCAGCACCAGGTCGTTGCCGAGCGAGGTGCCGTCCTTCTCGTCGAAGACCGGCAGGACGGCCTCGAACGGGGCCGAGGTCGGGTCGGAGGTTGTCAGGATCGACTGCACCAACTCCCGGTCGGCGGCCTCCTCAGCGAGATCGTCGAGAAGCTCGGCGCCGGTCAACCGGCCATTCTCGCCCGAAAGCGCCAGGGCGACGATCGCGTCGATATTGACGGAATGGCCGTCGACATAGACCGCCGCCGGCCCGGCGAAGCCACCGAAGCCTTCCGACTGCGTCCCCGCCGACAGCGCGAAGGTCATGCGCGTCCCGCCATCCTGCGGATCGGCATAGATGAAGGGCCGCAGCGAGGGCGAGGTCGCCCCGCGCAGCGCCAGCGTCGCCTCTACACCCTGGCTGACACCGTCCTCGGCCACCGCCAGCATGGTCGCGCCGGCATTGGCCCCCTCGCGCGGGTCGATGATGCTGAGCGTCAGCACCTGGGCCCCGGTCGAGCTCGACACGGTGGGCACCCAGATGTCGCCCTCCCCCTGGTAGAGCGTCTGCACCGCGTTCAGCGCATCGGCTACCTCGGCGGCGGTCGCGCGGGCGGAGATCTCGTCGGTGACGACCGTCACGAGCCCGCCGGAATAGCCCAGCCCCTCGCTCGCGAAGAGGTCGTTCTGACCGATGAACTCGTATTCCGAGACGCCGCCCAGCACCGCGAGGCCCGGCACGTCCGAACCGGCGAGCCCGGTGAAGAAGATGTCGAACTCGATCGGCCCGTCCAGCGGGGCCGAGGCGACCTCGACGGTCAGCTCCGTGCCCGCCAGCGCGGGCAACTGGCTCAGCGCCGCCGCGACGGACTCGGCGGTCAGCGGCAGCCTGCCGAAGAGGTCGGGGCTGTTGATGAAGCCGATCTCCTCGGTGACGTTCTGGATGTCCGCGAAGGCCAGCGTCGCGGCGCTGTCGCGCGCGACGATTTCCAGCGCGCCGCTCGCGGCGGTCTGAGCGATCACGCGGGGCTGGCCCGACCCGGATTCGGTCCCGAAGGCGGAGAGAAGCGCGGCGTTCAGCGCCGTCTCCAGCCCGGCGGCGTAGTCCTCGGCGGTCAGGGTGACGCGGCGCGTCTCGGGGGTGCCGCCGTCAGGGGTGAGCGTCAGGTCGAAGGCGAAGCCGAAGGTCTCGGGCGCCTGCGGCAGGCCGCGCGCTGCGATCCCGCCCACGCCGCTCTCACCGTCGGCGATGCCGAGGATCTCCGAGGCGGTCGGCGCCTCGGTCAGACGGAGCTGGAAGCCGACCGTGTCGCTGTTCACGTTCCCCACGCGCAGCTTGATCCGCTCGAACAGGTCGCCGGTCGTGCCATCCGCGGCAGCGCCGTCGACGACGGTCTCGACCTCGACGCCGGAACTGCGGGTCACCAGCACGTCGGAAAGCTCGATCCCCGACAACTCGGCCAGCGCCGCGCGCACCGTGTCGGCGGAGGCGTTGACATCGAGCGCGGCGGTGGTCTCGCCGCCATAGGACAGCCGGAACGTGCCCTGCGGCGAGATCGCGCGCAGCACCTGCCGCTTCGCATCCGCGATGACCGTGCCATCGGCGGCGGTGACCACCTCGTCGCGGGTCGCGTCGCGCACCTCGACGGCCAGCAGCTGGCCCGACGCGTCGAGCAGCAGCGTCTCCAGCGCGAAGCTGCCACTGATCGCGGCGGGCTGGCGCAGCACCCATTCCGGATCGCCGGCGCCTGTCGTCCCCTCGGACACGTCCACGCCCTTGGACAGCACGCGGATCGTGCCCTCGCTGGCGGTCAGCTCGGCGAAGCCGCCCGAGAAGGAGGCGGAGACGCGGGCCGGGTCGAGACCGGCCTCGGTCAGCGCGGCCGAAAGCGCCGCGCTCAGGGCAGAGTCGTCCCCGTAGGGCGCGCGCAGGTCGAGTGTGGCGAGCGTCTCGCCCGCATCGTCGAGCACGTCGAGAAGGAAGGTGCCCTCGCCGTCGGGCGAGCTCCAGACCGAGGTCTCGACGACGCCGGTGACGCTGGCGCCGGCCTGCCCGTCCGCGAGGCCGAGCCCCTGGATGACATGCGCCGCGCGGTAGCCGCCCTCGGCGGTCGCGTCGGTGAAGATATGGATCTTGGTCGGGTCGAGATCGAAGGAAGCGTCATCGCCGTTGAACTGCTTGGCGAGCGTGTCGTCCTCCGCGCGCCACAGCTCGATCCGCGGAGGATTGCCGTTCTCGGCGGGCACGAAGCGCGCGACCAGGTGGCCCGCCTCATAGCCGGGCGTGCCCTCCATCGTGGCGTCGATGCTGTCCTGGACCACCTGACGCAGGTCGGCGGCCGAGCTGCCGCCGGTGGTGGCGTCGAAGGCTAGGTTGAAGCGCGCGAGGCTGCCGTCCTCGGGCACGTCGAGCTCGATCCCGAAGGCCAGGTCGAAGCGCGCGGCGACGTCGACGCCGACCCCGGCGCCGTCGCCGATGCCCGACAGGGAATCGACCACAGAGAGCGGATTGCCCTCCTCGTCCACCGCGGCGCCAGCGGGCAGGCCGCCCAGCGCGTCGAAGTCGAATTCAAGCCCGGTCGTGCGGCTGACCGAGGCGAGGAAGGGGAACTCGACCTTCAGCGCCCGGCCCTCAACCGGGTCGTCGTCGATCGTGACCTTGACGTTGGCGAATTCCGACGCTGGCAGGCCGAACGCGGAGGCGATGGCCGTCGGCAGAAGATCGACCGTCAGGGGCGCCGAGTTCAGGAGCACCGCCAGACGCTCGGCGAAGAGGTCCGAGAATTCGAGGAAGTCGGAGATCGAGCCGTTGATGACCGGGAAGGCGGTCTCCAGCAGCGGTTCGTCGAGCTCCGCCAGGGCGGCCGCGAAATCTTCGAGCGCGGTGGCGATGTCCTCGAAACCGGCCTTCGAGACGGTCTCGAGTTCCTCGGGAAGCGTCGCGTCCACGGTCGGGACGAGGTCCGGGTCGGCGGCCCAGCTGTCGCCCGATAGCTTGATGGTGCCGTTCCCCAGCTCATCCAGCAGATCCGGCGTCAGCGCGGCGAGCAGGTCGATGGACTCGCCCGGGGTCAACGTCAGGTCGAGATCGAAGTCCGATCCCACCTGCGAGATGGCGACATGGGCCCCGGCATCTTCCAGCAGGTCATCGGAAGCGACCGGTCCCGCGGCGAGGTCCAGCGTCCCGGAGGCCGTCACCTTGGCCAATCCCTCGATATCGACGGCGACGAAGCCGAGCCGCCCCTTGGCCTCGAATGCGCCATCCCCGGTATCGCCGAGATCGAGATTGGCCGCGATCAGCGCCGCCGCCTCGTCGGCCTTGTCGAGGAACCAGCTGTCCGAGCGCCCCCACTTGATGAGGTCGACCGAGCCGCGCAGCGCCTCCAGCGGATCGACCGGCCCCTCTCCGGCGGGCAGCGCGCGGAAGCCGAGCGTCGTCACCGTCGGGTTGCCGAGATCGGCTTGGAGCCGCAGCCCCAGGATACCCGCGCCATCCTGCGCGACGAAGGCGATGCGCGCGGCTGGCCCGGTGGCGTCGCCCTGCACGACGAC
The DNA here is from genome assembly GCF_900116765.1 of Jannaschia seohaensis. Lineage (GTDB taxonomy): Bacteria > Pseudomonadota > Alphaproteobacteria > Rhodobacterales > Rhodobacteraceae > Jannaschia > Jannaschia seohaensis. The sequence goes on along the minus strand of NZ_UETC01000003.1, from coordinate 58,692 downwards.
ATCCACACCGGTGATCCCGGCCGCGTCGATCTGCTCTTGGATGTCGGCCGCCAGCGCGCTGATGCGCGAGACGGACTGCCCCGCCGTGAAGCCGAGGGCCTCGACATTTTCGCCGCCCGCGATGCGCAGGCCGATCACGCCCGACCCGTCGGCGCCCGCGATCCGCAGCGCGCCATCCGTGTCGAGCGGGTCCAGCAGCCCCGCCTCCAGCAGGGTCGGATCGATCCCCGCGGCGCGGAGCCCGACATCCAGCGCGGCCTTCAGGTCGTCGCCCAGATCGGCCATGTCGCCGTTCTCGGCCATGCGCCCGCTGTCGAGGACGCCGATCTCCAGCGTCGTATCCGTCGTCCCGTCCGCCGCGGTCGCGGTCAGCACCAGCGCGCCCGATCCGTCGAGCGAGGCGTCGATGGTCTCGGCACTCCCGGGCAGGCCGCCCTCGCCGCTCGCCACGGCCATCACCAGCGCGAGGTTCAGGTCCGCGACCAGATCGTCGAGGCTCTCGTTGTCCTGGGTCTGCGAGGCCAGCAGCATGACCTGCATCACCCGGCTGTCCGTCCCGTCCGAAACCGAAAGGCCGAAGCTCAGATCGCCCGTCAGCTTCCCGTCCGCCGTGACCGGAGTGGCGCCGGCGGTCAGCACGCCGCCCGACGCCGTGCCTGCGGTGAACCCCAGATCCGACAGGCCGAGAGTCGAGACGAGCACGTTGGCCCGCGTCACATGCCCGAGAGAGACGAGCTTGTCGCCCGCCCCGGCGCCCCCCGCGCCCAGCGAGACGACCGTATCGGCCAGATCGACCGCGCTGACGGCCAACTCGAAGGTGTTCTCAGTGAGATAGTGGACGAAATAGGTCCGGTCGGCCTCCAGTTGGCCCAGGTCACCCGTGTCCCCCCCGGAGCGGAAGATCACCCGGTCGCCGTCGACGAGGCCATGCCCGTCCTTCGTGATGACGTTGCCGGAAATCTTCTCGGGAAGGAGATCGACGTCGCCGCGCTTCTCCTGGATGTCGAGTTGAAGGAACACGTCCGCATCCGGCGCGGCCGTCTCAGGCACGCTGCCTTCCAGCGTGGCGAGCGCGTCGCGGTTGGCCGCGTTGGGCGAGACGACGATCTGGTTCGAGCTCTGCCCCGTCCCGTCGGTCACCATCAGCGTGAATGTGAGGCTCCGGGGAAGCTCTCCGTCGACCGGCACGGCCGATCCGCGCGGCCGCTCCGCGGCGGCGGCGAGCGCCGTGACCCGGGTGGAGCCCGGGGCCAGCTCCAGCGTCGCCACCCCGTCGGTGACGCTGCCGATTGAGACGACGACATCGCCGTCGCTATAGGCGGGAACGCCCTGCTCCGGCAGCATGACGAGGCTGCGGGCGACGACCTCCCGGCCGCCGGCCACGACCGGGGCGAGATCCTCCATCTCGATGGTGCCGTCGTTCTGGACCGTGACGGCGCCGACGAGGCTGTCGGGGCGCCGCAGCGCCTGTTGGCCGGTCGCGCCTGATATCGGCGTCGCGGTCTCCGCGAAGGCCAGCTGCTGGCTGGTGGCGAGCTGGAACCGGTCGGCATCGAGTGCGATGGCATAGACCGGCCCCCCGGCCGTCAGACCGCCGAAGGACGATCCCTCGGGCTCGTAGAAAAGCGTGTCCCCGGTGACGAGCCCGTGGCCCGCAACGGTGAAGACGCCGGTGGCCGGATCGAACGCGTCGGCGTCGAACACGACGTCGCGCGCGCCGAGCGCCGCGTCGATGGCCGCCTGCACCGTCGCCTTGAGCGCCGGGCCATCGGCGGTATCGGCGGTCCCGCCGGGGGCCACTTCGACGGTGAAGCTGCGCGGGGTCTGGAACCCATCGCTGGAGGCGACGAGACGGAAGCGGATCGTATCGGTGAACCCGTATTCGGGATCGCGCGGAGAGGCCTCGATCACCGTCCCGGTGGCACCGTCGGCGGAATAGTTCAGCCCCAGCTTCTCGGCCGCGCCGGACGCGACGATCCCGTCGATGGCGGCTTGGAGGTCTTCGAGCGTGGACCCCTCGGGCAGCGAGACCGGGCGCGGGTTCTCGAAATCGTTGCCAAGATAGATGTCGAAGAGCAGGTCCTCGGTGGTCGCCTGCGCCACGGCATCATAGGCGACGGTGAGATCGCCCGGCCCCGATCCGGGCTGCGGCGGCGCCAGCGTGATCGGAGCCCGCGCGCCCAGATCGATGCCGAAGGCGAGGTTGAAGGCGAGCGTACTGGTATTGTTGCCCTCGTCATCCGTGAGCGTCTTCAGCCCCGCCTCGCTCACGATGTCGGACAGGTCGCCGAGATCGTAGGCGAAATCGAGCGGCAGGCCGCCGATGTCGAGCGCATGGGTCCAGACGATGTCGAAGCGCAGCGTCTGCGTCGCCTCGTCATAGACAGGCACAACCGTGTCGGCGACGCCGGTCAGGGCGCGCAGCAGCCCCCCCAGATCCTGCGCCGAGTCGAAGGCGGGCCCGGACTGATCGCCGGTGCCAGAAAGGCCGCGCAGTACGTCCTGCCGGAAAGCCCCGCCGAAATCGAACAGATCGCCCAGCGTCACCGCGGGCGGCGTCGCCGGAGTGAGCTGATGGGTCGTGCCCGCCCCGGACGTGGCGGCGCCAAGGGCGAGCGTCGTCGTCCCCGACAGCGCGTCGGCAAGGCTGGCGGCCAGCTTCACCCGCCGCTCGTCGACGACGACCACATAATAGAGACCGCCATTTTCCAGCCCGCCGACCAGGTCGCCGGTCGCGAGATAGTTCACCGCCTGGCCGGTCTTGAGCCCATGCAGCCCCAGCGTGATCGCGTCGTTATCGAGCCCATCCGCTTCCACGTCGGCCACCGGATCGAAGCGGGCCTGCTCGGCCTGTCCGGCGAGCGGCAGGTCGATTTCGAAATCCTCGGAGCGCGACAGCTCCGTCAGCACGTCGGCCAGTTCGCCGAGCATGCGCAGCACGTCTCCCGCCAGCACGCCCGTGAAGTCCACGAGCTGCTCCGAGCCGGTGCCGATCTGCGTCGTCCCGCCGAACACCTCGTCGGAGTCGGCGAGCTTGATGCGGAACGTGCTGTCGGACGCGGCGTCGCTCAGCCCGGCAATCCCGTCGTCGAACGTGAGCCGGAACGAGGTGCTGAAATCGTCTTCCGCCGTCACGGTCGGGTCGGCCACGGTATCGCTATCGGTCTCGTCGGGGACGAACACGCTCCCGTCCAGGGTCTCTGAGGCGCCGTCGCCGAAGCTGAGATCGGCCGAGACGTCGAGCAAAAATTGCGCCGGGTCGGTCGCGTCGACGGTCTCGATCTGCGCCCCGAGGAACCCCACGGTCAGGCCCATTCCGATGTCGCGCTCTTCGGCCTCGGCCTCGGCCAGCACGCGATCGAGCACCAGCGAGGCCTTGTTACCGTCGCGGTCGAGCGCGATCGAGAGGTCCACCTCGAGCCGCGAGGCCAGTGTGACGGTGTCGCCCGCCTCCTCCGCGTCGAAGGTCAGGCCGAGCGCCTCGCCCTCAGGGCCGAAATCGAGATCGAACGTGTTCGCGCGCGTGCCCTGGAGCGACAGGCCCAGCGAAAGCTGCGGCTTTCCGCCCGTGCCGTAGCTGCCGCTCTGTTCGAGGCCGATGGACACGGCCTCGAAGACGGCGAGGTTCAGCGCGCCTTCCGCCTGATCGGTGGCCCAGCTGGGCGCGCCCTCGGCGGCCTGCGGGTCGACCCCGCCGGTGAGGCCTTCGAGGATCTCCGACAGGCGCTTGAGGGTGATCTCGCTATCGGTGCCCATACGGTTGAGCACGACGACGCCCAGGTCGCGGAACGCATCGCCTATGCCGACGGCGCGGCCCAGCGTCACTTCGCCGCCGACGGGAATGCCGCTCTCCTGCTCGTCGGCGCTGCGATACTTGTCAGACAGGCCGGGCAGGACTTGGCCGAGTTCCTTGACCGGCTCGATCCGGTGGCCCAGATCCACAAGCGCCCCGAACAGCGCCTTCACCTCGTCGTCGGTCAGCGTGTTGACGATGCCGGCTTCCTGCGCGGTCTGGACGGTCTCGAACCCGCTGCGGGTAAAGGAAACCTCAAGGACGACAGTTCCCGCCGCGTCGTAGAAGGTCACCGTCTCGTCCCCGAGCTCGAGGTCGTAGATTCCTTGGGCATCGATGACGAGCGGGGGCGTACCGGCGCCCGCGGCCAGCGCTACCGCGTCAAGCGCTGCGGCGTCGAACGAGAGAGAGGACGTGCCCTGCACGATGCCGCTCGCGGTGAGCACCATCGGCTCGGCCGAGCCGTCACCGGTGACAGACAGCCCCTGTGTTCCGTCCGACGGCGCCGCGAGCGTGTAGTCCGCATCGCCCAGGGTCACGTCCCACGCGGTTCCGACGGTGCCGTCCGACGCACCCTGCAACGTGACCGTCCCGGTATAGCTGCCGGCGGAGAGATCGACGGAGATCGACTCGCCCGCGACGCCGGAGACCAAGGAAAGGTTGCCGCTCGGATCAGCCAGGGAGAGATCGGCAATGGCCGCACCAACAAGGTCGATCGTCCCGTCGTTCTGACCCGTCAGCGTCGCGCCGCCGTTGACCGGATCGGCCACCGGAGGAAGCGTCAGCGTCACGTCGCCCGTGGGGCCGGTCGTGACCGCGACGCTGTCGACACCGCTCTGAAGGACCACGAGGGACTCGGCCCCCGCGCCGAGTTCGAGCGTCGCCTCGGCCGCGGCGCCCGCCAGCCCCGCGAAGTCGAGCGCGTCCGTCGCCCCCTCAACCGTCAGCGAGTCCGTCCCGGCCCCGCCGAGTTGGATCAGCCCTCCGGTCAGGGAGAATGCGGTCGCGTAATCGAGCGTCAGCGCCGAGCCGGACGCGCCGGCGGAGACGACGAGCTGAGAGACGGTCGCCGCGTCCGCCGCGCCGAGCGTCAGCGCGCCGGCGGTGAAGGCCTCGAAGCCCGGATGCTTCTCAAGATTGGTGGTGGTCAGCGTGGCCGAGGGCGTGCCGTAGGTCAGGTCGTCGCCCGAGAGCGCGGCGCCGCCGGCCACGTCCATCCCCACCAGCAGCGCGTCCCCGGTATCGCCGGCATCCTCGCCGCCGCTGACCCCGCCGGTGAACTCGGCCGCCTCGGACTGCACCAGGAAGACATCGTCCCCGGCCCCGCCCTCGAGCGCCTCCACCCCCGAAAAGCTAATGCCGGGCCCGTCCGGCGTGCCCCCCTCGGCGATGACGTCGAGCGCGGAGGCACCGTTGACGGCCTTGCCCTCCCCCACGCCCGTCAGCACCCAGAGCATGTCCACATCCGGGCCGGCCAGCATGTCGGAGCCAACGCCGCCGTCGAAGGTCAATTCGAAATCGCCGGGAAGCGTGCCATCGATGATCAGCGTCTCGTCGCCGTCCGAGCCGTTCAGGGTGAGACTGCCGTCATTCGCCCAGGTCTCCACCGAGACCTCCCCGCCGACCGCCGTGGAGGTGAGGGTCAGGACTTCCGCCGGGTTGGAAGCGGTAGGATCGTAGGTCAGCACATGGGTGCCCGCGGCCAGCGTGAACGGATCCGCGGCCAGCAGGATTCGTGGCTCCATCATCTCGAGCGCATGGCGTGTCTTGGCGGGCGCCCGCGCCGGAGGGGCGGGCCGTGCGGACCAGGGATCGGCAAGCGCGAAAAGCGGGCCCTGCCCTGCCTGAGAGGTCTCGGCCGAACGAAGCGCAGGCTTGTTCTTGAAAAATGACTGCATTTTCTCTCCCCCGCGCCGCTTGGACACGCGCCGAAAGCGCACGCACCCCCCATCACCGCCGCAATGTGAGACGCTATCCGGGCGCTCGAAATCTGATCCCGGTAGCCGTCTTAAAAGGTGCCGCGATGGCCGACGAAATATTCCGTTATACCGCGAAGCGTCTCACAAACCCTGACGCAGCGGAACCCTGAAAATTTTCAATTTTGGGGACATTTCATTAACTTAGTCGTCGCGCCGCCGCCCACCATTGCGAATCTGTCCGCTATCGGCCCGCAGCGCGCGAGTCGTTTCCCTTTCGGAAACAACCGACTCAACCGGCGCGCGCGGCCCGCTCCGTCGCCACCGCCCCGGCACTCGTCCAGCTCGGTGGCGCCGTCTCGATCCGCTCCAGAACCATGTCCGAAAGTGAGGCGAGCAATACGTCATGCCACCGCGCGACGCCGGCCTCGCCCTCGTCCCGCAGCCTCTGCGCGCGGCCGGTATCGGGCAGGATGTCGGCATCGGCCTCCATCTCGGCGCGCAGGACCTCGGCGGCGCCGGGCGTGGCGAGATGGGCGAGCGCGGCACGGGCCGGCCCGCCATAGCCCAGCACAGTCATGGTGGCGACGGCCAACCCGTCCCGCTCCTCGCTCGACAGGCGGCGGCCGAGACGCGCGGCCATGCCCTCGGCCAGCCGGCAGAAGATCGTCAGCATGATGATCCCCGACGCCGCCTCGCGCGGGGTGACGCGGGCCATCACCGTCAGCGGAAACTCGATGCAGACCAGCCCGCCCTCGCCGAAGGGCGCGACCCGCCCGCAGCGCCCGGCGCTAAACCCCGGATCGAAGCGCAGCATCTGCGCCATCCCCTCGGAGACGGCGCGCAGCATCGCGTCGGCCGCGGCCTCGTAAGCCTCAGGCTCGACGCCGCCGGGGGCGGTGGCGGTAATCTCGACCTCGGCGCGCCGCCGTTCCGCCCCGCCGCGATTGTCGAGCACGAGCGCATGATCCCCCGGCACCGCCGCCGCGACCTCGAAGCGCACCGGGCCGGTCACCCGCGCGCTGTATAGCGCGGCGCCTGTCTCGGGCAGGGCCTGGAAGGCATCGGCATGCACGAGATGGATCGAGACGGGGCCGTCCGGGCGCACGGCCACGGAGAGCCCGGCCCCCTCGGGAACGGCCGACAGGATCGTGGCGGTCCACTCCCCTGCCCCAGCCTCGATGCGAAATCCTGCTGCGGGGTCCGCGTTCTGCGATGGGTCGGTATCGGTCATGGCCCGACCCTAGGGGCTTGGCGGGCCATTCGGCAACCGGCTTCAGACGCGGGCGGCGGCGCGCTGGTCTCAGCGATCCGCCTTGCGGAACACGCTATACTGAAAGCTCTGGCGATTGCCCTTCGGCGTGATGTGCATGTGGCGTTGCGCGTCCAGCGCCTCAAACCGGCCCGGCAGCAGCCTGTCGAGTTCCTCTGCCAGAGCCTCGGGCGCGTAGCGCATCACGGGCAGGCCCGAGCACGTCTCCGGCCCGTCATCCGCAAAGGTGGCGATGATCGCGATCCCGCCCGGTTTGAGCGCAGCAGACAGCGCGCGGGCGTAGCCGGCACGCTCCTCGGCCCCGGTCAGGAAGTGAAACACGGCACGGTCGTGCCAGACTGCATAGACCCGCTCGGGCTGCCATGTCGTGATGTTCGCCTCGATCCAGGCGATGGCGTCGCCCCGCGCGCCGAGGCGCCGCCTGCTGACCGCCAATGCGGCGCCCGACAGGTCCAGCACGGTCAGCGGGCCGAACCCCTCATCCAGCAACGCATCCACCAGGCGCGATGCGCCGGCGCCGATATCGATGAACGGCTCGCCCGGGTGCAGATGCGCATGAACGAGTTCGAGCGACAGCGCGGGCGTGGCCTCGAACCAGGTCAACGCCTCCTCTGACCGTGCGCCATAGACCTCGTCCCAGTGCTTCTGCCCGCCCGCTATTCGTCCGCCTCCTCCGACTCGGAGCGAGCCTAATTCATCGGATCGCCGGGCAACACCATCATCGCGGCACAAATCCACCGCCGCCGTATCAGCGACGGCGAGTCTCACGCTGCCTCGACTGCCCTGTCAAAGGTCCAATCGGCGCAAGAGGCCGAAAACCTGGTCCCGCATCCAGCGTGCAAGCGGCGCTTTGTCCGACCGCCTGTGCCAGGTGCCGATGATGAGCGGCGGGTCTATCGGCATGGGCGGCTCAAACACCTGGAGGCCGAAGGCGTCGGAGACGTCGGCTGCCAATTGCGCCGGCACGAGCGCGATGAGATCGCTTTCCCGCACCACACGGCACACGCCCGAGAACACAGGCACCGTCATCGCGACGCGCCGCTGCCGCCCCAACTCCGCCAGGGCGGCATCGCCCATTGCCGCGATGTTGCCCTCCGGTGAAAACAGGACGTGGTGCAGAGTGCAGAACACGTCGATGGGCATGACCTGGCCTGACTCGAGCCCCTCGACGCCCGGATTCCCACGGCGCGCGATGACATGAAAAGGCGAGCGGAAGAGCTCTTCTCGCCTGACCCAATCCGGTAGCGTGGTATCGGGGATCAGCGCGAGATCCGCATTGCGGCGTTCGAGGCTGGCCACATAGTCCTGAGGGACGAGATCGATGAGTTGCGCCCGAATACCTGGGGCCTTCTGGAGCAGCAGCTCCCCGAGGCGCGGCATCAGCATCTCGGCGAAGAAATCGCTGGCCGCGATGCGGAACGTGCCCTCGGCGGTTTTCGGGTCGAACCGCGCCACCGGTGAGAGCATCGCTTCGATCCGTTCGAGCTCCTGCCTGACGGGATCGCGCAGCCCGGCGGCGTAATCGGTCGCGACCAGCCTGTTGCCCTGCCGCACGAAGAGCGGGTCGCCCAGGGCATGGCGCAGGCGCGACAGACTGCCGGATACGGCGGATTGCGACAGGCCCAGTCGCGCGGCGGCCTTCACGGTCGAGCCCTCGCGAAAGATCGCGTCCAGCACACGCAGCAAGTTCAGGTCGAAGGTCGCGAAATTCACCAGGGCGATAGCCTGTATCGGGGAATGCGGTTTGTTCGATACCGTGGCCCCGACCTATGCTCCCGTCAACGAACGCGCGTTCGTTCGTGTCCCCGAACGGAGTGGAAAGATGAAGGACCTGACCGCCGATCCCGACGCCATCGAGTGGCTCGGCGTCCGCTACAAGACCATCCTGTCGCCGGAACAGACTGGCGGCGCCATGTCCATCGTGGACAGCCTCTCGCCCGTGGGCAGCGGCCCGCCGCGGCACGTCCACGAGGCCGAGGACGAGACCTTCGTGATGATCACCGGCAGCTGCAAGGTCTGGATCGAGGGCGACGCGCGTCTCGTCGGCCCGGGCGAGAGCGTGTTCATCCCGCGCGGCAAGAGCCACACCTTCAAGGTGGTCGGTGACGCGCCGTCCCGGCATCTCGTGATCCTGACGCCGGGCGGCTTCGAGGGGTTCTTCGCCGATATGGCCTCGGGCCAGTTCAGTATTCCGGAGGACATGCCCGCGATCGAGGAGTCCGCCCGGCGCCACAACCTCCGCTTTACCGGTCCGCCCCTGGAGTGAGCCAATGACAGCGCGCCATATCGTCTATCACATCCCGGTCTGCCCGTTTTCCCAGCGGCTGGAAATCCTGCTGGAGCAGCGCGGCCGGCGCGACGCGGTCGAGTTCCGGGTGGTCGATATCACGAAGCCCCGCGACCCGGAGCTTCTGGCCAAGACGCGAGGGACCACCGCGCTCCCGGTTCTCGAATTGCCGGACGGCAGGATCCTCAAGGAAAGCCTCGTCATCCTGCGCTATCTCGACGAGGCGATCGACGGCCCGCCCCTGCGCAGGAGCGACCCGGCAGAACACGCGATCGAGTCGATGCTCGTCGCGCGAGAGGGGCCATTCACGATGGCGGGGTATCTCTTCGTCATGAACCAGGAGCGGGACCGCCGCGACGCCCATGCCGACAAGCTGCTGTCCCTCTATCGTGACATCGACGCCTTCCTGCTCGAACACGCGCCGGAGGGGCCCTTTCTCTTCGACCGGTTCGGACTGGCCGAGGCGGTCTTCACGCCGATGTTCAAGCGCTTCTGGTTTCTCGACTACTACGAGGATTTCCAGCTGCCGGACACGTCCGAGTATCGCCGCGTGCGCGCCTGGCGGGAGGCGTGCATGTCCCACCCGGCGACTGAGCAAGTAAGCCGGGAAGAGATCGTCAAGCTCTACTACGACTATGCTCTCGGCGCCGGGAACGGGGCGCTGGTCGACGGCCGTTCCGTTTCGAGCTTCGCGTTCACACCGCGCTGGCAAGACCGCCCATGGCCACCGCGCAACAAGTATGACGGGACGGCCACCGACAAGGCGCTCGGCCTCGTGGCCTGACAGTGCGGGCAGGTGCGGCGCGTCGATGGCCGAGACGCGGCCGGTTCGGGCAACAGGACGCGGCATGGCTGGGAGCCGGCTGGCGCTCCTCGCTGCGGAACATCTCATCGGCAGGGTTTCAAATTGGGCGCCCCGCCTGCGGACGCCGGAGTAGGTCGCACCTCAACCGCAGCTGGCGGCGCCGCTGGTGCGGCATGAAACTCCGCTGGAGCGCCCCGGCGCGGATCAAGCCCGATCGAACGCCGCCTCGAGCCAGCGAATGAACCGCGCGATCTTTCGCACCCGAACCCGCTCCGGCAGACACAGCACGCTGTAGGAGAGCCCCGGCACCTGAATATCCGGCCGGAAGGGTATCAGCAGCCCGCGCGCCGCCAGATCCCCCGCAAGGACGTTGCTGATAAGCGCCAGCCCCTGCCCCGCGATCGCGCATTGGGCGACGTGATGCTCCTGCTCGAAATGCCGCAGCTTAGGCCTGCCCTCGGAGGAAGCGGCCGCAACCCAGGCTTCGGGGGTCATCGACGGCAGGCCCGGCTGTTCCCACTCGGTGCTCAGGATCGTCGCGCCATCGAGACGCCCGCCAAGCGCGGCCACGACATGCGGCGCACCATAGAGGCCGATCCGCTCCTGCGGGAGCGCGCGCGCCAGCAACGGCCCCTCCTCAACTCCGTAGCGGATCGCCAGATCGACCCGCCGGTCCCGAGCAAGATCGACGGGCACCGTCCCGGTTTCGAGCCTGAGGCGGATCTCGGGATGCGCCGCCTGGAACGCCTCCAATCGCGGCACCAGCCAGAGGGCCGCGAAGGCCGGGGTGGTCGTCACCGTCAGGTCATGCTCGGTGGCATGAACTTCGCTCAGCGCGTCGGTGATTTCGGTGAAGGCGGAGGCCAGCCGCTCGGACAGCCGCCGCCCCGTCTCGGTCAGATGCACCGCGCGGGTCTCGCGTACGAAGAGCTGTGTGTCGAGCGTCTGTTCGAGCCCGCGGATGTGGTGCGACACGGCGGTCGGCGACACCGAAAGCTCTTCTGCGGCGTCCTTGAAGCTCCCGAGGCGGGCGGCGGCTTCGAAGGCGCGAAGCGAAATGAGGGAGGGCATGGCGCGGAGCATGCCCTCTTATACATGAGTCTGGCTTCATCATCAAAGATACCATCGAGCGGGCGTCATTCAAATTCTCGCGCCTGGACCTCAGGGGGAGTTCGCGCGAACGAGAGGCATAAATCGCCTGCTTCGGGTCGTCAGCCGCGATGGGATCCTTGCCAGGAAGAAACTCCGAGGGCAGCCATCCGCTCGGAAATAGACCAGTTGAATGAGCGGATCTCATCCACCGGCAGAAATGCTGTCTTTGTCGGCGAAGGCCGATGCATGGGAAAAATGGCCCATGAGACCCGGTGACACCCCCTCAGGACCAGGAGACTTCCCATGCCCACTATTCTGCATATCGATGCGAGCGCTCGCCCCGGCCGCTCCGACGAAACCCGCTTCGGCTCCCACAGCAGGCGTCTGAGCGCGAAGTTCGTCGAAGCGTGGCGCGCCCGCCGCCCGCACGACACGATCCTCTACCGCGACGTCGGACAAACCCCTCCGGCCCCGGTGACCGGGCAGTGGATTCACGCCGCCTTCACCCCGGCCGATCAGCGCGAGCCCTGGATGCGCGAGGCGCTGGCGGAAAGCGATACGCTCGTCGATGAATTGCTGGCGGCCGACGTGATCGTGGTGGGGGTGCCGATGTACAATTTCGGCGTGCCCGCCCAGTTCAAGGCCTATATCGACAACATCGTCCGCGTGGGCAGAACCTTCGGCTTCGACCGCAACCGCGATGGCGAGCCCTATTGGCCGATGGTGCCCGCAGGCAAGCAACTGGTCGTTCTCTCCTCGCGTGGCGATTTCGGCTACGACCCCGGTGAACGGCTCGAAAAGAGCAACCATGTCGAGCCCGGTGTGCGGACGCCTTTCGCCTATATCGGCATCACCCAGACGCATTCGCTCGCCGTGGAGTATGACGAGTTCGCCGACGAACGCCTGCAGGCCTCGCTCGCCCAGGCGGAACAGTCGATCGACGCGCTGGTCGCGCGTCTCACGGCCAAACGGCTGGCCGCCTGAAACATGGGCCGGCGCAAGCCGGCCCCACTCAGTTGGGAAAGAACATGATGCCCCCCTCCCAAGCTTTGCCCGGCCTGGACGCCCTGTTGGAGCGTGCGCTCGAAATGGCGACCGAACGCGCAATCGCGGGCGCCGCGCCCTTCGCCGCGCTCGTCGTCGATGCGGACGGATCCGTTATCGGAGAAGGCGTGAACCGCGTCGTCGCTCGGAGCGATCCAACGGCCCATGCGGAGATCGAAGCGCTTCGCGACGCGGCAGCCAAACTCGGACGGACCAGCCTTCATGGCCATGCCGTGATCGCATCAGGCGAGCCGTGCGCCATGTGCGCCATGGCGCTTCGCACGGCAGGCGTGAATGCCGTCTATTTCGCGATGAGCCGGGATCAAGCGGCCACGGCCGGATACGACTATCGATCCAGCTACGAGGTTCTCGACGAAGCCGCACTGGGGCGAGATATGCCATCTCACCATCGTCCGGCACCTGGAACCGAGGCCAAGCTGGCGCGATGGTCGGAGACGCCCGCGACGTTCTAGAGCCGTGGGACGGGATTGCCCGGCGTCGAAAGGCGCAATGGCGATGTGGGTCGATCAGAAAGCAAGCGTTCTGAATCGGCCCCGCCCCGCGTCGATTATCGAAGTCGGTCAGCTGGCTCATATCTCGTGAAAGGGCGTCAGTTTGGCCGTTTGCCCTGCCAGGATCTGGTCGCGCAAAGTGTTCAGTTGGGGCCGGTCTCAGACAGTCGCGATCTTGTCCCAAACCGCGCGAAAGAAGAGCGCGCAGGTCAGTTTTGTGAAATCATGCGCCCGCTCCGAGGGGGCCTGCGCCCTGCGCCACCGATCTCGCAGCGCCATGACTGCCTCGTCGTTCGACAGGCGGCCGACTGTCCTTCGGCATCCTCAACCGTTTCACCGCCCTCGGCATCCAAATCACGCAGCCCGTCGACCAATATCAAACGGGGAAAGCCCCCGGCCTTGAGGCGCTTCGTGCAACAGCGCCGAAGGGAGGAACCAGTAGAGACAGTTCATTCCGGCGCGGCGTCGATCTGATGCTGCGGACGCTGCCTGTCATGCTGTTTCGCATGTCGATCTACTTCGGCGCGGCACTCGCCCATAGCGTCGTCAGCGGTAGGGGCGCAGGGATTGGCTGGGGGATCTGCGTGCTGGGGAATGAAGGTTTCCGCGCCTCGACCGCCGTCTTCGGCGGCCGCCCTCACGGGCATCGGCGTGGTCGCGCTCGTGATGTACTGGCTCAGAGAGTACATCCTCCACATCGTCCAGGCCGGCCAAATCGCGATCATGGTGGATCTGATCGACACTCGTCCGCTCCCCAAAGGCAGAAGCCAGCCTAGCAACGCCCGGGCGATGGTGCGCGCCCGCTTGGTCGAGACCGGCGCGCAGTTCGCGGCCGATCAGATCGTGAAAGGCGTGTTGCGCGCGATAACCGGACTGATCCTGGCTGTGTTCACGCTGCTGCCGTTCCGCGGGATGCGGCAGTTGCTGACGATCCTGCGCGCATTCCTGAACCTCGCCGTGGGCGTCATCGGCGAGGTGATGCTTGCGCATGCCATGCGAACTCGCGCCGCCGACACAAGGAGTTCGGCCCGCGACGCTGCCCCGCGCTCCCGCCTCGGTGTTCCTGCCGCATGCGCCGACTTGTGAGCCCCCACGCAAGCACGCGGTCACGCTGGTCGACCTAGAGGAACCGTCGCTGCGCCATTACCGCAGTGGGGTCACCGTAGAGACGCGCGAGATCCAGCCCCAGGCGGCCGACGGGCCAGTGCCCTTGTCGCTCGTTTCGGTCGAACGGGACAATCTGGACCCCGCGCTTCGGGCGCCACTGGCCAAGAGCTTGGGGCCCGATCGCGTCGCGCCGCCCGATGCCTTCGGCACAGGGCCGGACGTCGGGTGGCGCAGCGTGATGTGACCCGTTCAGGGGGATGGTCTCCGCCCTCGTTGCGATGCGCCGGCGCGTGCTTGCCCCGTCTGGGACGGCCCGGTGCGCCCCGGTCCCGAGCGCAGCGGCCGATCAGCGGCTCCGGGTGGGGAGTGGCCGCCGAGCGCAAGTGCGCAATTCGGGGCGCGTCATGGAGCCCTTGGCTGAGGCGCATCCGCTCGATCGAACTGGCCATAGTCGCGACGAATGGCGTAGGCCGCGATCTCGTCGATGCCGTCTGGGCATGGCCCCGCGTCGCATGCGCGCTGGAGATCCTCGACAGCCCCGAAGGTCGCCAGCGAGACGTACTGCCCTTCGCGGTTGAAGCTCGCGAATGCTGAGAACCCCGCTGTCTGGACCGGCCGTGACCCATGGAGCGCCAGCACGAAGGACGTGGCGGATGTTGCCGGAACCGGGCGGGCGTCCATCTGTGCCCCTCCGTGCAAGACCCGTTCTCCGACACGGATGCGATAGTCCCTGAAATGCACCTTGTTGCCAGCCTCCTGGGACCTGCGGTGCTCGGTGTTCTCGCGCCACGCGACGATTGCCTCCTCGCTTTCCCACAGCTGATGCGACAGGATCGTATCGGGGTCGTCGAGCGCCTTATAGCGGTCGAGGAACACGAGCCCCTCGTGCCGGGCGAGCACCGGTCGCAGGCGCGCCACGTGCTCGAAGTAATGGTCGAGATGCCCGGGTTTCGGCTGCATCTCGAAGAAGAGCGCGTGCATGATCGTCCCCCCCCCCTTGGCCGCGGCGCCGCATGTCGGTGCAGGCGCCGCCGGCACATCTCCGCGTGGCGTGTCTGTCATGACCACGGCCCGTTGGGCAATCCGGCTCCGGGCTCGGCTTCTTCGGCAGCTGCCGAGGTTCGGTCGGCGACGGATCGGCGCAAGGGAACGTAGCTGGGCGGCGTGCCCTTGCCCTGCGGCTACCGCGTCGAGATGAAGCGCCGGACGCCCCGACATTCGACGCATACTCAACGCCGGCCCGAAGAGCGAACGAAGCGGACCTGCCGGCCTGTTGGCAGTTCAACCGGCGAGTGCGTCGATTCTTTCAAGGGAGGCCAAGGCGTCGTGCCAATCCGCGCGACTGGAAAAGCAGATTTGCGCATCGGGTCGCATGCGGGTTCGAAATTGGCGACCGGCCGGATCGGTCTCTACGGGCAGATCCAAGGTCGACTTGGGCTTCGAAGGGACGCTCCGGTCAGATTTGAGCAGCGGTCGGTCCGGAATGGCGGACGACCGCTGCCGTTGGCCAGGATCTCAGATGTCGACCTTATCGGCGATGCTCAGCGTGCCGTCGGGTTCGACCCCAGGATAATCTACCGGACCGTCCACCTTGGCGTGACCGAAGGGGGACCAGCCGGAGGGCGTCATCGGTCGTCCGGGTAGGCCTGCCAGTCCTCAATCGCGTATCCCCATTTCAATCCCGCATTCCGCCAGCCGTTCACGACACGCTGCCCGGCCGAAGGCCCATCCGACGCGCGGTCGCCTTCGAAACCGTCGATCATGGAGTAGGCCCGTGTGAAGCCCATCTGCGCAAGGAGATCCGCGGCCCGCGCGCTTCGCGATCCGGACCGACACATGATGATGATGGGCTGATCGGGGCGGATCCCCTGAGTCTCCGCCCACTCGCGGACAGCGACAGGGAAATCGGGGTTTATCTCCATCGCATAGGTCCGCCGCTCGGGGTCGTACTCGGGCATCATCGGCATCTGCATGTAGGGGATATGGACGCTGACCCGGTGCGGCATACCGACGAAGGCCACCTCGGCCCGCGAACGCACGTCGAGCAGGATGACGTCGGGATCTTCCAGGAGCGTCGCGGCCTCGGCGGCCGTGACATAGAGGCCCGACATGGTCCGTTTCGCATCGGGCAGCGTCTGAGCATCGGAGGCAAGCGTGGAAAACGCGATGCACAGGGCCGTGCATATCGTGACAGATATCGGGGTCATCGTAAGGTCCTCTCCACATAATCCGCCGAACACCGTGCCGACGGCAGAAGCATCGATCCCGCGCGGTCCGCTGCCGCCCTAGCCTGGGAGCATCACGCCTTGCAGAAGCAGCGTGGAGCGCAGATGCCGCGCGAAGCAGCGCCTTGCTTCGTAGGTGTTCGCGTCCATGACCTGCCCTCCGAGTGACGTCCGGAGCAGCGACCGTTCGTCACTCAGGTTCCGCCGCGTGCGGCGATCTGTCATGTCCCATATGGGCTATACGGCTGGCGGCACCGGTCGACCGGCGCCCTGGGCCCGGTGCAGCAGCTCGGCAACCGCGCCGATCACCGGGCCGGGCCTGTCGAAGAGCAGGAGCTGCCCGGCCCCCTCGACCCCGCGCAGTTCGACCGAGGGGAACCGCGCGGCGAACCGCGCGACGTCGTCGAGGGGATATTGCGGGTCGGCGTGGCCGTGGACATGGATTATGGGTATGCCCCTGTCACTGATGGCCGTCGCGTAGTGCGACCAGTCGCGCACGACGTGGAGCGTGTCAGTATAGCAGCCCAGATAGCCCTGCCCCGTAGCGAAATGAACACTTCGCGTCATCAGGTCGACCAGGTCGGGGCGGGTCGCGACGGCATGGTCGCAGGTGCCTTCTTCGTAAAGCGTGGCAAGGAACGGGATCTCGCCCGACGCGCGGATCTGCGCGATGCCCGATTTCATCAGCGGCGGCAGATAGGCCGGCACGAAGCGCATCAAAAAGGCGATCAGGCGCTGGGTCGGCGGCATGGTCACGAATTGCCGCGCCTTCAGCACCGGCAGGACGGAGGCGGCATGAACCAGCCCCGAAATCCGCTCGGGGGCGGCAGCCGCTAAGGCATAGCCATAGGGCGAGCCGGCGATGTTGGTCAGGCAGACCGTCCTGTCCACGCCATAGGCGTCGAGCAGGAACAGCAGGTCCGCGACGAGGCGGTCCGGCTCATCCTCGGGTCTGCCGGGCGACGGGTCGGACATGCCGAAATTCGGACGCGCGGGCGCGATCAGCCGCAGGTGATTTCTCTCCAGGGGCTCGATGGCGGAGGGTGGCAGTTCACTTCCAAAGAGCATGCCGTGGAGGAACAAGACCGGTCTTCCGTCGACCGGACCTTGCAGGCGCACCTCCATGGCGCGGCCGTCGGGCAGTGTCAGGATGTCGAGATCGGCAAGTGCCGTCTGCCCCGGCGCGGTCAGAATGGGAGCCCCGGCGACCGTTTCGGCTATCAGGGCCAGAAGCCTGTTGAGGTTGGCGATGCCGCCGGTGTCGGTTTTGGCAAGGATCGACTTGATCTGATTGCGAACGGTGCCTTCGGATCGGTCCAGCCCGGCCGCGATCGACTTGGCGGTCTCGCCTGCGGCGAGCATCCGCGCGACACGCAGTTCGGCGGGCGTGAGGGAGAAAGACGCCCGGAGAACCGCCTCCAGCGCAGGCGACCAGTCGACGGCCAGTGTTTCGAGGCAGAGGAAGACCTCGCCATCGGTGTCGCATCGCTGTGTCCTGACGCAGAGATGAAACGCCTCGCCGCGCAGGATACGGGGCGCGAGGTGGCGCCCATGCATGACATGCCCGGCAATCGCGTCGCGCAAGTGGCGGGAATCCTCGGCATGCAAGCGCGTCGCGAGGTCTTCCAAGGCATGCGGACCGCTCTCGAAAGTCTCTTGCGCCGTCGCACTGAGGCTGGCGATATGCCCTGCCCGGTCGACCAGAACGGCCAGGCCCGACCGGCGGGCGACATGCTCTCGCAGGCTACCAGGGGGGATGCGGTGTGGCGCATCGGTCAGCTTGTCGTTGAGGTTGGCGAGATGCATTGCGAGACCGCGATCGGCCTCGAAAGCCTCGATATCGACCTCGGCCAGATCTCGGATCCGCCATTCCCTGACTGCCGTCTGTTCGAGATACGCGCTCAACGCCGCCACGAAGCGGCTATAGGCGCTCGGGTCCGCCGCAGCCTCGTAGATCGCAGCGATGAGCAGGTCGCGGTCCGTATGTTCCGTGTCGTCAGCATCCCCCAGAGGACCAGGCGCCGCCCTCACGGATTTATCACGCTCGATGCCTCCCATATGCAATCGTTAAAGCATCGACCGACAAAGCCAAATAATTTCCTTACCCGAATGGCCATGCAGTCTTGAGACGTCCCGACGTCACGGCGCAGGGTTGCGTTGAGCCTGCGCCGGCCATGTCTTGGGTCGCAGTTCGGCGAGGCAGCGCTCCTTGACCTCGGCGGAACGGAGGTCGCCGACTACGCGCGGAAGCGGCGGTTGTTGCGTCAGTCGACCCGTCCGAGCTTGGCGGCCCCGGCGCCCTGGTGACTGTGCGATGCCACCCGATGACGGCTACGGGGAAGCCGTGCGGTCTGACCCGCTCCGTTCCAGCCAGTCGTCGTCCATCGTCCCCGCTTGCCCCAGACAACCGAGCCGCCCAGGTCGCCGATCCGTTCGCGCCCCCGGTGATCACGTTGCCATCCGGCCCGAGCGCCCGCTTCCGACCACCGCGCTTGCGCAGGGTCCGCCGCTCCTCGCGGTAGATACGGTAGAGATTCTTCCGGTTCATTCCCCAACCCTCCCGCCTGAGCGGGATGCGAGGGGGCCGGTATCCGATAGCCGCAGATCCAGGCGGCATCCACCGAGCCATCGAGTAGGGCCTCGGTTATCTCCCGATACGTCCTTCGCTGGGTGAGATCGACCGGTTCGCCCAACGCTTCGCAGAACGCGGAGCTCAGGCGCTCGATGACAACGGCGTCATTGTTCCCAAAGACCGGGGTCCGTCCGAGGCGGAGCCTTTCTGCGGCCCGCACGCGGCCGAGCAATCCGACTTCCACGCATATTGCTTCCGGCGAAGGACCGCCTCCTGTCCATGAAAAATCGCCTATCCGCCAGCATGTGAGAGACCGGAGCCGATATCGGGTAATCCAGCAATCCCAAGGCCGGGACGGCCCTATGTGCAGGTCCTGCGCCCTTAGGCGCGAATGCTGCGCCACAGGAGAGCCAGAAATCCGGCATTCGCCAGCGCCAGCGCCGCGAGGATCCAGAGCGTGGCCTCCGGCCCCCTACCGGCTATGACCCACGCCCCAAGGACCGGAGCAGCGGCCTGCGCGATGAGTGACGGCCGTGCGAGGCTTCCCATGAGAGCGGGATAACGGTCCGGGCCGAAGACGGCCAGCGGCAGAGCGCCCCGCGCGATCGAGAACAGGCCGTTGCCACCCCCGTAAAGCACCAGTGCCACTCCAGCGACGCCAAAGTCAGCCGCAAGGAGCAGAATTCCGGCCGCGATGGCGAAGGTCGAGATGGCCATTGTCCAGATCGGGTGATGCCGCCCACGACCCGCCATCTCCAGCACGCGCGCCCCGACCTGAGCGGGGCCGATGAGCGCGCCCAGAGCGACCGCGGCGGAGAGGGTCAGACCTTGCGCCTGAAGGACGGTGAAAAGCCATGTGGAGACGTTGACGACAATGAGCCCGTTGAGCACGAGCATCGCCGCCATCAGCCTGAACACGACCGCCTCCCGCCCCTTGAGCCGCGGTGCGTCCGGCCTGTCGGAGCACGGATCTTCGACACGACCGGGCGGGGCTGGGATGGCCCATAGAACCAGCGGCAGGGTCCCGACCAGGTGGATGACGGCATAGGCCACGGCCACAGCTCTCCAGCCCCATGCATCCAGTATCAGCGTGGAAAGCGGCCAGCAGACCGTGCTCGCGAAGCCCCCCCAGAGCGTGAGCGCAGTGATCGCGCTGCGCGCGTCCCGGCCGTAAAGGCGCCCCAGCGAGGCGAAGGCCGGATCGTAGAGGCCAGCCGCCATTCCGAGGCCGAGCAACAGCCACCCTGTCCAGAACATCCATAGATGCGCCGCGCCGGCAATCACCAGCAGGCCGGTCGCGATCAGCGCGCAGCCAGCGGCGAGAACCGGCCGCCCGCCATGACGCGCGATAGCCCGTCCGACGATCGGAGAGACCAGGCCGGCGACCAGCAATCCCGCCGACAACGCCCCCGTGATGGCGCCGAGGCTCCACCCCATATCCGTCGCGATGGGCGCGGCCAGGACCGCCATGAGGTAATAGGTGCTGCCCCAGGTGAAGATCATCACCACGCCGAGAGCGGAAATGACCGGCCACCGTCGCGCCCGCGCGGCCACCGCCGCGTCGGTCATGGCGTCACGACATCGGCCAGAACTGGACTAGGCGCCCCGACGCGAAAGCTCCCGTCAGCGAAAGGGCCAGATCGGAAGCGAAGACGGGCCAGGGCCCAGACCGCCATCGCGGCAGGGATCGAGGCAAGCATCAGGCTTTCGATCAGAAAGACGCGCGTCAGCACCGCCGCAAGGAAGAGCGCGGTTGTCGTCGTCTCGCGCGTATAAGTCGCACGCCGTTCCCGCTCCGACCGGTGGCGGGAGAGGACGGGCCTCTGCTTCCTCACCCGGGCTTTGCCGTACCCTCCAGTGCCGACGCCATCACGCAACGGCTCCGACAAGGGGCTCTTTTGTTCCAATCGGCTGATCTTCAGCCTTTCCCTTTCGCCAGACAGACTCGCCCCGAACCGTCCGTGACGGGTATGCCCAGCGCAGTGTAGCCGTTCGAGACGGCGATGCGGAGATGGAACTCGGCAAGCCTGGCGATCGAAATCAGGTGCCATGAGCCGCTGGCCCAACAGTGTTACGCAAGGCATCTTCGTCTCGACGCGGCTTCGGCGGTGGTCTCCACTCCATCGCCGTCACAGAGCCGGGTCAAGGCATTTCGAGACCCGCAGCGCCTCGTTTCATGCACCCGCGCCGGCGATGGCCGCATGGCATTTGCGCGTATCATAGGCCCCGTTGGCGGTGATGCTCCCGATCTCCTCATCCGCCCGCATCTGGCTGAGCGGGTCGGGCAGCGCTGGCGCATCGCCGATGTGGCTGTCCGCGATCTCGACGGCACGAACCTCCGGCGCTTCTGCGTTTCCGCCGAGATGGATCCCGGGCCGGACCCGGCATCTGGGGTCACGCGCATACACCATCGTCAACGCGCCCTGAAAAATCGACACCGCGGCGAAATGGGTCAGAGCAAAAGAACCTTCCGGGCAACGAGAATCCGGCGGCGGGTCCGGGACGCCCGTCCGCCGGTCACACGGGGTCAGGCATGCAGGGGCGCCGGCGCCATACCGGCCCGCCGGACGCTGGTGCCCCCAACTGGCGACGCGGCGTCTCGAACCGGAAAAGGCCATCAGGCATCTGATTTTCATCATATTTTTTACAGGTCAAACCCGCCCGCCGCGCGCGAGTCCAGGTTTTTGAAACGAAGAAAAACAGAACGCTTGCGTCTGATGATACATTATATACCATCCGGCCTCGGGAAGGGGGCGACAGTTTGGAAATATCGGCGAATCCGCAACCGATCGAACGGCTGAAACTGTCGGAACAGGCCCGCGAAGCGATCCGCAGCCGGATCATCTCGGGCGAGTTCCCGATGGGCGAAAAGCTCACCGAGTCCGGGCTTGTCCGGCTTCTGGGCGTCAGCAAGAGCCCGATCCGTGAGGCCCTCCTCCAGCTTGAGCGCGAGGGCCTGATCGTCTTGTCCGCCAACAGGACAACGCGGGTGTTCTCGATGGGAGCTTCGGAAATCGCCGAGCTTGGAGAGCTGCGCCTGATCCTCGAAAGCGAGGCGATGCGCCTTGCATGCAGCCGCAACCCCGGCCCGCTGGCCAGGGACTTGAGCGACATCGTCGGCCGGATGGAGCAGGCCCTGGCCCTGGACGACAGTGATACCTACAAGCTGTTGGACCACGATTTTCACAGGGCGATCTTCGAGCACTGCGGCAACAGCTATGTCGAAGCGAACTTCCGGATGCTGTCCTTCCGGGTTCAAGCCCTGCGCAACCGGCTGTCCCTGGACCCCAAGCTGAACGCGCGATCGCTGCAGGAACACCGGCGCATCTGCGACATGGTGCTGTCCGGTGAGTTCGACCGCGCGCTGGCACTGCTGAAGAACCATATTTCCGAGACCACCACCAACTACCTGAACCGGGTTGCAGATTCGGATCACGGCGAGGCCAGCGCGTTGCCGACGGTGCGCATCGCGCTGGCCGAGATGGAGAGGTTCTCGCGGGCGGCCCTCGCCGCAGTCGGGGCAGATACGGCCACCGTCGACGCCGTGACCAGGGCGCTGATGCATGCCTCCACGCTGGGGGTCGATACGCACGGATTCCGTCTGTTGCCGCACTACTTGCGGGCCCTGGCCGGGGGACGGATCAACCGGCGTCCCAGCCCGCGTGTCGCCGGAGGAACGGGCGCCGCCTGCGTCCTCGACGCCGACAATGCGCATGGCGCCCTGGCGACGTATCAGGCGGTCGAGATCGCGATCGACAAGGCGAGGGAGTTCGGCATCGGAGCCGTCGCCATCCGGGGCTCGTCGCATTTCGGAGCCGCCGGAGCCTATGCGACGGAAATCGCCAGGCAGGGCCTGATGGGGCTCACCTTCTGCAACTCCGACGCTTTTGTGCGCCTGCACGGCGGAGCAGAGAGATTCCACGGCACCAACCCGATCGCCGCCGCCGCCCCGGCCGAGGACGGCCCGCCCTGGCTGCTGGACATGGCGACCAGCTCCATACCCTACAACCGGGTCCTGCTGAGCCAGAGCATCGGCATCCCGCTGCCCGAAAACGTCGCCTCGGATACGCACGGGATGAACGTGACCGATCCCGCGGCGGCCGAGATGCTGGCCCCCCTCGGCGGGGCGCTGTTCGGATATAAGGGCGCCGGTCTGGCCGGGTTGTCAGAGGTGCTATCTTCGGCGTTTTCGGACGCGCCGCTCAGCGCCGAGCTCCCGCCGATGGTGTCGGACGACATGTCGACCCCACGGGGGCTGGGCGCCTTTGTCCTGGTCCTGGATCCGGCCGCCTTTTCCGGCGCGGCCGCCTTTCGAGCCGTGATGACCCGTTATCTCAAGGCGATCCGCCAGTCGGCCGTCGCCGCCGATCAGCAGGTCATGGCCCCCGGCGACCGGGAGTGGAAAGAGGCCGAGTCGCGGCGCGTGATCGGTCTCAAACTGGACGAAACGACGCTGGTGTCGCTTGGTGAATTCGCCAGGAGGAACAGCATCGAGGCCCTGCAGGTTCTGTCTGCGGACGGCTGAAACTCATCAAAAGGGAGGAAAAACCAATGACGTCTACCTTTAAGCAAACGACCATACTGGCGGCGGCGGGGGCGATTGCGCTTGCGTCCACCGCAACGGCTCAAGAGGCCGACCGCGTGCTGAAGTTCGCGCATGTCTACGAGACGAGCGAGCCCTATCACACCTGCGCCGTCGCGGCGAATGACGCCCTGATGGAGGCGACCGGAAACCGCTACGGCATCGAGGTCTTCCCGGCATCGTCGCTGGGCAAGGAGGTCGACATCAACGAAGGCCTGGGCCTTGGCACCGTCGACATCATCTATACGGGTCAGCTGTTCGCGGGCCGGGCCTACGGGCCGATCGCCATCGGCGGCGCCCCCTACATGTTCCGCGATTACGCGCATTGGGACGCGTTCCGGAACTCCGATCTCTTTGGCGAGCTGTCGCAAGGCTATACCGACGCCACCGGCAACCACATCGTGGCGATGACCTACTACGGTAACCGCCATGTCACCTCGAACAAGCCGATCACGGCGCCGGGGGACATGGAAGGTCTGAAAATCCGCGTTCCGAACGCGCCGCTCTACATGATGTTCCCCATGGCCGTCGATGCGAACCCCACGCCGATCGCCTTCGCCGAGGTCTACCTTGCGCTGCAGCAGGGCACCGTGGATGCGCAGGAAAACCCGCTGCCGACGATCCAGGCCAAGAAGTTCTACGAGGTCCAGACCAACATCAATCTGACGGGTCACATCACGGACGCCCTGCTGACCATCGTCGGCGGACCGACCTGGGGCAGCATGGACGCGGCGGACCAGGAAACGCTGTCCGGCATCCTGCAGGACACGGCGGTCTGTGCGACGGACGCGATCCGCGAGTCCGAGAACGCGCTGGCGCAGTGGTTCCGTGACGAGGGCGTGCAGGTGAACGAGATCGACCGCGGCCCGTTCATCGAAGCCGTCAAGGTCATGCATAACGGTGACATGGCGACCTGGGACCAGGAGACCTACGATCGGCTGCAGGCCATCGGCCAGTAAGCCAACGAAAACCGGACCGGCAGGCGCCGACGCGCCTGCCGGTTTCTTCCGCCCCCAGAACCGTTGACAAGGGCCATGGCATGACAGACGGACCGGAAGAGCGGGTCTCCGCTCCCACCGAAGCTCCTGAAATTCACTTCGATGAGCAAGAGATCGACCTGTCGGACCTGAAATGGGACGATGTGCCGGTCTTTGTGATCTTCTGGATCCTGGCCTTCGTCGTCTTCCTTCAGTTCTTTACCCGCTACGTTCTGAACGACTCCCTTGGCTGGACAGAGGAAATTGCCCGGTTCCTGCTGATTGCCGTGACTTTCACGGGCGCGATCATGGCCGTCCGCAAGGAGTCCCACATCGCGGTGGAGTTTCTCTACCGCTGGATACCCCGCACCGGGCGCCGCATCGCGCAGGCAGGCATCGATGCCGTCACCATCGCCTTTTTCGGATTTCTCACCGTCCTGACGATCCGCCTTGCCGGCCGCACGCAACAGATGATGGTCTCGATCGATGTGCCCAAATCCTACGTCTACTGGTTCGTCGCCCTTTGTTTTGGGGGCATGACCGTCTACGCCTTGGTTAACGCATGGCGCCACCTGCGTACCGGAACCTCCAAGCTGATTGATCCGCAACTCCACGCCCAGGGCGTGCCACGCACGGACTAGGAGACCCAAGTTGGAAATCGCCCTTCTCTTCGTGGCCCTGTTCGGGCTCATCCTTTTCGGTGTGCCGATCGCCATTGCGCTGGCCGGATCTTCGGCACTCTACGTGCTCGTCAGCGGCTCGGTGCCGTCGATGATCGTCGCGCACCGCATGATCAACGGCGTCGACAGCTTTCCGCTGCTGGCCGTGCCCTTCTTCATCCTAGCAGGCAACCTGATGAACACTGCCGGGATCACCGAGCGGATCTTCAATTTCGCCCTGTCCATCGTGGGCTGGATGCGCGGCGGGCTTGGCCATGTGAATGTCGGCGCCTCAGTCATCTTCGCCGGCATGTCCGGCGCGGCGGTCGCCGATGCCGGCGGTCTCGGCGCCATTGAGATCAAGGCCATGAAGGATGCGAAATACGATCCCGAATTCGCTGTCGGCATCACCGCCGCGTCCTCGACCATTGGGCCGATCATCCCGCCATCGCTGCCCATGGTGATCTACGGCGTCGTGGCCAGCGCGTCGATCGGCCAGCTTTTCGCCGCCGGCTTCATCCCCGGGCTGGTGATGGCGCTCGCGCTCATGGCCATGGTGGCGATTATGGCGCGCCGTAGGGGGTACCCGCGCGACCAGGCGTTCCAGTTTTCGGTGCTCTACAAGACCTTCGGCCGGGCCTTCCTGTCGCTGATGACGCCGGTGATCATCGTCGGTGGCATCCTGAGCGGCGCCTTCACCCCGACCGAGGCTGCCGTGGCCGCCTGCGCATGGGCCATTTTCCTGGGGCTTGTCATCTATCGGACGCTCAACTGGCGCCGTTTCCTGAGGGTCAGCTATGACACTATCGAAACGACGGCCGTTGTCCTGCTGGTCGTGGGAGCGGCTTCCATCTTCGCCTGGATCCTCACCTCGAACCGGGTCCCGGAAATCGTGGCAGGGCTTCTTCTGTCGGCATCAGAGCGGCCTTGGGTCATCCTGCTGCTGATCAACATCATCCTGCTCGTGGTCGGCTGTTTCATGGAGACCGTGGCTGCGATCACGATCATGGTGCCCGTCCTGTTGCCGGTCGCCACCGCCATCGGCGTCGATCCGGTCCATTTCGGCGTGATCATGGTGCTGAACCTGATGCTCGGTTTGCTTACGCCGCCCGTGGGCATGGTGCTCTATGTGCTCGCGCGAATAGCCAAGATACCGTTCGAGCGGGCCGTCGTGGGCACCGCGCCCTTCCTGGTGCCGCTGGTTCTGGTGCTGCTCCTGATCACCTACGTGCCGGCCATCACGCTTTGGCTGCCGACGATGATCTACCGGTAACCCCTCCGGCCGTCCGCGGCCCCAAAGCATCGCGCTCTTCGCCAGGCAGGACTCACCGTCCTGCCTGCGCTGCATTTGGCGACCAGGCAGGTCTAACCGAAACCGGCCATCGCCGCCCGCCGGGGGGGGGACGCGCATCGAGGCAGTCCGGCGGATCGCTGAATCGCTGAATCGCTTGATGCATGTCGAAGTTCTGTCAGAGGACTTCGGCTTGCGGCCGACCACAACGCCGACGAAGCCTTCGGGACTGACCAAGCGCGGCTACGTCAAGGAGCTAAAGACAACGCCCGAGATCATCCGCCTTGCGGTGATTGCACTCCGTCCGGTTCCCTCCATCGCTCCGGAATGTGGAGGATTTGCTACGCGAACGCAGGGGCGCAGTCGCACCCATGCGACACGGCCTTCGATCTGATTGGGCAACCGGAGGCACCGAGAGATCAGATCCTTGTCCTCTGCACTCTTCGAGCTTGCACGCCAATCCGTGACAGATGGAATGTGAAATGGCCGATCGGCGCACGCCGCATCTCCAGATCGTCGAACTCACCAGATGTGACGGGTCTCCATTGGTGGCCGTTCGATCGACATGCACGCACCTGACCCCGCTTCACAGCTTCGTGCCTCAACATTACCGTGATCCCAGTCCCCTCCTACAGCATCGCCAACTCCTCGGCCCCGTCGACGTTAGAAGCGCCCGTCATCGAGCCGGACCCGAGTGATGAGGTTGCGCGCCGCCCGCCACTCCCCGACCGCTGCAAAGTGAGGCGGGAGACCGATGCCGGAGCAGCCCTCGCGTTAGCCGGGAAGCAGTGAGTAACGCGGCAGCATGTCACGGATGCGGTCGCGGGGGACGTGCATCAAGATGTCGATGATGCTCAGGTTTGGCACAAACGGCGCGCTGGTCTGATCGTAGATCAGGTCGGGATCGGTCTCGATGTAGGAAAGAGTCAGCCTCGCCTCGCGGAACGCCTGCCCCTGATAGAGCCCGATCCGGCGCGCGCCGATCGGGTTGATATAGTGTGTCGCCGCTTCGCGTTGGCAGATCCGCAGGACCCGATCCTGCCCTGACACGTCCTGCCCATAGGCCCGCTCCGAGGCCAAAACGACAGGGGTCGCGATGCCAATCTTGGCGGCCACGGCGCACAGGGATCGCCTGTTGAACTCGGAAATCCCCTCCACCGGTTCTTGGAAGAGCGGCTCAAGCATCGCCGCCGTCTCGGCAAAGCATGGCGCATTCCGGTAAGAGGCGCAGATGCGCCGGAACGCCTTGTTACGCGCCGCCGCCCCGTCGAACAGACGTTTGTCCATGATGTGATCACGATGATCTCCGGACACCAGCGGGAGGGTCAGCCAGACCGGGGAGCCATCGCGCAGGATGCGGTTGCGGTTGACCCAGCCTTGTTTGATGTATTGCACATCGTCATGCAGCACCATCAAATCGACCGCCGCCAAAAGCTGGAAATACCCGATATAGGGAAAGAAATAAGGCTGCATAATTGCAAGCGTTCGAGACATGACTTGCCATCGGTCAGCAACGGGCCAACCCGAGACATAGATCGTCCAAGAGCGGGATGCCACCACCTCAGGCGCAGACAGGGCAGATGCCTTGACGGGGCTGACGGCACTTTTTAACGCTTGAAGCCATGCGAAAAGACGTTGAACTGGTAACCCAGATATATCTGCCGCCTGGGTCTGCCCCGGAGGACGATCTGACAAGTCTCGGCTGGCCCGCCAAGCCTGCCGATCTGGCGGCCCGGTATCAGGCTCTGCTCTCCAACGTCGATTTCGATGCCTATTCCAGCACCCGGCCCCTCAGGCTGCTGGACGTCGGGTGCGGCCTTGGCCTGTTGCTCGATTATCTGGAGGCCAACGCGCTGCTGGATCGTGTGGCCTATACCGGTGTCGACCTCAATGACCGTGTGCTGGCGGAGGTGCGCAGACGGTGGCCCGACCACCGCTTCGACCGGCGCGATGTACGCGAGCAACCGTACGATCCGGGCGCCTTCGATATGGCTATCCTGTGCGGCATCTTCACCTCCCGCTTCGAATGCAGCTACGAAATGCTCCGCGACCTGGCGCAGACCACGCTCATGGCGGTGTGGCCGTCGGTCACGGGCGGGCTGGCATTCAATTCGATCTCCAAACATGTAGATTGGGAACGCGACGACCTGTTTCACTGGCCGCTGGACGAGATCATGGCGTTCTGCAAACGCGATCTAAGCCGGCATGTGAGCTTCAAGCTGGACTATGGTCTTTGGGAGGTCTCGACACTTGTCCGCAAGGCGCCCGCTGCCCAAACCGACATCGTCCCGTCGCGATGGTGAGCCGTGGCCCGGCTTGACCTGGACGAGATGCTGGCAAGCCGTCCGGCGCCCCTAGAAAATGGATCCCCCACCGGCGCGGCCTATTTCGACTACAGGATCGGGCAGCCGAACCTGTTCCTGATGATGAATTTTAAACAGCTCTTGGTCGAGCGCCATGGGATCGCGAAAGGCGTTGATTTCTATCGTCAGACCATAACCCGGCAGCGGGACGCCACCCTGGAAAAGCGGCTGTTCGAGAGTCACCACGCCTATTGCGCTCGGCACGCGGTCGAGCTGCACGAGATCATTCGCGCGGGCGAGGCTTTCGTGATCGACCCGCCCCGCGTGATCGGTCAGGGCAACCACCGGCCCCTGCGCAACCAGACACGCGCCTTCTATGTCAGCGCCTTGCGGGATGCGACAGTGCGCGGCCGCTCGGCCGTGACAGAGGTGGCCGATTACGCGCTTGCGGACTTCCAGGGGGACGAACTGGCGCGGATCGACGACGATGTCGAATTCGACTCGGGGGTGTTTCACCGCGATGGCGACACGGTCTGGACCCTAGCGGATGCGCAACCGCCGCTGGAACTGGACGCCGCGTTCTCGCTCCTTGGGGCGCGGACGGATTTCTTTGGCGACTGGTTCAGCGATTACATCGCCCGCTACGTCGCGGCGACGATGACTGGCCATGTCCCCGATGTGCCCGTGCTGATCGACGCGCATATGCCGCCCACCCATCGCCAGGCACTGGAGATGAACCTGATGGGACGGGCGGATCTCATCGAGGTTCCGTCCTTTCAGGCCGTCCGGGTCAAGCGGCTCTGGCAAGCGCCGAGTCTCTCCTATATTCCCTTCCATCAGCGGCTGAACGAGAAATTTCGTTGGGATTACATGGTCTTCTCGCCCGCGCATCGCCTGCCTCTGCTCGCGGAACTGCAGAGGCGTGCCAACCGCACGCTCTCAGCCAACCGGGGACCGGCCCGCGTCTTTCTGGCGCGCAAATCCTTTCGGCATCGCAAGATGGTCAACTACCGCGAGATTGAACGGATCGCCGAAGCCTATGGGTTTGAGCGCGTCTATACGGAAGACCTGGATTTCCCCGATCAAGTCAAACTGCTGCGCGATGCGCGCTATGTTCT
This sequence comes from Jannaschia seohaensis, assembly GCF_900116765.1. Lineage (GTDB taxonomy): Bacteria > Pseudomonadota > Alphaproteobacteria > Rhodobacterales > Rhodobacteraceae > Jannaschia > Jannaschia seohaensis. The sequence goes on along the minus strand of NZ_UETC01000003.1, from coordinate 29,136 downwards.
GGGCCCCGAAGGCTCGTCCTTTTTCCTGGGGTGTTTTCTACAACCGGGTGCGCGGGTCTGCATCCTCAACCATCAGCAGACCGAAGGGCTGACGCTCCACAAGTGGCCCGCCCCCCTGGAGATCGACTTGACCGTCTTGACCGGGCCCCAAGCAGGCCCTTTGCGCGGACGGACTCAGGATATGGACTTCTGGATCGATCCGGAGACCCTGACCTCGTTTCTGGAGGACTGGTCGTCCAAGCCGGACAGGATCTGACCGGCGGATTGGATCACGCCCTCCCAGCGCAGATCGTCGATCTCTTCTGATCTCAGCATGTTCTTCCGGAACTCGGCGTCGAAATCGTGCAACGTCGCCCAGCGGCGCCAATGCCAAGCGACGTTGTGCTTTTTCCAGGACTCGTCCGGATCGGAAAAGTCGATCCCTTCGCGCTCATAGATCTGACGTAGATTCTGAAGCTTACGCTCAAAGCGCGACAGAGTGGACAGCCCGACATGCGCGATGATCAGGTCCGACGGCTTGGCGCGGCGCAGATCCGGGTGGTCGCTGATGGCGGCGTGCTGGCCCGCGGTGACTCCCTCGATCCGGTTGATCCGAGCCAGGATCTTGGGTCCGACCTGTCCGCGGATCCACGGAATGTTCTCATCCGCTTGCAGCGCCAATTGCATCTTCGCGACCCGGTCGGCGAACAGCAAGATGCGATCGAAGGAATCGGGCCGCATCTCACCTGGGACGCAGGGACCATGGGGCCCCAGAACCACATTGTAACGGTTCACCGTGAGCACGTCGGCGGTTGTCTGCGCGATACAGTCCTTAATGTTCCCTGTCGCAGGAAGCCAGAATTCATCGGCATCGAGAAACATGACCCAATCCGCCGGGGCCTTTTCGTACATCCGCTTGGCCTGGGCGAACCAACCATCGGGTTCATTGATACGCGATCCGATCGCCTCGTCCGGAAGGGTCAGAACTTCGAAATTCCGTGACCGGTAGGCGTCCAAGATCTCGCCGGTGCCATCCGTGGACGAGATATCGCAGGCAATGATGTGATCGACCCCGATCGCCCGCAGATGAAGGATCGCGGCTTCGATCAGCCCAACCTCGTCCTTGACGCCAAGAAACGCGGCTATCCGGGGAGCGTTATTCATTTGCATTGCACCACCCGATCTATGGTCCTGATAACGCGTTCGACGTCTTCGGGCGCCAGGTCGACTGCGAAGGGCAGCCCCAGAAGGCGCGGCGCCAGATCGTCGGTGACTGGCAGAGGTTCCGCGGTGCAGTCCCGGAAATGCTGCTGATGATGCAGCCCCCGCCCCCACCACAGGCGCGATTCAATCCGCTCGCGTCTCAGCGCGGCGACGATCTCTTGCGCCTGATCCTCGCTTTGCGCGCGAAAGAGCGCATAAGGATTGGCGTGCTCTCGGCCCACATAGATCCTGTCGGACAGGCCCGCGATTTCAGCACTGGCCTCGTAGTATCCAGCCACCTGCAGGAACCCCAGACGCTTGTCCGGCCAGCCATCCAGTTCGGCCAATCCCAGGGCGCAGTGATATTCGCTGAGTTTGCCATTGAGGCCCGGGCCAAGCGCCTCCCGTGCGTCGTTGAACCCGAAATTGAGCGCCGCCACGGCACGTTTCACAACCGCCGGATCGTCGCAGAACATGAGCCCGCCCTCGGCCGTGCTGAAAGTCTTGGTGGCATGAAGGCTCACGGCGATGGGCAAGTCGCCATGATCGGCCGCGGCCTCGCCTAGCACATCGAAACTGGCCGCCGCGTCGATAATCAACGGAATGCCAGTGGTGCGGGTAAAATCCTGCCAGGCCTCAAAGAGCGGCGGGCGCCCGAAAGGAGCAACGGTGATCACCGCGCCCACGCGCTCCAGATCGCCAAGCGCCATCACTCGTTCGTGGTCGAGCGCCCATGTCTCGGCGTCGATATCCGCAAGGAAGGGCGTGTAGCCACACAGCTCGGCCGCCGCCGCCGTTGCCGCAAACGTGAAGGCCGGGCAGACACAGACGGGTTTTTCCGCCCTCGCCGGGCCCGCCGCCGCCAGGAGCAGCGCATAGAGCGCCGACGTGCCGGAGTTCGCAAGCGCGAGCTGATCTCCGCGACGCCCGAAATGCGTCGCCAGCCGCTGTTGAAGAAGGTCGTTCAAGGGTCCGTAATTACTGTAGAATCGGGCGGAATCGATGTGCTTGTGATACGGTAGCAGGCGTTCTGCCGCAGGAAGCAAGGGGCGATTAACCAATAGCATCCAAATCGCCGATCCATCCGCACCATAATCCAATAAAACCCTTCCACAACAGCACCTTAACTGGTGAGTCAAAAGGTTAACGTAATCATCAATAACTTGATGGCTCAAATCGTCAACGAATTTTTGATGACGGCACCAACGGCTTTCATCGTGTGACCGCCACCGAGGGCATCTGTTGTGCCCAAATGGGTTAGCGACGATCCAGGAGGCAGGTAGTCATGCCGGAGATTGCCACGCTCGGGCTCGATCCGGCAAAGACTGTCTTCCGGCTGCACATGGCAGCCGCGTCCGGGCCGGCGGCGTCGGAAGCTGCAGCGCGGACAGGTGCTGGCGGGACTGTCGCGCTGTGCGATGACATTGGAGGTGTGCAGCGGGGCGCACTGCCGGGGCCGAGAGATCGACAAGCTGGGCCACGAGGTCCGGCTCGTCCCGCCTGCCTATGTGAAGCGCTTTATGCGACGACAAAGGCACGGGGCGGCGGACGCGGGAGGCACGCCTCGCGAGCCTGCCGCGTTGCCCCCTGCCCTCACAAACTGCTGCCTTGGAACTCGGGCCCGGACAGGCTCACGTCTCATTGGGCGACAGGGACACTGCCGGCCTCGGCCGAGAAGGCCGTTTCAGGCAGGGAGCACTCGATGACAGGTTCCATCGCCGGCCACTCGACTTGATCAGCGTCAATGGGTCTACGAACGGCCGCCTTACCCTCAAGGACCTGTAAGGCAGGAAGAAAGTCGCGCCATGTTGACGGAGCATCTGGTCACAAACCCCGAAGTCCTTGTGAACAGCGACGTGGTCGGGCGGCAGGAGCAGCCTGCGCTGTCGAGCCTCTCGGGAGGCGGGCTTGTCACCGTGTGGGTGACGCTGGAAGGGGATAACGGCGTCTACGGTCAGCTCTTTGACGAGGAGGGAAACCGGGCGGGCGCGGTATTCCAGGTCAACACGTCTGAGACCTGGGGCTATGGAGAGCCGAAGGTCGCGCCGCTTCCAGGGGGCGGCTTCGTCACGATTTGGGACGAAGGAGAGATCCTGGCGCAGCTGTTCGACGACACCGGAGCGAAAATCGGCGGCGAGATCATGGTCAGCGCGGGAGAGGGCGGGCATCCCGGCCGACCTGAGATCGCCGCTCTGGAAGGCGGAGACTTCGCGGTGACGTGGAGCTGGGACGGCGGTGCGGATGCGGACCAGTCCGGTATCTACCTGCTACGGTTTTCAGGGACCGGGCAACCTCAAGGCGACATGATCCTGGTGAACACGACCACGGTCGGGTCCCAGGGGAGGCCTGACATCACGGGTCTTGTCGGCGGCGCGTCCGTGGTGAGTTGGACATCTTACGACGACAGCACCGGCTACGACATCTACTCGCAGCGCTTCGACGAAACGGGCGCGGCGATCGGCCCCGAGTTCCGCATGAACACCACCGTTTCGGGCTGGCAAGAGGCGTCCGCACTCGCAGGACTGTCCGGCGGCGGCTTCGTTGCGGTGTGGCATTCCTCGGTGGGAGACGGCGACGCCACGGGGATTTTCGGCCAGCGTTACGCCGCCGATGGAACGGCCCTCGGGACCGAGTTCCAGGTCAACACGTTCACCGAAGGGCGGCAGAGCAACGCAAAGGTCACGGGCACTGCGGATGGCGGCTACGTCGTCGCCTGGGATTCCTTTGAACAGGACGGGGACGGCTTTGGCGTCTATGGCCAGAGGTTCGACGCGTCCGGGGTCCGGATCGGAACTGAACTGCGCCTCAACGACCAGACCGCGTCCTGGCAAATTCTCGGGGAGATCGAAACGCTTCAGGATGGCAGCATCGCCGCGATCTGGAGCTCCTCCGAGCAGGATGGGGATGCCAACGGCGTCGTGAGCCGGCGGTATGGGCCGGAGCTGTGGGGCACCCAAGGAGCGGATACTCTGATCGATCCCGGAAACTCGGCCTTTATCGATGGGCGCGGGGGCGATGATGAGCTGGTGGGGGGATCCGGCGACAACATTATCATCGGAAGTGACGGCAACGACAGGCTGGACGGCGGGCCCGGCGCTGACTCGCTCAATGGCGGGCGCGGGGCCGACCGGATGATCGGTGGCGGCGGGAACGACAGCTACGTCGTCGACGACCGCGACGACCGGATCGAGGAGATAGCCGGTGGCGGGGAAGACAGCGTCCTGACATCCAGCAACTTCAACTTGGGCGATGCCGAGATCGAGGAGGTCATATTCGCCGGCACTTCCAGACAGCAGGTCATGGGCAATGGGGTCGCTACAAGCTTCGTCGGAAACGACCGGGTCAACATCCTGGCCGGAGGAGGCGGCAGGGACACGCTGGAGGGCGGCGGCGGCGTCGACTATTTCGCTTTCCAGTTGGAGGACGCGCCCGGAACGGCGCGTATCGTGGATTTCCAGGATGGCGACCTGCTGGCGCTCGACGACCGCCTCTTCGACTTGGGCGATGGCCTGGTCGATCCGCGCAACGTCACGCAGCGACAGATCGATGCCGCGCTCAAAAACGGCTTTGCCTGGTACGACCGCGCCAGCGGTGAGTTGACGATCGATACCGACGGGCGAGGTGGACCCGATGACCCAGACGTGATCGCGATCGTGGAGACGACACCGCAGCTGGGCCCCGACAACATCATTCTGTTCTGACGCGGCATGTCCAACATATCTCAACGCGGAGCGGGAGAAATCGAGAGTGGCCTGCCCCACTGAGTGATCCGGTTCGCGTGTTCGTGCATGACGGGCCACTGATGCGGGAGCCAGACCCGACGGACCGGCAACACGCCGGTCGGGGTGCTGGTCCGCGCCTTCTGCTGGGAGCGCGTCGAGCCGCCTCAGAGACGCCCGACGGATCAGATCGGGGTTATCGAGCATTGTCTCACATGAGGAAAACGCGTGCCGTGCATTCCGGGACGCTTGCCTCGCTGCATGCTTTGGCGGCAGCGCCCCGTAGCCGTTGCGGCCATGGCAGCGGCTAGGTCATGCGGTAGCCCACGTTTCGCGGGATCACGATGCGCTCGCCCTCGGTTTTGAGCTTGCGGTGCAAGCCGCCGACATAGACGTCGACCACATTTGTCAGCCGATCGGCGTTCAGTCGCCAGACCGCGTTGAGGATGCGTTCGTGCGACAAGACCCGCCCCTGATTGGTCAGAAGCAGCGGCAAAACATCGTGATCCTGCTTGGACAACTCGATCTCGATGCCATCCAAACAGACCCGAAGGGACGCGCTGTCAAAGACCTGCGCACCGCTCTCGATCACACTGCCGCTGGCCTCCGCGATACAGACCGTCAGGCGACAGCGCCCGAGGTGAAAGAACTGCGGTCGGAATCGGCAGCCTCGAAAGAGGTCCTAGCCGGACTGACCCCGGAGAACCGTCTGCTCAAGAAAGCATGTTCGGGGCTGGGATCGACGCGCTGGTGGACCGCTCACCACGCCCGAGATCAGTATGGAACCGCGTTCCGGATAGCGTCGAGCGACCAGCCCAAACCGATAATTCGCAGCAAGCTCTCGACGAGGCCGGTCGTCTGCCTGAGCGCCATGCCCCACGGAACCTTACTCGTCAGGCCGGTGTGGGTGGTGGTATCGCTGTAGCTCTAGTGTCGGTCACGCCTGCCTGTCGGCGGGGCATCGCAGCTCATCTCGGGATCGAACCGGATCGTCCGTGTCCCATGGCGCTTGGTGGCTTCGTTATAGGCCTGCCAGCGCCTGATCTGCTACGCGGAGCGTGCGGGTCCGCTCTTGCCGACCAGCCACCCCGCTGCGCCATCCACCACTTCGCAACCCGTCCCGTCGCCGCGCAACCGAGGCATTGGCGCTACTGATGTGCCTCGGCCTCGGCATTTGCGCGCGCCCAGAGCGCGCGCGCCGCAGCTTCGGCGGCATCGATCACGGCCATGCGGTCGACCCGCACCGGCTCACCGCTTCTGACGACGACCTCCCCCTCAACGATCACCGTCTCCACATCGCGCCCCTGCCCGGTATGGACAAGCGTTCCGAGCACATTCGTCAGGGGGCGAAGATGTGGGCGGCGAAAGTCGAAAAGAACGAGATCGGCGCGCTTGCCCTCCTCGATTGATCCAATTTCGGAGTCGAGCCCCAGAGCGCGCGCACCTCCAATCGTGGCCGCTTCGAAGACGGTCGCAGGCTGCCACGCCTCCGTGATGCGTCCCTCCTGCAGCCGGCCTGTGGCCAATGCCCAGCGCATGAGTTCGACCATGTCGGCATGCATGTTATCGGTGGACAGCGCCAGATTCATGCCCGCCCGGCGCAGCGCATGGGTCGGCGCGGTGCTGCCATGCGTTTGGTTGCCCTTGGCGATATGGGCAATGTGCGCTCCGGCCCCTCCGAGCCGTGCGATGTCGCTCTCGCTCAGGTGGATGCAATGCGCTCCGATCAGACGATCGTCGAGCAGGCCGACCGAGTCGAGCAACTCGGGCGGGCTCATCCCGTCGCGCTCGCGGATGAAGTCCACCTCGACGCGGCTCTGCGCGACGTGGGTGTTGATCCGCAGCCCTTTCGCGTCGCGCAACTCTCGCACCTGGCGGAGCAGGTCCGGGGTGCAGGTGTCAGGCGCGTGTGGCGCCAGCACGACGCCCGTCCTCAGGTCGGCGGGGTCGTGGAACCGGTCGATCAGATCGGCGGCGAGGCCGAGCGTCCATTCGCCGATCTTCGTGTCGTAGGTCCACTCGCCCAGATGAACGCGCGAGAAGTCGACATCGTGGATGCGCCCGCATCCCCAGGCGCGAAGCCCCGTCTCGGCCATCGCGGCCAGCGCGATCTCCTGATGGGTAAAGCTGTCATTGATGAGGGTCGAGCCGAAGCAGAGAGCCTCCAGCCCGCCGAGTTGCGCCAGCGCATAGGCCTCATCGGGCCTGACGTCGTGGCCGTGAGGCACGCCCATCGTGTAGGCCGGCGCGAAGCCCATGTCCTCGGCGACGCCCCGCACCATGCTGAGGATCGCATGGGTGTGCACGTTGACAAAGCCGGGGGTCACGACACGGCCTTCGCCGGGCACGACCTGGGTTCGGGCATCGACATGCTCTGGGGCGCTTTCCCGGATGGCCTGGACTCGCCCGCCCGACACCTCGATCCAGGCCTTCTCGATATAGGGGCGCGCCGGATCGGAAGTGAGGGCCGTCGCTCCGGCGACGAGGAGATCGGGGATGGGGGGCAAGGTCGTTGTTGGCATGTCTCAGAACCCGAACATGGAAGGCAGCCAGAGCACGAGCTGGGGAAAGGCAACGCAGAGGCCGAGAACGGCAAATTGAAGCGCCACGAAGGGCAGGACTTCCATCGTGAGCCGGCTCATCGGCACCCTCGTGATGCCGCTCATCACGAATAGCAGCACGCCCACCGGCGGGGTCATCATGCCGACCACGAGGTTGTACATGAAGAGGAAGCCAAAGAAGAGCGGGTCGATCCCATAGCTCAGCGCCATCGGCGCGAACAGCGGCACCAGCATGATGTAGGCCGCGTTGGATTCGATGAGCATGCCGACGACCAGAAGCATCGCCATGACGAGCGCAATGAAAACGACCGGATCGGACGTGAGGCTCTCGATGAAGCTCGACAGGCGGATCGGCACGAGGTCGAGCGTGAAGACGAAGGTCATCACCGAGGCGAAGGCGATCAGCGCGCCCACCATCGCGGCCATCAGCGCGGCGCGGAACAGACAGCCGGGCAGGTCCGCGATCTTGAGCTTCCTTGTAACGAAGAGACCCACGGCCAGCGCGTAGACCACCGCGATGGCCGCGCCCTCGGTCGCGGTGAAAACACCGCCCACGATGCCGCCGACCACCACCACGGGCATCATCAGGATCAGGCTGGCGCGCCGCGTTTCCACCAGTGCGTTGCGCCAAGAGAACGGCGTGCCCGAGAGCGGGTAGCCGCGGCGCCGCGCGATGATCGTCGCAAGAGCCATGAAGCCCAGCGTCAGGAGGATGCCGGGAACGATCCCGGCCATGAACATCCCGCCGACCGAGACGGACGAGCCCGCCATCAGGGCATAGACGATCATGGCGTTCGAGGGCGGGATGACCGGGCCGAGATTTGCGGCCGAAGCGATGACGGCGCTGGAATACCCGTCCGGGTAGGACTTGCGCAGCGCGGGCACGAGCGTGGAGCCAAGCGCGCTCGCCGAGGCCACCGCGGCGCCGCTGACCGAGGCGAAGACGGTGCCGGCGAGGATCGTGACATGCGCCACGCCGCCATGCACCCGCCCGACGAGCGAGTTCGCAAAGCCGATCAGCCGATCGACGATGCCGGCCTTCACCATCAGTTCGCCGGCCAGCATGAAGAGCGGGATCGCCATCAGCGGAAAGGAATTGACGGCGAACATCATGCGCTGCGGCAAGACGACGAGGTCGAAACCGTTGAGGTAGAGCGCCACGACGGCACCGAGGCCAATGGCGAAAGCCAGCGGCGCGCCGATCAGGGCGAGTGCGGTGAAGACGGAGATGGCGACGGCGCTCATGCCCTGCCCTCCTTCCAGGCGTCCTCGCCCCAGACATGAGGCCCGCCCACCGCGAAGAGGGACAGGTGTAGCGCGGCATGCCCGGCACAGATGCACACCGGCACGTAGTAGAGCGCGGCGGTAACGGAAAGCGTGGGCATGAGCTCGCCCCACTTGTCGGCGGCTGCCCCGAGCGCGGTAAAGAAGACAGCGAGCATTAGCACGAGGCCCGCGATGGCGGAGACGCGGTTGAGCGCGTCCTGTATCCGGATGTGAAGCATCCGCGCAAAGACGTCGATCCCGACATGGACCCCCCGCCGCACGCCGTGGGGAATGGCCAGAAAGATCGACCAGACGAAGAATAGCCGCGACAGCTCGTCGGCGGCGTCGATGGAGGAACTCATCACGTAGCGCATGAACACCTGTGCCGAGACCAGAAGCGCCATGCCGGCCATCGACAGGACGATGATCCAGCGCGACAGGCCGTCGACAAAGTCGACGACCCGGCGGAAATGGGCGATCGGGCCGGACGGAGCCGGCCCGGAAGGGGTTGCGTCGTCGCTCACCCTGCCACCTCTGAGAGCACGAGGTCGATCACGGCGGGGTCGACACGCTCCTTGAGCTGCTCGGCGATACCCATCGTCGCCTCGCGCAGGCGGGCGCGCTCGGCGTCGGGGAGCGGATCATACTGCATGCCTTCCGCGATCAGCTTCTCGCGAAATTCCAGATCCAGCTTCGCGGCCTCGGCGCGCTGCCACTCGACGGCCGTGCGCATGGCGGTCCGGACGGCTTCCTGGTGCTCGGGGCTCAATGCGTCGAACGCATCGGCATTGGCGACCACGTTGATGAAGTCGAAGAAGTGGCCGCTGTCGGAGAGATAGTCCTGCACCTCGAAGAAGCGGCGTGTGTAGATGATGTTGTAGGGGTTCTCCTGCCCGTCGAGCACGCCCTGCTGAAGCGCCGAGTAAAGCTCGGAGATGTCGAGCGGCTGCGGGTTCGCACCGATGGCGCGGAAGGTATCGAGATGCACTTCGTTGGGCTGGAGACGGATATCGAGGCCCGCGAAGTCCTCAAGGCTCGTGATCGGCCGGGCGCTGTTCGTCACGTGACGGAAGCCCAGTTCCATGTAGCCGAGGTTGACGAAGCCCTCTTCGAGCAGCGCCGCGTCCATTACATCGCCGACCTCACCGTCCATGACGGAAAAGGCCTTCTCGCGGCTGTCGAACAGGAAGGGCAGGCTGACAGCCTCAAGCTCGGGCACCGAGCGGGTGAAGTAGGCGATCGAGGTGAACACGGCGAAGATCGCGCCGGAGCGCACCTGGTCGACGTTCTCGGACGCGCCGCCGAGCTGCATGGCGGGGAAGTTCTGCACGGTGATCTCACCGCTCGTGAGGCTTTCGACCTCTTCCTTGAAGATCTCCATGGCGCCGGTCGCGGTGTGCTCCTCGGGGAAGTTCCCCGCGATGCGCAGCACGGTCTGCGCCGAGGCAGCGCTGACGGTGAACGTGAGTCCGAGCGTGAGCCCGAGGACGGAGGCAAGCGTCTGTTTCATGTATCTGGTCCTTTCCCTGTGGAGATGTGCGGCTTCGTGTCTTGGCCGGGCGGCGCCGCGCCGCTCCGGCGCCGTCAGGAGGACGGCGCGAGAGGAGGCGCGCCGCCGGATACGGTCTGCGTCACATGACGGTCTCCGGACGCTCGAAGCCCGGACCGGTGCGGCGACCTGCGAAGATGGCGCCACGAGTCATCCCGCCGTCTCCCGTGCGAAGCTGCGGGACAAAGCGGGGGCGAGCCCTTTAGACGCCTTGGCGATCGGCTTGGAATGCCGCCGGGCGAAGGCTGCGGGGCGCGTCAGGGTCAGAAGCGCGACGGCCTGCGCCGCCGCGGCCGATACCGGGTCAACGACGACGCCTGCCACGTCTTCCTCGATTTCGTGGGCGAGCCCCGCAAGGGGCGCGCCGCCGAGGATGACCACATCGGCGCCGTCCTCCTGGACCGCCGCGTTGCAAAGCTCGATCAGATCCGCGCGCAGGGTTTCCCGCACCGCACCCACGTCAGCGCTATGCGCGGCGGGCGTGCGCACCCCGGTGAACCGGGAGGTCAGCCCGGCATCGCGCACGGAATCGACGTACCAGCGCTGCATCACGGGCGAGAACGTCACGATGGAAAAGCGCTCGCCCAACATCGCCGCGGTCAGCAACGAGGCCTCGGCCATGCCCACGACCGGGAAGTCGAAGAGCTCGCGCGCGCCGGCCAGACCTGGGTCGCCGAACGCGGCCAGGATCGCGGCATCCGCGGTCTCGGCATGGGCGGCAATCATCTCATAGGCGACGGCTCCGCCGACCTGCGCCTCGGCGCGCGACGCGATGTAGGGAAACCCGCGCTCGGCCGTCAGCGGCACGAGGTCCATGCCTTCGGGCAGGACCGCCCGCGCGATGCCCGCCATTCGGTCGGTCATCGCCTTGGTCATGTTCGGGTTCACCAGAAGTATGCGCATCGCTCTCACAATCGGTCACAAGATCAAGGGGCACGCCCCCGGTCCCGCCCACCACCTTAGGCGCGCCGATGGCCACCACAACAGAATGGCATGCCATTTTTCAAAATGGAATGCCATTTTGACACGATGCCCGGTTTGCAGGCTTCCGGGATGGCCCGTTGCGCAATTCAGGTGCGATCTGTTGGCGCGCCGAGAGCCTTGGTCGGACGACTCACGCCGGGATCGGCCCGACGCGGCCGGGTCAGTCCCCGGCGTGGCGCAGGACGTCGGCGACGGTTTCGCCAGTGTGACGCAGATGCTCGCGCCAGATCGCTCCGGCGGCAGCAGCGTCGCGCGCGCGGAACGCCGCCATGACCGCCTCGTGCTCGTTCACAGCCTGAAGCCAGCGATCCGCGTCGACAATCGCCATGAAGCGCCCGCGCCGGGCACGAACCATCACCCGGCGATGGCTCTCGGCGAGGATCAGGTTGCCCGCTTCCTCCACGATGGTGTCGTGGATCTCGGTGTTCGTGTCGAAATAGGCCGAGGTATCGCGTGCCTCGTATTCCTTGAGCATCCGCACATGCAAATCCTCGAGTCGCCGCAGCGTCCGGGCCGTGAGGCGCTCGGCCAGCCGTTCCGCGGCGAGCCCCTCGATAACCGCGATGAGGTCGAACAGGTCTTCGGCCTCCTTCTCGGTGTAGCGTGTCACCTGTGCGCCACGGTGCATCGAGATCTCAATCAGCCCGTCGGCGCGCAACAGCTTGAGCGCCTCGCGGACCGGGGTGCGCGAGACGTTCAGGTCCGCTGAAATCCGGCGCTCGACGATCCGCGCCCCGGGCGGCAGATCCCCCTTTACGATCATGTCGCGAAGCCGCTCGGCCACCCATTCGGCGGAAGCCTGTGCGCGGCTGCTCGCTTCGGACATGGTGAACGGCTCCCTACCCTTGCGCCTTCTCCTATCGCGCGTCCCGGTCGGGTGCGCAATCGCCCGGCCCAGGACGTGGGGCAAGGAACGGCGGGACCAACGGCCTCGGGAACGCGCTAAAGGTCAATCTTGGCGATTATCGCGGCGGCGGTCGCCTCGTTATGTGCCACAAGCCGGTCGGCGAGGTCGAGCCGGCCGCGCACAGCCAGCGCCGCACTGATCCCCTCGTGTTCAGCGAGCGAAGCCCGGACCCATGCGGGATCGTTGTTGACGCGGTGGCGGGCGCGCAGAATGTTCTGCTGCAAGCGCTCGTAAACCTTCAGCAGCTCGGCATTACCGGCAAGCCGCGCGCGTTCGAGCTGAAACGCCTCGTTCAGTTCGGTGTAGATCTGCGTGGCCTCCGCCACCTCGGCCGCCACGAGGCGCTCGTGGAGGCGCTGCAGATCCTCGATATCGGCATCGGAGAGGCGCGCACGGCCGATTGCAGGCCGATGAAGTGCTCGATGGCGCCCTTCGCCTCGAAGAGGTCGCGCAGCCGCGCCGGGTCGAGCGGCGCAACCGTCGCCCCACGATTGGGCTGGAGCCCCTCGGCCGAAAGCGCCTTGAGCGCCTCGCGCATGGGCGTGCGCGACACGTCGAACCGGGCGCAGAGCTCGGCCTCGGCAAGGCGGGCGCCAGCCGCGAGCGAGCCACGCAGGATCAGGTCGCGGATGCTGTCGCGGAGGTAGTCATGCAACCCGCCGCCACGGTCGGGCCGTGCGCCCGCCTCCGCCGTCGCGGGTTCGCGTTGCGTCACGGCCTCAGCCAGCGCCGGCGGCGAAGAGCCTGCCGAAGCGCGCCAGCGGCGCGGTATCGAGGCCGAGCTTTCGAAGCGCGGTCCACAGGGTGACGGCGATGGAATCGATCACGGGCACATTGTACTCGTCCTCGACGGCCCGCGCGACCAGCGGCCCCCGCATGTTGGTGCAAACCACGGCGACGGCCTCAGCCCCTTCCGAGGCGACCTCCCGGCACATCTCGCGCACCGTCGCCGCGCCGATGGTGGCGAAGGCGTAATTGTCGGACAGATCGGACCGGCGAGCCGCGACGACCTTGACGCCGATCCGCGCGTAGTTCGCCGCGATCGCCTGCTCGACGTCTTCAGTATAGGGCGTGACGAGGCCGAGACGGCGCACACCGAACAGCGCCAGCGCCTCGTTCAGCCCCACGATGGCCGAGGTCGCCGGACAGCCCGTCCGCTCCTCGATCATGGCGCAGAGCCGGTCGTCGATGTCGAACCCGCGCCAGCTCGCCGCAGTCCCGTTCCAGGCGATCAGCGAGGGGCGCGCGTCGGCCAGCAGGTCGGCCGCGCCGAGGATCGCGTCGTCGGCGAACTGCTGGTCGGAGTCGCCGTCGAGCGCGATCCGCGTGACGCGGAATCGCCCGAAGTGGACGCTGACCTTGTCGGAGATGGGGGCGACGAGGGCGTTCGTCGCCGGCTCCAGTACAGTGTTCGACGACGGCGTAAGCATGCCGATTCGAATTGGGGGCACGTCGCTCTCGGGGCGTTCTGTCTGGGGCACGGTGTACTTCTCGCTGACTGCGCGCCTGCGTCATGGCGCATATATTGCACACACATTTGGCCATCCTGACGGCAAGAGAGTGCCGTGGATCGTGAAGGCGGAAACGCTCACCAGACCCAAAATTCCCGCACGTACCTGATATTATGATTATATTTTTGAACTATATTTGCGCCTTGTTCAATGCAGTCTGCTGCCAGCTTGCATTATTGCATGCAATATGGAGAGCAGGGTGTCATACCGCCCATCCCCTCGCAACGCCGACACGATCACGGGAGCGCTAACGCTCGCCCTAGGGCTTACAGCGCTGATGCTGGCGCCCGGGGAAGTGCAGAGCGACGGCTTCCGGCAGTTCGGCAACGTGCGTTCGCCGGCTTTCTTTCCGATCCTCGCCGGCGGCGCGACGGCGGCGATCTCGCTCATCCTGCTCGTGCGGGGTGCGCTGCAAGCGGCGCCCCCGATATCCGTGGAACGTCCTGGACGGGTTCTGACGGTGACCGCGGCCCTCACGGGCGCGACGGCGATGATCTTCTGGGTGGGCTACATCGCGGCCGCGGCGGCGCTGATTGCCGCCCTTTCGCTCACGTTCGGGAACCGCAGACCGGTTGTGGTCGCGCGGCTCGCGCTGGCCGCACCGGTGGCGATTTACCTGCTATTCAACGGCGTGCTCGACGTGCTGCTTCCCGCGGGACCGTTCTGAATGCTGGCTGACCTCGCCATGGGCTTCCAGATGATCCTCGACCCGGTCGTGGTCGGGGTCGCGCTGCTGGGCCTTCTTGCCGGCATCTTCGTCGGTGCGCTGCCTGGGCTCACGGCAACGATGGCGGTCGCGGTGCTCGCCCCCTTCACATTCGTCATGGACACGCTGATCGGGCTCCCATTTCTGCTCGGCGCCTACAAGGGCGTCATCTATGCCGGCTCGATCCCTGCGATCCTGATCAACACGCCGGGCACGGCGGCGGCCGCAGCGACGGCGGCCGACGGCAACGCCATGGCGAGGTCCGGCCGGGCGCGCGAGGCACTGGAGATCAGCCTCTAAGACTCGACACGCCAAGGAGAACTCAAAATGAAGTTTCACGTCCCGGACATAAGCTGCGGCCACTGTACAGCTGCCATCGACAAGGCCCTCAAATCGATCGATCCGGATGCCAAGGTCGATACCGACCTGACGCCGAAGACCGTCACGATCCTGTCCGCTGTGGATGCCGCTGCGCGACAGATCGCCCTGAAAGAAGCCGGCTACCCCGCTACTCCGGCTTGACGAACCAATGTGAAATCTCGAGCAGTCGACGGCCGAAACCGAACAGGATTGGAACTGGAAATACGAATGAACAGACGAGAATTCATTGTTGCAGGCGTCGCCGCCGCCGGGCTGGCCGGGAGGACCCAAGCTCAGACCCAGTCACCGCGCATCGAGGTCTACAAATCACCGACCTGCGGATTCTGCTCGGCATGGGTCGAGCACATGGAGCGCGCGGGTTTCCTCGTGGACGCGCGCGATATCGACCAGGACGCCCTTTATGCACTCAAGGCACGGTCCGGGATCACGCCCGAACTGGCCTCTTGCCACACCGCAATCGTCGACGGTTACGTCGTTGAGGGCCACGTGCCCGCCGCAGATGTCGTGCGTCTGCTCGCTGAACGACCGGAAGCCATCGGCCTGTCGGTTCCTGGCATGCCGATCGGCTCACCCGGCATGGAGATGGGCAATCAGCGCGACACCTTCGATACCCTGCTGGTGAGGGGTGACGGGTCAACCGAGGTTTTCGAGCGGCACGCCTAAAAGGTTTGCTATCGCTCTTCACATCGCCGCGCTGGGTGACCAGCAGCAAGGCTTACAGTTGCGCCCCCACCGCGGATGCTGATCGCCCACGACGAACGGATGCGCATGACGGCGCTTGCCCTTCAGATGGGGTGGTCGAGCGGCAGCTTTGCGTGGCTATGCGGGAGGATCGCCGGATCCTCCTTCGGCCATACTCTTTCCGCCACCGATAGTACGTGAACTGCGTGACGCCGATCGACCGTACCGCCTCGGCCACCGACTGGCCTTGCGACACCATCACATCGGCCTGCCGCAGCTTCCCGACGATCTCTTCAGGCTTGTACTTCTTCTGGGGGCATTTCTCTGCCCTCCATCTGACTCGAAAGCCTACTTCAGGGAGAACCACTTTTCAGGGGGGCAGGCCAAGACGAGGCGCGTGCCAGCCGCGTATCGCGGGGCCGGTTAACTGGGCCGGCGGCGCAGCGCGGCAAGCGCGCCCGCACCCGCCAGAAGCAGTAGGACCGAAGCCGGCAGAGGGATCGCTGCGATGCTGAAGGTCCCGGAGGCAAAGCCGATTCCTTCATCGGCGTCGAACACGAACGTGCCAGCCCCCCCGGCATTGAGGCCGAAGGAGACCGTAAGGTTGGTCAGCCCGTCCACATCGCCGAAGCTGAACGTCCCGTTCAGGCCCGGAGCGGTCGTCGTGTCGAAGGAGATCGTCACCGGGTCCGTCGGGATCGTGATCGAGAGGCCGCTGCCAATGGTCAGCGCCGCCGACGTGACGAGGCAGGCATCGGGGCAGAGCGGGTCCGTCTCGTCGAAGGACAGGGTTCCACCGAAGAGGTCGCCTGTCGTGAGCGTCCCTGAATAGCCCGTGGGCGCGGTGAAAGCCGTCACGGCCCCAGTAAAGTCCACAACGGACGCGGCGGCGGCCGAAGGCAAGAGCGAGACCGCCAGCACCGCGGCGCCTGCTATCCTGGACATCATGTCAAAGCCTCTCATTGTCGCGCCACTCATCATACCAAACCCAGACCGAAAATCGATGCTCCGGTTTCGTCGACGAAATCGGTCGCGACCAGGGATACGCCAGCCACCTGTGCCACCACGTCGCCATCCAGCCGGATATTCGTGCCGCCGAGGATCGCATCATAGGTCGCCGCGCCCAGGGCGAGGAACTCCGTGGTCAGCACGATCAGATCCACGCCCTGCTCGAAATCTGCGATCCTGTCGCGGCCGATGGCGGAACTGATCACGAAGCTGTCGGCATCCGCGCCGCCGAACATCGTGTCGGAGCCGGCATCGCCTTCCAGCCAGTCCGCGCCGCGGCCGCCGACCAAAAGGTCGTTGCCGGCACCCCCGAAGAGGACATCGTCGCTCGCCTTACCTTGCAGGCGGTCGTCGTCGTCGCCGCCGAAGAGGCGATCGATGCCCGCGGCACCGACCAGCACGTCGTTGCCGGACTGACCGAGAAGGATGTTCACGTCGTCCGCCGTGCCCGTCGCTTCCAGCCGATTGCGCCCCGTATCGCCTTCCACGACGTTCGCGAGCAGGCGCAGCGCCCCATCCGGGTTGACGAAGCCGTGGCCCGTCGCCTCGTCGACGAGGGCCAGTTTCCCATCGTCGGCGGCGATGAAGGGGTTGTCCATGCCGAAAGCGGAAGCACGCAGCGCGTCATAGACCTCCTGCGGCGTGGCATTGGGCACGGCCTCCAGCAAGAGCGCCCCGACCGCGGCGACATGGGGCGCGGCGGCGGAGGTGCCGAAGAAGTTGGGGAAACCATTCGGCTCAACGTCGCTGCCGAAGAAGGTCGTGTCGGTGCCGTCCGGCCCGACGATATCGACGCGTTGGCGGGTCTGCTCGTTCGCCGCGAGCGGCGTCCCGTCGATGTCGCGCAGGATCGGCTCCCCCCCGGCGGAGGAGAAGCCGTTCAGCACCGCCTCGGTGAGGGTGTTGTTGAAATTCGGCGTGTTGAAATACGCCGACGCGCCGACGCCGAGCCCCCCCTCGGCCCCGGAATGGCCGTAGCTGGCGCCGGTTCCGTTCGGCGCTTCGAAGAAGTTCGGATTGGAGATGTCGATGGTGGATCCGAAGTCGCGGATGAAGAAGCGCTCCGTATCCGGGCTGCTGTCGGAATACTTGAAAATGGCCAGACCGAAAACGGCATCCAAGCCGGTCGTGTTCGTGAATTGCACGAACTCGAAAGGCGACGAGGTGTTGACGGCATTGCTGCCACCCACGACGGCTAGGCTGGAATTGAGAACGAAGATGTCGAGATCGGTCTCCGTGACAGGGGCGCCGACATCAGCATTCGTGAAGGCGTCCGCCCACTGCAGAAAGATCCGCAGCGTTCCCCCATTGGGTAGAAAGAACTGTCGAATTTGATCCGTGGAAGTTGGATCGGGGTTAAAGTCGTGAACGCTTTCGTAAAGATCGCCGTTGAACAGGGCGTTGAAAGGATCTGGGTTGAAGTCTTGCGCGAAAGCCTGGACGGCGCCGTTGCCGGCCGAGGAGTAATACTGGCGGCCCGCGGCGAAGGCGTTGTCCACCGCCTGAGAGATGATGCCGTCGAGATAGACAGGATCGATCGCGTAGAACACGTCGTCGACGATGATGTCAGCCCCATCGGCCACGAGCGCGTCGATGCCGCCGGCGAAGGTGGCTTCGCCACCGAAGGCCGTGTGGTAGGAGAACGTGACCCCCGGCGCGACATCGTAGATCAACTGCGCCATGGCGCGGCCTTCGTCCGATCCGAAGGGGAAATCCTGAAGGATGGTAACACCAGCCGGCAGGTCGCCGGTGGCGATGTCATCGGCATAGGTGGTCAGCGGCGGATTGGCGGTGTTGTCGCGGGCGGTGTCGAAGGAATCCGAAAGGACCCCGATCTTCACGCCCGAGCCATCGACGCGATATTTGGCGTTGAAGTCGTCCGTTCCCATCGACTCGGCGCCCTGGGACAGGACGGCGCCGGCATTGGTCATCGAGAGGTTGGGCGTGGCGTCGCGCAGGCCGGGCACCGTCAGAAGCTTCGGCAGGTCCTCGATGGCGACAAGCACATCAACCGCGTTGTTGACACTGCCCGTCTCCGCGATGCCGAGATCCGACAGCGCCTTTCGCATCGCCTGCATCTGACCGCGCTCGCCGATCAGGCTGACGCTCACCATTCCGGTATCGGCAGGATCGTATGTGGCACTGCTCTCGCCCGACCAGAGCGGCAGGAGTTTTTGGCCGATAGGCAGGAGCTTCTTGCCGACCTCGCCATCGACGAGTTTGCCGATCAGGGAGCGGCTGAGTTCGAACCCGCCCGCCTCTGCGACGGCTTCCGCGAAACCGCGATACGCGGCCTTCTCGGCGCGGCTCAGGTCTTGCAGCCTGATCTCTCGACTCGCGAGGACGCTACTGTTTTCGCCAGGCGCGACAAGGTCCGCGCTCGGATCAACTTCAGACATCGCACCCTCCAAACCAGAAACGAGCCGTGACAGCAGTTAACGAAGTTTGCCAACCTTGCGTAAGGCATAATGTGAAATTGATTGAAAATGATGCGCGATTTCTGGTGCTGGCAGACTAATTCGAACCAGTCTCCGTTTGGACAGCGATACTGCCCCTTATGCCGCGCAGAGACCACGCCACTCGGCAAGGGCGACTGCCCGCCGTGACCCTGTTGAAACTGACCGATCTCGCGGCCCTGCCATGGCGCGAACAGCCGGAACGGGTGTTCGACTGACCCTCAGTGAAAGCTCGCCTGAAACGTGGTCGCGGTCAGTGAAACGTGGGCATGGAGCGGTGGGTGCAGTTCGAACGCCTTCGGCTCTCGGGAGAAATTCCACAGGCGGAACAGACGCCATTCCGACCGTCGCTCCTCGGCCACGGCCAACTCGTTGCGGCTGATGTAGAAGGGCGTGCGCACCCAGACCTTCGTGGCCGGTCTGACCGCCGCCGCGATCATCGCGCCCTGGCCGATCGAAGGCGCGATGAACGGCGCGCTCTTCACCGACTGGGTCGAGACGCAACTCGCCCCCGTCCTCGCGCCAGGCACGGTCGTGATCCTCGACAAACCCTCCACCCACAAGGTCGCCCCCGCTGCCGAAGCCCTGCGCCGCGCCGGATGCTGGTTCCTCTTCCTGCCTGCCTACTCCCCCGACCGTTCGGGCGCTTTCGCGGCCCCACTGGGGCCACGGTCGCCCTCACCCTATCGAGATGGCCTTCGCCAAGCTCAAAGCTCATCTCCGGCGGATCGATGCCAGGACGATCGACGACGCCTCGGATACCATCGGCACGATCTGCCGCACCTTCACCCCAAACGAATGCCGCAACTACCTCCGACACGCAGGCTATGCTCCAGAATTATGATCCGACGCTTTAGACGCGAATGATTTCGGTGTGTTGAGCAGCGAGCGGGGCCGAGTGTCGGGTGCCCGAAAGGTCCATTTTTCGCGACCTTTCAGCAGGGCTTCGATAATCTAAATCTTTGGATCGGGCGCCCCGTCGAAAATCCGAGGTTATCTCTTGTACCGAGCAGAGAGCCAATCGGCTCCTCCGGCGCAAGGTCCTCGTCCGTCAACTGGTCGATAGCCCATTTCGCTGCGTTCCGAAATTGAGCCTTGATCCCGAGAACCTTGAAGAGGTCCTCGACGGCGCGGCCGCAATCGGTCGACGGATGATTGCTCTCGCTCGATGTGCCCAGCGTAGGGCGCTCTCCGGTATGCCGCGCGATCAGCTTCGCAAGGCGCAAGGCGATTGCTCGGGCATAGTGGTTCGGAGCTGGTGCCTTTGGCTCCAGAAGGTCGCCTCCTGACTTGCAAGCTCTTGCTTTCGCTCGACTAGAGCCAGGCACGTGATACAGTGCAAGCACGAGCGTGAAAGTGAATCCGACGGCCTTGGCGTTCTGCAACACCAAATCGACTGGTGTGTCTGGCCGTCTGGTCAGTCCGCCCTGGTTCTCGCTAGCGTCGATGAAATCACTGAGGCGTTCCGATACGCCTCTTTGATCGCTTCCCTCTCTGAACTGCCCGGCGAGTATTTCGAACAACGCGCGCCCATGCTCCGCGGCGGCCTCGACGGCGACTTTCTCGGCGAGAAACTCCGCCTTCGTGTCGTGCTGATTAGGCTTGCTGACGTCGAGACGATGCGCTGTCGCGCCGAGCAGACCCCTCCTGGCAGGCGGTACATCGAGCACGGTGCCGATCCTTTGTGCCACACGCCGCGCTGTCTCGGTCTTGTCGGTCTAGATCGGCGAAAGGACAGCTAGAACCTCCGGTTGACCGATGGCGTCGACGGGCAACCGCCCGATTTTCGGAAAGGCATACTCGGCCAGCGTGTTGATCCATTGTTGTCCATGCTTGGGGTTCTTCCAGGTCGGAAGGCGCTCGACATACACCTGCCTGGCGATCTCCTCGAAGCTTGGGATGTCCTTTGCGCCGTGATGCTTCGGATGCAGCCCGGATCGCGCAAGCCGCCGATACTCAAGCGCGCGCGCCCGTGCCTCGTTGATCATCACCAGATCCGCGCCGCCGAGCCCGAAATCGGTCCTGAGCGGCTTGCCCGCGCGGTTCTTCTGTCCCTTGATCGTCGCCCGCACGACCCAGCGCCGCGCCCCGGACGGATCGACCACAAGATACAGCCCGTTCCCGTCGGAATGCCGCCCCGGCCCGAGCGAACGCACCAGCGCCTTCGTCAGCTTCCCAGAGATGTGCGCCATCAGTATACCTCGTTTCATACCACGCAAGAGGCATGATCGAAGGCAATCGAAGAAAACTCATCCGCAAGGACAAGCAGGCCCAGCGCCCTATTTTCAAAGGAAAAGCGCCATCGAGCGCGACCGCGGATAGCACCGTTCTGAGGTAAAATGGCGGAGGGAACGCGACTGGGATCGAACGTTCTCTCGCACCTACGTCATTGTTTTATTTCGCAGGTTCGAGGGTGTGAGCGTCCATTCGGTTCAGTCGCGACTATCAACGAAACAGGGATTAACTTCGCCTGCAGCAACCACTTCCGAAACAGCGCGGAGCCGTCCGCTGCAGCGCCATGCACCTGGAATAGGTTCTGTGCGAGATTGACGTCGATGATGGTGACCTCCCCCGCTCATGCCCTGTCCCACAGATTGTGCTTTGATACCGGAAGCTTGGCACGTTGCCATGCCATCAGGGGAGAGCGGCATCCGCCCCATCTCTACCTCGAGTGGCCAGGATGCATGAATTTTGAGACTTGGAAGATACGAACGGACTCGCTACGGTTCGCTCGGGTTGGCAGACACCCAGGCGTCGCTGCTCTTTCGGGAGAGCTAAATCTGCCATGACTCTTCAAAGACACCGCAACCACCGATGCGCCGTGTCGTTAAGCCAGCGGCCGACGACCAAGTAAGGCGCACACAGTGGGTGCATCATGGCCAAACCCCCAATACCGCTGTCAGCGGACGACCTTACCGTATTTTCCCGCTCCTTGTCGCGACAACTTGGCGATACAAGCCCATCGCACCTGAAGTTGATGAATATGCTGGCTCGCGCTGCCGGCTTTCAAAACCTCCAACACATGCGATCGGCTCATGCTGCAACCCGACGGTTGGAGCGCGGTAAGACAGAGCATGCCGTTGATGCCCGTGCAGTCGAGCGCTGCCTACATCAGTTCGACGCCGTTGGCCGCCTCCGCCGATGGCCGTCGAAACGCTCGGTGCAGACGCTTGCGCTCTGGAGCCTCTGGGCCAGACTCCCAGCCGGGCGAAACATGACAGAACGCGAGATCAGCGACCGGCTGTGCGCTGAACACCTGTTCGGCGATCCTGCAACATTGCGGCGGACGATGATCTCCTGCGGGCTTCTGACGCGCCGCCCGGATGGCACCGACTATCGACGCATCGAAAAGGAGCCGCCCGCAGAGGCGAAGGTGCTGATCCGGGCGCTTACGCACCGTGTGCGCGCACGCCTCTCTCGCGCGAGGGAAACGTCCCATGCATAAAGGCTCTTGTCTATGTGGCGCCGTCCGGATCACGGTATCCGGAAACTTGCCAAAGCCCAACGCGTGTCATTGCAGGGCCTGCCGCAAGCAAACCGGACACTACGGCGCATCTGTGGATGTTCCGAGGTCATCCCTCAGCGTAGAAAACGAGGACATGGTGCGTTGGTATCAATCCTCAGACAAAGTGCGACGTGGCTTCTGCTGTGCCTGCGGGTCGACCCTGTTCTGGGATCCGGTGCACCATGATTGGACGGCTATCGCCATGGGTGCATTCGATGGGTCCACGGGCACGTCCCTCTCGATGCACATCTTCGTTTCGGAAAAGGGCGACTACTACGAAATTGCCGATGGCCTCCCGCAAAACAGCCGATAGGGAATCTGCGTGCGCCGGGCGCCTTGCGTCCGGCGCTCAGGTCATCTCCTATGCCGGCAGACCGAGGGTACGGCCCTGGGTGCCGGTCGTCATGCAAAGCTGCTTTTCGCGCGGGAGGTCCTCGGAATTGCGTAGCCGTGAGTTGGCCGGAGACGTCCATTCCGGTGCTCGTTGAAGAGCCCGACGAGCCAGTCATGCGCCGTTCTGACGGCAGACGTCTCGCCGGTCTCGGCGTTTCGCAAAACCCAGATCTCCCGTTCCAGGACCGAACCACCAGCTTGCCTGAGTCCCGGGACAATTTCGCCAAGAAGAACCGGAAGAACCGCACGCGCCGCGCCCGCCGCCACGGCCAGAGCCATCGACATCGGATCGTTGGACCGCATCACCGGTTCTGCACCAGCCAGTGCGTTTTCGACGAAGTCCGCTTCCGGCACGTGGGAAAAACGCTTCGGATAGGCGGCCCAGCCCGAAGGCGGAGGCGCGTCGGCCGGTTCGAACACGGCATAGTCCGCTGTCCCCACTCTGCGGACCAGAAGTGTGTCTGGCACATCTCTCGGTGGGCCAAGGCGAACGGCAATGTCGGCCTCCCACTTGTCGAGGCGCACATTGGCGGGCTCGGTTTCGATTTCGACCGAGATCCCGGGCGCCTGCCGATGAAGTGCAGCCACTCCCGGTGCGAGAACAAAGCGCGCAAGGGTTGGGGGCGCACTGATCCGGACGAGCCCGTCCGGTGCGTCGCGGAGTTTCCGCGCAGACATCCTGAATGCGCGCTCCGCGTCTTCCATCTCCTGCGCGTGGCTCAGCAGGCGTTGCCCTTCTTCGGTAAGCCCCAATGCACCGTGCCCTCTCTGGAACAGCGACAGGCGGACCGCCTGCTCAAGTGCCTTGGTGCGGCGACTGACCGTTGTCGGGTCTACGGCGAGTTCCCTTGCCAACGCGGTCAGCGAGCCCGCCCGGCTCGCAGCCAGAAGAAGCCGGATGTCATCCCAGGAAAGTCGTTCCAAAGTCATTCCTGCATAAATCCAGATATTCTCTGAGAATTACAGCATTTTCGCAGCTCAACTGCATTCGTATCAGTGTTCCCAAGCCAATCGCCGGGACCTGTGAGCTGCGAAGACGGTTGTTCCGCGGCTGCAAACCCAGGACTCGAAACGGCGGGAGAGTACAAATGGTCGAGAATCCCAACTTGTTCGCCGCACTTGTAACCTTCGCTGTGATCGCCTCGGTCACCCCGGGGCCAAACAATTTCATGGTCATGGCCTCCAGCGCCGCGTTCGGCTGGCGCCGGACCGTTCCGCATGTGGCCGGGATTGCCGGAGGTTTTGCCATCATGATCGGTTCCGTCGTGCTTGGCCTTGGCGCCGTGCTCGACGCCTATCCGCACGTTGTGACCGCCGTGCGGATCGCAGGTGCCGGATGGCTCTTCTGGCTGGCCTGGCAAATGGGCCGCTCTGCCTTTGGCCCCACTGCGGACGCCGAAGCCGA
Source organism: Jannaschia seohaensis (assembly GCF_900116765.1). Taxonomy (GTDB): domain Bacteria; phylum Pseudomonadota; class Alphaproteobacteria; order Rhodobacterales; family Rhodobacteraceae; genus Jannaschia; species Jannaschia seohaensis. The sequence continues at coordinate 4,922 of NZ_UETC01000003.1, read as the reverse complement.
CCCAAGGGACCAGAAAGCATCGAGGCCACTGAACATATTCGAGGCTGCACTGTTCCAATGGGTCAATCCCAAGGCTTGGACGATGGCGCTAGGGGCGAGTGCGGCCTATTCCGGCGTCGCTTCCGAGCCAGTGATGCGCGCCGCGGTGATGGCGATGACCTTCCTCGTGGTCGCCCCGTTTTGCCTGAGCCTCTGGGCTCTGGCCGGGCGCGGGTTGAGCGCATTGATCACGCAGGGCGCGTCGGCGCGCTGGATGTCGTTGCTCATGGCCGCGCTTGTGGCATTCAGCGCGGCCTCTGTCCTGATCGGACCCTGACAGCGCCGCATACACGGACGTCGAACACCGGCATCCTTCCCGTGCGTTGATCGAAGATCAAATCCCGAGGCCGCCCGGATTGGACGCCCGCAATCCGCCTCTCGCCCGCGCGAAGCCGCTGACGTTCCGGGCATCGGTCCTGGACAACCGGAAGTCTGAACCGCAAGGCCGAATGCCGCGCGTGCTGAATATGCGCCCGGCATTCGGCTGACCGGTCCTAGTCGAGTTCTATCATCATTTCGTGCATGGACCTGCCATATCCGCCGGCGATTAGGCCCTTGATCTTGCCGTCTGCATCGAGGTCGAGATCCACCTTGATCCGGCTTGGCGAGGGCGGGGTCATGAAATACCCCTGCGCAATCTCGAAATGCGATGCCTTAGAGCCGAGGACATCATGCAGGTAGCAAGCGAGCGGACCCGCAGCCATGCCGGTGGCCGCCTCTTCAGGGATGGCATAGCGGGGCGCGAACATGCGGGTCGTGGCGTCAAAATCCGCGTCCTCGCCTTCCAGCGCAAAGACGTAATAGCCGATCAGGTCCAGCTTTTCGCTGATCTCCTCGATCGCGGACTGATCGGGGACGATGGCCGCGAGCGTGGCGGCATCCCGCACGGGAACCACGATGAAGCTGTTGCCGGTGTTCACCAACTGCATGTCCGCGCCATGGATCAGGTCGTCGTCGGTCAGGCCCAGCGACGCCAGGACGTCTGCGCGCCCGACCCCCGCGTCGTTCCAGTCCCCAGGTGAGGCATAACTGGGAGAGAGTTGCTCCATGAATGACTGGTTGTCGCGAATGATGATCTTGCGCGGGCCATCGACCGTCATTTTCGATGTCTCCCCCTCGGAGACACGTCCCAGCTGGGCCAGATAGGAAAAGGCTGCGATTGTCGCGTGGCCGCAATGGGCGATCCGGCGGTTCGGCGTGAAGAAATCGAGGCGAAACCCTGCCTCGTCGGATGCCGATACGAAGGCGGTTTCCGAAACACCGACCTTACGCGCGATCTGCAGCATCTGTGCCTCGTCGAGGCCATCCGCGTCGAGGACGACGCCTGCCGGGTTTCCGCCCATACCATCGTTGACGAACCCGTTGACGATCTGCGCGGTGATGGTTCCGATCTTTCTTGTCATGTCCATCCTGATGCTCCTTTTGAGTGGATCGGATGTTGAACTACTCTGAAATTGCGGAGTATTGACTCATATGCTCATGACCAAAATTCATGAATGACGCTGCGCCGGATATCCTGCGCAAACTCGCCAGCGCTGCGCCGCTGCTCGCCGCGATCAGCAGGACCGGCAGCTTTACCGCGGCCGGCATGGAGCTTGGGCTGAAGCAATCCGCTGTCAGCCACAAGATCCGGGCACTCGAGGCGGATCTGGGCTATGCGCTTTTTTCCCGGACGACCCGACAGGTCGAGCCGACGGGCCAGGGCCGCCTGCTCTGTCAGGCCGCACAGGCCTCTGTCGAAACGCTTACAGCGGCGCTGGAACGGATTGCTCAGCTCGACAGCACGAGCGACACGGTGCTCAGCCTGCCGTCCTCGCTCGCGTTGAAATGGCTTGTGCCAGCCATGTCCCGAGCCTTTGAAAGAGGGCTGCGCATCTCGCTGGAGATCGAGGACGAGCTCACGCAGCTGCAAGCCGAGGGCAGCGCACGCATGGCGATCCGCTTTGGCCCCGGCCCCTATCCTGGCCTGCACGCGCAACTCCTGTCGAAATGCGCCGTGATGCCGGTATCAGGGCCTGCCGTTCCGTCGCTAGAGCACGCGCGACGCGGCAGGCCTGCGATCCTTTTGCGCGACGCGCGGGCCGAGCAGGACGGGACCAGCCTGTCCTGGGAAGACTATCTTGACCAAACCGGAATGGGAGACATAGCGACAGAGACCGGCGCGACCTTTCGCCGAACCGATGTCGTCCTGCAGGCTGCAATCGGTGCGGCAGGCCATGCGCTCGGACGCAGCTTGCTGGTCGAACAGGATATTGCTGACGGTCTCCTTGCGTTGCGTGGCCCCGAAATTCCGTTGAAATCCCGCTACTGGATCGTCGCAAGGCCGGATTACGCACAAACGAAGGCTTTCAAGCGTGTCGCCGACTGGCTGATCTCAGAGGCCAGGCGCAGTCAGGACCTTATGAAAGCCGTTGCCGGTCGACGCTGAGGGCGTGCGTCCTCAGCCAGGCGCAGGGCGCAAATGCGCGACAAGATGATCGACGAGCGCGCGCAGGCGACGCGTGACAACCGACGTTTCCGGCCGCAGGATCAGGATAGCTCCGTCGGCTGCGGGATCGTGATGAGCCTGTAGAAGCGGCACCAGATGTCCGGCGGCGATGCTTTTACCAGCCATGAATTCGGGCAGACAGGCCAGGCCCAGCCCCGCGCAGCACGCATCGTGAAGCGCATCGAGCGAGTTGCAGACAAGGCCCGGCCCCAGTCGGAGGCCCTTATGCGCGCTGACCTCAAGCCCCCACGCGATCGGCATCTTTTCGGTCGGCAGCCGCAAACAACGGTGTGACCCGAGATCGCCTGGCGTCCGGGGTGTGCCATGCGCGGCGATATAGTCCGGAGCGGCACAAATACTGCGCCGGTAAGGGCCGAGCCGTCGTCCGATCAACCCGGAATCCGCGACAATCCCGGTCCTTACTGCGAGATCGACGCCTTCGGCGACAAGGTCGATTTTCCTGTCGGTCAGCGACAGCTCGATCTCGACCTGCGGGTGCCTGTGCATGAACTCGGTCACCGCCGGGACAACAAATCGCTGACCGTAGGCGATGGGTGAGGTCAGGCGCACCGTGCCCCGCAATTGGCCGGTGCCCGCGGTGATGTCCTCTTCCAACGCCTCGAGCCGCGACAGGATCTCGCGCGCGTCTTCCGCATAGCGTCGGCCCGCATCCGTGAGCGCCATGCGCCGGGTCGATCTGGTCAAGAGGTCCACGCCCAGCCGTTCTTCCAACAGCCGGATCCGCTTTCCGACGGCCGACGGGGTCTGCCCGATCGCGCGCGCCGCTGCCGAGAAGCTACCGTGATCCACCACCGCCAGAAAAAGGGCGGTCTCATTCAGTCGATCCATTTGATCCTTTTAGGATTAAGTGATGGTCCAATAGGTGACTTTATCGACCTATCTACTCCCATTTATGACACAGTGACCCGAAAACGTTAAGAGAAGGTCTGACTTGCCATGACCGCCCTGCCCAATCTGTTTGCTCCGCTCACATTGCCGAACGGCCTGCGCCTGAAGAACAGGATCGTGAAGTCTGCCATGTCCGACATGCTGGGCGACGGCCGAGGGAACCCCACACCGGATCAGGCACGGCTCTATGAACGCTGGGCCGAAGGCGGCGTCGCGGCGTCGATCATCGGCGAGGTCCAGGGCGATCCGCGGTTTCCGGAAGCGGCCGGCAATCTCGTGCTGGACGCCGCGTCCGACAAAACGGCGTTCAGAACCCTTGCGCGACGCGGCAGCGCGAACGGTGCCAGCCTTTGGGTTCAGCTTGGCCATGCCGGCGCGCTCACCCCGCGCGACATCGGAAAACCGGTTGGTCCAAGCGCGATCGATCTGCCGGAATTGCAGGCGCGCGCCCTGACCACTCAGGAAATCCGCGCACTGCCCGGCCAATTCGCGGTCACTGCACGGCGCGCCGAGGCATTGGGCTTTGGCGGTGTGCAGATCCATGCGGCGCACGGCTTCCTGCTCAGTCAGTTTCTCTCGCCACTTTTCAACCGCAGAGGCGACCGCTACGGCGGCAGCCTCGAAAATCGTATGCGCCTCTTGATCGAGGTGACGGCCGCAGTGCGCTCTGCGGTGTCACCGGATTTCGTCGTGGCACTGAAGCTAAATTCCAGCGATGGTCTGCAGGGCGGTTTCGAGGAACATGAAGCTTTGCGCGTGATCGCGGCGCTGGATCGAAGCGGGCTCGACCTGATCGACATAAGTGGCGGCACCTATTTTCCAGGCGCGCCTGCCAGCTCGGATCGCGTGGCGTCAGGCCCCTACTTCGTGGATTTCGCCAAGAGGGTGCGCCGTGTCACCACTCTTCCGCTGATGGCCACAGGTGGGTTCAAGACCCACGCCGAAGCGGAGTCCGCCATCGTGACCGGGGCCGTGGACGCGGTTGGGATTGCCCGAGCGCTTGTACTGGACCCGTCCCTCGCAAAGGCATGGGCGCAAGGCGATCCCGGCCCCCAATTCCCCAGATTTCAAAGCACGAAGCCGGGCGGCTTGACGGCATGGTACACGATGGCGATCCGCGCTGTGAGCGAGGAGCGCGCTCCACCTTCGCTTGACATTGAAGTGGCGCTTGGGGAGCTATCAGCCATCTCTGACGCCCAGAACCGGGCCTGGCGAGCCCGCTTTGGCATCGACGCCGCTTGAAGTGGCCTCGCGGTTCCGGCCACCGCCCTTCGCAAACAGCCATGCTACCGCCATGGAATCCCGCGCATCTCGAGCGGTGGAAAGCAGGTTGAGCGCAGCACAGACATCGTCGGGCCTTTCCTGCGCGCGAACGGTCATCCGACCGCCCATTCTGAACCGCCCCGGGTTTGCCGGAGGCTCCAACTCTTGAGTAGGATGGAGCATCATGAGCAAGACCTCGAACAAGTTCTCCCCTGAAGTCCGC
>NZ_UETC01000027.1 GCF_900116765.1 Jannaschia seohaensis | reverse complement strand
TCGGGCTTCTCCCGCTTCCCAGCCATCTCCTGGTCCTCCAATACACAGGGCAAATCTACCCCAGTTGGTGGACCACTTCAGTGGGGGCACTCCAGGGGCGCCAAGAGGCAGTAAATGCGTAGTATTCTGCGTAGCACCCGAAATAGAACCTGTTGCAGATCATTAATTTCTATTAAGAAGTCAGTGTTCGGGCTACAAACTTAATTGTAGCCAAAAAATCGAGATTTTGCACTCGTCAAGCTTGGTTATTATCTGAAGTTTGATGAGAAGGTCCCTGACATGGTTACCGAAAACGAAGCACAGGCCGCTGCCGCGGTAGCGCTGCGCGACTTGGCATCCGCATTCTACACTGTCGGAGGCGCGACCTCTCTGGCCAACAGGCCCCTGAAGGTCGTCAAGTATTTCGCCCGGTCCATCGACAGGCTGGAAAAGGACCGCGCGGAGCTGGAAAATGGCGCGACTTCGCTTCAGAAGATCGCCAAGGTCTTCGAGAAGGTCGGGATCACCCGGCCCGCCGGCAAGGTCGCGGACGTCGTCGCCGGACGGGTGAAGGCCAACCTCGATGACATCGAGAAATCGATCAAGAAGCTTCAGGAATCGGGCCAGAAGATCGAGGTTGCAATCGAGAAGACCAGCGCAACGCTCAGCCTGATATCCAACCGGACCGAGGCGCTGGGCATCGCGGCAGACGTCTTTTCCCGCAAGCTGGCCGTCGCCGACCAGAATCTCGAAACCGCCAAGCAATTGTTCGACACAGGAATTCCGTTCCTCGGCAGCGACAGCCGCCTGACGACGAACCTCAAGTTGCAGGTCGCGCTCGCCTCGGAGAAGAACAGGGAAGCCGCGGTCGATATCACGAAAGTCACGAACCTCGTCAACGATCTGGTCGACAATATCGAAGGCATTGCCGACCTGACGGATTACCCGGGCTTCAACCCGATCCAGGAGGTGATCGACATCCTGCGGGACGTTGGCGACAAGCTGTCCCCCCTCTTTGCCCCGCTCTCCAGCGTCTACGACAAGATCGGCCCGTTGCTCGACGCGATGGGGTCCTTTTTCAGCATCTTCCTCGGGCCGTTCGAATGGGCACTGGAAGCGGTGTTGGAAAGGACTGGCATCAACCAGCTGCTGCGGGACGCCGCCGACGAAATCCTGTCCTTCCTGCCGAGTATCGGCATCCTCGACGGTCTGGCCGAGCGGTGGGAGCAGGAGTTTCTGGCCGATCTGGAAACCTACCTCGCCGAGTTGATCGAAGCGCCCTTCGCGGCGATCGAGGCGCTGCTCGCGTCGCCGACCTTCCCCGACATCCTGTCGGTGCCGACGGAAGGCGACGATGTCCTCTTCGGGTCGCTTCGCGACGAAGGGCCCCGGACGGTCGATGCGCTCGGGGGCAACGACATCGTGGTCGGCGGCGCGTTCAACGACACGTTGCGGGGTAATGACGGACGGGACTTTCTGATCGGTGGCGGCGGCGACGACCTGCTCGATGGCGGCGCGAACCTGGAAACGGACCCCGATATCGTCCAGTATTCCGGCAACCTCGCCGACTATACCATCGTCAGCGTGCTGGCAGACGGGAAAGCCTCCGGGACCTGGTATGTGGCGGACTACCGCGACGACGTCTCGGTGGCGGGCTTTGATGAAAAGGTCAGTTCCGGCACCGATACGCTCGTCAACGTGGAGGTCATCTTCTTCGCCGATGCGGCCCTCGACCTGCGCAAGATCGACACGTTCATCGTGACCCGGACGAAGGACGGAGAGTTCGCGCGCGTCGCTCCGGATTTCTCGACCCTGCCGGTGATCAACGGCCAGCCGCAGGTCACGGCCGACAACGGTATCGACTTCATCTTCGGCGGCGAGGGCCTGGACGAACTGATCACCGGCGGCGGCAACGACCAGTTGACCAGCGGGTCGAATGGCCCCCGCACCGGGGACGAGCTGAACGCCGTCGGAGACTACCTCGAAGGCGGCCTTGGGAACGATGTCTACGTCTTCGGGCCGACATCGGCGCGCTACGATCTGGTGCTGGACGAGGGCGGCATCGATACGGCGAATTACAAGAACAGCGTTTACGGCGTGACCGTCTTCCTCGGCGAGACCGAGAACGAGCTGTTCTACCGTCCGACATCCATCGCCATCGATGCCAGCCCCGAGGGCCGCATCCTCGATGGCAACCGCTATCCGATCGGCCAGCTCAGCGGCATCGAGAACATCGACGGCAGCGACTTCGCCGACATCTTCTATGGCACCAACGAGATCAACAAGATCAACGGCGGAGAGGGCAACGACCAGATCCGCGGGCTTGGCGGCAACGACATCCTGCTCGGCGGAAACGGGGACGATACGCTGATCGGCGATGGCGGCGACGACTTTCTGTCAGGCGGAGCGGGCGCGAACACCTATGTCGGCGGCCTCGGCGACGACACGATTTCGGACATTTCCAGCGGCTTCTCGACGATCAAGTATTCCGCCGTCGCCGAGACGGACCAATACAACCAGAGCGTCGATTTCGTCGACTTCCTCACGACCGGTTTCGGCACGTTCGATCCGCTCGACATGCCGGGCGGCATCGTCATCCTGCCGACCGACCGGCCGGGCGAGCAGCAAGTTTCGAAATACGCCACAAGCACCGTGGTCGGCGACCGCTACGGCATCGACTACCTCAACGGAATCGAGCTGATCGTCGGCTCCGTCGGGGGTGACGTCATCGTTTCGTCGCGCGACATCAACCAAACGATCTACGGCAACGACGGCAACGACGATCTGCGCAGCGGTCTGGGCGAGACGCAAAACAGGTTCTACGGCGGCCCGGGCGAAGACCTCTTCGTCAGCGAAGTGCAGGCCTTCGACACGTTCTTGGGCGGTTCGGGCAGCGACACGGTGCGCGTCTGGGGCGACAATTCGCTCGAGGGAGATCTGCTGTTCGGGGACGACAACCGGCAGACCCCGCTGGAAGGGACCGACCTGCTGGACTTCAGCCAGAGCGAGTATTCCTGGCATATCTACATGAACCCGATCGCGCCGAACGGAGAGGTTGCGGGCAAGGCGCCGATCCGGTCCTTCGGCGTGGAGAACCCGCTGTTCATCCAGCCCACGCTCGGGGTCGACGGCGTGATCGAAAAGCAGCCCGGCGTGACCGTGCCGGGCGAGGTTTATCCGAGCGTCCTGAACGCGTTGAAAAACCCCGATCCGAATACGGCCGAGCCCGGCGGCCGGGCCGACAATGTTGGCGAGTTCGAGCACATCATCGGCTCGCAGACCCGCGACATCATCTCGGGCGGCAATGCCGATAGCGGCATGCGGGTCGAGGCGCTCGGCGGGAATGACGTGCTCTACGCGGCGCAGAGGTTCTCTGCCACGTTGGAAGGCGGGGCCGGCGACGACGTTCTGGGCACCTACAACCACACCTATGGCAGCGACGAGGTCCAGGGCTTCTTCGACGAAAACAAGCTGACCGAGATGTCGGGCGAGCTGGGCGACGACACCTTCGTCGGTGGGGATTTCCGCGAACAGATCGACGGCGGCGAGGGAAGGGACCTGCTCACCTACGAGGTCAGCACCTCAGGCGTCAACGTCGATCTGACGGAGCGGCTGCTCGACGGGGGCTATGCCACCGGGGACGTGCTGATCGGCGGTATCGAAGACGTCGCCGGGTCCGAGTCGAACGACGCCCTGCGCGGCGATGCGGAGGCCAACGAACTGGTCGGCTGGAAGGGCGCGGATACGCTGCACGGCGAAGGTGCGGCGGATGCCTTGTTCGGCAATGACGGTGCGGACGAACTGTTTGGCGGCGCGGGCAACGACCTGCTCCATGGCGGCAACGGAGGCGACCTCCTCGACGGCGGCGAAGGCAGCGACGCGGCCAGCTGGAACCTCTACCAGAGCCATCCGAAGGGCGGGATCGACCGGCTCACCAACGACCTGTCGGGCATCCTGGCAGACCTCGAAACCGGCCGTGCGGGCGACGACACGCTCGTGGCGATCGAAAACCTCGTCGGCGGTGTCGGCTCGGACAGCCTGTTTGGCGACGCGAAGGCGAACCTGCTCGCTGGCAATCTGGGCGACGACGAACTCGACGGTCGCGGCGGCGCGGACATCCTGACGGGCGGGGCGGGCGACGACACGCTGACCGGCGGAGCGGGAAACGACGTCCTGATCGGCGGCGCGGGGACAAATACGCTGGATGGCGGCGCGGGCGTAGATGCCATCGATTACGGCGTGCTGACCTATGGCATCGACGTGGCGATGGCGGGTGCGGGCCGCCGCAGCGACATGACAACCGGCGAGGTCACGTCCTTCACCCCGGTCGACTTCTATGTCTGGACCGACAGCATGACCACGACCCGGGGTCCGACGGGCGAAGAGACCGATATCATCCAGACCGGCACCGACGAGACGCGCTATACCTACCAGATCTTCGACCAGGGCACGGACGACCCCAGCGACGACACGCGGCGTCAGGAGGATCCGATCACGCCCGAGCGGATCTGGCAGCTCGACCCGTTCTTCGCCGACGAACCCAGCGACCTCGACCCCGTCCGCTTCCTCCCGGACGTAACGCTTCTGCCCGAGCAGGAGGTGACGGCGCTCGAACGGTTCGAGACTGCGACCGATCTGTTCACCGGTATCGAGCGTATCGTCGGCAGCCTGGGCAACGACAGCTTTCTCGGGAATGAGGAGGACACGTTCTTCTACGGGGGCCTCGGCGCTGACACGATCGACGGAGGGCACGGGACCGATACCGCGAGCTACCAGTTCTCGGAAGAGGCGGTTTCCATCGATCTGGCCGCCGGGACCGTCGCCGGAGGCGATGCAACAGGCGACGTGCTGACCGGGATCGAGAACGTCGACGGCTCGGCCTTCGCGGACGTCCTGACCGGCGATGGCAACGGCAACCATCTTCGCGGCCTCGGCGGCGACGACGTTTTGACCGCAGGGGAGGGGAACGATTCCCTGGAAGGCGGCGCGGGGGTCGATACCGCGGTCTTCGGGGTCGACAGCGCCGACGTCACCGTCGAGACCCTCGCGGACGGCTTGCGGATCACCTCGGCGTTGGGCGTCGATTTCGTCTCCGACGACGTCGAGACCCTCCGGTTCGACGATCGGTCGCTGGCCTATGGCGGCGAGGACGTCGACCTTCCTGAGACCGAGACTCCCGTGGACCCGACCGAACCGACGGACCCGACCGATCCAGAGGACCCGACCGATCCAACGGACCCCACCGAACCGACGGACCCGACCGATCCAGAGGACCCGACCGATCCAGAGGAGCCGACCGATCCAGAGGAGCCGACCGATCCAGAGGAGCCGACCGATCCAGAGGAGCCGATCCTCGGGGAGGACCGCATCTACCAGTTCGCGCTCACCGGAGCGCAGCAGTCCACGCCCAATGGCTCCTCGTCCTCGGGCACCGGCTACGGCATCTTCGATGTTTCCGAGAGCAGCTTCACCTATACGGTGACGCTCCAGGGCCTTGACCGCATCGTCGGCGGTCATATTCATGCCGGCGAGCGCGGGGCCGATGGTGCCATCGTCCTGAACCTCCTGCAAGACGACGACTTCGTGTTCTCGGTCAATCCAGACAGGTCCATCACGGCGTCCGGTGTCTGGGAAGCGGGCGAGGGGAATGCTCCCTATCTCGAGGCGCTCGGCACGACCAAGCCCGGCGATGATGTCGATCTCTACTTCAACGTCCACACCACCTCCTTCCCGGGCGGCGAAATCAGGGGGCAGATCGTGTCCTCCGCCGATGCTGGCGCAAATGAAGTGACCGGGACTGCAGGCGCCGACACTCTCGATGGCGGGGCAGGGGCGGACGTGTTGGCAGGACGCGGCGGCAATGATGTCTTCGTCGTCGAGGACGAAGACGATCGGGTCGTGGAAGCGGCCGGGGCCGGGACCGACACGGTCCGGACCTCCGTCGATTTCGCGGTCGGCCGTCAGTCTCTCGAAGTCCTCGAGGCTACGGGCACCGCGAATGTGCGTCTGACCGGCACCGGCGCGGCGGAGACGTTCACCGGCAACGATGGCGCGAACGTCCTGATCGGCGCGGGTGGTTCCGATACGATGACAGGCGGCGGCGGCGCGGATTTCTTCGTCCTGACGGGACGGGATCCGAGCATCGTGATCGAGGATTTCTCGGTTGGCGACAAACTTGCCATTGACGACAGGCTTCTTGGCCTCGGTGGCGACGGCATCGACGTCCGCGCCTTGACGGGGAGGGAGGCTCAGACCCTTCTGCGCGACGGTATCGCCGGTTACGATGGTCGGTCGGGCACCCTGCTTCTGGACATCGATGGCGATGGTCCGAACGGCCTGCAGGGCGTTGCGACCTTCGGGCCTGGGTTCGCGATAGGGGTCGACGATGTCGTGCTTTTCTAGGATGATACGCGCATGAACACGGCCGCGCCTGATGGCGCGGTCGAATCTTGGCCTGGCCTGAAAACTGCTTGAGCGCTCGTCCGGGTCTTGTCAGAGCAACGTGGCTTGAGGAGGAGCATCGACCTCCCTACCCTGCCGGGATGACCAAGCGTTCCCCTTCAAGTATTTCAAGACATCTCCCGAAATCATCCGCCTGGCTGTAATGCTCTAAGTCAGGTTCCATCTGTCGCTCCGCAACGTGGAAGATCTGTTGCACGAGCGCGGGGTCGACATCAGCCACGAAACTGTCCGGTTCTGGTGGCACAGGTTTGGCCCGAAGTTCGCGTCCAAGATCTGGAAACGCCGGATCGCGGGGATGCGATCGAGCCGCTGGCGGTGGCACCGCGACGAGATGTTCGTGAAGATCAACGGCGAGCAATTGTATCTCTGGCAGGCAGGCGACCACGAGGACGAAGGTCTCGAGAGCTTTGTCACGGAGACCCGCGACAAGAAGTCTGCTCTGAAGTTTCTCAGGAAAGCCATACGCAACCACGGTCGCCCCGAGACGATCGTCACGGACAAGCTGCGGTCCTACGGCGCCGCACTGAAGGAAATCGGCGCAGCCGCGCGGCAGCAGACGGGCCGCCGGGAGAACAACCAAGCGGGAGATTCGAATTTGCCGTTCCGACGGCGGGAGCGGGCAATGCTCCGGTTTCGGCGCATCCGAAGTCTGCAGAAATTCGCCTCCGTCCACACCTCTGTCTCGAACCATTTCAACCAGGAGCGCAGCCTCTCCAGCAGATCCCTTTTCAAGGCCAAGCGCACTGCCGCTCTCGCCGAGTGGCGTGATCTCTGCGCGACATAAACGACAGCATCACTGGCCTGGCCGAGACTGGTTCGAATTCGTCTGGCACCACCCTCTGAGCCTCTTGGTCGGGTTGGGAGAACGTCCTGCCGAACCGGTAGTCTGGTCCGGCAGGTGGCCGCCAGGCACACCTTCAGGGGGCGGTCGCATCATCAACGCCCGTCAGAACAGGAACACGTCGCTGATGCCGATGATCGTGCCAAGGTCGATCGTGAGCGCGGGACCATCGCCGCCCGGACCAGCGGGGTCGAGCGTCAGACGCCCCGCCCCCAGGTTCAGCTGCGCTTGCCCTGCTGCCAGGATGGCGGAGGCCTCCGCCCCCGACAGCGCGCGCGGAGAGATGCCCGCGTCGCCCAGGCCGAAGAACCGGTCGTCCAGCGCGAGCCTGTCGCCCGCGCCGAAATCGGCGATCCGAGCCGTCGCGCCGTCGTCCAGCCGCTGGAACGCGAAGAAATCTCCGCCTGGGCCGCCTCGGAGCAGGTCGTCGCCTCCTCCAGAGATCAGGATATCGTTCCCACCAAGGCCCAGGATGTCCTCGGCCGCGGCTGTGCCGATCAGGCGCTCGCCAGCCTCCGTCCCCTCGATGACGGCGGGCGCGCGCAGGTCGAAGCGCGCCAGCATGCCGGTCTGACCGCCGTCTGGCGTTCCGTCCAGGCGCCAGCGCCCCGACGCTTCCTGCGTCAGCGAGAGAAGATCCAGGTCCGGCAGGCCGGCCTCCGTCAGGAAGCGCGCGTCGGCCAGCACGATGCGGTCGCCTGCGACGTCACACCGTCGACCACGAAGGCGAGAGCCCAGACCACGGCCAGCCCGATTGCCGCCGAGACGACCGACAGCACGCCCACGGCGATCAGCACGCCGCGAAACAAGCGCGCGAAGGGCCAGATCAGCGCCCAGACCCCGGTGCCTGGCATCGGGCGGACCGGAAGCCCGAAGGGGCGGACGAGGGTCTCGAAGGGGCGGAAGATCGGCACCGCCGCGCCCGAGGTGCTCGCCGGCCAGATGAACTTCCCCGCCTCGAGGCGCTTCGTGTAGAGCGACATGCCGACCCCGTCGTGCCAGAGCAGCTTGACCAGGTCGCCTCTACGCCCGCGGAAGCAGAAAATCTCGCCGGCATGGGGATCGCGCCCGAGCCCCTGCTGGACCTGGAGAGCGAGCGTGTTCATCCCGCGCCGCATGTCCGTCACCCCGCCTGCGATCCACACGCGCATCCCCGCCGGGAAGGCGATCATGGTCGATCGAGAACCCGCAGGAGGCGCGAAAGGGCCGCCGTGTCGATCGAGGTCGAGACACTCATGGTGATGGTCGACTTCACCATCGACGAGGCCGACGTGCCCCGCTTCCTCGCGCTCATGGCCGACCGCCGCCGCATCCGCATCCGCGACGGCGCCGGCCAATGGACGCTACTGCGCGACATGGAGAACCCCGACATCTGGACCGAGAGCTACCACGTCCCGACCTGGGTCGAATACATCCGCCACCACGAACGCCGGACCGAGGAAGACATCGAGAACTTCAAGCAGCTCCGCGCCCTCCACCGCGGCCCCGAGCCCATCCGAGTCCACCGCATGATCGAACGCCACTCCCTCGCGGAGCTGCGCACGACACCCGGGCGGCGAAGGGACACAGGCCGTCCGTGAGGTCAGATCAGGGCTCGGCGGCGATGCCTCCAAGCAGTTCTCAACACAAAAAAAGCTGGAGTGCTGGACTGGCCGAGTTGCTCCCCGGAAATTGGACACTGACGTAAGCTACGATCTGAGGTGTTCTGGTCTTCGAGAATGCCTCCAAGCAGATCTCAACCACGCACAAAAGCTGGAGCGGTGGATTGGCAGACCAAGCCCTTCGTCGTTGCAGTACAGGATCCAGGTCACAGATGATCCATACTGGTCGCTCGCTCGAAACCGCATGCAGCAACACAGCCTCACCCCGCGCGGTCCACAGGGTCGGCGGAACGCATCATGAAGGATCATTCGAGGCGCGTGCGGCGCGCTGAAGATCTCACGCGTCACCGGAGCGACATCCGGCCTAACTGGGCGGGAAGCCGTCTTTCGCCGCAGAGCGGCGATGCCTTTGGAGGCGGTCAATCCGGGGGCACGCCCACGGCCGCCATCGCCCCGAGCCAGCGGTCCAAGGCGCCCGGTGCCGTCCACATCCCCGTCTCGACCTCCTTGATCCGGGCGAGCGTGTAGGTCGGGTTCTGCGCAAGATAGGTATCAATCGCCTCGGACGCCTTCTCGGCGTTCCCAAGGCAATGGTGGATCGCCGCGAGGTCCTTATAGGCGGCGACGGGCATCGTGGGCGTGCCGAGAAACGTCTCAAGGGCCATTTCGCACTCATCGGCCTGCCAGAGCGCCCAAGCCTTGGTCCAGGCGAGACTGAAGCCGTAGAGCGGGTCAATCTGCTCGACCTGCGCGACCACGTCCAGCGCCTGCTCGGTCTCACCCGTGAAGATCAGCGCATCCGCGAGACCGATCAGGACCATCGACGAGGAGGGGTTCAGCTCCGCCCCGCGGCGGAAGGCGCCGATCGCCGCCTCGACGTCCTTGTTGTACATCAGCACCCGTCCGAGCGCGTGATGGGCCATGAAGTTGTTCGGGTCGAGTTCCACGGCCTTGCGGGCCAGCCTCTCCATCCGTTCGCGCGTCGCCGCCTCCTCGCCCTCGATCCAACCGTGACGCAGCCCATTGCGCAGGGCCAGCGCCTGGCCCAGATAGCCCCAGGCGGACTCGGGATAGTCCCGGATCGCCAAATCCTGTTCCTCAAGATTGATGAGCAAGTTCTCGCGGGTGAAGTTCCGCATGATCCGGCTCTGCGCGGCGTTCGAGATCATCAGCGCGCTGACGTCGCCCGCCGACATCTTCGCCTCGGCGGTATCGACGATGCTGAAGCCGACCGCGTTCGCGATCCTGGCGCTGATGCGGCTGTTTGCCTCAAGGAGATCGTCGAGCGTGACGTCCATTTCGTCGGACCAGAGATGGGCCTCGGTCTTCCCGTCGATGAGCTGCGCCACGATGCGCAGGCGCGATCCGTCGTATTGCTGGCTCCCTTCGACAATATAGTCGGCCCCCAGCCGATCCGCGATTTCCGCAATGCCGAGACCGGCTCCGCGGAACTGGGCACTCGAGGTCCGCGCGATAACCGTCAGCTGCGGGTTGCGCGCCAAGGCTGCGATGATGTTCTCGCTCACGGCGTCGCTCAGCAGGCCCCGGTGCTCCTGTGGGCTGTAATCGTCGAAAGGGAGGATGGCGATGACGGGCGGCGCGGCGGGCGATCCGGGGCGCCCCCCCCACAGGGCGAGGCCCGCAGCGATGGCCAGCAGGAGCGCCGCCGTGGCGTATGCCCTCCGGCGCGGGCGAGCAGGCGTTGGTGTCGGATTGAGCCGATAGCCTTCGCGCGGCACGGTCTCGACGATCTTCTTCCCCGTGTCGCCGAGCGCGCGCCGGATCTCCGCGATGCACTGGGCCACGCTGTCGGACGACACGGCCCTCCCTGACCAGACCGCCTCGATCAGGGCGTCGCGGCCGAGGGTGCGCCCCGGGGCCTCGGCCAGCGCGGACAGCACTTCCCGCGTCTGATGGCGCAGTTCGATCTCGCGGTGGGCCGCATCATAGAGGCGGCCATCCGAGCGGTTCCAAGTGATCTCTCCCAAAGGGATTTCAGAAGATTTCAAGTCATTTCGTTTGAAGGAACGCATGGCTTGACCCTCCGAATGGGACGACAGCGACGCCTGCGTCAGCCGCTCTTGCAGGCGCGGACGCCAAGACAGGACGCAGCGCAAGGCGTCCCTCAGCAGGAGGATAGACGATGAGCCCCCTTACGAGAATAGCGAGCCTTCTCCTTTGCGGAGTGGCCGGCAGCGCGCTGGCGCAGACGACCGATCCTGCGGACCTCGGGGAGGTATCCTTCGAGACGAGTTGCAGCGAAGCGGGCGCCGCCTTCGAACGGGGACTGCTGCTGCTCCACCACATGATGTACCGCCAGTCCGCGACGGCCTTCCATGAGGCGGCGGCCGCCGATCCCGACTGCGCCATGGCCGAGTGGGGGATCGCGATGACGAAGTTCCACCCGCTCTGGCCCGGCGGCCCGACGCCGGAGGAGACGGTCGCCGGCCGCGCCGCCGCCGACCGCCTCGCCGGCATGGACGCTGGTTCGGACCGCGAGGCCGCCTATATCGGCGCGGTCCTCGCCTTCTATGAAGGCGAGGATACGCCCTATCGCGAGCGCCTCGCGAATTGGGCCGCAAAGCAGCGCGCGATCGCAGACGCCCATCCTGACGATCCCGACGCGCAGGCCTTCGCCTCGCTCGCTCAGTTGACCGCCGCCCCGCGCGGTGCGGAAGCCGTCCCGGACCTCATCGAGGCCGGGGAGCGGATGGACGCCCTCCGGGAGGACGCGCCCGGGCACCCGGGAGCCTACCACTATGCGATCCACGCATACGATCACCCGGCCCTTGCCGACCGGGGGCTCGAGGTGGCGCGAGCCTACCTGACGATCGCCCCTGACGTACCGCACGCACTGCACATGCCGTCCCACATCTTCACGCGGCTGGGCCTGTGGGAGGAATCGATAGACCTGAACAAGCGAAGCGCGCAGGCCGTGCTGCGCCAGTCGGGTGGCGACGTCATCGTGGACCACTACCCGCATGCCATCGACTACGCGGTCTACGCGCATCTCCAGCTGGGTCAGGTCGAGGCGGCGCGCGAGATCCTCGCCGCCATGGAGGCTTACGTCAACCTCGAGGACATCTTCGGGACGGCCTATGCGGCGGCGGCGGCCCCTTCGCGGATCCCGCTCGAGGAAGGCGACTGGGCGACCGCCGCACGCCTCCCGAGCGTGCTGCATCCCGCTGTCACCTGGGAGCGCTACCCGCAGGCCGTCGCGATCCGCTGGTTCGCGAAGGGCCTGGGCGCCGCGCGCTCGGGGGATGTCGCGGCGGCGGAGGACGCTCTCGGGGAGCTGGCGAAGATCGGAAAGGTCCTCGAAGAGCGCAACGCGGGCTACTGGCTGGCGCTGCTCGACGCGCAGAGGAAGGGCATCGAAGCCTGGATCGCGTTCGACGCCGGGGATCGCGAAGCCGCGACCGCACTGATGCGCGAGGCCGCCGACATCGAGGACCGGGTCGGGAAGGCGCCGGTGACCCCGGGCCATGTCCTGCCCGCGCGCGAACTGCTCGGCGACCTCCTGGCGGAGATCGGAGATACCGGAGCGGCCGTCGAGGCCTATGAGGCAGTGCTGCGGATGTCGCCCAACCGTCGCCGCAGCCTCGAAGGCCTGGGACGGCTCGCCGGACAGTAGGAAGCTGCCAAGGGATGCTCATAGAACACGCCTCGACGGCATCTGAAGTAGACAATCGCGCTGCATCGCGGCGCGATTGACGATATGAACGACCGGTTTGGGCCGCCTTCATCGTGGCGCCTCGTCCATTCAGATCTCGATCGCCTCGGCTATGCTTCGATCCCGGCTCTTGCCGACCGGTCTTATCCTTCCGCGATGGTGCTGCTCCATCATTGGGCGACGCGGTGGCCACGGCCCGTCCCCTCAGAAGAGTACGATGTGAAGCGGCCGACAACTCGTCGCCGGATTTCAAGACCTTCAGAGCGCGGGCACGCTGATTGACAGCTCCCGATAAAGAGGTGTCATGCTTTACGTATTCCAGTGGGTGGCACATCGCAGCCAATGTCGTCTCGCGCATCCAAGTGTTGGAAACTCGCTCGCAGAGCTTAGATGACTTGATATCGGTACAGGAAGGCAGCGATGAGTTTCATGTATTTCGCCTACGGGTCGAATATGTTGCCTGCGCGGCTGCAAGCGCGCTGCAGCACTGCACGTGTGATCGGAACGGCGACAGCTCAGCGCTTTGAACTGGAATTCAGCAAACCGGGCAAGGACGGCTCCGGTAAAGCGACGCTTCTCGACACAAGGAGCCAATCTTCCGCTATCCCTGGCGTGCTTTTCGAGATTGACAGGACCGAACTGAAGTTCCTCGATCGCGCCGAGGGTGCCGGGTACGGCTACGACCGTGTCGACGATTTTTCGATTACCTGCGCTACAACGGGCGACATCATCACCGCGACGACATATCTCGCAAGCAAGACGGACCCTGACCTAGAGCCGTTCGACTGGTATCTGGCACTCGTTTTGGCTGGCAGCCATCACAATGCCCTGCATGACGACCACCAGACACGTCTCCGTGCGGTCAACCATGTCGTCGATACTGAAGAAAGTCGTGAAGGTCGAATCGAGGCACTTCGGGCGCTTTCAGAACATGGCTACAGTGACCATCACAGTCTTCTGGGCAGGACGGTTGAAGACCGATGAACATCCTGAGGCTAAATTTCGGAAGCCTCCCCCTGAAAGCCCGACAGTGTTAGGGTTGACCGAATTTCAATGAGCGCGCCAGGCGTGTCGAAATTCTCCTTCAGAGCCTGCTCGGAGCGCTGGCTTTTGCGCGGAGTTGCTTTACGAGTATCTTCATGAAGAGACAGCTAGGGTGTTTCGAGTTCCGGAGGGTTGTTGGCATCGCGGGTGTAGCGATCTTCCGCTCGCTCAGGGTTGCCGGTGAAGAGACATGAGCTTGAAAGGAAGTCTCGTCTTTGGATTGGCTCCATTGGCCGTGACTTTAGTCCTTCCGGCGCCCGAAAGCATGTCTGAAACAGCTTGGTGGACGGCAGGACTGGCTCTTACAATGGCGACTTGGTGGCTATTCGAGGCACTGCCTCTTGCCGCAACTGCGCTATTGCCGATCGCGATCGCCCCTCTGCTTGGGATTTCTGACCTGAACGATGTTGCGAAATCCTATAGCCATCCTGTGGTGCTCTTGTTTATGGGAGGCTTTCTTCTAGCGAAGGCGATCGAAAGATCCGGCCTCCATTATCGGCTCGCCCACGCACTTCTGGGATTTGCCGGCAAAAATCCACGACATGTTCTTGCCGCGATCATGCTGTCCACCGCGTTTCTCAGCCTGTGGATCAGCAACACATCATCGGCAATGGTCATGGCGCCGATCGCAGCGGCCATTGCAGGTTCCCAGTCGAACCGACCGCATTTTGCTTCGGCCCTGATGTTGGGTGTCGCCTTTGCCGCCACGATTGGAGGCATGGGATCTCTGATCGGAACGCCGCCGAACGCAATCTTCGCGGCGCATGCAAGCGAGACCTACGGTGTCGCGATCGGCTTTGCCGAATGGGCCGCGATCGGATTACCCGTTGCGACGATCCTTCTTGTCGCGGCGTGGCTCGTCCTTGCCAGTTTCCCACCCGTCGGACGCGCCGATCTCGCGACAGGTTTCGGAACGTGTAACTCTGCGATGAGTGCAGCAGAGAAGCGCGTCGCAGCGATTGCCGGGCTGACGGCACTTGCTTGGATCTGCCGTCCTCTGATGGATGCAGCGCTGCCGGGTCTCATGTTGACCGATGCGGGAATTGCCATACTTGCTGCGGTTCTGCTTTTCTCCGCACCTGACGGACAAGGTGGGCGGCTTCTCGACTGGGAGGGGGCTCAATCCATTCGATGGGACGTGTTGATCCTGTTCGGCGGCGGGCTTGCGCTAGCGGCTCTTCTCGATCAATCCGGCCTTGCCGCTTGGATCGGTGGATTGACCGGAACGCTTCAGTTCCTGCCGACATTTGCCCTGTTACTCGTAATCGCCGCGATTGTCGCCTACGTCGGCGAGCTGGCAAGCAACACGGCAATGGCGGCGATCTTCCTGCCGATCGTCGGAGCCATGGCCACCTCTTTGCAGATGGATCCGATCGCGTTCATGTTGCCGGTGGCCCTGAGCGCTTCGATAGGCTTCATGCTTCCCGTGGCGACGCCGCCCAACGCCATCGTGTTCGCCAATCCCGCGGTGACCCGCAGTCGCATGCTGCGCGCCGGAGCACCTCTCGATCTGATCGGATTGATCATCGCCGTCGGGATCAGCATGTTGCTGACACCTATCTTCCTTGGATGACCGGTTGGAGCCGCAGCGTATGAAGTCATTCCCGGGTCGGCCCGGTATCAACGACCAGCTGCAAGCGGCTCGATTTCCATTTCGATATCGTGCGAAACGGCGTAGACAACGCTGTTTGGCAGTTCGGTCCACGGCTCGTCTGGGGTTATCGGTTCCGAGGCCACTTCGATCGCGCGATAGGGCTGCTTCGGATCGTGGTGAACATGTGTCTTTCCGCAATAGTTGCACACATGCAGGTGGTCTCTTCTGAGATGGTAGAGGGTACGATTCAGCCTCGATCCAATCAGGGTTTCACCATCGGTCAGGACGATGTTTAAGCCGACTGTTCCGTCAGGAGCGGTCTCGGCGCACCAGGTCACGATCTGTTCAAGTCCGCGGCGAACGGTTTCAAGCAGGCCGACCTCGGGGTGCCGCAGGAAGAGGCTCAGCAGGTAGCGGAAAATATGTTCGCTGTCGGTCTGGCCCCTGATCTCCGATCTGTGCAGCGGGTCCATATGCTCGAGCAACTGGAAACGGACATCCTCAAATCCCGGCAACGTCCCGTTATGCGCGAATATCCAGCGCCCGTGGCTGAACGGGTGGGTGTTCTCCACACTGACCGGTCCGACCGTCGCGCGACGTACATGTGCGACCGCAGTATGCGCATAGACCCGTGCGGCCGCTTTCGTAAAGTGTTCTCCCTCGAAGGCGGCCCAAGTCTGCTTCTCGATGATGGGTACACCGTCAGGATAGTCCGCTACGCCCCATCCATGGCCATGCATCAAGCCTCCCATGTCGCCTTTGCTTTGCGCCATCAGGGCGTTCTGTGAGCGAACCAGTCCGCACTCCACCCGGGTCGGTTCATTTGCTCTCATGGCATACAGTCGACACATGACGGGCACCTCGCATACACTCGTATACAGCCTAGAGCACAAAGCGAGGTCTTGGGAACTGCCACTCATGATGGGCCTTAGTTGTGATTGAGACTTCGAATACGGTTGAACGGGCCATCGAAGCGGCAAAACCTGTCATTGAAGACTTGGCTAAGCGGCTGCTCCGGGACGAACCGGCCCTTGAGGCGTCGCTTGAATTCGGGCCGATGGTTCGACAGGGCGCCCCCTCGGTCCCCTCTCTGATCATTTGCGACCAATCCGGAACTGAACTTTTCGACCCTGGTGCGGCGGGGCGCCTCGAACACCGGATGGCGCTCCTGGCGAAGGCTGGCGACACGGTTGTTGTGCGCGAGCGCGTCCCTGAGTTCGAGCAATACCTCGGTGATTATCTCGGTATCCGAGATGTGTCCTTCGTTGAGGCTGAGCCTCGTGACGCGGATTCTGTTGCGCGGCAGCTTCGCGTGAATCCGAAGCTGGCCTCGCTTCTGGGGGAGGCCTTGCCTGACGGGACCGCCCTGACGGTGCAGAGCTACCTAACGAACGGTTATACTTGGCATCTGGCGAAGGCCCTAGCCGACTGCAGACAAACACCCGTCAGTGTGGCGGGCCCCACATCAAGAGCCTCGAAACACGCCAATGACAAATTGTGGTTCTGGTCGGTCGTCCGCACGCTGACTGGGAAGGACTCCACACCACCGACGCTCTACGCGTTCGGGCCTGCCGCCGCCGCAGCCAAGGTTGCGCGTTTCGCGCGAGATTTCAGTTCGGTTGTTGTCAAAGCCCCAAGTAGTGCGGGTGGTCGGGGCAACCTGCGCTTCCAAAGTGCACAATTGGAGAAGATGAGGCTTACAGAAATCAGGGATGTGATCGAGCAACGCCTTCGCGCCGTGGGTTGGCGGGGCACATATCCCATTCTCATCGGAGTGTGGGAATCGGGGATCACCGCCAGCCCCTCGGCCCAAATGTGGTTGCCGAAAAAGGATGAAGGCCTGCCTCAGATCCTTGGTCTCTTCGAGCAGCGCGTCGAGGGCTCGCGGGGCAGGTTCTCGGGAGCGCAACCGGCGATCTTACCTGACGACATCGCGCAGGAATTTCTGGCCGAGGCAGCCATCATCGGCGCGTTGCTTCAAAGAATAGGGTACTTTGGTGCATGTTCCCTTGACGCGGTCATTAGGGAGACGCCGAACCGGAGAAGCGAGTTGCACTGGGTTGAATGCAATGGGCGGTGGAGCGGCGTTTCCATTCCGCTCGCGGCCGCGCGAAGGTTCAGAGGTGACGATACTCAGAACGGATTGCTGATTGTGCAGGACATCTTTCCGGAGTTGAAGCCCATTGGCACCCGAGCGCTTCTCGATCTGCTTGACGAGCTTGCGTTCAGGTCCCGTGCGTCAGAGGAAGGTATCGTGATCGTTTCACCTCCGAATAGGGCAGCGGACGTATCGTTGAATGTCATGGCGCTCGCAAAGACGCAGCCTCGCGCCGCAGAAATGGTCGAAGAGCTGCGCAGGAGACTTGGTCTTGGCGCGGCGTAGCACAGGCGCCCCCCTGCACTTGTCGGAAGCGATCTGCTTGCCGAAGGTCTTTCAGCCTGTTCCGTTGAAAAACGCATGCTTGGTCGGGGGGAAGTCGCTGATGCACTCTCCTCAGCGGGGAGGTGGTGGCCGATGATGGGACCAGGCTAGGAGGCGCAGACGGGGCTGTTCTATGAGTTCTCGCTGGAGGATCATGTGCCTTGGGACCATCTGCGGCGGTCCATCGACCGCTTCCTGGACCTCGGCCGCATCCAGGTGCATCTGGCGGGGTTCTACAGCTATACGCGACCATGCGGCGCCAACGACGAATTTCTTCTCGCCGCCATCGCCCAGAACCTCAGGACGCTCGTAATGTCCCCATCCCGTCGAAGACGGCAACGCGCTGTTCGGCAGGCGCGCTCTCCCTTCACTAGCGCCATCTCGCTGCGTCTGCAAACGCCTCTCTTCCACAGAATGGGCTACCGTCGGCCATTCGCTGCACGGCAGCGCCTATAGACCGTTTGAGCCACCTCCGTGGGCCCTGATCACGATGGAGAACATGGCTGGGTAGATCACTCCTCCACTGATGTCACGGCCCGCTGATAGAGATGCCATGTCGTGTGGCCAAGAATGGGCAGGGTGAAGATCAGGCCCAGAAACGCCGGAGCCAGCGACAACAGCATGGTGACCGTGATGATCGCTGCCCAGGCAAGCATGACCACCGGGCTTTCCCGAACAACGCGAATGGATGTCAACATGGCAGAAATGAAATCGACTTCTCGGTCAAGCAGCATTGGCATGGCGACCACGGTCACCGTGAAAAGCACAGCCGAGAGCAATGCGCCGACGCATGTGCCAATCGCAAGGAAGGTCCAGCCCTCCGGTGTGAACAAGACGGCGTTAAAAAACCCCTCCAAATCCGAGAAGGATGAATCCTGCAGCACGATCACCAGCACTGTCCGAAACTGGTAGAACCATACCCAGCAAATGAACAAAGTGACAAAGGCCATCCAGCCCATCTCGCGCTTGCGTTGATTGGCTATGACCGTGAGAACTTCAGACCATCCGAAACTCTCTCCCTTCTGCAACCGGCGGGACATTTCATAGAGCCCGGCGGCAGCGAAAGGCGCGACCAGCGGAAAGCCTATGGTCGCGGGGATGATCATCCAGACCTTGTTCAGCCAGACCAGGGTCCAGACGAAAAGGATGCCGAAAACCGCATAGAACAGGCCGAAGAAGCCGCTCATAAAGGGGCGGGCAAGGAAGTCGGAAAACCCTGCCTTCAGCGACGCGCTGATATCATCCGCCGTCACCGTGTTGACCTTGGGCAAAGCCCTCTGCTGCGGCGTCGGATTTTCCGGTGGCGTGGAACCTTCGGTCTTGAATGTTATGATACACTCCTCCCTCAGCATGGCCCGCACTGGTCCGTTTGCCCACGGGCCTAGCAGCAAAACAGACACCCCTACCCTGCGAAAAAGTGTGCTTGAGGTGAGACGCGAGGGCAAGCGAGGAGTATGTCAGATAAGCCCCGCATCGTGTGCGTCCGACCCCGTTCAGACTTTGCGTTTGCGGCGAATGTTTCTTCTAGCGCGCCGCATTGAAGCATGCGTGCACCAGATCGACCGGCGGCTTTGGGGCGCAGTTCTTGACATGACCGGTCGCGTAAACCTCAGCCACATTCAGTTTCACCAGATCGCAGCCGCGGAGCGTGGTGTCGATGGCGAGGTTGAAGAGCCCAGATCGCGAAGGTCCCTTAGATCTCAAGCTGCACGCGGATCGCCCAGACATGCTTTGGCAGAATTGGGCGCTTCTGGCCGACGCTCCGACCTTTGTTCCAGTCGGGCCGGCAAGTTCGAATGGCGGCCAAGTTGGCGGTGGTCATGAGGATACCTCCGATCCGCCACATCGCCAGCCGGACGTTGGTGCACCATGACACCATGAAGTGGTGCAGCAGCAGAAAAGGGCCGCTTCGCGCCCAATTTGGACATCAGCAAAAGACTTGCCGGATCTTCAAATCGGCGTAGGATCGCAATTGGAGGGATGGCAATGGCTCCAGCAACATTTGCCTACCGCTATCAGTCCGTTCTGGTTCCGGTCATTTTCGAACCCTGGGCAAGGGAGCTGATCCATCGTGCCGATCCCCGAGAAGGGGAGCACATCCTCGATCTGGCCTGTGGAACCGGTGTGGTTTCAAGACAGGTGGCAAAGCACAGAGCCAATCTCGGCAGCCTCACTGGCGTTGATCACAGCAGCGAAATGCTTGAAGTGGCACGCATCCTGGCAGAAGAAGCAGACCTAGATGCCCGGTGGATCGAAGCCGACGCGGGCGCGCTGCCGTTCGATGACGACTGCTTCACTCTCGCTTTCTGCCAACAGGCTCTGCAATTCTTTCCCGACAAACCTGCTGCCCTTTCCGAGCTGCGCCGCGTGCTCAAGCCCGGTGGCCGGGTGGCAGCTTGCGTCCAGAAAGAACTGGAAATCAATCCGATGCTGAAAGCACAGGCCAGCGCGCTTGACGCCCATGTCGGAAGAAGCGCCGGGGACGCCGTGCGCGCCATCTGTGGATTGCCAGACGGTGATGAGATCAGACGCCTTTTCGAGGATGCTGGTTTTCAGGATGTCGAAGTCGAAGCGACAACCCTCATATTGCATCACCCCGACGCCAAAGCTTTTGCCGAAGGCGCAATGGGTGGAATGCACACCGGCGACAAACTGTCAGGGATGGCAGCAGGGGCTATCGAACGGGCTGTTGACGCCTTTTTGGTGGGTCTCGGTGACTGTCTCGATGGCCCTGCGATGCATGCGCCGCACGTATCTAATGTCATCACTGCGCGTGCCTAGTTTGCATCCTGACGCTGTAAATCTACTGGTCGCTTTGTCGGCCCAGTTAAAATCCAACCTCCGTCGAGTTTCGCGAATGCTGCGAAAAGCGGCTTCTATGGGCCGCGCCGCCGCATCGCCAGTCATCGCTGAAGGTCGGCTGTCGTCGCGCGGCGCGGCGCCGCTCGCCCGCCCCCATCTCCTCGTCGCGGACGGCGTTCAGGCGCCAGGTGCGCCCCATCCGGTCGTTCAGGGCGAGGGAGTGATAGGCGCGCTTCGTGCGTTTGGAGACGGCGGACGCCGCCGCGGAAGGTGATGGCCGCCCCATGCCCGTCGCAAAACGCCTGGGTCGTCTAGGCCGGATGCGCCTCGATGAAGACTGCATCGGAATGCGGCGGCGCCATCGCGAAGTAGTCCAGCTTGCTCAGGACCCCGCCGATCTTGCCGAGGGCTTCTCTGAAGGCCACTTTAGCGTGGCTAGGCGGATGCGACGACAGCAACGCGGTCAGAGGTCAGCAGACCACCAACGATCACAGCTTCGGTCTTCATGCCGTCAGTCTCACCCTCTGGTGCGGTATCGGGTACGATGAATCTGTGCAGGGCGTCTTGCGAACGTGCTGAGGTCGCTCCTGTCGTGCATCATGGTCCCCAGGCATCGACGGATCACGCGCGTCAACAGTAGCTACGACGCTGCCGCGATCAGATCCACGCAGGATTGGCGACCTCGGGCAGACCTCCTGCTGCTTCGATGGCGTGACCTGCGGCAAGCAGGATGTCCTCCCGATATCGGGGTCCGACGAGCTGAACGCCGATAGGTCGCCCCTTCGCTTGCCCCGTCGCCACCGCGAGAGCCGGTAGGCCTATTGCAGGGATCGCCCGTTGGGTCAGCTGGGCCTCATAGACCCGATTAAAGGCGGCCTCGGAACCGACGTCGAGCTGCTGGTCGAAGGGCAGCTCGCCGGAGACGGGGCAGAGCACGACCGGGAAATCGCGCAGAAACAAGTCCCACTGCCGCATAAGGCCCACACGCGCCTGGAGCGCCTCCATGAGTGAGCTGAAACCTACCTCGCCGGCGTCGTCGGTCATCCGGGCGAACACGAACTGCGAGTCCGCCTCGCCCTCGCGAGCGACCGTCTCGCCGGCACCGAACTGCGTTTCGGCCATCCAAAGACAGGCGTTGATATCGGCCGCGCGCCGCATCGGCGGAGCCTCCAACTCCTCGACGGTCCAGCCTGCATCGCGCAAGCGCGCCGCTGCATCGAGAAGGGCCGCATGCACATCGTCGGCCACCTCCATGCCGTCGGGCGAAAGCGTCAGTGCAACGCGCTTCGGGGCCTCAGCGCCGCGAAGCGCGACCGGTACATGCAAGGGGTCCCTCGGGTCTGGCGCCGCCATGGCGGCAAATGCGGTGTCGAGATCGGCCATGCTGCGCGCGATCGGTCCCGAAACGGCCATCAGCTGCGCACCGATGAAGCGGTCGGGCGCGCTGGAATTGTAGGCGGGGATGCGCCCCGGTGTCGGACGCAACCCGTGGAGACCGCATGCGTAGGCCGGATAGCGGATCGAGCCTGCGATATCCGTGCCATGTCCGATGGCGCAGATGCCGGCCGCGACAGCCGCCGCTGCGCCGCCAGACGAGCCTCCGGGTGTGATATCCCTATCTCGGGGGTTCAGTGTCTGACCGTGCAGGTCGTTCTTGGTGAACCAGCGAAGCGAGAAGGCAGGCGTATTGGTTCGTCCCAGGATGACACCGCCTGCCTTGCGGATGTTCGAGACCACCGGGCTGTCATCGGTGGCGACCAGCCCCTCCTGCAGCCGCAATCCGTTCGTGGTGGCGTGGCCTTTCTGATCAACGTTCACCTTGATCGTGACCGGCACACCGCAGAGCGGACCCGGATCTTCGCCCCGTGCGATCGCCGCATCGACCTTCCGTGCGGCGTCCAGCACTTCCTCGGGAAACTCCTGGACCACGGCGTTGATCGCAGGATTCACGCGCGCGAGCCGATCAAGATGTGCCTCGGCCACCTCGACGGCAGACAGGCGTCTCGATCGCACCTCCGCCGAGATCCGACTTGCGGTAACTTCCCAGATCTCCGCCATCGACCGTCATTTCCTTGCAGAATACCGCATCGAGGTTGGCAGGACGGCAGCAGAATGTCGACTGTGGATGCCGTTGAGCCACTCCGCGAGGCTAAAGCGGCGGACCTTTACGTAGGCGCATAGCCTGCATGACGGAGGTAGTTCCGGCATTCGTCTGCGCTGAACATTCGACAGATCGAGCCGAT
>NZ_UETC01000011.1 GCF_900116765.1 Jannaschia seohaensis | reverse complement strand
CCGTGTGTCCTTGGCGGTGGGCGTCTGCCCGGTGCCGATGAGGGGGATATGCGCCTCTGAGCCCTCACGATCAACGAACGAAACCGTGAAATACTGCATATCTACGCGCGCCTGCGCACAGATTGCCCGCCCTTCCGCACGCCCCTCACGGCGTCGCGACGGACCCTCACGCCCCCGCGACCGCGCCCCCCCGATCCTGCAACGAAACCCGCCCGCGCCCCCGCACCGGCACCGCGCCCGGCCCCTCCTTCTTCTGGCCAAAAATACTCAAATCCCGCCCGGGCCACCTACACCGCCGCCCACAGCAAGCCCCCACCCGAGCCACCAGCCCACCAGCCCGCCGCGCGGGGGCCACGCCCCCGCGCCCCCGGCGTCAGACCGTGTAATTCAGCGCCAGCCGTCCGCCGTCGACATAAATCGTCTCTCCGGTCACGTAACTGGCTTTGGGCGAGGCCAGGAACGCCACGACGTCGCCGATCTCGCGGGCGGTGCCCGGGCGCTTGAGCGGCGTGCGGGACATGGCGCGGTCGAAAGCGGCGGGGTCGGCGTTCACGGACGCCATCATCTCCGTGTCGATGGAGCCCGGCCCCACCGCGTTCACGCGGATGTTGTGGGGCGCCAGCGCCAGGGACGCCACCTTGGTCAACTGCATCACGCCGCCCTTGGAGGCGCAGTAGCCCGCGATCTGCGGGATGGCGACCTGGGCGTTGATCGAGGACATGTTGACGATCGCGCCCTCGATGCCCTGCGCCACCATGGTCCGGGCCGCGCGTTGCGTGGCCAGGAACACGCCCACGAGGTTGACGTCCAGCACCTTGCGGAACTGCGCCTCGGACATCTCCAGGAAGTCCGCGCCGATCGCGATGCCCGCGTTGTTGACGAGCACCGAGACCGGGCCGACCTCGGCTTCGATTCGGTCGAAGAGGTCGGCGATCTGGGCCGGATCCCCCATGTCGCAGACATAGCCATGGCCTCCGAGGCGCGCGGCCTCTTCGGTGACGCTCTCTTTCAGGTCGGCCAGGACGACGCGGCAGCCGTCTTCGGCCAGGGCCTCGGCACAGGCCAGGCCGATGCCCTGGGCGGCGCCGGTGATGAGTGCGATGCGATCGGTCATGGGATCCTCCGGTGGTGATGCCGGACAGGGATGGCCGGGTGCGCGGCCCGCGTCAACGGATGGGGATAGTCGTTTCGATCCGGTCGATCTCGACACCGTCCCGCAGCAGCACTGCCTCGCCGCGATAGAGCCCGCCGCGCAATTGCGCGGCCGTGAGCCGCCGCCCCGCCGCGCGGAAGAGTTCCGCCTGGGTGCGCTCCAGCCTCGTCTCGTGAGCGAAGATCTCTTCTTCTTCAACGCCCTGGATGCGCAGCCGGATCGTGTCGCCCGCCCGGCCGCCGAAGAGATAGGCCCAGACGACGAGCGCCGGGGCGGTGACGGGCAGGCGGGCGGCATCGGCCGTCCCGGCCTTGACGGCCTCGAAGCTGGGGACGGCGTCCGCCAGGCCGATGGAGAGGAAGCCTCCCGGCTGATAGTCCGGCGGATCCTGCCAGAGTCCGGCGGGAAACGGATCGATCACGGCACCATCGCGGCGGACCGACAGATGGACATGGGGAAATTGGGTGCGGCCGGACAGCCCGACGCGCCCGACCGGATCGCCCGCCCGCACTCGGTCGTCCTGCGTCACGCGGACGGAACCCTGGGCTAGATGGCAGAGCTGCGTCTCCCATCCGCCGGGATGGGCGAGGACGATGCCGTTGCCACAATCCTGGCCCGCGACCTCGGACGGGTCGGCCATGATGCGGTCCGGGACGCCATCGCGGGTGGCGCGCACGATGCCATCGGCGGGTGCGAGGACGAGGACACCGGCCGCCATCGCCTCCAGATCGGCGACGCGGATATCGGTGCCGCGATGGCCGTCATAGCTGAGCGGGCCGCCGCTGTGGTCGGCCGCGCCCGGGCCGGGATCGGTGTCGACATATTGCTGGATGAAGCAGGTCTCGCCGAGGCGGCAGTCGAGCGGAAAACGCAGCGTAATGTCTTGGGCCGATGCCGCATGCGCGAGCATCAGCGCCGCCATGGTGAGCGCCGCGCTTCTAAAGAGGCGCCTCGGCGTCATCGCCGAGGCGGCCAGGCCTTCGACCGAAGAGGTGCGGAGGGCTCGGCCCTCGATCCCCGGCCCAGGGCTGGAACGCGAAAAGGCCCCCACGGCGGGGGGCCTTCCTTGCGAGCGCTTGGGCAGAGCGCCGATCACTCGGCCGTCAGCAGCGGCGGCTTCTTGTTGGAGATTTTCGGCGCGCCCGGTTCCTCGATGCGCAGCTCCAACTCGCCGTTTTTCACGCCGACCTTCACAAGCCCGCCTTTGGCCAGCTTGCCGAAGAGAAGCTCCTCGGCGAGCGGCTTCTTGACGTGCTCCTGGATGACGCGGCCCAGGGGGCGCGCGCCCATCTTGTCGTCGTAGCCCTTGTCCGCGATCCATTCGGCTGCGGCGCGGGTCAGTTCGATGGTGACGCCGCGGTCCAGAAGCTGCGCCTCCAGCTGTAGGACGAACTTCTCGACGACCTGCAGGATCGTGTCCTTCGGCAGGGGCGCGAAGCTGACGATCGCGTCCAGGCGGTTGCGGAACTCGGGCGTGAAGGTCCGCTCGATGGCGGCGGTATCCTCGCCCTCGCGCCGGTCACGACCGAAACCGAGCGGCGCGCGCGCCGCATCCGAGGCGCCGGCATTCGACGTCATGATCAGGATGACGTTTCGGAAATCCACCGCCCGGCCGTTATGGTCGGTCAGCTTGCCGTGATCCATCACCTGCAGCAGCACGTTGAACACGTCCGGATGCGCCTTTTCGATCTCGTCGAGCAGCAGCACGCAGTGCGGGTGCTGGTCGACGCCGTCGGTCAGCATGCCGCCCTGGTCGAAGCCGACATAGCCCGGAGGCGCACCGATCAGCCGCGAGACCGCGTGCTTCTCCATGTATTCCGACATGTCGAAGCGCAGCATCTCGACGCCGAGCGTATCGGCGAGCTGTTTGGCCACCTCGGTCTTGCCGACGCCGGTCGGACCCGCGAACAGGTAATTGCCGATGGGCTTTTCCGGCTCCCGCAGGCCCGCGCGGGCCAGCTTGATCGCCGAGGCGAGCGCCTCGATCGCCGGATCCTGACCGAAGACGACGCGCTTGAGCGAGCCTTCCAGGTCGCGCAGCACCTCTTGGTCGTCCTTGGAGACGTTCTTGGGCGGGATGCGGGCGATCTTGGCGACGACGGCCTCGATCTCTTTGACGCCGATGGTCTTGCGACGCTTCGACTCGGCCACCAGTGCCTGGGCGGCGCCGGCCTCGTCGATCACGTCGATGGCCTTGTCGGGCAGCTTGCGGTCGTTGACGTAGCGCGCGCTCAGTTCCACCGCCGACTTGATGGCGTCGGCCGTGTATTTGATCGAGTGGTGATCCTCGAAGCGGCTCTTGAGCCCCTTCAGAATCTTCACCGTATCCTCGACCGAGGGCTCGTTGACGTCGATCTTCTGGAACCGGCGGCTGAGCGCGCGGTCCTTCTCGAAGTGCTGACGGAACTCCTTGTAGGTGGTGGAGCCCATGGTGCGCAGCTTGCCGCCCTGAAGCGCGGGCTTCAGGAGGTTGGAGGCATCCATCGCGCCGCCGGAGGTGGCGCCCGCGCCGATCACAGTGTGGATCTCGTCGATGAACAGCACCGCGTCGGGATGTTCTTCGAGCTCGGTGACGACGGCCTTCAACCGCTCCTCGAAATCGCCGCGATAGCGGGTGCCCGCCAGCAGCGCGCCCATGTCGAGCGAGTAGATCGTGGCGCCGGCCAGCACATCGGGCACTTCGCCTTGCGTGATCTTATAGGCCAGACCCTCGGCGATGGCCGTTTTGCCAACGCCCGGGTCGCCCACCAGCAGCGGGTTGTTCTTGCGCCGGCGGCAGAGCACCTGGATCGAACGCTCGACCTCGTGGTCGCGGCCGATCAGCGGATCGACATCGCCTTCTGACGCCTTCTTGTTGAGGTCGACGCAATACTTGGCCAGCGCGCTTTCGCGGTTTTCGGAGGGGTTGGGACCGCTCTCGCTGCCTTGCGCCTGCTCTTCCGGCTCTTCCGCGCCCTGAACGGGGCGCGCCTCGCCGAATTCGGGATCCTTGGCGACGCCGTGGGCGATGAAGTTGACCGCATCGTAACGCGTCATGTCCTGCTCTTGCAGGAAATAGGCGGCGTTCGATTCACGCTCGGCGAAGATGGCGACGAGCACGTTGGCGCCCGTCACCTCGGTGCGGCCAGAGGACTGCACGTGGATGGCGGCGCGCTGGATCACGCGCTGGAATGCGGCGGTCGGCACCGCTTCGGAGCCTTCGACCTCGGTCACGAGGGTCGAAAGGTCGTCCTCGATGAACTCCTCCACGGTTTGGCGAAGCTCTTCGAGATTCACCCCGCAGGCCTGCATCACGCGGGCCGCGTCGGGCTCATCGATCAGGACAAGCAGCAGGTGTTCCAGGGTGGCCAGTTCGTGACGGCGCGCGTTGGCCTGCGCGAGGGCCGCGTGGATGGCTTGTTCCAGAGTATTCGAGAACGAGGGCATGATGTTCTCCTTCAGCCGTCGGCAGCACATGGGAGTATGGGCCGCGTCTCCTTAAGTTTTGGTTGTCGTCCAACGGGCTTCAACCTTTTTCTGACCTGTCTCCGCTAACAGTGACCTGCCAGTGATGCGCAAGCGACGATAAACGATGCCTCAGAAGGCATCCTTTGCACGGCGAGCCGCGGCAAAGGTATCTGCGTCACTTTTTCCGATGGTCCCCGTCGCCGCCTTGATCGCGTCCACATGGCTGCGCAGGAACGGGTTGGTGCTGCGTTCTTCGCCAAGGGTCGACGGCACGGAAGGCGCCCCTTCCGCGTTCAGGGCCGCGACCTCGGCTGCCCTAGAATTAAGCGCCGGATTGCCGGGTTCAAGGGTGGCCGCGAAGGCGAGATTGGAGGCCGTATATTCGTGCCCCGACGCGATGAGCACCGCGTCCGACAGCGCGGCGAATTGCGAGAGACTTTCGTGCATCCGCCCTGGCGTGCCCTCGAACAGGCGGCCGCAGCCCGCGGCCATCAGGCTGTCGCCGGTAAAGGCCACGTCGTCGAACACATAGGCGATATGCCCGATCGTGTGCCCCGACACGTCCCAGACCTGCGCCTCGTCGTCGCCAAGCCGGATCGTTTCGCCGGGGCGGATGGGGTGGTCGAGCGGGGGCAGGCGCGCCGCGTCCTCGGCATTGCCCCAGACCTTCGCGCCGGTCGCGTCCACCAGATCGGCCACGCCGTCGACATGGTCCCAGTGATGATGCGTCAGCAGGATGTCGGTCAGCGACCAGCCCCGCTCCTCCAGCGCGGCCAGGATCGGCCCCGCTTCCGGCACGTCGACGACCGCGACTCGGTCGCCCGTGCGGAAAAGAAAGGCGTAATTGTCCTTCAGGCAGGGGATCGTCACGAGGCTGGGGGCGAGGGTCATGGTATTCTCCGGTTTGCACGATAAGGATGACGGCGAATGAGGCCATAACAAGGGCTGACATGCATCTCGATGTGCTCGATCTGCGGCACTTCTATTACCGGACGCGCCTGGGTCGGGCCGCGCAGAAGGCGGTCCGCGACCGCCTGGTGGAGCTTTGGCCCGAAGTGAAGGGGCGCACGGTGGCGGGGTTCGGCTTCGCCGTTCCGCTGCTGCGGCCCTTCTTGCCGGACGCCCGCCGGGTCATCGGGCTGATGCCCGCGCCGCAAGGGGTGATGCATTGGCCCGCCGGCATGGAGAACGTCTCGGTCCTGGTCGAGGAGACGCTCTGGCCGCTGGAGACGGGGTCGGTGGACCGACTCGTTCTGCTGCACGGGCTGGAGACGTCGGAGAATCCTAACGCCCTTCTCGATGAATGCGCCCGGGTGCTGGGCCCCGGGGGGCGGGCGGTCTTCGTTGTGCCGAACCGCTCGGGTCTTTGGGCGCGGCGCGACGGGACGCCTTTCGGATTCGGGCGGCCCTATTCGCGGCGCCAGCTGGAGGCACAGGTCACGGCGGCGGGGCTCATCCCCGAGCGTCATCTGGCTGCGCTCTTCGCACCGCCCAGCGAGAGCAAGTTCTGGCTGCGCTTCGGCGGGCTGGCGGAGCGGCTGGGCCAGCGGCTGTCGCGGTCGGGCGGGGGCGGGGTCATGCTTCTGGAGGTGTCGAAGCAGGTGCCCGCCCGCCCGCGCACCGGCCTGGCCGAGCGGGTCCAGCGGCCCTTGCGCGTGCTGGAAGGCGTGCCGGAGCCGACGGCGGCGGGGCGCAACGTCGAAGGTCAGGCCCGGTTGGGTCTGCGCGTGCGGCCGCCGCGCGCGGGCTGAGGTGCTGCGCGGCGGTGTGCCGTGCCGCCGGGGAGCGGCATCGGGAGCGTCCGAAGAGATTCGCCCGGAGGCGGATGCGCGCGACTCGCCCCGCTGCATCGCGGCGGGCCGGTCCGCCGCAATGCAGCAGTTCGTCCATTAAACTGCGACGAAACGCTGCGCGGCAACGCGCGCGGCGTAGTTGCAGGGTCCGAGACCCTCTGCTAGAGGGAGCGCGATTTCGGGGTCGGGCCTCACGCGGGCCGGATCGAAAGGGGCGAGCCGGGGGGACCGGGGCTGCCCGAAAGACTGTCGAAAGGGTGGACGTGTCCGAACCAGCTTCGATTTCGACGGGGATTGCCGAGCGCTATGCGCAGGCCGTCTTCGAACTCAGCCGCGAGGGCGATGGCCTGAGTAAACTGGAACAGGACGTGGCCGATCTCGGCGCGGCCATCGGTGAGAGCGAGGACCTGCGCGAGGTGCTCACCTCTCCGGTGATCAGCCGTGCCGAACAGGGCGCCGCGATCACCGCCGTGGCGGAAAAGATGGGCCTGTCGGAGACCATGCGCAACGTGCTTGCGCTGATGGCGTCCAAGCGCCGGCTCTTCGTCGTGCCTGCCATGGTCCGCGTCCTGCGCGACCGCCTGTCCGACGAGAAGGGCGAGGTGCTCGCCGAAATCCGCAGCGCGACCCAGTTGTCGGACGACCAGCGCGGTCGGCTGGCCGAGGCGCTCAAGTCGTCGACCGGCAAGGACGTCAAGCTAGATGTCACCGTCGATGAGGCGCTGATCGGCGGTCTTGTCGTCAAGGTCGGTTCCCAGATGATCGACACCAGCATCCGCGCGAAGCTGAACGCGCTCCAGAACACGATGAAAGAGGTCCGTTAACATGGCGATCCAGGCTGCCGAAATTTCGGCCATCCTCAAAGAGCAGATCAAGAATTTCGGCCAGGATGCCGAGGTCGCCGAAGTCGGCCACGTGCTGTCGGTCGGTGACGGCATCGCGCGCGTCTACGGTCTCGACAACGTCCAGGCGGGCGAGATGGTCGAGTTCCCGGGCGGTATTCAGGGCATGGCCCTGAACCTCGAGAGCGACAATGTCGGCGTCGTGATCTTCGGCTCCGACCGCGACATCAAGGAAGGCGACACGGTCAAGCGCACGAACTCGATCGTGTCCGTGCCCGCCGGCCCCGAACTGCTCGGCCGCGTCGTCGATGGTCTCGGCAACCCGCTGGACGGCAAGGGCCCGATCAACGCCACCGAGAGCCGCGTGGCCGACGTCAAGGCGCCCGGCATCATCCCGCGTAAGTCGGTGCACGAGCCGATGGCGACCGGCCTGAAGTCCGTCGATGCCATGATCCCGATCGGCCGCGGCCAGCGCGAATTGATCATCGGCGACCGTCAGACCGGCAAGACCGCCGTCGCGCTCGACACGATGCTCAACCAGAAGAGCTACAACGACGCCGCCAAGGACGATTCGGAAAAGCTCTACTGCGTTTATGTCGCCGTCGGCCAGAAGCGCTCGACCGTGGCGCAGCTGGTGAAGCGCCTGGAGGCCTCCGGCGCGATCGACTACTCGATCATCGTGGCCGCCACCGCCTCCGACCCGGCGCCGATGCAGTTCCTGGCGCCCTATGCCGCGACGGCGATGGCCGAGTACTTCCGGGACAACGGCAAGCACGCCCTGATCGTCTATGACGACCTCTCCAAGCAGGCCGTCGCGTATCGCCAGATGTCGCTGCTGCTGCGCCGTCCGCCGGGCCGCGAAGCCTACCCGGGCGACGTGTTCTACCTCCACTCCCGCCTACTGGAGCGCTCCGCGAAGCTGTCGGAAGAGTTCGGCGCGGGCTCGCTGACGGCGCTGCCGATCATCGAGACCCAGGGCGGCGACGTGTCGGCGTTCATCCCGACCAACGTGATCTCGATCACCGACGGCCAGATCTTCCTCGAAACCGACCTGTTCTTCCAGGGCATCCGCCCGGCCGTGAACACCGGCCTGTCGGTTTCGCGCGTGGGATCCTCGGCGCAGACCAACGCGATGAAGTCGGTCGCGGGTCCGGTCAAGCTGTCGCTGGCTCAGTATCGCGAGATGGCGGCCTTCGCGCAGTTCGGCTCCGATCTCGACGCCTCGACCCAGCGCCTGCTGGCCCGTGGTGCACGCCTGACCGAGCTGATGAAGCAGCCGCAGTATTCGCCGCTGACCAACGCCGAGATCGTGACGGTCATCTATGCCGGCACCAGCGGCTATCTCGATAAGGTCGCCGTTTCGGATGTCGGCCGCTGGGAAGCCGGCCTGCTCAGCCACATGCGCGGCAAGGGCAAGGCGGTGCTGGACTGGATCACGAACGAGGATCCCAAGATCAAGGGCGAGGCTGAGGAAAAGCTGAAGGCCGAAATCGACGCCTACGCCAAGACCTTCTCGTAAGGTGGTCCGATGCCCAGTCTGAAGGACCTCAAAAATCGGATCGACTCCGTAAAGTCGACCCGCAAGATCACCAAGGCCATGCAGATGGTCGCGGCGGCCAAGCTCCGCCGCGCCCAGGACGCTGCCGAGGCGAGCCGCCCCTACTCGGAGCGGTTCAACGCCGTGCTCTCGTCGCTGGCCGCTTCGGTCGGCGACACTGAGGGCGCGCCGCGCCTCCTGGCGGGGACCGGCTCGGACCAGACCCACCTCCTGGTGGTGATGACCTCCGAACGGGGCCTTTGCGGCGGCTTCAACGCCAACATCTCCAAGCTCGCGCGTCAGCGGATCGGTCAACTCAAGACTGCCGGCAAGACGGTGAAGATCCTTACCGTCGGCAAGAAGGGCCGCGACGCGCTGCGCCGCGACTACGAGGACCTTTTCGTCGGCCATGTCGACCTGTCCGACGTCAAGCGGATCGGCTATGGCGATGCGTCCAAGATCGCGGCCGACGTCCTCAAGCGCTTCGAGGATGGCGAGTTCGACGTGGCCACGATCTTCTTCGGGAAGTTCGAATCGGTCATCTCGCAAAAGCCCACCGCCCAGCAGATCATCCCCTTCGAGGTGCCCGAGGATGCCGATACCGGCGCTCTCTACGACTACGAGCCCTCGGAAGAAGCGATCTTGGCCGACCTGCTGCCGCGCGGTGTCGCCACGGCGATCTTCTCGGCGCTGCTGGAGAACGGCGCGTCCGAGCAGGGCGCGCGCATGTCCGCCATGGACAACGCGACGCGGAACGCCGGCGACATGATCGAACGGCTCACCATCGAGTACAACCGCTCGCGCCAGGCCGTCATCACCAACGAGCTGATCGAAATCATTTCGGGCGCCGAGGCGCTCTGAACCGAAGCAACGGAGACATCACATGGCTACCGGAAAAGTCACCCAAGTCATCGGCGCCGTCGTGGACGTTCAGTTCGACGACGCGCTGCCGGAAATCCTCAACGCGCTCGAGACCGACAACCACGGCAACCGCCTGGTTCTGGAGGTCGCGCAGCACCTCGGCGAGAACACCGTCCGCACGATCGCCATGGACTCGACCGAAGGTCTCGTCCGCGGCCAGTCCGTGACCGACACGGGCGAGGCCATTAAGGTGCCGGTCGGCACCGCGACGCTGGGCCGGATCCTCAACGTCACCGGCGACCCGATCGACGAGAAGGGCCCGGTCGAGGCCGATGAATATCGCGCCATCCACCAGCCCGCTCCGAACTTCTCGGATCAGGCGACCGAGGCCGAAATTCTCGTCACCGGCATCAAGGTCATCGACCTGCTCGCCCCCTACTCCAAGGGCGGCAAGATCGGTCTGTTCGGCGGCGCCGGCGTGGGCAAGACGGTTCTCATCCAGGAACTGATCAACAACATCGCCAAGGTGCACTCGGGCCTGTCGGTCTTCGCCGGCGTGGGTGAGCGGACCCGTGAGGGCAACGACCTCTACCACGAGATGATCGAATCGGGCGTTCTGACCCCCGACAACCTGCCCGACTCCAAGATCGCGCTGGTCTTCGGTCAGATGAACGAGCCGCCGGGTGCCCGTGCCCGTATCGCGCTGACCGGTCTGACCATGGCCGAGCAGTTCCGCGACGCGACCGGCGCGGACGTCCTGTTCTTCGTCGACAACATCTTCCGCTTCACCCAGGCCGGCTCCGAAATGTCGGCGCTGCTGGGCCGGATCCCCTCGGCGGTGGGCTACCAGCCGACCCTGGCCACCGACATGGGCGCCATGCAGGAGCGGATCACCTCGACCAAGAACGGCTCGATCACCTCGATCCAGGCCGTCTACGTCCCTGCGGACGACCTTACCGACCCGGCCCCGGCCACGACCTTCGCGCACCTCGACGCGACGACGGTTCTCAGCCGCGCCATCTCCGAGCTGGGCATCTACCCGGCCGTGGACCCGCTCGACTCGACCTCGCGTCTCATGGATCCGCAGATCCTCGGTGAGGAGCATTATCAGGTCGCGCGCGACGTGCAGGGCATTCTGCAGCGCTACAAGTCGCTTCAGGACATCATCGCCATTCTCGGGATGGACGAACTGTCGGAAGAGGACAAACTGACCGTGGCCCGCGCCCGGAAGATCCAGCGCTTCCTGTCGCAGCCCTTCGACGTGGCCAAGGTGTTCACCGGCTCCGACGGGGTGCAGGTGCCGCTCGCCGATACGATCGCGTCGTTCAAGGCCGTCGTCGCCGGGGAGTACGATCACCTGCCCGAGGGCGCCTTCTACATGGTCGGCGGCATCGACGACGTGAAGGCCAAGGCCGAGCGGATGGCGGCTGAGGCGGCCTGAACCGTCTCCGCGACGCCGTGTAGACACGACGTTTTCCTGACCCCGTGACCTCTGTCACGGGGCCAGTTTTTTTCCCCGGAGGCCACCAGCGCAGGATGAGAAAGGGCAAGTCGATCATCGTGATCGGGGGCTCGAACTCGGTCAAGCCGTCGGGCTGGACGAAGGAGCTGGCGAATCGGGCGGTCTGGGCGTCGGATGGCTACGCGCTACGCAATCTGTCGGCGGGGGCGAACAGTTCGCTCATGGGGCTAAGCCGTCTGATCGAGGGGCCCTTGCCCCAGCCGGACGAGAACCCCGTCGTGGTGTGGGAATACGCGATCAACGATGTCGTCAACCTAGGCTACGAGGATCGCATGACCTGCGAGGTCCTGCTGGCCAATGTCGAACGCATCGTCCGGGAATGCCTGCATCGCGGGTTGGCCTTCGTCCCCCTCGTCCTGCGCGAGCACGACGCCCTCACCGGGGATCTGGCGGCCAATTACTATGCGGGCCTCGCGCGGCTCTTCGCGCATTACGACCTCGTGGTCGCCGACGCGACGGAGCGGCTTCTCGCCCTCGTGGACGGATCCGCCGAGGCGCTCTATTCCGACCCGCTCCATTTCCGGGCCCGGCGCCCCAGCCGGACCATTGCGAACTGCGTCATCCGCGCGGTGCAGGAGGCGCGGCCGCCGGCCTCCGTGCCGCCGCTCCATCTCGAGCGCGACGTATCCCATGTCTTCCTCGACCGCTTCGAAGGGGTCGAGCGTCGGACCTTCACCAACAGCCTGCTCAGCATCGACTATCACATGGTCGGGGAGGGGCCGGCCCTGGCCGATCCGCTGGAGGTCGATGCGCGGCTGCTCGGCGTCGCGGGGCTCTGCTATCTGCGCGCGGGGCCCATCGCGGTCATGGCGCGGCGGAACACGGTGCATCTCATGACCTCGCCCCGGGCGGGCAAGATCAACCCGCAACTGCGTCTCGTCCCCGTCGAATCGCTGCTGGGGGAAGGCTTGCCCGTGCCCGCGGGCGCGCGGGTCGGCGTCCAGTATTCCGGCGCCGTGCGATCCCATGCGGCCTCGAACTTCCTGCCGTCCCGGCCGGGGCAGCAGTTGGAGGCGAAATTCGGTCTCCAGGGTCTCCTGCTGGAAGTGCCGGCCGCGCCGCCGGAGCAACTTGAAGCCGTGCCCCAGCAAGGGTAGACCGCACCAAACCGTCAGGAGTTGATCCATGAAGTTCGAACTCGTCTCCCCCGAGCGCAGGCTGACGTCGACGGAGGACGCGACCGCCGTGCGCCTGCCCGGAACGGAAGGGGACATGACCGCGATGGCCGACCACGCGCCGACCATCACCTCGCTGCGTCCCGGCATCCTGACCGTCGAGGCCGGTGGCACCGAGGACAGCTATGCCGTCACCGGCGGCTTTGCCGAGATCGGCGCGGGCGTCACCGTCCTGGCCGAGCGGGCGCTGCATGTCTCGGACGTCACCCAAGAGGTCCTGGACGAATGGCTCGCCGAAGCGAAGCAGGCTCATAAGGAAGCCCACGAGGCAGGCGGGGCCGAAGGCGCCGTCGACGCCGCGGCCAAGCTGGTCGCCGACATGGTCGCGATGGGTGGCCATATCGGACTGAGCGCGGACGCGTCCAGCCTCTGAGGCGATCCGGTAAATTTTCCAAAGGCCCCGTGCATTGCGCGGGGCCTTTGCGGTTTTGGGGCCATTTGGGGAGAGGCCGATGCGGCGACTTCGTAACCATATGATCGGGATCGATCAGGGCTCTGAAATGCTGTTTTCGGATTTCGCCGAGGGCGGTCCGATGTGGGTTGGCGAGGGGCCGCGTGAGGTTCGCTGCCGCGTGACCTTCTCCGAACCGTTCCGGTCGCCGCCCGCGCTCATGACCGGCCTTGCGCTGCTCGATATCGACAGTTCCGCGAATCTCCGTCTGGACCTGAGCCATGGCGAGGTCACGCGCGAGGGGGCGGAGTTGATTCTGAAGACCTGGGGCGACAGTCGTCTGGCGCGCCTCCGGGCCGACTGGAGCGCCATCGGAGAGGTGGCCGGTTCGGACGAGTGGGACTTGTATTGATACGCATCCGCCTTTGACAGCCGCGCGCGGGGCGCGGTCTATGGCGGCCATGAAGGTTTTCATCAACGGGTTCGGGCGGATCGGCCGGTCGATCCTCAGGGCGCATCTGGCCGGGGCGGGGCCGGATCTGGAGGTCGTGGGCATCAATGACATCGCGCCGCTAGAGACCTGCGCCTATCTCTTCCGCTATGACAGCGTGTTCGGGCCCTATCCGGGTGAGGTGCGGGGGGGCGACGCGGTGCTACGTGTCGCGGGCCGCGCGATCCCGTTCCACCGCACGCCGGATCTGCGGACCCTGTCGCTGGCCGGGGTCGATGTCGTGCTCGAATGCAC
Organism: Jannaschia seohaensis; assembly: GCF_900116765.1. Lineage (GTDB taxonomy): Bacteria > Pseudomonadota > Alphaproteobacteria > Rhodobacterales > Rhodobacteraceae > Jannaschia > Jannaschia seohaensis. The sequence goes on along the minus strand of NZ_UETC01000011.1, from coordinate 110,375 downwards.
CGGCCGCACCGAACAGCGCGCCGAGGCCGAGCGCGGATTGCTTGCGGGGGCGGGCCGCGTCCTGATGTCTGGCCCATCCGGGATCGCGGATGCGACCATCGTGCTGGGGGCCAATGAGGGCGAGCTGCGCTCCGATCACCGGATCGTCTCCAACGCCTCCTGCACGACAAATGCGGTCGCGCCGCTGCTGGCGGTGCTGGACCGGGCCTTCGGGATCGAGAGCGGGTCGATGACGACGATCCATTGCTATACCGGCAGCCAGCCGACCGTGGACATGGCGATGGGCGGGCCGCCCGCGCGCAGCCGGGCGGCGGCGCTGTCGATGGTGCCGACGACGACCAGCGCGGGACGGCTCGTGGCCCAGGTCTTGCCGCATCTCGCGGGCCGGGTGCCCTGTCAGTCGGTCCGGGTGCCTGTGGCCAGTGTGTCGGCTGTGGATCTCGTCTTCCTGCCGAAGAGGGCGGTCACGCCCGATGAGGCGAACGCCGCCATTGCCGGGGCGGGCGGCGTCATCGGGGTGGAGCGGGATCCGGTCGTCTCGTCCGATCTGCGTGGCCGCCCCGAGAGCCTCATCCACATGCCCGCCGAGACCCGGGCCGCCGCGGGCGGGCTGATCCGGGTCTTCGGCTGGTATGACAACGAATGGGGCTTCGCCAACCGTATGATCGAGATGGCGCTCAGGATGGGCGCGGGAGCCTGAGGAGATCCGCCGCCGCGATGAGGTGGCCCTCGAACTCCTGCGGGTGGGCCGCATAGTTGAAGACGAAGCGCTCCGTTCCCGTGTCGCGCACGCGCAGCCCGTCGGGCAGTTCGATCGTTCCCAGCCCCGCTTCCCGCGCCAGCATGCCCAGCAGGCGCCGCGCCGCGTCACGGTCCGGCCAACCGGTCAGGTGGAAGCGTCGCCCGGCGCGCAGCAGGACCGGGGTGCCGTCCGCGGTCCGCTCGATCACGTCGGCCTCCGTCTCGAGATGTTCGAGCCAGAGCTTGATCGCCCCGCCCCGTTCCAACTGGCGCCGGTCGGGGAAGGTCTCCTCCATGACCGATTGGGCTGGGAGGCCAGGCAGGTCGGGGCCGAGCGGTGTGCGGATCGCGATCTCGGGCGATTTCAGGTCGGTGCGCGGGCCTGTCAGGACGAGGCCCGGCGCGGCGGCGATGGCGGCGCGCAGGGCGTCGCTCAAATTCAGCAGGCCGGGCACCAGCGTCAGGGCATAGCCCGACAGGTCCGCGCTGTCCGGAGGCAGGATATCGACGGACAGGCCCAGGCCCCGGAGCCCGCGATAGAGGTCCAGGCACAGGCCGAAATGGTCGAAGCCCTGGCCCTGCGGCTGCACCTCCCAGGCCCATTGCGAGGCGTAGTCGAAGACCAGCGCGACGGGCGCTCGGACCGGCGCGACCTCGGGGGCTTCGGCCAGTTCGCGCGCGACCTGCGCCGCCTCGTGGAAGCCCTGAGCGGGGGCGCTGTCGGGGCGCAACAGCCCCGCATGCTGCTGCTCCTGCGCCATCGGCGCCTGGCGCCAGCGAAACCAGCAGACCGCCTCGGCCCCATGGGCGAAGGCCTCCCAGGACCAGAGCCGCACCATGCCGGGCAGAGGCGCGGGGTTCCAGGGCGCCCAGTTCACCGGTCCGGGCTGCTGCTCCATCACCCACCAGCGGTCCCGTCCGACGGCGCGGTAAAGGTCGTGGTGGAACGCCTGGAAATCGGGGTCGCCCTGGCGGAGATAGGCCTGCTTATCCGCCTCAGACGCGCCGACCCGGTCCAGAAGGAACCCCATCGGGTAGCTGTCCCAGGAGGCGATATCGAGATCGGCGCCCACTTCGTAATGGTCGAACTCGGTCACGCGGCCCATGTAGTTATGGGCGATGGGGGCATCGGAATGGGCGCGGATCGCGTCCACCTGGGCACGGTTGAAGGCCACCACCTCGTCGCTGGCGAAACGGCGGAAGGCCATCGCGTGGGAGGGGTTCGGCTCGGTCACGGTGAGGTTCGGCAGGTCGATCTCGTCGAAGGAGGCATAGTCCATCGACCAGAACACGTTGCCCCAGGCGGCGTTGAGCTGATCCGTCGTCTGGTAGCGGCGGCGCAGCCAGTCGCGGAAGGCGTCACGGGCGGCGTCGGAATAGCTGAGCACGGTGTCGTGGCAGCCGTATTCGTTGTCGGTCTGCCAGGCCGCCACCCGGTCGCCGTAGCGCTCGGCCATCAGCGTGGCGATGCGCACCGCTTCCTTGCGGTAGCCGCGATGGCTGAAGCAGTAATGCCGGCGGGAGCCGAAGCCGCGCGGGTGCCCCTGGGCGTCGACGGCCAGCATGTCGGGATGCTTGGTCAGCATCCAGCGCGGCGGTGTGGCGGTCGGCGTGCCCATGACGACGCGCAGCCCCGCGCCGGTGAGCACGTCGACCGCGCGGTCCAGCCAGTCCCAGCGCAACGCGCCCGGCGCGGGCTCGATCTTCGACCAGGCGAATTCGCCGATGCGGACCCAGGTCAGGCCCAGATCGGCCATGCGGCGCGCGTCCTCCGGCCACCAGGCCTCGGGCCAGTGCTCCGGGTAATAACAGGTGCCCAGGGTCCGCGTCATGGCAGCACCACGCGGTGCTCGGGCTGGCCGGCGACGCCCAGATCCGCGACCCAGGTGCGCCCGGCGCCAGGCTGATTTGCCAGGGACTCCACCGGCACGCCCTGCGTGGCGGAGGTGACGAACATCCGGGTCAGGTCTGGTCCGCCGAAGGCCGGGCAGGTCGTGTGCGCCGCCCCGCAGGAGAGCGCCCGACGGAAGCTGCCGTCCGGTCCGTGGCAGGCCACGCGCCATGCGCCCCATTGCGCGATCCACAGGTTGCCCTCGGCGTCGCAGACGGCCCCGTCGGGCGCGAGGCCCACGCCCGAGAAATCGGCGAAGACCTCGGGCTTGCCGGAGGGCCAGCCGGCCCGGTCGATCGGCTGACGCCAGACGACGCCGAGATGGGTGTCTGCGAAATAGGCTGTCAGCCCGTCAGGGGAGAAGCAGATCGTGTTCGGGATCGTCAGGTCCTGAAAGAGCTTGCGGATCTCACCCCGGAAATAGCGGTAGATCGCGCCCGCGCCCGGTTCGGCCTGTTTCCCCATGGTCCCGATCCAAAATCCGCCCACCGGGTCGGCGCGGCCGTCATTGGAGCGGGTGACGGGGTTGTCGGCCTCCAGTTCCGCCAGCCGGTCGAAGCGGCACGAAGGAATGTCGAGGCGCCAGATCCCGGTTTCGCCCGCGACGAACAGCGTGTCGCGGTCGACCCAGCCTGCCGCGCTCACCATCTCCGGGGCGGGGAGGCGGCGGGTTTCGTCGCCTTCGCGGGTCAGCAGGGTCGACTCGAGAATGTCGAACCAGAACAATTGCTCGCGCTCCGGGTGCCAGAGCGGGCCCTCGCCCAAGCGGCAGACCGTCTCGTCGTAGATCCGCGCGGCGATCATGCTGCAACCGCGTCATAGGCGGCGACGATGGCGGCGGCGCGGGCGGCGATCTCTTCGGTGGAGATGCCAGGGGAATAGAGCGCTGTGCCCAGTCCGAAGCCCGCCGCCCCTGCGGCGATCCAGTCGGCGAAGTTCTCGGGCCCCGCGCCGCCCACCGCATAGACCGGGATCTCGGGCGGCAGCACGGCGCGCATCGCCTTGAGCCCGCCGGGCCCGGCCATGCTGCCGGGGAAGAGCTTGAGCCCCGTGGCGCCCGCGCGGATCGCGGCGAAGGCCTCGGTGGGGGTGAACACGCCGGGCCAGCTTTCCAGCTTGCGCGCGACGGTTCGAGCGATGACGGCCGGATTGGCGTCTGGCGAGACGATGATGCGCCCACCCGCATCGGCCACCGCGTCGACCTGACCGGCGGTCAGGACGGTGCCCGCGCCGATCTTGGCACGGTCGCCATGGGCCTCGGCCATCGCCTGGATGGAGCGGAGCGGGTCGGGCGAGTTGAGCGGCACCTCGATCGTGGTGATGCCCGCCTCGATCAGGGCGGCACAGGCCTCGGTGGCCTGGTCTGGCGCGATCCCGCGCAGGATGGCGATGAGCGGTCGGGTCATGGCAAGTCCTTGGCGGCGGTCAGTCCGGCGAGAGTCATGGCCTCGGCCGGCAGAAGTTTCGGGATGAGTCCCTGCGCGCGTAGCGCGGCATCGTAGGCGCGGGTCGTGCGCTCGGAGCCGGTGATGACCACGTCGCGGCCCAGCCACCAGGGCCGGGTCGCGGCCAGCTCCGCCCCGATCAACAGGCCGGAGAGGATGGAGCGGGCGATGGCGGCATCCTGTCCATAGAGCAGATCCGCGGCACGGAGTTCGAACAGGCGCGCAGCCAGCGTCTCGGGGCGGGAGAGCGCGTCGGAGACCGCTTCCAGGAAGGGCGCCTCTTCCCAGCCGTCACCGGTCAGGGAATGGCGCAGGACGGTGTGGGTCGAGAGGGTGGCGAAGAGTTCTCCGGTCATCACCGTGCGGAAGCTGATCACCTCACCGGCCGAGAGATGGGCCCATTTGGTGTGGGTTCCGGGCAGGCAGGCGATCCCGTCGAAATCGGGCTTTTCGGCCAGGATGCCCGCGATCTGCGTCTCCTCTCCGCGCATGACGTCCGGGTGGGGGGCGGTCTGCTTCAGGCCAGGCACGATGCGGACATCGAGCCGGGCGTCCTGCGTCGCCACGCGTGTCAGCCCCGCGCCCAGCGGCTTGGCGGGCAGGGCGGCATAGGGCGCCTCGGCCCAGCCTTGCCGCGCGCCGACCATGCCGCACGCCACGATCCGGGTCGGCCCCTCGATCCAGTCGCCGACCAGCTCCAGCAACGCGGCCTCGAAGGCGCCGGGGGCGAGCACGCCCATGCCCTTGCCGCTGGCCCGGGTCTCCCGGTCGGGCATCAGCGTGGCGCGCAGGGTACTCGTGCCCCAATCGACGGCGATCCAGCGGGTCATGCTACCCCGTTACCACGACGCCGCCATCGACGACCATGGCCTGTCCGGTCATCATACGGGACGCGTCGGAGGCGAGGAACAGGGTCGGGTTCACGATGTCCTCGGGCTTCAGGTGCTCCTTCAGGCATTGCCGGTCGAGATGGGCGGCGAGGCCCTCGGGGTCGGCCCACATGTCGAGCTGTTTCTGGGTCAGCACCCAGCCGGGGGCCAGGGCATTGACGCGGATGCCGTCGGGCCCGAACTCCCGCGCAAGGCTGCGCGACATGGCGGTGATGCCGCCATTGGAAGCGGTGTAGATCGGGTATCCCGCATTCCCCATCATGTAGGAAATCGAGCTGAAATTGACGATATGGCCGCCCCCCGCCGCCTGCATCCCCCGGATCGCGTGCTGGCAGGCGAAGAAATAGGACTTGAGGTTGATCGACTGAGACCAGTCGTAGAACGCTTCGTCGACCTCCAGCGTCTTGTGGCGCTGGTCGTTGGCCGCGTTGTTGACGAGGCGGGTGATGGTGCCATGCGCCTCGGCCGCCCGGTCCATCGCGGCCCGCAGGCCGGCGATGTCGGTGACGTCGCCCTGGAGGAAGAGCGGGCGATTGCCGGTGGCCTGCTCCATCTCATCGACGAAGGCGCTGGCGTCGGAGCGGCCGATGAAAGCGACGCGGGCCCCCTGGCGCAGGAACCCCTCGGTCAGGCTGGCGCCGATGCCGGAGCCGCCGCCGGTGATGAAGACCGAGGCGTCGCGGAGGTCGGGATAGGTGGGGGCAGTCATGATCGGACCTTTCGAGTCGGGCGGGACGGGGGGCGAGTCGGGCGGGACTGGGGCGCTGCGGGCGCGGAGCGGGGGAAGGGGGGCTCTGCCCCCCGTCGGCGGGGCCGACTCCCCCCGAGGTATTTCCGGCAAGATGAGGGAGTGGCCGTGGGTGCGGTTGCGGGCGAGGGGAGGGTCAAAGGCGGCGGCCCTCCAGCACCCACATCGTTTCGGGGAAGTGCCAGGGCAGGACCGGGCCATGGCCCATTAGCCAGGCGCCGGGCAGGTCGACGGGGCCGTCCTTGAGCGCGGGCATGCCGCGGCTGAGCGCGGGGGCGTCGGCCCGATTGATCAGCTCGATCCGGTAGGTCGCCTCCGGGTCGAGCGCGGTTAGGGGCAGAGGGCGGGGCAGGATTTGAGAGGAGGTCGCGGCCTTGCCCGCGAAGACCACGAAGCGCGCGCCGTCGGGGGCGAGCTGCTGCTCGGCGATCACGGCGGGGTCGGGGCTGTCGAGACGGTGGATGTCGGCGCGGGTCATCCAATCGCGATTGCGCTTCCACCAGGCGGTCACGTCGCGCAGGACCTGCGCCTCGTGCTCGGTCAGCTCGCGCGGGTCCATCTCGAAGCCCATATGGCGCTGGGCGGCCACCCAGGCGCGCAGGGAGATGTCGAGGGTCCGACCGCTGGTGTGGCAGCGGCGCGGGCCGACATGGGAACCGGTGACGGCGAACGGCAGGAACAGCGCGGCGTCGTGCTGTATGCGCAAGCGCTCCAGTGCGTCGTTCGAGTCGCTGAGCCAGACGCGCTGGGTCCGCTGAAGGATGCCGAAATCGATGCGGCCGCCGCCGGAGGCGCAGCTCTCGATCTCGATCTTCGGGAAGTCGGTGCGGAGGCGGTCGAGCAGGGCATAGGTGCCGCGGGTCTGGTCCGCATCCGGGGCAGGCAGGACGCGATTATGGTCCCATTTGACGTAGTCGATGGTGTGGTTGCGGAAGATCGCGGAGAGTGCCGCGTGGAGGTGGTCGCGCACCTCCGCCTGCGCCATGTCGAGCACCATCTGCTGGCGGCCGAGAGTCTGGTCGGCGGCGCCCAGCGCCCAGTCCGGGTGGGCCCGGTAGAGGTCGCTGTCGGGGTTGATCATCTCCGGCTCGACCCAGAGGCCGAAGGTCATGCCGAGCCGGTGGACGTGATCGATGAGCGGCTGGAGCCCGTCGGGCCATTTGCGCCGGTCTATCTGCCAGTCGCCGAGGCCGCTCGTGTCGTCGTCGCGGCGGCCGAACCAGCCGTCATCAAGCACGAAGCGCTCGGCGCCAAGAGCGGCGGCGCGGGTGGCGATTTCGGTCAGGACGGGCAGCTGGTGGTCGAAATAGACGGCCTCCCAGCAATTGTAATGGACGGGGCGCGGCGTGTCGGAGGTCCAGCGCACGATGCGGTCCCGGACGTGGCGCTGGAAGGCCAGGGCGCAGCCGTTGAGGCCGGCGGCGGAGTAGGTGACGAAGAGCGGCGCGCTCTCGAACCGTGTGGCGGGGCGGGGCTCGGTCGTGGTGGCGTGGCCCCATTGGATCTGGCGGCGGCCGTCGGGCAATTCCTCGGCGATCATTCGATGGCCGCCGGACCAGCCGTAATGGAAGGCCCAGGCCTCGCCCCGCGTGTTGCTTGTGCCGGTGCCGGGAACGAGCAGGCCGGGGAAATGCTCGTGGCCCGTGCGGCCTGTCCGGTTCTCGCGGACATGGAGCCCGGGGGACCAGGGGGTGCGGTTGAGCTGGAACTCTCCGATCCAGCGGCCGGCCACGTCGATCATTTCCTGGCTCTGCTGGGGGCCGGGCAGGACGGGCGCGGCGAGCCAGTCGAGATGAACCGGGCGGTCGGCCTCCAGCGCCGTCTGTAGCGTGATGACACGGGTGTCGGGGTCAGAGCGCAGGTGCAAGGCGAGCGTCAGGCCATGGGCCGCGTCGCGGTAGCGCAGGATCATCAGCCCGTCATGGGCGTCTTCCGACGCGTAGGCGAAGCGGGGTAGGATCGGCGTGCCGTCCCCGGCGCGCAGGCTCAGGCCGGGTTGGCCGGGGAAGGACCGGCTTGCCTCGGGGCAGAGGGACAGGTCCGGGGTCTCGTCCAGCATTCCGCCGGTGACGTCGATGGCCTGGGCGGCGTGGAGCGTTGCGAGATCCGCATCGCGGGGCAGGGGGGCGCCCCAATAGACCACTTCCGGCAGCCGGTCGCCGACTGCCGACAGGATCATTGTCTGGTGGCTGTCATCCAGCCGCCAGCAGCGATTTGGCACGACCGTGCGGGCGCCGGTCGCGCCGAGAGGAAGCGCGTCGGACATGCTTACTTGACCGCGCCGAGGGTGAGGCCCGCGATGAAGTGCTTCTGCATCAGGAAGAACATGGCGACGGGCGGCAGGGCCGCGACGATGCTGCCCGCGCTCATCAGGTGATAGGCGGCGCGGTATTGCGAGTTGAAGGCGGTGATGCCCGCCGTGACAGGCTGGCTGTCGGGGCCTTGGGTCAGAACGATGGCCCAGAAATAGTCGTTCCAGATGAAGGTGAAGACCAGCACGGCCAGCGCGGCGATGGCGGGCTTCATCAGCGGCATGACGACGAACCAGAAGATGCGCCATTCGGCGACGCCCTCGACCCGGGCCGCCTCAATCAGCGGATAGGGCAGGGCGCGGATGAAGTTGCGCATGAAGAGCGTGCAGAAGCCGGTCTGGAACGCGATGTGGAAGAGGACGAGGCCGGTCTTGGTGTCATAGAGGTTCAGGTCGATTGTCAGGTCGCGGACGGGGACCATCAGGATCTGGAAGGGCACGAAGTTGCCCGCGATGAACATGAAGAAGATCAGAAGGTTGCCCTTGAACTTGTAGACACCCAGGGCAAACCCCGTCATCGAGGCCAGAGCGACGGTGCCGATCACGGTGGGGATCGTGATCAGCAGCGAGTTCAGCAGGTAGCGCGGCATGTCGCTGTCGAAGAACACGCGCGAATAGTTCGGGATCAGGTCGAAGCTCGACGGCATGCCCCAGTAATTGCCGCTGGAGAAATCCGCCTCGGGGCGGACGGAGAAGAGCATCACCGCGATGAGCGGCAGCAGCCAGAGAATGAGAACGACCGGGAGCGCGGCCTTGTAGGTAGCCTGGGCCGCGGCGGATTGGGTCTGGATCGGACGGGGGAACATGTCAGAGGGCCTCGCGAACGGATTTCGGCAGCTTGGCGCGGAGGGCGTCGAACGCGGCGCGGGTCATTGGGAGCCTCCTTGGTAGGGCGGGGTTAACCCCGCCCTACGGGGCCTGCGGGCCGGGCTCACCGCCGCGCCTCCTGCTCGTCGCGATACATCGACCACAGGAAGTAGGCGATGAAGACCAGCATGATGAGGAACAGAACGACCGCGATGGCCGCGCCATAGCCCATGCGGAAGCCGAACTCGGCCAAAGCCTTTTCGAACATGTAGAAACTGAGCACCCGTGTGGAGCCGAAGGGGCCGCCATTGGTCATGATCGAGATCAGATCGAAGGACCGCAGCGCGCCGATGATCGTCACGACGAAGGCGATGAAGGTGGCGGGCTTCAGTTGTGGGATGATGACATACCAGAGCATCCGCCAGCCCTTGGCGCCGTCGAGGCGGGCGGCCTCGACCTGCTCGGGGTCAACGGCGTTGAGGCCGGTCAGGTAGAGGATCATGCAATAGGCCGTCTGCGGCCAGAGGCCGGCCGCGATGATGCCATAGGTGGCGAGATCCGGGTCGCCCAGGATGTTGATCGAGGTCCCGAACCAGCCAAGCACCACGTTCAGAAGGCCCACTTGCGGCAGGTAGAACCAGCTGAACACCAGGCCCACGACGACCTGGGAGATCACGAAGGGAAAGAAGAACAGCGACTTGTAGAGACGGATGCCGGTCACCGTCTGGTTGAGGAACAGCGCGATGGCCAGGCCCAGAGGGATCGCCAGGAGGTAGAGGACCAGCCATTTCAGGTTGTTCCAGAACGAGACCTCGAAGGCGCGGTCGGTTGCCAGCTCTCGATAATTGTCCAGGCCGATGAAGGTCGCCTCGCCCAGCCCGTCCCAGCGATAGAGTGAGATGTTGAAGCTCTGGAAGATCGGGAAGACGACGTAGACCGCGAAGAACAGCAGGCCTGGCGCGAGGAACAGCCAGGGAGTCACGCGGATCTCGTTGCGCTTGTACCAGGACCGGGTGTCGGCGGGCGGATGCGTGTCGGGGACGGCGGGGGTGGGCGTGGTCATGCGGCGTCTCCGGTTGGGGATGCGGTCTCGTCAGGATCGATCCGGCATGGAACGGTGCGGCGGTGATGTGGGGCGGGGGGGCAGGAACGGGCTCGGCCCGAGTTTTCGTCCGCGTTCAGGTCCTGGAAGGGCTGCGATACGTGCAAAAGACAGGGCTCGATGCGTTGCCGCCGGCCCGCGTCACGGCGGGCCGCTTGCTTTCTGCGATTGGCGCGGTGACGGTGCCCGTCGCCATCAGTCTTGACGAGACCGCGTCCAACGTGTCGATCCGCCTGTCCGGCAGGCTGCCTGTCGGTGCTCTGACCGAGGGTTTTGCCATGTCTGATGCGGTCCGCGACCCCAAAGAGCGTATCGGGGTTCGGAACGGCCCCCGGGAGCTCTTCGGTGCGACCGGCGCCAAGCCGGCTGCAATCGGCGTGGGAACGGGTCTCGTCTTCGTCTCCGCCATGAGCGGCGACACGGCCTGACCGGTCTCCGCACGTGATCTCATCGGGCTTGCAGCCGATGACGTCGCGGCCCAGCCGCCGCGCAGGACCCGGGCTTTCGCGAGGGACACCTTCACAGCTTTCGGGCTGACCGAGAGTGAGCATGTCCAAGAGCAGCGGCCCGGTGAGACGATGACCCTCGCCGCGGTTTCCGCCATGTCGGCGGCCCCGCTGCCCGCCAGCGGTCGGCTGCCGATCGCATCGCTCGGGGGGGGGCTGGTCAGGCATCGTGCCGGGCGCGAGGCCAAGGTCCGAGCGTCGATCAGGCCTCATTCGCAGCTCTCCCGTAAGGCAGCGATGGCCGCGCCGCTGCCGACGAGGTGGAAGAGCCGGGTCTCGGTCGGCATGTCCAGGCGGGCTTGCGCACCGGCCGCGAGCACTTGGAGCACCTCCGATGGCATCTCGATGTCAACGAGCACGCGCTGGCCCGTCTGGGGGTCGTCGGCCCCGATGCCCTCCAGCCGCCACCGGCGGCCGTCGATGGTCAGGTCCGCTGTGCCGCGCTGATCCACGGCGATGGGATAGGGGCTGAGCACGCGCATCGTCGTCGTGCCGGCGGTGCAGGTGAGGCGAAAGAAACCTTCCTCGGGGCTCTCGCAGGGGCCGAGCCCCGCGGCGCCGTCGGTTGCCCACCAGAGAGACCCGTCGCGGCACTCCCCGCGGAGGTCCTGCGCGGCCGCGGGCGCGGATAGGAAGGCCAGAATCAGGGCGAGACGGATCATGGGGCGGCGGTCCTCTTCCGGCACATGCGGATGGCGGGGGCCATGCGGATGGGTCGGGGGCGGCGGGGAAATCCCCGCCCTAAGGGAGGGCGGGGCCGTAGGGCGGGGGGCTGCCCCCGCCCCTGCATCAGTTGGCGTAGATGCGCTGGCGCGCCTGCTCCAGGCGGTTGAGGATGTCGTCCAGGTTGTCCGGGAACACCATGAACTCCTGCAGGCCTTCCATGCCGATGGCGGCCATCTCGGCCGGGAAATCCCGGTCGAAGAACTGGGCGATGCCGCCCGTGGCGTTCTGCGACAGCATCTCGAAGCCCTGGTTCAGGAACTCGTCGTCATCGACCGAGGAGTTCGCGTTCACCGGCAGCTGGCCCAGCGCGTCGCCCGCGTTGATCTGGGTCTGGACCTCGGCGGAGGTGACGAATTTCAGGAATTCGCGCGCGGCTTCCTTGTTCTCCGCCCCGGTCGGGATGTGGAACGTGTCGGTCGGCGCGTCCTCGCCCAGTTCGACATCGGGGTTGATGACCGGGAACTGGTAGAAGTCTAGCTGGTCGTCGCTGAGGCCGCCATCGCGCAGCGGCGCGACGGCGAAGTTGCCCATCAGGTAGGCGGTCGCCTCGCCGTTGACCATGAAGGGCAGGGCCTCCTGCCAGCTATAGTTCTGATGGTCGTCGATATAGGCGCCCATGTCGATCAGCTGGCGCCAATTCGCGAAGGTCTGACGCACGCGGTCGTCAGTCCAGGGGATCTCGCCCTGCGCCAGCTGCATGTGGAAGTCGAAGCCGTTGGTCCGCATATTGAGGTAGTCGAACCAGCCGCCGGCGGTCCACAGGAAGCGGGTGCCGATGGTGTAGCACTTGCGGCCCGAGTCGAGGATCGCCTGGCAGTTCGCCAGTTCCTGTTCCCAGGTCTCGGGCTCTTCCAGGCCGAGCTCGTTGAAGATGTCCTCGCGGTAATACACGCCCCACTGGTAGTAGGTGTAGGGCACGCCCCACTGCTTGCCGTCGATGGTCATCGCGCCCTTGACGGCGTCGAGCCCCTCGATCTCGTTCCAGAGGTCGGAGACGTCCTCGAACAGCCCGGCATTCACATAGGGCCCCATCCGGTTGGCCGCGTACCAGTTCACCACGTCGGGCGGGTTCGCGCTCAGCACGTTGCGGATCTGGCTCTTCCAGGCTTCGCGGTCGACGACCTCGAGCTCGACGTTCAGCTCCGGGTGCAACTCGCCGAACTGGGCGGCGAGCCCCTCCATCACGGCGCGGGGCGCCGGGTTGGACATGTCGGAAACGATCTTGAAGTCGCCCGAGAGCGACACGTGGCCATCGGCTAGGGCCGGGGCGGTCAATAGGGTGGTGGCGGCCAGGGCCGTCAGGATGGATCGCATGATTTCCTCCCAGTTGCGTCCATGACCCGGTCGATCTGGTGTCCCAAATAGTGAAACCGGGTTTCTTATGTTGAAAACTGTCCCCCGTTCCGCTTAGCCTGTCAACCAGTTTGACGGCCCGGCTCGTCAAACGGTTTGACGCAAGGAGGATCGCGTGAACGTCCAGCGGGGGGGGAGCGATGGCACCGTGGGCAAGGCCCTGGAGGTGCTCGACCGCGTAGCGGCGCTGGGTCGTCCCGTGCGCTTTTCGGAAGTGATGGATCAGTCGCCCTATCCCAAGGCGACGACCTATCGCCTGCTCCAGACACTGACGAACCAGGGCATGCTGCGGCTGGACCCCGATTCGGGAACCTACGCGCCGGGGATGCGCCTGGTGCGCATGGCCCATGCCGCCTGGGCGCAGTCCAGCCTTGCCCCCATCGCGCAGCCGTATCTGGACGAGTTGAGCGAGGCGGTCGGCGAGACCGTCCACCTGGCGCAGCTGGACGGGGCGCAGGTGCTCTATGTCGACAAGCGGAACGCGACGACGCGGGTGCCGATGTATTCGGATGCGGGCAAGGTCGGGCCGGCCTATTGCACGGGCGTGGGCAAGGCGATGCTGGCCTTTCTGCCCGAGGCGGAGCTTGCGCCGGTGCTGGCCCAGCAGAGCTGGCACCGCTTCACGCCCAATACCATCACCACGCCCGAGGCGATGCGCGCCGAACTGGCCGAGATCCGCGCCGCCGGCCACGCCTATGACCGGGAGGAGCACGAGCCCGGCATCCGCTGTATCGCGATGCCGGTCCTGTCGGCCAAGGGGCGGGTGCAGGGAGCGGTTTCGGTCACGACCAACGGGCCCGGGCCGCTCGACGATTATCTGCCGGCGCTTCGGGCGGCGGTCACGAAGATATCCGGCGATCTGCGCGATTGGCGTTTTCCGGACAAAGGGGAGGAGTGAGGCATGGCAGGCGTCGAACTGAAGGGCGTGATCAAACGCTATGGCGACGTTCAGGTGATCCACGGCATCGACCTGGACATCGAGGAGGGCGAGTTCTGCGTCTTCGTCGGCCCGTCGGGCTGCGGGAAGTCCACGCTCCTGCGGATGATCGCCGGGCTGGAAGAGACCTCGGACGGGACCGTCATGATCGGGCCGCGGGACGTGACGCGCGAGGATCCGTCGCAGCGCGGCGTGGCGATGGTGTTCCAGACCTATGCGCTCTACCCGCATATGACCGTCGAGGAGAATATGGGCTTCGGCCTGAAGATGAACGGGCACCCCAAGGCCGAGATCAAGCAGAAGGTCGGCGAAGCCAGCCGGATCCTGAAGCTGGACGAATATCTCAAGCGCAAGCCCGCGGCCCTGTCCGGTGGCCAGCGGCAGCGGGTCGCCATCGGCCGGGCCATCGTGCGCGGGCCCGAGGTGTTCCTGTTCGACGAGCCTCTGTCGAATCTCGACGCCGAATTGCGCGTCGAGATGCGGGTCGAGATCGCGCGGCTCCACAAAGAGATCGGCGCGACGATGATCTACGTCACCCACGATCAGGTCGAGGCCATGACCATGGCCGACAAGATCGTCGTGCTGCGCAGCGGCCGGATCGAGCAGGTGGGCGCGCCGCTCGATCTCTATCGCGACCCGGATAACCGCTTCGTGGCGGGCTTCATCGGGTCGCCCTCGATGAACTTCCTCAAGGGCGTGGTCACGGAGGGCGCGGTCGAGGTAGCGGCGCTCGGCACGCGCGTGTCCCCGCCTGTCACCCTGCCTTCCGAGGGGGCGGAGGTCGTCGTCGGCATGCGGCCCGAACATCTGGAACTGTCGCAAGGCGGATCCCTGACCGTCGATCTGACCGAGGCTTTGGGCGGGGTCAGCTATGCCTATCTGACGGCGTCGACCGGCGAGAAGCTGATCGTCGAGGAGCGCGGCGACATCCGGTCCTCCGAGGGCGACAAGGTCGGGCTAACGATCGCGCCGGAGCGGATCATGGTGTTCGACGCGGCGACGGAGCGGCGGATCCGTTGAAACGCGCGCGGCTTTCGAAGCGGAGCGTCCGGACGATCTGAGCTTTCGTTTCTTTCGGTTTTGCGTCAAGCTCCCCGTCGGGAGGGGGGCCGATGCTTTCGCAACGCCAACAGAAGATCCTGACGCTGATCGAGGAGACGTCCCGCGTGCGGGTCGAAGACCTGGCGCAGCGATTCGCCACGACGCCGCAGACGATTCGCAAGGATCTGCAAGTTCTGGCCGACATGCACAGGGTCGTCCGCTTCCACGGCGGGGCGACCCTGCTCGGTGGCGTCGAATACACGCCTCCGTCCGAGCGGGAGGGCACGGGCCGCGACGCCAAGCGCGCCATCGGGGCCGCCGTTGCGGCACGGCTGCCGCCGACGGGCGCGGTGTTTCTGAACGCGGGCACCACCACGGCGCAGGCCGTGCGTATGATGACCGGGGCCCGGCAGCTTCGGATCATCGTCGACAACGTGGATCTAGCGGCGGAAATCCGTGCTTTGCCGGGGATCGAAGCAGTCGTGCCCGGGGGCGCGGTGCGGCGCAGCGACGGCGCGATCCTGGGGGCCGAAGCCGTGGACTATGTGCGCCAGTTCCGGCCCGATTATGCGGTGATCGGGGCGGCGGCCGTGGCCGAAGATGGCGGGCTGCTCGATTTCGACCTCGCCGAGGTGCAGGTCTGCCGCGCGATGATGGCCCATGCGCGCCATGTCGTCCTGGCGGTCGATTCGTCCAAGTTCAGCCGCAGCGCCCCGGTCCGATTCGGCGCGTTGGACGATGTCGACACGCTGGTGACGGATTCCGGCGCGCCGGACTGGGTCTCGACGCTCTGCGCCCGGTGCGAGGTCGATCTGGTGGTGGTTCCGGTCTGATCGGCGCTTGACACACGCTTTCGATTTCGAAAGGGTCGAAGCTGGAGGCGCGCGAGATCGAAAGTCCGCGCGAACAGGGAGGTCTCATGGCTTGGCATGTCACAGGCGCGCGCGTGCTCGCCTTGGTCAACGCGCCTGTGCTCACGCTCGGGCGCGGGGTCGGGATCGTCTGCATGGCGCTGATGGTCGTCTTCATCCTCGTGCAGGTCTTCTGGCGCTACGTGCTTTCGAACCCGCTGCCCTGGCCCGAGGAGGCGGCGCGCTTTCTGATGCTGTGGCTGATGGTGGTGGCGCCGACGGGCCTGCGGCGGGGCGGTTTCGTCGCTATCGACATGATCCAGCTCGTCCTGCCGCGCATCGCTGGCGGCCTGCTGACGCTGTTCCTGCTTCTGCTGTCGTTGGTCGTGCTGGTCGTTGGGGTCAAGATCGGCTTTGCCGAGGTCACGGGCTTTTCCGGCCGGTTCAAGACATCGTCGCTTTACTATCCGACCCTCGAGGGCTGGGTGAAGATGCCCCGCTCGTGGATGATGGCCTCGCTTGTCGTTGGACTGGCCATGATGGTCTCGGTGACGGTGGAGCTGATCCTGCGCCAGATCGCGGTCATGGCAGGCGCCGGGAACGATCTGCCGGTCATTCCCGAGGCGTCGACGGTGGGGGCGGAATGATGCGCGCCCAAAGCTCCGCCGCCCTGCCGTTCGGCGTCACGTCTGATCCCACCCAGTCCGCGAAGGAGAGCGCGTCGTGCTAGTCTGGTTCCTGCCGCTCTTCTTGTTGCTCCTGATGGTCGGGCTGCCGGTCTTCTTCGCGCTTCTGGCCGCGCCCGGGGTGATGCTCTGGCTCAATGGCGATGCCAAAGACTTCGTCCTGCTCTACCGCAATACCTATAACGGGATGGACAGCTTCCCGCTGATGGCGATCCCATTCTTCATGCTGGCGGGTGAGATGATGAACCGGGGCGGGATCACCCTGCGTCTCGTCGAATTCGCGCAGGCCTGCGTCGGCCATTTCCGCGCCGGGCTCGCGCAGGTGAACATCCTGTCGTCGATGCTGTTCGCGGGTCTGTCGGGCTCGGCCGTGGCCGACACCTCGGCGCTGGGGTCGATGCTGATCCCCGCCATGGAGAAGGAGGGCTACACCCGCCGCTTCGCCGCCGCCGTCACCGCGGCGTCGAGCGTGATCGGGCCGATTATCCCGCCCTCGGGGATCATGATCATCTACGCCTACGTGATGGAGCAGTCCGTCGCCGCCCTGTTCCTCGCCGGGATCATCCCCGGTGCCCTGGTCGGCATCGGCCTGATGATCGTCACCAACATCATCGCCCGCCGCAACCCGGACGCGATGCCCGCGCTCAAGCGCCGCGCCACCTGGCCCGAAAAGGGGCGGGCCTCTCTCAAGGCGTTCTTCCCCCTTATGACGCCGGTCATCATCCTGGGCGGCATCCTGCTGGGCTGGTTCACTCCGACCGAAGCATCTGCGGTGGCCGTGGCCTACGCCGCGCTCGTCTCGCTCTTCATCCTGCGGGAGATGTCCTGGCGCGACCTGCCGGACATCCTGGGCAAGGCGGCGCTGATCTCTTCGGTGGTGCTGCTGCTGGTCGGCGCGGCTCTGGCGTTCAAGACTGTGGTCGCGCTGAGCCACGCGCCCGAGGCGCTGGCGGAGTTCATCCTGTCGCTGTCGCAGAACCCGCTGGTCCTGCTGCTGCTGATCAACCTGCTGCTGTTTATCGTCGGCATGTTCCTGGATGCGGGGCCCGCGATCATCATCCTCGGGCCGATCCTGGGACCGATCTTCGTCGAGCTTGGCGTCGACCCGGTGCATTTTGCCATCATCATGTCCGTCAACCTGACGGTGGGGCTGGCGACACCGCCAATGGGGCTTGTGCTCTTCGTTGCGAGTTCCGTCTCGGGGGAACGGGTGGAAACCATCGCCAAGGCGATCCTGCCTTTCCTGGCCGTCGAGATCCTCGTGATATTCCTAATAACTTACGTGCCGCCGATCTCCCTCGCCCTGCCGCGCTTCTTCGGGTTCCTGTGATGGCGATGCGGAAGCCGTTGACTTGCCATGAGAGAAACGGTCAGGCTCTGGGTCCGGGCCTCGCGCCTCGGAGGAGGGGTGATGCGAGGTCCCGCACCAAGGGAGGACCTTACATGACTAGATCCCACATGCTGACTGTTCTGGCGGCGACGACGGCCCTGGCCGCGCCGGCCCTGGCTCAGGACAACATGGACAAGCTGTCCAACATGCAGCGGACGGATGCGACCTTCACCTATATCGATCAGGAGGGAGACCGGGCCGAGGCCCTTCGGAACATCGTCCCGCATATCAACGTGCCCGACGGGTTCGAGGTCAGCCTCTACGCCGTCGTGCCCGATGCGCGGTCCATGGCCATGGCGCCGCAGGGCACCGTGCTTTTCGCCGGCACGCGCAAGGACAAGGTGTGGTCGATCGTCGACCGCGACCGCGACCGCGTCGCCGATGAGGTGAAGGACTTCGCGCCGTCGGTGTCGTTCGACATTCCGAACGGGCCCTGCTTCTCGCCCGACGGGTTCCTTTACATCGCCGAGCGGAACCGCATCCTGGTATTCCCGGCCGCCGAGTTCTTCTTCGAGAGCCCGGACATCGCGGTGGGCACGGTGGTTGCGCAGGGCGAGCTGATCCCGCCGGAGGAGGAGAGCTTCAACCACTCCGCCCGGGTCTGCGATATCGGTCCGGATGGCATGCTCTATGTCTCGCTCGGTCAACCTCACAACGTGCAGCCGGTCGACAAGATCGAGATGTATGACGAGATCGGCATCGGCGGCATCATCCGCATGAACACCGACGGATCGGGCCGCGAGGTCTATACCCGCGGCGTGCGCAACTCGGTCGGCCAGGACTTCAACCCGGCGACGGGCGAACTCTGGTGGACCGACAACCAGGTCGACGGCATGGGCGACGACATCCCGCCGGGCGAGCTGAACCGCCAGACGGCGGCGGGCCAGCATTTCGGCTTCCCCTGGACGAACTCGCGCGTCGAGATCGTATCGGAGAGCGAGCATCCCCGTCCCGAGGGCGTGGAATTCATCGAGCCGCAGCTTGAGCTCACGGCCCATGCCGCGGATCTAGGGATGCGCTTCTACCACGACGACTCGTTCCCCGAGCAGTATCACGGCGGCATCTTCTGGGCGCAGCACGGATCGTGGAACCGCACGACGCCCGTGGGCGCGCGGGTGATGTTCACCGCGCTCGACCCGGAGACGGGCGATGCGGTCGGGGCCCAGGTCTTCGCCGATGGCTGGCTCAACGAGGACACCGGCGAATATCGCGGGCGCCCGATGGATATCGAGTTCCTCCCGGACGGCTCCATGCTGGTGTCGGACGACTTCGCGGGCGCGATCTGGCGGATCGCCTACAACCCGAGCGAGGACGGATGATCCGACCCCTCACACTGATCCTCGGCGGGCTCACGCTCGCCGGGGGCATCCCGGCCCAGGCCGGCGATCCGGCCGCGGGTCGGCAGGTGGCGAATATGTGCCGTACCTGTCACGGGCTGGACGGCTATGCCGCCATCCCCATCGCGCCGCATATCGGCGGCGAACCGGCGGAGTATCTCGCCGCGCAGCTTATGGCCTTCAAGACCGGCGCGCGCGAGCACGAGATGATGAGTATCGTCGCGGGCGGCCTCTCGGAATCACAGATCGCCGACGTTTCCGCCTGGTACGCCGCCCATGATGTCGTCGCCACCCTGCCCGAGGGGGTCTCGGAGGACGACGCGCCGGAGCTTTGTGCCGGCTGCCACGGGGTGAACGGACTGGCCGTCGTGCCGGACGCGCCCAACCTCGCGGGGGAGGTCAACGTCTACACCGACACCCAGCTCAAGGCATTCCGCAGCGGTCGGAGGGAACACGAGGTGATGTCCGGCATCGCCGCGGACCTGACCGACGAGGAGATCCGCGAGGTGGCCAACTGGTACGCCGAGATCGTGCTGGAGATCACGCCGCCGGAGTGACGGTGGGCAGAGGCGCTTTCCTTCGCCCTCGGGCGATGGACGCAAGCAGGGGCATCGCGCCAGGTGCCCCCGTTCGAGAAGGGAGGCGGCCGGATCGGCCGCCTCGGACTGGGAAAGGCCGAATGCGCGGGGGGACACCCGCGGTTTGCGGCGAGAACGGGGGCATCGTTGGGATGCGCCCAGAGGGAGGAAAGACATGAAACTCGCATCCATGCTCAAGGCCGGGGCTCTGGCCGCGCTCGTCGCGCTGCCGGGCGCCGCGGCCTGGGCAGACGCGCATACGATCAATCTGCGCGCCACGGCGAACTCCAACGAGAACGACGAGGATTATGACGGCCTCGTCGTGTTCAAGAATTATGTCGAGAACGCCTCGAACGGCGCGATCACCGTCGAGCTGTTCATCGGCACGCAGCTCTGCTCCAACGGGGCGGAGTGCCTTCAGGGCGTGGCCGACGGCTCCATCGACATCTTCGTGACCACTTCGGGCGGCGCCGCGGGGATCTTTCCTTACGTCCAGATCTTCGACCTGCCCTACCTGATGGCCGATGACCGCATCGCCGAGGAGGTGCTGACGGGCACCGATCTGGTCGCGCAGCTGCGGGCGAAGGCGCTGGAGGATTCCGGCGACACCATCCGGATCATGACCGTGGGCAATACCGGCGGCTGGCGCAACTTTGCCAACACCGTGCGCCCGGTCGAAAATCCCGAGGATCTGGCCGGTCTGAAGATCCGCACCGTCGTGGCCGACCTCCCGCAGGAGTTGGTTCGCGCGCTGGGCGCCTCGCCGACGCCGATCCCGTGGCCCGAGCTGTTCACCTCGTTCCAGACGGGCGTCGTCGAGGGCTCCAAGAACGGCATCACCGATATCATGGGGATGAAGTTCCCGGATGCGGGCCTGCAATACGTCACCCTGGACGGGCACGCCTACATGGCCGCCATCTGGGTGATGAACAACCAGAAGTTCCAGGAGATGGACGACGCGATGAAGCGCGTGATCGTCGATGGTTTCTCTGCGCTCCAGCAAGCCACCTTCGCCTCGCCCAAGCGCAAGTCGATCCAGGCCTATGAGGAGTTCGTGGCCGGCGGCGGCAACCTCTACGTGCCCACGCCCGAGCAGAAGCAGGCCTTCCAGGACGCCGCGGCCCCCGTCTACGACTGGTTCGCGAACAATGTGGATGGCGGCGAGGAGATGCTCGCCAACTTCCGCGCGGCCATCGAAGAGGCCGAGGCCGAGATCAACGCCCGCCGCGACGCGGAGCTGAACTGATCTGAACCCGGGCCGGGCGTTCGCGCCCGGCCCGTCAGGCGGCCCAGATGTCGCCCTTTTCCTCCGATTCTCTCGCGTCCGCCGGGGGGGCGACCTCCGCCAGTTCGAAACTCTCCACCAAGTCGGAGAGATCGCGCGTGGCGTCGGCCAGCCCCTGCGCCAACGCGACCCCGCCCCGGGACGCCTCGACATTGCGCTCGACCAGATCCGACATGGCCTCCACCGTCTGCTCGATGACCCCGAACCGGTCCGCCTGCGCCTCGCCCGAGCGGGTGATGCCGTCGACGACATGGCCGATCTCCACCAGCCGCTCCCGCAGCTTCGACAGGGCGGCGCCGGTGTCGTCGGTCATGCGGCGGCTGCGCAGGACTTGCTCGGCGTTCTCCTCGGCATGGGCGCGGATGTCGTCCGCCCCCTTCGTCACCCGCGTCGCCAGGGAGCGGACCTCGGTCGCGACGATGGCGAAGCCGCGCCCGGCATCGCCCGCGCGCGCGGCCTCGACCGCGGCGTTCAGCGACAACAGATGGGTTTGGTGCGCGATGGCGTCGATCAGATCGGCGAGTTCGCGGACCGAGGCGCTTCCCTCCTCGATCCGGCCCATCCCCTCCGCCACGGCGGCGATACCCGCGCCGGCCTGCTGCGCCTCCTCGCCGAGCAGGCGGAGCACCTCGCCCGCCTCTTCCGCGGCGGCGCGGTTGGCGTCGAGCGCATCGCGCATGGCGCCTGCGCCATCGGTGAGCACGTCGAGATTGTCCCGCTCCGCCCCTGCGCGGTCCTCCAGAGCGTCGGCGGTGAGATGCAACTCGTCGGCCGCGCGCGCGATCTGCTGGGAGATGTCGCGGATGCGCGAGATCGTTTCGGCCATGGCCGAGATCGAGGTCGCCAGATCCGTCTGCAGCGCGGCGAAGTCGCCCTCGAACCCGCCCTCCATCCGGGCGTCCAGCCGCCCCTGCGCCAGGGCCCGCAGCGCCGTCATCGCCGCGCGCAGCCCCGCGCCCAAGGCGTCCATGAGCGCGTTCAGATCCGTTCCGATCGCCGCCAGTGCCGGGTCGTCGAACCGACCCTCCACCCGGCAGGACAGGTCCCCGGCCCGTGCCGCGCGCAGCACCGCGCCCAGCCCGTCGCGCAGCCGCTCCTGGAGCGCCCGCCGCTCCGCCGCGCGGGCGGCTTCGTCCAGACGGCCGAAGGCGCGCATCACGCCCATCAGGTCCGCATTCATCGCGCCCAGGAAGATCCTGGCCCCCGTTTCGCCCAGCCCGAGAAAGCGCTGCGTCCGCTCCAACAGCGTGCCCAGCATGAGCGTTTGGAGGAACTGATGGGTGTCCGCATAGGTCTCGAAGCTCTCGCCCCGATCGGTCATGCGACGGGCCAGCTTGTCCTGATGTTCGATCCGCTCTTCGGGCGTGCCGAGGAAGGCTGCCTCGATCCGCGCGCGGGCCATGTCGAAGACCGGGCGCGGCACCTCGGCGGCGGGGACGTCGAAGGCCTGGGAGAGGACGGTCGTCAGATGCGCGTCCAGGTCCAGCGCGCAGATCGCGAACACCTCAGGGGCGGTTTGCGGCGGCTGCGATCGGGTGAATCTGGGCATCGGCGCGCGATCTCTGGCGGGGACAGGACCCGACCGGGCTATCGCGCTTGGTTGAAGGATTCCTTAAGGCGGCTAGCGGAACGGGTACATCCAGACCTTGTAGTCGTCGACCATCGCATGGGCCTGGGCGATCTGCTCCGGCGTCATCTTCTTGACCACTTCTTCCTGGCTGATCGCCGCGTCCGGGTCGCCGCCGATGGCCGAGAGAGCATACCACATATAGGCGCGCACCAGGTCCGGGGCGGGCATGCCCGTGCCGACCTCGTAATACCAGCCGACACCCGATTGCGCGCCCGGATGCCCCTTCATGGCCGAGCGCAGATACCAGTCGAAGGCGCGCATCTCGTCGCGCTCCACGCCCAGGCCCAGGGCGTACATCACGCCGATCAGTTCTTCCGCGTCGGCATTTCCCGAACGGGCGGCGGGCCAAAGCGCGTCATAGGCTTCCTCGAAGCGGTTCGCCTCCATCAGGTCGCGCGCCTCCTCGATATCGGCGGCGGCCGGCAGGGCCAGCAGGGCCAGGGCCAAGGCAATCCGTTTCATGCGCTCCTCCTCGCGCTCAGTGTGGCCGGGCCGATGACGCCTGCCAAGGCGGAAGAGGTCGCCTTCCACCCTTTCCGCGAGGACAGGGCCGCGATCGGGCAGCTGCTGTTCTACGATCCGATCCTCTCGGGCAACCGCAACATCTCCTGCGCGACCTGCCACCACCACGACACGTTCTCGGCCGACGGGCTCAGCCTCGGGATCGGGGAGGGCGGCGCCGGCGTCGGAACGAAGCGGACGGCCGGCGAAGGGCCCGACGCGATCCGCAAGCGGGTGCCGCGCAACGCGCCCGCGCTCTGGAACCTGGGCGCGGTGGAGTTCGAGAGCTTCTTCCATGACGGGCGGATCTCGCGCGGGGACGCCTATGGCCGCGGCTGGATCACGCCGGCCGAGGAATGGCTGCCCGACGGCCTGCCCAACTTGTTGACCGTGCAAGCCCTTTTCCCGATGACGGCGCAGTTCGAGATGGCCGGAAACACCGGCGAGAACGAAGTGATCGGCGCCGTGCAGGACCGGATCGACCTGGGCTGGCCGATCCTCGCCAAGCGGGTGCGGACCATCCCCGCCTATGGCGATGCGCTGGTGGCGGCCTTCGACCTGGAGAGCACCGAGGGCGTGCGGATCGAGCATATCGCCATCGCGCTCGCAGATTTCATGAACGCGGAGTGGCGGTCGCTGGATTCGCCCTACGATGCCTGGCTCGCCGGAGAGGGCGCGCTCACCCCGGCGCAGGAGCGCGGGCGCGAGCTGTTCTTCGGGCGCGCCAATTGCGCCACCTGCCATTCCGGGCCGCTCTTCACCGATCACGGCTTCCACGCGCTGGGCCTGCCGCCTTTCGGCCCGGGCCGCACGCGGCGCTTCGATCCGATGCCGCGCGATGTGGGCCGAATGGCCGAGACCGACGATCTGGAGGATGCCTACAAGTTCCGGACCCCCAGCCTGCGCAATGTGACGCTGACCGCGCCCTACGGCCATAACGGCGCCTACCCGACCTTGGAGGGGATCATCCGCCATCACGCGGACCCGCTGGCGGCGCTGGACGCCTGGACGCCCCAGATGGCCAAGCTGCCCGCGGCGGACTGGCTCCGACCGATCGACTTCGTGATCCAGCAGGACCGCCGGGAGATGGCGCGGGTGCGGGCGACGATCACCATCGAACCGGTCGCGCTGAACGAGGCGGAGATCGCCGATCTCGTCGCCTTTCTGGGCGCGCTGGAAGGGGGGGCGAGCCGCCATGGGCGGCTCGGGCCGCCGGATGCCGTGCCCTCGGGACTGGAGGTGGAGCGATGACTCGATTGCTCGTCGCGGGCATCGCGGTGATGGACTATGTCCAGCGCGTCGACGCCTTGCCCCGGACCGAAGGCAAGCACCGCTCTCGCAGCTTCGAGCGGATCGGCGGCGGCTGCGCCGCCAACGCCGCCGTGGGCGCGGCGCGGCTGGGCGGGGCGGTCACGCTGGTCACGCGGATGGGCACGGACGCCACCGGGGACGAGCTGGCCGCGATGCTGGAGGCCGCGGGCGTTACCCCCGCCTTCGCGCGCGGCGGACGCACGCCGCTCTCCTCGGTGATGGTCGACCCGGAAGGCGAGCGGATGATCGTCAACTTCCCTGGCGAGGACCTGCCCACCGCGCCGCCCGCCTTGCCGGACTTCGACGCCGCCCTCGTCGATTGCCGCTGGCCCGAGGCGGCCGAGGCCGTCCTGCGCAGCGCTCGCGAGGCCGGACGGCCCGCCGTTCTGGACGGGGAGAAATACACGCCCGAGCCGCTCGCCGCCCTGGCCACCCACACCGTCTTCAGCGCACCGGGCCTCCGCGACTTTGCCGGATGCGAAGATCTTGGGGAGGCGCTTGCCCAGGCCGCGCGCCGTCTGCCGGGGCACGTCGCCTATACCGACGGCCCGATTGGTGTCGTCTGGGCCGACGGCCTGCATGTCCCCGCGCCCGCCATCGACGCCGTCGATACGCTGGGCGCGGGCGATCTGTGGCACGGCGCCTTCGCGCTCGCCTTGGGGCGCGGCCAGGACCGCGCCGCCGCCTCCGATTACGCCAACCGCGCCGCGGCGCTCAAATGCACCCGGCCCGGTGGCTGGGACGCCTATCCGACCGAAAAGGACCTCCGATGACTCTCACCCCTGGCAAGCAGCTTGGCTTCCGCCGCATGTCCGACTCAGAAGGCCGCTTCAAGATGACCGCGGTCGATCAGCGCCCGCCGATCAAGGCCCCCATCGCCGAGGCGCGCGGCGGATACGCCCCCTGGGAGGACGTGGCCGCCGTCAAGACCGCCTTGCTGGAGGCGCTGCAACCCGCCTCGACGGCCATGCTGCTCGATCCCCATTACGCGATCCCCCATGGCTGGCGCGTCTTCGACCCACGCAAGGGGCTGATCGTGACCTTGGAGGACTCGCTCTTCGAGGAGACGGGGCAGGGCCGCTATTCGGCCGAGATCGACGACTGGTCCGTGAGCAAGATCAAGCGCATGGGCGGCGACGCGGTGAAGGTCCTGGCCTGGTTCCGCCCCGACATCTCGGACACGGTGCGCGTGGCGCAGGAGGACTTCGTCAAGCGGACCGGCGATCTCTGCGCCCGCTACGACATTCCCTTCCTGTTCGAACTTCTGGTCCACCCGGTGGAAAGCGACGCGGAGCAGACCTCCGAATATACCGAGATGGCGACGAAGCACGCCGACCACGTGCTGAAGTCGGTCGAGCATTTCGCCGGGGCCGAGTACGGTGTCGACGTCTTCAAGCTGGAGAGCCCGGTCCCGGCCAAGGGCATCACGGCCGGCGACGCTTCGATCCAAGCCCTTTTCGACGAGATGGGCAAGCTGGCCGCGCGGCCCTGGGTGATGCTGTCGGCGGGCGCGGGCAAGGACGATTTCGCCACCGTGCTCGACTACGCCTACGCGGCGGGCGCCTCGGGTTATCTGGCGGGCCGAGCGATCTGGCTGGACGCGTTCCGCGAATGGCCGGACATGGAGGCGATGCGCGCCGGGCTGACCCGCGACTCGGTCCCCTACATGGAGCGGTTGAACGCCCTGACCGACGAGAAGGCCACGCCCTGGCACACCCATGCCTGCTACGGCGGCGACGGGCTCGCCTTTGTCGACCCCACGGCGGGCTTCCGCCACGGCTATGAGGACATCCGATGAAGATCGCGCTTCTGCCGCTGGGGCGGCCCACCTTCGACGTGCCCTATGCCGAAGAGAAGCTGGCCGCGATGCTGGCGCATCTCGACGCCTGGGCCGACGCCGCGGGCCATGAGATCACCGGGCCGCGCCATCTGCTGATGGAGGCCGATCCGTCGGCGCTGTGGGCCGAGGCCGACGCGCTTCTGATCCTTCAGGTCACCTTCACCGACGCGGCCTTCGCCACCCAGGCCGCCACCGGCTTCGCCGGCCCCGTGGCTGTCTGGGCTGTGCCCGAGCCGCGGGTCGGTGGGCGTCTGCGGCTCAATGCCTTCTGTGGGCTGAACCTGCTCAGCCATGCGCTGGGTCTCAATGACCGGCCCTTCACCTGGGCCTATGGCGATACCCCCGACCTCGACGCGCTGCTGCTGGGTCCGGTCCAGGCGCCGAAGCTCGGTGCCCCCTCGACCGCCCCTGCCCGTGAGATCCGCCGCGACCTGCGCATCGCCCGCATCGGGGAACGCCCCGGCGGCTTCGACACCTGCGCCTATGACAAGGCCGCGCTCCGCGCCCTGACCGGCGCCGAGGTGATGGAGCTGGAGCTGCCGGACCTGTTCGACCGCGCGCGGGCGATGGAGGGCCCCGACCCCCGCCACGTCGCCCAGGCCGAGTCGCTGGCGGGCGTCGAGACGCTCGACCGGGGCGAGCTCGACCGCTCCCTCCGCCTTGCCGGTGCGCTGGAGGGTCTGCGCGACGAGCACCATTTCGACGCCATGGCGATCCGCTGCTGGCCCGAGACCTTCACCGAATATGGCGGCGCCGTCTGCGGCCCCGTCTCGATGCTGGGCGAGGCCCGGACCCCCTGCGCCTGCGAAGCCGATGTCTACGGCGCCGTCACCCAGGCCATCCTTCAGGAAGTGGCCGACGCGCCCGTCTTCCTCGCCGACCTCGTCGATATGGATGGCGAGACCGGCGTGGTCTGGCATTGCGGCCAGGCGCCCGCCTCGATGGCCGCGGGGGAGATGGCCGCGACGGTCCACACCAACCGCAAACAGGCGCTGCTGCTGGAATTCCCGCTCAAGCCCGGCCGCGTGACGCTGTTTCGGCTGTCCCAGGCGCGGGGGCGCCAGCAGGTCATCATCGCCACCGGCGAGATAATCGAGGCGCCGATGGCCTTCACCGGCACCTCCGGCACGCTGCGCTTTGACCGGGGCGCTGACGCGGTGCTGGCCGATGTGATGGCCAGCGGCTTGGAGCACCACATGGCCCTCGCCTATGGCGACCACGGCCCCGCGCTGGCCGGGGTCGCGCGCGGCTTGGGCATCGACCTTCTGGAGTTGGGGGCATGATCCGTTACGGACTGATTGGCGCGGGCATGATGGGGCAGGAGCATATCCGCAACATCAACCTCCTTCCGGACGCCGCTGTCACCGCCATCGCCGATCCGGATGAGGGGATGCGGTCTCTCTCGCTGGCCACCGCGGGCCAGGCTACGGCCTATGCCGACCCGGGCGAGATGATCCGCCGGGACGATTGCGACGTCTACCTGATCGCGGCGCCCAACGACCTGCATGCGGAGATGCTGCAGAGCCTGATGGCCACCGACAAGCCGATCCTGGTCGAAAAGCCCCTGGCCACCACCAGCGCCGCCTGCCGGGACCTCTTGAATATGGCCAAGGGGCGCCCGTCGCCGATCTGGGTGGCGATGGAGTATCGCTACATGCCTCCGATCCAGCGCCTGCTCAGCGCGATCGAGCAGGGCGCGACCGGCGATCCCCGCATGGTCGCTATCCGCGAGCACCGCTTTCCGTTCCTGCCCAAGGTTAACGACTGGAACCGGTTCAACGCGCGCACCGGGGGCACGCTGGTCGAGAAGTGCTGCCACTTCTGGGACCTGATGCGCCTCATCATGCGGTCGGATCCGATCCGCGTCTACGCCTCCGCGGGGGTCGACGTGAACCACCGGGACGAGCGCTATGCCGGCGGCATTCCCGACATCGTCGACAACGCCTTCGTGATCGTCGATTTCGAGAACGGCACCCGAGGCATGCTCGATCTGTGCATGTTCGCCGAGGGCAGCCATTGGCAGGAGTCCGTCTCGGTCACCGGCCCCCGCGCCCGCTGCGACGCGCTGATCCCGGGCCCCGCCCGCTTCGCGCCCGACGGCGCCCCCCGCGAGGCGGAGTTCGTGACCTCCATCCGCGCGCTCAAGAAGGAGGTGCGGGAAGTGGTCCACACGCCACCCGAGCTTCTGATCGCGGGCGACCATCATGGCTCCACCTTCTACCAGCACGAACGCTTCCTCGATCTCGTCCGCCGCGGCTCCGGCACGCCGGAAGTGACGCTGGAAGACGGCTATTGGTCCGTTCTGGTGGGCGAGGCCGCCGAAGAATCCGCCCGCTCCGGCCAGGCCATCGATCTCCGGGGCCGCGCCCCGTGACGGGGGCGCGCGCTGCGTCCTTCTTCCCTGTTCAAATATCCCACGGGGGTCCGGGGGTGTGAAACCCCCGGTCCTGCCCTCACAGCAGGCACTGACAGAATGATCCTCATCACCGAATTCATGGACGAGACCTGGGTCGATTGGCTCCGAGAACGGTCGCCCGTCACTTACGAACCCGACCTCCCCGACCGCCCGGACGACCTGGCGCGCCTCGCGCGGGAGGCGCGCGCGCTGATCGTGCGCAACCGCACGCAGGTGCGAGGGGACCTCCTGGACGCGGGCTTCGCCTGTGTCGGACGGCTTGGCGTCGGGCTCGACAATATCGATCTCGACGGCTGCCACGCCCGCGGGATCGAGGTCTTTCCCGCGACCGGCGCCAACACGCTCTCGGTGGCGGAATATGTCGTCACCACCGCCGCGATGCTGCTGCGCGGGGCCTACGGCCTGCGCGCGCAGATGGAAGCGGGCGCGTGGCCACGGGCACAGGCCGGGCAGGGACGGGAGATCGCGGGCAAGATCCTCGGCCTCGTCGGCTATGGCGAAATCGCGCGGGTGACGGGCCGCCTCGGCCGGGCGCTTGGCATGGAGGTGATCGCCTCCGATCCCTTCGCCCCGGATTTCGACGGCGCGCGGGAGGCGACGCTGGAGGAGGTGTTGGAGCAGGCCGACATCGTCTCGCTCCACGTGCCGCTGACCGAGGCGACGAAGAACCTGATCGACGCGGGCGCCTTGGCCGCGATGCGACCGGGTGCGGTGCTGGTCAACGCGGCCCGGGGCGGTGTGGTCGATGAGGCCGCGCTCTGCGAGGCGCTGCGGGCCGGGCGGTTGGGCGGCGCGGCGCTCGACACCTTCGCGGACGAGCCTCTGGGCGCAGACCACCCCTTCACCGACGTGCCGAACCTGATCCTCACTCCGCATATCGGTGGGGTCACGCGGGAGGCGAACACCCGCGTTTCGGAGATGACCGCCCGCAAGGTCGCGTCCCATCTGGGCCTTGTGTGAGGGGGCGCAGACGTCATGCCGGCGATGCGCTCCGAGATGCAGGTCAAGAGGGCGGAGGCCGGCGCTCGCCCCGGCATCGGAGGGGGGCCAGCCCCCCGGCCGGCTGCGCCGACCGCCCCCCGAGGTATTTCCGGCAAGATGAGGATTGCGGTGGGCGCGCTTGACCCGGCCGCAGGGTGGGGGCAGGGAACCGGGCAGGAGAGGGAGTGATGGCAAGACCGATCTACACCATCGCGGGCCATGGGCTGACGGCGGTTTTCACCGATCTCGGCGCGGTTCTGCACGATCTGCGTCTGGAGGGGCATGCGCCGCCGCTGGTGCTGGGGCTGGCCGATCTGGACCATTATCCAGAGTTCTCGAACTACATGGGGGCCGTGGCGGGGCGCTATGCCAACCGGATCGGGAATGCGTCGTTCACCCTGGACGGGGTGGAGTACCGGCTGGACGTCAATTTCCAGGACCGGCACCATCTGCATGGCGGCAGCCTCGGGATTGGCAAGCGGGTCTGGGACGTGGTCGCGCACGAGTCCGACCGGATCATCTTCGCCATCGAACTCGCCGATGGCGAGATGGGATATCCCGGCGCGATGCGGATCGAGGCCAGCTATGCCTGCGCGCCCGGCGCGACGCTGCTGGCCGATTATCGGGCGGTGACGGACGCGCCGACGATCTGCAACCTCGCGCATCACAGCTACTGGAACCTGGACGGGCAGGCCACCGTGGGCGACCACGTCCTGACCGTCGCCGCCGACCGCTATACCCCCGTCGATGACGGGATGATCCCGACCGGGGTCGCCCCGGTCGACGGCACGGATTTCGACTTCCGCCAGGGCCGCGCCTTGGCGCAGCCAGGGCTGCTCGACCACAATCTTTGCCTGTCCGACGACCGCACGGCGCTGCGCGACGTGGCCTGGCTGCGCTCCCGGGCGTCCGGCGTTACAATGACCGTCGCCACGACCGAGCCGGGGTTGCAGGTCTACGATGGCGGCAAGCTGAATACCCAGGTTCCGGGCCTGGAGGGCCGGATCTATCGCGCCCATGCAGGCGTTGCCCTCGAACCGCAGCTCTGGCCCGACAGCCCGAACCGCCCCGATTTTCCCGACGCGGTCCTGCGCCCTGGCGAGACCTATGCGCAGACCACAACCTTCCGCTTCTCGAAAGGAGAGCCCGATGCTTGACGGAACCGACTTCAAAGCCTGGATGAAGCAGGCCAATCTGATCGACGGCGCCTGGGTGGGCGCCGATAGCGGCGCGACTATCGACGTGACCAACCCGGTCGACGGCAGCGTGCTGGGCACGGTCCCGAAGGCCGGAACCGCCGAGACGCAGCGCGCCATCGCCGCCGCCTCTGCCGCCTTCCCCGCCTTCCGCGAGCTACCCTTGATGGAGCGCTGCGGCCTGCTGTGGAAGCTGCATGACGCGCTGATGGACAATCAGGCGGAGCTGGCCGAGCTCTTGACCGTCGAGATGGGCAAGCCGCTGGCCGAGGCGAAGGGCGAGATCGCCATCGGCGCGCAATATGTCCGCTGGTTCGCCGAGGAAGCGCGCCGCGCCAAGGGCGAGATCGTGCCCGCCGGCGTGAACGGGCGCCGCATCCTGGTGACCAAGCACGCCATCGGCGTGGTGGGGATGATCACGCCCTGGAACTTCCCCTCGTCGATGCTGGCGCGCAAGATCGCGCCCGCGCTCGCCGTGGGCTGCACCGTCGTGGCCAAGCCCGCGACGGCCACGCCCTATAGCGGGCTGGCCTGGGGCGCGCTGTGCGAAGAGGTGGGCTATCCGAAGGGCGTGGTGAATATCGTAACCGGCTCGGCGCGCGAAATCGCGGGCGCGATGATGGCCGCGCCGGAGGTCCGCAAGATCACCTTCACCGGCTCCACCGAGGTCGGCAAGGAGCTGATCCGGCAGAGCGCGGACACGGTCAAGAAGGTCTCGATGGAGCTGGGCGGCAACGCGCCCTTCCTCGTCTTCGACGACGCCGATATCGAGGCCGCCGTCGAGGGCGCGATGGTGTCGAAGTTCCGCAACGCGGGCCAGACCTGCGTCTGCGCCAACCGCATCTATGTGCAGGCGGGCATCCATGACGCCTTCGTCAAGCGGCTGGTGGAGAAGACCGAGGCGCTGAAAGTGGGGGATGGGCGCGAGCAGGGCGTCGAGCAGGGCCCGATGATCGACATGGATGCGGTCGAGAAGGTCGAGGAGTTCGTCGCCGACGCCAAGGAAAAGGGCGGCGAGGTCGTCACCGGCGGCGGCCGCCACGGCAATGGCGGCACGTTCTTCCAGCCGACCGTCGTGACCGGCGCGACCCAGGCGATGAAATTCGCCACCGAGGAGATCTTCGGCCCGCTTGCCCCGGTCTTCAAGTTCGAGACCGAGGAAGAGGCCATCGAGATGGCCAACGCCACGGTCTACGGCCTCGCCTGCTATGCCTATACCCAGGATCTGGGCCGGGCCTTCCGCCTCAACGAGGGGCTGGCCTATGGCATGATCGGCATCAACTCGGGCCTCATCACCACGGTCGAGGCGCCGTTCGGTGGCGTCAAGGAGAGCGGTCTCGGCAAGGAGGGCGGCTCGCAGGGTCTGGAGGACTACCTGGAGACGAAATACGTCTGCATCGACGGCATCTGATCGGTGTTCGACTTCCCCACGATGGGGCGCGGCTTCGAAAACGCAGCCGCGCCCTGGATCTGGGGCACTGTCCTGTTGGTCGCGGCGGTGTTCTGGTTCATGGAGCGTCGGCGGATCAAGCGCTGGGAGCGTGAGGAACGCGAGGAGCGGGAGTCGAACGAGGACTGAGCCTCCGGCGCTGGCCGGGGGCTCCGACAGGCAGGGTGCCCGGCTTGGCCGAGGTCAGGCGCGGCGGCGCGCGGCGATGCCGAGGCCCGCGAGCGAAGCTAGAAGCAGCAGCGCCGAGGCCGGGAGCGGGACGGCAGCCGCTGCTTCGGTCGCGGTGTAGGGCAGCGGGACGGAGGTCACATTGGTTTCGGCATAGAGACCTTCGAAACCGGTCGGACCGAAGGTGAGAAGGCGTCCGCCTCCCGGAGCCAGGAATTCGATCGACCCCGTCTGCGGCCCATTGCCGTCTCCGCTGAAGACAAGGCTGCGGCTGCCCGATAGGCCGGTGATCAGGACCTGCGTTACCGCGGTCGTCGTGGCATCGGCCAGCGTGTAGGTCACCGCTCCGAACGTTGCGGTGAACGTCCGGTTCGTCAGCGCGAAGAAATCGAAAGTGCCCGTCCTGCCCAGATCGTCGAACGAGACAGTGCCGGTGGCGCCGCCGGAACTGCCGAAGTCGATGTTGAAGGTGACCGCCTGTGCAGGTGAGGCCAGAAGGCCGAGGATCGCCGCGAGCTTGACGTATTTCATATGATCCTTCAGCCGTCGGTGTATCCCTCGCAGGACGGCATAGGGTCGCCCTCGGCTGTCAAGCAGGCACGGGCCGTCTCCGAAGGGCTGATGCCGACATGCAGACTTATCCGGCTGACTGCGCGGCCCTGCGCGGGAAGGCCCGCCGCCTGGGCGCAAGGTTCTAGCGGACCCGCTCCGCCAGTTGCATCCGAGGGATGTCGTGCGGCCTCGGGGCCTGCGGCGTCCGTGCATCTTGCAGAGCGTGCCCGCGGGACCGGTTAGAGGGGTCGGCTTGGATCGCGTCCGGGCGAACGGATCCGACAGAGGCCGGCCCACCGCCGCCCGAGGCTCAATCCTCCGGCGGGTAGTAGGGCAGGGTCGCGCTGGTCCGCGCGGCCTCTCGCATCATCTGGATGTCGCCATCGCTCCAGGGCCGGCGTTGGACATGCATCGCGCAGAGCGTGCGCTTGGCGCCGGGGACCGGCACGCCCAGATAGGCCGCCACCCCGGCCCCGCACCCGCCGAGCGCCGGGCTGTTGCGCACGAGGGGATGGGTGTGGGTCTCGGAAATGGCCAGCGACATGCCGAGTGACAGCGTCTCCCGGCAGAATGTCAGATCGAGCGGGACGGCGTAGCGGCCCGGGTTGTCGCGAGGGTCGAGCCGGTTGGGGCCGGCGAAGGACGCGGCCCGGACATGCAGCATGTCCCCGAGGATCTCGTTGGAAAAGACGTAAAAGACCGAGAGTCTTTCTCGAAGCACCCGCATCAAATCCACCTGCGAGGCGATATCCTCGAACATACGCATTCACTACTCTTGTCGCGGGTCGGCCCGGAAATTGGCCCCGACCGGGGCACGCTACTGCGCGCCGGCCGGTTTGTCATCCGGCACCGGTTCTCTTCTCCGATGGCTTGACGCGGCCCGGTGGCGTGCCGACTGTCCGCGGCGAGCCAAGACGCGAGGGAGTTCCGACATGACCGATCCGATCCGCTGGGGGGTGCTGGGCGCCTCGGACTTTGCGCGCCGCTCCATGGCGCCCGCGATCCATGCGGCGTCAGGCCATGTCCTGGCGGCCCTGGCCACGCGGGACGCGGCCAAGGCCGCGCCCTTCGCGGATCTCGCGCCGGGTCTGCGGGTGCATGAGAGCTATGATGCTCTGTTGGCTGATCCCGGGATCGACGCGGTCTACGTGCCGCTGCCGCATACGATGCATGTCGAATGGGGCGTGAAGGCGCTTGAGGCGGGCAAGCACGTCCTGGTGGAGAAGCCGCTCGCCATGACCGAGGCGGGCATCGCCCCCCTGATCGCGGCGCGCGACGCGACCGGGCTCCAGGCGGCGGAGGCCTATATGATCGTCCACCACCCGCAATGGCAGTTCGTCCGCGAGCTAATCGACGACGGCGTGCCGGGGCAGCTTCGCCATGTCGAGGGGGTGTTCACCTATAACAACTCCGCCGACCCGGGCAATATCCGCAACACGGCCGCGATGGGCGGTGGGGCGCTGCCCGATATCGGCGTCTACACCTATGGCTCCACCCGTTGGGCCACCCGGGCGGAACCGGAGGCGATCACCCATGCCGATCTCGACTGGGAGGCCGGCTGCGACGTGGTCGCGCGGGTCTCGGCCCGCTTCCCCGGCTTCACCGCCCATTGGGTCAACTCCATGCGGATGCTGCCGGAGCAATTCATGCTGTTCCATGGCGATGCCGGGATCATCCGCGTGACCGCCCCGTTCAACGCCGCGAAGTTCGGCGAAGCCGTGGTGGAATGGCGTGGGCGGGACTTCGTCACCCACCGGCGGACCTGGCCGGGTCTGAACCAGTATGTCCATCAGGTCGAGGCGTTCGGGGCCGCGATCCGGGGCGAGGCGGCCTTCCCCTGGACGCTGGAGGACGCGGCGGGCACGCAACGGGTGATCGACATGGCCTATGCGGCGGCCGGCGGGCGCCCCCCGGCCTGAGGGAACTGGCGGCGGGCTGCGCGGTTGATCGGCGAAGGGGGACCCGCGGATGCACCTGACGATCTTCGGCGCCCAAGGCGCCACCGGCACCCGTCTTGTCGATGCCGCGCTGGCGGCGGGCCACGTTGTCCGGGCCATCTATCACGCGACTTCCATGCCAGAACGGCGACATGATCGCCTGAGCTGGCAAAAGGGCGACCTGATGAAGCGGGAGGGCCTGGAGGCCCTTCTGCAGGGAACCGACGCCGTACTGAACGCTGTGGGCATCGAGGCCGGGCCCCGCGCCGTGATCGACCCGCCCAAGCTGCACAGCCAGGGGACTCTGAACCTGATCCTGGCGATGCGCGCCGTCGGGGTGGACCGGCTGGTGACGATCTCGGCCAGCTTCGTCGAGACCCGGGCGCGGGGGCCGATCTGGTTCCGGGCCGCCGCCGAGACGGGCCTGCGCGCGATCTTCGAGCAGCTGGGCGAGATGGAGCGCCTGTTGCGAGCCACCGAGACCCTGCGCTGGACGGCCGTGCGCCCCGGCTGGCTGCTGGACGAGGGGCCTTCGGGCGATTACCGGGTCTTTCCCGAGGTGATCCCGGAGGATCTGATCCGCACACGGACGGGCGACCTCGCCGCCTTCATGCTGGCCTGCGCCGAGCGTGACCTGCATATCCGCAAGACCCCCGCCATCGCGCGGCCCGAGGACCCGGCGAAGTCCGGGCCGGATGCGGTGCTGAGGGAAATCGTCCGATAGCGGACGCGCCCTCCGGGCCTGATGCAGATCAACGACGGGGGCGCGGCCCTGCGCTGACCGCTTCCCGAGGCTCGCGGAGGGGACCCCATGGACTTGATCGGCATCGTTGACGCGCTGGGTGAACCGAGGGCGGCCGCCCTGGCCGGTCTGTTCGTGGGGATCGTCTTCGGTCTCTCCGCCGAGCGGAGCGGCTTCTGCCTGCGCGCCGCGGCTGTCGAGACCGCGCGGGGCTCGTTGGGGCCGCGGCCGGCGGTTTGGCTGCTGACCTTCTCGACCGGGGTCGTGTGGACCCAGGCGATGGACGCCACCGGCTTCGTGGATCTCGGTCAAAGCCGCTGGCTGGCCTCGCCGGGAACGCTCTCGGGGGCGGTGATCGGAGGGCTGGTCTTCGGCGTCGGCATGGTCCTGGCGCGGGGCTGTCCGGGGCGGCTGCTGGTGCTCGGGGCGACGGGAAATCTGCGGGCGATCCTGTCCGGCCTCGTGTTCGCTGTCGTGGCGCAGATGAGCCTGCACGGTGCGCTGAACCCCTTGCGTCAGGCGGTCTCGGGGTTCTGGGTCACCGATGGAACGAATCCGGACCTCTTGCTCGAGTCCGGCCTGGGGCAACGCGGCGGTCTCTTGGTGGGGCTGGCCTTCGCCGTGCTCGCCTTGATCATCGCGCGGCGGGCCCGGGTGTCGTTCTCGACCCTCGTCTTTGCATGCGGCGTGGGGTTTGCCGTGGCGCTCGGTTGGGGGCTGACGGCGATGCTTGGCCGGGTCAGCTTCGAGCCCGTCGCGCTCGGGAGCCTCACCTTCTCGGGCCCGTCGGCCGATGTGCTGATGTATCTCCTGGCCGAGGGGCACGGGCTGGACTTCGATATCGGTCTGGTTCCCGGCGTGGCCTTGGCGGCCTTCCTGTCGGCTTGGGCCGCGGGGCGGCTCGCCTGGCAGGGCTGGGACGGGGCCGGGGCGATGCGGCGCTATCTGGCCGGCGCGGCGCTGATGGGCTTTGGCGCGATGACAGCCGGAGGCTGCACCATCGGGGCGGGGGTGACCGGCGCCTCGACCTTCGCATTGACGGCCTGGGCCGCGCTGACGGCGATGTGGGTGGGCGGCATGGCGGCGGATCGGCTGATCGATGGAGCGGCGGAAGGCCGGGCCCCCCTCCCGAGCGCAGGGGCTTGAGGCAGAGCCCCACCGCGCCATGCCTAAGGAGGAACCGATGGCCGGTCTGCCGAGGATTGCTCCGGCTCTTTCTCAGCACCTTCCGTCTCGCCGCAGCCTCGGCTGCGCAGCCTTTCGTCCTTGGGCTGGCGCAGGGCGGGTCCGTGCGGGTCACGGCCTGCCGATGTCATCCCCTTATGGCCGTCGGCAGCCATGACGCCTTAGCGCGCCAGCGATCAGCCGTCCGATCTCTCCATCGGACGAAAAAGGGGCGTGGATCCGGTCGGATCCACGCCCCTTTTCTTGCAAGGGCAGGACGATCAGTCTTCGGCGCTCTCGCCGGACTGATTGATGACCTCGGTCTCGGGGGTCTCTTCTTCGTCCTTCTGCGAGGCCAGACCCGAAGGCGCCTGCATGTTGGCCAGAACGAAGTCCCGGTCGATCGTCGGCTTGACGCCTTCGGGCAGGGTCGCATCCGAGATGTGGATCGTGTCGCCGATCTCCATCTTGGAGCAATCCACGACGATCTGCTCGGGGATGTCGCCGGCGGTCACGCGCAGTTCCACCTCGGGGCGCACGACGGTGAGGACGCCGCCCTGCTTGTCGCCGGGCGAGCCGTCGACGCCTTCAAAGACCACGGGGATGAACAGGTTGACCTTGGACGTGCGGCGCAGGCGCATCAGGTCCAGATGGGTGGGCAGATCCTTGACCACGTCGCGCTGAACGTCGCGGCAGATGACGCGCACGTCTTCCTGCCCTTCGATCTTCAGGTTCCACAGGGTCGCGCGGAAGCGCCCGGCCTTCAGCTTCTTGAGAAGCTCGTTAAAGGGGATCTGGATCGGCATCGGGTCGGCCCCGCCGCCATAGACAACGCCCGGGACCATGCCGTCCCGGCGTGCCTGACGAGCGGCCCCCTTGCCCGTCCCCGTCCGTGCCATTGCCACGAGATCCGGAATCTCACCAGCCATGTCGTTATACTCCAATTCGTAGATTCGGGCGGCCTCCAAGGGTGTCCGCCCGGGGTGAAGGCCGCCCATTAGAAGAGAGGGAGAAGTCTGGCAACCCCGTTTTCCCCTTTTCCGCGCGTGCCGCGCGTTGCGTCGCAGGCGCGCGGGGTCTAATCCGTGACAGGCCAGCCGAGGGGTCCGAATGACCGACCGAACGACCGTTACGGTCATCTATCTGGGCCGCGTCGAGGCGCGGTGGCCCGGCAAGCCGCCCTCGGCCATCGGCAAGCGGGCCGTGGACGGACCCGTCGCGCTGGGCGCCACAGGGCTCGATGGCGATGCCCAGGCCGATTTGCGCGTCCATGGCGGGGAGGGCAAGGCCGTGCATGTCTATCCCGCCGCGCATTACCCTGCCTGGGAGGCGGATTTGGGCCCCAACCCCCGCTTCGCCCCTGGCGGCTTCGGCGAGAACGTCTCTCTGCCGGACTGGACCGAGGAGGATGTCTGTATCGGCGACGTCCTGCGCTTCGGCACCGCGACGGTGGCCATCAGCCAGGGGCGGCAGCCCTGCTGGAAGCTGGCCGCCCATGTCGGCGTCGAAGATATGGTCCTGCGCGTACGGGAGACGCTGCGCACCGGCTGGTATCTGCGCGTGATCGAGCCGGGCGCGGTGGCGGCGGGCGACGAGGTGTCGCTGCTGGAGCGACCCCATGGCGATTGGTCCGTGCGCCGGGCCGCGGCAGCGCTGTTCGATCCGGGGGCCGAGCGAGCCGTCCTGGCCGAACTGGCCGGCCTTGCCGATCTCGACCCGACTTGGCGTAAGCTCTTCGCCGAGCGGGCCCAGCGGGCGGAGGCGGGCGCATGACCGATACGGCCCGCACAGTCCTCCGCTGTCCCGGGTCTCGACCCCTCACGGCGCTGCGCAGGCCTCTGGGCGGCCAGCGAGCACCGATGCGCAGACCGATGAAAGGAACCCGATGATCGACGATCCCGCCACCCTGGTCTCGACGGAATGGCTGGCCGCGCGGCTGACCGCGCCGGATCTGCGCATACTCGACGCCTCCTGGTACTTGCCCAATGCCGGGCGCGACCCGCTGGAGGAATATGCCAAGGCGCATATCCCGGGCGCCCGCTTCGTCGCGCTGGACGATGTGAGCGATGGCCGCTCCAGCTTGCCCCATATGGCTCCGCCGCTGGAGAAGTTCATGTCGCGGATGCGGCGGCTGGGCGTGGGCGACGGGCATACGATCGTCGTCTATGACGGGGCGGGGCTGTTTTCGGCGGCGCGGCTCTGGTGGTTGTTCCGGCTCTTCGGGCAGCGGGCGGCCGTTCTGGATGGCGGCCTGCCCAAGTGGCGGGCCGAGGGGCGGCCGGTCACGTCGGAGCCGCCGCAGATCCGCGACCGCCACATGACCGTGACGCGCCACCCCGAACTGATGCGCGACGTGACCGAGGTCGCCCGCGCCAGCAAGCTCGGCCTTGCCCAGATCGTCGACGCCCGCGCCGCCGCCCGCTTCCGCGGGGAGGCGCCGGAGCCGCGGCCCGGTCTGCGGGCGGGCCATATCCCGGGCTCGCGCAATCTGCCCTTCGGCACGCTCCTGAACGCGGATGGCACCATGAAGGACCCGGGCGCGCTGCGCGCCGCCTTCGCCGAGGCGGGCGTCGATCTCGACCGGCCGATCGTGACCAGCTGCGGCTCGGGCGTGACCGCCGCCATCCTCAACCTCGCCCTGGCGCGCATCGGCCATACCGATCACGCGCTCTATGACGGCTCCTGGGCCGAATGGGGCATGTATCCAGACCTCAAGATCGCGACCGGAGACGCCTGAATGCTGACCGACCTGAAACCGCAGGCCCCCGACAAGATCCTGGCGCTGATGGCCGCCTTCCGCGACGATCCGCGGCCGGGCAAGATCGACCTGGGCGTGGGCGTCTACAAGGACGCCAGCGGGCGGACCCCGATCATGCGGGCGGTCAAGGCGGCCGAGCGGCAGCTGGTCGAGACGCAGGAGACCAAGACCTATACGGGCCTCGCGGGCGACCCGGCCTTCGCCGACGCGCTTTCGGCGCTGATCCTCGGCCCGGACGCGCCGCGCGACCGCCTCGCCTGCGCCGCGCAGCCCGGCGGGACCGGCGCGATCCGTCAGGGGCTGGAGCTGATCCGCATGGCGGCGCCGGGCGCACGCCTCTGGCTGTCGAACCCGACCTGGCCGAACCATCCGGCCATCGCGGCCTATCTCGGCATCGAGACGCCCAGCTACCGCTATTTCGACGCCGAGACCGGCGGCGTCGATTTCGACGGCATGATGGCCGACTTGGCCGAGGTGGCGCCGGGCGACGCGGTGATACTGCATGGCTGCTGCCACAACCCCACTGGCGCGAACCTGACGCCGGACCAATGGCGGGATGTGGCTGCGCTGCTGACGCGGCGGGGCGCGGTGCCCTTCGTGGACATCGCCTATCAGGGCTTTGGCGACGGCCTGGAGCCCGATGCCGAGGGGACGCGCATCCTGGCCCGGACGGTGCCCGAGATGCTGATCGCTGCCTCCTGCTCCAAGAATTTCGGCATCTACCGGGAGCGGACCGGTCTCTTGATGGCCATCGCCCCGTCGACGGACGCGGTTCCCGTGACGCAGGGCGCGCTGGCCATGCTCAACCGGATGAACTTCTCGTTCCCGCCCGATCACGGGGCGCGGGTCGTCACGACGATCCTGACCGACGACGCGCTGCGCGCGGATTGGGAGGCGGAACTCGAGGAGGTCCGCTTGGGCATGCTCGGCCTGCGCGAGCAACTGGCCGCTGCGTTGCGCGACCGGGTCGGATCGGACCGCTTCGGCTTTCTCGCGGCGCATCGCGGCATGTTCTCCCGCCTGGGCGCCACGCCCGAGCAGGTGGAGGCGATGCGGCGGGATCACGGCGTCTACATGGTCGGCGACTCGCGGATGAACATCGCCGGGCTCAACAGCGCGACGGTGCCGCTGCTCGCGGATGCCATCGTGGCGGCGGGGGTCTAGGGCGGCGCGCCGTCCCGCCGGTGGCTCATCGCCTTGCCGACGGACGCCTGCGCGCGGGCGGGCCCATTCGGCCCGGCCAGCGCCGGGATTGGCGGGGTCGTCCGATGGGCCGCGGCTGTACCTCGTGCGCCCTGTCGGACGGACCCGCTAGCGGAGGATAGCCTATCCCCCGGGCGGGGTCGCGCGACTGGCAAACCTCCGCGCGCTATGCGATAACGCGGGCGGCGCATTGCCTGTCGCCCGTCCGACCCGGTATTACCGCGCCCGAAGGCGCGCCGTTGCGCGGCCCGAACAAATGGAAAGAGACTCATGACGCTTCTCGCCAAGACCCCCGTGATTGCCGCCGCCGCTTCTCTGATGCTGGCGGGCTGCGTGACCACGCCCACCGGAGAGCCGAACCGCACCGCCAGCGGCGCGATCATTGGCGGCTTGGCCGGCGCTGCCATCGGGAATGCCACCGGCGACCGCGACACCCGGTCCACCCTGATCGGTGCCGCCGTCGGCGCGGGCGTGGGCGCGGCCATCGGCAACGCGCTCGACCGGCAGGCCGCCGATCTGCGCCGCCAGCTGGGCGACGACCGGATCGTGATCACGAACACCGGCCAGCAGCTGATCGTGACGATGCCGCAGGACATCCTCTTTGCGACCGACAGCGCCAACCTGCGCGCCGATCTGCAAGGCGATCTGCGTGCGCTGGGCCGCAACCTCCAGCAATATCCGGACACGACCGTGCAGGTGATCGGCCATACCGATAGCGACGGCTCCGCCGCCTATAACCAGGACCTGAGCGAGCGCCGCGCTCGCGCGGTGGCCGGTGTTCTCCTGGAGACGGGCGTGCCCGCCTTCCGCATCCGGGCCATCGGCCGGGGCGAGAGCCAGCCGATCGCGACCAACAACACCCCCGAGGGCAAGCAGCGCAACCGCCGGGTCGAGATCGTCATCACGCCGAACGCCTGACGCCCGTCGCGCCCCATGACATGACCGGACTGGCGGACCGCCACGTCCGGTCATATTATTTGACCAAAAGGGGCGCCGACGATGCCATTCACCAGGATCGAATCCGAGAAGCTGGCCACCGCCGTGGTGCGGCAAATCGAGCGTCTGATCCTGCACGGCATCCTCCGCCCGGGCGAGCGCCTGCCGCCCGAGCGTGAATTGGCCGACCGTCTCGGCGTCTCGCGCCCGTCCCTGCGGGAAGCCGTGGCGGAGCTTCAGGCCCGCGGCCTGCTGGCCCCGCGTGCGGGCGCGGGCATCTTCGTGGCCGACGTCCTGGGGTCCGCCTTCTCGCCCGCGCTGATCCAGCTCTTCGCCTCGCAGGACGACGCGCTGGACGACTACATCGCCTTTCGCCGCGACATGGAGGGCTTGGCCGCGGCCCGCGCCGCCATGCAGGGATCGGCCACGGATCTGGAACTGATCCGCACGATCCTGCGCAAGATGGAAGCCGCCCATCTTAAGCGCGATCCCAGCGAGGAAGCGGCCCTGGATGCCGACTTCCACATGGCGATCATCGAGGCCAGCCATAACGTCATCATGCTGCACATGATGCGCGCGATGATGGATCTGCTACGCGAGGGGGTGTTCTACAACCGCTCCGTCATGTTCCATCACCGCGACACCCGCGACATGCTGCTGGACCAGCACCGCGCGATCGACGCCGCGCTGCACGCGCGCGACCCGGACGCGGCGCGCGGCGCGGTGGAGGCGCATCTGGACTTCGTCCGCATGGCCCTGCGCAGCCAGCGGGAGGCCGAGCGGCACGAGGACACGGCGCGGTTGCGGCTCGCGCATGAGGTGGAGCGCTAGGCTCCGAGGGGGGCGCAGCCGCGCGCAGGGGATCGGAGCCTCCGGCGGCGCGCGTGGCCGTGTCAGCCAAGGGAACCCGCGCCTCCGCCGCCCTGGCCGGCGATTGAGCTTTCGAAGGCATCCGCGCATGAGATCGCGTCCATCGACCTGGCTCCAGCGAACGCCCCCACCGTATCGGTCGAAGCCTCGGCCCCCGCGCCGGAGAGCCAAAGCCGTCGCGCGGTCGCTCAGGGGAGTCCCCCGCGTGACCGACGTCTTGCCGCAAGCGATCAACCGCCTTGGGTCCGGTCCTGAGCAACGTAATTGTGCGACGGGGCGGCCTCCGATAGATCCTGTCTTGCCCGTCCCGGACGGGCCAATATCGACGGAGCCTTGGGAGTGACCACGCCCCCTCCTGCCCTAACCCTCGCCCAACTCGGCTGGCATCCATTCTTCGCCGCGCAGATCGATGCCGACGCGCTGACGGAGACGCCGCCGGTTCGGGTCATGCGCGTGCATCGCTCGGGGCTCGACGTGCAGGGGGAGGGGCGGGCCGAGACGCTCCCGCCCGATGCGGAGGTCACGGTCGGGGATTGGCTGCTGCTCGGCGGCGATGGGCGGCCGCTGGAGCGCCGCTCCCTCATCCGCCGGCGCGCGCCTGGGCGCGACCGCGAAGTGCAGCTGGTCGCGGCGAATGTCGACACGGTCTTCGTCACCACCTCCTGCAATGCCGATTTCAACGTCGCCCGGCTGGAACGCTATCTCGCGCTCGCCTTCGAGGCGGGCTGCGATCCGGTGATCGTGCTCACCAAGGCCGATCTGAGCGACGAGGTCGATGACTATGTGGCCCGGGCCGCCGCGCTCTCTCCGCTGGTTCCGGTGCTTGCCGTGAACGCCAAGGCGGCGGCCGCGCGCGAGGCGCTGATGCCCTGGTGCGGGCCGGGGCGCACAGTGGCATTTCTGGGCACGTCCGGGGTCGGCAAGTCGACCTTGCTCAACGCGCTGGCAGGGGTCGAGACCGCCGCGACCGGCGCCATCCGCGAGGATGACGCCCGCGGCCGGCACACCACCACGCGGCGGGAGCTGCATGTGGTCCCGGGGGGCTTCTGCGTCATCGACACGCCCGGCATGCGGGAGTTGCAACTGACCGACGCGGCGGGGGGGATCGGGGAAGTCTTCGCCGACATCGCCGAACTCGCCGGCGGCTGCCGCTTTTCTGATTGCGCCCATCTGAGCGAGCCCGGCTGCGCTGTCCGCGCGGCCGTCGCCGCGGGCGATCTGGACCCGGACCGTCTGGAGCGCTGGCGCAAGCTGGCCGCCGAGGACGCGCATAACACCGCCGACATTGCCGAGCGACGTCGGCGCGACAAGGCGTTCGGCAAGAAGGTCCGCGCCGCGACGCGGGCCAAGCGCCGCTGACGCATTCGGAGCTGCGGGCGCCCGTAACGCCTTTGCCCGGCGTGGCGCGCAAGACATATGCCCCGCGCCCGGCGCCCGTCAGCGGTTGCGCAGATATTCCATCACCGCCGGGCGCACGGTCTGTTCGCCCGCTTCCCGCGCCTCGGCGATCACGGCTTTCACCTCGGCCAGGTTCGAGCGCAGCAGGATGTGCTTGACCGGCCCGATGCTGGCCGGCCGCATCGACAGCGAGCGCAGTCCCATCGCCGCGAAGCAGAGCGCCTCGACGGGCCGTCCCGCATCCTCGCCGCAGAAGCTGACCGGCGTATTCGTCTCGGCGCAGCGGCCGACGATCTGCTCGATCAGCGACAGGAAGCTGACATTGAGCGTGTCGTAGCGCCGCCGCACGCGTTCGTTCTCGCGGTCGGCGGCGAAGAAGAACTGCTTCAGGTCGTTGCCGCCGATAGAGATGAAATCCGCCTCCTCGAAGAATTTGCGCGGGGAGAAGGCCATGGATGGCGTCTCCAGCATGGCGCCGATGCGCAATGATTCGGGCAGGACATGGCCGAGCGACTTCTCGCGATGGATTTCGCGGTAGAGATGCGCGCGGGCGGCGAGGAACTCTTCGAGCTGGGCGATGAAGGGGAACATGATCGAGAGCGGCCGCCCTTGGGCGGCCCGCAGCAGGGCCTGCAACTGCATCCGCATGACGCCGCGCTTGTCGAGCCCCACCCGGATCGCGCGCCAGCCGAGCGCCGGGTTCGGCTCGTCCTGTTTCTTCATGTAGGGCAGCACCTTGTCCGACCCGATATCGAGCGTGCGGAAGTTGACCGGCTTGCCCTGGGCGGCGTCCATGACGGTGGCATAGAGCGCGGCCAGCTCCGCCCGGCGAGGCACCTTGTTGCGCGTCAGGAACTGCAATTCGGTGCGGAAGAGGCCCACGCCCTCCGCCCCCGAAGAGGGAAGTGAGGGCAAATCCGCCATCAGCCCGGCATTCATCAACAGCTCGATCCTGTGCCCATCCGCGGTCACGCAGGAGCGGTCGCGGATGGAGGCGTAGCGCTTCTGCGCCTCGGCCTGCATGGCGAGCTTGTCGGCGAAGGCGGCGCGGACCGCTTCGTCGGGGCGCAGATGGACAACCCCCTGGTCGCCATCGACCAGGATCGGATCGCCCGAAAGCGCCTCGGTGGTGATGCCG
This sequence comes from Jannaschia seohaensis, assembly GCF_900116765.1. GTDB lineage: Bacteria > Pseudomonadota > Alphaproteobacteria > Rhodobacterales > Rhodobacteraceae > Jannaschia > Jannaschia seohaensis. Next base: position 65,559 of record NZ_UETC01000011.1, on the reverse strand, counting down.
CTAGCCTGGAGCACCAGCGGAATCGCCCAGGCGCGCGCCACGATGGCGGCATGGCTGCCGACCGCCCCGTCCTCCAGTACGACGCCCTTGAGCCGGCGGCCATATTCCAGCAGCTCTCCGGGGCCGATATTGCGCGCCACCAGCACCGCGCCTTCGGGCAGGTTGGAGGTCGCGCGCCCCTGGCCGGTGAGCATCCGCAGGAGCCGGTTCGACAGGTCGTCCAGATCGGCCAGCCGGTCGCGCAGATAGGGATCGGCCGCGGCCATGCGCGCGCGGGCCGCCGTCTGTTCCTTTTCGACCGCCGCCTCGGCCGTGAGACCGGCGTCGATATCCGCCTCCATCCGTCTCAGCCAGGAGCGGGAATAGGCGAACATGCGGAAGGCCTCGATCACTTCCGCCTGCTCCCGGTCGTGGCCGATATCCGTCAGCATCTTGTCGACGGACAGGCGCATCTTCTCGATCGCCTCGGAGAGGCGGGCCTTCTCCTGCTCGGGATCCTCCGCTACCGGGTTGGTGACCACGACGCGGGGGTCGTGGAGATGGACGACGCCCTCGGCCGAACCCTCTTGCCCGGTGATGCCCCGGATCAGCACCTGTTCGCGGTGGCGGGGGCGCAGGGCCTCGCCCTCGCCCACGAAGGCACCCAGCTCGGTCATCTCGGCCAGCACCATGGCCACGACTTCGAGCGCGTAGATCTCGTCCTCGGAATAGTCGCGCGCGTCCTTGGACTGGACGACCAGCACGCCCAGCCGTTCGCCCAGGCGCTGGATCGGGACGCCGAGGAAGGACGAATAGACCTCCTCGCCGGTCTCGGGCATGTAGCGGAAGCCCTTGGTCGAGGGCGCGTCGGGCGTGTTGATTGCCTGGCGGTAGCGGGCGACGCGGCCGACCAGTCCTTCGCCCACGCGCATCCGGGTGACGTGAACGGCCTCGGGCTTCAGGCCGAAGGTCGCGCAAAGCTCCAGCGTGTTGGCGTCGCGATGCAGGTAGATCGAGCAGACCTCGGTCCGCATCGAGGTCGCCACCAGATTCACGATCCGGTCGAGCCGCTCCTGACCCTGGGCCGCCTCGGCCATGACGGCCTGGAGCCGCCGCAAGAGATTGCGGCTTTCGGTGTCCCTGATCGGCATTCTGCGCTCCTTGCCTTGCGTCCGATCTATAGGCGAGCGGGGGGAGGGGGGCAAAGGGATCGTGGCCATCCGCACAGGCCAGCCGGTCTTGCGGACCGCGCGTGACCCGACTCGCGGCCACCCCGGGCCGACGGCCGCATACCCTTGCCGCACCGCGCAAAGCCCGCCCCCGGGGGGATTGCTTTAACTTCGAGGGGGCTTGTTGCAGAAAGCGGCCGCCGACCTGACAGTAAGGATCAATCATGCTGCGGCCAGAAATCGCTCTCGAGGAGCTGTTCGTCGATCTTCACACATCCGGCCATTGGGCCGACGGAAAGGCGATCGCGGATTCGGTTCTCCTGTCGGATCCGGCCGAGATTCTCGCGGCTTATCGTGAAGCCAAGGCGGTGGGGCCTGTCGACCTGTCCGCATTCTATGACGCGCATTTCCGTCCTGTGCGCACCCCTGACGAGAGTTTCCGCACCGATCCGCGCCACGGGCCTTTGGAGCACCTGGCGCGGCTTTGGCCGGTCTTGATTCGCGCCCCGGATCGCCCGGACGCCTTCTCCAGCCGGATCTCGCTGACCAGGCCCTATGTGGTCGTCGGGGGGCGCTTCCAGGAAAGCTATTACTGGGACAGCTATTTCTCGCATCTGGGCCTGCTCCGAACGGGCCAGTTCGCACCGGTCCGGGACATGCTGGACAATTTCGCCGATACCATCCGGTCGGTCGGCCACATCCCCAACGGGTTCCGAACCTATTTGCTGTCGCGCTCGCAGCCGCCCTTCTTCGCGAGCATGGTGCGGGATTACGGTCGGGCGACCGGCGACCTGCAATCCGTCTATGCGGAGTATCTCGACGCGATGCGGATGGAGCACCGCTTCTTCTTGCAGCCTCAGCGCACGGTGAACGGGTTGGCGCATTATTGGGACGAGGAAGAGACGCCGCGGCCCGAAATGCTGGGGGCCGATCTGGAACTCGCCGAACGGGTCGAGGCGCCGGCTGCGCTGTTCCGAAATCTCCGGGCCGGTGCCGAAAGCGGTTGGGATTTCTCCTCGCGCTGGCTTTCCGACCCTAGCGAGCTCGCCACGATCCACGCCACCGACATCTGGCCGGTCGATCTGAATTCGATCCTCTTCGTGACCGAGACGATCCTTTCCGAGGCGGCCTCGGACGACCCCGATCTGTCGCGCCGCTATCGCGCGGCGGCCGACGCGCGGGCGGAGAAGATCCGCGCCGGCATGTGGGACGACGAAAAGGGCTATTTCTTCGACCGGCGGATCAGCCGCGACACGCTGTCGGACCGGAACACGGCTGCGGGCCTCTTTCCGCTCTGGGCCGGTGTCGCCACGCAGTCCCAGGCGGATCGCTCTGCGGACTGGGTCCGGCGCACCTTGCTCGCGCCGGGTGGATTGCTGACGACCGATATCGAGAGCGGGGAGCAATGGGACAGCCCGAACGGGTGGGCGCCGCTGCAATGGATCGCCATCCAGGGCTTGCGCCGCTACGGGCATGACGCCCTGGCCGACGATCTCAAGCGCCGCTGGTTGAACACCTGCGACCTGATCTTCCGCAAGACCGGGAAATTCGTCGAAAAATACAACGTCCTGTCGCCCGGAGACGCGGCCGGAGGCGGCGAATATCCCTTGCAGGACGGCTTCGGTTGGACGAACGGCGTCTACCAGGATCTCTCCCTGGAGGAGACGCCCGCCGCGCGCTGATGATCGTGCCCGCAATCCGAGCGAGGACCGGCGACCGGCGCGGCGGGCCAGGGCGCCCCCGCCTCAGCCGTAGTCGCGCCGGTCCTCGATCACGAGACCGTCATTGGGTAGCGTGTCGACCCGCTCCACACGGCCCTTCATCTTGAGCACCTGGGTCACGCTTGCGGCCCAGGCCGCTTCCTCCCCGCCCTCGGCCTTCACCTGCACCGTCATCGCGTCCATTTCGCCGTCGCGGGTGGCGATCACCCGGGCGGCGGTGATCTCGGGATGGCGGGCGACGAGTTCGGCCACCTGCTCGGGGCGGACGAACATGCCCTTGATCTTGGTGGTCTGGTCGGCCCGGCCCATCCAGCCCTTGATGCGCGCATTGGTGCGGCCACAGGGCGATTGACCCGGCATCATCGCGGACAGGTCTCCGGTAGCGAAGCGGATCAGCGGGTAGTCGGGGTTGAGCGAGGTGACGACGACTTCGCCCACCTCGCCTTCGGGCAGCGGGTCGCCGGTGCCGGGGCGGACGATCTCGACGATCACGCCCTCGTCGATGATCATCCCCTCCTGCGACTCGCTCTCATAGGCGATGTTGCCCAGATCGGCGGTCGCGTAGCATTGCAGGCAGAGGATGCCGCGATCGGCATAGTCCTGGCGCAGGCTGGGGAACAGCGCGCCGCCCCCCACGGCGGCCCGGCGGATGCCCAGCGTCTCGCCCATCTCCGCGGCGCGGTCGAGGATCACCTTGAGGTAGTCGGGCGTGCCCGCATAGGCGGTGGCGCCCAGATCGGCGGCGGCCCGGACTTGCAGGTCGGTCTGGCCGGTCCCCGCCGGGATCACCACGGCGCCCACGGCGCGCGCGCCGCTCTCGAACATGTGGCCCGCCGGGGTCAGGTGATAGCCGAAGCAGTTCTGCACCACGTCGGTCGTGCCGATGCCGACCGCGTGCAGGAAGCGGCCCATGCGCCACCAATCGGCGGAGGCGACGGAGCCCGGCTCGTAGATCGGACCCGGGCTCTGGAACATATGCGTGACATTGGAGGCGCGGATGCCGCCGAAGGGGCGCTGTGCCGCCTGCCACTCGGCCAGCCGCGACTTGCGCAGGACCGGGAACTTGGTCAGGTCGGCGAGGCTCTCGACCTCGGCCGCGCCGTCGATCTGGGCCAGTTGCGCTTTGAGCGCCGCAAGCTGCGCGGCCTCCCGTTCGTCGGCTGATCGCGTCTCCAGATCGTCGTAATGGCTCATTGCAGTCCCCAGTGATGTCTGGCCCCGTCGAAAGAGGGCCCGTGGAAGCAGGGCACGCCGAGCGCCTCGATCTCGGCGATGGCCTGCGCGTCGTCGTCGCCCTCGCCGGGCGCGGGCTCGCGGAGCGCGACGCCTAGGATGCGGCCCGGGTGGCGGCGGATGGCGTCGCGGTAGACGATGGCGTCCTTTTGGCCGCTATCGCCCATCAGATAGGCGGGCAGGGTCGGGTTGGCGGCCAGGATCTCGTCGATGGCGCTGCCCTTATGGGTGCCGTGGCTCGCGCCGACGCCCTCCTCGGTGATGCCCAAGTCGCGCAGGAATTTGGGCCCGCGCGGCAGGTCGTGGCGCTCGAACAGCGCCTCAAGAAAGTCGTGCAGGTTCCAGGGGCTGGACGAGACATAGAAGACCGGGTTTCGGTCCTCCTCGACCAGGGCCTCCATCAGGCGCTTGGCGTCATGGTGGGCCGTTCGGGTCAGGGCGGAGCCGGTGAAGGTCGTCCAGAGGTTGCGGGCGAGGGAATGGGCGCCGGTCTCGATCACCGTGTCGTCGATATCTGAGATGACCAGATGGGCCGCGTCCGGCCCGGGGACACGGGCGGGGAACGCAACCGCCGGCTCTTCGGAGCCGACGATCCGGACAGGCACGTCGGTCCAGCCGGCGGAGGCCGCGCGCGCGACCACAAGGCGGATATAGCCCTCGGTGTCGCTGACGGCGGTGACGCCCTCGGCTTCGACCGCGACATCCGCCACCTCGTCGGTGACGAAAAGCTGCACCATCTGGCGGACATTCGTCCATTTGGACTGCGTCGCGTCGGGCGTGTCGCGGCGGATATGGGATAGAACCCGGCCGCGCAGGACAAGGCCGTCGGGCGTGGCATAGCCGAGATAGGGCTCAAGCACGGGCGCGTCGTCGTCCCGGTCTCCGATCCGCTCCAGTAGGCCCTCGGCGCGACGGGCGAGGGGCAGAGCGATGGACTTGAGGGCGGCGCGGGGCATGGGCGTCTCCTGCGGGTCGGTCTGTCGCAAAGTCAACGCGGTGGGGCTGGGGCCGGATCCGACGGACCCGGTCGGAGGGCGGCGCGAGAGAGGTGCCCGGTTTCGCCGCGCGCCGCAATGGCCGCGCCCTCGGAGAGGACGGACAGCGCGCCGCCGCAATCCGCTGTTCCGAGCGATGTCCCGCATGGGTCGCGCGCGATCATGCCGGCACCCCAGGATAGGCGGACAAGACCTCGTAGATGGGCCCCTGCGGGGTCAGGACCGACGACCAAAGCGTGACGGGGCCGGCCATGTCGGGCACCATCTCGGGCGGGCCGAGCCTGGCCAGCCGCTCCGGCAGGCGGTCGTCCCCCGGTGCGGAGGCCGGGTAGCGGGCGAGCGTGACATGGGGCCGGAACCGCTCCCTCGGGAGGTCGATGCCCGCGGCCCGGACGGCGCGGCGCACATTCTCGCGCAGAGCGGTCAAGGCCGGGGTCGGGGCGATATCGAGCACGACGGCTCGCGGCTTCCCTCCGCCGATCACCCCATAGGCCGTCGGCATCAGCTCCGCGGGGAAGAGCGCGCGCGCTTCCAACTCCTCGTGGAGCGCCTGCAACCTGTCCTCGGGCTGATCGTCGAGAAAGGCGAGGGTGAGGTGCAGATCGTCCAGGTCCACCTTGCGTCCGCCGCGAAGGTGGGCCTGCACGCGGGCCAGCGGCGTGATCCAGCTTTCGGGGACGGGAAGGGCGAGGAAGGTTCTCATGGGGTCGGGCGCGGCCGCGCCTGTCGGGGGTTTGTACGCTCATGGTAGCCCGAGAGCGGGCAGGGCGCACGTCCGAATACAGGCGTGCCACGGGCCAGCGGACCGACCTTGGCCCCACCGGGTATGGGGCAGCCGCACCTCCTTCGCTGATTGCCAAAGCCGGGCCAGCGTCGTCCTGCCGCGCTCCGGGTCATCTGCGAAGCCCGCCGCGCGGCGCGGGCGGCGAGACGGCCTTCGGCGGATAGATCAGCGCCAGCAGCAGCCCGAGCGCGAAGATCGGCGCATGGGGCAGGAAGACGGTGGGATTGATCCGCGCCTCCCAGAAGGCGCGCGGCGTGAAGGTCCCCTCGGCGCTGGCCGCCAAGGTCGAAAAGGATTGGAGGGCCGCGATCGGGCGCTCCTCCCGCAGAGCCGCTTCGATCTCGCCGATCCGGGCGAGGTAGCCGGTCTGGACGACCTTCCACAACGCATCCGTGATCCAGAAGGGCTGGGCGGCCGGGGCGGCCAGCAGGACCAAGGGGCGGCCCGGACGCTCGGCGGGCTTGGCGGCATAGGCCGCGATCAGGGCGGCCACGCCGATGGTGACGCCCCATTCCTTGATCTCGAGGCTCTGGGCGTTGAAGCTCTCATAGGTCTGACAGAGCAGCTCGTATTCGGAAGCCAGTGCCTCCATCAGCTCAGCCACCGCTTGCGGCGGCGGTAGGAGCGGACGTCGCGGAACGACTTCCGGCCCTCGTCGGACATGCCGAGATAGAATTCCTTCACGTCCGGGTTCTCGCGCAATTCCTGCGCGGGGCCGTCCATCACCACGCGGCCCGATTCCAGGATATAGCCGTAATGGGCGAAGCGGAGCGCGACGTTGGTGTTCTGCTCGGCCAGCAGGAAGCTCACGCCCTGTTCCTCGTTGAGCGACTTCACGATGCCGAAGATCTCTTCGACCAGCTGCGGCGCCAGCCCCATGGACGGCTCGTCCAGAAGGATCGTCTCGGGTCGGGACATCAGTGCGCGGCCGATGGCGCACATCTGCTGCTCCCCGCCCGAGGTATAGCCTGCCTGGGAGGCGCGGCGCTCGCGCAGACGGGGGAAGTAGTCATAGACCATCTCCAGATCCTGCTTGATCGCGGCCGCGCCGTCCTTGCGGGTATAGGCGCCCGTCAGCAGGTTTTCCTCGATGGTGAGATGCTCGAAGCAGTGGCGGCCCTCCATCACCTGGATCACGCCGCGCTCGACCAGATCGGCGGGGCTGAGATCCTGGATGCGTTCGCCGTGATAGGTGATCGAGCCCTTTGTGACCTCGCCCCGCTCGCTGCGCAGCAGGTTCGAGATCGCCTTGAGCGTCGTCGTCTTACCCGCGCCATTGCCGCCCAGCAGGGCGGTGATCCCGCCCTTGGGGACGCTGAGCGAGACGCCCTTCAGCACCAGGATCACGTGATTGTAGATCACCTCGATATTGTTCACTTCCAGAAGGCGCGCGCCCTCCATCCCTTCGGTCTTTGGGGCCTTCTCGGCCTCGGCGTCGAGCATGCGATTTCTCCTTCAGAGTTCGGGTGCCGGCGCGCGCGAGGCAGCGGCGCTCGGCGAGGCGATGGGAGGGCGGCCGTCGATGCTGCGCGGCGGCAGAAAACACAGACTGGCCAGGGCGGAGGGGGCAGCGTCGCGCGGCATGTCGGGTCGGTAAGCCGCGAGATCGGGCCGCGCCCCGGAGCCGCTCCCGCCGATGAGGGCGGGGCCGCCCAGGACATTCGCATCGGGGGCACCTGACGGGCTCCCGTCAGGGCGGGTGACACGCGGGCCAGTGACGGGGGGCAGGGTCACGGAGGGGCAGGGGACAGGCCGACGGTTGCCGCGCGCGCCGGCGTCCTGCGCGCGGTCGGCGCCCTTACGGCTGGCCAGGGCGTCCGCTGCCATAGGATTCTTCATGTCGGCGGGAATAGCGTCCAGTATCCGGGTTTCGGCGCAAACCAGTGGCCCGGGCGTCATCCCGACGACCGGGCCGAACGCCGTTGCCCCGGCTCGCTCCGAGATGCAGCCGGAGGCCGGAAGCGTCGCGCGGAGGGGCAGGCCAAGCCGTCTCATCGGATCCTTCATCGGGGCGGTTGCGGAACGTAGGGCTCCGGGAGTGTGTTGCCGGACCGTAGGCGGTCCGGTCGGCCAGGGCGCGGACGCCCCGGCCTGGATCGGGTCCGCCGGGCAGGGCCCGGCGGGACGGGGTCAGCTATCGGCGCAGGACGGGGTGATGCCGTTCTCCGCCGCATAGGCCATCGAGTCTTCCTCGATCAGCGGATCGATCACGTCGCGGTCGGAGCTGATCCAGTCGGTCAGGATCTCCCACTCGCCCGTGGCGGCGTTCCACTGCTGCACCTTGGCCTGGCCGGAGCCGCCATGGTTCTCGCAGGATACGCTGAAGGCCGGGCCGAAGTTCGGCATGCCCAGGTTCTCCATCAGCGCCTCATCGACAACCAGCGCTTCCATGCCGTCGCGCATCATCGCGGGCGTGATATCGGCCACGCCGTGGATCTCCTGCGCGTTCTTCGCGGCCTCGGCGGCAAGCATCGCGGCATAGAGGCCCCGGTTATAGAGCACCGTGCCGATCTGATCCCCGTTTCCGGCGGCCAGCCCCTTGTCGACGACATATGACTGGATGTCGGCGAAGATCGGGAAGTCGTCGCCCACATTGTGCATGGCGAGCGACTTGTAGCCGTTGGCGGCCTCGCCCACCGGCGTCACGTCGTTCTCGGACCCGGCCCACCAGTTGCCGATGAAGTTCTCCATCGGGAAGCGGATGTTGGCGGCCTCCTGGATGGCGACCTGGTTCATGACGCCCCAGCCCCACATGATGACGTAGTCCGGGCGCTCGCGCCGGATTTGCAGCCACTGGGACTTCTGCTCCTGGCCCGGGTGGTCGACGGCCAGCAGGCTCAGCTCGAAGCCATGCTTCGCCGACAGCTCCTCCAGGGTGCGGATCGGCTCCTTGCCATAGGCGGAGTTGTGATAGACCAGCGCGATCTTCTTGCCGGAGATGTCACCGCCATTCTCGTCGAGCAGGTAGTTGATCGCGACTGAGGCGCCGTCCCAGTAGTTGGCCGGGTAGTTGAAGACGTTGTTGAAGACCTCGCCATTGGCGGCCGAGGTCCGGCCATAGCCCATCGTGTGCAGCGGAATGCCATCGGCGGCTGTCTTGGGGATCAGCTGATAGGTGATGCCGGTCGAGAGCGGCTGATAAACCAGCGAGCCTTCGCCCTTGGTCGACTCGTAGCACTCCACGCCCTTCTCGGTATTGTAGCCGGTCTCGCATTCCAGCACGCGGGTCATGACGCCGCCGATGCCGCCGTCACGCTCGTTGAGCAGGGTGAAATAATCGGCATAGCCGTCGGCGAAGGGAATGCCGCCCGCGGCATAGGGGCCGGTGCGGTAGCTGAGCGACGGGAACACGAGGTCCGCCATCGCCGGAGCGGCGGCGCAAATCGCGGCCACCGTGAGCGTTCCTAGTTTCTTCATCGGTTGTTTCCTCCCTTGGTTATCCGATGTCGTAAGGCGGGGGTTTCCCCGCCGCCTCCCGTGGCGGCCCCTAATGCGGGAACGGCCACAATCTCAGCTTCTCCTTGGTCAGTCGCCACAGCTGCGCCAGCCCGTGCGGCTCGACCACGAGGAAGAACACAATGAGTGCCCCGACGATGACCAGATTGAGATGCGCCACGATGTCCGTGGGCCAGCCCAGCAGGTCCACGCCGACCAGCTTCAGCATCACCGGCAGCAGCACCAGGAAGGCCGCGCCCGCGAAGCTTCCGAAGATGGAGCCGAGCCCGCCGATGATGACCATGAACAGCACCAGGAACGATTTCTGGATGCCGTAGACCTCTCCCACCTCGACCGCGCCCAGATAGACGGTGAAGAACAGCGCGCCCGAGATGCCGACGAAGAAGGACGAGACCGCGAAGGCCGTCAGCTTGGCCTTCAGCGGGTTCACTCCGATGATCTCGGCGGCGATATCCATGTCGCGGATCGCCATCCATTGGCGGCCGACCGTGCCTCGGGTCAGGTTGCGCGCAACCCAGGCGAGGATGATTACGAAAAACAGGCAGAAGAGGTATTGCGCCCAGGCTTCGGTATTGGGGCCGGTCACCTCGATGCCGAACATCGTCCGCTCCGGCGCGCTAATCTGACCGCTCGCGGAGTAGTTGTAGAACCAGCCCACACGGTTGAACATCCAGACCAGGAAGAACTGCGCGGCGAGCGTGGCCACGGCCAGATAAAACCCTTTGATCCTCAGCGATGGCAGCCCGAACAGCGCGCCGACAGCGGCGGTGATGACCCCCGACAGGATCGTGACCGTGATCATGTCCATCCAGGGAAAGGCCGTCATCAGCTTGTAGGAGGAATAGGCCCCCACCGCCATGAACCCGCCGGTGCCGAGCGAGACCTGCCCGCAATAGCCCGTCAGGATGTTCAGACCCAGTGCCGCGATGGCGTAGATCAGGAACGGCACCAGGAAGGCGTTCGCCCAGTAGTCGTTCACCAGGAAGGGCAGGATCACCGCCGCCACCAGCAGCATCACCCAATAGGCTCGCCGGTCGAAGGCGATCGGGAATGTCTGGTTGTCGGCGCCGTAGGACGTCTTGAAGTCGCCCGCTTCCCTGTAGAGCATCACTTGCCTCCCATGTCTTCGCGCGGTCTCGGAGAGATCCGCATGCGCATCCGCGCCGTCGCCGTTTCCAATTCCGCGCCGGTCCATCTCCGTCCCAGGGACGCCATGAAACTGGCACGGTCCTTATCTACTGAGGATCCGTTCCCGAAGGAGGCGCCCGCCATGTCGACCCTCGCCACCGAGATCCAGAAGCTGCTGCAGCTGCGCGACGCCGGAGAACTCACCGAGGACGAGTTCGAGGCGGCCAAGGACTGTGTGCTGCGCCCGGCGTCCCACGTCACGCACCGCGCGCGGTCTTGGAACCCGTTTGAAACCTTCGGGCGCGGCCTGCTGACCCTCATCGTCGCCATGGGTGCGCTGATCGGCGGCACTACCTTGCTGGCGCTTACCGAAGTCGGCGCCATGGCGCTGGGCGCGCTGGCCCTGGTCGCCCTCGCGATCATCTTCGTCTTTCTCTTCAGGGAGATGTTCTGAGGCACGGCCCGCCCGCCCGCACCGACAGCTTGCCCGCCTGCCTGCGCCCGCAGACGGAGCCGCCGCAGCACCGCGCCGTCCGGCCCGGCCTGCATCACGCGCAACGCGGCGGCGGCGAAATGGCCGGTCATGCGGAGCGGGGCGGTCATCTCTGCCCCCTCACGCGCGCCACAGCGTCCAGGCTTGCCATGCCCGCGCCCCGGTGACCGCCAGGGTGACGCATCCGAAAAGCGGCCAGACCGGTCCGCCCAGCCTGAACAGAAAGACCGAGGCCGCTCCCATCACGACGGCCCAGACGGCATGGGTCATCCAGACCCGGCTGCCGGTGGAGCGCGCGAAGGCGAGACGAGGATCGCGAGTCATGGCCAGTCATCGGACGTCTCTCGGCCCGGAGTCTCGGTCGTCAGAGCAGGGGACGGCGCCTCCGCCGCATCCGCGCCAGCACACCCATCAATGCGGCGACCAGACCCAACGCGCCCGACAGATGCACCCAGCCGAAGCCGACCACCACCCGCGCCGTCTCTCCGTCCTGCGGGCGCCAAGCCAGCCCCCCTGCCCATGCCAGGGAGATCGCGACCAAGCCCGCGCCCGCGACGATGACCCGTCTCGACATGGTCGCCCGTCTTCGAGCCGTTGCGCGGGGCGGGGGCCCCGGACAGGGATCGAACGGACCGGAGAACGCGGGCGCTCCCGCGCGACACGGGTCCAGGCTCGGGCATCGGCCTACACCCGCTCAATGATCTTCTCCCCAAAGAGGCCCTGCGGCCGGAAGACCAGGAAGATCAGCGCCAGCACATAGGCGAACCAGTTCTCGGTCGCGCCGCCCAGGTTGATCGCGCCCCCGAAGCACTGGCCGGTGCCGAAGCAGAACTCGAACAGCTTCTCACCCACGCCGATGATGAGCCCGCCCACGATGGCGCCCGGGATCGAGGTGAAGCCGCCCAGCATCAGCACCGGCAGCGCCTTGAGCGCGATCAGCGACAGCGAGAACTGCACGCCGGACTTCGCGCCCCACATGATCCCCGCGATCAGCGCGACGAAGCCCGCGATCGACCAGACCAGCACCCAGATGAAGTTGAGCGAAATGCCCACCGACAGCGCCGCCTGATGGTCGTCGGCCACGGCCCGCAGGGCCCGGCCCTGCTTGGTGTATTGCGAAAAGGCCACCAGCGCGGCCACCAGGACGGCGGCGATGATCGTGGCCGTGATGTCCAGGTTGTCGATGAAGAAGCCGTAGCCGAACCACTCATAGGTGGTGCCGTCGATCCAGTCGTTGATGCCCTGCGGGATGCCGACTTCCAGCGTCTTGATGTCGGCGCCCCACATCAGATCCGCGACGCCTTCCAGGAAGAAGGCCAGGCCGATCGTCGCCATGAACAGGATGATCGGCTCCTGGTTGACGAGATGGCGGAAGACGAAGCGGTTCACCGCCCAGGCGAAGGCGATCATGACGACGACCGTCAGCGCGATGGCGAGCAGGGCGGGCAACTCCCACCCGAAATAATGAATGTCGGTGCCGAAGATCGCGTTGATCAGGTGGGCGAAGGGCACCTGGCCGTTCTGGATGCCCACCAGGGTCATCGCGGCGAAAAGCGCCATCACGCCCTGCGCGTAGTTGAAAATGCCGGATGCCTTGAAGATCAGCACGAAACCCAGGGCGACGAGGGAATACATGACCCCGGCCATGAGGCCGTTCAGCGCGACCTCCATTCCGAAGATGAGCGTGTCGGGCATCTCAGATCTCCTTCGACGAAAAAGCCCAGGCCCCGGCCAGAGCCGGGCGCGGGCCGTCGTTCGTTCTTGCCGTGGGCCAATGCCCGCCGGTGTTCGATGAGGGCGCGGCCTCGCGGGCGCGCTGGGCGCGGGCCAGCGCCGCGGGTCGCGGAAGACCGCGCCGCCGGCCCCGATGCCGGGGCTCGGTCAGGTCGCGACAGGGCGGACACGGGATCGCCGCAAAGCGCCGTGACCCCGCTTCAGTATTGAGCTCTCCGCTCAGAAGAGCCGCAGATTCAGCGACGAGGGAGGCCTCGGCGCTCCAAGCCCTCTTCTTCCGGCCGGAAATACTCCGGGGGTCCGGGGGCAGAGCCCCCGGCGCTCTCGACCGGGCACGCAGTTCAGTCATGAGCGACCCCGAGATAGGCGTCGATCACGTCCTGGTTCGACCGCACCTCGTCCGGCGTGCCATCCCCGATCTTGCGGCCGTAATCCATCACCACGACCCGGTCCGAGAGGTCCATGACGACGCCCATGTCGTGCTCGATCAGGGCGATGGTCGTCCCGAACTCGTCGTTCACGTCGAGGATGAAGCGGGACATGTCCTCCTTTTCCTCGACATTCATCCCCGCCATCGGCTCGTCGAGCAGCAGAAGCTTCGGCTCGGCGGCGAGCGCCCGGGCCAGTTCGACCCGCTTCTTGAGGCCATAGGGCAGGCGACCGACCGGCGTCTTGCGGATCGCCTGGATCTCCAGGAAGTCGATGACGCGCTCGGCGGCGGCGCGGTTCTCTTCTTCTTCCTTCGCGGCGCCGGTCCACCACAGCGCCTGGGTGAAGAGGTTGTCCGACATCATGCCCAGCCGCCCGGTCATCACGTTGTCGAGCACCGACATGCCCTCGAACAGCGCGATGTTCTGGAAGGTCCGGGCGATGCCCTGTTGGGCGACCTGATAGGGCTTCATCGGCGGGCGGGGCGCGCCACGGAACCAGACTTCGCCTTCCTGCGGGACGTAGAAGCCCGAGATCACGTTGAGCATTGAGGACTTGCCGGCCCCGTTTGGCCCGATGATCGCGCGGATCTCGCCCTCACGGATGTCGAAGGAGATATTCTTGATCGCTTCCACACCCCCGAAGCGGAGCGTGATGTTGCGCAGATCAAGGACCGTGCCGCCGATAGTGCGGCCATCCGCCGTGGTGTAGCTTTCAGCGTCGAGCATCAGGGCCTCCGTAGGGTGGGCATCACCATGCCCACCGCCTGCATCTGGTCGGGGATGGCGGGCAGGATGCCCGCCCTACAGGTCGTCATATGTCCTCTCCCTCTGGCGCGGGCGGGGCGGGACGGTCGAGCAGCGACGGGCCGCCGCAATCGGGCGCTCCGGCCATCTCGCTCACGGACGATCGCACATCGCCCTCCGCCGCGCGGACCGTGATCTGGGCGATGACTGGGCAGTCGCGCGCATTGGGCGCGGTCGTTACCATTCCCTCTCGGGTGACCGTTGCGTCGGAGCGAAGCGGCGTCTCTTGCCATCCGCCCTGTTCGAGGGCCGCGCGCTTCATTTCGCGATACGCGGCCAGCAGGGTGTCCGCCTCCTCCCGCGACAAGGCGCGGCGCGGCACGATCTCGCAGATGGCCCGGGTGCCGGGGCGGGTGCGGTGCTCGATCAGGCGCATCCGGAGGGCGCCGTCGGGCGCCTCGAAATTGCGTGGCACGAGGCGACCGCCGACCGTGGCGGCGCCAGGGGCGACATAGCGGCGGGTACCGTCGGTGACGTCGCGGTTATAGGCAAAATCCGGTGCTCGCTCCCGCAGCCCGGACAAGTCCAGCGCCGCGCCCCGAACGATGGCCGCCCCGCAGCGCGCCTGCAGGTCGCGCCATTCGGTGGCGAGGTCGGCGCTGGCGGGGGTGGCGAGAAGCAGCGCGGCAGCGAGGCCCCGTAGGGCGGGGGTCACCCCGCCGCGTCGGGATGGCGGGGTGAGCCCCGCCCTACGTCCCTTGGAGGGCCGGTTCTGCGCGTCTCTCGAAATCGATCTGGCACGGGATCTGGCTATGGGGAACCTTTCGTTCATCCGGCCTCGTGCGACTGGCCGGTGCGGTATCGATGGGCGGGGGCGAAACGGATGAGGCCCAGGATGTCCCTCAGTCTCGAACCGCTCGCCCTCTTCGCCCAGGCCGTCCGGAGAGGCACCGGACCGGGGATCATTGGTTGGAACGAGGAGTATCGATAGCTCCTCGGCGTCTCCGGGAGCGATCCACGAGTCGCGTCCGTAAAACTGCAGATCCGCATCATGCACTGTCTGATATCCTGGGAGCGGAGAGCTCACTCCGCCGCCTCCAGCACCTTTGCGTGGGCCGGCGCCACCTTCGCGTCGATCATCTTCACCGTGGCGCGGATCTTGCCCTTGCGGCCGTCCTCATAGGTGACTTCGGTCTCGGTATAGACCTCGTCCGCGCCGCCATAGAGCCCATCGATCAGGTCCGAATACTTTGCCTCGATGGTGCGGCGCTTGACCTTCTGCGTGCGGGTCATCTCGTCGTCATCGGCGTCGAGTTGCTTGTGCAGCACCAGGAAGCGGTGGATCTGGCAACCCGCCAGCATCTCGTCCTCGGCGACCGAGCGGTTCACCTGCTCGACATGGCCCTTGATGATCTCGATCACGCGGGGATGCTGCGCCAGTTCCTGATAGGACGCATAGGCGATGTTATTGCGCTCGGCCCAGTTGCCGACCGCGGTCAGGTCGATATTGACGAAGGCCACGCAGCGTTCGCGGCCATTGCCAAAGACGACGGCCTCGTAGATCTCGGGGAAGAACTTCAGCTTGTTCTCGACGAACTTGGGCGCGAAGAGCGCGCCGTCGGCCATCTTTCCGACGTCCTTGGCCCGGTCGATGATGCGTAGATGGCCGGTATCGGGCTCGATGAAGCCCGCGTCGCCGGTCGCCACCCAGCCCTCCGCGTCCTTGGTCGAGGCCGTCGATTCGGGGTTCTGGTAGTATTCTTGGAACGTCCCGGGGGAGCGGTAGAAGACCTCGCCGCTCTCGGCGATCTTGAGCTCCACGCCCGGGGTGGGCGTCCCGACCGTGTCGGCGCGAACCTCGTCGTCCTTCTGCTGGGTGATGAAGACCGAGGCCTCGGTCTGGCCGTAGAGCTGCTTCAGGTTGATCCCGATGGAACGGTAGAAATCGAACAGCTCGGGTCCAATCGCCTCGCCCGCCGTATAGCCGACCCGGACGCGGCTGAGGCCGAGCGTGTTCTTGAGCGGCCCGAAGACGAGCAATTCGTTCAGGCGGTATTTGAGGCGGTCCCAGAAGGGTACCTCCTCGCCGTCAAGCAGCTTCGGCCCAACCGTCTTGGCATGGGCCATGGCGCGGTTGAACATCTTCTTCTTGAAGGCGCCGGCATCCTCCATCCGGATCATCACGTTGGTGAGCTGCGTCTCGAAGACGCGAGGGGGCGCGAAGTAATAGGTCGGCCCGATCTCCCGCAGATCCTGCATGATCGTGTTCTCGGATTCGGGGCAGTTCACGCAGAAGCCCGTCACCATCGCCTGACCGATGGAGAAGATGAAATCGCCGACCCAGGCCATCGGCAGGTAGGCCAGAACCTCGTCGGTCTGGCGCAGGCCGTCGAACTCCGCGGAGGCGAGGGAGGTCTTGACGATGTTGTCATGGCTCAGCACCACGCCCTTGGGCTTCCCGGTCGTGCCGGAGGTGTAGAGCATGACGCAGGTGGTGGCGCCGGTTTGCTGGGCACGGCGGCGGGCCAGTTCCTCCCGGTCTCCCTTGGCGCCGCGGGCCCGCATATCGGCCAGGGAGGACATGGCCGAATGGTCGTATTTCCGAAGGCCCCGCCCGTCGAGATAGACGACATGGCGCAGGCCCTCGATCCGGTCACGGACCTCGATCACCTTGTCGACCTGCTCCTGATCGCCGGCGATGACGAACTTGGCGGAGCAATGGCCGAGCACATAGGCGATCTCTTCCCCCACGGCATCGGCATAGAGCGGCACCGGGATCGCGCCCGCACATTGGGCGGAGACCATGGCCATGTAGAGTTGCGGGCGGTTGCGGCCGATCACGGCCACATGCTCGCCGATCTCGATGCCCAGCTCGATCAGGCCGAGGGCCATCTCCTCGATCTCGGTCTTGGCATCCGACCAGGTCCATTCCTGCCAGATGCCGAATTCCTTCTCGCGGTAGGCGGGGGCATCGGCGAATTGGCTCGCGTTGCGATCCAGGAAATCCGGAATCGTCCGCAGGTCTGTCGTCGTCATGCTCGGCTCCCCCCCTCGCGCCGGGCAGACGCCCGGTTGTCCGCGACGATGGAAGGCGATCCCTGCACAGGTGTTTCCAGATCCCAACGAATTGTTACGACCGGCACGCACAACGAAAAACGCGGCCGGCTTTCGCCGACCGCGTTTCGGTCGTCAGGCTGGTTGGATGCTCAGGTCGTCTTGCGGCGGCGGGCGAAGCCGAGACCGGCGATCCCACCGATCAGCAAAAGGGCCGAGGCCGGCAGCGGGACCGGGGACGCTTCGCCCACACCCGTGTAGGTGATGTCGTAAGTCGTCGCGCGCCCGTCGCCATTGCCGAGGATCTCGAAGTAGTAGGAGCCAGCGGCAAGACCGGAGAAGATCGAGGTCGTACCACCATTATCGGCTAGGGTCGTCACGTCGCCCGTGCGGCTGGTCGTGTCCAGGAGCGTGCCGCCGTTCGTGTTGCCGCTGTAGAGGTTGAACGTAATGGTCTTGGGGCCCTCGTTGTCGCCGGCGTCGATCGACGTGATCAGGCCGGAGTTCAGATTGCCGGCAACGGTCTGGATCCCACCGAAGACGAAATCAATGCTCGCCGTCAGCGCGGTCGAGACGAAGGTGTAGCCGTCCTGACCGGCAACCAGTACGCCATAGCTCTCGGCGACGTTGATGCCGTCGACGGTGCCAAGATTCACACCGACGGGGCCGGGGTCGGCGACTGCGACGGTTCCATTCACAAGCGCACGGTTGCCTTCGGTCACTTTGAGCGTTGCGGCGCTCGCCGCGCCGGAGAACGCAAGCGCGGCTACCATCGTGGCCAGCAGGGTCCTGAATTTCATTCGCACAGCCTCATACGTTTGAAGTCACAACGCGCACCCAAGGAAACCAGAATACGCTGTATCAATGACTATTGCTAACGAACCGTTAAGGTTTTCGCTAGCCCCCTCTGAGCCCTAATCTTGTTATTTTTGTGCTGTTGCCTGTCTGACGCGTAAACGCCACCCGGGGGTGGGGCGGTCGCGTGAGTTTGCTGCGCGCCTCGGAAAAATTGATTGTTATCAAATATTTGATGAAGGGGTGTGCCCTGGGTCAGATCTGGCTGAGGCGATCGGATGTTGCCCAAGGGCGGTCAGTGGCTCGCTCCGGCGCCGTTTGGTGCGAGAATCGTTCAGACGCCTGTTCCGATCGGGCAGGACACCCCCGTCCCGCCGAGGCCGCAATATCCCCCCGGGTTCTTCGAGAGATACTGCTGGTGGTAGTCTTCGGCGTGGAAGAAGGCTGGCGCCGGAAGGATCTCGGTCGTGATCGCGCCATAGCCCGCCTGACGCAGACGCGGCTCCATCGCCTGGCGCGTGGCCTCGGCCGCCTTCCACTGAGCCTCGGAATGGGTATAGATTCCAGAACGATACTGCGTGCCTCGGTCGTTGCCCTGGCGCATGCCCTGAGTGGGATCGTGCCCCTCCCAGAAGATGCGAAGCAAGTCCTCGTAGGTCACCTTCTTCGGATCGTAGATCACGCGGACGACCTCATTATGATTCGTCCGGCCCGAGCAGACCTCCTGATAGGTCGGATTCGGGGTCTCGCCCCCGGCATAGCCCACCAGGGTCATATGGACGCCGGGCACCTGCCAGAACATCCGCTCCACGCCCCAGAAGCAGCCCATGCCGAACATCGCCTCTTCCATGCCCTCGGGGACCTCGTTCGAGAGAGGCGTCCCGTACACGTGATGCGTGTCGGCAGTCGGGATCGGGTCCGGACGGCCGGGCAGTGTGGCGTCGGCGGGGAGCTTTTCGGCACTGGGGCGCAGCAGGTTGAACATCGGGCATCTCCTTCGGTCTAGAAGATAAACACCGCGCGGGCGTCGTCCAAGGGGCGGGCTATTCCGCCGCGGCCAACCGCGGCATGAACACCGTCTCGTGGCCCTCTCTGGGATGGCGGGGGACCAGGGTCGACAGGCCCAGCGAAATCAGCGCCATGGCGGCCGCTGTCGCGAAGACGGCCATCGGAGAGACCAACCAGAGCAAGCCCAGCGAGACCGGCAGGAAGACTGCTGCGATGTGATTGATCGTGAAGGCAACCGCGGCGGTGGGCGCGATGTCGGATGGGGTCGCGATCTTCTGGAAGTAGGTCTTGATGGCCAGCGCCAGCGAGAAGAACACGTTATTGGCCACGAACAGGGCGCAGGCGGCCCAGACCCCCCAGTCATAGACGTAGAGCGCGGCATAGAGCACGAAGACCGTGAAGAGCCCGCCATATTCGACCATCAGCGCGCGCCGCTCGCCGAAATACGCGACCGCTCGGCCAACCAGCGGGGCCGTCGTCATGTTCACGACCATCGTCACCATCAGCAGCATCGTCATCTGATCGACCTGCAGGTCGAACCGCTCCACCATCATGAAATAGGCGAAGACGATGAAGATCTGCCGCCGAGCGCCCGACATGAACTGCATCGCGTAATAGAGCCAGTAGCGCTTGCGTAGGACGAATTTCTTGGTCTGCGGGTGCGGGCTCTCGAACTGGGGGAAAAGCAGCAGGGCCAAGGCCGCCACGGCAGCGGTGAAGCCGCCCGCCACCCAATAGACCAGATCGAAGCTCAGGTCGAAGGCGCGCCAAGTCAGCACCACCGCGCCATAGGCGACCAGCGTTCCCGCCGCGCTAATCGACAGCAGCACGCCGAGCATCCGGGGCGCCTTGTCGACGGGGAGCCATTGCAGCTGCAATGACTGGTTCACCGTCTCGTAATAATGGAAGCCGATCGAGCTGAGCAGCGTGATGATCAGCAGCCCGCCCATGGTCGGAAACTGCGCCGTGAGCGCGGTGGCGAGGCCGAGCAGCATCAGCGCGGTCAGCGCCAGGACTTGCTCGCGCACGAACATGATCACGGCGATCACTCCGATCGCTAGGAAGCCCGGGATCTCCCGCACGGAATGCAGAAGCCCCGTATCGGAGCCGTCGAACCCCACCTCGCGGATGGTGAAGTTGTCGAGCAGGGCGGACCAGGTCGCGAAGCTGACCGGCATCGCGAAGGCCATCAGCGCGAGGAGGGCTTCGGGTCTGCGCCAGACGGGCAGGTCCTGAGCATGGGAGAGGGGAAACAGACGCATGGCACCGCGCTACGCCGGTCGCGCCCCGCTGTCTATCCAGCGTCTGCGCACAGATAACTGTCAAAAACGGGCCTGGGCGGCGGACACCAGGCCCCTATGACCCCGCCCACTCTCCTTCGCTGGTCCGGGCCGCCGCTCAGCGGGCCTGGAACGCGATGGGCCACATGAAGTCGAGCGGCCGATAGCCCTGGCTCAGGTAATGGGCCAGCTGCGTCGTATCGACGTTGTTATAGGTCCGGCTCAGGACACCCTTGGGGACCGAGAACGGAAAGAACAGGCCCGTCTTGGGGTTGTAGGACGCGGTGGCATGGCAGCTATGGCAGCTCGCCTCGAACTGGGTCCAATATTGAGGCTGGGCCGTGTTGGGGCCGCCGGCGAAGTCTTCCATATGGGAGTGGCCGAGGATGACCGGCTCGCTCCCGTCCCCGTCGACCGTGAAGCGGATCTGTGTGCCGTTGGGGGCATAGCTCTCGAATCCAAGCCCGGCGATCCCCGCCTCCGCCAGGATCGGCTTGATCTCGGTCTCCAGGTCGAGCGGCGCGCGCTGCGTGATGAAGGTCTCGCGGATATGGTCCACGCCCGGATCGCCGTTGAACTCAAAGGTCGTCCAGAACCAGCTTGGCTCTTCCGAGTAGAAGATATCCTCCGGGTTCGTCAGCGACTGCATCTTCACCATGATATGCAGCCCGCGGAAATAGTAGGTGCCGCCGGTGAAGGTGTAGGTGATCGCCCCGTCCGGCGCCTGCTGGTCCGGCTCCAGGCGCATCCAGGAGGCCTTCAGCTCGACCGAGCCGACGGGCATGTCGACCATATTTTTGTCCTTGAAGAAGGTGTCCACGTCCCGCTTGGTCGTGAGTCCGGCCTCGATCAGGTAGTCATAGGCGATCCGGTTGCGCGTCACTTCTTCGTTGGAGCCGTCCGGGTCCTCGCGGGTGATGCGCCCGGCCTCCAGCGCCTTCTTCTCGACCGAGGGCTTCATCGTCGCGCGCGGCGTGTTGTCGAACGGAAAGGGAAGGCGCGTGGCGAAAGTGTCGGGATCGGTGGGCCAGCCCAGCCATTGCGGGACCCAGTCGCCGCCATCAATGCCTGTCCCTGCCTTGGCGGGGATCGGTTGGTTGATGCGGGCGAAAAACAGCCAGGCCAGACGCTGGCGATGCGCCAGGTCGCCCTCGAAGGCCATGGCGACGCAATCGGCCGCGAAGGCCGCGTCGGATTTCTCCTGCCAGCCCGGGCCCTCGCAGTCCGCATAGGTCTGAGCCTGGGCGGGCAGGGCAAGGCAGGCGGCAAGCGCGAGAAGCGGCGGGCGGGGCATGGCGGTCTCTCCGAGGTCTGGATTCGGGCCCGGGCCGAAATTGACCCAACGACAAGCGTTGCGCGTCCCGCGCCCGAAATCAAACCCCGGATGCCGCGTTCAGCTCGCCAGCACGTTGCGGAACAGCCAGGGATCGCGCTCGTCGATATCCTCGGGGAAGTGCTGCCAGCGGTCCTGGAGCGGCGTCCAGTCGGTGTAATGCGCCTCGACCGGACCCAGATAGGGCGTCTGGATTTCCAGGCAGCGGGCGTGATCCATCTCGTCGGTCTCGACGATGCCCGCGTTCGGGTTCTCCAGCGCCCAGACCATGCCGGCCAGCACCGCGCTCGTGACCTGCAAGCCGGTCGCGTTCTGGTCGGGGGCGAGGCGCTTCGTCTCTTCGTTCGACAGGCGCGAGCCGTACCAGAGCGCGTTCTTCTCGTGTCCGAAGAGCAGCACGCCGAGTTCGTCGATGCCGGTCACGATCTCGTCCTCGGACAGGATGTGGTGCGTGTCCTGCACCCGACCCGAGCCGAACATCTCATGCAGCGACAGCACCGCGTCATCGCAGGGGTGGTAGGCGTAGTGGCAGGTCGGCCGGTATTCGGGCCAGGAGCCGGTGCCGACCGTGTAGTAGTCGGAGATCGAAATCGCCTCGTTATGGGTGACGAGGAAGCCGAATTGCGGGCCGGGCGTGGGGCACCAGGTGTGGACGCGGGTGATCGCCCCGGGGCGGTTGAGCCAGATCGCCGATTGGCAGCCGCTGCCGTGGCGACGACCGTTCTCCGGGAACCAGGTCTCGTGGGTGCCCCAGCCCAATTCGGCCGGCTGGAATCCCTCGGCGATAAAGCCCTCGACCGACCAGGTGTTGACGAAGACGTCGCGTGGGCGCGGCGCGGCGCGGGCCTGGGTGTCGCGCTCGGCGATATGGACGCCCTTGACGCCGAGGGACTGCATCAGCTTGGCCCAGCCTTCGCGGCTGGTGGGCGTGCTTGTGTCGGCGCCCACATCCTCGGCCAGGCGCAGAAGCGCGGCCTTCACGAACCAGCTGACCATGCCGGGATTCGCGCCGCAGCAGGAGACGGCGGTGGTCCCGCCGGGATTGGCCGCCTTCTCGTCGCGCACGGCCTGGCGGAGCGCGTAATTGGTGCGCGCGGCGTTGTCCTCGGTGTCGAAATAGAAGCCGGCCCAGGGTTCCACGACGGTATCGATATACGGAACCCCGATCTCGCGGCAGTAGCGCATCAGGTCCAGGCTGGACGTGTCCACCGACAGGTTCACACAGAACCCCGCGCCGGGCGTCAGCACCTCGCCCAGCACCTCGCGGTAATTGTCGGGAGTCAGCGCGACCTGGCGGTGGGCGATGCCCCGCGCCTGCAACTCCTCGCAGCCCTTCTCGGCGGGTTCGATCACGAGGAACTTGTCGCGATCGTAGTCGAAATGCCGTTCCAGAAGAGGGAGCGTCCCGCGCCCGATGGAGCCGAAGCCGATCATCACGACGGCGCCTTCGATCCGGGCGTGGATGGGTCCGGTGGGGGTCTGTGACATTGCGCGGGCCTCCTGAGCTTGGACAGCGGGGGCATAGGCCAGTCGGACGCGGAAGGAAACGTGCAGCGGCGCCTTATCGCTGTCTGAGGGGCTGGCTGGCCCTGAAATCTCCCCGTTCCCGCCGGACTGATGTCCGTAGGTCGGGCCAGGATGCGGGCATGTCCGTCTCTGACCTTCCGCCGCGCGACCCGCTTTCTCGCGGGTTGTCCCTCTATCTGGAGGCGTTGCGGATCGGCGCGGCCCTTGCCGTTTTTCTCACCCATCTCTCCGATTCGCGGCTGACGGGAGGGCGCTGGGAGTGGTTTCTTCGACTGGAGCTCGGCCGTGACGCGGTGGTGGTCTTCTTCGTCCTGTCCGGCCTCATCGTCGCACGGGCCGCAGGCCGGTCGGGGGTCACGGGGCGGGGCTTCGTCTTCGACCGTCTGACCCGGCTCTGGTCGGTGGCCCTTCCGGCGCTGGTGCTGGGATGGCTGCTGGATCGCTGGGGCGTTGCGGCCGCGCCCTGGCACTATGCCGAGATCGCCTATCAGGAGATCGGGCTCGCGCGCGCCTTGCTGCTCGGGGCGACGTTTTCGTCGGAGTGGCTGCCCTTCGGCGAACTGATGGGGTCAAACCTGCCCTATTGGTCGCTCAGCTATGAGGCGGCCTATTACGCGCTCTTCGCCTGCGCCGTGTTTCTTGAGGGACGCGTCCGCATCGTGGCGCTGGCGATCGGTCTCGTGGCGATGGGGCCGGGCGCGCTGGCGCTGCTGCCCGCCTGGGCGCTGGGCGTCTGGGTCTGGTCGCGGCTGGAGGCTGGGGACTTGCCGAAGGGCGTGCGCGCTTGGGCGATGGCGCTGGGGCCTGTCCTGCTGATCGCGCCGTCGCTCTGGCTGGGCCTCGGGCCGCGGATGGCTGAACGGGCCTTCCACCTGCTCGGTCCGGAGGGAATGCGCGTGATCCGCTTCGGCTTCATCGCGCCCTGGGCGCTGATTCTGGCGGGGCTGACGGCGCTGCACCTGTTGGGCGTTGCCGCGCTCCTGCGGGATCGCGCGGTGCGCGACCGGCCCTGGCTGCGCTGGGCGGCGGGCGGAACGTTCTCGCTTTATGTCGTGCATCAGCCGGTGCTTCACGCGCTGCGGGTGCGGTTCGACGGCATGGGCGAGACGCTGGCGCGCGACGCGGCCCTGGCGCTGGCGACGCTCACGATCTGTCTGGTCTTCGCGGCCCTTTTCGAGCGGACGCTGGGCACGCAGCGGCGGGCCTTGCGCGCGCTGGTGAGACGGTCGGCCACGCAGGGCGCCTGAACGCGAAACGGGCCGCCCCTTCGGACGGCCCGCCTGGAAAGCGAAGGGCGGGGTTTCACCCCGCCGCGCCCGGCTCAGTTCTGAGCGTAGTATTCGATGACGAGGTTCGGCTCCATCATGACCGGGTAGGGCACGTCGCCCAGACCCGGGGTGCGCACGAAGGTCGCGGTCAGCTTGGAGTGATCGGCTTCGAGGTAGTCCGGCACGTCGCGCTCGGCCATCTGGGTCGCTTCCAGGACGGAGGCGAGTTGCTTGGACTTGTCGCGCACCGCGATCACGTCGCCTTCCTTCACCCGGTAGGAGGGGATGTTGACGCGCTGGCCGTTCACCGTGACGTGACCGTGGTTCACAAACTGGCGGGCGGCGAAGACGGTCGGCACGAACTTGGCGCGGTAGACGACGGCGTCCAGGCGGCGCTCCAGCAGGCCGATGAGGTTCTCGCCGGTGTCACCCTTGACCCGCTGGGCCTCGGCGAAGATGCGCTTGAACTGCTTTTCGGTCAGATCGCCGTAATAGCCCTTCAGCTTCTGCTTGGCGCGCAGCTGGAGGCCGAAGTCGGACATCTTGCCTTTGCGGCGCTGGCCGTGCTGGCCGGGGCCGTATTCGCGGCGGTTGACCGGGGACTTCGAGCGGCCCCAGATGTTCTCGCCCATTCGGCGGTCGAGCTTGTACTTGGCAGAGGTGCGTTTGGTCACCGTCTGATCTCCTCTGAATGAGGGCGTTGTCCTTTGCGTCCCGGACGTCCCGGTCGGCCGACAGGCATCCCCTCGCGGGGGCCACCAACACCAATTGGAGCGCCGCGGATACGAGGCGTCCCGCCGGCTGTCAAGCGCAGATCAGCTCAGATAGGCGGGCGCGCCGTCATGGCGCAGCAGCGCCAGTTCCGCGCCGTTCAGGCAGCGGCGGGCATGGGCGCCATAGGCCGAGGGATCGGCATCGACGCCCGGTGCGATCTCCAGCAATTCCTGGCGCTCGGCGACGTTGAGGCGGCTCAGATCGGCATCGCCGGGATGGAAACTCTCGACCTCGACGCCATTGGCGCGGATCACCTGATGCCGGGCGAAGAGCATGTGGATGTAGGTGACATCCTGCGCGCTGTGATCGCGCAGGACACGGCCGTCATCCACCAGATCGCCGGCCCGTGCCAGCACCTCGGTCTCGCCCCAGAGCGCGCGGGCCTTCGGCCCGGTCAGCATCACCCGATGGTCCGGGCTGACGATCAGGTCGGGTTGGGGCCGCGCGCCGCCCAAGGCGCCCGCCCGCAGTCGGATCGGGCGCAGGTCCGGCCGGGCGGTCAGGCTGACCGCCGAGAGGCAGCGCAGGCCCATCCATTCGATCGGCTGGAGCCCATCGTCCCGCGTCAGGACGACGTCACCGGGATGGAGCGTCTCGACGGGACGGGGCCCCTTGGCGGTTTCGATCAGCGTGCCAGGGGTGAAGCAGACGGTCCCGGTCGCCTGCCGGCGGACGGGCGGCGCGGGCGCGCGCAGGATCATCAGGTCTCGCTCGGCAGGCGGCAGCCCGTCCTGGAAGAGCAGCAGCAGCGTGCCATCAGCGGCGCGGACGACTTCTCCGGTCCAGCGCTCCGTCCCGTCGCCGAGCACGAGCACGCCGTCATTTTCGGACGGTTCCACCCGGGGGCGGGGCGTCTCGCCCCGGGTGCGGGCCAGCCGCGCGGCGGCGAACGGGACACGAGAGCGCCAATGGGCATCAAGTTCTTGGTCGCCGGTCAGCAGTCGGGCTTGTGGCCCGTCCAGGCGTAACGGCGCTCCGCTCCAACGCAGGAATTGGCCGGCCGAAAACGGGTGACGGGTGGACGGCGTTTGGCCGTCCACCCGGACCTGATGAATAATGACGACCTGCGCCGCGGCGCACGTACCCCTCATTCCTACCCCGATCGTTCCGGTATTCTTATCATTGTAACCGGTCACTGCCCGACCGTTCCGATTGACTAGCAGAGCGGCGAATCACTGGTCAAATACTGATTCGCTCGACCGATTCGATTTTTTGAATGTGACTTAATTTTTCGGCGACCAGAGAAGCTCGCGCGTATCGAAACCGTTGAATTCCATGACCTGGAGAGCGGCGTCTCTCCTGTCCGATGGCAAGCTCGCCTCACGGTTGAGTATCCATCCGGCGCTCCCGTCTGGGGTGGCGACCACTGCGGTGCGATAACCGTAATCCGTCCACAGAACCCAGTAGGGCGCGGTGAAGGGCACGCCTTCCAGCGTGACCCGCAGACGGCCCGGGCCGACCGGGCGGGCGGAGCCTTCGATGGCTTGCGTCGCGCGGCCCTGGGCATCGAGGCAGAGGTTGCGGACGCTTAGCGCACCGTCCTCCGGCGGCCCGTATTCGGCGATGGCCCCGGCGCAGTCCTCCTGGAAGCGGACGGGGAAGCGGGCGATCTCATACCAGCGGCCGGCGAAGCGGGCGGGGTCGAAATCGGCCTTGGAGGCGATCGGAACCGAGGGGTCGCGATAGCTGGGCAGAAGCGGAGCGACGATCTCGGTCGGGATGCAGGCGGCCAGCGCCAGCGGGAGCAGCAGGGCTCTCATCGCGGCATCGGGATTTCGACCATCGGCTGCCCGGCCAGGATCGCGCGCGCGTCGGGCGCCATCAGCGCCGTCAACGCCGCATCCCGAGAGCGCAGGCCGCCGGTATAGGTGCCATAGGCCGGCAGGATCAGCCGCCGCGCGTCGCGCAGGAAGCAGGGCCGCGAGATCGCCCGCCCGCGCACCCGGATCGCTGCCTTGGGATGGTAGTGCCCGGAGATCTCCGGACGGTCGGCGTCGGTGGCGATGTGACACAGCGTGATGAGGCCGAGCGTCAGCGCCTCCGTCGCGTCGCCCGGAAGGTCCGGCGGGGCGGGATCGTGATTGCCGGTGATCCAGGTCCAGGCCCGCCCGGACATTAGCCGAAGGATCCAGTCGCGATGCCGCGGGGCGAGCCCCGTGGCGGCCGCGAGATCGTCGAAGCTGTCGCCCAGGCAGACGACATGGGCGGCGCCCGTCTCCAGAATGTCGCTCTGAAGCCGCGCCAGCGTGTCCTCGGTCTCGTAGGGCGGCAGTAGACTGCCACCGCGGCGGGCGCGGCGCTCCGCCTTGCCGAGGTGAAGGTCGCTGACCACCAGCACGTCCCGCGCGGGCCAGTGCAGCGCGCCCGAGGCGCGCGCCGTCAGAGGCTCTCCGGCGAAGGTGAAGGCGTGCGCGTTCCGCATGTGTTCGGGTGGATCACGCGGTGGCGTCGGGGGCAAGGGGGGCTTTGCCCCCCGTCGGCCTGAGGCCGACTCCCCCCAGGATGTTTTTCCAGGGAAGAAGGGAGGGTCGCTTTCAGTCGAGGCTGAGACCCGCTTCGGCCATGAGCTTGGCCGCTTCTTCTTCCAGCAATCGACCCTCTGCGCGGCCCTTGATGGGGATGATTCCGCGCTCCAGGAAGAGCGGCGCGGCGAGCGGGGTGACGCGGTCGAGGCGGACCTGGTCGACCCGGTCGCCCACCGTTTCCAGCAGCAATTCCAGCCGGCCGAAGTCGATATGCCCGCGCATCGCCTCTTCTTCGGTGATGCGCAGCATCAGGTGGTCGGGGTCGTAGCGGCGCAGCGTGTCGTAGAGGATGTCGCTGGAGAAGGCCGCTTGCCGTCCGGTGGAGCGCTTGCCCGGGAAGTTGCGGTCGATCAGGCCAGCGATGATCGCGGCGTTGCGGAAGGTCCGCTTCATCACCGCGTTGCCCTTGAGCCAGCCGTCCAGCGCTTCGGCGATGCCGACCCGGGTCAGCAGGGGGCGAATGTCGCCTGCAGGCTTCAGCCCCCAGATCAGCGTCGCATAATCGTTCGACACGAACCCCAGCGGGTCGAGGCCACGCTCTTCCATGCCTTTTGTGATCAGGAGCGCGAGGGTCTGGTGGGCGTTCACCCCGGCGAAGCCGTAGACGACGGTGTGGTGGCGTCCGTCGCGGGGGAACTGCTCCACCAGCAGGCGGCCGGGCTCGGGGAGGGTGGAGTAGCGCGCCTGAAGTTCCAGCCAGTGGCGGGTGTGGTCGGGCAGGGCGTCGAAGCGCGTCTCATGGAGCATCTGCTGGATGCGGTGGGCGAGCTGCACCGAGGTCGTCCATTTGTAGCCGACATAGGTGGCGATCCGCGGCTCCTTGTCGGGGCGGGGCGAGACCTCGACCGTCAACTCGCGCATCCCCTCGTAGCGGACGATCTGGCCGCCCATGAGGAAGGTGTCGCCCGGCGTGAGCGTCGCGGCGAAGCCCTCCTCAATCTCGCCCAGGGGCTGGCCGCCGCGGCCGCGGAAGCGGACCTTCAGCTTATCGGTATCGACGATCGTGCCGAGGTTCATGCGGATCTGACGCGCGCTGCGCGGGTCGCGCAGGCCCCAGACGCCGGGGGACCGCTCCTGAAGGCGCTGGTAGCGGTCATAGGCGCGCAGCGCATAGC
This sequence comes from Jannaschia seohaensis, assembly GCF_900116765.1. Taxonomy (GTDB): domain Bacteria; phylum Pseudomonadota; class Alphaproteobacteria; order Rhodobacterales; family Rhodobacteraceae; genus Jannaschia; species Jannaschia seohaensis. Next base: position 37,013 of record NZ_UETC01000011.1, on the reverse strand, counting down.
CGCCGGTGGCCACGAAATCGAGACAATCGTCGAAGGCCGCGCGGGGGAGGGTGGAGTAGGGGCCGACCGACCGCACCTCGGCGAAGAGCGTGTCGGCGCTGAAATCGCCCGCGCAGGCGACGCAGGCGATGTGCTGGCAGAGCACGTCGCGGGGGCCGTCGAGGCGCAGGTCGCCGTCGAGTTCGCCCGCGCGGACGGCCTCCAGCGCGGCGGCGCATTCGATCACCTCGAAGCGGTTGGCGGGGACCAGCCGCGCTTTGGAGGGGGCGTTGTAGCGGTGATTCGCCCGGCCGATCCGCTGCACCAGGTTCTTGACCTTCTTGGGCGCGCCGACCTGGATCACGAGGTCCACATCGCCCCAATCGATCCCGAGATCGAGCGAGCCGGTGGCGACGATGGCCTTGAGCTCGCCCGCCACCATGGCTTGTTCGACGCGTAGGCGGGCCTCCTTGGAGAGCGCGCCGTGATGGATGCCGATCGGCAGCGCGTCCTCGTTGGCGAGCCAGAGGTGGTGGAAAAAGATCTCGGCCTGGGCGCGGGTGTTGTGGAAGATCAGCGTCGTGTTGTGGCGGCGGACCTGCTCCAGCACGGCGGGAATGGCGTAGCGGCCACCTGCGCCGGCCCAGGGCGGCGGGTCCTCGATCCGGAGGATATCGATATCCGGCGGCGGGCCCGGATCGGCATGGAGGATGGGGCAGGGGTCCGGGTGACGGGCGAGGTAATGGGCGATGACGGCGGGGTCGTCGACCGTGGCTGACAGCCCGACGCGGCGCAGGCCCGGGGCGAGCGTCTGCAGACGGCTGAGACAGAGCATCAGCTGGTCGCCGCGTTTGTTGTCGGCGAGCGCGTGGATCTCGTCGACGATGATCCGCTTCAGCCCGGCGAAGGTGCGGGCCGCATCCGGGTAGGAGATCATCAGCGCCAGCGATTCGGGCGTCGTCAGCAGGATGTGCGGCGGGTCCGCGCGTTGCCGCTTGCGCCGCGTCTGGGAGGTGTCGCCGGTCCGGTCCTCGACCCGGATCGGCAATCCCGCTTCCTTGATCGGCGTGGCGAGGTTGCGGCGGATGTCGTTGGCCAATGCCTTGAGCGGGGAGACGTAGAGGGTGTGCAGGCCCTCATGGCCATGCTCGGCGATCTCGGCCAGGGTCGGCAGGAAGCCCGCCAGCGTCTTGCCGCCCCCTGTGGGCGCGATGAGCAGGAGGGCGGGCAGGTCCTTGCGCGCCAGCATCTCCTGCTGATGGGGGTGCAGGGTCCAATGACGGCGGGCGAAGAAATCGGCGAGGGGCGCGGGCAGGTTCATGAGCCCTGAGGTAGAGCCTGGGAGCGGATGCAGAAAGGGCGCCCGGGAGGCGCCCTCTCGAAATCCAGGTGCGGCGCGGATCAGTTGGCGCGCGCGGCCTTCTCGGCGTCGATCAGAGCATTCTGAGCGTCGGACGCCGCGACGACGGCGTTATACTCGTCGATGGTGGTCTGGTCGGCCGCTGTGAAGGTCGGATTGCCATCGGTGTCGGTCCCGGCGGTGCCCAGGGTCGTGCCATCGGCGCCACCGAAGGTCAGGCCGCTGTCGGTCAGGTACTGCGAGCCATAGTCGACATTGGCGATGGCGGCCATGTCGGTCGAGCCGAGATCCGCAAGCGCGGCGGCGGAAAGCGTGTCGTCGCAGTAGACGATACCCGTACAGGCCGCGTCGCGCGCGTCGGCAATGCTGCCAACGAAGGCGGTGCGAATGATAGAGCCATCGGACATCTGGGTCTCAATGTCGCCGGACAGGTTCTCAAGGCCGGACGAAATCACCGCCATCACGGCGAGGCCCAGGCCGACCAGAGCGGCGGTGAGGACAACCCAGTCGACCGTGACGGCGCCGGATTCGTCTTTGAGGAAGTTTTTGATCAACATGGTTCTCGAACTCTCGTGTTGCGGGTCATGGGAAGGTCCCTGACCTCTTCGTGATCCCGAAAAGGGGCGGCTCTGTGGCCTGCCGCGGGCGAGATTCGTGAAATTTCTATCCCAGGTGCCTGTGGGGCGGTTTCCATGAGATGGGAAAGGTCAAGCCGTCGATGCGTCGCGCCTCGGGGCGACTGAAGGTGCTGGCGCGTCGATCTGAGAGCGGGCTCAGGCCCCAGGCTGACGGGCGAAGCGGGCGGCACGATAGGTCTCGGCGATCTGCGTTTCGGCCGCCAGTTGCAGCGAAAGCAGGGCGGATGGGTCGCGAGTTGCGGCAGCCTGCCTTCGGGATAGTCTCTCGATAAGCGCGTCCTGCGCCGCCAGAGCCGCGTCGAGTTCGTCCGGCGTCATCGCGGCTGCGGTGCTCTGGACCAGACGGGTCAGCGCGTCCGCGTCGCAGGCGGTTTCGGCGCAGAGCGCGTCGAAACTGGCCCGCAGGGACTCCGGCGCGGCGGGCGGAGCCGCCGCCGGGTCTGTCGCGCCGGAGAAAGGGTGGTCGGTCGCCGCAGTCTGAAACCAGAAAATGGCCGCGATGAGGGCCGCCGCGCAACCTGCCGCGGGCCATATCAGCCTTGTCGGGAGGCGCGGACGCCGCGCGCGGGCGGTGGAGGCGGGCACGATCCGGGGTCTTCCGCTCTTCGGAGGGGCCGCGCCTTGCCGGCGCGCCCTTGTGTCAGTGGGCGATGTCGCTTTCGGCGACAAAGAGGTTGGCCCAGGCGCGGTCCACCAGCTCGGGCGTCATGCGATAGGGCAGCCCCTCGAAGTCGCAGGCCGCGATCATCTGGTCGATCAGGAACTGGCCGTGGAAATTGGCGTAGACGTTGTCGATCTCGGGATACTTGTTCTTGAGCAGGTGGACGAGGGAGGCCTCGTCGAGCTCGAACTTCTTCTTTTTAGCCACCATCGCGAAGATCTGGAGGAATTGCGACTGGGACGGCCCGTCGATCAGCACCTTGAAGAAGATCCGGCGGAGCGCTGCCTGGTCGAAGATCTTGTTGGGGTGGAAGTTGGTGGAGAAGACGACGAGCGTGTCGAACGGCACCTCGAACTTCTCGCCCGATTGCAGGGCGAGGATGTCGTAGCCCATTTCCATCGGAACGATCCAGCGGTTGATGATCTTCTGCGGCGGTTCGACCTGACGGCCGAGGTCGTCGACGATGAAGACGCCACCGGAGGATTTGAGTTGGAGCGACGCCTGATAGGTCTTGGCCGTCACGTTGTATTTCAGGTCTAGCATGTCGAGCGTGAGCTCGCCGCCGGTCATCACCGTGGGCCGCTTGCAGAGCATGTAGCGCTCGTCGATGCGGCGGTTGACTTTGCGCAGGGCGTTGGGATCGTCCTCCTCGACGACGGGCGTGTGCACGATCGGGTCGAAGACGGTGATGATCTGGCCCGAATACTCGATGGCGTGTGGGATCCAGATCGTGTCTCCCAGGGCGGCGCGGATGCCTTCGGCGATGGACGACTTGCCGTTGCCCGGCGGGCCGTAGAGCAGCACCGACCGGCCGGACCCGACGGCGGGTCCAAGTTGATCCAGCAGGCCTTCGGGCAGGATCAGATGGCCCATCGAGTTGGACAGGAGCGCGCGGGTCAGCGCGACGTTCTTCACGGACTGAAGCTTGACCTGCTTGGAATACTCGGCCAGCGGCACGGGCATCGCCCCGTAATACTCGGATTGGGCCAGCGCATCGAGGGCACGGGCCTTGCCCTGGTCGGTCAGCTGAAAGCCCATCTCGCCCGAGGAGCCGGCATGGAGCGTGCCGGTCGCTTGCAGCAGGCCCGCCTCTCGGGCCTGGTCGATCAACTGCTGGGTGAGACCGGTCGTCAGGCGGATCGCGGCGGCCACCTCGCGCACGGTCTCGACCGATTTGCGGAACATCGTCTTGAGCAGCACGTCGCGCAGCGTCACACCGCTCAGCCCGGTCTCCTGCAGGCTGCGGGGCTGCTTGGGGGCCGGGACGCCGGTGTCGACGGCGGCGGGATCGACCTGCATGTTCATGGGAGCATCCTCCGGTTGAGATCAGGCGATGGCGCCGAGGAAGAAATAGGTGCTGACCGTCGGGGCCAGGGCCACGCCGAACGGGGTCTTGAGCTTGTGGGCCTTGCCGTGGGCCTGATCGTTCAGCCAGATCCAGTCCGGCGCCCCCGCCCGCAGGGCATTGGAGCGGCGCGCGCCGAAGAACAGAACCAGCAGAAGGATCGAGAAGGCGACGAACAGCATCGCCAGCGGCATCGCGTCGCCCACAGGCACGAAGGGCGCGACGGCGGCCATGTATTTCATGTCGCCCGCGCCGAAGCCCAGCGTGGCCGAGAGCAGGTAGCCCACGACCAGCACGATGCCGAAATGCGTCCAGCGCCAGCCATACTCCGCAAGCGGCATCAGAAAGAGGCCCGCCACCGCGAAGACCGCCAGCATCGCCAGCACCGCCAGGTTCTTGATCTTCATCTCGGTGACGTCGGTATAGATGACCCAGACCGTCACGGGCAGGGTCAGGATCCCGAAGACGAGGGCCTGAAGCGGGGTGATGGCGAGCTCGGCGAACATGGCGTCTCCTGGTCGGTCAGCCCAGCGCTTCGAGCGCGCGGGCGGCGGGCTCGAAATGGCGGGGATGGGTGTCGATGGCGTCCTGCAAAAGGGTGCGGCCGATATCGGTGTCCCCCTGCTTGACCGCCGCGAGCCCGGCCGTGTGCAGAAGTTGCGCGCGCTCCTCCTGGGTCATGGGCACGATGGGCAGGGCGTAGTTGCGGGTCTTGGCCCGAGCGAGAACGAGATTGTTCTTCGCGGTGAAGAGATCCTCGTTATAGGTGATCGCTTCGATGAACAGCCGTTCGGCCGCGCGGGTGTCGCCACGGGTCAGCTTGGAGAAGCCCCAGTTGTTGAGCACGCCCGCGGGCTTGGCCGTTAGATCGACCGCGGTCTCGTAAAAGCTGTCGGCGCGGTCCCATTGCTGGTTGGCATCGGCCACCATGGCCTCCAGCCGGTAGCGGTCGAAGGTCTCGTGGGTGGGGGGCACGCTGTCGAGCACGGCCTTCGCCTCGGCCCAGTCCGAGGTGCGGATCAGGGCGTCGGCCAGCATGACGTGGTCTTCATGGCTGGCCTCGGGGTGATCGATCACCTTGCGCCAGGCGATCACGGCCTCGGACGCGCGGCCGCCGCGCGCCAAGCTGCGGGCGAGGCCGCGCTTGGGCTCGATCAGGTCGGGCTCGACCGCGATGCGGCGGTTGAAATACTCGATGGCTTCCCGCGGCTCGGCCACGGTCAGCATGATTTCGCGGATGCTGTCGGCCTCGGCGGCCTCGGCGTCGGCGACGGCCCGGGCGACGTCGGCGTCGCTCATGCTGTTGCATCCGGACAAGACGAGAGTGCCCCCGCACAGGAGGGCCACGGCTAGGCGGTGGCGCATGTCATGCGTCCTTCTCTGCTCGATGCCTTCGCATTCTTATTACGGCCTGGGCGCGGACAGGGTGACCACCCCGTTCCCGCGCTCGGTCAGCTTGAAGGCGTTATCATTCTGCGCGTCAGGGTATGTCCTGGAGGCCAGTTTTGTCCCGGCAACTCGCAGATTGTCCCTAATTTCAGGAGTCGGCTGTAGCGCGAAGGCCGCACGCAAGACCCGATGCGCCTCGCCATACTCGCCCTGTTCCAAGAGGACGACGCCGAGATTGTTCAGGGCGCCGGCGTTGTCAGGGTCGTCCTCGAGCACGTCGCGCAACAGCTTTTCGGCCTGGCCGAGCCGGCCGAGTTCGATATTGGCGGATGCGAGCGAGAGCAAGACGCCCTGGGTCATGCCGCGCTGGGCGGCGGCGCGCAGATACGCATCCAGCGCCAGTTCCGCCTCTCCGGCGGCTAGCAGGCGGTCGCCCACGATCAGGGGGTCGACTCCAGTCTCGCCCAGGGCCACACCCGGCGCGACCAGCGGCAGGTCGGCGGCGCCGCGGCCCACGGAGGTATCCGTGGGGGTGCAGCCCACTGCCAGCGCCACCAGCGCGAGAGGGCCCAAGGCGCGCATCAGAACCCGACTCCACCGCCGCCGCCCAGCGTCTTGGCGATGCCATGGATCGAGGGGCCGATCAGGATGATCAGCAGCGGCGGCACACAGAACATCATCGTTCCGACGGTCAGCTTGGTGGGCAGGACGTTGGCCTTTTCCTCGGCGCGCATGACGCGCTTGTCGCGCATCTCGTCGGCATAGACCCGGAGCGCGTCGGCGATCGAGGTGCCGAAGCTGGCCGACTGGATCAGCACGGTGACAAAGGAGGTGATGTCGGACAGGTCGCACCGCTCGGCCATGCTGCGCAGCACGTCGCCCTTGTCCTTGCCGGCCTTCATCTCCTGCGCGACCAAGATGAACTCGCTGGAAAGCGCGGGGTAGGAAGGCTCGATCTCGGTCGCCATGCGGATGATCGATTGGTCCAGCGACTGCCCCGCCTCGACGCAGACCAGGAGCAGGTCCAGGGCGTCGGGGAAGCCGTCCTGGATCTCCTGCTTGCGCTTTTCGACCCGCTTCTGAAGCCAGTATTTCGGAGCCAGGTAGCCCAGCGCGCCGGGCAGAACCGTGTAGAGGAAGATGTTGAACGGGCTGTGGCCGCTGGTCAGCACGAAGGTATAGATCGCGCCCAGCGTCAGCAGGCCCAGGCCCAGCAGGAATTGCGATGCCGTCAGCGTGCGCACCGCGTCCTTGTGGCCATAGCCCGCGCGCGTCAGCATCAGGCGCGTCTTGGACATCTCCTCTTCGTCCTCGGGGTCGAGATACTTGGCGTATTTGGCCAGATGCTCGTTGCGCTGCCCGTGGCGGTTGAGGGTCTCCTCGCCCAGAAGCTCCATGGTGGAGGCCTTGCGCTCCTGCGCGATCCGGTCGAGGGGCTCGACCTTCTTGACCATGACCATGGGAAGGGCCAGCAAGATCAACAGGATCCCGGCGATCCCCGCGATGTAGATCATCCCGTCGGGGCCCAGGAGGCCGGCGACCACAGAGTCGAAGATCTGCATGTAGTCCATTGGGCTCGCTCCTCAGACCTTGATGTTGACCATGGCGCGCATGAAGAAGATGTTCACGATCAGGAACACGCAGACAACTGCGGCGGCGGGAATGAAGTAGGCCGTGTCTTTTACGTCAGTGTAGTAGTCGGGCTTCATGACGTTGATGCCGACCAGGGCCAGGATCGGGAAGGCCGACAGGAACATGCCCGACCAGCGCGCCTCGGCCGTGATCGCCTTGACCTTGCGGAAGAGTTTGAAGCGGGCGCGGACGACGCGGCTCAGCCCTTCGAGGATCTCGGCCAGGTTTCCGCCGGACTTCTGCTGGATGGCGACGGCCACCGCGAGGAAGCGAAGATCCTGCAATTCGGTCCGCTCCGCCAGGGCGCGCAGCGCCTCGGGGATGTCGCGGCCATAGGCGGCCTCGTCGGCGATAAAGCCCATCTCGGAGCCCATCGGATCCGCGACCTCCTTGGCGACGATGCCGATCGCCGAGGAGAGGGGGTGACCGACCCGGAGCGACCGCACGATCAGTTCGATCGCGTCGGGCAGCTGCTCTTCCAGCATGTCGAGGCGCTTCTTGGCCTGTTTGTTGACCCAGAAGTAGACGCCGCCCACGCCGAAGGCGACCGAGACCAACAGACGGATCGGGAACGCGGAATCGGTGAGGAGGGTAAGCAGGCCGAAAGCCACGAAACAGATCAGAACCATCACACCGATCAGCATGCCGGGCGTGAAGGCCAGGTTCGCCTTCTGCGCCTTCTCGGCCAGGAGGGAATAGAGCGGGATGTTCTTCGCGCTCTCGTGCTGGCTCATCTCCTTGCGGAGCTGCGCCATCACCTCGTCGCGGGTCGCGCCCTTTTCCATCAGCTCGAGGCGGCGATTGACGCGGTTGTTCAGCTTGATCGACTTGCCGAACACCAGCATGTAGATCGCGCCGATAATCAGATAGATGCTTCCGAAGATCGCCAGGTAGATCAGCGGCTCAATAGACAGTTCCATGACTCAGCGGCCTCCGGCGGGTTCGTAGATTGAGCTGGGCAGGTCGTAGCCCCAGGCCTTGAAGCGGTCGGCATAGTGGCTGCGGATGCCGGTGGCGGTGAAGCGGCCGATGATGGTGCCGTCGGGCTCGAGGCCCAGCCGCTCGTAGCGGAAGATCTCCTGCATGGTGATCACCTCGCCCTCCATCCCCGTCACCTCGGAGATCGAGACCATCCGGCGGGAGCCGTCCTGCAGGCGTGACGCCTGCACGATCAGGTTCACGGCGCTGGCGATCTGTGCGCGCACGGCCTTGATCGGCATCTCGATCCCCGCCATCGCGATCATGTTCTCAAGGCGCGAGACCGCGTCGCGGGCGGAGTTGGCGTGGATCGTCGTCATCGACCCGTCATGGCCCGTGTTCATGGCCTGCAGCATGTCGATGACCTCCTCGCCGCGCGTCTCGCCGACGATGATGCGGTCGGGGCGCATTCGCAGTGCGTTCCTCAGACAGTCGCGCTGGGTGACGGCGCCCTTGCCCTCCACGTTGGGCGGGCGGCTCTCCATCCGGCCGACATGGTCCTGTTGCAGCTGAAGTTCCGCCGTGTCCTCGATGGTCAGCACACGTTCGCTGTGGCCGATGAAGGAGGAAAGCGCGTTGAGCGTGGTCGTCTTACCGGAGCCGGTTCCGCCCGAGACGATGATGTTGAGACGGCAGGCGCCAGCGGCCTGGAGATAGGTCGCCATTTCTTCGGTAAAGGCGCCGAAGCGGACGAGGTCGTCGACGCCCAGCTTTTCCTTCTTGAACTTCCGGATCGAGACCAGCGACCCGTCGACCGCGACCGGCGGGACCATCGCGTTGAAGCGGGAGCCGTCTTTGAGGCGGGCGTCCACGTAAGGGTTGGATTCATCGACGCGTCGGCCAACGGCCGAGACGATCTTGTCGATGATGCGCAGCAGATGCCGTTCGTCCTTGAAGCGGATGTCGGACTTCTGCAGCTTTCCGTTGCGTTCGATGTAGATGTTGTGCGGGCCGTTCACGAGGATGTCGTTGACGCTGTCATCCTTCAGGAGCGGCTCCAGCGGCCCGAGGCCCGTGACCTCGTCGAACAGTTCCTCGTTGAGGGTCTGACGGTCTTCGCGGCCCAGCACCACGCCCATTTCCGCCAGTTCCTCGGTCGTGATCGACACGATCTCGGAGCGCAGCGCATTCGGATCGGCCTTTTCGACCGCGGCGAGGTTCAGGTTGTCGAGCAACCTGTGATGCATCTCGGTCTTGAGTTCCTCGATCCGCTCGCGTCGCTTGATGTCCTTGTCGGCCGGGACGGGGATCGCGGCTGGGGTGGGCTTTCGCGTGGATGCGGTCTGTTTCGCAGCGGGCGCCGTGGCGGCCGCTTCGGGGGTAGGGGCGTCGGGGATGGCGCCGATGGGCTTGGCGCCTTGGATCTGGGGCTTCTTGTAACGCGAGAACATCGTCAAACTCCTGAGGTCAGCCGAATGACAGGCCGAAGATCGACTTTTTCTTCTTCACTTCGCGGCCGCCCTCGATCGCCTGGCGGGCGGCGTGCAGCTCCTTGGCGAGCTTCGCTATCTCTTTGGTCAGCGCATTGGAGGCGGCCAGTTCGCGCAGCGGCTCGGCCTGGTCGTTGACCTCGGTGACCTGCTTGCCGCCATCGGGCAGGATCGCGTTGAACTTGACGTCCAGACTGGAGGCGAACTTGTCGATGCGCGCCCGCCCGCCCATGTCCAGCTTGCCCGGGCCGCGGTTGAGCAGGTAGCCAAGCCGGTCCATCGCGATCCCCTCGGATTGCAGCAGCCGCTGGAAGCGAAGCGTGTTCTGCGCCGACCGCATCTCCAGCTCGCAGACGAGGAAGAACAGGTCCGCGCTGGTCAGCACCTCTTCGGTCCAGGGGGTCAGCGCGTTGGGCATGTCGACGATGACGACGTCGAAGGCCTGTCGCGCGAATCTGAGAAGGGTGGCGATTTCCTCCGGGCCGACCACGTCGAGGGGGAGCACCTCCTGCGGGGCCGTGAAGACGTGCAGCTTGTCCTTGAAGGGCAGCAGCGCCTGCTTGAAGCCTTGCTCGTCCATCGAGCCTACATCTGTCAGCACGTCGTAGATCGTGGCCTTGCGCGGCAGGTCGAGATAGGTCGCGACCGAGCCGAATTGCAGCCCAAGGTCGATGAGGCAGACCTTCGGCGCCTCGTGCTTGGAGATGTTGGCCCATTCCCAGGCTAGGTTCACGGCGATTGTCGTGGCCCCGTTGCCGCCCGAGGTCGATTGCAGCGCGAAAAGCGCGCCCTCGCCGGGCGTGCTGACAAAGCCGCCGCCGCCGGTCGTGGCCGCGGGCACCGCGGTCAGCGTGGCGGCGCCGGTGCCGACATGGGCGCCGGGCGAGGGGAGCGCCTTCGATTCGACCATGTCCGCGCCCGCGCGCTTGAGCACGTCGCCCACATCGCCGCGGCCGGGCGCGCGGATCCGCGCGATGGCCTCGGCCAGGGCCTGCTCGGGCAAGGGGTAGGGTGCGAAGTCGTCCGCGCCGGAGCGCAGAAGCTCGTGCATCGAGACGGGGCTGATTCCCTCGGCGACGAGGATCACCGCGAGGCCGGCGCGCTTGGCGTCCCGGATGACGTCCATCACCTGGCTGAGCCGTTCCTCGTCGACCTCGTTCGCGGCGATGACCACGAATTCCAGTTCCCGGGCCTCGTCCTGGCGCAGGAAGTCCTGTGCCTCGACAAAGCTCAGATCCCCCCAGCCTTCGCCGAGTTCTGCTTCCATATCCTCGATCAACAGATCGAAATCCTGCACGTCCCTCGAAATCGTGATCGCGCGCAGCGGTTCGGGTTCTGGCAGGTGGGCTAGGTTGCTTGCCATGTTTTCACCGTTTCCTTCCATCCGCCCCGCAGAATCAGGGAGGCGCTTTCCGGGTCATCACGCCAACATGGCGGATGCCTTCCGTTAATCTTCGGATGACGCCGAATTCCGGCGATATTTGGACGCAAGAGGTGAAATTACCGGAAAGACAGAGGGTAAAATCCGTCTGATCCCGTGATGGTTTCGCGGCCGCCCCAAAATGAAGCGCCCCGCAGGCCTGGGCCTGCGGGGCGCGTTCACGTTTGAGTAAGGGGCGGTCTCAGCTCGCGGTGTCGCCAGCGGAGGCCACGTAGCTCCGATAGACGATCTGGGCGTATTTGCCGTCGAGGACGAGATCGTTGCCTTTCACGAAACCGGCGACCTCGGTCACGGTCCTGCGGTTGGCGCGCTCGCGTCCTTGCGTCGAAACCAGCAGGCGCGTTTCGCCGAAGCTGACCAGCGCATCGAGCCGCGAGCGCGAGACGCCGCGCTGGCTGAGGTATTGCACCGCCGCTTCCGCGCGCCGCCGGCCCAGCCCTTGGTTATAGGCGTTCGAGCCGACCGCGTCCGTGTGCCCGTAGACCGAGAAACGAACCTCGGGGAACTGGCGCATGAAGTCGGCCTGCTGGTCGAGGATACGACGCGCCTCGGGGCCGAGCTGTGCGGAGTTGAACTCGAAGTTGATCGTCGTCGGCACCGAGTCGGCGAAGCGGCTGCCGAGCACGTTGACGGCGTCGCCCGAGGACATGGCGACCATGTTGCGCATGGTCGCGCTGCCGAAGCCCCCCTCATCGACCGAGGCGCCGGCCACGTCGTTGAAGCGCGTTCCCGTGCAGGCGCCCAAGGCCGAGAGCCCCAGCCCGGTCAGCACGAAGCGGCGGGATTTGTTATGCATCTTCATCTCAATCACTCCAGGACGTAGCCGTAGCTGCCCGAGAAGTCCTGCGCCGCCGCGTCGCCGCGGGTCGAGGCGCGGGCGCCGTCGGACGGGGTGCCGGCAACCCGGCCGTAGAGGAACAGCTCGTTCTCGGTGGGCGGGCGGATCCGGTCGGTGGGCAGGGCCAGGGCCTCGCCGCGGGTGGGCGTCACCAGATGGGCGGTCACGATGATGACCAGTTCGGTCTGCTGCCGGCGATAGCTGGCGGAGCGGAACAGCGCGCCCAGAACCGGCAGCTCACCCAGGAAGGGCACCTGGTCGATGTTGTCCTGGAAGTCGTCCTGCAAGATGCCCGCGATGGCGAAGGACTGCCCGTCGCGCAGCTCGACCGTGGTCTGGGCGCGGCGCGAGGAAGTGCCCGGCACCAGGCCGCCAGAGATCGAGACGGCATTGTCGAAGTCGACCGACGACACCTCGGAGGCGAGCTGAAGGTTGATGATGTCGTCGTCCACGACGGTGGGCGTGAAGGTCAGGTTGACGCCGAACGGCTTGAAATCGACGCCGACATTGCCCTCCTGGTCGATCGAGGGGATCGGGAATTCCCCGCCCGCCAGGAAGTTGGCCGACTGGCCCGAGAGGGCGGTCAGATTCGGCTCCGACAGGGTCCGGACGACGCCTTTCTCTTCCAACGCCTGCAAGAGCACGTTGAAGTTCAGGGAGTTGCTGCCGAAATTCAGCTGCAGCGAGCCCGTGGAGCCCGCGATCTGGCCGGTGTTGCCGGTGAAGTTGTCGCCGTCATCGCCGCCGGTGATCCCCAGCTGCGCGCCGATCTGCTTGGAGAGGTTACGCGACATCTCCGCGAAGCGAACCTTGAGCTGCACCTGCTGGATGCCGCCCACGTTCATCAGGTTGAGCACGGCCTCGGGGGCATAGCGGTTCGCGATCTCCAGGGCCTGGTCCAGCTTCTGGCTCGACGACACCGTGCCCGACAGCACGAGGCCGTCATTGGCGGTGCGGACTTCGATCCGCTCGTCGGGGAGCAGTTCCTGCAAGCGCTCCTTGAACTCGGCCACGTCGGGCGTGACCTGCACGTCGACATTGGTGATCAGCCGGCCATCGGGGCCCAGCAGGGTCAGCGTCGTGCGTCCGGGGGCCTTGCCCAGCACGTAGACGGTGCGCTCCGACAGGGTCGCGATATCGGCAATGAGCGGGTTGGCGACGGAGAGCTCCGCAAAGGGGACCTCCGATTCCAACACGATCGCGCGGTTGATCGAAACCTTCAGGGAGGATTGCGCGCGGCCTTCCGCTATCCTGAGGGTGTCGGCCAGGGCTGCGGTCGCGATCGGCGCGCCCGCAAGCATTGCGCCGAGCATGACTGCCCGGATGGTGGTTCTGACTATCATGTGTCCTGCCTCTCTAGGATCACTGCTTTCGGGTGCGGCTCTTGGCGTCCGCATCGCTCGCCAGCATGCCGTCTGTGCCTTTCATTGCAACGATTAAGGTATTTTTGACTGTGTTGGGGTGCGTCCCGGTCACAGCTGGACGCATTCCGGTCACAATCTGCCGGGGTTCGGCTTCTGGATATGGCGCCGCCAGTCCCTGCGCGCATAGCAAAGACGCAAGGGCGCCCCGGCCGGATCGGCGGGGCGCCCTTCGATTTCGGATCTGGTGGGTGGGGGCGTTGCGGGCTCAGCCCTCGTCGGGGCAGGGGATCGGGACCAGGACCACCTCGGCGCCGCGGCGCTGGCGGGTGGTGCAGACCTTGTTGGCGACTTGCTCTCCGGCGCCCAGCACCTCGCGCAGGGTGGCCTCGGCGGGCTGCGACTCGCTCTCGTCCTGGACGCCGACGAGGGTCAGGGTCAGGCGGCCGGTCGCCTGGGCCTGGACCAGCTTGGCGACGACCGGAGGCAGGGCCTCGATGGTGACGTTGCGGGCGATGGTGGGGTCGTTGCGCTGCTCGTCCGTCTGCTGGTCGATGGCGATCAGTTGGACATTGGCCTCGATCAGCTTGGTGACGCCACCGTCGCTGCCGCCGCCGCCGCCGCCGGTCCAGTAGATATCGACGCGGTCGCCCGGTCGCAGAAAGCCCGACACGCCCGAGTTGACGTCCACGCTGAGCGTGAAGGCCCGCATGCCTGGCGTCAGCGTTGCGGCCAGCCCCGCCTCCTGGCCCGGCTCGGTCACCTTGGAGGCCAGGAGCGGCTCGTTCCGCTCGATCCGACGGAGCACGGTGCGCGGGCCTCCATCGGCCGGGAAGATCTCCTCCATCGATGCGAAAGTGCCGGTTGGCATGTGGCTCGCGGGCCACTCGACTTCGACGACATGCATCGGTCGCAGCTCGTCACCGTATTTGAGCGGCTGGCGCACGACGAAGACGGACTTCGTCTCGATGATCGATTCCTTCGTTGCGGCGAGCGCGCTTTGGTATTGCTGGAACCGTGACTGAGCGGTGTGAACCGCGAAGCCGGCCAGCGCGAGGCCGACAAGCAGGGCGAGGCCGAAAATCAATCGCATCGTGACATATCCCTAGTTCTGCTCGGGCCGCGGTGGCGCGGCGCCATCGTTTCGCGTTTGGCGGCTGAATGCGGCGGTTTCGTGGACCCGTAGGGGAGAGACCATGAAGCCCGCGCAGCCGGGGCCCTGACACAAGGCGATGCGTTCTAGGGGAGAATCGGTGACGATCCCGTTAACGCGAAGGGGCGCCCCGCGATTCGCGAGGCGCCCCGTCATTGCCGCCCCGGGCTCATGCCCGGACGGATCAACTTCGCCGTATCAGCGGAAGCCGTTGGTGACGATGTCGGACTGGAGGACGTTGTTGATGTCGCCCGACAGGTTCTCCAGGCCGCTGGAGATGACGGCCATGACGGCCAGGCCCAGGCCCACCAGGGCGGCGGTCAGCACGACCCAGTCGACCGTCACGGCACCGGATTCGTCGTTCGCGAAGGTCTTGATAGCTTTCAGCATAGGTTCGGTCCTTAGATTGGAACTCGGTTTCACATCGTCGGGCTGCTGACCCTTTCGATGACCCCGTTGTTAAGGTTAATCGCGGCGGGAATGCGACGCGGACGCGGACTTTCAAGGGAACTGTTCACGTTCTTTGCGACAATCTGTGCGGCGACCTGTGCCGCGACCGAAAAGGTGAGTCCTGCACGGGAGATGTGGCACAGCGGGGCAACGGGCGTATTCGCAACGAAAAGGGCCGTGCCTGCCAGCACGGCCCTTCGTCCCTCGATCCAAAGGATCATAGGAGTTCGAGTGACGCCTTCCCTCTTTTTTGCCACGTCCGCCTGCCAACGGACATGTGGGGACTGCTCGATCGTCACCGTTCCTTGCCCGAGTGTCTCGGTGCGTGTTGTTGATCGCTGCGGCGGACCGTCTGCCAGGGCCGCGCTGCCCGATGACATCTTCCTGACGGTCGAATGAGGCAAAATCTTGTCCAATTTGGCGCGAATTGGGGACAATCGGCATTTTACGGAGAATTAACGGATTTTTCGAAACAATGCCGGGCAGGGCGGCGCTCTGCGGAGCTGCGCGGGTGGCTGAGTCGCGCGCAGGGCCGGGAATGTCACACCGGCGATGCCTAGATCGGAGTCCAGGCTGACAGCCGCCCGGCCCCCGTGACAAGAAGGAAGGAAAAATCGGGTGGACAGATGATGCCTTTCAGCAAGACCTTCGGGCCGTTCCTGTTGGCCTGCCTGCTCGCGGCGGCTCCGCCGGTCGCGCCGGCCCTGGCCGGGGAGTTCACGTTCAAGCGCGTCAAGCCGCCCAGCGCCGGCGCTACCCGGCGAATCGACGTGCAGATCACCCGCGCCGACCGTCCCGACCGGCCCGCGGCACCCGTCGCTGCCCCGCGGTCGCCCCGGGCTCAGACCGCGGATGTGGCGCTCGCCGCCGCCGCCACCGATCAGACTCGCGCCGGCAAAGCGCCTCACAGCACCCATCAGGACTGGTTCTGGACGGCCGTTTCCCCGGATATCGGCGTTCGCAACGGGCGTTTTCTTCAGGCGGCGCGTCTGGCCGCCCGCCCACCGCGCGGCAGTGGCATCTCGGCGCCGTCGCTGCGCCATCTGCAAAGCATTGCCAAAGCCCATGGCGACACGATCCTGCGCCACTCGGTCGGTACGCGGGTCTCGCCCGCTCTCGTCCTGGCGCTGATTTCGGTCGAGTCGGCGGGCCGCGCCGACGCGCTGAGCCATGCCGGTGCCCAGGGGCTGATGCAGCTTATCCCGGCCACGGCCGCGCGGTTCGGTGTGACCAACGCCAACGACCCGGTTCAGAATATCCGCGGGGGCGTCGCCTATCTCGACTGGCTCATGGGCGAGTTCGGCAACGACCCGGTCCTGGCGCTCGCGGGCTATAACGCCGGGGAGGGCGCGGTACGCCGCTATGCCGGGGTTCCACCCTATAGCGAGACACGGGCTTATGTGCCCAAGGTCCTGGCCGCCTGGAACGTCGCCCGGACGATGTGCACCAGACCGCCGGTGATGCCCGGAGACGGCTGCGTCTTTCAGGCTGCGTTCAGCGATTCGTGAAGCTGACTTCGAGACGTTCGCCTCAGGCGCGTCTCTTGCAGAAAATGCTGCCCTAAGATCCGGGTTCGGGGCCGGGAGATGGTGCTGTGAGAGAGGATTGAACTCTCGACCTCACCCTTACCAAGGGTGTGCTCTACCACTGAGCTACCACAGCAACCGTCTCGTCCCGGTTTCCCGGTCCAAAGATCCAATGGTCGACCGCATTCGGTGACCGCCGGAACACGGGGCGCCGATTAGCTCCATCTGCCAGAGGGCGCAACCCCCTTAGATGTGGCGGCCCGGCTGGACCCGCTCGGGCGGCGAGGCTATTTCCGGGAGGGATGACACGCTCCGCTCCCAAAACCCGCGAAGACCGCCTCAAGGCGGCGCTGAAGGCCAATATGGGCCGTCGCAAGGCCCAGGCTCGGGCCCGCGCGGCCGAAGAAAAGCCGGAGGACACATCGCAGGGCCAGGACGATCGCAGAGACGAAGGAAAGCCCGAAGAATGACCGATGCCCGATTTCACGATGCGGCGGGACGGCCGATGCGGCTCTGGGCGACGGATGCCGAGGATCTCCAGGTCGTCTCGGCGCTGTGCCAGGACGCGGTGCTGCCCGGGTCCGACATGCGCTATGTCGCGCGGTCGCGGCAGCTTGCGCTGCTGCTGAACCGGTTCCGCTGGGAAAATGGCGTGGCCACGCCCGAGCGGGTGCGGAGCCTGCTCACCGTCTCGGACGTGGCGGGCGTGCGCGGCCAGGGAGTCGTGCCGGGGGATGCCGACACGATCCTGTCGCTGCTCATGATGGAGTGGGTGCCCTCCGGGAAAGAGGGGGAGGTGGCGGGCGTTCTGCGCCTGACCTTCGCGGGCGATGGTGTCGTCGAGGCGCATTGCGACTGTCTGGACGTGACGCTGCACGACGTCACGCGGCCGCATGCGGCGGTTTCGGGCCGCGCCCCCGATCACGGCACATGATCGTCCGGCCGCTAGGGGCCGAGGATGCCGCCGCGTGGCATGCTCTGATGGCCGAGGGCACGCGCACGCATCCTGCGGCCTTTCTGCTCTCGCCCCGCGAAGTGGGCGAGATGACACAGGCGCAAGCAGTCGAGAGCGTGTCGCGCGGCCATCTCCACGGCCTGTTCGATGACGGGCTGATCGGCTTTTCCGGCCTGCATCTCTGGCAACTCGACCGGCTGCGCCACCGCGCCGATATCGGGCCGTTCTTCGTGACCGAGGGGCGGCGCGGGACCGAGGCCGCGAATACGCTGATGGAAGCGCTCGCCGCGCGCGCGAAAGAGGCGGGCGTGATCTGGCTCGATCTCTGGGTGGCGGCGTCCAACGGGCGCGCGCGCGCCTTCTACCGGCGCCACGACTTCGCCGAAATCGCCCGGCGGGAGGATGCGGTGCGGCTGGGCGAGCGTTCCGAGGACGACGTGCTGATGACGCGACGGCTGTCTCGTTAGGGGGCTGGTTCCCCCTCTGCCTGCAGGGTAGGCAGCGCCGACCCAAGATCCGGAGCGCTTCCGATGCCGCAGTTCCTCGCCACGACCGACGCCGATTTCGAGACCCGTTTCCAGGCCCTGCTGACGATGAAGCGGGAGGACGCGCCCGATGTCGACGAGGCCGTCGCCGCGATCATCGCCGATGTCCGCGCCCGCGGGGACGCAGCGGTGACCGAGCTGACCGCCCGGTTCGACCGGCTTGAACTGACCCCCGACCGCATGCGGGTGACGGAGGACGAGATCGAAGAGGCCGTGGCGCGCGTGCCGGAGGCCGAGCGCGACGCGCTGACCCTGGCCGCCGACCGCATCCGGGCCTACCACGCCCGCCAGATGCCCGAGGACGCGCGATGGACCGACGAGGCGGGCGCGACCTTGGGGTGGCGCTGGGGGGCGGTGGACGCGGCGGGGCTTTACGTCCCCGGCGGGCTCGCCAGCTACCCGTCCAGCGTGCTGATGAACGCGGTGCCCGCGCGGGTCGCGGGGGTCCGGCGGCTGGTGATGTGCGTCCCCGCGCCGGATGGGGTGCTGAACCCGCTGGTTCTTCTGGCCGCGCAGCTGTCGGGCGTGGACGAGGTCTATCGGATCGGCGGCGCTCAGGCCGTGGCCGCGATGGCCTACGGGACCGAGACGATCGCCTCGGTCGACAAGATCACCGGCCCCGGCAACGCTTATGTCGCGGCCGCCAAGCGGCGGGTCTTCGGTCGCGTGGGGATCGACATGATCGCGGGTCCGTCCGAGATCCTGGTCATCGCCGATGCCGAGAACGACCCCGACTGGATCGCCGTCGATCTGCTGAGCCAGGCCGAGCACGACGAGAGCGCCCAGTCGATCCTGATCACCGACGATGCCGTCTTCGGCCGGGCCGTGGCCGCCGCCGTCGACGCGCGGCTGGAGACGCTGGAGCGCCGTGCCATCGCCGGCGCCTCCTGGCGCGATTTCGGCGCGGTCGTCACCGTGCGCGATCTGACCGAGGCCGCCACGCTGTCGAATCGCATCGCGCCGGAGCACTTGGAACTGGCCGTGGCCGAGCCCGATGCTCTGGCGGAGCGGATCACCCATGCCGGCGCCATCTTCCTGGGGCAGTGGACGCCCGAGGCCATCGGCGACTATATCGGCGGCCCCAATCACGTGCTGCCCACGGCGCGGTCCGCCCGCTTTTCGTCGGGCCTGTCGGTGATGGACTTCCTCAAGCGCACGACCCTGGCTCGGATGACGCCCGAGAGCCTGCGCGCCATCGGTCCCGCAGCCGTCACCCTGGCCGGGTCTGAGAGCCTGGAGGCCCATGGCCTCTCCGTCCAAGCCCGGCTGGATCGGCTCAACCGGCCGTGAGCGGTGGGGCGCGCGTCTCCGCGCCCGCCGACGGGTGTCGGGACTTTCAGTTCGCCGCCCTGCGTTCCGGCGGTCGGATCCGCCGGCGTTGCGGCCAGGGCCTGCGCGTGCCACATCTTTCGGACCCTCTCCGCAGTCTCGAAGGCCGCCCATGACCTCCCGCATCGCCAACATTCAGATCGACGACCGCGGCCTGCCCACGCCTACCCCCGAGATCGAACAGGAGCGCGCCGTCGCCATTTTCGATCTCCTCGAGGACAATTCCTTCGCGCTTCTGGCCGAGGGCGCGCCCGAGGGGCCCTACGATCTGCACCTCGCGATTCGCGAACGCCGCCTCGTCTTCGAGATTTCGACCGAGGCGGGACCGGCCGGCGCGTTCCACCTGTCGCTCGGCCCCTTCCGCCAGGTGGTGAAGGATTACTGGCAGATCTGCGCGGCCTATTTCGACGCCGTCAAAAAGCTGCCCCCGTCCCAGATCGAGGCGATCGACATGGCGCGCCGCGGTATCCACAACGAGGGGGCCCGTATCCTGCAAGAACGGCTGGAGGGGAAGGCCGAGATCGACGTGGACACCGCCCGGCGCCTCTTCACGCTGATCTGCGTGCTGCATTTCGGGGGCTGAGGGCTTGGCCCGTCTCCCGCAGTCGGTGCTGTTTTGCTGCGACCACAATGCCGTGCGCTCGCCCATGGCCGAGGGGCTGATGAAGCAGATGCACGGGCATGAGATTTATGTTCAGTCCGCAGGGGTGAAGAACGACCTGGAGATCGATGGCTTCACCATCGCCGTCTGCGAGGAGATCGGGGTGGAGTTGTCGCGCCACCGCACCCGGTCCTTCCAGGAGATGCAGGAATGGGGCGACGACCTGGAGGGCTTCGACCTGATCGTCGCGCTCTCGCCCGCATCGCAGCGGATGGCGCAGGAACTGGCCCGTCACGCCCATATCGACGTCGAATACTGGCCGATCATGGACCCCACGGGCCTGGGCGAGACGCGGGAGGCGAAGCTGGCGAGCTATAGGGCGACACGGGATCAGATACGCGAGCGGCTGCGCGCCCGGTTCCCTAGCTGAGGCGGGCCTTGCGGCCGCGCCGACGTCCATAGACGCCTGCACCAATCACGCCCGACGCCAGAAGCAGCAAGGAAGACGGAAGCGGGATGGCCGACATCACCGCGGTTCCCTCGATCCGGAAGGCGGCGTTGCCGAGTCTTTGTCCGATGGCCGACGGGGTCGTCCAATCCGTTCCTCCGCCGAAACCGCCCCCTGGGTTCCGAAAGGCCGCGGGGGTGCCGTTTCCGTTGGCACCCGCGTCCCTGAGGAAGATCTGACCGAAGGTGCCATACTCTTCGATGGGCGTCAGGCCGATCCAGTAGGTGCCCGCCGACAGGGCAATGGAGAGGCCAGAGGCCGTGACATCGGTCGCGTTCGCGTCCGTCCTGACGGCATATGTCACGGGAGTCGATGAGATACCGAAATCGCCGCCACCGGAGGGATCGTCGGCGGCCGTCAGAGTGTCGCCATCGAAGATATTCAGCACGGCCATCCCGCTGCTCTCCGGCGCCTCGCTAGAGAAGAAGGAGGTCATGCTCTGGATCACGACGTCGGTCGCGAAGGTGACGTCGTCCACGATATAGGAGGAATAGGTCGGAAGGTCAGCGAATTCCTGATTGACGACGGAGCTCGCTCCGGGGCCCGTAAGTTGCTCGAACAAGGTCGCCGCGCTCGCGGGAAGGACGGACAGGCTAAGGGCGATCGCGGCGGTAAGACAGGCTTTCATGGACGACCCTTTACACACCGGTTTGGGCGAAACGATAGCCGATATGCGCCGACAGACAAAGGCGATATTCTCCTGACGGCCGGGTTCGCGAACGAGACGCTTTCTCGGCGCGTGTGAAGCGGCTAAGGCTGCCGGCATGCGCACCCCGGCGATTGCTCTTCTCAGGGGCGACGAGATCGCGCCCTATCTCGACGCCCTGGCCGCCCTTCGGGTCGCGGTGTTCCGCGACTGGCCCTATCTCTACGATGGCGACATGGCCTATGAACGGAACTACCTGCGCGCCTACCAGGCCCCCGGGGCCCTCGTCGTCGGCGCCTTCGACGGGGACGAGATGATCGGCGCGGCGACGGCTGCGCCGATGGAGCACCATGCCGAAGACTTCGCCGCCGCTTTCGCGGGGGAGGATCTGACCGGGATCTACTACTTGGCCGAATCGGTCCTGCTCCCGGCCTATCGGGGCCGCGGCCTCGGGCATCGCTTCTTCGACGCCAGGGAAGCGGAGGCGCGCAGGCTCGGGCGGGGGCGGGCGGTGTTCTGTTCCGTGATCCGTCCGCGCGACCATCCCGCCCGTCCCGAAGCGGCCCGCAGCCACGACCTGTTTTGGCGCGGGCGCGGCTATGCGCCCCTGCCGGGGAGGATCGCGCGGTTCTCCTGGCGCGACCTGGGCGCGCCGGACGAGACGGAGAAGCCGCTGCAATTCTGGGGCCGCGACCTGTGACCGGGGCGGTCGCGTCGCGGACCCCGCCGCCGGTCGTGACGCGGCGCGCCGAGCGCCAGCCATGAGGGTCGCCGCTGCCGCCTATCCCATGGACCCGGTGACGTCCTTCGACGCCTGGGCCGCGAAGGCCGCCGCCTGGGTCGAGGACGCGCGGGCCGACCTGCTCGTCTTCCCGGAATACGGCGCGATGGAGCTCGCCCATCTCGACGGCGCCGCTACGGCCGCCGACCTGGAGGCGAGCCTCCATGCCGCTGCCCGCCACGGCCCCGCCGCGCAGGAGGTCTGGGCCGATCTGGCGCGCCGTCACGCCTGCCATATCCTCGCCCCCTCGGGCCCCTGGGACGCGGGCGGGCCGCGCCCGGTCAACCGGGCCTGGCTGCACGGGCCGCAGGGGACGCTGGGCTACCAGGACAAGCAGATCATGACGCTGTTCGAGCGCGACTGGGATCTGCGTCCGGGCGACCCGTTGCGCACGTTCCGTCTGGGGCCGTTCACCGTGGGCGTCCTAATCTGCTACGACGCGGAGTTCGCCGCGCTGGGCGAGGCGCTGATCACTGCGGGCGTCGATCTGCTGCTGGTGCCCTCCTGCACCGATGCGGCGTCGGGCTGGGCGCGTGTGCGCGTCGGCGCCATGGCGCGTGCTTTGGAAGGGCAATGCGTCGCCGTCCATGCGCCGACCGTCGGCGCGTGCCCCTGGTCCCCGGCCGTCGATGAGAATCACGGTCGCGCGGCGCTTTACGCGCCGCCGGATCTGGGTTTCCCGGCCACGGGCGTGGTCGTCGAAGGCGCCTGGGACGCGCCTGGCTGGGTCCGCGCGAAGGTCGATCCCGGGGCGGTCGCCCGCCTGCGCAACTCCGGTGCGGTGCGCGGTCATGCCCATCGCGCCGAGGCCGCTGCCGCGGTGCGGCGGATTCGGCCTTGAAACTCTCGCTTTTTGCGCCCATCTACGCGCATCCGCCGCGCATTGCGGCGCCTATCCAGGAGAGACCATGGCCAAGGAAGAACTTCTCGAATTTCCCGGCGTCGTGAAGGAACTCCTGCCGAATGCGACATTCCGGGTCGAGCTCGAGAACGGCCATGAGATCATCGCGCATACGGCAGGCAAGATGCGCAAGAATCGCATCCGCGTCCTCGCCGGCGACAAGGTGCAGGTGGAGATGACGCCCTACGATCTGACCAAGGGCCGCATCAACTACCGCTTCAAGTAACCGCCCGCCTCGGGGGGCACGCTCATGTTGATTCTCGGATCCGGCTCGCCGCGCCGGTCGGAGCTGCTCGCGCAGCTCGGCCTCACTCCGGACGCCGTGCGCCCTCCCGAGATCGACGAAACGCCGCTTCCGGGCGAGTTGCCGCGTCGCTATTGCGAGCGGATCACGGCGGCGAAGCTGGCCGCGGTCGAAGCGGATTCCGAGGACATCGTGCTCTGCGCCGACACCACCGTCGCCGTGGGGCGCCGCATTCTGGGAAAGGCCGCCGATCCCGAGGAAGCCGCCGCGTTCCTGCGCCTTCTGTCGGGGCGCCGCCACAAGGTAATCACCTGCATCGCCGTCCGCCGGGGGAGCGCGGCCTGGCACCGCACCTCCGTTTCCTCGGTCCGGCTCAAGCGTCTGTCCGAGCGGGAGATCGCGGGCTATCTCGCCACCGGCGACTGGAAGGGCAAGGCCGGCGCCTACGCGATCCAGGGCCCGGCCGCGGCCTTCGTGGCTTGGATCGAGGGCAGCCATTCCGGCATCGTCGGTCTGCCCCTGCACGAGACTGCCACACTGCTGCAACAGGCCGGATTGGAGATCTGGAAATGAGCACGGATCAGATCGTCCTGGGCCTGCATGACGGCCGCCCCGCGGCGGCGTGGCTGCGCGACGGGCGTCTGCACGACCTGCTGATCGACCCCAAGGGCGACGGCCCGCGGCCCGGCGCCGTCTATCGCGCCGTCTGCGACCGTCCGGTGAAGGGGCAGGGGGGCATGTTCGTTAAGCTGCCCGACGGGCTGTCGGGCTGGCACCGCAACGCTAAGGGCCTGAAGCCGGGTCAGGAAATCCTGGTCCAGGTCAGCGGCCATGCCGAGCCGGGCAAGGCCGTGCCGGTGACAGACCGCGTTCTGTTCAAGTCGCAGCTCTGCATCGTGACCCCGGACGCTCCAGGGGTGAACGTCGCCCGCTCGGTCAAGGATGAGGACACGCGGGAGCGGCTGCTTGAGATCGCCCATGACCGCCTGCCCGAGACCCGTGGCCGCATTGGCCTGATCCTGCGCAGCGCCGCCGCCCTGGCCGACCCGGACGATATCGAGGCCGATATCGACGAAACCTGGGCCGTCGCCCAATCCGTCCTGCAGGATCGTGGATCTGGCCCCGAGCATCTGCTCGACGGGCCCGACGCGCAGATGCAGGCTTGGCGCGAGTGGCCAAAAGCGCCGGTGGTCGAGGACTGGGGCATCGTCCTCGACCATCTCGACGCGCTTCGCTCGCCCCGGGTCACGCTCGGCCCCGTGACGGTCTGGATCGAGCCGACCCGTGCCCTTGTCGCCGTCGACGTCAACACGCCCGAGACGGGCGCCGGCGGGTTGCGGGCCAATCTCGCAATGGTGAAGGAGTTGCCGCGCCAACTGCGCCTCCGGGGCCTGGGCGGCCAGATCGTGCTGGATCTGGCCCCGATGCCCAAGAAGGACCGCCGTGGATTCGAGGCCGCTCTGCGGGCGGCCTTCCGCGACGATCCCGTGGAGACCTCGCTGATCGGCTGGACCCCCTTGGGGCATTTCGAACTGACCCGCCGGCGCGAACGCATCCCTTTGGAGGAGCTCCTGTGAGCTGTCCCGTCTGCGAGAAAGCCGCCGACCCGGCCTACCGCCCATTCTGCTCGCGCCGCTGCGCCGATATCGATCTCGGGCGCTGGCTGACCGGAGGATATGCGATCCCGTCCGACGCCCCGGAGGACGCGGAAGAGGCCGAGCCGTCGCGAGATCGCGACACAGACGACGGATGACGATTTCGGGTCTGGACAGTCCCCGCCGGCTGTCTTATTTCGCCCCCACCCCGCGACGGAGTTTCGTCCGCCGCACCCGTGCCTGGGTAGCTCAGGGGTAGAGCAGTGGATTGAAAATCCTCGTGTCGGTGGTTCGATTCCGCCCCCGGGCACCACTTCCTTGGCGGGAAGATGTTTATCTCCAACAGTTTGAGCCACTTGCAGTCGCCGATGGGACACTTCTCGGGTCACATCGGGGACACATGGGCTATGACTGTGACGATGAAGCTGAAGTATATCGACAAGCTGGGTGGCGGGCGGCTGCGCTTCCGCAGACGCTTCCCGAAGGACGTGCAGCCGCTGCTTGGAGAGGAGTTCTTTCAGGTGCCCATGAAGGCGCGTGAGGGGCATGCTCTGGTCACCGAACGGGAGCGGATGCTGGCAGCCTTCGAAAAGGTGGTGCGGCAGGCCAGGGGGCGCGAGCGGATGTCGCCGCTGGAGCGGTGGCGGGCGTCCGTGGTCGAGGCCGATCAGATGCAAGCCGAGGTGCGGGGCTTCGAGGGGCCGGATGGGGAGGACGACCGGCGGGAGGTGCTGGCCGAGAGCCTGCAGCAGCAGGCGGCCGACCCGATGCTGGTCAAGGCGGTGATGGCGCCTAAGGCCAAGGAGCCCGAGGTCACCCTTCGTGACGCCCGGAACATCTACCTTCAGGAGCGTCTGCGGGGCGTCGAGAAGGGCAACAACTATGACCGGCTGAAGCGGGTCTCAGCCTGCATTGAGAAGACCCTCGGCAAGCTGGAAGACTTGGCGCTCATTGATCTGCGCCGCGAACACGCCCGCAAGCTCCGGGACGCGATGCTGGCGACACCGAAGGCCGATGGGTCTCTTCGCCTCCCCTCGTCGGTCGCGCGGGAGTTGACGATGGTCCGCACCATGATCGCCGTCGCCATCACCGAGTTCGATCTACAGGGCAAGGTCTCCAACCCTTTCGAGAACCTGGAGATTGCGGGGGCTGACGCTCGGCCGGAAACGGACAGCAGCAAGCGCGACCCGCTCCCGGCGTCGGTGATACTGGCGATGCGGAAGCGGCTGCAGACCAGCGCAAGAGACCCTGCCCTCGGCCACATCTGGCGGCTCTTGGAGGGCACCGGCTGCCGGGTCTCTGAGGTGGCAGGCCTGCGGGTGCAGGATGTGGACCTTGTGGCTGATGTGCCACACATCCGCGTCCAATGGCATGAAGACCGCCGGGTGAAGACGAAGGTCTCCATCCGTTCCGTGCCCCTCATTGGGGACGCTCTGAGCGCTGCTAGGGAGGCCGTGAAGCTGGCCGGGGCTAGTCCCGCCTTGTTCCCCAAGTATGCCTCCCAGAGGGGCGGAGATGCGGCCTCAGCCGCGCTGATGAAGCACCTTCGCACGATCACGAAGAACCGCCGTCACGTGAACCACTCGCTGCGGCACAACATGAAGGATTGGCTATCCGAGGCACGGGTGGACGACACCACGGCCAACCGCATCCTTGGCCATGCTCAAGGCAGCTTGGGCAACAGGGTCTATGGCGGCGACGAGGCCAAGCTGCGAATTGCTCGGGACGCCCTCACGGCTGCCCTGCGGTTCGCCCCCTCGGAGGCCCGCTGAGAGCCCCCCAGAGGCCCTTGAAGGTCTCCGAGGGGCAGCCGCGTCAGGGCCCTCACGAGAAGGTCAGCAGGCCCGCCTTGGGGGGCGCCTCGTTCACGTCCTCGACTTCGATGGTGAATGTCTGCAGCGCGGTCAGAGCGCCGTCCGAGACCTCGACAGTGATCTCGAAATTCTCACTCGCTTCGAAGTCCAGAGCGCCGGCCAGAACCACGTTACGCCATTGAGGGCGGCCGCCATCGCGCCATTCCGAATGGCCCCTTCGTCGTCAGGTCCGTACCGACGGCGGTGTCACTGAAGGATTTCTTTCGGCCACGCCTCCCTGTCGGCGCGGCTTCTCAGCTTATCAGCGGGGTCAAACCAGACGGCCGGGATGGCTTGGCGTCTCTGACTTTCACGATCCCAGCCTCGGGTCTGCCGACCGCACGTATGATTGCCCCGATCTGCATAAGCTGGTCCGACAGCGGGTTGCTTGTCCGCCAGATCATGCCGATCTTGCGGGAGGGCCGTGGCGCGGGGAACCGGTCGATCGCGACCTTCGCCGAGCGCGTTTCCAGCTCGACGGCCATCTCGGGGATCAGCGTCAGACCTATGCCGGCCCCGACCATCTGCACGAGGGTGGATAGCGAGTTGCCTTCCATCAGCTGACGCGGGCGGCTTTCGGAGATTTGGCAAAACGTCAGGGCCTGGTCGCGAAAACAGTGCCCCTCTTCGAGCAGGAGGAGTTTCATCGTCTGCAGTGTCCGTGGGGTCGGGATCGGTTTGCCTGCGTCATCAGCCGGGCGGACCAGAACGAAATCCTCCTCGAACAGGGCAAACTCCGTCAGTGTCGGCTCCGACACGGGCAAGGCGACCACGGCAATATCGAGCCGGCCTTCCTGCAGATCGTGGATGAGCGAGCGGGTCACGGCCTCTCGCAATTCGAGGTCGAGGTCGGGGAATCGGGATGACAGGGCGGAGATGATCGCGGGCAGGAGATACGGCGCGACGGTCGGGATCACCCCAAGCCGGAGCCGCCCCGCCAACGGCCCGCGCCCGACCCGGGCGAGATCGTCGAGTTCCTCGACCGCGAGCAGGATCTCCCGCGCCTTGCGCAGCAATCGCTCTCCCAGAGAGGTCAGCCGTATGTGCCGAGCGCCCCGTTCCACGAGGGGGGCATGGAACATCTCCTCCAATTGCTTGATCTGCATCGACAAGGCCGGTTGGGATATCGCACAGGCCTCTGCCGCACGTCCGAAATGCTGATGCCGGGCCAGGGTTTCGAAGTAGCGGAGCTGTTTCAGGGTAATGCCGTTCATAAGGCTTGCTTATCACAGTCTTCAGGACATCCAATTGGAGATAATGAAGTCGGCTTGTTAGAACAATTCTAGGTTGGGCCGTGCGCCCGACGACGCTTTACATCAAGGGAGAGACCCATGGACGGCAACAACGTCACCCCAGTCGGCTGCCCCGTCATGCATGGTGGGAACACCGAGATCGGCAACAGCGTCACCAAGTGGTGGCCGCGGACGCTGAACCTCGACATCCTGCACCAGCACGGCGCCCGCACCAACCCGATGGATCCCGACTACGACCACCGCGAGGCGGTCAAGGCGCTCGATTTCGACGCCGTGAAGGAGGACGTGAAAGCGCTCCTGACCGACAGCCAGGAGTGGTGGCCGGCGGACTGGGGCCATTACGGCGGCTTGATGATTCGCCTCGCGTGGCACTCGGCGGGCTCCTACCGGATGGGCGACGGCCGCGGCGGCGCGGGCTCCGGCAACATCCGCTTCGCCCCTCTCAATTCCTGGCCGGACAACGCGAGCCTGGACAAGGCGCGGCGGCTTCTGTGGCCCGTGAAGAAGAAATACGGCAACGCGCTCTCCTGGGCGGACCTCATCATCCTGGCAGGCAACATGGCCTATGAGTCGATGGGGCTGAAAACCTTCGGGTTCGGCTTCGGGCGCGAGGACATCTGGGGGCCGGAGACGGACGTGAACTGGGGCGCCGAGAACGAATGGCTCGCCCCGTCGGAGAACCGCTATGGCGACCTCGACGATACCTCCACGCTCTTCAACCCGCTCGCCGCGGTCCACATGGGCCTCATCTATGTCAACCCCGAAGGCGTGAACGGCAACCCCGACCCGGCCCGCACCGCGCTGCATGTCCGTGAGACCTTTGCGCGGATGGCGATGAACGACGAGGAAACCGCGGCTCTGACCTGCGGCGGCCACACCGTCGGGAAGGCGCATGGCGGCGGCGACCACGCGCATATCGGCGCCGAGCCCGAGGGCTGCCCGGTGCACGCCCAGGGGTTCGGCTGGGCCAACCCCGGTATGGAGGGCAAGGCCACGAACGCCTTCACCTCCGGCATCGAGGGCGCCTGGACGAAGCACCCGACCCAGTGGGACATGGGCTATTTCGACTATCTCTTCGGCTATGAGTGGGAACTGACCAAATCCCCCGCAGGCGCCAATCAGTGGAAGCCTATTGGGATGCCCGAGGACGAGATGCCGGTCGACCCGACCGACCCGTCCGTGCGCCGCATGCCGATGATGACGGACGCCGACATGGCGATGAAGGTCGATCCGATCTACAACGAGATCTGCCAGAAATTCCGCGCCGATCCGGAGTATTTCGCGGATTGCTTCGGGCGCGCCTGGTTCAAGCTGACCCACCGCGACATGGGTCCGAAGGCCAATTACTACGGCCCCGACGTGCCTGCGGAAGACCTGATCTGGCAGGATCCGATCCCGGCCGGTCCGACCGGCTACGACGTTGCCGCGGTCAAGTCGAAGATCGCCGACAGCGGCCTCACCGCCGCTGAGATGATCGCGACCGCCTGGGACAGCGCGCGGACCTTCCGCGGCTCCGACAAGCGGGGCGGTGCCAATGGCGCGCGCATCCGTCTGGCGCCACAGAAGGACTGGGTCGGCAACGAGCCGGAGCGTCTGGCCAAGGTGCTTGGCATCCTGGAGCCGATCGCGGCGGAGACTGGCGCGTCGATCGCCGATGTGATCGTTCTGGCCGGCAATGTCGGCCTCGAAAAGGCGATCGAGGCGGCGGGCCATGACGTCGAGGTGCCCTTCGCACCGGGCCGGGGTGATGCCACCGACGAGATGACGGATGCCGACAGCTTCTCGGTGCTGGAGCCGCTCGCTTGCGGGTTCCGCAACTTCCAGAAGGAGAAATACGCCGTCGCGCCCGAAGAGCTGATGCTCGACAAGGCGCAGCTTCTGGGGCTGACCGCCGCGGAAATGACGGTTCTCGTCGGCGGCATGCGGGTGCTGGGCGCCAATTACGGTGGCAACAAGCACGGCGTCTTCACCGACCGGGAAGGCCGGTTGACGAACGACTTCTTCGTCAACCTGACCGACATGGCCTATGAATGGGTGCCCGCCGCGGACGACATCTACGAAATCCGCGACCGCAAGACCGGCGCGGTGAAGTGGACGGCGACGAGCGCGGACCTCGTCTTCGGCTCCAACTCCATCCTGCGCGCCTATGCGGAGGTCTATGCCCAGGACGACAACGGCGAGAAGTTCGTTCGCGACTTCGTGGCCGCCTGGACCAAGGTCATGGAAGCGGACCGTTTCGATCTGATCGCCTGATCGCAGGCATGGTCTGGGCAGCCCGAGCGCTGCCCAGACCTCATCTTCTCTGAATGAACCCAAATCCGCCTGATCTTCCGCCTCACGCAGGGAGCATCGGTCGAGACGAAGAGAAACTAGGTCTGACCAGTCCGCAGAGGGGTGACTTCGTCTTGGGTATCGCTGGGGTAGCAGGAGCGACGTGCTTGAACGCTCCGGCGTGAGACGGGTCGAAACGATCTGCCAAGCGCGCAGGTAAAAGTTTTCAATCGGCTAGGTTGCAGGTTGAGCGATCCTGAAACAGGGCGCGCGGATCGACAGACCAATTGAAAAGCCTCTTGCCGGTGGTACGATTTGGGCCCCGGGCACCACTTTCCTGATTAAAGATACTGATCCTAATCATATTTCTCTACAGAGAGCTGGAGGTGGAGATCATGCCGGAGATCAAAGCTGCCCCGTACACGTTCGTGAAAGAGGGCATCTTTTACCACTCGCGTCGGGTTCCGAGCGACCTGTCCGCTCCCTACAACGCAAACCGGATCATGTATTCGCTCCGCACGAGATATGCGGTGGTCGCCATGTAGAGGGCACAACGTGCGGTACGGCAACGCGACGATCTCGTCAGGCTGACCGAGGTGGTGGAGACTACGGTAACCTCTCCATCGATGTCTGGCGCTGCGGAGGCGGCAAGAGGTCGGTCCTGCCCGACCGGGACCGGGACCGCATGCGGCTGGGCGATCGAGCGGGGGATCTCGGCCGCTGAGTGGGCGTGCGACACCAACATGGCGACCTGCCGAAGCCTGGTCGCGATCGTTTCGGGCTTGTGCTTCTTCGGGGGCATTTCTGGCCCCTCCGAGCGGCTTGGGCGCCTCTTTCTAGGAGGAAGCCAGCCTTCAGAGGCGGGACGCTAACCTCGCGCGGCGTTTCCGAAGCTGGCGGACAGGTGAGCCGGCATCGCCGATTGGCGGCAATGAGGGCTTGCCACTTTCTTGGAACCGGACGGTGCCGCGCGTCGCACCCTGCGCAAGACGTGGCCGGCAACGCGTCATTCAGCGGAGGACTCTGCTGACGCTCTGCGTCGTGCCTCGGGGTCCTGCGTCAGGGCGAACCGCTTTGTTGTGCGCCCGCACCTGTGCCGACATCTTCCTGCATGGTGTCGCCTTCCGATGCCCGACGGCGGACGCTCGCGATCATGGTCTCGCGTATCTCCGCTGGCTGCTCCTCCAGCGCCTCGGTGAGGTGACGCAGATCGCGCCGCACCCTGTGCAGATGGTCGATGAGGGTCAGCACGACTGGCACCGCGTCGTTCGGAACCGCCATCTCCTTTCGCAAATCGCACAGCAGGCGCACGCGCGCGATGTCGATCTCGTCGAAGACCGGACCCGTACTGGCATGGGCCGGACGGACCCAGCCCTCGCGGACCCAGAACCGCAATTCGCGCAGTGTGACCCGCTCGACGCGGGCCACCACGCCCCGTTCGTCAATGCTCATGTCATCCTCCTGAGATCCGCACGTGGGTCAAAATCCGACGCCTTGCGCCAGCGCTCCGCAAGACGTCGCATTTCGTCGTCGATCTTCTTGGGCAGGACGATCTTCAACCGCACCATCTGATCGCCGGACCCGTTGCGGCGCTGCACGCCCTTTCCCTTGAGCCGCAAGCGCTGACCCGAGGACGCCCCCTCCGGGATCGTCATGGAAACGGGGCCGGAAACTGTCGGCACATCGACCTTGTGGCCCAGCACCGCCTCGTCGACCGTGATGGGCAACTCCATCTCGATATTGTCCCCGTCGCGACTGAAGACAGGATGCGGCTTGACGGCGATCGTCACGAACGCGTCGCCCGGCGGCCCGTCCCCATTTCCGGGCCCGCCCTTGCCGCGCAGCCGGAGAACCTGGCCATCCGAGACCCCGGCCGGGACGGTCAGTTCGATGGAGCGGCCATCCGGCATGGTGACGGTACGCTTCGCGCCCCGGACGGCGTCGAGAAAATCGACCGAGAGATGGTACCGCAGATCGGGGCCTCTGCGGTGGAACTCTTGGTGGGTCGTGCCACCGCCGCGTGCGCGCCGCCCGAAGAGCTCCGAATACAGGTCGGACATGTCTTCGGTGCCGCGACCGAACCCACCGGAAAATCCCTCGTAGCGCGGACCGCCGTCATAGCGCCGCCCCTCATTCTCGCTGGCGTAGTGGTGGTAATAATGCGGCTGTGGCCGTTCTTGCCCGGACGCGTCGATCTCACCGGCATCGAAGCGCCGCCTCTTCTCCGCGTCGCGCAGCAGATCGTAGGCCGCAGAGACCGCTTGGAATTCAGCCTGCTTTCCAGGGTCGTCGGGGTGAAGGTCCGGGTGCAGCGACTTGGCAAGCCGACGATAGGCCTTTTTGATCTCGTCCTGAGAGGCGTCTTTCGAAACGCCGAGGATGTCGTAGGGGTCGTTGCTCATGGCGGGCCTTCACATTCCTAGACCTTGGCGTCTTCGCCGAGCCAACCGATAATATCGCTTGAAGGCATGGCCCCGGCGCGGCGTCCGATTTCGCGGCCTCGACGAAACGCTACCAGCAGAGGGATGCCCCGGATGCCGTAGCGGCTCCCCGATTCCGGATAGGCTTCGGTGTCGAGTTTGACGAAACGGGCCCGCCCCTTGAGCTGCTTCGCCGCCTTGGCGAATTCCGGAGCCATCATGCGGCACGGGCCGCACCAAGCCGCCCAGAAATCGACCACGAGCGGCAGATCATCTGTTCTCTCGGCCTTTTTCAGAACGTCGAGCGACACCTCCACGGGTCCGTCGGAGATCAGACGCGCCCCGCAGGTGGCGCATTTCGGGCCTTCGTTCAGGCGGTTCTCCGGCAGCCGGTTGCCCTGGCCGCAGGCCAAACAAGTCAGCTTCAGCACCATTTATAAACTCCCATCCAGCCGGACTGGCCCGGATCCCTCGACGACGGTCCCACAAAGGTCAGAACCAGACGTGCCGTCCCAAAGGGTAACGGGCTCTCTGACGGTTGAATTTGAGATCGATCAAGCCGCGCACGCATGCCAGGCCGTCGATGCCGCGACCGTCTCGTCCGGAGTGATCCAGCGCGTCTTCGGATCTCGAAAGCTGGCTGCGCTTCGCCAGCGGCCGCCATCGGCGATGAACCTAGTCTCGGGCATGTGCCGAGACCGCCATGGCCGTGTCCAAGCGTCGGCTGCATCCTCGCCTCCGGCGGGGGGGCTGATAGCATGACCGGCGGGGCAGGGGCGGACCTGTTCGCGTTTCTTCGCACGGATACCGCTTCAGATGCCATAATCACGAAGTTCGAGGCGGACGGCAAACTGGTGCAGGACGATCAGGTCTTTGGGTTAGGGAATGGCCGCGTCGACTTGCGGTTGCTGGACAAGTCTGACGTCCTCGGGCTGCTGTGGGACGGAGCCGCTTCGTTCAACGTTCGTACGAAGGCGCTGTCCGTCGATATCGACGGCCCGAGCGGACCACGAGTATTGCGTGCTATCGCGACATTCGAGGGGCCTCCTGCGTTCGGCCTGGACGATGTCATGGTCTTCCGAACAACGGATAGCTCTTCAGCGTGGCATCGGCTGGCGATGGTGGCAGGTTCGGACATGGAGTCGAAGCATTGCGCGCATCCCCCGTTCTGCCAGGCCGGGCTGCCAGGACGGCGCATCGTACCAGAGCCGCCGCAGCGCCCTGTCCTCTACTTCGGTTAAAGCGTGGGCGGGCGGAACCCAAAGGGGCCTTCTCGCCTGAATGGTGTGACTTCGGTTGGGGCGTCTCGCGAGGCTTAGGATCGGCCTGCGTTGGATCGTGATACCCGTGTAGTCTTCGGCGTCCTTGGGTATAATTAACAGGCTGCTGAAGAAGTCGGCTTCGCGGGACGGCTTTCCGGTCCGTCAGATGTCTGGGTGGTGCGCTCGATCTCATTGCGCTGTGGTCCGAGCCGCCCGCTCTGCCTCGTCGCCATTACCCGGCGAGAAGCCGTGGCAGCCGGGCGGGGTTGCTGGCGGCCATCGCCAGGATGAAGCGGGAGCGGACGCGTTCGAGGCCGCGGTAGACGGTCTGCGCCATGCCGGCGATGGTCTTGGCCCATCCGAAGGGCTCTTCGATGCGCTTTCGGTGCTTCTGGGACAGCGCGTTGGGGAACCCACCCACTACCTGATCTTCCCTGTACGCGAAGCAATGCTTGATGGCGGTGGCTATGACCATTTTCCTGGCATGTGGAGCGCACTTGCGCCGCTGATCACGGGCTTGTGGGGGATCTCGGTCGTCATCACCGAAGCCCGCAAAGACAAGCGTGGGTTGTCAAACGTCAACGCGCATGGGGCGACGAACGATCAGGCGAGATTTCGGCAAGTCTCTTGGCAAGAGCATCGAAGGTGAAGGGACAGTCCCAGCGCTCTCGCGGCTTCTGCACCGTGATGACGTAGCGCGCGGGCCAGGAGGGGCGGAGATGTCGTCGATCTGGTCCAACTCGGCGGGTCCCGTCACGCGAATGGTGATCTCGTCGCGGTGGATGCGCTTGTCGTCTGTCAGGAACAGCGCGACGCGGTCGGGCGTCGGCCTGTCGGGGTCGATCTTGGATTTTGACTGCGCCTGAAACAGGATAGGGGGCTGGAACTGCTCGCCCGTCTCCGCCCCATCGGCCTTCGCTGCGGCCTCAGAGGCCGCCTGGCAGTCGAGGGCCTGGCCGCCCACCTTGCGCCAAGCCGAAGAGCGCAGGACAGGAAAGGGGAAGTCCGCCCCCCAGGCGCGGCGTGCAGCGGCGTCATCTCTCCTCCGTCGGCCGCGAAAGGCGCCAACTCGAGCCGCTAGAGTTCTCTATTCCGCAACCCTCCATGAAACCGTGATACCTTCAGCATCGGCCATGAGCGCCGACCGGACACCCTCGGTTGCGCCAGGGTTGCGCGGTCTTCAAGCTGTCACTGAGTCGAAGAGGAGGCTCCGTGATGATGACCCGAGACCGAACGCATCCCAACGTTCCTCAAGTCGATCAGTCCGACCGTCTTGTGCCTCGCAACCTCCGACAATCCGGCCCGACCCCGGTGCAGATGCTGATCTCGACCCGGGTGCGGAAATCTCCGTTCTGGCATCTGTCGATCGAAGCCGGGTGCTGGCGCGCCACCGTCTACAACCGCATGTACCATCCGCGCGGCTTCGTCCGGCCCGAGGATGGCGGCGCAATGGCCGAATATGATGCGCTGGTGAACCGTGTGACCCTCTGGGACGTCGCTGTGGAGCGCCAGATCCGTGTGCGCGGCGCCGATGCCGAGGCCTTCGTCAACCGCGTCGTCACCCGCGATGTCATCAGGATCGCGCCGATGCGCGGCCGCTACGTCATCGTCTGCAACGCGCAGGGCGGCATCGTCAACGACCCCGTCCTCCTGCGGCTGGCCGAGGACGAGTTCTGGTTCTCGGCGTCCGATAGCGATCTGATGCTCTGGCTTCAGGGGGTCAATGTCGGTCTGGGATACGATGTGGCGATCGACGAACTGGACGTCGCCCCGTTGCAGATCCAGGGGCCGCTCTCCGAGGATTTCATGACGGATCTCTTCGGACAGGCGATCCACGATCTGCCTTATTACGGGCTGATCGACACCGAGATCGCCGGGTGTTCCGTCCTGGTCAGCCAGACCGGCTTTTCCGGAGAGAAAGGCTATGAGATCTTCGTCCGCGACGCGTCGCTGAATGCCGAGGCGGTCTGGTATGCCGTGCGTGGCCACGGGGCGCGCTACGGGTTGCGGGTGATCGCGCCTGCGCATCACCGCCGGATCGCCGCGGGCATCCTGTCCTGGGGGCAGGACATGGATGCCGAGACCTCTCCCTTCCAGCTGAATCTCGCCTATCAGGTCCCGCGCGAGAAAGCGGCGGACTATATTGGGCGCGCCGCTCTCGAACGGGCCCGGGCCGAGATCGAAGCCGGACGATACCCGTTCAAGCTCAAGATGGTGGGGCTTGCCATGGGCGGGGCGCCGATCACCGATTACGCGCCGGATTTCTGGTTGATCTCCGCGCCGGGCAAGGGGCGCGTGGGCTATGTGACGTCGCCCTGGTGGTCGCCCGAACTGGGGCACAACATCGCATTGGGCTTCGTCCCATATGAGCTGACGGCGCCCGGCACGCGTCTGAAGGTGGAGCTGCCCGAGGCCTATACCGAAACGTCGGGCCAGCCGGTCGAGGCCGAGGTCGTCGACGTCCCGTTCCGCCCCTCGGCGCATCCGAGCGAACGCGAACGCGCCCGCGCCAAGGCCCGCGACGATGTGCGCTGATCGACCGGGAGCCGGCGAAATGGGTGCGCGGATCGTCGACGAACCCACGGACGCGCTCCTGCAGCGCCTGTTCGTCTCGCAAGGTGCCGTTCCGCTGGGCTTCGAGCTTTTCCCGCCCCGCAGCGCGGAGCTTCGCGAGGCGCTCTGGACCACGGTCGACCGGCTTTCGCCTGTTGCGGAGGCCGGCTTTTCGGTCACCATGGGCGCGGGCGGCAGCACGCGCGCCGGCACGCATGACACCGCCGTCGAGGTTGCCCGGCGCAGCGGCCGGCCGGTGACCGCGCATCTGACCGCGCTCGGGCTCTCGAAGGACGAGGCGCTGGGCGCCGCCGACGCTTTGTGGGGCGCGGGGATCACGCGGATCCTCGCGCTCCGCGGCGACCGACCGAGACACGCGCCCGAGCCGCTACCTGCGGGTTTTGATCATGCTTCTGATCTCGTGGCCGCGCTCGCCGCACGTCACGATTTCGAAATCACCGTTGCCGCCTATCCCGAAAAGCACCCCGAGGCCGAGACGCTTGACGGAGATATCGAGCATCTCAAAGAAAAGCTGGACGCGGGGGCGAAGGCGGCGATCTGCCAGTTCGTCCTCGATCCCGCGGCTTATGGCAGGTTCCTGGAGACCTGCGGACGCCACGGCATCGACGCGCCGATCGTGCCCGGCGTGATGCCGCTGGAAGGGTGGACGCGGGTGCGCTCCTTTGCGGTGGCGAACGGGACAGGCGTGCCCGATTGGCTGGACCGCCTGTTCGCGAAAGGCGAGGAAACGCCGGAGCTGATGCCTTACCTGTCCGCCGTCGCCACCGTCGAACATGCCCGTCGGCTGATCGCCTACGGGGCCCCGTGGCTGCATGTCTACGCGATGAACCGCTGGCCATTGCCGCTCGCCTTGGCGCGACTGCTGGGGCGCTGATCCGGGCGCGGCGTGACGCAGGCGAGCCACTCTACGGAGCGGTGGCCTCGGCTCGCGATGTGGCTGTTCTACTTGTTGTCTCTGGCCCAGATGGTGTCGCCGGCTGCCCCGCGGCATCTGGTGTGCTAAAGCGGCGGACCTTTACGTAGGCGCATAGCCTGCATGACGGAGGTAGTTCCGGCATTCGTCTGCGCTGAACATTCGACAGATCGAGCCGATC
>NZ_UETC01000005.1 GCF_900116765.1 Jannaschia seohaensis | reverse complement strand
GCACCCAGACCTTCGTGCCCGGTCTGACCGCCGCCGCGATCATCGCGCCCTGGCCGATCGAAGGCGCGATGAACGGCGCGCTCTTCACCGACTGGATCGAGACGCAACTCGCTCCCGTCCTCGCGCCAGGCACGGTCGTGATCCTCGACAAACCCTCCACCCACAAGGTCGCCCCCGCTGCCGAAGCCCTGCGCCGCGCCGGCTGCTGGTTCCTCTTCCTGCCTGCCTACTCCCCCGACCGTTCGGGCGCATTCGCGGCCCCACTGGGGCCACGGTCGCCCTGACCCTATCGAGATCGCCTTCGCCAAGCTCAAAGCTCATCTCCGGCGGATCGATGCCAGGACGATCGACGACGCCTCGGATACCATCGGCACGATCTGCCGCACCTTCACCCCAAACGAATGCCGCAACTACCTCCGACACGCAGGCTATGCTCCAGAATTATGATCCGACGCTTTAAGGCCGCCACCCCCCAGGCAAGGCCCGCGGGCAAACGGCACCTACCCCGAAAGCTGGCCTGAACCCCGCGCGCCATGACCGGCGCGCACGATCCTCCCCTTCTTCTGGCCAAAAATACTCCGGGGGCCCGGGGGCTGGCCCCCGGCCCGGCCCCGGCCAAGCGCGCCGCCGTGTCTCGGTCTGCGCTACCGGCGCCCTTCCATCGGCTTGAGAGACACGCCCGCCTCCTCCAGCGCCGCGCGCACGGAGCGCGCGATGGCGACCGCTTCCGGCCCATCGCCATGCAGGCAGATCGAATCGCAGGCCGCCGGGATCACCTTGCCCGAGCGCGCGTGGATCGCCCCGTCCTGGACGAAGCGCACCATCCGCGCCGCCGCTTCCTCGGCGTCATGCACCATCGCTCCGGGCGTGCCCCGCCGCACCAGCGTCGCGTCGTCCTCATAGGCGCGGTCGGCGAAGATCTCGCCGGCCCAGCGCGCCCCGATCTCGCGCGCCACCTTCTCCTGCACGGTGCCGGCCAGCACCAGCAGGATCACGTCCGGATCGACGCGCAAAGCGGCCTCGTAACAGGTCCGCGCCATCCCCTCATCCTCGCAGGTCATGTTCGACAGCGCGCCATGGAGCTTGAAATGCCGCACCTCGGTGCCCAGCGCCGCCGCCATTCCGCGCGCCGCCCCGAACTGGGTGATGACGAGGTTGGCGAGGCTCTCGCCCTTGATCTCCATCCGCCGCCGCCCGAACCCTTGCAGATCCGCAAAGCCCGGATGCGCGCCGATCCCCACGCCCTTGTCCCGGGCCTGCGCCATGGTCCGCGCCATCACATCCGGGTCGCCCGCATGGGCGCCGCAGGCGACATTGGCCGAGGTCACGATCTCGAGCAGCGTCGCGTCGTCCCCCATGACCCAGTCGCCGAAGCTTTCGCCCATATCCGCGTTCAGATCGACCGTCGTCATTCCATCTCTCCCCTGGCGGACACCACACCGCCGATCAGTTGCCGTATCAGCAGGTCCGGATCGTCCCCGGGCGCGCGGACCAACGGTTCGGTCTTCGGCAGCGGGTCCGCGAGGGTGCGTGCCTCCTCGACCGGGATGAACCGAAAGCGCAGCTCCGCTCCCGGCGGCGCCTGCAAGGCGCGCGGCAGATCGGCGGGGATGACGCTGGCGATGCGTGGATAGCCCCCGGTCGTCTGGCATTCGGGGCCGAGAATGTAGGGGGTGCCGTCCCCGGTCATCTGAAGGTCCCCAGGCAGGACGAAATCCGACAGCAGGCTTAGCCCGCCCTCGGTCTGAAAGCCCGGCCCGTCGCAGGTCAACCGCACGCCCTGCCGGTTGCCGCGGGGGTCGCGGGTAAAGGCGGTCTCGGCGAAGCGCGCGCGCTCCTCTTGCGGGAAGAGCCGCGTCTGAGGCGTGTCGACCACCCGCAGCACCCCGCCCTCGAACCGGTCCGGGGTCTCCTTGAGGCGGCGCGCGGCATGGCGGGAGGCGGCGACCGGCAGAACGTCGCCCGCGGCCAGGGGCCGGCCCAGATTGGCGATCAGATGCGCGGCGCGCGCCCCGAGCACGGGTTCCGTCTGAATGCCCCCGGCAACGTGGATATAGGCATAGCTGCCGCGGGCGGTGGGGCGCAGGGTCAGCACCGTTCCGGCCGGAAAGGACACGGCGCCATGCCACGGCACGGCGCGCCCCTCCGCCTCGACGCGCATCTCGGCGCCGGTGAAGGCCAGCGTCGCCTCGATCTGAAGGCGCAGACGCAGGGGGCTGCCCGGGCTCTCGATCCCGGCGCCCGGATCGCCGCCCAGCAGGGCCCGCGCCTCGGCGCGGGCGCGCGCGTCGGCGGCGCCGCCCCGCGCCAGCCCTCGGGACAGCCAGCCGGGCCGCCCGTCATCCTGCACCGTCACCAGTGGGCCGCAGGACAGGATCTCGATGCCAGCGCTCATGCGACCTCCTCCCAGCGGGCGCCGCCATGGCGATGCGGGTCCGCGGCCGCCCCCTCCCGCAGAACCTCAGGCGAGACCGACACGAAGCGGACCTCGTCGCCGGGCGTCAGCGCGATGGGCGTGGGGCGCGCCACGTCGAGACAGCCGAACAGCGTGCGCCCGACCTGCCGCCAACCCGTCGGCGCCTCCGTCCCGAACAGGACGAACTGCCGGACCGCCAGCACCAGCGCGCCCTCCGGCACCTTCGGCGTGAGCCCGGTCTGACGCGGCAGATCCCATTCCTCGGGCAGGATGCCGAGATAGGGCATGCCGGGCGCGAAGCCCAAGGCGAGCACCCGAACCCGCGTCTCCGACAGGGCCTCTACCGCCTGCGCCGGGGTCAGCCCCGCCATCTCGGCCGTCTCTTCCAGCTGCGGCCCATCCGTGCCGCCATAGCTGCAAGGGATGTCCCAGACCTTATGAGGGGGCGCGGGCTGCGCGGCCCAATCGGCCTCCCCCAGCATCCGCTCCAACGCGTCGCGCAGGGCCGTGGCGTCTCCGTCGAAGCGCACCAGGACCGACCCGAGCGAGGACGCGGTTTCGACAACGCCGGCCAAGCCCCGCGCCTCCAAGGCGGCGCGGAACGCCGTGCAGGCGCGATTGGCGGCATCGTCCAGGCGTCCGGCGAACCGCACCAGAAGGGCCGCAGTGCCCAAGGGCTCGATACGGGGAAAGCTGTCAGTCATGCGCCATGGGTGGCGGCGCAGCGCGCGAGCGTCAAGGCTTGTCACGCCCCCCGGGCCGTGGGAACGCTATGCCGATGAGACTGGCCTACACGATGACCGGCGGGCGCGGGGCGCTCGACCCTCTCCTGCATGGCGTCGCCCAGGAGGCGATGGCGGCCGGGCGCCGCGTGGTCGGGATCGTCCAGGTCAATAGCGACCGCCCCGGCTGCGCGCGCTGCGACATGGACGCGGTGGTGCTGCCCGACGGGCCGATGATCCGGATCAGCCAGTCGCTCGGCCCCGAGGCGCGGGGCTGCCGATTGGACGCGGCCGGGCTGGAGCAGGCCGTGGCTGCCACACAAGCGCGCCTCTCGACGGGTGCGGACCTTCTGATCGTCAACAAGTTCGGCAAACAGGAGGCCGCGGGCCGCGGTTTTCGCCCCGTCATCGCCGCCGCACTTGAGCAGGGCGTGGACGTCCTCTTGGGTGTCAACGCATTGAATCTGGACGCTTTGCTGGAATTCACCGGCGATCTGGCAACCGCATTGCCACCCGACCCCGCAACGCTGTCGCGCTGGGTCGTGCACGAGGAGCACGGTGTCTAGCGCCTTTTGTGTGGCTTTCTAGACGCACGATTTGAAATAGCTTAAAAAATTCCAGAACTGACGCATCCAGACTGCGCAGGAGACGAAATGACCACGAATGAGGGATCGGACCCTCCGCGCGGCTTGGCAGCAGTGTCCCGGCCGGGCGAAGGCGGATCCGGTGCGGGCGGACGTCCGGACCATGCCCCAACCCCGATCGTCGCGATTGCTGCGGCCGCGGGCGGCCTGGAAGCCGTGGCTCACCTCATCCGAGGGCTGCCCCACGCCCTGGGCGCGGCCTATGTGCTGGCGCTGAAGCTGCCCTCGACCGCCCGCAGCCCGATCCCGACGCTGCTTGCGGACGAGACGGGGCTGGGGATCCTGGAACTGACGGAGCCGACCGTCCCGCAGCCTGGGCTGATCTACGTGCCGCCCGCCGGCATGGACGTGGTGATCGAGGGCGACCGGATCAGCCCGCGCGCGCCCGCTCCAGGCCGCGAGACCCCTGCCCCCTCGGGCGACAGGCTGTTCGGCTCGCTCGCGCGGGAGCGGGGGGCGGCGGCGACCGGCATCGTGCTCTCGGGCCGGGGCAGCGACGGCACCTATGGCGTGCAGGCCATCCGCGAAGTCGGCGGGGTTACCATCGCCCAGAGGCCCGAGACCGCGCGTCACGACGACATGCCGCGCTCGGCGATCGAAATGGGATGCATCGATCTCGTTCTCGACCCACAAGAGATCGGGCGACATCTCGACCGCCTCGCGCGGGTCCCGGCCGACCGCCTCGCGCAGGCGCTCGAAGAGGACCAGCGCGGCGCTTTGGGCGAGCTGATGGACCTGCTTCTCGCCCGGACCGGCGTCGATTTCCGCGACTACCGGGCCAACACCGTCCGGCGCCGCCTCGCCCGGCGGATGGCCGCGCGGGCCATGGACCGCATCGAGACC
The DNA here is from genome assembly GCF_900116765.1 of Jannaschia seohaensis. Lineage (GTDB taxonomy): Bacteria > Pseudomonadota > Alphaproteobacteria > Rhodobacterales > Rhodobacteraceae > Jannaschia > Jannaschia seohaensis. The sequence continues at coordinate 315,737 of NZ_UETC01000005.1, read as the reverse complement.
TATGTCGCCCATTGCCGGACGAACGGGGCGGAGCTGGAGGCGCTGCACCGCGATCTGCTGATCTCGGTGACATGGTTCTTCCGGGATCGGGACGCGTTCGAAGCCTTGGGACATGCGCTGAAACTGCGGCTCGGCCTGCTGCCCCCGGGTGCGCCCGTCCGCGTCTGGGTCGCCGGCTGCGCGACGGGCGAAGAAGCCTATTCCATCGCCATCCTCGTCGCCGAAGCGCTCGGCGGGCCCGACGCGGTCGAAGCGCGCGAAGTGGCGATCTTCGCCACCGATATCGACGATCGCGCGCTCGCCGTGGCCCGGCGCGGGGTCTACCCGCTCTCCGCGCTCGACGACGTCCCGGCCGGGTTTGGAGAAAAGTATTTCTTCGCGCGGCGCGGACGGCTGGAAGTCGCACCGCTCCTGCGCCGGATGGTCCGGTTTTCCCGCCACAACGTCTTCCAGGATCCGCCCTTTCTCGACCTCGACCTGGTGACGCTGCGCAACGTGCTGATCTACTTCAAGGCTTCGCTTCAGGAGCAGGTGCTGGCGCGCATGCATTTCGCCCTGCGCGAGGGCGGGCTGCTCACTTTGGGCGCGTCCGAGACGCTCAACGCGCCGCCGTTTTCCTTCGAGGAGGCAACCGAGGGCGGCGCCTTGGTGAAGACCGGGCCGCATCCCGCGACCGCTGCGGAGATGGGGTTCGATGCGCGGCCGGGCGCGGCGGAGCGGCAGGCCATGGGGCAGATGCCGCTGGAGAGCGGCGCCGCCGATCCCCCCCACGATCCGGCCGCCTTCGAGCCGCTGGCCCGCGCGGTCGCGCCCGACGGCTTCGTGATGAGCCGCACCGGCGAAATCCTGCGCGTGCTGGGCGATATCTCGGGCATCACCGGGCTTAGCGAGACGAAGACGCCTGCGCTGGACAGTTCTATCCTTCGACCCCCTCTCCGGGCCGAGGTCACCTCCCTCGCCGCGAGCGTGATCCGCATGCGGGGGATGCGCGAAGGACAGTGGCACGTGTTGGACGCGGGCGCGGTGGAGGAGGTCCGGCTCGACGCCTATCCGATCTCTGACGGGGACGGGCCGGTGACCCGGGTTCTCTTCGCCCTGCGCCGGCGGCCTGCCCCGGCCCTGGCCCCGTTCCAAGACGGGATTGGCCTGATCGAGGGCGCGGGCCCGTTCCGCGGACCCGACGGGCCCGATGGGCGATCGGACGCGACACCTTCGGTCCTGCGCCAGACCATCGAACGGCTGCGGGCCAATATCGAGGAACTGCACGCGGTCAACGAAGAGCTGCAATCCAGCAACGAAGAGATTCAGACCGTCAACGAGGAGTTGGAGACGGCCAACGAAGAACTCCGCTCCACGAATGAAGAGCTCATCACGATCAACGAGGAGATGCAGATCAAGGCGGGCGCGCTGCGCGCGGCGCGGATCGACATGGATGCCATCCTCGAGTCCCTGCCCTTCGCCGTCGCCGTCATCGACCGGGATATGACCCTGCGCGGCGCGAGCCCCCGCGCGCGCGAATTGTTCGGCCTGCCCGCCCTTTCGCCCGCCGGGGCGCCCCTGGCGCGCTACGCGCCCCCGGACCGCTCCGAGGCGCTGATCGAGATGGTGCGCAAGGCGCTTGAGAACGGCGCACCGCAAGGGGCCGAGATGCCCAGCGGGGACTCGGTCTGGCGGATGCGCGCGGTCCCCCATGCCGGCCCGCCGGGCAGCGGAAGCCGGGCGCTCCTTTTCGTCGACGAGGCCGGCCTAGACCGGCGCCCGGACAAACGGTTCGTCCAGTAGTCGGGGTGTTTCGTGGACTGGCGCACCCTCCGGAGGGGCCAACAGCCATTTCCTGCGTATTAAGGCGCGAATTGACGTGAACTTGGTAACCTTTTGTTAGGAGTGTTGAGCGATTGTGGGATCATGGTCCGGGTGACCCGGCCAGAAAGGACGACGCCTTGGACAACGACGGATCCCACCAGGCCGAGATGTTCGCGTTGCAGGTGCGCAGGCAAGTTAGCGGGGGGCCGATTTCCGTTGCGTCGGCCGAACTGTCGCGCCCTGGATTCAAGCACCGTCTGACCTTCGGACGCGACGACGGGCTCTCCGCGATCCTGCAACCCCAACTCGCCTCTTATATTCACACATTGCTCAATGACGAGATCGAGCACGGTCCCCGCGTCCTCGCCCGCCCGGACGAAACGCTTGCCCTGCCGGGCCTGATGCTCGGCCGGATGCGCGCCATCATCAGCAAGCCCATCGCCGGGCAGTGGCAGGCGACCGTCCGCTTCCGTTACTTCATCGGCGGGGTCCAGAACGCCTTCGCGGCCAAGACATATTTCGACCGTCCCGCGCTGGAGCATCGGGAGGAAATCGGGATGCGCGCTCTGGAGGATGTGGCCGTCCCGCTGCTGAACATGGCGATGACGGCGCAGACATGGCCCGACTCGGCCGACACCGCCCGAAGCTCCGGAAAGATGGTCACCGCCCTCGCCTCCATCGAGGCCCATGCGACGGAGCTCGAATTCTACGCGGGCCTGCTGCGCCGCTACATCGCCGAATGCGGCCCGAAACGGATGGCGGAACTGGGCACGTTCGACGACCCGGTGCGGCGCATGATGCAGATGTCCGAGCCGCCCGTCCCCGCCCTGCGCCCCCGGAGCTGACGGGGCGGCTCAGCGCACCGCCTCGCCGCCCGTTTCGTTCGGGGCCGCCGTGTCGATGGCGAAGACCACACGGCGCGACGCGACCGCGTCCTCGCGGCCATCGGCGTCCAGGACCGGGCGGGAGGAGGAAAACCCCACCGCGCTCATCCGCGTCCGCGCCCAGTCGGTCACGGCGTCCTGCCCGGCCAACGACAGACAGCGCTTGAACACCGCCGCCGCCCGCGCCTGACTCAGGTCCAGATTGCGCTCATAGGCCAGGTCCGGCGGCAACGAGATCCATTCGGACGACGCATGCCCCTCGATCCGCACCGCCGAGAGCGCGTCGCGGTTGGCATGGAGTGTCTCGATCCAGGGGCGGCAGAGCTCCGCCAGCGCGGCTTCGAATTCCGGCCGGAGCGTCGCGGAGCCCGCGTCGAAAAGCAGCCGGTCGCTGAAGACGATGGAGCCGTCGGGCCGCACCTCCCCGCCGATCCCCGCCACAACCGCCCCGGCCTGCGCCTCCAGCGCGGTGGCGATCCGATCGCGGCTGGCGGCGGCGGCGAGGCGAGCCTGAGCGACCTCGGTCCATTGGGCGGCCAACGCCGCGACATCCCCGGGCGCGAGCCCCGTCGCGCGATAGGCGGCCAGCGCCTCGGCGGCCTCCGCGGCCTCCTCGGCGGTCAGCCCCTCGGACAGGAGATCCTCGAAGGCCGCCAGCTTGGCCAGATCGGCGTCGAGCGTCCCGGCCTGCGCCAAGTCCGCGAGGCGCGGCACGTCCTCCAGCCGGGCAAGCTCCACCAAAGCGGCCTGCGCCTCCGGATCGCGTGCCGCGGCGATCTCGGTCAGGGCGCGCAGTGGTTCGGTGTCCAGCAGGCGCACCCGCTCCAGCGCTTCGTCGGGCGTGAGCCCCTGCTCCAGAAGCGGCAGAAATTCCAGCGCAAGCGCGGCTTCGGTCGGCGAGGCGCCCTGCTCGGCCAGACTGCGGAACGCCTCCAGCTTGGCGATGTCGTTGCCGATCTCGGTCAGCTGGTCGCGGTTGGCCAGCGCGGCCACCCGCTGCTCGGCCGTGAAGGCCTGCGCGAAGGGTTCCGCCGCGCGCACCCGCTCCTCCAACTCGGTGATCCGCTCCCGCGCGGAAGCCATCCACACGCCCAGCAGCATCAGAAGCACGAAGGCGATCAGCATGAACGCCTCGGCCACGGTCAAGCCCATCACCGTCCCGCGTCGATAGCCACGCGCCCGATCCAGGCCCTCCCGTCTCATCGGTCTTCGGCCTTCGCGGGGTGGGGCCTGTCATTGGCCGCCTTGGTCAGCGCCATGGCGGCGGCGATCTCGGCGCGGATCTCGGCCCGATGGGCGCGCAGCTCGGCCAGGGCGGCTTGACCGATCCCCTGGGTCGCGCCACTCAGACTGGCCGAAGCCCGGTTCACCGCCGCTTCGAACCGGGCAAGCGTTGCCTCCAGCCGTGCCTCGGCCGCCGTGACGGCACGCACCGACGCCTCGTCCAGCCGCGCCTCCAGGGCGGCGGCGCGGGCCTCGGCCCCGCGGGACGCGCTATCCGACAGGCCCGCCAGCCGCCCCGCCGCCTCCGCGACCGTGGTCTCGGCCCGCTCCGCCAGCGTTCGGTCCAGCGTCTCAGCGCGGTCGGCGAAGCGCGCCATGGCCTCCTCGAAGGCGGTCATCATCCGGTCGGTCGCATCGCGCGTGCGGGCGGCGTCCTGGGCGGCCAGTTCCTCATGGTGCTGCGCCAGGGTCTGGCGGATCTCGACGCCCATATAGCGCGTGCCGCGGATCACCTCGGCCAGTTCGGCGCGGAAGGCGGACATCGCCTCGCCCAACGCCATCTGCGCCTCGCGCTCACGCGCCACCAGATCCAGGCGGAACTGCATCAGGAAAACGCGCACGGCGACGCCCACCACGGTCGAGGTGAGCGCCACGCCGAAGCCCGAGACGACTTCGGCGATGAAGGCGGCCTCGGCCTCCACCTCGCCCAAGGCCCAGAGCGTATAGGCCAACGAGCAGAGCGTCAGGACGAAGCCCAGGTAATAGGCGTTGTCGCCGATCTGCTCCGGCTCCAGCCGGGCGGAGCGCAGCCCCCAGGTAAGCCCGGCATAGGCGACGATCACACAGGCGGCATAGAGCGCGGGCGCCCATTGCGGCAGGTCCGTCAGCTTGAGCGCCACGACCCCCAAGGCCCCGGCCAGGAAAGCCAGACCCAGCAGCCAGCGGTCCAGGCCGAAGCTGTCGAGACGGCGCTCCACCATCCTAGAGGTCCCCCAGAACGGTGGGCGAGACGCGGGCGGCCCCTTGGGCATCGAGGTAGCGGACCCAGAAATCCTCCACCGCCGCCCGGGGGGCGGCGGGGCGCGGGAAACGGAGGATCGCCACCTCCGCCCCGTCCAGGTTGCGGGCCAGCCGGTCCGCGCCGCCGGAGGCGCGGAAGCTGTCCCAATCGCCGCCGCGATAGAAGCTGAAGACCTCTGAATGCTGTACCAGGTCGGTGACCAGCACCACGCGGGCGGGGGCTTCGCCCCAGCCGGGGATCGCGGCGAGGAAGCGTTGTAGCGCCTCGATGATGGGCGAGCTGTCCGCCTCCGGCACCGCCAGCAGCCCGTCCAGCGCCTGCGCCACGGGGGCGAGGAACTCGGCCTCGTAACGCTCGGCCACGAGCCGGGGGTTGGCCGTCAGCGCCGAGGCGTCGCGCGGCGGCTTGCAGAGCGATCGGACCGGCGTGGCGGCGCCCGAGACGGTGGCCAGCGAGACCCGGGTGAAGTCCGGCGCGGCCGCGATCTCGCGGGTGATCTCGGCGCGGGCGCGGGCCAACTGCGTGGGTGAGATCGGGTCGGTCGTGTCGATCAGGATCGCGAGATGCCCCACCGGCCCATCCGCCGGGCAAAGCGTGGCCGCGTCGAGCCCCGGCGCCTGCGCCCGGTCCCAGAGCATCCAGCCGAGCCCGCCGAACCCCGCGAGCGCGACGGCGATCAACAGCACACCGACCACGGTCTTGCCCGCGCCCCCGCGGCGCCTGGAGCGTCGGCGCCGCGCCATCAGGCCGCGTGTCCTGCGACGACCCGCGGACGCGGCGCCACATCGCCGGCCTTGATCTCCCGCACGGTGGGATAGGCGTCGAGCGCGGTCTCGCGCGCTTCGAGCAGCCGGTCGACGCCCACACGGACGGTGTCGTCGATGCGCCGGATCTCGGCAACGGCGGCCTCCCGTTCGCCCTCGGGCGGCTCGGGCGCGACATAGGGCGGAAAGGCGAAGGGCTCGTTGAAATAGGCGGGCGGCGCGTCGCTGCGCGCCCGCAGATTGGCGTCGCGATACATGCGGATCAGCCGGTTGGCCGCCTCGTCGCAGGTCTCCAGAAAGCCATGGAGCGCCCGGGCCAGCGCGCCGCGCTGCGCCACGGCATCCACCGCCGCGCGCAGCTCCAGCCGGCGCGTCTGCGCCTCCTCCTGAAGCTTGTCGCGGGCTTCGGCGAAGGCGTCCTCCAAGGCGTCCTGCGCGTCGGAATAGGCCTCGGCATAGTCGTCGACCGCGTTCTCCCACTCCGTATAGATCGCGTTATAGCCCGGCATCGGATCGAGCCGGGTCAGCCCCTTCCAGAAGGCCGTCAGCGAGACCAGCGCCCCAAAGCCAACCACCAGCCAGGACGCGAAGGAGCGCAGGTCGAGCGGCCCGGCCACCAGCCGGTCGACCGAGGCGACCAGCGCCGCGTCCCAGGCCATCACCTCCAGCGCGTCGCGGAAATGCGCCACTGCGAAGTTGAGCAGGGCGGCAAAGGCCAGGAAAGCCACGAGCGATAGCACGCCCCAAAGCCACCAGAGGAGGTTGCGCCGGTTCATGAACCGCACCTGCCCGCCCAGCGCGTAGCTGAACGACACATTCACCACGGCGATCACCGCCGCGATGGCCATGCCGCCGACATAGCCCAGGGCGTTCGCCTCGGCGAAGAAATAGCCGTTGAGCAGCACCTCAAGCAGCGCGACGATCAGGATCAGCCCGAAGACGAGGACGCCGTTCTGCGCGGGCCGGGGCGGCCCTTCCAGCCGGTGCTTCGCCTGGAAACTGCGCAGCTTGCCCTCCAGCCCGCCGACGCGGGTGCGGGCGTTTTCCAGCCGGTTCTCTTCGTCCAGGGTCAGGTTGCGGATCGTATTGCGCGCCTCTCCCACCATCAGCTCCACCCGTTCTCGCGCCGAATGGGCTTCGGCCACCCGGTCGGCGAAGGCATGCTGTTGCATCTCATAGTCGGAGAGCGCCGCGCGGCGCAGGGTACGGACCGCATCCGCCGCCTCCAGCTCCACCGCCGAGAGCGTCGCGCTGGAGGTGGGCGGCACCCCGGCGCGCCCATCGGTCTCGCCGCGCTTCTCGATCTTGAGGTCGGAGGCGAGCTTGTCGACCATCACCTCCGGGAAGGTCTGAAGCCCCGGTTCGAACCGGTTCGACTTTCCCTTTCCGAACATGGATCGCCCTCCGCCGCGCTGTGCCCTCTATCTGAACATGGTCGCTTTCGATTACAATTCGACCGCCCGCCCTTCTCTTTCGGGACTTAACCGGTATCTCCCTGTCGGAGAATGTCGTCCCGAATCGCCATCGACTGGAAAATCTGGCTGTGGCCCGTGCTGCTGGCGGGCTTGGCGCTGAGCGCGTGGTTTCTTCCCTGGGACGATTGGGTGCCCGCGCTCCGGGACTGGGTCAGATCCCACGGGGCGCTGAGCACGGTCGTCTTCGTGATCGTCTACGTCATCGTCGTGATCCTGCCCTTGCCGGCGGCGGCGATGTCGGTGGTGGGCGGCCTGGCGTTCGGCTGGTGGGGCTTTCCGCTATCGCTCCTGGGCTCGGTGCTGGGAGCGATCCCACCCTATCTGATCGGGCGCACCTGGCTCAGAGGGCTTCTGCTGCGGCGGTTTCCAGGGCCCAAGGTGGCGGCGGCGGACCGGGCCATCGCGAATAATGCGGTGTTGTTCGTGACGCTCCTGCGGATCACGCCGATCCTGCCTTTCACGGTGCAGAACTGGCTGCTTGGCCTGACGGACGTTCGGATCGGGCCGTATATCTATGCGACGCTGGTCGGGCTGGCGCCCGGCACCCTGGCGATGGTCTGGGTCGGAGAGATGGGGGGCCTCGCCACGGCGGATGCGGGGCGCGCGCAGCTGATCCTGGCGGGCGGGGGGCTGCTGGCCTTTGGCGCGATGGTCATCTGGCTGACCCGCGTCGCCACGCGGGAGCTGCGCGCCGCGGGCTTCGGGGCGCCCGACTGAACCGCAGCGAGGCGACGGGCGACCGACAGATCGCTGGCCAGCGCCGGGCGGATTACTCCTCGGGCGGCGACGGCGTGAAGAGGTCCTCTTGCTCCTCCTCCGCCTCGGGCTCCGGCGCGGCGGGGGGCGGTGTGCTTTCCAGCAGGCCCGCGGCGCGCAGCTCCTTGAGGCCGGGCAGGTCGCGGGGGCTCTCCAGGCCGAAATGGTCAAGGAACCCGCGCGTGACGGTGAAGGTGATCGGCCGGCCGGGCGTCTGGCGCCGCTGGCCCAGCTTGATCCAGTCGAGCTCCATCAACTGCTCGATCGTGCCCTTGGAGACGGACACGCCGCGGATCTCCTCGATCTCCGCGCGCGTGACCGGCTGGTGATAGGCAATGATGGCCAGCGTCTCGATGGCGGCGCGGCTCAGCTTGCGCGTCTCGACCGTCTCCCGCGTCATCAGAAAGGCCAGATCGGCCGCCGTGCGGAACGCCCAGGCATCGCCGATGCGCATCAACCGCACGCCCCGCCCCTCGTAGCGGCGCACCAGCCGCTCCAGCGCGCGGGGGGCGTCGCAGCCATGGGGCAGCCGGGCGTGCAGCTCTCCCACCGTCAGCGGCTCGGCCGAGGCGAAGAGCAGCGCCTCGACCATGCGCTCCTGCTCGCCTTCGGGCGGCGCTTCGAACAGCGACTCGCTCATACGCGCGCCCGGATACGGATGGGGCCGAACATGTCGTCCTGGCGCAGCTCCAGCCCGCCGCCCTTGGCCAGCTCCAGGGTCGCGGCGAAGGTCGAGGCCGTGGCCGAGCGCCGCCGCTTCGGGTCGCTTCCCCAGCCCTCGGGCAGGAAGGCGGCGAGGTCGGTCCAGTCCAGCGTGGCGCCGATGAGCGGCCGCATCCGCTCCAAGGCCTCCTCCATGGTGAAGACGTCGACCCGGTCCATCACGAAGGGGCGGAAATCGTCGCGGGTGCGCAGCCGCGCATAGCCCTGCATCACGTCCAGGAGCGTCGCGGTATAGGTCACGCGGCGCACCCGCTCCCGCGTCTCCGGCTGGCCCCGTGCGAAGATGTCCCGGCCCAGCTGGTCGCGGGCCATCAGCCGGGCGGCGGCCTTGCGCATGGCCTCCAACCTTTCCAGCTGAAAGGCGAGATGGGCGGCGAGGTCTTCGGCGCTGACCTCCTCCTCCGGGTCGGGCGGCAGCAGCAGCCGCGACTTGAGGAAGGCCAGCCAGGCCGCCATCACCAGATAGTCGGCCGCCAGTTCCAGCCGCAACTCCCGCGCCCGCTCCACGAAGATCAGGTATTGCCGCGCCAGTTGCAGGATGGAGACCTCCCGCAGGTCCACTTTCTGCGTGCGCGCCAGGGTCAGCAGCAGGTCGAGCGGGCCCTCGAATCCGTCCACGTCCACGATCAGCGCCTCGGCAGCCAGCCGGTCGGCGACCGAAACCGCGTCGCGCGCGGGGCCTTCGGGGAAGTCGTCTTCGGGCATCGGGCCGCCTCAGCTCATCAGGGCGTGAAGCTCCGCACGGGCGGCCTCGATGTCAAGCGCGACCGGCGCGGCGCGCAGGGCGAGCGCCCGGTCGGCACGCGCCCGGGCCGCCCCGGTGAGCGGCGGACAGGTCCCCGCTACCGCCTCCATCTCCAGCCGCTTGCCGTTGCAATGCAGAACCAGGTCGCAGCCCGCCTCTAGCGCGGCGGCGCAACGCGCCCCCATGGCGCCGCCCAGCGCCTCCATGGAAATGTCATCGGTCATCAGCAGCCCGTCGAAGCCGATCTCCTCGCGGATCAGGCCGTGGATCACCGGAGAGATCGTGCCGGGGCGGGCGTCGATATCCGCATAGACCACATGCGCCGTCATCCCCAGCGGCAGGTCCGAAAGCTGCCGGAACACCTCGAAATCCGTCGCGTCCAGCTCCGCCCGCGGCGCCTCGACGACCGGCAGGTTCAGATGGCTGTCGACCGCGCCGCGGCCATGGCCGGGCATGTGCTTGACCACCGGCAGCACGCCGCCTTGCAGGCAGCCCTCCGCATTGGCGCGGGCGCGGGCGGTGACCTCCTCCAGGGTGCGGCCATAACAGCGGTTGAGCAGGAAGGGATGCGTCCGCGCGCCGGCGATATCCGCCGTGGGCGTGCAGTTCACGTCGATCCCGACATCGCGCAACTCCCGCGCGATCAGGGTCGCGCGCAGGAACATCGCGCGCACCGGGTCCGAGGCCCCGTCCATCTGGTCGAGCGGGGCCGGCCATTCGGACCAATGGGGCGGGCCCATGCGCTGCACCCGGCCGCCCTCCTGGTCGATCAGGATCGGCGCGTCCCGTCCCACAGACTCGCGAAGCGCGCCCGTGAGGGCGCGCAGCCGGTCCGGCCTCTCGACATTGCGCGCGAAGAGGATGAAGCCCCAGGGATCCGCCTCGCGGAAGAAGGCGGCCTCGTCCGGCGTCAGGTCGGGGCCCTCGCAGCCAAGGATGAAGGCCCCGGCCAAGGGTTAGCGCACCGTGACGGGGATGCAGGCCGCGTCCTTCGCCAGCAGCGCCGAGCAGAAGCGGCGCGCGTCGGCCCCGTCCTCGAAGCCCACGACGCGCAGGCGCCAGAAGTCGCGGCCGCCGGAGCGGGCCTTCTGCACCAGACGGCGCTTGTCGCCCATATAGGCGGAAAACTTGGTCGAGAGCCGGTCCCATTCGCCCATGGCGGCGTCGCGCGAATCGTAGGCGCCGAGCTGGACGACGCGGGTGCCCGCCTCCAGGGTCGAGGGGTCGACGTCCAGCGTGCCGCCGCCGAGGCTGGCGACCTGAGTGGTGGGCTGCTGCAACGGCGCCTCGGTCGGCACGCGCCGGGCGAGGCCCTTGGGGCGCGGCTCCGGGCGCGAGGAGAGGGCGATGCCGGGGCCGGTATAGACCTCGGCGACCTCGATTTCGGGCTCGGGCTCGGGCTCGGGCTCCGGAATGACCGCGACCACCGCTTCGGGGACCGGGGCGGGCGCCGGGGGCTCGGCCAGGGTGGCGACGTCGGCCGGGGTGGGCGTGGCGATAGCCGCGGGCTCGGCCGCGCTGGCAGTCAGCGCCTCGCGCACGGGGTCCAGGGGCGCCAGACCCGCCGCCACGCGCCGCTCGGCCAGGGGCGGGGCCGAGAGGTCGACAGGCGCGGGGGCCAGCACGATTTCCTCGGGCGCCGGAGCGGCGGGCCCGCCGGAGGTGATATCGGAGAGCGCCATGCCCTGGAACTTGGCCTGCATCCCGCCGGGATCGGCGGGAGCCACGCGCATGGGGCCCTCCATCGCGGCGATCACGGGCACGCGGGACATGTCGCGCATGGTCAGATCGACCGCCCAGACGGCCATGCCGCCAGCCAGCGCCAGCGACGTCGCCGCACCCGCCCAGTTGGCCAAGCCGAAATTGCGCAGCGCGTCAGAGACACGCGACGGAGCCTCAGCACCGTAATCGGCACCGTAGTAGTCGAGATCTGCCATTTGCCTGCCCTCCGGCCGGATCGCGTGGCCCGCGTCCGGCGCTTATTGTTAACTGCTCAAGATGGCCGGGGTTGACCCCGATCGCATCGCCTGAAAGCCAATATGGGCCCCGTCTGACGCGGGGCCTCAGCGCATTTCCTGCGCAGGCTCGACCCCGAGGATACCCAGCCCGGAGGCGATCACAAGAGAAACGGCACGGGCGAGGCCGATCTTCGCCAAGGATGTGGCCGCGTCGTCCTGCAGGAAGCGTAGGGTGGACTCGTCGTTGCCGCGGTTCCACAGCGCATGGAAATTCGACGCCAGATCATAGAGATAAAAGGCCACACGATGTGGCTCATGGGTCCGGGCCGCGATCTCGACCAGCCGTGGCCATTCTGCCAGCTTCGCGGCGAGGCTGTGCTCGGCGGCGTGATCCAGCTTGGTCAGATCCGCCCTGGCCAGCGCCGATTCGGAGACGTCGAGCCCCTGCTCGGCCGCCTTGCGCAGCACCGACATCACCCGGGCATGGGCATATTGCACGTAGTAGACCGGGTTGTCCTTGGACTGCTCCAGCGCCTTGTCGATGTCGAAATCGAGCGGGGCGTCGTTCTTGCGGGTCAGCATGATGAAGCGGGTGACGTCCGGGCCCACCAGCTCCACGAGGTCGGCGAGGGTGACGAAGGTGCCCGCCCGCTTGGACATCTTGAACTCTTCGCCGTCCTTCATCAGCTTGACCAGCTGCGTCAGCTTGATGTCGAGCGGGACCTTGTCGTCGGTCAGCGCGGCCACGGCGGCCTTCATCCGCTTGACATAGCCTCCGTGATCGGCGCCGAAGACGTTGATCAGCGCATCGAAACCGCGGTTCGCCTTGTCGTAGTGATAGGCGATGTCGGGCGCGAAATAGGTCCAGGAGCCGTCGGATTTTCGGATCGGCCGGTCCTGGTCGTCGCCGTAAGCGGTCGAGCGGAACAGCGTCTGCTCCCGCGCCTCCCAATCGTCGGGCAGCTTGCCCTTGGGCGGCGCCAGCGTGCCGGTATAGATCAGCCCCTTGGCGTCGAGCGCCGCGATCGCCGCCTCGATCTGGCCGGTGCCATAGAGCGCCTTCTCGGAGGAGAACACGTCCATCTTCACGCCCAGCCGCGCGAGGTCGGCGCGGATCAGGTCCATCATCGCGTCGGTGGCGAAGTCCCGAATATCGGCCAGCCAGACCGACTCGTCCTTTCCGACATAGCGGTCGCCGAGCTTGTCCTTCAGCGCCTGGCCCACAGCAACGAGGTAGTCGCCCGGATAGGTGCCGTCCGGGAACTCGACGGCCTCGCCATGGGCCTCCAGGTAGCGGAGGTAGACCGAGCGCGCGAGCACATCGACCTGGGCGCCAGCGTCGTTGATGTAATATTCGCGCGTCACGTCATAGCCGGCATAGGAAAGCAGGCTCGCCAGCGCGTCGCCGAAGACCGCGCCTCTCGTGTGCCCGACATGGAGCGGGCCGGTGGGGTTGGCCGACACGTATTCGACATTCACCCGCTGCCCCTGCCCCATCTCGGAGCGGCCGAACCCGTCGCCCTGGGCCAGCACGCCGGCGACGACGGTCTGCCAGACGGTGGGGGCGAGCCGGATGTTGAGGAAGCCCGGACCCGCCACCTCGGCGGAGGCCACGCGGGGATCGGCGGCGAGCTTGGGCGCCAGCGCTTCGGCGATGTCGCGGGGTTTCATGCGGGCGGGCTTGGCCAGGACCATGGCGGCGTTGGTGGCCATATCGCCATGGGCCGGGTCGCGCGGCGGCTCGACGGCGACGTTGGCGGTGTCGAGATCGGGCGGCAACACGCCCTCGGCGGCCAGCGCAGCGAGGGCGTCGACGGTCAGGGCGCGGATATCGGCGAAGAGGTTCATGATCGGTCCGGAGTTCGAGGCCCGCCCCCTCTAGCGCCGCCTTGGCCCGGCCTCAAGCAGCGGCGGGGAGGCCCCCGCCCTACGGAGGCGGCGGACGGCCCGCCAGGATGCCCCCGGGATCGCCCGGCCAGACCCTGCGCCTCCGGCGGGGATATTTGAGCAGGGAAGACGGGCGGTCAGTCCTTCAACTCCATGAGGAAGGTCATCGAGAGGGTGCAGCCCTCGGCCTCCACCATGCCGCCCTGCTCTTCCATCATCTTCTGGATGTCCATCTCGACGCGATTGCTGATCTCGGTCTCGCTGAGAACCTGCATGGTGCCGATCACCGCCTCGGTGCCGGGGCCCGAGAGCGCGGCGCGCCAAGTGGTGTCGTCGACGCGCTCCCACGCGACGGGCTGGCCGTCGGGGTCGAGGCCGCTGGCGCGGTTGGGGTCGAAGGCGTCGGGCCAATCGACCTCGAAGACATCGCGCTGGCCCATCTGCGCCACCATCGCGTCGGCCATGGGCTGGAACATCGGCGGGCAGGCCTCGGCCATCTGCGCCTCCATCGCACGGACGGTCCAGGTGCCGTCACGGGGGACGATCTCGGCGGCGGCCGGGAGGGCGGTGGCGGCGAGGAGGAACAGGCTCAGGCGCATCGGGCGGTCTCCGGGTGGTGTCCCGTCAGCCTGGCCCGGATCGGCGCGGGCCGACAAGGCGGGATTTCCTCAGCTTTCCGTCAGGGCGCCATGGCATTGCAAAGCGAAGCGGTCGGTCATCCCGGCGATATAGTCGCAGACGATGCGGGCCAGTTCGGTCTCGGAGCGGGTCTCGGCCACGTCCTTGCGCCATTGCTTGGGCAGGGCCTCGGGATGGGCCATGAAGTGCGGAAAGAGATCGTCGACCACCTGGGTCACTTGGCGGCGGACCTCGACGACCTCCGGCGCGCGATACATGCGTTCGAACAGGAACTGACGGATCACTTTCAGGTCGGCCCAGAGCCCTCGGGAAAAGGCCGCCGTCATCCGGCCGGCATCCCGCACCTCCTGCGGGCTGAGCGGGTCGAGTTCGGCGAGGTTGCGGGTCGTGACCGCGATCACGTCCTCGACCAGCACACCGAAGAAGCGGCGCAGCGCCTCATGGCGGCGGCGGTAGTAGTTGAGGCCGGGATAGATCCGGTCCACCTCGGCAAAACAGTCACTTAGGACGGGAAGTTCAGCCAGTTCGTCGGTCGAGAACAGCTCCGCCCGGAGCCCGTCATGGAGGTCGTGGTTGTTGTACGCGATATCGTCCGAGAGCGCCGCGATCTGCGCCTCGGCGCTGGCATGGCTGCCGAGTTCCAGGTCGTGGATGGCGTCGTATTCGGCCAGGGCGTAGGGCACGGGATCGCGGACCGGGCCATTATGTTTCGCAATGCCCTCAAGGGTTTCCCAGGTGAGGTTCAAGCCGTCCCATTCGGCGTAGTGCCGCTCCAGCCGGGTGACGATTCGGATCGCCTGGGCATTGTGGTCGAAGCCGCCATAGGGCGCCATCAGGCGTTGCAGCGCCTCCTCGCCGGTATGGCCGAAAGGCGGGTGGCCGAGATCGTGGGCGAGGGCCACGGCCTCGGTTAGCTCCACGTTCAGGCCGAAATGCTTGGCGATGGTACGCGCGACCTGGGCCACCTCGATCGAATGGGTCAGGCGGGTGCGGTAGTAATCGCCCTCATGCTCGATGAAGACTTGGGTCTTGTGCTTGAGCCGACGGAAGGCGCTGGCGTGGATGATGCGGTCTCGGTCGCGCTGGAAGGGGGAGCGGAAGGCCGACTCCTCTTCGGGGTGGAGCCGCCCGCGGGACGCGTCCGGATCGCTGGCGAATGGGGTCACGTGGGGGCTCTCTTGGCAGGCGCGTCCGGGGTCCATATATCGATTGTGCAACGATTGCACAGCCCCGGAGCGGACCCATGGACCTCGCTTTGCCCCCCCGCGTCACCCCCCGCGCCTTCGAGCGTCTGGCCGAGATCGGCGCCGCCGACCAGGGCAAGGCCCTGCGCATCGCGGTCGAGGGTGGCGGCTGTTCGGGCTTTCAGTATCAGATCGACCTGGACGCGCCCGCCGAGGGCGACCTGATCCTGGAGGGTGAGGGCCAGAAGGTCGTGGTCGACGAGGTCTCCCTGCCCTTCCTGGAGAACGCGGTGATCGACTTCACCGAGGAACTGGTCGGCTCGCGCTTCACCATCGAAAACCCGAACGCAGCGTCGAGCTGCGGCTGCGGCGTCAGCTTTTCGATGTAGGTCGGTCAGCCGGGGACGGGGGCCTCGGGCACGGAGACCATGCGCGTGAAGCGCAGGGCCAGTGCCCCGGCCACGGCCGCGAGGCCGACGCAGAGGCCCAGCCAGACGCCGTCCGGACCGAGACCCAGGGGAAAGCCCAGCAGATAGCTGGCCGGCACGCCGAGCAGCCAATAGCCGACCATCGCGTAGATCATCGGCACGCGGGTGTCCTGGAGCCCGCGCAACATGCCGAGCGCCATGATCTGCCCCGCATCGACCAACTGGAACAGCGCGGCCAGCATCAGAAGATGCGCCCCCAGCGCCAGGATCTGGGGCGCTGCGGGATCTTCGGGCGCGACGAAGAGCGACACGATCCACGACCCCGCGCCGAAATAGAGCGCCGTCGCCATCACCACCGCCGCCCCCGACAGGATCGTGGCCGCGACGGCGGCGCGGATGACGCCGGGGCGGTCGCTGCGGCCCCAGGCCTGCCCCACGCGGACCGTCACCGTCTGCGACAGGCCGAGATGCAGCATGAAGACCAGCCCCGCGACCTGGATCGCCACGCCATGGGCCGCCAGCGGCACGGTGCCCAGCCAGCCCATCATCACCGCCGAGGCGGCGAAGAGCCCCGACTCGGAGAGATGCGTCAGCCCGATGGGCCAGCCGATGCGGAAGACCTTGGCGAAGATCTCCCAATCCGGCCGGTGCAGGTTCTGAAGCAGCGCGTACTCGGCCATCCCCGGCCCGCGCACGGCATAGACCAGCAGCACCCCCGCCATCAGCAGGTTCACCGCGACGGAGGCGACGGCGGCCCCCGCCACGCCCATCTCGGGAAAACCCCAATTGCCGAAGATCAGCAGCCAGTTGACGAAGACGTTGAGCCCCGCACCCGCCACCGTGGCCCAGAACACGATCCGCGTCCGCTCCAGCGCCGAAAGATGGGAGCGGAGCACCATCGTCACGAGGCCCGGCAACACGCTCAGCCCGACGATGGCGAGATAGGCGCGGGCGTCGCTTGCAACCTGCGGCTGCTGGCCCAGGGCGCGGAGGATGGGTTCCGAAAGAAGGAAGACCGGCAAGGTCGCGATGCCGTAGATCGCCGAGAGCCACAGCCCCATCCGGGTCGCGCGCCGGATCGCCGTGGCGTCCTCGCGGCCCGCCGCCTCGGAGGCGAGGGGCAGGACCGCAAAAGCGAAGCCCGCGCCCAGGACGAGAATCGAGAACAGGAAAGACGCGCCGATCGTGCCCGCCGCCAGCGCCGGGACCGAATACCAGCCCAGCATCAGTGTGTCGGTCATGGCGATGGAGAATTGCACGACCTGGCCGCCGACCAGCGGAAGACCCAGAAACAGGGTGCGTTTGATGTCATGGGCGAGGCGCATACCGTCCCGCTACGCCCCTCGCGTCGCCCTGTCCACATCCCCGGTCGCCCGTCCGACAGGGGCGCCGCCGTCACCGCAGCGCGTCGAGATCCGCGGCCATCTCCTCGGCCAGTTCGGCGGCATCCACGCGCGAGCGCTCCGCGCTGGCGCGCAGGCCGGTGATATCGGCTTGGTAGCGGCGCGCCAGACGAGCCGGGTCGTGATGGGCCGCGATCTCGCCCGCCGCCTGGGCCTCGGCGAAGAGGGTCGCGAACCGGGCTTCCATCCGGTCCAGCAGAGCATCCGCCTTGGCGGCCAGCGCCGCCTCGCGCCCCGCCCCCTCCAGCAGCGTCTTGACCAGCATGCAGGCCCGCGCCGGGCGGTCGGGACGGGCGAAGCTGCGCAGATGGGCCTTGAGCGCCTCCAGCGGCGACAGCGCCGCCGCATGGGCCGCGAGCGCCGCCTCACCCGCCTCGGCATAGCGCTCCAGCGTCAGGGCAAAGAGCGCGTCCTTCGAGCCGAAGGCGGCGTAGAAGCTGCCGGGCTTCAGCCCAAGCTCCCGCTCCAGATCCTTCATCGACGTGCCCGCCCAGCCCTGGCGCCAGAACAGGTCACGGGCACGGGCGATGATCTCCTCTCGGTCGAAACTGGGCGGGCGCGGCATGGCTCACACGTTCTTGAATGGACGCTCAGGATTTATTCTTGAACGATCGCTCAATCAAGGACAGGTCGGAACCAGCCAAGAAAGGACATCCCATGACCGACTTCCCCTCCCACGATCTCACGACCGCGCCCGAAGCCTCCAGGCCGCTGCTGGAAGCCTCGCAGAAAGCCTTCGGCCGCCTGCCCGGCCTGCACAAAGTGATGGCCGAGAGCCCGCAACACCTGGAGGGCTATCAGGTCCTGCACCGCCTGTTTCAGGAGACGGCCTTCGACGCCGAGGAACTGACGGTCGTCTGGCAGACGATCAATGTCGAGCATGCCTGCCACTACTGCGTCCCCGCCCATACCGGCATCGCCAAGATGATGAAGGTCGATGACGCGATCACGGCAGCGCTGCGGGACGAGACGCCCCTGCCTTCCGCGAAGCTGGAGGCCCTCCGGAGCTTTACCCTGCAAGTCCTGCGCCAACGCGGCGAGATCCGCCCCGAGCAGCTCGCCGCCTTCTTCGAGGCGGGCTATGGCCACCGCGCCGTATTGGACGTGATCCTGGGCCTCGCGCAGAAGACGATGTCGAACTACGTCAACCACTTGGCCCAGACGCCGCTGGACGACTTCGCCAAGCCCTTCGCCTGGGAGCGCGCATCGACACCTCTCGTCGCTTGACTAGGGGCGGCGGGCAAATGCCCGCCCTACGGGGCCACATCGTAGGGCGGGGTTCAGCCCGCCCCCCGCTCAAACCTGCCCGTCGGCCGAGAGCATGACGGCGACCGGGCGGGTCGTCTCGATCTCCGCCAGGATGATGACCAGGATCGAGGTCATCGGGACCGCCAGGATCGCCCCCGCCAGCCCCCAGATCGACGCCCAGAAGCTCAGCGACAGCAGCACGACGAAGGTCGAGAGGTTGAAGGCCCGGCTCATCATCCGCGGCTCGACCCAGCTGCCGATGATCTGCTGCGCGATGGTCAGCAGCACCAAGGTGACGACGGCGATGCCGAGCGAGCCGAACTGCGCCAGAGCCAGCAGCACCGGGAAGGCGACGCCGACCAGGGAGCCGATATAGGGGATGTAATTCAGCAACCCGATCAGCACAGCCCAGAAGACCGCGAAATCGATCCCGAGCGCCAGCATCATCACCAGGGAAATCGCCCCGAGCAGGATATTCACCACCGTCTTGACGACGAGATAGTTGCCGATCCGGTCATTGGCGGCCGCCAGGAAGGCCCGCGCCCGGTCGCGGCGCTCGGAATCGCCGAAGGCGAGCGTCAGCTTCCGTTCGAAGGCGGTGCGCTCCACAAAGAGGAAGGCGGCGTAGAGCACGACCAGAACCACCTGCCCGCCCAGCGACGACAACGTCCCCAGAAGCGAGCCCGCGAACTGACCGACATTGACGCGCTCGGCCACCCAGGCGCGCAGCGCCTCCCAGGCGGGCTCTTCGGCGAAGCCCAGTTGACCGGCGGTGCGGGCCACGAGCGCTTCGATATTCTCCGCATAGAGCGGCAGCGACAGCACCGCCTGATTGACGTTCGAGGTGACCATCGCCGACAGCGCCACGGTGCCGGCCAAGAACAGCAGCAGCACGATCACCCGGCGCAGCCAGCCCGGCGTCCAACCCAGGCCCGGCACGCGGGCCAAGCCCCCGGCCGCGGCCGACAGGATATAGAGCGTGATGAGCGCCGCGATGATCGGCAGAAGGATCGCCTGACCGACCCAGAGCAGCCAACCGATCGCGATGGTCAGCAGGACGGCTTCGAGGGTGGCCAGGATCGAAAGACGGGGCGCAGAGTACATGATCGGGGCTTAGCCCAGCCCCCGAAGCGAAACCAGCCTCCGCCCGCCAGTGCGGGCGGCCCCGCGCGCACCGGCAACAAAAAGGGGCGCCCCGCCGGGGGGCGCCCCTTATTCGCACGTTCGGATTGTCAGCCGACGATTTCGAGGCCGGAGAAGAAGTAGGCGATCTCCTCTTTGGCGGTGTCCGGCCCGTCCGAACCGTGGACCGAGTTCTCGCCGATGGACAGCGCGAACTCTTTGCGGATGGTGCCCTCGGCCGCTTCGGCGGGGTTCGTGGCGCCCATCACTTCGCGGTTCTTCGCGATGGCGTCCTCGCCCTCCAGAACCTGCACGACGATCGGCTCGGAGGTCATGTACTCGGTCAGCTCGCCGAAGAAGGGACGATCCTTGTGGACCGCGTAGAAGGTCTGCGCCTGCTCCAGCGTGAGGCGGATGCGCTTGGAGGCGACGACGCGCAGGCCGGCTTCTTCCAGCTTGGCGGTGATCGCGCCGGTCAGGTTGCGCTTGGTGGCGTCGGGCTTGATGATCGAGAAGGTGCGTTGCACGGCCATGAGGGGCTCCGTCGGTTGAATTCGCGGGGCCTGTAACAGGGGGCGGGAGCGAAGGGAACCGGGTGTCGACGCGCGGCGCCCGCACGCTGGACATGGGCCGTTCGCGTCCCGGGCTTGCCCCGGGACCTCCACCGGGGCCGGGCGCCATCGTGGCAGAGGGAATACCACGTCGTCGGACGAGGTCCCGGGTCAAGTCCGGGACGCCTCACCGCTCGCGTCTGGATGCCTGCCGGTGTTGACGCGCGGCCCGACGCGGCGCATGGGGCGCGTATGCTTCAGATCGAGGACATCTCCCATTCCGTCGCGGGCCGGCCTCTTTTGGTCGGCGCCAGCGCCACGATTCCCGAAGGCCACAAGGTCGGGCTGGTCGGGCGCAACGGCACCGGCAAGACGACGCTGTTCAAGCTGATCCGCGGCGAGATCCCGCTGGACGGGGGCGAGATCACCCTGCCCGCCCGCGCCCGCATCGGCGGCGTCGCGCAGGAGGTGCCGTCCTCCGAGGTCTCCGTGCTCGACACCGTGCTGGCCGCCGACGAAGAGCGCGCAGCGCTGATGGCCGAGGCCGAGACCGCGACCGACCCGACACGCATCGCCGAGGTGCAGGCGCGGCTCCAGGACATCGACGCTTGGTCCGGCGAGGCCCGCGCCTCCAGCATTCTCAAGGGGTTGGGATTCGAAGTTCACGAGCAATCCCGTCCCTGCTCCGCCTATTCCGGCGGCTGGCGGATGCGCATCGCGCTGGCCGGCGTCCTGTTCGCCCAGCCCGATCTGCTGCTGCTCGACGAGCCGACGAACTATCTCGACCTGGAAGGCGCGCTGTGGCTGGAAAGCTACCTCGTCCGCTACCCGCATACCGTGCTGATCATCAGCCACGACCGCGCGCTGCTCAATCGCTCGGTTGGCGGCATCCTCCACCTGGAGGACAAGGCGCTGACCTACTACACGGGCCCCTACGACCAGTTCGTCAAGATGCGGGCCGAGCGCCGCGCGGGCCAAGCCGCCGCCGCCGCCAAACAACAGGCGCAACGCGCACATCTGCAGGCCTTCGTGGACCGCTTCAAGGCTAAGGCCAGCAAGGCCAAGCAGGCCCAGTCCCGCGTCAAGATGCTGGAGCGGATGGAGACGATCACGCCGCCCGAGGACGCGGCCCGCGTCGTCTTCACCTTCCCGAAGCCCACGCAGCTCAGCCCCCCCATCGTCCGGCTGGAGGGCGCGTCGACCGGCTATGGCGAAAGACCCGTGCTCTCGCGCATGAACCTGCGGCTGGACCAAGACGACCGCATCGCGTTGCTGGGCCGCAACGGTGAGGGAAAATCCACCCTGTCCAAACTGTTGGCGAACAGACTTCAAGTGATGGAGGGGACGCGCGTCGCCTCCTCCAAGCTCAAGATCGGCTATTTCGCACAGCATCAGGTCGACGACCTGCATATCGACGAAACGCCGCTCGACCATATCCGGCGCGAGCGCCCGGACGAGGCGCCGCCCAAGCTGCGCGCCCGCCTCGCCGCCTTCGGCCTGGGCGCGGATCAGGCCGACACGCTGGTGGGCGCGCTCTCGGGCGGGCAGAAGGCACGGCTGTCGCTGCTGCTGGCCACGCTCGACGCGCCGCATCTGCTGATCCTCGACGAGCCGACCAACCACCTCGACATCGAGAGCCGGGAGGCGCTGGTCACCGCGCTGACGGAATATGACGGTGCCGTCGTGCTAGTCAGCCACGACATGCACCTGCTCAGCCTCGTGGCCGACCGGCTGTGGCTGGTGAAGGACGGGACGGTCGAGCCCTATGACGGCGATCTGGAGAGCTACCGCAAGATGCTGCTTCAGGGCGACGAGAAGCCGGCCAAGGCGAAGGCGGAGAAGAAGCCCGCCAAACCTCCCGTCAGCCGCGACCGCATCCTGGAACTCCGCGCCGAGGTTCGGAAGGCCGAGGCCCGCATGTCCAAGATCGACGAGATGCGCGACAAGCTGGCGAAGAAACTCGCCGATCCCGGGCTCTATGAGGAAAGCCGCGTGGGCGAACTGGAGACTTGGAACAAGAAATACGCCGAGGTGATGGAGGCGGCCGACCGGGCCGAGGGGCTGTGGATGGCCGCCGCCGAGGCTTTGGAGAAAGCCGAGGCATGACCACCGCTGAAGCCGCCACCGCCTTCGCCGCGCTCTTCGTGGTGATCGACCCGATCGGGCTGGCCCCCATCTTCGTCGCCCTGACGGCGGGCATGACCGCGCGCCAGCGCCGGGCCATCGCCTTCCGCGCCACCGCGCTGGCCGCCGCGATCCTGATCGTCTTCGCCCTGCTGGGCGAGGGGCTATTGAACTTCCTCGGCATCTCCATGCCCGCCTTCCGCATCGCGGGCGGGCTGCTGCTGTTCCTGACCGCGCTGGAGATGCTGTTCGAAAAGCGGACCCAGCGGCGCGAGGGCCAGGCCGAGACGCATCCCCCCGACCCCTCGGTCTTCCCGCTGGCCCTGCCGCTGACGGCCGGCCCCGGGGCCATCGCCACCATGATCCTACTGACCGACGGGGCCGCCCCCCTCGGCACGGCGCAGGCCATCGGCGTGATGCTCGCGGTGCTGGCCGTGGTCCTGACGCTCTTCCTGTTGGCCGCCCCGATGGAGCGGCTGCTCGGTCCCACCGGCATCAACGTGACCACGCGCCTGCTGGGCATGCTGCTGGCCGCGCTGTCGGTGCAATTCGTTCTGGATGGGCTGTCGGACGTGACCGGTTGGTAATGCCCCGGCGGGGCCCTATCTCCAGACTATGGATGCCGACTCGACGATGCGCCTCATCTACCTGGTCCTTTTTGGATCGGTGATCGCGCTCACCCTCTTTACCTCGACGCGCGCGCGGATGGGCAAGACGCTGCAACAAGCGGCGATCTGGTTTTTCATCTTCCTCGGCGCGGTGCTGGCCTATGGCGTCTGGGAGGACGTCAAGGACATCGCCGTGCCGCGCCAATCGGTGATGAGTGGCCCCGATGGCATCGTCGTCGACGTGCCACGCGGGCGGGACGGGCATTATCATGTCATGCTGGGCGTCAACGGCGTGGAGATCGAGTTCATCGTGGACACCGGCGCCACCGACCTGGTCCTGACCCGCCAGGACGCGGAGCGGATCGGCATGGACATGGACGACCTGGTTTTCGCGGGCGAGGCGATGACTGCGAACGGCTCGGTGAGCACCGCCTCGATCCGCCTGGACGAGGTCACGCTGGGCCAGATCACAGACCGCAACGTGCGCGCCGTCGTCAATGGGGGAGAGATGCGGCAGAGCCTGCTGGGCATGTCCTACCTATCGGAGTTCGGACGCATCGAAATCGAGAACGACCAGTTGCGCCTGATCCGCTGAGGCGCGGGCCGCGCCAGGCCTGCTCTTCCGTCCACGGGCGATCCGGTAGGGTGGGCATCACCATGCCCACCGCCGTTGTGGGCATGGTGATGCCCACCCTACGCTGCTCACTCCCAGCAGTTCACCAACACGGTGATGCCGGTCGCGCGCGTCGTCAGATCCTCCGGCGGGAGGATGCCGCCCGCCTCCTCGATGCGTGGCGTCACGCCCGCGCCGTCGAGCACGCGGGCCAGCTCGCTGGCCTTGGCGGCAAAGGAGACATCGGCAGGCAGCACGGTCGCATCGCTCACCGGCGCGGGCAGCAGCAGGCCGGTCACGCGGCCGGACATGTCCAGGACCGGCCCGCCCACATCCCCGTCCCGCGTCTCCATCGACAGGCGCAGCACCGCGTCAGAGCCGTCGAGCCCGCGCACATCCTCCAGCGTCCCGAAGCTGAGCGTCGCCGCCCCCAGCACGCCGCCATAGGGATAGCCGCCCACGGACACGGCCGAGCGCAACCGCCCCGGCAGGGGCGCCAGCCGCGCCACCTCCAGCGGGGCGAGCGCGCCCTCGGGGGCCAGCACGGCGATCCCCGCCTCGCTATGGACCACCCGCGCCTCGTGCAGCCGGTCCAGTGTCAGCCGACCGCAGCCCGCGACATTGGCCTGCGCCGTCGCCACGCGCCCTGCCCCGTCGACGAAGAACCCCGAGCCGGAGCGCAGCGGCCGCCGCACCTCCAGGCCCGAGACCATGTCGAGGCTCTGCTCCGCCGGGTCGAAACCCTCGTCCGGGTTGAGAGGCGGCCCGATCCGGCGCAACGTGCTCTCCATCTCGGCCAAGGCGCGCCGCGCGGCCATGTCCTGCGCCGGGGGCCAGGACAGCAGGTAGCCGAAGATGTGCCCGTCCTCGAGCCGCGCCGAAACCTGCGTGGTCCGCCCTGGCGCCTCACCACGGATGGAGAACCCGTCGCGGAGCTTGGTCCGCTCGCCCTCGGGCGGCACCACGTCGAGCGTCTGCAGGATCTCATAGAGACCCGCCAGCGTCGCCCGGTCCCCGGGCTGCGAAATCAGCGACAGGCGCACGCCGCTGTCGTCCTTCGGTACGTAGTGGACGAAAGGCGCCTCGACCCGGTCGAAGCTGACCAGGCCCATCGGCCCGGTCAGCGCAATGCCGGCCTCCGCGCTCTCGATCGGCCCCAAGCCCAGCGCGGTCTGCGACGCGCGCCATTCCGCCAGCAGGCGGGCGCGCTGCCGCGTGGTCAGCACGCCCGTCGGCTCCACTCCCGCATCGCGCTGCCAGGCCAGCATCGACCCGCGTGTGCCGCGCCCGAAGCTGCCGTCGATCCCGGCGGAGTAGTAATCGAACCAAGCCAGCGCCCGTTGCAGGTCACGCCGCTCTTCTCCGCTCAAGAGGCTCTCGGACCGCCGCGCCTCGCCAATCGTCTCCTCCGGGATCTCGCTGGGCGCGACCGCGACCGGAGGCACCGGCAAGCGCGGCGCGACCGGACCTTGGGGCCAGAACCGCTCCCCATAGGTCCCCCCGTCGCTCAGATAGCTGTCCCGCGGGATCAGGCCTTCGCCCAGCAGCCGCCGCAGGATCGCGCGCGCCTCGCTCTCGGGATAGGGGCCGAGCGTCAGGGCATGCCACCCCCCGCCCAACCGAAAGCCGTTCACGTCGGGCAGCAGGTCGCTATAGGCCCGGGCCCGGCGCTCGGCCACATCGGTCGCGGGATGCGCTTCGATCTGAACGAAGAACTCCCGATCCTGCGCGCGCGCTCCGGGCACGGAGAGCAGCGTGAGGGCGAGGCAAAGGGCAAACAGGACGCGCATCCGGGGAAATCTCCGAGAAAACCAATTGGCAACATTGATTCCCCAACAGGCAGGCCGGGGAAACCCCCGGCTCTTTCGGCGCCGGGCGCTGCGCCCCGTTGACCCCTCAGGTGTTGCCCCCTAGACGCGGTGCCGACCGATCCGGAGGCCCCGATGCAAGACGCCCCCCGCTCCTTCCAGGAGATCATCCTGCGGCTCCAGACCTACTGGGCCGCCAAGGGCTGTGCTGTGCTGCAACCCTATGACATGGAGGTCGGCGCGGGCACCTTCCACCCGGCCACGACCCTGCGCGCCCTGGGCCCCAACGCCTGGGCGGCGGCCTATGTCCAGCCCTCGCGCCGCCCGACCGATGGGCGCTACGGCGAGAACCCGAACCGCTTGCAGCACTACTACCAGTTCCAGGTACTCATCAAACCGTCGCCGCCCGACCTGCAGGAGCTCTATCTCGGCTCGCTGGAGGCGATCGGCATCGATGCCGGGATGCATGACATCCGCTTCGTCGAGGACGATTGGGAAAGCCCCACGCTGGGCGCATGGGGCCTCGGCTGGGAGGTCTGGTGCGACGGGATGGAGGTGAGCCAGTTCACCTATTTCCAGCAGGTCGGCGGCCATGATTGCCACCCGGTCTCGGGCGAGCTGACCTACGGGCTGGAGCGGCTGGCGATGTATGTGCTGGGCGTCGATCACGTGATGGACATGCCCTTCAACGCGCCCGACGCGCCGCAGCCCCTGACCTATGGCGACGTGTTCCGCCAGACCGAGGAGGAATACGCGCGCTGGAACTTCGACACCGCAGACACCGCCGTCCTGCTGCGTCACTTCGAGGAAGCCGAGGCCCATTGCGCCGAGATCCTCGCCCAAGAGGCGCTGGACCCGAAGACCGGCAAGCGCATCGTCATGGTCCATCCGGCCTATGACCAGTGCATCAAGGCCAGCCACATCTTCAACCTGCTCGACGCGCGCGGCGTCATCTCGGTCACCGAACGGCAGAGCTATATCGGCCGCGTCCGCGCGCTCGCCAAGATGTGCGCCGATGCCTTCCTGACGACACGGGCGGGCGGCTGGTCCGAGGACAGCGCCGCGTGACGCGCCCCCTGCCCTCCATGCCGCCCCAGCGGCCCGAGGGGGCACTGGAGACCTTGCTGGACGCGGGCCGGGGCGCGCCCGGCGCGCTGGGCCATTTCTTCGACCGCAAGCTGCGCAAGCGGTGGCGCCGCCGCCACGCTGGCGCCTTCGACGCGGTGCTGGCGACGATGGGGCCCGGCGACGTGGCGGTGGATCTGGGCGCCAATGTCGGCGCGGTCACGCGCCGCCTCGCCGCCACCGGCGCCACCGTCCACGCCTACGAGCCCGACCCGGAGACGTTCGCGACGCTCGCCGCCAATATCGCCGACCTGCCCAACGTCCATGCGCATCAAGCGGCCGCGGGCGCGCAGGCCGCAATTCTCACCCTGAACCGCTCGCCGCATCTGGCGAAGAACCCCGGCAAATACAGCCAATCCGCCAGCCTCGTCCACGATCTCGGCGGGACCGGCGGCGTCGAGGTCGAGGTGATCGACTTCCCGACCTTCCTCGCCGGGCTCGATCGCGACATCGCCCTGGTGAAGATCGACATCGAGGGCGCCGAGTGGGATCTGCTGGACGCTCTGCGTGCCCACCCCGTCCTGGCGCGCATCGACGCTCTCTTCGTCGAGACCCATGAGCGCCACGACTACCCGCGCCTTCTGCCCCGCCTGCAAGCGCTCCAAGCCTGGGCCGAGTCCATCGACCGCCCTTACGTCAACCTGTTCTGGCACTGAAGCGCGGCCGCGCCTGCTTCTTCTGGCCGAAAATACTCTGGGGGGATTTTCAAGGGGGCCCACGGCCCCCTTGAAGCAGGGAGCGCGAGGGACGGCAGTCCCTCGCCCCCCTACTCCCGCACCACCAGGATCTCACCGAGCGTCTTCTTCACCTTCGCCGCCTTGGGCACCTCCGCCTCCGGCGCGGCATGGCCGCAGGCGACGATCATCACCGCCTTCTCGTTCTCCGGCCGCTCCAGCAACTCGCGGAGGAAGCCCATGGGGTTCGGCGTGTGGGTCAGCGTTGCCAGTCCCGCTTCGTGCAGCGCGGCGATCAGCATACCCGACGCGATCCCCACGCTTTCGGGCACGTAGTAATGCTTCACCCGCGCCCCGTCCGGTCCGATGCCGTAGCGCTGGGCGAAGACGACGATCAGCCAGGCCGCATCCGTCAGATGCGGCTTGCGCCAGTCGGTCCCGAGCGGCCCCAGCGCGTCCAGCCATTCCTGCGAGGCGCCGCCGCCGTAAAAGCGCTTCTCCTCTTCCTCGGCCGCCTCCCGGATGCGGGCCTTCAGCACGGGGTCCGAGATCGCCTCGAAATGCCAGGGCTGCTGGTTGGCGCCGGAGGGGGCCGTCCCCGCTGCGGCCACACAGGCCTCGATCACCGCGCGCGGCACGGGCGTCGGGGCGTAATCCCGCACGGTCCGCCGCGTCCGCAGCCGGTCGCGCACGGCCTCGGCCCGGGCGAGCATCTCCGCATCCGTGACCGTCTCGCTCCGCTCCAGGACATCCATGCCTTGCCGCCGCGCCATCCCGCTCCTCCCGATATCGCGGTCCCGAGCCTACGCCGCGCCCCGCCAGGGCGCCAGCCTCGCTTGCCCCGCCCGGACCCCTGGTGTAGCCCGCCCCCGTTCCTCGCCCCGGAGGCCCTATGGGCAAACTCGTCGCCATTCTGCTGCTCGTTTCGGCCGTCCTCGCCGGCGCCGGCATCTGGTACACCAATACCCGCGCCTTCTACGCGCCGGTGGAGGGGCCGGTGACGCTGACCCTGTCCGCGGGCGGCGATCTGACGGTCCTGCCTGCGCGGGACGTGCAGGCGGTGGCCTCCACCTCCTCGCCGCTGGGCTTTCGCGCCTGCTTCACCCATGACCTGGACCTCGACGCGCTCCGCTTCGACGTGCCCGAGACCGCGGCCCCCACCATCGCGCCGCCCTGGTTCGACTGCTTCGACGCCGAAGCCGTGGCCGCACTGCTGGCCTCCGGCGAGGCGCGCGCGGCGGTGGCCTATGAGAACGTGGCTTACGGCGTCGACCGGATCGTCGCGCTGACCGCGGATCGCGGCTGGGCCTGGCACCAGCTCAACGATTGCGGCGAAAAGGCCTATGACGGCACGGTCGTCGGCGAGGCCTGTCCCGACCGTGACACCTTCCAACCGCTCATCGAAGGCAGCCTCTAGATGCCCGACCTCCTGATCGAGCTCTTCTCCGAAGAGATCCCCGCCCGCATGCAGCGCCGCGCCGCCGCCGACCTAAAGCAGCGGATGACCGATGGCCTCGTCGAGGCCGGCTTGACCTATGCGGGCGCCGTCGCCCACTGCACGCCGCGCCGTCTGGCGCTGTCGGTCCAGGGCCTGACGGCCGAGAGCCCGACCACCAGCGAGACACGCCGCGGCCCCCGGGTGGACGCGCCCGAGAAGGCGATCGAGGGCTTTCTCCGCTCCACCGGCCTCGCCCGCGAGGACCTGACCGAGGAGGAGTCGAAGAAGGGCACGTTCCTGGTGGCCAAGATCACCACCCCCGGCCGCCCCGCCGCGCAGATCGTGGCCGAGGTGCTGGAAGCGACGATACGCGACTTCCCCTGGCCCAAATCGATGCGTTGGGGCGCGGGCAGCCTACGCTGGGTCCGCCCGCTGCGCCGCATCCTCTGTATCCTGACCGACGAGGAAGGGGCGCAGGTGGTGCGGCTCGACATCGACGGCATCCAGGCCTCCGACGTGACCGAGGGCCACCGTTTCATGGCGCCGGAGCCCTTCCGCGTGACCTCCTTCGACGATTACGAAGCCAAGCTGAAGCGCGCTTTCGTGGTCCTGTCCTCCGAGGAACGCGCCGAGCATATCCGCCAGGACATGGGCAATCAGGCCTTCGCCGCCGGGTTGGAGATCGTCCAGGACGAGGGCCTCCTGGCCGAGGTCGCGGGGCTGGTCGAATGGCCGGTGGTCTTGATGGGCCGCATCGGCGAGGACTTCCTGGACCTGCCGCCCGAAGTGCTGCGCAGCTCGATGAAGGAGCATCAGAAATTCTTCTCGGGCCGCGCCAAGGATGGCCGCATCACCCATTTCGTGACCGTCGCAAACCGCGAGACGCCCGACCACGGCGCGACGATCCTCGACGGCAACAGCCGCGTGCTCTCGGCCAGGCTCGCCGACGCCAAGTTCTTCTGGGAGAACGATTTGCGGATCGCAACGGCGGGCGGCGACTGGGCCGCGCCCTGGCTCGACGCACTGTCGAACGTCACGTTCCATGCGAAGCTGGGCAGTCAACGCGAGCGCATCGAACGCATCGCCGCCCTCGCCCGCGAGATCGCGCCCTTGGTCGGCGCCGATCCCGACATGGCGGAGCGCGCCGCGCGGCTGGCCAAGGCCGATCTCAGCTCCGAGATGGTCTACGAGTTCCCCGAGCTTCAGGGCTATATGGGTCGCAAATACGCCGAAGCCGCGGGCGAGCCGCCCGAGGTCTCCGCCGCCGCCGAGGAGCACTGGGCCCCGAAGGGCCCGAGCGACGAGGTCCCCACCGCGCCGGTCTCCGTCGCCGTCGCTCTGGCCGAGAAGCTGGACACGCTCGCCGGCTTCTGGGCCATCGACGAGAAGCCAACCGGGTCGAAGGATCCCTATGCGCTGCGGCGCGCCGCCCTGGGCGTGATCCGCTTGGTTGAAAAGAACGCGCTCGCTCTGCGACTGATCCCCATCATCGGTCAGGGCAATGCCAGTGCGGATGCCACCGACCTCCTCTCCTTCTTCCACGACCGTCTCAAGGTCCATCTCCGCGACGAGGGCATCCGTCACGACGTGATCGACGCCTGTCTCACCGGCGACCGGACGGACGACCTGGCGGATCTGACCGCACGGGCCGGGGCGCTGAACGCCTTCCTCGGCACGGATCACGGGGAAAACCTGATCCAGGGCTACCGCCGGGCGAAGAACATTCTCGACCAGGCCGAGGAGAAGGACGGGGTCGAATACAGCTTCGGCGCCGACCCCAAACTGGCCGAGACCGACGAAGAGCGCGCGCTCTTCGAGGCGCTGGCCGCCGCGCGCCCTGGAATCGACGCCGCGATGCAAGCGGAAAACTACCCGGCCGCCATGGAGGCGCTGGCCGCGCTGCGGGCCCCGATCGACGCGTTCTTCGAGGCCGTGCAGGTCAATGCGGACTCCGACATTCTTCGCCGCAACCGCCTCAATCTACTGTCGGAAATCGTGCAGATCTGCGCCAAGATCGCCGATCTGAGCCGCATCGGATCCTGAGGCGCGACCGGCGGAGCTCCGCGCCGCGCCCTCCATGCATCCCTGCCACAGCCCGCCGTCTCGACGCAGCGGGCTGGACATTCACCATTTGGAATACAATTTGGGGGCATGTAACGTCGACGTGACACCGTTGCCGCAGCGCAGCACTGTGCTACGCTTCGCCCGCGAAGGAGTCGCCCACCATGCTCGACACACCCCGGTTCACCGAAATCACGTCGACTGCGGATATCCGGGCGTCGCGCCACGGCTCTCGTGCCAAATGTCTGCAACGGCTGATCCGGATGGACTTGCCGGTCCCGCAGACCGTCGCGCTGCCTTTCGAGACCGTGCGCGAGGTCGCGCGCGGCGACATGCCCGATCTCCATACGCTGATCTCGCTCTTCGACGGACAGCCGCTTTTGCTGTCGGTGCGGTCCTCCTCGGAGATGTCGGATTGGGGCGGGCCGGGGGCCGTGCTCAATATTGGGATGAACGACACCGCCCATGCCTGGCTGTCGAACACCCTCGGCCATCAGGCCGCCGACGCGCTCTACCTGCGATTCATCAAGAGCTTCGCCATCGAGGTGATGCGCCTCGACGAAGAGCCCTTCGCCGAGATCACAACGCCGGCCGCCGCCCGCGCGACCTATGAAGACGAGATGGACGAGCCCTTCCCGCAGGCCATCGCGGATCAACTCGGCGCCGTGCTCCGCGCCATGGCCCGCGCCTGGGACGGCACCTCCGCCCGCCTGCTGCGCCAGGCGCAGGGGGCGCCCGCCGAGGCGGGGCTGGGGCTTGTGGTGCAGCGCATGGCGCAGGGGATGGGCGCCGGACAGTCGGGGGCGGGCGTCGTGCAATTCGTCAACCCGGCCACGGGCGAGCCGCAGGTCACCGGGCGCTATATGGGACAGGCGATGGGCCGCGACGCGCTGCTGGCCCGGGACAAGGCGCTCTACCTCACCGAAGACCCGCGCGGCCCGTCCCTGCAAGACCTGCTTCCAGAGGTCTATCAGGAGCTTATAGAGATCGGCGACGCCTGCCGCCGCCGTCTGCGCGAAGAAATGCAGGTCGAGTTCACCATCGACCAGGGACGGCTCTACGTGCTCGACGCGGTGCGCTGCCCGCGCGAATCGCGCGCCTCGGTCGCCATCGCGGCCTCGCTCGCCCGGGATGGGATCATTCCGCGCTCCGAGGCGCTGCTGCGCGTTCCACCCGCCACGCTGAGCCGGCTGCTGCACCGCCAGATCGCCCCCTCGGCGGAGCGCGAGGTGCTGGCCCGCGGCGTCGCCGCCAGCCCGGGCGCCGCCGCGGGGCGCATCGTCTTCGACTCGGCCGCCGCTCAGGCCTCCGATGCCCGCGACGAGGCCTGCATCCTGGTCCGGCGCGAGACGACGCCTGACGATGTGCGCGGCATGCATGCCGCAACCGGCGTACTGACGGAGCGCGGAGGCTCCACCTCCCATGCCGCGGTGATCGCGCGCGGTCTGGGCCTGCCTTGCGTGACTGGAGCCACCGGCCTCACGATCTCGCGGCGCAAGCGCGAGATGCGCCTGCCGGATGGCCGGGTGCTATCCGAGGGGGATATGATTACGATCGACGGCTCCTCGGGCGAGGTGATGGCCGGCGAGGTTCCGACGCTGGAGCCCGCGCTAGATGGCGCCTTCGGCGACTTCATGGCCTGGTCCGACGATGTGCGCGACATCGGCGTGCGGGCCAATGCCGACACGGTGGCCGACGCGACGCTGGCCCGCACCTTCGGCGTGGACGGCATCGGCCTGTGCCGGACCGAGCATATGTTCTTCGACCCGGCCCGCCTGACCGTGATGCGCGAGATGATCTTCGCCGAGAGTTCGACGGACCGCGCCGCCGCGCTGGAGCGCCTCTTGCCGATGCAGCGCGACGATTTCACCGAACTCTTCACGCTGATGGCCGGCCTGCCGGTCTGCATCCGCCTGCTCGACCCGCCCCTGCACGAATTCCTCCCATCCGAGGGCGAGGGCGAACGCGCGCTTGCCGCCGCGCTGGACCGCCCCCTGTCGGAGGTCAAGCAACGGGGCGCCGCGCTGCGCGAATACAATCCCATGCTGGGGATGCGGGGCGTGCGCCTGGGCGTCGCCGTCCCCGAGATCTACGAGATGCAGGCCCGCGCCATCTTCGAGGCGACGGTCGCCGCGTCGCGCGATGGGGCCGAGGTCGTGCCCGAGATCATGATCCCCCTCGTCACCGCCCGCCGCGAGGTGGAGTTGGTCAAGCGCCGCATCGACGCCGTCGCCGCCGCCGTCCAGGCCGAGACCGGCACACGCTTCAACTTCCGCCTGGGGGTGATGGTGGAGACGCCCCGCGCCGCCTTGCGGGCGGGTGAGATCGCCGAGACCTCGGCCTTCCTGAGCTTCGGCACGAACGATCTGACGCAGATGACCTACGGCCTGTCGCGCGATGACGCGGGGCGGTTCATGTCGACCTATGTCAACGAGGGGGTCTACCCCGAGGACCCGTTCCAGACGCTGGACATCGACGGCGTGGGCGAACTGTTGCTGCTGGGCGCCGCGCGGGGGCGGCAGGCGCGGCCCGATGTGACGCTGGCGCTGTGCGGAGAGCATGGAGGCACCCCGGAGGCGATCAATTTCTGCCGACTCGCGGGGTTCGACTATGTCAGTTGTTCCCCGTTCCGGGTGCCAGTCGCCAAGCTCGCCGCGGCACAATGTACCATTTTGGCCACTAGAACGGCGAAATAGTGCCGATTCGCCACGTTGATGGGCAAAGATCGGCGCAAATTCGCACGAAGCGCCGAGCCGGGCGCGGCCCTAGCGGTTGAAGATCGGGCCATGCCACGCCAGACGACCGCCCGGGCCGGGGCGATCGTAATGGTTCTCTAAGACCGATCGTCTAGGCCGTGTACGGGAACGGTTGGGACGGATCACGATATGTTCAAGTCTGCCATCGGTGCGGTGTCCGCTGCGCTCCTCATCTCTTTTTCCATCCCCACCGCCAGTAAGGCTCAGGCCACGCTGGCCAGCCTCGCGGCGCCTGGGGCCGTGGCCGTCGGCGCGCTCTCGAACCGGACCGCTCCGCTGGCCGATTTGTCCGAGTCCAAGCGCAGCCTCTTTGGCGATCGCGGCGCGGCGCCCCTGCTGGGGGGCAGGGCTCCGCGCCAGGACGATGAGATCGACGCCGCCAAGCTGGCGGCGATGCCGTCGGCCTCTGGCGGGGCGCAGTGGACCTGCCTGACGGAAGCGATCTATTTCGAAGCGCGGGGCGAGTCGGTCGAAGGCCAGGTCGCCGTGGCCGAGGTCATCCTGAACCGCGTCGACAGCCCGCGCTATCCGAGCACCATTTGCGGCGTCGTCAATCAGGGCACCGGCCGGCTGCATGCCTGCCAGTTCAGCTATACCTGCGACGGCCAGCCCGAGGTCGTGGACGAACCCCGCGCCTGGGAGCGGGCGGGAAAGATCGCACGCCTTCTGATCGATGGGCATGACCGCCTGCTGACCGACGACGCGACCCATTACCACGCCGACTATGTCGAGCCCCATTGGGCCGCCGTCTATCCGCAGACGGCGCGCGTCGGCCGTCACCTCTTCTATCGCTACATCCCCGGCGCCTGACGCGTCGCAGATCGGCATCGGAAGGGCGGTGGGGGACTTTCCCCTGCCGCCCGTCCGTGCTTTGGGGCGCCTGTTCATCAGGGGAGCCGCCCATATGACGACGCAATCGGACCGCGCCGCGTTGGACGTGGCTTTCGCCGACCCGCTGACGCGGGCCGAAGCCGATCCTGCCGCGACCCCGCGCGACCGCATCGCCTTGCGCGAGCATATCCGCGAGGTGGAGATCGGCGCCTTCCAGCAGGAGCGCGGCGTCACCCAGCGCATCCGCTTCGACATCGTCTGCGAGGTTACGCTCGATGCAGAAGCCGTCGCAGATGACGATGTCGACGGCATCCTGAGTTACGACACGCTGATCGACGCGATCTCGGCGGAACTGGAGGCCGAGCGGGTCAACCTGCTCGAAACGCTTGCAGAACGCATCGCCACCCGGATCCTGTGGCAACCCCATGCCGCGCGCGTCTTCGTGCGCATCGACAAGCTGGACCGGGGCCCGCATGTGCTGGGGATCGAGATCGTCCGCTCCCGCACGGACGCGCCGCAGACAGCCGCGCTCGAGGGCGCGGCGCCGCGCCCGCGCGTCGTGCTGCTCGGGCCCGGCATGGCCGAGGCCCCCGGCCTGCCGGCAATGATCGACCGGCTGACCGCGGCCGACGCCCCGGCGATCCTCTGCGTCACGCCCGATTTCAGTCCGCCCCGCGCTGGCGCGCCACTGGCCCAGCGCCGCATCGATTTGCTGGCCTTGGAACAAGCGGCCTGGCAACTTGCGGCGCGGGACGCGCGCTGCGTCGTCATCGACAGCCGGACCGAGCTCGACTGGGCGCTGCGCCAAGGCAACCTCTCGGTCTGGGCGCCCTCGCGTATGATCCTGGATGCGACCGAGGGGCCGGGCGGGGCCGATCCGTTGGCGCTGACGCGCTGGCTGGCGGAGGCGTTCGACGCGGTGGAACTGGTGCTGGTGGGCGCGGGCCCCGGCCGCGCGCATGAGCGGGCGGTCGCCACGCCCGAGGCGCTATGATCCGCCTGCGCCCCCTGCCCTCGCCGGAGGCCGCCGCAGAGGCGCCGCGCCTCGCCGGTGGCTGGCTGCGCTTCGACCGGGTCGAGCTGCTTGAGCGGGGGCGCGCGCCGCAGGTTTTGCCCTGGTCCGAGATCCCCGCGCCGGACCTCGCCCGCCTGACCGCCCCGCGCCCGCCGCTCGCGGGCCTGACCCTCGACCGTCCGCGGATCATGGGCATCCTCAACATCACGCCCGACAGTTTTTCCGATGGCGGCCGCCATCTCGATCCCGCGGATGCCCTGGCCCGCGCGGAGGCCCTGGCCGCCGCCGACATCCTCGATATCGGCGGCGAGAGCACGCGGCCCGGGGCGCAGGCCGTGCCCGCCTCCGAGGAAACGGCGCGCATCCTCCCCGTGGTCGAGGCCCTGCGCGACCGTCGCCTCTCCATCGACACCCGCAAGGCCGCGGTGGCCCGCGCGGCGCTCGCGGCGGGGGGCGACATCGTGAACGATGTCGCGGCGGGCGCGTACGATCCGGCGATGTTCTCCACGGTGGCGGAAACGGGCGCGCCGATGATCCTGATGCACAGCGTCGCGACCCCGGAGACGATGCAGGACGACCCGCGCTATGACGATGTGATCCATGACGTGATGGACGCACTGGCCGCCCGCATCGCCGCGGCCGAGGCCGCCGGGATCCCGCGCGCGCGGCTGGTCGTGGACCCGGGCATCGGCTTCGGCAAGACGCGGGCGCATAACCTTGCGCTCCTGCGCCGGATCGGGGTGTTCCACGACCTCGGCCTGCCCGTCCTGCTGGGCGCCTCGCGCAAACGTTTCATCGGTGACATCGGCGGCGCGCCCCAGGCGGAGGACCGCGCATCGGGCACCCTGGCCGTCACGCTGGCCGCCGTGGCACAAGGCGTCCAGATCCACCGCGTGCATGACGTCGCCCCGGTGGCGCAGGGCTTGGCGCTGTGGCGCGCCGTGACGGAGGAGTGACGATGGGCCTGTTCGGAACCGACGGCGTGCGCGGCCGCGCCAACGAGGGCAACATGACCGCCGAGATGGCACTGCGCCTTGGGGCGGCGGCGGGCCGCTACTTCCGGCGGGAGCCCGGCGGCGGCGGCGTGGCGCATCGGGTCGTCATCGGCAAGGACACCCGGCAATCGGGCTACATGTTGGAGAACGCGCTGACGGCGGGGCTCACCTCCACCGGGATGAACGTCCTGCTGCTCGGCCCGGTGCCGACCCCCGCCGTGGGGATGCTCGCCCGGTCGATGCGGGCCGATCTGGGCGTGATGATCTCGGCCAGTCACAACCCGGCCGACGATAACGGGATCAAGTTCTTCGGCCCCGACGGCTTCAAGCTGTCCGACGAGGCAGAGGCCGAGATCGAGCGGCTCGTCGCCGAGGGCGTGCGCCTGGCCGAGGCTCCGAATATCGGCCGCGCCAAGCGGATCGATGACGGGCTTGGCCGCTATGTGGAGCATGCCAAGCGCTCCATCCCGGCTGGCATGTCGCTGGAGGGGCTGCGCGTGGTCATCGACTGCGCCAATGGCGCGGCCTATCGTGCCGCGCCCGAAGTCCTGGCCGAACTGGGCGCGACGGTGCTGCCGATCGGCGTGGCGCCCAATGGGCGCAACATCAACGACGCCTGCGGCTCGACCCATACGGAGGCGGCGGCCGAGGCGGTCGTGGCACTCGGCGCCGATGTCGGGATCGCGCTCGACGGCGACGCGGACCGGGTCATGGTGCTGGACGCCCAGGGCCGGGTCGCCGATGGCGACCAGCTCATGGCGCTTTTCGCGACCCGCTGGGCCGCGGAGGACCGGCTGCGCGGCTCTGCCCTGGTCGCGACGGTGATGTCGAATCTCGGGCTGGAACGCTATCTCGGCGGCCTGGGCATCGGCTTGCACCGCACCAAGGTCGGCGACCGCCATGTCGTCGAAGCGATGCGGCGCGGCGGCTACAATCTGGGCGGCGAGCAATCGGGCCATATCGTGATGACCGATCACGCCACGACCGGCGACGGCCTGATCGCGGGGCTGCAATTCCTCGCAGAGATGGTGCAGACGGGCCGCCCGGCAGCCGAGTTGATGCAGAGCTTCGAGCCGGTGCCGCAACTGCTGGAGAACGTGCGCTTCGCCAGCGGCGCGGCGCCGCTGGAGACCGCCGAAGTCCGGGCGGTCATCGCCGAGGCGGAGGCCGCGCTGCGCGGGTGCGGGCGATTGCTGATCCGGAAGTCAGGCACCGAGCCGCTGATCCGCGTGATGGCGGAATGCGAGGACGAAGCCCTGCTCCGCCGCGTGGTCGACACCGTGGCAGGCGCGGTGCGCGACGTGGCCTGACGGCGGCGCGGCCGACCTCGGTGGAGGGGGGCTCTGCCCCCCGCTTTCGCCCCCCCGGGATATTTCTACAGGGAAGAAGGAGGGGTAGCGCTAGAGGACCAGTGCGGCGGCCAGACCGAGGGCGGCGGAGAGGGCCAGGGTCTCCAACAGGCCGCGCTTGAGGCCGAGAAGCCAAAGGAAGGCGAAGGCGGCCAGGGCGGCGGCGATCGGGTCGAGGCTGCTCCAGGCGGGGATCGGGGGCCCGATGCCGGCGTCAGAGACCTCGCGGAACAGGACGTGGATCGCGAACCAGAGCGACAGGTTGGCTATAACCCCCGCCACGGCCGCCGACACGAGGTCGAGCGCGCCGCGCAGGCGGGGCATGGCGGTCAGACTTTCCAGGTGGGGGGCGCCGGCGAAAATCCACAGAAAACAGGGGGCGAAGGTCGCCCAGAGGGTCACGAGCGCGGTCAGGAGCGCCAGCCCCACCTGCGCGCCGCCGAGCCAGCCGGTGAAGACCGTCACCAGGATCAGGGGGCCGGGCGTCGTCTCGGCGAGGCCCAAGCCGTCGATCATCTGATCGGGCGTGAGCCAGCCCTGCACCTCCACCGCGTTCTGCGCCAGCGCGGCCAGCACGGCATAGGCGCCTCCGAAACTGACCATTGCGAGCCAGCTGAAGAACAGCCCAGCCTCGGCGGGGACGGAGCCCGGGGCGATGGCGATCAGCAGCAGCAGCGGGGCCCACCAGATCGCGAGCCAGGTGACGACGGTCCGGCCCGTGCCGGTGACGGATGTCCGGGGCGCGACGGCGGGAGCGGTCGGACCGGCAAGACCCAGCAGCAGCGCGGCGCCCAACACGGCCCAGAACGGCACGTCCAGCACGTAAAGCGCCAGGAAGGCGAGCGTGGCGACGGTAAGCGGCAAGCGGCCCTTCAGCGCCTTTTCCCGCAATTTCCAGAGCGCCCCTGCCACGATGGCGAGCGCCGCCGCCTTGACGCCAAGGAACGCGGCTTCGACCAGGGGGAGGCGGCCGAAGGACAGGTAGAGGGCGGCGAGCGCCATCATCACCACCGCCCCCGGCAGCACGAAGAGCAGACCGGCGAGCAGCCCCCCCGCCGTGCCGCGCAGGCGCCAGCCGGCATAGGTGGCGAGTTGCATCGCCTCGGGTCCCGGCAGCAGGGTGCAGAAGCCGAGACCGCGGAGAAAGCCATCCTCGTCCAGCCATTGGCGGCGCTCGACCAGTTCGGAATGCATCAGCCCGATCTGCGCGGCGGGGCCACCGAAGCTGAGAAGGCCGATCTTGCCGAAGCAGCGGAGCATCTCCGCGGTCGAGGGCCTGTCGCTTTGGGTCACGGGGGGCGCCCTCTGGCTGGGAACGCATTGCTTGGATCATGCGGGCGGCGGCACGGTCAAGCGCCTGCCGCCCGGCGTCATGGAACCGTCACGCGAACGGCAGTCTCAGCCCGGATGAACCAGCGTGCCAAAGAGCCGGGGTTCGAGCGTC
Source organism: Jannaschia seohaensis (assembly GCF_900116765.1). GTDB lineage: Bacteria > Pseudomonadota > Alphaproteobacteria > Rhodobacterales > Rhodobacteraceae > Jannaschia > Jannaschia seohaensis. Next base: position 277,081 of record NZ_UETC01000005.1, on the reverse strand, counting down.
TCGGCCTCGAACAGCGCGCCCGCGGTCAGGACGGAGACGGCGTCATGGCTGTGCAGGCTCTCCTGGTGGGAGGCGACGACACGGTGGTCGCCGGTGCCCGGCAGCGCCGTGAGCCCCTCGGAGAAGAGCCGCGCCGCGTCCTCGACGAAGATCGGGTTGGCGGCGTTGAGTTCGGCGAAGGCCTGTTCGTCCTCGCGCTTGACCATGACCTGCGTCTCGGTCGGCACCTGCGCGCGGCAGGTGTCGATGATGTCCTCGATGGTGGCGTCACCGGTCACCTCGACCGAGAGCCGCGCGACGGAGCGCTGGGAATGCGGTGTCGCCAGCTGGCCGCGGGTGCGGCGGGCATGTTCCGACAGTTCCAGCGAGCAGGGGCAGGTAGACGAATACACGTAGTCGAGATGCAGGATGCGACGGCGGGCCCCTCCGCTCTGCACGACCTCCATGGCAACATCGTAATACTGCCAGCCGGTCAGGCCGGAGCGCAGCGATCGGACCTCCAGCGGCAGGGAAAAGCGCAGCAGCAGGCGCGCATCGAAGCTGTCCAGATCCGTCAGGTAATCGTCCAGCGCGGCCTCCACCACGTCGAAATCCGTCAGGGTTTCGGCATGGCTGTAGAAGCTGCGCATGATGCGGGACATGTTGATGCCCTTCTTCCCCGCCTCCAGGGAGACGGTGCCCGTCACCGACACCTCGGCCAGATGCGCACCGCCCCGGGTGGCGATCCGCATCGGCAGGCGGAAGTTCGAGATGCCGACATGCTGGATCCGGCGGTTCGACCCGCGGATCAGGCTGGCGGGGCCGTTTTGCAGGTCGGGCAGCGTGGCGCGGTAGGCCTCGCCCGTCTGGATGATCGGATAGTCTGAGGACAGGTCCGGATAGAGATCGACCTTCGTCCCGCCTGCATCTGCGTACCTTCTGAGCAGGTCGAGCGCGGCTTGCGCCTCCGCTTCTGTCGGCTCGCGGTCAATATCCGGTGTGTGGACGTTCATGCGTCCCTCCCTTCGGTTCGCGCGTGGAATACGAAACCGGGCACCGCCCGGCCTCTCCCCACCCCTTTGTTCAAACCCACTTACGGGGCAGCGGAATGGATGGATCACTCAGGATCCTTGCCGGACCTGCGACATTTAGGCCAGGGCGCGGGCCATGTCGGTCGCCGGGATCACGATGCCGTCGCGGGTTTGCGGCGCGGGCGCGATCACGGTCCAGCCATGGCGGGCCAGGAACGGCCGCGCCATGTCGGAGGCCCGAACGGTCAGGCGCCGCAGGCCCTGCGCGGCGGCGTGGTTCTCCAGAACGGCAAGCAGCGCGGCGGCGGTGCCGGTTCCCCGCATTTCGGGCAGGACATAGGCCATGTCGAGATAGCCATCGGCGCGCAGCGTCAAGAAACCGGTGACGCGCCTGCCCTCCTCCGCGACCCAGACCGCCTGCTCCCCGAGCCGCGCGGCGAAGGCCGAGGGCTCGGGGCGGGCGGGCAGCCACGCGCGGCGTTGGGCCTCGCTGTAGCGGGGGGCCGCGCCCTCCTGCACGCCGCGCCAGAAGATCTCGGCGATCTCGGGCCAGTCGGCGTCGCGGGCGCGCCGAATTTCGCGGAGGATCATGCCGCGTCCAGCGCGGCCAGCACATCCGCGATCAGATCCTCGGCATCCTCCAGCCCGACCGACAGGCGGACGAGGCCGGGCGTGATGCCCAGCGCGGCTTTCTGGTCGTCCGGCAGGCGCTGATGCGTGGTGGTCGCGGGATGGGTCACGATCGACTTCGCGTCGCCTAGGTTGTTCGAGATCGTCACGATCTCCAGCGCATTGAGGAAGCGGAACGCGGCCTCCTTGCCGCCGGCCAGGTCGAGCGACAGGACCGTGCCGCCCTGCTCCATCTGCGCGCGGGCCAGCGCCGCTTGCGGATGCGAGTCGAGATGGGGATGGATGACGCGGGCGAGCTTCGCGTGCCCCTCCAGCCGCTTTGCCAGTTGGAGGCAGGTCGCGGCCTGGGCGCGCACGCGCAGGTCCATCGTCTCCAGGCCCTTCAGCATCACCCAGGCGTTGAACGGGCTCATCGCGCCGCCGGTATGCTTGAGGTAGGGCTCGGCCACCTTGCGCACGAATTCCTTGGTGCCGCAGACGACGCCGCCAAGGCAGCGCCCCTGCCCGTCCACATGTTTGGTGGTGGAATAGACGACGACATCGACGCCCAGCTCCACCGCGCGCGAGAAGGCGGGCGTGGCGAAGACGTTGTCGCAGATCACGAGCGCGCCCGCGTCATGGGCGAGCTTGGACACGGCGGCGATGTCGATCACTTCCAACGTGGGGTTCGACACGCTCTCGAAGAACACCGCCTTGGTATCGGGGCGGATCGCGGCTTTCCAGGCGGCGAGATCGGTGCCGTCTACCAGGGTCACCTCGACGCCGTAGCGGGGCAGCACCTCGTCCAGGATGTAGAGGCAGGAGCCGAACAGCGCGCGCGCGGCCACCACATGGTCCCCCGCCTTCAGCATCGAGGTCAGCGCGCCGTTGACCGCCGCCATGCCCGAGGCGGTGGCAAAGGCGTCCTCGGTGCCCTCCAGCGCGGCGATGCGATCCTCGAACATGGCGACGGTGGGGTTGCCGTAGCGGGCGTAGATGAACTCCTCGCGGCCCGCCTCCAGGAAGCGGGCCTCGGCCTGCTCGGCGCTGTCGTAGACGAAGCCCTGGGTCAGGAACATCGCCTCGGACACCTCGCCATATTGCGAGCGGCGGGTGCCGGCATGGACGGCCAGCGTGCGGGGGGAGCGGGGACGGGACGGAATGTCCTTCATGGCGGGCCTCCTTCGGGCCGGAACAACGCACCTGTCGGGAAGCGGGCGGGAGCCCGGAACCTCTTTAGCGGTTTCTTTCACGAGGGCCGCAAGCTGGTACAAATCCCCTCGACGGGGTCGCTACCCGGCAGAGCCGCAGCGGTCAAGATCCCGTGCTCGACGAGGGGGGCGAAGATGGTGCTGCGGACCACTGCGGATTGTCGCGGATCGGAGGCGCGCGCGCCTCCCCGGCGGGGCGTTCGGTGGGAGACGCGGAGCCTCATTCGCGCATGTCACACGGGCTTGGGGCCGCGGGATGAGGGCCGCGCGGGTGCCGGCCGATCCGCCGCACGCGCGCCGTGGCCGCGATGCAGCCGCCCGAGACCGGAGCCCGCCCGCCCCCTTTGCCGTCGCGTTCGAAACGCGCCCGCGGGCTTGCAAACGCGGCCCCTTGGGACGAGGCTCCGCGCCGCAACCGCCTGAGAGAGACCACCATGACCGCCCCGATCGACCTCTATTTCTGGCCGACCCCAAATGGCTGGAAAGTCTCCATTGCCCTGGAAGAGATGGGCCTGCCCTATAAGACGCATCTCATCGATATTGGCGCGGGCGATCAGCATACGCCGGAATTCCTCGCCATCTCTCCCAACAACAAGATGCCCGCCATCACCGACCCGGACGGGCCGGACGGCGCGCCGATCTCGATCTTCGAAAGCGGCGCCATCCTGCAATATCTGGCGCGCAAGACCGGCCTCTTCACCGGCCCGACCGAGCGCGACCGCATCGCCGTCGACCAATGGCTGATGTGGCAAATGGGGGGCCTGGGGCCGATGGCGGGCCAGGCGCATCACTTCCTGAAATACGCGCCGGTGGACATCCCCTATGCCAAGGACCGCTACAGGAACGAGACGGGGCGGCTCTACCGGGTGATGGACACGCAGCTGGGCAAGCACGAATACCTCGCAGGCGACTTCTATTCCATCGCGGACATGGCCTGCTGGGGCTGGGCGTCGCTATGGGAGGGCCAGGAGCAGACGCTGGACGACAAGCCCAACCTCGCCCGCTGGCTCAAGACGGTCGGGGAGCGGCCGGCGGTAAAGGCGGGACGCGCGCTCTATGCCGAGTTGCGCGGCACCACGCGGGGCAAGGACAGGGACGCCCAGCTGTTCGGCAAGCGGGACTGACGCGCGATTGCGGGCTGGCCCCGCGATCCCCATCTGACCTAGGGTATGCAGGACAACGGGCGGGGAAGCCATGAAGGCGGGGAAGCCATGACGTCGACCGGAATGCAGAAGATCGCCTTCGCCGCGCTGGCCGTGCTGGTGGCGCTGGCCGGGCTCGGCGTGCTGGACGGCGGAGGTCTCTGACCATGGCGCAACGCTACGAAGGCCGCTTCAGCCCCGGGGCTGACGGCAAGACGGCGGTAAGCCCGCCTCCGCCGATGTCGTCGCCCTTGCCGGGGCGCGCGCGAACCTCGGTTCTGATGGTCCTCGCCGCATTGCCCGCGATCACGGCCTTCTTTCAAGACGGGGCCGTGGCACTCGCCGGCAACCTCGCGGCGGCGGCGGCGCTATTCGGCGGGGCCTGGCTGACCCGCGAAGGCATGAAGGCCGAAGCCGCCTGGGCCGCCCGCAAGATCGCCCGGCGTCCGGCCGTCCCGCGTAAGATCCTGGGCGCGGTGCTGACCGGCGCGGGCGTGGCGCTGGCGACGATGACGGGCCTCAGCGGGCTGATCGCGGGCATCGTCTATGGCGGGGTTGCGGCCGCGCTCCATCTCGCTTCCTTTGGCCTGGACCCGTTGTCGGACAAGGGGATGGAGGGCATCGACACCTACCAGACCAACCGCGTCGCCCGCTCCATCGAGGAAGCGGAGAAATATCTCGCGGCGATGCAGGACGCGGTGCGCCGCGCCAAGGACCGCGAGGCAGAGGCCCGCGTCGCGCGCGTCGTGGCCCGCGCCCGCCAGATGTTCCGCACCGTGGAGGAAGACCCCCGCGACCTCTCGGCCGCGCGCAAATTCCTGGGCGTCTATCTGATGGGCGCGCGGGACGCGACCGCCAAGTTCGCCGACCTCTACGCCCAGACCCGGGATGCCACGGCCAAGAGAGAATATTTTGCGCTGCTCGACGATCTCGAGCGCGGCATGGACGCCAAGCGCGAGACGCTATTGATTACCGACCGCACCGATCTCGACGTCGAGATCGAGGTCTTGCGGGACCGCCTTAAACGGGACGGCCTGCCTGTAGGAGAATAAGGGATGAACACCGAGACCCGCACGAAAGCCGCCGCCGAGACGGCCGAGATCGACCAGCTCGCCGCGACCGCGCTGGCGGAGCCGGTAGACCAGATCGTGCCGCTGGAGACCGCGCCTGAGCCGGTGCAGGCCGACATCCGAAAGCGCATGGACGAGATCGACATGGCCGACAGCCAGTCGATCATCTCCTTCGGCTCGGGCGCGCAGGCGGAGCTGCAACAGATCAGCCAGGCGATGTTGCAAGACGTGAAGTCCAAGGATGTCGGCCCCGCCGGCGACAGCCTGCGCTCCATCGTCTCCACGATTCGCGGCTTTTCGGTCAGCGAACTGGACGTCCGCCGCAAGCAATCCTTCTGGGAAAAGCTGATCGGCCGCGCCGCGCCCTTCTCGCAATTCGTGGCCAAATACGAGGATGTCCAGGATCAGATCGACCGCGTGACCGAGGATCTGCTGCGCCATGAGCATATGCTGCTCAAGGACATCAAGTCGCTCGACAAGCTCTATGAGAAGACGCTGGTTTTCTACGAGGAATTGGGCCTCTACATCGCCGCGGGCGACGCGAAGCTGGGGGAACTCGACACGACCGTCATCCCCGCCAAGGAAGAAGCGCTCGCCGCCCTGCCCGAAGGCGACAAGATGCTCGGCAGCCAGGAGTTGCGCGATATGCGCGCGGCCCGCGACGACCTGGAGCGGCGGGTCCACGACCTCAAGCTGACGCGCCAGGTTACAATGCAGTCCCTGCCTTCGATCCGGCTGGTGCAGGAGAACGACAAGAGCCTCGTCACCAAGATAAACTCGACATTGGTCAACACCGTCCCGCTTTGGGAAACCCAACTGGCTCAGGCGGTCACGATCCAGCGCTCCCGCGAGGCGGCCTCGGCCGTACGCGATGCCAACGACCTGACCAACGAGTTGCTGACCTCGAACGCCAAGAACCTGCGCGAGGCCAATCAGGTGGTCCGCTCCGAGATGGAGCGCGGGGTTTTCGACATCGAGGCCGTCAAACAGGCCAACGAGCATCTGCTGGCCACGATCAACGAGAGCCTCCAGATCGCCGACGAGGGCAAGGCCAGACGCGCCGCCGCCGAAGAGGAGCTGCAACGGATGGAGACCGAGTTGCGCAACACGCTGGCGGCGGCCTCCGCCCGCCGCGAGGGCGCAAACGACACCTCCGGCGCGGCCGCCCCCTCCAACTGATGCGCGTGGCTGCCGCCCTGGCGATGCTGCTGCTGACCGCGTGCCAGACCACGGGTGATGTCGTGCCGCCCACGCCGCTGCCGGAGGCGCCCGCGCCGCCCCAGCCGCAGACGGCCATGCCCGCGCGCCCGGCTGTGATATCGGAAGAAAGCAACTCGGCCCGGGTCTTCTATCGCCGTCTGGAGCAACGCCGCCTGACTGAGGGCCTCATGCGCCGAGACGGCGGAGGGATCGACGCCCGCTTCGATGCCGAGGATCTCGCGCGCAACTTCGAACGGATCGCCTTCCGCTCGGAACTGTCGTTCAGCGGAGGCGGCATGTCGACCCATGGCGGCACGCGCGCGGCTGGTCTCACGAGATGGGAGCGCCCGATCCGCATGCAGCTCCATTTCGGCGAAAGCGTCGATGGCCGGATGCGGGCCCAGGAGCGTAGCCGCATCAGCGCCTATGCCGCACGCCTCAGACGGCTCACCGGGCATCCGATCACGATTGTGGGGTCGCGTGGGAATTTCCACGTTTTCGTCTCCGATATCGAGGAACAACCCCGCCTCGGCCCCCGCCTGCGCGAGGTGCTGGGCCCGGACATGGTCCGGCGCGCCGTCACCGTGGCCGCGCTCGGCCGGCAGGTCTACTGCGCCGTGCTCAGCTGGCCCTCTCGGGAGAAGGATTTCGTCAACGCGACCACGGTCGTTTTCGTGCGCACGGAACTGCCCGACCTGTCGCGCCAAGCCTGCTACCACGAAGAAATCGCCCAGGGCATGGGCCTGGGCAATGACAGCGACGAGGCGCGCCCGTCCATTTTCAACGACGACGACGAGTTCGCGCTTCTGACGACGATGGACGAGCATATGCTGCGCATCCTCTACGATCCCCGCCTGCGTCCCGGCATGTCCGCCGACCAGGCCCGCCCCATCGTCCGCCGCATCGCGCGGGAGCTTGTCCCCAGCCCAGGCTGATTTCGTGGCGCAAGCCGCACCCGCCCACTATATTCGAACCGATATCATCGCAGGAGACCCGTCATGCCCATTATGGACTTCCTCAAGGGCCAGTTCATCGACGTCATCGAGTGGACGGACGACACCCGCGACACGCTCGTCTACCGCTTCGAGCGCTACGGCCATGAGATCAAGTATGGCGCCAAGCTCACCGTCCGGGAGGGCCAGGCCGCCGTCTTCGTCCATGAAGGGCAGTTGGCCGATGTTTTCATGCCCGGTCTCTATATGCTCGAGACCAACAACATGCCGATCCTGACCAGTCTCCAGCATTGGGATCACGGCTTCAAATCGCCGTTCAAGTCCGAGATCTATTTCGTCTCGACCACCCGGATGGGCAATCTCAAATGGGGCACCAAGAACCCGATCACCCTGCGCGACCCCGAATTCGGCCCCGTCCGCCTGCGCGCCTTCGGCACCTACGCGATCAAGGTCAGCGACCCGGCCAAGTTCCTGACCGAGATCGTCGGCACCGACGGGGAGTTCACCCGCGACGAGATCCAGTATCAGATCCGCAACATGATCGTTCAGGCGGCCTCGCGCGCGCTGGCCGCCAGCCGCATCCCGGTGCTCGACATGGCTGCGAACACGGACGATCTGGGCAAGATCGTCGCCGAGCAGATCAGCGCCACCATCACCGAATACGGCATGACGGTGCCGGAGCTCTATATCGAGAACATCTCTCTCCCGCCCGCGGTGGAGGAGGCGCTGGACAAGCGGACCTCGATGGGCGTGATCGGCGATCTGTCGAAATATCAGCAATACGCCACCGCCGAGGCGATGCAGACCGCGGCGGGCACGACCAATTCCGGCATGGGCGCGGGGCTCGGCATGGGGATGGGCATGGGGATGGCCAATGCCATGGCCCAGACCGGCCCCTGGGGCGCACAGCAGCAGGCCCCCGCGCCGCAGGCCGCCGCCGCGCCGCCTCCCCCCCCGCCGGTGGAGCATGTCTGGCACGTCGCCGAGGCCGGACAGACCAAGGGCCCCTTCTCCAAGGCGCGGCTGGGCCGGATGGTGACCGACGGCGAGGTCACGCGCGAAACCTATGTCTGGACCCAGGGCCAGGACGGCTGGAAGCGGGCAGAGGACGTTCAGGAACTGGCCCAGCTCTTCACCGTGATGCCCCCGCCCCCGCCGCCCGGCGTCTGAGATGGCGCGCGGCCCCGAGGCGTTGCGCCCCGCGGTGATGGCGCTCCACTGGGCGACGCTGCCCGCCATCGTCGCTTGGCTCGCCGCCGGCCTGCCGGGCTGGCTGGTGGCGCTCCACGCGTTCGCCTGGACAGGGGCCAGCGTGGTCTGGGGCCTCCGGGGCGGCCCCTCGCCCGCCCTGACAGGCACCCTTCGGCGCGCGGCCTGGCTGACCCACCCCGTCCTCCTGGCGATCTACACGGGTGGGGCGCTCCTGGCCGCCCTCGACGCCGCGCTGGCCCGGCCCCTCCTCCTCGCGACCCTCGGGCTGGGCGCGCTCCACGGCACTTTCAATCTCTGGCGCAGCAGCGTCCTGGGTGACGGAAGCCTCCGCCGGATGCTGCCCAAGGCGATGCATTGATGTCCGTCCTTCTTCTGGCCGGAAATACTCTGGGGGGTTCTCCAAGGGGGCCCACGGCCCCCTTGGACCAGGGGGTGCGGGGGGCGGGAGCCCCCCGCTTCTCCCTCCGATGACCGCCCTGCGTCTGACACGCCGCAGCTGGCTCAAGCTGATTCACTGGACGACCGTTCCGTTCTTCCTGTGGTTCCTGTTCGTCACGCCGTCCCATGTCGCAAGCTGGGGCTGGCACTGGGTCGAGCTCCACTCGGTCTTCGGCCTGATCTTCGTCGCGCTCGCCCTGACCTGGAGCTTCGACGTCTCGACCCGGGGCCTCGCCTCCCGCCCCGGGCCCAAGTTGCGCGGGACCGCGCGGGCGATCCACCGTCCGCTGCATCTCACGCTCGTCTGGGGGCTCTTCGGCGTGGCTTTCACCGGCTTCCTGCTGGGCCTGACCGCCTCGCGCACGCTCTTCGCCGGCACCGTCCTGCCCATCGCGCCGCCCCAGGGCCTTCCCCAGGCGAATGACTGGGCCGGAGCGCTTCATATCTACGAGTTCTATGCGCTGGCCGCCGTTGCGGTCTTTCACGTGGGCTTCCATGCTTGGCGCCACTACCGATTGCGCGACAATGCGTTGCGCATCATGGTGCCCCGGCCGTTGCACAGGTTCCTATGAAGATACCGACCGTCTCCCGCAAACGTCCGCCCCCGCCTCCGCCTCCCAAGACCGAGGAACACCGTTTCCCCTGCGATAATTGCGGCGCGGATATGCGCTTCGATCCGGGCGACGACCGGATGGTTTGCGACCATTGCGGGCATGTCGAGACGCTCGCCCGCTCTGCCCCCACCGCCATCCGGGAGATCGACATCCGCCGCGGCCTCGACGCCGCCAGCCAGGATGCTGAGATGGAGGAGACGCGGGTTCTCTCCTGCCCCAATTGCGCCGCGCAGGTGGAGTTCGACCCCGCCGTTCACGCCGCCGAATGCCCGTTCTGCGCCACCCCCGTCGTCACCGACACCGGCACCAACCGCCACATCAAGCCCGCCGCCGTCGGCCCCTTCGTCCTGGAGGAGCGACAGGCTCATGACGCGATGGAGCGCTGGCTCGGCAGTCTCTGGTTCGCGCCGAACGGGCTGACGAAATATGTCCGCAAGGGCCAGAAGATGAACGGCGTCTATGTCCCGTTCTGGACGATCGACGCCCAGACCGACACCGCTTATCAGGGCCAGCGGGGCGACGTCTACTACGTGACCCAGACCGTGGTGAAGGACGGCAAGCCGACCCAGGTCCAGGTGCCCAAGGTCCGCTGGACGCCCAAGCGGGGCCGCGTCGCGCGCTTCTTCGACGATGTGCTGATCCTCGCTTCGACCTCGCTGCCCAAGCACCATACCGACGCGCTGCAACCCTGGGATCTGGCGGGGCTCGCGCCCTATGCGCCGCAATATCTCGCCGGCTTCCGGGCCGAGGCCTATTCCGTCGATCTCTCGCAGGGACTGGAGGAGGCCAAACAGCGCATGGAGGCCGTGATCGCCCGCGACGTGCGCATGGATATCGGCGGCGACCAGCAGCGCATCGACAGGATGCAGACCCAGCTCTCGGACGTGACCTTCAAGCATATCCTGCTGCCGGTCTGGGTCGCGGCCTACAAGTATCGCGGCCAGTCCTACCGCTTCGTCGTCAACGGCCAATCGGGCCGGGTCCAGGGAGAGCGGCCCTATTCCGCGGTCAAGATCGCCATCGCCGTCGTGGCGGCATTACTCCTGCTCGCTGTGGCCCTGGCCATTTACGCCAGAGTCGGGTGACGCTCCTGGCGCGCGACGACGCGCCCGTCAGCCCCGCGACCGCAAGGCGATTACGACGGCCATCGCGACCACGACGAGATTGGCGATCAGCGTCGCGATCCCCATGGCGGCCAGGAGACCAAATCCGGCCACGATCAGACCCGCTCCGCTGACGAGGCAGCTCACCACCCCGAGAAGAAGCGGGCCGAGGATACCCCGCCCCGTGTCATACTCGGTCGGGGCCAGGTCCGGCGCGACCGCATCCGACCCGATCACGACCACAGGCCGAGGCCCGAGCCTGTCGGGGCCGGTCATTTCGACCGGGATCCCTTCGACCAGCACATAGGCCTGCCGTTCCAGGGTCAGGGACACACAGCCGAAGCGGCTCCGGTCGTCCGCGACCGCGACGCCGGGCACCGCCCCGATCAGATCCTTGGCACGGACGATCCCCGCTTGGACGGAGAGGCCCAATTCAGACGCCACCGGTTCGACCAGCGCGATCGGATGCAGCAGCGACAGACCGATCCGCCCCTTGTTCCCGAGCGCCCCGGCCGGGATATAGAGAGGCCGCAGCTCCGGATGGGCATGCAAAAGGCCCCCTTCGAGCGAGAAGGCTCGCTTGGACACGATCCGGACGAGGTCGCAGCGCCCCGTCAACACGCGATCCCCCGGGGCGAGCGCGCTCAGCGGGCGCGGACCGAGCTCCGTCTCGACCCGCGTCTCCTGTGTGAGGAAGACAGAAGCCAGATCCGCCGTCGACGGGGGCGGCAGCCGCCCCGGCGCCCGCCTGCCTGACCCCGCCCGTTTGGGTGAGTGAACGTCCTGAATCATCGGCCGGTCTCCTGAGAGAATGAGGTAAACCAAAGCGCTCGGGAACTGACACTGACGTGATGTTTGGGAGCTAGTCCCTCCAGGACCGAAGAGAAACCGTGCCTTCAAATTCGATAAGCGACAAACCGCAGCCGCCCGGGAAAACCGGCGAGTCTGCGCTCAGGGAGAAAAAACTCGAAAAGAATTAACAGAATATTTACAAACGGGCCGCCGCGGGCCTGGGCGCGCGGCGGCCGCCTAACCTGGCGCTCAGGCCGCCGCGCCGCCCCACTCCAGCCAAGCCCGCGCCTCGGGGTCCGGGACCAACTCCCGCAGTCGCGCCTCGTAGCGGGCGATCTGCCCGGCGCTCAGCCGCCCCTCCCATTTCCGCGACGTCGCGCTGTCGAAAAACCCCGCGTCTTCCTTCCAGAACCCCTGACCCGCCGACGGCGTGAAACGGTCCGCATTGGCCTTCATGCTGTCGAAGGTGGCCGCCTCGACCAGTCGATCCATCACCTCGGGCGGATGCGCGACGCCGATATGATCCGCGATCCGGGCCATGGCGCCGGGCAGATCGCGGGTCATGTCCGCGTAATGCAAACGCAGCACCGCCGGGTCGTCGTCCAGCGCGCGGACGCTCAGATAGTGCTGGGCGATAGACAGAAGGCTGGCGGCGAATTCATGGTCCCCATCGACGAAGAGGCGGAACGCCTCTTCCCCGTTCTCCGGCGTGAACCGCTTCTCGGGCAGATCGAAGACCATGTTCGCGTTGTGCTTTCGATACGAGAAATGCACGTCCAGCGGATGCCGATAGACGGCGACATAGCGCATCCCCTCCCAGATCGGGATGCCGTCGAAAGGCGTATGCGACTTGACGTGCCGCCGGTGGTCCTGGGCCTCCAGCCGCGCCATCACGTCCTCCACCGGGCGGACCGCGATGTCGATCCAGGGGGAGCGCATGGAGGGATCGGCGTTCACCCCGGGATCCCCCGAGAGCAGCAGGGCCAGGATCCCCTGCGTCCAGGTCGTCCCGGATTTGGGCGGCGTGTTGACCACGATATCGTCCGCGCGCGGCGTGAACGCCTGCCAGCGGGCGCTGTCCCAAGTGTCATTGACGTAATCTCGGGCCGGGGCTCTCAGCAGACGCGGCATCGGGCGCTCCTCGTGTTTGGGGCTGCAGGCGGACGCCGAGCATAGCATGGAATTGGCCGCGCACACCCCTCTGGACTGGTCCCTCGTCACTCTGCACGGTAGCAGGGAGGCGGTGGCTGAGGAGACGTCCATGATACTTTGCGCCGGCGAAGCCCTGATCGACATGTTGCCAAGAGAAACCGCCGATGGCGCGGGCTTCTACCCCGCGACGGGAGGGGCGGTGTTCAATACCGCCATCGCTCTCGGTCGCCTGGGCGCGCCGACCGCGTTCTTTACCGGCCTTTCGTCCGACCTGTTCGGCCAGCGCCTCGCCGCCGGTCTCGCCGCGTCCAACGTAGAGAGCCGCGCCGCCGTCTCGGACCGTCCCACGACGCTGGCCTTCGTCACCCTGACCGACGGCCATGCCGAATACGCGTTCTACGACGAGAACACGGCGGGCCGCCTCGTCGCCCCGGCCGATCTGCCCGACATGAGCGACATTCAGGCCCTGTTCATCGGCGGCATCTCTCTGGCGGTCGAACCCTGCGCGGCCACCTATGAGGCGCTCGCCACCGGCAACGCCCATCTTCCGATCATGATCGATCCCAATATCCGGCCGGGTTTCATCCGCGACCCGGCCGCGTTCCGCGCCCGGCTGGACCGGCTGCTGGCGGTGGCGGACTTCGTGAAACTCTCGGACGAGGATTTGGCCTGGGTCGGCTTGACCGCCGAGGACGTGCTGGCGCGCGGTCCCAAGGTGCTGTGCCTGACCGAAGGAGCCAAGGGCGTGACGGCGATCACCGCCCAAGGCCGCGTCACCGTCCCTGCCCGGAAGGTCGAGGTCGTCGATACGGTCGGCGCGGGCGACACGTTCAACGCGGGCTTCCTCGCCGGGCTGCACCGCGCCGGCGCGCTGGCCAAGGCAGCGCCCTCCGACGACGTGCTGCGCGCCGCGTTGGAACTCGGCGTGCGCGCCGCCGCCATCACCGTCAGCCGGGCGGGGGCAAACCCGCCCTGGGACAGCGAGCTGTGAGACCGCGATGAAGGCCATCGTCCAACGCGTGACCGAAGCCCGCGTGGACGTGGGGGGCGAGACCGTGGGCCGCACCGGCCCCGGCCTTTTGATCCTGGTCTGCGCCATGCAGGGCGACACGGAGACCAATGCCGAGGCCCTGGCCGCGCGCATCGCCAAGCTGCGCATCTTTCGCGACGACGCGGGCCGCATGAATCGCTCCGTGCGGGACGTGGGCGGCAGTGCCTTGGTCGTCAGCCAGTTCACCCTGGCCGCCGATACCTCCCGCGGCACCCGCCCCGGTTTCTCCACCGCCGCCCCCCCCGAGATGGGGGAGCGCCTCTATCTGCACTTCGCCGACCGGCTCGCGGCCGAGGGCGTCCCGGTCGAGACAGGCCGCTTCGGCGCCGACATGGGCGTGCATCTGGTCAATGACGGCCCGGTCACGATCCCGATCGAGCGATGATCGGGCGGCATCTCCTGCTGGAGCACTGGGGCGGCATCCAGGACGCGGACACGATCGAGGCCGCTCTGCACGGCGCCGCCGGGGCGGCGGGCGCGACCGTGCTGTCGGCCCATCTGCACCCGTTCGAGGGCGGCGGCCTGACCGGCGTGCTGCTGCTGGCCGAGAGCCACATCACGATCCACACCTGGCCCGAGCATGACTATGCCGCGCTGGACCTTTTCATGTGCGGCACCGCCCGCATCGAGGCCGCCGCCGACCATCTCGACGCGGTGCTTGCGCCGACCCGCACGTCGCGCCGCCTGCTGACCCGGGGCGAGCGCGCGCCCGGCGCGCTCACCTGAACCAGGCGTCCCAGCCCGCCTCATAGGCGCGGGGCAGCGGATGCGTCGACAGCCGGTTCACCGGCCCGTCCCGCGGCCCCGTATCGCCATCGAAGACCTGCGCCGCGGCCCAGACCTCAGCGTCGAGATAGCGGAGCCCCTCCGGGTAGGCCGCCTGCCGGAGCCGCATCCCCTCGGGCCGCGCCAGCACGAAGCCCCACATCCCGAAACTGGGCACATAGGCGCGATAAGGGGTCACGTCCCAGCCCTCGGCCATCGTGCGCGCGACGATCCAGAACGCGTCCGGCGCGAAGACGGGCGAGCCCGCCTGCGTGACCGCGACCCCTTGGGCCGAAAGGCGCCCGCGCAGAAGCCGGTAGAACTCGGCGGTGTAGAGCCGGGACAGCGAGAGGTTCTTCGGGTCCGGCAGATCCAGCACCGCCACATCGAAGGCCGCCCCGCCGTCCCGCGCCCAGGCGAAGGCGTCTGCATTGACGATCTCGACCCGAGGATCGCGCAGCGCGAAGTCATTCAACGCCGCCAGATCGTCCCGGTCACGGAACAGCGCCGTCACCGCCGGGTCCAGATCGACCAGCACGACCCGCGCCGGGGCCCAGCGCAGCACCTCGCGCACCGCCATCCCGTCGCCGCCGCCCATCACCACGACCTCGGTCCGGCGCGGCGCGGCCGCCATGGCCGGATGGACCAGCGCCTCGTGATAGCGATACTCGTCGCGGGTATCGAACTGCACCGCGCCATCCAGGAACAGCCGTGTGCGGCCGCGATGCCGGGTCACGACGATCTGTTGATACTCCGTCCGCTCGCTCCAGACGATCTCGTCGCCATAGAGCCGCGCATCCAGCGCTCCGGCCACCGGCCCCGACCAGATCAGCGCCGCGCCCACGGCGGCCATGGATCCGCCCCAGGCAAGCCAGACCGCGCGCCCCAGCCGGTCGCGAAACAGCCACAGCGTCCCGCCCGCCACGGCGAGATTCAGCAGGCCAAAGACCAGCCCCGCCGAGATCAGCGACAGGTTGGGCACGATCAGCAGCGGAAAGGCCAGCGACGCCACCAGCGCGCCGAGATAGTCGACCGACAGCACGTTCTCGAAGCGGAACCGCCCCGCCCCGATTTCTCCGAGGATACGCGCCAGCAGCGGGATCTCCATCCCCGAGAGCAGCCCCACCGCGATCAGCGCGCCATAGAGCGGCAGCGCCACGGCCTCGACCGCGGCGTAGGAGAAAAAGGTGACGAGAGCGGCAAACCCCCCGATCAGCCCCAGCCCGATCTGCGCCCGCACAAAGCCCTGCACCGCGCAGCCCACATAGCGCGACGCCCAGGCCCCGACCCCCATCGCCGACAGGAAGACCCCGATCACGAAGCTGAACTGCCGCACCGAGTCACCCAGCAGATAGCTGGACACGGTCGCGGCGATCAGCTCGTAGATCAGCCCGGCCACGGCGACGACCAGCGTCGTCCCGAGCAGCCAGATCTCCGCCCCGGTCTTCTTCCCTGCGGAAATATCCCGGGGGGAATCGGCCTCCGGCCGATGGGGGGCAGAGCCCCCCTGCCCGGTCACGTCTGGATCACCGCCGCGATGATGATCGCCAGCGCCAGGAACATCGATCCCATGACCACCGCGATGGCCATGTTCTGATCTTCCTCCAACTCCCGGCGCAGCGAGAATGGGGTCACCGCCTCGATCAGCCACCAGCAGGCCAGCAACAGCACCAGCCCGAAGAAGGTGTAGAAGATCGTGCCGACGATCTCCGCAAAGACGAGGTTTTCGAATGCCGCCATGGCTGTCTCCTAACTTATTTCACCCGGACGAAGCCGAAGCCGCCGCCCGTCGATCCCGTTCGCATCGAGCCCGGACCGGTATCGCGGTCCACCGCGCCCCAGCCGTACCAGGATGCGTATCCCGAGCCCCCCAGCAGGCTCAGCGAGACGACGATCACCGCAAGCCGCATGAACATCAGTCGTCATCCTCTTCGGTCCAGTCCGACCCTTTCCAGCGCGCCGAGCGATGGCGCCAGCCCGAGGACAGCGTCCACAGGAAGGCCATCGCGAAAGCCCCCGCCGCGATCAGCAGCCAGAGCGCGCGGCCCCGCCCTTCCTGTACGGTCAGGCGCAGCGGCACCCGGCCCGCAAGCGGCTGCACCTCGCCGGGCTCCATCAGCAAGACATAGGTGCCGGGCACGGTGGGCTGGAAGGTGAGCGAGGAATAGCGGCTGCCCTCGGACCAGGCATCCTCGCCCGAGCCGCCGTAATAATAGCTGATGCCGCGCCCGGTCTCGGCAATGCGCGTTCCGACCGGGTCCGTCAGCGACATCTCGTATTCGGCCCAGGTCTGGGCGAGGTTCTGGAACAGCTCCAGCCGCACGGGCCGGGAGACGCGCGAGACGTCGAACGTCATCTCGGGCGGGATGGTCTCGGGCTGGCCCTCATAAAGCGTGATCCGCTCGCCCGAAGTCACCGCCACCAGCATGGCGAGCACGAGCGCGGCCACCGTCATCGCCGCGAACCACAGCCCGTAGAAGCGTTTACCCTCTTTCGGAACATAGGGCTGGAGGGGATGGACGCCGCGTGGCGCTGACGGCGCGGCGCCGAAAATGGCTGTGGCCTCGGGGAAGTAGCGCGTGACCTCGATCTCCCGCTCCTCGCCATCGGCGAAGGTCAGCATGTCGCTGGCCTTGCCCTTGGGCATCAGGCTGACGGCGGTGCCGCGCTGGCCCTTCTCGGGCCGCCAGGTGAACTCCCCTTCGACATAGTCGAGGATCCAGGATGAGGTGGCGTAGTAGACATAGGTCTTGCCCCGCCACTCGCGGGTCGGCCGCGTCTCGGCGCGCTCGACCTCGCGGGAGGTGAGGAACGGACCGCGTGGCCAGTCGCGCACCTTGCGAGTGAGAAGGGTGTGCCCGTCCTCCAGTGTGAGCCAGGCATAGCCATGGGTCGGCGAGTAGAGCATGTGATCGACCCAGTACCACTCGCTGCCCTGCCAGCGTTCGACATAGCCGGCGATGCCGATGATCGTGTGCTCGACGCCATCGACGAGCCCCTTCATGCCAAGCTTGAAGGGCGTGTCGGGCCGATACATCGCGGCATGAACAGAAAGCACGCGGTAGGCGTCGTTGGCGTCCAACCGCGCACCGCAATAGCCGCAGACCTGCGTCGTCACCCGCCCGCCGCCCAGGACTTCCAGCCCCGCGCCGCAATTGGTGCAGTTTATCGAGGAGACATGGCCAGTCACGTCTCTGGCTCCACGTCGTAGGGGTCGATCCAGACCCCGGTAAACCAAGCCGACTCCCCGTCGCCCCAAAGCTCCGCCGACAGGATCGCGCCCCGCGGCCCCGAGAAGTTGGCGTAGAGATGCACCTCTCCCAAAACGATTTCCTCGGGCAATTGCCCTCGGAAGGCCACGGCCGTCGCATTGTCGACCTCGGAGCAGGTGTAATCAATTCCGGCTGAGGTGACCTGCCGCCCGATGCGAGGCGGGCCCTGCATGCGCGGCCAATTGGCCCGATCGACGGGGCGCTGCATCGCGACGTCGCCCTCGTCGACCGAGACCCAGAGCGCCGCGCCATCCTCCAGCGTGCCGTGATACTCGTCCCAATGGCCCCGACCGTAATCGTAGCGGACATGGCCCGTCGCGGTGAACACGCCCGCATCACCCAGACGCACGGGCGTGCCGATCGATATGAGTTCCGGAGCGTCTGCCATCACGCCCGCCTTGCCCGCAACCCGCAGCGCCTCGTCCTCCAGCACGACGGACGAGCCGCAGAACTCGCAATTGACCATGCGGGCATGGGCCAGCAGAGGAGGCAGCGCGGCGCCGCAGTTGGGGCAGGTGCGTTCGGTCATCCTCGCCACAGTAACGCTACTCGGCGGCGACGGAACCCCCCGCATCGAGCATCTCAAACGCATCCGCGAAGAAGCTCTCGGCGCCGAAATTGCCGGATTTCAGCGCGACGGCCACCTTGTCGCCGGTGAAGCACCAGGGCACGCCGGGCGCGATTTCGGGGCCGATGCGCAGACGGTCGGTGCCAAGCGCGCGGATCACGGCGCCGGAGGTTTCGCCGCCCGCGACCACGACCCGGCCGATGCCCGCCTCGACCGCGTCCTGCGCCAGCCGCGACAACGCATCCTCGACCAGCGCGCCTGCCCGGGCCGGGCCCAGCGCCTCCTGCGCGGCGGCGACGGCGTTGGGCGGGGCGGTGGCGAACAGGATCTTGTCGGCGTCGGGATCCTGCGCGGCGAGCCAGGTGCGCGCGGCCTCCAGACCGCCCTGCGCCAGCTCCAGCGGGTCGAGCCGGTAGCCCACCGCCCCCGCGTCCAGATAGGCGCCCACCTGCGCCCGCGTCATGGCCGAGCAGCTGCCCGACAGGACGACGCGCCCGGGCCGGGGCACGGGCAAGGGCTCGAACGCCGCGCCCTCCATCGCCCCCTCCGCGCGCCAGAGGCCCGGGAGCGGCTGCGCGATGGCCGAGCCGCCGCAGATCAGGCGCATGTCGCGACAGGCTTCGGCAATCACCCCGAGATCGAGATCCTCCACCGCATCGACGACCACATGGCCCGACAGCCGCGCCAGCGCGTCCCGCACCGCATCGGGACCGGCCTTGACCGTCGGAAACGGGACGAGCCCGGTGGGACGGGTCACCTGCGGCCGAAGCAGGCGCGCCAGATCGGCGTCGCGCATCGGCGTCAGTGGATGGTCCTTCATCGGGCTCTCGTCCAGCAGCTCGTTGCCAACGAAGAGCTTGCCCATGAACACGCGCCGCCCGTTCTCGGGGAAGGCGGGGCAATGGATGGTGGCATCGACCTGAAGGTCGGACATCAGCGCGTCGGCGACGGTGCCGATATTGCCGCGCGGCGTGGAGTCGAAGGTCGAGCAATATTTCCAGAAGATCCGCTGCGCCCCCTTGGCCCGCAGCCAACGCAGGGCCCCCCGCGCCTCGGCCACGGCATCCTCGGGCGGGACGGTGCGGATCTTGAGGGCGATCACCTCGAACACATCCCCGGCCGCGCGCGGCTCGGGCACGCCGATGCGCAGCGTCACCGGAACCCCCGCCCGCGCGAGCATCGCCGCCAAATCCGTCGCTCCGGTGAAATCGTCGGCGATGGCGCCGAAGAATGTCCCTTGCATGACCATGAGCCTCCCCTCAGGTCACCCTGCCCAGCGCACAGGACCGAGAAAATGCCCGCGTTAGTCTCTATTGTCGTTTCGACCGCGAGTGATGCAGATTAGTCGCGTCCGGCGGCCATCGGGCCCACTGTAATATCTTTGATTAACATATCATTAAACGGAGGCGTGCGGAAGCGCATCACCTCCGAGCGATGTGAGGCGGAGCGCTTTGCGGTAAGCTTAAACTTACGCTGCGTGACTCGTCCTGCCCGATGGACGCCGCTCGCTTCCAGGCGTAGCTTGACGCCGACCTTTCATCGCGAGACCTCCGATGCCCGACACGACCCACCCCAATTCCTGGGATGCCCGCGCCAAGTCCTCTTCCTTCTTCGGCTTCACCGACCTGCCCTCGATCGAGGCGCGCGGAACGGTAGTGCTGACCCATGGCGAGGGGCCCTACGTCTTCGACACCGAAGGCCGCCGCTACCTGGACGCCAATTCAGGGCTCTGGAACATGATCGCGGGCTTCGACCATCCGGGCCTGATCCGCGCCGCGCAGGAGCAATATGCCCGCTTCCCAGGCTACCACGCCTTCTTCGGCCGGATGTCGGACCAGACGGTGATGCTGTCGGAGAAGCTCGCCCAAGTCTCGCCTTTCGAGAGCGCAAAGACATTCTATACCAACTCGGGCTCCGAGGCGAACGACACCATGGTCAAGATGCTGTGGTTCCTGGCCGGCGCCGAGGGCCAGCCCGAGCGGCGCAAGATCCTGACCCGCGGCAACGCCTATCACGGTGTGACGGCGGTCACGGCCTCGATGACCGGCAAGCCCTATAATTCGCTTTTCGGCCTGCCCCTGCCCGGCTTCATCCACCTGACCTGCCCCCATTATTGGCGCGAAGGCCGCGATGGGGAGAGCGAGGCGGAGTTCACCGCGCGCCTCGCCGAGGAGCTGGAAGAGGTGATCGCGCGCGAGGGCGTCGACACCATCGCCGGTTTCTTCGCCGAGCCGGTCCAGGGCGCAGGCGGGGTGATCCCGCCCTCCGCGGGCTATTTCGACGCGATCCTGCCGATCCTTCGGCGCCACAAGATCCCGGTCATCGCCGATGAGGTCATCACCGGCCTGGGCCGCACCGGCGAGATGTGGGGCTGCGAGAGCTACGACTTCGTGCCCGACGCGATCATCTCGTCCAAGGCGCTGACGGCGGGCTATTTCCCGATGGGCGCCGTGATCCTGGGGCCGGAGCTGGCAGACAGGTTGCAGCGCGCGACCCGCGAGGTCGAGGAGTTCCCCCACGGCTTCACCGCCTCCGGCCACCCGGTCGGCTGCGCCATCGCCCTCGCCGCCATCGATCTGGTCGAGACCGAGCTGCTGGACCGGGTCCGCGCCCTGACCCCCAGCTTCGAGGCGGGGCTCGCGCGGCTGGCCGAGCATCCGCATATCGGCGAGGCGCGCTCTCGCGGGCTGATGGGCGCGCTGGAGGCAGTGCGCGACAAGGAGACCAAAGCGCCGTGGGACGGCGACCTGTCGGTGTCAGAGCGGATCGCGAACACCTGCACCGATCACGGGCTGATCTGCCGTCCGCTGGGACAGGCCGTCGTGCTCTGCCCGGCCTTCATCATGACCGAAGCCCAGATGGCCGAGATGTTCGAAAAGCTCGGCGCCGCGTTGGAGGAGGTCTTCGACGGGCTCACGTAGCGGTTCCCATGGCGCCTGGGCTCGCCTAGGCTGTCGGTCAAAGACCAGGGAGGTTTCCGATGTACCGTCTTCTCGCCGCAACCGCGCTCGCCCTTCTTGCCGGACAGGCCCAGGCGCAGGATGGGCCGATATGCGGCGGCATCAGCGTGGTGGGCGAGTGGATGGGCGGGTCCGAGGCCGGATCGGACATCGCGACCGCGACCGCGCCGCTGGACGCGACCGGAATAGTGCCCATCGCGGGCCATCTGGTGCGGCTCTTCACCCTCTCGCAGCCCGCCGACATCCGGGTCGAAGCCCAGGCGATCCCGGCGGGCGACCCCTATCTTTCGGTCTACGACGCAGCGGGCCAGGAGGTCGCCGCCGACGACGATTCCGGGGGCGACTTCGCCGCTCGGGCCGAGGCCAGCCTGCCGGCTGGCACCTATTGCGTGGCCGCGCGCAGCTATGAAAGCGGCGTCACCGACGTGGCCGTGCGTGTGGGGCTGCAAACCCATGCCCCCCTGACCGGCGGCGCAGCCAGCCCCCCGACCATGCCGACGCAAGAACCCGTGGAGCCCGCCACCATGGGCGCCACCTGCGGCAGCCCCAATGTCGCGCAGATCGGCACCGATCTGACGACCGCCGCCCTGGCGGGCGGCATCTCCCTGGGCGGCAGCTCGACCGATGTGCCGGGCCGGGCCTTCACCTTGGCCGAGGCGGTGCCCCTCACCATCACAGCGACCAGCTTCGGCGGCGACCCCCTGATCCGGCTGCTGGACGCGACCGGAACCGTCCTGGCCGAGAACGACGATGCCGACGGCCTCAACAGCCGCATCGACATGAACCAGGCGCTGCCAGCCGGCGCCTATTGCATCGAGGTCGACGATCTCAATGACGGGGTGGACGACATCGCGGTGACCCTGACCGCGTTCGACCCGGTGGCGGACCGGCTTGCCCGGATCGGCCGAGCCGAGATCACACCCGGCCCCTCGGATTCCGTCCCTGTGACCGAGCTGGGCGCGATCAAGACCAGCCTGATCCACGATATGACCGCTTCGGGCACCGCGACCTGGCTGCGCGTGACGATGCCCCAGGGCGGGATGCTCGTGACCGAGGCGATCGGGACGCAGGTCGATCCAATCGTCACCGTCTTCGACCGCGTCGGCCGCCGGATGGGCGAGAACGATGACGGTCCCATGGGCCTCGATAGCTTCCTCGCGCTGCGCCTTCTGCCCGGAGATTATCTGGTCGCCGTCCGCCTCGTGGACGAGACCGACCGGGGTCCCGTCCGAGTCCTGTTGGAGCGCTTCGTCCCGGCTCAGTGAACGGCGGCCCGCGGCGCCTTCGCTGCCGCCGCACGCCGTTCGGGGCGTCCGAGCCGCTGAGCCGGTCCAGGTTGCGGCCTCGCCCCTGCCTGCCCAACGCCGTTCGGACCAGATCGCGGCTCGGTCGTGCCCGGTCTGGCAGCCGGACGGCCCCTGAATCTGGGCACAACGTCGGCTCTGCGGACATGGGCAAGGCAGGCTGTTGGCCAGCGCCTCGCGGGGCCGGCACAAGCCCAACCCGCGCCACCCAGCGCAAAAGGCCGATTGCCGGCTGAAAACCGACGGTCATGCCGCTGCGCCTCGAAGACGAGGCGCAGCCCGTCGCGCCTTCAGGTCTCCAGATTGATGTTCCGCTTCTGGAAAGCCGCCGTCGCGTTGGTGTGGGGGTAGTCCCGATCGGGGACGGGAACGTCGAGGAAGGCGCAGAGCGGCTCCCACCCCGAACCCAGCTCATAGACCAGAAGACGGTCGGCCGGGATCGTCTCCTTCACCTTCGCGATATGCGCTTCGAAATCGGCGATCGCGCGCTCCTTCGTATCGAGGCGGTCGCCGAGGAAGACATCCACGAATTCCTGGATCTTGCGCATCGGCGCCGCCTCGGGCGGCATCTCCGTCTCGCGGAACACCTTGATTGTCTTAGAGTAGGACGCCCACCAGGCTTCGGGATCACGCACGGACAGGATCACCTTCGCGTCCGGATAGGCCTCCGCCGACTCGCGCCAAAGATGCGCGCCGGGCCAGTCGACCTGAGATCGGTAGCCGTCGAACAGCGTCTCCAGATCGAGCGGCGCGCCCCCGCAAAAATGATCGTGCCATGGGCCGATCTTCTCGGGATTGTCCCGAAGTTCATGCATGTGATGGCACGGACCGAAGCCCAGCTCCGTCAGCGCTTGGCGCAGCGCATCCGTGCCCGTCCGGCCAAAACCGGCCCCAATGATGTCTAGTGGCATTTCGGTCTCCCCCTTAGCCCCCGATACCGCAGGATCAGGCGGTGGGGTGAGCCTGCGCCGATTGATGATTCGGGGCAATGCAGACGTGTCGGCGCCAACCGCGCCCACACCTGCCGGTCCCATGACCCATGGCGGGGAGATCGGTCGTGCGTGGAGGCGCCGTGCCGGAGGGCGCGGCCTGTCCGCCGCGCCCGGCCCGCACGACGAGAGCCCTGCCCTACTTGTTCATCTTGGCCAGCATTTCCTGCATGTCGGCCAATTGCTTGCGGATCGCGTCCAGCTCTTCCTTGGAGCCGTCGGCCTCGGCCGCCGTGGTCTCTTCCCGCGGGGCGGTGTTGCCCGCCCATCCGCCAGTCATCGCCTTGAAGAAGGCCTGCTGGCTCTCCTGCATGGCCTTGACGCCGGGCATCTGGGACATGGGATTCATCGCCGTCATGTTCTCCATCATCTTCGACTGGCCGGAACGCAGCATCTCGAAGCTGGAGGCCAGGAAGTCCGGCACGACCGAGGGGGCGGAGCCGGTATAGGAGCGGACGAGATCGGTCAGGACCGAGAGCGGCAGCACCGCCTCGCCCTTGGACTCATGCTCGGCGATGATCTGGAGCAGGTAGGATCGGGTCAGGTCGTCCCCCGATTTCAGATCGACGATCTGCACCTCTCGGCCCGCGCGGATGAAGCCCGCAATATCCTCCAGCGTGACGTAGTCGCTGGTCTCGGTGTTGTAGAGGCGGCGGCTCGCGTAGCGTTTGATCAGCAGCGGCCTGGAATCGTCGGTCATGGAGCCCCCCTGTTGCAGTGCAGAGAATCCTATCGCAGGTGCAGCGCCGCGGGAAGGGCTTCCGCTTGACAGGCTTGCGCGCCGCAAGCGACGGTTCGGGGCCGGACGTTGCCACTAGGATAGGTTATGAAATTCTAGAAACTCGCAGCGATGGCCACGGCCATGCTTTTGGGGTCCGCGGCCATGGCGCAGGCCGTATCGATCACATTGACCGACAACCTCACCACCAAGGGAGATACGCTGGAATACGCATTCAGCGCACTTCCCTTGTCCGATGGCGGACCTGGAACCCTTACGATCGCGACCAATGGCGACGGTCCGGTTCCCGGGATCGACCTCGACGGCACCTTGGAATACTTCGACGTCTTCTTCGATTCGTCCACGTCGCTGGGTCGATACGAATGCTCCACGGCGAATGACGGCGGAACCCTGATCCCCGGCGCGTCCGGAGGCATCGACTGTCAATTCTCGTTCGACATCACGATTTCTGCGGGCGGCCTCGCGACTGCCTTGGCGGACGGGTCCGCTCTGGTCCGCCTCGTGATGGGACCGCAAGTGAACGACTTCGGCGAAGGGGACGGCATCGACGTGACCCTGAGCTACGACGAAATCGCCGCGGTCCCGTTGCCCGCTTCCGCGTGGCTGCTGCTCGCCGGACTCGGCGCGATCGCGCTGCGCCGCCGCCAGGGCTGAGGCCTCAGCCCCGGACATAAAAAAAGGCGGGATGCCGGTCGCATCCCGCCTCTCGGGCGCGCCGCCTCCGGGGAGAGGAGGAGGCGACGATCAGACCCGGATCACTTCGCCGCGGAAGCGGCCTTCTTCGTGGCCGTGGTGGCCTCGGAGGTGGCTTTCTTGACGGCGGCGGTGGCGTCCTCTTGGGCTTCCTTGCCGGCGGCCATCATGATCTCGACGGTGTCCATCTGGACCTTCTTGGCGATCTCGGCGAAGGCGGCCATGTTCTCGGCGGACACTTCGGCATAGGCCGAGGCGAAGTCGGTCATCGACTTGGCGTAATCGGCGGGCTCGTCCTTGACGGTGGCGACGGGGGCCATCTTCGTCAGGGTCTCACGGGTCCACTTGTGCGAGATCTCGGCGGACTGCTCGGCGGCCTCCAGGGCAACCTTCGAGAGCTTCTCGGCATAGGCAGCCTGGGTCTTGAAGGCTTCCTGCATGGCGGTGGTGTCCATGGGGAAGGACGCCATCATGTCGGCCATGTATTTGGTGAAATCGGTCTGCTTGGTCATTCTTTCATCCTTTCGGTTCGGCGCAGGGCCTACCGGGCTCCCGGCGCTTTTCCTCTGCGGCTGAGAGAAGACATACATGCTGCAGCGCGGCATTGCAAGGGGCTTTCTGCACTGCAGCATTAAACTTCACCCCGTCGCACAAGCCTTTCGCAGTCTGAGAAAATAGGCGCAAAACCCCTTATTTTCAAAGCCGGAACGGCGAAAATCCGCCGAGCACAAGAGGGCAAGGGAGGGGAAATACGCCGCGCCGCCGCAGGGCGACGCGGCGCGGCATCACTCGGCTGCGATCGGTCGCTTGGGCAGGACATAGGTGCCCGGGGCCGGGCATAGCACCGGATGATCCGGGCCGCCGGGCGCGCGTGCGTTCACCTGCCGCCCCGAGCGCGGCTTGATCCAGGCCTCCCACCGCGGCCACCAGGAGCCGGGCGTGAAGGACGCCGCTTCGTGCCAGGCCTCCGGCGTGTCGAACCCCATATTGCCGTCGTTGGTGTAATGGCCGTACTTGCCCTTGGACGGCGGGTTCACGATGCCCGCGATATGCCCGCTCTCCGACAGGATGAAGGTTCTGTCCTTGGCCCCCATCTTCTTGACGGATTGCCAGGCGCCCTTCCAATGCGCGATATGGTCGGTCTCGCAGGCCACGGCGCAGAGCGGCACCTCCACATCGGCCAGGGTCAGCCCTTTCTCATCCAGCAGGTCGAATCCGCCCTGGGCCAGCTTGTTGCCCATGCAAAGCTCGCGGAGATATTCGGTCACCATCGGCCCAGGCAGGTTCGTGCCGTCCCCGTTCCAATAGAGCAGGTCGAAGGCCGGAGGTGCCTCGCCCAGCATGTAGGATTTGATCGCAGGGCCATAGACTAGGTCGCGGGAGCGGAGATAGCTGAAGGTACGCCCCATGAAAAACTTGTCGAGATAACCCTTGGCGGCGCTCTCCCGCTCGATCCCGTGGACGAAATCGTCGTCGAGGAAGACGCCCATCTCGCCGGGATCCTCGAAATCGGCCAGCGTGGTAAAAAACGTGGCCGATTTCACCGACTTGTCCCCGCGCCGCTTCATCAGCGCGAGCGTCAGCGCCAGAGTGGTCCCCGCGATGCAATAGCCGATGGCGTTGACCTGCTTGACGTTGCAGATCGCCTTGGCCTGCGCGATCGCCTCCAGATAGCCTTCCTCGACATAGGTGGCCAGATCGACATCCGAATAGCTCTCATCCGGATTGACCCAGGAGACGACAAAGAGCGTATAGCCCTGCTCGACGATCCATTTGATCAACGAATTCTGAGGCTTCAGGTCCAGAATGTAGAACTTATTGATCCAGGGCGGGAACAGGACGATGGGCGTCGACTGCACCTTTTCCGTGGTCGGCGCGTATTGGATCAGCTCGAACATGCGGTTGCGGTAGACGACCGAGCCTTCGGTCGTGGCGATATTGCCACCCAGCTCGAAGGCGTCCGGGTCCGACAGCGTCACCAGCCAGTCGCCGCGATTGGCCTCGATGTCGCGGACCAGGTTCTCCAGCCCCCGCACCAGGCTCTCGCCCTCGGTCTCCACGGCGCGGGTCATCGCCTCGGGGTTAGTGGCGAGGAAGTTGGTCGGCGCGAAGAGATCCAGGATCTGCTGGCTGAAGAACTCGACCCGCCGCTTGTCGTTGCGGTCCAGCCCGCCGAGATCCTGCACCGTGTCGGCAATCGCCTGGGCGCTGATCTGATATTGCTGCTTGAGGAAGTTGTAATAGGGATGCTCCGTCCAGAGCGGGTCGGAAAAGCGCCGGTCCTTCGGCTGCTCGTCCTTGGGGGCGACCGGCTTGCCCGAGGCGAGCGCGTGCTGGGCCTCGACCGCATGCTTCAGGGCCTGGCCCCAATAGCCCACCTGCTTCTCGATCAGCTTGCCGGGATTGTTTGCGAGTTCAGACCAGTAGGCCGCCATCGCCTTGGCATAGAGCTCCGGCCCCGGCCCCTGCAAACCGTGGTCCGCGCTGCGCCTCTGGGAGAGGGCCTGAACCAGCCGTTTGGTCAGCTCATCCATCTTGACGAGGTTCTGATTCAGCTTGGTCAGCGCCTCTTGAGCGGCCCCGTCTTCGGCTGCGGTCGGTCGGTCTTCTGCGGTCATTCCTTGATTTTCCCCCGAGAATGCTGCACCTGCTAACACTGCTGCCCCTATCTGATCAGGTTGAGGGTGCAAACACAAACGCCGGGTGGCGTCCAAATGGGCCTCACCCCGCCCAGGGACAGGTGCCTACATGCGTTTCATGGTTGCTTACGACACGATGGAAGCCACGCGAAACACATACGCATGGATGGGCGCCACGGCGCGAACGATGGCGTCCTATCCCAGCCTTGCGATGGCTCCGCTGCCGGTCTTCAAACTGATGGCCGCCTGGGGCGAGGTGACCGAGCGGTCTTTTCAGCGGATGGTCGTCAAACCCGACTGGCACATCCGCCCCATCTCGGGCGAGGATGGCCGCGACCATCCCGTGACCGTCGAAACCGTGGTCGAGAAGCCGTTCGGCGATCTGATCCGATTCGCCGTCCAGGGGCGGGAGCCGATGGCCCGCCGCATCCTGTTGGTCGCGCCGATGTCGGGCCACTACGCCACACTGCTGCGCAGCACGGTGGTCTCGCTGCTGCCCGACGCCGATGTCTACGTCACCGATTGGCATAACGCGCGCGATATCCCCGTCTCCGCCGGCAAGTTCGACATCGAGGATTACACCCTCTATCTCGTCGATTTCATGAAGACGCTGGGCCCCGACATCAATGTCATCGCCGTCTGCCAGCCCGCGCCCCTGACCCTGGCCGCCACCGCGCTCCTGGCCGAGCGGGAGCCGGAGGCGCAGCCCCGCACCCTGACCCTGATCGGCGGCCCCATCGACCCTGACGCCGCCGCTACCGACGTCACCGATTTCGGCCGCCGCGTGACTATGGGCCAGTTGGAGCAGTCCATGCTGCAACGGGTCGGGTTCCAACATGCGGGCGTCGGCCGGATGGTCTATCCCGGCCTGCTCCAGCTAAGCTCCTTCATGTCGATGAATGCCGAAACCCATGGCAAAGCCATGTGGAACCAGGTGCTAGCCGTGGCGGGCGGCACCGCGTCTGATCAGGACAAGCACAACACCTTCTACGACGAATATCTCGCCGTGATGGACATGACGGCGGAATTCTACCTCTCGACCGTGGAGCGCATCTTCAAGGGGCTCGAGATCGCGCAGAACCGTTTCGTGGTAGACGGCCATCAGGTCGATATCGGCAAGATCACCAGCGTGGCCGTGAAGACGGTCGAAGGCGGCAAGGACGACATCTCCGCCCCGGGTCAATGCGTGGCCGCGCTCGATCTGTTGACCGGCCTGCCCGAAGAAAAGAAAGCTAGCTATCTGGAGCCCGATGCCGGCCATTACGGCATCTTCGCAGGCGGCTCCTGGCGGCGGAACATCCGGCCCCTCGTGCTGGAGTTCATCGACGCCAACACCAACGCAGGCAGCCCGCGCTCCGCCCGCCCGGCCAAGCTGCACGTGGTCGAGGACGACCGGACCGACGCGCCTGGCCCCAACGTCGCGGTCTGATCCGTGGCGGAGACGCTCCGCTTCGCCTGCCGCTGCGGCACCTTGCGGGGCGAGGTCACAGACGTCTCGCCCGCAGCCTATACGAATATCGTCTGTCACTGCACCGATTGCCGGTCGGCCTATACCCATCTCGGGATCGCCGACCCGGAAAAGGTCGGCATCCTCCAGACGACCCAGGACCGCATCCGCATCACCCAAGGCGGCGAAAAGCTGCGCCTGTTCCGCCTGTCCGCGCGGGGGGCGCTGCGCTGGTATGCGACCTGCTGCGACACGCCGCTTTTCTACACGCCGACCAAGGCGCGGGCGGTGCATGTCGGCCTCAATGCCGATCGGCTGGAGCACCCCGACGCGCTGGGTCCCGTGACGGCCGAAGCCTTCATCCCGGCCGGTCCCGGCAAGACGAAAAATCGCGGGCTCGGCCGCATGGTCGGCCGCATGGTCACGCGAATGGCCGCGAAGAACCTCAACGGCGAATGGCGGGACACCCCGTTTTTCGACGCGGACGGCGCCCCGGCGAGACCGCCCCAGGTGCTTAGCCGGGAAGAACGCGCAGCCGCCCTGATGAAGGTTTCGCGCTGACGAGACCGCGCATCAAGCCGCACGCCTAGCGGCGTGGTTTTGCGGGCTGTCGGCGGTCTCCCTCCGGGACAGACGCCCTCCGACTGCCTCTGATGGAGCGTCAAAGACTATCGGCTATCCGACCCGCTTTGAGGCTCAAGCTATCAGCCAGTGCCTCCCGCGACGGATCCACCGCGCCTTCCCCCTGCGGCGACCCGGAGTGCGACAGCCCCCCGGCCGCAACGACCGGGGGGCCGATGTTCAGGTGACCGGGATCAGTGCCCCAGGATCTGGCTCAGGAACAGCTTGGTGCGCTCGTTCTGCGGATTGAGGAAGAACGATTCCGGCTCGTTCTGCTCGACGATCTGCCCCGCATCCATGAAGATCACGCGGTTGGCGACCTGACGCGCGAAGCCCATCTCGTGGGTCACGCAGAGCATGGTCATGCCCTCTTCGGCGAGCTGGATCATCGTATCCAGCACCTCCTTGATCATCTCGGGATCGAGCGCCGAGGTAGGCTCGTCAAAAAGCATGATCCGCGGCCGCATGCAGAGCGAGCGCGCGATGGCGACCCGCTGCTGCTGCCCGCCCGAGAGCTGGCCGGGATACTTGTTCGCCTGGTCCGGGATCTTGACCTTCTCCAGGAAGTACATCGCCGTCTCTTCGGCTTCCTTCTTGGGCGTCTTGCGCACCCAGATCGGCGCCAGCGTGCAGTTCTCCAGGATCGTCAGATGCGGGAAGAGGTTGAAGTGCTGGAAGCACATTCCGACCTCCGACCGGATCTTGTCGATGTTCTTCAGATCCGACGAGAGCGGCACGCCGTCGACGACGATCGAGCCTTCCTGATGCTCCTCCAGGGCGTTGATGCAGCGGATCAGCGTCGATTTGCCGGAGCCCGAGGGCCCGCAGATCACGATCCGCTCGCCCCGCTGCACGGTCAGGTCGATGTCGCGCAGAACGTGGAACTGGCCGTACCACTTGTTCATGCCCTTGATGGTGATCGCGACCTCGTCGCTCACTTTCATCTGGGAGGAGTCGCCCCCGGTATTGGTGTCCAAAGCAGCCATGGTGAGCCCTCCTTAGCGATGATCGGTGCGCAGCTGTCTCTCCAGCCACTGAGAATATTGCGAGATGCCGTAGCAGACGATGAAGAACAGGATGCAGGCCGCGGCCCAGAGCTCCCAGTAGACGCCGACCCAGTCGGTGGACGACAGGATCGGGCCCCGGATCATGCCGACCAGGTCGAACATGGAGATGACCGAGACCAGCGTCGTATCCTTGAACAGGCCCACCGCGACGTTGACGATGCCCGGGATCGAGATCTTCAGCGCCTGCGGCAGGATGATCAGCCGCATCGCCTGCGGGTAGTCGAGCCCCAGGCTGTCCGCCGCCTCATACTGACCCTTGGGCAGAGCGGCGAGGCCCCCGCGGATGACCTCGGCGATATAGGCCGCCGAGAACATCGTGATCATGATGATCACCCGGATGATCAGGTCGAAGTTGGCTTGCGGCGGCAGGAAGTAGGCCAGGACCACGTTGGCCACGAAGAGCAGCGTGATCAGCGGCACGCCGCGGATGAACTCGATGAAGACGACGCAGAAGCCCTTGACGATGGGCAGCTTGGACTGACGGCCCAGCGCCAGCAGGATGCCCAGCGGGATCGACAGCGACACGCAGACGGTGCCCAGGATCATGTTGAGCATGAAGCCCCCCATGGCCCGGCTCTCGACCGGCTCCAGCGCCAGGACGTTCGCCCCGGCCGTGCTGATGAAGCCGCCGATCCAGAGGATCAGGAAGGCCGAGACGATGCCCGCCGCGAGGCCCTTCACGAATCCACCCTTTTCCACGGTCTTGAACACCATGTAGCCGCCGATCAGCGCGACCGCGGACATCAGCGGCGCCAGGATCGTCCCGCCCCAGATCAGCCAATAGGCCACGAACGGGTAGATCGCCGTGGCGATCAGCGTCCAGCGCGGCAGGAACATCACAAAGAGCGCCGGCGGCACCGCCAGGAACAGCAGCAGGAAGGCCAGGGTCGGGCGCCAGCGCAGATAGTCGGGATACTGGAACCCGAACAGAAGCTGCGGCCAGCGGTCGGAGATGACCGCGAAGCAGCCCCCGCCCGAGCCTTGCAGGATCTCCCGGCATTCGCGGATGTCGGCGCCTTCCCAGGTGCCGTTCACGATCCAGGGGATCAGGCCGGACAGCAGGTAGTAGATCACCAGCAGCCCGAGGATCGTCATGATCGTGTTGAAGGGTCCGGAGAACAGGTTCTCCTTGATCCATTTCAGCACTCCGGTCTCCGCGACCGGCGGGGCCTTGGCCGGAATCTCGGTCTTGCGGACGAAGGCGACGGAATGTGCGGGTGCGTCGCTCATGTCACCGCTCCTTCAGCTTAACGGAGTTGTTGTAGACGTTCATGATGGCCGAGATCGCCAGCGAGAACGTCAGATAGAACAGCATCAAGAGCAGGATGCATTCCAGCGCCCGCCCCGTCTGGTTCAGCGTGATGCCGCCCAGCGTTCCGGTCAGGTCCATGTAGCCCACGGCAATGGCCAGCGAGGTGTTCTTGGTGATGTTGAGGTATTGCGAGATCAGCGGCGGGATGATGACCCGCAGCGCCTGCGGCAGCACCACCAGCGACATGATCCGGCCCGGGCGCAGACCCAGCGCGGCGGCCGCCTCGGTCTGGCCCTTGGAGATGGCCAGGATGCCCGCGCGGACGTTCTCGGCGATAAAGGCGCCGGTATAGATCGACAGCGCGAACCACAGCGCGATCAGCGACGGCCGCAGCAGGAACCCGCCCTCGAAGCGGAAGCGACCCATCTCGGGGCTCTCCAGCGAGACCGGCATGCCGAGGACGAAGTAGACCACGATGGTCGGCACGAAGAGGATCGCCAGGGACGGCCAGAGCACCGGCACGACCGTGCCCTCGGAATAGAGCTTGTTGCGAGCATGGGCGCGCCAGCCGAAAACGCCCGCGATCGAGGCAAGGAAAGTCACCGCGACCAGCCAGCCGAGCCCTTCGAAGACGAGACGCGGAACGAACACGCCCTGGTTCGTCGCCGCGAACATGCCGAAGAGAAGCGTCCGCTCCGGGTCGGAGCCGTCGCGCGGTATTCGGAATTCGGAGATCGGCGGGAAGGTGTTCGCCGCCACGGTAAAGATGATGATGATCCAGATGAGAACGGGGATGTTGCGGAACATCTCCACATAGATCGCCATCAGCTTGGAGATGATCCAGTTGTTCGACAGGCGCAGCACACCCGCGATCACACCGAAGATCGTCGCGGTGACGCAGGCCAGAAAGGCGACGATGATCGTGTTGATCGCCCCGATCACCGTGGCCCGCAGATGGGTGTCCTGGGACGTGTAGGGGATGGGCTGCTGGTTGATGTCATAGCCCGCGGGCGCGAACAGGAAGTCGTAGCTGAAGCCGTTGGCCTGGAGCTGCTCGTTCTGCGACGCGTTATAGGCCAGCCAACTGAAGCCGAAGATCAGCGCGAGCAGCGCGATGGCCTGGAACGTATAGGACCGGTATCGCGTGTCGTTGATGAGCTGCCCAAGGCGGAATCCCTCCGCGCTCGGCGGATCGGCTGCTGTCGTCATGTTCTTTCCCCGTGTCCCCTGGGTTCCAAGGCGCCGCGGCTTCGCCGTCTGTCGCCCCCGGGGAGGATACCCCGGCTCCGCCCATGGGCTTATGATTCGTGTCGTTAATTGGAAGGGGCGCGGACCTTTCGGCCCGCGCCCCCCCAGATTTGCTTAACGGAACGGCGGCGAGTAGATCAGGCCACCGTCGTAGTATTGTGCGTTCAGGCCACGGGCGAGACCGATCGCGGTCGATTCGCCGATGTTCTGGTCGAACACCTCACCGTAGTTGCCCACGGCGGCGATGGCGTTCTTGAACGCGTCGGCCGACAAACCGACCATCGCGCCCAGCTCACCCTCGGTGCCGAGCATCCGGTTGATCTCGGGGTTGTCACCCGGAGCAGCGGCCATCTCTTCGACATTGCTCTGGGTCACGCCCAGCTCTTCGGCCGAAATCAGCGCGTTCAGCGTCCAGCGGACGATGTCGCCCCACTCGCTGTCGCCGTGACGGACCAGCGGGCCCAGCGGCTCCTTAGAGACGACCTCGGGCAGGATCACGTGATCGCCAGGGGTCTCGAAGCCCGCACGCTGCGCGGCCAGGGCCGAGCGGTCGGTGGTGTAGACGTCGCAGGCGCCGGCGAGATACTGCTGCACGGCCTCGGCGCCGGTCTCGATCGGAACGGGCTCATAGGACATGCCGTTGACGCGGAAGTAATCCGCCAGGTTCAGCTCGGTCGTGGTGCCGGTCTGGATGCAGACCGTCGCGCCGTCGAGCTCGGTCGCCGAGGAGACGCCCAGATCGGCGGGGACCATGAAGCCCTGACCGTCGTAGTAGTTCACGCCGACGAAGTCGAACTTGAGGTCGGTGTCGCGCGAGAAGGTCCAGGTCGTGTTCCGGGCCAGCATGTCGATCTCGCCCGAGGCGAGCGCGGTGAAGCGCGTCTTGCCGGTGGTGGGAACGAAGGTGACAGCAGTCGGGTCGCCCAGAACCGCCGCGGCCACGGCACGGCACACGGCCACGTCGAAGCCCTGCCACACGCCGTCGCCATCGGGCTCCGCAAAGCCGGGAACGCCGGTTGTGACGCCGCAATTCAGCGAGCCACGCTCCTGCACCGCAGCCAGGGTCGTGCTGCCCTGGGCATAGGCGATGCCAGCCGTGCCGACCGTCGCGGCAAGCGCGCCGAGAAGTACGGATTTGTTCATTGAGTAAACCTCTTCCTGATGTTTCGCGCAGGCCGAACCCACACGTGGCCGCCCCGCATTCGCGGTCACGGCCGGTTTTACGTGAGGATGTTCACTCCCCTCACTGCCGCCGAAACTGGCCAGCGACCTCCGGAAGGTCAAGGGGAGATGCCGGAAAACTGGGCAGACGCCTGCGACACAGGCGCATCTCTGGCGTCCTTGCCCGATCCGGCGGCGCGTCCGGACTCAGCCGGCGCGAAAGAGGTCCAGATAGGTGCGCGCCTGGAGGAAAGCGCTGCGCTTATGGGCGATGCGCGCCGCCTCTTCCTCGTCCTCGCCCCATTGGGCGATCTGCCAATCCTCGTCGATGCGCGACAGATCCCAGGCGCCGTCGGCCGCGAGGTGATCCTCGATGACGGCCAGTCCCAGGACGAGACTGCCGGACAAGGTGACGAACTCGCTCAACGCGGTCAGCTCCCAGGGCGACAGCGCCCCGACGCGGGCCTGCATCGCCGTGACGGCATTCGCGGCCTGTGGCACGGGGATCACGCCCTGGGTGACGGCCAGCCGCGCCCCATGGGTCCGGTCCAGCCAGTCCAGGACCGGGTCCCACGCCTCCTGCTGGCGCGCGACCAGCCCATCGGGTCCGGCGGCGCGGTAGCAGAGCAGATCGCTCTCGCCATATTCCGCGAGATGAGCGGCGACCTCCTCCTGCTGGGTCATCACCTTGTCGAGCGTTGCGTTCACGGCCCGGGTCAAGGGCATGGTCAGCGGGGCGATCACATCCTCCTGCGCCTGCCATTCCTGGGCCACGCCTTCGGCCAGGGCGCGGCTCGGCATCGCGACCAGAGTCTTCAGCGGCGAGCGCACCGGCCGTCCGTCGAGCTGCACCGCATAGCCGTCCTCGACGGGCGCGACCCGCGCCTCCTTCCAAAAACGCTTCGCCTTCCATTCGGTCATGCGAACCTCTCCAGCAGGTGGTCTACCAACCCATCGAAATCGTCGAATACCGTCTGCGCGCCTGCACGGCTCAGGGCCTCCGCCGAATGGTAGCCCCAGGCTACACCGATGGCGTGGACCTCGGCGGCGCGGGCCATCTCCATGTCGTAGATCGAATCGCCGATCATCACCGCGCGCCCGTCCTCGGTCGCCGTCTCCAGTAGCGCGCGGCGGATCATCGACGGGTGCGGCTTGGAAGGGTGGTGGTCGGCGCATTGCAGGCTCGCGAACATTGCCTGCCAGCCCTTGGCCTCGATCAGCCGGTCCAGCCCGCGCTGCGACTTGCCCGTTGCGATCCCCAGCGGCAGCCCCGCTTGGGCCAACCGCGCCAGCCCTGCCTCGACGCCCGGATAAAGCGGCGGCTCGCCGCCCTGCTCCATCGCCGCGGCGAAGCGCAGCCGATAGCCGGCGACGATCTCGGCGAACACGGACTCGGGGAGATCGTCGGCGAGGGTGGCGATCATCTGCGAGAGCGACAGACCGATCCCCCGCCGGATCGCGTCCGGCGCGGGCGGGGACGCGCCCGCCTCCTCGAAGGCGGCGGTCAGCGTGTCGACGACGATACCGCCGCTGTCGATCAGGGTTCCATCCACATCGAAGATCGCCAGCGCATCACGCATCGTCATCCTCCGCAAAGGGGTCGACCGGCACATCCTCGGCGCGCCAGCCCATCATGTCCCAGGTTGCCTGCATATGCGGCGGCAGAGGCGCGGTCAGGTGCAGCCGCGCCCCGGTGATCGGGTGGGTGAGCGTCAGCGAACGGGCGTGCAGATGCAGCTTGCGGCTGATCTCGCCGCCGAGCTGCGCGCCCCAGCCGTCGCCCAGATTTTCCTGCCCCGATCCGCCATATTTCCCGTCGCCCACGATCGGATGCCCGATCTCGGCCATATGCACACGCAGCTGATGCGTCCGCCCCGTCACCGGAACCAGCGCGGCCCAGGCCGCCCGCGTCCCCAGGCTGTCAAGGATCGCGTAATCGGAGGTCGCGTTCTTCGCGCCCTTCACCTGCCCGACCTCGTCGGGATGGATGGCGCGCATCTTCTCGCCGCCATCGCCGCCGCCCCCGGCCTTGACCAGCCCGAACCGGATCGTCCCGCGCTTGAGCTTGGGCACGCCCGCGATGGCCGCCCAGTAGATCTTGCGGGTGTCGCGGCTCTGGAAGGCTTCGCTGAGCTTGGCGGCGGTCAGCCGGTTGCGCGCCATCAGCATCACGCCCGAGGTGTCGCGGTCCAGCCGGTGGACAAGGCGCGGCTGCTCATCGGCGTCGAAGCGCAGCGCGTCGCCCATCCCGTCGACATGGCGCGTCTGACCGCTGCCGCCCTGCGAGGCGAGGCCCGGCGGCTTGTTCAGCGCCAGGATGTGCTCGTCGCGATAAATCACACAGGCGCGGATCATCTCCGCATCCGCCTTGGGCGTCTTGACCCGCTTCGGCGCGGCCGGCCCACGCTCCTCCGGAAGGGGCGGCACGCGGACCTGCTGGCCCTCCTCGACCCGCGTATTGGCCTTCACGCGCCCGCCATCCAGCCGCAACTCGCCCTTGCGGGCCATCTTCTCGATTTGCCCCTGGCTGAGTTGCGGGAACCGGCGCTTGAGCCAGCGGTCCAGCCGCTGCTCCCCCTCGCCCGCGGCGACGGTCACGGTCTGCACTCCACTCATGCGAAACTCCGGGCGAGCCAAAGGCCCGCGGTCAGCGCCAGCAGCGACAGCAGAACCGACGCCGCGACATAGAGAAAGGCCTGCCCCAACGCGCCCTGCTCGATCAGGGCCAGCGTCTCTAGCGAGAAGGCCGAAAAGGTCGTGAAGCCACCCAGCACGCCCGCCAGCAGGAAGGGTTGCAATTGCGGCAAGCCGTGATGCCCCAATAGGACGACAAGCAGGCCCATCAGAAACGATCCCAAGACGTTGCAGAACAGGATCGCGACGGGAAACCCGTCACGCATCAGCGCGCTGACGAGAAGGAAGCGGAGCGAAGCGCCCAGCGCCCCGCCCAGGGCCACGGAAAGAACGGATGTCATGGGCGGGCATGTCGTCCCGGCGCGGCCCGGTGTCAACCTTTGGCCCGCTTGGCCCGCTGCTCGACGAACCAATCCAGCCGGCGGCCCAGCTCCCGCTCGAAGCCGCGTTCCACGGGGACGTAGTAGACGGGCCGCTTCATGCCATCGGGGAAGTAGTTCTGACCCGAGAACCCGTCCGCCTGATCGTGATCGTAAGCATAGCCCGCCGCGTAGCCCTGATCCTTCATCAGCTGCGTCGGCGCATTGAGGATATGTTTGGGCGGCTGCTCCGACCCGGCCTGCGCGGCGCCCTTCATCGCAGCCTTGAAGGCGGCATAGGCGGCGTTCGATTTCGGCGCGAGCGCGAGATAGACCACCACATTGGCCAGGGCGAGTTCCCCCTCGGGCGAGCCCAGCCGCTCATAGGTCTCCCAGGCCTGAAGACACAGCCCCTGCGCCTGCGGGTCGGCCAGACCGATATCCTCCACCGCCATGCGGGTGATGCGGCGCGCAAGGTACCGCGGATCCTCGCCGCCCTTCAGCATCCGGGCCAGCCAGTAGAGCGCCGCGTCCGGGTCGCTGCCGCGCACGGATTTATGCAGCGCGGAGATGAGGTTGTAATGCGCGTCGCCCGACTTGTCGTATTGCGCGGCCCGCTTCTGGAGCCGCTTCGACAGCGTCTCGACATCGATCAGCCCCTTGGCGCCCCAGGCCGCGACCTGCTCCACCAAGTTCAAGAGCGCGCGCCCATCCCCATCCGCCATTTCCTGCAACGCCTCGCGGGCGGGCCCGTCGAGCGGCAGCTTCGCGCCCAACTCCCGCTCGGCGCGCTGGGTCAGCAGCTCCATGTCCTTCAACGTCAGGCGGTGCAGCACCAGCACCTGCGCGCGGGACATCAGAGCGGCGTTGAGCTCGAAGGAGGGGTTCTCGGTCGTCGCCCCCACCAGGGTGATCGTCCCGTCCTCCATATGCGGCAAGAAGCCGTCCTGCTGCGCTTTGTTGAAACGATGGATCTCGTCGACGAAGAGCAGCGTGCCCCGCCCGTTGGCACGGCGGTTACGCGCGGTCTCGAAGACTTTCCGGAGGTCGGCCACGCCGGTGAAGATCGCGCTGATCTGCACGAAATGCAGCCCGACATGGTCGGCGAGCAACCGCGCGATGGTCGTCTTGCCGACGCCGGGCGGCCCCCAGAGGATCAGCGAAGGCAGCGCCCCTGACAGCATCGCCGTCAGCGAGCCCTCCGGCCCGAGCAGATGCCCTTGCCCCACCACCGCGTTCAGCGCAGCGGGACGGAGCCGGTCCGCGAGCGGCCCGGCGGGCGCGCGCCCCGGCTCGGGCGCCGGGTCGCTGGTGGAGAAGAGATCGGCCATACACCAGATATAGTGGGGGCAAGCCCGTCGCGAAAGATGCGGAGGCCCAAACGAAACGGGCCCCACCGTCTCCGGCAGGGCCCACTGACGGGTCAGGTCTGCGCGGTCACTCGGCCGCGGCTTCGGCCTCTTCGCGGGCGCGGTCGGCGGCGCCCTTGGCGTCGACATCGCGGTCGACGAATTCGATGAAGGCCATCGGCGCCATGTCGCCATAGCGGAAGCCCGCCTTCAGCACGCGGACATATCCGCCCTGACGGTCGGCATAGCGGGGGGCCAGCACGTCGATCAGCTTCGAGACGGCAGCCTCGTCATGCAGGCGCGAGGCCAGCAGACGGCGGGCATGCAGGTCGCCGCGCTTGGCGAGGGTGACCATCTTCTCGACGATGGGGCGAAGCTCTTTCGCCTTGGGCAGCGTCGTCTTGATCTGCTCATGCTCGATCAGCGAGGCGGCCATGTTTTTCCAGAGCGACTTGCGGTGCTCATGGGTGCGGTTGAGGCGGCGGTATCCGCGGGCGTGGCGCATGGGATGTCTCCAGTTTTATGCTTTGTCTGGGATCCGTGCGTTGCGGACCCCTCCTTATTGGCGCGGGATTGCGCAGGTATCGCCGGCGGCATCCCGGGCTCGACCCGGGACCTCGCGAGGCTTGGTGTGCGTCGGCCGAGTGGTCCACCCGGCCGCGCGAGACCCCGGATCAGGTCCGGGGTCGAGGACAACTCAAAAGTTGTCCTCGAACTTCTTGGCCAGGTCCTCGATGTTCTCGGGCGGCCAATCGACGATGTCCATCCCGAGATGCAGGCCCATGCCGGACAGCACTTCCTTGATCTCGTTCAGCGACTTGCGACCGAAGTTCGGGGTGCGGAGCATCTCGGCTTCGGTCTTCTGGATCAGGTCGCCGATATAGACGATGTTGTCGTTCTTCAGGCAGTTGGCCGAGCGGACCGACAGTTCCAGTTCATCGACCTTCTTCAGGAGAAGCGGGTTGAACTCCAGATCGTCCTCGGCGCCCGCCTCGCGCGCGGCCTCGGGCTCGTCGAAGTTGACGAAGATCTGCAACTGGTCCTGGAGGATGCGGGCCGCGTAGGCGACCGCGTCGTCCGGGGCCAGCGAGCCGTCCGTCTCCAGCTTTAGCGTCAGCTTGTCATAATCCAGAACCTGGCCCTCGCGGGTCGGCGTGACCTCGTAGGAGACGCGCTTGACCGGCGAATAGATCGCGTCGATCGGGATCAGGCCGATGGGCGCGTCCTCGGGCTTGTTCTTGTCGGCCGAGACATAGCCTTTGCCGGTATTGACCGTCAGTTCCATGTAGAGGTCGGCGCCGTCGTCGAGGTGACAGATCACGTGATCGCGGTTGAGCACCTCGATGCCGTTCGACTCCGAGATGTCCCCGGCGGTGACGACCATCGGGCCCTTGGCCGAGATCGACAAGCGCTTGGGGCCCTCGACCTCCATCTTGATCGAGACGCCCTTGAGGTTCAGCACGATGTCGGTGACGTCCTCGCGGACGCCGGACACGCTGCTGAACTCGTGCAGGACGTTATCGATCTGGACCGAGGTGATGGCAGCCCCCTGGAGGGACGACATCAGCACGCGGCGCAGCGCGTTGCCGAGGGTGAGACCGAAGCCCCGCTCCAGCGGTTCGGCGACCACCGTGGCCTGGCGGGCCGGGTTGTTGCCCGGGCGGACATCCAGCTGCTGCGGCTTGATAAGCTCTTGCCAGTTTTTATGAATCATGCGTCCCATCCCTCCATTCTCGTCCGTCGCCTGGGGCGGGCGGCGCGGACACCCGAGGTTTTCAAACGGCGCGGCGGGGCCGCGCGGCGCGGCCCCGTCGATAAGGTCAATCGGTCCGGATCAGACCCGGCGGCGCTTCGGCGGGCGGACACCGTTATGAGCAATCGGGGTCACGTCGCGGATCGCGGTGATCTGCAGCCCCACGGCGGCCAGCGCACGCAGCGCGCTTTCGCGGCCGCCACCGGGGCCCTGAACCTCGACCTCGAGCGTCTTCATCCCATGCTCCTGCGCCTTCCGGCCCGCGTCTTCGGCGGCCATCTGCGCGGCATAGGGCGTCGACTTGCGCGAGCCCTTGAAGCCCATCGTGCCGGCGGACGACCAGGAGATCGCGTTGCCCTGCACGTCGGAGATCAGGATCTTGGTGTTGTTGAACGAGGAGTTCACATGCGCAACGCCGGCGGCGATGTTCTTGCGTTCCTTGCGGCGGGGAGCGCCGCGGCGGGTATCACGAGCCATGGGTCAGTCCCTCACTTCTTCTTGCCGGCGATGGCCTTCGCGGGGCCTTTGCGCGTGCGGGCGTTGGTGTGGGTGCGCTGACCACGGACCGGCAGGTTGCGGCGGTGACGCAGGCCGCGATAGCAGCCCAGATCCATCAGACGCTTGATGTTCATCTGCGTCTCACGGCGCAGGTCGCCCTCGACGGTGACGTTCGCGTCGATGAATTCGCGGATCGAGAGGACTTCGGCATCCGACAGCTCGTTCACGCGGCGCGCCGCGTCGATACCGACTGCGTCGATGATCTCACGGGCCTTCGCAGGACCGATGCCGGTGATGTAGGTGAGCGCGATGGGAACGCGCTTCCCGGATGGGATGTTGACGCCAGCGATACGAGCCAATGGCTGTTCCTTCTTCGTGTTGCGGTTCCGTAGCTCCAGAACCTTTTTTCACAACGCCCCGCGCCGCATGCGCCGGGCCAAAATGACACCACCGGGAACACACGATTCCCGGCGGAGATTGCGATCTATTCGGAGGGCGCATGATGGTCAAGGCCCAGCGGCACGCCTGTCAAGGCTTTTCTTGACGACCGCGGGCGCGCGCCCCGGATGCGGTCAGCCCAGCAGCCCGGAGATGGTCTTCGCCACGTCCTCGATCTCGCCCAGACCGTCGATCGAACGGAGCTGGCCCTTGGCGTGATAGTAGCCGATCAAGGGAGACGTCTTCTTGTAGTACTCCATCAACCGCACTTTCAGGCTTTCGGCGTTATCGTCTGCGCGCACCGGCTCGCCGGCGGCGGCGGCGTCGCGGGCGCGGCCCACGATACGATCCACCAGGATGTCGTCGTCGACCCGAAGCTCGATCACCGCGTCGAGGGTCTGGCCCTTGGCGGCCAGCAGCTCCGCCAGCGCATCCGCCTGGCCCAGCGTCCGCGGGAACCCGTCGAAGATGAAGCCGTTGCCGCCGCCGGCATCCAGCTTCTCCGAAATCAGGCCGATCACGACCTCATCGGTGACAAGACCACCGGCATCCATGATGGACGCGACCTTCTGGCCCATCTCCGTTCCCGACGACCGCGCCTCCCGCAGCATGTCCCCGGTCGAGAGCTGGATCATCCCGCGCTCCTCCACGAGCCGCCGCGCCTGGGTTCCTTTCCCCGCGCCCGGCGGCCCCAGCAGAATGATATTCATCGTCTGGCCGTCCCCTTCTTTCGCCCGCGCTTCCCGCGCAATTGGCTCTTCTCGATCAGCCCTTCGTATTGATGGGCCAGCAGATGAGACTGCACCTGCTGGATCGTATCCATCCCGACCGACACGATGATCAGGATCGATGTGCCACCGAAATAAGCCGTGATCGCCAGCTGGCTGCGCACCATCTCAGGGATGAGGCAGACCAGCGCCAGATAACCGGCGCCCAGCACCAGGATGCGGTTGACCACGTATTCCAGATACTCGGCGGTCCGCTTGCCCGGCCGGATGCCGGGAATGAAGCCGTTCTGGTTCTTCAGATTGTCGGCCACGTCGTCCGGCTTAAAGGAGACGTTGAACGTGTAGAAGTAGGTGAAGAAGACGATCATGCCCGCGAAGAACAGCAGGTAGAGCGGCTGACCGGGGCCGAAATAGGCCAGCAGCGTCGACATGATCGGGCCGGTCTGCTGGCCCGAGAAGGTGCTGATTGTCGTCGGCAGCAGCAGCAGCGACGAGGCGAAGATCGCCGGGATGACGCCAGCCGGGTTCACCTTGACCGGCAGGTGGCTGGAGCCGCCGTCATAGACCTTCATCCCCACCTGACGGCGTGGATACTGGATGTGAATCTTGCGGAGCGACCGCTCCATGAAGACCACGAAGACCAGAGTGCCCAGCAGCATCGCCACCACGCCGAGGATCGCGGCGGTGTTCAGCGCGCCGGTGCGGCCCTGCTCGAAGAATTGCGCGAGCGCGGCAGGAAGCTCGGCCACGATGCCGACGAAGATGATGAGCGAGATGCCATTGCCGATGCCGCGCGCGGTGATCTGCTCACCCAGCCACATCAGGAACATGGTGCCGCCGACCAGGGTGATGACGCAGGCCGCGCGGAAGAACATGCCCGGATCGTGCGCGAGACCGCCAGCCTCCAGCGAGACGGCCAGACCGTAGCCTTGCAGCGTCGCCAGCGCCACGGTGCCGTAGCGCGTATACTGGTTGATCTTCTTGCGGCCCTGCTCGCCCTCTTTCTTCAGCTGTTCGAGCTTGGGTACCATGGCCGTCATCAGCTGCACGATGATGCTGGCCGAGATGTAGGGCATGATTCCCAGGGCGAAGACGCCCATCCGGCCGATCGCGCCGCCCGTGAACATGTTGAGCACGCCGCCCAGGCCCGCCGAAGCCTGCTCGACGAAGTCGCGCAGCGCGTTGGCGTCGATGCCGGGGACCGGGATGTAGGTGCCGAAGCGGTAGATGATCAGCAGGCCGATCGTGAACAGGATGCGCTGGCGAAGCTCCTTGGCTTTGCCGAACGCGCCCCAGCTCATGTTGGCGGCCATCTGCTCTGCGGCTGAAGCCATAAGGGCCCCTCTCGTTCGTCTGATGCAAACGCCGCCCGGCGGGCTCCCGCGGGCGGCGTTCCGGAAACCTAAGGTCGATGTAGGCGGGTGCGCGCCCGCCCACAACCGCTCACTCTGCGGCGGCCGCCGTGACCGTGACCGAACCGCCCGCCTTCTCGACCGCCTCGATGGCGCCCTTGGACGCGCCGGTGACGGTGATCTTGGCAGCCGACGTGATCTCGCCCTTGCCGAGCAGGCGGATGCCGTCGAGCTTACGGCGCACCAGGCCGCTATCGACCAGCTCCGTCTCGGTGATCTCGCCGCCCAGCTTGCCCGCGTCGATGAACTGCTGGATCTTGCCCAGGTTCACGACGGCATAGGACTTGCGGTTGGGCTTGTTGAAGCCGCGCTTGGGCAGACGCTGATAGATCGGCATCTGGCCGCCCTCGTAGCCCTTGATGGCCACGCCGGAGCGGGATTTCTGACCCTTGATGCCGCGCCCGCCGGTCTTGCCGAGGCCCGAGCCGGGGCCGCGGCCCACCCGCTTGGGCTTG
Source organism: Jannaschia seohaensis (assembly GCF_900116765.1). Lineage (GTDB taxonomy): Bacteria > Pseudomonadota > Alphaproteobacteria > Rhodobacterales > Rhodobacteraceae > Jannaschia > Jannaschia seohaensis. Next base: position 233,173 of record NZ_UETC01000005.1, on the reverse strand, counting down.
TGCGTCGCGCCTGGATTGTCGCGCAGGTCGTTGAGTTTCATGTCGCTTCTCCTTCTGCCGGAGACGCCCCCGAAGCGAATGTGGGGCGCACGCGGCTTACGATTCCCGGCCCATGCCGGGCCACCGCGCGGCCCTACACCGCACGCGTCCCCGGTGCAAGCGTCAGCCGTCCACGGCCGGGTTGCGCCACCGCGTCGGCGCAAAGGGGCGGGTCAGCGCCCGCTCCACCATCTCCAGCCGGTCCTGCCCGTAAAAGGCGTCACCGCCCACGATATAGGTGGGCGAGCCCATCACGCCGCGCGCGATGGCCCAGTCCCCATTGGCCGAGAAGCGCGCGGCGATCTCAGGCGCCGCCGCCCGCGCAAGCAGAGCCGCGGCATCGTGCCCCAGGCCCTCCGCCACCCGCGACAGCACCGCCCGGTCGGACAGGTCCGCATCGTCGCGCCAATGCGCGCCCAGCAGCGCATGCGACATCGCGTCCACCTGCGGCCCGCGGTCCCCCAGCGCCAGGATCATGCCGCTGGCGAGGCTGTAATCCGCATCGTGATGCGTGGGCCGGAACGGGACGACCTCCACCCCGCGCCATTCCGCCCATCGCTCGATCTCCCGCCCGAAGAAATAATCGACATGGGCCTGCGTGCGCGACCGGAACGGCAGGCTCCCCTGCGCCTCCACCACCGGCGACAGCGGGATGGGCCGATGGACCAGCGTGGCGCCATGACGCCGGCAGATGTCCATCAGATGGCCAGAGCCGAGCCAGGCATAGGCGGAATGCGCCGAATAAACGTAGTCGATGATCACCATATCGTGAGCCTAGCCTTGGCCCTTGAAAGGAGCCAGCCGACACGCACAATCGTCAAGATGCGCCTCGCCTTGCTCCTGTCTGCGTCCCTCGCCACCGCTCCGGTGGCGCAGGCCAGCTGCGCGACCGACGCGATGCTGGTCTTCGACGGCTCCGCCTCCATGGCCCGGATCAGCGAAGACCCCGGCATCCCGACCCGCATCGTCGAGGCCCGCGCCGCGGTGGAGCGCGTGATGCCGCAAGTGGAGCGCTTCCGCCGCATCGGTCTGATGACCTACGGCCCCGGCGGCGGCTCCGGCTGCTCGGGCATCGACATCAAGTTCCCGCCCAAACCGATGGCCGCCGGCGCCACCATCGCCGAGATCGCCGCGCTGGCGCCCGAAGGCAAGACGCCGATCTCAGCGGCGATCCAGGTCGCGGCCGAACTGCTCGATTACCGGACGGAGCCCGCCATCATCGTCGTCGTCACCGACGGGGACGAGACCTGCGGCGGGCGCGCCTGCGACGTGGCCGCGCGGCTGGCAAATGACGCCGAAGACCTGACGATCCACGTGATCGGATTTCGCGGCGAGGGGCGGATCTTTTCCTGGCAGGATCCGACGACGCCCCGCTTCGCCCGCGACAGCACCGCGAAATGCTTCGCCGACCGCACCGACGGCGTTTTCGCCGCCACCCGCTCCGAGGCGGAGCTGGTGCGCGCCTTGCAGATGACGCTGGGCTGTCTCGTGCTGGGACGGCTGGGTTAGCCCGGTGCGCGCGGCCCTGCCTCTGGCCCTGATCGCGGCGCTGGCGGGCCCGGCGCAGGCCGCCTGCCGCAGCGACGCGATGCTGGTCTTCGACGGCTCCGGCTCCATGGCCGGGTCGGGCTTCGTTCAGAACCAGACCCCTCGCATCGAGGAGGCGCGCGCCGCCATGGCCCGCGTCCTGCCGGAGGTCGAGCATCACCGCCGCATCGGCCTCGTCACCTATGGGCTGGGCGGCTCCTGCGAGGGGATCGCGCTGCATTTCGGCCCGCGCGATCTGGCGGCCGTGCCGATCCTGACCGCGCTCGCCGAGATGACGCCCCAGGGTCTGACCCCCCTGGCCGAGTCGGTGGAGCGGGCGGCCGAGGTGCTGGACTACCGCAGCCGCCCGGCCACCGTGGTCCTGGTCACGGATGGCAACGACACATGCGGCGGCCGTCCCTGCGACCGGATCGGCCGGATGCAGGCCGCCGCCGCCGACCTCACGATCCATGTGCTGGGCTTCAAGGTGGTGGGCGATATCGCGACCTCGGGCACCGGGCTTTACGGCATCCTGCCCAAAGGCGAGGTCGAGGCGCGTTGCATGGCCGAGGCGACGGGCGGCAGCTACACCCTGACCGACACAACGTCCGAACTGATCGCCGCCCTGCGCGCGGTCCTCGGCTGCGAGCCGACGTCGTGAGGGCGGCGCTCGCCACTCTGCTGTCGACGGCGCTGGCCACGCAGTCCGTCGCCTGCTCGACCGATGCGATGCTCGTCTTCGACGGCTCCGCCTCCATGGCCGAGGTGTCGCTGGAGACCGGCGATGTCTCGCGGCTGGTCGAGGCGCAAGAGGCAATCCGCATCGCCATGCCCCTGGTCGAGCCCTATCGCCGCATCGGCTTGCTGACCTACGGCCCTGGCCCAGAGAATAGCTGCGAGGGCATCCGCCTGCGCTTCACCCCCGTCGAGAACGCGGCCGCGCCGGTGATCGAGGCCATCGACACGCTCAACCCGGCGGGTCTCACCCCGCTCGCTGTCGCCGTCGAGACCGCCGCCGAGGCGATGGACTACCGCAGCCGCCCCGCCATCATCGTGCTGGTGACGGACGGCAACGAGACCTGCGGCGGCACCCCCTGCGCCACGTCGCGCCGGATGGTGAATGTGGCGGCGGACCTGACGATCCATGTCATCGGCTTCCGCGCGACCCGCGACTTCTTCGCCTGGGACAATCCCGAGCAGCAGGAGTTCGGCGGCGATACCGTCGCCAAATGCTTCGCCGACCGCACCGGGGGGCTGTTCCTATCGACCGAGACCGTGGACGAGCTGGTCGAGGCCCTGCAAGCCACGCTCGGCTGCCTAGTCGTCGGACGGCTGGAGGAGTGATCCGCGCGCTCGCCCTCTCGGCGCTGATCGCCCATCCGGCGATGGCCGCCTGCACGGCGGACACGATGATCGTCTTCGACGCCTCCGCCTCCATGACAGCCCAGAGCTTCGACGGCCGCCACGGCCTGCGCATCGACGAAGCCCGCGCCGCGATGGCCCGCGTCATGCCGCAGGTCGAGGATCTGCGCCGCATCGGCCTCGTGACCTATGGTCGGGACGCCGATTGCAACGGCAGCCGGCTGCGCTTCGCGCCCCAGCCCCGCGCCGCCGCGCGGATGGCGGCAGAACTCGACGCGCTCCGCCCCGGCGGCCTGACCCCGCTGACCAATGCGGTGGCGCTGGCGGCAGCGGCCCTCTCCTGGCGCAGCGATCCGGCCGTCATCGTGCTGGTGACCGACGGCAATGAAAGCTGCGGCGGCGCGCCCTGCGCCCTGATCGAGCAGATGGCGCCCGACTCGGCGGACCTCACGATCCACGTTCTGGGGTTCAAGGTCGAGTCGGACCCCTTCTCCGCTCTCCTGAACCGCCGGACCCCGGAGGATGGCGCAGAGATCGCCGCCCGCTGCCTGGCCGATCGCACCGGCGGGGTCTATGCCACGACCGACACGGTCGACGAACTGGCCGACGCGCTGCAAGCGACACTCGGCTGCCCCGTGATCGGAGGCTTGCACCCTGCGCCCTCGGCCCGCATTCCTGCCCTATGACCGAGATTATCACCGTTACCGCGAACCCGGCGCTGGACCTCTCGACCGAGGCGCCCGTCGTGATCCCCGACCGCAAGCTGCGCTGCGCGCCGCCGCTGGTGCATCCTGGCGGGGGCGGCGTGAATATCAGCCGCGCCATCCACAATCTGGGCGGGACCAGCCGCGCTCTCGTGGCCCAGGGGGGGCCGACCGGGCAGGAACTGGTCAACCTGATCGAGGCGGAGGGGCTGACGCCCGAATCGCTGGGCGTCGCATACCCGACCCGTCAGTCGATCTCCGTCCGCGATGCGGCCACGGGGCTGCAATACCGCTTCATGCTGCCCGGCCATGCCTGGACCGAGCACGACGCCGAGGCCGCCCGCGCCGCGATCCTGGCCGCCGCCTCCCCAGGCGCGCTGGTGATCCCCTCCGGCTCCCTGCCGCCCGGCCTGCCCCCAACCTTCTTCCCCGACTTGGCCCCCGCGCTGGCGGAGCGCGGTGCGCGTATGATCCTCGACACCTCCGGCGCGGCGCTGAGCCATGCCGCGCAGGCGCGCTCCGGCCTTTACGCGCTCCGCATGGATACGGTGGAGGCGGAGGAGCTGACGGGCCAACGCTTGCGGCAGCTCTCGGACCATGCGGATCTGGCGCGGAAGTTGCGCGCGGACGGCGCGGCCGAGATCGTGATCGTCGCCGCCGAGGCTTCCGGAAACGTGATCGCCACCGAGGACTGGGTCGGCCTGACCCGCCCCCCGTTGGTGATCCCGCATTCGAAGATCGGCGCGGGGGACAGCTTCGTCGGGGCCTTCGCTCTGGCGCTGTCACGTGGGGAGGACCCGGTCACGGCCTGCTGCTGGGGCACGGCCGCGGCGGCCTCGGCGGTGCAGGAGGAAGGCACGACGCTCTGTCAACGGGAGGATGTCGAGCGGTTCTTCAAGCAAGTGGAGCGGATCGCGCTGTGACGTGAGCAACCCTGTCACCGCAGAGGTGGCCCCTGCCTCTGAGAGACAGTTCGGACCAGGATGGAACGCCGTCGGTAGGAGGCGCGACATCACTCCTCCTGCGAATTGAGCATTTGGAGCTGGGCGCCCCTCACAGCGGTGCTCCAGGGTCTGGGTCCGAGAAAACCTACAGAGCACTGACGCCGACAGACCCGCCGATCGACAATCGCATTGAAGTCTTGGAGAGCCGCGACGCCATCTCCGCACGGATTGGGATACTCTTGCGCCGCGACGAACAAAGCCGTGCGGAGTCACGCGAGGAGTGCATCGCCGAGGCCGCACAGGCTTGCGGGGGATTTGTCTCCCACGCTCTTGAGGCTGCCTCGTCACGCGACGTTCGAATGGGCCTGGAGCACCCGGAGACCTGCGACGACAAGGCCGTTGGAGCAGCTGGCATGGAAGGAATTTTCGAGTTCGGACGCCACTGCTCAGACCGATCCAGCCAAAAAAAAACGCCCCGGCCGTCACCGACCGGGGCGCAATGTCGTAAGGCGGGGATATCCCCGCCCTACCGGGCCTTCAGCCGCGCTCTTCCACGATCTCCACGAGGTGCGGGATCTTGGCGACCATTCCGCGGATCGAGGGGGTGTCCTCCAACTCGCGGGTGCGGTGCATCTTGTTGAGCCCGAGACCGATCAGCGTCTGGCGCTGGATGGCGGGGCGACGGATCGGGCTGCCGATCTGCTTCACGACAATCGTCTTAGCCATGGATCAGGCCTCCTCGGCGACCTGCGACGATTCGGCCGGAGCCTCGTCGCGCTTGGGCAGGATATCCGCAACCTTCTTGCCACGGCGCTGCGCGACGGAGCGGGGCGACTGCTCCTTCGTGAGGCCGTCCAGGGTTGCGCGGATCATGTTGTAGGGGTTCTGCGAGCCGATGGATTTCGACACCACGTCCTTGACGCCCAGCATCTCGAACACGGCGCGCATCGGACCACCGGCGATGATCCCGGTGCCCTCCGGCGCGGTGCGCATCACGACGCGGCCAGCGCCGTGGCGGCCGTGCATGTCGTGGTGCAGCGTGCGGCCGTCGCGCAGCGGCACGCGGATCATCTGGCGCTTGGCCTGCTCGGTGGCCTTGCGGATGGCCTCGGGGACCTCCTTGGCCTTGCCCTTGCCGAAGCCCACGCGGCCCTTCTGGTCGCCCACGACCACGAGCGCCGCGAAGCCGAAGCGCTTGCCGCCCTTCACCGTCTTCGACACGCGGTTGATCGCCACCAGGCGGTCGGCGAATTCCGGGGTCTCGTCGCGGTCACGGCCGCGGCCGCGCCCTCTGTTGTCGTCTCTCGCCATGCGGCGTCTCCTTTGCGTTCGGGCCTGCGCCCGGTTCGTGCCGATCCCAGTGCCGTGCGGCCCGGATCATCGAGGCGGCCGTACCGCCTGCAAAGGGCGGGGCGGGGTCAAACCCCGCCCTACCCTATCCTTTCGCCGTAGGGCGGGGGTTTCCCCGCCTCTGGCTTCAGAACTTCAGACCGCCTTCGCGGGCGGCATCGGCGAGCGCCTTCACCTTCCCGTGAAAGAGGAAGCCGCCCCGATCGAAATAGACGTTCTCGATACCGGCCGACTTGGCGCGCTCGGCGATCAACGCGCCGACCTTGGTCGCCGCTTCGATGTTGTTCTTGCCGACCAGCCCCAGGTCCTTCTCCATCGTCGAGGCGGAGGCCAGCGTCCGGCCCTGCACGTCGTCGATGAGTTGCACCGAGATGTTCTTGTTCGAGCGGTGGACCGACAAGCGCGGGCGCCCGGCGGCCATCTTGCGGAGCTTGTTCCGGACGCGCAGGCGGCGCTTGAGGAACAGGTCGCGTTTGCTGTTTGCCATCTGTCCGGTCCTTACTTCTTCTTGCCTTCCTTGCGGAAGATATACTCGCCCTTGTAGCGAATGCCCTTGCCCTTATAGGGCTCCGGCGCGCGCCACTCGCGGATATTGGCGGCGACCTGGCCGACCAGCTGCTGGTCGATGCCTTCGATCACGACTTCGGTCTGCTTCGGGGCCGTGACTGTCACGCCCTCGGGCACCTCGAAGTTGACGTCATGGCTGTAGCCGAGCGCCAGCTTCAGGGTGTTGCCCTGCATCTGCGCGCGGTAGCCGACGCCGGTGATCTCGAGCTCCTTCTTGAAGCCCTGGGTCACGCCGGTCACGAGGTTCGCCACCTGCGTGCGGGACATGCCCCATTGCTGGCGGGCGCGCTTGGACTTGCCGCGCGGCGTGACCGTGACGGCATTGTCCTCGACCGCGAGCGTGACATCGTCGGTCGCGCGGAATTCGCGCGTGCCCTTGGGGCCCTTGATCGTGACCGTCTGGCCGGAGACCGAGGCCTCCACGCCGGAGGGCAGCTCGACGGGCTTCTTTCCGATACGAGACATCAGATCCTCCTCAGAAGACGGTGCACAGGACCTCTCCGCCGACATTGGCGGAGCGGGCCGAGGCATCGGACATGACGCCCTTGGACGTCGAGACGATCGCGACGCCCAGGCCCTGACGGACCGAAGGCACGTTATCGACGCCGAGATAGACACGGCGGCCGGGCTTGGAGACGCGCTTGAGCTCACGGATGACCGGGACGCCCTCGTAATACTTGAGGGAGATCTCGATCGTCGGGTGGCCCTGACGGTCGGTCGACTGCTCGTAGCCGCGGATGTAGCCCTCGTCCGCGAGGACGTCGAGCACCCGGGCACGCAGCTTGGAGGCCGGCGTGGTTACGGTGGACTTGCCGCGCAGCTGCGCGTTGCGAATGCGGGTCAGCATATCGCCGATGGGATCGTTCATCTTAACTCCTCCCTCACCAGCTCGACTTCACCATGCCGGGGATTTTCCCCTGGCTGGCCAGTTCGCGCAGCATGATGCGGCTGAGCTTCAGCTTACGGTAGTAGGCGCGCGGGCGCCCCGTCAGCTGGCAGCGGTTGTTGAGACGGGTCGCGCTCGAGTTGCGGGGCAGCTCGGCCAGCTTCAGGGTCGCCTTGAAGCGCTCCTCCATCGGCTTCGACTCGTCGCGGATCGTCTCCTTCAGCGCGGCGCGCTTTCCGGCATATTGCTTGACCAGCCGCTCACGCTTCTTCTGGCGCTGGATCATGGATTCTTTTGCCATTGATTCAGGTCCTCACGAATTGAACGGCATGTTGAAATGCTTGAGCAGCGCTTTCGCCTCGGCATCGGTCTGCGCGGTGGTGCAGATGATGATGTCCATGCCCCAGACTTCGTCGACCTTGTCGAAGTTGATCTCGGGGAAGACGATGTGCTCCTTGAGGCCCATGGCGTAGTTGCCACGGCCGTCGAAGCTCTTGCCATTCACACCGCGGAAGTCGCGGACGCGGGGCAGCGCAATGGTGATCAGACGGTCCAGGAATTCATACATCCGGGCCCCGCGCAGGGTCACCTTGGCGCCCAGCGGCATGCCTTCGCGGACGCGGAAGCCGGCGATCGACTTCTTCGCCTTGGTCACGACGGCCTTTTGACCGGCGATGGCGGTCAGATCGTCCTGAGCCGACTTGGCCTTCTTCGAGTCGCGCACAGCCTCGGCGCCCGCGCCGATGTTGAGCACGATCTTGTCGAGCCGCGGGATCATCATGTCGTTGGAGTACCCGAACTCCTCCTTCATCGCCGCCTTGATCTCGGCGTCGAACTTGGTGCGGAGGCGCGGGACGTAATTTTCGGTATCGAGCATCAGATCACGTCTCCCGTGGTCTTGGCGAATCGGACCTTCTTGCCGTCTTCCATGCGGAAGCCGACGCGGGAGGCCTTGCCGTTGGCATCGACGATGGCGAGGTTCGACAGGTCGATCGGCAGCGCCTTGGGCAGGCGGCCGCCCTGGCTGGCCTGCGACTGGCGGGTGTGGCGGATCGCCATGTTGATCCCGCCGACGACGGCGCGGCCGGCCTTGGGATCGACGCTCTCGATCTCGCCGGTCTTGCCCTTGTCCTTACCGGCAAGCACGACGACCTTGTCACCTTTGCGGAGTTTGGCAGCCATCACAGCACCTCCGGAGCGAGCGAGATGATCTTCATGAAGTTCTTCGCGCGCAGCTCACGAACCACCGGCCCGAAGATACGGGTGCCGACCGGCTCGTTGTTGTTGTTGAGGATGACGGCGGCGTTCCTGTCGAAGCGGATCGCGGTCCCGTCCTCGCGGAACACCTCTTTGGCGGTGCGCACGACGACGGCCTTGCGCACGTCGCCTTTCTTGACGCGTCCGCGCGGAATGGCTTCCTTCACCGACACCACGATGATGTCGCCGACGGAGGCATATTTCCGCTTGGACCCGCCCAAGACCTTGATGCACTGAACGCGGCGCGCGCCGCTATTATCAGCAACATCCAGGTTGGTCTGCATCTGGATCATTGGTTTCTCCCGACCTTTGGGGGGCCGATGCGTGGCCTTGTCCCCAGGGTTTCGAATGTGGTGGGTGGCCGCCCTTTATTGGGCGATCACCTCCCAGCGCTTGGTCTTGGACTTGGGCGCACATTCCTGGATGCGCACGGTGTCGCCGACCTTGAACTGGTCGTGCTCGTCATGCGCGCGGTATTTCTTGGACTTCCGCACGGTCTTCTGCAGCAGCGGGTGCTTGAAGCGCCGCTCGACGGAAACGGTGACGGTCTGGGCGTTCTGGTCCGAGGTGACGACGCCCTGGAGGATACGCTTCGGCATCTCAGGCCTCCTGCGCCGCGTCCGCGGCCTTCTCGTTGAGGATGGTGTTCACGCGCGCCACGTCGCGGCGAACGGCACGCATCCGCGCAGTGTTCTCCAGCTGGTTGGTGGCCTGCTGGAAGCGGAGGTTGAAGGCCTCCTTCTTGAGTTGGGTCAGCTGCTCGCGCAGCTCGTCGGGGGTCTTGCCCCGGAGCTCGGTGGCGTTCATCGCCTGGATCCTTTCAACATCACCGGAGGGCCCCGCGAGGGGTGACCCAAAGCCCGGTGGAGTGGGTAGAGCGCGCCGCATAGACGAGTCGGGCCGAGTTGGCAAGGGGGCGGTAGGACTTACGAACTTGCTTTCGTGATGTTCGCAGGATTGAGCACGAATCCCGCTGCCCGCAATCGGTCAGCAAGTTTCGGTACGGCCCCCTTAACGTGCTCGTTGAAGGGAACGTACAGAATGCCCTGAGCGTCCGAAGGGACTTCCAGGTGCCCCTTCTTGAGTATCGCTACGTTGCCACGTCCAACTGCTGCGATCAGCATCCCCATTTCTAACACCACGTTTTGGCGCGCTCGCGGTTGCGCTTCGATTTCGCCGTGTGCTTTCGCGTACCCGATGTCATCAGGCGTCATCAGAACTATGCCAGATCGCGCATTGCCCTCGTTTGGCCCAATTTCCTTCTCAAGAGCTTCGATAATCGTAAGCCCGCCTCCTCCCGAGTTCGCAAGGACGAAAGGGTCGAGGCCGAGCTTATGGAGGACAAGTTCAAGCTGCTCGCGAGCGGTATTATCGTGACCATGAACGACGAAGACCCTTTTATTGGCGTTCGCTGGGTTCTCCGGGCTTTCTGGCATTGGCTGCCTGGAAGTTGCGACCAGCTCCACCGGCCCATTTCCCGTGTAGTCTGCCCAAGCCTGCTCAAACTGGGCTTTCGCGCTGGCCTTTCCTTGCACTTGAACCTTACCGGTGGACGGGTACCAGTTGATAATCGCCCCGTCAGCGGTCCGAACTTGGTGCCCTGCGCCATTGTCTTTCACTTCGGTGACACTGTAACCGCAGCCCTGGACTATCTGCTGCAAGTCTTGGAGCGACCCGTTATGTTTTATAATCCGCTCATCCTACTAAAATATTGAATTTATTTAGGGTCGACGTCTAGCTTAGTCCAGACGGCTTGGACAGGGTACGACGCAGGCTAATTCCCGCGAACGCTCGGCGCGCGTCCTGTTCTGACCCATCACGATCTCAGCGGCTTCCAGAGTTGCGGCGACCTCCGGGTGATAAAGCTCTATATTCAACTTCCCATCGTCGGCGTGCATAACATAGGGCATGTCGCCATCTTTGGCGTCGAGCAACGCCAGCAGCTCCGCCGTCAGCGTCACGACCGACGAGTCCCCGACCTTCCGGATCTTGTCACGCATGGGCATGGCGGAATTCCGGTGTGTCGATCTTCACGCGAGTGGAACTACGTCCGTACGTCCCTCACGTCCACTTGTAGTTGAAGCTCACCGACACGCGCGGCTCTTCGGCCATGTTCATCGGCACCTCATGCCGCACGAAGCTCTCCCATAGCAGCACGTCCCCCACGGCGGGCGCGACCGAATGATAGGTCCGCAGCTCCTCCGGCGCGTCCCGCTTGCGCACCGGCGCGGCCATCATGAAGGGCAGCCGCGGGTCTTCCAACTTCAGCGCGCTCGTCCCCTCGGGCATCGACACATAGGTCGTCCCCGAAATCACCGAATGCGGGTGGATATGGCTGGTATGAAAGCCGCCCTCGGGCAGCACGTTGATCCAGATGTCCTCCAGCACCAGCGCCCGCCCGTCGAGATCCAGCGCCAAATCCTCGGCGAAGGCGGCGACATGGCCATCCAGCGACCGCACCAGGTCGGCGAAGATCGGCATCCGCCAGGGCAGGTCCGTCAGCGATGCGTAGGAGGTATAGCCCGCATAGCCGTTCGCCTCGCACCAGTCCTGTCCGGCCTCGTCGTCCTCGGCCACGGAGAGGCAGGTCGCGGCGAGTTCGTCATAGTCCACGGCAGGTCCATGCTCCGACTGGGCGGCGCGGTAGAGACGGGTGACGAAGAGGGAACGAATATCGGCCATGCCCCCTCCTACGTCGTCCGCGCGGCCATGTGTAGGGCGGGGTTAACCCCGCCGCCCCCCTGCGGCCGCGGGGAAGGGGTGCCATCGGCGCGCCTCCGGGCTAGACCGGGCGCGGCCGGCGACCGACGCCGGCCGAAATGGAGCGCCCATGGTCACCGTCACCGAGCAATACGACGCCTATCCCTACCCCGCCCGGGATCCCGCGGAGGAGGCCAAGCGCCTGGTGGTCGGCTCTCCGTCCCGGCCCGCGGAGATGGACCATTTCCTCTGGGGCGGACGCCGGGACTGGACGCAGCCGCTGCGGGTGCTGGTCGCGGGCGGGGGCTCCGGCGACGGGACGGTGCAGCTGGCGCAAATGCTGACCGATGCTGGGCGGCCCTACGAGATCACCTATCTCGACCTCTCCGCTAAAGCCCGCGAGGTGGCCGAGGCGCGGATCGCCGCGCGGGGGCTGGGCGGCGTGACCTTCCACACCGCTTCCCTGCTGGATGCGCCCGATTTCGGCACCTTCGACTATATCGACTGCTGCGGCGTGCTGCATCACCTGCCGGAGCCCGATGCGGGCTTCGCCGCGCTGGCGCGGGCCTGCGCGCCCGAGGGCGGGATGGGCATGATGGTCTACGCGCCTTACGGCCGCTCCGGCGTCTACCCCTTGCAGGAGGCGTTCGGCGCGCTGCTCGACGGCCTCCCGCCCGAAGAGCGGCTGGCAAAGGCGCGCGCTTGGCTCGACCGCCTGCCCGACGGCCACCCGTTCAAGACCAATCCCCGCCTCGTCGATCACCGCGCCAGCGATGCCGGCTTCTACGACCTGCTGCTGCATGGGCAGGACCGCGCCTATGATGTGGCCGACCTGCTGGCGGTTCTGAAACGGACGGGCTGGGATCTGGTCTCCTTCTGCCAGCCCGGGCTCTATGATCCCGAGCGCCTGACAGGCACACCCCACGAGCTGCCGCCCGAAACCGCCATGGCCGTGGCCGAAAAGCTGCGCGGCACGATCAAGGTCCATGTCGCCTATGTCGCCCCCCATGGCGCGGCGCGGGAACCGGCGACCGGCCGCTCCCTCGCGGCGATCCCGCATTTCGGCGCGCCCCCCGCCAAGCTGGCGCAGGTGGTGGCCAAGGGCCGCCCCCTGCCGGTCCGGATCGAGGGCGAGACGGTCAGCCTCACCCTGCCCCGCGCCACCGCTCCGGTGCTCGCACAGATCGACGGCCGCCGGAGCCTGCGCGAGATCGCCGGGCGCGCCCGGCTGGGCGTGCTGGAATTCGGCCCGGTCTGGGCGGAGGTGGAGCGCGCCTTCCTCCCCTGGGGCCTGCTACACTATTCCAGCGTGCTGCGGCGGTGACCTCCCGCGCCGAGGCTCGGGTTTCGCCTTGACCTTCCGGCGCGCCATCTGTTGAACGGCGCGGAATTCCCGACATGCCCCGGACAGGTCTCATGGACGAGCAGAACAAGAACCTCATCCTCGCCACCGTTCTCTCTGCGGTGGTCCTGCTGATCTGGTTCGTCCTCTTCCCACCGGAACCGCCCGCGCCGACCGAAGCCGATCTGGCGGCGGGCGAGGGGCTCGTGCTCGATGCCGAGGGCGGCGCGATCACGCCGCCGATGGCCCCCGGTGCCACTGCCGCGCCCGGATCCGTCGCAGTCACCCCGGCCGAGAGCCGGGCCGCCGCGCTGGCCTCCGCCCCACGCATCCCGGTTGAGACGCCGCGCCTGACGGGCTCGATCTCGCTCAATGGCGGGCGAATCGACGACATCTCGCTGCTGGATTACCGCGAGACGATTGACGACGACTCGCCGATCGTCACGCTGCTCAACCCGGCCGGCGGACCGGACGCCTATTACGCGCTGCATGGCTGGATCCCGGGCGGGTCTCTGGGCTTCGAGGACGTGCCCACGGCCAACACCGAATGGACCGCGCCCGAAGGCGCCGTGCTGACCCACGAGACGCCGGTGACGCTGACTTGGGACAATGGCAGCGGCCTGACCTTCACCAAGACCATCGCGGTGGACGCCGACTATATGTTCACCGTCAGCCAGGGCGTGCGAAACGACACCGGCGCGCCGGTGCGGCTGGCCCCCTACGGCCTGGTCGCCCGCCATGGCGAACCCGATACGGTCAACTTTTTCATTCTGCACGAAGGCGTCGTCGCCCGCTCCGACGGGGAGCTGATGGAGATCAACTACGACGACATGACCGACCTGGACCGCATCGCGGCAGAGGGCGGGATGGTGCAGATGACCGAAGCCTCCGAGGATGGCTGGATCGGCTTCACCGACAAATACTGGATGACGACGCTGATCCCGTCGGCGGGCATGCGCTTCACCGAGGTCGTCAAATATGTCGACACGGCAGACATCTACCAGACCGAGACCCGTCTGCCGATCCGCGAGGTCGCCGCGGGCGAGAGCCATGTGTCCGAGAGCCGGCTCTTCGCGGGGGCCAAGGAATGGGCGACCATCCGCGAATATCAGAACGACGAGACCCAGCCGGTCGCGGGCTTCATCGACTCGATCGACTGGGGCTGGTTCTATTTCCTGACCAAGCCGATCTTCGCCGGGCTTCACTGGCTGAACGCGATGATCGGCAATATGGGCATCGCGATCATCGTGCTGACCCTCTGCATCAAGGCGATCCTTCTGCCGCTGGCCTACAAATCCTACGTCTCGATGGCGCGGATGAAGGAACTCCAGCCCGAGATGGAGAAGCTCAAGGAGAAGGCGGGCGACGACCGCCAGAAGCTCCAGCAGGGCATGATGGAGCTCTACAAGGTCAACAAGGTGAACCCCGCCGCGGGCTGCCTACCGATCCTGCTCCAGATCCCGATCTTCTTCTCGCTCTACAAGGTGATCTTCGTCACCCTGGAGCTGCGCCACGCGCCGTTCTTCGGCCCCTTCCAGGACCTGTCCGCGCCCGACCCGACCTCGATCATGAACCTGTTCGGCCTGCTGCCCTTCGCGGCGCCGGACCCGAACTCGATCCTGGCGCTGATCTTCATCGGCATCCTGCCGATCCTGCTGGGCATCTCCATGTGGCTTCAACAGAAGCTGAACCCGGCCCCCACCGACCCGACCCAGGCGATGATCTTCGCCTGGCTGCCCTGGGTGTTCATGTTCATGCTGGGCGGCTTCGCCTCCGGCCTGATCGTCTACTGGATCGCGAACAACACGATCACCTTCGTGCAGCAATACGCGATCATGCGCTCCCACGGCTCGAAGCCCGACCTCTTCGGCAACATCAAGTCGTCCTTCACCAAGAAGCCCGCCGCCGAAGCCGGCACGGGTAAGGACAAGAAGCCGGCAAAACCGACCGAGGCCAAGGCCGACGCCCCCGCGAACGAGGCCGCCGAAGCCCCCGCGAACTCGCCCGACGCGCCCGATGACGCGTCGGAGCCCTCCACTGTGGGGGGGGACACGACCAAGCCGCGCTCCGGCTCGAAAAGCCGCAAATCCCGGAAAAAGCGGCGATGACCCTGAGCGCGATCTGGCGCCACCCGATCAAGTCCGTCGGACGGGAACAGGTGGCCCGGGTCGCGCTGAACGCCGGGCAGACCCTGCCGGGCGACCGGCTCTGGGCCGTGGCCCATGACGCGTCGAAAGCCGTCGACGGCGAATGGGCCCGCTGCGCCAATTTCCTGCGTGTCGCCACGACCCCGGCCCTGATGGCCATCGAGGCCGGATGGGAGGGCGACCGCCTCCGGCTGACCCACCCGGAGCGCCCGCCCCTGACCTTCGACCCGGAGACGGAGGGGCCCGCGCTGATCGATTGGCTCGCCCCATTGGTCCCCGAGGGCCGCGCCGCGCCCGTTCGCCTGGTCCGCGCGCCCGCGTCCCGGGGCATGACCGATACCGCCGACCCCTCGATCACGCTGGGCAACCTCGCCAGCCATCGCGTGGTCGAGGGGCGCCTCGGCCGCCCCCTCTCGATCCACCGCTGGCGCTGCAACCTCTGGATCGACGGCCTCGCGCCGTGGGAGGAGTTCGACCTGATCGGCAAGCGTCTGCGCCTCGGCGGGGCCGTGCTGGAGGCGTTCGACCGAATCGAGCGGTGCCGCTCGACCGAGGCGAACCCCGAAACCGGCCGCCGCGATGCGGATGTACTCTCGGTCCTCGACGAGGTGGGCCATCGCGATTTCAGCATCGGCCTGACCGTCGTCGAAGGCGGCGAGATCGCCCTGGGGGACCGGCTCGAATGGTAGGCCCGGATCCCGATACCCTGACCCCGATGGCGCCGACCTATGCCGGCACGGTCTTCCTGCGCCCCCTGGCCGAGGGCCGCGCCAACGTCACCGTGGGCGCCTATGCCTATTACGACGACCGCGACGAGACGCGCGACTTCTTCGACCGCAACGTGCTGCACCATTTCGACTTCTTCGGCGATCACCTGACCATCGGGCCGTTCTGCGCCCTCGCCCATGGCGTGCGCATCTTCATGAATGGCGGCACCCACGCGATGGACGGGTTCTCCACCTTCCCGTTCAACATCTTCGGCCATGGCTGGGAGGAGGGCTTTGATCCCGCCAGCTGGACCGCCACCCACAAGGGCGACACGGTGATCGGCCCCGATGTCTGGATCGGCGACCACGCGACGATCATGCCCGGCGTGACCATCGGCGCAGGCGCCATCGTGGCGGCCATGTCCGTCGTCACCCGGGACGTGCCGCCCTATGCCATTGTCGCGGGCAATCCCGCGCGCGTGGTCAGGACGCGGTTCGACGACGCCACGGTCACCCGCCTCCTGTCCATCGCCTGGTGGGACTGGGACGCGGCGAAGATCACCCGAAACCTCGACGCCATCCGTGGCGCCGATCTTACCGCGCTGGAGTCCGCGACATGACCTTGCCGTTCCCCGTCGCCGACGCCCCCAGCCCCGAATCGGAGGAGCGCGGGCGCAAGCTCTTCGCCACCGGGGGCGAGTTCCTGAAGGGCGTCGTCGCAATGTCCGGCATGCCCCCGGCCGACCGGGTCGAGGTCTGCTTCGCCGGTCGCTCCAATGTCGGCAAGTCGACCCTGATCAACGCGCTGACCGGGCGAAAGGCCCTCGCCCGCGCCTCGAACACGCCCGGCCGCACCCAGGAGATCAACTTCTTCACCCTCGCCGACAGCCATTACCTGGTGGACCTGCCAGGCTACGGGTTCGCCAATGCCCCGGTTAAGGAGGTCGCCAAATGGCAGGCCCTGCTCAAGGCCTATCTCGCCGGGCGGCCTTCGCTCCGCCGCGCCTTCGTCCTGATCGACGCCCGCCACGGGCCGAAGGATGTCGACGAAGAGATCATGTCCCTGCTCGACGCCTCCGCCGTCACCTTCCAGGCGGTGCTGACCAAGGCGGACAAGGTGAAGGAGGCCGAGCGCGAGAAGGTCCTCGACCGCACCCGCGCGACGCTGGCCAAACACCCCGCCGCCTTCCCCGAGCTGATCGTCACCAGCAGCGAGAAGGGCTGGGGCATCCCGACGCTCCGCTCTGTCATCGCCGAGATCGCCTGAGCGATCGCAGACGGCGCCGCGCCGCCCCCGCGCCCACTTCCGCCGCCGCGGCGGGGATGCTACGCACGGTCATGCTTCGTTCTCCCTTGCCCGGCCCCTTCCGCTTCCTCGCACTCGATGTCGAGACAGCGGACCGCCGCCGCGGCTCCATCTGCCAGATCGGCATCGCGGGAGCGCGCGCGGACGGCACGACGGCCACCTGGTCCACCTATGTCGATCCAGGCCAAAGCGACTGGTCCTGCGCCTTCGTGCACGGGATCACCGCCGAGACGGTGCGGGGCGCGCCCCGCTTTGCGGACATCCTGCCCCTGCTCGACGCCATCGTCGGCGGGCATCTCGTCTTCCAGCACTCCACCTTCGACCGCTCCGCCATAGGCCAGGCCTGCGCCGCCAGCGACCTGCCCCCGCCCGCCTGGACCTGGCGCGACAGCGTCCGCGTCGCCCGCCGCGCCTGGCCGGAGCTCCGGCGCCCCCACGGCACCGGCCACGGCCTCGCCTCCCTCAAGCGCCATCTGGGCCTGACCTTCCGCCACCATGACGGGGAGGAGGACGCCCGCGCCGCCGCTGAAATCGTCTTGCGGGCCGAGGCCGCGACCGGGCTCGACTTCGCCGGTCCCCGCTTTCCGTCGCTGGCCTCCGCCGCCGCGACCGTCTAGGCACTCCCTCGGAGGGACCCATGAGAGCCAGAGACGACATGAACCGCGACAACGCCGCCATCGCCCGCACCCTGAACGAGGCGCTGCCCTATCTGCGCCGCTATGACGACGCGACGGTCGTCATCAAGCTGGGTGGCCACGCGATGGGCTCCGACGAGGGGATGGCCAGCTTCGCGCGCGACGTGGTGCTGATGCGGACGGTGGGGATCAACCCGGTCATCGTCCATGGCGGCGGCCCGATGATCAACGCCATGCTGGAGCGGCTGGGCGTGCAGTCCACCTTCGTGCGCGGCAAGCGGGTGACCGACGCGGCCACCATGCAGGTGGTCGAGATGGTGCTGGCCGGCGAGATCAACAAGCGGATCGTGCAGGCGCTCAACACCGCAGGCGGCCGGGCCGTGGGCCTCACGGGCAAAGATGCCGACATGATCACCTGCGTCGCCGACGACCCGGAACTGGGCTTCGTCGGCGCCCCGTCCGAGGTCGATCCACGCCTGCTGCACTCGCTCTTCCGTGACGAGATGATCCCCGTGATCGCGCCCATCGGCACCGGCGAGAACGACGAGACCTACAATATCAACGGCGACACGGCCGCGGGCGCCATCGCGGGTGCGCTCAAGGCCGACCGCCTGCTGCTGCTGACCGATGTAACAGGCGTCAAGGACGCGAGCGGCGAAGTGGTGACCGAACTCTCCGCCGCCCAGGTCCGCGCGATGACCGAAGACGGCACCATCGCCGGCGGCATGATCCCCAAGACCCAAACCGCGCTCGACGCCTTGGCGGCCGGGGTCCGCGCCGTGGTCATCCTCGACGGCCGGGTCCCGAACGCAGTGCTGCTGGAACTCTTCACCAGCCACGGCGCGGGCTCCCTCATCCGGCAGGCCTGAGCCCGCCCCTCCGCCTCATCTTGCCTAAAATACCTCGGGGGGAGTCCGGCTTGCCGGACGGGGGGCAGAGCCCCCCTCCCCGTCCTCACTGCTCGACGACCTTCCGGATTCGGCGCACCACCACCCAAACCGCGGCCACCACCGGGACGACCACCAAGGCAGAGACCATCTCCTTCGGCATCCCCGCCTGGGCCCCCAGCGGATAGACCAGCGCCGAAACCAGCCCCAGCGCGTAGTAGCTGATCGCCACGACAGAGAGCCCCTCGACCGTCTTCTGCAAGCGCAGCTGCGCCGCCGCGCGCTCGTCCATCGACCGCAGCAGCGCCGCGTTCTGGTTCGCCCGGTCCACGTTGACCCGCGTCGAAAGCAGGTCCCCCGCCCGCTTGGCCCGTTCCGCCAGCGCCTCCATCCGGCCCTGGACCGAGCGGCAGGTGCGCATCGCCGGGTCGAAGCGGCGCATCATGAATTCCGCAAAGGTCTGACGGCCGCCGAACCGCTCCTCGCGCAGAACCTCGATGCGCTGATGGACCAGCCGCTCATAGGCCTCCTGCGCGCCGAAGCGGAAGGCGGAGCGGGCGAGCATCGTCTCCAGCTCCGAGCCGATCTCCAAGAGGCCCTCCAGCGTCTCGTCCGTCCCCGCCTCGCCGGCCCGCAGACGCCCGACCAGATCCGACAATTCCTGATCCATGCGCCCCACATCGGTCGAAAGCGCCCGCGCCCGCGGCAGGGCCAGCATCGCCATCACCTTGTAGGTCTCGATCTCGGTCAGCCGCTGGACGATCCGGCCGACCCGCCGCGCGCCGGTATCGTCCGCGACAAATGCCGCGAAACGGACATGGCCCGCGCTGTCGATGCGGAAATCCGAGGCGATCAGCGCGCTATCGTCCAGGACCCGGCTGGCGGCGAGGCTCTCGGGGACGAACCAGTCCTGGATCTTCTGCTCGATCGCATCCGCCAGGGTCTCGGATTCGACCCGGATCAAGGCCGAGGTCAGCCGCACACCCGGCGCCTCGGCCAGCCAGTCGGCGGGGAAGACGTCGAACATCGCGCCATCGAAGGGCCGCTCCGCCACGCCATCGGAGAACAGCGTGTAGGTGACGAATTCCGTATGGCTCTCCCATTTCAGCCGGTGCTTGCCGAGCTGGCCGAAGAAATGGGTCGCGCCGGGGGCGGGCCGGTCGCCGCCGAACCGCTCCAGCAGGGCGTCGAGATGGGCGCGATCCGCGGCGCGGTCACGCCCCACCGCGTCCTTCTCGCGCTTGATCGCCAGGAAGGCCGCGCGGCAGGGCGCCTTGAGCGACGGGAAGGGCCGCGCGTGCAATTCGTTGGCCAAGTCGTAGCGGCGGGGATGATCGCGCAACATGGATGCCTCCGGTCTTGGGCAGCAGCTAGCGCCTGCGGCGCCCCCTGCCCAGCACGATCGCGGTATGCAGTGGTATTTCTGGCCGCTAGGTCACGGCCCGGCGCGTGCGGAAGCGATCCTGCGCATATTCCTCGCGCTCCATGACCTCCGCCAGATGGGCCACCGCCGCGTCCACATCCGCCTCCGACAGGAAGAGCGGCGTGAAGCCGAAGCGCAGAATGTCGGGCGCGCGGAAGTCGCCGATCACGCCGCGGGCGATCAGCGCCTGGACGATGGCATAGCCCTCGGGATGGCGCAGGCTGACCTGGCTGCCGCGGGGCACGTCCGGGGCCAGGGCCGGCGTCAAGGTCGGGCAGCGCGCCGCCACCGCGCTGGCGAAGCGGCCCGACAGGGCCAATGAGCGCGCCCGGAGCTGGCCCATATCGACCGCGTCCCAGACGTCGAGCGCCGCATCCAGCGCCGCGAGTTGCAGCACCGGCGGCGTGCCCACCCGCATCCGATCGATTCCCTCGCCGGGCGCATAGCCCAGCTCGAAGGCGAAGGGCCGCGCATGGCCCAGCCAGCCGGCCAGCGCCGGGCGCACCCGGTCCTGAAGCTCCGGCCGGACATAGATGAAGGCGGGCGCCCCCGGCCCCGCGTTGAGATATTTGTAGGTGCAGCCCACGGCGAAATCGGCCCCCGCGGCGGTCACGTCCACCTCATGCGCGCCCGCCGAATGGGCGAGGTCCCAGACCGTGACGATGCCCTTGGCCTTCGCCGCCCGGTCCAGAGCCGCCATGTCGTGCATCCGGCCCGTGCGATAATCGACCTGCGTCAGCATCAGCACGCTGACCTCCTCGGTCAGTGCATCCATCACGGCCTCGGGCGGAACTACGCGCAGCTCTCCGCGGCCCAAAGTGCTCACCAGCCCCTCGGCCATGTAGAGGTCGCTCGGGAAGTTACCCTCATCCGACAGCACGACCGCCCGCTCCGGCCCCGCCAGATGCAGCGCGGAGGCCACCGCCTGATAGACCCGGATCGACAGCGTGTCGCCCACCGTCACCGTGCCCTCGGCTGCGCCAATTAGCCGCGCGATCCGGTCGCCGATGCGCCCGGGCCAGCCCATCCAGCCTCCGCCGCCATCGCCCTCGTTCCAGCCGCGGATCAGGAGATCGGCCCATTCCTCCATGACGTCGCCGACGCGGACGGGCACCGCCCGCGGCATCGGCCCCAGCGAGTTGCCGTCCAGATAGATCACGCCTTTCGGCAGATGAAATTGACCGCGCAGCGCCTCCCAATCCATCAGAACTCCCCCCCGCTGATTTGCAGCGCCTGTCCATGCACCGATGCCGCCCCATCTGAACAGAGCCAGAGCGCTAGCGACGCGACCTCCTCCGGTGCGATCAGCCGGTTATGCGGGTTCGCCCCCTGCATCAGCGCCATCGCCTCCGCCTCGGATTTTCCGGTGCGCTCCATGATGCGGATCAGGTTCTCGTCGACGATGGCGGTCTCGACATAGCCCGGACAGATCGCGTTGATCGTCAGGGGCTTGCCCACGAAATCAGCGGCCAGCCCGCGTACCAGTCCGATCATCCCGTGCTTGGAGGCAGTATAGGCCGCCCCGCCCCTCAGCCCCTTCAGCCCGGCGATGGACGAGATCGCGATCGCGCGGCCCCACTCCTCCGACAGCATGTCGGGAATGCAGGCGCGGAAGGTGTGGAAGCAGCCGTCGAGATTGATCGCCATCATCCGCCGCCAGAACTCGGCATCGGTATCGCGCAGGCTGCGGCCCTCGGCGATGCCGGCATTGGCCACGCAGATCGTCACCGGCCCGTTCGCCGCGCGCGCCTCGGCCACGCCCTCCATCACCGACGTCTCGGAGGCCACGTCCATCACCACGGGGGTGCAGCCCGCCACCTCGGCCAGCTTCTCGCGGCGCCGTCCCGTCACGGTGACCGCCGCGCCCGCATCGCGCAGCGCCTCGGCGATGGCGCGGCCGATCCCGGTGCCGCCGCCGGTGACAAGCGCGTGCCGTCCCTCCAGATTCCGCAACGTCATCCCCTTTCACGCAAGATCCTGTCGCCCGCCGATAGCCCGCCTTGTTCATTTGGCGCCTCCTCTGTATGAGGCGGCACCGCAATCAGCCCGGAGACCATGCAATGAAGATCGGCGCACCGAAAGAGGTCCTTGCGGACGAGGCGCGGGTGGCCATCACCCCAGAGAGCGCGGGACATCTCCAGAAACTTGGATACGATGTCATCGTTGAGGCAGGCGCTGGCGAGAAAGCGGGCTTCCTGGACAGCGCCTATGCCGATGCGGGCGTCGAGGTCGTCAGCGGCGCGGATCAACTTTGGAAAGTCGCCGACATCGTCGCCAAGGTGCGCCCCCCCACCGAGGAGGAAGTCGCCCGGCTCGAACATGGCAAGACGCTCATCTCGTTCTTCTACCCCGCCTCCAACGAGACGCTGATGGGGCTGGCCAAGGACAAGGGCGCCAATGTCATCGCGATGGATATGGTCCCGCGCATTTCCCGCGCGCAGAAAATGGACGCGCTGTCGTCGATGGCGAATATCGCGGGGTACCGCGCCGTCATCGAGGCGGGCAACAATTTCGGCCGTTTCTTCACCGGCCAGGTGACGGCGGCCGGCAAGGTTCCGCCGGCCAAGGTTCTCGTCGTCGGCGCCGGCGTCGCGGGCCTCGCCGCCATCGGCACCAGCACGTCGTTGGGCGCGATCACCTACGCCTTCGACGTCCGCCCCGAGGTGGCCGAGCAGATCGAATCCATGGGCGCCGAGTTCGTCTTCTTGGAATTCGAGGATAGCGAGCTGCCCGACGGCGCCGCCACCGGCGGCTACGCGCCCCCGTCCTCGCCGGAGTTCCAGGCCAAGCAGCTTGAGAAATTCCGCGAGCTGGCCCCCGACATGGACATCGTCATCACCACGGCGCTGATCCCGAACCGCCCCGCGCCCGTGCTCTGGACCAAGGACATGGTCGAGGCGATGAAGCCCGGCTCGGTCATCGTCGACCTCGCCGCCGAGCGCGGCGGGAACTGCGAGCTGACCGTCAAGGACGAGAAGATCGTAACAGACAACGGCGTCACCATCGTCGGCTACACCGACTTCCCGAGCCGGATGGCCACGCAATCCTCGACGCTCTACGGCAACAACATCCGCCACATGATGGCCGACCTGACGCCCGAGAAGGACGGGCAGGTCGTGCACAACATGGAGGATGACGTCATTCGCGGGGCGACGATCACCCATGGCGGAGAGATCACCTTCCCGCCGCCGCCGCCCAAGGTGCAGGCGATCGCCGCCCAGAAGAAAGAGAAGCCCAAGGAGCTGACCCCCGAGGAGAAGCGCGCCCAGGAGGTCGCCGCCTTCAAGGCCGAAACCAAGTTCCAGGTCTCGCTTCTCGCCGTGGGCGGCGTTCTGCTGCTTCTGGCGGGTCTCTACACGCCCGCGAGCTTCATGCAGCATTTCATCGTGTTCACCCTGGCCTGCTTCGTCGGCTTCCAGGTGATCTGGGGCGTGGCGCATTCGCTGCACACGCCGCTGATGGCGGTGACCAACGCGATTTCCTCGATCATCATCCTCGGCGCGTTGCTTCAGATCGGGTCGGGCTCGATGCTCGTCGTGATCCTCGCCGCCGCCTCGGTCTTCATGGCCGGGATCAACATCTTCGGTGGCTTCCTCGTCACCCGGCGCATGCTCGCCATGTTCCAGAAGTCGTAAAGGGGGGCCAAGCATATGGAACTCGGATTCACGAACGCGGCCTATGTGGTCGCAGGCGTCCTTTTCATCCTGTCGCTGGGCGGGCTTTCCAGCCAGGAGAGCGCCAAGCGCGCGATCTGGTATGGCATCGTCGGTATGGCCATCGCGGTCTTGGCGACGCTGGTCGGCCCCGGCGCGGGCCTCTGGCCGGTCTCGATCATCCTGATCGGCCTGGGCGGCGCGATCGGCTACGTCCTCGCCACCCGCGTCCAAATGACCCAGATGCCGGAACTGGTCGCGGCGATGCACTCGCTCGTCGGCTTGGCCGCCGTCTTCGTGGGCATCAACGCCCATGTCGAGATCGGCCGCGTGGCCGCGGCCTTCGCCGAGGCCGGCGTGCCCTTCCCGCGCGCCTATGACGAGACGCCGGAAGTGGCCGCGGCCGCCGCCGCCGTCGTCGAGCAATTCCGCGGCTTCGGCTCGGTCGTCGCCAAGAAGATCCCGGTCGAGATCACGATCCTTCAGATCGAGCTGTTCCTCGGCGTCTTCATCGGCGCGGTGACCTTCACCGGCTCGGTGATCGCCTACGGCAAGCTCGCCGGGAAGGTGAACACCGCCGCCAAGAAGCTGCCCGGCGGGCACGCGCTGAACGCCGGCGCGGCGCTGCTCAGCCTGGTGATGCTGTTCGTCTATATCGGCAGCGGCTCGACCCTGGCGCTGGTGGTGATGACGCTGGCCGCGCTCTTCATCGGCTACCACCTGATCATGGGGATCGGCGGCGCGGACATGCCCGTCGTCGTCTCGATGCTGAACAGCTACTCGGGCTGGGCTGCGGCGGCGATCGGCTTCTCCCTGGGCAACGACCTGCTGATCACGGTCGGCGCGCTGGTCGGCTCTTCGGGTGCGATCCTCTCCTACATCATGTGCAAGGCGATGAACCGCAGCTTCGTCTCGGTCATCCTGGGCGGCTTCGGCGGCCCGGCCGGAGAGCAGATGGCGGTCGAGGGCGAGCAGGTCGCCATCGACGCAGACGGCGTGGCCACGGCGCTCAACGAGGCCGACTCGGTCATCATCGTCCCGGGCTACGGCATGGCTGTGGCGCAGGCGCAGTCGGCTGTCGCGGACCTGACCAAGAAGCTGCGCGCCAAGGGCAAGGAGGTGCGCTTCGCCATCCACCCCGTTGCAGGCCGTCTGCCCGGGCACATGAACGTGCTCCTGGCCGAGGCAAAGGTGCCCTACGACATCGTGCTGGAGATGGACGAGATCAACGACGACTTCCCGGACACGGATGTCGTCATCGTCATCGGCTCCAACGACATCGTGAACCCGGCGGCGCAGGACGACCCGAACTCTCCCATCGCGGGGATGCCGGTGTTGGAAGTCTGGAAGGCCAAGCAGGTCTTCGTCTCCAAGCGCGGCCAGGGCACCGGCTATTCCGGCATCGAGAACCCGCTGTTCTTCAAGGACAACACGCGGATGTTCTACGGCGACGCCAAGGCCTCGCTCGATACGCTTCTGCCGAAGATCGAGTGATGGCCCGCACAGGGTGAGCCATCGAGAAGGGGCGCCAAGAGGCGCCCCTTTTTCCTGTCGCCTGGGCCTGGGCCCGGTTCGGTCTCCCTGCCCTGCGCCGCGGCCCGCCTGCGGCAGAAGAGGCACCGGCGCCGTCCCGAGACAGTTGACCGGATCGATCCGACTCCAAGACAGGATCTCGGAGAACTCGCCGCTCCTCTCGACCGCACCCGGACTCGGAGGCGCGACAGCCCCTAAGCCGGTCGCGATCGCTCAGAAGAGCGCCCCGAGACCGCAACGAAAAATGGCCGCCCCCAAAGGGGACGGCCACAACGATCACACCGAAACGGCGATCACATGTTCAGGATGGTCTCGATGGCATCCCGATGATCTTCGTCGCTGTCCGAATAGGCCAGGAAGTAGATTTCGGCGACCTGCCGATCCGTCAGCGTGGACGCGTCGACCATGAAGCCTTCGGTCTCAAGGTAGTTCTTGACCGAGATCACCACCGAGTTCTCGCCCATCGGGGCCAGACCCGTCGCCTCGTCGACCATCGTCAGGTCTTCACGGCGTTCGGTGATCATGCGCGAGGCGTAGTTCTCTTCGTCGAGCGCACCACGGATCAGGGTGATCCGCTGGTTCGCATCGTCGACCTGGCCGGCGCTGTAGATCTCGAGGACCTGCTCATCGCTGAGCGTGGTGACGTCGACCGACAGGCCCTGCTCCTCGATGATGGACTCGACGGAGGAGAGGATCGACGGCGAAACGCCCGTGTAGGCGACGGCCGAGCTGGCCAGGGCGAAGGTGGCTGCAGCGGTGGTCAGAATGAGTTTCATAACAGTGCTTCCTTTCTTCAGTTGTGACGGCGCCGTGCGGCGTCTTGCCTGAACAACGGAGCGCGCCCCCGATGGGTTTCCGGCTTTTTTTCTGTTTTGAGCAGGAACTTTAGCGGACGGAGTTGCGTTTCGCGGGGCCGCAGGCTCGACCGCCGCCAGAAACGACAGACGCCCCGACCATTCCTGGCCGGGGCGCCGCTCAGACGGATGCCCTCGTCACCGCACAACCATCGGAGGACACCCGGAGGCCGGT
Organism: Jannaschia seohaensis; assembly: GCF_900116765.1. Taxonomy (GTDB): domain Bacteria; phylum Pseudomonadota; class Alphaproteobacteria; order Rhodobacterales; family Rhodobacteraceae; genus Jannaschia; species Jannaschia seohaensis. The sequence continues at coordinate 207,175 of NZ_UETC01000005.1, read as the reverse complement.
TGCGGACGGAGTGCAGACCCGCCCGCGGATGTGACGTTGGATAAACGAGTCGGAGCGGGCTTGGTTCCGCCCGGTCCTCACGATGCCTTTAGCACACCGCGATCCAGCTGATCCTGCTCGATGGCCTCGAAGAGCGCCTTGAAGTTGCCCTCGCCAAAGCCGTCATCGCCCTTGCGCTGGATGAACTCGAAGAAGATCGGGCCGATGCAGGTCTTGGAGAAGATCTGCAGCAGGATGCGCGTCTCGCCCCCGCCGACGACGCCTTCGCCGTCGATCAGGATGCCGTGCTTTTCCAGCTTGTCGAGCGGTTCCTCGTGACCCGTCACGCGCTCCTTGGACAGTGGGTAGTAGGTCTCGGGCGGCTTGGGCATGAACTTGACGCCGTTCTCGGCGATGGCGTCCACGGCCGCGTAGATGTCCTTCGCGCCCACCGCGATATGCTGGATGCCCTCGCCGTTATAGCGCTTGAGATACTCGACGATCTGGCCGGTCTCGCCCCGGTCCTCGTTGATCGGGATGCGGATGCGGCCGCAGGGTGAGGTCAGCGCGCGGCTGAGCAGGCCGGTATATTTTCCCTCGATGTCGAAGAACCGGATCTCGCGGAAATTGAAGAGGTCGCCGTAGAACTTGAACCAGACGTCCATGTTCCCCTTGTGGACGTTGTGGGTGAGGTGGTCGAGATAATGGAAGCCCACGCCCTCGGGGTTCGCCGGCGCGATCCAGTCGAATTCGGCATTATAGGGCGAGGCGTCGCGATACTGGTCGACGAAATAGATCAGCGAGCCGCCGATCCCGACGATGGCCGGAACGTCCAGCGCCTTGCCCGGGCCCTCATAGGGCGTCGCCCCCTTGGAGACGGCATGGTCGTAGGCGTGCCGCGCATCGGCCACGCGCCAACCCATCGAGGGCGCGCAGGGGCCGTGCTCGGCCACGAACTCCATCGCGTGGCTGCCGGGCTCGGCATTGATCAGATAGGTGATGTCGCCCTGCTGCCAGACCTCGATGGCCTTGGTCTTGTGGGTCGCGACATGGGCATAGCCCTGGCGGGTGAAGATGTCGCGCAGCTGCGCGGGATCCTGATGGGCGAATTCGACGAACTCGAAGCCGTCGGTTCCGGCGGGGTTGGCGTCGCTGATCTTGGAATAGGGGGCGTCGTGGGGGAAGGGTCCCATGGGGTCTCTCCTCTGAATGGCTCAGGGGCGTATAACGCGAATGGCCTGCGGGGAGCGCGCGATCCTCGCAAAATTTAACCTTCTCTTTACAAGTTTCGCGTGCGAAACGGACGCATGATGCGCAATATCCGCATGGAGAGTCGCATGGACGATCTCGATCGCGCGCTGTTGCGGGCCCTGCAACGCGACGCCACGCTCACCGCCGAGGCGCTCGGCCGCCTGCTCAACCTCTCGCCCAGCCAGGCGGGACGGCGGCGCGCCCGGCTGGAACAGGCGGGCCTGATCCGCGCCACCGTCGCCCGGCTGGATCCAGGCAAGCTGGGCCTGACTGTCCAGGCCTTCGTGCAGGTACAGATGGCCACCCACACGCCCGACCGCGCCCGCGCCTTCCTGCGCCTCCTGGAAGCGGAGCCCCGGGTCGCCTCGGTCTGGACCATGACCGGCGAGGCCGACTATCTGCTCCGCGTCTGGTGCGCGGATCTCGCGGCGCTGAACGATCTGCTCCACCGGGTGCTGCTGCCCCATGAGAGCGTCGCGCGCGTCCAGTCGCAAATCGTTCTCGACCAGCCCAAACGGGACGCGCCCCTGCCGGTTTGACAGCAGGACCAGAGCGGCGGGCCAATGCCCGCCCTACGAGCGGCCCGTAGGGCGGGCATTGGCCCGCCACCGCCCGTTGCCCCGCTCAGGCCGCTCGCCTAGGCTCGCGCCATGGACACTTTCCTGCTCATGGCCGCGATCTATCTCGCGGCGGCAACGGTCTGCGTGCCCCTCGCCGTGCGGCTCAGGCTTGGCTCGGTGCTGGGCTATCTCGTCGCGGGGGTGCTGATCGGGCCGCTGACGGGGCTCGTCGGCTCCGAGACGGCAGACCTCCAGCATTTCGCCGAATTCGGCGTTGTGATGATGCTCTTCATCATCGGACTGGAGCTGGAGCCCAGGGCGCTCTGGGACATGCGCGCGCGGCTGCTTGGGCTGGGCCTGGGACAGGTGGTGCTGACCATGGCGGCGGTCACGGGGGCGGCGATCCTCTTGGGGCAGACATGGCAGGTCGGGCTGGCCATCGGCATGATCCTGGCGCTCTCCTCCACCGCGATCGTCATCCAGACCTTGCAGGAAAAGGGTCTCACCTCGACCCGGGGCGGACGTTCGGGGTTTTCGGTTCTGCTGGCACAGGACGTGATCGTGATCCCGATGCTGGCGCTGATGCCGCTGCTCGGCGCGGGCCACGCGATCGGCGGGGGCGGCGCCCATGGCGACGGCCATGGCGGCGCGATGGGCGATGGCGAGAGCGCGACCATGGTCGCGGAGTTCGGCCACTGGCTGGACGGGCTGCCGGGCTGGGGCGTGACGCTGCTGACCGTCGGCGCGATCGTGTGCGTGATCCTGGGCGGCATCTATCTGACGCGCCCCGTCTTCCGCTACGCGGGCCAGGCGCGCCTGCGGGAGATGCACACGATCGTCTCGCTGCTCTTCGTGATCGGTGTTGCGGTGCTGATGATGCTGGTCGGCCTGTCGCCGGCGCTGGGCACCTTCCTGGCGGGCGTCGTGCTGGCCAATTCCGAGTTCCGGCACGAACTGGAAGCCGGTGTCGAGCCGTTCAAAGGCCTTCTGCTGGGGCTCTTCTTCATCACGGTGGGCGCGGGAATCGATTTCGGCACCTTCCTGGGCGCGCCGTTCCTCGTGCTGGGCCTCGTGACCGGCCTGATCCTGCTTAAGGGCCTGATCCTGCTCGCCCTCGCCTTCGTCTTCCGGATCAAGGGGCGCGACCGCCTGCTGTTTACGCTCTCGCTCGCGCAAGCGGGGGAGTTCGGCTTCGTGCTGTCTTCGGTCGCGGTCACTGGCGGCGTGTTCGGCACCGAGCTGTCCAGCCTGATCCTGCTCGTGATCGCTCTGTCGATGCTGGTCACGCCCCTTCTCTTCGTCGCCTATGAACGGCTGGCCCAGCGCGAGACCGGCGAGCATATGGAAGACGACGCCATCGACGAGAAGGCGGAGGTCATCATCGCGGGGGTCGGCCGCTTCGGGCAGGTGGTGCACCGGATGCTGCAAGGCTCCGGCGTGCGCACGGTCGTGCTCGACCGCGATTTCGAGACGATCCAGCTTCTGCGCAGCTTCGGGATCAAGACCTATATGGGCGACCCGACCCGGCCCGAACTGCTGGAGGCGGCGGGACTGTCCTCGGCCAAGGTCCTGGTGGTGGCGCTGGACGACCGGGCCGACGCGGTCAAGCTGACCAAGATCGCGTTGGCCGCCAATCCGAATATCCACATCGTCGCGCGGGCCTATGACCGCGTGCATGTCTACGAGCTCTACCGCGCGGGCGCCCGAGACATCGTGCGCGAGTTGTTTGACGGCAGCCTGCGGGCGGGCCGCTACGCCCTGGAGCGGCTGGGCTGGTCGGAAACGGAGGCCCACGAGGCGCGCGAGGCCTTCTATGCCCATGACCGTCAAAGCCTGCGCGAATTGGCCGCGCTGTGGAAGCCGGGCGTGTCCCTGGCCGACAATCCGGAATACCGGGCCAAGGCACGCGAGCTGAACCAGGGGCTGGAAAATGCGCTCCTGTCCCGGTTCGGCGAGGACCCGGAGGCCGCCGCCGCCGCCGATATTGGGGAGGAAGCCGCGGATCGGGGCATCATCCGGGAGTGAGCACGCCCTTGCGGCCGTCGGCCCCGCAGGACTTCGCACGCCACAGACCCGCCCCAAGCGATCTGGGCGCGCCCCATCCGGATCGCGCCTGTCGGGGGCCTCCCGGGGCTGGACGCATGCGGATCGGGCCGCCGCGATGCACGCTCCCTCACGGCCTGTTCCCGTGACGGCGCCGAGCTGCGCGCCCTTTCCGCCCCATCGGAGGCTTTAGGGCGCGGTGACGCACCCGCGACCGCGTGACATACTCGGCAGGCCACGCTATTGAGCCAGCGATTCAACCAGACGACCGAGGCGACCCCAATGGCCGACGAGCACAAGCACGGCAGCATGGATATCACCCAGCAGGAAAAGACCTTCGCGGGCTTCGTGCAGGTGACCAAATGGACGGTGATCGTCATCATCGCCGTTCTCGTCTTCCTGGCGATCTTCCGGACCTGACACCGTGATCCGCGCGCTGGCCCTGGCCCTGGCTCTGCCGCTCCTGGCAGGTTGCGGTGCCGAGGCCATCTATGCGCCCATGGAAGAGGTCCAGGCCCGGGCCTGGGCCGAGCCGGGCCCGCCCACGCTGACGCTGATGACGGCGATCAACAACCGCTCGGGGGCGGGCGGGCACTCGGCGCTTATGGTCTCCGGAAGCCAGCGGGTGATTTTCGACCCGGCCGGCACATGGCGCCATCCGACTGCGCCGGAACGGGGCGACGTCCTCTTCGGCATCACCCCGACGATGCTGGAATTCTACACCGACTACCACGCCCGCCCGACCTACCACATGGTCGTCCAGCAGGTGGTCGTTTCGCCCGAGACGGCGGAGCAGGCATTGGCCCTGGTCAAGGCGCACGGCCCGGCAGGCAAGGCGATGTGCGGGATCACCGTCTCGGGGATGCTGCGGAAACTCGGCTTTACCTCGGTCGGGCAAAGCTGGTTTCCGGATCGGATCATGCGCGATTTCGCCAGCGTGCCCGGCGTGTCCGAGCACAAGATCTTCGACGACACGGTAGACGCGCATTCGCCCGAGCGGCCCCGGGTCACGCGCGTCACCGACGCCGGCTTCGAGCGCGCGGGCGGATAGGCCCCTGGCGCGCTGCTTGTCCGCTCGGCGCCAGTCCGACCGGCACGCAATGGATCGCCCACGACTAGCTCCTGCCGCTGGGCCGCTCGTTCTGCGAGGCGGAACGCTATACGCAAAACCTCTGTTCCAAGAGAAACCTTTTGACGGATCGGCATCGTGCTTCCTCAGCGCCATGGCCCTGTACTGCCCATCCCGATGGCCGCCCGCGCGCTGGAGGGCGCGGGCGCGGCGATGATCTCGCCCCTATCTCCGTCCGTCATTGCCGCACCTTCACCGGCGCGGTGCGCGGCCATGCGTTGACACCCCGGGCAAAGGGTCAGCGCGGCGTTGAGAGCGATGGCGTTGGGGCTGGCCCGAAAAATGCCGCGCCCCCCCCCTCAAACGAAAACCCCCCGGCGCCGGCGGGCGCCAGGGGGTCGTCTCGGTCCAGGACCGGGGTGACTTACATCATCCCTTCGCGCTGGGCCTTCTTGCGAGCGAGCTTGCGGGCGCGGCGAATGGCCTCGGCCTTCTGGCGCGCCTTCTTCTCGGAGGGCTTCTCGAAATGCTGCTTGAGCTTCATTTCGCGGAACACACCCTCCCGCTGCAACTTCTTCTTCAGAGCCCGGAGGGCCTGATCGACGTTGTTGTCGCGAACGCTGACCTGCATGTGGTTTTCACCACCTTTCTAAGTAAGAGTGTCGGATCGGTCCGTGCAGGAGTTGGCCTGATAGCCGCGCGCCCCTAGGTTGTCCAGTGGCCCGCGCGCGGAGTTCGCAAATCGGGGGCCATCGGGCATCGCCGTCTCGGGGCCTTTGCGATGCGCCTTTACCGATAGATAGGTTCCGTGCGGGAGACAGACCGGAGGACCGCAATGACTGACCTGAAAAACCGCCTGATCGACGCCGCGCTCATGCATGTGCCCTTCGACGGCTGGTCGGAGACTGCTTTCCGAGCCGCCATCGCCGATACGGGCATCCCGCCCGCCGAAGCGCGAGCTGCCTTTCCGCGCGGCGCCGTCGATCTGGCACTCGCCTTTCACCGCCGCGACGATGCGCGCATGGGAGAGCAGTTGGGCGCCGAGGATCTGGCCGGCCTGCGCTACCGCGACCGGGTCGCCCATGCCGTGCGGACCCGCATCGTGCTGGCCGACGAGAACCGGGAAGCGGTGCGCCGGGGCATGACGCTCTTTGCGCTGCCGATCCACGCGGCCGATGGGACGCGCGCTCTTTGGGGGACGGCGGATGCGATCTGGACGATTCTGGGCGACACATCCGAGGACGTGAACTGGTATTCCAAGCGGGCGATCCTGTCGGGCGTCTATTCCTCGACCGTGCTCTACTGGCTGGGCGATCAGTCCGAGGAGCACCGCGAGACCTGGGCCTTCCTCGACCGCCGGATCGAGGACGTGATGCGCTTCGAAAAGGTGAAGGCGCGAATCAACAAGTCGCCGGTTCTGTCGCGGCTGATGGCCGGGCCGAACATGGTGCTTTCGCGCATCCGCAAGCCCTCCGGTCCGCCGATCGATCTGCCGGGCTATTGGGGTCCGCGGGGATAAGCCCAGGTCAAGACCGGCTCGGTCAGGCAGGTGGGTCGCGGCGCGGCGGTCCGATCGTGATGTCGAGCGGTTGGTGGGTACCACGCCGCGCGGCAGCCCCAAGATGCCCGCCAACCGGCAATGCCCGTCGCCATCCCGCTCAACGCTTGGGACGGACGGAAGAACGCGAAGCGACACGACCCCGCGCCCCCAAGCCGCATTCTCGCGCCCGAACGGCACCCCAGACCGGACCCGGCCTCTGGCCCTCCCCGTCCGCGCCGCCTAAACTCCGGCGCGACCGACAGGGAGGGTTCGGAGTGTCCGACAGCATGCAGGCCATCGAGATCGCCACCCCCGGGGGGCCGGAGGCTCTCGTCCCCACCACGCGCCCGGTGCCGGTGCCCGGCCCCGGCCATATCCTGATCGCCATCGACCATGCGGGCGTGAACCGTCCCGACGCGCTGCAACGCGCGGGGGCCTACGACCCGCCGCCCGGCGCGTCGGACCTGCCCGGCCTGGAGGCCGCGGGCACAGTCGCCGCCATCGGTCCGGGCGTCAGCCGCTGGGCGGTCGGTGACGCGGTCTGCGCCCTGCTCCCCGGCGGTGGCTATGCAGAATACGCCGTCACCCCCGCCGACCATGCCCTGCCGATCCCCAAGGGCTTGTCCATGGCCCAGGCCGCGGCGCTCTGCGAGACCTTCTTCACCGTCTGGACCAACGTGTTCGACCGCGCCGGGCTGAAGGCCGGAGAGCGCTTCCTCGTCCATGGCGGGACCAGCGGCATCGGCACGACGGCGATCCAACTCGCCCGCGCCCGCGGCGCCCGCGTCTTCGCCACCGCCGGGTCGGAGGAGAAGGTCGCCACCTGCCGCGACCTTGGCGCGGAGGCGCTGAACTACCGCGAGGCCGATTTCGTCCCCTGGATGCAGGGCGAAGGCGGCGCCGACGTGATCCTCGACATGGTCGGCGGCGACTACCTGCCCCGCAACCTCAAGGCCCTGGCCGAAGACGGGCGCCTCGTGCAGATCGCGTTCCTGCAAGGGCCCAAGGTCGCCGTGAACTTCGCCCCGCTGATGGTGCGGCGCCTGACGATCACCGGCTCGACCCTGCGTCCGCAATCCGACCTCGCCAAGGCCCGCATCGCCGCGCGCCTACGCGCCGAGGTCTGGCCGCTGCTCGACGCGGGCACCATCGCGCCGGTCATGGACCAGACATTCCCCCTGGCCGAAGCCGCCGCGGCCCATGCCCGGATGGAGGCCGGCGACCATATCGGCAAGATCACGTTGAAGGTCCGCTAGGCCCTTTCTTCCCTGTTGAAATATCCCGGGGGGTCCGGGGGGCTGGTCCCCCGGCGCGCCCCGCAAGCGAAGGCCCTGAAGATGGATCTCGACGTCACCCACCCCGCCCTGTCCGACCTGCGCCGCAAGGCCAAGTCCCGCATGCCGCATTTCGCCTTCGAGTATCTCGACAGCGGCACCGGTACCGAAAAGGGCGTCACCCGCAACCGGGAGCGGATGGACGCGGTGCAGTTCATGCCCGCCATCCTGCGCGGCGACTTCACCCCGGACCTGCGCCGCACGACCCTGGGGGTTGAGCACAGCGTGCCCTTCGGCGTCGCCCCGGTGGGCATGGCCGGCCTGCTCTGGCCCGACGCGGAGCGGATCCTCGCCCGCGCCGCCGCCGATCACCGCATCCCCTACGGCCAGTCGACGGTCGCCGCCGCGACTCCCGAAGACACTGGCGGTCTCGCGGGCGAGATGGGCTGGTTCCAGCACTATCCCGTCCGCGACCCGGAGATCCGGCGCGACATGCTCCGCCGCATCAAGGAGGCGGGCTGGCGCGTGCTGGTCGTTACCGTCGACGTGCCCGGCGAAAGCCGCCGGGAGCGGCAGCGCCGCGCCCATGTCTCCATGCCGCCGGTGATGACGCCCAAGATCATCGCCTCCATCGCGGCCCGCCCCGCCTGGGCGCTGGGCATCGCCAAGCATGGCCAGCCGACGATGAAGTTCCCCAACAGCTACGGCCCCCAGGCCAAGGGCAAGGACGCCTTCGTCCATGCCGGCCGCTTGATCCGCGGCTTTCCGGACGACGCCTATATCAAAGCGATCCGCGAGGAATGGGACGGTCCGCTGATCGTCAAGGGCGTGGCGGAGCCGCAGGACGCCACGCGCCTCATCGAGATGGGCGTGGACGCGATCTGGGTCTCCAACCATTCCGGCCGCCAGTTTGAGGGCGGCCCCGCCGCCATCGACTGCCTGCCCCCCGTCATCGAGGCCGTGGGCGGCCGGGTGCCGGTCTATTACTGCTCGGGCGTGCAGGGCGGGCTCGACATCCTCCGAGCCTTGGCGCTGGGCGCGGATTTCGTTTTCCTGGGCAAGGCCTGGTATTTCGCCCTGGCCGCGTTCGGGCGCAAAGGTGTGGACCACCTCGTCCACATCCTGAAATCCGACATGATCTCGAACATGACGCAGATCGGAGCGGCCTCCATCGACGATCTGCCCGGGCGCCTGATCTCCTCCAAGCGCCCCTGAGGGCGCGGTCGCCGCGACCACGCCACGCGGCTCGAATGCGCGTCCAAAAAGGCGCCCAGCTCGGCGATCTTGGCGCGTATCTCGGGGCCGAGCGCATCGAGCGTGGCCGCGTCGCGCCGCCAGCGGGCGGAGACGGCGACCCGGTCGTCGAACCCCATTGCCGGCAGGGTGCAGGCGCGCGCGCTGCAATAGACCACCAACGGAAGATCGGGGCGGAAAGGCGCGGCAAGCTGGCAGCTCGCGCCGTCCGCCCCGGCCACGCAGAGGAACTCCGATCCGGTGACGGGCGCCGCCGCGCCGAGAGCCGCGCGATGCGCGGAGGCCGCGCGCTCGGTCAAGGCGGCTAGGTCGTCATGGGCCGAAAGCCGCAGCGCCTCGACCTCAAGGGGCAGACGCTCGGGATCGAAGGCCACGTCTGAGACGATCGGGATCGAGAGCCCTCTTCCGTCGATGCGCAGGTTCCGGGCCGCGCGGCAGACCGTCTCCCCGGCAAGCAGGATCGGCTCCCCATCGGCATCGATGCCCCGCAAGACGGTGCCGCCCGAGAGGAGCGCGCCGTCGGCGCCGTCCTGCCCGAACTCGACGAAGCGGAAGAAGTCCGGGCAGGCCTCGGCCCAGGCCGGCCCGGACAACGCCAGGAGAAGAAGCGCGAGCCGCGCCACCCGGCCCATCGCCTAGTCGCGCTGGGTCAATGTCCGCCGCACCGCGTCGCGCCAGCCGCCATAGCGGGCGGTGCGCTCCTCCTCGCTCATCGTCGGTTCGAAGCGCCGCTCCAGTTCCCATTGCCGGGCAAAGCCGTCCTGGTCCGGGTAGACGCCAGCCTTCATGCCCGCCAGCCACGCCGCACCCAACGCCGTCGTCTCCAATACCGCCGGCCTGTCCACCGGCGCACCCAGGACATCGGACAGGAACTGCATCGACCAGTCCGACGCGCTCATCCCGCCATCGACGCGCAAGACCGTCTCGCCCAGGCCTCCGACATCGAGGGCCATCGCCTCCAGCAGGTCGCGGGTCTGGTAGCCGACCGATTCGAGCGCCGCGCGCGCGAATTCCGCCGGGCCGGAGCCGCGGGTCAGCCCATAGATCGCCCCCCGCGCATCCGCGTCCCAATAGGGCGCGCCAAGCCCGGTGAAGGCCGGAACGAGATAGAGGCGCTGCTGCGGATCCGCCTTTTCGGCCAGCGGCCCGGTATCCGCCGCCTTGCCGATGATGCCCAGCCCGTCGCGCAGCCACTGCACCACCGCGCCCGCGACGAAGATCGAACCCTCTAGCGCGTATGTGGGCTTGCCGTCGAGCTGATAGGCCACGGTGCTGAGCAGCCGGTGGGTCGAAGCCACCGGCGCGTCGCCCACATTGAGCAAGGCGAAGCAGCCGGTCCCATAGGTCGATTTCAGCATCCCCTTGCCGAAGCAGGCCTGCCCCACCGTCGCCGCCTGCTGATCGCCGGCCACGCCCAGGATCGGCACCGCTCCGCCGAGCAGATCGGTCGTCCCGAACTCGGCCGCGGAGTCGCGCACTTCGGGCAGCATCCCCATCGGCACGCCGAGCAGCTTGCAGACCTCCGGATCCCAGCGCCCTTCGTGGATGTTGTAGAGCATCGTGCGGCAGGCATTCGTGGCATCCGTCGCGTGGACCGCGCCGCCGGTGAGCTTCCAGATGATATAGCTGTCGACGGTCCCGAAGAGCAGCTCGCCCGCCTCGGCCCGGGCGCGCGCGCCATCGACATTTTCGAGCAGCCAATTGAGCTTGGTGCCCGAGAAATACGGATCGAGCAGCAGGCCCGTCCGCTCGGTCACCATGGCCTCATGCCCCTCGGCCTTGAGCCCCTCGCAGAACCGGGCCGTGCGCCGGTCCTGCCAGACGATGGCCCGGTGGATCGGATCGCCGGTCTTGCGGTCCCAGACGAGGGTCGTCTCGCGCTGGTTGGTGATGCCGATCCCCGCGATATCCGCGGCGGTCAGCCCCTTGTCGGCGACCACCTTGCGGCAGGTCTCCTCGACCGTGCGCCAGATATCGGCCACGTCATGCTCGACCCAGCCACTATCGGGAAAGTGCTGGGGAAACTCCTGCTGCGCGGTTCCGACGATCTTCATAGCGCCGTCGAAGAGGATCGCGCGGCTGGACGTGGTGCCTTGGTCGATGGCGAGAATGTGTGTCATCTGGGCCTCCCTGGTCCGCTCCGGTTTTGGCCGAAGGCGCGGCCCGTCGCAAGCATGTGGCGCGGAGGCCGCCCCCCTTTACGGCGCGGCCGGACAGATGACCGCGTGGCCGGCGGCGTCGGCCGCGCGGCGATGCGAAGCCACAGCCCGGTGAAGCCCGCGCGCCCGTCTCAGGAGGTCAGGCCGTCGACGCAATCGAAGGGCACCCCCCCAGCCGGACGGACCCGCTGAACCTGCCCCGACTGCGCCGAGCGCACGAAGAGCCCGCCATCCTCGGTAAAGGGCGCCCAGCAATGGGCGACGTCCGGCTGGTCCTCGTAGCGAAAGCAAAGGAACTCATCCTCGATCGTCATATCGCCGTTGACGCAGCGCCCGCCGGTCCGCTGCCAGAAGCTGCGCGTGCGAGAGGGGAAATACTCGATCCCCACCCGCGCCCCGCCGGGCTCGGAGGTGAAGACGGCCGTGGTTCCGACCAGCAGGTCGAGCAGTTCGTCCGGGCTCAGCGGCGTCTCCTCCGCCAGGGCGGGGGCGGCGAGCAACATCAGGGCCAGGGTTAGCGCGCGCATGACAAAGCCTCCCGCGCGGCGGCGGCCGACCAGGGGCCCAGATCGGCCGTGGCGAAGCGGTTCCCGTCGAAGCGGACCGCCAGGAGGCGCGACCAGTCGGCGGAGGCGAGGACGATCTCCGGCCCCGCCCCGCAGACCCGCAGCCCGCCCGAGATGACCGGCTCGCCGATGCGGTGGTTGGTCACGCCGGGCAGGCTCCCGACCTCGCGGAGCGCGCCCGCGCCATAGCGCCAGACGCGCAGGGTCCGGGCCAAGTGCGGGCGGTCGACATAGGCGATCTCGACAGCGCCGTCGCCGTCCAGATCAGCCGCCGCCGCCGGGGCCAGCCAGCGGTTGCGCTGGCCGATATGGGGTGTGGTGGCCAGCGGGATCAGCGCGCCGTCCCGCGCGGCGTAGACGATCAGCTGCGCGCCCGCGTCGAAGCGGCTGCGCACCGCGATCACCTCGGGCCTTCCGTCGCCATCCACATCGGCCAGACGCGGGGCGATATCCTCGAAGACAAAGCCCGCGCCCGCCTCGACCGCCATCCCGCAGGCGGCCGAGCTTTCGGCGCTCAGGGCGTGAAGGCGCGTCGGTTCCAGCGCGTCGCCGAGCACGCCGTGGGCGTAGACGTCGCTCAAGCCCTCATACCAGGCCGAGTGGATCGCGGCGGGGTCGTCGCCCGGGGCCTGGATCAGCGAGCCGGGCACGGCCGCCGCCTCCGGCGCCTGGCGGCAGGCTTCCGCGGCACCGGCCACCAGCGCCGTCGCCAGCCCCACGCCGCGCGCGAGACCGAGCCACGTGCGCGCCGCCAGACGCGGCGCCCCCGGGGCGACCGCGCCCACGCTCAGATCTGCTTTTCGGGCATCTGCACGACCAGACCATCCAGCGCCTCGGTGACCTTGAGTTGGCAGGTCAGACGCGACCGTTCCGGGTCGGGCTCATAGGCGAAGTCCAGCATGTCCTCCTCCATCGCGTCCTTTGCAGGCAGCTTGTCGGTCCAGGCCGGATCGACATAGACGTGACAGGTCGAGCAGGCGCAGGCCCCGCCGCAATCGGCCTCGATGCCCGGAATGCCATTGTCGCGCGCGCCTTCCATCACGGTCAGCCCCACGGGCACGTCGACCACATGCTCTTTGCCGCCATGTTCGATATAGGTGATCTTGGGCATTTATAGCTCCGTCCTGATGTCGCCCGCAGCCTTAGTTAGGCGGTGGCCCGGGCGCAACAAGTGCGCGGCTTGTCCCCGACAGGTCGTCGTCCACCCGCTCCCATGCGCTAGCTTGGAAAGCGACAGCGCCCGCGAGAGGCGCCGATTCGAGCACGAGATCCATGGCACGCCCTTTGTCCCTATTCGCCCTGCCTCTTCTGAGCGGCTGCCTGGCAGAGCCGGCTTGGGAGGTGACCCGCCAGAGCGGCCCGCCGGACCTCATGCCCCTTAGCGCCCGCCTGTGCTTTGCGGAGGATGTCCTGCCTGCTGCGGGGGGGATCGAAGAGGGCATCGCGCGCCCGGCGATGACCTTGCCGGACGGAACGGAATTGCAGCGCGTCGTTTCCGCGCCACGACCGCAGCACCCGGAAGCCACGCCCGGCGTGCTCACACGGTTTGAAAGCCCCTGCGCCCTGCAAGATCGGGAGCCGGATTTCATCATGCAGGTGCAGCGCGCGCTGGCGGTGCGGGGGCTCTATGGCGGTCCGATCAACGGTGCCTACGACCCCGCCACCAAGGCCGCCGTCGCGGCGTTTCAGGCCCCGTTCGGGCTGGCCAGCGGAGAGCTTTCGACCGAGGCCGCCCGGGCCCTGGGGCTCGTCACGATCCGGCGGGACGGATGACCCAGCCCGTGGGGCGCGTTGCGCTGCTGGATGCCGCGCGCGGGTTCGCGCTGCTCCATATGGTGGCCTTCCACTTCCTGTTCGATCTGCGGATGCTGGGCGTGCCGCCGGGCTGGATCGCCTATGGCCCCTGGTTCGACAATGGCTGGAACCGGGCCATCGCGGGCAGCTTCCTGTTTCTCGCGGGGGTCAGCCTGTGGCTGGCCCACGGGGACGGCATCCGATGGCGCGGGTTTCTCACGCGGCTCGGCATTCTGGCCGCGGCGGCGGGGGCCGTCAGCCTCGGCACCTATCTCGCCGTGCCCGAGGCCTGGGTCCGGTTCGGCATCCTGCATTCCATCGCCGCCTGTTCGGTGCTCTGCCTCGCGGTGCTGCGCCTGCCCTGGTGGCTGACCACGGCTGCGGCCATCGCGCTCCTGGTCTGGGGGCCGGGCCTTAGCTTCCCCGCCTTCGACGGCGCGGCCTGGGTCTGGACCGGGTTGGGGCAGGTCCACGCTCCGATGATCGACTATGAGCCGGTCGTCCCCTGGATAGCGCCGATGATGCTGGGCGTGGCGGCGGGACGGCTGGGCACGGCGCGTGGGCTTTGGGCCCGGCTCGCTCGGGTCGAGGGCGGACGGCTCGGGGCGGCGCTCGGCTGGGCGGGGCGACACTCGCTGGTGATCTATCTCTTGCATCAGCCGCTGCTGATGGGCGGGATCCTGGGCTGGCTCTGGCTGATGCGCTGACACCGTGGGCATGCGCGCGCCGCCCCATGTTCCGGTCGCGGTCGGGTTCGGGCGGTCGGGACGGACCGGCCCGAACGGCGAAGCCAGCATCGCCAGACGTGACGGTTTGACGATCGGGATCGGAAATGAAGAAAGGGCGCCCGGCGGGACGCCCTTCCTTTTTTAGACCGGGTGGTCGATCACTCCGCCGACGCATCCTCGTCTAGCGAAAGCGCCACGAAGCGCGGGTCGCCGCCGCGACGGATCAGCAGCAGGAAGCTCTTCTGGCCGGCCTCGCGGGCCTCTTCCAGACGCTCCTCCAGCTGGGTCACGCTCTCGACACGAACCTGGCCGGCCTCTTCGATCAGATCGCCCGCGCGTAGGCCCTTCTCGTAGGCGCCCGAATCCGGGTCGATATCGGAGACGACGAGGCCCGTGGCCGTTTCGTCGAGCCCCAGCTGCGCGCGCAGCTCTTCGGTGAGGTCGCTGACGGTCATGCCCATCAGCTCGATCTCGGACGGCTCGGCGGGCTGGTCGGCCGAGGCGGGCACGGCGCGCTCCGCGTCTTCGCGGCGGCCAAGTGTCACGAGGATCGTCTGAGTTTGACCATCGCGCCAGACGGTGACGCGCACGGCCTTATCGACCGGCGCGTTGCCGACCGTGCGGACCAGTTCCCGCGTATCGTCGATCTCGACGCCGTCGAAGGTCAGGATGACGTCCTGCGCCTCGATCCCGGCTTCCTTGGCGGGGCCGTCGGGCACGTCGGTCACCAGAGCGCCGCGGGCTTCCTCAAGACCGAAGGCTTCGGCCAATTCGGGGTCGACGTCCTGGATGCGCACGCCCAGCCAGCCGCGACGGGTTTCCCCATATTTCTGTAGCTGGTCGACCACGTTGGTCACCACGTTGGACGACATCGCGAAGCCGATGCCGATCGAGCCGCCGGTGGGCGACAGGATCGCCGTATTCACGCCGATAACCTCGCCGTCGAGGTTGAAGAGCGGGCCGCCTGAGTTGCCGCGGTTGATGGCCGCGTCGGTCTGGATGTAGTCGTCATAAGCGCCTTGCAGTTCGCGTCCGAGCGACGAGACGATACCGGCCGAGACGGAGAAGCCCTGGCCCAGCGGGTTGCCCATGGCCATGACCCAATCGCCAACGCGCATCGCCTCGCTGTCGCCGAAGGGCACGAAGGGCAGCGGCCCGTCGCTCTCGACCTTGAGGAGCGCGATATCGGTGTTGGGGTCGGTGCCGACGAGCTCGGCCTCCAGCTCCTCGCCGGAGAAGAATTCGATCATGATCTCGTCGGCATTCTCGATGACGTGGTTGTTCGTCACGATGTAGCCGTCTTCGGAGATCACGAAGCCGGAGCCCAGCGCGGAGCCGCGGCGGCGCGGACGGTCCGGCTCACCCTGGCGGTTGCGATCGCGGAATTCCTCGAAGAAGTCCTCCAACGGGTTGCCGCTATTGGGGCCGGGACCGGCGACGGTGACGCTGGTGTTGGTGGTGATGTTGACGACCGAATTGGCGACTTTGTCGACGAGGTCGGCGAAGGTGTCGGGGCGGCCCTGGGCCGCGGCGCTCAGACTGCCGACGATCAGCAAGCCCGATGCTGTGACGGCGACGACCATGGCGCGCAGAGCGCCGAACGGCTGTCGCAGATTTCTGTCGATAAACAAGTTGCTCCCTCCTCAAAGATCCGGCCTGCACCGGGGACTGGCGACCGGTTCGTGACATATCCGCACCATGTCCGACGGATACAACGGAACGGATAATCACATGGATGTGAGACGCCTCGTTACTCAACGTAAGGCCGAGCGAACGCTTCGCCAAGACCGGTGAAATGGAAAACGGCCGCCCCTTGGGGGCGGCCGTCTTCGCATCGTTGATCTCCGGCGATCAGTTTCCGATCGGGGCGGTCGGCGTCTCCGCGTTGTCGGGCGCGGCGGAGGTCGCCCCGGTCTCCTCACCACTGCTTGCGGGCGCGGTGGGCGGCGACGTCTCCGGCGCGACAGAGGCGTCGTCCTGAGGCACCGGCGCTTGGGCGGCCGGGGCGGCGGCCCGTGGGGCCGCGGCGATGTTGCCCGCGCCGATCCGATCCGTTCTCAGATAGTTGAAGAAATCCGAGTCGGGCGACAGCACCAGAGTCGAGTTCGAGCCTTGCAGCGCGCGGGTATAGGCGGTCAGCGAGCGGTAGAACTCGAAGAACTCCGGATCGGCGGTGAACGCCTCGGCGAAGATCGAATTGCGGCGGGCATCGGCCTCACCGCGAATGATCTCCGCCTCGCGGCCCGCGTCGGAAGTCAACTCGACCACCGTCCGGTCGGCCTGGGCGCGGATGCGCTGCGCGGCCTCTTCACCACGGGCGACCTCGTCGGCGGCCTCCCGCTCACGCTCGGCGCGCATCCGGGCGAAGGTGGCATCGAGGTTCTGCGGCGGCAGGTCGGTGCGCTTCAGGCGGACGTCGATGATCTCGAGGCCCAGCGCCAGCGCCTCGGCCCGGGCGCCGGTGGCGATGCGCAGCATCAGCGCGGCACGGTCCTGGGACAGGATCTCGTTGGACGAGACCGAGCCCAGCACCTCGCGCAACTCGGATCGAAGGATGGAGTCGAGCCGCAACTCGGCCGCCGGAATGCCGCCGACACCGACCGATTGCCGGAACCGCTCCACATCGGCGATGCGGAAGCGCGCGAAGGCGTCGACCACGAGGCGCCGGTCATCCGACGGCGTCACCTCGAGCGGGTCGACGTCGCGGCTGAGGATCCGGTCGTCGTAAAAGACCACGTCCTGGATCAGCGGCAGCTTGAACGCGAGACCGGGATCTTCCTTTACGGAGACAACACGGCCGAATTGCAGCACCAGCGCCTTTTGGCGTTCGTCCACCACGAAGAGGGACGAGAAGATCGCCACCAGGACGACCGCCGCGACGGGAAGCAGGAAAGCGGAGCGTTTCATCAGTTGGTCCCTC
Source organism: Jannaschia seohaensis (assembly GCF_900116765.1). Classification (GTDB taxonomy): domain Bacteria; phylum Pseudomonadota; class Alphaproteobacteria; order Rhodobacterales; family Rhodobacteraceae; genus Jannaschia; species Jannaschia seohaensis. The sequence continues at coordinate 190,038 of NZ_UETC01000005.1, read as the reverse complement.
CCTGGTTGGTGCGGCCGCCGCGCAATTCATTGAGTGGCAGGAACGGAATCACGCCTTGGCCGCCTTGGCCGCCTCCGACGCCCTCGTCGATGATGATCTTGTCCACATCACCCAGCACCTGCTCCATCGTCTCGAGATAGAGACGCTTGCGCGTGACCTCGGGGGCCTGGGAATATTCTTGAAGCACGGCGGTAAAGCGCGACGCCTCACCTTCGGCCTCGTTGACGACGCGGGCGCGGTAGCCTTCGGCCTCTTCGAGAAGCTGGGCCGCTTCGCCTCGGGCGGCGGCCAGCACGCGGTTGGCATAGGCATCCGCTTCGGACTGAAGCCGGTCGCGCTGCTGCTCGGCGGCCTGAACGTCGCGGAAGGCGTCGATCACCTGCTCGGGCGGGTCGGCGCGGTCGAAGTTCACGCGGATGATGTTCACGCCGGCATCGTAGCTGTTGAGCGTCGACTGGATCAGCTCCCGCAGCTCGTCGGCGATGATGCCACGGTCGCGGTTGAGGATCGGGGCCAGCTGGGAGCGGGCGACGATCTCGCGCATGGCCGATTCGGACACGGCGCGGATCGATTGCTCGGGGTCGCGCAGGTTGAACAGGAATTCCGCCGGGTCTGCGATGTTCCAGACGACCTGGAAGTCGATATCGACCACGTTCTCGTCACCGGTCAGCATCAGCCCCTGTTCCAGCCGGTTGCCGCGGTTGACGCCGATATCGACGGTCCGCTCCGTCGTGACCGGGATCACTTCGGCCGTGACGACCGGCCATGGGGCGAAGTTCAGACCCGGCTGGCCGACGGTCTCGGTGAAATCGCCAAGGAACAGCTCGACTGAGCGCTCTTCGGGCCGGACGGTGTAGATCGACGCATAGGTCCAAAGTCCGAGCGCGGCGACCAGGCCGATGCCGATGGTGGTCCGATTGAACTCGAAACCCGGGCCGCTGCCACCACCGCCATTGGGACGCCGCGGCCCGCCGCCGCGCCCGCCCATCAGGACGCGCAGTTGGTCCTGGCCCTTGCGGACCAGATCGTCGATCTCGGGAATGTTCGATCCTTCCCCGGGTCGGCGCGGTCCGCCGCCGGGCCTGTCCGGCCCGCGTCCGGGGCCGTCATTCGACCCTCGTCCGCCGCCGGAATTTCCACCACCCCCCCAGGGGCCGCCATTTCCTGCCATCAGGAATGTCCCTTCCGTAAGTCACTCAGTTGTTGGGCTCTAGATTGGCCCGTGGATCACATGGTTCAAGCGAGGACGCGGACCGGTTCCTTCAGAGTCACCATTTCCTCGGCCATTGCAGGGTGAACCGCGCATGTCCTGTCGAAATCTGCCTTTGTCGCGCCCATCTTCAAGGCGACCGCGACGAACTGGATCATCTCAGCGGCGCCGGGCCCGACGATATGGGCGCCCAGAACCTTGTTCGTTTCCTTGCTGACGAGCATTTTGAAGAGCACCCGCTCTTCCCCGCCCGCGAAGGCGGTCTGCATCGGCCGGAAGGCGGTCGCGTAGACCAGCGTCGGCTCCTGCGCTTCGGCCTGCTCCTCGGTCAAACCGACCGTGCCCATCTCGGGCTGTGTGAAGGTGGCCGAGGGGATGAAGTCGTAGTCCATCTTGGTCTTCTCGCCTTGGAAGACCGTCTTGTGGAAGGCCACGCCCTCCCGGATGGCGACGGGGGTCAACTCCACCCGGCTGATGACGTCGCCAATGGCGTAGATCGAGGGCACCGCCGTCTGGAAGTAGTCGTCGACCTCGATGGCGCCGCGGCGGTTGAGCTTCACGCCGACCTCTTCGAGCCCGATGCCGTCGGTGTTCGGACGGCGCCCGGTGGCCCAGAGAAGCGCATCGAACACTTCCTCATGCCCGTTGGAACCCTTGACCCAGACGCCGCCATCGCGCCGCTCGATGGCGATCGGGGCGCAGCCGGTATGGATGGTGATGCCGCGCGCCTGCATGCAGTCGGCGATATGCCCCCGCGCCTCGTCGTCGAAGCCCCGCAGGATCTGCGCCTTGCGCACGAACATGGAGACCTCGGTGCTCAGCCCGTTGAAAACGCCCGCGAACTCGCAGCCGATATAGCCCGCCCCGACGATCAGCATCTTCTTCGGCAGGGCATTGAGATGAAACAGATCGTCCGAGACGAGGCCCAGATCCGCGCCCGGCATGTCCGGCACGACCGGCCGGCCGCCCACGGCGACGAGGATGTGCTTGGCCGTCTTCCTGGTCCCATCGGCCAGCTCGACCGTGTGCGGGTCGGCGATCTTGGCGCGCTGCTTGAAGATCTCGACCCCGGCCTTCTGGGCATTGGTCTGGTAGGCGTTTTCGAGCCGGTCGAGCTCGGTGTGAAGATTGGTCTTGAAGCGGGTCCAGTCGAACTCCCCCGCGCTGGCCGACCAGCCGTATTGTTGGGCGAGCTGGATCTGCTCGGAATATTCGGAGGCGAAGACCATCAGCTTCTTGGGCACGCAGCCGCGGATGACGCAGGTGCCGCCCATCCGGCTCTCTTCGGCCAGGGCGACCTTGTGCCCGTCCAGCGCCGTGAGCCGCGCCGCGCGAACCCCGCCAGAACCGCCGCCGATGACAAAGAGGTCGTAGTCGAATTCCATGGGGCGCGCTCCGGGTTGTTCCCGGGGGGACTAGCGCGGGCGATGGGGCGGCGGCAAGTCGGGGCGGGTCAATGACCTGTGAGGATCGGGTGAGGCGGCGGCGATCTCGAGGAGACCGGAGCCGCGCGCCGATGCCAATGAGGGTGCCGGGACCGCGCGCATCCGGCCTGTCCCCGCCGGTGGGCGGGACGGATCGAGATGGCTCGACGGGAGCGGCGCCCTCGCCCGAGAGGGGAGCACCTCCCGGCCCGAAACGCCGCGCGGCAGGGGCGCGCACGGGCGGCGCGCGAGATCAGCGACGGGCCCAAGGGCGACCAGCTTTCGCGCCCGGGGGCGATGCGTGCGGGGCACGCCCCCCACAGGCGGCCGATCAGTCGCTGATCTCGGTGAACAGGTTGTCCTCGGCCTCCAGGTCCACCCGTTCCTGCCGGACGGTCCCGTTATTGACGTCGCGCAGTTCCACCGAGCCGTCGGCGGCCCCGACCACCACCACGTCGCAAATATCGAGGAACAGCCCGTTCTCCACCACGCCTGGGATCTGGTTCAGCACCAGGCTCAGCTGCCGCGGGTTGCCGATGCGGCGCAGATGGAGGTCGAGGATCAGGTTCCCCTCGTCGGTGCGGAACGGCGCGTCCCGGTTCAACCGCAGCGTCGCGCCACGGCCGCCCACATCCATGCCGACCAAACTCTCCTCGATCAGCGCCTTGGTCGTCTGCCAGCCGAACGGAATCACCTCGATCGGCAAGGGAAAGGCGCCCAGCGTGTCGACATGCTTGGCCGGGTCGGTGATCACGACCATCATGTCCGAGGCGGTTGCCACGATCTTCTCCTGGAGCAGCGCGCCGCCCCCGCCCTTGATGAGGTTGAGGTCGTCGTCGAACTCGTCCGCGCCGTCGATGGTCAGGTCGAGCCACTTCACGTCCTCCAGCGCGGCGATCGGCACGCCGACCTGGCGCGCGAGTTCCGCCGTGCGGGTGGAGGTCGGCACGCCGGTCACGCGCAGCCCGTCCTCGCGCACCATGTCGCCCAGGCAGCGCACCATCCAGGCCGCGGTCGAGCCGGTGCCCAAACCCACGCGCATTCCGTCCTCGACATAGTCCAGCGCCCGGCGCGCAGAGACGTATTTCGCCATGTCGATCGGATTGAGTTTCGCCATTCCCGGCCCCTTTTCGCCTGCCCTTGCGCGTTTATAGGCCCCCCTCCCCCTCGGGGCGAGGGTGGAAGCCCAGACCGACCAAGAGTGACTCCAGGACGTTCTGGTCGAGCAACAGGGCGACGGGGGCGCCCTCGAAGGCAATCTCGATGCGGGGGGCGTTACTGCGGTTGGAGGTGCCGACCCGGCCGTAGGGCGCCATTTCGAGCCCGTCCACCGGCCAGTTGAGCCCAATGCTGCGCCCCCGCGCGGGCCCGAGCGGCCAGAGCGAGACGCGGCTGCCCAACGGCAGATCCAGCCTCAGGCGCGGCGGCAGGATGCAGACGCAATCCGAGCCGCTCAGCAGAACGCAGGGCGCCCGGCTCACCGCGAGTTCCGTCAGGCAGGCCAAGGTGTGGTCGAGCCGCGCCCCGAGAAATCCGACGCCCAGCATCCAGGGCGCCGTCGATGTCCGCAGCGCCTTGCCGAAATCCGTGCTATCCTGTTCCGCGATGGGGTGCAGCACGTCGGCAAAGGCGGCGCGGGCCTCCGGGGACAAGCTGTCCATGTCGCCCACGACCCGGTCCGGTCGCAGACCCGCCGCCAGCACGGCGTCGGCGCCGCCATCTGCCGCCGCGAGGCGGGGGGCCAGCGTTAAGGCCCTCTTGAGGATCGCCATGGTAACATCGGCGCCGCCGACGATGGTTTCGGCGGATTCATGCGAGAGTGAGGTCGAGATAGGGTTCACGTGGCCAAAGTTTCCCGATCGTGGCGCAATAGCGCCGTCAGCATTCGCCAAAACGCCCCGAATGCGGCACGTTTTGAATGGATTTGTTTTGTTTTACTCGGTCGGAAGTGGAACAATTTTCCCGTCCGGGAAGGAAGGGGTGGCTGAATGGTACCTGCAAACAAGATTCTGACGGTGACGTACGGAACCTTCTCCTGCACGCTGGAGGGGTTTGACGATCCGTTTTCCGCCATGACCGAGATCGCGGAGTATTTCCGCGACCTCGCCGCCAAGGACCGCTACTTCGGCGCAGAGCCTCCCACCCCCGACATGGAGCGGCTGGAGCAGATCACCGCTGCCGCCATGACCAGCCCTGTCAAGGCCGAGAATGCCGGGGGCCGCCTTGTCTTGCGCCCCGAAGCGGCCGCCGCACCTGCCTACGCCTCCGCCCCCGATGGCCCGACCGGCGCGGCCTCGGAACCCGCCGAAACAGCCGCGTTCGTGCCGACAGAGGCAACGGAGGAAGGATTCGAGACCGACACCGCCGCCGAGGCGGCCCCAGAGGCCGAAGCCGAGCCGGCCGACATGGAGCCCCCGGTCGATGAGTCGCAGCCTGTCGAGGAAGAGCCGGTCGAGGAGGCCGATCAGCCCGAGGCCCTCACGGAAGAGCTGGCCGACCAAGCCGACACGGACCTGGTCGCGGAGGAGGCGGACGAGGCCGCCAACCTGCCCGAGGCCGCGGAGCCGAGTGAGGCCGAGACGCCGGACGAGACCGCCGAGTGGGATGAGCCCGAAGACGTGACCCCGCCCGCCGAGGCGAAGGCGACCGAGGATATGGTCTCGGTCGAGGTGCAGTCCGAAGAACCATATGAAGGCGAGACAGTCGCCGCCCGCCTCGCGCGCATGCGCGACGCCGATGATTCGGCCCGGTTTGACTGCTTCGAATTCGAGGACGCGCCCGAGGACGCGCCGGATGTCGTCGCTGAGCCGGAAACGGTGGACGCAACGGACGAGACAGAGGACGGGGAAGACAGCGACGAAATCGCGGCGGAGGCCGAGCTGACGACGGCCGAAGACGAATCGGAGGAGGTCGAGCCGGCCGCGGCCGAGGCGGCCGATAGAGAGGACGCCTCGAACGCGATCGACCAGATCGGCGCGGCGGTCTCTGCCGAATCGGCGGAAACGGACGCGACGCCCGATGCGGAACCCGCGGAGAAGGGCGAGGCCGAGGTGACGGATCTCGCCACGGCTGCCGAGGCCGAACAGCAGGAGATCGCCGCCGTGCAGGCCGACGATCAGATCGACCCGCTGGTTCTGAGCGCGGCGCAGGCGCTCGCCCCGGCCGAGGACGACGCGCCCGAAGCCGAGACCGCGATCCTGGACGACGATCCCTCCCTGACCGCCGATCTCGCCGCGCTCTTCTCGCCGCGGGACGATGCGGAGGAGGTCGAGCCGGAGGAAGATGCGGCCGAGCAGCCCGAAGCGCATGTGACGGTGCGGAAGGTCCGTCGGCGCGATCGCCTCTCCCGCCGCCCGGACGTTGCGGAACCAGCCATGTCTGACGCCGTCTCGCTGGAAGATGACGAGGAAGCGGACCTGATGGCGGAACTGGCCGCGATCGAGGCGGAACTCGCACGCGATGCGACCGGCGCAGACCTGTCGGATGACGAGGACGATCTGCCGGCTGTCGAGGACGACGCCGACGAGGACGACGACCTGATGTCCGAACTCGCCGATATCGAGCGTGCCGCCGCAGCCGAGGCCGAGACGTCGCCCGAAGCCGCCGAGAGCGAGGATGACGCGAATCTGATCGACGAAGACGATCTCGAGGACGCCCGGATCGCGGCCGCCCTGTTGGAGGACGACGCCACGTCGGAGGAAGCCGTTGCGGACGAGGACGCGGCCGGGTCCACGGAAGAGATCGAGGACGCGGAAGAGATCGAAGAGGCCAGGACCGCCGCGCACGAACCGAGCGATCTGGAGCGGCTCTTCGCCGCGACCGATAGCCGCCTCTCGGGTGAGGATGCCTCGCGGCGCCATGCCAACATCTCGCATCTGAAAGCCGCCGTTGCCGCGCGCCGCGCCGACGACACGATCGAACCCACGAAGACCGACAATTCGAACGCCTACCGGGAGGACCTAGCCAATACCGTGCGTCCACGCCGCCCCGCCGCCGAGGCCGGCGACGCGGCCGATGCGGGCAAGGCCGAGCGCGGATCGCCCTTGGTGCTGATCTCCGAGCAGCGGGTGGAGACGGCCGAAGCGCCGAAGCCCGAGAAGGACATCGCGGAGGGGCTGCCCCGCGGGATGCCCGCCCCCGCCAGCGGCGAGGATTTCGAGCAATTCGCCGAGGAGGTCGGCGCTGTGGATCTCGCCGACGTTCTGGAAGCGGCGGCGGTGTTCAGCGGCACCGTCATGGGTCAGGAGACGTTCTCCCGCCCCAGGCTGCTGCACCTCGCCGCCGAAGCGGTGGACGATCTCAGCCGGGAGGACGGATTGCGCGGCTTCGGCCAGCTTCTCCGCGACGGGACGATCCGCAAGGTCGGCCGCGGCACGTTCACCTTGGGCACCGAGTCGAGGTTCCAGGCCCGCGCCCGACGCCGCGCCGGCTGACGCCCATCGCGGGCGGCCCGGCACAGACGCGCCTCGGCCGCCCTTGACCTTTGTGCGATTGCCCCCGGGCGGAGCGCTCCCAAACCGCATGGGCGCGCGGCTCTCCACTGGCGCGTTCGGGGTCAAGGCCGCGCCGAGCCGGGGGCGGACGGTCCGCACCCCCGGCTGCTGCCTCAACCTCGGCTCCTGCCTGACGCGCGCACCGACCCGTGGCCGGCCAACGCCTCCATCCCGGCGGCAGCAGACCCTCTGGCGATACCCCGCGCCCGCGGCGCGCCGACGGTCTCCGTCAGTCCTGCCCCGGCGGCGGCGCGTCGGGGTCCGGTTGACTGACCCCCATGAAGATCGACTTGAGCGGAAAGACCCAGGCGACCCCCAGCACCGCATACATCACGAATTCCACCGCGACCGGCAGAGGCGGAAGCAGCGCGACCAGCGAGACCGCCACCATGATGTAAAGCGGCACGCCGACCAGCACGATCAGGATCGAGAGCCGCTTTCGGGTCTTGTAGGACAGGGCCATGGGGCCTCCCTCACGCGTCGAACGGGTCAGTCCTCGAACGGGTCGGTCACGAGGATCGTGTCCTCCCGCTCGGGCGAGGTTGAGAGTAGGGCCACGGGGCAGCGAATCAATTCCTCGACCCGGCGCACGTACTTGATCGCCTCCGCGGGCAGGTCGCCCCAGGACCGGGCGCCCTCGGTCGATTGCGACCAGCCGGGCATCTCCTCGTAGATGGGCACGCAGCGCGCCTGCGCGTCGGCGGCGGTGGGAAGGTAGTCGATGCGCTGGCCGTCGAGCTCATAGGCCACGCAGATCTTGAGCGTCTCGAACCCGTCCAGCACGTCGAGCTTGGTGAAGGCGATGCCGTTGACGCCCGAGGTCGCGCAGGTCTGGCGCACCAGCACCGCATCGAACCAGCCGCAGCGGCGCTTGCGCCCGGTCACGGTGCCGAATTCGTGCCCCCGCTCGCCCAGGCGCTGGCCGTCGGCGTCGTGAAGCTCGGCCGGGAACGGCCCCTCCCCCACGCGGGTCGTATAGGCCTTGACGATGCCCAGCACGAAATCGATGGCGCCGGGGCCCATCCCCGTGCCCGTCGCCGCCTGGCCCGCGATGACGTTGGACGAGGTCACGAAGGGATAGGTGCCGAAATCGATGTCTAGCAGCGACCCCTGCGCACCCTCGAACAGGATGCGTCGGCCCGCACGGCGCTTTTCGTCCAGCACCTTCCAGACCGGCGCGGCGTATTCGAGGACGGTCGGCGCGATCTCCCGCAGGGCGTCCAGCAGCGCGGCGCGGTCGACCGGCTCCAGCCCCAGCCCTCGGCGCAGCGCGTCATGGTGGACGAGCGCGCGGTCGACCCGCGATTCGAGCGTCGCGGGATCGGCCAGATCGGCCACGCGCACGGCGCGGCGACCGACCTTGTCCTCATAGGCCGGGCCGATGCCGCGCCCCGTCGTGCCGATCTTGGCGACCGAGTTCTGCGCCTCGCGCGCGCGGTCCAGTTCGCCGTGGATGGGCAGGATCAGGGGCGTGTTCTCGGCGATCATCAGCGTCTCGGGGGTGATCTCCACCCCCTGCCCGCGCAGCCCCTCGATCTCCTTCTTGAGATGCCAGGGGTCCAGGACGACGCCGTTGCCGATCACCGACAGCTTGCCGCCCCGCACGATTCCCGAAGGCAGCAGCGACAGCTTATAGACCTCGCCATCGACCACCAGAGTGTGGCCCGCATTGTGGCCGCCCTGGAAGCGGGCGATGACATCGGCTCGCTCACTGAGCCAGTCGACGATCTTGCCCTTGCCTTCGTCACCCCATTGGGCGCCGACCACCACGACGTTGGCCATGTCTCGTCCTCTCGTAAGAAACCCGTGGCCCCCTAGCGCAGGCAGGCGAGAGACGGCAAGGCCGGGCCTTGCGGCCTGCGCCTCGCGACTCTAGGTAGCCCCGGTCAGCGACGCAGATAGGCCACCGATGGAAACCGTCCTTCTCCTCATCCACCTGATCATCACGCTCGCGCTGATCGGCGTCGTGCTGCTGCAGCGGTCCGAGGGCGGCGGCCTTGGCATGGGGGGCGGTGGCGGCGCCATGACGGGGCGTCAGGCGGCGACGGCCATGACCAAGCTGACCTGGGCTCTGGGCGTGCTGTTCCTCGCAAACTCCGTCGCGCTCACGATCCTGGCCGCGCAGAACGCGGCGGGCAGCTCGGTGACCGATCTGCTGCCGCCCGATACCGGCAGTGTCGACGCGCCGGTCCTGCCCTCGGGCGAAAGCCTGCTGCCGCCGACCACCGGCGACGCGCCGCTCACCCCGCCGCGCGCGGACTGATCCACATCTAGCGGCCTCGGGCCAAGTTTAATCCAGATGCCGTGCTCCCGGTTGCGGGGGCCGGGCGTTGGCTGTAAGGCTCGAGTCCCGTGGGCATGGCATCCGGCCTGGTTCGGCCACATCGGTTCTGCGGGGTTTCACGACATGGCGCGCTTCATTTTCATCACCGGCGGTGTGGTTTCCTCGCTCGGAAAAGGGCTGGCCTCGGCGGCGCTGGGGGCGCTGTTGCAGGCGCGGGGCTACACGGTGCGCCTGCGCAAGCTAGACCCCTATCTGAACGTCGACCCCGGCACGATGAGCCCGTTCGAGCATGGCGAGGTCTTCGTCACCGATGACGGGGCCGAGACCGACCTGGACCTCGGCCATTACGAGCGCTTCACCGGCGTCGCCGCCCGCGCGACCGATTCGATCAGCTCGGGCCGTGTCTATTCCAACGTTCTGGAGAAAGAGCGACGGGGCGACTATCTCGGCAAGACGATCCAGGTGATTCCGCACGTCACCAACGAGATCAAGGACTTCATCCGCATCGGCGAGGACGAGGTCGATTTCATGCTCTGCGAAATCGGCGGCACGGTCGGCGATATCGAGGGGCTGCCCTTCTTCGAGGCGATCCGCCAGTTCAGCCAGGAGAAGCCGCGCGGGCAGTGCCTTTTCATGCATCTGACGCTGCTGCCCTACATCAAGGCCTCGGGCGAGCTGAAGACCAAACCCACACAGCACTCCGTCAAGGAGTTGCGCAGCATCGGCATCGCGCCCGACATTCTGGTCTGCCGCTCCGAGGGGCCGATTCCCGTGAAGGAGCGGGAGAAGCTCGCGCTGTTCTGCAACGTGCGGCCCGAGGCGGTCATCGCCGCGCAGGACCTCAAGTCGATCTACGAGGCGCCGCTGGCCTATCATCGCGAAGGGCTGGACCAGGCGGTGCTGGACGCCTTCGGGATCAGCCCCGCGCCCAAGCCCAACCTCGCCCGCTGGGAAGACGTGGTCGACCGCATCCACAACACCGATGGCGAGGTGCGCGTCGCCATCGTCGGAAAATACACGCAGCTGGAAGACGCCTATAAGTCCATCGCCGAAGCGCTGACCCATGGCGGCATGGCGAACCGGGTGAAGGTCCGCGCCGAGTGGATCGACAGCGGCATCTTCGAGCGGGAAGACCCCGCGCGGCATCTGGAGGGATTCCACGCGATCCTGGTGCCCGGCGGCTTCGGCGACCGGGGCACCGAGGGCAAGATCAAAGCCGCCCAATTCGCCCGCGAGAAGAAAGTGCCCTATCTCGGCATTTGTCTCGGCATGCAGATGGCCGTGATCGAGGCCGCCCGGAACACCGCCGATCTGAGCAACGCGATCTCGGAGGAATTCGCCGGGGGCGCCGACCCGTGCAGCTTCACCCCCGTCGTCTACCACCTGAAGGAATGGGTGCAGGGCAACGCCAAGGTTACCCGCAAGAAGGACGACGACAAGGGCGGCACGATGCGGCTTGGCGCCTATGACGCCACACTGGTCGAGGGCTCCAAAGTCGCCCAGGTCTACGGCACCACCCATATCGAGGAGCGGCACCGGCACCGCTACGAGGTCGATATCGCCTTCCGCGAGCAGTTGGAGGCGCAGGGGCTGCGCTTTTCGGGGCTGTCGCCCGACGGGCGCCTGCCCGAAATCGTCGAATGGACCGACCACCCCTGGTTCATCGGTGTGCAGTTCCACCCCGAGCTGAAATCCAAGCCCTTCGCCCCCCATCCCCTGTTCGCCGACTTCATCCGCGCCGCCAAGGAGCAGTCGCGCCTCGTGTGACCTCCGGAACAAACCGGTCCCGCATGGGTTGTGATGTCACCTGCAAACAGAGGACATTCCCATGGCAAACGAAGACCAGACCGAAGGCAAGGCCAAGGATATCGGCGGCAAGCTCAAGGAAGAAGCCGGCGATCTGATGAGCGACGAGGGCCTCAAGCGCGAAGGCCAGGCCGAGCAGGCCGAAGGCAAGCTTCAGCAGGGCCTCGGCGACCTGAAGGAAAAGCTGAAAGAGGCGTTCAAGGACTGACGTCCACTCCGGGCGGTGGACAAGGCCGTGGAAACGGCGTTGCACTCGGGCGCAGACCCGACATCCGCCCGGAGACCCCGATGCTGCCCTTTGAAGTCTGGGACGTGTTCACCGACACGCCCTTCACCGGCAACCCGCTTGCCATCGTCGAGACGCCGGGCGACCTGACCACCGGGCAGATGCAGACCATCGCCCGGCAGTTCAATCTCTCCGAGACGATCTTTCTGATGCCGCCCCGCGACCCGGCGCACACGGCCCGCGCGCGGATCTTCTTTCCCACCGCCGAAATTCCCTTCGCCGGGCACCCGACCGTCGGCGCGGCCCTGTTCCTGGCCGGACGGGCAGGTTTGGAGACCGTCTATCTGGAAGAGGAAGCCGGGCTCGTCCCCGTCGAGATCGCGGCGGGGCGCGCCCAATTCACCGCGCCGGTCCTGCCGGCCCCGCATGGAGGCCCGTTCGACGCCGCGCTCTGCGCCTCGGCGTTGGGCCTCCCCGAGGCGGCGATCGGACCGCACCGGCCGGGCGCCTTCGCCGGCGGACCCGCTTTTGCCTATGTGCCGGTGCGCGACCGCGCCGCGCTGGCGCAGGCTCGCCCGAGCGAGCCGGGCTGGACCGCCCTGATGGAGGCGGCGCAGGTCGACAGCGCCTGGCTCTACGATCCGGATCTCAACGCGCGGATGTTCTCGCCCGGCGCGGGCATCCCGGAGGACCCGGCGACGGGATCCGCCAGCGCGATCCTCGCGGCGCAGTTGCTGGCCAATGGCGCGCTCGCCGATGGCCGGACGGAATGCGCCATCGTCCAGGGGGAGGACATGGGACGGCGCTCTGAGATCGGCTTCGAGGCTGATGTCGCGGGCGGAGCCATCACGGCCGTGCGCATCTCCGGACGGGCCGTGCCGGTCTCGGAGGGCCGGATCAGAATCCCAGAGTGAAACGCCGGGTCAGGCCGATCCGGGCCGAAATCTGGTCGTCGTCCAGGCTGATCGGGCTGTCCTCGGCGGAGTTGCGCAGGCGCTCATAGGTGATGGCCGCGTCGATGCCCCAATTATCGTTGATCCGGTAGCCCGCGCCGAACTCCACCCCGGTGGACAGCAAGCCGCCATCGGCCTCGAACGCGGAGAGGTTGCCGCCGGAGGCCGCGGCCTCCGCGCCGGTCACGCCGAAATAGGTCGAGGCATAGGTATCGTCGCCGAAGAAAGCCCGCGGACCCGCGCGCAGGGTCAGCCGATCCGTCGGGAAGATCAGCGCATCGGCCCCTAGCTCTCCGACGAAGCCCTCATGGCCGATGACGCCATAGCGGACATTGCCGAAGATCTCGTAATTCGCCCCTGAATAGCTGACGCCGACGCCCAGTTCGAGCGAGGCGTCGACATCGTCGAGGCCCGTCAGTTCGTCGTAATCGGACGCGTCCCGTTCACCGATATAGCGCAGCGAGCCACCGAAGCCGAAGCCCTGCGGCCGGTAGAGCGGATCGGGGTCGCCGAAGGTGAAGCCGCCCAGGTTCAGGTAATCGAACTCGAACCCGATATCGGGGACCGCCTCGTTCGAGTCGGAGCCAAAATAGGTGGGCGCCGTCCCGACGCCGCCGCGCAGGGTAAAGCCGAGCGCGGGTCCGTCGACAGGGGCGGCGAAATCGGTCGACTGCGCCAGGGCGGCGGCAGGGGCGAGGCAGGCAAGCGCTGCGATCGTACGAAGCATCGTATTTCCGGTCGTCTGGTGCGATGTGAGTGCGTCCAAGGGTAGTTAGCACGCTCCGCCCTCGTGGCATCCCGAATTTTCCCACGAATCCGTGACAGCCCGCAAATGAGGCGATACCGGGGCAGTATGTTGTCGTATCAACACAGCTTCCACGCCGGAAACGCGGCGGATGTGCAAAAACACGCCCTGCTCGCGGCGGCGATCGCTTATCTTACGCGCAAACCGAAACCGCTCAGCTACATTGAGACCCATGCCGGCCGGGGGCTCTATTCCCTCGATTCGCCCGAGGCACGGAAGACCGGCGAAGCCGCGGCGGGCGTGGCCCGGCTGGAGGCGCGCTTTCCCGAAGACCATCCCTGGCGCCAGGCCATCGCCGCGGCGCGCGCGGCCCATGGGCCGGCGGCCTACCCCGGATCCCCCTGGATCGCCGCTTATCTGACGCGGCCCGGCGACCGGCTGGACCTGGCGGAGCTGCACCCGCAGGAGCATGCCGCGCTGACTGCCGCGCTGCCCCCCCGGCCGGGCCTGCGCATCCATCATCGCGACGGGCTGGAGATGGCGAGGGCGCTGACACCGCCCGAACCGCGACGCGGTTTGATGCTGATAGACCCGTCGTGGGAGATCCGCGCGGACTATGCCAGGCTGGCGAAACTGCTCCCGGCGCTGCACCGCAAGTGGAATGTCGGCGTGCTGATGCTCTGGTATCCGATCCTGGAGGACCGGCGCCACGCCCCCATGATCCGGGCCTTGCGCGACGCGATTCCGGGACTGATGGTCGCCGAAACAGCCGTGCCCCGGGCCCGGGCGGGCCATGGGCTGCGCGGATCGGGCCTGGCGGTGGTGAACCCACCGTGGGGACTGGAAGAAGAGGCCGCGCGCGTCGCGGCATGGATCGAGGAGGGCTAGATGGCCAAGGGATACTGGATCGTGCATGGGCGGGTGGACGACCCGGAGAAATACGACCTCTACCGGGCCGCGAACGCCGCGCCCCTGGCCGAATATGGCGGCCGGTTCCTGGTGCGTGGCGGCGCGCAGGAGACGGTCGAGGGAGAGGCCAAGCCCCGCACGGTGGTCCTCGAGTTCCCGAGCTATCAGGCCGCGCTCGATTGCTACCGGTCCGACAGCTATCAGGAGGTGTTGAAGTTGCGTCAGGGAATCAGCGAAGAAGACTTCGTCATCGTGGAGGGCTACGACGGCTGATCGGCCGTCGACTGGCCCCGGCCCCACCCCGCTCCTATATTTGGACCATGTTTGCAGACCTGCTTCGCCGCCTGACGGCCTCCGCCCCCGAAACGCTGGCCGCCCCCGACGCGCGGCTGGCCCTGGCCGCGCTGATGGTGCGCGTCGCCCGCAGCGACCACGATTACGCCGCGGCCGAGATCGCCCGGATCGATCGCATCCTGATGCGGCGCCACGGGCTGAACGCCGCCGAGGCCGCCGCGCTGCGGGCGGAGGCCGAGGTGCTGGAGGCCGAGGCCCCCGACACGGTGCGCTTTACCAAGGCCATCAAGGAGTCCGTCTCGCTAGAGGATCGCATCGCCGTGATCGAAGCGCTCTGGTCCGTCGTTCTGGCCGATGGCACGCGCGACGAGGAGGAGAACGGCCTGCTGCGCCTCTTGGCCAATCTCTTGGGCGTGAACGACCGGGACTCCAACCTCGCCCGCCGCCGCGTCGAACAGGGCGGCTGAGTTTGCACGTGCCCGGTCCCGCCGCTAGGCGTGGCGCCGGACGCGAGCACGGAACCGAGCATGACCGAGACGAGCGCCAGCCTTTTCATGTATCCCGCGACCCGCCCCGCCTGGGAGCGTCTTTGGCGCGACATTCGGGCAAGGCTGGGCTTCGGGCCGGAGCGGCTGTCCTGGCCCGAAGCCCCGGGGACGCATTGGCGCGATCCCGGGCTGGTCCTCTCGATGACCTGCTCCTTTCCGATGCGGCTGGGCCTGTCCTCCGAAGTGAGCCTGGTCGGCTCGCCGGTCTGGGATCTGCCCGGATTGCCACCGGGAACATATGCCTCGCATCTGGTCACGCGCGCGGGTGACGCCCGTCCCCTGCCCGAAGCGGCGGCGGCCGGCATCGCCATCAACAATCTCGACAGTCAATCTGGCCGCGGCGTGTTGCGGGAGGCCGGGCTGAGCGGTCCGCTGCTGGTCACGGGCGCCCATACCGCCTCGATGGAGGCGGTGGCCAAGGCTCATGCCCATCTGGCCGCGATCGACGCCGTTACCTGGGCCCAGGCGCCGCACCCCGCCCTGACCGTCCGGGCCACCACGCCGCCCACCGCCTCGACGCCGTTCATCACCGCGCGGGCCGAATGGCGCGCCCCGGTCCGCGCTGCCCTCGAGGCGGCCATCGCCGCGATGCCCGCCGAGGACCGGATCGCCACCCGCTTGATCGCAGTGACCGATCAACCGGCATCCGCCTATGCCCATGACCCCACGCTGACCATCTGACGCGGCGGGGCCATTGCATTCCCGCCGATTCTGCTGCGTAAACGCGGAGTGTTTTGAAAGGGAGGTTCCGTGGCCGACGCCCCGCCCGTCATCGAGATCCGCGCGCTCCATAAGGCCTATGGCGAATTGGAGGTTCTGAAAGGCGTGGACCTGCGTGCCTGCCAGGGCGAAGTCGTATCGCTGATCGGCTCGTCCGGGTCGGGGAAGTCGACCCTGCTCCGCTGTGCCAACCTTCTGGAAGACAGCCAGGAAGGCGAGATTCTGTTCTGCGAGGAACCGGTCATCTGGAAGGGCTCGGGCCACAATCGTCGTCCCGCCGACCACAAGCAGATCACGCGGATTCGCACGAACCTGTCGATGGTGTTCCAGAGCTTCAATCTCTGGTCCCACCTGACGATCCTCCAGAACGTCATGGAAGCGCCGGTGCAGGTACTGCGGCGCGACCCAGCCGAGGTCGAGGAGAAGGCGCGCGGCTATCTCGACAAGGTCGGGATCGGCGACAAGTGCGACGCCTGGCCCGCGCAGCTCTCGGGTGGCCAGCAGCAGCGCGCCGCCATCGCCCGCGCGCTCTGCATGGAGCCGAAGGCGCTGCTCTTCGACGAGCCGACCTCTGCGCTCGACCCCGAACTCGAACAGGAAGTCGTAAAGGTCATCAAAGACTTGGCGCGCGAGGGGCGGACCATGGTGATCGTCACCCATGACATGAAGCTGGCCCATGACGTCAGCGACCACGTCATCTTCCTCCACCAAGGCCGGATCGAGGAGGAGGGTCCGCCCGCCGTCCTCTTCGGTCAACCGAAATCCGAGCGGCTCCGGGGGTTCCTCTCCGCGACCGCTCACTGACTGCGTCTGACGAAGATGAGATCACGGACCGATCGCAAGGGGCCCGCGCGGGCGACGCCCGTCAGGGCCGCTGCGATGCCGTCCCTCGTCCGACGCGCCAACCGGATCGCGCAGGAAAGCGCGGCCACCACAACAGAGAGACCACGATGAAACTGATCCTCGCGAGCACCATTCTGGCGATGACCGCCACCGCCGCCCTGGCGGACGGCCATGCCACCACGATCCGCATGGGGACCGAGGGCGCCTATCCTCCCTACAACTTCATCAACGACGCGGGCAACGTGGACGGCTTCGAGATCGAGCTGGGCAACGAGCTTTGCGCCCGGGCCGAGCTGACCTGCGAGTGGGTGACGAACGAGTGGGACTCGATCATCCCGAACCTCACCTCCGGCAACTACGACACCATCATGGCCGGGATGAGCATCACCGACGAGCGGGACGAGGTGATCGACTTCACCCAGAACTACTTCCCGCCCGCCGACAGCGCCTATGTCGGGCTGTCGGAGGACGCCGACATCATGGGCGTGATCGCGGCGCAGACCAACACGATCCAGGCTGGCTATGTCGCCGAGCAGGGCGCGACGCTGCTGGAATACGCGACCTATGACGAGACCATCGCCGCCGTGCGCAATGGCGAGGCCGACGCCGTCTTCGCGGACCGCGACGCGCTGGTGCCGACGGTCGAGGAATCGGCGGGCGAGCTGGTCTTCGTCGGCGAGGGCGTACCGCTGGGCGGCGGCGTCGGCATGGGCCTGCGCGAGTCCGACACCGAGCTGAAAGAGACCTTCGACGCCATCATCTCCGAGATGAAGGAAGACGGCACGCTCAACGCCCTGATCGTGAAGTGGTTCGGCGAAGGCGCCGCGACCTACGAGTGACATGCCGCCGGGCGGCGGCAGTCCCGCCGCCGCCCGGCTCGACCCTCGGGAACGCCCCGGGGTGACGCCCTTCGAGCCAGAGCTCACCACGCCCGATGTTCTCTTTCTGCACCGATCCCGACACGCTGGATACCGGCCGCTGGCTGGCCTGCTACCTGACGACCGGGCGGCATCTGAATTTCTATGCGGCCTTCGGGACTGTGCTGATCCTGCTGGCAATCACCGCGCCCAGCGCGCTTGCTTTCGGCTTTGCCGGGGCCAGCGCGGCACGCTCGGGCTTCGCGCCGCTCCGGTGGCTGGGCAAGGGCTATATCGCCATCGTGCGGGGCGTGCCGGACATCGCCTTCTTCCTGTTCTTCGTCATCGCGCTGGACCAGGGGCTCGAATATCTGCGCCATGTCACGCTCTGCCCCAACTGGGAGGAGCCGATCCGCCAGGGCGCGAATTTCCTCGTCTGTCCCGAGGCCAAGCTGCCGCTGAGCAGCGCGCCGCAATGGGTGCATGAGGGCTACGGCTTCGCGCTGGCCGTGCTGACCTTCGCGATCGTGTTCGGCGCCTTCGCGGCCAACGTGCTGTTCGGTGCGATGCAGGCGGTGCCCCGCGCGCAGATCGAGACAGCGGAGGCCTATGGTATGACCCGTCGTCAGACCTTCCGCCGGATCGTCGTGCCGCAGATGTGGGTCTATGCCCTGCCCGGCCTCGGCAATCTCTGGATGGTGCTGATCAAGGCGACGCCGCTGCTGTTCCTCTTGGGCGTGGAGGACATCGTCTATTGGGCGCGGGAGCTCGGCGCGGCGAAGACGCCGCGCTTTTCGGACTATCCCCATCCCGACTGGCGGATGTGGTACTTCCTGGCCCTTCTGATCTTCTACCTCGCCTTCACCCGCGTCTCAGAAGTGGTGATCGCGCGGCTCTCGGACAGGCTGAGCCATGGCCAGGCGACGGCGGCGGGCGAAGCGTTGCGGAAGGCGCGCGCGTGATGGAGGGCTGTCTGCAAACCATCGCCGATTACGCGCTCCGTTCGGTCGGCATCGGTGAGCGGCTCTTGCCGCGCACGGATTTCACGCTCTGCCAGCAATTCACGCTGATCGGGTCGGGCCTGATCTGGAACGTCTATTTCGGGGTGCTGGCCCTGCTGTCGGGCTTCGTGCTGGCCACGGTTGTGGCGCTGGGCAAGGCCGCGACGAACCCGCTTCTGCGCAAGCCGGCGGAGTGGTTCATCTTCGTCTTCCGTGGCTCGCCGCTCTTCATCCAGTTCTTCTTCGCCTATTTCCTGTTCCTCTCCCTTAAACAGGTCGTGCCCTGGACCGAGCCGCTATCGACCGCCGCGCTGGGTGCGCTGGTGGTGCTGTTTCTCAACACCGCGGCCTATTCGGGCGAGATCTTCTACGGCGCGCTCCGCTCCGTCCCCAAGGGCGACACGGAGGCCGCAGCGGCCTATGGAATCGAGGGCTGGACACGGTTCCGCCGGATTACCTGGCCCACGATGCTGCGGCTCGCCTGGCCTGCCTATACCAACGAAGCGATCTTTCTCTTCCACGCCACGACGCTGGTCTTTTTCACAGGCTTCCCGGCGCGGCAGCAGCAGGGCGATGCGCTCTATTATGCGCAGTATTTCGCGGACAAGACCTTCAACCCCTTCGTCCCCTACCCGATCCTGGCGGGCTATTTCATTCTCTTGACCCTGGTCATCATCGGGATCATGGGAGCGGTGAACCGCCATTTGAACCGGCACCTGCCCCAAGCCGCGGGAAAACGCCCCCGGCTGCTGCCCCAGATCATGAGATGAGTGACGACGGTCCGACCGGCTGGCTTTACGACAATCCCCATATCCATTCGGTCCGCGCCGCGGCCTGCGACCTGAACGGCCAGGCCCGGGGCAAACGATTTCCGCGCCGCTTCGCCCATAAGCTGGAAACCGAGGGCACGCGCTTTCCCTATTCGGTGATGAATCTCGACATCTGGGGCGAGGATATCGAGGACAGCCCGCTGCTATTCGATACCGGCGATGCCGACGGGATCCTCAAGCCGACGGGCCGGAGCTTTCTGCCGATGCCCTGGCTCGACACGCCCACGGCGCTCTTGCCGCTGTGGATGTTTCACCCGGACGGGCGGCCCTTCGACGGCGACCCCCGCCACGCTCTGGCCCGCGTGCTCGACGGCTATGCCGCCCGGGGCCTGACCCCGGTCGTGGCGACCGAGATGGAGTTCTATCTGGTCGACGACTCGACCCGGCAGCTGCGCGTCCCCGCCTCGCCGCGGTCGGGCAAGCGCAGGCCAGGGGCCGAGACGCTGTCGATGCGGGCGCTCGACGCGTTCGACGTGTTCTTCACTCAGCTCTACGACGCCTGCGAGGCGATGGACATTCCGGCCAATACCGCCATCTCCGAGGCGGGGATCGGCCAGTTCGAGATCGATCTGGCCCACCAGACCGACGCGCTCAAGGCCGCGGATGATGCCTGGCTGTTCAAGCTGGCGCTGCGCGGGCTGGCCCGGCGGCACGGCTTCGCGGCCAGTTTCATGGCCAAGCCCTATCCCGACTATGCGGGCAACGGGATGCATGTGCATTTCTCGGTGCTGGACAAGGACGGGCGCAATGTATTCGACGACGGCACCGAGGCGGGCTCCGACACCTTGCGCCATGCCGTGGCGGGGCTGCTCGCGGCCGCGCCTGCCTCGACGCTGATCTTCGCGCCCCATCTCAACAGCTACGATCGGCTGGTGCCCGGGGCGCACGCGCCCACCGGGCTGGCCTGGGCCTATGAGAACCGCACCTCGGCCCTGCGCATCCCGGCCTCGCCCGGGCCGGCGCGCCGGATCGAGCACCGCATCTCGGGCGGCGACGTGAACCCCTATCTGCTCTTGGCTGCCATTCTCGGTGCAGCCTTGGCCGGGATCGAGGACGGCGCCGCGCCGCCCGATCCGATCACCGGCAATGCCTATGCCCTGAAGCTGCCCCGCATCCCGGGCACCTGGGGGGGCGCCATCAACCGGTTCGAGACCGACCCCTGGACCGCCCGCCTGTTTCCGCAGGTCCTCATCGAAAACATGATCCGCACCAAACGCCAGGAGATGCGCGACATCGAGGAACTCAGCGAGGCGGAGCGGATGGACCTCTATCTCGACACGGTCTGACGGATCAGCAGGGAGCGGCCAGGATCATCGCCCAATAGATGACCCCATCGGCGCGCCGCGCCCCGGCCACGGCCGCGACCGAGGCCCGCTTGTCCAGGATATTGCGGCGATGCGAGGCGGACCCCATCCAGGCCGTCGTCACCGCGTTGCCGTCCGGCTGACCGAAGGCGACATTCTCGGCGGCGAAGCAGGAGCGGAATCCGGCGCCGCGCACGCGCCGCATGATGTCTTCGCCTCGGGGTCCGCGATGGGTCATCCGCCCGACCCGCGCCATGTGGGCGGCCTGTTCCTCGGCCGCGCGCGCGAGCCTCGGATCGGTGCCCAGGGGTGGCAGGCCTCGTTCCTGCCGTTCGGCATTGGCGCGTTCCAGGGCCGAGCCAGACAGCCCGGCGGATTGCGCCATGGCCAGCGCGGGCAGGATCGTCAGCAGACAGACGGCAAGGAGCAGGCGCATGATCGAATATCCCTCAACTGTCGGTCGCAAGCGCCGGACGATGACGCGAATCCGATGATATCGTCCAATGCTTCACGGGACCTTACCGGCGACACACGCGCATGACGAGCTTGCCGCTGGACCTCGGCGGATCGCCGCAATAGGGTCGCGCGCGCTAATCCCCGAGGACAGCAATGAAGATCGGTATTCTGATGGCCGGCCATGCGCCCGATCCCGTGCGCCGGGACAAGGGCGATTTCGACGCCATGTTCACGCGCCTGCTCGGCGGGCGCGGGTTCGATTTCGACGTCTACGATGTCGAGAACATGCAGTTTCCCAGCGGCCCGGACGCCGCCGATGGCTGGCTCGTCTCCGGCTCACGCCACGCAGCCTATGAGGATCACGCCTTCATCCCGCCGCTGGAGCAGTTCATCCGTGACGTGATCGCGGCGGGCGTGCCCCTAGTCGGCATCTGCTTCGGCCATCAGATCATCGCGCAGGCCCTAGGCGGCCGGGTGGAGAAGTTCGGGGGCGGTTGGGCCTTGGGACGCCGGACCTACCGGCTTGAGGATGGCGGAGAGATCGCGCTCAGCGCCTGGCATCAGGACCAGGTTGTCGCGCTCCCCGAAGGGGCGACGCGGCTCGCCTCCAACGGCTTCTGCGAGAACGCCATCCTCGCCTATGGCGACCGGGCCTTCACCGTTCAGGCCCATCCGGAGTTTTCCGGTGAGATCATCTCCGCCTATGTCGAGGCGCGGCGCGGCACCGGCACCTATTCGAACGACATGATGGATCAGGCCGCGCGCGACGCGCCCCTGCCGCTCGATACCGGGCGGCTCGGCGACGCGATCGCACGCTTCTTCAAGACACGGGTGGCTTATGTCTGACTGGATGGATCGTATCCCGGACCATGCCCGCGCCTGGCTGGACGGTCGCCGCCTGGACGAGGTGGAATGCATCGTCGCCGACCTGTCGGGCATCGCCCGCGGCAAGGCCATGCCGGCCGCCAAATTCGCCAAGCAGCCGCGCTTTTACCTGCCCAACTCGATCTTCCAGCAGACGATCACCGGCGACTGGGCCGAGAATGGCGACGCCGCCTTCCTGGAGCCGGACATGATCCTGACCCCGGCCTTCGAGACCGCCTGCGCCGCGCCCTGGACCGCCGACTGGACGCTACAGATCATCCACGACATGGCCGACCAGACCGGCGCCCCGGTCACCACCGCGCCGCGCAACGTCCTGAAACGGGTGGTGGATCTCTACCACGCAAGGGGCTGGAAGCCCGTGGTCGCGCCCGAGATGGAGTTCTATCTCGTCGCCCGCAACACCGACCCGTCAAAGCCCGTCGAGCCGCCGATGGGCCGCTCGGGCCGCCGCGCCGCCGGGCGGCAGGCCTATTCCATGTCCGCCGTGGACGAATATGGCCCCGTCATCGACGACATCTACGACTATGCCGAGGCCATGGGCCTGGAGATCGACGGCATCCTGCAAGAGGGCGGCTCGGGCCAGGTGGAGCTGAACCTGCGCCATGGCGACCCGGTGAAGCTGGCCGACGAGATCTTCTACTTCAAGCGGATGATCCGCGAGGCCGCGCTGCGCTCGGACTGCTACGCGACCTTCATGGCGAAGCCGATCCAGGACGAGCCGGGCAGCGCGATGCATATCCACCACTCGGTGGTGGACACCGCCACGGGCCGCAACATCTTCGTCGATGACAAGGGGATGGAGACGCCCGCCTTCCTCCACTTCATCGGCGGCATGCAGACGCATCTGCCCGAGGTGATCGCCCTGCTCGCGCCCTATGTGAACTCCTACCGGCGCTACGTCCGCGACTTCGCGGCACCCATCAACCTGGAATGGGGCCGCGACAACCGCACCACAGGCCTGCGCGTCCCCGTCTCGGAGCCCGAGGCCAAGCGCGTCGAGAACCGGATCGCGGGGATGGACTGCAACCCCTATCTCGGCATCGCCGCGTCGCTGGCCTGCGGCTATCTGGGGCTCGTCAACAAGATCGAGCCGGCGCCGCAATTCACCGGCGACGCCTACGACTCGGCCGAGGGCATCCCCACGCATCTCTCCGAGGCGCTGGATCTGTTCGAGGAGGCGACGGCGATCCACGAGGTGCTGCACCCCGACTTCGTCCGCATCTACACCGCGGTCAAACGCCTGGAATATAACGCCTTCCTCCAGGTCATCTCGCCCTGGGAGCGGGAGCATCTGCTGCTGAATGTCTGACTGGCTCCACGCCAATGGCGATGCCGGGGTCTGGCCCAAGACCTGGTATGCCGAGAATGTCGCCCTACCCGACCCGCATCCGGCCCTCGACGGCGCGCGGGAGGCGGATCTCTGCGTCATTGGCGCGGGGATCACGGGGCTGTCGGCGGCGCTGCACGCCGCGCGGGCGGGGCTGTCGGTCATCGTGCTGGAGGCGCAGCGCGTGGGCTGGGGCGCGTCGGGGCGCAATGGCGGACAGATCGGGTCGGGCTTCAACTGGGATCAGTCGCGGCTTGAGGCCAGTTCCGGACCGGACGCGCGGGCGCTCTGGGATCTGGCGGAGGAGGCGAAGGCGCTCACCTTCGCCCTCATCGCGGAGCATGCGCCCGAGGCGGATCTCAGGCCGGGCGTCCTCTCGGCCTGCCTGACGGAGCGGGCGCTGGCGGGCTCTGCCGACTGGGCCGAACAGATGGGGCGCGAATACGGGACCACCTATGAGGTGCTCGACCGGGACGCCCTGCGCGCGCGGATCGGGACCGGGGCCTATGCGGGCGGCGTGCTGGACCGCTCGGCGGGCTACTGCAACCCGCTGGCCTATGTGCTGGGCCTGGCAAGGGCGGCGGAGGCGGCGGGGGCGGTGATCTTCGAGCGCTCCGAGGTCACGCGGATCGGCGAGCGGGTGGAGACCGGGGCCGGCTCGGTCAAGGCGCGCTTCGTGCTGCAGGCGACGAACGGCTACGCGCCGGGGCTGACGAAGCGGACGGCGCGACGGGTGCTGCCGATCAACAACTACATCGCGGTGACGGAACCGCTGGCGACGCCGCCCATGGCCGACCCGGTGGCGGTGGCGGACAGCCGGGTGGTGGTGAACTACTTCTGGCAGACGCGGGACGGGCGGCTCGTCTACGGGGGCGGCGAGAGCTATGGCAAGCGGTTTCCGGGCGACATCGCGCGGCGGGTCCGGGCGAACATGGCGCGGGTCTATCCCGATCTGGCGGAGGCGCATCTGACCCATGCCTGGGGCGGGACGCTGGCGGTGACGGCGACGCGGCTGCCCTATCTGGACGAGGTCGCGCCGGGCGTGTTCTCGGCCGGGGGGTATTCCGGCCACGGGCTGGCGCTCTCGGCGCTGTTCGGGCGCGTCTGCGTCGAGGCCATGCGCGGCGACCGCACCCGCTTCGACCACCTCCGCCGGTTGCCGACCCCTGCCCTGCCCGGAGGCCGCGTCCTCGGCCCCTGGGCGGCGCAGGCGGGGATGATGTGGGGGGCGGTGCGGGACCGGTTGGCCTCCAGATCGACGTCATGATTTCGGTCGTGACGACGGTCATGACGTAATTCCAGCCAGTGCGACCGGGCGCGCCGGGCCGACGCCGCAGGCGGCGGGACGGAGTCCCGCCCTACGCGCCCCAGCGCCGACCTTCGGTCAACTGTCCGGTTCCGGGCTGAGCGCGGCGATATAGGCCCAGATATTGGACGCGTCGTCGGCGGAGCGGAGCCGGTAACTCATCAGGGACCGGGCACCGCGATCGTCTAGCGTGGTTTACAGCCAGCCGCGCGGGTCCGCGACGTATTCGACGAATTGCTCCTCGGTCCAGGCGCCCACGACATCCCCCGCCGCAAGCAGGCTCTGGCCATAGGCAAATCCCGGATAGGTGCCGGGCTGCGCGCCGGGCAGGCCGTAGAGATTGGGACCCGTCCGACCGCGCCCGGCAAGAACGTCGTCGCCGTCGGCAATCATGTGGCAGGACGCGCATTGCTGGAACGCGGCTTCGCCCGCTGCCGCATCGCCCGAGGCATGGCCGCCGGCGAAGGCGGCGCTGGCGGCGAGCAGGGGCGCGCCTGCGATCCATAATGCGAATCTCATCGGGTCGGCCCTTTCGCTTGCTTGGACGGACCGTCCGTCGGGCATGGCGGGTGCGGGGGCCACGTCGGCTTTCGGTCGCCGCCGCGCCGTTCCGCGCCCGTGCGGAGGCTGGATGTCCGCTGCGTGGTCCCGTCACCGTCGAGCATTCGGGGCGTGCAATCAAGGGGTGCTGGACGAGAGGACCGAGTGTCGTGAGGCGGCGGTGCCCATCCCCGCCCTCCCCGGAGGCCGGGTGCTGGGGCCTTGGGCGGCGCAGGCGGGGATGATGTGGGGCGCGATGCGGGATCGGCTTGCGTAGGGTGGGTGAAAACCCACCGTTGCGAGGCGGTGGGTTTTCACCCACCCTACGCTTGCTACGTTCTATCAGTCTTCTCGATCCGAAGATTTCCCGTTCTTCCCGCTTCCTCCTTTCAAGTGATGGTGGAGGTGGAGATCCCCGTCAAAGCCATCGTAATACTTCTTCTCAAGGCGCATGACGTATCGCCCAGATCGCTCTGGAGGGTTTGCCGCAGCCTTTTTTTCTACAGGCGTATTCTTATGGTCATCACTTTCGCTCAAAATGTCCTCCTATTAACTATCCAGCCTACCTCATTTTCCCTGAGGCCTAGGCTTACCGCTCTCATCAGCGCCAGTTCTCTTGACCGGTCGACCAGAGTCGATAGGCGGTTTCGGTGTCTTGTCTTCAGTTGCCATGTCGCGCCTCTGCCCAAAGTAGCATCCAAGGAAAAAGCTGAACCCAACCTAAAGCAAGCGCAAGTGTCAAGTTTACTCTCGCGGATGAGATCACTGCTTCATTGTTTTCGAAGTGCTTGTCCATTTCAGAGAGGAAGTGTCGAAATGCAATCATTTCCTCAGTTTCACGCTCCGCAAAATGGAGATACGTCTCTGAGGTAAGCGAGAAAACGCAAATACCAACTCTGACCACCACAAGAATAGAAAGCGCCAAAGAGACTGCCAACACCGTCAGTAAAACAACCCCTGACACCGATAGCCCGAGAAAATGAAGCTCTCCATCATCAGCGAAAAGATGTCGTAGGCCATCTGACCCAAGAAACGTAGCACCAAAAGTTCCCAGAAATGTTATGAAGGCAATAGCGAGAGAAGCTTGCCCACGTATTGCTCGAAGATCGTCCTTCTGAGATTGAAGCTGATCATATGAACTCGAGTAGGCAAGCCTTAAATACTCCGCTTCTTTCTCAGCCATTAATCACCCCCATAAACTCCCGCCATTCCCCCTTCGACATCCCCGAGCTCTCCTGGGTCACCTCCTCCCCGGCGAGCATCCGGCGCAGGCACTCCACCCCTCGGGCGGACAACGAAACCCCGCCCAGCCGGTAGTCCTCGAAGGCCGCGTAGGCGAAGGGCACCCAGTCCTTGACCACGGCGCAGATCGCCTCGGCATAGACCCGGATCTCCATCTGGGCGTGGGCGTCCGCGCGCAGCCGCAGGAAGTGGAACAGGTTGTGCAGGTCCACCTTCCAATACCATTGCGTGTAGATGTTGGCGGGCAGGTTCATCCGCGCCAGCTCCCGCGCGAGGCCCTGCTGGCCGTCCTGGGAGATCATCGCCTCGTAATGGTCGTAGGCGCGCGTGGCGTCGTCGCGGAGCCAGTCGAGCACCCGCGCCGCCTCCTCCCCCGAAAGCGCCGCGCCCCGCCCCTGGTTGTTCACCGTGGACTGCGCGGCGAGGTCGTCGGCGGCGGGGATGTAGAACTCCCGATCCAGGATCGAATAGCGGGCGGAGTATTCGTTCACATTGGCGGTGCGGTGCCGGATCCACTGGCGCGCGACGAAGACCGGCAACTTCACATGCAGCTTGATCTCGCACATCTCGAAAGGGGTCGAGTGCCAGTGCCGCATCAGGTAGCGGATCAGCCCCTCGTCGTTGGAGACGGCCTTGGTGCCCCGCCCGTAGCTGACCCGCGCGGCCTGGGTGATCGCGGAATCGTCGCCCATGTAGTCGATGACGCGGATAAACCCGTGATCCAGAACGGGATAGGCGGTGTAGAGATGCGTCTCCATGCCGGGCGCGGTGGCGCGGCGGGTCTGGTGGCTCTGGGCACGGGCGGCTTCGATCTCGGCCTTCTGCTCGGGGGTCATGGCGGCTCCTGATGATTCCCGCACATATGTATCGCAGCCGAGGGGATTGTTCATGGGGCGCCCGGCGCTAGGGTGCGCGCCAAGACAGAGGAGACGCAAATGCCCATCACCTACCTGCACACCATGGTCCGCGTGAAAGACCTCGACGCCAGCCTGGCCTTCTACAAGCTGCTGGGCTTGGTGGAGCGCCGCCGCTCGGAGAACGAGAAGGGACGGTTCACGCTGGTCTTCCTCTGCCCGCCCGAGCAGGCCGACGGGCATGCGGATGTGGAACTGACCTACAACTGGGATGGCGACGAGGGCCTGCCCTCCGACAGCCGCCATTTCGGGCATCTGGCCTACACGGTCGACGATATCTACGAGACCTGCCAGATGCTGATGGACAACGGCGTGACCATCAACCGGCCGCCGCGCGACGGGCGCATGGCGTTTGTCCGCTCGCCCGACAACGTCTCGATCGAGCTGTTGCAGAAGGGCGAGGCGAAGCCGCCGCAGGAGCCCTGGGCCTCGATGGAGAATACCGGCCACTGGTGAGGCGCGCGCCCCAATCTCGCCATGGGTGATTGGTAGCCTCAAAGGAACCATTCGGGGGAGTTTGGGATGTCCGATCGCAGGTGGAGCGTGGCCCTGACCGTGACAGCCGGTACGCTGGCTGTCGCGGGGGCCGTATGGCTTTGGCCGCCGGCAGCGCAGGCGCCGGCGGACAGCGCGTCGGAGGTTATGCGTCTGCATGGCGGGGCGCGCGACGTGCCCCATGGCGCCGAAGCGTTCGACACGCGCGCCGCCGATGTCCCGCCGATGCCCGGGTTCGCCCGGGCCCTCGCCACCGATCTCGATGCCCATAGCCCCG
Source organism: Jannaschia seohaensis (assembly GCF_900116765.1). GTDB lineage: Bacteria > Pseudomonadota > Alphaproteobacteria > Rhodobacterales > Rhodobacteraceae > Jannaschia > Jannaschia seohaensis. The sequence continues at coordinate 162,149 of NZ_UETC01000005.1, read as the reverse complement.
AAGAGCTTGCGGGCCGGATCGACGATCTGCGGATCGTGGTCGATCTGGCCTATGCAGATCTGCGGCGCGCGGGGCTGCTGGCCCCCGGCTACGACACCGAGGCACTGGAGGGCAGCACGGTTCGGATCGGTCCCGATCCCGAGGGGCTGACCGACGGCTGAGCCTCAGCCGCCCACGGGCAGAACGGCGGCGGCGACGCGTCGCCCCTCCCCCACCAGCACGTTATAGGTGCGGCAAGCGGCGGGGGTGTTCATCGATTCCAGGCCGAGCCCGGCGGCCTCCACGGCGGCGCGCAGATCGGCGGGCGCATGCGCGATCTCGGACCCGGTGCCCACCAGGATCACATCGACCTCATCGGCGAGTGCCACAAGCGCCGCCGCGTCCGACAGGCCGCCCCAGGGCGCCAAACCCTTGGCATGCAGCAGGATCGGACCTTCCGCCACCTCTCCGCCGACGCGGAAAAAGCCGGGTCCATAGCCATCGAAGGGGCGGGCGTCGTCAAAGCTCACTTCGATCAGGTTCATGTCTAAGCCCTCATCTGGATCGGGCGCGGCCTGCGCCGGGGACGTTGCCGCGGAGATAGGACGGTTCTCGACCGAGACCAAGGCGGTCCCCCGGGGCGCGGGCAGCGCTGTCGCGACTAAAGATCGAATTCAGCGACTTGTGTCGCCCTCGGAAACGGAATTCGAGGCCGGTGCCAGGGGGGGGAACGCACTCTCTCCTGACAGCTCCGAAGCCACGCAGCAGGTCCACGCGCGCAGGGAGAAAAAAGCCGTGCATTACGCGGGTAGGATGCCCCATGGCCGACGTGCTGGCAACTCGGACAGCGTCTGAGCGCGCCCGCCGCCGGGGTCAGGCGTTCAACGTCTCGATATAGGCGCGCAACTCGCCCGCCTCCTGGCGGGCTTCACGCAGACCATCCATCGCCGCCTGCAACTCCGCGTCCTTCTGCTGGATCGCGGCCTGAAGCTCCTGCTCGCGGTATTGCAGATAGGTGATGGCCTCATCGCGCTGCTCTTCGGCAGTGTGGAGCGACTGGGCCATCGTCTCCAACTCCTCCATGTCGGAATGGGTCACGCGGCTGAAGCGGCTGACCACCCAGGCGGCGAACCAGCCGAGGGCGAAGGCCAGGAACAGGATCACCGCGATAGCGACGACGAATTCGGTGCGGTTCACTCGCCGCCCTCCTCTGTATCTGGGGCCGACGCATCCGAGCCGGGCGGCGCGGCGTCGCCGCGTCGGGCTGCGGCCGCGGCCGCGTCGGCCGCCGCATCGGCGGCGGCCGCCTCCGCCTCCAGCGTGGCGCGGTCGCGGCGGCCGATCAGGGTGAAGGTGATGCGCCGGTTCGCCTCGCGCCCCTCTTCGGTTTCGTTGGAGGCGATCGGCTCGGTCTCGCCATAGCCCTTGGCGACCAGCTGTCCCGGCGGGATGCCGCGGGCGATCAGAGCCTCTCGCACGGCCTGGGCGCGGTCCTGCGACAGCTCCAGGTTCATCACCTCGCGGCCCTGGCTGTCCGTGTGGCCGCCGATCTCGAAGGAGGCGCGTTTGCAGTCGCGCAGCTTGTCGGCCAGCACGGCGAGCTGTCCGTCGCCGGTCCCGTCCAACTCGCCCGCGCCGGGGGCGAAGGTCAGCTTCTGCGTGACCAGGATCTCGTTGAGCTGGGTCTCACATTCCTCGGGCGTCGGGATGTTGAGCGTCGGGTCCAGCTCTTCCATGTATTCGACTTCGATCTCGTAGCTGGCCTCGGGACCCAGCCGCTCGGACAGCAGGCGGCTGATCTCCGCATCGGCACGGGAATTGCCGGTCACGCCGCGCACGGAGACGAGATCGGGCCGCACCGTCACGGCGCCCTGCTCCAACTCGCTCAACACATCGATGGCCGAGAGCACGCGGGCGGGCCAGCCTTCGGGCACGGTCTCGTCCTCGCGGGTCGCGATATAGGTCTCGGAAGTGCCGAACTTGGCGCGCCCATAGGCCAGCACGGCCTGCTCCTGCGCTTCGTCGAAGAGTCGGCCGCGCAGTTGGACTTGGCCTTCGGGGGAGCGGATGGCGAGGAATTCGGGAACGCCCTCGGGCCCGGTCTCTTCCGCGCCCTCGGGCTGCGGGAGGATGGCGGAGAGCACGAAGAGATCGGGCAGCGCCGTGTCGAGCTCGGCCACGACCCGGTCGAACACCGCTTGGTCCGTGCCCTCCGCCGCGACCAGCGTCACATCCGCGTCCGAGAGCGTCACGCTCCCCTCGCCCAGTTCGCCCAGCGCGGCGATGGAGACCGCCGCCGCCTCCCCCCAGGAGGTCGAAGGCACGCCCAGGCCGATCACGCAATCCGCCTTGTCCGCGAACCCGGCCTCCGCGGCGGCCTTTAGGATGCGATCCCGCGCCTCGGACCCGTCCACGGCGCAGGCTTCGAAGCGGGGCGGACGCCCCTCGGGCATCACGAAGCGGAGGGTGAAGGGCGTGATAACGGGGCGCGGCGCCTGGATGTCCAGCACCAGCCTCACGCCCTGGGGCCGCCTGCGCGACAGGTCGCTCTCAAGGCGCAGCCGCTCCGCGTCGCTATCGGCCACGGCGGTGATCGCCACGCGGCCCGGCTCGACCGAAATCTTGGTGCGCGGCAACTGGTCCATCACAGACAGCGCGAAGCGCACGGCGGGCAGCCAATCATCGGGGGTATCGCGGTCGATCTGCTCGACGAGGTCGGTGATCTCCAGGTCTTCCCGGGCCAGCAGCCGGTCCAGCGGCCCGTCCTCCAGCCGCTCGGGCGTGAGCCCGATCAGAGAGACGGACTCCTCGTTGCGCAGGATCTCCAGCGCGAAGCGCGGGGGGGCGGCGGGCGCCCGGGCGACCACGTCCATCGCATCGACCAGACGGGAGGGCGCAACGACGTCGCCAGCCTCGGTCATGGCGCGGAATCGCGCGCGCTCATCCGGGGCGCGCCCGGCCAGGATCAGCTGCAGGCCATCGGTCTGGACATCGACCCAGTTCAGTCCCGCAACGCCCATGCGGGCGGTGACGGCGGCGCGCGATGTCCGCTCGATATAGCCCGCCGCGGTCCATGCCACGGCAGTGGCGCCACCCGCAGCGAGGGACAGGACGACAAGTGTCGCAATAGTTCTGGCTCGGCTCATGGGATCCCGGGTGGTCAGACCCTGCGTCTTACATCCCCTCCGGAGGGGGCACAATCAGAGGAGGGCGGCGAGAGCGAAAAACGGCAGGAGCAACAGACCGGCATCCCGGTTCGAGCGGAAAAGCGCCAGGCAGGTCGCCGGGTCGGAACTGTCGAGCCGGACCAGTTGCCAGGTCAGGTGCCATCCCATCGCCCAGGCTCCCAGCATCGCGGCCACGGCCGGGACAGGCGGCAACGCCACCAGAGCCGCTGCCGAGATCAGCACCACCGTCGCCATCAGGAAGCCTTGCAGCCAGGGCTTGGGCCGGTCGCCAAAGCGGCGGGCGGTGGATTTCACCCCGATCAGCGCGTCGTCCTCCACGTCCTGATAGGCGTAGATGGTGTCGTAGAAGAGCGTCCACGCGATGCCGCCCAGATAGAGCAGCACGGGCGCGAGGCCGAGCGAGCCGGTGAAGGCAGCCCAGGCCAGCAATGCGCCCCAGTTGAAGGCGAGGCCCAAAAAGACCTGCGGCCACCAGGTGAAGCGCTTGGCGAACGGGTAGACCGCCACCGGCAGCAGCGCCAAGACGCCCAGCGCGATGGCGGCCGGGTGGAAGGTCAGCAGGATGCCGAAGGACAGCAGCGACTGGACGCACATCCAGATCAGCGCGCCCCGCGTCGTCACCTGCCCCGAAGGGATCGGCCGCGACCGGGTGCGCGCGACCGCGCCGTCGAACTCCCGGTCGGTCACATCGTTCCAGGTGCAGCCCGCCCCGCGCATCAAGAACGCGCCGATAGCGCAGCCCAGCGCGATCCAGATCGCCCGCGCGTCCCATCCCGTCGCCGCGACGGCCAGCGCCAGCCCCCACCAGCAGGGGATCAGCAGCAGCCAAGTCCCGATGGGCCGGTCGGCGCGGCTGAGACGCAGAAAGGGTCGGGTCGGGGCCGGGGCCAGACGGTCGACCCAGTTACCCTTGACCGCGTCGGCGACTTGGCCTTGATCGGAGGCGTGTGACATGGGCGGGGGCTCTCTTGGACAGCAAAGTCAGGCTCCATGTAGGCCAGCCGGTAGGCGCGGGGCAATCGGTCGACCTGCCGCGGGAGCAGGCGCACTACCTCGGCAACGTCATGCGGCTGGCGCCCAGCGACACGCTCACCGTGTTCGACGGGGTCGACGGGGCGTGGCGCGCGCGGATCGAGGCCCTGGGCAAGCGGGGCGGAACGGTGACCTGCGAGGAGCAGGTCGCGCCGCAGCGCGACCCGCCGGACCTGTGGCTCTGCTTCGCCCCGATCAAAAAGGCCCGGACCGACTTCATCGTCGAGAAGGCGACAGAGTTGGGCGCGGCCCGCATCCTCCCGGTCTCGACCCGCTTCACCAATTCCGAGCGCGTCCGCCAGGACCGGCTCCAGGCCCATGCCGTCGAGGCGGCCGAGCAATGCGGCGGCACCTTCGTGCCAGAAGTCGCGGCGCTCGTCCCGCTCGACCGGCTGCTGGCCGACTGGCCCGCGGGGCGTGCCCTGATCTTCTGCGACGAGACGCTGTCCGACGACCCGCTCTGGTCCGAGTCGGGCGAGGCGGGCCCCTGGCCGCCCGCCCCCGCCGCGATCCTGATCGGGCCCGAAGGCGGCTTCGCCCCCGAGGAGCGCGCCCGCCTGCGCGCCCTGCCCTTCGCCACCCCCGTCGCGCTGGGCCCGCGCATCCTGCGCGCGGATACGGCGGCGGTGGCGGCGCTGACGCTCTGGCAGGCGGCGCGCGGCGACTGGCGGTGACCGCGCCCCGGCTGCATGTGCTGACCGCCCTGAACGCGCCCGACACGGTGATCCTGCGGCGCGGCCCCTCGCGCCAGATCGCCACCTATGGCTGGAACCGGGAGACAGGCGTGCTGACCGAGGGCCAGCGCATGGCCGGTCGCATCTTCCCCTTCCGGTCGGACCTCGCTCCGGACGGCCTCCACTGGGTCTACCACGCCGATACCGGGCGCGGCGGATACCGGACCGTGATCGCTCGGACGCCCTGGCTGCGCGCGGAGGCGCAGATCGAATACGCGGATGGCTGGGGTGGCGGCGGAGCTTTCACCGCGACCGGGGCAATCTGGCTCTCCGGCGCCGATCTGCCGCATGGTACGCCCCTGCGGCCGGCGGCGCCGGACGCCTTCCCCGGCTCGACCGATGGATTTCACATGGGCGACACGCATGCGACGCGTCTGCGCCTGCGCGGCTGGCAGCACGAGAGCAGCACCGGCTATGACGCCCGGCTGTCGCGCGCGCTTCCCGGTGGATGGACCTTGCTGCAAGGGTTTGGCCGAAGCCTGCCGCTTTCGGCCAGCTACGTCCTGCGCGCGCCCGACGGGACGGAGCGGCGGATGCCCTGGAGCTGGGCCGATCTCTGGGGCGAGACGCTCCAGGTCGCCAGCGCGGGACGGATCGCCCGGCTGATCGACCCGGAGAGCGGCGCGACCGAGATCCTGCACGACCTGACCGGCCCGGTCTTCGCCCCGCGTCCGGCCCCTATCCCGCGTCCGGGCCCCGCCCCAGATCGGCGATGAGGCATCGCCGCCGCACCGATCGCCGGCAACCCCGCTCCGGGGGCGAGCTTGCGCTTGGGTTCCGCCCCTCGGGCGCCTATGATTCGAGCCTGTTAGACGGAGGTGTCCGGCCATGATCCGCCCCGAAGCCGCCGCCCTGCTGATCCGCTGGCGCGAGGCCGCCTTTGGCGTCGCCGCCGCCGGTCTCGGGCTCTATCTTCTCGTCACGTCCGGCGGTTTGCTGTTTCTCTTCGGTCTGGCCCTCGCTGGGCTCGGCACCGTCCTCGCCTTTTCCGGCCTGCGCCATGCCCGCTTCCACAGCGGCGAAGACGATGCCCCCGGCCTGGTGGAGGTCGACGAGGCCCGCATCACCTATCTCGGCCCCGTCATGGGCGGTTCCGTCGCGCTGGACGACCTGACGGCGGTCACGTTCCGCCGCACCGGCACGGGCGAAGCGTTCTGGCGGCTCGTCTCGCCCGAAGCCACGCTCTACATTCCCGAAGCGGCGCGCGGGGCCGAGCAATTGCTGGATGCGCTGGCGCCCCTGCCCGGATTCGACAGCGGCGCAATGGTGCGCGCCGTGCGATCGCGCACAGCCGTCACGATCACAGTATGGAGCCGACCGGGCCACGCCGCCTTGACTTGACGCGCGACGATGCCAAGACGTGCCCCGCGCAAGTCAGGAGGCCGCCCATGTCCATTCCCCAGTCCGGCGGCGGCCCGATCACGGATGCCGCTCAGTTGCCCGCCTACATGGAGGCCGGCTGCAAGCCCAAGGACGACTGGCGCATCGGAACCGAGCACGAGAAGTTCGGCTATTGCGAGGACAGCCTGCGCCCCCTGCCCTATGAGGGGGAGCGGTCGATCCATGCCGTCCTGAGCGCCCTGCGCGACACCTATCAATGGGCCCCGGTCGAGGAAGACGGCAAGCTGATCGGCCTGGAGAAGGACGGCGCAAATATCTCGCTTGAGCCCGGCGGCGCGCTGGAGCTGTCCGGCGCCGCCGTCCGCACGATCCACCAGACCTGCGACGAGGTGAACGAGCATCTGCGCCAGGTGAAATCGGTGGCCGACCATGTCGGCGTGCGCTTCATCGGCCTCGGCGCGGCCCCGATCTGGCGGCACGAGGACATGCCGCTGATGCCCAAGGGGCGCTACAAGCTGATGGATGCCTACATGGACAAGGTGGGCACCATGGGGAAGGTGATGATGCGCCGGACCTGCACGGTGCAGGTCAATCTCGACTTCGCCTCCGAGGCGGACATGGTGAAGAAACTGCGCGTGGCCCTGGCCTTGCAGCCAGTCGCCACCGCCCTCTTCGCCAACTCGCCCTTCTTCGAGGGCAAGCCCAACGGCCACAAATCCTGGCGCTCCCGCGTCTGGCGCGACCTCGACCCGGACCGCACCGGGATCCCGGCCTTCGTCTTCGAGGACGGCATGGGATTCGAGCGCTGGGCCGACTACGCGCTCGATGTGCCGATGTATTTCGTCTACCGCGACGGCAAGTATATCGACGCGCTGGGCATGTCCTTCCGCGACTTCATGCGCGGCGAGCTGCCCGCCCTGCCGGGCGAGGTGCCGACCCTTTCGGATTGGGCCGACCACCTGACGACCCTCTTCCCCGAGGCGCGGATCAAGAAATACATGGAGATGCGTGGCGCCGATGGCGGACCGTGGCGCAGGCTCTGCGCCCTGCCCGCCTTCTGGGTCGGGCTGATGTATGACCAGGGATCGCTCGATGCCGCCTGGGATCTCTGCAAGGATTGGGACCAGGAGACGCGGGAGGCGCTGCGCGTGGCCGCCTCCGTCGATGGGCTTCAGGCCGAGACCCATGGCGTGCGGATGCACGACCTCGCCCGCGCCTGCGTCGACATCGCGGAGGCAGGGCTGAAGGCACGCGGGGAGGCCGGTGCCGGCGGGCTGGTCCCAGACGAGACCCATTTCCTGAACACGCTGCGGGAAAGCGTCGAGAGCGGCCAGGTTCCCGCCGACGAGCTTCTCGCCAAGTATCACGGCGCCTGGGAGGGCGATCTGACCCGGATCTACGCAGAGTACAGCTACTAAAAGTTAGGCCGGCCATGGATTGACGTTGCGTCAACAGGGCATCCGTCCGATCCTTTCCAGATCGACGGAGGACCCCGCCATGCCGGATCTATACGCCACCATTGCCGAAACCTCGACCGAAACGCAGGAGATGATCGGCGACGCGCTCACCGTTCGGGCGGAAGAGGCGCAGATGATCGAGATGCGCCGGCGCTACTTCGGCTGGCTCGATCTGCCCGCGGACGGGCGCGGGCTGGAGATCGGGAGCGGCACCGGCCATGTCGCCGCCGACCTGCTTGAGACAACGCCTCTAGGCGAGGTCGTCGGGCTGGACCCGAGCCCCGTGCTCCTGAACCGGGCCCGCGCGCAGTTCGGCGGGCGGGAGGGCTTGGACTTCGTCGCGGGCGACGCGCGGGCCTGCGACCTGCCGGATCGCAGCTTCGACGCGGTGATCTTCCACACCACCCTCTGCCACATCCCAGAGCCCGAGGCGGCGCTGTCCGAGGCCTTCCGCCTGCTACGTCCCAGCGGAACGCTGGCCGTGTTCGACGGAGACTACGCCACGATCACCGCGGCGCGCAGCGCGACGGATCCGGTGCAGACCTGCCTCGACCACGCGGCGACCCAGCTGATCCACGATCCCTGGCTCTGCCGCACGCTGCCGGACCGGCTGCGCGGCGCGGGGTTCGAGATCCTGCGTCAGGATGCCCATCCCTATCTCGCCACCGGGGCGGCGGCCTATTTTCTGACGCTGGTGAGCCGGGGCGCGGCATTCATGGCGGCGGATGGGCTGGTCTCGAAGGCGACCGCCGACGCGCTGGAAGCCGAGGCCCGGGCGCGGGTGGCGGCCGGCGCGTTCTTCGGCTTCATCTCCTTCCTCTCGGTGATCGCGCGCCGTCCCGTGTGACCGGCGGCGGCCCCGGGACGGTGAGGTCCGCCAGGAAATCCGCCACCCTCTGCGCGGGCATCTCGCAGGGCTTCAGCCGGGGCCCCGCCTCCAGCCGATAGAGATTGAGGCTGACATAGCCCGTGCCGTCGAGGCTTCGCGCCACCAGCTTTTCGGAGGCGCCCCCGGCGAAGGTGCTGCGCACCACCAGCCAGTCGCGCCCCTGGCTACGCCCCCGAAACGCGCCCAGCGGCAGCCGGGCCAGCGCCGCCGCCACCGCCTCCGCCCGCGCGGAGGTCACTTTCGCCGCACGCGTGGGATGCGCGTCAGCCGCGGGGTCGCGATGCGTCGGGGGCGCGGGCCGAAGCGGTTCGCGGTCGCCTGCCCCGGCCAAGCGAAGAGCAGGATGAGAAATATCCATCCAACGCCCACCAGCCCCGCCAGCATCCACCACCCGGACCAGCCCACATCGTGCAGCCGCCTCACCGACACCGCCAGCGACGGCACCGCCAACCCGAAGATCCACAGCAGCGCCAGCCACCCGGCCGCCGAGGGGGAGAGCGTCGACATCACCCCGATGAAGATCAACAGAAGCAGAAGGAAAAGCTGCCACCACCAATATTCCGCCGGACCGGCACGCCCCCGGAACGTCGCGAATTTCCGAAAGCAGGAGACGACGGCCAACTCGAAGCTCATTTGGAGCCGATCCGCGGCTCCTGTCCGGTGCGGATGCGCCGGATGTTCGGCGCATGGCGCCAGAAGATCAGAACGGCGAGCGCCGCGGCGAAAATCCAGGCCTCGGGCCGCAGCCAGAGCGCCCAGAGCGGCGCGGCCGCCGCCGCGATGAGCGCGGCCAGCGACGAGATCCGGAAGGCCGCCGCCGCGGCGAGCCAGGTCAGGCAAGCCGCCGCGCCCAACGGCACGGACAGCGCGATCAGCGTCCCGAGGAAAGTCGCCACCCCTTTGCCGCCCTTGAACCCGAGATAGACCGGGAAACAATGGCCGAGGAACGCGAATACCCCCGCCACCTGCGCGGCGTCCTCCCCCAGCAGCGCCCGCGCGATCAGCACCGCCGCGCCGCCCTTCCCCGCATCTCCGACCAGCGTCAGGAAAGCCGCGGGCTTCGACCCGGTCCGCAACACATTGGTCGCGCCGATATTCCCCGACCCGATCTTGCGCAGATCTCCCAGCCCGAAGGCCCGCGCCATCACGATGCCGAACGGAACCGAGCCCAGCAGATAGGCCAGGGCCGCCACCAGGATCAGGACGAAAGGGCCCGAGGTCAGGTCTGGCATGATCGCTCCACGAAAATTTGCGTCCACCGCTAGGCAGGCCCGAATGGCCGGTCAAGCTTCGGATCGGGGTCTGGCCCCGCCGGTCTTCTTCCCTGTCCAAATATCCCCGCCGGAGGCGCATTTTTCAGCCAGGCGATCCCATCGGGATCTAGGTGCCCAGCCGCGCCGCCTCCCGGTCGAACACGCGCCGGCCGCCGACCCAGGTGCCGATCACCCGCCCCTCCATCCGCGCGCCGTCGAAGGGGGTGTTCTTGGACTTCGACTCGAGCGTCCAACGATCCAGCACGAACGGCGCGTCCGGATCGAACAGCACCAGATCGGCGGGCGCGCCCTCGGCGAGCGTTCCGCCCTCCAGGCCCAGCCGCCGCGCAGGGTTGAGGCTCAGCGCGCGCCAGAGCATCGGCAGTGTGAGATGCCCCGCATGAACCAGGCGCATCGCGGCGGGCAGCAGGGTTTGCAGCCCCACGGCGCCGGGCGCCGCGACCTCGAAGGGGAGACGCTTGGATTCCTCGTCCTGCGGCGTATGGAAGGAGCCGATGACGTCGATGGCCCCCTCGGCCAGCGCCGCGACGATGGACAGCCGGTCCTCCTCGGTGCGCAGCGGCGGGGTCAGCTTGAAGAAGGTGCGGTAGTCGGCCACGTCCAGCACGTTCAGCGTCAGATGGTGGATCGACGTCCCCGCCGTCACGTCCAGCCCCGCCGCCCGGGCCCGCGCCAGCGCCGGCAGCGCTGCGGCCGTGGTGATCTGGTCGGCATGCCAGCGTGCGCCGGTCGCTTCGACCAAGGCCAAGTCCCGCTCCAGCCCCATCCGCTCCGCCAGCGGCGAGACGCCCGGCAGGCCGCGCAGCGACGCGAACTTGCCCGAGGTGATGCAAGCCCCCGCCGACAGGCCGGGATCCTGCGGATGGCCCACGACCAGCGCCCCGAGCGAGCGCGCATAGGTCAGGCAGCGGGACAGGACCTTGGTGTCCCGCGTCACCCGGACCCCGTCGGTAAAAGCGACGGCCCCGGCATCGCGCAGGAAGCCGATCTCGGCCATCTCCTTGCCGGCGCGTCCTCGCGTCAGCGCGGCCTGATGGAACACGCGCACGAGGCTTTCGGCGGCGTGGGAGCGGGCTTGCTCAAGGCTTTCAGGCGCATCGATCGGGGGCCGCGTGTCGGGCCGGCAGACCATCGTCGTCACGCCGCCCGCCGCCGCCGCCCGCCCGGCGGTTCGGAAGCTCTCCTTGTGGCGCTCGCCCGGCTCTCCGACCTTGACGCCCCAATCCACGATCCCCGGCGCAAGGCAGCGGCCGCGGCAATCGATCACCTGCTCCGCCGGGCCGGGCGGGGAAATCACGCCATCGGCCACGCGCAGGTCGCCGCGGGTCTCGGTGCCGGAAACGGGGTCGATCAGGCGGGCATCGGTGAAGAGCAGGCTCATGCGCTCCGGACTAGCCCCGGGACCGCGTCAGAGCAACGGGCCAAACGTCAACGGCGCATATCCCGGCCGCCGCGCCCGGAAGACGCATTCCCCGGCCGCGCCGTTCCGCCTATCGGGCTTCCCCAGCCGGATAGAAGCGGCGGCCTCCCCGCGCAGCGCAACATGATCGGCGGAAGGTCCGGCGCGGCCCGCTCAGATCAAAAGTCCGACGGCGCCCGAGCCGATGCCGAAGATCAGCAGCCCGACCATCGCGGCCATCGCGAGACCGAGCACGACCAGCAGCCCGTCGTCGAGGATCAGGCCCACCGTCATCAGGACGACAGCCGCGCCGCCCGTCGTGGCCGACATCGGCACGAACTCCAGGAACGGCATGCCGAGCCCGACCAGAAAGGTCGAAAGGCCCGGCAGATGGCCGAGCGGCCAGCGCATCAGCAGGGTCAGGCGCGGACGACTTCGCCGCTCGATCCAGGCCAGAGGCGGCGACAGCCGATCCCGCGTCCAGGCGAGGGCACTGCGCGGCACCCGTATCCGGTAGAACCATCCCGGCAGCCACAGCTGCCGGACGCCCGCCATGATCTGAAGCGCGACGAACGCGATCGTCAGGCCGGTCAGCGTCGCCATGCCGAGCAGGGCCGAAGCCGGAGAAACCGCAATCAGCGCCGGGATCAGTAGCACGCCCGCGGGCCCCGCCGGGCCCATCGACTTGGCGACATCGCCCAGAGCCACCCGCTCCCCCTCGCCGGCGGCGGCCATCGACTCGAGCAGGGTCACGAGGCCGACCGGCGGCACACCGGTGCGGCGGGGTGCGGCGCCCTCCTGCGGCTGTCGGTCCATCTTCGTCTCCAACGGCGGCTTGCGGCAGCGCAGATGTAGGGGGCTATTCCTAAAGGAGAATGACCCCCGCGGCACAATCCAGGCCGTCGCGCCTCAGCGCCCGCCGCCGGGCCTCGCGCGGTAGACGTGGAAGCCGTCGAAATCCGCCTTGCCGACTGCCATGCCCGCATACCGCAGCCCGGCATAGGCCATTGACAGGTGAAACAGCATGTTCGGCAAGGCAAAGCAGGTGACATAGCCCGCGACGCCCTGCTCCAGATCCGCCTCGCCCGCGCGGTGGGTCACGGTGGCGGCCATGTCCTTGACCCGGATCGGGTCGATCGCCTCCTGCACCTCATCCGGGAAGGCCATCAGGTCGTCCAGGCTCGGCGCCTCCGGCGCGTCAGGCACTGCCAGGCCCGCTTGGGGCATCAGCGCACGCGCCGCGAAGCGAATCGCGACGGCGAACTGAAAGGCGGTGTCGAACATGTCGGGGGCCAGACGCACCGCCAGCAGCCGGTCGGGATCCGGCTCGCGTCCGACGCGCTCCAACAGGCGGCCAGCCCGGCCGAGATATTATTTCACCGTATCTGGCATGGAGGCGGCGAAAGCCTCCGGGTCCGGTCCGTCCGTCATGGCGGGCCTCCCTGCTGCTACGCAGGTCATGGCTATGCCCGGGGGCGGAGACTGGACAGCCCTTTATGCCCCTGACCCTCGCTCCCCTGGCTCTGCTCAGGCAAGCGGAGCGTGCCGGGGACAGGTGACGACATGGTCGTTCACCATCCCAGTCGCCTGCATCCAGGCATAGACCGTGGTCGGTCCGCAGAACCGGAAGCCCCGCCGCTTCAGCTCCTTGGAGATGCGGCGGGAGAGATCCGTCTGCCCCGGGACCTCCGAGAGATCCGCCCGGACGGGCTGAAGCGGGACGCCATCGACGAACGCCCAGGCCCAGGCGCCGAAATCCTCCATTTCGAGATAGGCGCGGGCATTGCCGATCACCGCCTCGATCTTGCCCCGGTGGCGCACGATGCCCGGATCGGCCACCAGGCGCGCGACCTCCGCCTCGCCCCAGGCGGCGATCACCTCGGGCGCGAAATCGGCGAAGGCCGCGCGGAACCCCTCGCGCTTGCGCAGGATGGTGATCCAGGAGAGGCCCGCCTGGAATCCCTCCAGCTGCAGCGCCTCCCACATCGCGCGGCCATCCCGCTGGGGAACGCCCCATTCCGTGTCGTGATATCCGATATAGAGCGGATCCTCGCTCACCCAGCCGCAGCGCTGCATCCCCGCCTCCCCCGGAACTCCGCCGCCAACCTGCCCGTTGGGCGTGCAAATCGCAAATGAACAGGAGGCCCGACATGCCTGCCATCACCGACGCCAAGATCCTGATCCTCGCCACCCATGGCTTCGAGCAGTCCGAACTGGAAGTGCCTCTCGACAGCCTGCGCGCGACAGGCGCCACCGTCCATGTCGCCACGCCCGACGGCGCGGCGATCAAGGGATGGGACGGCGACGGCTGGGGCCGCGCGGCCGAGGCCGACCTGAAGCTCTCCGACGTGGACCCCGCCGCCTATGACGCGCTGGTGCTGCCGGGCGGGCAAATCAACCCGGACCTGCTACGGGTCGATGACGACGCGGTCGCGCGGGTCGCCGCGTTCCACGCCGGCGGCAAGCCGGTCGCAGCGATCTGCCACGCGCCCTGGCTGCTGATCGAGGCGGGGCTCGTCTCGGGCCGGGAGGTGACGGCCTATCCGTCCATCCACACCGACCTGCGCAATGCCGGCGCCCGCGTGGTCGACCGCGCCTCGGTCAGCGATGGCGGGCTGATCACCAGCCGCAATCCTGGCGATCTGGAGGCGTTCGTCGCGGCCATTGTCGCCGCGGTGCAAGGGGACGCCGCTGCCCAGGCCGCTTAACCGGGTCTTTACGGACCGCATGCGATGGGTGCCCCCGGACCCGCTGTCCGGGAGCGCCGATGGCACGTGACGACGACTATGGGGCCAGCGACCCGCTGGCCCATGCGATCGCCGAGCGGGATCGCGACATCCTCTCCACCGTCGAGAGGTCGCTGAAGCGTGGCGATGTGCGGCTAGCCTTCCAGCCGGTCGTGGGCGCGGCGGATGGGCGCCCGGCCTTCCACGAAGGTCTGGTCCGCGTGCTGGACGAGACCGGCCGCATCCTCCCTGCAGCGCAGGTATTTCCCTTCGTCGAGACGATGGGGCTGGGTCGGGAGTTGGACGTGGCCGCCCTGCGCCAAGGGCTCGACACGCTCGCGGCCAGGCCGGCCCTGCGCCTGTCGATCAACATGTCCGCCCGCTCCATCGGCTATGCCCGCTGGGCGCGGACCCTTCGCCGGGGACTCGCCCGCGACGAGACCGTGGGAGAGCGGCTGATCCTGGAGATTTCCGAGGCCTCGGCGATGCTGCTGCCCGACCTCGTCCGCGCCTTCATGGCCGAACACCAGGACAAGGGCCTGACCTTCGCCCTGGACGAATTCGGCGCGGGGCAGACCTGCTTCCGCCAGCTGCGCGACTTCTACTTCGATATCGTCAAGGTCGATCCGGGCTTCGTCTCGGGCTGCGCCACCGACCCGGACAATCAGTGTATCCTGGGCGCGCTGGTCACGATCGGGCGGCAGTTCGACATGTTCACCGTCGCCGTCGGGGTCGAGAACGCGGCGGAGGCGCGCTTTCTCGCCGAAGCGGGGTTCGACTGCCTCCAGGGCTTCCATTTCGGCGCCCCGCAACTGCGCCCGTCCTGGTTGGAGGAGCGCCCTCAAGCCCCGCGGCGGCAACGGCGCGGCCCCAGGGGCTGAGCCAAGCGGATTGGCGACGGGACGCAGGGCGGGCCCGCAGTTGACGTAGATCATTTGCGCCTTTCGCCCGCAGACGCTAGGGACCGCGCACAGACGCGCGCGGAGCAGAGCGCAGGCGGGGCCGTCGCCCTGCCCTCCGGGCGCCACGAAAGGACGCACCGAATGACCAATGTCGTGATTGCCTCCGCCGCCCGGACGCCGGTCGGCTCCTTCCTCGGCTCTTTCGCAAACACCCCCGCACATGAGCTTGGACGCGCCGTCATCGAAGAGGTCGTCGCCCGTGCCGGGGTCGACAAGTCCGAGGTCTCTGAGACGATCCTCGGCCAAGTTCTGACCGCCGCCCAAGGTCAAAACCCTGCGCGCCAGGCGCATATCAACGCCGGCCTGCCACAGGAATCGGCCGCCTGGGGCATCAACCAGGTCTGCGGGAGCGGTTTGCGCGCCGTCGCGCTCGGCGCGCAGCACATCATGCTGGGCGATGCCTCGGTTGTCGTCGCCGGCGGCCAGGAGAGCATGTCCATGTCCCCCCATGCCCAGGCCATGCGCGCCGGGCAAAAGATGGGCGACATGAAACTGGTCGACACCATGATCAAGGACGGCCTCTGGGACGCCTTCAACAACTACCACATGGGCCAGACCGCCGAGAACGTCGCCGAGAAGTGGCAGATCACCCGCGAGCAGCAGGACGAGTTCGCGGTCGCCTCGCAGAACAAGGCCGAGGCCGCGCAGAAAGCCGGGAAGTTCGACGACGAGATCGTCGCCTACACCGTCAAGGGCCGCAAGGGCGACACGGTCGTCGACAAGGACGAATACATCCGCCACGGCGCCACCATCGACAAGATGTCGGGCCTGCGCCCGGCCTTCACCAAGGATGGCACCGTGACCGCGGCCAACGCGTCCGGTTTGAACGACGGCGCGGCGGCAACGCTGCTGATGAGCGCCGACGACGCCGAGAAGCGCGGGATCGAGCCCCTGGCCCGTATCGCGTCCTACGCCACCGCCGGCCTCGACCCGACGATCATGGGTGTCGGCCCGATCTACGCCTCGCGCAAGGCGCTGGAGAAGGCGGGCTGGACCGTGGACGACCTGGATCTCGTCGAGGCCAATGAGGCCTTCGCGGCCCAGGCCTGCGCAGTCAACAAGGACATGGGCTGGGATCCGTCGATCGTGAACGTGAACGGCGGCGCCATCGCCATCGGCCACCCGATCGGCGCCTCGGGCTGCCGCGTGCTCAACACGCTGCTTTTCGAGATGAAGCGCCGCGATGCGAAAAAGGGCCTCGCCACGCTGTGCATCGGCGGCGGCATGGGCGTCGCCCTCTGCGTCGAGCGTCCCTGAGCAATCGCCCCCGGCAGGCCCTCTCATCGGCTCGATCGAGCCTCTTCGAGAGGGCCCGCCCCACCCCCAGGCCATGAGGCTCGAAAGAGCCGAAGAGCATCCCAAGACCGGAGGAAACCTATCATGTCCCGCATCGCACTCGTCACCGGCGGCAGCCGCGGCATCGGCGCCGCCATTTCCAAAGCCCTGCAGGACCAAGGCGCAACCGTTGCCGCGACCTATGCCGGCAATGACGAACGCGCCAAGCAGTTCACCGAGGAAACCGGCATCAAGACCTACAAGTGGGACGTCGCCGATTACGACGCCTGCAAGGCCGGCGTCGCTCAGATCGAAGCCGATCTCGGCCCCATCGACATCCTGGTCAACAACGCCGGCATCACCCGCGACGCGCCCTTCCACAAGATGACGCCCGAGCAGTGGCACCAGGTCATCGACACCAACCTGACCGGCGTCTTCAACATGACGCACAATGTCTGGGGCGGCATGCGGGAGCGCAAGTTCGGCCGCATCGTCACGATCTCGTCGATCAACGGCCAGAAGGGGCAGTTCGCCCAGGCTAACTATGCCGCGACCAAGGCCGGCGATATCGGCTTCAGCAAGGCCCTCGCCCAGGAAGGCGCGCGTGCCAACATCACCGTCAACGTGGTGGCGCCAGGCTACATCAACACCGACATGATGAGCACGATCCCCGAGAAGGTGATGGACGCTATCGTCGGCGGCATCCCGGTCGGCCGTCTCGGCGAGGCCGAAGAGATCGCGCGCTGCGTGGCGTTCCTGACCTCGGACGATGCCGGCTTCATCACCGGCTCGACCATCTCGGCCAATGGCGGCCAATACATGAGCTAAAGCGAAGAGAGCCGAAAGGCTCGATGAGCACATGAGAGAAGGCCCGGCCCCGCGAGGGGACCGGGCCTTTTCGGTCGGACCGCAGCGCGATGCGTTCGGCCCGGCCGGATCAGGCGGTGCGGGCGCCCGACATCAGCGCCCAACCGGGGCGACGGAAGCTGAACAGGCTGCGGAAGACGCGGGCCCGCTCCGCCCGGGCGCGGGCAAAAGCTTCTTCATAGGTGGTGGAGCTATGCACCTCGAACATGGCGGGGTTTCCTCTATTTCATGGATTTCTTACCTGACACCAATATGGCCCTCGAGGAGGGGCTGAACAAACGAGACTTTCCAAGGCATCGATTAAGATATACTTGTCCGATATGAGCGACCGACTTCCGCCCCTCACCGCCCTGCGCGCCTTCGAGGCCGCTGCCCGTCATCTGTCATTCCAGGACGCGGCGGCCGAGCTTTCGGTCACGCCCGCCGCGCTTTCGTTTCAGATCAAGTCTCTGGAGACCCATCTCGGCGCACCGCTCTTTCACCGCCTCAATCGTCGGGTGGAGCTGACCGAAGCGGGACAGGCGCTGACCGCCCCCGCATCCGAGGGGTTCCAGACCCTGGCCGCCGGCTGGCGCGCGGCCAAGCGCACGCTCGACAGCGGCCTCCTGACGATCACGGCGGGGCCGGCCTTCACCGCCAAATGGCTCGCCCCGCGTCTCTTCGACTTCGCCCAGCGCCACCCCGAGATCGAACTGCGCTTTGCCGCGACGCTGAAGATGCTCGACTTCGCCACCGATGACATCGACATCGCCATCCGCTTCGGCCCTGGCGATGAGGGGCGGGATGCGGGCCTGCACCTGGCGCTGACCATCGAGGAATGGGTCACGCCGATGATGCATCCCGACCTCGCGGCCCACTACCCGACCCCGGCCTCCCTGACCGAAGCCCCGATCATCTTCGACGATTCCCACGCCTTCCTGCGCAACTCGGTCGGCTGGGAGGACTGGTTTCGCGCCTGCGGGGTTGCGGCCGACGACCTGCACGGACCGCGCTTCAGCCAGGCGGACCATGCCATCGACGCAGCGCAGTCGGGAGCGGGCGTCGTGCTGGGCCGCGTCTCCCTGGCCGAGAGCGCGCTGCGCCACGGGCAACTGGTCGCCCCCTATGACGTAGCGCTGGTCCCGCGGGCGGGGTTCCGCGTGCTCTGCCCCGAGGGGGCGCAGACGCGGCCGGGCACGCGGGCGTTTCTGGATTGGCTCGCGGTCGAGGTGCGCCGGATGGACGACCACCGCGCCGGGCGGAGGATGATCGACGCGGGCGCGCTCGAGGCCTGACGCCGGGCCACAAAAAAAGGCCCGCCGGACCGGGCCTTTCCCGTCTGTGACGGAGGTCGCGTCAGTGCGCGGGGGCCGAACTGAGCCGTTCGATCTCTTGCTTGAGCGAGAGCTTGCGCTTCTTCATCTCGGTCAGCGCCACCGAGTCCACGCTCGGGCTCCGCTGTTCCTCCTCCACCTGTCGGGAGAGTGTCTCGTGCTTCTTTCGCAGTTCCTGAAGGTGCGAGGCAAGCGACATGGCAGTCTCCTATTTGGTTGGTAGCCTCCCGATCAGATCACGCCGCCCGCCCCGCTGTCACGCATTTTCGAAGCTGCGCCGCGGCACGGCTTTCGTCGCATTGTCAGCATCTCCATTCCCCGCAGAATCTTCTCCGCCTCGGCGGCATATGCGCCATCGCCGCGTTGGCGATGCAGGACGAGCGGTGGAAGCAGTTCAAGCGGGCCTTTCGCGCCCAATCGCCCCTGCACCACGACCCGCCCGGCCGGCGCATCGGCCAGCGGCGCGATGGGCCGAACGGCGAGGTCGCCAAGCGATGTCATGGCCGGCAAGATCTCGCCCAGACGGTCCGCGCGGGCGATGATCGTGACAGTGCCCTTGGGCGCCACGCGACGGCAGGCGACCCGGACCCAGTCGGCCAGCGCCCCCGTCCCCGCCTCGCGCAGCGCCGCCTCGCGCGCGGGGTCGCGCGCGGGCGATCCGGCGCCCGCGGCGAAATAAGGAGGGTTCGCGATCACATGGGTCCATTGGCGGCGCAGCGGTGGCGGTAGATCGGTCACATCGGCCTCCGCGACCTCGGCACCGCCGTTTCGCCGGGCCAAAGCCGCCGCGGCCGCGTCCCACTCCACCCCCGTCAGGTCGAGCCCGGGCACCCGGGCGCCCAGGCAATACATCGCCGCGCCCACACCGCAGCCGAGGTCGAGCACGCGGTCGCCCGGAACGGCAGGCACCGCCGCCGCCAGAAGCACCGCATCCGAGCCCGCGCGGAATCCCCCGTCCAGCTGTTCGAGATGCAGACGCCCACCCAGAAAGGCGTCCCGGCTCATTCCGACACGGAGAGCCCGTTATCGACCAGCGCCGCCCGCGCCAGGAACAGGTCCCGATCGGCCACCATCAGGCGGCGCGGCAAAATGCCGATGGAGCCTTCGAGGATCGATGTGTTGGCGTCCAGGACGAAGCAGTCTATACCCTCCCCGTCCAGCAAGGCCGAGGCGAAGGCGATGATCGTGGGGTCGTTCGTCCGCAGGAGTTCTCGCATGGGCAAAGAGCTAGGGGGCCGCGTGGCCCTTGTCGAGACGGGGATTCCATGACGATCACGCAGTTGCGAAAGCCGCATGAGCGGCTGGCCGAGGCTTGCGCAGACGAGATGAACGCGGTGAACGCGCTGATCCGCACCCGGATGGCCAGCGAGCACGCCCCCCGCATCCCGGAGGTGACCGCCCATCTGGTCGAGGCGGGCGGCAAGCGGGTGCGTCCCCTGCTGACGGTCGCCTGCGCCAAGCTCTTCGGCTATTCCGGCGAGGATCACGTCAAACTGGCGGCGACGGTCGAGTTCATCCATACCGCCACGCTGCTTCATGACGACGTCGTCGACGAGAGCGAACAGCGGCGCGGGCGACCCACCGCCAACCTGCTCTGGGACAACCAGTCGAGCGTGCTGGTCGGCGATTACCTCTTCGCCCGTTCCTTCCAGCTGATGGTCGAGACCGGCTCGCTGCGGGTGCTCGACATCCTGTCGGGCGCCGCGGCGACCATCGCCGAGGGCGAGGTGCTGCAACTGACGGCGGCGCGCAACCTGGCCACGACCGAAGCGACCTATCTCCAGATCGTCCGCGGCAAGACCGCGGCGCTGTTCGAGGCGGCGGCCAAGGTGGGCGGCGTCGTGGCGGCTGCCTCCGAGGACGAGGTACGCGCACTGTCGGAGTTCGGCGACGCGCTGGGCGTGAGCTTCCAGATCGTGGACGACTGGCTGGATTATGGCGGCGCGGGCGACGGGATCGGGAAGAACCTGGGCGACGATTTCCGCGAGGGGAAGCTGACCCTGCCGGTCATCCGTGCCCTGGCGCGCGGCGACGAGGCGGAGCGCGCCTTCTGGCGCGAGGCACTGGAGCGGGGCCGATCCGACGATTTCGACCGCGCGCGGGCAATCGTGGAGCGGCACGGCACGCTGGAAGAGGCCCGGCAGGAGGCCCTGGCCTGGCGCGACCGGGCGGTCGCTGCGCTGTCCCGGCTGCCGGCGGGGGACCTGCGCGACATGCTTTCGGACCTCGCCGACTACGTGGTCGCGCGGGCGGAATAGGCGCGTCAACTCCGGCGTCGGGGCCCCGGGGCGCGGTCGGGATTTGAGTATTTTTGAACCCGTGATGAGGGGGGGCGGCGCGTTAACCTTAACGAGGGGTGAACGCGGTCAGGTGAGGGTCGTGGCGCGGACCCACCAGCCGGGGCGGTCGAGCCGCGCGGCGGCGGCGCGGGCGGCCTCCGGGCTGTCATAGATGCCGAAACAGGTCGCGCCGGAGCCGGACATACGGGCCAGCGCCGCGCCCGTGCCGCGGAGCGCATCGAGCGCGGCAGCGATGCCGGGAGCGGCCGACATGGCGGGCGGCTCCAGGTCGTTGCGCTGCGCGGCGAGCCAGCGGAGAAATGTCGGCGCGTCGCTGCGCTCCGGCACGGCGGCCTGGCCGGGATTGTCAGGGCTGGCCAGCGCGCTGAAGACGGCGCCGGTCGGACAGTCCAGCCCCGGATGCAGCAGGACCGCGGGCAGTGGCGGCAAGGTGAGCGGGTCGACCCGCTCTCCGATGCCGCGCATCCGGGCGGCGCGGGCGGCCACGCAGACCGGCAGATCGGCGCCGAGGCGCAGCAGCGCCTCGGTCGGCAAAACCGCGCCCACCAGCCGCAACGCCGCCGCCGCATCCGACGATCCGCCCCCGATCCCGCCCGGATGGGGCAGGTTCTTTTCCAAGACGACGGCGCGGGGAGCGCCCGCCATGTCCAAAGCGCGGCGAATCAGATTGGTGTCATCGGTCGGCACGCCCTGGGCGAAGGGGCCCGTAACCGTCAGCCCGTCCCCCGGACCGGCCGTCAGCCTGTCCCCGAGATCCGCGAAGGCCACGACGCTGTCGAGCAGATGGTAGCCATCCGCCCGGCGCCCGGTGACATGCAGCGTCAGGTTGATCTTGGCGGGGGCGAAACCCGGATCGGGCGTCACTCTTCGGCGGCCTCCAGCGCGCCGACGCCGCCCTCTTCCTCCAGCACGACGTCCAGCCCGACTTCCAGCTTGCGGCGGATGCGCTCAGCGTCCTCCTCCTCGGGGTCGAGGGAGAGCGCGCGCTCCCACTGGAACTCCGCCTCGCGCTTGCGACCGACTTTCCAGAGCACGTCACCCAGATGGTCGTTGATGATCGGGTCGAGCGGCTCCAGATCGACAGCGCGCTCCATCGGCTCCACCGCCTCCTCGAAGCGGCCGAGCCGGTAGAGCACCCAGGCCAGCGAGTCGGTGATATAGCCGTCCTCGGGGCGCGCGGCGACCGCCCGCTCGATCATGTCGAGCGCCTCGGCCAGCTTGACGCGCTTTTCGACGAGCCCATAGCCCAGATAGTTCAGCACCTGGGGCTGGTCGGGGTTCAGCTCCAGCGCGGCGCGGAAATCGGCCTCGGCGGCATCCCACTGGTCCGTCCGCTCCAGCGCGATGCCGCGGACATAGTGCAGATACCAGTTGCGGGCCTGACCGCCAGGCGCCAGCTCCAGCGCGCGGTCATAGGCGGCGGCGCTCTCCTGGAAGCGTTCCAGGCGGCGGAGCGTATCGCCATAGGCGGCCCAGACGGTCTGCCGGTCAGGATGCGACTTGGTGAGGGCCGAGAGCACCTCGACCGCGGCGTCCTCCTTTTCTGCGGCCAGCAGCGCCTCGGCGCGGGTGATCTCGGCACCGAAATAGGCGGGGTCGTCGCCGGGCACCCGGTTGAGCACCTCGACGGCGAGGTCGTATTGCTGCTGCTCGTCCAAAAGCTCCGCGGTCAACACGAGCGCATCGACATGATCGGCACGCAGCGCGTTGGCCGCTCGGGCGGCCAGCAGCGTGAAGGTCGAAGAGGTCTCGCCGGCGAAGATCGCCGCCAGCGTGAAGTAGGCCTCCGCCATGCCATGGGCCGGCTCCGTGACGAAGCTCCAGCCGATTTCCTCCCCGGCCTCGACCCGCTGGGCGAGGTCCTGCAAGGCGGGGCGGTTCGTTTGGGCATTGGCCTGGGTGAGCAATTCCAGCGCGTCGTCCGGGCGATCAAGGGCGAGCAGGATCTGGGCATGCGCCTCCACCCCGCGCGCGGAGACCCCGATCGGCCCATCGGACCGGCCGGAGAGAATGTCGTCGGCCGCAGCATAGTCGCCGGTCATGGCCAGGGCGAAGGCGCGGTGCAGATGCGCAATGGGGGCGAAACCTTCGGTCTCGGCCAGATCCTGGAACGCGGTCATGGCCGCCTCCTGATCGCCCTCGGCGACCGCCATCCAGCCCAGCAGCAGCCCGTCCAGCAGCGCCCCCGCAACGCCCCGGTCGAGGATCATGGCGCGGGCCGTTTCGTACTCCTCGTTGACCAGCGCCTCCAGCAGCAGCGCGCCATCGGCGAACTGGCTCTGCGCGCCTTCCTGATCCAAAAGGCGGGCGGCCTCGGCGGCCTCCTCGACCTGGCCCAGGGCCGAATGGATGACGACGGCGTTCTCCAGGATCCGCGGCTCCCGCGCGCCGCGATCGAGGAGGCGCACGTAATACTCCGCCGCGGCGTCGTAATCGTTGCCATACCCGGCGATCCGCGCGGCGAGATAGGGGCCCGACAGCCCCTGCGCTTGCACAGGGGCCTGACCCGTCAGCGACGAGACCGCGAGGGCTGCGGCGAGCAGGAGCGGGCGAAAGGTCATACGCATTCCTCGTGCGATGGATGGCGCAACGCTACGAGGCGCCGCACGGGGGTTCAAGCGGGGGCGCCGGACGCCCGGCGCCTCCCGTATCACGAAAGCGTCAGCTCACATGTTCGGATAATTCGGCCCGTCCCCGCCCTGCGGAACCGTCCAGGTGATGTTCTGCGCCGGATCCTTGATGTCGCAGGTCTTGCAGTGGACGCAGTTCTGGAAGTTGATCTGGAACTTGGCCGAGGGCCCTTCCCCGATGAACTCGTAGACGCCGGCAGGGCAGTAGCGCTGCGACGGCCCGGCATAGCGGGCCAGACCGATATCGACCGGCACTTTCGGGTCCTTCAGCTTGAGATGGGCCGGCTGGCTTTCCTCGTGATTGGTGAAGGAATAGGCCACGTTGGTCAGCCGGTCGAAGGACAGGACGCCATCGGCCTTGGGGTAATTGATCGGCTCATAGCCGAAATGGGCTTCGGTGGACTCCGCGTCGGACTTGCCGTGCTTGGCGGTAAAGGGCGACCAGCCCAGCAGGTTGTTCATCCACATCGAGGCGCCGCCCACGGTCAGCGAGGCGGCGAGGCCGTAATTCGACCAGAGCGGCTTGACGTTGCGGACCTTCTTGAGATCCTTGCCGATCGCCCCCGTGCGCACCTCGGCGTCATACGCCTCCAGCGTGTCGGAGGCGCGCCCGGCCTCGATGGCCGCATGGGCCGCCTCGGCCGCCGCCTTGCCCGAGAGCATGGCGTTGTGGTTGCCCTTGATGCGCGGGACGTTGACCATGCCTGCGGCACAGCCCAGCAGCGCGCCGCCCGGGAAGGCCGTTTTGGGCAGCGACTGCCAACCGCCCTCGGTGATCGCGCGGGCGCCATAGGCCACGCGCTTCCCGCCTTCCAACAGTTCGGCGACCATGGGGTGATGCTTGAACCGCTGGAATTCCATGTAGGGAAAGAGATAGGGGTTCTTGTAGTTCAGGTGGACGACAAAGCCGACATAGACCTGATTGTTGTCAAGGTGATAGATGAAGGAGCCGCCACCCGCATTGGAGCCCAGCGGCCAGCCCATCGTGTGGACGACCTTGCCGGGCTGGTGCTTCGCCGGATCGATCTCCCAGATCTCCTTCATGCCCAGGCCGTATTTCTGGACGTCCGCGTCGGCATCGAGGCCATATTTCGCGATGACCTGCTTCGAGAGCGATCCGCGCACGCCCTCGCCCAGGAAGACGTATTTGCCGTGGAGCTCCATCCCCGGCTCGTATCCGGCGCCCTTGGTGCCATCCGGCTCGATCCCGAACTCGCCCGCGACGACGCCCTTCACGTTGCCTTTGGCGTCATAGACCAACTCGGAGCAGGACATGCCCGGGAAGATCTCGACGCCCAATTCCTCGGCCTGTTCGGCCATCCAGCGGCAGACATTGCCCATCGAGACCACGTAGTTGCCGTGGTTCGACATCAGCGGCGGCATGACCGCGTTGGGGACGCGGATCTTACCCTCTTCGCCCAGCACATAGAACGCGTCCGAGGTCACGGGGACATTCAGCGGCGCGCCCTTCTCCTTCCAGTCGGGGATCAGCGCGTCGAGGCCCACCGGGTCGAGCACCGCGCCCGACAAGATATGCGCGCCCACCTCAGAGCCCTTTTCGAGCACGACCACGGAGCGCTCGGGGTCGAGCTGCTTGAGCCGGATCGCCGCCGACAGCCCCGCGGGGCCCGCGCCGACGATCACGACATCGTATTCCATGCTTTCGCGTTCGATGGTCTCGGACATGTCGATTTCCCTGGAATTACGTCGGGAGACGGTATGGGGAGCGCGGGACGGGGCGTCAATCGTAACGCAGCGCTTTGTCGCGCCCCGCTCAGCGCAGCCCGGCGACCAGCGCGGGCAGATCGGCCAGGGTTTCGATCCGGCGATAGCGCGCGGCGCCCTCGGGCGGCTCGGCCGCCTCCAGCGCCCATTCCAGCTCCGACGGGCAGTAGACACCCCAGGCCCCGGCCTCGATCGCGGGCAGCACGTCGGAGCGCATGGAGTTCCCCACCATCAGCGCCCGCTCCGGGCCTTCCCCATGCTGCGAGAACGCGCGCAGATAGGTCTCCCGCGTCTTTTCGCTGACGATTTCGATCCCGTCGAACAGCTCCCCCAGCCCGCTCTCGGCGAGCTTGCGCTCCTGGTCGAGCAGGTCGCCCTTGGTGATCATCACGAGCGTATAGTCGGCGGCCAGGGCCCGCACCGTCTGCTCCACGCCGGGCAAGAGGTCGACCGGGTGACGCAGCATTTCCCGCCCCGCCTCCAGCAGGGTCGCGATGGTCGAGGCGGGGACGCGCGCCTCCGTCACCTCGATGGCCGTCTCGATCATCGACAGCACGAAGCCCTTCACGCCGAAGCCGTAATGCCCCAGATTGCGCCGCTCCGCCGCCAAGAGCCGCTCCATCAGGTGATCGGGATCGGCATGGTCCCGCAGAAGGTCCGCGAAACGGTCCTGCGTCAGACGGAAGACCGTCTCGTTATGCCAGAGCGTATCATCCGCATCGAAGCCGATCGTCGTAAGGCTGGTCATCCGCGCCTCTTTCCTCTAGGCCTCTGCCGCCTATATCGTGGGACCGATCGGTTCCAGACTCAAACGCCAGAGGCTGCGCCCATGCGCGACGACATCTTCCAGGCCATGGCCGAAAAAGACGACGATGGCGATGGCGACGTCTCCGTCGTCACCAAAACCAAGCCCAAGACGGCCAAGCCGCCGCTCTACAAGGTGCTGCTGCTCAACGATGACTATACCCCGATGGAATTCGTGGTGCTCGTGTTGGAGCGCTTCTTCGGCATCGGCCATTCGCACGCGGTCGAGATCATGCTGACGGTCCACAAGAAGGGGGTCGCGGTGGTCGGCGTCTTCTCTCACGAAATCGCCGAGACCAAGGTGGCGCAGGTGATGGATTTCGCCCGGCGTCATCAGCACCCGCTGCAATGCACAATGGAGAAAGAGGAGTAGTCCTCCTCCATGACTGACCGACTATCGCTGGCGCTCTCAGGCGGGATCGTTGCGCTGCCCGAGACGGGGCGCGTGCTGCTGATGCGGCCGCCGGGGGGGCTCTCGACCGAGGCGCTACCGCTCGACCGGATTGTGGCGGAGCAAGGGTTCCGCCCCGACTTCGAGGCGTTGGAGGCGCGCGGCGTCACGGTGACGCCCGAGGCGGAGGGCAGCTTCTCAGGCGCCATCGTCTTCGCCGCCCGCGCCAAGGCGCTGACCTTCGACATGCTGGCCCGGGCCTGCGCGCGGGTCGGCCCGGGCGGCCCGGTGATCGTCGATGGCGCCAAGGCGGACGGCATCGACTCGGTGCTGAAGCGCGTGCGCGCCGCCGCCCCCGTGGGCGAGGTCTATTCCAAGGCCCATGGCAAATGCTTCGCCTTCGAGGCGCCCGCCGAGACCCCCGAGGACTGGGCGGCGCCGCCCGCGTCGGTCGACGGGTTCCTCACGGCGCCGGGGGTGTTTTCCGCCGATGGGATCGACCCGGGCTCGGCGCTCCTGGCGGAGCATCTAGGCGATCTGGCGGGCCGGGTCTGCGACCTCGGCGCGGGGTGGGGCTATCTCTCGGCGCGCGTGCTGGCAGAGCCCAAGGTGACGGAATGTCACCTCGTCGAGGCCGAGCACGCCGCGTTGGCCTGCGCCCGCGCCAACATCACCGATCCGCGCGCGCGGTTTCACTGGGCCGATGCCACGCGCTGGGAGGGGGGGCCGTTCGACGTCATCGTCACAAACCCGCCCTTCCACAGCTC
Organism: Jannaschia seohaensis; assembly: GCF_900116765.1. GTDB lineage: Bacteria > Pseudomonadota > Alphaproteobacteria > Rhodobacterales > Rhodobacteraceae > Jannaschia > Jannaschia seohaensis. Next base: position 135,096 of record NZ_UETC01000005.1, on the reverse strand, counting down.
GCGCAAGGCGGACCCGGATCTGGGCCGCGCCTTCATCGCCGCCGCCGCTCGACTGATAAGCCCGCGCGGCCGCGTCTTGCTGGTCGCAAACCGCCATCTGCCCTACGAGGCAGCCTTGAACGCGGCCTTCGGAGAGGTCACCGTCCTGGACGACGCTCAGGGCTACAAGGTGATCGCGGCCCGCCGCCCAATCCGGAGACAGGCATGAGCCTCAGCATCGAAGGTAAGACCGCCATCGTCACCGGCGCCGCCAACGGCGTCGGCCTCGCCATCGCCCGGCACTTCGTCGAACAGGGCGCCAACGTCATGTTCGCCGACCGTGACGAGGACCGGCTGGAGGACGAGATCGGCGACGCCCAGTCCATGGAAGCCGGAAACCTGCGCTATTTCGCCGGCGACCTGCGGGAGCGGCTGACCATCGCCAACCTTCTCTCGGCGACCATCGACGCCTTCGACCGGGTCGACATCCTGGTGAACGCCTCGCGCCAGATCATGATCACCGATCCGCTCGATCCCGAGGACGAGAGCGTCTCGACCCTGCTGGAGCAGAACCTGCTGACCGCGCTGCGCCTGAGCCAGGCCGTGGCCAAGCGCATGATCCACCAAGCCGAGGAGGACAAGCAGGACAGCGGGATCATCGGCTCCATCGTCAATGTCGGCAGCATCGCGGGGCGGCGAACGCAACCCGAATTGCTGGCCTATTCGATCTCGGCGGCGGCGCTTGACCAGGCGACCCGGTCGCTCGCGGTCTCGCTCGCCTCCCACCGGATCCGGGTGAACGGGCTGGCCGTGGGGTCGGTGATGTCGGCCAACCTGATGCAGCGCATCGCCGAAGAGGGCGACCTGCGCCAGGCCATCATCGACGCCACGCCCATGGGCCGCATCGCGGCGCCGCAGGAGCTGGCGGAGACAGTGCAATACTTGGTCTCGGACGCGTCGGGCTTCATGATCGGTCAGATCCTGACCGTGGATGGCGGCCGGACGCTGATCGACCCGGTGGTCGAGCCCACCCATTGAGCGGCGGCGCGGCCGGACGGGGGCATCGAGCCCCCGCCCGTCCGGGCGCTGTCGCGCCGCGCGCCGGCCGAGAGGGCGGTGCGGAGTGGTCGATGGTTGGATTGAGTATTTGTGAACCCGTGATGAGGTGGGGAGTGCCCCGACCCAAGCGGTGCAAAGGAGAGACGCCGTGAGTCACGACATCACCGATCTCGAAGCGCTGCACGCGCTCTATGGTACGCCCGGCGCGGCGGCCTTGGACAAGGTGGCGGATCGGCTGACGCCGCTCTATCGGCGCTGGATCCTGGCCTCGCGGTTCTGCATCCTCTCGACGGTCGGGCCAGAGGGCACCGATGCCAGTCCGCGCGGCGATGACGGACCGGTCGTGCAGGCGCTGGACGCGCGCACCCTGCTGCTGCCCGACTGGCGCGGCAACCAGCGGCTCGACAGCTTGCGCAACATCGTGCGCGACCCGCGCGTGTCGCTGATGTTCATGGTTCCCGGATCCGCCAACGTGATCCGCGTCAATGGGACGGCCAGGCTCACGACGGACCCGGAGCTCATCGCCCGGTTCGAAGAACGCGGCCGCCGTCCAACCCTGATCGCGGCCATCACCATCGGTGAAGTCTACAGCCAATGCGCGCGGGCGATTCTGCGCGCGGGGCTCTGGGGTGAGACGCCGGCGCCGGATCTGCCGAGCGTCGGCGATCTCTTGCAGGAGCAGCGCGCGGAATTCGACGGGGCCGCCTATGACGCAGCATGGCCGGCACACGCGGCGCGCAGCATGTGGTAGCCGCGCGAGACGACACGGACGGCCGCGTGCACGGCCCAGTCGAGCGCGCGGCCCTGATGTCGGAAATGACGCATCGGCGCTCCTCCTGACGGCGAGGCTACCGCCCGCGCCTGTCCGTTTGGTTAACGCCTGCGGCCGATTGCGAGCCCCGCTCCGCGCGCCTATAGGGGCGCCATGCTCGACAACGCCCCCATTCTCCCGCCCGAGATCGGCCGCCGCCGAACCTTCGCGATCATCTCGCACCCGGATGCGGGCAAGACGACGCTGACCGAGAAGTTCCTGCTTTACGGGGGCGCGATCCAGATGGCGGGGCAGGTGCGCGCCAAGGGCGAGGCGCGGCGCACGCGGTCGGACTTCATGAAGATGGAGCAGGATCGCGGGATCTCCGTCTCCGCCTCGGCCATGTCCTTCGATTTCGAGCGGGGCGGCCAGAGCTATCGGTTCAACCTGGTCGATACGCCGGGCCACTCGGATTTCTCCGAGGACACCTATCGCACGATCACCGCCGTGGACGCGGCCGTGATGGTGATCGACGGGGCGAAGGGGGTCGAGAGCCAGACACAGAAGCTGTTTGAGGTCTGCCGCCTGCGCGACCTGCCGATCCTGACCTTCTGCAACAAGATGGACCGGGAGAGCCGGGACACCTTCGAGATCATCGACGAGATCCAGGAGAATCTGGCGATCGACGTGACCCCCGCCTCCTGGCCGATCGGGATGGGGCGCGACTTCCTGGGCTGCTACGACCTGCTGCACGACCGGCTGGAGCTGATGGACCGGGCCGACCGCAACCGTGTCGCCGAGACGGTCAAGATCACCGGGTTGGACGACCCGAAGCTGGCCGAGCACGTGCCTGCCGACATGCTCGCGCAGCTGCGCGAGGAGATCGAGATGGCGCGGGAGTTGCTGCCCGCCTTCGATCGTAAGGCGTTCCTCGAAGGGACATTGACGCCGATCTGGTTCGGGAGCGCGATCAACAGCTTCGGGGTGCAGGAGCTGATGGCCGGCATCGCCGAGTTCGGCCCGCCGCCGCAGCCGCAACGCGCCGAGCCCCGGCAGGTCTCGGCCGACGAGTCCAAAGTCACCGGCTTCGTCTTCAAGGTGCAGGCGAACATGGACCCCAAGCACCGGGACCGGGTGGCCTTTGTCCGCCTCGCCTCGGGCCATTTCGAGCGCGGGATGAAGCTGACCCATGTGCGCTCGAAGAAGGCGATGACGATTTCCAACCCGGTGCTGTTCCTCGCCGCCGACCGGGAACTGGCCGAGGAGGCTTGGGCCGGCGATATCATCGGCATCCCGAACCACGGGCAGCTCCGCATCGGCGATGCGCTGACCGAGGGCGAGGCGCTGCGCTTTACCGGCATTCCGAGCTTTGCGCCCGAACTGCTCCAGGGCGTGCGGGCGGGCGACCCGATGAAGGCGAAGCATCTCGAAAAGGCACTGATGCAATTCGCGGAGGAAGGCGCGGCCAAGGTCTTCAAGCCCGCCATCGGCTCGGGCTTCATCGTGGGCGTGGTCGGCGCGCTGCAATTCGAGGTGCTGGCCAGCCGCATCGAGCAGGAATACGGCCTGCCGGTCCGCTTCGACCCGTCGCAGTTCAAGTCGGCCCGCTGGATCAGCGGACCCAAGGACGCGGTCGAGGCGGTCATCGCCAAGAACAGCCAGCACATCGCCTATGACAATGATGGCGCCCCGGTCTTCCTGACCCGGCTGCAATGGGACATCGACCGGATCGAGCGCGACCATCCGAAGGTGGTCCTCAGCGCGACCAAGGAGATGATGGTCTAGGGCGCGGGCCTTGGCGTAAACCGGAAATTAACCAAGTCCCTCCACCCTCTCGGCTTTCATCCGCCCGGAGGGCGCACGGCGGGCGGCCCCCTTGTCGTGGTGGAGTTGAAGGCGGGCACGACCCGGCCGGAGGCGGTGGCTCGGATCCTGGGATACATGGCCGACCTGCCGGAAGAGGAAGGGATCGCTGTGCGCAGCTATCCGATCGGAGCGGATCCTCACCCCCCGGTGGAAGCGGCCGCCCGCGCGGTGCCCGCGCTGGCCTTGCGAAGATACGCCTATCGGTTCACCCTCGACTGACCCTGCCCCTTGACCGACAGACCCCGCCCATGATCCCCCGCGCCACCGTCGCCCGCGCTATTGGCCTGCCCGAGGACACCGACGCCCTGCCCCCCGGCGACCTGCCGCTGGACCGCTTCGCCGCGCGCTATGTCGCGTATCTCGCGACCGAGGAACCGCAGACCGAGACGCCCGATGCCTGGACCGGCGCCGTCATGGACGCGCTGATCGCGGAGGATCCGGAACTCGCCTTCGCCGCGCTCCGCGCCGGGCTGCCGCTGGATGAGGGCGGGCGCCTCGCCGACCCGCTGTCTGAGCTTGGCGCGCGTCCGGGTTGGGCCGCCCGCATCGAGGCGGCAGCGGAGGACGATCCCGCCCTCGCGGCCCGGCTCGACACCGGCGGCTGATGCCTCATCCGAACCGCGTCCAGCCCGACGGGACGTTCCTGGCCACGAAGGCGCGCGGGACCATGATGGGAAATCGCGGCATGCTGCACGACGCCGGCGGCACGATCGGTAATCGGCGGTGGGTGGGCAAGAACTGGGTGTGCTGCGTGCTCTCCTTCAAAGGCAGGCGCCGCGCGATCCTCGCGCCGGGCCGCTACACCGAACTGTTCTTTCTGGACGAGGCCGTGGCGCTGGCCGCGGGACACCGTCCCTGCGCCGAATGCAGGCGCGCGGACTATGACGCATGGTGTGCCGCGTGGGCCACGGCGTTCGGCGCGCGGGAGGGGGCGCAGGTCATGGACGACCGACTACACGCGGCGCGGGCTTTGCCCGGCGCGCGCCGATTGCGGCACGAGACCGGCGCGGCGAAGGACCTCCCCGAGGGCAGCTTTTTCGCCTCGGACGGCCGTCCCTATCTGGTGACGCACCAGGGCGCCCTGCCCTACGCGCCGGAGGGGTACGGGCCGCCGGAAAGCCTGCCGCCCGATGACGTCACGATTCTGACGAACCCGGTGACGCGCGCCGTGCTTGCGGCGGGCTATGGGCCAGCGACCCACCCGAAGGCAGTCAGGCCACCGTCACATCCATCGTGATTTCGGTCGTCAACAGCTTGGAAATCGGGCAATTCGTCTTGGCCGTCTCACAGGTCGCACGCACCGCATCCACCTCCGCCCCGGGCACCGAGACCGACACGGTCAGATGCGAGACGGTCACCGCGAAGCCGCCATCGAAAAGCAGGCGGCAGGGGCGGCCGCGACCAACTCCTCGGGATTGGTGCCTGGCGTCTCCTCGAACCGGGTGTTGAAGCCGCAGGGCTGTGCGTCCAGCATGCCGGATCCCATCGAGACAGTCCCCGTGCACTCCTTCAACCCGTCTTCCCAAAGGGCGCGTCCGTTTCTTTTCGGCATATCGTCACCCCTCTTGAAGACTGACCTTGGAGACACGACATAACCCGATAAGCGCCAGATAATGCCCGCGCAGGTCCCTGCGATTGACCGGGCGCGAGGTGTTTGATACGCGAAGCCCGCGCGCAATGATCGTGCAGGCAGAGGATTCCGAGGAGCGCTGGGTTCTAACGCGTTCCGCCACCCGAGCGTCGGGGCAATGCGGCCCCGCTCTCCAGACAGGACGCACATGACCAGCTTTTCCGATCTGAACCTCGATCCGAAGGTTCTGAAGGCCATCGAGGCCACCGGCTACACCACCCCCACCCCGATCCAGGAGGGCGCGATCCGCCCGGCGTTGGAGGGCCGCGACGTGCTGGGCATCGCCCAGACCGGCACCGGCAAGACGGCGGCATTCACGCTGCCGATGATCACGCGGCTCGGCAAGGGCCGCGCCCGGGCGCGGATGCCGCGTTCGCTGGTGCTCGCGCCGACGCGCGAACTGGCCGCCCAGGTTGCCGAGAATTTCGACCAATACGCCAAGGGCTCGCGCCTCAAGAAGGCCCTGCTGATCGGCGGCGTCTCCTTCAAGGAGCAGGACCAGCTGATCGACCGGGGCGTCGACGTGTTGATCGCCACGCCGGGCCGCCTGATCGACCATTTCGAGCGCGGCAAGCTTTTGCTGACCGGTGTCGAGATCATGGTCGTGGACGAGGCCGACCGGATGCTCGACATGGGCTTCATCCCGGATATCGAGCGTATCTTCGAGATGACACCCTTCACCCGCCAGACCCTGTTCTTCTCGGCCACGATGGCGCCGGAGATCGAGCGGATCACCAACACCTTCCTGTCGAACCCCGTGAAGATCGAGGTGGCGCGGCAGAACACGACCTCTGACACGATCACCCAGATCCTGATCGAGCATACGCCGAAGAACAAGCACTACGCCGCCAAGGACAAGCGCGCGATCCTGCGCTCGATCATCGAGCGGGACGGCGAGGCCTGCCGCAACGCGATCATCTTCTGCAACCGCAAGACCGAGGTCGATGTGGTCGCGAAGTCGATGAAAAAGCACGGCCTGAACGCCGAACCGATCCATGGCGATCTGGACCAGTCGCAGCGCACGCGCACGCTGGACGCGTTCCGCGACGGCTCCTTGCGGTTCCTGGTCGCCTCCGATGTGGCGGCGCGCGGGCTCGACATTCCGAATGTGAGCCACGTGTTCAACTTCGACGTGCCCTCCCATGCCGAGGACTATGTCCACCGCATTGGCCGCACGGGCCGCGCGGGCAAGCTGGGCACGGCCTATACGCTCTACACGCCGTCGGACGAGAAATATCTCGACGCGATCGAGCGCCTGATCGAAAAGCCGATCCCCCGCGGCGAGAACCCATGGCAGGCCCCGGGCGGCAAGGCCGACGAGGCCGCGCCCGAAGCCGAGGCCGAGGACAAGCCCCGCAAATCCCGCAGCCGCAGCCGCTCCAAGGCGAAGCCCGCCGAGGAGACCCCGGTCGAGGCGCCGCCCCAGGCCGAGGAGCAGGCCCCGAGCCGCGAAGCCGACCGCCGCCCCCGCCGCGGAGGCCGAGGCCGCGACCGTGACGACCGCGGCCCCCGGGTCGTCGGCCTGGGCGACCACGTGCCCAGCTTCATCGAGATGTCCTTCGAGGAGCGGATGGCCGAAACGGCCTGACCGCTTCAACCCAAGGCCGCCACCAGCGCGTCGAATACGACCCGGACCCGTCGGACTTGACGCTGGTCCTCGTGCATCGCGATCCAGGCGGGCATGTCCTCCGCCCAGTCCGGTGCCAGCGGGCGGAGACCGAGCGCCGGGGCGATCCGCTCCTGACAGACGCCGATCCCGAACCCGGCAGCGACATGAGCGAGCTGCGCGACGGGATCGTCGGTGCGCAGCACGATCCGCCGGGGCGGCGCCAAGCCGCGGGCTGAGAGCGCCCGAGCCATCCCGTCATTCCGATCTTCCCAGACGAAGGGTGCGGTGGCCAGCAGGTGCGCCAGCGGGGCCTCGGGATCGAGACTCCCCGCGAGGCTCGGAGCGGCATGCAGCCGCAGGCGCAGCGGCGCCACCTTGCGCAGCACCACCGCCGCCTGGCGGGGCGGGGAAAGGAGCCGGACCGCGATGTCCGCCTCCCGCCGCAACACGCTCTCGACCCGGTCGGTCGCGGCCAGCTCCAGGCCGATTCCGGGCGCCTCTGCCAAAAGCGGCGCAAGGATTCCGGGCAGAAGATAGGTGGCGACGATCCGACTCGCGGTGATGCGGACAGGGCCCGACAGCGCGTCGCGATCCTCGGTCCCGGCGCGGTGGAACGCGTGGCCCTGGGCGCGCAGGGCACGCGCCCGCGGCAGCAGTGCCCGTGCCGTCTCGGTCGGGGCCAACCCGTTGGCGGCGCGGGTGAAGAGCGCGACTCCCATCTCCGCCTCCAGTCCCTCGATCTGTCGCCGCACCGTCGGCTGGGCGCGCCCCAGTCGACGCGCCGCAGCCGAAAGGCTACCCTCCTCCAGCACGGCTAGGAACGCGACGATGGCGTCCAAGGAAGGCAGCGTACCGCTCATCACTTCTTGATAGGCGGATAGCGCAAGATGAACAATTCCTTCCAGGCGCGCTGGCGGAGATATCGGGGGCGACCCACCTCGCAGGAGCTTCCCCATGCACAGCAGTCCCGCCGTCACCGGCACCCCCGCGCGTCTCCTCCGGCTGGAGGGCGCGGCGGTCGCCGCCCTCTCCGTCGCGATCTATGCGACCTCCGACGCGCCCTGGTGGCTCTTCGCTGCCTGCCTGCTGCTGCCGGACGTCGCCATGATCGGCTATCTAGGTGGTCCGGGCCCCGGCGCCCGCCTCTACAACGCCGCGCATACTTATCTCGGCCCGGTCCTCCTCGCGGCGATCGGGCTCTGGTCGCAGATCGACCTGGCCCTCGCCCTCGCCTACATCTGGGGCACGCATATCGGCATCGACCGAACGGCCGGCTACGGGTTGAAGTACCCGCAGGGCTTCCGCGCCACCCATCTCGCTCAGTCGGACGCCCCGCCCGTGAAGGCGTTGCCCCGTGCGTAGTCGCAGGGCGCCTGCGACATCTCCAGATGCAGCCGATCACCCGTATAGGCATGCGCCCGCGCCAGATCCTCGTCGAAGGAGATCCCCAGCCCCGGCGCGTCGGACGGCGTGACGAAGCCGCCCTCGACCCGCGGCCCCGAGGCCAGCGCGTGGTGGAAGGGCGACTCGATCGCCTCGACCAGCAGCAGGTTCGGGATCGCCGCGCCCAGTGCGACCGAGGCCGCGAACTCGACCGGCCCGCAATAGAGATGAGGCGCCATCTGCGCGCCGAAGGTCTGTGCCAGCGCGGCCAGCTTGCGCCCCTCCCAGAGGCCGCCCAGCCGCCCGAGCGCGGGCTGGCAGATCGACGCGCCGCCGAGCCTCAGAAGCTGCGCGAACTCGGAGACGCCGCAGAGGCGTTCGCCTGTCGCCACGGGGATGCGGACGGCGCGCGCCACCTCCGCGATGGCATGGGGGTCGTCGGGCGGCACCGGCTCCTCGAACCAAAGCGGGTCGAAGGGCTCCAGCGCGCGGCCCAGCCGGATCGCGCCGGAGGGGGTGAATTGCCCATGGGTGCCGAAAAGGAGATCGGCCCGGTCGCCCACCGCCTCGCGGATCGCGGCGCACATGGCGACGGAGAGCGCGATGTCCCGCCGCCCCGGCTGGTGGCCGCCGAAGATGGTATACGGACCGGCCGGGTCGAATTTCAGCGCCGTCCACCCCTCGGCCGCGCGCCGGGCGGCGATCTGGGCCTGCATCTCGGGGGATGTCCAGAATTCATCGCCTGCGCCCCCCTCCGGATAGAGATAGGTATAGGCGCGCAGCCGGTCGTTCACCCGCCCGCCCAAAAGCGCCCAGACAGGCCGGTCCCGCGCTTTGCCGAGGATGTCCCAGCAGGCGATTTCCAGCCCCGCGAAGGCGCCCCAGACGGTCGGATCGGGCCGCCCGGTGAAGCCCGAGCCCCAGACCCGGCGGGCCATCAGCTCGATATTCTCCGGGTTTTCGCCCTCCATGTGGCGGGCGAAAACATCGGCGATGACGGCGCGCATCGCCTCGGGACCAACGGCCGAGGCGTAGCACTCGCCATAGCCGACGATCCCGCAAGCCGTCGTCAGCTTGGGCAGGATCCAATAGCGCCCGCCCCAGCCCGGCGCGGGCGGCGCGACGACGAAGATCTCCAGATCGGCCAGCCTCACGCCATCACCACGACGTTGCGCCGTCCCTGCCCCGCGCGGGTCGCCGCCATCGCCTCGTTGATCGCCTCCAGGGGATAGGTGCCCGAGACCAGCTCTTCCAACTTCAGCCGCCCCTGCGCGTGCAGGTCCAGAAGCCATGGCACGTCGCGGCGCAGCACGACGTCTCCCATCCGCGTGCCGCGCAGGCCCTGGCCATAATAGGCAGCGTTCACCGGATCGAAATGCCCGACCGTGCCGACATGGGGCATGCCGACCAGATAGGCCGTGCCGTGCGGCGCGCACCAGTCGAGCGCCCGGTCGATCACCGGCTTGGCGCCGACGGTGACGAAGACGTGGTCGGCGAGCCGCCCGATCCGCATCATCGCGCTATGTCCATCCTCGCCAGCGAGAACCCCGTCCGTCGCGCCGAACGCGCGCGCCGAGTCGAGCTTTTCTTCGCTGACATCGACCGCGACGATCCGCGCCGCCCCCGCCAGCCGTGCGCCCTGGATGGTGTTCAGCCCCACGCCGCCTGCGCCGATCACGACGCACCAGTCGCCGGGGCGCACCTTGGCCGTGTTCACCGCCGCGCCCAGCCCCGTCACCACGCCGCAGGAGAGGATGCAGGCCGCCTCTGGCGCGATCTCGTCGCCAAGCGGCGCCAGCTGGCTGGCATCGACCGTCACCGCCTCGGCGAAGGCGCCGCAATTCATCGCCGCCAGCACGGTGTCGCCCTCGCGCGTGGTCAGCGGCGCCGTGGCCCCGGGCGTGGCGCATTGGGTCGCGCGCCCGCCCGCGCAGGCGGGACAGTCGCCGCAGGCGCGGATCAGCGTCACCAGCACGCGCGAGCCGACCCCCAGCCCGGTCACGCCCTCGCCCAGCGCCGCCACCCGGCCCACCGCCTCATGGCCGTAGACCGCCGGCAGATCGCCGCCAAAGCCGCCATCGGCATAGGTGATGTCGGAGTGACAGATCGCCACGGCCTCGATATCGACCTGCACTTCTCCTGGGCCGGGATCGGCCAGGCGCAGGGTCTCGATTTCCAGGGGCGCGCCGAAGCTGCGGCAGACTGCTGCCCGTATCTCTCTCATTCCATTCTCCCATCCGTCCCCCGCGACGTTACGCGACCATGCCTGGGCCGCAACGCCGGAAGCGACGCAGTTACACGGGAAACGCCGCCCCCGAGGCCGCGCGCGGTCCCGTCCCCGGGTTCCCCCGGGGCGCGGGCTCAGATAAGCGGGGCCGGACCAGTCGAGAGGCGCCAGAATGACCCCGTTCCGCATCGTGATGATCGTGCTCTGCGTCTTGGGCGTGGTCCTGCCGTTCCGCTACTTCCTGCCCTGGCTCTCGGCGAATGACTGGGATCTGGGCGCCATGCTCGACGCTTGGCATGTCAACGACGCGGCGTCGGGCCTCGTCTGGGATCTGACGGTCGCGGCGGTCACGCTGACGATCTGGATCGTCTGGGAGACGGTGCGCACCCGCAACTGGCTCGGCCTGCTGGCCATCCCCGCAACCTACATGATCGGCGTGTCGCTGGGCCTGCCGCTCTATCTTCTGCTGAGGCGCGCCTGATGGACCATTTCCTGTATCGCGACGGCATACTCCACGCCGAGGACGTCCCCCTGACCGAGATCGCCGCGCAGGTCGGCACGCCGGTCTATGTCTATTCGGCGGCGACGCTGCTGCGCCATTACCGGCTGTTCGACGAGGCGCTGGCCTGGGGGCCGCATCTGGTCTGCTACGCGGTCAAGGCCGCCTCCAATGTGGCCATCCTCAAGCTGCTGGGCGATGCGGGCGCGGGCATGGACGTGGTCAGCGAGGGCGAGTATCGCCGCGCCCGGGCGGCGGGCGTCCCAGGCGAGCGGATCGTGTTCTCCGGCGTGGGCAAGACCGAAGCCGAGATGCGCCACGTGCTTGCGGACGGCGTGCGCCAGATCAACCTGGAGAGCGAGCCGGAGATGCGCCAACTCTCCCGCATCGCCGCCGAGATGGGCGTCGAGGTGCCGGTCACCGTGCGCGTGAATCCGGACGTGGACGCCAAGACCCACGAGAAGATCTCCACCGGCAAATCCGAGAACAAGTTCGGCATTCCCATCGCCAAGGCCCGCGAGGTCTATCGCGAGATCGCCGCCTTGCCCGGCCTGCGCGTCGTCGGAATCGACGTGCATATCGGCTCGCAACTGGTCGATCTGGAGCCGTTCCGCCTCGCCTACCGCAAGGTCGCCGACCTGACCGAGGCGCTCCGCGCCGATGGCCACGCCATCGAGCGGCTGGACCTGGGCGGAGGTCTCGGCATTCCCTATGCCCGCTCCAACCTCGCCCCGCCGGTGCCGATGGATTACGGGCAGGTCATCCGCGACGAGGTCGGCCATCTGGGCTGCGAGATCGAGATCGAGCCGGGCCGGCTGATCGCGGGCAACGCCGGCATCCTGCTCACGCGCACCATCTTCGTCAAAGAGGGCGAGGGCCGCGACTTCCTGATCGTGGACGCGGCGATGAACGACCTGATCCGCCCCGCGATGTATGGCGCCCATCACGATATCGAGCCGGTGCGGGAGCCCGCGCCCGGCAGCGTGCGGCGGCCCTATGACATCGTCGGCCCCGTCTGCGAGAGCGGCGACACCTTCGCCAAGGGGCGCGACATGGTGCCGCTGGGGGCGGGCGACCTGATCGCGTTCCGCTCCGCCGGGGCTTACGGCGCCGTCATGGCCAGCGAATACAACTCCCGGCCCCTCGTCCCGGAAGTGCTGGTGAGCGGCGATGACATGGCCGTGATCCGCGCCCGGCCCAGCTTTGAAGAGATGATTTCCCGCGATACCATTCCCGAATGGTTGAACACGCCCTAGCTAAAAGGGGTGACGGCAGGGAGACAGGCGTGACCGATCACCAGACCGACCCCGCGCTGCGGCGCAAACTGACGCTCACTCGCGCCGGTCTCTGGGCCGAGCGGATCACCCGGGCCTTCTGGCCGGCCTGGACGGTGGCGTTCGTCCTGCTGGCCATCTGGTCGCTGGAGGTGGTGCCGCCGCTCTGGTCGGGCAGTTTGCTGATCGCGATGGGCGCGGTGCTGCTGGTGACGCTGGGGATCGGGGTCCGGTCCTTTCGCGCTCCCACCGCGCAAGACGCCCGCGACCGCCTGGACGCGACCATGCCCGGCCGCCCTCTGGCGACGCTGGATGACCATCAGGCCGTCGGCGCGGGCGACGCCGCCTCCGAAGCGGTCTGGCAGGCGCATCGCCGCCGCATGGCCGCCCGGCTCGCCGGGGCGCGACCCGTGGCCCCCGACCTGCGCGTGTCCCGCCGCGACCCCTATGCCCTGCGCTACATGGCCTTGATGCTGGCCGCGATCGGGGTGCTTTTCGGCACCGTTTTGCGCGCGCCCGAGGCGCCGTTGCTGCCCGGCCCGGGCGGCCCGGCCCTCGCTTCCGGCCCGATCTGGGAAGGCTGGCTGGAGCCGCCGCGCCATACCGGCCTGCCCACGCTCAGCCTTGCCGAGATCGAGCCCGGTGCCGTGGAGGTGCCCGAAGGCACCCGTGTGACCCTGCGGCTCTATGGCGAAGTCGGCGCCCTCGCCGTGACCGAGACCGTGTCCGGCCGCGAGGTGACCGACCCATCCGCGCCGATCCAGGATTTCACCGTCACGCAATCCGGCACGCTGTCGATCTCCGAAGGCGGCGCGCAGGTCTCGCCGCTCTGGACGCTGACCGCCACGCCCGACACCGCGCCCAGTATCGCTCTGAACGGCGAGCCGGATTTCGAGCATCCCGACATGGTCGTGATGCCTTGGGCCGCGACCGACGATTACGGGATCGTCGCGGCGCAGGTGACCTTCGCGCTGAACCCCGACGGAGCCGAGCGCCGACATGGCCTCGCGATCGAGCCCGAGCCGATGGAACCGCTGACCCTCGACATGGCGCTGCCCATCTCGGGAAACCGGGGGCAGATCGCCGATTTCTTCCGCGCCGACATCACCGAACATCCGCTGGCCGGCATGCCGGTCACGGCCACGCTGGAGGCGACCGACGCCGCCGCACAGACGGGCCGGACGGTCGAGACCTTCATCCTGCCCGGCCGCGCCTTCTACGACACCGTCGCCGCCGCCCTGGTGGAGCAGCGGCGCGACCTGTTCTGGTCGCGCGAGAACCGCAGCCGCGTCGCCCGCATCCTGCGGGCCGTCACCTACAAGGCCGACGACATCTTCGACAATCCGTCCGCCTATCTGCTGGTCCGCATGGCGATCCGCCGGCTGGACGAAGGCCCGCTGACCCCTGAGGCGCGCGACGAGGTGGCGGAACTGCTCTGGCAGGCGGCGATCCGGCTGGAAGAGAACTCCCTCGACAGCGCGCTGGAGCGGCTGCGCCAAGCCCAGGACCGCCTGTCCGAGGCGATCCGCCAGGGCGCCTCCCCCGACGAGATCGCGCGCCTGACCGAGGAAATGCGCCGCGCGATGGACGACTACACCCGGCAGCTGGCCGAGCAAGGGCAGCAGGGCCAACAGCAGCAACAGGCCGGCAATGGCCAGTCCCAGGAAATCACGCCGGACATGCTGGACCAGATGATGCAGCGCATCGAGGAATTGATGGCGCAAGGCCGCATCGCCGAAGCGCAGGAGCTTCTGCGCCAGCTGCAAGAGATGATGGAGAACATGCAGGTCACCCAGGGCCAACCGGGCCAGGGCGGCCAGGGGCAGCCGGGCCAGGGTGAGCAGGCTATGGAAGAGCTGCGCGAACAGCTCCGCGAGCAGCAGGAGCTGTCCGACGAGGCGTTCCGCGACCTCCAGGAGCAATTCAACCCAGGTCAGCAAGGCCAGCAGGGTCAGCAGGGTCAGCAGCAGGGCCAGAACCAGGGCCAGGGACAGCAGAACGGCCAGCAGCAAGGCCAGAGCCAGCAAGGCCAGGAACAGGCGGATGGCCAGGGCGGAGATGCGCAGGAGGGCTTGGGCGACGGCGACCGGGGTGCGGCACGCAGCCTGGCCGAACGGCAGGAACAGCTCCGCCGTGGCGTCGAGAACCTGCGGAACAACCTGCCGGGTCAAGGCACCGAGGCCGGGGATGCGGCCCGCGATGCGCTGGGACGGGCCGAGCGCGCTATGCGCGAGGCGGAGCGCGATCTCGCGGACGGCAATCTGGGCGGCGCGCTCGACGATCAGGCCCAGGCCATGGACGCCCTGCGCGACGGCATGCAGGAGCTGGGGCGTGCCCTGGCCGATGCGCGGCCCGACGGCCAGCAGATGCAGCAGGGCCAGGCCGGTCAGGAAGAGGGCCAGGGCTTCCGCCGCGACCCGCTGGGCCGCCGCTCCGGCGAGGGCGGGCAGCTGGGCACGGAGGAACAGATGCTCGGCGGCGCCGAAGCCGCCCGCCGTGCGCGCGAGCTGCTCGACGAGATCCGCCGCCGCTCCGGCGAGCGCGAACGCCCCGAAATCGAGCTGGACTACCTGCGGCGCCTGCTGGACCGGTTCTGACCGGTCCGGCCCGGGCTATTGTTCCGGGAGAATGCGCGCCGCCAGAGCGTCGACCCGCTGTTCGAGGGCGATACGGCCGGAATCGACCGTCGCAACATAGCTCGACAGAGGCGCGTCGAGTTGAGGCACCGCCTCGCCCAATGGAGTCGCGAAGAGATAGATCGCCACCGCGATGCCCACGAGGATCATGATCGCCGTGAAGCCGAGGCTGAAGCCGGACTTGCCTTCGCCGGGGCGGGTCGCGGGGATCTCTCCCACAGGCTCGGAGTCGTCGGGTTCGGCCGTCTCCAGCGCCCGCGCGTCGGGCCGCAAGGAGGAATTGATCTCCTCGATATCAGGCAGAAGATCGCGGCGGGCCTGACGCCGCTCCCCTTCGCTCTGACGCTTCGGCGTCGCTGGCTGGTCCGCCTGCCCCGCCTCGGATGGCGCGCTCGCCATCTCCCGCAGGGTGCGGGCGATGGCCGCGCTGACGTCGTCTTCCACGACCGGCACCGGCGCGCGATCGTCATCGTCCTCGGGGGCTTCGGCGGGCGCCTCTTCGGTCACGGTGCGGGCCCGGGCAACCGACGCCGCCGCCGCCACCCGCGCCCGTTCGGTCGCGGCGGCGCTTCGCGGGGCGTCTTCCGCGGTCATTACAGCCGCTTCGGCCGGACTCGTGGGCCGCAGATAAGACGCATGGCGGGAGCGTCGACGTTCCGCCGCGCGCACCCGCGCCTCATGCGCCCGTTCCTGACGGAGAATGTCCAAGGTTGCTTCATCGGCCAAGGCGCGGCGCGCGGGTGGGGCCGAGGGCGCCGCCGGTCCCGGCTCCGGCTGCGCCGGCGCTTCCGATCCGGGCCGCATCTGCATCCAGACCGTCGCGCAATCGGAGCACTGCACCTCGCGCCCCTCCGGAGGGATCATCTCCTCGGGGATGTCGTATTGGGCGCTGCAATTGGGGCAGGTCAGGCGCATAAGGGCGACGCGAATCTCGGGCTTTATCCAGGAAAGAGTAGCGGATACCGCGCCTGATCGTCCACCTGCTGTCAACCCCGCGCGGCCCAAGAGCCTGGCCGCCCGGACCCGGATGCATGGATTGCACCGGATTCCCGCTTCGGGCAGAACGCGGCGGTGCGGCGAAAGGAATGGCGATCGTGATCGATCTGAGGGCAGCGGGGTATTCCTATGGCGGCAGCGCCGGCGCGCTGTCGGGCATCGACCTGTCGCTGCCTGCAGGGTCGTTCCACTTCCTCACCGGCCCCTCCGGCGCGGGCAAGACGACGCTGCTGAAGCTCTGCTACGGGGAGTTGAAGCCCAGCGAGGGCCAAGTCGCTCTCTTCGGCAAGGACAGCCGGATGCTCAGCCGCGACGGGCTGGCCCTGGTGCGCCAGCGGATCGGCGTCGTGCATCAGGATTGCCGCTTTCTGGACCACCTGACCCTCGCAGAGAACCTCGCCCTGCCCCTGCTGGTCGCGGGGCGCGACCCGGCCCGCGAAACCGAGAGCCTGTCGCAACTGATGAGCTGGGTCGGGCTGAGCCACCGCGCGACCGCCTATCCGCCGGCGCTTTCGGGCGGGGAGCGGCAGCGTGCCGCCCTGGCCCGCGCCGTCATCATGGACCCGGACGTGATCATCGCGGACGAGCCCACCGGCAATGTCGACTGGGAGATGTCCCAGCGCCTGCTGACCCTGCTGGGCGAGTTGAACCGGCTGGGCAAGACGGTCCTGCTGGCCACCCATGACCTGGCCCTGATCCGGGCGGCGAAACCGCTCGTGCAGGCGCGGGTGCTGCGGCTGGCGGATGGCCGGGTGCAAGCGGCGGGAACCGAGCTGTGACCCGACTGCGCCCGCTCCTCGACGCGCTGCGCCAGCGCCTCGCCGATCTGGCCGAACTCGCCCTGGGCGACCGCGCCTCGGACCGGGTCGTGCCGCCCACCGGGCATACCGTCTGGCTGACGGTGCTGAGCGCGGCGGCGATGGCCTTCCTCGCGGTCTTCGCGCTGGCCCTGACCCAGGCCACGGGGCGGTTGGCCGATGCCTGGGCCGAGGATCTGGCGCAGTCCATGACGATCCGACTCGCCGCGCCCGCCGCCGAGGCCGACGCGCAACAGGCGGCGGTGCTCGCCATCCTGGCCGAGACGCCTGGCGTGGCTTCGGCCCGCGCCCTAACGCCCGCCGAACAGGCCGCCCTGCTGGAGCCCTGGCTGGGCCCGGACCTTCCGCTGGACCGCCTGCCCCTGCCCCGGCTCATCGACCTGGTGGGCGGCGAGGATCTGGACGTGGAGGGCCTGCGCCTGAGGCTCGCCGGAGAGGTGCCCGGCGCCGTCCTGGACGACCACACCGACTGGCGCGCGCCGCTGGTCGCGGCGGCGGACCGGCTGCGGATGCTGGGCTGGCTGGCGCTGGTGCTGATCGCGGGGGTGATGGGGGCGGTCGTGTCCCTGGCCGCGCAAGCGGCGCTCGCGGCCAATGCCGAGGTCATCCGCGTCCTACGCCTGATCGGCGCGCGGGATTTCTATGTCGCCCGCGCCTTCACGCGCCGCGTCACGCTGCGCGCGCTGGCCGGCGCGGCGGGCGGCACGGTGCTGGGGATGATCGCCGTGACCCTGCTGCCGTCCGAGCCCGCGACGGGCGGCTTTCTCACCTATCTCGGGTTTTCGGGGGCGGGCTGGCTTGCCCCGATCCTCGTGCCCCTCTTCGCCGGCCTCGCGGCCTTCCTCGCCACGCGCCGGGCGGCTCTTCGCGCGCTGGCACGTTTCGAATAGGATCGTCCCACGATGCAAATGCTCCGATCCCTGATCTTCAATGCGCTGATGTATGTCTGGATGGGCATCGTCGGCCTCGCCGGGCTGCCGGCGCTCGCCGTCTCCGCCGACGCGACCCGGCGGGTGATGAGCTTCTACGCCCGCTCGACCGTAAAGATGCTGGCGGTGATGACGGGCCTGCGTACCGAGGTGCGGGGCACGCCGCCCGAGAGCGGTGCGCTCGTGGCGTCCAAGCACCAGTCCTTCCTCGACGTGCTGGTGCTCTGGGCGGCGGTGCCCCGGCCGTTCTTCGTCATGAAGTCGATCCTGCGCTTCGCGCCGATGCTGGGCCAATACGCGTTGCGGGCCGGGTGCATCCCGGTGGAGCGCGGCAAACGGGGCGAGGCGATCAGGAAGATGCTGGCCGAGATCCGCTCCGGCAAACGCGCCGACGGGCAGTTGCTGATCTATCCTCAGGGCACCCGCGTCCCGCCCGGAACGAGCGCGCCCTACAAGATCGGCACCTTTGCGATGTACGAACAGCTCGGACAGCCCTGCTATCCGGTGGCCACCAATGTCGGCCTGTTCTGGCCCAAGCGCGGGGTGACCCGCCGCCGCGGCCTGGGCGTGCTGGAATTCCTGGAGCCGATCCCACCCGGTCTCGACCGGGCGACCTTCATGGCGGTGTTGGAGCAACGGATCGAGGGCGGATCCAACCGGCTGATGGAAGAGGCGGGGTTTCCGGTGCCGCCGATGCCCCATCTCCACGGCGATCCGGTGGTCGAGGCCGCCCGGGCGGCGGCGCGCAAGAAATAGGCCCGGGCGATTTTCGAGGGGAGCCGCGCGGCGATCGGCAGCCGCGCGGCTCCACGGACCATCGCAGCGGCGCTTGGCCCGAGGCCAGGGTCCGGGCAAGTCCGCCTCCCGGTGCGGCGGGCCGAAGGCGGCGAGATCGAAAAGTCGATCGGCGGAGCGTGTTCGTGCCCAGCGGCGCCCGGGTCAGCTAGGCATCGCGGCGCCTGGCCGGGAGCACGCTCGGACGGGGGCATCGAGCCCCCCTCCGAGCGGCGCTGGCGCGCGGCGCCCTGGTCCACCAGTCCGGATCCGGTCGAGAGCGCGGAGGGGGCTCTGCCCCCGCTTCGCTCCCCCGGAGTATTTCCGGCCAGAAGACGGGGGTGGTTGACGCGCGTCGCCGCGCCCCGGAGAGACGGCGCAGGAGGTGCGGCGATGGCGCGAGCGATCATGATGCAGGGCGCGGGGTCCAATGTCGGCAAGTCGCTGCTGGTGGCGGGGCTCTGCCGTCACTTCGCGCGCGCGGGGCTGCGGGTGCGGCCCTTCAAGCCGCAGAACATGTCGAACAACGCCGCCGTCACCGAAGACGGGGGCGAGATCGGGCGGGCGCAGGCGTTGCAGGCGATGGCCTGCGGGGTGGCGCCGCGCGTGGACATGAACCCGGTTCTGTTGAAGCCTGAGTCGGAAACGGGATCGCAGGTGGTGGTGCGCGGACAGCGGGTGGCGACCGTGCGGGCGCGGGACTACGCGGCGTTGAAGCCGCGGCTGCTGGGCGACTGTCTGGAGAGTTTCCGGCGCCTGGCGCGGGATGCCGACCTCGTGATCGTCGAGGGCGCCGGCAGCCCGGCCGAGATCAATCTGCGCGCCGGCGACATCGCCAATATGGGCTTCGCCGAGGCGGCCGGTCTGCCGGTGATCCTCGCGGGGGATATCGACCGCGGGGGCGTCATCGCGCAGCTGGTCGGCACGCAGGCGGTCCTGGACCCTGGCGACGCGGCGCGGATCGTGGGGTTCCTGGTCAACAAGTTCCGAGGCGACGTGACCCTTTTCGACGAGGGCATGCGGCAGATCGCGGACCGGACGGGCTGGCCCCCCCTGGGTATCGTGTCCTGGTTCGACGGCGCGCATCGCCTGCCGGCCGAAGACATTCTCGACATCCGCTCGACGCCAAGAGCCGAGGGCTTCCGCATCGCCGTGCCCCGGCTGGGCCGGATCGCCAATTTCGACGATCTCGACCCGCTTGCGGCGGAGCCGGGCGTGTCGCTCGACATCGTCGCGCCGGGCCGCCCCCTGCCCGTCTGCGACCTGGTGCTGATCCCGGGCTCCAAGACCACCATCGCCGATCTGGACGCGTTCCGGGCGGAGGGATGGGATATCGACCTCGCCGCCCATGTCCGGCGGGGCGGGCATGTGCTGGGGATCTGCGGCGGCTATCAGATGCTGGGACGGAGTATCGCGGACCCGGAGGGATTGGAGGGGCCCGCCCGGACCGTGCCGGGGCTGGGGCATCTGGCGGTCGACACGGTGATGCGGCCGCGCAAGCATCTGGCGCGGGTCACGGCGCGGGATCTGGGGTCGGGCGCCGAGGTGTCCGGCTATGAGATCCATCTGGGCGAGACCACCGGCCCCGACACCGCGCGCGGCTGGCTGGAGCGGAACGGCGTGCGTGTGGGTGCCGAAAGCGCCGACGGGCGGGTGCGCGGCTGCTACGTGCACGGGCTCTTTGCCGGAGATGCCTTCCGCGCCGCCGCGCTCGCGCGGCTGGGCGCGGCGCCAGGGGAGGTGAGCTATGGCGCGGGGGTCGAGGCGGCGCTGGACGATTTGGCGGATCATCTGGCGCGAGCGCTCGACTGCGACCGCATCCACGCCCTCGCGGGCGATGTCATCGCATAACGATTGCCGCGCCATCTCCGTCTGTTACCCTATCGCCAACAGACCAGACCGTCATACAGACCGGAGACCGCAGCCATGCGACCGACCCTTTTCAGATCCTTGGCCTTTGCCCTCGGCCTCGCGGCCACGCCGGCGCTTGCCGCGCAATGCGGCAACGACGCCAGCGGATGGGAGCGCTGGAAGCAGCAATTCGCCCAAGAGGCCGCGGCGGCGGGGATCGGCCAGCCGGGCTTGCAGGCGCTGGCGGGCGCCAGCTACGCTAGGCGCACCATCGCCGCCGATCGCAACCAGAAAGGCGTCCGCTATGCGCTGGACGACTTCATCCGCATCCGCCTGGGGTCCATCGACGGGTTCGCGGCGCAGGCGACGCGGCGGCTGGACCAGAACCGGGCGTTCTTCAATTCGTTGGAGCAACGCTATGGGGTGCCCGCGGGCATCTTGCTGGCGATCCACGGGATGGAGACCGGCTTCGGCCGCAACATGGGGTCGGAGAACGTCGTCTCGTCGATCCTGACGGTGGCCTATGATTGCCGCCGCTCGGAGTTCTTCACGCCCCACGCGCTGGCCGCGCTGCGGATGGTGGACCGGGGGATGCTGTCACCCAGTCAGTCGGGCGCCGCCCACGGAGAGCTCGGGCATACGCAGTTCCTGCCGGGCAACGCGATGCGCTATGGGGCCGACGGGAATGGCGACGGGCGGGTCGATTTCTACAACATGGCCGATGCCATGGCCTCCACCGCCAACTTCCTGCGGCAAAAGGGCTGGCAGCCGGGACAGCCCTTCCAGGAGGGGACGCCCAATTTCCGCGTGCTCAACGAGTGGAACGCGGCGACGGTGTATCAACAGGCCATCGCCCTATCCGCGGCGAAGATCAACTGACGGTGGGGGGCCCTCGGGGGCCGTCTGATCCGGACCCGGAGAGGCCCGGCCCCGCCTCGCTCGCGATTGGCGAGGCGTTGCCTCGGTCGTGACCGCACAGCGGGGTCGCCGCATCGTCCCTTTGGAGAAGCCTTTAGCGTCCCCCTTGCCGCTTGCCTGGCGGCATACTGGGCTTCTAGGGAGCGACATCGCCGGGGTCTCAGCCTGCCACGCCCGGCGTCGCGGGCGGCCCGGAGCCCTTCGGGCTGTCACCAGTCACCCGGGGCTCCTGCCCTAGATGCGGAGCGACGCCGCGGGCGCTCGACCCCGATCGGTTGCTCTCGATCCTCTCGCGAGGGCCCTGGCGGCGCAGGTGCCGACCATTCTCGATAACCCTCCAACTCTCCGCCTCCCCCACACGCGCGGGCATCTGAATGCGGTCCAGCCACCGCGACGGATCGTCCGGAACACGGAACACCTCTTTCCGGAGCCAGAGGTAAGGGGGCCGTGCAGGCCCATCCGGCCCGCCGCAGCCGTCAGCCAAGATCGGCCAGGCACGATGCGCGGCGATCACACGGCAGTCGGGCACCGAGCGTCACGGCGCGCCTCTGTCTGTCGCTTGGGCTCGGGATCGTTCGGTGTGCCTGGAGGCCCAATCGGGGATGGCGATCATCCAGGCGGTCGGCCCAAGAATGCCGTGCGGCCCTGGAGCGAGGCGCAGAGGATCGCCGGCCCTGCCCCCTTGGCCAGTCGAGCAGCACCAAATCCGCGCACATGCCAGAGGAAATCAGCGACCAGAGGGCCAGCCGATCCGCCCGCTTCTCCGCATCCAGCCGCGCCACGGCGGCCAGCATCGCGGGGTAGAAGTAATCCGAAGCCAACGCATCGCAGAGCCCCGCCTCGACCATGCCCCTCGCCGCGAGCGAGCCGATATGGCTGCCCCCGCGCGCCGCGTTTGGCGCGCCTAAGACGATCGTGTCGCCCCCCTTCCTGCGCGGCCTGGTCGGCTTCCAAGGGCCATCGGGAACTCGGCGGTCTGGGCGCCGATGGCGCGGAATCAGGCGCGCGTCTCGGCCCTCGTGTCGTCATGGCTCAGCATCGGCGCCCCATGGGCCCTGCCCATGGCGGCGACCCGCGCGACGAGCTCCGGCACCTCGGCGCGCCTGTCCCAGACGGTTCGGAGGCGCGCGAGATATTCGTCCTCGGTCTGGCCGGAGCGTTTGGCATGGCCCGCCCTGCGCTGCCGCAGCCGGTCGTAATCGAGCGCGGCGGCGGTGAAGTCTGGGCCGCGTTCGAAGGCCCGCATCGTCAGCGATGTGTGGTCATTGAAGGCGATCCACGGCGTTAGCGGGTCTTGTAGCGCCCAGGCCATCGTCTCCGCCGCTTCCGGATAGGCGATGCTTTCCCAGCGGCGCTGAACGCGGTTCTCCACCAGGAAGCGCGGCGCCAGCGCCCGCATCGCTTCGATCAGGGCGCGCCCGCGCGACGCCGCGCGCAGGCCCGCCTCCTAGCCGAGCGTAATCGCGAGATATGCGGTGGCGATGGCGTTGGCCGCAAGTTGCCGGTCCGTGTCGAGCGCCGCGACGTCGTGCGGGAAATAGGTGCCCGGCCGCGGCATGACCTGCCGCTCGAACGCATCGCCATGGAGATCGATGACGGCCGGGGCCAGGATGCGGCCGCTCGCGTCGACGATTTCCCCCTGCGCGGACCCCTGCGCCGGTCCGCCGATCTCGGCGATCTGGTCCGGCAGGCAGACGGTCGCGCCTTGGAACGTGCGGGTCATGCGCGACCTGCTGTCGGGACGGTCCGATCCGCGTTCTGGGAGGGCTCGGGCCGCTCCGCCCTTGGGTCGGTTCCTGTCGAGCGCTGGTCGTCTTCATCGCGGCTCACCGAAGATGCTCGGGTGCGCCTTGCCCGAGATTTGTTCGAGTGCGATGACACGGGGCTTCGCTCCGGCAAAGCGCCCCGCGAGGGCGCCTCACAGGATCAGCAAGGCAACGCCCCCGACGAAGCGAAAGATGGGCAGGCTGAACGCGACGCGGCTCCGCGACGACGCGAAGGACAGAAGGAACCCGCCGACCACGCCCTGCACCGTCGCCATGAAGGCGATGAGGATCGTCTTCAGCCGCAGGCGCATCCATTTGTCGAAGCGCCAGAACCACGCCCGCGATATCGGCGAAGAAGCTCTCCCACCGAGTCAAGGGGACCGTCTTTTCGACATATTCGGTCAGGCGCGGAATGCCGGCCGAGATGCTCCAACGGCATTCGCGCGCGCCGTCCGGCATCGTGACTTGGGTGACCTTGAAGGAGTCGCCAAGCAGGGCCGTGACATAGAAGACGATCACAAACAGCCCCGTCTCAATCAGCCAGGCGCGCGGCGGCAGCGGTCGGCGAAATCGGCCTCGAACCGAGCGATCCGGGCCGAGGGCGGGGCGCCTCGGACAGGGACGGATCAGCGAAAGCGGTCACGTCGGCCCCCTTGGGGCGGCAAGCAGGGCACGAGGGTGTCTCCCGCGCCCTGCCCGGCGTCTCAGCCCCGGCGCTCGTCGCGCAGCCAAGCGCCCATGTTGATGATCCACTCGTGGCGTTGATGGTCGACGCGGGTGACACCCAGATCCGCGTTCGGATCCTCGGCACTCCAGGAGGAATTGAGCTTGAAGCCATCTGGGGCGGCCTCGGGAAACGCCTTGATGGCGGTGGTGATGTCCTCGATCAGCGCGGCCGGCAGGTTCGCGCGGAAGGTCCAGAGGCCAGAGGTGATCTAGGCGCTGTCGCAGATCTTGAAGATCTCGCCGGCGGCAATCGCGCTCTTGTCTTCCATGCGCTGATAGACGCCGTTGGCCTCGTTATCCTGATAGGTCGCTGCGGTGTCGGAGGTGCCGTTGAAGACGCAGGAGAGGGTCGCCTCATGGGAGCCAGACAAGGGGACGGTGCCGAAGAACTCCTCGGGCACCAGGCCGACGCGCTCCACCATGTTGAAAGAAAAGCACGGCATAGCCGAGGTGCTATCGGGGTCGGCGATGGTGTGGATCAAGCCCTGGGCGTCGTCCAAGGGTGTCGATGCCGCTGTCGCAGCGGGCCACTATGATCGAATAGTAGCCAGTCTTGCCGTCCTGCTTGAGCGTGTTCAGCGTCGGGATGAGTCCGCCATGGGTCGCCGTTTAGGCCGTCGCACAGGAGGAGGAGCCGAGACGACCGATCTGGACGTTGGTCCGCCCGGGCGGTCGACGAGGTTGAACTACTGGAAGATCATCGTGCAGTCGCGCCGCCAATTCCGCAGCGCCCGGCCCATCAGCGTCGTGATCTCGGTCTCGCCAAACGGACTCGACCCCGAACTGGGGGCGATGAGCCGGTTGACGACGCAGAGCAGGGTGGACTTACCGGCGCCGGAGTGGCCGATCACGCCGACGAACTATCGGGATGTGATCGACAGCGACACCTGATCGACCGCGCGGGTGTCAGCGAAATGGCGCGAGACCGAGCTGAGGATCAGGGCTGAGCTCATGGCGATTCATCCGAATGAATTCCTTGAACCGACCATCTGCTTTGGACGTAACAGCTCACGGACCCGTTCATGATACTTTCTTAAAGGGCGCCCGCGCGGGCTGGCTCGCAAGGCTCAGGTCGAGCGTGTCGATGTGGTGGATGACCTCGCTTTCGGAGAGGGTGAGGACAGCGCGCCCCGCCCGATCCGTCACGAACAGGTCCGCCCGCTCGCCCGCCCGCAGCACGCCGAGATCGGCGAGGCCCAGGGCCCGCGCCGGATTGGACGAGACCAGCCGCCCGGCGCCCTCCAAGCCATCGGGATCGGCGGACGCCAGGGCTTGGAGCGCGGCCGGCGTCATGCCTGGCCTGTAGCTCTCCTCAACAATCCGGACCTTCTCGGCATCCGTCCAACGGCGACGGCGCCCCATGTCGGAAACCGGCAAAACCTGAATGCGGGGGGTGTCTTCGTGTGCGTCCATAAGGACGCCGGTAACCCGCAAGACAGCATCCCCACCAGACGGCCCTCGGCGCATGCTTACGACGAGGCGCTCTTGCGCATCGCGGCACTTTACAAGCTTCGGGATGCAATTCGTGGGTCCGACCCGGACCACCGCCGGGCTGTCCGGCAGGAGATGTCCCGACCATTGGTCGATGAATTCTTCACCTGGCTGAAGGCGCAGGCCGCCCGCCTCTCGCGCAAGTCGGACCTCGGCGAGGCAATGGCCTACATGCTGAAGCGTCAGGACGGATCAAGTCCAATGAACGTGCTATTCTGCATCTGGTCTCTCCCCCATTCTTGAGGCTTGGCGCCCGCCAACCGGGCGCAACCCTCGAACGAAGAATGCTGCGGGAGAGGCCACCAACCCAGTCAGTTCAGGGCCCGATCATGGGGTCTAGACATCTCCTCAGCTTCAACCAACGCGAGCATTGTATTTAACGATCACGTCGTTAAGGAGCTGTACCCAACGGACATCACCATATCTCTCGCGAGCTACACGTAAGATGTCTTCAAGGTAATCGCGCTGGATATTGTTCCTTACTTTGATGAGGCTGATCTGCTCGTCGGTTACATCACAAGGGAAAGCCGACGGCAAGCTAAGCCCACAAGCGCGAAAATTCAAAATTGTACGAATGCACTTTTCACATTTCCCGCAATTTCTCCCTGTCTTTGGCCCCTCCCAACACACACGGACATTATTAACCGCGGCTTTCCAGCTTGAAAGGTGCATCACCTTGGTAGTTCTCGTGTAGGCCGAGCCGTCTGTCTCGATTGAAAAATTGGAGTTCGAGAGAAGGTGGTTCGTCAAGGGCGTGGAACCCCAAGGAAATTGCAGATTTGTATAGGGCTCATCCCCCGCGATCAGGCCGTGTTGGTATCGTTGGCTAAACAGGTGCAAGCATGCAGCAAGCGCTAAGCCATGCGCGAGTTCCCAATTCTTCATTATTGTTCTTACGTTCGTGCGAACAACGGCGACTTCAACCCCTGTCCCTTCCAACATCTGCTCTGCAGCCGCTCGAGCAACGTCGAATGGCTCCTGTTTTCCCAGCGAAAAGTCAAATCCATGAGCGAGGATCGCGACTTTTAAGTCTCTATGACGATACCCCGGCTTTTTGAAAATTTGCCTGTAGGCGGCGAAGCTAGCATCCACGCCGCCTGAAAAAGTCATAACCGCTTCATTGGTTGAGTGCTTTGGTACAATATCCAGTTCTTGGTCCGCACGAATATCAACTACGGTTAGCTGTGGGGCCCACATGTTAAAGGCCCTTTGAAACTCATCCAGGTTGTGAACGAGCTGCCTCGATATTGGCGCCTTGATGAAGATATCTCTTTTGTACAGCATCGCGTTAAACAGAACGCTTAGCAGTGCCCAATCCGCTGTAGGGAGTGAAGCGCCAGCCCCCTCAGACGTCGTCTCAAAAAACACATTTCTCTTGGTGACCAGCCGGTCTCCGTCAAAATATTCCGAAACAAATTCGCGTCTCTTGACCCCCGCTCGCAAAGACTCGCTCGGCCATACAACTACCCGCCGCTTCATGA
Organism: Jannaschia seohaensis; assembly: GCF_900116765.1. Lineage (GTDB taxonomy): Bacteria > Pseudomonadota > Alphaproteobacteria > Rhodobacterales > Rhodobacteraceae > Jannaschia > Jannaschia seohaensis. The sequence goes on along the minus strand of NZ_UETC01000005.1, from coordinate 108,433 downwards.
ACTGACTAAATCCTGCATGTACCCTACATTCCCCAAGTGGCATGTCGTTTGACGGCTAGATCCCCTAAATCTGGCCGAGTGACAACCGTTTTTCGCTCCGACCGGCGGCAGCGGATCATGATCCACGCCAATTCCGCGGACGAGCGTCAGGTGGTCTGAGATAACGGATCGGAACATGGCGGAGAACCTCATGCTGGTGGGGGTGCATGCTCAGAGCGTCCGTCGCCGGGCGTGTCACCAGCGCATTGCAGCGGTTGCAGAGCCAAGCCCCAGGACAGTCTACACGTTGACTGGCAGCCATGAGGCACCCAGAGACCGTTCGCCCCCGGAGCGCCAAGGCGGCGCAGCAAAAATCCCTTAACGATTTCAATGGTGCAGGCGGCGGGACTCGAACCCGCATGGGCTGGGCCCGGCGGATTTTAAGTCCGCTGTGTCTACCGATTCCACCACGCCTGCACGGCCTCCGTGCCTAGGGTCGCGCAAGCGGGCTGGCAAGCCTAGAGGTCGATCCCGTCGCGCAGCGGCTCGGCGGGCATGTCCAGAAGGCGCCGCTCGGACAGCCAGGGGTTCAGCGCCACAGCCTCGCGGATGGCGTCCTGCCCCTCGGCCACCCGGCCCATGGAGATCAGCGTCAACCCCTTGCCCGCGATGGCGGCGACGTGGCGCGGACGCAGCGCGATGGCGCGGTCGAGATCGGGCAGCGCCGCCGCGAAATCGGAGCGCAGGAAATTGGCGAAGGCCCGCTGGTTGTAGCCCTCGGCATAGTTCGGACAGTATTCGATGAGCGCGTCGAAGGCGGCGATCGCCCCTAGAAAATCATAGGAACTGCGCCGGGACATACCCTCATCCAGCAGCTCCTGCGCCCGACGGTCGGGGGCCCGCAGCCATTGCTCCCACATGGCGTTGGAGAGGGGCCGCGCAGCCATCTCGTTCTCCACCTCGCCGATCTGTGCGATCAGCGCGTCCATCTCGGCGGAGATGTCGGGCGCGGGCGGGCACTCGGCCAAGACGGGAGAAGCGGCGAACAGGGCGGCGAGGATCGGTCGGAGCATGCGCGGAATGGTGGCGCGCCCTGCCCCAGGGTCAAGCCGTCAAGCCGTCAAGCCGTCAAGCCGTCACTGGGTCGCGCGCGTGTCGATCGTCTCCCCCGGCGCGATCCCCTGCTCGACCGGCGTGAAGGCCGGCGTCTGCGCGAACTCCGCCAGCAAGGCACTCAATTCGCCCTCCATCACGGCGGCCAGGGCGACCGGGCGGCCCTCCCAGACGGCCTTGGCCGAGATCACCGAGACGATGCGGATCTCGCCGTCGAAATTGGCGAAGACCGGCGCTCCGGAGGAGCCGAAATCCGCCTCGCAAGACAGAACGAGAATCTCTTCGTCGCGGGTGAGAATCTCGCAGGCCTCCTCGCGCGAGGGCGCGTCGGCACGGGATTTGGCATAGCTGACGACCTGGACCTCCTGCCCGGACCCCACCCGGAACTGGGTGCGGAAGGGGCGGACATGGCCGTCGCGGATCGGGCGGTCCAATTCGAGCAGAGCCACGTCGGAGCCGACGCGCCCCAGCCGATCCGGATCCGCGAAATCGTAGTCGGGATGGATCACGATGCGGCGGATGCCCCGCGCGGCCTCGGCCCGGCCAAAGCGCAGGCCGGCCTGGAACTCGATCTCGTCCGCGGGCACGGCCAGATCGGTGCCTTTGTCATAGAGGCAATGGGCCGCCGTCAGCACGATATCGGAGGTCAGCATCGCGGCGGTGCAAAACCCGGCCGCCCCGAAATTGAGCCGGCCCACCGCCTCCCAGCCGCGATTCTCGTCGGCGGTCGACAGCGTCCGCAGGCCCTCGGACGAGACCGGCGAAGAAAGAAAGAGAAACGCGCCGAGCGTGGCGATCGTGATCTTGCTCAAGGTCGTTCGCATGCCTTGCCCCCTGTCTGTCTTTTCCCCTGACTAGGGAGCGAAGGCGGCAGGAGCGGGCCGCGATTGTTACCAGTGTTGGAAACTTTCAGGGCGCGGACGGCGGCATTGTCGCCAGATCTTCACTGGCCCGGACGCAGGAACCGGATCTGGCCGCTCGCGCCGCTCCGGTTGCCGGGGCGCAGGAGGCGCGGCCCCGAGGGGGCCGCGACCGCCGCTCTCGCAGGCGCGCTCCACCCCGTCGGCGAGGATTGGAACGCGCTGAGAAGGATGGGCATCGCATCGGTCACAGTGACGGCATAGGTTGCAGGCGCCCCGTCATATGTGCCGATGGCCGAAACCACCGAGACGACGCGCAACCCGGCCGAGGTCGACACGAAGACCGGAGAGCCGGACGCGCCGAAGGTCGCCTGGCAATCGAGCACGATCACCCGGTCCTGCCGGTCCAGAACCGAGCAGTCCGCCTCCCGCGAGGAGGTATCGTCACGCCCGCGCGCATAGCTGACGACCTGCACACCCTGCCCCCGGTCCAGCGTCCGGCCCGTGGGCAGCGGTGGGATCGACCAATAGTCGATCGGCCGGTCGAGCTCCAACAGGGCCAGATCCGAGGCGACGATGTCGCGGGAGGGATCGACGCTATAGGTATAATCCGGGTGGATGGAGATGCGGCGCACCCCCCGCTCGCCCTTGGCGCGGCCCTGACGCAGACCGGCGAGGAAGGTCAGATCCGAGGGCGCGCGCGCCGTCCCGGCCTCATCGACGACGCAATGCGCCGCCGTCAGCACCAGATCCCGGGCGATCAGCGTGCCGGTGCAAAAGCCCCTTTCGCGGGCACCGACATAGTCGATGCGCCCGACCGCCTCAAAGCCGAAGATCTCCGCCTCCGTCTCCAGCGCCTGAAGCCCCTCGGCGGCGGCTGACACGCAGGACAGGCAGAGGCACAACCCGAAAGCGAGAAGGAGATTTCGCATCGACACTGTCCAGGAAACGGGCATCTGCCTCGTTCGATGACAGGCCGATATGGCGCGAGGTCAGCGCAATTGTGGCACCGGCGGGGCAGACTGGCCCCCGCGCGCGATCGCAGGAGGCACGGGACCGCCCGTCGCCCAGTCCAGAAGCTCGACGGTATGGACGATCGGCACCTCCGTGCCCGAACCGATCTGCATCATACAGCCGATATTGCCGGCGGCGATGACGTCCGGCTGCCGCGCCTCCAGGGTGGCGACCTTGCGGCGTTTCAGCTCCTGGCTGATCTCCGGCTGCATCAGATTGTAGGTGCCCGCGCTGCCGCAGCAGAGATGCGGGTCTTTGGGCTCCAGCACGGTGAAGCCCGCGCGCTTGAGCAGCTCCTTCGGCGCGCCCTTGATCTGCTGGCCGTGTTGAAGCGAGCAGGCGGCGTGGTAGGCGACATGCAGGGGCCCCGCCCCCGCGTCCTCCGGCACGCGCCCCGTCGGCACGCCGCCCACGCCGTCCCGGGCGGGGCGCGGCGGCGTCTGGAACGGGTGGTCCTTGGGCAGAAGCTCCAGCAGCACTTCCGAGACATCCTTGGCCAGGGCGCTCACCCGCGCGGCGTCCTCGGCCAGCGGATCGTTACGGAACATATGCCCGTAATCCTTGACCGTCGTGCCGCAGCCCGAGGTGTTGATCACGATCGCGTCCAGCCCCGCGCCATCCGCCTCCTTCACCCAGGCCTTGATGTTCTTCGCGGCGAAGGCGTGGCTGTCGTCGGTCTTGCCCATGTGATGGGTCAGCGCCCCGCAGCAGCCCGCGCCCTCGGCCACCACGACCTCGGCCCCCAGCCGCGTCAGCAGCCGGATGGTCGCGTCGTTGATGTCGGTGTTCAGCGCCTTCTGCGCGCAGCCCGTCATCAGCGCGACACGAACCTTCTTGTCCTTGGCGGGGAAGGTCTGCGGGTCGTCGTTGCGGCTCACCGGCGGGATGGTCTTGGGCGCCATGGCCAGCATCGCCTTGAGCCGCGCGTCGGGCATCGCCCAGGCAAAGGGCCGTCCGATCTTCGCGCCCAGCAGCGCCAGCCGGAAGCGGTACGGATAGGGCAGGATCTGCGCCAGCGTCCAGCGCAGCAGCCTGTCCATCAGGGGCCGCTTGTAGGTCTTTTCGATATGCTCCCGCGCGTGGTCGACGAGGTGCATGTAATGCACGCCCGAGGGGCAGGTCGTCATGCAGGCGAGGCAGGAGAGGCAGCGGTCGATATGCTTGACCGTCTTGGCATCCGCCGGCCGGTCGTTCTCCAGCATGTCCTTGATGAGGTAGATGCGGCCACGGGGGCTGTCGAGCTCATCGCCCAGCACCTGATAGGTCGGGCACGTCGCCGTGCAGAACCCGCAATGCACGCAGGACCGAAGGATCTCGTTGGAGCGGGCGGTCTGCGGATCGGCGAGCTGTTCGGGTGTGAAGGTGGTCTGCATGGAAACCTCAGATCGGAAGGCGTGGCACCAGCTCGATCGCGGGGATCGGGAGGCACGCGAGAACGAAGGCCGCGACGGCGCGCGGCACCGCGTCGGACACGAAACGGAAGGAGTAGAAGGCCCCGGCCAGGCCCAGCGTCGCGGCAGCCAGGATCAGCGCGAACATCCCCGGCGCGCCTCCGCCGACCGAAACGGCGACGGCCAGCAGGCCCGAAGCGACCAGCAGCGCGGCCAGGGCGATGCTGTCGCCCAGGAGCGGCGCGCGAGCCGCGCAGAGCCGCAGCACCAGGGCCTGCCGCATCAGGACAGCCACAGAGAAGGCTGGCGGGAAGGTCATGCCTCGGCGGCGCCGGACAGGATACCACGCGGATCGAATTTCGCCCGAATGCCTTGGGTCAGCGCCGCCAGCGCGGGCGCCTCGGGCGGCAGCGCCCCCGGCCCCTGCCCCCGGACGCGCGTCGCGTGCCCCGGCACACCGTCGAGCCGCGCGCGCAGGTCCGTCCCCGCCGGCAGCCGCAGCCACACGAGCCCGCCGCCCCAGTCGAGCAGCGCCGCCTGCGCCTGGGCCCGCGCGACGACCTGCGGCGCATGGCTCGCGCGGACATGGACGCGCCAGACATCGCCCTCGCCGAGCATCGCCTCCGCATCCCGCACGGCCCGCCATACGGTGTCGGACTCATTCGGGTCCAACCGCTCCGCCGCTCCGAAGGGGGCCAGCACCCGCGCCAGTTCCCCGGCGCGATAATCGACGGAGCCCTCCAGCCCCTCGATCCGGAGCCAGGTCTTTCCCGCCGCCGGATCATGCGCCGCGCCCGTCACTTCGAAGGGCGACGACAGCCCCGCCGCCATGGCGCGCACCGCGTCTTCGACCGAGAGCCCATCCAGCACGAGCGTCGCTTGCATCGCCGCCGCCGGCAGCACCTTGAAGCTCACCTCGGTGAGCACTCCCAGCGTCCCCAGCGACCCGGCGAGCAGCTTGACGAGATCATAGCCGGTGACGTTCTTCATCACCCGGCCGCCATTCTTGACGATGGCCCCCGTTCCGTCGACGAAGCGCACCCCAATGAGCGAGTCGCGGCAGGCGCCCGCCTGCACCCGGCGCGGGCCGGAGACGTTCATCGCCACGGCGCCGCCGATGGTCGGCACCCCCTCGGTGCCCAGCAACAAGCGATGGTCCATCGGCTCGAACGGCAGCCGCTGGTTCTCGGCCGCCAGCGCCGCCTCGATCTCGGCCATGGGCGTGCCCGCCCGCGCCACCAGCGTCAGCGCGCCCGGTTCATAGAGCGTGATGCCCGTCAGACCGGCAGTGGTCACCGCCTCGCCGGCCCCCGGCACATGTCGCGTGGCTCCGCCGCGCAGGCTGAGCGGCCCGTTGGCCCCGCGCACGATCTCGGCCATCTGCTGCTCGGATTCGGGTCGAAGCACGGCCCCCTCCTTCTTTCCTGTAAAAATATCCCCGCCGGAGGCTCCCGCCCCCTCAGCCCGCGCGCCGCTCCTGGGTGACGCTCAACGGAAAGACCTTGGCGGGGTTCAACAGCCATTTCGGGTCAAGCACATCCTTGACGCGCATCTGCGCCTCCATGTCCTCGGGCGCGAACTGATGGGTCATCAGATCCCGCTTCTCGATGCCCACGCCATGCTCGCCGGTCAGGCACCCGCCGACCTCGACGCAAAGCTTCAGGATCTCGGCGCCCAACGCCTCGCAGGTTTCCAACTGACCCGGGGTGTTGGCGTCATACATGATCAGCGGATGCATGTTGCCGTCCCCCGCGTGGAAGACATTGCCCACGGCCAGCCCATATTCCTTCGACAGCCGGTCGATGCCGCCGAGCACCCGGGGCAGCTCGCTGACGGGAATGGTTCCGTCCAGGCACATGTAGTCGCTGATCCGCCCCGTCGCGCCGAAGGCCGATTTGCGGCCCAGCCAGATCTTGGCGCTCTCGTCCTCGCCCTGGCTGCGACGCAGCTCGACCGGGTCGTGGCGGCGGGCGATCTCTTCGATCAGCGCCAGCTGCTCCTCGATCTCGTCCTCGGAGCCCTCGACCTCGACGATCAGCAGCGCCTCGCAATCGGGATAGCCCGCCTTGGCGTAATCCTCGACGATGCGGATGATGATCCGGTCCATGAACTCGATGGCCACCGGCAGGACGCCCGCCTTGATGATGTCGGCCACACAGGCCCCCGCCACCTCCAGCGAATCGTAGCCGATCAGCACGGGGCGCGCGCCTTCGGGCTTGGGCAGGATGCGCAGGGTGGCTTCGGTGACGATGCCCAGCTGCCCCTCCGAGCCGCAGATCACGCCCAGCAGGTCCAGCCCGCCCGCGTCCATATGCGCGCCGCCGATCTCGACCACGGTGCCGTCCATCTGCACCAGCGTCACGCCAAGCAGGTTGTTGGTCGTCACCCCGTATTTGAGGCAATGCGCCCCGCCCGAATTCATCGCGATATTGCCCGCGATGGCGCAGGCCAGCTGCGAGGACGGGTCGGGTGCGTAGAAGAAGCCGTCCGCTTCCACCGCGCCGGTGACCGACAGGTTCGTGCGGCCGGTCTGCACCCGGATGATGCGATCGTCGTAATCGGTCTCAAGCACATCCGTCAGGCGCGACACGCCAAGGATGACGCTATCGGCCGTCGGCAACGCCCCGCCGGCCAGCGACGTGCCAGAGCCGCGGGGGACGACAGGCACGTCCATTTCGTGGCAGATGCGGAGCACGTCCGACACCTCCTGCGTCGACCGGGGCAGCACCGCGGCCAGCGGAGGACAGCGATAAGCGGTCAGCGCGTCGCACTCGTATGCGCGGGTTTCCTCAACATCGGAGATGACCGCGTCCTCGGGCAGCACCGTCAGCAAGCGGGAAATCAGCTCCGCCTTGCGATCGAGCACGAAGGGATCGGGCTTTGGCATTTCCATCGGACGGCCTCCCTAGTCTGGATTGGTAAAATAATATAACCAATTTCTCCGAAGGCAAGGCGGGACTGCCCTGATAAGGGTGCGGCATGCTCGCCGTTCTGCCCGTCCCCCTGACCCCGCCCGACCTGCTTGCCCTTGCCGTGCTGCTCCTGGCTTGGATCGGGAGCGGCTGGGTGATCGAGCATCCGCCCCCCGGGCGGGCCTCGGTCACGCGGCTGATGCAGGCCTATCGCCGGGACTGGATGGTGGAGATGACCACCCGCCAGCCCCGCATCTTCGACGCGACCATCCTGGCCAGCCTGCGCCAGGGCACGACCTTCCTGACCTCGGCGGCGATGATCTCGGTCGGCGGCGTGCTGGCGCTGGCCGGAAACGCGGAGCGGCTGGACGGCTTGGCCATGGGCGTGGGCCTCGACGCCCCGCCGGAGGAAGTCCTGCAACTGCGCCTCGCCGTCGTCGCGCTGCTGCTGGTCTACGGCGCGTTCAAATTCGTCTGGTCGAACCGCCTGTTCGGCTATTGCGCCGTGGTCATGGCCTCCGTGCCCAACGACCCGTCGGACCCGCGCACCCTGCCCCGGGCCGGACAGGCGGCGGAGTTGAACGTACGCGCGGCACTGAATTTCAATCGCGGGCTCCGGGCGGTCTATTTCGCCTTCGCGGCGCTGGGCTGGCTGCTGGGCCCCTGGGGCCTGCTGGCGGCCGTCGCGGTGACGGTCTGGACGGTGCTGTCACGGGAATTTGCATCGACCTCCCGGGGCGTCCTGATGGAGGATTGAGCCATGCGCTACGCACTCCCTTTCCTCCTTTTCGCCATGCCGGCCCTGGCCGATGCGCCCATCGTCGAAGGCGCGACGGCACGACAAGTCCCGAGCGGCTGGACCTTCTCCGTCACCGTCAGCCATCCCGATTCGGGGTGGGAGCATTATGCCGATGGCTGGTCGGTCTTCTCCCCCGACGGCACCGAGCTGGGCCACCGCAAGCTGCTCCATCCTCACGAGACGGAGCAACCTTTTACCCGGTCGCTGAGTGGCGTCGCCGTGCCCGAGGGCGTGATGGACGTGACCCTGCGCGCCCATGACAGCGTGCATGGCTGGGGTGCGCCCTTCACCCTCCCGCTGCGCTGAGCCACCGGGTGCGGAAATCTTCACGTGATCGAAACCGGCCGATGGTGTAGGCTTACGAAACGTCATCTTTGGCCTGCGGTCCGCACCGCAAGGCTCGCGTTTTTCTTGTGCCCCCAGTTCCATTGAAACCCGAGGATTTTCCGAAGAGCGCGATCCGATTCGCCCATCCCTGCACTTTCCTGATTCCGAACCCGGCCCTGGCCGATGACATCGAATTCGAAGCCGTCTGGAATGACGGCAGCATCGCCGCACAGGCCGGCGCGGCCTTGCCGCTCGACGACGTCCTCGCCACCGGCGAGCAGATCGCGCAATCGGGGATGTTCCTGTTCGATGTCGAGTTGGAGCGGTTCAACGGCGAAACCTTCTATCACGGGGTGTTCCGCACCGAAGTCACAAACAGCACGACCAAGATGTCCCCGCCGATGCCGCGCCCGGCCTTCACCGCGGAGCGCGATACGCGGATCGCCGATGGCCAGGAACTGGTCGACATGGAAACGGTCGAGATCGGCGGCGAAGTCCTCTATGTCGGCCTCTGGCGGCAGGGAGATGGGCCGAGCGCCGTCTCCGCGCTGCGCGATTTCGGTGCGTTCGGGCCCTTCGCCGCCGAGCAGACGGCGGCGGGCCGGACCCTGGCCGATCTGGAATTGCGCCGCGTCGTCCCGGATCAGCAGCCGCCTCCGACCGGCGTCAGCACCGCCGACTTCCCCGATACGCCCGACTGGATCGAGTTCCGCTCCGGGGCCGGAAGCCGGGACATCACGATCCGCTTCAGCCCGACGCTGCCGCCGCCGAATTATCGCCTGTCGCTCCATGTCGACCAGCTGCCGGTTCTGCCGCTGGACGAGACGGGCTTTCCGGTGATGCCGGACAATTTCTGCGGGCTGCGGATCTTCGACCCCGATCGGACGCTCTGGCTCGACGAGGACAACCATACGATCGACACGCCGCAATCCCCGAACCCGTCCTTTCCGACCGTCGATTACAGCGCGTCGACCGAGCTTGAGACCTTCGCGCTCTCGGGCGTTACCTTCACGGGACCGATGGGCGCCTGCGCCGGGTCGAACGACCCCTGGCGCTTCGATTTCCCCCTCACCGACACCAGCACGGGCGGGCCACCAAACCGGACCTTCGTGGCCGATCTGGCCAGCGAGGTCGCCTTCCTGAACCACAACGTTCCGCTGGAGACGCCCTTCCAGCCCGGGCTGAAGCCGAAGGACTACTTCAAGCCGGAAATCGCGGATCTGATCAAAGCCATCGCGAAGGCCTGGGAAGAGGGCGAGGACGGGACGGGCTATTGCGAAAGCCTGGCCGACTTCGTGGACGCGCTCTGTGAGGCGGGCGACCAGAGCTGCCCGCTGGAGAACCCGTCGGAGAACTGCTGACCCGCCGCCGTCAGGCGGAATGCGCCCCGTCCGCCAGCGATTTCACATAGGCCAGCACGTCGGCCACGCTGTCGCCCTTGCCGATGCGCTCGACGATGGCGGAGCCGACGACGCAGCCATCGGCCACGCCCGCGATCTCGCGCGCGGCCTCGGGCGTCTTGATGCCGAAGCCCACGATGACCGGCAGGTCGGTCTTCGCCTTGATCCGCGCGACCTCGGGTCCGACCTTCGCGGCCGAGGCCGCGCCCGTCCCGGTGATCCCGGTGATCGAGACGTAATAGACGAAACCGGAGGTGTTCTGGAGCACCTTGGGCAGGCGCTTGTCGTCGGTGGTGGGCGTGGCGAGCCGGATGAAGTTCATCCCCGCCGCCTGGGCGGGCAGGCAGAGCTCGTCATCTTCCTCGGGCGGCAGGTCCACCACGATCAACCCATCGACCCCGGCCTCGGTCGCCTCGGCCAGGAAGCGGTCGACGCCCTTGGAATAGATCGGGTTGTAGTAGCCCATCAACACGACGGGCGTGGTGTCGTCCTCCGCCCGGAGCGCGCGGACGATGTCGAGCGTGCGGTCGAGCGTCATGCCCCCCTCCAGCGCGCGCTGCCCGGCAAGCTGGATGGTCGGGCCGTCGGCCATCGGATCGGTGAAGGGCACGCCCAGCTCGATCACGTCGACGCCGGCAGCGGGCAGGCCCTTGACGATCTCGGTCGCGGTCTCGGCATCCGGGTCCCCGGCCATCACATAGGCGACGAAGGCGCGGCGGCCTTCCTGGGCGAGGCGGGCGAAGGTGGCATCGATGCGGGTCATGGAACGCTCCGGTCTGGCTGGCCGAGGGGTGCCCGAGCCGGGCGGCAAGGTCAATCGTGGACAGGCGCCAAGGCTCTGGACGGGGGGGAAGCCCGTGCCCATGTCACCCATATGAACTATCTGCTCGCCCTCCTGCTGCCCCCTTTGTCGATCCTGCTCGCCAGGCGGCCGATCCTGGGGATCGTCGTCTTCTTCATCTGGGTCCCGGCGCTGTTCTTCTCGGGCGGCCTGACCCATCCGATGTTCATCCTGCTGGCCTGGTTCATCATCTTCGAGCGGCGCAACAAGCCTCTCTAGCGCCGCACAGGCGGAGAGCGCCGGGGGTTTCACACCCCCGGACCCCCGTGGGATATTTTTACAGGGAAGAAGAGGGGCGCCTCGGAGCGGGAGGTCCACTTGCCCCTGCCAGGGCGCGAGGCTAAGCGGGCGCGGGCCGCGAAGGAGAGCGTCATGGGTTTCAAGATGGGCATCGTGGGTCTGCCGAATGTCGGCAAGTCGACCCTGTTCAACGCGCTGACCAAGACCGCCGCCGCGCAGGCGGCCAATTTTCCGTTCTGCACGATCGACCCGAATGTGGGCGACGTGGCCGTGCCCGACGCGCGGCTCGACACCCTGGCCGAGATCGCCAAGTCCAAGCAGAAGATCCCGGCCCGCATGACCTTCGTGGACATTGCCGGTCTGGTGAAGGGGGCCTCCAAGGGGGAGGGGCTGGGCAACCAGTTCCTGGCCAACATCCGCGAGACCGACGCCATCGCCCATGTGCTGCGCTGCTTCGAGGATGGGGACGTGACCCATGTGGAGGGCCGCGTGAACCCGGTCGAGGATGCCGAGGTGATCGAGACCGAGCTGATGATCGCCGATATGGAATCGATCGAGAAGCGGCTCCAGGGCCTAAGCCGCAAGGTACGCGGCGGCGACAAGGACGCGGTCCAGCAGGAGCGGCTGCTGAAGGCCGCACTGGCCGCGCTGGAAGAGGGGCGCCCGGCCCGCTCGCTGGAGATCGACCCGGAGGACGCGCGCGCCTGGAGCCTGTTGCAGTTGCTGACGGCGAAGCCGATCCTTTACGTCTGCAACGTGGACGAGGCTTCGGCCGCGAGTGGCAATGCGCATTCCGAAGCGGTCGCCAAGATGGCCGCCGCGCAGGGCGCCGCGCATGTCGTCATCTCGGCCCAGATCGAAGAGGAGATCGCACAGCTTTCCGACGAGGAGGCGGCGGAGTTCCTGGCGGAGATGGGGCTGGAGGAGGCCGGGCTCGACCGGCTGATCCGCGCAGGCTATGCGCTCCTGTCGCTGGAGACCTATTTCACCGTCGGCCCCAAGGAGGCGCGGGCCTGGACGATTCCCGTCGGCACGACCGCGCCCAAGGCGGCGGGCGTGATCCATGGCGATTTCGAGAAAGGCTTCATCCGGGCCGAGACCATCTCCTACGAGGATTTCGTCGCGCTGGGCGGCGAGCAGGCCGCCAAGGAGGCGGGCAAGATGCGGGCCGAGGGCAAGGGATACACCGTACGCGACGGCGACGTGCTGCATTTCCTGTTCAACACCTGACCTGCTGCGGCGCTGCGGGCACGGCTCCGCCCCGATACGCGGGATCGTGAACGGCGAAACCTTGCGCGCCGCCGCGCGTTTCCGTGATAGAAAGACAACCTGCGGGACGACCCCTCCGCATGCCCCCCTGCCAGGGGTGTTCGGGTTCTTGGAAGGAGCGATTGAGATGCACAGACGTGACGTATTGATGGGCGGTGCGGCCGTCGGCCTTCTGGGCCTCGCGGCCGTGGAACCGGCCGGGGCACAGACCTCGCCCGCGTCGCTTTTGCCGGTCGAGGTCGATATCCGGCCGGAGATCCCCGCCAACGAGCTGCACGTGATTCCCGACAGCTTCATGCTCTACTGGACCCTGCCGGGGGCGCGGGCGATCCGCTACATGGTCGGGGTCGGCCGGCCGGGCCTTTACGAGAGCGGCGAATTCTATGTCGGCGCGAAGAAGGAATGGCCCTCCTGGACGCCGACCAAGTCGATGATCGAACGCAACCCCGCCTACAAGGAGTGGGAAGACGGGATGCCCGGCGGGCCGGACAACCCGCTCGGCGCGCGCGCGCTCTATCTATTCGAGCCGGGACGCGGCGACACCTATCTGCGGATCCACGGCACGAACGCCCCATCGACCATCGGGTCCGCTGTGTCGAACGGCTGCGCGCGTCTGGTGAACGACCAGGCGATCGACCTCTACAACCGGGTGCCGCTCCGCTCGCGGGTCGTGCTGCATCCGAAAATGGTCTGACCGTCCCCATGACGCCGCGCCTGCCGGGGGCGGCGTTAACCGTTTCGTAACCCTATTACGGGGAGGGTGGCGTCATGTCGCGCCTCGTCCTCCTCGCTCTTCCTCTCCTCTCGGCCTGCGTCGCGAGCGAACCGGTCTCCGTGAGCCCGGTCGCGCTGCGCGCGGAGGACGCCCAGATCGCGCAGACCCATATTCGCGAAGCCCTGCGCGATCCCGAAGGCGCGCGCTTTCGCAACGCCCGGCAATTCGCGACCGCGGGCGGGGATCAGATCATCTGCGGGGAATACAACGCGACCAACGGGTTTGGCGGCTATGTCGGCTACACGCCCTATTACGTGCGGTTGCGCGAGGGCCTCGTCGACGTCGCGCATATCACCGGAGGGATGGCCGCGGTCGGATGCAGGAAAGCGCGCGAAGGGTTGGTGAACGTCCGCGCGTGAGCGGGGCGCGCGTCGACCACCTCCGACGTGATCGCCATGCGGGCGGAGCCGCGCGCCGGGGCGCGCGGCGGGGATGCTTCACTGCGCAGAGCGAACGGCGCGGGCGGTCAGCACCTTGCAGAGATGGGCCCGGTATTCCGGCGTGCCATGCAGGTCCGAAATCATGTCATTGGAGGGCGGGGTCAGGCCCTCGATCGCGGCTGGGGAGAAATCGCCGCTCAGCGCCGCCTCCGCCTCGGACCAACGGAAGACGCCATCGGTCGAGGCCCCGGTGATCGCGACGCGCACGCCGTCAGCGTATTTCGCTACGAAGACCGCGACCAGCGGGAAGCGGGAGGCGGGCTGGAGCATCTTCTCGTAGGCGGCCTTCTCCGGGATCGGGAAAGCGACCTTGGTGATGATCTCGCCCTCTTCCAAGGCGGTGGCGAACATGCCCTGGAAGTAATCGTCCGCCGCGATCTCGCGCGATCCGTTCGGCCCGGTCGCGGTGATCGTCGCCCCGGAGCCCAGCGCGCCGGCGGGATAGCACGCGGAGGGGTCGTTATTGGCGATGCTGCCGCCCACGGTGCCGCGGGTGCGCACCGCCGGGTCGCCAATCCGGCCCGCGAGGGAGGCGAGCGCCGGGTAGCTGGCCGCCGCCTCGCGCGCGACGGTGGCATGGGTGGCGCCGCCGCCTAGGGTCAGGACGCCATCCGCGGCGGAGATGCCGCGCATCTCGCTGATCCCGGTCAGCGAGACGAACGTCTCGGCCTGGGCGAGCCGGGCCTTCATCGTCGGCAACAGGGTCTGGCCGCCAGCGATGGGCTGCGCGTCCTCGCCCTGAAGCGCGCTGACCGCGTCGGCGATGGTGGTCGGGCGGGTGAGGGTAAAGTCGTACATGGGTGGTCTCTCCGTGACCGGCGTGGCCGGGGGGCCAGCCCCCCGGACCCCCCGGGATATTTGAGCAGGGAAGAAAAAGGGGCCTTTCCTTCCTGCGATGGGCGGGGCGGCGTTCTGGCCGCCCCGAGGACTCACTTCGCGGCGTTCATCGCCGACCAGACCCGCGCCGGGGTCAGGGGCATGTCGATATGGCGCACGTCATGGCCGCCCGATTGCAGGGCGTCGATCACCGCGTTGACGACCGAGGGGGGCGAGCCGATGGCCCCCGCCTCGCCACAGCCCTTCACGCCCAGCGGATTGTGGGTGCAGGGCGTCTGCGACGAGTGGTCGACCTGGAACATCGGCATGTCATGGGCCCGCGGCATCGCGTAATCCATGTAGGACGCGCTGAGCAGCTGGCCGTCGGCGTCGTAGGCGCAGTTCTCCAGGAGCGCCTGTCCGATGCCCTGGGCCAGCCCGCCATGGACCTGACCCTCGACGATCATCGGGTTGACGACATTGCCGAAATCGTCGGCGGCGGCCATGGCGAGGATGTCCACCTTGCCGGTCTCGGGATCGACCTCCACCTCGCAGGCATAGGCGCCGGCGGGATAGGTGAAGTTGTTCGGGTCGTAGAACGCCGTCTCCTCCAGGCCGGGCTCGATCTCGTCCAGCGGGTAGTTGTGGGGCACATAGGCCGCGAGGGTCACATCGCCCCAGGCCAGTTCCTTGTCGGTGCCGGCGACGGTGAACTTGCCGTCCTTGAGCTCGATATCGTCGGCGGAGGCCTCCATCAGGTGGGAGGCGATCTTCTTGGCCTTGGCGATGATCTTCTCGGTCGCGCGCACCATGGCCGAGCCGCCCACCGCCAGCGAGCGGGAGCCGTAGGTGCCCATGCCCATGGGCGTATTGGCGGTGTCGCCATGGACGATCTCGACCTGGCCCTCGTCGATGCCGATCATGTCGGCCACGACCTGGGCGAAGGAGGTCTCGTGTCCCTGCCCGTGGCTGTGCGAGCCTGTCATGACGACCAGGCCGCCGGTCGCGTTCACGCGGACGGTGGCGGATTCGTAGAGACCCGCGCGAGCGCCGAGCTGGCCCACCAGCTGCGAGGGCGCGATCCCGCAGGCCTCGATATAGCAGTTGATGCCGAGACCGCGGAGCTTGCCGTTGGCCTCGCTCTGCCTGCGCCGTTCGGCGAAGCCGTCGCGGTCGATCATCGCGAGCAGCTTCGTCATCGTGCCTTCGTAGTCGCCGGTGTCGTATTCGACGGCCACGGGGGTGGCATAGGGGAACTCGGTGATAAAGTTCTGACGGCGGAGTGCCACCGGATCGACGCCCAGCTCGCGCGCGGCCATGTCGATGACCCGCTCCAGCTGGAAGGTGGCCTCGGGCCGGCCCGCGCCGCGATAGGCATCGACAGGGACGGTGTTGGTGAAGACCGCCTTCACGTTGGTGTAGATCAGCGGCGTCTTGTAGTTGCCCGCCAAGAGCGTGCCGTGCAGCCAGGTCGGGACCGAGGGCGCGAAGGTCGACAGATAGGCGCCCATGTTGGCGTAGGTCTGGCAGCGGATCGCGGTGAAGTTGTTGTCCGCGTCGAGCGCCAGTTCGATCTTGGTGACATGGTCGCGGCCATGGGCGTCGGACATGAACGCCTCGGAGCGGGTCGAGGTCCACTTGACCGGGCGCTGCAACTCCTTGGCGGCGAAAGTGCAGAACGCCTCCTCCGCGTAGTGGAAGATCTTGGTGCCGAAGCCGCCGCCCACATCGGGGGCGACCACGCGCAGCTTGTGCTCGGGGATGCCGAGGACAAAGGCGCCCATCAGCAGGCGGATCACATGGGGGTTCTGCGAGGTGGTGTAGAGCGTCGACTCGTCGGAATGCAGCGCGTAGTCGCCAACGGCGACGCGGGGCTCCATCGGGTTGGCGACGAGGCGGTTGTTTACCAATTCCAGCGTGGTGACATGGGCGGCCTCGGCCACGGCCTTATCGACGGCCTCCTTGTTCTCCTGGACGAAGCCCCAGTCGTAGCAGAGGTTCGAGGTCAGGTCGTCATGGACCTTGGGCGCGCCCTCGGCCAGGGCGGCCTTCATGTCGATGACGGCGGGCAGCGTCTCGATGTCGGGAACGATGGCCTCGGCGGCGTCGCGGGCCTGCGCGGCGGTCTCGGCGACGACGGCGGCGATGGGGTCGCCGACATGGCGGACCTTGCCATCGGCCAGGATCGGGTGCTTGGGCTCCTGCATGGGATTGCCGTCGATCGAGGTGATCTGCCAGCCGCAGGGGAGGCCGCCGACGCCCTCGAAATCCTTGGCGGTGAAGACGCGGAGCACGCCAGGCATTCCCTCCGCCGCCGAGGTGTCGATCCCGTTGATACGGCCATGGGCCACGTCCGAGCGCAGGAAGGCGACATGGGCCTGCCCCGCGACGTTGATATCGTCGGTGTAGCGGCCCTTGCCCGTAAGGAAGCGCGCGTCCTCCCGGCGCTTGGAGCTCGCTCCGATTCCGTGATCCTTCGGCATGTCTCTCTCCCTGTGTGGCGGCGCCGGTCGCGGCGCGCGCGCCCTCTCCTCGAGGGGGCGACTGATGGCTAAGGGTGGGGGCGCGGCTCCTCCCGTCCGCGCCCCCGGGCAGGGGCTGGCCCGTGCGGCTGGCCCGCCCCTATCTCGTCACTCGGCGGCGACCGCGGGCGGCGCCACGTCCTGCCCCGAGGCGGCCATCACCGCCTTGACGATGTTGTGATAGCCGGTGCAGCGGCAGATATTGCCTTCGAGGTAGTGGCGCACCTCGGCCTCGGTCGGCTTGGGGTTCTCCTTGAGCAGCGACGCCGCCGCCATCACCATGCCCGGTGTGCAAAAACCGCATTGCAGCCCGTGATGCTCCCGGAAGGCGGCTTGGATCGTACCCAGCGAGCCGTCGGCATTGGCCATACCCTCGATCGTGGTGACCTCGGCGCCGGCGATGTCCTGCACCAGGACGGAGCAGGCCTTCACCGGCTCCCCGTCCACATGAACGAGACAGGCGCCACATTGCGACGTGTCGCAGCCGACATGGGTGCCGGTAAGGCGCAGCCCCTCGCGCAGAAACTCCACCAGCAGCGTCCGGCCCTCGGCCGGGGCCGAACGTTCCTTACCGTTGACGGTCAAGGTGACGTTTTCCATCTCTGAATCCTCCCTGTTGGGCGTAGGTAAGCACAGGCGAAGCGGGTGGGGAACCGCAAATTCGCCGCAGCCCGCAGGCCGCGTTCAGCGCCGCCGTTCCCGCGGCTGCGGGCGCGTCGGAATTTCCTTGAGCAGGCCGCCGACGCCCATCGCGGGAATGTCGATTTCGCACGGAGACTGGCCGCAGATCACCCGCTCCAGCACCCAATCGGCCCCGTTGAGCGCCGGCGAGCGGGCGCAGCCCGGCAAGCCGATTACCGGCCGGTCGCCCAGCATGCCGAGGAACAGGAGGTTCCCCGGATCGACTGGCATCCCGTAATGGATGACGCACCCGCCCGCGCCCCGCACCCCCTCGGGGGCCACGTCGCGCACGTCGCTGGTGGCGGAGGCCGTCAGGATCAGCAGAAGCTCGCCTGGCGCCGCCCGCAGCGCCTCGGAGATATCCCGCGCGGCATGGGGCACGGTGACCCGCTCCGAAAGGGCCACGCCGAAGCGGTCGAGGCGCGCCGCCATGGCGCGCCGCCCCTTGTCGGGGAGCGGCTCGGCCCCCAGCCGCGTCTCGATCAGCGTGGCGGAGGCGAGGGCCGGGCCAAGCAGCGTCATCGCCCCCGCCGCCTGGGCGCAGGCCGCATCCAGCGCGTCGCCCGGCACCGCGAAAGGGATGATCTTGATCGTCGCGGCGAGGCCGCCTTCGGGCAGGCGCTGCCAGGAGGGCACGGTGGCGACGGTGATTCCGGGATCGACGCGGTTGGCCGCGTCGATGGCGGCTGTGTCGATGGCGACGATGCCCGACCCCCTGGCGCGCAGGTTCACGCGCCCGGTCCCGGCGGCGCTCGGCTCCAGCCCTGGTCCGGCGATGGCGAGGGCGAACCGGTCGGCGGCGGCGTCTTCGTCCACGTCGCCGGGGTCGAGCCGGGCCACGATCACCTCGCTCCGGCCCGCGGCGATCAGGGCGCCGATGTGATCCGCCGTCAGCACGGTGCCCTTGGGGATGCGCCCATCCCCCGGCCGGCCCTCGGCCGCATGGGCGAGCACATGGCCCTCGGCTTCGGCCACCGGGACGGGCCCGAATCTCATGGGCGGCGCAGGGCCTGGATCATGGCCGCCAGGATCGCGACGGCGATCTCGCCCGGGCTGCGCGCGCCAATATCAAGGCCGATGGGCGCGTCGATCCGGGCGATCTCCTCGGCGGTGAGCCCGGCCTCGGCAAGCCGCGCCACGCGCTTGGCATGGGTGCGGGTGGAGCCGAGCGCGCCAACATAGAAGGCAGGCGAGCGCAGCGCCTCGATCAGCGCGGGGTCGTCGAGCTTCGGGTCATGGGTCAGCAGAACCACGGCACTGCGGGCGTCCGGGGCGAAGGCGCGCATGGCCTCGTCGGGCCAGTCATGGACCAGGGGCGTCTCCGGGAACCGGGCGGCGGAGGCGAACGCCTCGCGCGGGTCGATGACGGTCGGGGCATAGCCCGCCAGCCGCGCCATCGGGACCAGCGCCTGGGCGATATGCACGCCCCCCACCACCGCAAGCCTGAGCGGCGGCGCGTGCAGGGTGACGAAGCGCGCGCTCTCGGGCTCGAACCCGCTGCCGGTGGCGCGCAGCCGCTCGGCCACGTCGGAGGTCAGATGCGTCGCGCCGGTCTCGATATCGACGACCTGCCCCACGGGCTCGGAGCGGTCGCGGCGGGTGGTCAGTTCCTCCAGCAGGTCGGGAGGCAGCGTGCCGCCCACCGGCTCCAGCAGAATGCGGATGGTGCCGCCACAGGCGAGGCCCACCGCGAACGCCTCGTCGTCAGAGACGCCGTATTCCAGCACCCGGTGCCGCCCGTCGCCCATCGCGTCCAGCGCCTCGGCCACGACCGCGCCCTCGACGCAGCCGCCCGAGACGGAGCCGACAAGCTCCGCGTCCTCCGAGATAGCGAGCTGCGATCCGACCGGCCGGGGCGCGCTGCCCCAGGTCTCGATCACGGTCGCCAGCGCCGCGCCCTTGCCCGCGCGGTGCCAGTCCAGCGCCGCCTTGGGCGCGTCGTCCAGGCTCTCCCGCATGTCTTCCCCTTCTTCTGGCCCTTCTTCTGGCCGAAAATACTCCGGGGGTCCGGGGGCTGGCCCCCGGTCCCGTCCCATCCATACGCGGAACGGCCCGCCTCTTTCCAGAGACGGGCCGCCCGGCGCGCATCACGGCAAGATCAGTTCGCCGCCGCCGTGCGCAGCAGCCCGGTGATCTGCCGCACCGTGGCCCGGCGGTTGGCCCGCTCATCGCCGAGGGTCTGAACCTTCAGGAACTGCTCGCCATAGCCCTGCACGACCATATTCTCGACCGGAACGCCGAAATACTCGTTCAGCGCCAGCGCCAGGCTTTCCGCCCGGCGATCCGAGAGGGCGAGGTTGTAGGCCGCGTCGCCCACCGCATCCGTGTGGCCCTCGATCAGGAACACTTCGCGCGGGTTCTCGCGGATGGCCTCCAGCACGAGACGGGCGAGGTCGGTCAGGTTGCGGGCCTGCTCCGGCGCGATGGCGGCGGAGCCCGAGGCGAAGGTCACATCCGCCACCTCGAAGGCCGGGGCCAGCGCGCGCACTTCGGGGATGTTGCGCACCTGGGCCAGCGAAAAGCGGCGGTCGACTGCGGGCGAGGTCAGCCCGGCCTCGCGCATCAGTGCGTCCCGCAGCGGGTCGTCGCTGGGCGCGACGCCGAGTCCCGCAAGCGGGTCCAAGGCCGAGCCCGCCCGGGCCACCACCGGTTGATCCGGCAGCTGCGAGACATCGACGGGCGCGACCTCCCGGGTGTCGTCGATCAGCACGAATTCCTCGCCATTCGGCTCGATCAGCGTCCGGCGCAGCACGCGCAGCGAGGCGTCGCGGATCGTGACGACCTTGCTGCCATCCTCGCGGGTGAAGGTGGTACGGGTCGAGCCGTCCTCGAAGTTTTCCGTGCGTACGTTGGAGCCCGGCTGCCGCAGCAAAGCGTCGTCATCCTTGAGCACCTGCAGATCGCCATCGTCGCGCTGCACCACCACCCGGTCGCCGGAATTCGACACGACGCGGTTGCGGTTGCTCAGCAGCGTCCCGACAGCCAAGGCGCCCAGCGCGCCCAGCGCCAGCTTCTGGCTGCGCGACAGGCCGCCATCATCGTCGTCGGTCACGACGGCGGTGGTGTCGAAATCGTCCGCGGAAGAGCGGACCTCGCCCAGCGCGACCGTCTCTTCCACGACCTCGGTGCTGGCACCACCGGCGGCGGCGGCGGTCGCGGCCTGACCGTCGAGGGCCCCGGCGGCGCGTTCCGCCGCTTGGCGTTCGGCCTCGGTCAGCTCGGGTTCCCCGCGTTGGGCGACCTCGTCGGCGATGCGGCTCTCCGGCAGATTGGCCCGGATCCGCTCGGCCACCGCGATCTGGCCGTCTTCCTCCAGCTTGTCGGCGATGCAGGCGCGCAGAGTCGTGCGGCGGACCTGTCCCAGCTCGGCGCGGCAGGCCTCCAGCGCCGCCTCACGGGTCAGCGGCATCCGATCCGGGTCCGGCGGCGTCTCCGCCTCGGCCTGCGCCTGGGCCGCGCGCGCGGCGGCGGCCTCGGCGGCGGCGGCCTCCTCGGCGAGGACCGTGCGGACGCGCTCGGCTTGGCGGGTCTGACCCGCCGCTTCGAACTCGTCAGCGACGCAGGCGCCGACGATCTGGCGGTCGCGGGTGTTCAGCCGGTCGACGCAGATGCGGATGGCTTCGTCCCGGGTGAGGCGGGACGCCTCCTCGGCGGCGCGACGGGCGGCCTCGGCTTCCGCCTCGGCGGCGCGCTGCTCGGCTTGGCGGCGTTCTTCGGCGGCGCGGGCTTCCTCGGCGGCACGCTGTTCGGCCTGCCGGCGGTCTTCCGCGGCGCGGGCCTCTTCGGCCTGTCGCCGTTCCTCTGCCTCGCGCGCCTCCTGGGCAGCCCGCGCCGCCTGACGCCGCTCTTCGGCGAGCACCTCGCGGACCCGCTGCGCCTGCTCGACCTGCCCCGCGGCCTCCAGTTCATCGGCGACGCAGGCGCCGACCGTCTGGCGGTCGTCGGACTCGAGCCGTTCCCGGCAGATCTGGATGGCGCGGTCGCGGTCCATCGGGGGGGCCGCCTCTTCGGCGGCGGCGGCATCGGCGGCCTCCTGCTCCAGAATGCGGCGTGCCTCGTCGGCGGCGCCCTGCTGTCCGCGGGCCTCGAATTCCTCGACCACGCAGGCCCCCACGGTCTGGCGATCCCGGGAGCCGGTCTTTTCCACGCAGAGCTGAATCGCCTGCTCGCGATTGAGCCGCTCCTGCGCGTGCAGCGGTAGCGTGACGGGGGGCACCGCCAGCGCGAGCGAGGCGCATATGGCAGCGAGATGAGAGACGGGACGGCGCATATGCGACCTCCTGAAGGAACATGTTCGGGGGCGTGTGCCCCCATTGGCAGGGTTATGCGTGGCCGGTTGGATATGCGATAGCGGCCGTGCGCGCGACCCAACGCCGCCCGGGCGCGGCCGGTTCCGCCCCACCGCTACCCGGCCACGGCACGGGCGAGGAAGCAGTTGTTCCGGGCGGAGCGGATATCGACGAAGGCCACATCCTCGCGCTCGAGTCGCTCCTCAATCTCTGCGCCGAGCGCGCCCGAGGGCACGACGGCGCCTGTGCCATAGAGGATCCGATGATCGGCCGAGTAGGCCTTGATCAGATAGTCCGGGGAGACCGCCATGACCGGCGGCAGGCCGGGCGCGTTCCAGGCCGTGCAGGCTTCGGCATGCAGGAAGACCGGCCCGGTCTCGGCATAGGGCTGCGGCGCGGGAAAGGGCCGCGCCGCGAGGATTAGCATCTCGTCGCCCTCCGAGATGTCGTGCAGGCAATTGCGGCAGGGGGTGCCCGCGCCCGGAGAGGTGGCCCGCTCCGGGGGCTGTCCGTTGGCGTCGGGGCCGCCGGCCCGAATGGCGGCGACGAAGGCGGGGTCAAGCGGGGTGATGCGCATGGGGCGTCCTTTCTCTGAGGCCCCGTGCCTGGCGCAGGGCGCGGGCGTCGCGCGACCCGGATCCTGCGCGATCAGCCGCGCAGACGCGCCAGCTCGCCCACGTCATCCGGGCGCGACAACGCCTCGGCCAGGCCCTCCAGCGCGCCGATCGAGTGGCCCGCCCGCAGGCTGTCGACATGGGGCAGCAGGGCGCGGATGCCCTGGGCCTTGGGCGCGAAGCCGTCCCAGCGCAGGAGCGGGTTGAGCCAGATCACCTTGCGCGCCGTCAGGTGCAGGCGCCGCGCTTCGTGCTCCAGCATGGCGGGATCTCCCCGGTCCAGCCCATCCGTCACCAGGAGGACCACGGCCCCCTGCCCCAGCACGCGCCGCGACCAGTCCCGGTTGAAGGCGTGTAGCGCGTCGCCGATCCGCGTGCCGCCCTCCCAATCCTGGGCCTCCGCGCCGGCGGCGGCCAATGCGGCATCCACGTCGCGGGTGCGCAGATGGCGGGTGATATTGGTCAGCCGGGTGCCGAAGGTGAAGGCATGCACCTCGGCCCAACCCTGCCCCTGCCGGTTGGCCACGGCATGAAGGAAGTGCAGCAGCGCCCGCGAATAGGACGACATCGACCCCGAAATGTCGCAGAGCGCGACGAGATTGGGCCAGCGCGTCCGAGGCCGCGCGCGCTTGAGCGCCTGGATCTCGCCCCGGCGAAGCGCGGCGCGCAGCGTGGCGCGGCGATCGATTCGGCCCTTTGGGGCGGCTTCGGTTCGGCGCGAGGGCAGCGGACGGACCGGCAGCGCCAGCGTCGAGAGAATGCGCCTGGCCTCGGCCATCTCGGCGGTGGACATCTGCTCGAAATCGAGGGTGCGGAGCCGTTCCTTGCCGGAGGCGGTGGCGGTCGCGTCGATCTCGACCTCTTCCTCGGGCGCCTCGTCGCTTTCCTGCGGGCGCTCCTCGGCCTGGTCGAGCAGCGCTTCGGCGGCCCGCTTCTCGGCGGGCTTGGCGCGCCGCTCCTCCTGGACGCCGCGCACGGTCGGGGTCAGCAGGCCCATCATGTGCTCGAGGTAGCGCGGGTCGCGCCAGTAAAGGCGAAAAAGCTGGTCGAAGATCGCGCGATGCTCGGGTCGCTGCACGAAGACGGCCTGGAGCGTATGGTGGAAATCGGCGCGGTCGGTAAAGCCCGCCGCCGCGACGGCCTCGGTCGCGAGCAGCAAGCGGTCAGGGCCGACCGGCACCCCCGCGCGGCGCAGCGCGGCGGCGAAATAGGCGATGTTGCCGGCGAGCTTCGGGTGCTCGGGGAGGTCGAGGGGGGCGTGCTCCATGGCGGATGGCGGACCGGGGGCTAGCCCCCGGACCCCCAAGGTATTTGAGGCAAGATGAGGGAGGGCGCGACCATGTCGATCAGGCGATCTCCGCCCGGACCTCGTCGAGAATGCGCTTGGCCTCGGATCCTTGGAGCTTCTGGATGTCGTCCTGATATTTGAGCAGCGCGCCGAGCGTGTCGGAGATGACCTCGGGCGAGAGCTCGATCATGTCGAGGGCCAGAAGGCATTTCGCCCAGTCGAGCGTCTCGGCGACGCCGGGCTTCTTGAAGAGATCCTCGGTGCGCAGCCGCTGCACGAAGGCCACGACCTCGCGGCTCAGGCGTTCGGACGCCTCGGGGGCGCGGGCGGCGAGGATCTCCATCTCGCGCTCATGGCTGGGATAGTCGACCCAATGGTAGAGGCAGCGGCGCTTGAGCGCATCGTGGACCTCGCGGGTGCGGTTGGAGGTGAGGATCACGATGGGCGGCTCGGGCGCCTTGACCGTGCCGGTCTCGGGGATGGTGACCTGGAAGTCCGAGAGCGCCTCCAGCAGGAAGGCCTCGAAGGGGGCGTCGGTGCGGTCGATCTCGTCGATCAGCAGGACCGGGGCGCCGCCCGGCTGCGGGCGCATCGCCTCCAGCAGGGGGCGCGCGATCAGGAATTCGTCGGAGAAGAGATCGGGCGGGGTTTCTCCGGTGGCCTCGGCCCGGCGCAGCGCGATCATCTGTGCGGCGAAGTTCCACTCATAGACGGCGGAGGCGGCGTCGAGCCCCTCATAGCATTGCAGGCGGATGAGGCGGCGGCCCATCGCGGCGGCGAGGGCCTTGGCGATTTCGGTCTTGCCGGTGCCCGCCTCCCCCTCCAGGAAGAGCGGCCGCTGGAGCGTCAGCGCCAGGAAGGTCACCGTGGCCAGCGCCCGGCCGCATACGTAGTTCTGGGCGGCCAGCGCGGCCTGCACGTCGTCGATGCTGTTCATGGCCGACATGGGGCATGGGGCGCGGGCGCGGGTCAACCTGCGACCTGCCTGCGCGTTGCGCGAAGGGCACGGACGGTCTATTTGCGGCGCAACCCACAGGAGAACGCCATGAAGGATATCGCATCCGAGGGGCACGGCCCCGACCTGTCCGCTTTCGTCTGGGACGACCCGCTGCGTCTGGAGGACCAGTTGAGCGAGGAGGAGCGGATGCTGCGCGACGCGGCGCGCACCTTCGCCGAGACCGAGCTGGCGCCGATCGTGCGCGAGGCCTATGCTAAGGAGACGTCCAATCCCGGCCTGTTCAAGAAGATGGGCGACGCCGGTCTTCTGGGCGTGACCATTCCGGAGGAATATGGCGGTCTCGGCGCCGGTTACGTGACCTATGGCCTCGTCGCGCGCGAGATCGAGCGGGTCGATAGCGGCTACCGCTCGATGATGTCGGTGCAGTCCTCGCTCGTGATGTATCCGATCCATGCCTACGGCTCCGAGGAGCAGAAGCAGAAATATCTGCCGGGGCTCGCTGCCGGGGATCTGATCGGCTGTTTCGGCCTGACAGAGCCCGATGCCGGATCGGACCCCGCCGGAATGAAGACGCGGGCGGAGAAGACCGACACGGGCTACCGCCTGACCGGGTCCAAGATGTGGATCTCCAATGCGCCCTTCGCCGATGTCTTCGTCGTCTGGGCCAAGTCCGACGCCCATGACGGCAAGATTCGAGGCTTCGTGCTGGAAAAGGGCATGACCGGGCTCTCGGCGCCGACGATCAAGGGCAAGCAGTCTTTGCGCGCCTCAACCACCGGCGAGATCGTGATGGACGGGGTCGAGGTCGGCGAGGATGCTCTGCTGCCTGGGGTTTCGGGGCTCAAGGGACCGTTCGGCTGCCTCAACCGCGCGCGCTACGGCATCAGTTGGGGCGTGATGGGGGCGGCGGAGGCGTGCTGGCACCAGGCGCGGCAATACACGCTGGACCGCAAACAGTTCGGCCGCCCCCTGGCGCAGACCCAGCTGGTCCAGAAAAAGCTCGCCGACATGCAGACCGAGATCGCGCTGGGCCTGCAAGGCTCGTTGCAGCTGGGACGCATGATGGAGGCGGGCACGGCCGCGCCCGAGGCCATCTCGCTGATGAAGCGGAACAATTGCGGCAAGGCGCTGGACGTGGCGCGGCTGGCGCGCGACATGCATGGCGGCAACGGGATCTCCGAGGAATATGGCGTGATCCGCCACATGATGAACTTGGAGACGGTCAACACCTATGAAGGCACCCATGACGTCCACGCGCTGATCTTGGGCCGGGCGCAGACCGGGCTTCAGGCGTTCTTCTAAGGACAGCCGGAACGAGCCGCCCGACCCTGTCGGGTCGCGGCGTCGGCGGCGGTCCCTCCGGGGGCCGCCGCTTTGCGTTCCAGGGGGCCTGACCGCGCGCCCAGCACTGCGACAGATTTTCTTCCAGACTCGAACGCCGCCAGCACTGAGGCGCGGCGAGCTACGTTGTCTGCGCACCAGCCCGCAAACAGACAGGCACGCGACTTGGTTCGCTTCCTGACCTCCACCACACTCGCCGCCGCCTTGGTGGCGCCCCTGGCCGCTCAGGCTCAGATGGTCGACATTTCCGAGTTGATCCGCACCCGCGACATCACCGGCGCGCCGGTCCATTCCATCGCCGCTCAGTATGACGAGACAACCTGGGGCGAAACCGAAGGCTCTTGGGATGCGTTCGACATCAATGGCGACGGAGTCAACCAGATCGGCGAGATCGAAGACGTCGTGCTCAACCCGTCCGGCGAGAAGGTCGGCGTCGTGGCCGAAATCGGCGGCTTCCTCGACCCGGGCGACAAGCACGTGATGGTCGAGGTGGGCGATGTCCGCCTCGTCGCGATCGACGATGCGAATTACGCCTATGTCACCCGGCTGAGCGAAGAGCAGCTGGAGTCGCTGGAAAGCGTGGATGAGGCCTAGTTCGACTGAGCCCGTCCCTGACGCCACGAGATCGGGGCCCCGCGCGGGGCCCCCTTTTCATGCCGGCGGGACGAAATCCGCCCGCGCGGCAGAGCAGGCGGGCCGCAACGGGCAGCCCTCCAGGTGGTCGTTGACCAGACCCAGCCCTTGGAACACGCCGTAGCAGACCACCGGACCGACCCAGTGCCACCCCTCGGCCTTGAGCCGCCGGGCCAGCCGCGCGGCCGAAGCGTTGGTCGGATTGGCCCGCATCCAGTCGAGGGTCATGCGGTCGGGGCGCTCCTCCGGCCCCGGCTCATGGGCCCAAAGCAGCCCGGGCAAGCCGCCGGGCCGGGCGCGCAGAGCGCGGGCGAGCCGGGCGTTGTGCAGGCAGGCGCGGAGCTTGCGTTCGTTATGCACGACCCCATCGGCGCGCATCAGACGCGCCAGGTCCAGCACCCCATACTCCGCCACCCGGTCCAGCGCGAAGCCGTCGAACGCCTCCCGCACAAGCTCACGGCGCCGCAGGAGGTTGCCGAAATTGAGCCCCGAGGCAAGAATCTCCAGGCAGAATTTCTCGAAGATGCGGGTCTCGTCCGCCGAGGGGCGCCCGTATTCGTTGTCGTGATAGGCGCGAACGGCCGGGTTGTCCGGCTGCCAGGCGCAATGCACCACCCCGTCCGCGTCCTGATGCAGGCCATCCATGCCGGCACCTTGCCGCCGCCCCGCGCCGGCGTCCAGCGACGGCACGGCTTGCGCGCGGCGCTCAGACGTGTATGGAGCGCGGACCCGTCGACACGATGACCCGCGTGGCCTCTCGTGACCGGAGGACGGGCCTCGATCCGGTCTATGAAACACGCGTTACAAGAACAGGAGCACACATGCCGCTCTATGAGCATGTCATGATCGCGCGTCAGGATCTGTCCAACGCGCAGGCCGAAGGCCTTGTCGAACACTTCTCCACCGTTCTCGCGGATAATGGCGGCACCGTCGTCGACAGCGAGTATTGGGGCGTCAAGACGATGGCCTACAAGATCAACAAAAACCGCAAGGGCCATTACGCCTTCCTGCGCACCGACGCGCCCTCGGCCGCCGTGCAGGAGATGGAGCGCCTCGCCCGCCTGCATGACGACGTCATGCGCGTGCTGACCGTCAAGGTCGACGCCCACGAGGAAGGCCCCTCGATCCAGATGCAAAAGCGCGACGAGCGGGATTCCCGCCGCGAGCGCCGTTAAGGAGACCGGACAATGGCTGCCAAACCCTTCTTCCGCCGCCGCAAGACCGATCCCTTCGCCGGTCCCAACGCGCCCAAGATCGACTACAAGGACACCCGCCTGCTGCAGCGCTATATCAGCGAGCGCGGCAAGATCGTCCCGTCCCGCATCACCGCCGTCTCGGCTAAGAACCAGCGCAAGCTGGCCCAGGCGATCAAGCGCGCGCGCTTCCTGGCGCTGCTGCCCTACGCCGTGAAGTGAGGAGACAGAGATGCAACTGATCCTGCTGGAACGCGTGGCCAAACTCGGCCAGATGGGCGACGTCGTCGACGTCAAGCCCGGCTATGCGCGCAACTATCTGCTGCCCCAGGGCAAGGCGCTGACCGCCTCCGAGGCCAATGTCGCCGCCTTCGAGAGCCGCAAGGCCCAGCTTGAGGCCGACAACCTCGAGTCGAAGAAAGAGGCCGAAGCGATGGCCGGCCGTCTCGGCGGCCAGCAATTCGTCGTCATCCGCCAGGCCTCCGACGCGGGCGCGCTCTATGGCTCCGTCTCGACCCGCGATGCGGCCGAGGTGGCGACCGAGGGCGGCTTCACGCTGCATCGCGGCCAGGTCGCGCTGCAAGCGCCGATCAAGTATCTCGGCCTGCACAAGGTGACCGTGGTGCTGCACCCCGAGGTCGAGGTCGAGATCGAGCTCAACGTCGCCCGCTCCCCCGAGGAAGCGGAGCTTCAGGCCGCCGGCAAGTCCATCCAGGAGCTGGCCGCCGAGGAAGAGGCCGCGGCCGAGTTCGAGATCCAGGAGCTGTTCGACGATATCGGCGGCGCCGCGGACGATTTCGGCGACGATAGCGGCCCGGTGTCGACGCCCGAGGGCCGCTCCGGCGGCGACGACCAGCCGGACGTCTGAGGCATCGGAGTTTGCGAGATGCAAGGCCGCCCTTCGGGGCGGCCTTTTTCTTTCGAGACTTGCACGGAGTGGCCGCCGATGGTGGCCCCGACCAAAAGACGGACGACGCGCTCGTCCTCAGGGCCGCGGAGACAGCGGATGGTCCAGCCCTGCTCCTCGCAGGCACATCCGACGGGGAGCCGATTTCAATGGGCGGCCGGTCTGGCGCGATCTTAGTTGAGGGTGCCTTGTTGCATGCTGGGAGAGAATTGGCCGACGCACGCGAGTTCGTGGCGAGCGGCGACCTGACCTTCTCCTGATGCGAGACGGGTTCCGAGCCGGGTCAATCTGCGCTCCGGAAGCGGTCTTCCCTCCGGTCCCCTGCCATATCCGTCCGGGAAGGATCTGCGGCCTGTCTTCTCTTGCAAGCTGGGGCGGGCCTTCGCGCGGCCCCAGGCGCGCCGAGCGCCTGGGATCGTTCCGCTCAAATCTGTTCCAGTAAGATCTTCCGACGCGTCAGAACACGATCCGGTAGTATCGCTGCTTGTACCATTCAGGGAGCCCTTCGACTCCACAGAACCCGATCGTGCCGCCTGCGGTCGCGGAGACGTACGCATCGCTGACGACGTGCGCGCCATCGATGCCGCCGGTATCGGCAACGAAACTGACCGGACCGCCCGCAATCACACGCGAACCGAAGATCCGGAAGCTCGCGGGGACGCGCATACCCCCCAGTGTAAAGAACTGTGCGCCGCCACCTGGGGCGCAGTCATCGTCGAGGCCCATCCGGATGCCGGACGCCCCGGTGATCGAGTCGAGCGACGGGCTCGTTGTGACCAGGTTCACGTCCTCCGCCGCCGCGTCGGCCCCGAAGGCGACCTCGCAATTCGTAATTAGCACGCCCCGGCGCAAGACCGTGCCGCCCGCGACGCGCACGCGCTGGTTGGAACTGTTGCACGTGACTTCGTGGATCCGGCCAGGCTGCCAGGTGGTTTCGTCGATCACGCTCTGCCAGGAGAGCGTCACCGGAAAATGGGTCGTGAGGTAGTCCGGATAGATCGGCGATGTGGGATCGGTCAGGCCGGCGCGCATGATCGCGACGCGCTCGGCCGCGTTGATCTCGTAATAGGAGTCCCGCATGGCCTCCCGGAGGCCGTCATTCGATTCCCAGCCGCTGCTCGGAAGCACGATGTCGTTGCGGTCGGGCATCGAGACGATCACACCTTCCTCGTAGGTGTTGTTGCTCGAGACCTCGACATAACCGTTGGAATGAATGCAGAAACCTTGTGTGTAGTAGTTGTTACTGGTGACGTCGACATACTCCTCGCCGACGAAGCCCTCGAGCATGCATCGCGGCTCGAAGGTATAGGCGACCGACTTGCGCAAGACGCTGAAGGAGTCCTGACCAACGATCCGCAGAAGGAACGCGCCGACCGGATTGCCGCGGGCCTCGATGCGCGCGGTGTCGACCATGACGGCGTCCTTAGCTCCGGTGGAGGCGACGAAGGTGCGCAGCGTCTCGTCCCAGAGGCCGAAGACCACGTCGTCCGTCGTGATCACCTGGCCGTTCGCCGCGGCCGGAAGCGACCGTTCCACGACGTCCAGTGCGATCTGCGCCGCCTCCGTTTCGGTCTGGGTCTGACGCGCCACGAGCGCGGCGTGCGCTGCGCTGTCCGCGGCGGCCTGGAGCTTGGTGCGCGTCAGGAAAGCGTGCGAGACGTCGAGCGCCAAGCCGGCCATCCCGCAGCAGGCCATGAACAGGAACAGCCCGAAGACCGTGATGCCCCCGGATTCGTCGGTGGCGAACGCGCGGCGTGACCGCTTGGAGGGTCTGAAAGCTCGTATCATGGTATCCACTCCACTCGATGCATGGCGGCGAAGGAGACCGACGTGACCCCGACGGCGTCCAGAAGCCCGGTGGGGTCGATGGCGCTCCAAGGAATTGTGACCGTCGTATCGACCATGTTCCCGACAAGAGTCACGGTCGCATCCGCGCCCGCATAGAACGACGCGATTTGCGTCTCGATATATGTCTCGGTCTCCTCCACGGTCTTGAACTGACCGATTGAGAGTTGCCGGTGGCCCTCATGGATGCCGCGCGTCACGGCGACGTAGCCTTGCAGGGCGAGGCTCGCCCCCAAAGTGGTCAACAGCAGTCCAACGACGAGAACGACCCAGAACAACACCTCCACAGTGGCAGTGCCGCTTTCAGATCGTATGAAGCCCAAGAGGCGCGCGCGCATTTGTCAGACCTCCGGGTTCTCTTTGAACTGGCTGACCGCGATCGTGAGTTGCACGTCGTTGGAGAGCCGCGAGATGATCCCGAGCATCTCGATCGAAGAGACGTTGACCTGGAGTTGTGTCCGCACCACGCCGAGACTGACCGTGCTGCTGATCGTCGGCGGCAGCGTACTGCTCGGCGCAACCTTCTGCCCGATGTAGTCCACCACTTCGAGGTCAGTTTCGAAGACACCAAGCGAACGCAGCCGCGTGCCGTCCTCGGCAATCCTCATGAGGTTGGACCGGCTGAAGAGCACATAGGAAAGGTCTGCGACAAGCATGAACAGGGACAGGACGAGCGGCATCCAGAGGAGAACCGATATCGTCTCCATGCCCCCGCTCTCGTCTCGGACGAACCGCAGCATGTCATCGGCAACGTCAGCCATCATCATTCAACTCTATCGACCAGAACGAAATACTACTGTCTCTCCCATTGGACATCAGTGCGGCGGGTTCAGGGCTTGAAGCGGAAAGTGCCGGGGCAGAATAAAGGTCCCCCCGCCGGCCGAGCGACAAAGGGGGCCACGGAGAGCCATTGGCGCTGTATGGGAAACCGGATTTGCGCAAAATACGCATCAATCGTCGCCGGGGCGGCGGCTGCTCTCGAAAACGTCCGACCCGACACCACTTTCGTGGCAGCCCCTTGCCCTGTGGCGTCATCCCAAAGCCAAGCCACGGAGCGCGCGACAGGACACGCGCAGACCGTCCGATGATGTGAGTCTCCGCCTTTAAAGCGGCACACTCACATAACCCCGCCTCACAGGTTCGCCGCCGCGACCCGGCAGTTGTCGGCGCAGTCGCCGCACATCTTGGCGCAGCGGGTGCAGTGCGCCTCGTCATGGCGCGCGCCCGCGCCCCGCCAGCTCCGGGCGCTCGGCACACGTCCTGTCGATGAGCATGAACGGTCGTCTGCCCGTTCAGCAGGCAATTGCCCCTCCTCGGCCCGGTTCCACCCAGCGCATGTCACAAAACCGATGAGCATTCGGGCGAAGCATGTAACGTCGCATCATCAGAGACGGAGAATCCGATGCCCTTCACCCGCCGCGACTTTCTTGCCAAGACGGCCGCCACCGGCCTCGTCATGGTCCACCCCTTCGCCGCCCGCGCCCAGGCGGGGCAGGCCCACCTGCGCATCGCCGAGACGACCGACCTGCATGTCCATGTCTGGCCCTACGACTATTACGGCGACCGGCAGGTCGATACGGTCGGCCTGGCCCGCACCGCCGCCCTGATCGACGACCTTCGCGCCGAATCGGGCAACGCCCTGGTCCTCGACAATGGCGACTTTCTGCAAGGCAACCCGATGGGCGACTACATCGCCTATGAGCGGGGGATGAAGGAGGGGGACATGCACCCCATCATCACCGCCATGAACACGGTCGGCTTCGACGCGGCCACCATCGGCAATCACGAGTTCAACTACGGGCTCGACTTCCTGATGAAGGCCCTGGCCGGGGCCGAGTTCCCGGTGGTTCTGGCCAATGTCGCCAAGACCATGGGCGCCACCCCTGCCCAGGACGACACCCTGGTGCCGCCTTATGTCATCCTTGAGCGCCAGATCACAGATGGCGCCGGCGAGACGGCGCCGATCAAGATCGGCATCATCGGCTTCACCCCGCCCCAGATCATGACTTGGGACCGCCGCCATCTGGAGGGCAACGTCTCGGTCCGCGACATCGTCAAGACCGCCGAGGCCTATGTGCCGCAGATGCGCGAGGCGGGCGCCGACATCGTCATCGCGCTCAGCCACTCGGGGATCGGCCCAGCGGCCTATGAGGAGATGATGGAGAACGCCTCCGTCCCGCTCGCCGCCGTGCCCGGCATCGACGTCGTCCTGACCGGCCACCACCACCGGGAGTTCCCGGGCAGCGCCTATAAGGGCGTGGAGGGCGTGGACGCCGCCGCTGGCACGATCCACGGCAAGCCCGCCGTCATGCCCGGCTTCTGGGGCTCGCATATGGGCCTGGTCGACCTGATGCTTGAGCGGGACGGCACGGGCTGGCGCATCGCCGCCTCGGAGCAGACCCTGCGGCCCATCGCGGTGCGGCAGGAGGACCGCTCCTGGCAGCCGCAGGTCGAGAGCGCGGCGGACGTCCTGGCCGCGACCGAGGCGGAGCACGAGGCCACCCTCGCCTATGTCCGCCGCGCGGTCGGCAAGACCGACGCGCCGCTCCACAGCTATTTCGCGCTGGTGGCCGACGACCCGTCGGTGCAGATCGTCTCCAACGCCCAGCGCTGGTATGTCGAGCCTCTGCTGGTCGGCACCGCGCATGAGGGGCTGCCGGTCCTGTCGGCTGCCGCGCCTTTCAAGGCGGGCGGGCGCGGTGGCGCGGAATACTTCACCGACGTGCCCGCGGGCGACGTGGCGATCCGCAACGTGGCCGACCTCTACCTCTATCCCAACACGGTGCGCGCCGTGCGCGTGACCGGCCAGCAGGTGAAGGACTGGCTGGAGCGTTCTGCCGGGATGTTCAACCAGATCGAGCCGGGCGCCCAGGATGCCGTCCTGCTCAACCCGGACTTCCCCTCCTACAATTTCGACGTGATCGACGGCGTGGAGTATCAGATCGATCTGAGCCAGCCCGCCCGCTTCGACCGCGACGGCGCGGTGGTGAACCCGGACGCGAACCGGATCGTGAACCTGACCTATCAGGGCGCCCCGATCGACCCGGAGCAGGAATTCGTCATCGCCACCAACAATTACCGCGCGGGCGGCGGCGGCAGCTTCCCCGGGGCGGATGGCTCGACCGTCATCTTGGAGGCGCCGGACACGAACCGCGACGTGATCGTCCGCTATATCGTGGAGCAGGGCACGATCTCGCCCTCGGCCGACGCGAACTGGTCCTTCGTTCCGATGGAAGGCACGACCGCGATCTTCGAGACCGGCCCGGGCGGCGCGGCCTATGCCGACGGCGTGCCCGGTGTGACGCTGGAGGAGTTGGACGTCTCGGAGGACGGATTCCTGCGGTTCCGAATGACGATGTGACGGCGGCGGGGGGCGCGACGGGCTCGATTTAGCCGCTGACGGACCCGCCAGATCGATCGGGAGGACCGGGGGCCAGCCCCCGGACCCCCGGGATATTTGGGCAGGGAAGAAGGGAGGCGCCGCGCGCGGCTACCGGTTCTGCCCCGCGCGCGCGACCAATTCGGCCACGCTGGGGCCGAGCGCCTCGACAATGACCCCCACGCCCTCGCGGTTGGGGTGGATGCCATCGGCCTGCATGTAGCGCTGGCGCGCGGTGGCCGCGTCGAGCTCGGTCACGAGCGGGCCCAGGAACGAGTCTTCGTGGAGCGCGCCATATTCCGCGGCGAGCTCGGGATACATGGCGTCGAACGCCTCCTGGAAGGCCGGGCCGTAATTGCCCGGCGCCTCCAGCCCGATCACCAGCACGGGCAGGCCACGCGCCTCGGCCACCTCGGTCAGGATCGCCGCCAGATTGGCCCGGCTCGCCGCCGGCGGGATGCCGCGCAGCAGGTCGTTGCCGCCCAGTGCGACGATCATCGCGTCCGTGCCCTCCGACAACGCCCAGTCCAGGCGCGCCAGACCGCCCGCCGTCGTGTCACCCGACACGCCCGCGTTGACGATCTCCGCCGCGATCCCCTGCCCCTCCAACCAGGCCTGCAATTGGGGGACGAAGCCCTGCCCCTCCGGCAGTCCGTAGCCCGCCGTCAGCGAGTCGCCCAAGGCAACCACGGTGACGGGCTCGGCGGCGGCGGGCGCGGCGAATGCCAAAACAACGGGCAGCGCGCAAAACTGAACCGCCTTGTTCAGTCGCCGCATCGCCCCATATCGAGCGAAACGCCACATCGCCCGGAGGTTTCCCATGGTCCTGTCGCTCCGCGACGTATCGCTCTCGCTGCAAGGCAATGCGGGTGTCGTCGACATCCTGCACGACATCTCGCTGGAGGTGGCCGCCAAGGAGACGGTGGGGCTGGTCGGGCCGTCGGGCAGTGGCAAATCGTCTCTCCTCATGCTCATGGGTGGGCTGGAGCGCGCGACCTCCGGCGCGGTCGAGGCGCTGGGCCACGACCTGACGGCGATGGACGAGGACGCGCTGGCCCGCTTCCGCAGGGGGCATATGGGCGTGGTGTTCCAATCCTTCCACCTGATCCCGACCATGACCGCGCTGGAAAACGTCGCCACCCCGCTGGAACTGGCCGGCGTGGCCGACGCCTTCGACCGCGCGGCGGCCGAGTTGGACGCCGTGGGCCTGGGCCACCGCACCGGCCACTACCCCGCGCAGATGTCGGGCGGCGAGCAGCAGCGCGTGGCCCTGGCTCGCGCCGCCGCCCCCCGCCCCGACATCCTGTTGGCCGACGAGCCAACCGGGAACCTGGACCAGGCGACCGGCGCGGCGATCATGGATCTGCTCTTCGGCCTGCGCGACCGGCACGGCGCGACGCTGGTTCTCGTGACCCATAGCCAGGAGTTGGCCGACCGCTGCGACCGGACGATCCGGCTGGTGGACGGGCGGCTGGACCGGGAGACGCGCCGCACGGCGGAGGCGGCGGAATGACCTGGCTCGCACAAGCCGCCCGGATCGCGGGGCGGGAGCTGCGCGGCGGCCTGGGCGGCTTCTATATCTTTCTCGCCTGTCTCGCCCTGGGCGTCGCCGCCATCGCCGCGGTCGGCTCCGTCCGCGTCTCGATCACCGAGGGCCTGGAGCGGGAGGGCCGCAATATCCTGGGCGGCGACGCGGAGATCGAATGGGACTTCCGCCGCGGCAGCGAGGCGGAGCGGGCCTATCTCGCGAGCCTCGGGACGATGAGCGAGATCTACGATTTCCGCTCCATGGCCGCCACGGGCGAAGGGATCGAGGCCGACCGCGCCCTGACCCAGGTGAAGGCGGTGGACGATCTCTACCCGCTCGTGGGCGCGGTGGAGATTGCCCCCGACATCTCCCTGGACAAGGCGCTGGCCGGAAACGGCGTGATCGTGCATCCGGTCCTGGCCGACCGGCTGGGGCTGGAAGTCGGCGATGCGCTCTGGCTCGGCACGCGGGAATTGACGATCACGGCGCTCTTGCAGCGGGAGCCGGATGCGGGCGGCGACGGCTTCGGCCTGGGCCCGCGCACCCTGGTGTCCAGCGCGGCGCTGGCGGGGGCGGGCCTCTTGGCCGAGGGCTCGCTGTTCGAGACGAAGTATCGCCTTCTGCTGCCGCCCGACACAACCGACGAGGCGCTGGACGTGCTGCGGGCGCAGGTCGAGGTCGAGTTGGAAGGCACCGGCGCGCGCTGGCGCGACCGGCGCAACGCCGCGCCGCAGGTGGAGCGCTTCGTGAAGCGGATCGGGTCGTTCCTCGTGCTGGTCGGCCTCGCCGGTCTGGCCGTGGGCGGCGTCGGCGTCTCGGCGGCCGTGCGCGCCTATCTGGAGCGCAAGACGCCGGTCATCGCGACGCTCAAGACCGTGGGGGCCGAGGGGCGGACGATCTTCGCGGCCTATCTGATGCAGATCGGGGTGCTGGCCGGGATCGGCATCCTGCTGGGCCTGATCCTGGGAGTGCTGATCCCGCTGGCCGCCGCGCCCTTCATCGAAGCCCAACTGCCGGTGCCGGTCGCCTTGGGCGTCCACCCCTTCCCGCTGGTCGAAGCCGCGCTCTATGGCGCGCTGACGGCGCTGATCTTCACGCTCTGGCCGTTGGCGCGGACCGAGCAGGTGCGCGCCGCGTCGCTCTTCCGCGATGCCTCCGGTCCCGCGAGGGGGTTCCCGCGCAAACGCTACATGGCCGCCCTGGCCGTCGCCGTGCTGGTGCTGATCGGGTCGTCGGCCTGGCTGTCGGGGATCCCGGAGCTGGCGCTCTATGCTTCGGGCGGGATCCTCGCGGCGCTGGCGGTCCTGATCGGCGCGGCCTGGGGCGTGCGGGTGCTGTCGCGGCGCCTCGCGCGCACGCGTCTTGCCCGGGGCAATCCGGCATTGCGCCTCGCGCTCGGCGCCGTGGGCGGGCCGGGAGGCGAGGCGACGGCGGTGGTGCTGTCGCTCGGCCTGGGCCTGACGGTGCTGGCCGCCGTGGGGCAGATCGACGCCAATATGCGCGCCGCCATCGACCGCGACCTGCCCGAGGTCGCGCCCTCCTACTTCTTCGTCGACATCCAGCCCAACCAGCTGGAGACCTTCCTGGACCGCGTGCAAGGCGACCCGGCCGTCAGCCGCGTCGACTATGCGCCGATGCTGGGCGGCGTGGTCCAGTCCATCGACGGCACCCCCGCGCGGGAGTTCGATCACTGGGTGACGCGCGGCGACCGGCGCATCAGCTTCGCCGACACCCTGCCCCCCGGGACCCGGATCACCGGCGGGGAATGGTGGCCCGAGGGCTATGACGGCCCGCCCCAGATCTCAATGGCGCAGGAGGAGGCGGACGAGCTGGGCGTCGAACTGGGCGACGAGATCGTGATGAACGTGCTGGGGCGCGAAGTCGCGGGGACGGTGACGTCCTTCCGGGAAGTGGATTTCTCTTCGGGCGGGATCGGCTTCGTGCTGATCTTCAACGAAGCGGCCCTGCGCGGCGCCCCGCATACCTGGCTCTCGACCGTCTATGCCGAGCAGGAGGCCGAGGGGCAGATCCTGCGCGACGTGGCGGGCGACGCGCCCAACATCACCGCGATCCGAGTGCGCGACGCCATCGACCTCGTGACCGAGGCGCTCTCGGCCCTGGCCGCCGCCACCTCCTGGGGCGCGGGCGCGACCCTGCTCACCGGCTTCGTGGTGCTGATCGGCGCGGCGGCGGCGGGGGAGCGGGGGCGCGTGTTCGAGGCCTCGGTGCTCAAGACCGTGGGGGCCACGCGCGGGACGATCCTGACCAGCTTCGCGATCCGCTCCGCGCTTCTGGGCGCGGCGGCGGGGGTCGTGGCCATCCTCGGGGGCGCTGCCGCCGGCTGGGGCGTGCTGACGCTGGTGATGGAAGCGCCCTATGCCTTCGAGCCCGTCTCGGCGCTGGCTATCGTGCTGGGCGGCGCCTTGGCGACCCTGCTCGCCGGTCTGGCCTTCGCCTGGCGTCCCCTCGCCGCCCGGCCCGCCCGGATCCTGCGCGCGCAGGACTGAGGCGCGCCCCAGACAGGGCCGGGCTCCGGTGCGCGTAGGGTGGGCATCACCATGCCCACCGCCCTTTAAGAAAATTGGCCCGGCATGGGGTATGCTTGGCCCGTCGCCTTCTAAAATGACCCTGCTGGAATTCAGTTGAGCGGGACCGTGAAGAACAGCGTCTCGCCAGAGCTGTCATCGACCCCGTCATTGTCGGTCACGACATAGGCCGTGCCGTCGGCCAGGATCGCCAGCCCCTCGACCTTATCGACGACATAGCCGCCCGTGGCGCGCAGGTTGGGCAGCAGGTCGCGCACGACCTCCTTCTCGACGACGTTGGGCGTCTCACCGAGGGGAACGAACGCCACCCCGTCCAGCGCGACCCGGGTGATCTGCTTGATCCGGGCGGCCGCGCCGATCTGGTCGTCGCGCTCGATCAGATAGAGCGCGCCATCATGGGCGACGATCTCCGAGAGGCCGACCCAGCCGGTCTCGGCAGGCTCGGTCGGATAATGGGCGACGGCCCACTCCTTGGCGGAGATGTCGTAGCGCAGCAGCTTCACGTGATCCGCCGGATCGTCCCGCCAGGGGCGCTGGATCGCGATGTAGAGCGTCTCGCCATCACGGGTCAC
This sequence comes from Jannaschia seohaensis, assembly GCF_900116765.1. Classification (GTDB taxonomy): domain Bacteria; phylum Pseudomonadota; class Alphaproteobacteria; order Rhodobacterales; family Rhodobacteraceae; genus Jannaschia; species Jannaschia seohaensis. The sequence continues at coordinate 69,961 of NZ_UETC01000005.1, read as the reverse complement.
GCCCTCCATCCCGAAGCGGGTCTCGACGTCCAGCAGCGCCTGCGGCAGCGCGATCTCCTCCTGGATCTCGCCCCCGGCATCGACGCGGTAGAGCGCGTGCGGCACCAGCCGGTCCGACCGCCCCTCGGAGGCGAGCCAGAAGCCGCCCTCCCCGTCCGTCGCAATCCCCTCCAGGTCCAGCTTCTGCGCGGGCATGCCGCCGCGGGTGACGTCGACAGAGCCGGTGATGCGGGCGGGGATCTGGCTCGGGTCGATGGTGAAGATCCGCGGCTGCATGCCGTAGAAACTGTCATTGACCGCATAGAGCCGGTCGCCATCGGCCACGAGGCCCGAGAGCGCGCCCCAGCCGATCAACTCATCCGCACCTTCCGAAGTGAGATGCGGATAAACCGGCGCGGCCGCGCCATAGCGGTAGATCATGACATGGGCGCGGGCGCCGCCATCCTCGGTCAGGTCACCCTCGTTCGCGGTCACCAGCAGGCCGCGATCGGCCGGGACGGCATAGCCCTCCGGCCCGACGCCCGAGGGCAACAGCTGTGCCAGAACCGGCGCGGCCGGGTCGGTCACGTCGTAGACGCCGACGACCGAGCCCCGCTCCGAGCCGACGAAGACCATCGGCGTGCCGGCCACCTCAGCGAAGGCGACGCTCTCGGGCTCGACGCCCTTCGCATCGCTGCGGCGGTCGGGATAGTGGCCGATCTCGACGATGGCGTGTTCGAACCCGGTGCCGTTCTCGTAGATGACGGTCCCGTCCTGGTTGAAAATCGTCCAGCCGCGCGAGCCGCCCTCGTAATCGCCCTCGTTGGCGGTGGCGAAATGGTCATCGTCGATCCAGGCTACGGCGTCCGGCTCGCGCAGGCGGCCGGGCTGCGCTTCGCCAAAGGTGAGCGCGCCGCGGCCCGCGCCGTCGCGGTCGGTCGCGTCGATGCCGGTCAGGTCGACCGCCCCAGCGGAGAAATGGGACAGAACCGCGCCGTCCCGGTCGAGAACCACGATGTGGTTGTTTTCCTGCAAGGTCACCACGACCTCGCCCGCGGCGTTGATGGCGACGAATTCCGGCTCGGGATCGGAGGGGGCGACCTCGGCCAGGCCGGTGACGTCGGCCACCCGCGCTGTGCCGCAGTCGATCAGGCCCTCGGCGGTCAGGTCCACCATGAAGACCGAGCCGGCGGGCATCTGGGGGATCACCCCGTCATTCAGGTCCTCGTCCCGCTCGTTCTCGATGGCAACGGCGAGGAAGCTCGCACCCGGGGCCACGGCGACGCTGTCGGGCTGGCCCGGCAGGTCGCAGCGGCCGATCTCGGTCTGGGACGCGATGTCGATCTCGACCAGATGGCCCGAGGGGTCGGTAAAGCTCTCGGAGGTGTTGACCCCGACCAGGGCGAAGCCGCCCGCGACGGCCACGGCGGTCGGCTCTCCCTCCAGCATCATCGCGCCCAGCGGCTGCGGGCTCGCCGGATCGGAAATGTCGATGAAGCCCAGCGCCCCAAGCGGGCTGTCGGTATAGACCAGCGTATCGCCGGAGGCGGCGATGATCTCGGGCGCCGTCTCGGTCTCGGGGTCCGCGCCTTCGGGCAGGTTGGCGGTGACCGGAAAGCTCGCGATGCGGTTGAAGCCCTGCGCCTGCGCGCCCGTGGCCAGGGCGAGGGCCGAAGCCCCCAGAAGAAGATGACGAACCATGTGGCCCCCTTCGGTCATGTCGCGGGCGGTGTCGGCAGGTTCGGTGACGGGCGTATTACGGCTGCGCGACGGTTCCGTGACAGCGCGTCAGCCCTCGGCCTCCAGACGGTCGGCGAAGAGCGCGAAGAGGCGCCGCGTGTCGGCTTCGATCCGGGCGGCGCGGGGCGAACCGATTGCGACCTGGCCGAGCGCCGAGGTCACGGCGCGCCAGCCCCCCTTGTCCGGCGGCAAGCCGAAATAGCGGTCGGCCGCGCGCACCAGAGCGTCCTTGGAGGCGGCCCACCGCCCATGCAGAACGCGCGTCCCCATGCGGGAGCCTTCGACCATATAGGCGGCAGCCAAGGGATCGACCGGCCCCAGGACCGCGACGGAGACCCGAGCGGCCGGAGCGACTTTGGCCAGATCGGCGCGCAGGGCCGAAACCATCGCCGCCAGCGTCGCCGACGGCGCCTCGTCCTGAACCGCCCGAAAACAGGCAAGATGGACCTGGGCAAAGCGCGCGAACCCCGCGCGCGTCGCGATGTCGAGTCCGGTCACGAGCCTGTCGACCCGGTCATGGTCCCCGCGCGTTGCCGCGCGCAGAGCGAAGCGGAAATCCTCGGACGCGCCGCCGTCCATCATGTTCCCCGCCGCCGCTTGTCCGCATGGGCCGGCGCCCCGCTGTCGCGCGGTTTCGCCGGGGCAGGCGCACGCCCCGAGACGATGCTGCGCGGATCGCGCGACCCAGGCAGGTGGATCATCGCCCCCCGCCCCCCGATGACCGGAGCGGCGGCCCGAGACGGGACGTCAGTCAGATGGTCCAAGTCGCCTCCTTGAGCGCTGCGCTGGGCGTCCCAATACCAGCCGATCGGTTGACGGACCGATAACGCGCGACGAAAGCTGCGGACGGTGCGCAATTCTCCCGCGGGCGCGGCACAAATCGGCCCCTCTCACCCCGGGGTCGCCACGCCCGCCCTTTCCCCCGGGCGAGCCCGGGGTTAGCGTCCGGCCATGCCGCGCGCCCTCCTGACCCGTGCCCTGTCCCTGAGCCTGTCGCTGGCCGTGGCGAGCGTCGTGATCTTCGTGATGCTCCAAGCCGTGCCCGGCGATCCGGCCGCCTTCATGCTGGGCCTCAACGCGGAACCCGAGGCCGTCGCCGCCCTCCGCGCCGAGCTTGGCCTGGAGGGCAGCCTCCTCGACCGCTACCTCCATTGGGTCGCCGGCATGCTCACCGGCGATTTCGGCACCTCCTATACCTATCGCGTCCCCGTGGCGGACCTCGTGGCCGACCGGATCACCGTCTCGGCGCCGCTTGCGCTTTATGCGCTGACGCTGACGATCCTGATCGCGATCCCCGTAGGCCTGATCGCGGCCTCCCGCCGGGGCGGCCCGGCGGATTGGGGGATCATGGGGGCGACGCAACTCGGCATCGCGGTGCCGAATTTCTGGTTCGCGATGCTCCTGGTCTTCGTCTTCGCGGTGCAACTCCGGTGGGTCTCGGCGGGAGGCTTTCCGGGCTGGTCGGACCCGGGCGCGGCGCTGAAATCCCTGACCCTGCCCGCGCTGGCCCTGGCCCTGCCGCAAGCGTCGATCCTGGCGCGGGTTCTGCGCTCGGCGGTGCTGGACACGCTGGACCGCGACTACATCCGCACCGCGCGCGCCAAGGGCCTGAGCCGCCGCGCCGTCGTCCTCCGCCACGCGTTGCGCAACGCGGCCATCCCGGTGCTGACGATCCTGGGCCTGCAATTCTCCTTCCTGCTGGCCGGCGCGATCATCATCGAGAACGTGTTCTTCCTGCCGGGCCTCGGACGCCTGATCTTCCAGGGGATCACCCAGCGCGACCTGATCGTGGTGCAATCGGTGACGATGCTGCTGGTCTTCGCGGTGATCTGCGTGACCTTCCTGGTCGAGGTCGCCTACACCCTCGCCGACCCGAGGCTGCGCCGATGAGGGGCGCGATGGCCATCGGCGTCGTGCTGACGGCGGTGTTCACGCTGGCTGCGGCGGTCTCGCTGGCCTGGGTGCCGTATGACGTCGCCCGGCTGGACATCTCGCAGCGCCTGCTGCCGCCGTCGCTGGCTCACCCGCTGGGCACCGACCATTTCGGACGGGACATGGTATCGATGCTGATGGAAGGCGCACGCACGTCCATCGCCGTTGCGCTGGTCGCGGTCGGCATCGGCGTGGGCGCGGGCGTGCCCCTGGGCCTCTGGGCCGCGGCCAATCGGGGCGGGTGGCTGGACGAAGTCATCATGCGCGCCAACGACCTGATCTTCGCTTTCCCCTCGCTGGTGATCGCGATCCTGATCACGGCGGTCTTCGGCCCCTCGGCTGTCAACGCCATCCTCGCCATCGGCATCTTCAACATCCCGGTCTTCGCCCGGGTCGCGCGGGGCGGGGCCCTGCCGCTCTGGACGCTCGACTACATCATGGCGGCGCGGGTGGCGGGCAAGGGCCGCGCCCGCATCTCCGCCGAGCACATCCTGCCGAACATCGCCAACCTGCTGATCGTGCAGGCCACCATCCAGTTCTCGCTGGGCATCCTGGCCGAGGCCGCCCTGTCCTATGTGGGCCTCGGCGCGCAGCCGCCCACGGCCAGCTGGGGCCGGATGCTCGCCGACGCGCAGACCATGATCTACACCGAGCCGCAGCTCGCCGTCCTGCCCGGCCTCGCCATCGTCGCGATGGTGCTGGGGCTCAACCTCCTGGGCGACGGGCTGCGCGATGCGCTCGACCCGAGGCTGAGGCGCCGCGCCCTATGACCGAACCCCTGATCCGGGTCGCGGGCCTTGGCCTCTCGATCCACGATATGCCGATCCTCCAGGACGTCTCGCTCGACATCGCGCCGGGCCGCGTCACCGCCCTGGTGGGCGAGAGCGGCTCGGGCAAGTCCATGACCGCGCTCGCCCTGATCGGCCTCTTGCCCGAAGGCAGCCAGACCACCGGCACCGCCACGCTCGACAGGCGCGACCTGCTGACCCTGCCCGAGCGCGCCTGGCTGGACCTGCGCGGCAATGACATCGGCATGATCTTCCAGGAGCCGATGACCGCGCTGAACCCGGTCCAGACCATCGGCGCCCAGGTCTCCGAGACGCTACGCCTGCGCGGCACCGGCCGGGCCGAGGCGGAGCGGATCGCCCGCGACCGGCTGGACCGGGTGGGCCTCGCGCATGTGCCTCTGGACCGCTACCCGCACCAGCTGTCGGGCGGCCAGCGCCAGCGGGTCTGCATCGCCATGGTCATCGCCCGCCGCCCGCGCCTGCTGATCGCGGATGAGCCGACGACGGCGCTCGATGTCACGACCCAGGCCGGGATCCTGGCCCTGCTCCGCGACCTCGTCGAGGAGCAGGGCATGGCGCTCCTCCTCATCACCCACGATCTGGGGGTCGTCGCCCGCACCGCAGACCATGTCGCGGTCATGCAGACGGGCCGGATCGTCGAGCAGGGCGCGACCGAGGCGCTGTTCCGCACCCACGCCCATCCCTATACGCGCGACCTGCTCGCGGCCTCCCGCCCGGCCCCGCGCCAGCCCCGCGCCCATGCGACCGCCCCCGTGCTGGAAACCCGGGCCGTCACCCGCCGCTACGGCGCCACGACGGCGGTGGATGCCGTCAGCTTCACCCTCCATCGCGGCGAGAGCCTGGGCCTCGTGGGCGAGTCGGGCTGCGGTAAGTCCACGCTGACCCGCGCCCTGCTCGGGCTGGAGCCGGTCCAGGGCGGTGAAATCGCCCTCATGGGCGCGCCCGGCGGCACCGCGATGACCAACGCCCAGCGCGCCCGCCTCTCGGTCGTGTTCCAGGACCCCTATGGCAGCTTCGACCCCCGCTGGACCGTCGCCCGCATCGTCACCGAGCCGTTCCACCTGACCGGCCGTCCCCAGGACGCCCGCGCCCGCGCCGCCAAAGCGCTGGAGCAGGTCGGCCTGAGCGCCTCGGACCTCGCCAAATACCCGCACGAATTCTCCGGCGGCCAGCGGCAGCGCATCGCCATCGCCCGCGCGCTCATCACCGAGCCGGAGGTGCTGGTGCTCGATGAGGCCGTCTCCGCCCTCGATGTCCGCGTTCGCGCCCAGGTGCTGCGCCTGCTGGACGATCTCCAGGCGCGGCTGGGCCTCGCCTATCTGTTCATCAGCCACGACCTGACGGTCGTCCGCGCCATCTGCGACCGCGTCCTCGTGATGCAGAACGGCCGGTTCGTCGAGGACGGGTCCATCGCCCAGGTCTGGTCCGCGCCCCAATCCGACTATACGGCCGAACTCATCGCCGCCGCCCCCACCATCCCGGACAGCTGGCTCACGTCCTGACCGAGCCCCGCCCCTCTTCTTCCCTGTTTAAATATCCCGGGGAGCGCGAGGGGCTGGCCCCTCGCTCCCCCCCGTGCCACCAAGCGCCACCGGCAGAGGGGAGGAACGACATGCCAGCCTGGTTCGACACCGAAGAGATGCTGATCGGCGACCAATGGGTGCGCGCCGCCGAGACCTTGACGCTGGAGGATCCGTCGACCGGCCAACCCATCGGCGCGATCCCCCGCGGCCAGTCCGGCGAGATCGACGCCGCCGTCGCCGCCGCCCACGACGCCCGGCGCGGCGCCTGGGGCCGGGTGACGGCGACGGAGCGCGGGCGGCTGCTGACCGACCTGGGCCGCCTGGTCCTGACCCGGGTGGACGAGCTCGCTCGGCTGGAGGCGCAGGACGTGGGGAAGCCCCTGACCCAAGCCCGGGCCGATGCCGTGGCCCTGGCCCGCTATCTCGAATTCTACGGCGGCGCCGCCGACAAGGTGCACGGGCAGACGATCCCCTATCTCGACGGCTACACCGTCTACACCCTGCGCCAGCCCCATGGGGTGACCGGCCATATCGTGCCGTGGAACTATCCGATGCAGATCATCGGGCGCTCGGTCGGCGCCGCGCTCGCCATGGGGAACGCCTGCGTCCTGAAGCCCGCCGAGGAGGCCTGCCTGACCGCGCTCGCCTTCGCCCGTCTGGCGCAGGAGATCGGGCTGCCGGACGGCGCGCTGAACGTGGTCCCCGGGCTCGGCCATGAGGCCGGCGCCGCCCTGGCCGCCCATCCCGGCATCCACCATGTCAGCTTCACCGGCTCCGTCGCCACCGGCGCCAAGGTCCAGCAAGCGGCCGGGGCCAACGTGGTGCCCGTCACGCTAGAGCTGGGCGGCAAGTCCCCCCAGCTGGTCTTCGCCGATGCCGACCTGGACGCCGCGCTGCCCTTCCTGGTGAATGCGGGGATCCAGAATGCGGGTCAGACCTGCTCCGCCGCCTCCCGCATCCTGGTCCAGCGGGAGGTGCATGACGCGGTCGTCTCCCGCATGGCCGAACGCTACCGCGCGCTGCGCGTCGGGCCGGCGCTGGACGATCTGGAGGTCGGGCCGCTGATCTCCGCCCGCCAGAAAGAGATCGTCGAGGGCTTCCTGGCGCAGGCGGGCGACCTGACCGTCGCCGCCCAGGGCCAGATCCAGGGCAGCGGCGGCCATTATGTCGCGCCCACCCTGCTCACCGGCGTTGCCCCGGATCACCGCCTCGCCCAGGCCGAGATCTTCGGCCCGGTTCAGGTCGTGATCCCCTTCGAGACGGAAGAAGAGGCCGTGGCCATCGCCAACGGCACCGATTACGGCCTCGTCGCCGGGGTCTGGACCCGTGATGGCGGCCGCCAGATGCGGCTCGCCCGCGACCTGAAGGCGGGCCAGGTCTTTCTCAACAATTACGGTGCGGGCGGCGGGGTCGAACTGCCTTTCGGCGGCGTCGGCAAGTCGGGCCATGGGCGCGAGAAGGGCTTCGAGGCGCTCTATGGCTTCAGCCAGCTCAAGACGGTCGCCGCCCGGCACGGTTGACGCAAGGTCGGATTGTTGACAGCCAAGGGGTTAGGCCGACGGCCCGGCCCCTGAACCCCTCCGTCGCGCCGGCCCAGAATCCGCGACGGAGTCCGCATGGACGCGATCCTGACCGCTGCCGAAACCCTGCCGCCCGGCCTGTTCAATCTGGCCGGGATGATCGGCGTCGGCTTCTATCTCGGCTCCTACCTGCTGCTTCAAGCGGCGGTGATAAAGGGGACCGGCTATCTCTACCCGGCGCTGAACCTGACGGCCTCGGCGCTGGTGCTCGTGAGCCTCGTCACCAATTTCAACCTCTACTCCGCGATCGTCCAGATAAGCTGGATCGTCATCTCCCTGGGCGGCATGACCCGCCGCTACATCGCGCATCGCCGCATTCGGTTCACCGACGAAGAGGAGGCTCTGCGTCAGCACATGCTGGGCGGTCTGGAGCCGCTGGTCGCCCGCCGCATGTTCGACCGCGCCGAATGGGTGGATGTCGAGCCGGGGCGGGATTTCGTCACCCAGGGAGAGCCCGTCGACGCGCTCTGGGTGCTCTGGGACGGCGCGGTGGACATTATCGTGGAGGGCACCCGCATCACCACGATGCCCGCCCCAACCTTCGTCGGCGAACTCAGCGTGTTGAACGGCGAGCCCTCGATCGGCACGGCCCGGGCAACCGACCGGACCCGCGTTCTGCGCCTGCCCGTGAAGGAGTTGCAGGCCGTGATCGCGGGCAACCAGGCGACCCGGCTCCAGTTGGAGGGCCTGCTGAGCCGCGCGAGCCGCTACAAGCTGGGCAATGCCAACCTGCGGATCGCCCGCTTCCTGGCAACGGGCGAGGGCGAAGCCGGCCCGCCGCGACCGGGTCTCGACCAGCCCGCGCGCGGCCCGCAGGCCGCGCCCGCCCAGCCCGGCTGAACCCGGCCGCGTCTCAGTCCCGCCAGGCGAGCAGCTGCGCCAGCAGGGCCTGGGTCGACGCATCCTTTCCCGACGCGTCCGCCCCGTCCACCAGCGGCCCGAGCGAGGTCGCCAGCTCCTTGCCCAGTTCCACGCCCCATTGGTCGAAGCTGTTGATGCCCAGCATCACGCCCTCGACGAAGACCCGATGCTCATAGAGCGCGACGATGGCGCCCAGCGTGGCGGGGTCTAGCTGCGGATAGATAAGTGTGGTCGAGGGCCGGTTGCCCTCGAAGACGCGATGGGCGGCCTGCCGCTCCAGCTCCGCGCCCTCGAACTTGCCCGCGACCTTCTCGCGGGCCTCGTCCAGGCTGCGGCCGCGCAGCAGCGCCTCGGACTGGGCGAGACAATTGGCCATCAGCAGCTTGTGGTGGTTGTCCAGCGCAGGCTCATGCCCCTTGGCGGCGACCATGAACTCGCAGGGCACCGGCGTCCGCCCCTGATGGATCAACTGGTAGAAGGCATGCTGTCCGTTGGTCCCCGGCTCGCCCCAGACCACGGGCCCCGCCGGCCCGGGCAAGGTCGCGCCGTCCATCGTCACGCCCTTGCCGTTCGACTCCATTTCCAGCTGCTGGAGATACGCCGGCAGCCGCGCCAGACGGTTGTCATAGGGCAGCACCGCGCGGGTCGGATACCCACAGACCTGGTGGTGCCAGATCCCGATCAGGGCCAGCAGAACCGGCATGTTCTCGGCCAGGTCAGCCGTGCGGAAATGGTCGTCCATGCTCCGCGCGCCGCCCAGGAAAGCGTCGAACGCGTCGGGTCCGATGGCGATCATCAGCGACAGGCCGATCGGCCCCCACATCGAATAGCGCCCGCCCACCCAGTCGGCGAAGCCGAACACGCGGGAGAGGTCGATCCCGAAGGCCGAGGTCTTGTCCTGCGCCGTCGAGAGCGCCGCGAATTGCGCGGCGGGATCGGCGACGGCCTCCCCCATCCAGGCCTTGGCCGTCTTGGCGTTGGTCAGCGTCTCGATGGTGGTGAAGGTCTTGGAGGCAACGATCACCAGCGTCGTCTTCGGGTCCAGCCCCTTGGCGGTGTCGGCCCAGTCGGCCCCGTCCACATTCGACACGAAATGGCAGCGCGGCCCGTCATGGAACGGCGCGAGAGCAATCGTCGCCATGGCCGGCCCCAGATCGGAGCCGCCGATGCCGATATTGACGACATCCGTGATCCGCCCGTTCGGCGCGAAGCTGCCGTCGCGCACGGCGCGGGCGAAGTCGCGCATCCGTGCAAGCGTGTCCTGCACCTCCGGCATGACATCGGCGCCATCCACCATGACCGGCCGCGTCCCGCGCAGCGCGGTGTGCAGCACGGCGCGGCCCTCGGTCTCGTTGATCGCGGCCCCGTCGAACATCGCGTCGCGCCGGGCGGGCACGCCCGCGGCCATCTCCAGCAGAGTGTCCAGCGCCGCAGTCGGGATCGACGTCTTGGAGGCGTCGAACATCATCGCCCCGTGGCGCGCGCGCAGCCGCGCATTGCGGGCCTCGTCGGCCAGAAGGTCGGCGATGTCGCCGCCGGTCTGGCTGCGCAAGCTCTCGATACCGGTCCAAAACTCCATGATGGCTCCTTTCGCGGTCGTTGGTCAGGCCGCCCAGTGGACGGTCGCGTCATTGAGGAACGCGGCGATGGGCAGCTCCATTGGGTCGGCGCCGCGCGCCTTCTCCAGCACGGCGCGCTTCTCCTCGCCCATGATGAGGACATGGGTCTCCATCGCGCCCTCAAGGGCCGGGCGCGACAATGTGATGCGCGGCTCCCCCGCGCCCTCGGCTCGCATCGGCAGCAGCAACGGCGCGTCCGGCGCCATCGCTTCGGCCAGGCGGTCCGCTCCCGGGAAGAGGCTCGCCGTGTGCCCATCCGTGCCCATGCCCAGCAGAAGGAGCGAGATCGGCAACTCGCCCTCGAACCCGTCGATCAACCCGGGGATTCCATCCTCCGGTGTCTCGGCCTCGTTCACCAGGGGCACAAGGGTGGCCGCCGCAGCCCGGTCGGTCAGCAGCGTCCGCTTCAGCAGCGAGGTGTTCGAGCGCGCATGCCCCTCGGGCACCCAGCGCTCGTCGTTAAGAAAGACATGCACCCGCTCCCAGTCGAGCCGGGCGCCCGAGAGCGCACGGAAGGTTTCGCCCGGCGAGGACCCGCCCGGCACGCAGAAACTCGCATGGTCATGAACCATCAGGCTGTTCTTGAGCGACGAGGCCAGGGCGTCCGCCAGGCCCATCGCCAGGATTTCGCGGTCGGGATAGTCGATCAGCTTCATACGCCCGCTCCTTCTTCTGGCCGGAAATACTCCGGGGGATTTTCAAGGGGCCCCGCGGGCCCCTTGAAGCAGGGAGCGCGAGGGACGGCAGTCCCTCGCGTTACTCTACTCCTCCAATTCGCGCCACCGCCGGCCGTCGCGGTGCATCAACATCAACGCTTCTTCCGGCCCGCTGGATCCCTGAGCGTATTTATAGGGCTGCGCGCGCCGTTCGACCCAGCCCTCGATGATCGGGTCGGTCCAGGCCCAGGCCGCCTCGACCTCGTCGCCGCGCATAAACAGGGTCTGGTCGCCTCGGATCACGTCCATGATGAGGCGCTCATAGGCGTCGGGGATCTCCTCGCCTTGGGGGCCCAGCGCGTCGGCGAATGTCATGTCCAGCGGCACATTCACCAGCCGCATGCCGCCCGGGCCCGGCTCCTTGATGGTCACCGAGAGGTCCATCCCCTCGTCGGGTTGGAGTCGAATCGTCAGCGTGTTGGCGGGCGATCCTTCGGTCCGGTCGAAGATGGAATGCGGCGTTTCCTTGAACTGGACGACGATCTCGCTCAGCCGCCGGCTCATCCGCTTGCCGGTCCTCAGATAGAAGGGCACGCCCTTCCAGCGCCAGTTCGACACCGCGATCTTGAGCGCGATGAAGCTCTCGGTCCGGCTCTCCGGGTTTTCCGCATCCTCGACATAGGACGGCCCGTCCGGACCCTCCCGGTATTGACCGCGCACGATTTCGGCGGGTGTCAGCGGGTCGAGCGCGCGGATCACCTTGAGCTTCTCGTCGCGCAGCATGTCGGCGTCGAAATGATTGGGAGGCTCCATCGCCGTCAGGCAGAGCAGCTGCATCAGGTGGTTCTGCACCATGTCCCGCATCGCGCCCGACTTGTCGTAATAGGCCCCGCGCCCGCCCACGCCGACCGTCTCGGCCACCGTGATCTGGACGTGATCGATATAGCGGGAATTCCACAGCGGCTCGAACATGACATTGGCAAAGCGCACGGCCATCAGGTTCTGGACCGTCTCTTTCCCGAGGAAGTGATCGATGCGGTAGATCTGATGCTCGTCGAAGCTCGCGGCGAGATCGGCATTGAGCTGCCTTGCGCTTTCGAGATCGACGCCGAACGGCTTTTCGACCACCAGGCGGGAGTTCTCACAGGCGATGCCATAGGACCGGAGCCGCTCGGCCAGAGGGCCGAAAAGCGCCGGGGCGACCGAGAAATAGAAGGCCTTCACGGCCTCGTCGCGCACGGCCTCCTTCAGCTGCTCCCAGCCGCCTTCGCCCTTGGCGTCGATCGCGATATAGCTGCATTGGGCCACGAAGGCGTCGATCGTCTTCTTGTCGCGCTTCGCCTCGCTGACGAACTCGGCCAGCGCGTCGCGGACAAGTTTGCGGAAGCTCTTATCGTCCATCTTCGATCGCGCCGCCCCGATGACGCGGGCGCTCTCGGGCATCTGGCCGGCGACGAAACGACGATAGAGCGACGGCAGGATCTTGCGGGCGGCGAGATCGCCTGTGGCGCCGAAGAGCACCAGGTCGAAATCGTCGACGGGAATCGTTCTGGAAACCATAGCGGGTCCTTCTCGCTGGCGCTGATAGCGCTAACGGTCGCCTCTTACGCGGCGGCCCGCAAGCTGTCTAGCCTCCAGCGCCGAAAGGTCCAGATCGCCCGAAATCTTGCCACCTCCGACATTGGCCCGCACCCCCGTCGTCCCCGGGAAGGACGTAGCCAGGCCGCGCGCCACCCGCACGGCGAGAAAGGCGAAGGCCTGCGCCTCCAGCATGTCCCCATCGAGCCCCACCGCCTCCACCGGCTGCACGTCGCACAGCGTCGCCAGCCGCAGCGCCTCCATGATGGCTGCATTGTGCCGCCCCCCTCCGGTCACGAGCAAGCGCGCAGGCTGCGTCGGGCAGAGCTCCAGCCCCAGGGCGACGGCGCCGGCGACCACCGCGACCCAGCTTGCCACCGCATCGACCAGCGGCAAGGCGTCGATCTCCGCTCCGGCCTCGGCAAAATCGTCCCGGTCCAGGGATTTCGGGGCCTCGGCCTCGAAATAGGGCAGACTCAGCAGCGCGCCCACCAGATCCAGCCGGGCCCGTCCCGCCGCGGCCAGTACGCCGCCCGCGTCATATCGCGCGCCCGTGCGCGCCCGGACCAGATCGTCGATCGGCGCATTGGCCGGCCCCGTATCGAAAGCCAGCAGCGCGCCGGTCTCCTCCATCGGCGCGGTCGGGTCCACCCAGGTCAGATTGCCCACCCCGCCCAGGTTGAGGAAGGCCACGGGCTCGGCGGCGCGGATATAGCGGGCGCAGGCGTGGTGATAGGCCGGCGCCAGGGGCGCCCCCTGCCCGCCCAGCGTGACGTCGGAGGTGCGGAAATCCCAGACAACCGGCCAGCCCAGCGCCTCGGCCAGCAGATCGCCGCGCCCGGCCTGATGGGTGCGCCGATGGGCCGGGTCATGGGCCAGGGTCTGGCCGTGAAACCCGACCAGATCGGGCCGCCCGAATTGCCGGAGCAGCGCGAGATGGGCCTCCTCGACGGTATCGGCCGCCGCCTCCACGCCTGGCTCGCCCGGCCAACGCCCGAGCGCCGCGCGGATCGCCGCCCGCTCGGCGTCGTCATAGGCCCGATAGCGGCGCTCGCCGAACCGCGCGATACTTTCCCCATCGGTCCAAAGCTCCGCCGCGTCCACCCCATCGAGGGAAGTCCCCGACATCGTCCCCAAGGCCCGGATCGGCCGCATGTCCCTTCCCCTTCGCCCGCCACGGCCCTATTGAGAGGCCCTGGCACAGAGAGGACCCTAACCCGAGATGACCTACCACCCCAAATCCGACTTCATGCGCGTGATGATCGAGCGTGGCTTTCTGGCCGACTGCACCGATTATCAGGGGCTGGACGAAGCGCTGATTGCTGGGGTCGTCCCGGGCTATATCGGCTTCGACGCCACGGCGTCCTCGCTGCATGTTGGCTCGCTGATCCAGATCATGATGCTGCGCTGGCTGCAAAAGACCGGCGGCAAGCCCATCGTGCTGATGGGCGGCGGGACGACCAAGGTCGGCGATCCCAGCTTCCGCGCCGATGAGCGGCCGCTGCTGACGCCCGAGCAGATCGCCGCGAACATCGCGGGCATCCGCAAGGTTTTCACCAATTACGTCACTTTCGGCGACGGCCCCTCCGACGCGATCATCCTCGACAATGCCGAATGGCTGGATGGGCTGAACTATCTCGACTTCCTGCGCGATGTCGGACGCCATTTCAGCGTCAACCGCATGCTCAGCTTCGAGTCGGTCAAGTCGCGTCTCGACCGGGAGCAGTCGCTCAGCTTCTTGGAGTTCAACTACATGATTCTCCAGGCCTACGACTTCCTGGAGTTGCACCGCCGCCACGGCTGCCTGCTTCAGATGGGCGGCAGCGACCAGTGGGGCAACATCGTCAACGGCATAGACCTGACCCGGCGGATCCTCGACGACCAGGTCTTCGGCCTGACCTCGCCGCTGCTGACGACGTCGGACGGCAAGAAGATGGGCAAGTCGCAGTCTGGGGCGGTCTGGCTCGATGCGGAGCTGCTCTCGCCCTATGAGTTCTGGCAGTTCTGGCGCAACACGACCGATGCCGATGTGGGCCGCTTCCTGAAGCTCTATACCGAACTGCCGCTGGAGGAATGCGAGCGGCTCGGCGCGCTGGAAGGCGTGGAGATCAACGACGCCAAGATCCGGCTGGCCAACGAGGTAACGACGCTGCTGCACGGGGCGGAGGCCGCGGCGGCGGCCGAGGCGACAGCCCGCGAGGTGTTCGAAAAGGGCGGCGCGGGCGATGACCTGCCAACCGTCACGGTCACGCCCGAGGAGGTCGCGGCGGGCGTCTCGATCGTGCAGCTTTTCGTGCGCACGGGGCTCGCCAAATCCGGCAAGGAGGCCAAGCGCCTGATCGCCGAAGGCGGCGCGCGGGTGAACGACGAACACCTGAGCGATCCGGGCCTCGTGCTCTCGGGGGAGGCCTTCGCCGAGCCGGTCAAGCTGTCGGCCGGGCGCAAGCGGCACGCGCTGGTCCGGCAAGAGTGATCGGAACCTCCGACGGTTGGCGCGGGTTTGTCAGCGAACCCGCATCAACCGAAGGAGGCCCGCGATGAGCGCCCCCGACACCAATATCGAAAAGCAAAAACGCCACCACGCAGGCCCGCTGATCGGCATCACCGCCGGTCTCGTCTTTGCCGGCATCCTCGTCTTCGCCCTGGTCACACTGATGGCCGGGGAGCCCGGTGAGGGCGAAGCCGACGTCGTGCCCAGCCCCGACGTCACCGCGACCGACGAATGACCGCAGACGTCCCGGCCCGAACGGGCCGGGGCGCTACTCCACCATCCAGATCCCGTCCGGATGGAAGGCGTGAAACGCGAAGGCGAACATGACGTCATGCACCACGTCGGCGCCATCCGCGTTTCGCACCCGGATCGAACCGATATCGCGGCCCTCCGCCAGATCGCCCGTATCGAGGGCGCTCGCCTGCCCCGGCTGCCAGTCGATCGTGACGTCGGCTTCGCTGACGCGCCCGGCGCGCGCCAGACGCTCCAACGGCCAGGCCCTCTCGCCCACGCGAACCACCCGCGCCAACGGCTCGATCCCATGGGGCGGGGCGTCGCCGGTGTAGAGAAACGGCCATTGCGACGAGTCGTATCTCTCGTAGGGGTTGCGGCCGTAGGGCCGGTTGGCGCGTGGCTGGGCCATCACCAGCCCGTCGGGGTTGCGGGACAGGAACTCCGACCAGGGCTCCATCCAGGATGGCAGCATGGTCAAATGCACCCCCGTCATCTCGCCCACGATCCCCTCGCCCACGGCCTGCTGCCACCAGCTCTCGGTCTCGCGGTCATACATGATCATGTCCGAATGGCGCAGCTTGCCCGTCACCCCGAAGGACAGCACCCGATCCCCGACCCGCCGGTCGAAGGTCACGGCCGAGTTGCAGAGCGGACAGAAGGTGACGGCGACGGGCAGGCCGCCCACCGTGTCGTTCACGATCTCGTGCCAGGTCAGGTACCGGATGGGATAGGCACGCGGGACGGCGCCGGGCATCTCCAGCGCGATCACCGGCTCGCGCGCGGCGAGGCGTGTCTCGTCGGCGGCGGGGATGAAATCCGGCGCGTCGAGCGCCGGTATCCCGTCCCGCCCCGGCCCGCCCGACCGGACCTCGATCCAGGGAATCGCGCTGCGGGAGAAATCGGTTCCCGGCCATTCGTGACGCCAGAAATCGGGATCCGCCGCGGCAGGCGTGGCAAGAAGCAGGAGGGAGAGAATGATGGCACGCATGGCGCCAGGATAGCATCCGGGACGGGCACGCGCTCGTCACAACGGCGCGAGCGCGGCGGACATCGGCCCGCCGCCCCCGTTCGTCAGTCGATGACGCGTACGTCTTCCATCACGTCCGGCCGGCCGGTGACGGCCCCGCCGCGGCCCTGGCCGCGCTTGATCGCATCGACCACTTCCATGCCCGAGGTCACTTCCCCGATCACGGTATACTGGCCGT
This sequence comes from Jannaschia seohaensis, assembly GCF_900116765.1. GTDB lineage: Bacteria > Pseudomonadota > Alphaproteobacteria > Rhodobacterales > Rhodobacteraceae > Jannaschia > Jannaschia seohaensis. The sequence continues at coordinate 53,754 of NZ_UETC01000005.1, read as the reverse complement.
TCAGATGCGGCGCAGGCGCGAACATGATGAAGAACTGGCTGTTGGCCGAGTTCGGGTTCGCGGCGCGGGCCATGCCGACGACGCCGCGCTCGAACGGACGGTCCGAGAATTCGGCGTCCAGATCGTCGAGATCGCTCCCGCCGGTCCCGGCCAGCGACATGTTGCCGCCGATGCGGCCGTGCTGGACGTCGCCGGTCTGGGCCATGAAGCCCTCGATCACCCGGTGGAAGACGACGCCGTCATAGGCGCCCTCCCCCGCGAGTTGCGAGACCTGCGCGACGTGATTTGGCGCCAGATCCTCGAACAGGTCGATGACGATGGTGCCCTCGGCCTCGCCGGTCACGTCGATCTCAAGCCCGGTCGCATGCGCGCCGCCGGCGACCAGCAGGGCGACCGCGGTGGCGGCCAGCTTACGCATCGGCGGCGACCTTGACCGAGATCATCTTGTCGGGGTTCGCGGGCGGCTCGCCCCGGGTGATCTTGTCAACATGCTCCATGCCTTCGATCACACGGCCATAGACCGTGTATTGGCGGTTCAGGAAATGGTTGTCGGCGAAGTTGATGAAGAACTGGCTGTTGGCCGAGTCCGGGTTCTGGGACCGCGCCGCGCCCAGCGTGCCGCGATCATGGGGCACGCCCGAGAACTCGGCCTTGAGGTTCGGCTTGTCGCTGCCGCCGGTGCCGGCGCGCGCCATGGAGCCGCCTTCCTTGCCGTGCTGGACGTCGCCGGTCTGGGCCATGAAGCCCTCGATCACCCGGTGGAACACAACGCCGTCATAGGCGCCTTCGCGGGCCAGTTCCTTCATCCGGTTGCAATGGCCCGGCGCGATGTCGGGCAGAAGCTCGATGGTGACCGGCCCGTCCTTGAGCTCGATGATGATGGTGTTCTCTGGATCTTTGATCTCGGCCATGCCGGGCGTCCTCCGTATCTTGTTGCAGCCTACCTATGCCGGCGGCGCTGCGAGGAAAAGGCCGCGCCGTTCAATCGCTCTCCAACGCGGGCGGACCGCCATCCCGGCCGCGCGCGGTGTCGGACACGACGCGCGTGCCGCCGGGCTCCAGCGAGGTGTCGAGAACGTTGTCCAGATCGAGCGTAATCACCGAGCCGCCCGGCCCGGTCGTCACCTTCAGGTCGCCGCCCAGCTTCTGCACCAAGCCCTGAACGATGCGCGCGCCCAGATTGCCCTCGCGCGGCCAGTCGGAGGACATGCCCACCCCGTCATCACTGACCGTCAGACGCACCCGATCGCCTCCGCCCTGCTTGAGGCTGACCGAGACGAGCCCCTCCTGTCGGCCCTCGAAGGCGTGCTGCAAGGTGTTGGACAGGATTTCGGAGGCCACCAGACCCAATTCCCCCGCCGGTTCGCTGCGCATGTAGACGGGGTCCACGTCGATGGTCACCCGGATGTCCCGGCGGCCGTCCAGCGCGCCCACGGTCGAGGCGACGCGGCTGACATAGCCCCCAGCCGAGACCACGTCATAGCGCGGGGCCTGCGCCTGCGGCGGGCTGGAGAACTCGTCATAGAGCAGCGACAAGGCGTCGATGCGCCGCGACAGCAACTCGTAGCCCGCGCTCCCCTCCCCGGCGGTGGACTGCATCCGAACCAGCGAGGCGACCATCTGGAGATGGTTCTTGATCCGGTGCTGCATCTCGTCGAGCCGGTCGTCCAGCGCCTGCACGGCGGTGCCTTGGGCCGGGACGGTGTCGAGCACTTCGGTCTGGATGCCGAGAAAGGCCTGGAGCTCTCCCTCCGGGTCGAGGATCGGCGAGATCATCAGCCGGTTGCGGAAGGTCCGGCCGTCCGCGCGGGTGTTCTTGAGAGTGACCGTGACCGACTCGCGCGCGGCGATGGCGTCGGCCAGAATCCGGATCTCCTCCTGATCGCGGTCCTCGCCCTGGAGGAACCGGCAATTGCGCCCCACCGCCGCGGAGGCGGTATAGCCGGTCAGACGCTCGAAGGCAGAGTTGACGTAGATGATCGGATTGTCGTCCCGCGTCGGGTCCGTCAGCACCATCGAGAGCGGCACATTGGCGAGGATCGCCTCGCCGACGCGAAAATAGACGTCTTCCTGAGGATTGTCCTTCGCAGCCATGGCCGCCCCGTATCGTCCGCACCTGCTCTAGAGGTTAGCATTCGGCCCCGAATTCTCCAGAGGAGCGGCGCGCCGACAGCGCGTCAAGGCTCTGCGCGGGCCGGTCAGCGCGCCTTTCCGGCGGCGGCGTGAAGCTGCGCGACCTCCGCCTCGGGCAGGCGCAGCGCCCGGGCGAAACTGGACAGAAACGCCGTCTCCGCCTGTCGGTCCGGGTCGATGGCGGTGAGCGCGGCGGCATAAACCTCGGCTTCGTGGCCGATGGGCACGTCGCGGGCCAGCGCCTCGGGGTCGACGGGCTCCCGCAAGCCCGCGTCGAGGGCGGCACGCTCCTCCTCGGTCTCCATCTCGCCCATCAGGTCGTGCAGGATCTCTCGTTCGGCGGCGTCGATCTCGCCGTCGGCGCGCACCGCCTGACCGATGGCGCGGATCATGGCGCGGGCCGTTTCGTCATCCTGCGGGCCCCGTTCGGCCATCTCCATCGTATGCGTGGTCCCCAGGCCGCCCAGCGCCCCGGACCCGCCCGCCATCGCGGCGAGGCCCCCAAGGATCCCGCCCAGGCCGCCCGGCGTCGAGGCTCCGCTCCCCAGGGCATTGAGCACCGCCCCCAGGCCGCCACCGTCCCTGCCGCCCAGCAGCCCGCCCGACCCGCCGACGCGATTGAGCTCATCGCGCAGGCCCCGCATCCCGCCTCTCGCGCGGAAGGCCTGGTACCCCTTGGCCGCCGCGAAAGCGATCGCCATCCTCATGGCCGTGCGCTTCAGAGACATGGTCGACCTCCGTGGCAGAGACGCGCCGCCCGGCGCGGCCGGCCTCAGGGTAGCAGATTGGGCACGATCGTCACGATGGCCGGGAAGAACCACAGGATCGCAAGACCCGCGACCTGAATGAGCACGAAGGGCAGCACCCCACGATAGATATGGCCCGTCGTGACCTCCTTCGGGGCCACCCCGCGCAGGTAGAACAGGGCAAAGCCGAACGGGGGCGTCAGGAACGAGGTTTGCAGGTTCACCGCGATCATGATCGTCACCCATTTCGGGTCGAAGGTGCCGCCATAGATGACGGGGCCGACGATCGGGATGACGATGTAGATGATCTCCAGGAAATCGAGGACGAAGCCCAGGATGAACAGCACCAGCATCACGATCAGGAAGACCTTCAGCTCGTTATCGAAGCTGCGCAGGAAGTCCTGGATGTAGTGCTCGCCCCCGAAGGAGATCAGCACGAGGTTGAGAAGCTGCGATCCGATCAGGATGGTGAACACCATCGACGTGACCTTGGCCGTCTCGCGCACCACCGGGGCCAGCACGCCGGTGCGGAACAGCACCCAGCAGGCATAGAGCAGGCCGATGAACGCGATGTGATAGGAGATCTGGGCGATCACCGTGGCGATCACATCCGCCGTGGTCGTGGTCTCCAGCCCGGTCCGCAGGTCGAAATTGATCCCGAAGAGCAGCATCACGACCAGCGCGAGCGAGGCCATGAGGATGATCGAGCCCTTGCCGCCGCCCTCCTCCTGAAGCTTGCGATAGGCGGCGAGCATGATCGCGCCGCCCGCGCCCAGCGCCGCGGCCGGGGTCGGGTTGGTGATGCCGCCCAGGATCGAGCCCAGCACGGCCACGATCAGCACCAGCGGCGGGAAGACCACGCGCAGGAGTTCGTTCTGAGCCAGCCGCGAGAAGGCCGGGCCGACGCCATAGAGCACCAGAGCCATCGGGATCGCCATCAGCACGAAGGTCGTGCCCGACGTGGTCGTCGGCGCGATCAGAAGCCAGTCGATCAGCAAGGCGAGCGCCACGCCTCCCGCCCCGATCAGAAGCGGCCGCCCATCGGCGAGCGGATTGACCGCGCGCGCCGTAGACAGGACGAGCGCGAGGCCGATGAAGAGGACCGCGATGCCGGTGCCGATGGGCGCGGCGGCGGCGATGGCGGCCTGACGCGCGGCCTCCAGCTCTTCGGCGGTGCGTTCCTGGGCCATTTGCACGCCGCCGGCGGCGTCGATCTCGGCCTGCTGGGCGACGGCCTCGTCCCAGGCCGCCTGCCCGTGCAGATCGATCATGGCGGCCTGACAGTCGGGCGAGACATTGGTGCGCAGCGACGCGGTGGAGCCCGCGTCCGAGAAGCTGGACACCCGCACGTCCTGGCTGCCGATGATGCCGGTCTGGCCCAGCACGATGGCCCCCAGGACCAGAGCGACGGGCACGCCCAGCGCCCAGGTCAGCATGTCCTCGCGGGTCGAGACGGTGCCCTGGCCGTCCGCCATCACGACCGCCGGCGCCTTGCTGGGGTTCAGGAGCGCGAAGCCGAAGGCATAGGCGCCATAGAGGAAGGCCAGCAGGATCCCCGGCAGCAGCGCCGCCTGGAACAACGTGCCGACCGAGACGACGGCCGGCTCGCCCAGATAAGTCAGCGCATCGGAACACCCGACCAGTTGGGCGCGATTCTCCTGCGCGGTGGAGTAGATGTCGCCGGCGAGCGTGCCCAGGAGCACGATCACGATGGAGGGCGGGATGATCTGCCCCAGCGTGCCGGAGGCCGCGATGACGCCGGTGGCCAGCTCGGGCGAGTAATTGTTGCGCAGCATCGTCGGCAGCGCCAGCAGGCCCATGGTCACGACGGTCGCGCCGACGATGCCCGTCGAAGCGGCCAGGAACGCGCCCACGATCACGATGGAGACGGCGAGGCCGCCCGGCAGCGGCCCGAACACCCGCGCCATGGTGGTCAGCAGGTCGTTGGCGATCTTCGATCGCTCCAGCGTGATGCCCATCATCACGAACATCAGCACGGCGAGCAGCGTCTCGATGGAGGCGCCCGCGATGACGCGCTCGTTCATGCGGTTGACGATGAAGGAGATGTTGCGGTCGATCGCCTGCTCCCACCCGCCGACGAAGACCGGCTCTAGGACGCGCGGAAGTTCGGGGTATCGGAAGATCGAGATCGTGTCGCGCCTGACGCCTTCGGCAACGAGCGCGGCGTATTCGGCGGAGTTGGTGTCGATGGCCGCGTGCAACAGCAGGCCCGCGCTATCGAGCGCGGCGATGATGCCGAAGCTGATAACCCCCGCGCCCGCGATGGCGAAGGCCACCGGGAAGCCGGACATGATGCCCCCGAAGAGGCAGAGGAAGACGATGATCAGGCCGACTTCGACCCCGTCCAATCCGAATGGCATGTCAGTTCCCCTCGTCTCGGCCCCGCGCCTCGTGGCGGGCGGGTGGCCCGTCGTCTTGCCGGACGCGCGCCGGCGTCAGTGGATTTCCGCCGCGCGCTGGGCATCTTCGTCGCCCAGGATGTCGCGGTCCAGATAGCGGTCGGCGCTCATGTCGCCCTCGCGGTATTCGAGCCAGCTGCGCCAGAAGAAGGTGAGCGCCTGCAGGAAGGCCGTGGCCGCGAAAAGCAGGATCAGCACCTTGAACAGGAAGTAGGCGTCGAAGCCGTTGGGGCTGAATCCGATGGTCTCGATGTTCCAGCGCACGGCCCGCCCCTTCATCAGCAGCCGGTCCAGATCCTCGGAGGCCGAAGTCGCGGGCGTGATCATCGAGCGCCAGAAGAAGAACCAGGAAAACAGCCAGATCAGCACCAGCGACGGCACCATGAACAGGAGCGACCCGGCCATGTCGATGGCGCGCTTGGTGCGGTGGCTGACGGCGGAATAGACCAGATCGACGCGCACATGCCCGCCCTGGATGAAGGTCCAGGCGACGCAGAGGCAGACGACCATCGCGTTGTAAAGCTTCAGCTCCTCCGAATACCAACTCAGGTCTCGGGTGAAGGTCGTGCCGAAGGGGCCGATGGAAATCTCGGAGACCCGGAAGATCCGCTGAAGGAAAACGATCATGATCTGCTGGATAACCATGATCAGACCCGCCCAGGCCGCGATGCGTCCGATCCAGTTCAGCGTGCCCTCGAAGACGCGCACGACCCCCCAGAGGAAGTCGCGGTAGAAGTAGCCTGCGATGGTGATGACCAGGAAGACGGCCAAGATGACGAAGAACAGCTCGGCCGAGGCGCCGTAGTAGATGAGCCGCATCAGGCTCTGCTTGTCCTCCAGCGTCTCCCAGGAGGTCGTCCAGGCCAACCAGGAACTCGGGTTCAGGATCGCGTAGCCCAGGTTGTAAAAAGCCAAGGCGAGATTCGTGAAGAACCAGGAAATCGCGTCGAACATGGCGCCCCCCGACGGCCGGTAGGTGGGTTGCCCGCCCCCCAGCGGGGGCGGGCCGGTTTCGCGTCAGCCGCGGACGCGGTCGCGCTGATTGCGATAGGTGCCTTCCGACCGGGTGATCCAGCTGGAGGAGGCGCGCATCGACTCCATGGCGCTGTCGTGGATTTTCTTGAACAGGTCGTCGCCCATGTTCTCGTCCATCACGGCCTGAGAGGCCGCACCCATCGCGTCCCAGACGCTGTCGGGGAACTCGCGCACGGTGACGCCACCCGACTGCAGCCGCTGGAGCGCGGTGCCGTTCTCGGCCAGGAACTGCGCCAAGTTCCACTGGTGGGCTTCAGCCGAAGCGATCTCGATGATCTTCTGCTGAGCGGGGGTGAGGCTTTCGAACACGTCGCGGTTCGTCGCGACCGAGAGGCCCGCGCCCGGCTCGTGGAAGCCGGCGGTGTAGTAGATCTTGGTGATCTCCTGGAAGCCGGCCTTCTCGTCGGCCCAGGGACCGATCCACTCGGTGCCGTCGATGGCGCCCGAAGACAGGGCCTGGTACACTTCCGAGCCCGGCAGATTCTGCACAGAAGCGCCCATCTTGCCCAGCGCCTGGCCGCCAAGGCCCGGCATACGGAACTTGAGACCCTGGAAGTCCTCGGGGCCGGTGATCTCCTGACGGAACCAGCCGCCCGACTGAGCGCCGGTATTGCCACCGAGGAAGGACTTGAGGCCGAAGATCTGGCCGAGCTCGTCATGCAGCTCCATGCCGCCGGCATGGTAGTACCAATTGGCCAGCTCCTGAGCGGTCATGCCGAAGGGCACGGCCGTGAAGAAAGCGTAGCCCGGGTGCTGACCGACGAAGTAATAGTCGGCGCCATGATACATGTCGGCCTGACCGGCGGTCACGGCGTCGAACACCTCGAAGGCCCCCACAAGCTCGCCCGCCGCCTTGAGGTCGACAGTCAGCTGGCCATCGGACATCGCGGTGATGCTGTCGGCGACGCGCTGCGCCGCGTCATGCACACCGGCGAGGCCGCGGCCCCAGGTGGTGACCATGGTCAGCGTGCGGTTGCCCTGCGCGTAGGCGGGCGCAGCAAGCGCGGTCGCACCGGCGGCAGCACCACCGATCGCGGAATTCTTAAGGAATGAACGGCGGTCCATCTCTTCCTCCCTATGGGTTTTGTTGCCCACCGACCCTCCCGGCGGCGGGACTGCCCCGGTCTGAGGCGTAGCGCGACTTCTAGGGATCGCCGCCGTGGTGTCAAATACCGGATTCTACGCATAGCGCCTTTTCAGTGAGCACGACGCCGCCATGGACGCGCTGCGCCGTTCCGCCGCCAGGGAACTGCGTCCGACAGCCTCATGATCGGGCGCGCGATCGGCCTCGTGGTCGGGACGGACGACCAGACCGGCATGGCTTGTCCCATGGGGCTGACGACCTGCGGGCGGGTCGGGGCCGAGGGCACGTCCCGTGCGGCGGCCAGCTCCGATAGCTCGGTCGGCCCTCTGAGCGGCCTGCGCGATGGGGCCTGTCGCCTCTGGATCGCGCAATTCCGCGTGCTCGCCGCCTTCAAGGGCACCGGGGCCCTTTGCGAGCAGGGCCACATCACGGACGGGGCGTGCTTTCTTCGCCGCCTCCCGAGGCGTTGTACCTGCTGCTGGCCGATCACAGCGACGCCCGGATCGATCTCGGCCCCCCAGATCAGCCATGCGGCGGCGCACCGACGTTCCGCCGAAGAGCGGGGGACCATCGTGGATCTCGGAAAAGCAGCCGAACGCGACATCGAATTGCAGTCGCCCGGGATCTGCGGCCGACAGGGAGGCCCCGCTCGAACAGGCGCGCCTCCTGCGACATCAGCGTCGCCGGCCAGACCTGTCTCGGCAATCCGGCGGATGTCGCGACCTGGAGGCCGCGAGACCGTGACCATCCCCGAGAGGGACAGGCCGACCGAAACAGTCTCCCACCCGTTCGGACCTGTGTTCTGCCGGTTCGACGCGCGCTCGGCCCCCGTCGGGGCGTCTGCCCCCGGTGGGGATGAGGACGGAGGGCCGGTCGACGCCGCTCCATCCCGGCGCGGCTCGGCAGCTCTTTAACTGAGCGAGCCTTGCGGGGGCTGGTCCTCGGGGACGGAATGCCCTTTCATCGACCCCATGCTGTCACGCCTCTCCTACGGGCAGCGTCTTCTGCTGCTGGCCGCCCTGCCCCTGATCGTCGCGGTCGGGGCCATCGCCGTGCTTGTCACGCTGCAATCGGAGCGGATGGCCCAGCGAGAGATCGAGACCCTCGAAGCCGCCATGATCACAGCCAAGCAGCGCGAATTGCGCAACTACCTGCAACTCGCCCGCACCTCCTTCATCACGATCTACGGCAACGCCGCCCCCGACGACGAGGCGGCGAAGCTGCGGGTGACGCAAATCCTGTCGGCGATGATCTATGGCCAGGACGGGTTCTTTTTCGTGTTCGACTATGACGGGACCAATCTGGTCGCCCCGCGCCAGACCTGGCTGATCGGGCGCAACTGGTCGGGGCTGGAGGATGCCGAGGGCACGCCGGTCACCGACAGGCTGATCGCGCTGGCGCGCCAGGGGGCCGGCTACCATTCCTATATCTGGCGCAAGCCCTCGACGGGCGAAGAATCGACCGTGCTGACCTATGTGATCGGACTTCAGGACTGGCAGTGGGCCATCGGCACCGGCGTTTTTCTGGACGACGTTCTGGCCCAGGTCGAGACCGCGCGGGCCGACGTGCGGGCCGAGGTGCGCGCGCAGTTCCTCCGAATCGGGGCAATCGCTCTGCTGGCCCTGCTCGCCGTCTTTTCCAGCGGGTTCCTGATTACCGTGCGCGAACGCCGTCTGGCCGATGTGAAGCTCAAGGAGCTGACCCAGCGCGTCCTCGACACCCAGGAGGAGGAGCGCGGCCGCGTGGCGCGCGAGTTGCATGACGGGATCAGCCAGCTGCTGGCCGGCATCCGCTTCCGGCTGGAACTGGCGCGCCGCCTGACCGCCAAGGGCGACGCAAAGGCCGAAGGCGCCGTCGACGCGGCCATCGAGGGGCTGCAAAGCGCCATCGGCGAGGTCCGCCGGATCAGCCACGACCTGCGCCCGGGCGTTCTGGACGATCTGGGACTCAGCCCCGCGCTCAAGACGCTCTGCGAGGCGTTCGAGGCCCGAACGGGCATTTCGGTCGAATTCCGCACCGTGGTCTTCCGCAACCGCCTCGATATCGAGGCCAAGACGGCGCTCTACCGCATCGCCCAAGAGGCCCTGACCAATATCGAGCGCCATGCCGAAGCGACCCGGGTGTCGGTGCGCGTCTACGGACACCGGCGCGGCGCGACGCTGCGCGTGGAGGATGATGGACGCGGGATCAGCCGTGCGCGCCACGGGCTCGGCCTGCGCAACATGGCCGAGCGGATCGAGCAATTGGACGGCACGCTCACACTGACCTCCGGGCCGGAGGGGCGCGGAACGGTGGTCGAGGCGACGGTTCCGTTGACGCACCTGCTCGCCCCGGCCGGGCAGGACGCCCCGAGACAGGCCGCGGAATAGCTCCGCCCCCGCCGCCGATGGATGAAGGACACCGCGCATCCATCTGATATAAAGGCGAAACCTTTGGGCGAGTTCGCAGACGCCCCGCCCCGCCGGGCCGAAAAGCGTCACCCAACCGACCGTAGGCATCCCTGTGCCGAAACGTCCGGGCTCCCCGCCACGCGGGACAGGACTCGAGGGCGACCGACGCGCGCCGCCCCATGACGCGCGGCCACGTGCGCCCGTGGCGGCGCCTTCGGATCAGGCGGCCCGGCGGCGCGCGGTCATCCCTAGGGCGCCCAGCCCGCCAAGCAGTAGGAACACCCCGGCCGGCAACGGCACGACCCCGTCGGCGAAGCTGCCGTCGATCCGGATATTCGCATCGGAGGCAGCGATAATGCCGGAAATCACCAAGCCTCCGGGCCCACCGAAAGTCGGCCCGAACAAAAGGGCGTCCGAGGGCCCCTGCGCCGCGGATGTGAACGTGTCGAGGCGCGCGATCTGATTCTGCCAATCGAAGACCGGGGTCAGGCCGATCCAGTATGTCCCCGCGGACAGCGCGATGCCGAGCCCGTTCACGGGAGCGGTCACCTCGCGCCCGGACTGAACAAGCGACGCCGTGGTGACGCGCCCAAGATCGCCTCCCGCGGACGGATCGCTCGTCGATGTCAGGGGGTCACTGGTCGAAGATGTTCACAACCGCGTCGACCGAAGACGGAAAGGGGAATCCACCGGTATTGAAGTTGAGGGTCTGGATGCTGTCGATCACCACATCGCTCGAAAAGGCGACACCGCTGAGGATGTACGCATAGTCCACCGTACCGCCCGGCGCACCATGGTTCACGATCCCGCTGCTTCCGCTGGGAGCCTGGTTCCAGAGCGTCGCGGCCGCCGCCGGCCCAGCTGCGACCAAGACCGATGCGATCGCTGCGAGAACGAAATTTCTGTGTTTCATGTGCTTCCCCATCGCCGCGTCTCGACCCGGGTTATGCTTCCCTTATGGTAAATCATGCTGCCGAAGCGACAAGCAAGAGGTTTGGCTCTCCCCTCCCCGATGCCGGTCACGGCGTCTCCGCTTCTCCGCCTTGCCGCGCCGGACCGCGTGGCGTATCGCCCCGGCATGTCCTCCAAAGCCCCCATCCGCGTCCTCGTGGTGGACGATCACGCCATGGTGGCCGACGGGCTGCGCGCCCTGCTGGAGACCTATGACGACCTGGAGGTCGTGGGCACCTGCCGCGACGGCCAATCCGCCGTCGAGGCCTGCGCCAAGCAAGCGCCCAACGTCGTCCTGCTCGACCTCAACATGCCGCGCATGAACGGCCTCGCCGCGACCGAGATCCTGCAGGAGCGCTATCCCGCCATCGCCGTCCTGATCCTGTCGATGCACGACACGCCGGAATATGTCGCCACCGCCATGCGGCACGGCGCGGTCGGCTATTGCCTCAAGGACCAGCCGGGCGACGAGATCCGCCGCGCCATCGAGACGGTCGCGCGAGGCGAGCGCTATCTTTGCCCAGGCGCGGAAGAGGCGCTGGAACCCGGCCCGGACGGAACCGAGCCGCTGACCTCGCGGGAGCAGACGATCCTGCTTCTCCTGGCGCGCGGGCGGTCCAACAAGGAAGTCGCCCACGAGCTCGACATCTCGGTGCGGACGGTCGAGACCCACCGCAAGAACATCAAGCGCAAGCTGGGGATCTCGTCGACCGCTGGCCTGACCCGCTACGCGATGGAGCATGGCGTGCTGCAAGGGACGGGCCTCGGCGGCTGACCCGATCCGGGGCGCGCGCGCGGCCCCGACAGGCGCGCCGATCGGGAACGACGGACTGGGACTCTGCCCCAGACCCCGGAGTATTTCTGGCCAGAAGTAAGGAGGGACGGGCCGTCGAGGCTCGGCCGGACGGCTGGTCAGCCCTGGTCCAGGATCACCCGCACGTAGTTGCGCGTCTCGCGGAAGGGCGGGACGCCGCCATGGCGCTCCACCGCGCCGGGGCCGGCGTTGTAGGCGGCGAGCGCCAGCCGCCAGGAGCCGAACTTGCGGTATTGCTGGGCTAAGTAGCGGGCGCCGCCCTCCAGGTTCTGCCGGGGGTCGCGCGGATTCACGCCGAGCAGGCGGGCGGTGCCGGGCATCAGCTGCGCCAGACCCAACGCGCCTTTGTGGGAGCGGGCATTGGGATTCCACCCCGATTCCTGACGAATCAGCCTTAGGAACAGGTCCTCGGGCACGCCATGGCGCCGCGCCGCCGCCCGCGCCTCGGGCAGGTAGCGGGACCGCATCGAGCCGTCATAGCGCGGGATGCGTTCGCGGGTGGACAGCGACCGCAAGCCGGGCGTTTCGGGAACGAGGCGGCTGGAATGGGCGTATTGTTTGCTCAAGCGCCGGTCCATCAGCGCGGTTTGCTGCGAGAACAGAGCGATTCGATCCCGCCCGGCCGATTGCGCCTCGGCGGGCGGCGCCATCCAGACCCCGCCGAGCGCCAGGGCCAGCGCCCCTACCAGATGCCGCATGTCGCACCCCCCGTTCCTGTCGAAATCATGGTCGCGGGCCGTCTGACGCGGCCCGTCTGAAAACTTGGGCGACCCTAGCCAAGACGCGCCCACTTTCCAAGCCCGCCTCCCCTTTCGTCTCCCCCAGCGACCCTGTAGGGGCTAACCGGATATTAACCATCGCCGGGTCAGACGGACCGGGCGACGGAGCGGGGAGCGAGCCATGGCCGGAAGTGTGAACAAGGTGATCCTGATCGGGAATCTGGGCCGCGACCCGGAGGTTCGGAGCTTTTCGAACGGCGGAAAGGTCTGCAATCTGCGCATCGCCACCTCCGAGACTTGGCGCGACAAGAACTCGGGCGAGCGGCGCGAGAAGACCGAGTGGCACTCGGTCGCCATCTTCAGCGAACCCCTCATCCGCGTGGCGGAGCAGTATCTGCGCAAGGGCTCCAAGGTCTATATCGAGGGCCAGCTGGAGACTCGCAAATGGCAGGACCAGTCCGGGCAAGACCGCTATTCCACCGAGGTCGTGCTGCGCCCCTACCGCTCGGAACTGACGATGCTCGATTCGCGTGGCGAAGGCGGCGGCGGTGGCGGCGGCTCCTATGGCGGGGGTGGCTATGACGACCGCGGCGGCTCCTCCGGGGGCGGCTATGGCGGCGGCAGCCAGGGCGGCGGCTTTGGCGGCGGCTCGGACATGGACGACGAGATCCCGTTCTGAGCCCGTTGGCGATGCCTGAGATGCACGGCCCCCTGAACCCCGCCCTCGCAGCGACCTTCCCGCCCCCGGTGATGGAGGCGCGGCGCTGGATCGCAAATGCCAGTTTCCCGGCGGACCGCCCGCTGCTGAATCTCAGCCAGGCCGCGCCCGCCGATCCTCCGCCCGAGCCTCTGCGTCAGGCGATGGCCGAAATCGTGCTGAGCGACCCGGCCACGCATCTCTACGGCCCCGTGCTGGGCCTGCCGGAGTTGCGGGCCAAGGTCGCCGCCGACTGGTCCGCGGCCTATGGCGGCACGGTCCGCGCCGATCAGGTCGCGATCACCTCGGGCTGTAACCAAGCCTTCACCGCCGCTCTGGCGACGCTCGCGGGCAAGGGCGACAATGTCATCCTGCCTCTGCCCTTCTATTTCAACCACAAGATGTGGCTCGACATGGAAGGGATCGAGGCGCGCTATCTGGAAACCGGCGACGACCTGTTGCCCGACCCCGAGGCCTGCGCCGCGCTCATCGACGACCGCACCCGCGCCATCGTGCTGGTCACGCCCAACAATCCGGGCGGCGTGGAATACCCCGCCGACCTCGTCGCCGCGTTCCGCGATCTCGCCCGGTCGCGCGGCCTGGCGCTCATCGTCGACGAGACCTATCGCGATTTCGACGCGCGGGAGGGCGCGCCCCACGACCTGTTCGCCGATCCGGACTGGGACGAGGTGCTGATCCAGCTCTACTCCTTCTCCAAGGCGTATCGCCTGACGGGCCACCGCGTCGGCGCCATCTGTTCCTCGCCCGAGCGGCTCGCCCAGGTGGAGAAATGGCTCGACACCGTGGCGATCTGCCCCAACGGGCTGGGCCAGCGCGCGGCGCTCTGGGGGATGGAGAACCTGGGCGACTGGCTCGCTGGGGAACGGCGGGAAATCCTGGCGCGGCGGGCGGCGATGGATGCGGGCTTCGCCGCGCTCCCGGATTGGCGGGCGCTGGGCTGCGGCGCCTATTTCGCCTATGTCGCGCACCCGTTCGACGCGCCGTCCGATGTTGTCGCCAAGGCGCTGGTGGACCGCGCCTCGCTCCTGCTGCTGCCCGGAACGATGTTCGGGCCGACGCGGGAACAGGGCGGCTCCGGCCGGGCGGAGGCCACGCTGCGCATCGCCTATGCCAATGCCGATCTGCAGGGAATAGCGACGCTGTTCGATCGCCTGAGGGACGTGACCGCCCGCGGCCTCTGATCCGCTTGCCGCCGCCCGCGGCCCGTCTTAGGAACGCGGACGCAGGCAGGAGGACGCGATGGCGGACGAAGAAAGACGGCCGAAGAAGAAGGGCAATCTCGTCGTATGGGCGATCCTTGGCCTTCTGATTCTGGCGCTGGGCGGCTTCGGGGTGGGGCAGTTCGGCGGTAATCTGACCTCGGTCGCCACCGTGGGCGAGCGCGAGATCACCGTGCAGGACTACGCCAACGCCATCCGGCAGGAGCAGAACCGGCTGCAACAGCAGACGGGTCAGCGCCTGACGATGCAGCAGATGCAGCAATTCGGCCTCGATCAGCAGGTGATGGAGCGGCTCCTGGCGCTGGCGGCGCTGGAGGAAGAGGCACGGCGCATGGGGCTGTCGGTGGGCGACGCCGAGGTGGCAGAGCGCATCCGCTCGAACCCGGCCTTCGGCGGCATTTCCGGTGAATTCGACCGCGAGGGCTATAGCTTCGCCCTGCGCTCCATCGGCATGAACGAGCGCCGCTTCGAAGAGCGGATTCGCGCGGAGGCGGGGGCCGAGTTGCTTCAGGCGGCGGTCGTGGGCGGCATCGGCGTGCGCGACGCCCATAGCCAGACCATCGTGGATTGGCTGGCCGAGACCCGCACCGTCACCTTCGCCGAACTGGGCCGCGGCGCGCTCGACGGCATCTCCCGCGCGCCGACCGAGGAGGAACTGGCCGCATTCTACGAAGAGAACGGCGCCGCCTTCGAGATCCCCGAGACGCGCCAGATCACCTATGCCTGGGTGACGCCCTCGATGATCCTGGACGAGGTCGATATCCCCGAGGACCGGATCGCGCAGCGCTACGAGGAGCTGGGCTCCGAGTTCCGCCAGCCCGAGCGCGTGCTCGCGGAACGGCTGATCTTCCGCGACCAGGCAGCAGCTGAGGCGGCGTTGGCCGCGCTGGAAGCCGGGGAGACCGATTTCGACACGCTGGTGGAGGATCGGGGGCTGACGCTGGACGATGTCGATATCGGCGACGTCTCCCGCGACGATCTGGACCCGGCCGTGGCCGAGGCGCTCTTTGCCCTGGAAGAGCCTGGGATCGCCGGACCGCTCGAGACCGGGCTGGGCCCGGCCCTGTTCCGCGTCAACGCGATCCTGGACGCGACCGAGGTGCCGCTGGAGGAGGTCCGCGACGAGATCCGCGACGCCCTCGCCCGCGACGCCGCGCGCCGCGAGATCGACATGAGCCGCGAGAGCATCGACGACCTGCTCGCCGGGGGCGCGACGCTGGAGGAATTGGCGCAAGAGACGTCGATGGAGTTGGGCACTGTCGCGCTGCGCCCGGGCGCGTCCGGCGGGATCGTCGATTACGAGGCCTTCCGCAGCGCCGCGCTGGCCGTCGCCGAGGGCGATTTCCCGGAGTTGGGCGATCTCGCCGATGGCGGGCTCTTCGCGCTGCGCCTGGAGGCGATCGAGCCGCCGCAGCGCCCCGCCCTGGAGGACGTGCGCGCCGCGGTCGAGCAAGCCTGGCGCGACGATGACGACGCCCGCCGCCTGGCCGAGGCGGCCGAGGCCGTCGCCACGCGACTCGAGGCGGGCGAGAGCTTCGAGGAGGTCGGCCTGACGCCGGAGACGCTGGAGAATATCTCCCGCGATGGGGTGATCGAGGGCCTGCCCCGGGCGCTCGTGGCCGAGCTGTTCGAAGCCGAGGAAGGCGCCGTTCTGGCCCGCCGCGGCAACCGGGAGACGGCCTTCGTGCTGCGCATCGACGCGGTCGCCGCGCCCGACCCGGAGGATCCGCAGACCGCCGATCTGATCGCCGCGGTCGAGCAGCAGATCCGCTCCCAGGTCGCGAGCGATCTCTTCGCCTCCTTCGCCGAGGCGGTGCGGGCCGATATCGGCTTCACCGTCGACCAGCAGGCGGTGCAGGCCGTGCAGACCCAGCTTTTGGGCGGAGGCTGAGCGCGCCATGATCGAACCCGCCTTCCCGGTCTTCGAGGCTGCCCACGCGACCGGCGCGAACCAGGTTCTCTGGACGCGCCTGCCCGCCGATCTCGACACGCCCGTCTCGCTGATGCTGAAGCTGGCCGAGGCGCAGCCCTTCTCCTTCGTACTCGAGTCGGTCACGGGGGGCGAGGTGCGGGGGCGCTATTCGATCGTCGGGATGCGCCCCGATCTGATCTGGGAATGCCGGGGCGAGACTAGCCGCGTGAACCGCGCGGCCCGCTACGACCCCGACGCCTGGGAGGACATGGGCGCGCCGCTCGACGCGATCCGCACGCTGCTGGACGAGAGCCGGATCGACCTGCCCGAGGGCCTGCCCGCCGCGTCGGCCGGGCTTTTCGGCTATCTCGGCTACGACATGATCCGCCTGGTCGAGCACCTGCCGAACGTGAATCCCGACCCGCTGGGCGTGCCGGATGCGATGCTGATGCGACCTTCGGTCGTGGCGGTGCTGGACGGGGTAAAGGGCGAGGTGATCCTCGTCGCCCCGGTCTGGGGCTCCTCGGACCAGTCGGCCCGGGCGGCCTATGCCCAGGCGGCGGAGCGGTTGCAGGACGCGCTGGCGGCGCTCTCGCGCGGCGTGACCGAAACCCGCGGCATGGCCGAGCCGTTCGACCTGCCCGAGCCGGTCTCGAATTTCGACAAGCCCGCCTATCTGGCCGCCGTGGAGAAGGCGCGCGACTACATCGCGGCGGGCGACATCTTCCAGGTCGTCCCGTCCCAGCGCTGGACCTACGAATTCCCGCTGCCACCCTTCTCGCTCTACCGGGCGCTGCGGCGGACCAACCCTTCGCCCTTCATGTTCCATTTCGACATGGGCGGCTTTCAGATCGTCGGCGCCTCGCCCGAGATCCTGGTCCGCGTCTTCGGCTCCGAGGTGACGATCCGGCCCATCGCCGGCACCCGCCCCCGCGGCGCCACCCCCGAGGAGGACCGCGCGCTCGAAGCCGATCTGATGGCCGACGAAAAGGAGTTGGCCGAGCATCTGATGCTGCTCGACCTGGGCCGCAACGATGTGGGCCGCGTCGCGAAGACCGGCACCGTGCGCCCGACCGAGAAGTTTATCGTAGAGCGCTACAGCCATGTGATGCACATCGTCTCGAACGTGGTGGGCGAGTTGTCCGAGGAGCATGACGCGCTCTCCGCCCTGCTCGCCGGCCTGCCTGCGGGCACCGTCTCGGGGGCGCCCAAGGTCCGCGCCATGGAGATCATCGACGAGTTGGAGCCGGAGAAGCGCGGGATCTATGGCGGCGGCGTCGGATATTTCTCGGCCGGCGGCGACATGGACATGTGCATCGCGCTGCGCACCGGCGTGGTGAAGGACGGCAAGCTCTACGTCCAGGCGGGCGGCGGCGTCGTCCATGACAGCGACCCCGAGGCGGAGTGGCAGGAGACGGTCAACAAGTCGCGCGCGCTGCGCATGGCGGCCGAGGAAGCCGGGCGGTTCGTGCCCGGAGGCAATCGCTAAAAGGGGGGCTCTGCCCCCCGTCGGCCGGAGGCCGACTCCCCCCGGAGTATTTCCGGCCAGAAGAAGGCCAGGACAATTTTAGTAGACTTGGCGCGATCAGGCGCCCGTTCGCGCGATCCGGGTCAGGATGCGGTCGAGGCCGTTCTTGAACGCTGCGCGGTCTGCGGGGCCGAAGGGGGGCGGGCCGCTGGACTGGCCACCTTGCTGGCCCATCATGCCTGGGCGCAGCTCGGCCATCAGGTCGCGGGTGGCGACGCTGTCGCCGATGGTCGCCTGGGTGTATTCCCGGCCTCTCGGATCGAGCGCGGCGCCGCCCGCCTTGATGACGCGCTCGGCCAACAGGATATCGGCGGTGATCGTGACGGTGCCGGGGCGCGCCACTTGCGCGATGGCGTCATCGGCCGCGTCGAAGGCGTCGCCCGCGACGAACATCTTGAAGAGCGGATGGTCGGGCAGGCGCAGATAGGTCGCAGCGACGAAGACCGCAGAGATGCCGCGACGGAGGGCGATCTCCTGGATTTCGCCCTTCACGGGGCAGGCATCGGCATCGACGAGGATCACGCGAAATAGCTCCGGTCGAAGGGGACGGTGCGCGGGCCCCGGTCGGTCTGGAGTGTGAGACGGTCGGACAGCGCGACATCCTCGATCTCCAAAGGTTCCGGCAGGCGCAGGATGGCGTGGGGGATCGTGTGGCGACCGGGGCGAAGCGCGGTGGGCAGGCCCTCGGCAGCGACGCGGCCGGAACGGGAGAGGGCGGCGGCTGTGCCATCTGCGCCCGCGCAGACGGCGTGCTCGATGCCGATCACGTTGCGGAACCGGCCGCTCCAAGGCGGCGCCTGCCGCGCCCCGTTCGTCAGCCAGAGCAGGGTGAGCGGGAGTTGCTCAGCACGGCGGAGGATGAGGATCGTGTCGGCCTCGGCCGTGCGGCGCAGCGCGGTCCAGGCGAGCCCCGTCCGAGGGCCGGTCAGGGCGACGAAATCCTCGTGAGGGGCCAGAGGCAGGTCGCGCAGGTCGCGGGGTCCGGTGGGCGTGGCGACGGTCCAGCCTTCGGCGCGCTGGTCCGGGGCATAGACCGGCGCCTCGGCGCGCCAGGTCAGGGCGGCCTCGGGCGGGCTGGCCGAGAGGCGACCGCCCGCCCGCGCCTGGATCATCGGATGGTGGGCGAAGGTGCAGGGCGCGTCGAGCTCCAGCACATGGGTCTGGTAGAGCACGGGCTCGTCGTCGCGCAGCGCGATGCGCGCTTCGATGCGGCCACGGGCCAGGGCGCGGCGGGCCGTGAGCGCGGAGGGAGAGGCGCGCGTCAGCGTCCAGGGCGCGTTCGCCGCAAGGCCATGGGGCGGACCGCCATCGGCATCGTCCTGGCCGAACGGGGCACAGACGAAGGTGCCGCCCAGGCGCCGGTCCACCAGCGGGATCGAGGCGTCGGCCTGGATCGCGGGCTCCCTGCGCCAAGGCGCGGCGTGGAGCACTTTCGCGCCACCGATCTCCAGCACCGGCACGTGGCCGCAGCCCGGCTCCCATTCGGCGCGCACGCCCCGGGCGGCGAGACGGATCATCGCAGCGCGGCGAGGCCGGATGTCAGCACCATCGCGTCCGAGCCGAGGCATACGACCCGCGCTCCGGCCTCGATCCAGCGCTGTGGCTGGGCCGCGAAGATGCCCGGCGGCGTGTCGCAACCGGCGATGCGGGCGATGGCCTCGGCCAGGATCGACTGAAATTCCGGCGCGTCGGGGCGCAGGCCCATGTCCCAGGCAAGGTCGGCGGGACCGATGAATACACAGTCGACGCCGGGGGTCGCGCAGATCTCCTCCAGGTTCTCCAGCGCCATGCGGCTTTCGGCCTGAACCCAGATCGAGACTTCGTCATTGGCGCGGTCGAGATAGCCGGGATCTGCGCCCCAGCGGCCCGCCCGCGCCACCATCGCCCCGACGCCGCGCCGCCCTTCGGGCGGATAGCGCGCGGCGGCGACGGCGGCGCGGGCCTGCTCGGCCGTGTCGACCATGGGTACGAGCAGCGTGCGCGCGCCGAGGTCCAGGGCCTGCTTGACGATCCAGTCCTCGAGCGCGGGAATACGAACCACGCCCTCCGGCGCCGCGATGAGTTTCAGGCGCAGGCCCACCGGATCCCAGGGCCCGTGCTCTCCGTCGAGGACGATCCAGTCGAAGCCCGCGCGGGCGGCGATCTCGGCCGCTTCGGGGCCGGGCAGGTTCTGCCAGAGGCCGCGCGTGACCTCACCCCGTGCGAGCCTGTCTTTCAGCATGTTCATGGCGGTCCTCCCCGGGTCGAGGTGCCAGCCCGTCGCGTCCCTGGCAAGGGGATTGCGTTTGTTCTATATTGTAGAACGCTTCTACAAAACACTTGTATTTTTATTTTAGCTTCCGCCAGGCCATATGCCGCTCCGACCCAGTTTCGGAGGTTTGATATGGACGCCCTGCTCTCGATCCCGCTGACCCTTCTGGACCAACTCCAGAAGCCGACGCTCGCCTTTCTGATCGGAGGCATGTTGCTGGCGGCCTGCGGCAGCAAGCTGACGGTGCCGGACCCGGTCTACAAGTTCGTCGTGATGCTGCTGCTGCTGAAGGTCGGGCTGGGCGCCGGCATCTCGGTGCGCGAAGCGAACCTGACGGAGTTGGCCGTGCCGGCCCTGTTGGCGGCGGTCGTGGGGATCGCGATCGTGCTGCTGGGGAAGGCGACCCTGGCCCGCCGCAAGGGCGTCTCGGAGGCGGACGGCATGGCGACGGCGGGCCTGTTCGGCGCGGTCTCGGCCTCGACGCTGGCGGCGGGGATGGCGATCCTGGACGATGAGGGGATCGCCTATGAGGGGTTCATCGGCGCGCTCTATCCCTTCATGGACGTGGCCGCCTTGGTGACCGCCATCGTCGTGGCCAAGGTCGGCATGGCGCGCAACGCGGCGGCGCGGTTGCAGGCGGGCGGGACCGTGGCGCTGGGCGGCGGCGGGCAAGCGCCGGTCGAGCGCGGCCTGATCGGTGGGATCCTGAAGGACACGGCGCAGTCGCCTGCGATCTCGGCGCTGCTGGTTGGCCTCGCGATCGGCCTCTTCGCCGAGCCGGACTCGGTCTATGGAAGCTTCTATGAGCCGCTGTTTCGCGGGCTGTTGTCGATCCTGATGCTGGTCATGGGGATCGAAGCGTGGTCCCGCCTGTCGGAGTTGCGCAAGGTGGCGGGGGCCTATGTCTCCTACGCGCTGCTGGCGCCGCTGGTGCATGGGCTGATGGGGCTGGGCGCGGGTCTGGTCGCGCATCACCTGACGGGCTTCAGCCAGGGCGGCATGATCCTACTGGCGGTCATGGCGGCCTCGTCCTCGGACATCTCCGGCCCTCCGACCATGCGGGGCGCCCTGCCCGAGGCGAACCCGTCTGCATATATCGGCGCGTCGACCGGGCTGGGCACGCCGGTCGCGATCCTGGCGATCCCGCTCTGGGTCGCGCTGGCGGAGCTGGCGGTCGGGTGAGGCGTAACACGGGGGCCGGGGCCAGTCCCGCCCCCGGACCGAGTCGCAGCGGCGCTGCCCCGCACCGGTCCCGCATCGCCCACGGCCGCCTCCTGTGGCGGATTACGCAACATTCCTCCGACCGCACGCCTTCTGGCGCAATTTTCTCCGCTCTCCCTGTTGACCCCCCCGCCCCGGTCGGTATGGATGCGGTCAGTTAAAGGACCAAACCGATGGCAACGCTTCTCGTAGAAATCGAACTCGGGCGCATGGGCTGAACTGTCAGCGACCATATCGGTCACCATGCGCCCCCGGAGCCCAGCCTCCGGGGGTTTTTCGTTGAAGTGGGTGGGAAGAGGAACAAGCGGATGAACAAGCAGACGGGCGCACGGCAAATCACCGGGGCGCAGATGGTCGTCAAGGCACTGAAAGATCAGGGGGTCGATACCGTCTTCGGCTATCCGGGCGGCGCGGTGCTGCCGATCTATGACGAGATCTTCCAGCAAAACGACATCCGCCACTTCCTCGTGCGCCATGAGCAGGCCGCCGTGCACGCGGCCGAGGGCTATGCCCGCTCGACCGGCAAACCCGGCGTCGCGCTGGTCACCTCCGGCCCGGGCGCGACCAACGCCGTCACCGGCCTGACCGACGCGCTGATGGACTCGATCCCGATCGTCGTTCTGACCGGGCAGGTTCCGACCTTCATGATCGGCTCCGACGCCTTCCAGGAGGCGGACACGGTCGGCATCACCCGTCCCTGCACCAAGCATAACTGGCTGGTGAAGGACACCGACGCCCTGCCCCGCGTCATCCACGAGGCGTTCCACGTCGCCACCTCGGGCCGCCCCGGCCCGGTCCTGATCGACATCCCCAAGGACGTGCAATTCGCCAGCGGCACCTATGTCGGCCCCAAGCAGGTCGAGACCTCGCATTATCAGCCCCGGCTCAAGGGCGACATCGAGGCGATCGAGCATCTGGTCGAGTTGATCGAGACCGCCGAGCGCCCGATCTTCTACACCGGCGGCGGCGTCATCAACTCGGGGCGCGCGGCCAGCCAGCTTCTGCGGGAACTGGTCGAGGCGACGGGCTTTCCGATCACCTCGACGCTGATGGGGCTGGGCGCCTATCCCGCCTCGGGCAAGCATTGGCTGGGAATGCTGGGCATGCACGGTCTCTACGAGGCCAATATGGCGATGCATGACTGCGATCTGATGATCAATATCGGGGCCCGCTTCGACGACCGGATCACCGGGCGCATCGACGCCTTCAGCCCCAAGTCGCAGAAGGTCCATATCGACATCGACCCCAGCAGCATCAACAAAGTGGTCAAAACCGACGTTCCGATCTTGGGCGACGTGGCCCATGTTCTGGAGGATGCGCTGCGGCTGTGGAAGGCGCGCGGCCGCAAGGTCAACACGGCCAAGCTGCAGAAATGGTGGTCGCAGATCGAGCAGTGGAAGACGGTCAAGTGCCTGTCCTACAAGCAGGAGGGCAAGATCATCCGGCCCCAATACGCCGTCGAGCGGCTGGAGGCGCTGACCAAGGATCACCCCAACCGCTTCATCTGCACCGAGGTCGGCCAGCATCAGATGTGGGCCGCGCAATATATGGGCTTCGAGGATCCGAACCGCTGGATGACCTCCGGCGGCCTGGGCACGATGGGCTATGGCCAGCCGGCGGCGATGGGCGTGCAGGTCGCGCATCCGGACGGGCTTGTCATCAACGTGGCCGGCGAAGCGTCCTGGCTGATGAACATGCAGGAGATGGGCACGATGGTGCAGTACCGTCTCCCGGTGAAACAGTTCATCCTGAACAACGAGCGTCTCGGCATGGTCCGCCAGTGGCAGGAACTCCTGCACGGGGAGCGCTATTCGTCGTCCTGGTCCGAGGCGCTGCCGGACTTCGTCAAGCTGGCCGAGGCGTTCGGGGCGAAGGGCATCGTGTGCTCCGACCCGGACGACCTGGACGACGCGATCCGCGAGATGCTGGCCCATGACGGACCGGTCATCTTCGATTGCCTCGTTGCCAAGCATGAGAACTGCTTCCCGATGATCCCCTCGGGCAAGGCGCATAACGAGATGCTGCTGGGCGAGGCCGAGACCCAGGGCGTGATCGACGCCAAAGGCTCGGTGCTGGTGTGACGACCTCCAATGCGGCGCGGGCCATCCGCTCCGTGAGGGGCAACGGGCGCGCAGGCGCGGATCCAGGGCCAGACCCCCTGGATCTCCGCCTCTGAGCGCCCCGCCATTTCGAATTCCGCTCCCCGATCGGAGCGACCTACGAAGCCGGAGCCTGGTTCCAAGACGAGCCAGGACAGACCTGGGAAAGATAAAGATGTCCCCGCTCAAACTCAAAAAAGGCTCCACGAGCCATTCCGCCTATAACCTTCGCCCGACCTTCTCGGATGTGAGCGAACGGCACACCATCGCCGTGATCGTCGATAACGAGGCGGGCGTGCTGGCCCGGGTCATCGGCCTGTTCTCGGGCCGCGGCTACAATATCGAAAGCCTGACCGTGGCCGAAGTGGACCATGAAGGGCATCTCAGCCGCATCACCGTCGTCACCACCGGCACGCCCCAGGTGATCGAGCAGATCAAGGCGCAGCTGGGCCGCATCGTGCCCGTCCATGACGTCCGCGACCTGACCGTCGAGGGCAAGGCCGTGGAGCGGGAACTGGCGCTGTTCAAGGTGCAGGGCACCGGCGACAAGCGGATCGAGGCGCTGCGCCTAGCCGAGATCTTCCGCGCCAACGTGGTCGATTCGACGCTCGACAGCTTCGTCTTCGAGATCACCGGCGATGTGGGCAAGATCGACGCCTTCGCCGATCTGATGCGCCCCATCGGCCTGGTCGAGATGGCGCGCACGGGAGTGGCCGCGCTGAGCCGTGGCAACCAATAGCGCAGCGGGCCGGGCCTTCGCCGTCAACCGGCCGAACGCCCGGCCGCCCCTGAGAGATCGACCGCCGCGCCGTCGGGGCGCACATCTCGGGCGGTTGCCCGTGGCATAGGCGGCGGAGAGGTCGCCATGGGACAAGCCTTCGTCGCGGTCAGGCGCGACGGTTCGGCCATGGACCGGGTCCAATTCCTCCGGACGTCGGAACCGGAGGTTGGCATGAAAGACTACGATGCGCTCGCTGCGGTGCGCCGCCCCATCGCAGAGGCCAACGGCCTGCCCAACCACCATTACACCGCCCCCCAGACCTATGCCTCCGAGGCGCAAGCCGTCCTGCATGGCAGCTGGGCCGCGCTGGGCGTGGCAGCGCAAGTGCCCCGGACGGGCGACGCGGTGCCGCTGGACCTCGCGGGCGCGCCGCTCCTGCTGATCCGCGACCGGGAGGGCACGGTCCGCGTGTTCCAGAATGTCTGCCGCCATCGCGGCATGATCCTCGTGGCCGAGCCGCGCCGGATCGAGGGCGCGATCCGCTGCCCCTACCATTCCTGGTGCTACTCGACGAAAGGCGACTTGGTCGCCACGCCCCATGTCGGCGGGCCGGGCCGCAATGTCGACCCGCAGGTCGACCGCAGCACGCTGGGCCTGATCGAGGTGCGCAGCCATGTCTGGCGCGATGTGGTCTTCGTCAATCTCGACGGCACCGCGCCCCCCTTCGAGGAGGCGAACGCAACCGCCCTGGCCCGCTGGTCGGAATTCGAGGCGCCGCTCTACCATGACGGCCGCAGCTTCACGCTGGAGGTCGGGTGCAACTGGAAACTCGCGGTCGAGAATTACTGCGAGAGCTACCACCTCCCCTGGGTCCATCCCGGCCTAAACGCCTATTCACGGCTCGAGGATCACTACAACATCGAGGATGGCGGCTTTGCGGGCCAGGGGACGACCGTCTACCGCCAGCTGACGGATGGCGAGACGCGCTTCCCGGATTTCCCGGGTCTCTCGGCGAAGTGGGACACGGGCGCGGAGTATCTGGCCCTCTTCCCGAACGTGCTGCTGGGTGTGCATCGCGACCACGCCTTCGCCATCGTCCTGCGGCCCGAGGGCGTCGATCGCACCACCGAGGACGTGCATATCTACTATACCACGCCGGAATTCGACGCGGGCCTCGCCGACCGCAACACGGCGCAATGGCGCGAGGTTTTCGAAGAAGACGTCTTCGTCGTCGAAGGGATGCAGCGCGGGCGGGCCGCGCCGGGCTTCGATGGCGGGCGGTTCTCGCCCGCGATGGATGGGCCAACGCACCGCTTCCACGCCTGGGTCGCGGAGAAACTTACGGGATGACGTCCCTGAATGACGCCTTGCTCGACGCCCATGCGCAGGGCGACGGGCCCGGGCTCGTGGGCCTCTATCAGCAAGCGGCCGAGCAGGCCGCTCCCGACGCGGCGGCGTTCTTCCTCACCCAGGCCTGGATCTTCGCACTGGAGGCCGGAGACGTCCGCGCCGCCCGGATCGAGCAGGCGCTGCGCGCCCAGGGGCGCGCCTGACGGCCCGGATCAGCCGGCGAACTTGGCCTGAAGCGCCGCATTCACCGACGGCGTGACGAAGCGCGACACGTCGCCACCCAGCCGCGCGATTTCCTTGACGAGTTTCGACGCGATGGCCTGGTATTTCGCGTCGGCCATCAGGAACACGGTCTCGATCTGGTCGTCGAGCACGCGGTTCATACCGACCATCTGGAACTCATACTCGAAATCGGCGACCGCGCGCAGGCCGCGCACGATGACCTGCGCACCGACATCCCGGGCGCAATCGATCAGCAGGTTCTCGAACGGGTGGACGACGATCTCGGTCCCGGTCTTGGCCGTCCAGTAGGCGGCTTCGGCTTCGACCATCGCCACCCGCTCCTCCAATGTGAAGAGCGGGCCCTTGTCGCGATTGATCGCCACGCCGATCACCAGCCGGTCGACCAGACGGCAGGCCCGTTTGATGATGTCGGTATGTCCCAGGGTGATCGGGTCGAAGGTCCCCGGATACAAACCAGTCCTCATGCGCGTGTCCCCCTCGGTCGTGCCGCTCTTGCGTGGCACGGGGGCGCGCGCGGTTCAAGCCAGGCGCTTGCCGCGCCAGACGAGGCTTTGTCGGTTCAGCGCGGCGAGGTCCGCCTCGCCCGCCAGCACCGCCTCGCCCAGCGCGACGGCCCGGCGCAGCACGGCCTCGGGCGCATGGGCATAGGCCGGGCGCTTGGGGATCGCGTCATACCAGACCCCGCCCGTGGCATGGTCCAGCAGGATGCGCTGAAAGCAATGATCGGCGCGCACCGGCCAGTGGCGGGCCGAGCGGGCGGCCTCCGGCAGGCGGCGGCGGGTCAGGTCAAGCCAGACGGCTTCGAGGCGGCGGCGGTCCATGAGCGCGGAGCTAGGGGACAGCGGCCCGCCCGCCAAGGGGTGGCCCAAGCCCCACGCATCGCCATATAAGACAGAGCCCGAGGAGACGTGCATGCCCAAACCCTTCGACGCCGCCATTTCGCGCTTCTTCCAAGAAGCGGCGCCGGAGGAGGTGCGAACCGCGATCCAAGAGGGCCACAAGAAGGACGTGCTGACGGACGACTATCCCTACGACCGCTGGCTCGACAAAAATCTCTATCAGGATCGGCTCGACGCGCTCCAGATCGAGCTGGTCAAGATGCAGTCCTGGATGCGGGAGACAGGGGCGCGGATCGTCTGCGTGTTCGAGGGGCGCGACGCGGCGGGCAAGGGCGGCACGATCTCGCGGCTGACCGACAACCTCTCGCCGCGCTCGGCCAAGATCGTCGCGCTGTCCAAACCGACCGAGACCGAGGCCGGCGAGTGGTATTTCCAACGCTACATCCGCCATTTGCCCAGCGCGGGCCAGTTGGCCGTCTTCGACCGCTCCTGGTATAACCGCGCTGTGGTCGAGAAGGTCTTCGGCTTTTGCACCGATCCCCAGCGCGAGGCTTTTTTCGAGCAACTCCCCGAAGTGGAGCACCTGCTGGTCCGCGACGGCATCATCCTGGTGAAGCTCTGGCTCAATGTGGGCCAGGCCGAGCAGCTGCGCCGGATGCTCGCGCGCGAGGGCGATCCGCTCAAGCAATGGAAGCTGTCGCGGATCGATGTCGAGGGCTTGTGGAAATGGGACGCCTACACCGCCGCCATCGGCGAGACCTTCGCGCGCTCGCATTTCGACGTCGCACCCTGGACCGTCATCCGCTCCGACGACAAGCGGCGGGCGCGGCTGAACGCGATCGCGGCGATCCTGTCGCGCATCCCCTATGCGGGCCGCGACGATGCCGTGTTGGAGATCGACCCGAACATCGCGGGCGGGCCCGAGCTGTGGATGGCCGGTGCCTAAGCGCGGCTATCATCACGGCAACCTGCGTCAGGCGCTGGTCGACGCGGCGCTCTCCCTGATCGAGGAGAAGGGGCCGACCGGCTTCACCCTGTCGGAGGCGGCCAAGCAGGCGGGCGTGACCCCCGCCGCCGTCTACCGCCATTTCGAGGGGCGCGAAGACCTGATCATCGAATGCGCCCTGCAAGGCCACGCGATCTTCGGCGACCTGATGGAATACGCCTTCGAAAGCGGCCAGCCCTCCGCCCTACGGGCCTTCGAGGCGACGGGCCGGGCCTATCTCGCCTTCGCGCGCAAGCATCCCGGACATTACATGGCGATGTTCGAAAGCGGCCTGTCGCGCCATGCGACGCCGGATCTCGCCCGCGCCGTCGCCCGCTCCCGCGGGGTGCTGGAGCAGGCCGCCGAGAACCTCTCGCGTCACATCCCGCCCGAGCGCCGCCCGCCCTCGGCAATGGTCAGCGCCCATATCTGGGCGATGTGCCATGGGGTCGTGGAGCTGTTCGCCCGGGGCAAGCCGGGTGCCAACACGCCCTTCGCGCCCGAGGATCTTTTGGAGGCCGGGATCGGCGTCTATCTGCGGGGCCTGGGCCTGATCGAAGCGGAAGCCTGACCGACTGTGCGCTGGCCGCCAGTGGACGTGCGATTTCGCACCATTATCCTGCACATCTCACGCAAGCGTTCATTGATGAGAGCGGGCCTCGGGCATAGCTCCCGGTCATCGGCAGAGCATCGCCCCTGCCCCTCAAATCAGGCCCCGGCGTAACACGGGACCTCGGCCCGAAAGGAACCGACGCCATGAAAACTCTTGTTTCCGCCCTTGTCGCGGTCGCCGCCCTGACCGGCGCCGCCTCCGCCACCCAGGTCGAAAGCGGCCTGCACGGCGCGATCGCCCATTTCAACCAGGACCGCAAAACCAGCGAGCACATCTCGGTGCCCGGCCCGGACGTCGTCTCGATCTCGGCCCGCGCTCATAGCCATGAGCCGGTCTTCGCGCAGTTCAACGCGGAGGCGGATGGCCAGGACGACCGCCGCGGAACCGTTGGAGTGACCTTCGTGCCGGGCACGCCTACCCTGGCCGTCGAGATCTTCGAGCGCATCGGCGCCGAATCCGAATGACATCAGCGCCCCCGGCACTCAGCCGGGGGCGCCCCCCTCAGGTCAGCCGGTCCAGGAGGCGCGCCCAAGACCCGGCGCCTTTCCGAAAGCTCTCCAGATCGTATTTTTCGTTGGGCGCGTGGATCCGGTCGTCGTCGCGGGCAAATCCGGTCAGCAGCGCGTCCATGCCCAGGATGGACTGGAAATGCCCCACAATCGGGATCGACCCGCCCTCGCCGACAAAGGCGGCGGGCCGCCCCTATTCCTCGGTCAGCACCGCGCGGGCGGCCTCAAACGCGGGATGGTCGAGCCGCATCGCCGCTGCCGGATCGGCCCCGTGGGGCGCGAATGTGGCCCGACAATCGGCGGGCAGCTGGGCGATCACCCAGTCGCGGAAAGCCGTGCGCAGCCGGTGCGGATCCTGCCCCGCCACCAGGCGGAAGCTCACTTTGGCCCGCGCGACCGAGGGCAGCACGGTCTTGAACCCGGCCCCGGTATAGCCCGCCTCGATCCCGTTGATCTCGGCTGTCGGCCGCGCCCATAGCTGCTCCAGCGCCGAATAGGCCGCTTCGCCCGCCGGGATCGAGAGGCCCACATCCCCGAGAAACGCCTCGCTCCGGAAGCCGAGGCCGCGCCAATTCTCCAGCACCTCCTCCGGCGGCATGCCGACTCCGTCATAGAAGCCGGGGACGGTCACCCGGCCGGTCTCGTCATGCAGCCGGCCCAGAATGCGGGTAAGCACGCGCGCCGGGTTCATCGCCCCCCCCATAGGCGCCGGAATGGAGATCCGAGTTGGGACCGGTGATCGTCACCTCCTCCCCCTGAAGTCCGCGCAGCTGGGTGACGATGGCCGGGACCTGCCCGTCATAGAGGCCGGTATCGCAGACCAGGGCGATCTCCGCGCGCAACTCCTCGGCATGCGCCTCCAGGAAGGGCACCAGCGCCGGAGAGCCGGATTCCTCCTCCCCTTCCAGCAGCACGGTGATCCGGCAAGGCAGCTTACCGGTCACGTCGATCCAGGCGCAGCAGGCCTCCAGGAAGGTCATCAGCTGGCCCTTGTCGTCCGACGCCCCCCGCGCGCGGATGGCGGAGGCTCCGATCACCGGCTCGAAGGGCGGCGTCTCCCACAATTCGAGCGGATCGGCCGGCTGCACATCGTAATGGCCGCAGAAGAGCACGTGCCGCGCCCCTTCCCCGCCATGGGCGACCACCATCGGATGGCCCGCCGTCTCCCGGATCGAGGCGTCGAAGCCGAGCGTGTCCAGCTCCGCCACCAGCCAGTCGGCGGCGGCCCGGCAATCGGCGGCATGGGCCGGATCGGTGGAGATCGACGGAATGCGCAGCAACTCCGACAGACGGGCCAAGGCGGCGGGTTGCGCCGCGTCGATGCGATCGAGGATTTCAGGGAGGGAGTCGGGCATGTGGACCTCTGACGACGCACCCTCACGCCCACCGCAGCGGGCGTGCCCATTGCAGTCGCGGCGCGCTCTGACCGGCCAGAGACGCGCCCGCAGCCTGTCGCGGAGGTAAGCGGCTCAACCGGAGCGCACAACCGGTTGGCGAATCCTGCGGCATACCCTAAATGACGCGACAATCTGTGGCCTGTGCGCCCTGCCGACGACCCGGTAAGCGCCGGACCAAGATTGACGAGGACGCCGAATGACCGACTACGCCCAGGCGCTGGACACCGCGATTGCCGCCCTGCACAGCGAAGGCCGCTACCGCACCTTCATCGATATCGAGCGCCATCGCGGCCATTTTCCGCACGCGACCTGGAACAAGCCCGACGGCTCCACCCAGGAGATCACCGTCTGGTGCGGCAACGACTATCTCGGCATGGGCCAGCATCCCGTGGTGCTGCAAGCCATGCACGAAGCCCTGGACGCCGCCGGCGCCGGGTCTGGTGGTACGCGCAACATCTCGGGCACCACGGTCTACCACAAGGCGCTGGAAGCCGAGATCGCCGATCTGCACCGCAAGGAAGCAGCGCTGGTCTTCACCTCGGCCTATATCGCCAACGACGCCACGCTGAGCACGCTGCCCAAGCTGTTCCCCGGTCTGATCATCTATTCGGATGCGCTCAACCACGCCTCCATGATCGAGGGCGTGCGCCGCAACGGCGGCGCCAAGCGCATCTTCCGCCATAACGACGTGGCGCACCTGCGCGAATTGCTGGAGGCCGACGACCCGAAAGCGCCCAAGCTGATCGCCTTCGAGAGCGTCTATTCCATGGATGGCGATTTTGGCCCGATCGAGGCGATCTGCGATCTGGCGCAGGAATTCGGCGCCCTGACCTATATCGACGAGGTCCACGCCGTCGGCATGTATGGCCCCCGCGGCGCCGGCGTGGCCGAGCGCGACGGGCTGATGGGCCGGATCGACATCGTCAACGGCACGCTGGCCAAGGCCTATGGCGTGATGGGCGGCTACATCGCCGCCTCGGCCCGGATGTGCGACGCGATCCGCAGCTATGCGCCCGGCTTCATCTTTACGACCTCGTTGCCGCCCGCCGTTGCCGCGGGCGCCGCGGCCTCGGTCCGCCACCTCAAGACCGATCACGATCTGCGCGCCCTCCATCAGGAGCGGGCGGCGGTTCTGAAACTGCGCCTCCGCGGCCTGGGCCTACCGATCATCGACCACGGGAGCCACATCGTCCCCGTCCATGTCGGCGACCCGGTGAAATGCAAGATGATCTCGGACCGCCTGCTCTCGGATCACGGGGTTTACGTTCAGCCGATCAACTTCCCCACCGTCCCGAGGGGCACCGAGCGGCTGCGCTTCACCCCCTCGCCCGTCCACACACCGCCCATGATAGACGCATTGGTGCGCGCGATGGACGATCTGTGGTCGCATTGTGCGCTGAATCGCGCCCATGCGGCCGGCTGACAAGGCCCGTGCATTGTGAGGGGAACACTGCTAGTCTACGCGAAGCAGTGGGACCCACGGTAAAGGCCGGGGTTCGTTCAACGGGACGGAATCGCACCCAGAGACGGCGCGACCACAACCTTTGAAGGGGCAGGCTGATGTTCGGCCGCAAGTCGAAGAAGAAGACTATCGTCGAAAATCCTGAGCGCGGGTTCGACTCGTACGAGATGCGTTTGGGCGACGAGATGCGCGGCGAACGGGCGACGCTCGGCAAGTCGCTCATGGACGTTCAGCGGGAACTGCGCATCAAGGCCAGTTACATCGCCGCCATCGAGAATGCCGACCTGGAGGCGTTCGACAGCCAATCCTTCGTCGCCGGATATGTGCGCAGCTACGCGCGCTATCTCGGTATGGACCCCGAAATCGTGTTCGCTCGCTTCTGCGAAGAATCCGGCTTTGGCGGGATCGGGTCGCTGCGGCCGATGGAATCCGCCCTGTCGCGCCGCGACGGCCTGGGCGCCGCCTTGGCCGCCCCCGCCGCGGGCCGCGGATCGGCCCTGCGCCAGCCCAAGACCGAAGCGAAGCCGATCGACCCTTTGCTGAGCGCCGGCAACCCCTTCGCCAAAAAGACCACCCCCGTCTTCGCGGGCTTCGAGCCGGGCGCGCTGGGCTCGCTGGCCGTGCTCGCGCTGCTGGTCGGCGGGCTGGGCTATGGCGGCTGGACCCTCGTGAAGGAAATCCAGCGCGTGCAGGTCGCCCCGGTCGAGGAAGAGCCTGCCCTCCTGGCGGAACTCGACCCCCTCGCCCCCGTGGCCCCGGCAAGCGCCGCCCCCGAGGTCGCCGGCGTGGACATGCCCGCGACCGAGGCGCTTTCCCGCCTCTATCGCCCGCAGGCCCTGGACGCGCCGATCCTGACGGCGCGCGACCAGCCGATCTCCACCATCGCGCCGGGCTCCACCGGGGCGCTCGCCTCGATCGAGCCGGCGGATTCGATCGCAGCTGACGCGGGTTTGGCCACCGGCACGCCCGAAAGCATCGCCGCTGGGGTCAATCTGGCCCTGGCAGAAGCGCTGCGCGAGCCGAGCGAGACCGCCGAAACCCCCGCGACCCCGCAAGTCCTCGCCTCCGAACCGGAAGCCATCGTCGTGGTCGCCACCGCCGAAGCCTGGGTCCGCATTCGCGCCGCCGACGGCTCGACGATTTTTGAGCGGACGATGCAGCAGGGCGAGACCTATGAGGTTCCCGCCTCCGAGGGCGAGGTGTCGCTGCGAACGGGAAATACCGGCGCGGTCTATTTCTCCGTCGCGGGCACGACCTACGGCCCCGTGGCCCCCGGCCCGCAGGTCGCCACCACCGAGGTTTCGGCCGCGACCATCGGCGATAGCTTCGCCGTGGCGGATCTGACGGAGGACAGCCCCATCGCGCGCGTGGTGGCCGAACTTGCCGCCGAAGCCGCGCTGCCCGGCCAGGATATCCCGGCGGAGTGACGCGGTTGCGCAGCGCCGCTTAGGGGCTTACCTCATCGAAAGGGCCGCGGCAGCCAAGCGGCCGAGACGACAGCGAGGCCGCCCCATGTCCCTCCACGCGATCCGCCCCTGGCGCCAGATCGACCGGCGCAAGTCGCGCCAGATCATGGTCGGCACCGTCCCCGTCGGCGGCGATGCCCCGATCAGCGTCCAGACCATGACGAACACGCTGACGACCGACGTGGCCGCCACCGTCGCCCAGGTCCAAGCCGCCGCCGAGGCGGGCGCCGACATCGTCCGCGTCTCCGTGCCGGATGAGGCGTCGTCGAAGGCGCTGAAAGAGATCGTCCGCGAAAGCCCCGTTCCGATCGTCGCCGACATCCATTTCCACTACCGCCGCGGCATCGAATCCGCCGAAGCCGGCGCCGCCTGCCTGCGGATCAATCCCGGCAATATCGGCAGCGCGGACCGCGTGAAGGAGGTGATCCAGGCCGCCCGCGACCATGGTTGCTCCATCCGCATCGGCGTCAATGCGGGCTCGCTGGAAAAGCACCTGCTGGAGAAATACGGCGAACCCTGCCCCGAAGCGATGATCGAGAGCGGGCTCGACCATATCCGCATCCTGCAGGACAACGATTTCCACGAGTTCAAGATCAGCTGCAAGGCGTCCGACGTCTTCCTCGCCGCCGCCGCCTATCAGGGCTTGGCCGAGGCGACCGACGCGCCGATCCATCTCGGCATCACCGAGGCCGGGGGCCTCGTCTCCGGCACGATCAAATCGGCCATCGGTCTGGGCAACCTGCTCTGGATGGGGATCGGCGACACGATCCGCGTCTCGCTCAGCGCCGACCCGGTGGAAGAGGTCAAGGTCGGCTACGAGATCCTCAAGTCGCTCGGCCTGCGCCATCGCGGCGTCAACGTCATCTCCTGCCCCTCCTGCGCGCGCCAGGGCTTCGACGTGATCAAGACCGTCGAGATCCTGGAGAAGCGGCTGGAGCATATCAAGACGCCCATGTCGCTCAGCATCATCGGCTGCGTGGTCAACGGCCCGGGCGAGGCGCTGATGACCGATGTGGGCTTCACCGGCGGCGGCAACGGGCGCGGCATGGTCTATCTGGCCGGCTCTAAGAGCCACGCCTTGGACAACGACAAGATGATCGACCACATCGTCGAGCAGGTCGAAAAGAAGGCCGCCGAGATCGAGGCCGCCCAAGCCGCCGAGGCCACCGCAGCGGAATAAGCCCCCACCCCTCTTCTTCCCTGTAGAAATATCCCGGGGGGGGCCGAAGGCGGGGGGCAGAGCCCCCCTCCCCCGTCGTGGCTCAGTCCGCCTCGCCCATATCGTGCAGCGCATCCGCGACGGCGCGGGCGCCCTGCAACATGAAGGCATGTTCCGAGGCGACGAAGAACATCGTCACGCCCTGTTCCATCAACGGCCTGCAGGCCGCCGCGTTCGGCGCGAAGGTCATGAAGGCCTTGCCATTGGCCTTGCAGGCCGCCCCCACCCGCGCCATCGCCGCGCGCACCGGCTCGGCGGTGATGTCGGTGACGCCGTAGCAGACCGACAAGTCGGCGGGGCCGACGAAGAGCCCGTCGATGCCGTCCACGGCCGCGATCTCTTCGCAGGCCTCGACCCCCGCGGGTTCTTCGATCTGCGCGATCACGATGGTCTCCGCGTCCTGCGCCAGCACATCCGCCATGCCCCGCGTCGCAAAGCCCGCCCAACGGGTGGAGCCCGCATAACCGCGCCCGCCCTCGCCGAAATGGGCGGCCCGGGCCACGGCCCGGGCCTTCTCGACCGAATCGACATGGGGCACGACCACGCCCAAGCCGCCGCCGTCCAGCGCCTTCAGGATCTCCATCGGCGAGCCAGTCGGCACCCGGACCAGTGCCGGGACGCCTAGAGCGCGGGTCAGCGCCAGGCAGGTATCCATCCGGCCGTGATCGAAGGGCGCGTGCTCCGCATCGAGGCACAGAAAGTCGAGGCCCGATTTCGCCAGCACCTCGACCAGCTCATGGGCGGGGGTCTTGAAGAAAGTGCCCGCCAGCACCTCGCCCGCCAACATCCGTGTCTTGAACTTCGCGTCCGCCATGATCCTACCTCCCGGCTGGCCGCCATACGACCGCGCCCGGCGCGCCGGGTCAAGCGGTGGTTGCATAGGTATTCATCCCGCACCATGCTCCGGCCCATGCATCACGCCGATCTCCCGCTCGACCCGCCCTCGCGCCCCAAGGCGTCCCTGCCCCCTGGCGCCTGCGATGCCCATGTCCACATGCTCGCCGATGACTATCCGCTCTGGGAGGGGCGGGTGGAAGACCCGGCGCCGGGCGGCTTGGAGGACTGGGCCTTGCGGCTGGAGCGGCACCTGGAGACGCTCGGCCTCGCGCGGGCCGTGATCGTCCATTCGATCCTCTACGGCGGCGACAATGCCGTGACCGTCGACGCCGTCTCCCGGCTGGGCGACCGGGCGCGCGGGATCGGGCTGGTCCGCGACGGCGCCACCGACGCGGAGCTGGACGCGCTGGCCGAGGCCGGGGTCATGGGCGTGCGGCTCAACTACGTCCATGGCGGCATCCTGACCTGGGAGGGCGTGCGCGCGATGGCGCCGCGGCTGGCGGCGCGCGGGATGCATGTGCAGATGCTGATGAACGCGCACAGGCACATGGAGGATCTCGCCCCGCAGGTGCGCGAGATGCCGGTACCCGTGGTGTTCGACCATATCGGCTGGCCCGATCTGGGCGCCGGACTGGCCGAGCCGGGCTTCGACATGCTGCGCGCGCTGGTCGCGGAGGGCACGGCCCTGGTCAAGCTCTCCGGGGCCTACCGGCTCAGCGATGCGCCCTATGACGCGGCCGCCGCCCATGTCGACGCCCTGGTCCGGGCGAACCCGGAGGGCTGTCTCTGGGGCTCAGACTGGCCGCATATCATGCTGGCCGACGCCAAGCAGCCGGATGCGGGGCGGCTGCTCGACGCTTTTCTCGATGTCGTGACATCGGAGGCGGCGCGGCGCGCCATTCTGAGCGATACGCCCGCGCGGCTCTACGGGTTTCCGCAGCCCTAGCCGATCGAAAGGTACCGCGCCGAAAGCGGCGCCCAGGCGGCGCCGACGGCGCGGGCGTTCTCGCCCACCCGCCCCTCGATCACCTTGGGCAGAACCAGCCCGCGAGCGTCGAGCCCCGGCAGAACCTCCCGGATGCGGGCCACGAGGCGGGCGCGGATCGGAGGCGGCACGGCGCCGTCGACCACCACCGCCGCGAAGTCTATCACCGCGCAGGCGGAAACGGCGGCACGGGCAATGGCCTCGCCGGTCTCATCGATCCAGGGGGCGATCTGCGGCTCGAAGGCGGACCAGTCCCTCGGCTCGGTCCAGAGCAGCCGGGGATCCCCGCCGGCTCCCGTGATGGCAATCTCCAACAGGTAGAGCGACGCCGTCTCGACCAGAGGCGCCGACCGGCCATCCACTGTGCGGCTTTGCATCGCGCCGAAGGCGCCGGCATTGCCGTGCGGCCCCTCATAAACCGTCCCACCCAAAACCACTCCACCACCGATGAACGACCCGACATAAAGATAGGCCCAGTCGGAAACGCCCGGTCCGCGGCCCAGCATCGCCTCGGCACGGCAGGCGGCGGTCGCGTCGTTGACCACCACGGTTTCCAGCCCCGTGCGATGGGCCATCTCGGCGGCGAGGTCTGTATCGCGCCAGGCGTCCAAGCCTCGCGGCGGGGCGCCCAGTTCCCGCTCCCAGCGCCAAAGCTCGAACGGCATGGCGAGCCCGAGGCCGCAGAGACGGTCCCGCGCGGAGGCGGGCAGCTCGCGGCCGAGCGCCTCAAGCGCCCGGTCGACGAAGCGATAGACATCCTCGGGGAGCGGATAGCGATAGGCGGTCTGGAGCTGCCCCCGCACCTCTCCGCGCAGATCCATCAGGACCAGATCCGCCGAGCGCCGGCCGACCTTCAACCCGACCGAGAACGCCCCGTCCGCAGCGATCTCAATGGGCACCGACGGCTTACCGACCCGGCCCCGCCGGGGCGCGCCGCGCGCGATCAGCCCATCGGCTTCCAGCGCCCGCAGGATCACCGAGACGGTCTGCGCCGACAGGCCGGTGCGGCGAGCCAGTTCCGCGGCGGGGGCCGCGCCAAGCCGCGCAATCGCCGAGAGCAGCACTCTCTCGTTGTAATCGCGCTGGTCGCGCCGGGTCGCAACCGAGCCGATCATCGGATTGGCGTCGTCGGGCATCCGCACCTCCGCCCTCCTCCGTGCCAAAGGCGGATTAATAAATCAACCGGATTTATTAATTGACGCCTCTCTCGATTCGCGTCAAATCTCGCGTGATGACGGCCGAATCGTGCCGTCCCACTGGGAGGAATACCAAGATGAAGAAACTGCTCGCTGGCACGGCTCTTGCGCTTACGGCCATGACCGGGTCCGCCTTCGCGGACGCCCACGCCACCACGACGGCCTGCCTGATCACCAAGACCGACACCAACCCGTTCTTCGTGAAGATGCGCGAGGGCGCGACCGCCAAGGCCGAAGAGCTTGGCGTCGAGCTCAAGACCTTCGCAGGCAAGTTCGACGGCGACCACGAGACGCAGGTTCAGGCCATCGAAACCTGCATTCTCGACGGCGCCAAGGGCATCTTGATCACCGCCTCGGACACGTCTTCCATCACCGGCGCCGTCCAGCAGGCGCGGGACGCGGGCCTCTTGGTCATCGCCCTGGACACGCCTCTGACGCCCGCCGACGCAGCTGACGCCACCTTCGCGACCGACAATTACCTCGCGGGGCTTCTGATCGGACAGTGGGCGCGCGCGCAGATGGGCGACGAGGCCGAGAACGCCAAGATCGCGATGCTGAACATCCAGGTTTCCCAGCCGACCGTCGGCGTTCTGCGCAACCAGGGCTTCCTGGACGGCTTTGGCATTGAACTGGGAGACCCGAACCGCTGGGGCGACGAAGAGGACCCCCGCATCGTCGGTCAGGACGTCACCCAAGGCTCCGAAGAGGGCGGACGGACCGCGATGGAGAACATCCTGGCGGCCGACCCGATGGTCAATGTCGTCTACACGATCAACGAACCTGCCGCTGCCGGTGCGTACGAAGCGCTCCGTGCGATCGGCCGTGAAAACGACGTGCTGATCGTTTCCGTCGATGGCGGCTGCCCCGGCGTGCAGAACGTCGAGGACGGCGTGATCGGCGCGACCTCGCAGCAGTACCCGCTGCTCATGGCATCGCTGGGGGTCGAGGCCATCAAGACCTGGGCCGAGGAAGGCACCAAGCCGGAACCAACGCCCGGCAAGGCGTTCTTCGACACCGGCGTGGGCCTTGTGACAGACCAGCCCGTCGACGGCATCGAGAGCATCTCGGTCGCCGAGGGCAAAGAGCTCTGCTGGGGCTGAGCATCCACATCGGGCGCTCACGCCCGGCGGGGGCCCTGCGGGGCCTCCGGGATGCGATCGGGCGGAGCCGATCACCGGCTCGGCCTCCCCAGATGCCAGGCTGACCCAGGCCTAGCACCCTCAGACCAACCGGACGCGCGGTCCCAGGCCGCGCGCACCCTCATCCGGCGAGAGGCCAAAGATGTCCCAATCCGACAGCTACGAATCCGCGATCAACCGCGCCGACAAAGTCGCAGAGTTCGAACATAAGAACCGCGGCATCGTCGGGACGATCCAGCACCTGCTCCACGTGAACCCCGCGCTTGTGCCGCTGATCGTACTGGTCGCATCGGTCATCGTGTTCGGCCTCTTGCTCGGCTCGCGCTTCTTCAGCCCGTTCGCGCTCACGCTGATCCTGCAACAGGTGCAGATCGTGGGCATCGTGGCGGCGGCACAGAGCCTGGTCATCCTGACGGCGGGCATCGATCTGAGCGTCGGCGCCATCGCCGTGATCTCTTCGGTGATCATGGGCCAGTTCACATTCCGCTACGGCCTGCCCGTCGAGGTCGCCGTCGCCTGCGGGTTGATGTTCGGCACCGCCATCGGCTGCATCAACGGGTGGCTGGTCGCCGTGATGAAGCTGCCGCCGTTCATCGTGACGCTGGGCATGTGGCAGATCGTGCTGGCGGCGAACTTCCTCTACTCCGCCAACGAGACGATCCGGTCGCAGGACATCCAGGAAGCGGCCCCCTTGTTGCAATTGCTGGGGGCGAAGTTTTCGATCGGCGGCGCGGTGTTTACGGTGGGCGTGATCTTCATGGTCCTGCTCGTCGTCGTCCTGGCCTTCGTGCTCAAACACACGGCCTGGGGGCGGCATGTCTACGCGGTCGGCGACGACCCAGAGGCGGCGCAGCTCTCTGGTGTGAACGTTAAGATGACGCTGATTTCCGTCTATGGCCTCGCCGGTCTGATCTGCGCGATGGCGGGCTGGGCGCTGATCGGCCGGATCGGTTCGGTCTCTCCGACTTCGGGCCAGCTGCTCAACATCGAGAGCATCACCGCCGTCGTGATCGGGGGCATCTCGCTCTTCGGCGGGCGCGGCTCGATCCTGGGGACGTTCTTCGGCGCGCTGATCGTCGGCGTGTTCACCCTGGGCCTGCGCCTGCTCGGCGCGGACGCGCAGTGGACCTACCTCCTCATCGGCGTGCTCATCATCGCCGCCGTGGCCGTGGACCAGTGGATCAGGAAGGTGTCGGCATGACGTTGCTCGACCGGACCGCGGACTGCACCGTTCCCATCGTGACAGTAGATCCGAACGGGAACCAATGGATCAGAAAGGTGTCGCCATGACCCAGGAGCCCATTCTCAAAGGCCGCAACCTGGTCAAGCGCTATGGCCGCGTAACCGCGCTCGACCAT
Organism: Jannaschia seohaensis; assembly: GCF_900116765.1. Classification (GTDB taxonomy): domain Bacteria; phylum Pseudomonadota; class Alphaproteobacteria; order Rhodobacterales; family Rhodobacteraceae; genus Jannaschia; species Jannaschia seohaensis. Next base: position 14,194 of record NZ_UETC01000005.1, on the reverse strand, counting down.
TGCGACTTCGACCTCTATCCCGGCGAGATCCTCGCCGTGATCGGCGACAACGGTGCGGGGAAGTCGAGCCTGATCAAGGCCGTCTCCGGCGCCGTGATCCCCGACGAGGGCGAGGTCTGGCTGGAAGGCAAGCAGGTTCATTTCACCTCGCCCATCGATGCTCGGGAGGCAGGGATCGAGACGGTCTACCAGACGCTCGCCATGTCCCCGGCCCTCTCGATCACCGACAACATGTTCATGGGTCGGGAGATGCGGAAGCCCGGCTGGCGAGGCAAGTATCTGCGGATGCTCGACCGCGCCGCCATGGAGAAATTCGCGCGCGAAAAGCTGAGCGACCTGGGCCTGATGACGATCCAGAACATCAACCAGGCGGTCGAGACCCTGTCGGGCGGTCAGCGACAGGGCGTGGCCGTGGCCCGCGCCGCCGCGTTCGGCTCCAAGGTCATCATCTTGGACGAGCCGACCGCGGCGCTGGGCGTCAAGGAGAGCCGCCGCGTGCTGGAGCTGATCCAGGACGTGAAAGCACGGGGCATCCCGATCATCCTGATCTCCCACAACATGCCGCATGTCTTCGAGGTCGCCGACCGCATCCATGTCCATCGCCTGGGCAAGCGCCTGACGGTCATCGACCCAAAGGAACATACGATGTCCGACGCCGTGGCCTACATGACCGGCGCCAAGGAGCCGGAGGCCGCGTGAGCCTCGACGCCCTGCTCGCCCGCATCGAAGCTCATCCGGGCGACCGGGTGGTGGTGGCGCTGGCCGGCCCGCCCGCCTCCGGTAAGTCGACCTTGGCCGAAACCCTGGCGGAGCGGACCGGCGGCGCGGTGCTGCCGATGGACGGCTTTCACCTGGACGACAGGATCCTCGGACCGCGCGGCCTGCTGCCCCGCAAGGGCGCGCCCGAGACCTTCGACCTGGGCGGCTTCGCCCGGACCGTCGCGGCGCTGCGCGCGGGCGAGGACGTCTATCACCCGATCTTCGACCGCTCCCGCGAGATAGCCATCGCGGGCGCTGGCCATATCCCCGCCCAGACACGTGTCGTCGTGGTCGAAGGCAACTGGCTGCTGCTCGACGCGCCGGGCTGGCGCGACATCGAGTGGGACATCACCGCCCGGCTGGAGGTGCCGGACGACGAGCTGCGCCTCCGCCTTGCCGAGCGCTGGGCCTGGATGACGCCCGAGGCGCGTGCCGCGAAGATCGACGGCAACGACATGCCGAACGCACGGCTGGTCCGCGAGGGGTCGCGGAAACCGGATTTGGTTCTGACATAGCCGCTCGCCCATCCGGCGGGCGGGGCACGGCTGTCCGCGCGTCTCAAGCCTAGACGTGAGAAACGTCGCCCCGTCACATCCGATCTCTGCCGTCACGGCCCTCTCCGGGCAGGAAAGCCACACTGCAAGACGTCGTCCCGTCCGCCGCTGCCTCCCAGCGCCGTTCGAGCGCCCGTCAGGTTTCCGCAGTCCTGTCGGATGAACGGCCGAGGAGGTCAATCGAGCAGATCGGAAGGATCGCTTCGGCTGCGAGCCAGAGGCGCGGCGCGGGCGGCAAGGTCTGTCGGCCTATCTCCGACCACTTCCGCGAGATCGCCACCGCCGGCGCCGGGGGCATCCCCGGCGCTACGCGGTCGGTGATCGTGGAGAGCGACGGGCGACCGCGGCCCGACCCGCCGGGCTGGCCGGAGATCGACGGGGAGGGGACGGCGCGGCTGGAGATGACCGACGACGCACTGCGCCTGGCGTAACGCGTGGGCGGGAGGGCGCAGGGGCGCGGGCGGGGGACGGGCCCTTGTCCTGAGGACGTACCCAGCCGCTCCCGTCGCGTCGTGAGTATTTTACAACCCGTGATGAGGAGAGACGCGCGCCCCTCATCACGGGTTTCTAAATACTCACTGTTGGACCGCCGGCCCTCAGGCCTTCACGGCTTCCATGAAGCGATGCTTGATCACCACCGGATCCATCGTGATGACGGGCATCTTGGCGTTGCCGCTGTCGCACTTGACGACGATGATGTGCATCTTCTTGGAGTCGATAGCCTTCTGGAGCACTTCACCGGTGTCCACATCCTTGCACTCGATCACGTTCTCGCAGCCACAGGCCTCGGCGACCTTGGCGAGCGAGGTCTTCTTGCCCGTATAGGTCGGCTGATCCCCGGTCGAGCCGTAGGACCCGTTGTCGATGATCATCAGGATGTAGTTGTCGGCCACGTTGTTCGCGATGGTCGGCAGCGTGCCCATATTGGTCAGGATCGAGCCGTCGCCGTCGATCACGATCACCGTCTTGGGCTGCGCCAGCGCGAGGCCCAGGCCGATCGACGAGGCTAGGCCCATCGTGCCCAGCATGTAGAAGTTGGTCGGCTGGTCGTCGATCGCGTGCAGCTCCTGCGACGGGATGCCGATATTGCAGACCACCAGCTGGTCACGAAGGATCGGAGCGATCTCTTTCAGGATTTCGGAACGGATCATTGGTCGCCGTAGCCTCCCCAGAAATTGGCGTCGGTCAGGATCGCCACGGGCTTGTTGCACATGAAGGTGTATTTGAGGATGTTGTCGAACTCCTCGACATCTTTCTGCCAGTGGAAATGGTAGGTCGGGATGTGCATCTGCGCGAGCAGGGCCTTGGTGTGGACCGCCATTTCGACCTGGCAGGCGACGGGCTCCCGCAGCTCTCCGCGATAGGAGATCAGCATCGGCAGGGGCATGCGGTAGAACTGCGTCAGCGTCGCCAGCGTGTTCAGCGTCACGCCCAGCGCGGTGTTCTGCATGATGATCATCGGCCGCTTGCCGCCCATCCAGGCGCCGGCGCAGAGGCCCATGCCCTCATCTTCCTTGTTGGAAGGGATGTGGAAGATCTCGGGGCGCTTTTCGACCTCGTCGATCACGCCGGCCAGCTGCTTGCAGGGGACGGTGGTGACGAACGAGATGTCGTTCGCGACCAGGTCGTCGCAAATCCTCTTGTCGATATCCAAAACGGGGCTCCTTTCAGGGAACGAGTAGGATCTTAGGGGCCGCCACGGCCCCCGCGCGGATGTCGGCGAAGGCGCGGGCACCTTCGGTGAGCGGGCGCTCCTCGACCCAGTCCAGGGGGCCCAGGCGACCGTCGAACATGGCGGCGCAGGTGTCGCGGAAGTCCTGCGCCGTGTAGGTGTAGATGCCGAGGAAGGCGATCTGCTGCAACGTGATGCGCCGCAGATCCAGCCCCCCCTGCCCGCCGCCCAGACCGATATGGACGATGGCGCCGCCGGGCCGCACGGCGGCGGAGGCCGCCGCCCGCGTCGGATCGATCCCGACCGCGTCCACCACCACATCGAAGGCGCCGTCGGGCGCCTTGGCGGCCGTCTGGACATGCCCGTCGAGAAAGGCGCGGCGCATGTCGTTGGGCTCGACCACTGTGACGTCGCCCACGCCTTGCGCCATGAGGCAGAGCGCGGCGCCCAATCCGATCGCCCCGCCGCCCAGAACCAGCGCCCGGTCCGCCACGCCCGCGGCGGCGATGCCGCTGCGCGCGCCGTTCCAGCCGCAGGCGATGGGCTCGGCCAGGGCCGCTTGTGCGTCGGTCACGTGATCGGGCACATCGACGAGGTTGCGCTCCGGCATGGCGACGGCACCGGCAAAGGCGCCTTCTCGCGGGGGCATGGAGATGATCTGGCGGCGCGCGCAGAGATTGGTCTCTCCGCGCAGGCAGGCGGGGCAGGTCATGCAGGTGACGAGCGGGTTCACGGTCACCCGGCGGCCGCCCGCAAGCCCTGACGCCTCATGGCCCAGGATCAGCGGAGCCGGGCGCCGCTCGTCATGACCGAGAAAGGCGTGCATGTCCGAGCCGCAGATGCCGACCCGCGCGACCCGAACCTCGACCTCCCCATCGGCAGCGATGGGATCCGGGACCTCCCGGACCTCCAGCGCCTCGGGGCCGGTATAGACGAGCGCTTTCACTCCTCAGCGCTCAGGTCGAAGTTCTCGCCGGGGAAGTATTTGGCCAGCCGGATATCGGCGGTGCGGGCATGGCCCTCCATCCCTTCCAGCCGGGAAATCCGCGCGGTGGCGATGGCCACGTCCTTCGCCCCCTCGCGGGTGGCCCGCTGCCAGGTCACGACCTTCATGTATTTGTGCACCGACAGACCGCCGGTATAGGTCGCGGCCCGGCTGGTCGGCAGCACGTGGTTGGTGCCGGAGGCCTTGTCGCCGAAGGCCACCGTCGTCTCCTCGCCCAGGAAGAGCGAGCCGTAGCAGGTCAGCCGGTCCAGCCACCAGTCGAGATCCTCGGCCTGCACCGTCAGGTGCTCGGGCGCGTATTCGTCGGAGGTCGCGGCCATTTCCTCGCGCCCGTCGCAGAGGATCACCTCGGCATAGTCGCGCCAGGCGGCGGTGGCGTTGTCGCGGTTCACCTCGGGCAGCTCGGCGATCAGCTCGGGCACGCGGGCCATCACCGTCTCGGCCAGGGCGCGGTCGTCAGTGACCAGCCAGACCGGCGAGTTATAGCCGTGCTCCGCCTGCCCCACGAGGTCGGCGGCGACGATCTCCGGGTCGGCGGTCTTGTCGGCCAGGATCAGCGAATCGGTCGGACCAGCGATCATGTCGATGCCGACACGGCCGTAGAGGATGCGCTTGGCCTCGGCCACGAACTGGTTGCCCGGGCCCACCAGGATGTTCGCCTTGGGCAGCCCGTGCAGGCCGAACGCCATGGAGGCCACGCCCTGCACTCCGCCCATGGCGAGGATCGCGTCCGCGCCGCAGATCTTGGCGGCATAGACGATAGCCGGGGCGATGCCGACGCCGGGGCGCGGCGGGGAACAGGCGGTGATGTGCTTGCAGCCGGCGACCTTGGCCGTCGTCACCGTCATGATGGCCGAGGCGATATGGCTGTAGCGCCCGCCCGGCACGTAGCAGCCCGCGGCCTCGACCGGCATGACCTTCTGACCGGCGATGAGGCCTGGAACGACCTCCGTCTCGACATCGGTCATGGTCGATTTCTGAAGCTCGGCGAAACGCTTGACGTTGGCGTGGCTGAACTCGATGTCGGCCTTGAGCTTTTCGGGAACCTGGGCGCAGGCGGCCTCGATCTCGGCCTCGGACATCAGGATCGGGCCGTCGTATTTGTCGAACTTGGCCGCGTATTCCAGCGCCTTGGCGTCGCCGCCCTGCTCGATATCGTCCAGGATGCCCTGCACCGTGGCCGAAACGTCGGCTGCGTCGGACCGCGCCGTCTTGGTGGCCTTTTTCAGATACTCGCGCGCCATGTCGAATCCTCCCCACATCGCTGAGTCGTCATGTAAGCGCTTTCATCGAGCGATGCAAGCGCTTACATGAGGGCAGACGATCTGCTATCGGTCTTCCTTACACCCCCGCCACATGGACGCCGCGCGCATGACCAAGACCCCGACCCTGGCCGATGTCGCCCGCCGCGCGGGCGTCTCGACGGCGACCGTTTCTCGGTGCCTCAACGCGCCCGAACGCGTCCAACGCGAGACCCGGGAACGGATCGAGGCGGCGGTGGCCGAGATCGGCTATTCGCCGAATTTCGGCGCGCGGGCGCTCGCGGCCAAGCGGACCGACACGATCGGAGCAATCGTGCCCACTCTGGAAAACTCGGTCTTCGCGCGCGGCTTGCAGGCGTTCCAGACGGGTCTCGTGGCGCAGGGGATGACGCTGCTGCTGGCCTCCTCCGCCTATCGACCGGACCTGGAGGCGGCGCAGATCCGGACGCTGGTGGCCCGCGGGGCCGATGGGTTGCTGCTGATCGGCCATGAGCGGGATCCGGCGCTCTACGATTTCCTCGCTCTGCATCGGGTGCCGGTCCTGGTGGCCTGGGTCTATGACCCGTCCGAGCCCCGGCCCTCGGTTGGCTTCGACAACAAGGCGGCGATGGCGGAGATGACCGCGGCCGTCTTGGCGCAGGGCCATCGGCGGCTGGCCACGATCTCGGGCCATACCCGGTTCAACGACCGGACGCGGGACCGAGTGGCGGGCGTGCGCGCCGCCATGGCGGCCCAGGGGCTGGACCCGGCCACCCTGACGGTGATCGAAACGCCCTACGGCATCGAGACAGGCGCCCGGGCCATGGCCGACCTGATGACGGCCCCGCATCCGCCTACCGCCGTGATCTGCGGCAATGACGTGCTGGCGCTCGGCGCCTTGCGGCAGGCCCGGGCGATGGGGCTGCGCGTGCCCGAGGACGTCTCCATCACCGGCTTCGACGACACGGAGCTGTCGACCGTCGCGGACCCGCCGCTGGCCACCGTTTCGATCCCCCATGGGGAGATGGGCGCGCGCGCCGCGATCATGCTGACGGAGATGGTGCGCACCGGGGCGCAGCCAGACAGCGTCGCGCTGCCCTGTGTGCTGCGCCTGCGCGGCTCGCTTGGTCCCGTACCGCGGGCCGCCTAGGCTGCGGACTCCATTAATCCAGCAGGTGCAGGCTGCGGCGATGTGAGCGGCGGCGAAGACGTTTCGCCCGAGCGTGTCGTATCGGGTCGCGACGCGGCGTAAGTCCGTGAGGCGGCGCCACCTTCGCTCGACGAGGTTTCGCGCGCGGGAGGGGCGGTCCGATCCTATGGGATCGAGACGCGCCGGAAGGTCGTGGACGAGTTGGCCGTTTGCCTCCCGCGCTCTGCGAGCCCGTGCAGCCTGGACGCCCCCTCGGCGGGAGCAGCCTATCCCCTGCGCGAAGGCTCCCCCTCTTGCGTCGGCCGCCGAGCGGTGCGCCTTGACGTGGGGCGCGTCGATCGAGACCTCCGCATGCGACCCGTGGATGCCGGCATGGCCGGCCGGCGCCTCGCAGATCCCATGTGAGACGCCCTGCCGGGACGACCTGGTGAAGCGTTTGTAGACGGTCGTGTGAGAGCCGTAGCCCTCCGGGCAGGCCCGCCACCGCGCCCCTGACCGCAGCATGTGCAGAGAGATCACCCGGCAGTCGTCGACGCACCGCGCTGACCGCAGGGGAGAAGCGGCGCGACCCGCCCCCACTCCGCATCGCTCATACAAGAATGCCCCCTGGCCATCCCGCTCCCCAAACCTCTCGGGAAGGTTGAAGCACCCAGGACCCGTGGACCAAATCCTAATAAGTTAAAGAGCCTAGTGTCCGTTCGACCCACAGCCCCGGCGCGGGAGGGGAGTCGCGTGGGCACTTGGAGCGGCCACCCATGGATGTCTCTTCGAGCCTGGAACCTCTGCCGCCGTCCCACCGTTTGTCGCGGCCCCTGCCCTCACATCTCCGCCCGCGATCGTCGGATGTGCGGCTCCGTGCCCGGCCGCCACGGCTCGCGCGGTGTCACGCGCCGCTTTGCGCGTGCCCCAGACCCGCCCCCGCTCCGCCGACCTCCTAACGGACACACGAACGCCCGGGATCGAGTCCCAAGCGGCCCTAGTCGAGCTTCACCGCGCCGAGGATCGGCCCCAGCTTACCCCCGTCGACCCTCTGCGCCAGCACGATCTGCGCATAACCGTCCCGGGGCGCGGGCAGGGAGAAGCTTCCGGCCTCGCCCGACCACTCGCCCAGAACGTCCCAGCCGATGACCACGTTGTGATAGGTCATGACCCGACCCGCGTTCTCGCCCCGCATGATCTTGACTTCGGCCCGCGGGAGCACCGTGACCAGCACCAATTGCCCGCCGCCCTCGACCTCCATCGCGACGACCTTGCGCCCTTCGGCGGTGGAGGCAGCGCGCAGAACGTCCCCCGTGGCGCCTCGGTGCGCCTCGATCAGCTGCGCCAGCTTCATCCCCGACGGCCCCGCCACCTGATCGGCCCCACCGACGACGAATTGCGGCGTGTAAACCACACTGGAACCCACGGCCGAGGCATAGGCGCGCTGACGCTCGGAATGGGCGGCCTTGCCGAACGTGTCCTCCCAGCCGATCCAATCCCAGTAATCGACGTGAAGCGAGAGGGCGATCACGTCCTCATGCGCGGTCAACTCCCCCAGCATCTCGTCAGCGGGCGGACAGGAGGAACAGCCCTGAGAGGTGTAGAGTTCGACCACAACCGGATCGGCGGCGGCTGAGAGAGGCAACAAAGCGGCGAAGGCGGCAGTGGCGAGACGCATAGGCGGTGTCCGGTCGTTCGGTCAGGTCCGATACCTAGAGGAGCCCTGGCGCCTTTGCCAATCACCGTGCGGTGAGGGACAGATCAGATCCAACGGCGCGTGGCTTTCAGGTATGGTTCGGCGGCGCTCCCGAAGGCGGAACGCAGGCCCGCCTCCTCCGGGGCGGCGAAGCGCCTGTCGAGAACCCACCACAGCCCAGGCACGGGCAACAGCGCCAGGAGGCTGTCCTGCCGCAACGCGGCGCCGAGCGCGATGGTGACGAGCGCGAGGTAGATCGGATTGCGGCTGATGCGATAGGGCCCCTCGACGATCAGCGCCTCAGGCCGATGATGCGGCTCGATCGGCGTGCGCTTGCGCAGGAACCAGAGCGCCGCCCAACCGATCAGGGCCAGCGCGGCGACGATCAGCGCGCCGCCCAGCCATTGGCCGATCGCACCGGCGGCGGACGGCCCCGGCCCGCGACCCAGGCTCCAGACGCAGAACAGCGCGCCCAACAGCCAGATGGGCGGCAGGTCGGGGAAGCCCTTCAGATGGCGTGCGAGGTTCATGGGCGGGCCTCGCGCGCGTGCCCTGGCATGGCTGCTCCCGGCGTCAACACTTCGGCAGGGCGCGCGGTGGCGCCCCCGGCCCCGCCCCCCACCGGGCGCAACGGGCGCGCGATCCGCTCTCCCCGGGGGGATCGGGCCGCCAGCGCGCCTGCGTCCAGCTCCACCGCCGCGCGCCGCCTGGGGCGGGCAAGACCGAGGCGGCGCGGGGCGGCAGCGATCTTGGGACAGGGACGAGACCGAACGCGGCCCCCGGCTCTTGGAGGGCGCATCAGCCGCGACTGGTCACAAACGACAAAGCCCGCGCCGAAAGGCGGCATGGCTCCGGAGATGAAGAGATCGGCCCCCATGCCGCAGCCTGCGCCCATGCCGCCGCAAAAAGCAAGCGGGGCCCGAAGGCCCCGCCGAAGACATCCGTCAGGATGGATGAGGCGTCACTCCGCGGCGACCGGCGACTGGGCCAGGTTGCGCAGCACGTAGTGCAGCACGCCGCCGTTCTTGATGTAGTCGATCTCGACCTCGGTATCGATCCGGCACTTGAGCGTGACCGTCTGCTCGGTCCCGTCCGCCATCGCGATCTTGGCCTCGACCTCCTGGAGCGGACGGACATCGCCGAGCCCCTCGATCGTCACCTGCTCCTGCCCGGTCAGGCCCAGGCTCTTGCGGGTGTCGCCGCCGGTGAACTCGAACGGGATCACGCCCATGCCGACGAGGTTGGAGCGGTGGATGCGCTCGAAGCTCTCGGCGATCACCGCCTTGACCCCCAGCAGCGCCGTGCCTTTGGCCGCCCAGTCACGGGACGAGCCCGCGCCATACTGCTCCCCGCCGAAGACCACGAGCGGCACGCCCTGCGCCTGCCAGGCCATGGCGGCGTCGTAGATCGAGGTCTGCTCGCCGTCCGGCCCGACCGTGTAGCCACCCTCGACCCCGTCCAGCATCTCGTTCTTGATGCGGATATTGGCGAAGGTGCCGCGCATCATGATCTCGTGGTTGCCACGGCGCGAGCCGTAGGAGTTGAACTCCCGAACCGGCACCTGCCGCTCGATCAGATACTGGCCGGCGGGCGAGCTCTCCTTGAAGGAGCCCGCCGGAGAGATGTGGTCGGTGGTGATCATGTCGCCCAGCACCGCCAGGACGCGGGCGCCGACGATGTCGTGGATCTCCCCGGCCTCCTTGGCCATGTTCTGGAAGTAGGGCGGGTTCTGCACATAGGTCGAGGTCGCCGGCCAATCGTAGGTCTCGCCGCCCGACACCTCGACCGACTGCCACTTCTCGTCGCCCTTGAAGACGTCGGCATATTTCTCCTGGAAGGCGGCGCGGGTCACGGTCTTCTCGACCAGCTCGGCGACCTCCTGCTGCGAGGGCCAGATGTCCTTGAGATAGACCGGGTTGCCGTCCTTGTCGGTGCCCAGCGGCTCCTTGGTGATATCGACATTCATGTCGCCCACCAGCGCATAGGCCACCACCAGCGGCGGCGAGGCGAGGTAGTTCGCCCGCACGTCCGGAGAGATCCGGCCCTCGAAGTTGCGGTTGCCCGAAAGCACCGAGGTCGCGATCAGGTCGTTGTCGTTGATCGCCTTGGAGATCTCCGGCGCCAGCGGCCCCGAGTTGCCGATGCAGGTCGTACAGCCATAGCCCACGAGGTTGAACCCGATGGCGTCCAGGTCGTCCTGAAGGCCGGCCGCCTCCAGGTAATGCGACACCACCTGCGAGCCCGGCGCCAGCGAAGTCTTCACCCAGGGCTTGCGGTTCAGACCCAGCTCCCGCGCTTTGCGCGCGACGAGGCCCGCGCCGATCATCACATAGGGGTTCGACGTATTCGTGCAGGAGGTGATCGACGCGATCACGATGGAGCCGTCATGGAGCTGCGACCGGTCGGCCTCCCCGCCCGCGACGAAGCCTTTCCGGTGATGGCCCTCGTCGCCCGGGATGTCGACAGGCTCGGGCGCACCGCCCTCCCCTTCCCACCGGGTCTCGGCCTTGGCGGACGCGTCCTCGGCGCCGCGCACGCCGCTGACATACTCCACGAAGGCGCGGGCGGCCTTGTCGAGCGCGATATAGTCCTGCGGCCGCTTGGGGCCGGAGATGGCGGGCACGATCGTGCCCATGTCCAGGCTCAGCGTGTCGGTGTAGACCGGCGCGTAATCGGCATCGCGCCAGAACCCGTTCTCCTTGGCATAGGCCTCGACCAGGGCGATACGCTCTTCCGTGCGGCCCGTGGTGCGCAGGTAGCGCAGCGTCTCGGCGTCGATCGGGAAGAAGCCGCAGGTCGCGCCGTATTCCGGCGCCATGTTGGCGATGGTCGCCCGGTCGGCCAGCGGCAGCGTGTCGAGGCCGGAGCCGTAGAACTCCACGAACTTGCCGACCACGCCCTTCGCGCGCAGCATCTCCACGACCTTCAGCACCAGGTCGGTGCCCGTCGTGCCCTCGACCATCTCGCCGGTCAGCTCAAAGCCCACGACTTCGGGGATCAGCATCGAGATCGGCTGGCCCAGCATCGCGGCCTCGGCCTCGATGCCGCCCACGCCCCAGCCCAGCACGGCCGCGCCATTGACCATGGTCGTGTGCGAGTCGGTGCCCACCAGCGTGTCCGGATAGGCGACGGTCTCGCCCGCCTGGTCCTCGTCGGTCCAGACGGTCTGGGCCAGATATTCCAGGTTCACCTGATGGCAGATGCCCGTGCCCGGCGGAACTACGCGGAAGTTGTTGAAGGCGGTCTGGCCCCATTTGAGGAACTGATACCGCTCCATGTTCCGCTCATATTCGCGGTCCACGTTCATCTGGAAGGCGCGGGGGTTGCCGAACTCGTCGATCATGACCGAGTGGTCGATGACCAGGTCGACGGGGTTCAGCGGGTTGATCTTCTGCGCGTCGCCGCCGAGGCCGACGATGCCGTCGCGCATGGCGGCGAGGTCGACGACCGCCGGCACCCCGGTGAAGTCCTGCATCAGCACGCGCGCCGGGCGATAGGCGATCTCGCGGGGGTTCTTCCCGCCCTTCTCGGCCCATTCGGCGAAGGCCTTCACGTCCTCGACCGAGACCGTCCGGCCCCCATCCTCGAAGCGGAGCATGTTCTCCAGCACGACCTTCAACGCGGCCGGCAGCTTGGAGAAATCGCCCAGCCCCGCCTCGGTCGCGGCGGCGATCGAGTAGTAGCTGACGGTCTGGTCGCCGACGGTCAGCTGGCGGCGGGTCTTGGCGGTGTCTGTTCCGACTTGAATGGTCATGGGCGTCCTCCGGTCTGGCGTCTTACGCGCTTGCGCGTCATCTGCACCACGGGCGGGGGTTTGGCAAGATCAATGTATGCCGTCGCATACAATTGGCTCGGGCACAGGTTTCGCCGCTCTACCGTGCGCCCTTCCGCCACGTTCTGGCAAGCGCCCGGCACGCGACCCTTCGTCCTGCCCTTCCCCTAAGGCGACGGATAGGCCATCACCCCCGGGATGGAGTTCGAAGCCCAATCCCTGACCTGCCGCCGCGGCGAGGCGATCGTGTTGCGCGACGTGTCGTTTCGCGTGCGGGCGGGCGAGGCGCTGATCCTTCGGGGGCCGAACGGCTCGGGCAAGACGACGCTGCTGCGGACGCTTGCCGGCCTGACCCCGGCCGTCGCCGGCAAGGTGACGGCCCCCACCGAGGCGATGGCCTATGGCGCGCATGCGGACGGGCTGAAAGCGCAGCTGACCGTGGCAGAGAACCTGGCCTTCTGGGCCGCGGCCTTCGGCACCGGACCCGCAGCCGCCGCCCGCGCCGAGGCGGCCTTCGACCTGGCCCCCCTCCGCAACCGCCGCGCCGCCGATCTCTCGGCGGGACAGAAACGCCGCGCGGCCCTGGCCCGCCTCGTCCTGACTGACCGTCCGATCTGGCTCCTCGACGAGCCGACGGTCTCTCTCGACGCCGAGAACACAGCCCGCTTCGCCGCGGCTGTGCAGGCCCATCTGGCATCCGGGGGCGCGGCCCTCATCGCCACCCATATCGATCTGGGCCTGCCCGAGACCCGGCTGCTCGACATCTCGACCTTCGCCGCGCGCGGCACCCCCGACAGGGCCGCCGACCCCTTTGCGGAGGCCGTCGAATGACCCCGCCCAGCCCACATGGCCCGGTCCTCATCTTGCCCGAAATACCTCGGGGGGAGTCGCCCTTGGCGACGGGGGGCAGAGCCCCCCTCCCCCCTATCGGCCAATGCTAGCACTGCTTCAACGCGACCTCCGCCTCGCCCTGCGTGCCGGCGGCGGCTTTGGCCTAGGGCTCGCCTTTTTCCTGATCCTGGCGACCCTGGTCCCGCTCGCGGTGGGCCCGCAGCCCGACCTGCTGGCCCCGATCGCGCCCGGTATCCTTTGGCTCGGCGCGCTACTCGCCTGTCTGCTGTCGCTCGACCGTCTTTGGGCGCTCGACGCGGAGGATGGCTCCCTCGACCTGCTCGCCACTGCCCCGGTGCCGCTGGAGGGCGCGGCCTCGGTCAAGGCCCTGGCGCATTGGGTCACGACCGGCCTGCCCCTGACGCTGATCGCCGCGCCGCTGTCGCTTCTGCTTTTCCTGCCGGGTCAGGCGCTGCCCTGGCTCGCCCTGTCGCTCGCGATCGGAACGCCGGCACTCAGCTGGATCGGCACCTTCGGCGCGGCCCTGACCGTTGGGCTCAAGCGCGGCTCGCTCCTCCTCTCCCTGCTTGTTCTTCCACTCTACATCCCGACCCTGGTCTTCGGGGCGGAGGTCGTGCGGCGCGGGGCCGAAGGGCTCGACGCCTCGACGCCGCTCGCGCTGATGGGCGGGGTCACCCTGGGCTGCGTCGCCCTCCTCCCCTTCGCGACCGCTGCGGCGCTGCGGGTGAACCTGAGATAGCCCCGGCCGACCGGGCGAGGTCGCGCCTTCCAACCGCCTTGCGCCCCAAGCGCGATAGGGGGCGATGTGGGATGCCCGACGGGGGCCTGTCCTGTCTGACGGCGATGGAGGTCGCGACCACCGAGACGCTGAACAGCGTGCCCTGCACCGTCCAGCCCTTCGGCGAAGCCCAAGCCCCTCATGTCTCCCGCTCAGGTGACGACCATCGCCGCCGCGACCTTTCCCTGGCCCAGCCGGTTGGAGCGGATTCTCGGCCCGTCTCGCCCCGCCCGGCATGCCACAGCCGAGGCTCCAGGCATGTGACCAGAGGCGACCGATGCCTGCGATATGGCACCGGTCCCAGAGACGCGGGGCAGAGCGTTCCACGACGTTGGGGGGCCGGCGAGAGCGCGAGATCGACGCAATCTGGGCGCGTTGCGACCGCGCCCTGCGGCGAGGCCTTCGACCGACGCGGCCACCGTTCGGGCTTCGCCGCGAGCGGCCGCCTCGACCAACCGCTCGACCATGGCGACCCACAGGCGCCCCCGGGCTCCACCGCGCATCGGCGCGCTGGCAAGAGCGGCTCGAACCGAGTCCCTTCCCCTCGCTTGACCGCAAGCTCCCCTCCATTAAAGCACCGGACGTTATCTCCGAGTCACATTTTGCGTTGGCGGCGGTCCCGTGGCTCCCTCTGTCGGGTGTCTTGTCATGGCGAGAACGTTGTCGATGGATGTGCGGCGTCGCTTCGCGCGTCTGATCGGGGAGGGGATGAGCGGTAGGGCTGCGGCGGCGCGT
>NZ_UETC01000002.1 GCF_900116765.1 Jannaschia seohaensis | reverse complement strand
GCCCGCCAGCCCCGGAAAGCATCATCCCGATAGATCAGAGGCCCGTCATGCACTAACACTGAAATCGGACCACTCGGTGGGGGCAGGTCACGGGCGCTCGGCGTAGGGCAGCTGCACGGCCAGCGTCTTCTGCCTTCGGCACAGCGTCGAATAGTCCGGCACCGGCCAATCCAGGCCCGCGAGCTTCAGCAGGCTGGCGACGAAGCCCGTCGTCTGGCGCAGCGGCAGGCCAAACAGGACCTTCACTGTCAGGCATGCCTGGATCGCGGCGTCGCTGTAGACCGGCTGCGCGCCGGCCTGCCCGAGCGCGCCGCATGCCATGGCGTCGAAGGGTCGAACCACACCGTCAGCGAGCCGCGCCTACGAAGCGCGGCATTGTAGCTCGACCAGTTGAGGGTGCGGTAGCGGACGGGCGCAGGCTTGGACATCCCACCCAGCTATGTCGCTGGACTCTCGATGTGAACCCCAGGATCCGCTTCGTGCAACAACGCCCAGCTGAGGGAGAAGCTGCCGGAGAACGAGATGCCGCGCGTTGTCGCGCTGACGGCCAACGCAATGAGCGCAGAGCGGACCCGGTATATCGAGGCAGGCATGGATGACTACCTCAGCAAGCCGATCGACGTCGGCGCGCTGGCCGGCAGTCTGCGGCGCGCCGGCGAAAAGTCGATGGGAAGCTGACATTTGCTCTGCAGGTGTTCAATGGCAGGTCTGGGCCGATACCGGTAAAGCCCCAAATGCTGCCTCTCCGATTAGTTCGGTGCGCCTGCAGGTCGATCCGGGGAGCTCTCTCCTGCCGTTCATGGCGAGGCAGTCGTAGGACAGCAAGGCCTTGGTCCCTCCTCACACCCCCTTGCTTGCCCGCCGTCCTGGCGTCGTGCGCAGCTCCGCGAGGGAGTGTCGTTCGATCATGCGGTGGACGCGGATCGGCTCCGGCCCGCGGTGGAGGGCGCGGAGTTGCTTGAAGTTCTCGATGTCTTCCTCGGTCCGGCGTTCGTGGTGGCGGATGTATTCGACCCAGGTCGGGACGTGGTAGCTCTCGGTCCAGATGTCGGGGTTCTCCATGTCGCGCAGCAGCGTCCATTGGCCGGCGCCGTCGCGGATGCGGATGCGGCGGCGGTCGGCCATGAGCGCGAGGAAGCGGGGCACGTCGGCCTCGTCGATGGTGAAGTCGACCATCACCATGACCGGCCCGCTGCGCGGCTGGATGTCGAGCGACAGCGTGGGCTCGACGAAGGTGCCCGCCGGGTCGAGGCGCATCTCGGCGCGGTCGGGCATGGGGGATAGAAAGCCGAAGGCGAGGCCGAGCCCCATCGCGACCCCCGCGCCGATGAGGGCGACGCCCATGCTGCTGCCTTCGGCCAGCGCGCCCCAGAGCCAGCTGCCCGCGGCCATGCCGCCGAAGGTGCCGGTCTGGTAGAGCGCCAGGACGCGGCCCACGACCCAGCGGGGGGTCGAGAGCTGGATCGTGGTGTTCAGGAGCGACAGCGCGATGACCCAGCAGGATCCGGCGAGGAATAGGACGGCGCCCGCGACGACGACCGGCGGGGAGAGGGCCAGGGCGAGGTAGCAGATCGCGTAGCCTCCGAAGGCGATGCGGATGATCGCCTCGTTCTCGAAGCGCTGCCTCAGGCGCTGGTTGGCCATCGCGCCGGCCACGGCGCCCACGCCGAAGGCGCCGAGCAGGAGGCCGTAGGTGAGCGAGGTGCCGCCCAGCGTGTCGCGGACGATCACCGGCAGCAGGGCCTGGAGCGCGATCGCGGACAGGCCGAAGAGAAAGGCGCGCAGGATCGTGCGGACCAGGCCCGGCGACATCGCGACATAGCGCAGCCCGGCGGCGAAGGCGCTGCCGAAGGCTTCGCGGGGCAGGCGGCTCGCCTTTGGCTTTGGCTTCCAGGCGAAGAGGGCGGCGATGATCGCGATGTAGCTCGCAGCATTCACGGCGAAGGCGGCGGCGGCCCCGAAGGCGGCGACGATGGCGCCCCCTGCCGCCGGGCCGACGCTGCGCATCATGTTGAAGCCGATGGAGTTGACCGAGACGGCGGCGGGCAGCTCGGCCTTGCTCACGAGGTCGCCGACGGTGGCCTGCCAGGAGGGGTTGTTGAGTGCGGTGCCGCAGCCGATCAGGAAGGTGAAGGCCAGCAGCAGCCAGGGCGTGAGCCAGCCCTCGAAGGCGAGGAAGGCCAAGCCGATGGAACTCACGCACATGAAGGCCTGCGCCCCGAGCATGACCTTCCGGCGGTCGAAATTGTCGGCGAAGACGCCGGCCGCCAGCGAGAAGATCATGATCGGCAGGGTGACCGAGGACTGGACCAGCGCGACCATGCTCTCGGAGGAGGTGAGCGAGGTCATCAGCCAGGCCGCGCCGATGGCCTGGACGATGCCGCCGAAATTGGAGGCCAGCGTCGCGACCCAGAGATTGCGGAACGCGGGGTTCCGGAAGACGGCGAGGGTCGGGACCGGGTCCGCCATGCAAGGTCAGAAGGTCTCGACCCAGGGGCGGACCGCGATCTCGTGGGTCCAGGCGCTGCGGTCCTGCTCGATGAGATGGCGGTAGGTGCGGGCGATGGCCTCGGGGCGCAGCTTGGAGCCGGGACGGTCGGCGGGTTCGCTGACGCCTGGGTTCAGAATGGCGCCGTCGATATTGATCCAGGCGACATGGATGCCCTTGGGGTGCAACTCCCGCGCCATGCTCTCGGCCAGCCCGCGCTGCGCGAACTTGCCCATGGCGAAGGGGGCCGACTGGGGAAAGCCCTTCACGCCCGCCGAGGCGCCGGTGAAGAGGATCGTGCCGCGGCAGCCGTCGACGGGCTCGGTGTCCAGCATCCGCCGTGCGGCGTGCTTCCCCGCCAGGAACGCGCCGATCGCCGTGACCTCGACCGCGCGCCGGACCTCGTCGGCGTCGAGCTCCGCCACGGGCCCCCGCACTCGCATGGACGGGTTGTAGACGACGACCCGCGGCGGGCGGGGCAGGGCATCGAACAGGGCCGCCACGCCCGCCTCGTCGGTCGCGTCGAGCAGAACGGTCTCCGCCCCGGTCTCGGCGGCGAGGTCGCGCATCTTGTCCGGGCTCCGCGCGGCCAGCGTCAGCGTGTGATCCTGCGCCAGCTCCCGCGCTACCGAGGCCGACAGCCCGTCCCCGACCCCGATGATGACGGCATGCGGTTTATCCATCGTCTCCTCCCCCAAAGCCCGGAGACCCGCTTGACCTCGCAGGTCGCTTCCCATAGCTCGTAAAGCGCTGAGCGGGCGTTGTGTAGTGGTAAGACCTCAGCCTTCCAAACAAGGCGCCTTCTTTTCCGGACGGTTCGTTTCCATTCCAAGCCGTTCTTTTCGTTGACATAGATCTGTCCGATCATGTCCACTCGGTTCCTATAGATTGCTGTAGAAACCGACAAAAAGCCGACACCATGCCGAAGCTGACCGAGACCTTCGCAACCAAGCTTCCTCAAGCCAGTCAAGGCACGCAGAAGTACTGGGACACCGAGATCCGAGGCTTCGTGCTCTATGTCGGAAAGCGATCGAAGACCTGGTACTACCAGCGTGATGTCGGCGGTCGGACTCGGCGCGCGCTGATCGGCCGCCACCCGGTCATCACCGCCGCGACGGCGCGGCAGACGGCGCTCGGGTTTGCGCTTGAGTGGGGGCGTGGCGCAGGCAAGACCATCCAGATCGGGGCGCCGACCCTGCAGGCCGCGATGGACGCCTATCTGGCGCGCCCGAAGCTCAGATCGGACACTCATCGCCTTGGCCTTCGGCAGCAGTTCGATCTCCACCTGAAAGAGTGGATGAGGCTTCCGCTCGATGAGATCACGAAGTCCATGGTCGTCGCCAAGCATCGTTCGATGGCGGATCGTCCGTCGGCCGCCAACCACCTGCTCAAGTACTTCCGCACCGTCTGGAACCATGCACGCCGCACCGCCGATCTGCCCGAGTGCCCGACCATGGCGATCGAATGGTACGAGGAGCGTCCGAATGGATCGGTGATCGAGGATCTCGCAGAGTGGCGACGGACCATCGAAGGTTTGCCGAACCCGATCCATTCGGCGTTCTTCGAACTCCTGTTGTTCACCGGGCTTCGAAAGAGCGAGGCGCTGACGCTGGAGTGGAAGAACGTTCATGAGGATCGCATTCACCTGCCGATGACGAAGAACGGCCGAAGCTTCGACCTGCCCATCCTGCAGGTACATCACGAGATCCTGGCCCCTGTTCGGGGTCTCCACCGTCGCTGGGTGTTTCCCTCGTCCAAGGGACCTGACGGTCGCATGACGTCTCCGCAGCGAATGAAGTGGTCGCCACATGCGCACCGGCGGACCTTTGCGACCGTTGCGATGGAAGCCGGGGTGCTCGAGGAGTTTGTGGGCCGCCTGCTGAACCACACGCCGCTCTCGATCACGGGCCAGAGATATGTCCGTCCGTCCACTGCGGCGCTGGTTCCGAGTATGGAACTGACCTGCACCAAGCTTCAGGGGAGACTTGCCTCCTGAGGCCCCCTGATCGAGCCAGCCTTCGGCTAGCCCTATGGCTACTGAAGGTGCCGCAGCCGGTCGAACCTCAAGGAGTAGGCAACCAGTCCAAATTTGGGCTCGTAAAATCCACAATGACGGCATTCGTGCAAATGATCTTTTCGATTTACCCCACGCCAAAGGGCAGGGCGGAAGCATCCATTCGCGATGGCATCGCAGTGCAATTCTTCAGAGGTGTCACTTAGTGAAAAGAGATCGAGAAGATTCCCAAGGGAAGCGCGAAAGGCCAAGTGAATCGGATATTGATTCCGCGGTGTCGATTATGAACCACCTCATTGGGGAAGGTTTTCTCGACTTTCCAGAGGAGTGGTTGAAGGCATGGTACTGTTATGACCTCAAGTGGTCGACGAAGGCCCCAAAACATGTGACGGTGCCCCGCGATAATTTGGCGGAGCTGGTCACCGAAGCAAAGTTGAAGTCAGACGTCTTCGATCTCGTGTCCTTCATAGTCAAATCCAAACATGAGGCAGGAGTTGAGTTGGCAGGGCCTCTGTTCGAATTCTTCAAAGATATTGAGTCTGGCGTGAGCAGGCGTCCTCCAGGTCTGGTGGGTCGAAAAAAGAACTGGGGCCGAGATTTTATCATAATCAATGCGATGGAATTTGTCATGTTCGGCGATCCAGATGACTACAAGACATGGCGTCGTCCTCTGGCAAATCGGGAAAAGGGAGACGTCAGGAAAAGCTTCGCTTCAGCTAGTGAGATACTCGAGCTTGCCCTGCCACACACAAGAATTGGGGGCATGAAAAGAAGGACCGTGGAAGCCATTTGGGAAAAATCTCAGAAGCGAGAGGATCACAGTGAGGCGCGGTCGCTTTATCTTGTTGGGATGTTGGATGATCTGGACGATTTAAATCGCGTCTGAGTTGCGCTGTGGTCAGATCAATCTGTAATTTGGCTCCATACCCCGCTGCGACCTGCGCCCTTTCGGGCTCTAGGAAACTGAAACGAGTGAATGAATAGAGCATAGTCGAGTCGTCGGGCTACCATGACGGGAGTCGCACGTTCGAGGGCAAGCTCCTGCCAGTCCAGCCGCAGATGGCGAGGACCATTGCCAAACCAGTACTCCGGAAACTTCAGTGACACGGCCGACGATGAGGAACGTAAGGTTGTGAGCTTTGCATCGCCTCTGACACCGCGAACGACTGTGAGCGCCCCTCGATCATGCGCTGCGGTCAGGTAAAGAATCCGCCCGCGGCCCTCTATGCCACAGTCGGGGCGCTGCCTCGTCCCTTACTGCGATCGCCTCAAGTGTAGTTTGTCCGGCGGCATAAAGGGTTGCCAAGGATGCCGCACGTTAGATGGCCTCTTCTTGGCTGTCGAGCTCGCCTAACCATCGCCAGGAGGACGATATCCTGGTCGTAGTCTTGATCCTGGTCGTAGTCTTGCCTTAGCACCGTTCGTCATCGTCGCAGACCGAGCCATGATCGAGGGTAGGGAAATCCTGAAGCGGTCAATATTTGGGACGATCCGGCCGGTACAGGGAGGCATCACGAGGCATCAGCAGCAAACTGGAGCCTCCGAGATGACCTCTCAAGCAAATCAGCGAAATGACTTCGGTAACGATGGCCGGCGACCCGAGAGCACCGACTACCTCCGTCCGTCGGAGGCCGCAAAGTACACCGGGCACTCCGAGTCGACCTTGGCCAAGCTTCGCATGCAGCACAAGCGTGCCTGCGGACCGGTCTTCATCAAGCGCGGTGGCGTCGTTCTCTACCGCCGCGCTGATCTCGATGCCTGGCTGAACGGCTTCGTGATCCAATGAAATGAGGACCGACACCTCCTCCATGACCATTGGAATGGAAGGGCCGTCTTTCTCAGGAAGCGACAGGGATAAGATCATCATGACTCAAGATAACTACCTGCCAGGAGGTCCTGCGATCTGCGAAGACGATCTGGCGTCAATGAGGTATTCGCGGTTTGGCCGTCTGGTGGCCCATGGCATGGATCGGCAAGCCGCACGGCTATTCGCGATCCTCGAAGCAAAACAACGGCAGCAGCTTGCGCGCCAGGTCGGAGCCGACGCCGCTCTACTCGCTGGGATCGAATGGATCGACAATGGTGAGCTTGGGCTGACGGTAAAGCTTGTTCTGGACAAAGTCCCTGCCGATCTCAGCAACCGTTTCATCGCGGACTTTCAGCTGCCTGATGAAGTGGATGAGTTTCTGCCCGGCGAAGACAATGAAGAAAATGAGCTTCTCAAATGACCTGTTGCCTAGGTCAAATCGACTTCGGCCCGGAGGTGGTCATGTTGAAGCAGGAAGAATGGGTCGACGCCAAGCGCGTCGTCCTGTCCACGGGCCGGAGTTCCGGCAGGGGGACCGGGCTTGGCAAGGTCGAGCAGAAGCCTTGGACGATCAAGAAGCTGCGGCAGAAGTTCCGCGAGCCGATGGTCGATCAGAACACCACGTTCCCCAGGTACCTCAAGCTGAAAGCGATCGCGGCGGACCTCAAGAACCCGCGGCACAAGGAAGCCAACGACGCGATCCTCGACATGAAGCGGTCCGCCGGCAACTGGACGGCCGCGCGCTACTCGGGGAAGAAGCGCAAGGTCACGGACATCGTGGCGAAGACAATGCTGGTCCTCGACATCGACCACGCGAACCCCGACCAGACCGCCGACATCCGCGCCGGGCTGACGCCGTGCAGCGAGTTCTACTGGCTGGCCCACACCTCGCGCTCGCACTACCCCGAGAAGCCGAAGTTCCGCCTCGCGTTCCCGGTCTCCCGGGAGATGACGCCCGAGGAGGCTCACGCCTGCCTCCGGCTGCTCTCGACCTACCTCCTGGACGACCCGCAGGAGGGGATCGAGATCGTCGATTCGGTCACGTTCCGGCCGAACCAGACGATGTTCTGGCCGTCGATCTCGAAGGGCCAGGACTACTGGTGGGACGAGAACCGCGGCGCGATCCTCGACGTTGACGAGTTCCTGGCGCGGCACCCTGGCTGGGACAACTACGAGAGCCTGCCCTACCGCGAGGACGAGAAGCAGCGCGGCCTCAAGGACCCCTCCGTCAAGATGGAGGACCCCCGGGAGAAGGCCGAGCCGATCGGCGCCTTCTGCCGCACCTACTCGGTAGAGGACGCGATCGACACGTTCCTGCCCGAGGTCTACGAACGCAGCCTCAACGCGGCCGACGTGCGCTACAACTACGTGCCCGGTTCGGCGAACAACGGCGCGATCGTCTATGACGACGGGCTGTTCCTGCTCTCGCTCCACGCCTCGGACCCCGCCGAGGGGATGCACAACGCCTTCGACCTGGTCCGCATCCACAAGTTCGGGCACCTCGACGACGCGGCGCACGGAAACACGAGCCCGGGCAACATGCCCAGCTTCAAGGCGATGGTGGAGTTCTGCCGCGGTGACGAGGACGTGACCGCGGAGGAGTTCTCCGCCTTGGGCGACGCCCTGGACGACCTGGGGGACGAAACGGACGACGAGGAGGAGGAGGAGGACCAGGACGACCCGATCTCCTCGCAGACGGACGACGCGCCGGCCCCGGGCCCGTCGAAGGACATCGACCCGGACGATCCCCTCGGGAGCCAGTTGGACGACCTCGACGACGAGGAGGAGGACGAGGACGCCGCGAAGGAGCGCGCCGAGAAGGACGCGAAGAAGGAGAAGAAGCGGTGGCTGGCGAAGCTGCTGCGGAAGGCCAATGGAGACATCGAGCCGCGGCTGTCGAACATCACCCTGATCTGCCAGAATGACCCGCGGATCGCGCCGTGCATCGCCTACAACGAGTTCACGCTGTCGCCGATCTGCCGCAAGCCGATCCGCTCGAAGAAGATCGAGACGCCCTCGGAGCCCGTGCCGAAGAAGGACCGGGCGACCGGGCGGAAATGGTCCGACTCGGACGACACCTCGATCAAGCTGATCGCCTCCTACAACTCGACCTGCGGCGGCTACGAGGTCGAGTTCACGAAGGACAACATCCAGGACGCCGTGCTGTCGGCCGGCAAGCTGAACCGCTTCCACCCGGTCAAGGACTTCATCGAGGGGTGCCACCGGACCTGGATCGAGCGGGGCCGCCCCGAGGGCGCGGTCGCCCGGCTGGCGGCAGACCTGCTCGGATGCCCGGACACCCCGTTCCACCGGGAGAGCGCCAGGATGTACCTGCTGGGCGCGGTGGCGCGCATCTACGAGCCCGGCTGCAAGTTCGACGCGATGCTGATCCTCGAAGGGCCCACCGGCTCCCGCAAGTCCACCTTCTTCGAGGTCCTGTTCAACGGGCTTTCCTCGGACCTCGACTGCGATCTCGACGACACCGGCCGCCTGATCGAGAACATCCGCGGGTGGTGGTGCAAGGAGATGGCCGAGATGAAGGTCGCCAAGCGCGCCGACGCGAACACGCTCAAGCGGACGCTCTCCGCGGCCTCCGACACCCACCGGCTCGCCTACGGGCGCCGGGAGGACACCTACCCGCGCCAGAACGTCTTCGCGGGCACCTCCAACGAGGACGACTACCTCACCGACCCCACATCCAGCCGCCGCTATTGGGTCTGGCGCACTCCGAAGACCGAGGCCGACCCGATCGACACGGACCGGCTCCATGGGATGCTCTGGCAGCTATGGGGCGAGACCTACCAGGCGTACCTCGACATGCGCGTGGCGAAGCCGGAGGGCGCGCTGCACCTCGATCTCCGCGACCCGGAGGTCCAGAAGGAGCGCGACCGGATCGCGGGCGGCAGCCGGAAGCTGACGGCGACCGAGATGATCGCCGAGGAGATCGGCTCCTGGCTCGACAAGCCTCGGCCTGCCGAGGAGGTCATGGTCGATGCCTCGGGCCTCACGCTGGACGGCTACGAGGGCGACACGACGCCGATGGTCCGCAACATGGTGACGGCAAAGGATGCCTTCGACGCGTTGTCCCAGGAGCCCACGCTGCGCGCCTACAGGAACGCCGACGTGCGGACCTACGGCAAGGCCCTGGCGCTCGTGCCGGGGTGGCGGGACATCGGCAGGGTGCGCCGCCACGACCAGCGGGCGGCTTGGTTCGTCCGAGGGGAGGACGGGCCCCTTTGGGTGCCGGCGCCCGAGGAGGAGGAGCCGGAGGACGAAGGCGACAACCTGGAGGACCTGCTGGCATGATCCTCGTCGGAGATGCGACCACCCGGCTCCGGGAATTGCCCGCGGGCAGAGTCCACACATGCGTAACCAGTCCGCCGTACTTCGGCTTGCGTGACTACGGCGTCGAGGGCCAGATCGGCAGAGAGGACACCGTTGAAGCGTTCATCGCCCGCTTGGTTGATGTCTTCCGCGAGGTTCGCAGGGTGCTGCGGGACGACGGGACGTTGTGGCTGAACATCGGGGACACCTACGTCAAGAAGCAACGACTCCTGGTTCCCGCGCGCGTTGCTCTCGCGATGCAAGCCGATGGGTGGCTGCTGCGCGACGAAGTGATATGGCATAAGCCGAGGACGACGCCGTCCCCGGTCAAGGATAGAACAGTCGCCGCCCACGAGATGATCTACCTGTTCTCGAAGCGGCCCCGATACGCCTACGACTATCGAGCGATAGAAGAACCCGCGAAGTACCCCAACCAGCGACGGAAAGCGGCAACGGCGTTCCGGCGCGTAAAGACCGCCGGGGGAGTCGACGAGGGGCGGAAAACGCCAGTCGAACGGGAGATCGTCGTTGGGACCACGCGCCGCAAGCGTTCTGTCTGGTCGGTCAATCCCGCGCCTTACAAGGAAGCGCATTTCGCGACTTTCCCGCCAGACCTGATCGAGCCGTGCGTCTTGGCGGGAGCCCCGCGAGGCGGCACCGTCCTGGACCCCTTTGGCGGCTCGGGAACAACAGCCGGCGTAGCCGAGAAACATGGGCGACGTTGGGTGCTGTGCGAGGTAAACCCCGACTACGCCGCGCTCGCAAAACGGCGGATCGCAGCGATCTCGGGCCGTTCTTCGGGGAGAACGGTAGAAGACCTGCTCGCCTGAGTCCGACTCCGAACGGCACAACCAAGTGTAGAAGCCCGGCCCTCGTGGCCGGGTTTTCTCGTTCTCGGGGGCGGATTCCGCGGCGCGGCGGGGGTGGAGAGCGGCAGCCGGGCGGGCTTTCCGGCGCTTCGCGCGCGGCCTCCGGGTTGACCGATTTCCGGGATGCCGCGGTGCAGAGATTCCGGTTGAAGGCGGCTGGAGACCGGAACCCCAAGGTGTCCCATAGGACAGGGCGAATAAGGGGACGCGGTTTTTCGTCATACTTTCCGGGGCTTACGCCGCGGCGTCCGGTTGTCCCATTGGCGGTCTCTTATGTAACGGGTCCCAAGGTAGACATTACAGATTCGTGGGGTGTCTATATACCCCATACCCTATATGTCTATATTTCTAAGACTGCCTTCTAAGAATACTAATAGGACAATGGGACAGTTCACCGGAACCCCTTGTAAGATATTAGGAAAACCCGTCCTATCAACCGTTCGTTGTCTTCGGACGCAATGGCTCAATGGGACACCCGCCGGGGCCTCTTGTCTCGCCGTGCTGCACCGCAGAAAATTGAGAGCCCGACCCCCGGCTGACGTGCGGCCTCGCAGCACGGCGCCCGAGATCGAGCGGGATCACCAGGACGCCCCGGAGCCCGGCTTCCTGTGGGGGTGTGGCCGTTCATGTGCATGAGCGCACGATTGGAGGCCGATTTGACCGGCAAACATGAACAGAATTGCAGGAAACCGGCTGTGACATGAACATGATCGCACCTGGGGGACTTTTACCCCCGGAGTTCTGTGCGGAATCGTCGAATCCCGCGCTCTGCGCCCCCCCCGGAAGACCCCCCGCCTGGAGAAGGACCCAAGCGAACAATTCGTTATCTCTCTTCGGAATCTCAATCGTCTGCATGGCCCGGAATCAGAATCAATTTTCAATATAACTTCGAACCCTGTCGACCTGTCCGTTAGAGATTGTCCGAAGTAGCAAGAAGTCTGCTTGTATCGGTCCCATAAATTCTTCAATTCGCCTGTGACTCGTGCCGTGCCAGGGAGTGAACCTGGCTGCTCGCTGCCGAACCTTGAGCGCAAGGCCTCGTGGCTCCTGCACATCGATTGGGCACGTTGCCTCCAGCACGCATCGCAACGACTGCCGCGAAATTCGCGCACATGTTCGATCGCGAACATTTCGCCCCTCAAGATACCCTTCCAACTTTGTGGACGAAAAAATTGTCACTCGTGGAAAGATGTCGAGATGACCAGAATATTTTGGAGCTAAGCGCTGCTGACGACCAAAATCGTAAACCCACCGACTGATCCCAGCGGCCTCGTTCGCTGACTCGATTGTGAGATGCGCGCACCGGCGGGCCATGATTCGGTTCTTTCGTTGATGGGAGGGCCGACGATGACGGTTTCGATCACGCGGAATGAGTTGGACGCGACGGGTCTGCGCAAGGCGGCGGCGCGCAGCCGAAACGCGCGGCGGAACGCGCGGGCGGCACGTCGGATGCTGGCCTTGGCGATGGTGCTCGAGGGGGCGGATCGCCGGACGGCGGCCGAGGCATGTGGGATGGACCGGCAGGCGCTGCGGTGAGGAGGATCAGGGATCGGTCCGGGGGACCGATCCCCCGACGAACGGGTCCACCGCTACAACGACGAGGGGCTGGACGGGCTGTCGGACCGGCGCGGGCCGGTCGGCCCGCCGGCGCGGCTGAGCGCCGAGCAGAAGGCGGAGCTTGCGGCGATCGTCGAGAGGGGGCCCAACCTGGCCACCGACGGGGTGGTGCGGTGGCGGCGGGTGGGCCTGCAACGGGTGATCCGCGAGCGCTTCGGCGTGGAGATGCACGAGCGGACCGTGGGCAAGCAGCTGGCCGCCCTGGGCTTCCGGAGACTGTCCGTGCGTCCCCACCACCCCAGGCGGGACATGGAGGCGCAGGAGGCATTCAAACGTATGGCCCGCCCCGTTGGCAAGTCGGTTGCATCTGGCTCGGGCTGGTCGTGCGCAAACGTATCCGGCGTAGGGGCACGGTGGCCCTTGCCATGATGGAGATCCGCGCGTCCTGGCCCTCGTGAAAGGCCCGGCATCGCTGCCCGGAGACATCTGCGCCGTTTTTTGAACCAGGCTTCCAGGGACGCGGGTGTTCGATCCTTCCGGCCATCAGCCTCCTTGTCGCCAACCTCACGCGGTCCCGGCGCCGCCGGGGCCGTTCCCTATCTCGCCACCGCTCTCGTCATGTGACTACGGTGGAGCCGCCTGCCTGGTCGAAGCGCACGCCGCGATGATGGTGGCCCAGGCGATGCGCGCGAGCTTCGCGGCGAGCGCGACGATCACCACGTTCCGATGCGCCCGAGCGAGCAGGCCGCGCAGCCATGCGCCCAGCGGCGTGTGCTGCTTGGCGAGCCCCGGCAGCGCCGCACGCGCGCCGTGGATGAGCAACATGCGCAGGTAGGTGTTCCCCCGCTTGGTGATCCCGAGCAGCTTCGGCTTGCCCCCGGTCGTCATCTGCCTCGGCGTGAGGCCGAGCCAAGCCGGAAGGTCGCTCGCCCTGCGGAAGCTCTTGCCGTCGCCGATGGCCGCGACCATCGCCGTGGTGCTCAGGACGCCGATGCCGGGGATCGTCGTCAGCCGGCGCGCCGCCTCGTCCCTCTGCGCGTGCCCGGCCAAGTCGTCGTTCAAAGCGTCGGTCCGGCCGTCGAGCGCCCGCCACTCCGCCCGCATGTCGGCGACCAGCGCGAGGATGCACGGCGACACGTCCGCGGGCGGCGAGTCGAGCAGCGCGTCCACCTCCCGCTCGAGCACCTTGCGGCCTTGCCGGAAGACGTGCCCTCGCTCGAGCAGGATCGCCCGCAGCTGGTTCAGAAGCGCCTATCGCGCCCCGGGGACACGCGCGCCGTCCGGTTTTGCCGAGGGCGTCCGCTGCACCGATGGCGGGATCCGAGACGATGCCGCGGCAAACAAGTTCGCCGACGCGCTGGACCCCGCAGGGACGCGGGGGGTGGAGGTGCTTTCGCCCGGGGATCTCCTGCAGATCTTCGTCGAGCAGGACGACGTCTTCACCGGCGACTACGTGATCGGCGTGGACGGACGGGTCCGGATGCCCTTCGCGCGTCCGGTCGCCGCGGCGGGGCGGAGCCCGGCGGAGGTCGAGGCGGCCATCGCGGCCGCGCTCGTCGCCGAGCAGATCTACGACGACACCCCCAGCGTCTCGGTGCTGCTCGGCGATTACGCCGAGGCGGCGGTGTTCGTTTCGGGCGCCGTCTTCGAGCCGCGACAGGTCGTCGTCGGCGGCTCCAACGCGCAAACCCGCGACCCGCTGCGCCAGAGCGCGCGGGGCGCCGCGACCAGCTTTCGGACGCTATCGGCGGCGCTGCGCAGTGCCGGCGGTGTGCGTCCGGATGCGGATCTGGCCCGTGTCACCCTGATCCGGGGCGGAACTCGGCGCGTCTTCGACCTGAGCGGCGCGCCCAGGGGACGGCCATTCGCGGACCCGATCGTGATCGCGGGCGACCGGGTCGAGGTGCCGTCGCGTGGCTGCTTCCAGGACTGGTTGATGGTCCCGAGCTCAATCTCGCCGCCGGGCGTGACCGTATTCTTGTCGAACACCGCCGAGACGGTGCTGGCCAACGCGCCCGGCGCGATCCCGGACGCGCGCGAAATGCGCTACGGGACGCGTTTCCTGCAGGCGGTGTTCGGTCTTAACTGTGTCGGCGGCTCTAAGCTGACCAACGCGAACCGCCGCGCGGTCCTGTTCTCGCGCAACCCAATGACCGGGGAATCGATCGTCATCGACCGCTCCATCGAGGAAATCCTTCGACGGGCCGACCGCGACGCGTTCAACCCGTACATCCTGCCGGAGGACGCGATGGCCTGCTACGACAGCAAGACGGTCAGCGTGAAGAACCTGGCGGCCGCCTTCGGCATCGTCGCTGCGGGGGTCATGGCAACGGACTAGTGGTCTGACCGGGACGGACCAGTCCCGGATGAGGAGTCTCTCTCAGCGCTTCGTGTGCGGGTCGGCTGCATGCGCTCATGGCCGCCAATCGCCGCCGTCTCGAGATCGTCTCGGGCGATCGCGACACGCCGCAGACGCATCTCCGGCAGGCCCGGATCGTGCTGCTGAGCGCGGACGGCATCGGCACGAACGCGATCGTGGCCGCGATTGGCATCGCAAAGACAAGGTCTGGCGCTGGCAGGAACGGTTCCCGGAAATACGGCGTCGACGGTTTGCGGTGCGACCGGAGCCGACCGCCCGTCAGGGCGCGGGTCGCCGACCGGATCGACGACGCGCGGGTGGCGTGGTTTCTCTCCAATAATCGGTAGCCCGCAGCCGTCGACGGTCTTGAGACCGGTCTGCCGAATGATCGAGGCATGTTGTGTCAGGCGGGCAGATGTCGCATTTTCCATTTATTCCGGTCCTTGAACATCCTGATCTCTCGGGGAAATTCCCCGAGCACGGGATTCGGGCGCCGCTCGAGTATCACGACGCGATCCAGCCCGACGAAAGCGAATTCGAGGTGGACGAGCGCGAGTTGATCGCAGCCGACGCGTCGTCGCTGAATGAGGCTCCGGCTGCTTTTCTGCCCATCGCGATCACGCCTGGGCGTGGGGTATGCCGGAGGAGTAATTCGGGGGGCTCCGCATCGAGCTCGACCATCCCGGCCTGCCCGCGGGCATGAAACTCGTTCTCGCCGTCGCGCGCCGCCTGACGGTCGATCCGGCTGGCACGGTCCCAAAGCGCGGGCGCGGACGCAGCGTCACAAGTCACGTGTGGGGAGGGAAGCATGGCGAAGACCCGCCTGCCGCGGCTCAGGCCATTCCCGTCGGACGGTTCAATCGAGATCGACAACAGCAGGGCCGAGTGCGCCATGCGCGCCTGCGTCCTGGGCGGCAAGGACGCGCTCTTCGCCGGCTCGCAGTCAGGCTGATCGAGACGGCCAAGCTGAAAGACGTTGATCCGCATGCCTCGCTCGCAGACGCTCTAGCCTGAATCCTGGACCACAAGATCACGAAGCTGGACGAGCTGATGCCATGGCCCGGGAGGTGTTCGCATCCCGCGCCCGCGCGCGAGGAAATAGGGCAGACGGGCACTCGTCGCATCGAAGTGCCCGAGACCAGGCGCCTCGACCCCCCGCACCTGGTGCTCGAGGCGACCATGACCTGGCAGACCTCTCACCTCTGGAAGTTCGAGGCCGGCGGCATCCGCCGGGGCGTGCTGGACCCTGACTGGAGCGACGACATCCGCCCCGCCGCCAAGGCGTCGCTTGCCGGTGCAGTGGGGCGCGCGGATGGCGGCGTCGTCGGCGATCTCGTCGACAGTTGGCAGCATCGCCTCCTCGTCGAAGACCGGATCGAGCCGGGCCCCGGGCATCTCCATTCCCGTCTGACCGACGTCGAGGACTGCTGCCCTCCAGAAGACGTTGGCGGCTCCCCCGGCGACGCGCGCTTTCTCGATATCCCCAACGAACCGAACGGTACGAAGCAAGCCGAACTCCTCGACTTGCGTGGCGACCCATTCGACCGAGACGTTTCGCCCTCCGACGAGCTCCGCCTCGACGTCCTCAAGCTCGCGAAGGAGGGATAGCCGGGAAGACGATAGGCAGCCAGGCCGGACGCTTACGCCGGTCGCGGCTCGACGCGCTGTCCTGAGAGATCAGCTACGGCCGCACCGGGCTTTCGGCAGTCAGGCGGCGAACGGAGCGCCTTGTTGCAATTTTGCGGTCGCTCCCTCACCCTTCGATCTGCGGCGGCAAAATCGGAGACCATCGTGAAAGGATCTCGGGGGCAACTGAGATGGGGCCGCGCTGCGACGGGGCTTCTCATGCTGACATCCGTCGCGACGACGAGCCAGGCCGATACGGCCTCCCTCGATAGCATTTTCACGACGATCGCTTCTGTCCCCTCGCCCGCGGGTGCTGGTGGACGCGAGCCGTCCGTCTTTGCGACTACGGATGGTGACGTCTTGATGAGCTGGACCGAACCGGAGGGGGCCGGCTTCGCAGTCAGGATGGCCCTATTTGACGGCGCGACATGGGCGCCTGCGGAGACTATCATCACGTCCGACGAGCTGTTTGTGAATTGGGTCGATATCCCTTCGGTCGTCGCGTTCGAAGATGGGACCCTTGCGGCGCATTGGTTGCAGCGAGCGGGTCGCGCGACTTACGCGTACAATGTGGTCCTCTCACTCTCGAAGGATGGCGGGGAAAGCTGGGCCGATCCGATCGTGCCCCACAAGGATCGCCAAGGGGTGCAGCACGGCTTCGTTTCTCTCCTGCCCCGCGGCGAGGACATGCTCGTCATCTGGTTGGACGGGAGAGAGTATGCGGGCGGCGGCGCGGACGCGCCGGAGGGCGGTTTTTCTGACTCCATGCAGCTCCGGGCAACGAGACTCACCGCCGAGGGCGACCTTTCGGAGGACATCTCTGTCGACGCGCGGACCTGTTCCTGCTGCCAGACCTCAGCGGCGCTGACGGGAGACGGCGTGGCGATCGTCGCCTATCGCGACCGCACGGAGACCGAGATCCGGGATATCTCGGTGGTCCGATACAGCGAGGACGGCTGGTCCGAGCCGGTGACTGTCCACAGGGATGGATGGCAGATCGCGGGCTGCCCGGTGAACGGCCCTGCGGTAGATGCTCGGGGCGGGAATGCGGTCGTCGCTTGGTTTACGGCGCCGGACGACAAGCCTGCGGTGATGGCGTCCTTTTCGGAGGACGGTGGACGCAGTTTCTTGCCTCCGCACCGCTTGGACCTGGGCGGAGCGATCGGACGGGTGGACACGATCATGCTGGGGGACGAGACCGCGCTCGTCTCCTGGGTGGAGTGGACCGAAGAAGGCGAAGCCCTGATGGTATGCCGCGTCACTCTCGACGAGGGATGTCCTTCGCCGACACGCCTTCATCTGCATACTGGTCCCGGCTCGCTCAATTTCCCGCGAATGGTGGCCGCGCCCGGAGGCGTGATCTTTGCATGGACGCAACCCGGCGCAGACATCTTCGGTGCCGAGGACCGCATCCAGCTGTTGCTGGGTCGCCTGTAAGCACAGGCATGCCCAGTCGAGCGATGCGGGATGGATAGAGGCGGCAAGCGGCTCTGGCTTCGACGCGTCACGATGACTTGCTGCTACCAGATCCTCCTGCCAGTTCAGGACGGCATTCAAGATCAGCTCATTCGGGCGAGTTGTCGCTGACCATCATGCAGAGATAGCCCCGGATTTCGGCGATCCGGTCCACATGCGGCACGCCCTGGACCTTGTCGAGCGAGTTCGGCCGCAGCCGCTCCATCTGCGCCTCGCCCAGCCAGAACAGGTTCTCTGACAGGACGCCGCCAAGGAGGGGCGGCGTGACTCACGAACAGGCTGACGACGCGAGAGGGTTCATGGGGCCGGAGCCTGGCGTCGATCGCTGCGCCGCGGGCAACGCGCATCCAGTCGCCACCGCGCCCTCGACCTGCGGCGTATGGATCGTCGCGACACGGGGGTCGAACTCCCGCGAGAGGCCCTCGGCGCTCCGCCCAAGCTCTGTGAATCTCGACACTCTGTTCCAGGAAAGCCGCCGGGGCCGGAGTTCGTGTCCGTCGCATCCGAACGCCTGTCCACCTCAGTCAAAGCGTGTCCACGAAACCGGAGGAATTCCACCTCAAGACGAAGAGCATTCGTCTGGCAGGGGAAAGGCTACCCCGAAACTTTCGCCGCCGGTTGTGGTGAGCCGGACGGCAGGCCGGTATGGCCTTTACTCGTAGAGGTCATGGACATAGCTGCCGCCTCGTTGGCTCACGACGTAAAGCGCTCCGTCGAGCACCGACATCATAGCAACGACTTGGCCGTCCTTGCGGACCTCGGCGCCTCCCCGCATGGCGAGTGCATTCCTCACACCAGGGCCGTGCTCGAGGATCTCATCGGGCGAGAAACCGCTGCGGCCCAGCACGATCACGAGGTCGTCCGCCGAAATGCGCGCCGTATGTCCGCCCGAAAGGGAGACGACTCCCGCGTTGTTGCGGCGGACGTTAACGTCGGTGCAGGACGCCGCTGCCAAAAGACTCGTAAGCAACAGGATTCGCGTCATGTTCCTGGAAAACCTCATCTGTAGCCAAGCCGCTCGATGGACGCGGCGAGCTCGGCGCGGAACAGATCCTCGTCGACCGTGCCCAGCGGAACTGGATCGGCATTGCCGGTCCTGAAGCGACGTTCGTCCGGATCGACCAGGGTCCCGGTGATAAAGATGGCGAGCTGGCGCGTCCGGCTTTCCATCGTGTTTGTCCGGCCGAACAACGGCAGGTTCCGGAGCCCCGGGATGCCGCTGCGGCCCTGCTGATTGCGCAGATCGGATAGGCCGGCAACTGCGGCGGTCCCGCCATTCTCAATCTGCACCGTGTTTTGAACGGTGCGGCGATTGACGACCGGCAGGTTTTGGTTGCCGCGCGCCACGACGTCGGACACTTCGAGCTCCATGTTCAGTGTCAGCGTCCCGTCTCGGCCGAGGCGCGGCGTGATGCGCAAGATCGTCCCCGTCTCGATCTCCTCCAGATCGCTGCGGATGAAGCTGTCATCCTCGGTCAGGATCTGAAAAAATTCGGCGGTCGTCACGCGGATGACGGACTCGATACCATCCTGGGCCAGAACTTGCGGGCTAGAGATGATCGACGCCTGATTGTTCTGAGACAGCAGGTTCAGGGTCAAGCCCAGGGCGTTGGTGAAACTGCGAGAGCTCGTGTAACCCAGGGCGATCTCCGAGATGTCCGTCCCGCCTTCGGTTCGGTTTAGGCCGGCTCTCAGGCCGGGGGCGTCGAAATTCGTTCCGAGATTGAGAAATGCCGTAGTGTCCAGCACGACCACCCTGGCTTCCAGCATGATGTGCTGCCGCGGTTGATCGATGCGCGCGATATCTGAATGGATCTGTTGAGCGATCGCAGGCGGCGCATGGATCGAGACCGTGTTCGAGACCTTGTCGGCCCGCACAAACTGGGACAGGTTTTCGGGCAGGAGGTTCGTCACCGCTTCGGCGGTGACGTAATTCAACTCCAATATCCCTGTGTCGAAGACGTCCCGGCCATCGACATTCGTCGGCGGAAGCGGTTGGTCGAGACGCCGCAGAAGCTGGAGCAACTCCTGCCGAACCGCTGGCGGCGCAGTGATGGAGAGGCTGTTACGCACTTGGTCCGCGCGCACATAGGACTGCAGTCCGTCGGGCAGAAGATCGCGCGCGCCGGTGGCGGAGACGTAAGTCAGGGCGTAGAAGACCGTCTCGTCGAGCCTCGGGCGGTCGATCGTTTCGATATCTCGGACGATTAACTCGACCAGATCGGGCGGGGCGGTCACGACGAGCCGCCGGTTCTCGTTGTCGGCGCGGACGTATTTCCGCAAGGGCTCAACGAGAAGATCCCGCGCGGCGGCGGCTTCCAGGCCAGACAGCGATATCATGCGGGTCTCGGAGACCTCCGCAAAAAGGTCTGCGCGCGGGTCGGGCGTGAAGACAAGAAAGTAGTCCGCCCGACGCACGGAACGGTAATTGGTCCCGGCCAACAGCAGATCGAGTGCAGCCTCGATGCTGGCGTCTTGGATCGTGACTGTGACCACGCCCTGAACGCCCGGATCGGCGACGATGTTCACGCCGGTCTGGGCGGCGATGTCCTCCAGAGCCATACGCAGATCGGTCTGAAAGAAAACGTTGTCCACCGTGACCCGGCCTTGGGCATGGGCAGAAACTGCGATGCTTAGCGAGCACAGCCCACACGCAATCAGCTTGCTGATCTTAGATATCACCTGCTCACTCCGCCTCACGGCAGCCGGTGGGTCCGGCTTGTCTTTTTGCCGTCGCGCCGCTCTTTCCGGCAACAAACGACGGCTGATTTTAAATAAATGTATCATCCGAGACTGGGGCTGAATAGATCCGGACGCCCCATGCCTATGCGGTGTCATCAAAATGCCACCTCCGGTCCTGGTCGAGCCGCCCAATGTCTGGATCGCAGCAGGGGTCTCGCCCATCCGAAAGCGCGGCCCGTTGTTCTACGAGCCCGGAGCGCTGAGCAGGACGCGCCCACTTTTATCATGCGATGTCCAGCGATGGCGACCACCGGAGAGGCTCTGGTCCGCTGTCCCAAAATGACCCCGGTATCGCCATCAGGTTCTCCCTCCAGCCACCGTTCCCGCCATTTCTGGCCGTTCTCTTGGTTAACAAACAATCCACCGGGCGGCGCATGGCTGCGCGCCCATATGAAACCGCTTGAGCAACGCTACGAGCATCGGAGACCCGATATGAAATTCCTGACTTCCGCCGCCACCGGCTTCGTGCTTCTGGCCACAGGAGCCACCGCCCAATCCCTCACCGACACCGAGACCGTGACGCTGAACGCCACCGTCGGCGAGTATCTCGCGATCACCGACCATACCGACAGCATCATCGGCGATCTCGATATTTCCGCAGGATCTGAAGTCGCCGCCAACAACAACGTCAGCGCGACCGAAAACGGCAAGGCAACGTTCGAGGTAACGGCGAATGTCGCTTACAACATCGCGCTGAACTGGAAGACTTGGGGCGCAACAGATACGCCGGCTTTGCCGGCTGGCGCGCCCGCAGGTGTCGTGCAGGCGTATTACTACAACGCCGCGACGGACGTTCAGTGTGCATTCGGCGGCACGGTTTCTTTCGATCCTGACCCGTTCACCGCCTCGGCCGATGACGTGCAGCGCGGCGTCAATGGCGCCCCCTTCTCCCCGACCCCTGGCGGCAGCCTCACGGCCTTTCCGAGGGGCATTGCTACCTACGGTTTGAACACCGAGGCCGCCCCCAACATTACCGATTGCGATGATGGCGTGGCAGCGCCCGGTATCTACTCGCTCGACGTCGAGGTTACGGTCTCCAAATCTTGACCTATCGCTGAGGTCACGACTTCGACGTGAGGGTCGGGGGCAACTACTGCAGTCCGCGCGTATTCAATTGCGTCGCGGCTGTGTTGCGCTCGATACATCGCCGGGCTTAGCTGCGTCGATCATGTCGAAGTCTGCCTCACTCACGGCGATGCTTCTCGCGCTCGGCGTCGCCGCGTCGACGCCCGTTCACGGTCAGGGCAATCGTCCGACTGATGTGACCGGCAACGAGGGGCGCGCCGGTGTGGCGGCAAACCGTCCTGGCGGCGGTCCGCCACGCGGCGACCGGCTCGTCGTCGAATTTCTCGAGACCGAAGTCGACTACACAGTCGAAGATCTGAGCGGTCCGCCAGGCTATCAGGAGACGACGGGAACCATCCAATTCCTGGTGGCCGCGGACATGCCCTTCGTGGTCACGGCCCTGTTTTCCAACTGGCAGCCGGATGCGCCTGCACCGGCCGCGTATCTTCAGCCGGCCTTCTCGAACGGCACCTTCAGGATCGGCGGGCGGTTGTTCCTGGAGATCACAGAACGCGGCCGGCAGACTGGAGGAAACGAGCCCGGTCCCCCCTCCTGGGTCGGAGACCCGGGCCGACCCGCCTGGGTCGGAGAACCGGGCCGACCGGACTGGGTGGATTATCAGGGACGCCGCTGGGGCCCAGGCGGGCGCGGGAAGCCCGGCGAGACGGGCCGGATCTATCAGACAGCAGAGGGCCGGATCGTCGTCGATGCCAGCATGGGGGAGGCGTTCTTCGCGCTTGGCGCCGATCTGGCGCCCCTTTTCACGGACGCCCCATCGGGCCTCCCTGTGCCCGACACCTATAGCGTCGATGTCGAGATCATCATACAGCCGTATTGAGCGGCGTTGAAAGTCGCACCTGCCTAGCCTTACGATTGACAGGTCCGCCCAGTCAGCCGGCGGCCGAAACTGTAGAAGGTAAAGTGACTTGCGCGCCGCCCTGATCCTCTTCCTCACCATTATCGCGCTTTTCCCGATCGTATCCGGCGCGCTGGCGCAAGGATTTCAGGTGCGTCCGCTGTCGGTGGAGGGGGAGGTGCCTCCCGGCGTGACCGTGGACATACCCATTGAGATTACCGGGACTTCTCAGTTGGAGGGGCGCACCCTGGAGGTGGACGTCGTGCAGCTTGCGCAGGCGTCTGACGGGACCTTCACCGTCGTTCCGTTCGAAGCGGGGGGCGAGTTACTTCCGCGCTCGGCCGCGTCCTGGATCACGGCCCCGCCGGAAGTCCGCGTCGAGGTGCGCGAGCGTTCGATCCTCGAGACCCAGATGCAGGTGCCTGTCGGCGCACGTGGAACCCATGTCGCCGGTCTCCTGCTGACGGCGCGCCCGCCCGAGGGTGCCGATGGATTGCGTCTGACCATCCGCATTCTCATCCCGATCATCGTCGGAACGGAAGGCCGCCCGGCCCGACAGGACGTTCAGCTGACCGACGCCAGCCTGTTCTACGCCTTTCCCGCGAGTTCCGGCGGCGGCGCCGCGATGGAAGAAGGCGACCCGCTTCCGGAAACGACAGTCGTGGGTGCGCTAGTTGAAAATCGTGGCGGAAGATATTCGCGGTTCAGCGGACATGTCTGGGTGGATTACAAAGACCAGTCCGGCGAGTGGCGGCAGATCCGACGGGCGCCGATCCGGGAGATGCGGCTGTTACCTGAGACGAGTGTGCGCGTTCCGGTAGACCTCGGCCGTCTGCTGCCGACCGGCGAATATCGTTTCCGGGGAGAGCTTTACGTCGACGGCCGCCGAACGGTCCCGCTCCGGCGGGAGTTCGACTTCGTCGGACATCCGGAAGTGCGGGGTCTCGTGACCGATGTTGATATTAGCGTCACGCCGGAGGTCTTCGAGTACGAATACCTGGCCGGCGCGCGCAGGACCGGCATGATCTCGGTCGAAAACCCGTCGATCGATCCGATCGAGGTATCGGTGGACGTCGCGCTACCGGACGAGATGGCCGACAGGGCCACGGCGACGCTAAAGGGCGCGGATCTTTCGGCAGCAGATTGGATCGAAGTCGCTCCCGCCCGCTTCACGCTCAGGCCCGGTCAGTCGCGGAATGTTCGCCTTTTGGCGAACCTGCCGAACGCGGCGGCGGAGCATCAGAACTACTATGCTGAACTGCGGCTGGAGGCCACCTACACAGATGGCCAGCGCGCGGGGGCGGCCTCCGCCTTGGTCGAAGTGACGCGGCCTGAGGGCACGGACATGCCCGACGTGGAGTTGGCCCCGCTCGCAGTCTCTTCGTTGGGGGAGGAAGACCTCTATGCGCTCTCGCTCCAGGCGGTGAATGTCGGGAACGTCTTGTTTCGGCCCGACGTGTCCTACGTTCTGCTCGACGAGGCGGGCGAAGAGCTGATGCGCGGCACCCTGACGAGCCAGGTTACGGGCCCCTTGATGCCGCTTGCCTCGCGCAGCTTCGGAGGAACGATCGACCTGGGAGACGTGCTGGAAGGCCCCCTGGTCTTGCTAACTTTGCTTCGCAGCGATGGAGATGAAATTGCGTCGACGACCCGTCGCCTGACACTTTCTCGAGAGGACGGCTTGATCGTGGGAACTTCGCGATGATCCCGGTCCCTCGTCCGACCGAACCCGAGCCGAACCAGTCTGTTGCCGCCAGTCTTAACGTTTCTTTAACGCTTTTTGTCTAAGCTCGGAAGCCGATGGGGCTGAGAGTTCGCGGCAAGAAATCTGGTGCGCCCCATCCTGCTCTGCTACGCTCCAATCACTTACTAGGCTGGGGGGGCTCGAATGTCGATCAGAACCGGCGCTTTAGCGTTTCTGCTCTTGTCCTTTATGTCCGGTCTTTCCGCAGTTGCAGGCGATGTGACCAGCTATTCAGGGCAGTGGGCTCTTGACTCTGAAATTCCGGAAAATGCGTTTGTTCTTGCCGGGCGTGGAGCGGAGGGCAGCTATGTCGTGTGCTTCGATGCAGGCAATGTCAGCCATGTGATGGTGTCCCGCGGAGAAGAGGGGAGTATGCTCGCCCGCGGCTCCTGCACAGTCTTTGCGCCGACTGCTGAGCACGGGATACTCGTGAATTTCTACGGAGAACAATATCGCAGCCTGGACACTGCCGTCGCTCTCGGCTCGTTTCGGCTCGTTCTCCGGTCTTCCCCCTCTGCGGAGGACTGATCGGGACGGGTCGGCCTTGTTGCGCAAAGCCTGCCTGGGATTCACATCGCGAGTCCAGCGGCATAGCTGGTCGGCATGCCCAAGCCCGCGCCCACCCGCTACCGCAGCTTGAACCGGTCCAGCTACAACGCATCGTTGCGTGAGCGCGGCTCGCTGAGCGTCCGGTTCGACCCGGACATGGACTGGCATGCGGCGCCGTCGGGCAAGCGCGGCCGTCAGCAGACCTTCTCGGACGCGGCGATCCAGGCTTGCCTGACGATAAGGGTCCTGTTCGGCCTGCCGCTTCGGCAGACGACCGGCTTTATGGCGAGCCTGCTCACGCCGGCGGGGCTCGACTGGCCGGTGCCGGACTTCTCGACGCTCTGCCGGCGCCAGAAGACGTTGGCGGTGCAGCTGCCCTAACGGGGCTCTGGCGCGCCGCTACACCTGCTCGTGCCCTCTCGGGACATCGCTGCGCGATGCCCTGCCGGGCAATAGACAGCCCGGGCCTCGAGGTCCGAGGCGCGGGCGAGTGGCATGCGCGCAGGCACGGAAGGGCCAAGCGGCGCGTGTGGCGGAAGGTCCCCCTCGCCATCGACGACGCGGCCATGGAGATCCGAACTGTGGAGATCACTGGCAGTGGCGTCGGCGACGCACTCATGCTGCCCGGCTTGCTGTCGCAGATCCCCGCCGACGCGCCGATCGCGTCGCTACCGCCGCCGCAGCCGTATCGAAACCAAGATGAGCTGCATGAAGCTTCTCGGGCCAATGGTGCCGACATAATCCGCCTCCCTCCCGGAAGTGAACCATACCGAGACGCGCGAGCGGGAATCCCTTACGACCCGGCGTTCAGGCGAAATGCTTTAATGCTGCGTTTGCATCCCGCTCACCGGACATTCGCTGCGCGAGCGAGACTTGAAGGCTCGTCGATTTCCGAAAAGTGGACGAAGCTGCCGGTGATCGGCACCTGTCGAAGGTCCGCTCTTTCGGACGGCCTCACCGACTGTAATGTTTCAGCGAATGCCCCGAAGCTTGTGTGACTGTCGCAGCACGAGCGGGCATGCCATCCGCTCTGCGACCGGCGCAGCGTCTACCGACAGCAGTCGCTCGACGCACCACTGCCCCATCTCCCGGTGGGGCAGCAGCACGGTGGAGAGCGGCGGCGAGAGATGCTGGGCGATCTCCTGGTCGTCGTAACCCATTATCGCGACGGTCTCGCCGGGGCGCTCACCAAGCTCCTTTAGGGCTTCGTAGCAGCCGACCGCCATCAGGTCGTTGGCGCAGAAGATCGCGTCGGGGCGTTCGCGCTCCATCAGGCGCAGGGTCGCTGCGCGGCCGCCCGAGGGCAGGAAGTTGCCCTCGACGATCAGCGAGGGGTCGACGGGGATGCGGGCGGCGCGCAGCGCGCGCTCGTAGCCCTCCATCCGCTGGTCGGAGGCCTCCATCCACGGCTCGCCCGAGACGAAGGCGATGCGGCGGTGGCCCGCCTCTATCAGGGCGGCGGTCGCAAGCTCGCCGCCGCGGCGCTCGGCGGGGACGACGGAGATCAGCGCGCCCGCCTCGTCGTAGCAGTTGAGCAGGACCGCGCGGTGTCGGCCCAGCCCGTCCGGAGGCGTGACGCCGCGGGTCAGGATCGCGCCGTAGATCACGCCGACCACGCCGTCGCCCGCCCATTTGCGCAGAACCGCCTCCTCGTAGCGCGCATCGCCACCGGTCATGGCGACCTCGAGGACGTGGCCGCGCTTCCACGCCTCCTCCTGCGCGCCCTCGATGGAGATGGCGGCGAAAGGGCTGGTGGCGATCTCGTCGAACAGCATCCCAATCGTGCCCGCGCCGGCCTGCTTGGGCGGCCGTCCCGCGCCGCGCGGGCGGTAGCCGAGTGCCTCGACGGCGGCGAGCACGCGCTTGCGGGTCTCGCGGCTGATCCGCATGTCCACCGCCCCGGTCAGGACGAAGGAAACGGTGGACTGCGACACGCCCGCCGCGACCGCCACGTCCTTCATCGTGACCCGTGCTCCGCTCTTCTCCGCCATGGTCCCTCACATCCCTCTTGCGACTGCTAATAAATATTGCTAATAATTTTAGCACAACAGTCGCAGCCGGTTTGGGAGGACGGGATGCAGACGAAGGCCCGCAGACCGCTGACCGAGCGTCAAACCGCGCTGATCCTGCTCGCGCCGTTCCTCGTCACCTACGCGCTGTTCCTGGTCTACCCGTTCTTCCGCGGCATCTGGATCAGCCTGCACGACTGGAATTTGCTGGCCGTCGCCTTCAACCCGGACGCCAAGGAGTTCGTCGGCCTGCGCAACTACGAGCGGGTCATGTGGGGCCGCGACATCGCCTGGGGCTTCGCCTCGCCGGTGCTCCAGACGCTCGGCGCGCTTGGCCTCGCCGCCACGGCCTGGGCCTACCT
The DNA here is from genome assembly GCF_900116765.1 of Jannaschia seohaensis. GTDB lineage: Bacteria > Pseudomonadota > Alphaproteobacteria > Rhodobacterales > Rhodobacteraceae > Jannaschia > Jannaschia seohaensis. The sequence continues at coordinate 657,811 of NZ_UETC01000002.1, read as the reverse complement.
GACGGGACGCATCGCCCGGTTCAACGCAGTGGTCCTGGCCGTCGTCTCCGTCCTGCTCATTGTCCTGCCCGGTTTCCATCCGGACGAGGAGGGCCGTTGGTACGACCGCCGTTTCTGGCCCACAGTCGGCAACACCATCCTCTTCGTCGCGCTTGCCGTGCCGGGCGTAACATTCACCGCGCTGGTTCTCGCCGCCTGCCTCAACCGCGAGACGCGGGCGATGGGCACGCTGCGCACGCTATTCTTCCTGAGCCAGGTTCTGTCGGTCACGGTCGTCACGCTGATCTGGCAGATCATGTTCTCGCCCCGCCAGGGCCTGATCGCCAACGTCACCGGCGTCCTCGGCGCCTCGCCGATCAACTGGCTGACCGACGAGCGCTTCGCCATGGCGGCCATCGTCATCGCCACGATCTGGTGGTCGCTCGGCATCGCGATGATCCTGTTCCTGGCCGGGCTTCAGGACATCTCGAAGGACATCTACGAGGCCGCCGCCATCGACGACGCGACCGGCGTCAAGGCCTTTTGGTACATCACGCTGCCCAACCTGAAGCGCACGATCACGCTGGTCGTCGTGCTCCAGATCATCCTGCACTTCCAGGTCTTCGGGCAGGCGCATCTGATGACTCAGGGCGGGCCCAACGACAGCACGCAGGTTCTGGTGCGCTACATCTACCAGACGGGCTTCCGTGACAGCGAGCTCGGCCGCGCCTCGGCCATGGCGGTGTTCCTGTTCCTCATCATGGGGGCCTTCTCCCTCATCCAGTTCGCCGTCGGGCGGGAGAAATCCTGATGGATCGCGGCTACTATTGGCTCGTGTTCGCGCTCGCCGTCCCGGCCTTCCTGTGGCTTGTGCCGACGCTCTGGATGGTTTCGCTCAGCTTCCAGCCCAACGAGGTGCTGGCGCGGACGACCTCGACCACCTTTTTCGGGCTGATCCCGATCCCGTTTACTGCCGAGAACTACGCCGCCCTCTTCGCCTTCGGCCAGACGCCCTGGTGGTTCCTCAACTCGCTGATCGTGGCGGTCGGCATGACGCTCGGCGTGTTGCTGGTCTCGACCACGGCGGGCTATGCGCTGGCGCGGCTCGACTTCCCGTTCAAGAAGACCGTCATGGTGATCTGCCTCGTCGGCCTGATGGTGCCCGAGCAGGCTGTCTTCATCCCGCTCTACACGATGTTCGCGGATCTCGGCTGGCACAACTCCTACCACGCGTTGATCCTGCCGCGCATGGCGGTGCCGATCGGGGTCTTCCTGATGATGCAGTTCTTCCAGGCCATCCCGAAAGACATCGAAGAAGCGGCACTGATCGACGGCGTGGGCCGCCTCCATATCTTCTGGTACATCATGCTGCCGCTGGCGCGGCCCGCGATGATGACGCTCGCGATCCTGACCTTCCTCTATGCCTGGAATGACTATCTCTGGCCGCTCGTGAGCGCGCAGAGCCGGGACTACTTCACGATCACGCTCGGCCTCGCCTCCATCCAATCCAACTTCGCGCAATCGGAAGGCCTGGGCCGGGTCATGGCCTCGGGCGTCATCGCCTCGCTTCCGGTCGTCATCCTGTTCCTGATCTTCCAGCGCTACGTGGTGCAAGCCATGACCGTCGGCGGGTCCAAGGGATAACCAACGAGAACTACGGGAGGAATACGATGAAACACCTGATGCTCACCGCCGCCGCGCTCACCGTCTTGGCGGGCGCCGCGCCCGCGCAGGAGATCACGCTCGCGCGCTTCTTCGGCGCCTGCGAGGATGCGGGCACCGACACGACCACGTCCACGGGCGAGGCCTGCATCATCCAGTCGATCATCAACGCCGCCGACGCGGAGATCGACGGCGTGTCGATCGAGACGTTGCCGACCGACTGGGGCAACTACTACGACCAGGTCAAGGCGGCCTTCGCGGGCGGCTCGGCCCCGGACGTCTTCGTCATGCACCGCCACCGCATCCCCGAGTTCGCCGGGATCGGCGCGTTGGCGGAGATCTCCGGCGAGCTGGAGGCCGCGGGCATCGACGCCTCTGACTGGTCCGAGACGGCGCGCGAGGCTGTCACCTACAACGGGGGCATCTACGGCGTGCCGATGGATTTCCACGCCAACCTCTGGCACGTGAACATGGAGCTGATGGAAGCCGCGGGCCTCGTCGAGGACGGCGTGCCGGTCCTGCCGTCCTCGCCCGAGGAGCTGCTCGCCCACGCCCAGCAGGTGAAAGAGGCGACGGGCCAGGACTACCTCGCCGCCGACTTCGCCCAGTTCCCTATCGGCGTGCGGCTGGTGCTTGCGCTCATGTGGCAGCAGGACGCAAACATCTTCACCGAGGACGGCACGGCGACCATCGACACTGAGGCGGGGCAGAACGCCGTCACCGCGATCACCCAGCTCTTCGACGCGGAACTGGCGAACCCGCAGCTCAACTACGCCGACAGCCAGCAGGCCTTCCTGAACGGCGAGGCCGCGATCCTCGTCAACGGGACCTGGGTTGTGGACTTCTACACTGCCGAGGCAGCGAAGGAGGAGGTCGCGCTCGACGACTACTACGTGGCCGATTTCCCGACGCTCTTCGAGATCGGCGCAACCTGGGCTGACAGCCACATGTGGGCGATGCCGTCTACGCTTGAGGGCGCCGATCGTGAGGCCGCGCTGAAGGTCTTGGCCTTCATCAACGAGCACAACATCGACTGGGCGCGGACGGGCCACATGGCCGTCCGCACCTCCGTGGTCGAAAGCAACGCCTATACGTCGCTGCCCCATCGCGACGAATATGCCGGCACAGCCGCCATCGCCCGCGACACCCCGCCGTCCGAGCGCTACGGCGCCATCCAGGACGTGCTTAACCGCGAGCTTCAGGCGATCTGGCTGACGGGCAAGGACGTCTCGGCCGCGCTCTCGGACGCCGAGGTGGAAGTCCAGGACCTGCTGGACCGTTGATCGGCGACCCGGGCCGCCCGACCTCCCAGTGGGGTGGCCCGACAGACACCCGGAGGTGCCAATGACACGCTGGAGCGAGACGGATGCGCGGGACTGGGGACGGTCGAAGCCCTGGACCTGCGGCTTCAACTTCCTGCCGTCCTCGGCCGTCAATTTCCTGGAGATGTGGCACGCCGCGACCTTCGACCTGCCCACTATCGAGCGCGAGCTCGGTTGGGCCGGAGCGATCGGCTTCAACGCGATCCGCGTGAACCTGCATCCGCTGGTCTGGAACCACGACCGCGACGGGCTGATGGACCGGCTCGACCGACTGATGGCGGTCGCCGACCGCCACGGGATTAGCACCGTCCCAACCCTCTTCGACGATTGCGGTTTTGGCGGCGCGGAGCCCGTCTGGGCCAGGCAGCCCGACCCGGTGCCGGGCGTCCATAACAGCCGCGCGATCGCCGCCCCAGGACGCGCCGCGGTGCGCGACCCCGCCGCACGTCCCGCGCTGGAGCGCTACGTCCGCGACATCATCGCCACCTTCCGCACCGACCCGCGCGTGCTCTTCTGGGACCTATACAACGAGCCCGGCAACCGCATGGAGTTCTCCGCGGGCGGCTTCACCATGTACGACGCAGGGCTCGAGCCTGCCTCCCTGTCGCTGATGGAGGCCGCGTTCGACTGGGCGCGCGCCGAAGCGCCGGAGCAGCCCCTCAGCGTCGCTGCCTGGGTGACGCCCCTGCCGGGCGAGGACGCCCATCCCTACCAGACGGAGATCGACCGGACGGCCCTCGCTCTATCGGACATCGTCACTTTCCATGCCTATTGGGCCGCCGAGCAGGTGGAGCGCTTCATCGACTACCTGGAGCCGCTGAACCGCCCGATGCTCTGCACCGAATGGATGGCCCGCGCCGTGGGCAGCCGAATTGCCGACCAGCTGCCCCTTTTCCACGAGCGCGATGTCGGCTGCTTCCAATGGGGCCTCGTGCGGGGCCGGACGCAGACGCACCTGCCTTGGCCCGCCGCACTCGTCTCGGCCCATGGCGGCACGACCGGGGACGAATGGTTCCACGACCTGCTTCACCCCGACGGAACCCCCTACGACCAAGCCGAGGTCGAGACGATCCGCGCGCTGACCGGCGCTCAGGCCTTGATCCCGAACCGCGCGCGCCCGAACCGCGCGCGATAGTCACTGCGCGTGATCCCGGTCAGTTTGCGTAACACCTTTCGTAAGGCGGCCGGGTCCTCGTAGCCGACCGACACGGTGATCGCGTCCACCGACTATGCGGCATCCAGTGCAGCGGCAAAGACTGATCTGCGGACTTCGTTACCGTTCATCGGGGCCCAGACCCTTGAAAAAGAAGAACGGCGGGCCGGATCGCTCCAGCACCGCCCCACAGATCGCGATCTGGCTCGATTAAACGAGCCGCAGGTCTTCTGCTTTCTCTCGTCCGTCCCAGCCGGCCCGCACGTCAGACGAAATTTTAGGGTTGTCAGCGAGACCAGTGAGGCCGGAACGCTCGACAGCGCTGATATGCACAAACACATCCCTGCTGCCTGTCTCCGGTTCGATGAACCCGAAGCCCTGGAGTTGACCCTGTTTCACGGACACCCTGAGAGTTCAGCCGGAGGTGTTCCTGATGACCCGCTACCGCCCTGCCTATCCGCCGGAGTTCCGACGCCAGATGGTTGATCTGGTTCGATCTGGTCGCACGCCCGAGGAGCTGTCGCGCGAGTTCGAGCCGAGTGCTGCATCGATCGCCGGCTGGGTCCGTCGCGCCGATGCCGAGGACGGTGCGCGACCTGATGTGATGACGGCAGCCGAGCGCGAGGAACTCGCGCGTCTCCGTCGTGAGAACCGCCAGCTCCGCCAAGAGAGGGACATACTGGCAAAGGCTACGGCCTGGTTCGCGGCGAGCCCGAACGGGCGTATGAGCTGATGCGGACGAACCAGGCCGTGCGTCCGATCCGCGTCATGGCCCGCGTGCTGAGGGTCTCAGTTTCCGGCTTCTATGCGTGGCGCAGCCGTCAGCCATCGAAGCGGCAGAGAAGCGATGCCGCCCTTCTTCGCCGTATCCGCACCATCCACGCCGTCTCACACAAGACCTATGGTGCACCGCGCGTCCACGCCGAGCTGCGGGCCGAAGGCGTCCAGGTCGGGCGCAAGCGCGTGGCGCGGCTGATGCGCGAGGCTGGGATCGCGGGTGTCAGCCGCAGGCGAAGAACCGTTACAACGACAGTCCCGGCCCCGGAACATACCTCGGCTGGGGATCTGGTCCGCCGGGACTTCACCGCGGATGGGCCCAATCGGCTATGGGTGGCAGACATCACGTTCGTGCCGACCGCGGCAGGGTTCCTCTTCCTCGCTGTCGTTCTCGACGCTTGGTCCCGACGGATCGTCGGGTGGGCGTTCAGCCACGATCTAAAGACCCGGCTCGTGCTCGACGCCCTCGACATGGCCGTGGCCTCCCGCAAGCCGAAGGACGTCATCCACCATAGCGACAAGGGCAGCCAGTACACATCCTGGGCGTTCGGCCATCGCTGCCGAGCGGCAGGCATCCGGCCATCGACCGGGACCGCGGGCGACGCCCTCGACAACGCCATGTGCGAGAGCTTTTTCGCCACCCTTGAGTGCGAGCTGATCGACCGGCACCGCTTCGCGACGAAGGCCGAAGCCCAGATCGCCGTCTTCCGCTTCATCGAGGGCTTCTACAACCCGTCGCGTCGCTACTCGTCCATCGGCTACCTGTCACCCGCCGAGTTCGAAGCCGCCCATCAACCCGACCGTGCCCCGACGGCCACGCCCAAACCCGAAACCTGTCCGTGAAAACGGGTCAACTCCACCCTTTGTGGCGTTGAACGGCCTTGTTGCGCAACTGCCACGAGGGATTCACATCGCGAATCCAGCGACATAGCTTGGCGGCATGCCCAAGCCTGCACCCACTCGTTACCGCACCCTGAACTGGCCCGCCTACAACGCCGCACTGCGTCAGCGCGGGTCGCTGACGGTCTGGTTCGACCCTGGCATGGCCTGGCACGCGACGCCTTCGGGCAAGCGCGGGCGTCAGCAGACCTTCTCGGACGCCGCGGTCCAAGCCTGTCTCACGATCAAGGTTCTCTTCGGCCTGTCGAGAGTACCGATAGCGGCGTGGGCGATGCGCCGACGCAGCCCGGCCTGCTGTCGCAGATCTCCGCGGACGAGCCGATCGCATGCGTCACGGCAGACCGTGAGATCCCCAATCTCGGCATGCAGATCGCGCAACGTCTCCGCGTCTACTTCGGGCGCCTTGCCCGCCCCCTTACCTCCCTGCGTCACCTTCGTAGCCTTTCCGGAGCGGGACAGCCCGCGCCGGGCATCGCGTGCGCCCCGCGTCGCGGCTGGCCCTGAATATTCCACATCGTCACCGCGGATTTACCCTGTCGAGATGTTCGGTGCAGTGTCATGCGCATGGATGGGATCGAGCACGATCGGACCGGCGAAATGGGACTGCTCGACCGATGCATATCGGTCGATCTCGAGGTCGATCCCTCGACCGCACGGGTGTTCGCGCTGGCCGCCGTTGGGGCCGGGGAGGGGCCCGCTCTGATTTCTCGGCCCGGGCGGCTGGACGAGGCGCTGGACCGGCTGGAAGCACAGGTCGCGGGCGCCGCGCATCTGATCGGACACAATGTCCTGCGGCACGACCTGGCATATCTGGCCGCCGCCAGGCCAAGGTTGCACGGGTTGGCCGACGCGCCCATCGACACGCTTTGGCTGAACCCGCTGGCCTTTCCACGCAATCCTTACCACCGGTTGGTGAAGCACTATCAGGACGGGCGGCTGCTGTCGGGCGCCGTCAACGACCCGGAGCGGGACGCGCGGCTCGTCTTCGAGGTGCTGCAAAGCCAAATGGGCGCCTTGCGCGCCATGGGCGATGCGGACCGGGATGCGGTCGCGGCCTACCACGTCCTCTGCACGCTGGGCGACCGAGCAGGCGGCTTCGACGCCGTGTTCCGCGAGGCGCGCAATGCGGAGCGGCCCAGCCTCAAGGCGGCCGAGGCCGCGATCCGGCGCCTGCTGGAGGGCCGGGCCTGCCTCCACGCGGTCGATGAGGTCGTGGCCGGGATTGAGGACGCCGCACGCGGTTGGCCCCTGGCCTACGCGCTCTCTTGGATCGGCGTAGCTGGCGGGGACTCGGTCATGCCGCCCTGGGTGAGGATGCAGTTCCCCGAGGCCGCCCGCCTCGTGCGCGAATTGCGCGACACCGCTTGCGGCGACCCCGCCTGCGCTTGGTGCCGGGAGACCGCCGATCCCGTCGCGGCCCTCACCCGCTGGTTCGGCTTTCCCGCTTTTCGCCCCGAACCCGTGGGCGAGGATGGCCGCCCGCTACAAGAGCGGATCGTGGATGACGGGCTGAAGGGCCGGAGCCTCCTCGGCATCTTGCCCACTGGCACCGGCAAGTCGGTCTGCTACCAGATCCCGGCGCTTGCCAAGTTCGATCGCATCGGCGCGCTGACGGTGGTGATCTCGCCGCTCGTCGCGCTGATGGCCGACCAGGTCGCGGGGATGGAGCGGGCAGGAATCACGTCCGCCGTCACCGTCAACGGCATGCTCTCGATGCCGGAGCGGCAAGAGGCGCTGGACCGCGTGCGCTTGGGCGAGGCGGCGATGCTGATCATCTCGCCCGAGCAGCTGCGCAGCGTGTCCGTGCGGTCGGTCCTGAAGCAGCGCGAGGTCGGGCTCTGGGTGCTGGACGAGGCGCATTGCGTGTCGAAATGGGGCCATGACTTCCGGCCTGACTATCGCTATGTCGGCCGCTTCATTCGCGAGTTCTCGGGCGACGAGGCGCCCGCGCCGGTGATCTGCCTCACGGCCACGGCCAAGCCGGACGTGATCCGCGACATCCGCGATCATTTCCGAAACCGCCTGGGCGTCGAGCTGGCCCTCCGCGATGGCGGTGCAAGCCGGACGAACCTCAGCTTCGACGTTCGTGAGACGGGCAAGGCGACAAAGCTTTCGGACATCCTAGACGCCATCGAGGCCGGGCTGCCGGCCGAGGGCGCATCGGGCGCGGTCGTTTATTGCTCGACCCGCGGCGACACGGAAAGGGTGGCCGCCTTCCTAGTCGAGCGCGGGATGGCCGCCGCGCATTTCCACGCGGGGATGACGCCTGACGATAAAGCCAGGGTCCAGGAGGCCTTCCGCGTGGGCGAGCTGCGCGTGATCGCCGCGACCAACGCGTTTGGGATGGGGGTGGACAAGCCGGACGTGCGGCTCGTGGTTCATGCCGACATCCCCGGCTCGCTGGAGAACTATTTGCAAGAGGCTGGCCGCGCGGGCCGGGATCGCGATCCTGCCAACTGCGTGCTGCTCTATGCTAGGGACGACGTGGAGCGGCAGTTCTCGCTCACCGCCCGCTCCCGCCTCGCGCGCCATGAGATCGGCGCGATCCTCCGTGCGCTCCGGGGCATCGACGACCGCACGCGCCGCTCCGGCACAGTCGTCGCCACCCCGGGCGAGATCCTCCGCGCCGAGATGGAACGTGCGTTCGTCCGAGACGACGCGACCGACGATACACGGGTCAAGACGGCGGTGTCCTGGCTAGAGGAGGCCAAGCTCGTCAGCCGCGAGGAGAACCGCGTACAGGTCTTTCCGTCTTCGCTGCTCGTCCGCTCCGTGGAGGAGGCGGAGCGGTCGCTGAGCGCGGCCGGGCTGACGCAGACGCGGCACAAGGCGTTGCTCGGCATCATCCGCCACCTGATGAACGCGCCGGCCGATCTAGGCGTCAGCACTGACGAGCTGAGCGGGGCGAGCGGGCTCTCTCATGCGAAGCTCTCCAAGGCGATGTCGGACCTGGAGACGCTCGGCTTGGCGCGCAACGACATGACCATGACGGCCTTTGTCCATCTCGGCACGAAGGACGCCTCCACGGTCCGCCTGGCTGCCGCGTCCGATCTGGAGACCGCCTTGCTCTCCGTCATGCGCGAAGCCGCGCCGGATGCAGATGCCGAGGGTCTCCCGCTGCACCTCGCCGAAGCGTGCCAACGCCTGCGCGACGACGGCCACTCCAGCGCCCGTCCCGACGTGATAGAGAAGCTTCTGCGCGGCATGGTCCGGGACGGGCGCGATGAAGACGGGGGGACCGGCAACCTTCGTCTGCGCAAGGCCTCGCGCAACGTCTTGGGAATTCACCTCCTGCGTTCCTGGGACGTGCTGGAACGGACCGCCGAGTTGCGCCGCCAAGCGGCAGAGCGGTTGCTGGCGCATCTGACGGGCAAGCTCGACCAGGGCGCGCGGGGCAAGGATCTCCAGGTCGAGACGACCGTGGGCGACATGTTGGCGGCACTCAACGGCGATGCGCTGCTGCGCGCCTCGGGCGTGCGCGACATGGGCAAGCTGATGGGCCGGACGCTGCTCTGGCTGCACGAGCAGGGCGTGGTGACGCTGGGCAAGGGCCTCACCGTTTTCCACCCCGCCATTACTGTCAACGTCAATCCCGAGACCCGCCGGCAGGGCTTCACCCAGGAGAACTTCCGTCCTCTCGAAGAGCACTATGAAGAGCAGACCATCCAGACCCACGTCATGGCCGCCTATGCCGAGCGCGGGCTTGCGGGGATGGCGGAGGCGGAACGGCTGTCGACCGACTACTTCGCCATGGACCGGGACGCCTTCCTCAGGCGCTGGCTGCCCGGTCGCGGCCCGGAATTGCGGCGGCGCACGACCAGTGCTTCCTACAGGCGCATCGTCGAGGATCTGGGCAATCGCACACAGCAGGAGATCGTCGCCGACGATCGGGAGCAGACCTCCGTGCTGGTCCTGGCCGGCCCGGGTTCAGGCAAGACGCGCGTCCTGGTCCACCGCATCGCCTATCTCCTGCGCGTTCGCCGCGAGGACCCGCGTGGCATCCTCGTGCTGAGCTACAACCGCCACGCCGCCGCCGAGATCCGCGCTCGCTTGCGTCACCTCGTGGGCGACGATGCTCGCGGCGTGACGGTATCCACGTGCCATGCGCTTGCCATGCGGCTGGTCGGCGCGAGTTTCGCAGGCGAAGGCGCGACACCCGATTTCGACCGCGTGGTGTTGGATGCCGTGCGCATGCTGGAAGGCGAGGGCCTCGGCCGTGCCGAGGCCGAGGCGCAGCGCGACGCGCTGATCCAGGGCTATCGGTGGATCCTTGTCGACGAATACCAGGACGTCGGCCCGGAGGAATACGCCCTGATCGCCGCCGTGGCGGGCCGCTCGCTGGAGGATCCCGATCGCAAGCTCAGCCTCTTCGCCGTGGGCGACGACGACCAGAACATCTACGCCTTTGCGGGCGCCTCCGTGGACTACATCCGCCGCTTCGAGGCGGATTATCGGGCGCGGCCTTCCTTCCTCGTCGAGAACTACCGCTCCACCGGCGCCATCGTGGCGGCCTCCAACGCCGTCATCGCCAGGGCGCCGGACCGAATGAAGGCCACGCACGCGATCACCGTGAACGCGGCGCGCGCGGAGGATCCGCCAGGCGGCGCGATGGCCGAGGCCGATCCGGTGGGGAAGGGGCGCGTCCAGCGTCTCGATTGCCCGCCCGACGTGGCCGCCCATGCGGCGGCGGCCGTGGATGAGCTCATGCGCCTCAGTCGTCTCGACCCCGACTTCCGTTGGGACCGCTGCGCCGTGATCGCCCGCGAGTGGAAGCGTCTGGCCCCCGTGCGCAGCTATGCCGAGACACTCGGGATCAAGGTGGAGATGGCAGGCGAGGAGATGCCCCCTGTCTGGCGCCTGCGCGAGGCTCAATTGCTGATAGACGGACTGCGAAAGGATCGGAGCGCGATGCTCACCGTCCAAGACCTTCTCCAACTGTTGAACGCGCAGGCGTCGAACCGCTGGACGGAGCTTCTGGCCGAGGGTATCGCCGACCTCGCCCGCGAGCTGGGCAGGGCTGCCATGCCGGCGCCCGACGTCGTCGAATGGCTCGCCGAGTGGTCCCGCGACACCCGCGGCGAGCAGCGTGGCCTTCTCCTGACTACCGCGCACCGGGCCAAAGGCCTCCAGTTCGATCATGTCGTCGTGCTGGACGGCGGCTGGTACAAGACCTCTCGCGGCGAGGATGCCGAGGCGCCCCGCCGCCTGTTCTATGTCGCCATGACCCGTGCCCGACGGACGCTGACGGCGACCGCGACGGGAGAGCATCGCTTCCTGGATGGCGTGGACGGGCTGCTGGCGCGGCCCGCGGCCATTGACCGAGCGCGACAGGCCACACTTGCACAGACCTATGAGATGCCGACGCTGCGCAGCGTCGATCTCGGCTATGCCGGGCGCCAGCGGGACGGCCACCCGATCCACGACGCGGTCGCGCAGGCGCGGGTCGGCGATGCCTTGCAGCTGGAGCGGCGGGACCGCAACTGGGTCATCCTGGACCAGACAGGTCGGGTGCTCGGCCGGATGGCGCGCGCCTGGTTCCCGCCGCCTGGCTCCCGGATCGTGCGTGCGACGGTCGGCGCGGTCATCCGCTGGCGCAGGGTCGATAGCGACCCGAAGTTCCATCCGACGTTCCGTCGTGACGTATGGGAAACCGTGCTACCCGAGATCACGTTCGCGGCGGAGGTAGGTCTTGCACAACAAGAGCGCGCCGCGCGGATCGAATGATCCCGTGGCGAGAAACCAACGCGCCGAACGGTGCGAAGAGCCAAGGCGAGCGGCCCTTTGCATTGCCGATCGGAAATTACCGCAGGAGGCGTTTTGCGCCTTTCGTATCTGACGCTGCAACGAAAGCTATTGTCTTCAGGGGTTCACAGAAGATCCCCTGACCAGCAAAGTTTTGCCTTGGATTATTAGGCTCTGGACTCATCACCAGTAGCTGACGGTCGCAGCCAATGCGACGGCGGAGAAGAAGACGTCCGCCCTGCGATCGTCGCGCGTGGCGATCCGGCGGAAGTCCTTGAGGCGGCCGAATATGCGCTCGATGGCGTTGCGATTGCGGAAGAAGTCCCGGCGCCAGAAGATGCCGCGCTTGTGGTTGTTCCTCGGCGGGAGATTCGGGAACGCGCCGACCCCTTCACCTGCTCGCGCACGGCGATGCTATCGTAGCCCTTGTCTTCCACCACAATGAGGGCGTCCGCTGGCGAGCGCTTGAGCAGCACCTCGGCCGCGGTGCAGTCGGCGACGTTGCCCCCGTCAGCATCAACCGGGCGGGGCGGCACCGGCGGTCCGCGAGCGCGTGGACCTTGGAGGACGAGCTGACCGAGCAGCGGTCGTTCAAGCTGATCAGCTTGAACGACGAGAATCCGCGTCTCGGTATCGACCCCGACCGCCGCGAGACCGGAGAAGACATCGACGCGTGCCTGATCCGCGACTCGTTCGCTCGAGGCGATCCATGTAGCCCGCTGCCGTGCGACCAGATGCGCAAGCGGCTGATCGCCCTTTACCGAAAGGCGCGTAGCGACCTGTCTGAGGGTAGGACCAACACGCTATTCCCCCTGGGCCATCGTCGTCGAAACCGAGAGCGGGCCAGTCCGACAGATCGTCGCGCTGGCGTCGTCGGCGGCGACGGTTGCGATAGGCGTGTCGGACCGTCCGACCGCCATAGCCGTCGGTCCCGAGTTTGACGTCGCCCGCGAGCTGCTGGATGGGGAACTGCCCCCGATGGCGCGGGATCTCCGGCGGGCTGGGGCGCCGATCGCTCTGACCGACGGCGAGCGGCTGGAGGCCCCGATGGCGGTCGCGGGCCTAGTGATGGGCGAGGGCAAGGGTCCGACCCCCATCTTGCCCTACGAACCTTTGCCGGAGATGGGTTTGATCCTCGCGATCGGGACGACGGCCGATATCTCGGCCCAGCGATCGCACCGGTCGGGTGGTGCGGCGCCCGACATCGCCGGCGCGAGAGTGTCAGTCGGATCTGGGTGGAGCGCGATGCCGACGGGCGTCTCTGGACCTTCGTCTCGTCCGATGATGAGGCGCGTTTGGCGGAGGATCTGCGGCCGTTGCGGTCCTACGGCGGCCGGGGCTTCGTCGTCGTCGCGCCCGAAGGCGCGCGCTCGGGCCGCTGGCCGGTGGGTGACAGCACGGTGCGAGTCATGCTGGAAGGATGGAATGATCGGGAAGCTGAGCACGAGAACTGTGGGGATGGCGGGGCTTTGCCTGGCCGTCCTTGGCGCGTTGGCCGTCGGGGTGACGCGGGTCATCGGCGGGTCCGAGGGCGCATCGGGCGGCGACGCGGGCCTTGGCTCCGTCGCGCTATCGGTCGAGGCGGTGGAGGCCTTCCTCGCGGGAACGGAGGAGAGCGGCTTCGTGCGGCCCTCCGGCACGTGGCAACTGGCGCTTCCCGAGGATCACGGCGGACATTCCTTGTCACGGGCCGAGACCTGGGTGCTCGCGGCTCATCTCGAGGACGCGGAGGGGCAACCCGCCTCGGTCCAGTTCGCGCTGAGCCGCTTCGGCCTCGCTCCCGAAACGCCAGACGCCGCAGCCGTGAGTTGGGAGTTGCGCTCGCTCTATCACGCGGCGGTGGCGGTCTGGCAGGGCGGCGGGGCTGAAATGCATGCTGAGGAACGGTTCAGCCGCGGCGCGGGCGCTGCCGGCCAGGACGGGGAGGCGGGAGAGGTCTGGCTCGATGACTGGACGCTCTCCTACGCGACCGAGGAAGGCGCTCGAGACCTGACATTCACTGCGCGGCTGGACTCCGTCCGGGTCGCACTCGAGCTCACCATGGCAAAACCTCCGGAACAGACGGCGGACGCCGATCAGCCTTTTCGCGGGTTTGTCGTCCCGCGGCTGACCGTGTCGGGCCGCATCGAAACGGAGGACGGTGTGACGCCGGTTTCGGGAACGGCATGGCTCGACCGCGCCTGGGGAGAGTTGCCGCTGCCCGGCGGTCCGCTCGGATACGACCGGCTCCAGGTTCAACTCGATGACGGCAGCGACCTGTCACTCGTCCGGACCCGGCGGCGCGATGGACGCGGCGTTGTGACGGTCGACGGCCTCCTCTTCGATCCCGCAGGCGAGGCGGAGACGCTGTCGGAGGACGTTCTGTCCATGGCGCAACACAATGCGGATGCCACCAGGCCCGCACTCGTCGGCTTTCCGCGCGTCTGGCGCGTCTCCGGCCCGGAACTGGACCTCCAGGTCGAGGCCCTTGGGCCTGACCGGGAGGTCTCCTTCGTGGTCGGCGGGTGGACCGTGCCGGTGCGCGTCGAGGGGGAACGCGCAGGCGTGCCGGTGACCGGTCTCGGAACGTTGCAGATGACTGGATACGAGACGCCATGATGCCGTTTCGCGCGCTCCCCGGACTCGCCGCGGTCGTGGTGCTCCTTCTCACAGGCTGCAAGGACGAGGAAGGCGCGCGGCTCTACCGCTCCGAGATCGGCGCCGTTTCCGCCAGCGAGCAGCGGCCCGGCGACCCCGCCGCGGGGGAGCGGGCGCTGTTGAACGAACCCTACGTCTCCTGCGGGATCCCCTACGACGCCTATCGTAGGGTCGCCCCGGAGACCCCGACGGCGGACCGGATGCCTGACCGAGAGGGGCGCAATGCCGAGCTGCCTTATGCCCTCACGTCTCATGTGAACGCGGACGGGGTCGAGATCGTCTCGAGCAACTGCCTGACCTGTCACGCCGGCCGCATCGACGGGGAGCTGATCGTCGGCCTCGGCGACGCATTCGGCGATTTCACGGCCGATCCCCGGCGCCTGGCGCTGCAATCGGGCACCTATGTGCGCGGGGAGGCGGAGACGAAAGCCTGGGCCCATTGGGCCGACCGGCTGGAGGGGATCGCCCCCTACATCCAGACCCGCACGGTGGGCGTGAACCCGGCGACCAACCTGACCTGGGCGCTGATGGCGCATCGCGACCCGGAGACCCTGGCCTGGTCGGAGGCGCCCCTGATCGACCCGCCGCCGCAGGAGCCGCTCCCGCTCAGCGTGCCGCCCTGGTGGAACATGCGCAAAAAGTCGGCGATGTTCTACACGACCATCGGGCGCGGCGATCATGCCCATTTCATGCTGCTCGCCTCGATGCTCTGTGTCGAGGGGGTGGAGGAGCTGGCCCGGATCGACGCCTACGCGCCCGATATCCGCGCCTATATCTCCTCGCTCGAAGCCCCACCCTGGCCCTGGCCGATCGATGCCGGGCGCGCGGCCGAGGGGGAGGCGATCTACGCCGACGAATGCAGCGCCTGCCACGGGACCTACGGCGCGGAGGAGACCTATCCGAACCGGATCTACGACCTCGACGAGATCGGCACCGATCCGGCCTACGCCACCGCGGCGACGGACGGCTCGCGCGACCGGTTCTACGACTGGGTCGCCCGGTCCCCCTATGGCGACGTCCACACCGCGGCCCCGGCGCCCGGCTATATCGCGCCGCCGCTGGACGGCGTCTGGGCGACGGCGCCCTATCTGCACAACGGATCGGTGCCCAGCATGGCGGCGCTGCTCGCGCCCGCGACACGTCCGCGCTTCTGGCGCCACCTCACCGCTCCTCGCAGCTATGATAGGGACGCGATGGGCTGGCGCTTCGAGACGCTCGACGCCGGACAAGCGTCGGAAGATGACCCCGAGGTGCGCCGCACCACCTACGACACGACGCTGCGCGGATACGGCAATGGCGGGCATGAGTACGGGTCGGATCTGAGCCCCGCGCACCGGGCCGCCCTGATCGAGTATCTCAAGACGTTGTGACGATCCGGGCGGCCGTGATAGTGTCATAGCCCCCGTGGATTGCCGCTGACCCACCGTGACACGACAGATGCCGTCGGGGGGCGGTCGCACCATCTGAGCCGCCTTTCCACCTTCTCGTAGAGACCAATGCGATGGAACTCGTGGCCGAAATCCGACGGCTTCCGCACAAGCACGGCAGCCCAAAGGGCCGTGTCTAGAGCAACGTCCACCTCGCTGCCGATGCGTCGACCCGTTCGGGACGCGGATGCGAGGCGGCGCGGGCTTGAATATGCGTCAGAGTTCCATCCCTAGGATCGCGATTGGATCCTGGCTGGCCGGGCGCGGCTGGGTCCGCGCTGTCGCACGCCTTGGTCTCGGTTCGGCGGCATGCGCTGTGTTCATCGGGCTTGCCCGCTTTCGTTCTCGCTTCTGTCCTCCTAGGTCTGAGAGATCGAAAAGGAGGTGACCCTTGACGACGAATGCAAGCAATCCCGTCCAGGTCGAAAGGGCGCGCGCCGCCGTCATCGAAATGTTCGGAGGCACGATCCGGGCTCTCGATCCGATCGGGTCGGAGGTGTCGGGGATCGACCTTTCCGCCGCAGACACGCTCCCGCCCGAGTTGGTCGATGTGCTGGAACGCGAGATGGCGGAGCGCGGTTTTCTCGTCTTCAAAAATGCGCGGTCTCTCGAGCCGGAGGATTTCCTGCGCGCCAGTTGCCTCTGGGGCGGGCGCGAGCTGCACAGCACCCATGGCGTGCATCCGCAGACCCCCGGCGGCAATCCGCACATCTTCCGGCTGTCCAACGATCCGCGCCACGGCATCCCCGATGTCGGTCCGCAATGGCACAACGACGGGAGCTTCCTTCCGGCGACCTTCTCCCATTCGGGATACCATATCATCCGGCCCGCCGAGAACGGCGGCGGCACCCATTTCGCGCATCAGGGACGCGCCTTCGCAGCCTTACCCGAGGACCGTCGGGAACGCTGGCAGCGCCTGTCGTCGGTGAACTCGGCCTCCGGCGTCGTACACCCGGTCGTGCACGTGCATCCCGTCTCGGGACAGCGCTGCATCTGGCTGCATCTGGGCATGACCGGCGCGGTGATCGAGAAGCTCCCGGACAGGGACGCCTTCCGGCTCCTTCACGCCGACGAGCTGGCTCAGCTTTGCCGGGAGTATAACGACATCCTCGATGCCGGGCTGACGAACGGCTATGCAATGGCCTTTGAGTATGCCGAGAACGATTGCGTCTTCATCGACAACCTCGCCGTGGCCCATCGCGCGGCGCCCGAGGCTCACATGCCGGTCGAGCGCCAGGGCCTGCGGATCATGCATCGCAGCACCGTGAAGGGCGTGAAGGATCTTGCGCCCGGCTTCGACCTGCCGCAGCACGTGGGGATCGACGGGCCGAACCCGATCGGCGAGGGGGTTTGGCACGCAGGCGGCGTCGGCTTCCGCTGGCAGGACGGCATTCCGATGCGGAACTGACGCCCGGCGCGCGCACCATTTATCCAAGACCGGAGGACCAGCATGGCGGGACCGCTGCAAGGAATTCGGGTCATCGACCTGACTACGATGATCTCGGGGCCGCTGGCCACGATGACGCTCGCCGACCAGGGCGCCGAGGTCCTCAAGATCGAGCATCCGAAGGGCGGCGATCACAGCCGCCAGGTCACCGGGCGGCGTGGGGGCATGTCGGCGTCCTTCCTGAACAACAACCGGGGAAAGAAGTCGGTCACGCTGAACCTCAAGGACCCGCGCGGCGTCGAGGCCGCGCTGCGGCTCTGCGAGACCGCGGATGTGGTCATTCAGAACTTCCGCCCGGGCGTGGTCGACCGGATCGGGCTGGGAGAGGCGGCGGTGCGCGCGGTGCGGCCCGATGTGATCTACGCGTCGATCGCCGGGTTCGGCTTCACTGGGGAGTGGGCGCGCCGACCCGTCTACGATCCGCTCATCCAGGCGCTGTCGGGGCTGGCGAGCGTCCAGGGCGGCGCGGATGCCGCGCGGCCGCGCCTCGTCCGTACGATCCTGCCCGACAAGCTGACCGCGATCCAGACCGCCCAGGCCATCACCGCCGCGCTGCTGGCCCGGACCCGGACGGGCGAGGGAAGCCACGTGCAGATCTCGATGTTGGACACCGTGCTCGCCTTCCTCTGGAGTTCCGACATGGCCGGCTACACCTTCGTCGGGGACGAGTTGGAGCCCGCACGGGACGGGGACGCGCAGACCTTCGTCGAACTCATCTACCAGACCGCCGATGGCTGGATGGCGGTCTCGGCCCATACCGACAGCACCTGGGCGGGCCTGTCGGCGGCGGTGGGCCGTCCCGACTGGCTGGAGGATCCCCGCTTCGTCACCGTGGCCGCGCGGGAGGAGAACAAGCCCGTCCGGCTGGAGTTGACGCAGGAGGCGCTGCTCAAGGACACGACCGAAAACTGGATGCGGCGTCTGACCGATCATGACGTGCCCTGCGCTCCGGTCCTGACCCGCGCCGAAGTCTATACGCACCCGCAAGTGCAGGCCAACGCGACGGTGCTGGAACAGGAGCACCCGCAGGCCGGGCGAATCCGTCAGGCCCGCACCCCGGCCCGTTTCTCGGCGACGCCGATCGGCGACCCGGCGCCTGCGCGGCGCCTCGGGGAGGACACCCGGACGGTGCTGGCGGAGGCGGGCTACGACGCCGAGGCGATCGACGACATGATCGCGCATGGCATCGCGACCGACACGCAGGAGAGTGCACCTTGATCGATCTCTACTTCGCGCCCACGCCGAATGGCTGGAAAGCCGCCATCATGCTCGAGGAGACGGGCATCGAGTACCGCCCGATCCTGATGCGGATCGCAGAGGGCGACCAGTTCTCGCCCGAGTTCCTGGCCATCAGCCCCAACGCCAAGATCCCGGCCATCCTCGATCACGCCCCGGCACCGGAATGGGGCGAGGACCCGGTGACGGTCTTCGAGTCGGCTGCGATCCTGCTCTACCTCGCGGACAAGACCGGGCTGTTCGCACCGTCGCCGAGCGATCCGCGCGCCCGCAAGGAGCTGATGGAATGGCTCTTCTGGCAGGTGGGCAACCAGGGGCCGATGGCGGGGCAACTCAGCCATTTCCGCAACTACGCGCCGGAGGGCGACCGCGATTACGGCTTCAAGCGCTACCTTGGCGAGTACGACCGGAACCTCGGCGTGCTGGAGAGCCGCCTCGCGGAACGCGACTACCTGCTTGGAGAGTATTCCATCGCCGACATGCTGGCCTTCCCCTGGGCCTTCATCGCCAAGCCCCTCGGCGCGTCGCTGGAGGCTTTCCCGCGCGTGGCCGACTGGCGCGCGCGGATCAAGCAACGCCCTGCCGTGCAGCGCGCCATCGACCTGCACAAGTCGGAGCAGAACAGGGGCCGGCATCGAGCCGACAATAATACCGTCCTATTCAATCAATCCGCCGGGTCGCTTCGCCAAAGACTTGAGGGTGAACGAGAGTAGGCGACTTCAGGACAGGACTGCTTGAGTCGACGTCCTCCGACGCCAATGCGCAAGAAATAGTCGCAAGCTCGTAGCTGCGCCGAAAGACTGCGCGGTAAGATGTGGCATCCGGCAAGGGGTTGCCGTCTTCCTGATGCTTGCAAGGCATGGCGAGGTGTCCGACCGATGAAGCGTATTGGCCTCGATGCGACGGACATTCGGATCCTCAGCGCGGTGCAGCAACACGGTCAGTTGAGCAAGGCCAAACTCGCAGAGATGGCCAACATTTCGCAAACGCCATGCTGGGCCCGCCTCGACAGGCTGAAGGCGGCGGGCTTCATCCTCGGCTACCACGCCGACATCGCGCTGGCGAGGATCTGCGATTTCACGGAGGTCGTGGTGACCGTCGCTCTGATTCGCCACCGCAAAGCCGATTTTGACCGCTTCGAAGCCTTCGTGCGTGACCGCGACGAGATCACCGAATGCATCGCGACCGGGGGTGGCATGGACTACGTCATGAAGGTGATCAGCCCGACCCTCGCCGCGTTCGAGAGCCTTATGCAGGCGATGCTTGACGCCGCGTTGGGGGTTGATCGCTATATGACATACATTGCCATGCGTAGAGTGAAGGCAGGTCGTCCTAACTTGGCCGCGCTGGCAGCCCGAGGCGTCCGGTGATGCCGGCGGACCAAACGGCCTGAACTCCGCCTCAAAACTAGTCCGTCAGGTCTTCAGCCGCCTTTTTTTTAGTCCGCGCCGCCACGGGCTTTGAGTGTAGATCTGCGCCAGGCTCAATCGATCTCCGACCCACCGGGCCGACGAAAAGCAAGGGAGAAATTCATGCGCGCAGACGACTTCGGCTTTGGCACGCAGATCCGAAAATCCCCTTATTTCGATGCCACAGTGCGTTGGGGGGCCAAGGGGTTCTCGGTCTACAACCACATGTATATCCCGCGCGATTTCGGCGATCCCGAGCAGAACTTTTGGAACCTCGTCAACGATGCGATCCTGTGCGATGTCGGTGTCGAGCGCCAGGTCGAGATCACCGGACCGGATGCCGCGCGTTTCGTCCAGATGCTCACGCCGCGCGACCTGTCGAAGATGGCCGTCGGCCAGTGCAAGTATATCCTCATCACGAACGCGAAGGGTGGCATTCTGAACGACCCGATCCTGCTGCGGCTGGCCGAGAACCACTTCTGGATCTCGCTTGCCGACAGTGACATCAGGCTCTGGGCGGAGGGCCTTGCCATTAATTCCGGGATGGATGTGACGATCGGTGAGCCGGACGTGTCGCCTCTGCAACTGCAGGGACCGAAATCGGGCCTCATCATGCAATCGCTTTTCGGTGACAGCATACTGGATCTGAAATATTACTGGCACCGCGAGTTGAGCCTCGACGGCATTCCGCTCCTGGTGTCTCGCACCGGCTGGTCCAGCGAATTGGGCTACGAGATCTACCTCCGTGACAGTGCCTATGGCGACGCGCTCTGGGAGCTGATCATGGTAGCGGGCATGGAGTTCGGCCTGAAGCCTGGCCACACCTCCTCCATCCGGCGCATCGAGGGCGGGATGCTCTCCTACCACGCCGATGCCGACATCGACACCAATCCTTACGAGCTGGGACTCGACCGGCTGGTCGATCTTGACATGGAGGCCGAGTTCATCGGCAAGGCCGCGCTGCGCCGGATCAAGGAGCAGGGCGTGGCCCGCAAGCAGGTCGGCCTCATCATCGACTGCGACCCGCTGAAAGGTCCGAACACGACCTTCTGGGCGGTCAATGCGGATGGCGAGAGCGTCGGCAAGGTGACCTCGGCCGTCTATTCGCCGCGGCTGGAGTGCAACATCGCGCTTGCGATGGTGTCCGCGAACGTCGCCCATATCGGCATGGCGGTCGAGGTCGTGACTCGCTCGGGGCCGACGAAGGCCACAATCGTCGAGCGTCCATTCTACGATCCCAAGAAGTCCATCGCTGTCGCTTGACCGCGGGCGAGATCCTGTGAAGGCCGCTCGAGATTAGCCTCTTGATTTCAGAGGTATATGAAGAGTCCGTCCTTAACATCATGCTGTGGACGCGATCTGACGGTTGGTTGGCGCCGGGATCGGGATCGTTTCGCCCATGATGCGCAGGAGCGTTGGTAGGATTTTGGCCACGAGGGGGCGTTGCTGCAGAAAGGCGGCTTGAGGCATGACGTCCCCCTTCCCCTTCAGGATCAGGCCACGCGGACGCTCTCGGCGGTGGCGAGGGCGTTGAAGCCGTTGATGAGGACGACGCGGATGTGGATTTTGGCGGTCTGGCGGTCGGGGTCTCGCGCGGCGATGCGCTCGCCGAAGGCCTTCAAGCCCCGCATTCTGGCCTGGACGCGGCTGCGGGCGTGGTATCCGGTCCAGCGCTTCCAGAACCCGCGGCCGTAGTGACGCCTGGCCCGGAGGGTTTCATTGCGCGGCGAGACAGTGTCGGCCACTGGTCCGAGGAACATGGCGCGCGCAGCTGGGCAGTCCTCTTTCCAAGCCCGGCCTTTCTTTCGGATTGGAATGATCGCCGTGCCGCCGCGTGTGATGATGGCGCAGTGCAAGCGTCGTGTATCGTAGGCCTCGTCCGCGGTTACTGTGCCGATGTCTTCGCCGTCCACGAGCCGGTCCAGCAGGTCTGGCAGGACGGGGCTGTCGCCTTCCCGGCTGGGGGTGAACTCGACCGCGCGGATGTCGGAGGTGGCGGTATCCCTGGCCAGATGGGCCTTGCGCCATTGGCGTCGGCCCTTAGCACCGTGCTTGCGGGCCTGCCATTCGCCGCCGCCAAGAAACTTGATGCGGGTGCTGTCCATTGCCCGGCAGTGCATCAAGACGTGATGTCACGAGAGGGGACCAGCAGGTTCAGCGGCCCGCCGGCACGGCGATACGGGATCTGCACCGTCAGAGTCTTCTGCCTGCGGGACAGCGTGGAGTAGTCCGGGACGGGCCAGTCCAGCCCGGCCAAGCGCAGCAGGCTGGCAACCATCCCGGCGGTCTGCCTGAGCGGCAGCTTTAACAGCGTCTCGATCGACAGGCAGAACTGGTTCGCCGCCTTCGAGAGGGCCGGCGGGCGCCCTTGGCGGCCCTCATCCCGCGCGTGCCAAGCCATCTCCTTGTCCAGTCAGATCATCAGCGACCCAGGGTTGCCGAGCGCGGCGTTGGAGCTGGACCAGCTCGTCGTGCGGTAGCTGGCGGGCGTGGGCTTGCTCATCCAGCCCGTCTAACCAACCGCGAGGAGTCATGACGTGAGTTCCCGACGGCCAGAGTTCTGCGACAACGCCGGATACCCTTGTCTTTCAGGGCGTCGCGGAACCAGTCGGCATCGTAGCCCCGGTCGGTGACCGACCACTCGATCGCCGGCGGTGACGCCCTCAAGGCCCCGGGGATGCGCGTCGGCTGGCCAGGATCGGAGGCACCGCGCAACGGGGAACTCAGGCGCTCAGGCTGGCCTCTGCGCGCCCACGCTCGGCCAGGGCGCTGAGGTCGGGGACACGCAGCAGGCCATCCTCTACGCGGACGATGCCGTCATGCACGAGCGCTTTGAGGCGCTTGTTGACCGCCTCCCGGCTCACGCCCAGCATCCGCGCCAAGTCGCCCTGAGAGAAGCGACGCACGAAGCGTGCGCCCGCGCCCTCGGCGACCGCATGGTCGGCGGCGAGGTCGTGCAGTTTCTGTGCGAGCCGTCCGTCGAGTCCGAGGAAGGCGAAGGCGCCGAGCGCCTCGGTGTTGCGTCGTAACGTCTCGCAGAGGACCCCGACGAGATGGCGCGCGAGCACCGGCTCGGCCTGCAGCGCGCGGGAGAAGCCGCGCGCGGGAAGCAGAAGGCACTTGCCCGCCTCGATTGCGGTCGCCCCGGCCGAGCGCGGTAGCCCGTCCAGCAGGGCGATCTCGCCGAAGGCGTCGCCTGGCTCCAGGAGCGCGAGCGTCAGCTCCCGACCCTCCGCGTCCGAGATCCAGATGCGGACGAGCCCCGACAGAACGATCCGCATCCCGTCAGGCGCGTCGCCGGCCAGGAACAGCACCTCGCCCGATGCGTGCGGGACCGCCCGGCTGTCCCTCGCCAATACCGACAGGACGCGCGTATCCAGTCCTGCGAGGACGTAAGCGCGCGCAAGCGCCGCGATTTTCTCGTCCTCCCGCATGCCCGCCATTTGGCTCCGAAGCCTCGGTGTGGTCAATATCCGGGCGGGTTGGATAGAGCCCTCCGCCCAAAGGGACGGCAGGCGATACAACTCGCGGTCGCTTTGCTAGGCTTTGGCCGAACGCCCGACCGGGCCGCCACGCGGGAGCCCCGATGCCGACCGGACCAACATGCCGCAGCCTGCTCTGCGCGCTCCTTCTGCTCGCACCGGGCGGCACGCGCGCTCAGGGCGAGACCTTCTGCCAGGTCGTCGAGGTGACGATCGGCGCCGCGACGATCCAGCGCGGCCGGACTCGCGTGACGGCGGTTGTAGGCCATGTGCTGGCGACCGGCGACCGCATCCGCACCGAGGCCGCGGCGCGTGTCCGCATCCTGTGCGATTCGGGGCTGACGGTCGATGTGGGGCCGGACACGCGGATCGATCTCGACGCGCTACTCGTGCCGCCCGAGGAGGGCGGCGCGGTGCGGCTCCTCAGGGGCGTCGCGGGATTCCTGCTGCCCCGGCCACGCTCGGGCGGGTTCGAGGTGCGCACGCCCTCGGCCGTGGCCGCCGTGCGCTCGACCGAATGGGCGGTGGAGGTGTCCGGCGAGGCCACCACCGCTTTCGTGCGCGAAGGACGCGTCGCGGTGGGCGGGCGCCGGAGCGTCGTGCTGTTGGGCCCAGGCGAGGGCGTCGAGGTGACGGCCCAGGGCGCGCTCGGCCCCGTCCAGAGCTGGGACGCGGAGCGCGTCGATGCCCTCGGCGCCCGGATCGGCCCGGCTTGGCAGGCCCGGCGGTCGCGATGAGCCCGTGGCCTGGCCGCGCGCTGCTTCCCTGGATCGCGGCTTTGGCGCTCTCGTTCGCGATTGGGGTTTGGCATCCAGGTCGCACGACCGGCCCGGGCGCGGCGGTGGAGGGCCGCCTGCTTGACGCACGGATGACGCTGCGCGGGCCGCTGCCGCCGCCTGAGGGAACCGCCATCGTGCTGATCGACGAGACCGACCTGACGGCCATGGGCGGCTTTCCCCCGCCGCGCGCGGCGCTGGCCGCGGCGGTCGACGCGATCTCGGAGCGAGGCCCCGCCGCGATCGCCATGGACCTGCTGCTGATCGATCCGCGCCAGGGCGACGCCGTTCTGGCGCGGGCGCTGGCGCAGGCACCCGGAATGGTCGCGTCCGTCGCGCTCGGCCAACCGGACGCGGCGGCCTCCGCCGCCCTGGCGGAGGCCGCGCGCCGCAGCGGCTTCGACGCCACGGTCGGTATGCCCCCGGGCTTTCCCGCGGGCATGGAGGGACCGACCGACGCGCTCGCCGGCTTGGTCCGGCTGGGGCACGTGAACGCCCGGCCCGATCCGGACGGCAGGATGCGCCGTCTTCCCGCATGGATCTCGGTGACCACCGGTGACGGGTCGATCCGCGTGCCGGGACTGGCGCTCGCCGCAATGCGCGCGGCCGGTCCCGGTGCGCCGCTCGTGCTGCGAGGCCCCGGACGCGCGCGAGACGGCGCCGTCACGGCTGGGGCCAGGGAAGTCGCGCTCGACCCGGACGGGGCGATCCCGCTCGTCCCCTACGGCCCCGCCGGCACGATCCCGACCTGGTCCCTGCGCGAGGTGGGCCGGGCCGAACTGGCGGGACGCGTGGTCTTCCTCGGCCTCACCGGGACGGGTCTGGGTGACCGTCACCCGACCGCCTTCGATGCGGCGCTACCGGGCGTTGCGCTCCATGCCACGCTCGCCGCCAACTTGCAGGAAGGTCGTGCGTTGCGCCGCGATCGGGCGGCGTGGTTGCTCGATATCCTGGGCAGTCTTGCCGCGGGCGCGCTCGGTCTGCTCGCCGCAACGCGGCCTCGTGCGGTGCGCGTTGGGCCGGCCCTGATCGGCGGCGCGTTCCTGCTGGGCGGAACGGCGCAGGCCGCGCTCGCGGCGGGCTGGTGGCTCGACACGGTCACGCTGGCGCTGGCCTTCGCCGGCAGCGCGACCCTCGGTATGGGGCTGCGCGCGGCGCGGGCGAGACGGCGCGCCGAAAACCTCGCGCGCTACACCTCGCCGTTGCTGACGGAGGCGCTCTCCGAGGCCGCGTCCCCCGCCTTCGAGGGCCGCGCGCAGCTCGCCGCGGCGCTTTTCGTCGATGTCGCAGGCTGGACGGCGACTGGCGAGGCGCTTGGGCCCGATGGGGCGGAACGGTTCCTTGCCCGCTTCCACGGCGCCGTCGAGCGGGCCGCCATCGCTTCGGGCGGCGTGGTCGAGCAGTTCGCTGGCGACGGTGCCATGATCCTCTTCGGCCTGCCCGAGGCGCGAGACGACGACGCCGAGGCGGCCCTCGCCTGCGTCCAGGCGCTGCTGGAGGAGACCGCGCGGGAGGCGCCGCCGATCCCGATCCGCATCGGCGCCCATATGGGCCGTGTCCGCGCCGCCGTACTCGGCGGCGCCAGGCAGCGCCACGTCACGGTCACCGGCGACGTGGTCAACACCGCGAACCGCCTCCAGGAGGTGGCCAGGGCGGATGGCGCGCGGGTCGCCGTCTCCGACGCGCTTTTGCAGGCCACCGCAAGCCCGCGGGCCTGGGTCGACCGGCTGCGCCTGGGAGAGGCCGGTCTGCGGCGCTTGCGGGGCAGGACGGCCCGCCTGCATGTCTGGACCGATGCGGATCGGCGGTGTGCGGACCCCTTGTGATCGCGTTCACAGCGGAGGCCCCACGGGATCTGCGATGTCCTTCTCAGCGCGATGATGCGCAGTCAGAGAAGGAAACGGACCCATGACCACGCTGATCTACCGCGGCTTCGCCTACACCGCCTCCGAGACCGCCCCGGCCGCGCCCTGCGCCCGCGACCTGATCTACCGCGGCGTCCGCCATGACGGTCTCTCAACGCGACCCGCACCCCGCATCGCCCCCGCCGCACTGCGCTATCGCGGCGCACCGCATGGCGCCGCGCCGGCCCGCCCGGTCAAGATGCTCCCGACCGGCGCCTGATCCGGCCCGCCGCGGCTTGCCCCGACCGCTCCGGCCGGTCGGGCGCGCCCGTCGCGAAGGGAGGCCGAGGATGTGCGACACCGGGTGGGCGGTCTCGGCGGCGATGCACCGCCGATACCGCCCCTAAGCTCCAGGCCCTCGCCGTTCGGCGCCGTCGGACCATCACGTCCCTCAGGCGATCCCTGCTGGCGCGATCTTGCTCGGGCGCGCAGATGGACAATCCGCGTCCAAGGCAATTTCGGAACTAGGCTCCGTTGCGCACGCCGTGATCGGTTCGCCCCCGAACATCGCCCAGAACTCATCGCGCGCATTGCTCCGCGGGAAGTCCGTTTCAGGGACCGGGACACCCAAGAAGCGGCAAAGCGGCTTACACCCGTTGGCGGGCGTGAAGACGAGCAGGCGGTCGGCGGGGATCGACCGTGGAATCGCCGCTCATGCTCCGGCGCATAGGCGCGCCGGATCTCGGCGAAGCGCAGCGCCGGGTTTCCAGATCAGCGAGCCATAGGCGAAGACCCACAGGTCCCCCTCGTGCCCGGCGAGCGCCTCGGCCCGGAGCGCCTCGCGCACCTCGTCGCTCTGGGTGAAGGCGCGGAAGGCTTCCAGATGCGGATACTGCGCGACCACGGCGTCGATGGTGAAGCGGCGGAAGAAGGAGGTCTCCGCATCCTCGATCCGGTCGCGCAACTCGGGGTGATGGAAAAGGGGGTCTGTCATGCTTCAAATCCGGTCCGGCGTGTGAAGGAGCATCGCCATGAATATCTCGATATCGGGCTCTATGCCCGGAAGTTCCCCCGTCGGTGGCATGGGACGGAAACCTTTGCGCGCATAGAGCGTCTGCGCGGCGAGTAGCGCGTGATGGGTCGATAGGACGGCGCGGGCGTGTCCGGCCGCACGCGCCTCGATAAGGAGAACATCGAGCATCGCGCCGCCCACGCCTCGGCCCCACATCTCCGGAAGGACGAACATGCGCTTGACCTCCATCGTGCCTCGGCCGAGGTCGCGGAAGCCGACACAACCCGCAGGTGCGCCGTCGAGCCGGGCGAGAACGAGGCAGCCGCCGGGCGGGCCGAAGGGGCAGGGCAGCCCTGCAAGCTCG
The DNA here is from genome assembly GCF_900116765.1 of Jannaschia seohaensis. Taxonomy (GTDB): domain Bacteria; phylum Pseudomonadota; class Alphaproteobacteria; order Rhodobacterales; family Rhodobacteraceae; genus Jannaschia; species Jannaschia seohaensis. The sequence continues at coordinate 630,642 of NZ_UETC01000002.1, read as the reverse complement.
ACATCTAGATCGGCGAACACCTTTGGGGTTCCGGACCCTCCCATCTGCTTCTCTTGCTCCGTGCCCCAGGCGGCGAAGGCGCGGATCAGGTCTCGCACGGCGTCGAGGTCTTCGCGGGTGGTGGCCCGCGCGACGGTTGGGATCATCTTGGCGCTCCGTGCGGCTCAGAGCTGGCCGGGATAGTGCTGCATCAGCGCGTGAACGTCGAGATCGCTCGAAAAGGCGTCGGGGTTGCGCGCGATCATCTCCTGCACGAAGGCCCGGCGCGCGCGCGCTTCGTCCGCATCGGGTGCCGCCGGGGCAAGGCCGACCGCCACGCGGCGCAGGATGGCGGCGAAGGCGGGGCGACGGATTTGGGAAGCAGCGATGCCGATGGCGGTCATGGCGCAGTCCTTTCGTGCTCTGTGTCCCGGTCAGGCTACGGCAAGGCATCGGAGATCTGGTATCCGTCGGGACGATGTGCTGCTCTGCGAAAATGAAGAACCGATTTCACGATTGGGGCGACGCCCGCATCTTCCTTGCCGTGGCCGAGCAAGGATCCACCCTGGCGGCGTCGCGCGTGCTCGGGCTGGCGCAAACGACGGTCGCGCGCCGGGTCGATGCCTTGGAGCGTGCGCTCGGGCTAAGGCTGTTCGCCCGCGATACGCGCGGCTTCCGCCTGACCGCGGAGGGCGCGGCCTTGCGCCCCGCCGCCGAAGACCTGCGCAAGGCCGCGGGCGCGCTGGAGGAGTTGGCACGATCGCAACGAACCAAGGCCCGGGCGCCTGTCAGGTTCACATCCTGGGACGATGCCATCAACGCGGAGCTGTCAGACGTCTTCGTCAGTTTTGTGGCCGATATGCCCGGCGTCTCGTTCGAGTTCATGACGTCCAAGCGCAACCTCGACCTGACCGCCGACGAGGCCGACGTAGCGCTGCGCCTATGCGCACGTGCGCCGGATTCGGCGCTCGTGGGCCGCCAGGTCGGGCGGACGGAGTGGACGTACTACGCCTCGGAGGCCTACGCGGCTGCGCGCGGTTTGCCGGCGTGCTACGACGACGACCTAGACGACCACACTGTCGTGATGCTGGAGCACATCCCATCCGCACGGCGGAACGTGCTGTTCTTCGACTCCCCGAGCGCCCTTGTCATGGCCATCCTCACCGGGCGCGGGATCGGCCCGGTGCCCACGATCCAGGGGGATCGCGAGAGCCGACTCGTCCGTTGCTTCCCGCCGCCGGAGGGGTCGGAGATGGAGATCTGGCTGCTGGCTGGCGCCGCAGCATATCGTCGCCCTGAGGTAAAAGCGTTCATGGCTTTTGCCGCGCCCCGCTTCAAGGCGCACTTCGCTGGCGGCGAGCCACGTCCCTGACTTTAGCGCTCCTTGACAGAAACACGATGTTTGTTTCGACATTCCGACTCAATGTCGCTGATGGCAGAGCTACATCTGCCGCTCGGCGCCAGAGGTTGAGCACGCGATTCGCTCCACACGAACGCTGTTTCTTTCAGGGACGGCGCGAAGTGATGTCGCTGCACCGCCCAAAGCACGGGACGCGTCTCTTCAGCACCCGTGCGAGCATCACCTTCTCTGACCTCCCCGAAGTCGTTAGTCGCCTCGCGGCGGGCCGACCCTGACGCACCGTCGCATGACCGCTCCGAGCCCAAATTGACTGGCGCCTCGAATTGGAGGGTCCGCCTTCTTCACGATCCATCGCAATTGCGGCTTTTGACGACTTTGGGGGCGGGGAGAATTGCGCGGCCGGCAGGGCCTCTTAGGCCGCGCAAATCGATCAATCTGTCTGAAAGTCAGAAGCCATGGATCGGAAAGCAATGGAAATGTTGCCGCGCGAAAGTCAACTCCACGAGCCGCAGGTCGAAGCGATCGTTTGCTGACCCATCGGCCGTCGAAGAGACCCGTTCGCCCCCTGCTTTTTGCTTCGCGGGTCGGGTCTTGGAGCGCCAGAACCACATGGCCTACGCCTCTTCCAGGAAATACGAGAGTTGTTCGATGAACCCGAACTTGCGCATCATCGCATCGCCTGCCGGGGAGCGACTGATCTCGCGCATTTTTTCGAGGTCGTGCACCTTGCCGACGACGGCGGCCTGATTGGCATCCTGCGGGTCGCGCAGGAAAGTCATCTCGCCGACGGCGTCCCCGAACACCTCCTTGTGCGCGGCGTGGAAGTCTTCAAGCTCGGCCCCGACGGGGGTATGCGAGACGCGGCAAACGGATACGAGCAGGGTCATGGTGTGTCCTTTCAAACGATGGGTGCCCTAGCGTCCGGCCGGGCATGCTGAAGGGTGACACGATCGGGTTTGCGCGAGTATACCTGCATTATCGTGTTTATCGTTCCATGAGATCGAACAATGATTGATCAACTCAGGACCATGGCAATCTTTCAGGCGGTGGCCGAGCTTGGATCGTTCCGGCAGGCCGCCAAGACGCTAAACCTGTCGCCGTCGGTGATCAGCCATCACGTCTCGACGCTCGAGGATCAGTTGGGCACGCCGCTCCTCTATCGTTCCACGCGCCGCATGTCGCTGACCGATGCGGGAGCCGAGCTGCTGGCGGCCAGTCAAAGGATGACCGCCGCCGCTCTGGATGGGCTGTCGGCCGTCCAGCGGCGCGCGAAACAGCCCACGGGAACACTGACGATCGCGGCTGCGACCCCGTTCTCACAAAGCCCCTATGCCGAGGCATTTACCCGCTTCGCGCAGACATTCCCTGACGTGCATCTGAAGGTTCAGCTGGATGACACCACTGTTCCTCTGGAGGGATCGACCGTCGATGTGGCCATTCGCGGTCGCACGCACGACCTCGACGACAGCAGCTACAAGGTACGCAAGCTGGGCAAAGTTCAGTTCTGTGTATTCGCCGCGCCGTCCTACGTGCACGCTCGACCAAAACCGCAGTCGATGGAGGATCTTGCCGACTGGGACTGGATTCAAAGCCCGCCCATTTCTTGGTCCGCATTTGCGACCTTGGCTGACGGCACTGCTCCCAGTCGGTCTCCCAGGGTCGTCGCGACCTGCAACAATTTTGCGCTGGCCCGGAAGTTCGTCGAAGAGGGTCTGGGGTTCATGATCGAAACCTACCCGCTCGTTGCGGATGACTTCCGCGCGGGGCGCCTGGTCCAATTGGTGCCGCGCGTCAAACTCCGTCCGATCGACGTCTACGCGATCTACCCGGCCAACAGCCCGAAAGATGGGCTCGCACACCTGTTCGTCGATTTCATGATGGGTCAACCTTGGGCCGAAGAGCATAGCTTCGGCGTCCGATGATCACTCAGTTGCAGGTCGGGAGAGGTCGTTAGACCGTGCAATTCCAAGGGCAGCTCTGTCCCGCTTGTGCTCCTTCACCCACCGAACATGCTGCGCGATGCACGAATGGCCACAATGCGAAAGCTGCACCGCGGCAAGAGCTGACCCATCGAATGTCTCCTGTGGGCCGTCAGCGACGTCGATGGGTCACTCGGCGAAGGGTCTGATGCCGCAATGCCGCACGTCGGCTTCGAGCCCATTCTGGCGATTTTCTGTCTCGCGGCGAATGCCCGGTTTCGGCCAACTGACCAAATGATGGCCGAAATTGCTGCCTTACAAGTTTCCGGAACGGCAAGGGCATTGGCGCGGTACAAATTCAGCGGCGCAGGCCGATGTCTCTGAGGAAACGCTCATTGACGTGGCGAAGGTCGACATCGGAGCCGGGGCGCGGTCCGAAGAGAGACTTTACGAGCGCCAGTGGAAGGCGCAGGGCGCGCGCGAGGGGCGACTTCAGTTTGCGGGACTGCAGCGGTGCTGAAAGATCGGTCATGTCTGGTATCCTTCTGATTATCTTGCCGGAATGGCCGGTTTGTGCAGCCAGGCTGGCAGCCAGAAGGGTGAATGTCCTGAAACGGCCCGAAGCGTTCCGAAAACTTCCAAACGGGCCGGAAGGGCCGACAGATTCTATATTGGCGACTATGGGTTGAGGGCAGCCACGCGCTGCGATGGCCCGACCCCGAGGGGCCGGGTAGCGCGGTTACGCCGTTGCGGCGGCCGCACGCGCGTTAAGGTCGCCCACGAGGCGCTGGAAGCGAGGAAGATCGCGCAGGGCGTCGAGGTCGTTGTCTTGTTTAATCCAGACAGAGAAGGTGACGGCATCGACCCGCGGCAGGCAGTCTTCGAGCGTATCGAGTGCGGTCTCCGTTTCACCGAGCAGCGCCATGGCGCAAGCGATGTTGTAGTCGATGCTTGGATCATCGGGATCAACGGCCTTGACCCGCAGGGACCATTGCTTGGTGCGTTCGGCGTCGCCCAGCTTCGCAAGGGCACTTACACCGGTGATCAGTGCGTAGGAATCTGACGAATTCTCTGCAAGCACGCGTTCGGCCCGCACGAGCGTGCGGCGGGCGGTGTCCAGCACCTTCTCAAGCTGGCCCGTTGCCTTGTAGCACATGGCGACATGGGAGGAGGCCGCCAGATCCGCTTCCGAAAGTTCGGTCGCGCGTTCCCAGTGTAAAATGGCTTCTTCGTGCCGTCCGGTCTGGAAACACGTTCTCCCATAGAGAAAGCGAACATCGTAGGAATTCGGATCGAGTTGAAGCGAGCGTTCGTGAAGCTCGAAAGCCTCGTCAAAGCGACCGAGACCGGCAAGCACGAAAGCCTTGGCAGCCAGGGCCTCGGACAAATCCGGATTGAGAGCGAGAGCACGTTCCGCCGCTTGGAGGCCATGCTCGGCCGAAGCCGAAAGCCCGAAAAGCCCGGTCTGGCTGATGGCCAGAAGCGCCCATGCCAGGTCGTACTCAGGGTCGATTTCAAGCGCCTGTTGCGCAAGGCGGCTGGCAATAGCGAAATTCTGTCTGTCCAGACGCGTATGGTGATAGCGCGCCTGGAGATAAAGCTCATACGCTTCGGGGTTGTCGGTCGGCCGCGACTGGATCGCCCTCCGTTCGGACGGTACAAGCCTGACCTTGAGCGCAGCAACAATGGCCTCGGTGATCTGATCCTGAAGATCGAAGATGTCGGTCAGGTCGCGGTCGAAGCGTTCCGCCCAGACCGGATGCCCGGCCGCGCCTTCGACTAGCTGGGCGTTTATGCGGATGCGATTGCCGGATTTGCGCACGCTGCCCTCGACCACATGGGTCAGGTTCATATCCCGGGCCGTCTGCGCGACATCCACGGCGCGTCCCTTGAAGGTGAAGGCCGTGTTGCGGGCGACCACGGACAGGGCCGCTACCTTGGAGAGATCCGTGATGATGTCTTCGGTGATCCCGTCGGAGAAATATTCCTGATCGGGATCGCTTGAGGTGTTGGTGAAGGGGAGCACAAGGACCCTGGGGACCGCGGTTTCGCGTTTGCCGGTGTCAGGGGCAGGCACAGGGACAGGCGTGTACTCTTCTACAGTGAGCACGAACTGGTAGCCCCGCCCAGGTATCGTTGCCAGCGCCTTTGGTCCGAGCACCTTTCGCAGGGCCGAGACCTGAACGGTTAGGTTGCTTTCCTCAACCGCGATGTCCGGCCAGACGTCATCGAGTATCTCTGCTTTGGTCGCTACGCGGTGTCGGTTCGCGACCATGAAGCACAGCATGTCGAAAGCCCTGGCGCCCAAAGGCAATTCGATCCCATCGCGGGTCAGCTTGCGCTCGTCCGGCGCGAGGATGAATTCGCCGAAGCGGAAGGATGACACCGAACTCTGTCCCGATCTGGCTTTCGATAACCTGGAGTTTCATTTTGGCCGCAAAGACAAGAACGTACCAGAAGATACCGACAAGATTCGAGGGCCCCATGCCCTTTCAAGAATGGGTTCATCTGTGCCGGCGGTCCCCCGGTGTACGGTTTCTTGAGACACTAGATCTGGCTTTATGCGGCTCCCGCAAGGAGGAGCCATGACGGACGAACGGAGCACGGGGGCGGGCTTGCCGGAGCGCGCCCATCACGCTGGCGGAGGCGAGCCCGCCGCGCCGCGTCAGCGGCGCATGTCGGCGCAGCGCAAACAGGAGGCCGTCTTGCGGGTCCTGCGCGGCGAGGACCTCGAGTTGGTCAGCCGTGAGCTGGGCACCACCGCGGCCGCTCTGAGCGGCTGGCGGGACGACTTCCTGGCAGCGGGCGCGGCCTCGCTGAAGAGCCGGCCCGAGGATGGTCGGGAGCGGGAGCTGCGGGCCATGCGCGAAAAGATCGGCCAGATGACGATGGCCAACGAGTTACTGGAAGCGAAGATCGACCGGCTGGAGGCGGGCGCCCCTTTTCGGCATCGGAGGTTGAAGACATGAGCCAGGCCTTCTCGATCTCCGCACGCCGCCGCTACGGCCTGGCCCGGCTCGGACCGATGCTGGCGCGTCAGCCGGGCGACGTTCCATCGGCATTTGGCTGCTGCCAACCGCCCCGATGCTCCCCGGCTGCGCAGAGGGCCACAAGGCGCGATGTCCGACACCGATCTGGCTGGGCGCATCCGGGCGCTGCTGGCTGCCAGCCCGTTCCACGGCGAGGGCTATCGAAAGCTCTGGGCGAGGCTGCGCCATGCCGGGATCCGAACGAGCCCGCGCCGCGTGCTGCGCATCATGCGGGACCATGGCCTTCTGGCGCATCAGCGCTCTGGGGCGCCACGCGGCCCGCGCGCCCATGACGGCACGATCACGACGGACCGCGTGGACGAGATGTGGGGGACCGATATGACCGCTGTCGCCACCGGCGAGGGCCAAACCGCCGTCTTTATCGCCGTCGACCATTGTTCCGCGGAATGCATGGGCATCCATGCCAGCGCGCAGGCCACGCGCCACGAGGCGCTGGAGCCGATCCGCCAAGGCGTCCGCCGCAGCTTCGGGGCGGTCGGCAAGGATGTCGCGAAGGGCCTGAAGATCCGCCACGATCACGGCAGCCAGTACATGAGCCGAGACTTCCAGCGCGAGCTCCGTTTCCTCGGCGCCGAGAGTTCCCCGGCCTTCGTACGTGCCCCCGAAGGCAACGGCTGTGCCGAGCGCTTCATCCGGACGCTGAAGGAGAACCTGCTTTGGGTCCGCTGGTTCGACAACATCGAGGAGCTGCGCCACGCCCTGCTCGCGTTCCAGAATACCTACAACGAGCAGTGGCTCATAGAGCGCCACGGCCATCGACCACCAGCCGACATCAGGCGAGAACAAACCACGAACATGCAAAGCGCCGCATAAGCCCAGTTCGCTGTCTCAAAACTGTAGACCGGTACAGCGGTAATCTCTGTCCGCCCGGAGCAGCGAATGCCGGCTATCCGACGGGGGGGCTTATGGCAGCATCTGCTGTAAGTCGAAAGCTGCCATCGATCGTTCGGGCTGCAATGTCCGCTTCGTCCGCATTGCGGACCTCCATGAGCCCTGCGTGCTGCGTCCGCGTCCAAATGACCGCTTCGGAGAAGCCGCGGCGCAGCGACAGTCGCGCTGTCGAACGGCGGCTCTGGGCCGGTCGCATCGGTTGAGGCGGTGGCCAAGGCTTGGCACTTTCGTCCCGCACTGCTGAGCGAGGGTCGATGACGCCCCACCAGGGCCGGACGGCGATGAAGCTTCCTTTAAATCTGCCGCAACGACTGCCGTCCGCCGCCGTGATCGTGCCGCTCAAGCGGCCGGCGCGGCGCATCTTGTCGCTTCAGCCAACCTGTGTCGTCGGGCGAGCGCGCCCGAGCACCGGTGACAGAACAGCGATCAGCAATGCAAAAAGGCCCACAAGCGCGAAGGATACTCGCAGCGAACTGGCGTCAGCGATGAACCCGATCGCCGGTGGTCCCATCAGCATCGCGCCATAACCCAGCGTGGCGACCGAGGCGATGGCCTGGCCAGCCGGGACCACGGGATCGGCAGCCGCGCGGCTGAACGCCAGCGGGATCACGGCCGCATAGCCCATGCCCATCAGCACGAAGCTGCCAAGCGCCACGGGCAGTGTCCACGCCACGGCGCAGAGCATGTAGCCGGATGCCGCCAGCACCCCGCTCGTCAGAGCCACGCGCTGCGGCCCGTACCCTGTGATCAGCCGGTCGACACAGAGTCGCATCGCGACCATCGTGACCGAGAAGGCCGCATATCCCAGCGTCGCGTGCGCCTCGGCGGCGCCGAGAACGTCGGCGAGAAAGACCGCGCTCCAGTCGACCGCGGCCCCTTCGCCGAGGCCCGCGCCAAGCGCGATCAGACCAACGACGATCAGCGCGCCGCGCGGGAAGGCGAAGACGGGGTCGCCCGCACCGCCCATCGCCGTCCGGGAGATCCAGTCGATCCGCAGGAACGGCCCGAGCAGCAGCGCCGCCAGACCCGCCGCCAAGACGAAATGGAGCGAGACCGGGGCGGCAAGGCTCGCGGCGACGAAGCCGCCCGCGGCCCCAAGCCCCGCGCCGAGGCTCCACATCGCGTGGAAGGACGACATGACTGACCGACCCATATGCCGCTCCACCTCGGCGCCCCACGAGTTCATCGCGACGTCCATGGCGCCATGGCACATGCCGAAGAGGAACAGCGCCAGTGCGAGCGTCGGCACCGCCGGCGCCAGTCCGACCAGCGCGATGGAGACAAGATAGACGAGCGCGATCCAGCGGGTGACCCGCACCGCGCCGAACCGATCGGCGAGCTTGCCCGCGACGGGAAACGAGACCAGCGCGCCGATCCCCATGACCAGCAGCAGCAGTCCGAGCGCGCTCTCGTCGAGGCCGAAATCCGCGGTGATCGCCGGGACCCGCGAGGCCCAACAGCCCAGCAGCACGCCGTTCAGGGCGAAGGCGGCGGCGACGCTGCGCCATGGCGTGACGAGATCAGGCATTCACTCTCTCCAATCCGATCGGGACGAAGCGCACTGTCGCCGGGGCATGGGCATCAATAACGACAGACGACAGCTCCAGACCACGAGGAGAGCCGCAAGACAACGACAGGAGCTCAGCCGCGTCGCGAACTGACTTGCTGCTCGGTTTTGCGAGACCAGTGCGATCGCAAAGACGGCCTGCTGCTGGCAGTTGCACCGGACGTCCGCCGCTTTGGCGGGCATGCATGCCCACGATCCGGCGCCAAATGTATGCGCCGCCATTTGCATGCGCAGCCCAGCGCGCCCCGACGCGTCCACCGGTCCACCTAGACCCCGTTCTTCGCCAGATCGAGCCACGAGTCGTGGTGCTCTCCGACATGACCCCTCTCCGCCGGGGACAGTCGCTGACCCAGCTTACTATATGAAATCCCGTCGCGGAGCGGTCAGCCCCTGAAGGCCGATCCGGACACCCCCCGATATCCGCGGCCTCCTGCTCCTCCGCATCTACTCCCCTGAACCCCAGCTCGCACGGAAGAGCCACGAGCTTCGCCGGGTGGGAAGGCCTTGGACTTGACGCTCCGCGAGCGCTCGAATAGTGACATGCTTCGAGCGCGGGCGTTGTGTAGTGGTAAGACCTCAGCCTTCCAAGCTGATGACGCGGGTTCGATTCCCGCCGCCCGCTCCAAAAAATCAGTTCCGACAGACTGCCGACAAAGTCATTGCCCGCCATGAGGCAAAACTTTGAATACAGTAATAAAAACTGGGTATGAGCGTCTGTCTTCCAAGCTGATGACGCGGGTTCGGTTCCCGCCGCCCGCTCCAACACTCCAATCGGACTTTCCACCACTGGATACACGCTTTTCCCGAAACAAGATACTGATTTGAAAGAGATGCCTCGGCTCCAGCCTCGGTCGTGCAGGCTGATGTCGCGGGGTCGGCTTCCCCCGCCCGCGCAGAGCTTTCGCGGGACTTTTCCCTGAACACAGCCATGTGCGTTTATGCGGCTTTCGCACGGGGAGCCGTCCGCTAAGTCGATCGCGAAAGGAGCCGCCCATGCCAGAGCCCATCGTGACGATCCGCGATCTCGTCAAGCGCTACGATGATGGGTTCGAGGCGCTCAGCGGCGTGGATCTGGACATTCGGGAGGGGGAAATTCTCGCCCTTCTCGGCCCGAACGGGGCGGGCAAGACGACGCTGATCTCGTCGATCTGCGGGATCACCCGGCCGACCTCGGGCACGATCACCGTCGGCGGGCACGACACCCAGACGGATTGGCGGCGCGCCCGCGATCTGATCGGCCTCGTCCCGCAGGAGGTGAAGCTGGAGCCCTTCGAGATGGTGGCCAAGACCGTCGCCTTCTCTCGCGGACTCTTCGGCAAGCCGCACGACCCGGCGCTGATCCAGCGGGTGCTCGACAGCCTGTCGCTGGGCGACAAGGCCGGCACGCCCAATATGGCGCTTTCGGGGGGCATGAAACGGCGGGTGCTGATCGCCAAGGCGCTCAGCCACGAGCCGCGCGTCCTGTTCCTCGACGAGCCCACGGCGGGTGTCGACGTGGAGTTGCGCCGCGGCATGTGGGAGGTGGTGGCCGATCTGAAGGCCCAGGGCGTCACCATCATCCTGACCACGCATTACATCGAAGAGGCGGAGGCCATCGCCGACCGGGTCGCGGTGATCGACCGGGGCCGCATCCGTCTGGTCGAGGAGACCGCCGCGCTGATGGCCCGAATGGGCCGCAAGGAGATGACAGTGACCCTTGCCGATCCGATAAAGACGCTGCCCGGCACCCTGGCCGAGCATGGCCTGACCTTGTCTGAGGACGGCTATGCCGTGACCTATGTCTTTGACTCCCGGGCCGAGCGGACGGGGCTTACGCGCCTGCTCTCGGACCTGCTCGCCACCGGCGTCCGGGTGACCGACGTGACCACCCGGCAATCCTCGCTGGAAGAGATATTCGTCGGGCTGACGAACGCCGCCGAGACCGGAGAGGCCCGATGAACCTGACCGCCATCCGCGCGATCTATTTCTTTGAAATGTCACGCGCGCTCCGCAGCATCGGGCAGTCGCTGATCTCGCCGGTGCTGTCGACCTCGCTCTATTTCGTTGTTTTCGGCGCGGCGATCGGGTCGCGTATCGAAGAGGTGGAGGGCGTGCCTTACGGGGCCTTCATCGTGCCGGGGCTCATCATGCTGACTGTGCTGACGCAGGCCACCTCGGCGGCCGCATTCGGCATCTACTTCCCGAAATTCATCGGTACGCTGGACGAGGTGCTGTCGGCGCCGATGTCGTTCTTCGAAGTGACCCTGGGCTATGTCGGGGCGGCGGCGACCAAGGCGTTGTTCATCGGGCTGGTCATCCTCGGCACGGCTTTCTTCTTCGTCGACCTGAGCATCGCGCATCCGCTCTGGATGGCGGCCTTTCTGGTGCTGACCTGTCTCAGCTTCGCGCTTCTGGGCTTCATCATCGGCATCTGGGCGGAGAATTTCGACCAGTTGCAGTTGGTGCCGCTGTTGGTGATCACGCCGCTGGTGTTCCTGGGCGGGTCCTTCTACTCGATCACGATGCTGCCGCCGGCCTGGCAGACGGTCTCGCTGTTCAACCCGGTGGTCTATCTCGTGTCGGGATTCCGCTGGTCCTTCTTCGGTCAGGCGGATGTGGCGGTGGGCGTGTCCCTGGCGATGATCCTGGTGTTCCTGGCGCTCTGCCTGGGCGCGATCTGGATCATCTTCCGCACGGGGTGGAAGCTGCGCAAATAGGGTCAGACGCCCAGGGTCGTGCGGATCCAAGGCAGGCAAAAGGCGGCGCCGATCCCCACCATGCCTCCGATGGCGGAGCGGAGCCAGATCGAGGCGCGCGGAGGCGAAAACGCGGCCAGAAACGTGCAGACGATGCCATAGAAGACCAGTGTTGTGATATCGACGATGTCCGACACGGTCTCGTACATCCATTGCGAGGGGGCCATTCTCGACCGTCGCCGCTGGACCGCGCGGCGTCAATGCCGGCGTGCCCGGACGCTTTGCCCGGTTGCACAGTGGCCCCCCCCCGGCTACGCCCATCGCGCGACGAGACGGAGAAGGACATGGCCGAGATTGCCAAGCAGGCAGATCGCGCGGGATCGAAGCGGATCGGGAGCTTGCGCGCCCTCGTGCCGTTCTTCCGCCCCCATCTCGGGATGGTGATCGCGGCGCTGGCCGCGCTGGTGGTGACGGCCGGGATCTCGCTGATCTTGCCGCTTGCGGTGCGCCGCGTGGTCGATGGGTTCCAGACCGGCACGGCCGAGCTTTTGGACCAGTATTTTGCCGCCGCGCTCATTATCGCCGGCGCTTTGGCGCTGGGGACGGGGCTCCGCTACTACCTGGTCACCCGGCTAGGGGAGCGGGTGATCGCCGACATCCGGACCGCCGTGTTCGACCGCATGATCCGCATGTCGCCCGACTTCTACGACGGCATCCTGACCGGAGAGGTGCTGAGCCGGATCACCACGGATACGACGCTTCTGTTGTCGGTCATCAGCTCTTCGGTGTCGGTCGCGCTGCGTAACATGCTGATCTTCTGCGGAGGATTGGCACTGATGCTGTGGACGGCGCCCAAGCTGTCGGGGCTTGTCCTGCTGATCGTGCCCGCCGTCATCGTCCCGATCATCGTGCTCGGGCGGCGGCTGCGCAAGCTGAGCCGTCAGAACCAGGATTGGATCGCGGAGAGTTCCGGCAAGGCGTCGGAATGGCTGCTCTCGGCGCAGACCGTGCAGGCCTATACCTTCGAGCGCGAGGCTGCGAGCCGCTTCCATGACGTCACCGAGGAATCGTTCCGCTCGGCGCGCACGCGCATCCGGGTGCGGGCGATCATGACGGTGATCGTGATCTCCTTGACCTTCGTGGGGATCGTCGGCGTGCTCTGGATCGGGGCGCGGGACGTGCGCGCCGAGATCATGACCATCGGTGAGCTGATCCAGTTCCTGATCTACGCGATCCTCGTCGCGGGATCGGTCGCCGCCCTCTCCGAGCTCTGGGGCGAGTTGCAGCGCGCGGCGGGCGCGACCGAGCGGCTGGTCGAGCTGCTCGACGCCGAGGACAATGTGCGCGATCCCGAGACGCCCGCGCCCCTGCCCGCGGGCGAGGAGATCGCGTTCGAGAACGTCACCTTCCGCTATCCGCAGCGCCCCGAGGTGGCGGCGCTGGAGGGCGTGTCGTTGACCGTCCAGCCGGGTGAGACGGTGGCGCTGGTCGGACCGTCCGGGGCGGGCAAGTCCACGATGATCCAGTTGCTGCAACGCTTCTACGACCCGGATGGGGGCCGCATCACCCTCGGCGGCACCGATCTGCGCGACCTGGCGCGCGATGCCTTCCGGGCGCGCATGGCGCTGGTGCCGCAGGATCCGGTGATCTTCGCCGCCTCGGCGCGCGAGAATATCCGCTTCGGCAATTCCGACGCGACCGACGCGCAGGTGGAGGCCGCCGCGCGGGCGGCGGCGGCGCATGACTTCCTGACCGCGCTGCCGGATGGCTACGATACCTATGTCGGCGAGCGGGGCGTGATGCTCTCGGGCGGCCAGAAGCAGCGCATCGCCATCGCCCGCGCGATCCTGCGGGACGCGCCGATCCTGCTGCTGGACGAGGCCACGAGCGCCCTCGACGCCGAGAGCGAGCGGGCCGTTCAGGACGCGGTCGCGCGGCTGGCCGAGGGGCGGACGACCATCATCGTGGCGCACCGCCTGGCGACGGTGAAGCAAGCCGACCGGATCATCGTGATGCAGGATGGCCGCATCGCGGCCGAGGGCACCCATGACCAACTGGTCGCGCAGGGCGGTCTCTATGCCCGCCTCGCCCGTCTCCAGTTCACGGACGGCCTGGCCGCCGAATAGGCCGCCATGGCCGACCGGAGGCTCGCCATGCTTGGTCGGGCGGTCCAGGCAAGGTATCGTCGCCCCAAGCCTAACTGGGGAGGGTGCCATGGACTGGGACGAGATGGCCAAGAGGTGGCTCGCGACGGCGCCCGATGTGGAGGTCGCGTTCGCCCAGATCTTCGACGCGCTTTTCGGCGCTGCGGCGTTGCGCCCGGGCGAGGCCGTGTTGGATGTAGGCTGCGGGACGGGGCCGACGCTGCCCCTCATCAAACAAAAGGTGGGGCCCGACGGTCAAGTCACCGGGATCGACATCGCCCCGCCATTGCTCGCCCGCGCGCGGGAGCGGGTGGGCGACGAGGTCGCGTTGATCGAGGGGGATGCGGGCCGACATGACTTCGCGCCGGGGATCTTCGACGCGGTGCTCTCGAATTTCGGGATCATGTTCTTCGAGGACGGCCCCGCCGCCTTTGCCAATCTGCGCCGCGCGACGCGCAAGGGCGGGCGGTTGGCCGCGACGGTCTGGGGAACGCCGCCCGACAATCCGTGGTTCTCCGTCCCTCGTGCCATCGTCGACGGCATCGTGCCGGACATCCCTCGGCCCGATCCCCTGGGGCCGGGGCCGATGCGCTTCGGCGACCCCTCGGGCCTGCTGGAACAGTTGGAGAGCGGGGGATGGGCCCCCCGGGTCGAGACGCATGACCTGCTCCTGCTGCCCCCTGGCCCGCCGGAGCAGGTGGCGGCCCTCGTTCTGACTCTGAATGTCGGTATGATGCTTCGGGGCCTGGAGGTGAGCGATAGCGACTTGGCCCGGATCGAGGCCGCGCTGGTCGAGACCTATCGCGGGCAGGACTCCGAGGGCCGCGTCCGCGTTCCTGCGCGCATCCATGTCGTGACTGCCCACGCCGTCTGAGCGGCTCCGCGCGGTCGCGCCGTAGCGTCTCGCTTGCGTTCGCCTTGTGCGATCCTCACATACGCGCGAACCTGCGGCGGGAAGGGTCGTGGGATGGCCCAGGGGAGGACTTCATGACGTTTCGGAACAGACAGGACATTCTCGATATCCAGGCCGCGGAGCCTTGGGAGAATGTCCAACCGGCCAAGACCGTCTATGAGCTCCTGTCGAAGACCGCGGCCAAGCATGGTGACCGTCCGGCGGTGTCCTATCAGCTCTTCTCCGGGCCCACAGATCCGGCCGAGACGCTTACCTGGTCCCAGTTCAAGGGCAAGGTCACCCAGGCCGCGAACCTCTTCCGCAAGCTCGGCGTGCAGGAGGGCGACAGCGTCGCCTATGTCCTGCCCAACGCGATGGAGTCGGCGACCGTCCTTATGGGCGGGGCCGTCGCTGGCATCGTGAACCCGATCAATCCGCTGCTCGATGCCGAACAGATCGGCTCCATCCTGCGCGAGACCAACGCCAAGGTCGTCGTGACCCTGCGCGCCTTCCCCAAGACCGACGTGGCGCAGAAAGTGGCGAAGGCGGTCGAGTTGGCCCCGAATGTCCAGACCGTCCTCGAGGTGGACCTCCACCGCTATCTGACCGGGCTCAAGAAGTTCATCGTGCCGCTGATCCGTCCCAAGCTCGAGATCCGCCACAAGGCCCGTGTGCTGAGCTGGTCGGCTGAGGTGGCCAAGCAGCGGGCAGATGCGCTGGACTTCCCGGACGCGACCGAGGATCGGGTCGCCGCCTATTTCCACACCGGCGGGACCACCGGGATGCCCAAGGTCGCGCAGCACACCTATTCCGGCATGATCTATAACGGCTGGATCGGGCATCGCCTGCTCTTCACCGAGAAGGACGTGGTGATCTGCCCGCTGCCGCTGTTCCACGTCTTCGCCTGCCACGTCATCCTGATGGCGATGGTCGCGTCGGGTGCCCATGTCGTCTTTCCGACGCCGCAGGGCTATCGCGGCGAGGGAGTGTTCGACAATTTCTGGAAGCTGGTCGAGCGCTGGGGCGTGACCTTCATCATCACGGTGCCCACCGCCATGTCGGCGCTCATGCAGCGCAAGGTCGATGCGGATGTCTCGACGGTCAAGACGGCGTTTTCCGGCTCCTCGCCGCTGCCGGTCGAGCTGTTCAAGCGGTTCGAGAAGGAGACGGGCGTGACCGTGGTCGAGGGCTATGGTCTGACGGAGGCGACCTGTCTCGTCTCCTGCAACCCGGTCGAGGGCGAAAAGAAGATCGGCTCCGTCGGCATTCCCTTCATGCATACGGATGTGAAGATCCTGATCGGCAATGGCGACGGTCCGCGCGAATGCGGCATCGACGAGGTCGGCGAGATCTGCGTCTCGAGTCCCGGCGTCTACGCGGGGCGGACCTATACCGAGACGGAGAAGAATAAGGATCTCTATTACACGGTCGGAAACCGCACCTATCTGCGCACCGGCGATCTGGGGCGGGTCGATGGGGATGGCTATCTCTGGATCACGGGCCGCGCCAAGGACCTGATCATTCGCGGCGGCCACAATATCGACCCCGCCGAAATCGAGGAGGCCCTGGCGGGCCATCCGGCCGTCGCCATGGCGGGCGCGATCGGCCAGCCCGACGCCTTCGCGGGCGAGCTTCCTTGCGCCTATGTGGAACTGGTCGCCGGAGCCTCGGCGACGCCCGAGGAATTGGTCAAGCATTGCGAGAGCCATGTCCATGAGCGCGCCGCCCGGCCCAAGCATGTGGAGATCCTGACGGAACTGCCCAAGACGGCCGTCGGCAAGGTCTTCAAGCCCGATCTGCGCAAACGGGCGATTACCCGCATCTATGACGCGGCGCTGGCCGATGCGGGCGTGGCGGCGCGGGTCGCCGAGGTGGTCGAGGACAAGCGTCGCGGGTTGGTGGCGCGGCTTGAGAAGACCGGTGAGGTCGAGGAACGGGAGGTGATCGCCGTCATGGGCAATTACACCCGTCCGTGGGAGTGGGCCGAGTAGCAAGACCCGCTTGCTCGGCGCCGCCGAGCGGGGGGCCTCGATGCCATGGCGCATCGGTTTTGTTGGGAGAACGGGGACGGATGGTCGCATCGGATCGGACGGGCGAGCAGGCGAACCGCTATTTTGGAACTCCCGCCCAGCAGGCTCTGGAAGCCCGGGCGGACGCGCTCTGGCAGATCGTATCGGGGGATCCGAGATATTCCTGTCATGGGCGCGCCGTGGCCTTGGCGGATCGGAGCGCCGAGGCGGTCGGTCTCCAGATCGCGCTGGCGCGGCTCCAAGGGGTCGGGCCTTCCGACCGGCTGACGCCCGAGGTCGCGCAAGCGCGTATCACCGGGATCGAGCGGGCCGGTCTGGTGGTCGATACCTATCACCACTGGACCGCCGATGCCTCCGCCGTGGCCGTTGCGGAGCGGTTTCTCGCCGGTCACGCCCTGCCGGACGGACTTTCTGTCGCGCGCGTCGGACCGGAGACAACGGACGAGGTCTACGACCGGCTCGACGCGCTGACCCAATCCTGCGGCGTCCTGCTCCCGTCAGCCAGCTTCCTTCTCGGCGATGTCTGCCCGGCCGTGTGTCTCTATGCCGAGACCGAGGCCGGAGATGTCGCCGGCGCCGCCGCCGCCGTGGCGCAGACCCCGCCCGGAACTCCCCATGAGGGCCACGTCTGGTGGGGCATGCTCTCGACCGCGGAGGCGTGGCGCGGACATGGTGTTGCCAAGCATCTCGGCGCGAAAGCCCTGGTGGACATCTCGGAGCGCGCGCGTGTCACGCATTTCGGGACGGGCATTCGTGAAGGCAACGCCGCATCGGCCAGGCTTTGCGAGACGCTTGGTTTCTCGGATTCGGGCCTTGTCGATGTGATTGCCGTCGATCCAGTCATCCTGTCCGGCGGCCGGATGACGAAGTAGGCCGGACTCCGGAAACAAAAGACGCCTGCGAGGGCAGGCGTCCTAGGCACCGCCCGGTCTGTAATGGCCGGGCGGCATTCCGTCAGGGGCTCAGTCCAGAGCGACCAGGTCGGAGGCGGACGAGCGGCCATCACGGCCTTCGCGCATTTCGTATTCGACTTTCTGATTGTCCCGCAGGCCGGTCAATCCGGCGCGTTCGACCGCGGAGATGTGGACAAAAATGTCCTTTCCGCCATCGTCGGGTGCGATGAAGCCGTATCCCTTTGTGGTGTTAAACCATTTCACGGTGCCAGTGGCCATGACCGTGTCTCCTCGAAGTAGATCGTCCCGCCCGCAGTATCGCGGCGGTGGTGGTGCGCGTAAGCCCCTAGGGTTAGGAACCTGCATGACCGACGGACACGTCTTTCAGCTATATGTTGCTGAACGCAGGTCAAGGGGAACTGAGCTGACCTAGGGGAATGGGCGAAGATTATGATCGTTCTGAATGGATTGAAGGCATGCGACACATGCCGCAAGGCTCTAAAGGCTCTGCAAAAGGCTGGAAAAGAGGCAGTGCTTCGGGATTTGCGAGAGACGCCGCCCGATGCGGCGGAGGTGGCGCGCTGGCGTGAGTCGCTGGGGGCCGGCCTGCTGAACACCCGCTCGACCACTTGGCGCGGCCTGTCCGAGGCGGAGCGGGCGGAGGAGCCGGTCGCGCTGATGGTCGCCCATCCGGCGCTGATCAAGCGCCCCGTGGTGGAGTCCGGCGGGGCGCTGCATCTGGGTTGGACGCCCGAGACGCGCGCGGCGCTGGGGCTCTAAGCCCGCCGCGCCGCGCTGTCGCCTTGACCACGCGGGGCGGCGGTGTAGGGAAGAGAGACAGACCTTCGGAGGACGCAATGGCCAGCCTGCTCAAACGTCTTGTCGCCTGGTGGGACGGGACGTCCATCGGCACGCAACTCTTCACCAACCGCTACGGCACCAAGGTTGGCGAGGATGCGGAGGGGAATGTCTATTACCGCAACGCCGACGACACGCGGCGCTGGGTGATCTATGACGGCTCGAACGACGCCACCCGGGTCGGACCGGACTGGTATGGCTGGCTGCACCACACGTTCAAGCAGCCGCCCACCGAGATGCCCATCGCCCACAAGCCCTGGGAAAAACCCCATCAGCCGAATCTCACCGGATCGGAGGGCGCGTTCCTTCGAAAGGGCTCGATCCGCCGCGCGGACGTGACCCCGCAGCGCGACTACGAGGCCTGGAGCCCCGAGTGATCCGTGCCGTTCTGACGGCCGTCCTTCTGGCCGGGACGGCGCAGGCGCAGGACGCCGTGCGCACCGGCGAAGGCCCGGGCGCGGTGCTGCGCACGCTCGACAAGGTTTCGGGCGAGGTGATCGATGTCGAGATGGCGATCGGCCAGACCATGGCCTACGGGCCGCTGCAAGTGACGCTGCACGAATGCCGCTACCCGTCCGTCAACCCGGCGGGCGATGCGTTCGCCCTGATCCAGATCGTTGATGCCCGCGCCGTGGAAGAGCTGTTCGCGGGCTGGATGGTCGCGTCCTCTCCGGCGCTGAACGCGTTGGAGCACCGGCGCTATGACGTCTGGATCTTGCGCTGCCTCACCGATTTGCCCTGAGCAGGGCGAGCACGGTTTCCGCATCCGGTACCTCAGCGGGAAGCGCCGCCGGCAGCGCCAGCGCCTGACGCAAGCGCGCGTGGTAGGTTTCGCGCGCTATCTCCTTCCCGCCGAGCGAGGCCAGGTGGTCAGTCAGGAACTGCGTGTCGAACAGGCGGAAGCCGCCCAGGCGCAGCATGGCGACCGTCCAGGCCAGCGCCACCTTGGAGGCGTCGCGGCGGCGCGAGAACATCGACTCGCCGAAGAAGGCCGCGCCCATCGCCACGCCATAGAGACCGCCGGCGAGGTCTTCCCCGTCCCAGATCTCGATGGAATGGGCAAAGCCCAAGCGGTGCAACTGGCCATAGAGCCGGGCGATCGGCTGGTTGATCCATGTCTCCTCCCGTCCGGCGCAGCCCTCGACGACCCGGTCGAAGGCCTCGTCGACGGTGACCAGAAAGCGCTCCTGCCGGATCGTGCGCGCCAGGCTGCGGGACAGGTGAAAGCCGTCCAGCGGCATGATGCCGCGCAGCTTGGGATCGACCCAAAAGATCGCGTCGTCCTCCCGTGCCTCGGCCATGGGGAAGACGCCGCTGGCATAGGCCATCAGCAGTGTCTCGGCGCTCAGCTCGGGCGTGTCGCGGGGCATGGACCCTACCTAGACGCCGCGTGTCCACGAAGGAAGGGCGCGGTTGCCGCGGTCGGGGCCAAAATCTTCAACGAAGATTTTTGACAGACTTTTCAATGAAAAGTCTGGTCCTTCAGCCGAGGTTGCGCTCCAGCCACCGCTCCAGCCAGTGGATCGTGTAGTCGCCGGAGCGGATCGCGGGTTCCTCCACCAGCGCTTCGAAGAGCGGCAGGGTGGTGTCGACCCCGTCCACGATCAATTCCCCGAGAGAGCGCTTGAGCCGCGCCAGCGCCTCGTCCCGGTCGCGGCCGTGGACGATCAGCTTGCCGATGAGTGAGTCGTAATAAGGCGGGATTCGGTAGCCGTCATAGAGCGCGCTGTCGATCCTCACACCCAGACCCCCCGGCGCATGATACTGCGTGATCTTGCCCGGGGAGGGGGAGAAGTTCGGCAGCTTCTCGGCGTTGATCCTGACCTCGATGGCGTGGCCGTTGATCTTGAGGTCCTCCTGCTGGAAGGACATCGGCAGACCCGCCGCGACGCGGATCTGCTCGCGCACGAGGTCCACGCCGAAGATCGCTTCGGTCACCGGGTGCTCGACCTGGAGGCGGGTGTTCATCTCGATGAAGAAGAATTCGCCGTCTTCGTAGAGGAACTCGATGGTGCCCGCGCCGGCATAGCCTATGCGCGCGACGGCCTCAGCGCAGGTGGCGCCGATCTCGGCGCGCATCTCGGGCGTGATGCAGGGGCCCGGGGCCTCCTCGAAGACCTTCTGGTGGCGGCGCTGGAGCGAGCAATCCCGCTCGCCCAGATGCACCGCACGGCCTTTGCCGTCGCCGAAGATCTGCACTTCGATATGCCGCGGTCGACCGAGATATTTCTCGATATAGACCTCGTCATTGCCGAAAGCGGCCTTGGCCTCGGAGCGGGCGGTGCGGAAGGCTGTCTCAAGCTCGGCCTCGGACTTGGCGAGCTTCATCCCGCGCCCGCCGCCGCCGGCCGTGGCCTTGACGATGACCGGGTAGCCCGCCTCCTTGGCCACGTCGCGGGCCGTGTCGAGATCGGGGACGCCGCCGTCCGAGCCGGGCACGCAAGGCACGCCCAGCTTCTTCATCGTGTCCTTGGCGGTGATCTTGTCGCCCATGATGCGGATATGTTCCGCCGTGGGGCCGATGAAGGTGATCCCGTGATCCTCTAGCACCTGCACGAAGGCGGCGTTCTCGGAGAGGAAGCCATAGCCGGGATGCACCGCTTCCGCGCCCGAGATCTCGCAGGCGGAGATGATGGCCGGGATGTTCAGGTAGCTCTGTGTGCTGGGGGCGGGGCCGATGCAGATCGACTCGTCGGCCATGCGCACATGCATGGCGTCGGCATCGGCGGTGGAGTGGACGGCGACGGTCGACACGCCCATCTCACGCGCGGCACGCACCACCCGGAGCGCGATCTCGCCGCGATTGGCGATGAGGATCTTGTTGAACATCAGGCCAGGATCACCAGCGGCGCGCCATATTCGACCGGGGCTCCATCCTCGACGAGGATGCGTTTGACGGTGCCTGCGCGGGGGGAGGGGATCTGGTTCATGGTCTTCATCGCCTCGACGATGAGCAGGGTTTGCCCTTCGGAGACGGTGTCGCCGATGGAGACGAAGGGGGCGGCGCCCGGCTCGGGCGACAGATAGGCCGTGCCGACCATGGGCGAGGTTACCGCACCCGGATCCAGCGCCGGGTCGCCGCCGCCGGGGGGCTGCGCATTGGGCGTGCCGGGCGCATGCGGCGTCGGAGGGGGGGGCGGCGGGGTCATCTGTGGAACGGGGGCCGGGGCCGGGGCGGGTGCAAGGACGGTCTGGCGGGAGACGCGGACATTGAGGCTGTCGTCCTCGCCATAGTCACGCTTGACCTGAAGTTCGGTGAGGTCGTTCTCACGCAAAAGCTCGGCCAAGGCCCGGATGAAGGCGACGTCGCTGTCGTGGTCTTTGCTCATGGCGTCCTCGTTGCCCCGTTTGAAGCGCTGACTACCGCAGGCCGAGACGCAGGGAAAGCACTTGATCCCGGCTCGGCGGATCCGGACTCTGTCCCGTGAGGAGGAGTGCCATGAACCTTGCCGTCTGGTTGGAGCGGGCCGCGGCGCGTAGACCCCGTGCCCCCGCGTTGCATCTGGGGGCGACCTGCGTGGCGGATCACGCCGTTTGGGCCGACCGGGCGGCGCGTTTGGCTGGCGCGCTGGCCGCGCGCGGCGTGAGCCCAGGCGACCGCGTCGCGATCTGGGCCAAGAATGCGCCGGACTATCTGGTGGCGCTGCTCGGCATCTGGTGGGCCGGGGCAGCGGCGGTGCCCGTGAACGCGCGGCTGCATGCGGCGGAACTGAACTGGATCCTGGAGAATAGCGGCGCGGCCCTTCTGGTGACGGACCGGCCGGAGGGACGGGCGGGCGCGGTCGAGATCGGTGCGCTCCCGATGGGCGAGCCGCTGCCGCTGGTCTCGCGCGGGTCGGACGATCTGGCCTGGCTATTCTACACGTCGGGCACGACGGGGCGGCCGAAGGGCGTCTGCATCACCCATGGGATGCTGACCGCCATGGCGCTGGCTTATCCCGTCGACGTCGATCCTCTCTCGGCGGAGGACGCGGCGGTCTATGCCGGCCCGATGTCACACGGAGCGGGGCTCTATGCGCTGCCGCACCTGCTGGCGGGGGCGCGGCATGTGGTGCCGGTGGGCGGCTTTGACCCGGCGGAGCTTCTGCGCCTGACCGCCGAGGTCGGGCGCGCGTCCATGTTCCTCGCCCCGACCATGGTGCATCGGCTGCTGGGGGCGGCACGGGCGGCGGGCGACAGGGGCGACGGCATCCGCACCATCGTCTATGGCGGCGGGCCGATGTATCTGGCGGATCTGGAGGCGGCGCTGGACTGGTTCGGACCGAAATTCGTCCAGATCTACGGGCAGGGCGAATGTCCGATGGCGATCACGGCGCTGTCCCGGGACGAGATCGCGGATCGGGTGGCGCCGGGCTGGGCCGCGCGGGCGGGCTCGGTCGGGCGCGCGCAATCGGTCGTCGAGGTCGCGGTAGAGGCGGAACCGGGCGCGGCGGGAGAGATCCTGGTGCGCGGCTTGCCGGTCATGCCGGGCTATTGGCGCAACCCGCAGGCCAGCGCGGAGACGCTGCGGGACGGCTGGCTGCGCACCGGGGATGTGGGGCGCCTGGAGGGCGGCTATCTGACGCTGGTGGACCGGTCCAAGGATCTGATCATCTCCGGCGGACATAATGTCTATCCGCGGGAGGTGGAGGAGGCGCTTCTGACCCATCCCGATGTCTCGGAGGCGAGCGTGATCGGGGTGCCGGACGCCGAGTGGGGCGAGCGGGTGATGGCTGTGATCGTTGGCACCGCGTCGGAGGCCACGCTGGACGCCCATTGTCGGGCGCGGATCGCCGGGTTCAAGCTGCCCCGCCGCTATGCTTTCGTCGAGGCCTTGCCGAAGAACGCCTATGGCAAGGTGCTGAAGACAGATCTCAGGGCGCGCTTCGGCGCCTGAGCCACGTTCAGGCCGCCGGATCGGTGGGGCGGGTCGGGTCGTTGGCGGGGTGGGTTCCGTCCTTCTCCCCGATGGCGCGGACCTGTTCGAGGTCGCCCGCCAGTTTCGGAATGGCTTGGACCGGGACCGGGATACGGGACAGGAGCTCCTTCTGGAGCAGTTCGCGCAGCGCCGCCTCTTCTTCGCGCTTGGCGATATCGTCCCGCTCGGCATCCGGCCGGGGGAGCCCCGCTTGGCCATCGCCGCCGGGGCGCGCGGCGGAACTGGCGTTGACGGAGCGCGCGCCCGTGACCTGGGGCATCCGGGAGGCGGTTTGCGTGATCTCGCCAGGGGCCGTCGCGCCCATGTCGGCGGGCGCCGTCGTGGTGGCCGGAGGGGCCGTTCGCGCATTGGCCTGCGAGACTAGGGTCGGTGACGGCGCCGGGCCAGGCTGCGCATTGGCCGAGCCGATCACGCCGGAGATGGAGGTAAGATAGGACATGGCAAGATGACTCCTTTTGTCTGAGCCCCCTTGGCTAGAAATTAACACTTGCCCCGGTATGACGCGACGATTCGCGAAGTTCAGTGTTACCAGAGTGTTAACGCATGTGAGGCCGGACGCGGCGGGACCGGATCGCTAAGCATTATTGGCGCGCGGCGGAACTGGCGTTGACGGAGCGCGCGCCCGTGACCTGGGGCATCCGGGAGGCGGTTTGCGTGATCTCGCCAGGGGCCGTCGCGCCCATGTCGGCGGGCGCCGTCGTGGTGGCCGGAGGGGCCGTTCGCGCATTGGCCTGCGAGACTAGGGTCGGTGACGGCGCCGGGCCAGGCTGCGCATTGGCCGAGCCGATCACGCCGGAGATGGAGGTAAGATAGGACATGGCAAGATGACTCCTTTTGTCTGAGCCCCCTTGGCTAGAAATTAACACTTGCCCCGGTATGACGCGACGATTCGCGAAGTTCAGTGTTACCAGAGTGTTAACGCATGTGAGGCCGGACGCGGCGGGACCGGATCGCTAAGCATTATTGGCGCGCGCCGGAGAAGCGTTTTCAGGCATGGCGTTCTGGCGGTTCGTGGTAGCCTCGCCGGTACGAAGAAGAGAGGCAAACATGACGGTCACGGTACAAGTGCTCTACCCGACAGGGGACGGAGTTACATTCGATATGGACTATTACACGGGGACTCACCTGCCGATGGTAGGCGAGCATTGGGGGCCGCACATGGCGGACGGTCTCATCACCAGGGGCGTCGCCAGCGGTGATGGAGGCGCGCCGGACTTCCACGCGATCGCAACTGTGGTGTTTGCGGACCAGGCAGCGATGGATGCTGCCATGGCCGCCGCCGGGCCGCTTCTGGAGGACATCCCGAACTTCTACGGGGCCAAACCGGTGATCCTGGTCGGCTCGAAGATCGGCTGACAAGCAAAGGGCGCGCCCGTTGCCGGGCGCGCCCCTATCCGGTCGGTCGGACGGACGGGTCAGCCCTTCCGGTTCATCCGGTTCTCGATCAAATCGTCCACCACCGACGGGTCGGCCAGGGTCGAGGTGTCGCCCAGCGCGCCGAAATCGTCTTCGGCGATCTTGCGCAGGATACGCCGCATGATCTTGCCCGAGCGGGTCTTGGGCAGGCCCGGCGCCCACTGGATCAGGTCAGGCTTGGCGATCGGCCCGATCTCGGCGCGAACCCAGTCCGACAGCTCCTTGCGGAGATCGTCGGTATATTCCTGCCCCTCCATCAGGGTCACATAGGCATAGATGCCCTGGCCTTTGACCTCGTGCGGGTAGCCGACCACGGCCGCTTCGGCGACCTTCTCATGGGCGACCAGAGCGCTCTCGACCTCGGCGGTGCCCATGCGGTGGCCCGAGACGTTGATGACGTCGTCGACCCGGCCGGTGATCCAGTAGTAGCCATCCGCGTCCCGGCGGCAGCCGTCGCCGGTGAAGTAGTAGTTCTTGTAATCCGAGAAATAGGTCTTCTCGAACCGCGCGTGATCGCCCCAGACCGTCCGCATCTGCGCGGGCCAGCTGTCTTTCATGCAGAGCACGCCCTCGGTCGCGGTCTCGTGGATTTCCTCGCCGCTGGTCGGCTCCAGCACGACGGGATGGACGCCGAAGAAGGGCAAGGTGGCCGAGCCGGGCTTGGTCGCGATAGCGCCCGGAAGCGGGGTCAGAAGGTGGCCGCCGGTCTCGGTCTGCCACCAGGTATCGACGATCGGGCAACGCTTGCCGCCCACGACCTCATTATACCAGTTCCAGGCCTCCGGGTTGATCGGCTCGCCCACCGTGCCAAGAATACGGAGCGACGACAGATCATATTTGGTGACGTAGTCGTTGCCCTTGGCCATCAGCGCGCGGATCGCGGTGGGCGCGGTGTAGAACTGCGCGACCTTGTGGTCCTGACAGACCTTCCAGAACCGGCCGGCATCCGGGTAGGTCGGGACGCCCTCGAACATCAGCGTCGTGGCGCCGTTCGCCAGCGGCCCGTAGACGATGTAGCTGTGGCCCGTCACCCAGCCCACATCGGCGGTGCACCAGAACACCTCTCCGTCCTTGTAGTCGAAGACATATTCATGGGTCATCGACGCGTAGACGATGTAGCCGCCGGTGGTGTGCACCACGCCCTTGGGCTGGCCGGTGGAGCCGGAGGTGTAGAGGATGAAGAGCGGATCCTCGGCGCCCATCTCCTCGGGCGGGCAGTCGTTGGAGACCTCGGCCTCCATCTCGTGCAGCCAGTGGTCCCCGGACGCGCGCATCGCGACCTGCTGGCCGGTGCGCTTGACGATCAGGCACTGGACCGCATCGTCGCAATGGAGCAGCGCCTTGTTGACGTTGTCCTTGAGGTTCGTGACCCGGCCGCCGCGCGGCGCGCCGTCGGCGGTGATGACGACCTTGGCGTCGCAGCCGTTGATGCGCGCGCCCAGCGCATCCGCCGAAAAGCCGGCGAAGACGATGGAGTGGATCGCCCCGATCCGCGCGCAGGCCAGCATCGCATAGGCCGCCTGCGGGATCATCGGCAGGTAGAGCACGACCCGGTCGCCCTTGCCCACGCCCATCTTCTTGAGGACGTTGGCCATCTTGCAGACATGCGCGTGCAACTGCTTGTAGGTGATGTGCTGGGCCCCGGCCTCGGCATCGTCCGGCTCCCAGATGATCGCTGTCTGGTCGCCGCGCTCCGCCAGATGCCGATCGATGCAGTTGGCGGCGACGTTCAGGGTGCCGTCCTCGAACCAGCGGATGTCGATATTGCCGGGCGCGAAGGAGGTGTTCTTCACCTTCGTATAGGGCTTGATCCAGTCGATCCGCTTGCCGTGCTCGCTCCAGAACGCCTCGGGGTCCGCGATGGAAGCGGCATACATCTCGTCGTATTTGGCACGGTCGATATGGGCGGCGGCGGCCATCTCGTCGGATGGCGGGTAGGTCGGGGTCTTGTCGTCGAGCATGGGGTCCTCCTCGTCGGTCCGGGCGAGGCCCCTGCGGGCCCCGCCCTCGGGTAGGGGTCTGACAGATCGGCGGTCAGATCGCCAGATATTCGGCCCGGAGCGATTCGTCGGCCAGCACCTCGGCCGCGGAGCCGTCGAAGACGACGCCGCCGGTGTCGAGAATGACGGCCCGGTCCGACAGTTCCAAGGCGCGGATCGCGTTCTGCTCGACGAGCACGGTGGTCATGCCGAGCTTCTTCACCTCGATCAGGGTCTTCTCGATCTCGTCGACGATGACAGGGGCGAGGCCCTCATAGGGCTCGTCCAGCAGCAGCACCTTGATGTCGCGGCAGAGCGCGCGGGCGATGGACAGCATCTGCTGCTCGCCGCCTGAGAGGGTCACGCCCTCCTGCTTGCGGCGCTCGCCCAGGCGGGGGAACAGCTCGTAGACACGCTCGATCGACCAGCCCAGCGGCGGCGCGATCTGGGCGAGCTTGAGGTTTTCCTCCACCGTTAGCCCCGGAATGATGCGCCGATCCTCGGGGACGAGGCCCAGGCCCGCCTGCGCGGCCTGGTTCGCGTTCATCGTGTGGAGCGGCTGGTGGTCGAGCCAGATCTCGCCCTTGCGAAGCTCTGGCGATCCGACGCGCGCGCAAGCCCGCAAGGTCGAGGTCTTGCCCGCGCCATTGCGGCCGAGCAGGGCCAGGATCTCGCCCTCGTGGACGTTAAAGCTGACGCCTTGGACGATGTAGCTTTCGCCGTAATAGGCGTGGATGTCGTGGATCGAGAAATAGGCCGGCGCGGTCGCAGCCTGGTTCGCGCTGCGGGTGAAGTCGGGTTTGACGTTCATGGGTTTCCTCCTGGGGACGGCGGGGAGACCCCCGCCCTACGGGATGGGTAGGGCGGGGGTCTCCCCGCCATTCCCGTCAATGGCCGGACTGCTCGCCCAGATAGGCTTCGCGGACCTTGGGGTGGCCCTTGATCTTGTCGGGCGTGTCCTCGACCAGGGGCGTGCCCTGGGCCAGGACCGTGATCCGCTCGGATAGCGAGAAGACGACATGCATGTCGTGCTCGATGATGCAGATGGTGATCGGCCGGGTTTCCTTGATCTCCTTCAGCAGGTCGATCGTGTTGTTGGTGTCCGCCCGGGCCATGCCCGCCGTGGGTTCGTCCAGCAACAGGAGCCGCGGCTCCTGCGCGAGGCACATCGCGATCTCCAGCCGGCGCTTGTCGCCCCGGGACATGGAGGAGGCATGCATCTCGCGTTTGTCGATCATCCGCATGTCCTCGAGCATGTGCTCGGCCCGCTCCACGATCTCGCGGTCGTCCATCATCGCGCCATAGGCGGAGATGGAGAAGGCACCGTCGCGCTTGGCGAGGCAGGGGATCATCATGTTCTCCATGACCGTCAGGTCGCCGAAGATCTCGGGCGTCTGGAACACCCGGGAGATGCCCATCTGGTTGATCTCGTGCGGCTTGCGCCCCAGCACCGACTGGCCTTCGAAGCTGACCGATCCGGTATCGGGGATCAGCTTGCCCACGAGGCAGTTGAGCAGGGTGGACTTGCCCGCCCCGTTGGGGCCGATGATGGCGTGGACGGTGCCCTCCTTGACCGAGAGGTTGACGTCGCTCAGGGCCTGGAGACCGCCGAAGCGCTTGCCGACATTCTTGACTTCTAGGATGCCCATCGGATCACTCCTTCGCCGCTTTGGTTGCGCCGGTGCCGGACTTGTCACGGCGGAACATCGCGGCCAGCTTCTGCCCGCCCTGCACCAGACCGCCCGGCAGGAAGATGACGACGGCCATGAACAGCAGGCCCAGCGTCAGGTGCCAGCCCTTGCCGACGAAGGGATAGACGATCGTCACGAAGACGTCCGACAGCCCGTCGGGCATGAAGGCGAACCAGCCTTCCAGCGTCGTCTTGTTGATGGTCGAGACGATGTTCTCCATGTATTTTATGAAACCCGCGCCAAGCACCGGCCCGATCAGGGTGCCCGCGCCGCCGAGGATGGTCATCAGCACGACCTCGCCGGAGGCGGTCCAGAACATCCGCTCCGCGCCGACCTGGGTGTCCATGGCCACCAGAAGGCCGCCCGCGAGGCCCGCATACATCCCCGAGATCACAAAGGCCGCCAGGGTGTAGGGCTTGGGCGAGATGCCGGTGTAGTTCAGGCGCTGCTGGTTCGACTTCACCGCCCGCAGCATCATGCCGAAGGGCGAGCGGAAGATCCGGATCGACAGGTAGAACGCCGCCAGCATGCAGATCGCCGCGATGTAGTAGCCCGCGTTGAAGGTGAAGAGCCAGTTGCCCACGGCAAGCTCATAGGAGGTGCCCATTTCGAGCCCGAAGAGATTGGCGCGCGGCGTCGTGCCTTCGGCCAGGGCGCCATCCAGGATGCGCGGGTCGAAATATTTCAGCTGCAACCCGGTCTCGCCGCCGGTGATGGGCGTCAGCACCGAGTAGGCCAGGGCGAAGGACATCATCGCGAAGGCCAGCGTCAGGATCGAGAAGTAGATCCCCGACCGGCGCAGCGAAATCCAGCCGACGATCAGCGAGAAGAGGCCCGCGACGACGATCGAGACCAGGATCGAGGGGATCACGTTCAGCGTCAGCAGCTTCATCGACCAGATGCCCGCATAGGAGCCCACGCCGAGAAAGGCCGCATGGCCGAAGGAGAGGTAGCCGGTCAGCCCGAACAGGATGTTGAAGCCGATGGCGAAGATCCCGAAGATCACGAAGCGCTGCATCAGGTCCGGGTAGCCCGCGTTGAACTGCGCCATCGCCGAGCCTTCGGGGAAGGGGTTCAGGATGAAGGGCGCGCAGAGCGTCAGGATCGCCACCAGGATCAGCAGCGAGGCGTCCTTGCCGCGCAGGCCGAAGAGACCCGATTTCTCGGCTTTGGATGTCTGGGGGCGCACGGCCCCCGCATTGGACGTTTGATCGGTCATTGGTTCAGTCCTCCATCACGCCCTTGCGGCCCATGAGGCCACGGGGGCGGGTGAGCAGCACGACGATGGCCACGAGGTAGATGATGATCTGGTTGATGCCGGGCAGGACGTTCAGCACCTCTGGCATGGAGGCGAAGGCCTCGATGATGCCAAGGAGGAAGCCCGCCAGCACCGCGCCGGGCAGCGACCCCATGCCGCCGACCACGACCACCACGAAGCTCAGGACCAGGAAGTCCATGCCCATATGGTAGTTGGGCGAGTTGATCGGGGTATACATCACCCCCGCCAAGCCCGCGACCGCGGCCGCGAGGCCGAACATGATGGTGAAGCGTTTGTCGATGTCGATGCCCAGAAGCGTGACCGTCTCGCGATCCGCCATGCCGGCCCGCACGACCATCCCGAAGGTGGTGAACTGGAGGAAGGCGAAGACCGCGGCGATGACGATTGCGGCGAAGAGGAAGTAGACCAGACGCCAGTAGGGATAGACGATCCCGCCCGGATCGAAGCCGAGCATCACGCCGAAGTCGAAGCTGCCGACCAGCGCGTCGGGCGCGGGCGTCGGAATCGGGTTGGCGCCGTAGAAATACTTGATGATCTCCTGCAGGACGATCGCCAGGCCGAAGGTCACCAGGATCTGGTCGGCATGGGGGCGCTTGTAGAAGTGCTTGATCAAGCCGCGCTCCATGAGCACGCCGATCCCGATCATCACCGGGATCGCCATCAGGATGGACAGCGGAACGGCCCAGTCGATCATCACGTCGCCGGCGGCCTGCCCGAAGAAATCGTAGATATAGGGGACGTCGACCTTCAGCGGATTGCCCAGGAAGTCCTTCTGCGTCTCGTCGATGACGGTGTGGGAGACCTGGATCAGGCGCGAGAAGGTGACGGCGCAGAACGCGCCCAGCATGAAGAGGGCGCCGTGGGCGAAGTTGACGACGCCGAGCGTGCCGAAGATGAGGGTCAGGCCCAGGGCGATCAGCGCATAGGCCGAGCCCTTGTCCAACCCGTTCAGGACTTGGAGGATAATGGCTTCCATCTGAGCAGCTCCGCTGGATGGGGTGGGCGCGCGATGAGAGTGGCGGCCCGCAGACGGGCCGGAGCGCGGGGGGCGGGAGACCGGATGCCGGTTCCCCGCGGATCATGTCGGGAGGAGGCGCGCGCCCGAGGGCGCGCGCACGGCCCGGGCGTCAGGCGCCCGGGTTGCAGGTGCCCAGCGAACCGCCCGCGAATTGCGGATGGTCGGGCGCGTAGGTGACCTGGTCGACCGGGGTGACCTCGACGATCTCCACGAGGTCGAACTCGTTCTCCGGGTTCTCCTTGCCGCGCACCACGACCACGTCCTTGAAGCACTGGTGGTCGTCGGCACGGTAGAGGGTCGGGCCGTTGCCGAGGCCGTCGAACTCGAAGCCCTCCAGGGCCTCCACGACGGCGCAGGGGTTGAACGAGCCCGCGCGGGTCACGGCGTCGGCATAGAGCAGCGTCTGCACATAGCAGGTATGCGCGGCCTGCGACGGCGGGAAGCCGTACTTGGTGCCGAAGGACTGCACGAAGGCGTTGGTGCCCGCATACTTGGCGCCCAGCTGGTTCTCCAGCTTCCAGTCCCAGTTCTGGGAGCCGAGGATGCCGGCGATGTTCTCGCCCGCGCCGCGCGCCATCAGCTCGGAGTAGAGCGGCACGACGATCTCGAACTTTTTGCCGTTGACCATCCGGTCGCGCAGGCCGAACTGCACGGCGTTGGTCAGCGAGTTGACCATGTTGCCGCCGTAGTGGTTCAGCACCAGAACGTCGGCGTCCGACTGCAGCACCGGCGCGATGTAGGACGAGAAGTCCGTCTGCGTCAGCGGCGTCAGAACCGAGTTCACCGTCTCCCAGCCCTGGGCCTCGGTCGAGGAGCGCACGGCTTCCTCGGTGGTGTAGCCCCAGTTGTAGTCGGCTGTCAGGTGGTAGGCCTTACGGTCCGTGCCATACTGCGCGGCCAGGATCGGCGCGAGCGCGGCGCCCGACATGTAGGAGTTGAAGAAGTGGCGGAAGCCGTTGGCCTTCTTGTCCTTGCCGGTGGTGTCGTTGGAGTGGGTCAGACCGGCCATGAAGATGATGCCGGCCTCCTGGCAGAGCGCTTGCACGGCCACGGCCACGCCCGAGGACGAGCCGCCGGAGACCATGATCGCCCCGTCCTTCTCGATCATCGAGCGTGCGGAGGCGCGGGCGGCGTCGGACTTGGTCTGGGTGTCGCCGGTGACGAACTCCACGCGCTTGCCCATGATGCCGGTGCCGTCCAGAACCTTCGAGGAGAAGGTGTTCAGCATACCGCCATCGCCGCCGCCATTGAGGTGCTCGACGGCAAGCTCGAAGGCGCGCAGCTCGTCGGCGCCTTCATCGGCATAGGGGCCGGACTGGGGGACGTTGAAGCCCAGCGTGACTGTGTCGCCCTGGGGCGCGTTCGTAAAGCCGGAATGGGCGTCGGCCCAGACCGCGCCCGTGAAGATCGTGGGTGTTGCGAGGCCGGCGCCGGCAACGGCCCCGGTCTTCAACACGCCGCGGCGCGTGAAGTTCGACTTGGTCATTGAAGACCTCCCTGATGGTTGTGCTCCGCCCACGTCTCCCTACGCGGACGGGTGCCGGTCGTTGACAGGCCGAGCTCAGTATCTGCCCGGATCCGAAATCGTTTCAACAAGCGGCTGACGCAGCAGTGCCTTATTTGTAAAGACAATGACAGGATTTCGGCCTAGGTTGTAAATTCATTTGCGCGCGGATGCGGCGAACCCGTTTTTGCGGACGCAGCAAGTGCCGAGAAAACCGGGGGGAATCGACGCGGTGGCAACAAAGGGACGTGGCTCGACCGGCGGGCGCATCCGCGAGCGGCGGCTGGCCTTGGGCATCCGGCAGGCGCATCTGGCGGCTGAGGCAGGCATTTCCGCCTCTTATCTTAACCTGATCGAGCATGATCGGCGCCCGATCGGCGGCGCCTTGCTTGGGCGGATCGCCGAGGCGCTCGATGTCTCGCGCACGATGCTTTCGGCCGATGTGGACGAATCGCTTCTGGACGTTTTGCGCGCGGCGGGCGCGGCCCAGAACTTGCCCTCGGAGGAGTTGACCTCCGCCGCCGAGTTCGCCCGCCGCTACCCCGGCTGGGCCCGCGTGATCGCCGCCCAGGCGGAGCGGCTGGCGGCGCAGGCCGATACGATCGAGGCGCTGTCGGACCGGCTGTCCCACGACCCGGCCCTGGCCGAAGCGATGCACGAGTTGCTCTCTACCGTCGCCGTCGTCCGTTCCACCGCCTCGATCCTGGCGAGCACGCCGGAAATCGACGCCAACTGGCTGCGCCGCTTCCACGCCAATCTCGACGCCGACAGTCGCCGTCTGGCCGATGGGGCGGAGGCGGTCGTCAGCTATCTCGACCGCGCCGGGGCGGGCAATGACGAGGCCCGCCTGACGCCCAGCGAGACCGTCGCGCAATTCCTCGACGGCCGCGATCACGCCTTCGCGGAGCTGGAGGCGCGGGGCGCCGATGCCATTCCTGAGCTGGTGGCCGGGCTGGCCAGTCCCGAGGCAAGGGCGCTCGCCGCCGAGGTGCTGACCGCGGATGCGGAGGACGCGGCGCGCTTGCCTCTGGAGATCCTCGCCGAGGCGGAGCAGCCCGACGACCTGCTGGAGGCCGCGCGCGGCGATGCCGCCCTTGTGCTGCGCCGCCTCGGCGTCACGGATCCGGCCCGCGGTCTGGTCGTCTGCGATGCCTCGGGCGCCCTGATCCGGCGCAAGGCCGTGGCCGGGTTCAGCCTGCCGGTCATCGGGGCGGGCTGCCCGCTCTGGCCGCTCTACGAGGCGTTGTCGCAGCCGGGCCGTGCCCTGGTGCGGCGGCTGGAGATGCCGGACGGCGCGACCTGGATCGCTCACGCGGTGGCCGCGCCGCTGCCGCAGACGCGATTCGACGCGGTGCCGACGCCGCGCTCGACGATGCTGCTGACCCGCGCGGTGCGCGAGACCGGACCGGCCGTGCCCGTCGGGCCGGGCTGCCGGGTCTGTCCCCGCGGCGACTGCGCCGCCCGGCGGGAGCCGTCGGTCCTGCCGGGCTGAGCGCCGCGTCCCCCCCTGGACAGAAGCCTTTTGGTAGGTGAGGCTAAGGAAAAGGTGCAATTCAGGGGGAGGCCTGTCTTGACCCAACTCGACCAGTCCGCACGGCCCCGCGTGCTGCTGGTGGAGGACGAGCCGAACATCGCGACGGCCCTGTCCTTCATCCTTCAGCGCCAAGGGTTCCGGGTCTCGACCCATTCGGATGGGGCGACGGCGCTGGAGGCCGTGGCGCGGCACGCGCCCGATGTCGTGGTGCTTGACGTGATGCTGCCGGGCAAATCCGGGTTCGACGTCCTGGGCGAGATCCGCTCCGGTCCGCGGCCCGAGCTGCCCGTCCTGATGCTGACCGCCAAGGGCCAGGCCAAGGACCGGGAGCGGGCCGAGGCCCTGGGCGTGAGCCGCTTCATGACCAAGCCGTTCTCGAATGCCGATCTGCTCTCGGCGGTGGCGGAACTCAGCGGTCTCGACATTCCCGCGCGGCCCGGCTGAGCGCGATGCGCGGCGCCCCGATCCGGCCCAGCCGTGCCGCTTCCGATGCGCAGCGCCGCGCCTGGCGCCGCGACCGGGTGCGCGATGCCGCGTGTCTGCTGCCGGTCTTCGGACTGGCTCTGATTCTCCTGCCGGATCTGATCCTGGCGGATCCGGAGGCGGGGCAGGGGGCAACGCGGCCCTGGGGGCTGTATTTGTTCGGCGCCTGGGCCCTGCTGGTGGCGCTGGCGGTCTGCGTCGCCCGGGCGCTTGCGAAGACCGACAGCTCTTCCAGCGACGGCTAGGGCGGCATGCTCACGCTGAACCTGCTCCTGGCGATCTGCCTGACCTATGTCGCGTTCCTGTTCGTCGTGGCGTTCCTGTCCGAGCGCGCGGCCGAGCGGGGGCGCCTGACGCTGCTGCGCGGGCCTTGGATCTATACCATGTCGCTGTCGGTCTACTGCACGGCGTGGACCTTCTACGGGGCCGTCGGCTATGCGGCGCGCTCGGGGCTGGAGTTCATCACCATCTATCTCGGCCCTACCCTGGTCTTCGTCGGCTGGTGGTGGGTCTTGCGCAAGCTGGTCGCGATCGGCCGGGCGGAGCGGATCACCTCCATCGCCGACATGATCTCTTCCCGCTATGGCAAGTCGAACGGGCTTGCGGTGCTGGTGACGCTGCTCGCGGTGGTCGGCACGACGCCCTATATCGCGCTGCAATTGCAGTCGGTCACATCCTCCTTCGGGGTCTTCGCCCCCGGCGGTTCCAGCACCGACCTGGCCGGATCGGCGTTTTGGGTCGCGGTCGGGCTTGCGATCTTCACGATCATTTTCGGCACCCGGCGCCTGGATGCGGGCGAGCGCCATCACGGCATCGTCGGCGCCATCGCGGTCGAGGCGGTGGTCAAGCTGGTCGCGCTGCTGTCGGTCGGCGTCTTCGTGGTGTGGGGCCTCGCGGGTGGGCCGGCCGCCGTGCTGAGCGCCATCGACGCCTCGCCCATCTCCGACTGGACCGCGGCGCCGGGGCGCTGGGCGGGGCTGATTGCGGTCTCGGCCGCGGCGATCATCTGCCTGCCGCGCATGTTCCAGGTGCTGGTGGTCGAGAACACCGACGAGCGGCACCTGATCACGGCCTCCTGGGCCTTCCCGCTCTACCTCATGGCCATGTCGCTCTTCGTTGTGCCGATCGCCGTGATCGGCCTCGCGCGCCTGCCCGAGGGCTCGAACCCCGATCTCTTCGTGCTGACGCTGCCTCTGTCGGAGGGGCGCGACGGGCTGGCGATGCTGGCCTTCCTCGGCGGCTTCTCCTCGGCCACGTCGATGGTGATCCTGGCGGCCGTGGCGCTGGCCACGATGCTGTCGAACCACATCGTCATGCCGCTCTGGCTCGCCTCGCGGGAGCCGCAGGGCGCGCAGATCTCGGGCGATGTGCGCACGGTGATCCTGCGGGCGCGGCGCCTCTCGATCCTCGCTGTGCTGGGGCTGGGCTATCTCTATTTCCAGGTGACGGGCGGCACGGCGGCCCTGGCCTCGATCGGGCTGATCTCCTTCGTGGGGATGGCCCAGGTGCTGCCGGCGCTGGTCTTCGGGCTGTTCTGGCGGGGCGCGACGGCGCGCGGGGCGGCGGCGGGGATCGTGACGGGCTTCGCGCTCTGGGCCTGGACGATGCTGGTGCCGGTCTTCGGGGCCGAGGGCAGCCCGCTGATGACAGAAGGCCCCTGGGGCCTGTCCTGGCTGCGTCCGCAGGCGATGTTCGGGATCTCTGGCGACCCGTTGCTCTCGGCGGTGATCGTGACGCTGGGGCTCAACTGCATGGCTTTCTGCGCGGTCTCCCTGGCCTCGCGCCCCTCACCGATGGAGCAGCTTCAGGCACCGCGCTTCGTGCAGGTCTTCGACCGCGCCGCCGCGCCGCGGGCGCGCGCGGGCGGGCGCGCCGGGGCGGATGAGCTTCTGATCATGGCACAGCGGATCCTGGGCGCGCGCGAGGCGCAGGCGATCTTCGCCGCCGAGGCCCGCGCCCAGGGCCGCCCGAGCGATCTGCCGCAGCCGACCCCGGCGCTGATCGAGCGGCTGGAGCGGGAGCTGTCGGGCTCGGTCGGCGCGGCGACGGCCCATGCGATGGTCTCCGGCATCACGGGCGATTCGGCCGTTTCGGTCGAGGATCTCATCGCGGTGGCCGACGAGACCGCGCAGGTCATGGAATATTCAGCCCGGCTGGAGGCCCGCGAGGCCGAGCTGACCCGCACCGCGCGCGAACTGCGTGAAACCAACGACAAGCTGACCCTGCTCGCCCAGCAGAAGGACGCCTTCCTTAGCCAGGTCAGCCACGAGCTCCGCACGCCGATGACCTCGATCCGCGCCTTCTCGGAGATCCTGCGCGGGGGCGGTTTGGACGAGACGGAGCAGGCGCGATATAGCGGGATCATCCTGGAAGAGAGCCAACGGCTGACGCGGCTGCTCGACGATCTGCTCGATCTCAGCGTGCTGGAGAACGGGCAGGTGGAGCTGAACGCCGCGCGCGTGGACCTCTCCACGGTGATCGACCGCGCCGTGATGGCATCGAGTTCCGCGGCGGCGGCGCGCCTGCAGGTGATCCGGGACCGGGAGGCGGAGGCCATCGAGATCGTCACGGATGCCGACCGGCTGGCGCAGGTCTTCATCAATCTGGTGACCAATGCGGCCAAGTATTGCGATGCGGCCCGGCCGGAGCTGCGCATCGAGGTCAGCCAGGCCCGAGGCGAGCTGCGCGTCGATTTTATCGACAACGGGGCGGGCATCGCGCCGCGCGACCGGGGGCTGATCTTCGAGAAATTCGCCCGCCTCAGCGACCAGTCTTCGGCGGGGAGCGCCGGGCTGGGTCTGGCCATCTGCCGCGAGGTGATGGCGCGGCTGGGCGGCGGCATCGACTATTTGCCCGGACGCGGGGGCGGGGCCTTCCGGGTTCGTCTGCCGCTTTTGCAAGTCGGGGCGCCTGTCGGAGATCTAGCAACGGTTCGTTAACTCGAATCCCGCAGAACGGAGGGGCAACAGCCTGTCTGCGCGAGTCATGCCGATCTCCCGATCCTCCCTTCTCCTTCGCCGGATGGCCGGCTGTGACGGCGACGTCGCACCCGCCGTGAGCGATGCCACGCCCTCTCCGGTGGAGCGGGCGCTCGCCACTGCCGCGTTCCGGGTGGCGGATGGGCTGTCGGGCCTGGGCCTGTCGGTTACCGCCCGGCGCTCGGCCACGCTTTCGGCCGAGGCCGCGTTCGAGACGCTGCCGCCGCTGGGCCTCTGCCTGATGGTCGATCCGCTCCTGCCGCCGGGCAGTCCGCGCCCGGGGCCGGAGGCGCTCGCCGTGGCCACCGGGACGCTGGTTCTCGACCCGGCCCTGGTCGACAGCCTGGTGGAGCTTCAGACGATCGGCCGTATCGACGGGCCGGCCCGGCCCGCGCGGCGGCCGACCCGCATCGACGCGGCCCTGTCCCAGCCCTTCGCCACCGCCCTGCTGGAAGAGGTGGCGTCTCAGCTGCCCCGCGACCATTTCGGCCCGCGCCCTGGCCCGATGCGTACGGGGACCTTCCTCGCGGGCACCGGCTCCCTTCCCGTCGCGCTCACCGCGTCCACCTGGCTGACGGTCACCTTGGAGGTCGCCCTGGGCGATGGGGTGCGGCCGGCGCGCATTGACTTGCTGCTGCCGGACGCCGCCAACGCTTCAGACGAATCGCGCGTGGACGAGGAGATTTCGTTGCCCGACCCGGATTGGGCGGCGGCGATGGAGATGGCGGCCCGGCGCGCGCCGGTGCGGCTGGACGCGGTTTTGCCGCCGGTGCGGATGACCCTGGCCGATCTCGTGGGACTCGCACCCGGGGACGTGATCGCGCTGGACGGCATGCCGTTGGAGGACCTTCGCCTGATCTCCGGCGCCTCGGGACGGGGGCGGGCCGCCCGGGCGCGGATGCCCTATGGCCTGACGCTCTCGGCCCGTCTGGGGCGTTTCGGGGCGGCGCGGGCCGTGAGGCTCATGGCCGATCCGGGCTGCCCGGTGGACCGGAGCATGGGTGGAGACGACGCTGATGTGCCCTTGCCGGGGCGCGCCCCGTCGCTTGCGCTGCCCGGCGCCGACCGATCGGCCGCCGCCGGGCTGGACATGCCGGATCCAGACACGGCGCCGCTGTCGGGCGGGGACGCGGCGGCGGATCTCCCGGATCTGCCCGACCTTCCAGACCTAGCCGATCTCCCCGATCTTCCCGAAGAGGACGATCCCCTGGCTCTGCCGGATCTTCCGGATCTTCCGGATCTGCCCGACTTGCCGGATCTCTCGGATCTGACCTGACGTCTAATTCGTCTGACCGGGTCTGTAAGGGGGACGCAATCGCGGGGCATCGCGCGTCCCAGACGCGCGACCCGAACCAACCGGCAGAGCTCGGTGGCCGAGACGCAGGCGGTTCGACGACCCGGCCGAACGGTGTTCCGGGCCGCATGGCGCGACCGGCGGCACCAGGGCTGTGCCGGCCGGGCGCGGTCCGGTCACGTGTGACGTCGCCTCTCGCCGATCACCCGGCACGCCGCCGCGCCTTGCGGCGCGATGCCCAGATGCCCAGGCGATGCTGCAGGTGCCATGCTGCGGGTGCAAGACAGGGTTTCAGGCTCGGCATTGGTAGTCTGCAGGTCGCGACCATAGCTCCTTCACTGATCCTGATCGAGCAACCGAGGACAGCCGAAATGACCCACCCTGAAATCGATATCGTTACCATCGAGAGCCGCGCCCGCGCCCTCCGTTCCGCCCATTTCCTACGCCTGATCGGCAAGCTGGTCGGGCTCCTGCGTCCCGGTTATCGCACTGCCCGCGTGTGACCGTGGATTGATCCTGGACCTGCCCCCGCGATAGGCGGGGGCATGACCGACCTTCCCTCCCTGCGCCTGCGGCCCAAGGCCGACGCCCAGCGTATTCGTCACGGACATCCCTGGGCCTATCTCGACGACGTGGTCGCGGACCGCCGCAGCCGAGCGCTTGCCCCCGGCTCTCTCGCGGTTCTGGAGGATGCGGAGCGCAGTCCGCTCGGCCTCGCGGCCGTCAACATGGGTTCGCGCATTGCCGCGCGGATGCTCGACCGCGACCCGGCCGCAATTATCGATGCCCGCTGGATCGAGACGCGCCTGCGCGTCGCCGCCCAGCTGCGGGATCGGCTCTATGACGCGCCTTTCTACCGGTTGATCCATGCCGAGGCCGATGGGTTGCCCGGCGTGGTGATCGACCGCTTCGGCGACATCGCGGTGCTTCAGCCGAATGCGGCCTGGGCCGACCTGCGCGCCGACGACTTCGCCACGGCGCTCCAGGCCCTTGGTCTCCGCCACGTTCTGCTGAACGCCTCCGGTCGGGCCCGGACCTCCGAGGGGCTGGACGATGCCAGCCGCTGGCTCGCCGGCGGCGTCGATGCGCCCGTCGAGGTGCCGATGAACGGGGCGATCTATCTCGCGGATCTGACCGGCGGACAGAAGACGGGCCTGTTCTACGACCAGCGCCCCAACCATGCCTTCGTCGCGCGGCTGGCCGAGGGCGCGCGCGTTCTCGATGTCTTCTCCCATGTCGGCGGCTTCGCCCTGGCCGCGCTGGCTGCCGGCGCGACGGAGGCCACCGCGATCGACGGTTCCGCCCCCGCGCTGGACCTCGCGCTGGGCGGGGCGCGCGCGATGGGCCGGTCCCTGATCACGCGCAAGGGGGATGCCTTCGCGCAGATGGCCGCCTTGGCCGAGGACGGAGAGACCTACGATCTCGTCGTGGCTGACCCGCCGGCCTTCGCGCCGGCCAAGCCCGCCCTGACCGCCGGACTGCGTGCCTATGAGCGGGTGGCCAAGCTGGCCGCGCCCCTGGTCGCGCCCGGAGGCACGTTGACGCTCTGTTCCTGTAGCCATGCGGCGGAGCTCACGAAATTCCGCGCCGCCTGCATTCGTGGGATCGGCCGCGCGGGGCGACAGGCGCAGTTGATCCGGACGGGCTTTGCCGGGCCGGACCACCCGGTCCATCCGCAGCTGGCCGAAAGCGGCTATCTCAAGGCGCTGACCTTCCGGTTGCTGCCGTGAAGGTCTTCCTGGACGCCTGCGTCCTCTATCCGACGGTGTTGCGGGAGGTGCTCCTGGGCTGCGCGGGGGCGGAACTCTATCGGCCGCTCTGGTCGCCGCGGGTGCTGGAGGAATGGGCGCGTGCGGCGCGAAAGCTGCCCGATGGGGAGACCGTGGCCCGCGGCGAGATCGCCGCGCTCCGCGCCCGCTGGCCCGAGGCGGAGGTCCGGCCCGGCGCGGCGACCGAGGCGCGGATGTGGCTGCCCGACCCGAATGACGTCCATGTCCTTGCGGCGGCCTCGGATGCGGGGGCTGATCGGCTGGTGACGCTGAACGTTCGGGACTTTCCGCGCGGCGAGGTCGCGGCCGAAGGCATCGCGCTCCAGGCGCCCGACGCGTTCCTGATGGAGCTGTGGCTGGCGGCGCCCGACGCTGTGGCCGCCGCCGTGGAACGGGTGCGCGCGACGGCCGTGGCGCTGTCGGGTGAGGCGCAGCCGCTCCGGCCGCTGCTGAAGCGGGCCAAGCTCCCGCGGCTGGGCAAGGCGCTGGAGGCGGGGTAACCCCCGCCCTACGGGCCGCGTAGGGTGGGGATTCCCCCCGCCGCTGCCGGTCACCGCTCGGGCGTCAGGGTGGTGATGCCCACTGCGCCGGCGCGCGCGAGGTCCGGGTCCAGCGTCATCGGGATGTATTCGCCCCGGCGCCAGAGCTCCCCGAGATCGTCGTAATGACGCGAGAGCGGATGGCCCGACTGGCCGGTCGCGGTGATGAACACGCTGCTATCGGGGTCGGCGAAATCGTAGACCCCGCGGAAAGCCGCCGCGTGCACATTCGCGAACGGGTCGGGCAACTCGCCCGACAACCGCCCGCGGCGGAGGGTGTTGTCACCGCCCGAGCTGGACTGGCGGATATTCACCAAGGCCCCGAGGAATGGGATATCGCCCAGGACGGTATGATCGTGCCGCGCCTCGTGCGCATCGCCCCAGCGCCAGGCCTCCACCCGCCCCCCATAGCGCTCATCCAGCCATTGCAGCGCATCGTCCAGGGCCAGGCGCGCGATATCCGCGCAGGTCTCGACGACCGAGGACTGGATCACGTCGCACCAGGCTGCGGCGCCGTTCGTGTTGCGGTAGACGCGCTCGATGAAGATCGGCTGGAGGCTGGTGTACTCATCCGCCAGGGGGCCGATCTCGTCGCGGATCAGCCGGTCCTGGAGGGCGCGCATCCAGGCCGCGTAGATCAGCGGCTCGGGCAGGTGCTCGGACATCTCGCCATTCCAGGCGGCCAGCAGCTGCAGCGCGGTCTGCCGCCGCCGCTCGGGTGTGCCGTCGGGGGCGGCCTCGCCGGTGAACCAGAGGTCGGCCCCGACCAGCGGCAAGAGCGAGCGCGCGGCATTCGAGACCGTGTCGAGCTGCGCTTCGATCAGGCTCTCGCGGGTGTGGATGTTGCGGCCTTCGATCAGCCGCTCCATGCGCTGCACCCGCTGCGTGTCTCCCCAAACAAAGCTGATATGGCCCGGGAAGGGCCGGTCGACGACCTTGTTGTTGGTATTTCCCAACAGGCCCGAAGGCGGGTCGAGCCAGACCGGGTTGTCGGTGAAGGGGCGCAGGCCCTTCCAGCGGTTCGCCTCGATCCAGCCGGGGGCGGGGATGCGGCCCTGGGACTGGTGCGCGGGATCGCGGTCGGGCTGACGGCCCATCACCTGCATCGCGATGCGGTTTTGTCCGGCCAGCATCAGGTTCTGCGCCGGGGCGATGTGATGGCGGGTCGCCGTGATCGCCTCTTCGATGGAGCGGGCGCGCATCAGCTCCAGTCCGGCGCGCAGGGAGCTGTCCGCCTCCGACAGGCCGGTCCAGGCCAGCGCGGCGACATGGCCCGGGGGCGTCACCGTGCCCAGGTCGAACTGGCTGGCCGTCAGGACGGGCCCGTTGACGGTGCGGCGCAGGGTGAGAGTGACGGGCGCGTCGTCGGCGATGGTGACGATGGCGCGCTCGGTCTCGAATTCGGCCCAGCCGTCCGGGGTGCGGTATTGCTCGGGGTTCTCGGGGTTGAGCTCTTCGATGAGGATATCCTGGTCGTCCATGTAGCTGGTCGTCAGGCCCCAGCCGATCGCCTCGGAGCGGCCGACGGGCATGACCGGCATGCCCGGGATCGTCGCGCCGATCACGCCGCCGGTGCTGAGTTCCAGCCGCGCGAGGTAGAAGAGCGTGGGCGCTTGCAGGCCCAGATGTGGGTCGGTGGCGAGCAGGGCGCCGCCCGCGGCCGCGTGGTCGCCCGCGACGGCGAAGACGTTGGAGGCGCCCTCCAGGCCCCGGCGCGGCACCGGCCACATGTCGGGCCGGACCGAGGCGTGGTCGGTCGGGCGGAGCGTCGGGAAGAGATCGCGGGCGGAGGCCAGCTCCGCCACGCCGTCGCCGGGCGCGTCCGGGTGCAGGTCGGCCAGGCGGTCGTCGTCGAGCACCAGGGAGGCCCGCGCCCGCAGCACCTCCTCGCCGACATGACCCGAGAGTTGGAGCGCCATCAGCTTGGCCAGCGCGATGGAATCGGCCGGCCGCCAGGGGGAGATCTGCGGCTCGAACAGGAAGAATTCCGGCGCCCCCCGGCCCGAGGCATCGCGGTTGATGACGTCGATGCGGGCGTTCACCCCGGCGGCATAGGCCTCCAGCATCGCGGTCACGTCGGGCGCTTGCACCTCGGCGGAGCGGCGGGCGGCGCGGTAGAGACCCAGACGGCGCAGCAACTCGTCGGTCCTCAGCGTCCGGCGGCCGAACAGCTCCGACAGGCGGCCCTGGGCGGTGCGCCGCAGGAGCGTCATCTGCCAAAGCCGGTCCTGCGCATGGGCGTAGCCAAGGGCGAAAAACACATCCGCGTCGGTCTCGCCGAAGATATGCGGCACGTTGTGGGTGTTGCGCACGATCTCGACCGGCGCGCTGAGCCCGCGCACCTCTTCGGTTCGGTCGTAATCGGGGATCGAGCGCGAGGTCAGCCAGAGCGCGAGCAGCATCGCGGCCCCGCCGAGCAGCAGCGTGAACGTCACCGCTCGGAACGACCAGCGGAAGAGCTTTTCCATGCGCGCACGCCCTCATGTTGACCCTTCGCCCCGGAAAGGCATCTAACCGGGGGCGAATGACGATGCAAAGGGAGGGCTGGCTATGGCTCGGGTGGCATTCTTGGGGATGGGCGTGATGGGCGCCCCGATGGCGGGACATCTTGCGGGGGGCGGGCACGAGGTCTGCGTCTATAATCGCACGGCGGCCAAGGCGGCGGCCTGGGCAGACAAGCACGGCGGCCGGTCCGCGCCGACGCCGCGCGAAGCGGCGGAGGGGGCGGAGATCGTCTTTGCCTGCGTCGGCAATGACGACGACCTGCGCGCGGTCTGCACGGGCGAGGACGGGGCCTTTTCCGGGATGGGCGAGGGTTCGCTCTTCGTCGATCACACCACCGTCTCGGCGGGCGTGACCCGCGAGATGGCCGAGGCGGCGGGGGCCAAGGGCATCGCTTTCGTCGACGCGCCGGTCTCGGGCGGCCAGGCCGGAGCGGAGAACGGGCAGCTCGTCATCATGTGCGGCGGCGCCCAGGCGGATTTCGACCGGGCCGATCCGGTGATGGCGGCCTATGCCAAGGCCACGCGGCTGATGGGTGAGATCGGCGCGGGCCAGCTGACCAAGATGGTGAACCAGATCTGCATCGCCGGGCTTTTGCAGGGGCTCTCCGAGGCGATGCTCTTCGCGCAGAAGGCCGGGCTTGACGGCGAAGCGGTGGTCGAGGTGATCCAGGGCGGCGCGGCCGGATCCTGGCAGATGGTCAACCGCCACAAGACGATGCTCGCGGGGGAGTGGAACCACGGCTTCGCCGTCGATTGGATGCGCAAGGACCTCGCGATCTGCCTCGCCGAGGGCGAGACCATCGGCGCGCCGCTGCCGGCGACGGCGCTGATCGACCAGTTCTACAAGGACGTGCAGGCGATGGATGGAGGCCGCTGGGACACATCGTCGCTGATGGCGCGGCTGGCCAAGCTGGCGGGCTGAGCGCGCGCGAACCGGCCGGTGCGCGCGGCGCGCCGGTCGGGATTTGAGTATTTGGAAACCCGTGATGAGGGGGGCGGGGCCCCGTCCTGACGGCGCCTCCGCCGGTCAGACGTCCGCGATCTCGGAGAGGATGGCGCGCGCGGCTTCGGCCGGATCGGGCGCGGCGTGGACGGGGCGGCCGACGACGAGATGATCCGCGCCGGCGCGCAGTGCCTCGGCCGGGGTCGTCACACGCTTCTGGTCGCCCCGGGCCGCGCCCGCGGGGCGCACGCCCGGGGTCACGATCAGTCGGCCCTCGGCTTCGGGCAGGGCGCGGATGGCGCCGGCTTCCTGCGGTGAGGCGATCACCCCGTCGGCTCCCGCGGCGAAGGCGCGGGCGGCGCGCTCGACCACCAGGTCCGGCACGTCGCCCGGAACCATCAGCCCGTCATCGAGATCGGCGCGGTCCAGCGAGGTAAGAATCGTGACGGCCAGGATCTTCATGTCGCCCTTCGCCTGAGCGGCGGCGGTCACCACATGCGGGTCGCCATGGACGGTCAGAAAGTCGAGATCGAAGCGCGACAGGCCCCGCACGGCGGCCTCGACCGTCGCGCCGATGTCGAAGAGTTTCATGTCGAGGAAGATGCGCTTGCCGCGCTCGTCCTTGAGTTCCTGCGCGAGCGCGAGCCCGCCGCCGGTCAGCATCCCCAGA
The DNA here is from genome assembly GCF_900116765.1 of Jannaschia seohaensis. Taxonomy (GTDB): domain Bacteria; phylum Pseudomonadota; class Alphaproteobacteria; order Rhodobacterales; family Rhodobacteraceae; genus Jannaschia; species Jannaschia seohaensis. The sequence continues at coordinate 585,865 of NZ_UETC01000002.1, read as the reverse complement.
CCGATCTTGTAGAACGACACCGCGTCCCCGATCCGGTCGGCCAGTTGCAGACCCGACAGGGCGTCGGGCACGTCGAGGGCCACGATGAGACGTTCGTCGGACATGCGGTACTCCGGCTGAGAGGGACGTGCCGGCGGGGTAGGGGGCGGATCGCGGCTTGTCCAGGGGCGCCGGGTCAGCCTTGGTCGGCGGCCCGGCGCAGATGCGCCTCGGCCTCGGCATGCGCGAGGCTCGGCTTCTCCACCGGCGTGGTGACGGTCTGGCGCATCAGGTCGCCCTCGGGGTCGCGGTGGATCACCGTTCCAGACAGGCGACCGAGCAGCGGGTCGTGGCGGATGTTCTCGACATGGATTACGCGATGGGTTGGCATGACCGGGCCCTCCTTGCGCAAGTCAAACCCCGTCGCGCCCGTCTGGTTCCCTTGCGTCAATCGAGCCCGCCCATCTTACGCACGGCCCGCCATTCCGCCTCGGTCACCGGCTGCACCGAAAGGCGCGCCTGACGCACCAGCGCCATCTCCGCCAAGTCGGGTTCGGCCTTGATCTGGGCCAGGGTCACGGGGGTGGGCAAAGGCTCAACCGCGCGGATGTCGACGCAGTCCCAGCGGTCGTCATCGGTCGTGCTGTCGGGATGCGACGTGGCGCAGACCTCGACGATGCCGACGACGGCCTTTTCCGCCTGGGAATGGTAGAAGAAGCCCAGATCGCCCAAGGCCATCTCGCGCATGACGTTGCGCGCCTGATAGTTGCGCACCCCGTCCCACTCCTCGCCCGCATCGCCTTTGGCGACCTGGTCGTCCCACGACCAGGTGCCGGGCTCGGACTTGAAGAGCCAGTATCTCATCCGCCGATGACCCGATTCCAGGTCTCGATCCGGACATCCTCGAAGAGCCCCGCCTTGGCGTAGGGGTCGGCGTCGGCGAAGGCTTCGACATGGGCGCGGTCGTCGGTGTCGAAGAGGATCAGCGAGCCGCACATCTCTCCGTCCGCGTTCACGAACGGACCGGCCTGGACGACATGGGCGTCGGCCTTGAGATGCGCGAGATGGGCATCGCGATTGGCCTTCCGGACCTCCAGGTGGCCGGGTTTGTCGGTGCAGATCAGGGCGTGCATCATGGCGGTGTCTCCGTGGTCAGGTCGCGGGCGAGCAGGCTCTGGATGGCGGTCTCGACCGTGAGCGTGCCGTCCACCAGGCCCGCAGTGGCCTGGGTTACCGGCAAGTCGATGCCGTGCCGCGCGCCCAAGCGCAAGGCGGCGCGGGCGGTGGCGACGCCTTCGGTGGTGGCGTCGGGCGGCGGATCGCCCCGGCCGAGCGCGAGGCCCAGGGCGAAGTTGCGCGACTGCGGCGAGGCGCAGGTGAGAGCGAGATCGCCCAGGCCGCTCAGCCCCATCAGCGTCTCGGGCCGCGCGCCCAAGGCGGTACTGAGCCGCATCATCTCGGCCATGCCCCGGGTCATCAGCGCGGCGCGCGCGCTCTCGCCCAGCCCGGCCCCGATGGCAGCGCCGCAGGCGATGGCGACGACGTTCTTGAGTGCGCCCCCCAGCGCCACGCCGGTCATGTCGGTACTGCGGTAGAGGCGCAGCGTCGGCGTCGAGAGCGCCGCCTGCAGGCGCGCGCCAGCCGCGTCGTAGGCGCAGGCCAGCGTCAGCGCCGTGGGCAGGCCGCGCGCGATATCGGCGGCGAAGCTGGGGCCGGAGAGGAGAGCTGGGACAGTGTCGGGAAGGGCGTCGGCGATGAGATCGGCGGGGGTTTGGAGGGTCTGAAGGTCGATGCCTTTGCAGGCGGCCACGGCGTGGGGCACGTGAAGGTCCGAGAGACGCGGCAGCAGGCTGCGCAGCTGCTGCATCGGCACGGCCAGCAGAAGGTCGTGTCCGTCGAGCTCGTCCAGATCGCCCGTCGGACACACCGCGTCCGGCAGGTGGATGCCGGGCAGGCGGGGGCTGACGCGGTCTCGAAGCAGGGAGCTTGCGTCGCGTGCCCAGAGCCGGACGGGGCCGTTCGCGGCGAGGGTCACGGCCAGCGCCGTGCCAAAGGCGCCTGCGCCCAGGACGGCGATCATCGCGTAGCCTCGACGGGCAGGCGCCCCGGCCGGGTCACGCCTTTGCCCCGCGTTTGCCGGAGCCAAGCATCGGCCGGGCGGTCCGGTCCAGCGGCCAGCGGGGACGGGCCGCCAGGGTCAGGTCGTCGCGCTGGCCCGCGGCAAACAACTCGCTTCCGGCCCAGGCGATCATCGCCGCGTTGTCGGTGCAGAGCCCGAGCGGGGGCGCGGTGAACGGGAGGCCGGCCGCCTCCGCCACCTCCGACAGCGCCGCGCGCAGCGGGCCGTTGGCCGCCACCCCGCCAGCGACCGCGAAGGCGGTGATGCCGGGGCTCGCTTCGATGGCGCGGCGGGATTTCTCGGCCAGCACATCGCGCACCGCGGACTGGAAGCCGTGGCAGATATCGGCACGCAAGGCGCGCGGCAGACCGTCATGGGCGGCGACCGCTTGGTCGCGGGCGCGCAGAACCGCGGTCTTGAGGCCCGAGAAGGAGAGGTCGCAGCCCGGCCGGTCCAGCAGCGGCCGGGGCAGGGCAACGGTGCCGGTGGCGCGCGCCGCCTCGGCCTCGACGGCAGGCCCACCGGGCTGGGGCAGGCCCAGCAGCCGGGCGACCTTGTCGAACGCCTCGCCCGGCGCGTCGTCGATCGTTCCGCCCAGGCGGGCGAAGGCGTCGGGGCCGTCGACCCTCAGAAACTGGCAATGCCCGCCCGAGACCAGCAGCATCAGGTAGGGAAAGGCCAGCCCATCGGTCAGCCGCGGCGTCAGCGCGTGCCCGGCCAGGTGGTTCACGCCGACCAGCGGCAGGCCGGTCGCCGCCGCCAGCCCCTTGGCGCACATCACCGCCGCCAGCACGCCGCCGATCAGGCCTGGCCCGGCCGTCACCGCGATGGCGTCGCAGTCGCTCAGGCGCAGCCCGGCCTCGGCCAACGCCTGCTCCACCGCGAGGTCGATCTTTTCGGCATGGGCGCGGGCGGCGATTTCGGGGACGACGCCGCCGAAGGCCGCGTGCAGGTCGTCCTGACGCAGAACCACATTGGACAGAATCGCCCGCCCGCGCGTCACCGCCGCGGCCGTGTCGTCGCAGGAGCTTTCGAGTCCGAGGATGGTGAGGTCTTGTGCCATGCGCCGCTGGATTCCATCGTGTCCTCTCCACTTATGGTCTGCGCGAGGGGGGAACAATCGTGCCGCCCGTTCTCCTGACCCGGCCCGCCGAGGCCTCGGCCCGTTTGGCGGCTTGTCTTCGCGCGCGCGGCGTGGAGGTTGTTGAGGCCCCGCTGATGCGGATCGTCCCTGCCGAGTCCTTGCCGGATCTGGCCCCGGGACTGATCTTCACCTCGGCCAACGGTGTCGCGGCCTACCGCGCGCTCGGAGGGGACGAAGGGCGCCCGGCCTGGTGCGTGGGGCCGCGCACGGCGCGCGCGGCGGAAGCGGCGGGCCTGCGGGTGATGGGCGTGGCGACCGACGCCGCGTCCCTGGCTGTGGCGATCCCGCCGGATGCGCCGCCGCTGCTGCATCTGCGGGGGGCGGTGCAGCGCGGCAATCTCGCGGCGGATCTGCGGACCCGCGGGCTCACCGCGCGGGATGCCGTGATCTACGATCAGGTGCCCGTGCCGCTGAGCGACGCCGGCCGCCGCGCTCTGCGAGGCCCGGCCATCGTGCCGCTCTATTCTCCGCGGACCGCGGCGCTGTTCGCCGCCGCCTGCCCAAAGGACGCCTGGCCGCGCCTTCGGCTGCTGGCGCTCAGCCCGGCCGTGGCCGCGGCTTTGCCAGTCGCCTCCGAAATCGCCGAAACGCCCGACGGCGCGGCGATGTGGCGGCTGTTGGAGCAGGTCCTTGCCGCATGGGCGGTTGAGGGGCGGGCGGGATCGGATTAGGTGTGTCGGGCACTATCCGGGATTTCGCCCCGGATCCTGCCTATCGGAGGGACCGCCTTGGCGCGAAAGACCAGGAAACCGAGAACCACGAGACCGGCCCCTGCCGTATCGGAGACCGAAGCCCAGACGATCGCCGAGGCCGAACAGGCCGAGAAGATCGAAGACGCGGAGATCGTGTCCGATCAAGAGCCGAAAGGCTCCGAGTCTCTGCCCGACGATGCGCCGATCCTTGCCGACGATACGATCCCGCCCTCCGAGGCCGAGGCTGCGTCCTCGGAAGATGTGACGCTGCCGGCCGATGAGCCCGAGAGCGAGACGGCGGCATCCGAGCCGGAACCCGGTGAGGCCGCCCCTACGGAGGATGCGGCCGCCACCGATGCGGAAGCGCCGATGGGCGACGATACCGTCCCGCCCGAGGAGCACGCCGATCTCGCCGACCTGGCCCGCCTGGATGGCGCCGACCCCGAGAAGGTCGAGGCCGAAGCCAAGGCGGAGGCACCCGAAGAGATGGCCGAGGCCCCCGCAGATGCGCCCGAGCCCGAGCGCGCGCCCCCTGCCGCGCCGTCTCCGGCCCCGCAGCCTCAGGTCGTGGAAAAGTCCGGCCCGGGCTTTGTCCCGCTGGTGCTGGGCGGCTTGCTCGCCGGTGCCATCGGCTACGCGATCCCGACATTCGTCTCGCCGCCCGCGCCCGAAACGGTCGATCCGGCGGCGTTTGCCGCGCTCCAGTCGCGGGTCGACGCCTTGCCGACAGAGGGCGACCCCGTCGATCTCTCCGCTATCGAGACCGCACAAGCGGAATTGTCGGAGCGGGTCGATGGGCTGGCGGCTCGCCTCGATGCGCTCGAAGCGCGCCCGGTGACGGCAGCCGAACAGGCCTCCGGGGCCTCGACTGCCCAGCCGTCCGGCGATGCGGAGGCGATTGCCGCTTTGCAGGCGGAACTCGAAGGCCTTTCGGGCGTCGGGACGCGGGTCGATACGGTCGCCGGACAGATCGACGGGGTCGCCGAGCGGGTCGACGCGGTTGCCGCGCAGGTCGACGGGCTTGCCGCGCGGATGGACGATCTGGCCGCGACGGTCGCGGGCCTGCCCGCGCCGCCGCCGGACATGAGCGACCGGGTCGCTGCCTTGGAGGCGGAACTCGCGGCGCTTGGTCAGGAGACGCAGGCGGTCGAGATTTCCGCCGAACAGCTCGCGCGGGAGGCCGCGGCCAACCAGATCCGTCTCGCCGTCGACTCCGGCGTGCCCTTCGCCGAACCGCTGGCGGTCCTCGGCGATGCGCCTGCGGTTCTGGCGGAGAATGCCGAGACGGGCCTGCCGACCAATGGCGAGCTCGTCGCCGCTTTCCCCGACGCCGCGCGTGACGCCTTGGCCGAGGCGCGGCGGGTCGAGCCGGGCGAGGGCGGATTGACCGGCTTCATCCGCCGCTCCACCGGCGCCCGCTCCCTGGAGCCGCGGGAAGGCGACGACGCCGACGCCGTACTCAGCCGGGCCGAAGCCGCGATCCGTGTGGGCGATGTCGAGACGGCCCTGGCCGAGATCGACGCGCTGCCCGCCGTCGCGCAGGACGCCATGGCCGACTGGATCGCCGACGCCCGCATCCGCGCCGCAGCGCGCGCAGCCCTTCCTGATTACCTCGGAACCGAGTGAGGATCCCAAATGCTCTGGTCTCTCTTCAAGATCCTCCTCTTCGTCGCCCTCGTGGTCGCCCTCGCTTTCGGCGTCCAGTGGATGATGGCGCTGTCCGGCGAGGTCATCGTGCGGTTCGACGGGCAGGAGGCGGTGCTGTCGCCGTTGCAGGTGCTCATGGCGGGGCTGGTCGCTGTCGTGGCGCTCTATGTCCTGTTCAAGATCCTGGGCTTCCTCGTCGCGGTGCTGAAGTTCATTAATGGCGACGACACCGCGATTGGCACCTATTTCGCCCGCAACAAGCAGCGGAAAGGCTATGAGGCGCTGTCCGAAAGTCTGGTCGCCCTCGCCGCGGGCGAGGCGCGGGAGGCCGCGGTCAAGGCGCAGAAGGCCGAGAAATATCTGAACCGTCCCGAGGTCACGACCCTGGTTGTGGCCCAAGCCGCCGAGGCGGCGGGCGACCATGCGCGCGCCGAAGAGGCCTACAAGACCCTGGTGAAGCACGACAAGACGCGTTTTGTCGGCGTCCTCGGCCTGATGCGCCAGCGTCTGGAAGAGGGCGACACCGACACCGCGATGAAGCTCGCGGAGAAGGCCTTCGCCATCAAGCCGCGCCATGTCGAAGTGCAGGACACCCTGCTGCGGTTGCAGGCCCGGGACGAGAATTGGGACGGCGCGCGCAGAGTGCTGTCGGCCAAGCTGAAGGCCGGGGTGCTGCCCAAGGATGTCTACAAGCGCCGCGAGGCCGTCCTGTCGCTCGCCGATGCCCGCGCCCAGCTGGCCAATGGCACGACCGACAAGGCCCGGGCCGAAGCGCTGGAGGCCAACCGCCTCGCGCCCGAACTCGTGCCCGCCGCCGTCCTTGCCGCGCGGATGCATATCGAGACGGGCGACAAGCGCCGCGCCGCCAAGGTGCTTAAGGCCGCTTGGCAGAAGACGCAGCATCCTGATCTCGCCGCGGCCTTCGCCGATATCGAGCCGTCCGAGACGCCCGAGGCGCGCATCCGCCGCTTCCGCGCGCTGCTGGACGTGGTGCCGAACGCGCCCGAGGCGAAGCTGCTGGAGACCGAGCTGCACCTCGCCGCCGAGGACTTCCCCGCCGCGCGTCGGGCGTTGGGCAAGACCTATGAGACCCATCCCACCGCGCGGTCCCTGTCGCTGATGGCCGCCATCGAGCGGGGCGAGGGCGAATCGGACACGGTGGTCCGCGCCTGGCTCGCCAAGGCGCTGGGCGCGTCGCGCGGGCCGCAATGGGTCTGCGAGAATTGCGGCACCGTGCATTCCGCCTGGGTGCCCGTCTGCACCTCCTGTGAGGCGTTCGACAGCCTGAGCTGGACCGAGCCGCCCGCCACCGAATCGGCGACCAGCGCGCTGCCCAGCGAGATGCTGCCGCTGCTCGTCGGCGGCCCCGCGCCGGGCGAGGACCTGCCCGTTGCGGTGCAGGAGGTCAGCCCGGCTCCCGCCGCGCCGGCCACCGTGACCGACCCGAACGTGGTCGGCACGACCCGCGACGTCACCGAGCCGGTCTCCGTGCCGGTCGAGGGCGCACCCGCGAACACGAATGAAGCGGAGACACCGGCCTCCGCCGCTTCCCGGAGCTGACGGCAGGCCGCTCCGGCGGCCACCCGCGCGCGGGGCTGGAGCCTGTCCCCAGGGGCGCCACCCGGAACCGGGCGGCGCCCCGCTTTATGGCCCCTGAGGCGGCCCGACCGACCCCGGTGCCATCGGTCCAAGGCGGTCTCCGCCGATGGCATTCGGATCTTCTGCACGCGGAGGTGAATTCGGGTCTGGCCCAAGCCTCGTACCCCTGCTAAGAGCCGCGCCACGGTGCCTATGTGGGGCTGCCGAGGCGGCATGACCGGGCCCCGTCCGAAGGTTCACAGGACGGTCCAACCGGTCGGGTTGAGCTTGGGGCAGGGCCATTGTAGGGCCGGTGAGAAGGAAGGTCGCCGCTGTAGCTCAGCTGGTAGAGCACGTCATTCGTAATGATGGGGTCGGGGGTTCGAGTCCCTTCAGCGGCACCACTTCCACACCTAGCCTCTACTCTTTCATCAGTTGAATTGCGGAGAGATGGAGGCGAAGACTCTGCCCGAGACCGAACTGCTCGTTCACATTGGCGAAGAAGCGGGCCTTCTGCCGCTCGCTTCGGGTTCCTGGAGGCTTGTCCCACCACCGCAATGCGCGGCGACTCATGTCTCCGCTCCGCACGAGGGCGGCTGCGGTCGCGACGTCGAGGGCGCAGCAGGCGGCACCGCATCCCGACGCGCCTTGGGACCATCTGCGCCTCCGTTACGTCAGCCTGCCGGGCAAGTATCGCCTCCGCTTCGATACCCAGGCCCTGGCTGTCGTGGACGGCACGCCAACTGACCCCTCTGGCGGCTCTCGAACGGGCGCGAGCCCGACCGGAGCGGAGCGCGGACACGGTCGGTGCCGGTCCAAGGATCGGGCGGCGCTTTAGCATTCCCCGTCCGCGTGATGGCTGCCATCTTGCCATCAAACGGATGCAGGGCAGCACGGTTTCCCGAACTGCCCTGCATTTTTCGGAAGCGATGCGATAACTCTCAGGAGGACGAAGAGTTATCGCAGCTTCTCACGACATCTCCGCCGGCTCAGGCAAAGAGGAAGTTATCCATCACCGGGGCGGCCATGGGAGCTTCCAGACCTTCGTCGAACAGGTTGATGTTGGAGAAGGTCGCTTCGCTCACCCCGTCCGCGTCGTCATCGGCGATGAACACGATGCTATCGAACTCGCCGGTGAAGTAGTCGCCGACATTGATGTCGAAATGCTGCACCCCGTCGCCGACGGATTAGGTGTTGAAGGCCTGTTTACCCCAGATCTTCGATCCGCCGATCTGGAACGTGTACGTCTGGGGGGAGTCCGAGGAATCCCAGGACCCGAACGAGATAGCGTAGATTTCAGCTTCCTCCGTCGCTTCGAAGTCGAAGGAAATGACGGTTTCGCTGGTGATCGTGGTGTCGCGCATGGCCATCTTCCAGCCATTGTCGGCGACGGTCAGGCTGGAGCCGTCCTCGGACACGTCCGACGTTCCGAAATCCCGAGGCGCGCCGGCGCCCACGATCTCGTAGCCGGTATCGTTGATCAGGAACAAATCATCGGTGAAATACTCGATTTCCAGCTGGATGTCGTAGATCTTGGCCGAGTCCTGCCGGTCGCCTTTGATGTAGATGGCGGTATCCAGGAAGTCTTGGGACAGGTGCATACCCTTTGGGGTGACCGCGCTGAAGATCGGACCCACCGGCATGGCGTCGCCCGCACCGAGCGCGGTGCCGTTGATCTTCGACCAGCCGCGATGGTCAGTCCGGAGAACGTCGTCGTAATGTCGTCTATGCTGAACGTGTGTTTCTGCGACAGAGATTCCGCGGGCATGATGTTACCTTGTAATTTCCCTTCAGTGGCAAAGCCGACCAGCAGCGCGGCGAGCAGCGGCCCCTGACCTCGTTGCACAAGTCGGCTGTGGCCGAGGGCCTACTTTCCCAGGCGGGTTTGTCCCCAGGGCCTCTGTGACGGGTCTGCTGTCTGCGTGGGACCGGTCCGGACGGCAATGCGGTGATGGAATTCCGCGTCCCGCCGGCGGCGGAAGTCCCGTTCCATAGCCCGCTGGCCGGCAGGTTCACGCAGGGCATCTTCTTCGCCACGGAGCGCGGGCCGCACGCTTCGTGAGCGCAGGGCCTCGGTCTGGGCTGCGGCACCAGCGGCGATCGTCTTCCAAGGCGTCGCGTTCTCGCGGGGGGCATCACGGTGGGAGCCCAGCAAGGGGCATTCCACAGGAGGGCAGGGAAATTCGATTGCGCGCCCTTATGTACCATCGCCCAATAGTGCATCGAGGCGCGCTTCCCCCGGATCCTTCCAACTACCCTGTTTCACTGGATACGGACGGGCACGGCCAGACGCGGACGGACGGAACAGCCTACGTTCTGCAGGTGGGGCAGGGCACCGCAAGCTATAGAAAAGCATTTGAAAATAGTGTTTTTTTGTTCTCGACTTGCATCAGTCCCTCTCGCTCGCCCCCCCGAGCCAGAGCCCACGCAGCGATTGCGCCCGTCAGGCCGTCGGCGGGTGAGGTAACCGGGAATTGGCCTGCGGTCTTGCCAAGGTCGCAATGCGCCCCTGGGGGGCGCCTACTAGACATTCGGAGGAAGAGTTTGACCTTCGGAGGAAGAGTTTGCAGGCTTCGTCCACGGCTGCCGCCAGACGGACGGCGCGACCGTCAGGCCGCCCGCGATGACAGATCCCAGGGCAGACTTCAGTCCGACCTTTCATGGAGGCGCCGCCGTGACCAATTTCGACGCCCCCGGCGACATCCTCCTCCGCGGCCTGGATGCCAGCTTCGGAAATCGGGCCAGCATCGACACGGAGATCCTGTCCGACGGTCGGGTTCTCGGACTACTGACGCAGGCAGGCGTGACGCGCGCCGCCTTCCTTGACGCGGAGGGCCGGATCGCCGGACGGCCCTTCACCTTCGAGGGGCTCGGCGCGGTCTCGGACGTGGCGGCCACGGCGGATGGCGGATTCGTGGCGGTGAGCCTGGTCTCGGACGGCGTCCCCTTGGCGCAGGGGGATCCGGGCTACGCGGATTTCGATCCCGACCGGACCGGGGCGCAGATCCGCGTGCAGAACTTCGACGCGACCGGGCGGGCGGCCTCCGAGGTCGCCGTGGTCGCGGACATGCGCGCCTATCTGACCGCGCCCAAGATCGCCGCGACGGCAGAGGCTTACGCCATCGTCTTCGGCGAAGCGCAACTGGCGCCGCCGCGCGGCAATTCCAGTCCTGCCGCGACCTATGACGGGGCCGACCTGAAGCTCCTGCGCCTGAATTCGGAGCTGGTGCCTGTCGGGCCGAGCAGCCTCTTGCCGCTGGCGGATGACGACCCGGACAGCGATCACACCGTCACCGGTCTGGCACGCAGCCCCGATGGCGGCTTCGCCGTCGTCTACGAGGCCAGTGACGCCGAAGCGCTCTCGCTCGTCGACGAAGTGTCGATCCGTTTCGATGCCTATCTCCAGGCCTTCGATGCCGATGGCATACAAGTCGGCGGCCCCACGCTTCTGCGAGGGAGCGGCGCCTTCGAGGTCGCGGGCACCGGCTCCATTGCGCCGCATGTCATCGCGCTCTCGAACGGCGACTACGCGGTGTCCTGGACGGGGGCCTATGAGGGCGCCTACCTCCAGACCTTCGATGCCGACGGGACCGCGACCGCGGATCGGACCGGCGTCGGGCTCGGCTGGGATACGTCCAAGCGCCTCGCGCAAACCGCGGAGGGCGCCATCGTCGTCGAGACGGTCGGGATCGCCAGCGTCTTTCCCGATTTCGACAGCTTCGACGAGTTCGACTTGCGCAGCCTGTCCAGCTTCGCTCCGGATCTCACCCCGCTTCACGCGCCCGCGCCTCTGGTCTTCACCGGAGGCGTGGACCTGAGCACCTGGGCGGAGACCGTCCGATACGGCGACTTCGCGCTCGTCCCCCTGTCCGGCGGCGGCGTGATGGCGCTGCGCCTCGTCGGGGAGGGGCGCGAGACCGTCGATCTGACCCGAACGATCTATCGTGACCTGCCCGTCGAGGTGACCTCCCGACCGGTCGATCGGGGCCCGCTGACCGGGACGGCAGAGGACGATGTCCTGGCCGTGACCCTGCCCGCAGGCCTGCCGCCCGAGGCACGGGGCGGGTTGCTGTCCGGGGAGGGCGGCGACGATCTGTTATCCGGCGATATCGGCGACGACACGTTCTATGGCGGGTCCGGCGCCGACACCATGATCGGGCGATGGGGCTCCGACGCCTATTACGTCGACGATCCGGGCGACCTGATCCTGGAGGCGCCGGGCGACTTGGGGGAGGACAGCGTCTTTGCTTCCGTCGATCTCAATCTGACGAGTATCTGGGTCGAGGCGGGCATTCTCGTAGGGGAAGACGACGTCGATCTGACCGGCAACGAACGGACGGTCATGCTCTCGGGCAATGCGGGGGCCAACGTCATTCGCGGCGGCGCGCTGGGGGAGGCGATCGACAGCGGGGCCGGCGCGGACACCGTGTCCGGTGGGGCGGGGGCGGATACGATTGACGGCGGCTTCGGCGGCGCGGTGCTCGACATGCTCGATGGGGATCGGGGCGTCGTCGTCAACCTCATCGAGCGCTTCGCCGAGGATGCGTTCGGATTCCGCGACAGCGTGACAGGCTTCACCGGGGTCGATGGCACGCGGCGTGCCGACAACATTCTGGGGAGCCGGTTCGCCGATCTCCTGTCCGGCGGTGCCGGAGACGACAGTCTCAACGGAGCGGGCGGGGCCGACACGCTGATCGGGGGGCAGGGCGACGACACGCTCCACGGCGCTCTGGGCGGCGATCTCGTGCGCGCGGATGTGGCGGCGCCCGGTGGCGTCGTGGTCCGGCTGGAGGGCGGGCCGGACGGCCGAGGCGCGATGCGCGACGGCTGGGGCGGGCGCGATGTGCTGATCTCCATCGGGGCGGTCGAGGGCTCCGCCTTCGACGACGACATCGCGGGCAATGCGAACGGCAATCGGTTGGATGGCGGCAGTGGAGGGGCGGATCTGATCCGCGGTCTCGGTGGCGACGACACGATCTCCGGCGGTGGCGACGGGAGCGTCTATGTCGGCGGCGCGGGGGCCGACATGTTTCAGCTGCGGGCCGGGGTTCAGGGCGTCGTGACGATCTCCGATTTCGAGGCGGGCGACCGGCTGGCGCTGGACGACCAACTCTTCGGTCTGGGTGGTGCGTCCGTCGATTTCCGCGAGGTCTCGGCTGCGGCGGCGGGGGCTGCGGTGCGGTCGGGGCAGTTCCTCTACGACAGGGAGAGCGGTCAGATCCGGATCGACCGGGACGGGGCCGAAGGCACCGAGGCCCCGATTGCGGTCGCCGTGATCGAGGGCGGTGGCCCGATCGGCGCGCAGGACGTGCTGCTGTTCTGAGCGTCGCGCGCGATGGCCTAGGGCGGGGTTCGGCGCGCCGTTCCTGTCTTCGGCTGGGGGCGGGGAAATCCCCGCCCTACGGGCAGCCGATCTGACGTTCATCCACGGACGGGCGCGCTCAGCTCTCGTCCTTGAAGGGCGACAGACGGAGCTTGGTGAAGTGCCGCCCATCCGGTGCGTCCCCGTCCAGATCGACGCCCTGGCTGTAATGCTTCTGCCAGTCCTCCTTGATCTGCTCCGAGGGGATGTCCTTCAGGCTTTGGTTGAAGGCCTCCCGCGAGGCGCTCCAGGCGTCGAGCTTGCGCTTGGTTTCGGGCTCGGAGGCGAGCGGCTTGCGGATGGGCCGGGTCGCCGCGATGGCGGGGATGTCGATGGGCAACAGGTGGCAGAAGGGCTCGCCCGCCTCGAAGGTCACGGGATGATGCGGACGGGTGAACATCCAGTTCATCGTGAAGGTGAAGGGACTCCACCAAGTTTCGACCACGGCATCCAGGGCCGCGATCCCATCTTTGGGGCGGTTCATCGGGCCGCGCACCATCAGGCTGATGCCGGGATCGGTGCGGAACAGCGCGTTGACGTGGAAGGTCAGGACCCCGTTTCCGAAATGGCTCAGCGCGGGGGTACCGCGCGTCTCCGACAGGATCACGGCGTCGAGCCCCGGTTTGCCGGTCCAGACCGCGGTGAAGGTCTCGGGCACCAGGATTTCCCAGCCGCAGGCATTGGCGAGGGTCAGCGGGAGGCAGCGATAGGCGAAGCGTTGGGGCGTGGCCTCCATCCAGTCCCGCTTGCCCGGGGCCGGGCGGATGTCGAGCGTATGCCCGTCGAGGGTGAGACAGCGGAGTTCGGTCATCGCGCGGGGGTCAGTAGAGATCGACGCGGAAGGGCTGTTCCTTCCAGAACAGGCTGGCGAGATAGACCGCCCGCTCCGCCGGGTCGGTCGGCACCGTGGCGCCCGGGTCGAGCCGGTCGACCACGCGCGCCAGCGTCGTCCGGCTGTCGGGGCCGAAGGCGCCGTCGACGGCGATCTCTCCCTCGATCCCGGTCAACTCGATCAGGTCGCGCAAGAGGAGCTGGGCGCCGCCATCGATCTCCCGCGCCCCGAAGCCGTCGAGCCGCGCCCGCGCGTCGGGGGCGTAGCGGGCATTGCCAAGCGCCGCGCCCTTGGCGGCTATGGCGGCGGCGTCGAACGGCGTATAGCCCTCGACCCCTGTCCCGCGCAGCAGGTCTACCGCGACCACGGCAGAGAGCGCGTGGCCCCGCTCCAAGCCCTGTAAGTAATAGCCGAGCGCCGCGGCCGGGTCGGGCGTGCCGGTGGCGGACCCATCGGCCAGGGCGACGCCCACGGAATAGGGCGCGAACGGGTGCCCGCCCTCGGCGGCGCGGCGCATCCAGCGATAGGCTTCGCCCGGGTCGGGCGCCAACGCGCCCAGGCCGATGGAATGGGCATAGCCCATGCCGTAATAGCCGTAGACATCGCCGCGCCGGGCGCTCTCGCGGTAGTAGCGCAGGGCGCGGTCCGGGTCGTATTCCTCCGTGCCTTCGCGCAGATAGATCGCGGCCATGGCGTTCATCGCGAAGGTGTGACCGACCTCCATGGCGCGCATGATCAGGTCGTAGCCCTCGATCTGGATCGCGTCCGTTTCGCCGAATTCCATCAGCTGGCGGCCGAGCGCGTGAAAGGCGTAGGGATCGCCCTCCTGCGCGCCGCGCGCGTAGAGTTGCAGGACCGCGTCGGACGCCTTGCGATAACCATAGCCGCCCGAGCGCCGCTCCTCGTCGAAGAGCGAAGCGCCGAGCGCATACCAGGCGCGGGTATGGCCCCGCTCGCGGGCCGCTGCGAAGGCGTCGCGCGCCTCGTCGAAGCGCAGCAGCGCAGTGAGCGCACGTCCCCGCTGATAGTGGAAGCGGCCCACCTCGGGCTGCGCGGCGATGGCCGCGTCGCAAGCGGCCAGCGCGATCTCGGGGCGCAGTTCGTTGGGGTAGCGTGTGATCCCCATCCCATCGGGATCGAGATGGTCGCCCGCCTCGAAGTCGCAAGGGTCGATGGCCAGATCGAGCAGGACGGTGCGCGGCTGGCCGTCGACCTCGATTTCGAAGCGGTCGGCGATCAGCGGCTCCTCGAAAGAGGTCGCGGGCCGTTGCAGCGAGCGGTTCGAGAGCATCAGATCGGGCAAGTCCGCCGCGCTCAGGCTGCGGCCGACCATGTCACGGTCCACGCCGCGGTCGTCCCGCAAGGTCAGGCGTCCCGTCTCGGGCGGCGCGGTCACCGCGATACGGGCCTCGGGCGACAGGTCGAGCGCCTCGGCGAGGGCCGGGCCGATGGCGACCTGGGGCCGGAATTCCGCGGCGATGCGCGCGGCGGCATGGGCCGCCACCTGCGTCGGGAGGCTGTCCCGGATCTCCTCGCCCGTCACCGCGATCATGGCGAGGCCGCGGGCTTGGCCCGTGCCGGAGGAGGCGACCTGGATCGGCCGCTCCAGCGCGGCGCCGATGCCGAAGCTCGCCTGCTCGACCAGGGTCGAGCTGTCCCAGGGGATCTGACGGCCCTGGGTCTGGGCATAGACCCGGCGGCGCACGCCTTCGAAGACCTCGGAGACGCCCGCATCCGCATCCTCGGAGACTTCGGTGACGAAGGCGGCGGTGAAGGGGCTGTTTTCGCCCTCCCCGTCAAAGGCGACGGAGCCGGGCGCCGTCGAGAAGACCAGCATCGAGTTGAGCGGTGCCGCCTGGGAAGTGAAGCCGGTCCGCGTCTCACGCAGGTCGCTGCCGCGTTCGGTCATGGCGACGCGGCCGGCGAAGGGATTGTCCCGGCACGAGTCGAGCATCACGATCTGAAGCCGCGCCCGCGCCCCGACGATGCCCACCAGGGAGCCGAGCGACACGGACTCGAACGGCACGTCATAGGGGCTGTCAAAATCGGCATCGACGGGGACGAGATAGTTCTCCGACCCGATCTGAAAGCCGTGGCCGGCGTAGAACACGACCACTTCCGTATCCTCATCCACGTCGAACAGGACGCGGCGCAGGACGTTCTCGAAGCCCAGCTTGTCGATGTCCTCGTGGTAGGCGACCTGGTATTCTTGCGTGCGGAGGAACGCCGCCATGGCGCGGGCGTCGGCATGGGCGTTCGGCAGGTCCGGGATGCTTGCGTAGTCGGAATTGCCGATCACAACCGCATAGCGCCGCGACGGACGGGTCGCCGGATCGAAGTTTCGCAGGGGCGCGATCCTGGCGGTGGGCTGCACCAGTTCCTCGAGCGCGCTGCCGCGCTGCGCGGCAGCCATGTGGGCGGTCACGCAGGCGAGCGCCAGGAGGCTTGAACCGAGGAGGGCCTCTCTCCGTCGCATCGCCTCAATCCCAAGGATCGGGAGATGGCGGAGGCGGCGGTGGAGGTGGCGGCGGTGGAGGCGGCGGCGGTGAGGCGGGCGGCGGCGGAGGCGGAGGCGGTGAAGACGGCGGCGGCGGAGGCGGTGAGGACGGCGGCGGCGGTGGTGAGGACGGCGGTGGCGGAGGCGGGCTGCTTTGACGGCTGGCCGATACGCCGTCCCCGTCGTCACTGCCATTGGCAGTTGCGGCCATGTTGGACCTGTCGGGCGCGTCAGGCGGGACGCAGGCGCTGATCATCAGCAGCGCGAGGGTGCTGAGCGCGAACTTGCTTGTCGGCGTCACGATGATCCTCCTGCGACAGCACCGCAGGCGCGGTGGTGGAGCGGTCTTGAGGACATCCCGGAGCCGCGATCGGAAACCGCGGCGTAACGGCACGTCCTCCTTGACCCATTGCTCGCCATCGTAGGCGTGGATTGACCCAGCGTCCACAAATTCGTGACCGCGACCGCCCGGCGCGGATCCGGTGGATCGGCGATGTGGGGGGCCAGGATCGCCCCTGGACGCGCTTACGCGGGTCATGTCGACGACGCGCGATGGAGAAGAAAGAGCGTCCTCAAAACGAAAAGGCCGCGGGACAGCGCGCCGCGGCCGAAATCGGACTGATTAGGGCGGCACCGCGCGGCCTCGATCTCGGTCCGAGCGCCGACGAACCCGAGCCCGGGGGGGACAGGTCCGGGGTTAAGGTCTGCCGCGACCGGGAGGCAGGCTCAAATCACGCGGACCTGGGCGCCGATCGGAGTGATCTCGAACAGCTCCGCGATCTTTTCGTTATAGAGCCCAATACATCCCGAGGACGACCGGCGCCCGATCTTGCGCGTGTCGTGGGTGCCGTGGATCAGATAGGCCGGCCAGCTGAGATACATCGCATGGGTGCCCAGCGGGTTACCGGGTCCGGCGGGCATGAAATCGGGCAGGGAGGGGTCGCGCTCGCGCATGCTGGGCGTGGGCGTCCAGGTCGGCCCGACCTTCTTGCGGACGATCTCGGTATAGCCGGTGCGCGTCAGCTCGTCGGTCATCGGCACCGAGGTCGGATAGAGGCGGTAATCCGTGCCGGTCGCATCCCAGTAATGCAGCGCGCGGCTCACGGTGTCGCAGATGATCGTCGCCTTCCCGAGGCTGTCGAAATGGTCGCGCCAGTCGATCCGCTGGAAGCTGGAGATATTCCGGCGGGCTTCGGTCGGAGGGGTCATACCGCCGAAATCTTCGAGGGCG
Source organism: Jannaschia seohaensis (assembly GCF_900116765.1). Taxonomy (GTDB): domain Bacteria; phylum Pseudomonadota; class Alphaproteobacteria; order Rhodobacterales; family Rhodobacteraceae; genus Jannaschia; species Jannaschia seohaensis. The sequence continues at coordinate 568,784 of NZ_UETC01000002.1, read as the reverse complement.
CGGGTCTGCGCGCGTAGCACGGAGGGTGCCGCCAATGCGGCGGTCGCCCCGAGCAAAAGGCTGCGGCGGGTCGTTTTGGCCATGGGGGTCTCCATACGTCTCCGGTCAGGCCGGGACGTTAACTCTTTCGAGACGCCGTCTCAACGGGAGGGGCGTTCACAACTGCGCGGGTGAGGCATCCTTGCGCGGGCAATTGCCGAACCGGCACCGGACAATCGCAGGATCCGGGCCTCATTCTGATGCGAGCCCCCTCGGGGACATTACCCGGAGAAGTTATTATGGGCCCGATAGACGCCACACTCCGCTGCCTCGCGCGGCCCTTCAGCTGGAGCGGCCGGGCCGCGCCGTCGGAATATTGGTGGTTCACCCTCGTCTATTGGATCTTCGGGAGCGCGGTCTGGCTGGGCCTGCTCTGGCCGTTCCTCGAGTTGGCCTGGCTCGAGGCGCAGGGAATGCCGCAGCGGATCGACCCGGTGCTGATGCGGGACCGGTTGATCATGTTGGGCTGGGCGACCGTGCTTGGTACCTGGCCGATGCTCAACGCGCTGGCGGTCGCGGTCCGGCGACCGCACGACACCGACCGCAGTGGCTGGTGGTACTGGATCCAGCTCGTGCCCTTCGTGGGCTGGCTCATCCTGCTGGTTCTGCTGATCCTCCCCGGCGATCCCGGGCGCAACGCCAATGGCAAGCCGCCGGGCGGCGGGTCGGGCTATGCGCCCGGCGAGGTGGGCCGCCCCGCCGATGTTCGGGCACAGGACCCGCCGCCGCTGGACCCCTCGCTGCGCGCACCCGTCGAGATGGGCCCGCTCCGCGTCACGCTGAGCTGTCTCGCGGCGCCGTTTACCTGGAGCGGGCGTGCAGGGCCCGGCGAATACTGGTGGTTCACGCTCGTCTCGGTCAGCGCGTCGATCCTGGCGCTGACCTACCTCGCTTGGCCCGTCTTCGCCGAGATCGATGCCTGGGAGGCCGCCATGCAGGCCGAGCAGGACCGGGCCTACAAGGAAATCCGCGCCGTGCAGCCGATCCCCTTCCCCGATCTCCGCCCGGCCTTCGAGCAGAACCTGATTGGCTGGATCGCCTTTCTCCTGCTCTGCGTGCCTGTCGGTCTGTCGAGCTGCGCGGTCACGGTGCGCCGGCTGCATGACACCGATCACAGCGGCTGGTGGTATTGGATCGCGCTGGTGCCGGTGGTGGGCGTGATCTTCCTGATCGTGCCGCTGGCCGCGCCGGGGCAGATGCACCGCAACCGCTTCGGCCCGGGCCGAAGCGTGCGGCGCGAAGCGTCGATCCGGGGCAGCGACCTGCCCGTTGTGCCGCGCGACCCGCTCTCGGAGCTCCGTGGGGCCGATGCGCTGCGCGCCCTGCGCCAATCGCGGATGGAAGGCGGCTCATAGCCCCGAAAGACGAAGGCGCGCCGGTCGGGGACCGGCGCGCCTCGTCCGCGCATCGCGGGCATGCGATATGGGGCCTCTCGCCCACGCGCCCCGACAGGGCGGCGCGCGGGCGCGGTATCACTCCATCAGCGGGATCGAGAACTCGCCGCCTTCCTTGATGCCCGAGGGCCAGCGGGCGGTGACCGTCTTGGTGCGGGTGTAGAAGCGGAAGCTGTCCGGCCCGTGCTGGTTCAGGTCGCCGAACATGGATTTCTTCCAGCCGCCGAAGGTGTGATAGGCCAGCGGCACCGGGATCGGCACGTTGACGCCCACCATGCCGACATTGACGCGCTTGGCGAAGTCGCGGGCGGCGTCGCCGTCACGGGTGAAGATGGCCGTGCCGTTGCCGTATTCGTGGTCCATGGCGAGGCCCAGCGCCTCTTCGTAGGACTGCGCGCGCACGCAGGACAGGACGGGGCCGAAGATCTCCTTCTGATAGATCTCCATGTCCTTGGTGACGCGGTCGAAGAGATGCGCGCCGACGAAGAAGCCATCCTCATAGCCCTGCATCTTGAAGTCGCGCCCATCGACGACGAGCTCCGCGCCCGCGTCCACGCCGGACTGGATCAGGCGCAGAATGTTCTCCTTGGCGGCCGCCGTGACCACGGGGCCGAAATCGACGTCGTCGCCCGCGGTGTAGGGGCCGACCTTGAGCGACTCGATCCGGGGAACCAGCTTTTCGATCAGCCGGTCGGCCGTTTCGTCGCCCACCGGAACCGCGACCGAGATCGCCATGCAGCGCTCGCCCGCGGCACCGTAGCCCGCACCGACCAGCGCGTCGGCGGCCTGATCCATGTCCGCGTCGGGCATGATGATCATGTGGTTCTTGGCGCCGCCGAAGCATTGCGCGCGCTTGCCGTTGGCGGCCGCGCGCTCGTAGATGTAGGCCGCGATCGGGGTCGAGCCGACAAAGCCCACCGAGGCGATGTCCGGATGGTCGAGGATCGCGTCGACCGCGACCTTGTCGCCGTTGACGACCTGGAGCACGCCCTTCGGCAGGCCCGCCTCTTCCATCAGTTCGGCCAGCATCATCGGCACCGAGGGGTCGCGCTCGGAGGGCTTGAGGATGAAGGCGTTGCCGCAGGCGATGGCGGGCGCGAACATCCACATCGGGATCATGGCGGGGAAGTTGAAGGGCGTGATGCCCGCGGTCACGCCCAGCGGCTGGCGCATGGAATACATGTCGATGCCGGGGCCGGCGCTGTCGGTGAACTCGCCCTTCAGATGGTGGGGCGCGCCGATGCAGAACTCGACCACCTCCAGGCCCCGGGTCACGTCGCCCTTGGCGTCGGGCAGGGTCTTGCCGTGCTCGCGGGAGAGCGCTTCGGCCAGCTTGTCCATGTCGCGGTTGAGCAGGTCCACGAACTTCATCAGCACGCGGGCGCGGCGCTGGGGGTTGGTGGCGGCCCAGGCGGGTTGCGCGGCTTTGGCCACCTCGACGGCGCGGTCGAGATCGTTCGCGGTGGCAAGCGCGACCTTGGCCTGCACCTCGCCGGTGGCGGGGTTGTAGACGTCCGCGTGGCGGTCCGCGCCGTTGACCTGGGCGCCGTCGATCCAATGTCCGATCTGCTGCATCTGGAGTCCTCCTCTTTGGGCGCGGTCTAGCGCAGGCGGTCTTGCGGCGATAGGGGCGGCTGGGCAGGTTGGTCTTGCGGATATGCAAGGAGGGGGCATGGACTGGGACGATCTGCGCGTGTTCCTGGGCGTGGCCCGGAGCGGCTCTCTCGCGGAGGCGGCCAAGGGGTTGCGGCTGGACCCGGCGACGCTGTCCCGCCGCATCGCGCGACTGGAGCGGGCGGCGGGCGCGACGCTGTTTCTGAAATCGCCTCGCGGCTACGCGCTGACCGAGGCGGGGCACCGCCTCTTGCCCCATGCCGAGGGGATGGAGGCGCGCGCCCGGGCGGGGGAGGCGGCGCTGGCCGGGGGCGAGGCCTTGCGCGGCCGGGTCCGCATCGGCGCGCCGGACGGGATCGCCAACTACGTTCTGCCCGGCGTGGCCGCGCGCATCGCCGGCGCGCATCCGGGGCTGGGGCTCGATATCGTGGCGCTGCCCCGCGTCTTCGATCTGGGCCGGCGGGAGGCGGATCTGGCCGTCACCGTCTCTCCCCCAAAGGCGGGCAGGCTGATGGTGCGCAAGCTCTGCGATTACCGCCTCAGTCTCGCGGCGCGCCGCGACTACCTCGACGCCCATCCGCCGATCCGCACCCGCGACGATCTGCGCGGCCACCGGATCGTGGGCTACATCCCCGACATGATCTTCGACGCCGATCTCGACTATCTCGGAGAGGTCGGAGCCGAGACGCCGGGGCTCGCCTCCAACTCCGCCTCGGTGCAACTGGGGCTGCTGCGCGCGGGGGGCGGGATCGGGATCGTCCACGATTTCATGCTGCCCGCCGCGCCGGAGTTGACCCGCGTGCTCCCGGACGATGTGCGGCTGACCCGCGCCTACCACCTGACCCGCCATCGCGATGCGGCGGGGCCGCTGGTCACGCGCGTCGCGGACTTGCTGGCCGAGGGCGTGCGGGCGGACGTCGCGCGGTTGGAAACGGAGTGAACACGGCCGGGTTGCGGAAAAATCGTGGCCAGAATGGGGCGGACGGTGCCATGACTAAGGCAGTTCGCTGAAAGGTATGTCCGATGATGCTCCGTTTCGCTTCCGCCGCGCTTTGCGCCCTGCTGCTTGCCCCGGCCGCCCAGGCCCAGGTCGCCTCACCGCAGGTCTTGTGCGGATCGATGGGAGCACTTGCCGTCTCGGTGATGCAGAACCGTCAATATGGCGTGTCCCGCGCTGACATGCTGGCGCTGGCCCCCGAGGAGGGGGAGGAGGTCCAGGTCTTCCGCGCCCTGATCTCGGAGGCCTACTCGGTGCCCATCCAGGAGACCCGGCTGGGCCGCGAGAGCGTCATCGACGGGTTCCGGAAGGCCATCGAAGCCAGCTGCATCCAGACGATCCGCGGCATCACCTGACCGGGCGGCGCCGGTCCGCGCGCCCCGTCAGCCGCCACGGCTGAGCGCCAAGCGCGCGGTCCCGGCCAAGGTTGCCGCGCCCGGCGCGATCAAGCGGTCGTCGAAATCGTAGTCCGGATTGTGCAGGGCCGGGCCCGGTCCCGCTCCGAGCAGCAGCATCGCGGCGGGGCAGTCATGGCCGAAGCGGCCGAAATCCTCAGACGCGCGCAGAGGCGTGCCGTGCAGCGCCTCCAGCCCCGCCGCCTTCGCCGCCTCCCGCAACAAGGCCGCCGCCTCGGGGTCGTTGACCCCGGCCAGGAAGCGGTCGTGTTCCGTGATCTCCACGGACAGACCGTCCGGCTGGCCGATCAGGGCGCGGGCCTCGGCCTCCAACGCAGCCAAGGCCGCGTCCGAGCTCGTCCGTAGGGTGGCGAAGACCTCCCCTCGGCCCGGCGCGATCCCGAAAGCCGGCGCCCCCAGCCGCGCATGGGTCAGCGTGACGAGGCGGAAATCCGGCGCGGGAAACACCGCGCGGGAGAGGGCGGGCAGGGTGTCCATCAGCCGGGCGAGTTCCGGCGCGGGAGAGCGTCCGGTCTCGGGCGCGCTGGCATGGGCCTCCACCCCCGTCAGGGCGATGGCAAGGCCGACGGAGGCGGCGCTGGCCAAGCCATCGGGCACATGCGCCACGCCGCGCGGCAGATCGGGCAAGTTGTGGAGCGCGAAGGCCCAATCCGGTGCGAGCGGGGCGAATCGCGGATCCTCGCAGACGGCGATTGCGCCGGAGCCGTCCTCTTCGGCCGGCTGGAACATCGCGATCACGCGACCCCGCGGCGGCGGATCGCGCCGCAACAGGCGCACGGCGCCCAGGAGCGTGGCCATATGCCCGTCATGGCCGCAGAGATGCGCGACACCCGGCGTCTCGGACCGCCAGGCGGGCTGTCCGGTCTCGGCGATGGGCAGCGCGTCGAGTTCGCAGCGCAGAAGCACCGTCGGCCCTGGCGCGCCGCCTGGCACGATCCCGGCCACGCCATGCCCGCCCAGGCCCGTCACCACCTCCACCCCGAGGGCGCTCAGCGCCTGGGCGACGGTCGCTGCGGTCGCCGCTTCGGCCCCCGACAAGTCGGGGCGGCGATGCAGGTCGCGGCGCAGCGCGATCAGCGCGCCAAGATCGTCGTCGGTCAGTCGGTCCATCGGCGGCATCCTGGCGCGGGACGCCGCCGCTGTCACGCAGGCTTGACTTGATGCCCGGTCAGCCCGACGCTGAGTTGACATCTGGAGGTTTGGGAGGACCACGACATGTTCGTCACGAAGATAATGGACCAGAAGGCGACCAAGGGCGTGCTAACCATCGACCCCGGCGCCTCCATTGCCGACGCCGTGGCTGAACTCGCCGCTCGCCGCATCGGTGCTCTGGTCGTCAGCGCAGACGGTCGCACGGCGGACGGGATCCTGTCGGAGCGCGACATCGTGCGCGAGATGGGCAAGTCGGGCGGCGACGTGCTGGCCAAGAAGGTGTCGGACTTGATGACCAGCAAGATCGAGACCTGCGCGCCGAACGCCCGCTCCGAAGCGGTGCTCCAGAGCATGACCGATGGCCGCTTCCGCCACATGCCGGTGGTCGAGGACGGGCTGCTGATCGGGCTCATCTCGCTGGGCGACGTGGTCAAAGCGCGCCTCAGCGAAGTGTCGATGGAGAAGGACGCGTTGCAGGCGATGATCGCCGGCAACTGACGGGCGGCTTGCTTCGGGCGGGCGGGCGGCGCAGTCTGGCCCTCCCGCAGCCGGAGCCCGTGCCATGGACCTGACCATCCCGCCCGAGATCGCGCGCCTGCGCGATCGCATCGACGCGTTCGTCGAGGACCACCTTTTGTCCCTCGAGTCCGATCGTTCGGCCTGGGACGCGCATGAGAACATCGCCGAGGGGCCTCTGGCCGAGATGCGCGCCAAGGCGAAGGCCGAGGGGCTCTGGTGCCTCTCCCTCGCCCCGGAGGTCGGCGGACAGGGGATCGACATGCGCGGCATCGCCGTTCTCTACGAGGCGATGAACCGCTCGATTTTCGGGCCGGTCTGCTTCAACGCCGCCGCCCCCGATGATGGCAATATGCGGGTGCTGGCCCAGCTGGGGACCGAGGCGCAGAAGGCCCGCTGGCTCGCCCCGATCGTCGCGGGCGAGGTCCGCTCCGCCTTCGCCATGACGGAGCCCGCGCCCGGCGGCGGCTCCGATCCCGGCATGATGCGGACGACCGCCACGCGGGACGGCGACGCCTATGTCGTGCACGGGCACAAATGGTTCATCACCGGCGCGGAGCTGGCCGAGCACTTCATCCTGCTCGCGCGCACCTCCGAGGACGCGCGGCGCGGCCACACCGCTTTCCTGTTCCACCGTGACGATCCCGGCTGGCAGATCCTCCGCCGCATCCCGATCATGGGCCCGGAGGAGCATGGCGGCCATTGCGAGCTGCGCTTCGACGGGCTGCGCATTCCGGCCGAGAACGTTCTCTTGGCGGAGGGCAGGGGCCTGAAGGTGGTCCAGACCCGCCTTGGCCCCGCGCGGCTGACCCATTGCATGCGCTGGCTGGGCCTCGCCAAGCGCTGCGTCGAGATCGCCACCGACTACGCCGCCACCCGCGAAGGCTTCGGCATGCGGCTGGCCGACCGGGAGAGCGTGCAGGTCATGCTGGGCGACCTGGCGATGGAGATCGAGATCGGCCGGATGCTGACCATGAAGGCCGCCTGGGAGATCGACCGCGGCGGCTATGCCCGCAAGGAGGTCTCGATGGCCAAGGTCCAGGTCGCGAACCTGCTGCACAAGGCCGCGGATGTCGCGATCCAGATCAACGGCGCGCGGGGGTACAGCCGGGACACGGTGCTGGAGTGGATCTACCGCTACGCCCGGCAGGCGCGGCTGGTCGATGGCGCCGACGAGGTCCACAAGATGGTGCTGCACAAGACCCTGGTGGCCGAGGGCCGGGACTTCTGGCGCTGGGAGACGGCCGAATGACCGGCCTCGATCCCGCGCGCCCCCGCCACCCATCACGGGTTCGAAAATACTCATGGTGCGCCGCACGCTACCCGGCACCGGCCTCGGGATGGCGGGCCTGATGGACGTCACTGCCCTGCGACGCCTCCTGGCCGAGCGACTCGGCCCCGATGCGGGCCGGTTCGAGCTGACCCCGATCAGCGGGGGGCAGTCCAACCCGACCTTCTTTCTCGACCATGGCGCGCGGCGCCTGGTGCTGCGCAAGCAGCCCGACGGGCCGATCCTCAAGGGCGCCCATGCCATCGACCGCGAATATCGCGTGCTCGAAGCGCTCGCGCCGACCGACGTGCCGGTGCCGGCCCCGGTCCTCTACCACGCCGACCCCGAGCCGCTTGGCACGCCTTTCTACCTGATGGAGCGGGTCGAGGGCCGCGTCCTGACCGACACCGCGCTGGCCGAATTGCCGCCGGACCAGCGCATTCCGACCTGGATGGCGGTGGCCGACGCGCTGGCCGCGATGCATGGGATCGACCCGCAGGCGGTGGGCCTCGGCGATTACGGCCGCCCGGGGGATTACTTCCAGCGGCAACTCGCGCGCTGGGACCGGCAATATCGCGCCTCGCCTTCGGAGCCGATTCCCGAGATCGCCCACCTGCATGCCTGGCTCACCGCGAACCAGCCACCGGATGACGGGGCCGTCGCCCTGTGCCACGGCGATTTCCGGCTGGGCAACATGCTGTTTCATCCGACCGAGCCGCGCGTCGTTGCGATTCTCGACTGGGAACTGTCGACCCTCGGCCATCCGCTGGCCGATCTCGGCTTTTGCTGCATGCCCTGGCACACGGCGCCGGAGGAATATGGCGGGCTGCTGGGCCTCGATCTCGTGGCGCGGTCCCTTCCGGAGGAGTCCGCCTTCGTTGCCCGCTACATGGCGGTCCGGCCGGGCTCCGCGCCGCTCCTGCCGTTCCATCGGGCCTTCGCGCTCTACCGCTTCGCAGTGATCTTCGTGGGAATCGCCGACCGGGCCGCGGCGGGCTCCGCGGCGGATCCGGAGGCGGCGAAGCTCGCGCCTTTGGCCCGTCGCTTCGCCATCCGGGGGCTGGAGGTGAGCGAAAGGGGCTGAGCCGGCGCGGGCGTCAACCGGCCGCGAAGCTGCGGGCGATCGCCGGAAGGTCGAGCCCGAACCGCGTCTCCAGCGCCGCGGCCTGTGCGGGGCTTGCCGGGCGCAGTCGGCCCAGCGCGTCGGGCATGTGGCTGTCATTCGTCCCGTCGATCCCGCGCAGCCACATGCGCGGTTCGGGGAAGGTGAGCGCGGGCATCAGGCGGGCCAGCTTATGATGGGGAAAGTGCAGCGCGGTGCGCCGCGCGCCCGGGCGCAGCACCAGGGCTTGGGCGACGCCCAGATGGGGGCGCGTCACCTCCTCCACCAGCGGGCCCGCCGGGGTGAGGCGCAGGAAATAGCCCTGGTTGAAATCCACCGCCATCTTCCCGTGGCGCCTCCAGAGGGGCAGGGCGTCGGTCACCGCCGACCTGAGCCGTTCCACGAAATCCAGCGCCACCCCGTCGTCGTCATCCTGGCGGAACTGGATCGAGGGCGGGCCGGGGGCGCGCAGGCGGGCGCTCACGATTTGGCCCATGGCGTCGCGCTGATTCATCGGCGGATGAAAGACGACCTCGGCCCCGGGCACCTCTCCGGCCAGCGCCAGAAGGCGGCCGCGCCATGGCTCCGGCAGTCGGTCGCCGGTGACGATCAGGGTCCGGAAGCCCATATCGGTCTGACGCCGGAGCGTGCCGAGGCAGACATGCTCGAGCGTGCGCAGCCGCGCCTCCATCCGCGCGGGGGCCCAGAGATGGGCGGCGCGTTCGGTTACGCTGCGGTGCTCGGTCTGGAAGGCGCCGAGGCCCGGATAGGCGAAGCGGACGAGGGCTAGGATCTGGAAATCGGCCATGGGCGGCAGGCTGGACCGCCCTTGTGTCACGGGCAAGGCTGCGCGTTGACACCCCCCGGCCGATCGCTTATGAGCCGCCTCAATTCGGTCGGGCTGCGCATGCGCGCGGTCTGTCCGGCACGCCAGAACCGTCGGTCAAGATCCGGGATACTGCTTCCCGCATCCTCTGTCAGCCAACCGCATCGTCCAGGTCGGAATTCCGGGCGCTTGCGGCCCGACGTGTTTTGTCCGGGTCGGTCGTGCCGGACGAGAGACAGGACAAAGAGACGGAAGCCAGTTACATGCCCACCATCCAGCAGCTTATCCGCAAGCCGCGTCAGCCCAAGGTCAAGCGCTCCAAGTCGCTTCACCTGGAGTCGTGCCCCCAGAAGCGCGGCGTCTGCACCCGCGTCTATACCACGACCCCGAAGAAGCCGAACTCGGCCATGCGGAAGGTCGCCAAGGTCCGCTTGACCAACGGCTTCGAGGTCATTTCCTACATCCCGGGCGAGAGCCACAACTTGCAGGAGCACTCGGTGGTCCTGATCCGCGGCGGTCGTGTGAAAGACCTTCCGGGCGTGCGCTATCACATCCTGCGCGGCGTGCTCGACACCCAGGGCGTCAAGGACCGCAAGCAGCGCCGCTCCAAGTACGGCGCCAAGAAGCCGAAGTGATCGCCTGAGCGATCACCCCGGGCACGACCCGGGGTCCCGTTGGCCCTGGCAGACCGATCCGGCACCGCGCCCAGGCCACCGCCCGACAGACACAGAGGCCCCGGATCAGGTCCGGGGCGCGATGCCCGAGAAACGAAGGATACCGAGATGTCCCGCCGCCACGCAGCCGATAAGCGCGAAGTCCTGCCCGACGCCAAGTATGGCGACAAGGTGCTGACGAAGTTCATGAACAACCTGATGATCGACGGCAAGAAGTCGGTCGCCGAACGCATCGTCTACAACGCGATGGATCGCGTCGAGAGCAAGATCAAGCGTTCGCCGATCGAGGTCTTCACCGAGGCCCTCGACAACATCAAGCCCTCCGTCGAGGTCCGCTCCCGTCGGGTCGGCGGCGCGACCTACCAGGTCCCCGTCGAGGTCCGCCCTGAGCGTCGCGAGGCCCTGGCGATCCGCTGGCTGATCAACGCCGCCCGCGCGCGCAACGAAAACACCATGGAAGAGCGTCTGGCCGGTGAGCTGATCGACGCCGTCCAGTCCCGCGGCTCCGCGGTGAAAAAGCGCGAGGACACCCACAAGATGGCCGACGCCAACAAGGCGTTCAGCCACTACCGCTGGTAAGGCCCGCGCCTTACACGACCGATATGTCGCGGGGGCCGCTCAAGGCCCCCGCACCCGTTTTCTCCTCCCATTCGAGGTAAAGCCAAATGGCCCGCGACTATCCGCTCCAACGCTACCGCAACTTCGGCATCATGGCGCATATCGATGCCGGCAAGACGACCTGCTCCGAGCGCATCCTGTTCTACACCGGCAAGTCCCACAACATCGGCGAAGTCCATGACGGCGCTGCCACGATGGACTGGATGGAGCAGGAGCAGGAGCGGGGCATCACCATTACCTCCGCCGCGACGACGACTTTCTGGCAGCGCCAGGAAGAGCCGACCAAGGACGGCACGTCGGATACCAAGTACCGGATGAACATCATCGACACGCCGGGCCACGTCGACTTCACCATCGAGGTGGAGCGCTCGCTCGCGGTGCTCGACGGCGCCGTCGCCGTGCTCGACGCCAATGCCGGCGTGGAGCCCCAGACCGAGACCGTCTGGCGCCAAGCCGACCGCTACAAGGTTCCGCGCATCGTCTTCGTCAACAAGATGGACAAGATCGGCGCCGACTTCTTCAACTGCGTCCGCATGATCGAGGACCGCACCGGCGCCCGCGCCGTGCCCGTCGCCCTGCCGATCGGCGCCGAGAACGAGCTCGAGGGCCTGATCGACCTCGTGACCATGGAAGAGTGGGTCTGGAAGGGCGAGGATCTGGGCGCGTCCTGGATCAAGCAGCCGATCCGCGACGAGCTCAAGGAGCTTGCCGACGAATGGCGCGGCAAGATGATCGAAGCGGCCGTCGAAGAAGACGACGACGCGATGATGGAATACCTGGAGGGCAACGAGCCCGACGTGGACACGCTGCGCAAGCTGCTCCGCAAGGGCACGCTGGCGCTGCACTTCGTTCCCGTGCTCGGCGGCTCCGCGTTCAAGAACAAGGGCGTGCAGCCCCTGTTGAACGCCGTCATCGATTATCTTCCCAGCCCGCTCGACGTGGTCGACTACATGGGCTTCCGCCCCGATGACGAGACCGAGACGCGCAACGTCGCCCGCCGCGCGGACGACGACATGCCGTTCGCCGGCCTGGCCTTCAAGATCATGAACGACCCCTTCGTGGGCTCGCTCACCTTCACGCGCATCTACTCGGGCGTTCTGAACAAGGGCGACACGCTCCAGAATACGACCAAGGGCAAGAAAGAGCGCGTTGGCCGGATGATGATGATGCACTCGAACAACCGTGAGGAAATCACGGAAGCGTTCGCGGGCGACATCATCGCGCTGGCCGGGCTGAAGGACACCACCACCGGCGACACGCTGTCGGACGTGAACGATCAGGTCGTGCTGGAGACGATGACCTTCCCCGATCCGGTCATCGAGATCGCGGTCGAGCCCAAGACCAAGGCCGACCAGGAGAAGATGTCCCAGGGCCTCGCGCGTCTGGCCGCCGAGGATCCGTCCTTCCGCGTCGAGACCGACCTCGAGTCCGGTCAGACCATCATGAAGGGCATGGGCGAACTTCACCTCGACATCCTCGTCGACCGCCTCAAGCGGGAGTTCAAGGTCGAGGCGAATATCGGCGCGCCGCAGGTGGCCTATCGCGAGACCATCGGTCACTCGGTCGAGCACACCTATACGCACAAGAAGCAGTCCGGCGGCTCGGGCCAGTTCGCGGAAGTGAAGCTCAACATCATCCCGACGGAACCCGGCGAAGGCTACAGCTTCGAGTCGAAGATCGTCGGCGGCGCGGTGCCGAAGGAATACATCCCCGGCGTCGAGAAGGGCATCCGCTCGGTCATGGACTCGGGCCCGCTCGCGGGCTTCCCGGTGATCGACTTCAAGGTCGAGCTGCTGGACGGCAAGTTCCACGACGTCGACTCGTCGGTCCTGGCCTTCGAGATCGCGGCGCGGATGTGCATGCGCGAAGGTATGCGCAAGGCTGGCGCCAAGCTGCTTGAGCCGGTGATGAAGGTCGAGGTGATCACCCCCGAGGAGTATACGGGCGGCATCATCGGCGACCTGACCTCGCGCCGGGGCCAGGTCAACGGCCAGGACACCCGCGGCAACGCGATTGCGATCGACGCCTTCGTGCCGCTGGCCAATATGTTCGGCTACATCAACACCCTGCGCTCGATGTCCTCGGGCCGCGCGCAGTTCACGATGCAGTTCGACCATTACGACCCTGTTCCGCAGAACATCTCTGAAGAGATCCAGAAGAAGTTCGCCTGACGCAGGCGGGGCGGGGACATCCCCGCCCTACCTCGGACCCAACCCGTAGGGCGGGGGTGACCCCGCCTTCCCTTTGAGACGAGAGGAGACCTTCGATGGCGAAGGCAAAGTTCGAACGCACGAAGCCGCATGTGAACATCGGCACGATCGGTCACGTGGACCACGGCAAGACGACGCTGACGGCGGCGATCACGAAGTATTTCGGCGACTTCAAGGCCTATGACCAGATCGACGGTGCGCCCGAGGAGAAGGCGCGCGGGATCACGATCTCGACCGCCCACGTGGAATACGAGACCGAGAACCGGCACTATGCCCACGTCGACTGCCCCGGCCACGCCGACTACGTGAAGAACATGATCACGGGCGCGGCGCAGATGGACGGCGCGATCCTGGTTGTGAACGCGGCCGACGGCCCGATGCCGCAGACCCGCGAGCACATCCTGCTGGGCCGCCAGGTCGGCATCCCGACGATGGTCGTGTTCCTCAACAAGGTCGACCAAGTCGATGACGAGGAGCTGCTGGAGCTGGTCGAGATGGAAGTGCGCGAGCTTCTGTCCTCCTACGACTACCCGGGCGACGACATTCCGATCATCGCCGGTTCGGCTCTGGCCGCGATGGAAGGCCGCGACCCGGAGATCGGCGAGGAGTCGATCCGCAAGCTGATGGCGGCCGTGGACGAGTGGATCCCGACGCCGGAGCGCGCGGTGGACCAGCCCTTCCTGATGCCTGTCGAGGACGTGTTCTCGATCTCGGGCCGCGGCACCGTTGTGACGGGCCGGGTCGAGCGCGGCGTGATCAATGTGGGCGACGAGATCGAGATCGTCGGCCTGCGCGACACCCAGAAGACGACCTGCACGGGCGTCGAGATGTTCCGCAAGCTGCTGGATCGCGGTGAGGCGGGCGACAATATCGGTGCGCTGCTGCGCGGCATCGACCGGGACGGCGTGGAGCGCGGCCAGGTTCTGTGCAAGCCGAAATCGGTGACGCCGCACACGAAGTTCGAGGCCGAGGCCTACATCCTGACCAAGGAAGAGGGCGGCCGCCACACGCCGTTCTTCGCGAACTACCGCCCGCAATTCTACTTCCGGACGACGGACGTGACGGGCACGGTTCAGTTGAAGGAAGGGACCGAGATGGTGATGCCGGGCGACAATGTCGGCTTTGGCGTCGAGCTGATCGCGCCGATCGCGATGGAGGAAGGCCTGCGCTTCGCCATCCGCGAAGGCGGCCGCACCGTCGGCGCCGGAGTCGTGTCGAAGATCATCGAGTAATCGATGATCTGACGCGCCCGGGGCTTGTGTCGAAGATCATCGAGTAATCGATGATCTGACGCGCCCGGACTGCCAGGGCGCGACAGACGACCCCGACCTACTGGAAGGGCCGCCTCCTAAGGCGGCCCTTTTCCTTTGCCAAGGCCCAGACCGGTCGCGCGCTGCGCTGCGGCCAGCAGAATACAGGTCCGAACGCGCTTCTTGCGCCGCCCGACCGCATGTCATCGCGCGGATCGGTTGGGGAGGATGATCGTCCCGGCTCCGCCGCTTGGCATGGTCGTCGAGATGCTGTGGGCCGGCGGGAATTGCCCGCCCGAGAACGAGTCGCTCCGAAGCCACGATTCGAGTGGCGGCCAAGGCGTCACGATGCGCTTCGCGTCTTGCCTCCGGCCCGGCTGCAGGATACGACCGCTCCCGACAGGGGTATAGCTCAGTTGGTAGAGCAGCGGATTCCAAATCCGCAGGTCGCGGGTTCGAATCCTGCTGCCCCTGCCAGACCGTCTCCAGACATTTCGCTTGCCTGTTTCCAATCCATGGAAAGGGTTTGTTCAGGTATCTGCGTTATCCGATCCCGAGGAGACCTTTCGGGAGGCAAGCATGTCGTCCACAACCAGAGCAGCCGCATCGGAGATGCCGGCTCCCGACCAACGGAACACGCTCCGGTTCGACCCCAAGCGCGCGGCGTCGATTGCGACGGGTATAGCGCTTCTGATCTCGCTCCTTCTTGCGGCGGCTATCTATGCGGTCACGTCGGCGCCCTCGGTTGCATCTGGCTGGCGATGGGGCGTGATTTTCTTGTGTTTCGCACCCCTGGCCGGGTGGGTCGTCGCCCTCATCGGCGCGCGGCGCACAGCCTTGTCCCTTCTGGCGGCCTTGCAAGAGAGCGCGTCCCCTCTTTTGCCCGAGGGCGTGGACAGCAGTTCGGTGCGGAACTCCGTTCAAGCCATCGCGGATGCGTTGGCGGCCGGGTCGAAATGGCGCGCACAGGCCGAAACCGATGGGGCGGCTCTCGCCATCGCCGAGGACGAGGTCGCGGCCCTCCGCGCCAAAGTCTCGGAACTCGAGACCGCGCTGGCCGACCAGCCGGAGCTCGTGTTGCCCGCTGCCGCCCCCGAGTCTCAGCTTGCACAGGACCTGTCGGCCTTTGTCGATCAGGTGCTCCGGGACGGGTTTGCCCATCGACTTCCGCCCGTCGGCGAAAGTGGGAATGACGCAATACGCGCCGATCTCAACCGCCTCCTGGCCTCGATCGAGGACGAGTTGGGGCAGGTCGTTTCCGTCACGGATCGGATCGCCCAAGGCGATTTGGGTGCGCGGCTCGGGACGAGCGGAGCGGGGGCCTTTGCGGAAACGCGGCGGTCGTTGAACCGCGCGGTGGAGGGCATGGAGGACGCCCTTCGCGGGTTGGTGCGCCATGCGACCAAGGTGCAGGACGAAACGGGCGACCTCTCCGCCTCGGCGGAAGACCTGTCCAAGCGAACGGAACGCACGGCGGAATCGGTGGCGGAAACGACCGGCGCCCTTGACCAGATCACCGACTCGATCTCAGCGACCGCGCAACTGGCCAAGGATGCGCTTAGTTCGACGGAGGAGGCGCGCGAGGATGCTCGGCAAAGCGACGTTGTAGTCCGCGAGGCGATCGATTCGATGCGCGAGATCCAGGCCGCCTCGACCGAGATCTCTCGCACGCTGACGGTCATTAACGACATCGCGTTCCAGACGAACTTGCTGGCGCTCAATGCCGGCGTGGAGGCTGCGCGCGCGGGGGAGGCGGGCCGCGGCTTTGCCGTCGTCGCTTCCGAGGTCCGGGCACTGGCCCAACGCGCGTCGGATGCGGCGCAACAGATTGGCACACTCATCAAGTCGAGCTCGGACCAGATCAATCTGGGTGTGCAGCGCGTCGCGCGGACTGGCGATACCCTCGTGACGCTCGGGGAGCGGGTCCAGAAGATTGGCGATCAGGTGGCCGAGATTTCAAGGGCGGCCGAGAACCAATCCGGCTCCGTCGTCGAGATCAACCGTGCCATGGGCGAGATCGACAGCGCGACACAGCAGAACACAGCCATGTTCGAGGAAATGTCCACGGCCAACCTCTCGCTCAAGAGCGCGGCCACCCAGATGCTCACGCTGATCGAACGGTTTGGCCGGGCGGATGCCGCAAGCTTTCACCAAGCGGCGGCGGATCAGGGCGCGAACAAAGGGCGGATGCGGTCTCACGAGTTCGGCATCCCGGTCGCGGATGCCGAAGAGGTGCGCCGCTGGGACCTGGCACTCGACCGGATGCCCTCAGCGGCGGCGGCCGGATCGTGAGGCCGCGCAACCCGCCGCCGGTGAGGTGGGCTGGCGGAACCCGCGGAAAGGTTGGCCCCGATATCGTATAGACTGCGGCCGGCCAGGGAACAGGACGCCGCGCCGGAGAGTCCCGTGCGACGGCTCCGGAGGGCCTCCGAACGCGGGAATCGGAATCCGGCGCGGCGGCCGGAGGGCGAGCCGAGACTCTCCTCGCACGACATGGGCCGGCCTGGGCCGAAGGCTCGGGAGGGGGAACGCCTGGGTGGCGATGGGGCCGCGCTTGTCCGGCGATAGCGATCCGTCCGGCTGTCTGTCCCTTGTCCCGTCCCGAGATGCGTCCAGCGCCTGCGTGGCGCTCGCTGCCTCGAACCCAACCTTTCCGGCTGGCCGGACGGAAAGGGCGGATGGCCGCCCAAAGCCGCGACACCCCGATGCATCCAGCTGACCCCGCGCGTCTTGCACCTCGGCGTCTCTGGGCCTATCTGCCTCCCCAGAAACGTGAGGACAGGCCGTGGCACGCACCAACCCGATTCAGTTCGTCCAGCAGACCCGGGCCGAGGTCGCCAAGATCGCATGGCCGGGCCGCCGCGAGGTCGCGCTTACGACCGTGATGGTGTTCCTCTTGGCTGTGATCGCCGCGACGTTCTTTTTCCTTGTCGATTTCCTGATTCGGTCGGGTCTGACGACGGTCCTCGAGGCATTCTGAAGGCTTCCCCTTGCGTCCGCTCCCGACGAGGGCTAAGGCGACGCTGAACTTGAGGATGTGGCGCGTGGCGAACGAGGCACGCGCCTCTTTCATCTTATCGGGGCCGATAGGGTCGGCCCGATGAACGGCTAGGTCGAACGGAGCGGACGGAGAAGATGGCGAAGCGGTGGTACTCGGTCAGCGTCCTCTCGAATTTCGAGAAGCGCGTCGCAGAGCAGATTCGTCAGGCTGTCGAGGAGCAGGGCCTCGGGGATCAGATCGAGGAGGTTCTGGTCCCCACGGAAGAGGTGCTGGAGGTTCGTCGCGGCAAGAAGGTGACTTCCGAGCGGCGCTTCATGCCGGGCTATGTCCTGGTTCGGATGGAGATGTCCGATGAGGGCTATCACCTGATCATGAACATCAATCGCGTCACGGGCTTCCTCGGTCCCCAGGGCCGTCCGATGCCGATGCGCGATGCGGAGGTGAACCAGATCCTCAACCGCGTTCAGGAAGGCGAAGAGGCGCCCCGCAGCCTTATCACCTTCGAGGTTGGCGAGAAGGTCTCGGTTTCCGATGGCCCGTTCGAGGGCTTCGATGGCGAGGTCGAGGAGGTCGACGACGAGGCGCAGTCGCTGAAGGTATCGGTCTCGATCTTCGGCCGACCAACTCCGGTGGAATTGAAATTCACGCAGGTCTCCAAGGCCGCGTGACGCGCGGGGGCCGCTTCGGCGGTCGTGGCGCAAGGGGCCTTCGGGTCCACGGACGTGGGAGGCGAAAGCCCAACCACGGCATGAGCGCGCTTTCGGGCGCAAATGTAGGGCGGGGATGTCCCCGCCGCCGATAGGAGAAGAGCATGGCGAAGAAACTCGTCGGCACGATGAAGCTGCAGATCCCTGCAGGTAAGGCCAACCCGTCGCCGCCCGTGGGCCCCGCCCTGGGCCAGCGCGGCATCAACATCATGGAATTCTGCAAGGCGTTCAACGCCAAGACGCAGGAGATGGAGCCCGGCGCTCCCTGTCCGACGGTGATCTCGTATTACCAGGACAAGTCCTTCACGATGGAGATCAAGACGCCGCCCGCGTCCTACTACCTCAAGAAAGCCGCCGGTCTGAAGCCGGTGGGCAAGCGCAACCGTCCGCGCGGGGCCGAAAAGCCCGGCCGCGAGACGATCGCGACCGTCACCGTCAAGCAGGTGCGCGAGATCGCGGAAGCGAAGATGAAGGACCTCTCCGCGCATAGCGTGGAAGAGGCGATGAAGATCATCGTGGGCTCGGCGAAGTCCATGGGCATCGAGGTGAAGTGATGGCGAAGCTCGGAAAGCGCGCGAAGGCGGCCCGCGAGGCGTTCGCCGGCAAGGAAAACGTCACGGTCGACGAGGCCCTGTCGCTGATCAAGACCAACGCCAAGACGAAGTTCGACGAGACTGTCGAGATCGCGATGAACCTGGGCGTCGACCCGCGTCACGCCGATCAGATGGTGCGCGGCGTCGTCAGCCTGCCCAACGGCACCGGCAAGACGGTGCGCGTCGCGGTCTTCGCCCGCGGCCCCAAGGCCGATGAGGCGAAAGCGGCCGGCGCGGATATCGTCGGCGCCGAGGATCTGATGGAGACTGTCCAGGGCGGCACCATCGAGTTCGACCGCTGCATCGCCACCCCCGACATGATGCCGATCGTCGGTCGTCTCGGGAAGGTGCTGGGTCCGCGCAACCTGATGCCGAACCCCAAGGTCGGCACGGTGACGATGGATGTCGCCGAGGCGGTCAAGGCCGCCAAGGGTGGCCAGGTCCAGTTCAAGGCCGAGAAGAACGGCGTCGTGCATGCCGGCGTGGGCAAGGTCTCCTTCGACGCCGATAAGCTGCGCGAGAACGTGCTGGCCTTCGTCGATGCGGTGTCCAAGGCCAAGCCGTCGGGCGCCAAGGGATCTTACCTCAAGAAGATCTCGCTCGCCTCTACGATGGGACCGGGCGTGACCGTGTCGGTCGAAAGCGCGACGGGCAACGATCCCGCCTGACCATTCCGCGCCCTTGCGAGGGCGCGGCTGCCTCTCCCCCGCCTCTTGGCAAGTCCGGGCGCGCGGGGTAGGGCAATCGCCAGGGCGCGCGGTCGATTCGGCCGGGCGTCCTTCTGTCCGAGACGGTGGGCTGTGGTGACACGCTAAGTCCTGCCCGAGACGGGAAAGTGCCAGATTTCCGACGGCGCGCGCGCGTGCCGGCCGATCTTGGGCGGACCCGTAAGGACCCGATGGCCGGGGCCTTTGCGCACCGGCTTCAATGAGCCGGAGGGTCGATCCCTCCATACTTGGAGAAGAACCGTGGATAGAGCCCAGAAAGAGAAAGTGGTCGAGGAACTCGGCCAGATCTTCGAAAGCTCTGGCGTCGTGGTGGTCAGCCGCTACGAGGGAATGACGGTCGCTCAGATGCAGGACCTCCGTTCGCGCATGCGCGAAGCGGGCGGCTCCGTTCGCGTCGCCAAGAACAAGCTCGCCAAGATCGCTCTCGAGGGGAAGGCTGCCAGCAGCATTTCCAAGTATCTCGAGGGCATGACCGTGCTCGCCTATTCCGAGGACCCCGTGGCTGCGGCCAAGGTCATCGACGCGTATGCCAAGGACAACCAGAAGCTGGTGATCCTGGGCGGCGCGATGGGCGAGACTGCTCTGGACGTCGACGGTGTGAAGGCCGTCGCGCAGATGCCCAGCCGCGAGGAGCTCATCGCGAGCATCGTCGGCTGCATCGGCGCGCCCGCTTCCAACATCGCCGGTGCCATCGGCGCGCCTGCTTCGAACATCGCGAGCATCCTGTCGACGATCGAGGAGAAGGGCGAAGCCGCCTGATCCTCGCGTCCCTCGCGGCTTTGCCGCGACATCGGAACACCAACCTTACAGAACTGGAAATCTGAACAATGGCCGATCTGAAAGCCCTCGCCGAAAGCATCGTCAACCTGACCCTGCTGGAAGCCCAAGAACTGAAGACCATCCTCAAGGACGAGTATGGCATCGAGCCCGCCGCCGGCGGCGCCGTGATGATGGCGGGCCCGGCTGGCGACGCCGGCGGTGCCGCTGCCGAAGAGCAGACCGAATTCGACGTCATCCTGAAGTCGGCCGGCGCCTCCAAGATCAACGTGATCAAGGAAGTCCGCGCGATCACCGGCCTGGGCCTCAAAGAGGCCAAGGAGCTGGTCGAGGCCGGCGGCAAGGCCGTCAAGGAAGGCGTCGACAAGGCCGAAGCCGAAGAGATCAAGGGCAAGCTGGAAGCCGCTGGCGCCGAAATCGAGCTCAAGTGATCTGCGCCGCCCTGCGGGGCGGACGGTCGGGGGGCGATCCCTCGGCCACGGATCGGGCGCGCCGGGTTTGGCGCGCCCTTTTTTTGTGGGGCACGACACGCTTCCTGTGACGCGGAAATCGTGCTAGCATCTTCATCAGACAGACGCACGCGACGCCTTCTTTCGGGCGGACCCGCGTGCTTTTCGCGATTGACGCGATCTGGGTCTTGAAGTTCGGTCGAATCCCGCTTAGTTCAGCGCTTCACTGCGCGTGGACCGTCCTTGACTCGTCCCAAACCTTCGCATCGCTGATCTCTCCAAGCGCCCGGCCGGCTGGGTGCTTTGACAGGTCAGGAGACTGGAACGAAGGCGCCCCCGTGGGACGGGGTGCCAGATGGTTCCGCCTCAGACGGCCTATCGCTGGCCCGCGGCGTCCGATGCCCGACGGACGGCCGCTGGCGCGAGACGAGAGAAAGAGACCCCATGGCTCAGACGCAAGCGTCCTCCAAGCGCATCCGCCGCTATTACGGCAAGATCGAGGAGGTTCTGGCGATGCCGAACCTCATCGAGGTGCAGAAATCCTCTTACGACTTGTTCCTCCGCTCCGGCGAGGCCGACACGCCCACCGATGGCGAGGGCCTGATGGGGACCTTCCAGTCGGTCTTTCCGATCAAGGATTTCAACGAGACCGCGATCTTGGAATTCGTGAAATACGAGCTGGAAGCGCCGAAATACGATGTCGAGGAATGCCAGCAGCGTGACATGACCTATGCCGCGCCGCTGAAGGTGACGCTGCGCCTGATCGTGTTCGATGTGGACGAGGACACGGGCGCCAAGTCCGTCAAGGACATCAAGGAGCAGGACGTGTTCATGGGCGACATGCCCCTGATGACGCCGAACGGCACCTTCATCGTCAACGGCACCGAGCGGGTCATCGTCTCCCAGATGCACCGGAGCCCGGGCGTCTTCTTCGATCATGACAAGGGCAAGACGCACAGCTCGGGCAAGTTGCTGTTCGCCTGCCGGATCATCCCCTATCGCGGCTCCTGGCTGGATTTCGAGTTCGACGCCAAGGACCTCGTGTTCTGCCGCATCGACCGCCGCCGGAAGCTGCCGGTGACGACCCTGCTCTATGCCCTGGGGCTGGACCAGGAAGGCATCATGAATGCCTATTACGACACGGTTACCTATGCGCACCGCAAGGGTGAGGGCTGGGCCACCAAATTCTTCCCGGAGCGTCTGTCGGGTACGCGTCCGGCGATGGACGTGATCGACGCCGATAGCGGCGAGGTGATCGTCGAGGCGGGCAAGAAGGTCACGCCGCGCCAGGTCAAGAAGCTGCGCGAGGACGACAAGGTCCAGAACGTGCTGGTGCCCTTCGACGCGATCGTCGGCCGCTTCGTCGCGCGCGACATCATCAACGAAGAGACCGGCGCGATCTATGCCGAGGCGGGCGACGAGCTCACCTGGGAAGTCGACAAGAACGGCGAAGTCACCGGCGGTGTCCTGAAGGAACTGCTGGACGCGGGCATCGACGAGATCCCGGTGCTCGACATCGATAACGTCACCGTCGGCCCGTATATGCGCAACACCATGGCGTCGGATAAGAACATGAACCGCGAGAGCGCGCTCATGGACATTTACCGCGTCATGCGCCCGGGCGAGCCGCCCACCGTCGAGGCCGCGCAGACCCTGTTCGACCAGCTCTTCCGCGACAGCGAGCGCTACGACCTCAGCGCCGTGGGCCGGGTCAAGATGAACATGCGCCTGGACCTTGACGCCGACGACACCGTGCGCACGCTCCGCGACGAGGACATCATGGCCTGCGTCAAGGCCCTGGTGGAGCTGCGCGACGGCCGCGGCGAGATCGACGATATCGACCACCTCGGCAACCGCCGGGTGCGCTCGGTCGGCGAGCTGATGGAGAACCAGTATCGCGTGGGTCTCCTGCGCATGGAGCGTGCCATCAAGGAGCGCATGTCCTCGGTCGAGATCGACACGGTCATGCCGCAGGACCTGATCAACGCGAAGCCCGCGGCCGCCGCCGTGCGCGAGTTCTTCGGCTCCTCGCAGCTGTCGCAGTTCATGGACCAGACCAACCCGCTCTCCGAAGTGACCCACAAGCGCCGTCTCTCGGCCCTCGGGCCGGGCGGTCTGACCCGCGAGCGGGCGGGCTTCGAGGTGCGCGACGTGCACCCGACCCATTACGGCCGGATGTGCCCGATCGAGACGCCGGAAGGCCCGAATATCGGTCTCATCAACTCGCTGGCGACATTCGCCCGCGTGAACAAGTACGGGTTCATCGAGACGCCCTATCGCAAGGTCGAGAACGGCAAGATCACGAATGAAGTCCAGTACATGTCCGCGACGGAGGAGATGCGGCACACGGTGGCGCAGGCCAACGCCAAGCTGACGCCCGAGATGACCTTCGAGAACGAACTCGTCTCCACCCGTCAGTCCGGCGACTACATGCTGCAATCCCGGGACAACGTGGACTTGATCGACGTCTCGCCCAAGCAGCTGGTCTCCGTCGCTGCGGCCCTCATCCCGTTCCTCGAGAACGACGACGCCAACCGCGCACTGATGGGCTCCAACATGCAGCGGCAGGCCGTTCCGCTTTTGCAGGCGGACGCGCCCTATGTCGGCACTGGCATGGAGGAGGTCGTGGCGCGCGATTCCGGCGCCTCGATCATGGCCAAGCGCGGCGGCGTCATCGACCAGGTCGATGCGCAGCGGATCGTTATCCGCGCGACCGAGGATCTGGCCCTCGGCGATGCGGGCGTGGACATCTACCGCCTGCGCAAGTTCCAGCGCTCCAACCAGAACACCTGCATCAACCAGCGTCCGCTGGTGAAGGTGGGCGACACCGTCAAGAAGGGCGAGGTGATCGCCGACGGCCCGTCCACGGATATGGGCGAACTGGCGCTCGGCAAGAACGTGGTCGTCGCGTTCATGCCGTGGAACGGCTACAATTACGAGGATTCCATCCTCATCTCCGAGCGGATCGCCCGCGACGACGTCTTCACCTCGATCCACATCGAGGAGTTCGAAGTCGCCGCCCGTGACACCAAGCTCGGCCCGGAAGAGATCACGCGCGACATCCCGAATGTGGGCGAAGAAGCGCTGCGCAACCTCGACGAGGCCGGCATCGTCTATATCGGCGCCGACGTGGAGCCGGGCGACATCCTGGTGGGCAAGATCACCCCCAAGGGCGAGAGCCCGATGACCCCGGAGGAGAAGCTGCTCCGCGCCATCTTTGGCGAGAAGGCATCGGATGTGCGCGACACTTCGCTGCGCGTGAAGCCGGGCGACTACGGCACCGTGGTCGAGGTCCGCGTCTTCAACCGTCACGGCGTCGAGAAGGACGAGCGCGCGCTCCAGATCGAGCGCGAGCAAGTGGAGCGTCTGGCCCGCGACCGCGACGACGAGCGCGAGATCCTGGACCGCAACATCTATGCCCGCCTGCGCGGCATGATCGAAGGCAAGGTCGGCGTGAAAGGCCCCCGCGGCTTCAAGCCCGGTTCGGTGGTCGACGATGCGGCGCTGTCGCAGCTGAGCTTCGGCCAGTGGTGGCAGATCGCCATCGAGGACGAGGAGACCGCGCAGCAGGTCGAAGCGCTCAACGAGCAGTACGAGATCCTGAAGCGCGGCCTCGAGGCCCGGTTCGAGGACAAGGTCGAGAAGGTCCGCCGCGGCGACGATCTGCCGCCGGGCGTGATGAAGATGGTCAAGGTCTTCATCGCGGTGAAGCGCAAGCTTCAGCCGGGCGACAAGATGGCCGGCCGTCACGGCAACAAGGGCGTCATCTCCAAGGTCGTCCCGATGGAGGACATGCCTTTCCTCGCGGACGGCACGCCGGTCGACTTCGTGCTCAACCCGCTGGGCGTGCCCTCGCGGATGAACGTCGGTCAGATTCTCGAAACCCATATGGGCTGGGCCGCGCGCGGCCTGGGGATCCAGATCGACGAGGCGCTGGACGAGTATCGCCGCTCGGGCGACATGACGCCGGTGCGCGACGCGATGAAGATCGCCTATGGCGAAGAGGCTTATGAGCGCTGGCTGGCCGAGATGGACGAGGAGGGCTTCCTGGAGGCCGCATCCAACGTCACGCGCGGTGTGCCGATCGCGACGCCGGTCTTCGATGGCGCCAAGGAAGGGGACGTCAACGACGCTCTGACCCGCGCAGGATTCAGCACCTCGGGCCAGTCGGACCTGTTCGACGGGCGCACGGGCGAAAAGTTCTCGCGTCAGGTGACGGTGGGCGTGAAGTACCTGCTCAAGCTGCACCACCTGGTGGACGACAAGATCCACGCGCGCTCGACGGGCCCGTACTCGCTCGTCACCCAGCAGCCGCTGGGCGGCAAGGCGCAGTTCGGCGGCCAGCGCTTCGGCGAGATGGAGGTCTGGGCCCTGGAAGCCTATGGCGCGGCCTACACCTTGCAGGAGATGCTGACGGTGAAGTCCGACGACGTGGCCGGACGGACCAAGGTCTACGAGTCGATCGTCAAGGGCGAGGACAATTTCGAGGCGGGCGTTCCCGAGAGCTTCAACGTGCTCGTCAAGGAAGTCCGCGGCCTCGGTCTGAACATGGAACTCCTGGATGCGGAGGAAGAGTCGGAATGAACGGGGCCGGTGGCGGTGGGCATGGTGATGCCCACCCTACCGGGCTCCGTAGGGTGGGCATCACCATGCCCACCTCCGCCCTCTCTTTCCGCACAACCCTCTGAGGTAATTCAATGAACCAGGAACTGACCAACAACCCGTTCAATCCCGTCGCACCGCAGAAGGTGTTCGACGAGATCAAGGTCTCGCTGGCCTCCCCCGAGCGGATCCTCTCGTGGTCCTATGGCGAGATCAAGAAGCCCGAGACGATCAACTACCGGACCTTCAAGCCCGAGCGCGACGGCCTGTTTTGCGCCCGTATCTTCGGGCCGATCAAGGATTACGAGTGCCTCTGCGGCAAGTATAAGCGCATGAAGTATCGCGGCGTCGTCTGCGAAAAATGCGGCGTCGAGGTCACCCTCCAGAAGGTCCGGCGCGAGCGCATGGGCCATATCGAGCTGGCCTCGCCCGTCGCCCATATCTGGTTCCTCAAGTCGCTGCCCTCCCGCATCGGCCTGATGCTGGACATGACGCTGCGCGACCTGGAGCGGATCCTCTATTTCGAGAACTATGTCGTCATCGAGCCGGGTCTGACCGACCTCCAATACGGGCAGCTGATGTCCGAAGAGGAGTATATGGACGCGCAGGACGCCTATGGCGCCGATGCGTTCAGTGCCAATATCGGCGCCGAGGCCATCCGTGAGATGCTCGCCGCCATCGACCTGGAGGCCGAGGCCGCGCAGCTGCGCGAGGACCTCAAGGAGGCCACCGGCGAGCTGAAGCCGAAGAAGATCATCAAGCGCCTGAAGATCGTCGAGAACTTCATCGAGTCGGGCAACCGGCCCGAATGGATGATCCTGACCGTGATCCCGGTCATCCCGCCCGAGCTGCGCCCGCTGGTGCCGCTGGATGGCGGCCGCTTCGCGACCTCCGACCTCAACGACCTCTATCGCCGGGTCATCAACCGCAACAACCGCCTCAAGCGGCTGATAGAGCTGCGCGCGCCCGACATCATCGTCCGCAACGAAAAGCGGATGCTGCAGGAATCCGTCGACGCGCTCTTCGACAACGGCCGCCGCGGCCGGGTCATCACCGGCGCCAACAAGCGCCCGCTGAAGTCGCTGTCGGACATGCTGAAGGGCAAGCAGGGCCGGTTCCGGCAGAACTTGCTCGGCAAGCGCGTGGACTTCTCGGGTCGCTCGGTCATCGTGACCGGCCCCGAGCTCAAGCTGCATCAATGCGGCCTGCCCAAGAAGATGGCGCTCGAACTGTTCAAGCCGTTCATCTACTCGCGGCTGGAGGCGAAGGGCCTGTCGTCCACCGTCAAGCAGGCCAAGAAGCTGGTCGAGAAGGAGCGTCCCGAGGTCTGGGACATCCTGGACGAGGTCATTCGTGAGCACCCGGTCCTGCTGAACCGCGCGCCCACGCTGCACCGCCTCGGCATCCAGGCCTTCGAGCCCGTGCTGATCGAGGGCAAGGCGATCCAGCTGCACCCGCTGGTCTGCTCGGCCTTCAACGCCGACTTTGACGGCGACCAGATGGCCGTGCACGTCCCGCTGAGCCTGGAGGCCCAGCTGGAAGCGCGCGTGCTGATGATGTCGACGAACAACGTGCTGTCGCCCGCCAACGGCGCGCCGATCATCGTGCCGTCGCAGGACATGGTTCTGGGCCTCTACTACGTCTCGATGGAGCGTCAGGGGATGAAGGGCGAAGGCATGGTCTTCTCCTCCATCGACGAAGTGACCCACGCTCTGGAAGCCGGCGAAGTGCATCTGCACGCGCGGATCAAGGCGCGCATCACCCAGATCGACGAGATGGGGCAGGAGGTGACGAAGGTCTTCGAGACCACCCCGGGCCGCGTCCGGCTGGGCGCGCATCTGCCGCTCAACGCCAAGGCGCCGTTCGACCTGGTCAACCGCCTGCTGCGCAAGAAGGACGTCCAGCACGTCATCGACACTGTCTACCGCTATTGCGGT
The DNA here is from genome assembly GCF_900116765.1 of Jannaschia seohaensis. GTDB lineage: Bacteria > Pseudomonadota > Alphaproteobacteria > Rhodobacterales > Rhodobacteraceae > Jannaschia > Jannaschia seohaensis. The sequence continues at coordinate 541,912 of NZ_UETC01000002.1, read as the reverse complement.
CAGAAGGAGTCGGTCATCTTCTGCGATCAGATCATGACTCTGGGCTTCCGCGAGGCGTTCAAGGCCGGCATCTCCTTCGGCAAGGACGACATGGTCGTGCCCGAGTCGAAATGGCCGATCGTCGAAGCGACCCGCGAGCAGGTCAAGGACTTCGAGCAGCAGTACATGGACGGCCTGATCACCCAGGGCGAGAAGTACAACAAGGTCGTGGACGCCTGGTCGAAGTGTAACGACAAGGTCACCGAGGCCATGATGTCGACCATCAGCGAGGCCGGCGTGGACGAGAACGGCGCCGAGAACGAGCCGAACTCGGTCTACATGATGGCCCATTCCGGCGCCCGTGGCTCGGTCACGCAGATGAAGCAGCTGGGCGGGATGCGCGGCCTGATGGCGAAGCCGAATGGCGACATCATCGAGACGCCGATCATCTCGAACTTCAAGGAAGGCCTGACCGTGCTGGAGTATTTCAACTCCACCCACGGCGCGCGGAAGGGTCTGTCGGACACGGCGCTCAAGACGGCGAACTCGGGCTATCTGACCCGCCGTCTGGTCGATGTGGCCCAGGACTGCATCGTTCGGATCGAGGATTGCGGCACCGACCGCGCCGTCACCGCCTCGGCAGCCGTCAATGACGGCGAGATCGTCGCGACGATCGGCGAGCGCGTGCTGGGCCGGGTCGCCGCCGACGACGTGACCGTCCCCGGCACCGACGAGCTGCTGGTGAGCGCGGGCGAGCTGATCGACGAGCGCAAGGCCGACGCCATCGAGGCGGCCAACGTGCCCTCGGTCCGTATCCGCAGCCCGCTGACCTGCGAGGCCGAGGAAGGCGTCTGCGCCGCCTGCTACGGCCGGGACCTGGCGCGGGGCACCAAGGTGAACCTGGGCGAGGCCGTCGGCATCATCGCGGCCCAGTCCATCGGCGAGCCGGGCACCCAGCTGACGATGCGGACCTTCCACATCGGCGGCGTGGCGCAGGGCGGCCAGCAATCCTTCATGGAGGCGTCTGTCGAGGGCGTGATCGCCTATCGCAACGCCAATGTGCTGACCTCCGAGGCGGGCACGACCATCGTGATGGGCCGCAACATGCAGGTCGTGATCGAGGACGGGCAGGGCGCCGAGCTGTCGAGTCACAAGGTCGGCTACGGCACCACGCTCTTCGTCGAGGAAGGTCAGAAGGTCTCCCGCGGTGACAAGCTGTTCGAGTGGGACCCCTTCACCCTGCCGATCATCGCGGAGGCTGATGGCCGCGCGAAGTTCGTCGACCTCTATGCGGGCATCTCGGTGCGCGACGAGACCGACGATGCGACCGGCATGACCCAGAAGATCGTCTCGGACTGGCGCTCCGCCCCCAAGGGGAACGAGCTCAAGCCGCAGATCATCATCGCGGGCGAGGACGGGGAGCCGGTGCGCAACGACCAGGGCAACCCGATCACCTACGAGATGTCGGTGGACGCGATCCTGTCGGTCGAGGACGGGCAGCAGCTCAAGGCCGGCGACGTGGTCGCGCGGATCCCGCGGGAAGGCACCAAGACCAAGGACATCACCGGCGGTCTGCCGCGGGTGGCGGAACTGTTCGAGGCGCGCCGTCCCAAGGATCACGCGATCATCGCCGAGCAGGATGGCTATGTGAAATTCGGCAAGGACTACAAGAACAAGCGCCGGATCACGGTCGTCCCGACCGACGACAGCCTGGAGCCGATCGACTACATGGTGCCCAAGGGCAAGCACATCCCGGTGGCCGAGGGCGATTTCGTCCAGCGCGGCGATTACATCATGGATGGCAACCCCGCGCCGCATGACATCCTGCGCATCCTCGGGATCGAGGCCTTGGCCGAGTATCTCATCGACGAGGTGCAGGACGTCTATCGACTGCAAGGCGTTAAGATCAACGACAAGCATATCGAGGTGATCGTCCGCCAGATGCTCCAGAAGTACGAAGTGCTGGAGTCCGGCGACACGACGCTGCTCAAGGGCGAGCATATCGACAAGATCGAGCTCGACGAGGCGAACGCCAAGGCCGAAAAGCGGGGCGACCGCCCGGCCGTGGCCGAGCCGATCCTCTTGGGCATCACCAAGGCGTCGTTGCAGACCCGGTCCTTCATCTCGGCCGCCTCCTTCCAGGAGACGACCCGTGTGCTCACCGAGGCTTCGGTGCAGGGCAAGAAGGACAAGCTCGTCGGCCTCAAGGAGAACGTCATCGTCGGCCGCCTGATCCCGGCGGGCACCGGTGGCGCGACCCAGCAGATGCGGGCCATCGCTCAGAGCCGCGACAACGTCGTGATCGAAGAGGCCCGGATCGAGGCCGAGAAGGCCGCGGCGCTGGCCGCGCCCGAACCGACCGAGAGCGCGGAGGACATCTTCAAAAAGACCCCCGAAGAGACCCCGGGCGAGTGATCTCCGTCACATGACGGCTGAAGGCCCCCGTCGGAGCGATCCGGCGGGGGCCTTTCTTTTGGCCGCGTCACGCTGCGGCAATGTCGCGCGGCACACGCAAAAAGGCCCGGACGCCGCGTCTGGGCGCCCGGGCCGGCAGTGTGCCGGAAGTTCGGGGTACTACACTTCCAGCGGATCCTTTTCGGCGGTGTCGGAGGAGGCGGACAGGCGCATCGCGGCCAGCGCGACAACGGCCACGACGCCCAGAGAGGCACCCAGCCACCCGATCAGCAACGCAAGGCCCAGACCCCAGCCAGAGACCAAAGCTGAGACGAACATCACGATCCCGAAGGCAAAGCCGATCGCTGCATATCCCATTGAGACCCCCTCCGTCTGAAACTCTCGTTTACCTTGGTGACACCGCAATGCGGCCAGATTGGCGCGAAATCGGGCGAGAATGTGGTCATTGCTTGCCCCCTTCGTGTCCCCATGCCACCGAAGGCCATGACCGCGTTCCATAACCAGATCATCGGCGTCATGCGCTTCTCCTACCCCGCGAAGGAGGGGTTTGCCGTCAGTGGTTTGGAGCAGGACGCGCTGGAGGCGCATCTCTACGACGCGGCGCGGATCGCGCAGCGTTTTAGGTATCTCGAGACCATCACGCTGCCGTCGCTGGCCGCGCAGACCGATCTGGGATTCCGCCTCGTGATCCTGTCGGGCAGCTCGCTGCCGATGCCCCACCGCAAGCGGCTGCGCGCCCTGGAGGAGGCGACGCCCTGGCTCAAGGTTGTCTTTCTCGACCGGATGGGCGCCTTGGGCGCGGCCAAGCGCGCGTTCCGCCGCGGGCTGGAGGAGGGCGCGACCCATGTCACCGGCTTTCGCATCGACGATGACGACGCGGTGGCGCTGGACTACATCGCCCGCACCCGCGCCGTGGCCGACCGTCTTATCGCGGCGGGACTGGCCACCCAGCCGACCGCCCTGGCCTTTTCCCAAGGCATCTACTGGGATCTCCACGACCCCGCGCAGCCCTTCTACAGCTTCCGGGAGGCGCAGCCGCTGGGCCTCGCCTGCGCGATGATCACCACGGCGGATCTGCCGACCTGCATCTACCGCTACAACCATCGGCGGCTGGGCTGCTACGTGCCCACCTATATGGAGCCGGGGCCCGATCCGATGTTCCTGCGCACGTTGCACGGCCATAACGACAGCGGCCGGACCATTCCGCGCCACGCCGTCGAACTGGCCACCCGCAAGGGCCGCCGCCTGCTGGCGGAGCGGTTCGGCCTGGACCCGGACGTGGCGCTGGCGCTGATGCCCGAGGCACCGGGGTCGGGCCGGGCGGGCAAGGCCAAGGGGGCGCTTTCGTGAGAGAAAACACGCGCGGCGCGGTGTTCATGATGGCGTCGATGGCGACCTTCACGCTCAACGATGCCTGCATCAAGTTCCTGTCCCAGGGCTTGCCGACCTTTCAGGTCGTCACGCTGCGGGGCCTCGCCGCCACCGCGTTGCTTCTGCTCTTGGCGCGGGCGACGGGCGCCTGGGCGCAGCCGATCCCGGCGGGCGACCGGGGGCGCGTGGCCCTGCGCGTCGCGGCCGAGGTCGCGGCCTTTCTGCCATTCGTCATCGCGCTGACGCATATGCCGCTCGCCAACATCACTGCGATCCTCCAGGTGTTGCCGCTGACCATCGCGGCCGCCGGGGCGATCTTTCTCGGGGAGTATGTCGGCCCCCGCCGCTGGGCTGCGATCGGGGTGGGGCTTGTGGGCGTGCTGCTGATCGTGCGGCCGGGCTCGGCCGGGTTCGACGCCTGGTCGCTTCTGGCGATCTCGACCGTTCTCATCATCACCGGGCGGGAGTTGGTGACCCGCAGGCTCAGCCCCGGGGTGCCCAGCCTCAAGGTCGCGACCTTCACCGCGACTGGGGTCACCGTGCTCGGTCTCGTCCTGTCCCTGCGGGAGCCGTGGCAGATGCCCAGCCTGGGGCAGGGGGCGCTGATCGCGCTGGCGGCGGTGTTCATCCTGGCCGCCTATCTGACCTCGATCCTCGCGATGCGCGCCGGTGAGATGTCGGCGGTCGCCCCGTTCCGCTACAGCGCGATGCTCTGGGGGCTTCTGCTGGGCGTGACCGTCTTCGGGGAGCGGCCCGACCTGCTGACGCTGACCGGCGCCGCGCTGATCCTGGGGGCGGGGGTCTTCACGCTCTGGCGCGAGGGCCGGATGCCCCGGCCCATCGCCCACTGAGTTGTGAGCGCCGCGCCGCTCGCGCCTGGGGTGCGACATGCTACACCCGATCCTATCCCTTCCATCCGGAGCCGACATGTCCCCCGATCTGCCCCTGACCCGTGACCTTCTCCTGATCGGAGGGGGGCATGCCCATGCCCTCGTCCTCCGCCGCTGGGGGATGGACCCGCTGCCAGGGGTGCGCGTGACGGTGGTCAATCCGGGGCCGACGGCGCCCTATTCGGGGATGCTGCCGGGGCATGTCGCCGGGCATTATACCCGCGACGAGTTGGATATCGATCTGGTGCGGCTGGCGCGTTTCGCGGGCGCCGCGCTGATCGACGGGGAGGTGACGGGGATCGACCCCGAGGCGCGGACCGTCACCATCCCCGGACGGGGGCCGCTTGCCTATGACGTGGCCTCGCTGGATGTCGGCATCCATGCCGAGATGCCCGACCTACCGGGCTTCGCCGAGCACGCGGTGGGCGCCAAGCCGCTGGGCCGTTTCGCGGAGGCCTGGCGCGGCTTTCTCGCGCGGGCCGCCTCGGGTGCTTGCCCGCCCCAAGTGGCGGTGCTGGGCGGTGGCGTGGCCGGGGCTGAGCTGTCGCTCGCCATGGCCCACGCGATGCGGGAGGCCGGGCTTGTGCCCGAAGTGACGGTGATCGAGGCCGGCCCCGGCCTGAGCGGCGTCGGGGCTCCGGCGTCCCGGCACCTGCGCGCGGCGATGGACCGCTATGGCGTCCGGCTGCTGAGGGGCGCCCGGGCGCAACGCGTCCATGCCGACCGCGTCTCCTTGGAGGAGGGCGCGGCCGTGCCCGCCGCCTTCGTGACCGGCGCCGCTGGCGCCCGGCCCCATCCCTGGCTCGCCGCCGCGCCCCTGCCGCTGGAGGACGGCTTCGTCCGCGTCGACAGCCGGTTGCGCGTCGAGGGGCGCGACGGCCTCTTTGCGGTGGGCGACTGCGCCCACATGACCCACGCGCCGCGGCCCAAGGCAGGGGTCTATGCGGTCCGGCAGGCCCCCGTGCTCCACGACAATCTGCGCGCGGCGCTGCGCGGCATGGGCGGGCTGCGGCCCTATACGCCCCAAGCGGGGTATCTGAAGCTGATCTCCCTCGGGGCCAAGGAGGCCGTGGCCGAGAAGGCCGGGGTGACCCTGGCCGGCCCCTGGCTCTGGCGGCAGAAGGACCGGATCGACCGGGCCTTCATGTCGAAGCTGATCGACCTGCCGCGTATGGCTCCGCCCGACTTCCCGCGAGAGACGGCGCGCGGCGTGCGCGAGATGGGCCAGCCGCTCTGCACCGGCTGCGGGTCCAAGGTCGCGTCGGACGCCCTGGGCGCGGCCCTTACGCGGCTGCCCGCGCCTGTCCGAGGCGACGTTCTGTCGGGACCGGGCGACGATGCGGCGGTGCTCGCCCATGGAACGGGCGCGCAGGTGTTGACCACCGACCACCTGCGCGCGGTCTGCGCCGATCCGGTCCTCTTCGCTCGCATCGCGACGGTGCATGCGCTGGGCGATGTCTGGGCCATGGGCGCGGCGCCGCAGGCGGCGCTGGCCAGCGTCGTCCTGCCTCGCATGTCCGAGGCGTTGCAGGCCCGCAGCCTGGACCAGATGCTGGGCGCCGTGGCCGAGATGCTGGCCGCCGAGGGTTGCGATCTGGTCGGGGGGCACTCGACCATGGGGGCCGAGACGATGCTGGGCCTGACGCTGACCGGGCTGAGCGAGACGCCGATCCTCCATCGCGGGGCACGCCTGGGGGATGCGCTGATCCTGACGCGGCCGCTGGGGACCGGGACGGTGCTGGTGGCGGAGATGGCCGGGCGGGCGCGCGGGGCCGATGTGCTCGACATGCTGCACGCGATGGCGCGTCCGCAGGGCGATGCCGCGCGGCTACTCGCGTCAGCGCATACGATGACGGATGTGACGGGGTTCGGTCTGGCCGGCCACCTGACGCGGCTGCTGGGGCCCGGTCTGGGAGCGCGGCTGTCGGCGGCGGCCCTTCCTGTTTATCCGGGGGCGCTGGAGGCGATGGCGGCGGGCCACCGCTCCACGATCCATGCCTCAAATGCGCGGGCCGCGCCGGTGGCGGGCGCCGCGGGCCCGCTGCTCGATCTGCTGCACGATCCGCAGACCGCGGGCGGGCTGCTTGCCGCAGTTCCCGAGTGGGAGGCGGAGGGTCTCGTCGCCCAACTGCGCGACCTTGGCCACGCCGCTGCCCGGATCGGGAGCGTCGTCGAGCGGCTCGGGCTGATCCTGGTCTGACGGTCAGGGGGGCCGGTCCAGGCGCGCGGCGAGGCCGTTATGGAGCGCCTCGATCTCCTGCATGGCCTCGCGCCCGCCGAACGCGCCATGAGGGGTCTTGTCCCAGTGGAAGGGGCGCAGGAGGATGCCAAAGAGCGCCCGCCACACGGCCACCGTCGCCAGCGGGAAGTAGAACTCCATCGCCGGAACCCAGCGGCGCAGATGCCGGTGATGCGGCGCCGCGCAACCGACCATGGCCAGCCCCATATTCAGCAGCGTGACCGTGACGTAGAACAGCCAGAGCGGCCAGGCGCTGTGCCCCGGCAGCCAGTCCTGGATCGGGTGCCAGAGGCCGAAGGCCATCACCAGCGTCGACCACATCACCGGCATCAGCAGCGCGTTCAGGATCGACCCGACGAAGAGCAGGTGAAAGCCCAGCCAGCGCCGCGGCCCCAGATCGCGCCAGAGCGCCACCGGGTGGCGCGCATGGACCGCCCAGGTCAGAATGTAGCCCTTCATCCAGCGGGAGCGTTGGCGCACCCAGCCCAGCAGGTCGGCATTCGCCTCCTCCAGGGTGGTGGTGTCGAGGATCTCGGTGCGAAAGCCGCGCCGCGCCAGGCGGATGCCCAGATCGGCATCCTCGGTGACGTTATGGGCGTCCCAGGCGCCGATCCGCTCCAGCGCGGAGCGGCGGAAGAAGAGCGTCGTGCCGCCCAGGGGGATGACCAGCCCCAGCCGCGCGATGCCGGGCAAGAGGAAGCGGAACCAGTTGGCGTATTCGATGGTGAAGCAGCGGGCCAGCCAGTTGCGCGTCGGATTGTAGTAGTCGAGCAGGCCTTGCAGGCAGGCGACCTCGGGCGGGGCTGTGCGAAAGCGGGCGGCGACGCGGCGCAGCTGATCCGGCGCGGGCGCGTCCTCGGCATCCCAGACGCCGACGATACTGCCCCGGACGAAAGGCAGCGCGTAGTTGAGCGCGCGGGGCTTGGTGCGTGGCTGGCCCTCGGGCACGGCGATCACCCGCATCCAGGGGGGCAGGGCGGTCGCGGCGAGGGCGTCGCGCGTGGGCCGGTCTCCCGCCTCGACCACGAGGATCACGTCCAGCCGGTCCCGGGGGTAGTCGATCCGCGACAGGCGGGCGGTCAGCGCCGGTGCGATCTCGGGTTCGTCGTTGAGCGGAATGAGCACCGAGACGGTCGGCAAGCTGCGCGGCGGGGCGCGGGCCGGGCGGATCGACCGGAAGGCACCGCCGCCGCGCTGGTCGCGCCAGAGCGTCGCATAGGCGGCAATCCGCAGCGCAGCATTGCCGAGCAGCACCAGAACCCCGGCGACCACCGCCCAGCGGAGCGCCGCCGCCGGATTCAGGACGGCGAGCAGCAAAATCAGCATGAGAGCGACCGTCAGCGATGTGGCGCCCGCCCGCGCGGTGAGCGCGCGGCAGCTATCGGCACGGGCCACACGGCATTCGGCCGCGCGGGCCAGGGAGTCGCCATGCAGCTCGCCCAGGCGCGCGTCGAAGGCGCTGTCGGGAATGATGGCGAAGAGCTTGCTGCCGAAGCTCTCGGGCAAGGCCGCCTCCAGCGCGTCGAGGCGATCGGGGCGGGTGACGCCGATCAGGCTGCGCCCCCCGACCCGCGCCCAGGGCAGGGCGCGGTGCTCCAGCACGAGAGAGAGGGGCAGGCGCTTGGCCCAGGCGTCGAGTCCCGGCTGGTCGCGTGGGACCGGCCCGGCCCGGCCCATGCGAAACCGGGCCCCGCGCGCTTCGGTCAGCGCCGCCTCATCGACTTGGCCCGTCCGCAGGAGATGGTCCGCGAGGTCGACGCTCGTGTCGCTGAGCGCGAGGCGTGCCCGCGCCAGAGCGATCTCCGAGATCGCCCCCTTGCGGGACAGCGTCGCGCTCAGCGTCGGCCGCTCCGCCGGGCTGGGGTGTGGCTCGGCCGCGCGGTCGGGCGGCGTCGCCAGCGTGAGCCGACGGGGAAGGAAGGGCCGCCGGGACTGCCCGGGGAAGGGAATCACCTTGGGCGATGCAGCCGGACCGGGGGATCCGGGCGCACCGCCGGAGGGCTCACGCGGGGCGTAGCCGTGAGGGGGGAACGGCGGGGACATGGACGCCCTGCAATAGTGACGTCCTACACTGGCCCTGTTGTCGTTAAGTTAGGGTTAACACCCCGCCGAAACCGGCGTCAGCCGCGCGCAGCTTCCATCGCGGCGGCGAAATCGTCGAAAAGATAGGCGCTGTCATGGGGGCCCGGGCTCGCCTCCGGGTGGTATTGCACCGAAAAGACCGGCCGGCCGGAGAGGCGGATGCCGCAATTCGACCCGTCGAAGAGCGAGACATGGGTCTCTTCCACCCCCGCCGGCAGGGTCTGGGCGTCGACAGTGAAGCCGTGGTTCATCGAGGTGATCTCGACCTTGCCGTCGCTGCGCCGCTGCACGGGATGGTTGGCGCCGTGATGGCCGTGGTTCATCTTCACCGTCCGCGCGCCCAGTGCCATGGCCAGCATCTGATGGCCGAGGCAGATGCCGAAGACGGGTAGGCCGGTTTCGACCATCTCCCTGATGGCGGGCACGGCATATTCCCCCGTCGCCGCCGGGTCGCCCGGCCCGTTCGACAGAAACAGCCCGTCGGGGTTCAGCGCCTTGATCTCCTGCGCGGTGGCCGTGGCCGGCAGCACCGTCACGTCGCAGCCGACATGGGCCAGCGAGCGCAGGATGTTGCGCTTGGCGCCGTAGTCGATGGCGACGACCTTGTATTTCGGTGCCGTTTGCCGGCCATAGCCATCGGGCCAGGACCATTTCGTCTCGTCCCAGCGGTAGGATTGCGCGGTGGTGACCTCTTTCGCCAGATCCATCCCCTCCAGCCCGCGGAAGGCGCGGGCCCGGGCGACGAGATCCTCGATGTCGAACTTGCCTTCGGGATCATGGCACAGGGCCACATGCGGGGCGCCCTGCTGCCGGATGGCGCGGGTCAGGCGGCGGGTATCGACCCCGCCCATCCCGATCCGGCCCCGCGCGGCCAGCCAGCTCTCCAGGTCGCGGGTGGCGCGCCAATTCGACGGCTCGGTCGGGTCCCACTTCACCACCATGCCCGCGGCGACCGGGTCGGAGGTCTCGTCATCTTCGGGCGTGATGCCGGTATTGCCGATATGCGGGAAGGTGAAGGTCACGACCTGCCCTGCATAGGAGGGGTCGGTCATGATCTCCTGATAGCCGGTCATCGCGGTGTTGAAGCACAGCTCCGCCACCGCGGTCCCCGTTGCGCCGAAGCCTCGGCCCATGAAGATCGTTCCGTCGGCGAGGGCGAGGCAGGCGGTCGGGGTCTGGGCCATGGGGCATGTCCTGGGTCGAAGGGGGGCGGGCAAACGCATCCGCGTGTAGGAGCGCGGGCCCGGGGCGTCAAGCCGGCGCGCGGGGCGTTGCGGGCCGCGCCCGGACCGGGTAATGCGGCGGTTCGCCTCCCTGGGAAAGGACGAGCCATGGAATTGCGCGACAAGCTGACCGCCGGGCTGAAGGCTGCGATGCGCGAGAAGGACGCGGTCCGGCTGGGCACGCTGCGGCTGATCAACGCCGCGATCAAGGACCAGGACATCGCCCTGCGGACACAGAACAAGACCGTGGGCGACCCGGAGATCACCGCCATCCTCGCCAAGATGGTCAAGCAACGCCACGAAAGCGCCCGCGCCTACGAAGAGGCGGGCCGTCTGGAACTGGCCCAGCAGGAGCAGGACGAGATCAAGGTCATCGAGGAGTTCCTGCCACGCCAACTGTCCGAGGAACAGGTCGAGGCCGCGATCGACGGGGCGATCTCGGAGACCGGGGCGACCAGCCTGCGCGACATGGGCCGCGTCATGGGGGTGCTGAAAAGCCGCCATCCGGGCCAGATGGATTTCGGCAAGGCCGGCCCGATGGTGAAAGCGCGCTTGGCCTGACGCCATGCGGGCCTCGCCCTTGCATGGATCGCCGCGCGCGGCCATCTGAGAGGGGCATTTCATAAGGGGACGGTCATGGCGCTGCCGGTGCGGCAACAGGTGACATATTGGGGGGCGGCCGCGGCGGCCTTTCTCGCGATCCTCTGGTTCCTGGGGCCGATTCTGCTGCCCTTCGTCGTGGGGGGCGCCATCGCCTATATGCTGGACCCAATCGCGGACCGGCTGCAGCGCTTGGGCCTGCCGCGGGTGGCTGCGACGGCGTTGATCACCCTCGTCGCCGTCCTCGGCCTTCTGTTGGTGATCGCCTTCGTCATCCCGACCTTGATTCATCAGGCGACCTCCCTCGTTCGGGCCGCGCCGACCTATTTCGAGGCGCTGCGGGAATGGCTCACGATGCGTTTTCCGTCGCTGGTCGAAGACGGCAGCCTCGTGCGCACCGGCCTGTCGGATCTGGGCGAATTGCTGCGCGCCCGCGGCGGCGAGTTGGCGCAGCAATTGGTCGCCGGCGTCTTCGGCGTGGTCAACGCGCTGGTCTTCATCGTTGTTGTCCCGGTCGTCGCCTTCTACCTGCTGCTCGACTGGGACAACATGGTCGCCCGCATCGACGACCTGCTGCCCCGCGACCATGTCGATACCATCCGCCGTCTCGCGCGCGAGGTGGATGCGACCCTCGCCTCCTTCGTGCGCGGGCAGGGGACGGTCTGCCTCATTCTGGGGACGTTCTATTCCGTCGCGCTGATGACGGTGGGGCTGCAATTCGGTCTCGTGGTGGGGGCGGTGGCCGGACTCATCACCTTCATCCCCTATGTTGGCGCGCTGGTCGGCGGGGCGCTGGCCATCGGCCTCGCGCTGTTCCAATTCTGGGGGGAGTGGACGTCCATCGGGCTGGTCGCCGCCATCTTCGTGTCCGGGCAGTTCCTGGAGGGCAATATCCTGACGCCCAAGCTGGTGGGCGAGAGCGTTGGCCTGCACCCGGTCTGGCTGCTCTTGGCGCTGTCGGCCTTCGGGGCGATCTATGGCTTCGTCGGCATGCTGGTCGCGGTGCCGGTGTCGGCGGCGCTGGGCGTGGTGACACGCTTCCTCGTGGGGGAATATAAGGCAAGCCTGCTCTATCGCGGCCGCCACCCCGAGGCGGAGGCACCGCCACCGACCCTGACGGATCCGCGCTCCGACCCGAGGGACGCTGCCGAGTGACTCCGCGCCAGACCATCATCGACCTGCCGCGCCTGAATCAGCGCAGCCGGGCGGATTTCATGTCCTCCCCCGTCAACGAGACGGCGCTGGCACTGTTCGACCGTTGGCCCGACTGGCCCGACCGGCGCCTCGCCCTCGTTGGGCCGGAGGGGGCGGGGAAGTCGCATCTCGCCGCCGCCTGGGCCGGGAGGACGGGCGCGCGGGTCGTGGCCGCCGCCGATTTGGCCGAAGACGATATCCCCGCCCTGGCCGAGGGCCCCGTCGCGGTCGAGGACGCCGATCGCGGCCTCACGCTTGAGCGGGAGCGCGCGCTTTTCCACCTCTGGAACACGCTAGGCGCGGCCGGGCAGAGCCTGCTGCTCACGGGGCGCCGCGCGCCGTCCGACTGGGGCGTGCGGCTGCCGGACCTTGCCTCGCGCCTTGCCTCGCTCACCCCCGCCCGCCTGGGCGAGCCGGACGAAGCGCTGCTGCAAGCCGTGCTGCTAAAGCTCTTCGCGGATCGTCAGATCGCGCCGCGCCCCGCCCTGGTGCAGTATCTGCTGCCGCGGATGGAGCGCAGCTTCGCCGCCGCCCATGCCCTCGTCGACCGCCTCGACCGGGAGGCGCTGGCCCAGGGCCGGGCCGTCGACGTGCCGCTCGCCCGCAGGCTCCTGGAGATCGACGCGCCGTAGAATCCGGCCCGCCCCACGCTACGTCCCGGCCAGGACCGGAGTGCCCGCCATGACCCGCCGCACCCTTCTCGCCTCCGCCGCCGCCAGCGGGCTGGCCAGCAGCCTTCCCGCCGCGGAGACAAGCGCGTCGCTCGCTCTCCACTGGGGCTATGTCGCCGACACGGTGATGGGGGGCGTCTCGACCGGCCGCCTCACGCGGGCGCGTCTGTCCGGAACCGAAGCCGCGCGTCTGACGGGCGAGGTCTCGACCGCGAACAATGGCGGCTTCATCCAGATCGCCGCCGATCTGCCGGAGGGCGTCGACGCCGCCGCCTGGTCCGGGATCGAGATCGACGTGATCGGCAATGGCGAGATCTATGACCTGCGGCTGCGCACCACGGCCCTCACCCGGCCCTGGCAGTCCTACCGCCTGTCTTTCGAAGCCCCCTCGGCCTGGGGGACGCTCCGCGCCTCCTGGGACAGCTTCGCCGCGCATCGCACCTCCGCGCCCTTCGACCCGGCCGAACTCCGCCGCATCGGCGTCCTCGCCATCGGGCGGGAGTTCAGAGCGGATATCGCCGTGGGGGCCGTGCGTCTCTGGCGCTGATGGAAGGTCGCAGCCCAAAAGCGCCTGCGTCCCCCTGCTTCTTCTGGCCAAAAATACTCAGGGCGCGCCGCCCGCGGCCGGCACCGCCCCCTCAATAGGGCGCCGGATAGGTCCGATGGACCTCGTCGACCGCGGCGACCAGTTCCTCCGACAGCACAAGGCCCGCGCCCTTCAGCGCATGGTCCAGCTGCGACACGGTCGTTGCCCCGATGATGGCGGAGCAGGCGAAGGGCCGGCTCTGCAACCAGGCCAGCGCCATATGGACGGGATCGACCCCATGGGTCCGCGCGAGCTCCAGATAGGCCGCGACGGTCGCATCCACCCGGTCCGACCAGCGCCCGCTGAGCCCGGGGCTGATCGACCGGCGCGAGCCCTCGGGGATCGCTCCGCCCTGATACTTGCCCGTGAGAAGCCCCGTCGCCAGCGGCGAGAAGGCGAGCATCGTGATCTGGTCGTGATACATCAGTTCCGCCAGATCCGTGTCCGCGAAGCGGCAGAGCAGCGAGTATTCGTTCTGCACGGACACCGGTCGTGCGGACCCGTCCCCCGCCAGCCGAAGCCACTGCGCCAGCCCCCAGGTCGTCTCGTTCGACAGGCCGAAGGACCGGATCGTGCCGCGCGCCACCTCCCGCTCTAGCGCGGCCGTGCAATCGGCGAGGTTCTGCAGGATGGCCGCCCGGTCCCCCTCGGGCCGGTAGGTCCAGTTCTTACGGAAATGGTAGGAGCCGCGATTGGGCCAGTGCAGCTGGTAGAGGTCGATGGTCTCGGATTGCAGGCGCTTCAGGCTGGCCTCGATGGCGGCGGGGATCGTCTCGGCGGTGATCTCTCCGGAATAGTCACCGGGCCCGAGATGCTTGGTCGCCACCCGCAGCCGCCCGGCATTCCCTTTGGCGAGCCAGTTGCCCACGATCTCTTCGGTGCGGCCGAGGGTCTCCTTGGTGACCGGGTTGACCGGATACATCTCGGCAGTGTCGAGCCAGGTCACGCCCGCCTCGGCCGCCATGTCCATCTGCCTGTGGCTGTCCGCCTCCGAGGTCTGGGTGCCGAAAGTCATGGTGCCGAGCATGATCTCGGAGATGGTGTCGTTCGGACCCAGGGGGACGGTGCGCATCGCGTGCCTCTTCTTGCGGTGATGGGCGGAGAGTAGGGGATGCGCGCCGGAGGTAAAGTCTGGCGCGGAAGGAGGGTCCGGGGGACGCCCCCCGGACCCCCGATCCCGGGCCGATGCGCCCCTCAGCCGCGCCGCGCCCGCGGCCGATGTCCCGCCGTGAGTATTTGCGAACCCGTGATGGGAGCAGCGGCGCGCGCTCTTCTTCCCTGTTCAAATATCCCCGCCGGAGGCGCACGGCGCGGCCGGGCGATCCCGCTGGGAGGTCAGGCGTCCAGGGTGAGCCACACAGGCACGTGGTCCGAGGGCTTCTCGCGGCCGCGCAGCTCGGTCTGGATGGTGCAGTCGGTCATACGGTCGGCCACGGCGGGCGAGAGCAGGAAATGGTCGATCCGGATGCCGTCGTTTCGGCTCCAGGCGCCGGCCTGGTAGTCCCAGAAGCTGTAATGGCCCGGCCCTTGGACGCGGGCGCGGAAGGCGTCGGTCAGGCCGAGATTGAGGAGGCGGCGCCATGCTCTGCGGGTCTCGGGCAGGCCGAGCGCGTCCTTGGCCCAGGCTTCGGGGCGGGCGGCATCGCGATCTTCGGGGATGACGTTGAAGTCGCCGGTCATCAGGAAAGGCTCTTCGGCGGCGAGCAGCTCCCGCGCGCGGGCCTCCAGCCGCGCCATCCACGCAAGCTTGTAGTCGTATTTCGGTCCCGGCGCCGGGTTCCCGTTGGGCAGGTAGAGGCCGCAGATGCGCACCGCGCCGCCCGCGCCGATGGCCGTGCCCTCGATATAGCGGGCCTGTTCGTCCGCGTCGTCGCCGGGCAGGCCCCGCGTCACGTCTTCCAGCGGCGTCTTCGACAGCAGGGCCACGCCGTTGAAGCCCTTCTGCCCGTGGGTGTGCAGCTCATAGCACGCCTCCTCCGCGATCTCGCGGGGGAAGGCCTCGTCCGTCGATTTGATTTCTTGCAGAACGGCGATGTCGGGCGCGTCCTCCCGCAGCCAGTCGGAGACGGCGCCATAGCGCGCCTTGATGCCGTTCACGTTGAAGGTCGCGATTTTCATGGGGTCGGCTTAGGCGCTCGCGGGGGCCGTGTCACGGGGGGACGGCGCTCCGTCATCGGATAACACGCGGCGGCGGGCCTGCCGTGATCGCATATCCGGGGCCACCGGCGGCATGGATGGGCCTGTTCTTAGTGCGTGGCGGCGGGGTGAAAGCGTCCCCTTCGCCGCGCCACGGTCCGACATATGAATCCCGTCACGGAGATAAGATCCATGAAGACCCTCCTTCCCCTCGCCCTCGCCACGTCCCTGCTGGCGGGCTGCAATACCGGCTTCATCGACAGCGATGTCGAGCGCGGCCTTGTCGGCGCGGCTGTCGGCTATGGCACGGCGCGGGCCATCGACGGCAACGGGGACCGTGGCGCGATCATCGGGGGCCTGGCGGGTGTGTTCTGCGACGATGCGGGCTTCTGCCGCCGGAGCTACTGAGGCCGGGCCTAATGAGGCCGGAGGCGGGCGCCCGAGGGCGCCCGCGCGGGGTCACGTCGTGACGTCGGGTTCCGTCCGGCCGATATGGCTCTGGAAGCCGGCCAGTTCCATCGTCGCCGCCCGCACGGCGTCGAGCTTGGTGGGGTCGTCCAGCACTTCGCCGTCGAACGCCTCCAGATAGCAGCGGATCGTCGCGCCCTCGGTCCCCGTGCCTGAGGTGCGCAGAACGGCGCGCGCGCCGCCCTCGTACCAGATGCGCAGGCCCTGGCCGTGGCTCTCTGAGCCATCGACCGGGTCGTGGTAGCTGAACTCGTCGGCCTTCTCGACGGTGAGACCCGCGAAGCTCTGGCCGGGCAGGGCGCCCAGCCGGTCGCGCACGCCGTCCATCAGGGCGCTGGCGGCCTCGGTCGGGACGGCCTCATAATCGAGCCTTGTGTAGTAGTTGCGCCCATAGGTCGCCCAGTGGTCCTGCATCACTTCGGCCACCGACGCCTTCCGCGCGGCCAGCAGGTTGAGCCAGAACAGCACGGCCCAGAGCCCGTCCTTCTCGCGCACATGGTCGGAGCCGGTCCCGGCGCTCTCTTCGCCACAGATCGTGACCTTGCCGGCATCCAGCAGGTTGCCGAAGAACTTCCATCCGGTGGGCGTCTCGTAGATGCCGATGCCGAGCTTTTCGGCCACGCGGTCGGCGGCGGCACTGGTCGGCATGGAGCGCGCCACGCCCGCGAGGCCCTTGGCATAGGCCGGGATGTGGGTCGCGTTGGCGGCGAGCACGGCGAGACTGTCCGAGGGCGACACATAGCAGCCCCGCCCGACGATCATATTGCGATCGCCGTCGCCGTCCGAGGCGGCGCCGAAATCGGGGGCGTTCGGACCCATCATCCTGTCCATCAGCGTCTTGGCCCAGACCGGGTTCGGGTCCGGGTGGCCGCCGCCGAAATCCGGGCTGGGCGTGCCGTTGACGACCGAGCCCGCGGGCGCGCCCAGCGTGCCTTCGATGATCTTGGTCGCATAGGGGCCGGTGACGGCATGCATGGCGTCGAAGCTGATGGTGAAGCCGCCGGCGATCATAGCGCGAATGGCGCCGAAGTCGAAGATCGAGGCCATCAGCGCCTCGTAATCCGCGACCGGGTCCACCACCGTCACGGCCATGTCGCCCACCGAAGTCTCGCCCAGCGTGCCGAGATCGACATCGGCCACGTCCAGCTTGTGATAGGCGTCGATCTCCTTGGTGCGGGCGAAGATCGCGTTGGTCACGCCTTCGGGGGCGGGGCCGCCATTGGGGGTGTTGAACTTGACGCCGAAATCCTCGTCGGGCCCGCCGGGATTGTGGCTGGCCGAGAGGATGATCCCGCCATCGGTCTTGTTGAGCCGGATCAGATGCGAGGCGGCGGGCGTCGAGAGCAGGCCGTCCTGGCCCACGATCACCCGGGCGGCGCCGTTGGCGGCGGCCATCTTGAGGATCGTCTGGATCGCCTCGGCATTGAAATAGCGCCCGTCGCCACCGACGACGAAGGTCTTGCCCGCTGCCCCGCCGATCCCGTCGAAGATGCTCTGGACGAAATTCTCCAGATAGCCGGGCTGCATGAACATGCGGGTCTTCTTGCGCAGGCCCGAGGTGCCGGGCTTCTGTCCGTCGATGGGCTGGGTGGCGTGGCGGGTCATAGGGGACCTCCTGTCATGTCAATCGAGAGGGCCAGGACCGAGGCGCCCGCGATGGCGGCCGTGCCGGTCTCGGCGGTGGGGGCCGCGTCGGGGGCGGCGGTGTCGATCCTGCGAACCCAGCGCCCGCCCGAGGGCGGGCGCGGCAGCTTCACCCGGCCCGGCTTTTCCGAGCGGTTGAAGGCAAGCAGCACGGCGTCGGCATCGTCCTCGCCCACGGTGGTCTCGGCCGAGGAGCGCAGGACCAGCACCAAGCGATCGAGCCCGGGGTCGCGCCATTCCAGCGGCTGACCCGCGAAGTCGCGCCACACCACATCGGGCAGGGCATCGGCCGCGCGCTTGCGCCCGTGCAGGAAATGAAGCTGCCGCAGCACCGAATGCTGGCGGCGGAAGGCCGAAAGGCGCGAGACGAAGGCGGTCAGCGCCGCATCCCCCGTCCAATCCACCCAGCCTATCTCGTTGTCCTGGCAATAGGCGTTGTTGTTGCCGCCTTGGGAATTGCCCATCTCGTCCCCGGCCAGGATCATCGGCGTCCCTTGGGACAGGAAAACCGTGGCCAGCAGGTTGCGCGCGCGCTGGGCGCGGGCGGCCAGGATCTCCGGGTCGTCGGTCGGCCCTTCCACGCCCATATTGTCCGAGACGTTATGGGAATGGCCGTCCCGATTGTCCTCCAGATTGGCTTCGTTGTGTTTTTCGGCATAGGCGCAGGTATCGGCCAGGGTGAAGCCGTCATGGGCGGTGACGAAATTCACGCTGGCCCAGGGCCGCCGCCCGTCCCGGTCGAACGGGTCGGCGGAGCCCAGCAGCTTGCCGCCCAGGCTTTGCGTCGCATGGGGATCGCCGCGCCAATAGCCCCGCACCGTGTCGCGGAAGGTGTCGTTCCACTCGCTGAACTCGTGCGGGAAGCTGCCCAGCTGATAGCCGCCCGGGCCGATATCCCAGGGTTCCGCGATGAGCCGCGTCTTGCTTAGGACCGGGTCCTGCCGCAGCGCGTCGAAGAAGCCGCCATGCGGGTCGAAGCCATGCGCCTCGCGCCCGAGCGTCGTGGCGAGGTCGAAGCGGAACCCGTCCACCCCCATCTGCGTGACCCAGAAGCGTAGGCTGTCCAGCACCATGCGCAGCACATAGGGTCGCGTCAGGTCCAGCGTGTTGCCGGTCCCCGTGTCGTTCACGTAGAACCGCCGCTGCCCCGGGATCAACCGGTAATAGCTGGCATTGTCGAGACCGCGATAGCAGAGCGTCGGCCCCAGATGGTCGCCCTCGGCGGTGTGGTTGTAGACCACGTCCAGGATCACCCGGATCCCCGCCTCGTGGAAGCGCCGCACCATGTGGCGGAAGCCGGCGAAACCCGCAGGCCCGAAGTAACGCGGGCTGGGGGCGAAAAAGCCTATGGTGTTGTAGCCCCAGTAGTTCCGCAGCCCCTTGTCGAGCAGAAATCCGTCATCCGGAAAGGCATGCACCGGCAACAATTCGACCGTGGTCACACCCAGCTTGTCGAGATGGTCCAGGATCGGGTCGGCGCAGAGCCCCTCATAGGTGCCGCGCAGGCGCTCTTCGATGTCGGGATGCTGGATCGTCAGGCCCTTGGGATGGGCTTCGTAGATCAGCTCCGACAGGGGGCGACCGTCGAGCGGCGCGAGCGCTGGCTCGAACAGATCAGGATGGGAGATGACGGATTTCGGGACATAGGCCGCGCTATCGGCCTTGGACGGGGTCCGATCCCGTTCGGGGTGGGCGAGGTCGAACCCGTAGGTCGCGGGATCGTTGGTGAAGTCGCCCGAAAGCTCCCGCGTGTAAGGGTCGATCAGCAGCTTGTGGGGGTTGAAGCGATGGCCCTGATCCGGCGCATAGAGCCCATGGGCGCGGTAGCCGTAGAGCGTGCCATAGGGCAGGCCGGGGACATAGCCGTGCCAGACTGGCCCCGTGCGCTCGGGCAGGGTCAGCCGAGCGGTTTCCTTGCGGCCGTCCTCGGAAAAGAGGCACAGCTCGATCCGGTCCGCATTGGCGGAGAAGACGGCGAAATTCGCGCCGTCCCCGTCATGGGTCACGCCCATGGTATGGGCCGTGCCGGCCCGGATGTCATAGGTGGTCATGTCAGCCCAGAGAGCGGAAGAGGGAGAGGTAAGCTTGTGCTGACGAATTCCACCCGACCGGCTGCTTCATTCCCCGGCGCTGCATCGCGGCCCAGCCCGTCTGATCCTCGAAGAGATCGCAGGTCCGGTTGATGGCGTCTTGCAGGCCCAGCGCGTCGATGGGGGAGAATTGCACGCCCGTCGCCACGCCCGCCTCGATCGCGGCCGGATTGGCGTCGATCACCGTGTCGGCCAAGCCGCCCGTGCGGGCGACGACCGGCACCGTGCCATAGCGCAATCCATAGAGCTGGGTCAGCCCGCAGGGCTCGAAGCGGGAGGGGATGAGGATCGCGTCGCTGCCGCCCTGCATCAGGTGGGACAGACCTTCGTCATATCCGATCACCGTGCCGATCCGGCCGGCGTGGCGTGCGGCCGCACCGGAGAACGCGTCCTCCATCCATTTCTCGCCACTGCCCAGCAGGGCCAGGCGCGCGTCCCGCGCGAGCAGGGTCGGGATCGCCTCCAGCAGCAGGTCCAGTCCCTTCTGCTCGGTCAGGCGCGAGACGACGCAGAAGAGCGGTCCGCTGCCGGGCTCCAGCCCGAACCGGACCATGAGCGCGTCGCGATTGGCGGCCTTCCTGCCCAGGGTGCGGGCGCCGTAGGGCGCAGGCAGGGCTGGGTCGGTCTCGGGGTTCCAGGCGTCCAGGTCGATGCCGTTCACGATCCCCGACAGGTCCGCGCGGCGGGCGCGCATCACGCCGTCCAGCCCCATGCCGAACTCTCCACGCATCAGCTCGCGCGCATAGGTCGGGGAGACGGTGGTGATCCGGTCGCAGGCCATGAGCCCGGCCTTGAGATAGCTGAAGCCGCCATAATACTCGCCCCGATCGACGCTGTGCCAGTGCCCCGGCAGGCCAATCTGCCCCAGGATCTCGGGGCCGAATACACCTTGGAAGGCGATGTTGTGGATGGTCACGACCGAAGGCACCCGCGTGCCCGCCTCGGCCAGATAGGCGGGCACGAGCCCCGCCTGCCAGTCATGGGCGTTGACCACGTCCGGCGCCCAATCGCCCAGCGCGCCCTGGGCCACCATCGCGCCGACGCGCGACAGGGCGGCGAAGCGTGCCCAATTGTCGTGCCAGTCCCGCCCATCGGGGCCGAGATAGATATTGCCCGGCCGGTCGTAGAGATGCGGCGCATCGAGCAGGAGCAGGTCGACGCCCTGCGCCTCGATCGCCAGGACGCGCGCGGGCCCGCCCATCAGGTCGTCGAGCGCCATCACCTCCGCGCCCTGCGCGACCTGCGCCGAGAGGGCGGGGTAGGCGGGCAGCAGGACGCGGACGCGGGCACCCAGCGGCGCCAGCGCCTTGGGCACCGCGCCGATGACATCGGCCAGCCCGCCCGTCTTTACGAAGGGCGCGCATTCCGAGGCGACGAAGAGGATCTGCATCAGGCGTCCAGCGCGTCGATCATCTTCTGGGTGATCAGGCAGACGCCATTCTTGGTCCGGCGGAAGCGCCGTTCGTCCGCCTCGGCGTCATAGCCGACGGTCAGGCCCTCGGGGATCTTGACCCCCCGGTCGATGACCACGTTCTTCAGCTTCGCTTTCCGCCCGATCTCGGCATAGGGCATCGCCACAACGCCCGAGAGCTCGGAATAGCTATGCGCCCGCACGCCGGTGAATAGCAGGCAGCGGTCCAGGGACGAGCCCGAGATGATGCACCCGCCCGAGACCATCGAGGATGTCGCAGACCCGCGCCGCCCCTCTTCATTGTGGATGAACTTGGCGGGGGGTGTCAGCTCGGAATAGGTCCAGATCGGCCATTCGTTGTCGAAAAGGTCCAACTCAGGCGTGAAATCGGTCAGGTCGATATTTGCCTGCCAGAAGGCGTCGACCGTGCCGACATCGCGCCAATAGGCCTTCTTCTCGATGCCGGTCTTCACGCAGGACCGGCTGAACGGGTGTGCGACGGCCAAGCCGGTCTCGACGATCTTGGGGATGATGTTCTTGCCGAAATCGTTCTCGCTGCTCTCGTCGGCCGCGTCCTCTTCGAGCAGCTTATATAGGTATTCCGCCTCGAAGACGTAGATCCCCATCGACGCCAGAGCGAGATCCGGATGGCCGGGCATCGCCGGAGGATCGGCCGGCTTTTCCATGAAGTCCAGGATCTTGTCGTTCTCGTCGACATGCATCACGCCGAAGGCCGACGCTTCCTCCCGGGGCACCTCGACGCAGCCGACGGTGACGTCGGCGCCGCTGTCGACATGGTGCTTGATCATCAGGGAGTAGTCTTGCTTGTAGATATGGTCCCCGGCCAGGATCAGGATGTATTTCGGCCCGTATCCCTTGATGATGGCGATGTTCTGAGCGACCGCGTCCGCCGTGCCCTTATACCAGTTGTCGTTCCCCATCTGTTGCGACGCGGGCAGGATATCGAGCCCTTCGTTGCGTTCGGCCCGGAAGAAGGACCAGCCGCGCTGAAGGTGGCGGATCAGCGAATGCGCCTTGTATTGCGTGGCCACGGCGATGCGGCGGATGCCCGAGTTCACCGAGTTCGACAGCGGAAAGTCGATGATCCGGGTCTTGCCGCCGAAATACATCGCCGGTTTCGCGCGGATATCCGTCAGCTCGTAAAGACGGCTGCCCCGGCCTCCGGCCAGAATGAAGGCCATGCTTTGTTGTGCCAGGCGCAGCGCTTCGCGATCGTTGCTCATTGCGGGTCTCCTCCTCCCTTTTGTTCCTTAACGCTCCAGCTCGAAGATGAGCGTCGAGAGCGGCGGCACGTCCATCACGATGGAGTGCGGCCGACCCGCACTGGCCACCTCCTCCGTCATGTGCGCGTCCGCGGTTTGCGTGCCGGTGCCGCCATAGGCGGCGGCGTCCGTGTTCATGCGCAGCACCCACCGGCCCGGCTCGGACACGCCGATCCGGCGGCCGGGACGATGCACCGGCGTCATGTTGCACACGACCAGGGCCGGGGGCGTGCCCTCGGCACCCTGGCGGAGCCAGACGAACATCGATTCCTCGACCGCGCCGCCCTCGACCCAATCGAAGCCCTCGGCCTTCGTGTCGCGCTCATGGAGCGCGGGGACGGCGCGGTAGGTGGCGTTGAGATCCCGCACGAGGTCTTGCATGCCCTTGTGCAGCGGGTGGTCCAGCAGATGCCAGTCGAGCGAGGCGTTATGGTTCCATTCGCGCCCCTGGGCGAACTCGCAGCCCATAAACAAAAGCTTCTTGCCCGGATGCGCCCACATGAAGCCGAGATAGGCGCGCATATTGGCGAATTTCTGGTCGCCGTCGCCGGGCATCTTGTCCAGCAGCGAGCCCTTCCCGTGCACCACCTCGTCATGGCTGATCGGCAGGATGAAATTCTCCGAGAAGGCGTAGTGCAGCCCGAAGGTCATCAGACCGTGATGGTATTTCCGGTTGATCGGGTCTTCGGCCATGTAGCGGAGGGTGTCGTTCATCCACCCCATGTTCCACTTGTAGCCAAAGCCCAGCCCGCCGCCATCGACCATGCCGGTCACGCCCGGGAAGGCGGTCGACTCCTCGGCGACGGTGACGCAGCCCGGGTGCTCCGCATAGGCGGTCATATTGGTCGATTGCAGGAAGGCGATGGCTTCCAGGTTCTCTCGGCCGCCATCCTTGTTGGGGATCCACTCCCCGTCCTTGCGGCTGTAGTCGCGGTAGAGCATCGAGGCAACCGCGTCGACGCGCAAGCCGTCCACGTGATGCTCGTCCAGCCAATAGAGCGCGTTGGCCGTCAGATAGTTGGACACCTCGCGCCGGCCGTAATTGAAGACCAGCGTGTTCCAGTCCGGGTGGAAGCCTTCCCGCCGGTCGGCATGCTCATAGAGGTGCGAGCCGTCGAACCAGCCCAGGCCATGCTGGTCCTCGGGGAAGTGCCCGGGCACCCAGTCCAGGATCAGACCCAGACCTGTCGCATGGCAGGCCTCCACGAAGGCGCGGAACTCCTGAAGGGTGCCGTGGCGGATGGTCGGCGCATAGAGGCCGATGGGCTGATACCCCCAGGAGCCGTCGAAAGGGAACTCGCTGATCGGCATCAACTCGATATGGGTGAAGCCCATATCCTTGACGTAAGCCGTCAGATCGCGCGCCAGCTCTAGGTAGGAGAGCGGGCGGTTGCCCTCCTCGGGGACCCGCTTCCAGGAGCCGAGATGCACCTCGTAGATCGAGACCGGCGCGTCGATGGCGATACGGTCGGCGCGCGTGCCCATCCAGTCGGCGTCGGACCAGTCGAAGCCGTCCAGGCTGCGCACGATGGAGGCGGTGGCCGGCGGATGTTCGGCCCCGAAACCGAACGGGTCGGCCTTCTGCGGCAGGAGATGCCCGTCGGGCCCGAGCAACTCGTACTTGTAGCGTTCCCCGTCGCCGATCTCGGGAATGAAGATCTCCCATACGCCGGTCGCGCCCCGGCGGCGCAGGACGTGGCGCCGTCCGTCCCAGACGTTGAAATCGCCCACGACCGACACCCGCTTGGCGGTCGGCGCCCAGACCGCGAAATGCGTGCCCTGAACGCCCTCATGGGTCATCACATGCGCGCCCAGGACGCGCCACAGCTGCCGGTGGGAGCCTTCGCCGATGAGATGCTCGTCGAGATCGCCCATGACGGGGCCGAAGGCGTAAGGGTCGCCCGTCTCCCAGCTGCTGTCGTGATTGGTCACATGCAGCCGGTAGGCGAAGCGGTTCTTGCGGCGCGTCACCGCCTCGAAGACGCCGTCGCGGACGGGATTCAATTCCGCGATCCGGCGTCCTGTCTTGGCGTCCCGCGCCGTGATGGATACCGCGCCCGGAATATAGGCGCGTATCGCGAGCTTTCCTCCGACCTCGTGCAGGCCCAGTACCGAAAACGGGTCGTCATGGGTGCCTGCGACGAGGCGATCGATGTCTTGCTCGGATAGTCCGGTCATGCGGTCCCCTTTGATTTCCCCTTACAGCAACGACGCCGCGTTCCAAATGTTCCCGGCATAGCCCGAGATCGTGCGATCCGAGCTGAACCAGCCCATCCGCGCCGTTTGCAGCGCGGCTTTGCGCGTCCAGTCCGACTGATCGCGATAGGCGGCGTCGATCTCTCTCTGTGTGGCGTAATAACTGTCGAAGTCCGCGGTGACGAGGAAGTAATCGCTGTCCCACAACATCCCCAGGATGTCGCCATAGCGCGCCTCGCCCCCCGTGAAGAGCCCGTTCGCGATCTGACCCAGCACCCGTTTGAGCCGCGGGCTTGCCTCGATGGCGGAGCGGGCATGGCCGGGCTTGGTGCGGCGCTGGCGGACTTCTTCGGCGGTCAGGCCGAAGAGGAAGAAGTTCTCCGCGCCCACATGCTCTCGGATCTCGACATTGGCGCCGTCCAGCGTGCCGATGGTCAGCGCGCCGTTGAGGCTGAGCTTCATGTTGCCGGTGCCCGACGCCTCCTTGCCGGCCGTGCTGATCTGCTCCGAGAGGTCGCAGGCGGGGATCAGCCGCTCGGCCATCGAGACGTTGTAGTTCTCGGGATAGACCACCTGCAGCAGGTCGCGCGTCACGGGATCGGCGTTGATGGTGGCGCCGACATCGTTGATCAGCCGGATGATCGACTTGGCCATGACATAGCCGGGCGCGGCCTTGCCGCCGAAGATCTTCACCCGCGGCGTCCAGTCCCCGTTCGGGTTGTCACGTATGTCGTTCCACAGCGCGACGGTCTCCAGGATGTTGAGCAGCTGGCGCTTATACTCGTGGATGCGCTTGATCTGGATGTCGAACATCGCGTCCGGGTCGACCGACGCCCCGTGGACCTGCCGCAGCCAGTCCGACAGCTTGGCCTTGTTTGCGCGCTTGGCATCAGCAAAGCGGGCGTCGAAGGCGGCGGTGCCGATATGCGGCTCCAGCTCCCGCAGGCGCTCCAGGTCGGCGACCCAGCCCTCGCCGATCGTCTCGGTGATGAGCGCGGAGAGCGCCGGGTTGGCGGAATGCAGCCAGCGCCGGGGCGTGACGCCGTTGGTCTGGTTCACGATCCGGTCGGGATAAGCCTTGTGCAGGTCGGCAAAGAGCGTCTCCTTCACCAGTTCGGTATGCAGCGCCGAGACGCCGTTCACCTTATGCGCCATCACGAAGGCCAACTCGCCCATCCGCACCTCGCCATGATCGAGGATTGCGGTGCCGGTCTCGTCCAGCGAGGCCATGTTGAGCAGGCAGATGATTGCATAGTGCCGGGGCAGGACATGCTTCATCAGGCCCTCGGACCAACGCTCCAGCGCCTCGGGCAGCAGGGTGTGGTTAGTGTAGCCCAGGCAGGCGCGCGCGGTCTTGACCGCTGTCTCGAATTCCATCCCGTGCTCGTCCACCAGCAGGCGGATCAGCTCCGGCCCGGCCAGCGCCGGGTGGGTGTCGTTGAGCTGGATCGCGGCATAGTCGGGCAGGGTCGAGAGCGCGCGGCCCTCCTTCAGGTGCCGCCGCACGAGGTCGCGCAGCGAGGCGGCGACGAAGAAATATTCCTGCTTGAGGCGCAGCTCGCGCCCCTGCTCGGTGGTGTCGTCGGGATAGAGGACGCGGCTGAGCGTGCGGGCCAGCGCTTCGGAGGCGGAGGCGCCGATATAGTCGCCCCGGTTGAACGCCGCGAGGTCGAAATGAACCACGGGCTTCGCCGACCAGAGGCGCAGCGTGTTGACCCACTTGGCCTGCCAACCCACCGTGGGCGTGTCATAGGCCTGGGCGATCACCTCTTGGGCGGGGTGCCAGGTGGCGCGGCCCTCGGCGTCGTAATCGACATGGCCGCCGAAGCCGATGCGGTAGGCGACCTCGGGGCGCTCGAATTCCCAGACATGCTGCTCGGCGAGCCAGGCCTCGGCGGTCTCGACCTGCACGCCCTTTTGGAAATGCTGCTCGAAGAGGCCGTGTTCATAGCGGATGCCATAGCCATGGGCCGGGATGCCCAGAGTCGAGAGGCTGTCCATGAAGCAGGCGGCGAGACGGCCCAGGCCGCCATTGCCCAGGGCGGCGTCCGGCTCCTGCGCGGCCAGGGCGGTATAGTCCTGGCCCAGTTGCGCCATCGCCTCGCGGGCGACGTCCTCAAGGCCGAGATTTATCGTGACGTCCTCGATCAGCCGGCCGATCAGGAATTCGAGCGAGAGGTAATAGACCTCCTTGCCGCCGGTCTCGGAGGTTCGCTGAAGGCTGTCGAGCCAGGGCGTGACGACTCGGTCGCGGATCGCGAGCGACAGGGCCACGCGCCAGTCATGGTCGGTGGCCGAGGACTGCCGCTTGGCGAGCGTGGTCTGGAGGTGCGCGAGCACGTCCTGAGCCAGGGCTTCGGCAGTAGGCGGGGTGATCGTGTCTTTTGGCATGAAGCTGATCCTTCAAGGCGCGGACAGGGTCCGAAGCGCTTTGGGGGCCGGACGAAAGACGCCAGCGTCGCTGCGCATGTATCCTGCGACGCCCCGAACGTCACGCCCCTTCGTGAAGCTGCGACATCCGTGCAACAGGTTGCCGGTTTTCGCGTAGGCCGAGCGCAGCCCTCTGTTGCGACGGTCCGGACCCTCCCTCCGCTGAGAACCGTCCGGCCGGTGATCGAGCATGCGGGCGCTCAGACCACCGAGGGCAGCCGCGTTGCGGGCGGCGTGTTGCGGCTGCGCATGGAGGTGACCTTCCCGTCGATGATGGTCATGCCCACGCCGGGCAGGTTCCCGAGCTTCACCGATTCCAGCAGATCCGCCCCCGGCGCATGCTGCGCTTGGTCCATGAGCACGAAATCCGCCGCGCGCCCCGCCTCGATCATGCCGACATCCAGCTCGCGCCGCCGCGCCGTGTTGCCGGTGGCAAAGCAAAAGGCGATCTCGGCGGGCACGTCGCCCAGGCTCGACAGCATCGCCACCATCCGCAGGATGCCCAGCGGCTGCACGCCCGAGCCCGCGGGCCCGTCGGTCCCGAGGATGATCTGGTCGAGCTTGCCCAACTCCTGCGCGGTCTTGAGAGTCAGCAGGGCCGCGCGCTCGTTCCCGTTATGGACGATCTCCAGCGCCGCTGTCGCATGTTCGCAGATCCGGCAGATCTGGTCGTCGGGCAGGGCAGAGTGGCCGCCGTTGATATGGCCCACCACGTCCGTCCCGGTCTCCAGCACCATATCCGCGTCGATCAGGCCCGAGCCGGGGATCGACGGCCCGCCCGTGTGGATCGTCGACTTCATGCCCAGCTCCCGCGCCCAGCCGATCATCTCGTTGGCGGTTGTCCCGTCCTTGACGGTGCCGAGGCCCACCTCCCCGATCAGTCGCACGCCTGCCTCGGCCATCTGCTCGAAGTGATGCCGCTCCAGCCCCTTTTGGAGCAGCGGCGCGCCCGCATGGACCTTCATGCCCGAGGGGCGGAGGTTGTCGTACCAGCGCTGCGCCGCGATCGCCATGGCGACAGTGCCCACGGGGTCGTTGGGGCGGCCGGGCATATGCACCTCGCCCGCCGAGATGATCGTTGTCACGCCGCCATGCAGGGTCGAATCGATCCAGTGGAGCTGTTGCTGCCGGGGCGTGTAGTCGCCCACGACCGGGTGGACATGGCTGTCGATCAGGCCGGGGCAGAGCGTCACGCCATTGGCGTCGACGGTGACATCCGCCCCCTCGGTGTCGAGATCGCTCCCCCATTCGGTGATCCGCCCATCCACGGCGATCAACGTGTCGCCGTCCAGACGCGGCTCTTCGATTCGGCCTGAAAGGATGCTTCCGATGTTGCGGATGACGAGCTTGGCCATGTCAGACTCCCAGGCGGTGGTGGAGGAGGTCGGGATCGGCGTGGAGCCGCGCCGCGTCGGCGGTTTCGACCGAACGTCCGGTCTCCAGAAAGACGGCCCGGTCGGCGAGTGCAAGGATCGCGTCCATCCGCTGCTCGACCAGCAGGATGGCATAGCCCTCGTCGCGCATCTTCACGGTCACGTCGCGGATCAGCTCGATCATCGAGGGCTGAAGCCCTTCGGTCGGCTCGTCCAGCAGCAGCACCTTGGGCCGCAGGCAGAGCGCGCGGGCGGTCGCCAGCATCTGCTGTTCCCCGCCCGAGAGCGTGCCCGCCTGCTGGTTCAGCCGCTCCCGCAGGCGGGGGAAGAGATCGAGCACCCATTCCCGGGTGGCGCGCCCTTCGCCGCGGGTCATCAGCCCGACCTCGATGGTCTCGGCCACGGTCAATTCCTTGAACAGGCGGCGGCCCTGGGGGACGTAGCCGATCCCGCGCTTCGGGATCTCGTGGGCGGGCAGGTCGTGGAGCGCCTCGCCGTCCAGCGTGACCGTGCCGGAGGTCAGCGGCAACAGCCCCATCAGCGCCTTGAGCGTGGAGGTCTTGCCCGCGCCGTTGCGCCCCAGAAGGCAGGTGATCTCGCCCGCCCGCGCGGTCAGGGAGACGTCGTGCAGCACCTCGACAGGGCCATAGCCGGCGCGGAGCGAGGTCGCCTCAAGCATCCGCCGTCCCCAGATAGGCAGACTGCACGGCCCGGTCGGCGCGAATCGCCTCGGGCGCGCCCGAGGCCAGCACCTGTCCCTGGTCGAGCACGACGATATGGTCGGCGAGTTGCATCACCACATCCATATTGTGCTCGATCAGCAGGATCGTCGCCTCGCCCGCCAGCCCGCGGACGAGGTCGATGAAGCCGGCGACCTCGCTCTCGGCGAGGCCCTGGGTCGGCTCGTCCAGGATGAAGAGCCGCGGGTCCTGCGCCAGGCCCATCGCGATCTCCAGCAGGCGCTGGTGCCCGTAGCTCAGATCGCCCGCCAAGGCGTTGCCGCGCCCGTTCAGCCCAACGCGGGCCAGGGTGTCGCGAACCTTCGCGTCGAGATGGGCCGCGTCGGTGGTGCGCCGCGCGGCCAGGGCCACGTTCTCGGCCACGTCGAGACCCGGGAAGATCGAGGTGATCTGGAACGTATAGGCCATGCCCAGCGCGATCCGCGCATGGGCGGGCAGGGCGGAGATGTCGCGCCCCTCGAAGATCACCTGCCCCCGCGTGGCCGGAATGCGCCCCGTGACCATGCCGACGAAGGTGGACTTGCCCGCACCGTTCGGCCCGATCAGCGCGGTAATCCGGCCGCGCGGCAGTTCGAAATCCACGTCCGTATTCGCGGCGAGACCGCCATAGAGCTTGGTTAGGCCCTTGGTCTCCAGAATCACGGAAGCCATGGCAGCCTCCGCTTGATGAGCCCGGCGATGCCCTGGGGCGCGAAGAGCGTCAACAAGACCAGCGCCACGCCAACGATGAGCAGATAGGCCAACGTGATGCCGGAGGCTGTGTCGATCAGGTAGAACATGAAGAACACCCCGATCAGCGGGCCGATGGTCGTGCCCGCCCCGCCCAAGAGCACCCAGAGCAGCGGGAAGATGCTATAGGGCACGGCGGCGAAGCTGGCCCCGACATAGCCGAAGAGCAGCGCATAGGCCGCCCCGGCCAGTCCCGACAGCGCGCCCGAGAGGGTGATCGCGATCAGCTTCAGCCGCGTCGCGTCATAGCCCAGCATCCGCGTCCGCTCCTCGTTCTCGCGGATGGCGACCAGGGTGCGGCCCAGGCGCGACCGCACCAGCCGCCCGGTCGCCAGAAGGACCAAGGCGAACAGGATCAGCGCCGCGGCGAAGCGCTCGGTCTCGCCCGAGAGGTCGATGCCAAAGACGATCCGTGCTTCGGAGGGCACGACGAACCCTTCGTCGCCCCGCGTATAGGTGCCGAAATGCAGGATCGTCAGATAGGCCGCCTGCGCGAACATCAGCGTCACGATCATGAACGCGACGCCCGCCGTCCTGAGCGCCAACGCCCCCACGACCAGACCCAGCGCGGCCCCGGCGAGGATGCCCAGCGCAAAGGCGGGCAGGGCGGGCACGCCCGCCAGTTGGGCGGTCAATCCGTAGCCATACATGCCGGCGGCGAAGAACATCGCATGGCCGAGGCTCAGCAGCCCCGTATAGCCGAACAGCAGGTTGTAGCCGATGGCATAGATCGCCAGCACCATGATCCGGCTGAGATTGCCCGCGTAATAGGTCGGCAAGGTCAGGAACAGCACGACCAGAGCCGCGATCACGCCCAGATGCAGCAGATCGGTGCGCAGCCGGTCGGTCACGTCTGCGCCTTGCCCAAAAGGCCCTGCGGCCGGAACACCAGCACCATCGCCACCAGCAGCGTCGCGATGATCTTGGCGAGCGTCGGCGAGAAGAAGACCGAGATGATGCCGTCCGACAGCCCGATCAGCAGCGCCGCGATCACCGTGCCCGGCAGCGAGCCCAGCCCGCCGATGATCACGACGATAAAGCTGAGCAGGAGCGGCTCGCCCCCCATCAGGTAATGCGCCTGCTGGATCGGCACGACCAGCACCGCGCCCAAGGCGGCCAGCGCCGCGCCGATGCCGAAGACGACGCTGTAGACCGTGCCGACGGGGATGCCGAAGGCCTGCGCCGTCTCGCTGTCCTGCTGCGTGGCGCGCATCAGGAGGCCCGCGCGGGTGCGGGTGATGACCAGCCAGATCGCCACCAGGATCGCCGCGGCGGCGGCGATCACGAAGAGCTTGTAGGAGGTGATCGACAGCCCCCAGGGATAGAACCAGGTCCAACCCTCCTCGGTCCGCTCCAGCCAGGGCAGGGCGATGCGCTGGTTGAAGGGTGGCTCGACGGGCCGCGCATCGGGGCCGAAGGTCATCAGCGTGGTCTGCTGCGCGATATAAAGCAGGCCGATGGTCGCGACGATGGTCCGGTCGGGGTCGTAGTTCAGCCGTTTGAGGACCAGCCGGTCAGACGCCGCCGCCAGCGCGCCCACGATCAGCGGCGCGGTCAGGGCGGCGAGGACGAAGCCCACCGCCGGATGCCCGGCGACCAGCCCGGTCACCCACCAGGCCAGCACCGCGCCCAGCATGAACGCCTCGCCATGGGCCACGTTGACCACCCGCATCACGCCGAACACGAGCGACAGCCCCATCGCGGTCAGCGAAAGGATCGAAGCGGTGACGAGACCTTCGAGAACCGCGAGCAGGAGGTGGGGGCCGAACTCCATGTCAGGCCAGGGCGCGGCCGCTCATCGGCGCTGCGCGCGCCTCTTCGCCTCGGGGACGGCCGCGCGGGGATGTCACGGACATGACGCTCAGAACGACTGAGTGGTGTAGTCCACTTCGTCCTCATAGAGCCCGTCCTCGATGCTGGCCGTGTGCACCACGACGAGGTTGCCATCCTCGACGCGGCTGATGTGCTGCTCGCCGAAGGCTTGGTGGGTCTTGCCGTTGAAGAGCTTCGCGCCCGTCGGGTGGTCCATCCCCAGCGGCATGTCGGTCATCGCCTCCACCGCTTCGATCAGCGCGGCGCGGTCGCCCGGCCCCCGATAGCCGGAGGCTTCCATCCCGGCCTTGATGACGTTGAGCGTGTCCCAGCAGCCGAACATATGGGCATAGGTCGAGATGTCGCGCGGATCGTCGACCGACGCGCCCCGATCGTCGACGCCGACCGCTGCGCGGAAGGCCGCGTCGTATTCGGTCTGGTTCGCCTGGGCATGGCGGGGGGCGCCCTCCCAGAAATAGGTGCCTTCCAGGAATTCGAGGCCCGGGCTGTCGATGGCCACCGCCTCCAGGCTGTCGATGAAGCCGAAGATCTCGGGGCGGGACGGACCGAAGAACTCCCCCATCTCCTTGACGAAGGTCAGCACGGCGGGGCCGACCATGACGTGATAGATCACTTCCGTCTCGCGGGGGATCTGCGGGAAATAGCGGGTGAAGGACGTCTCGGTCGGCGGGATCGCGATCTTCGCCACGACCTCGCCGCCCTGTGCCGCGATGGCGGCCGAGAAGTAATCGCGGTGATCGTGGCCGAAGGCGAAGTCGGGATAGATCATCGTGACTTTCTTGCCGAGATTGTTCGCCACGAAGGGCGCCATCGACTGCACCTGGCTCTTCACGTCGGTGATGCCGGGCTGGAGCGTGTAGCGGTTGAGCATGCCGGAAGCGACGTGATGGCCCTCCGAGACGACGAAATAGGGCAGCTTCAACTCACCCGCGCGGGGGGCGGAGCCGATCACGACATGAGAAAACAAGGTCCCGAAGGCCACGTCGCATTCATGCTGGCTCGCGAATTTCTCCAGCACCTCGGCGCCGCGCTTGGGATCGGTGCCGTCATCCTCGATCACGATCTCCAGGGGGCGGCCGTTGATCCCGCCCATCTCGTTGATGCGGGCGGCGGCGGCCTGGGTGGTGGCGTCGTACCAGCGGCCATAGGCCGCGCCGATGCCCGTGGCGTGCTTCTGGAAGCCGATCTTGATCGGCGCGGCGGATTGCGCGTGGGTGAAACGGGTGCCCATCGCCAACGCCCCGGCCGAGGCGCCAAGGCCGAGAAGCGTGCTGCGGCGGTCGATCTTGGTAAGTGGCATGGTCTGTCCCCCGTTGGTCCTTGGCGTCACTCTGTGGTCGGCGGCGGGAGGGTGTCTAGGATTTTCTAGACATTCGAGGGGGGCGCGGGCCGGCTGGGTCGGGATTTGAGTATTTGTGAACCCGTGCAGGACCTCAGGCGCCCCTTGGAGAGGCAAGCAGCCAGAGGCCGAAAATCGTGTAGCCGATCATCAGCACCGCCAATCCAAGTTGCAGCGCGACGACGGCGCGATGGCCCCGCGCCAGCCTCGCCGCCACCCGATGCGCCATCAGCACCGCCAGGACGTGGCTTGCGACGACGGCGCCCGCCTGGATCAGCCAGATCGTGCGGACGGGACCCGGTGTGGCCAGAAACCCGGTCCGGATGCGCACTGCGTCGAAAGGCGGCAGGGACCAGCCGTGGGCGAAGGGGTCGGCCAGGGCGGCCAGCACGTATTGGCCCTGCACCAGGAAGGTCACGACGTAATGCGCGAAGTGATAGCCCAGCCCGATCGGCAGGATCGTCACCGCGAAGGCGTCGAAGGCGCGTCCGACGGGCACCGGCGCGCCGAGCCTTGCCGAGAGCGCGCAGCCGACCCAGACCGCGGCGGCGAACAATGCGATCAGCAGAATTATGGCCGCCACGAGGCCCACGAGGTTCGGGAGCGCGACGGCGGATCGGCCGGGGAACTCCAGCGGGTTGATGCCCAGGCGGCCGAGCCACCAGAAGGTCTCGGACAGGCCGTCGAAACTGCCCGTGGCAAGGATCGTGAGGCAGAGCACGGCCCGGGCCCGGTCAGGCGGGGCCTCCAACGCGGCCCAGCCCGGCAGGCCCAGGCCGGGGCGATGCCAGGCCCGCAACCGGCCGATCAGGCGGAAGGTGACGGTGACGAACTCCGCCCGCGCCAGCCAGTCCGGCCCGAACACCAGCATCCCGGCCAGCGTGACCGCCCAATAGCTCAGCGCCACGGTGGCCAGCCGCGCCGGGTCGTTCGGCGCGATGTCGATCAGCACGAAGGCCTGGAACGTGATCAGCCCCGCGACCGCGGGCCAGGCGCCCAGCCAGGCGGGCAGGCGCAGCGGCGGCGGGATGGAGAGCAGGCGGGTGAGCCCGGACCACGGCTCCACCCAGCGCCAGACGTCGAAGGCTACGCCCTGCACCACCAGCAGCCCCATCCACCACACCGTCCAGAGGGTCAGCGGCATCAGGTTGATCTGCGGATCGGTGGGCCCCAGCAGCCCGATGGCGACGAGGGTCAGGAAGACGGCCGTGGCCGCCAGAGAACTGGCCGTCACCGGGCCAGCGGGCGCGAGCGGGGTCTTGAGCGGCCGGAACAGAGCCACGGCCAGCCGCCCCGGCACCGCCGCCATCAGCAGCATCGAGGCCGCCACCGTCGCCGTGCCCGCGGCGCCGTAGACATCCGTGGGCAGCAGAAGGACGAAGCCCTGCTCGGCCGCGTGGGCCAGGGCCGGGCTGGGGGCGACCAGGAGGCAGGGAAGGATCTTTCCAAATCGACGCATCGGCGTAGCATAGCCCCGACCCGCGCCTTGGGAGCAAGCGATGATCCGAGCCCTTCTTCTGACCGCGCTCTTGGCGGCGCTCGGCGCCATCGCCTGGACGCTGCTGACGCGGGCGCCGCAGATCGCGGTGCTGGACGCGGTCGGCATGCCGATGGCGGGGCGCGAGGGCGCTTGGATGGTGGCGCTGACGCTCCGCAACGACGGCCCGCCCGACCGTCTGCTGGGCGTGCCGGGCGGGGATGTCGGGATGCTGTCGGGGCTCACCGCCCCCGGCAAGCCGTTGATCGTGCCCGGCGGGGACGAGGCGCAGCTGGCCATGGACGGGGTTCACGCCATGCTGCTCAGCCGGGAGCCTGCGGGCGCGCTCGTGCCGCTCCCGCTGCTTTTCGAGAAGGCGGGCGAGATCACCACCCGCGTCCGGCTGCTGGATGAGACGGCGATGGATCACGGCGCCATGCCGGGGGTCGAGGCCGACCCGGCTCCGACCGTCACCCTGAGCGTGCCGGACGAGATCGACGCGGACGGGTTCACGATCGAGGTCGAGACCACAGACATCCTCTTTCGGGAGATGCCTGAGGGAACGGCCCATATTTCCGGCGAAGGCCACGCCCATCTCTATCTCAACGGGCTGAAGCTCGGCCGGGTCTATGCCGCGACGATGGGGATCGGGGCGCTCTCGCCCGGCGAATACGTGCTGTCGGTCGCGCTCAACACCCACGATCACCGGCCCTATCTGTCCGGTGGGGCGCCGGTCGTCGCTACTCTGGAATTCACGGTCCCCTGACCGGACCGGCGAGAGCCGTCAGCGAAACCGGCTCGCCAGGATCTCCAGGATCAGGCCGAGGCGATAGCGCAGCTCGTCCTTGCGCCCCGCAAGCGTGCGCGCCGTCAGCTTCCGCCGCCGGATCACCGCCCGCGCCAGCCGGTAATTGAGGCGCCGCTGCCGGTCCAGCCAGCCCTGCGGCAGAAGCCGCCGCAGCCCGCGCCAGAGCCATTTGAGTTGCAGGAAAGCGATCATCTTGAAGACCGTCTTCTGCGCACTGGCCAGCAGCATCCGACCGAGCGTCAGCCCCAGCGCCGCCAGCCATAACGGAATGCTGACGGAGAACAGGATCAGCCACAAGCCGATCGTGCTCACCGTCAGCGCCAGCGTCAGACCCAGCAGCGCGACGGCCAGGCAGGCCCGCGCCAGCCCGGTCTGCCGTCCATACCAAGCCATCATCCGCGCCTGCGTTCGCGTGACCGGGGCCAGCAGCCGCGAGATCGTCTCCGATATCCGCCGCAGCAATCGCCGCCCCAGCGTCATCGGAACCACCACCGAGGAGAGATATTTGTAGGGTAGATCCTTGCGCAGAAAGACCGCGCCCTGCTGCTTGAGCCAGGACCACAGCGCGGGCGGCTTGATCGAGAGCAGCTTGCCCCAGAGCAGCTTGACCTTCACCAGGATCAGACCCAGCGCGATCAGCACCTCGTCCCCGAATTGAAGCGTGGCGAAGACCGAGGCCGCGACCGCCAGGGCCAGCAGCAGGATCGACTGCCAGATCATCGGCGCCGGCCAGGGGGCGGGGCGGCTGCCCGGGCCGCGCGGCGCGCGCTTTGGCCCAAGGCCTTGCCCGGTGCGAAATGATCCATCGGCCGGAGTCTCGCCCGGACGGCGCCCCGAGACAATGGGCGTGTCAGCGGGTCAGAACGACATCCTGGCGAATGTGGAGCCCCTGTTCCACCGC
The DNA here is from genome assembly GCF_900116765.1 of Jannaschia seohaensis. GTDB lineage: Bacteria > Pseudomonadota > Alphaproteobacteria > Rhodobacterales > Rhodobacteraceae > Jannaschia > Jannaschia seohaensis. Next base: position 505,804 of record NZ_UETC01000002.1, on the reverse strand, counting down.
GTCCACGAGGTAGCGGGCCACGCCGGCCCGGGGCACCAACCCATTCCGCCAGGTTGCCGGATCGTCGAGCGCACGGATCGGCCCCTCCGCGCGTCCATTCGTCAGGATGACCGGGCGCGCGATGGTCCAGTCGAGGTCGCTTTCGACGATCAACTCTTCCTGGCGATCCTTGTCTGCATAGGGACGGCCCAGCACGGCGCCGTGGCCCAGCCGTTCGAGGGCGCTCATCGCCGCGCGGCTGCGTCCGGCGCCGAAGCCCGTCACGGCCACGAGGCGCGTGACGCCCGCCGCCTCCATCGCGGGGATCAGCAGGCGCGTGCTGTCGGAGAAGAGCGTCTCCGTCTCCCAGAGCATGGCGAGCCGTTCGCGGATCCCCAGCGCGTAGATCACGGCGCGGCATCCGGCGAGCGCCTCCGCGAGATCCTCGGCGCTGCGGGCATCGCCCGGCCAGGGCTCCAGCAGATCGGTGCGTTGCAAACTGTCGGCGCTGCGCGCGAAGGCGCGCACCGGAAGGCCGCGGCCCAGGGCCTCCTCGACGGCGAGCTTGCCGATGCCCGAGGTCGCGCCCATGACGAGGATCGGCTGGGTCATGACATCAGATCGTCATAGAGGGCGGTGAAGCGGCGATGCCGGGAGCGGTCCGCTGCGAGCTTGAGCGCGCCGCGCTCCGCATGGGTCAGCGAGGGATCGTCGGCGCGGTCGATGGAAGGAACGGTCCGCTGATCGCCGAGATCGGTCGGGGCGGGTTTATGTCTGTCGTAAGTCATACCCTGGCTACGCGCCTAGATACCCGGCGGATCCGCGCTGCGGCGGTCGGTCGCGGCGGAAGGGGCGCCCGGCCGGGCGCCCCTCGTGGCTCAGTTGAGCGCCTGATCCGTCACCACCGAGGTCCAAGCCCCTTCGGGCTGCTTGGTGATGACCGGGTCGGAGCCGCCGGCCAGCAGGGTATCGACCGTGCGCTGGAAATCGGCCGGGTCGAGCGAGCCGTCCGAGCCCGCGGTCAGCTTGGCGATCTCGCCCATCATGCGGACCTGGTGGGCCTCGGTCTGGGCGCCGGTCTCGTCATAGTCCAGGACGATCCCAGCGGCTTCCTCCGGGTTCTCCTCGGCCCATTTCCAGCCCTGCATCGAGGCGCGGACGAATTTGACCATCTTGTCGACGAAGGCCGGGTCTTCGAGGTTCTCCTCCAGGACGTAGATGCCGTCCTCCAGGGTGGCCACGCCCATATCCTCGTATTTGAACGTCACCAGCTCGTCCTCGGAGACGCCCGCATCCAGGACCTGACCGTATTCGTTATAGGTCATGGTCGAGATGCAGTCGGCCTGGCGCTGGAGCAGCGGGTCGACGTTGAAGCCCTGCTTGAGGACCGTGACTCCGTCCTCGCCGCCATCGGTGGGAATGCCTTCCTGGGACATCCAGGACAGGAACGGGAACTCGTTGCCGAAGAACCAGACGCCGATGGTCTTGCCTTTGAAGTCCTGGGGGCCGGTGATCCCGGTGTCCTTCCAGCAGGTCAGCATCAGGCCCGACGACTTGAAGGGCTGGGCGATGTTGACGACCGGCAGGCCTTTCTCGCGCGCCGACAGCGCCGAGGGCATCCAGTTGAGCATCGCGTCCGCGCCGCCGCCCGCCAGCACCTGGGGCGGCGCGATGTCGGGGCCGCCAGGCAGGATGGTGACATCGAGGCCCTCGTCCTCGTAATAGCCGTTCTCGAGCGCGACGTAGTAGCCGGCGAACTGGGCCTGGGTGACCCATTGCAGCTGGAGCGTGACGGAATTGTCGGCATGCCCATCGGCAAAAGCAGTCGTTGCGGCCAAGGTCAGGGCTGCGGCTGTCGTGATGGTCTTCATGGTCTCTCCTGTTGGCGGCGCGCCTGTCTAGCGACGCGCTCTCTGCGAAGGGTGCCAGAAGGTCAGGCGGCGCTCAAGCAGCGCGATGAGCCCATAGCTGAGGCTGCCCGCCAAGGCGGCGACCGTGATCGAGGCCCACACCATCGGCAGGTTCAAGCGGCCCACTTCCGTCGAGATGCGGAAGCCCAGGCCCACCGTCGGGCTGCCGAAGAATTCGGCGACGATGGCGCCGATCAGGGCAAGCGTCGTCGCGATCTTGAGCCCGTTGAACACGAAGGGAAGGGCGGCGCGGATCTTGAGATAGCGCAGCTCCTGCGCGGGGGAGGCGCCATAGGTCCGCATCAGGTCGCGCTGCATCGCGTCGGTGTCCTGAAGACCCGCAACCGTGTTCACGAGCACCGGGAAGAACACCATCACCACGACGACGGCGGCTTTCGACTCCCAGCCGAAGCCGAACCACATGACCAGGATCGGCGCGGTGCCTACGATAGGCAGCGCGGCCATGAAGTTGCCCACCGGCAGCAGCCCCCGGCGCAAGACGTCCGACCGCGCCACCAGCAGCGCCGTCGCGACCCCCGCCGCGCAGCCGATCAGCCAGCCCGACAGAGCGCCCTTGAGCACGGTCTGGACGAAATCGGCCCAGAGGGTCGGCAGGTTCTTGGAGAAGGCGACGCCGATCTGGCTTGGCGCGGGGAGGATGACCGTCGGCACCTCCAGCAGGTGCACCGTCATCTCCCACAGGACCAGCAGCGTGACCCCGAACAGGACGGGCGCGATCAGGCGTGCCGCCGGCGCTTCGGCCAGCCGCGCGTTCAGCGCCCAGAGCGCAAGCCAGGTGACGAGGACCAGGGCGACCGGGCCGAGCCAGGCGGCCGCAAGGGCGAAGGCCAGGGCCGCGCCCGCGACCGGAACGATCCAGCTGCGCGTCCCGGTCATCGTGCCAGCCCCATGCGCTTGAGCGTGATGCGCTCGATCAGGGTCACGGTCGCGACCAGGGCGGCGGCGACGATGGCCGCGCCGAAGAGCGCCGACCAGATCTGCACGGTCTGCCCGTAATAGCTGCCCGCGAGCAGGCGCGCGCCCAGGCCGCGGACGGCTCCGGTGGGCAACTCGCCGATGATCGCGCCGACCAGGGCCGCGGCGATGGCGATCTTGAGCGAGGCGAAGAGATAGGGCAGCGAACTCGGCAGGCGCAGGGAGATCAGCGTGCGCATCCCGCTCGCGTTCCAGGTCCGCATCAGGTCCAGATCGGCGGGGGAGGGCGCGCGGAGACCCTTCACCATGCCCACCGTGACCGGAAAGAAGCTGAGATAGGCGGAAATGATCGCCTTCGGGATCAGGCCCTGCACCCCGACCGAGTTCAGCACCACGATGATCATCGGCGCGATGGCCAGGATCGGGATCGTCTGCGACGCGATGGCCCAGGGCATGACGCTCAGATCCATGACGCGGCTGTGGACGATGCCGATGGCGAGCAGGATGCCCAGGCCCGAGCCGATAGCGAAGCCCAAGAGCGTCGGGCCGAGCGTGATGCCTGCATGGAAGACGAGGCTGCGCCGCGAGGTGATCTTCTTGTCGACGGTGCTGTCCCAGAGTTCCGCCACGACCTGATGCGGCGCGGGCAGGCGCGGCCGCTCCTGCGCGAAGGCGCCTGCGAGGGCCTCGGAGGGGTGGGCGAGCGCGACGGAGAGGCCCGACATGCTGCGGCGGTCGGCCGCGGTCGTCGACAGCTCCGAACCCGCCCGCTCGGCGTCCAGGGCCGATTGCGCGGCGTTCATCGGGATGCAGGCGAGGTACCAGATGGCGACCAGCGCGGCCACGACGGCGAGGACGGGACCTGCGGCATGGGCGATGCGGGCCAGGAGTGGCGTCCGCCCGATGGCGGCCCCGGGAGCGGTCGCGTCGGTCATCCCATCCTCCGTTGCACATGCGTTGGACGACGGGATTTGAGTATTTGTGAACCCGTGATGAAGAGGGCGCGCGTTAACCTTAACGCAGCGTTCAGAAGCGGGGGCGTCTGTCTCATCACGGGCTCGAAAATACTCAAATCCGACCTTTCCGGGGGCGCAGCGTTAACGGGGTCTTTACCTCTCTCCGGGTAGGCTCGGTCCGCGGTACAGGCCGGAGAGCCGATGACCGTAACCCGTGATGCGGAGGGCCATGCGCCCCCCGTGTCCTTCGTCCGGAGGATCATCGCCGCCACTCCATCTTATGCTCCGCCACGCCGTCCGATCCGGGGAGGTCCGTCTCCACTGTCACGAAGCCCTCGCGGGCGTAGAATCGGTGTGCCCTTGTATTCGGCATGTGGCTGTTCAGGGTCAGCCGGTCGCGCCCCTCCTTAGCCCGCTCGACCAGCGCGCGCCCCGTCCCGCGCCCCGGCGTGCCGACATAGAGGCCGCGGATATGGTCGCTGTCTGGGTCGAGCGAGAGATAGCCGAGGATCATCGCGCCATCTTCCGCGACATAGGCCTCCCGGAGGGGGAAAGCCGCGCGCATGCTCCGGGTGAGGTCCGCCTCGCTCGGGCCGTCTGGCATCCAATCGGATGTGTCCAGCCAGCGGCGGACGATGGCCGCGCAGGCGGGAGCGTCCTCGGCGGTGGCGCGTCGAACGATCATCGCGTCCGCCACAACTGGAACAGCCGCCAAAGCGCCAGGCCGATGACGAAGATCGCAACGGCGTCGAGCGCGCGCTTTGCCGGAAGATCGTCGAAGGAGGGTGACAACAGAAACCACAGCGCGACCGCGATGGAGACCAGTTCAATGACGATGCGGGCAACGGGACTCATCGGGGATCCATTGCTGGCATGATCGTGAGGCGGATTGCCCGCATCGGTCGGCGGTTCCGAACGAACGAAGACAACCCCTCGGCTTTCCTGGCCCAGGCGCCCGGCCGGCGGAGGGGCGTCCAGATCCCACGAACCGCGGAAGCGCCCGACGTCTCACCCCGGATCACGGCGCGAAGCACACGCCGGTTTGCGGGGCGACCGTCGTGCCGGCTAGCGCGCGCATGGTGTCGATCGCTCGGTCCGCGATCTCGCCGGCCCACTTCCCCCGACTCGAAACGCCGAGGGCAGGGGAGCAGAAACCTATCTTTATCCTCGTTTCGCCGCGATCTCGGACGGTGCGATCTTGCGTGACCCGCGCCGAGGCTGGCTGGCATCGCCTCCCTTGCGACCGACGCTCGGCCGGGTGGCGCCTGTCCGGTCAGGACGGCCGGGCCATCGCCCGCCAAGCCGGCAGACCCGTGCAGGGTCACCGCGCCCGCCGCGACATCTGCCCGAACGGAGAGGCGGTCGCTCATGCCGCCTCCATCCCCTCGCGCAGGCCCTCTCGGACTCGGTGAGCCACGGCCAGGAACTCTGGCGTGTCGCGGATGTCGAGCGGCCGCTCTGCGGGCAATGGCGAGTCGATCACATCGGTGATGCGGCCCGGGCGCGGGGACATGACGACGATCTTGGTCGACAGGTAGACGGCCTCGGGGATGGAGTGGGTCACGAAGAGCGTGGTCTTGTTGGTGCGCGCCCAGAGGCTCAGCAGTTCCTCGTTGAGGCGGTCGCGCACGATCTCGTCGAGGGCGCCGAAAGGCTCGTCCATCAGCAGGATCGGCGCGTCGAAGGCCAGCGCGCGGGCGATCGACGCGCGCTGTTGCATGCCCCCCGACAACTGCCAGGGATATTTGTTGGCGAACTGGTCGAGCTCGACCAACTCCAGGACGCGGCGCATCCGTTCCTGCCTTTCCTTGCGGGGGTAGCCCATGATCTCCAGCGGCAGCGTGACGTTCTCGCCGATGGTGCGCCAGGGGTAGAGCCCCGCCGCCTGGAAGACGTAGCCATAGGCGCGCGCTTGTCTGGCCGCGTCGGGCGACATGCCGTTGACGGTCAGCGTGCCGCCGGTGGGCTGCTCCAGGGCGGCGACGCAGCGCAGGAATGTCGTCTTGCCGCAGCCCGAGGGGCCGATGAAGCTAACGAACTCCCCTTCTGCCACGTCCAGCGAGACGTCGCTCAGCGCATGAACGGGGCCATCGCCGGTCTGGAAGGTGAGGTCGAGATGGTCGGCGCGGATGACGGGGTCAGGCATCTGCTTCCTTCGGGTGGCGGGCGGATCGGACGGACCCTAGCGGCGGCTCTCCGGGGTGCCAAGGCGATGTGTCGCCTGACCGGGTGTCGGCGTGCTAGGCTGCGCTGGTTGCAAGGAAGGAGGGCGGCATGCCCAAGGGTTACGTCGTCGCGCGCATCCGCGTGCAGGACAAGGACGGGTTCGAGGAATTCAAACGGCTGTCCGGGCCCGTGATCGCCGAATATGGCGGCCGGGTGCTGGTGCGCGATCCGGCGCCGGACGTGCGGGAGGGCGCGGCCGAGGGGCTCGTGATCATCGTCGAGTTCGACGATCCGGGGACTGCGCGCGCGTTCTACGAGTCGGAGGGCTACACGGAGGCGAAGCGGGTCCGCGAGGCGGTGTCGCAGACCGAGCTGGTGCTGGCTACCGGCCTCTGACCGTGGCCCAGAGCGCGGCGAGCGTCAGGCCGCCCGCGATTTGGATCGCGAAGCGCACTGGGGAGAAGCCGTCGCGGAGGGCGAGAGCGGCCTCCACGAGGGCTGCGGCCGGGATCAGGAAGGCGAGCGTCGCGAGCGTGCCCGAGCGCCAGCGGCCGAAATGAGCCGTGTGGGCGAGCGTGGCGCGCACGACCGGCGCCCCGGCGAGGGCGAAGAGCACGGCGAAGGGGGTGGTGAGCGGGATCAGCCACCAGAGGCTGACGGCGACCTTCTGGAGGGAGGCGGGGAGGCTGCCGGTTTCGGGGTAGGTGACCAGCCCGTAGACCAGCGCCGCGTTGGCGTAGGTGAGGACGGCGAGACGGAGTGGGAGGGCCATGGCATGGGCCTTACGCCGGGAACGCGGTCATGGCTATGGCCATCCAGTCTGCCGGGAGGTGGGCGCGACGCCAGAGACGTCTTCCCGCGCGACCGGCGACGGGATTCCTGCTAAGCTGGACGCGCCGCGCATCGCCGAGGGAGGTCTGCAATGTCGAAGGAGTGCCGTAAGCTCCGTGCCGAGACGAGCTACGAGGGCAAGCAGGGGTTCAGCTATCTCGAGGGGATCTCGCGAGAGACGGTGGGGGCCGACGCGCTTTGCATGCATCTGCTGCGCGTGCCGCCCGGCGGACGGGCCCGCGCGCACAGGCACAGGACGCATGAGACCGCGATCTACGTGATCTCGGGGAAGGCGGAGATGTATTGGGGCGACCGGCTCGAGCATCGCATGACCATGGGCGCGGGCGATCTGATCTACATCCCCGCCGACGTGCCGCATCTGCCGCTGAACCCCGGCACTGAAGACGCCGTCGCGATCATCGCCCGGACCGATCCGCACGAGCAGGAGAGCGTCGACCTCATGCCCGACCTGGAGGCGCTGGTGCCCGCTTGAGCGCGGACGATCCCCCGGCGGAGATTGCGCCGCGCTCGGGGGCGGTGTGGCCGGAAGGGCGGCGGGCAGGGTGATGCCCACCGCGCCCGTGGCCGGCGCGAAGCGGGGGTCTACACCCCCGCTGGAATGTTCATCGGGTCGCGCTCGATCTTGCGCGGCGTGTTCAGGGCTTTCCACTTCGACAGAGCCTTGGACGCCGAGGCGTAGGGCGTGCGCTTGATGAACTTGCCCCGGCCCGGACGGGGCTGGGAGTTCTGGCCATGGGCCCAGATGACCTCGCCGCGGCTTAGCGTGTAGCGGGGGGCCGCCTTCAGCTCCATGCCCTCGAAGACGTTGTAGTCGATGATCGACTTCTGGGTCGAAACCGAGACCGTTCGGTGGATCGACGGATCCCAGACCACCACGTCGGCATCGCCGCCGACATTGATGCCGCCCTTCAGCGGGTAGATGTTGAGGATCTTGGCGATGTTGGTCGAGGTGACGGCGACGAACTCCTCGGGCGTCAGGCGGCCGGTCTCGACGCCCTTGGTCCAGAGCATCGCCATCCGCTCCTCCAGGCCGCCGGTGCCGTTGGGGATCTTGGTGAAGTCGCCGACGCCCATGCGCTTCTGCTCGTCCGAGAAGGCGGCGTGGTCGGTCGCCACGACTTGCAGCGACCCGGCGGCCAGCCCGGCCCAGAGCCCGTCCTGGTGCTCCTTGGAGCGGAAGGGCGGGGACATGACGCGGCGGGCGGCGTATTGCCAGTCCTTGTTGAAATACTCGCTCTCGTCGAGGGTCAGGTGCTGGATCAGCGGCTCGCCATAGACGCGCATGCCCTTCTGGCGGGCGCGGCGGATGGCTTCGTGCGCCTGCTCGCAGGAGACATGGACGATGTAGAGCGGGCAGCCCGCCGCGTCGGCGATCATGATGGCGCGGTTGGCGGCCTCGCCCTCGACCTCGGGCGGACGGCTATAGGCGTGGCCCTCGGGGCCGGTGATGCCCTCGGCCATGTATTTCTCTTGCAGGGCGGCCACGACGTCGCCGTTCTCGGCATGGACCAGGGGCAGGGCGCCCAGTTCCGCACAGCGCCGGAAGGAGGCGAACATCTCGTCATCTTCCACCATCAGCGCGCCCTTATAGGCCATGAAGTGCTTGAAGGTGTTGATCCCCCGCTCCTTCACGACGGTCTCCATCTCGTTGAAGATGGTCTCGTTCCAGCCGGTGATCGCCATATGGTAGGAGATGTCGGTGCAGATCTGGTCCTTGGATTTCGCGTCCCAGGCATCGACCGCGTTGAGCAGGCTCCCATCCTCGCCCGGCAGGCAGAAATCGACCAGCATGGTCGTGCCGCCGGCGGCGGCGGCGAAGGTGCCGGACTCGAAGGTCTCAGCGGCGGTGGTGCCCATGAAGGGCATTTCCAGATGGGTGTGCGGATCGATGCCGCCGGGGATCACATAGGCGTCGGAGGCGTCGATGATCTCGTCGCCCGAGAGGTTCTCGCCGATCTCGGCGATCTTCTCGCCTTCGATCAGCACGTCGGCCTTCCACTGACGATCGGCGGTGACGATGGTGCCGTTCTTGATGACCTTGGACATGAGGGCCTCCGGTTAGATGCAGTACTGCCCGCTGCGCGGGACGAGGACGGGATAGACGGTGCCGCCGGCGGCGTAGCCGTAGCAATTGGCGCGGACGCGGACATCCGATGGCAGGACGCCGCGGGGCAAGAGCTGTCGGACGGCGAAGGGAATCGGCGCATCCGTGGTCTCGTAGAGGTCGGGCCGGTCGACCGGGGGCGGGCGCGTGGGGGTGGCGCAGGCGGCCAGCACAAGGACGAGGGGCACGAGGCGATAGGGCATGTCAGAGCCTCCGAAGGGTGAAGGTGCCACGGCCCCCGGCGGCGCGCTGAACCAGCACGCTGTCGAGCAGGACGCCGCTTGGGTCCACGGAATAGCGGGTTGTCGTGGCCGTGCCGTCATCGGCGCGGCTGCGGGCCGTCCAGATGCCGTCCCGCTCAGTCTGGCGGATCTCGACGCGGATGGCGCTGCCATCGGGCAGAATGGTGCGCGTCACGCAGTCCCCCGGGACCCGGCTGCAATCATGCGGCTCGTGCCGAACGCGGGGCGAGAGGCTGAGCGAGGCGACGGCGCGGCGGTCGGCGTCCAGCACGATCTCCGCCGGAAAGCGGAGCGCGCCATCGACGATCTCGGCCTCCGTGTCGCGGCCGATGACGGCGTCGAGTGCGGCGATGGCCTCGCGCTGGCGTTCCGGTGTCAGGTCGGCCTCCTCGCCGAGGGGAAGGGCAATCGTGCCGGTCAGGCGCGCTTCCTCGGCGGTGACCGAGACCGCGCGCAGGGTTATGGTGCCCGACGGGATGGCTTGGCCGCCGAATTCGCCGCTCACGGACCAGCGATAGACCGTGCCGGGCTGGATCGCCGCCGGCGTCTCGCCCCCGGCCAGACCAGGGCGGAGCGGCACTGCGCCGGACAGGCCGACACAGCCCGCAAGAGCCGCGGCCATCACAACCAGCGGCGCGGCACGCCTCATTCGGCGTAGTCCGGCTCTTCGACGTCGAGAATGGCCTTCATCTCGGCGAAATGGGCCTGCCGCTCGGCGCCGTCCGTCTCCCAGCCCTGGGCGGTCTGTTCCGCCAGCGCGTCATCCATCACCGCCAGCGGGCGGCCGGTCGAGAGCGCGAGCACCATCGTCCGGGCGGCCCGCTCCAGGTGGTACATCGCGTCATAGGCGTCGGCGGCGGTGGCGCCGATGGTGGTGGCGCCGTGATTGCCCATCAGGACAGCGTCGTGATTGCCGAAGGTGGTGGCGATCCGCTCGCCTTCCTCGGCCTCATGGGCGATGCCGCCGAAGGCCATGTCGTAGGCCAGCCGGTTGTGCCAGCGCGCCGTGACCTGATCGATGGGCAGGATCCGCGGATCCTTCAGCCCCGCCAGCGCCGTCAGATAGGTCGGGTGCAGATGCAGCGCGACCCGCGCGTTCGGCAGGCGGCGGTGGAGCGCGCCGTGGATGTTCCAGGCGGTCGGGTCCGGCGCGTCGGGGCGGTCCATCGTCGAGGGATCGTCGGCATCGACCAGCAGCAGGTCCGAGGCTTTCACCCGGCTGAAATGCTTCCAGCGCGGGTTTACCAGGAACCGCTTGCCGTCCTCGCTGACGGCGGCGGAGAAGTGATTGGCAACCGCCTCGTTCCAGCCCTCCCGCGCGGCGAGGCGCAGGCAGGCGGCGAGATCGATGCGCAGCTGGGTTTCGGTCTCGGTGGTGTCGAGCATTGCGGCTACTCCTTGTCGCGACGCGCCTGCCAGCGCAGGACCAGAACATAGATGACCGTTCCGGCGATTGTAATGAAAAGGGCCGAGCCGAGCGCGCCCACGGTCACGCCCCCGGCCCGATAGGCGTCGAAGGCGAGGTTCACGAGGAAGAAGATCGCCGCGAAGGTGGCGATGCGGCGGGTCGGGCTCATCGGTGCGCGCCCGCCCGGGCATCGGCTGTCGATCGGGGAGAGGCGAGCCGCGATCCCGCCGATCCGGTCATGGGGCCGATAGGGGCGTCCCGCGCCACGCGCGGACCGCGTTTCACCTCTGTCCAGCCGCGTCCTAGTGTCACGCGGAGGCTCCGCCCGATGCGCCGCAGGCAGAGGCGCGCCAGCGCGGGCTTCCTGCGCTCCGCCCACGCCCCGGAGACAGCCTCTCCCGCATCAGGACACGATTTCCGCCGTCTCGACCACGGCATGCAGCAGCACATCCGCGCCCGCCCGCGCCCAGTCCTTGGTGATCTCCTCGGCCTCGTTATGCGACAGACCGTCGACGCAGGGCGTCATGATCATCGCGGTGGGGCAGACGCGGTTGATCCAGCAGGCATCATGGCCCGCGCCCGAGATGATGTTCTGGTGGCTGTAGCCCAGCCGCTCGGCCGCGTTGCGCACGGCGGTCACGCAGCCCTCGTCGAAGGTGACGGGGTCGAAGCCGCCGGTTTTCTCGAACTCCACGGTCAGGCCCATGTCATCGACGATCTTCTGGGCGGCGATGCGCATCTCGCCCTCCATCTCTTCGATGGTGGCAAGGTCCGGAGAGCGGAAATCGACGGTGAACACCGCCTTGCCCGGGATCACGTTGCGAGAGTTCGGGTAGATGTCGATATGGCCGGCGGCGCCCACGGCGTGGGGCGCGTGCGCCAGGGCGATCTCCTCGACCTTTTCGAGGATACGCGCCATCGCGAGCCCCGCATTCTTGCGCATCGGCATGGGGGTGGAGCCGGTATGGCTCTCCTTGCCGGTCACCGTCACTTGGGTCCAGCTCAGGCCCTGCCCATGGGTGACGACGCCGATGTCTTTTCCCTCGGCCTCCAGGATCGGGCCCTGCTCGATATGCAGCTCGAAGAAGGCGCGCATGTCGTCCCGACGCGCGCCCACCTCTTCGTCGCCGCGCCAGCCGATGCGGTCCAACTCGTCGCCGAAGCGCTTGCCCTCGGCATCGGTCTTGTCCTCGGCCCAGGCCTGGTCGTGGACGCCCGCGAAGACGCCGGAGGCCAGCATGGCGGGGGCGAAGCGCGTGCCCTCCTCGTTGGTCCAGTTGGTGACGACGATCGGATGGCGGGTCTTGATATTGAGGTCGTTGAGTGTCCGGATCAGTTCCAGCCCGCCCAGCACGCCCAGAACGCCGTCGTATTTGCCCCCCGTGGGCTGGGTGTCGAGATGGGACCCTACATAGACGGCGGGCAGATCCTCGGTCCCTTCGCGGCGGGCGAACATGTTGCCCATCTTATCGAGACCCATGGTCAGCCCCGCGGCCTCACACCAGGACTGGAACAGGGCGCGGCCCTCGGCATCCGCGTCGGTCAGGGTCTGCCGGTTGTTGCCGCCCGCCACGCCGGGGCCGATCTTGGCCATCTCCATCAGGCTGTCCCAGAGCCGGTCGGGATCGACCCGCATGTTCTGTCCCGGCGTCGCGTCCATGTCTTTCCCCCGCAGGTCTCGTGTCTGACGCTGACGCTACCACCCGGCGGGGGGCAGTCAACCGGGCCGCGAACCGGGGCGCGTTTCCGCAGGGGCCAACCTTGCCAAGATGCGGGCGACGGGCCAAAAAACGACTCCCATGCGCTTCGAGGGGGTGGGCGGACATGCCGGAAGATGGTGGCGCGACGCGCATTCAGCTCAAGAACAGGGCGCTGATCCTGGAGGCCGCGCTGGAGGTCTTTTCCCGCGACGGCTTCAGCGGTGCCACGTTGGACGACATCGCGCGGGAGGCCGGGCTGTCGAAGCCCAACCTGCTTTACTATTTCCCGGGCAAGGAGGCGATCTATCGGGCGCTTCTGGACGGCCTGCTGGAGACCTGGCTCGATCCGCTGCGCGCGCTCGACCCCGAGGGCACGCCCTTGGAGGAGATGCTGGGCTACGTGCGGCGCAAGCTCGCGCTGTCGCGCGACTACCCGCGGGAGAGCCGCCTCTTCGCCGGCGAGATCCTCCGCGGCGCGCCGCAGATGGGCGACGCGCTGTCGGGCGAGCTGCGCCGTCTGGTGGATGCCCGGGCCGTGGTGATCCAGGGCTGGATGGACGCCGGGCGACTTGCGCCGTCGGACCCGCACCACTTGATCTTTTCGATCTGGGCGCTGACGCAGCACTATGCCGATTTCGAGGTGCAGGTCCGCGCTGTCCTGGGGCCGGGCCGCGGCCCTTGGGACGAGGCGGAAGCGCATCTGGAAACCCATTTCCGGCGCGTTCTGACGGCGGAGTGATTGGCTGCCTGCGATGCGGGCACCGCGGGCAGACCTCGAATTTTGCTACGACTGCAGGAATCGTTCGGTCTCGGAAAGGATGACCTCCCAGGCCGGGCTACCTGGCAGGGGCACATGGTTGTCGGTGTCGAGGGGAACGAAGACTGCGTTCGGCAAGCGCCGCGCCATCATCTCGCTTTGTTCGATCGGGTGGACCGCGTCCCCACGCCCATGCAGCAGGAGCACGGGGGCCTCGACCTTTTCCAATATGTCCGAGACGTCGAAGTGATCGATGATGTCGCGCAGCCGTGCGGCGCGGGCGGCGCTTGCGGAGGCGAGCTGCATTTGAATCAGATGTTCGACCTGATCGCGGGATCCCGAAGGCAGGTAGATCTGCGTGAACAGTTTGAGGAACAGGCTCTCGGGCTGTCCCCAGCCTGTCCGCACAAGTTCCAGATGCGCCTTCGCCTCCTGTCGCGCGGCTTCCGTTCCGCGCCGGTACCGTCCTTGGGCATACCCAGCATATAGGACGAGCCGGCTCACGCGTTCCGGATAATCCGCGGCGAACTTCAAAGCGACTGCCACGCCTTGAGACGCGGTGAAGATCGGAATTGGCTCGGGGCCGGCCTGGTCGGCCACTGCCTCCAAATCGCCAACGAACTCCTCGATGCCTTTTCCCGGAAAGTCTTTGTCCGACATTCCGGTTCCACGCTGGTCATAGCGGTAGACAGTATGGTGGGCCCCCAGACGATCCAGCAAGGGGCGCCAGATCGGGCTGTGCCAATCAAGGTCGAGATGCGTGAGCCAATGACCGACGCGTAGGAGCGGTGGTCCCGCTCCGTTGACGGCGAAGGCGATGTTCACGCCGTCAGCTGAACGAACGTACCTGATCTCCTGTGGTGGTCCGTCCTGTGGAGTGACCGGTTCGGGGACACTTACCGTGACTGTAGCTTCGGACCCGTGCGGCGCGTGCACGACCGGAACGGCCATCTGAATTCCACGCCGCGGCACCGTTCGGATCACGGATTGCCGTTTTCCATTGTCCCCAACGGCAGCCCTTGCCGCGCTGACCCGGGTGGCGATCGTCGCGTCGGAGACGATGCGGCCAGCCCAGATGCGTTCCATCAGGCCGTCATAGCTCACAAGGTCACCGCCAGCTTCCGCCAAAGCGAGGATGAGGTCGAAGACCTGGGGTTCGACATGGACCGGTTGGCCAAGTCGTTTGAGCTCATGGGCCGCTGTATCAAGCTCGCAATCGGAGAAACGGTAGCGCATGAAGGAAACCATGCGTAGTTTCCAGCGCTCCCTCAAGCGTTTCGAAGGGCTTCTGCAGACTTCTTAAGAAGATCTGAAGCTCGCCTTCAAGCGCGGCGCTGCAAACCCCTCCAAGGTGATCCCCGTAACCTATGGAGGACAAGATGACTGACACAGCCAACATCCGCTACCGCCCCGATGGCTCGATCGACACGCAATTCTACCTCGCCAAGGGGCGTCACCACCGCAGCGAAGCAGCCCACACCATGGCAAGGCAGGCGACGCGCAAGTCGAGCAAGATCATTGCCGTCCTCGCGGTCTTGGGACTGGCCTCGTTCTTTGGCGGCGGTCAGGTCTGATAGGGCAGGTCTCCGCAGGCGCCGCCCACTCTGCCGTGAGGCACTTCTGTCCGGGCGGCCTCGCTTGGACAGGATGCGCCTTTTGGGCCCTTCCGAGGAGACGCGCTCGCTGTTGGTTCGGTCTGAACTGGGCTTTCCTCGAAGCCACAGCGCGTCATGTTCGACGGTCGCCGGATTTGGGCTCGGACGAGAATACCCTTCCGCTCCGAGCCCCGGTTTCGCCTGTCACTCCGCCGGTTCCTCCACCATCCGCGTCTGTCCGTCGGGCACGTAGTTGGGCGAGGAGGGGTTGTTGGGGTGGGTCGTCCAGTCGGCGGGCTCGGCCTGAACGGTCTTGCCGGTGCGGGGGTCGACGGTGCCAGGGGCGAGGCGCTCCATCGTGATGCAGTCCTCGACGGGGCAGACATCGACGCAGAGATTGCAGGCCACACATTCCGCGTCGATCACCTCGAAGGTGCGGTCAGCGGACATCGAGATCGCCTGGTGCGAGGTGTCCTCGCAGGCGGCGTAGCAGCGGCCGCATTTGATGCAAGCGTCCTGGTCGATCCGCGCCTTTGTGACGTATTCCAGGTTCAGATGCTGCCAGTCGGTGACGTTGGGAACGGCCCGGCCGACGAGGTCGGGCAGGGCCATGGCCTTCTCGTCGAGATAGCGGCTCAGGCCCGCCTTCAGCTCCTTCACGATACCGAAGCCATAGGTCATCGCGGCGGTGCAGACCTGCACGTTGCCCGCGCCCAGCGCCATGAACTCCGCCGCGTCGCGCCAAGTCGTCACCCCGCCGATGCCGCTGATGGGCAGGCCGTGTGTTTCGGGGTCGCGGGCGATCTCAGAGACCATCGACAGCGCGATCGGCTTCACTGCCGGGCCGCAATAGCCGCCATGCGACCCCTTGCCGTCGATGGTCGGCTCGGGCGCGAAGATGTCGAGGTCCACATGGGTGATCGAATTGATCGTGTTGATGAGGCTGACCGCGTCAGCGCCGCCCCGCTTGGCGGCGGCGGCGGGCTTGCGGATATCGGTGATGTTGGGGGTCAGCTTCACGATGACGGGCATGCGCGTGTACATCTTGCACCAGCGGGTGACCATCTCGATGTATTCCGGCACCTGTCCCACGGCGGAACCCATGCCGCGCTCGGACATGCCGTGCGGGCAGCCGAAATTCAGCTCGATCCCGTCGGCGCCCGTCTCTTCGACATGGGGAAGGATCGCCTTCCAGGCCTCCTCCTCGCAGGGGACCATGATCGAGACGACCATCGCGCGGTCGGGATAGTCGCGCTTGACCTGCTTGATCTCGCGCAGGTTCACTTCCAGCGGCCGGTCGGTGATCAGTTCGATGTTGTTGAGGCCCAGGAGACGCCGGTCGGCGCCATAGACCGCGCCGTAGCGGGGGCCGTTGACGTTGACGACGGGTGGGCCCTCGGCGCCGAGCGTCTTCCAGACGACGCCGCCCCAGCCCGCCTCGAAGGCGCGGCGGACGTTGTATTCCTTGTCGGTCGGCGGCGCGGAGGCCAGCCAGAAAGGGTTGGGCGATTTGATGCCCACGAAGTCGGTGGTGAGGTCGGCCATGTCACTTGCCTCCGGGTTGGAATTGGTCGGGGTCGATGCCGGCTTCGGTCAGGCGATCACGTGCGGCGGTAAGAACGTCTTCGTCGAATGTCTTGGGGTGGCGTAACGCCACTGCCTCGAAGGTCAGCTCAGGATGTCCGCGGGAGATCAGATCTTGGAACCCCGCGGAAGCATCGCGCTTCAAGGTAAGGTCCGACGCGGTCTTGGCCTCGCCGTCCCGTGCTATCTTCTGGCGGGTGCGCGATAGCCGGACGGTCTTCCCACGTTCCTCGAGAAGCATCTCTTCGAGGGCGTGGATGGATTGCCAGACATCATGCTCGACTGTTCCGGGTGTCGCTTCGGGCTGAACGAAACAGAGACGTTCGAAGGCAGCGGCTTCGACTGCGGAGGATTTCTGTCGCCTCGCGTTAACGATCAACTTACGGAGCTTTTCTGGATCGTCCATACCTGCGATCAGGTCGACGACCTTCCGCTCCTGTGGGGAAAGCGGGGCCGTCACCCCGCCCCCGTCAGCATGGCGTGGATGTCCTCCGCCGCGTCGCGGCCCTGGGCCACCGCGGTCACGGTGAGGTCTTCGCCCCCCGCCGCGCAGTCGCCCCCGGCCCAGACGCCCTCGACCGAGGTGCGGCCCGCGCCGGTCACGGCGATCTTGCCGCCCTCGATCGCGAGGCCCTCGACCGTCTCCAGTTTCTGGCCGATGGCGCGGAAGAGCTGGTCAGCGGCCAGCCGGATCGTCTCGCCGGTCTGGGTCATGTCGGCGTCGACATAGGCGAGCTCGACCTCGCGCAGCGCCCCTTCGCCATGGAGCGCGACGGGCACGACATGGGTCAGGATCTGCACGCCGTGTGTCGCGGCGAGGTCCTGCTCGTAGCGGCTGGCGGGCATCCGGTCCTGCGCGCGGCGATAGGCGATGGTCACCGATTGCGCGCCGAGCAGCTTGGATTGCACAGCGGCATCGACCGCGGTCATGCCGCCGCCGATGACGACGATGTGGCGTCCGACGGGTAGGGTGGTCAGGTCTTCGGTCTGGCGCAGGGTGGCGATGAAATCGACCGCGTTCTCGCAGCCGGTCAGGTCCTCGGCCTCCAGCCCCAACGCGCCGACGCCGCCGAGCCCCATGCCCAGGAACACCGCGTCATGGTCGTGGCGCAGCTCTTCAAGGGTAAGGTCGCGGCCCAGGGCGCGATCATGTTGCAGGGTGATCCCGCCGATCTTGAGCAGCCAGTCGACCTCCGCCTGGGCGAAGCCGTTCGGCGTCTTGTAGGCGGCGATCCCGTATTCGTTCAGGCCGCCGGGCTTGGGGCGGGCGTCGAAGACGACCACGTCATGGCCATGCATGGCCAGCCGATGGGCGCAGGCCAGCCCGGCCGGGCCGGCGCCGACGATGGCGACCTTCCGCCCGGTCGCGGGGGCGCGGGTATAGGGGTGCTCGCCCGCCGCCATCATGGAGTCGGTGGCATAGCGCTGCAGGCGTCCGATTTCGACCGGCTTGCCCTCGGCCGCCTCGCGCACACAGGCCTGTTCGCAGAGCGTCTCGGTCGGGCAGACCCGGGCGCACATGCCGCCCAGGATGTTCTGGTCGAAGATCGTCTGGGCCGCCGCTTCGGGCTGGCCCGCCTGGATCTGGCGGATGAAGAGCGGGATGTCGATATCGGTGGGACAGGCCGTGATGCAGGGCGCGTCGTGGCAGAAATAGCAGCGGTCCGCGGCCACGGTCGCCTCGTGGCGGTCATAGGCCGCATGCAGATCGGAGAAGTTTCGCGCCAGGTCGTCGGGGCCTAGGCGCCCGGCCCGGATGCCGGTCTGGCGGAACGCTTCAGTCATGGTCTGTCTCCCTGATCTGTTCAGGACAGGTTGGCAGGTCCAAGAATTTTATCAACTGGTAAAATTTCGTTCCCGCCTTGCCTTGCAGTCAATCGGAGCGAGGGGCCGCCGGTCAAGCCCGCGCGCGCCGACCGCGACGGCACGCCTGCGAGAAATCTGGGCGACATGAGTATTTTGGAACCGGTGATGGAGCAGTCGCGCGCGCCCCTCGGGTCAGTCCAGGCAGGTGACCCACAGGATCGTCGCGTCCTCGGGCGAGGTGCTGATCACGTTATGACCCATCGAGGCGTCGTAATAGGCGCTGTCGCCGCGGCGCATCTCCACGGGTTCGTAGAACTCCGTCAGCAGGCGGATCGTACCGGTCAGAACCAGCAGGAACTCCTCCCCGTCATGGCGGACCCAGCCGTCGAACTCCTCGAAGGCGCGGGCGCGGATGCGGGCGCGGTAGGGCAGCATCCGCTTGGTGGTGAGCGCGCTCGCCAGCAACTCGTGCTCATAGGTGGCGGTCGGATGGGCCTGGCCCTCGCCCAGCCGGGTGATGGCGCGGCGGCCCGTGACCTGGTCCTTCTTCGGAGGGGTGAAGAGCTGCGGCACGCCGATCTCCAGGCCCACGGCGAGCTTCTTGAGCGCGTCGTAGGTGGGCGACATCTGGCCGTTCTCGATCTTGGACAGGGTCGAGCGGGCCAGTCCGGCCTGCTGTGCGGCCTGCTCCAGCGTCCAGCCGCGCGCCTTGCGCAGGTCCCGCACCCGGGGGCCGAGGTCGAGCGGTTCGGCCTTGGCGGGTTCGCCGTTTTCGCGGGCGATGCGGATCAGGCTGGGTTCTTGCGGGGCGGCACGGTCGGTCATGGCCGTCAGATAGCGCGTGACACACGGGCCGGGCAACGCCGGCCCATCGAAGGGTCAAGCCGCTGCACGAGCGCGCGGAGCGAGGCGGGACTCGGAAAGCCCGGTGCCGCAGCCTCCGAGGCGGTCGCCCGCGCCACCGCCACCGCAAGCGTCGCTGCTTCAGAAGTCGCGGCCGGTTGCAATGGACCTACAGGCGCCCTGGCGAGGATGGCCAATCTGGAGGTGTTGGCCGTATCGCTCTGGCCGCTTTCGAAGCGTCGCAGCCCGCCGATACCGGACGATCCGAAGCTTGGGGCGGCGCGGTCAGAAGCGATCGTGCCGGCGACGAAGCTGTCGAACTTCGCCACGCCGGAGATGCAGGGCGCGGACAGGCCGGGCAGGTCAACCGGGCCGTTGCGGCCCGGATCCCAAGCGGCGACCACGATCGCAACCGGACCGGGCAAACAGCCGGTGCCGTGCCCAGGGCATTCCGTCGCGGGGGGGCGTTGACCGGCATCACGGACACACCGGAGCTACACCCCGGGAGCGCTCCATCGGTCAAACCAGCAGAATTTTACGTCGGGGGCGGCGTGGTCGCAGCGCATCGTCCATTGACCCAGCCGCCCTCGATCCGAGGTCCGGGGGTCAGTCTGTTCCCTCTAGCAGGATGATCTGCGCGTCTCCGGCGCCGATCCGGTGCTTGCGCGCCGCCTGATACTCGGCGGAGTCGTAGCAGGCCTGCGCGGCCTCCAGGCTATCGAACTCGATCACCACGTTGCGCGGGCGGCTCTCGCCTTCAAGCCCGACCACGCGGCCGCCCCGGGCCAAGACGCGGGCGCCATGGGCGGCGAAGGCCTCGGTCGCGCCCTTGGCATAAAGCGCGTAGGGGTCCGGGTCGGTGACCGTGACATGGGCGATCCAATAGGCTTTGGGCATGGGCTTTCCTCCTTGGGTGGGACGGTGCGGCGCGGGGCGCGTGGGGTCAAGCGGGGGCGGCGCGGCAGGGACCGGCGGACAGCAGGGAGTCGCGCCGCTGCTCCAGGGCAAGCGTGGTGGCGACCTCCGCGAGGGGGCGCGCCGTGTCTGGCCAGTCAAATCCCGGGCCGCGCCGGCTTCCTTCGCGCTGGGCTGGTGGCGAAGGTCTGCCCGCGCTCTGCCGATCCGGGGCCGGACCCGCTCCTGGTCGAGGCGAAGGCGCGCAATCTCGCGGGCTCGCGGTCTCTCCCCTGCGTTCCGAGCCTCGATGGACGCTGCCGTGCCGCGAGCCGTGCGGGGCGGTTCCTGGAGCGGCGCGGGAGACGAGACGGCTTTCGGGGCCTGACTCGTCCGCGTCCAGGGGCACTCCCGACGCGTCAGACCGGAATGCGCGCCCCTTGCGCCGCTACGAGCCATGGCGGGGCGGGCGGCCTCTGGGGGCGGGTCTGCTCGGTGGTCGCCACGCGGGGGGCGGATCTGTCCCGGACCCCGGGGCGCTTGAGCGGGGATCGAGAGTCCGGCTCCGCCACCGGCGCGCGGTCCGAGGCGCCCCAGATGCCGGCGATAGGCCGTCTGGTAGGCGTCGGCAGGGTCGAGCGTCAGCGCCGCGCGACTATGGCCGGGTTGGGTCACGATGCGGATGAGGCGATTGGCCCCGACCGGCCTGTTAAAGGCGGAAGCTCAAACAGGCCGAGGCGCAAAGGTGCCCCGCGCGTTCGGATCATCCGCCGAAGCCGCGCCGGGCAGCGGCCAGGGCTGCGGCGAAGGCCAACGGCCTCATGATGCGGCCCGGCCGATGGGCCGCTCGGGCAGATCGTCGTCGCCGAAGCGTCGGTCGTCCGCAAGCGAATCCTCGCCCTCGGGGAGATAGGCCCCGGAGGCCATCGCCGCCGCATTGTCATGCTGGGGCGCCGCATAGGCATCTGCGAGCATTGGGCCGCTCAGAAAACGCGTTCAGCATCTGCTCGGCCTCGGCCGGCGCGATGCCGTCGATCCGCGCGAGACGGGTCGCCAGCGCCGAAATGGAGCCATCGGCGTCGGCCAGATCCGCTTCGGTCAGGCCGGGAAAGCGGCCGAGCAGGGCGTCGCGGAACGGTGTCCAATCGGCAGTGAAGCCTTTGCGGCTCATGGATAACCCTCCAGATGGTGCTGTCGGGCGAACGCGGGGATTGGCGGCCCGGTTCCTCAGGCGAACATCTCTTCGAGATCCACGGTCGACCGCTCTCCGATGGCGTCGAAATCCTGGTCGAGGAAGCGCGCGGCGGCGGCCTGCCCGGCGCGGCGCAGCGATTCGAGGACGGCGGGGTTCGGCACCGACTTGGTCGCCACGGAGAGTTGCCGCATCAGCGCGTCATCGGCGATCATGTGGACCAGCACGTCCTTCATCGCGCCCTCCGGGATCGCGCCCGTGCGGACCAGGCGCTGCACGAAGGCGATCGCGCGCAGCTCGCGCAGGAGCGAGCTGTTGAAGCTGATCTCGTTGATCCGGTTCTGGATGTCCCGCGCCGTGACCGGCAATTCGGGCCGCTCCAGCGGGTTGATGTTCACGATCAGGATGTCGCGCGGCAGTTGTGGGTCGAAGAGCGGAAAGAGCGCCGGGTTGCCGGTATAGCCACCGTCCCAATAATGCTCCCCGTCGATCTCCACGGCTGGAAACAGCGTGGGCAGGCAGGCGGAGGCCAGGATCGCGGCAGGCGTGATCTCCTCGCGGGTGAAGAGGCGGATCTTGCCGGTGCGCACATTGGTCGCGCCGACATGGAATTGCGGGCCGCGGTCGGAGCAGATGGCCTCGAAGTTGAGCGCTTCCACGATGCGGGCCAGGGCCCCTTCGGCCACGTCCGGCCGCAGGTAGGGCGAGACTGCGCGGTTGAAGAGATCGAGCGCTTGATAGCCGGGCGACATTTCGATCGCGTGGCTCACCGCCATCGGAGAGAGCGCGGCGAACCAGTCCGTGATCCGCTCGTCCGAGATCGCGCCGACCTGGGTCCAGACCCAGTCCAGCGTCTCCCGCGCGAACTGGCGCGAGCCCCGGGCGAGGCCGCATTTGAGGGCGCTGCCATTGAGCGCCCCGGCCGACGTGCCCGAGATCCCCGCTATTTCGAGCCGGTCGTCTTCGAGGATCTTGTCCAGCACGCCCCAGGTAAAGGCGCCATGGGCGCCACCGCCTTGCAGCGCCAGATTGACGCGCCGGGGCTCAGCCATCCCGCCAGCGGGCCAGAAGATCGGTCAGCAGGATGCCGTCCAGCGTCGCTCCGTCGATATTGGCGTTCGACAGCACCGCGCCCGACAGATTCACATCGCGCAGCGATGCACCCGACAGGTTCGCGTTTGTCAGGGTGCAGGCCGCCATATCCACGTTCTCCAAGGTCGCGCCGGCCAGGGAGACATCCGAAAGGGTGGCGCCCGACAGGTCGACCGCTTCGAAGGTCGACCCGCTCATGTCGCGGTCGCGAAAGCTGCGGCCGGAGCTCACAATGCGGTCCAGCCGCCATCGACGCTGATCGTCGTGCCGGTGATCTGGGCGGCGTGGTCGGAGCACAGGAACAGCGCCGTGCCGCCGAGTTGCTCGGTGGTGGCGAATGCCTTGGAGGGCTGGCGCGTCAGCATGACGTCGCGGATCGCCGTTTCTCGATCTACGCCGTATTTCTCCATCGTGTCGGGGATTTGCGCCTCGACCAGCGGGGTCATCACATAGCCCGGGCAGATGGCGTTTGCGGTGATCGGCTCTTCCGCGGTCTCCAGGGCCACGACCTTGGTCATCCCGACGATGCCGTGTTTGGCGGCGACATAGGCGGATTTGTAGGGCGAGGCGGTCAGGCCGTGGGCCGAGGCGATGTTGATGATGCGTCCCCAGCCCGCCTTGCGCATCATCGGCAGGGCGGCCGCCGTGGTGTGGAAGGCGGAGTTCAGGTTGATCGCGATGATCGCGTCCCATTTGGCGGTCGGGAATTCGTCGATGCTGGCCACGTGCTGGATGCCGGCATTGTTCACCAGGATGTCACAGGCGCCCGCTTTCTCCACCAGGCCGCGGGCCTGATCGCCGTCGGAGAGATCCGCCTGGATGTAGCGGACCGCGGCGCCCGTCTCGGCCGCGATCTCGGCCGCGAGCGCGTGATCGGCGTCGTCGTCGGTGTAGGAATTGAGGATCACGTCCAGCCCGGCCGCGGCAAAACTCCGGGCGATTCCAAGACCGATTCCCGAGTTGGAACCGGTGACGATGGCGGTCTTACCGATGAGAGGGGAGGCAGCGGTCATCGAGGGCTCCGGTCCTGACATATCTTCACCGACCGGACTATAGACACTGCGCCCGCGAGGGGAAGTGCTGCGCCGCGGCACACCATTTTGTGTAAGCTGCGAATGCGGTTTGCGCAAAATGCGGGCCGGTCCAGAGAAGGAGTGACGGTGATTTCGTGCCTGGATCGAGCCGTGAATGAGCGAATCACTTTGTGAACGCTCGGTAACTCTTCGGCTGTCAGAGCGGTGCCGTCCTGGCGTGCCGTGGTGGCAGTGAAGCATGTCACGCAGAGCGATCAAGGCAAATGTATCAGCGTCTTGACGCAAAAATTGCTAGCTCGTTGAAGGTGCAAGGCAAGGGGAAGCTGACGGCGCAGCGGGCGCGGACCAAAAAAAACGCCCGCACGAGGCGGGCGTCAAGTCATTGAGGCAGGTTTCATACAGGCAAGAAACCTATCGAGCAGTGCCCTGTTTATAGACGTTTACGCCACGGCTGCAAAGAGAAAGTTTTGGCGGTCGGATTCCCGAGCCGCTACACTCGGCCAATAAATACAGGCATCCGGGAGACAATCGCAGCCATGACCGTTCATCGTTGCCTAACCATGGGATCACGTTCTGCGCGCGCAATCGCCGTCCTTCTGGCCCTCGGCCCGGCCTCTGCGGCGGTTGCCGAGAGCCATGGCGTCGCGCTCTATGGCGAGCCGGCTCTGCCGCCGGACTATGCGCATCTGCCTCATGTGAACCCCGACGCGCCCAGGGGCGGCGCGTTCTCGGACGGGCAGGTCGGCAGCTTCGACAGCCTGAACCCGCACATCCTCCAGGGCCGGGTGCCCTGGCAGCTGCGCTTTCTGGCCTATGAGTCGCTATTGGGCCGCAGCTATGACGAGCCCTTCACGCTCTATGGTTTGCTGGCCGAAACGGTCGAGCTGTCCGACGATCACACGCAGGTGACGTTCCAGCTGCATCCCGAGGCGCGCTTCTCCGACGGGACGCCGGTGACGCCCGCGGACGTGATCTGGTCCTTCAACATCCTGGGGCAGGAAGGGGCCCATGGCCGCTACCGCACGGCCTTCTCAAAGGTGACCGGATTGGAGCAGGTGGGCGAGCGCGGCGTGCGCTTCACCATCGACGCGCCGGACCGCGAATTGCTCATGATCCTCGGGCTGCGCCCGGTCATGAAGAAGTCACAATGGGAGGAGGACGAGAGCGCGTTTTTCCGCTCCGGCCTCGACACGATCCCGATCACCACCGCGCCCTATGTCATCACCGATTTCGACGCGGGCCGCTATGTCGAGCTCAGCCGCGACGAGGACTACTGGGGCGAGGACCTGCCGTTCCGTGTCGGCACCAACAATGTCGATACCATCCGGATGGAGTTCTTCGGCGACGCCACCGCGCATTTCGAGGCGTTCAAGGCGGGCGAGTTGTCGACCATGCGCGAGACCAACGCCGCCAAATGGGCGCGGGATTACGACTTCCCGGCTGTTCGGGCGGGCGATGTCGTGCTCTCCGAGATCCCGCATCAGCGGCCCACGGGCATGACGGGGCTGGTGATGAACACCCGCGTGGCGCCGTTCGACGACTGGCGCGTGCGCGAGGCGATGATCCAGGCATTCAACTTCGAGTATATCGATGGGGTCATCAACGGGGGCGGCCAGCCGCGCATCACCTCCTATTTCGACAACTCGCCCCTGGGCATGCGGGAGGGTCCCGCCGGGGGCCGCGTCGCCGAATTGCTCGCGGCGCAGTCCGATCTGCTGCCGGGCACCCTTGAGGGCTACGATTTTCCGGTGACGAATGGCCGCGCCGCCAATCGCGGCGGCCTCCGCACCGCGACCGCGCTCCTGCAAGAGGCGGGCTATCGCGTCGCGGAGGGGGTGCTGACCGGGCCGGAGGGACCCGTGACCTTCGAGATCCTGCTGCAATCGGGCTCTTCCGAGGTCGACTCGATCGTCGACATCTATGTCGAGGCGCTGGAGCGGCTGGGGATCGAGGCGACCGTCTCGCGGATCGACGACGCCCAGTTCAAGGAGCGGATCAACGCCTACGACTTCGACATGACCTATTACCGCTGGGGCCTGTCGCTCTCTCCGGGCAACGAGCAGCTGGCCTATTGGGGGCCGCAAGGCGTCGATACGCCCGGCACCCGCAACCTGATGGGCGCCTCGGACCCGGCCATCGCGGCGATGATCGAGGCGATGCTTTCGGCCCAGACGCAGGAGGACTACGTCGCCGCCATCCGCGCGCTCGACCGGGTGCTGACGGCGGGGCGCTACGTCATTCCGATCTGGCATAACCCGGTGAGCTGGATCGCCCATGACGCGAAGCTCAAATACCCGGCCGACCGGCTGCCGATCTATGGCGACTGGATCGGTTTCCAGCCGGATATCTGGTGGTTCGAGGAGTAAGCGGCGCGGGGTGCGCGGCGCTCAGGTCCAATGCGGCAGATCGCCCCCCGGCAAGGCGGCCCGCGCGGCCAGGAACTGCTCGAAGGGCAGATCCTGCGCCGCGCAGGCGCCCTGCACCCATCCATCTGATGTCAGAACGAAATCCATGACGGCCGCCAGGAAGACCGGGTCGCCCGCGGCTTGGGCGATCTGAGCACGATCCGCGCCGGTGGCGCCTTGAAAGGCGTCCAGAAGATCGGCGGATGCGAGCCAGCCAAGCGCATGAAGTGCGACGATTTCGGCACGATCGGGGGTCATGGCCATCGGTTTACCTTCGTTCCGCAGGGAGAACTTCGCGCATTGGAAACCATTTGTTAACCTTCACCCTAACATAACAAAGCTGACCGAACGGTTAAGAATACCACCGACGGGCACCGACGCGATATCCAGAAGGGCGGGAATGACCGGACGCATCCTCATCGTCGACGACGTAGCGACGAGTCGCATCGTGTTGAAGGTGAAATTGAACGCGGCCCGCTACAGTGTCGAATGCGTCGAGTCCGGCGAGGCCGCGCTCGAGGCGGCGCGCCGGGGCGGAATCGACCTCATCGTGATGGACATGATGATGCCCGGAATGGGCGGCGCCGAGGCCTGTGCCCGGCTGCGCGCAGATCCCGCGACCGCCGCGATTCCTGTGATTCTCGTCACGGCCGCCATGGACGATGCGGCGCGGATGGAAGGCCTGGCCTCGGGCGCGGACGATTTTCTGCAGAAACCCGTCGACGATGTCGCGCTCTTGGCGCGGGTCCGTTCCCTCCTGCGCAGCCATGAGGAGGAGCGGATGGTGGCCGCTCAGTCCGGCGCGCTGCTCTGCATGGGCCCTGAAGCCCTCGCGCCCGCCGGGTTCGGGGAGCCTGCGGGGCAAGCTTCCTATGCCACGCAAAGCCCGGCAGGCCGGGTCGCGCTCATCGCGGGAGGGGACACGGCCTGGCTTCTGCGTCTGCGCGAGCAGTTGCGGCCGCATTTCCGGGAGAATCTGTCCATCCTCAAGCGTGACGCGGCCCTGGCCATCACCCGCGAGGCGGCGCCCGACCTCTTCCTCGTCGAGGCCGATCTCGCGGCGCCGAATGCCGGTCTGCGGCTGATGTCCGAGCTGCGGTCGCGTCAGGCCACCCGGCATTCCGCGGTGATCGTCTTGCTGCCCGCCGCCGATAGCGAACGGGCCGCGACCGCCTTGGACCTGGGGGCGTCGGATGTCGCCTACCGCCCCTGTTCGGCCGAGGAGATCGCGATGCGCATCCGGACGCAGCTGTCGCGCAAGAGCCGGGCCGACCGGCTGCGCGACACGCTGGAAACCGGCCTGCGCCTGGCATCGATCGACCCGCTCACGGGGCTGCATAATCGCCGTTGGGGGCTGCATCACCTGTCCCAGGTTTCGACCCGCTGCCGGAGCCAGGGCGTCCGTGCGGGGGTGGTGCTGATGGATATCGATCACTTCAAGGCGGTGAACGACACCCACGGGCATATCGTGGGCGATAGGGTTCTGGCGAGCGTGGCGCAGGTCATGCGCGACCGGCTCCGGTTGGAGGATATCGCCTGCCGGATCGGCGGGGAGGAATTCCTGGCGATCCTGCCCGGCAGCACTTTGGAGCAGACCCGCGCCGTAGCGGAGCGCCTGCGCGGCGCCATCGAGGCGATGGATCTGCGGCTGGAGGACGGCACGCCGCTCCTGGTGACGATGTCGCTGGGCGTGGCGATGCTCGAAGACCGCGACGACGCCGCCGATCACGTGCTCACGATTGCCGACCGCGCGCTTTATGCGGCCAAGGGCGCGGGACGGAATCAGGTGGCTTTGGCAGAGACGGCCTGACGGAGGGGCGACCCCGCTCTCGACGCGCGCCCAGGGCGAAAAGAGCCTGCACGGACCCCGCCGCGCCTCGATCCCCGGCGTCTTGGCGATCTTGGCGGCAGGGCACCCGCCGCGCGCTCTAGCGGCGCCGGCGGGCGAGCACGTCGGCCAGCGCCGCGCGCTCATTAGGTGCCATCTCCTGGGCGGTGAGGACCATCGCTTCCAAGGCGCGCGTGACCAGTTCGGTCTGGACCGCGCGCTGCGCCGACAGCGCCGCGCGGAAGGCATCGGCGTCGAACGGCTCGGCGCGCAAGACCGATACGAGTTCGCCGCGCGTCGCCCGCAGACGCGCGCGCCCGCCGCGCAGCGCCGGGTCCTCCCGCAGCCGGGCGCGCAGCGCGTCCCGGCGCTCGGGCTCCAATCCTCTCTCGAAACTGCGCAGCTCCGGCGGGCCGCCCGTGGGTCCGCCCCGCCCAGGGCCGCGATCCGTCAGCAGCGCGCCGCCCACCGCCCCGGCGACCAGCAGGTTGATCGCCAGCGAAACGGCGAGGGCGGGCTTGGTCCAGTTTCGACTCACAGCCATCCCTCCCACTCGTCCAGCGGGTCCGCCCCCCCGACAGCGACTGGCTCCCCGAGGCCGGGCACGGCCTGCAAGACCAGCGCCGGTTGGGCCAAACCCAGCCAGATCCCGCAGAGCGCGGCCGCCATTGGGCCGGTCCAAACCAGCGCCGGACGCCACCAGACCCAGCGCTGCGGCGCGGGCAGCCCGTCCAGGATGGCCGCGCGGAGGCCGGGGGAGAGCGGCGCTTCGTCCTCGGCCATCTCCGCCAGCCAGCGGTCGATCTCGCGGTCGTCAGCCATCGGTCCCGTTCCTTTCTTCTTCGTCCAGCCCGCGCAACAGCGTCGCCAGCCGCCGCTTGCCGCGGGCGATCAGGCTTTCGACCGCTTCGACACCGGTGCCCATGGTCGCCGCGATGTCGGGATTCGAATAGCCCTCCACGAGGCGCAACACGACCGCCTGCCGCTGCCGGTCGGGCAGCGCGGCGAGCGCGGCTTGGATGGCGGCGCGCCGGTCGGCGGCGATCAGCCCGGCGAGGGCGCCGGGATCCGGATCCGGCAGCGGGGCGTCCTCGTCGAGCGGCGTTGTCCGGCCGCGCTTGCGGTGCCGGTCCACGGCGAGGTTCGCGGCCACCCGCCCCAGCCAGGTCGAGAGGCGCGCGGGCCCGTCCCCCGTCCAATCCGGCGCCTTGCGCCAAAGACGCAGGAAGGCCTCTTGGACGATCTCCTCCGCCTCGGCCCGGTCGCCGCCGGTCATCTTCAGGCTGAAGGCCATCAGCTTGGGTCCCAGACGATCGACCAGCACCGCGGCCGCCGCGCGGTCGCCATCGACCGCGCGCGCCAGCAGATCCGCTTCCTCGGTGGCCGCATCGCGCACCCGAAACCTCCAGATCAGGGGGCGGTCCAGGCCGCCCCCATTCGAGCTTAGCGCCGACGGGGGAGCGCGTCCCACTCGGCCGAGTCGATGCTGCCATCGCCGTTCGCGTCGGCCCGCTGGAACATCCGCCCGCCGCCATGGCGCATCCGGTCCCCGTGCGCCTCGCGGCCGGCCATGCGCTCCGCTTCGGTGAGAGCGTCATCGCCGTCGGTGTCGAGCCGGTCGAACATGCGGTTCACCCGGTCCGCGGCACGCTCCTGCGCGGCCGCCAGCGCTTCGTCCCGCGTCAGCACGCCGTCGCCATCGGCATCGGCGGCGGCCAGCCTGTCGCGGCCACGGCCCCGCGCAAGGGCGCGCAGCTCATCCTGCGTCACCGCGCCATCGCCATTGGCATCCACCTCCGAGAAGGCGGGGCGCGGGCCGGCCGCATCCGCCATGGAGGTCAGGGTCAGCATGGCCGCACCGGCGGCAAGTCCGGGAATGAGGCGCTTGAAAAGAGGGTCAATTGTCATGATCGCGTCCTTTGTTGCATCGCGCGGGCCGTCCTCTCCGGCACCGTCCCTCTTCACACGCGGGGCCGCGCCGATTCCGTCGCCCCCTCCGCGTCTTTTTTTCCCAGTGCCAACCTGTCGCCTGGAAGCGACGCGCGGGCCAAGGTAGAGGGCGTACGAAAGGAACTCGCCATGCGTGATCTCTCCCCTCCGAGCCCGCAATCCGACAGCGTCGATCCGGCGCTCTGCCCGTCGGACCCGACGGCCGAACGGCCGACGCGGCAGGCCATCTTGCGCGGCTTCCGCCGCCGCTGCCCGTGTTGTGGCTCCGGCCCCATGATGCAGGGCTACCTGAAGGTGCGCGACAACTGCCCCGTCTGCGGCGAGGCGCTGTATCATCACCGCGCCGATGACGGCCCGCCCTATCTGACGCTGCTGATCGTCGGACATATCATCGGCCCGGCGATGCTGTGGTTCTATGTCCGCTTCGAGCCGGACCCCTACACCTTCATGGCGATCTTCATGGTCTCCGCCACGGCCCTGTCGCTGTGGTTCCTGCCACGGCTCAAAGGGCTGATCGTCAGCGTTCAATGGGCCAACCGGATGCACGGATTCGGTCACCCGTGAGCGCGGTGCCGATCCGGGACGCGGCGACGATCGTGCTGCTGCGGCAGGGGCCGTCGGGCCCGGCCGTCCTGATGGGGCAGCGCGGGGCCAAGGCGGCGTTCATGCCATCGAAGTTCGTCTTTCCGGGCGGCGCGGTGGACGCGGCCGATGCCGAGGTTCAGCTCGGGCGGCCGCTCAGCGCTCCGGTCCACGCTGCACTGTCGGCGCGTAGCGCGCTGTCGCCGGAGGCGCTGGCGGCGGCCGCCTTGCGCGAGCTAGCCGAGGAGACTGGCCAGATCGTTGCGACACCCTCGGAGGTCAGCCCGCCTTGGCCGGGCTTTGCCGGTCATGCGCCCGATGCGGGCGCACTCCGCTTCGTCTTCCGTGCGATCACGCCGCCGGGGCGGCCCCGGCGCTTCGACGCGCGCTTCCTGCTCGCCCCGGCCGAGGCTCTGATCGGCGACCCGGACGATTTCTCCGCCGCCGAGGACGAGCTGAGCCACCTCCACTGGGTTCCGGTGGCCGAGGCTCGGGCGCTGGACATGCCCTTCATTACCGAAGTCGTCCTGGCCGAGATCGCCGCCATCGCCGAGGGCGCCGAGCCGCAAGGCGTGCCGTTCTTCGACAATTCGGGCGAAAGCTCGGTCTTCTCCCGGCTCTGACGGTCAAGCGCCCAGCAGGATCAGCCCGACGACGCTGACGCCCACCAGGACGATTCCCGTCAGTTCGCGGGGCGATTGCCGCTCCCCCAGGGCGAAACGGGAGATCAGCATCGAGAGGATCAGTTCGACCTGACCGACCGCGTTCACATAGGCCGCCGTCTGGAGCGTGTAGGCCGTGAACCAGCCCAGCGAGCCCAGCATCGAGGTCAGCCCCACCAGCGCCGTCGCCCGCCAGCTGCGGAACACGGCGATCAGCCCGGCCCGGTCCCGCCAGGCGAGCCACGCGGCCAGCAGCGCCGTCTGGAGCAGCGTCACGAAGCAAAGCGTCATCGCCGCCCGCAAGAGCGGCGCGTCCGTCTCGATGGCGAGCGACGCGCCCCGATAGCCCACCGCCGATATCGAGAAGAACACCCCCGAGGCCAGCCCCAGCGCCGAGGCGATGTTGAACGGGTTGGCGCGCAGCCCACGGCCCTCGGGCAGCGAGAGAAGCAGCACGCCGACGAAGCCCACGGCCATCGCCGCCAGCGCCACCCAGGTCACCAACTCCCCGAGCAGCAGAAAGCCCGTCACCACCGTCAGCAGGACGGCGGTCTTGGAAAAGGCGATCCCTACCGCGAAGTTGCGCCGCGCGAAAAGGGCCACGACGCAGATCGTCGCCAGGATCTGCGCGATGCCGCCCGCGATGGCGAAGGGCCAGAACCCGGCGCCGATGCCGGGCAGGTCCCCGCCGGTGGTCACGGCCCAGGCCGCGATCCCCAGCGCGATGGGGAGAGGGGCGTAGACGAAGCGGGCGAAGGTCGCCGCGACCGGGCCGAGCCCCGCGCTGGAGATGCGCTTTTGCAGGTAGAATCGGACCGCCTGGATTGCGGCTGCGAAGAGGGTGGCGACGATCCAGAGCGACATGCGCTCCTAAGACACCGCCGCGCCGCATTTGACCATGGGGCTCGCGCGCTGCGGCGACAAATCCTGATTGAACGAAGTATTGTCCAGGATAGCGAAAAGAGACCCGGCGAATATGCCACAATTTGGCCCCATTCTCGTGCCAAATCGGACACGTTTACCCCCTGGTGCCGTACGAATGACATATGTTTCCCGCCCCGAGTCCCGAGAACGGTCTTTGACCGGGGCTTTGGCCGGTGCGGTGAAGCGAATGACGGCGAGCCTGCGGGCGCAACTGCAGGACGCCTCACGAACGGAGGCGCTTTGCATGGCGATGGGACTGGCCGGGATGGCTTTGGCCTTGGGCGTGACGGTGGCGCAAGCGACGCTGGCGCCGGTTGTGCTGACTGAGGATGCCTTGCGCAAGGCGGTGATCGGTGTGGACTTCGAAGGTGGGCTCTGCCCGAACGGGTGGGCGGCCGATCACGCCGCCTTGCTCGGCCGGACCGAGGCGGAGGTGACTGCCTGGTATCTGCGCGAGGCGATGGAGCTGTCGGACAAGCAGGTGATCTCGGCGGTGGGTCTTTATCTCACCAACGCGACCGATTTCCGGCATATCGAGGGACGGGCGCTGACCCGCAACCAGATCCTGCTCTGCATCGCCGAGAGCCGCCGGATGACCCAGCCCTTCGAGGAGCTTTTGCCCCCCGATATGCGCCGCGGCCTGGACGCCTGAGGGGCCGATCCGGCGGAGCCGGAGGCGTTGGCATGGTCCGAAGGGACGCCTGGGGCTAGCGTCCCGGCAGGGTCACTTCCAGCAATTCCGTCCCCGGCTGAATGTCGGTCAATTCCACCGTCTCTCCGGGGCGCAGGACGAAGGCGTCCGCGGGCGCGACGGGATGGCTCGTGCCCGCCCGCTCCAGGGTCAGGCCGCCCTCCAGAACGAAGACGAAATGGATCTCCGCCTCGGGCGTGAGCCGCGCCGGGCGCCCGTCGCTCCGCAAGACGCGCACGCCGGCGACGCCGCCTGTCGCCTCCGAAATCCCCGTCTCGCGGGCCTCGAACCCGCTGAGCTCCGACGGGGTCCAAGCCGCGCCCTCCGCCCGGTGGTGAACGAAGGTCTGCCCCTGGAACCGCCGCCCGGGCACCGCGGGCCCGTTGGGCAGTTCCATCGCATGGTCGATGGTGGTCACGTGGACGGCCGGCACGCCGATCTCCACCACTTCGATCCCGTCCGAGGCGTGGAGCACTCGGTGCCGGATCTCCGGCGGCTGGATGACGCAAGACCCGGCGGTCAGGCGGAAGGGCGGACCCTGGTCCTCGTAGACGAGGTCGACCCAGCCTCGATAGCACCAGATCAGCTGGAACCCGATCGTGTGGTAATGGATCATGTCCGGCACCGGCCCGCCATCCGGGATGCGGATATGGGAGGCGATGATCGCGCCCCCTAGCCGGTCGGGCACCAGATCGCGGTAGTGCATGCCCGCCCGCCCGATCACCCAGGGGGCGCCATCGGCCAGCCGGCGCAAGCCGAACCCGGTCTGCACCGGCGGCATGGCCTGCTCCGGCACGGCCGGCCCGATTTCGATTCGGTGCCCGGCGGGCGAGGTCGCGGCCTCCCCTTCGGACTGGCGCAGCGTCACCCGGCCCTCGGCCGCCCGCTCCAGCCGCAGGCGCGGGGTGCCGCCCAGCCGCGCCACCGCCGGGTCGTCGGCGGGCCAGATTGCGTCGAGCCGCCAGCCCCGCCCGGTCCAGAACGCCAACTCGGCCCCGAAATCGGGGGCAGCCAGCACGATCTCGGTCTCGTCTTGCATGGGGGCATAGGATCACGCGAAAGGACAACGGTCGACCCCCGGCTTCTGCCGGTGCTACGAGGAGGCCGAGAGGCAGGAGGGCCCAATGACAGAGCGCACCGAAGACCAGCACGCGGCCCTGCGCGAGGCCGCGCTGGACTACCATCGTTATCCGAAACCCGGAAAGCTGGAGATCCGGGCGACCAAGCCGCTTGCGAACGGGCGCGACCTGGCCCGCGCCTATTCGCCGGGCGTGGCCGAGGCTTCCAACGCGATCCACGCCAACCCGGACGCGGCGGCCGATTACACCGCGCGCGGTAACCTGGTGGCGGTCGTCACCAACGGCTCGGCGGTGCTGGGGCTGGGGAATATCGGCGCGCTGGCCTCCAAGCCGGTGATGGAGGGCAAGGCCGTCCTGTTCAAGAAATTCGCCAATATCGACTGTTTCGACATCGAGCTGAACGAGGCCGACCCGGAGCGCCTCGCCGAGATCGTCTGCGCGCTGGAGCCGACGTTCGGCGCGATCAACCTGGAGGACATCAAGGCCCCCGACTGCTTCGTGGTCGAGCGCATCTGCCGCGAGCGGATGAACATTCCCGTCTTCCACGACGACCAGCACGGCACCGCCATCGTGGTGGGCGCGGCGGCGCTGAACGCGCTCAAGCTGACGGAGCGGAACTGGGAGGACATCAAGGTTGTCTCGACCGGCGGCGGCGCGGCGGGCATCGCCTGCCTGAACATGCTGCTGACGCTCGGGGTCAAGCGCGAGAATGTCTGGCTCTGCGACCTCGCCGGTCTCGTCCACGAGGGCCGGGAGGAGGACATGACCCCGCAAAAGGCCGCCTTCGCCCAGCCGGGCGGGCCGCGCTCGCTGTCGGAGGTGATCGAGGGCGCGGACCTGTTTCTGGGGCTCTCCGGTCCGGGCGTCCTCAAGCCCGAGATGGTCGAAAAGATGGCCGAGCGGCCGATCATCTTCGCCCTGGCCAACCCGAACCCCGAGATCGCCTATGCCGAGGCGCGGCGCGTGGCTCCCGATGCGATCATCGCCACCGGGCGCAGCGACCATCCCAACCAGGTGAACAACGTCCTCTGCTTTCCGTTCATCTTCCGTGGCGCGCTGGATGTCGGCGCGACCGAGATCAACGAGGCGATGAAGGTCGGCTGCGTCGAGGGCATCGCCGCGCTGGCCCGCGCCACGACCTCGGCCGAGGCCGCAGCCGCTTACCAGGAAGAGCAGCTGACCTTCGGCCCCGACTATCTGATCCCCAAGCCCTTCGACCCGCGGCTGATGGGCGTTGTCGCCTCCGCCGTCGCCAAGGCCGCGATGGAGAGCGGCGTGGCCCGCCGCCCGATCGACGACCTGGCCGCCTATAAGGCCCAGCTCGATGCCAGCGTCTTCAAGTCGGCTCTCATCATGCGGCCCGTCTTCGCCGCCGCCGCCCAGGCCGAGCGCCGCATCGTCTTCGCC
Organism: Jannaschia seohaensis; assembly: GCF_900116765.1. Lineage (GTDB taxonomy): Bacteria > Pseudomonadota > Alphaproteobacteria > Rhodobacterales > Rhodobacteraceae > Jannaschia > Jannaschia seohaensis. The sequence continues at coordinate 471,226 of NZ_UETC01000002.1, read as the reverse complement.
GAGGGCGAGGATGAGCGGGTGCTGCGGGCCTGCCAGGCGATCATGGAGGAGACGACCGACATCCCCATCCTGATCGGCCGCCCGGAGGTCATCGCCACCCGCGTCGCGCGGGCGGGGCTGACCCTGGAGCCGGGCCGCAACGTCGAGATCGTGAACCCCGAGAACGATCCGCGGTATCGCGACTACTGGGGCACCTACCATCAGCTGATGGCCCGGCGCGGGATGGCCCCCGATCTGGCGCGCGCCGTGATGCGCACCAACAGCACCGCCATCGCCGCCGTCATGGTGCAACGGGGCGAGGCCGACTCGCTGATCTGCGGCACCTTCGGCCAGTTCCTCTGGCATCTGCGCTACGTGACCGAGGTGCTGGGGCAGGGGGATCTGCACCCGGTCGGTGCGCTGTCGCTCATCATTCTGGAGGACGGGCCGCTCTTCGTGGCCGATACCCATGTCCACGCCCAGCCCTCGCCGGACCAGATCGCGGAGACGGTCGTTGCCTGCGCCCGCCATGTCCGCCGCTTCGGGATCGAGCCGAAGATCGCGCTGTGTTCGGCGTCGCAATTCGGCAATCTCGACTCGGCCTCCGGCCGGACGATGCGCGAGACGCTGGCGCTGCTCGACGCGATGGCACTCGATTTCCAATACGAGGGCGAGATGAATGTCGATGCCGCGCTCGACCCGGATCTGCGCGCGCGGTTCCTGCCCGAGAACCGGATGGACGGCGCGGCCAACGTCCTGGTCTTCGCCTCCACCGACGCGGCGGGCGCCACGCGCAACATCCTTAAGGCCCGGGCCGGTGGGCTGGAGGTCGGGCCGCTGCTGATGGGGATGGGGAACAAGGCGCATATCGTGACGCCTTCGATCACCGCCCGGGGCCTGCTGAACGTTGCCGCCTTGGCGGGGACGCCGGTGGCGCATTACGGCTGACGGAGGTCTGGCCGAGAGCGCCGGGGGGTTTCACACCCCCCGGACCCCCCGTGGGATATTTCTACAGGGAAGAAGGCAGGGGGCTGGGCGTCGTCGGCCCGGGAGCGCGTGGCGCGCGCCGGCCGGTGAGGGCGACGGCGCCGGGGGCTAGATCTGGCGCGGGCCCTCGCCGGTGAGCTCGGCCATGCGGCCGAGTACGTCGAGCCCCATCTGGTGCAAAAGGCCCAGCGTGTCGTTGGGGAGCCAGTTCTCGGCGATGAGGCCCGCGGAATCGAAGCGGTAGAAGTCCATCACCCGGAAGGTCAGCGCCCGGCCCGAGGGGGGCACGCCCATATATTCGGCGCCGGTATGGGTGATTGCGACATCCCCGCCCGTGACCGCGAAGGGCCCGTCCGAGAGGCGGACGAAATGGCCTGCGCCCCGGCGGTCCGGGAAGGCGCGCAGGAAGGGGATCTGGTGGCGCGCCCGAAAGCCCGAGAGGCCGCGGCACGCGCCGATGAACCCGCCCGCCCAATAGGTGAAGTCCGGGGCCCAGTGGTGCATGTCCATCGAGTTGATGTCGACGCCGTCGAAGCTGTGCAGGGCGTCATGCATGGCGAAGACCCGGGCGAGGCTGCCCTGATCCGGCTCGGGTGTGAGGCGGAGGCCCTGGCCGCCCTTCGGCGCGGGCCAATGGCCCGGCGTTCCGGTGGGGCGGCCCAGCGGCCAGGCGCCGGTCTGCATCATCAGCGCCGCCAGATCCCAGAGCAGCCAGGAGGCGACGAGCTTGCCGTCCTCGAAGTGATGCGCTTCGCCGTAGTCCAGGCGGACGAGGCCGCCCGTGGGCGGGATGCCCGCGAGCGGTTCGCGGAAGGTGCCGAGATAGCTGCCGCAGCAGGCGACCAGATGCGGCGCGCGGGGCGCGGTCCAGCGCGCGTCCGGTTGGTTCGATCCGGCGAGGAACAGGGTGTCGCGCCGCTCCAAGTCGGGCAGGGCGTGGCGCAGCTCCGACCAAAGCGCGGGGACGGCGGCGCCTTGGCGCGTCCCCCAGGGATGGGCGGCATGAGCGACCGAGTCGGGGGCAAGGCAGGACAGGTCTCCTGCGGCGAGCCGCTCCAGTGCCGCTAGCGCGTCCCGACGGGAGTCGGTCGTCCCATAGGGCAGCTCCGCCTCATCGACAGGCAGGTTCTGCACGCCTCGCGGCGATTCTCCGTCCATCTTCCGCTCCGCTTCTGCATACGATTGCAAAATGCTTGCCCGGGCTGTGCAGCCCTGTCTAGGGTGCAACGGGTAACAGGGGGACGCCATGGCCGAGATCAATTTGAAGCGGGTCACGAAACGCTGGGGCGACTTCGTTGGCGTGCATGAATTCGACCTTGATATCGCGGATCGGGAGTTTCTCGTGCTGCTTGGGCCGTCGGGCTGCGGCAAGACCACGACGATGCGGATGATCGCGGGGCTGGAGGATCCGACCTCCGGGGACATCCTGATCGGGGGCCGCCGCGTCAACGATCTCGATCCGAAGGACCGCGACGTGGCCATGGTGTTCCAATCCTATGGTCTCTACCCGAACATGAACGTGTGGGAGAACATCCGCTTCCCGCTCAAGGTCCGAAAGGTTCCCGAGGAGGAGCACGAGGAGCGGGTGAGGCGCGCTTCCGCTATGGTCGAGCTCGACGATTTCCTGCATCGCAAGCCCGCCGCGCTTTCGGGCGGCCAGCGGCAGCGAGTGGCTCTGGCCCGCGCGATCGTGCGGACGCCCAAGGTCTTCCTGATGGACGAGCCGCTCTCGAACCTGGACGCGAAGCTGCGCGTCTCGACCCGCGCGCAGATCAAGAATCTCAGCCATGAGCTCCAAGTCACGACGATTTACGTGACCCATGACCAGATCGAGGCCATGACGCTCGCCGATCGGGTCGTGGTGATGAAGCAGGGGATCGTGCAGCAGGTCGGCACGCCGACCGAGATTTACGACAACCCGGCGAATACCTTTGTGGCGGGCTTCATCGGCTCACCGGCGATGAATCTGATGGACGGCGAAGTGGTGGACGGGACCTTCAAGGCCGAGGGCGTCTCGATCCCGGGTTTCTCGGGCGTGTCCGGTCCGGTGACCTGCGGCTTCCGGGCCGAGGATGCGTCGGTGGCTGAGGGGGAAGGCGAGGTCGGCGCGCCGGTCTACTCGATGGAGCTGCTGGGAGATTCGACCATGGTCACCGTGCGTGCCGGGGGCGCGCTCGTGGCGGTAAAGGCGCCCAAGGAGTTTCGGACCCAGATCAAAGCGCCCTTCTCGGCGCATGTGCCGGCGTCGATCTGCCATCTCTTCAACACGGAGACCGGAGAACGCATCGCCGCCTGAGGGGATGCGAGGGGGGCGAGCCCCCTCGCGGTCGGTCTCAGCCCTCGGGGAGCAGAACCGAGTCAATGACGTGGATCACGCCGTTCGAGGCGTCGATATCGGCACTCACGACGGTGGCGTCGTTGACCATCACACCGTTGTCGAGGTCGATCGTCAGCGTGCCCTCGTTGACGGCGGTCGCCATCATGTCGTCGCTCAGGTCGGTCGACATCACGGCGCCGGGGACGACGTGGTAGGTCAGGATGTTGACCAGCTGGTCGCGGTTCTCTTCCTCAAGCAGGCTCTCGACCGTGCCTTCGGGCAGGGCGGCGAAGGCCTCGTCGGTGGGCGCGAAGATCGTGAACGGACCGGGGCCCTTCAGCGTCTCGACAAGGCCCGCGGCCTCGGCGGCGGCGAGCAGCGTGGTGAAGCTACCAGCTTCGGCGGCGGTATCGACGATGTCTTTCTTCATGGCGTGGCCGTCGGCGAAAGCGGGGGCCGCCAGTGCGGAAGTGGCCGTCAGAGCGATAAGAGTCTTGCGGATCATGTGTATCATCTCCGTTTTGAACACGCGCCTCTTGGCGTCGCTGGGGGGGATATGGGCGAGGGTAGAGAGCGGAAAAGATGGGGGAATTTCGCGCACGCGATATGGCGCCGCGTTGACGCTGAAGGCGCGCGGCCTAAGCCGCGGCCGCGTCGCGCAGCAAGTCACGTTAATGTGAAAACGAAGGAGAAAATCGATGGCCGGAGCGAGACCGGAGCAAGCGGTGCTGACCCGCGACACCGACATGTCCAAGACCGACGAGACGCGCCGTGTCATCGAATCCATGGTCGACGGGCTCAACGATCACCGTATCGCCGATATCGGGGAGTTCTTCGCCGAGGGGTTCCGCTGGATGGGCAACCGGGGCTGCGGGACGAAGCAGGGACTTCGGGACTTCCAGGAGAACTGGCAGAAGCCCTTTCAGGCCGCGTTCGGCGACAAGGTCTGCATCGACGAGGCGCGCCTTTACATGGGGGAATGGGCCGCGGCCTTCGGGCGGCAGGAGGCGACCCATCGCGGCACTTTCATGGGGGTCGCGGCGACGGGCAAGCGGGTCGAGATCCGCTATATGGACTTCTGGAAGGTCGTGGATGGCAAGATCGTGGACAATTACGTGATGGTCGATTTCCCGCATGTGCTCGCGCAGCTCGGCGTCGACGTCTTCGCCGGCGAAGGGTGGGAGGCCTTCGACAGGGGCGAAAAGGCGCCGCCCGCGCCTTGAGGGGCGGCGGGGAAATCCTCGCCCTACCGCGCGCCGGGTCTCGTAGGGCGGGGGGCGCCCCGCCCCTCCGGCCTCAGAGAAAGACGCCGAGGATGACCAGCATCAGGCCCAGGGTCGACACGCCCAGCGCGCCCAGGTTCAGCGCGACCAGCTTGCGCAGCCGCGCTTCCATCTCGGGGCCCTCCAGGCCCTCGCGCTTGGCCCGAACCGCCACCGCGATGCAGTAGCCCAGACCCGCCAGCCCGGCCAAGGCCAGGAGTGCTCCGATCCACACGAGTGCCGTCATCATCGCTCCTTCGCGTTGCGCCCCGTCGCGCCCGGCGCTACCCCTCGAGCGCAGGCAAGACAAGAAGAACGGGAGACGACGAGATGGCGGAGTTGAAGGTAGTCGAGGACGGACCGGCGGACAGCTACAAGGTCACGGCCGACGAATTGCGGCAGTTCATCGAACGGGTCGAGCGGCTGGAGCAGGAGAAGAAGGACATCGCCGAGCAGGTCAAAGAGGTCATGGCCGAGGCCAAGGGGCGCGGATACGACACCAAGATCATGCGCAAGATCATCGCTCTGCGGAAGCGCGAGGCCGATGACATCGCCGAGGAAGAGGCGATTCTGGAGATGTACAAGGAAGCGCTCGGCATGAACTGAGCGACCTGCGGGCCCGCGCCGTCAGGCGTGGCCCGACAGGATCGACAGGCTGGACGGCGCGATGCCCATGCGCTCCATGCTGTTGGGCCAGCGGTCCTCGGAGGGCAGGTCGAACACCATGTCGGGTGTGGCCGGACTGGTGAGCCAGGCCCCGCCCGCGATTTCTTCTTCCAACTGGCCCGGACCCCAGCCGCAATACCCCATCGCGATGAAGGCTTGCGCCGGGCCGCGTCCGCGGCCGATGTCAATCAGAACATCTTCATGGGGCGTCAACCAGATCCCGTCACAGACCTTTAACGTATGCGCAGGAAGGTCGTAGTCTTCGGAATGCAGGATGAATCGACGCTCGATATCCGCCGGACCCCCCGCATGGATCGGGACGCCGATCGCCACCTGAGGCGGCGGCATCCCGCCCTCGCTCAGAAGGCGCCGCAACGTCATGTTCGTCGCCGGTCGATTGATCAGAAGCCCCATCGCCCCGGACTCGGAATGGGCACAGATCAAGGCGACCGATTTGCGAAACGCCCGCTCCGTCACCGATGGCATCGCCACCAGAAGACGGCCCGCGAGGGGCGAAAGAGAGGTTTCGATGCGCGTCATGACACATCTATATGTCCACTCAAGTTGACAGGCAACGTGCCTCTTTGCGCGCGCGCCTTTGCATCCCTGTCGGGCTGCGGTCTCACGTCGCGGTGCCGGAGAGGTGATTGGGCCGAGGCCCGGGCGGAGGTTATCTAGCGTCGATGATCCAGCCTTTTCTCTCAGCCCTGCGCGGTGCCGCCCTACTTGCCAGCTTCGTTCCCGGCGTGATCTGGGCGTTGGGGGGCACTGCTGCGGCGCAGTCTGTCGCCGATGTCGCGCAGGTGATCTCCGTAACGCCGGTCCCGGGTTGGCGGGACGCGCCGGGGCGGCATGTGGCCGGTCTGCGCGTCGGGCTGAAGCCGGGCTGGTACACCTACTGGCGGAGTGCCGGCTCGGCCGGGATCTCCCCGAGGATGGGATGGAGCGGGTCACGGAACGTCCGCTCCGTCTCGCCCATCTGGCCGGTTCCGCGCCTCTTTCGCGAGGGGGGCGACCTGTCGATCGGCTATGATCGGGGCTTCGTCCTGCCGCTGATCGTCGAAACGGCGCCCGGCCCGGCGGTGTTGCGGGGGCGGCTCGATCTGGGGGTCTGCGCCGAGATCTGCCTGCCGGTCCGCTTGGAGGTGGAGGCCTATCTGCCATCCAGCGGTGCGCCTGATCCGGATCTGGCTGCGGCCTTGGCCGATGGTCCCCGACGATCGGAGCTTCGAGCCGACTGCCGGGTGAACCCAACGCCCGACGGGCTGCGACTGACCGCGGAGGTGGCGCTGCCGGCGCTGGGCGGCCCCGAGGCGGTGGTCTTTGAGGTCCCTTACCCCTCCGTATGGGTGACCGACGCTGCGGTGCGGCGGGACGGGGATGTCGTCATCGCCTCCTCGGAGTTGATGCAGGCCGGGGGGCGACGGGTGCGGCTGGACCCGTCCGAGGTGCGTATCACGGTGATCGGCTTGTCCGGCGCGGTGGAATTGGCGGGATGCGCGCCATGAATGGGCACAACTGCGGCAAAATCCCGCCCAATATGCTTGGTAGGTTGAATCCTCGGGTCGGTCGGTCCACTTTATGTCTGGAAGGAGACGGTTATGCCCAAGACTCGCGGACCCCTCGCCAAACTGACGGATATCCTGAAGGACAAGCTCGCCGAGGTGATGGGCGCCCTTGCTCCGCAGCCTGACGTGATCCCGATCCCTGTCCGCGACGATCCCCGTCGTCGCCGCTGATCGGGGCCAACGGCCTCCGACCCGTTTGAAAGCCCGCAATCGCTAGATGTTGGGGCCGGCCGCGACGCCGGCCTTTTTCGGGTCAGCGTCGTCTTTTGAGACCCCGCCCCGCCCTCGTCAGGAGGCCGCGCGCCGCAGGATCGGCCCCACCACCGGAACCTTCTTGGGCTTTTTCGCCAAGCTCCGCAGCAAATCGGCCAATTCCGGCTCGTCCACCAGCTTGGCCGCCTTCCTGACGTCGAACCATGCGCGCTTGCGCTCGGACTTCTCTTTCCAGCGCTTGTGCTCGTCCTCGACGATCATCGGATAGACCCGCACCCGGCAGGGAACGGTATCTCCGTTGTCGAGCCGCTTGTCGTAGGTGAAGGTGCCGAAGACTTCCTTGGCGACATGGCCGGAGACGCCGGCCTCTTCCATGGCTTCGGTCGCGGCGGCGGCCCAGGGCTTCACGTCCTTCATGGTCCACCCCTTCGGCACGATCCAGCGCTTGGTGTCCCGTGTCGTCACCATCAGGACCTGGACGGATTCGCCTTTCCAACGCAGCGGCATGGCTGCGATCTGCTGTCTGACTTCCTTCACGGCTATGGCCTCAAGCTATCGCGGGCCCGCTTACGCTCGGGCCTCGTTATCGGTAAGTTATTGCGACAATATGGCACTTCCAGTCGCGGCGCGCAATTCTGCTCAATCATCGAACAGTTCGGCCAATGCGCCCGAGAGCGATCTGCACCGGGTCGTGCCCGGAGGCAGCGGCTTGGAGAGATAGCCGCCTTCGACATGGAGGTATCGCATCTCGGCCGCCACCGCCGTCTCCGCATCGACATGGCTGTCGCCGACATAAGCGGCCTGCGCCGGCGCGACGCCGAGCAAGGCGACGGCATGGCGCAGCGGGGCCGGGTCCGGCTTGCGCTGGGGCAGGCTGTCGCCCGCAACCACGGCGTCGAACGGGCCCAGGGCCAGCCCGGTCAGGATGGTCCGCGTCGGCGCAAGCGGCTTGTTGGTGCAAAGCCCCAGCCGGATGCCCCGCGCCGTGAGCGCGGCGAGGATCTCCCGGGCCCCGTCCATCACGAACACACCGGTCAGCGGGTCGGCGTCGTAGATCTGGCGGAAGACGCGGACCGCGTCCTCCGCGTCAGCGGGCGCCCCGGCGGCGGCGAGGCAGCGGGCGACGAGCATGCCCACGCCGTCGCCCACGAAGCTCTCGACCTCGGCCCGACTGGGCGGGCGGTGACCGAGGGTCTTCATGGTCTCCGCCGCGGCCCGGTGCAGCGACGGCGCGCTGTCGATCAGCGTCCCGTCGAGGTCGAAAATGACGGCCTGCGGGATCATGCGAAGCGCATTTCGGCCGAAAACGGCATCCGCCGCAGCCGAGTGCCCGTGGCGGCGAAGATCGCGTTGGCCAGCGCCGGGGCTGCGGGCGGCAGCCCCGGCTCGCCCACGCCCCGGATCGACCCGCCGGAGCCCAGGGCGCGCACCTCCACCTGAGGCACCTGCCACAGCCGCAGGCTCTCGTAGGTGTCGAAGTTCTGCTGCTCGGGCCCGGCCCCGCCGAAGGTGATCTCCGCGGCGATGGCGTGGCCGATGCCGAATAGCGCGCCGCCCGACAGCTGTGCCTCCGCGTTGACGGGGTCCAGCACGCGGCCGAGTTCGGCGGCGATCCAGAGCCGGTCCATGACGATGCCCTGCGACGTCTCCCGGACCTCCATGATCTGCGCCACAGGCACGCCGAAGCTGAAGGCGAAGGCCACGCCCCGCTTGCCCTCCGGCCCGTTCCAGGAGGCCATTTCGGCCACTGTCTCTAACACCCGGCGGGAGGGGGCGTGGGACAGCAGGCGCAGCCGCTCCTCGACCGGGTCGGCGCCCGCCTCGTGGATCAACTCGTCCATCAGGCTCTCCAGGAAGAACCCGTTATGGGAGGCGCCGACCGACCGCCAGGAACTGACCGGCACGGTCGCGGGCACGCGATGGCCGGTAATGCGCCGGTCGGGCAGGGTGTAGGGCGCATCCCAGGCCCCCGCGACGATGGCCACGTCCGGGCCCAGCGCCGGATAGCCCAGCCGGCCCAGCTGGCTCTCGGCCACGGATTGCGCGGCCACGGCCAGATCGAGGGACCGCACTTGGCCGGTCTCGACGGTCCCGCGCCCGCGCGCCATCGCCATCGGCCGGTAGAAGCCATGGGTCATGTCCTGTTCGCGGCTCAGCATCAGGCGGATGGGACGGCCGGGCACCTGACGCGCGATCTCGGTGGCCTGCTCGACCCATTCGTGCTCCAGCCGGTGGCCGAAACTGCCGCCCGCGGGCAGGACGTGGACCGTCACCTGCTCCCGGTCCTGCCCGGTGAGGCGCGCGACCGCCTCGGCCACGAAGATCGGCGCCTGGGTCGCGACCCAGATTTCGGTCGCCTCCGGGGTGTAACGCACGGTCGCGGTCGCGGGCTCCAGCGGCGCGTGGTGCAGGAAGGGGACGCGGTATTCCGCCTCGATCCGCTTGCCGGGGGCCGCATCCACGTCGCCTTCGTCGGTGAAGGCGCTGTCGCGGTCGCCGTCCAGCGCCGCGGCGTGCATCTCCAACAAGGAGTCGTCCCGCGGGCCAGCGCCGCCCCATTCGAATCGGAGCGCCCGCGCCGCCTTGAAGGCGCGCCAGTCGTTGTCGGCCAGCACGGCGGCGCCGTCGGTGATCGGCAGTACCGCCTCGACCCCGCGCATGGCCTCGGCCTCGGAGGCGTCCATCGAAACCACGCCGCCGCCGCGCGTCGGATTGGTGACCACGGTCGCATGGACCATGTCCTCGAGTACGAGATCGCCCCCATAGCGGAACGTGCCCACCGATTTCGCCACGATATCGACCCGCCGGTGCGGGCGGCCCAGATGGCGCCAGTCGGAGGGATCGCGCAGCGGCACGTCCTGGACCACCTCGACCTCGGCCAGGGCGGGGATCAGCTCCGCGTAAGGCAGCGCGCCTTCGGCCCAGATCACGCGCCCGCCCTCGGTGCGGAGCGTCTCCGCCGGGACGCCCAGCCGCGCCGCCGCGGCCGCCTTGAGGGTCTCGCGCGCGGAGGCGCCGGCGGCGCGCAAGCGGTCATACATGTCCGGAACGGTGGTGGAGCCGCCGGTCAGGTGCAGCCCCATCAGTTTGCCCGCCACCTCCGAGGCGGCCCGCCCGGTGCGTGCGGCGAAGCCGTCATCCCAGGCCGCCAGGGGCATCCCCTCGGCCGCGACCTTGCCGTTGTGATAGACCGGCGAGGCCGGCCCCGGGGACAGGCGGACCTCCGCCGGGTCCACGTCCAACTCCTCGGCCAGAAGATGCGCCTGGACCGAGGCGGCGCCTTGCCCCACATCGGCGCGCGGCGTGATGAGGGTCACGCCCTCCGGGTCGAGCAGGACGTAAGGCGTCAGCGCCGCCGCATCGGGCGCGAGCCCTGCGCGTAGCGGGTTCTCCCCCTCCCGGCGGTAGGAATAAACGCCGAAGGCCACGCCCGCGCCGAGGGCAGCGGTGCCGATCAGGAAGCTCCGGCGTGCGATCTTGCCCAGGCCCATCACGCGCCCTCCTGCCCGGCGGCGCGGCGCACGGCGGCGCGGATGCGCGGATAGCTGGCGCAGCGGCAGAGATTGCCGGACATCGCGTCGTCGATCTCCGCGTCGGTGGGATTGGGCGTCTCGTTCAGCAGGCTCGCCGCCTGCATCACCTGACCGGGCTGGCAGTAGCCGCATTGCGCGACCTGGAGATCGATCCAGGCCTGTTGCACGGGGTGTGGCGCGTCCTCCGTGCCCAGCCCTTCGATCGTCGTGACCTCGGCCGCCCCCACATCGGCGGCCCAGACCTGACAGGCGCGCACCGCGACTCCGTCCAGATGCACGGTGCAGGCCCCGCATTGTCCGATGCCGCAACCATATTTCGGCCCGTGGATGCCAAGCTCGTCGCGCAGCAGCCACAAAAGCGGCATGTCCTCTTCGAAATCGACCTCGTGATCGGTCCCGTTCACTCTGATCCGCATGGCCGCACCTCCTGTGACGGTTCGGGATAGCCTCGGCCCGGCGCGAGGTAAACCGTTCGGTTCAGTCCGCCAGGGCGCTGCGTGCGAACGGAGTTGTGCCCGGCCGCCGGCTGGCGCACCCTGCGCCCATGGAAATCGACGCCGCCACCCGCCATGCCTTCACCGCCGATGGTGCCTGTGTGCTCCGGGGCCTCTTTGCCGATCATGTCGAAGCCCTGCGCGAGGGCGTTGCGACGAACCTCGCCGAGCCCGGCCCCTACGCGGCCGAAAACACGGTGGCGGGGGAGGCGGGGCGCTTCTTCGACGATTACGTCAACTGGCAGCGCATTCCGCAATTCGAGGCCGCCGCCCGCGATCCCGCCATCGCGGGGGCCGCGGCGCAGTTGATGGGGTCGGAGCGGGTCCAGCTGTTCCACGATCATGTCCTGGTGAAATGGCCCGGCACCGCGCGGGCCACGCCCTGGCATCAGGATGGGCCCTATTACTTCGTGTCCGGGCGGCAGACCGTCAGTTTCTGGGTGCCGCTCGACCCGGTGGGGGATGCGACGCTTCGTCTCGTCGCGGGCTCGCATCTCTGGGAGCGCCCGGTGCTGCCGACCCGCTGGCTCTCGGAGGAGGCCTTCTTTCCCGGCGACTACCTGCCGGTGCCCGATCCCGACGCGGAGGGGATGCGGGTGCTGGAATGGAAGATGGCGCCCGGCGATGCCGTCGCCTTCTCCTTCGACACGCTGCATGGCGCCCGCGGAAACGCCGCGCAGACCGAGCGGCGGGCCTTCTCGCTGCGCTATGTCGGGGATGACGCGACCTATGTCACGCGGCCCGGTCCGACCTCGCCGCCATTCCCGGGCCATGGCATGCGCCCGGGCGATCGCCTGCGCGAGGATTGGTTCCCCACCGTCTGGCCCAAAGCCGCGTCCTGAGCGGCGGCCCGCCTCGTCCGCGGCGCCATCGGGGAACTTGGTGGCCACGTCAAACGTCTGTCTCTTGGCAGGCGCGTGCCCCTGCGCCACGTTGGGGAAGGCTTTTGCTTGAACGCGCAGGAACGAAACCGTAGCTGTTCGTATAAGTTCGTTTTTGGGAGGCAGCCTTGCGCGATTCATATGATCTCTTCGTCATTGGCGGTGGCATCAATGGTTGCGGCATCGCTCGCGACGCGACCGGCCGGGGGCTGACGGTCGGGCTGGCCGAGATGGGCGATCTCGCCGGCGCGACCTCCTCGGCCTCGACCAAGCTGTTCCATGGCGGCTTGCGCTACCTGGAATATTGGGAAGTGCGCCTGGTCCGCGAAGCGCTGCGCGAACGCGACGTGCTCATCAAGAACATGCCCCATATCTCCTGGCCGATGCGCTTCGTGCTCCCGCTTTCCAAGGACATGCGCTTCGAGGGCGGCACGCCGACTTCAAAGCTGCTCGGCACGGTGATGCCCTGGCTCAAGGGCAAGCGGCCCGACTGGCTGATCCGCGCGGGCCTTCTGATGTACGATTCGCTGGCGAAGTCGGAAATCCTGCCCGGCACGAGCACGATCTCGCTCAAGGGGACGCCCGAGGGCGCGCCGCTCAAGGATCGCTTCGTCAAGGCGTTCGAATATTCGGACGGCTGGGTCGAGGACAGCCGACTCGTCGCGCTCAATGCCCGCGACGCGGCGGATCGCGGCGCCGATATTCACGTCCGCACCCGCGTCGTCAGCGCGGAGCGCGATGGCGACGAATGGCTCGTGACGCTCAAGGGCGAGCGGACGGGGCAGGTTCGCGCCAAGATGCTTGTGAACGCCGCCGGGCCTTGGGTCGGCGACGTCATCCAGGGCGTCGTGCGCTCCAACGCGAAGGAGGGAGTCCGCCTCGTTCGCGGCTCCCATATCGTGACCAAGAAGCTGTTCGACCACGACAAGTGCTATTTCTTCCAGGGCTCGGACGGGCGGATCATCTTCGCGATCCCTTACGAATACGACTACACCCTGATCGGCACGACCGACGCGGAGCACCACGACCCGCATGAGAAACCGGTCTGCACGCCCGAGGAGAAGAAATACCTGATCGACTTCGCCAACGGCTATTTCAAGAAAGAGATCACCGAGGACGACGTCGTCTGGACCTATTCCGGTGTGCGTCCGCTCTACAATGACGGGGCGAAATCGGCCACGGCAGCGACGCGGGACTATGTGCTCAAGGTCGAGGATTCCGGGGCGCCCTTGCTCAACGTCTTCGGCGGCAAGATCACGACCTATCGAAAGCTCGCCAATGGCGCGTTGGAGAAGATCGCGGCGCATCTGCCGACGAAGAAGGGGCAGTGGACCCATGACGCGCCGCTGCCCGGCGGCGATTTTCCGGTCTCGGGCGTGGCGGATCAGGTCACCGCGCTCAAGCAGGCCTATCCCTTCCTGACCGATCACTGGGCGCTGCGCCTGATCCGGGCCTATGGCACGCAGGCCAAGGAGATGCTGGGCGGTGCGACCTCGGCCGAGGATCTGGGCCCGGATTTCGGCGCGACGCTGACCGGGACCGAGGTCGCCTGGCTGATGGACCGCGAGTGGGCGCGCGAGGCGGCGGATGTGCTCTGGCGCCGCACCAAGCTGGGCCTGCGCTTTTCGCCCGAACAGGTCGAGGTGCTCGACGCCTGGATGTCCGAGCGCCGCGCCTCGGCGCGGGCCGCCGAGTGAGCCGCCCTCAGCCTGCGTAGCGCAATTCGGTGAACCGGCCCCGCAGCAATGCGGTTTCCGGCGCGATGGCGGCCGGATCTTCGCGCAGCGCGCGGGCGAAGAGACCCATGAGGGCGGGCGCGTCCTCAGGCGTCACCCCCCTCCGGGCCAGTTCCGGCGTGCCAAGCCTGAGCCCGTTCATGTCACCGGCCACCGGCGCCTCGGGTAGGCCGATGCCCGAGGTCAGGAACCCCGCCGCCTCCAGCCGCCGTGCCATCGCCTGACCGCCAGCGGGCGCGCGCAGAGCGAATTGGTGGCTCTGGGTCACGCCTTCTTCCGTGCGGAAGACGTCCAGCCCCTCGGCCTGCGCGGCGTCCGCAAGCGCCCGGGACAGGTCTTTCATGGCTTGCGCATATTCCGCGCCCTCCCGCCGCCAGTCCTCCAGGGTGACGCCCAGCGCCGCAGTCTTGGCCACGTCGAAATTGGCCGTCATGCCGGGGAAGGCGATGGCGTCCAGCCGCTCCGCGATCTCCGGGTCGTTGGTCACGATCATCCCGCCGGCCGGGCCTCCCAGCGACTTGTAGGTCGACATCGTCATCACATGCGCGCCCTGCGCCAGCGGGTTGGGCCAGGCCCCGCCCGCGATCATCCCGCAGAGATGGGCCGCGTCGAACATCAGCACCGCGCCCACCGCGTCGGCGATGGCGCGCAGTTCCGCCACGGGATGGGGCAGCAGGTTCAGCGAGGCGCCGATGGTGATGATGCGGGGCCGCACGCGGCGGGCCAGCGTCTCCACCCCGTCCAGGTCGACGGTGTAGCGCGTGGCATTCACCGGGGCGGGATGCACCTGGAGCCCGAAGAGCCCGGCACAGCCCGCCGCGTGGTGGGTCACGTGGCCGCCGATCTCGGCCGGCGGCGCCACGATCGCGTCGCCGGGGCGAGCGCAGGCCATGAAGGCGAAGAGGTTGGCCATGGCGCCCGACGGTACGCGCAGCTCGGCATAGGGCGCGCCGAAGACGTCGCAGGCGAGGCGGGTGGCGATGACCTCGATCTCTTCGATCTCGTCGAGGCCCATCTCGTATTTCTCGCCAGGATGGCCCAGCGAGGGGCGCGAGCCGATCCCCGAAGCCAGCAGCGCCTCGGCCCGGGGGTTCATCACGTTCGTGGCCGGGTTCAGGTTGAAGCAGCGCGCGTCATGGGTGGCGCGGGCGGCGGCGGCGAGGGCTTCGATTCGGCCCGCGGGATCGGCGGGCAGGGGCAGGGCGTCCACCCGCGCGGCGGCGGTGGAGGAGAGCCAGGGGCGGGGGGCAAGATCGATCATGGGCGCATCTGGCCGGGGAGGGCCGCCGAGGTCAACGCGCGTGACAGCCCGCCACGCCGCCGCTAGCGTTTTGCGAAAACCGCAGGAGGGGTCATGACGACCATTCTCGTCTTCGGGGACAGCAACAGCCACGGCACGCCCGCGCTGACCGAGCTGGGACAGGAGAGGCGCTTTCCCAGGGACTCCCGCTGGCCCGTCGTCATGGAGCGCGCACTGGATGTCGAGGTCGTCTGCGAAGGCCATCCGGGCCGCACCACGGTCTATGACGACCCGCTCAAAGGGGAGCACAAGACGGGCCTTCGCGTCCTGCCCGCCCTGTTGGAAAGCCACCGTCCGCTGGACCTGGTGATGATCATGCTGGGGACCAACGATTGCCAGTCCCGCTTCGCGCTGCGGGGCTGGGACATCGCCGCGGGGGCGGCGCGGCTGGCCGAGATCGTGCTGGCATCGACGGCGGGGCCGGGCGGGCGCGCGCCGGAAGTGATGCTGATCGCGCCGGTTCCGGTCGAGGAGGCCGGCGTGCTGGCGGAGATGTTCCAGGGCGGGCCGGCCCGCTCCCGGGCCATCGCCCCGGCGCTGCGGGACGAGGCGGCGCGGCTGGGATGCGGCTTCTTCGATGCCGGGCGGGTCTGCGCGGTCGATCCCGTCGATGGCGTCCACCTCACCGCCGAGGCGCAGCGGAGTCTCGGGCTGGCTCTGGCCGAAGCGGTGCGGGAGCGGCTGAAGCGGCCGACCCCCTAGCGAGCGGGCGGGCTCTTTGACGCCGGAGGCAGGCCGCCTAGGTCATCGGTCCTGGACAGATCGAGGAGCTCGAAATGACCGAAGACGCACGTCCCGGCGGCCGCCTGATGGATCGGCCGGAATATACCAGCAAGCCCAGACCTCTGACGCGCGGACCCGACAGCACGGTGCACGAAGCCGTGGCCGCGATGTCTGACAAGAACTATGGCTGCGTCGTCGTCGTCGATCCCGAAGAAAAGGTGACCGGCGTCGTGACCGAGCGCGACGTGATGAACAAGGTGGTCGGTAAAGGGCTCGATCCCACGACCACCAAGCTGAGCGAGGTGATGACCGCCGAACCCCGCCTCGCGCGCGAGACGGACCAGATGCTCGACTGGCTGCGCATCATGTCCAATGAGCGCTTCCGCCGCTTGCCGGTAGTGGATGCGGAGAAGCGGATCAAGGCCGTGTTCACCCAAGGCGATTTCGTCAGCTACACGTGGCCCGAGCTGATCGGCCAGATGGGCGCGATGCTCAAAGCCCAGGCGGCCGGCAATTTCCACTATTTGCTGATCGGCGGCGGATTGCTGGTCTATTCGCTGGCGATGATTGTGGTCCTTTCGGTCGCGTTCTGACCGATCGGACCGCCGAGGGGCGCATAAAGGACCCGGCACCCCGAAGCGATGCGACCCTCGATCGGGGCGTCGCGACGGGATGCCGGGCTATCACAACCGGCCGCGCTCCGTGTGCCTTCTCTGCCGGATCAGGGGGGCGCGCGACTGGCCTTTTGCGTGATAGCCGCGATTTAGGACAAAATTGGGGAAGCGCGACCCCTGGCTTGCGCTTCGCCCTTTTCCGGCAAGCCTCCGCCGCCTGCCGCCGGTTTATCGGCGCTTGGCTGCGACCGCCCGGCCCGCCGCGACGCCGGAGGCCCAGGCCCATTGAAAATTGTAGCCGCCGAGCCATCCGGTGACGTCCACCGCCTCGCCGACGACATAGAGACCCGGCACCGACCGCGCCTCCATCGTCCGCGACGACAGCGCGGCGGTATCCACGCCCCCTGCGGTGACCTCGGCCTTGGCATAGCCTTCGGTGCCCGTGGGGTGGAAGGTGAGCGCCTCCAGCGTCTCGGCGGCGCGGGCGAGATCCGCGTCGGAGGCGTTGCCCAGTTCCCGCTCCAAGCCGATTCGACCGGCCAGCGCATCGGCCAGCCGCGCGGGCAGCCATTCCGCCAGCGCCGCCTTGAGCCGCGCGCGGGGCATCCGGCGCCGGGCTTCCCGCAGGGCGTCCATCGCGCCGGGCACCAGCGTCAGGGACACCGCCTCGCCGGGGCGCCAATAGGACGAGACCTGGAGGATCGCCGGGCCCGACAGCCCCCTATGCGTGAACAGCGCCGCCTCCTCGAAGGCCATGCCGCCCGCGCGCGCCACCGCCGGGCAGGCGACGCCCGAGATCGCGCGAAACGGCATCTCCCCCTCCGAGAGGGTCAGCGGCACCAGCGCCGGACGCGGGTCCACTACGGACAACCCGAATCGCCGGGCGATATCATAAGCCACGCCGGTCGCGCCCATCTTCGGGATCGACGGCCCGCCCGTGGCCACGATCAGCGCCGGAGCCTCGGCCCCGGCCACCCGAAAGCGGCCATCGCCATGGCCGATCTCTCCGATCCCGGTCGAGAGCCGGACCTCGACCCCGCCCGCCGCGCATTCCGCCATCAGCATCGCCACGATCTGCCGCGCGGAGCCGTCGCAAAAGAGCTGCCCGAGGGTCTTTTCGTGCCAAGCGATGCCATGCCGCTCGACCAGCGCGAGGAAGTCCCATTGCGTGTAGCGGGCCAGCGCGGATTTGGCGAAATGCGGATTCTCGGAGAGGAAGCACTCCGGTTCCACGCCCATATTGGTGAAGTTGCAGCGTCCGCCGCCCGAGATCAGGATTTTCTTGCCCGGCCGGTCCGCGTGATCGAGCACCAGCACCCGCGCGCCCGCCTGCCCGGCGGTCGCGGCGGCCAACAGGCCCGCTCCGCCGGCCCCCAGCACGATCGCGTCAAACTGCTCCATCCCGCGCCCCTTAGCGCAGCACCCCGCATGTGCAAGTCTTGCAGCCCGCGCCCGCGACCGACATGACGGAGGCCCACGCGTAAGGAGGCCCGCCCATGACCCTGTCCGTCTACCTCTCCGGAGAGATTCACACCGATTGGCGCGACGAGATCGTCGCCGGCTGCAAGGCGGCGGGGCTCGATGTGACCGTCTCGGCCCCGGTGACCGATCACGCCGCCTCGGACGATTGCGGCGTCGCCATCATGGGGGCGGAGCCGAACAAGTTCTGGCACGACAACAAGGGCGCCAAGCTCAACGCCATCCGCACGCGGAAAGGGATCCAGGACGCCGACATCGTCGTCGTCCGCTTCGGCGACAAGTACAAGCAGTGGAACGCCGCCTTCGATGCCGGGCTCGCCTCGGCCTGGGGCAAGTCCCTGATCGTCATGCACGGCCCCGACCATCAGCACGCCCTCAAGGAGGTCGACGCCGCCGCGCTCGCCGTGGTGGAGCGCCCGGAGCAGGTCGTGCAGATCCTGACCTATGTGGAGCGGGGCACGCTGCCCGGCTGAGACCGCATCTAGGGCTGCGCCCCCAGTCTGCGACGTCTTGTCACGCCGCTAACCGCTCCTTCTCGTCGCGTATGTCGAACGGGCGCGCGCCGATCGGGGGGACGGAGGGGACGGGCGATGCAGTCGTGCCGGTCGGCATGGTGCGCCGTCTCTCCGACGACCACTAGGCCAAGCTGATGACGGCCTGCGCCGGCCTGCGGGAGTTGCCCGCTGGGGCGGTCCTCTCCCGAAGGGGCCACCCGATCCCCTCCAGTCAGCTTTTGCTCGACGGTCTGATCGGCCGCAGCGTCCCCGGCGCAGACGGTTCGGTCCGGCAGATGGTGGCGCTGCAGGTGCCCGGAGATTTCGTCGATCTGCACAGCTTTCCCCAGGAAGTCCTGGATCACGACGTGATCGCGATCACGCCGGTCACCGTCGCCGCTTTTCCGAACGCGCGCCTCAGAGAGCTGATCGCGGGGGACCATGTCCTTGCGATGGCCCTTTGGGAGCTGACGACCATCGACGCGACGATCCATTGGCATTGGTCCTTCCGGATGGGAGCGCTCCGCGCGCGCGCGGCGGTTGCCAATTTCCTGTGCGAGATGGAGCTGCGCCTGCGGCTGGCCGACCGCTCGCAAGGCGGGCAATTCCGCTTGCCGATGACGCAGAGCGATATCGGAGAGGCCTGCGGCATGACCTCCGTCCATGTCAGCCGGATGCTGCGCGAGCTGCGGCAGGCGGGGCTGTGCACGGTCGAGAGCGGGCGCGTTACGATCCACGACCATGACGGTCTGCGCCGGATGGGGCGGTTCGATCCCCAGTTTCTCCATCTCGGCAAAGTGACCGGCTTCTCCCCCGATTGAGCCTGCGTTGACAGCGCGTGGGGCCCCCTCCTACCGTCTCTTCATGGGGCATGCCGAGGGGGCCATGGACGCCGCGTATTACGCACCGACGGATCTGGAGGAGGCGCTGGGCCTGCTCGGCACGCGGGAGATCTCCGTCGTGGCGGGCGGGACCGACTGGTTCCCCGCGCGCGGCCGCACGCCTGTCTCTGGCGATGTGCTGGACGTGACCCGCCTGGCCGAGCTGCGCGGCATCGACCGCGACGGCGCGGGCTGGCGCATCGGAGCCGCCACGACCTGGACGCAGATCGCCCGGGCCGACCTGCCGCCGGTCTTCGGCGGGCTGCGCGCGGCGGCGCGCGAGGTGGGTGGCGTGCAGATCCAGAACGCGGGGACGGTCGCGGGCAATCTCTGCAACGCCTCGCCTGCCGCCGATGGTATGCCGCCGTTTCTGACGCTGGACGCGGAGGTGGAGCTGGCCGGCCCCGCGGGACGGCGCCGCCTGCCGCTCGCCGACTTCGTGACAGGGCCGCGCCAGACGGCGCGCGGGACGCAGGAACTGGTCGTCGCGCTGCACATCCCGGCGCAGCCCGCCCATGCGCGGGGCGCCTTCGTCAAGACGGGGGCGCGGCGCTACCTCGTGATTTCCATCGCGATGACCGCGGTGACGGTGGGCCTGGACGCCGAGGGCCGGATCGACCATGCCCGCGTGGCCGTCGGGGCCTGCGCGCCGGTCGCCAGGCGCCTCCCGGCGCTGGAGGCCGAGATGCTGGGCCGCCGCCCCGCGGATGTCACCGTAACGCAAGCCCATCTCGCCCCGCTGGCCCCGATCGACGATGTCCGCGCCGATGCGGCCTACCGGGCGGAGATCGTCCCGCATCAGATTTCCCGCGCTCTGACGGTCGCTTGCGATGGATAAGCCGCTCGCCATCGGAGCGGTCGCCTTCGACCTCAACGGCATGCCGGTCACGGCCCGACCCCGCCTCGGAGAGCGTCTGTCCCACACCCTGCGGGAGCGTCTGGACGCGCGCGACGTCAAGGTCGGTTGCGACGCGGGCGATTGCGGGGCCTGCACCGTTCTGGTGGACGGCGCGCCGGTCTGCGCCTGCCTCATGCCCACCCACGCGGCGGAAGGGCGGGAGGTCAAGACGCTGCGCGGCCTCGCGGTCGACCCGCTGCATGCGCGACTGGCCGAGGCGTTCGAGGCTCATGGCGCCGCGCAATGCGGCATCTGCACGCCGGGCATGATGGTCTCGGCCCTGGCGCTGCTCAGCGAGACGCCCGCGCCGTCGGAGCCAGAGGTCATGGACGCGCTGGGCGGGGTGCTCTGCCGCTGCACCGGCTATCGCAAGATCGTGGCCGCCGTGGTCGCCACCGGGGCGAAGACGGCCGCCAGGGCGGATGAGCCCGCCGGGCCGGGCCATGTCGGCACGGCGATGCGCCGGGTCGACGGCGCGGGCAAGACGGCCGGGACCGAGCGATTCGGCGACGATGTCGCGCCGCCCGACGCGCTCGTGCTCCGCGTCCTGCGAAGCCCCCATGCCCGCGCCGCCTTCGCCTTCGGCGACCTCGACGCGTGGACCCGGAGCACGCCCGGCATCGTCTGCGTCCTGACCGCTGCGGACATCCCCGGCGAAAACCGTTTCGGCGTCATTCCGGCCTTCGCCGACCAGCCCGTCTTCGCGGAGGGCGAGGCCCGTTTCCGCGGCGAAGCCGTCGCCTGCATCGTGGGCGAACCCGAAGCGGTGGCGGCCCTGGACGAAGCCACGATCCCCATCGACTGGTCGCCGCGTCCGGCCGCCGAGACGCCGGACCTGGCCCGCGCGCCTGGCGCGCCGCAACTCCATGCGGACCGGGCCGACAACCTCATGTGCACGGGCTTCGTCGCCTGCGGCGACGCCGAGGCCGCGCTCGCCCGCGCTGACGCGGTCGTCGAGGGCCGCTTCACCACCAGCTTCGTCGAGCACGCCTATATCGAGCCCGAAGCCGGCTATGCCGAGATGCAGGGCGAGCGGATCGCCGTCCATGCCTGCACCCAGGCCCCGATGATGGATCGGGAGGCACTGGCTGCGATCCTGGGTCGGCCCGAGACCGATATCCGCATCGTCCCGACCGGCGTCGGCGGCGGCTTCGGCTCCAAGCTGGATCTGTCGGTGCAGCCATATCTCGCGTTGGCCGCGCTCAAGACGGGCCGGCCCGTGCGTCTCGCCTACAGCCGCGCAGAGTCGATGCAGTCGACCACCAAGCGCCACCCCGCCGATATGCGAGTCCGCATCGGTGCGACGTCCGATGGACGCCTCCTGGGGATGCGCTTCGACGGCGATTTCGACACCGGCGCCTATGCGTCCTGGGGCCCGACCGTGGCCACGCGCGTGCCGGTCCACGCCTCCGGTCCCTACCGGATCGCCGACTACCGGGCCGAGGCGCGCGGCATTCACACCCACAACCCGCCCGCAGGCGCGTTCCGCGGCTTCGGCGTGCCCCAGGCCGCCGTCGCGCAGGAGAGCCTGTTCGACATGCTGGCGGACCGTCTGGGCCTCGACCGGCTGGAGTTCCGCATCCGGAACGCCCTGACCGACGGCCAGCCCACCGTCTGCGGCCAGATCTTCGCCCAGGGCGTCGGCATCCGCGCCTGCCTGGAGGCCCTGCGCCCCGCCTGGACGGAGGAGCGCGCGCGCCAGCGCCCCCATGGCGCGCGCCTGCGCGGCGTCGGCGTCGCGGCGGGCTGGTATGGCTGCGGCAACACCTCGCTGCCCAACCCCTCGACCTTCAAGGCCGGGCTGACCCCTGACGGACGGATCGTGCTGCACCAAGGCGCGATGGATATCGGACAGGGCGCGAGCACCGTGATGGCCCAGATCTTCGCCACCGCGCTGGGGGTGGAGGTGGCCGATGTGACGCTGATCGGCGCCGATACCGACCTGACGCCCGATGGCGGCAAGACCTCCGCCTCGCGCCAGACGTTCGTCTCCGGAAATGCGGCGCGGCTCGCGGGGGAGTCCCTGCGGGCGGCGATCCTGGCGCGGGCCAATGCGGGCGAGGGGGCGGTGATCCGGCGCGACGCAGGCGCGCTCGCCATCACCGATGGCGCCCGGACCCACCGGCTGGACCTCACGGCGATGCCCGCCGATCCGGAGGGCTACGTTCTCCGCGCCGAAGAAACCTACGATCCGCCGACCAAGCCGCTCGACGCGAACGGCCAGGGCGCGCCCTATGCTCAGTTCGGCTATGCCGCCCATCTCGCCGTGGTCGAAATCGACGCCGCCATGGGCACCGTGCACCCCCTCCGTTTCGTCGCCGCCCATGACGTGGGCCGCGCCGTCAACCCGCTGCTGATCGAGGGCCAGGTCGAGGGCGGGATCGCCCAGGGCCTCGGCATGGCCCTGATGGAGGAATACCTGCCTGGCCGCACCGAGAACCTGCACGACTACCTGATCCCGACCATCGGCGACATGCCCCCGGTCGAGACGATCATCGTCGAATGCACCGACGCGCATGGCCCCTACGGCGCCAAGGGCCTGGGAGAGCATGTCCTGATCCCTACCGCGCCCGCGCTGCTTAATGCCATCGCCGACGCGACGGGAGCGCGGATGACCCGGCTGCCGGTCACGCCCGCCCGCCTGCGGGCCGCCCTGCTGGAGGCCAAGCCATGACCGCCCGCGCCCCTTCACGCTTCATCAAGGTTAACGCGCTCCCGCCGGTCCTCATCTTGCCGAAAATACCTCGGGGGGGCTCGTGTAGCGAGCGGGGGCAGAGCCCCCGTTCCGAACCATGCGGCAGGCGCAACCCGATCCAATTGGGATGCCCCCAATGACCGCCGAGAAGATCCGCTGCGACGCCTGTCCCGTCATGTGCTACATCGCCGAGGGCCGTTCCGGTGCCTGCGACCGATACGCCAACCATGGCGGCGAACTCGTCCGGCTCGACCCGCTGACCGTCCTGGAGGCCGGGGGCGCGGCGGTCCCGTTCCTGGGCTCCGACTGGGACGGGGACCCGGTCGCCGCCAAGCCCTTCGTCACCGCCATCGGCGCCGGGACGACCTACCCGGATTACAAGCCCGCGCCCTTCATCGTCTCCTCCGAGATCGAGGGCGTCGACATGGTCACCGTCGTGACCGAAGGGATCTTCAGCTATTGCGGCGTCAAGGTGAAGATCGACACCGACCGCCATATCGGCCACGAATGCGACGTTGTGCGATTCCGTGGCGAGCCGGTCGGGCATGTGACCACCTCCGAATACGGCTCCAAGATGCTCTCGCTCGGCGGAGTCGAGCACCTGACCGGCGGCACCAAGCCCGAGGGCCGCGCGACCTGCGATGCGCTGATGGCGCTCTGCAATCGGGAGGCGGTGGAGCTGGAGATCGGCGAGCCCGCGATCCGCCTCGTCGTCCAGTCCGGCCAGCCGCCCATCATCGATGGCGAGGCGGAGCGGCTGATGCGGGTGGGCTGCGGCTCCGCCACGATCGGGATGTTCGCCAAGCAGTGGCTGGGCCATGCCGATGAGGTGGTGGTCGTCGACGACCATATCACCGGGGTGCTGTCGGAACACGAGGCGGGCAAGCAGCTGGGCGTGCCGCCGACAGGCATCCGCCTCAACGGCCGGCGGTCGACGCCGGGCCGCTATTTCCAGGTCGCGCAGCCGGGCACGGGCTGGGGCGGGACGGACATCTCCGACCCGCTGACGATCCTGAAGGACTGGAAGCCGAAGGTGGCCTGGCCGGGCCTGCGCCTGTTGATGGTCTCCACCACCGGCGAGCAATCGGCCTATTACGAACTGGACGCCGACCTCGTGCCGCGCCCCGCGGAGATGCCCGAGGCGCTGCGCGCGGCCTCGGACCTGATCGCCGAGAATTGCGAGCCCTCGGTCTGTTCGGTGCTGTTCATGGCCGGGGCGGGCGGCAGCCTGCGCGCGGGCGTGACCGAGAACCCGGTGCGGCTGACCCGCTCCGTGCGCGAGGCGCTGACCCATGTCACCTGCGGCGGGGCGGAGGCCTATGTCTGGCCCGGCGGCGGCATCACCGTGATGGTCGACGTGGCCGAGATGCCGCAGCAGAGCTTCGGCTACGTCCCCACGCCCGCCCTGGTCGCGCCGATCGAGTTCACGCTCCGGGCCGAGGATTACGCGGCGCTGGGGGGATACACGGATGCGGTCGTGGCACTGGAGGACGTGGATATGGGCCGCGCCCGGCGTGTCGCGCGGGCGGAGGACCGGGCCGATCCGCGTGACCCCACCCATTACCGGTGGCGCGGGTGAGCGGCGCGGCTGCGGCCTGGCTCTCCGGCGGGCGGCTGCACTTGCAGCACGGCCCGATCGACGCGGTGCTGTCGGCCGAGGGGCCCGGGCGCGCGGCGGCGCTGGCGGCGGCGCGCGCCCGCTTCCCCACGATCCTGCCGGAACTGGTGGCTGAGCTGGGCGCGTTGCGCCGCCCGCTGGTGGGCGGCGCCCCCTTCGCCGGTCCCGTCGCCCGGGGCATGGCGCGGGCGGTCGCGCCCTACGGGGACGTCTTCGTCACGCCGATGGCGGCGGTCGCGGGCGCGGTGGCCGATGCGCTGCTGGCCGAGATGATCGCGTTCGACCTGACCCGCGCCTATGTCAACGATGGCGGGGACATCGCCCTGCATCTCGCCCCCGGCGCCCGCTATTGTAGCGCGATGATGCGCGTGGACGGCGCCGAGACCGGGCGGATCGACATCGGGGCCGATGACGGGGTGGGCGGCATCGCGACCTCCGGGCGGCACGGGCGGAGCCTGTCGCTGGGCATCGCCGACAGCGTGACGGTGTTGGCCCACGACGCCGCCGCCGCCGACGTGGCCGCAACGCTGATCGCCAATGCTGTCGACCTGCCCGGGCATCCGGCCATCCGCCGACTCCCGGCGATTGAACTCGACCCCGATAGCGACCTCGGCCCCCGTCCGGTCGTCACCGGCGTTGCGCCGCTCGACCGGGGCGCGCGGGCCCGCGCGCTCGCGGCGGGCCGGGCGCGCGCCGAGGCGCTGCGCGCGGCCGGGCGCATCACCGCCGCCTCGCTGACGCTGGGTTCCGACACGGTGACCACTGGCCCCCTTTTCCTGCGGAGACCCGCCCATGCCTGATCTGATCCTGCGCAAGACGATCCTGTCGCGCGAAGACATCTTCCACGAGGGCGGCCCGCCGCCCGAGCGCCCGCTGCTGCGCGGCTGGATCATGGCGGTGATCGAAAACCCGTTCGCCGGCACTTACCACGAGGACATCCAGCCCTTCATGGAGGAGCTGAAACCCCTTGGCGTCGACATGGCGAACCGGCTGGCCGCCGCGCTGGGCGGCCCCGGCGCCATCGAAGGCTATGGCAAAGGCGCCATCGTCGGCGAGGCCGGAGAGATCGAGCATGGCGCGCTCTGGCACGCGCCCGGCGGCTACGCGATGCGCGAGGTGCTGGGCGGCGCGAAGGCCATCGTGCCCTCGACCAAGAAGGTCGGCGGTCTGGGGGCGCGGCTGGACGTGCCGGTGACCCACAAGGACGCCTCCTATGTGCGCGGGCATTTCGACGCGATCGAGGTGGGCTGCGCTGATGCGCCCCGCGCGGGCGAGATGGCGGTCGTGTTGGTGATGACCACCGGCGCGCGCATCCATGACAGGGCGGGCGGGCTGGCCGCCGCCGATATCGAGGGAAAGGACGGGCTGAGATGAGCGCCGAGATTCGCAAGATCGTGGTCACCGTCGAGGAGACCCATCGCGAGATGGGCCGCCCGATCGACCCGCCCACTCGCAAGGCCGTGGCGGTAGCCGTGATCGTCAACCCCTTCGCCGGGGAGTATGTCGAGGACCTCACCCCGCTGATGGAGATCGGCGCCGAGCTGGGGGGCCTGCTGGGCCGTCGCTGCGTCGAGGCGCTGGGCATCGCGCCCGGCGCGGCGGAGAGCTACGGCAAGTCCGCCATGGTCGGCGAGGCCGGCGAGTTGGAGCACGCGGCCGCGATCCTGCACCCGAAGCTCGGCGCGCCGCTGCGCGCGGCGGTCGAGAAAGGCGCCGCGCTGGTGCCGTCCTCCAAGAAGATGGGCGGGCCAGGGCAGGTGCTGGACGTGCCGCTGGGCCACAAGGACGCGGCCTATGTCCGCTCTCATTTCGACGGGATCGAGGTGGCGATTAACGACGCGCCCCGGGCGCGCGAGATCATGGTCGCGGTCGCCGTTACCGATAGCGGAAGGCCGTTGCCACGGGTAGGCGGGCTGACCGCCGAGGCGGCCGTGGGCGAGGACGGGCTGCGGTAGACGGGGGCTGCGATCCCCCGGCGGCGGTCCAGGCGGCCGCCGTCCGGCCGTGAGTATTTTGGGCCAGAAGAAGAGGGTGGGGTCGGAGCTCAGGCGCGAAGGGCGACCACCTCCCACGGCGCGAAGTCGAGCGTCTCTCCCAAGAGGGCGGGGCCGCCGAAGAGCGGGGTGCCGGTACCGCGCATGTGCTCGGGAACCGTCCAGCGGAGGGGAGCGTCGCCGAGATTCGCGGCGACGGCGATGCGGCCCTCGGGATGCTCTCGGGTGTAGGCGAAGACCTGCGGGTGCGCGGCGTCCTGGGGGACGGTGCGTCCGTGGCGGACGATTGGGGAGGTGCGGCGCAGGTCGGTAAGGGCGCGGTAGCGGGCGAAGACGCCCTCTGGGTCGGCACGGTCGGCCTGGGCGTGCACCTCCGGGTGGCTATGCGCCAGCCCGATCCAGGGCGCGCCGGTGGTGAAGCCCGCCTGGGGGCCCGCCTCCCATTGCACCGGAGTGCGGGAATTGTCGCGCGCCGTCTGAGCGGCGCCCGCCAGGAAAGCCGCCATGTCGCCGCCCTCTGCCGCGCGCAGGGCGTGGAAGTTCAGCGTCTCGACATCGCGATACTGATCGATGCGGGTGAAACCGGCATTCGTCATCCCGATCTCTTCTCCCTGGTAGATGAAGGGCGTGCCCTTGAGCAGGTGCAACACCGTCGCCAGCGCCTTGGCCGAGGCGCCGCGATGGGTCTCGGACCCATAGCGCGACACCGCGCGCGGCAGATCGTGATTGCCCCAGAAGAGCGAGTTCCAGCCCGCGCCCTCCAGCGCCTCCTGCCAGTCGAACAACACACGCTTGAGACCTGCGAGGTCGTGGGGCAGGGGGTGCCACTTGCCCAATTCCGGGTGCCAGCCGGCGAGGATGTGCGAGAATTGGAAGACCATCGAGAGGGTCTCGCAGTAGCGCCTCGCGTCCTCGGTGCCGGCGGCCCAGGCCTCGGCGATGGCGATCGCGTCGCGGCCGTCCAGCACCTTGGCGCGCATCTCGCTCAGGTAGTCGTGGAGTTTGGGGCCGTTGGTGGTGATGCCGCGATCCGGGTCCTTGCCGATGAGTTCTATCACGTCCATCCGGAAGCCGCCGATGCCCCGGTCGAGCCACCAGGTCATCATGTCCCAGATTTCGGCGCGCAGCGCGGGGTTCGTCCAGTTCAGATCGGGCTGCTTGCGGTCGAACAGGTGGAGATAATACTGGCCGCTGCCCTCATCGAGCGTCCAGGCCGGGCCGCCGAAGATCGACTGCATGTCCGTGGGCGGGCCGCCATCCGGCGCCGGATCGCGCCAGATGTAGAAGTCGCGGGTCGGCGCGCTCCGGTCGCCGCGGGCGGCCTGGAACCACGCGTGTTCGTCGGAGGAATGGTTGACGACCAGATCCATGACGATGCGGATGCCGCGCGCGCCCGCCTCGGCGATCAGACGGTCCATATCCGCCATCGTGCCGTATTCCGGGGCGATGGCCCGGTAATCGGCGATGTCGTAGCCCATATCGGCCTGGGGCGAGGCGTAGACCGGCGAGAGCCAGACGAAATCGACGCCCAGCGCCTCCAGGTGGTCGAGGCGCGACAGGATGCCGGGGATGTCCCCGATGCCGTCGCCGTTCGAATCCTGGAAGCTGCGCGGCCAGATCTGATAGCCGGTCGCGCGCTGCCACCAGGGCTCGGTCACGCCGTGTGCCCGATCCAGACGCCGTTCGGACCCAGGCAGAGCGTCTCGCCCGCCTCCGCGTCGATGGTCAGGACCGCCTCGCCCAGCGGCAGGTCAGACAGATGCACTGGCTCGGCGCCGATATTGAACACGCAAAGGAATTTGTCCCCGCGCGTATAGGCCAGGACCGGGTCGGGCACGTCGTGGAAGACGGTCTCGGCGCCGCGCAGCGCCGGATCCTTGCGCAGGGCCAGCAGGGCGCGCACGGTCTCCAGCACCGACCCGCCGACGCCCTCCTGGGTGTCGACGGCCCGTTCCGCCTGGGGCGGCTTGACCGGCAGCCAGGTGCTGTTCGCCTGCGAAAAGCCGGCATTCGGGGCCGCGGCTTCCCAGACCATGGGCGTGCGGCTCATGTCGCGGCCTTTGACATGCGGCCAGAAGGCCTTGCCCTCGGGGTCGACGATCTCGTGGCGTTCGAGCTCGGTGTCGGGCAGGCCCAACTCTTCGCCCTGATACATGCAGATCGAGCCAGGCAGGGTCAGCAGGATCGACGCGGTGAGCTTGGCCATCGCCTCGGGCGAGGCGCCGTAGCGGGCCCAGCGGGTGACCGGGCGGTTATGGTCATGGCTGGAGAAGGCCCAGCAGGGCCAGCCGTCGCCGCCGGCGAACATGTCCTCAAGCTGGGTGCGGATATGCTCTGGCGTGAACTCCGCGCCGGTCAGCGCCAGGGAATAGCCCATATGCAGCCGGCCGGGCGCGGTATATTCCATCAGCCGCTCGACCGGGTGGTGACCCTCGCCGATCTCGCCGACCGAGGTCGCGCCGTAGCGATCCAGAAGCGCGCGCACCCGTTCGAGGAAGACCAGCGTCTCGGGCTGGTTCTTCGACATGATCGGATATTGCATCTCGAAGGGCTTGTAGTCCGGCTCCGATTTCGGGCGCCAGTCGGGCGGGTTGTCGCGCAGTTCGGCATCGTGGAACAAGTGGTTGATCGCGTCGAGGCGGAACCCGTCGATGCCCTTCTCCAGCCAGAACTCCATCGTCTCCAGGATCCACTCCTGAACCTCGGGGTTATGGGCGTTGAGGTCGGGCTGCTGCGGCAGGAACTGGTGGAAGTAATATTGCCGGCGGCGCACGTCCCAGGTCCAGGCCGGGCCGCCGAAGATGGCTTGCCAGTTGCTGGGCGGGCTGCCGTCGGGCCTGGGGTCGGCCCAGACATACCAGTCGTGCTTGGGGTTGTCGCGGCTCGACCGGCTTTCCTCGAAGAAGGGGTGCTGGTCCGAGGAATGGCTGAAGACCTGGTCGATGATGACCTTCAGCCCCAATTCATGCGCGCGGGCGACCATGGCCTCGAAGTCGTCCAGCGTCCCGAAGGTCGGATCGACATCGCAATAATCGGAAACGTCATAGCCCATATCGGCCATGGGCGACTTGAAGAAGGGCGAGACCCAGATTGCATCGACGCCCAGCCGGGCCACATGGTCCAGCCGCTGGGTGATGCCCTTGAGGTCGCCCATCCCGTCGCCGTCCGCATCCTGAAAGGAGCGCGGATAGATCTGATAGATGACGGCGCCGCGCCACCAGTCTTGCTGAGTCATGAGGGTCTCCCTGGCTATTTTCGGGGCCGATAGGGCATCGCCCCGCCGGGGTGCAAGGCCGGGCTTGGAGGATGCGGGCCCGGGATCCCGGGCCCGCAAAGGCGTGCTCAGGCGGCGGGCATCCGCCGCTCGACGATCTCCGCCCACCAGGAGCAGCCGGCGGGGATCGCCTCGTCGTCGAAGTCGTATTCCGGGTGATGGACCGGGGCGGTGTCGCCATTGCCCACCAGAATATAGGCGCCCGGACGCTCCTCAAGCATGAAGGCGAAATCCTCGCCGCCCATGACCAACGGCGCTTCGTCGCAATCGCCCGAGACGGCGCGGGCCGCCGCGATGGCGTGCTCGGTCTCGGTCTCGTGGTTCACCATGACCGGGTAGTTGCGCTGGTAGTCCACCTTTGCGGTCCCGCCGAAGGTCGCGGCGATGCCATTAGCGATCTCGCGGATGCGCTTTTCGGCCAGGTCGCGCATCTCGGCCGCCATGGTGCGGACGGTGCCTTTGATCTCGACCCGCTGGGGGATGACGTTGAACGCCTTGGACGAGGTCTCGAAGGAGGTGACGGAGACGACGATGTTCTGGATCGGGTCGGCGTTGCGCGAGACGATGCTCTGGACGGCGGTCACGAATTGCGCGGCCATCAGGGTGGTGTCCACGGTCTCCTGTGGCTTGGCCGCGTGGCCGCCTTTGCCTTCCAGGGTGATCTCGAACAGGTCGGTCGCCGCGAAGAAGGGGCCGGGGCGAATGGCGAAACTGCCGACCGGGCGGCCCGGCCAGTTGTGCATGCCGTAGACCTCCTGGATGTTCCAGCGGTCCATCATTCCGTCGTCGCACATCTCCTTGCCGCCGCCGCCGCCTTCTTCGGCGGGCTGGAAGATAACGACGACGGTGCCGTCGAAATTGCGAGTCTCCGAGAGATACTTGGCCGCGCCCAGCAGCATCGCGGTGTGCCCGTCATGGCCGCAGGCATGCATCGCGCCCGCCGTCTTGGAGGCATGGGGCGCGCCGGTCTGCTCGTGGATCGGCAGCGCGTCCATGTCGGCGCGCAGGCCGATCACCTTGCCGCTATCGGTCTTGCCCTTGATGACGCCCACGACGCCGGTACGCCCGATCCCCTCGACCACCTCGTCGCAACCGAACTCCCGTAGCTTGTCGGCGACGATCTTGGCGGTGCGATGGGTCTCGAACAGGATCTCCGGGTGCTGGTGCAGATCGCGGCGCCACTCGGTGATCTCGGGCAGCAGTTCGGCGAAGCGGTTCTTGACGGGCATGAGGCGGCACTCCTAGGCGTTTCGCGGCTAACGTAACCAGCGCGCGCGCGGCTGCAAGGCAGGGCGCCCCGAGGAAAGGCGGACAGATGGAGTTTCAGACGGAGGATGGGCCGCTGCGCGTCGCGGTCGATCGTCTCGTGGTCGCGGGCTGGACCGGGCGCGACCCGGCGGCGGTCCAGCACCATATCGAGGAACTGGCGGCCATCGGCGTGGCGCCGCCCTCGCAGGTGCCTCTCTACTATCGCGGCGCGGCGTCCCTGCTGACCCAGGCGGAGGAGATCGAGGTGCTGGGCCCCGAGACGTCGGGCGAGGCGGAGCCGATGCTGTTGCTCGCCGATGGAGAGGTCTGGCTGGGCCTGGCCTCGGACCACACCGATCGCGGGCTGGAGGCGGTCTCGGTTGCGGCGTCCAAGCAGATCTGTGCCAAGCCCTGCGCGACGACACTGTGGCGCTGGTCCGAGGTCGCGGCGCATGCGGACCGGCTCGCCCTGCGCTCCTGGATCGAAGAGGACGGGGCCTGGGTGCCCTACCAGGACGGCACATTGGGCCAGATCCGGCCGCTGGAGGAGTTGCGGGCCGGCGCCGGTCTGGAGAGCGGCGCGCTGCTCTGCGGAACCGTTCCGGCCATCGGCGGTGTCCGTCCGGCGTCCAAATTCCGGGGCAGCCTCAGCGACCCGGTGCTGGGGCGCGAGATGACGCTGAACTACACGGCCACGGCGCTGCCCGTCGTCGCCTGAAGGCGCGCAGGATCACGGGGGGCGCCGCCACGCGCGCCGCGTCAGACCAGCGTATCGACCACCCGGCGCAGCAGGGCCTCGCCCTTCTCGAACTGATCGACCGCGATCCACTCGTCGGGCTGATGCGCCTGCGCGATATCGCCGGGCCCGCAGACGACGGCGGAATAGCCGCGTTCCTGGAACTGCCCGGCCTCGGTGCCGTAGGTGACGACATGGGTGCCGTTATCGCCGGTGAGTTGGCGGATCAGGCTCTCGGCGCGGCCCTCGGGTTCCGGCTTGAGCCCCGGGACGCCGAAATTGCGGTCGTAGTCGATGCCTGCCTGCGGGTGGCGGGCGCGAAGCCGGGCGTTGAGGTCGTCGAGGAAGGCGACGAGCTCGCTGGCATAGGCCTCGGGGTCGTCGCCCGCCGGGCAGCGGAAGCCCACGTTCAGGTGGCAGTCCTTCGCGGTGATGTTATGGGCCGTGCCGCCATGGATCATGCCGACATGGCAGGTGGTGAAGGGCGGATCGAAGAGGGCGGAGACCGGGTCAGGCTCGGCGGCCTGGATGCGGTCGTTGATCTCGTTCACCCAATGCAGGATGCGCCCCGCCTCATGCACGGCCGACACGCCTTCGGGCAATTTCGAGGAATGGACCTCGAAGCCCTTCACATGGATGCGGAACATCACCGAGGCGTTGTGCCCCGTCACCGGGCGCAGCATCGTCGGCTCGCCGATCACGGCCGAGGCGGCGCGGGGCAGGTGCCGGATCATGTCGTCGATCATCGGCGGGGCGCCGACACAGCCGACCTCCTCGTCATAGCTCAGCGCGATCTGGAGCGGTCGGGTGACGCCGCGCTCCAGCGCATAGGGGACCATGGCCAGGGCCAGGGCGTCAAAGCCCTTCATGTCGCAAGTGCCACGGCCAAAAAGCTTGCCGTCCTTTTCGACGACCGTGAAGGGATCGGTGGACCAGTCCTGCCCATCGACCGGCACCACATCCGTATGACCCGACAGGACGATCCCGCCTTCGACCTCGGGCCCGACATTGGCATAGAGCGCGGCCTTCTTGCCGGTCGCGTCATAGACCCGGCGTGCGGATACGCCATGGCCGCGCAGATATTCCTCGACCCAGTCGATCAGATCGAGATTGCTGTCGCGGCTGACCGTCGGGAAGGCGACGAGGCGGTCGAGGATGGCGCGAGCGGAGAGCGTCTCGGTCATGTCAGGCCCCTTTGCGGGAGAAGCCGCCCCAATCGCCGCGCAGCACGAAATGGCCCGGCGTCACCTCGTCATAGGTCGAGGGCTCGGGCGTGTAGTCCGTCGGGAAGATCGGCGAGGGGATCGGCTTGAAGTTCAGGTCGCGCTCCGACTTGCGCTGGGTCGGGTCGGCCACCGGGACCGCTTTCATCAGCTGGCGCGTGTAGGGGTGCTGCGGGTCCGAGAAGATCGCGGCGCGCGGGCCGAGTTCGACGATGCGGCCCAGATACATGACGCCGACATGGTGGCTGACCCGCTCGACCACGGCCATGTCGTGGGAGATGAACAGGTAGCTGAGGCCAAGTTCGCGCTGAAGCTCCATCATCAGGTTCAGCACCTGCGCCTGCACCGACACGTCGAGCGCCGAGACCGCCTCGTCCGCGACGATCAGCTTGGGGTTGAGCGCCAGCGCCCGTGCGATGGCGATTCGCTGGCGCTGGCCGCCCGACAGCTCGTGGGGGTAGCGGCGCATGAAGCTCGCGGGCAGTTCGACGCGCTCGAAGAGGTTGGCAACGATCTTTCGGCGGTCCTGCGCGGTGCCGATCTTGTAGTTGACCAGCGGCTCCTCGACCTGATCGGCCAGTTGCAGCTGCGGGTTCAGCGAGGCGAAGGGATCCTGGAAGATCATCTGCATCTCGCGGCGCGCGCGCAGCAATTCGGCCGAGGACATGGCGATCACGTCTTTGCCGTCCAGGTTCACCTCACCCGACGTCGGCTCCACCAGGCGCAGCACCGCCCGGCCCGTCGAGGATTTACCGCAGCCCGATTCGCCCACGAGGCTGAGGGTCTGTCCCTTGTTGAGCGTGAAGGAGACGTCCTCCACCGCATGCACGTTGGAGATATGGCGCCGCAGCAGACCGCCGCGGACCGGGAAGCGGACACAGAGATTCTTGACCTTGAGCAGCGGCTCGTTCGTGCCCTCGATCGGCGTCAGATCCTGGTCCTCGCGCCCCATCAGCTTCATCGGCGCGGGCAGGGTGGTGCCCGCCATCTCGCCCAGGCGGGGCACGGCGGCCAGCAGCGCGCGGGTATAGTCGTGCTGCGGGTTGGCGAAGATCTGCTCGACCGGGCCTTCCTCCACCTTGGTGCCGCGGAACATCACGACGACGCGGTCGGCCATCTGCGCCACCACGGCCATGTCGTGGGTGATGAACATCACTGCGGTGCCGGTCTCACGCTTGAGCCGGTCGATCAGGGCCAGGATCTCGGCCTGGATCGTCACGTCGAGCGCCGTGGTCGGCTCGTCGCAGATCAGCAGGCGCGGCTCGCAGGCCAGGGCGATGGCGATGACGACGCGCTGGCGCATGCCGCCCGACAGCTCATGGGGATATTGGTCCAGCCGCCGCTCCGGCTCGGGGATGCGGACCTGGCGCAGCAGGTCCAACGCCCGCGCCCGCGCCGCCTTCTCGCCCATGCCCTTGTGGACGCGCAGGCCCTCCATCAACTGGCGCCCGACGGTGAAGACGGGGTTGAGCGCGGTCATCGGCTCCTGGAAGATCATGCCGATCTCGTTGCCGCGGATGGCGCGCATTTCCGACTGGTCGGCCTCGGCCACGTCGATGATCTTGTGGCCCTTGCCCCGGTCGAACAGCAGCCGCCCGCCCGCGATCCGGCCGCCGCCGAACTCCACCAGCCGCATCAGCGACAGCGACGAGACCGACTTCCCGGAGCCGGATTCGCCCACCACCGCGACGGTCTCGCCCGGTGCGATCTCGAAGCTGACATCGGAGACGCCGACGACGGTGCCGCCCCGGGTTTCGAACTCCACCCTGAGCCGCTCGATGCGGGCGACGGGGGCGGGGGCATCGGTCGCGGGGTCGTCGAGTACGTCGCGCATGGGGCCTCGGGCTGGTTCAAGGAGTGATGAGAAAGCGAACACGAGGCGGCGCGGGATGTAAAGTCACGCGCCCGGTCCGGTGACCTGACGACGCGGTTAGGGCGATCACGCTTGCATTCCCGGCGTAACCTGCTTGTCTGATCGGCATCCGGCCCTCGGGACGGGCGTCCGGGCGCGACAGCGCTTGTGCATCTATTGGCGGATCTGGGCCCGACAGAATGCCCGGACCGCGCGAACAGGGAGTTCACACGTATGACCATCAGGACAGCATTGCTGACGAGCGTCGCGCTCGCGATCCCAGCCATGGCCGTGGCCGACGGCCATGTCGGAGAGCGGGGCCGCGACGGCGAGGTCTCGATCATCTACTGGCAGGCGCCTTCCACGCTGAACCCGTTCCTGTCGAGCGGCACCAAGGATATCGAGGCCGCGTCGCTCATCCTCGAGCCGCTCGCGCGCTTCGACGAGACCGGCACGATCCAGCCCTGGCTGGTCGACGAGATCCCGACCGTCGAGAATGGCGGCGTCACCGAGGACCTGACCCAGATCACCTGGAAGATCACGCCCGGTCTCGTCTGGTCGGACGGCACGCCCTTCACCTCCGAGGACGTGAAGTTCACCTACGAGTACTGCACCCATCCCGAGGGCGGCTGCGCCCAGGCCGCCAAGTTCGAGCCGGTTGAAAGCGTCGAGACCCCCGATGACCTGACCGTGGTCGTCAACTTCAAGGAGCCGACCCCCTATCCCTACACCGCCTTCGTCGGAGGCGAGAGCCCGATCATCCAGAAGGCCCAGTTCGAGAACTGCATCGGCGCGGCGGTCTCGACCTGCACCGAGCAGAACTTCGGCCCGATCGGCACCGGCCCCTTCGTGGTGACCGAATTCCGCACCAACGACGTGATCGCCTATGCGGCGAACGAGAATTACCGCGACCCGAACAAGCCTGCCTTCGCTACGGTCAACTTCAAGGGCGGCGGCGACGCCGACGCGGCGGGCCGTGCCGTGATGCAGACCGGCGAGTTCGACTACGCCTGGAACCTGCAACTCGCCCCCGAGGTGATCGCGCAGATGGAAGCGGGCGGCCAGGGCCAGCCGGTCGTGGGCTTCGGCCCGCTGGTGGAGCGCATCGAGCTCAACCACACCAACCCCGATCCGGCGCTCGGCCCCGACGAGCGTTCGGTCATCCGGCCGCACCCGTTCCTCCAGGATCCGGCCGTCTACGAGGCGATGTCCATGGCCATCGACCGGCCGCTGCTGGTCGAGATCGGCTACGGCCAGGCCGGCCGGGTGACCTGCAACCTCGTGCCCGCGCCGGAGATCTTCAACTCCGACACGATCGACTGCTCGACGCAGGACCTCGAAGGCGCCAAGGCCAAGCTGGAAGAGGCCGGCTGGGTCGACAGCAATGGCGACGGCGTGCGCGAGAAGGACGGCGTCGAGCTGCGCGTCCTCTACCAGACCTCGACCAACGCCGTCCGTCAGGACTTCCAGGCGCTGATCAAGGAATGGTGGGAAGAAATCGGCATCGCGACCGAGCTACGCAACATCAACGCTTCCGTGTTCTTCGGCGGGGATGCGGGCTCGCCCGACACCTTCCAGAAGTTCTACGCCGACGTGGAGATGTACGCGAATACCTTCAA
The DNA here is from genome assembly GCF_900116765.1 of Jannaschia seohaensis. Taxonomy (GTDB): domain Bacteria; phylum Pseudomonadota; class Alphaproteobacteria; order Rhodobacterales; family Rhodobacteraceae; genus Jannaschia; species Jannaschia seohaensis. Next base: position 434,942 of record NZ_UETC01000002.1, on the reverse strand, counting down.
CGGCACCGACCCGCAGGCCTATCTGGGCGGCGATCTCTGCAACAAGATCCCCAGCCCGGCTAGCCAGTGGCAGGGCGAGAACATCACGCGCTTCTGCATGGAAGAGTATGACGCGCTCTGGGCCGAACTCGCCCGCACTTCGGGCGTCGAGGCGCGCGCCGAGATCGCCAAGCAGCTCAATGACATGCAGATCATGAACGGCGCGCGGATCCCGCTCGTGCACCGTGGCCGCCTCTCGGCCCATGCCAACGATCTGGGCGGCATCAAGCTGAACGTCTGGGACTCGGAGCTGTGGAACATCGCCGACTGGTACCGCATCGGCGGGTGATCCCGCTGGTAGGGCGGGGTTAAACCCCGCCCTACTGCGAGACCGGGACCGGCAGCGCGCTGACGGTCCTTCCCTTTGGTAGGGCGGGGGTTTCCCCGCCCCCCCTGACGGAATGCGGCCCATGCTGACCTTCACCATCCGACGCCTTTTCTTCGCGATACCGACGCTGCTCTTCATCGCGCTCGCGATCTTCCTTTTGCTGGAGCTCGCCCCCGGCGACCCGATGGCCAACGTCCCCCTCACGGTCCCCGACGAGGTCAAGGAGCAGATGCGCCAGGCGCTGGGCCTCAACGAGCCCGCCCCCGTCCGCTTCCTGCTCTGGATCCGGCAGTTCTTCTGGGTCGAGCCGCTCAACGTCTTCGACCACATGTTCGGCACGACCTTCGCCGAGGGTGAGTTGCGGATCATCTCCTGGCAGAACCGCGCGCCCGTCTTCATCGCCATCGCCGAGCGCATCCCCCAGACCCTCTGGGTGGTCGGGACCGCTTATGTCGTCGCCATCCTGATCGCGATCCCGGTGGGGATCTATTCGGCCTACAAGCAGTATTCGATCTTTGACCAGGCCGGCACCTTCGTGACCATGGTCGGCTTCTCGGTCCCGCCCTTCTTCTCGGGCGTGCTCGTGATCGTCATCTTCGCGGTCCAGCTGCAATGGTTCCCCTCGATCTACGATACCCGCCACGCGGTCACCGACTGGGACAGCTTCGTGATCCAGGTCCGGCAGATGTTCCTGCCGGTGATGGTGCTGGCGCTTCAGATCACGTCGCAGCTGAGCCGCTTCATGCGCGCCTCCATGCTCGACAATCTCAACCAGGACTATGTCCGCACCGCCCGCGCCAAGGGGCTCAAGGAGACGGCTGTCGTCCTGGTCCATGTGCTCCGCAACTCGATGATCCCGGTCGTCACCGTGATCGCCCTGGGCATCCCGGCGATCTTCGGCGGTGCGATCATCACCGAGCAGGTGTTCAAGGTGAACGGGATCGGGCAGCTTCTGATCACCGCGATCCAGGCCAACGACCTGCCCATGGTGCAGACCCTGACCTTCATCTTCGCCGTGCTGATCGTTCTGTTCAATCTGATCGCCGACGTCCTTTACGGCATCCTCGACCCCCGGATCCGCTATGACTGACGCTCGAGACCCTTCGACCCATTCCGGCAACGATACGGTCGTGACCGCCGCCTCCGCCTCCCTCGCGGCGACCGAGCCGGTCCTGCTCAACACCGAGGCACGCTCCCAGTGGTGGGACGTCTGGGACCAGTTCCGAAGCCACAAGGGCGCGCTGATCGGGGCGGGGTTCTTCATCCTGATCGTGGCGCTGGTCGTGCTGGGTCCGTATTTCTGGCCGCTGGAGGCGACCAAGACCAACATCCGGTCGCGCAACCAGGGCATGTCCTTCACCCACCCTTTCGGCACCGATCAGCTGGGCCGGGACATCTTCGCCCGCATGATCGAGGGCGGGCGGGTTTCGCTGGCCGTGGGCATGGCGGCGATGCTGCTGAGCCTCGTTCTGGGCACGCTGATCGGCGTGCTGGCGGGCTATTTCAAACGGCTCGATGGCCTCCTGATGCGCCTGACCGACCTGTTCCTCGCCCTGCCGCTGCTGCCTCTGCTGCTCGTCATGGTGCTCCTCTTCCGGGAGCCGCTGACGGCCGTGTTCGGGGTCGAGATGGGGATCTTCATCCTGATCGTCTCTGCCATCGGCATCACGTCATGGATGCAGACCGCTCGGATCGTGCGCGGCGACGTGCTGGCGCTCAAGGAACGCGAATTCGTTCTGGCCGCCCGCTCCATCGGCACGCCGCCGCGACGGATCATCACGCGCCACATCCTGCCCAACGTGCTGTCTCCGATCATGGTCTCTGCCACGCTCGGTATCGCCACCGCCATCATCACCGAAAGCGCGCTCAGCTTCCTCGGGCTGGGATTCCCGCCTGACTTCCCGACCTGGGGGCGGCTGCTGAACGACGGGGTGCCCTACTTGCAGCAATATCCCGAGCGGGTGTTCTGGCCCGGCCTCGCGATCAGCCTCGTCGTGCTGTCGATCAACTATGTGGGCGACGGCCTGCGCGACGCGCTCGATCCGCGCATCCGGGGGCGGTGAAGGGCAAAGCCTTCGACCAGCCTGCCGCCCCAGCGCGGGCGTCCCGCGCGCGGGACGCTCAGGGCGTCTTGGCGATGCCCACCCCGATCATCGAGTCCCGCGTGACCAGATCGGCCAGCGCCACCTCGTCCATCCCCTCGGTCCCGGCGGGCCGGGCGGGGACGACGAGGTAGCGCATGTCGGCCGTCGAGTCGTGGACGCGGACGGTGACGTCCTCGGGCAGGTCCAGGCCGAACTCCGCCAGCACTTTGCGCGGCTCCCGCACGGTGCGGGACCGATAGGCGCGCGACTTGTACCAGTCCGGCGGTAGGCCGAGCAGGTTGCGCGGGTAGCAGGAGCAGAGAGTGCAGACGACGACGTTATGGGTGGCCGCGTCGTTCTCGACCGCGATCAGCCGCATCGGCCCCACGTCGAATCCCATCTCCGCACAGGCGGCGGAGCCATCGGCCAGCAGCCGCTCGCGGAAATCCGGATCGGTCCAGGCCCGCGCCACGACAGCCGCGCCCTGCGCGGGCGAGCGGGCGTCCATGGCCTCGACCTGGGCCGCGACCTCGCCGGCCGTCACGACGCCTTTCTCGATCATCAGTTCGCGGGTGGCGATCTCCATGACCTGCCAATAGCTCAGGCCGGTGTCCTGGTCGGGCCGGTAGGGGTGGCCCGAGGGGCTGAGATGGTCGTCGTGGTCGGGATGGTCATGCGGCATCAGGCGGGCTCCAGCCAATGGGCGTAGATCTCGGCGTCGATCGTGTCGGTCGGGGTCGTGGCGTCCGCCCACACATCTGCCATGCGGAACCGGACGCGGTAGAGCGGCAGCGCGCGCCCGTCCTGTCCATAGGCCAGTTCTTCGGGGTTGGCGAAAGGCCCCAGCACGCGCTCGACCGCGCCGGTCTTGCCGCGCAGGTAGAACGGTGTGCGGATATGGCCCGGAGGGGTCATGGTCTTCACGCGGACGCGGGTCCCGGGCTCAAGAGGCATCGGCGGCATCCGCGTAGGTCTCGCCGCGGGCGCGGACTTCCTCCATCTTCGCGCCCAGTTCGGCGACGGTATAGGTGCCCTGCTCCAGGTGGTTCTGGTTCAACGCCGCGACCCAGCGCTCGTAATAGGTCATCGTCTCGAAAGCCTCCTCGCCCATGTCCTCGAGCACCCGGCGCAGGCCGTCGACGGTGAACACGCCCTTGAGCCCGGACAGGATCACCAGCGCGTCGACGCGTTTTTCCCACAGAGCGAAGTCGTGCTCGTCGCCGGGGACGGGTCCGGCGAGGGTGCCGCCCATGTCGTGCCAGCGGCGGGAAGGGTCGCTGGAGGCGGGAGCAAAGGGCCGGGCCGACCCTTGTTCTGTCCCGTCATGCGGATCTGCCATTTGACGCCTCCTTCGCTGACCCGGATTGGGGCGTATCCTTCGTGCGAGGTCAAGGGCGGGGTCCGGCGCCGGAGCGGGTGGCTTGCCCGCCACCGACCGCTTGACGGTCGAGGCGTTCGGAAACGCTCGGGCAAGACCGTCGCAGTCTTTCCATGAGATCCGACCGGACGGCTTACGGTGAGGTGACGAGTCGCGCAGCTCCCCTGGGCGCAGTCGGCATGTCGGCGTCGTGACCGCAGGGGACGGGCACCTAGCCCTGGGCCAGCTGTTCGATCTGCGGCCGAAGCCCGTCGAGCTGATATCCCGCCGACCGGCAGGCGACGAGAATGTCGTCTGCCGGCATCTTTCCCGCCACAGCCAACGCCCAGAGCACCGCCGAGCGCGTGCCCGAGGCGCAATAGGCGACCACCTTGCCGTCGGCGCCGGCGATGGCGTCGGCCTGCTCTTCGACCGTATCCAGGGTCAGATGGGGCATCGCCACGGGATTGAACGTGAAGGCCATGCCCGCCGCTTCCGCCGCCGCCTGCATCGCCGCGGCCTGGTGGGAGGGCGCCACCTCCGCATCGGGGCGGTTGCAGATGATCGTCGTAACGCCGTCCGCGGCCAGCGTTGCCATGTCCTCGGGATCGAGCTGGGGGGCGACGGAGACGGTGTCGTCGAGAGGGCGAAGGTCCATTGGCGGCCTCTGAGATAGAAGATGGGCGAATGATGGACGCTGCCCCCAGCAAGGTAAACCCGGCTTGGGGCCATGCATCGGGCCGGGCTGAGGGTGCTCGTCCTCCCGGGTTCGGCGCGTGCGGTTTTCTCTGCTGGGCCGGAGACATGGCGATGCGGCAGTGGGGGCGGGATTGGCCAGGAGCGCGTTGTGGGGCCTTCGCCCCTCCGACCGGCCTGGCGGAGTGCCGTAGGTTGGGCATCGCTATGCCCACCTTCCCCGCGGTATCGCTCGCCGCGGTGGGCATGGCGATGCCCACCCTACAGCCCGGTCGACCTCGGAGTCGGTTGCTCGGCCGCTCGGGACAAACCTTGCCGGCCGCGTCTGCCCTGACAGGACGAGGTCGTTATCCGCTTCCTCCGCTCGGCTCTCGTCATGGGAGGCGAGGGCCATGCCAAAGGTCAGGATGCCGACGCGCCCCGCGGTCATCAGGACGATGACGATCAGCTTTCCCAGCCCCGTCAACTCGCCGGTGATGCCCATCGACAGCCCCACCGTCCCCATCGCCGAGACCGCCTCGAACATGACCGCCTCGAAGGGTAGCCCCGGATCGGACAGCAAGAGCAGAAAGGTCGCGATCAGCAGCAGCCCCATGTAGAAGGCCAGCGAGGCCGTCGCGGTCTAGAGCCGTTCGTCCGGGATCTCTCGCTTGGAGAACCGCACCCGGTCGCGCCCCTTGAGCGTGGATCGGACCAGGCCCACGAGCGCCGCGAAGGACGTGGTCTTGAGCCCGCCGCCCGTGCCCGCCGGCGATGCGCCGACGATCATCAGAAAGAGCATCACCACAAGCACCGCCGGCGCCAGCGCGCCGATGGGCGTGCTGTTGAAGGCCACGGTCGTCGAGGCCGTCATAACCTGAAAAAAGCTGGCCATCAGCCGATCCTCGGGCGCCATCCCCCGGTAGCTCGGCTCCGCCACGAAGAGCAGGGCGGTTCCGATCACCAGAAAGCTGAGCGTGATGCGCCAGATCACCTTGGAGGTGAAGCCGAGATAGCGGGTCCGCCCGGTCAGGGTGCGCCAGAAGTCCACCACGATCAGAAAGCCCATCGCCCCCAGCAGGGACAGCGCCGAAAACGTCAGGACAAGGCCGGGACGATCCGCGAAGTTCTCGAAGGAGGTCGGGTTGAGGCTGAAGCCTGCCGTCGCGAACGCCGAGACCGAATGGAAGATCGCCGACCAGAGCGCCCCCTCGATCCCTTCGGCCGAGAATATGATCCAGAGCGCCGCCGCGCCGATGGCCTCGCAGATCAGGGTGAAGACGACCACGGCCTTGACGAAGGCCGCCGGTTCGACGGTGTCGGGCAGATTGAAGGCCCGGCGTGTCGTCTCGGCGCGCAGCCGGTCGAAGCGGTTGGCGAGGTGCAGCGCCAAGAAGCCGCCGATCGTCATATAGCCCAAGCCGCCCATCTGGATCATTAGAAGGAGAACCGCCTCCCCGAAGAACGTAAAGCTGCCGCCCGGGTCGATGGTGGCGAGGCCGGTCGTCGAGACCGCCGAGGTCGCGATGAAGAGCGTGTCGATGGCCGAGATCGGCACCGCCTGCGCCACGGGCAGCGACAACAGTGCCCAACCCAGGAGCATGTAGCTGAGATAGCCCATCAAGAGCAGCTTGGGCGCGGAGATGTGCAGCAGGACCGCGCGCCACCGGGCCCAGGCCCGGAGGGCGGCGTTCTTTGCGGATCGGGTCATGTCGGGGTCCAGGATCCAGGGCCATCCTCCTGCCGCAGGAAGCGGGGATTGGCAATGCGGTGAGGGGAAGGCCCTGGATTTCGGCGACTTGCGCCCTCGTTCGGCGCGGGCCTAGATGTTGCCTGAGCACGCGACGGAGGGGCGACGATGGGCTGGCAGTCGGAATGGGACCGGGCGAAGACCGATCCCGAGGGGTTCTGGATGGAGGCGGCACAAGCCATCGACTGGGACACGCCCCCGTCGAAGGCACTGCACGACCAAGGCGGGCCGGTGCCCGAGTGGTTCGCCGACGGGATGGTGAACGCCTGTCACAACGCGATTGATCGTCACGTCGCTGCCGGCCATGGCGACAGGATCGCCATCGTTCATGACAGCCCCGTCACCGGCTCAATCACGCGCATCACCTATGGCGAGCTTCAGGACCGGGTGGCGCGTCTCGCGGGGGCTTTGGCCGCGCGGGGCGTCACGGTGGGCGACCGGGTCGTGATCTACATGCCCATGGTGCCGGAGGCGCTGGAGGCGATGCTAGCCTGCGCGCGCATCGGAGCAATCCATTCCGTGGTGTTCGGCGGGTTCGCCGCCGCCGAATTGGCGGTGCGCATCGACGACGCCAAGCCCAAGGCCGTGCTGGCCGGTGCCGGCGGGATCGAGCCCTCCCGCGTGGTGCCCTACAAGCCGCTGCTGGACGCGGCCATCGACCTCGCCAGCCACAAGCCGGATGTCTGCATAGTCCTCGCCCGGGACGGGATCGACGCGCCGCTGGGCCCGCGCGACGTCGATTGGGCCGAGGCGGTCGCGGCGGCCGAGCCGCATGCTTGCGTCCCCGTGCACGGCGACCATCCGGCCTATATCCTCTACACCTCCGGCACGACCGGCGCGCCCAAAGGCGTGGTCCGCGCCACCGGCGGGCATCTGGTGGCGCTGGACTGGTCGATGACCAATGTCTACGGCGTCCGGCCGGGCGAAGCCTATTGGGCCGCGTCGGATGTGGGCTGGGTCGTGGGGCACAGCTACATCTGCTACGCGCCGCTCATCCATGGCTGCACCACCATCGTCTACGAGGGCAAGCCGGTCGGCACGCCCGACGCCTCCGCCTTCTGGCGGGTGATCGCCGACCATGACGTGCGGGTTTTCTTCACCGCCCCCACCGCCTTCCGGGCGGTCAAGCGGGAGGATCCGAAGGCGCTGCAGATGGAGGGGCACGACATCTCCAATCTGCGGGCCATCTTCCTCGCCGGGGAGCGAGCCGACCCCGATACCGTGGAGTGGATCGGCCGCGTCGCCGGCGTGCCCGTCATCGACCATTGGTGGCAGACCGAGACCGGCTGGGCGATCGCCGCCAACCCGATCGGGCTGGAGCATCTGCCGGGCAAGCTGGGCTCTCCCTCCGTGCCGATGCCGGGCTACGACGTGCAAGTACTGGACGATGGCGGCCACCCGGTCGCGCCGGGGACGCTGGGCGCCATCGCGGTCAAGCTGCCGCTGCCCCCCGGCACGCTGCCGGGCCTGTGGCAGGCCGAGGCGCGGTTTAAGAAGTCCTACCTGGAGACCTTCCCCGGCTATTACGAGACCGGCGATGCCGGGATGCTGGACGAGGACGGCTATCTCTGGATCATGGCCCGCACCGATGACGTCATCAACGTGGCGGGCCATCGCCTGTCGACCGGCGCCATGGAAGAGGTTCTGGCCAGCCACCCGGATGTCGCCGAATGCGCCGTCATCGGCGTGGCCGATCCGCTCAAGGGACAGTTGCCGATGGGGTTCTTGTGCCTCACCGCAGGCGTCGACCGGCCCCACGAGGAGATCGCGCGGGAGGCCGTGGCCCTGGTGCGCGAAAAGATCGGCCCCGTCGCGGCCTTCAAGCTGGCCGTGGTCGTGGACCGGCTGCCCAAGACCCGGTCGGGAAAGATCCTGCGTAAGGTCATGGCCCAGATCGCCGACGGAGCGGAGTGGAAGATGCCTGCAACCATCGACGATCCAGGGATCATGGCCGAGATCGAGACGGCGGCCGCCTCGCTCGGCTATCCGGCCAGGGACTGACAGATGGGGCGCCCGGAAGACTCGTCCGGCCGACGTGACTTCCTGGCCCATGATATTCGCGCCGCCGTCGCCGATGTGATCGGCGGCTTGCGTCTGGTCGACACGGCGTCGCTGCCCGCCCCGGCGCGTGAGCAATGCACCCGCGTGCGCGTCGCCGCCGAATTGATAGCGCGCCTGGTCGAAGAACTGCTGGGCGATGCCCCCCGGCCGCTGGAAGCGTTCGGGGCGTTGGAGCTCGACCGCTTCCTGCTCGATGAACTGCGCCGCTGGCAGGCCGTTGGCCGGCCGATCGAAACGGAGGTCAAGCTGATCCGCGGCCCCGGTTTGCCCAATCTCGTCCGGCTGGACGGGCTCAGGCTCAGACGGATCGTGGCGAACCTCATGGGCAATGCCATGCGCTATGCCGATGGCGGCTCGGTCGAGCTGCGGGCGGAGGCCGCGGAGGATGGCAGCCTGTCGATCTCGGTCTGCGATGACGGCCCCGGATTTCCGCCTGAGGTTCTCTCGCGCGGCGCCCCTGGGGCCCCGACCGGGGCCAGTGAGCCGGACGGCGCCGGCATGGGGCTGCGGATCGCCCGCTTCCATGTCGCGGAGCTGTCCGGCGAGATGACGCTTCGGAACCTGCCCGATGGCGGGGCGCAGGTGGTGGTGACCATTCCTGCGCATGTCTGGAAGGCCCCGGAACAGGGCGGCGGCGCCGTCGATCTCACCGGCCGGCGCGTTCTGGTCGCGGATGACAGCGGCACGACGCGGACGCTGACGGCGGCGATGCTCGCGCGGTTGGGCATGGAGTGCGAAGGCGCACGCGATGGGATCGACGCGCTCAATCTGTTCTCGCGGGAGCGCTTCGACTTGGCCCTGATCGATCTGGAAATGCCGCGGCTGGGCGGATTGGACGTCATTCGTTCGGTGAGGAGACGGCAGGACCGCGGGATCGCGCCGCCGATGCGGATTATCGCGATGACGGCGCATCCCGGATCCCAGGTCGAGGACGAGATTCGCGACGCGGGCGCCGATGGAATCTTGGCCAAGCCGTTACCCGAACTCGACGTTTTCGGCCGCGTGCTCGCCGGTTTTCTTTCTGGTGCGCCGGACTTGTCCGATTGGACGCCCGCAATGGCGCCGCCGTTCAATCGCGAGCTGCTGACCGAGCTGATGGGCCTCGCGGGGGAGGAGGGGACGACGCTCTTCGCCCGGCTGATCGATGACCTGGATGCCGCCGATACCGCCCTGGGCCAAGCGCTGACGGCCGGTGATCTCGACGGGATGCACGCCCAGAGTCATGTCCTGCTGTCGCTCGGGGGAACGATTGGCGCGATCCCCCTCCAGGAGGCCTCCGCGCGTCTCCTGGACCTCAGCCGCGCCCGGGACGTCACCGCTAGCGGGATCGCCGCAAAGGTCTGCCTGGGCCGGTTGGGCGAGCTCCGCGCGGCGCTTCGGGCACTGCCCTAGGCCGGCTGCGGTTCGGGGGCGACCAACTCGGTCTCGACATGGGCACCCGTCTCCAGGGTGCGGTGCACCGGACAGCGGTCGGCGATCTCCAGCAGACGCGCGCGCTGCGCCTCGTCGAGCGGCCCCAGCAGCGAGATCCGCCGGCGGAAACGGTCGATCCGCTCCGAGGCCGACGGGGCGTCCTGCGCATGCATCCGGTCGTGGGAGACGTCGACCGAAACATGGCGCAGGGGCCAGTTCTTGCGTCGCGCATACATGCGCAGGGTCATCGAGGTGCAGGCGCCCAGGGAGGCCGCGAGGAACTGGTAGGGCGTCATGCCGAGATTGGTGCCGCCATAGGCGGCCGGCTCGTCTGCCTTGGCATGGTGGACGCCGCCCGCCACCACATCCTGCGCGAAGCCGTTCGGATCGGTCTCGGAGACGCGGGTGACGCCTTCGGGCGCGCCGATGGGCGGGGCGGGGCGCGTGATCTTCACGTAGCGCGTCACCCAGGCGCCGATCACGTCGGCGGCGTAGTCGGCATCGGCGGCGCGGGTGATCAGATGGTCGGCATCGTCGAGGGTGACGAAGCTCTTGGGATGCTTGGCGGCGGTGAAGATCTGCGTGGCGTTCTCGATGCCGACCACCTCGTCGCGCGGCGCGTGCAGGACGAGCAGCGCGCGGCCCAGGCCCGCGATGGCCGGCGCGAGACGCTGATCGGACACGTCCTCGACGAAGCTCCGCCCGATGCGCAGGATGCGCCCGCCCAGCTTGACCTCGGCCGCCCCCTTCTCCGCGATTTCCTCGAGCGCGCCGCCGAAATTATGCGTGACATGGGCGGGGTCGAAGGGCGCGCCGATGGTGACGACCGCCTTCAGGCTGTCGATCTCGGGCGCGGCGCGCAGGACGGCCGCGCCGCCCAGCGAGTGGCCGATGAGGATCTGCGGGGCCAAGCCGCGCCCGGCCAGGGCCGCCGCGGCGGCCTTCAGGTCGGCCACATTGGAGGTGAAGGAGGTGTTCTCGAACTCCCCCTCCGAATGGCCCAGCCCGGTGAAGTCGAAGCGCAGCACCGCGATCCCCATGGCGGCGAGGCGGGCGGCGATCCGGCGGGCGGCGGGGATGTCCTTGCCGCAGGTGAAGCAGTGCGCCAGCAGCGCGGTCGCGGAGATGTGTCCGTCGGGCAGGTCGAGCCGCGCGGCCAGTTGGCCGCCATCATGGCCCGTGAAGGTAAAGCGTTCGGTCGGCATCCGGGGGTCCTTTCGGTTGGCCCTCATCTGCGCCGCCATCCCCTCGTCGGGCAAGGGCGGTGGATGCCGCGTCACGCAAGGGTGACCGTTCGGGAGCGCACGAACTGGCCCGAGGCGCCGCCGGACCGCGCGCGGCGGTCCAGCCACCCGGACCTAGAGCTTGGGCCGCGCGCGCAGCAGCGGCATGAGCGAGGCCATGTCCGGCCCCTGGTGCGATCCGGTCATCGCAAGGCGCAGCGGCTTGAACAGCCCCGCGCCCTTGCGGCCCGTCGCCTGCTTGACCGCCGCCGTCCATTCGCCCCAGGTCGCATCGGTCCAGGGCCCGTCGGGCAGCAGCGCCAGCGCGCTGCGCACGAATTCCGCGTCCTCGGCGGCGATCTCGGGCTGCGCGCCCTCGGACATCACCTTCCACCAGCCCGCCATCTCGGCGCGGCTGGAGATGTTGTCGCGCACGACCGTCCAGAACCGTTCCGCATCGGCGTCGGGGACGCCCAGCGCGGCGATCTCCGCCGCGACGGCAGCATAGGGGGTGCGCTGCAGGACGGTGGCGGTCAGCGGCCACAGATCGGCCGGGTTGAACTTGGTCGGGGCGACGCCGAACTGGCTCAGGTCGAAGCCCGCCGCCAGGTCCTCGGGCGTGTCGCGAACCTCGATCGGATGGGTCGAGCCCAGCCGCGCCATCAGCGAGAGCAGCGCCATCGGCTCCACCCCCTGCGCGCGCAGGTCGCGCAAAGACAGCGTGCCGAGCCGTTTCGACAGCGCCTCACCCTGCGGCCCGGTCAGCAGCGAATGATGCGCGAAACGCGGATGGGCGTGGCCCAGCGCCGCCATGATCTGGATCTGGGTCGCGGTGTTGGTCACATGATCCGAGCCGCGCACGACATGGGTCACGCCCATCTCGGTGTCGTCCACGACGCTCGCGAGCGTATAGAGCACCTGGCCGTCGCCCCGGATCAGCACCGGGTCGGACACCGAGGCCGCGTCGATCGAGAGGGGACCGAGGATTCCGTCCGCCCACTCGATCCGCTCCTGATCCAGCTTGAAGCGCCAATGGCCGCCGCGCTCGGCGCGCAGCCGGTCCTTTTCCTCGTCCGAGAGCGCCAGGGCGGCGCGGTCATAGACCGGCGGCTTGCCCATGTTGAGCTGCTTCTTGCGCTTGAGGTCCAGCTCGGTCGGGGTCTCGAACGCTTCGTAGAGGCGGCCCTGGGCGCGCATCTCGTCGGCGGCGGCGGCATAGCGGTCGAGCCGGGCCGATTGCCGCTCCTCCCGGTCCCAGGTCAGGCCGAGCCATTCCAGATCCTCGCGGATCGCGTCGGCGAAGGCCTCGGTCGACCGCTCCGGGTCGGTGTCGTCGAGGCGCAGGATGAAGGTGCCGCCGGCCTTGCGGGCGATCATCCAGTTGAGCAGCGCCGTGCGCAGGTTGCCCACATGCAGGTGCCCCGTGGGCGAGGGGGCGAAGCGGGTGACGGTGTCGGACATCTCGGGGCTCCTTTGGGCGCGGCTTTGCCACCGGGGCGGGGGGGTGTCCAGTGCCGCGCCTCGCGAGAAGTTGATCTGGGCGAGCGGCATGGGCGGACTACTTGCCCCGCATCTGACCACTTCACGGAGATGTCACATGCCGACTCTGACCCGCCGCGCGGCTCTGGCCGCCGGAGCCATGCTTCCCGCCGCGACCCTCGTTCCCGCCTCCGTGGCCCGCGCCGGCGGGCACGCCTCCGGGCCCGTCCAGCCCAAGGCGCGCGGCATCGCGCTGGGGGATATGACCGCGACCGCGCTTCTGGCCGGCTCGGCCGTGCGCGAGGGCGACATGCAGGGCACGTTCGGCATGAACGTCTCGGCGGAGGCCTTCGCCGAAGCGTCCCGCAACGCCTTCATCCCGACCGATGCCGCGACCTTCTTCTTCACGCCCACGGTCGTGCAGTCCGGCGAAAACACGATCCTGTTCGACACCGGCCTGAACGCCGGCGGCATCACCGCCGCGCTGGAGCAGGCCGGCATCGCGCCGGGCGACGTGACGCATGTGGTTATCACTCATATGCATGGCGACCATATCGGCGGTCTGATGAACGAGGGCACGCCGACCTTCGCCAACGCCGTCTACGTCACCGGCCAGGCAGAATACGACCACTGGGCCGCCAACCCGAATGACGGCTTCACCGGCAATGTCCAACCTCTGGCCGAGAAGATGAGCTTCGTCGGCGATGGCGAAGAGATCGCGCCGGGCATCACCGCCATGGACATGTCCGGACATACGCCGGGCCATATGGGCTACATGCTGTCTTCGGGCGACAAGTCGCTGCTGATCACGGCGGACATGACCAACCACTATGTCTGGTCGCTGGCCCATCCCGATTGGGAGGTGCGCTTCGATATGGACAAGGAGGCCGCTGCCGCCACCCGCCGCCGGGTGCTGGGCATGGTCGCCGCGGAGCGGATCCCGATGCTGGGCTACCACATGCCGTTTCCGGCGATGGGCTATGTCGAGGCGAATGGCGACGGGTTCCGCTGGATCCCGGAGAGCTATCAGCTGATGTTGTGATGGGGAAAGCGGGGGACTTCCGTCCCCCGCACCCCCTGCTTCAAGGGGCCTTCGGGGCCCCTTGAAAATCCCCCCGGAGTATTTGCGAACCCGTGATGGGGGAATTTGGATCGGACCGTGGGTGGCGTGCCCGGATCGGCTCTTGCCGCAGGTCCATATTGGTGTGCGCCCGTCGGGTTACATGCGTCAGGACTGGCTCACGCGGGCAGGGCAGGGGCGAGCCGGGCGAAGATGCTGACGGACTTGCTGGGCAGGGCAGGGACGCCGTTCGCCGCCATACGGGTCAAGGCACCATCCCCGATTACGACAGGCTGACAGAGGGCCGGCGATAGGCATGACTGCCGTGGCTTGCGCGCCGTTCTGAAGGCGTTGCGGGGCGCATTGACAGGTGCGACGAGACATATCGCCAAAGGGCGGATCGGTCTTTGCGCTGCCACGGCGCATTTCTCCGGGCCGTGGGGCCAGGCCTCGCGCGTCAGGTCTCCGCGACGATCTCCGGCCAACGCATGTCGCCCAGGGAGATGAAACCCGCGCGGTCCGCATCCCAGGTCGCTTGCACGTCGTCGTTGAAGTTCAGGTAGAGCTTGCCGTCCACGATCGCCCAGTTCTCGGGCTGCGTGGAGAAGAGCTGGCCCTTGGCCGCCACAGCCCAAGCGCAGAACCCGCCATATTGCGGGGCGTAGGCGGTGGGCTCGGCGGCGAAACGGTCGCGGTTTTCGGCGGTCACGAAGGCCCAGGTCGCGCCGGTCCACAAATGGGTGATCGAGGGATCGCCCGCCCGGGGGCGGCCTTCGGTGAAATAGGCCACGGGGTCGGTGCCGCGGATGGCGAGGCCTCGCTCGCTATAGACCCGTGCGGGGGCCAGTTGTCGGGGGCGCAGAACGGCCCCGGCGGCGAGGGCGCCGCCGGCGAGCGCGACGAAGCCGCCGAGGAAAAGCGCGCGTCGGGTGATGTCCATGGGAGATCTCCTTTTGACGGGCGCTCTGCCCGACCCGACCCCGCAACGCCAATCAAGCCGGTTCACCGATGCGCGAGGCGCGGGCCTTGCCGGTCCCGCCCGGCGGGACTAGCACGGACACGACCCAAGCCCCGGAGGCCGTCATGCCCAATCCTTTACGCGATGCCGCGCTCGCCGTGCGCGAGAATGCCCATGCGCCCTATTCCGGCTTCAAGGTCGGCGCGGCGCTCCGCACGCGGGACGGCGCGGTTTATGCGGGCTGCAACGTGGAGAATGTCGCCTATCCCGAAGGCACCTGCGCCGAAGCCGGAGCGATCGCCGCCATGTGCGCGGCGGGCGCGCGCGAGCTGGCCGAGGTCTATGTCGTCGCCGCCTCGCCGAGCCCCGTGCCCCCCTGCGGCGGCTGCCGCCAGAAACTCGCGGAGTTCGGCGCGGGCGACGTGCCGGTGACACTGGCCACGGTAGAAGGGGCGGAGCGCCGCACCACGGTGGCGGAGCTGCTGCCGGGCGCCTTCGACGCGGGCCATATGGCGTGAGCGCGCGCGACACACTCTTGCAGTTGCGCCGGGGCGAGGCACCGGGGGCGCGGGCGCTGACGGAGTTCGCCGAGGGCCTCGCCGATGGCTCCGTCTCGGACGCGCAGGCGGGGGCTTTCGCCATGGGCGTCTGCCACACACCGCTCGCCCCGCCGGACCGTGCCGCGCTGACGCGCGCGATGCGGGACGGGGGCGAGGTGCTGCATTGGGATCTCGACGGGCCCGTGGTGGACAAGCACTCGACCGGCGGTGTGGGCGATTGCGTGTCGCTGGTGCTTGCGCCCGCGCTCGCGGCCTGCGGGGCCTATGTGCCGATGATCTCCGGCCGCGGGCTGGGCCATACCGGCGGGACGCTGGACAAGCTGGCCGCGATCCCCGGTTTCCGGACCGAGATGCAGGTGGATGAGCTGCAATCCGTCGTCGCGCGCGTCGGCTGCGCCATTGTCGGCGCCAGCGCCGATATCGCGCCCGCCGACCGGCGCCTTTATGCCGTGCGCGACGTGACCGGCACCGTCGAGAGCCTGGATCTGATCGTCGCCTCCATCCTCTCCAAGAAACTTGCCGAGGGGCCCGAGGCGCTGGTGCTGGACGTCAAGACTGGCTCCGGCGCCTTCATGACGGAGGAGACGGCGGCGCGCGCGCTGGCCGCCGCCCTGGTGGAGACGGCACAAGCGAATGGCGTGATGACCTCGGCCGTGCTGACCGACATGAGCCAGCCTGCCGCCACTTCCGCGGGCAACGCCCTGGAGGTGATCTCGGCCATGGAGGCCCTCACGGAGCCCGGCGCGCGCGACGCGCTGCGGCTGGTGACGCTGACCCAGGTGCTGGGCGGCGAGTTGCTGGCGCTGGGCGGGCTGGCCCAGGACGCGGAGGACGGGGCGGAGCGCATCTCGCGCGCGCTGGCCTCGGGTGAGGCGGCCGAGGTCTTCGGGCGGATGGTCAAGGCCCAAGGCGGACCCGGCGACTTCCCCGAGCGCTGGCGCGACCGGCTGCCCGCCGCGCCCGTCGTAGCCGAGCTGCGCGCCGACCGGCCGGGCGTCGTTGCCCGCATCGACACCCGAGCTCTGGGCGAGACCGTGGTGGAGCTCGGCGGTGGCCGCCTGCGGGAGGACGACCGCATCGACCCGACCGTCGGCATCAGCCATATCGTGTCGCTGGGCTCGGTGGTGGGCGAGGGCCAGCCGCTGGCCCGGGTCCATGCTGCCGACGGCGAGTCTGCGGAGCGCGCCGCCGCCCGCGTAGCGGCGGCCATCGGCTTCGCGCCCGGCGCCGTCACCCCGCCGCCGCTGATCCGGGAGACGCTCAGATGAGCCGCGCTTTTCTCGTGGTCATGGATTCGGTCGGAGCCGGGGGCGCGCCGGACGCGGCCGCGTTCGGGGATGCGGGCGCCAACACGCTGGGCCATATCGCCCAGGCGCTGCCGGGCCTGCGCGGCGCGCCGCTGGCCATGCCCGTGCTCGACGGTCTGGGCCTCGGCGCCGCCGTGCGCCTCGCCTCGGGGGCCGAGACGCCGGGACTGGACGCCGTGCCCACCGGCGCCTGGGGGGCGGCGACCGAGGTCAGCCCCGGCAAGGACACGCCCTCGGGCCATTGGGAGTTGGCGGGCCTGCCCGTCCCCTGGGACTGGCACTATTTCCCGGACACCAAGCCCTGCTTCCCGCCCGAGATCGTGGCGCTGGTCGAAAAGCACGCGGGCACCGCCGGCATCCTCGGCAACCGCCATGCCTCGGGGACGAACATAATCGAGGAGGAGGCCGAGGCCCATATCCGCACCGGCTGGCCGATCTGCTACACCTCCGTCGACAGCGTCTTCCAGATCGCCGCCCATGAGGAGCATTTCGGCCTGGACCGCCTCTACGCCCTCTGCGCCGCGCTCGCGCCCACCCTGCACGAGATGCGCGTGGGTCGCGTGATCGCGCGGCCCTTCGTCGGGGAGGGGCCTTGGCACCGCACCGCCAACCGCAAGGATTTCGCTATCATGCCGCCCGCGCCGACGCTTTGCGATGCGGTGCAAGGGGCTGGGCGGAAGGTCCACGCCATCGGCAAGATCGGTGACATCTTCTCGATGCGGGGCATCGACAGCGTGGCGAAGGGGCCCGACGCGGCTCTGATGCGCCACCTGGAGGACGCGGTGCGCGACGCGCCCGACGGCTCCCTGACCTTCGCCAATTTCGTCGAGTTCGACAGCCTTTACGGTCACCGCCGCGATGTGCTGGGCTATGCCGGGCACCTGGAATGGTTCGACGCCTGCCTGCCGCCCATCCTCGACGCGCTCCGCCCCGGCGACCTGATGATCTTCACCGCCGATCACGGCAACGACCCGACCTGGCGCGGCACCGACCACACGCGGGAGCGGGTGCCCGTGGTCGCGGCGGGCGCCACGGGCGAATGGGGCGAGATGGCCTTCGCCGATATCGCCGCCACGGTCTGCGCCCATCTGGGCGTGCCGCCGGTCGGCCCCGGAAGGAGCGCCCTGTGACCCCCAAGATCGAGCTTCACCTGCATCTGGAAGGCGCCGCGCCCCCCGCCTTCATCCGCGGCCTCGCCGCTGAGAAGAAGATCGACCTCACAGGCGTCTTCGACGCCAGAGGCCACTACGCCTTCCGGGATTTCGGCCATTTCCTGCAGGTCTACGAGGCCGCGACCGAAGTTCTGCAGACCCCCGACGACTACCGCCGTCTCACCCGCGCCGTGCTGGAGCAATCGGCCGAGAACGGCGTGATCTACACCGAGGCCTTCCTCAGCCCCGATTTCTGCGGCGGCCGCGACCTCGCGGCTTGGCGCGACTACCTCGCCGCCATCCGGGAGGGGGCCGCCGAGGTGCCCGAGGTCGAGATGCGCGGCATCGTTACCTGCATCCGCCATTTTGGCCCCGACAGCGCGCGGCAGACAGCGCTCTGCGCGGCCGAGACCGCGGGCGATTTCGTCACCGGATTCGGCATGGGCGGCAACGAGGCGATCGGCAGTCAGGGCGATTTCGCCTGGGCCTTCGATTGCGCCCGCGAGGCGGGGCTCGGCCTGACCACCCATGCGGGCGAGTTCGGCGGGCCCGAAAGTGTCCGCCAGGCGCTGGACGACCTGCGCGTCACTCGCATCGGTCATGGCGTGCGCGCCATCGAGGATGACGCCCTGGTCGACCGGTTGGCCGAGGACGGGATCGTGCTGGAGGTCTGTCCCGGCTCCAATGTCGTGCTCGGGCTCTACCCGGATATCCGCCGGCACCCGATCGAGCGCCTGCGCGCCCGAGGCGTGGCGCTGACGGTCTCCACCGACGACCCGCCCTTCTTCCATACCACGATGGAGGCGGAATACGCCGCGCTCAACGCCGCCTTCGACTGGGACGAGAGCCTCTTCGCCGACATCGCCCGCACCGCCGCTCAGGCCGCGTTTTGCGATGCCACCACCCGCCAACGCCTGCTCGATCGCCTGGACGCCTGACCTCACCTCAACCGACCTCGACACCTCTGTCTTTCTTCCCTGTATAAATATCCCGGGGGTCCGGGGGCTGGCCCCCGGTCCCGGCCTCGACACCGGGCGGACCGCCCCGAATGGAGCACCCATCATGGATCATCTCACCGTCGTCACTCATCCGCTGGTCCAGCACAAACTGACGCTGATGCGCGAAGCGGAGACGCCCACGGCCGTTTTCCGCCAACTCCTGCGCGAGATCAGCCAGCTGCTGGCCTATGAGGTCACGCGCGAATTGCCGATGGAGCAAAAACGGATCGAGACGCCGCTCGCGCCGATGGATGCGCCTGTGCTGGCCGGGCGGAAACTCGCCCTCGTGTCGATCCTGCGGGCGGGCAATGGGCTGTTGGACGGCATCCTGGAACTCGTGCCGTCCGCCCGTGTGGGCTTCATCGGACTCTACCGCGACGAGAAGACGCTGCAGCCGGTGGAATACTACTTCAAGGTGCCGGAACTTCTGGGCGAGCGCCTGGTCATCACCGTCGATCCGATGCTCGCCACGGGCAATTCCTCCGCCGCGGCCGTCACCAAGCTCAAGGAGGCGGGGGCCAAGAACATCCGGTTCCTCTGTCTGCTGGCGGCCCCCGAAGGGATCGCGCGCATGAAGGAGGCGCACCCGGACGTGCCCATCGTGACCGCCGCCGTGGACGAAAAGCTTAACGAAAAAGGCTACATCATGCCCGGATTGGGGGACGCGGGCGACCGGATGTACGGAACGAAGTAAACAATCTGTCTCGGAGGGAGGCGCTGGACCCGGCGCCTCGTCCGCGCCACATTTCCGCCTAGGAGCCGCCGCCCTTGGGAGACTTTCGCCATGATTCGTGCCGCACGCCGCCTGGGGGTCTGCCTTCTGCTCGGGGGAAGCTTGTGGGCCGGACCCGCCCTGGCGCAATTCGCCGGGCCGGCCGAGACGCCTCCGGAGACGTTCCGCGGCGATCAGTTCGTCGACAGCACGGGCTGCGTTTTCATCCGCACCGGGATCGACGGCAACACCCGCTGGGTGCCGCGCGTGAATCGCGACCGCACGCCTGTCTGCGGGGCGCGGCCAAGCGCGGCCACGCCGCCGGTGCGGGCCACCGCGCCGGTGATCCGCCGCACGCCGGCGCCCGCCGCGCCGCGCGAGATCGAGGCCGCGCGTCCCGCGCCCATGGCTCCGGCGTCGCAACCGCTCCGCACCGCCGCTCCGGCGCCGATGCGGGCCGCCCCCATGACCCGGCCGGCCGCCATGGCGCAGCCTGCGCCCCAGGCCGCGATGCCGATGCAGGCCGCCAACCTCCCGCCCGGCTGCGGTGCCTCGGCTCTATCGGCGCGCTATATCCCCGGCTGCACGGAGGCGCTGACCTCGGCCTCCACTCCGGCTCTGACGGCGGCCGCCGTGACGGTCGCGCCTGCTGAGACGCAACGGTACTTCACCGCCTCCCGCCCGCTCCGCGCCAATGAGCAGGTCGTGACCCGCTTCACACCCCCGGCCGGTGCCGTTCGGATCGACGCGGAGACGCCCTCTCCCAATCGCGCGGTGGGGGTCGCCGGGATCGCCGCGCCGGCCCCGCGCGACTGCGTCGGTGACTGCGGGCGACCCGGCGGCGAGATCGTGACGCGCCTGCCCGCCGAAATCGCGGAGCGGCCGCAGGTCGTCGTCGTCCCCGCCGCCCGCACCACCTTCGATGTCAGCACGCCGCCGCGCGGCTACAGGACGGCCTGGGACGACGGGCGGCTCAACCCGCATCGCGGGCCCCGCACCTTGCAAGGGGACTACCAGTCCCAGGCGATCTGGACGAACGACTCGCCGCGCCGCCTGAAGGGTGTGATCTACACGTCGCGCTGACGGGCGGGGTCGATCACCCCGATTGCATCCATCATCGCCTCGAAAGCCGCGTCCTCCGTCGCGCTCGGACCCGCGGCTTTCAGCGCGTCGAAGCGGCGGCGCAGGGCGGCCTTCTCTTCGCCGTGACAATCGTTCCAAGGGCGGCCCTGGAGCGCCATCTCGATCACGTAGAAGCCGATGAAATGCGGCCGCGTCCCGGCGGCCAGCAGCCGCGCATAGGCGGCGTCGGTGCCCAGCGCCCGAAGCGCCTCGGCCGAGTCGATCCCCGCGCGGCGGCATTCCGCCTCGAAGGCGGGGCCCAGGCCGGGCAGGGCGGTTATCGGCGTGCGGGACGGCATGGCCCGATTAGGCCCCGGCCCGCGCGATTTCGTCCAGCCCTAGATCGCGGCCCAATCGCTGAAGCGCACCGGCTTCGGCTTGGGGCGGCCAGGACTGGGACGAGCGGGCGGCTTGGGCTTCTGCGTCATACCAGCCCAACGCGCTAGTGGGTCCAACCGATTGTAAAGATGAAGGCTTAGGAAGTTGCGGTCTCGCCCAGGGAGGAGGAGGAGGGCGAGACCGCGGACTTCCGCGAAGCGGCGCGACCAGGGAGGAGGAGAGGTCCGTCGCTTCGATGTGACTAGTTCTAAGCTGCGGCGCAGAACGGTCAATGATGCAGACGCAGAAAAAGTGCGATCTGGCTCAGAAAGAAAGAAAATTAGGATTGGGGGCGCGCCTTTGGTCGATCCGGAATTCGCGGATTGCCCCCTTTCCGGGCGTCTCGGGTGAGGAGACGCCAATCGTTGCTGAGCGGCCACGAGCGCCACGAGGCGCGCCGCATCGGCGCGCGGGGACGATGCGGCACGAGTTGACCGGGATGCCGCCACGTCAGTCCAGAGGTGGCGAGGCTGGGCCAGGGCGCGCGTGCGGCGGATGGGCCTAGCATGCGGGGGGGCAATAGTCCCGTCCCCCGCGCCCCGTCCGGGCGCAGGGGACGGGGCCTCGGGTCATTCCGCGGCGCGAAGCGGCGGGTAGGGGAGCTTCGGCTGCGGGCCCGGCGCGGCGGCGTCCACCTCGTCCTCGTCCGCCCAGAGCAGGATCGGCGCCTCGACCCGCCGCGCCTTGCGGCGCAGCGCCCAGTCGCGGCCCGCGCGGCTGGCCCGGCCAAAGCCCATCCGCCCCACCAGCCGCGACAGCGCCAACGCATAGGTCACGACCCAGACGCGCGCGGCCAGCATCGCTGGCGTGAAGAGCAGCGTCAGCACCGTGGCCACGCCCAGGCCCCAGACCACCGCCGTGGCCAGCTGGATCCACCACAGCGCCGTGGGCGAGCCGATGGAGTAGCCGCCGCCGATGAAGTCCACAGACAATCCGAACATCATCGGCGCAAGGCCCGCCATCGTCGTCAGCGTCGTCAGCAGCACGGGGCGGATGCGGTCCTCGGCGGTGCGGGTGATCGCCTCGATCCGCGGCATGTAGCGGGAATACTCCTGGTAGGTGTCGATCAGCACGATGTTGTTGTTCACCACGATCCCGGCCAGGGCGACGATGCCGGTCCCGGTCATGATGATCGAGAAGGCCTGGTCCATGACCAGCATCCCCACCAGTACGCCGGTGGTGGACAGCACCACCGCGATCAGGACCAGCACCGAGTTGTAGATCGAATTGAACTGAGCCAGCAGGATGATGAACATCAGCCCCAGCGCGCCGGCGAAGGCCTTCATCAGGAAGGCGCCCGATTCGGCCTGCTCTTCCTGGTCGCCGGTCCATTCCCAGGCGACGGAGGCGGGCAGCAGCTTGCCGGACTCGAGCGCGTCGGTCAGCACCGAGATCCGTTCACTGGCGGTCACGGGCAGGATCGTGGCGTCTCCGGCCCGCACGGCCTCGGTCAGGGTCTGGGGGGCCTCGGCCGCGACGATCCGGTAGACTTTGCCGTCAGGGGCGGTGAGGGGGGCCTCCGCGCCCTCGGGCAATTCGCGCAAGACGCCCAGCGGCGCCTCGTCGAGGGTCACGGCCACGAGGTCCGGGGCCACGTCCGCCTTGATGTCGAAATAGCGCTCTCCGTCGGCCCGGTCGATCTGGGCCAGCTGGGGTACGGGGCGGCGCGTGATGAAGTTGGCGAGGGGGACGAGCCCGTCGGCGGTGCGGACCTTGAGCGTGTCGAGCGTCGAGAGCACCCGGTCCTCTTCGGGCAGGCGGACGCGGATGTCGATCTCCTCGTCCGAGGAGGGCACGCGCATCGTGTCGAGCAGGATGCCCCGCGTCACCAGCTGCACCATCGCGCCCACGGTGGCCACGTCGGCACCGAAGCGGCCGGCCTTCTCGACGTCGACGTCGATCTCCCAGTCGATACCGGGCAGGGGGAGCGTGTCCTCGATGTCGATCAGCCCCGGCGTGTCGCCGAAGACCTCGACCATGCCGCGGGTCGCCTGCTGCAACTCCTCCCAGTTCTCGCCCTTGAGGCGCAGATGGACGGGCTTGCCCTGGGCCGGGCCGCGATTGTTGGCCGACAGGTCGATCTTGACGCCCGGCAGTTCCCGCAGGCGGGCCAGCAGAGCGTCGGCGATTGCGTCGCCGTCATAAGCCGGGTCCACGACCTGGGTGTGGACCGTGAAGCCCAAGATATCGAACCACGGTTCGGGGATGGTGGGGCGGTCCTCCCACGGGACCATCTCGATCTGGATCTGACCGATCGTGTCCGAGGGCCCGCCGCCGCCGCCCGGGCCGCCGGTGTTGAGCCCCCCGTCGCCCGCGAAGGCGAAGGCGGACTGGATGCCGGGCGTCTCCAGAACGATCCGCTCGGCGCGGCGCAGCAGCGCGTCCTGCTCCTCCAGCGAGAGGTTGCCGCGGGCGCGGACATAGACATTGGCCTGCTCCAGCTCGCTTTCGACGAAGAACTCCACGCCGTTGTTGTGGGTGCCGAAATACATGAATACCGACACCACCACCGCGCCGACCGACGCGATGGCGACCACTGGCCCGATCGGATTGCCGACGATCAGGTTCACGACATGGCCGAAGAGAGAGCGGCGATAGCCCGCCTGCACCCGCCGCGGCCGCCGTTGCCAGGTGATCGAACCCAGCAGAGCCGAAAGCACGAGGCAGCTTGCGAGAAAGGCCAGCGCGCCGGGGATCGCGGCGGTGACGGAGCCGGGCTCCGTCTCGGGGAGCAGCAGCTGCGGGTTGAGCGTCTGTAGGATCGCCACGGCCATGATCCAGGCCACGCCCGCCGTGAGCGTCACGCGCAGCACCCAAGGCAGGGTCCGGCGCAGCGCGTTCGACACACGCTCGATCCGGCGGGAGACGCGGCCGAAGACGCCGCCCAGCACCGGCAGGTAGACCAGCGCCACCACCAGCGAGGCCGACAGAACGAAGATCAGGGTGACGGGCAGCATCCCCATGAACTCGCCCGGCACGCCGGGCCAGAAGAGCATCGGCAGGAAGGCGCAGAGCGTGGTCGCCGTGGATGAGACGACCGGCCAGAACATCCGCTTGGCCGCCTTGGTATAGGCGTCCATCGGGCCCGCGCCTTCGGAGATACGCTTGTCGGCATATTCGGTGACGACGATGGCGCCATCGACCAGCATCCCCACGGCGAGGATCAGGCCGAACATCACGATGTTCGAGATCGTCAGCCCCGCCGCGCCCATGATCGCGAAGGCCAGCAGGAACGAGGTCGGGATCGCGAAGCCCACCAGCAGCGCCGAGCGGGTGCCGAGCGTCGCAAGCACGACGATCATCACGAGCGCGATGGCGGTCAGGACCGAGCCTTCCAGCTGCGACACCATGGAGCGGACGGTGCGCGACTGGTCCATCGTCACCTCGACATGGACGGCCTGTTGCAGTTCGTCGGGCCAGGCGGCGACCTCCCGCTCGACCTCGGCGCGGACCTCGGCGGCGGTCTCGATGATGTTGAAGCCCTTCCGCTTGACCACCTGCAACGCGACCGTGGTGTCCCCGTTGTAGCGCGCCGTGCCCTCGCGGTCCTGGAAGGTCAGATTGATCGTCGCCAGATCGCCCAGCGTGATGATCCGGTCGCCATCGGTCTTGACCGGCAGGTCGTAGACATCCTGGGGCTTGTCGAAGGACGAGGGCAGCTTGACCGCGAAGGAGCCTGTCGCGCTGCGCGCCTCGCCCGCCGCCACCAGCAGGTTGTTGTTGGCGACGACGTTGATCAACTCGCCCGCCGTGACGTTGTAGGCCTCCAGCGCGAGCGGGTCGATCAGCACCTCCAGCATCTCGTCGCGATGGCCGGCGAGCCCGGCCTCCAGGATGGCGGGCATCCCCTCCAGCCGGGTCTGCATGTCGTTGGCGAGACGCAGCAGCGTGCGCTCGGGCGCCTGGCCCGAGAGCGAGATGATCAGGATCGGGAATTCCGAAAAGTTGATCTCGTCGATCACGTATTGGTCCGCGCCGTCGGGAAACTGCGCCTCGGCGTTGTTCATCTTGTCGCGGACATCGGCGATGGTGGCGGACTTGTCCCAGCCGAACTCGAACTCCAGGAACATCAGCGCCGCGCCCTCGGCGGCGGTGGCGGTCATGGTCTTGAGCCCGTCGACCTCCTTGAGCTCGGTCTCCATCGGCTTGATCAGCAGCTTTTCCGCATCGACCGCGCTGATCCCGGGGAAGGGCACGGTGATGAAGATGCCGGGGATGTCGATATCCGGCTCGCCCTCCTTGGGGAGCGAGACATAGGCCACGGTGCCTGCCACGATGGACAGCACCACGAAGGCCAGAACCATGCGGGCCCGGCCCGCCGCCCAATCGATGATGCCGGTCATTGAGTCGCCTCCGCCGTCTCGCGCAGCGCGCCGAGGGGCTCAAAGGTGGCGCGCACGGGCACGCCTTCGGTCACGTATTCCTGGCCGACCACGATGACGTCGACCCTCTCGGGCAGGCCGCTGAGCAGCACGCCATCCTGCGTGTCGCGCACGATGGTCGCCGGGGCGAAGCCGACGATCCCGTCTTCACCGACGATGCGCAGGCCCAGCGTGCCCGAATCGTTCAGCGTCAGCGCCGAGGCAGGCACGAGATGGGCGCGACTGGCCTCCGTCTCGATCAGGATCTCGGCGGTCTGGCCGTCGCGGATGGCGAGGTTCGGGTTGGGCACGGTGACCTCGACGCGAAAGGTGCGGGTCATGTCGTCGGCGGAGCGGCTGAGAAACGTGACCTCGCCCGCCACATCGCCGCCCGAGGCCAGCCGCGCGCCCGCGCGCGCGCCGACCTCGACCCGGTCCACCTGCGCCTCGGGCAGGAAGCCGACCAGCTTCATCGGATCGAGCTGGATCACCGTCGCGCAGGGGGAGCCGGGCTGGAGCAAGGCGCCGAGTTCGGCCGTGTCCGTCTCCAGAAGGCCCGAGAAGGGCGCCTCGATGGACAGCTTGTCGATATCCTGGCTGGCTCGCTCGACGCCGGCCTCGGCGGTCTGGACATTGGCGCTGGCGGCTTCGATCCCGGCCTGGACCGTCTCCAAGCCGGTCGCGGCGGCGGTCAGCGCGGCCTCGGCGGCGCGCAAGGCGGCGGCGGCATTGGCGACGCGCGTCTCGGAGGCGAAGCCGCCTTCGGACAGGCGGGACGCGGCGTTCTGGTTGATTCGGGCCTCTTCCAGCCGCGCCTCGGCTTCGGCGACGCGGGCCTGGGCCTCGGGAACGCGGGCCTGGGCTTCGGGCACGGCGGCCCGGGCGGCGGCGAGGCGCGCCTCGGCCTCGGCAAGGGTAGCCGCGCGCGAGCCCGGATCGATCTCGCAAAGCAACTGGCCCGCCTCGACGAACCGACCCTTGCGCAACGGCTCGGAGATCACGATCCCCGTCGTCTCCGCCCGCACCTCGACCTCGCGCGCGGCTTCGGACTGGCCGCGCACCATCACCGCGTCCGGCACCTCGCGCGCCTCGGAGCGCAGTGCGATCACATGCACGGTCTCATCGGCCTGCGCCGCCTCGACCGTGGCGATGGCGACGGGACCGGTCTCGGCCGTCTCGCCAGTCTCGGCCACCTCTTCGACCGGCGCGCCCCCGCCAAGCGACCGGGCGAAGTCCAACAGGGTCTCTCGCTGCAAGACGAGAAAGAACAGTGCCACACAGACCAGCGCGGCCGTCAGCAGGGGAAAGAAACGCATCACGGACCTCGATCGGCTATCGCCCCCAGGGGCGAGTCGCACGCATTACGCTAAACCGTTCGGTTCAGATTTATTTTCGTGCTACGCGTCGCGGCCCAGCCTTGCAAGTGGCTAGACTTCACGAAGACGCAGGGCCGAGTTGCAGAATCGTTGCACCTTGGCCCTGTTGCCCGAAGCCGTTAGACAGCCTGCGACACCTGTGGAGGCGTTCATGTCCAACCCCGAGAGTTTCATCGAAGAGGTGACCGAGGAGGTCCGCCGCGACCGGACCATGGCCCTGATGAAGCGGTGGGGCCCCGTCGCGCTGGCGGTCGTCGTCGTGATCGTCGGCGGCGCCGCCTGGAACGAATGGCAGAAGGCCAGCGCGCAATCGCAGGCCCAGGCCTTCGGCGACGCGCTCATCACCGCGCTGGGGGGCGAGGACATCGCCGCCCGCCGGGACGCCATCGCCGCGGTGGAACCCGCGCGGGAGGAGCAGCAGGCGATCCTGGCGCTTCTTAATGCCACGGCGCTGAACAACGGCGAGGGCGGCGATCCGGCCGCGGCCCGCGCGCGCCTGCTGCAACTGGCCGAGACGCCCGGTCTCGCACCGCTCTACCGGGATATCGCCAACCTCAAGGCGATCATGCTCGGCGGCACCGGCGATGCCGCACAGGACGCCGCCATTCTGGAGACGCTGGCCCTGCCGGGCGCTCCCTTCCGCCCGCTCGCGATCGAGCAGCAGGCGGTGCAGGCCATGGCGGCGGGCGACATGGCGACCGCGGTGACGCTGCTGCGGGCGCTGACCGAGGACGCGACGGCCACAGCGGACTTGCGTCGGCGGGCCGCCGAGACCATCGTGGCCCTGGGCGCCTCGCCCGATCCGGCCTGATCGGCCTTGCCATCGGCACCCCGCGCAGGAACGGAACAGACGATATGACGCTCAGGACAGGCTTCCTTCTCGCCACGGCCGCGCTCGCTCTCGCGGCTTGCGCCGAGAAGGAGGAGATCCTGCCCGGAGAGCGGCTTGCCGTCCGTCCCGGCGAGGTCGGGAGCGTGCTGGCCGAGGCCGCGCAGGATGTCTCTTCCGAGCTCGTCCCCCTGACCCTCGCTCCGCCCCAGCGGCTGGACGCCTGGCCGATGCGCGTGGGCAATGCCGCGAACGATCCGCCGCACGCGACCCTCGCCGCCGAGCCCGGCCGCGTCTGGACAGCCGATATTGGCGCGGGGGACAGCAGACGTTTGCGGATCGCCGCGGATCCCGTCTCGGACGGATCACGCATCTTCACGATGGACGCGCAGTCGGGCGTGGCGGCGACGACCCTCGCCGGGGAGCGGGTCTGGTCCCGCGCCCTGGTGCCCGTCACCGAAAACGCGAGCGATGCCGCGGGCGGAGGACTCGCGGCGGTCGATGGCACGCTTTATGCCACGACGGGCTTCGGCGAGCTTCACGCGCTGGACGCCGCCACTGGAGAGCGCCGCTGGGTGCAGGAGCTCGACGCGCCGCTGACCACGCCCAAGGTGGCGGGCGGGCTGGTCTATGTCGTCAGCCGCGACAACCGGGCCTGGGCGATCGAGGCCGATACCGGCCGCATCCGCTGGGACATTCCGGCCGGACCCTCCGAGGCGGCGATGGCCACCGCGCCCGCCCCCGCGCTCACCGACCGGCTGGTGATCTTCCCCTTCGCCTCGGGCGAGGTGATCGCGGCGCTGCGGCAGTCCGGCATCCGGGTCTGGGGCAGCTCGGTCGCGGGGCAGCGGCGGGGCGTGGCCTCGGGCTTCGTGGGCGACATTACCGGCGATCCCGTGGTGGCGGACGGCTCGGTCTATGCGGGCACCACCTCGGGCCGGCTCGTCGCGTTGGAGCGGGCCTCGGGCCTGCGCCGCTGGACCGCCGATGACGGCGCGGTCAGCCCCGTCGTGGCCGCGGGCGGGTCGATCTTCGCGGTGACGGATCGGGCGCAGCTGGTCCGCCTCCAGGCCGAGACGGGCGAAGTCATCTGGCGCACCGACCTGCCGTTCTACCGCTCGATCCGGCTGCGGCGGCGGGAGGGCGTGTTCGTGCATTACGGCCCCGTGCTCGCTGGCGGGCGGCTCTGGGTCGCGTCGTCGGACGGGGCGCTCCGCGGCTTCGATCCCGAGACCGGAGAGCTCGCCGCGCAGGCAGAGGTGCCCGGCGGCGCCGCCTCCCGTCCGATCGCTCTGGGCGATGCGCTTTATGTGGTCGGGCGGAACGGAGAACTGCACGCCTTCCGCTGAGGCTTCCCCCGGGGCGGCCTTCGCGCTACACGCCCGGCTTCACTCCCCGGAGCATGTGCCATGTTCACCCTCGCCATCGTCGGCCGGCCCAATGTGGGCAAGTCTACCCTGTTCAACCGCCTCGTGGGTAAGCGTCTGGCCCTGGTCGACGACCAGCCCGGCGTGACACGAGACCTGCGCGAGGGGCAGGCGCGGCTGGGCGATCTCAAGTTCACCGTGATCGACACGGCCGGGCTGGAGGAGGCCACGGACGATTCGCTTCAAGGACGCATGCGGCGGCTGACCGAGCGGGCGGTGGAGATGGCCGATGCCGCGCTCTTCGTGATCGACGCGCGCGTCGGCGTGACGCCGGCCGATCAGGTCTTCGCCGACATCCTGCGCCGGTCGGGGCGGCCCGTCCTGCTGGCCGCCAACAAGGCCGAGGGGCGGCTGGGCGAGGCCGGCATGTTCGAGGCCTATTCCCTAGGCCTGGGCGACGTGATCGGCTTGTCGGCCGAGCATGGCGAGGGGATGGCCGATCTGGCCCAGGCCTTGCGCCCCCATGTCGAGGCCCATGTCGAGACCGAGGAGGCCGAGGCCGAGGTCGAGATCGACGAGGACGACATGGAGGCCGACTGGGCGCCGACGCCCAAGCGCCCGCTCAAGATCGCGGTGGTCGGGCGGCCCAATGCGGGAAAGTCGACCCTGATCAACCGTATCCTTGGCGAGGACCGGCTCCTGACCGGGCCGGAGGCGGGCATCACCCGCGATTCGATCTCGCTCGCCGTGGATTGGGACGGAACCCCCACCCGCATCTTCGACACGGCCGGCATGCGGAAGCGAGCCAAGATCACCGAGAAGCTGGAGAAGCTCTCGGTCTCGGACGGGCTGCGGGCGGTCAAGTTCGCCGAGGTGGTCGTTGTGCTGCTGGATGCCGCGATTCCCTTCGAGCAGCAGGACCTGCGCATCGCCGATCTCGCCGCGCGCGAGGGGCGGGCCGTGGTCGTCGCCGTCAACAAATGGGATTTGGAGGAGGACCGGCAGGCGAAGCTGGCCGGGCTCAAGGAGGCGTTCGACCGGCTGCTGCCGCAGTTACGCGGCGCGCCGCTGATCACGGTCTCGGCCCGGACGGGGCGGGGGCTGGACCGGCTCCATGCCGCGATCCTGCGGGCGCATGAAGTCTGGAACCGCCGGGTGCCGACCGCGACGCTGAACCGCTGGCTGACCGGCATGCTGGAGCAGCACCCGCCCCCCGCGCCCCAGGGCCGCCGCATCAAGCTGCGCTACATGACACAGGCCAAGACGCGCCCGCCGGGCTTCGTCGTCATGTGCTCCCATCCCGAGGCGGTGCCGGAGGCTTATACCCGCTATCTCGTGAACGGGCTGCGGGAGGATTTCGACATGCCCGGCACGCCGATCCGGCTGCATCTGCGCGGGCAGGGGGATGCCAACCCCTATAAGGGGCGCAAGCGGCCCCAGGCCTCGCGGTTGCGCAAGCATGTCGAGGGGCGGCGCAAGGACTGACGCCGCCCGCGTTGGCCGCCCGGTTCCGCTCCGTCTTGGGGCGGGAGCGGATCAGCCCCGGCGGGAGCGGCCCAGCGCCGCGACCGCGCCGAGACCGCCCAGCAGGAGCCAGAGAGCGGCGGGCAGGGGCACGGCCGCCGTCGTGGTGAACACATAATCGACGCGCTGCTCGCCCGGCAGGAACATCGACAGCGGGTCGCCCGAAATGCCAAGGCTCGCAAAGCTCCCCGCGCAGGTCATCCGGCTGTCGATCGGCGCGCCATCCATGTAGTCCGGGGCGACATAGACCGAGTCGACGCTGGAGTTCACCCGCGACGGCTTGAAGAGGTCACCGCTGAAACCGGAGCAGTTCACCGACGAGGTATTGGTGCCGAATGCCGGGACGGTGCCTACGGGCACGTCATAGATGTCCTGAAGGCCGGTCTCGCCTGGGCCGAAGCTTAGATCGCCCGAGGAGGGGCGGATCTGCGGAACCTTGAACGAGTTCGAGTCGTCGAAAAAGAGCGTGAAGGCGGACACCGTCAGCGCCCCTTGCGCATGAAGATCCACGACGCCGTCCAGCGGCCGATCCGTGAAGGTGATCGTCATGGCCGGCGGATCGGCTGTCGTGGAGCCCGCGATGGTGGCGGTGAGTATCGCGGCTCCGACCACGAGGGACCGAAGGGCCGCGCGAGACAAACGCAAGAGGGACATGGCGACCGGTTTCCTTCCGTCGAGGCTGTGTCGTGCCAGCGCCAGCCCTCTGCCGTGAGGCGGGCGCCGACGCCCCGTCTCCGGGCACCGACCGTTGTGGCGGAAGCTTGCGGCCGTTCGCATGCCTTTGCAGGGGGCCTCGCGGCGGAGCTGCGCTGGAGCGCGCCTTGCATCCGGGAGGTCTCCGGATCGCGGCCGACCGTTCGGCCCCCGAGGTCGCGGGTTAAACTTCGATATAAATCATAAGGAAAGCACAAGATCCCGCCGGATTCCGGGCGCGGACTTTCCCAAGGCGGGGGGCACAACGTCGTCAGCGAAACGAAAGGAAACGCTATGACCAAGACGAAATTCGACTTCCGCAGCTTCCTCGCCGCTGAAGATGGTGCGGTCACCGTCGACTGGGTGGTCCTGACCGCGGCCCTGGTCGGCCTGGGCCTGGCCGTCATGGCCGTGATCTCCACCGGCCTGGAGAACCTGTCGGGAGATATTCAGACCCAGCTGCAGGGTCAGCAGATCAACACGACCTTCGGGAACTGATCCCTAAGACACGCCACATGGCGTGAGGCCGGGCCAAGTGCCCGGCCTCTTCGCGTTCAGGCGTTGGCTTCGCGAATCTTGTCGGCGGCGGCCTTGTCGAAGGCCACGCCCTTCTCGGCGAGCATCGTGTCCAGCTCTCCCGAGAGGGTCATCTCGGTGATGATGTCGCAGCCGCCCACGAACTCGCCCTTGACGTAGAGCTGGGGAATGGTGGGCCAGTCGGAATAGTCCTTGATGCCCTGGCGGATCGCCTCGTCCGCCAGCACGTTCACGTCCGAGTAATCCACCGCCATGTAGTTCAGCACCCCGGCCACACGGCTGGAGAAGCCGCATTGCGGCATCGCTTTGGTGCCCTTCATGAACAGCACGACGTCGTTGGATTTCACCATCTCGTCGATTTGGGTCTTGGCGTCGGTCATCGCTTTGCCTCCTTAGCGTTTGCGGCGCGGCACGAAGCTGCGCGCGTATTCCTGTGGGTCGCGCGGGACGCGGCTGGTCAGCTGATGGCCGCCACCCACGCCCGACGAATAGTCCGATTCGATCTCGATATAGCCCTCGCCGGGGTCGATCCCGCGGGGCCGTCCGCCATCGGGTTGCCGCGCCTCCCGGCGCAGGATCCAGGCGGCCCGTCCGATGAGGAGGGCCAGGATCGCCGCGGCCAGCCAGATCGAGAGCGTGGTCATGTGGGTGTCCGATCAGTCCGGCGCGCGGGTCGTCAAGGCCAGCGCGTGCAACTCTCCGGCGGGACCGTCCATCTTGCCTTTCAGTGCGGCATAGACGGCGCGCTGCTGCGCCACGCGTGACTGGCCCTTGAAGGACGGGTCGACGACCATCGCGGCCATATGCACCCCGTCATCGCCCGATACCTGGATCTGAGCGTTCGGGAAGGCGTCGCGCAGAAGGGCCTCGATTTCGTGGGCTTGCATGGGCATGGGCGGGCTCCGTGGTATTCTCTCCCATATGTAGGGAAGGCCCGCGCCGGGGGCCAGTCCCCCCGGCGCGGGTGCGGTCAGGCTAGATCGACCGCGAGCCGTTCGATCGACAAGGCGACATCGTTGACGTCCCGGCCCGAGAACAGCCCGTCCTCCATCACGATGGTCAGGCCCAGCCGGTCGCTCATGCCGATCAGCGCGCGTTGCTGGAGGTCCTGGTTGAGGCTGGCGCAGGCGCTGTGCATTACCTCCGCCGAGATGGTCTCTCCGTCGACCTGCGCGAAGACGTAGCTGCCATCGTCGAACCCGGCCGTGCCCCCGGTCTCGTCGACGAAGGCGAAGCTGTCGATATCGTCCAGCGCGCCGGCCTCGTCCGGGTTCAGGACGAAGACGCCGATGGTCTCGCCCTGCCCGATATCGTCCGGCAGGAACTCCGCTTCGCCCGTCTCGCGCACATCGGTCGTCAGCAGGCGCGCGTTCGAGATCGTGCCCTCGCGATCGTAGGTATAGACGCCCAGCGCTAGCCCGTCCTTTCGGGTGGTGGAGGCGTCGTCGAGGCGCAGCAGGAAATCGGCGCGCCCATCGCCGCGGAGATAGGCCTGGGTGTTCGGATTCCCAATCCATCGCTCTTATTCGAAATTCCTGTTTCCGAAATTTGGAAGGTCACGGATCAGCGCGGCATAGGTGCCGGAGGGGGGGCGTCAGAACGGACACCCTGTCGTACACCCCCTCGACCGCGATTCCGTCATCGGGCGTCCCGTCCCCGTCGAGATCGAGCAGGATCGCGTCGCGCCCCCTGTCGAAGCTGATCGCCTCCGGCGCGATGGCCTCCCCCTGAAAGGGCAGTCGGTCGTTGTCGAACCCGCCTCGCAGCGTGTCGTTCAGCAATTCGTCCATGCTGCCCCGCACGGTGTTCGCGCCGGGTCCGATGTCGATGATGTCCTCGCCCAGGCCGGGCTTGAGCGTGTCGCGGCCCCGGTCCGGTCGGAACACCTCCGGCTCGTCCGATCCCACGAGCAGATCTCGGCTCGCGGTCCCGCGGATCGGCGGCCCGAAGAGCGGGAGTTCTTCGAGGCCGGGCAGGTTGCTGGCGACGCTGTCGCTGTCGCTGTCGAAGGTGAAGAGGATCGGTCCCTGCTCGGGCAGAGCGCGGCACCCGGCCTCATCGTTGGGGCCCAGGATGTTGAAGGCGTTCAAGCCGTCGCCGAGCGAGAATCCCGCCGCCCCTTGGCGCGGCTCGGCCCATTCGACGGCTTCGTAGCGGTATTCCACCGAGAAGTCGCCCTCCGACGCGCCCGGCTGATCCGAGAGATCGGTGAACTGAAGCTGATAGGCGTTCCGCTGAGACCGGTCGCCGCTGAAGGGCGCGACGTCGTCATAGGTGATCGTCAGGGTTCCGGCCTCCGGATCAAGGTCATACCAGATCGCGTTGGAGCCGGTGGAGGTGCCGCCGGGTGTCACGCTCGGCGTGTCGGGCAGGTCGTCCGCGCTGCGGCGCGGCAGATGGTCGTCCCAGAGCAGGTAGAAGCCGGCCCCGTCATTCCGGCGGATCTGCTGGCCATTGAGGCTCTCCCAGCCGTTGCCGAGCAGCATGAAACCGTTCGAGGAGATGGAGATCGTCTCTTAGCGCTGGCCAAAGACGGTCAGGCCGTCCTCGAACACAGAGGTGATGTCGATCCCGCGAACGATCGCGTCGTCGAAGCGCGGGCCTCTGTTCTCCCCGAATCCCGTGGGTCCGCCCAGGTTGTTCAATAGGTCCGTCATTGAAAATACTCTTTATTTTCAAGGCTTCTGCCCAGCCCCGGGTGTTCAGCCTTAAAAGAGGGTAAAGAATTGGCTCAACGAAGAAGTTCGGCCGCGCGGGGAGTGCGCCCCCGTGCGGTCCGACCGCCGCTCAGGCCAGATCGACCGCGAGGCGCTCGATCGACAGGACGATGTCGTCGAAATCGCCCCTCGGGCCGAAAAGCGTGTCCTCGATCGCGATAGTGAGCCCTTCGCGCTCGGTCATGCCGATCAGGGCGTGCTGGGCCTGGTCGATATTCAGCCGCTTGTTGGCGACGTGGATCAGGTCGGCGGAGATGATCTCGCCATCGACCTCGGCGAAGATGTAGCTGCGGTCGTCGAAGCTGGCCTCGCCGCCCGTCTCGTCCACGAAGGCGAAGCTGTCGTAATCGTCCAGCGCACCGGCCTCGTCGGGGGTCAGCACGAAGACGCCGATATTCTCGCCCCGCGCCACGTCTTCCACCAGGAATTCCGCATCGCCCGCGGCTTTCACGTTCGTGGTCAACAGCTGCACATCCGAGATCATGCCGTCCCGGTCATAGAGGTAGAAGCCCAGAGCCGTGCCATCCGACTCGAGCGTCGAGACGCCGTCGAGCCGCAATGCGAAATCGGACTGGCCGTCGCCGCGCAGATAGGCCCGGGTGTTCTGGTCGAAATCATAATTGTTCGGGCGGAAGAAATCGTCGGGCTCGGGCAGCTCTACCACAGTGGTCACGTAGGTGCCTTGCGCGGTGGTGGCCGTCAGGACCGAGCGCGACGGGAAGTCGTACAGATTCATCCCGATCTCACCATCGGCGACCCCGTTGCCGTCGACGTCAAAGATCAGCGCGCCTTGAAATTCGCCGATCTCGATGTCACCGCGCCCGAACACCGCCTCCTCGAAAAGCAGGCGGTCGTCCCTGATGGAGCCGAAGATCCTGTCGCCCAGCAGTTCGTCTGCGGTGCCGCGGATCGTGTTCGCCCCGGCAAGGCCGGAAATCACGTCGATGCCCTCGCCCGGTCGGATGATATCCTTGCCGCGGCCCGCTTCGATGAGATCCGCCCCATCTGTACCGACGATGACGTCGGCGCCGTCCGTCCCCGAGATCGGATCCGAATAGATCGTAAGGGTTTCGCGGCCCGGCAGGTTGCTGGTGACGTCTTCTCCGTCGAATTCGAAGCGGATCACGCCGGCCTCGGTCAGCATGCGTATCTCGTCCGGGTCGTCCGATTCGACGAGATCGAACTCGTTGATGCTCCAGTAGTAGTCATCGCCCCTCGGGTCGGGGAGACGCAATCCGGGCAAATCCCAGAAGTCCCAACTCTCGCCCCAGTTAATGGCTTCGTAGCGATACTCGACGGCAAATGCGCCCTCGGATCCGCCGGGAAGATCGAGGAAGCGGATCTGATAGGCGTTCCGGAGTTCGCTGTCCCCGAAGATGGACGCCA
Organism: Jannaschia seohaensis; assembly: GCF_900116765.1. Lineage (GTDB taxonomy): Bacteria > Pseudomonadota > Alphaproteobacteria > Rhodobacterales > Rhodobacteraceae > Jannaschia > Jannaschia seohaensis. Next base: position 399,497 of record NZ_UETC01000002.1, on the reverse strand, counting down.
CGTCGTCGAACGTGAATGTCACGCTTCCCGTCGCAGGATCGAGATCGGAATAGATCCACCCGCTGCCTTGGGATGTGCCGCCGGGTGTGGGCGTCGTTTGTCCTGCTGTCGTATCTCTTGGCCCGGCTACGAGCCAGTGATCGCTTGGGAAAAGGCGAAACAGCGGATCATTGCCGGAGCCGTCGCCGTCCGACTGGCTCAAGCGCGCAATACCGCGGTCATTGACGATGATCTCGTCATAGGTTTCCCCAAGGACCGTTAGCCCTCCCTCGAATACTGGGGTGATATCGATCGTCTGGGTACCGAAGAAAAGGTCTTCGAATTCCGCCAGGTCGCCGAAGCCAACCGGACCGCCGAGGCCGTTTATCAAGTCTGTCATTCCAAGGTCTCCTTCTCAATGCGCTTTTTGGCGAGCTGCCGCCACACAAGGCTAGCATCCGAAAAGCTAGCATCCGAAAACGCGGATCGGGGAGAGTAAATTCTCCATGCCGCTCTCCATCCTGTCCCGGTCGATCCCGTCCTCAGGCCAGGTCCGAGGGCGCGCCCGCGAAATCGGCGGGGGAGACGGCGGTGTTGAGATCGGACCTGCCGCCCTCGGGATCGGAGCGGAAGAATTCCTCCTCGGTGTTGCTCCAGGCGAACGGGGAGGCGCCGACATCGGTCCGAGAGACCTCGATGGCCCGGAAGACCACGGCCTGATCCGCGAAGGACGAAATGCGGGTCGGCTTGAAGATCTCCGTGCCGGTGTCGTCCAGGACCTGATGGCTGCCCCCGTGCCCGATCGTGACCGCGAGTCGCCGGGTGTCCATGGCGGAGGTCGGCTCGTCCTGGCGAGCCTGCCTGGCGAGGTGGGCGGGGGCGATTTGCCCGGAACCGACCCGTTCGTCATCGGGGGTGGAGTCGGTATCCGGATGCGCGCTCGGGGCGGGGTCGAAGGCATGGTCCGTGCCAAGCGGCCCGCCATAGGCCCGCCGCCGCCGAAGCGGCCCGCCTCGGCCATGAAAGCCAGAACCGCCGCTCCGTTACCCCACACCGACAACGGAACGATTCCGTGCAGGGGTCGGCCCACCGAGAACGGTCTCGGGATCGAAGGAGATAAGCCTAACAGGACGGCGCTTGAAAACACAGGAACACGCGCCCCGCGCGAGCGCAGGGCGTAACCTTTTAGAGTTGCACGCTAAACCGTGCCGAGACCTAGCCGAACGTCGTTTCGAAGGCGCTTCGATAGAGGGTCGAGAGCGACGCCAGCGTGGCTTGCCGGCCGCCGAGCTTGACGTGATCGCCGCCGAACTGGCCCACCATTGTCAGCGACACGCCGGCCTGCCCGGCGGCCACCATCAGCGCCTCGGCACAGTCGAAGGTGCAGGCCAGCAGGTAACGCCCCTGGTCCTCGCCAAAGAGCGCTTCGGTCTCGCGGACATCCAGCGTCACGCCGAGACCGTGCGATTCGGCCAGGGTGAAGGCGGCATAGGCCAGCCCGCCATCGGCGATGTCGGTGCAGGCGGTGATCCAGGCCGCGTTGGCCAGGACGAACTCGCCATTGGCGCGCTCCGCTGCCAGGTCGACCGGCGGCGGCGCGCCGGCCTCTTGCCGCAGATGTTCGGCCAGGAGGGCGGAGCGGCCCAGATGCGTGCCAGCGCCGCCTAACTCCAGCGCCAGCATGCCCGGCTGGATCACGCCGCAAATCCGGTCGTCCAACCGCTCGATCAGACCCACGCCGCCGATCGTGGGCGTGGGGTCGATGCCCTTGCCGTCGGTCTCGTTGTACAGGCTGACATTGCCCGAGACGATGGGCATGTCGAGCGCCACGCAGGCCTCGCCGATGCCCTGGAGGGCGCGGACGAACTGGCCCATGATCCGGGGCTTTTCGGGGTTGCCGAAATTGAGGTTGTCGGTCGTGGCCAGCGGCCGCGCGCCGCGGGCGACAAGGTTGCGATAGGCTTCGGCCACGGCTTGCCGTCCGCCTTGCAGCGGGTCGGCCAGCACGTAGCGCGGCGTAACGTCCGAGGTGAAGGCCAGGGCCTTTTCCGTGCCGTGGACCCGGATCACGCCCGAGTCGAGACCGGGTAGGACAACCGTATCGGCCATGACCTGGGTGTCGTATTGCTGAATGACCCAATCGCGCGCGCAATAGTTCGGGGATCCGATGAGGCTGCGCAGCGCCTCCATCGCGTCGACCTCCGGCAACTCGCCCAGCGGCTCGGGCGGGGGCGTGTCCTCCCAGGGGCGGTCGTATTCCGGGGCGGAGGAGGCCAGGGTGGACAAGGGCAGGTCGGCCCTGATCTCACCGTTGTGAACGATCAGGAAGCGGTCCTCCGCGATCGTCTCGCCGACCACAGCGAAATCCAGGTCCCATTTCTCGAAGACGGCGCGCGCCTCGGCCTCGAGCGCGGGGTCGAGCACCATGAGCATCCGCTCCTGGCTCTCCGAGAGCATCATCTCGTAGGCGGTCATGTTCGCCTCGCGGACGGGCACGCGGTCTAGGTCCAGACGGATGCCGAGCCCGCCCTTGTCGCCCATCTCGACCGCCGAGCAGGTCAAACCGGCGGCGCCCATGTCCTGGATGGACACCACCGCGCCGGTCGCCATCAGCTCCAGCGTGGCCTCCATCAGCCGCTTTTCGGTGAAGGGGTCGCCGACCTGCACGGTCGGGCGTTTTTCCTCGATCGTGTCGTCGAACTCGGCCGAAGCCATCGTCGCGCCGCCGACCCCGTCGCGCCCCGTTTTGGCGCCCAGATAGACGACCGGGCGGCCGACGCCGCTGGCCGCCGAATAGAAGATCTTGTCCGCATCCGCGATTCCCGCCGCGAAGGCGTTGACCAGGCAGTTGCCGTCGTAGGAGCGGTGGAACCGGACCTCGCCGCCCACGGTCGGGACGCCGAAGCAATTGCCATAGCCGCCCACGCCCTCGACGACGCCATGGACCAGTTGCCGGGTCTTCGGGTGATCGGGCCGCCCGAAGCTGAGCGCGTTCATCGCCGCGACGGGCCGTGCACCCATGGTGAAGACGTCGCGCAGGATGCCGCCGACGCCGGTCGCAGCGCCCTGATAGGGCTCGATATAGGAGGGGTGGTTGTGGCTCTCCATCTTGAAGACCACGGCCTGCCCGTCGCCGATATCGACAACGCCCGCATTCTCGCCCGGCCCGCAGATCACCTGCGGCCCGGTCGTGGGCAGCTTCTTGAGATGGATCTTCGACGATTTGTAGGAGCAATGCTCGTTCCACATCGCCGAGAATATGCCGAGCTCGGTGAAGGTCGGCTCCCGGCCCATGATCTCCAGGATGCGGTCGTATTCGTCGGGGCTGAGCCCGTGAGCCGCGATCAGGTCGGGGGTCAGAGCGGGGTCTTGCATGGGGCAGGGTCTCCAGCGGTGCGCCGCTTCCTTAACGGTGCGGCGCCCGAAGGCAAAGGCCTCCTTAGCCGTCTCCGATCCGAAGCTGCATCCGGTCGGCGAGCACATCGGCCGCCTCGGCGAGGCGCAGAGACCCGTCCGGCGCGCGGGCGAGCCCCTCGACGATCAGGGCGGAGATCCCGGCCTCCAGCGCCTCGTCCAATAAGACGATGGAATGGAAGCCGCCATCCGGCAGAGCCCGCGTGGCAACCAGGCGACCCAGCGGAACCGCGTCGGCGGAGAGAACGGGCCGGCCGATCAAGCTCTGCGCCTCTTCGAAGCGCAGCGGGACATGTTCGGCGGCGACCGGCGTGGCCCCCGCCAAAAGCAGGCTGAGCAGAGCGGCGCGCATTTCGCCTCCCATCGTTTGCTATAGCGAATCTATCGCAAGCCCCCCGCCGGTCAAAGCGGAACCGATGGCCCGGTCACAGAGCGGACAGGATCGGCGTCAATTCGCCGTAACCCGTCCAGCGCCGCTCGAATTTCAGGCCCAACCGCTCGGCGGCGGCGCGGGCCCGGGCGGTCAGGTCCGGGTCGTCGGTCTGGGCGAGCAGGACCAGCGTCTCGTAATTGCCGAAATACATGTCCCGCAACTCGGGATGCCGGTCGAGCCCCAGGGGCCGGGTGACGAAGGCGTCGAACTGACGGGCGAGGAAATCGGTCACGTAGAAGGCCGTGGTTTCGTCCCGGGCCGCGAAGCGCTCCTGCCCGTCGAAGAAGGCGTAGCAATGGGGCCCGCGGATCATCTCCACCCCGTGGCGGGCGCAGACCTCGGCCAGCGCGCCGCCGGTGCCGCAATCGGCATAGGCCACGAAGGCGCTGTCATAGGCGCCGGCCCGCTCGCGCAGGCAGTCGTCCACGGCGGGGGCGATGCGGTCGGGCCGGTTGTGAAGGATCGCCGGCAGGCAGTGGAGGTCGAGATGGTCGAGCCCCGACATCTCGCAGATGGCCCTGATTTCATGGGCCAACGCGCCGCAGGCGACGACGAGCACCCGCTTTGAATTAGCTTTGGAGCGCACTGAAATTTCTCCGGATCCGGCTCGTGTCTAGGGGCACCTGCGCAGTCATCTCTGCGCGAGACAAGGAAATATCAATGGCTCACTTGGGATCCTCATTCACGTCCTACGAGACCTTCCTCGGCCGCGCCGACGCCGTCTATGGCGTCAACCTCATGGCGCTGAACAATTCCGGGGTCGAGGGCACGGCGCCCGTCGCGATCAGCTTCGCCGACGCGGTGCCGTATCTCAACGTCTCGCTGTCGGCCTACAATCTGACGCCGAACGTCCTGCACGTGCAGCACATCCACAGGCTGGTCGATCCCGAGACCGGCGAGGCGATCGATTCGACCACGCCGACCCTCGCGGCCGATGCCGACCGCGACGGCTTCGTCGAGGTGCTGGAGGTCGCGCCGGAATACGGCGCCGGCATCGAAGGCGAGGTGAACGGGATGCAGGACGGGTTCGTCCCCATCCTCTTCGCGGCCGCCGATCTGTCGCGGGACGACGCGAACCTGTGACGCACCTCTCCGGGGCGGCGCGGCGCCCCTGACACCCGGCCGTCAGTGCAGCTTGACCGCCGTGCCGTAGGCTATCACCTCGGACGCGGCCTGGGCGATCGTTGAGGTTTCCAGCCGCAGCCCCACGACGGCATCCGCGCCCATGAGCCGCGCTTCCTCGGCCATGCGGTCGATCGCCTGCTCCCGCGCGCCGGCCAGCAGCGATGCGTATTCCTTGACCTCGCCGCCCACCAGGTTCCGCAGGCCCGCGACGATGTCGGAGCCGATATGCTTGGCGCGCACGGTGGAGCCCTTCACCAGCCCGAGGGTCTGAACGATTTCGCGGCCAGCAACGGTTTCGGTCGTGGCCAGGATCAGATCGGCCATGGGCTCACTCCATCCGGTCGTAGTGGTCGTCCGCGGCGCTGCGCAGCCGATCCGAGAGCACGCGCCATCCGATATAGGCGGCGAGCGTGGCGGGGATCAGCCCGAGCCATCCCAGCGGCACCGCTGTGGCCGACACCACGAGCGCGCCCAGCCCGACCGTCGCCAGGGCGGCGATCAGGACGATAACGATGATGAGCACGAGGCGATCTAGCGGCATGGCAGAGGTCTCCTGACCGCTATATGGGCAGCGCTGCCGGAGTTGCCAATCGCTCCGCGATCCTCATCGTCACCAAGGCGTCAACCCTGAGGGGCAGCTTATGACCGAGTTTCCGCTGGCCGCCTGGCAGGTGGCGGTGTTTCTTCCGGCGGCCTTTCTGATGGGGCTCACTCCCGGGCCGAACAACTTCCTTGCGATGGCCACGGCGGGCCGCGCGGGCCCCGGGCCTGCGCTGCGCGGTCTCGGGGGGCGCTGCGCGGCCTTCGCGATCCTGGTGATCCTGGTGGCGTTCGGCCTGGACCGGCTGCTCGCCGGATCTCAACTGGCCTTCGCGGTGCTCAAATGGGGCGGCGTCGCCTATCTCTGCTATCTCGCCTGGCGGACCTGGACGGCGCCGGTCGATGGCGGGCCGGACCCGTCTTCGGGCGGCTGGCGGGAGTTTCTCACCTGCATGGCAAACCCCAAGGCCTATCTGCTGATGACGGCTTTCCTGCCGCAATTCCTGACGACGGGCGATCCGCTGCTGCAACTGCTGGCGCTGGGCGTGCTCTACATCGTGATGGAGGCGCTGGCGGCGCTGGTCTGGATCGGGGCGGGCGCGCTAATGCATCGCGGCGCGCTGACGCCCCGGGGTCGGCTTTGGCTCAACCGCCTGTTCGGGGGCTTGCTCGGCGGCGCGGCGTTGCTGCTGGCGCGCGCCACCCAGCCGGGATGATCGGGTCTCGCTACGCATGGGCTCGGCATCCAGCACGGTGCAGGCCAAGCGGGCCTCGGCGGTGCGGCTGGGCTGGCTCACATAGTCTTCGGCGGCGGTATCGACGATCAGGGCGGCCCCGTCCCCATCGGTCAGCATCGCCGGGGACAGGTCGGATCGCGCCCAGACTTCGATCGATAAGCCGCCATGCTCGCCAACAACGGCGCTGGGCAGATCGCCCGGAGGCGGCCCTGAGTCGCGTCGCCCGCGACATGGCCGCCGGTGGAGAAGAAATCGCAAACCTGGACGATGGGGTGGATGACGCCGCCGGACCTGTCGCGCACCGAGACGGAGCCGATCTGAGCCCCCTCGGTTGGAAACACCTCACCGGCGAGGCTGGCGGTCACGTGGCCACCGGCGGTCGCGACGGTGGGCCGTGCGCGCGAGAGGGGGCAGAATAGGCATGGCTTCGGCCCCCGGATCGTTGGGTTCGGATACCTGTCGCGTTCGTGTTGGGGACGGTTCCCCGGCCGCCGCCCGGCGCGCGCTCAGTTTATCAGCTTGGGCCGCGTCAATGGCGCGGAATTGGCCGGGAGCACGCCGAGTCGCCGCGCGACCTCGGTATAGGCATCGGCCAGATCGCCCAGGTCGTGGCGGAACACGTCCTTGTCCAGCTTCTTGCCCGTCTCGATATCCCAGAGACGGCAGGAATCGGGGCTGATCTCGTCGGCCAGAATCAGGCGGGGGAAGTCGTTCTCCCAGATGCGCCCGACCTCGATCTTGAAGTCGATCAGCTTGATGCCCACGGCCAGCATGCAGCCCGACAAGAAGTCGTTTACGCGCAGCGCGAGGGCGACGATATCGTCCAGATCCTGCTGGCTAGCCCAGCCGAAGGCGATGATGTGCTCCTCGGCCACAAGGGGATCGCCGAGCTTGTCGTCCTTGTAGCAGAATTCGATGATCGGGCGGGGCAGGGGGGTGCCCTCCTCGATGCCGAGGCGCTTGGACAGGCTGCCCGCCGCGACGTTGCGCACGATGATTTCGAGCGGGATGATCTCGACCGAGCGGATCAGTTGCTCGCGCATGTTCAAGCGGCGGATGAAATGCGTTGGTACGCCTACCGAGGCCAGTCCGTTCATGAAGAACTCGGACAGGCGATTGTTAAGCACGCCCTTGCCGTCGATCGTGGCTTTCTTCTCCGCGTTGAAGGCGGTGGCGTCGTCCTTGAAATACTGGACCAGGGTGCCGGGCTCGGGCCCTTCGTAGAGAATCTTGGCCTTGCCTTCGTAGACTTTCTTGCGCCGGGCCATGTGCTCTCCAGGAGTTGGGGACCCCGGCCACATAGGCGTTGCGCGGCCTCGCCGCAAGCGCCGGCCGGCTTTGGCCGGGGCGCGCACTGGCCTTGCCTGCTGCGCGGGACCGGCCCATATCGGGGGCGCAGCAAACGGGAGACGGCCATGTCGGACAATTTCAAGGATCGCGAGAAGAACTTCGAGAACAAGTTCGCCCACGATGCAGAGCTTCAGTTCAAGGTCGAGGCGCGGCGCAACCGCTTGCTGGGCGAATGGGCCGGCGAGAAGCTGGGTAAGTCGGGCGAAGAGTTGAAGCTCTATGCGACGGAGGTCGTGAAGTCCGATTTCGAGGAAGCCGGGGACGAGGACGTGTTCCGCAAGGTCTCGGGCGATCTGTCGGGCAAGGCCGAGGAGTCCGAGATTCGGGCGAAGATGACGGAGCTCATGGAGACCGCCAAGCAGCAGGTCATGACCGAGCTGGAGTAAACTCCGGCGGCGAGTCCCGGACCGGCGCGCCACACCTGGAGGCAGTGCCGATTCGGGCCGTCGCATCGAGATGCCCGGCGCGGGCCGGAATGCCCGGCGCGGGCCGGAGCGCGGGGGGAGATGTTTGGCCGTCCCCTTCGCATGTCTCGGTCTCGCACCGATCGGTTTTTTTTACCCGCCGCCCCGATGCCGGGACGGCGCACCACAACGCCCCATCGGTCGGCCCCCGCGATGTCTGCGGGCGCTAGATGCGTCCCGGTGCGCTGCGGCTGGCGAGGCGTGACAGGCGCCCTTCCGTCAGAAAGTCCATCGCGCGCCCCATGAATCCGCGTTCGGGGGACTCCGGCAAGGTACGGCCCAGAATCGTCTGATCGTCGAAGGCGCTCTCGGGGTGGACGAGGGACCAGCGATCCGTGTCGTTGCCCAGCACGCCTTCGGGCACCAGCCGTGTCCGGTGCATCGCGGCGTCCGAGCCGAAGGGCGCGATCTCGCCCCCGTCGCGGAAGACGACCCCACCTGTGACCAGCTCTTGCGCGACGCTCATGATGGCGGCGATTACCAGGCCCGGCGGTTCCGGGCTCTGGCGGAGTTCCAATTCGTAACCCAGAAGCGCCGAGAGCCCGACAGTGGTGCCGCTGGAGAGTCCTGCCTCCTCGTCGGTGGGATCGTGATCGAAGAGAAGCGGCAGCGTCCAGTCCAGCAGCGGCACCTCGCCCGCGGCGGCGGAGGCGGCGAGGTCGATGGTCTGTTGCGGCGAGAGCACGCGGTCGGACCAGAGCTGGATCGCCCCGGCTGCGATGGGCAAGTCGGCAAAGACGGCGGCGATGGCGGTCGCGCGCCGCGCGGCCTCCAGCCGGTCGGCCAGAGTGGGGCCCCGGCTGGTCACCGCGATCTCCAGATGGGTGTGTGCGGCGGCGAGGCGGCGGGCGAGCCGGTCCACCGGCGTCAGACGGTTGCGGGGCAAAAGCTCCGCCCAGGCGATGTCGGACCGGCGATGCGCGGTGATCGCCGCGGGCGCCGCCGCGCGGCCACAGCTGACGACGCCGACCGGGGCATCCACCGTGTCGAAATGCAGATCCGGCACCGCGGGATCGTCGGGCCAGTCCATCTGCGGGAAATCCTCCTGGAGGGCATCGCGCAACTCGTGCAGGCGCAGGGTCAGGCGGTCCTCCAGCAGGACGAGGATACGGAACGGGGCTGCCAGCCGGCGCGCGCCCTCGCCGCGGGGGCGATGGGCGGTCCATTGGCGGGGCGCGCTCATGACCGTGTCTCCCCATGGGCTTCGCGGCGGGCGGCCAGGACGCGAATCGCCTCCAGGCGGGAGCGGCCGATCCCCAGCCGCCGCGCCATGGGGCGCAGCACGGCGTCGCCGTCGGCGCTGATCTCGCCATCGGTCATGGCAACGCGGCAGGCCAGCAGGATGGCGGCATTGGCGGTGCGGGCGTCCATCCGCTCGGCCGCGTCCGAAAACACGGCCTCGACCCCCTTGCGCGCGATCCCCTCGCTGGCCTGTTGCCCGGCGACCCGGATCGCGTCGCGGTCGAGTCCCTCCAGCCCGGGCAGCGCGCCAAGGGTTTCGATCACGCGCTCGGCGCCGTCCTCTCCGCTGCGACCATCGGCATCGGCAACGATCATGGCGACGGACATGACATCCCGCGCCGTCAGGAAGCCCGGGCCGTGACGGCTGACCGCTCTGAGATCGGTGAACTGTGGCATAGCCGCCTCCGAAATTGGTGACCTGGGTCTCTGGTGCCCCGCCCGGCGGGCTGGATCATGGCACAAATCGGGGCACAAACGGAGAGGATGCCTCGAATTCTAAACAGCTTTTCGCCACTTGTGCCGCGGCTCACCTCCCACATGAGGGATTTCGATTTGCCCCCGGGGCCGGGCGCGGTCATAGAGAGGACTGCCCGATCGGAGTCCGCCATGGCTACATCTCTCTCGACCCTCCTGCGCGACCGCGACTGGCTGCTGGCCGATGGCGCGACGGGGACGATCCTTTTCAATATGGGGCTGCAATCCGGCGACGCCCCGGAGCTGTGGAACGAGACGGAGCCGGACAAGGTACGCGCGCTCTATCGGGGCTCGGTCGAGGCCGGGTCCGATCTGTTCCTGACCAACACCTTCGGCGGCAACGCGGCGCGGCTCAAGCTGCACGATGCGGGCCACCGCGCCGGAGAGCTGTCGCGCATGGGCGCCGAGATCGCGCGCGAGATCGCGGATGCGGCCGGGCGGCCCGTGGTGGTGGCGGGCTCCATGGGGCCCACGGGCGAGATCATGGCGCCGATGGGCCCGCTGACTCATGAGGCCGCGGTCGAGATCTTCCACCAGCAGGCCGAGGGGCTGAAGGCGGGCGGGGCCGACGTGCTCTGGGTCGAGACGATCAGCGCCCCGGAGGAGTTGAAGGCCGCGGGCGAGGCCGCGCGGCTGGCCGACATGCCCTGGTGCGTGACCATGAGCTTCGACACGGCCGGGCGCACGATGATGGGCACCACCTCGGCCGATCTGTCCCGGCTGGTTGTCCGTCTGCCGCATCCTCCGCTGGCCTATGGCGCGAATTGCGGCGTCGGCGCCGCCGACCTCATCCGCACCGTCATGGGGTTCACCGGATCGCTGCCGGTGATCGCCAAGGGCAATGCGGGCATCCCGAAATATCACGACGGTCACATTCACTATGACGGCACGCCCGAGTTGATGGCGCGCTACGCGACCCTGGCCCGCGATGCGGGGGCGACGATCATCGGGGGATGCTGCGGGACCACGCCGGAGCATCTGCGGGCCATGCGCGCGGCGCTCGAATCGACGCCGCGCGGTCCCATCCCCGACCTGGCCGATGTGACTGAGGCGCTGGGCGGGTTCTCGTCCGACAGCGACGGAACCGACGGCCGTGGCCCCACCCGGGAGCGGCGCAGCCGCCGTCGCGCGCGCGAGTGAACCTGGCGTTCGCCGCCCTGACGCTGGTGCTTTTGGCGGCGTTGGCCGCGGGGCTGCTGGGACGGGTTTGGCTGCCGCTCGACAGCTTCGCGATCGTGCAGCCCTATCTCGTTGTCGTGCTGCTGGGGCTGGCGCTGCCGTCCATTCTGCCGGGAGTCCTGCGGGGCGCCATGATCTGTCTCGCGGCGCTGGGCGCTTGGGACGTGCTGCGGCATGTGGACCCCGGGCGCCCGGCCGAAGGCGCGGCGATCCGGCATCTTCAGCACAACCTGCATCTGGGCAATAGGGCGCCGGATCTTTTGGACCGGATGGCCGAGGTCGAGACCGTCACGCTGCAAGAGGTCGGCGAGGCGATCCATGCGCTCGCCGGTCGGCCGGAGGGCTGGCATCTTCGGATTTGTCCTCGGCCGGGCTGGGTGTCGACGGCGGCGCTGACACGGCTGCCCGTGCTCGACAGCGGTTGCACGCCGTCGGGGGCGGCCTGGATCCGGCTTCGTCCGCCGGACTGTTTCGGCGAGGTGGAGGCGCTGACACTCGTCTCGGTCCATCTGTTCTGGCCCTGGCCCGCGGGCGAGGGCGCGCAGGCGCGGCAACTCGCGGGGCTGGTGGCCGAGATCGCCGCTCTGCCAGGGCCGATCCTGCTGGGCGGCGATTTCAACCAGATGCCCTGGTCGGACGCCGCGGGCCGCGTGGCGCGGGCGGCGCGGGGCGAGGTCACGGGCGGCCTGCACACGACCTACACTTTGGCGGATGGGTGGCTGCGCTTGCCCATCGACCACCTCGTCGCGGACGCACGGCTGGAGGTCGCGACGGCGCGCGGCGGGCGCCACGGGTCGGATCACAACGCGCTGCTGGCCGAGCTGGGCCCTGCCGCGCCATCGGGCTGCCCGTCCGACAGTTGAGGGTTCGCTCGGGGCGAAGAGGGCCGGGAGGCCCGATTAGCGGCCTCAGAAAAGGGTGAGTTGGTCCCCCGCACGGCCCGGCCGCTCGAAGAGGTCGCTGCGCAGCGGCGGCAGCTTATAGGCCAGGCCCAACTGCTTGCAGGCCCGGTGGAAGCGCGCCTGCAGCAGATCCGCATGGACGCCGCGCCCGCGCATCCGCTGGCCGAACCCCGCGTCATAGAGCTTGCCGCCGTGGAATTCCCGCACGCGGTTCAAGACCTTGCGCGCCCGGTCGGGCACATGCTCGCGCAGCCATTCCTCGAAGAGCGGCGCCACTTCGAGCGGGAGGCGCAAGGGGATCATGCTGGCCGCCTGCGCGCCCGCGTCTCGGGCGGCGGCCAGGATCGTCTCAACCTCGTGATCCGTCAGCCCGGGGATGATGGGCGAGACCATCACCCGGACCACGACCCCCGCCTCGGCCAGCCGCGCGATGGCGCGCAGTCGGCGCGAGGGCACGGGGACGCGGGGCTCCAGCTTGCGGGCGAGTGCGTCGTCGAGGGTCGTCACAGAGATGCCCACGCGGCACAGTTCCGGCCCCATCTCGGCCAGGATGTCGATATCGCGCTCGACCAGCGTGCCCTTGGTGGTGATCGCCACCGGGTGGCGATGGTCGCGCAGAACCTCTAGCAGGCCGCGCATGATGCGGCGGTCCCGCTCGATCGGCTGATAGGGGTCCGTGTTCGTGCCGATGGCCAGCACGGCGGGTCGGTAGCCCTTGCCCCGCAATTCCCGCGCGAGCGCCTCCGGCGCGCCGGGCCGGGCGATTAGCTTCGTCTCGAAGTCGAGCCCGGGCGACAGGCCGAGATATGCATGGCTGGGCCGCGCATAGCAGTAGATGCAGCCATGTTCGCAGCCCCGATACGGGTTGATCGACCGGTCGAAGCCCAGATCGGGCGAGCTGTTCCGCGTGATAGCGCGCCCCAACGCTTCCTCCCGCACTTCGGTCCTGGGGCGGTCGGGCATCGCGACCTCCCGCGTGTAGGGATCGAACCGGCTGGCCGCGTTGGACAGCGCGCCCCGGGTCGCGACAGGGGTCGGGAGCATCTGGTCGAGCATGGGAACAAAAATAGAACATGAGGGCGTTTCATGCAAGAGGCGAGAATCTTCGATTGGACGCAGATCGCGTCTCGTGCGACGGCGGATCGGCAGATAAGGATCTCAGGGTCGCCTGGGGACCGTGCGCTGTCGGTTTTCGCCGCGTTCGTCATCGGACGGGGTGCGACATCTTGGTCAAGGGGCTTTTGGGCCGGCGAAAGGGAATCCGCATGTCCGACGAAGAAGACGACATCGTCCTGAGTGAACTGAACGACGACGAGCTCGTTCAGCAGATGTTCGACGACCTCTACGATGGTCTCAAGGAGGAGATCGAAGAAGGCGTCACCATCCTCCTGGAGCGCGGGTGGGAGCCTTACGACATTCTGACGAAGGCCCTGGTGGGCGGCATGACCATCGTGGGCCACGACTTCCGCGACGGGATTCTCTTCGTGCCCGAGGTGCTGCTGGCCGCGAACGCCATGAAGGGCGGGATGGCGATCCTCAAGCCGCTCTTGGCCGAGACCGGTGCGCCGCGCGTGGGCAAGATGGTGATCGGCACGGTCAAGGGCGACATCCACGACATCGGCAAGAACCTGGTCTCGATGATGATGGAGGGCGCCGGCTTCGAAGTGGTCGATCTGGGCATCAACAACGCGGTCGAGAGCTATCTGGAGGCGATCGAGCGGGAAGACGCTGACATTCTGGGGATGTCGGCCCTGCTGACCACGACGATGCCCTACATGAAGGTCGTGATCGACGCGATGGTCGAGAAGGGCATTCGCGACAATTACACCGTCCTGGTGGGCGGCGCCCCCCTGAACGAGGAGTTCGGGCGCGCCATCGGGGCGGATGCCTATTGCCGCGACGCGGCCGTCGCGGTCGAGACGGCCAAGCAATTCATGGCGCGCAAGCACAATCAGCTCGCCGCCGGCTGAGGTCGCTGCCTCGGGCGGTCGAGATCGGTCCGGCGGGGGCCGTCCGCACGGCTCTGCTTAGCCGGACGCGGTCGTCCCTCCGCCCTGGCCCGATCTGGCCGGCAAGTCCTCGGCCGATCCGTGCCGCGGGGCCTGCAGCCGGACCGTGCTCCGGTCCTCCCAGCGCCGGGGACGCGGCGCGGACCCTTGCACGCGCGTGCGAATGGCCTGAGACCTGGGCCGTCGCAGACCGAAGCGAGATGCCTGAAGAAGGGGCCACGCGCGTCTTGGCTCGCACCGGCGACCGCTTCGCCATCTGTCCAGGAGCGTTGATATGACCGATCTGCCCGAGGTGATGCGCGGATGGCACCTGACCGGCCATGGCGGGCCGGAGATGCTGTCCTGGCGGACCGACCTGCCGGTGCCGCGGCCCGGGCCGGGCGAGGTGCTGATCGATGTCGGGGCTTCCTCGGTGAACAACACGGATATCAACACGCGGGTCGGCTGGTATTCCAAGGCCGTCACCGGCGCGACCTCAAACGTGGCGACACCGGAGGATGCGGCGGCGGGCTGGGCCGGATCGGCGCTGTCGCTACCGCGGGTCCAGGGCGCGGATTGCTGCGGCCGGATCGTCGCGGTCGGTGCGGACGTGGCCGAGGCACGGATCGGCGCGCGCGTTTTGGTCCGCGCCCTCCAGCAGCGGGAGGACGCGCCTGTCTGGACCTTCGGTGCCGAATGCGATGGCGGGTTCGCGGATTACGCCGTGGCACGCTCGGTCGATGCGCTGGACGTCGTGTCGAACCTTCCGGACACGGTGCTGGCGGCGTTGCCCTGCGCTTACGGCACGGCGCAGACGATGGTCTCTCGGGCCGCGGTCTCGGCGGGCGACCGGGTCATCGTCACCGGCGCGTCGGGTGGCGTGGGGGCGGCGGCGGTGCAGCTCTGCGCGCTGCGCGGGGCGGAGGTGGTGGCGCAATGCGCGCCGGCCAAGGCGGAGGCCGTCCGCGCCCTGGGGGCGTCCGCCACGATCTCCCGCGATGACACGCCCGCGCCAGACAGCGCGGACGTGATCGTCGACCTCGTCGGCGGCCCGGCTTGGCCCGCGCTGATCGCGGCGCTGGTCCGGCGGGGCCGCTATGTCGTCTCGGGCGCCATCGCCGGGCCGATCGTGCCGCTGGACCTGCGCGACCTTTACCTCAAGGACCTGACCTTTCTGGGCTCGACCGAGCAGCCGGCCAGCGCCCTCCCGGAGATCATCGCCGAGGTCGAGGCGGGACGGCTGGTGCCGTCCGTGGCGGCTAGGTTCGCGCTCGCGGACCTGCCCGCCGCGCAGGAGGCATTCCAATCCAAGCGCCATGTCGGCAAGATCGTGCTCGACAACGCGAAAGGCCGTCCATGACACTGACACTCCACCTCGCCCCCGGCACGATTTCTCTCGCCGTCCATGCGGCGCTGGAGGAGGCGGGGGCCGACTACGAGCTGCACTGGCTCGATTTCAAGGCCGGGGACCAGACCTCCGATGCCTATCTGGCGGTCAATCCCAAGGGGCGCGTCCCCGCCTTGGAGACGCCCGAGGGCATCCTGACCGAAACCATGGCGATCCTGGAATGGATCGCGGAGACCCAGGCCCCGGCGCTGATGCCCTCGGACCCCTGGCTCCGCGCCCGCGCGCGGGAGACGATGACCTATCTCGCTTCGACCGCCCATGTGAACCACGCGCATAAGATGCGCGGCCATCGCTGGTCCGACGATCCGGCCGCACAGGAGTCGATGCGCGCCAAGGTGCCCGAGACGATGACCGACTCGGCCCGCTGGCTGGAATCGCGGATGGAGGGAGACTGGGTCGCGGGCACGTTCTCGGTGGCCGATATCTACCTCTGGACGGTGCTCCGCTGGCTGGAAGGGGATGGCGTGGCGGTGGCGGACTTTCCACGGCTGATGGCCCTGCATGACCGCGTTCTGGCCCGCCCTGCGGTGGCGCGGGTCGCGCCGCAGCACGTGCGCTAGGGGCGGGGATGATCCGGCATCGCACCATGACAGAGGCGGATCTCGCCCAAGTCCTCGACTGGGCCGCGGCGGAAGGCTGGAACCCTGGCCTGGACGATGCCGCGGCGTTTCTGGCCGCAGACCCGAGCGGCTTCTTCCTGGCCGACGCGGAGTCCGGCCCGGTCGCCGCGATCTCGGTCGTCAATCACACCGAGGCTTTCGCGTTTCTGGGCCTCTATCTCGTGCGGCCCGACTGGCGGGGGCAGGGGATCGGACTGGCGCTCTGGCACCACGCGATCGCCCATGCCGGAGACCGGACCATCGGGCTGGACGGGGTGCCGGCGCAGCAGGCGAATTACGCCGCCTCCGGGTTCGAGCCGGTGTCCGGCACGGTCCGCTTCGCCGGGCGGCCGGCGCCCGGCGAGACGCCCGGCATCCGCCCCGCCCAAGCCGCCGACCTGCCCTTGCTGATCGAGATGGAGGGGCGGGCTTCGGGCGTCGAAAAGCCCAGATATATGGGGCCCTGGCTGAGCGGGAGCGCGACTCGCGAGACGCTCGTCTCCGAGCGCGCGGGAAAGGTGGAGGGCTTCGCGACCGTCCGGCGGTGCCGCGACGGGGTCAAGATCGGCCCGCTGGTCGCCGAGGATCTGGAGACCGCGGCGGGGCTGATCGCGGCCTGTGCCGCGCGCCATCCCGGAGAGGTCGTGATCGACGTGCCCGGGGCCTCGACGGCGCTCGCGTCGCATTGCGCGGCCTCGGGGATGACGCCGGGCTTCGACACGGCGCGGATGTATCGGGGCAGGCCGCCGGTGCCGTCCGGTGCGATCTATGCGGTGGGCACGCTGGAATTGGGCTGACGGGCCTGTCGCGCCGGGCGCGATTTGACCCGACTAGCCCTCCGCGTCCCCCAGCGGGCGCGATGCCAAGGCCGCAGCGATGTCCTCGTCTTGGGGAACAGCGAAGCTCTTCAGCGTGTAGCCGAGGACGGAATAATATCCGACGGTCGCGATCAGATCGAGGATGCCCTCGGCCCCCAGGACAGGGTCGAGCGCCGCGAGGGTGTCCGCCGACAGCATCCGGTCGTCGAATAGCTCATCGACGGCGCGGACGATCAGCCGGTCTTCGTCGCCCATCTCCTCCAGCGGCCCGCGGATCGACGCGATGCGCGCGTCGCTCAGGCCGCGTGCCCGGGCGCGGAGGATGTGCTGGTCCCATTCATAGCTCGACCCGAGCCGATGCGCCCCGCGCAGGATCGCGACCTCGGACCGTTCGGCGCCCAGGGCCGTCCGGTTCACGACATGCTCGCGCAGCGTGTCCATGGCGCGCAGAAGCGCCGGATGGTGGGCGATCATGCGATAGACATTGAGCCGGCCCGCATAGCCGCCGGCCATGTCGGCGATCTCGGGCGGCCAGCGGTCGGGATGGAGCGGGTCGGGCATGGGGCGGAACCTGGAGGGGGACAGTGAGGGGGGGGATCGGCCCCCCTCGCGTCAGATCACCGCGGCGATTGCCGTGTCGAGCTTGTCGACCAATTCGTCGAGCTGGTCGTCCTCGATGATGAAGGGCGGGGCCAGCAGGATGTGGTCGCCGGTCCGCCCGTCGATCGTGCCGGACATGGGGTAGCAGATCAGGCCGGCCTCGAAGGCCGCCTTTTTGATCTTCCCGGCCACGCCCCGCGACGGGTCGAACGGCGCCTTGCTCGCCCGGTCCTCGACCAGCTCGATCCCGCGGAACAGACCGCGCCCGCGCAGGTCGCCGACATGGGGATGCTGGCCGAACCGATCCGTCAGCTTCCGGTGCAGCTTGTCGCCTTGTTCGACCACGCGGGGAATTAACCCGCGGTCCAGCATCGCGCGCACCACGGCGAGGCCCGCGGCCGTTGCCGTCGGGTGGCCGATATAGGTGTGTCCGTGCTGGAAGAAGCCGGACCCGGCGGCGATGGTGTCATAGATCTCGCTTGTGCAGAGCATCGCACCGATGGGCTGGTAGCCCGCGCCGAGGCCCTTGGCGATGCAGGCGATATCGGGGGCGATCCCGTCCTGCTCACAGGCGAAGAGGCTGCCGGTGCGGCCCATGCCGCACATGACTTCGTCTAGGATCAGAAGGACGCCGTACTTGTCGCAGATCTCGCGGATGCGCTTGAAATAGCCTGGCGCGGGAGGCACGGCGCCGGCGGTCGCGCCGACGACGGGCTCTGCCATGAAGGCCATGACCGTATCTGGCCCGACCCGGAGCAGCTCCTCCTCAAGCGCGTTCGCGGCGCGGCGGCCGTAGTCCTCGGGACTCTCGTCGTCCCGGCGCAGTCGGTACTCGTAGCAGGGGTCGATATGGCTGACATCCAACAGCAGTGGGCCGAACTGCGCGCGCCGCCATTCGTTGCCGCCCGCCGAGAGGGCGCCGATGGTGTTGCCGTGGTAGCTCTGCTTGCGGGCGATAATGCGGCCGCGTCCGATCTCGCCCTTTTCGACGAAATACTGCCGGGCGAGCTTGATGGCGGCCTCGGTGGCCTCGGACCCGCCGGAGACGAAATAGACCCGATCGAGATCGCCCGGTGCGTGTTCGATGAGCAGATCGGCCAGCGTCTCGGCCGGTTCGGAGGTCATAAAGCCGGTATGGGCGAAGGCGATCTTGTCGAGCTGCGCCTTGATCGCGTCGACGACATCGGCGTCGCTATGACCCAGGCAAGACACCGCCGCGCCGCCCGATCCGTCGAGATAGCGCTTTCCCGTGTGGTCGATGAGGTAACATCCGTCGCCGCCGACGGCGACGGGGAGCGTTTGACGCGTGTGACGGGGAAAAACATGACCCATGGGTCTGGTCCCTTCGGAGCGAGGGGTGGGGCCGGGCTATAGCCCAGCCCCCTACGTATCTCTACTCTGCCGCGGTGAGCATCCCTTCCGCAACCGCGTCGGCCAGGGCTGCCTCGAAAATCGACAGCCCCTCCTCGATGATCGCGTCGGAGGCGGTCAGCGGCACCATGATCCGCACCGCGTTGCCATGCATCCCGCAGGACAACAGGATCAGGCCCCGGCGCAGCGCATGGGCGATCACCGATTTGGTGAAGGCGGCATCGGGGCTCGCGGTCTCGAAATCGGAGACGAATTCGACGGCCAGCATCGCGCCGAGGCCGCGAATGTCCCACATGCGGAACGGGGCGCTGCGGGCGCCCATCTCGGCGAGGCGCGCGCGCATGGTCTCGCCCAAAGCGGTGGAGCGGGCGAGCAGGCCCTCGCTCTCGATGGCCTCGATGGCGGCGAGGGCGGCGGCGCAGGCCACCGGGTTGCCGCCATAGGTGCCGCCCAGCCCGCCGGGGGCGAGCGCGTCCATAACCTCGGCGCGGCCCACGACGCCGGCGATCGGATAGCCGCCGGCCATGGATTTCGCCACGGTGATGAGGTCCGGCGCGACGCCGGAATGCTCGATGGCGAACCAGGTGCCGGTCCGGCCGAAGCCCGCCTGGATCTCGTCCGAGATCAGAAGGATGCCGTGCTTGTCGCAGATCGCGCGCAGCGCCTGCCACATCTCGGCCGGGACGGGATGGTAGCCGCCTTCGCCGAGGACGGGCTCCAGGATGATGGCCGCGACGCGCGATGGGTCGGCATCGGTGAGGAAGAGCGTCTCTAGGCCGCGCAGCGCATCCTCGACGGTGATCCCGTTGCGGGCGTCGGGGAAGGGGGCGCGGAAGATGTCGGCGGGGAAGGGGCCCACGTCCTTCTTGTAGGGCGTGACCTTGCCGGTCAGGCCCAGCGTCATCAGCGTGCGGCCATGGTAGCCGCCGGAGAAGGCAATGATGCCGGGGCGGCCGGTGGCGGCGCGGGCGATCTTAACGGCGTTCTCGACCGCCTCGGCACCCGTGGTCACGAGCAGCGACTTTTTGGCGAAGTCGCCCGGCGCGAGCGCGTTTAGCTTTTCGGCGAGCGCGACGTAAGGCTCGTAGGGGACAACCTGGAAGGACGTATGGGTGTAGAGATCCTCCTGCGCCTTGGCCGCGGCGATGACGCCGGGATGGCGGTGGCCGGTGTTGAGAACGGCGATGCCGCCTGCGAAGTCGATATAGCGGTTGCCCTCGACGTCCCAGAGTTCGGCGTTCTCGGCGCGGGCCGCGAAGACCGGCGCGGCGGAGGCCACGCCGCGCGGCACCGCGGCGTCGCGGCGCGCGAGCAGAGCGGCGTTGGTCGCCTGCGGCGTCAGCGGCGCGGCGGCGGGGGGCGTCACCGGGGCCGCTGCGGGCGCCTTCTCGGTGCTGCGCTTGGCGGCAGGTTTGCGCGCTTTGCTGCGCTTGGCGGGGGCGGGCTTCTGGATCGTGTCGGGCATGTTGGGCTATCCTGGGGCAGAGGATCGGAGTGCTCAATTTTCTAATCGATGAATAGATTATTTGTCAATTGCCCCGCGTGTCCCGCGGATCGATCCGGCGGTGCATTATGTTAAGTATCGCAAATAATACGTTTATTTTGGGAGCTTGACGGGCTGCCCGTATGTGTTGCTTAGTATAGTGGACGGATGCTTAGAGGTTTGCGCTTGGATATCGGCGGTCGATTGCGGGCGGTGCGCGAGGCGCGCAAGCTGTCTCAGCGGGAGCTGGCGCAGCGTGCCGGGCTCACCGGCGGGGCGATCTCCCAGATCGAACAGAACCGATCGAGCCCGTCCGTCGCCTCCCTCAAGAGCCTCCTCGACGCCATCGACATACCTCTGAGCGAGTTCTTCGCCGAGATCGAAGAGGATGGGGCGCCCAAATATTTCTACGCCGCCGACGAGTTCACCGAGCTTTCGCCGCAGGATCTGGGGCTGGGCGAAACCGCCAAGGTTTCTCTGCGCCAGCTCGGCAACGCGGCGCGGCACTCGCTTCAGGTGCTCTACGAGACCTATCCGCCCGGGGCCGATACCGGCGCCGAAATGCTGCGGCACGAGGCCGAGGAGGCGGGGGTCGTCATCAAGGGAATCGTCGAGGTCACCGTCGCCGACCAAACGCGCGTCCTCAACCCGGGGGATGGCTACATGTTCGACAGCCGCCTGCCGCATCGCTTCCGAAATATCGGGTCGCAGGACTGCGTGATCGTAAGCGCTTGCACGCCGCCGACCTTCTGATGAGGCGGGTCGTTTCATCTGGTCTTTGCATTTTCCAGAAAATGCGAAACCATAGAGGTGCTCGAATTGGCGCGCGCTGACGGCCAACGAGAAGGCATCGCCGGCCGGCGCGAGGCAATCGCGCGGTGGGAGCGATGCCGTCGAGCGGGAAAGAAGCGGCATGAAAGCCGCCAAAACCAAAACCAAGTATCGATGTCAGGGAGACATAGATGAAACTCGCAAAGATCGCCGCCTTCGCGGCTGTGACCGCCTTTGGCGGGACCGCAGCCTCGGCCCAGGATACATTCGTCACCATCGGGACCGGTGGTCAGACCGGTGTCTACTTCGTGGTGGGTCAGTCGATCGCGCGGTTGGTGAACCGTGGCACTGGCGATCACGGGATCCGGGTGACGGCGCCCTCCACCGGTGGCTCCATCGCCAACATCAACTCGATCATGGCCGGCGACATGGAAATGGGCGTCGCGCAGTCGGACTGGCAGTTCCACGCCTATAACGGCAGCTCCCAGTTCGAAGGCAACCAGTTCGAGGATCTGCGCGCCGTCTTCTCCGTGCATCCCGAGCCGTTCACGGTCGTCGCCCGCGCCGATAGCGGCATCGAGACCTTCGACGACCTGAAGGGCAAGCGCGTCAATATCGGTGCACCCGGCTCCGGCCAGCGGGCGACGATGGAAATCGTCATGAACACGCTGGGCTGGACGATGGACGATTTCGCCCTCGCCTCCGAGTTGGCCCCCGCGGAGCAGTCCGCGGCGCTCGGCGACAACAATGTCGATGCGATCATCTACACGGTCGGTCACCCGAACGGCTCCATCCAGGAAGCGACCTCCACCGTCGATGCGCGCCTGATTTCCGTGCAGGGCGGCGGGATCGACGGTCTCGTCGATGCCAACCCGTACTACGCCTACACGACCATCCCGGGCGGCATGTATGCCGGCACCGACGAGGACGTGACAACCTTCGGCGTCCGCGCGACCTTCGTGACCTCCGCCACGGTGCCTGACGAGGTGGTCTACACGATGGTCAAGGCGGTCTTCGACAATTTCGATCGTTTCCGCAGCCTGCACCCCGCCTTCGCGAACCTGAAGGAGGAAGAGATGATCTCGGCCGGCCTGTCCGCGCCGCTGCATCCGGGCGCGGAGCAGTACTACCGCGAGCGCGGCTGGATCGAGTAACGCCGTCCCCTGTCCGCCCCGGACTTTTCGGGGCGGACATACTGGAAGTCGCCAGTCTGGGATCGCGGTCACCGGAGCTGGCATGGAAGTCATTGACCGCAGGACGAACCCGGTGGGCGCGGGGTGCATGCGCCTCCGTCTGGGTTCCGTAAGGCGACCCGATCCGCCAGGGCGCCGGTCTCAAGGGGGACAGCATGACGGATAACGACAAGCGTGACGCCGACCAGACGCAGGCTGCGGCGGTCGAGAATGCCGCCGCCGGGCGCGGCGGGCTGAGCCAGGCCGAACTCGACGAACTTGTCGCCTCCTCGGATACGGGTGGGCGCGCGGGGTCGCCGGGCGTCGCCAAGTTCATCATGCTCGTGGCCGTCGCGTGGTCGCTGTTCCAGCTATGGTACGCCTCCCCCCTCCCGTTCATCTTCGGCTTCGGCGTGTTCAATTCGACCGAGGCGCGCTCGATCCATCTCGCCTTTGCGCTGTTCCTGGCTTTCGCGGCCTTCCCCGCGGCCCGCACCAAGGTACAGATGGTCCTTGGCATCGGCATCCCACTGCTGATCGGCACGCTCTTTATGATCTCCGCGGGCGACGGGCAGCCGTCCTGGTGGATTCCGATCGTCATGATCGGGATCGTCGGCGCGGTGGTCTTGGGCTCGCCGAAGGACAACATCCCGCCCTGGGAATGGGCGCTGGCCATCATCGGCGCTGGCGCGTCACTCTATATCCTCGTGCAATACGACGCGATCGCGAACCGGGTCGGCGCGCCCATCCCGGCGGATTTCGTGGCGGGCGTCGTCGGCATGATGCTGCTGCTGGAGGCCACGCGCCGCTCGCTTGGCCCCGCGCTGATGATCGTGGCAAGCGTGTTCCTGCTCTATACGGTGCTCGGGCCCTACATGCCGTCGATCATCGCCCATGGCGGCAACAACCTCAGCCAGATCGTCAACCACCACTGGATCACGACGCAGGGCGTGTTCGGCATCGCGCTGGGCGTCTCGACCCAGTTCGTATTCCTCTTCGTGCTCTTCGGCTCGCTGCTCGATAAGGCGGGCGCGGGCAATTACTTCATTCAGGTCGCCTTCTCGCTGATGGGCCATATGAAGGGCGGACCGGCCAAGGCGGCGGTGGTGTCCTCGGGCATGACGGGCCTGATCTCCGGCTCCTCCATCGCCAACGTGGTGACGACCGGCACGTTCACGATCCCCCTGATGAAGAAAGTCGGCTTCTCCGCCGAAAAAGCCGGCGCGGTCGAGGTGGCCTCTTCGGTCAACGGCCAGATCATGCCGCCGGTGATGGGCGCGGCGGCGTTCCTGATGGTCGAATATGTCGGCATTCCGTATTTCGACGTGGTCAAGCACGCTTTCCTGCCCGCCGTCATCTCCTACATCGCGCTGGTCTACATCGTGCATCTGGAGGCGGTGAAAGCGGGGATGGAGGGTCTGCCGCGCGCCTATGAGCCCAAGCCTCTGGTGCGGCGCCTCATCGGCATCGCCTTCGCGATCGTCGTCATCTGCGTGGTGTCCTTCGCGACCTATTACGGCATCGGCTGGCTGCGGCCCGCCTTCCCGAATACGGCCGGCTACATCCTCTTCGTGCTCTTGGCGCTGGTCTATATCGGCCTGCTCTACGTCGCCTCGCGCGAAAAGCCGCTGGAGCTCGACGACCCGAACGCGCCGGTCACCGTGTTGCCGCTGCCGGGACCCACGGCGCGGTCTGGTCTGCATTTCATCCTGCCGGTCGTGGTGCTGGTCTGGGCGCTGATGGTCGACCGTCTGAGCCCCGGCCTCTCGGCCTTCTGGGCGACGGGGTTCATGATCTTCATCTTGGTCACGCAGAAGCCCCTTCTGGCGCTGATGCGCGGCGAGGGCGCCTTCGGCGGCGCGATCGTCGAAGGCTTCAAGGATCTTGTCTCGGGGCTGGAGACCGGCGCGCGCAACATGATCGGCATCGGCATCGCCACGGCGACCGCCGGCATCATCGTGGGCGCGGTCAGCCAGACCGGCGTCGGTTCGGCCCTGGCCGAAGTGGTGGAGGTGCTCTCGGGCGGCAATATCCTGGCCATCCTCTTCCTGACGGCGATCCTCTCGCTGATCCTGGGTATGGGCCTGCCGACGACGGCCAACTACATCGTCGTCTCGGCCCTGCTCGCCCCGGTCATCGTCACGCTGGGCCAGCAGAACGGGCTGATCGTGCCGCTGATCGCGGTGCATCTCTTCGTGTTCTACTTCGGGATCATGGCGGACGTGACGCCACCTGTGGGTCTGGCCAGCTTCGCGGCCGCCGCCGTCTCGGGGGGCGATCCGATCCGCACCGGGGTCGTGGCGTTCTTCTACAGCCTGCGGACCGCGGCGCTGCCCTTCCTGTTCATCTTCAACACCGAGCTGCTCCTGATCGAGGTGGGCTGGGCGCAAGGCATATTCGTCTTCATCGTCGCCACCGTCGCGATGCTTCTCTTCGCGGCGGCGACGCAGGGCTGGTTCCTGGCCAAGAACCGCATCTACGAGACGATCGCGCTGCTGCTGATCGCGTTCACGCTGTTCCGTCCGGGCTTCTGGATGGACATGATCGCGCCCCCCTTCGAGGAGGTGCCGCCCGCGCAGATCGTGGAGGCCGCGGCCAACACGCCAGTGGGCGAGGATCTTCGCATCCGGGTCGCTGGCCTCAATGACATCGGCGACCCGATCGAGTTCGTGGCCCTCATCGAGATGGGCGACGGGGCGACCGGCGAGGACCGTCTCATGGATGCCGGGATCGAGTTCATCCAGGATGGCGACCGGATGATCATCGACAACGTTGCCTTCGGCTCGGTGGCGCAGGATGCCGGTCTCGACTGGGATCAGGAGGTGCTGCGCGTCCTGCAGCCGGTTCCGGCCCCGTCGAAATACTTGATGTTCATCCCGGCTCTGGCCCTCCTGGCCCTTGTCGTCTGGCTCCAGCGGGGCCGGGCGGCGAGAACGCCGCCCCCGGCGCGGCGCGAGACGGCGCAGGCATAACGACGGAAGGCAAAGACCATGTTCGAAAACATCCTACTGCCCGTCGATCCCGCGCATGACGAGAGCTGGAAGCAGGCCGTGCCCTTGGCTCTGAGATGCGCCGCGGGAGAGGGCAAAATCCACCTCCTGGGAATCGTCCATGATGTCGGCGGCCCGCTCGTGGCGAACTACCTGCCGGAGAACTACGTCCAGCATGCGATGGAGCATGTGAAGTCCGAGCTCGAGGCCCTCGCGGAGAAAGAACTCTCCGAGGCCAAGAGCGTCGAGGTTCACGTCGCCGTCGGCCATGTGGCCGAGACGATCCTGCGGATCGCCGAGAGCCTGTCCGCCGATCTCATCGTCATGGCCTCGCACCCGCCGAACGAGCTTCGGACCCTGCTGGTGGGCAGCCAGGCCGACAAGGTGGTCCGGCACAGCCCGATCCCCGTTCTGGTGGCCCGATGAGTTTCGCCGGGCGCAGGGCGCCGGGCCTTACGGCCTGCGCCCGGCGCCCGGCATTCGCGAGCAAGAGAAAAAAGAAAATATGACACCTTTCGCAATCGCCGGCGTTCAGATGCACGTCTCCGCCCTCCACTCCAACGTGGAGGGCATGCGGCACCGCCTCGACATCCTGATGGCGCGCTTTCCCTGGACGCAGATGGTGCTCTTCAGCGAGCTGGCGCCGTTCGGCCCGCTCCATCAATATGCGCAGTTCTTCCCGAACGAGACGCTCGACAGCTTCCGCGAGGACGCGAAGCGCCATCGGATCTGGCTAATCCCCGGCTCGATGTTCGAGAAGACGGCGGACGGCAAGGTCTACAACACCTCCGTGGTGATCAATCCCGAGGGTGAGATCGTCGCGACCTATCGCAAGATGTTTCCGTTCCGGCCCTACGAGGAGGGCGTTGAGGCAGGGACCGAATTCTGCATCTTCGACGTGCCGGATGTCGGCCGCTTTGGATTGTCGATCTGCTATGACATCTGGTTCCCGGAGACGACGCGGCAGCTGACCAGCCAGGGGGTCGAGGTCTTGCTCAACCCCGTGCTGACCGGCACGACGGACCGCGACGCGGAGCTGTCCATCGCGCGGGCCACCGCGGCGCAGTTCCAATGCTACGTCTTCGCGGTCAACGGGCTGGCGGCGGGGGGCGTCGGCCGCTCGATCGTCGTCGATCCGACGGCGACCGTTCTGCACCAGTCCGCCGGTCAGGAGGACATGTTCCCGATCGAAGTGGACATGGACCAGGTGCGGCGTCAGCGGGAGACCGGTCTGCGGGGGCTGGGGCAGGTGCTGAAATCCTTCCGCGATCGCGAGGCCGAGTTCTCGGTCTATGACCGGCAGAGCGGGGCGGATGCCTACCTTCACACCCTCGGTCCCCTCGAGACGCCGAAGCAAGGCGCGCAGAGCGGCCTCGGGGCCGCCGATCCAAGGACCGCGCTCGAACACAGCCGGGAGCCAGAGGCCCCGCCACCGGCCTTTTCCGTCGTCGGCGGCAAAATGGGATCGGACTGACACGACAAAGCGACCCGCGTGCCGACACGGACATGCAGGCTTGGCCAAAGGGAGTACGGCCGGATGAACCTCCAGTCTTCAGAACGAAAGTTGTCCTCGATCCGCGACTACTATAGCGCGACACAGCTGCGGGCGGATCGATGGTCGGTCCTGCGGGAAGTGGCGGAGGGGCTGCACTCCGCTGAGCCGGAGAGCGCGCAGCTCAAGCGCCTGCTGCTGCGCGCCGAGGAACTCTTCGAGCAACTGACCCCGATCGAGACCTATTGGGCGTTTCCCGGGCGCGATGCCTTCGACATGCTGCGGCGGCATCTCAACCACGGAAATGCCGAAGAGCTTGCCGTCGGGGTGCGCCGCGTTGCGCGGGCGCTGACCTCCGGGGCCTATCGGCGGCGGCGCATCCCGCTGGGGACCGACGAGGTCGACAACGAGGATTACGAGGACGAAGCCTCGCTCTCGCCCGAGGCGCGCGCCCTGGGGCGGCCCTATTTCGAGGTGATGATCGTCGATGAGGTCAACGAGCAGCAGGAACGGTTCCTGCGCGCCAATCTGCAAAGGATGCGCCGGGCGGAGGATCCGTTCATCTACGAGCCCGTGGTCGTGCCTTCGCTCGAGGACGCGCTGATCGGGATCCTCTTCAATCACAACGTTCAGGCGGTCGTCGTTCGGCCCGGGCTCCGGCTGAAGTCGCGCAACGATCTGCCGATCCTCAACCGCTATCTCCGGCCCGTGGGCAATGAGGGCGTGGACGATATCGACCCGCATGAATACGGTCCCGAGACGTGCCGCTTGATCGCCAAGATCCGGCCTGAGCTCGACGCCTATCTGGTCACCGACCGCTCCGCCGAGGATATCGCGGGGCTCGATCTCGGTCGCTGCCGTCGAGTGTTCTACAACCAGGAGGACTTCCTGGAGTTGCATCTCAACATCCTGCGGGGCGTGAACCGGCGCTACAAGACGCCCTTCTTCACCGCGCTCAAGGAGTATTCGCGCCAGCCCACCGGGGTGTTCCACGCCATGCCGATCAGCCGGGGCAAGTCGATCAGCCGGTCGCACTGGATCCAGGATATGGGGGCGTTCTACGGGCCCAACATCTTCCTTGCCGAGACCTCGGCCACGTCCGGCGGGCTCGATAGCCTGCTGGAGCCGCGCGGCCCGATCAAGGAAGCGCAGGACATGGCAGCGCGGGCCTTCGGCGCCAAGCAGACCTTCTTCGCCACCAACGGCACCTCGACCTGCAACAAGATCGTGGTGCAGTCGCTGGTGCGGCCCGGCGATATCGTGCTGGTCGACCGCGACTGCCACAAGTCGCACCATTACGGCATGGTCCTGGCCGGGGCGCGGGTCGTCTACATGGATAGCTACTCGCTGAGCGAGTATTCGATGTATGGCGCGGTGCCCACGCGCGAGATCAAGCATCACCTGCTGAAGCTCAAGGCCGAGGGCAAGCTGGACCGCGTGCGCATGGTCCTGCTCACGAACTGCACCTTCGACGGGCTCGTCTACAATGTGCAGCGCGTGATGGAGGAATGCCTCGCCATCAAGAAGGACCTGATCTTCCTTTGGGACGAGGCCTGGTTCGCCTTTGCCCGCTTCGGGCCGACCTACCGGCAGCGGACGGCGATGGGCGTGGCCAATACCCTGCGCGAGACGTTGCGGACGCCGGAGGCCGCCGCCGCCTATGAGGATCAGCAGAAGGCCCTGGAGAACGCCGACGAGGAGGCCTGGCTGGAGACAAGGCTGGTGCCGCCGCCCGACGCGCGGGTCCGGGTCTATGCCACGCAATCGACCCACAAGACGCTGACCTCACTGCGCCAGGGCTCGATGATCCATGTCAACGATCAGGACTTCAAAGGTGAAGTGGAGCAGTCCTTCCACGAAGCCTACATGACCCACACCTCGACCTCTCCGAACTACCAGATCATCGCCTCGCTCGATGTGGGGCGGCGACAGGTCGAGCTCGAAGGCTTCGAGTTCACGCAGCGGCAGGTGGAAAGCGCCATGTCGATCCGGCGCGCCGTTTCGACGCATCCGCTTCTGAACAAGTATTTCAAGATTCTGACCGCCGAGGACATGATACCTGCCGAGCACCGTCAGAGCGGGGTCGAGAGCTATTTCGACCCTGAGCACGGCTGGTCGGACATCTGGGAGGTCTGGAATCAGGACGAATTCGTCCTGGACCCGACCCGCATCACCCTCGCCGTCGGCGGAACGGGTTGGGACGGGGACACGTTCAAGACCAAGATCCTGATGGACAAATACGGGATCCAGATCAACAAGACGTCGCGCAACACCGTGCTCTTCATGACCAATATCGGCACGACGCGCTCGTCGGTCGCCTATCTGATCGAGGTTCTGGTGGAAATCGCGCGGGAACTCGACGAGTTGCTCGACGATGCGTCCAAGATGGAGCGGCGCTCCTTCGAGAACCGGGTCGCGGCACTGGTCGAACATGTGCCGCCGCTTCCGGATTTCTCGCGGTTTCACGACGCGTTCCGCACCGATGGGGCGACGCCGGAGGGCGACATCCGGACCGCGTTCTTCCTCGCCTATGACGAAGAGAATTGCGATTATCTGTCGCTCGAAGAGACCCACGAGCGGGTGAAGGCGGGCGAGGAGCTGGTGTCGTCGAGCTTCATCATCCCCTATCCGCCGGGCTTTCCCATCCTCGTGCCCGGACAGGTGATCAGCCCTGAAATCATGGCGTTCATGCGCGCGCTCGACGTGAGCGAGATCCACGGGTTCCGGGCGGATCTGGGCCTCCGGGTTTTCACGCCGGAGGCGCTTAAGACCGTGGTCAGCGTCTGAAGGCGACGCTGACCAAATGCGACAAACGAGGACGGCTCGAGTGGGCCGGCACAAGGACCGAAGACGGGAGCAACAGGACCGATATGCCTAAGAAAACACTGAGCAACATCTCGGAAATCCGGCGGTACTTTCACACCAACAAGGACCCGATCTACTTCGTCTCGGCGACCAACTTCAACCTGCTCGGGATCGACGAATGGGTGAAGAACTTCAAGTATATCTGCTACATGGACTGCTTCGATGGGCGCCATCCAAATGTGCTCTGCCCGTCAGAGCTGCCCCATGACGAGTTCCAGTCGATCGAGGACATCAACAACTACCTCCTCTCCCACAAGGAGGTGATCGACTATGTGACGGCGCGCGGCGGAAAGCCGAAATTCGTCTTCCTGATGTTCGACGAAAAGACCGAAAAGCTGGTCAAGGAACTGGGCGGCGAGGTCTGGTTCCCCAAGGCCAAGCTACGCCAGTCGATGGACAACAAGATCGAGACTGTCCGCGTCGGCAACAAGGCGGGTGTGCCCTCGGTGCCCAACACCCTGGCCGAGGTCACCGGATGGGAGAACCTGGTCGAGACGGCCGAGAAGGCCGGCATCGGCACCGACCTCGTGCTGCAATCGGCCTTCGGCGACAGCGGGCACACGACCTTCTTCATCAATTCGGAGGCTGATTTCCGCAAGCATGAGCACGAGATCGTCGGCGAAGGCGAGATCAAGATCATGAAGCGGATCGATTGCCGGGGCTCCGCGATCGAGGCCTGCGCCACCTCGCAGGGGACCATCGTCGGCCCGCTCATGACCGAACTCGTGGGCTTCAAGGAGCTGACCCCCTATCGCGGCGGCTGGTGCGGCAACGAGATCTTCTCCACCGCCTTCTCGCCCAAGCAGCGGCAGCAGGCGCGGGAACTGACCTTCCAGTTCGGCGAGCAGCTCCGCAAGGAGGGCTATCGCGGCTATTTCGAGCTGGATTTCCTGATCGACAAGAAGAACGACGACATCTGGCTGGGGGAACTCAACCCACGGATCACCGGCGCGTCCTCGATGACCAATCACGCCGCCTTCGCCCATGCGGACGCGCCGCTCTTCCTGTTCCACCTGCTGGAGTTCTCGAAGAAACCGTTCTCGCTCGATGTCGATGAGCTGAACGCCCGCTGGGCGGACCCGGACATGATCGACAGCTGGTCGCAGATGGTCATCAAGCACACCGAGGACAATGTCGACATCATCACCAGCGCGCCCCAGTCCGGCATCTACAAGATGCTGCCGGATGGGCAGGTCGTCTATGACCGGTTCGACTATCACCGCCGCGCCGTGGAAACCGAAGACGAAGCCTTCTTCCTGCGGATTTCCAATGTCGGAGACTACCGCTATGAGGGCGCGGACCTCGGCATCCTGGTGACGCGGGGGCGGTCCATGACCAAGAACTTCCAACTCACGCCGAAAGCGAAACAGTGGATCGACGGGATCAAATCGGCCTATACGGCCCGGCCCCTGCCGTCGGCCCGCGCGGCGGAGGATTACGCGTTCAAGATCATGTAGGAGACATGATCGAGGGCCGTTTCTTGGCCGGGCCGGGCATCCCCCGGCCCGGCCTGGATCCTTGGGCCGGCGCGAGACGCGGCCCAGCAGGCGGCCCGGCTGCGACCCCAAGCGGCAGAGAAGGATGGCACAGTGTTCCGCGCAGTCAGTGAGGACTCACCCGGGCCGAAATGGGCGGCGCTCTTCAACGAGTATTGGCCCGCCTATCGGAGATGGTGGTCGCGCGAGGGCCTGAGCGGCCGGCCCACCTACCGCGAGAGCCTCACCGCCCTACGCACGCACATGCCCGAGATCGTGCCCCTTTATGAGGAACTGTGCGAGCTGGTCGGGGGTGGCGACAGCCAGGCCCGGTTCCTGAGCTACTATTGCCCGCCGCGCTATCTCGCCGGATGCAGCCAGGCGATCTGGCCCGGCGAAGAGCCGCTGCTCGTGCGCAATTACGACTACGACGTGACCGCCTTCGACGCCGTTCTCCTGAAGACGCGGTGGCAAGGGCGCGGCGTGATGGGAATGGCGGACGGTCTCTTCGGCC
This sequence comes from Jannaschia seohaensis, assembly GCF_900116765.1. Lineage (GTDB taxonomy): Bacteria > Pseudomonadota > Alphaproteobacteria > Rhodobacterales > Rhodobacteraceae > Jannaschia > Jannaschia seohaensis. Next base: position 368,112 of record NZ_UETC01000002.1, on the reverse strand, counting down.
TCGTCGATGGGATGAACGACGCGGGGCTGGCCGTCTCGCTGACCTTCGGCGGCCGGCGCGCGGTCGGGGAGGGCTTCGGCGTGCCGCTGATCCTGCGCTACATCCTGCAAACCTGCGAGACGGCGGAGGAAGCGGGCCGGGTGCTCGAACGGGTGCCCTGCCACATGAGCTACAACGTGACCGTGCTCGACGCCCGCCGCCGCTATCTGACGGCCTATCTGGCACCCGATCGGCCCACGGTCCTGAGCCACGCCGCCGTCGCCACCAACCATCAGGACCGCGTCGAGTGGCAGAGCCACGCCCGCTTGACCGCCACCGTCGAGCGCGAACGCTTCCTGTTGCACCGTCTGACGCTCCATCCGGAAACCCCGGAGAAATTCATCGCCTCTTTCTTGCGTCCACCGCTCTATTCGGTCGCCTTCGGAGAGGGGTTCGGCACGCTCTACACGGCCGCCTACCGCCCGAAAGCGGGGCAGATGGACGTGATGTGGCCGGGCTCCGATTGGCGCAAGAGCTTCGACCATTTCGAAGAGGGCGTGATGGACATCGTCTATCCCATGAATGCCCGGGTCTGACGGTCGCGTTCGCCGACCCGCGCGCGATACCCTCGTCTTCCCCTGCATGTGCAGGTCTGCCGCGGACCGGCGTTGCCGATCCTCCCCTCGTCAGAGGGGACGGCCGGAGCGGGTCCGGGCGTCCTGCCGATCGGAGCTGGGACAGCCAGTGCCAGAGCCCGTCAGCCGGAGGACGCGAAGAGACGCAGAAGACGTGCAGGACGCAGCTCGGCCATTCGACCAACTCTCGGACGCAATCGGCTCCGTCTGCCGCCTCTTCGCACCAGACGAATGCCGAAACGACCTCCGCAACGCAGGCTACGCGCCAGAATTCCGATCCCGCGCTCCAAGGGCGCGCGCCGCCCAGGGGGCGTAAGCTTCAAACATGAAAGGTTGCGAGCGGTCTGGCACAGGCGGGGGCTGCTACTCTGAAGGAAACTGACTGGCAGGTACGGCCAATCAACGCGCTCAATGGCTCTGTTAGAAAAACCTGGCCTGCGCCGGGGCTGAGCGCTCGGTCAGATACTGCCAACACCGAGCCCAACCCTTTGACGTGGTTCAGGACCAGCTCCGAAATAGCACGGCTGGCGGTGATGCCCTATGTCCGGTTTCCTTTTTCCGTACTGTCGAGGGATCCGCTCTACGGGCGCGGCCTTGAGATCAGCCATGAGACTGTCGGCTCTGATGGCATGGCTTTGGCCTGATGCTCGTCGCCAAGATCCGCAAGCGCGCTACCGCGAGGATGAAGTCTGAAGTCCGGCGGCTGGCGGCGGGGCGTCGACGCGATGTTTGTGAAGATCAGGACTGAGTGGCAAGACCGGATTGCCCCCACAGAATTGGTCCAGCGACTGGCGCAATTCTGCACCGAAGTTTGGGGGACCAAGGAAATGGCTGGGACGCGAGAAAAGACCGAGGATTTCGTCGTGAAACTGCGGTAGGTTGAGGTGCTGCAGGCGCAAGGCGTGAGCATTTCCGAAGCCGCGCTCCGTCTCGGCGACACCGAAGTGCTCGGGATCGGTCTACGGCGCCAGGCAGCGCGGCGACTGGCATCTGGCGGCGCTTTTCTCCAACACCGCGCGCGCACGACCTTGATCGGACATATGACCGGGTCGTGAATTTGGTTCACCACGAAGACGGCGCCAAGTTCTGCCGCGCCTTGGGAGGCGAACGCCGCGGCCCGCTTTCGGGCAAATAAGCTATCTGCGGTCGGGAGGCGGATTGCGCCAGCGCCGGGAAACCGAGGCCGCGTCCCTGGGACAGGAGGAGGCGGCCGTCGCGCCGTCCGGCAGGGGTCGGGGGCTGGCGACCGTCACCCGGAGTCGACTTCAAGGCAGCCCGCCTCCTCCAGCTTCGCCGACGGGCTCAGCCCGTAAATATCCGGATGCTCGACCACCGTGCCCGTCTCGTCCGGGAAGCGCCGCAGATAGGCCAGGACCACCGGAACCGGCTCCGTCGGGACGTCGGTCGTCCGCCCTCCCTGGGCGAGCCGGTGGACCTCGGCCAGTGGCCAGTCGAGAAGCCAGGCAATCAATCGGTCCCAGGCTTCGACCCTGACGCATCCATGGGAGAGGGCGCGGACCTCCTTTTCGAACAGCTCGGGCCTGTTGGTGTCGTGCAGGTAGACCAGGAGACCCGGCTGCAGCCGCACGGCGGCGAGGCCCAGCGGATTGTTCGGTCCGGCCGGCCAGATCCGGTTGGGATACTCGCCGCTCGCGACCATGGACGGCGTCGGCCGCCAGGTCGGGCGGAACCGCACGACAGTGGCGTAGGTCTCAAGCCGCGGGGTGCGATGCCAGGGCGTGCCGACGATGACGCGGCTGCGCAGGACGGGCACGGCGTCCTCGAAAGCGATCATTTCGAAGGCCGGGATATTGACGACGATCGCCTTGCCGCGCTCGGGGAGCACGAGCGGGATGTCATGGGCGTCGAGCAGCGCCTGGAATGTCGCGTCCTGGCGAAGGGGCTCGGCCGGGCCGGGGGGCGCGGAGACGGCCAGCAGGCACGCCGCCAGGGCGAAGATCACTCTGCGAGAGCGGCTCATCCAGCCCTGACAAGCGGGTGCCTTCGGGGAACCGGCGCGCCTCCCCTCGATGCCGGCCATCGCCGCTTTGTGCCGGGTCCAAGTCAGGTGCATCGGTCTCAGGGTCTCCGCTCCGTTCGCACCCAGCATAGCGATTCACCAGCGCCGCGCTTGACGCTCGTCAACCGGGGCGACCGCGGCGCGGTTCGGCGTCTCCCGGGTGGGGCGGCACTGGGCGGTGGCCCGCCCCTCCGACGACGGCCCCGGATATGCGAGACTGGGCGGGCAGGGCGGGCCGATCCCGGCCGCCGGACGGGCACGAACCCGAACAACCGGCACCCGGCGGAAAGCGTGATGCGCGGCACCCTTCGCCCCCTTGGCGACCTGCCAAAGGGCGACTCGGTCCGATGGCGTGGCACCGACCGGAGCGCGGTCCTCGCTGACCGCTCCGGGGGACGTGTGGCATCTCAGCGAAGGCGTGCCTCCGGCCCGGAACGCCCGGGCGGAGTCGGGTGGCCGCTTGCGGGCATCAGTGGGAGAGCAGAACGGGAAGCCGGTCCTGACGCGTGATTGACCGGGTCGTGCCTCCGAGAAGGAACTGGCGCGCGCGGGAGCGCGCGAAGGCGCCAAGGACGAGGAGATCGGCGTCGAGATCCCGGCAGGAGCCCAGCAGCGTCTCGGCGACACCCTCCGGTTCGATCTCGCGCCTTTCGACGGAGACCGTGCATCCATGCCGCGTCAGCCAATCCCGCAAATCCGGCACGGCGGCGTCGGCTGACGCGCCACTTATGCCGGCTTCCTCGATCCGCAGGATCGTCACCCTTTCCGTCCGTCTCAGGATGGGCAGCGCCCTGTGGATCGCCCGCAGGGCGGGCATGCTTCCATCCCAGGCGAGGGCGGCATGGCGGGGGGCGAGCGCGGCGCTCAGTCGGGGGGCGTTCAGCACGACGCCCACGGCGCCGTGGAACAGCATCTCGGACAGCAATTCCTGACGAGCGAGGACGTCCAGCACCGCGAGATCGCAGAACGCCGCGCGGCGCGTGACGGCTTCGCCGAGCGTCGATGGCTCCTCCAGGACCGAGGCGACCTCCCCGTCGAAGCCCATTTCACGCAGCATCTCCCGGAGGCTCGCGGCTCGGCTGGCCATGATGTCGGCTTCGTCGCTCAAGCGCGCGATCCAATCCTCCGGGAAGACGATCGGCCCGTAAGGCGGCGACCCCCGCGACAGCACGGGAAGCGGCTCGCTTCTCTCGGTGAGGAGGACGCGAATGTGGAACGCGGCGGGATCGAGGTCGTCGAGGGCGCGCCGTAGAGCCTCGTCCGTCAGGTTCATGTCGGTAATCAGAAGAACCGTGGATTGCGCCATTTCGCGCCCCTTTCCTGTCACGTGTCGGCCTCCGGGCGAGGCCGGGTCGTCCTCTGCCGTGCGCTGCTCGGCGCGGGCTGGAGCGCGCGTCATTCGAACTCGGATGGCCCGGGATCGGGGGGCATCTCGGGCGAGATCGACGGCGGCGAGGGATCGATCGTCGGCGGTTCCTCCGGCGGCCCTTCCGGCGAGACCGGGTCGCTTGATGGGGGCAGTTCCGGCTCCGCGGGCGGGGGCGTTTCGTCGGGGGGGCGCGGCGTGTCCGGGTCGCCGCCGGTCAGGTTCGCGTGGGATGTCATGGCTAGGGCTCCGTATCTGGGTCGGGATCGCGGTCGGTTCAGGGCCGGACGCGCTCCGTGAGATCCGCCACCATCTGCGCCGAGAGGGCGGGCAGGGCCCGGAGGCGGGCCAGGGTCGGTCTGCGCGGCATCGCTCGGGACATCGGCCTTCTCCTGAAGCGGGTTTCGGATGCCCGGATTAGAACCGCCGCAACCGGACTCGGATTTGACAGCGGTCAAACCGGGCGCGCGCCCGATCCGGGTAGTCTCAGCTCGGCGCCCGGAGGTCTGGGGATCGCGCGATGCAGGCAGGCGTGCCGCCATGGGCAGTACGCCTTCGGTCCCGCATCGCACCTCAGCCGATGGAAGGCAGGCCGCCGTCGAGCTCGCCCTCGACGCAACAGAGAGGAAGAGACCCGATGAGCGACCTTGAACTGGATGTCCTGATCGACCGGCTGGAGACGCAAAGCGACCTGACCTTGGGCGATCTGTCCTCGGTGGCGCTCGCGCTGAGCCATTTGCGTCCCGATATCGTCACCGACCCGAAGGCGACGGCGCGCCATCTCGATCAGACGGACGGCGTCATGCATGTCGCCGATCTCGCCTATCCGAACTGGGCCGTGAACGTGCATGGACGCGCCAACGACAAGGACGGCCATTGGCGCTGCACCCTGCGCGAGGGCGACACCCGCGACAACGACCGCGTCATCGGCTCCGGACGCTCGCCGGTGCTGTCGCAGGCGATTCTCGCCGCGCTCCTCCGGCTGGCGGACGCCACGCGCGGCGGCTGAGGCGTCGCCCCCTTGGCGGGCGGCACGCCCGCCGAGGCGCGGCCCCGCCCGTCGGGAGGCTACGCTTCGTTTTCCGCTTCGGAGACGTTCCGCAAGACCTGGGCGAAGCTGTCCGGCGTCACCGAGATGCTGTCGATCCCGAACCCGACCAGCCGCCGCGCATAGGACGGATCGTTGCTGGGCGCCTGCCCGCAGAAGCCGACCTTCACGCCCGCCGCATGCGCTTCGCCGATGAGCCGTTCGATCATCCACAGCACCGAAGGGTCGTCCTCCCGGAACGATGCGGCCAGCGCGTCGGAATCGCGGTCGATCCCGAGCGTCAGCTGCGTCAGGTCGTTCGAGCCGATGGAGAAGCCGTCGAAGCGCTGCGCGAACTCCGCGGCGCGGATCACGTTCGTCGGGATCTCGGCCATGACGTAGACTTGCAGCCCGTCGCGCCCCCGCTCCAGCCCGTGCTCCGCCATCACGGCCAGAACCCGATCGGCTTCCTCCGGCGTGCGGCAGAACGGGATCATGACGATCACGTTCTCGAACCCCATGACCCCGCGCAGCCGGGCGATGGCCCGGCATTCCAGGGCGAAGCCCTCCCGGTAGAGATCGCTGTCATAGCGCGAGGCGCCGCGCAGGCCGATCATCGGGTTCTCCTCGGAGGGCTCGAAGTCCCGCCCGCCCAGCAGGTCGGCATATTCGTTGGTCTTGAAGTCGCTCATCCGCACGATCACGGGCTTCGGGTGACAGAAGGCCGCGATCCGCGAGAGTCCCTGCGCCAGGCGCTCGACGAAGTAGTCCGGGGGGCTGGCGTAGTCGGCGGTCAGCGTATCGATGCGCGCGCGGGCCTCCGGGTCGGTCACCCGTTCGGGATGGATCAGGGCCATCGGGTGCACCTTCACCGTGTTGTTCACCACGAACTCCATCCGGGCGAGGCCCACGCCATCGACGGGCAGGCGCCACCAGCGAAAGGCGGCTCCGGGATTGGCGAGGTTGAGCATGACCTGCGTCGCGGGGCGGGGCAGGTCGCCCAGCGCCTCCTCGGTCACGGCGATCCGCGCGGCGCCCTCGGTCACCTCTCCCCGCTCGCCGCCGGCGCAGGAGACGGTGACCTCCTGCTCGTCGTGAAGGACGCGGGTCGCGTCGCCGCAGCCGACGATGGCGGGCAGGCCGAGTTCCCGGCTGACGATGGCGGCATGCGACGTGCGTCCGCCATGATCGGTGACGATGGCCGCCGCGCGCTTCATGATCGGAACCCAGTCAGGGTTGGTCGTGCTCGTGACCAGCACCGAGCCATCCACAAAGCGGTCGATATCGGCGGCATCCTCGATGATCGAGACGCGCCCCGTGACGGCGGCGCTGCCGACGCTGAGGCCCGCGGTCAGGACGCGGCCCGCCTCGCTGACCGCATAGGAGCGCAGCTTGCCCGCATCGGCCCGCGACTGCACCGTTTCGGGCCTTGCCTGCACGATATAGATCTTGCCCGTCTCGCCGTCGCGCGCCCATTCCATGTCCATCGGACAGCCGTAGTGATCCTCGATCACGACGGCCTGGCGGGCCAAGTCGACGATCTCCGCGTCGCTCAGCACGAAGCGGGCACGCTCCGCCTTCGAGGTGGGCACGTTGCGCGGGACGCCGTCCGGCCCGTGGACCATCTTGATCGCCTTCGCGCCCATCGCCTTCTCGAGGATCGGCGCGCGCTCCGGATCGTTCAGGAACGGCTTGAAGACCTGATACTCGTCCGGGTCGACCGCGCCTTGCACCACGTTCTCGCCCAGGCCCCAGGCTGCGTTGATGAGGACGGCGTTCGGAAAGCCGGATTCCGTATCGATCGAGAACATCACGCCGGACCCGCCGGTATCGGCCCGGACCATGCGCTGCACGCCCACCGAAAGCGCGACCTGGTCGTGGGCAAAGCCCTTCATCTGCCGGTAAGCGATGGCCCGGTCGGTATAGAGCGACGCGTAGCAGCGCTTGCAGGCGTCGAGCAGAGCCTCATCTCCGGTAACATTCAGGAACGTCTCCTGCTGGCCCGCGAAGCTCGCGTCGGGGAGGTCTTCGGCCGTGGCGGAGGAGCGGACGGCGACAGGCGCCGCGATGGGGACGTCCCACTGCCCAACCCCGTGGCCCAGTGCGCGGTAGTGGGTTCGGATCGCCTCGGCGATCCCGGCGGGCCAGTCGCCCGACAGGATCATCGCCCGGATGCGCTCCCCGGCGACAGACAGCGCGATCCGCCCGGCGGCGAGCGCGTCCAATTCCTCGGCGATCGCGGCGTTCAGCTCGTTGAAGGCGAGATATTCGCGAAACGCCTCCGCCGTGGTGGCGAAGCCCGGCGGCACGGCGATCCCCTTGGGCACCAGCGCGCCGATCATTTCACCCAGGGAGGCGTTCTTGCCGCCGACGCGGGCGACATCGCCGCGCCGCACCTCCGCAAAGTCGAGGACATGGGGGGTCGCGTTGGTCATTCGTGTCTCCGCTTCTCTCGCCTTGGTCCCGGGCAGAGTGTGACATTGGACGGAGTGCGGCGGTTGACGCCCGTCAATCGGCGCGCGTCCCGGCATCGGCACCGCCGCCCCCTCGCGCCGATCGGCGGAGCCGCGGTTTCCGCCCGCTCTTGGCGGCCACATGGCGAGGACGGCGGATACGCCGGACGAGCGTCCTGCAAATCCCCTTGCGCCCCCCGGTCGCTCTCCCTAGACAGGCGCTCGATTTCGGCCCGCCCTATTGGCGGGCCTTTGACCTATGGGGCGCGGCGCGCCCCTGACCAATGAGCTAAGGACGACGCGACATGCAGGTGACCGAGACCCTGAACGAAGGCCTCAAGCGCGGCTACACCATCACGGTCCCCGCCGCCGACCTTGACGCCAAGGTGAACGAAAAGCTGACCGAGGCGCAGCCCGAGATCGAGATGAAGGGTTTCCGCAAGGGCAAGGTTCCCATGGCCCTGCTCAAGCGCCAGTTCGGCCAGCGCCTGCTGGGCGAGGCCATGCAGGAAGCGATCGACGGCGCGACCACCAAGCATTTCGAGGAGTCGGGCGACCGTCCCGCGATGCAGCCCAAGATCGAGATGGCCAATCAGGACTGGAAAGAGGGTGACGATGTCCATGTCACCCTGTCCTACGAGGCGTTGCCCGACGTGCCCGAGGTCGACTTCTCCGGCGTCAAGATCGAGCGTCTGACGGTCGAGCCCGCCGAGGCCGACATCCAGGAGGCGCTGGAAAGCCTCGCCTCCAACGCCAAGACCTTCAAGACCAAGAAGGGCAAGGCGGCCAAGGGCGATCAGGTCGTGATCGACTTCCTGGGCAAGGTCGATGGCGAGGCCTTCGACGGTGGCGCGGCCGAGGATTTCCCGCTGGAGTTGGGCTCCGGCAGCTTCATCCCGGGCTTCGAGGACCAACTCATCGGGCTCAAGGCCGGCGAGGAGAAGGACGTCGAGGTCACCTTCCCCGGGGAATATCAGGCCGAGCATCTTGCGGGTAAGGCCGCTGTCTTCGAGTGCAAGGTCAAGGAAGTGAAGAAGCCCGCCGAGGCTACGATCGACGACGAACTCGCAAAGCAATTCGGCGCCGAGAGCCTGGACGCGCTGAAGGAGCAGATTTCCGGCCGCCTCGTGCAGGAATACCAGGGGGCCGCGCGTCAGGTGGTCAAGCGCCAGCTGCTCGACCAGCTCGACGATCTGGTCAGCTTCGACCTGCCGCCCAGCCTCGTCGAGGCCGAGGCGGCGCAAATCGCCCACCAGCTCTGGCACGAGGAAAACCCGGACGTGCAGGGCCACGACCACCCCGAGATCGAGCCCACCGAAGAGCACAAGAAGCTCGCCACGCGCCGCGTGCGCCTTGGCCTGCTGCTGGCCGAGCTGGGCCAGAAGGAGGGGGTCGAGGTCACCGATGCCGAGATGACCCAGGCCATCATGAATCAGGCGCGCCAATATCCGGGGCAGGAGCGGGAGTTCTTCCAGTTCATCCAGCAGAACGCCCAGGCGCAGCAGCAGCTGCGCGCGCCGCTCTTCGAGGACAAGGTGATCGACGTCGTGCTTGAGAAAGCCGACGTGACTGACAAGCCGATCACCAAGGAAGAGCTTCAGGCCGAGGTCGAGAAGCTCGAAGAGATCTGAGGCCACGGCGCCGCGACAGGATCAGGGCGCCCCTCGGGGCGCCCTTTTTTCTTGCCGCGGCGCTCAGGACGGGTTTGCTGGCGTGATGTGAAAGACCGACCCGTCCTGGAAATCCGTCAGCACGATGAAGCTGCCATCGGGCTGCACCTCGACATCCCGGACGCGTCCGAGATCGCGCAGCAGGCGCTCCTCGGCGACGACCAGCCCGTCCTCCAACTCCAGCCGCACCACGCCGCCGGGGTTGAGCGACGATGCCAGGATGTCACCGTTCCACTCCCGGAAGGACGCGCCGGAATGGAAGGCCATGCCGCCGGGTGCGATCACTGGGTCCCAGAAATACACGGGTTCCTCGACACCCTCCATCGACGCCTGCCCGCTGCCGATCGCGCCGCCTCCGGAGAAGCCGTAGCGCTTTCCATAGCTCACCAGCGGCCAGCCGTAATTCGCCCCCGCCTCGGGGCGGTTGAGCTCGTCGCCGCCGGCCGGTCCGTGCTCGATGGTCCAGAACGTGCCGTCCGCGTCCACGGCTGCGCCCTGGATGTTGCGGTGGCCGTAAGACCAGATCGTGTCGATCGCGTCGGCATCGCCGACAAAGGGATTGTCGGAGGGCGCCGCGCCGTCGAGCGTCACGCGGATGACCTTGCCATAGGTCTTGTCGAGATCCTGCGCGAAGGGCCGTTCTTCGTCGGAGAAATGCTCCCCCGTGGTGATGGCGAGTGTGCCGTCGGGCAGAAACACGGCGCGGCTGCCGAAATGCATCGGATTGGCGCTGGGCGGGGTCTGCACGAAGATGTCCTCGACCTCGGAGACGGCGCTCAGATCGTCGGACAGGATCATGCGCGCCGCCGCTGTGGCGGAGCCGCCATCGACCGGCTTGGCATAGGTCACCACGATGGTGCGCGTCTCGGCGAAGTCCGGGGCGAGCACCACGTCCAGGAGGCCGCCTTGCCGCCGTGCGACTACGTCGGGCGTGCCGGCGATCGGATCGGACAGGGTGCCGTCGGAGGAGAGGTGACGCAGGCGGCCCGGCCTTTCGGTCACGAGCCATCCGGCGCCATCGGGCAGGGTCGCGATCCCCCAGGGATGGACCAGGCCATCGGCCAGAACCTCGCGCGAGAGCGAGACGCCGGAAGAGACCAGCTCCGCGCGGAATTGCTCGGGGAAAGCGGGTTCGAAATCGGTGTTGCGGGTGCCCCAGGTGAAGGTTTGAGCGCAGGCGGCGGCCGGGACCAGCAGCGCCATGAACGTGACGAAACGCATAGGGTTCTCCTTGCAGGTCAGGATCCCGGCGAGGGTAGGGCGTCAAGAGCCGAAGTCATCCTTGGGGCGGGCGACTGCGTCCGAGCGCGGTGGGCGCCGCCACACCCCGTCTGGGCAGCGCGGCGAGATCTTTGTGGTTCCGTCTGGGGGCGGTCTGGCGCGCGATGCGATGATGCAAACGTAGCGGGGCGCAGCCGCGCGGTCAGGCCCGGAGGCTTGGGGCCGCGACCTGCTCCCCGCGGTCAGCCGTCCTCACGCATCCGCGCCGTCGACCACGCCGGCTTCGCTGCGTCCCGTGGGCAGTTCCAGACCATTCGCCCAGATCGTCGCGGGGCGGCCCAGGTCGAGGCGGTAGACCTCGTCTCGGCCGGCGGGCACGATTTGCCGGGCGTCGCGCAGGCGCGCGGCGGGGACCAACGCGCGCTCGGCGTCGAACAGCGCGGAGGCGCGCCAGTCGCGGAGAACGAGATGCTGATCGGCTGCGACGCGGGTCTCGCGTTCGGGTCGGGCGATGCCCAGGCTGTCGGCGGCGATGCGGTAGACCGGCGCGTCCGCCGGGGCGATGGCGCGGATCGGGCGCATGCCGGCCTCGCGGGTGATGACCCGATCGCCGGGGCGGAGGCATTCGACCGGGATCTCGCCCCTTGCCGTGAGGATCCGGGTTCCACGAACAATCCCGCCGCGCGCGGTCGGTCCCACAGGCCGTGCGGCACGGCGGATGAGCTCTTCTGCGTTCATGCGGAGTTGGACGGTCATGGCGTTTCTCCCGATGGGCGACTCGGCCTGGATTGTTCGAAGATGCGCCCGAAATGCGGCACAACAGGGGCAAGGGCGCGGACTCCTCGTGGCCCTTCCCGCCGGTGTTTTCGGGTGCTAAGGGGACCGCGAGCGGGTGTGGCGGAACTGGTAGACGCACCAGATTTAGGTTCTGGCGCCGCAAGGCGTGGGGGTTCGAGTCCCTTCACCCGCACCACCTTCGCCGTGGCCGGCCGCCTTTGGCGATGACGGTCCGCGGAGGGGGCGATGCGCGACGGCTTGATTGACATTTTCATGGCGGGCGTGCGCCGGGCGGACCCGGTCGCGGCTGTGACCGGCGCATTGACGGACGTCGCGCGGCCCGACGCGATCCTGGCCGTGGGCAAGGCGGCGGGGGCGATGTCCCGGGCTGCCCTGGCCCGCTTTCCGGGCGTGCCATGCCTCGTCGTCACCAACCCGGAGAATGCCGCCGAGATCGCGGGGGCCGAGGTGATCCTGGGCGGCCATCCGGTTCCCGACGACGGGTCTGAACGGGCCGGGACCGCGCTTTTGGATTGGGCGGGACGGCTTGGATCGGGCCAGCGCGCATTGGTGCTGATTTCGGGAGGCGGTTCGGCGCTGGCCGTGGCGCCGGTCGCGGGCGTCAGCCTCGCGGACAAGGCGGAGGTGTCGCGCCAGCTGTTGAGCGCCGGGCTGGACATCCGCGCGATGAACCTGGTGCGGCAGTCGCTCAGCCGGATCAAGGGGGGCGGGCTGGCGCGAGCGCTGGCGCCCGCGACGGGGACGGCGCTGATCCTGTCGGACGTGGTGGGCGACGACCTCTCGGCCATCGCCTCGGGGCCTTGTGTACCGCCCTTGGGGCCTCCGGAACAGGCGGTGGCGCTGCTCCGTCGCGAAGGGCTTTGGGAGCGGCTGCCGGAGAGCTGCCGCGTGGCGCTGGCACAGGCGCAGCCTGTCGAGACCCCGGCGATGGAGACGCGCCTGATCGGCTCGAACCGGCTCTCGGCGGAGGCGATGGCCGCCGCCGCGCCGGGCGCCGTGCTCGACCCCGTGCCCCTGGAGGGCGATGTCGCCGAGGCGGCGGCGCGCGTGGCGCGGGCGGCGGCCCCGGGGACCCGGCTCTGGGGCGGGGAGACGACGGTGGTGCTGCGCGGCTCCGGGCGCGGCGGGCGCAACCAGGAGCTGGCCCTGCGCGTCGCGCTCGCGCTGGAGGGGGTGGGCCGGCCTTGGGCCTTCCTTTCGGGGGGCACGGACGGGCGGGACGGTCCGACGGATGCGGCCGGGGCCTTGGTCGATGACGGCACCCTGGCGCGCGCCCGAGCGGCGGGGATCGACGTCGCGGCCCGGCTGGCCGAGAATGACAGTTATCCCGTGTTGCAGGCGACGGGCGATCTGCTGATCACCGGCGGGACGGGCACCAATGTCGCCGATCTGCAAATCCTGCGGATGGGGTGACGCGGGCGGTCCGTCGCCCTATCTCCAGGCCATGGTAAGACGACTTCTTCTGTTGGGCGGCCTGGCCGCCGTCGCAGGCGCGGGCTTCGTGCGGACCGCGCCGATGGATCCCGAGACGTGGCATGCCGACCCGGAGGCGGGCGCGCGGACGGGTAAGCCCAACGACTACCTGGTGGCGGAGGGCGGCGACCGGCCCGCGCTGCGCCTCGACCGCGCGCCGCAGGAGGTCGCGGCGCAGTTCGACGAGATCGCGATGGCCGATGAGCGGGTCGAGCGCATCGCGGGATCGCCCGACGAGGGCCATGTGACCTATGTCCAGCGCTCGCGGCTCATGGGCTTTCCCGACGCGATCTCGGTCAAGGTCTCGCCCGAGGGCGACGGCGCCCGCGTCAGCGTCTGGAGCCGCTCGCGCTATGGCCATTCCGACCTGGGCGTGAACCGGGAGCGGGTGGAGCGCTGGCTGTCGGCCTTGGAGTCGCGGGGCTAACCCGGAGCGGCGCGCTCCCTTGCATTGTCGCCCGGCCCGCGAAAAGCTGCGTGGGGGCGACGGAAGGGGATGCGAATGCGGGACCAGGCGCGGGTTGTCGTGATCGGCGGAGGCATCGCGGGCTGTTCCGTGCTCTACCACCTCACGCGGGAGGGGTGGTCGGACGTGATGCTGATCGAGCGGGACGAGCTGACCTCCGGCACGACCTGGCATTCCGCCGCGCAGGTCACGAATTTCGGGGTGAACCAGACGATGGTGGGGCTGAAGGCCCATTCCATCGCGCTTTACAAGGAACTCCGGGACGATCCCGACTATCCGGTGGGCTACAATTACGGCGATGGCGGCATCCGCCTTGCCAATACCGAGGCGCAGATGGACGGCTACCGCCATTTCGCGTCCATGGCCGCAGGGATCGGTATCGACTTCGAGGTGATCGACGCGGCCGAATGCGCCCGCCGCCATCCGCTGATCTCGACCGAGAACCTGCTGGGCGGGCTGTGGGATCCGGCTGACGGGCATATCGACCCCGCGCAGCTCTGTCAGGCGCTGGCGCGGCGGGCGCGGCTGGCCGGGGCCGAGGTCAACCGGCACACGCCGGTCACCGGGCTGACGCAGCACGCGGACCAGTCCTGGACCGTGCATACCGAAAAAGGCGACGTGCGTTGCGAGATCGTCGTCAACGCGGGCGGCTACCGCTGCAACGAGATCGGCGCGATGATGGGCGTGCAGCATCCCGTCGCCGCGATGGAGCATCAATATGTCCTGACCGAGGACATCCCCGCCATCGCCGCGGCGGGGCACCGCATTCCGCTGCTGCGCTGCCCGATCAGCGACTTTTATTCCCGGCAGGAGAAGGGCGGCTTGCTGGTGGGCTTCTACGAGCAGGACTGCCGGACCTGGGGCCTCGATGGGATCGACCCGCGCTTTTCCAGCGATCTCTGCCCCGACGATCTGGACCGGGTGGCGGATGTGCTGGAGGGCGCCTTCGCCCGGATGCCCTGCCTGATGGAGACCGGCATCCGCGAGGTGGTGAACGGCCCGATCACCTACACCATCGACGGCGCGCCGCTGGTCGGCCCCGTCCCGGGCAAGCGCAACGCGTTTTGCATCGTCGGGCTGCGCGCCGGGCTGGGGGAGGGCGGTGGCCATGGCTGGCTGCTGGCGCAGCAGATCGTCCATGGGGAGGCCTGCTACGACACCTGGTGCCTGGACCCGCGCCGCTTTGCCAAGCACGCGACGGTGGAGCTGACGGCGCTCAAGGCCGTCGAGGATTACCGCAACGAATTCCGCTTCCACTTCCCGCATGAGCATCGGCCCGCCGGGCGGCCGATCAAGACCACGCCGCTGACCGATGTGCTGATCGCCGAGGGCGCCGAGATGGGGATCGTGAGCGGCTGGGAGCGGGTGGACTACGTCAAACCGGCGCCGGGTTTCGTCGAGACGCTGGGCTTCCGCTTCAACGAGGTGAACGGGGTCGTCGCCGCCGAGGTCGAGGCGGTCGCCACGGGCGTCGGGCTGACCGAGATCTCGGGGTTCAACCGCTTCGAGCTGACCGGGGCGGATGTTCCGGGCTTTCTCGACCGGATGACCTGCGGCCGGGTGCCGAGGGCCGCCGGGCGGGTCGGGCTTGCCTACCTGCTGAACGATCACGGCTGCCTCAAGGCGGAGGCGACGCTGGCCAATCTGCCGCCCTCCACGCGCGGCCCCGAACGGGTCTGGTATGGCTCGGCGGCGGCGAGCGAGGTCCATGACATGGATTGGCTCACCGCCCATCTGCGCCCCGGCGAGGACGTGCGGATCCGGTCGCTGACCAACGCGCAGACGACCCTGGTCCTGGCCGGGCCAAAGGCGCGGGACGTGCTGTCGGCAGCCGCGCGGGGCGATTGGTCCAAGGACGCCTTCCCCTGGCTGTCGGTCCGCGAGGCGCATGTCGGCATCGCGCCCGCGACGGTGATGGGCGTGAGCTTTTCGGGCGAACTCGCCTATGAGATCCACGTGCCCAACCCGTCCCTGCGCGCCGCCTATGACGCGCTGCGGCGGGCGGGCGCGGCCCATGGTCTGCGCCTCTTTGGAGCGCGCGCGGTGGAGTCGATGCGGCTGGAGAAGGGATTCCTCCACTGGAAGGCCGATATCCTGACGGAGTTCGATCCCTACGAGACCGGGCTCGACCGGTTCGTGGCCTTGGAGAAGGGTCCGTTCGTCGGTCGCGACGCGCTCCGCAGGCGCGTCGCGGACGGGCCAAGGCGTAAGGTGGTCACGTTGAGTATCGAGACGGCGGAGGCGCCCGCGCCGGGCGGGGCTTCGGTCCGAGCGGGCGGACTGATCGTCGGCACGGTTACCTCGGGCGAATGGGGGCACCGGACCGGGCTCAATCTGGCCTATGCCTTCGTCCGGCCCGGACAGTCCGCGCCCGGCACCGCCCTCACCGTCGATATCCTGGGTCATCCCGTCCCGGCGCGGGTCATTCCCCCGTGCCCCTACGATCCCGGCCACGCCCGCATGCGGAGTTGATCCGGCTTTCCTGGACCGGCCCCGTTCTTGCGGTTACGCTGTCATTTCTCCGACATCTCCGCCCGGTAGCCGCCGCCCATGCTTGACCGATCCGACATCCCCCCCGCCGATTTCCTGCGCGCCCCTCTGCCCGAGCCCGTCGAGCTGGACGAGGCGCGGAGGACGGGACCGGGGCGCTTTTTCAACCGCGAGCGGTCCTGGCTGGCGTTCAACTGGCGGGTGCTGGACGAGGCGGCGAACCCGCGCCTTCCGCTGCTGGAGCGTCTGCGCTTCCTGTCGATCAGCGCGGCGAACCTGGACGAGTTCTACACCGTGCGCGTCGCGGGTCTGCGCGAACTGGCCCGGGCCGGCAACCGCACTCCCGCTGCCGACGGGCGTAGCCCGGCCGAGCAGCTTGTGCTGATCGACGAGGATGCGGGCCGGTTGCTGGCCGAGCAGCAGGACACCTGGAAGACGCTCCGTGGCGAGATGGAGCAGGCGGGTATCCGCCTGCTGTCGGAGGACGCGCTCTCGAAGGCCGAGAAGGCCGACATGGCCGACTACTTCCTGCGCAACGTGTTTCCGGTCGTCTCGCCCTTGGCTATCGACCCGGCGCACCCGTTCCCGTTCATCCCGAACGAGGGCTTCGCCCTGGCCGTCGAATTGGAGCGGAAAGCCGACAAGCGTCTGCTGCGCGCGCTGCTGCCGATCCCGGCGCAGATCGACCGCTTCATCCGCCTGCCCGATGATGGCGACACGATCCGCTTTCTGCCTCTGGAGGTGCTGCTGCTGATGCAGATCGAGCGGCTGTTCCCCGGCTACGCGCTCAAGGGGAACTGCGCCTTCCGGGTTCTGCGCGACAGCGATCTGGAACTGGAGGAGGAGGCCGAAGACCTCGTGCGCGAGTTCGAGACCGCGCTCAAGCGCCGCCGCCGGGGCGAGATCGTGCGCATGAAGATCACGGCGGGCGCCCCCGAGGGGCTGCGCCGTGAGATCGTCGACGAGATCGGCGTCGACGAGAACGAGATCATCGAGGTCGACGGGCTGATCGGCCTCGCCGCCCTGAAGGAACTGGTGGTGGACGACCGCAAGGATCTGCTCTGGCCCAGCTTCACGCCCCGCGTCCCCGAACGGGTGCAGGACCATGACGGCGACATGTTCGCGGCGATCCGCCAAAAGGACATGCTGCTGCATCACCCCTACGAGACCTTCGATATGGTCATCCGCTTTTTGCAGCAGGCGGCGCTGGACCCGAATGTGCTGGCGATCAAGCAGACGCTCTACCGCACCTCCCGTGAAAGCCCGATCGTCGCCGCGCTCTGCGAGGCGGCCGAGTCGGGCAAGCAGGTGACCGCGCTGGTCGAGTTGAAGGCGCGGTTCGACGAGGCCGCCAATATCCGCCAGTCGCGGCGGTTGGAGCGGGCGGGCGCGCATGTCGTCTATGGTTTCACCAACTACAAGACCCACGCCAAGATCAGCACGGTCGTCCGGCGGGAGGGCGACCGTCTAGTGACCTATACCCATTTCGGGACGGGCAATTACCACCCGATCACGGCGCGCATCTATACGGACCTGTCGCTCTTCACCTGCTCCGAGGCGCTGGGCCGGGACGCCACCAAGGTGTTCAACTACATCTCGGGCTACGCCCCTCCCGAAGGCTTGGAGGCGATGACGATCTCGCCGCTCGGCCTCAAATCCTTCCTTCTGGAGGCCATCGAGGGCGAGATCGCCCATGCCAAGGCGGGGCGTCCGGCGGCGATCTGGGCCAAGATGAACTCCCTGATCGAGCCGGACGTGATCGACGCGCTTTATGCCGCGAGCCAGGCGGGGGTGCGCATCGACCTCGTGATCCGGGGGATTTGCGGGCTCCGGCCTGGGGTGAAGGACCTGTCGGAGAACATCCGGGTCAAGTCGGTTGTCGGCCGCTTCCTGGAGCATTCGCGCATCGTCTGCTTCGGCAACGGCCATGGGCTGCCGTCCAAGAAGGCGCGGGTGCATATTTCCTCGGCGGATTGGATGGGGCGCAATCTGAACCGCCGGATCGAGACCTTGGTGGAATGCACCAACCCCACCGTGAAGGCGCAGATCGTCAGCCAGATCATGGCCGCGAACCTGGCGGATGTCGCGCAAAGCTGGGTTCTGGGCGCGGAGGGCGCCTGGACCCGTGCGGACCTCTCGGAGATCGAGAACCCCTTCAGCTGCCACCGGTTCTTCATGGAGAACCCGTCGCTTTCGGGCCGAGGCAGCGCGGGCGCCAAGGATGTGCCGGAACTGACTCACTCGGCGGAGTAGTCCCGGAGCGGTTCACGCGGACGGGGCGGCGCCCAAGCCGTGGCGTCTGTCCCCGGCTGGCCGCTGGCGTCCCGCGACCTATCGGCGCGCGTTGACCCCGCGGCGCCGACCGTGCCAAACCGCGCGAAAGACTGCCGCAGGGGGAGAGACCCATGAAGCTCGACGCAGCCGAGGCCGAGGAATACGGCCCGTTCGGTGCGCCCCTGTTCGACGGGCCCGAAGCCCGGGCGCTGCGCCGGGTGGGGGTGATCGATGTCGGCTCTAACTCCGTGCGCCTGGTGGTCTTCGACGGGGCGGCCCGCTCTCCGGCCTATTTCTTCAACGAAAAGATCCTTTGCGGGCTCGGGGCCGGGCTGGCCGAGACGGGCCGGCTGAACCCCGACGGCCGGGAGCGGGCGATGGTCGCGCTCCGCCGCTTCGCCATCCTGGCACGGGGCATGGAGGTCAACTCCCTGACGGCGGTCGCCACGGCCGCCGTGCGCGAAGCCTCGGACGGACCCGCCTTCGAGGCGGAGGTAGAGGCCGCGACGGGCCTCAAGCTCTGGGTGATCGACGGGACCGAGGAGGCGCGGCTCTCCGCCCAGGGCGTGCTGCTGGGCTGGCCTGAGGCGCAGGGGCTGATGTGCGATATCGGCGGCTCCTCGATGGAACTGGCGGTGCTGCCCGGGGGCGGGCAGGTGGGCGCGACCGTCTCCGGAAAGCTGGGCCCGCTCAAGTTGCAGAACGTGAAGGGCAAGGGCGCGCGCCGGGCCGAGATCGATGCCGGGGTCAAGGCCATGGCCGAGGTGCTGGGCCAGGACCGTAGCGACAAGCTCTTTCTGGTCGGCGGCTCCTGGCGGGCGATCGCGCGGGTGGACATGCACCGGCGCGGCTATCCGCTTCATGTGCTCCATGAATACACGATGACGCCCAAGGATCTGCGCGCGACCTTCGATCTGATCGAAGCCTCCGACATGGAGACGTTGCGGCAGGAGACGCGGACGAGTTCGGCACGGATGTCGCTGGTGCCGCTCGCAGCCGAGGTTTTGTCCCGCGTGGTCAAAACGTTCCGGCCAAAGGAAATCGCGATCTCGTCCTACGGGATCCGCGAGGGCCTGCTCTATGAGCGGATGCCCGACGTGCTGCGCGCCCGCGATCCGCTGATCGAGTCCTGCCGCGCCTCGGAAGCGGCCTCGGCGCGGCTGCCGGGCTTTGGCCGCATCCTCTACAAATTCATCTCGCCGCTCTTTTCCCGCGCCTCGGAGCGGCGCCAGCGGCTGATCCGGGCCTGCTGTCTGCTACACGACGTCTCCTGGCGCGCGCATCCCGACTATCGGGCCGAGATCTGCTTCGACAACGCGACCCGCGCCAATCTGGGCGGTCTGACGCATTCCGAACGGGTGTTCCTGGGCCTCGCGTTGCTGCACCGCTATCGCAACAAGCGGGAGGGAACGCCGTTCGAGGCGCTTGCGCCGCTCTTGAACGAGGCGGACACGCAAGAGGCGGAGGTCGTCGGCAAGGCCATGCGCTTCGGCGCGATGTTCTCCGCCCAGGATCCGGAATTGATGGGACGCCTGAAGCTCTATCCCAAGCGGGGCGAGCTGGAACTCGCCTTGCCCAAGGGCGATGGCGAAGCGCTCTATGGCGAGGTGGCGGAGGCGCGGTTCCGGTCGCTCGCCGCGTCGCTGGGCTGCGCGCCAAAAGTGCGGATCGGCCGCGCCTGACGGGTTTAGTCGGCCAAGTCCTCGCAGACCGGGATGCCGCCGGGCACCAGCACCCGGTCGATCACATGCAGCACGCCGTTATCGGCGCGGATATCGGCCTCGGTCACCTGCGCCATGCCGCCATTGGCGTCGATCACGACCATGCCGTCGCCCCGTCGCTCCAGGCAGATGCGGCTTTTGTCGAGGAGGGTCTGCACGCGGATGACGCGGTTGGGCAAATCCCGCGTCGTCAGCACCCTGTCGTCGAGATGGTAGCGCAGCAGCTCGGTCAGCTGGGCGCGGTTTTCCGCGGCCAGGAGCGCCTCGAACAGGCCAGGTCGCAGGGCGGCGAAGGCGTCGTCGGTGGGGGCGTAGACGGTGAAGCGGCCCTCCTGCGCGATGGTCCCGGTCAAGCCCGCGGCGTCGAGCGCCGCCGCCAGAAGGGAGAGACGCGCATCGGCGCGGACAAGTTCCGCCAGCGAGGCGGCCGAGGTCGGCGTGGCGAGGCAGAGCTCGGCGCCGAGGGCTTTGAGGGTCATGCGGAGATCCGTCGGTCTGCAAGCCCCGGAAGCTACGACCATCCCCGCCGCCCGCCAGCCGCCTCGCGGCGATGTGATCGCTTGCCCCCCGCGCGCGCCGGCTCTATCGCAGGGACGATCAATAGGAGGCCCCCGATGCGCTTGAGCCGCTATTTCCTGCCCGTCCTCAAGGAGACGCCCGCCGAGGCGCAGATCGTCTCGCACCGGCTGATGCTGCGCGCGGGGATGATCAAGCAGGCGAGTGCGGGCATCTATTCCTGGCTGCCGCTGGGCTACAAGGTGCTCCGCCGGATCGAGCAGATCGTCCACGAGGAGCAGCAGCGCGCGGGTCATATCCCGATGCTGATGCCGACGCTGCAATCCGCCGAGCTGTGGAAGGAGTCGGGCCGCTACGACGCCTACGGGCCGGAGATGCTGCGCATCCGTGACCGGCAGGATCGGGACATGCTCTATGGGCCGACCAACGAGGAGATGATCACCGACATCGTCCGGTCCCATGTCAACAGCTACAAGGACTTGCCGCTGACGCTCTACCACATCCAGTGGAAATTTCGCGACGAGATGCGGCCCCGTTTCGGCGTGATGCGCGGGCGGGAATTCCTGATGAAGGACGGGTATAACTTCGATCTGGACGAGGCGGCGGCGCGCCATGCCTATAACCGCCACCTCGTCAGCTACCTGCGCACCTACGAGCGGATGGGGCTGCAGGCGATCCCGATGCGGGCCGATAGCGGGCCGATCGGGGGCGAGGACACGCATGAATTCCTAGTGCTGGCCGAGACGGGCGAGTCGGAGGTGTTCTACGACTCCGCCGTCACCGACCTGACCTTCGGCGACCGGGAGATCGACTACGACAGCGTCGAGCAGTGCCAGGGCATCCTGGAGGAGTTCACGTCGAAATACGCTCGCACCGACGAGACCCATGACGAGGCGGTCTTCGCCCAGGTCCCCGAGGAGCGGCGGCGCACGGCGCGCGGCATCGAGGTCGGCCAGATCTTCTACTTCGGCACCAAATATTCCGAGCCGATGGGCGCGACGGTGCAGGGGCCGGACGGTAAGCCCGTGCCGCTGCACATGGGATCGCACGGGATCGGCGTGTCGCGCCTCTTGGGCGCGATCATCGAGGCCAGCCACGACGACAAGGGCATCATCTGGCCCGAGGGCGTGACGCCCTTCCACGCGGGGATCGTGAACCTCAAGCAGGGGGACGCGGCGACGGATAGCGCCTGCGAAGGCATCTATGCGGAACTGGTGAAGGCCGGCCTGGACCCGCTCTACGACGACCGCAGCGAGCGCGCGGGCGCAAAGTTCGCCACGATGGACCTGATCGGCCTGCCCTGGCGGATCACGGTCGGGCCGCGGGGCTTGGCGTCGGGCAAGGTGGAACTGACCTCGCGCCGGACGGGCGAGAGCGAGGAGATGGCGCCCGAGGCGGCGATTTCGCGGCTCAGGGAGGTGTACGCCGGGGTGGCGTAAGCCGGGTCGAACGTCCGCTACGCGGACATTGCTGCCATTCGATTGGCGAATTCAAGACCGCGCGATTGCCGTTGCCTCTATCGAAAGCAAGAGGCCCATAGGGAGGTCCACTATTGGCGTCGAACGGGCTGGCGGCTTGTTCGGAAAATACTCTCCGAAAATGTCATTCAAGGCGGACCTTTCGTTGGCATCACCGAGCCAGGTGATCACCTTTACGATGTCGTCCATGGAGCAACCTGAACACCGGAGGCAGGTCTCTAGGTTTTCAAAGGCTTGCCTTGCTTGGCTTTCGAAATCTTCGCCTGCCTTAGCGCCTGTTTCGGGAATTATGCCCGCCTGCCCCGATACAAACAGGAAGTCACCGGCGCGGACGACGGTTGAATACGCGCCGTATGGCGCTGGCATGTCAGCATGCTCGACAACTATCTTTTCCAAGGTTGCTTCCTCCAAATTCATCTTTGCCCGAGCGTAGGTCGGCCCACCACAAACAATCAAGGAGATTGGAAGTTGCTACTTTGGGCTCAAAGCTGACCTTAGCCCCCCGCCGGTCCTCGCCAATCGAGTTGCCTCCCCATCTTGTCCCCGCTCTCCATCCGCCGCACTTGAGACGCTGAACAGCCCCGGAGGCCCCATGTTCAGACGCTTCGAATGGACGGTCACGTGGCGCTACCTGCGGGCCAAGCGCTTCTGAGGCGGCATCAGCGGAATGACCGGGATCAGCCTCGTCGACTTTGTGCTCGCCGTCTTCTCGCGTCTCAGGGAGGACTTTGCGGGCGCTCGATGATGCGCAGGATAGCGAAGCGGACGTTCTTGGATCGCGAGAGCACTTATAAGTGCGACCGCCGCGCCGCAGACCAAGGGCGCGGCTCTTCAAGCCGTAACGGAGTCTGAGCCCCCGTCCTGGAGCCAATTTGCTTCGTCGGGCGAGAGCAACTCGGACATTCGCTCCGCATATTGTTTCATGAGAGATAGTGGAATCTGAGCATGGTCACCCCGTTCTCCAGTTGCAAAGAATCCCTCCGGTGACTTGAAGTGCCCCGCCTTGGCCAGGGGCGCGAACCGCGTGGCCTTGGCACGCATTGACGCGAGCGAAGCGGCCTCGACAATTTCGGCGAGTAGATCAGGCGGCGCGTCCACTTCGATATGAGCGGCGATGTGAGCGACGACCTGGCCCAGATCCCGTTTCATGTCGCTGTAATGGATCATGGTCACAAAGCCGTTGGCCTCGGCCTTCGCTTCTATTGCGGCGCGGAGATGTCGCGCTAGCAACCCCAGCGAGACATCGTCTACATTCGTTGGCTCGAAAGGGAGATCAATCCCTCGCGCAATCACGGTCTCTTCGTCTGCCAAGAAAGGATCGTGCTCCGGTGCCTTGGCCATGTTCAAGACATGTCTGCGCATCGAACGCATGGCATCAATCGGGTTTCTCAACACCGAGATGGCGAATACTCCATCCGTGATAGGCAGGCCGTCCAACGGCGTGTGCGTCTTGATCAGGCGTCGCCCTTGCTGCGATCCGTATGCGGCAACGACTTCATCGAGTGGCATCGGTGAATAGTCCAGCCATGGGCTGAGTTCGCTGAGCGGCGCCGGCAGTTCAGTAGAGCCGTGCAGCAACATCGCAACGATGGCCATCGTCCAGGTCGTACCGCATTTCGGCGGCGTCGAGACAATGACATCGCCTGGGCGGAGCGGGAACTCGAACCATCTCGAAGAGTCGGTTCTCTTACCGGAATAAAGCTGCATTCGATGACGGTAGATTGAAGTTGCGTGTATTGGCAACGGTTCCCGTATACCGATTGCTACCGCCTGCTCGGCCGCGTGCGGCAATCTGGGCGAAACGAGTCGTTGTTCAGCTCGGACGCGAACTGTCCCTTTGTCCTGCCTGAAATATGTAGATCCCCAAGCCCGTCAGGTCCGGACGAGTTTCTTGCCCCTCTACTGTCGTTCAAGAGCCAAGGTCGCTCACCCGGTTTCATCGCCGCCTTGACCATACCTCCCGGACCCCGCACTTGAGGCTCTGATCGGACCGGCGGAGGCCCCATGTTCAGACGCTTCGAATGGATGATCGCCTGGCGCTATCTCAGGGCCAAGCGCTCCGAGGGGGGCATCTCGGTGATGACCTGGATCAGCCTGGTCGGCATCGCGCTCGCCGTCTTCGCGCTGATCGCCACGCTCGCCGTTCGGTCGGGCTTCCGCTATGAGTTCGTCGACACCATCATCGGCGCCAACCCCCATGTCAGCGTGCTGGCCTATGGCGAGGTGCTGCCGAACGGCGCGCTGACCCGCACCATGGCCAATTACGACGAGGTGGCCGCCGCTGTGGCGCAGGTCGATGGGGTGGAGCGCGCCGTGCCCGTGGTCTCGGGCCAAGTGATGGCCACGGCG
Organism: Jannaschia seohaensis; assembly: GCF_900116765.1. Taxonomy (GTDB): domain Bacteria; phylum Pseudomonadota; class Alphaproteobacteria; order Rhodobacterales; family Rhodobacteraceae; genus Jannaschia; species Jannaschia seohaensis. Next base: position 344,176 of record NZ_UETC01000002.1, on the reverse strand, counting down.
AACGGGCGCAACACGGGCGTGCAGGTCGTGGGGATGCGGGGCGAGGATCTGGCCCAGGTGCCGCGCATCGCCGAGCCGGAGGAGGCGCGGGGCTCGCTCGCCGACTACCAGCAGGGCATCGCCATCGGCACCGGCGTCGCGCGGCAACTCGGCGTGGACGTGGGCGACAGCATCCGACTGATCTCTCCGGATGGGGTGCGCACGGCCTTCGGCACCAGCCCCCGGATCAAGGCCTATCCGGTCGTCTTCGTCTTCCAGGTCGGGCGCTGGGACATCGACTCGACCCGCGTCTACATGCCCTTCGAGGAGGCGCAACTCTACTTCAACCGCACCGGGGTCGCCGACGAGGTGCAGGTGGCGGTCGACGATCCGGAACGCGTCGATTTCTACGGCCCCGCCCTGATCCAGGCGGCGGGGGAGGGCGCCTATCTCTGGACGTGGCAGGACAGCTCGGGCGCGTTCCTCCGGGCGCTGACGATGGAGGACAACATCATGTTCGTCATCCTCTCGATCCTCGTGCTGATCGCGACGCTCAACATCACCAGCGGCCTGGTCATGCTGGTCAAGAACAAGGGCCGTGACATCGGCATCCTGCGCACCATGGGCCTGACCGAGGGGACGATCCTGCGGGTGTTCTTCCTCTGCGGCGCGTCCATCGGCGTGATCGGCACCCTGATCGGCGTCGCGCTGGGCTGCCTCTTCGCGATCTATATCGACCAGATCTTCGATCTCGTGAACTACATCGCCGGAGGCGGTGTCTGGGATCCGCAGTTCCGTCACATCTCGCAACTGCCGGCCCGGCTGGAATGGGACGACGTACTGACCGCCGTGGCGCTGTCGCTGACGCTCAGCTTCGTGGTGACGATCTTCCCGGCCCGCCGCGCCGCTAGGATGAACCCGGTCGAGGCGCTGCGCTATGAGTGACGCGCTGCGGCTGGAGGGCATCGCCAAGAGTTACCACCTGGGCAAGCCGAACGAGATCACCGTGCTGTCGGGCGTCGATCTGGCGGTCGCCTCGGGCGAGGTCTGCGCCCTGGTCGCGCCGTCCGGCGCGGGTAAGTCGACGCTCCTGCATATCGCGGGACTGCTCGACGCGCCCGATGCGGGGCGGGTGCTGATCGCGGGCGAGGACATGACGGGCAAGGGCGACCGGGCGCGGACCCGCGCGCGCCGAAAGCGCATCGGCTTCGTCTACCAGTTCCACCATCTCCTGCCAGAGTTCACGGCGACCGAGAACATCCTCCTGCCGCAACTCGCCGACGGGGTCGGCCAGGGGGCGGCGCGCGACCGGGCGGTGGACCTGCTGGGTCGGGTCGGCCTCTCCCATCGCCTGGATCACCGTCCGGCCGAGATGTCGGGGGGCGAGCAGCAGCGGGTGGCGTTCTGCCGGGCGCTCGCGAATGCGCCGGACCTGTTGCTGGCGGACGAGCCTACGGGCAATCTGGACCCAGGCACGTCGGATACCGTGTTCGACGCGCTGATGGCGCTGGTGCGAGAGACGGGAATGGGCGCCTTGATCGCCACCCATAACCTGGACCTGGCCAGCCGCATGGACCGGGTGCTGCGGCTTGAGGCAGGGCGCTTGGCCTGACCCGCGCATGGGGGCGACACGAAGAGGTCGCTATCCGGCCAGGTGCGCCCCGATCAGGTCATAGAGCCGCGTCCGCAGGCCGGTATCCTCCATCAGCACCTCATGTCGCCCGCCTTCGACGATCTCCAGATGTGCCTCCTGCCAGGTGGCGAGGCGGATATGGATCGCGTCCGGGTCGACGATCGCCTCGTCGGTGCCCAGCAGCGTCAGGCAGGGCACCTGGGGCGTCGCCCGCCGGGCCAGGCCGTGCATCTCGCGCAGGGCGGCGTTGAGCCAGCCCAGCGAGGGGCCGCCCAGCGCCAGGTCCGGTTCGGCCCGCAGGTGCGACTGCATCCAGGCGAACATCTCGGCATCCCGCGTCAGCAGGTTGCCCTCGAAAGGCGTGTTGCCCGGGTCGGAGGCCTTGCCCGCCCGGGGCGTGTTCATCTCGCCCAGACCCAGCGCAGAGCTGAGCGAGGACACGGTCCAGGCCGTCAGCCGCACATGCGGCGCCAGGGGCAGCCCCCACATCGGCGCCGAGAATACGGCGCGTTGAAACGGTGTCCCATCCATCAGGGCGCGCAGCCCGATCAGGCCACCCATCGAATGGGCCAGCAGGTGCCAGGGGCGCGGCAGCCCGATCGCGTCCGCATGGCTCATAGCCGCCCGAAGGTCGCGCTGATAGTCGCGGAAGTCGCGGACATGCCCGATCAGGCGATTGTGCTTGGGCCGCTCCGTGAGGCCCTGGCCCCGCCAGTCCAGCGCGATGGAGGCCAAGCCGTGCCGCGATAGATGCGCGGCCGCGTCGGCGTATTTCTCCACCCACTCGGTGCGCCCCGGGAAAACGAAGACAGTTCCCGCATGCCCCTCGGGCCAGATGCCCGCGCGCACGCGCACTCTGTCCGAGGCGCGAAGCCAGACCGCGTGGCCCTCCGGCGGGCCGGCGGCGAGCGCCGCCAGGAAAGGGGCGTCGAGCTTCAGGACAGCGCTCCACCCAGCTTCATCGCGACGCCCATATCGCCATCGACCTTGAGCCTGCCCGACATGAACGCCGCGGTCGGGTTGACCTCGCCCGCGAGAATACCCTGAAAGGTCTCGGCATCGGCGGTCATGGTGCAATCCGCCTCCTCGTCGCTGGCGCGTACGCCGTCCTGATCGACCATCACGGCGCCCTCGTCTTCGATCACGAACTTGACGCTGCCGTCGAAGGTGCCAATCTTCTGGGAGAGCTGGGTGACGGCTTCGGTGACGATATCGCTCATGAGGTCCTCACGGGTTGGGGGCCGCAGGACGCGGCAGGAAGGATAGGCATTAGATGATTGACCTTCGCGTCACCTTCAACGGTTTCGTAACGGCTCTGGCGATCGGTTACGCCACGTCCCTCCCCGCGCAGGAGGTGCTGTCGGACGATCCGGACGTGCTGCTCAACCGTCTGGGCACGCTCACGGCGCCCGAGGATAGGGCCGAGGCCCGCCGCCTCTCCCGCGAGATCGAGGAGCGGTGGTCGCATTCCGGCTCCGCCGCGATGGATCTTCTCTTGCAGCGCGGCCGCGACGCCATCGAGGCCGAAGACTGGTCCCGCGCCTTCGCCCATCTGACTGCGCTGACCGACCACGCGCCTGACTGGGCCGCCGCCTGGAACCTGCGCGCCACCGCCTTCTATCTGACCGACCGCTACGGCCCCGCGATCTCCGATATCGAGCAGACCCTGATTCTGGAGCCTCGCCATTTCGGCGCGCTCGCGGGGCTTGGCATCATCATGGAACAGTTGGGCGAGAGCGAGAAGGCGCTCGAAGCCTTCCGCCGCGCGCAGCAGGTCTTCCCGGCCGAGGACAATGTGAACGCCGCCGTCGAGCGCCTCGAACGCCAGGTCGGCGAACGCGCCCTTTGACGCCCCCCGCGCCGATCTTTCCCCGTCCGTAACTCTCCCGCGCCCCTCTTCTTCCCTGCAAAAATATCCCGGGGGTCCGGGGGCTGGCCCCCGGTCCCGCATTCTCTTCCGGCGCATCGCCGGAGACAGAGCGAACCGGCCTAAACGAGACCCGTAATGACCATGACCAAAGGCCGCATCACCGCGGTCCTCGGCCCGACCAATACCGGCAAGACGCATTACGCCTTGGAGCGGATGCTCGCCCATCGCACCGGCGTGATCGGTCTGCCCCTGCGCCTGCTCGCGCGGGAGGTCTATGATCGGCTGGTCGCCGCGCGGGGGCCCTCGGTGGTGGCGCTCGTGACCGGCGAGGAACGCATCGTCCCGCCCCGGGCGGCCTATTGGGTCTGCACCGTCGAGGCGATGCCCCAAGGCCTCGGCGCCGATTTCGTGGCCGTGGACGAAATCCAGCTCTGCGCCGACCCGGACCGGGGCCATGTCTTCACCGACCGGCTGCTCCACATGCGGGGGCTGCACGAGACGTTGTTCATGGGCTCCGACACGATGCGGCCCGCCATCGCGCAGCTTGTCCCCGAAGCGCAATTCGCCCGGCGGGAGCGGTTCAGCGATCTGACCTATAGCGGATCGAAGAAGATCAGCCGGATGCCCGGCCGCACTGCCATCGTCGGCTTCTCGGTCGAGAACGTCTATGCCATCGCCGAGCTGCTGCGCCGTCAGAAAGGCGGCGCGGCGGTCGTGATGGGCGCGCTCTCGCCGCGCACGCGCAACGCGCAGGTGGCGATGTATCAGAACGGCGATGTGGATTACCTCGTCGCCACCGACGCCATCGGCATGGGGCTTAATCTCGACATCAAGCATGTGGCGTTTTCCGCCACCTCCAAGTTCGACGGCCGCCGCATGCGGCCCCTGATGCCCCATGAGCTCGCTCAGATTGCGGGCCGGGCGGGCCGCTACACGGAGCCCGGCACGTTCGGCACCACCGGGGAGGCCGCGCCGCTCGACGAGGGCCTCGCCGAGGCGATCGAAAACCACAAGTTCAAGCCCATCGACCGGCTCTGCTGGCGCAACGACCGGCTCGATTTCGGCACGCCCGACGCGCTGATCGCCTCGCTGGAGGCGCCCAGCCCGGAGCAGATCCTGACCAAGGGGCGCGAGGCGGACGACCTGCAATCGCTCAAGACGCTGTGGCAGCTGGAATCGGTCGCCGCGCGCATCCGCGATGCAAGGGACGTGCGCCTGCTCTGGGATGTCTGCCGCATCCCCGACTTTCAGGGGATCAGCCATGGGGAGCACACCAACCTGCTCGCGCGGATCTTCGATTTTCTGCACGAAAAGGGCCGCGTTGACCGAGATTGGTTCGCGCGCCAGATCAAGCGCATCGACAAGACCCAGGGCGATATCGACATGTTGTCGAAACGACTGGCGTATATCCGCACTTGGACATACGTGGCGCAGCGCAAAGGCTGGGTTGAGGACGAGGCCCATTGGCGCGAGGCCACGCGCAAGGTAGAAGACCGCCTGTCGGACGCGCTGCACCAGGCGCTGACGAACCGGTTCGTGGACAGGCGGACCAGCGTGCTGCTCCGGCGGCTGAAGATGAAGGAGGGCCTCTTGGCTCAGATCGACGACAAGGGACAGGTGACGGTCGAGGGCGAGGCGCTGGGCCGCCTCGAAGGCTTCCGCTTTCACCAGACCGGGACCACGACGCCGGACGAGGCCAAGACCGTGCGGCAGGCCGCGACCCAGGCCCTGCGGCCGGAGTTCCACCTGCGCGCCGACCGCTTTTACAACGCGCCCGATACGGAGATGGACTTCACCGAGCAGGGCGGCCTGATGTGGGGCGACCAGGCGGTGGGCAAGCTTGTGAAGGGCGACGATCCGCTCAAGCCCGGCGTCGAGGCCTTCGTCGACGAGGAAGCGGGCCCCGAGGTCATGCAGAAGGTGAGCCGCCGCCTGCAACACTTCATCGACCGCAAGGTCAATGCCGCGCTCGAGCCGCTGCTTGCCCTGTCCAAGGACGAGGCCGTCACCGGGCTCGCGCGTGGCTTCGCCTTCCGCCTCCTGGAGGGGATGGGCGTGATTCCGCGCGCCGAGGTCGCGGCCGAGGTCAAGGAGCTCGACCAGGAGGCGCGTGGGCAGCTCCGCAAGCACGGCGTCCGCTTCGGCCAGTTCACCATCTTCCAGCAGCTCCTGCTCAAGCCCGCGCCGACCCGATTGCGCCTCGTGCTCTGGTCGCTTTGGCAGGGGATCGACGAGTTTCCCGAGGCCCCGCCGCCGGGCCTCGTGACCGTCCCGGCTGTCAAGGGCGCGCCGCAGGGATACTATCCGATGGCCGGGTATCGCCTCGCGGGCGAGCGGGCGATCCGCATCGACATGCTGGAGCGTCTCGCCGACATGATCCGCCCGATGGACAGCCGCGGCGGGTTCGAAGCGACGGCGGATATGCTCTCGATCACCGGCATGACGCTGGATCAATTCGCCGACCTGATGGGCGGCCTGGGCTACAAGGCCGAGAAGGGCGAGCGGCCCAAGGCCAAGCCCGCCGCCAAGCTCGAGGCCGAGGCAGAGACGCCGGCGGAGCCGGCCGCTGAGACCCAGTCCGACGCGACCCCGGCGCCCGAGGGCGCGGAGACCGCACCGCCCGTCTCCGAGGACGGAGAGGCGGCCGCGCCCGCGCCGGAGACCGTTTCGGAGGAGGGGGCGCAGACGCCGACCGACGCGGCGCCCTCCGAGACGCAGACGGAGGCGGCCTCGGAAGCGCCTGCCACGGACGCACCGACCGAGGACGCAGCTGCCACGGAGGCACCGGCCGAGGACGCCGCGCCGGAGACCGAGTCCTTCTACATTTTCACCTGGGCGCCTCGCCGCCAGGGCGGCCGCGGCCCACGTCGCGATGGGCAACCGGGCGACCGCAATCGCGGACGTGGCAAACCGCAGGGCAAGGGGGCGAAGGGGCAGGGCCCCAAGGGCAAACGCCCGCCCAAGGAGCAGGGCCCCCGCACCTTCGAATCGCGGCCCAAGCGTGAGAAGGCCATCGATCCGGACAATCCCTTCGCGGCCCTCGCGGCCCTCAAGGACAAGTGAGCGAGGCACCCGCCCGCCAGAGGCTCGACAAGTGGCTCTGGCAGGCGCGGTTCTTCAAGACACGCAGCCTCGCAGCGCGGACCGTGAGCGACGGCCATGTCCGCGTGAACGGCGAACGCGTCACCAAGCCCGCTTATGGCGTGGCCCCGGGCGACACGCTCACATTTGCCGCCGGGTCGCGCGTGCGCGTGATCGAGATCCAGGCGCTGCTCAGCCGCCGGGGCCCCGCTCCCGAGGCGCAAGCCGCCTACACGGACAATTCGCCTGCTCCTGTGCCGCGTGTCGGCCCCCGCCCCACCGGCCGGGATCGCCGACGCCTGGACCAAGCCCGCGACTGGGCCGAGGATCAGCGCCCGCCGGCCCCTCGCGGCCCTGTGACGAACGGCCCTTCTCCGCGACTTGCACGCGCCGTTCCCGCCCGCTAAGCCCGCACCGACATCGGAAAGGACAGCGCCCATGACCTACGTCGTCACTGACGCCTGCATCGCCTGCAAGTACACCGATTGCGTCGAGGTCTGCCCCGTGGATTGTTTCTACGAGGGTGAGAACATGCTGGTCATTCATCCCGACGAATGCATCGATTGCGGCGTCTGCGAACCGGAATGCCCCGCCGACGCGATCCGCCCGGACACCGAGCCGGATATGGACAAGTGGGTCGAGTTCAACCGCAAGTATTCCGAGGCGTGGCCTGTCATCATCACCAAGAAGGACCCTCTGCCCAACGCGGAGGAGATGGATGGCAAGCCTGGCAAGATGGAGCTCTTCTCGGAGGCGCCGGGCGAGGGCGGCTGACTCGGAGGCCGCGCGGCAGACGCTTCCGCAGGGCCTTGAAATATGATATGGTCATCCTGATATCGGGCGTCTGCCCGTGTCTGTCTGCCGACCCGATCCGACCCCTTCCGGGCAGCGGGTCAACATCGTCACGCCGAACCCGTGCCCCGTCGCTTTGCTACGGGCGCGGATTTTTGTCGCCGATCCCCGGCGGGCGCGACCCAGTATGAGGATGCCCATGGCCAAGAAGCCCGAATTCCGCCCGAACGATTTCGTCGTCTACCCCGCGCATGGCGTGGGCCAGATCGTCGCCGTCGAGAAGCAGGAAGTGGCAGGTTACGAACTGGAGGTCTTCGTCGTCCAGTTCACCAAAGACAAGATGAAGCTCTCCGTGCCCACCAACAAGGCGTCGGATGTGGGCATGCGCGCGCTTTCCTCGCCCGATATCGTCACCAAGGCGATGTCGACGCTGAAGGGCAAGGCCCGCGTCAAGCGCGCCATGTGGTCCCGCCGCGCGCAGGAATACGAGGCCAAGATCAACTCCGGCGACCTGATCGCCATCGCCGAGGTCGTGCGCGACCTGCACCGCAACGACGAACAGCGGGAGCAGTCCTATTCCGAGCGGCAACTCTATGAAGCCGCGCTCGACCGTCTGACCCGGGAACTCGCCGCCGTGAACGACATGGACGAGGACGGCGCTCTGAAAGCGGTGGACGATATCCTGTCGTCGCGCGCCGCCGCCTGATCCACCAGCGGCAAGGGCTGGTCGAAAGCGCCCCGCGGGGCGCTTTCTGCGTTTTGGAGGCTGCGGCCGATTCGTCCAGGTCAGCGGGATCGCCGCCAGATGACCGGCCCCAAACGGAGACGAAGCAGGGAATCCTGAGCGGATGGCTGGCGCCGCCATCGGCGCTGCGGCTCGATCTTCGCGCGGGGCGCGCAGGCCGGCTTCGGACGCCGTGGCGGCGCATGATCGGCGCGAACCGCAGGGGAGGGCGGTCGGTGGAGTGCGCTCGGACCGTCTCGCCCGGGAGAGCGCGCGCCAAGCGTTTCGATTTTGAAGAGATTGCGACCGGGATCTAGGCCATGGCGCAGGCCATGCGCGCCCCTGGCTTATCTGCGGAGGCTAGCCGATCCGGAGCCGCTGGACGTCGCGCTGGCCTGGGGCTCACTCCCACCAGCGGTCGATTCGGGCGATCTCCTCGTCGGACCAGCCGAAATGATGGGCGAATTCGTGGACCGTGACATGGGCGACAAGCTCCCCCAGGGTCACGTCGCCGCGTGCCGCCCATTCGTCCAGGATCGGGCGGCGGAAGAGGCTGACGGTCGAGGGCGGCTCGGGGTGCTCGACCGAGCGCTCGATGAGCGGCACGCCCTCGTAGAGACCGGTCAGGTCGTAGGCGTCCTCGATCTCCATCTCGTCGAGGATCTCCTCCGAGGGCCAGTCCTCGACCACCAGGCGGACCTCGGTGGCCAGACCCGCGAAGGGGGCGGGCAGGGCGTCGCGCGTGGCCTGGGCCAGGGCCTCGATCTCGTCCAGGCTGGGGGGCAGCGCGTCGCTCACGACAGGGTGCGGGGGCCGTCGGGCGTGTCGAGATGCGCGGTGATCCGGCGCGGGCCGGTGGCGGCTTGGATGCGCGGGTCGCGGATCAGGTCGGCCAGGACCTCGGCCAGAGCCGCGCCTTCGGGATGGCGCAGCTCCAGCCCCGTCAGGCGCAGGCCCACGTCGTCGAAGCTGGGCGCGGCGCTCTCCCACTGGATGAGGGCGGGGAAGCAGCCGTCGAAGGGCAGGATCCCGTCATCGGGAACGGCCATGCGCCAGCGGAACGGGCCGCGCTGGAACGACAGCGGCTGTCCCGCCTCCGGCCAGCGCGCCACCACCGCGTCCAGATCGTTCACCCGCGCGATCCAGTTGCCGATCCGGGGCGGCCCCGACCGCCGGTCCAGGTCGAACCAGCGGGGACGGCCGGGCGGGGGCGCGTCGGGGTCGATGGCGATGACCTCCATGTATTCGCCGGGGCCCAGGCCCGAGAGGCGATTATGGGTAGACATCAGGTCGTGTTTTCCCCCAGGCCCCATCTGCAGGCCCAACACCGCCGCGACATGCGCGACCCCCTCGGAGAGCGTTGCGGCGGAGACGGCGAAGTGATCGAAGGTGGCCATGACCGCGGACGCTAGGCTTCGGGAGATGAAGGCGCAACTGCGTAAGCGCTGCCTTGCCGCGCGCGAGGCGGCCCCGATCACCGCGCGCGCGGCGGCGGCGGTGCGGCTCTATGCCCGGCTGATGCATCTGAAGGGGCGGACCATCGCGGGCTACATGCCTATCGGCTCCGAGGTGGACCCGACCCGCGTGATGCGGGCCCTTAGCCTCGACAACCGGATCTGCGTGCCCGTAGTCACTTCCAAGGGCGCGCCGCTGCGGTTCCGCGAATGGACGCCAGGCTGCGAAATGGCCCCGGGGGCCTTCAACGTGCCGGAGCCGGTCGAGGGCGGCTGGCGCGTGCCGGACGTGGTGATCGTGCCGATGTGCGGCTTCGACGCCTCGGGCGCGCGGCTGGGCTATGGCGGCGGGTTCTATGACCGGACGCTGGCGGGCCTGTCCGACGCGCTGATCGTGGGCCTCGCGGTGGAGGCGCAACGCCTGCCGCAAATCCCGCGCGGCCCCCATGACGTGCTGCTGCCTTATATCGTGACCGACCGCGGCGTGGTCGGGGCGGACTGACCCCTCAGGAGACTTCCATGACCTTCGATCGCTCCATCAAGATCGCCCCCTCGATCCTCGCCGCCGATTTCGCCAACTTTGGCGCCGAATGCGCCGCCATCGAAGGGCAGGGGGCCGATTGGGTCCATGTCGATGTGATGGACGGGCATTTCGTGCCCAATATCAGCTTTGGCGCCGCGACCTGCGCCGCGATCCGGCCGCATATCCGCGGCGTCATGGACGTGCATCTGATGATCTCGCCAGTGGACGCCTATCTGGAGGGCTTCGTCGAGGCGGGGGCCGATGTGCTGACCGCGCATCTGGAGGCCGGGCCGCATGTGCATCGGACACTCCAGGCGATTCGCGGGGCGGGGGTGCGCGCGGGGCTGGCGCTGAACCCGGGCACGCCGGCGGAGGCGGTGGAGATGCTGCTGGACGAAGTGGACCTGATCTGTGTGATGACCGTCAATCCGGGCTTCGGCGGGCAGAAGTTCATCCGCTCGCAGATCGCCAAGGTGCGGCGTCTGCGCGAGATGATCGGGGACCGACCCATTCATATCGAGATCGATGGCGGGGTGGACCCCGTCACGGCCCCTCTGGTCACTGAGGCCGGGGCGGATGTTCTGGTCGCCGGGTCCGCGGTGTTCAAGCATGGCACGGTCGACAACCCGGAGGGCTATGGCCGCGCCATCCGCGAGATCCGCAGTGCGGCCGAGGCCGCCCGCCGCGACTAGGGCGCTGGCGCACAGATGTCGCCACCGTCCTCCTCACAGTCTCTTCCGGCCTCGGTCGCCACGGGCATCAGCCCGAGCAGCGCCAAAAAGAGGCATAGCAACAGGATAGCCAGTTTCATCTCCAGTGTCTGGACGTAGGAACTTCGCCTCGCCCAGAAGGTCACACGGATCATCGCAGCCTCGATTCGTCATGTTTCACATGATGGTTGGCCCGCGCAGGATGGAGGGGAGAGATAAAGGCTTCCCTAACGCCCTGCGACGAACACATCGCATTCGATCGATCCGTCAACGGAGCGGCAGGCGCGTCCTCGCCTCGAAGGCGGCATAGGCCAGTTCGACCATCTCGATGACCTCCAGATAGTCCCGCGCGGTGTTCTCCAGCGCGCCCGCGCCGCTCAGCGCCCGCACGACGTGGGATTGCAGCGCGTGGACGCTGTCGCCGGCGAAGCCCGGCCAGTCCCGCGCGTGAAGCAGGGTCTCGGTCTCGCGCGTGCCGAAGCGGCGCCAGGTGACCGCGCCATCCCCCGCTAGCCGCAGACTGCCCTCCGTGCCTTCCAGGAGAGCCGTCCCGAAAGTCCGCCGCGGATCGTCGGTGTCGAAATCGAGCAGCCGGTTGCCGTCCAGGACGGCCCGGGCGCCGCCGCCATAGTCGAGCACGACCAGCCCCGCGTCCTCCCCCCGGATCGCGGGGTTCAGCCGCCGCAGATCGGCATAGATCCCGTCCGGCATGCCCATCAGGTAGCGGAAGACGTCGAGATAATGCACGCCCGTCTCGTGGATCAACAGGCGCGGCATGGTCCGGAAATAGGGCTGCCGCGCGAGATAGGCATCCTCCCCCTGTCCGTCGCCGGGGCGCAGGCGGAACGTCAACGACAGCGGCCGGCCGATGCGGCCCGCGTCGAGCGCCGCCCGCATCGTCCGGAACCAGGGCTGGAAGCGGAAGTTCTCGTGCACGATCAGCGGGACGCCCGCCGCCTCGGCCGCTTCGGTGACGGCGCGGGCCTCTTCGGGAGAGGTGCAGAACGGCTTCTGGCAGATGATCGCGCGCAAGCCGCGGGGCAGGGCGGCGCGGATGGCGGCGGCATGGGTCGGCGGCGGTGTCGCGATGTCCAGCAGGTCGATCCCCGCATCCAGCAAGCCGTCGAGGTCGGGATGGTCCGCTCCCTTCGCCGGGTCGCCATCGGCCGTCGCGGCCAGGGTCGCGCCAGGGATGCGGCCCCAGGCCTCCCGGTGGAACTGCGCGAAATAGCCCAGCCCCAGCAATCCGACCCGCAGCGTCACAGGCGGGCGATCACGGCATCCGCCGCGCCCTCGGTGTCGAGCGTCCCGCCAAGATCGCCGGTGGTCTCTCCGGCGGCGAGGCAGCCATCGACGGCGGCCTGCACCCGCGCCGCGTCGGCGATCATCTCGGGCACCGCGTGCCGCCGCCCCAGCCAATCCAGCATCATCCCCGCCGACAGGATCATCGCGAAGGGGTTGGCGATCCCCTGGCCCGCGATATCCGGCGCGGAGCCATGGCAGGGCTGAAACACCGCATGGTCGTCGCCGATATCGGCCGAGGGCGCCATGCCGAGCCCGCCCATCAGCCCCGCGCCCAGGTCCGAGAGGATGTCTCCGAACATGTTCTCGGTCACCATCACGTCCCAGTCCCAGGGTTTCAGCACGAACCACAGCGCCATCGCGTCGACATAGGCATGGTCGGCGGTCAGGTCCGGGTAGTCCCGGGCCACCCCGTCAAAGATCTCCCGCCAGAAGGCGAAGGCGCGGAAGACATTGGCCTTGTCCACGCTGGTCACGCGGCCCCGGTGGCCTTCCGCCTTGCGCGCCCGGGCCAGGTCGAAGCTGAAGCGGCACACCTTCTCGGTGGTGCGGCGGGTGAGGCGCAGGGTCTCTTCGGCCATGTCGGCGGTGACGGTGCCTTTGCCCTGGGTATGGAACAGACCTTCGGTCGATTCCCGGACCAGGACGAAGTCCACGACCTTGCCCTCCGGCAAGGCCAGCGGCGTCCGCATTCCCGGGACGATGCGGACCGGGCGCACGCCCGCATAGAGGTCCAACGCAATGCGGATGTCGATCTGCGGCGTCATTTCGGTGCCGTCCGGGTAGCGCACCGCCGGATCGCCCAGGGCCGAGAGCAGGATCGCGTCCGCCCGACGCGCCGTCTCTAGCGACGCCTCCGGCAGATCGGAGCCGCAGTCGAGATAGCTCGCCGCCCCCGCCGGGCAGTCGCGCCAGGCGAAGCGATAGGCCCCCGACAGCCCGTCCAAGAGGCGCAGCGTGGGTGCCATGATCTCGGGGCCGATGCCGTCGCCATGAAACACCGCAATCTCGAACTCTTTGGACATTCCGTGCCCTCCCTGCGACAGTCGGGCGCAGTTAGGCGCATGCGCGCAGGGAGGAAAAGCATGTTCGCAGTCACCGTCACCATCGAGGTCGCCTCGGGCCGGATGCCCGACTTCTTGCCCGCCCTGATGGCGAATGCGCGCGCGTCCCTGGGAGAGCCCGCCTGCCTGCGATTCGACGTGCTGACCGACCCGTCCCGGTCCGACGAGGTGTTTCTCTATGAAATCTACGACGACGCGGCGGGGTTCGACGCCCATCGGCAGACCCAGCACTACAAGGTGTTCGACGCGGCGGTGACGCCGATGATCGTGGCCAAGCACGTCAAGACCTGGGATCGGGTCGAGGGATGAGCTGGGAGGTTTTCGCGCTGCGCTATGGCGATCGGACCGCGCGGGTGCGGGGGGATAGCTTTCTCTTCGACGACGACCACGCGGCGCGGCATCCGATCGACTACTTCATCTGGCTGCTCCGGCGCGGCGAGGAGACGATCCTGGTCGATACGGGCTATGACGCGGAAGAGGGCGCGCGCCGGTCCCGACCGATTCAGCGCGACCCGCGGGAGGCGCTGGCCCCGTTCGGTCTTGCCGCCGAGGCCGTCGACCGGGTGATCGTCACGCATCTGCATTACGACCATGCGGGCGGGCTGCACCTGTTTCCAAACGCGACGCTGCACATCCAGGCCGCCGAGATGGCCTATGCCACCGGACCTTGCATGTGCCACGACGCGCTGCGCATGCCGTTTACCGGCGACCATATCTGCGAGGCGGTGCGGCGGCTCTATTCGGGCCGGGTCGTCTTTCACCAGGGCGACGGGCAGGTGGCCGAGGGCGTGACGGTGCATCGTATCGGCGGCCATTCGAAGGGGTTGCAGGCCGTGCGGGTCCGCACCGAGGTCGGATGGCTTTGCCTCGCCTCGGACGCGGCGCATTTCTATGAGAACTACCGGGCCGCCAAGCCGTTCCCCATCGTCGTTGATGTCGAAGAAATGCTGGAAGGCTTCGCGACGATCCAGGCCCTCGCCTCCGCTCCGGGTCTCGTGGTGCCGGGGCACGATCCCTTGGTGCGGACCCTCTTTCCTTCGGCCGGGCCCGAGGCGTGGCGCCTGGATCGCGGGCCGATCCGGGACTTGCCGGCGATGTGACGCGCCGTTTGGACAAAGGATGTGCAGAGGGCATTGACCCCCCCCACGGAGGTCGCTATCGAGCCGCTCACGCGCGGTTGTAGCTCAGTTGGTTAGAGTACCGGCCTGTCACGCCGGGGGTCGCGGGTTCGAGCCCCGTCAACCGCGCCATTCTTCTCGGTCAAGCGTTTTGGAACTGCGTTCTGCCCGTGTCCGGTTGCAGGACGGCTGTGCCGAGCGCAGCAGAGCCCCGCCTGCTCGCCCTTTCGGCCATCGTTTTGCCCACCTCCCCGATCAGGGTCGAATCGAACCAGATCGAGGAGGGTTGTCCAATGCCCTTATCTCGAGTCGCCTTGTTTTTCCCGCCCCGCCCGCAGGCTCTTTCGTCCGCCTGCCTGAGCGCCGTCGCGGTTCTTTGCGTAACGGTCGCCGCTCCCCCCGCTTTCGCCGAAGAGGCGGTCTATGACGGCAGCAAGGCACGGGTCTTCCTGTCCGCCAACCTCCGCTCTCTCGGAGAGCAGGCTGTCGCGACCGCCTGTCGGGCCAGCGTGGATCCCGCGATCAGTGCGGATGCGCGCCGGGAGGCGACGACGCTGTTCGATTTCGTCGTCGCCGGTCTGCGCGATGGCGACCCGGCGCTCGGTGTTCCGGGACCGAGAACGAACGGCCGGATCGTCCGCCGTCTCGACGCCATGGAGAGCGCCTGGGAGCCGATCCGTGCCGTCGCGACCGGGACGCCCACGCCCGCTGCGCTCTCGGCGGTCGCCACGACCCATGCGGACCTGATGGATTCGGCCGAAAGCCTGCTGGCCGACGTCTCCGGCCGCTACTCCAACCCGCAGGAGCTTTTGCAGGTGGATGCGGTCGCGCTCAACTTCATGGGCCGCCAGACCAAGCTTCTGGCGGAGATGGACCGCATCGTTTGCGGGATGAGCGCCGGCATCGATGCCTTCGGGACGGGCGGCGATCTCGCCGCGGCGGTCTCTACCTTCGACGCGACCCTCGTCGCGCTGCGGGACGGCATGCCGCAGGCGGGTATCAACCCGCCCCGGACCGACATCGTCCGCAACGAGCTGAGCGCGATGTATGACCGCTGGTCGGAGGCACATACCCTTCTCAATGGTCTCGTCGCTCTCGGAAGCGCGCGGGAAAGCGACCTCGCCCAGGTCGCTTCGCTCACCAGCGGGCTGTCCGACGACATGCGCAACGTGGTCACGCTCACGATGATCTCGTCGCCCGGCCAGGAAGACGTCTACAAGGTGCCGCTGGCCGCCTATGTCGAGCGGGAGCTCAGCTCCTGGCTGACCGACCCGGAGCTGATCGCCGCCATCCGCGCCCAGAACGCCGCCCATGCCGAGCTGAAGCTCGAGGATATCGAAGCCCTGGACCGGGAATGGCGCGCCCAGGCCAAGTCCGGCGGTGGACCTCTGATCGAAGACCTTATGACCCGCGACGCGTCCCTCACCCTGGCGCAGCGGCAGCGCGGCTCGGCGGGCTTCGTCACCGAGGCCTTCGTGATGGATAATCGCGGGCTGAACGTGGCGCAGAGCGCCGTCACCTCCGACTATTGGCAGGGCGACGAGGCCAAGTGGCAGGAGACCTACGACCGCGAGGATGGCGGGCTGCACATCAGCGAGGTCGAGTTCGACGACAGCACGGGTTACTACCAGATCCAGGCGTCGATGCCGATCGTCGATCCCGACACCGGCGAGAAGATCGGCGCCGTCACCTTCGGTGTGAATGTGCAGCGCCTGATGTGAGCCCGCGCGGGGCGCGTCAGCCCCGCGTTTTGCCCTGAAACCTCGGTAGCATCGCCGAGAAGTCGCGCCCTCGCCCGTCCTCCCCCTCGACGAAAGCGCGGTACTCGGCCAGCGCGGCATCGCCCATGGGCGTCGCTGCTCCCGCCTCCTCTGCCGCTTGGCGGGCGAGGTCGAGATCCTTGAGCATCAACTCCGCCGCAAAGCCCGGCTTGTAATCGTTGTCTGCCGGGCTCTTCGGTCCGATCCCCGGGGCCGGGCAGTAGGTGTTCATCGACCAGGACTGCCCCGAGGAGGTCGAGACCACGTCGAACATCGCCTGCCGGTCGAGCCCCAGCTTGTCGGCCAGCGCAAAGGCCTCGCAGGTCGCCACCATCGTCGCGCCCAGTATCATGTTGTTGCAGATCTTCGCGGCCTGCCCGCTGCCCGCCTGCCCGCAATGGACCGTCCGCCCGCCCATCACGTCGAGCAGTGGTGCCGCGATCTCCAGCGCCTCGGGTGCGCCGCCCACCATGAAGGTCAGCGTCCCCGCTTCCGCGCCGCCGATCCCGCCGGAGACGGGCGCGTCCAGCGCCATCAGCCCCGCCGCCTCGGCCTGCGCGGCGACCGCGCGGGCGCTTTCGACGTCCACGGTTGAGCAGTCGAGCAACACCGCGCTGGCGCCCATTGCGGGGACGATCTCCTCGGCCACGGCGCGCAGGATCCCGCCATTGGGCAGCATGGTGATGACCACCTCCGCCCCCGCCACGGCCGCCGCCGCGCTCGCCGCCATGTCGATGCCCTCGGGTGTGGCGGCGGTGTCGTAGCCCGCCACGTCATGCCCCGCGGCGATAAGATTGCGGGCCATGGGCGCACCCATGTTGCCCAGGCCGATGAACGCGATTTTCATGGGGTGACCTCCGGAAGTGGCGTGTCCTTGGGCAGCGGCCGCAGCATGGCCGAGACGTCGATGGGGGGCACCTGGTCGGGCCCGGCATGACGCCAGCGCGGCGTGCGGTCTTTGTCGACGATCTGGGCGCGGATACCCTCGACGAAATCCGCATGCTCCAGTGCGCGATGGGTAAAGCGGTACTCGAGCAGCAGAGCCTGGTCGATTGTCGGGTCGTCCCCCAGCCGATGCAGCATCTCGACGGTACAGGCCATCGATAGCGGGGAATTGGCCCGAAGCGCCTTCATCGCGCCTTGGGCCACCTCGCTTTCGGAGGCCGCGCAGGCCCGCGCGATATCGCCCAGCGTCTCGCCACCGAAAAGCGCGTCGATCTCCTGAGCCATCGTGGCCAGCGGCGCCTCGGGCGGGGTGACTCCCGCCGCATCCGCCAGCCCGACATCTCCGCTCTCGCAGAGCCGCGCCTTCAAGTCGTCCCAGCACTCCGGCACGTAGAGATCGGCAAAGCCCGCATGGATTGCATCCCCGGGCCCCATTCGCATGCCCGTGGTGCCAAGATATTCCCCCAACCGTCCGGGCGCCCGCGCCAGGATCAGCGAACCGCCCACATCCGGTACCAGCCCGATGGCGCATTCCGGCATCGCGATGCGGCTCGACTCGTTCACGATCCGATGGGACGCATGGCAGCCAACGCCCACGCCGCCGCCCATGGTGAAGCCGTGCAGGAAGCTGACCACCGGCTTCGGAAAGCGGAACATCTTGGCGTTCATCCGGTATTCGTCGCGCCAGAAGCGTTGCCCGTATTCGTAGCGCCCCTCGGTCCCCGCCTTGTGCATCTCCAGGATGTCGCCCCCGGCGCAGAAGGCGCGCCCCGGCGCCCCTTCGATCAGCACGAGGTCGATCCCGGGCGCCTCCGCCCAGCCGTCCAGCGCCGCTTCGATGGCCAGGCACATCTCCCAGGAGAGCGCGTTGAGCACGTCCGGCCGGTTCAGCGTGATGCGCCCCGCCCGGCCGTCTTGACGAATATCGATCTCGGTCACGCCGCCCCCTCTTCTTCCCTGTCTAAATATCCTGGGGGGTCCGGGGGGCAAAGCCCCCCGGCGGGTCGGACCGCGCCAGCGGTCCGAGGCCGCATCACGCCGCCAGCATCCCGCGTGCGACGATCAAGCGCATGATCTCGTTGGTCCCCTCGAGAATCTGATGGACGCGCAGGTCGCGTGCCAGTTTCTCGATCCCGTAATCGCCCAGATAGCCATAGCCGCCATGCAGTTGCAGGCAGCCGTCCACCACGCGGCTCCCGGCCTCGGTGACCAGTTTCTTGGCCATGGCGCAATGCATCGTCGCGTCGGGCGCGCTCTGGTCCAGCTTCCAGGCCGCCTGCCGCAGGAAAACGCGGGCGGATTGCAACTCGATTTCCATCTCGGCCAGGCGGAACTGGGTGTTCTGGAACTCCGCGAGGCTCTGGCCGAAGGCTTTCCGCTCCTTCACATAGGCGACGGTCTGGTCCAGCGCCTGCTGCGCGGCGCCCAGACTACAGGCCGCGATGTTGAGCCGCCCGCCATCGAGCCCGGCCATCGCATAGGAGAAGCCGCGCCCTTCCTCGCCCAGGAGGTTCCCGAGCGGCGTCGGACAGTCGTCGAACTGGACCTGGCGCGTGGGCTGCGAGCGCCAGCCCATCTTGTCCTCCAGCCCACCGAAAGACAGGCCCTCGGCCCCGTCCTCGACCACCAGCGCCGAGATGCCGCGCGGCCCCGCCTCGCCGGTGCGGGCCATCACGATATACGCGTCGGAATAGCCGCCGCCCGAGATGAAGGCCTTGGTGCCGGTCAGCCGGTAGGCGTCGTTGGTCTTCACCGCCTTGGTCTTCAGCGCCGCCGCATCCGAGCCGCTGCCCGGCTCGGTCAGGCAATAGGAGAAGAAGGTCTCGCAGGTCAGCGCCTTCGGCAGGTATTTCGCCTTCAGCTCGTCCGAGCCGAACCCGTCGATCATCTTGGCGCACATGTTGTGGATCGACAGGAAGGCCGCGACCGAGGGGCAGGCCATCGACAGCGCCTCGAAGACCAGCGTCGCGTCCAGCCGGGTCAGCCCAGAACCACCGGACTCCTCCGTGACATAGAGCCCGCCAAAGCCCAACTTCGCCAGCTTGGGCCAGAGGTCCTTCGGGATCGAGCCTTCCGCCTCCCAGGCGCGGGCATGGGGCGCGATCTCGGCCTGGCCCACATCGCGGGCCATGTCGAAGACGGCGGAGCTTTCCTCGGAGAGTGCGAAGTCCATGGGGCCCTCCCGCGCCGCTAGGAATAGAACACGCGTTCAATTAACGCGGGAAAGGGCGCGTTGGCAAGGGCGATGGGGCAGGGAACCCGCCCCTCGGTCAGGCCCGCGCCCAGGTCAGGCCGTGGGATCTGGAGTATTTGTGAACCCGTGATGATGCAGGCCGGTCCAACGACCGCAGCGGTGGTGGCGGCGCGCCCGGCCGCCTAGAGCCCCTCCCGGTATTCCGCCATCAGGTGCCGCACGACCGCGCGCCCGCCCTCGGCCCCGCCGCCCGCCGCCTCGAAGATCTCGCGTTGCCGGTCGGAGGCGTTGCCCGCCCGGACGAGCGCGCGGGCGCGGGCCACCTCGGCCTGACATCCGAGCTGATCGGCGTCCTCGGCGATCAGCTCCAGCCATTCATCGACCAGTTGGGGCAGGGGGATGATCCGATGGCGGCCAAAATCGATCAGTCCCTCGCGCACACCATGCCGCATGGCCCGCCAACGGTTCTCCTCCAGAAGGAAGCGGTCATAGACGCGCCAGCGTTGGTTGCGCTGCTTGAGACGCCAGAGCATCCGGTGCGTGCATTGCAGCAGGGCCGCCAGCGTCAGCGCATCCTCGATCCGCGGGCAGATGTCGCAGATGCGGGTCTCCAGCGTCGGGAAATTGTCCGAGGGCCGCAGGTCCCACCAGATCTTGGTCCCGTCCTCGATCACCCCCAGCTGAGCCAGCGTCTCGACCGAGCGCCGCCAGTCCGACCAGTTCGACAGGAGCGGCGGCAACCCGGTCCGGGGCATGTTGTCGAAGACGGTCAGTCGGTAGCTCGACAGGCCCGTATCCTGCCCCTGCCAGAACGGCGACGACCCCGACATCGCTAGCAGATGCGGCAGGAAATAGGCCATCTGGCCCATCAGGTCGATTCGGTCCTCCTCGGCGGGGATGCCGACATGGACATGCATGCCGCAGATCAGCATCCGGTCGGCCACGCCGCGCAGGTCCCGCGCCAGCCCGCGATAGCGGTCGCGGTCGGTGAAATGCTGGTCGCGCCAGTCGGAGAACGGGTGGCAGGAGGCGGCGATGGGGGCGAGGCCGTGGCGCCCGGCCAGATCGGCCACGGTGCGGCGCAGATTCGCGAGGTCGGTGCGGGCCTCGGCCACGGAGGCGCAGACGCCCGTGCCCACCTCGATCTGGCATTGCAGGAATTCCGGCGAGACCTGCTTGCCCAACCTCTCCTGCGCCTCGTCCATCAACTCGGCCGGGGCCTCGGCCAGGGCGCCGGTCTCGGCGTCCACCAGCAGATATTCTTCTTCGATGCCGATGGTGAACGGCGGCTCTTCTGCCATGGGCGGGCCCTCCTCTTGCCGGGACCGTAACGCGGCCGCGACCGGAGGGGGAGGGCAAAGACCCAGCAATTACTTGGCGATCAGATAGATTATTGCCCTGTCAACGCCTCAAATCGGCTGATTCGTGCTGGCCCCCAGCGGCGCGGAGCGGTAAAGAAACCTTACCAGTCGGGCGGGAGACCCCGGCGCAGGGGCAAAGCCCCGCTTGTTTGGGTTCAATAGGGAGGAACCAAGGATATGAAACTCAAGGCAATCGCCCTGGCCACCACGGCCGCGACCTCTATCGTCGGCGCCGCGCAGGCGCAGGAGGTCTTCGAGATGACCTCCGCCTTCGCGCGGAACCTGCCGATCCTCGGCACCGCCGGCGTCGACTTCGTCGAGAAGATCAATGCGATCTCCGAAGAGGTGGAGTTCGAGCATTTCGATCCGGGTGAGCTGGTGCCGACGCTGGAGGCGCTGGACGCCGTGTCCAACGGCTCGGTCGATGCGGCCTATACGACGTCGGGCTATTGGCAGGGCAAGATCACGGCCGCCTCGCTGTTTGCCGCCGTGCCCTTCGGCCCCGAGGCGGGCGAGTTCCTGGGTTGGATGCTCTATGACGACGGCGCCGAGATGTTCCAGCGCATGTATGACCAGAACGGCTACAACGTTCAGGTCCTGCCCTGCGGCATCATCGCGCCCGAGACCTCGGGCTGGTTCAAGAACGAGATCAACTCGCTCGAGGATCTGGAAGGCCTGAACATGCGCTTCTTCGGCCTGGGCGCCGAGGTGATGCAGAAGCTGGGCGTGTCGACCTCGCTGCTGGCCGGCGGCGACATCTTCCCGGCTCTGGAGCGCGGCGCCATCGACGCGACCGAGTTCTCCATGCCCCGCATCGACGCGCGGCTCGGCTTCCACCAGATCGCGAAGTACAACTACTTCCCCGGCTGGCACCAGCCCGCGACGCTGTTCGAACTGCTGATCAACAAGGACCGCTGGGAAGACCTGGACGAGCGCACGCAGGAGCAGATCCGCGTCGCCTGCCTGGCCAACATCACCACCAACTTCGCCGAAGGCGAGGCGACGAACTTCTCGGCCATGGTCGAGAACACCGAGCAGAACGGCGTGACGATCAAGACCTGGTCGCCCGAGATTCTGGCCGCCTTCGAAGATGCCTGGAACGAGGTCGCCGCCGAGCTCGCCGCCGAGGACGCCTACTTCGCCGAGGTGTGGGCCGACCTTCAGGAATATCGCGCCGGCTACAAGACCTGGGGTGACACGATCTACCTGCCGCGTCCGCGCAACTGATCGACCGCCCGCGTCTCGACGGAGGTGAAGGCGCGGGTTCGGGTCGATCCCGACCAGACCCCGAGGCGGGCGGTGCGAGCCGTCCGCCTCGACATTATACCGTGGGCGGCGCGCCGCCCTGATGCGAGGGGGACATCCATGAGCGATGCTATTCAGGCCGAGACGGTCGCGCAGGACGCGGGCGGCCCGGTCGTCGCCATCTCCGACCCCGGTGAGGTCGGTCGCGCCGAGCATAATCGCGGCGACCGCTTCATCGTGCAGGTCTCGAACTTCTTCGCCTGGATCTTTCCCATCCTGATGGTGGTGATCGTGGCGCAGGTGCTACTGCGGAACCTCGGACGGATCGGCATCGGACCCGGCAACCAGGCCTGGATGGACGATCTGCAATGGTGGCTCTACGGCGCCGCCGTCCTGATCGGCGTGGCCTATGCGGTCACGACGAACTCCCATGTGCGCGTCGACATCTTCTATGACGGCTATCCGGAGCGGAAGCAGCGCTGGATCGACATATTCGGCCTGTCCTGGCTGTTCCTGCCCTTCATCATCCTATGCTGGGACGTGACGCTGGCCTATGCGCTCCAATCCATCGCCTCCGGCGAAGGATCGAGCAGCCCGAACGGCCTCCACGGCCTCTACTTCCTCAAGAGCTTTGTGAACGTGGCGTTCCTGCTGGTCGCCGTCGCGACCTGGTTCGCCTATCTGCGGATGCTGGCGAAGGTGAAGAAGCCGACGCTCTGGAACCAGCTGGTCTATGCGCTGCCCTCGGTGGCCTTCGCGATCAACCTCGCGATCTACTACGCCGCGCTCGGCATCGCGATGCTCGTGACCGACGCCGAGACAGCGCGGGAAGCCAGCCGGACATGGTTCTTCGACGAGATCGATTTGCCGTTCAATCAAGAAATGAAGATAACCGTTCTCACCACGCTGATCGTCACGGCGGCGGTGCTGGCGGTCGTCTACCTGACGCGTGACAAGGACGGAGACGCCGCCTGATGGGACTGCTCGGATTTATCGGCCAGATCATGACCCTCAACGAGCTGGTCGTGCTGGTCATGTTCCTGACCTTCATCTGGATGCTGTTCCGCGGCATCCCGGTGGCTTTCGCCCTGGTCGGCGTGTCGCTGATCTATGCGCTTTTCGCCGAGATCTTCCTCGACCCCTATCGCCGGGCCTTCGAGGATATCATCGAGTTCGACCGGACCGGGATCGATTACCAACGCCTCTCGGTTCTCTCGAACCGGCTGTTCGGCAATATCGTGCAGAACCCGGTCCTCGTGGCGCTGCCGATGTTCATCTATATGGGCCTGATGCTGGACCAATCCGGTGTGGCGCAGCGCATGATGGTCTCGATGCAGAAGCTCTTCGGCGGCCTGCGGGGCGGCCTCGCGCTGACGGTTCTGCTGATCGGGATCATCCTGGCTGCCTCCACCGGCGTGATCGGCGCCTCGGTGACGCTGCTCGGCGTGATGGCGCTGCCGCAGATGATGCAGCAGGGCTATTCCAAGGAGATTTCCACGGGGACCATCGCGGCGGCCGGGACGCTGGGCATCCTGATCCCGCCCTCGATCATGCTCGTCATCATGTCGGATCAGCTGGCGATCTCGCTGGGCGACCTGTTCATGGGCGCGCTTTTTCCCGGGCTGATCCTTGGCGGCCTCTACATTGCCTTCATCGTTGTGTTCGGCCTGATCAAGCCGAGCGCCATGCCGGTCCCGCCCGATGCGGGCGAGATCTCCTGGCCGATCGTGAAGGAGGTGCTGCTGGCCGTCGTCCCGCCGCTCTTCCTGATCCTGCTGGTGCTCGGCTCGATCTTCGCGGGCCTCGCCACGCCGACGGAAGCCTCCGGCCTCGGCGCGATGGGGGCGACCTTGTTGGCGCTGGCCAATGGCAAGCTTAGCTTCAAGGTCTTCAAGGAGGTCGCCCGGTCCACCCTGAACACCGCAGGCTACATCGTCGGCATCTTCCTGGCGGCGAACTTCTTCGCGCTGGTGCTGCGGCGCTATGGCGGGGACGAGATCGTGCAGAGCCATGTTCTGGGGATCTTCGAGAACCCCTACATGATCGTCCTGTTCATCCTGTTCATCGTCTTCCTGCTGGGCTTCCTGCTGGACTGGATCGAGATCACGATCATCATCATGCCACTGATGCTGCCGATCATTCAGGGGCTAACCCTGGCGGTGCCCAGCTTCGATGTAGTGGCCGACCCGTCGGTGGTCTGGTTCGCGATCCTCGTGGCGGTGACACTACAGACATCGTTCCTAACGCCACCCGTGGGCTTCGCGCTGTTCTACCTCAAGGGCGTCTGCCCGCCGGGCGTCAGCTTGGGTCACATCTACCGCGGCGTCATCCCCTTCGTGCTGCTGCAGCTCACGGGCCTGGCGATCGTGTTCATGTTCCCTGCGCTCACGACCTGGTTGCCCTCGGTCGCCTACGGCAACTGAAGCGCGCCGGTCGCAACCTTCCAGGGCTGGAAGGTTGCGACCGGGTGTCGCTCTTGGAATTGCCGGGGGCGGGTGCCATGTGGCCTTCGATGCACAATTCGGAGTCGCCCGATGCGGAACCCCCTCGCTGCCTGCGCCCTGACCGTCTTCTCGGTCGCGGCCGTGACCTCGCCGCTCTGGGCCAGCGGTCCGGCCGCGACCTTGGGCCAACTCCACCTCTCCGCACCGATGCTGCGGGAGACCCCGCCGAACGCGCCCGTGGCGGGCGGCTTCCTGACCATTGAGAACCGGGGCGACAGCGACGACACGCTGATCGCCGCCTCGGTCGCGGGCGATTTCGTGGCTCGGGTCGAACTGCACGAGATGCGGATGAGCGAGGGCGTCATGTCCATGTCCGAGGTCGAGGGCGGGATCCCCGTCCCCGCGGGCGAGACGGTGACGCTGGCCCCCGGCGGGCTGCACCTGATGCTGATGGGCCTGACCGCGCCGCTGACCGCTGGCGAGGCCCATGAGGTGACGCTGACTTTCGCCGAGTCCGGCGAGGTGACGCTGGTCTTTCCCGTGATGACCCTGCCTGAGATTCGCGCTGCCTCCCAGACCGGCCAAGGAGCCCACGGGAACTGAGCGCATGGATCGTCGAACGCTTCTGACCCTGGGCTTGGGCGGCGGGGTGGCCGTGCTGGCCCTCGGCGCCGGTGTCGCCGTCCGCCAAGTGATGGAGAGCCGCCGCGCCGCGCGCGTGACGGGCACCAAGCTCGGCGCGCCCTTCCGCCTGACCGACCATAACGGCCAGCCCATCACCGAGGCGGCCTTCCAGGGCCGGCCCAGCCTGCTGTTCTTCGGTTTCACCCACTGTCCCGAGATCTGCCCAACCACGGTTTATGACATGGAGACCTGGCTGAGCGAGATGGACGTGGCCCCCGAAGCGCTTGGCGCCTATTTCGTGACCATCGACCCCGAGCGGGACACGTCGGAATTCCTCAAGAGCTACCTGGAACCGCAGAGCCACCGAATCCTCGGCATCACCGGCGAACCGGAGGCGGTCTGGGACATGGCCAAGTCCTGGCGGGTCTACTTCCAGAAGCGGCCTCTGGACGGGGGCGACTACACGATGGATCACTACGCCTCGATCTTCGTGCTCAATGCCCGCGGCGAGGTGGTCGACCTGATCCCCTACGGCACCGCCGCGGACGAGGCCAAGGCCAAGATCGCCGCGGTTCTCTAACCGCCACCTATGGGGCCGCCGCGCGCCGTTCGGCCACACTCCCCCAGTGGCTGCGGCGAAGGGTAGCGCGGCGCGAATCGCTCAGCTACACTGACCCGATCAGATCCGGACAACCGGACGGGCAGTCGAGTGCAGGCGGACCAATGACAGAGATTGCGCATGGCGCGGTCGTCGTCCTTCCGGGCGAGGCCATCCTTTCCCGATGGTGGCGGACGCTGGACAAGGGCGTGTTGCTCTGCGTTGCGATGCTGTTCGCCATCGGGATCGTGCTCGGGCTGGCCGCGTCCGTGCCCTTGGCGGAGCGCAACGGTCAGCCCCAGTTCTTCTATGTCGAGCGGCAGGCCATCTTCGGTGCGATGGCCTTCGCGGTCATGCTCGCGGTCTCGGCGATGTCGCCGCTCCTGGTGCGCCGTCTGGCGGTGCTGGGCTTTGCCGCCGCGCTGGTCGCGGTGATGCTTCTGCCGGTTCTGGGCACGGATTTCGGCAAGGGGGCGACCCGCTGGTATTCGCTGGGCTTCGCCTCGTTGCAGCCGTCTGAGTTTCTCAAGCCCGTTTTCATCACCGTCACCGCCTGGCTGATGGCCGCCGGCGTGGAGCCGGGCGGTCCCCCGGGCAAGACGATTAGCTTCGCCTTGTTGGGCATCGTCGTCGGGTTTCTGGCGCTTCAACCGGATTTCGGACAGGCGATGCTGACCATCGTCGCCTGGTCGGCGGTCTATTTCGTGGCCGGAGCGCCCATTCTGCTGCTAACCGGCGTGGTCGCCGCCGTGGGCGCGGTCGGTGTGATCGCCTACCAGAATTCCGAGCACTTCGCCCGCCGCATCGACGGCTTCCTGACGCCCGAGGTCGATCCCCGGACCCAGATGGGCTATGCGATCGACGCGATCCGCGAGGGCGGCTTCCTCGGCACCGGCGTCAACGAGGGCCGCGTGAAGTGGACGCTGCCCGACGCGCATACGGACTTCATCATCGCCGTCGCGGCCGAGGAATACGGCATGATCATGGTGCTGGCCGTCATCATCCTCTTCGCCACCATCACCTATCGCTCTCTCCTGCGTCTGTGCACGGAACGGGACGTGTTCATCCGGCTGGCCGGGACGGGGCTGACCGTGCTTCTGGCCTCTCAGGCGTTCATCAATCTGGGCGTCGCCGTCCGCCTGCTGCCCGCCAAGGGCATGACGCTGCCCTTCGTCAGCTATGGCGGCTCCTCGCTGATCGCGATGGGGCTCTTGATGGGGATGCTCCTGTCGTTCACGCGGCAGCGGCCGCAGGCCGAGATCGGCGACCACTTGCTATCGAACGGCTACCGATGAGCCCGCTGCTGGTCATCGCCGCTGGCGGCACGGGCGGGCATATGTTCCCCGCCCAGAGCCTCGCCGAGGAGATGCTGCGCCGTGGCTGGCGGGTGAAGCTCTCGACCGACGATCGGGGCGCGCGCTACGCGGGGAACTTCCCCGAGGATGTCGATATCGAGGTCGTGCCCTCGGCCACCTTCGCCCGTGGCGGCGCGCTGGCCAAGCTGCGCGTGCCTCTGAAGCTGACCGGCGGCGTGATGGCCGCGCTGCGCAATTTCCGCGCCGACCGACCGGCGGCGGTGGCGGGCTTTGGCGGCTACCCCTCGATTCCGGCGCTGGCGGCGGCGGTGCTGCTCAAGCTGCCCCGCCTCCTGCATGAGCAGAACGGCATCCTGGGCCGCGTGAACCAGATCTTCGCCCCCCGCGTCGATGCCGTCGCTTGCGGCACCTGGCCGACCGCCCTGCCGAAAGGGGTCGAGGGCCTGCATGTCGGCAACCCGGTCCGCGACGCGATCCTGCGCCGCGCGAACGCGCCCTATATCGCGCCGGGCGATCACCCGATGTCGATCCTGGTGATTGGCGGCAGCCAGGGCGCGCGCATTCTTTCGGACGTGGTGCCCGAAGCGCTGGCCAATCTGCCGGAGGCCATCCGCCGCCACATCCGGGTCGCCCATCAGGCCCGACCCGAGGACGAGGCGCGCGTCGCGTCCTTTTACGCCGAGGCCGGAATCGACGCCGAGGTGCGCAGCTTCTTCGACGACGTGCCCACACGAATGGCCGACGCGCAGCTCGTCATCTGCCGCTCCGGCGCCTCGACCGTAGCCGATCTGGCGACCATCGGCCGCCCCTCGATCCTGATCCCCTACGCGGCCGCGGCGGGCGATCATCAGACGGCCAATGCCCGCGGCCTGGTCGAGGCCGGGGCCGCGATCATGATGCCGGAATCGAAACTCACCGCCGCCAGCCTCGCCGAGCAGGCCGAGCTGATCCTCTCCAACCCAGACGGGGCCGCGCGCATGGCCCGCGCCGCGCACTCGACCGCCGTGCCGGATGCGGCTATGCGGCTCGCGGACCTCGTCCAATCCGTGAGCCACCAGAGATGAATGCGATCTTCCAGATGAAAGCGACCAAGCTTCCGACTAAGATGGGCCCGATCCACTTCGTGGGGATCGGCGGGATCGGCATGTCGGGCATCGCCGAGGTGCTCCTGTCACATGGCTACACGGTCCAGGGCTCGGATCTGAAGGCGTCGAAGATCACCAAGCGGCTGGAGAAGCTGGGCGCCAAGGTCTTCGTCGGCCAGACCGCCGAGAACCTTGAGGGCGCGGAGGTCATCGTCATCTCCTCGGCGATCAAGCCGGGCAACCCGGAGTTGGACGCCGCGCGCGCCCAGGGCCTGCCGGTCGTCCGCCGCGCCGAAATGCTGGCGGAGCTGATGCGGCTCAAGTCCAATGTCGCCGTCGCCGGAACGCATGGCAAGACGACGACGACGACGATGGTCGCCGCCCTGCTGGACGCGGGCGAGATGGACCCGACCGTGATCAATGGCGGCATCATCCATGCTTACGACTCGAACGCCCGCATGGGGCAGGGGGAGTGGATGGTGGTGGAGGCCGATGAGAGCGACGGCACCTTCAACCGCCTGCCCGCGACCATCGCCATCGTGACGAATATCGACCCCGAGCACATGGAGCATTGGGGGACCATCGAGAACCTGCGCAAGGGCTTCACCGATTTCGTCTCCAACGTCCCGTTCTACGGGCTGGCCGTCTGCTGCACCGACCATCCCGAGGTCCGCGCCCTGGTCGGCCGCGTCACCGACCGGCGCGTCGTGACCTTCGGCTTCAACGCCCAGGCGGATGTGCGGGCCGTGGGGCTGCGCTATGAGGCCGGGGTCGCGCATTTCGACATCCAGTTGCAGGGCGAAGGCGCGGTGATCGAGGGCTGCTCGCTGCCAATGCCGGGCGATCACAATGTCTCCAACGCGCTGTCGGCCGTGGCGGTCGCGCGGGAGCTGGGCGTCCCCCACGACGTCATCCGAGAGGGCCTCGCGCGCTTCGGCGGGGTCAACCGCCGGTTCACCCGCGTGGGCGAATGGAACGGCGTTCCGATCATCGACGATTATGGCCACCACCCGGTGGAG
Source organism: Jannaschia seohaensis (assembly GCF_900116765.1). Taxonomy (GTDB): domain Bacteria; phylum Pseudomonadota; class Alphaproteobacteria; order Rhodobacterales; family Rhodobacteraceae; genus Jannaschia; species Jannaschia seohaensis. The sequence continues at coordinate 315,335 of NZ_UETC01000002.1, read as the reverse complement.
ATCGCAGCCGTCATCAAGGCGGCCCGCCAGTCCATCGCCGAAGGCAGCCGCGTGATCGCCATCCATCAGCCCCACCGCTACTCGCGGCTGCATTCGCTCTTCGACGAGTTCTGCGGCTGCTTTTCGGAGGCGGACGTGGTCGGGATCGCGGAGGTCTTCCCCGCGGGCGAGGAGCCGATTGAGGGCGCGTCCCGCGACGACCTCGTGCACGGGCTGATCCGCACCGGCCACCGCCACGCCCGCGCTGTCACCGACGAGGCCGACCTGGCACGGCTGGTCAAGGAGCAGGCGCGGCCCGGCGACATCGTGGTCTGCCTGGGCGCCGGCACGATCTCGGCCTGGGCCAATGCCCTACCCGAGGCGCTGGGGGGCTGATCCCGTGGCCCTAGTCGCGCTCTGCCTCTGGGTGGTCGTGGCCTGGGTGCTGATGGTCGTCCTAACCTCCAAGCAATCCTGGCCCGCCGCCTACGGGCTGATCGCCGTGGGTGTACCGCTTCTGGTCTGGATCTGGGTCAGCCAGGGCTGGGTCTGGGCGCTGATCGGAGCCGGGGTCATGGGCAGCGTGCTGCGTTGGCCGTTGCGTTATGGTTGGCGCTGGGTGATGGCGCGGCTCGGACGGCCGACGGAGTAGGGCGTCCGGTTTTCCGGCCCGCGCGCCTGACCCGGTCGCTTGTCCTGGCGCGACAGGCTGAATATCCCCACCGGCATGACCTCCTATCCCGAGACCCGTGGCCCGCTGACGACCGACCGTCCCCTCGCCGACCTCACCTGGTTGCGGGTCGGCGGACCCGCCGATGCCTTCTTCCAGCCCGCCGACCGGGACGATCTCGCGCAGTTTCTCGCCGCGCTCGACCCGTCCGTGCCCGTCTTCCCGATGGGCGTCGGCTCGAACCTGATCGTGCGGGATGGCGGCCTGCGGGCCGTGGTGATCCGCCTGGGGCGGGGCTTCAACGCCATCGAGATCGAGGGCGACCTCGTTCATGCGGGGGCCGCGGCGCTCGATGCGCATGTCGCGCGCCGCGCGGCGCAGGCGGGCAGGGATCTCACCTTCCTGCGGACGATCCCGGGGTCGATCGGAGGGGCGGTGGCGATGAATGCGGGGTGCTACGGAACTTACGTGGCGGATCACCTCGTAGAAATCCAGGCAGTGAGTCGCGCGGGTCACACCCTGACGCTGCCGGCCGCGGCGTTGAACCTCGCCTACCGGTCGTCGGACCTGCCTGACGGCGCCGTCGTTACCCGCGCCACCTTCCGCGCGCCGGCGGGCGACCCCGCCGCCCTGGAGGCCCGCATGGCCGAGCAGATCGCCAAGCGCGACGCGACCCAACCCACCAAGGAGCGCAGCGCCGGGAGCACCTTCCGCAACCCCGCCGGATACTCCTCGACCGGCCGCGCCGACGACACCCATGAGCTCAAGGCGTGGAAGGTCATCGATGAGGCCGGGATGCGCGGCGCGACAAAGGGTGGGGCAATCATGTCGCCCAAGCACTCGAACTTCCTCGTCAATCGGGGCGGCGCCACGGCGGCCGATCTCGAATCACTTGGCGAAGACGTCAGAAAGAGGGTTCACGAGACGAGCGGAATATCGCTAATATGGGAGATCAAGCGGGTCGGAGAGCCCGCCGGGGACTGAGGGCCCCGATCCCCGATCAGGTCCGTCAGAGATCGCCCGCACTGGGCACGGGGCAAACACAATAAGCCGAGGCGCAAGAAAGCGACCCGGTGAGGCGCAGGAAAGCAGGTATGTCGGGCAGGGCATCCTCGAAAATCGCCGTCCTGATGGGCGGTCCCTCCTCGGAGCGCGACGTCTCGCTCTCCACCGGCCGTGGCTGTGCTGAAGCGCTGCGCGGAGAAGGCTATCGCGTTTTCGAAGTCGACGCGGGCGCCGATCTCCCGGAGCGCCTAGCGGAGCTACGGCCGGATATCGTCTTCAACGCCTTGCATGGGCGCTGGGGCGAGGATGGGTGCGTTCAGGGGCTGCTGGAATGGCTGCGCCTGCCCTATACGCATTCCGGCGTGCTGGCCTCGGCCACCGCCATGGACAAGACGCGGTCGAAGGACATCTTCCGCGCCCACGGGCTGCCCGTGGTCGACAGCATCATCGTCAGCCGCGATGCCGCGCAGGCGGCCCATGCGATGACCCCGCCCTATGTCGTAAAGCCGAATGCCGAGGGCTCCTCGGTCGGCATCTACATCGTCCACGAGGGGGCGAACGGCCCGCCCAAGCTGGCCGACACCATGCCGGCGGAGGTCATGGTCGAGACCTACGCGCCCGGGCGCGAGCTGACCTGCACCGTGCTGGGCGACGAGGCGCTGACAGTCACCGAGATTCTGACCGACGGCTGGTACGACTACGAGGCGAAATATGCCGAGGGCGGCTCCGCTCATGTGCTGCCGGCCGATTTGCCCGCCGAGATCTTCACGGCCTGCCAGGACTACGCGCTGCGCGCCCATCGCGCGCTGGGCTGCCGGTCGATCAGCCGCACCGATTTCCGCTGGGACGAGAGCCGGGGCCTGGACGGGCTGATCCTTCTGGAGACGAACACCCAGCCCGGGATGACGCCGACCTCTCTCAGTCCCGAGCAGGCGCAGCATGCGGGGCTGACCTTCGGGCAGCTCTGCGTCCGGTTGGTGGAGGACGCGTCATGCGACCGGTGAAGGACCCCGCGCCCTCCAAGCTCGACTACCGGATGCAGCGTCTGTGGCTGACGCCCATGTTCCGCTGGCTGGTGCGCTGGGGCTTTCCGGGCTTCGCCGTTCTGGCGGCGGCGGTCTGGTACATCGACGACGAGGCACGCCAGACCGCCATCGTCGACCGTTGGGAGGAGCTGATCCGTTCGGTGCAGGACCGGCCGGAATTCATGGTCTCGCTCCTGCGTATTGAGGGCGCGTCCAAGCAGCTCCAGGAAGACATCCAGGAAGTGCTCCCCGTCGATCTGCCGCTGTCCCAGTTCCAGTTGGACACCGCCGCGCTGCGTGCCAAGCTGGAAGAACTGGACCCGGTGAAGCGCGCCGAGGTGCGCATCCGCTCCGGCGGCGTTCTGCTGCTCAAGGTGACGGAGCGGGAGCCGGCCTTGGCCTGGAAGCACGAGGGCCGGATCACCGCGCTGGATGCGACGGGCCATCACGTGGCCCAGCTCGACGACATCTCCATGGCCGGAGCCCTGCCGCTGATCGCGGGCGAGGGCGCTGATCGCGAGGCCGCGCAGGCGCTGGATCTGATCGCCGCCGCCGCCCCAGTGGCCGACCGGCTGGTCGGGCTGACCCGTGTCGGCGCGCGCCGCTGGGACGTGGTGTTGACCCGCGACCAGCGCATCCTGTTGCCCGAAGAGGCGCCCGCCGCCGCGCTCGACCGCGTGCTGGCCATGCATTCCGCGACCGACCTGCTGGCCCGCGACGTGACCGTCGTGGACCTCAGGCTCGGCGACCGCCCCACCCTCCGGCTGTCCGACCCTGCGCGCGAAGAGCTCAAGCGCCTCCAGGATCTCGAACGGCTGAGCTATGAGAAGGACGACGAATGAGCCGTGTGTTCCAAGCCCAGCGCGCGATGCGCCGCAAGCGTCAGGCCGCGCTGCAACGTGGCGTCGTGGCGATCCTGGACGTGGGCACGCATAAGACGGCCTGTCTCGTCCTCCGCTTCGAGGAGAATACGCCCCAGGGCGAGGGCGTGGGCCATATGGCCGGCCAGTCGAATTTCCGGGTGATCGGCGCCACCACGACGCGGTCCCGCGGCATCCGCATGGGCGAGGTCGACGCCATGCCCGAGACCGAGCGCGCGATCCGCACCGCCGTGCAGGGCGCGCAGAAGATGGCGGGGGTGCGCGTCGATCATGTCATCGCCTGCTTCTCCGGCGGCCGGCCCGGCAGCCTGGGCCTTTCGGGCGAGGTCATGCTGGAATCCGGCCCCTGCACCGTCCACGACGTGGGCCGCGTTCTGGCCTCGGTCGACGCACCCGATCTGGGGGAGGGGCGGGAGATCCTGCACGCCCAGCCCGTCAATTTCGGCATCGACCACCGCACGACCCTCCGCGATCCCCGGGGCCAGACCGGCGAGATCCTGCGGGCCGATGTCCACATGCTCTCGGTCGACGCCTTCGCCATCGAGAGCCTGCTCACTTGCATTCACCGCTGCGATCTTGAGCTGGCGGGTTTGGCCTCCGCCCCCTATGCGGCGGCCACCAGCGCGCTGGTCGAGGACGAAAAGGAACTCGGCGCCGCCTGCATCGACATGGGCGGCGGGACCACCGGCATCTCGATTTTCATGCGCAAGCACATGGTCTTCGCCGACACCGTCCGGATGGGCGGCGACCATGTGACCTCCGATATCTCGCAAGGCTTCCTGATCCCGCGCGAGATGGCCGAGATGATCAAGACGCGCTACGGCGGCGTCGTCGCCACCGGCATGGACGACCGCGAGCAGATCGCGCTGGAGGGCGAGACCGGCGATTGGCACCATGACCGCCGCACCATCACGCGGACCGATCTGATCGGTGTCATCCGGCCCCGGGTCGAGGAGATCCTGGAGGAGGTGCGCGCGCGTCTCGACGCGGCTGGCTTCCGCGATCTGCCGTCGCAGCGGATCGTGCTGACCGGCGGCGCGTCCCAGACCCCGGGGCTCGACGCGCTGGCGGCGCGGGTGCTGGGCAATCAGGTGCGTCTTGGCCGCCCGCTCAGGGTTCAGGGCTTGCCCGAGGCGGCCAAGGGGCCTGCTTTCGCCGCCTGTGTGGGGCTCTGCATGCAGGGTGCCGAGCCGCAGGACGAATTCTGGGATTTCGACTACATCCCCGCCCGCACCCACGGCGCGCCGCTGCGCCGCGCCGTGCGTTGGTTCAAGGACAATTGGTGATGGGGCGGATCAGGCGAAGCCGGCCTTGGTCGGCAGCCCCATCTTCTTGAGCGTCATCACCACCGGGCAGATGCCGGTAAAGGATGCCTGGATCAGATGCGCGCCCAGGATGCCGGTCAGCCAGAGCCATTTGATGCTGACGGTGACCGCCAGAAGGACACTGGCCAGCACAATGACGCCGACAACGAGAAGGATCGTTCGCTCTACGGTCATGTCGAGACCTCCCTTGATGTAGCGAAGACAGCATCGCTCCGCGCCCGCGTTCTGGCAAGGCCGACACGGGGGGGCGGGGCAGGGCGGTCGGCGCTCGGCTGCGGCGCCGGATGGCGGCGTTGCTGATCTGCCAAAAGTCGACATGCCGATTCGTTTTTGGTGGTGACGCGTGGCAACACCCTCGCTAAACTGTGACGCTAAGAAGGCGACGCGAGATCGTCCGAGAACGTGAGCAGAGGCCTGTGGCGGGCCATCAATACAGGTGGATCAACGATGACATTGAATCTCTCCATGCCCGGCGGGACCGCCGAGCTCGACCTCCGTCCGCGTATCACCGTTTTCGGTGTCGGAGGGGCGGGCGGGAATGCCGTCAACAACATGATCCAGAAAGATCTGGAGGGGGTTGAGTTCGTCGTCGCCAATACCGACGCTCAGGCGCTCCAGCAGAACCAGGCCCAGGCCCGCATCCAGTTGGGCGTGCACGTCACCGAGGGTCTGGGCGCGGGCGCGCGGCCGCAGGTCGGCGCCTCTGCCGCCGAGGAATCCATCGAAGAGATCGTGGCCCGTCTCGACGGCGCGCATATGTGCTTCATCACCGCCGGCATGGGCGGCGGCACCGGCACCGGCGCCGCGCCGATCATCGCGCAGGCCGCCCGCGAGCTAGGCATCCTAACCGTCGGAGTCGTCACCAAGCCGTTCCAGTTCGAGGGCGCCAAGCGGATGCGCCAAGCCGAGGCCGGCGTCGAGGCGCTGCAAAAGGTCGTCGACACGCTGATCATCATCCCGAATCAGAACCTGTTCCGCCTTGCGACCGAGCGGACGACCTTCACCGAGGCGTTCTCGCTCGCCGACGATGTGCTCTATCAGGGCGTCAAGGGCGTGACTGATCTCATGGTCCGTCCGGGCATGATCAACCTGGACTTCGCCGACGTCCGTTCCGTCATGGACGAGATGGGCAAGGCCATGATGGGCACCGGCGAGGGTGAGGGCGAGGACCGCGCCATCGAGGCCGCCGAAAAGGCCATCGCCAACCCGCTGCTCGACGAGCTGTCGCTGAAGGGCGCCAAGGGCGTGCTGATCAACATCACCGGTGGCTACGACCTGACGCTGTTCGAGATGGACGAGGCCGCGAACCGCATCCGCCAGGAGGTGGACGAGGACGCCAACATCATCGTCGGCTCCACGCTTGAGCCTGAGATGGAAGGCATGATGCGCGTCTCCGTCGTGGCCACGGGGATCGACGCCGCCGCCAGCCAGGAGATGCCGGTCCCGCGCCGCCGCCTGTCCGAGGCCGCTGTCCCGGTGGAAGCGCCTGCCGCGCCCGCCCCGGTCGCCCGCCAGCCGGAGCCCGAGCCTGCCCCGGCGCCCGTCGCCGCGCGGACCGAACCGGAGGAGCCGAACTTCTTCGACGCGGCCGCCGCGGCGGCCGAAGAAGAGGAAGTCCCGGTCGAGGATTTCTTCAGCCACCGCCCGTCGCCCCAGCCCGAGGCGCCCGTCTATCGCGCCGCGGCGCAGAGCGAGCCGGCGCAAGCGGCCGAGCCCGCGGCGAGCTTCACCGCCCCGCGCCCCGGCTCGCCGTCGCCCGAAACCATGGAGCGCCTGCGCGCTGCCGTGCTGCGCGGTGAGCGCTCCGAGCGGGGCGCCGAAGCGCCCGCCGCCCCGCGCGCTGCCGCTCCCCGCACGCCCTCCGCGCCGTCGGGCGAGCATCACGGCCAGCGCTTCGGCATCGGTTCCCTGATCAACCGGATGACCGGGTCCGGCGATGGCGCTCCGGTCGAGCCTCAGGCGCCGAAGCGCCCGGCCGCTGCCGCCGAGCCCGAAGAAGAGCGGATCGAGATCCCGGCCTTCCTGCGCCGTCAGGCCAACTGACCGCAGTCTTCAAAGACCCAAAGCGACGGGCGGCGGCCTCCTTCGGGGGGCCGCCGTCATCCGTTTCGGACCGGACGTGCGGGCGCCTCGACTGTCTCGGGATGGCAACGGACTGACGTAATTCCGTTCCCACGTCATCACGAAGGGGCGCCGGCAAGGCACCGGGTCACGCATCCGTGCCCGGATGTGACGTTGATTTCTCTGCAAATTTAGAGCGCATCTTTGGGATCGGCGCATTTCCGCCACTGCCCTCGGTGGCCTGTTTCAGTCCGTAACCATGGTTGAATTGTGCTGCGGACCGCACCGCCATAGCTGACCCTCGACAGAGGAGGCGCCACGACCTCCCGCCAAAAAGACGAGGTCGACGCAGATGCAAACCACGGTCAAATCCGTCATCCGGCTCAGCGGCGTCGGTCTCCATTCCGGCCTGCCCGCCCGCATCGCGATCCATCCGGCCGGCGCCCATCACGGGGTCTGGTTCCGCCGCACCGATGTCGACGGGGACAACATGATCCCCGCCCGTCACAACCTCGTGCAGACCTCGCCGCTCTGCACGCTGCTCGTCAACGAGGCCGGGGTGTCCGTCTCGACGGTCGAGCATGTCATGGCCGCGCTGGCCGGCTGCGGCGTCCTCAACGCGATCGTCGAGATCGACGGGCCGGAGGTGCCGATCCTCGACGGCTCCGCCGCCGAATTCGTGCGCGCCATTCTCAAGGCCGGCATCCGCCGCCAGGCCATGCCCGTCCACGCCATCGAGGTGCTGCGCCGGGTCTCGGTGACCGATGGAGAGCGGACCGCCGTTCTGGAGCCCGCGAGCGAGCTGGAAATCGACTTCTCGATCGATTTCGCCGACCGGGCGATCGGCCGGCAGCACAAGGTGTTGCGGCTGTCGAACGGCACCTTCGTGCGCGAGCTCTGCGACAGCCGGACCTTCTGCCGTCAGCAGGATGTCGACGCGATGCGCGCCGCCGGCAAGGCGCTGGGCGGCTCGCTCGACAATGCCGTGGTGTTCGATGGCGACCGGGTGGTAAATCCGGGCGGCCTGCGCCACGCGGACGAAGCGGTGCGCCACAAGATGCTGGACGCGCTGGGCGATCTGGCTCTGGCCGGTGCGCCGATCCTGGGCCGCTTCACCTCGATCCGCGGCGGGCACGAGATGACGAACCGTCTGCTGCATGCGCTCTTTGCCGACCCGCTCGCCTACCGGGTTCGCACCCTCTCCGAAGGGGAGTGCGACGTGCTTCCCGGCGCGGGGCTGGAAAAGGATGTGTTCGCGCATCTCTGACGGATGATCCTCCGCCCGATGCTTCACACCCCCGCCGGTCCCGCCTATACCTGCGACACGCCCGACAGGGCAGACCGGGCAAGGGACGCGACCATGAGGACAAGCCGGACGGGCAGGCTGAGAAGCGCCCCGGTGATCGCCATCTGCGGCGCGCTGGTGCTGGCCGCCTGCGGTCGTGGCGACCAGGAGCTGTCGATCGAGGACACCGCGCCCGAGGTCATCTTCCAGCAGGCCGAGCGGGAGCTCGATCGCGGCGATCCCGACGACGCCGCGCAGCTTTTCGCCGAGATCGAGCGGCTCTACCCGTTCTCCGAATGGGCGCGGCGCGGCCTGATCATGCAGGCCTTCGCCTACCATGCCGACCGCGACTACGAGAACGCCCGCGCCGCCGCGCAGCGCTTCATCGACTTCTATCCGGCGGATGAGGACGCGGCTTACGCCCAGTATCTCTTGGCGCTCACCTATTACGACCAGATCGACCAGGTCGGCCGCGACCAGGGCCTGACCTTCCAGGCGCTCTCGGCGCTGCGCACCGTGATCGAGCGCTATCCCGAAAGCGAATACGCGCGCTCCAGCATCCTCAAGTTCGATCTGGCCTTCGACCATCTCGCGTCGAAGGAGATGGAGATCGGCCGCTACTACCTGAAGCGGGGCCACTACCCGGCCGCCATCAACCGCTTCCGCGCCGTCGTGGAGGAGTTTCAGACCACGACCCACACGCCCGAGGCGCTGATGCGGCTGGTCGAGGCCTATCTCGCCCTGGGACTGACCGACGAGGCGCAGACGGCCGGCGCGATCCTGGGCTACAACTTCCAGTCCTCGCCCTTCTACGACGACGCCTACCGCCAGCTCACCGGCCAGGGGTTGGCACCCGAAGCCGCAGGGACGGGTTGGCTGCGCTCGATCTATGACCGGACGATCCGGGGACGCTGGCTGTAGCGGGGCTGCTACCACTGCGCCGGCCTTGAGGCCGGTCTACTTTCGGCAGATGCCCGCGGCGAAATAGGTTTTGCCGGCCATGGCGAGCCCCCCAATCGACATGCAGCCAATCGCGCAGCCAGCGCTGCTCGTTTTCGCCCTTTGCGTAGGAGACGGCGTTTCCCAGCGCCATCATATAGATCAGGCCGCCAATGGGTTGGATCGTCCTGTCCGAGAACTGCGCGCGGATGGCGGGCAGGGTCCGCTCGCTATCAACGGATTCGGAGGGTTCATGGTCGATCATCTCCTCCTCGATCGGGCACCAGATCGCCGATTTCAGTCGGTAGCCTTGTTCCAGCGCAGGCGCGCGCGTCGATTTCGGGATCGACCGCCGGGCCATTTGCGCGATCTCTTGATCCTCTTCCGGCCATTGGAAGCGCCGCGGGGCCGACATACTCGTTGAAGGCGAAAACCCCGCCAGGCCGCATGGCCCTATGAGACTAGGCTACAGCGGCCGGGACGTCGAACATGTGGTGCAGTGCGGCGTGCCAATAGACAAGGTTGTAGACCTCTTCCGGCTGCGTCTCGAATGCATCGCTCGTCCCGAAGGTAACTCTATCCTCCAGCCCGAGCTTGGCGGCATCCTGCAGCGCCTCGTCCCTGCGGGCCGTAGTGAGGTCGTAGAGGTCGAACTGCTTTGCCAACCCGGATTTCAGCAGATTGAGTTCTTTCGTCGCGATACCGCAGCCGACGGAGATGCCACGTTCGTATGGTGCGTCTGACAGGTGACTGGCGAGAGCCAGGTGTCGTATTCGTAACGGCCTGTATCCCGGATGATCCCAAAGGCGGTCCGATTGACATGAGTCCAGACGGCCTTGCTCTTCCACCATCGGGGGTGCACGCGGCTGTTGGGGGCTTGCTGGCGGTTCCAACGATTACGGATCGCTTCGGTCGTACTGTCGGACAAGTCCGAGATCCTTTCCGCAATTCCGCACCCCGATGTCGCCCGGAACGCGTCACAAAGCCGGACGTTGCGCAGCACAGAGAGTGATGCCAAACCCCCTGCCCGCGGATGGGCGTGATACGGAAATCCGGGGGACCGATCCCAGGAAATTATCGCGTCCTGCTCCGCCTCGCCGATATCCGCGACCCCGCCCATCATCGACCGTCTCTCGCTGGCTGTAGGGCGCAAGACACGGGGGAGGGGCCAGACCGGTTGTCCTCGCGCCCAAATTCGTTCTAGGATTGAGTGCGCATGCCACACTGCCAATGGAGTGCTGCGATGTGTCCCCTTCCTTCCGGCCTCCCAGATCCGCGCCTCGCATTCCTGACCGGCCCGGAGCCGGGCGTCTCCACCACACCGACCGAGGGAGACGACTATCTCTCGTTCCAGCATACGAACCTCGATGGCGAAGACTTCGCCATCTATGGCGAGCGCGGCACCGACGGTCTGGGCGGAAACGATACGCTCTATGCGGGCACGCCGGTGGGGGAAGGGATCGGCGGCCCCGGGGACGATGTCCTGATCGGGTCGTTGGAGCGGGGCGATACTCCGAACGTTATCCTTTGGGGCGGTGAGGGCAACGACACCCTCTATTCCGGGGCAAATGGCACGTCCATGTGGGGTGGGCCCGGCGATGACGTCTATCACGTGTTTCCCGTCGGGATCGATGACTTCAACCCGCGCACGCGGGACGACATGAGCACCGGTCCCGAAAACCATCTGCCGATATTCACGGATGCGGGCTTTGACACCGTGTTCCAATATGGTGACGTCGAAATCCAGATGAGCGGCATCGACCGGATCGTTGCCGTGCCCGGCGCTGGCAGCATGTGGCTCGTCGCCGAACCCCCCTATGCGCGAGAAGACACCGAGCTCGTCGGCAACGAAGGGCGGAACGTTCTGATCGGATGGGGCGGGATGGACGTCCTGACCGGGGGCGCGGGCCGGGACTACTTCGTGATCGGGGGCGACCCGTTCATCGAGGAGGAGGACGATCTTCGCGTCACGATCACCGATTTCGACGATATGGACCGGCTGGTCTTCGACGACGCGCTGCTGCTCGACGACACCGCCGCCGATCCGCGGGTCCGGGCGATGACCGAGGCAGAGGTTGTCGGTTTTCTCGAAAGCGGCGTTGCGGCCTATCGCAAATCCACAGGCCAGATTTCCATCGACTGGGATCGGGATGGAACGCTGGAAGTGGTGGCGGAGCTTGGCGCGGGCACCAGGATCGAGTTCGACGACCTCTTCTGGGCGTGACGGTCACCGCGCCGCGTCTGACGACCCTCGCCAAGGACGCTGGCGCGGGTTAATTCATGCGCCATGCTTCGCTCGCTCGACATCAAGGACATGCTCATCATCGACCGCCTCTCGCTGGAGTTCGGTGGCGGGTTGAACGTGCTGACCGGCGAGACGGGAGCGGGCAAGTCGATCCTGCTCGACAGCTTGGGCTTCGTGCTGGGCTGGCGCGGCCGGGCGGAGCTTGTGAGGCAGGGCGCCAAGCAGGGCGAGGTCACGGCGGTGTTCGAGCTGCCGGAAGGGCACCCGGCCCGGACGGTTCTGGCGGAATACGAGATCGAGGCCGAGGACGGCGAATTGATCCTGCGCCGGGTCAACACCCGGGACGGGCGCAAGACCGCCTGGGTCAATGGCACTCGCGTGACGGGCGAGGTGCTGCGCGCGCTCTCGGATACGCTGCTGGAGTTGCATGGCCAGCATGACGACCGTGGCCTCCTGGACGTGCGGGGGCATCTGGCGCTGCTCGACGCCTTCGCGGGGGCAGACACCTCCGAGGTGCGCCGCGCCTGGCGCGCGCTTTCGGCCGCGCAGAAGGCCCTGGCCGAGGCGGAGGCCAAGGCCGAGGAGGCGCGCGCCGAGGAGGACTTCCTGCGCTACGCCACCGACGAGTTGGACAAACTCGACCCCCAGCCCGGCGAGGACGAGGCGCTCGATTCCGCTCGCCGCCTGATGCAAAACGCCGAGCGGATCAAGGGCGACGTCGCCCGCGCCTTCGAAGCGATCGGGCCGCAGGGCGCCGAGGGGCAGATGATGGACGCGACCCGCTGGCTCGACGGCGCGGCGGAAGGGGCAGGGGATGCGCTGGGCCCGGCGCTGGATGCGCTGAGCCGGGCCATGATCGAGTTGGGAGAGGTGCAGGCCGGGGTCGAAGCCTGCCTCGACCGGCTCTCCTTCGACCCGCGCGAATTGGAGGAGACGGAGGAGCGGCTCTTCGCCATCCGCGCCGCCGCCCGCAAGCATGGCGTGGCCCCCGACGACCTGCCCGCCTTCGCCGCCGATCTGCGCAGCCGGCTCGACCTTCTCGACGCGTCCGGCGGCGAACTGAGCGGCTTGCGCGCCGCTGTCGCGGACGCCCGGGCCGCGTTCGACGCCGCCGCGGCCGCGTTGACGGCGCGCCGCCAGGAGGCCGCGGCGCGTCTCGACCGCGCCATGGCGGCGGAGCTTGCCCCGCTGAAGATGGACCGCGCCACCTTCACCACCTTGCTCGAGCCGGGCACGCCGGGCCCGACGGGCGTGGATTCCGCCGCCTTCGAGGTCGCGACCAATCCCGGCGCGCCGTCCGGGCCGCTCAACAAGATCGCCTCGGGCGGGGAGCTGTCGCGCTTTCTGCTGGCGCTCAAGGTCTGCCTGACCGGGGGCGACCGCTCCATGACGCTGATCTTCGACGAGATCGACCGCGGCGTCGGCGGCGCGACGGCGGATGCGGTGGGCCGTCGGCTCAAGGCGCTGGCCGAGGGCGGGCAGGTTCTCGTCGTGACCCACTCGCCGCAGGTGGCGGCGCTCGGAGCGCATCACTGGCGGGTCGAAAAGCGGGTGGCCGGCGAGGTGACCACGTCCACGGTCGTTCCGGTGGCCAAGGCCGATCGGGTGGACGAGATCGCACGGATGCTGGCGGGCGACACCATCACGGACGCGGCCCGGGGCGCGGCCCAGGCCCTCCTGGACGCGGCGGCGTGACCGCCAGCGGCGGGGAGACCCCCGCCCTACGTGGCAACGCGAGGTAGGGCGGGGATTTCCCCGCCCCCCTCACAGCAGCCAGAGCGCGGCGAGCCCCAGGAAGGCGAAGAAGCCCACCACATCCGTCACCGTCGTCACGAAGGCGCCGGAGGCCAGGGCCGGGTCGATGCCGACCTTTTCCAGGACCACCGGGATGCCCACTCCGGCCAGCCCGGCGACGACGAGGTTGATCACCATCGCCACCGCGATCACGACCCCCAGCATCGGCGAGCCGAACCAGACGACGCCTACGATCCCCATGATCACGGCAAAGGCGGCGCCGTTGATCGCGCCCGCGGCCACCTCCCGACGGATGACGCGCCAGACATTGGCCCCGGTCAGGTCGCGCGTCGCCAGCGCGCGGACCGCGACCGTCAGCGATTGCGTCCCGGCATTGCCGCCCATAGACGCCACGATCGGCATCAGCACCGCCAGCGCCACGATCTGCGTGATCACCGCATCGAACTGCGCGATCACGATCGAGGCCAGGATCGCCGTTACGAGGTTCACGGCCAGCCATGGAAAGCGCCGCCGGACCACGTCGCGAGTCCGGTTGGAGATCGCCTCCTCGCTGTCCACGCCGGCGAGGCGGAGGATATCTTCCTCGGCTTCCTCGTCGAGGATGCGGATCGCGTCGTCGATGGTGATCACGCCCATCAGCCGGTCATCCGCATCCACCACGGGGGCGGAGATCAGGTGGTATTGGTTGAACGCGTAGGCCACGTCCTCCTCCGGGTCGGTGACCTCGAAGGTGCGAAAGCTCTCTTCCTCGATCTCGCTCAGCGGCGTGTCGCGCCGGCTCGACAACATCTTGCCGAGCGTCACGTAGCCCACCGGCCGGACCCGGGGATCGACCAGGATGACGTGGTAGAATTGCTGTGGCAGATCCTCGGCCGAGCGCAGGTGGTCGATGGTCTGACCGACCGTCCAGAACGAGGGCGCGATCACGACCTCGCGCTGCATCAGGCGCCCGGCGGAGTATTCCGGATAGGTGAGGGCCTGTTCGACCGCGACGCGGTCGATGTCGTCCAGCGCTTTCAGGATGGCGCCGGCCTGGTCCTCGTCCTCCAGGTTCTCGACCAGATCGACCACGTCGTCGGTGTCGAGTTCCCGCACGGCCTCGGCCACGTCCTCGGCCGGCAGCGCCCTCAGCACCTCCTGGCGAAGCGACTCGTCCAACTCCGACAGGATTTCGCCGTCGATCTGGCCCGACCAGAGCTCGATCAGCACCATCCGCTGACCCTCGTCGATCTGCTCCAGCAGGTCGGCGATGTCGGCGCCATGGAGCGGCTCGAGTAGATCGTCCAGCGCCGTCCGGTCGCGGTCCGACAGCGCGTCCCGGATGGCGGAGAGGCGGGGCTCGTCGAGTTCCGCCTCCGTTTCCGGTTCCTCGGCCAGCATTTCGGTCTCTGGATCGGTCATGGCGTGCTCCCGCTCTGCACAAGCGGCTGATAACGCGGGGGGCGCGGAAGGGGTAGCGGGGATTTCGCGGCCGGGCTAAGAGCGGCGGCGATCCCCTGGCTGTGGCGCGTGTTGAGCGGACGGAGCCGGGGGCCAGCCCCCGGACCCCCGGGATATTTAAGCAGGGAAGAATGGGGGCGGTCGCGACGGACGCCCTGGCGATCTTCGGGCAGTCGGAGCGGGAAGGCGAGACGATGACGACGCTCATCCTGGGGCAGGTGCTCAAGTTTCATGGAAGTCCCTTTGAGGCGCCGCCGGAAGCGACGGCAAGGCACGACAGCCGGGGTGCCGTCGCCGTGGATGGCGGGCGCATCCTTGGTCACGGCCCGGTCGATGCGATGCGCGCGGCCCATCCCGGCGCGGCGGAGATCGACCACGGCGCGGGTCTGATCCTGCCGGGCTTCGTCGATGCGCATATGCATTACCCGCAGACGGCCATCATCGCCTCTTGGGGGAAGCGGCTGATCGACTGGTTGAACGGCTACACCTTCCCGGAGGAGGCGCGGTTCGGAGATCCCGCCTATGCCGCCGAGATCGCCGGGCGGACGCTGGACCTGATGCTGGCGAATGGGACGACGTCGCTCGCGAGCTATTGCACGATCCATCCCGAAAGCGTGGACGCGATCTTCGAGGCGGGTGCGGCGCGGGGGATGGCGGTCTGGGCGGGCAAGACCTGCATGGATCGCAACGCGCCGGACGATCTCCGGGACACGGCGCAGTCGGCCCATGACGATAGCGCGGCGCTGCTGGCCCGCTGGCACGGGCAGGGCCGGGCCCGCTATGTGATCACGCCGCGCTTCTCGCCGACCTCGACGCCGGAGCAGCTGGAGGCGCTGGGCGCGCTCTGGGCGGCGCATCCCGACTGCCTGATGCAGACCCATCTGTCTGAGCAGACCGATGAGCTGGTCTGGGTCGCCGAACTCTACCCCGAGGCGCGGGACTATCTGGACACCTATGAGGCGCATGGCCTGCTGGGCGCGCGGGGCCTCTACGGCCACGCCATCCATCTGACGGAGCGGGAGAGGGCGCGGCTGGTGGAGATCGGCGCGGCCCTCGTTCACTGCCCGACCTCGAACACGTTCATAGGGTCGGGGCTGTTCGACCCTTCGCTCTTCGGCACGCATCGCGTGGGGCTGGCCACCGATACCGGCGGCGGCTCCTCCTTTTCGATGTTGCGGACGATGGCGGCGGCCTACGAGATCGCGCAGCTCGGCGGGACGGCGCTGCATCCCGCGCAGCTGCTGTGGCTCGCGACCGAAGGATCCGCGCGCGCGCTCCATGCGGAGGACGAGGTCGGGACGCTGGCCGCCGGAGCGGCTGCCGATCTGGTGGTCCTGGACCTAGCGTCGACGCCGGCCATCGCGCAGCGTGCCGCTCGGGCCGAAGACCTGTGGCAGGCGGTCTTTCCGACGATCATGATGGGGGACGATCGGGCGGTGGCCCAGGTCTATGTCGCGGGGCAAGCGATGAAATAGGAAAGGCCCGGCCTGGGGGCCGGGCCTTCTGTCGAGGTCGCGCCTTGGCTCAGCCGGTCGCTTCGGGCACGCATACCCCGGCGGTCGCGTCCCAGGTCGTGCCCGGCGCGCAGGACATCGTCACCTGCTCGGACTTGCCCCAGCTGCACTGGGCCGAGGCCAGTCCAGGCGCGGCAACCAGGGCGGCGGCGGCGAGGATCATCTTCAGCTTGGTCATCGTCGTCTCCGTCTATCACTGTTGGGTGACGTAACGATAGCGCGGCCGGGTGGCGCGGCAAAATAACATTCTGTCGCAGGTAAGGCGGGGTCAGTCCCCGAACACCCGGGCGAAGATCGTGTCGACATGCTTGGTGTGATAGGCCTCGTCGAACTGCGCCTCGATGCCTTCTTTCCCGAGCGCCGCGACCACCGCCTCGTCCGCCAGGAGTTGCTCGCGGAAATCGACCCGGTCCTCCCAGACCTTGAGCGCGTTGCGTTGCACCATGGCATAGGCGTCCTCGCGCGAGACCCCCGCTTGGGTCAGCGCCAGCAGCACGCGTTGGGACATCACGAGACCCGGGAAGGTGTCCATGTTGGAACGCATATTCTCGGTGAAGATCAGCATCTTGTCGATCACGCCCGTCAGCCGCGCCAACGCGAAGTCCAGCGTGATCGTGGCATCCGGTCCGATCATCCGCTCGACGCTTGAATGGGAGATGTCGCGCTCGTGCCAGAGCGCGACATTCTCCATCGCGGGCACGACCATGCCTCGCACCAGCCGGGCGAGCCCGGTCAGGTTCTCGGTCAGCACGGGGTTCTTCTTGTGCGGCATCGCCGAGGAGCCCTTCTGCCCGAGCGAGAAGAACTCCGCCCCCTCCAGCACCTCGGTGCGCTGCATGTGGCGCACTTCGATGGCGACGTTCTCGATGCTGCTGGCGATCACGCCCAAGGTCGCGAAAAACGCGGCATGGCGGTCGCGGGGGATCACCTGGGTGGAGATCGGCTCGGGGATCAGGCCCAGCTTTTCGCAAACATGCGCTTCGACACGGGGGTCGATATTGGCGAAGGTCCCGACCGCGCCGGAAATTGCGCCGGTCGCGATCTCTTCGCGGGCGGTCCGCATCCGGCGCAGGTTGCGGTCCATCTCGGCGTAGAAGCGGGCGAAGGTCAGGCCCATCGTCGTGGGCTCGGCATGGATCCCGTGGGAGCGGCCGACGCGGATCGTGTCCTTGTGCTCCATCGCCCGGCGCTTCAGCGCCGCGAGCAGCCCTTCAAGGTCTGCGATCAGGATGTCGGCGGCGCGGGTCAGCTGCACGTTCAGTGCCGTATCCAGCACGTCCGACGAGGTCATCCCCTGGTGGACGAAGCGGGCCTCCTCGCTGCCGACATGCTCGGCGAGATGGGTGAGGAAGGCGATGACGTCATGCTTTGTCACGGCCTCGATCTCGTCGATGCGGGCGACGTCGAACTCGACATCCTTGGCCTTCCAGACGGCCTCGGCGTTTTCCTTCGGGATGACGCCGAGCGCGGCCATGGCATCGCAGGCATGGGCTTCGATTTCGTACCAGATGCGGAACTTGGACTCAGGCGACCATATGGACACCATCTCGGGGCGGGAGTAGCGGGGGATCATGCGCGGGCCTCTTGAGGTCGGACGCAGGCCTGTTACGCCGACCCGCCGGGAAAGGGAACGCCCATGACCCAGCCGCCGCCGAAGGGAACGAAACCCGTCTGGGCGCATCTCTGGGACACGTTGGTATATTCGCTCGCCGGAGGCCGCTACCTGATGACGCAGCGGGCGGCGCAATTGCAGGCGGGGATGATGGCGGGAACGGCCCTAGCCTTCACTTTGGCCGGGGTGGGGCCGATTCAATGGGCGGTGGCCGTGGCGCTGTTTCTGGCCTCGCTGGGGATCGAGGCGCTCAACACCGCAATCGAGTTGATCGTCGATCGGGTCTCGCCCGAAATCAGCGATTTCGCCAAGCATGCGAAAGACCTCGGCAGCTTCGCTGTGTTCTGTGCGCTGCTGATCTTTGGCGGACACGCGGTCTGGGCGGTGGTGGACGCGCTTCTGCGATGAGGGTGGAGGATCTGGCAGGGCGCTGGCGCGTGGCGCGGGTGATCCGCCATACGGGCGGCGGAGCGGCGCGGTTCGAGGGGCTGGCCGAGTGGCTGCCGGAGGGCGCAAGCTGGCGCTGCGTGGAGACGGGGCGGCTGAGCCAGGGTGGCGGCGCGTTCGAGGCGCGGCGCGAGACGCTGTGGCGACAGGAAGGCGAAGCCATCGTCGTCGCCTTCGGCGACGGGCGGCCGTTCCACCGATTCTGGCCCGCCCTGGACGCCGAACACGACTGCCCGCCCGACGACTACCGCCTGCGTTACGACGTCTCTGCCTGGCCGGCCTGGTCGGTCCGGTGGCGCGTCACGGGGCCGCGCAAGGATTATCGCGCCTTGACCCGCTACAGCCGCCCTTGACCCCCCGCGCGTCTCGCCGCATGTCCGCCGGATGATCCCCTCCGACCGCCTCGATCAGATCCTCGCTCGCTTCGAGTATCTCGAAGCGCGGCTGAATGCTGGCCCCGACGCCGCCGAGATCGGGCCGCTGACCCGCGAATATGCCGAAGCCAAGCCCGTGGCCGAGCAGGTCCGCGCCTATCGCGACCTCACGGCCCAGCGCGCCGAGGCCGAGGCGATGCTGTCGGACCCGGAGATGGCCGCGCTGGCCCGCGACGAGATCGCGACGCTTGACGCCGCGCTGGAACAGGCGGAGGCCGACCTCCAGATCGCGCTTTTGCCGCGCGACGCGGCCGATGCGCGCCCGGCCATCCTGGAGATCCGCCCCGGCACCGGTGGCGAGGAGGCCGCGCTTTTCGCGAGCGACCTGGAGCAGATGTATCGCCGCTATTGTGAGGCGCGCGGCTGGTCGATGGATGTGGTAGAGCGGCAGGAGACCGACCTGGGCGGCGTCAAGGAACTGGTCGCGCGGATCGAAGGCGACAACGTCTTCGCCCGGCTCAAGTTCGAGAGCGGCGTGCATCGCGTCCAGCGGGTTCCGGCCACCGAATCCGGCGGGCGTATCCACACCTCCGCCGCCACCGTCGCCGTCCTGCCCGAGGCCGAAGCGGTCGATATCGACATCCCCGCCTCGGACATCCGCATCGACACGATGCGCGCCAGCGGGGCCGGGGGACAGCATGTCAACACGACCGACTCGGCGGTGCGGATCACGCACCTCCCGACCGGCATCGTCGTCACTTCCTCCGAGAAATCCCAGCACCGCAATCGCGACATTGCCATGCAGGTGCTGCGCGCGCGGCTCTACGACGCTCAACGCGCCGCGGCGGATGCGGAGCGCTCGGCCGACCGCAAGTCCCAGGTCGGCTCCGGCGACCGATCGGAGCGGATCCGGACCTACAATTTTCCCCAGGGCCGTCTGACCGATCACCGCATCAACCTGACGCTCTATTCGCTACCACAGGTGATGCAGGGCGATCTCGACGGGATCATCGACGCGCTGATCGCCGACAGGCAGGCCGCGCAACTGGCCGAGATGGGCGCGTGAGCGACGCGATTGCGCGGCTCGCGACGGCGGGCGTGCCCGATCCGGCGGGCGACCTGCGCCGCCTGAAGCGCGCTTTCGAAGGGGCCGATCTGGAGGCCGCCATCGCCCGCCGCGCCGCGCGCGAACCGGTCTCTCACATCCTCGGTCGCCGGGCCTTCTGGAAGCACGAGTTCGAGGTCACGGCCGACGTGCTCGATCCGCGGCCGGAGACGGAGACGCTTGTGGAGGCGGCCGTCTCGTCCGCTCTGTCGAGCGTCCTCGACCTGGGCACCGGCTCCGGCTGTATCCTGCTTTCGATCCTGGACGCCTATCCGCAGGCGCGGGGGCTGGGCACCGATCTGTCGCCAGCGGCCTTGGCGGTCGCCACCCGCAACGCGGCCCGGCTGGGCCTGTCGGATCGCGCCGCGTTCCGCCAGGCGGATTGGGTCGATGGCATCGACGGCACCTTCGATCTGATCGTGTCGAACCCGCCCTATATCGCGGAGGCCGAGATGGCCGGGCTCTCGCCCGAGGTCTTGCACGAGCCGCATCTGGCTCTCACCCCCGGGGGCGACGGCCTTGCCGCCTATCGCGTGATCACCCGGGATGCGCCCGCGCGACTCGCCCCTGGCGGGCGCTTGATGGTAGAGATCGGGCCGACCCAGGGACAGGCCGTTCACGCCCTGTTCGAGCAGTCGGGGCTGACCGAAATTCAGCTTTTGAACGACCTGGACGGCAGAAACCGTGTCGTTTCGGGCAAAAAGCCGCGCTAAACGCAACATTCGACTTGTATCCGGCCGTCCCGGCACCCATAACTCTCTTGCAACCAGCGGATGACGGAAGGCGCAGCCTCCGCCCCGGATGCAACGCCCGAGAAACCCGGACCCATCGACCCGCAGTGATGTCGGGCAGGGTCCCCGGCAAAATCAAAGCGGACCCTATCCCGGTATGAGAAGCTCCAAGTCGCGCTCGCGCAACAAGAACCGCAACAACCGCCCCCAGGGCGGCAACATCGTCAACCGCGTCTTTGATAGCTCGGGACCGGAGGGCAAGGTGCGCGGCACGCCCCAGCAAATCATCGACAAATACAACCAGCTGGCCCGCGACGCGCAGCTGTCCGGCGATCGGGTGGCGGTCGAGAATTTCCAGCAGCATGCCGAGCATTACACGCGGATGCTCGCCGCCGCCCAAAAGGAGATCGAGGCCCGCCAGCAGCAGCAGGGCGGCAACCAGCCGGGCGGGCAAGGCCAGCAGAGCTCCGGCGGTTCGCAGACCGGGCGGAGCGATCAGGCCAGCCAGGGTGGCGAGCAGGGCAATCGCGGCGAGAGCCGGAACCGCCGCCGAGACCGCAGTGACCGGCAGCAGGATACCTCCCAAGAGGTGATCGACACCGGCGACCGCGAGAGCGGACTGGTCGAGACGCCCGAGACGGCCGCGGAGTCCGCGCCGGTCGAAGACACGCCGCCCAAGCCCAAGCGCAGCCGTGCGAAGGTCAAGGCGGAAGCGCCGAAGGCAGAGGACGAGGCCGCCGCCGCCGCGCCTGCCGCCGAAGAGAAGGCCGAGAAGCCCAAGCGCAGCCGCGCCCGCCGCAAGGCCCCCGTCGAGGAGGCCGAGGGGAAGGCCGACACCCAACCCTCCGAAGAGGTCTGAGGGCTCAGCCCTCGGCCACGGCCCGCGCCAGCGCGCACCAGGCCTCCAGCCCGACACGCTCCGCCCGCTCGGTCGGGGCGATTCCTGCGGCGCGCAGGCGGTCCTCCACATCCGGCACCAGCCCCTTGAGCGCCGCGCGCAGCATCTTCCGCCGCTGGCCGAAGCCCTTGGCCACGACCCGCTCCAGAACGGCGGGATCGGCGGGGAAGCGGGGCGCGGGCAGGGCGGTCAGATGCACGACGGCCGAATGCACCTTGGGCGGCGGGCTGAACGCCTCGGGCGGCAGCGTCATGACGATGGCCGCGTCGCAGCGCCACTGCGCCAGAACTGCCAGGCGGCCATAGGCCTTTGAGCCGGGCCCGGCGACGATCCGCTCCGCCACTTCCTTCTGGAACATCAGGGTCAGGCTCTCCCAGGGCGGGGGCCATTCGGCGGGTGTGAGCCAGCGGACCAGCAACTCGGTGCCGACATTGTAGGGCAGGTTGGCGACGATGCGCCAAGGCGGGTCCAGATAGGCGGCGGCATCCACCTCCAGCGCGTCCGCGTTCAGGACGGTCAGACGCCCGGGATAATGCGCCGCGATCTCCGCCAGGGCGGGCAGGCAGCGCGCATCCTTTTCGATCGCCAGCACCTGCGCCGCGCCCTCGGCCAGCAGGCCCCGGGTCAGGCCGCCGGGGCCGGGGCCGACCTCCAGCACCCGCGCGCCCTCCAACGGCCCCGAGAGACGTGCGATGCGGGCCGTCAGGTTCAGGTCCAGCAGGAAGTTCTGGCCCATGGACTTCTTGGCCCGCAGGTCATGGGCCGCGATTACCTCGCGCAGCGGGGGCAGATCGTCGATCACGCGGCCCGCCGTGCCGCCATGTCGGCCGCCATCCGCAGCGCCGCGATCATCGAGGTGGGATCGGCCAGCCCCTTGCCCGCGATGTCGAAGGCGGTTCCGTGATCGGGCGAGGTGCGGATGAAGGGCAGGCCCAGGGTCACGTTCACGCCGCCCGCGAAGTCGATGGTCTTGATCGGGATCAGCGCCTGGTCGTGATACATGCAGACCGCCGCGTCATAGCCCGCGCGCGCCTTGGCGTGGAACATCGTGTCGGCGGAGAGCGGCCCGAAGCAGCCCAGTTCGGGCGTCAGCCGCGTCACCAGCGCGTCGATCCACTCCTGTTCCTGCCGGCCCATCGTGCCGCCCTCGCCCGCATGGGGGTTCAGTCCCGCCACGGCGATGCGGGGTCGGTCGATGCCGAAATCGCGGCGCAGCCCCGCATGGGTGATGCGCAGCGCCGTCTCCAGCACGTCGGGCGTAAGCTCCTGGGCGACCCGGTCCAGCGCGATGTGGATGGTGGCGGGCACGACACGCAGCTCCGGGCAGGCGAGCATCATCACCACGTCCACATCGCCGGCCAAGGCGGCGAGATACTCGGTATGGCCGGGATAGGCGAACTCCGCCCCGTCCTTCAGCGCCTTCTTGTGAATCGGCGCGGTGCAGAGCGCGGAGGCCGCGCCGTCCTGCACCAGCTCCACCGCCCGCGCGATGGCTGAGACGATGCCGGCCGCCTGCGCGGGGTCGGGCAGGCCGGGGCGGCGCGGGCCGGGAATGTCGTGGGGCAAGACGGAGAGCGCCGTGCCGGATGTCTCTTCCGGCGCGGAGATCACTTGAACGTCGACCTCAAGGCCCATGAAGTGCTGCGGATTTCCGATCACGAAAAAGGGCAGGTCCGGCAGCGCCCGGCGCGCGGCGGCGATGACCTCGGGGCCGACGCCCGAAGGCTCGCCGCAGGTGACGGCGATGGGGCGCTCAGCCATCGGTGATGATCGCGTCGGCCTTCAGCTCGTCCAGGAAGCCCTGTGCGTAGGCTTCCAGCCGCTGGTTCAGGATCGCCTGACCCGCCGATTGCAGCGCGCCATCCGGATCCTCGGGGATCTCGGCCACCCGGCCGCAGAGCATCACGAGGCGCAGCGCGCCGCCCGTGCTGAGCAGCGTCGAGACCTCGCCCTCGTCCAGCGTGGCCAGGATGGCGCGCAGGTCGGCGGGGATCTCCTCCACCGGGGCGACCTCGCGGCGCAGCACCTCGGGCGGCTGGCCCTGAGCCACGCCATAGAGGTCGTCGCAGGTGTCGGTGTTCGCGTCGATCCGGGCCGCCTGCGCCAGCGCGGCCTCGGACCGGCCGCCGGGGATCAGATACTCGGCATATTCGATGGAGATCGGCTCGGGCGTGGTCGCGCCGCTCTCGTCCAAGTCGCGGAGCAGGAAGAGGCCGACGAAGCTGCCCAGATCCACCGGGTCCGAGACCTCGCCCGGCTCCAGCGCCAGAACGCGGCTCGCGATCTGCGGCGGCAGGGTCGAGAGCGGCCGCCACTCCAGCCGTCCGCCCCGTCCGGCGCTCGAAGACCGGGAGAAGCGCCGCGCCGCGCTCTCGAAGCTCGCCTGTCCCGAAATCTCCTCGGACAGGCGCTCGGTCAGGGCCGCGACCTCGTCGCGGGTCTCGGGGGTCTGCGGGATGGAGATCTCGGAAATCAGCACGCGCACACCGCCGGCGCCGCTGCCGCCCCGGGCGACGGCGCGCTCGACCTCGGCATCGGTGGGGCGCGCGCGGGGGCCGAAGCGCTGCTGCACGAGTTGCCGCCAATAGAGGCCGTTCCGCACGAAGTCGCGGAAGGTCTCGCCCGCGACGCCCGCCTGTTCCAGAAGCGTGATGAACTGCTCCGGCTCCAGACCGCCGCGGGCGGCGAACTCGACCATGCCCTGGTCCAGTTCCTCGGGCGTCAGTTGCAGCCCGGCATTGCGGGCGGCCTGGATCTGAAGCGTCTCGTTGATCATCGCCTCCCGCGCGCCCTCGAAGGTCGCGTTCGGTGCGTTGAGCAGGGCCCAGAACCGCGCGCGCTGTTCGATCTGCCAGTTGGTGATGCCCTGGCCGTTGACGATCACCGCGGGGGCAAAGGGTTGCCCCTGGGCCTGCGCCGCCACAGGCGCCGCCGCAAGCGCCAGCGCCAATGCGAGCCCACGAAGAAATCCGTTTGTCATCTGCCGCCCGGCCCTCTCAAAGCCCACATTTGCGCGCCCGTCTCGCCCGGTCCTCGGCCCCGAAACCCGCCAGCCCGACCGACAGCCCGAAGCTGGTGGAGGGGCGCAGGGTCGTCGTCGAAGTGAAGCGGCGCTCCACGTCGAAATCCACCGAAACGCAGTCGGTTCGGTAGGTCAGGCCCAGCCCGGCGCGGCTGGCGTCGTTGGTGTTGAAGTCATACTGCCAGTTGACCCGGCCCGTCCAGTCGCCCCCCAGCGCCAGCGAGGCGTCGACGGTCCATTCGGAGGTGTCGATCGGACGCCCGGCTTCCTCGTCCGCTTCGAGCCAGGTGTATTGCGTGTCGAGCTCATAGCGCGCGCCGATCCAGCGCAGCGAGGTCTCGGACCGGGAAAAGGTGAACCCGTCGTCGAAGGTCGAGCGGCTCAGCAATTGGAGCCGCTCCCCATAGGCGGCGCGGAGCGAGACCAGCCAATCCGACGCATCCCCGTCGAGCCCGGTGCCCGAGCGGAATTGCCCCAGATCGCCCGCGCGGATCACGCGGCCCACCTGGCCCCCCACCACCCAGCCGGAGGCGTCGTAGCGGGTGTAGCCCAGGCCCAGATTGATGCGGCTGCCCAGCTCGCGCGTGTCGCGGCCGGCGAAGCGGCTGGGCGCGAACAGGTTTCCGCCGTCGAATTCCGGCGTCAGGCTGTCCTCGTCCGGGGTGCGGCGCTTGCTGTCCGGCGCCAGGAAGAACTGGAGCACCGGCTCCAGCACCTCCCGCGTGCCGTCGGAGTGCCGCTCCAGGGGCAGGCGCAACTCCAGGCCGGCATAGGGCACGGCGCGGGCGAAGGTGGTGTCCTCGAAGTTGGCGTCCTGGCGCACGCTATAGGCATCCAGGTGCATCCCGGCGAGGCTGGTCCAGACCAGCCCGTTTCCCGTCACCCAGCTGCGGCGCCAATCGACGGCGGCCGAGGCCCGCAGCACGTCGCGCGCGGCGTTCTCGGCCTCGCCTTCGGGCACATGGGTGGCCGTCCGCTCCCGCCCATGGGCCTGTAGGGTCCAGAGCAGCTGCCCCCCCAGCAGGTTGGGCCGAACGCGGCCCTGACGTTCGACGGTCAGGACGCGGGTGGGGATGAAACGGTTCGACTCGCCGTCGCGCAGCGATTTGTAGAGGATCGTCTCGGCCACGATGCGGCTGTTGCGGTCGATCCGCTCGATGGCGGCACGGCTGTCGAGACGGTCGCGATCGGTGATCGAATATTGCACGAGGTAGTCGTCGTCGCTGACCGCCTCCAGGTCCCAGACGAGGCGGTAGTCGCGGGGCAGGGCAAAAGTCCCTTCGGCAAAGACGTAGCCGCGCGTGCCGTTCTTCTGGATCCCGTCCTGGCCGATGGCGCCCTCGACCGTCACCTCGCCCGCGTCGAAGGCCTGACGGTAGCGGAAGCCCAGGCTCCGCGTCTCCTGATTGGTGACGAAGGGGCTCAGGGTCAGGTCGCGGGAGGGGCCTAGCGTGAAGAAATAGGGGGCGGTGACGCCGGTGCCGAGCAGATTGTCGGAGGAAAAGCGCGGTCGGAGCCACCCGGAGGAGCGCTCCAGCGTCGGGTCGGGCAGGCGCAAACGGGGCAGCCAGGCGATCGGCACGCCGGCGACCTCGAAGCGGGCCTGATCGAAATAGATCTGCCGCTCCTCGCGGTCGTGGACGATCCGGCGGGCCCGGATCTGCCAGGTGGGCACCTCGCCATCCTCGCAGATCGTGCAGGAGGAGGCGACGGCGTTGTAGAGCTGCGTGTAGCGCCCGTCCTCGCCCTGGGCGATCTCGGCGGCGGCGATTTGCAACCGGTCGGCCAGCACCAGCCGCGCGCCTTGCAAGACGCTGCCGCGCAGATCCGCGGAGAGATCGGCGAAATCGGCGACCAGCACGGCGTCGTCGCCATCGACCAGGACCAGCGGCCCCTCGACCAGCAGCCGGTCCTCTTCGCGCAGATAGGTGATCTGCTCGGCCCTGAGAATGCGGCCATCGGCGAAGATCTCGACATCGCCCGAGGCCACGAGACGGCCCTGGTCGAAATCGATCCGGTCGGCGACGAGAGTCGCCGGGCCCGTCTGCGCCGCCGCCGCGAGCGGCAGCAGCCACAAAAGCAAGGCCAGCGCCAGTTGCCGCATCACCCGTCCTCCAGTTGCAGGATGACCCCCAGCGCCAGCATCACCGCCGCCAGCGGCGCCGACCAGGCCGCCAGCCATGCGGGCAGCTGTCCGTTCTCGCCCAGGGTCTGAGCGAAGCTGCGCAGGAAGAACACGCCGAAGCCCAGCAACAAGGCCAGCAGCACCATGCGTCCGATGCCGCCCGATCGGACATGGCGCATGGTGAAGGCCGCGCCGATCAGCACCATCGCGGCCAGCATCACCGGATTCGCCAGTTCGGTCTGAAACCAGACCCGATGGGTGAGGCCGGAAAAGCCGGCCGCGTCGAGTTGTCGGATGAACGCGGGAAGTTCGAAGATCGGTATCGAGGAGGGTACCCCGAAGCTGTCGCGGATCTGGTTCTCCGTCAGGCTGGATGGGATCGTGGCGAAGGCGACCGCCTGCGAGTCCCGCTCGGGATTGTCGGACCGGCCCAGCGGCCAGCGCTTCGCGTCCTCCAAAGTCCAGGCGCCATCGCTGAGCTCGGCGCGCGCCGCGTCGATCCGTTCCTCAGGCGATCCGTTGCCGTCGAAGGCGATGAAGGTCGCCTCGAACAGGACGGTCCCATCGAGCGACGACCGCGCGGCCCGGATCACCGTCTGCCCGTCGCGGTCGCCCTGGCGCAGCCAGACGCCTTCCTCGCTGACCGACAGGATCGAGGAAATGCCGCTGCGGAAGCGGTCCCGCTCGCGCTCATAGACGTCCTGGGTGGCGGCGACGATCGGGTTCACGATCACGAGCGCCAGCACGCCCAGCGCGAGGGCCGCCACCACCGGCGCCAGCACGGCCCGCGCGGCCGAGCGTCCGGCCGCCCGGATCACCACCAGTTCCGAAGAACGGCCGAGCGACAGGAACAGCGCCAGCGTCGCCAGCATCACGATCAGCGGAAGGATCTGATAGAGCGCCGCCGGCAGGTTGAGCGCCGCCAGTCGCAATCCGTCGCCGATCCCCGCGCCCTCGTCGTCGAGGCGGCGGAGCTGCTCCATCAGGTCGAGGGGCAGCAGCAGGCCGACGAAAACCAGCGTGACCATGATCACGAGGCCCAGAAAGCGGCGCGCGAGGTAGAAATCGAGGATCACGCGGGCAACCCTCGCGCGAAGGGCCGCCGTCCGACCGCCGCGCGCCACAGCAAGGCCGCCGACAGCCCCAGGCCCAGCCCGGGCGGCACATAGAGCAGCGGCCAGAGCGCCCCATCGTCCCGCGCCGCGTTCTCTGCCGCGTTGACCAGCATCTTCAGAGTGATTGCCAACAGAACGGCTACCATGATCTGCCGCCAGAGCCCCAGGCGGGAATACCCGCCTTGCAGCAGGCAGCCCAAGGCCAGGAGCGGAACGGAGAAGGCGAAGATCGCTTCCACGATCCGGATATGACCCTCGGAGACCAGCACGGCCGGGCCTTCCCCGGTGGCGGCCTGCGCCGCCGCATCCCCGCGCAGCAGCGCCAGGGTCGGCAGCTCGCGCGGGTCGCGGCGGCGGTCGCCCGCGCCCTCGGTCAGCCCGGCCAGATCGTAGGCGAAATCCTCGAAGCTGACCGTCACGATCCGCCGGTCCGCCACCGTCAGCGTCTGCGCCATCCCGTCGAACATGACCAGCCGCGTCCCCGCATCGCCCCGCACCAGCAGCGCCCGCTCGGCCGTGTAGGAGGTGCGCGTCTCGCCATGGCGCCGGTCTTGCAGGAACAGCCCCAGAAGTTCCCCCGCCTCGGTGATCTCGCGGACATAGACGGTGACGCCGTCGCCCGGATGCAGGAACTCGCCTTCCTTGAGAAAGCGCGCGGTGACGTCCTGGCTCAGGGCCGCGCCGCGTTCGGCCAGCGCGGTGCGCGAGGCGGGCACCAGCAGATGCGCCAGCACCGTCACCATCAGCGCCACGATCAACCCGAAGATCGCCACCGGCCGCGCCAGATGCCAGGGGCCCAGGCCGGTCGTCTGCGCCACGACCATCTCGCTGTCGGCGCTCATCCGGTTGATGCCGTAGAGCACCGCCACCAGGGCCGAGACCGGCAGCACGATGAAGATCACATTGGGCAGCGACAGGGCCGTGAACTCCAGGAACAGGCCGAGGCCCGCGCCGCCCTCGATCAGGCGGTCGAACAGGCCGATGGCGCGATTGACCCAGTAGACCGCGACCAGCACCAAGCTGAAAAAGCCGAAATAGGTCAGAAGTTGGCCCGCCAAGTATCGGTCGAACGTGCCCATTGCCCCCCTCAGGACGTGAGTCCCTCCTCTCTAGACGCAGCCCGCGCGGGCGGCAAACCCTCGCGTCCGATGGTGCCTGGAAAACCCCTCTTCCGCGCACTACCCTCGCGGCGATCTCAACTTCGGAGCCGCTGATGACACACCCCGCCGCCGTTTCCTTTTCCGCGCTGGATCTCGACGCGCTCGCCTCCGCCGAGGGGGTCGTCGCCGCCCTCATTCCCGGGGACGGGAAGCTCGACCAGGGCGCACGCCGGCTCAACCGGCTGACCAAGGGCGCCATCAAGCGGGCGGTCGAGTCCGAGGGCTGGGAGAAGATGAAGGCTGGGGAGGTGATGTCCCTGGGCTTTCCGTCGGGAATGGAGGCCGAGCGCGTCGTCCTCGTCCGCCTCGACAAGAAAGCCGATCGCGAGACGGCCTTGGGCGCGGGGGCGAAGCTCGCCGGGGAGCGGGGGACGAAGCCGCTGACGCTGATCGCGGGCGGGCATGGGGCCGCGCTGGACCTCGCGCTCGGCGCTGCGCTGCGCGGCTACGACTTCACCGACCACAAGACCGGGGACGAGGCCAAGCCTGCCGCCGGGATCTCCGTGCTCTGCGCCAAGCCCGACGAGATGGCCGCCGCCTGGGTCGACCGTGCCGCGCAGGCCGAGGGCGTGTTCCTGACCCGCGATCTGGTCAACGAACCCTCCAACGTGCTGACCACGACCGAGTTCGCCGCGCGCCTGGAGGCGCTGCGGGATCTCGGCTGCGAGGTCGAGGTGCTGGAGGAGGACAAGCTGGCCGAACTCGGCATGCGCTGCCTGCTGGCGGTGGGGCAGGGCTCCGTCTCGCCCTCCAAGGTCGTCGTGGTGCAGTGGAAGGGCGGTGGGGACGAGGCCCCCCTGGCTCTGATCGGCAAGGGCGTCGTGTTCGACACCGGGGGCATCTCGCTCAAGCCCGCGGCGGGGATGGAGGACATGACGATGGACATGGGCGGCGCGGGCACCGTCGCGGGCGCCATGCACGCCATCGCCAAGCGCAAGGCCACGGCCAATGTCGTGGGCCTCGTCGGCCTGGTCGAGAACATGCCCGACGGAGGCGCCATCCGCCCCGGCGACGTGGTCGCCTCGATGAAGGGCGACACAGTCGAGATCATCAACACCGACGCGGAGGGCCGCCTCGTTCTGTGCGACGTGATGTGGTACGCCCAAGAGCGGTTCTCGCCCGCGGGCATGGTCGACCTCGCCACCCTGACCGGCGCGATCATCATCGGCCTGGGCCACGAGAACGCGGGCGTCTTCTCAAATGACGACACCTTCGCGGGCGCCTTCCTGAAGGCCGCCGAGGCCGAGGGCGAGGGCGCCTGGCGGATGCCGCTGGGCAAGGCCTATGACAAGCAGCTCAAAAGCCGCGTGGCCGATATGAAGAACGTGGGCGGGCGGCCCGCGGGCTCGATCACGGCGGCGCAGTTCCTGCAACGCTTCGTCAAGGACGGCACGCCCTGGATCCATCTCGACATCGCAGGCGTGGCCTCGGTCTCCAAGGGCACCGACCTGTCGCCCGCGGGCGCCACCGGCTGGGGCGTGCGTGCGCTCGACCGGCTGGTGCGCGACGCTTACGAGAATGGGTGAGGTCTGGTTCTACCACCTCACCCGCCGCTCGCCGGCGGAGACGCTCCACACGCTCTTGCCCCGCTGCCTGTCGGCGGGCTGGCGCATCGCGGTGCGGAGCCCGGATGCGAAGCGTCTGCGCGCGCTGGACGATGCGCTGTGGCTGGGCCCGTCGGACGCGTTCCTGCCGCATGGGCTGGCGGGCGGCGCCCATGACGCGGCGCAGCCGATCCTGCTGACCACGGGCGTCGCGTCCAATGGCGCCACCGTGCTGATGGCGCTGGACGGGGCGGAGGCCCCGCCCGAGGAGGTCCGCGGCCTCACGCGGACCTGCGTGATCTTCGACGGGCTCGACGGAGAGGCGCTGACCCGGGCGCGCAAACAGTGGAAGGAGCTGGTCGCGGCCGGGCTCCCCGCGCGCTACTGGTCCGAGGAGTCCGGCAAGTGGGAGCAGAAGGCGACGAAGAACGTCTCCGAGGAGTGAGGCCTCCGCGCGCCCGGGAACCGGCCGGGTCCGGTGGCGTTGAGAGGGCATGAAATTCGCCCTGACCCTGATGCTGCTCCCCTGCGCCCCCGGCGCCGCTCCGGTCGTGCCGCCGAAGATCCAGGGCCTGCCGATCACCGAACCCGCGGTGCCGCCCTCCCCGCCATGCCTCCGGGCGGACTGCCCCACCCGCACCTGACGGCGTCCTCTCTTCTTCTGGCTGGAAATACTCCGGGGGGCCGAAGGCGGGGGCAGAGCCCCCTCCGCCCTCTCGGCCGGGCGGTTACCCCCGCCAGAAGCGCGCCGTGAACAGGACGTAGACGACCACCAGCTCCAGCCGCCCGATCAGCATCGCCGCCGAGAGCAGCCATTTGGCCACATCGTTCAGCGGCGCGAAGTTGCCGGACGGCCCGATCACCGGCCCCAGGCCCGGCCCGATATTCGCCACCGCCGTCGCCGCGCCGGAGACCGAGGTCAGAAAGTCGAGCCCGGTCATCGCGAGCGCCACCGCGAAGACGCCCAGCGTCACGATGAACAGCACGAAGAACGCCATCACCGAGGACAGCACGTCCTCGGTGACCGTTCTCCCGTCGTAGCGCGCCATGAAGATGCCGTGGGGGGAATGGACCCGCCGGATCTGCGCCTTGATCGCCGCGAGAAGGATCTGGTAGCGGAAGATCTTGATCGAGCAGGAGGTCGAGCCGGCGCAGCCGCCGATCAGGCCCATGAAGAAGAACAGGCCAATGACGAAGGCCCCCCAATTCATGTAGTCGACGCTGGTATAGCCCGTTCCCGTCAGGATCGAGGCGATGTTGAACAGCGCCTCGCGCATCGCCTGCTCCGCCGGAAAGCTCGCGCGCACCATCAGGACCAGCGCGATGACCAACGTCAGGGCCGCCGCCACTCCAAGGAACGCGCGGACTTGGCTGTTGTGGATCAGCGGCCTGCCGTTCCCGTTGAGAAGCTGCACATAGAGCACGAAGGGCAGCGCCGCTGCCAGCATGAAGACGGTCGCCACATATTCGAGCCCGCCCGAGAACTGCGCGAAGCTGGCGTCGTAATTGGCGAACCCGCCGGTCGACACGGTCGTCATCGCGTGGACCACCGCATCGAACGGCCCCATCCCGCCCGCGGAATAGGCGAGCGCGCAAGCCAGCGTGATCCCGATATAGATGGTGCTGATCTGCGAGGCGATCTCGGCGGCGCGCGGCAACACCTTGCCCATCGTGTCGAACGCCTCGGAGCGGAAGATCTGCATGCCGCCGACCCTGAGTTCCGGCAGGAAGACCATCGCAACGACGATGATCCCGATCCCGCCGAACCATTGCAGCATCCCCCGCCAGAGCAGCAATCCGCGCGGCAGCGTGTCCAGCCCCGTCAGCACGGTCGAGCCGGTGGTGGTCAGGCCCGACATCGCTTCGAAGAAGGCGTCCGTGTAGCTGACCTCTGTCGCGCCCAGCATGAAGGGCAGGGCGGCGAAGATCGGCAGGGCGACCCAGACGGTGGTCGTCAGCAGGAAGGTCTGTTGCAGTGACAGCCGGTCGCGCACCGCGTTCGAGCAGGAGAGCGCGAGGCACATACCCACCAGGAGTGTGATCATCCCGCTCTCGAAGAAGACGGGCCAATGGCCGTTGCCTTGCATGATGTCGGCCAGCATCGGCAGCGCCATGGACGCGCCCAGGGCCAGCAGCAGAAGGCCGATCACGTAGCCGACAGGGCGGAAGTCGATCATCCCATGGGTCTCCGGCGCGGGGACGCGGCTGTCAATGGCCGCGGCGCCATTGGCTGACCGCCAATCCGCAGGCGATGAGCGCGAGCGCCAGATAGAAGCGGCCCGGCAGGTCTTCGCCCAGGATCAAGGCACCGAAAAGCATCGCCCAGACCGGCACCTGATAATTGACCAGGGTCATGAAACTGGGCCCCGCGCTGCGGATCACCTGCACGCGCAAGAGCGCGGCAAAGGCCGTCGGCACCAGGCCGAGGAACAGGATCGCGCCCAGCACCAGCGGCGGGGCCGCGCCCGGCACGCCTTCGATCGCCAGCATGGCTGGCACCAGCGCGGCGGCCCCCACGAGCAATGTCAGCACCGAAAGCCACAGCGCGTCGATCTCGGGACAGCGGCGGGTGAGGATGGAGCCGAAGGCATAGCAGATCGTGGCGCCCACGCAGGCGATGCGCCCCAGCGCCACCAGATCCCCGCTGCCCGCGGCGGTGATGCCTGGGCCGAGCAGCACCATCGCGCCCACCAGTCCCAACGCGAACCCGCCCGCCTTGCGCGTCGTCAGCCGGTCGCCCGGAACGAAGAGATGGGCGAGCGGCAGAAGGAAGAGCGGCAGGACCGCCATGGCCAGCCCGGCGAACGCGGAGGAGACATGCTGCTGCCCCCAGGCCAGCAGAAGAAACGGGAGCGCCGCCGTCAGCAATCCCAGCGCGACGACGAAGCCCGCGAGCACCGGGTCCCAGCGCGGCCGCGGCCGTCCCAGCGCCAGGGCCAGCGCCAGCAGCGACAGCGCGCCGAGGCCCGTCCGCGCTGCGGCCACCGTGACCGGCCCATAGCCCCGCAAGGCGATGGCCACGACCATGAAGCTCCCGCCCCAGATCACGCCGAGGGAGAGCATGGAGGCCCAGTTCCCGGCCGTGGGGGCCGAAACCGGCGTATCTGTGGTCTGCGCCATGTGCGGCGGACTAGCGCGCCCGGCGGTCCAGGGGAACCACTGCTTTCGCACCCGCGTTGGCCGACAAGTGAAATTGTTGGAGACAGAGATGCTTACCGACCTCCTCCTCCCCGTTCTCGCCTTTGGCACCCTGCTGACCGGCGTGCTCTTTGCGCTGGTCGCGCAGCACAAGACCATCGAACGGATGAAGGATCCGCGAGCCCCGAAATCCACGCTGGCAGCCGACAAGGACAGCTTCGGCACGCCAGCCGACGTCTGATCGCGGCCCCGCCCCGGTCCGCAGGGGCCGATGCCGCCCCCGCGCGGGGGGTGGTCCGGCTCAGAGGCCCATGGCGCGTTCCGGCACGGCGTCCCAGGGCACGTCCCACCACGCGCCATCGACCGGCCAGTCGTCCGGATCGGCCTCCAGAACGAGCGGAGGGCGGGTCGGGACCGCCTCGCCCTCGAAGAGCACTTCCTAGATGCCGCTTTGCGGGAAGCGGACGAATCGCATCTCGCGCCGTGCCGTGATCCCGGGAGCGGCCGCGTCGGCCTCGGGGCCGGCGAAGCTGGCGTAATCGTAGGTCGCGAAAACGCGGTCGTCCTCGGTGTGGACAAGCAGGATCCGGCCGCCTTGGTCGGGGTCTCGCAGGAGGCGGGCTTCGGCGATGGTGTGGCGTTCTTCCTCGACCTCGCCCGCGGCGCGATCCGCCGCGATCCCCGCCCGCCGCAGGCGGCTCCGGCCCGGGGCTCGCCGCACATGGGAGGCCTGCCGGACGCTCACCGCGCCCATGGCGAGGAGGGCGGCCCAGGGGAGCGGGTCGGCGGCGACCCCGCCGATCCGCTCCGCCACCAGGAGCGCGGCGCAGGCGGCGATGAACAGGCCGAGGCCGACGGGGGTCAGAAGCAGCGTGGACGCGACGCCGAGCAGGAAGGTCGCGGCCGGAGGGCGCGCGGCGCCGGTGCCGCGGGCATAGCTTTGCAGAAGTCGGGCATGGTCCCGGGTCATGCGGGTGGGGGCAGTTGGCTCAGTCATGCCCCCGTTGCTCTCCAGGCCGATTGGCCCCGTCGAGGCGGCATGGACGGCCCGGAGATGAGACGGCCGCCCCATTCGGCGGCCGTCCCGTCAACAATTGCGGCTCAGTTGCGCGATTTGTCGACCATTTTGCCCTCGGAGATCCAGGGCATCATGGCGCGCAGCTTCTCGCCGGTCTCTTCGATCTGGTGGGCGTCGTTCAGGCGGCGGGTGCCCTTGAAGAAGGGCTGGCCCACGGCGTTCTCGGTCATGAAGTCGCGCACGAACTTGCCGGTCTGGATGTCGGTGAGGATCGCCTTCATCCGGGCCTTGGTCTCGTCATAGGGCAGGACGCGCGGACCCGAGACATACTCGCCATACTCGGCGGTGTTCGAGATCGAGTAGTTCATGTTCGCGATGCCGCCCTCGTAGATAAGGTCCACGATCAGCTTCACCTCGTGGAGGCACTCGAAATAGGCCATCTCGGGCGCGTAGCCCGCCTCGACCAGCGTCTCGAAGCCCATGCGGATCAGCTCGACCAGGCCGCCGCAGAGCACTGCCTGCTCGCCGAAGAGGTCGGTCTCGCACTCCTCGCGGAAGTTGGTCTCGATGATGCCCGAGCGGCCGCCGCCGATGGCGGAGCAGTAGGACAGACCGATCTCCAGCGCGCGGCCCGAGGCGTCGTTATGGACGGCCACGAGACAGGGCACGCCGCCGCCCTTCTGATACTCGCCGCGCACGGTGTGGCCGGGGCCCTTGGGCGCCATCATGATGACGTCGACGCCGTCCTTGGGCTCGATCAGGCCGAAATGGACGTTGAGGCCATGGGCGAATGCGATGGCTGCGCCTTCCTTCAGGTGGTCGTGGACATGGGCCTTGTAGGTCGCGGCCTGAAGCTCGTCGGGCATGGTGAACATGATCAGGTCGCACCAGGCGGCGGCTTCCTCGATGCCCATGACCTGAAGGCCCTCGGCCTCGGCCTTCTTGCGGCTGGGCGAGCCTTCGCGCAGCGCGACGGCCACGTTCTTGGCGCCCGAGTCGCGCAGGTTCAGCGCATGGGCATGCCCCTGGGAGCCGTAGCCCAGGATCGCCACCTTCATGTCCTTGATCAGGTTCACGTCGCAGTCGCGGTCGTAGTAAACGCGCATTGTCTGTCTCCTCGCTCAGATGACGCACCGTCTAGGCGTGGATCCTGGCGCGGGCCATGCGAGGCTGGCATGTCGAATGCTGATCTGCGAGAAAGTCATGCACGAAACCGGCAGCAAACGGAGAAATCATGCTCACCGACCAGGAGCGCGCCCTCCTTCGCCGTTGGCAAGCCGAGCCGGAGCTTTCGGCCGGTGACCTCGCGGCCGAGCTCGGTCTGCCGCCCGCGACCGTCGCCCGCCGGATCGAACGGCTGCGCGAAAACGGGGTGCTGCGCGGCGTCCATGGCGTGATCGACTGGAAGGCGGCGGGCTACAAGGTTGAGGTCTCGCTGCGCTTCACCCTCGACAAGGCGGAGCCGCGGGCGCTGGACCGCTTTCTCGCCGCCGCGCGCGAGGTGCCCGAGGTGATCGAGATCCAGACCTTCCTCGGCCGGGTCGATGCGCGGCTGCAAGTCATCGCCCGCGATCTTGCGCATTGGAGGGAGCTTTACCGCGACCGCATCCTGACCTTGCCGCATATCGCCGATATCGAGGCGCTGATGCATGTCACGCGGGTCAAGACGGACGCGGTGCTGCCCGTCTGAGGGAGGAGGCGCGCGCGGGGCATCGAGCCCCGCGCGCGCCTGCGAGAGGTCTCCTCTCGCGCTCTCCGGAGTACTTTCGGCCAGAAGAAGGGGCGGAATGGACGATCTCGACCGGGCGATCCTGAAGGTGGTTCAGGCCAATGCCGCGCTTTCGGCGGGGGCGGTGGGGCGTGCCGTGGGGCTCAGTCAGGCGGCGGCCTGGCGGCGCCTGGACCGGCTGCGCAAGGCGGGCATCCTGACGGGGCGGGAGCTGTCGCTGGATCTGGAAAAGCTGGGCTTTGGCGTCACCGTGTTTCTGGGCGTGAAGCTGGGGGCCAAGGGCCGTGTCGATCTGGATGGGTTCGAGCGCGCCGTCTCCGCCATCCCCGAGGTGCGGCGGGTGGAGCATGTTCTGGGCCGCTACGATTACCGCCTCCGTGTCGTCGCCCGCGATCTCTCCGATTTCGAGCGCGTCCTGCGCCGCCGCATCATGGGCCTCCCCGGCGTGGGCGAGGTGGAGGCCAATGTCATGCTGAGCGAGGAACGGCGGCCGGGGCCATTATGACCGCGGGGCGCCCAGGATCTCGGCAAGACGGCCATTGACGGCGTCCGGACGCGTCAGAGGGGCCATGTGACCGCCTTCGGGCAGGCGGATGAATTGCCAATGGGGGCAGGCCTCCTCCATCAGCGCGACGATTTCGCGGATCGAGCGGACGGTGTCCTGGGCGGAGATCACGGTCGTCTTGTGCGGCAGCTTGGCGCGCCAACGGACCAGGGGCGTCGCGTCTTCCATGACGGCATCCCATTCATGCAGGTTGGGGCGGAGCGCGCGGGCGAAGGCGTCGCGCCGCGTCGAGGGCATCGCGGCCCAACTCCCCAGGCCGGTCCAGTAATCGGCGAAGACCTCCGCGGCCCGTGCCCAGTCTCCGTCGATCCCCGCGCGGGCGATATGGGCGCGCAGACTCTTCGCCTCCCCGAACGCCGCGTCGCGTCCTGCCTCGGCCAGCAGCGGGAAGGGGTTCGGCTCGATCAGCACCAGCCGGTCGATGCGGTCCGGGTGGCGGGCCGCCAACTGCATCGCGACGGTGCCGCCGAAACTATGCCCGACGATCGAGAATGACCCCTCCATCGGCAGCGCGGCCTCTATCAGCGCGACCTGATCGTCCAGCGTCTGCCGCCCCGGCCCGCACCAGCCGGGGGACGCGCCGTAGCCGTAGAGGTCGGGCGCGATGCAATGAAACCTGTCGCCGAGCGCGGCCTTCGTCCGGCGCCACTGCCCGGCGCCGGCCACGCTGGAATGCAGCAGGATGACGGCAGGCCCGGCCTGTTCCCTCGCGTGGTCGATCCGATCTGTCACCGCGCACCTCCGCCGGCAGGATAACATCCCGCCGGGGGCTGCGTCACGAGGTCCAAAATCGGCCCGCGCATGAGATTGTCTTTGCCCCGCTCGATCCCGCATGAGAAAGACCGGCTGAGACGGAGGACATGACATGGCATTGCTCGATACCGTAGACCCGCAGGGGCTTGAAGAATTCTCGGTCGTTTTCACGGACCGCTCGCTGAACTCCATGAGCCAGGCATTTCAGGAGGTCATGCGCGATCTGCATGCGGGCCTCTGCGAGGTCTACAACGCCGAGCACGCCGTCATCGTGCCGGGCGGCGGCACCTTCGGGATGGAGGCCGTGGCGCGCCAGTTCGGCCAGGGGGCCAAGGCCCTCGTGGTGCGCAATGGCTGGTTCAGCTATCGCTGGTCGCAGATCATGGAGGCGGGTGCTTTCACCGGCGGCGTCGAGGTGATCAAGGCGCGCCAGACCGGCAATGACAGCCGCGCCCCCTTCGCGCCCGCCGCCATCGAAGAGGTCACGGCCCGGATCCGCGACGCGAAGCCGGACATCGTCTTCGCGCCCCATGTCGAGACCTCGGCCGGGGTCATCCTGCCGGACGACTATATCACGGCGCTGGCCGAGGCCGCCCATGAGGTCGGCGCGCTGATGGTGCTGGACTGCATCGCCTCGGGCTGTGTCTGGGTCGACATGAAGACCACCGGCGTCGACGTGCTGATCTCCGCCCCCCAGAAGGGCTGGAGCGCGTCGCCCTGCGCCGGTCTGGTCATGCTGTCGGAGCGGGGGAAGGCCCGGCTGGCGGAGACCAAGTCCGACAGCTTCGCCATCGACCTGGGCAAGTGGTCCGCGATCATGGAGGCCTATCTGGCGGGCGGGCACGCCTATCACGCGACGATGCCGACCGACGCGCTGCGCCAGTTCCGCGATACGCTCCTGGAGACGAAGGAATACGGGTTCGAGCGCCTGAAGGAGGCGCAATGGGCGCTGGGAACGAAGGTGCGGGAGATGCTCGCGGCGCGCGGCGTGCGCTCGGTCGCGGCCGACGGGTTCGCGGCGCCGGGCGTCGTCGTCTGCTATGCGCCCTCGGACGAGGTCAAGAGCGGCAAGGCCTTTGCCGCGCTGGGGATGCAGATCGCGGCGGGCGTGCCGCTGCAATGCGACGAGCCGGTGGATTTCTCGACCTTCCGCATCGGCCTGTTCGGTTTGGACAAGCTCAAGGATGTGGACGGGACCGTCGCCCGGTTGGAGCGCGTCGTCGACCAAGTCTTCCCAGGCTGACCCGAGACATCTGAGGCGGGCGGGCCTTCGGCCGCCTCAGCTCCCGAGGCCCATCCGCATCAATGTGCGCCGGATCGGCGCGATGTCGTGGATCGCCCGGATCCCGGCGGCGCGCAGCGCGTGCAGGCCCGCATGGCCCGCGATCGAGGTCCGATTGAGCAGATCGATACCGGCCATCCGCGCCGCCATGTCCGGCCAGCGCCGCCGCTGATAGGCGGCCAGCATCTCGGGGCTGCCCAATGGGTGAGTCGCGGCCAGGTCGCGCAGGGCGGCGATGTCCTTGAGCGAGGTATTCAGACCCTGCGCCCCGATCGGCGGCATGGTGTGTGCCGCCTCGGCGGCCAGCGCGAGGCGCTGCGCCGTCAGGCGATCGGCGAGGCGGCTGATGATCGGCCAGGCGGCGCGGGGGCTGACCACGCGCAGCGGACCCAAGACATCGGCGGAGCGCGCATTGGCCTCGGCCGAGAAATCGGCGTCGTCCAGCGCCATCCGCCGGGTCTGCTCCGCGTCCTCGTCCATCCAGACCACGGCGGAGCGGTGCACGCCGTCCCGGTCGGGCAGAGGCACGAGGGTGAAGGGGCCGCCGCTCAGATGTACCTCGGTCGAGACATGGTCGTGGGGCCGGTCATGGGCCACCGCGAAGACCAGGGCCGTCTGCCCATAGCGCACCGTGCGCGCTCCGATTCCGGCCATCTCGCGCAGCGGCGAGTCGCGCCCGTCGCAGGCGATCACCAGAGCCGCCGTCACCCCCGCCCCGTCCGACAGCGTCACGCGCGCGGCGGAGGAGCGCGCGAAGCGAGCGACGACGCCTTGCCCGAACCGCGTCTCGACATTGGGCAGCTCCGCCAACCGGGCCAGCAGCTCGCGCCGGAGCAGCCAGTTGGGCAGGTTCCACCCGAACGTCTCCTCACCGATATCGCTGGCCAGGAAGTCGCGCGCGGCGGGCGCTTTCACCGAGGCGTCGACGATGCGCATCACGTCCAGCCGCGTGCCATGGGCCGCCAGTCCGTCCCACGCGCCCGCCCGCTCCAGCAGGG
Organism: Jannaschia seohaensis; assembly: GCF_900116765.1. GTDB lineage: Bacteria > Pseudomonadota > Alphaproteobacteria > Rhodobacterales > Rhodobacteraceae > Jannaschia > Jannaschia seohaensis. The sequence continues at coordinate 275,595 of NZ_UETC01000002.1, read as the reverse complement.
TGCGGGCCGGTTGCAGCAGGGCGGTCGTGCGCAGGTCCGCGCCGGGTGCGTCCTCGCCGGTGATGGGCGGGGCCGGGTCGACCAACGTGACCCGGTGGCCCTCGGCGCCCAGCACGCAGGCGGCTGCGAGACCCGCGGGGCCCGCGCCGGAGATCAGGATATCGGTGTCGTGCTCCATATCCATCACTTATACGGCCTGGGCCGTGGAACCAGGGGCCAGGATGCCGCGGAGGAACGCCGCGAGGTCCGGCGCGTGATGGCGGATATGGTCGCCCGGCGCACGCTCGGGCGCGACATGGACGGTCGCGAGGCCAAGGGCGCAGGGCACCTCCAGGTTGCGGGCCATGTCCTCGAACATGGCGGCGCGGCGCGGGTCCAACCCGTCGCGGGCGAAGATCGCGTCATAGGCCGCCGGGTGCGGCTTGGGGATGTAATCCGCGTGCTCGATCCCGTGGATCGCGTCCCAAAGACCGTCGAGGCCCCGCGCGTCCAGGACGGCCCGGGCATAGGGCTCGGTCCCGTTGGTGAAGATGATGCGGCGGCCGGGCAGGGCCGAGATGGCGGCGCGCAGCTCCGGGTCGGGGGCGAGCACTGAGAAGTCGATGTCGTGGACGTCTTCCAGAAACGGGTCCGGGTCCATTTCATGCTCCCGCATCAGCCCGGCCAGCGTGGTGCCGTGATCGTGCCACCAGCGGGCGCGCAGGGTGTCGGCCTGCGCCTCGTCGACCTTCAGGAAATCCATGATCCAGCGCACCATCCGCGCCTCGATCTGGGGAAAGAGCGGCATGGAGGGCGGATAGAGCGTCTCGTCCAGGTCGAAGACCCAGGTCGTCACATGGGCGAAGTCGGGCTGCATAGGCGGGCCATAGGCGTCCGGGCCCGCCCTGTCGAGTCGTTGCCCCGCCCGCGCCCCGCCGCTACCTTGCGCCGACCGTTTCAGGAGGATCGCGCGTGCAGCCAGCCCAGAAGGATGCCCATACCTTGATCGTGGAGGCGATCGACCAAGGGGTCTACCGCCCCGGCGACCGGCTGGTCGAGAGCGAACTGGCCGACCGCTTCGGCGTGAGCCGCACGCCCATTCGCGAGGCGCTGCAACGGCTGGAGACGCAGGCGCTGCTGACCCGGGACGGACGCTCGCTGATCGTCGCCTCGCTCAGCCACGACCAGTTGGCCGAGCTCTACGCCGTGCGCACGGAGCTGGAGGCGCTGGCTGCGCGGCTGGCCGCGCAGCATGCGGCGCGGGAGGAGATCACCGTGCTCGCCGCCATGGTCGAGGAGGATCGCGCCCTGCTCGGCGATCCCCAGGCGCTGGCCAAGGCCAACCGCCGCTTCCACGCGCAGATCCACCGCGCCTCGCACAACCGCTATCTGTTGCAGCAACTGGGAATGGTGCATCGCTCCATGGCGCTGATGGCGAAGACGTCCCTGGCTGCCGAGGGCCGCGGCGAGACGGCGCTGGCCGAGCATCAGGCGATCGTCGACGCCATCGCCGCCCGCGACGGCGACCGCGCCGCCCAGGCGCTGCGCGACCATCTGAGCACAGCCTTCGAGGTGCGCCTGCGGGAAGAGGCGCGGGGGCTCTGACGCGCCGGACCAGAAGGGCGACCTACGCGGGCCCAGCCGGGCCCCGGCCTATCGGGGCCTCCGCGGATCGCATTGATTTGAAGCGGTGATCGAAACCGCCAGAGGCTTGCCTATGGGAGGACAGCGCCGGGGGCTCTGCCCCCGGACCCCCGAGGTATTTCAGGCAAGATGAGGGGAGGCGCGCGCGGGCGACCGTCCCTCATCAAGGGAGATAGGACGTCTATTCACGGGCGCCCGCGATCCCAATCCCCCTGATTTCCAGCCGTTCGCGATTGGGTCGACCCTCCTGTGCGGGCGATCAGCCGGAAAGCTCTCTCACGCGCTCTGAGGCGCGGGCCAGCGCGGCCTCGGACAGCGTGTCCAGCGCCACAACCCCGAGTTCTTCCCGCGTCTCGCGGCTGGGTCTGCGGTAGCGCGGGTCGTAGTGCTCCGCGATCAGCCTTTCGGCCAACGCGATGTGCCGGCCATGGCGGGCCAGTTCGTGCCAGGCGGCGATGCGGTCGCTGCAATGATAGGGGCGGAGCGTCTCGATCCGGCGGGCCAGCAGCTCCGCATCCGCCGTCAGGTCGGGATAGGTCGTCAGCAGGAAGCGGGCGCGCGCCGAGAGCGGCACCTCCAGCCGGATCACGGGGGCCGCGCGCATGGCCTTCCAGAGCGAGGGCGGCAGCTTGATCCGCCCGATGGCGTTGCTCTCAGCCTCCACGAAGACGGGACGGGTGGGGTCCAGAGCCGCGATCTCCCGCGCGAGATACGACTCGAACATCTTCTGCGCGGGCTGCCCCTCTTCCCAGCCGCCGAAATTCGAGCCGCGATGCCGGGCCAGGCCTTCCAGGTCAAGCACCTGCGCGCCGTCCGCCGCCAACCGGTGGAGCAGCTGCGTCTTGCCGGTGCCCGTCCCGCCGTCGATCAGCACGATCCGATGCGGGAGCGCCGCGTCGTAGAGCAAGGCCGAGACCAGCCGCCGGTAGCTGCGATAGCCGCCCTCGACCACCTCCACCCGCCAGCCGATCTGCGCCAGGATCGATGCGAAGCTGCCGGAGCGCTGCCCGCCCCGCCAGCAATAGACCAGGGGCCGCCAGCCGCCGTCCTTCTCGGCCAGCGGGCCCTCGATATGGGCGGCGGCGTTGCGCGCGACCAAGGCCGCGCCGACCTTGCGGGCGAGGAACCGGTCCTGGCGGACATAGATCGTGCCGACCTTGGCCCGCTCCGCGTCCGACAGGACGGGCAGGTTGGTCGCGCCCGGAACGTGATCCTCGGCGAACTCGGCGGGGGCGCGGACGTCGATGATCTCGTCGAAGGGCAGGGTCGCGTCGGGAAGGGCGGTCAGGGTATAGGCCATGGCGCGCAGGGAGCAGCTTCGCGGCCCGCCGTCAATCGGGTTGCCAGCGGCGGGGGGCTGGGTTGCTGCGCGCCATACCGAACGCGCCGGGCATTATGTCGCGACCGATCTTTGACGGCGTTCCGGGATCGGGCAGGGTCGCGCTGGTCCGCGTCTATGCCTCCGTGCCAGAGACAGAGACCCGTGCGGCTTGGCTGGCGAGGCCTCCTGGGCCGGTGTCGTTTCAAGGGTCCGCTGACAATCCCGAGACCAGTGTCTTCATGGGGGGACACGCCGTCGAACGTCCGGGACGTGTTCCTCGACGGCATGACTGTCGCTCCTGCGCCGGTGGAGACGCCCGTCACGTGCTGTCGTGTCGAGGCCAGCGGTGGACTGGGCGCTGGCCGTCTTGTGCCAGCAGCGGACTCATCCGACCGGGTGGCGGCCATCTCAAATCCAGGCTGACGGATTCCGGCCTGCCGGAGGGGGGCAGGGGCCGCATGGGCTTGCGTCGTGCCCGATCCTGCGAGGACGCGCCGGACCGGGGACCCGTTCGATGCCTGGAGCGGCCCGGAAGAGGTGAGGGCTGCGCCGGCGTGGCGGTGGCCGAACGCCGGATTCCGTAACCCGGGCGCGGCGCCTTGGCGGTGCATGGCCCGGTCGACGCATCGGAGGGGCGGGCCGCCTGGGAAAACCTGCGGACATGTCGGCCTGCGCTTGACGCCGGGCTTGCGGGGCATGTTTCGGGACGCCGGGGCAAATGCCGGCCCGGGGCTGCATGGGCAAGGATTGATAGACGGACGATACGGGGCGGACGGTCGAGGCGGCTTCGGCTTGTCGGAGGGCGCGGTAGCGCCCGCCGGTCTCGGATATTAGCGGATCTGGGGCAGTGATCTGCGCTGGGTCCTCCGACCGAGAAGGGTCTGTAAGCAGGAGGAAAACTGCCATGGGCGGGACGACCGAGACGCTTGAGCGACCCGCCCCTGCCGCTCTCGACCGCTTGGGCTGGGCGTGGAGCCGGTTGCGTCCGGCCCGTGATCCTCCCGGATCGGTTGCTTGTGCGCGCTGGCGCGAAGCGGGCGGTGCCCCTGGGCATCATCGGTTGCATCGTTCCGACGCGCGGGATCGGGCCGCATGAGCGCGACGCGAGGATCCGCGCCAGACTGGCTCGGCCGCCGCGATGGCCCTGCCCCGCAGCAGGGCGGTACGGCGGAAGCCAATTTCCGGCCCGAGATATCGCAGCTCGGCGGGGCCGAGCATCGACAGGGTCAGCGTGCTTGCCAGCGCCCCCATCACCGCGACCCACGGCTATGGCCGCCAGTTCATGCGGTGCATGGCCCCGGACGGAGCCTAGCTTCGAGCCTCCCGCGCGCGCTGGTTTGGCGCGGATGTTGCGCAGGTGGCTGTCCAGCCTCCGCTCTGAGATCGGCGTGCCCGGCCCGAACACCGCATCGACCAGCGCCGGTCGCGGCTGCACCGGGGAGAGGCGCGTGGCCGGCCGCGACCGGATCGCCATTTCCGTCGCGGTCAGCACCACGGGCCGGCCCACGATCATGCGGGCATGCCGGGCGAGGTCTAGCGTCAAGACGCCGTGTTCCAGCAGTCTCGGCGCAGGCAGCTAGGCGCGCTTTGGGGTCCGCTCTCGGTCGGCGGCAATGCGGGCGACCCGTTCGGGGGACGAGACGGGCTTGGTGATTCAGTCGTCGGCGCTCAGCGCTAATCCGACGATCCGGTCGACCGCGTCGTCGCGGGCGGTGAGGAAGTGGATCGGGACGGCCTCGCCCCGCCCGCGCATATGTCGGCAGACTTCGAACCCGTCGAACTCCGGCAGGCCGACATCCCGCACGATCAGATCGGGGCGCACGGGGTGAGGGCGACGCGCACCACCTCCCGCAGGTGGGTGGCATGGTCGCAGATGGGGATCTTCATGCCCCTTCCATCGCGTCGGGACTGGACCGGACGTGCCAGGCGCGGAAGCCCCGGTCGCGCCGCTCTTGCTGATGGGTCCGGTGACGCAGGCGCTGCACATGCCGCCCGACGCCAAGACGGCACCGGCGCGCGAAGGGATCGCCACGCCTCCGATCGTCATGGCGAAAAGCGCCAGGGATAGCCCGAGGGAGGGCGAAAAACAGCAGATCCGCCAGCAGGATGAGGCAGACGAAGCTGGCCGGTTCTATTTGCGGTCGGATCGGGCGCGGGCGGGCCGGGAGGGGGCGGGGCGTGGGGCCCACGGAACAGGCGCGGAGGCGGCGCGCAACGCCTGTGCCGCTTCGGTGCAGAGGCCCCGGTGTCAGACCACCAGCCAGCGGATCGCGGCGCGGTAGCCTTCGGTGCCCAGCCCCGCGATCACGGCCTCGGCGCGGCCGCTCACATAGGAGTGGTGGCGGAACGCCTCCCGCTTGTGGATGTTGGAGATGTGCACCTCCACCACGCGACCCTCGAAGGCCGAGAGCGCATCCAGGATCGCGACGGAGGTATGGGAATAGGCGCCCGGGTTGATGACGATGGCGTCCTGCGTTCCCCGCGCCTCCTGGATCCAGTCGACCAGCTGGCCCTCGTGGTTCGACTGCTTGAATGTCAGCTCGGCCAAGTCCAGCGCCCGGCAGGAGGCCTCGACATCCGCGAGGGTCTCGGCTCCGTAGATATGTGGCTCCCGCTGGCCGAGCAGGTTCAGGTTCGGTCCGTTGAGGACGAGGATCTTGGTCATGGGGGCGCTCCGCGATGGTGCGGACGGCTTAGCGGAGGATCGGGGTGGAGGGAACGGGTGCGGCGCCGGGATCCGGGGCCGGCGGCCCAGCGGTCGACGCCAAGCGGCTCCAGGGGTATGCGCTTCCTTTCGATCCCTCGGGGCTTTTCGGCAGAGGCTCGACCGGGGACCGGATTGGGAACAGGCAACGGCGGGATGGCCTGACAGATCGCGGCCGCGCGTGATAGGACGCGACAGAGGCGCGGATCGACCTGCGCATCGGAGACCGGCGTCGGTCCAGGCTGTCTGTGCCGGGGGGGCGCTGCGCCTAGGGGCGGACCGTCGGGTCAGAAAGCCTCGCCCGGACGGGCAGAGGTCCCACAAGTAAGGAACGTCCCATGATTACCGAGATTGTCACCTTCAAGGTTCCCCGGACGATGCCCCGGGAGGCTGTGCTCGAGGCTTTCGAGGATAGCGCCGCCGCCTGGCGGGCCCACCCCAAATTGCGGCGGAAGGCCTATCTCTTCGATGCCGAGGCAGGTATCGCGGGCGGGGTCTATTCCTGGGACAGCATCGCCGACGCGAAGGCCGCCCATGGCGAAGACTTCCTGGCCCGGGTCGAACGCGTTTTCGGCAGCAGGCCGACATTCCAATACTTCGAGACACCGCTTATCGTCGAGAACGCACGAGACGCAGGCTGAAGACCAAAGGAGAAGACGTCATGCAAAGACGCAAACTAGGCGCGAGCGGTCCGGAGATCGGAGCCATCGGCTATGGCGCCATGTCGTTCTCGGACATGTACGGCCCGACCGATGAAGCCGAGAGCCACGCCATTCTGGATGCCTGCCGCGATCTGGGCGTCACCCATCTCGACACCGCCAATGTCTACGGGATGGGCAAGTCCGAGAACGCCATCGGATCCTATTTCAGGGCCAATCCGGGCGCGCGTGAGGCGTTCGTGATCGCGACCAAAGCCACGATCACGCGCGATGCGGAGGGCAACCGCACCTTTGACAATTCGGCCGAGCATCTAGAGGCGGAGCTCGACGGGTCGCTGCGGCGGATGGGCATCGACTGCGTCGATCTGTTCTATGCCCATCGCCGCGACCCGCGCTTCACGCCCGAGGAGACGGCCGAGCATCTCGGGCGATTGGTCGAAAAGGGCAAGGCGCGCGCGATCGGCCTGTCGGAGGTCGCTCCGTCGACCTTGCGCCGGGCGATGGCCGCCTATCCGGTGGCGGCCGTGCAGTCGGAATATTCGCTGTCGACGCGCTTCCCGGATCTGGGCCTCGTGCAGACCTGCGCCGAGTTGGGCGTCGCCCTGGTCGCGTTCTCTCCGGTCGGGCGGTCCTTGCTGACCGACAATCCGATCCCGCCCGCGCGCATCCCCGACCTGCCGTTCCTTGCCGGCAACCCGAGATTCATGGAGCCGAATCTGTCGGAAAACCTGAGGATCACCCAGGGGCTGCGGGACCTCGCCGCCGAGATGGGGACATCGGCCGCCGCCTTGGCCAATGCGTGGCTGCTCACGCGCGGCGATCACGTCATCCCGATTCCCGGGACGCGCTCGGTTGCGCATTTCAAGGAATGCGTCGACGGCGCCGCGCTGACACTCACCGACAGCGATCTTGCCCGGATCGACGCGGTGTTGCCAGTGGGCTGGGCCCATGGCGACCGCTATTCGGAAGAGCAGTGGATCGGGCCGGAGCGCTATTGCTGAGGTCTCCGGCGCCGTGTCTGCGCTTGGCCGATCTCTTCGGCCAAGGCGCTGCGATCCACCGCCGCTGAACGAAAAAGGGGCGTCCCGAAGGACGCCCCCGATTCTGTAGGGTGGGCATCACATGCCCACCATCCCTTAGCAGGAGTAGTAGAGCTGGTACTCGACCGGGTGCGGCGTGTGCTCGTAGGCGTAGACCTCTTCCCACTTGAGCGCCATGTAGCCCTCGATCTGGTCGCGGGTGAACACGTCGCCGGCCAGCAGGAACTCGTGATCCTTCTCCAGCTCGTCCAGAGCCTCGCGCAGCGACGCGCAGACGGTCGGGATGGAGGCCAGCTCTTCGGCGGGCAGGTCGTAGAGGTCCTTGTCCGAGGGCTCGCCCGGATGGATCTTGTTGGTGATCCCGTCCAGGCCGGCCATCAGCAGGGCGGCGAAGCACAGATAGGGGTTCGCAGACGGGTCCGGGAAGCGGGCCTCGACGCGCTTGGCCTTGGGCGACTCGGTCCACGGGATCCGGACGCAGCCGGAGCGGTTGCGGGCCGAGTAGGCGCGCAGAACCGGGGCCTCGAAGCCGGGGATCAGGCGCTTGTAGGAGTTGGTCGACGGGTTGGTGAAGGCGTTCAGCGCCTTGGCGTGCTTCAGGATGCCGCCAATGAAGTAGAGCGCTTCCATCGACAGATCGGCATACTGGTCGCCCGCAAACAGCGGCTTGCCGTCCTTCCAGATCGACATGTTGCAGTGCATGCCGGTGCCGTTATCGCCCGCGATGGGCTTGGGCATGAAGGTGGCGGACTTGCCGTAAGCGTGGGCCACGTTGTGGATCACGTATTTGTACTTCTGAAGCTCGTCGGCCTGCTTGGTGAGGCTGTCGAAGATCAGGCCCAGCTCGTGCTGGCAGGACGCCACCTCGTGGTGATGCTTGTCGACCTTCATGCCGATGCGCTTCATCGTCGAGAGCATCTCGGAGCGCAGGTCCTGCGCGGCGTCGGTCGGGTTGACCGGGAAGTAGCCGCCCTTGACGCCGGGCCGGTGGCCCATGTTGCCCATCTCGAACTCGGAATCGGTGTTCCAGGCGGCGTCGGCGGCGTCGACTTCGTAGCTGACCTTGTTCATCGAGTTCGAGAAACGCACGTCGTCGAACAGGAAGAACTCCGCCTCGGGGCCGAAATAGGCGACATCGCCGATGCCGGAGGACTTCAGATAGGCCTCGGCCAGCAGCGCCGTGCCGCGCGGGTCGCGGTTATAGGGCTCTCCGGTATCCGGCTCGACCACGGTGCAGTGCAGGCACAGCGTCTTCTCGGCGTAGAACGGGTCGATATAGGCGCTCTCGGTATCGGGCATAAGCTTCATGTCCGAGGCCTCGATGCCCTTCCATCCCGCGATGGAGGAGCCGTCGAACATGAACCCTTCGTCGAGGAAATCGGCATCGACCTGGTCCGACATCACCGTCACGTGCTGCAGCTTGCCGCGCGGGTCGGTGAAGCGGATGTCGACATAGGCGACCTCCTCGTCCTTGATGGTCTGGAGGACAGCGTCCTTGCTCATGGGGTTCCCTTCCCTGTTACGTTTGAGTGGGTTGGATCAGATCGCGTCGTCACCGGACTCGCCGGTGCGGATGCGGATCGCTTGCTCGACAGGCGAGACGAAGATCTTGCCGTCGCCGATCTTGTCGGTCTTGGCGGCCTGGACGATGGCGTCGACGGCCGACTCGACCATGTCCTCGGGCAGCACGACCTCGACTTTGACCTTGGGCAGGAAGTCGACGACGTATTCGGCGCCGCGATAGAGTTCAGTATGGCCCTTCTGTCGGCCGAAGCCCTTGACCTCCGTGACCGATAGTCCCTGGATGCCGATCTCCTGGAGGGCTTCTTTCACCTCGTCCAACTTGAACGGCTTTATGATGGCTTCGACCTTCTTCAACGCTCGTCCCTCCGCCGGTGTCGGGGGGAGGTCAAACAGAGGCGGCGGGAGGCGTCCATGGGGGGCGGCACGGGGCGTTTTGGCGCAGGCAGGGAATCGGGTAAGGTGGTCAATAAACATGCGGTGTGATGAATTATTGTGCGGATGATGAAGATATGGCCCAGCCGCTCCTAGCCGCAGCGCAGATGCGTGCCCTGGAGCGCGCCGCCATCGACAGCGGGGCGGTCAGCGGCCTGGAGCTGATGGAGCGCGCGGGGGCGGGCACGGTCGCGGCGACCCTCTTGGAATGGCCGGATCTGAGGGACGGGCCGCATCGCGCGGTGGTGCTCTGCGGGCCGGGCAATAACGGGGGGGACGGCTACGTCGTGGCGCGGCTGCTGAGGGCGCGCGGATGGGGGGTGGCGTGCTTCCTCTACGGCGATCCCGCGAAGCTGCCGCCGGATGCGCGCACGAATTACGAGCGCTGGGTGACGGCGGGCGGGAAGGACCCGGCCCCGATCGAGCAGGCGATCGACGAACTGGAAGGGGCGACCCCGACCCTCATCGTCGACGCGTTGTTCGGCACCGGACTGACGCGGCCTGTCTCGGCGTTGGGCGGACTCCTCGGCGCAGTATCGGAGGTGATCCGGATGCGCCCGCACCGGGTCGCCGGGCGCGCGCCCGCTGGCGATTGGCCCCGCCTCGTCGCGATCGACGTGCCGTCGGGCCTCTGCGCGGACAGCGGCCGGGTGCTCGGGAGAGATCCCGCGGTCGAGGGCGGCGGTCCCGAGGAATGCCTCGCCACGACAGCCGATCTCACCTGCGCGTTTCATGCGCTGAAGCTCGGGCATGTGCTCGCTGACGGCGTCAGCCGCTGTGGCCGAACGCGGGTGATCGATATCGGGTTGGGCAACGATCGCGACGGGTCGGAGGTCACGTTGATCGACGGCGCGCCGCGCCTAGCCAAGCGACAGGGCCATAAATTCTCCCATGGGCACGCCCTGATTCTCGCGGGCGGCGTGGGGCGCGGCGGCGCGGCGCGGCTTGCGGCCCGGGCCGCCCTGCGCGTCGGCGCGGGGCTCGTGACGGTCGCGCCGCCGCCCGCCGCGCTGATCGAGAACGCCTGCCGCCTGGACGCCATCATGCTGCGCGCCCTGCGCGACGCGGACGCCTTTGCGGAATTGCTCCGGGACGACCGCCTCAGCGCCCTCTGCCTGGGGCCCGGCCTGGGCCTGGGCGAACGGGAAGCGGCGCTGGTTGCGGGGGCCGTCTCGTCCGGTCTGCCGACCGTCCTCGACGCGGATGCCCTGACCCTGATCGCGCGCGACCCAGGCCTCGCCGGGATGGTGCACGACCGTTGTGTCCTCACTCCCCATATGGGCGAGTTCGCCCGCCTCGCCCCGGACCTCGCCGCGCGCCTGACCAGCCCGGCCGAGAGCGGTCCGGCCTATTCCAAGCTGGACGCCGCACGGGATCTCGCCGCCCGTCTGGGGGCGACGGTTCTGCTCAAGGGGCCGGACACCGTGATTGCCGCGCCGTCCGGCCGGGCGGCCATCCATTCCGCCGCCTCGGGACGCGAAGCCCCCTGGCTCGCAACCGCGGGCGCGGGTGACGTGCTGGCCGGATTGGTCGGCGGATTGCTGGCCCGGGGCTTCGACCCGATGGCGGCCTGCGAGGCCGCAGCCTGGCTGCATGTCGAGGCCGCCCGCAGCTTCGGCCCGGGCCTCATCGCCGAAGACCTTCCCGAGATGCTGCCGAAAATTCTGTGCGACATGGAAAAGGGCGAGGAGAGCCGAGTCGGCTCGACGAGCGGCTAGCCCAGGGCGCGCCAGCCGATGTCGCGGCGCATCACGCCGTCGGCCCAGTCGATCCCGTCGGCCAGCGCATAGGCCGCGTCCCGCGCTTCGGCCAGCGTGGCGCCCCGCGCGGTCAGCCCCAGTACGCGCCCCCCGACGGCCACCACCTGCCCATCGACGCGCGCCGTTCCCGCATGGAAAGCCATCCGGCGGCTGTCGCAGGGCAGGCTGTCCAGCCCGCCGATCACGCCGCCCTTCGCGTAGGCTCCGGGATAGCCTCGCGCCGCCATCACCACGCACATCGCGTGATCCTCGGCCCAGCGGACCTGCGCCTCACCGAGCCGTCCCTCGGCGCAGGCCAGCAACAGGTCCAGCGCCTGGCCGCCCAGCCGCATCATCAGGCACTGGCACTCCGGGTCCCCGAAGCGGACATTGTATTCGACCAGCGACGGGGCACCCTCGTCGATCATCAGCCCGACGAAGAGCACGCCGCGAAAGGGCGTCCCGCGCCGGACCATCTCGGCCATGGTCGGGCGCACGATCTCGTCCAAGGCGCGCCGCTTGACCTCCGCCGTCATCACCGGGGCGGGCGAATAGGCGCCCATGCCGCCAGTGTTTGGCCCGGTGTCGCCCTCGCCGATGCGCTTGTGATCCTGCGCCGTGCCGAGCGGCAGGACGGTCTCGCCGTCGACGAGACAGAAGAAGGACGCCTCCTCGCCGGTCAGGAAGGCCTCGATCACGACCTCCGCGCCCGATTCGGCGAAAAGCGCCCGCAGAGCCGCTTCCGCCCCCTCGCGGGTTTCGGCGACGGTCACGCCCTTTCCTGCCGCCAGCCCGTCGGCCTTGACGACGATGGGTAGCGCGTGGTCGGCGATGTAGGCCAAGGCCGGCTCAAGGGCATCGAAGCGCGCATAGGCGGCGGTCGGTGCTCCGACGGCGGCGCAGATCTCTTTGGTGAAGGCTTTCGAGGCCTCCAGCCGCGCGGCCGCCGCCGACGGCCCCAGCACCGCGATCCCGGCCGCGGACAAGGCATCCGCCACCCCCGCGGCCAAGGGCGCTTCGGGGCCGACGATGACGAAATCGATGCTCTCCTCGCAGGCCCAATCCGTCACGGCCGCGCCGTCGAGGATGTCGAGCGCCGCGCATTCGGCGATCTCGGCGATCCCGGCATTGCCCGGCGCGACGATCAGCCGGTCGCATTTCGGGTTCTGGAGGACGGCCCAGGCTAGCGCGTGCTCCCGCCCGCCGGAACCGAGGATGAGGATATTCATGGGCCGCGCCTCCGCGTTGATCGGGCGCGGTCTAGGCGGCGGCGGCCCTCGGTTCAAGTCGCGGCAGAACGCGGACCGATCCGAGATCTGGCGCGGGCGACGGGCGGCCGGCCCGCTGGGAAACAGTCGCCGTCCATCGTTGCGCGTCTCTGTCATCGAAGTGTCACGTTTCCCGGGCACGCTCTCCCTATGAGAAACGATGAGAGACAGATCGCTTGAGGAATGAACCTCTCTGGGACGCCATCCGGGCGCATCCCCTCCCTCCGACGCGGCGGGCGCCTCCTTCGCAGAGCAACTCGCCAAGGCGCAGAAGATCAGACTGACCACCGCCCGCCGGGGCATAGAGGAATACCGGCGCTTCATCTACCTCGCGGCCCTGGGAGAGGGCCGGACCGTGCCCTCCAAGGCGGTCGATGCCGTCTGGCACCTGCACCTGACCCATACCCGCGACCACTGGCAGCGCTTCGTGCCGCAGGCGCTGGGCGGTCGCGACGTGCATCACGAACCTGGCGCGCCCGCCGGTCACAGTGCCGACTATTCCGACACGCTCCGCCGCTACGAGCGGGAGTTCGGGGAGGGCCCGCCCAAGGGCATCTGGGCCAGGAGCGGCCGGGTCGGGGGCTGGGTCGGGCTGCTCTTTGGCGGTGCGTGGACCGCGGCCTGGGTGGGGGGCGTGCTCGCCGCGGGACAGTCGCTGGTCGCGCTGCTTGGCGGCGCCGTGGGGCTCTGGATCGTCCTGGCCAGTCTCGGGCGGGCGATGCCCTCTCTCGGCCCGGCTCCGCGCGTTGGCTGAGGCCCTGGCGACTGGCGCGCGCTCTCGCTACACCCCTGCCATGGACGACCTGCTCGACGATGACGGCCCGCGCGGCAATGTGGGCGAATATACCGTGTCCGAGATCTCCGGCGCGGTGAAGCGCACGCTGGAAGACCGGTTCGGCCGCATCCGCGTGCGCGGCGAGATCGGGCGGATCTTCAAGGCGCGCTCGGGGCATCTCTACTACGACGTAAAGGACGATCGGAATGTGCTGGCCTGCACTACCTGGAGGGGGCAGGTTTCCGGTCTGTCGGTCCAGCCCGAGGAGGGGATGGAGGTCGTCGTCACCGGCAAGCTCTCGGCCTTCGGGGCGCAGTCGAAATACAACCTGAACGTCGATGCGATGGAGGTCGCAGGGCGCGGGGCGCTGCTGGCCATGCTGGAGAAGCGGCGCGCGCAGCTGGCCGCCGAGGGGCTGTTCGAGCCCTCCCGCAAGAGGCCTCTTCCGTTCTTGCCGAACGTCATTGGCGTGGTCACGTCGCCCCAAGGGGCCGTCATCCGGGACATCCTCCACCGCCTGAGCGACCGATTTCCCCGCGACGTGCTGATTTGGCCGGTGGCGGTGCAGGGGCGGACCTCGGCCGGCGAGGTGGCGAATGCGATCCGTGGGTTCGACGCGTTGGCGCCGGGTGGCCCGATCCCCCGGCCCGATCTTCTGATCGTCGCGCGGGGCGGGGGCTCCATCGAGGATCTGTGGGGCTTCAACGAGGAGATCGTCGTGCGCGCGGCGGCGGCCTGTTCGATCCCGCTGATCTCGGCCGTGGGGCATGAGACGGACACCACGCTGATCGACCACGCCGCCGACCGGCGCGCGCCGACGCCGACGGCGGCGGCCGAGATGGCGGTGCCGGTGCGGGCCGAACTGATCGCCACCGTTGCCGCGCTGGGCGCGCGGCAAGCGCGGGCGGCGGCGCAGGCGGTCCGGGGGCGGGAGCAGCGCCTGCTCGATCTGGGTCGGGGCCTGCCCCGCGCCGAGACGCTGCTGGAGCGTCCGCGTGTGCGGGTCGAGACGCTGGGCCACCGCTTGCCCGCCGCGCTGGAGGCGCGGGTGACGCGGGCCCGGCTGCGGCTTTCGGCGCTGGCCGGGCGGGTCGGACCGGGCGACCGTATCTCGCGAGAGCGGGCGCGGCTGGACGGGCTGGCGCGGCGCCTGGAGATGGGGCTGCGCGACCGGCAGCGCTGGGCGGAGGCCGCGCTGGCCGCGCAGGCCAGCGCTTTCGCGCGGCAGGCGCGACGCGGCGCGGCCCAACCCCGTCGCGACCTGGAGCGTCTGGTCCGGCGTCTCACGCCCGCGCCCCTGGCGCGCCGCCATGGCCGCGATGCGGACCGCCTGAGCGGACTGCTGCGGCGTCTGTCGGTCGCGGCTCAAGGCACGCATATGCGGCGTGTCTCCCGTTTGGAGGCGCTGGACCGGCTGCGCGAATCGCTGGGCTACGCGCGCACCCTGGAGCGCGGCTTCGCCGTGGTCTGGGACGGGGAGACGGTCGTCACCACCGCCGAGGCCGCGCGGGCGGCGCGCCAGGTTCAGCTTCAATTCGCCGAAGGGCCCAGAGTCGATGCGGTCACCAGCGGGCCCGCGCCGAAGCGGCGCAAGGGGGACGACGCCCCGGATGGCGAACAAGGCAGCCTGTTCTGAGCCCCCACGCATCGGACGGAAAGACCGCCCCGCGAAGACCGGGCCGGGCCAGGGCCTGCCTGGACCGGCGCGGGTCGGTCCGATCCGGTGTGAGTCCACCCCGGTGCACTCCGCTGACGCGTCAGCCGGGCCGGTCCGCGCCCAGACGCTTCAGCGTCGCTTCGCAAGGGCTCTCGTAGAAGGCGTCCAGCACCGCGCGCCATGGGCCCTCGGGGTCAACCGCGTCGAACAGCGTCATGGAGGAGCGCAGCTTCATCGCGTCGATGCCGCCCAGCAGGTCCTCGGCCGCGCGGCCTCGATGCAGCAGCATCGCCGCCGCCGCCCGCTCCAACCGGTCGTGCAGCACCGGGTCGGCGAGATAGGCCCGCGCCTCGGCCGCGTCGGCGATCGCATAGCGCCGCGCCATGTCCGACCGGCCGAGCCCGGCGACCTGCGGGAACACGAACCACATCCAATGGCCGCGCTTCCGCCCCGCCCGCAACTCGGCCAGAGCGGAGTCGAAGGTCTGGGCCTGGGCGTCGTGGAAGCGTTTCACACGCCGAGATCGGGCATCGGGCAGTCCAGCGGCTCCGAATCGACATCGGAGGTCACGAGGTCCTCGGCCGGGTCGTCGCCCACCACGCGGGCATGGAAGCCGCCGTCGGGCATCTCCAGGAAGTGCCAGCATTGCGGCTCGGGGCTGCTGTCATAGACGAAGCAAATGTCCCCCTTCACATTCGCGAACCAGATGCCGCGCTGGCATTGCCCGCCCTCGAAGGCCCAGATCACGCGGCGGTCCGGGAAGTATTGCTCCGCCCCGAACGGCTCGCCGTAGCGGTCGAAATAGAAGGTCTTGCCATGGACCATCTGCTCGAACTCTTCGGGCGTCACCGCGCGCTCGGCCAGGGCAGGGGGGGCGGCAAGCGTCAGGCAGGCAAGCAGGGAAAGGCGCATGGGACGGTCTCCTCAGGCGGCAATGTCACCCTCCGATGCGGCGCTGTCCAGTCCCCGATGCAGCGCGTCGACCCGTGGATTCATCATCTTGCGCCAATAGGCCGGCCAGAGCGCCAGCGTCACCATGACCGGCAGGGAGTAGGGCAGCATCGGCTGCTCGTCCGAAAGGCGCAGGGCCTCGAAGCCCCGCTGAGGATGGGCATGGTGATCGCTGTGGCGCGGCGCGTGCAGCGTCAGCAGATTGGTCATGATGTGGGGCGTGTTCCAGGAATGCTTGGGGCTGACGGGTTCGTATTTGTCCCCGATCTTGCGACGGCGCATCCCGTAATGGAGCACGTAATCGGTCATCAGAAGCTGGCTATGCACCATCAGACAGACCGCGAAATAGGCGCCCACCCCGGCGAGGCCCAGCGTCGCATAGGCCAGCACGATGCAGCCCAGGCCGCCCAGCACGTAGGTCCAATAAGGGTTGCGCGGGTTCATGGGGTGGCGTCCGGCATTGCGCTGACGCCGCTTTTCGACGGCCAGGCCCTTCCAGAAGGACTGATGCCCGGCGCGGAAGATGAAGCGCCACCAGCTCTCGTTCCGGCGCGCCGTGTTCGGGTCGAGCGGCGTGGCGACATGGACGTGGTGGAGCAGCGGATGGGCCGAGGTATGGTGCCCGAAAAGCAGCGTCACGTAGATCCAGCGCCCCAGCGCCCGTCGGAAGCGTTCCCTAGCGTGGATCAGCTCATGGGCGTTCGAGTTCATGATCTGGCCGAAGAACAAGCCACAGGCGATGAAATAGGCCAGCCAGTTCAGGACCGGGCCGCCCTGCGCCAGCGCCCAGACGCCCAGCGCGAGCAGCGGGAAGTGCAGAAGGGCCAGTCCGACGGTCAGCGCCTTGGCCTGACGCTGGGTCGGGCCGGGCGTTTCGCCTTGCAGGAAGTGGTCCATCGCGGCGACGACCCAGCCCATCCACAGGAAGGAGGCGAAGTCCCACCAGCCATCGGCGACGGCGCCGGCGAGCAGGAGGAAGATGGAGAGGCCGAGCGAGAGCAGGAAGTAAACGAAAGGGGGCATGGGCATCCGTAACTTGCTAATGACCGCAGCATAGCGCGAAACTCCGAAAAAACCGCGGCGGACCGATGGTCGCACTGTGGCGGAACGCATCTTGTGCGAGGGCGGGGGCTGCGCGTCACTGCGCAAACGGGCCTCAGGAGGTCGCTCCCGCGCGGAGGGGCGCGGCGGCCTGCGCTAAGCAGGAGAGGCAGCGAGGGGGAGCACATGCTCGACGGAAGCAACCGCAAGGGTGTCTGGAAATCCGGCAAGGGCCGGGGACGGGCGACGCCGAAAGGCCGGCAATATGACGATGCCGCCTTGTCCGAGATCCGCGCTCTGCTGGGCGACCGCCCGCGCCGCCGCGACCTGCTGATCGAGTTCCTGCATCTGATCCAGGATCGCTACGGCCACCAATCCGCCGCGCATCTGCGCGCCCTGGCCGAGGAGATGCGCCTCAGCATGGCCGAAATCTGGGAGGTCGCGACCTTCTACGCGCATTTCGATCCGCTGCGGGAGGATGACCCGGTGCCGCCCGACCTGACGATTCGGGTCTGCGATTCCCTGTCTTGCGAGTTGGCCGGGTCCGAGGCGCTGATCGATGCGCTGGAGTCGGGCATGGACCCGTCCCGCGTCCGCGTCCTGCGCGCGCCCTGTATGGGGCGCTGCGATACCGCGCCAGTCTGCGAAGTCGGCCACCGACATGTCGACCACGCCACGCCGGACCTCGTGTCGGAGGTCGTGGCCTCGGGCGACCGCCATGCGCGTATCCCGGACTATGAGACGCTCGACACCTACCGGGCGGGCGGCGGTTACGGGACGCTGACCCGTCTGCGCGAAACCGGCGACTGGGAGGCCGTTCAGGCGCAGGTGGCGGCATCCGGGCTGCGGGGCCTGGGCGGAGCGGGCTTCCCGTCGGGCAAGAAATGGGGCTTCGTGCGTGCCAATCCGGGGCCGCGCCTGATGGCCGTCAATGGCGACGAAGGAGAGCCGGGCACCTTCAAGGACCGCTACTACCTGGAGCGGGTGCCGCATCTCTTTCTGGAAGGCATGCTGATCGCCGCCTGGGCCGTCGAGGCGGAGCGGGTCTATCTCTATATGCGCGACGAATATCCGGCCGTGCTGGAGATCCTGCGCCGGGAGATCGCCGCGCTTGAGGCGGCGGGGCTGATCGCGCCGGGCTATGTCGAGCTGCGCCGTGGAGCGGGCGCCTATATCTGCGGCGAAGAATCCGCGATGATCGAATCGATCGAGGGCAAGCGCGGCCTGCCGCGCCACCGGCCGCCCTATGTGGCGCAGGTCGGGCTGTTCGGCCGTCCGACGCTGGTCCACAATATCGAGACCTGCCATTGGATCGCGCGTATCTGCCGCGAGGGGCCGGAGGTGCTGTCCGCCCATGAACGCAACGGCCGCAAAGGGTTGCGCAGCTATTCCGTCTCGGGCCGGGTGGCCGCGCCGGGGGTCTATCTGCTGCCCGCGGGCTCCACGATCACCGACATCATTGCGGCGGCGGGGGGCATGGCCGAAGGGCATGTGTTCAAGGCCTATCAGCCCGGGGGGCCGTCTTCGGGGCTGCTGCCCGCGTCGCTTGACGATGTACCGCTCGATTTCGACACGTTGCAGCCCCATGGCTCCTTCATCGGGTCGGCGGCGGTCGTGGTCTTGTCGGATCGCGATAGCGCCCGGGACGCGGCGCTCAACATGCTGCGTTTCTTCGAGGCGGAAAGCTGCGGACAATGTACGCCCTGCCGAATCGGCTGCGAGAAAGCGGTCAAGCTGATGCAGGCGCCGACCTGGGATACAGGGCTGCTGGAGGAGGTCTGCCAAGCGATGGCGGACGCCTCGATCTGTGGACTCGGACAGGCGGCGCCGAACCCGATCCGTCTGGTCGCGAAGCATTTTTCCGAAGAGATTTCCGGGATGTCGGAAAACGAATGAGCCGCCGGTCCTGAGGGATTGATGGGATTTCCCTCAGGGCCAGGCGGCTCGGACGCGAGGGGGACCGGTGCAAAGTCGCCCCACGCAGAAGGATCCAACGACAAAAAAGTTAGTAAATGGTTAATAAGTCGAGTCGCGCCTCAGTTTCTGAATGCGCGGCACGGACAACCTGCGCGTGAAATCGTCCTGCACAGACCTGTCGCCTCGACACGCGAGTCGGCGCCGACGCGGACCATCATGTAGACGCGGTCCCCCGGTCCTCGGCGGCGCACCGGCACATAATCCAACCGGTCCTCCGGCGCCGCGCGCCGGCAGCTGGCGGGCAGACGGCCCCAGGCGGCGCGCGCCGCGCTGCGGCTGGTGCCAAAGGCGATCTGCGCGCCCCAGGCCGACACGCGAGAGGGGGGCGGCCCGAGCGGCGTGACGCGGCGCTTGGCCGCCATCGTGACGCAGGCCTCCTGGAACGGCGTATCGCCGTCGAGGGCATAGCTCACCTCATCGGGCGGCTCGTCGCGCCAGGCCTCGGCGGAATGTCCCGTGATGATCGAGACATAGGCCCGAGTTTCGCGCGCAAGGCCGCCGGTTCCGGCCTTCCATCCCTCGGCCCGCCGCTCGCCCCCGTTATAGCCGATCGCGGCGAGCCCGAGACTGCCATAGCGGCGGGTCATCTCGCCCAGATATTCGGCGGAGCGCGCGACGGCTTCGGCGGGGTTGAACGGGTCTTCGAGTTCGCGCAGCCGCGCGGTGCTGTCGATGAACTGGGCGATGCCACGGGCGCGCATGGGGCTGACGACGTTCGGGTCGAAGCGGCTCTCCTGCCACAGAAGGCGGGCCAGAAAGCCCGGTGGCAGGCCGTGATGCCGCGCATCCGCCTCGATCTGCGCGCAGAGATCCGTAGCGAAATGGGCGGGATCCATTCGGATGCAGCGCTCCGGCGCGTCGATCCCTTTCGAGCAGAGCTCGGCGGGCGGGCCCTCCGCCCGGGCGAGCCCGGCGAGACAGGCGAGAAGAAGAGCGAGACGCCACATGGGCTCCGACGGTCCGACTGTGTGCGCTACCTGTCAAGCGACGGGCTTTCCACTCTGGCGGCGGCGCATTAGGTCCAGGGAGGAAAGGGAGGCCGCGCATGTCGTTCTTCAAAAAGCTCAAGGACCGCCTGACGCGGTCGTCCTCCAAGCTGGAGCAGGGGCTGGAGACAATCGTCGAGGAGGGCGCCGAAGCCGCGCCCGAACCCGCCGCGCCGCCGGCCGCGCCCGAGCCGGCGCCGCAGCCGGCGCCGACGCCTGCACCGGCGCCGCAGCCCAAGCCCGCCACGCCGCCCGCATCGCCCTCGGAGCCGTCGCCGGCCGCGCCTGCTGCCCCCACGCCGCAGCCCGAGCCCGAACCGGAGCCCGCGCCCGAGCCCGCCAAGCCCGGTCTCCTGGGTCGCCTCCTGGGCCGGAAAGCCGCGCCCGACGCGCCCCGCCGTGTCCTCGATGACGAGATGCTGGAACAGTTGGAGGATCTCCTGATCGCCTCCGACATGGGGGTCGACACCGCCATGCGCGTCACCGCCAACCTGGCCGAGGGGCGGATGGGACGCCGCCTTTCCGTCCCCGAGATCAAGGCCCTGCTCGCCGCCGAGATCGCCCGCATCATGGAGCCGGTCGCCCGGCCCATGCCGCTGACCTCCCAGCGGCCGCAGGTGGTGCTTGTCGTGGGCGTCAACGGCTCGGGCAAGACGACGACCATCGGCAAGCTCGCCTCCCAGTTCCGCGCGGCGGGCAAGTCGGTGGTGATCGCCGCGGGCGACACGTTCCGCGCCGCGGCCGTCGAGCAGCTTCAGGTTTGGGGCGACCGCGCCGGCGTTCCGGTGATGACGGCGCCCGAAGGTTCGGATCCGGCGTCGCTGGCCTTCGATGCGATGACCCGGGCCGAGGCCGAGCGCGCCGACCTCCTGCTGATCGACACGGCGGGACGGCTCCAGAACCGGGCCGACCTGATGCAGGAACTGGCCAAGATCGTCCGTGTCATCCGAAAGAAGGACCCGACGGCGCCGCACAATACGCTGCTGGTGCTGGATGCGACCACGGGGCAGAACGCGCTGAGCCAGGTCGAGGTGTTCCAGAAGCTCTCGGACGTGTCCGGGCTGGTCATGACCAAGCTGGACGGCACGGCGAAGGGCGGCGTCCTGGTGGCGCTGGCCGACCGCTTCGGCCTGCCGATCCATGCGATCGGCGTGGGCGAGCAGATCGACGATCTGGATGCCTTCGACCCCGAGGAATTCGCGGCGGCGCTGGTCGGTGCGGATGCCTGAGCGCGCGCCTCTGGCCGACGGTGCAGGGGGGCTTTGCCCCCCGTCGGCCTGGGGCCGACTCCCCCCAGGATATTTCTGCAGGGAAGAAGAAGGGGCGCGCGCATGATCGCGGACCGGTTGCGCCTGGGGCCCGATCTGTTTCCCGTGGACGAGGCGGAGCGGGAGGCCTTCCTGCGCGCGGCGGGCGTGCTGTCTCGGGAAGACTGCCCGGAGGGGTTTGCGGGGCATTCTGCCATCTGGGCCCGGGATCGGGACCTCCTGGTGGGGCAGGCGGCGTTGGTGGTGCTGGGCGACGACGTGCTGCGAGCGCAACTGGTGCCGCGGGGGCGCGAGGACCTGCCCGTCGCGTTGATTGACGCGCTGGCGGTGCGGGCCGAATATCGCGAGACCGGGCTGGAGGAGCGGATGGTTCGGACGCTCGTGCGCGGCTGGGCGGGGGCTGGGGAAGGGCTGGTCTATGTCGGCGCCGCCCATGCGCCGGTGCTGGCCTCGACCCTTGCCGCGACGGCTCCGGTCTTCGGCCTTTTGGACTGACCCCGCTTGGACTGGCTCACCTCCCTGGAGGGGACGGAGGCGGGACACCGCGCCGCCCTGATCCTCGCGCTGACGGCCGCTTTCCTGCACGCCATGTTCGGCGCGCTGCAAAAGGGGCGCTACGATCCCTGGACGTCGCGCACCGTGATGGATGTCGGGATCTTGGTGCTGTCGGCCCCGTTCGCGCTCTTCGTCGTGCCCTGGCCGCCGCTGGAGTTGTGGTGGGTCCTGGTCGGCATGGTGGTGATCCATTTCGTCTATAAGGCGCTGATGGCGATGACCTATGACCGGGGCGCCTATACCGTCGTCTATCCGGTGGTGCGGGGGACGGGGCCGCTCTTTACCGTGCTCGCGGCGGGGATGATTTTCGGCGAGAGCTTCACGGCGATGCAATGGGGCGGGGTGGGTCTGTTGCTGGCGGGGCTGTTCGGGCTGTCGGCCTATAACCTTGCCAAGATCACCGTCGCGCGCGAGAAGCTAGGGCCCGCGCTGGGTCTCGCCGTGATGACGGGTCTGATGGTGGCGGTCTACACGACCTGGGACGCCTATGGCATCCGCGCGGTCGAGAACCCCTTCACCTTTCTCGCTTGGTTCTTCTTCCTGACATCCTTCGACTTTCCGCTGATCGCGCTGGCCCGCGGCCGATGGCGCAGGCCGGACCGTCACATGCTGCGCCTGGGTCTGGTCGGCGCGCTCATCGCGTTCGGCTCCTTCGGCAGCGTGATGATGGCGACACGGCTGGACGATGTGGGCGAGGCGGCGGTTCTGCGCGAGACCTCGACCGTCTTCGCGGCCCTGATCGGCTGGCTCTGGCTGCGGGAGCCGGTGGGGCCGCGGCGCATCGTTCTCATGAGCTTGATCGCTCTTGGTGCGGTCGTGGTGGAAATGGGCGGCTAGCGTCGCTATCTGCCCCGGGAGGAGGTGCCCATGTCTGACCGAACCGTCGCCCCGTGGCTCAAGTCCACGTTGGAACTGGGCCCCGTCCTGGGCTTTTTCGTCGCCTATCTCTGGCTCAAGGACGAGACCTATACGGTGGGCGGGATCGCCTATGACGGCTTCATCGCGGTCACGGCTATCTTCATCCCTGTCATCCTGCTGTCGATGGCGATCCTGTGGCGCCTGACCGGGAAGCTGTCGCCGATGCAGGTCTTGACCGCCGTCCTGGTCATCGTGTTCGGGGGGCTGACCGTCTGGCTGAACGACGAACGGTTTCTCAAGGTGAAGCCGACGATCATCAACCTGATCCTGGGCGGCATCCTGTTTCTCGGCCTGTTCCGGAGCAAGTCCCTGCTCTCGATGGTCCTGTCCGAGGCGCTTCCGATGGACGAGGCGGGCTGGATGATCCTGACGCGGCGGATGGCCTGGTTCTTCGTGGCCTCGGCCGTCGCGAACGAGCTGGTCTGGCGAACGCAGTCGACCGAGTTCTGGGTCACGTTCGAGACCTTCGCCCTGCCGGGCGCGATGTTCGCCTTCTTCATCAGCCAGGCGGGGCTGATCAAGCGGCACTCGCTGGAGGACGATGCGACGTGAGCGGCGTCGGGGCTGGGTGACGCGGACGCTCGCCGATGTGACGGCGGCAGCGGCCATGGCGGTTCCGGGGGCCTGCAGGGCGATGCGATCTTCTATCCCGGAGGCCGCTGGGCTGGCCTCGGTCGAGGACAGAAACGATCTGCTGGCGCGGTACTTGTCTCATGGGACGTGGTTCCGGTTGCCTTTGGGGGTGATACCATCGGCAGGTGCCGGTGGAGATGATCCCGATCCTAACGGACTCCGCGTGCTTTGCTGAGTTTCTTGTCGGAATGCGGCGCGCACCGGCTAGGACGCGGAGACGGGCTGCCCGGACGGGGCGCGCGACCCAGCGGATCCGAGTGACCGGCTCTCGGTGTTCTTCGTAATCGAGTGGGGGCCTCTACCGGGTCCCGCCCTGGCGAAGTGCAGCCGAGCGAGGGCCTGGATACCGCGAGAGCGCCTGGATCGAGCCGATCAGCGGAACGGACAATGACGCAGTTCTTTGCCGACGACGGAACCGTGATCACTATTCTACGCTGTTATCACGAGACATCGCCGCAGCGGCGAGCGGGTGCCCGTTGCGAGGGCTTCTCGTCGCCTTCGTCGTCATCCCCTGCGCGCTCGGGCCACTCGGAACCGAGGAGCGCTGACGCGGACGTGTGGGAATGATCCGCGACAAAATCGCGGACTGGACATTCCAGGGAGGGTAGGGCGGGGGTATCCCCGCCCTACGGCTTCGGCTTGGTCGGTTTTGTGTAGGGCTTGCCGCCCATGGGCTTGGGCTTGGAGATGCCGCGGCCGCGCTGGCCGCCCTTGCGGAGCGAGACCGAGGTGTCGGCCCGCATCGCCGCCTTCCGCTGCGTCTTGGTCAGACGGGGGGCGCTGGTCTCCGGGGCGTCGCTGCGCGCTCGATCCTGCCCGGGCCTGCCTTCCCGCGGCGCCGCGCCGGCGACGCGTTTCGACCGGTCGGTCTTTGGGCCATCCCCGCGCTTGCGGTTTTCGAAGGGCCTGTCTCCGCGCGGTTTGCCCCCCTCGTCGCGGCGCGGCCGGTCGCCCTTTGGGCCGTCGCCGCGCTTGCGGTCGCCGAAGGGCTTGTCTCCACGCGGCTTGAACCCCTCGTTCTGCCGTGGCCCGTCGCCTTTGCGGCCGTCCTCCCGGGGGCGATCGCCATACGGTTTGGTCTTCCGCTCGGGCCGGTCTCCGTCCCGTCGCGGCCGGTCGTCGTCCCGACGGCCTTTGCCGAGTGCCTTGCCGTCATTGCGCGTCACCGGCGGCTTGCCGGTGCGCGGCTTGTCCGGGCGGCTGCCCGCGCGGTCGGCCCGCGCCCCCGGTCCCTTGCGGGGGGCGTCCCCGCGCGGCGCCTTGCCGCCCGGCTTTCCGCGTCCCTTGTCCATCAGTCGATCCCCTGCATGGCGGGGCGCGGCATCGCGCCGGGCCTCCGCGAACTCTCCGTCCCACACCGCGCCGAGCTGGTCGCGCAGCACACGCGGCTTCACTTCCTCGACCTCGCCCGGCGCCAGCTTGCCCAGCTGGAACGGCCCATAGCTCACCCGGATCAGCCGGTTCACCACCAGCCCGACCGCCTCGGCTGCGCGCCGCACTTCGCGGTTGCGGCCCTCGCGCAGTCCGACCGTCAGCCAGGCATTCGCCCCCTGCTGCCGGTCCAGCGTCACCTGCATCTCGCCGAAACGCTCGCCGTCGATCTCGATCCCGTCGCGCAGCCGTTGCAGCGCCGCCTCGTCCGGCACGCCGTTCACCCGCACGCGGTAGCGGCGCAGCCAGCCGGTCTCCGGCAACTCCAACCGGCGCTTGAGGTCGCCATCGTTGGTCAGCAGCAAGAGCCCCTCGGAGGTCAGGTCCAACCGCCCGACCGACAGAACCCGCCCGAGCCGGTCGCGCAGCGCGTCGAAGACCGTCTCTCGGTCTTTCTCGTCCCGCTCGGTCGTC
Organism: Jannaschia seohaensis; assembly: GCF_900116765.1. Classification (GTDB taxonomy): domain Bacteria; phylum Pseudomonadota; class Alphaproteobacteria; order Rhodobacterales; family Rhodobacteraceae; genus Jannaschia; species Jannaschia seohaensis. Next base: position 250,679 of record NZ_UETC01000002.1, on the reverse strand, counting down.
ACCAGCCCGGCGGGCTTGTGGTAGAGCCAGAGCCGCGCGCCCTCCGCCTCAGGCAACGGCACGCCGTCCACCGCGACACGGTCGCGGGGGCCGACATTGCGGGCTGGGCTGTCGACGGTCTGGCCGTTGATCGTCACCCGCCCCTCGGCGATCATGCGCTCCGCGTCGCGGCGCGAGGCGAGCCCGGCGCGGGCGATGGCCTTGGCCAGACGGGGGCCGTCGGATGTGTCCTGGGTCATGGCGCCCGCCTTACGCCCTTGCCGCGCTGCCGCCAAGCGGCTTGCGGGCGGCGCGCTCTCGGGGCAGGGAGCGGCCCATGTTCCGCAGCTTCATGCCCTTGGCGCTCGACGCCGCCCGAGCCGCCGCCGCGCGTGGCGAGGTTCCCGTGGGCGCCGTCATCTCTCGCGGGGACGAAGCGATCGCCGTCGAGGGCAACCGGATGCGGGAGCAAGGCGATCCGACCGGCCATGCGGAGATGCTGGCGATCCGGGCGGCCTGCGCCGCGCTGGGCGTGTCGCGCCTGAGCGGTTGTGCGATCTGGGTGACGCTGGAGCCCTGCGCGATGTGCGCCGGCGCCATCGCCCATGCACGGCTGGATCGGCTGCATTTCGGGGCGGCCGATCCGAAATCGGGTGGGGTTCTGCACGGCGCGCGGGTCTTCTCCCACCCCCAGGCGCATCACCGGCCCGAGATCCATGACGGGATCGACGCCGAAGCCTCCGCCTCGCTGCTGCGGGACTTCTTTGAGGGCCGCCGGTAGGTCGCGCGATGGGCCAAAGGTCGGTGCGGCACGGGAGGTCGCGGCCGCCGAACCGAGGGCAGGGCTTGCCTCGGTCGTGAGGCTATGGGCCTCCAAGCATGGGGCGGAGGGACCGGCCCGATCCGCCAGGAGGGCAGAGCCGATCGGCCTCTCGATGCCGTCCTGTAGGGCAAGCGGACGGCCTCCCGCGACGCGCCCGGCGGGGCCTTAGCCGAAGCGCTCGGACCAGGCGGGAAGGAGACCGCCGGGTTCGGCCGCGCGCACGCCGCGGGCGATGGCGCGGGTGAGGCAGCCGGCCGCCGCATGGCCCAGACGCAGTGTGTCCCACACGGGATCGGCCAGGTCGCGCGCGCCAGTCGCGGCGGCGAAGATCAGGTCGCCATCCATCGGGGTGTGGCTGGGCTGGATGGCGCGGGCCATCCCATCCTGCGCCGCCGTCGCGAGGCGCGTGGCCTGGGCCTGAGTCAGAGCCGCGTCGGTGGCGACGATGGCGATGGTGGTGGCCTCGCGCGGGCCGCTTTCGCCGAAGGGCTCCCAATCCGGGGGCAGATGGCCGGGCGCGTCTCCAAGGTCTTCGCCCAGCGCCCAGGGAGCGGCGAAGAACCGTCCGGCATCGTCGCAAACCCGTCCCAAGGCGTTCACGGCCACCAGCGCGCCCACCGTCACGCCGTTCTCCAGGACGCAGGAGGCGGTGCCGAGGCCGCCCTTGAGGTCCATCACCGTCGCTCCGGTTCCCGCCCCCACACTGCCGCACGCGACGTCCAAGCCAGCGGCGTCCAGCGCGGCCCGGCCCAGCGCGCCGTAAGGGTTCACGTCCCAGTTCTTGTCGCCGCCGTTGCGCAGGTCGAAAAGGATCGCGCCGGGCACGATCGGCACGAGCTGATCGACCACGCGGAACCCGCGGCCGGCCCGGCGCAGCCCGTCCATCACGCCCGAGGCCGCGTCCAAGCCAAAGGCCGACCCGCCCGACAGCACCAGCGCGTCCACCTCCTGCACGGTCTTGTCCGGGGCCAGCAGGTCGGTTTCGCGGGTGCCGGGCGCGCCGCCCATGACGTTGACCCCGGCAACGAAGGGCGCGTCCCCGACCAGCACCGTCACGCCCGAGCGCAGCCGCGCGTCCGAGGCCGAGCCCACCCGCAGCCCGGCCACATCGGTGATCGCGTTGCGCGGTCCCGCCCTCATGCCCGCGTCACCTGTCCGGTGAAACGACCGAGGCGCCGGAGCCGGGCATCCGTGTCGAACCGCCCGGTCACCAGCGCGCCGGGCAGGACGAGGATAAGCGCCTGATCTCCGGCCTGCTCGGCGATATCCGCCGCCGTCGCCGCGTCGAAATAGCCGCGCAGGCGCGTGCCGTGGGGCGGCCGGATCACCTCGATATGGTCCAAATCCGGGGACAGCCCCGCTCGCTCCGCCGCGTCGAGCAGATGGGCGAAGGCCAGTTGTTGGCTGGCGAAGGGGCCCGCAAGAACCTCGATCTCGGCGCTCAGCCGCATGGCGCGCGGCCCCTGATCATATGCAGCGCCCGCCATCGACCTCCAGCCCCACGCCGGTGATCATGCTCGCGTCGTCCGAGCAGAGGAAGCAGGCGGCCGCGCCCATATCCTGCGGCGTGGAAAAGCGGCCGAGCGGGATCGTCGACAGGAACTTCGCCCGCATCTCAGGCGTGTCTTCCCCCATGAAGCTGGAGAGCAGCGGGGTCTCTCCCGCGACCGGGTTCAGGCAGTTCACCCGCACGCCCGCCGGGGCCAGTTCGACCGCCATCGCCTTGGTCGCGGTGATCATCCAGCCCTTGGAGGCATTGTACCAATTGAGCCGCGGGCGGGGCGAGACGCCCGCCGTGGAGGCCACGTTCAGGATCGCCCCGCGCCCGGCCGCCTTCATCACCGGCACGATATGACAGGCAGAATAGTAGACGGATTTCGCGTTGACGGCGAGGACGCGGTCGAACTCCTCCTCCGTGACCTCCTCCATCGGCTTGGGCAGATGGGTGATGCCCGCGTTGTTCACCAGGATGTCGATCCGCCCCCAGGCCTCCATCGCCTGCGCGGTGACCGCGCGCCAAGCGTCGTCCTTGGAGACGTCCATCGCCGCGTTCAGTCCTCCGACGGCGGCGGCGACCTCCGCCGCACCCTCCGCGTTCAGGTCGGCCACCAGAACCTGAGCCCCCTCGGCGGCGAAGCGTTCCACGATGCCCTTGCCAAAGCCCGAAGCGCCCCCGGTCACGATGGCCGTCTTATCCGTCAATCTCATGGCAGTCCTCCCGCGCGGCACACTGCCCGCAGCGCGCCCGGGCCGCCAGTCCGATCTTTCATCCGGCTGTCATGTTAGGATGCGAGTCGCGCGTTGTGGAGGACCGTCATGGACATGAAGCAGATCGCAGCCGAGCTCGTCGCGGGCTGCCGCGACGGGCGTGAAACGGAGAACTTGGCCCGGCTCTATGCGCCCGACGCGGTCAGCGTCGAGGCGGTGGATTTCGGCGGCGGGCGCGAAACCAGGGGGATCGACGGGATCAAGGGTAAGCATGCCTGGTGGAACGCCACCTTCGAGACTTTGGACGCGAAGGTCTCCGATCCGATGCCCCATGGCGACGACCGCTTCGCGGTCATTTTCGAGGTCCGCACCCGCAACAAGGAGACCGGGGCCGAGGACGAGATGCGCGAGGTCGGGATCTATCACGTCGCGGGTGGCAAGATCGTGCGGGAGGAGTTCTTCTATCCGACCGGCTGAGCCGCCTTAGCCGGGCCCGTTGGCGCCATCGGCCCGGAACACCTCCAACGTGCTTTCGGGCAAGGGTTTCTTGGTGGTGAAGTCCGCCTCCATCAGGCAGATCACCGCCTCGGAGGTGGCGCAGAGCCTGCCATCCCGCCAGACGCCGTATTCCATCGTGAAGGAGGTCCGGCGATAGGCCCGCACCCGGCCCGCGACGACATAGACGTCTTCCAGGTAGAGGGGCGCGCGATAATCGACCGACACGCCCTTGAGCACGAAGACCGGCCGGGCGCCCGGCGTCGTGTAATCGCCGATCTGGAAGTGCCGGAAGTAGTCGATGCGGAAGGTCTCGAACCAGCTCAGATAGACGGCGTTGTTGACGTGATCGAGCACGTCCAGTTCCCGAAACCGCACACGGTCCGCCTGGCCCAGACGGAACGGGGCAGGCACGCCCGCGCCGCGCAGGGCCTCGCCGGTCAGGGGAGTGAGAAGGGGGAAAGTCATCGCGCCTCCGGTCTCGCGGCGCACGCCGAGCCGCAGGCGCCTCGGGGCGAGGGGGTAGGGCGGTGCCGGGCTACGGTCAAGCCGGCGACGCGGGATCGGCGTCCGGGCCGTCCTAGTGCCGCCTCGGGGCGCGCGCGCAGGCAGATGTCTGGCTGGGAGAGGGCGCTGGCGCTTGGCGGCGTCGATCTACGCCCCGGGCGGGTCTGCTTTCGGTCCGGGGGCAGAGGCTCGCTCCCGAGGCGTGACGCCGAAAAGGCGTCGGCTGGCATCGGAAGGGGGGAGAGATTGGAGCGGGTAACGGGAATCGAACCCGTAACTTAAGCTTGGGAAGCTCGCGTGATACCTTTTCACCATACCCGCAATGGGCTTTCGCCCGGCGCATTCCCTACGCCCCCCGCCTGGGTTTCGCAAGGGGCGCGCGCGGATGAAAGCTCGATCCGGGTCGCCTGCGCCGGGCGCGTGATCTGCCGGTCGGCGGGGGGGCGTCACGGTCAATGCTCTCCGCGCCCGCCACACGCCGTCAGCCGCGCGGGAGCTCCAGCACCACGTTGCGGCCGCCGCGCTGATATTGCAGCCGATCCTCGCCGATGGCGGTGACGCGGCCCCGGTCCAGCCGGTCGCCCACCTCGACCTTCACGTAACGTCCATTCGAGAGCCGGACGAGCGCGCGCCGCGCATTGGCCCGGCCGTAGACGCCGATCAGGTTCGTCTGGTTGAGACGCAGCACGTTTCGCTCGGTGGCGGCCCGTTCGACATTGCCGCCGGCCGATCGGATCGGCGGCGACCCGCGATCGACTCGCGTGGCCGCTTGTTGGCGCGGCTGGGTGGTGGCGGCGCTGGCGGCGGCTGCGACCTGACTTCGCTGCGACACGATGCGTGCGGCCTCCCGCTCCACATGGCGGGGCCGGGTGCGGGGCCGTTCGGACGCCGCCAGGGCGAGCACGGAGACGGGACCCGACGACACGCTCGGGGTGGAATCGGCCGCGACCGAGGCGAGCGAGGCCGCGGCGGCCTGCTGCGCCGCGTCGATGGCGGCCTGTTCGGTGGCCGCACGCGCCGAGGCGATGGCGGCTTTGGTGGCTTCTTCGGCGATGGAGGCCGGGCGCGGGCGGGGCTGGGTGCGGCGCAGCGCCGCGAGGGCTGCCTCTTCGGCCTCTGCTTCCGCGGCGAGCGCGGCCGCCTGCGCGGCGGCCGCCGCGTCGATGGCGTCCGGCCGCGCGACGGGACGCACGCGCCGCAGCACGCTGTCCTCGATCACTGCCTCGGGTGTGGCGTCCTCGCCTGCGGCGCTCTCGGTCGCGGCCTCCGACTCCGCCTCCGCCGCAGTGAGGCCCTCGGAATCCTCGGCCCGGCGCGCGGGCATCGTGTCCGGGCGGCCGAGCTGGAGCGTGTAGCCGCCCGGCGCTAAAACGCCCTCGGGGGTCGGGGCCACGAGGTCCGACGTCGCATCGACCGAGGCCCGTTGCACGACCTCTGGCGCGGCGGTGTCGCTGGGGACCAGCTCCGGCGCGTCGGTCGCCCCGCTGGTCTCCTCGGTCACGGGGCGAGGCGCGGGGAGCGTCTCCGGGCGGCCAAGCAGGAGCGTGTAGCCCCCCGGCGCCAGAACGCCCTCTTCGCTCGGCGCGATCAGCGCAGCCTCGGTCACTCTCGCCTCGGCGGCGGCCGTCGCGTCCTGAAGGGGCGCAGCCTCTGGCGAAGGGTCGGTCGCGGCGGCGTCGCCATCCTCGGGCCGGGGCGCGGGGAAGGCGTCGGGCCGGCCTTCCAGGAGCGTGAAGCCGCCAGGGGCGACGACGCCTTCCGGGGCCGGCTCCGGCGGTCCGGTCTCGGCCTCGGCCGCATTCGGTTCGGGCGAAGCCGGGTCCGGGGCGGCGCTGGTTTCCGCCTCCGTCTCGGGGCGGCGCAGCGGGAGCGTGGCCGGGCGGCCTTGGAGAACGGTGTAGCCGCCGGGGGCGAGCGTGCCCTCTGTTGTCGCCGCGACGAGGGTGATTTCGGCCTCTTCCGGGGCGGCGAGCCGGTCGAGCGCCGCAGTCGCGAGCGAGGCGAAGGCAGGAGAGGCCGGCGCGGACGGCGCCGGTATGTCGGCCACCGCGTCGAGCGTGGCCTCGGTCGCGTCCGCCGCGACGTTCCGCTCCGCTTCGACGGTCTCGGTCTGCGTCGGCTCGGGGGCGACGGCCTCGGCTTGCGCCGCCAATGCCGCGAGACGGGCCTCGGCCGCGCCGCCAGGCCGGGGACGCGGCAAGGCCGCGGGCTGGCCGCGCAAAAGCGCATAGCCCGTTGGCAACACGGTCCATTCCCGCGTCGCAGGCGTCAGGCCGAGCGCCGCGTCGCGGCTCTCGATCAGCTCTACTGGCGGCGGGTTGCGTCGCGGGGTGAGCGGGTCCGGCGCGGTCGCGACCGTGGGCAGGCCCGCCATGGCCGGCCCGGAAAGCGCCGGGTCCAGCGCGGCCTCCACCACCGGCGATCCCGGGATGGCGGGCGGTGCGATCCGGTCCGGCGCGTCGAAATCCCCATCGGCCTTCCAGATGCCGATGAAGACTGCGGGCGTCGTTTCGGCGGTCGGGGCGGTCTCGAAGGAGGGGGGCTGGGCGAGCCCGGGCGCGACGCTGGCCTGGATATGTTCCTCAGATTGCGGATCCTCGGGCAGGCTGCGGGCCAGGAGGGGCGTCTCGATCGGTGTCGGTGCCGAGATCCCCGCGGGGCCCGCCCGGCCGGTCGTGACCGAACCCGGCTCGGGCAGCAGGGCGGCCGGGTCCGAGGCCTCCGCAGGCGCGACGGTGACCGCAGGAAGCGCCGCGATTTCGCGCTCCTCGGACGGGTCCGGGGTCGTGGGCAGCAGCGTCACCGCACCCGCGGCCGGGGCCCGGGTCTCTTCCTGGGCGGTCGCGGCGTCGTCGCCGAGCAGCGTGGCGCCCAGACCGACGAGGATCAGGATCGCCAGCAGGCCAAGGGTGAGCATCAGCCCCAGCCGCGCGCCGCCCCGCGCTTCGGCCGCCTGGGCCCGGGCGATGCCCGGCAAGGCAAGCGACTCGGCCTCGCTGGGGGTCTTCGGGTCGGCGTCAGACCGGTTCGGCGCGGCGGCCTCCTGCGCGCGCTGCTCCTCCGCGCGGCGCTTGATCCGGGCGGCAAGGCTGGCGGGCGCGTCCTCGGGGGCGACCTGGTAGCGCTTGGGCCGGTCGGGGGCAGGCGCCGGAGTCTTGGCGGCCTCCCCGCCCTCGGCCTTGCGGCGCGCGTTCGCCTCTTCCCATTCGGCCACGGCGTCCGGATCGGTGGCCCGTCGCTTCAGATGGGCGGCAAAGCTGCCCGGGGGCGCGACCGGTGGGGCCTTGAGCGCCTTCGGCCCGGTGCGGCCGGGGCTGTCCTCGATGGTGGGGGCAGAGTTTTTCTTGGGCGCGTCGAAGGTTTGCGGGGGCGGCGCGTCCTCCGCGGGGGCGGACTTTTTCGGGGCATCGAACCGGGGCGGCGTCGATGGCGACGCGGTCATCGGGGGCTCGGCTGGGCGCGAGGTCGAGATGGGATAGCGTGCACCGCGCGTGCCCTGCGCCTCGATATCGGCGGGGGTCGGTAGCGGAGGCGCGTCCCGTCCGGCACCCAGCGCGGGGGTCGCGGTCAGCCGGGGCGTGATGCGGGCCAGGCGGTCACCATTGGCGGCGCGGGCTTCCGGTGGGGTCGGGGCGGCCGGCGCGGCGGCGCGGGTGCTCACGAAGCCGGGCGTGTCCGCCGGGTCGGACGCCGCGCCCTGGTCCGGGGTCGGGGGCGTGGGCCGGAATGTGAGCGGCGCGTCCTCGGCGCTGGGGGGCGCCGGGGCCTCGGTCTCGGCGACATCCTGCGCCGCGTCCTCGGAGGCGTCGAACGGGATGGGCGCTTCCTCCGCTGGCGCGGCCTTGGAGTCAGGCGTCGCGCTTTCCTCAACCGGCTCCGGCAGGGGCGGGGCGGGGACGGCGCGGAAGCCGTCCTCAATCATCAACTCCAGCGTGTCGCCCGCCAGAAGATCCCCTGCCAGCCCCGTCTTCCCGAAGGACGGGATGCCGGGATAGGCCGGATCGTTCGGGTTGGCGGCGACGGCCACGGGGCGGAAGCCGTATTCCGCGGCGAAGCTCTCCGCCTCCATCAGCGTGTCGAGGGCCACGACCGCCACTTGCAGCCGGTCGCCCCGCTCCACGTAGTCCCAGGTCAGGTCCGCCACGTCATAGGGCGTGCGCCCCTTGAGCAGAGAGCGGATCGTCTCGTCCGGGCGGCGGTCGTCCCGCTCCAGCGAGGTGTAGAGAAGCTGACTGTCGGGCAGCACGAGCACCGAGACGAAATCGGCGCCGACCCGCCGCTCGGCCACGTCGCGCAGCTGGGCCAGACGCTCGGGCATGTCCGGGTCGGTCAGGCGCACCGTGCCCTCGCGCCACCAGCCGCCTTCGGGCGCGCGGCTCAGCACGGTGATCGTGTCGAGTGTCAGGTCCAGGGCGATTTGAGGTGTCATCGGGTCGGGCCTAGCACGAGGGGCGGGCCGTCGCGAGAACGACCTGGGGTCTGGATCGAGCTTAAGGCAAGCCTCCGCCGATGGAAAGAATCCGGGCTGACCCGATGGCTTGCGGCGATAGTGTGGTGGGGAAGGATCATTTCGAGGACGAGCCGCTATGCGTGTTGCAACACTTTTACTCTTTCCGCTGCTTATGGCCTTTGCGGCCCCCGCCCAGGAGGCGCCGCGCCTCACCGTCGAGGGACGAGGCGAGGTGACGCAGGTGCCCGACATGGCGACGATCCGCGTTTCCGTTACCCGCGAGGCAGAGGCGGCCGAGGCGGCGATGGACGCGCTGGCCACCGCAATGGATGCCGTGCTGGAGCGGATCTCGGCCGAGGCGGTCGCCGCGCGCGACGTCCAGAGCAGCACTGTGTCGCTCCAGCCGCGCTGGGACCGGCCTGACGATCGGGGTGCGCCCCGGATCTCGGGCTACGAGGCGCGCGCGACGGTCACGGTGCGGGTGCGGGACTTGGACCGGCTCGGCGCGGTGATGAGCGCCGTGGTGGATGACGGGGCGAACGGGCTGGACGGTCTGAGCTTCCAGATGTCCGACCCGCGTCCGGCCGAGGACGCGGCGCGCCGCGCGGCCTTCGAGGACGCGATGGCCAAGGCGCGTCTCTATGCCGAGGCGGCGGGGCTGACGGTGGGGCCGATCCTGCGGCTCGCCGAGGGCGGGGCCAACCTGCCCGGTCCCGCGCCGATGGTGCAGATGGAGATGGCGCGGGCCATGCCCATCGCGCCTGGGGAGATTTCCGAAGTCGTGACGGTCACGCTCGAAATCGCGCTGGTCCCGGCCGAGTAGGGTCGCGCCGGCGAGTGGGACAGCCCGCGTACGGGCTGTCCCAGGTGATTGCTGTGCGCCTTACTCGGCGGCCATCTGCGGCGCGGCCTTGGCCAGCGCCTGCTCAAGATCGGCGATCAGGTCGTCGGCATCCTCGATCCCGATGGAGATCCGGACCACATCCGGCCCGGCGCCCGCCGCCTCCTGCTGCTCGGGCGAGAGCTGCCGGTGGGTGGTGGAAGCGGAGTGGATACAGAGGCTGCGCGTGTCGCCCAGATTGGCGACGTGGCTGAAGATCTCGACCGAGTCGATGAACTTCACGCAGGCGTCGTAGCCGCCCTTGAGCCGGAAGGTGAACAGACCGCCCGCGCCCTCCGGGCAGACCTTCTTGGCCAGCGCGTTATAGGGCGACGACGGCAGGCCCGCATAGGTGACCTCGGCGACGGCGGGATGGGTCTCCAGCCAGGCGGCGATCTTCTCGGCATTGGCGACGTGGCGCTGCATCCGGAGGCTCAGGGTCTCGATGCCCAGCAGCGTGTAATGCGCCGCCTGCGGGTTCATCGTCATGCCCAGATCGCGCAGGCCCACGGCGATTCCGTGGAACGTAAAGGCCATGCCGCCGAAAGTCTCGTGGAAGCGCAGGCCGTGATAGGCGGGCTCGGCCTCCGAGAGGGAGGGGAACTTGCCCGATGCGGACCAGTCGAACTTGCCCGAGTCTACGATGCAGCCGCCGGTCACGGTGCCGTTGCCGGTCAGGTATTTCGTGGTCGAGTGGACGACGAGCGTCGCGCCGTGCTCGATCGGGCGCACGAGGTAGGGGGTCGCCGTGGTGTTGTCGATGATGAGCGGCACGCCCGCCGCGTCGGCCACATCGGCGATGGCGCGCACATCCATGATCCAGCCGCCGGGATTGGCGATGGCCTCGCCGAAGACCGCGCGGGTGTTCTCGTCGATGGCGTCGGCCACGGCCTGCGGGTCGTCGAAATCGACGAACTTGGCCGACCAGCCGAAGCGCTTGATGGTCTGGGAAAACTGCGTGACCGTGCCGCCATAGAGCCGGGTCGAGGCGACCACATTGCAGCCCGGTTGCATCAGCGGGAAGAGCGCCATGATCTGCGCCGCGTGGCCCGAAGAACAGCAGACCGCGCCGATCCCGCCTTCCAGCGTCGCGATCCGCTCTTGCAGGACGGCGACGGTGGGGTTGGTCAGGCGGGAATAGATGTAGCCCACCTCCTGGAGGTTGAAGAGCTTGGCCGCGTGCTCCGCGTCGCGGAAGACATAGGCGGTGGACTGGTAGATCGGCGTCTGGCGGGCGCCGGTCGCCGGGTCGGGATGGCTGCCGGCATGCACTTGAAGCGTGTCGAAGCCGTATTGGCGGGTCTCGGTCATGGGTCTCTCCCTCGCGTTTGGGGCGCAACGTAACGTGGCCCCCGAGCGCCTGCCAGGGGGAACCGGGGCCGCGCGCCGCGAACGATGCCGAGGCTCAGGTCGCCGCGGCCGCTGCCCGGTCGATGGCGGCGATCACGGCCTCGGTGCGGGCGTGGTGGGGCATGTGGCCGACCCCGTCCAGCATCGTCAGCGACGTGTGCGGCACGCGGGCGCGGAACGGGTGGGCATGGATCTGCGCCGGGACGATGGTGTCGGCATCGCCGTGGACCCACTCGATTGGCAGTGTCAGACCGGGATAGCGCGCCTGCATCCGAATGATGTGGGGCTTCAGGCCGTTCACCTGGCGCGCATTGGCCCGCAGCGAGGCGCGGCGGAGCGTCAGCGGCGCGCCGATATGGGCCTCATAGCCCGCGGGCACCGGGTCCGGGTCGAAGATCCGCCGGGTGATGTCGCCCAGCTGCGCGTCGGTCACCGTCGCGGTCAGCACGGGCACGGCGAGCGCGCCGCCGGGGGCCGAGGCGGTCACGGCATAGAGCGGGCCGAGCCCGCCTTCCCATTCCATCGCCGCCGCCGCCAGCAGCACCAGCGCCCGCGCCGGGTGGTCCAGCGCCCAGGCCAGCGCCACCGTGCCGCCGAAGCTGTGGCCCAGCACGATCGGCGGGCCCGCGCCGATCTGGGCATAGGCCCGAGCCAGCAGTGCGGCCTGCTCCTCGGGCGTTTCCGCGCGGGAGGTCCAGGCAGCGGCATAGGCGGGATCGGGGCGGCCGGTATAGCCCAGCCCCGGACGGTCGAAGGCGATGCAGCGATAGCGGTCCTGCAGCCGCGAGATCAGATCGAAGGTGAATTCCCGAAGGTTGCCCGACGCGCCGTGGATCATCACGAGATCCGGCCCGGTCCCGCGCACGACCGCGTGGACGGGCACGCCGCCGACATCGAGGATCTTGCCCTGAGGAGGATAGGCGGCCTCGGCCGCGCTTTCCCGCCGCATGGCCCTCCGGGCCACGCCTCCGGTCAGGAGCGTCGCCACACCGCCAGCGATGAGCCTGTGTCCCGACATGCCGTCACTCTACGCGGCCGGGCGGGCAGAACAATGGCGTCGGCGCGGCCTCGCGGGCGCGTCCGCTCACAGCGGTTCCGGGTCGGCTCCCAGGACCTGCCGGTGGGTGCCGATCAGACGGGTGTCGAACGGTGTTGTCTGATAGATCTCGTTGATCCAATTGCCATAAAGCAAGTGTCCATGGCTGCGCCAGCGGTTCTGCGGCTTGCGGGTCGGATCGTCGTCAGGGTAATAGTTGCCGGGGATGTTGATCGGCGTCCCGTTGGCGATGTCCCGCTCGTACTCTTTTTGCAGCGTGTCGCTGTCATACTCGAAATGGTTGAAGATATGGACGCAGCGGCGCGCCCGATCCTCGACCAGACAGGGCCCCGTCTCCTCGGAGCCCAGCAGCACCTCCATCCCCGCCGCCTCGACCTCGTCGCGCCAGAGCTCGGTCCAGCGCGAAACGGGCACGAGGCATTCGTCCGAGAAGCCGCGCAGATAGGGCGAGGCAGGCGCCTCGTTGGTGACGCGGAAGCAGCCGAACAGCTTATGGTCCAGGATGTGCTTGGGCACGCCGTGGAAATGGTAAGCCATCGCCATCGCGCCCCAGCAGACGCCGAAGGTCGAATGCACGTTCGTCTGCGTCCAGTCCATCACCTCGCGCAGCTCGTCCCAATAGGTCACCTCCTCGAAGGGGAGATGCTCGATCGGGGAGCCGGTGACGATGAGCCCGTCGAACTTCAGGTGCTTCACGTCCTGGAAGGCGCGGTAGAACGACTCCATATGCGCGGCGGGCGTGTTCTTCGACTGATGCTCGGTCATGCGGATCAGCGTGAGCTCGACCTGGAGCGGCGTGGCGCCGATCAGCCGGGCGAACTGCGTCTCGGTCGCGATCTTCATCGGCATCAGGTTGAGCAGGCCGATCCGCATCGGCCGGATGTCCTGCCGGGAGGCCGCGCGGTCGGACATGACCATCACGCCCTCGCGGCCCAGCACATCGTAGGCGGGAAGGTCGCGGGGGAGGGTGATGGGCATGGCGGGCCTCCGTTGGGCCGTTTTGTCGGCTTCTAGGGCGGGACCGGGGGCCAGCCCCCGGACCCCCGGGATATTTAGACAGGGAAGAAGAGGGAGCGGTGAGCTTTCTGTCTCCCGTTTGGGGTGGAGAGGGGATCTATGCGCCGGAGGCGTGTCTGCCAAGGGCACCGGCGACGAGATCGGTCACGTCCTCGGCATCGCGGACCTGCATCACGTCGGAGGCCTGCACGGTGACGCCCCAGTTGCGGGCCATGGCGGCATAGCGGGGCTGGCGTTCGCGGATGGCGGCGGTGTAGGCCTCAACGGCGAAGGCCTTGGGGTCGACCTGATCGGGGCCGTGGCCGGTGCGCCGCATGTGAGACTGCCACGCCTGGGTCAGGAATTCGGGGCGGTAGCACATCGGCTTGGGCGCGCGGGCGAAGCGGTCGATCAGGGTCTGGGTGTGTTCGTCGCTGCCTTCGATCCAGACCATTAGCGTGTTTTCGGACAGGGTCGTCAGGACGGGGTCGTTCGGATCCTCAGCATCGACCACCTCGCAGGTGGAGCCGCCCGAGTCGCAGACGAAATTGTTGTAGCCGTAGATATCGCCCGCTCGCTCGATGAAATGGGGCAGGTCGAGCAGCGCATTGATCTCGGCGCGCACATGCAGCGCCTGGCGCCGCTCGTATTCGGCAAGCGGCAGGCCGCCCTTCTTGGGGTCGCCGGGCTGGCCCAGATAGGTCGAGAGCGGCGCGAGGTTATCGAAGGTGATGTTCGACCCGATATAGATCGAATCGGTGCGCAAGAGGTTCGCAAGGAACGGCACGCGCATCGCCTCGCGCTTGAGATTGTCATTGATATGCTCGCCCATATAGGCGGTGCCGATGCGGTAATCGACGGAGTAGTGGAACCACTCGCCGGACGCGCGCAGGATCTCCGACAAGTGGGTCTTGCCCAGGCCGGACATGCCGAAGAAGGTCACGCGCTTGGCCGGCGCGTCGCGCCACTCGGCCGGGGTCTCGTAGATCATGGACCGGGCGTAGCCCCCCGCCGCAGCCGGCGCAACAGGCGACCGTCCAGCAGCGCGAGACCGAGGGCGAGAAGGGCGAAACCGGCATAGACATTGGGCGACAGCACTTCGCCTCGCAGGACCGCGCCCAGCAGGATCGCCACCGGCGCGACCATCAGCGTGCAGAGCATCGTGTTGCCGCTGCCCGCCATGGCCAGGACCCGGAAGTAGAGCAGATAGGCGCCGGCCGTGGCGATGACGGCGTAGTAGCCCACCGCGAGGATCGTGCTCGCCTCCTGCGGGACGACCGGACCGTCGAGCCAGAGCGCGACGGGGATCATGACCAGGGAGGAGCCGGTCAGCATCCCCGCCGCCTGCACCTGAGGCGCGAGGCCCTGGAGCCTGAGCCGCGCCCAGACCCCCGCCAGCGCGTAGGACATAGTGCCCAGTACGACGGCGATCTGGGCCATGGAGCGGATGTCGAAATTCGCGAGGTTTTCCAGTCCGATGGCGGTCGCTACTCCGAAAAAACCCAGCCCGACGCCGATCGCGCGCCGCAGCGTCAGCGACTCGTCGGCCAGAAACAGGGCCGCCGCCAGCACGCCGAACACGGCCGTGCCCGCGTTGAGAATCGAAGTCAGCCCCGTCTCGATATGGAGCTGGCCCCAGGCCATCAGCGAGAAGGGGATCACGTTGTTCAGAAGCCCCATCGCCAGCAAGGCCCCCCAGATCCGCGGTGCGCGGGGCAGGGGCAGGCGTCGGACGAGCACATAGGCCCAGAGCACCAGCGCCGCGAGTCCGACCCGGTAGGCCACCGAGGTGGCGACAGGGATCTCGTCCAGCGCGGTGCGGATCGCGAGGAAGCTGCCGCCCCAGATCAGCGAGAGCAGGCCCAGCTCGGCCCAGGCGCGGGAAGGGATGTCGCGGCTCGTCATGGAGCGGGCGTAGCGCCGCGCGGTCTCCGGCGCGACCCGGAAGTTGCGCCCGGCGCAAACGAACACGCCCCGCCGGGACGGGCGGGGCGCGGGAGAGACGGGCGCGAAACGCTCAGAACTCGTAGGCGACCTTTAGGCCGATGCCGATGGCGCTGTTATCCTCGAACAGAGCGACCGGCTGATTCGCCACGCCCGCATAGGCATCGCCGAGCTTGGTGTAGTTGATGCCGCCCGAGATGTTCAGATTTCCGGAGGTATAGCGCGCGCCCAGCGAGACACCGATCTGGCCATCCGTCGGCCCCAGCGGCGTCACCGTGTCGGTGCCTCTGTCCTTTTCGTAGATGATTGTCGCAAGGCCCACGAGGTTCTCGTTGAAGCGCCGCGCGACGCCGAGGCTCCAGCGATAGCTGTCGTCGATATTGGCAAGGTCGGAACCCAGCAATTTGGGGATGACATCGAAATCGCCCCAATCCGCCCAGCGCAGCCCGGCCAAGAGCAGCGTGTCCTCGGCGATGCCAGTCTGGAATTCGATATTGACCGATTGCGGTGAGGCGAAGCTCAGGTCGTTGGACAGTGTGGTGCCGCCGAACAGGATCGAGGTCTCGTTGCCCGTGGTGTCGTGGGTGACTTCGGAGTGGTAAGTCACGGCGAGGCGCAGGGCGATCTCGGGGATCTCATAGGCCGCGCCGAAGGTGAGACCCAGGCCCCAATCCTGCTCGATCACGACATCGTATCCGCCGGTGGAGGTGAAAGCCTGGATGGCGTCCAGGGACTGGGCGAAGCTCGGGTTGGAGCGCAGTTGCTGCTCCAGCGCCTGGGTCTGGGGGCTGCCGACAGCGACGCCCGCCAACGCCTGCGGCGCGCTCGCGCCCACGCTTTGCAGGACTCCCGCGGAGAGCGGATCGCCCGACGCCGCCGCCCGGCTGAGTGCTTGGCCAAGCCCCCGCGCGCCGAGCGCCGCCTGATAGGCGAGACCGTTGAGGGTGATCTCGCCGCCCGCCCGTTCTGCCCGCAGGCCGCCGAAGAGGCTGAAGCGCTCCGAGAACCGATATTTCCCGATGAAGCTCACCGCGTTGGAACTCAGGTCGGCCTTGGTGCCGCCCAGGTTCGAGGCGGTCGGGTCGTCATTATAGAGGATGTCGGCGCCAAAGGGCTGATCGCCGATGATCGCATAGCTGAACCGGTCGTTGACCGCGTTGGTAAAGCTCCAGCCGAAATTGGCGTAGTCGCCGCCGGCGTCATAGCTGCCCCCCGTGCCGCCGGTGTCAGCGCCGGTCAGATCCGGCTGCACATAGCTTAGCCCGAAGGAGAGCGTATTGGCCGGATCGAAGATCGCGGCAACGGATTGGCCGGAGCGGTCGAGCCCGCCCGCGACGGCGGTGCCCGCGCTCACGGTCGTTGCGACCGCGGCGAGTACGAAGCGATTCATCTGTGTCCTCTTCCCTTGAGTTGCGGCCTTGATGGGCCGCGGCCGGTCATCCCTTCCGGCATACGAAACCTGCGATGGGTCGCTTACTGCTCACACCGCCCGATTTCGGTCAAATCGAACGCTGCGTCAAAAATTCTCGTTTCAGCAGCGGTCTTTGGGATGTGATAAAAATACCACGAGCGCGAAATTCATCCGCGATTGGCGAGTTTCAGGTTTGTCCAGGCGGCACCTGCGATCACCGCCCCGCCAAGCAGGATCAGCGGGTCGAGCCCCTCCCCATAGAACAGCGCCCCGATCAGCGCGATCAGCGGCAGGCGCGCGAAGTCCACCGGCATCACCGTGGCCGCGGGGGCGAGCGACAGCGCGTTGGTCAGGCAGAAATGCGCGGCGAGCCCGGCGAAGCCGATCAGCGCCAGCCAGGGCAGGGTGGTCGCGTCGGGCAGGGCGATATCGCCGTCGAGCCCCGCGGTGATCAGCCCGAACAGGAGTTGCAGCACCGTCAGCCAGAACAGGATGCCCATCACCGTCTCGGTCCGCGTCAGCCGGCGGGTGAGCAGGTTGGTCAGCGCGAAGAAGAGCGCGGCCATCCCCGCCCAGACGAGGCCCAGCGATATCCCGCCCGAGAAGGGCTGCGCGACCAGCAGCACGCCGCCAAAGCCCATGGCGGCCACGCCGTATTGCGCCGGGCGCACCCGCTCCCCGAGGATGAGCGGCGCGAGCAGCAGCACCCAGAGCGGTGAGGTGAACTCCATCGCGAAGACCTGCGCCAGCGGGGCGGAGATCAGGGCGAGGAACCACAGGTTCTGCCCCGTGAAATGGGCGATGTTCCGCCCGATCTGGAGCTTGAGGTTGCGCGTCGAGATCTCGCCCAGGCGCCCGAGCGCCAACCCCAGGCCCAGCACCACGAGAACGCCCACGACCGAGCGGTAGAGCATGATCTCGAAGGTGTCGTGCAGATGGCTCACGGCACGACCCGCCACCGCCATCGCGGTGAAGGACGCGATCGAACCCAGCATCCACGCCGCGGCGCGGAGGTTGGTGTTCGAGACGGTGGCGGGGATCTCGGTCAGCTTTCGGGGCCCTGGTAGACGCCCTGTTCCTTGAGCGCGTCGACGACCTCGGCGGGCATGTAGGTCTCGTCGTGGCGGGCCAGGATTTCGGTCGCCACGAAGACGCCATCGACAAAGGATCCGGTGCCGACCATGCCTTCGCCCTCGCCGAAGAGGTCGGGCAGTACCCCGGTATAGATCGCGGGTATCGAGGCGCCGCCATCGGTGACGCGGAACGTGATCGAGGTGCCTTCGCCCCGGACCAGGCTGCCCTCTTCCACGAGGCCGCCGATGCGGAACACCTCGCTGGGGGGCGGCGGCGCCTCGGCCACCTGGCTGGGCGAGCGGAAGAAGTTGATCCCGTCGCGGAAGCCATATCCGATCAGTCCGGCCGAGAGCGCGAGCGCCACCACGGCCAGTGCGATGACCTGAATCCGGCGTGTTTTCTTCAGCGAGCGCATCGGTTCTCCTCCCGTCAGGCCGCTTCGAACGTGATCTGGCGGCGCAGGAACTGCGTCGCGCGGGCCGAGACCCGCTCCGGGTCGCCCGTGGTGACCATGCGGGTGCTGCCGCCGCGGGCCATCTCGGGCCTGCGTTGCAGATAGTCGGCTAGGCTCTCGGCCACAATATCGGCTTGACTGAAGACCTTCACACCCGGGCCGAGCGCCCGCTGAAAGCTCTCTGCGACAAGGGGGTAATGGGTGCAGCCCAGGATCGCCGCGTCCGGATGCGGCATCTTGCGCAGCAGCGCGTCCACATGGGAGCGGACCAGCGCGTCCGCGAGGATCATGTCGCCATCCTCGATCGCATCGACCACGCCGGCGCAGGCCTGCGCCTCCACGTCGACGCCGATGGCGCGGAAGGCCAATTCCCGCTGGAAGGCCCGCGAGGCGACGGTGGCGGGCGTGGCGAAGAGCGCGACCTGATTCACCGCCACCTCCCGCGGGGGGGAATTGTCGCCCCATTGCCGCTCCGTGAGGGCCTCGATCAGGGGCACGAACACGCCCAGCACGCGCTTGCCCGGCGGCACGCCCGCCTCCTGCATGCGGCGCAGCGCGGCGGCCGAGGCGGTGTTGCAGGCCAGGACGACGAGATCGCACTCTTCCCACATGGCGTGGACGGCCTTGACGGTCAGGGCGTGGACGTCGTCGGCGGTGCGAACGCCGTAGGGCGCATGGGCGTTGTCGCCGTAATAGCTGACCGAGAGGTCGGGCAGGCGGCGGGTCACCGCCTCCCAGACGGTCAGGCCGCCCAGCCCGCTGTCGAAGATGCCTACGCTCATGCCCGCCCCCGGGCCCGCATCAGACGCAACCCGGCCTCCCATTGGTCCCGTCGAAGCCCTCCGCGGGCCCCGCTCCGCCCGCCTCATAGGTCTTTCGGCGCAGCCCGTCCATCGACTCCGTCTGATAGCCGCCCCTCCGGAGGTTCTCGGCCGGGCCGATCTCGGAGCACATGGAGAGACGGACAGGGCCATCGGTCCGGGCGGGGAACTCCCGCAGGAGCAGACCTTGGTGCAGCGTGCGGTGGAGCTGCGAGGCGAGCGGGAACGGACGGGGATTGGCCCCTCGACATGGATCGGCACCAGCGCCGCTCCGGAACGGCGGACGGGCCTGACCGTGAACCCGCCCGGCCGTATACGGGACAGAAGCAGGGGCAGGGGCAGGCATCCAGATTGCTGGAGGGAAGTTGGCGGCAACCATGATGGGGTCGCGAGACGGAGTCCGTAGCGCCGCGCGCTCTCCTCCCAGACATCCGCGCCCTCGCAGGCCGCCCGTCGCTGCGATTCGACCGTCGGGATCGCTCTCGACCCTCCGTCAGAGGATGTGATCCTCGCGGCCTCCAGAGATGCCGATCCCGGCCCACGTCGCGGGCTATTGTGGCGGCGGGATCGGCATGGGCGTCCAAGCGAGGTCGCGGAGCGTCAGGTCTTTGGCAGGTAAAGCGGCTCGCTCGGCGCCCCCAGCGCATCGCACAATGGTCGGACATGGCGTGTGACGCTCTCCGCGACGGCCTTGCGCCTGGGATCGTCCGTCACGGCGTCTCCGCAATCGGACGCGCCCCTTTCGAGAACTAAGCTCGGCCCCGCCCTCCTGTTTGACGAAACGCCAACCGCGCGCCGGTGGGAGAAAGCGTGTCGCCTCATCCACGGGTCTGCCCGTCCGGGCGTCGGGACCGCCTATGGGGTGGCGGAGGCCGTTTTGGGACCTTTCGACAGAGGGATAGCGCAACAGAAAAGGGCGCCCATCGGGCGCCCTCGAAACCGTGTCGCCATGGCGGCGATGCGGTCAGGTGTTGGCCTTGATGAAGGTCACGGCGTCGCCGAACGTCTGGATCGACTCGGCGGCGTCGTCCGGGATCTCGATGCCAAACTCTTCTTCGAAGGCCATCACCAGCTCGACCGTGTCCAGCGAGTCGGCGCCCAGATCGTCGATGAAGGACGCGTTGGCCACGACCTTGTCCTCTTCGACCCCCAGATGCTCCACGACCTTCTGGCGGACGCGCTCTTCGATGTTGTCGCTCATGCTCTCATCCCTCGTATGGGGCCCTGCGGGGGCCTGTCTTCGCATGTTGGCCCCGTCGCGGGCCGCTCTCTCACTTGTGAACGGCCGGAGGGCGAACAAGCCCCCCGGCGGAATCTGCGCCTCCTCTAGCGAGGGTGCGACAGGATGGCAAATCGTTTGTATTCGGTCCGATCCCCGAGTCAGAGCATCGCCATGCCGCCGTTCACATGCAGCACGGTCCCGGTGACATAGGCCGCCTCGGGGCTGGCCAAATAGAGCGTGGCTGCCGCGATCTCTTCGGGCTGGCCCATGCGGCCCATGGGGATCTGCGCGTCGATCTTGGCCTTCTGGTCGTCGGTCAGCTTATCGGTCATCGGGGTGGCGATGAAGCCCGGCGCGACCGCGTTCACCGTGATCCCGCGCGAGGCGACCTCATAGGCCAGCGACTTGGCCATGCCGACCATGCCCGCCTTGGACGCGGCGTAATTTGCCTGGCCCGGATTGCCCGTGGCGCCGACGATGGAAGAGATATTCACGATCCGGCCCCAGCGCGCCTTCATCATGCCGCGCATCACGCCCTTGGAGAGGCGGAAGGCCGAGGTGAGGTTCACGTCCAGGACCGACTGCCATTCCTCTTCGGACATGCGCATGAAGAGGTTGTCGCGGGTGATCCCGGCATTGTTGACCAGGATGTCGACGGAGCCCATCGCTTCGGTGGCTTGCCTGGGCAGGGCGTTGACCGCGTCCGCATCCGCGAGGTTGCAGGGCAGGACATGGGCGCGCTCGCCCAGGGTCTCGGCCAGTGCCTTGAGCGGGTCTTCGCGCGTGCCCGACAGGCCGACCGTGGCGCCCGCGCCGTGCAGCGCCGTGGCGATGGCCGCGCCGATGCCGCCGGAGGCCCCCGTGACGAGGGCCGATTTTCCAGTAAGATCAAACATCTGCAAACCTTTCTTCAGGTATCAGAAGAGCAGGAGATCGGCGGCCGTGACCGCTGGCGCCCCGCTCAGTGTGGCAAGGAGGCGGGGAGCGGCGCCGTCTGGTCCGCCCGGGTCCAAGCTCAGCGTCCCGCTCTCGGCGTCATAGAGGACGAGGGTCCCGAACGCGTCCGCAGAAAGCGGACGGGGCTCCGACGCCGCGTCCCCGCCGAGCAGCCGGTCGTCGATGGCCAGCCGGTCGCCCGGCTTGAAGTCGCGCACCAGATCCGCCGGGCCGCCGACGAAGGCGAAGACGTCCGCTCCCGCGCCCCCGATCAGGTCGTCGGCGCCGCCGCCGCCCACCAGGGTGTCGTCGCCCGATCCGCCATGCAGGCTGTCGGCCCCGCCCCCGCCGGAGGCGAGGTCGTCCCCGTCGCCGCCCCGCATCCGATCGTCGCCGCGCCCGCCCCGAAGGAGGTCGTCGCCCTCCCGGCCCATCAGGATCTCGTCCGCATTCGTCCCGCGCAGGCGGTCGGCCTCCGCGCCGCCTTCGATCCGGGTCTCGGTGCGGAACCTCTCGAACCAGAGTAGTCCCTCTTGGGTCGGCGGCCGACCCTTCTCCGGGTGCCAGCCGTGGAAGCGGCCCAGCGGCGTCGGCGTGTCGACCAGCGGTCCGCCGGTGTCGAGCTTGGCCTCCCAGACCTGCACCATCGCGCTGAGCGCGGTGAGCCCGCCGACCGTCTCCTCCAGGAAGGGTTCGTAGTCGAACCCCTCGTCCAGCAGCCGGGAGATCTGGTGGATCAGGGTCATGTCGTAGGTGTGGTAATGACCGTTCAGCCCCTGGTCGCGCAGGAAGTAGGGGCGTTCGGGATTGGCGTCGATCAGCGAGTAGTAGACCCAGCTGTCCAGGAAGGCGTCGCCGTCCTCCTCCCGCACAAAGAAGTCCGCGAGCTTCGGTCCCGCGTCGCCCAGGGCCAACTTGCGGAACCCCGCCTCGCCCGCGCGCTGGTAGAGCGCCGCGCGGCCCGGCGCCGTCTCGGCCAGGAGGTCGGCCGCCTCTAGCAGGGTCCGGGTGGCGTAGAGATGCTTGTTGATCGTCCCGCCCTTGCTCGCGCTCTCGCGGCCGGTCCGGCCGACGAACCAGGCCGTCTCCGTCTCGAATTCGAGCAGGCCCAGCCCGCCCGCCGCGTAAGGCGTCAGCAGGACGTCGAGCGCCGCCCGACCGCCGCCCACCCATTTCGGCACGTCCCACGCCAGCCCCGCCTCGATGAGGTGGATGCCCAATGTCGACTGCCCCATCGCGTTGTAGGACCGCCCCAGCGCGTTGGTGTCGATCAGCAGGCCGGCATCGACGTCCTCGACGACCTGATCCCCGGCCAGAGCGAGGTGAAGCGTGGCGCGGAAGGCGTCGATGTCGTCCTCCCGGAGCGCCGCGTTGAACGCCCGGATGTAGTTGTGCCAGGGGCGCCCGGGGACGTCGTCGATCATGCGCCGGTCAGTCCGTCGCCGCGCGGAGCGAGGCCGTGGCCTCGGCCACGTCGGCGGGGGTGCCGATGGCGCGGGTGGCGAGCGACTTGTCGATGCGGCGCACCATTCCGATCAGCGCCTTGCCAGCGCCGATTTCCCAGATGTCGGTGACGCCGGAGGCGGCCATGGTCTGGATGCTCTCGCGCCAGCGGACGGCGCCGGTGACCTGATCGACCAGCAGGTCGCGGATCACCGAAGCGTCGGTGGCGGGGGCGGCGGTCACGTTGGTGACGACGGGCACGACCGGGTCGGCGATCTTCACGTCCTTCAGGGCCGCGGCCATCGCCTCGGCGGCGGGGGCCATCAGCGCGCAATGGAAGGGGGCGGAGACCGGCAGCATGACCGCGCGCTTGGCGCCCCGCTCCTTGGCGAGCACCAGGGCGCGCTCGACCGCGGCCTTGTGGCCCGAGATCACGACCTGGGTCGGGTCGTTGTCGTTGGCGGCCTGGAGCACGTCGGTCTCGGCGGCGTCGCGCGCGACGGCCTGCGCGTCCTCGAAGCCCATGCCCAGCAGGGCGGCCATGGCGCCCTCGCCGACGGGGACGGCTTGCTGCATCGCCTCGCCGCGCAGGCGGAGCAGGCGGGCCGCGTCGCCCAGATCCAGCGCGCCGGCGGCGACGAGCGCGGTATATTCGCCCAGCGAGTGGCCCGCGACGAAGGCGGCATGCTCGGCCACCGATACCCCTTCGGCCTCCAACGCCCGGAGCGCGGCGATGGAGGTCGCCATCAGCGCCGGTTGCGCGTTGCGGGTCAGGGTCAGATCCTCGATTGCGCCGTCCCAAATCAGGCCCGACAGGCTCTCGCCCAGAGCCGTGTCGACGGTCTCGAACACGTCGCGCGCGGCCGGGTAGGCCTCCGCCAGGTCCCGTCCCATGCCGATGGTCTGGGCCCCTTGGCCCGGAAACACGAAGGCTTTCATGCCGCTCTCCCTTGAGGTCAGGGCCGTCTAGCCTCCGTCGCCCGGCGCATCAAGCGGGCGAGGGGCCTCCCCCCCCCGGGCCACCCGGCCTCGGAGCCGCGCCGAGACAAAGATGTGCGACGGAGAAACGATCCAAGCGGCGCTGTCGGGCCCGGCCGCGCCGAGCGCGACCTCTGGGGTCTGGTCCCGCAGGCGGCCCGCGATGTCCCCTCCGCAAGCAGGACGCTCCTCGACAGCCGGCTCCCCCCGGTCCCGCGGTTCCCTCCTAGGAGGCGCAGATCGCGCCCGACTGGGGCGCGAAGGCAGAGCAATGGCCAGGGACGGAGCGCGCCCACAAGGTCGAGGGTGCAGTCGGGAGGCCGGGATAGCGGCGCAGCCCTACCGCAGCCCGTCGGCCAAGGCGTCCCAGACGACGCGCAGGCGGCGGGCGCGGCGGACGTCGCGATGGGCGACGAGCCAGACGGGAAAATGGACGGGGGCGAGATCCGGCAAGATCCGCTCCACCCCTGGCTCGGCATCGCCGATGCGGTCGTCGATGATGCAGATCGCGTGTCCGGCCCGCACCATCTCCCAGGCGGCCACGAAATTGCCGGTCCGGTAGGGAAACTTCATGCGATCCACCGGAAAGCCCATCCCCGCCATCATCGCCTCCAGCGCGCCGCTGTGGTCGATCTCGATCACCGGCGCGCCCGCGAAGCCCTCGGGCGTGCTGGGGCGGCCGAGACGGTCGAGCAATTCGGGGGATGCGTAGAGGCGCGCGGCGGCATCGCGCAGCTTGCGGCCGATCAACTCCGGATCGTCGGGGCGCACGTTGCGGATGGCGAGATCGGCGGCGCGGCGGCGTAGATCGGACAGCTGATTGTCGACCACCACCTCGATGCGCAGGTCGGGATGCTCCGCGTGCAGCCGCGCCAGGATCGGGGGGAACAGCCGGGCGGCGTAGATATCGGAGGCGGAGATCGAGACCTCGCCTGCGATCTCGTCGCTCAGTCCGGCGACGGCGAGGGCAAGATCGCTTGCGCCATCGCCCATGCGGCGGGCATGGGCGAGCAGGTCTTCGCCCGCCGGCGTGAGGCCCAGGCCCCGGCCGTGGCGCTCGAAGAGGGCAACGCCCAATTCCCGCTCAAGCGCCTCGACCTGGCGGCCGAGCGTGGGCTGGGTCAGGCCGAGCGCCCGGGCAGCGGCCGAGAGCGAGCCCTCCTCCGCCGTGACGAGGAACGCCCGGACCCGGTTCCAGTCGAAGGTCACTGCGCGCCAATCCATGCGGATATGTATAGCAGATCCGCGTTCCTGGGGAATATTGCAGATGCTGGTCCTGCGATACGCCGCCGGGCATCATCCGCGATGCAAGGGAGCTGTGCCATGACCGCGTTCGACGATCCGACCACCCGGTCCTTTGCTCGCGTCGCGGGCGTCCTCTACCTGGTCATTGCCGTGGCCGGGTTCTTTTCGATCCTTTACGTGCCGGGGCAACTGACCGTGCCCGGAGACCCCGCGTCGACCCTCGCCGCCATCGCGGCCCGGCCCGGCCTCTTCGCGCTGGGCGTGGGCGGCGACGTGGTCATGATGACAGCGGAGGTGGTGCTGGCCGTGATGCTCTTCGCCATGTTCCGCCCGTTCGGAGCGGTGCTGGCGACCGCCGCCCTGGTCGCGCGGCTGATGATGGCCGCCGTCATGGCCGCGATGCTGCTGCCGCAGGCGGCGATTCTGGCGCTGGCGACCGACCCGTCCCTGGCCGGGGAGGGGCAAGCCGCATGGCTCGCCGCGACGCTGGCCCGGATGGACGCGGCGGGCGTCTGGGTCTGGCAGGTCTTCTTCGCCCTGCATCTGTGGATGCTGGGCGCCTTGGCCTTGCGGTCCCGGGCGGTGCCGCGCCTGCTGGCCATCGGGTTGGTGGTGGGCGGAGCCGGCTATCTCGTCGACAGCGTCCGCGCCTTCGCTTTCGACGGATCGATGGCGCTGAGCGTGATCGGCGGGGCGCTCCTGGCGGTGGTCACCCTGTCGGAGATCGGCTTTGCGCTCTGGCTGCTGACACGTGGCCGGGTGGCGGCCTCCGAGGCCCCGATGGCCGGCCGCGCCTGAAACAGCGCGGAGCCGGCGGGGATGACGGGCGCGTCCGGCCTCCGACCGGGCGCCGTGCCCGATCGGAGTTCCCCGCGCGGACGCGCCCGCCGGATCAGCTGGCGGCGACTTCCGCGTGTTGCATGTCGCGGTCTCGCGGCTCGCGCGGAGGGCGGCCGATGACTTCGCGCAGCTCGTCGAGCTCGATGAAGTTGTCGGCCTGGCGCCGCAGATCGTCGGCGATCATCGGCGGCTGCGACCGGATGGTCGAGCAGACCGACACGCGCACGCCCTTGCGTTGCAGCGCTTCGACTAACGGCCGGAAATCGCCGTCGCCGGAGAACAGCACGATATGATCGACATGGTTGGCAGTTTCGAGCGCATCGACGGTAAGCTCGATATCCATGTTCCCCTTGATCTTCCGGCGGCCCTGGCTGTCGGTGAACTCCTTCGCCGGTTTTGTCACCATCGTGAAGCCGTTGTACTGGAGCCAATCAACCAGAGGGCGAATCGGCGAATACTCCTCCGTGTCCAGCAGGGCCGTGTAGTAGAAGGCCCGCAGCATCTTGCCGCGTCGCATGAACTCCTGTCGCAGCAGTTTGTAGTCGATGTCGAATTGAAGTGCCTTTGCAGTGGCATACAGATTCGACCCGTCAATGAAGAGCGCAAGGCGCTCGTCCCGGTAAAACATCCTACTTTCCTTTCGGGAGGCCGGCCGGCGTGTGAGTGAACCGGCGGCTGACATCCAGAACTTAGTATGTCACTCGTTCGGGACTGCCCGCAACAAGCATACAACCATGAGGACAATCGTACACCTCGTCGCGCTTGGCGCAAATGCCGGGATCAACCGCGCGGCCAACGCGGCGCGCGTCGGCCGAGCCATGGCCCAATTGTCAGTGATGTTTCGCGGACGGGTGCACGGCTCGCCCCTCTTTGCCACACCGGCCTGGCCGCCCGGAGCGGGGCCTGAATTCATTAATTCAGTCATTGCGATCCGTAGTTCTATGTCGCCCGCCGCGATGTTGCGCCGTCTGCACGACCTGGAGGCCCGCCTGGGCCGCGTGCGCGGGCGTCGTTGGGGGGAACGAAATCTGGATCTGGACCTCTTGGCCTGCGGCCAACTGGTGCGGCCGGATGACGTCACGCAAACTTTTTGGCGGCACCTGCCGCCCGCGCGCCAGCAGCGAGAGGCGCCCGACCGGCTGATTCTGCCGCATCCGCGGCTGCAGGACCGTGCCTTCGTGCTGGTTCCTCTGGCCCATGTGGCGCCGCGCTGGCGTCACCCGCTGACCGGCCGCACCGTTGCCGCCATGGCCGCGGCGCTTCCTGCCTCCGCAAGGGCAGAGGTTCGGCGGCTCGGGTCCGCTCGGAATCCGCTTGTCAAGCGGTAACGGCTCGCTTATCTGCTGATTTCCCTCTCCTCCAAGCCCGAGGTGCCCCGATGGCCCGCGTGACCGTAGAAGACTGCGTCGACAAGGTTCCCAACCGTTTCGATCTGGTGATGCTCGCCGCGCATCGCGCCCGGGAGATCGCGACCGGTTCGCCGCTCACCGTGGACCGCGACAACGACAAGAACCCGGTCGTCGCCCTCCGCGAGATCGCCGAGGAGACCCAGTCCGCCGAGGAACTGCGAGAGCGGCTGATCCAGTCTAATCAGACCCAGATCGAGGTGGACGAGCCCGAAGAGGATCGGATGCCGCTCCTGATGGGCGCCGAAAAGGACGCGCCCGCCGAGGACGATCTCTCGGAAGAGAAGCTTCTGCGCGCCCTGATGGAGGCGCAGGGCCAGCGCTGACATGGTCGGCCCGGCGGCGATGATCGGGGCGGACGACCTCGTCGATCTGGTCCGGGCCTACAACCCCCGCACCGACGCGGACCTGATCCGCGAGGCCTATGCCTATGCGGTGCACGCCCATGAGGGGCAGACCCGCCGCTCGGGCGAGCCATATATCACGCATCCCGTCGCCGTCGCCGCGCTCCTGTCGGAGCAGCGGCTGGACGATGCGACCATCGTGACCGCGCTGCTGCACGACACGATCGAGGACACGCGCTCCACCTATGGCGAGGTGGCGGCCCGCTTCGGCGAGGAGATCGCGGAACTGGTCGACGGCGTCACCAAGCTCACCAACCTGGAGCTGACCTCGCGCGAGACCAAGCAGGCCGAGAACTTCCGCAAGCTCTTCATGGCCATGTCCAAGGATCTGCGCGTGATCCTGGTCAAGCTCACCGACCGTCTGCACAACATGCGCACCATCAAGCACATGGCGCCTCACAAGCAGGCCCAGAAGGCGCATGAGACGATGGAGATCTACGCCCCGCTCGCCGGTCGGATGGGCATGCAATGGATGCGCGACGAGTTGGAGGATCTGGCCTTCGCCGTGCTCAACCCCGAGGCGCGCAACTCGATCATGCGCCGCTTCGTCAGCCTCCGGCAGGAGACGGGCGACGTCATCGTGCGGATCCAGGCGGATATCGAAACGGAGTTGGCGCGCGCGGGCCTCGTCGCGCAGGTGCAGGGGCGGGCCAAGCGGCCCTTCTCCATCTGGCGCAAGATGGAGGAGAAGGAGATCGGGTTCTCGCGGCTGTCGGATATCTACGGCTTCCGCATCCTGACCAATAGCGAAAAGGACTGCTACGGCGCGCTGGGCGTGGTCCATCAGCGCTGGACGGCCGTGCCCGGCCGGTTCAAGGACTATATCAGCCAGCCGAAATCGAACGGCTACCGCTCTATTCATACGACCGTGTCGGGCCGCGACGGCAAGAAGGTCGAGATCCAGATCCGCACCCAGGAGATGCATGAGGTGGCCGAGCGCGGCGTCGCTGCGCATTGGTCTTATCGCGACGGGGTGCGGGCCGAGAACCGCTTCGCCGTCGACCCGGTGGAGTGGCTGCGGCAGATGACCGACCGCTTCGAGGAAGCCGAAAACCACGCCGAGTTCATGGAAGCGGTGAAGCTGGAGATGTATACCGACCAGGTCTTCTGCTTCACGCCCAAGGGCGATGTGATCAAGCTGCCCAAGGGCGCGACGCCGATCGATTTCGCCTATGCGATCCACACGCGGCTGGGCCACCGGACGGTCGCCGCGCGGGTCGACGGCCTGCGTGTGCCGCTCTGGACGCGGCTGCGCAACGGCCAATCGGTCGAGATCGTGACAGCCGAAGGCCAGACGCCCCAGGCCACCTGGATCGACATCGCGACGACCGGCCGCGCCAAATCGGCGGTGCGCCGCGCGCTCAAGGCGCAGCGGCGCTCGGGCTATGTCCGGCTGGGGCGCGAACTGGCCCGCGCCGCCTTCGCCCAGATCGGCAAACGCGCAACGGACAAGGCGCTCAGGACTGCCGCCAAGGCCCATGGCTATGACGACGACGAGGATCTGCTCGCCGCCATCGGTGCCTCTCAGATCAGCGCCCGCGGCATCGTCCATGCGCTCTATCCAGAGCAGGTCGGCGCCCATCCCCCCCCGGATGTCGGGGCGGAGCATGCCATCGTCGGCCTCGACCCGAAGGCCCATTACGAACGCGCGCCCTGCTGCCAGCCGCTTCCCGGAGAGCGCATCGTCGGCATCACCAATCGCGGCCATGGCGTCACCGTCCACGCCATCGACTGCCCCCGCATGGTCGAGTTCGAGGACCAGATGGATCGCTGGGTCGACCTCAGCTGGAGCCCGGGCCACCACGCCCCGCGCAACGCCGTGACGCTGGAGATGACCATCTCGAACAATCCAGGCGTCTTGGGACGGATTTGCACATTGATCGCCGAGCAGAACGCCAATATCTCAGATTTGCGTTTCGTCGACCGGAAGCCGGATTTCTTCCGACTCCTGATCGACGTTGACGTGCGCGACCGGGAGCATCTGCACGCTGTCGTCATGGCGGCAGAGACAGATAGCGACGTGGCCCAGCTGCGCCGCCATCGCGACGACAAGCCCGAGCGCGTCCCCGCCTGACGGGGGCGGACGGAGGAAGGGAGCACGGTGGTATTCAAGCGCCGGGACAGGTTGCCCATCTGGCAGACGGTGCTGCGACTTCTCTGGCCTCAAGGCGGCTGGGGCCGCGCCGCGATCTATGTCAAGCACCGGCTAAGGCGCCTGCCGGACACGCCGCGCAAGATCAGCCGGGGCATCATGGTTGGCGTGTTTACCACCTTCACCCCGCTCTATGGCGTGCATTTCATGGTGGCCGCGTTGCTGGCGGTTCTGGTGCGGGGCAATGTGATGGCCGCGCTGCTGGGCACCTTTTTCGGCAACCCCCTGACCTATGTTCCCATCGGGGTCGTCTCGCTGAACCTGGGCCATTGGATGCTGGGCACCGAGATGGACCGGGAGGTCGACGAGACCATCTTCGGCAAGTTCTGGGGCGCTGGCGAGGACCTGTTCTGGAACGGCTTGTATGCGATCACGGGGCGGCCGACGAACTGGGACGCCACGATCCTGTTCTGGCACGATGTCTTCTGGCCCTGGATGGTCGGCGGGATCTTTCCCGGCCTTGTCACGGGCGTCGCCGCCTATGCCGTAAGCCTGCCGCTGATCGAGGCCTATCAGCGCCGCCGCCGCGGGGCGCTCAAGAAGAAGCTCGACGCGATCCGCGCGCGGGCGGCCGAGAAAGCCGCCGCCAAGAAATCTGCTGGCGCCAAGTCCAAGGTCGGCCCGGCCCGCGGCGAAAGGCGGACCTGAGCCGGGCAGGCCGTCGGGCCAGGGCCGACGCGCGCGTAGCCCATCGCGGCCAGATCGCGCTAGGCGGCGGTGGGAGAGGCACCTGTGTCGGAGGGGCGCCGCGCGCGGGGCTCACCTCCGCGTGACGATCGCCGGAACGGGGATGGGAACCCGCGCCCCTTTGCCCTATCTCGACCCAAACAGGAGGCTCGCCGATGGAAAAGCTGCGTCTGGGCGTCAACATCGATCACGTCGCCACGCTACGCAACGCGCGTGGCGGAGCGGCACCCGACCCGGTCCGGGCCGCGCTGCTGGCCGAGGCCGCAGGCGCGGACGGCATCACCGCGCATCTGCGCGAGGACCGGCGCCATATTCGCGATGCGGACATGGCGGCGCTCAAAGCGGCTCTGTCGATCCCGCTGAATTTTGAGATGGCGGCGACCGCCGAGATGGCGGAGATCGCGCTGGCCACCCGGCCCCATGCCGTCTGCCTCGTGCCCGAGAAGCGCGAAGAGCGTACGACCGAGGGCGGGCTGGAGGTCGCGGGCGACCAGACCCGCCTGACCGACTACATCACGCCCTTGCGGGAGGCCGGGGCCCGCGTGTCGCTCTTCGTGGCGCCCGATCCGCGGCAGATCGAGGCCGCCTCCCGCGTGGGCGCCGCCGTGGTGGAGCTGCATACCGGGACCTATTGCGACGCGGTCGACGCGGGCGAGACCCAGGCCGCGGCGGAAGAGTTGGAGCGGTTGGTCGCAGCCGCCGCGCAGGCGGCTGAGCAGGGGCTGGAGGTCCATGCCGGGCACGGTCTCAGCTACGATTCGGTCGCACCCATCGCCGCGATCCCGCAGGTGGTCGAACTCAATATCGGCCATTTCCTGATGGGGGAGGCGCTATTCCGCGGGCTGCCCGGCGCCCTGGCCCAGATGCGGCGGCTGATGACCCTCGCGCGGGGGGCCGTGTGATGCGCGGCGGGGCGTGGTGGGCACAGACTTTTGGTCCAAAAGTCTGGCAAAAATTTTCGCGGAAAATTTTGCTCGGCGTCGCCATCGGCGCCCTGGCTGGGCCGGCGGCGGCGCAGCATGTCTCGGAATGCGACACCCCATTGGCCAGCGCCCGCAATGTCGACTGGTCCGATCCGACCCGCACCTTCGCCAATGATCGGGTCCGGCTGGTGGCGCTCGACAGCGGGGCGGAGGAAGGACCGGGCCGCTTGCTCGTGACGTTCCCCGATCCGGATGGGGAGAGGGAAGGCTGCCGCCTGATCTCGGCGGAGGACGGGATCGGCTATGGTGGCTTTTCGCTGCGGCGCGCGGCGGCGCGCTATGGCGGGCAGCATGCGCTCAGCATCGGCGTGCCCGCGACCGATGCCGCGGGCGATCCGGTCCTGATCGAGTTCGTGGTCGACTGGGCCGCGGGCACGGTCGAGATCCCCTGAGCACG
This sequence comes from Jannaschia seohaensis, assembly GCF_900116765.1. Classification (GTDB taxonomy): domain Bacteria; phylum Pseudomonadota; class Alphaproteobacteria; order Rhodobacterales; family Rhodobacteraceae; genus Jannaschia; species Jannaschia seohaensis. The sequence continues at coordinate 219,537 of NZ_UETC01000002.1, read as the reverse complement.
TGCGAGGTCGACGGATGAACATCCTTCTCATCGGTCTTGTCACCTTCGCGGCCGGGTATGCCGTGCCCTCCGCGCTGCTGGCGTTCACGTTCCTGAGTGGGGCCGGTCTGCTCTGGTTCGCCTGGACCGCGACCATGGCCGTTGGCACGCCGGCGGATGCGCCTCATCTGGCATGGCTGCTGGTTTCAATCGCCATGGCGGCGCCCGCCCTGATCTACTGGATCCACGGCGTGGCCGTCTCGCGTGGGGCGATGCGGCGAGCCTATGCGCGGCGCGGGCGCTGGATCGAGGGCGCCTTTGCGGTGGTGGCCCCCGCGCTGATCCGCCAAGGGTTTGTCTCGGTTAAGCGGCGGGCAGGCCCATGATCCTCGGCATCGGCACCGATCTCGCCAATATCGAGCGGATCTCGGGCGTGCTGGATCGCTTCGGCGACCGGTTCCGCGATCGGGTCTTCACCGAGACGGAGCAGCGCGTGGCGAGGCGCCGCGCCAAGACCGAAGGCGGCGAGGCTTCGACCTATGCCAAGCGCTGGGCCGCCAAGGAGGCCTGCTCCAAGGCGCTTGGCACCGGCCTGCGGATGGGCATCGCCTGGAAGGACATGGCCGTTACCAACCTGCGCAGCGGCCAGCCGGTGATGCAGGTCACCGGCTGGGCCGCCGAACGGCTGGAAAAGATGACCCCTGACGGCCATGAGGCCATCATCCACGTCTCGCTGACCGACGATCACCCCTGGGCGCAGGCTTTCGTCGTGATCGAGGCGCGACCCTTCGCATGAACCGCCCCTCCGACGCCGGGGCTGCGGTTGACAGCACCGGGGGGGAGGGGCACTGCAAGGAAAAGCCAGAACACGAGGCAAGCGGGCATGGCATCGAAGGTCCAGAAAAAAGACGGCCCCTGGGAAACCGTCAAAACGGTCGTCTGGGCGCTGCTGATCGCGGGCATTTTCCGGACGCTCTTCTTCCAGCCGTTCTGGATTCCGTCCGGCTCGATGAAGGACACGCTGCTGATCGGCGACTTCCTGTTCGTCAACAAGATGGCCTACGGCTATTCGCGCCATTCCTGCCCGTTCTCGATCTGCCCGATCTCCGGCCGCATCCTGGGCTCCGAACCGGAGCGGGGCGACGTCATCGTCTTTCGCCATCCGGTCACCAATGACGACTTCATCAAGCGCCTGATCGGTCTGCCCGGCGACACGGTGCAGATGCGCGAGGGGCGGCTCTGGCTCAACGGTGAGGAACTGCCGGTCCAGGCGGCCGAGCCCTTCGTCGAGATCATGGAGCCGCAGGGGCCGCAGCAGATCCTGCCCCGCTGCGCCAACGCGCCCGTGGGCCGCGGCGCCGAATGCGTCAAGGAGCGCAGCCTGGAGACCCTGCCGAACGGCGTGACCCATTCGGTGCTCAATATCGGCGACTTCCGGACCGACACCACGCCGGTCTACACCGTCCCGCCGGGGCAGTATTTCTTCATGGGCGACAACCGCGACAATTCCTCCGACAGCCGGGTGCCGCGATCCATCGGCGGGGTCGGTTTCGTTCCCTATGAGAACCTGATCGGACGCGCGGATCGTGTTATCTTCTCCTCCGCCGGGTCGCGGATGCTGTTCTTCTGGACTTGGCGCCTCGACCGCTTCTTCGAGGAGATCGTGTGACTGCCAGGGCGCTCCGCCGATCTTTCGTCCTTTCGGGGACCGGGGGACGGCGGGCGCTGTTCGCCTGGACGGTCGTCTACCATGTCGCGGCGCTAGGGATTCTCGCCTGGGGGCCGCTCGATACGCTGGGGCCTTGGGGCCGGCTGGTCTGCTATGGGGCGCTCGGACTGGCCTCCACGGCATGGGTCTGCGCGATCGTGAGGCGGCTTCACGACATGGGGCGCTCGGGCTGGTTCGCGCCGCTCTTCGCGATCCCGGTGGTGGGGCTTGCGCCGCTCGCCTGGGCGCTCACGGCCGCTCCCCGGCCCCTCGACCCCGACCGTTTCCGCCCCAAGCGCCGCTATCGCATCGCCTCCATCGTGATGCTGCTCTGCGTGGCGCTCTTCGCGTCCCGCGCGTTCTGGGCCCCGCATCGCATGGTCTCGGTGGCGATGGTGCCGACGATCACGCAGGGGACGCCCTTCGTCAGCTATCGCTTCGGCCCGGGGCGATACGGGCCGGGGGAAATCGTCCTGGTTACCGTGACGGCCTCCGACGGCCGGACCCGGCGCCTCGTCGCCCGGGTCGTCGCTACAGCGGGTCAGAGCGTAGCCTTGCAGGATGGCGTGCCCGTGCTGGACGGCGTGCCGGCCACCCATGCCCCCTGTCCGCTTGCGGCCTGCACGGTCGAGACTCTGCCCGACGGTGTCAGCTACCGCATCCGCACCGATCCTTCGTCCCGCCCGATGGCGGCCGTCACCGTGCCCGAGGGCGCGCTTTTCCTGTTGGCCGACAATCGGATCGCCGCGCGCGACAGCCGCATCCCCCCCGAGGAGGGCGGCCTGGGCCTTGTCCCGGTCTCGGCGGTCGAGGGGCGTGTCCTGACCTTTGCCAAGGTGACGCCATGAGGCTCTCCCACGACCTTCGCGCCTTTCAGGAGCGGATCGGCCATGTCTTCGCCGATCCCGAGCTGCTGATCCGCGCGATGACCCACTCTTCGCTGGGCTCGCCCACCCGGCCCGACAACCAGCGGCTGGAATTCCTGGGCGACCGGGTGCTGGGCCTCGTCATGGCCGAGGCGCTGATGAGCGAAGACCGCTCCGCCTCCGAGGGGCAGCTGGCCCCCCGCTTCAACGCGCTGGTCCGCAAGGAGACCTGCGCCGATGTCGCCCGCCAGATCGACCTGGGCGCCGTGCTCAAGCTCGGCCGCTCCGAGCAGGTGACCGGCGGCCGCCGCAAGGAAGCGCTGCTGGGCGACGCGATGGAGGCGCTGATCGCCGCCATCTATCGCGACGCGGGGCTGGAGGTGGCGCGCGCCGTGGTGTTGCGCCTTTGGGGCGAGCGGCTCGACCGCGTCGAGGAAGACGCCCGCGACGCCAAAACCACCCTGCAGGAATGGGCCCAGGCCCGTGGCATGGCCCCGCCCCGCTACGAAGTCGTGGACCGCTCCGGCCCCGATCACGCCCCGGTCTTCCGCATCCGGGCCCGGCTGGAGAATGGCCGCGCCGCCGAGGGCGAGGCCACGGCCAAGCGGGCCGCCGAGCAGGCGGCCGCCCGCGCTCTGCTAAAGGAGGTCGATCCATGACCGACGCCCCCACCCGCGCGGGTTTCGTCGCGCTCATCGGTGAGCCGAACGCGGGCAAGTCCACGCTTCTCAATCGAATGGTCGGAGCCAAGGTTTCGATCGTCACCCATAAGGTCCAGACCACGCGCGCCCGCATCCGCGGCATCGCGATGGAGGGTGCGGCGCAGATCGTCTTTGTCGACACGCCTGGGCTCTTCCGCCCCAAGCGCCGGCTGGACCGCGCCATGGTCGCCGCCGCCTGGACGGGCGCGGCCGATGCCGATGTCGTGGTCCTGCTGATCGAGGCCCATCGCGGCCTGACCCAGGGGGTCGAGGCGATCCTCTCCGGACTGGAGGAGCGGGGGACCGGCGCGCCCGTCCTGCTCGCTATCAACAAGATCGACCGGGTGGAGGCGCCCAAGCTCCTGGCGCTGACGGAGAGGATGAACGCGCGCTATCCTTTCGCCGCGACGTTCCTCATCTCCGCCGAGAAAGGCCATGGCGTGGACGACCTGCGCGCGGATCTGGCCGCCCGCCTGCCGGAGGGGCCCTGGCTGTATCCCGAGGACCAGATCGCCGACGCGCCGCTGCGCGCCATCGCCGCCGAGATCACCCGCGAGAAGCTGACCCTGCGCCTCCACCAGGAACTGCCTTATCAGCTGACCGTCGAGACCGAGGGCTGGGAGGACCGCGAGGATGGCTCGTCCCGAATCGACCAAGTGATCTATGTTGCGCGGGATGGTCACAAGGGCATCGTGCTGGGCCGTAAGGGCGAGACGACCAAGGCCGTCGGTCAGGCGGCTCGCGCCGAGTTGGAGGCGTTCCTCGGCCACCGCGTCCACCTCTTCCTGACGGTCAAGGTCCGCCCCGGCTGGCTGGAAGAGGCGGAGCGCTTCGACGCCATGGGGCTCGACTTCAAGGATGGCTAGCCCCGCGCTTGCGGCGAGCGCCGGGGGACGCCCCCCGGACCCCCGACTTCGCTGGCGCCGCCCCCCGTCAGCCGGGATCGCCGCGTCGAGGACGGCCGCCTCCGGCGGGAGTATTTCCAGCCAGAAGAATGCAATGCGGGTTTCTTCTGGCCAAAAATACTCCGGGGGGGCGGCGCAGCCGCGGGGGGCAGAGCCCCCCTCCGCCCGATGACCCCCCGCCTCGCCACAGAGATATGGATCGCCGCCTACCGCAAGCGGTTGGACCTCGCCGGAATACCCTGTTTCGTGGCGCGCAGGGGCGATGCGACCTCGGGCGCGGTGTTGGTCAAGCTCGCGACGCTGGACGGGCAGGCCCGCGTGTTCCAGCGCAGTTTCGACCTGATGACCGGGGACCGCGCCTGGATCGTTCTGACCGAAGGAGCTGAGCGCGACTGCGACGCCGCCTGCGCGCGACAGGCGGAATTCGACCCCGATCTCTGGGTTTTGGAGATCGAAGACCCGAGAGGCCGCCATCTGCTTGAGGAGGAGGGGCTCGCGTGATCGAGTGGCGGGACCGGGGCTTGATCCTCGCCGTCCGGCCCCATGGCGAGACGGCGGTGATCCTGGAGACGCTGACCCGGGGCCATGGCCGCCATCTGGGCATCGTCCATGGCGGTCGGTCGCGGCGGCGCGCGCCCATGCTCCAGCCGGGCAACGAGGTGGAGGTCGTCTGGCGGGCGCGGTTGGATACGCATCTGGGCACCTTCACCGTCGAGCCGCTGCGGACCCGCGCCGGGGATTTGCTCGGCGATCCGCTCCGGCTCGCGGCGCTGAGCTCGGTCTGCGCCCTTTCGGCCTTCGCCTTGCCCGAGCGGGAACCGGTGCCCGCCTTTCAGGCGCGGACCGAGGCATTGGCCGACGCGCTGGCAGACGGGGCGGGCTGGCTGCGGGACTATGTGTTCTGGGAGATGGCCCTCTTGGAGGAATCCGGCATCGGACTGGACCTGTCGGGCTGCGCCGCCGGGGGGGCGGCGGACGATCTGGCATATATCTCGCCGCGGACGGGACGCGCGGTCAGCCGGGCCGGGGCAGGGGCCTGGGCCGACCGGCTGCTGCCCCTGCCCGAGATGATGCTGGGCGGGCCGGCGACGCTGCAGGGCACGCTCGCGGCGCTCACGGCGACGGGGCACTTCCTGGAGGCGCAATTGGCGCCGACGCTGGGCGAGCGCCCCATTCCGCCCGCCCGCGCCCGGCTCATCGCGGCTCTACAGCGGGCGCTCTGACCTCACGGGGCAGGGGCGAAGACCATAAGGCTGTCGCCCTCATCAGAGAGGATGAGGGTGTTCGCCGTGGCGTCGGCGCGCGTCATGCGGCGCAGCGCCTCGAAGAACGCGGTCTCCTGCTCGATCTCGGGACAGAGAATGCGCGTGACGGCCATTTGGTCCACGCGGAAGCCGGGATGGGTCTCCAGGAGGCGGGCGTTGAACGTGTTGCAGGGGGCCTGCCCGCGAACGACGCCCTCCTCCGGGAAGGACAGTGTCGCGCGCGCGCCGAACGGCGTTCCGTCGATTTCCTGAAGCGCCCAGACGGTGTCGGGATCGGGTCCGCCGACCGTGGTGTCGCCGTTACAGGCCATCAAGGCGATCGGGAGAAGACAGGTGAGGTATCGCATGAGCGTCCGTCGCATGATCGGCCTCCCGTGTCACGCGCAGGCCGGTCCGTCCGGACGGGTCGCGGACCGGGAGGCGTCGTGACGGGCGGGCAGGCAAGGGCCGGCAGGTGATCCGGCCCGCCGGTCGAAACCGGTCATCCCAGAAGTCGGCGCGCGATGACCTGCGCCTGGATCTCGGCGGCGCCCTCGAAAATGTTGAGGATGCGCGCGTCGCACAGGATGCGGCTGATCGGATATTCCAGGGCGAAGCCGTTGCCGCCGTGGATCTGCAACCCGTTATCGGCCGCGGCCCAGGCGACGCGGGCGCCGAGCAACTTGGCCATGCCCGCCTCGAGATCGCAGCGGCGGTCGTTGTCTTTCTCGTGGGCCGAGAAATAGGTCAGCTGCCGGGCCACCGTGATCTCGACCGCCATCATGGCGATCTTGTTGGCCACGCGCGGGAACTCGATCAGCGCCTTGCCGAACTGCTTGCGCGTCTCGGCATAGGCCAGCGCGGCGTCCAGCGCGGCCTGGGCCACGCCGATGGCGCGGGCGGCGGTCTGGATGCGGGCGCTTTCGAAGGTCTGCATCAGCTGCTTGAAGCCCTGACCCTCGGTCTGGCCCAGCAGGTTGGCGCCATCGACCTTGAAGTCGTCGAAATTGACCGTGTATTCCTTCATACCGCGATAGCCGAGCACCTCGATTTCGCCGCCGGAGATGCCGGGGTCCTGCCAGGGCCGCGCGTCCGTGCCGGGGGTCTTCTCGGCCAGGAACATCGAGAGGCCGCGATAATCGTCGGTGTCGGGGATCGTGCGGGCCAGCACCGTCATCACATGAGTGCGGGCGGCATGGGTGATCCAGGTCTTGTTGCCGTTGATCGTCCAGGAGCCGTCCTCGGCCTTGACCGCCTTGGTCCTGAGCGATCCCAGATCGGAGCCGGTGTTCGGCTCGGTGAACACGGCGGTCGGGAGCGTCTCGCCCGAGGCGAGCTTGGGCAGCCAATGGGCCTTCTGCTCATCGGTGCCGCCGGCCAGCACCAGCTCGGCCGCGATCTCGGAGCGGGTGCCCAGGCTGCCCACGCCGATATAGCCGCGCGACAGCTCTTCCGAGACGACGCACATCGCGGCCTTGGGCATGCCGAGGCCGCCGAACTCTTCGGGGATGGTCAAGCCGAAGACGCCCATCTCGGCCATTTCCTGGATGATCTCCATCGGGATCAATTCGTCCTTCAGGTGCCATTCATGGGCGTGGGGCAGAACCTTGTCCTGGGACCAGCGGCGGAACTGATCGCGGATCATCTCCAGTTCATCGTCCAAACCGGAGGCGCCGAAGGTCGCGTTCGCCGTCTGGTCGCGCATCAGCGCCACGAGGCGGGTGCGGGCGGCCTGGCTGTTGCCCTCGTCGCAGAGTGTCATGACGGCGGGGACCATCAGGGCGCGCTGGTCCTCCTGGCTCAGCCCCATATCCTGCGGGCGCAGGATTTCGGTCTGGCTCATCGGGAGACCGCCAGAGAGCTGCGAGAGATACTCGCCGAAGGCGATCTGGTGCATCAGCGCTTCCGTCTCGCCGAACTTGGCCTCGGCGCTGAGCCGCTCGGCCCAATGCTGCATCTGCGCGAGGGCCTGGGTATAGGTCGCGACCCATGCCAGGCCATGGGCGGCGGTCTGGTCCGCCTCCAGCAAGGCCGGATCGACGCGGCCCGACGGCGCCACGCGGGACCGGACGGAGGCTTTGGCCTTTTCTTCCAACGCTTGCACCGCAGCGACGGCGGCGCCGGTCAGCTCCAGAAGGTCGGGCAGCAGGGCATCGGCCTGGGGCATGGTCTGTCCATCGTGGGGCATCGGTGCCTCCTTGATCTTCGAATCTCTTTTGCAGTCGCAGCGAAACATAATTCCACGACAACCCCCGGGCAAGAGAAGAAAGTAACCGAAGCGATTTCGGTGGCCTGCGGCCCGCCGGCGGCATAAGCCAAGGCCATGGAGCCGCTTACCCCCCTTCTCTGGACGCTTGCCCTTATCATCGCCTTCGTTGCGGGATTGGTAAAGGGCGCGATCGGTTTCGCGCTCCCGCTCATCATGATCTCGGGCCTGTCCAGCTTCCTGCATCCCTACACGGCGCTCGCGGGCATCATGATCCCGATCCTGCTGACCAATCTCTGGCAGGTGACCCATTTCGGCTGGACCCCGGCGAAGGAGGGGGCGCGGCTGCACTGGCGCTATGTGGTGATCGTGATGGTGGCGATCTTCGCCGCGGCGCAGCTGGTCACGTCGATCCCGCGCAATGCGTTCTATTTCGTCCTCGGCGTGCCGACGATCCTACTGTCGGTGGTGCAGTTGGCGGGGGTGCGGCTCCATGTTCCGCCCGCGCACCGCATCCCGGCGGAATGGGCGGCGGGGCTCTTTTCGGGCGTGCTCGGGGGGCTGGCGGGCACCTGGGGCCCGACCACGGCGCTCTACCTGATGGCGGTCGACACGCCAAAGGCGCGGCAGATGGTGGTCCAAGGCGTGATCTATGGCACGGGCTCGATCGTGCTGGTGCTGGCGCATCTGAGGTCCGGGATCCTCAACGCCGAGACGGCGATGTTCTCGGCCGCCTTGGTGCCTGCTGCGCTGGCGGGCATGGGGGTCGGCTTCAGGTTGCAGGACCGGATGGACCAGGACTTGTTCCGCAAGGCCACGCTGATCGTGCTGGTCATCGCGGGGGCCAACCTGATCCGAAAAGGCCTTGGCCTCTGAGCCTCCTTCTTCTCGCCGCAAATACTCCGGGGGCGAGCTTGCGAGTGGCAGAGCCCCGGCGCATTCCGCCCCGCGCCCGCCTCAGGACATGAACCGGAAGCAGGCCGCCTCGACCGGGCCGCGCCCGCCTTCCTCGGTGACCTGGAAGGGCACCTCGATCGCCGTCTCGCCTTCTATCTCGACGCCGAAGGTCCAGGGGCCCGGAACCTTTTCGTAGTCGTATTCGAAGGTGAAGATGCTGAGGCCCGCCTCGCCGGGGAGCAGGCTCTTGCCCCAGGATTGCCGGGTCACGCCGCGGTCGCCCATGGGCGGATGCGTGACGACGATCGTCACGTCTTGGGCCGGCGCGCTTTCCTTCAGGCCGATGCGGAAGCCGAAGCTGAGATTGCTCATCGTCGGCACGGTGCGCGCGTTCAGATCGAAGACGACGCCGCCCTCGATCAGGCGGATCGCGCCCACTTCGGTATCGGGCGCCTCGATCAGTTCGCCCTTGGTAGTCCGGGGGCAGACGATCCCCGCTTCGAGCAGCTGAACCTGCGCGGCCGCCGGACTGGCCAACAGGAATGGCAGGGCGAGGAGGCACTGACGCATGACTGGCTCCGCATCGAAGAAAGGGCCGCCCGAGGGGCAGCCCTTTGAGGAAACCATCGCGTGGGGGAGGGCGCAAGCGCCCCTTTGGGCCTCGCGCTCAGCCCAGCGCGGCGGCGCGCACGTCCTCGTCGATGTGATCGATATACTGGGCGAAGTTGTCGGAGAACATGCCCACCAGCTTTGCCGCCTGCGCGTCATAGGCCGATTTGTCGTCCCAGGTCCGGCGCGGGTCCAGCAGCATGTCGGCCACGCCCGGGCAGGTGACAGGCACGTCGAAGCCGAAATTCGGATCCTTGCGGAACTTGCCCTTGGCCAGCGTGCCGTCCAGCGCCGCCGTCAGCAGCGCGCGGGTCGCCTTGATCGGCATCCGCGAACCGGTGCCATAGGCGCCGCCGGTCCAGCCGGTATTCACCAGCCAGCAATCGGAGCCGAACTTGGCGATCTTCTGCTGGAGCAGCTTGCCATACACCTCGGGCCGCCGCGGCAGGAAGGGCGCGCCGAAGCAGGTGGAGAAGGTCGGCTGCGGCTCGGTCACGCCACGCTCGGTGCCTGCCACCTTTGAGGTGAAGCCCGACAGGAAGTGATACATCGCCTGCGCCGGGGTCAGCCGCGCGATCGGGGGCAGAACGCCAAACGCATCGCAAGTCAGCATCACCACGTTCTTCGGGTGGCCGCCCAGCGCCGTGGCCGAGGCGTTGGAGATGTAGTCCAACGGGTAGGCGCAGCGCATGTTCGCCGTGATGCTGTCATCCTCGAAGTCGAGTTCCAGCGTGTCGGGGTCGAATACCATGTTCTCGACCACGGTGCCGAATTTCGTCGTCGTGGCGTAGATCTCGGGCTCCGCCTCGGCGGAGAGGTTGATCGTCTTGGCGTAGCAGCCGCCTTCGAAGTTGAACGTGCCGGTGTCCGACCAGCCATGCTCGTCATCGCCGATCAGCACGCGGTCGGGCGCGGCCGAGAGCGTGGTCTTGCCGGTGCCCGACAGGCCGAAGAAGACGGCCGTCTCGGTCGGCTTGCCGATGGCGTGGTTGGCGGAGCAGTGCATCGGCATCACGCCCTTTTCGGGCAAGATGTAGTTCAGCAGCGAGAAGACGGACTTCTTGTTCTCGCCCGCATACTCGGTGCCGGCGATCAGGATCTCCTTCGCTTCGAGGTTGAGGGCGATCACGACCTCGGACCGGCAGCCATGGCGCTGGGGGTCGGCCTTGAAGCTGGGGCAGTTGATGACGGTGAATTCGGGATCGAAAGTCGCCAACTCGTCGGTGCCGGGGCGGCGCAGCATGTGCCGGATGAAGAGCGAGTGCCAAGCGAGCTCGGTCACCACCCGCACGTCAAGGCGGTGGGCCGGATCGGCCCCGCCATAGAGGTCCTGCACGAAGTAGTCGCGCCCCTTCATGTGCTCCAGCATGTCGGCGCGGAGGGCGGCGTAGCCCTCAGGCGACATCTCGGCGTTGTTTTCCCACCAGATCTCGGCCTCGGTCCCCGGCGTGCGGACGATATGCTTGTCCTTGGGCGAACGGCCGGTGAACTTTCCCGTCGTGACCAGCAGGGCACCGCCCCGGCCGAGCGTGCCCTCCTTGCGGACGAGCGCCTCCTGGATGATCGCCGGCTCGATGAGGTTGTAATAGACCTGGCCAAGCCCCGTGATGCCTTGGGCTTCGAGCGTGCGCTCGGGGTTCACGCGGGGATGGGTCATGATGGCCTCCTACCAATCGCTGACATGAGGGCGGACGGGGATTGGCTAAAAATCCGCCTTGAATCCTTGGGTAACACGCCGGCGAGGAAGTGGTAGCCCGGGTTAGCGCAACCATGCCCAGGTGTTTGCGCTATCACCGCCGAGGAGCCGACCCGACCCTGCCTTAACCCTGCCTTAATGGCGGAGGAGCCACAGTCCGGGGAGCGAATCACCCCGCAGTCGAAATCAGTTGATTCCGTCGCGATTTTTCGGAGACTTGTCGAAAAAACACAGACGGCAGCAACGCAGGCACCAGAAAAGGGTAGTCACATGTCGCGGATCGCGCTTGTAGACGACGACAGGAATATCCTGACGTCGGTTTCCATGACTCTTGAAGCAGAGGGCTTCGAGGTCGAAACTTACAATGACGGACAATCGGCGCTCGACGCCTTCAGCCGGCAGATGCCGGATCTCGGCGTCTTCGACATCAAGATGCCGCGCATGGACGGGATGGACCTGCTCCAGCGTCTGCGCCAGAAATCTTCGGTCCCGGTGATCTTCCTGACCTCCAAGGATGACGAGATCGACGAGGTTCTGGGCCTGCGCATGGGGGCCGACGACTACGTCCGCAAGCCCTTCAGCCAGCGCCTTCTGGTGGAGCGGATCCGCGCCATCCTGCGCCGGCAGGAGGCCATCGCCTCCGACGACACCGAGGCGCCGGAAGAGACCCAGGTCATGGTTCGCGGCGACCTCACCATGGACCCGCTGCGCCATGCCGTGAAGTGGAAGGGCCGGGACGTCACGCTGACGGTCACCGAGTTCCTGCTGCTCCAGGCGCTGGCCCAGCGTCCCGGCTTCGTGAAGTCGCGCGACCAGCTGATGGACGTGGCCTATGACGATCAGGTCTACGTGGACGATCGGACCATCGACAGCCACATCAAACGCCTGCGCAAGAAAATGCGCTCTGCCGATCCCGAATTCTCGGCGATCGAGACGCTGTACGGTATTGGCTACCGCTACAACGAGGAATAGGCCGAGCATATGGCATCGGCGACGGAGATGGACATGGCGCCAAGCGGTGGCGCGCGCGGTCGCGCCGGCTCCGGAGGTGGCGTCGTCCTGGGTGAGGACTGGGACCGTCCCGAAGGCACCGAGGCGGAGCTTGCCTCCGCCCGGGAGCGGCGGGGATTGCTGTCGCTTGATCGATCTCCGTTGGCGCGAAAGATCATCCTCTTCAATCTTCTGGCGATCCTGCTGCTGGTCGCGGGGGTGCTCTTTCTGAATCCGACGCAGGAAAGCCTCGTCATGCAGCGCGAGAAGGGCCTCGTGACCGAGGCCCGCCTCGTGTCAGATATCCTCGAAGCATCGCTGCCAGCCGGCGTGCCCGTCAGCTTCGGCGCAGGCGACGGGGTCGACGTGCCCGACCTTCTGAGCCGCATCGATATCGCCCGCGGGATCGAGGTTCACGTCTTCGATACGCAAGGCGCCCTGGTGGCGCAGGCCGTTGGCAACACGGGTGTCGGGGCGGTACGCGGTCTCGACGACCAGGTGCAGCAGACCACCGTCATCACCAGCGCCCTCAATGCTCTTTGGGAAGGCGTCACCGCCGTTTTCGCCCCCTCCGAGGACCAGGCGCCGCGCCCTCTGGCCGTCGCCCGTGACTTGGTCGCCACGGCCATCCCGGGCGAGACCCAGATCAGCGGGTATCGCGGCGAAGAGGGGCTGCTCTACACCGTAACGACGCCGATCATGGTGGGCGAGCGGATGCTCGGGACCATCGCGGTGACGACTCCCGCGGGCGAGATCGACGCCTTGGTCCGTGCCGAGCGGGAGCAACTGCTCCAGATGTTTATGATCGCGCTGATGGTGTCGATCATCCTCAGCCTGTTGCTGGCGGCGACCATCGCCAATCCGCTCTCCGACCTCGCCGCCGCGGCGGAGCTGGGCCGTGACAAGCACGCCCGGAAGATGTCGCCGCAGCGGGTCCGCATCCCCGACCTGACGGCGCGGCCCGACGAGATCGGGCGCCTGTCCGGCGCGCTGCGCGGCATGATTTCGGCGCTCTACGACCGGATCGAATCGAACGAGCAATTCGCGGCCGACGTCGCCCATGAGATCAAGAACCCGCTGGCCTCGCTCCGCTCCGCCGTGGGCACCATGGCCCTGGCCAAGACCGACGAACAGCGCAGCCGCCTGCTGGAAGTGATCGAGCACGACGTGCGCCGTCTCGACCGGCTCGTCTCCGATATCTCCAATGCGTCCCGTCTCGACAGCGAACTCGTCAAGGAGGAAGAGGAGCCCTTCGACCTCGTCAAGATGCTCAACAACCTGACCGTCTATCACGCCCAAGAGGCTGAGATGCAGGGGATCGACTTCATCACCGACCTGCCGAAGGAACCGATCATCATCATGGGGCTGGAGGCGCGGCTCGCTCAGGTCTTCGTCAACCTCATCACCAATGCGCTCTCATTCTGCGAAGAGGGAGACGCGGTCCGCGTCTGGCTGCGCCGCCGCGATAATCGTGTGCTGGTCGTGGTCGAGGATACCGGCCCCGGCATTCCCGACGCGGCCCTGACCAAGGTCTTCAACCGCTTCTACAGCGAACGTCCGATGTCGGATTTTGGCAACCACTCGGGCCTGGGCCTCGCCATCTCAAAGCAGATCGTCGAAGCCCATGGCGGGGTGATCTGGGCCGAAAACATCCGCCCGACAGAGCTCGACGTGACCTCGGAGCCGCTGGGCGCCCGCTTTGTCGTGGGCCTGCCGGTCTGATCGGATGGACCTGCCCGAGGCGCATCGCGTCGCTCCGGGCCGCCATGCCATCCATGCGACGGCCGTGTCCTGCTCGGGGCGCGGCCTCTTGATTTTGGGACCGTCGGGCTCGGGCAAGTCCTCCGTCGCGGCGCAGATGATCGCGCTGGGCGCAACGCTCGTCTCCGACGACCGGGTCGAGATCCTGGAGGATGGCCGGTTGGCGCCGCCGCCGGGGGCGTCGGCCCTGATCGAGCTGCGCGGCTTAGGTCTGGTCGCCTGCCCCGTCGCCCCCGCGCCGTTTTCGGCGTCGCTCCTGCTTGCCGCCCCCACGGCCCGCCTGCCGGAGCCCGAGACGCTCGATCTGGCCGGGCACCGCGTTCCCCTCCTGCGTCACGCCGCGGCGCCGGATCTGGGCGCCAAGCTGACGCTCTGGCTCCGGGCTCTGCCATGACCTCAAGGCATCACCATCCTGCGATAGTATCGCGGCGCCCTTTCTTCCGCTTAGCCGCAGCACTACTTCCCTCGTTGACCCATTGCGCCAGAGTGCCCGTGTGACCTCCACCGATACCGCGCCAGACTTGCTTCTCGTGACCGGCCCGTCCGGCGCGGGGCGCACGACCGCGCTTCGTGCCCTCGAAGACAGCGGCTGGGAGGTGATCGACAATCTGCCGATGTCGCTTCTGGAGCGGCTTCTTTCCTCGTCGCAGGATGACCCGCAGCCCCTCGCGCTCTGCTTCGATGTCCGCAACCGGGATTTCAGTGTGGATGGGCTCTTGTCGCGCATGGCGGCGCTGCGGGCCGATCCCAGCGTGGCCGCGCGGTTGCTGTACCTGGACTGCGATGCCGACAAGCTCATCGCTCGCTTCTCCGAGACGCGCCGCCGCCATCCGCTGGCCCCGTCCGAGGACGCTGAGACCGGGGTGCGCCGGGAACTCGACCTCCTCTCGGATATTCGCGCCGAGGCGGATGTCTCAATCGACACGACCCACTTCACCGTCCACACGCTCAAGGCCGAGGTGGTGCGTCTCTTCGGACGCGACTCCGATCTGTCCGTTTCGGTCCAGTCCTTCAGCTATAAGCGGGGCCTGCCGCGCGGACTCGATATCGTGTTCGATCTGCGCTTTCTCGCGAACCCGCATTGGGTGCCGGAGCTGCGCGCCCATACCGGGCTGCACCCGGACGTGGCGGCGCATGTCACCTCCGACCCGCGCTTCGCGGATTTCTACGAGCGGATGAGCGGACTGATCCTGTCGACCCTGCCGGCCTACCGGGCCGAGGGGCGGGCGCATCTCACGATCGGGCTGGGCTGCACTGGGGGCAAGCATCGCTCGGTCGCGGTCACCGAAATGCTGACGGCCACTCTTGCGGAGGCGGGGTGGCGGGTGTCTAGTCGCCACAGGGAACTGGATCGTCGCGGGCCCGGGCACGCGGAAGATCCCCAAGCCGCGCGGCCTGCCCCTCGGGCCGACGGAGGGACTGCCGGTTGATCGGGATTGTGATCGTTGCCCATGGCGGGCTTGCGGATGAGTATCTGAAGGCGGTGGAACACGTCATCGGTCCGCAGCACGGTGTGCGCGCGATCACCGTCTCCGCGGCCTGCGACCGGGCCTCCAAACAAGCCGAGATACGTGCTGCCGCCGATGCCGTGGATGAAGGGCAGGGCGTGGTGATCGTCACCGACATTTTCGGCGGTTCGCCCTCCAATCTCTCGATGGCGGCCTGCCAGCCCGAGGATCGCGTGATCTTCTACGGCGCCAACCTTCCGGCGCTGATCAAGCTGGCGCGAAGCCGCGCCAAGCCGGTGTCCGAGGCGGTCGCCTTGGCCAAGGCCGCGGGAATGCGCTACATGGACGTCGCACAGGGGCCGGCCGCCTGATCGGCGGGCTGGGGCGGGCCGGGAGGGGACATGCCACGGCGGGTATTGGATATCGTTAACGAAAAGGGCCTGCACGCCCGGGCCTCGGCCAAGTTCGTCGAATGCGTGGAGCGGTTCGACGCCACGGCGACCGTCTCCCGCGACGGGATGCAGGCCGGGGGCGACTCGATCATGGGCCTGCTGATGCTGGCCGCCGCATGCGGTACGCAGATCGAGGTCGAGACGGAAGGCCCGGAGGCGGAGGCGCTGATGGACGCGTTGGCCGCGCTGGTGGCCGACAGGTTCGGAGAGGGAATGTGAGCGACATCAGTTACCTGCGAGAACCGTCCAAGCCGTCGGAGGCCGAAGAGCCGGGAGTGCCCGACGGATACGTCCCGTATGACCGCACCAAGCTGAGCTATGCGGGCACCTTCACCGACCCGCGCCGCGCCGCTGTAATCCGCGTGATGGAGTGGCTGACCGGCAAGGCGCGCCTGCTCTATCTCATCCGCAAGTTCGAACGTGAGGGCGTCGAGGAGGGGCAGGAATTCTTCGCCCATGCCCTGCGAGTGATGGGCATCCGCATCGACACGCCCGCCGAGCAGATCACGCGCATCCCGGCGACCGGACCTCTCGTGGTGGTGGCCAACCATCCCCACGGCCTGGTCGACGGCATGGTCCTCGCTGATCTGATCGGGCGCGTGCGGACGGATTACAAGATCCTTACCCGGTCGCTTCTAACCGGGGTGCCCGAGATCGGGCAGTTCATGATCCCCGTCCCGTTCCCGCACGAGGCCGACGCGCGGGAGCGGAACCTGGAGATGCGGCGCGAGACGATGGCTCATCTCTCGGATGGCGGCGTCATCGTCCTGTTTCCGTCAGGCTCGGTCGCTTCCTCCGAGACGGCCTTGGGCCCTGCCGTCGAAAAGGAGTGGAACCCGTTCACAGCCAAGATCATCCGGCTCAGCGGTGCGACGGTTTTGCCGGTCCACTTCGCCGGCAGCAACTCCCGCGCCTACCAGATCGCCAACCAGGTATCGGCGACGCTGCGGCAGGGCCTTCTGCTGCATGAGGTGGTGTATGCCCTGAACAAGCCGCAAGCCCCCGTCATCCGGGCGCCGATCCGGCCGGCGGAATGGGGGCCGATGGCCCAAAATCCCAAGGAGTTCATGGCCTGGCTGCGCGCCCGCACGCTGGAAGGCTGACCTCGCAGGTCTCCGGTGGCGCGCTCAGCGCGTCGGCACGGGATCGCCGTCCCCCCGGTAATCGTAAAATCCCCGCTGCGTCTTGCGGCCCAGCCATCCGGCCTCGACATATTTCACCAGCAGGGGACAGGGCCGGTATTTCGTGTCCGCCAGCCCGTCATGCAGCACGTTCATGATGGCGAGACAGGTATCCAGCCCGATGAAATCGGCCAGGGCCAGGGGCCCCATCGGGTGGTTCGCCCCCAGCCGCATCGAGGTGTCGATCGACTTGATCGTGCCCACCCCCTCATAGAGGACATAGACCGCTTCGTTGATCATCGGCATCAGGATGCGGTTGACGATGAAGGCGGGGAAGTCCTCGGCGGTCGCAGCCTGCTTGCCCAGCCGGTCCACCACGGATTTGCAGGCGTCGAAGGTCTCCTGATCGGTGGCGATGCCTCGGATCAGCTCGACCAGTTGCATCACCGGCACCGGGTTCATGAAGTGGAAGCCCATGAATTTCTGCGGCCGGTCGGTCCGCGAGCCCAGCCGCGTGATCGAGATCGACGAGGTGTTCGAGGTCAGGATCGTCTGCGGCGCGAGATGCGGCACTAGGTCTTCGAAGATGGCCTGCTTGACGGTCTCCCGCTCGGTCGCGGCTTCGATGATGAGATCGCATTTCGCGCAGTCGATCAGGGTCGGCGTGGTGCGGATCCGCGCGAGCGCCGCGTCGCGCTCGGCGGCGTCGATCTTCTCGCGGGAGACCTGACGGTCCAGATTTTTGGTCACCAGGTTCAGCGCGGCGGCCAGCGCGTCCTCGCTCACATCGGTGAGGACCACGTCATAGCCCGCCAATGCGCAGACATGGGCGATGCCGTTGCCCATCTGCCCGGCGCCTACGATGCCGATGCTGCCGATCTCCATGGCGGTCCCTCCGGATTGCTGGCGCGACCATATCAGCGCGGCGAGGGGCCGCAAGCGCCGTCGATTTGTGTCGAATGCAGGGCTCAACCTATCGTCAACCCGTCTCGGGCAAAGCTGAACGTATCCAGCGAATCACGCGCCCCGAGGACGATGGCCCAACTGCAGCCCGATGCTCCGCTCGACTATTACCCCTGCCGCTACGGGGCGTGCCGGATTCCGTTCCGCGGTCCGCGGGTCGAGCTCACGCGGCCCTATACGGTCGTCTTGGGCGGCAGCGAGACCTACGGCAAGTTCGTCGAGGATCCGTTCTGCGACCGCGTGGCCGAGCTGACGCATCGCCGGGTCGTCAATCTGGGCGTTCACAATGGCGGGCTGGACGTGTTCGCCCGGGACGAAACGCTGCATCCGGTGATCGCGGGCGCGGAGACGGTGATCGTCCAGGCGATGGGCGCGGCCAACCTGTCGAACCGGTTCTATACCGTGCATCCACGTCGCAACGATCGCTTCCTGCACCGGTCCGTCCTGATGGAGACGCTGTTTCAGGACGTGGATTTCAGCGACTTCGCCTTCACCCGGCACATGCTGGTGACGCTGCAACATGCCAGTCCGGACAAGTTCGCGATGGTCACCCGTGAGTTGGGAGAGGCCTGGGTCGCGCGCATGCGCCTTCTGCTCTCTCGTATCCCCGGCGAAAAGATCCTGCTGTGGATCGAGGACCCGGGCAACGACGCGCTGGGACCCGAGCCGCTCTTCGTGACCGTGGACATGATACAGAAGCTCAGGCCGTTGATCGACAAGCTCGTCCATTGCGACGTGACCGAGGATCGGCTTGACCGCCGACCAAAGGGGCTCGTATTTTCCGAGGGGGAGGAGTTGGCGGCCTTGGGCGCCTTTCCGCAATTGGCGCATGATCGGGTCGGTATCGCTCTCGCCAAGGCGCTGGGCTGGCGGGATCAGGCGGCGGCCTGAGCGCAAAACGCCGCGGCCAGGGAAGGCCGCGGCGATGAGGTCCGACAGGGCCGAAGAGCCGGGCGCTTAGCCCAGCTTTTCGGTCAGTTCCGGCACCACGGTGAAGAGGTCGCCCACCAAGCCGTAATCGGCGACCTGGAAGATCGGCGCTTCTTCGTCCTTGTTGATCGCGACGATCACCTTGGAGTCCTTCATCCCGGCAAGGTGCTGGATCGCACCCGAGATGCCGACGGCGATATAGAGATCCGGCGCCACGACCTTGCCGGTCTGTCCGACCTGCCAGTCGTTCGGCGCGTAGCCCGAGTCGACCGCGGCGCGGGACGCGCCCACCGCCGCGCCCAGCTTGTCGGCCAGACCTTCGATGATCTTGAAGTCTTCCTCGGAGCCCACGCCTCGTCCACCGGACACGACAACTCCGGCCGAGGTCAGCTCGGGGCGATCGCTCTCGGCAACCTTGTCCTCGACCCACTCGCTCAGGCCGGGATTTTCGGCTGCCGCGATCGTCTCGATCGGGGCCGAATTGCCGTCGCCCGCGGCGTCGAAGGTCGAGGTCCGGATCGTCATGACCTTGGTCGCGTCGGACGATTTGACAGTCTGGATTGCGTTGCCGGCGTAGATCGGGCGCTCGAACGTGTCGGCATCCACCACGGCGGTCACGTCCGAGAGGATCATAACGTCGAGCAGGGCGGCGATCCGGGGCATCACGTTCTTCGCGTCGGTCGTCGACGGTGCCAGGATGTGCTTGTAGTCGCCGGCGAGCCCGACGACCAGCGCCGCGGTCGGCTCCGCCAGGCGGTGGCCCAGGGACGGATCCTCTGCGACCAGCACCTTGGCCACGCCCGCCAACGTCGCCGCCGTTTCTCCGGCGGCCGCGGCCGAGGCCCCGGCGCAGAGCAGTGTCACTTCGCCCAGCTGGGTCGCCGCCGTCAGTGCCTTGGAGGTCGCGTCGACGTTGAGTTCCCCGTTGGTCACTTCTCCGATCAGAAGAACGGCCATCACACAGCTCCCACTTCCTTGAGTTTCGCTACGAGCGTGTCGACATCCGGCACCATTTCCCCGGCCTTGCGGGCCTCAGGCTCGGACGTCTTCACGATCTCCAGCCGCGGGGCGACGTCGACGCCGTAATCGGCGGGCGTCTTCTCATCCAGCGGCTTCTTCTTGGCCTTCATGATGTTCGGCAGGGAAGCATAGCGCGGCTCGTTCAGACGCAGGTCGACCGTCACGATGGTCGGCATCTTGACCTTGATGGTCTGGAGCCCGCCATCGACCTCGCGGGTGACGACGGCGTGATCGCCCTCGACGTTTACCTCCGAGGCGAAGGTCGCCTGCGACCAGCCCAGCAGTGCCGAGAGCATCTGCCCGGTGGCGTTCATGTCGTTATCGATCGCCTGCTTGCCGGCCAGCACGAGGCCTGGCTGCTCTTCGTCGATGACGCCCTTGAGGATCTTGGCGACGGCGAGCGGTTCGATGTCCTGATGGACGTCATCGGTCGCGACGACGAGGATGGCGCGGTCGGCCCCCATGGCGAGCGCGGTCCGCAGCGTCTCCTGCGCCTGCTTCACGCCGATGGAAACGGCGACGATCTCTTCGGCCGCGCCCTTTTCCTTGAGGCGGATCGCCTCCTCGACGGCGATTTCGTCGAAGGGATTCATGGACATCTTGACGTTGGCCAGATCCACGCCCGACCCGTCGGCCTTGACCCGAACCTTGACGTTGTAGTCGATCACCCGCTTCACGGGCACCAGCACCTTCATGGCTTCCTCCTTCGCGTCTTCGGTGTGCGTTTAGCGCAGGGCGCAGGGACCCGACAGCCGGAAAACGAAGGGCCAGGGCCATCTGACGCAATGGCCTGACGTTTGACGTCGCGAGGCGGAAGGGCAGTGGGGTAGGGCGGGGTTAACCCCGCCCTACAAGTTCGGCCTCAACCGCGGTTCGCGCCAGGGATCCAGAGAACATCCGCTTTCCCGTCATCATTCGCGATGCGGGAGGCGACGAAGAACCAGTCGGACAAACGGTTTAGGTATTTCACCGCCGCTTCGTTCACGTCCTCCGAGAGGGCCAGTTCGACGCAGCGCCGCTCCGCACGGCGGGTCACCGTGCGGCAGAGATGCAGCTGCGCCGAGAGCGCCGAGCCGCCCGGCAGCACGAAGCTGCGCAGCGGCTCCAGCGCGTCGTTCATCGCGTCGATCTCCGCCTCCAGCCGCTCGACCTGGGCCGGGGCCATGCGCAGCGGGGGGTATTCGGCCTCCGCATCCTTGGCCATGTCCGGGCGGCAGAGATCCGCGCCCAGATCGAACATGTCGTTCTGGATCGCGGCCAGCCGCGCGTCCATCTCGCCCTCGGCATGCTGGCGCGCCAGGCCGATCGTCGCGTTCGCCTCGTCGACGGTGCCGTAGGCCTCGACCCGGGCGGAGGTCTTCGGCACGCGCTCTCCGTTGCCCAGCGCAGTGGTTCCCGCATCACCGGTGCGGGTGTAAATCTTCGACAGAACGACCATTCGCCGCACTCCTCTCGACCGATCATTATTCGCGCTCCCTCGGAGCGACTATCACTCGCGCCCCTTCGGAGCGCTTGTCATTCGCGCTCCCGCGGAGCGACCGTCAGGCGCCGCGGAGCCAGACGAACCCGAGCAGCAGCGCGACCGCGATGAACTGCGCGTAGATGCGCCAGCGCATCATCCGGTTTCCGTGCTTGCGGTTGAACTCGCCGCCCTTGGCGAAGCCGCCGACGCCGACGAGCAGGATCACCACCACCGCCAGACAGGCGGCGGCGACGACGTAGAAAAGAGGATCATCTGCCATGTTGGCTCCTGTTGCTTGGCCCCGCTACCTAGTGGGCCGTGTCAGCCTTTCGAGAGAATTCGGTCCAAAGTCGCGGTCGGCACCAGGCGTTTCATCGTGCCGGCGATGTGGGTGGGGACCGTGACGTAGTAGCGCGCGCGGGGGCGGTCGGACTCGATCGCGTGGATCAGCTTTTCGGTCACCGCCGAGGGCGGAAGCTCGAACCGGCCCTTAGCCGTGGAGGAATGGCGCGCGATCTCGCCCTTGTAGTCCGAGGCGCGGGCGGCGTTCTTCCAATCGATCCATTTATCGAACTGCTTCTTGGCGTTGATGCGGAAGGCGGAGGTGATCGGCCCCGGCTCGATCAGAGAGACGTAGATACCGCTGCCGGCCATTTCCAGACGCAGCGTGTCGGTCAGCCCCTCCAGCGCGAACTTGGTGGCGTTGTAGCTGCCGCGCCAGGGCATGGCGGCAAAGCCCAAAACGCTCGAATTCTGGACGATCCGGCCGTGACCCTGCGTGCGCATGATCGGGATGACGCGGCGGGTCAGGTCGTGCCAGCCGAAGAAGTTGGCCTCGAAATTGGCGCGGAGCGCGTCGGTCGGCAGGTCCTCGACCAGGCCGGGAATGGCATAGGCGCCGTTGTTGAAAAGCGCGTGGAGCGTGCCGCCGGTCTCTTCCGCGACCCGCTCCAGCGCCGGGTCGAAGGTCGTAGCGTCCTCATAGTCGATGCGCGGGCTGCTGAACCCGTTGGCCTCGAGGCGGGCGCAATCCTGGGCTTTCCGGCAGGACGCGAAGACTTTCCATCCCCGCTCCGCCAATGTGCGGGCGGCGTCCAACCCGATCCCGCTGGAACATCCGGTGATGAGAATGCTGCGCTGCGCCAACCTCGCCTCCGATTCGCTGCCCGGGACGCAGCTAGGTCCGAACCGTCCGAAATGCGCAAGGGCGCCCCGCCGGGACGCCCCCTTCCTTTGTCCGATGATGGCGGTCAGCTGGGTTCGAGGAAGCGGTCGGCCATGAAGCCGGTGCGGCCGGTCTCCACGTCGCGGATCTCCTGCCAGCCATCGATCGGCTCGCCCAACGGCTCCGCCAGGGTACCCTGCGGCAGGCTGTCGACCACTCCGTTCGATGTCGACGGACCGGAGCGCATGTTCACCCGGCTGCCCGTCACGCGCAGCAGGTTGGTCGGCGCCTCTGGCGCCGCCTCCTCGCTGGGGCGGGACGCGGGCGAGACGAGGCTGACGACGACTGGCTCGCCGATCAGGCGCGGCTCGGAGACGCTGGGGACGGGCGTGGAGGCGGCGATGGCGGCCGGGTCCGGCGCCTCGACAATTGTGCGCGTCACCTGTGCTTCTGGCTCGGCACCGAGAATCGTGGGTTCGGTAAATTCCGACCGCTCGGTCGGGACGACCGAAGCGATGACGGGCGCCAATGCCTCCCGCTCGGTGGTCGCGTCGGTGGGCTGGCCCCAGATCACGAAGCCCGCATAAAGGGCGAGGGCAAGGGTGACGGTCAGTTTGAGCATTGCAAGATCCCCCCGTGCGACAATCACGATTCGCTAAAATAACAATCGCCAGCCTAATGAGTTCCTTGGGAGCGCGGCCAGCGAAAAAGACGATACCACAGATGGCCTGCAATTCGAACCCGTGTTCTTGTGATGTTTCCGAGGCACCGCTACATCCCATGCCATGACCGCGCCGGATAATGACCCAGATCACGCCCCAGACGAGATGACCGTGTCCGAACCGCTCTCGCGGGCGATCGGCGACCGGTATCTGACCTATGCCCTCAGCACGATCATGCATCGTGCTCTGCCGGACGCGCGGGACGGGCTGAAGCCGGTGCATCGCCGCATCCTCTACGCCATGCGGGAACTGCGGCTCAGCTCGACCGGGGGCTTCCGCAAGTCGGCCAAGATCTCGGGCGACGTGATGGGGAACTATCACCCCCATGGCGATGCCGCGATCTACGATGCGATGGCGCGGCTCGCGCAGGATTTCGCGGTCCGCTACCCATTGGTGGACGGGCAGGGGAACTTCGGAAACATCGACGGCGATAACCCTGCCGCCGCTCGCTACACCGAAGCACGGATGACGGCGGCCGCCGAGGCGCTGCTGGAGGGGCTGGACCAGGACGCGGTCGACTGGCGCGACAACTACGACGGCACCCTGCGGGAGCCGGTCGTCCTGCCCGCCGCCTTCCCGAATCTGCTGGCCAATGGCGCGGCGGGGATCGCGGTGGGCATGGCCACCAACATCCCGCCCCACAACCTGGATGAGCTGATCGCGGCCTGCCTGCATCTCATCAAGGCGCCCAATGCCCGGGACGAGACCTTGGTGGAGCATGTGCCGGGTCCGGACTTTCCCACCGGCGGCATCATCGTCGAGCCGCGGGAGAACATCCTGGAGGCCTACCGCACGGGCCGCGGCGCTTTCCGTCTTCGGGCGCGGCATCACCGGGAGGATCTGGGCAAGGGTCAGTGGCAGATCGTCGTCACCGAGATCCCGTATCAGGTCCAGAAGGGCAAACTGATCGAAAAGCTGGCGGAGCTGGTCACCGCCAAGAAAGTGCCCATCCTGGCCGATGTGCGCGACGAGAGCGCCGACGACATCCGCATCATCCTGGAGCCCAAGACACGCAATGTCGACGAGGCCGTGCTGATGTCGACGCTCTACCGTCTGTCGGATCTTGAGACGCGCTTCCCGCTCAACATGAACGTGCTGATCGACGGGGTGACGCCCAAGGTCTGTTCGCTCCGCGAGGTGCTTCAGGCCTTCCTCGACCATCGGCAGGACGTGCTGCTGCGGCGCTCGCGGCACCGGATCGGCAAGATCGACCATCGGTTGGAGGTGCTCGAAGGCTTCATCCTCGCCTATCTCAACCTCGACCGCGTGATCGACATCATCCGCTATGACGACGCCCCGAAAGAGGCGCTGATCCACGAACAGTGGTCGGCGGACTATCGCCGCGCCACCGACGAGTCGGACTATGTCTCGCCCCTGCCCGCCAAGGGCGAGCCGCAGCTGTCGGAGGTTCAGGCCGAGGCGATCCTCAACATGCGGCTGCGCGCCTTGCGGCGGCTCGAAGAGATGGCGCTTCTGAAGGAGCGGGATGCTCTGATGGAGGAGCGGGCGGGGCTGCAAGACCTGCTCGACGACGAGGATCTCCAGTGGAAGGCGATCTCGGCCGAACTGCGCGAGGTGCGCAAGCTGATGGGCAAGGCGACCGAGGCGGGGCGGCGGCGCACCGATTTCGCCGAGGCGGTCGAAGTGGCCGACGTGCCGCTGGAGGCCATGATCGAGCGCGAGCCGATCACCGTCGTCTGCTCTCAGATGGGCTGGCTGCGCGCGCTCTCGGGCCATCAGCCGCTCGACAAGGAGCTGAAATACAAGGACGGCGACGGGCCCGCCTTCGTGTTCCACGCTGAGACCACCGACAAGCTGATCGTCTGGGGCTCGGACGGGCGGGCCTATACGCTCCAAGCCAGCGCGCTGCCCGGCGGGCGCGGTATGGGCGAGCCGCTGCGGCTGATGGTCGACATGCCCCAAGAGGCGCGGATCGTGGACATGTTCATCCACGTCCCGGGCCGCAAGCTGCTCCTGGCGTCCTCGGCGGGCGACGGTTTCGTCTGCCCCGAGGACGAGATGATCGCCATGCGGCGGGCTGGCAAGCAGGTGCTCAACGTCCGGGGGGACGTGACCGCGATGAAGCCGGTGCCTGCGCGCGGCGACCACGTCGCCACGATCGGCGAGAACCGCAAGATGCTGGTCTTCCCGCTGGCCGACCTGCCGGAGATGCCACGGGGCAAGGGCGTGCGGCTCCAGCGGTTCAAGGATGGCGGACTGTCGGACGTGACCGTCGTGACCCTGGCCGATGGTATGAAATGGCCCGACGCGGGCGGGCGCACGCGGCATCAACAGGACCTGTCCGAATGGCTTGGCGCCCGGGCGAGCGCGGGCCGCATGGCGCCGCGGGGGTTCCCAAGGGACAACAGCTTCGCCACGCTGATCCATGAGTAGCGGCACCGCGCTCGACCGGATGAGCGCGGAGGTGGTGGGCTCCAAGGGGGCGCTTTTCGCCCTCGTCTTTAAGACGACGGCGCTGACGGTGGCAACGCTGGGGATCTATTCCTTCTGGGCGCGGACGCGGACGCGGCGCTGGCTTTGGTCGTCGCTCCGGGTGGGCGGCTCGCCCTTCGAATATGTCGGCCAGCCGCTGGAAAAGCTGATGGGCTTCGTCATCGCGGCGGTGATCGTGGCGGTCTATCTGGGCCTGATCGTGATGGTCCTGATCTTCGCCTCCCTCAACCTCTTCGGAGGGCCGGGGCCTGGGACGGCGGCGGCCTTCGGCCTGCTGCTGCCGGTCTACTGGTTCGCGCAATATCGGGGCCTGCGCTACCTGCTCAACCACACGCGCTGGCGCGGGATCTCCTTTTCGATGACGCCCGGGGCCTGGCGTTATAGCGGGTTGGCGACGCTCTGGACGCTTCTCTCCATCCTCTCCCTGGGGCTGCTCTGGCCGGTGCGACAGCAGCAGCTTTGGCGCTTCCGCGCGCGCAACACCTATTACGGGGACGACCATTTTCGTCTGACCATTCCGGCGCGGCGCCTAGTCCCGCCCTTCCTGCCGGCCCTGGCGGGGATCTGGGGGCTGGCGGCCACGACCTATATCGTTGGCGGCATGGAGCGGGAGGACTACGCCTGGCTCTATCTGCTGTTCGGTCCGCTCGCCGTGTTCGGTTGGGTCCACTGGAAGACCGTCTCCTTCCGCCTCCTGGCCTCCTCGCTCGCCTTCGCCGGAGCGGCGGGGCTGACGGTGCGCCCCGCGACAGGCCGGGTCATCGGCATCCATACGGGCGGCTGGCTGGCGGTGGGCCTGGTGCTGGTCGTCGCGCTGATCGCGGCGCTTTTCGCCTTCGGTTTCCTTGCCGTCAGCGCCCTGCCGCAGATCGAGAATATCGAGGAACTGGACCCGATCTGGTTCGTCCTCGGCGGCCTGCTCTTCTATCTGACCTTCTTTCTGGGCCGCAGCGCGCTGCGGCTCGTCTTCGTGACCTATCCGTTGATCCGCCATGTCGGCCAGGGCCTGGAAGTGCGCGGCGCCGCCGAGGTGAACGCCGTCCGCAAAGGGGAGAGTTCGCACATGCATGACGCCGACGGCTTCGCGAACCTCTTCGACATGGGGTCGGGGATATGAGCGGCCCCTGGGGACATGCGCCCGCCCCCGAGCCCTCGATGGCCCCGGATCCCGGCGCGCCGGTCTTCGCCGATTACTTCGACGGGATCCGCGCCCTGCGCCAGCGCGCGCGCCTGCGGGCCCAGACCGGGGATCGCGGCCGCGTCCTGCTGATCGAGCCGCCCGCGGGCGAGGCCGTCCGCTGGCCCGTCCGCCGCATCCGTCTGCTGCCGGACCAGGCGCCGGGCGGGGCGTTGGCCTATGGTCTTGTGACCGGGGGCGAGGCCCGCCTCGTGGTCGAAGACGAAGAGGCGCGCGACCTGATCGAGCGGCTAGACCCCGCGACCCGGGCCAAGCTGCCGGGGCCGCCGCTCTGGCGCCGGGCGCTGATGGTGTCGGCGGGGGGTGTGGCGGCGCTGGCGGTGCTGCTGTTCCTCGTCCTGCCCGGCCTCGCCGGCCTTCTGGCCCGGTTCATGGATGTCGAGGCCGAGATCGCCATGGGCGAGATCCACTACGAACAGACCCGCGTCTTCTTCGCCCAGGGGCTGGAGCCCTTGCGCGAATGCGGCAGCCCCGCAGGTGCCGCCGCGCTCGACGCGCTGACCGAGCGCGTGGCGCAGGGCGTGGACCTTCCGTACGATCTGCAAGTTGCCGTGCTCGACGACAGCGCCCGGCCGATCCTGAACGCCTATGCCGTGGCGGGCGGGCGGATCGCCTTCTTCAACTCCATGATCCAGGCGGCCGAGCGGCCCGAGGAGATCGCCGCTATCCTCGCCCATGAGATCGCCCATGTCGTTAACGACGATCCTGTCCGCCATACGCTGCAATCGGCCTCGGGGCTGGCCGTTATCTCCGTCCTGGTCGGTGACGTGACCGGCGGCGGATTGCTCAGCGGGATGCTGGGCGGGGCGATCGCCTCCGGCTATTCCCGCGACGCGGAACTGGCGGCAGACGCCTTCGCTGCGGATCAGCTTCGGTCCGTCGGCCTGCCGCCCTCGGCCCTGGGCGAGATGTTCCAGCGGCTGCGCGACCGCTATGGTGATGTCGAAGGGCTGATGGAGCATTTCAGCACCCATCCCGCCCTGGCCGACCGCATTCGGACCGCCGACGCCGCGGGCGATCCGCCCATCGGCCGGCCGGCGCTGACCCCCAAGCAATGGGCGGACTTGCGCGACATCTGCAGCTGAGTTGCCACCGCCGGGCGCCTTCGCTATCCCCGCGCCGACTGCCAGGAGTGCTCGATGACCCGACTATCCCGCCGCGCCTTCTCGGCTCTGTCGCTTGCCGGGGCGTCGGGGGCGCTCACCGCCTGCGCCATCCCCGATCCGCTCGAGTCCGAGCAGCGTCCGATGGGCGATTTCGAGCTGGCCTTCACCGTGGTCGTCACCAACAACATCAAGAAGGTTCCGCCGTCGCGCGACGCCTCGCCCGAGGCGTGGGAGCAGGTGATGACCTCGGAGCTGGAACGCCGCTTCGGCGGCTATC
Organism: Jannaschia seohaensis; assembly: GCF_900116765.1. Lineage (GTDB taxonomy): Bacteria > Pseudomonadota > Alphaproteobacteria > Rhodobacterales > Rhodobacteraceae > Jannaschia > Jannaschia seohaensis. The sequence continues at coordinate 191,657 of NZ_UETC01000002.1, read as the reverse complement.
GTGGCGGCAAGGGCTATGTGATCGCCCTGGCCATCGACGGCTACGCGCTGGCGCCGCCGGGCATTCCGCTGGTTCTGACGCCGAAATCGCTGCTGGTCGTCACCGCCAATGTCTGGGAAGCGGACCCCCAGCGGAAAATCGCGGGGCCCGAGCAGATCAGCACGTTCGAGGGGGCCAACACGCTTTTCCTCGGCTCCGGCCTGATGAAGGACGCGGAGGCGCAGATGGTGACGCTCGCGCGGAACGCGGCTTTCAAGATCCAGTCCTGGATGCTCCGCAACGGGGAGATGTTCGGGCTGCCGCCGGGCCTGGGCAACGCCGCGCCCGAGATCCCGCCCGAGCTTTGACGCGCAAGGCGCACGCGCCGCTTGCGCTTGGGGCGATGCCCCGCTAGACGGCCCGCGATATGGAATCTGGGCGCCCGGGATGGGTGCCCCTGCAAGTCGGGGAGCCATCATGGCGAAGGCAAAGTTCGAACGCACGAAGCCGCATGTGAACATCGGCACGATCGGTCACGTGGACCACGGCAAGACGACGCTGACGGCGGCGATCACGAAGTATTTCGGCGACTTCAAGGCCTATGACCAGATCGACGGTGCGCCCGAGGAGAAGGCGCGCGGGATCACGATCTCGACCGCCCACGTGGAATACGAGACCGAGAACCGGCACTATGCCCACGTCGACTGCCCCGGCCACGCCGACTACGTGAAGAACATGATCACGGGCGCGGCGCAGATGGACGGCGCGATCCTGGTTGTGAACGCGGCCGACGGCCCGATGCCGCAGACCCGCGAGCACATCCTGCTGGGCCGCCAGGTCGGCATCCCGACGATGGTCGTGTTCCTCAACAAGGTCGACCAAGTCGATGACGAGGAGCTGCTGGAGCTGGTCGAGATGGAAGTGCGCGAGCTTCTGTCCTCCTACGACTACCCGGGCGACGACATTCCGATCATCGCCGGTTCGGCTCTGGCCGCGATGGAAGGCCGCGACCCGGAGATCGGCGAGGAGTCGATCCGCAAGCTGATGGCGGCCGTGGACGAGTGGATCCCGACGCCGGAGCGCGCGGTGGACCAGCCCTTCCTGATGCCTGTCGAGGACGTGTTCTCGATCTCGGGCCGCGGCACCGTTGTGACGGGCCGGGTCGAGCGCGGCGTGATCAATGTGGGCGACGAGATCGAGATCGTCGGCCTGCGCGACACCCAGAAGACGACCTGCACGGGCGTCGAGATGTTCCGCAAGCTGCTGGATCGCGGTGAGGCGGGCGACAATATCGGTGCGCTGCTGCGCGGCATCGACCGGGACGGCGTGGAGCGCGGCCAGGTTCTGTGCAAGCCGAAATCGGTGACGCCGCACACGAAGTTCGAGGCCGAGGCCTACATCCTGACCAAGGCAGAGGGCGGCCGCCACACGCCGTTCTTCGCGAACTACCGCCCGCAATTCTACTTCCGGACGACGGACGTGACGGGCACGGTTCAGTTGAAGGAAGGGACCGAGATGGTGATGCCGGGCGACAATGTCGGCTTTGGCGTCGAGCTGATCGCGCCGATCGCGATGGAGGAAGGCCTGCGCTTCGCCATCCGCGAAGGCGGCCGCACCGTCGGCGCCGGAGTCGTGTCGAAGATCATCGAGTAATCGATGATCTGACGCGCCCGGGGCTTGTGTCGAAGATCATCGAGTAATCGATGATCTGACGCGCCCGGACTGCCAGGGCGCGACAGACGACCCCGACCTACTGGAAGGGCCGCCTCCTAAGGCGGCCCTTTTCCTTTGCCAAGGCCCAGACCGGTCGCGCGCTGCGCTGCGGAGGTAAGGAGATGTTAAGGCGGGCCGGGTAGGCATCGCAGAGACCGCAGCGAGGACCGAGACGGAGAGGATCGCTGGATCGTGTCGCGCACCTTCGCAGGGGGCGTTGGTCTTTTGATCCGGCCGCGCGGGCGGCCCCACCATGGATGGCTCGATGGCGAGACAGCTCCATTCCTTCGTGGTTCGCGCGACCATCGTCGCGGTCATCGCCACGTCGGCCTGCATGGCGATCCTGCTGGTCTGGCAATCGATGGTGACGAATGCCCGGATGGACCGGGCCTTCAGCGAAGCTGCCGTGACGAAATCCATCTTGTTCACCAGCCGCATCGCCGCGGGCGCGCGGCTCAAGAGCCGGGACGTGATCGCGCCTCAACTGGCGGAGTTCATCGGTTCCTCCGCCCTCGATCTCGAGGCCGCACGCGTCACCCATAGCGATGGCTATGAGGTCGCTTTCCTCGCCGATCCCGGGACGGCTCTGTCCGCGCAACTGCCGCCCCCTCGCACAGACGCGACGCCGATGGCGACCAGCCGGGAGGAACTGCTCAGTGTTTCGGTTCCGATCCTTCTGGAGACGGGGGCTGAGACCGTCCACGTGGGAGAATTGCTGACGGTTTGGAGCAAGGAGCCGACATCTCGCGAGGCCAGCGCCGCGATCTGGCAGATGGTCGGATACTTCGCGCTCTGTCTCGTCGTGATCTCGGCGATCATCTCGATTACGTTGCAGAAAATGATCGCGCGGCCCCTGGCGCAAGTCATAGACGCCATGCGGGATCTCTCGCAGGACCGGCTCGACATCGTTCTCCCGGACGCGGCCACCACAGAGATCGCTGCGGCACGTACCTGCCTGGAGGCGTTTCGAGAGAACATCCTCATCCGACGGGATCTGGCCGCGACCCAAGCCCGGGACGAGGCCGAGCGCCGCGCCCTGATCGAGGAGCGGGAAGCACGAGCGACCGCAGATCGGCTGGAGGCCGAGCGCCGGGCGGAGCAAGACGAGGCCGAGGCGCGGCGCGTGCGCGCGGAGGCGGAGCTGCTGCAAGCGGGCCTGAGCGACATTGTCGCGGCGGTGACCGCCGGAGCTCTGGATCACCGCATGCCGGTGGAGGGTGTTCCGGCGAACCAGATCGCGTTGCGCAGGATGGTCAACGAGATGGTCGAGCAGATGGGGGCGGTCATCGACGACGTCGTCGAGATGTTGGCCCGGCTCGAGCAAGGGGATCTGACGGCACGCATGCAGCGGGCTTGCGCGGGGCGCTATGAGGCGCTGCAATCCGCGGCAAATGCCACGGCTGCGCGACTGAATTGCGCCCTGGAGGAGTTCAACGAGAACGCGACCGAAATCCTCGGCGATAGCAGCGACCTCTCGGCGTCCGCGGAAGACCTGTCGAAGCGGACGGAGCGGGCGGCCGTCTCCCTTGCGGAAACGACGACCGCGCTCGACCAGATCGTGGACCTGATCGCCACCGCGGCCGCATCGACTGGCGAAGCTCGGCAAACGGCGCGCGCGGCTCGCGACGAGGCCGTCGAGAGCGACCGCATCGTCCGAGAGGCGATCCACTCCATGGAGAGCATCCGCAGCGTGTCGAGCGACATCTCAAGATCTTTGAACGTAATCAACGATATCGCGTTCCAGACCAACTTGCTTGCGCTGAACGCTGGGGTCGAAGCCGCGCGGGCGGGCGAGGCCGGACGCGGCTTCGCTGTCGTTGCCTCGGAGGTTCGGGCGCTGGCTCAGCGCGCCTCCATTGCGGCAGAGGAGATCGGCGCGCTGATGGCGACCTCCGCAGAACAGGTCGAGAAAGGGGTCGAGAGTGTCGGATGGACGGGCAAGGCCTTGGAAAAGCTGGGCTCGAGCATCGACCGGATCGGCGGCCAGATGGAACAGATCGCGGTCTCCGCAGACGAGCAGTCCGTCGCCGTCCAGGAGATCAACCGCGCCTTGCTCCAGATCGATCAGACGACACAGCAGAATACGGCCATGTTCGAAGAGATGACGACGGCGAACCTGTCGCTGAAGAACGCCGCCTCGCATATGCTGGGGCTCATCGAGACGTTCCGGATCGGTGCCGCATCGGATGGGTCCCCGTCCGCAGAGTCATCGCTGCGGCGGGCCGCCATGAGCTGAGCCATGGTCTTCGGCGCCGCGGGCTCGGAAGGCGGGGGCGGGACGGGGCACCGCAAAGGCGCGAAGGCACCGCCGATGCGCGCGACGCAGTTGCCTCCCCGCCGGTGAGACCGGCGTCCGCGGCAACGATCCAGCGCTCCGTTATCGCCGCGACGAAGGCGTCGCCGGCTACGCGCGCGCCGAGACCGCCGGCTGAAGGGGGCGTGGGCGTCACACGGGGCGATCATGTCAGCGCCGGCGATCACGATCGTGCAGGTTTGGACCGCGCCCGTCGCGCTGAAGCGGTCCGAGCAGGTCGCCGCTCTGTCCCCGTAGCTGACGCGCATGGGGTGAACGTCGCGGTCGCGAGGAGGGTCTTGTCGGTCTCCATGGAACTGGCCTCTCCGACTAGACAGGCCGGCGCCCGGCATCGACTGGCCCGAGGCTTGGGATTTCTCGCCTGCGTTGCCAGTTTCTGATGGGCGCTGCGCAATCCGGCGCGGGCGTTCTCGTGTCGCCGCTCGAAAGGTGGGGCAGGGGGCTTGCGCCCCGGGGCGAGTCGGTCTATCGCCCGCTTCCACGGACGGGGTCGCTTTGCGGCCCCGCTTCCGTTCTGGTCCGATGAGGGGGCCGGGTGGTCCGTCCTCCTCCTCTCGACTTGAACGCGGCCGACCCCCGAGGGGGCTGTCGCCCTGTCGGAAAGAACGACATGAAAAGCCAGAACATCCGCATCCGGCTCAAGGCGTTCGATTACCGCGTGCTGGACGCCAGCACCCAGGAAATCGTCAACACCGCCAAGCGCACGGGTGCGCAGGTCCGCGGCCCGATTCCGCTGCCCAACAAGATCGAGCGCTTCACCGTGCTCCGTGGCCCCCATATCGACAAGAAGAGCCGCGACCAGTGGGAGATCCGCACCCACAAGCGCATGCTCGACATCGTCGACCCGACGCCCCAGACCGTGGACGCGCTGATGAAGCTCGACCTCGCCGCCGGCGTCGACGTCCAGATCTCGGTCTGAGGAGGGCACGGATATGATGCGTTCCGGAGTGATCGCGAAGAAGATCGGGATGACCCGTATCTTCCAGGAAGACGGCAAGCAGATCCCCGTCACCGTGCTGCAGCTCGACGGCCTCCAGGTCGTGGGCCAGCGCACCGAAGACAAGCACGGCTACACCGCGCTGCAGCTGGGCACCGGTACCGCCAAGGCGAAGCGCACCAGCCAGGCCATGCGCAAGGTCTTCGCCAATGCGGGCGTCGAGCCCAAGCGCAAGATCGTCGAGTTCCGGGTCGATCCCGAGAACCTGGTGGATGTGGGCGAGGAGATCATCGCCGACCACTATTTCGAGGGTCAGTACGTCGACGTCAGCGGCACCTCGATCGGTAAGGGCTTTGCCGGTGCCATGAAGCGGCACAATTTCGGCGGCCTGCGCGCCTCGCACGGCGTGTCGATCAGCCACCGCTCGCACGGCTCCACCGGTCAGTGTCAGGACCCTGGCAAGGTGTTCAAGGGCAAGAAGATGGCCGGGCACATGGGCGCCGCCCGTGTGACCACGCAGAACCTGCAGGTCGTCAAGACCGACACCGACCGTGGCCTGATCATGATCAAGGGCGCCGTCCCTGGGTCGAAGGGCAACTGGGTGACGATCAAGGACGCGGTCAAGAAGCCGTTCCCCGAGAACGCGATCCTGCCCGCCGCCCTGATGTCCGCCAAGCGCGAGGCCCAGAAGGCCGCCGAGGAAGCCGCCGCTGCCGCTGAGGCCGAAGCCAAGGCCGCCGAGGAGGCGCGTCTGGCCGAGGAGGCCGCCGCGCAGGAGGCCGCGCTCAAGGAAGCCGAGGCGGAGATCGCCGAACAGACTGCGGCGACCGACAACTCGGATGCCGAGAAGAAGGAAGGTGACGAATGAAACTCGACGTCATCAAGATGGACGGCTCGTCGGCGGGGGACATCGAGCTCTCCGACGACATCTATGCCGTCGAGCCGCGCCGGGACATCCTGTTCCGCGTCGTGCGCTGGCAGCGCAACAAAGCGCAGCAGGGCACCCACAAGGTCAAGACGCGCTCCGAGGTCAGCTATTCGACCAAGAAGATCGTCCGCCAGAAGGGCTCCGGCGGCGCGCGCCACGGCTCCCGCAAGGCGCCGATCTTCCGCAAGGGCGGTGTCTACAAAGGCCCGACGCCCCGCAGCCACGCCCATGACCTGCCCAAGAAGGTCCGCAAGATGGGCCTCGCCCATGCGCTGGCCTCCAAGGCCCAGGCCGGCAAGCTGGTCGTGCTGGAGGATCTGACGATCGAGAACGCCAAGACCGGCGTTCTGGCCAAGCAGATCGCCGATCTCGGCTGGAAGCGGGCGCTGGTCATCGACGGGGCCTCGGTCAACGAGGACTTCGCCCAGGCCGCGCGCAACATCGACACTCTGGACGTTCTGCCCAGCCAGGGCGCGAACGTCTACGACATCCTCAAGCGTGACACGCTCGTGCTCACGAAGGCGGGTGTCGAAGCTCTGGAGGCGCGACTGAAATGAACAGCTACGATGTGATCCGTAAGCCGATCATCACCGAGAAGGCCACGATGGCGTCCGAGACGGGCGCGGTGGTCTTCGAAGTCGCCATCGATGCCGCCAAGCCGCAGATCAAGGCCGCGGTGGAGGAGCTCTTCGGCGTCAAGGTGAAGGCCGTCAACACGACCGTCACCAAGGGCAAGGTCAAGCGCTTCCGCGGTCAGCTGGGCCGCCGGAAGGACGTCAAGAAGGCCTATGTGACGCTCGAAGAGGGCAACACGATCGACGTGACGACCGGCCTCTGAGCCCCGTCCCGTCCGTCCCGAGAGGGCTCCGGCAGCGATGCCGGGGCCTTTTTCTTTGGTCGCGCCCCTGATGATGGGGACGCCGCCGCCGACCGCGTCCGTTCGGCCAATTAGCCACAAAATCGCCCGGCGAAGATCATTCGCAGCCCCCGGTCTTGGCCGAATCTCTTGTCATATTGAATAAGTTCCGACATATCTGGGGCTGGTCAGTCGAGCGTGTTAATTATGCCTAAGTCTGTTCTGTCGAATGCTGCTGCGGCCCTCATGTCGGTGGGTTGTCTTTTTGTCGGGGCGGCGAACGCCGCGACATTGTCCCCACTGCCTGCCTTCATCTCCGATGTCTTCAGCGGCAACGACGAAGCGACCAACACGGATTTGCAGACGTTTCTCGATGGGATCACGCTGTCCGACGGGAGCACCTTCGACAGTTCATCCCTCACGCTGATCGCCCGTCAAGCCGACGCGAGCCCGATCTCGAACGAGGGGTCCGCGCCCGCTGGCTGGCTGGTGCGCCAGGATTGCGATGGCGTCGAGATCGACTGCAACGAGCAGACCTCGGGCAGCTGGATCGCGCAGGGCGACGCGGATGTGGTCGTCTACAAGGCGGGGAATTCCTTCGTGGTCGCCGTCTACGACCCTATCGTCACGGGCGGAACGGAGGTCCTTTTCGACGTTCTGCAACTCGGCTTTCCTTCGGCCCAGGGTCTGAGCCACATGTCGCTCTGGGGCGTTGACCGCGTCTCGGGCGAGATCCCCCTGCCTCCAGCGATTGCGCTGATGCTTCCCGCGCTGGGAGGGCTTGTGGCCATCCGTCGGCGCAGACGCCAAGCCGCCTGACACGCGGTTCACGCCCCGGGACAACGTCGCAAACTGGCGTTACGCTGCGGGCATGCGCCTAGTCATCTTCGTTCTTATGCTGGCCACTCAGGCGAGTGCCCAACCCGTTTCAGGCCGGATCGAGACGAGCGCCCATGCCTGGACGTGCAGCGCCACGCAAATTGCGCCCGACTTGATCCTGACCGCCGCCCACTGCCTGAGTCCCGAACACGAGTATGGCTACCGCCCGGGCCTCGCCACGCTGCGGGGCACGTGGCCCGTCAGCGAGATCCACCGGCATCCGGTGTTCGGCCTCGCAGGGGGCGCTGCCTCCGGGCGGCGCTACGACATCGCGCTCGCGACCGTCGCGCCCGTGCCCGGAGCGCCCATCGTTCCGGTCGATCCGGGGCCGCCGGAGGTGGGGGAGACGCTCATTCTGGAGACCTGGCTCGGGGAGGACGGTTTGGCACCGGTTCGGCGCGGCTGTCCGGTGCTGGCCTTGCCGACCGAGCAGGTCGTGCTCGGCTGCAAGGTGGTCGGCGGCCAGAGCGGCGGCGCCGTGCTGCGCGCCCATGCGGAGGGGCCAAAACTGGTCGCCGTGGCCACCGCGCGGATGCGGCATGACGGGCGCGACGCCGCTCTGGCCACGCTGGTCGCGCCGCGCCTCGACGTGCTTCTTCGCACGGCTGGTCGGGAGGGTGCGATGCGCCCTTGACCCCCTCGTGCGATTCCCATAGCAGGCGGCAACCGCAAAGCCCCGGGCCTCGCTCGGGGCTTTGCGTTCGCCGTCTCTCGGGACGGCTTCGCACCGGGGACCTACGGGGCCCTACATCCCGGGCGGATCGTCGCGAGGCGGGCGTCCGACACACAACGGAAGACAGGTAAACAATGGCACTCAAGTCGTACAAGCCGACGACGCCGGGCCAGCGTGGGCTGGTTCTGATCGACCGTTCGGAGCTGTGGAAGGGGCGCCCCGTCAAGGCGCTGACCGAAGGTCTCACCAAGAATGGTGGCCGCAACAACACCGGACGGATCACGATGCGCCGCAAGGGCGGCGGGGCCAAGCGCCTCTATCGGATCGTCGATTTCAAGCGCAACAAGCTGGACGTCCAGGCGAATGTGGAACGGATCGAATACGACCCGAACCGCACGGCCTTCATCGCGCTCATCCGCTACACCGATGGCGAAGCGTCCTACATCCTGGCCCCGCAGCGGCTGTCGGTCGGCGACCGCGTCGTCGCCTCGGCCAAGGCGGACATCAAGCCGGGCAACGCGATGCCGTTCTCGGGCATGCCGATCGGCACGATCGTCCACAACATCGAGCTGAAGCCCGGCAAGGGCGGTCAGATCGCGCGCGCCGCGGGCACCTATGCCCAGTTCGTCGGCCGTGACGGCGGCTACGCTCAGATCCGGCTCTCCTCGGGCGAACTGCGCATGGTCCGCCAGGAATGCATGGCGACCGTCGGCGCGGTCTCGAACCCTGACAACTCGAACCAGAACCTCGGCAAGGCGGGGCGCAACCGGCACAAGGGCATCCGCCCCAGCGTCCGCGGCGTCGTGATGAACCCGATCGACCACCCGCATGGCGGCGGCGAAGGCCGCACCTCCGGCGGCCGTCACCCCGTGACCCCGTGGGGCAAGCCCACCAAGGGCGCGCGGACCCGCAACACGAACAAGGCGTCGCAGAAGCTGATCATCCGCTCGCGTCACGCCAAGAAGAAAGGCCGCTGATCCATGGCTCGTTCCGTATGGAAAGGCCCTTTCGTGGACGCGCATGTCCTCCGGAAGGCCGAGAAATCCCGTGAGTCGGGCCGCAACGAGGTCATCAAGATCTGGTCGCGCCGCTCCACCATCCTGCCCCAGTTCGTGGGCCTCACCTTCGGCGTCTACAACGGGCACAAGCATATCCCCGTGAACGTCACCGAAGAGATGATCGGCCAGAAGTTCGGGGAATACTCGCCGACGCGCACCTATTACGGGCACGCCGCCGACAAGAAAGCCAAGAGGAAGTAAGCCATGGGCAAGGAGAAAAATCCCCGCCGCGTGGCCGATAACGAGGCCATGGCGAAAGTGCGGAGCCTGCGCGTCTCGCCGCAGAAGCTGAACCTCGTCGCCGCCATGATCCGCGGCAAGAAGGTCGAATCGGCCCTGTCCGACCTCACCTTCTCCAAGAAGCGGATCGCCGTGGACGTGAAGAAGTGCCTTCAGTCGGCCGTCGCCAATGCCGAGAACAACCACAACCTGGACGTCGACGAGCTGGTCGTCGCCGAGGCCTACGTGGGCAAGAACCTGACCATGAAGCGCGGCCGGCCCCGCGCGCGCGGTCGTTTCGGTCGGATCACCAAGCCGTTCGCGGAGCTGACCGTCGTCGTGCGTCAAGTCGAGGAGCAAGCGTAATGGGCAATAAGGTCAATCCGATCGGCATGCGCCTCCAGGTCAACCGCACCTGGGACTCGCGCTGGTACGCCGACACCGCCGAATACGGTCCGCTCCTGCTGGAAGACCTCAAGATGCGCGAGTTCATCGAAGAGGACTGCAAGCAGGCCGGCGTCAGCCGCGTCATCATCGAGCGCCCGCACAAGAAGTGCCGCGTCACGATCCACACGGCCCGTCCCGGCGTCATCATCGGCAAGAAGGGCGCGGATATCGAGGTGCTTCGCAAGAAGCTCGCCAAGATGACCGACAGCGAGCTGCACCTCAACATCGTCGAGGTCCGCAAGCCCGAGCTGGACGCGCAACTGGTCGGCGAGAGCATCGCCCAGCAGCTGGAGCGCCGGGTGTCCTTCCGCCGCGCCATGAAGCGCGCGGTGCAGAACGCCATGCGCATGGGCGCCCTCGGCATCCGCGTGAACATGGCTGGCCGTCTGGGCGGCGCGGAGATCGCGCGGACCGAGTGGTATCGCGAAGGCCGGGTGCCGCTGCACACGCTGCGCGCCGATATCGACTACGCCCATTCCGAGGCCGAGACGCCCTATGGCATCATCGGCATCAAGGTCTGGATCTTCAAAGGCGAGATCATGGAGCACGACCCGTCGGCTCGTGATCGCAAGGCGCAGGAGCTGCAGGACGGCCCGACCCCCCGCGGCGCCGGTGGCGGCCGCCGTGACGACCGCGGTCCCCGCGGCCCGCGCCGGTAAGGAGTAGCAGTCATGTTGCAACCGAAACGGACCAAGTTCCGCAAGCAGTTCAAGGGCGCCATCAAGGGTGAGGCGAAGGGCGGGTCCGACCTGAACTTCGGCACCTATGGCCTCAAGGCGACCCAGCCCGAGCGGGTCACTGCCCGCCAGATCGAAGCCGCCCGCCGGGCTATGACGCGTCACATGAAGCGTCAGGGCCGTGTCTGGATCCGCATCTTCCCCGACGTGCCCGTGACGTCGAAGCCGGTCGAAGTCCGGATGGGTAAAGGTAAGGGTTCGGTCGATTACTGGGCCTGCAAGGTGAAGCCCGGCCGGATCATGTTCGAGATCGACGGCGTGTCCGAGCCGATCGCCCGCGAGGCGCTGCGCCTCGCCGCGATGAAGCTTCCGGTGAAGACCCGCACGGTCGTCCGCGAAGACTGGTGATCCGAGTCCCGCGGTCGCGGGGCGGATGGAAATCGAGAGTCCCCGTCGGAGCGATCCGGCGGGGGCTTTTCTTGTCCAAGGGGAAGCCGCTTGTGAAAAGGGCCGCGGGGACGGATTGGGACGCGGCGGGGCGCGGAGACGAAGAGATCCCCTTCGGCGGCGCGCTCTTCGAGGGTCTCCGGGCCGAGCCGCCCTTTCGCTTGTCGCTCGTCGGTCGCCCTATTGAAGCCAGCGCTTCTGCGCGGCCCGGGGTGCGGTCGGTTCGGGTGCATCCTCCGTTCGGGCGCGCACGCGGCTCTGGCGGGCCATTGCGGCGCCACGGGCGGCGACACGGCCGCGCAGCCAGGTCAGCGTATCGACCAGAGGCATCGCCCGCGCGACCGCAAAGCCCTGGAGGTGGACGCAGCCCATCCGCTTGAGCAGCGCCTGCAAGTCGTCTGTCTCGACACCCTCGGCTAGGGTCACGAGGCCCAGGACCTCGGCCATGGCCAGGATGGCCGCGACGACGCGGCGACGGGCCGGATCGACGTCGATGCCGGCCACCAAGCTGCGGTCCAGGACGATGCGGTGGACGCCGAAACGCGAGACATGGCTGACCGTCGCGGGGCCCGTCCCGAAATCGTCGAGGTCGAGGCGGAAGCCGACATGGCGCAACTCCTCGATATTCGCTTGGACCACGGCGTCCTCGGCCAGCTCCGTCACCGAGGAGGGGAGCTCGAACGCGATCCGCGTCGGCCTCACGTCCCGTTGATCGACCTGCCAGACCATCCGCTCCGCCAGTCGAGGGTCCGCCAGTTCTTCCATGGAGAGATTGACGCAGATCCCCGGCACCGTCAGTCCGGCCGCGTCCCAACTCGCCAAGGCGTCGAGCGCCGCCGCGAGCACCGCTTCCCCAAGGTCTGACATACGTCCAGAGGCCTGTGCCGCGCTGAGGAAGCGGTCGGGTTCCAAAACGCCGAGTTCCGGGTGAGTCCAGCGAGCAAGCGCCTCGAAGCCGGCGATCTCGCCGGTCGCGGCGTCGATCTGAGGCTGAAACCACGCCCCGATCTGCCCGCCTTCGAGCGCGGCATCGATCTCGCGCGTGAGTTGGGCGTCGATCTCGGCCTCCGCGCGGAGGTCCGCGTTGAAGAAGCGGACACTGTCCTCCCGCTCTCGCCGGGCGACGGTCAGCGCGGTCTCCGCGCCGCGAAGCAAGGCATGACCGGTTCGGCTGGTTGCCATCGTCTCCGAACAGACGCCGATCGCGGATTGCGCGGACAGCGTCGCCCCGTCGAGCGAGATCGGCTCGGCCACGGCCATCTGCACGCGGTCGACGATGTTCATCAGCACCTGGAGGTCGGCGCGCCGGGTCGGGCAGAGCAGCAGGACGAGATCGGTGGCGCCCGTGCGGAGCACCTGATCCTGCCCGCGCATCGCCGCCATGACCCGGAGCGCGAGGCGCGCCGTGACCTTGGCGCGGGTTTCTTCGTCCCAGTCCTCATTGCCCTTCGGCGAGAGATGCAGGCGCAGGACAGCGGTGGTCCGGTTCAGCGCCGCGCAGTCCGTCAGGATATCGTCCACCTGGCGGCGCAGCGCATCGGGGGCGATCGCGGCGCCCGCGCGCGGCGCGCCCCGCGCGGTGGCGCCCGCGGGGCGGCCTTGCAGCGCCAGGAAGGCCGGGAGGATCACGGCCAGCACCACGGCCACCGCAGCCTCCCCAAGAAACCAGGCAAAGGCTGCCGCGACGGGGAACAGCATCATCCAGTCGACCCGATCCCGCAGGGCACGCAGGCGATGGCCGAGCGGGCTGTCGAAATGGGGGATGTCGGACAGTCGGGTCATCGGCGTCTCACGAGGCGGTATTGCCCCGGGATAGCGCCAAATCCCTGACAGAAGGTTTAGCGAAGGCGGGGGATGTCGTCCGGCATGTCGCCCTCCGGCCAGAGACCCGCGAAATCCCAGAGCGCCGGGTCGGGCATATGCGAGGGCCGGACCTGGCAGAGCGCGGAGAACATCTTGGCCCGGCGACCGGGGACCTTTGCCTCCCAGCCGTCGAGCATCGCCTTGATCGCCTGACGTTGCAGCCCGTCCTGGCTGCCGCAGAGGTCGCAGGGGATGATCGGGTAGTCCATGGCCCGGGCGAAGCGCTCGCAATCGGCTTCGGCGACATGAGCGAGGGGGCGCAGGACCAGCAGATCGCCCTCGTCGTTCCGCAGTTTCGGCGGCATGGTCGCGATTTTTCCGCCGTGGAAGAGGTTCAGGAAGAACGTCTCCAGCAGATCGTCGCGGTGATGGCCCAGCACGACGGCCGAGCAGCCTTCCTCGCGGGCGATGCGGTAGAGGTTCGCCCGGCGCAGGCGCGAGCAGAGCGCGCAATAGGTGCGCCCGGCGGGCACCTTGTCGACCACGACGGAATAGGTGTCGCGATACTCGATCCGGTGGGGGACGCCCATCCGCTCCAGGAACTCTGGCAGGACCGTCGCCGGGAAGCCCGGCTGCCCCTGGTCGAGGTTGCAGGCCAGGACATCGACGGGCAGCAGGCCGCGCCATTGCAGCTCGGTCAGGACGGCGAGCAGCGTGTAGCTGTCCTTGCCGCCCGAGAGGCAGACGAGCCACTTGGCGCGCGGGCCGTCGCGGTCGATCATCGCATAGCGGTCGATCGCCTCGCGGGTCTCGCGGACGAGGCGCTTGCGCAGCTTGCGGAACTCCGTGGTGCGGGGGGCACCGCGGAAGAGCGGGTGAATGTCGTCGCCATCGTCGAGCATGGCGCCCCTCTAGCCGGTTCGGAGGCGCCCGGCCAGAGGCCGGACGCGCGGGGCATGTCAGCGCAGGCCCGCGAAGGGGCCGCGGATGGCCAAGGCGGCATCGACCCGCTGAGAGGGAAGGCCCGGCTCGTGCGGGGGCAAGCCGATATCGCGCCTCAGATGCGAAGGCAGGGCGGCGGTGTCGGGCGGCCGGGCGCGCGGCCGCAGCAGGGCGGCGAGTGCGGCGAGCAGGACGCGGCCGGGACCGTGGGCGTCGATGGCGATCTCGATGGCGGTCCGGGACGTATCCGGACGCAAAGGGAGTGCGGTCATGGGTCATTCCCCGAGGGACTCGGGGCCTCTGGTGGCAGTTTGGAAGAACCGGACGGGCTGGGGCCGGCCGCTTATGCGGCGGGGCGGATCAGTCTGCCGGCGAGGGGGTCGCCCGAAGGCGACGAATTGTCAGCCGCGGAGGCCGGACATGAGCCAAGCGCGTCGGAGGGAGCGGCGATATGCGGTTGTCATGCTGCCCCTCCCTTGGTTCGAGCGCGTGGTGGCGCGTGCTTACGCCACATCTTGCGATCCACCAAGCGTTTTCTTCGATCTGTCGCGCGAGGGGGGCGGGCCGGGCGGGGCATCGAGCCCCGCGCGGCCCGACGAGAGACGCTGTCTCTCGCGCTCTCTGGAGTATTTTCGAACCCGTGATGGGGAGGAACGGGGCTCAGTCGGGCACGTTGTCGATGCCGGAGCCGCCGAAGGGATTGCAGCGCAGGATGCGGCGGAGCGCGAGCCAGCCGCCTTTCAGCCCGCCATGCCTTTCCAAGGCTTCGAGCGCGTAGGCGGAGCAGGTCGGGTGGTAGCGGCAGTTATGCCCCACATGCGGAGAGAAGACCGCGCGGTAGGCGTGGACCGGAAAGGACAGGAAACGGGCCAAGGGGGTCACCGATGCACCTTGGCCAGAGCGCGGCGTAAGTCGTCGAGCAGAAGCGGGAAGGGGCGGGCCGCGGTGGCCTCCGCCCGGCCGATCAGCGCGTAGTCCCAGCCCGGGTGCCCTGCCTCGGGCAGGACGGCGCGAGCGGCTTCCCGGAGGCGGCGCTTGGCGCGGTTGCGGGCCACTGCGTTGCCGACCTTCTTGGAACAGGTGAAGCCGACGCCGATGGCGGGATCGTCGTCGCCCCGGTCGCGGGCCTGAAGCAGGAAAGACCCCGCCGGAACCCGGCGCGCGCGGGCCAAAGCCAGGAATTGGGGCCGGACCTTGAGAACGCGAAGAGACGCCGGGGGCGGGGCCTCCGGCGTCGCGTCTTGCGGTCCCATGGGGGCGATCAGGCCGAGAGCGACTTCCGGCCGCGGGCGCGACGGGCGTTCAGGATCTTGCGGCCGGCCTTCGTGGCCATGCGCGCACGGAAACCGTGGCGCCGCTTGCGGACGAGGTTCGAGGGTTGGAACGTGCGCTTCATGGCCTGCTCTCCGGGTGCGTAGCCGGATCCGGTGTGAATCGACGGCGGAATGACTTGGAAGCCGCGCAATAGGAGGGCAGGGCGAGGGTGTCAACATCGGCGTGGCGTCCAAGGAGGCCGGAGGCCGGTCTTCCATCGGATGGGCCCCGGCGCGGGCCTCTGGGAGCGGGATGGGGGCTCCCGGCGCTTGAGAATGTGTCAGCGGCAGGCGGTCCGGGGCGGGTCCGAAGCGGCGAGTTGAAACATTTCGTCCCCTGGCCGGGCCCCGCCCACACGGCCCGACACAGGGCCGTGAGGCCGGGTATCGCGACCGCCCGCGACTCGGCAGACAGGCAGGGATCCGGCGCTGCCCCGCCCGAGACCCCTAGACATGGACCCGACACAGATGGCTGATCAGACGATGCAAGAGAGCCCCAAAGGCGGCGTCGCCCGCTACCTCCCCCTCGCCGCGATCCTGACGGTCGCCGCCGCTGGCGCCTTTCTTCTGCGCGATTACCTGTCGTTCCAGACCCTGGCCGACAACCGCGAGGCGCTGATCGCCTTCCGCGACGCGAATTACGTGGCGACGGCGCTGACCTTCGTCGGCTGCTATATCCTCATCGTCGCCTTCTCGCTGCCCGGCGCGGCCATCGCGACGCTGACGGGCGGCTTCCTCTTCGGACTCTTTCCCGGCGTGCTCTTCAACGCGGGCGCCGCCACGGTCGGGGCGACGGTGATCTTCCTGGCCGCGAAACACGGGCTGGGCGACCGGCTTGCCGCCAAGATGGACGCCTCGGGCGGGGCGGTGAAGCGGATCAAGGACGGCATTCGCGAGGATGAGACCTCCTATCTGCTGATCATGCGCCTGGTGCCTGCCGTGCCCTTCTTCGTCGCGAATCTGATCCCGGCCTTTGTCGGCGTGAGTCTGCGGAAGTTCTTCCTGACCACCTTCTTCGGCATCCTGCCGGGCGGTCTGGTCTATACCTGGGTCGGCGCCGGCCTGGGCGAGGTCTTTGCCCGCGGCGAGACCCCGGATCTGGGCATCATCTTCGAGCCGCATATCCTGGGGCCGATTGTCGGGCTCGCCGCTTTGGCGCTGCTGCCCATCGTCATCAAGCGCTTTCGGAGGGTCTGAGCGATGAAGGATACGGCTCACACACCCAACGAAACCCTTCGGCCGCAGGAGCCCGTGATGCAAGAGATCAAGACCGATGTACTGGTGATCGGCGCGGGGTCCGGCGGGCTGAGCTTTGCCGCGGGCGCCAGCCAGATGGGCGCGGACGTGACCCTGCTGGAGGGGCACAAGATGGGTGGCGACTGTCTGAACTTCGGCTGCGTGCCCTCCAAGGCGCTGATCGCGGCGGGCAAGCAGGCCCAGGCGATGCGGACGGGCGAGACGCTGGGCGTCACGCCGGTCCTGCCCAAGGTCAGCTATGCCGAGGCCAAGCGCCACGTTCATCGCGTCATCGAGACCATTGCCCCGGTCGACAGCCAGGAGCGGTTCGAAGGTCTGGGCGTGCGCGTCATCCGCGAATATGGACGCTTCGTCGACAAGGAGACGGTCGAGGCGGGTCGTTACCGCATCAAGGCCCGCCGCGTCGTGATCGCCACGGGGTCGTCGCCCTTCGTCCCCCCGATTCCGGGCCTGGACGAGGTTCCGTTCGAGACCAACGAGACGCTCTTCGACCTGATGGAGAAGCCCGACCACCTGATCGTGGTCGGCGGCGGTCCCATCGGCATGGAGATGGCGCAGGCGCATGTCCGGCTGGGCAGCCGGGTCACAGTGATCGAAGGAGCCAAGGCCCTGGGCAAGGACGATCCGGAGATGGCCGAGGTGGTCTTGAAGAGGCTCCGCAAGGAGGGCGTCGAGATCGTCGAGGAGGCGCAGGTCAGCCGCGTCTCGGGCAAGAAAGGCACGATCACCGTCCACACGCCCAAGGGCGACTTCACCGGCGACACGTTGCTGATGGCGGTGGGGCGCAAGGCCAATATCGAGCGGCTGAACCTGGACGCGGCAGGCATCAAGCATGACCGGGCGATCACCGTCGGCGCCGATCTGCGCACGACCAACCGGCGCGTCTACGCCATCGGCGACGTCGCGGGCGGATTCCAGTTCACCCATGTCGCGGGCTATCACGGCGCGACCGTGATCCGGCCGATCCTGTTCGGCCTGCCCGCCAAGGCGCGGACCGATCACATTCCCTGGGCGACCTATACCGACCCGGAACTGGCTCAGGTGGGCCTCACCGAGGCGCAGGCGGTCGAGCGGCACGGAAAGCACGCCGTCGAGGTGCTACGCTTCCCCTATCACGAGAACGACCGTGCCATCGCCGAGGGCAAGACCGACGGCCTCATCAAAGTGATGGTGGTCAAGGGCCGCCCGGTCGGCGCCTCCATCGCGGGCGAGAAGGCCGGAGAGTTGATCGGGCTCTGGGCGCTGGTGCTGGCCAACAAGCTCAAGATCGGCGCCGTTGCGGCGATGGTCGCGCCTTATCCGACCCTGGGCGAGATCTCCAAGCGCGCGGCCGGGCAGTATTACGTGCCACGCCTGTTCCAGAGCGATATGGTCAAGAAAGTGGTCGGGTTGGTACAGAAATATCTGCCCTGATCCGATCCGGCCACCGGACCGCTTGCGGTCCGGCCCCCCTATCGCCCAGGGCCGCCCTCGGCCATAACACGACCGTGGATAACATCGACCCGACGCCATGCTGACCACGCTCTCCGGGCGCTTTCTGATCCTGACGGTCATCTTCGTCATGCTGGCGGAGGTGCTGATATTCGTGCCCTCCATCGCGCGCTACCGCGTGGATTATCTCACCAACCGAATGGAGCGGGCGCAGATCGCGGCGCTCGCCCTGCTCGGCTCGAGCGAGATGATCGACGAAGCGGTCGAGGCGGAGCTCTTGGCCAATGCCGGCGTGCTGAATGTCGTGCTGCGCCGGGACGAGATGCGGCAACTGGTGCTGTCCTCCGATCTCCCGGGGCCGGTGGCCAAGACGGTGGACCTGCGCGACCCGCGCACGGCCGAGCTGATCCGCGATGCGCTGGTGCGCTTCGTCACTCCCGAGGCGGAGGTTATCCGCGTGATTGCTGAACCCGCCCAGGGCGGCGGCATGCAGATCGAGGCCGCGATCGACACCACGGATCTGCGCAACGCGCTGCTCACCTACGGGCTCAATATTCTCTGGCTGAGCCTGGTGATCTCGGCGATCACCGCCGTGTTTCTCTTCCTGGCCGTGCGGCGGCTCATGGTCATCCCGATCCGGTCGCTCGTGCGGCAGATGAACCGCTACGCCGCCTCCCCCGAGGACGGCCGCCGCATCATCGAGCCCGGCTCCCGCATCCGGGAGCTGCGGGAGGCGGAAACGACGCTCCAGGCGCTGGAGACGCAGCTGACGGCGAACCTGCGTCAGAAGGAGCGGCTGGCGCAGCTGGGCTCCGCCGTCGCCAAGATCAGCCACGACCTGCGCAACATCCTCACCACCGCGACGCTGCTCGGCGACCGGCTCGAGCGTGTCGACGACCCGACCGTCAAGCGCGTCGCTCCCCGCATCGTCGCCTCGTTGACCCGCGCGGTGACGCTGACCGAGGGCACGCTGGCCTTCGGCCGCGCCGAAGAGGCCCCGCCCGCGCTGCAAATGATCGAAGCGGGTCCGTTTCTCGCCGAGCTTTGCGAGGATGCGCGGATCTCGATCGGCGATGCGCCCATCGTCGTGCGGCATACGGCGCCGACGGGCCTGGCGTTCCGGGGGGACCCGGAGCAACTGCACCGCGTCATCGGCAATCTGATCCGAAACGCGCGGCAGGCGATTCAGGCGACCGACGCGCCGGGCGAGATCGTGATCTCCGCCGAGGAAACGCCGGAAGCCTGGCGCATCCGTGTGTCCGATAACGGCCCCGGCCTGCCGCCGCGCGCGCAGGAAAACCTGTTCCAGGCCTTCCAGGGCAATGTACGCAAGGGCGGCACGGGGCTTGGCCTCGCCATCGCCCGCGAGCTTGTGCAGGGCCATGGCGGAACGCTGACGCTGGAGCGGACGGGCGAGGAGGGAACGGTCTTCTTGATCGAGCTCCCGCGCGAGATCGCGGTCTAAAGATGCGGACGGTATCGCTGGGCCGGGCTCGCCTTATTCCAACTGCACGCCGACGGGCCGGTTCCCTCGGGCGACGAATTTCCTGCCGCGCCCGCGCGGAAACCGTCCGGCTCTTGCGGCGTCACGAGGAATTCCCTCCGGACCCCCTTGCGCCCCCAGAGCGGGACGGCTATCTGCCGCCTCGTAGTGCGCTGGTAGCTCAGTTGGATAGAGTACTTGACTACGAATCAAGGGGTCGGGGGTTCGAATCCTCCCCAGCGCGCCACCCTCTCAAACAAGTTGTTTTGTGCTAGAGGCTTAGCTTCCGTTTCCACCGTCAGATCGTTCCCGGTTTCCAACGTTCTGTTCCCGTTCTCGTCCCATGACCAACCCGCGCCGATCAGCTTGTCGGGCGTAGTGGATCAGCGTCTTTAGGTCTTCGTGACCAGTCCAGGCGGCGGCCTGGTGGGGAGTCGCGCCGCTGTCGATCAGGTCGCATGCGCGCGTCTTCCGGGCGCCGTGGCCGGTCAGGTCGGCCCAGCCCGCTTCGTCGCACGCTTCCCGAATC
Source organism: Jannaschia seohaensis (assembly GCF_900116765.1). Taxonomy (GTDB): domain Bacteria; phylum Pseudomonadota; class Alphaproteobacteria; order Rhodobacterales; family Rhodobacteraceae; genus Jannaschia; species Jannaschia seohaensis. Next base: position 171,772 of record NZ_UETC01000002.1, on the reverse strand, counting down.
AGGTTGCCGAGCGCCTTTGACGAGCGGACCCGGCCGGTCTGCGTCTCCAGGAAGGTCAGGCGACCGGTGCCAAGGGCGGATAGCGCTTGGTGCATCGCATCCCGATCTGCCTCCCAGGCCAGCGCCCAGTTCGGGAGCGGAGAGGTCCAGGGCACGTAGCCCGGGCCGCCTGTCTTCGACTGGCTGTAGTCCAGCACGCCGTCCCGGGGCACGTGCTGGCGGCCCATCTCCACCGCGTCTCCGATCCGCCCCCCGGTCCAGAGCAGCAGCGCCATCGCGGCGCGCTTCACGGTTCCGATGCGGTGGCGTGCCCGGTAGGCTTCGATCGCCTCGCGCGGCCAGCGCTTGTGCCCGATCGTTGCCTTCTGGCGGCCTGGGTCGCGCGGTAGGCGGACGGCAATAGCCGGATCCTCGTCGATCCCGCCCGAGGCGATGGCGAAAGCGCAGAGGTAGCGCCAAGCCTTGAGGCGGCTTCCGGGGTTCCCGGCACCAATTACGTCGGCTCTGACGTGGCGCGGGCGCACGGCACGAAGCGTCGCGGTGCCCCTTGTCTCTCTCACGGTGTCGAGTTCGCGGCGCAGCATCGCCCGGTATCCGGCAGATTATCCGTCCAGTCGCTTGCCTGCGCAGGCTCGGACGATCCAGGCGGCGACCGATCCATGCGCCAGGCCGGTCGTCTTTGGCGGCGCGTCGGCGCGGGTGGTCTCGCGCGCGTCGGCATAGGCGGTGAGGAATGTCGGGTCGTCGTAGGGCAGGTTCGGGAGCACAATGAGCGGCAGACCCTTGGCCTGGTAATAGAGGAACTCGCGCCCGTTCGGCTTTCGCACGATCTTCACGTTCGGCGGGCGCGTCATTCCGTTCTGGTTCCGAAAATCTCGTGGCACTCCGCTTCGTCCCCCTCGGGCTGTGACGGTAACGCTGCGATCGGCGCTTCGTCCAGGTAGATGCGGATCGCGCCTAGCACCTCGACCGCCGCACACCCTTCTCGCCGCGCCGCGCGGATGGCGCGAGCGATCTGAGACTGCGTTACGGAGGTATTCCTGGCCATCCTCAGCGCCCGCACCAGTCTGCGTTCTGCTCGGGCTGGGTCAGGCCCAGCGCGAGCAGCAGCTCGCCCGCGTCGGTTCTATCCGACAGCTCGACCCAGGCGCAGCCGCGGTCGAAGCCGCAAGTTCCGGGCAGGACGTGGACGGTGGCGCCCTCGGCCATCAGCATCCGAAGCGCGGCCGTCGCCATCTCGCCCAGGGCCGCCTCCGCCGGACAGCCGGAGCGCCAAGTGTCGCGCGCGTCGAAGGGGGCGCCGTCGCGCAGGGGCAGGCGCTGGTTTACCGGATCACCGTGCAGGCTGTCGTCGTCGATCACGCGATCGGCCAGGGCGCGTAAGGTGGCGAGGGCAAGGGTCACGGCCCGAGCGAGAAGGTTTAGGTGGCCGTTCATCATGCCTGGCCCCCCGGAGTTCGCTAGACTTCCCGAACGGGCGGGAAGGCCCGCTGGATATGCCAGGATAGTACGTGCTCCCCTGTCGCTCCGCACCGACGGCAGCGCATCCAGCGCTTGGCGAGATCCACGATCGAAGTTTGCTCGGGGAAGCGAGGCGGCATGGAGGCGCTGAACGTCAAGCAGGACGCTGACGAGATGGACCTCTCCGAGCTAGCGGAGCTTCTGCGCCGCCGAACCGAACTTGCTGGCTAAGGAGGTTACCCATGTCTGACCTGCAGGAACTAAAATCGGCCGTCGAGCTTGGAAACCGCACCATCGAGGAACTGCGCGAGAAGAGCGCGACCATCCTCGAAGACCAGCCGCCCCGCGCTGTATTGCGGGAACGTCCGCAGCCCGAGCCGCCGCGCGAGCGTGAGCAGACGATGGTTGTGCGGCCAGATCCAGGCCGGTCCGAGATCGTAGCCATGCTGCGACAGGACCCGGCCGCCCGGCCGATCCCGTGCCTCCAGAACGCGGACGTCGCGCCCTTCGGCCCGCAAGGCAACTGCCAGGGCGAGGCCCGACAGCCCCGCGCCGACGATGGCGATCTCGACCTCCCCCGGTCACGCCGCGCGCGCGGTGACGTGGCGGAGATGACCGGTCTTGATCCAGACCCGGGCGCCCTCCGGGCCTGCCTCCGCCTGGAATTGCGACCCCACGGGCAGGCGGAGCCAGTCCCATTTGCCCAGGGTGTCGCCGTTCTCCGTCAGGGCGCCGTCGATCACGAAGATCTCCAGGCCGCGCGAGGCGTCCAAGGTCCTGGCCGTGCCGGGGCTCCAGCGCTCCATGATGACGGTCTCGCGCGCATCCGCATGCAGGGGCAGGGCATCGACGCCCGTCACGACCGCCTGCCACTCCGCCGTCCCGCTGTCGATCTGGACCTGGGTCCGGTCGAACAACGCGAACTGGTGGAGCTTCACGAGGATCGTCGCGCCGTCCCGGGCGGCGGGCCTGTGCGAAGAGGTGGGCGGGTTGCGGACATAGGAGCCCGCCGGAAAGTCGCCATCCTCGTCCTGGAACGTGCCGTCCAGCACCAGATATTCCTCGCCCCCGTCATGGGTGTGGGGCGAGAAGGCGCTGCCGGGCGCGAAACGGACGATGGAGGTGGCGCGGGCGACCTCCTCTCCGATCCGGTCGAGCATCTTGCGCTCCACGCCCGGGACCGGCGACGCGACCCAGTCGGTCTCATCGAAGCGGACGAGGACGCGGTCGTTGAAATCGGCGTTCACGCGCATGGTTCGGGTTCCTTCCTCTGACGCCTGGGGCGGCCGGCTCCTGGGCCGGCCGGTGGGGAGGTAGGTGAGCGCGCAAGGCGCGGAGGGCAAGCCTGGCGTCGATTTTGGGGCCGCGTTCTACCGGGACCGTCAGCGCGGCGCGACGCCCGGCCGGTAGGCTTGAGCGCCCGGGCACGAGCGGGCATGTCCGCCTTCCTCGTCTGTGGGGCCAGCCCGCCGGGATTCTGGGCGCCGCCGGGCGGGCCGCCCCTGCGCAATCGGTCCGATCCGGGGCCGAAATCGTCTCGATCGCGTGCGAGGCCCCCATCGCTGCCCGAATAGGAGGCGGCTAAGATGCTTTGGCCTCCCTGGCGTCAGGGTGTCGCTCCCTTGTCGCTGCAATGATCATGAGTGCCGGATGGTCCGGGGAGCCCGGGTGGCGGCAGCCGGGGATCCGTCATGCCGATTATCACCAGTCACTCCATTGATTCGTACAACACCAGCACAGGGTCTCTTCTGGGTGAGGGCATCTCGGGCGAGGCGGTTTCCACCTACAGCCTCGACGATTTCGTGCTGCGCATCGACGAGGCGACCACCATCGCGGATATCGACCTCTTCGCCTTGGGCGCGCTGCGGGCCACGCTCGATGTCAGCCTTGCCTTCGGCGTCATCGTCAGCGTGTCGCTCGGCACGCCGCCCAACTTCTCGATGGGCGCCGACATCGCCATGCGCACGCATTACGACAATATCCTCTTCGAGCAGGCAACGGTGACGCGCGGTGCCGACCTGCGGCGTGACGAGGACGGAAGGGCGCAACCACGGCGCGACCTTCGTCACCGACGAGGGCTTCTCCGAACTGGCCTTTCTGGAGTTGACCGGCGATATCGACCTGCTGCTGACGGGTGCGCTGGGCAAGATTCCTAGGGACAGCGCCGTGGCCAAGGCCCTGGGCACGCCGCGCCGACCATCGAGGGCAACAATCCCGACGCGGGCCTGTCCTTCGACCTGGGCCACATCATCCAGCAGGAGCAGATCGTCAGCGACGACTTGCAGGTCTTCATCGGCGAGCCTGTAACGATCACCATCAACGCGGATGCCAGCGATGTCGAGATCGCCCGCTTCCGGGAGTTCCAGGTGGCGCTGGCGGGGCCGGATGCCCTGCGGGCCGGGGAGAGCTATCGCTACACCGGCGGGCAGCAATCGGTCGTCTCGTCGACTGGAGAGGAATTGGACAGCGCCCAGACCCTGCAGGATTTCCGTCCGCTCGCCATCAACGTCATCGGCTCGGGCTTCGATACCGTGATCGTCTATACGGGCTCCACCTGGACGATCCAGGACCCTCCCGCCGAGGCGCCCCTCCATCTCGACGGCGCCGGCGTCGGCCGATGAAGATCTGTTCCTAGGCGATTTCGGCGGGCTCCAGATCGAGCCACACATCTTCAAGGCAGCGACGCCTATTGCGACGCGCGTTTTACGATGGGGGCTCAGCCATATCGGCGGCGGCGAACCGGCGAAAGACGCGGACCTCTTCGCGCGCAGGGCGCGTCCACGGGCTGCGCGGCGGTGGTGCCGGACACCGCCCCCGAGAGCCACGAGGGAATGATCGAGGGGGCGGTCCGATCTCCGGCGGTGCCTCCCGGCGAGCAAGCGTCAGGCTCGGCGCTCCAAGCATCCGACAGGCACGGCCTGGGCTCATTTGACGCGCTATCCCGGTTCGCGCTCGACGTCATAGGGGAAGAAATCGTTTGACGTAACGGTAAAGAAAATGTCCTCCTGATGGGGGGCAGTGAAGACGGGCATTCGAACATGAACAGACGTATTCTCGGCGCGGCGGCCTGCGCATTTATCGCAACCGGAGGCGCTGGACAGGCGGGCGCGATTTTTGCGCCGGGAACCGACCAGGCCTATGTCGAACAGGTCGAGGACAAGCTGCACACGCCGCGCGCTGGGCGGACCGACCCCTTCGTGACCTACGGGACCGACACGAATGGCGACGCCATAAAGTGGGGCGGGACGACCTACGGAACGCCCGGCGGCGTCGTGACCTGGAGCCTCGTGCCGACCGGAACGAACTGCACGATCATGCAGCAGTTCGGCGACTGCGGCAGCGGGACAACGACCGCCCTGGCCGACGCGATGCCGAGCGGATTCGAAACGGCGATCACAAACGCCTTCGGGGCGTGGGAGGCGGTGGCCGACATCTCTTTCCAACAGGTGTCGGACGATGGCAGTCCGAACGGCGCGCTCAACGGCAATTTCGGGGATATTCGCATCAGCGGCTACTCGATCGACGGACCGGGCGGCGTGCTCGCCTATGCGTTCAACCCGGACCGGAGTTTCGACCCGTTCGACAGCCTTCGGGGCGATATCTTCTTCGATCTGGATGAGACGTGGAGCCTCGGTGGCACGACGACCTCATTCGACATCTTTTTTGTGGCGCTGCATGAGATCGGGCATAGCATCGGGCTCGGCCACGAATGCGGCAACGATGGGACCGCGACGCCCTGCGAAGTCGCGGTGATGAACCCGTACTACAACCCCGCGCTGTCGGCACTTCAGGCCGACGACATCGCGGGGGCGCAGTTCATCTATGGTGAGGCGGCGGCGGTCCCGCTGCCGGGGGGCATCGCGTTCCTGAGTGGAGGTGTGATCTTCCTCGGGGCGCTCGGCCTGCGCCGGCGGCGTCGGGCGGCCTGATCCAACCGACCCTCGGGGGGCGGCTCGCCCCCCTCAGACGTTGAGATCGTTCAACAGCCGGCCATGCTTGCGCGTCTCCGCGATCAGCTGGCCGAAGGTCTCGATCCCCTTGCCCTCCAGCAGCGGCAGAAGCCGGACCAGCGCCTGCCCCGTGGCGCGGGCGTCGCCCAGCGCGGTATGGCGCAACTCCGCCGGGATCGTCACATCGAGCCGGGCGCAAAGCGCGTCCAGCGAATGCTCCGCCGTCGTCCCGAACACCACCGCCGAAAGCAGCACGGTGTCGAGCACCGGATGCGACCACGCGACCCCCATCCGGTCGGCATCGCGCCGGAGCAGCCCGATATCGAAGGGCGCGTTATGGGCCACGAGCACAGCATCGCGGGCGAAATGGTGCAGCGCCCGCCCCGCCGTCTCGATCTTCGGGGCGCCGGTGACATCGGCATCGCGGATGCCGTGAATCCGGGTGGAGAGGGCAGGAATCGGGCGCCCGGGATCGACATAGGTATCGAGCACCTCGCCCTCGACGATGCGGCCGCCCAGCACCCGGACGGCGCCGATCTGAATGATCGCGTCGCTCTCCACCGAGAGGCCCGTCGTCTCGGTGTCGAAGGGAATGTAGCAAAGGTCGCGCAGGGGCGTGTCCTGGGTCTCGCGGGAGGGTGTGGCCTCCATGAGGTCGAAGTCGAAGACCAGCGGGCGCGGCGCGATCGGCGCGCCCTGCGCGTCGATCAGCACCATATGCCCGCCGCCCGCCAAGGGCTTGAGGCGCGCCTGATGCGTGCTGCCGTCGGGCAGGGCGCGCAGCGTGAGCGGGATTTCTCCCCCCGCCTCGGGCAGGGCGGCGATGGCCGTGTCCAGCGCGTCGCGCTCGAAATAGTCGGTTAGGGGCGCCTTCAGCCGCGGGGGGGCGATCTGTGACAGCACATCCGCCGCTTGCCCGTCATAAAGCACGATCTCCCCCCGGGGATTGAGCAGGATCGTCGCGATCGGAATCTCGGTCAGCAGGGCCGTGAGCCGCGCGGCTTCCGTGCGCAGTCGCTCCGTTTCCCGGGCGACCTTGTCCGCCGTCTCCATCACGCTGTCGCCCAGCGAGCGCGAGAGCGCGTCGGCGGCAGGGGCGAGGTCGCCCAGCCAGCGCGCGGCATCGGTGGACAGCGCGGCGTCCACGCCGGAATGCGCCCGGAGCCTCAGATCGGCGGAGAGACGGTCGATCGGCTTGGCCACATGTTCGTCGAAGAGCAGGAACACGGCGAGCGCGAGCCCCGTGTTCAGGAAGGCGAAGACCAGGAACGCCGTCACGAAGGGCCCCGCCGCGCCCTCGGAGCGCGACCAGCCCAACCAGAGCGCCCCCGCCGCCAGTGCCGCCCCGCCCAAGGCGAGGAAGCCGAAGAACAGGAAGATCCGCAGGCGCAGGGGCAGGCGGGCCAGCATCTCAGGTCTCGCAGACCAGGGACAGGATCGGGTCGCCCTCGGGCACGGCCCGCCAATCGGCGTCGGCGACGCTGCCATCGGCGGCGAATTCCGCCCCGTCGATCAGCAGCGCCGAGCGCCGCGCGCCGCAATCGAACAGCATCGGCGCCTGGTTCACCGGCGACCACCGCCCGAAGAAGTAGAGATCCGCCATCCGCTGCTCGGGCAGGGCCGGGTTGCGCCGGGTCGTGGCCGTGTCCACGGCGACGAAGCGCTTGGTATAGGGCCAGATCTGCGTCCAGGGGCGCATCCAGCCCTGCTCGTCGACGGTCATTGCGATGGTAACGCCTTCGGGCAGGCGCTCGGCGGTGCGGTCGAACCAAGTGTATTCGTTCGAGACGGTCATGGCGATCATGCCTGCCCCCGCCGCGACCGGCGTGATCCATTTGGGCAGCCGCTTCCCCAGGACCAGGTTCAGCAGCAGGGCGAGGCCCGCGCAGGCGATGCCCGCGAAGATCGTTGCGATCAATTCCAAGAACATGACGTTATCCCAGGGCTCCCTTTCCCGATCCGATGGCGGATTGCATTGTCTTTACCACCACGAACGCATCGCGCAGGTGGCTGCGCTCGAAATCCGACAATTCGGCAGGATCGAGGTAATTTGTCGGCGCGTCGCCGTCTTTGATCTGGGTCGATTGGTGCTCCAACCGGGCCGTCGCGATCAGATCGTAGGCGTCCAGCAGGTCCGCCCCGCCGGACCGCGACAGCACGCCCTTGGCCATGGCCGCCTCCAGGCGGGCGCGGGTGTTCACGGGCTCCAGCTGTCCGGTCAGCGCATAGATGCGGCCCAGATCCACCACGGGCACGACGCCGTTATGCTTGAGGTCCAGGCGGTTGCGATGTTCGCCCGCGCGGATCGTGGCGAGGCCGCGCAGCAGGCCCAGGGGCGGGTGATGCTTGAGCGAGTTCGACACCATATGCGCCACGAAGATCGAGTTGGCCGAGGCGCGGGCCAGGGTGTCGGCCTGCAGGTCCGAGAACAGGCGCGCATCGCCGCCGATCGGGCGTAGGTCGAACATGACCGAAGCCAGCATCTGCGCCTCCGGGTCCGGTTTGGCGATCCAGCGACGGAAATAGTCGCGCCAGACCGAAAGCGGCTGCCGCCAGCGCGGGTTGGAGGCCATCATGTCGCCGGGGCAGTAGACATAGCCGATGGCGTTCAGCCCGTCGCAGACAATGCGGGCGAGCGCCTCGAAATAGGGGGTATGGGCCTCGGTCGCGGCGTCCGACAGGATCATGCAATTGTCCTGGTCCGAGACGCCGGTCTGCTCCTGCCGGCCCTGACTGCCGCAGGCGAGCCAGAGATAGGGGACGGGGGGCGGGCCCAGTTCCGCCTCGGCCAGCGCGAGCAGGCGGCGGGTCGCGGTGTCGGCGATGTCGGTGATGAGGCGGGTGACGACCTCGTGGCGGTTGCCCCCGTCGATGAGCTGGACCAGCAGCTGCGGGATCTCGGCGGTGGCGCGCGCCATCTCGGCGGTGTCGGCGGCGCGGGCCACCCGGCGCACCAGATCGGCGGAGGAAAGCGCCTGCGCCCGGGTCAGGTCGGTCTGGGTGACGATGCCCAGCAGCTTGCCGTTCTCGGTAATGGGGACATGGCCGATGCCGCGCTCCACCATCAGATGCAGCACGTCCGTGACCAGCGCGCGGGGCGGCAGGGTCAGCGGCGCTTCGGTCATGATCGAGGCGACGGGGGCCTGGGGGTCGCGCCCCTCGACGACGACGCGGGCGTTCATATCGCGCAGGGTGACGATGCCGCGCAGGCCCGTCGCGTCCGCCACGCAGATCGAGGAGATCCGGCGCGCCTGCATCCGCTCGGCCGCGTGGCGGATCGTGTCCTCGGGGGTGCAGGTCTCGGGCGTGCGGGTCATCAGGCTGGCTACATCCAGGGTGGCCAGGTCGTCACGGGGCCTTGGCGCGGGGCGGCGGTCGAAGAAGCGGGCGACCGGGGGATGCGCCTCGATCAGCGCCCGGAGCGTGGCGGCGGGCATGGCGATCAGGGTCGCGTCTTCGGTCGCGGTGGCGGTGCGGGTATGGGCCTCGCCCCGCAGCAGCGCCCGCTCTCCGAAGGAGTTGCGCACGCCCAGGATGGAGATCGGGTTTCCGTCCGCATCCACCACCTCGATCTGGCCGGAGACGATGACGAAGAGTTCGGCCGCGATGTCGCCCGCGGCAAAGGCCGTCTCGCCGGGGAGGAGCCTGCGGGCGGCGCAGGCCGCGGCGAGGGCCGCCAGGTCGCCCTCGGACAGGGTGTCGTAGGGATGCACCGAGGCGAGGAACTGCGCGTGAACGGGAGCGAGAGGCATCGGCGCGGACCTTCCGGAAATGAAGTGTCCCGCCCGCAGGGAGACGGACGGGACGGGGGCCATCGGGCGCGCGCCGCGGCGCGCCCGGGCGTTTCGTTTAGTGGCCTTCGACCGCGCCGCCAGCCCCGCGGGGGATGCGCACACTCTCGACCAGGGCAACGATCTCGGGCGGCGTCTCCTTGGTGCGGCCGGCCACGAAGTAGGCCACCGCGAAGTTCACCGCCGCGCCGATCGCCCCGAAGGAGGTCGACTTGATCGGGCCCAGCAGAGGATCCGCGTCCGTGAAGCTGTTGGTCCCCGGGATGAAGAACCAGCCCTTGTGCAGGAAGATGTAGACCAGGGTCACGATCAGACCGGCCAGCATCCCCGCCACGGCGCCCGCGTTGTTGATGCGGGTCGAGAAGATACCCATCATCAGAGCCGGGAAGATCGACGCCGCCGCTAGACCGAAGGCCAAGGCCACTGTCTGCGCCGCGAAGCCCGGCGGGTTGAGACCCAGGATGACCGCCACCACGATCGCCGCCGCCATCGACACGCGCGCCGCCAGCAGTTCCGACTTCTCCGACATGTTGGGCGTCAGCTGGCCTTTCAGCAGGTCATGGGAGACCGCCGAGGAGATCGCCAGCAGCAGACCCGCCGCCGTCGACAGCGCCGCCGCGAGGCCGCCCGCCGCCACCAGGCCGATGACCCAGCCCGGAAGAGACGCGATCTCGGGGTTTGCCAACACCAGGATGTCGCGGTTGAAGTTGGTCAGCTCGTTGCCGGCCCATCCGTTGGCCGCGGCCTTCTCCTGCAGCTCGGCATTACCGTCGTTGTAGTACTGGATCAGGCCGTCGCCGTTCTTGTCTTCCCAGTCCAGAAGGCCGGTCTGCTGCCAGGTGGCCATCCAGGCGTACTCGGGGTCGGTCTCGATCTGCTCGACGCTCACGGCGGCGGCATCGGTCCCGTTGGGCCACATCAGCTCGGAGATGTTGAGCCGCGCCATCGCGCCCACGGCCGGGGCCGTCAGGTAAAGCAGGGCGATGAAGACCAGGGTCCAGCCCGCCGACCAGCGCGCGTCGGACACCTTAGGAACGGTGAAGAAGCGCATGATAACGTGGGGCAGACCCGCCGTGCCGATCATCAGCGACAGGGTGAAGAGCACCATGTTGATGGTCGAGCCATGGGCGGCGGTGTACTCGGCAAAGCCCAGGTCGCGGACGATCTGGTCGAGCTTGGCCAGGAGCGGCTCGCCCGAGGCGGTGTGCTCACCGAAGAGGCCCAGCGCCGGGATCGGATTGCCCGTCAGCTGCAGCGAGATGAAGACCGCTGGGATGGTATAGGCGGTGATCAGCACGCAGTATTGCGCCACCTGCGTGTAGGTCACGCCCTTCATGCCGCCGAACACGGCATAGGCGAAGACCACGCAGGACCCCAGCAGCAGACCCCAGGTCGCGTCGATCTCCAGGAAGCGGCCGAAGGCGATGCCCACACCCTGCATCTGGCCAATGACGTAAGTGATCGAGGCCACCAGCAGGCAAATCACGGCCACCAGGCGCGCGGTCTTGGAGTAGAAGCGGTCGCCGATGAACTCGGAGACGGTGAACTTGCCGAACTTGCGCAGGTAGGGCGCGAGCAGCAGCGCCAGCAGCACGTAGCCGCCGGTCCAGCCCATCAGGTAGGAGCTGTTGTCATAGCCGGTGAAGGCGATCAGGCCGGCCATCGAGATGAACGAGGCCGCCGACATCCAGTCGGCCGCCGTGGCCATCCCGTTGGTGACCGGGTGCACGCCGCGCCCGGCGGCGTAGAACTCGCTGGTGGAGCCCGCCCGGGCCCAGACCGCGATGCCGATGTAGAGCGCGAAACTCGCGCCTACGAACAGCAGGTTGATGGTAAACTGATCCATCGGTCCTTACTCCTCTTCCACGCCGTGGTCACGGTCGAGCTTGTTCATCCGCCAGGCGTAGAAGAAAATCAGCGCCAGGAAGACCAGGATCGAGCCTTGCTGCGCGAACCAGAAGCCGAGATCGGCCCCGCCCACGGAGATGCCCGAGAGAAGCGGCCTGAGCACGATCCCGAACCCGAACGAGACCACCGCCCAGATGGCGAGGCTGATCAGGATCAGGCGCACATTGGCGCTCCAGTAGCTTGCGTTGTCTTTCGCCTCTTCCGCCGACGGCTGCGCGCCGGTGGAGGACGCCTTGTCATAGGGCATTGTGGGCCCCTCCCTTTCCTGTGATCGTTCGGCCCCCTCCCAGGAGCCCCGGATCGGCCCGAGCCGGGCCGTCTGTCGCACCACGGCCGAAAGCTCGGCCGCGATTTCTTCGATAGCGCCCATCGCGGGAATGCGGGTCAGGCTGCCCGCTTCCTCGTAATAGGCGATGAGCGGCGCGGTCTCGGCGTGATAGGCCGCGAGGCGCTGCATCACGGTCTCCGCGCGGTCATCGGCGCGCCGCTTCATCTTGGTGCCGCCGCAGCGGTCGCAGGTGCCCGGGATGGCGGGCGCCTTGAAGCTGTCGTGATAGCCCTCGCCGCAGCCGCCGCAGGTGAAGCGGCCCGAGATGCGCTCGACCATGGCGGCGTCATCAACCTCCAGGCTGATCGCCGCGTCGATGCGCTGCCCCCGCTCGGCCAGGAGGCCGTCGAGCGCGCTGGCCTGCACGGCGGTGCGCGGGAAGCCATCGAGGATGACGCCGCGCGCGCAATCGGGCTGGGCCAGGCGGTCGCGCAGGATCTCGATGACGATCTCGTCGCTGACCAGCCCGCCGGCCTCCATCACCGCCTTGGCGGCTTGGCCCGCCGGGGTGCCTGCCGTGACCGCGGCGCGCAGCAGGTCGCCGGTGGAGAGCTGCACAAGGCCGTGGGCCTCCTCCAGCATCCGCGCCTGGGTGCCTTTGCCCGCGCCCGGAGGCCCGAGCAGGATCAGGACCGGCGCGCCGGTCTCGACCGTCATGCCGTCCATTACTGGTCCCCTTTCTGCGCGACCGCTTCGCTGCTTGAGCGCGTCCGGTTCATGCGGTTGGCGATCAGATCGTCCACGACCGACGGGTCGGCCAGGGTCGAAGTGTCGCCCAGCGCGCCGAAATCGTCCTCGGCGATCTTGCGCAGGATGCGGCGCATGATCTTGCCTGAGCGGGTCTTGGGCAGGCCGGGGGCCCATTGGACCAGGTCCGGCTTGGCGATCGGCCCGATCTCGGCGCGAACCCAGTCCGACAACTCCTTGCGCAGCGCGTCCGAGGGCTCCTGACCGTCCATCAGGGTGACATAGGCGTAGATGCCCTGGCCCTTGACGTCATGGGGGTAGCCCACGACCGCGGCCTCGGCGACCTTCTCATGGGCGACCAGAGCGCTTTCGACCTCGGCGGTGCCCATGCGGTGGCCCGAGACGTTGATGACGTCGTCCACGCGGCCCGTGATCCAGTAGTCGCCATCGGCGTCCCGGCGGCAGCCATCGCCCGAGAAGTAGTAGCCGGCATAATCGCCGAAATAGGTCTTCTCGAAGCGGGCATGGTCGCCCCAGACGGTGCGCATCTGGCCGGGCCAGCTATCCGCGATGCAGAGCACGCCCTCGACGTCGTTGCCCTCGATCACTTTGCCCGAGGTGGGCTCCAGCACGACCGGCTGCACGCCGAAGAAGGGCTGTTGCGCCGCGCCGGGCTTGAGCTTGGTGGCGCCGGGCAGGGGGGTCAGCATGTGGCCGCCCGTCTCGGTCTGCCAGAAGGTGTCGACGATCGGGCAGCGGCCGCCGCCCACGACCTCGTTGTACCAGTTCCAGGCCTCGGGGTTGATCGGCTCCCCGACCGAGCCCAGGACGCGCAGAGCGGACAGGTCATATTTCTTCACCCAGTCGTCGCCCGCGCCCATCAGCGCGCGGATCGCGGTGGGCGCGGTGTAGAACTGCGTCACGCCGTGGCGTTCGCAGGTCTCCCAGAAACGGCCCGCGTCCGGGTAGGTCGGGACGCCCTCGAACATGACCGTGGTCGCGCCGTTCGCCAGGGGGCCGTAGACGATGTAGCTGTGCCCGGTGACCCAGCCGACATCGGCGGTGCACCAGAACACATCGCCCTCGTGGTAGTCGAAAACGATCTCATGGGTCAGCGAGGCATAGACGAGATAGCCGCCTGTGGTGTGGACGACGCCCTTTGGCTGGCCGGTCGAGCCGGAGGTGTAGAGGATGAAGAGCGGATCCTCGGCGCCCATCTCCTCGGGCGGGCACTCGTCGGACGCCTCTTCCATCAGCGCCAGACAGTCGCGGTCGCGCGCGGTCCAGGTGGTCTGGCCGCCGGTGCGCTTGACCACAAGGCAGGAGACGTCGTCCTTGCAGTGCAGCAGCGCCTGATCGGCGTTCGACTTCAGCGGGGTCTTGCGGCCGCCGCGCGGCGCCTCGTCGGCGGTGATGACCAGCTTGGCATCGCAGCCCTGGATGCGGGCGGCCAGCGCGTCGGGCGAGAAGCCCGCGAAGACGATGGAGTGGATCGCCCCGATCCGCGCGCAGGCCAGCATCGCATAGGCGGCCTCGGGGATCATCGGCAGGTAGATGACGACGCGGTCGCCCTTCTCCACGCCCAGGTCCAGAAGGACGTTGGCCATGCGGCAGACCTTGTCGTGCAGCTGGCGGTAGGTGATGTGCTGGGGCGCGTCCGTGCCGAGATCGTCCGGCTCCCAGATGATGGCGGTCTGGTCGCCGCGGGTCTCCAAGTGGCGGTCGATGCAGTTGGCGGCGACGTTCAGCGTGCCGTCCTCGAACCAGCGGATATCGATATTGCCGGGCGCGAAGGAGGTATTCTTGACCTTCGTGTAGGGCGTCATCCAGTCCAGCCGCTTGCCCTGCTCGCCCCAGAAGGCGTCGGGATCCTGGACCGAGGCCTGATACATCCGGGCATAGCCGTCGGCATCGACATGGGCCGTGCTGGCGTCGAATCCGGAGCTGGGTGTGTGGTGGTCTTTCGGCATGGCGCCCCTCCCTCAGAGTTTGCCGGAACGGATCGTCGGATCGATCAGTCTGTCGCGGTCAAAATACACCTCCTGCTGAGGCAAGGCGTAAGCTTCTCTTGTGTCGCGGAAAGTTTGTAAACGAATGAACATGATCGCTTGAAAATCAGTAAAATTATTTTCGTTAGCGATATTCTTCGTTCTGTTTCCGCACCTTGATGTATCGCAAGGTGGCGCTACATAGACCTCGCGGTATACCTTTGCATGCGTTCGCATGCAGTGAGGCCGCTCAGACCAATGCGGCGCGACGGGTCAGTTCAGTGCCGATCCCGGTCAGGGCGCGTCCCGTGTCAGCGCCTCAGACGACCACCGAAGCGCCCGGATCGAATCAGATGTCAGCCGGTCGCCCCCGATTCGAGCGCGTCGCCGAAATGGGCCAGGAACTCGGTCGCGAGGCGCGACAACTGCCGGCCCTTCCGCGAGACCAGACAGGCCGGAATTGAGATGGCGGGATCGAAGGGCCGGCTGGCCAGCGTCATGTGCGGCAGGAAGGATGCCGTGTAGCGGTCCACAACGGTGACCCCCCGGCAGGCCTGGGTGAGCACCGCCGCCGTGTGGCAGTAACGGACCTCTACTTGAGGCCGATAGGGCGCGCGGGCCCGCTCGAACGCTGTCTGGACGACGAGACCCAGTCGCGAGGCGCGATCCAGACCGACCAAGCGATGCTCGGCTAGGTCGCCCGGCGTCACCACGCTGAGGCGCGCAAGCGGGTGATCCGCCGGCATCAGCGCCACCATCCGGTCGTTGCGCAGAACCTGGACGTCCAGTCCCGGATGCGCCTCCAGCCCGAGGCAAAGGCCGATATCGGCCGCGCCGACGGCCACGGCGTCGACCACGTTTTCCATCCGCCGCACGTCGTATTGGATCGTGACGCCCGGTCGCGCGGCCATGAAGGCCGACAGCGCCTGGGGCGCCACCGAATGCCCGAGCGGCGGGGTCGCCATGATGCGGATGATGCCCGCCGCGCCGCCGCGCAGATCGCGCACCCGCGCCTCGACCGAGCGAAGCTGATCGAAGAGCGGCGCGATCTCCTGGAACAGGATGCGCGCGTCGTCGGTGGGGATGAGCCGCTTCTTCTCCCGCTCGAACAGCGTGAAGCCGACCTGGCCTTCCAGCTGCTTGATCGCCACCGAGACGGAGGGTTGCGAGATGCCCAGCTCCTCCGCCGCCGCCACCGTGGTTTGGTGCAGCATCAGCGTCCCGAAGACTTCGAGGAGGCGAAGGGAGAGGTCGTTGCGGCGGTCGATTTTCATGCCGCGACGCTAGCCCGGCTAGAGACGCGCCGCCAGCACCGCTCCGAGAGCATCGGCGACCGCCGCCTGGGTCGGGTCGATCACCGGCAGGCCCAGCGCCGCCTCCAGCCGCGTGCGATGGGTGGCAAGCCCCGCGCAGCCCAGCACGAGCGCCTCGGCCCCGTCGCCGATCAGCGCGCCGCCGACCTCCAACAGCCGGTCGAACGTGCCCGCGCCGCGCGCGCTCTCGTCGACGCTCATGTTGAGCGCGCGCTCCCCGGCGATGCGGGCCGAGACGCCCATCCGCCGCATATAGAGGCGATGGCGCCGCTCCGACGCGTCGGAGATGGCGACGATCCCGATCCGGTCGGCGCGGGCCAGCGCGGCCAGCACGCCGCTCTCCTGGATGCCGAAGACGGGGACCGGGCTGATCGCGCGGCAAGCGTCGATGCCGGGGTCGGAGTAGCAGGCGATGACGAAAGCCGCGGCGTCGCTTCGCGCCTCCACCAGACGGGCGAGCGGCAGCACGACCTGGTCGGAATGCAGCTGGCTCTCGATGCCGAACGGCCCCTCGGTCAGCGTCACGCATTCGATGGCCGGGGCCCCCTCCAGGCGGAAGGGGGCCAGCGCCGCGTCCAGCCCGTCGGTGACCGCCTGGTTGGAGTTCGGATTGATGACGACGATGGAGCCGCTCACGGGGCGATCTCCGCGCCGAAATTCGTGGCCGGGTCCAGCTCGGGCGCGCGGTGGCCGGGATGGCCCGTCAGGTCGGGACGCGCGCGGTGGACATATTGCCCGTGGCCCGGCTCCGCCACCAGCTTGCCATCGGCGATGACGCGCTGGCCGCGCGAGAGCGTGACGACGGGCCAGCCCGTCACCTCCCAGCCCTCGAAGGCGGAATAGTCCATGTTGTCGTGCTGGTTCTCGGCGGAGACGATCCGGGTCTCCTCCGGGTCCCAGATCGCGATATCCGCGTCCATGCCCACGGCGATCGAGCCCTTCCTTTCCAGCCCGTAGAGCCGCGCCGCATTGGTCGCCGACAGCGCCGCGAATTGCTGGAGCGTGATCCGCCCCTTGTTCACCCCTTCCGAGAAGAGCAGCGGCAACCGGACCCCGATCCCGGGCATCCCATTGGCGATCTGCTTGAACGTCGCGTCCGGCCCGTTCGAGAGCTTGCCGGTCTCGTCATAGCGGTAGGGCGCGTGGTCCGAGGAGAACAGGCTGAACGTCCCCGCCTGGAGATGCCGCCAGAGCGCCTCCTGCGTGGCCACGTCGCGCAGCGGGGGCGAGCACATGAACTTGGCGCCCTCCATGCCGGGGCGGTCCAGGTCGTCGCGGGTCAGGAACAGGTATTGGGAGCAGGTCTCGCCGAAGATCTTTGCGCCCTCCAGCCGGGCTTGCGACACCAGCGCCGCGCCCTCGGGCGTCGACACATGGACGATCAGAAGCGGCGCATCCACCAGCTTGGCCAGCGAGATGGCGCGGTTCATCGCCTCGCTCTCGGCCAGGGCAGGGTGGCTCGGCGCGTGGTAGCGTGGCGCGGTATGGCCGCCCGCCATCAGCCGCTCGGTCATCCAGGCGATCATGCCGGAATTCTCGGCATGGACCATGGTCAGCGCGCCATGGGTCTTGGCGACGGTGAGGATGTCGAGGAACTGCTTGTCGTCGATCTTCATCAGATCGTAGGTCATGAAGACCTTGAACGATGTGACCCCCCGCTCGAAGGCCGCGGGAAGCTCTTCGGCCAGAACCTTCTCCGTCGGGTCGGCCACGATGAGATGATAGCCGTAATCGATGACCGATGCCCCCTGCGCGCGCGAGTCGTAGAGGTCCAGCGTCTCTGTCACCCCCATGCCGCGATGCTGCGCGGCAAAGGGGACGAAGCAGGAATTGCCCCCGAAGGCCGCGCTGATCGAGCCGGAGGTGTAATCGTCCGAGGTCATGCCACCCGTCGCCGACTCCTGGGCGATATGGCAATGCGCCTCGATGCCGCCGGGCAGGACCAGCTTGCCGGTCGCGTCGATCCGGTCGGCGCCCTCCAGCCCGAGGCCGAGCGCGGCGATGCGGCCTTCCGAGATGCCGATATCGGCACGGAACGTGTCGGCAGCCGTGACGACGGTGCCGCCGGTGATGACGAGATCGAACATGGGGCCTCCCTCAGACCGACTTGATGGCGCCGCCATCGCAGCGGATCAGCCCGCCGGTGACGTAGCTCGCGGGCGCGCTGCACAGGAAGGCGGCGACGGCGCCGAACTCCTCCGGGGCGCCGTAGCGACCGGCCGGGATCGTCGCGCGGGAGGCCGCGCGCGTTTCCTCCAGCGTCTTGCCGGTGCGCTTGGACGCCGCCTCGTCGAGCTGGTCGACGCGGGCGGTGTGAATGCGGCCGGGCAAAAGCATGTTCACCGTCACGCCATCGGCGGCGACATCGTTCGCCAGCGATTTCGACCAGCCCACCAGCGCGGAGCGCAGCGCGTTCGACAGGCCCAGATTGGGGATCGGCTGGATCACGCCCGAGGAGGCGATGGTCACGATCCGGCCCCAGCCGCGTTCGCGCATGGCGGGCAGCAGGCGGGCGGTGATCTCGGCCACGCGCATCACCATCACGTCGAATTGCGCCGCCATCACCGACAGATCCGCATCCGCCATGCGCCCCGGGGGCGGGCCGCCGGTGTTGTTCACCAGGATGTCGACGCCGCCCAGCACCTCCTCGGCGGTGGAGGCCAGCGTCTCGACGGTGGAGGCGTCGGTGAGGTCGGCCACCACGTAATCGGCCTTCCCCGGCCCCTTGGCGGTGAGGTCGGCGGCGGCCGCCTTGAGCGCGTCCTCCGAGCGCCCTGTCAGCAGGACATGCGCGCCCTCCGCCACCAGCGCGGTGGCGCAAGCCAGCCCCAGCCCGCGCGACGACGACATCACCAGCGCGCGCTTATCCTTCAGTCCCAGATCCATCAGCTCAGCTCCCCCAGACGTTTGTCGAGCCGCGCCATCAGGCGCGACAGTTCTTCGTGATCGCGGTCGGTCAGCGACGGGCCCGGGGCCCGCACCTTGGCCGAGGCCAGCACACCCCGGCGCCGCAGCACTTCTTTACGGATGGCGAGGCCCAGGCCCAACTGCTGTTCGTAGCGGACCATGGGCAGATAGGCGTCGAACAGATCCTCGGCCCCGTCCACATCGCCCGCCCGATGGCGGGCCACGACCTGCACCAGCATCTCCGGATAGGCGAAGCCGGTCATGGCGCCATCGGCCCCCCGCTGCATCTCCTGCGCCAGGAACAAGGCCGAGTTGCCGGTCAGGATCGACATGCGCGGCACGTCGCCCACCCCGGTCTCGGCGCGCACGCGGCTGAGCTTGGTCAGGCCGGGCCAATCCTCATGCTTGAGCATCACGATCTGCGGGTGCTTTACGGTCAGGTCGATGATCGTCTCGACCGAGACCTGCACCCCGGTCGTCTGCGGATAGTCCTGGAAGCAGATCGGGACATCGGGGCCCAGGGCGGCGCAGACCTGCGCGATATAGCCCTTCAGCTTCGGGTCGGTGAGCAGCCCGGGCTGGGGCGCGACCATCACGCCGCCCGCGCCCGCCTCCATCACCGCGCCCGTCAGTCGCGCCATGTTGTCCAAGCCGGCAGCCGAGACGCCCACGATCACCGGCACGCGTCCCGCAACCCGGTCCAGCACGTGGCGGGCGAAGGTCATCGACTCATCGGGGGCGAGCTTGGGCGCTTCGCCCATGATGCCCAGGATCGTCATCCCCGACACCCCGCATTCGAGGTAGAAATCGACCATGCGGTCGGCGCTTTCGAGATCGAGCGCTCCGTCGTCGGTAAAGGGCGTGGCGGCGATGATGAACACGCCGCTCGACTGTCTGTCTATCAGGGCCGCCATCGCGTCCTCCCTATTGGTTTGGGACCGGAGGGATGCGCGCGGGGGCGATCTCCTCCAGCCGGGCATATTTGTCGCCGAAGAGCCGGGCGACAGGATAGGCGCCCGCCCACTCCACGCGCCAGGTCTCAGGGTCGATCAAGCCGTCGCGGGCTGCAATCCCCAACACCTCGCCGACCAGCAGATCGCGCTCGGCCGAGAATTTCAGGGCCACCAGCCGCCGGCACTCCAGCGCGACGGGCGCGCGGGCGAGGCGCGGCGGCGCCACGCGCGACGAGGCGGCGAGCGGCAGGCCCAAGGCTTCGGGCTCGGACCGCTCGGTCGGGTAGGCGCTGGCCGTCGCGACCATCTCCTCCACGAGGTCGGGGGTCGCGATGTTGACCACGAATTCCCCATCTCGCGCGATATTGGCGGTGGTGTCCTTTGGGCTGCCATCGGTGCGATGCTCCAGCCCCAGCACCACCAGGGGCGGATCCTGTCCGAAGACGTTGAAGAAGGAATAGGGCGCGGCGTTGACCTGGCCCTGGGCGCCCCGCGTGGTGATCCAGGCCACCGGGCGCGGAATGACCAGCGCCGTCAGCAGCTTGTAGCGGATCGCGGGGTCCAGGTCGCCGAAGTCGACATGCACCGTCATTCCGGCGTCACCACGCCCGTCTGGGAGGTGATGCGGGAATAATGCTCGATCCGGCGATGGCGCGCGAAGTCGAAGATGGTGGTCTTGCCGAAATTGCACGCATCCATGTCGCAGGCATGGACAATCAGCTCATCCCCCTCGGTCTGCGCGCGGGCCACGACGAAGCCATCCGGGTCCACGATGATCGAGCCGCCCATCAGCGGATGCCCGTCCTCGTCGCCCGCCTTGGCCACGCCCACGACCCAGCAGGCATTCTGATAGGCGCCCGCCGTCATCGAGAGTTCCGAGTGGTAGAGCCGCTTCTCCAGCCCCTCGTCGCTCAGCTGGCTGTTCACCGAGGGCGTGTTGTAGCCCAGCGTGATCAGCTCCACCCCTTGCAGCCCCATCTCGCGATAGACTTCGGGCCAGCGGCGGTCGTTGCAGATGCACATGCCCATCCAGGCGTCCAGATTGCGCCAGACCGGAAAGCCCAGGTCGCCGGGCTCGAAATACTTCTTCTCCAGATGCTGGAAGGCGCGCTCGGTGTCGTATTCGGAATGGCCGGGCAGGTGAACCTTTCGGTATTTGCCGATGATCGCGCCCTGCTTGTCGGTCAGGATCGACGTGTTGAAATGCCGCCCCTCCGGCGTCTTCTCGGCATAGCCGAAGGTGATTGCCGTGCCGGTCTCGCGGGCGCGGTCGAAGAGCGGCTGGGTCGCCGCGTTGGGCATCTCGGTCTCGAACCAGGCGTCGATCTCGGCCTGATCCTCCATCCACCAGCGCGGGAAGAAGGTCGTCAGCGCCAGTTCGGGAAAGACGACTAGGTCGCATTTTTCGGCCACGGCCTGCTCCAGCAGGGCGAGCATTCGCTCCACCACCGCTGTGCGCGGCTCCGCCTTTTGGATCGGGCCCATCTGGGCCCCACCGATCACGATCTCGCGCATGGGGGATCCTCCTCTATCCGGCGATGCGCCGCTCGAAACGGCCGATCAGCCGTACCAGCGGCCACAGCAGCAGCAAGTAGAGCCCCGCCGCCAGGATGAGCGGCGAAGCGTTGTAGGTGACCGACCGGACGAGGTCGGCGGCGTGCAGCATTTCGCCCAGCGAGACGACCGACGCCAGGGACGTCAGCTTCACGATCTCGACCACGTTGGACAGCAGGTCGGGCAGGACG
Source organism: Jannaschia seohaensis (assembly GCF_900116765.1). Classification (GTDB taxonomy): domain Bacteria; phylum Pseudomonadota; class Alphaproteobacteria; order Rhodobacterales; family Rhodobacteraceae; genus Jannaschia; species Jannaschia seohaensis. Next base: position 150,741 of record NZ_UETC01000002.1, on the reverse strand, counting down.
TTGCGGGTGGCCTGCGGCAGGCGCACCCAGATCAGGGTCTGGGCCGGGGTCAGACCGGTCGACAGGGCGGCCTCGGCCTGGCCCTTGGGGACCGATAGCAGGCCCGCCCGGAAGATCTCGGCGAAATAGGCGGAGTTGTTGAGGAAGAACGCGATCGTGACCGCCGCGAAGGGCGACAGCCGCAGCCCGGCAAAGGGCAGGCCCGCATAGATGAAGATCAACAGGACCAGCGGCGGCAGCGCGCGGAACAGGTCAACGAAGGCGATGGCGCTCCAACGCAAGGCGCGCGCCTGCGCGGTCGAGGCCAGGGCCGCCAGAAGCCCCCCGAGCGCCCCGAGCGGAATGACCACCGCGCAGATCAGCAGCGTCATGCCGAGGCCCTTGAGCAGCAGCGGCAGCGCCTGCGCCATCACGCCCCAGTTGAAGAATTGCTGGAGGATCGCGTCCATCGTCTACGCCCCCGGCCGCGCGAAACGCGCTTCGAGCCAGCGCGAGCCGATCACGAAGGGCAGGAACAGGATGACATAGGCGATGGCCGCCAGCGTCAGCGGGGAGGCATTGGCCGAGAAACTCTGCGCCGTGGAGGCATTCCCAAGGATGTCGGGCACGCCGATGACGAGGCCCAGCGCCGTCATCTTGGTGATGGCGATGGCGCGGTTGGTCAGCGGCGGGATCACCATCCGCACCGCCTGCGGCAGCACCACCCAGACCAGCGCCTGGGTGAAACCCAGCCCCGTCGAGCGGGCGGCTTCCCATTGACCTTGGGGCGTCGAGGTGATCCCGGCCCAGACGATTTCCTCGGCGAATGCGGCCAGGACGAGGGTGAGCACGAGATAGAGCACGACCGAAGCCGACAGGACGACGCCGACATTGGGCAGGCCGAAATAGGCCACCAGGATCACCACCAGCGGCGGCAGGGCGCGCAGGATGTCGGCATAGATCACGATCAGGAAGGAGATCGGGCGGATGCGGTAGGCGCGCAGGCAGGCGAGCAAGGTGCCCAGGCCGATGCCGCTCAGCACGATCAGGACCGAGAGCACCACCGTCACCAGGGCCCCGTCCAGGATCGAGGGGGCATAGCGCGCCAGGACCTCGGCGTTGAAGAAGGTATCGAGGAAGCGGTCCATCCGGGCAGCCTCAGGCGTGGAACCGGCGCAGGAAGGCGCGGGTCCGGTCATGGGTCGGGGCGCCGAGCACTTGGTCGGGCGGACCCTGTTCGACGATACGGCCTCCGTCCATGAAGATCACGCGGTCGGCGGCCTCGCGGGCGAAGCCCATCTCGTGGCTGACCACCAGCATGGTCATGCCCGCCGCCTTGACGTCGCGCATCACCGCCAGCACGTCGCCCACCAGCTCCGGGTCCAGCGCCGAGGTCGGCTCGTCGAAGAGCATCACCGTCGGTTTCAGCGCCAGCGCGCGGGCGATGGCCACGCGCTGCTGCTGCCCGCCCGACAGCTGGCCGGGATGGTGGCGCGCCCGGTCCGACAGTCCGACCTTGTCCAGCGCCTCGGCGGCGATGGCCTCGGCCTCGGCACGCGACTTCTTCTGGACGCGGCGCAGCGCCAGCGTGACGTTCCCCATCGCCGTCAGATGCGGGTAGAGGTTGAACGACTGGAACACCATGCCGACCCGCTGGCGCATGGCGTTGAGGTTCACGCCGGGGCCGGTCAGCCGGTCGCCCTCGATGAAGATCTCGCCGGAGGTCGGCTCCTCCAGGCGGTTGCAGCAGCGCAGCATGGTCGACTTGCCCGAGCCCGAGGGCCCGAGCACGAAGACCATCTCGCTGCGCGCCACGCTCAGATCGATCCCCCGAAGGACCGGCTCGGACCCGAAGGCCTTGTGCAATGCCCGGACCTCCAGGGTCGGTGTGGTTTCGGGGGATCGCGCCATGATCAGCAGCCGGGCTCGTGGTCGTCCTCGACGAAGCCCTCGAAGCCGGGCTGGCCCCAGCCGGGCAGGGGCGTGACCGCGGCCGAGCCTTCGGCCGGCGTCACCCCGAACCATTTCTCGCTGAGCATGGTCATGGTGCCATCGACCTTCAGGCACTCGATTACCGCCTCGACGGTGGCCCGCAGCTCCTCGTCGCCCTTCTGGAACGGCATCCCCCAGACGAGGCCGGTGGAATAGAGATAGGAGAGCTCGATCGCCGGGTTCTGCTTGGCGGCCCAGGCCGAGACCGTGTTGCCCGCCACGTTGGCGAAGGCCCGGCCCGAGACTACCGCCTGCACGGCGTCGGTGTTAGTGCCATAGCTCTCGACCGTCCAGCCGATCTCGTCGGCGAGGTCGCGCGCCCAGCTGTCATAGACCGAGCCTCGGTTCACCGCGATCGTCTGGCCCGCGAAGCCCTCCAGCGTCTCGACGGGATCGGTGCCCGCGGCGACGACGAACTGGAAGTCGGTGTTGAGATAGCCCTCGGAGAAGAGCACGTTCCCGGCCCGCTCCTCGGTGATGGTGGTCGGCGCCACGACGAAATCGTAGGTGCCCGCCGCGAGGCCCGGCAGGATGCCGGAGAACTGGGTGGCGACGATGTCCATCTCGACGCCCAGCCGTTCGCCGATGATGTTGGCGAGATCGACGTTGAAGCCCTCGACGCCTCCGGACATGGACGGCATCGCGTGGGGCGCGAAGGTGCCGTCGAGCGCGACGGTGTAGCTGTCCTGCGCCAGGGCGGGCGCGGCCAGGGTGCAGGCGGCGAGCGCGGCTGTCAGTCTGATCGTCATTGTCGGTCTCCTGTCGGTTGTCTGACCCTTTGGGTGGGGGAGGCGGCGTCGGGTCACATCGCAGCCTCGATCACGTAGGGGCCGGGCTCCGCCACGGCGGCGCGCAGGACGCGCATCAGCTCGGCCACGTCCTCGACCCGCTGGCCGGGCACGCCCATGCCGCGGGCAAGCGACACGAAATCGAGCCCCGGCCGGTCCAGGTCCAGCATGTTCAAGGCCGACGGCCCCGGATTGGCGCCGACGGCGGCAAGCTCGGTCTTGAGGATCTCGTAGGTGCGGTTGGCGAAGACCACGGTGGTGACGTTGCAGCCCTCGCGCGCCTGGCTCCAGAGGCCCTGGATCGTGTACATCGCCGAGCCGTCCGCCTGGAGCGCCACCACCGGCCGGTCGGGGCAGGCGACCGAGGCGCCGAGCGCCATCGGGATGCCGTCGCCGATCGCGCCGCCGGTCAGCCCGATCCAGGAATGCGGCGCCGCGCCCAGGGTGGCGCCCCAGATGTCGCGGCCGCCGGAGATGCTCTCATCGACCACGATGGCGCCCTCCGGCAGGGCATTGGCGATGGCGGCGGCGATGGCGGGGGCGGTGATGGGGCCGGCCTGCGGCGCGGGTGGCAGGGGCGTGTCCTGCACGAGCGGCGCGGCACCCAGCCGGTCCGCCAAGGCCGCCACGGCGGCAGGACCGTCGCCGTCGCGGCCCGTCAGCGTGTGGACCTCGCAGCCCTCCGGGAGCAGCAGGCTGGGTCGCCCGGGATAGGCGAAGAAGGCCACGGGCGGGACGGCCTCAATCAGGATGGCGCGGCGGAACGGGGCCAGCGCCTCCAGCGCCATGTTGATCGGGTAGGGCACGCGCTGGATCGGCGCCCGGCCCGCGCCCCGGTCAAACCGGCGGTTAGACGTGGGCGCGCGCAGCGTGGCGCCGGTGGCCGCGGCGATGCCCTGGAGCTGGGCAACGGCCTCTGGCGTCTCCAGCACGGTGCCGGAGGCGAGGATCACGCAATCGGGGCCGAGCATCCCGGCGGCCCGGGCGACGGCGCCCTCCTCCAGCGGCGCATAGACCGGGGCAGGGGGCGGGGCGGCGAGCCGTCCGCCCGGATCCCAGCCGATATCGGCGGGGGCGATCAGGGTGGCGACCTTGTTGGGCCGGGACATGGCCGCACCCAGCGCGTCCATCGCGTCGGCGGCGAAGCTGCCCGCGTCCTGCGCCGTGCGAACCCAGTCCGAGAAGGGCGCCGCCGCGCCCTCGACATCCGCCGTCAGTGGCGCGTCATAGCCGCGGTGGCGGATGGCGTGGTCGCCCACCAGGTTCACCATCGGCGCCCGCGCCTTGCGGGCGTTGTGCATATTAGCCCCCGCATTCGCGAGACCAGGCGCGAGATGCAGCAGAGTGACAGCGGGTTTGCGGGCCATGCGCGCATAGCCGTCGGCCGCGCCCGTGGTCACGCCCTCGAACAGGCCCAGCACGCAGCGCATCAGGCCGGTGCGGTCGAGCGCATCGACGAACTGCATCTCGGAGGTGCCCGGGTTGGCGAAGCACACATCGACGCCCGCCCCATGCAGGCTGCGCACGACGCTCTCGGCGCCGTTCATCTGGGTCGGGGCGTCCTTGGGGCTCATGCGGTCTCCTTGGCTCTGGCGGCGTCGAGGATGGCGAGGCGGCGGCGCAGCGCCTCGGAGGGCGCGGCCTCGGGGCGGCTGTCCCCCGCCTCGGAGGTTTCGGCGAAATGGCAGGCGACCCGGCTGGTGCCGACCTGGCGCAGCGCGGGCCGCTCCGTGCGGCAGCGATCCTGAGCCAGCGGGCAGCGCGGGTGGAAGGCGCAGCCGGACGGCGGGTTCAGCGCCGAGGGCAGATCGCCTTCGACCGGCGCGCTGACATTGCGCTGGGTCGGATCGGGGCGCGGCGCGGCGGCGATCAGCGATCGGGTGTAGGGATGGCGCGGATGGGCGAAGAGCGCGTCGGCCCGCGCCTCCTCGACGATGCGGCCGAGATAGACGACCGCCACCCGGTCGGCCATGTGGCGCACCACGGCGAGGTCGTGGCTGATGAACACGTAGCCGATCCCGAACTCCGCCTGCAAATCCTTGAGTAGGTTCACGATCTGCGCCTGCACCGAGACGTCGAGCGCCGAGACCGGCTCGTCGCAGACGATCAGCCGGGGCCTCGTGGCGAGCGCGCGGGCGATGCCGACGCGCTGCCGCTGCCCGCCCGAGAATTCGTGCGGGAAGCGGCCCGCGTGCCAGGGCTGCAGCCCGCAGGTGCTGAGCAGCGCGCCCACCTTGTCCTGCACGTCGCCCGGCGTGGCCAATTCGTGCAGCAGGAGCGGCTCCGCCAGGGTTTCCGCCACGGTCATGCGAGGGTTCAACGATCCGAACGGGTCCTGGAAGATGATCTGCATCTTGCGCCGCATCGCCCGCATCGCGTCGGGCGCGAGGTCCGTGACCGTGGTCCCGTCCAGCGTCACGCGCCCCGCCGTGGGCTCCAGCAGGCGCAGCAGCGCGCGGCCGATGGTGGACTTGCCGCAGCCCGACTCGCCCACCACGGCGAGCGTCTCGCCCTCGCCGACGGTGAAGCTCACGTCGTTGACCGCCTGAACCGTGCCCGCGACCCGGCGCAGGACGCCGCGGCGGATGGGGAAGTGCTTGGTCAGCCCCTCGACCTGCAGCATCGCGCTCATGCCGCGGCCTCGATCGGCGCGTGCCAGCAGGCCACGCCGTGGCCGGGCGAGAGGTCGCGCAGCGGCGGATCCTGGGTGCGGCATTTCTCGCTGGCCAGCGGGCAGCGGGAGGCGAAGCGGCATCCGGTGATCTTGGACCAGGGCGGCGGAACGCTGCCTGGGATCGTGGTCAGGCGGTCCACGGCCGTGTCGATGCGCGGGACCGCGGCCATCAGACCGACCGTGTAGGGGTGCTGCGGATCGGCGAAGAGGGCGGCTGTCGGGGCCTTTTCCACCACCCGGCCCGCATACATCACGACCACGTCATCGCAGGTCTGCGCCACCACGCCCAGATCATGGGTGACCAGCATCACGGCGGCCCCGGTGCGTCCGCGAAGGTCGCCCATCAGGTCGAGAATCTGCGCCTGGATGGTCACGTCGAGCGCCGTGGTTGGCTCATCCGCGATCAGCAGGTCGGGCTCGTTGGCCAGGGCCAGGGCGATCATCACCCGCTGCCGCTGCCCGCCGGAGAGCTGATGCGGATAGTCGTCCGCGCGCTGCCGGGGCGAGGGCAGGCCGACGAGGTCCAGCATTTCGATCGCGCGCTCCCGCGCGGCCTTGGGCGAGAGGTTGGAATGGACCGAAAGGCTCTCCTCTATCTGCGCGCCGCAGGTATAGACCGGGTTCAGCGAGGTCATCGGCTCCTGGAAGATCATGCCGATGCGGCCGCCGCGCAGGGCGCGCATCTCCGCCTCGGGCAGGGTCAGCAGGTCGCGCCCGTCGAAGCGGATCGCGCCGCCGGCGTAAACGCCCGGCGGCTGCGGCACGAGACGCATGATCGACAGCGAGGTCACCGACTTGCCGCAGCCCGACTCGCCCACCACGCCCAGGGTGCGGCCCCGCGCGAGGCTCAGCGACACGCCCTGCACCGCGCGCTGCACGGTGCCGCCGACATGGAACTCGACGGCCAGATCCTCGACGTCCAGGAGGGGTGCGTCGGTCACGGCTCAGCCCTTCTTCGCGTAGGTGTAAGGGGAGGCCTCGTCATGCCGCCGGTCGGCATAGTCGAGCCCTTGGAACGCGGCCTCGGCGCGGCGCTGCGCGGCCTCCAGCCGCTCCAGCGCGGAGGCGAGGTCGATCTGCGGCGTCTCGCCGTCCTGCACGACATGGGCACCATCGACGAAGACGTCGCGCACCGCCCGCTCGGCGGCCACGTAGATCAGCGAGCGCAGTGGGTCGCGGACCGGCATCATCTGCGGATCCTTCAGGTCGGCCAGGAACAGGTCGGCCTTGGCCCCCACCGCCAGCCGCCCGATATCGTCCCGCCCCAGGATCTTCGCGCCGCCCAGCGTGGCCGCGTCGAAGATGTCCGAGGTGCGGATGTCGTAGGGGTTCCTGGAGATGACCCGGCTGAGATAGAGCGCGGTCCGAAGCTCCTCCAGCATGTTGTGCGGGTAGGTGTCGGTGCCGATGCCGACCGGGATGCCGCCGCGGATGTAGCGGCCCACCGTGTTCATCGTTATCCCGCGCCGCTGGAACACGGTCGGGCAGTGGGCGACCGCCGCGCCGGAGCGTTGTAGCAGGCCGAAATCGTCCGCCTCGGGCCAGAAGACATGGCCGTAATCGTTGAGGAAGATGCCGTGGCCGATGATCGCGCCGGGCTTCAGCACGCCAAGGCTGTCGAGCCATTCCAGCGGGGTGACGCCGTGGCGGCGGGTAATCTCGTTGAACTCCACCACGGATTGCGCGGCGTGGATCTGGAAGGGCAGGCCCTTTTCCTGCGCGAGCGCGAAGCTGTCGCGGATCAGGTCGGGCGTGCAGGTGTCGATCTGGCTGGGGGAGATCATGCCCGACAGGCGGCCAGAGGGGTGCGCGATGGCGGCTTCGACGGTGGCCACGGCCTGCTCCATCGCGGCGCGGCCCCCGTCCTCGGACCAGTCGTATTCGACGAAGCGGCCGGTCTTGGTGCCCCAGGAGGCGGAGCGATACATCGGGCTGACGATGCCGCGCAGGCCCGAATTGGCGAAGGCGTCGATCCAGCCGTCCCAGGCGACCGAGAGGTCGACCAGCGTGGTGACGCCGGATTTCAGAAGCTCGGAATAGGTGACGTTGACGCAGGCCTCGCGGCCTTCGTCGTCGCAGCGGAAGAGGGGCATGAACTCATAGAGCGAGGACATGCCCAGGCGCTTGGAGCCCAACTCGTCCAGGAAGCCCTTGTTCATGGCCTCGGACGAGGGGTGCGAATGGATGTTGACGAGGCCCGGAGAGACGAGCCGGTCCCGCCCGTCGATCTCGGTCGCGGCCTCGCCCGCATAGGTGCCGCCGACCTGGAGGATGCCGGTCTCGTCGAAGGCGACATCGCCGTCTTTCAGGTAGGTGTGGCAGTCGCCCTCGGCGTCGTATGCGACGATCCAGGCGGCGTTTCGGATGACGGTGGCGGGCATGGTGGCGGCTCTCGAATTTTGAGGTAGGGCGGGGATATCCCCGCCCTACGAGGGGATTACTCGGCGAACTTGAGGTCGAGGCCCTTGTAGAGCCCGGCGCCGTAGATGTTGTGTGGCACGACCGGCTCCAGCTTGGAGGACTGCGCGATCACCATCGGCTCGTGATAGAGCGGCAGCCAGACGGCGGCCTCGTGCACCATCTGCAAGACCTCGCCATAGGCCGCGGCCCGGTCCGCATCGGAGGTCGCCGTGGCGCCCGCCAGAAGCAGTTGGTCCGTCTTCGGATCGTCCCAGTTCATGCGGTTGGGCGAGGGCATGTTCTGCGACCGGAAATAGAGGTTCAGCGCATCGCCCGAGGACACGTAGGGGAAGGACATGCCGAACATGTCGAACTCCTGCGTGGCGAGCTTGCCCCAGGCCACTGTGGCGTCGAAGGCCTGGATCTGCATGTCTACGCCGATCTCGCGCAGATAGGCCTGCACCGCCTCGGAGATCTTGGACCAGGTGGAGCCGGCGAAGACGTAAGCGGTCGGCGCCAGCCGCACGCCGTCCTTCGACCGGATGCCGTCATCGCCGCGCACCCAGCCGGCCTCGTCGAGGATCGCGTTGGCCCGCTCCGGGTCGTATTTCAGCAGGATGTCGTCGACGTCGCTGTTCCAGTCCAGCGCCTCCTGGCTGACATAGGAATAGGCGGGCTGCACGGCGCCGAAGAACAGATCCTCGGCCATCGCCTCCTGGTTGACGGCGAGGTTGATCGCCTCGCGCACGGCCTGGTCGCTGACCGTCTCCTTGTCGATCTTGAAGCCCATGAAATAGGTCCAGAAGGCGAGGTCGGACTGCACCACATCGACGGTCGGCGCGCCGCGCAGCTGCTCCAGCGCGATATCGGGGATGTATTGGGTCACGTCGCTCTGACCGGTCAGCATGGCGACGGTGCGCGTGTTCTCCTCGGGCACGATCTGCCAGGTGATCTGCGCCATCGAGGCGGGGCCGGTATTGGAATGGAACGGCGCGCCCCAAGTATAGGCCTCATGCCGGGTGATCACCATCTTGTCGCGCGGCGTCCACTCGGCCCAGCAGAACGGGCCCGTGCCGTTGAAGCCGGTGATGCCGAAATCCTCGCCCAGCGCCTCGACATTGGCCTGGTCGATGATCGTCCCGAAGCTTTGGGTGAGCTGGTAGAGCAGTTCCGAGAAAGGCGCCTTGAGCTTGTACTCGACGGTGTAGTCGTCGAGCGCGGTGACGCTCTCGACCTCGCCCGCGCGCCAGGCGACCGGAGAGTTGGTGTCGGGGTCGATCCAGCGGTTGATCGAATAGACGACATCGGCGGCGGTCAGGGGCTTGCCGTCGCAGAACTGCACGTCTTCGCGCAGCTTGAAGGTGTAGGTGGTGGCGTCCTCGCTGATCTCCCAGCTCTCAGCCACGCCAGACTGGATGGTCTGCATGTCGGGGGCGAGCGACACCAGCGTGTCCCCCATCATGAACAGCACCTCGGAGGCCGCGCGCGAGGTCGTCTTGTGCGGGTCGTAATTGTTGCTGTCGACCTCGCGGACGATGGTGATCTCTTGGGCCGCGACGCTTCCGGCCATGAGCAGGACCGCCGTTGTCGTCATCAATTTATTCATGGTCTTGGTCTTCCCTATTGATTTGTGGATGGGGCGCCGGTTTGCCGGTTCTTGGGTCAGGATCTGAGACGGGGGTCGAGCACGTCGCGCAGCGCGTCGCCCAGGATGTTGGCGGAGAGCACGATCACGAAGATCAGCACCGAGGGGATCACCGCGATATGCGGCGCGAAGAGAAGAAAATCGCGGCCCTGCGCGGCCATCATGCCGAGCTCCGCCGTGGGTGGGCGCGCGCCCAGGCCCAGAAAGGACAGCGCCGCGCCGATCAGGATGATCTGGCCGAAGCGCAGCGAGATGAAGATCATGATCGACGAGATGCAGTTGCGCAGCAGATAGCGGGTGAAGAGCGCCATGTCCGAGAGGCCCAGCGCGCGGCCCGCCTCGATATATTCCTGCTTCATCACCGAGACCGCGATGGAGCGGGCGATGCGGGCGCAGTCGGGGATCGTCGCAATCGCCAGCGCCACGATGACCGGTCCCGCGCCGGGACCCAGCACCGCGACCAGCGCGAGACCCAGCAGGATCGCCGGGAAGGACAGCATCACGTCCACCAGCCGCATCACCCAGGGGTCCAGTCCCGGCTTGAATGCGGCGAGCAGGCCCAGAAGCGAGCCCAGCATCCCGCCGACCGCCACGGAAACCACACCGATAATCAGCGTCAGCCGGGTGCCGTAGAACAGCCGCGAGAGCATGTCGCGCCCCTGGCCATCGGTGCCCAGCGGATGGGTCCAATTGCCCGCTTCGGCCCAGACCGGCGGCTGCATCACCGCGCGGGAACTGGCGAAGGGGTCGTGCGGCGAGATGAGCGGCGCGGCAAGCGCGCAGAGCACGATGGCCAGAAAGACCAGCGCCGCGGCCAGCGCCGCCGGATCGCGCAGCAGCCTCTGCCACCAGGGCTGCACGGGCATCGGCGCGTCGAGGACCTGCGCTTCGGTCTGCTCCGTCGCTGCCGTCATGTCTGCACCCGCGGGTCGAGCAGTGCGTAGAGGATGTCCACGATCATGTTGATCAGGATGAAGCCCAGCGCCAGGATCAGGATTGCCCCCTGCGCCAGCGGGAAATCCGAGCTCAGGATCGCGCCCACCGCGAGCCGCCCGATGCCGGGATAGGAGAAGATGCTCTCGGTCACGACGGCGCCGCCCACCAGATAGCCCGCCTGAAGGCCGATCAGCGTCACCACCGGGATTAGCGCGTTCCTGAGCCCGTGGCGCAGGATCACCCGGGTCTCGCTGAGCCCCTTGGCGCGGGCGGTGCGGACATGGTCAAGCTTGAGCACCTCCAGCACCGAGGAGCGTGTCATCCGCGCGACAGGCCCGATGAAGATCGCGCCCAGCGACAGCGCGGGGAGCGCGATATGGCGCAGCCCATCCACCGTCCAGAGCGGACCGCCCCGGCCGATGAAGGGCAGAAGCTGCCATTTCACGCCGACGAACTGGATCATCATCAGGCAGATGAAGAAGATCGGGAGCGACACGCCCGCCACCGAGATCGCCATGATCGTCCGGTCGATCAGCCCGCCTCGGAACACGGCGGCCAGCGTGCCCAGCGCGATGCCTAGGGGCACCGACCAGATCAGACAGGCGACCATCAGCTCCGCCGTGGGGCCGATGGCGGCGAGCAGTTCCGAGACGACGGTCTTGTTGGAGATCAGCGAGCGGCCCAGATCGCCTTGCAGAACGCGCCCGAGATAGCTGAAGAACTGGACATAGACCGGCTCGTCCAGGCCCATCTCAGCGCGGATCTTGTCGACAACGTCAGGGGTGGCGGTCGGGCCGGCCATCACGATGGCCGGATCGCCGGGCACCAGGATCAGCAGGCCGAAGCCGAGAAGCAGAACTCCGAACAGCACCGGGATCGAGATCAGCAAGCGATTTACGATCTGGGTCAGCATCGGGCCGGTTCTCCATTCTTGGAACCGTTGGCGCCGGTTGAGAGGACGGGGCCGGGGGCCAGCCCCCGGACCCCCGGGATATTTGAACAGGGAAGAAGAGGAGCCTGGTGCGCCTCGAGGCAAGTCGGCGGGGGGGCTTGGAGGGGGACAGGCCGTGTCATTGCGCGGCCTGCCGCTCGTAGACCACCGCGCCGCCCAGCACGGTCAGGTCGCACCGCGCGGTCAGGATCTCCTCGGGGGCGCAGGTCAGGAGGTTGGTGTCGAAGACGGCGATGTCGGCCAGTTGGCCGGGCACGAGCCGTCCTTTGATTTGCTCTTCATGGGCCGCGTAGGCGGAGGCGTGGGTGTAGGCGTCGAGCGCTTCCTCGATGGTCAGACAATGCTCGGGGCCGAGTTCGGTGCCCTGGGAGGTCTTGCGCGTGACCATGGTGTAGAGATTGGCGAAGGGGTCGATCTCCACCACCGGGCAGTCGGTCGAGGCGGAGGGCTTGAGCCCGGCATCGATCCAGGTGCGCATCGGGTGGCTGGCGGTGACGCGCTCGCGCTCGATCAGGGTCAGGTAGAGATCGCCGAAATAGTATAGAAAGGCGGGCTGGGGCGCGGGCAGGACATGCATCGCCTGCATCCGCGCCATCTGGTCGGGGCGCAGCCAGCCGCAATGCTCGATCCGGTGGCGGCGGTCGGGGTCGGGATGGGTGGCGAGGGCCTTCTCGTAGGCGTTCAACACTTGCTCGATCGCCGCGTCGCCGATGGCGTGGATGGCGAAGCGGTAGCCTGCTTCGTGGCCCTCCATGACCATCCGGTCGAGTTCCTCGTCGGAGAGGCAGAGCAGGCCCAGATCGTCCGGATCGCCGCCGAGATAGGGCTTCGTCATGGCGGCTGTCCGGCCCCCGGCCGAGCCGTCGGTGAAGATCTTCACCGGCCCGATCCGCAGCCGGTCGTCGCCAGTGCCCGAGACATGTCCCGCCGCCATGCACTCGGGCAGGATCGACCGGGTCTTATCTCCCATCAGCGTGGCGTAGACACGGACGGGCAGGCGGCCGGTCGCATGGGCCTCCTGATAGGCTTCCATTTCGGTCCAGCCGTCGCGAATGCCGACGGCGGCCTCCATGACCGAGGTGATCCCGCGGGACAGCAGGTCCGCGCCGCCGCGCTCGATGCTCTCGACCAGGGCTTCGACCGAGGCGCGGGGCAGGACGTTCATCAGCGGCTCGCGCCCGGTCTCGGCCACGAGGCCGGTGAGCTTGCCGTTCTGCCGCTCGATCAGCCCGCCGGGGGGCGAGGGCGTGTCCTCGTCGATCCCGGCCAGGGCCAGCGCGCGGGAATTGGCGACGGCCAGATGCCCGTCGGTTCGGACGATGTAGACAGGATGGTCGGGGCAGGCCTGGTCCAGCTCTTCCCGGTAGGGGTGGCGGCCGGTGTCGAGACGGAAATGGTCGTAGCCCCGCCCGATCACCCACTCGCCGGGCGCGAGCGTCGCCGCCCGGTCGCGGAGCGCGCCCAGCAGCCCGTCGAGCGTGGCGACGGTGGTGGGGCGCAGATCGACCTCGGCCATGGCGGTGCCGTAGGGGATGAGGTGCATATGCGCGTCGTTGAGCCCGGGCGTGGCGAGGCGGCCCTCCAGATCGATCACACGGGTGTCGGGGCCGATATGGGCGGCGATCTCCGCGTCGGTGCCGGTGGCGAGGATCACGCCATCGGCCATGGCGACGGCCTCGACCCGGGGCAGGCCCAGCCCGCACCAGATGGTGCCGCCCCTGAGCACCGTGTCCGCCTGCATGGTATCGCTTTGCGTCATGTTCATCGCCCCCCGATGCGTCCCGCTCGGCCCGGCCCCTTGCCGAAACCCGTCGCAGCGCGGTCGCATGTCCCGTTAATGCCGAGTGGAGGTGCTGTGCCCCGCACCGGTCAACGAGCAAAGGGGGGTGGGGTCAGATGAGGGGCTATCCCCAATATATTGAAATAACGTAGGATTGACGAATTTCTTCGGTTTGGGTCCATTGATTTAATTTCGCATATGATTATTGCGCGACCGGTCCGTGTTTCGCACCTATCGGGCGGGCCATCGAATGTCTGACAAATGACCCTGCCGTCGCGGATCTGAGGCAGCCTGGCGGAGTCCAGCGCGGTTCGAATGTCCGACATTCAAGCAACGGCTGCGGCCTCGCGCTGGCGCAAGCGTTCGGATAGAGGGACACGGCTCGCCTCGTGCCGCTGGGCCGGGTCGGGCGGCGGGGTGGCGTCGCAAAACCGTTACACGACGCGGCTAGCGCGCCCCCGACGTGAGCGAGGGAGTGCGGCATGAAAGTGTATCTCAACGGGCTGGGCCGGATCGGAAAGCTGGTTTTGCGCGACCTGCTGGACCGGCCGCAGGGTGTCGAGATCGTGGGGGTGAACGATGCGGCGGGCGATGCCGCTCAGCACGCGCTCCTGCTGGAGTTCGACAGCGTCCACGGCCGGTGGACCCGTCCGGTGCGGGCCGAGGGGGACGCGCTGATCGCAGGAGAGACCCGCCTGCCGCTGACCGCCCACCGCCGCATCGAGGATCTGCCCCTCGCGGGCGTCGACGCCGTTTTGGACTGCACGGGCGTGTTCAAGACCGGCGCCAGGCTGCAACCCTATTTCGACGCCGGCATCCCCCGCGTCGTCGTCAGCGCGCCGGTCAAGGATGGCGATGCGCTGAACCTCGTCTATGGCGTGAACCATGGGCTCTATGACGGCTCGCAACGGCTGCTGACGGCGGCCTCTTGCACGACCAATTGCCTCGCGCCCGTTGTCGCGGTCCTGCGGGCGGCGTTCGGCATCCGCCATGGCAGCTTCACGACGATCCACGACGTGACCAATACGCAGACGATCGTGGACCGGCCCCATAAGGATCCGCGCCGCGCGCGCTCCGCTCTGAGCAACCTGATCCCGACGACCACAGGCTCCGCCAAGGCGATCATGCAGATCTTCCCCGATCTGGAGGGCCGCCTGATGGGCCATGCCGTGCGTGTTCCGCTGCTGAACGCCTCGCTGACCGATTGCGCCTTCGAGATGGCGCGGGAGGTCACGGTGGACGAGGTCCATGCCGCCTTCCGCGCGGCTGAGGCGGGCGAGATGGCAGGAATCCTGGGTGTCGAGGACCGGCCGCTGGTCTCGTCCGACTTCCTCAACGACCGGCGCTCCGCCATCGTGGACGCGCCCTCGACCGTCGTGATCCAGGGCACGCATCTCAAGCTCTATGTCTGGTATGACAACGAGTTCGGCTATGCGGTCCGGATGGCCGATATCGTGCGGATGCTGGCGCAGAAGGACAGCGCGTGACCTCGATGAAGGGATATGCGGCGGTCACGGGGGCCTATTGGGCCTTCATGCTGACCGATGGCGCGCTGCGGATGCTGGTGCTGCTGCATTTCTACACGCTGGGCTTTTCGCCCCTGCAACTGGCCTGGCTGTTCGTCCTCTATGAGATCGCGGGCATCGTGACGAACTTGAGCGCGGGCTGGCTCGCGGCGCGGTTCGGGCTCGCGCTGACTTTGCATCTCGGGCTGGGATTGCAGGTGGTGGCGCTGGTGGCGCTGACCCGGCTGGACCCGGCCTGGGCGGTGGGGACGTCGGTTCTCTATGTGATGCTGGTGCAGGGCGCGTCGGGCGTGGCCAAGGATCTGGCCAAGACCGCGTCCAAATCCGCCGTCAAGCTTCTGGTGCCCGAGGGCGGCCTGTTCAAATGGGTGGCCGCACTGACCGGCTCCAAGAACGCGATCAAGGGGCTGGGGTTCTTCGTGGGCGCGGGGCTCCTGGCCGGGCTGGGCTTTGAGGCGGCGCTTGGGACGATGGCGGGCGTGCTGATGGCGGTGCTCATAGCGGTGCTGGCCTTTTTGCCGGCGGGCCTGTCGGGCGGCGTCAAGGGCACCAAGTTCCGGGAGGTTTTGTCCTCCGATCCCCGGATCAACTGGCTGTCGGCGGCGCGCACCTTCCTGTTCGGCGCGCGCGACGTGTGGTTCGTTGTGGCTCTGCCGATCTGGCTGTCGGCGACTCTGGCCGAGGACGGGGCGGAGCGCGCCGCCTTCCTCGTCACCGGCAGCTTCATGGCGCTCTGGGTGATTGGCTATGGGGCGATGCAGGCGTCGACGCCGCGTCTGCTGGGGAAGGGCTCGGTCGGCAAGGCCCTGGCCTGGGCCGGGATCCTGGCCGCGCTGGTCGCGGGCACGGCGGCGGCGCATGCGGCCATACCGGGGCAGGCCTGGCCGGTGCTGGTCGGGCTGATGGCCTTCGGGCTGGCCTTCGCGGTGAACTCGGCGCTGCATTCCTATCTCATCCTGCACTTCGCGGGGGCGAAGCGGGTGACGATGGATGTGGGGTTCTACTACATGGCGAATGCCGCCGGGCGGTTGATGGGCACGGTCCTGTCGGGGTTGTGCTTTCAGTTGGGCGGGCTGGGCCTGTCGCTTGGCGTGTCGGCGGCGATGGTCCTGATCTCGGCCCTGGCGCTGACGCGCATCCCGGAGCGCCCGCTCCCCGCTTGACCCGTCACGTTCCCGTGGGGGCGGTTGCGCGGGCGGCTCGACCTGGGGCAGGGGGGAACCCGTCACGATGTTGGAGCCGCCTTATGCTCGACGCCACCGCCCGCCGTCTGATCGATCCGCCGCTCAACCGGCTGGGCCGCGCCCTGGCGGCGCGGGGGGCGACGGCCGACGCGGTGACGTTGACGGGACTGGCGCTTGGCCTCGTCGCCGCCGCAACCGTCGCCCTGGGCGCGCCGGGCTGGGCGCTGATCCCGCTTTTGGCGTCGCGCCTGGCCGATGGGCTGGACGGGGCGATCGCCCGCGCCACCCGCAAGACCGATTTCGGCGGCTATCTCGATATCTGGTCCGACTTCCTGTTCTACGGCGCGATCCCCTTTGCCTTCGCCGTCCTGGACTCGGCCAACGCGCTGCCCGCCGCGTTCCTGCTGCTCAGCTTCTACGTCAACGGCACGTCCTTCCTGGGCTACGCCACCATGGCCGAGAAGCGGGGTCTGGAGACCTCGGCCCAAGGCTCCAAATCGCTCTACTATTCCAATGGCCTCTTGGAAGGGACGGAGACGATCCTGTTCTTCGTCCTGCTCTGCCTCCTGCCCACGTGGTTCGCGCCGCTGGCCTGGACCTTCGGCACCCTCTGCTTCTTCACCGCCACCGCCCGTGTGCTTGCCGCCCGCGCGGTCTTCACCGACTAGGAGACGCCATCATGCGCCTGCCCCTGATCGCCGCCCTCGCCGCGACCCCCGCTTTCGCCGAGCCGGACCCCGCCAACTGGGAGGCCGTCCTGGCCGAGGCCGAGGGCCAGACCGTCTACTGGCATGCCTGGGGCGGATCGACCACGACCAACGATTTCATCGCCTGGGTCGGGGAGCAGGTGGCCGAGCAGGGCGTCACGCTGGAGCATGTGAAGCTGGCAGATACCGCCGATGCGGTCAGCCTGGTCCTGTCGGAGCGGCAGGCCGGCAAGACCGAGGGCGGGTCGGTCGATCTTATCTGGATCAACGGCGCCAATTTCGCATCGATGAAGCGCGAAGAGCTGCTCTTCGGCCCCTTCGCCGAGGACCTGCCGAACTGGCGCTTCGTGGATGTCGAGGGCAAGACCGTCACCACCGATTTCACCATCCCCACCGACGGCTACGAGAGCCCCTGGGCCATGGCGCAGGTCGTGTTCATCCATGACAGCGCGCGCCTGGAAGAGCCCCCCGCCTCGGCCGAGGCCCTGCTGGACTGGGCCCAGGCCAATCCGGGCCGCTTCACCTTTCCGCAGCCGCCCGACTTCCTCGGCACGACCTTCCTCAAGCAGATGCTGATCGAACTGGTCGAGGATCCGGGCGTCCTGCAAGGGCCGGTGGGCGCGGATTACGCCGAGATCTCCGCGCCGCTCTGGGACTTCATGGATGCGCTGACGCCGGTGCTCTGGCGCCAGGGCCGCGCCTATCCGCAGACGGGTCCGCGGCAATTGCAGCTGATGAATGATGGCGAGGTCGATATCGCCATCAGCTTTTCGCCCGGCGAGGCCACCGCCGCCATCGCGAATTACGAACTACCGTCCACGGCGCGCACCTACGTGCTGGAGGACGGGACGCTCGGCAACGCCTCCTTCGTGGCGATCCCGTTCAACGCCAACGCCAAGGCCGGCGCGATGGTGGTGGCCGACACGCTGCTCTCGCCCGAGGCGCAGTTGCGCGCCCAGATGCCGGATGTTCTGGGCTATGGCACGGTCCTGGACATGGACGCTCTGGATCCGGCCGACCGCGCCGCCTTCGAGGCCCTCGATCTGGGCGTGGCGACCCTGAGTCCCGAGGAGCTGGGCCAGGCCCTGCCGGAGCCGCATCCGAGCTGGGCCGAGCGGCTGGCCGCCGACTGGGTCGCGCGCTACGGCGTGGCGAACTGAGCAGCGGGTGGGCGTGCGGGGGCATGGCGGGGGAATCCCCGCCCTACCTGACAGCCGCTGCGTCCCTCGTAGGGCGGGGTTGACCCCGCCGGCCCCCGCGCGCCGTTAGGACCACGCCCATGCTGCGTCCCCTTCCCCTGCTGACGGCGGCGGTCCTCTCGCTGCCGGTCGCGGTCGGCCTGCTGGGCACGGTGCTGCCGGCCATCGGCTTGGGGGCGGTCGGGACCGGGCTCTCGGCCGAGCCGTTTCGCGCGGTGCTGGACTGGCCGGGCCTGACGCGCGCGATGGCGGTCTCGGTCTCGTCGGGTCTGCTCTCGACGCTGGGCGCGCTGCTGGTGGCGACGCTGATCCTGGCGGGCTGGCAGGGCACGCGGGCCTTCGTCTGGCTGGAACGGATGCTCTCCCCGCTGCTCGCCGTGCCCCATGCCGCGGCGGCGCTGGGCCTCGCCTTTCTGATCGCGCCGTCGGGTTGGATCGCACGGGTGCCGGCGCTGGTCCTGGGGTGGGACAGGCCACCGGACCTGCTGATCCTCCAGGACCCCTGGGGGCTTTCGCTGACGGCGGGCCTGATCGCCAAAGAACTGCCGTTCCTGCTGCTGATGATGCTCGCGGCTCTCGGCCAGACCGACCAGCGGCGCCGCATGGCCGTGGCGCGCAGTCTCGGCCAGGGGCGCATCGCGGGCTGGCTCAAGACGGTCTTCCCCGCGCTCTATGCCCAGGTGCGCCTGCCGGTACTGGTGGTGCTGGTCTATGCGATGACCAATGTGGATGTCGCGCTGATCCTCGGGCCGAACGTGCCGCCCACGCTGTCGGTGCAGGTCACGCGCTGGATGGCCGAGCCGGACCTGTCGCAGCGGGCAGTCGCCGCGGCGGGCGCGGCGATCCAGTTCGCGCTGGTGCTGGGCGCATTGGCGGTCTGGTGGGGGGGCGAGCGGGCCGTGGCGCGGCTGGGCTGTGCCTGGGTCTGGGCGGGGCGCGGCCTGCCGGAGCGGTCCGCCCGCGCCGCGGGGCTGGTCTTGGGCGTCGTTTCGGCCCTGGCGGTGCTTTTGGGGATCGCGGCGCTCGCGCTCTGGTCGGTGGCGGCGGGCTGGCGCTTTCCTGAACTCGGGCCGGATGCCCTGACGGCGCGCAGCTGGATGCGCTTCGGCCCGGAAATGCTGTCGGTCGCGGGCGACACGCTGACCCTGGCCGCGGCCGCGACCGCCCTGTCGCTGCTGCTGGTCGTGGGATGCCTGGAGGCGGAGCACCGCTTTGGCCTGACCGTGGGTCAGCGGGCGCTCTGGCTGCTTTACCTGCCGCTCCTGATCCCGCAGGTCGCGTTCCTGCCGGGGCTGGTCACCGCCGCGGCCGCGTTTGGCCTGGGGCCGAGCTGGACTCTGGTGGCGCTGGGCCATGTCGTCTTCGTGCTGCCTTACGTGTTTCTCTCGCTCGCGGGCCCGTTCCGGGCTTGGGACGGGCGCTTGGCGCGAGTGGGGGCGGGGCTGGGCGCGTCGCCGGACGCGGTGCTCTGGCGGCTGCGGCTGCCGATGCTGCTGGCGCCCGTCCTGACGGCCGCGGCGGTGGGCATGGCCGTCAGCGTCGGGCAATACCTGCCGACTTTGCTGCTGGGCGGCGGGCGCGTGGTGACGCTGGCGACCGAGGCGGTGGCGCTCGCCGCAGGGGGCGACCGGCGGGCCATCGGGGTCTGGGGGCTTGGGCAGACGGGGGCGGCCTTCCTGCCCTTCGCTCTGGCGCTTCTGGTCCCGGCGCTGGTCTGGCGGAACCGGCGGGGGTTGCGTCATGGCTGACGGTCTGCGCCTGGACCGGGTCCGTGTCTTTCAGGGCCGACGCCGCCTTTTGGAGGTCGATGCGACCGTCCTCCCCGGCACGGTGGTGACGCTGATGGGGCCCAGCGGATCGGGCAAATCGACGCTCCTTTCCTATGTGATGGGCGATCTCGCCCCCGGTTTTCACGCCGAAGGGCGCGTGACGCTGGATGGGCGGGACTTGGGCGGCCTTGCTCCCGAGGCGCGGCGGGTAGGGATCCTCTATCAGGATCCGCTGCTCTTCCCGCATCTCGACGTGGCGGCGAACCTGGCCTTCGGCTTGCCGCCCGGCAGCCCCCGGGCGGAGCGCCGCGCGGCTGTCGACCGCGCCCTCGCCGACATTTCGCTCAGCGGCTTCGGTCCCCGCGACCCAGCCACGCTTTCGGGCGGGCAGGCGGCGCGGGTGGCGCTGATGCGCGTGCTGCTCTCGGCGCCGCGCGCCCTGCTGCTCGACGAGCCTTTCTCGAAGCTGGACACGGGCCTGCGCCGCCAGATCCGCGATCTCGTCTTCGGCCGGGCCCGCGCGGCGGGCATCCCGGTGCTGCTGGTCACCCATGACGAGGCGGATGCGGAGGCCGCGGGCGGCCCCGTGATCCGGCTGTGAGCCGGCCTCAGCCGCGCCGCCGCCGCCGTCCGCCGCTCGCCTGGTTGAAGCTCACCTGGGGCAGGGGCCCCAGATGCGGGAAGGGCGCGGTCGCGTGGGGGATGGCGTTGGCGGCCACGAAATGCTCCTGAAAGCGGGGGGCCACGGCGGTTTCGACCTTTTGGATCCGCCGCACCAGCCCCTCGATCCGCGTCCTGAGCCCCCGGTCGCAGAGCGCCATCCGCGCGCCATGCCCCGCCGCGTTCCCCGCGCTGCCGACCTTGGTCAGGTCCGCATCCGGGATCATGCCCAACACCATCGCGTGTTTGGGCGAGATATGCGCGCCGAAGGCCCCGGCCAGCGTCACGCGATCGACGCTGTCGACCCCCGCCTCGTCCATCAGCAGCCGCGCGCCCGCATAGAGCGCGGATTTCGCCAGCTGGATCGCCCGGACATCGCCCTGCGTGACCAGGATGCGGCGGTCCCCGTCCTCCCAGAGCAGGTAGGAATGGGTGCGCCCCTCGGCGATGCAGCGCTCCGTCCCGGTCTGCTCGGCCGAGCCGATCAGGCCGCCCGCGTCCAGCAGACCCGCAAGCCGCATCTCGGCCACCGCCTCGATGATGCCCGAGCCGCAGATGCCCGTGACCTCGGCGTCGAAGGCCGGGTCGTCCGACCAGATATCCGAGCCGATCACGCGGAAGCGGGGTGTCTTGGTGACGGGGTCGATCTCCACCCGCTCGATGGCGCCGGGCGCGGCGCGCTGGCCGCTGCTGATCTGCGCGCCCTCGAAGGCGGGGCCGGTCGGCGACGAACAGGCGAGCAGGCCGTCGCGGTTGCCCAAAAGGATTTCGGCATTGGTGCCGACATCGACGATCAGGGTCATCTCGTCGGCTTGGTCGGGCGCCTCGGAGAGGGCGACGGCGGCGGCGTCGGCGCCGACATGGCCCGCGATGCAGGGCAGGAGATAGGCGCGCGCGCCGGGGGCCAGCGCGTCGAGGCCCAGATCGCTTGCCTCCAAAGGCAGCGCGTCGGACGTGGCCAGCGCGAAGGGCGCCTGACCCAGTTCGACCGGGTCCACGCCGATCAGCAGGTGGTGCATGACCGGATTGCAGACGATCACCGTCTCGACGATGTCGGCGGGGGCGATTCCGGCCTCGGCGGCGAGTTCGGCCGCCAAGGCGCCCAAGGCGGTGCGCACGGCGGCCGTCATCTCGGTGGCGCCATTCGCGTTCATCATCGCGTAGCTGACCCGGCTCATCAGGTCTTCGCCGAAGCGGATCTGCGGGTTCATGATGCCGCCCGAGGCGAGCACCGCGCCGGTGCCCAAGTCGCAGAGATGCGCGGCGATGGTGGTCGAGCCCAGGTCGACGGCCAGACCCAGCGGCGCGGCGGTGCGCAGCCCGGGCCAGATCGCGGCGATGGAACCGGTGTCGTGATTGACCGCGACCGTCACCTCCCAGCCGCCCTTTCGTAGGGCCGGTTGCAGCCCTTGCAGCACGGGCAGGGGGACCGACAGGCCGTCGAGATCCCATTGCGCCTTCAGCGCGGCGCGCAGCCGCTCCAGATCGCCGGAGGGCGCGTCCATGTCCGGCTCTTCCACGGTGACGAAATGCAGCCGTGTCGCCGGGTCCAGCGTGATCGCGCGGTCCGAGGCGGCCTTGCGCACGACCTGCTTATGCACCTGGCTTTCGGGCGGCACGTCGATGACGACATCCCCCTGAATGCAGGCTTGGCAGCCCAGGCGCCGCCCGGGCTTGAGGCCGCGCTTTTCGTCGTAGCGGCGCTCAACCGCGTTGAATTCGCTCAGCGCGTCTGGCGCGACCGTGACCCCATGTTTGGGAAAGGCGCCCTCGCCGGGTGCGACCTGGCACTTGGAGCAGATCCCGCGTCCGCCACAGACCGAATCGAGATCGACGCCCAGGCGGCGCGCCGCGTCCAGGACAGACGTTCCCGCCGGCACGCGCCCGCGCTTGCCCGAGGGCGTGAAGACGACGAGCGGGTCGGTCATGGCGCGACCCGGCTGCTCTGACCGGTCAGACCAGCAAACGCACCGGCACGGGAGAGCAGACGATCAGGATCTGATGACCCGCTTGCACCATGCGGAAGCGGCGTTGACGCACCTCCCGCTCCAGCTGTTTGCGGCCGATCTTCTCCTCGACCTCGGCGGCGGTGAGGCAGAGCACGCCTCCCACCTGCGCCGCGGGCCCATGAAGATGCCCGCGGAGCCACGTCTCGTCGGTGGCGCCCACATGTCCGACATAGCTCATGAGCCAAGACTAGGAGCATCAGTGTTAAGTTTCCCTTAATGCTCGGGCTCACGCCCGCCGCCGTCCGCCGCGCCGCCCGCCCGAGCGCGCGCCCGAGGCCCGGGCCGCCGTCGCCGCCTCGGCGAAGGTCAGCCCGTCCTTCATCGCCTCCTGCACGCGGGTGAAGCCGATCCAGGCGCCGCCATTTGGGTCGTGGTTCATCAGCATGTTGGCGGCGTGGATCGCCTCCATCTCCTGCGCGCGGACCGGGTTCATGATCGCGCTGGTCATTCCCGCGCCGATGGCCATGGGCAGGAAGGCCGCGTTGACGCCGTGCCGGTTGGGCAGGCCAAAGCTGACATTCGATGCCCCGCAGGTGGTGTTGACGCCCAGCTCCTCGCGCAGACGGCGGACCAGGGTGAAGACCTGTTGCCCCGCCGTGGCCATCGCGCCGATCGGCATGACCAGCGGATCGACGACGATGTCATGGGCGGGGATGCCGTGATCGGCGGCGCGCTCCACGATCTTCTTGGCGACCGCGAAGCGGACTTCCGGGTCCTCGCTGATGCCGGTGTCGTCGTTGGAGATCGCCACGACCGGCACGTTGTATTTCTTGACCAGCGGCAGGACGAGTTCCAGCCGCTCCTCCTCGCCGGTGACGGAGTTCAGCAGGGGCCGCCCCTCGGCCGCCTCCAGCCCGTTCTCCAGCGCGCCGGGCACGGAGCTGTCGATGCAGAGCGGCACGTCGACGATGGCCTGCACCCTTTCGATCAGCGCCTTCATCAGGGGCGGCTCGACGAAGTTGTTGTCGGCGTAGCGCGGATCCTCGGCCATCTTGTTGGTGAAGACGGCCCCCGAATTGACGTCGAGCACCATCGCGCCGCAGGCGACCTGCTCCAGAGCGTCCTTCTCGACGGTGGAGAAGTCGCCTTGCTCCAACTCGGCGGCGAGCTTCTTGCGGCCGGTCGGGTTGATCCGCTCGCCGATCACGCAGAACGGTTCATCGAAGCCGATGACAACAGTCTTCGTCTTCGATTCCAGGACGGTACGGGTCATTCTTGATCCTTGGAGTGGGTGTCGAGCCAGGTGGCGGAGGTCTTGATCCCGCCCAGCGGGAAAATGTGGGCGGCGTGGATCGGGAAGTCGGGATTCGCGGCCTTGTGGGCGGCGATGGCCGAGAGGAACTCCGTCGGCTCGAAGGGCAGAAGCAGCTTGGTCACATCCGCCGCCCGCCGTTGCAGCACGCGCAGGGACGGGCCTACGCCACAGGCGATGGCGAATTTGATGAGCGTCTGGAGCTTGGCCGGCCCCGCCACGCCGATATGGATGGGCAGGTGGACGCCCGCGGCGCGGATGCCCTCGGCCCAGGCGATCACGGGATCGGCCTCGAAGCAAAACTGCGTCGCGATTGCCATCTCCGCATCTGTCCGCTCCGAGAATTTCTGTTTCCAAAGAAGCGCCTCGGAGACGTTCTTCATGCTGCCATCGGGGTCGATGTCGCGATTGCCCTCGGGGTGGCCCGCCACGTGCAAGCGGCGGAAGCCGTCGAAGGCGCCCGACTCCAGCAGCTGCATGGAGGTCGTGAAATCGCCCACCGGCTCGGCCACGCCGCCCGCCAGGATCAAGCCCTGGTCCACGTCGGCCTCGCCGCGGTAGCGGGCGACCCAGTCGGCCAGAGTCGTCCGGTCGCGGATGATGCGGGCGGGGAAATGGGGCATCGGGTTCATCCCCTCGGCCCGAAGGCGCGCGGCGGTGGCGACCATGTCCTCGATCGGGGTGCCGTCGATATGGGCGATGTAGACGCGCGTGCCGCGGGGCAGGATCGTGCGGAAGTCGTCGACCTTCTCGGCGGTGCGGGGCATCACCTCGATCGAGGCGCCTTGCAGGAAGTGCGCCAGGGTCGCGTCGGTCGGGGCGGGCGCGGGCGCGCGGCGCGCGAAGCCGAGCACGGCCATCAGGCGGCGCCCCGCGTCTCGATGCCACCGGCCAAGGCCGCGTCGCGCAGTCTCTCGGGAATCCATTCGGCCTCCAACTCGGCGGCGCGGGCGGCGGCGGCCTCCGCGTCGGTGCCCTCGCGCTCGCCTTCGGACACCTTGCGCCAGTCGGCGAGATAGGCGTCGGTCTCGGCCGCGCCAGCCCGCATGGCGGCGCGGTCGATGGCGTGCTCGAACCGGGGGCTCAACTGAACCTTGGCCGCGCGGCGGCCTTTGCCCGCCAGAACCTGCGCGGGGATGTCTCTCCAGTAAACGACGGTGATTTGCGCCATGTGCCAACCCTTCCCTGCACGAGCTTACTCGCCCCTTACGGATGCGCGCGGGCTCAAGTGTGCCGCCGACCGACCTCCATTCGTCCGATGACGACACGCGGTCTGATTGACAGGTCGGGGCAGGGGGCGGAAGGGGCGCGGGCCGTCGAATTCTTCATGTCCATGATGAAGTTTCTTGCCGCGCGGCCGACGCGCGGGATAACATAAGACAAAACGAAACGATCGGAGGCCCTGATGCCACCGGAAGACCCGGCGAAAATCAGCCGGGCCCCGCGCGCGCCACGGCACGATCTACGGGGTCCGGCCCCGATTTCGCCGACCCATGACCGCCCGGATCCGGCTGAGCTCTATGCCGCGCTCGATCTGGGCACGAATTCCTGTCGCATGCTGATCGCGCAGCCCAAAGGCGCGCAACTGCACGTGGTCGACAGCTTTTCCAAGTCGGTGCAACTGGGCAACGGGTTGGAGCAGTCCGGCCGGCTCAGCCGCGCCTCGATGGCGCGCACCATCGGCGCGCTCAAGATCTGTCGGCGCAAGCTGGAGACGCATGACGTCAAGCGCATGCGCCTCGTCGCGACCGAAGCCTGCCGCCGCGCCACCAACGCCGAAGAGTTCATCCGTCTGGTCGAGCGGGAGACCGGCCTTCCGCTGGAGATCATCAAGCCGGAGGAGGAGGCGCGCCTCGCCGTCGTCTCCTGCGCGCCGCTGGTCTCGCGCAAGACTGAGCAGCTCCTGGTGGTGGATATCGGCGGCGGCTCGACCGAGCTGGTCTGGATCGACCTGACCCGGGTGCCCAGCCACGACCGGGCGCGGGCCATCATGCGGCTGCATACCGGTTTCCAGGCCGGAGAGAACGACCCCTTCCCCGGCGCCAAGGTGGTCGACTGGATCTCGATCCCGCTGGGCGTGGCGACGCTCAAGGACCAGTTCCGCGACGTGACCGACGATGCCGCGCGCTTTGCGTTGATGTCGTGGCATTTCGAGGAATGCCTGGCCGAGTTCTCACCCTATGCGGACGCGGCGGGCGACAGTGATCCGGGGTTTCAGATCGTGGGCACTTCGGGCACCGTCACGACGGTCGCGGCGACCCATCTCAACCTGCGCCGCTACGACCGCAATAAGGTCGACGGGCTGCGCATGACGACCGAGCAGATCGACCGCGTGATCCGCAGCTATCTGAGCATGGGGCCCGAGGGGCGGCGGAACGATCCGAGGATCGGGCGTGGGCGCCACGCGCTCATCATGTCGGGGGCGGCGATCCTCCAGGCGCTGCTGCGCGTCTGGCCGACCGATCGGCTGTCGGTGGCGGATCGGGGCCTGCGCGAGGGGTTGCTCTATGCGCAGATGTCGGCGGATGGGGTTCTGGACGACGGGCCGCTCTGAGGGTTGATCACATTATGGGGCGAAGGGCAGTGTTCGCTCCACTGGCTTGCTCGCCCTGGGAACACCGGGACCGAGATGCGTTGCCGTTTATGAATAAGGAAACGACGTCCGATGATGAAGCGGCTCTCGCTTGTGGCTGTCGCGGGGCTCATGTCTGCCTCGACCGCGTCTGCGCTGACATTCTCCGCTATCGAAGCGCAATTCGACGATGCCGACGACCTGCTTCGCATCGCGGCGTCGATATCGTCGGTCAATAGTTCCTTCAACGAGCTCGTCTTCGATTGGGGCAACACGCTGAACACATTAGATTTCTCCGGCGCGTCGCTTCTTTCTAGCTCGGTCGGAGGGATGCTCGTGCCGAACTTTGTCGGCGGCTTGGCGGCAGGCGTCTTCGCGATCAGCGACATTCCCGGCGCGCCATTCACGGCCCCGTTCGACTTCGATATCCTCGTCTCGATCCCCGGGGCGGGGGGCAGGTTTCCTGACGGAAAGCATCGACGTATTGACCTGTGACGACTGCACGCCATCCTCGAGCGGCTTTGAGGAGGCCGCCGATGCCATCACCCCGGCGGCGGCCGACCTCTCGGCGGTTCCGTTGCCGGCCGGGTTGCCCTTGCTGCTTGCCGGGCTGGGCGCGTTCGCGGCCCTTCGCGCGGCGCGCCGGTCGACCTGAGACCCTGCGCCTGGCGGCAATGGGCGCACGCGCCGCATGCCGCCGAAGCCGCGCTCGCCTGGAGGTTTACTCCTACTCGTAGACGCGGCCGCAGGCTGCGGGGGCTGGGCGCGCGAATGCGCTTTGCTCCGAGGGGGGCGCATCCTTGGGAACGATCGGCGTGGGTCGGGCGGGGGCGGATGGGCTAGGCTGGGCCATGAGGCGACTCTGGAGAGTTGAACTGGCCCCCATATACGCCCGTCGCTTGCGGAAAATAGGGCATATGCGCAGCCGAGCCGTGTCGAAGGCTTCCGATTTGATGCGATGCGCATTATTTCGCTCATCATGGCGAAGGCTCCCAAGAACACCTCCGGCCGCGGCCGTCGTGACCTCACCGTCAAGGTCAAGACCGCGCGCGGGCGCAAGCTCAGCTCCAAGCTCTGGCTGGAGCGGCAGCTCAATGACCCCTATGTCCAGCGCGCGCGGGCCGAGGGCTATCGCGGCCGGGCGGCGTTCAAGATCATGGAACTGGACGACAAATACCACTTTCTCGTGCCTGGCGCGCGGGTGGTCGATCTGGGCTGCGCGCCCGGCGGCTGGTTGCAGGTGGCGGTGCCGCGCATCAACGCGGATGGGTCGCGGCCGGGTAAGCCCCAGGGCAAGATCATCGGCGTCGACCTGCAGGAGGTCGATCCGGTCGCGGGGGCCGAGATCCATGTGCTCGACTTCATGGAGGACGGCGCCGACGACAAGGTGAAGGCATGGCTGGGCGGCCCGGCGGATGTGGTCATGTCCGACATGGCGGCGGCCTCTTCGGGACACAAGCAGACGGATCACCTGCGGATCATCGCGCTCTGCGAGGCGGCGGCGGCGCTGGCCTTCGATGTGCTCTCGCCCGGCGGCACTTTCGTGGCCAAGGTTCTGGCCGGGGGCGCCGAAGGGGAGCTTCAGGCCGAGTTGAAGCGCCGCTTCACCAAGGTCGCCAATGTGAAGCCCGGGGCGAGCCGGTCGGACAGCTCGGAGAAATTCGTCGTGGCGCAAGGCTTCCGCGGTACCGGGGAGGCCTGAGGGGGGGAGGCCTGAGGACTCAGCGCTGCGCCGCGCTCAGGCGGGGTCGAAGCCCAGCGTCGCGAGCGCGACCGCCACGCAATCCGAATCCTGATGCCCGGACGCCCCCGACACGCCCATGCCGCCGACGAGCGCGCCGTTCAGGCGGATCGGCTGCCCGCCCTCCCAGGCCGGGAGCTTCGTGCGGCTGGCGAGGCCGCCCGCCAGGGCCGGGTCCTGCATCCGCCCCATGAAGGCTTTGGTGGTTTTGCCCAGGTTTGGTGGTTTTGCCCAGGATCGTGGTCACCGCCTTGTCGGTCGCCATCTCCAGCACCGGAGGCGGGGCGCCGTCGAGCCGTCCGGCGGAGACCACGACGCCCGCCGTGTCGACCACGCAGGCGGCGACCGTCCAGCCATTCGCCCGCGCATGGGCCAGCGCGGCGGCGAGCAGGGCGGCGGCGGCATCGTAGGTAACGACGGGCGGCGTTCGGGTCAGGTCCATGTCAGCACTCCGGTAGGTGGTCGAGGATGGTATCGAGGACGTCGCCCGGATCCCGGGACCACCAGTCGCGGGAGAAGATCTCGACCTCGCACGGGCCGGTATAACCCGCCGCCTCGACGGCGCGCCGGATGGCGGGGATGTCGGCCACGCCGTCCCCCATCATGCCGCGATCGAGCAATATATCCGAGGTGTCGCGCAGCCAGTCGCAGAGATGCAGCCCGGCGATCCGGTCCCCGGCGCGGGCGCAGGCGGGGGCGAGCGTGCGGTCCCACCAGACGTGGTAGACATCGACGGCGATGGCGAGGGCGGGGTGGCACGCCTCGGCCAGCTCCACGGCGTCGGCGACGGTGAAGATGACGGTCCGGTTGCCGCCGAACATCGGGTTGAGCGGCTCCAGCGCGAGGCGGACGCCTTGGGCTTCGGCCCGTGCGCAAGCGGGGCGCAGGCGGTCGGCGAGGCGCTTGCGGCTGTCCTCCAAACCGGTCGTACCGGGCTCGGTGCCGCCGGTTACGATGGTCAGGACCGGCGCGCCGAGGGCCGCGGCCTCGTCGAGCGAGGCGGCCAGTTCGTCATCGGTGCTCGCATCCGGCCCCGTCAGATAGGGCGTGCGGCACAGCCCATCGACTCGCAGCCCGGCGGCGCGGGCGTACTCTCCGATGGCCTGGGCGCGGCCCTTCAGCTCCTGCCGCCAGAAGACGATGCCGCCAAAGCCCCGCGCGGCGCAGGCATCGACGGTGCGCTCCGGCGACCAACCGGCGCCCTGGCCCAGATTGGCGCCGAGCGTCGCGGTGTTCAGGGCGAGGCGGTCGCGGGTAATCACATGTAGGTCCGGATGAGGCGGGTCATGCGGTCGATGGCCAGGTCCGGGTCGGCCAGGACGCCGCAGCGATCGGCGAGACGGAAGCAATCGACGAAGTAGTGCAGGGGGCGCTTGGCCTGGGCTCCGTCGATCATGGCGAAATGGTCCTGGTGGCCGTTGAGCCATGCGAGTCACACGACCCCGGTCTTGTAGAACTGCGTCGGCGCTCGGAAGATGTGGCGCGCCAGCGGCACGATGGGGTCAAGCGTCGCGCGGAAGCCCGCGACGTCGCCCTCGCCCAACTGTCCCACGGCGCGGCCCACGGCGACGGCGAGCGGGTCGAAGATGCCGAGCAGCGCGCGGGAAAACCTTTCGACATCGCCCTGGATCAGCTTGGGATAGTTGAAGTCGTCGCCTGTATACATCTTCACGCCCTCGGGCAGGCGGTTGCGGAGGGCGATCTCCTTCTCGGCGTCGAGCAGCGAGATCTTGATCCCGTCCACCTTGGCGGCATTGGCCTCGATGATCCCGGCCACGGTGTCGAGCGCGGGGGCGAAACCCTCCGTGCCCCAATAGCCCGCAAGCGCCGGGTCGAACATCTCGCCCAGCCAGTGGAGGATCACTGGCTTGTCGCAGGCGGCGAGCACCTCGCTGTAGATGCGCACATAATCGTCCGGGCCTTGGGCCAGCTTCGCCAGCGCGCGGGAGGCCATGAGGATGATCCGGGCGTCGGCGGCCTGGA
The DNA here is from genome assembly GCF_900116765.1 of Jannaschia seohaensis. Classification (GTDB taxonomy): domain Bacteria; phylum Pseudomonadota; class Alphaproteobacteria; order Rhodobacterales; family Rhodobacteraceae; genus Jannaschia; species Jannaschia seohaensis. The sequence goes on along the minus strand of NZ_UETC01000002.1, from coordinate 120,993 downwards.
TGGCCGCGACCTGCTCGAGATAGGCGCGGCGGACGTCATCGAGGCCGCGCGCCTCCGCCGGGCCCAGATGGTCCGTCCCGCAGCCGTTGAAGACCAGCGCGTCGGGTAGTTCGGCGCGGGTGCGGCGGACCAGTTCCAGCGCTTGAGGCCAGCCCAGGCCCATGCCGCGCTGCGCGGTGTCCATCGCCTCGGCGATACCCAGGCTCAGCCCGTCCAGATGGCGGCGAAAGGCCATCGTCGCCTCCCAGTCGATGGCATGGATGTCGTCGGCGAAGGGATCGGCCACGACATGCGCCGCCGAAAAGCAGACGCGGACTGGGTCGGGACCGAGCGGCGTGGCCGTCAGGGGCGTGCCGGTCAGGATGTAGTCGAGGGCGCCGGTCGTGTCGGGCAGGCCGCCCGTAGCGAGGGTGGCGACGATCTCGCCTACCTCCTCGGGCTGGCCCACGCGGGGGATGAGGGTCAGGCCGTCCTTCGCGCGCTGTTCGTATTGCGCGATGACGGGGGCGGTCATGTCGGTGGCGATCAGGCCGGGGCGCACGTCGTAGACCTGCACGCCCTCGGGGCCGAGCCGCGCGGCCCAGGCGGCGGTGGCCATCGCGGCGGCGGCCTTGGAGGCGCAATATTCGGAGCGCGGCACCGCCACGGCGCTCGCGTTGGACGAGGTGATCGAGACGATCACGCGCAATCCCTCCCGCCCGATCAGGCGCTTCGCGACCGCCTGGGTCAGAAAGAACAGGGCCTTGGCGTTGACCTTCAGGCAGCGGTCCCAGGACGCTTCGGAGGCGTTCAGCGGGTCGCCCCGTTCCATCACGCCCACGCCCGCATTGTTGACGAGGGTCGTGAGGGGCCCGAGTTCCGCCTCCAGCTGGTCGAGCGCGGCCTCATGCGCCGCAAGCTCGGCCACGTCGAAGGGCAGAGCCATGGCGCGGGCGCCCTCCGCCCGAAGTGTCGCGACCGCATCGGCCACATCCGTCTCGGTCAGCCCGTTGACGGCGACCGCGAAGCCCTTCGCGGCGAGCGCGCGCGCAGGCCAGCCCGATGCCCCGGCCCGCGCCGGTGACCAGAGCGCCCCCCGTCACGCCGCCCGCGCCCCGTTCTTGATCAGCTCCCGCGCGATGATCATGCGCTGGATCTGGTTGGTGCCCTCGTAGATCTGGGTGATCTTCGCGTCGCGATAGAGCCGTTCCACCTCGAAGCCCCGGATATAGCCGGAGCCGCCGAAGACCTGCACCGCGTCCGCCGAGCGCGCCACCGCCATGTCGCCCGCGAAGCGCTTGGCCATCGAGCAGGCGCGGGTCGCGTCCTCGCCCCGGTCGATCTTGGTGGCCGCCGAATGCACCAGCAGCCGGGCCGCCTCGACATCGACGGCCATGTCGGCGAGCAGCCATTGCACGCCCTGGAATTCGGCTATGGGTCGCTTGAATTGCTTGCGCTGCGCGGCGTAGTCCACGGCTGCCTCCAGCCCGGCCTGGCCGATGCCGACGGCCAGGGCGGCGATTCCGACGCGGCCCTTGTCGAGCACGCTCATCATCATGTGGAAGCCGCGCCCCTCGTCCCCCAGCAGCGCATCGGCGGGCAGCCGCACATCCGTGAAGGTCAGCGCGCCGACCTGCTAGGCGCGCTGGCCCACCTTGTGCTCCTTGGGGCCGCGCTCCAGGCCCGACGCGTGCAGATCGACGACGAAGATCGACATGCCGCGATGGCCCGCCTCCCGGTCGGTGCGGGCCAGGACGAAGCCCAGATCGGCGACCGGTGCGTTATGGATCCAGATCTTGCCGCCGTTCAGGATCCAGCCGTCGCCGTCCCGCACCGCCTCGGTGCGGATGCCGGAGACGTCGGTGCCGGCTTCGGGCTCGGTGATGCAATAGGCGACGCGGGTCTTGGCCGTCATCACATCGGCCATCCAGCGGTTCCTTTGCGCGTCGGTGCCGTGACGCACCAGCAGGGTGGTGATCAGCTCCACCAACCCGCATTGATCGGCGACAGAGGCATAGCCGCGCGACAGCTCCTCCATCACCAGCGCGTAGGTCAGCGTGTCGAAGCCGGGGCCGCCCATCTCCTCCGGGACGCCGATGCCGAACAGCCCGAGCTCTCGCATCTGGGCATAAAGCTCCGCCGGGAACCGCTCCTCCGCATCCAGCGCCTCGGCGATGGGGCGGATCGCGCCCTCGGCGAAATCGCGCGCCATATCCCGGACCTGGAGATGGATATCGGTCAGATTCATGGCTCTCCCCTGAGTAACTATATCGTTACTCACGCGCTCTGCTTCGCTTCCCGTCAAGCCGCCGAAAGGGCTGGACAGGCGCGGCGTGCTTCCATAAGTATCCAAGTGGTTACTTAGGGGCACGCCATGAAACCGTCCGAGAAGGTCAAGTTCGGCCGCACCGATCTGGAGGTCACGGCCTTCGGATTCGGCACCGCGCCGGTGGGCAACATCTTTCGCGAGATCGACGAGGCGATCTCGGACGCGATGTTCCAGTCGGCTTGGGACGCCGGCGTGCGCTACTACGATACGGCGCCGATGTATGGGCACGGGTTGTCCGAGCTTCGGACCGGGCAAAGCCTGCGCTGGAAGGACCGCGACTCGTTCGTGCTGTCCTCCAAGGTCGGGCGCCGTCTGGTCCCGGCGAAACGGTCGGAGATCGACTTCGCGCCCTGGACCAACGCCGCGCCCTTCGTGATGGAGTTCGACTACACCTATGACGGCACGATGCGCGCCTTCGAAGACAGCCTCCAGCGCCTCGCGCTGGAGCGGATGGATATCTGCTTCATCCACGATATCGACGTCTTCACCCGGGGCGACGAACAGCCCGAGGTGTTCAAGCAGGCGATGGACGGGTCGTGGAAGGCGCTCTCTCGCCTGCGCGACGAGGGCGTGGTCAAGGCCATCGGCGTGGGCGTCAACGAATGGGAGGTCTGCCACGAGGCACTCAAGCAGCGCGACTTCGACTGCTTCCTGCTGGCGGGCCGCTACACCTTGTTGGAGCAAGACGCGCTGAACGAGTTCCTGCCGCTCTGCGAGGAACGCGGCGCGGCGGTGGTCGTGGGCGGCGGTTTCAACTCCGGCATCCTGGCGACGGGGGCGAAGGAGGGGGCCAAATACAATTACGCCCCCGCGCCCGCCGAGATCATGGAGCGCGTCCGCGGCATCGAGGCCGTCTGCGCCGAGTACGACGTGCCGCTGCCCGCCGCCGCGCTGCAATTCGTCGTCGCCCATCCGGCGATCCCGAGCTTCATCGCCGGAACCCGGACGGTCGAGCAACTCAATCAGAACCTCGCTTGGTTCGATCACCCGATCCCGGCCGAATTCTGGTCCGACCTCAAGGCGAAGGGGCTGCTGCGCGAGGACGCGCCCACCCCGTGAAGCTGGCCCCCGGAGACGATGCCTGGGACGATCTGCCCGTCGGCGCCTGGTGGCGGAGCGGGCGCCGCATCGTGACGGCGGCGGATATCGACGCCTTCGCCGATTTCTCGGGCGACCGCTTCGCGATCCATATGGACGACGCGGCGGCCGGCGCGATGGGCGTCCGCGGTGGGGTGGCCCATGGCCTGCTGGTCCTGTCGCTGGTCGATGGGCTCAAGAACGCCGCGCCTGTGCAGATGCGCGCGGTGGTCTCGCTGGGTTGGGAGTGGAGCTTTCCCCAGCGAGCGGACGAAGGCCTCGCCGCCGGACACGATCTCGTTCCAGTAGGGTTGGTGCGGTTGCGGTAGGACCAGGCGATGGTCGGGTCGCCATAGGTCTGGGCCTGCGCGGCCGAGGGGCCGAACATGCGCGCCGCGGCCACGGCCGGGATGCCATAGGCCCCCGCCAGCAGGATGTTGCAACGGGTGACCGTCTCACGCTCGATGAGCGATTTGATGAACGACATGTCTTCCTCCCAAATGCGCGGCTCCGCTCGCCTCCCGAGCGCGTCGGCTGCCAAATACACTAACTGGTTACTTACTAATTTGCCACGCTGTCAAGCCCGGGCTAGAGGCGCTATCGTAAGCAGGTGCATGGTCGGGCGGCGGAAGGCCCGGAAAGGGGATGCGATGGACGGAACGGCCCAGCCGAGGGTGCGCGACGCGGAAGCGACGCAGGCCCGCATCCTTCAGGCCGCAAAGGAGGAATTCGCCCGCCTTGGTCTCGCCGGCGCCCGCGTGGACGTAATCGCGGAGCGCGCCGAGGCCAACAAGCGCATGATCTATCACTACTTCGGATCCAAAGAGGATCTGTTCCGGCACGTCCTCGAAGCGGCCTACCTCGACATCCGAGCGGCGGAGCGGGCGCTGGAACTCGAACATCTCGACCCGCCCCGCGCGATGGAGGCGCTCGTGCGCTTCACCTGGGATTACTACCTCGAAAACCCGGAATTCATCCGCCTCGTCAACAGCGAGAACCTGCACGGTGCCCGCCATATCGCCGAATCGGATCGCCTCAATGAGCCGTCGCGCGGCCTGACCGAGCTGATCGGCGGCATCCTGGCGCGCGGCGTCGCCTCCGGCGATTTCCGCGACGGGATCGACCCGGTGCAGCTCAACATCACCATCGCGGCGATCGGCTATTATTACCTGACCAACCGGCACACGGGCGAGCATCTCTTCGAGCGGCCCTTCATGACGCCCGAGGCCCTGGCCGAGCGGCTCGCGTTCAACATCGAGACGATCATGCGGATGGTGTTGCGCGATCCCGACCGGGCGGCCCGGGCTTAGCCTTCAATCCGGGACGTGGACGTCTTTCGGGGTCTCGTCGCCCCGGATCCGCTTCTCGCGCTGTTCGTCGATGGCAAAGTCGTCCTCCGCCCGTGACGGGGTGTCGTATTTCGTCTTGTCGCCCTCCCGCGTCGTCTCCTTGCCGGTGCGCGGCGGACGGGGGGAAGGGGGCCTCGGCTGGTGCCCGGTCGGGGTCTTTCTCACCATCGCATCGCTCCTGTCGTTCCCACGCCAACGCATCGGCGCGGGAAACTGTTTCGCGACGACTACCCTGCGGCGATCACCGACAGCCCCACGGCCAGGAGGCAGCCCCAGCCCGCCAGGAAAATCAGCGGCCGCACCGGCATGCGCGCCCAGCCGCCGATCATGCCCGCCGCATGGATGAGCCGCAGGCCGAAGAACAGACCCGTCGCCCAGACCGTGACAGCCGTCGAGACCCCGGCCGCGTTCGCGATCAGCACCAGCGCGAGCATCGGCAGGAACTGCTCCAGCAGGTTCAGATGCGCCCGCCAGGCGCGGGCGACCCAGGGGCGATGGGCCAGCGGGTTGGGCGGCGTCACGAAGGGATCGTCCTAGCCCGCGGGTTTCGGCGCGGTGTTCACGCCGACGACGTAGGGGATCCAAAGCGACCCGGCGAGGAGCGCGGTCCAGGTCATCCACCAGAGCTTCGCGGTCATGCGGTTTCTCCGACGCGGGCCGGCGTTCCGGTCTCCAGCCAGGTCTTGAGCCCGGCAACCAGCCGCTCCCAGCCGTCGGCATAGCCTTCGCCGCCCTCGGGGATGTCGTAATGCTCCAGCGTGAGCGCGCAGAAGGCGCCTTCGGGGGCGATCGACCAGACGAAGCGCGAAACGGGGATGTTGGGGGCCCATTTCGGCGCGAACTCCACTTCGATCCGTGTCTTCGGGGTCACCGAGGTTTCGCGGCAGACCAGCATGTCCGAGCCGTCGGGCAGCTTGTAGACCAGCGCGTCGCCATCGCGGACCGCCTCGGGCGTGTAAGGGTGGTAGGAGGCGGCGTCCTCGGGCGCGGTCAGCGCCTCCCAGAGTGCATCCTGACTGCACCTGATGAAGGTGCGTAGCACATAATCGGGCTTTGGGGTCATCTCGGGTCTGCAATGGATTGGGCGCAGGTATCCGGTGGCCGTCCCGTGAGAGCGGACGGCTTGCATGTTTCGATTTGGCGGGATGCCTCAGCCGGGGCGGGGGAAAGCCACGGCCTCGCCGGTCTCCAAAAAGGTCTTGAGCGCGGCGGACCAGCGCGCCCAGTTCTCGGCGACCTGGGCGCGCAGAGGTTGCGGCAGGCCATAATGGCCGACGGTCAGATGCTGATGCCCGTCTTCGGACGCGATGTCATAGATCACGCGGGTCTCGGGCAGGGCGCCCAGGGGGGGCAGGCGGGTGACGAGCCGCGTGCCCGTCTCGGCAGCGATGACGGCGCTGTCCGGGCCGGGGCGCAGTGGGCGGCGCGCGCCGATCCGCAGGGCCCGCCAAAGCGCGTCCCGGGAGCAGCGGATGAAGCTGTGATGGGTCACGTCGGGCGCTTCTTCCTCCGCTTCCAGCCGGGCCTTGAGAGCGAGGAGTCCGGACGCCGCGGGCGCGACCTCGAACGGCTCAACCCAGCGGTTGAGCGCTTCGGCCAGGGGGACGGCATTGAGGTAGTGATGGGTGTAGCGGCCGCGCTTGAGGCGCGTTATCAGCCCTGCTTCCTCCAATATCTTCAGGTGCTTGGCCACGCCGAAGCGGCTGATGGGCAAGGTGGCCTCCAACTCCGAAAGGGTCTGGCCGTCGGCCTGCCGCAGCGCGTCGAGTAGATCGCGGCGGGAGGGGTCGGCGAGGGCTTTGAAGATCGTGTCCATTATCGGTCTTGTAGGTGACTCATTGGTCACCTGTCAATACATGTGACTACTAGGTCACCTGTTTGCATGTGCGGCCCTCGCGGTCTATCTGCGGGCCAGGAGGACCCGCCATGCCCATGATCGACCGAGACGGAACCCCGCTCGCCTATGAATTCACCCCGGGCGAGGCCCCCGCTGTCGTATTTCTCGGCGGCTTCAAATCGGACATGCAGGGCACCAAGGCGCTGGCCCTCGAAGCCTGGGCGCGGGCACGGGGCCAGGCCTTCCTCCGGCTGGACTATTCGGGCCACGGCCAATCCGGGGGCACCTTCGAGGCGGGGAGCATCGGCGCCTGGTATGCGGACGCGCTGGCGGTGATCGCCCATGAGATCACGCAGCCCTGCGTGCTGGTCGGCTCGTCCATGGGCGGCTGGATCGCGCTGCTGATCGCGCGGGAGCATCCGTCGCGCGTCGCGGGCCTCGTGACCATCGCGGCGGCTCCGGATTTCACCGAGGACGGCTATTGGGCCTCATTCGACGAGGCGCAGCGCGTCGCCCTGTTCGAAGCCGGGCGCGTAGCGGTGCCGTCGGACTATGGCGAGCCCTATGTCATCACCAAGCACCTGATCGAGGAGGGGCGGGAGCGGCTGGTGCTCCGCAGCCCCCTGCCGCTGCCGGTGCCGACACGGTTCCTGCAAGGAACCGCCGATGCCGACGTGCCCGAGGCCTGGGCCCATCGCCTGCTGGCCCATGCCGAGGGGCCCGACATCCGGCTGACACTGGTCAAGGGCGCGGATCACCGCTTCTCGGAGCCGGACCAGATCGCGCTGATCGAACGCAGCGTCGAAGAGGTGCTGGACCGCATCGCGCCTTGACCTGAGCGCCGCCCTCCTGTGCCCTGGGGGAAAGAGAGGGTGCCATGGTCACGGTTCTGCGCGGAATTCTGTTTCTCTTCATCGGACTCGCCATCGCGGTCGCTGCCCTCTGGGTCGTGGGTCCCTATGAGGAGGTCGATACCGAGATCGCCTTCGATCCGGGGGCTCTGCCGGAGGATCTGGACGGGTGGCTGGCCGATACCGAAAGCCAGGTGCCCAACCTGCGGCCCGGCTCCGCCAAGCGCATCATCTGGGCCGGCGCGCCCGGGCAACGCACCGATCTGGCCATCGTCTACCTGCACGGCTTCTCGGCCAACCTCTGGGAAATCCGCCCCGTCGCCGACCGCGCCGCCGCGGCGCTGGGCGCGAACCTGTTCTATCAGCGCCTCGCGGGCCACGGGCGGGACGGGGCGGCGATGGCGGAGCCGCGCGCGGGCGACTGGTTGGAGGACGTGGCCGAGGCGATGGCGATCGGCCGGCGTCTGGGCGACCGGGTCGTTGTGGTGGGAACCTCGACCGGAGGGCTCCTGGCCGCGATCCTGGCGGCGGATCGGGCGCTTGCTGCGGAGCGGGAGGGGCTGGCCGGTGTCGCGCTGGTCTCGCCGAACTTTCGGGTGGCCGGTCCGGCGGCGCAGCTACTCTCCTGGCCCGCGGCGCGCTATTGGGTGCCGGTTCTTGCCGGGGAGCAGCGGGGCTTCGAGCCGATCAACGCGGCGCAGGCGGAGCATTGGACCACGCGCTATCCCACCGTCGCGGCGCTGCCGATGCAGGCTCTGGTGGATCACGCGGAGGATCTCGATTGGGGCGCGGCCCGGATGCCGGCGCTCTTTTATTTCTCGCCCCGAGATCAGGTCGTCATGCCCGCAGCCACCGAAGCCGTCGCCGCCGCCTGGGGCGGAGCGGTCACGGTGGAACGGGTGCCGCCGTCGCCCGGCGACGATCCCTCCGAACACGTGATCGCGGGCGAGATCGTCTCTCCGGGCCGCACCCCGGACGCCATCGCCACGCTGACGGCCTGGTTGCAGGGGCTCTGACGCTGGGCGGCGAGCGGCTGCGGGTAGGCGACTTGCATACGATTGCAAAAACTGTTTGAGCGTCCGGCACGGCTCGCCTATCCTTGCCGCAGCAATGGGAGGACAGTGCATGGCCGAGCATCTCAAGACCGCCAAATCCGAAGCCGACCGCGCCGAGGACGACGCGAAAGTGCGTGCGTCGGTCGAGGCCGCGCTCAAGGACATCGAGGCGCGCGGTGACGTGGCCGTCCGCGAGATGGCGGCCAAGTTCGACAATTACGAGCCCGAGAGCTTCCGCCTGAGCCAGGCCGAGATCGACGCGCTGATCGGCGAGCTGTCGGACCGGGAGTTGGCCGATATCAAATTCGCCCAGGAGCAGGTCCGCAATTTCGCGCGCATCCAGCGCGACTCGATGAAGGATGTCGAGGTCGAGACCATGCCCGGCGTCATCCTGGGCCATCGCAACATCCCGGTGCAGTCTGTGGGATGCTACGTGCCAGGGGGCAAGTTTCCGATGGTCGCCTCGGCGCATATGTCCGTCGCCACGGCCAGCGTCGCGGGCGTGCCGCGCATCGTCGCCTGCACCCCGCCCTTCAAAGGCAAGCCCAACCCCGCCGTCATTGCCGCCATGCATCTGGGCGGCGCCCATGAGATCCACGTTCTGGGCGGCATCCAGGCCGTGGGCGCCATGGCGATCGGCACCGAGACGATCGAGCCGGTCCATATGCTGGTCGGCCCCGGCAACGCCTATGTCGCGGAGGCCAAGCGGCAGCTCTTCGGCCGGGTCGGTATCGACCTCTTCGCGGGCCCGACCGAGACCATGGTGATCGCCGACCACACCGTCGACGCCGAGATCTGCGCGACCGACCTGCTGGGGCAGGCGGAGCATGGCTATAACTCGCCGGCCGTGATGCTGACCACGTCGCGCAAGCTGGCCGAGGCGACCCAGGCCGAGATCGACCGCCTCCTGGGCATCCTGCCGACCGCCGAGACGGCGCGGGTGAGCTGGGAGGAATATGGCGAGGTGATCCTCTGTGAGGACCATGACGAGATGTTGGCCCTGGCCAATGACATCGCGTCCGAACATGTGCAGGTCATGACCGACCGGGACGATTGGTATCTGGAGAACATGCACTCCTACGGGGCGCTGTTTCTCGGGCCGCGCACGAACGTGTCCAATGGCGACAAGGTGATCGGCACCAACCACACGCTGCCGACCAAGAAGGCCGGGCGGTATACGGGCGGGCTCTGGGTCGGCAAGTTCATCAAGACCCATAGTTATCAGAAGATCACCACAGACGAAGCGGCCACGCTGATCGGGGAGTACGGCTCGCGGCTTTGCATGTTGGAGGGCTTCGTGGGCCATGCCGAGCAGTGCAACGTGCGGGTCCGGCGCTATGGCGGTGTGAACGTGCCCTATGGCGCGGGCGCGCCCTATCGCGAGGCGGCCGAGTAGCGGGAGGCCGCGCCGGGGCATCGAGCCCCGGCACGGCCTGCGAGAGACGCTGTCTCTCGCGCTCTCTGAGGTATTTTTGGCAAGATGAGGATCCATGCTGGAGGCGCTTGGCGATTGCTCCGCGCGTGAGATGCGTGGGGCGGTGGAGGCGGCGGTCGCGCCCGATGCGGTGGTGCATCTGTCTCATCCGTTCGGGGATGTCATCGGTGGGGCCGGCCTTGTCGAGGCGGCGCTCGCGCCGCTTTGGGCGGCGATGCCGGATGTGGAGCGGCGGGTCGATATTTCGGTTCGGGGGATCTGCGGGCACGGGCAGGATTGGATCGGGCAAGCGGGCCATTATCAGGGGCGGTTCGCCGCGCCGTTCCTGGGTATCCGGCCGACGGGCCGCCTGGCCGCGCTGCGCTACCACGAGTTCTTTCGGATCGAGGACGGCCGGGCGGTGGAGGTGCAGGCGATCTGGGACTTGCCGGATCTGATGGCGCAGGCCGGTCTCTGGCCGATGGGTCCTCCTTTGGGCGCCCGCGGGAGGGTCCCCGCGCCCCCGACGCAGGACGGCCTGCGCATCGAAGGGGACGGGGCGGCCGCGCTCGCGGTGGTCGAGGACATGCTGGCGCATCTGCACCTCTCGCCGCAGGGCGAAGAGGCGATGCGTCTCCCGGACTTCTGGCATCCGCGCTGCTCCTGGTACGGGCCGGGCGGGATCGGGAACCTGCGGGGGATCCGGGGCTTTCGCGATCATCACCAGATCCCCTTCCTGTCGGCGATGCCGGACCGGGCCGCTTTGATGGAACAGGGGCACCTGTTCGCTCAGGGCAACTACGTCGCCTTCACGGCGTGGCCCGGGATGCGCATGACATTGACCGGGGATGGGTGGCTGGGGATCGCGCCCGCCGGCCAGACGCTCACCATGCGGTCGCTGGATTTCTGGCGGGTCGAGGGTGCGCTGATCCGGGAGAACTGGGTCACGGTGGACCTCTTGGATATCTGGGCGCAGCTCGGCGTGGATGTGCTGGCGCGGATGCGGCAGCTGCTCTGACCGTCAGGGCCAGAGCCACCAGATCGTGCCGAAGGCGGCCGCCGTGCAGGCCCAGGCCAGCGCCATGACGCGCCCGTCGCGGGCGAGGAGGGCCAGACCAAACAGCACGATCGTTCCCATCGGGATCGAGGAGGCGAAGGGCACAAGCTCCAGCCCCGGCACCGTGGCGCAGAGCGCCAGGATCGCCGCCGCCGCGAAGCGCGGCGCGGGTGGCGCCACGAGACATGGGAGATGGCCGCCAAGATGCCGGTCGGCCCATTCGGCGGCAGGACGCAGCCGGTCGGTGGCTTGCGCCAGGCGGCTGGCCCCGACCGATCTCCGGGCCAGAATATCCGGCAGCCAAAGGTTCCGACGCCCGATCAGGATCTGCATCGCGACGACCGCCACGATCGAGGCCAGAAGCGTCGGCACGCCGGGAAGGCCTCCGATCGGTGTCAGCTCAAATGCGGCCGGGATGGCGAGCAGCGCGCCGATCGACCGGCGCCCGAGTTGGCCGGCGACCCGGTCCGCGCTGACCTCTTCGGTGGCCGTCGCGCTCTCCTCCAGGGTCTCGATGATCTCGGTCGGTTTGGTCATATCCGTTCCGCGGTTGGGGCCGAAACACGAAACGCAACGCGCCAAACCATGCTCCAGTTCTTTGAAACCTCTTGAACCCGTAGTCCGGCGGTGATTGCATACGCTTGCACATCACCTCGTTCGGAGACCCGCCATGACCCTTCCCCGCACGCCTTCTTTCCGGCTCGAGGGACGCCGGGCTTTCGTCCCCGGCGGCACGCGCGGCATCGGTCTGGGCTGTGCCGCGGCGCTCGCCGAGGCGGGGGCCGAAGTGACCGTCGCCGCGCGCAGCGAAGCCGGGGTGGAGACGGCCGTGGCCGCTTTGCGCGAGGCCGGATATGCTGCCGACGGGCTGGCGCTGGACGTCTCCGACCTGGACGCGCTGGACGCCGCGCTGGAGGCGCGCGCGCCCTTCGACATTCTGTGCAACTCCGCCGGAATGGCGCGGCACGGGCCCTCGATCGAGACCGAGCCCGAAGATTTCGACGCCGTCGTCAGCCTCAACTTGCGCGCCGCCTATTTCATGGCGCAGCGCGTGGCGCGGCGGATGGAGGGCGGGGGCTCGATCATCCAGATCAGCAGCCAGATGGGGCATGTCGGCGGGATCGACCGGGCCGTCTATTGCGCGACCAAGCACGGCGTCGAGGGCATGACCAAGGCGATGGCGATCGAGTGGGGGCCGAAGAATATCCGCGTCAACACGATCTGCCCGACCTTCATCCTGACGCCTCTGACCCAGGCGACCTTCGACGATCCGGTGCGTCGCGCCTGGATTGACGAGAAGATCAAGCTGCCCCGCGTGGGCGAGGTGGAGGATATCATGGGCGCCGTGGTCTTCCTCGCCTCGGATGCCAGCGCGATGATCACCGGCACCTCGATCCTGGTCGATGGCGGATGGACCGCAGGATGAGCGGCAAGAAGGTCACCTCGCTCGACGTGGCCCGGGCGGCTGGCGTCAGCCAGTCGGCCGTCTCTCGCGTCTTCACCAAAGGGGCCTCGGTCAGCGAGGCGATGGAGAAGCGCGTCCGCGAAGCGGCCGAGCGACTGGGCTACCGTCCCAACGTGCTGGCCCGGTCGCTCATCACCGGGCGGTCGCGGATCGTCGGGCTGGTGGTGGCTTATCTCGACAATCCGTTCTTCGCCGATGCGGTCGAAAAGCTGTCCCATGCGCTCCAGGCCGAGGGCTATCACCTGCTGATCTTTACCGTCGGGAATTCCGGGGCCGATCTGGACGGGGTCGTGTCGGAGCTGATGGATTACCAGGTGGACGCGCTGATTGCCGCGTCGGTGGATCTCTCGGGCGCGCTGGTCGCGCGCTGCGCGTCGGCCGGTCTGCCGGTGGTGCTGTTCAACCGCGGAATCGACAAGTCCGGCATGTCGGCGGTGACTTCCGACAACCGGGCGGGCGGGCGCCGCGTGGCGGAGTTCCTGTTGGCGGGCGGGCATGAGCGGATCGCGCATATCTCCGGCTGGCAGGGCTCCTCGACGGGGCGGGACCGGCGCGAGGGGTTCGAGGCGGGGCTGCGCGCGGCGGGCGCTGCGCCGCTGGAGGTGATCGACGGGCGCTACAGCCGCGCCGAGGCCGCCGAGGCGGCGCGGGCAATGATGGACCGGCCCGACCCGCCGGACGCGATCTTCGTCGGCAACGACTATATGGCGCTCGCCGTGATGGACGTGCTGCGCTTCGATCTGGGGCTTTCGGTGCCGGGCGATGTCTCGGTGGTGGGTTTCGACGACATCGCGATGTCGGCCTGGCCCGCCTATGACCTTACCACCCTGCGCCAGCCCGTGCGCCGGATGATCGCCGCCACCGTGGAGGAGGTGTTGGCGCGCATCGACACGCCCTCTCGCCGCCCCAGCCGCATCGAGATCGAAGGCCCGCTGGTGGTGCGCGGCTCCGCCCGGCTGCCTCGGAGCGGATCCGGGGGGGAGTCGGAGTGACCTTGGATGGCCGGTGGAACGACCTGCCCGACTACATCATCGGGATCACCAAGGAGATCTGGGAGGATCGCGGCATCTCGACCCTCCGTGACTTTTACGCCCCGGACATCGTCGTGCGCTCGCCCGCCTCGGTCGTGGTCGGCAACGGGGACGTGATCGGGGCCACCATGGCCACGCTGGCGGAGTTTCCCGACCGCGCTTTGCTGGGCGAGGATGTGATCTGGTGCGAGGACGGGGCAGGGGGGCAGTTGTCCTCCCATCGGCTCTATTGCACGGCGACGCATCTGGGCGATGGCGTCTATGGGCCGGCGAGCGGGGCCAAGCTGGCCTACCGCATCCTGGCCGACTGCCATGTCTCGGGCACCGTCATCGACGATGAATGGCTGGTGCGCGACCAGGGCGCGATCGTCCGGCAGATGGGGATGACCCCCGAGGCCTTCGCCGTCGACCTGATCGAGAAGGAGGGCGGGCCGTCGCGCTGCGTCCCGCCCTACACCCCCGAGACCGAGCGCGCCGGCCCCTATACCGGCAGCGGCAATGGCAATCCCTGGGGCGCGCGACTGGCCGAGATCCTATCCCGGATCATGGCCGCCGACATGCGCGTCATCCCCGAGCGGTATGATCGGGCGTGCCACCTCGAATACCCGTCCGGCCGGACCGCGCATTCGCCGGATGGCGCCGACCGGTTCTGGATGCCGCTGCGCGCCGCCTTCCCGAAGGCGGCGTTCACCATCCATCACGCGATCGGCCGCGACGACCCGATGATGCCGCCCCGCGCGGCGGTCCGCTGGTCGCTCTGGGGCCGCCATTCCGGCTGGGGCGGTTTCGGTGCGCCCACCGGGGCGATGGTCTACGTGATGGGGATCACCCATGCGGAGTTCGGCCCGTTTGGCCCGGATGGCTGGTCCATCCGACGGGAATGGACGCTCTACGACGAGACCGCCATCTGGAAACAAATTCACCTCGGCGCGACCTGACCCGCCACCGGCCGTCGGCGGAGCGCGGGGCGGCCCGCGCCCCCTTACGGCCCATGCATCACGGGAGAGAGACATGACCCAGCCCACGATCGTTCGCTACGGCGAGCTTCAGCCCTGCAAGACCGCCTTCATCGACGCCCATACGCCCGGCTCCAACCTCAAGGAGAATTTCACCATCATCGGGGGCGGCGTCTCCGAGAGCGCGGACCAGTTCGTCCACATCACCGAGTCGCATGGCTTCAACATAGGCGCGGCGGGCCAGCCGCCGAAATGCCGCAACTCGCTGCATTCGCACCGCACCGCCGAAGTGTTCTGGATCCTGACCGGCCGCTGGCGCTTTTTCTGGGGGCGCTGGGGCGATGCGGGCGAGGTCGTGCTGGAGCAGGGCGACATCATCAACATCCCGACGGGCATCTTCCGGGGCTTCGAGAATATCGGCGACGATTACGGAATGATCATGGCCGTGCTTGGCGGTGACGACGCGGGCGGCGGCGTGATCTGGGCGCCGCAGGTGATCGAGGACGCCAAGGATCACGGGCTCGTCCTGGCCGAGACCGGCAAGCTCTATGACACCAAGAAGGGGCAGAGCCTGCCCGAGGGCGTCGGACCGATGAAGACGCTCACGGACGAGCAGTTGAAGGACTACCCGGAGCTGACGCCGCAGCAGGTCGTCGGCTGGGGCGTGCGCCGCTACTGGGACATGGTCGCGCTGGCCGGGAAAAAGCCGCTCAAGGTGATCGGGGCCGAAGGCATCATCCGTGACCGGCCCGGCTTCGAGGTCGATCTCATTACCCGCGGCAGCGCGACCGAGACGCCCCATTCCCACGACCGGCCCTCCGTGCTGATGCCTGTCACCGGTCATTGGCGGGTGACCTGGGACGGCGGCTCGGACACGCTCGCGCCCGGCGACACCATGTCGGTGCCCGCGGGTCTCAGCCACGCGGCCGTCCCGTCGATGAGCGGCGACGCCGCACTCTACCATATCGTGGCGACGGACGATCCGGCCGGACCTTCCTCGCTTTGGCCCGCGTGACGGTGCAGCCGGCTCTGGCGGCCCAAGGGAAGTGACGCTACGTTATTGAACGACGTTCACGAAAGTGTTTGCTTTCGTGGGTGCCGCTCCGCTACAAAATTTGAACATAGTTCAAGAACTGGAGGCTCTGATGTATGTCGTCGCAGATACCCACCGCCTTCTGGCCGAGGGCGCGCTGACGCCCGCACAGGTCGATATTCTCCGCGCCCAGGCGCGCGAGACGATGATGAAACTCGCCATCAACCTGCTGCTGACCGGTGGCATCTTGGCGGCGACCCTCGGTCTGATCTTCTGGCTGGCCGAGCCTTTGCCGGTCGCGGGGGCCGGGGCCGTCGCGCTGGCAGGGGGGCTTCTGGCGCTGGCCAAGGGGGGCGAGACACTGCGCTTCTTCGGCAATGCGGCGGCGCTGATCGGGGCCGGGCTGCTGCTGGGCGGGGCCGCCTTCGAGCTGATGGACAAATACGAAGATATCGCGGGTCCGGCCATGTTGCTTCTTGGGGCCGCCGTGGCTGGAGGCTTCGGCATGGCCCTCGGTCGCCCGCGTCTGACCTCCCGCTTTGCCTGCGGGGCGATCGGATTGATGGGCTTGGCCTTGCACCTGACGGGCCTGGCCGCCCTGATCGAGCTGAACGACATCACCGGATGGCCCGTGGCGCTGGCCTCGCTCTATGCCGCCGCCGCCCTGGTCGGCGCGGGGATCGTCACCGATCTGCGCGTGGTCACGGCGCTGGCTATCGTCCCCTTCGCCCAAGCGCTGTCGACCGGCACGATCTACTGGCACGCGGCCTATGTGTTCTATTCCCCGGAACCGACGCTTTCGATCCTCCAGATGGGCGCGCTCGTGGCGGGCGGTCTGTGGGCGGCCCATTCCCTCGACCCCCGCTGGGGACGCCATGGCGGTATCCTCGCGATCATGGCGGCGATCGTGGCCAATCTCTGCGCGCTGGTCGGCTCGCTGTTCGGCGACCGGGTGGGGGAGACGCTCTGGGGTCCCGGCCGCTCCTGGTGGAGCAATCGCGAGGCCTACGAGTCGCAGGAGGCCTGGGCCGCCGCGCTGGATGCCTTCAACGAGACCGCGCTGTTCATCCCCGAGGGTGTCTATTCGATCCTCTGGGCTCTCGCGCTGGCCGCCGCCGTATTCTGGGCCGCGCACAAGGCCCGGCGCGGGCTCTTCAACGCCGCGGTGACCTTTGCCGGCATCCACGCCTATACCCAAGCTTTCGAGACCTACCATGACGAGCCCCTAGTCTATGTCGTCGGAGGGCTGGCCGCGATCCCGCTGGCCTGGGGGCTGTGGCAGCTCGACCGCCGCTGGATGGAGCCGCGGGCCTCTTGAAGGGAGCGTCAAAGGCGACGGGCGGCCGGGCCGGGCCGCCCGCGTCGCTGCCACGTCGAACAGCGACACTGCGCCGAGACGCCCCGCGAACCTGCCCCGGCATGGATCTGTTGCCCTCCCGGCCGGTGCATGTAACTCCTGCATAGGTATTCAGGAGGAGTCCGCCATGCCCATCCGCACCACCCATGTCGGGTCGCTGCCGCGCACCCAAGAGACGGTCGACATGATCTTCGCCCGGGAGCGGGGCGAGGCCTATGATCAGGCCGCCTTCGATGCGCAGATGACCGCCGCCTCCTCCGAGACGGTGCGTCGGCAGGTCGAGGCGGGCATCGATATCGTCTCGGATGGGGAGACCTCGAAGATCAGCTACGCGACCTATGTGAAGGATCGCTATACCGGGTTCTCCGGCGACAGCCCCCGCAACGCGCCCGCCGATCTCAAGCTCTTCCCCAACTTCCTGAAGCGCCTCGCGGCCGATGGGGGGACCCCGAAATACGCGCGGCCGATGTGCACCGGCGAGGTCCGCTCGAAGGGCCAGGACGAGTTGAAGACCGACATTGCCAACCTCAAGGCCGCGATGGCCGAGCATGGCGCGGCCGAAGGCTTCATGAACGCCGCATCGCCGGGTGTCATCTCGCTGTTCCTGCAGAACGATTTCTACCCGACCCGCGATGCCTATCTGGCGGCGCTCTCGGATGCGATGCGCGACGAATACCGCACCATCGTCGACAGCGGCCTCTACCTGCAAGTCGACTGCCCGGATCTGGCCTTGTCCCGGCACATGCTGTTCGCCGACCTCACGGACGCGGAGTTCCTCAAGATCGCTGCCGGCCATGTCGAGGCGCTGAATGCCGCGCTGACCGGCATCGACCCGTCCCGCGTGCGCGTTCATATCTGCTGGGGCAATTACGAGGGTCCGCATGTCTGCGACATCCCGATGGACACGGTCTTCTCGACCTTCCTGTCGGTGAATGCGTCGCAATTGCTGTTCGAGACCTCGAACCCGCGCCACGCCCACGAATGGCAGGTATTCCGTGACCGCGCGTCGGAGATCCCCGAGGACAAGGTGCTGGTGCCGGGCGTGATCGATTCGACCTCGAACTTCGTCGAACACCCCGAGGTCGTCGCCGAGCGCCTGGGCCGCTTCGTGCAGATCGTCGGGGCCGACCGGGTCATTGCCAGCAGCGATTGCGGCTTTGGCACCTTCGCCGGGTTCGGGGCGGTGGATCCGGATATCGCCTATGCCAAGCTCGCCACTCTGGCGGAAGGCACCAAGCTGGCCAACGCCCGGGCGTGACCTGAGCGGCCGCCGGCCGCTTGGGCGCTCACCGGCGGGAGGTCGCCCGGTTGCGCTGCGCCTGGATCGCGACGGTGCGAATGCCCGCCAGATCCTGCCGAGACAGGAAGGTGCCCGCCAGAACCTCGCGGGAGGGTTGGGTGCCGACCGGGCGCGGCTCTACCGGGGGCAGCAGCCGGAACTCCAGCAGCAGGGTCGCGGCCTCGTCGGTCGGCACACGCACCAGGGTCGCGTCCCAGAAGCCCTGCGTCGGCGGCAGGCCGACCGCCGAGACGATGACGCCGCCCGGCGTCGGCGACAGCTCCATCGAGACGACCTGATCGACCAGCGGCTCGCCGAGTCGCGCGCGCAGTTCGTCGAGCACGTCGCGATTGTTCGAGAAGTCGAAGGCGCGAATACCCATGCCTCCGCCGCCGCTTTCGCCGCCGCCGCCGCAGCCCGCCAGCGCCAGGAGGGCCAG
The DNA here is from genome assembly GCF_900116765.1 of Jannaschia seohaensis. Lineage (GTDB taxonomy): Bacteria > Pseudomonadota > Alphaproteobacteria > Rhodobacterales > Rhodobacteraceae > Jannaschia > Jannaschia seohaensis. Next base: position 102,485 of record NZ_UETC01000002.1, on the reverse strand, counting down.
GCCCGCTGCCAGTGTCGCCTTGCGCATCTCGTCTCTCCTCGTCTCCGCGATTGGGCTAGCCCATCCGGTGCGGCATGGGAAGCCGCTGGACGCCATCGGCCGAGGCCCCTAACTCCAGGCGGGAAAGGGGGCCCCATGGCACAGGAAAAGTTCGAAGAGCTGGTCGAGACGTTCGAGTTCCTGGACGATTGGGAGGACCGGTATCGGCACGTCATCGATATGGGAAAGGCGTTCCCGCCGCTCGATGACGCGCTGAAGGTGCCGGCGACCAAGGTCGATGGCTGTGCCAGCCAGGTCTGGATTCACCCGCGGATCGAGGGGGAGGGGCCGGATGCGCGCTTCGATTTCGAGGGCGAGTCGGATGCCATGATCGTCCGTGGCCTGATCGCCGTCTTGCACGATCTCTATGGCGGGCTGCCGGTGGCTGAGGTCGGTGCCGTCGATGCACTTGCGGAACTCGCCCGGCTGGGCTTGGACGAGCATCTGTCCTCCCAACGCTCCAACGGATTGCGCGCGATGGTGCGGCGCATCCGTGAGGTCGCCGCACAAGCTGCGGGCTGACCGCAAAAAAAATGGCCGGACGCGAAGTCCGGCCAAGTCCAACAGGGAGGTGAAGGGGCGCGCTGCGCCGCTTCAAGAGGACAAATAGGAAGCAGTGTGACTACGGACAAGGCAGAATTTGAACCGAGCGGTGCAACTCCGCTATGCGTCTAGCGCAAAGCTCGCGGGACGGCTGACGAGAGTCAGGTCCCGCGTTCCTGCCGGGACCGGCGGTAGGCGATGACCTCCTCCAGGACGAAATCGCGGAACGCCTCGACCCGGCGCGATCCGCGCAGCTCTTCGGGGAAGGCCAGGAAGACCGGCACCTCGTTCGACTCGACCTCCGGCATCACCCTGACGAGGTTCGGGAAATCTTGCTGCAAATAGTCGGGCAAGACGCCCACGCCCAGATTCGACAGCACTGCCTGAAGCACGCCGAAATAGTTGTTCACCGTCAGCAGGCGCCCGATCGGATAGCTCATCAGCTCCCGCACCAGCATCGCCCCGGCCGAGACCTGCGTTGCGCTGACGTTCTGACAGATCAGGCGATGCTCGGGCAACTCGTTCGGCGTCAGGGGCTTGCCATTCTCCGCGATGTATTCGGGCGTCGCGAAGAGCTGCATCCGGACGTCCATCAGCCGCTTGCGCACCAGATCGGCCTGTGACGGCTCCTTGAGGCGGATCGCCACGTCGGCCTCGCGCATGGGCAGGTCCAGGACCCGTTCCTCCAGCATCAGGTCGAGGGTCAGGTCTGGATATTTAGCGTAAAGCTTGTGCAGCCGCGGCGCGAGCCAGATCGAGCCGAAGCCGATCGTCGTGGTGACGCGCAGATTGCCGAACACCTCCTCCTCGCTGTCGCGAATGCGGGCGGCGGCGGTTTCGAGCCGCTTGGTCATGTGCTGTGTCGCATCGAACAGCAACTCGCCCTGCTCGGTCAGGATCAGCCCGCGCGCGTGACGGTGGAACAGCGTGGTGTCGAGCGATTCCTCCAGCGAGCGAATCTGCCGGGAGACCGCCGATTGCGACAGATGCAGCACGTCGCCCGCATGGGTCAGCGACCCGGCATCGGCAACGGCATGGAAGATCCGCAGTTTATCCCAGTCCATGACGATTCCTCCGCTCACCACGCTTTGCTTCGCATGATGTCACTCGGACGATAAGCTCAAGATAAAAGAAACCGCTTTATAGGTCAGTTATCGTGACCTATATATTGGTCAGGAGGATCTGAGCCATGCGCCAAGACGTTTCCCTGCACGATCGATACGATCTCGAGAAGGAGCAGGTGCTGCTCAACGGCACCCAGGCGCTGGTCCGCCTCATGTTGATGCAGAAGGAGCGGGACCGCCGGGCGGGGTTGAACACCGCGGGCTACGTCACCGGTTATCGCGGCTCGCCGCTGGGTGCGGTGGACGTCAATATGGCCAAGGCCAAGAAAGTGCTCGAGGCCAATGACATCGTCTTCAAGCCCGGCCTCAACGAGGATCTCGCCCTCACCGCCCATTGGGGCGCGCAGCAGGCGGAGCTGCGCGGCGAAGGCAAGTATGACGGCGTCTTCGGCCTTTGGTATGGCAAGGGGCCCGGCGTGGATCGTTCGGGCGATGCGATGCGGCATGCGAACATGGCCGGCACGTCCAGGAACGGTGGCGTCCTGCTGGCGATGGGCGACGACCACACCGGCGAAAGCTCCACGACCTGTCACCAATCCGACTGGGCGCTGGTCGATGTGCACATGCCCGTGCTCAGCCCCGCCGGCGTGCAGGAGATCCTGGATTTCGGAATCTACGGCTATGCGCTGAGCCGCTATTCCGGCCTTTGGGTCGGCCTCAAGACGATGAAGGACACGGTCGAGGTGACGAGCGTCGTCGACGGCCGCCCCGACCGGCTGTCCTTCGTCACTCCCGATTATCCGATCCCCGAGGGCGGGCTGAACATCCGTTTGAACGACCATTGGATTCCGCAGGAGGAGCGCCTGCTCGGCCATAAGCGTTGGGCCGCGGAGGCGTTCAGCCATGCCAACGGTATCGACAAGCGGATGCACGGAAAGCCCGGCGCCAAGATCGGTTTCGTCTCTCACGGCAAGAACTGGCTCGACCTCGTGCACGCCATGGGCCTGCTGGGACTCGACGACGCCGAATGCGAGCGGCTGGGCATCACCACCTACAAGGTCGGCCAGACCTGGCCCATGGACATGAAGGGCCTGCATGACTGGGCCGAAGGGCTGGAGCTGATCGTCTGCGTCGAGGAGAAGCGCAAGCTCATCGAGGTGCAGGTCAAGGAGGCGATCTTCGACGACCGCCGCGGCCGGCGCGTCTATGGCCACAAGGACGGTCAGGGCAACCTGCTGTTCAAGCAGAGCTTCGCCCTGGACCCGACCGAGATCGCCGAAAAGCTGGGGCGCGTGCTCAAGGAAGAGGGGCGCATGACCGACCGGATGGAGGTCGGGCTGGCGCGCATCTCCGAGGTCAAGCGCTCCGACAACGCCTCCGAGATCGCGGTGCGCACGCCGTGGTTCTGCTCCGGCTGTCCGCACAACACCTCGACCAAGGTGCCCGACGGCGCGCGGGCCGGGGCCGGGATCGGCTGCCATGTGATGGCGCTCTGGATGGACCGCTCGACGGAGGGCTACACCCATATGGGCGCCGAGGGGGTCAACTGGGTGGGCGAGAGCCTGTTCTCCAAGCGCAAGCATGTGTTCCAGAACCTGGGCGAGGGCACCTACAACCACTCCGGCATTCTGGCGATCCGCGCCGCTTTGGCGGCCGGCACCAATATCACCTACAAGATCCTCTATAATGATGCGGTCGCCATGACCGGGGGGCAGCACAATGAGGGCGACCTCCAGCCCGAGCAGATCGCCAAGGAATTGCAGGCGATGGGGGTCAAGGAAATCGTGGTCGTCTACGACGAGAAGGAGGATGTCGATAAGTCCAAATTCCCGCCCGGGCTCGACTGGCATGAGCGCGAGGACATGCCCCAGGTCCAGGAGAAGATGCAGGAGGTCGAGGGCGTCTCGGCCATCCTCTACATCCAGACCTGCGCCGCCGAAAAGCGCCGCCGCCGCAAGCGGGGCCTGTTCCCCGACCCGGACCGACGGATCTTCATCAACACCGATGTCTGCGAGGGCTGTGGCGATTGCGGGGTGCAGTCGAACTGCGTCTCGATCGTGCCGGTCGAGACCGATTTCGGCACCAAGCGGGCGATCGACCAGTCGACCTGCAACAAAGATTACAGCTGCGTCAAAGGCTTCTGCCCGAGCTTCGTGTCGGTCGAGGGCGCGGAGCTCAAGAAGGCCGCGACGCGATCGGTCGATCTGCCCGAGATGGAGCAGCCCGATCTGCCCACCATCGATGGCACCTGGAACACCGTCATCACCGGCGTGGGCGGCACCGGCGTCATGACCATCGGCGCCGTCATGGCAATGGCCGCGCATCTCGATGGCAAGGGCGCCGGGCTGATGGAGATGGCCGGGCTGGCGCAGAAGGGCGGCGCGGTGGCGCTGCATTGCCGCCTGGCTGAGAAACCTTCGGATATCAGCGCGATCCGCGTGGCGCTGGGCGAGGCGGACGCCCTGATCGGCGGCGATCTGGTGGTCAGTGCCCAGGCCAAGACGCTGGGCCTGACCTCGACGGGCCGCACCGGCGCCGTGGTCAACGCGCATGAGATCGTCACCGGCGAGTTCACCCGCAACGCCGATTTCAAGCTGCCCGCCGACCGGCTGCAACTCTCGCTCCAGGCGCGGCTGCGCGACCGGCTGACGATGTTCGACGCCTCCGCGCTGGCCGAGGCGCTGCTGGGCGACACGATCTTCTCCAACATGATGATCCTGGGCGCGGCCTGGCAGAATGGTCTGGTGCCGCTGTCGCACGAGGCGATCCTGAAGGCCGTCGAACTGAACGGGGCCGCCGTCGAGAAGAACCAGCGCGCCTTCGAGATCGGCCGCTGGGCGGTCCTGCACCCCGAGGACGCGGTGAAGGTGACCGCCGACAAGGTGATCAAGCTGCCCGAGACGCTGGAGGCCAAGATCGCCACCCGCGTCGCGCATCTGACCGCCTACCAGTCCAAGCGCTACGCGAAGCGCTACCAGAAGATGCTGGAGGGCATTTCTGACCCTCGCCTGAAGGAAGCGGTGGCGAAGGGGTATCACAAGCTGCTGACCTACAAGGATGAATACGAGGTCGCTCGGCTGCTGCGGGACACGCGCGAAAAGGCGCGCGCGGCTTTCGACGGCGACCTCAAGCTGACCTACCACCTCGCGCCGCCGATGCTGACGAAGACAGGCCCGGACGGGCGGCCGAAAAAGCGCGCCTTCGGGGAATGGATCGAGCGGGTCTATCCGCTGCTTTCGGCGGGCAAGATCCTGCGCGGCACCCCGTTCGACCTGTTCGGCCGTACCGAGGAGCGCAAAATGGAGCGGGCGCTGATCGCGCAATACGAGGCCGATATGGCCGAGGTCTTGCCGCAGGCGAGCCCGGCGACGATGGACGCGGTTGTCGCGCTCGCCGAACTTCCGCTCATGATCCGCGGCTTCGGTCCGGTGAAGGCGGCGAACGAGGCGAAGGCGGCGAAGCGGCGCGAGGAGCTGCTGTCGGTGATCCGCGCGGGCGGTGCGCCCTTGTCCCGCGCCGCGGAATAGCTTGACAGCGAGGGAGCGAGGGGCCAGCCCCTCGCGCTCCCCGGAGTATTTCCGGCCAGAAGAAGGGGGTGTGGATGCGCGAGCGGGTCTATCTCGATTGGAACGCGACGGCGCCGCTGCGCCCCGAGGCCCGCGCGGCGATGATCGCGGCGATGGATGTGGTCGGCAATCCGTCCTCGGTTCATGCCGAAGGGCGCGCCGCCAAAGGGCTGGTGGAGCGCGCGCGGGCGCAGGTGGCCGCGGCTCTGGGGGCGCAGGGGGCGGATATCGTCTTTGTCTCGGGCGCGACCGAGGCCGCGGCGCTGGCGATGCGGGGCAGGGGCCTTTCGACCGCCGCCGTGGAGCACGAGGCAGTGGCGGCCTGGGGCGACGGGGCGCTGCGCGTCCATCCGGACGGCACGGTGGAAGTCCCGGACCCGGCGCGCGCCGCGCTGCAACTGGCCAATTCCGAAACCGGGGTGGTGCAGGACCTGCCGCAGGGCTTGGCGCTGTCGGACATGACCCAGGGCTTCGGCAAGCTGCCTTTGGCCTTCGATTGGACCGGTGTCGACATGGCGCTGGTCTCTGCGCACAAGCTGGGCGGCCCGAAAGGGATCGGGGCTTTGGTGATCCGGCGGGGCCTGGATGTCGTAGCTATGATCAAGGGCGGCGGGCAGGAGATGGGCCGCCGCTCGGGCACCGAGAACATCCTCGGGATCGCGGGCTTCGGCGCGGCTGCGGAGGCGGCGGCGCGCGATTTGTCCGAGGGCGCATGGGAGCGGGTTTCCCAATTTAGAACTTTTCTAGAAACAAGTCTTGAGGGCCCGGGAAACCCGACTATTTTGGTAGGCAAGGAATCGAAGCGCCTGCCCAACACATCCTGCCTCATCACCCCTGGCTGGAAGGGGGAGACGCAGGTGATGGCGCTGGATCTGGCCGGGTTCGCGGTGAGTGCGGGGTCGGCCTGTTCTTCGGGCAAGGTGCGGGAGAGCGCGGTGCTCCGCGCGATGGGATATGGGCCGGGCGAGGCGGATTGCGCGATCCGCGTGAGCCTTGGCCCGGAGACAACGGAAGACCAGGTGGCGCAGTTCGTTGAAACGTTCCAGCGCCTCAGAAACAGGAGACGGGCATGACCGCGTTGGATGAGATCAAGGTCAAGGACGGCGTCGAAGCCGATACCGTCGAGGCGGTCAAATCGCTGGCCGGCAGCTACAAGCACGGCTGGAACACCGAGATCGATACGGAATACGCGCCGAAGGGCCTGTCCGAGGACATCGTGCGCCTGATCTCGGAGAAGAACAACGAGCCCGAGTGGATGCTGGAATGGCGTCTGGAGGCCTATCGCCGCTGGACCCAGATGTCCGAGCCGAAATGGGCGATGGTCAATTATCCCGAGATCGATTTTCAGGATCAGTATTACTACGCCCGGCCCAAGAGCATGACGGAGAAGCCGAAGTCGCTGGACGAGGTCGATCCGAAGCTGCTGGAGACCTATAAAAAACTGGGTATCCCGTTGAAGGAGCAGGCGATTCTCGCGGGCGTGGAGCCCGCGCCCGAGGATCGCAAGGTCGCCGTCGACGCTGTGTTCGACAGCGTGTCGGTCGGCACGACCTTCAAGGAGGAGCTCGCCAAGGCGGGCGTCATTTTCTGCTCCATCTCCGAGGCGGTCCAGGAGCATCCGGAGCTTGTGCGCAAGTATCTCGGCTCGGTCATCCCGCAGTCGGACAACTACTATGCGACGTTGAACGCGGCGGTCTTTTCGGACGGCTCCTTCGTTTATGTCCCGAAGGGAGTGCGCTGCCCGATGGAGCTGTCGACCTATTTTCGCATCAACGCCGAGAACACCGGCCAGTTCGAGCGCACTCTGATCATCGCCGACGAGGGCAGCTATGTCAGCTATCTCGAAGGTTGCACGGCGCCGCAGCGGGACACCGCCCAGCTGCATGCGGCCTGCGTCGAGCTGGTCGCGCTGGACGATGCCGAGATCAAATACTCCACCGTTCAGAACTGGTTCCCCGGCGACGAGAACGGCAAGGGCGGCATCTACAACTTCGTCACCAAGCGCGCCGATTGCCGGGGCAAACGCTCCAAGGTGATGTGGACGCAGGTCGAGACCGGCTCCGCTGTGACCTGGAAATACCCGTCCTGCATCCTTCGCGGCGACGACAGCCAGGGCGAGTTCTACTCGATCGCCATCACCAACAACTTCCAGCAGGCCGATACTGGGACCAAGATGGTCCATCTCGGCAAGAACACGAAGTCGCGGATCGTCTCGAAGGGGATCAGCGCGGGCAAGGCGCAGAACACCTATCGCGGCCTGGTGTCGATGCATCCGCGGGCCAAGAACTCGCGCAACTATACGCAATGCGACTCGCTGCTGATCGGGTCGGAATGCGGGGCGCACACGGTTCCCTATATCGAGGTGAAGAACAACTCCTCGCGGGTGGAGCACGAGGCGACGACGTCGAAGGTGGACGACGACCAGCTCTTCTACTGCCGCTCCCGCGGCATGGACGAAGAGGAAGCGGTTGCGCTGGTGGTCAACGGCTTCTGCAAGGAGGTGCTTCAGGCACTTCCGATGGAGTTCGCCATGGAGGCGCAGCAGCTGGTCGCGATCTCGCTCGAGGGCAGCGTCGGCTGATGGTCTGGGGCGCGAGGGACAAGACCGCCATGATCGTGACCACGACGCCCGCCGTCGAGGGGCGTCGGATCACGGCCTATCACGGTGTCGTGGTGGGGGAGGCGATCCTTGGCGCGAATGTCTTCCGGGACATCTTCGCTGGGATCACCGACATCATCGGCGGCCGCTCCGGCGCCTATGAGAAGTCGTTGAACGAGGCTCGAACGACAGCGCTACAGGAGCTGGAGGACCGGGCGCGGGAAGCGGGCGGGAACGCGGTGGTCGGGGTCGATCTGGATTACGAGGTCATCAACAACATGCTGATGGTCAGTGCCTCCGGAACGGCCGTGACATTGGAGTAAGCTCGCGGAGGGCGCGATGATCCCGACCCCGCTCGACGTGCTGCGTGTGCTGCCGCGCTGCGGGATGCAGTTGCTGATCCCTGCGATGGGCTGCGGCGCGGTGGCGGGGTCTCTGCTGGATCTGCTCTTCGGGCATGACGGATACCCGCTCGCCATGGCGGGCGTAATCGTAGGGCCGGTCCTGTTCGGCTTCGCGATCAATGTGTTGGAACGGGCCGAGGCCGCGTTCCGCGATGACGAGGCCGCGGCGATGGAAGCCTATCGCCTGGCCGAGACCGAGAAACGGCGAGCAGCCGCGGAACGCCGCGGCGAACTCGTGAAACTGGATGAACACCGCGCGCCAAAGCGCTGACGAGGAACGGATATGCTCAAGATCGAAAACCTCCATGTGAAGCTGGAAGAAGAGGACAAGCAGATCCTCAAGGGGATCGACCTGCACGTGCCCTATGGCGAGGTGCATGCCATCATGGGGCCGAACGGGTCGGGCAAGTCGACCCTGTCCTATGTCCTGTCGGGCCGCGACGGCTATGAGGTGACCGAGGGGTCGGCGCAGTTGGAGGGCGAAGACCTTCTGGACCTGGAACCGGAGGAGCGGGCCGCCGCCGGGCTGTTCCTCGCGTTCCAATACCCGGTAGAGATCCCCGGCGTCGGCAACATGACCTTCCTTCGCACCGCCGTGAACGCCCAGCGCAAGGCCCGTGGCGAAGAGGAGCTGTCGGCGGGCGACTTCCTCAAGGCGGTCCGCGCCAAGGCCAAGACGCTCAAGATCGACTCGGAAATGCTGAAGCGTCCGGTCAATGTCGGCTTCTCGGGCGGCGAGAAAAAGCGCAACGAGATCCTACAGATGGCCATGCTGGAGCCCAAGATGTGCATCCTCGACGAGACCGATTCCGGCCTCGACGTGGACGCGATGAAGCTGGTCTCGGAAGGGGTCAACGCCCTGCGCGGTCCGGATCGTGGCTTCCTTGTCATCACGCATTATCAGCGCCTCCTGGACCACATCAAACCGGACGTGGTGCACATCATGGCCAACGGGCGCATCGTCAAATCTGGCGGGCCGGAACTGGCGCTGGAAGTCGAGACGAACGGGTATGGCGACATTATCGGCGAGGTGGCCTGATGGTCAGCGAAGCAAAGAAGAAAGCCACTGAAGATCGGCTCTCGGCGCTGACGCTTCCCCAGGGGAATGGCTGGCTCGACGCCGCGCGCAAGGATGCCTTGGGCCGTCTCCGGGCGGTTGGGCTGCCGGCGAAGCGCGACGAATACTGGCGCTTTACGGACCCCTCCGCGCTTGTCGCGACCGCTCCGGCGGTCGAGGGCGCGCAGGCCGCCGCCGATCCCTTTGCCGAACTCGACCCGTTTGTGATCACGGTCGACGGCGACGCGATCACGGTGCCTGACGGCGCGCCCGAGGGCCTGGAGATCGACACCCTGCGCGCGGCCTCCGCTGTCGATATCCATTGGGTCCGCGATGTTTACGGGACGCATGAGGCGGCGGGGTCGCGCCCGGTCCTGCGCCCCTTGGCGATGCTGAACACGGCCTATGCCACCGACGGGCTGCTGCTGCGGGTCAAGGGCGCGGTCGCGCGGCCCGTGGCGATCCGCTACACGCCCGGTACCGATCCGATCCTGCATCATGTGGTCAAGCTCGAACCGGGTGCGTCGCTGGTGCTGCTGGAATCCGGGACCTCCGGGGATCGGTCGAACCATGTGTTGGAGGCCGATCTGGCCGACGACGCCTCGTTCCATCATCTGCGGATCCAGGGCCCCGACGATCTCCGCCACGTGAACACCCATGTCTTCGCGGGGCTTTCGGCCCGTAGCGTCCTGAAGTCGTTCACTTTGTCGGCCAATGGCGCGCTCACCCGGAATGAAGCGGTCATCGAGATGACGGGCGATGACGGTTCGGCCACAGTGGCCGGCGCGGCCTTCGGGCGTGGCGCGTTCCATCACGACGACACGGTGTTCGTGACCCATGACGCGCTCAATTGCGAAAGCCGTCAGGTGTTCAAGAAGGTTCTCCGCGACGGTGCGACGGGCGTCTTCCAGGGCAAGATCCTGGTGAAGGAGGGCGCGCAAAAGACGGACGGGTATCAGATTTCCCAGTCGCTCCTGCTCGACGACGATTCCGTCTTCCTGGCGAAGCCCGAGCTGGAGATCTACGCTGACGATGTGGCCTGTTCCCACGGCTCTACGACCGGAGCCATCGACGAGACGGCGCTATTCTACCTTCGCTCACGCGGGGTGTCCAAGCGGGATGCGACAGACATGCTGGTTCTGAGCTTCCTCGCGGAAGCCCTTGACGAGATTGAGGATGAGGCCTTGCGGGAGCATGTGACGGCGCGCCTCGCGGGCTGGCTCGCGGAGCACTAGATGGCGGTTACGCGCGACATTCCCCGGGCGTGGATTCGCCCGCGACAGGTCGTGTCCGAACTGTTGCAGGGTGGGCCGAGCGACCGGGTCGCCTTCGTGTATCTCGCGGTGGCATCGGTCCTGGGGTTCGTCGCGCAACTCCCGGCGCTCGTGCGACGGTCGCGGGAGATCGACCCGGAGCTCGACGCCGCGATCGTGGCTGAGGCTCAGGCGGCGGGCATGGCAGTGACCGATGTGGCCAGCACGAAGTTCGAGGCGCTCATGTCGGGCGCGCTCATGGGCTGGATCTTCATCGTGCCGCTGCTGATGTATGTGGCCGCCTGGCTCATCCGGGGCATCGCCCATCTCATCGGCGGCCGCGGCACGGGGCTGCGCGTTCGGGTCGCCTTGTTCTTCTCGTTCCTGGCCGTGTCCCCGGCGCTGCTGCTGCTTGGCCTGACCTCCGGTTTCGTCGGCCCCGGTCCGGCCGAAACTGCGATCGGCCTGGTTTTGGTCTGCGGTTTCATATGGATATCGCTCAACGCTCTCTACGTAGCGGAGACCCCAAATGCTTGATGTGCACGCCATCCGGGCGCAATTTCCGATCCTCTCGCGGGAGGTGAACGGCAAACCGCTGACCTATCTCGACAACGGTGCTTCTGCGCAGAAGCCGCAGGTCGTTCTTGACACGATCCAGCGCGCCTATGCGAATGAATATTCCAACGTACACAGGGGTTTGCACACCCTTTCGACGATCTCCACCGAGAATTACGAGGCCGTCCGCGGGACCGTCGCCCGGTTTCTGGGGGCGCCGTCGGAAGAGCATATCGTCTTCACATCCGGTACCACGGAGGCGCTGAACCTCATCAGCTATAGCTGGGCCGCGCCGCGTCTGAAGGCGGGCGACCAGATCGTGCTGTCGGTGATGGAGCATCACGCCAATATCGTGCCCTGGCACTTCCTCCGGGAGCGGCAGGGCGTGGAGCTCGTCTGGGTCGAGCCGGACGTGAACGGCGATCTGGATCCGCAAGCCGTGCTGGACGCGGTGACGGATCGGACGAAGCTGATCGCGATCACGCATCTTTCCAACGTCTTGGGCACCGTTGTTGACGTCAAGACGATCTGTGCCGCCGCCCGCGAGAAGGGGATCGCGACGGTGGTCGATGGCTCCCAGGCGGCGGTACATATGCCCGTCAACGTGGCCGATATCGGCTGTGATTTCTATGCGATCACCGGGCATAAGCTATATGGGCCAAGCGGTTCCGGTGCGGTGTTTATCCGGCCCGAGCGCATGGCCGAGATGCGTCCCTTTCTCGGGGGCGGCGACATGATCCGAGAGGTTCATCGTGACAGCGTTACCTGGAACGATCCGCCGATGAAGTTCGAGGCGGGGACGCCGGGGATCGTTCAGACGATCGGGCTCGGGGCCGCGCTGGAGTGGATGATGGATGTTGGAATGACGTCCATCGCCGAATACGAGGCCGATCTCAGGGATTATGCGCGGGCGCGGCTCGACGGGCTGAATTGGCTGAACGTGCAGGGGCAAAGCGCGGGTAAGGCAGCGATTTTCTCCTTCACGCTCGAAGGTGCGGCCCATCCGCACGATATTTCCACGGTGCTCGACAAGAAGGGGGTCGCGGTTCGTGCGGGGCATCACTGTGCCCAGCCTCTGATGGAGTATCTGGGCGTCAGCGCCACCTGCCGGGCGAGCTTTGGGGTCTATAACACGCGCGAGGAGGTCGACGTGCTGGTCGACGCCCTGGAGCTCTGCCACAAGCTTTTCGCCTAGGCGCCGCGCATCGTGAAATCGGCTTCGACCGCTCCGGCGATCCGAATGAGATCGGCCGGGGCGATCGGAAAGACATGGCGGGGCGTGCCCCCCGCGGCCCAGATCTCCGGGAATTCGCTGAGGCGGGGGTCGATCCAGACCGGGCTTTCGGTCAGGTGACCGATCGGTGAAACGCCCCCGATCGCGAAGCCGGTCACCCGTCGCACCGTGGCGGCGTCGGCCCGTGTCAGCGGAGCGCCCGCCAGGGCGGCCGCCTTGGACGGATCGACCTGGTTGCCGCCCGCCGTCAGGAAAAGCGCGCAGCCTTCGCCCCGTCCGAAGAGGATCGACTTCGCGATCTGATCCAAACGGCAGCCCACCGCGTCCGCCGCCTGTTGTGCGGTTCGGGTTTCGTCCGGCATTTCGATCGGGCGCGCGGAGAGGCCGGCGGCTTCGAGCGCGGCGGTGACGCGTTTCGGGCTCTTGCTCATCGCCACCGACTGCCCGTTGACGGCGCGCGTCGCAAGAGGTTCAGGTCGAGCATGTTCCGTGATCAGATCGCCCGCCATCCCTTGCCCTACGATACCAGCGCCGGAGCGGAGGCGGTGGCGCGGCTGAGCCCGCCATCGCAGGCCGAGGCGCTCGTCAGCGGCGTGGCGGGGTGCAGCCCCTATCTCTCCGCCGCGATGCTCAAGGAGGCGGTGTGGCTCGACGGGGTCTGGGACCGCGCGCCTGAAGAAACGCTCGATGAAACGCTGCGCGGACTTGCGGACCTCCGGGGCGATCCCCGGGTCGCGCTCCGCGAGGTGAAGCGGCGGATGGCGGTGCTGGTCGGTTTGGCGGAATTGGGCGGCGTCTGGCCGGTGATGGAGGCGACCGCGGCCTGGACCCGCGTGGCCGATGCCGTGTTGGAGACGGCCTTGGCCTGGGCGCTGGCACGACACGGGCGGGACCTGATCGGGCCGTCGGGCGGGCTGGTGGCCATGGCGATGGGCAAGATGGGCGCCGGAGAGCTCAATTATTCCAGCGATATCGACCTCGTCCTTCTGTTCGACGAGAGCCGCTATGCGCCGTCGGACTACGCTGAAATCCGGGCGCGTCTGATCAAGGCCGCACGGATGGCGATGGCGGCGCTCTCGGATGTGACGGCGGAGGGCTATGTCTTTCGCACGGATCTGCGGCTGCGGCCCGATCCTGGCTCCACGCCGATCGTTCTGTCGATGGAGGCGGCGGAACGCTATTTCGAAGCCTTGGGGCGGACCTGGGAGCGGGCCGCCTGGATCAAGGCGCGGCCGGCGGCTGGGGATATCGTGGCGGGGGAGGCCTTCCTGGAGCGTATGCGGCCTTTCGTTTGGCGCAGGCATCTCGACTTCGCGGTCGTGCAGGATGCCCATGAGATGCGCCTGCGAATTCGTGATCACAAACGCCTGGGCGGGCCCTGGGACATTCCGGGCCATGACGTCAAGCTGGGCCAGGGCGGTATCCGCGAGATCGAGTTCTTTGCGCAGACCCATCAGATCGTCTCCGGCGGCCGCGATCCCTCGCTGCGGGTGCGGGGGACGCTGGAGGCGCTGGACCGGCTCGTCGCCGCCGGCTGGGTGGAGGCCGATTTGGCCGTGACGCTGGGCGACAGCTATCGCTATTTGCGGCGGGTCGAGCATCGGTTGCAGATGGTCCAGGACGCGCAAACTCACCGGATGCCCACCTCCGACGACGGGCTGGATCGGATCGCGCGGTTCATGGGGCAGGCCGAGACCGATGCGTTCATCCGAGATCTGCGCGGCAAGTTGGAGGCGGTCGAGGCCATCGTGGAGCCGCGCTTCCGCCCCGCAGAACCGGTTGCGGCGCCCGATCCGATCCCTGGTGCGGATACGGTGACCGAGCGGTGGGTGACCTATCCCGCGCTTCGTTCGGACCGGGCGCAGCGCATCTTCGCCCGTCTGCGCGCGCCGCTTCTGACGTCTCTGTCCCGCGCCGCCCGCCCGGAGGAGGCGCTGGCCGCCTTCGACGATTTCCTCCGGGGGCTGCCGGCCGGCGTTCAGGTCTTCTCCCTGTTCGAGGCGAACCCGATCCTGGTCGATCTGATCGCCGACATCTGCACGGTCGCGCCGGATCTGGCGCGGTATCTCGCGCGCAATTCGGGCGTGTTTGACGCGGTGATCGGCGGCGACTTCCTGGCGCCGCTGCCGGAGGCCTACGATGCCTCCGCTCACGTCGGAGGGGATTTCGAGAGCGGGCTGGCCTCGCTCCGCCGCTGGCATCGGGAGGCGCATTTCCGGATCGGCGTGCATCTGCTCCGTGGGCTTGCCACGCCCCGCGAGGCAGGTTTCGCATATACGCGCCTGGCCGAGGCGGCGCTGGCGGCCTGTTGGACCCTCGCGGAGGCGGAAACGGAGCGCCGCTATGGCCGCGTTCCGGGGCTGCGATTGGCGGGGTTGGGCATGGGCTCGCTCGGGTCCGGGCGGCTGACGGCCCGGTCCGATCTGGACCTCGTGGTGCTGCATGACGGCGCCGCGCCCGGCGCCGTGTCGGAGGGGCGGCGGAGCCTCGCGGCGTCGCAATGGGCGGCGAAGTTCACCCAGACGCTGATCACGGCGCTCTCCGCGCCGATGGGCGAGGGGCGGCTTTATGAGGTGGACATGCGATTGCGGCCCTCGGGCCGGCAGGGGCCGGTGGCGACGGCGCTCTCGGGCTTCCGCACCTATCAGAGCGAGGAAGCCTGGGTCTGGGAGCATATGGCGCTGACCCGCGCCCGGGCGGTGGCTGGGGATGCGGAATTGCAGGCAGCGGCGGAGGACGCGCGTTGCGCGGTCCTGACCGCCTCCCGATTCGATGCCGCGCAGATCGTGGACGAGGTGGCGAATATGCGGCGGCGCCTGCTGGAGGCCGGGCGGCGGGGCGGCTATCTGGCGCTCAAGAACGGGCCGGGCCGGATGCAGGAGATCGAGTTGGTCGCGCAGGCGCATGCGCTGATCGCCAAGGCGGACGCGCGCCCCGTCGTTGATCAGCTGGCGGTGCCCGGCTGGCTGACCGAGGAGGAACGGGCCGTGCTGACGGCGACATACGGCACGCTCTCGGACGCGCAGCAGGTGTTGCGCCTGCTCAGCTCCGACGCGCCGCCGGGGCCGCTCGGGTCCGGAGGGGAGGCGCTGCTGGCCGAGCGGATGGGCCTGCCCGATGTCGCCGCGGTGGCAGAGGCCTGCGATGTCGCCGCCGACAAGGCGCGCGCCGCGATCGAGGCTGCCCTTGACCGGGGCGCGGGTTAGGATAGCAGGAGCGGATCACGGAGGGACGCCATGGCTGTGAAACCGGGGCAGGGGCCCGACGACCCGAAAGGGCTGATCCACGAAGCATTTCGCATCGACGGCATCACCGAAGCGGAGTGCCGGTCGATCTTTCTGGATTGGGCGCTGAGCTATCCGGGCGACACGTCCGAGGCGATCCCCCGCCTGATCGCGGCCCAGGATGCGCCCGACCACCCCATGACCGATGTGCTCCGGGCCGGTCTCGCCGATGCGCCGCAGCCCAGTCGCCGGGGCGGCCGCGCGGCCAGGTTGGGTCAGACGGGCTGACCGGCCTTGGCGCCCCGCTCCCGATAGGGGGTGGTGCCGTATTGCGCGCGGTAGCACTTGGAGAAGTGGGACGGTGAGGTGAAGCCGCAGGCCAGCGCGACGTTGATGATCGTCATGTCGGTCTGCATCAGCAGGTTGCGCGCCTTTCCCAGCCGCAATTCCATGTAGTAGCGCTTGGGCGAGCGGTTCAGATAGCGGCGGAAGAGACGCTCCAGTTGGCGGGTCGACATGCCCACATCGGCGGCCAGGACCGAGGGGCTGATCGGCTCCTCGATGTTCTGCTCCATCTCGCGGATGACCTGGCTCAGGCGCGGATGGCGGACGCCGATCCGGGTCGGAATCGACAGCCGCTGTGTGTCCTGGTCGGTGCGGATCGAGGAATAGATCAGCTGATCGGCGACCAGCGCGGCCAGGTCCTCGCCATGGTCGCGGGCGATGAGATGCAGCATCAGATCGACCGAGGCCGTCCCGCCCGCCGTGGTGATGCGCTTTCCGTCCACGGTGAAGACGGACTTGGTCAGATTGACGTCGGGAAACTCCTCGGCAAAGCTGTCGTGGTTCTCCCAGTGGATGGTGGCGCGCTTGCCGTCGAGCAGCCCGGCCGCGGCCAGCGCCCAACTGCCGGTGCAAAGCCCGCCGATGGTCGCGCCGCGTCGCGACTCGCGGCGCAGCCAGGAGATCAGACGCTTGCTCGTCGCTTTCGACACATCGACGCCCCCGATCAGCAGCAACATGTCGTCGCGGTCCGTCTCGGGCAGGTCCGAATTGAGCACGAAGGTGGTGCCCGCCGAACAAGTCGCGCTCTCGCCGCCCTCGCCCGCAAGGGTCCAGGTGTAGAGCTGTTGCCCGGACATCCGGTTGGCGATGCGCATCGTGTCGATCGCGCTGGCCAGGTTGATCAGGGAGAATTGATCGAGCAGCACGAAGATGACGTGCTCGGGGCCGCCACTGGCCCGGTCCGATCCGACGGGGCGTGCGAGCGGCGCGGGCTGCTTGGCTTGCGTCATCTCCCTCTCCGACGATCTTCCAGGAGGGGAGGTCGCCCATTCAGGAGCCGGAATCAAGGGAATGATGACACAGGGCGCTGGCCCCGGGTCCGGCGATGGGCTAAGGCAGACGCCCGAGAGCCGGACCGGAGGGATAGAGGATGGCCTGGACGAAGAGCGACTGGAGATCGAAACCTCGGGTTCAGATGCCCGAGTATACCGATGCGGAGGCCCTGGCGGCCGTGGAAGCCCGGCTGGCCAAGTATCCCCCGCTGGTTTTCGCGGGCGAGGCCCGCACCCTGCGGGATGAACTGGCCGCCGCGGGCCGGGGCCAGGCCTTCCTGTTGCAGGGTGGCGATTGCGCCGAGAGCTTTGCCGAATTCTCCGCCGACACCATCCGAGACACGTTCAAGGTCCTGTTGCAGATGGCCATGGTGCTGACCTACGGGGCGAAAGTCCCGGTGGTGAAGGTCGGCCGCATGGCGGGCCAGTTCGCCAAGCCCCGCTCCGCCCCGACCGAGATCAAGGATGGCGTCGAGCTTCCCAGCTATCGCGGCGACATCATCAACGATCTGCCCTTCACGCCCGAGGCGCGTATCCCCGCGCCGTCCAAGATGCTGGAGGCCTATACCCAGGCCGCCGCAACGCTGAACTTGCTGCGCGCCTTCTCCAAGGGCGGCTTCGCCGACATGCACCGCGTGCATGCCTGGACGCTGGGCTTTGCCGAGGGCGAGCGGGCGGCGCAGTATCGCGATATGGCCACGCGCATTCAGGACACCCTGGATTTCATGGCCGCCGCGGGTATGACCGGCGACACCAATCATGAGATGGCGACGGTCGATTTCTACACCTCGCATGAGGCGCTGCTGCTTGAATACGAAGAGGCGCTCTGCCGCCAGGATTCGCTGACGGGCCAGTGGCTGGCGGGGTCGGGCCACATGATCTGGATCGGCGACCGCACGCGGCAGCCGGACGGCGCCCACGTGGAGTTCTGCAAGGGCGTGCTGAACCCGATCGGCCTGAAATGCGGCCCGACGATGACCTCCGACGACCTCAAGGCGCTGATCGCCGCGCTCAACCCCGACAATGAGATGGGCCGCCTGACCCTGATCGCGCGCTTCGGTGCGGGGAAGGTCCAGGAGAACCTGCCGCGGCTCATCAAGACCGTGCAGGAGATCGGCGCGAATGTCGTCTGGACCTGCGATCCGATGCACGGCAACACGATCAAGTCGGAGTCGGGCTACAAGACCCGCCCGTTCGAGCGGGTGCTGGGCGAGGTGAGAGAGTTCTTCGCCGTGCATCGCGACCACGGGACGATTCCGGGCGGCGTGCATTTCGAGATGACCGGCCAGGACGTGACCGAATGCACCGGCGGCGTGCGCGACGTGACCGATGAGGACCTGTCTGATCGCTACCACACCGCCTGCGACCCGCGTCTCAACGCCTCGCAATCGCTGGAGCTGGCCTTCCTGGTGGCCGAGGAGTTGTCGAGCCTGCGCCAGGACCGCGCCCGCGCGGCCTCCTGAGACGGAAACGGGCGCCCCGGCGGCGGGGCGCCCGATCCGCCTATTTCACCACGCGGAGATAGGGCTTGGGGCGGGGCGCAAAGCCGTCCTGTGCCTCGGCCATCTCCATCGGCAAGTCCTGCGCCCGGCGGGCCGGCCTGGCTCTGTTGCCATGAAGCGCAGGGTGTGGCTTTAACGGCCCGAGCTGCTCCCGCAGGATGGAGAAGCGGTGCGGGGGCTCGAAATCGAGCCGGTCCAGGGCGATGCAGGTCAGGGCCTTGGTCACGACGCCGGCCCGGTCGCGCAGCGGAAGGACGAGCATCCGCGCATGGGTCGCCCCGTCCATCGTATGGCTGATGAGGTCCAGCTCCAGCGTGGCCGGCAGTTCGAACACCTTCTCCACCAGGGCGGCCGCATGGCCCCGTTGGGTCAGGTCGAAGAAGGCGCGGATCGGCAGCCCCCGCACCTCCATCCCCATCAGCCCGTTCATCACGCGCCCGCCCAGGCGCACCCGCACCGTGCCGGGGCGCGTGCGGTCCAGGATCATCGAGTGGCCGAGCGTCAGAGACATCTTGCGCGGGTCCAGAGCCTCCCGCCGCGGCACGCCTCCGCCGGAGCGGAGCGAGTTCCAATAGCGCCACGCCTCCTCCAACAGCGGGGAGTGTTTTTCCATCCGGCGACCCGTCAGATCGAGTATTTCCGCAGGTCGGGTCTGGTCATGGTCGGTCGTCATCGTCATCGGGTCTGTTCCATCGCTCGTGCGGCGCCGGTCACGGACCGGACGCTCGGGTCTGTCAGCGAACTTAGCGTCGGTTTTGATCAAATGCCCCCTTTTCCTTAACCTCTGGTTAACGCTCTCTCCGGGCCAGGACGCTTGCCCGCGCTCCGCCGGGGGGCTAGGCCATGCGCGATGAAGTCGATGACGGGATACGCGGCGCGCGACGCCGAGGGCCGCCGATGGGAGATGCGCTCGGTCAATGCGCGCGGTCTGGATCTGCGTCTGCGCTTGCCGGACATGCCCGCCGGGCTGGAGCCTGCCGTCCGGGCCTCGGTCACCGGCACGGCGGCGCGGGGCAATGTCTCGGTCTCGCTGCGTCTCACTGCGACCGGCCCGTCTGGACCCGTCCTCAACGCCGAGGCGCTGGCCCGCGCGGTCGACGCCATGGCTCAGGCCGAGGCGGTCGCGCAGGCGCGGGGGCTGCCGCTTGCGCCCTCGACCGCGGCGGGCGTGCTCTCGGTGCGCGGCGTCTGGGAGGCGGGCGAGGCGGAGGCGCCGCCCCCGCTGGAGACCCTGCGCGCCGATCTCGCCGATCTCGTCGCCGCCTGGGATGCCGACCGTGCCCGCGAGGGCGCCGCCCTGCGCGAGGTGCTCTCTGCCCAGATCGACGAGATCGCCCGGCTGCGCCAGGCCGCCATAGACCTCGCGCCCGCCCGGGCCGACCACATCGCCGAGACCTTCCGCGCCGCCGCCGCCCGGCTGGAGGCGGCGCAGATCGCGGACGATCGGGTCCGGCAGGAGATCGCTGCCCTCGCCGTCAAGGCGGACATCGCCGAGGAGCTCGACCGCCTCGCCGTGCATATCGACGCCGCGCGCGCGCTCTTGGACGCCGACGGGCCGGTGGGGCGCCGTCTTGACTTCCTGACCCAGGAATTCGTGCGCGAGACCAACACGATCTGCTCCAAATCCGGCCTCTCCGAGCTGACCGCCATCGGGTTGGAGCTCAAGACCGTCATCGACCGCCTGCGCGAGCAGGTGCAGAACGTGGAGTGACCGAGTTGACGCCCACCCGCCGCGGCCTCGCCATCATCCTCTCCAGCCCCTCGGGCGCGGGCAAATCGACCATGGCCCGGCGCCTGATGACCTGGGACCCGACGCTCAGCTTTTCCGTCTCGGCGACCACCCGGCCCCCGCGTCCGGGCGAGGTGGAGGGGCGCGACTACTATTTCGTCGACCGCGAGACCTTCGGCGAATGGATCATGCAGGGCGAGATGCTCGAACACGCGGAGGTGTTCGGGAATCATTACGGCTCTCCCAAGGCTCCGGTCGAGGCGGCCTTGGCGGCCGGGCGGGACGTGATCTTCGACATCGATTGGCAGGGCACCCAGCAGCTGGCGCAATCGGCCATTCGCGGCGACATGGTCTCGATCTTCATCCTGCCGCCCTCCATCGCGGAGCTCGAACGGCGGCTGCGGTCCCGTGGCCAGGACGGCCCCGACGTAATCGCCAAGCGGATGGCCAAGTCCGAGGCGGAGATCAGCCATTGGGCCGAGTATGACTATGTCCTCGTCAATGACGACATGGACGCGACCGAGATGCGGCTGCGCACACTGTTGGAGGCGGAGCGCCTCAAGCGGGGACGCCAGCCCTGGCTGTCGGGTTTCGTGGCCGGCCTGTCGGAGGAATTCCGGGAAAGGGAGACGACATGATCTACGCCTTGGACGACATCGCCCCTGAAATCGCGGAGGGGGCCTGGATCGCCCCCGATGCCAATGTGATCGGCGCCTGCACCCTGGAGGCCGATGCGAATATCTGGTTCGGCGCCACCCTGCGCGGCGACAATGAGCGCATCACGGTCGGCCGCGGCTCCAACGTGCAGGAAGCCTGCGTGCTGCATACCGATATGGGCTTCCCGCTGACGATCGGGGCCGATTGCACCATCGGTCACAAGGCGATTCTCCACGGCTGCACGGTCGAGGACGGCGCGCTGGTCGGCATGGGCGCGACGGTGCTGAACGGCGCGGTGATCGGGGCGGGCTCCCTGATCGGCGCCGGAGCGCTGGTGACCGAGGGCAAGGTCATCCCGCCCGGCTCGCTGGTCATGGGCGCGCCGGGCAAGGTCGTGCGGGAGTTGGACGCGGCGGCGCGCGCGGGACTGCTGGACTCGGCACGCCACTATGTCGCGAAGGCGGCGCGGTTCCGGGCCGGGATGCGCGCGGTCTGACGGGGCCGCCAGCCGGTGGGGGCGGCGGTGGCGCCCGATGGGGCGCGCGCGCTCAGACCAGGAGGCTCAGATGCGTCTCGTCGGCGCTGACCGAGACCGGCCGGCGCAGCGCGCGGCAGGCGCGGGCGAGGATGCCGAACTGCACCTGCGCGCCGGTCAGATCGGCCAACACCGCTCCGCGGCCCAGCGCCTGCCACAGGGCCGGCTCGATCTTCAGCCGCTTGGCGTCGACATGGAACACCCAGGCGTTCGGATTGCGCGTGACTTCGATCTTCGCGCCCCAAGGGATCGCGGTTTCGACGCAGAGCAGGGCGAGGCAGGCGAGGCGGATCTCGGAGCGCGGCCGATCCTCCTCGTCGCGCCAGATGACCTCGGTCCGGCTCTCCCGATACATGGCCGAGATCGCGGCGCGCAGGTCGCGCTGGGGGATCACCGCGTCCCGGGCCGCCGAGCCGAAGGCCAGCCGGAAAAAGGCGATCCGGGCCAGAGCGGCGTCGAGCGACTGCCGGATCAGCGCCATCTCGTCGCCGGAGGTGGAGCCCGAAAGCTCGATCAGTTCCAAGCCGTTATGGATCGCGCCCAGAGGGCTGACCAGGTCGTGGCACAGCCGGGAGCCAAGTAGGGCGACGAGATCGGCCTCGTCCTCGGCGCGAAAGGCATTACCGTCACGCTTCAGATCGTCGCTCATCGGAGACCACTCATGTCACAGAACCTCAACCCGACATTGGAGCCCGGGATGCTGGTCCGTCATCCGGATGTGCCGGATTGGGGCACGGGACAGGTGCAATCCGTCATCGGTGCACGGATCACGGTGAATTTCGAAGAATCGGGAAAGCAGGTGATCGATGGGGCTCGCGTCCTTCTGATGCCGGTGTTCGACTAGAGCGCCGGACGGCAAAGTCGAGCCGGGCGATCCGGTCGCGCCCCCGTTCCGGAAGCGGTCAGTATCACGCTGGCTCGATCATTGCGCCCGAGGCTTTCGCACAGGGTTGGGGTTAATTGGTTAACGAAGCGTTGACGAAATCGGAACAGGGCGTCGAAAGCGGGGATTGGCCGCTTCCACCCGGTCCCAAAAGTCCTTACCTGCAGGGCATGGACAGGCCGCTGACCTTCGAGATCACGGGAGACGCGCGCGCGGCCTGCGCTCTGCGGCGGTCGGTCTTCGTGGAGGAAATGGGAATCGCGCCCGAGATCGAGGCCGATTCCTTTGACGCCACCAGCGAGCACGCGATCCTGCGCGACCCGGGCCGCCCGGAGTTGGGCGCGATCGGGACGGCCCGCCTGGCGCGGGGCACGGCCTATACCGCAAGGGAGTTCGACCTGCATCGGCTGTGCGCAGCGGAGGGGCGGGTCGTCGAACTGGGCCGCACCTGCCTGCATCCCGACTATCGTGGCGGCACGGCGGCCCTGACCCTGTTCCGCGGGATCGCCGAACAGCTGCTCCAGCGGGGCGTCGCCTATCTGGTGGGCACGGCCTCGCTTCCGGGAACGGATGCGGCGGCGCTGATGCCGGTTCTGCGCGGGCTTCGGGACGCGGCGCTCGCGCCCGAGGAGCTGCGCCCGCGCGCCCGGGGGCCGCAGGCGGTCGCCGTGACCGCCGGTGCGGGCGACCTGCGCGCGGCCCCGCCCCTCATCAAGGCCTATCTGCGCGCGGGGGCCTGGGTCGGCGAGGGCGCCTGGATCGACGCCGATTTCGGCTGCACCGATATCTGCATCCTTCTCGACATGGCGCGTCTGCGCCTGCCGGGGGCGGGACGGCGCGCGCCCTTGGGCAGCGTCGCATGACAGCCGCGTGACCTGGGACGATGCCCCTCATCCCGTCTTCCCGCCCCTCGGCCCCCTGTCCTTGCTGCGGGTCTTTGTGAAGGGCGGGGCGATGCTCTCGCTGATCTTCGGCGGTCTCGTCGTGCTGCTGCTGGTGCGCCTGGTGGAGCAACCGCTTTGCGGGGGGCGCCGTCCCGTGACGCCGCATATCACCGTCTTCGTTTGCCGCAACGCGCTGCGCCTCCTGGGCCTGCGCCGCCTGGTGCGGGGAACGCCGATGGACGGGGCGGGGGCGGTTGTCGCCAACCACGTCTCCTGGTTGGACATCTTCGCCCTCAATGCCTGCCGCCGGGTCTATTTCGTGTCGAAGTCGGAGGTGGCGGGCTGGCCGGGAATCGGCTGGCTGGCGCGGGCGACGGGCACGGTGTTCATCCGACGGGACCGGCGCGAGGCGCGGACGCAGACCGATCTCTTGCAGCAGCGGCTGGCGGTGGGGCATGAACTGCTGTTCTTCCCCGAAGGCACCAGCACGGATGGGCGGCGCGTGCTCCCGTTCAAGTCGAGCCTCTTCGCGTCCTTTCTCGCCGAGGGGACGCCTTCCGATTTGCGGGTCCAGCCGGTCACGCTGTCCTATCACGCGCCCGAGGGCGCCCCTGCTGCGTTCTATGGCTGGTGGGGCGACCAGTCGGCCGGGACGCATATGGTCGCGATGTTGGCCGCTGCCCGCCACGGCACGGTCGAGGTGATCTTTCATCCGCCGTTGGAGGTGGCCGCATTCGCGGATCGCAAGGCGCTCGCGCGGAGGGCGGAGGCGATTGTGAGGGCCGGGCTGGAAGGATCGGGCGTGCCCATGCTGGAGGCGTCCGAAGCCTGATGGGGGATGCGCCGCCGGTTGCGGCGCCGAGGCGGGGAGGGCGTCCGGCGCTTGGCCGTCAGGTCAGCGCGGCCGACAGCTCCTTCAGGCGTGCGACCGGATCGTCGGCGCCCCAGACCTCCTCGCCTAAGGCGACGAAATCGACGACCGGGGCGAGGCGCGCCAGGCCCTCGACCGTCAGCGGCCCTTCGGCGACGACGGGCAGTTCGATCATCTCGGACCACCAGGCGAAAAGCTCCAGCGGCGCGTGGCTGCCATCGCCCAGCCCCGTATCCTCGGCCGGGCCGAAGCTGACATAGTCGGCGCCCGCCTCGCCCGCGTTCATCCCGTCATGGCGCGACGTCCCGCAAAAAGCGCCGATGATCGGGTCCGGGCCCCAGTCCCGCCGCAGCTTGCCGACGAGACGCGGGTCGCTCAGATGCACGCCGTCGAGGCCGAGGCGCTGGACCAGCGCGGCGTGGTCCGTCACCACGAGCGGCACGTCGAAGCGATGCGCCACCTCGCGGCAGAGATCCGCTGCGCGCAGCACGCGGTCTTCGTCGCGAGTGGCGAGGTCGAGCCGCAGGCAGGCGATCTCATGGGCATCGAGGACGGCCGAGAGCCGGTCGGGAAACTCCGCGCCGATCTCGGGCGGAGTCACGAGGTAGAGTTGCGGCGCGTCGGTCATGGGGTCCCCCTTGGCCCCCGTGTCGTAGAGCGCGGGCAGGGGGCCTGCAAGCGGCGTCGGACGGTCGTCCGCCCGAGCCCCATCGGGCCATGCCCGTTCCGGGATCGGCGCCATCCATCCGGATGCGCATCGGGGGCGCTGGACGAACGGGACAGTCGTCCCGCTTTAGGGTGCGCCGCGAAGAGCCCCAGGCCAAGATCCGTCCCGGCTTCACCCCAGGCCGCCGTGGAGGCCGGAACCGGCTCGGTCGTGTCGCAGCATACCCACCGGGCGCACGCAGGGAAGGCTGCCGAGATGCGGTGGGGTTTGCCGGTGATCGCCGCCTCATGCCTCCGGCGCGAGTCTCCCCATCGTGTTCCCGGTTGCGCGGGTGCTGCTCCGACGGTGTGGGAAGCCGTTGCGCCCGCCCTGCGTCGCGCGTATCCGAGCCGCCATGAGCGATCCACGCCCCGCCTTCGTCCTGGTCCGCCCGCAGATGGGCGAGAATATCGGGGCCTCCGCCCGCGCCATGCTGAATTTCGGCCTGGAGCATATGCGCGTCGTCGCCCCGCGCGACGGCTGGCCCAATGAGCGCGCCGTGGCCCTGGCCTCGGGCGCCGGGCGGCTGCTGGATGGGGCGATGCTGACCGAGGACGTGCCCGCCGCGGTGGCCGATTGCACCTATGTCTTCGCCACCACGGCCCGCGACCGCGATCTGACCAAACCTGTCTACACCCCCGAGGCCGCCATGGAGGAAGCCGTGCGCCGCGGGCGGGCCGGGGAGCGGGTCGCCGTGCTCTTCGGGCCGGAGCGGGCGGGGCTGGAGAATGACGACATCGCGCGGGCTTCGGCCATCGTGCAGGTCCCGACCAACCCCGACTTCCCGTCGCTCAACCTCGCGCAATGCGTGCTTCTGATGGGCTATGAGTGGCGCCGCGTCTCGACGCGCGCGGGCGGCATGGAGATGGAGATGGCCGGGACCGACTGGGTTAACCAGGCCGAGTTGGAGGCGCTGGCCAGCCATTACGAGACGCGGCTGGAAGAGGCGGGGTTCTTCTTTCCGGAGGGCAAGGCCCCCGCGATGAAGCGCACCCTGCGCAACATGTGGTCGCGCCTGCCGCTGACCCGCGCGGATGCGCAGGTCTTTCATGGGGTGCTGCGTCAGATGGTGCGCTGGAAGGAACGCGGCTAGGCGCATAGATCGAGACCGCTGCGCGAGCGGCGAGGCTGGGGGGCCAGCCCCCCAGACCCCCCGAGGTATTTCCGGCAAGATGAGGGGGGACGGACGACGAAGGAACGCGATATGGCGAAACGGGCGATCTTCGAGGAAGTCGATCAGGCCGAGCGGCCGGCGGCCAAGGGCGGCGTGATCGATGCGGCGCGGCGCGGGTCGCGGTGGGCGGCGCGGGCCTGGCTGATCGTGCTCTTCGCCTTGGTCGTCGTGATGATCGCGGTAGGCGGGTTGACGCGGCTGACCGACTCCGGACTGTCGATCACCGAATGGCGGCCGGTCTCGGGGGCGCTGCCGCCGATGTCGGACGAGGCCTGGGAGGCGGAGTTCGAGCTCTACCGCGCGATCCCGGAATACGAGTTGCAGAACAAGGGCATGTCCCTCTCTGAGTTCAAGGTGATCTACTGGTGGGAATGGGGGCACCGGCAACTGGGCCGCGTCATCGGCCTCGTCTGGGCCCTGGGCTTCGCGTGGCTGCTGCTGTCGAAAAAGATGCCCGTGGGCTGGACCGGACGATTCGCCCTGCTGGGGGCTCTGGGCGGGCTACAGGGGGCGATCGGCTGGTGGATGGTCTCGTCGGGGCTGACGGGGACGATGTTGGACGTGGCGTCCTACCGGCTGGCCACCCATCTGGGCCTGGCCTTCGTCATCCTGTCGCTGATCGCGTGGTATGTCCTGTCGATGTCGCGCCCCGAGGCGGCGCTGTTGCAGGCGCGGCGGGACCGGGACGCGGCGCTGATGCGCTGGGGGTCGGTGCTCATTGGCTTCAGCCTGTTCCAGATCGTCTGGGGCGCGCTGGTGGCCGGGATCGACGCCGGCCTCTGGGTGCGGGACTGGCCGACGATGCATGGTGGCGTCTTCCCGGTCGGGATGTGGGAGATGGAGCCGCTCCTGCGCAATGTGATCGACAATCCCGGGACGGTGCAATGGTTCCACCGGATCTGGGGTTATCTGCTGGCCGTCGTGATCGTCGCCGCCTGGTGGCGGGCGCGGCGTTCGGCCTATCGGGCCACGCGTGCCGCGTTCCTCTGGCTGATCCCCGCGGTCTTCGTGCAGATGGTGCTGGGCATCGTCACCGTGCTGGAGGGCGTTCCGATCCAGTGGGCCATCCTGCACCAGTTCGGCGCCGTGGTGCTGATCTGCCTCGCCGTGCGCGCCCGGCACCGCGCCAAATATCCCCTGTCCCAATCCGTGAGAGCCTGAAATGCCCGCTTACGACGACCTGCTGTCCTTCCAGCGCGTGACCGAGGCCCTGGCCCAGGTCGCCGGCCGCACTGGCTGGGACCAGGAGGCGATGATGCCCCGGGGCGCGGCGCGGCAGCGCTCCGAAGAGATGGCGGCGCTGGAAGAGGTGCTCCATGCCCGTCGGACCGATCCGCGCCTGGGGGACTGGCTGGAAGAGGCGCATGCGAAGGACGATGTCGCCGACGCCAATCTGCGCGAGATGCGGCGCAGCTATGCTCGCAACCAGAAAGTCCCCGCCCGGCTGGCGGCCGAGTTGGCTCGGGTGACCTCTCTGGCCCAGGGCATATGGGCCGAGGCGCGGGAGGCCGAGGATGCGGGGGCCTTTCGGCCCGTTCTGGCCGAGGTCGTGCGGCTCCGGCGCGAAGAGGCCGCGCATCTGGCCGAAGGCGGCGATCCCTATGACGCGCTGATGCAGGATTATGAGCCAGGCGGGTCGGCGGACGCCATGGCCGAGATGTTCGGAACGATGCGCCCCCGGCTGGTGGCCCTGCGGGAGGCGGCGCTAGCCGCGCCGCCGGCCCCGAGGCTCACGGGCCATTTCCCGAAGGAGGCGCAGTTGCAACTCGCCCGCGAGATCGCGGAGCGGTTCGGCTATGACTTCGCGCGCGGGCGGCTGGACCTGGCCGTGCATCCCTTCTCCTCCGGCTCGGGGCTGGACGTGCGGATCACCACGCGGGTGGACGAGGCGGAGCCTTTCGGCTGCCTCTATTCGACGATCCACGAGGTCGGCCATGCCTGCTATGAGCAGAACGTCGCCGCCGATCACCTGCTGACGCCCATCGGCAAGGGCGTCTCCATGGGCGTGCATGAGAGCCAGTCGCGCAGCTACGAGAACCAGATCGGGCGGTCGGAGCCGTTCTGCGGATGGCTCTACGGCCGGATGCGGGATCTGTTCGGCGAGATCGGCGTCGCGTCGGAGCGGGACTTCTACCGGGCCGTCAACGCGGTGCGCTCGGGCTACATCCGCACTGAGGCCGACGAGCTTCATTACAACCTCCACGTCATGCTGCGCTTCGATCTGGAGCGGGCGTTGATGCGCGGCGAGTTGGAGGTGGACGACCTGGAGGAGGCCTGGAACGCGCGGTTCGAGGCGGATTTCGGGGTGGCGGTGGACAAGCCCTCCAACGGGTTCATGCAGGACGTGCACTGGTCCATCGGTCTGTTCGGCTATTTCCCGACCTATTCGCTGGGCAACCTCTATGCGGGCTGCCTGATGGCTGCGGCGCGGGCCGAGTTGCCGGGGCTCGACGATGCGCTGGCCCAGGGCGACCCGTCGCAGGCCACCGGCTGGATGCGTGACCGCTTGCAGGTGCATGGCGCGCTGCGTACGCCCGCCGAGACGATCCGGCATGCCACCGGCGCGGCGCCTTCGGCGGCGCCGCTGCTCGACTATCTGGACGCGAAATTCACCGATCTGGCGAAGTAGGGTAGGGCGCGGGTTTCCCCGCGCCCCCCCACGGGCCGTTCAGGCGGCGGCCTTGGCGCCATGGGCGCCATAGTAGAGGCCGACGACATGCTCGGCCTCGGCGAAGAACAGCCAGCGCTGGGTCAGCACGCCCGCCAGATGCGACAGCACGGCGATGACGGCCGTCACGTGGCTCATGGGCAGCAGGATGAGGATCAGCGGCAGCCCGACCATCAGCACCAGGGCGATGGCCCGCAGCTTGACCGCGTGCTTGCGCCCGATCTGGAAGACCATCTCGCGGGTGAGGTAGTTCTCGCCGGTATGGGGCTTTTCCCAAAGCGAGACGGCGCCGCCCAGGCCGGTCGCGGTGCGCGCCGTGGACCCGGCCTCCGCGAAGCGCCCGTCGCCCGCCACCCAATACCAGACGGTCACGCCGCCCGCGGTCAGCAGCAGCACGCCCGCCGCCGCCAGATTGGCCGAGAGCAGCGCGCCGCCGGCCAGGGCGCAGCTGAGAAACATCAGCGGCGTCACGGGCAGCTGGTTCCAGCGCGGCACGGTCTTGAGCTGGGCGTAGATCATCGACGTGGTGAACACCGTCGCGAGCGACAGGGCGGCACCTAGCCAGCCGAGCGGGGCGATCGTGGTGGCGAAGAAGACCTGGAGAAAGGCGTAGAGTCCCATCGCCAGCAGCGCGCCGATCGCCGCCCACATCTCGCGCGAGAGCCAGGAGGAGCGCCATTGGCTGTAGCTGCGCCAGGCGTTCTTGGGGTTCTGCAGGTGGAAGACGGCCGAGAGCAGGCCGCCCACGGCCAGCGCGAAGCCGATCAGGTAGAAGCCGAAGGCGACCCAGCCGGTCACGACCGGCAGGCCAAGACCGAGGAAGGCCAGCAGGCCGAAGCCCGCGCCGGAGAGCGTGGAGAAGATGATAACGGAGGGAGCGGGATGCATCAGATCTTCTCCAACGTGCGGTCGACCCAAGCCAGGAGGCCCTGCGGCTCTTCGGCGACGGGGGCGAGGAAGGGGGCGAGGATGTCCTCGTCGCCGGTCAGTTCCGGCGCCTGGATCGTGTCCTTGGGCCGCGGCGGGAGGTACTTGTTGACCGGCGCGGTGCCCTGCTCGGGCATCAGGTCCATCCCGCCGCGCTTGGCCACCAGCTTGGAGACGTCGCTCTCCGGGTCGGACAGGTCGCCGAAATGGCGCGCGCCGGCGGGGCAGGTGCGGACGCAGGCGGGCTTCCGATCCTCTTCGGGCAGATTTTCGTTATAGATCCGGTCGACGCAGAGTGTGCATTTCTTCATCACCCCCGCCTCCTCGTCGATCTCCCGCGCGCCATAGGGGCAGGCCCAGGCGCAGAGGCCGCAGCCCATGCAGGCATCCTCGTTGACCAGCACGATCCCGTCCTCGGCCCGCTTGTAGCTGGCGCCGGTGGGGCAGACCGTGACGCAGGGTGCGTCGTCGCAATGCAGGCAGGACTTGGGGAAATGGACCGTCTGGGCAAGACGCGGCGGCACATGCTCGGCCAGGGTCGGGTCCGGCTGAACCTGGAAGGCGTGGATCCGGTTGAGGAACGTCCCGGACGCCTTGCCATAGGGGTCCTGATCCGAGAGCGGCGCGCCGTAATTCTGCGTGTTCCAGCCTTTGCAGGCCGTGACGCAGGCATGGCAGCCCACGCAGGTATCCAGATCGATGACGAGGCCCAGCTTCTTCTGGACGGTGGTCGGAAGGGAGGTCATGTCGTCGGTCCTCGCTTGCGGAGAGCGCCGGGGGGCCAGCCCCCCGGACCCCCGGGAGTATTTCTGGCCAGAAGAAGGAGGGTCATTTCACCTCCCAGGCGAGCTTTTGGGGGCCTGCGCCGACCGGGCTCTTCTGGGATCCGGTGTCCGGCTTGGAGCGCAGATCGGCGGGGGGCGCGGTTTTTTCGATCGCCACCTTCAGGTCGAACCACGCCGCCTGGCCGGTGATCGGGTCGGAGTTGGACCAGCGCATCCCGTCCTTCTTGGGCGGCAGAAGCTCGTGGATGAGGTGGTTCAGCAGGAAGCCCTTGTTCGACTCGGGCGCATTGTCGTGGAGCGCCCAGGCGCCGCGGCGCTTGCCGATGGCGTTCCAGGTCCAGACCGTGTTCTCGTTGAGCGCGGGCATATGGGCGACGGGGACGGTGATCTCTCCGTGCGGGGAGGTCACGCGGGCCCAGTCGCCCTCGGCGAAGCTATGCTGCTGCCAGAGCTTGGTCGGGACGTAGAGCGGGTTCATGCCGTGGATCTGGCGCAGCCAGGCGTTCTGCGTGCCCCAGGAATGGTACATCGCCATCGGTCGCTGGGTCAGCGCCGTCACGGTGAACTTGCCCTCGCCATCATGGGCGGCGGTCGGATCCCACCAGATCGGGAGCGGGTCCATCGTGGCCTTCATGCGCTCCCGCAGGTGATCGGGGGGCTGGCGCTCTCCATGGCCCTCGGCGGCCAGCTGGAACTTGCGCAGTGGCTCGCACCAGAGCGTGAAGATGTAGGGGGACGCTTTGTCGTAGAGGCCGATCTCCACGGCCCAGTCCTGATAGGCGGCGTTCCACGGTTTGTAGAACTGCGCGTGCTCGGGGATATGGGCGAGGCAGAAGCCGCCGTTTTCGATATAGCGGTCGAGCTGGTTGGGGTTGACCGCGCCGCGCCCGGTCTCGTCGCCATTGCCGCGCCAGCCCATCAGCGGCCCCACGCCGGGGCGGCGTTCGTGGTTGACGATATAATCGGCGTAATCGGCGAATTTCGGCGTACCGTCTTCCTTCACGAAGCCGGGGAGACCCATCTTGGCGCCGAGTTGGATCAACGCCGTCTGGAAGCCGCGCACGTCGCGATCGGGCTCCACCACGGGCCAGCGGATGGCGTCAGCGGCGGCCTCGGCCTCGCAGATCGGGCGGTCGAGCAGCGAGATGCAGTCGTGGCGCTCCAGATAGGTGGTATCGGGCAGAATGAGGTCCGCATAGGCGACCATCTCCGAGCTATAGGCGTCGGAATAGATGATATGCGGGATCACGTAATCGCCGTTCTCGTCGGTATCCGACAGCATCTTCATCGTGCCGGACGTGTTCATCGACGAGTTCCACGCCATGTTCGCCATGTAGAGGAACAGGGTGTCGATCTTGTAGGGATCGCCCGCATGGGCGTTCGAGATCACCATATGCATCATGCCATGGGAGCTCATGGGGTTTTCCCAGGTATAGGCTTTATCGATCCGCGCGGGGGAGCCGTCTTCCTTCAGGCACAGGTCTTCGGGACCGTGGGTGAAGCCCAGATGAGGGCCGTCGAGGGGCGCGCCGGGCGTGACCTTGCAATGGGGCTTTGGGTGGATCGTCGCGGCCTTGGGGTAGGGCGGTTTGAAGCGGAAGCCGCCGGGGGTCTCGACCGAGCCGATCAGGATTTGCAGCATGTGCAGCGCGCGGCAGGTCTGGAAGCCGTTGGCATGGGCCGAGATGCCGCGCATGGCGTGGAAGCTGACGGGGCGGCCCTTCATCGTCTTGTGGGTGCGGCCGCGGAAATCGGTCCATTCGTGGTCGAGTTCGATCTCCTCCTCGAAGGCGACGCGGGCGATTTCGTTGGCGAGCGCGCGGATGCGGGGGGCGGGGATGCCGACGCGCTCGGCCACGGCCTCGGGGGAGTAGTCGGCGCTGAGATATTTCTCGGCCATATGCGCGAACACCGTCCGGTGCGTCACGCCGTCCTGCTCCCATGTGGCGGTGAGCGAGGGCTCGACCCCTTCGGCGTCGTAGCACCGCACGCGGTTCTCGGCGCGGCACCAGACCAGGGCGTGGCCGTCATCGTCCTTGAGCGGCAGACCTTCGGTCGGCCCGGGGCGCGCATCGATGAGGACGGGCGCGTCGGTGAACTGCGCGAGGTAGTCGAGGTCAATCTTGCCGGCCTTGAGCAGGCAATGGACCAGAGACAGGATCAAGAGGCCGTCGGTGCCGGGCGTCACGCCGAACCAGTCATCAGCCACGGCATTATAGCCGGAGCGGATGGGGTTCACGCCGACGACCTTGCCGCCCAGCGCCTTCATCTTGCCGATGCCCATCTTGATGGGGTTGCTGTCGTGGTCCTCGGCCACGCCGAAGAGGATGAAGAGCTTGGTGCGCTCCCAATCCGGCTGCCCGAACTCCCAGAAGGCGCCGCCCATCGTATAGATGCCGCCCGCCGCCATGTTGACCGAGCAGAAGCCGCCATGGGCCGCGTAATTGGGCGTGCCGAAGGCCTGCGCCCACCAAGAGGTGAAGCTTTGCGACTGGTCGCGGCCGGTAAAGAAGGCGAGCTTGGACGGGTCCTCGCGCCGGATCGGCTCCAGCCAGCTTGCCGCGATGTCGTAGGCCTCGTCCCAGGAGATCGGCTCGAACTCGCCCGAGCCGCGGGGGCCCACGCGCTTCATCGGCTGGCGCAGGCGGGAGGGCGCGTTGTGCTGCATGATCCCGGCGGAGCCCTTGGCGCAGAGCACGCCCTGGTTCACCGGGTGATCACGATTTCCCTCGATATAGGCGACCTTGTCGCCCTTGTCGGTGTGTTTGATGTGGACGTCGATGCCGCAGCGGCACGCGCACATGTAGCAGGTGGTTTTGCGGATCTCGTCGCCCACCTTGGGGGAGAGATTGAGCACGGGCTGGTTCATGGCGTTGCTCCCTTGGTGGCGTCGATCTGCGCCGAGGTGACGGCGATCATGTCGAGGATGTCCTCGGCGGTACAGCCCCGGCTGAGGTCGTTGGCAGGCTTGGCGAGGCCCTGGAGGACGGGGCCGATGGCGGTCGCGCCGCCGATGCGCTGGGCGATCTTGTAGCCCAGATTGCCGGCATCGAGATTGGGGAAGACCATCACGTTGGCGTGGCCGGCGACCGCGCTGCCCGGCGCCTTGGCGGCGCCCACCCCCGCGTCGAAGGCCGCGTCGAACTGAAGCTCTCCATCGACGGCGAAGGGGGCGTCGGCCAGCAGCGCAAGCGCGTCGGTGACCTTGGTCACGCGGGCATGCCTGGCGGAGCCCTTGGTCGAGAAGCTGAGCATGGCGACCTTGGCGGCCTCGCCGAGCAGCGCTTCGGCGGAGGCGGCGGCCTGGGTGGCGATGGCGGCGAGCTCCTCGGGCGACGGGTCGATGACGAGGCCGCAATCGGAGAAGATCAGGCCCGCCCCGGGGCGGGTCGGGTGCGTCTCGGGCAGCACCATCAGGAAGAAGCTGGAGACGAGCGGGGCGCCCGGCGCGGTGCCGATCATCTGGAGCGCGGCGCGCACCGTGTCGGAGGTCGTGGCGACGGCGCCGCCGATGGTGCCCTCCGCGAAGCCCGCGCGGACCATCAGCGCAGCCCAGACCAGCGGGTCCGAGATGGCCGCGGCGGCCTGCTCGTCCGTGGGGGATTTCTTAGCGCGGGCGGCGAGATAGGCGGCGCTCATCGCGTCCCTGCGGGCGCTCTTCGTCGGGTCTTCGAGCGTCACGCCGTCCGGCAGAGCGGTGCCCTCGGGTGCGAGCAGGGTGATACGCGCCAGGCCCTCGGCCACGGCACGGCCGGCGGCCTCCTGCACGCGGGGGTCGGTGCCCTCGGGCAAGACGATGTGATGGCAGGCGGCTTGGGCCCGGGCGCGGAGGGTGTCGAAGAAACTCATTCGCTGTGACCGTCTCGTTTTGGGCTCACGCCGATGGTCCGACCGAGTTCAGCGGGGTGTCGATGGCGGGCACCCGCGCCCAGTCGGATGAGGCTTTGGCCGAAGGGCTGATCTGCGGCGCGGGGAAAGGACCCGCCCGCCGAGCCGGTACGGGGGCGCAAGAGCGGACCTAGCTGGCGCCGAGCAGCCGAAACCGGCCGCCCCGGGACACGGAAATCCAGGCTGGCGGAGACCGGCAGCGGGCCCGTCACCGGCCATTCATTCAGATGTGGCGCGACGAGGGCGGGGGGCTGCCCCCCCGCCCGCGCTGTGATGGCCGTCATTCGGCCGCGTGGGCCATGTCGTCCTTGGAGATGCCCGCCACGCGCACCGGCTTCTTCATCGCGTCGCGACGGAAGGGCTCGCCCAGTTCCTGGTTGAGGATGACCTCGATCAGGGTGGTGGTGTTGTTCTCCATCTGATCCTTGATCGCGGTGTTCAGCGCGTCGGTCAGCTCGTCCATGGTCTTGGCCTGAACGCCCTTGAGGCCGCAGGCCTCGGCGATCTTGGCGTAGCTCACCTTCATGTCGAGCTCGGTGCCGACGAAGTTGTCGTCGAACCAGAGGGTCGAGTTCCGCTTCTCCGCGCCCCACTGATAGTTGCGGAACACGATCTGCGTGATGGCGGGCCATTCCTCGCGCCCGATGGCGGTCAGCTCGTTCACGGCGATGCCGAAGGCGCCGTCACCGGCGAAGCCCACGACCGGGACATCGGGCTTGCCGATCTTGGCGCCGACGATCGCGGGCAGGCCGTAGCCGCAGGGGCCGAAGAGGCCCGGCGCCAGATATTTCCGGCCCTCGTCGAAATCCGGATAGGCGTTGCCGATGGCGCAGTTGTTGCCGATGTCGGAGGAGATGATCGCCTCGCGCGGGAGGGCCTGCTGGATCGCACGCCACGCCTGACGCGGCGACATCCAGTCGGGGCGGGCTTGGCGGGCGCGCTCGTTCCAGCTGGTGCCGGGATCGTCCTGCTCGTGGTCGAGGCTCGACAGCTCCTGTTTCCAGGCGGATTTCGTCTGAGCGATCTTCGCCTTGCGCTCGTCGCGTCCGGCGTCGCCCGCAGAGTCGGAGAGGCCGTTCAGGATGCCGGTCGCGACCTTGGCCGCGTCGCCGACGATGCCCACGGTGACCTTCTTGGTCAGGCCGATCCGGTCGGGGTTGATGTCGACCTGGATGATCTTGGCGTCGGCGGGCCAGTATTCCATGCCGTAGCCGGGCAGGGTGGAGAACGGGTTGAGGCGCGTGCCGAGGCAGAGCACGACATCCGCGTCCTTGATCAGCTGCATGCCGGCCTTCGACCCGTTATAGCCCAGCGGACCGGCAAACAGCGGGTGCGAGCCCGGGAAGGCGTCGTTGTGCTGGTAGCCGACGCAGACCGGCGCATCGAGCCGCTCGGCCAGCGCCATGGAGGCGGCGATCCCGCCCTCGGACAGAACGACGCCCGCGCCGTTCAGGATGACCGGGTTCTTGGCCGAAGACAGGAGTTCCGCCGCCTTGCGAACGGAGTTCTCGCCGCCCGGAGAGACCTCGAATTCGATCGGCTCAGGGATGGTGATGTCGACGACCTGGGTCCAGAAGTCGCGCGGGATGTTGATCTGGGCCGGGCCGGACAGGCGCTTGGCCTTGGCGATGACGCGGGTCAGGACCTCGGCCACGCGGGTCGGGTCGCGGACCTCTTCCTGATAGGCGACCATGTCCTCGAACAGCTTCATCTGCTCGACTTCCTGGAAGCCGCCCTGGCCGATGGTCTTGTTGGCCGCCTGCGGCGTGACCAGCAAAAGCGGGGTGTGGTTCCAGTAGGCCGTCTTCACCGCGGTGACGAAGTTGGTGATGCCCGGGCCGTTCTGCGCGATCATCATCGACATCTCGCCGGTGGCGCGGGTGTACCCGTCGGCCATCATGCCCGCACTGCCCTCATGCGCGCAGTCCCAGAAGGTGATGCCCGCGGCAGGGAAGATGTCGGAAATCGGCATCATGGCCGAGCCGATGATCCCGAAAGCATGGCGGATGCCATGCGCCTGTAGGGTTTTGACGAAGGCTTCCTCGGTGGTCATCTTCATGGCGGTGCTTCCTCCCCGGAGCATATCGAAAATTGAGACCATGAGTCTCATTGGTCGGAGTGTGCCGCAATAATAGGGTCGGGGTCAATGCAGCGTTAGGGCCAGCTTCCAAGCTGGCCTAGGGCCAGTTCGCTCCCCAGAGGGCCTGGACCTAGCCGCCCGCCTCGGCGATGCGGCGCAGACCTTCGGGGATGTCCTCGCGCGCGATCGAGGAATAGGCGAGGCGGTAGCGGTCGCCCGGATCGTCCGCGCCGAAGAATGGACCGCCGGGTTCGATCAGCACACCTCGGTTGCGCAGACGCGCCGCGAGAATCTCGGCGGGCACGTCGCGGCTCTGCATCCAGAAGGAGGAGCCGCCGAAAGTGTTGGCGCCCAGCGCGGTCAGGCCGTGGGCCGCGATGGCGGCTTCGGCGGTCGCGCGCCGCTCGCGGTAGACGCGGGCCATCCGGTGGATCTGCGCGTCGTAATGGCCTTGCTCCAGGAAGTAGGCGGCGGCGCGTTGGAGATGGCCGGGCACGTGCCGCACCAAGAGCGAGCGCAGCGCCCGTGCCTCGGCGATGAAAGGCGCGGAGGCCACGAGATAGCCGAGCCGCAGACCGGGAAAGAGGCTCTTGGCGAAAGAGCCGATATAGATCACCCGACCGGAGCGATCGAGCGACTTGAGCGCCGGGGCCGGGGGCGCGGCGAAGGCCAACTCGAACTCGTAATCGTCCTCGACGATCAGGAAATCGTCGCGGTCGGCGCGGGCCAGCAGCTCTCGGCGGCGGGCGACGGGCATGGTGGCCGAGGTCGGGCAATGGTGGGAGGGCGTGACGAAGACGACATCCGTCTCGGGCGGCACGCTTTCCGGCGGCAGGCCTGCGGCGTCGATCTGCAACGCCACGCTCCGCGCGCCCGAGCGCCCCAGAATGGTGCGCAGCGCGGGATAGCCGGGATGTTCGATGGCCGCCAGGCGATCTTGCGTCAGCAGGATGCGCGACACCATCCAGAGCGCGTTCTGCGCGCCGAGCGTGATGAGCACCTGATCCGGCTCGGCGGCGATGCCGCGGCGGGGCAGGATGTGGCGCACGATCTGCTCCACCAGCAGCGCGTCGTCGCGCCCGTAGCTGTCGGAGGTCGTCGCCTCGAAATCGCGCGCGCCCAGCGCCTGCAAGGCGCAGCGCCGCCAGTTGCGATGGTCGAAGAGCCGCGCATCGGTCTGGCCGTAAATGAACGGATAGCGATAGCTGCGCCAATCCCGCGGCCGCTCCAGGTCGGGGCCGGCGGAGAAGCGGCGGACCATGGCGGCGTTCCAATCCACCCGATCCTCGACCGGGAGGGCGCCGACCGGAAGCACCGGCGGCGTGGGCGCGCTGTCGGACACGAAATAGCCCGAGCGTCCGCGCGAGGTGAGGTAGTCGTTGGCGACGAGTTCGGTATAGGCCAGCGTCACCGTGATCCGGCTGATTCCGAGATGCCGGGCCAGCCCCCGCGATGACGGCATTCGGTCGCCGGGGCGGAAGCGCCCGGAGAGGATGCCGCCGGTCACGATCTCCTGCAACTGCCGTTGCAGCGTGCCGGTGTGACCCGGATCCAGGACGAAACTTTCCGCGGCGATGGCCATGACCGGAGCTATGCGCCCCGGACCCGGCCCTTACAAGTCGTCGGATGTGTCGGTTTCGCCCATCAGCAGCACCAAAGTCGCGAGCGGTGCGGCCATCCCGATCACGTGCAGCCAGATCAGCGTCAGCACGATGGGGCCCAATCCGGCCAGGACCGCGCCCATGCCGATGGGGTCGAGCAGAAGAATCGCTTCGAGCGACACGGTCGAGACGACGACGCCGATGGCCGCGCTGTCGAGAAAGAGGTCGGGCATGGATCTGGCCATGCTGCAAGATTTAGCCCCCTCGACCGTGGGGTCGAGGGGGCCGATCGGTTCAAATCGCCGCAACCGGGCGGTGCCGCTCAGTGGCCGAACACGCGGCCCAGGGCGCCGTCCACGGCCTCGGTGATGGCGTCGATGTCGTCGGGCTTGGCGATCAGCGCGGGGCTGAAGCAGAGCGTGTTGTTTCGCCCCGGGATCGAGCGGTTGGACGCGCCGATGATGACCCCCTGCTTCATGCAGTCGGCCAGGACCGCCTGCACATGGGCTTCTTCGACGGGGGTCTTGGCGTCGCGGTCGCTCACAAGCTCGGCGCCCAGGAACAGGCCCTTGCCGCGCACATCGCCAATGACCTCGTGCTTTTCCATCAACTGGCCGAGATTGCGCAGCATCCGCGCGCCCATCTCCTGGCAGTTCTCCAGGAGCCCTTCGCGCTCGATGATCTCCATGTTGACCAGCGCCGCGGCGGGTCCGGCCGTGCAGCCGCCGAAGGTCGACACGTCGCGGAAATAGTGCAGCTTGTCGGTGGGATCGTCCTTGAACTGCTCGAACACCGCCTCGGTGGTCACCAGGCAGGAGATCGCCGCGTAGCCCGAGGCGACGCCCTTGGCCATGGTCACGAAATCGGGCTTCACGCCGTAATGCTGATAGCCGAACCAGGTGCCGGTGCGGCCGACGCCGCAGACGACCTCGTCGATATGCAGCAGAAGGTCGTATTTCTCGACGATCTCCTGCACGCGCTCCCAATAGCCTTCGGGCGGCACGATGACGCCGCCGCCCGCCGTGATCGGCTCAAGGCAGAGCGCGCCGACCGTGTCGGGGCCCTCGCGCAGGATGACCTCTTCGATGGCATCGGCGGCGGCGCGGCCGTATTCGGCGCCCGAGAGATGCTCCAGCCCCTGTTCGTGGCGGCGATATTCCAGGCAGTGCGGGACCTCGACGAAGCCCGGCGTGAACGGCCCGTAATGGGCGTTCCGCTCCTGCTGGCCGCCGGCCGAGAGGCAGGCGATGGTGGTGCCGTGATAGTCGCGCTCGCGGTAGAGGATCTTGTGCTTCTTGCCGCCATGCTTGCGCGCGCTGATCTGGCGGATCATTTTGAACGCCTTCTCGTTCGCCTCAGAGCCCGAGTTGGCGTAGAAGACCCGGCTCAGGCCCGGCATCTTCGAGATCAGCTTTTCGGCGAACATCGAGCCGGGGATGGAGCCCGCGGTCTGCGCGAAATAGTTCATCTTGACGAGCTGGTCGCGCACGGCGTCCGCGATCTCCTCGCGGCCATAGCCCACATTGACGGTCCAGACGCCGCCAGAGACCGCGTCGAGATGCTCCTTGCCGTGCTGGTCCCAGACCTTCATCCCGCGGCCTTCGACGATGATGCGGGGATCGGTCGTCTCGAGCGCCTTGTGCGGCAGCAGGTGGTGCCAGATATGCGCCCGATCGGCTTCGACGACGGCGCTCAGGTCGTTGGGTTTCAAGTCGTCCATATCATGTCCTCCGGGGGGGGAGCCGCGCAGGCGTGGCTCTGCGGGCGCGATCATCTGCGGATT
This sequence comes from Jannaschia seohaensis, assembly GCF_900116765.1. Taxonomy (GTDB): domain Bacteria; phylum Pseudomonadota; class Alphaproteobacteria; order Rhodobacterales; family Rhodobacteraceae; genus Jannaschia; species Jannaschia seohaensis. The sequence continues at coordinate 62,937 of NZ_UETC01000002.1, read as the reverse complement.
TGCCGTCTGCGTCCAGCCGGGGATAGGGCCAGGCCTGCGCGGCCCCTAGGTCCAGCCGGCGCCGGGCGGGAGGGCGCCGATCCCGTTCCCGCAAACGGAGCGCGCAGGATTCGGGCGTGTCGCCCTCCGATGCGCCGACGCGGACCGGGTCGGTCCGTCGGATAGGTCCAGCACGCGCTCCCCGGTATATCCAGGCCGCTAGCGGCTTGCACAGCCCCATGTCCCCATGTTCCCGTAAGGGCCAGAGAGGTCGCAGAGCCTCCGAGTACGTTACTCAACGGGAGAGATCGAATGAAACTCAAGTCCAAGTTGCTTGGTGCGGTCGCCGCCGGTGCGATGCTGTCTGGCGCTCAGGTCGCGCTGGCCGATGCGCATATCGACGAGATCACCGTCGCCTACTTCCTGGAATGGCCGATGCCCTTCCAATACGCGAAGGTGAACGGCACCTACGAAGAAGAGATGGGCGTCGGTATCAACTGGGTCGCCTTCGACACCGGTACCGCCATGTCGGCGGCGATGGCCTCGGGCGATGTGCAACTCGCCGTCAGCCAGGGCGTGCCGCCCTTCGTCGTCGCGGCCTCGGCGGGCCAGGACCTCAAGATCGTGGACGTGGCGGTCAGCTACTCGGACAACGACAACTGCGTCGTCGCCGAGGCGCTGGAGATCGACAAGGACACGACCGCCGATCTCGAAGGCAAGCGCGTCGCCGTGCCGATCGGGACCGCCGCCCATTACGGCTTCCTCAGCCAGATGAACCATTTCGGCGTCGACGTCACGACGATGGAAGTGGTCGATATGGCCCCCGCGGAAGGCGCCGCCGCGCTCGCGCAGGGCTCGCTCGACATGGCCTGCGGCTGGGGCGGCGCGCTGCGACGCATGAAGGAGCATGGCAACGTCCTGCTGACCGGCGCCGAGAAGGAAGAGCTGGGCATCCTGGTCTTCGACGTGACCTCGGCCCCCGCCGACTTCGTCGCCGAGAACCCGGATCTGGTCGCCAAGTTCTTGAAGGTGACCGCCGACGCCAACGCGATGTGGAACTCGGGCGAGAACACCGAAGAGATGCTGGCCGTGATCGCCGAAGACGCGGGCATGGAGCTTGAGGCCACGCGCGACACGATCGCCACCTTCGTCTTCCCCTCGGTCGAGGCGCAGCTGAGCGAGCGCTGGCTGGGCGGGGCCGCGCAGAACTTCATGAAGGGCGTGGCCGGTGTCTTCGCCGAGGCGGGCTCCATTCCCGCCGCGCTGGAGACCTATGAGGACGCGGTCGATACCGGGCCTCTGGCGGCGACGCAGGGCATGTGAACCCAACCGATGCGACGGGCCGGGGCGCGCGAGGGCGCCCCGGCCCAGCAGACCAGACCGGGGCAGGGGGACAGGATGACCGGACTTAAAATCGACGACGTGTCGATGCGCTTTGACCTGCCCAATGGCAGCTTCGTACAGGCACTCAAGAACGTGACGCTCGATCTCAAGGCGGGCGAGCTGATGAGCGTACTGGGCCCATCGGGCTGCGGAAAGACGACGCTTCTCAATATCGTGGCCGGATTTCTCGCGCCGACCGAGGGGCAGATTGTGCTCAACGGCCACAAGGTCACGGGCCCCGATGCCGAGCGCGGCATGGTCTTTCAGCAAGGCGCGCTGTTCGAATGGATGAGCGTGCGCGAGAATGTGGAATTCGGCCCCCGCATGGCCGGCGTACCCCTGGAGGAGCGCCGAAAGACCTCCGACCGCCTGCTGGAGATCACCGGCCTCGGCGCCTTCAAGGAGAAGGCGATCTACGAACTCTCCGGCGGGATGCAGCAGCGCGTGGCCCTGGCCCGCTGCCTCGCCAATGAGCCGGACGTGATTCTGATGGACGAGCCGCTGGGCGCGCTGGACGCGTTGACCCGCGAGAAGATGCAGGGGCTGGTGCTGAAGCTCTGGAAGGAGACCGGCAAGACCATCATCCTCATCACCCATTCGGTCGAGGAGGCGCTCCTCCTGGGGGAGCGGCTGCTGGTGATGGCGCCGCGCCCGGGCCGCATCCACAAGGAATACCGACTGCCCTTCGCCGAGATGGGCGTCGATCAGGACCTGCGCGAGGTCAAGAAACACCCGGATTTCGGCCAGAAGCGGGAGGAGATCCTTTCGATGATCTGGGAGATGGAAGAGGAAATCATGGGCCGGACGGAGAACGCCTGACATGACCGGTATCATCCTGCTTGCTCTCTATATCGCCCTCTTCGTCGGCGCGATGCTGATCGTCGGCGTCCTCACCCGGGGTCGCCAGCGCAAGGACTTCACCTCGCTCAAGACCGTCACCTTCGGCGATGAGAGTGCGGTGCGCCCCAATCGCGCGGCCTCGATCATCTCGGTCGTGGTGATCTTTCTGCTCTGGGGCGCATTCACCGGCTCCAAGCTGGTCCCGATCCACGTCCCCGGCCCGTTCCTGGGGGAGACGAGCTTCTCCTACACCGCCCAGGATGCGAGCGGGGCGACCGATGACGCCATCGTCACCATGCTGGTCCACCCGCTGGGCGAAGATCCGGAGACGCCTGAGATCGAGCCGGGGGATGGCTTCGCCAAGAACGACGTGACGCTGATTCCGGCCTACCGCTCCGAACTCGTTCGCGCCGCGCGCAACGACGAGGGCGAGGAGGTCCGTGTCATCGCCGTCGAGGGCCAGCCCATCGAGCCGGGCATGACCGTCACCTTCTCCGATGGCGAAGTGACGATGACGCCGCGCGGTTCGCTCAACGTCTCGCCCGCGCGGGGCTTCCAGATGGAGGAGATCTGGCTGCCCTCTCCCGAAAGCGTGGTCGGCTCGCTCTTCGATATCGCGGCGAACGGGTTCCAGAACGTGACCCTTTGGGAGCATCTGTTCTATTCGCTGATGCGCGTCCTTGTGGGCTTTGCCTGCGGCGCCCTGGTCGGCATCCCGCTGGGCTACGCCATGGGCCTGAACGACTGGTTCCGCGGATGGTTCGACCCGATTGTGGAGTTCATGCGCCCGGTCCCGCCGCTAGCGCTGATCCCGCTGGTCATCATCTGGTTCGGCATCGGCGAGACGGGCAAGATCGTGCTGCTCTTCCTGGCCGCGCTCTGGATCATGGCGATCGCGGCACGGGCGGGGGTCTCGGGGGTGAACATCACCAAGGTCCACGCGGCCTATTCGCTGGGCGCCTCCAAATGGCAGATCCTGCGCTACGTCATCATCCCCAACTCCCTGCCCGAGATCTTCACCGGCGCGCGCGTCGCCATGGGCGTCTGCTGGGGCACGGTCGTCGCCGCCGAACTGGTCGCCGCGCAGCAGGGGGCGGGCATGATGATCATCGCCGCCTCCAAGTTCCAGATGACCGACGTGGTCCTGATGGGGATCATCCTGATCGGCATCATCGGCTTCGGCATCGACATCCTGATGCGCAAGGCCGAGAACTGGCTGGTGCCGTGGAAGGGGCGGAGCTGACGCGAGGCGCTCTGCCACGCGGCTCGGGTTTCATCTTGCCGAAAATACCTCGGGGGTCCGGGGGCTGGCCCCCGGTCCCGTCCTCTCGGCAGGCGCGGCTCGACCCGAGACGCGCCACCGCTCTCAGAACCGCCGCGTGAGCGTGATCGCCGCGCGGTCGGTCTCGTAGCGTTGGAGCGGGATGGTGCTCTCCTGCCGTTCCTGCGCAATTTCCAGGACGGGCGGGAAGCCCATCAGCTTCAGCCGCGAATGCAAGGCGCGGAGGGTGAGGATGGCGCGCGCGTCCTTCTGCACGACGGTGAAGAAGCCAACCGCCGCGTCCCGCCAGGTCCGCGTCCGAGTGACCGTCGCGCCCAAGGAGAGCCCGCCGCGAATGCGATGGTCGATGCCCACCGCCTGGTTGCCCGTGATCAGGCTGGAGCCCTCGGCCCGCGCGTCCCGCCGCGTAGAGCTCAAGGCGACGGAGAGGCGGGTGGCCGGGGTCAGGGCGTGGGAATAGCCCAGGGCGAGCCCCGCAGCGCCGCTTCCAGCCGCTCATGCCTGAGGCGGCGTGGCGGCCTGCGGTCGTGCGCAGGACGGTCGTGTCCGCCAGCTTGCCGAAGCGGGCCGCGTACTCGATCCAGGTGCCAAGGAAACTGCCACGGTGCGCGCTCAGCGCCCATTGGTGGCCAAAGCTGCCCAGGACCGTGAACGACCGGCTCGACTTGCCCGCGGCCGCAGGCCCGACCTCCACGGGAAACCCGTTCCCGAGGATGAAGCCGGTGGAGCTGCGGGCTGGGTTCGTTTCGGGCTGGACCGCGAAGGAGAGCGACCGCTCCCACCGGGTGCGCAGAGGCAGCCCCGCCAGCAGGCCGTTCACCGTCTCACGCACCTCGACGGGCAGTTCGCAGCCCCGGGCCTGTGCCAGGTGAAACGGAGCGCGCGCGCCCTCACCGAGTTGCAGCAGCACCGTGGCGACTCCCAGCCGGTAGGGGCGTTGCCGAGTTGGTGGGAGACGAGGATCTCCCGCAGCGGAAGGGCCTGTGCAAACTGACCTGCACACACGAACTCCCCGGCCGAAACACCGCGCGCCTCGTCCGCCCGGGCCTACCCCACGGGCGCCTAGGCAAGCAGTAGCGCGAGGCTCGAGGCATGGATGAACGCGCCCCGCGCCTCCGTGACGGATCCTGATGCTCGCCTTTACGAGAAGGCGCCGGGCGCCGCGGCGATGCTGTGATGCATGGGGCATAGGCTGATGGAAAATCGCAACGGCCTTGTCGTGCAGGCGAAACGGACCCGCGCCGACGGCCATGGTGAGCGCAAGGCGGCGCCGAGACGAGCAATCGGCACGCCCCGGGGTCGGCCCGGCGCCTGATGCTTGGAGCAGATAAGGGATACGACAGCGCTGACTTCGTCGCCGCGCTCAGACGGATGGTCGTAACGCCGCATGTCGCGCAGAAGGCTCGACACTCCGCCATCGATGGGCGGGCCACCCAGCCTCCCGGCTCCTCCTTGTTCCTGCGGCGCCGGAAGAAGATCGAGGAACCCTTCGGCTGGACCAAGACCGTGGGCGGCCGGCCGGGCACAGACCGTTCATCGCGGCCTCGACTGGGCGCGCGCAGGTCACGGGGACCAGGGCGGCTTGAAGCCTTGTCAGGTGACGGGGAACGCGCTGCGCCATAGCGGCACGACGTGGGTCTCGGTCGCGCTGTCGGTCGAGGCCGGGATGCTCCGCCTGCTGGTCTAAGATGACGGCAACGGGATCGATCCGACCGCGCCGCGCGGAAAGGGCCTGGGGAACCTCCGGGCGCGGGCGCAGGATGCGGGCGGGACGCTGACCCTGGCCACGGGCGAGGCGGGGACCCGCGTGGATGCGCGGCTGCCGCTCGAGGGGCCCCTGCGCCGCGCGGCGGAGGCCTGCGCCATGCGCCGCGTCGTCTTGGTGGAAGACGTGGCCGAGACCCGGGCCTGGCTGCGGGATGTCATCCGGGAGACGTTCCCCGGGTGCGAGGTGGATTGCGCCGCGACGATGGCGCGGGGCGTCAGGCGCTGGCCACGCCTTGCGATCTGTTGGTCGTCGACCTGAACCTGCCGGACGGGAACGGCGCGACCCTGCTGCGCGAAGTAAAAAAGGCGGCCCCGTGCACGACCTGCGTCTTGGCGACGGTGATGTCGGACGATGTGAAGCTGGTGGCGGCGCTCTCCGCGGGGGCGGATGGCGACCTTCTGAAGGAGACGGATGGGGCGCTGCTGGTGCACCAGCTGCGGCAGATGATGCACGGCCTCCTCGCCCTGTCGCCGCCCATCGCGCGGCGCATCATGGAGCATTTCCGCCGGACCGGGCCGATGGAGGCGGAAGTGCAACTGACCGAGCGGGAGAAGCACGTGCTCGCGTTAATCGGACGGGGCCTGCGGACCGCGGAGGCGGCGCGCGACCTTGGGTTCGCCGAGACCACGGCGGCCGGGCATATCAAGGCGATCTACCGGAAGCTGGGATCTCCAGTCGGGCCGATGCGGCGCGACACGCGACCCGATTGGGATTGCGCGAGGAGTGAGCGCCGTCTCGTGATCGCCCCAGTGGGGCAGGGCGCAAACGGTCGGAGCCCAAGCCGTCTCGTGGGCGCCCAACCGGGCGGGGCGCGCACGGGGCCGCGCCTCGGCAGCGGGCGCGGGGTGAGCGGTCGCAGCGGGCCCTGTGCCTCAGCCGAACAGCGACACCGCACCGGGCGACCAGGCGAGGCGCGCTTCGGTGCCGACCTCCAGCACCGGGCGGCCGAAGACGTTGCGCATCGAGACGCGCACCGGATCGGCCGCGCCCACGAGGCGGATGTCGTAATAGGTCATGTCGCCGTAATAGACGACCTCGGTCACGACGCCCTCAGCCTCGCGATCGGAGGCCTTTTCTCCGGGGAAGAGCAGCGTCACGGTCTCGGGGCGGAACCCGGCGACGCAGTCTCCATCGGTGTCTCCGTTGGATTGCAGCGCATTCAATGGCATCCGGCCCAGCCCGGCCACGGCCACCTCGTCCCCCGCCACCTGGGCGGGAAGGAAGTTCATCGTCCCGATGAACTCCGCCACCCGGCGGGAGACGGGGCGGCGATAGAGGGCCTCCGCCTCGGAAACCTGCGCGACGTCGCCCTCGAACATGACGGCGATCCGGTCGGACATGACCAGCGCCTCCTCCTGGTCGTGGGTCACGAGGATGAAGGTGATGCCGACCTGCCGTTGAAGGCGCATCAACTCGACCTGCATCTGCTCGCGCATCTTCTTGTCGAGCGCCGAGAGCGGCTCGTCCAGCAGCAGAACGCGCGGCTTGAGCACCAAGGCGCGGGCCAGCGCCACGCGCTGCCTCTGCCCGCCCGAGAGCGCATAGGCCGCGCGGGCGCCGTAGCCGCCAAGGCCCACCATCTCCAGCGCCTCGCCGACGCGCGCGGTCTTCTCAGACTGGCTGCCGGGCAGCTTGCGCAGGCCGAAGCCCACATTCTGCGCCACCGTCAGATGCGGGAAGATCGCGTAGGATTGGAACACCATATTGGTGGGCCGCTTGTTCGGCGGCACGTCGGTCATGTCCTGCCCGGCGATGGTCACGGTGCCCTTGGACACGCCCTCGAACCCCGCGATGGTGCGTAGCAGCGTGGTCTTGCCGCAGCCCGACGGGCCCAGCAGCGAGAAGAACTCCCCCTGGCCGATATCTAGGTCGATGCCGCGCAACGCGTGGTAGTCGCCGTAGTATTTCTCGATGCCTTTCAGGCGGATCAGCGGTTCCTTCACAGGAAACCTCCCTTGTCGGCGACGCCCGCGCGGGCCAGGCCCCGGCGGCGGTTCCATTCGGCCAGCACCAGCAGTGAGACCGACACCACCATCAGGATCGTGCCCAGCGCCATCACCACGGGGATGAGCCGCGGAAAGCGCAGGAGCGACCAGATATAGACGGGCAGGGTCGGGTCGGAGCCGGTGAGGAAGAAGGCAATGATGAACTCGTCCAGCGAGATGGTGAAGCAGATCAGCAAGGCCGCCACGATGCCGGGCATGATCAGCGGCAGCGTGATCAGGCGGAAAGTCTCGGGGCGGGAGAAGCCGAGGTCGATGGCGGCCTCCTCCAGCGAGGGATCGAGGGATTGGAAGGACGCGTTGAGGATCGCCACCGCGAAGGGCGTGCAGATCAGGACATGGGCCGCCACCACCGTCCAGAGCGACAGATCGAACCCCAGGATGCGGACCGCCACCACCAGAAGCGAGACCGCGACGATGATCTCAGGCAGCACGAGCGGCAGCATGATCAGGCCCATCGCCGCCGCCTTGCCCGGGAATTTGTAGCGGATATTCGCCCGAGCCGCCGCTATGCCGAGGAGGACCGCCAGGACCGACGAGGCCCCAGCCACCAGCAGCGAATTGACCAGAGCCGCGTGCAGCTCCGAATTGGTCCAGAGCTCTGCGAACCACTTGGTGGTGAAGCCATCCAGCGGAAAGGCGATGACCGTGCCGTCGTTGAAGGCGAAGACCGGCAAGAGCAGGATCGGCGCGTAGAGGAAGATCAGGAAGGCTATGGTATAGGCTCTGAGCATCAGCGCGCCCCCCCGAGCCGCCGCGTGATCCAGACCAGCGCCAGCGCGATCACCGTCACCGTCGCCATGGCTACGATGCTGAGCGTCGCTCCCATCGGCGCGTCATTGAGCCCGCCGAAATGCGCCTGGATCAGATTGGCGATCATGGTGCCCTGGGAGCCGCCGACCTGCGCGGGCGTGACGTAGTCTCCGACCGTCGGGATGAAGACGATCAGCACGGCGGCGATCACGCCGGGCAGGGCGAGGGGCAGGGTCACGCGGAAGAAGGTGGTGAAGGCGGTCTCGCCCAGATCGCGAGAGGCCTCCAGCAGGCTGCGGTCGATCTTTTCCAACGCGACGAAGATCGGAAGGATGGCGAAGGGCGCGAAGGCATGGCTGAGCGTCAGAACCACAGCATTGGCATTGTAGAGAAGGAAGGTCAGCGGCTCGTCGATGATTCCGATGCCGGTCAGGGCCGAGTTGATGACGCCGTTGTAGCCCAGCATCACCTTCCACAGGAAGATGCGCAGCAGGTAGCTGGTCCAGAACGGGATGGTGATCAGAAAGAGCCAGAGCGACTTGCGGTCGGGCCGAACATGGAAGCTGACGTAATAGGCGACCGGAAACGCCAGGAGGACGGTCAGCAGGGTGACCGAGCCGGAGATCACGAGGGACCGGCCCAGAATCGTCCGATAGAGCGGATCGGTGGCGACCTCGACATAATTGGCCAGGGTCGGCGTCCGGTCGATGGTCAGATAGTCCTGCGTCCAGAAGCTGAACAGCAGGACCGCGCCCAGCGGCAGCGCCAGCAGCGCGAGCGCATAGATGAGCGGCGGGGCGATCAGCACCATGCCGCGTCGTGTCTCTTGATCCAAAGGCACCCCCGGTTTGCTGCTCTAGAGTTGCGCCGGGCGCGAGCGGGGGCAAGCGGATTGCGTGGTTCCGCTCACGATTTGCGCGGCGGGAGAACCGGCTCGGCGCGCAAGGACGGGACATCGCCTCGTCGGCCCTTCCGGCCCTCCTCGGCCGGGGGCGGGCGCCGCTCGGCCAGACGGCGCAGGGCGGCCGTGTCGCGGGCGGTCGAGAGCTGCGCGTTTGCCCCGACCGAGAGCGCGACCACCAGCAGGCCACCTAGAAGTATGCCGCCGCCCGTGCCCACGAGCACATGATCCAGCCCGTAGAACGTCAAGCCGCGCCACGCGATCCAGCCGCCGAACGCTATCATGAACCAGCCGGCCACCAGCGTGATGAAGAGCGCGATGCGGGAGAACACGAACATGGGTCCGACATGAGGCCCCGCATCCCGCGGTGCAAGGCCGGGCGCCCGGGCGCGGCGGCCTTAGGCGATGGACTGCACGCTCTCGAAGACCTCCAGCACCGGCGGGCCGTCATACATGTCGGCATGGCTGCCCGCGCCGCGATGGGCCGCGCGGAAGGCTTCCGAACGGGTCCAGGCCTCGAAGGCGGCGCGGTCGCGCCAGGCGGTGTGGCTGGCATAGAGGCGGATGCCGTCCGCGGCCTCTCCCTTGAGGAGGTGGAAGCTCTCGAACCCGTCGACCGATTTCAGATGCGAGTCGCGGCTTTGCCAGACCTCTTCGAAGGCCGCCTCCTGGCCTTCCCTAACGCGGAAACGGTTCATGGTCAGATACATCGCGGGCCTCCGAGTTCCTGTCCGCAGGATTTGACCGGAAAGCGGGGGGCGCCACAACCGCCCCGGCAACGCAAAAGGGCCGCCCGGATGGGCGGCCCTTGTCTCGATCGGTCTCGGCTCAGCGCTTGGAGAACTGGAAGCTCTTGCGGGCCTTGGCCTTGCCGTACTTCTTGCGCTCGACGACGCGGCTGTCGCGGGTCAGGAAGCCCGCGGCCTTGAGCGGCGCGCGCAGGCCGGGTTCGTAGAGTTGCAGCGCCTTGGAGACACCGTGCTTCACCGCGCCGGCCTGGCCCGAGAGGCCGCCGCCCTTGACGGTGGCGGTCACGTCGAACTGGCCTTCGCGGTCGGTGATCTCGAAGGGCTGCTTGAGGATCATTTGCAGCACGGGGCGGGCGAAGTACTTGTTGATGTCCTTGCCGTTCACCGTGACCTTGCCGGAGCCCGGCTTGATCCAGACGCGGGCGACCGCGTCCTTGCGCTTGCCGGTCGCGTAGGAGCGGCCCAGCTCGTCGCGGACGGGCTCACGCGGGGCGGAGGTGTCGAGGAGCACATCTTCGCCCGTGGCGGCGGAGGTGTCGACGGCGCCCTTGAGCTCTTCGAGGGAGTTGAGTTGTTCGGCCATCGCTGTCAGCTCCGGGTATTCTTGGAGTTCATGGACTTGACGTCCAGCACTTCGGGGGACTGCGCCTCGTGCGGGTGCTCGGCGGAGGCGTAGACGCGCAGGTTGGTCATCTGTTGGCGGCTCAGCTTGTTGCCGGGCAGCATGCGCTTCACGGCCTGCATGACGACGCGCTCGGGATACTTGCCGTCCAGGATCTGGCCGGTCGTGCGGGACTTGATGCCGCCCGGATAGCCGGTGTGCCAGTAGTTTGGCTTGTCGCGCTTCTTGCCCGTCAGCTGCACCTTGTCGGCGTTGATGACGATGACGTTGTCGCCCATGTCCATGGACGGCGTGAAGGTCGGCTTGTGCTTGCCGCGGAGGCGGGTCGCGACGATCGAGGCGAGGCGGCCCAGAACGACGCCTTCGGCGTCGATCAGGATCCACTTCTTCTCGATCTGGTCGGGGGTCATGGTGAAGGTCTTCATGCCTTGCCCTTGATCTGATCGGTGAACGTGACGGCGAGGCTCGGGCCCCGGAGATGGCGCGCTTATAAGCAGGGTTTGCGCAGTGTCAACGGGCATCGGCTTGGCAAAGCGCTGGTAAAACAGTGCCTTGAATGTGGGGTTTTATTTTACCCCATATCGCGTGCCCGCCCGGACAGGGCGGGAGCGCCTCCCATCGACTAGATCAGGCCGAAATGGAGGTTCGCGGCGATGGCGAGGAGCGCCAGCCCCCCCATCCAGCCGAGGGCGAGACGGGCCCTGTGGCTCCGCCGCAGCCAAGCGGCCGTGCTCCCGCCCATCCAGGCCACCACCAGATCCGACGGGACGGCCGTGAGCGGCACGAGCGCGCCCAGAACCAGGAGTTGCAGCCAGGCCGGTCCGGCCTCCGGCTGGACGAAAGGGGGCAGGAACAGCGCGAAGAACAGGACCGTCTTCGGGTTCAGCACCTCCACCCAGATCCCTTGCCAGAGAATGCGACCCGGAGACGCCGCCGACATGGGCTGCGCCACCAGGTCCGAATCGGCGGTCGCGTGGGCCTCCCGGATCAGGCCGACGCCCAGCCATACGAGATAGACCGTCCCGGCCACCCGGAGCGTGGGGACGATCCAGTCCACCGCCGCAAAGAGCGCGGCGAGGCCGAGCGCCGTGGCGATGGCCAGCGCCACGCCGCCGAGCGCGAGCCCCACCGCCGAGGCCAGCCCGGCGACGCGGCTTTGTCCGACGCTGCGCGACAGAACGTAGAGCATGGAGGGGCCGGGGGTCGATGACAGGGCCAACCCCGCCAGCATGACAGCAAAAATCGTGTCGAGTGAGGGCATAAAAAAATCAGTCGGGCCTAGCTTCGGCCGCCGCGGCGGCGCGGATGCGATCTTCGAATGGGTTGGTCACGGGGCCTTCATTTACCCCAGACCTAGCCTGCGCGCGCAGATAGGGGAAGTCGCGGCGCAACATTCGTTCCAGATGGTCGCCCGCCCGGAAGGGCGGATAGCGGCTGGCACATCCCGCATCGACGAGGCCGGGCAGGGGGGCGATCTCGGTGTCGTAATCGGCGGAAACGAAATAGGGCATCGAAAACCGCTCGGGCCGCAGGTTGAGCACGCGATGCGGTGTCGAGCGGAACAGGCCGTTCGTCCAGGCCTCCAGCATGTCCCCGATATTCACCACCAGGACGCGCGGATCGACGGGCACGTCGATCCATGCGCCGGATTCGGTAAGAACCTGCAACCCCTCGTTGCGCGTGTGCAGCAGCGTCAGGCATTCGTAATCGGTATGGGCGCCCATGTTGACGCTTTTGGCGTCGCGGGTGCCGGCGGCGCGCACATAGTGAAGCAGGCGCAGCTGCGACATCGGATTGCGCATCCGCGAGGTGATGGCGCCCGCCGGCACCCGGAGGTGCAGCTCCAGCAGTTGACAGAGATCCTGCCCTAGCGCGGCGACCTGATCGTGGTAGGCCGAGACGGCCTTGCGGAACTCCGCGTCGTCGGGCCAGACATTGGGGCCGCAGAGAAGCCGGCCCGGTACATAGCCGGGGTCGTTCCTGGACCCGTCATGGCCCAGATCGAACGCCTCATAGGAGCGGTGCACCTCGTCCGGGTAGTCGCCTTTTTCCGTGAACGGCACATAGCCGCGATGATTGGGGGAATGGCCGATATACCAGCGCCGCTTTTCCGCGTCCGGCCGCGCGAAAAAGCGGCGCGCCGCGCCATAGGCCGCCTCGATGGTCTGAAGCGCGATGCCATGCCCCTTGATCCGGAAGAATCCCGACGTGCGCGCCGCGTTGCCCAAGCGGTCGCCCAACTCTCGCCTGGCCACCGGATCCTGCAAGCGGCGCGCGCTTACATCGATGAGCGGGGGCACGCCGGCGGGCTCGGTGCACTCAACTGCCTGGCCCTTCGATGCAGGGAGCCGGGGGCTCGGGTGCATGTTTCAGCCTCCGGGATCGGCGGTGACCGCGGGAAACCAAAGGCTGACCGTGGCCCCGCCCGCCTCGTTGGTCCGCACCGCCACGTCGCCGCCGCTTTGTCGCATGAACCCCTTCACCATCGAGAGACCGAGGCCCGAATTCTCGGCGACCGATTTCGTGGTGAAGAACGGGTCGAAGACCCGGTCGAGCAGCTCGTCCGCGATGCCGTTGCCCGTGTCGATCACGTCGATGCGGACGTAGCGCCCGGGGAGCAGTTCCGTCGGCGCGACCACGCCGCCAACGGGAACGAAGATCGGAATGGCTTCGATTCGGACGGGGGCCGCGCTCCGGGCCGCCTTGGTCGCCTGCACCGCGTTCATCAGCACGTTGACCAGGGCGACCTCGGCGGCCGCGCGATCGGCGCGTACGGGCCACACCCCCGTAGCGATCTCCGCCTCGAAGCGGTCGCCATCCGACATGGCGTTGCGCGCTCCCTCGATCAGCTGAGTGATGTCGAGGGTCTGCGGCGACAGCGCGCTGCGGCGGGAGAAGGCCAGCATGTCGCGGATCAACTGGGCGCCAGCCTGGGTGGCCGCGCGCGCTTGCGCCACTGCTTCGGCGGCATTCTCGGACAGGCCCTCGGCCTCGGCCAGTTCGAGATGCCCGCCCACGGCGGTGAGCGTATTGTTGAACGCATGGGCGAAGCCGCCCGTCAGCCGTCCGATCGCTTCGAGCCGCCGCGCCTCGAAGAGCTCCGCCTCGAGCTTGCGGCGACGCTCCGTCTCGTCGGCCAGTTGCGAATGGGAGCGGACCAGCGCGCGGTAGCGCTCCGCCGAGACCTCGGCCTCGCGCAGCAATTCCAGCTTGGCGCCCGTCATCGCCGCGACCGTGGTCAGGATTTCAAGCTCGGCCACGCCGAAGGCGTACGGCTCGGGATGTTCGCTGTCGAGCACGCCGACGACCCGACCGTCTGACAGGATCGGCACGCTGATCTCCGAGCGGGCAGGGGCGGTGTCCAGGATGTAGTCCTGATCCGCGATGAGATCGTCCACGATGACCGGCTGTCCGGCCTGTGCGCAGCGCCCGGTGATGCCGTGGCCGATCTGGATCCGCAGTGGGTTGATGATCGTCCGGTCATGGGGGTTCTTGTCGCCGAGCGCGGCCGCTTGCACCAACTCGCCCCGGGCCTCGTCCAGGCGATAGACGACGCAATCGACGAAGTTGAGCCGTCCCACGACTTCGCGGGCGATATGCCAAAAGAGGTCCTCCGCCGAGCGGATCGATATCAGGTCAACGGCAAAAGCATTCAGTGTGCGCAGCGTCGCCTTCTCGTCGAGAGACGGTTGTCCGCGGCACTGGTTTTGACCCATCAACATCGCATTTCCTCCCGCACCGCCACATAGTTACATATCGGAAGTCGAGGAATAGGCAAAGAAATGAGCCTCATTTCTCATCGTTCCCCCGCGCAAGAGCGCGGAACCAGCCCCATGCTTACTCTTCTGCTTGGCGGAACGGCATGTCCGTGCCCCCGAAGCGTGCCGACGCGCCGGTGCAGGCGAATCGCGCCACGCGCTCCATCGCGCGGGTCGGCCCGTCCTGCTGGACGCGCCCTGGCCTCGGCGTGCTGGCCGGTTCGAGCCGGTTTGTCTCGATTGCAATCGGGACCGGGTCCACCGGGGGGCGGTCGGTTGGTGGAGGCGCGGCCTGCCAAGCCGCCCGTGTCAGGGTGAGCAGGGGCGCCGTGCGCATGCGAGGCGCTGACGTCCGGGGGCCTGTTGCGAGGTGGTTCGCGATTGGAGATCCCGTCTCACCGCTCGAGACGTCTCGGCGGGTCTGGCCGTACGCTCGATGGGTTCCGCTCGGTCAGGCTGATCGGAAGCGTTCGGGAGCGCGGGGTGTGTCCCGAGACGGAAATCTAGAGGCCCCGTGGACGGGCGCTGTCCAATCGCCGAAGGACGGTCGCAACAAAGGAAAGGCCTGCGGCGGCCGGAGGGGGCTCAGACGGGGCATCCGGTCGGCCCAGGCCCAAAGGACGCGCGGCGCGGCCAAAACGACCCCCTTGGGAGCAGTCCTGGTGCCGGACAACCAAGCTCTGCGACCTGTGGAGCCGAAAGCCACATCATGCACCGACCCAGGGAGCCGTCCTTGGAATCGAGGATGCCTGCGCGACCGGCCCGGGCACGCGCGAAAAGGGCAGCGGTCGGGGCCGCGTCAACGATTTGGCGCCGGACGACGCGCGGGTGCCGCGACGCCTCGCGCATCGGGAGCGCGCGCGCCCCGCGGAGCCGGACCGCGCCCACCTCGCGCCGCAGCCGGTCCCATGCTCCACCCGCTCCCCGACGAAGCCGCCCCCGGCGCGGCGGGCGAGGGGGATGAGGCAACGGCGGCGCCAAGGAGGCGCCGTCACACGGGCCGTCAGGCGAAATTGGCCGTCGGTCGAAAGGCTGGACGTGTGGTGCTTTCGACGGTTCGCGCGGGCAACCGCTGGTCGTCATCTCTTCGGCCTTGCGGACGAGGGCCGCAGACTGATAGGGCCCAGGGCGGAGACGTGGCCGAGTGGTCGAAGGCGCTCCCCTGCTAAGGGAGTAGGCGGGAAACCGTCTCGAGGGTTCGAATCCCTTCGTCTCCGCCACTTGCCTTCGCGAAGGCGTTCTCCCGATCCGGCTACAGCCGGATTTTTCCGTGTTTTCAAAAGGGGTTTGCGGACCGGGCTGAACACCACCGCGCCGTCTGTTAACCCGAAATCCGTTCTCTCAGCCGGTTATTCTCCGGACCTGATGACTGCGCTGATTTGATGAATTGCTTGCAAGGCACTGTAACCAAATAACTTTCCGGAAGGGTAGCCTGAACACTTCGACCGGAGTCGCGTTCGCTGATATGGAACGGAAATCAAACATTCGCTGATCGTCCGTAATGTATCGAAGCACTGAGATTTCCGCAGCGCAGCATCTTGCCAGGCACTGCAGGAACGGCGGGGGGCCGACCTTCGCGGCACAGAGCGCGAAGGTCGGATGTGCGGACGAAGCGGCCTTACGCTGCATCGCGGAGGGCAAGAACGGTATGAATAACGGTTACGCGACCAAAACTGGAGTTTCCGGAAACGTTTCTTTTTCCGCCATGAAACTGCGTACTCGAAACTCAGTATGCGCGGCAGGAGATTTAGATTTTCGGCTCGTCGGCATTGCGCGTGATTTTCTTTCGCCTCTAGCAGACTTCATGCAGTTTCAGGCACCTCTTTCGAATGTTCACCAAGCAGCGGCGCTTGAAAATTTTCCATTTTGAGAGCGCCTTCGCTGCGAAAACCAGGCATGAGAGCCGTTGGTTCTTCCGGAACATTCAAGCCCGGGGTCTTGTCGTACAACTCTGTCAAAAACTCGTGAAGATCGCGAACACGCGCGGCTGGAACGCCCCCTGCGATTAGAGCTCTTTCGAACTCGGCTGCTTCAAGTTTTCGAATTCTTGCTGACAATTCGGAGCCAAGTTCGGGGCTGGCAAGGTTGAACAAAAAATCGTTGTTGGACAAACCGTCTGGCAGGTATGGTGGCAGTGCCAAGTCCGGTCGGCCCACTATGCTGCACAATATTCGAAACTGACCCATTGTATTAGCGGCAATCGACACATGACCATCAGCGGTTTCGAAGGTGCTCGCGCCTGGACTGCCAACAAATCCTCGATTGCCCACGCGGGGAGGCGCGGCGTTTGTGGCAATTGTTTGAGCATAGACGGTTGCCATCAGGAGCATCGCGCTGTCGACCATGGATACATCTATTTCGATGTTCGATGTGTCGCCTTTTGCGCGGCGCAACAAAGCCGCGAGAATCGCAGTGGCTGCCGACATGCCAGTTGCCGTATCGACGACCGGGAAACCGACTTTGACCGGTGGTCCCTCTGAGCCTTGCATCGCCATCATTCCTGTGGCGGCTTGTATCACGTGATCGTAGGCGGGTAGCTTAGACAGCTCTCCGGTTTGCCCCCAGCCCGAAATGGAGCAGTATATCACGTCGGGGCGAACGCGCCGGATGTCAGCTGCAGATAAGCCGAGACGCTCTGCGACACCGGGTCGGAAGTTCTCGACGAACACTGGGCACGACTTGGCCAACGTGAGCAAATGATCTCGATCTTTTGCGACTTTCAGGTCCAACACGACGGACTTCTTTCCAGCGTTCAGGGCACGGAACGCTGGTGGTACTCCGTTTTGGTCTGGTTGTGTGCGGCTCGCACGCATGCCGTCACCATCACCCGGACGTTCGACTTTGATTACCTCGGCCCCCATCATGCACAATTGATGAGTCGCCAACGGACCCGCGATGACGTGGGTCAGATCAAGCACTCTAACGCCTTCAAGTGGCAAGTGCGAAACGGGGGGGGTGGTGCTCGTCATTCAATGAACCTCTGCAAGTCCTCGTCGATTTCATCCATGCGCCTGTCCAGTTTGGCCAGCAGCGCGCCTAGCGTGTCCCGCTCCTCTTTGCTGAGAGCGTCATGAACAGCGACGCGGCGGCGATGCATGCTTGGTCGCATCCGCTCATAGAGAGCGCTTCCCTCCTGGCTAAGGGATAGCCTGCTGGCCCTGCGATCCTTAGGGTCAGGAGTGCTTTGCAAAAGGCCCTTGCTCAGCATCGTCTTTACCGTTCGGCTGATCAAGGAGTCGTCAGCTTGCAGATATCTTGCGATTTCGGCGGCCGTGCCGGGTCCATAGGTCGCCAGCAGCATCAAGACCCTCCACTCTGACAGCGGTGGACCCGACAATTCCCGCAGAACCCTCGAAGCCTGAGATGCATGTCTCTGACTGAGCCGGGATATTTTGAACGTCACAGACTCCTGAAGGGGCTCATTCGTGTCGAACGGTTTTGGGCTTTTTTGCTCCATAGGTGATCCTTCGCTTAAGGGCTCAATACGACCTTTTGCCGGACATGTCCAGTAAAAGGTTGATATGTCCGGGTTAGTGCTGCTACCGCTCCAACATGGAGATTTTGGGAGGAACTACCATGAAAAAATTTCTCGCTCTTGGGGCACTCGCGCTTGGGTATTCCATAGCGGCGACGGCGAGCCTCGCTGAAGACTGGACTCCACCGGGGCCAATCACGATGCACATCGCGTTCCCTCCCGGAGGAGGCTCAGACAGCCAGGGACGATTGATCGCGGAAGAGCTGGAAACCCGTTACGGGTGGACGATCACGCCGCAGAACACGCCCGGGAAAGCGGGGCTTATCATGGCAAAGGAAATGCAGGGTGCACCGACAGATGGCACCGTCTTTGGCTTGGGTATTTCAGAAGCACTTGACTACGGCATGGCAGACGGAACCGCCGGCATGACACCAGATGATGTGACGCCGATCGTCACCACGACGCTGGCGGAAGTTGCGTTCGTCGTACCCGCCTCGAAAGGTTGGAAAACCTTCGACGATTTTGTCGCTGCTGCCATGGCCGGCGAACCTATGAGAGTTGGCGCCATTACGCCAAAGATCGCTGATGTGACTTATCTGATGGGCAAAGAGGCCGGTATTGAGATGAACATCACTATGGTCCAGGGCGGGCGCGGGATGCTGAACGCGCTTTATGCTGGGGATCTTGACGCTGGATTTGTCGCTGGCGCTCATTCAAGGGGTGTCGAAGCCGGTGAACTGGTAGAGCTTGTTTCGGGCATGTCACGCCCACTGAGCCTGACGCCGGATGCGCCGTTGTTGGCCGATCTCGGCGTGCCGTTCAACCTTGATATCTATTTCATGTACTTCGGGCCAAAGGACATGGACGGCGCAGCTCAGGCCAAATTAGCTCAATCGATTTCGGAGATCGTGTTGGACGATACCACGAAGGCGGGCGCGCTGCTAGAAGCGAATTTCGGAGGTGCGGAGGCCATTTCGGGTGAGGCGCTCCAAGCCTTTATCGACGCGAGCTTTGTATCCGCCAAGGACCTGATGCAGGCGGCTTCCGAGTAGTTTTGGCCTCTGGGTCGTGCCAGCTCGCGTTGGCGCGACCAACAGACTTGTGAGGAAGGCCAGATGTACCGATTGAACATCTATATCGGGACTGGCGCGGTGCTTTTGGCGCTTGTCGGTTTGTTCCTCTGGATTCCTCAGGACACAGGAACCGGCCTGATCGTTCGCGTCCGTCGGCAAGTCAGCATCGGGGACGCACTTGCGCCGACTATCGCCTTCACCCTGCTGGCGATTGGCGGCGCGCTTCTACTGATCGAGCGGCGCAAGCACAGTTCCACCGACGTGATGTTGGCGCCGTTCTTGCATACGGGCGCACTTGTCGCTGTCATCATCCTGGGTCTTTTGTTGATGCGGCATGCAGGTCCGGGCTTTCTGCTCGTTGCCGAATGGTTCGGCGCCACAGACACAGAGTACCGCCTGTTGCGAGAAACCTTCCCGTGGAAATACATCGGTTATTTCCTTGGAGGTGTCGCAATTATTGGTGGAATGGCTTCTTTGTCCGCTGGACGCTTGCAGGCCCGGACGGTCCTGATTGCCGGCGTAGTGACAATAGGCTTGGTTGCGCTCGTCGATGTGCCATTTGATGATCTTTTGCTGCCGCCCAACGGTGATTATTGATGCAGCCACTGGACTACATCGCAGCCGGGATACAGGCTGTCATTTTTGGCCCAGCCGCTTTCGAACTGCTCGGTGTTCCAGTCCCACTGACGCTGGTGATGGTCTTTGCTGGCGTGGTCACAGGCATCTTGGTTGGCGCAACGCCTGGTCTGGCCGGGCCGATGGCAATGGCGATTTCCCTGCCGATCCTGATTTCGTTCTTTGGATATAATGTCGAAGCCTTGCTGCCAGTTTTGGGGTTTCTGATCGGCATCATGAAAGGTGCGACGCTCGGAGGGGCGGTCCCAGCCATTCTGTTCAACACCCCCGGGACACCGGATGCCTATATGACCACATTGGATGGCTATCCTCTGACGAAGAAGGGCCAGTCTCGCAAGGCATTGAAGGTCGCACATCTGTCCTCTGTTTCTGGTGACACGTTTTCCGACATTGCGCTTTTCGTGTGCGCGCCATTCGTTGCCTTGATGGTTGAGCGGCATCTGGATTTTCCTGAGAAGACCGCGCTTCTGATCCTGTCGCTCAGTTTCATTGCGGCAGTTATCGGCGGCTCTCCTGGAAAGGGGCTGATTTCGGTCGCATTGGGATTGATTGCTGTCTTCATCGGCGGTGGCGAAGACTTCTACCCACGCCTGTCTTTGGGCACTGACGCTTTGGCGGGTGGGTTTTCAATTATGACGGCAATTCTGGGGGTATTGATCGTCGGCGCGGTCCTGAAAGAATACGAAGACCTTTGGCACAGAAGCAACCTGTCTGGAACGTGTGAACGGATTGTCGATAACGGGGACCAGCGCTTAACCCGCGCGGAAATCCTGCGCATTGCTCCCTACATTGGCCAGTCGTCAATCGTAGGCACGATTATCGGTGCACTTCCCGGCATTGGAACGACGCTGGCAGCGGCGCTCGGTTACCAACTGGGGCGCGCACGACATGAACGCCGCCGCCCAGAAGGAGCGCCAGCCTTTGGCGAAGGGGCCATCGAGGGCGTGGCGGCGACTGAGGCCGCCAACAGTTCGGTTTCCGGATCAAATCTGATCCCAGTCCTCGGTCTGGGCATTCCTGGAAACGCCGCGGCAGTCTTTATTATCCTCGCAACCGATTCCATTGGAGGGTTCACTCCAGGACCTTCGGTGTTTCGCTTCAGCGAAAGCGTTGTGAACACAGAGCTCGTCTTGGTATTCGGATTGTTCACTGCGATGCTGTTTGCCAACCTCGTTAACTGGACCTTTGGTGGGGCGTTCATGCGGGCCGCGACGGTCATGGTAAGGGCGCCAAAACGAACCTTGCTGCCTGTCGTGTTGCTTCTAACCTTTACTGCTGTCTATGCTCAGGAACCAAGCATGGAGTCGCTTTGGTTCACCTTGGGTTTTGGCATTTTGGGGTATTTGATGCGTAAGGTCGACATGTCCCCTCTGCCTTTTGTGATTGCTTTCGTTTTGGGGGGGAGTCTTGAGAACAGCGCACGACAGGCATTCTCGGCCACGGGCGGAGATCCTTATTTCCTGTTTTCCAGCTGGATCTCGATCTTTTTTCTGGCAGGTTCCGTTGTGACTGTTGTGCTCGCACTGCGGCAAAAACGGACCGACAGCACGCAGGCATAACCATAGATGCCTATGCTGGGCCCGATAAGGCAGGCGCTTTCAAATCCGCCAACAGTAACCATGCCACTCAAAAGGTTACCCCGAAAGAGTCCAAAGAGGCCGCGAAGAATCTTCGTTAGCGTAAAAAATAATTTGCACAGATGCCCGTGGACTAATCAGTAGAACAATTCAATTTGGGCTCCAAGCGGTTGTTCGACGCACAGGGCACCAACGTCCGCATGGGGCCGCCACCGACGGAGAGGTCATCGCAAGCGCCGGATCTTCAACAACATCACCGCATGTCGCGCTGCGCGTAACACGGTCGATATGGACCGATCAGGACGAGCGGGCCGGCCGGCTCGGGCGTTTCGTTTCCAGTGCGTTTGTCCTCGGCAGGAGGATGAGACACGCCAGCGCAAGGCCCAAGGTGCTTACCCCGATACTGATCCACACAAAGGCTGTCGGCCAGAGCGTGGCCCTGACGGTGTAGAACGTCGGCGGAAAGCCCTGCAGGCGAAGCGGGATGTCCGAATACCAGTAGGCCCACCAAACGGCGACGACGAGGATCGGCAGGATTGCTGCCGTTCTGCGCCAAACCGAATATCTTGAAGGCACGGAGCGGCGGTCGCGTCTCCACCCCGCCAGAACGGCCCCAAATATCGATGCGCCCGCAGTCGCCAGCACGAGCGCTGCCCCCAGGTGCGCCTTATGCAGTCGCGCCAGCTGCACGCACACCCGCCCCAGCGGGTCGTCCTGAAGGGTACGGCTCCACGGACAGGCGATGTCGGCGAAGATGCCAGGGGCCGCACGATCGCTGTTGGCGAGGATCACGAGCCCGTCCTTGCTGTCGGGCATCAGGAAGACGACAGCCTTGTAGCCGCGATGATCGCCGCTTTTGCGGGCGACAAGCGTGTCGCCGTCAAGGTGCAGGTTGTAGCCGAGGCCGATGTCGACGGTGTCTTCGGCAAAGGGAAAAGGCTCGAAGGTCTCCCTGACGGAAGCGGGCGTGATCACTCCGCGGCCCGGTTCGGTACCCGACGCGTCCGCCATCGACGCCGCCAGAAATCGCGCCACGTCGGCAGCGGTGGCGACCAGTCCTCCCTGCGCTTTGGTCGCATGTTCGTAATGCGGCAGGGGGTTCCCGTACCAGTCGTGCCCCCAGGCAGCCCGCGCCTCCAACTCTGGTGTCCAACCGAAGGCAGTGTCGTTCATCCCGAGGGGGTGGAGGATTTCCCGGGTCACATAATCGCCGAACCTCTCCCCCGTGACGGCCTCCACGGCCATCTCGAGCAGGATGAATCCCTTCGAAGAATAGTGGTAGCCTTCCCCGGGCGGATGGGCGACCCGGACAGGGCCGTATTCCATGGTCGCGCCGTTCGCGGCTTCCAGAAGCGACGGGGGGACTTCGCCTGGCTCGACACCGGAATCGCCACCTTCAGACAGGCCCGCACCATGGGCCAGGATCGCCCGAGCGGTCACCAATGCGTGGTCGAAGTCCGAAGGCGGAAGGGTCCAGCCGCCGAGGTAGGTCTCGATCGGCGCGTCGAGGTCGATCCTGCCGTCTTCGGCGAGCTTCAGAATTGCCCAGGCGGTCACCGGCTTGGTGACGGATGCGATTTCGAAGACCGTGTCCGCTGTCACCGGCGCCCCGGTCTCGACATGGGTCACTCCGAAACCGCCGGACCAGACCGGCTCGCCGTCGAATACGATGGCAACCCCGACCCCCGGCGTGCCTTGCCGGGACAGGGCAGCGGGAGCGGCCTGCTCGACCGCCGTGATCGCCGCCCGCGGGGCGTCCTGAGCCCACGCAGCCTGGGTCAGGCCAATCGCCGTCGCGAGGCACAGCAGTACGCGCAGGCTGTTGAGCCTCATGCGGGCACGGCACCGCCGCGGCCGACCCGCGGCATGTCCTCCTCGGTCACGCCCGTCATCAAGTAGAGCCCGACAGCGGTGTTGAGCACCGCGATGCCGAGGTGAATTCGGATGTCCAGCGGCTCGACAACGAAGGGACCTGCGGTGCCCGAGGTCACGTAGATGTAGTCCAGAAGGGTGTGGAGGAGGATCAGAGGCAAGAGACTGCCGGTCCGCAGGAACAGCGCACCATAGAGCACCGCGAAACCGAAGGTGTTGCCGAACTTGTCGACCCATTGCAGCAACGTGAACTCTTCGAACGCCGCGTTCGTCAGATGCCCGGCACTGAAGATCGCCGCCGCACTCAGGACGGCGCTCCATTTGCCGAACTTGAGCAGTACAGGCAGCGCGATGCCGCGCGCGAAGCCTTCCTCGCTGACACCGGTCGCCAGCACGGCCAGGAAATAGAACAGGACCCATCCCGCAGAGATTTCGACGGTTCCGTAAAGCAGGACGGGCACGAAAAGGATCAGCGACGGGTAGACCAGCAGATGCGTGTTGCGAACGGGGCCAACCAGACCGCTGAGCCGCCACCACCCCAGCGCCCAGATCAGCCAAAGGAGGAATACCGATTGAACCGTCGGAATGATCAACCTCAGAGGCGTGATCTCGGTCCCCAGCATCTTCGAGGCGGCCACGAAGGGCACCGCGATTATCGGCTGAAGAATGGCGAGTGCGACGACAAACCAGAACGGATGTCGATCGGCAAAACCGCGAATTGTATCCATCGGCCCCCCTCCCCAATGAGGATTCGCAATTACTAAACGATGCGTTTCGTTTCTTAACTTGTCAAGTTTCTCGAATTCGGCTCTACGGATCAGGCAGTTTCGGATTAGGCGAGTGAATGCCCGACAAGAACAAGGATGTCGAAGGCCGCAGCAGTGGCCGCCCTCGAAGCGAACGATCGAAGGCTGCAATCCTCGTGGCAGTCAGAGGGCTGCTGCTCAAGGATGGCTATGCAAATCTGACAATCGAGGCTGTTGCGCGACGGGCCGGCGTCAGCAAGGCGACGATCTACCGCTGGTGGAAGACCAAGGGAGAGCTTGTCCTCGAAGCGGCCGATCAGGAGATCGCCATTGGGACCGTGCCCGATACGGGCGACTCCAGAGACGACATGGAAACCGCCATAGGTCAGCTGCTCGACACGTTCACGCGCCCCCTAGCATCGATTGTCATCTTTGCGGCGATAACGACCGGTGGCAGCGATCCGAAGATGGCGCAGATCTTCCGTGACCGATACGTCTATCCATGGCGCGTCTCGGCCTTCGAGGCGCTGGAGCGCGCACAGGCGAGGGGCGACGTGTCCGCCGAAGACCTGCATTTCCTGCTCGATGTGATCGTCGGCACCGTTTTCCAGCGCACGTTGGTGATGAAGGAGCCGATGATTGAGGGACTCAAGGAGAACCTGCTTGGCGTAATTTTCGGTCCGGGCAAGGCGCCCTAATCCTGCATGGACGGATCTGGAAGCGAGACAACACGTCTATTGTAACTGTTTGGTCGAGTTGAAGACTTGCTGTGCTGAGTTTTAGTAGGCATGGCCAAAGATCATGCGAGTGCGGCGAATGGCCGGTTTTGCGAAGCCGCAGCGCGGCATCTGAAGCCTCGCTAAGAGTCCGGTATGGGCCGTCAGCGGAAGTGCTGTGGCTGCTCGCCCCACGTCACTGGCAAAGGCTGCAACACCTGCGCCAGTGTCACCTCCGGCCCCTGCTTGCCGTCCAGGATCGCCTCAACGATCTCCGGGGAGAGCAGGGCCAGACGCGGGACCCGGGTCATGTAGGAGGACGCGATGCCTTCGCGCTCGGCCAGTTCGGCGATCGTCGCGAACTCACCCGCCTCCAGCATCCGTTTCCAGTGGAACGCGCGCGCCAGCGCCCTGACCAGCGCGCTATCCATCCGGCGCAGCTGGGGGGCACCGTCCGGCCTCTGCATTTCCTTTCGCCCGCCGCGCTTTACGACGCGGAACGGGACGTGGAGCGTCACCGTGTCGGCGATGGGAGCGGTGCGGGTCATGCGGCTGCCTCGATGCCACCGGCTAGCATCTCTCGCGCGAGGCCGCTTAGTCCGTCGACGCGGAGCCGGACGTTGAGACCATCCGTGCTGATGTCCACGCGCTTCACCAGCAGTGCCACGATGCGCGCCTGCTCGGCGGGGAAGAGTTCGTCCCACAGCGGGTCGAGTTGCTGCAGGGCCGCATGGGCGTCGGCTTCGGTAATGCCGTCGGCGTTGGCGCGCGCGGCCTTCCATGTCCCCGCCACGATCTCGGGCTGGCGGAACACGGCGCGAACCTGGTCGATGACCACGGCCTTGATCTCGCCTGCGGGCACGCGGCCGATGGGGCAGGATCCGGCGCCGTGCTTTAGCACCGTCTGGCTGACATAGTAGCGGTAGAGCCTATCGCCCTTGCGGGTGTGGGTCGGCGAAAACGTTGCGCCATCCAGCCCGAACAGCAGCCCCTTCAGCAGTGCCGGCGTCTCGGCGCGTGTTCGCATCGCCCGCTTGCGCGGGCTCTCATGGAGGATCGCGTGAACGCGGTCCCAAGTCTCGCGGTGGATAATCGCGTCATGCTCGCCGGGGTAGCTGTCGCCCTTGTGGACCGCTTCGCCGACATAGGCGCGGTTGTTCAACATCCGGTAGAGGTACTTCTTGTCGATCCGGTTGCCCCGTGGCGTGCGGATACCGCGCTTTGTGACCTCCCGCGCCAGTTCCGTCCCCGATCATTGCACGCGTGGCCGAGGAAGGCGCGAAGCGTGCTGTTGCCGATGTAGGGCTCGAGGGCGACGAGGCCGCACTCGACATACGCGACCTGCGCTCCCTGGTGGATTGCATCCGGCTGGTGCGGCGGACCGCGATGCAGACCGCCGTCCGCATGATCACCACCGGCGTCATGCTTGCGTTGCTCGCGCATCAAGCTCAAGATTTTCGGCGGCAGCCCGTAGCCCGTCAGCATCCCATCCATCAGTCAAACCGCACCCGCCCTCGAGGCGGGTTTTCTGTTTTGGAGGACCTCCATGACCACAACGTTCCACCGCAACTGGCGCGACGTGCCGGAGGGCACCTGGCGCTGGCCGAATTTCAGCCCGGCCGAAATTGCCTGCCGCGGCACCGGCAAGCTACTCATCAACGAACCGGCCCTCGACAAGCCGCAGGCGCTGCGCGACCGGCTGGGCAAGCCGCTGATCGTCCGCTGCGCTTATCGCAGCCCCGAGCACAACCTTGCTGTCGGCGGCGCGACCCGCTCCAAGCACCTCGAAGGCGCGGCCTTCGACATCGCCATGGCGAACCACGATTCTGTGGCGTTCGAGGCGGCTGCGCGCGAGGTCGGGTTCCTTGGGTTCGGCTTCTACCCACGTTCGGGCTTCATGCACGTCGACCTCGGCCAGGCGCGCCAATGGGGCGAGCGCTTCCCCGCGCGCCCGGTGCCGTTTGCGCCCGAGACCCCGCCGGTGCGCGAGATCCTGGCGCAGAGCCGCACCATGAAAGGCGGCGGCGCGGCGGGCGTCGCGACGCTCGGAGCGGCCGGCGTCGAGGTGGCGCAGCAGGTTCTGACCGAGACGCAGACCGCGATCCTGCCGCTCGTCCCGTATCTCGACACGCTGCGCTGGGTGTTCATCGCGGTCGCCCTCGGCGGGATCGCCGTCACGATCTACGCCCGCCTTGATGACTGGAAGCGGGGGCGGCGGTGATCGGCGGGCTTATCGCCGTGCTCGCTGGATCGGCATGGGCGCGCACGGCGCTCCGCTACGGCGTCACCGCCCTCGCGATCCTTCTGTTCCTGCTGGCCCTGCGTCGCTCCGGCGCGCGCGCCGGCCGGCTGGCCGAGCAGCTCAAGACCACGGAGAGAAGCCATGACCTACATAGGCGGATGCTGGAGGCTGCGGCGCGTCGGCCTCGCTCTCGCGACGATCTGGCTGAGCGGCTGCGCAACGGGCGCTTCTGACGTCGGCCACCTCGGGCAATGCCCACCCGTCGTCGAGTACAGCCCGGAGTTCCAGGCGCGGGCGGCAGAGGGACTGACCCTGCTGGCGGAGCGCTGGGCGATCGCGGAGATGATGACCGACTACGCCGTGAGGCGGGAACAGGCGAGAGCCTGTTGAGCGATGCGCTAGGCGTGTCGTTGGAAGACTTCCGTAGATCCGTCACGCATCACCAACAGGGTATCGAAGGCGTCGTGCTGATTGCCCATCTCCATGCCCGGAGATCCGATCGGCATACCGGGAACCGACAGGCCGATGGCCTCGGGACGTTCGGCGAGCAGACGTTCGACATCTGCGACCGGCACGTGACCCTCAACGACATACCCGTCTACGAGCGCCGTATGGCAAGAGGCCAGGTCGGGCGTAATTCCGGACTGAGCCTTGAGCGCATAAAGCGATTCCTGATCAATGTCTTGGGCGTCCACGGCGAAGCCCGCGCGCGCCATGTGGTCGACCCAGGCCGAGCAACATCCGCAGGTTGGCGATTTGTAGACGTTGATGCGCGGCGGCAGCGACTGAGCAGAAGTCCTGCCTGCCAGCCCGGCGGCGGCGACCGTCAAAAGAAATGATCGTCTGTTCATGCGTGGTTCCAGTTTTAATCCTGTAAGTTTTTCAGGTTCCGTTGGCCCAAGACTTCACATCAAGTGCGTCAGGCCGGTGTGGCGGGATACCCGGCCCCCTTCAGGGCGGCCTGTACGGAAGCGGGATCCTTGGCCGAGCCGATCGTCACGGTCTTCGATGGCAGGTCGGTATCGACCTTGGCATCCGGATCGATCGCCTTGAGCGCCTTGTCGATGGCGGCCGTGCAATGACCGCAGCTCATGTCCGGGACGTGAAACTTCATTTTAGTCTCTCCTTTTCATTTTGAGTCTTAGGGGACTGCCTTCTGGCGGCAAGCCGAAGGCTGTATTGCCCCCTTGGACGAACCGGGCCTTGTTCCCGATTTTCGGTTCTCTGCATTTGCGGGAAAAGCAGGACTGGCAAGTCGCACCTCTCAGAGATCAAGGCGCCGCAGCCGCAGCGCGTTCGAGATGACCGAGACCGAGGACAGGCTCATCGCCGCTGCCGCAATCATCGGCGAAAGCAACAGGCCGACGAACGGATAGAGGACACCGGCCGCAATCGGCACGCCGGCCGCGTTGTAGGCGAAGGCGAAGAACAGGTTCTGCTTGATGTTGCGCAGGGTCCCGGTTGCCAGTTTCCGCGCGCGCACGAGCCCGACGAGATCGCCGCGCATCAGGGTTATCCCGGCACTTTCGACGGCGACATCCGCGCCCGTGCTCATCGCGATGCCGACATCGGCCGCTGCCAGCGCCGGCGCGTCGTTCACCCCGTCGCCCGCCATGGCGATCCGGGCGCCCTTGGCGCGAAGCTCCTCCACGAGCGTCTTCTTGTCTTCCGGAAGCACGCCGGCGCGCACCTCGTCGATCCCGAGCTTGCGCGCGACGGCTTCGGCCGTGCGCCGGTTGTCCCCGGTGGCCATGATCACGGTAAGCCCCAGGGCATGCAGGTCGCGGATCGCGCGTTCCGTGGTCTCCTTGATCGGGTCGGCCACGGCGACGATCCCCGCCAGTTCGCCACCGACGGCGACGAACATCGCCGTCTTGCCCTCGGCGCGCAGTTCGTCGGCGGCGTCCTCTGCCGCGTCCGTCGCGATTTCCAACCCGGCCATCATGGCACGGTTGCCGAGGGCCACCGTCCGTCCCCCGACGGTGCCGCTCACACCCTTGCCGGTCACGGCGTCGAAGTCGTCCGAACGACCGATCTCCGCACCACGATCCCGAGCGCCCTCGACGATGGCTTCGGCGAGCGGATGCTCGGACCCACGCTCGAGCGCCGCGGCGAGCGACAGCACCTCGGTCTCGTCGTGCCCGTCGAGCGCCACGACATCCGTGAGCTTCGGCTTGCCTTCGGTCAGCGTGCCGGTCTTGTCCACGATCACCGTGTCCACACGCGCCATCCGTTCCAGCGCCTCGGCGTCCTTGATCAGCACGCCCGCCTGTGCGCCGCGCCCCGCAGCCGTCGTGATCGAGATCGGTGTTGCGAGGCCGAGCGCGCAAGGGCAAGCAATGATCAGCACGGAGACAGCGGAGGCAATGGCGAAGGCCAGGGCCGGCTCCGGGCCAAACGAGAGCCAGGCGAAGAACGCCGCGATCGCTATCGCCACGACCGTTGGCACGAAGATCGACGAGACCCGGTCCGCCAGCCCCTGAATGGGCGCGCGGGAGCGTCGGGCGCCCGCCACCATCTCGACGATCTGGGCAAGCACGGTGTCGGCACCGACCTGCATCGCCCGGATCGCCAGCGTTCC
The DNA here is from genome assembly GCF_900116765.1 of Jannaschia seohaensis. GTDB lineage: Bacteria > Pseudomonadota > Alphaproteobacteria > Rhodobacterales > Rhodobacteraceae > Jannaschia > Jannaschia seohaensis. The sequence goes on along the minus strand of NZ_UETC01000002.1, from coordinate 33,981 downwards.
GTTCTTGTTGATCGTGCCGCCGGTCACCCTGTTGCCTTCGGTCTTCTCGACGGGAACCGGCTCGCCCGTGATCATGCTTTCGTCGATGGAGGATCGGCCCTCGACCACTTCGCCGTCCACCGGGACGCTGTCGCCCGGCCGCACACGCAGGAGGTCGCCCTCGACGATGTTCTCGAGCGGCGCGTCGTACTCCGTCCCGTCCTCCAGGATACGCCGCGCGGTCTTGGGTGCGAGATCGAGAAGCGCACGGATCGCGTCGCCGGTTCGCTCGCGCGCCCGCAATTCGAGCACCTGGCCCACGAAGACCAGCGCGATGATGACGACCGCCGCCTCGTAGTAGGTGCCGACGCCTTCGCCCATCCGGTACTGCTCGGGGAACACCCCCGGCGCGAAGGTGGCGAACAGCGAATACACATACGCCGCGCCGACCCCGAGCGAGATCAGCGTCCACATGTTCGGGGACAGGTTCCGGAAGGAGTCGACGCCGCGTTTGAAGAACGGAAGCGATGCCCAGAGGACGATGGGCGTGGCGAGGACGAATTCGACATAGACCGCCAGCTGGTGGCCGAGCCAGTCGCGAACCGGCAACCCGACAAGCTCGCCCATGGTCAGGATCACCAGCGGTACTGCCGCGGCTACGCTGATCCACATCCGGCGGGTGAAGTCGGTCAGTTCCTCGCTGGGCTCGTCCGATGGCACCATGGGCTCGAGCGCCATGCCGCAGATCGGGCAGCTTCCCGGTTCGTCGCGGACGATCTCGGGATGCATTGGGCAGGTCCACTGGGTGCCGGGCTGGGCTTTCTGCTCGGTCTTCCGCGCATTCCCCGACGCGTAGAAATGGGGATCAGCGTCGAATTTCGTCTGGCAGCCTTCCGAGCAGAACCAGAAGGTCTCGCCGCCATACTCGCGCGATCGCGCGTCCTCGCGCATTTCGACCTGCATGCCGCAGACGGGATCCGTTGCGGTCTTCGCGCCAGAGGCTGGAGTGTCATGGTGATGATGGGCGTGGTCAGACATCGGTATTCCCCTTTCGGGACCTAATGTGGGGCTTCCAACGGTTGGAAGGTCAAGGGGATGCTTTCTCTGTTTCACCGGTGTCTGCTGGCCCGTGGTCATGATCACCGTCCATGGGCGGGTTGAGCTTCAGGAAGACATGCTCGAACGCAAAGACGGCGGCCATGGCGGCGATGGCGATCAGGACGATTGTCGGATCGCTCTGCCATTTCATCACCGCGAAAGCTCCGAGCACGACGGCGTCGAGCCCGATGGCCGTAAGGAGGATCCACCCGCGCGCGCCGATGTCTTCCCTCAGATGTCGCCAGACGCCCCAATGGATCAGCATGTCCATCACGAGGTAGAAGAAAGCTCCGAGGGACGCGATGCGACTGAGGTCGAAGAAGACGGTGAGCGCGCCGGCGATCACGACCGTGTAGACAAGAGTGTGATCCCGGATCGTGCCCGGCATCCCGAAATGACTGTGCGGGATCATCTTCATGTCAGTCAGCATGGCGAGCATGCGCGACACCGCGAAAATGCTTGCGATCACGCCCGAGGCCGTCGCGACGAGCGCCAGCGCCACCGTCAGGTAGAATCCGGTCCGGCCGAGCGCGGGCTCCGCCGCTTCGGCGAGCGCGTAGTCTTTTGCGGCGATGATCCGATCGAGCGGCAGGCTCGAGCCCACGGCAATGGCCACCAGCAGGTAGACCACCACGCAAATCGCGATGGAGATGACGATGGCGCGGCCGACGTTGCGGTGCGGGTCCGTGATCTCGGCGCCGGAATTCGTGATCGTCGTGAAGCCCTTGAACGCGAGGATCGCGAGCGCCAGCGATGCGACGAAGCCGGCAGCACCCGTTTCCGTCTCGCCTGTCGCCTCGAAGGAGAGACCGCCCGCCCAAAGCGCTGCGATCCCGAAGAGCGCGATACCGCCGACCTTGAGAACGGCCATGATCTGCGACAGGAGTCCCACGGACCTGTTGCCGGAGGCATTCACGAGGTAGGCGAAGATGATGAGGCCGACGCCAATAGTCGGAACCAGCCAGCCGCCCGGCTCCATCCCCAGCCCGCGCATCAGGTAGGTGGCGAAAGTCCGCGCGACGAGGCTTTCGTTGATGACCATCGACAGGGCCATCAGAAGTGCCGCGCCTGCAGCAATCGTCGTCGGCCCGTAGGCCTTCTTCAGGATCATGCCGATGCCGCCAGCGGACGGCCAGGCATTCGACATCTTGATGTAGGTGTAGGCGCTGAACGCGGTCACGACGGCGCCAGCGACGAACGCCAATGGGAACAACGGTCCCGCCAGTTCGGCAATCTGCCCGGTCAGGGCAAGGATACCGGCGCCGATCATCACGCCCGTTCCCATCGCCACGGCGTCGGGAAGGCTGAGGCTGTTCTTCTTGTAGTCGGAACTCATGATCGACTGGCCTCCGTAGCGTCCTTCTTTGGTCTGGAGTTTCTCGAAGCTGCACCACGCCGAAGCGCAACCAGCAGGAGCGGGAGTCCCGTCATCAGCCCCAGTCCAAGCGCGATCCATTCCGCGCTGTCGAAGGCGCCCTCCATCGCGGCGCTGCCGAAATGCGCGAGCACGAAACTCGCGGGCAGGATCCCGGTCATCGTCGCCAGAGCAAACCGCCAGAAATGCAGCCGGCTGAGCCCGGCGGCATAGCTCATCGCATCGAATGAGACGAAGGGCAGGAGACGGCTTGCGAAAACCATAAGCGTCAAAGCGTTTTGCGACCCCAGCAGACCATAGTCGGCCTTTTCGCCGAGAAGGCGCTCGACCGGTCCACGCCCCAAACCGCGGGCGATGAGGAAGGCCGCAATTGCGCCGATCTCCGACCCGAGGGCCACAGAGCGAGTGCCGGCATAGTGGCCGTAGGCGGCCCCCGAGGCCAGCGCGATCGGTGCGCTGGGAATGGGGCTGGCAACGACCGCGATCGTCATGAGGCAGACGACCGCGAGCGGTCCCAAAGGCCCGGCGCTTGCGACCCACGCCTCGACTGTCGCCCGGTCCAGGTCGAAGGACCACCATCCTGCGGCCCAGCCCAAAAGACCCAGCCCGAGGACGGCGCCGACCGCAAGGACGGCGCCCTTGCCGGCGGGCAGTGCGTGCGTCTTCTTCGGGTCGCTCTCCTGGGGCACGTCAGGCAAGTTCCTTCGGCATCGAGGCAAGCGCCGCGTCCAGCGGAACGACAGGCAGCCTGGCAGCTAGCCAGCCGGGGCCCCTGCGAGATCCCAGCATTCCCTCGGAGATGTCCACATAGCCATCGTAGCGCGCCTGCCGGAGCGCGCGGAGCAGGGACGCCGAACGCCCCCCGGTGGCGCAGATCAGGCCGACGTTTCGGGATCCGGCCAGCGCCTTCGCCGCGAAGAGGCGATCCGGAAAACGGTCCTCGTGCATGCTGATCGGCCAAACCCCGGCGCCGACGCCGGTTTCCAGCCATTCCTCGCGCGACCTCACATCGATCACGCGCGCGCTGTCTGCCAGAAGCGCGTCGTATGCTTCGTCCGCCGACCAGACAGTCCGCGCCTGCGCGTTGAGGGGAGACGTGACGAGGGCGACAGGTGCTGCCGCCAGCCCAAGAACGAAGACGCGCCGACCGTGAGCCAGTGTCATCGGTTGTCTCCTTCAGGCCGCATCCACAGCGCGCACGAGCATGTCGCCGACCTGACCGGCGACCGCGTGCAGGTCGGGGTTTTCCACGGCCGCCATCGAGGCGACGGGGTCGATAGCGCTCACCTCGGTGCCGCCCTCGACGCTGCGCAGGATCACGTTGCAGGGCAACATCGCGCCAATCCGCGGCTCGAGACCGATGGCCTCCCACGCCATTTTCGGGTTGCAGGCGCCAAGGATCAGATAGCCGTCCATATCGGCATCGATCTTCTTCTTCATCGTGGCCTTCACGTCGATCTCGGTCAGGACGCCAAAGCCTTCGGCCGTCAGCGCCTCGCGCACGCGCCGGTCCGCTTCCTCGATGCTAGTGTCGGCGAGCAGGCGATCATGGGTGTATGCCAACTCGGGTTACCTCCTTCTTCTTCAATGGGTATGGGCCGGAGTTTCGCTCCGGCCCTCATTCTCGATAACGCTTGCAGAGGCCGTCAGTTACCCTGCATGCGCGGGCCGCCTTCATCCATCATGCGTCCCTGACCGGGCATCATCTGGCCCGGAGCATATCCACCTTCGTTCATCATCCGCTCTCGCAGGCCTTGCATACGTTGCATCTGCGCGGCAGGTGCCTGCATCTCTTCTGCGGTGATCCGGCCGTCGCCGTCCGCATCGAGATGCTGGAACCGGTCGACCATCGTCTCGCGGATGAGCGCGCTGTGCAGCGTCTCGAACTCTGCGATGGAGAGTGTGCCATCGCCGTCCGCATCGTAGTCCGACAGGAGACTGCCGAGCCCGGACTGCGCCTCTTCGGGCGTCACCACACCGTCGCCATCCGCATCGAGATCCGCCATCATTCCCATGCCGGGTAAAGCTGTCATGCCGCCCATCATGGGTCCGCCGGGGCCCATCATGCCCATGCCGACAGGCATGCCCATCATCCCCATTCCCAACTGACCGCCCATCGTCCCCATACCGGGCATTGCGCCATCGGCGCCCATCATGCCGTGCATGCGCATCATCATCTCCATCATGTCATGCCCGCCGCCCGTGCCGGCTCCGCGCGCATCCCCATGATGCGACCCGCTGTCCGCCATTGCCGCTCCTGCCGCCAACAGGACTGCCACCGCGGAAGCTGCCATCTTTCCACGCAATGTCATTCGATTATCCTCCGTTTTGCCTTGCACGCCTCATTTCGGTAGTCACAGCGCAAATCGGAACGGGCGTCATTCAGGGATTTGTATCCGCGTGTCGCAGGCAGCCGATCTGATACAAATGGAGACAAAGCAGCCTCTGACCGTGGAAAGCCGGTTCGGTAAACAAGGAGATGATGTCCAGCAGCCCTCATATCCTGGTAGTGGATGACCACAGGCAGATCCGGGAGTCGGTCACCCGGTTCCTTGAAAAGAACGGCATGCGTGCAACCGCGGCCAAGGACGCGGTCGAAATGGACGCCCGGTTGGCCTCTGGCCATTACGATCTGCTGGTGCTGGATGTGATGATGCCGGGCGAGGACGGTCTTTCCGTCTGCCGAAGGCTTGCGGGGCAATCAAGCCTCCCAATCATAATGTTGACTGCGCTAGGCAAGGAGACGGACCGGATTGTGGGCCTGGAACTCGGTGCGGACGACTACCTGCCGAAGCCCTTCAACCCCCGTGAGCTGCTGGCGCGCATCAAGGCCGTGTTGCGCAGGAGTTCATCCGCCGAGAACCACGCCGGGGAACTCGCAGGAAAACGCGTTCGCTTCGCCGGCATGACGCTCGACACGGATGGACAGGCGATCGAGACGCCAGGCGGGGAACGTCTGCCGCTGACGACCGCGGACTTTCGCCTGCTGACGGTCCTCCTTGAGCGCCCCCGGAAGGTCCTGAGCCGGGATCAGCTGCTCGACCTGACCTCGGGCCGGGCTGCGGGCCCCATGGACCGGACCATCGACAACCAGATCAGCAGGCTCAGGCGCAAGATCGAGCCGGATCCCCTGCGGCCGAGGATCATCACGACGGTCCGAAACGGGGGCTACTGCCTCGCAACGGATGTCGAGGTCGTCGAATGAGACGGCCGTTCCGAAGCCTGCGCGCGCAACTCGTCATTCTGATCGTCGCCGCACTCGTCGTCGCGCAGGCCATCAGCCTGTGGCTCTTCGTGGACGAGCGCAGCCTGGCCATCCGCGCGGCGCTTGGCTTCGAGGCCGCCGGCCGGGCCGCCAACGTCGCCCGGCTTCTGGAAGAAGCGCCGCCCGACCTTCACGCGTCGATCCTCCGTTCTGCAAACTCGCCGCTCGTGCGTTTCGAATTGTCCGACGCACCGAACGTAACGGAGCCGGACCACCACCATGCGGCGCCCGTGGAAGCCCGCGTGCGGGCGCTTCTTGGCGACAGCTACAGCCGCGATATTCGTGTCCAAATCGACGATATCGACACGCCGGTCCTGCCGTTGCCGAACCTCTCGCCGGAGATGGCGGAAATGCACCGCTCGATGATGCGGGGCGAGATGGCGGCGCTGGAGATGACGCTGTCCATTGCGCTAGCCGGAGGGCAATGGCTGAACGTCGGGACCCGGTTCGAGCGGCCGCCGCTGCAGTGGCCCCTGTTCTCCACCTTCACTTTCGCGCTGACGGCGGCGCTCATACTCATCACGGTGTGCTGGTTTCTGGTCACGCGCCTGACCGGGCCATTGCGCGAACTGGCAGGCGCGGCCGAGCGGTTTGGTCGTGGCGAAGACGCGGTTCCGCAACCGCTGGTCGGCCCTGCGGAGGTCGAGGACCTGACGCTGGCGTTCAATCTGATGCAGGAACGCCTGACCAGATACGTCGCCGACAGGACGCGAGTTCTTGCCGCCGTGGGCCATGATCTGCGCTCGCCGCTCACAGCGCTCAGGGTGCGCGCCGAGATGGTGGACGATGACGAAACCCGTGAAAGCCTGATCGAGTCGATCGAGGAAATGCAGACCATGGCGGAGGCGACGTTGAGCTTCGCCGAGGACCTAACCGGCACCGAAGAGCCGCGAGAGGTCGATGTCGGTAGGTTTCTTCGGGACCTGACATCCGACATGCCGGACCCGCCGGAGATCCTTGGTGGCCCCGGCGTTCATGCGCGCCTGCGCCCGGTCTCGTTTCGCCGCGCAGTGCGAAACGTCGCGGAGAACGCGCTCCGCTACGGGGGGAGCGCCGAGATCGCCTGGCGGTCCGAGGACGATACTCTCGTCATCGAGATACGCGACAGGGGCCCGGGCATCCCGTCCGACAAGCTCGAGCAGGTCTTCGACCCGTTTTATCGGCTCGAAGGCTCGCGCTCCCTCGAGACCGGCGGGCATGGTCTGGGGCTTTCCATCGCCCGATCCATCGTCCGTGCGCATGGCGGCGAGATCCATCTCGCGAACCGGAGGGATGGCGGACTCGTGGCGACCATGGCCGTCCCGCTCGCGGGCAGGCGGTCTCACAAGACGTCAACGAAGAGAGAGGAGTGGGAGAATGCTGAGATCGATAGCGATAGTGGCGACGTTCGCCATGCTTCCGACGGCAGTGGCCGCCGATCCTCAGGCGGATTGGCAGGGGAGGTATGATCACATGATGTGGGGCAGCGGCTACGGCATGGTGGGTGGCCTGATGATGCTGCTCTTCTGGGGCGTCGTCATCGTCTTGATCGTTTTGGCCGTGAAATGGTTCACCGACAACCAGGCCGGCGGCAATCGTGGAAGGCGCGACGCGATCGACATCCTGCGCGAACGATTTGCCGCCGGTGAAATCGACGAAGAGGAATTTGAACGCCGGAAGAAGGCGCTGGAGCGCTGAAGCGTCACCTCGTCGGGCCGGTCACTCGGTCCGGCTGAACTCGCGGGTTCTGGCCCGATGGAGGGCGTCCATGACTGCGTCGGCTGTCAGCAGTTCCGGCAGAACGATACCCTCCGTCGCACCCGGCCCATAGACGACGTTGAACGGGATACCGAAGCGGTCGAAGCCCTCGAGATAGCGGGAAATCGCCTCGTCCGGGCGGGTCCAGTCGGCCTGCATCGCTGCGACCCCAGGACGGCCTAACGCAGTCACGACCGGGTCTCGGTCCAGCACAAGCGCCTTGTTCGCCTTGCAGGTCAGGCACCAGTCCGCGGTCACGTCGACGAAGACAACTTCCCCTGTGGAGATGCGTCGGGCGATTTCGGCCCGTTCAAAAGGGAGCCAGGCAATTCCGCCCGTCTCGGATGCAATCGTTCCTCGCGACGACAGGCGATCCGGCAGGGTTCCGGAGACGATCAGCATCACGACGGCGAGAGCGGCTGCGGTTGCACCGCGCGCCGTACCGCTCACACCGCGCATACTGAGAACCCCGACAATGACTGCGGTCACTGCAACGGACGCGAGGGTCGCGATCGGTCCTGAAACGCCAATCATGACCCAAACCAGCCAAAGCGGTTCCGCCGAGCAAGAGACCGAGAACCGCGCGTAACACGCCCATCCACCTCCCGTGTCTCGGGAGGCGCCGGATCAATCCGGGCCGCGCGGCGATGGCCAGCTACGGGGCCGCCAGTCCGAGACCGAGGAGCGTGAAGACGACCGCGATGTCGATGCCGCGACCGGCCAGCGCGAAGGCGACGGCCGTTCGGAGGAAGGGGGCCGAACACGGGGTCGCGAGGACGGCCGCGAACGCTCCCGCGGCGAAGTCCCCGAACAGACCTGGCGTGGAGCCGGCATTCGCCAGCCGCGTCGGCAGGCGAGACGGCAGCGCGATCTCGAACGCGCCCACGAGGTTGGCCGCAAAGATCCCAAGGACCAGCACCATCAGGGACAGGAAGACCGGGTTCTGGAATTGAAGGCCCCATCCCACCGTGACGGCGATCTCCCGCAGCATAAAAAGAATGGCGGCAAGGCCCCACATTAATGCCATCACGCCCGCAGCCGAAGCCAGGAACCCCCGTCGGACCTCGATCCTGTCGTCGCCACCCAGCCGCATGGCGGAAGCGAGCTTGATCGACAGAACTGGAAGGACACAAGGCATCGCGTTGAGAACGAGTCCTCCAAGGAACGCGGTGGCAGCGATCCAGACCAGCGCCGCAAAATCGACGCCTGAGGTCGCGACAGCGAAGGGCGGTTCAGGCGGGTCCGAAAGCGATTTGGGGGCTGCGGTCACAGCGAACCCGCCCGCGTCAGTTACCGTCACCGAGAGGTCCTGCAAAGGGCTGTCCAGCGCAGAGAGGATCGGAACGCGGGCCCAAAGGAGATACCCATCGTCGCCCAGCCGGATGTCCGGACGGCCCAGGGAGGTAGACGGCCCAAGTTCGGCAAAGATGTCCGGAACGGTGAAGGGCGCTTCGCCCCGCAGCGAGACCACCACCGCGCTCATAGCCGGATCGACATAAGCGGAAATGTCGGTGATACCCGCCGCCGATGCATCGACAGGAACCCGATCGGCAAACGCCATGATGCGTGCGGCGCTCGCCTCGTCGATGCCGATGCCGGTCGGCACATCGAGGGGCAAGGAGAACTACTGTGGTACGCGGATGTCCGAGCATGTGAGCAGTGTCACGTCCGCAGAAAGCCGCACCGGCGCGCCCGGTTCCTCCAGCGTTATGCGGATCGGAAAGACAACTTCGTCGTGATAGCCGAAGTTCTCGATGCCAAATGCGGTGAAGCGCTCCGTCGCCGGCCACTGAAAATCAATCGACGCAACGTTCTGCGATCCCGACCAGTCGATCTCCGGTGGAAAGCCAACCTCTTCGGGCGTGCGCCAGTAGGTCTTCCAGCCCTCGGCGAGATCCAGCGCCAGTCCGGCCGAAAGCGTGCCGGCCCCGGGCGCTATCCCGTTCTCGACGGTCAGCAGCCGCGCGGACACTGCCGGTGTCGTGACGGGATCCGAACTGGCGGCGCTGACTTGGAAAGGGGTAGCGGAAAGGACGGTAGCTGCGAGCATGGCGCCCGCCAAAATGCGGAGACAATCTGCCCTGAAGCAAGTCAGCATACGGAGGACCAGCCTTCCTCTCGCTCCAGGCTGATGATCCGGCGCAAGGTTCGATCCGACACCTCTCCCTGGATCACGGTCCGACCGACCACCATTGCGGGCGTCCCCACGAAAGCGAACAGCCGCGAGAGCGCGGCACTGATTTCAAGTTCGCGGGAGACGCTTTCGCTCTCCATGTCTGCGATCAATTGAGCATGGTCCACGCCAATCCGCTCGGACAGCAGGGATAGATATTCCGCGTTCGCGCGGAACGGGCTTGTCAGAAGGTTCTCGTGGAACACTACGTAGGCGTCTTGGCGCTTTGCGGCGAGCGCAGCGCGCGCTGCAAGGATCGAGGTTTCGCCAAGAAGCGGCAGCTCATGCCACTCGATGGCGACCTCTGAGCCAAGTTCGGATCCCAGTTCTGACAGCCGCTTGGTCTGAACCCTGCAATATGGGCAGTAGTAGTCGGCGAAAGACGCAATCGGGACCACGCCTTCGGATCTCGCCGCAGTTCCGAAGAGATGCGAACACAGATCTGCGCGGAGGCTGTCAGGGGGCACGCGCGCCGGTGTCTCCTCTGATCCTCCGACGCTCAGACCCGCAAACGGATTGAAGCTCGAAGAGACGGATCCGCCAGCGACCCGTCGAAATCCCGGCGGGTCATCGAGGGGTTCAAACTCGGGCAAACCTTCGAACAGGACAGGCAGCACGCGAAATCCGCCGACCACGGTTCCGCCTGCAACAAGCATCAAGAGAAGTGTGCGCCTGTCGGCCATCAATCGGTTCCCGACCCTTTAAAGCCATTTGCAGTCCATCACCATCGGTAGGTCAAGGATACATACCGATACAAAAATCACTGCCTTGTCAGGTTGATGCATTGTGCGAAGCGGGTAAGAAATTCGTGGGCGTTACACCGAGCACACGACAAGATGTGAGAGTGGAATGAATTCAAAGGCTGTCACGGTCGCGATCGCATTCATCGCGGTCATCGTAGGAGCTGGCTGGTGGCTGTTCGCGCCGGGCGGCAACGACCAGAGTCCAGCGGCCGCCTCGGACGCAGTGGCGGTCGCACAAGGCTCACCCATGGTCGAGGTGCAGGTGCCGGACACACTCTCGGGACAGGCGCAGATCGGGCGACGCGGGTTCGAGGGTCTGTGCGTCCAGTGTCATGGCGAGAACGCGTCCGGACGCCAGGGGATCGGGCCGCCGCTCGTGCACCGCATCTATGAACCTAGCCACCACGCAGATGCCGCGTTTCTTCTGGCCGCCCAGAACGGCGTGAGGGCGCATCACTGGAACTTCGGGAACATGCCGCCGGTCGAAGGCGTTACGCGCGCTGATGTCATGGCCATCACGGCGTATGTCCGTGAACTGCAGCGTGCAAACGGAATCAATTGATGCGAACCGGGCATCGCACCTTTGCCAAAGCTGCGCTCGTCATCTGCATCATGCTGTCGATGGCCCTCTCGTCTTTGCCCGATACCGCTGAGGCTATGGGCGGAGTGTCCAAGCAAGTACACTTGCACGACCATGCGGACGCTCATCCGGCCTATGCCGAGGATGAAAATGCAGCGGTGGACCGGCACTGTCATCCGGGGCTCGATTGCCAGACCGTATCCGTGTTTCTGAATGATCCCTGGCTCGAAATCCAACTTGCGGAATTCGACCATCGCTTTGCTTTGACTAGAAGCGATGGCCAAAGCGTGACGATACCTTTTGATCTACCGCCTCCCCGAAATGGGTCGTGAGCTCTTCAAGAATTTCGACCCCCAAGACGAGGAGAAACCCCATGAAAATCAGACTGACGAGCATTGCTCTTGCCAGTGTCATCGCCGGTGCGGCGGCGCTGGCGCACACGGGCGCCACCGGCGTTGTCCTGGAGCGCATGGAAGGCATGAAGGCTATGGGCGATGCGGTGCAGGCCGTCGCCCCCATGATGCGCGGCGAACGCGAATACGATGCAGACGCCTTGAGGCGTGCGGCGGAAACCATCGAGGCGCATTCCGGCAGCGCAATGACGGACCTGTTCCCCGAAGGCAGCAACGGCGATCCCTCCGAGGCCCGCGATCTGATCTGGGAGGAGTGGGACAGGTTCGCCGCCCTCGCTGAGCAGATGCAGGTGGCCGCACGCGGTCTCGCCATGGCCGCAGACAACGGCCTCGCTCATGAGCAAGGTGGGATGTCTACCGGCACCATGATGGGCGGCGGCAGCATGATGGGTGGAAACGGCAGCGCCATGATGGGCAGTGGCAGCGGCATGATGGGCGGCGGCATGATGAGTGGCATGACGGCCGCTGATATCGGCGCCATGCCCGCCGATGCGGCCTTCGCGATGGCGAGCCAGGTCTGTTCGGCCTGCCACACCCGGTTTCGCGCCGAGGACGAGTGACGATGCGACCGGTCCTGAAATTCGGCACAGCGACCGCGGTGCTTGGTGTGGCCTCCGTCGCTGCGCTGGCCGCATGGCCGGTTGGGGTGGAGCCGGAACCGATCGAGCTGGTCGGAGATGTCGAGCGTGGGGCCTATCTGGCCCGCGCAAGCGGCTGTATTGCCTGTCACACCAACTTCGAGGACGGAGGCGCGCCGCTTGCCGGCGGCGCGCCTCTTCCCACCGACTTCGGCACGTTCTATCCGCCGAACATCACCACTGACCCCGACTTTGGCATCGGAGCGTGGACTGTCGAGGACTTCGCCCGCGCGGTGCGGCAAGGCATCGGGCCGGATGGCGCGCCCTACTATCCGACATTCACCTATCCGTTTTACGCCGACTTTTCCGACCAGGACATTGCCGACCTGTGGGCCGCATTCCAGACGGTTCCTCCGGTGGCCGAAAATGCGCCCTCGCATGACGTGGTGTTCCCTTTCGATCAGCGCTGGGGTCTGAAGCTCTGGCGGGCGACCTATCTCGATGATCCGGCGACGGAGCCGGTCGATGGGCAGAGTGAGATGTGGAACCGCGGGCGGGAACTGGTTCGGGGCGCGACACATTGCGGTGCCTGCCATACGGAGCGGAACCTTGCGGGTGCGCGCGTGGTCGACGCCGCGTTCGCCGGCAACGATGCGCTTCCCGGCGGCAACGATGCTCCGTCGATCAGGCCCCCCGACCTGATTGCGGGCGGCTGGACCGTCTCCAACCTCGCCTACGCTCTCAGAACGGGCATCACGCCCTCCGGCGACGCTTTCGGAGGCTCGATGGGAGAGGTCGTCATGTACGGGACGAGCTTTCTGACACCCGCGGACCTCGAGGCAATGGCGACATACCTGCTCGACAGCGATGTCGCAGGGATCGAGATGGCAGGTGTGCATGCGACGGAAGGCGAGGCCGACTGAGAAGGCGCGATCCGATCCTGGCGTGCGCCCCCGAGGAAGATGACATGATCTACTCAAGACGCGATATCCTGAAGATCGGGGCGGCCGCGGGGCTCGCCTCGACCGCACCGTCCAATCTGTTCGCGCAGAGCAACTCGGCCGTGCCGCTGACGACCCGCGAAGCCAGCCTGCAACTGGCGCCGCCGGACTATCCCCAGACCGCCATCTGGGGCTTTGACGGCTCCATGCCGGGACCGGTGATCCGGGTTCGGCAGGGCGGTCGCGTCACGCGCCGGCTGGTCAATGAACTGCCTCAGGCCACGTCGATCCACTGGCACGGCGTCCGGATCGACAACGCGATGGACGGTGTCGCGGGCCTGACGCAGGAGGCCGTCGCCCCCGGCGCGTCCTTCGACATCGATTTCGTCGCGCCCGATGCCGGCACCTACTGGTACCACGCCCACAACCGCTCCATGGAACAGGTCGCGCGTGGTCTCTACGGCGCTCTCGTGGTCGAAGAACCGGAGGGGCGCGACGTGGATCGCGACGAGGTCCTGATCCTCGATGACTGGCTCCTGAACCCTGACACTGCGCAGATCGATCCCGACTTCACCTCGCGCCACGATCGCAGCCACGCGGGCCGGGTCGGGAACTTCATCGCGACGAACGGGCAGTACGGGCACAGCCTTGATGTGCGCCGACATGAGCGGCTGCGGCTTCGCCTCGTGAACGCGGCAAATGCCCGGATCTTCGAACTGGCACTGGCCGGCCTCGAGGGCTGGGTGATGGCGCTCGACGGCATGCCGCTGGAAGCGCCGCAGCCCGTGTTCGAGACGGTTTTGCTCGGGCCGGGGCAGCGGGCCGACCTCCTTGTGGACGTCGTGGCGGAGCAAGGTGAGACGGTCTATCTGGTTCGTGTCGACAATGGCGAGGGGTTCGTTCAGTCGGCCTTCCCGGTGATCGGGGCATCGTCCGGCGCGCGCAGGGATGCTCCGCAGGCCTTGCCGCCAAACGCCAACATGGCTCTTCCGGATCTCTCACAAGCCCGGCGTGTGCGCCTTAACATGGGTGGAGGCGCGATGGGCCGCTTGCAGTCGGCCCAATTCAACGGAGAGCGGAGAACCTTTCGCCAACTGGTCGATGCCAACCAGTTCTGGGCCTTCAATGACGTCATCGGCATGACAGATGACCCACTGGCCAATCTAGCACGTGATGAGCCGGTCCGTCTTGAAATTGTCAATGACACCTCCTTCCCGCATGCCATGCACCTCCACGGTATGCACTTCCGCGAGATCGCGGCAGACGGCACCCTGGGACCGCTCCGGGATACCATTCTGACATTCGGGGGCGAGACGCGCGAGATCGCGTTCTCGGCGCACAACCCCGGCGACTGGCTGTTTCACTGCCACATGCTTTCCCATGCCGCCTCAGGGATGATGACTTGGGTCAGGGTGACTTGATGCGGAGGAGTGTGGTCGCGGTAGCTTCTGGCGCCATCGTCTCCGTTGCGCTGGTTGCTTTCTGGTGGACGGGCGGAGGCTCGGAGTCGAAAGCTGCAATGGTCATTCCAGAAGGTCTCGACCTGGCACAAGGTGAGGTGCTCTACGGCGAGTACTGCGCGTCCTGTCATGGCGTAAACCTGGAAGGGCAGCCTGACTGGCAAAGCCCGGGGTCTGACGGCCGGTTGCCGGCGCCCCCTCATGACGAGACCGGGCATACATGGCACCACCCCGACAGCGTCCTGTTTCAATACACGAAGCTTGGCGGCCGTGAGACGCTGGCCTTGCAGGGCATCGAGTTCGACAGTGGCATGCCCGGCTTCACCGGGCAGCTAAGCGATCAGGAAATCTGGACCATTCTCGCCTACATCCGATCGACTTGGCCGGAGCGCGCGCGTGCCGCGCAGGCCGCCCGTACAGAGGCGAGCCTCGCCAACGAAGGGAGTTGACCCAATGAAGAAATCCATTCTCTCCGCCACGGCATTGGCTGTTTTTCTGCCAATCGCCGCGATCGCGGACGACCTGTCGGAGGATAGGGTACGCGAGCTGGTCCTTGAGACCATACGCGAGAACCCGCAAATTGTGATGGAAGCCGTCGCCATCCTGCAACGTCAGGAGGCCGACGCACAGGCCCAGGCACAATCGCAGGTTCTGGAGGACGAGCGCGATCTTCTCGAGCGCGATCCGAACGCGCCCGTACTCGGAAATCCGGATGGCGACGTCACCATCGTCGAGTTCTTCGACTACAACTGCCCCTACTGCAGGCGCGTAAAACCAGAGATCGAGGCCTTGTTGGCCTCCGATCCAAACGTTCGACTTGTCTATCGTGAGTGGCCCATTTTGGGCGAGGGATCTGTTTTTGCCGCGCGGGCGGCACTCGCCGCACGCGAACAGGACCTTTACGAGGAATTCCACTGGGCTCTGATGGGGATGAACGGCCGGGCGGAAGAAGCAGCCGTCATGCGGGTGGCCGAAGAAGTCGGGCTCGATCTCGTGCAGCTCCGTCGGGACATGGCGGCGCCCGAGATCGAAGAGCATATCGCAACCTCCATGCGCCTTAGCCAGGCTCTGGGGTTCAACGGCACTCCGTCCTTCGTGATCGGCGAGGCGCTCGTTCCGGGTCTCGTCGAACAGGAGCAGTTGCAGGCCTTGGTCGCGCAGGTGCGTGATGGGTCCGAATGACCGCGCGCCTGCGATCGACTGACCGGAGTTACGCGCGATGCTGACCCGCCGCCATTTCATCGTTTCGACGGCCGCTTTGTTCTCGCCGCCCATCACCGGTCCGCTGGTTGCCAGCACCTGGCCGAGCGAGGCACAGAAAGCGGACTGGGATGCGCAGGTCACGCCTGCGAACTACGATCCGGCCACGTCGAACCCCTGGGGCCTTCATCCGCGCTTCCTGCCAACCCAGGTGATCGCAAACGATGGTTTGAGACCGGGCGACATCCATGTCGACGCGGTCGCGCGGTACCTTTACCACATCGAGGAAGGCGGAACGGCTATGCGCTTTGGCGTGGCCATCGCACGAGGCAGGCTGTACGAGCCGGGCACTTACACGATCCGGCGCAAAGTTCGGTGGCCGCACTGGACACCGACGCGCTCCATGATCGAGCGCGATCCGGACCTATACGCAGACGTGGAAGACGGAATGGAACCTGGGCCCGATAATCCGCTTGGGTCTCGGGCTTTGTATCTCTTCGTCGGTGATCGCGACACCTACCTGCGCATCCATGGCTCGCCGGAGCCGCGCTCCATCGGGGGCCGCGCGAGTTCAGGCTGCGTGCGGCTGGTCAATGCCCATATGATCTCGCTCTATCCAAAGGTCGATAACGGCGTGACGGCGTACCTGCATCCTCCCGAAGACTACGTCAGCGCACGGAGTTGAGCATCAAAGTCGAAGGCCCTTAACGGATTTGAACCCGCCGGGCCGTGCCAGCGCCAATGTGCATCAGCCGGAAACTGCCGGGCTGGATGCTGTGCAGATCGGGCGACCCTCCACCGTTCGAAGTGGCAGAAGGGTCGTTTCAACGGGCCCCGAGTGGAGATACCAGTAACATCCGTCCTCCGCGCGAAGGCGGGCCGTCGTGAGATCCTGGTAAGGCGCTGCGAGCTGGATGACGGCTTCGGGCACAGGCGCTGCGGCACGTTCAGTTTCGCGGCCTCCCTGATCGAAAGATGGCGAACATCCGCCAAGGACCAATACCAGACTTCCTTGCGCCAGATGTCTCGACTTCACGCGAACCGCCCTCTGCCAGTAGGTTTTTTGTTCCCTGAGTGAACAATCTGGCCACGGGTAGCAACGATGGTCATATGAATTTCGCGTTATGCGTGGCCCGATCCTCTACCAGGGTGCGTCGTTGCATCAGCTGGATGATTGGAGCGCTGACACAAGATAGCCGATGCCGGTCAAAAGCACGACGACTGCACCGAAGAGCACGAGCGACAAGAACACAGCGATTCCCCGAGAACGTCTATGCGCAAATGATCGGCCCTTCGCGAGCCAACCCTCGATCACGGAGACATAGAGGGGAATTGCGCTGACCAGCGTCGCGTAGAGATAGACCCCCGAGATATTCTCGAAGAAAGCCGAACGCGCGAGGGTTGGCGCCACAACGCGAACCGCCGTTGCGCGACTGCCTCCGAAAGACCCGAACCAGTCAGCGGAAAGCACGTAGATCAAGATGTGCAGTACAATGAAGGCAACGAGCCTTGCGGCTACGTCAAGGAACAGGACCAAGCCTGGTCGTCGCTCAAGGTCTCCGCGCGCGTTTGTCGAGGCGTAGAGGAAGAGGGTGAGATAATTCACAACGAAGACGACGGGTAGCCCGTTGGTGACAACCTGGCGCAGGAACCGCTCGAGCGCCTGTTCGTTCTCGAACAATGCGGTCGCGAAGCCTGGCGTCAGCGCGACGAAGATCGCAAGGAGCGGCAGCAGCCCTGCGAGGCTGACAAGCATGGTGTTCCATGCAAATCGCGAGAACGGCATTTCGAGTGAGAAGAAGCGTTGCATCCTTGCTTCTGTAGCCTACTACGGAAACGCTGATCAGGCCCATCGCCGCAGAATGTACTGTAACCTTGTCGGCCTGGCTCCAGGTTTGGGCCTCTTCAGCCTTGAATAGGGTGCTTTGCCCACGCCGAATACTCTTGGCTGGAAATAGGGACATCGCCGTTCGCAGCTGTCTGACGAGCTGGATGCTCCGACCTGGCCATTTCTGCGAGCTTGCCGATTGATCCCTCGACTTTCGCGTACTCGCACGGCGCTTGACCTTCCAATCGTTGGAGCCCTTATCTCGACATGTGAGCAATGATTCGAACACGAAAGGACAAGCCATGAAAGCTCACACGGATACGCCGCCGCAGACGGGCGGGACGGTGCGGATCCCGATAGAAGGCATGACCTGCGCCTCCTGTGTTGGCCGGGTCGAACGAGCGCTGTCGGCAGTGCCCGGCGTGCTGTCGGCCAACGTCAACCTTGCGACCGAGTCTGCCGAGGTGAGTATCGCCGAGCCGTCTGTTCGACCTGAACTGATCCGAGCGATCGAGGCGACAGGCTATGCTGTGCCTCGACAGACCATCGTGCTCGCCGTTGACGGCATGACCTGCGCGTCTTGCGTCGGCCGGGTCGAGCGGGCGCTTCAGGCCATCCCCGGCGTCACCGAAGCAACCGTGAATCTCGCGACCGAGCAGGCGACTGTCGAGGGCACAGCGGACGTATCGACGCTGATCGCCGCCGTCGCGGAAACCGGATACATAGCCCGGGAGGTCTCCCAACAGGCCGGTGAGGACGAAGGAAAAACAGCGCGCAAAGATGCCGAACAGGCGGCCCTGAGGCGTGACCTCGGCCTTGCCGCGGTGCTAACCTTGCCGGTCTTCTTGCTTGAGATGGGCAGCCACCTCATTCCCGGCATGCACGCACTGATCGGGTCCACAATCGGGCATCAGGCGAGCTGGCTCCTTCAATTTGCGCTCACGAGTTTCGTTCTCGCGGTGCCGGGACTGCGTTTCTACACCAAGGGCATCCCGGCGCTCCTCCGTGGCGCACCCGACATGAACAGCTTGGTCGCGGTCGGTACGCTTGCCGCCTATTTCTACTCGGTCGTGGCGACCTTTGCGTCGGGTGTCCTCCCGGCGGGCACGGTGAACGTCTACTACGAGGCCGCGGCGGTGATCGTCACGCTCATCCTGCTGGGTCGCTACCTGGAGGCGCGCGCCAAGGGTCGAACCTCCGAGGCGATCAAGCGGCTGGTCGGCCTCCAGGCCAAAACGGCCCGCGTGCGCCGCAAGGGCACGGTCATGGAGATTCCGGTGGCCGATGTCGCCCCGGGCGATATTGTCGAAGTCCGACCGGGCGACCGGCTGCCTGTCGACGGCGAGGTTGTCGAGGGTGAAAGCTACGTCGACGAGTCGATGATCACGGGAGAGCCGGTCCCCGTTGCCAAGAGCGCCGGCGCGCAGGTTGTCGGTGGCACGGTGAACCAGAACGGGGCCTTGGCCTTCCGCGCGACCGCGGTAGACGGGGACACGATGCTGTCGCAGATCATCCGGATGGTCGAGGCGGCACAAGGCTCGAAACTGCCGATCCAGGCGCTCGTCGACCGTGTGACCATGTGGTTCGTCCCGGCGGTGATGACGCTGGCCGCCCTGACCTTCGGTGTCTGGTTGATCTGGGGGCCCGATCCCGCGCTGACCTTCGGCCTCGTGAATGCTGTGGCCGTGCTGATCATCGCGTGCCCCTGCGCCATGGGGCTCGCAACGCCGACCTCGATCATGGTCGGGACGGGGCGCGGCGCCGAAATGGGCGTGCTCTTCCGCAAGGGGGAAGCCCTGCAGCTTCTAAAGGAAGCCCGTGTCGTCGCGCTCGACAAGACCGGCACGCTGACCGAGGGCAAGCCCGCGCTCACCGATCTCGAACTCGTAGATGGGTTCGACCGGGCGCAAGTCCTGTCGCTGGTCGCTGCGGTCGAGGAACGGTCCGAGCATCCCATCGCGCGGGCCATCGTCGAGGCGGCGCAAGCAGAAGGGGCAGGGTCGCTTCCTGTCGAGGGGTTCAACTCCGTGACTGGCTACGGCGTCGAGGCCACGGTTGCGGGCACGCGCGTTCAGATTGGTGCCGACCGCTACATGCGCAAGCTCGGCCTCGTTATCGACGTGTTCGACCAGACGGCCGAGCGCCTTGGCGACGAAGGCAAGACGCCGCTCTATACTGCCATCGACGGTAAGCTTGCCGCGATCATCGCCGTGGCCGATCCGATCAAGGAGACAACCCCCGAGGCAATCTCGGCGCTCCACGCTCTGGGCCTCAAGGTCGCGATGATCACCGGCGACAACGCGCGCACGGCCGATGCCATCGCCCGTCGGCTCGGGATCGACGAGGTCGTGTCCGAGGTGCTGCCCGACGGCAAGGTCGAAGCCGTGAAGCGACTGAAGGCCCTGGGCCGGCTGGCCTATGTCGGGGACGGCATCAACGACGCCCCGGCGCTGGCCGAAGCGGACGTGGGCCTCGCCATAGGAACCGGCACGGATGTGGCCATCGAGGCGGCCGATGTGGTCTTGATGTCGGGCAGCCTGAGAGGCATCCCCAATGCCATCGCACTCAGCCAGGCTACGATCGGCAACATCCGGCAAAACCTGTTCTGGGCCTTCGCCTACAACACGGCGCTGATCCCGGTCGCTGCCGGCGTTCTCTATCCGGCCTTCGGTATCTTGCTGTCACCCGTCTTCGCGGCGGGCGCCATGGCATTGTCCAGCGTGTTCGTCCTCGGCAACGCACTGCGGCTCAAGCGGTTTGCTGTTCCGTCGCCAGCCGATGCGCCTGCCCGCAGATGGGCCGCTGCGCCCACGGTCGTTCCGGCGGAATGACCACGATCGCTCCGGGCAGTCCATGCCCGGGGCATTCACCGAAGCAGATTGAAGGAGCGGACCAGTGCAAAAGCGAACGAAGAACACGGCCCATGTCGTCCTCTACACCACGCCCACCTGTCCCGATTGTCGCCAGATCAAGGCATGGATGGAGCGGACCGGCATCGTCTACGAGGAGCGCGATCTGGCCGACCCGGAGGTAATGCAGGAAGCCAAGGCGCGTTACGGGGTGCGCGTCGCGCCGATTACGGTGATGGGGGAATGGTTTACCTACGGAACCTACTCCGAACAGAGACCCAAGATCGAAGCAGCGCTGAACCTGTTCGAGGAGGAACGCACATGAACATCGGAGAAGCTGCCAAGAAATCCGGCATTTCGGCAAAAATGATCCGCTACTATGAGCAGACCGGCCTGATCCCGCCCGCACAGCGTACGGACTCCGGCTACCGGGATTACAGCGACCGAGACGTCCACATGCTCAGCTTCGTGCGCCGCGCCCGGGACCTCGGGTTTTCGGTTGAGGTGATCGGTGAACTGCTGGGGCTCTGGACGGATCAATCGCGCAGGAGCGCGGATGTCCGGCAGCTGGCAGAGGGCCATCTGAGCAATCTTCGCCGGAAGATCGACGAACTCGAGGCCATGTCGGAGACGCTGGAGACGCTGATCGAGTCCTGCCACGGCGATCATCGCCCGGACTGCCCAATCATCGCCGATCTCGCGAAGTCCGACCCAGGAAGCGGCCGAGGCAAGCCCAAGCCCCGGGCCGGTGCGGTCGGGGCGGCAGTTCATGCCGTAAAGCTCTGATTACATTTCCGTGTGGTCGGCCACGCGTGCGTCGCCGCTGGCGGCTTTAGGAGGGGAAGGCATGGATCATGGACACTCAGGGCATCTGCCCAGCGGAGGTCGGGCTTTGACGATCTCGGCCTGGTTGACTGGCCTTTACTTCGTCGTCGAACTCGGGATCGGCATATGGACGGGTTCGATCGCCGTGATTTCCGATGCGTTCCATACCTTTTCGGCCGTTGGTGGTGTTCTTGTCGCCATCGTCGCAGCGCGGATCGCTCGACGTCCCGCCGACAGCGACCGGAGCTTTGGCTGGCACAGGGCCGAAATCGTCGGGGCGGCGATCAACGGGGCCTTTCTTCTGGCCATGGCGCTGATTGTCATCGGAATGGCGGCTATGCGGCTTTCTTCGCCGATCGATCTGCCGACCGGCCCGATGCTATGGGCTGCCGCCGGAGGCCTGGTGACCGAGGTGATATCGCTCGGACTGCTTTGGAAAGAAGGTCGCAGAGATCTGAACACGCGTGGGGCCGTCTGGCACATCGTGCAGACATTCGTTGGCAGTCTGCTCATCATCGTCACCGCACTCGTGATCCAGTTCACCGGCTTCCTGCTGATCGACCCGCTCCTCGGCATGGCCTTCGGCTTTGTCCTTGTTTGGGCGAGCTGGGGTATCCTGAAGGAGTCGATCCACATGTTGATGGAGGGAACGCCGGAAGACGTGGACTTGAATGATGTCATCGCGGCAATTGGCGGTCTGGAGGGCGTCGCCGACGTACATCATGTCCACGCATGGACGTTGACAAGTGGCAAGGACGTCTTTTCCGGGCACGTGCTGATGTCATCCGGTGCCGATGCCGCCGCGGTCTTGCCAGCCGCGCATGCATTGCTGAAGGAAAAATTCGGCTTCTTCCTGGTCACGCTTCAGGTTGAAGACAGATGCCTCGACGAAGCAGGAGCCGAGGACATCGATATTACGCGGACGCATTAAAGCGAGCATGGAGCGTCAGGAAGGCTGGTAGCACCTGACCATTGTTTCTCGTTTCTGTGCTCCCGGAGATCAGAAACATATTAATATCAATGATCTAGGCGTCGGAGATGGGGTGGATGCCGCTCTCCCCTGACGGCATCGCGATGTGCCAAGCTTGCGGTGTCAACGCACAAGCTGAAGGAGAGGGCATCCATGGGAGAGGTTACCATCATCGGCGTCGATCTCGCAAAGAACGCGTTCCTGGTGCACGGTGCGGCGGCGGACGGATCGGTGCTGTTCCGGAAAAAGGCTGTCACGGCCGCAGTTCATCCGTTTCATGGCGGAACAGCCGCCGAGCTGCGTGGCGATGGAAGCCTGCGCCAGCGCGCATCACTGGGCGCGACAGATGATGCGGCAGGGTCATGAGGCCCGGCTGATCGCACCGCACTACGTCAAGCCGTTCATCAAGCGGCAGAAGAACGACGCGGCCGACGCGGAGGCCATCGTCGAGGCGGCATTGCGACCGACCATGCGGTTCGTGGAGCCGAAGACCGTCGACCAGCAGGCACGCGCAATCGCGTTCCGCGCGCGCGAGCAACTCGTGAAGCAGCGCACCGAGACGATCAACGCGCTTCGCTCGCATCTCTACGAGTTCGGCCATGTCGCGCCCACGGGCATCGGGTTCGTGCCGCGCCTGGCCAGGATCGTCGAAGATCCCGACACGGACATGCCCGAGCTGGCCCGCGACACCTGCCGGATGCTCCTCGAGCAGATCGCGCACCTCACGGAAAGGCTCAAGGACCTGAAGGCCAGGATCGAGGCCATGTCAGAAGAGGCCGAAATGCCCCGGCGGCTGCGAACGATGCCCGGCGTCGGCCCGATCACCGCGCTCGCCGTCGAGACCTTCGCGCCGCCGATGGACCAGTTCCGCCGCGGGCGCGACTTTGCCGCCTGGCTTGGTCTCGTGCCGCGTCAGCATTCAACCGGCGAAAAGCAACGGCTTGGGAAGACCTCGAAGATGGGCCAGCGCGACATCCGACGATTGCTGATCACCGGCGCCATGGCCGTGATCCGATGGGCCACCCGGCGAGGCTCGCCGAAGGGCTCCTGGCTGGCTCGGATGCTGGAGCGCAAGCCTCTGTCGGTGGTCGCAGTGGCGCTGGCGAACAAGATGGCGCGCGGCATCTGGGCGATGCTGAAGCGGGGCGAGGATTATCGTGGCCCGGTGCTGATCGGCGCCTGATCGGGCGACAGGCGGACAACGCAACCACCGAGTTGTGAGGAAGGCATGATCCGAATGGGCACATGATCCACATGATCCGGGTCGGGCAAACCAGAGACGTTCTCCGAGCCTCGAGCTCGCTGTTGGAGATTTGGCCCCGGTCCGCGCATCACCATCCCGGCCAGCGGCGCCGTGTCAGCCGCAAAGAACAGGCCTGACAAAAGAACGCACTCGATCACATGTCCCGACGATCAGAAATTCCTTGCAAACCGAGCGGCATCCACAAAAGAGCGTTCGATATGTGTCTCGTCCGCTCCGCCACTTGCCCCCGCGAAAGCGTTCTCCCGATCCGCCTGCTGCCGGATTTTTCCGTTGTTTTCGAGGATTATGCGGGTGGGGCTGAGCACTGGCCATGGTGCAAGGAGGCCCGGAGGCGGTCTCCCACGGCCGATATCCTCCGGACCTCATGACTGCGCCGATTTGGTGAAGAACTTGCAAACATATGAAATTGCTTTTCTTTTTCAAGATCGCCGCTGAACACTTCGACGTCGGTGGCATTCGTGAGATGGAACATAAATCGAACTCTCGCTATCAGAACAGTTCAGTTCTGCCATCGTCACCGATACGGACAGCCGATCCGATTCGGGAATAAGTCCTTGATCCAAAGGCAAATATGCTCCGAGTCCCTTGAGCGTGCTCGAAGTTGAGCAACGTAAAAGCAGCAGACTCCCCGGGGCCGTCCGCAGACAGGCCCGCCCCGATCATGGCCCCGCCAAGGTCGGTCAGAACGTAACGGTCGTGAAAGTCTTCCCCGCCTTGTTTCTCCGACCACGCGTACAGTTCTATGTGATATCCGGGCGGCAGCAGGCCTCTCACCTGGGCGCATCCGTCTCGAGCGAGAACCTCGGCCGATGGGCGTGTATCGTGATCACGGAAGTGAATTCTGATGGCTTTTTGCTGCCCCGGATCCTGAGCGAGCAGCGCGACTAGCGTGGGAAGATAATTGCCCTTCGTCGGTCGGAGATCGAAATACGGATCGACGATGTCGACCTCTTTGGAAACCGCAGTAATAGTGTGCAAAGCATCCGCAATTTGGTCTGCGGTCCTGGTCATGTTACAACTGGTGGCTGCTCCCAAAAGCGCGTGAGCGTCAGAGCAAGCGTCCAGCTCCATCCCTTCAGTGCAAGCAGCCTTTCCGGCGTCACATATGATCGCTTTGAAGGGGCGGGTACCGTGTTCGAGCAGGGCGTTGTTGATCCAGTTGGCCTCGTGGTCATAGGCGCGGCTGAAATCGACGACCTTGTGCTTGGAGTTGCGCAGACGTTCAACGATATCAGTCATTCGAATATCTGACAGGCCCGCTTCTTTCGCGGCTTGGATGACCTTCTTTTCCACTTGGTCGGGAATCGTGAAAACAGCCGCCCCTTGTCGGCACCGAAGCGGTCGATCAGGTCCTTGAAGGTTCGCCAGTCCGCCCCGATGGCTGCCTCCGCCTTGGAGCGCATCGGAGGGCTCGCCGCGCGGATCGACAACCATGCCGCCGAGCGCAACCCCGGCACGGCGCACATGTTCATCATCAACCCGCTGCACGCCCACGGCTACGACAACCTCTTCGCCACCCACCCGTCCGAGCAAAACCGCGTTGCCGCCCTGCGCCAGATGGCCGGAACGGGCGCCGCGCCCCGGCGCGGCCCCTGGAGCTGACGCCCGAGCGGCTGTCTGGACATCGCCATTGGGCCTGTGAGGACAGCCGCCGGGGAAGGAACCGGCTGAAGGTTAGGTGGGCGCTTGCGCCCGGTCGGTCAACGTGTAGTCACGCGAGACCGAGAACAGCCGTGCCTCGGCCGTGCCCTCCGACGCGTGGAGGTCCACGAGGCGCAGAGCCTCCGCATGGTTGGCCGCGTCGGCGAGTGTCAGGAAGCGGCCCGGCACGGTTACACTTTCGTGCAGCCGACCGACTCCGGGCAGTTTCGGACCATAGATCGCGACAACAAGGCGGCTCGTCTCGGCATCGGGAGCCGCATCGCGCCCAACCTCGGGGCCGACGCGTATGCGGTAGCTCTCGAAATGCACATGTCGGCCGGCGGTCTGGCTCTTGCGATGGGCTGGCTCGCGCCGCCAGCCCGCGATCGCCGCCTCGTCCCGCCAGAGTTGGTGGGACAACAGCGCTTCGGGGTCATCGCAGGGCACGAACCGCTCCAGGTAGATGAGCCCGGTGTGCCCCGCGAGCACAGGCTTCAGCTGGGCCACATGGTCGAAATAATGCTTCATTTGCCCGGTCTTCGGCCGCACCTCAAAGAACAATCCATGCATTTTCCTGCGAGTTCCCCCAGCGCTTGAGATCGTGTTCTGCCACGCCTTCAGTTCCGCTGGCAAACGCCAGGCAACGAGCCTGATCCTATGTCGGTCTTCAACCGGAACCTTACGACGCGCCCCGCCGCCTCGCCAACGTCGACTGCTTCATCGTCGCGTCGGCGCCACCGGAAACTGGGCCGGCTGGGACCTGAACGTCGCGCTCTGGACAGATGGCGCCTGGCTACGTCTGCCGCCGCAGACCGGTTGGCGGGCATGGCTCGAGGACGAGGGGCTGCTGCTTGTCTACGAGGGCGCGGGCTGGATCGGGACCACACCCGCGGCGCTGCAAAACCTGGCGCTCCTCGCGGTCGGGACCACGGCCGATGCGTCGAACCCGTTCTCGGCCAAGCTGAACGCAGCGCTCTGGACTGCGAAGACCGTGGCCGAGGGCGGCACCGGCGATCTGTTCTACACCATGAACAAGGGGGCCGCGGGCGACGATCTCGGCCTCACGCTGCAGACCGGCTTCGTGACCAAGGCGCTGGTGGGGCTCTTCGGCTCCGACCGCTTCCGCCTCGCGGTCTCGGCCGACGGCAGCACCTTCTTCGACGGGCTGAGCGTCGACAACGCCACTGGCATCGTGGACCAGCCCCGGCTGCCGCGGTTCAAGGCGTACACCAGCTACGAGATGGGCAACCTTGACCGTCCCTGTTACGCCGTCGAAGATCACGATCTCATGGCTCTAGTCGAACTTGTATGCCTCGCCCGAATCTAAAACGAGCGGAACATATGCGCTAGCCGACGCGTCCTGCGTTGCCTTAGACCAGTTAGACGCATAGCGCCGCACGGCATCGACCCCCCCGCCACAGCCACGATTGCGAAGTCCCTCGTAGATCCGGATGGGTCTCAGGCGATCTCGCTTCGGCCGTCGGGCATTCCAGGCCAATATCTCGTACAGTTCCGACCGCCAAGGGCAGATCTTGGGCAGAGGTTGCGTCGTCCGATCATAGCTAAACTAGGTCGCGCCCGAGCGGATGATCTTGCGCACCGTGTTCCGTGACACCCGCAGTTCGCGGCAGGTCTGCTTGATCGACTTGCCTTCTACGAAATGTGCACGCCTGATCTTCGCTATCGTCTCCACGACCAACATCCCCCGACTGCTCCCTCATCCCTTTGAGGAAGCGTCTGACTGCAACTGTCAGGGGGGCACTTCTGGATGCCGATCACCCCGCTACCAGGGGCAAAATTGCATGCCGATCCACACCCCGGATATTGATCTTGGCATCTTCAAGCGCATTCTGCCGCGATTCCGCCCCGTCGCGCAAAACATCACGGTCGATGCCATGTCCGGCGACAGGCCGTTGGCGCTTTCGGCGCAGCTGCATGGCTACCCGCGTTTGGGCGAGGCCGGGAACGGTGTATCGGACCTCGAAGGCGTAGAGGTCATCGATCTCAGCGATCTGCCCAACGAGGGTCCGGCGGGGCACCTAAATCATGTCTACAACGAGGCCGTGGGCGACGATCTGCGCCGGCTGCTGCATTCCAGCGAACGCGCCGACGCGCGTTTGGGCCTCGTTGTACAGGGCGGAATTCTATGGAGCCTGCGGCCTGCGCCGCGCGACTAGCCGCGCCCCGGTTCAGTGGATCACATGTTTCACAATCGCCAGCAGCACGCCGATCCCGCCCGCGAACACGGCTCCAAGGATGGCCGGCATCACGCGGCTGTCCAGCACCCAGCCCGCTCTCGCACCAAGCCCCGCCAGCAGGATCACGCATAGGAGCTGGGACCACACCAACGCGATCTCGGCCCCGATCCATCCCTGCCATGCGGCCAGAAAAAGCGCGGTCGGCACATTGGCGACCGCTAGCGTCGACGTGCTGTGCTGCCAGGCGGCGCGCCAACTTCCCCGCGTCATGCGCACCCTTTTGTCTAGGGCCTGAGACAGAAACTCGGCGAAGGCCTTGGCCAGCGTGATTGCCAGCACGGAGCCGAATAAGACAACGGCCGTCTCGAGTGGTGGCGCCGGGTGTCTGCCCTGCGCGAGCAGGATGCTCAGCACCATAATCGCGCCGTAGATGATGCCGAAGGCGGCCTTGTCGATGCGCTGCCAGCCGGATGCCGAGCCGCCGCTCATGGCGCGTTCCCGGTGCGACACGGATTGGCCCGTGCATAGTCGAGCTTCGCGGCACGTCCGCGCGTGAAAACACTCATGTGCCCCCGGTCCTGATGTGCACGTCCTGCTGAGGGTAGGGAATTGAAAGGCCGGCCTCTGTCAGCGCCTCTTTCATGTGATGCGTCAGATCCCAGTAGACGGTCCAGTAATCCGAGGTTTTCGTCCACGGACGGCAGATAAAGTTGACCGAACTCGCCGCCAGCTCGTGAACACGAATGGTCGGTTCGGGATCGCGCAGGACGAGCGGATGCGCCTTCACGCTCTCTTCGATCACGCGCAGCGCATCGGGGATCGAGTCTTCGTAGGAAATGCCGAACACTAGGTCCACGCGGCGCGTCTCGCTAGCGGTGACGTTCGTGATGACGTTTCCCCAGACGTTCTTGTTCGGGATCACGATCAGCTGGTTGTCGGGCGTCGTGATCGTTGTCGCGACGATGTTGACCGATTTCACGGTGCCGCCGACACCGCCGACCAGAACATAGTCTCCTTCGTCGAACGGGCGGTTGATCATAATCATCAGCCCGCTGGCGAGATTGCCCAATGTGTCCTGCAGCGCGAAAGCCAGGATGAAAGACGCGCCGCCAATCATGGCAAAGAGCGGCGTGACGTTGACGCCCAGTGCGGCCAGAACGAAGAGAAGCCCCAACGCGATGACAAGCCAGAATACCGTCGCGACCAAAAACGCCTCCAGCAACTTGGAGATCTTGGGCACGCGTCCGATCCAGCGTCTGGCTGCGCCGCGCGCGAGGCTGGACACGAAGAGCAGCGCGAGAAAGGCCAGAATGACGATGCCGATATCCAAGGCGACCGCCAGGCCGCCATCCGGTCTCGTCAGCCACGAGATGAAGGCGATCGCGATGGCCTTGGGGCTGGCGAGGATCGTTTCACTGAACAGGACGGAGTCCCGATAGGCGCGCAGCTCCGCAACGTGCTCTGGATCGCCGCCCTTGCTTTCGAGCGCTTCCACGACCATGGAGAAACGCTCGAACAGCGCGGCACGCGCCTCGACCGTCCGAGCGAGGGCTCGGTAGGCCTCGTCCGTGGCGGTTGAGGGGTCGTTGAGCAGTCTGACCTGCTGCTCTGCGATGTCCCGCGTCGCGGACCGGACGATCTCCAGCCATGCATCCGCGAGAGGGTCGAGCTCGTCCTTCGTGAGCGGGATCAGCCTGTAGGCCAATTCGTCGGTAGAGATGGCCGGGTCGACCGGTGCGTCCGCCTCGATGGCGCCGGCCCGTTCCGACCCGGCCTCTTGCGCAGAGGCCGAGCCGGCTAGGCCCAGAACGGCGATCACCAGAAGCCACAGGCTCGCGACAAATCCCGCCATGCGCCGTGCCGACGGACGCCGACGCGCGCGGCGTTGGATCGTCCCGGTGGCCATCAGTCTCGCGACATCAGGAACTCTGCAACGGCCTGATAGGCCGGCAACGACGTCGGATCGATGAAGCCGTTCTGGGCACGGGGGTAGGACGCAACGCGCACGAGTACCATCTCGGCGGTCGGGTCGACATAGATTGTCTGGCCATGCACGCCGCGCGCGGCGAAGGCGCCGTGATCGTTGTGGAACACCCACCACTGACTGGTATAGCTGCCCTCGGGGATCGTCGAGAACCCTGCGAATTTGGACTGGTCGCCGCCCGCGGCAATGGTCTCGACCACCTCGGCCGGAAACAGCCGCGCGCCGTCCGCGGCCACGCCGCCGTCCAGCATCAACTGACCGAGGCGTCCGAGATCCCGAAGCCCCGCCGTCACGCCGCCGCCCGCGAAGGGCACGCCCTTGCCGTCCACGGTCTGATAGGCGTCCTGCTCGGCGCCCATCGGCCGCCAGAGCCTCTCGGATGCAAGCGTCGTGACCGCCTTGCCGGTCACACGGCTGATGATCCAGCCCAGCATGTCCGAATTGATCGTCTTGTAGTGGAAGGCCTCGCCGTGCTCGCCCTCGGGCGGCACCTGCTGGAGGTATTCCCAGTACCCGTTCGGGCCGTCGTAATCCGCCGGCTTGGGTAGCGGGCTCGCAGCGCGGGAATAAAGCCAGATGTCGGCGTTCGGATCGGAGTAGTCTTCGGAATACTGGACGCCCGTAGTCATATCCATGACCTCACGCACCGTCGCCGTGGCAAAGGCACTGTCGCCTATTTCGGGGATGACGTCGCGGACGAGCAGCGTGTCGTCCAGCACGCCCTCGGCCACGAGGATCTCGCCCAGAAGGCCGGTGATCGATTTGGTCATCGACATGATGGCGTGCTTGCCGTCTTCCTCGAGACAGCCGAAGTAGCGTTCATAGACGACCTGCCCGCGGTGCATGATCAGCATGCCGTCGGTGTAGTTGGCGAAGAGCGACTCCTCCCATGTCATCGGTGTATCGGCGTTCATTGGCATGAAGGTCAGCGCGTCGATCCCGCGGGCCATCTCGGCGAATTCCGACGGCGAAGGATAGGCCAGGGGCATCGGCGCACCCAGCCCGCGGCTGATCTCCTCGGTCGGCAGGAATTCCCGCAGATGGCAAACCGACCAGCGCAGCTTGGGAAAGCTGAAATAGTTCGAATCCGGTTGGGAAATCAGCTTGTCTTCGGGCGGCGGAAAGCCCTGCATCCAGCCCATGACACGGGGATCGGAATCCTGTGCCGACAGCGGCGCGGATTGCGCCTCCGCGCCGGACGAGAACGCCAGCGTCATGGCGACCCCAGCGGCCAAGGTGATCAGTTTAGAAATTGACGACGACATTGACGAAGCCTCCGGTCCACGGCTCTGCACTTGTCCCGACGACATTGTCGATCGCGGCTCCGGGGAAGGAGACCGAGACGCCTGCAGTCAGGAAGGTATTGCGGTTGATGATGCGGCTGTATTCGAGGAACAGGTCGTCGGCCAAATGCGCATCGTCGACACCGGACACGACGTTGCCGTTCACGTCGACGCGGGTCGCCTGGCCGAACTGCACGGGGCTGTTCAACTCGTTCGCGCGGATATGCGCGTAACGCAACGTCCAGGTGTCCTTTTGCGTGGGCTTGACCCGCACCGCCAGCGACAGCGCGTTCACGTTCGAATTGATGAAAGTCGAGGCCGATTTCGACCCGGTGGCCCAGGCGCTCGGGCTGCCCTGGTAGTAGAGCGGGTCGAAGCGCTCCAGCGTCGCCGTGTCCGGGTCGTCGCCAGAAAAGGTCTGGTAGCCCAACGTCACGTTCGGCGACCACGGCAAATCTGCAAAGGTGTAGCCGGCGGTGACCCGCCCGCCCCAAGCCTCCAGGTCGATCCGGTCGTTCCGCTGGAGCGCGACCTCACCCGTGAAGGACCAATTCGCCAGCGCACCCTCGAAGGGATTGGTCTTGCCATAGAGGCCGAGGGTTCGCGTCCCCTCCCGCGCGCCGGGCGTCACCGTCGGGGCTCCCAGGCCGCCCGGCGCCGCCTGCGGGTAGGACGACTCCGAATTGAGCACATCCACGTAAGTTGCACCCAGATACCCGCCCCGCGGGTCATCGTAGCGCAGATCGACCCCTGCCAGTTCGTTGTCGCCGTTGGTGGACGGCAGCTCGTTCGGGTCCAGGTAGAACGCGGTCCCTGTTACACTGCCGAAGGAAAGCCGCCCGATCGCGGCCATCTCCCACGCCTTGCGGGGCCCGAATTTCAGCGCGCCGCGCTCGAACCCGCTTGTCGCGCCGTTGGCGATCAGCATGCCGGTGCCCAGCGTCAACTCTCGCGCTCCCAACGAAAGGTCATACGAGAGACCGGAAGGAAGATCCCCGCGGAGGGCCAGGTAGGCTTCCTCAAGCGTGGTCGCACCGGTGTCGCCGGTATCGAAAGCGTCCGTCCCCCACGTGTAGGACGAAACCGCCGAGAGTTTGCCATATACTATGGCGCCTGTGTCGAGTTGATACTCGAAGCTGACGCCGGGTTTGACGTAACCCTCCAGCCAGTTCGTATCGGGATCGAAGCCGCTGCCCGGCGCAGTGGTCCCGGCAAGATCCCAGAACAGATTGCGCTCGGCCACGGCGTTCAGCCCGAACTGCAGGTGTCCGCGTATGGTCAGACCGCTTTGGTCGTAGAACAACATCGGGTCTCGATCCTGCGCTATCGCGGGCAGCGTCGACAGGCCCCCAACGAGAGCGATCCCAATGATCGGTCTTGAGAGAGGCATCACGAGACGGGCCGGGACGGAACGTCGCCTCCCGTCCGGCGCACTCCGTCTAACCAGAGGTGCCAGAAATGAAAAAAGGAACGCCACGGATCCTTCCAAAAGATTCTTTCAACAATAATGTCATCTGCAGTGTTAGCGGCTTTCGCTTGCAGGGAAAGCCATTTCTAACCCAAAATGGGCGGCCACCAGAGGAAGAGCCATGCCAACGCGAGACAACATGCAGGCAGCTTTTGTCAGGCAGAACTTCCAGACTGTCTGGCCCGTTCACCTGGATGGCTTCACCCGCCTGCTCGTACAACTCCGAACCCGGTTCGACGGCGACCTCGACCTCGTCCTGGTCCTCGCCATTATCGGCAGCAGAACGCCGCCCGAGCGATGGACATCTGCGCTCACCGAGCTTGGAAGGTTGACCGACGCGGACCGCAGGAACGGCAATCAGGTTCCGATCAATCTACAGTCGGTGGCTGACTTTTCGGGTATTCCGAGAGAGACCGTTCGGAGAAAGGTGAATCTTCTGCAAGACAGAGGGTGGGTTACCAAGGAAGTCGACGGTCGCCTTGCCGTGACGCGCCGCGCAGCCGAAGACCTTCAAGGCGCGACCCGCGATACCCTCGCCTATCTTTCATCTTTGCTCATCGCATTCGAAGCAGCGCGAGCGAAGGAAGGAGATCACGAGGAGCAATGACATTTCAAGGAAGCTCGTCCCTGCGCGCGTTCGCACGCCCATGTCTTTTTCCACCAGAGCTTCGGCGCACCGCCTCGGTGCGCACGAAGGAATGCCAAGTGCACAGCGCCACCGCCGATGGGGTCGCTGAGTTCCGCGGAGATCCGAAGGGATCGCTTCGACCGTTTCATTGCCAGTCGCCGCAGAGCCGTCTTACCATCTGGAACACTATCGATAAAAAAAATCATATGCTTAGGTGCGAGAGCACGTTCGGTGCTGGCCTTCCCCGCTCCGTTCCGTCGCAGGCCTCCATCGCCACCGTGCGGCGCGGAAGCCCCGCCAGCACCTCAAGCACCCGCCCACGCCGCACCGCCCGCCCGGACGCCTCCGCCCCATGCCGCTGGAACACATTCTTCGCCAGATCGAGCCCGACCGTGGTCATTCCGACCTGACCGTCCTCCCCTTGGATCGCAGCTGACCCACCTTGGCACATCAGATGCCGTCGGCGGCCGGGTCACACCATCAAATTCCATGCGAATATGTGATGCAGGTCGTGATCCCAGTCGTTTTCCTTGTCTTAAGCCAAGCTGTCAGCCGGCCCCTGGATCCTTGCGCGACGTACAGTCCGCGACCATTCGCGCTGGAGAGGTTTCATTTTCGGGCCGGTTGGGCTAGATAGCGGCAGAGCCGCGGCGAACACAGCTTTGCCGCAGAACCCACCTTCCCGACATCAGGTATATCCCATGACCCAGGCAACAGCCGGATCCACCGTATCATTGCATTACACAGGCACCCTGGCCGATGGCACCACATTCGACTCCTCCAAGGGGCGTGATCCTCTGACGTTCAAGATGGGCGCGGGTCAGATCATTCCCGGCCTCGAGGCAGCCGTTGACGGCATGGCCGAGGGCGACAGCAAGACCGTGACGATCCCCGCCGCCGATGCCTACGGCGCGCGCCGCGATGACGCGACGCAACAGGTTCCGCGCGAGGCGGTTCCAGATCACATCCCGCTCGATCTGGGCACGCAGCTGCAGGTGCAGACCCAAGATGGCCAGACCATGCCAGTGACAGTGGCCGAGGTAACCGAGGACCATGTCGTTCTCGATGCCAACCACCCGCTGGCGGGCCATGACCTGACCTTCGACGTGGAGTTGGTGAAGGTCGCCTGAGACGTCTCGAAAAGAAGTCTCCGGCCGCTCCAGGTGGTTGGAGGCAAGGGCTGCGACTGCGCCTTGGCGATGATCCGTGGCGCGGGCGTGGCTCTTATTCCTTGTGCTGGAAGCCGCTGGACGGTCGTGTCCGAGGAAGTCGGCTTGAAGCGGGGCCGCGCTCTTCCCATGCCCAATGACCAAGCGTTCAATGTTCCGTTACTTCAAGACGTTCCCTGAGATTGTGCGTCTGTCGGTGATGCTGCACATCCGATTTCCACTGTCGTTGAGGAACGGCTGGAGTGCCCCCACTGAAGTGGTCCACCAACTGGGGTAGATTTGCCCTGTGTATTGGAGGACCAGGAGATGGCTGGGAAGCGGGAGAAGCCCGA
>NZ_UETC01000001.1 GCF_900116765.1 Jannaschia seohaensis | reverse complement strand
GCGGTGCAGGCATCGCCAAAGCCCTCCTGCACAACGTGAATCATAACTACGCCACCCGACATAGTCCCGAGTCTACGAACGCGTCCGTTGCTTTAGCGCGGCCGAGGCGCGGGTCCGGCGCGATGAGCTCGAAGCCGCCATCGGTGCGCGGGCGGCAGAGCTCGACGATATTGGCGCGCGTCTAGATGAGGCGCGGAGCGAGGAGGCGACCCTGCGCGACACGCTGGACGAGTTCCAGTCGGAGGCCGCTTCCCTCACGGAAGAATTGGCCGAGATCGAGGCGCGGATCGCGGAACTGGGCGCGCCGACGGGCCCCCCGGCACCCCGGCAGTGGGCTAGCCGGCCCCGGGCGGCGAGACAGCGCAAGACCGCCACGCGACCGAATGACCGGTCAGGGGCGGTCCGCGTCTCAGTAGAGGCCGCCCGAGGACAGCGACCCGAAGGTCGCCCGGGGCGGCACGATGACCTTCCGCCCGGTGACGGTCTGGACTTCGCGCGAAATGTCGCCGCCATCGTCGTCGCTCTGGCCGCGACCGAAGAGCGGCAGATCGCTCGACATCGCAAAGCCTCCGTCGATGACCGTCGCCCCGAGCCCAAGCCCGGCATAGGTGTCGAAGCCGTCGCGGAAATATTCCGACACGACATGCTCGCCACTGGCCGAGTCCGGCAGCCGCGCGCCGGTATAGCGGTCGATCTTCACGAAATAGCCGCCCGGCGGCACTTCGAACGGACCGCCGCCGTATTTCTCGATGGCCTCGGACATGAACTCGTTGAAGACCGGGCCGCACATGCCGCCCCCCGACGCGCCGCGTCCCAAGGATCTCGGCCTGTCGTGGCCGATATAGCAGCCCGCCACGATGGTCGAGGAGAAGCCCACGAACCAGACATCCTTGGCGTCGTTCGTCGTGCCGGTCTTGCCGGCGATCGGCACCGGCAGGTTGACCGTGCGCGCCGCCGTCCCGCGATCCACCACGCCCTTCATCATCGAGGTCAGCTGATAGGCGGTGATCGGATCCATCACCTGCTCCCGGTCGGAGAAGATGCGGGGGCCATAGCCCGGCGAGAGCGTTGCGAACTGCTCGCAGTCGCGGCAGTCCCGCTGGTCGTGGCGATAGACGGTGCGGCCGTAGCGGTCTTGGATGCGGTCGACGAGGGTCGGCTCCACCCGCTCGCCGCCATTGGCGAACATCGCGTAGGCGGCGACCATCTTGTAGAGCGTCGTCTCCTGCGAGCCCAGAGAGTTGGCCAGCAGCGGCGGCATGTCGTCATAGACGCCGAAACGTTCGGCATAGCCGCCGACCACGTCCATGCCGACATCCTGCGCGAGACGGATCGTCATCAGGTTCCGCGACCGCTCGATCCCGGTGCGCAGCGGCGCGGGCCCGTAGAAGCGGTTGGAGGCGTTCTGAGGGCGCCAGATCTCGCCATTGCCCTGGTCGATCTCGATGGGCGCGTCGACGACGATGGTGTTCGGCAGATAGCCCGAGTCGAGCGCCGCCGCATAGACGAAGGGCTTGAAGCTGGAGCCGGGCTGCCGCGTGGCCTGGGTCGCGCGGTTGAAGACCGAATGCTGGTAGCTGAAGCCCCCCTGCATCGCCAACACGCGGCCGGTATTCACGTCCATCGCCATGAACCCGCCCTGCACCTCGGGCACCTGACGCAGCGACCAGCGGATCAGGTCGCCGGTGTCGTCGTCGCTCATGCGGCGGACATGGACGACATCGCCCGGCTCGAAATTGTCGAAGAAGTCGCCGCGCATCCACTGAATGTCTTCGCGGGGGACCGAGACGCGCCCGGCCACGTCTTCCACGCCCAGGGTCAGTGACTGTTCGGCGACCTCCATGACGACGGCCGGATGCCAGGGGCTCTCCAGCTTGACGTCGCGGCTGACCTCGACCGCAGCGAGCGCCTCGCGCCACGCAGTCTCGTCGGAGAGCGTTTCGACCGGGATCGTCTCGCCGGTGCCGCGCCAGATGCCCTGGCTGCGGTCATATTTCTCCAGCGCGCGCTGGAGCGCGACCGCCGCGACCTCCTGCATCTCGGCATCGATGGTCGCGCGCACGGTGAAGCCCTGGGTAAAGAACTCCTCCTCGCCGAAATCCTGGCTCAGCTGGCGGCGAATCTCGTCGGTGAAGTAGTCGCGGGGCGGCAGTTGCGCGCGGAACGGGGCGTAGTGGCCCGACTGGACGGTCAGCAGCGGCTTGGCGCGCGCCTCCTCCATTTCGCCGCGGGTGATATAGCCGTTCTCCCACATCTCCCGCAGGACGAAGTTCCGCCGGTCGATCGCCGCCTCGACGTTGCGGACGGGGTGGTAGTTGCTGGGCGCCTTGGGGAGAATGGCGAGATAGGCCGCCTCCTCAATGGTCAGGGCGGCCAGAGGCTTGTTGAAATAGGTCTGCGCGGCCGCGGCCACGCCGTAGCTGTTCTGCCCCAGGAAGATCTCGTTGAGATAGAGTTCCAGGATGCCTTCCTTCGACAGCGTCTCCTCGATGCGGGACGCGAGGATGATCTCCTTGACCTTGCGTTCGGCGGAGCGGTCGGAGGACAGCAGGAAGTTCTTCATCACCTGCTGCGTGATGGTCGAGGCGCCGCGCAGGCGTCCGCCGCGCGCGGCGTCGACGGCCGCCGCGACCATGCCCACGGGGTCATAGCCCGCATGCAGGTAGAAGTTCTTGTCCTCGGCCGAGATGAAGGCCTGCTTGACCAGATCCGGGATCTCTTCGGCGGGGGCGAACAGGCGACGCTCCCGGGCGAATTCGTCCATCAGGCGGCCCTCGCCCGAATAGATTCGGCTGATCGTGGGGGGCGTGTATTGGGCCAGCTGCTCGTGATTGGGCAGGTCCCGGCCATACATCCACAGAACCGCGCCCACCGTCACGGCGGCCGCGATGATGCCCAGCGTGATCGCAGAGAACAGGCCCCCAATGGTGGAGAGCACGAACATGAAAATGCTCAGAGCCGCGCCATAGAGGGCGCGGCCTCCGCTGGCCGTGGCTGCCTTGACGTTCATGGAGACTGTCCTTGTATCGGGCGCCTCTAGCATAGGAACTCACCCCCTCAGGGTCCAGACGAGCGCACCCGATGTGGCGATCCTTCGCGGATGCCGGCGCGTCAGCGCCGCAGATTCGAGGCCGCGGCCGCATCCTCGACGGCCCAGGCTTCGATGGCGGTGGCGATGGCCTGCGCCATCCGGGACCGCCAGCGCGGATTGCGCAGGTTCCGGCGATCCGCCTGGGAGGACAGGAAACCCAGCTCAACCAGTACGGACGGAATGTCCGGCGCCTTGAGGACGGTAAAACCCGCCTCCAGCCGCGGCCGCTTGTGCAGCCGGATGCCAGCGGCGTTCATCTCCGCAACCATCTGACGTGCAAGCATATCCGCGCGCGGATCGGTTTCGGTGCGCGCCAGGTCCAAGAGCACGCGGGCCACCTCGTCGCCCGGATCCTGCAACTCCAGCCCGACCACCAGGTCGTCGCGCCCGAGCCGTGCTGCCAGCTCCGCCGAGACCGTGTCGGAGGCCTCGTCGGACAGGGTGTAGACCGTCGCGCCCGAAGCCCCGCCCCCTTCCAGCGCGTCGGCATGCAGCGAAACCATGAGGTCTGCGCCGGCTGCCCGGGCGATGCTGGCCCGGGCGCGGAGGGCCACGAAGACGTCCTCCTCCCGGGTCAACACAACAATGTGACCGTTGCGGCGCAACACCTCGGCCAGCTCGCGCGCGAAGGACAGCATCAGCTCTGCTTCGCTCAGCTCTTCCCGCAGGGCGCCCGGATCCTCGCCGCCATGGCCGGGGTCCAGCGCCACGACCAAGGGCCGGTCTCCTGTCTGACGCCGCCGCTCCGGCGCCGTCGCCAGCGCGGCCTCGTCCGGGGCTTCCCAGGCGGGCGCAACGCGGGCCACTGCGGCAGCGCCGGGGGCCAGTTCCAGATGCAGGGTGACGCCCTCGCCGGTCTCCATCCAGGCGCGCTCGATCCGCATCGGCCCCGACAACTCCATCACCAGCCGCGACCAGCCCTCGGCCACCCGCCCCTGCAAAAGCCCGACCGCCACGTCCCCGTCCACCGGCGGCGGCAGGGCCGACCAGTCGACCTCGGCCGTGTCCAGCACCAGCCGCCAGGGCCCCTCCTCGACCGCGACACGCCAGGGCACCGGACGGTCGAGCGGCAAGGCCAGCGTCAGCGCCCCCCGCCAGGACGCATCGGCGACCGCACCGGGCAGCGGCACCGCCCGCTCCGCCTGAGCGGGCGCCGCCAGGGCCAGCAGCAGAGGGACGAGCCAGCGCATCACCGGCCCGTGAAGCGCGCGAGCCGGGCCAGCCCCTCGACGATATCGGCCGTCGCGCGGGCATAGCTGAACCGCAACGTCCGCGCGCCCCGAGCCGGGTCGAAATCCAGCCCCGGCGTCACCGCGACCCCCGCCTCGTTCAGGATGCGCGCGGCGAAGGCGAGGCTGTCATCGGTCAGCTCCGACACGTCCGCATAGACATAAAACGCCCCATCCGGCGGGGCGATCCGGTCGAACCCGGCGCGCGGCAGCCCCGCCAGCATCCGCCGCCGGTTCTCGGCATAGACGGCGCGGTTTGCCTCCAATTCCTCGGTCGCGTCCATCGCCGCCAGCGCGGCGATCTGGCTGGCATGGGGCGCGCAGATGAACATGTTCTGGGCCAGGCGCTCATAGGTGCGGATATGCGCCTCGGGCACGACCAGCCAGCCGATCCGCCAGCCGGTCATGGAGAAATACTTGGAGAAGGAGCCGACGATCGTGGCGTTGTCATCCACCTCCAGCGCACTGACGGCGCGCTGGCCGTAATCGAGCCCGTGATAGATCTCGTCCGAGATCAGCGCGGCGCCCCTCTCGCGGCAAGCCGCCGCCAGCGCCGCCAGCGCGTCGCGGTCCAGCATCGTGCCCGTGGGGTTGCCGGGCGAGGCAAGGATCAGGCCGTCCAGGTCGCCCAGATCCTCGGGGCGCGGCTGATAGCGGTCCTCGGCTCGGGTCTCGATGCCGACCGCCTCAAGGCTGAGTGCGGTCAGGATGTGGCGGTAGGAGGGATAGCCGGGCAGGCCCAGCCCGACCCGCTGCCCCGCGTCGAAGAGCGCTGTGAAGGCCAGCAGGAACCCGCCCGACGCGCCCGAGGTGACGACCACGCGGGCCGGGTCCAGATCGACCCCGTACCACTCCGCGTAGTGCTGCGCGATGCGGGCGCGCAGCTCCGGCAGGCCCAGCGCGACGGTATAGCCCAGCGGCCCCGCCTCCATCGCCGCCACCAGCGCGGCCCGGGCGGCGGCGGGCGCGGCAGTTCCGGGCTGGCCCACCTCCATATGGATGATCGACCGGCCCGCTTCCTCCAGCGCGCGCGCGCGCTCCATCACGTCCATCACGATGAACGGATCGACTTGGCTGCGCCGCGAGACCCCGCTTGCATCGCCCATGAGCTGCCCCCTACCCTGCGCCTTTCGGCGACTGATGGACCGCCCCGGCGACCGGGGTCAACGCCCCCTTTCGACAGGAGATCCCATGCTGCGCATCGTCCTCGTCCTCGCCCTGCTGCTGACCCAGCCCGCCCTCGCCCGAACGCTGATCCGGGACGCGGAGATCGAACATGCGCTGCGTCAGGTGGCTCAGCCGATCTTCCAGCAGGCGGGGCTGCCGGCGTCGGTGCGTATCTATGTGATCGAGGATGACAGCCTGAATGCGTTCGTGGCGAATGCGCGGGCGATCTTTCTCCATTCCGGTCTGATCCTGCGGCTGGACAGTTCAGACGAGCTGCAAGCCGTGATCGCCCATGAAGCCGCGCATATCGTCAACGGCCATCTCACGCGGCGGCCCGCCGCGATCCGCGATGCGTCCACGGCGGCGCGGCTGGGCCTGATCCTGAGCGCCGCGGCCGCCGCGGCGGGCGGGGCGGAGGCGGGGTTCGGCGTCGCGGCGGGCACCAGCGCGGCGGCGCGGCGCAGCCTCTTCGCCCATACCCGCGCCGAGGAAGCCTCCGCCGACCAGAGCGCCCTGCGCTGGATGGCGGCGGCAGGAACCGACCCAAAAGCCACGCTGGCCGTGCTGGAGCTGATCGAGGGGCAGGAGTTCCTCTCCGCCGGCCGCCAGGATCCCTATGCCCAGAGCCACCCGCTGACCCGTGACCGCATCCGCGCCGTGGAAGCCTTCGCCGCCAGCGTCACGCCCCGGGCGCGGGATCGTTCGGCGGTCGAATATTGGTATGGGCGCGCGGCGATGAAGCTACGTGCCTTCACCCGTCCGCCGGGACGGACCTTGCGCGCGCTCCAGGGCGACAACTCGGAATTCGCGGTGCTCGGCCGGGCCATCGCCTATCATCGGCGCGCCGATCTGAGCAGGGCGCTCTCGGGCATCGACGCGCTGATCGCGGCGCGCCCCTCGGATGCCTACTACCACGAATTGCGGGGCCAGTTCCTGTTGGAGGGCCGCCGCCCGGCCGAAGCCGCCCGCGCCTATGCCCGTGCCGCGCAGCTCGCCCCGCGCGAAGCCTTGATCCAGGCCGGGCTCGGCCGTGCCTTGCTGGCCGCCGGGCAGGACGCGGAGGCGTTGCGCGTGCTGATCGCCGCCCGCGGGCAGGATCCGAGCGACCCGTCGATGCTGCGCGACCTTGCCACGGCCCATGCGCGGGCGGGGCAGCAAGGGCTTGCAACCGTCGCCGCGGCCGAGCGGGCGGCAGCGACCGGGCGCCTCGATGACGCGAAAACCCTGGCGGAGCGGGCCGTGGGCCTGCTGCCGCGCGGCTCGGGCGGCTGGCTGCGGGCGCAGGACGTGTTGGCCGTGGCGGAGGCGCGGCGCTGAAAAAGCAGAACGGCGCGCCCCGAAGGGCGCGCCGTCCGCGTTTTACAGGGGGTGGTTACGACCCGAAGGACCACCACCCTCTGCGCTT
This sequence comes from Jannaschia seohaensis, assembly GCF_900116765.1. GTDB lineage: Bacteria > Pseudomonadota > Alphaproteobacteria > Rhodobacterales > Rhodobacteraceae > Jannaschia > Jannaschia seohaensis. The sequence goes on along the minus strand of NZ_UETC01000001.1, from coordinate 979,688 downwards.
CGGCTTGCTTTCCTCGGCCGGCTGCGCCTCCGCAGGCTCCGGCTCAGGCTCCGCCCGAGCCTCGGCCGCAACGCTTTCCACGGCCTGAGCCATTTCGGCGACCGCTTCGGAGGGCGTCGCTGTCGGCGCAGGCGCCTTGGCCCGGGCGCGCGGGCGCTTCTTGGGCTTCTCCTCCGCCGCGGGGGCCTCGGCAGCGGGAGCCTCGGAGGCCTGCGGCGCGGTCTCCTCCGGTGCCGGCGCGGCGGGAGTTTCCGCCACAGGCTCGGCCGGGGTCTCGGCTGCGATCCCTTCGGCCGGGGCTTCGGCGGTCCCTTCGGCCGGGGCCTTGGCCCGGCTGCGCGTCCGGCTCCGCTTCTTCGGCTTGGCTTCGGCCTCCGGCGCCTCCTCAGGCTTGGCTTCGGCCGCCGGCACTTCTTCGGGCTTGGCTTCGGCCTCGGGCTCGGGCTCGGCAGGTGCCGCATCCGCCGGGGCCGAGACCGCCTCGTCAGCGAGCGTGTCCGCCTTCTTGCGCCGCGATCGGGTCCGCGACTTGCCGCGCGGCTTCTCCTCCGACGGAGCCTCAGCCACCGGTGCCGCGTCTTCCTGCGCGGTCTCCGCGGCAGCGTCCTGGGCCGCCTCCGCAGCGTCGTCAGCCTTGGGCGCCGCGGTCTCCGACGCCTCCTGGGCCGAGCCCTCCCCGTCGCCATTCGACTTGCGGCGGCGCGAGCGGCGGCGGCGCTTCTTCTTGGGCTGCTCCTCCTGTGCCGGCGGTTTGGCTTCGGCCTCTGCGGCTTCGGCCTCGGCCTCCGGCGCCTCTTCTTCGTCCTCGTCCTCGGTCTCCGAGGTCCAGGACGTGTCCATCGCTACGACCGACGGGGCGACCTTCGGCACCTGCCGCGTCGGCGTCTTGGAGCGGTCGAGCGGCGGCACGTCGTCGCCAAGGAGCGACGGGTCCACCTCGATGCGAACGGCCATGCCGTAGGTCTGCTCGATCGAAGCGAGATGCTCCCGCTTCTCGTTCATCAGGTAGTTGGCGACGCCGACGGGAAGCCGCGCCGTCACCTCGCGCGAGCGCCGCCGCGTGCCCTCTTCCTCGAGCATCCGCAGCACCTGCAACGCGACCGAGTCGTTCGACCGGATCAACCCGGTGCCATGGCAATGCGGACAGGGCTGGGTCGTCGCCTCCAACATGCCGGGGCGCAGCCGCTGGCGGGACATCTCGAGCAGGCCGAAGCCGGAGATGCGCCCGATCTGAATCCGCGCGCGATCGTGCTTGAGCGCCTCCTTCAGGCGCTTTTCGACGGCGGCGTTGTTCTTGCGCTCGTCCATGTCGATGAAGTCGATCACGATCAGGCCGGCGAGATCGCGAAGCTTCGCCTGGCGCGCCACCTCGTCGGCGGCCTCCAGGTTGGTCTTGAGCGCCGTCTCCTCGATCGAGCCTTCCTTGGTCGACTTGCCCGAGTTCACGTCGATCGCAACCAGCGCCTCGGTGATGCCAATGACGATATAGCCGCCCGACTTCAGCTGCACCGTCGGGTTGAACATGCTGTCGAGATAGGCTTCGACCCCGTATTTGGAGAAAAGCGGCTGCCCCCCCTCGGGATGCTGCTTCACGTTCTTGGCGTGGGACGGCATGATAAGTTTCATGTAGTCCTTGGCCTGGCGGAACCCGGCCTCGCCCTCGACGATGACCTCGTCGATCTCGCGGCTATAGAGGTCGCGGATCGTGCGGTGGATGAGGTTGCCTTCCTCGTAGATCGGCGCGGGGGCGATGGACTTGAGCGTCAGTTCTCTCACCTGCTCCCATTGGCGCTGAAGATACTCGTAGTCGCGCTTGATCTCGCTCTTGGTGCGCTTGGCGCCCGCCGTCCGCACGATGAGCCCCGCGCCCTGCGGCACGTCGATCTCGTTGGCGATCTCCTTGAGCTTCTTGCGGTCGGCGGCATTGGTGATCTTGCGGCTGATCCCCCCGCCCCGGGCGGTGTTGGGCATCAGAACGCAGTAGCGGCCCGCGAGGCTTAGATAGGTGGTCAGCGCCGCGCCTTTGTTGCCGCGCTCCTCCTTGACGACCTGAACCAGCATGATCTGGCGGACCTTGATGACCTCCTGGATCTTGTACTTGCGCGGGCGCGGCTTGCGCGGCGGGCGCACCTCGTCGGGGGAGTCGTCGTCGGCGACCGTCTCGACGGTCGAGTCGGTCTCCACCTCGGTCGGCTCGGGCTTGGCCTTCTTGCGGCTGCGCGTGCGGCTGCGCTTGGGGGCGGGTTCCTCGACAAGGGTGTCGTCGCCGTTATCGCCGTCCGAGAGGTCGACGGTCTCCATGCCCATCGGCTCGGCCCGAGGAGCGGTGACGGCGGCGGGCGTCTCCGGCGTATCGTCGGGCGCATCGCCGTCGGAGGCCTCGGCCGAGACGCTCTCATCCTCCAGGCCGGCACCCTCCGACATGGTGGTCACCGGACCGTCCCCGTCTTCCTTGTCGGGATCCGCATCGGAGCCCCCCGCCTGCGGGGTGTCGCCGGTAGACCCGGTCTCCGAGGGGGCGCTGGCCGGGGTCTCGTCCGCAGCTGCCTCCAGCGCGGCACCGCCTTCGGGGCCGGGCTGCTCTGCCTCGGACTCGGTCTTGGTCTCGGTCGGCGCGGCGTCGGCCGCAGCCGTATCCTCGGCGGGCGGCGTGGGTTGATCCGCGTCAGACGCGGCCGCGGCCTCGGAGGCCGCTTCGGACATGTCCTCGCCCTTTTCCGACGGCTCGTCGGCCTTCTTGCGGCCCCGCGTCCGCGTGCGCGACCGCGAGCGGCTCTTCTTCGGCTTCTCGGCGGGCGCCTCGGCCTCAGCGTCGGAGGTCTCTTCGGCCTCCGCGATGTCGTCCTCGGCTTCGGCCTCCGCCTCGGCGGCCATCGCCTCGGCAAAGGCTCGCTCCTCGGCGAGCAGGGCGTCCCGGTCGGCCTTGGGGATCTGATAATAATCCGGATGGATCTCCGAGAAGGCGAGGAAGCCGTGCCGGTTCCCGCCGTAATCCACGAAGGCGGCCTGAAGCGACGGCTCCACCCGCGTGACCTTCGCCAGATAGATGTTGCCCGCAAGCTGCCGCTTGTTCAGGCTCTCGAAGTCAAACTCCTCGACTTTGTTCCCGTCTACCACCACGACCCGGGTCTCTTCCGGGTGGGTGGCGTCTATCAGCATTTTCTTTGCCATAGTGCCTTTCACGAACCGCGCACACCCGTCCCCCTGGGGGGGCGGCGCAGCGGGCGGTCCGGCTTGATTTGGCGTGCGCAGCGGGCGTAGCGGCGGGGCGGCGGTGCCGCGTCCCGTCCTTCGCTAATCCGTCCTGCGTCATACGCGCGTTCCGTATCTTGAGCCAGGCGCCAATGGGGCCCGGCCCGTTCCACCGGCCCGACCGTGCGAGATCGGGCCACGATAATGGGAGCGTCTTTGGAACGTCTCCACATACTTTCCCCGGCAGGAAGGGCCCGATCGGGCCGCGTCTGCACGGGAAAGAATCCGAACCGGTCCCTACGCCCGAGCGTCCGGGGGCAGGACCGTTCGTCCTCCTTGTTACATTTCCGTCCGAATTACAATAATCAATGATACCGGGTCCGGGCGGTCACGCCTCCATCCCGACTTCCAGGATCAGCGGCCGGTGGTCGGAAACCACTGGCGCGGCGGGGACTTCGAAGCCGCGCAGATCCACGGCATCGTTGACCAGCACGTAGTTCGCGTGGCGCACCGGTTTGTCATACAACTCGGTCCGCGTGTCCTCGATCCCGCCCGCCTGTACCAGATCGTACAATCCCGCCTCCGCCAGGATCTCGAACGTCTCGGAGCCCGGCAGCAGGTTGAAATCGCCGCCGAGGACGACTCCCTCGCCCTGCCCGGCCAGCCCTTCGACCAGAGCCCGAGCGCGCACGGCCTGACGTTGCCGCGCCGGGGTGTCGCCCTTGCCCTCGGGCTCGCGCAGGCCGTGGAAATGGCCGATCACGAGGCTGGCCCCGGTGGTCGGATCCTCGACGCGCATCACTTGCATCGTGCGCGGCACCGGCTCCTCGCCCCAGCCATCCCGGCGGAACCGGCCATGGACAAAGCCCTGAATGCGCTCCGTGACGGCCAGGTGCGGGGCGACCCAGCAGGCGATGCCATGCTCGGACATCCAGGCGCGGCCGTTCGAATCGGTCAGCGGCCCGCGCGCGGCGGCGGCAAACCAGGGCTGGTGCATCGGCAACGCCTTGGAGACATCGCCGAACAGGTCGGCGCGCTGGTCGAGTTCGCGGAAGGCGTCCTGATACTTGAGCCAGGGCGGCGCACGCAGGGGCGCGCGAGTCACCTCCTGCAAGCAGACGACATCGGGCCGCTCCACCGCCAACCAGCGATCCAGCGCGGGCCAGCAGCGGCCGCCCCAAGCGTTCAGGCTGACGATCCTCATGTGACCGACGGTAGGGGGATTCGCCCCTGGGGAAAAGGCGCTGGGCGCATCCGCACGCCCCGGCCCCAGGACCAGTCCTTCGGGCGGCGTCTCGCCATGAGTATTTGGAAACCCGTGATGACCGGGAGAGCCGTCCGACCGGCGCGGGGCGCTGGTTCAGAGATAGTTCGACCGGCTCAACCCGTATTTCGCCATCTTCTCGTTCAACGTCCGGCGCGGCAGGCTCAACTCCTCCATCACGCCCGCGATGGAGCCCCGATGGCGGCGCATGGTGTTGTCGATCAGCATCCGCTCGAAGGCTTCGACATATTCCTTGAGCGGCTTGCCCTCGGTCGTGACCTGCACGGTCTCGCCCTGCTCCTGCGTGTCCGACATCAGCAAGCTGGAGATAGACCCCGTGCCGCGCCGCTGTTGCAGCACGGCGCGCTCGGCCAGGTTGATCAGCTGGCGGACATTGCCCGGCCAGGGCGCCTGGAGCAGTTGGGCCGCCTCCTGGGCGGAGAGCTGCGGCGGCGTTGCCCCGTATTCTTCCCCGAACGCCTCGGCGAAATGGGTAAAGAGCGTCAGCACGTCCTCGCCCCGGCTTCTGAGCGGCGGCAGGACCAGCTTCATCGCCGCCAGCCGGTAGAACAGGTCCGGGCGCAGCGCATCCTCGAGGCTGCGCTCCGGGTCGGAGCCGTTATGGATGGCGACGATCCGCGTCTCGGCCGGCGTCCCCTGCTCGTTGATGAAGGTCGTCAGCCGCGCCTGGAGCGAGAGCGGCAGGCTCTCGATATCCTCCAGCACCAGCGTCCCGCCCCGGGCTTCCTCGACCAGGGGCAGGCCGCCCTCGGTCACGGGGCCGAAGAGCTTGGCGCCCAACTCCTCCTCGCCCAGCGCGGCACAGGATGTCAGCGCAAAGGTCTTGCCCGCCCGGGGTCCGACCGCGTGCAGGGCATGGGCCACCAGCGTCTTGCCCGTCCCCGTCTCGCCGTCGATCAGAACATGGGTGTCGGCCTGGCCCAGGTCGAGGATGTCCTCGCGCAACCGCTCCATGGCGGGGGAGGTGCCGATCAGCTTGCGCATCAGCACGGTGCCGTCCGACAGCTCGCGGCGCAGCGCGCGGTTGTCCAACGTCAGCTTCCGCGCCTGCGCCGCGCGGCGGGCGAGGTCGGTCAGCCGGTCGGGGTTGAACGGCTTTTCCATGAAATCGTAGGCGCCCAGTTGCATCGCCTCGACCGCCATCGGCACGTCGCCATGGCCGGTGATCATGATCACCGGCAGGGACGAATCGGCGCTCATGAGCCGCTTGAGGAAGGTCATCCCGTCCATGCCCGGCATCCGGATGTCCGAGATCACCACGCCCGGAAAGTCCGGCGTGACCTTCTTGAGCGCCTCCTCGGCCGAGCCGTAAGTCTCGGTCGCGAACCCCGACAGCGCCAGCCATTGGGAGATGGACTGCCGCATGTCCTGCTCGTCGTCGACGATGGCGATCCTGGTCTGTTCGGCCATGGGCCTTTCCCTCATTCGGCTGCGTCGAGCCGTGTTTCCAATGCCGGGAGGCGAACTTCAAATACGGCACCGCCGGTCTGCCCATTGCGGGCGGTCAACCGCCCACCGTGGTCCGAGACGATCCCGGACGAGATGGCGAGACCCAGCCCCACTCCCTCGCCGGGCTTCTTGGTGGTGTAGAAGGGCTCGAACAGCTTTTCCGGCTCGGCGAGGCCCGGGCCAGTATCCCGTACAGCAATCACCACCTCCTCGCCAGCGGTCAGCAACAGGTCGAGCTCCGGGTCCTCCATGCCTTCCATCGCGTCGAGCGCGTTGCGCACGAGGTTGATGATCACCTGCTCCAGCCGCAGCCGGTCGGCCATGACCTCGACCGGATGGTCCGGCACGGCTTGGGTCAGCCGCACACGGCTCTGGCGCATCTGCGGCTCCATCAAGGTCAGGGCGGCGGCCAGCGCCTCGCGCACGTCGATCCGCTCGAAGGCTTCGCCGCCCTTGCGGGCGTAGGATTTCAACTGCCGGGTAATCGCCCCCATGCGGTCGATCAGGTCGTCGATTCGCTGGAAAGACGACAGCGCCTCCTCGGGCCTGCGCCGTTGCAGCAGCAGCCGCGCGCCCGCCAGATAGGTCTTCATCGCCGCTAGCGGCTGGTTCAGCTCATGGCTGACGGCGGCCGACATCTCGCCCAGGGCGGCCAGCTTGGAGGATTGCGCCAGCGACTGCTCGGTCTCCTTCAACTCCTCCTGGACGCGCTTGCGCTCCGCGATCTCGCGGGAGAGGCGGTCGTTGAGGCGGCGCAGCGCCACCGATTCCCGCTGGAACAGCAGCGAGCGCAGGGTGGAGCGCCGGTTGAGCAGGTAGAAGCCCAGGGCGAGCGCCAGGGCGAATCCCATGATGATTAGCGCCAGCACGCCGTTCACCCGCTCCCGCACCGATTCGTAGCTGGTGAAGCTCACCAGCCGCCAGCCGCGGAACGGCACCCGCGCCTCCATCTGCATAAAGGCCGCCGAGGAGAACCAGCCATCCTCGAGCCCTGGCCCGAACGCGCCGGTAGAGGCCAGCGCCCGCTCCAGCGCCGAGGGCACCGGCATCTGGTCCAGCGCCTCCTCCAGCGACTTGCCCCGCCAGCGCGGCTCGGTCGACAAGATGACGGTGCCGCCCGCATCCGTCACCGCGACGGCGGCGGTGGTGCCGCGCCAGCGGCTCTCGAACTGGGCGAGGTCGACCTGGACCTGAAGCACGCCCAAGGGCATGGTCCCGTCCCGCACCAGGCGGCTGAAATTGGCCTCGTAGGCGCCGGTCTCGTTCGGGGCCAGGGTGAAGACCGTGTCGGTCGTGTCGATGGCCTCGGTGAAGAACGGCTTTTCGGCATGGAGCGAGCCCAGTTGCGTGCGGTCGGTGGCGGCCACCGTGCGCCCGTCCATGTCCAAGAGCCGGATCGACGCCGCGCCGATCTCATCCACGTAAGAGATCAGGCGCTGCGAGGAGGCCGAGAAATCCCGCGCGTTGAGCGCCGAGATCAGCGTCTGGTCGCGAGCCAGCAGCAGCGGCACGACCGAGTTGCGCTGCAACTCCGACAGGATCGCCCCGGCATAGAGCGATTGCCGCAACTCGGCCCTTTGCCGCGTGGTCTCGACGAAGCGGTCGGTGAGATAGCCGTTGGCGACAAAGACCACGCCCACGGCGACGATCGTCATCACACCAATCAGAATCCGCGCCGCCATCGGGAGACGGAGCGGAACGGACTCGCCGGACCGGCCGGGGGTCGGGAAGGAGCGGCGGCGCCAGAACATGGGCGACAGGGTACCCTGCCCCCCCGCTCGCCTCAAGCCGGACGGCGGACCATCGGCGGCGTCACGCAGCCACCAGCGCCTGCGCCAGCCCGGCGAAAAGCGCGGCGCCGTCGGTATTGCCATGGGCCGGCTCGGCCGCCCGCTCGGGATGGGGCATCATGCCGAGAACGCGCTTGTTGGCGCTCAGGATGCCCGCGATATCGTCCACCGCGCCGTTGGGCGTATCGACATAGCGGAACGCCACGCGCCCCTCGCCGTTCAGCATGGCCAAGGTCTCCGGGTCGGCGCGATAATTGCCGTCGTGATGCGCGATCGGGATCTCGATCACCTGGCCGGGCGTGTAGCCCGAGGTGAAGGCGCTCTCCCCCTCCTCCACGCGCAGGCCGACGGTGCGGCAGATATATTTGAGCCCTGCATTGCGCAGCAGCGCACCGGGCAGCAGCCCCGCCTCGCAGAGGATCTGGAACCCGTTGCAAGGGCCGAAGACATAGCCGCCCCGCTCCGCATGCGCCTTCAGCGCCGCAGCCACCGGGGACCGCGCGGCGATGGCCCCGCAGCGCAGGTAGTCTCCATAGGAAAAGCCCCCCGGGACACCGACGACATCGGTGCCCGCCGGCAGCGTGGTTTCCTTGTGCCAGACCATCTCGGTCTCGAACCCGGCGGCGCGGAAGGCCACGGCAAGGTCTCGGTCGCAATTGGACCCGGGGAAGACGAGGATCGCGGCTTTCATGGTGGCCCTCCGAATGACGCGCTTTCCGTTACCCCCATTCGTGGGAGGGGACCAGAGGGCAGGACAGGAAGAGGGGCCGCAGACGACGCGGCGCTGTCGCGCACCGAGTGGCAGGCTCCCTTGTCAGGCGGGATCGCCCGTCGGCAGCGTGCGCCTCCGGCGGGAGTATTTCCGGCCAGAAGAAGGAAAGAACCGCAGAACCGCGCGCGCGCCCTGGCGAAGAGGCCCAGCCGGGCCGATGAGCCTTGCCCCCGGCGCGTGCGGAAGCCATGTAGCGGCCATGGCGACACTGCGCTTCACGATCCTGGGCTGCGGCTCATCCGGCGGCGTGCCGCGGCTGGGCGGCCATTGGGGCGCCTGCGACCCGGCCGATCCCCGCAACCGCCGCCGCCGCTGTTCGATGATGGTGGAGCGGGTGACCGAGGACGGCATCACCCGCGTGCTGATCGACACCTCCCCCGACATGCGCGAGCAATTGCTGAGCGCCGGGGTGGGCGCGCTGGACGGGGTCGTCTGGACCCATGCCCATGCCGACCATGTCCATGGGATCGACGATCTGCGGATGATCGTCTTCAACCAGCGCCGGATGCTGGATGTCTGGGCCGACGACGCGACCTATGCCGCGCTGGAGACGCGCTTCGGCTATGCCTTCCGGACGCCGCCCGGCTCCTCCTACCCGCCGATCCTGACGCGGCATCGGCTGGAGGGCACCACGACGATCGAGGGGGCGGGCGGGCCCTTGACCGTTTTGCCCATTCCGGTCGGCCACGGGGATATCGAGGCGCTGGGCCTGCGCATCGGCGATCTCGCCTACATGCCCGATGTCAACACCATCCCCGAGAGCGCCGAGTGGCTGCTCTCGGGGCTGGAGGTCTGGGTGCTGGACGCGCTGCGCCGCACCCCCCACCCCTCCCACCTATCCCTGGGCGAGGCGTTGAACTGGATCGAGCGGATGGACCCGGCGCGCGGCGTGCTCACCAACATGCATGTCGATCTCGACTGGGCCACGGTCGATGCGGAAACGCCCGATCACGTCACCCCGGCCTGGGACGGCATGGTGCTGGAGTTGGAGGACGACTGATGTGCCGGACGCGATCATCGGCCCACCCGGAGTTGCGTGGTTTCGAGAGAGCCGCGCCCTGCCGAGCCTGTGCGCCCCGCTCTCCGCGTCCGGCGCGCTAGCCGATGCTCGACGTTCTCGCCGTCACCGTCCCGGTCTTCCTGATCATCGGGGCGGGCTATCTGGCCGTCTGGCGCGGGGTGTTCACCCAAGGCCAGGTCGACGGGCTGATGGTCTTCACCCAGCGCTTCGCGATCCCCTGCCTGCTGTTTCTGGCGGTCTCGGGCCTAAACCTGGCCGAGGGCTTCGAGTGGCGGCTGCTGACCGCCTACTATTCGGGCTCGATCGTCTGTTTCATAGCGGGCATCCTGGGCACGCTGTTCTGGCTCAAGCGCGGACCGGAGGACGCGGTGGCGGTGGGCTTCGCAGCGATGTTCGCGAATACGGTCTTGCTGGGCCTGCCCATCGCCGAGCGCGCCTTCGGCCCGGAGAGCCTGACGCCCAATTACGCAATCATCGCCCTGCATGCGGCCTTTTGCTACTTCGTCGGCGTCGCGACGATGGAGACCGTGCGCGCCGGGGGCAGCGGCTTCGTGGGGGGCGCGCGGACGGTGGCCCGGTCGCTGGCCACGAATCCGCTGATGCTCGGCGTGGCTCTGGGGCTGGCGGTGAACCTCGCGGGGCTCTCCCTGCCCGGGCCCGCCGACGAGGCCGTGCGCCTCATCGCCTCCGCGGCCCTGCCCGCGGCGCTCTTCGGCCTGGGCGGCGTGCTGGTGCAGTACCGGCCCGAGGGCGACGCGCGGGGCATCGCGCTGTGTTGCGCGATCGCGCTGCTGCTGCATCCGGCCTGGGCCTGGGGCGCCGGGCGCCTGCTTGGCCTGGAAGAAGGCGCGTTCCGCGCGGCCGTGCTGACGGCGGCGATGGCGCCGGGCGTCAACTCCTATCTCTTCGCGGCGATGCATGGTCGGGCGGTCCGCATCACCGCCTCGTCGGTGCTGATCGGCACGGCCGCCTCGGTGGTGACCGTGTCGGGCTGGCTGCTGGTGCTCTGAAGCCGCCGCTCAGACCGTCTCGGTGACCTTGCGCAAATGCCGCGGCGTGTCTGGGTCGATGCCGCGTGCGACCGCGATCCGTTCGACGGAGGCGTAGAACGGCACGATCAGGGCGAGCGGGTCCAACAGCGGGTGACCCGTCCGGGTGACCGGCAGGCAGGTCGCGCGGCTGGCGCGGTCGGAGGTGACGAAGACCCGCGCCCCCTTTTCCGCCATGCCATCGGCGGTCTCGACCAGCCCGGCCTCCGCTTCGTCCCGCGCGGTCAGCGCAAGGACCGGAAAGCCCGGCGCCACGATCGAGACCGGCCCGTGCAGAACCTCGGCCGAGGAATAGCTCTCGGCATGAAGCTGACAGGTTTCCTTGAACTTCAACGCGGCCTCGCCCGCCATCGCGTAGGCCGCGCCCCGGCCGATACAATAGAGCGAGCCGTGCCCCTCCAGCCCCTCCGTCAGCGCGCACCAATCCTGCGCGAGCGCGGTCTCCAGCGTCTCGGGCAGCGCGCGCAGCGCCGAGAGCAGCGCCGCATCCTGGCGCCATTCCGCCAAAAGCCAGATCGCGGAGACCACCGAGGCGACGAAGGTCTTGGTCGCCGCAACGCTCCGCTCCTCCCCGGCATGGAGGGCAAGGATATGGCCGCAGGCATCGGCCAGCGGGCTGTCGGGATGGTTGGTCACCGCGAAGGTGGCCGCCCCCTGTTCGTCCGCCATCCGCGCCATGGCCACGATATCCGGACTCTGCCCGGACTGGGAGATCGCCAGACAGGCCGCGCCGTCCAGCCGCAGCCTCCGGCCATAGACCGAGGCGACCGAAGGCCCCACCGACGCGACGGGCACGCCGCACATCAGCTCCGCGCAATATTTGAAGCAGGTGGCGGCGTGGTCGGAGGAGCCTCGGGCCACGGTGACGAAGACGCGCGGATCGAGATCACGCAGCGTGGCGCCCGCCTTCCGCATCGGGCCCGCGCCCTCGGCCAGCAGCCGGTCCACAGCGGCAGGGATCTCGCGCACTTCGCGGCGCATCAGAGTGTCGGTCATGGGGGTCTCCGCAGGGTCGGGGGGATTAGGCCCGGTCCGGGCCGGAGCCGCAAGGCCGGGTCAGTCGAACAGGTCGCCCTCCCGCCGGGGCGCCTCCAGGCCCAGATGGCGCCAGCCCTTATGGCCCAGCATCCGGCCCCGCGGGGTGCGAGCGATCAGGCCCTGTTGCAGCAGGAAGGGTTCGATCACCTCCTCCAGCGCGTCGCGACTTTCGGAAAGAGCGGCGGCGATGGTCTCGATCCCGACCGGCCCGCCGCCATAATTCTCCGCGATGAGCGACAGATAACGGCGGTCGGCCCCGTCCAGGCCGAGCCCGTCCACACCCAGCCGGGTCAGGGCGGAATCGGCCAACTCCCGCGTCACCCGCCCGTCGCCCTCGACCAGGGCGAAGTCGATCACCCGCCGCAGCAGCCGCCCCGCGATACGCGGCGTGCCTCGCGCGCGCCGAGCGATTTCCCGGGCGCCTTCTGGGGTCGCGGCCGCGCCCAGCAGGCGGGCGCCGCGGGTGACGATCTGGTCGAGCTCCTCCTCGGTGTAGAAGACCAGCCGCGTCGGGATGCCGAAACGGTCGCGCAAGGGCGTGGTCAGAAGGCCCAGGCGGGTGGTGGCGCCGACCAGGGTAAAAGGTTGCAGGTCGATGCGCACGGTGCGCGCGGCGGGGCCCTCGCCGATGACGAGGTCGAGGGCGAAATCCTCCATCGCCGGATAGAGCACCTCCTCGACGACGGGGCTCAGCCGGTGAATCTCGTCGATAAAGAGGACGTCGCGCGCCTCTAGGTTGGTCAGAATCGCCGCCAGATCCCCCGCCTTCGCCAGCACCGGCCCGGAGGTCATGCGGAAGCCCACCCCCAACTCCCGCGCCATGATCTGCGCCAGGGTCGTCTTGCCGAGACCGGGGGGGCCGTGGAACAGGACGTGATCCATCGCCTCGCCGCGCATGCGAGCGGACTGGACGAAGACCCGCAGGTTGGACCGCGCCTCGGCCTGTCCGACGAACTCTTCGAGGGTCTGGGGCCGAAGGGCGCGGTCGTCGGGGATGTCGTCCGGGGCTTCGGGGTCGAGCATCGGATCACGCTGCATCGGCGGCCTCCTGCGGTCGGTTCAGCCCGAAGCGGACGGTGTCGAGCCGCTCCATCCAGGTCTGCTCCAGGGCGATCACCTCCTCGGCGGGGGCAGCGGGCGAGGTCAGCTGCGGGATGGAAAAGCGGAACCGGGACGGGTCGCGGTCGCGCAGCCCGACGGTGACGCCCGCCTCGCCCGCGACATGGGCGCGCCAGCGGCCAAGCAGGTTCTCGGCCCCGTAGGCAGACCCGACATAGCGGGCGCCGTCGGTCTGGTCGACGATGAGGTAGATGCTGCGCCATTCGCGCAGCCGGGCGCTCCAACGCGAAGGGAGAGCACCCAACAGTCCAGCCCCGATCCGCATCCGTCTCCAAGGCGGCGGTTCCGCGTCGAATGCGCTCTCGGCATGGATAGCCGCGACCGGTGCTTTCAGGTTCTCCGCCAATCGAATGTAAGCCTGCGTCAATCGCATCTCTATCACGAGACGTCCGCGCATCTCTTCCAGACGCTCATCGAGCGAGAGATCAAACCACGTCCATTCTGTCCAGTCCGGACTCCTCAATTCGCGAAAACTGCCAAAAGTGCTGTGAAGCCACATGACCTCTGCATCGGCCTCGATCTCGCTGCGTGGCCGCGCTCTTGGCCCGGGGTTCTTGTAGAGGCCAGCAAACAACATGAGCGAAGTACCCGGCATGCGCCCGGACCCAGTCTTCACGAAGCTCGCCACCAAGGGACGCCCTTGAGACAGGGCGCGAGTCGCCGGGCCGGTGTGATAACACTGGTAGGCTTCCATGGCAGCCGGTCGGGTAGAGACGAGCCCCGGCAACATCGCCTGCAGGTCGCCATCCCGGGGCGAATGAAGGATTACGTTCACGTCACGTGGATCGATCTCGGCGCGGGCCAGGACGTCGCTGAGATCGAACATCACTTCTCCCCCGGCGCAAGTCGCTTGAGCGCCGCGCGGATCAACTCGGCCGTGCCTTCGGCCTCGCCCGCGGCTTCGGCCACTGCGCGAACGGCGTCCTGGGGGGCGTAGCCAAGATTGGTCAGCGCGGAGAGGGCTTCGGATTGGGCGGAAGACGCGGCCTTGGGGCGCGGGGCCGCACCCGTGGTCGGCGCGACTGGCGCGGAGGCGGGAACGGACGGGACCGGCGTGGCCTCGACCTCCTCCATCAGCATCATCGCGGGGGCCTTGCCCTGCAACTCGTTGACGACACGCTGCGCGATCTTGGGGCCCACGCCGGGCGCGGCCTTGACCGCTGCCGCGTCGCCCAGCGCGATGGCGCGGGCCACGCCCTCGGGGCCGAGCGTGCCGAGAATGGCCAGCGACACCTTGGCGCCCACCCCCTGGACCGAGGTCAGCAGGCGGTGCCATTCCCGCTCCCGCACGGTCTGAAAGCCGAAGAGCTGGAGCAGATCCTCGCGCACCAAAAGCTCGGTCCAGAGCGAGACCGGCGTCTTGACGGGCGGCAGTTCCGCCACCGTCCGCTCAGAGACGTGGACGACATAGCCGACGCCGCCCACATCCAGCAGAACCTGATCGGACCCCTTCCAGTCCAGCCGCCCGGTCAGCCGCCCGATCATTTCGAGGCCGCGATGGCGTCGGCGAGGCGGGTCGACGTCTGCAAGTGGAAGGCATGGCAGAGCGCCACGGCCAGCGCGTCGGCGGCATCGGCGCTGTCGGGCGCGCAGCCGGGCAATTGCATCCGCACCATGTGATCGACCTGCTGCTTGGCCGCGTGGCCAGCGCCGACAACGGTCTTCTTGACGAGGTTGGGCATGTATTCGCCCACCGTGAGCCCCGCCTGCGCGACGGCCAGAACGGCGACGCCCCGCGCTTGGCCCAGCTTCAGCGTTCCGGCCCCGTCGCGGTTGACGAAGGTCTGCTCGACCGCGGCGGCCTCGGGCGCCTGCCGGTCCACGACGCCCCTCAATTCCTCGAAGAGATGCAGAAGGCGCGCCGGGATCGGGCCGCTGCCGGTGCGCACGGTGCCGTTGGCGATGTGGCGCAGACGCGGACCATCGACCTCGATGACGCCCCAGCCGCAGGCCGCAAGCCCGGGATCGATGCCGATAACGCGCATGTCTGCCCTCGATGTTCGCCTCTCGTTCCAAGCGGCGTAGCACGGCCCGCCCCATCGGGCCAAGGGCCCCCGAGAGGCTTGCATCGCACGCATAGCGGGCATGTTTGCGCGATTGTTGTGCGGAATGAAAACTCCCCCTAGCTGCGCGTCATCGGCGGTCGCCTGTCCCGCCCCCTCCTTTCCACAACCCGGCCCCTGCCGGAGGACATGCCCACATAGAGGATCTTTTCACATGGCTACGTTCGACGCCTTCCGCCCCGCCCTGCCCGCCGCCAACGGCTCCGTCTTCTCGAATCTCCTGGGCCGCATCATCGCCTGGAACGAGCGCCGCCTGACGGTGGACGCGCTGGAGCGGCTGTCGGACCACGAGCTGGAGGACATCGGCCTGACCCGGTCCGATATCGAGCGCTTCAACGAGATCCGCCGCTGACCTCTTCCGCTCTCTCGCACAGCCGAAACGCCCGTCCCCGTAAGGGGGCGGGCGTTCGCATGTCAGGGGTCTCCGGTTCCATGCTGTGACGGCATGGGCGCCTTGCATTCGCGTCAGTTGTCCGACGCGCCGTTAGCGCTCACATCCCGATCAACAGCAACCCGAAGGCATAAGGATTTCGCTCATGACCAGCCTCCGTAACGCCATCCGTGCCCGCCGCCTCCGCCGCTCCACCTATGCGGCGCTTGCCCGGCTCGACGACCGCAGCCTGGAAGATATCGGCTTCAACCGCGCCGATATCGAAACGCGCTTCGGCTAACGCGCCCGACCGCCCCCCCACACCGAAAGGATTTCGTGACATGACCCTATTTCAAAATGCCCTGCGCGCCCTCCGCCAGCCTCGCCCGGCCTATGCCGAGCTTGCCCGCCTCGACGACCGCAGCCTCGAAGACATCGGCTTCAACCGCGCCGACATCGAAACGAAGTTCGGCTGAGGCTTCAGCGCCGCAGCGTGAGCGTCGTCCAATCGCCCAGTTCGACCCGGCGCACTAGGCCGAACCCCGCGGACTCATAGGCCGCGATCACCTCCTCGGCCTGCGGGTTGAGCAGTCCCGACAGGATCACATGGCCCCTGGCCGCGCGCGCCATGTCGGGGGCCAACTCGATCAGCGGACCCTTGAGGATATTGGCGAAGATCAGGTCGAAGGGCCCGGCCAGATCGGGGTGGTCGAAGCCGGCCGCCTCGATGCAGGCCACCTCCCCCGCCATCCCGTTGACGGCAAGGTTGGCCTCGGCGACCTCGACCGCGACCACGTCGATATCAGAGGCGATCACGGAAGCCTGCGGAAAGATCCGCTTCGCCGCCATCGCCAGCACCGCCGTCCCGGCGCCGATATCGGCGACCGTGTCGGGTGCGATCCCCTCTTCGATCAGCGCCTCGAAGGCGAGCAGGCAGCCCTGCGTGGTGCCGTGATGCCCCGTTCCGAAGGCCATCGCCGCCTCGATCAGCAGGGCCACGCGGCCCTCGGGAACGCGGTCGGCATCGTGGCTGCCATAAACGAAGAAGCGGCCCGCCTCGACGGGCTGCAACTCGCGGCGGACATGGGCGACCCAATCCGTCGGCGGGATTTCCGAGACGGTGAAGGGCCGCGCGCCATGCGCGGCGGCCAGGATCGCCAGCGCGGTCTCGTCGGGAGCCTCGGCGAAATAGGCGCCGACCTCCCACAGGCCCGAGCCGTCCTCCATCTCGAAGACGCCGACCCCGTCGGGAGCCAGCTGTTCCTCCAGCATCTCGCCCAGCGCCTCGGCGCTCTCCTTGCCCGGCAGCGTGGTGAGCGCGGTCCAGGATGCGGGGGTGATCGTGTCTGACATGGGCGTCTCCGGTTTGCCGGAGCGCCTAGCGCCTGCGCGCGGCCCCGTCCAGCGATCGCATGCCCGCGTCCTTGACGCAGCGGAATTCCCGGGCGAGACTTGGGCCGGTCGACGGCACGCGCGATCAAGGGGATAACGGGATGAAGACGCTGGCAAAGGCCGTGGCAATGCTCGGCGGCCTGATCCTCGGCGGCCTGTCGGGAGGAGCGCAGGCCGTCACGATCAACGCAACCCTCACGGAGGCAGACTCGAAGGCGCTGGCCGCGCCATTCGACGCGGTGGTGTCGCTCGACCTCGGAGGGGCCCTCTGCACGGGCACGCTCGTCTCCACGATCCATATCTTGACGGCCCGGCATTGCATCTTGGCAACGCCTGCCGCGACGACCGTGCGCTTCGACGACAAAACCAACGGCCAGACATTTTCGCGCGGCGTGAGTGACATCGCCAACATGGTAGGCCAGAATTATGAGGACGGAACGGACATCTCGATCCTGACGATGGTCCAGCCGGTGACGAGCATCGCGCCCATGCGCCTGGCGGCAGGCGCGTTGGTGGGCGAGGGCGCGCGCCTGGTGGGATACGGCGTCTCCGCAGTCGCCGACGCGATCGACGGCACGCCCGATGGCGAGAGATGGGCGGCCGACAACACGATCGACAACATCGGGCAGTCGGCCGTCTTCCCCCAGTCGATGATCGGCTCGCTGCTCGAGGCCGATTTCGACAATCCGACGGGCACATCGAATTCGCTCTCCTCCGTCGGCAGTTCCCCGACGATGCTTTTCTACGAAGGCGCGCCGGCGGTCGGCGACAGCGGCGGGCCGCTGCTGGTCAACCGGGGCGGCGAATGGCAGATCGCCGGCGTCCTGACCGGCGGGACCGAGACGTACGGGGCGTATGGCGACGTCTCCTGGTGGACATCCGTCTTCTCGCCCGCGGCCCGCGGCTTCATCGAGACCAACAGCACCGCGGTCTTCGCACCCGTCCCCCTGCCCGCCTCCCTGGCCCTGCTACTGGTCGGGCTGGGCGGCCTCGTGGCGCTGCGCTGGCGGGTCTGAGCCCTCGACCGGGACTGGAACGCACGACGCGCGGCAAAGGCGTGCGTCGCCCGCAAGGCACGGCCCCAAAGCAGCCGGTCCTCTGCCGTCGTTTCGGGACCAAACGCCTCTCCGGACCACGCCGCCAGCCCAAGCGCATCTCCGCTTGGCCGCGGCGGCGGCTCTATTGCACGATGACGGCCTCGAAATCCTCGACGCTCGTGACCTGAGTATGGTGCCCTTGCCCATGGGTGTCTTCCATCCGCCAGACATCCCCGCGACAGATCTCTCGCGTATCGCCGTCGCTGGCGGTCACCAGGACGGAGCCTGCCCGGCAGATCAACGTCTGTTCGACCGGCGTCGGGTGAACCGGTTCGTTCCAGCCCGACCGAAGGCGCAGAAAGAGCATCGCCCGCGCCGGTGCCGGCTCCGAGATTTCGATCGCCTGAGCCGGCGGAGCGAAGGTCCGCTCGGCCAGCGCGACCTCGACATCCTGCCAATGGCTCTCGCCGGCTTCGTCCACATAGAGCTTGAAATATCGCATCGGTCCCCTCCTTGCCCGCTCGGAGCTTGGGGCAGGTGCGACGTTCTGACAAGGATCGACCATGGACCCCGGTCGCGACCCGTGGCACCCGTCGCCCCATGACCGCGCTGACCCCCGAGGCCGTCGAGGCCCTGTTCACCCGTTCCGACGACAGCTTTCTCTTCGCCCGCTGGGGCCGGCCCATCGCGCCGGTGCTCTTCGGCGTCGAGGACAGCACGATCTCCGTCTTCAAGGGCGCGCTGGAGGCGCTCTGCGTGCTCACGGGACACAACTTGGCCGAGCTCGACCCCGAATTCGGCGTCAACCTGATGGTCTTCTTCATCCGCGACTGGTCGGAGCTGAAGGAAACCCCCAATCTCGACCGCCTCATTCCCGATCTAGGCCCGCTGGTCGCGCGGCTGGAAGCCGCCGACGCCAATCAATACCGCCTGTTCCGCTTCGACGCCAACGGCGCGATCCAGGCCTGCTTCGCCTTCATCCGCGTCGATGCGGAGGTCGCGGCCGTCCCGGCCGAAACCCTGGCGCTCAATCAGATGGTCCAGGCGCTGCTGCTCTGGTCGGACCGGGCCTTCACCGACAGCTCACCGCTGGCCCTGGTCGAGGATCGCGCGGTCCTGCGCCCCGACATCGCCGATCTGATGCGCGCGGCCTATGACCCTGCGATCCCGGCGATGTCGCAGGACCCGTCGACCGCGCTGCGCCTCGCCGCCCGGCTGGGGCGGGGCCAGTGAGCCCCCACCGCTGGCCAATCCGCGTCTATTACGAGGACACGGATATGGCCGGGATCGTCTATCACGCCAACTACCTGAAATATATCGAGCGCGCCCGCTCCGAAATGGTCCGCGAGGCGGGGATCGACCAGGCGGAGATGCGCGCCGAAGGCCGTGTCTTCGTCGTCGCGCGGATCGAGGCGGACTATCTGCGTCCGGCTTTCTACGACGACGACCTGATGGTCGAGACCGAGGCCCGCGCCTTCCGCCCCGCGCGCTTCACGATGCGCCAGGAGGTCCAGCGAGGCGAGACGGTGCTGTTCCGGGCCGAGGTGACGGTAGCGCTGACGGATCTGCGCGGGCGACCGCAGCGGCTCGGGCCGGAGATCGCCACGCTCTTCGCCCGATCCTAGCGCAGGGCCTGGCCGAACCGCCACGATCCGGCGCCCCTGCGATGCACGTGCTGCCGCTTCTCTTCCCCCTGCCGCCCTCGATCCGGGCGGCAGGTCCGGCCCTCCCATCGACCGCGCGTCCGACGCGAACACCGGACAGCGGCCTCGGCACCCCGCTCGAATGCCCGAGCCCCCGCCCCCCTGACCCGCCCAACGAGGCGGCACGCCGCCGAGAGAGCACCACGCCCCTCCATCACGGGTTCACAAATACTCACGACGCGCCGCCGCCCCAGACGCGACGCCCAGGCCAGCACGCGCCCGGTGACGCCGGGGGTCCGGGGGGCGTCCCCCGGCCCCCTCCGGCAGAGTACGACCCGGGGTGGCCACTCGACTGCGGCCGCCTCGCGACAATCCGCCGACGGCCCGTTCGCCCTCGCCAAGGGAGCGGGATTCTGCTAGCCTCCGCGCAATCACGAGCCGAGAACGGCCGAGACAAAGGGCGGGGCAGTCCATGGAAACCGAGGTGCTGGCGGCGGCCAGTGAGATCGACTTCTCGATCTGGGCGCTGTTCATGCGCGCCACGATCGTCGTCAAACTCGTCATGATCGCGCTCTTCGCGGCGTCGATCTGGGTCTGGGCGATCTTCATCCAGAAGATCCTGCAATTCCGCCTGGCCCGGTCGCGGGCGGCGGCCTTCGACAAGGCGTTCTGGTCCGGCGACCCCCTGGACGAGCTCTACGAGACCATCGGCGACAAGCCCCGCTCCGCCTCGGAGCGCATCTTCGTCGCCGCCATGACCGAATGGTCGCGCAGCCATCGCGACGACGGGGCGCTTATCCTCGGCACCCAGGCGCGAATCGACCGCACCATGGACGTGGCCATCGGCAAGGAGCGGGACCGCCTGACCTCCGGCCTGACCTTCCTCGCCACCACCGGCGCCACCGCGCCCTTCGTCGGCCTCTTCGGCACGGTCTGGGGGATCAAGCACAGCTTCGAGCAGATCGCGATCAGCCAGAACACCAACCTCGCCGTCGTCGCCCCCGGCATCGCCGAGGCGCTGCTGGCCACCGGCATCGGCCTCGTCGCGGCCATCCCGGCGGTAATCTTCTACAACAAGCTCAACCGCGACGCCGACCGCATCATGGGCAATTACGAGGCGTTCGCCGACGAGTTCGCCACCATCATCTCGCGCCAACTGGACGCCGGATAGGATGGCGGCGGGGACCATCCAGCCCGGCGGCTCGGGCGGCAACCCGCGGCGCCGGCGGCGCGGCAGCGGCAACGCGCCCATGGCCGAGATCAACGTCACGCCCTTCGTGGACGTGATGCTGGTGCTTCTTATCATTTTCATGGTGGCCGCGCCGCTCTTGACGGCGGGCGTCCCCGTCGAGCTGCCCGAGACCGCCGCCGCCCCCCTCCCGCAGGAGCAGGAGGAACCGCTGGCCGTCACCGTCACCGCCGAGGGCATCGTCCAGATCGGCTCGACCGAAGTGCCGCGCGAGGAGCTCGTCACCCGTCTCCAGGCCATCGCCGGCGAGCGCGAGAGCGATCGCGTCTTCCTGCGCGCCGACGGGTCGGTTCCCTATGCCGAAATCATGGTGGTGATGGGCGCGCTCAACGCGGGCGGCTTCCGCAATATCGGCCTCGTGACCGAGCCGGGCGGGCCGACCCTGACCGGCGCAGGGGCCGAGGGGACCGAGTAGGATGGAGCGGCGCACCGCCGTCGCGCTGTCGGCCACGGCTCATGCGGGTGTGCTGCTCTGGGCGGTGGTCGCGGGCTGGCTCCCGCCGACCCCGGAGGAGGACAGCATCTCCGTAGCCGAGGTCTCGGTGATCTCGGCGGCGGAGTTCGACGCGCTGGTCTCGGTTGCGCCGCAGGACGTGCCGACCGAGGTTCCCGCTCCGGCGGCGCCCGAAGTTCCCACTCCGCCCCAGGAAAGCGCACCCCCGCCCGCCCCCACCGAGGACGCGCCCCCGATCCAGGCCCCCGCGCCGCTGGCGCCCGCGCCCAACGCGCCCGAGGCCGCGCCCGACACCGCGCAGCTGGTCCCGCCGCCGCGCACCGAAGTCGCGCCCGAGACGCCCGAAGCGCCCACCACGCCCGCCGACGCGCCCGACGCGCCCGTCTCCGACCGCCCGGCGCCGCGCCCGGCGCCGCGCATCGCCGCGCAGCCCGCGCCCGCGCCGCCCCCCGCGACCGAGACCGCGCCCGTGGCCGAAGCGCCCCCGGCCCCGTCCGACGTGCCGGACCCCGTCGCTCCCGCAGAAGAGGTCGCCGCCCCCGAGGAGGCCGCCGCCGCCATCGCCCGAGAGGACGAGACCCCCTCGGCCGCGCCCGAGCGCTCGGTGCGCCCGGGCCGCAAACCCGCCCCGCCCGCGCGCGCCGTGGCCGAGGTCGATGAGGCAAGGGAACCGGCCGAAGAGACCCCCGCCCCCGTGGCCCCGCGGCAGATCGACACCTCCGACGCGCTTGCCGCCGCCCTGGGCGCCCCCGCGCCGACCCCGCCCGCGCCCTCCGGCCCGCCACTGACCCAGGGGGAGCGGGACGGGCTGCGCGTCGCGGTCTCGCGCTGCTGGAACCTGGGCTCGCTCTCGACCGAGGCGATGCGGACCCGCGTGACGATCTTCATGCAGGTGAACCAGGACGGGACGCCCGTCACCAACAGCATTCGGCTGATCCGGTCCGAGGGCGGCTCCAACGCCGCGGCCAACCAGGCCTATGAGGCCGGCCGGCGGGCGATCATCCGGTGCGGCGCGGACGGGTTCGACCTGCCGCCCGAGAAATACGAGCAGTGGAAGGAGATCGAGATGACCTTCGACCCCGAGCAGATGCGCTCACGATGATGTGGGCAGAGTTGAGCTTCCGCGACAATCCCGCGATAAGGCGGGAACCGTCGCCAGCCGGTTTGAGGTGCGCGTGAGACAGTTTCTGACAGCTATCTGGATCGCCGCGGTCGCGGCGCTCGGCTTGGCCGCTCCCTCGGCGGCGCAGGACGGGCCGCTGCGCATCACCATCACCGATGGCGTGATCGAGCCGCTGCCTTTCGCCGTGCCGACCTTCGTCGCCCGCAACGCGGCGGCGCAAGACATCGCGCAGGACATCACCCGCGTCATCGCCGCCGACCTGAGCAATACCGGCCTCTTCCGCGAGATCCCGCAGGATGCGCATATCGCCCGCGTCTCCAGCTTCGACTCGACGGTGCAATGGTCCGACTGGAAGGCGATCAACGCCCAGGCGCTGATCACCGGCTCGGTCCTGGTCGAGGGCGACGGGCGCATCGTGGTCCAGTTCCGCCTGTTCGACGTGTTCAGCGAGGCGCAGCTGGGCGACGGGCTGCAATTCGTCGGCACGTCGGACGGCTGGCGGCGCATGGCCCACAAGGTCGCCGATGCCGCCTATAGCCGGATCACCGGCGAAGGCCCGTATTTCGACAGCCGCGTCGTCTTCGTCTCCGAGACCGGGCCCAAGAACGCGCGGCAAAAGCGCCTCGCCATCATGGATTACGACGGCGCCAACGTGCAGTACCTGACCTCCTCGGACAGCATCGTGCTGGCGCCGCGCTTCTCGCCCGACGGGCGGCGGATCATCTATACCGGATACGAAAGTGGGTTTCCCCGGGTCACGGTGCTGGACGTGGCGACGCTGCAGCGGCGCACGCTGGGCGATCTGAACACCAATATGAGCTTCGCGCCCCGCTTTTCGCCCGACGGCTCGCGCGCCGTCTATTCGGCCGAGGTGGCGGGCAATACCGATCTCTACCTGCTCGACCTCAACACCGGCGCCTCGACCCGGCTGACCTCGGCGCCGTCGATCGAGACCGCGCCCAGCTTCTCGCCCGACGGCAGCCGCATCGTGTTCGAGAGCGACCGGTCCGGCGCGCCGCAACTCTACATCATGTCGGCCGGAGGCGGCGAAGGGAACCGGATCAGCTTCGGCGAGGGCCGCTATGGCACGCCGGTCTGGTCGCCGCGGGGCGATCAGATCGCCTTCACCAAGCAGAATGCGGGGCGCTTCCATATCGGCGTCATGCGCATCGACGGCTCCGAGGAGCGTCTGCTCACCGGCGCCTTCCTCGACGAGGGGCCCACCTGGGCGCCCAACGGACGGGTCGTCATGTTCACCCGCGAGAGCCCGGGCGCGCAGGGCGCGCCGGCGCTCTATACGGTGGACGTGACCGGCCGAAATCTTCAACGGGCCGCAACGCCGGCCGCAGCGTCGGACCCGAATTGGGGTCCGCTGCTCGACTAGGGACAAGAGCATGAAATTCCAGGCAATCATCATCGCATCCGCGCTCGCTCTCTCCGGCTGTGCCGGGGGGCTCTTCGGAGATCGCGGCGCGGGCGGCATGGGCGACCAGGGCTTCGACGGCAGCGGGGGCTTGGGCTCCACCATCGGTACCGGGGGCCTCAACGACCCGAGTTCCGTCGCGTTCTTCCAGCAGAACGTGGGCGACCGGGTGCTCTTCGCCGTCGATCAGTCGACCCTCTCGCCCGAGGCGCGCTCGGTGCTCGACGCGCAGGCGCAGTGGCTGATCGCGAACCCCGGCTATACCGCGCTGATCGAAGGCCATGCGGATGAGCAGGGCACGCGGGAATACAACCTCGCCCTCGGCGGCCGCCGCGCCAACGCCGCCCGCGATTACCTGGTCAGCCGGGGCGTGCCGGCCACGCGGATGCGGACCATCTCCTACGGCAAGGAGCGTCCGATCCAGGTCTGCTCGACCGAGGCCTGTTATAGCCAGAACCGTCGCGCGGTAACGGTGCTTGCGCTGGGGGCGACCAGCTGATGCGCCTCGCCCTCGCCCTTCTGCTGGCCACCGCCCTGCCCGCGCCGGCGCAGGACCAGGCGCAGACCCTGTCCGACATCCGGCGCCAGCTTTCGGTACTGAACCAGGAGATGGCCGGCCTGCGCGCGGAGTTGCAGACCACCGGCGCCGCCGTGCTGGGGATCGAGGGCAGCAGCTTCCCGGACCGCGTGATCGCGCTGGAAGGGCAGTTGCAGGAGCTGACGGCCCGGACCGAACAGCTCTCCTTCCGGGTCGAGAGTGTGGCCCGCGACGGGGGCAACCGGATCGAGGATCTGCGCTTTCAGCTTTGCGAGCTGACGCCGGACTGCGACCTCGGGTCGCTCCCCAATCCCGGCCCGCTGGGCGGGGCGCCCACGGCGCCCGGTCCCGTGGCTTCGGGCCCCGTGCCGGTGCAGCGCCCGACTGGCGGGACCACCGCGCCCCCGGCCAGCACGCCGGAGCTTGCCGTGGGCGAGCAGGCGGAGTTCGACGCCGCCCGCGCCCTGCTGGAGAGCGGCCAGAACGCCGAGGCGGCGCAGGCGTTCTCGCGCTTCACCACCTCCTACCCGACCGGTCCCCTGACCGGGGAGGCGACCTTCCTGCGGGCGCAGGCCCTGGCGCGGAACGGGCAGGCCGCCGATGCCGCACGGGCTTATCTCGAAAGCTTTTCGGGCTCGCCCCAAGGCCCGCGCGCGGCGGAGTCGCTCCTGGGCCTCGGCCGGTCGCTCGGGACGCTGGGCCAGACCGACGAAGCCTGCCTGACCCTCTCGGAGGTGCTCATCCGCTTCCCGAACGCGCCCGCCGCGGCGGAGGCGCAGCAGGCGCGGACAGGGCTTGGCTGCGCCTGAACTCGACCTCGACGCGCAGGGCGGGCCTTATGGCGTTGCGGTCTCGGGCGGGGCGGACAGCCTCGCCCTTCTTCTCGCCAGCCACGCCCAAGGCCTCGCCGCGCGGGCGGTGACGGTTGATCACGGGCTGCGACCCGAGGCGGCGGCGGAGGCCGCGCAGGTGGCGCGGATCTGCGCCGCGCGAGGGATCCCTCATGAGACGCGGCGCCTGGACCTCTCGGACGGCCCCGCCTTGCAGGCCCGGGCCCGGGACGCGCGCTATCGGGCGCTTGGCGCCTGGGCGCGGACGCACGGGCTGCGCGCGGTCCTGCTGGGACATACGGCAGATGACGTGGCCGAAGGCTTCGTGATGCGGCTGGCGGATGGCGCGGGGCTCGACGGCCTGGCCGCCATGACCCCGCGTCTGGAACGGGACGGCGCCGTCTTCCTGCGCCCGCTGCTCTCGGTCTCGCGACGCGCCCTGCGCGATTGGGTCGAGGCGCAGGGCCTCGTCCCGGTCGACGATCCGTCCAACGCCGATCCCCGCTTCGAACGGGTCCGGGCCCGTCACCTGATCGCCGGGCTGGGCATCGACCCGGTGCAGATCGCGGCCTCGGCCACCGCCCTGCGCATGGCGCGCAACGCGCTGGAGCGCCGCGCGCGAGAGATCGTGGCGGAGCACGTCACCTTCGACTGGGGCGACTGGCTGATCCCGCGAGAGACGATGGACGCCTTGCTGCGGGACGACCCCGAGCATGCGCGGCGCCTGCTGCTGGCCGCGCTGGCCGAGATCGGCGGCGCCTCCCATCCGCCGCGCCGCGCCAAGCAGGAGGAGTTGCTGCGCCGCGCCGCCGCCGCCCGCCAGACAACCCTGGCCGGATGCCTCCTGACCTGGACGTCGGACCGCCTGCGCGTCTCGCGCGAGCCGGCCGAGGCCGCCGCCGCCCCGCCCGCGCCCCTGGGCGCCCTGTGGGACGGCCGGTGGCGGGTCACCGCGCAGACCGAGACCCCGCCGGACGCCCATGTGGCGGCCCTGGGCGAGGCGGTCTCCGACTTCCCCTGGCGGGAGTCCGGCCTGCCGCGCCAATCGCTCCTGGCCTCGCCCGCCATCTGGTCGGAGTCGCGTCCGATCGCCGCGCCCCTGGCCCACCCGGAGCCCGGATGGACGGTGGAATGCCTCCGCCGCCGCGGATCCTGACCCGGCCGCGTCAACTGCGTCCGGGGAATTGCGTTGATCCCAGCACCGCAATCCCTATCTTGTCCACTAACTGACGCGCGGGCGGACCGGTCCCGCGCCACATGGAGGTATTCCCTTGGGCAACGCGCGATCCATCGCTTTTTGGGTGGTTCTCTTCGTTCTCGTCATGGCCCTGTTCCAGCTCTTCTCGGGCGGGCAGTCGGCGATGTCGGCGCGGGAGGTCCCCTATTCCGAATTCATCACTCAGGTCGAAAACGGCTCCGTCAGTGCGGTTCGTCTCGACGGGGAGCGGATCGAGTTCCGCGGCGCCAGCGGCACCGAACAGGTCACCATCAAGCCGGCCGATGTCGACGTGACCGAGACGCTCCTGGCCAATGATGTCGCCATCTCAGCCGAAAGCCAGGAACAGTCGGGCTTCATGTCCGCGCTGGGCCTGTGGCTGCCGTTCCTGGTGCTGATCGGAATCTGGATCTTCTTCATGAACCGGATGCAGGGCGGCGGCAAAGGCGGCGCGATGGGCTTCGGCAAGTCCAAGGCCAAGCTCTTGACGGAAAAGCATGGCCGCGTGACTTTCGACGACGTCGCGGGCATCGACGAGGCCAAGGACGACCTGGAAGAGATCGTCGAATTCCTGCGCAACCCGCAGAAATTCTCGCGCCTGGGCGGCAAGATCCCCAAGGGCGCCCTGCTGGTGGGCCCTCCGGGCACCGGCAAGACGCTCCTGGCCCGGGCCGTGGCCGGTGAGGCGGGGGTGCCCTTCTTCACCATCTCCGGCTCCGACTTCGTCGAGATGTTCGTCGGCGTCGGCGCGAGCCGCGTGCGCGACATGTTCGAACAGGCCAAGAAGAACGCGCCCTGTATCGTCTTCATCGACGAGATCGACGCCGTGGGCCGGTCCCGGGGCGTGGGCTATGGCGGCGGCAACGACGAGCGTGAGCAGACGCTGAACCAGTTGCTGGTCGAAATGGACGGCTTCGAGGCCAATGAGGGCATCATCATCGTCGCGGCGACCAACCGCCCCGACGTGCTGGACCCCGCGCTGCTGCGTCCGGGCCGCTTCGACCGTCAGGTCCAGGTGCCGAATCCCGACATCAAGGGCCGCGAGAAGATCCTGGGCGTCCATGCCCGCAAGACACCGCTGGGCGCCGACGTCGACCTGCGCATCATCGCGCGCGGCACGCCGGGCTTCTCTGGCGCCGATCTGGCGAACCTCGTGAACGAGGCCGCGCTGATGGCCGCGCGCATCGGGCGCCGGGTCGTCACGATGGAAGATTTCGAGATGGCCAAGGACAAGGTCATGATGGGGGCGGAGCGCCGCTCCATGGTCATGACCGAGGACGAAAAGCGCCTGACCGCCTATCACGAGGCGGGCCACGCCATCGTCGGCCTGAACGTCCCGCAGCACGATCCGATCCACAAAGCGACGATCATCCCGCGCGGCCGCGCGTTGGGCCTCGTTCTGTCCCTGCCGGAGCGGGACCAGCTTTCGGTCAGCTGGACGAAATACACGTCCAAGATCGCCATGGCGATGGGCGGCCGCGTCGCCGAGGAGCTTGTATTCGGCAAGGAGAACGTGACCTCCGGCGCCGCCTCGGACATCCAGCAGGTGACCAAGATCGCCCGCGCGATGGTGACGCAGTTCGGCTACTCGGACGAGCTGGGCATGGTCGACTACGCCAATGAGCAGCAGTCCTATCTGGGCAGCTATCAGGGCGGCGGCAACGTCTCGCCCGCGACCCAGAAACTGATCGACGAAAAGGTCAAGGAACTGGTCCATACCGGCTATGAGACCGCCAAGCGGATCCTGACGGAGAAGCGCGACGATCTGGAGCGGCTGGCCCAGGGTCTGCTGGAATACGAAACGCTGACCGGGCCCGAGATCATGAAAGTGATCAACGGCGAGCCGCTCAAGCGCGACGAGGACGACGATGGGGCCGATACCGGTGGCAGCAGCCTGACGGCGATCCCCAAGACCAAGCCCAAGCGGAAAGATCCGCAGGTCGGCTCCGGTCCCGAGCCCGAGCCTTCCGCCTAGACCCCAAAGACAGCCCCCGGCGCGCAGCGTCGGGGGGCTTTCGTTCGTGAAACTTTCGAAGCGTCTTCATCGGCGATAGTCGAATTGTCATGGCCGCATCCGTCACCACGATACCGCGCCTCGTCGTCTTCGCGAGCCTCGCCATCATCCTCGCGATCCTGCTCTTCGTGCGCGGATCGGACGGCCTCTACGGTGAGGACGGCCCTGTGGAGATCGCGTCGGTCGTCGCCTATCTGGGCGCCGCGCTGGCCTTCGTAGCGGCCGCGCCGGACCTTCTGGGCCGCCTCTGGCAGGTCCCCGTCACGCTGCTGTTCGCGGCCGGCCGGGAACTGGACCTCGACAAGTCCCTCCTGTCCGGCGGGATCCTGAAATCCCGCTTCTACACCGGGGCCTTCCCGCTCTGGGAGAAGCTGGTGGGCCTCGCCATCGTCTTCTTCGCGCTCTGGACCGGTCTGCGCCTGATCCGACACGGCGCCGGCCCGACCTGGCGGGCGATGCGCACGGGCCGGCTCTGGCCCTGGCTCACGGTGGGCGCGCTGATCGCGTTGGTGATCGCGAAGGGCTTCGACGGGATCGGGCGCAAGCTGCGGCCGCTCGGCATCGAGGTGTCGCAAGCCCTCAACGACAGGCTTGCCCATGTCGAGGAGTGGCTGGAACTGGGCGGCGCGGTCGCGATCCTGCTGGCCGTCGCCGTCTGGGCCGGTCGCCGCGCCCGCCCCACCTGACAGGACCACCGCGATGCCCGCCCTCAAGCCGACCGACGTCACCGGCCGCATCGTCTGGCTGGGCGTGGTCGCCGACCGCGACGCGGCCCTCGCCTCCGACCCGCGCGAGACGCTGCACCTGACCCTCGCCGGCCCCGAGGGCGAGGCCCATGGCGGGCTCACCCGGCCCTCCTGCTCCCGCGTGGTGGCGCAACATCCGAAGGGGACGGAGATCCGCAACGTCCGACAGCTTTGCATCATGAGCGAAGAGGAATTGTCGGAGATCGCCGCGAAGATCGGCGTGGAGCGCTTCGATCCGGCCTGGGCGGGTGCGACGCTGATCGTCTCCGGCATCCCGGACCTGACGCATCTGCCCCCGTCGTCGCGGATTCAGGCGGAGGACGGAGCGACGCTGGTGGTGGATATGGAGAACCGTCCCTGCCAGCTCCCCGCGCCGGTGATCGACGCGGATGCGCCCGGGCATGGACGAAAGTTCAAGCGGGCCGCACAGGGGCGGCGGGGCGTCGCGGCCTGGGTCGAGCGGGAGGGGATGCTGCGGCTGGGCGGCCGGCTGCGACTGCATATCCCGGACCAGCGGCCCTGGCGCGGCGCCTGAAACAAGAAAGCGGCGCGCCGATCCAGGCGAGGGACAGAGCCTGAATCGACGCGCCGCCGGGGGACGGAGACCGGGGGAGGTCTCCGGGGAACCGGACCGGACGTTGGGGAGTGCCGGCCCGGATCGGGATCAGGTGAGCGCCAAGCCGGTGAGCATGGCGCGCGCGAGGCCGGAGGCGAAGCCGGCATGGATCAGCAGCGACGTGGCGGTCATTGGGTCCTCTCCTTCGAGCGGTTTGAGCACGCACGCACAGACCATAGCGCGTCATTTGTGAAAGAACGACGAAAGCCGAATCATGTTCCCGTGATCGGACGCCGCTCACGCGCTTGTGATCGCCGGACCGGACCGGGGTTTCCGATCCGCGCCGCGCCGTTCGCCGAACGGCGCGCCCATCGCGCACAATGTCGCATATGAGCGCCGCGTGCCCCTGTCCGCCGGGCTAGCAGTCATGGCATGCCCTGGCTGCGAAGGAAGGACCGACCCCAGATGCCTCTCACCGATATCGAGATCGCGCGCGCCGCGAAGAAGCGCCCCATCCAGGAGATCGGGGAGAAGGCCGGAATCGGCGCGGCGGATCTGCTGCCCTACGGCCATGACAAGGCGAAGGTGAGCCAGCGCTTCATCGACAGCGTCAAGGACCGGCCGAACGGCAAGCTGATCCTGGTGACGGCGATCAACCCGACCCCCGCCGGCGAAGGCAAGACGACCACGACCGTGGGCCTGGGCGACGGGCTGAACGCCATCGGCAAGAAGGCGATGATCTGCATCCGCGAGGCCTCGCTCGGCCCGAATTTCGGGATGAAGGGCGGCGCGGCCGGGGGCGGCTATGCGCAGATCGTGCCCATGGAGGACATGAACCTCCACTTCACAGGCGACTTCCACGCGATCACCAGCGCCCATTCCCTGCTGGCGGCGATGATTGACAACCATATCTACTGGGGCAACGAGCTTGAGATCGACATCCGCCGGGTCGTCTGGCGCCGGGTGGTCGACATGAACGATCGCGCGCTGCGCCAGATCACGGCGTCCCTGGGCGGGGTGGCCAACGGCTTCCCGCGCGAGGCGGGCTTCGACATCACCGTCGCCTCCGAGGTCATGGCCTGCCTCTGCCTCGCCACCGACCTGGCCGACCTGCAACGGCGGCTGGGCGACATGATCGTCGCCTATCGCC
Organism: Jannaschia seohaensis; assembly: GCF_900116765.1. GTDB lineage: Bacteria > Pseudomonadota > Alphaproteobacteria > Rhodobacterales > Rhodobacteraceae > Jannaschia > Jannaschia seohaensis. The sequence continues at coordinate 949,169 of NZ_UETC01000001.1, read as the reverse complement.
GCGACAGGACGCCGATCTACTGCCGCGACATCAAGGCGGACGGGGCGATGACCGTGCTCTTGAAGGACGCGATGCAGCCGAACCTGGTGCAGACGCTCGAAAACAACCCCGCCTTTGTCCATGGCGGGCCGTTCGCCAACATCGCCCATGGCTGCAACTCGGTCATCGCGACGACCACGGCGCTTAAGCTGGCCGATTTCGTCGTCACCGAGGCCGGGTTCGGGGCGGATCTCGGGGCGGAGAAGTTCATGAACATCAAGTGCCGCAAGGCCGGGATCGCGCCTGATTGCGTCGTGCTGGTGGCGACCGTCCGGGCGATGAAAATGAATGGCGGCGTGGCCAAGGCCGACCTGGGCGCCGAGAACGTTGAAGCCGTCAAGGCCGGATGCGCCAATCTCGGCCGCCATATCGGCAATGTCAAAAGCTTCGGCGTTCCCGTGGTCGTGGCCATCAACCACTTCACCGGCGACACCGAGGCCGAGGTCCAGGCCGTCAAGGATTACGTCCAGACCCAGGGGTCCGAGGCGATCGTTTCGAAGCACTGGGCCGACGGCTCCAAGGGGTCCGAGGCGCTGGCGCGGCGCGTGGCCGAGATCGCGGAGGCGGGGACGGCGAATTTCGCGCCGATCTATCCGGACGACATGCCGCTCTTCCAGAAGATCGAGACTATCGCCAAGCGCATCTACCACGCCGACGAGGTTCTGGCGGACAAGAAGATCCGCGACCAGTTGCGCGCCTGGGAAGAGCAAGGCTATGGCGCTCTCCCGATTTGTATGGCGAAGACTCAGTATTCCTTCAGCACCGATCCCAACCTGCGCGGCGCACCGACCGGCCATTCCGTGCCGGTGCGCGAGGTGCGGCTTTCGGCCGGGGCCGGCTTTGTGGTGGTCATCTGCGGAGAGATCATGACAATGCCGGGCCTGCCCCGCGTGCCCTCGGCCGAGAAGATCGGCCTGAACGAGGCGGGCGAGATCGAGGGGCTGTTTTAGGGGTGCGCCGCCCCGGATCGTCGCGCCGGGGGCGGCTGGTCCGGGGCATCGAGCCCCGGACCAGCCGCGGCCTCCGGCGGGGATATTTAAACAGGGAAGAAGAGGGGGCGCCCCGCTGCCGTCTCTTCGTGAGCTAGGAATGAGCGCGGGGAAACGGACCAGACGGGCGCCGGTAGGAGACGACATGACGGCAGAGATCATCGACGGAAAGGCCTTCGCGGCGGGCATCCGGGAGAAGGTCGCGGCAGAGGTGGCGCGGGTGAAGGCGGCGGGCGTCACCCCCGGTCTGGCCGTGATTCTGGTGGGTGAGGACCCGGCGAGCGAGGTCTATGTCGGCCACAAGCACAAGGCGACGGTGGCCGCCGGGATGGAAAGCTTCGAATACCGCCTGCCCGCCGACGTGCCGGAAGCGGAGCTCTTCGCGCTGATCGACCGGCTGAACGCGGACCCCGCGGTGCATGGCATTCTGTGCCAATTCCCCGTGCCGGACCACCTGGATGAGCGACGGACGGTGGCGCGGATCGATCCGGCGAAGGATGTGGACGGGCTGAGCGTGGTGAATGCGGGCCTGCTCGCCACCGGCGGCGACGCGTTGACGCCCTGCACGCCGCTGGGCTGTCTGATGCTGTTACGGGACCGGCTGGGCGACATGAGCGGCCTCTCGGCGGTCGTGATCGGGCGCTCGAACCTATTTGGCAAGCCGATGGCGCAACTGCTCCTGCGGGAGAACTGCACGGTCACGATGGCGCATTCGCGGACACGCGACCTGGACCAGGTCTGCCGCGGGGCGGATATCCTGGTGGCGGCGGTCGGGCGGGCGCAGATGGTCAAGGGCGATTGGGTCAAGCCCGGCGCGACGGTGATCGACGTTGGCATCACGCGGGTGCCGCATCCCGATCTGCCGGGCAAGACCCGCCTGGTGGGGGATGTGGACTTCGCCGAAGCGGTCGAGGTCGCTGGCGCGATCACGCCGGTTCCGGGGGGCGTCGGCCCCATGACCATCGCCTGTCTGTTGGCCAACACGCTCACGGCCTGCTGCCGGACCCATGGACTGCCGGCGCCGGAGGGCCTGACCGCCTGACGCCGATCAGCGGTAGCGGCGCCTCAGACGGCTGCGGCGCAGGATCGAGACCACGCTCAGCAGCGCGACGCCGGCGGCAACGTAGGGGGCGGCGGTCAGGGCTGCGGAGGCGCAGAGATAGGATCCCGGGCCCTGGCGGATCGTCAGGGTGGGATATTTCTCCCCCATCACGACATCGATCGAGAGGTCGGTGCAGGCGGCGAAAACAGAGACGGCATCCAGCAACGGTTCCATGCAATCGACATAAATTGGTTCTAAGGCGAAGGCGTGGCAAAATCCGGGCTCCGAGGGGGCGGGGCGAAGCGCCTCGCCGAGGTTCGGCCTTCCGTCTCACCGGGCCGGGACGCGGGTCATTTATCTAGAAAGACGCGAATCGCTGCCTCGAACTCCCGCGGCTTTTCGGCGTGCAGCCAGTGGCCCGCCCCGGGAATACGCGCGAATTTCGCGCCCGGGAAAAGCGCGAGGATCCGGTCGCGATGCTCGGCCCGCACGTAATCGCTGTTGGCGCCCGACAGGAACAGCGTCGGGCCGTCGAAGCGCCCTTCGATCTCCGGGAAGCCGATGATGCGATCCATCTCGTCGGCCAGCGCGTCCAAGTTGAGGGTCCAGCGGCCTGCCGCGACGTCGAGCGATTGCAGCAGGAAGGACCGCGTCCCGTCCTCGGGCACCTGGGTCAGCTGCGCGGCGGCGTCGGAGCGGCGGGTGACGCGGCTCAGGTCGACCGCCCGCATCGCGTCGATGAGGTGCCCTTGCGTGTGGCGGTAGCCAACCGGCGCGATATCGGCCACGACAAGGCGCTGCACCGCTTCGGGCCGCGTCAGCGCCAGCACCATCGCCGCCTTGCCGCCCATGGAATGGCCGAGCACGTCATGGGGCCGGTCTCCGATGACCTCGGCGAGATCGGCGGCGAGATCTTCGTAGCCATGGGCCGCGTCCCAGAAAGACGCGCCGTGGTTGCGCATGTCGACCGCCACGACCTCGCGCGTGTCCGACAGGCGCTTGGCGATCACGCCCCAGTTGCGCGCCGAGCCGAAGAGGCCATGCGCGATCAGGAGGGGCGGTCGGTCGGTCGGGCTGCCGTGGCGGATCATGTTGAGCATGGAAACGGAGTATCCTGCCGCCGATGCGATGGCCAGGGCGACGCGCGCGCCCTAGGCTGCCTCCATGGACGGGATGCATCGCGACGTGGCCGCGCGGATCGACGCGGTCGAGGCCGCCCTGGGGGAGCGGCTGCACCTGTCCGGGTCGCTCGAGGCGAAGCTGGCCGGCGCGCGCGGCCGCCTGCCGCGCGCCGCGCTGGCCCAGGCGCGGGAGCTTTCGACCGCGCGCGCGATGCTCGCCAACCCCGCCACGGCGCGCAACCTGGACGCGGGCCGCGTGGTCGAAACCTGCGCCATGCTGGAGCGGCATCTGGCCGCGATCCCCGAGGGGAAATATCGCCGCCGCGCGCGATCGGGCCTGATCGGGCTGGTCGCACTGCGCCTGCTGATCGTGTTTGGGCTGGTTCTGGCCGTGCTGGCCTGGCGCGGGCTGACCTGAGCGCGCTTTTCATTGTGGCCGGAGCGCGACCCGGCTAGGTCGCGCTCATGTCCGAGCCCATCCATATCCTCTATCCTTCCGCCCCCCGTCGCGCCTTCGGCCTCGTCGTCCAGATCGTACTGGGGCTGGCGCTGCTTTATCTTGCGGTCGCGCACCCGCCGCAGGTGCTCGGGTGGCGGATCTTCCTGGTCGTGCTGGGGATCGCTGCTCTGGTTCTGGGACATCGGGGTTGGGTCGGATCGGCCCAAGGCATCGTGCTCGACGAGACCGGCCTGCGCGAGGAGAGCGGACGCGTGATCGCGCCGCTCGACCGGATCGTCTCGGTCGACCGGGCGCTGTTCAGCTTCAAGCCGTCCAACGGCTTCCTGATCCGGCTGGACGAACCGCTTGGCCGGGCCTGGGTGCCCGGCATGTGGTGGCGGATCGGCCGGCGCGTGGGTATCGGCGGCGTCACGCGCGGGGCGGAGACCAAGATCCTGTCCGATGCGCTCTCGATGATGATCGCGCAGCGCGACCGCGCCTAGCCCTCAGCCACCCCGGCTTCGGCAAAGGTCGCCATGCCCGAATGGCAGACCAACGCGCCGCGCAGCACCTGAACCGCCAGAGCAGCGCCCGAGCCCTCGCCCAGCCGGAGTCCCAGATCCAGCAGCGGCGCCTTGCCCATCGCGTCCAGCATCCGCCGATGCGCGCCCTCCGCCGAGAGGTGGCCCGCGACGCAATGGTCCAGCACATCCGAGCGCTCGGCCTGCAAGACGAGCGCCGCCGCGCCGCAGATGAAGCCGTCCAGGATCACCGGGATCCGCCGCGCCCGAGCGGCCGCGATGGCCCCGGCCATGGCCGCGATCTCCCGCCCGCCGAGGGCGGCGAGCACCTCCAGCCCCGTCCGTCCCGGATTGGCGGCGAGGCCCGCGGCGACAGCGGCCTCCTTGCGCGCCAGCCCCGCATCGTCGATCCCGGTCCCGCGCCCGGCCCAGCCCGTACCGCCCAGCAGGGCGGCGGCAATCGCGGCGGCAGATGTGGTGTTGGCGATCCCCATCTCGCCCGTCACCAACAGGTCGGCCCCCGGGTCCACCGCGTCCCAGCCGGCGGCGAAGGCGGCGCAGGCCTCGGCTTCGCTCATGGCGGGGCCTTGGGTGAAATCCGCCGTGGGCGTCTCCAGCGACAGAGCATGCACGTCCATGCGCGCCCCGGCCAGGTCCGAGAGCTGGTTGATCGCCGCTCCGCCCGCACGGAAATTGGCGACCATCTGCACCGTCACCTCGGCCGGGAAAGCGCTGACACCCTGCGCCGCGACGCCGTGATTGCCGGCGAAGACGAGCACCTGCGGCGCCGAGATCGTAGGGCGCGGGTCGCCGCGCCACCCGGCATACCATTGCGCCAGCTCTTCCAGACGCCCTAGCGCGCCGGGCGGCTTGGTGAGCTGACCGTTGCGGTCGGCGGCGGCCTGAGCGGCGGAGGCGTCCGAGCCCGGCAGGTCGGCCAGGGCGGTGCGGAGGGCGGGGAAGCTGTCGAGTACGGTCATGGCCGCCGTGATGGCGATGACTTTACCGAGGCGCAAGCGCTCGCTATCCGCCGGAAGACACTTACGCCTTCGGTCCCATGTCGCTCCGCTCCGATCTCATCTCGGCCACGATGCTGCTGACCCGCCTGCCGGTGCGGGGCGTGCCGACGGCGCGGGCCGCCGATGCCGCCTGGGCCTGGCCGCTGATGGGCCTGCTGGTGGGCCTGCCGGCCGCGCTGGCCGGCATGGCCGTGGCGGCTGTCGGCCTGCCCGGAGGGCTGGCCGCGGCGGTGACGCTGACGCTGCTGGTCATGCTGACCGGCGCGATGCACGAGGACGGGTTGGCGGATTGCGCCGACGGCTTCTGGGGCGGGTTCGACCGCGCCCGGCGTCTGGAGATCATGCGCGATTCGCGCGTGGGCACCTATGGCGTGCTGGCGCTGGTGCTGTCGCTGCTCGCCCGCTGGGTTGTGCTGGAGCTCGCGCTGTCGCAGGGCAACCTGATCGGCGTATGCGTCGTGGCGGGCGTCGTCAGCCGGGCCTCGATGGTGGGGCTGTTGCGCCATATGCCTCCCGCGCGGGAGGACGGGCTGGCACGGGGGGCGGGGCGGCCCTCGGCGCGCTGCCTCTGGATCGCGCTGGCGCTGGCACTGGCGGCGCTGGCGACGCAGGGCGGGCCGCACGGCCTGTTCGGTCTGGCGATGGCGGCGCTGGCGGCGGCCGGGGTGGCCGCGCTGGCGCAGGCCAAGATCGGCGGACAGACGGGCGACGTGCTGGGCGCGGTGCAGCAAGTGACGGAAATCGCCGTTCTCGCGGCGCTCGTGGCACGTTAGGGTCGCTCCCATGACGATCTGGCAACGCATCATGCAAGCGCTCGCGCGTCTGGCCCCCGGGGAGCGGCTGTCGCAGCTCTTCGAGCCGCTGCGCGCCCCGCCGGAACGCTCCGTCGCCTTCACCATCGCCGTCATCGCGCTGAGCGCCAAGATGGCCAAGGCCGATGGCCGCGTCACCCGCGACGAGGTAACCGCCTTTCGCGAAGTCTTCGTCATCCCCGAACGCGAGATCGAGAACGCCGCCCGCGTGTTCGATCTGGCCCGCACGGACGTGGCCGGGTTCGAGCATTACGCCGCCCGCATCGCGGCCATGTTTAAGGGCGACGGTCCGGTCTTGCGCGATCTGATGGAGGGGTTGTTCCACATCGCCCTGGCCGATGGCGACTACCACCCCGCGGAGGATGCCTTTCTGACCCGGGTGGCGGAGATCTTCGGCATTCCAGACCGCGAGTTTCGCGCGCTGCGCACCCGGCTCGTGCCCGGCGCCGAGCCCGATTGTTGGGAGATTCTGGGCGTCGAGCCGGGCGCACCGATGGAAGAGGTCCGGGCGGCCTGGCGCGCGCAGGTCCGCGAGACCCATCCCGACCGCATGGTCGCGCGCGGCCTGCCCGAGGAAGCGGTGAAGCTGGCCGAAAAGCGTCTCGTCGCCATCAATCGCGCCTGGGAGCGGATCCAGGCCGGCACCGCGTGAGCCAAGCACGGACATCGCTGCGGCTCGCCACCTGGAACGTGGAGTGGTTCGACCAGCTTTTCGACGAGGACGGCCAGCCTTTGCAGGTGCAGGAGCATGGCCGCTACGGCGTGCCCAAGGCGCGGCAGCTGGACGCCATCGCAGGTGTCCTGCGCGCGATCGACGCCGATGCGATCGTGATCCAGGAGGCGCCCGACACGTCGATGCGCCGCGCGGGCGGGGCCGCGCTGGAGATCTTCGCCGAGCAGGCCGGGCTCCGCATGTCCCGCTCGCTGCTGGGCTTCCCGAACGACACCCAGCAAGAGATCGCCCTGCTCTACGACCCCGACCGCGTCACGCCCAGCCACGCCCCGGGGCAAAGTCCGGAGGCTCCGCGCTTCGACCGGATCTTTCAGCTGGATGTCGATCTGGATCTGCGGGCCGATCGCCTCGCCTGGTCCAAACCGCCGCTGGAGATCGATCTGGAGGTGGAGGGCGAGGTGCTGCACCTGATCGGCGTGCACGCCAAGTCCAAGGCCGCCCGTGGCGCCAAGGACGCGGACGATGCGATGCGGATCGCCATCCAGAACCGGCGCAAGCAGCTGGCGCAGTGTATCTGGCTGCGGCGCCGCGTGGATCAGCGGCTGGCCGAGGGCCGACGCCTGATCGTCGCGGGGGATTTCAACGACGGCCCCGGCCTGGACCGGTTCGAAGCGCTATTCGGCCGCTCGGGCCTGGAGATCGTCCTGGGCGACGGCCCCGACGCCCTCTACGACCCTGCGGCCCGCCCACCTCGGCTCGGCGCGGCGCAGCCCGCGACCGCCCGCTTCTGGGATTCGCATGCCGAGTGCTACATGAACGCGCTTATCGACTTCGCGATGGTCGATGCGGGCCTCGTGCCCCGCGCCCATTGGACGATCCTGCATCCGTTCGACGCACCCCGCGCCTTGAAGGATCCCGCGTTGCAACGCGACCTGCTCGACGCGTCCGACCACTTCCCCGTGATCCTTGATCTGGCCCCGGCCTCGCCCCACATCTGAGGCATGCGCCTGCTTCTCCTCCTCCCGTTCCTCTGCCTGCCCGCCGCCGCCCAGGAAGGCGAAGGCCGCTCCGCGATGGAGCAGGGCCTGCGCCTTTTCATGGACGGCCTGATGCAGGAGATGGAGCCCACCTTCCGCGACCTGGAAGATCTCGCCCGCGATGCCGGCCCCCTGCTGGAGCGTTGGAGCGACAAGCTGAGCGGGATCGACCTGACCCTCTACCACGCGCCCGAAGTGCTGGAGAACGGCGATATCCTCATCCGCCGCAAGCGCGAGGAGGAGGTCGAGGAGCTCGGCCCCCCGCCCGAAGGCGCTATCGACCTCTGAGGTCGAGCAACTGTTGCAGAGGCCCCGCCAGCAGAAGATAGGTCGAGGTCAGCCCAAATGCCCAGGCCCAGGCCCCTGACAGCCCGAACTCGCCCCAAGCGGCCATGACCGCTAACACCATCCAGGCCAGCGACACCGCGAGGGTCAGCGGCCGCCAGCGCGCCGTCCGAACGGGATGCACGAACCGGATCGGCAGGAACATCGCGACCGACAGAACGAGCGAGAGGATCAGCACGATCCAGGGATTCGGCTGAAGGACGAAGACCACCAGCGCGAACATGTTCCAGCAGCCCGGGAAGCCCTCGAAGCTCGCATCCTCGGTCTTCATCCGCACATCCGCGAAATAGAGCGCGGAGGCGAAGGGAATGACGATCAGCATCCCCCACCCCGGCCAGCCCGGCACGATGCCGGAGGCATAGAGCGCATAGGCCGGGATGAAGACATAGGTGAGGTAATCGATGATGAGGTCCAGCAGCACCCCATCGAAGCGTGCCGCGTGAAGATCCACGTCGTAGCGCCGCGCCAGCGGCCCGTCGATGCCGTCCACCAACAGCGCGGCCAGCAGCCACAGGAACATCCAGGACCAGTTCGCTTCGACCGCGGCCAGCAGCGCGAACATCGCGAAGACAGCGCCGGTGGCCGTCAGCGCATGGACGGAATGCGCACGGGTGCGCGACCATTTGCGGGGCTGCTCCATCCGCTGGACTCTGGCGGAGTCGACGGCGCTGCGCAAGCACGCGGCGGGACGGAAGGCGGGGGTATCCCCGCCCTACGACACGGCCCCAACGCGCCTGGGGCCAGCTGTGCCCGCGTAGGGCGGGGATTTCCCCGCCCCCTGAGCACGGTATCCCATTGGCATTTCCGCCACGGGTCCTCGGTGATTCAACCTTTCCGAGCGGTTTGGGGAGCAGGACGGCCAGGGGGCATTCTTGGATCAGCGATGCGGAGTGGGCGCGGAACGCGCCGCATCTGCCGTTCGGTCAGCGCCGTGCGTGGCGGGTCGACGACCGCAGGGTGATCTCTCTGCACATGCTACGGCCGGGCGCGCGGTGGCGGCCCTGCCCGGCAGTCCGCGGCCAATATAAGACCGTCGATAACCGCTTCAACAGGTGGCCCCGGCAGAGCGTCGCGCATGGGATCTACGGCGCCGGCCGGCCATACCGGCATCCACGGGTCGCATGCGGAGGTCTCGATCGGCGCGCCCCACGTGAAGGCCCACCGCTTGGTGGCCGACGCAAAAGGGGGGGCGCCTTCGCGCAAGGGATAGGCTGCTCCCGCCGGGGGGGCGTCCAAGCTGCACGGGCTGGCCAAGCGCGGTACGGAAGCGATCGTCCCGCCATAACCTTTCGGCGCGTCTCGATCTCATAGGATCGGACTGCCTCCCGCGCGCGACACCTCGCCGAGCGAAGGTGGCGCCGCCTCAAGGACGGGCGCCGCGCCGCGACCCGACCCGACACGCTCGGGCGAAGCTGCCCCGCCGCCGCTCACATCGCCACCGCCTTCACCAACTGGTTCAATTGGGTCCGGAGCCCAGACCGTCAGTTCGGGGCCCGGACCTCCTCCACCGGATAGCCCATCGAGTCGGAGGCGTCGAAGTTCACGTGACAATCGTGGCAAAAGCTCTGGCTGACGCGCAGGGCCTGTCCGGTCGGCTGCACACCGGAATAGCGCCACCCGTCGGTCTCGGGCGCGTCATCCACCTTGGTCATGATCAACAGCGGTGCACGGCGCGCGTCGCCATTGTCGCGGATCCCGATCATCTCCTTGGCCAGGATCGAGCCCACGGGCATCTCGAAGTCGCCCTCCTCGAACCTGAGATACTGCTCCGCGCCCACATCGTTGACGAACGTGTTAAGAAAGCGCTCCCCGTGGACGCCTGCCACGGCAGGCCGGATCGAGGCCTGGGTCCAGCCGCGATAAGCCATCGCGATCTCGTCCCCCTCGGCTTGATAGCCCTGGATCATGTAATCCGACATGCAGTCATACATCGCGTCGATCTGCTCAGCGGTCATGTCGTAGCGGTCGGCGGGCAGGGCGCAGGTCGGCGCCTCCTGCGCGGAGACCGGAAAACTGAAGAGGACCGCGGCGAGGGCGGGCATGGAAAGACGGCGCATGATAGGGCTCCCTTATGTGTTGTTGCCAGCATAAGCACGGCACGCAGCTCACGGCCTATGCAAGAAGACGTGACCGGTGCTTGCGCGTTGACAGGTGGCCCGTTTCGCGCGATGCCGGGCGCCTCTGACCCATATAAAGGACCACGGAGATGATGTCCCCCATCCTGCCCACCTACAACCGCGCGCCGCTGAGCTTCGTCTCGGGCGAAGGCGCCTGGCTGGTGGAGAAGGACGGGCGACGTTTCCTGGACCTCGGCGCGGGCATCGCGGTGAACGTGCTGGGCCACGCGCATCCCAAGCTGACCGAGGCACTGACGCGGCAGGCGGGCCAGTTGTGGCACACCTCCAACCTCTACCACATCCCCCAACAGGAGGAGCTGGCCGATCGGCTGGTCGCGGCGACCTTCGCCGATACCTGCTTCTTCACCAATTCCGGGACGGAAGCCTGCGAACTGGCAGTGAAGATGGCGCGGAAATACTGGTTCGATAAGGGCCAGCCGGAGCGGAACGTGATCCTCGCCTTCACCGGCTCGTTCCACGGCCGCTCCGCCGCGGGCATCGCGGCGGCGGGGTCCGAGAAGATGACGAAGGGGTTCGGCCCGCTCCTGCCCGGCTTCCGACACCTGCCCTTCGGCGATCACGAGGCGCTCAAGGCGGCAATGGCCGAGCCGGACGTGGCCGCCGTCATCCTGGAGCCGGTGCAAGGCGAAGGCGGGATCATCCCGGTCCCCGACGTTTGCCTCAAGGGCCTTCGCGAACTGTGCGATAAGACCGGCGTGTTGATGATCCTCGACGAGGTGCAATGCGGCATGGGCCGGACCGGCAAGCTCTTCGCCCATGAATGGGCGGGGATCGCGCCGGACATCATGATGGTCGCCAAGGGCATCGGCGGGGGCTTTCCGCTGGGCGCATTGCTGGCCACCGAGGCGGCCGCCTCCGGCATGACCGCCGGCACCCACGGCTCCACCTATGGCGGCAACCCGCTCGCCTGCGCCGTGGGCAACGCGGTGATGGAGATCGTGGCCGACGAGGCCTTCCTCTCCGAGGTCCGCCGCAAGGCCGGCCTGATGCGCCAGGGGCTGGAGGGTCTGGTCGCCGCCCACCCGGACGTGTTCGAACTGGTCCGCGGATCGGGTCTGATGCTGGGCCTGAAATGCAAGGTCCCGGCGGGCGATGTCGTCCAGGCCGCCTATGCGCAAGAGGTCTGCATCGTGCCCGCCGCCGACAACACGGTCCGCCTGCTGCCACCGCTCAACATCGAGGACGAGGACATCCGCGAGGCCATCGCGCGTCTCGACCATGCCGCGGCCTCAGTCGCCCCCGCATCCGTGGCCTGACCCTCCTTCTTCTGGCCAGAAATACTCCGGGGGTCTGGGGGCAGAGCCCCCAGCCCTCGGCCTCGGAGACCGCCATGCCCAATTTCCTCGACATTCACCGCACCGCACCCGCCGACTTGCGCACGATCTTAGAGTCGGCAAGCGAAATGAAGGCCACCCGAGGCACGCGCCCCAAGGGTACGCCAGACGACGACCTGCCGCTGAAAGGGCATGTCGTCGCGCTGATCTTCGAAAAGCCCTCGACCCGAACCCGCGTCAGCTTCGATGTGGGCGTCCGCCAGATGGGGGGCACGTCGATCGTGCTGTCGGGCGCCGAGATGCAACTCGGCCATGGCGAAACCATCGCCGACACGGCTCGCGTGCTCAGCCGCTATGTGGACCTCATCATGATCCGCACCTTCGGCGAGGACATCCTGGCGGAGATGGCCGAGCACGCCACCGTCCCCGTGATCAACGGCCTGACCGACACTTCGCACCCTTGCCAGATCATGGCCGACGTCATGACCTTCGAAGAGCATCGCGGCCCCATCCGGGGCAAGCGCGTCGCCTGGATGGGGGACGGCAACAACGTCGCTCAAAGCTTCCTGCATGCCGCGGCCAGTTTCGGGTTCCATTTCACCTTTTCGGGTCCCGCGCAGCTCGACCCGGATCCCGCGCTGATCGGTGCGGCGCGGAGCGCGGGCTGCGAGGTGCGCATCGAGCGCGACCCGGAGGCGGCGGTGCGCGACGCCGACCTCGTCGTCACCGATACCTGGGTCAGCATGGGCGACCCGGAGAGCTCGCGCCAGCGCCGCCACAACCTGCTGCGCCCCTTCCAGGTCAATGAGCGTCTGATGGAAGCCGCGCCGGACCATGCGCTGGTTATGCATTGCCTGCCCGCCCATCGCGGGGAAGAGATCACGGATGCGGTTCTCGACGGCCCCCGCTCGGTGGTGTTCGACGAGGCCGAGAACCGGCTCCATGCGCAGAAGGCGATCATGCGCTGGTGTCTTGGTGTCTGACGGACGAAGTCTTCGCGAAGATTTCGGAACAAGGCGCGTCGCGGCGATCTTCATGGTCGGCGCCGGCGCTTTCATCGCCGCCACCACGCTGCTCGCGAAGGCGCTCGGCACCGACGCGCTGGGCGCCCCGCTCCATCCGTTCCAGATCACCTTCGGCCGCTTCGCATTCGCCGGGCTGGCGATTGCGGCGGTCGTGGTGGCGCTGCGCCCGGCGATCTCCTTCGCGCAGTTGCGCTGGCACGCGCTGCGTGTCCTTTTCGGCTGGGGCGGCGTGACGCTGATGTTCGCCGCGGTCGCGACGATCCCGCTGGCCGAGGCGACGGCGATCAGCTTCCTCAACCCGATGGTGGCGATGATCCTGGCGGTTCTGTTCCTGGGGGAGCGGGTCGGCCCCGTACGCCGGACCGCCGCCGCCATCGCGCTGGCCGGGGGGCTGCTGCTCATCCGCCCTGGGACGGGCGTCTTCGCCCCGGGCGCGCTGCTGGCGCTGGGGGCAGCACTGGCCCTGGGCGCGGAGGTGCTGCTGATCAAGCGGCTTACCCGCAGCGACGGCCCGCTCGCGATCCTGGCGTTTTCCAACGGCCTCGGCGTGATCCTGGCGACGCTCACCGTCCTGCCCGTCTGGCAGACGCCGACGGGCGCGCAATGGGCAGCCATGGTGGCGCTGGGTCTCGCCATGGCTTGCGCGCAGGGCTGCTTCGTCAACGGACTGCGACGGGCGGAGACGAGCTTCGTGACGCCCTTCATCTACCTGACGCTGGTCTTCGCGGGGCTTTACGATTTCATGCTGTTCGGCGTCCTGCCGGACGCGGTGGGATGGACGGGCGCCGCGATGATCGTAACGGGCGCGCTGGTGCTGGCCTGGCGGGAGGGGCGCGCGCACCGACCTCAGCCCGCCGCGCGTCCGATCTGAGAGCGGGCCAGCCGGCCCGCGCGCGCCGCGGGACCGCCTAGGCCTTCAGCCGGAACCCGGTCCGGAACATCCACCAAGCCAGCGAGCCGACAGCAGCCGTCGAGAGCGCTACCACCAGAAAGCCGAGCCAAGGCGAGGAATCCGAGACGCCCAGCACGGCGCTCCGCAGCCCGTCGATCAGATAGAAGACCGGGTTCGCATGGCTGATCGTCGCCAGGACCGGCGGCATCGTCTCAAGCGAGTAGAACGTCCCGGACAGAAAGCTCAGCGGCGTGACGATGAAATTGGTGATAGCCGCGATCTGGTCGAACTTCTGCGCGAAGATCCCCGCGACGATGCCCAGCGCGCCCAGGAACGCCCCGCCCAGGACGACCCAGACCAGCGCCATGACCGGGTTCGCGACGCCGAGCCCGATGGTCGGGAACAGCACCAGCGAGATCGCCACCGACACGATCACGCCCCGGGCGATGCCGCCCGCGAGATAGCCGACAAGCAGCTCGCCCGCCGACAGCGGTGGCATCAGCGTGTCGACGATATTGCCCTGCACCTTGGCCGAGGTGATCGAAGAGGACACATTTGCGAAGCTGTTCTGGATCACCGTCATCATCAGGATGCCGGGTGCCAGGAAGTGCAGGAAGCTGACCCCCATCACCTCGCCCCGGCTGCTGCCCACGGCGATGGTGAAGATCATCAGAAACAGCCCCGCCGTCACGATCGGCGCCAGGAGCGTCTGGGTCCAGACCGCCATGAAGCGGCGAACCTCCCGCTCCATCAGGGTCCAGGTGCCCAGCCAGTTGACGCGGCCGAAGCGGCGCACGCCGGCCCCGTGGGGGTCGCCGTGACCCGGAACGGGGGCGTCGGGGCGTGGCACGGTGGCGTCGGTTGGCATCGGTGTCCTCCGGGTCGGTCCGGGGGCCGCTTGTAACGGCCCGCGCAGACCTTACAATAGGGACATACCGAGGGGTTGGCCCGTGCACGCACGCACAGGCCCGACGCGGGATGCGCCCCTTGCGAGCAAATGACGGAGACAAGAATGGCCTGGACCGACGAGCGCGTCGAGACGCTCAAGCGCATGTGGGGCGAAGGGGCGAGCGCTTCGACCATCGCCAAGGAGCTGGGCGGCGTGACGCGCAACGCGGTGATCGGCAAGGTCCATCGCCTCGGCCTGTCCAACCGCAACCAGAACAAGGAAGAAGAGGCCCCCGCCGCAGCGGCCGCAGCCGCGCCCGCCGCGCCCGAGGTTGTGCCCCCTGCGCCGGAGCCTGCGCCGGAGCCCGAGGCCGCGCCTGAAGTGGCCGCCGCGCCCGAACCGGAGGAAGAGGACGACGACGACGAGCCCCGCACCATGGCCGCCGTCCCCCATGGCACGAACATCACGCCGCTGCGCAAGCCGCTGATGGCCGGCCAACCGCTCCCGCCCCAACCTTCGGCCAACGAAATCAGCGCCGAGGCCCTGGCCAAGGTCAATGCGGTCGAGAAGACGGCGAAGAAAATCAGCCTGATGGAGCTGACCGAGCGGACCTGCAAATGGCCGATCGGCGACCCGGCAACCGAGAAATTCTGGTTCTGCGGACTGCCCGTTCAGGCGGGCAAGCCCTATTGCGAGGCGCATGTCTCGGTCGCGTTCCAGCCGATGTCCTCGCGCCGCGACCGCCGCCGCTGACCGATCCGCGCCGCGCGCCCGGGCCCCGCGCCCGTGCGCCCCGCTGACCTGACCGGGAGTCCCTCATGGCCAATCTCGTCGTGAACGGGGGGCGTCCCCTTTCGGGAACGATCCGCCCCAACGGCAACAAGAACGCCGTCCTGCCGATGCTCTGCGCGACGCTGCTGACCGACGCGCCGGTGCGGCTGACGAACGTGCCCGACATCACGGATGTCGACAAGTTCCTCGACTATTTCCGCGCGCTGGGCAGCGCCGTCTCCTATGACAAGGCGGCGCAGATCCTGGAGGTCCGCCATCCCACGGCGCTGAATGCCGATGCGATCGAGCAACTGCCGCTGCGCATCCGTTCGGCGATCATGCTGCTGGCGCCGATTCTCCTGCGGCATGGGCGGCTGCGCTTCGACGTGGACGCCAAGGGGTGCGCGCTGGGTATCCGGGAGATCGACCCGCATATCGCGATCCTCCGCCGCTTCGGCGCCGAACAGGCCGCTGGGGACGAGATCGATCTGACCCTCGCGGGGCGCCCGTCGGCGCAGGCGATCTGGGCGGAATACGCCTCGGTCACGGCGACCGAGACCTTCCTGCTGATCGCCTCGATGGCGGAGGGGACGAGCGTTCTGACCAACGCCGCCTCCGAGCCGCATGTCCAGGCGCTCTGCCACATGCTGGTGGAGATGGGCGCGACGGTGGAGGGGATCGGCACCTCCCGCCTGTCGGTGACGGGCGCGGCCAGCCTGGGCGGGGCCGACCGGCGCGTGCCGGACGACCACCACGAGGTCGCGACCTTCCTGGCGCTGGGAGGCGTCAGCGGCGGCCGGGTGACGGTGGAGAGCGATATTCTGGGCGAGATGCCCCTGATCCTGGACCAGTTCGCCAAGCTGGGGCTGCAATTCGACGTCCAGCCCGGGGCCGTCACCGTCACCGGCTGGACCCGCGACGTCACGCCCCCGCTGACCGCGCAGATGACCCCCAAGATCGAGGCCGCGCCCTGGCCCTACTTCCCCGCCGATCTGCTGCCGCAAGCGATCGGCGTGGCGGTGGGCTGCACCGGCGACGTGATGTTCTGGAACAAGGTCTATGAGGGAGCGATGGGCTGGTCGGCCGAGCTGGCGAAGTTCGGCGTCCGCTGCCATCTGTCGGACCCGCACCGCCTGATCGTTTTCGGCGGCAACCGGCTCAAGCCCGCCGAGGTCGAGGCGCCCTATATCATCCGCGTGGTCGTGGGCCTTCTGATCGCGGCGATCCAGATTCCGGGCCAGTCGCGCATCCTGAACGCGGGGCCGGTGAAACGGGCGCATCCGAACTTTGCCGAGAACCTGACCCGGCTGGGCGCGGATATCACCTGGGAAAACTGAAGCGGATTGCGGCGGTCAGCCGGCCGCCGCGCTCCGCGCCGGGTCCGGGCGCCGGGGGCGCAGGGTGAGAAAGGTGAACAGCCCGAACGGTGCGATCCGCTCCCGCGACAGCTCCTCGACATGGCCCGATCCGACGACCGTCCCGATGTCGAAATCCGCGTGCCATCCCAGCCGGTCCGCGAAGGGGCCGAGCTTGCGCTCGAGCCAGGCCAGGGCGCCGCGCTCGGTCGCGAAATGGTTGACCAGGACGATCTCGCCATCGGGTTTGCAGACACGCGCCATCTCGGCCAGGACGCGCTGCGGCTCGGGCACGACCGAGATCAGATACATCGCGACCACGGCGTCGAAATGATCGTCGGGAAAGTCCAGATGGCGCGCGTCCATCTGGCGGAGCTCCTGCACCTGTGACAGCCCCTCATCGGCGAGGCGCAGCCGCGCCCGGGCCAGCATCTCCTCACTATAGTCGATGCCCGTGACCCGAACGTCGGCCCCGTAATTCCCCAGGGCCAGCCCGGTGCCGACGCCGACCTCCAGGACGATGCCCCCGCGCGCGTTCACGTGCGCGGCGGCGCGGCGGCGGCCCGGTCCGGTGACGCGCCCGAAGGTGGCATCGTAGATCGGCGCCAAACGGCGATAGGTCTGTGTTACGGCATCGGCATCCATCGGATCGTCGTCTCCTTGTTCAGGCGGCGCGCCGATGGCGCAGGAACCCCCAGGCAAGCAAAGCAAGATATAGAACTGTCGCGCAAACGTGGAACAACCAGATGCGCGTCAGCATCAGGCCGATGACCACGGCCGCGCCCAGCAGCACGTAGATCGCGTTCTCCCGGCTGACCCGCATCGCCTTGAGCGAAATCGTCGGGAAGCGCGCGATCATCAGCCCCCCCACGGCGAACATCCAGATGGCGACGATCCACTGCCAGTCCCGCAGGTCCACGAAGCCCGCGAGGTAGAGCGTCACCGGAAACAGCCCCAGCATGGCGCCCGCAGGGGCCGGAACCCCGGTGAAGAAGCGCGAGTCCTTGGTCTCCCCCTTGGTCGCCACATTGAACCGGGCGAGCCGCAGACAGCAGCAGATCGCAAAGGTCAGCGCCGCGATCCAGCCCAGGTTCAGCACGTCCTTGAGGCCGAAATGATAGACCATCAGCGCCGGCGCCACGCCGAAGCAGACGAAATCCGACAGGCTGTCGAGCTCCGCGCCGAAGGGAGAGGCCGCATTGAGCTTGCGCGCCAGAAGGCCATCGATCCCGTCGATCAGCGCGGCCATGATGAGGAGGCTCGCCGCAATATCGTATCGGTCATCGACCGCGAAACGGATCGCGGTGAGGCCGAAGCACAGGCCCAGGATCGTCACGAGATTGGGGATCAGAGCGATCACGCCGATGGCGCGGCCCGTTTCGCCTCTCTCCTCGGCCAAATCAGACCTCCCGCGCGGTGGCGGGGGTCGGATCGCCCAGCACGGCGATGACGGATTCGCCGGAGGTCATCTTCTGTCCGACCGCGACTTTCGGCGCGGTGCCGTCGGGCAGGTAGATGTCGAGGCGCGAGCCGAAGCGGATGATGCCGAAGCGCTCCCCCCGCCCGAGCCGCGCGCCCTCGTCCACCTCGCAAAGGATGCGCCGCGCCACCAGCCCCGCGATCTGCACGACGCCCAGCCGGGTGCCGTCCTCCATCGTCAGCACGAGTCCGTTGCGCTCGTTCTCCTCGGAGGCCTTGTCGAGCTCGGCGGAGAGGAACTTGCCGGGCCGGTAGGCGATGGCCGTGACCTCACCCGCCACGGGGGCGCGGTTCACGTGGCAATCGAAGACCGACATGAAGACCGAGACGCGCATCAGCGGGTCGGGGCCCAGGCCCAGTTCGGCCGGGGGAACGGCCGGCTCGATCAGCGATACGAGACCATCTGCCGGAGAGACGACCTGTCCCGGCTCCATCGGTACGACCCGGTTCGGATCGCGGAAGAAATAGTAGCACCAGACGGTCAGCGCGAGCCCGATCACCCCCAGCGGATCCCACAGGATGCCGCCGATCACCGACGCGATGGCGAAGATGGCGATGAACTTGGGGCCCTCGGGATGGAGGGGCTTGATAACGGTATCTTTCAGGCTGACGCCCATGCTCTGCGCTCCGGTCCGGGTTAACGCGCAGATAACGCGTGGGGCGCTGAGGGTCCAGCGGGGGCCGGGCGACGCCCCCTACCGGCTCCGCAGCGCGTCGAGCAACTGCGTTCCCACCCGGTCGCGGATCGCCGCCTCGATCGCCTCGCGCGAGCCCAGCGACTCGACATCGACCTCCAGCTCGGCGGCCAGCCGCTCGCGCGCGGCCTGTTCGGCGCGGCGGGCGGCCTCTTCGGCCTCGGCGCGGACGCGGGCCTCGATCTTGGCGGCTTCTTCGCGGGCGCGGGCCTCCAGCTCGCGCCGGGCCAGCCATTCCAGATCGGGCCGGATCGAGAGGTCGGACCAGGGGCCCTGGAACAGAACCGGGACCGTGACGCCCGCGCTCTCGGCGTTGCGGCGCAGCGTCGCCATCAGCCGATAGTCGAGGTTTTGCGCGGCGAGATCCACCTCGCCCGCCCCCGTCGCCGCGAGCAGCGGCGCGTCGAAGGCCAGGTCCTCGCCCCGCATCACGCCATCGGTCACCGCGAAGCTGCCGGAGATCCCATCGAAGACCGTCTTCTGGCCCTCTCCACGATAATTCAGGTCCAGCGTGCGGATCATGCCGGCCAAATCGAGGCCCAGAATCTCGCCGCGCCCGACGCGGAAGGCCAGCTCTCCGTCGAGACTGTCCATCAGCGCCTGCGCGGTATCGCCCACCCCCAACAGGTTGACCGACAGGTTGGCCTCGCCGACCAGCCGGTCGAAATCGGCGAACTCGGTTAGGAACGGCTGCATCTGCAAGCCGGTCAGGTCCAGCACGGCCCGCGTCGACAAACCGCCCCGCCCATTGACGACCCACTCACCGGTGATCTCGCCGCCATAGGCCAGGATCGGGCGGAAGCTGGCGACGGCGCGGCCACGGTCCAGCGTCGCCGACAGCGCCACCGCATCCAGGGTCGCATCACCCAGCGTGACTGGGCCGGAGGTGAAGGTCAGATCGCCATCGACCGCGAACAGCGCCGAGACGTCGATGGTCTCGCGGCCCCACCCAGTCTCGGTCACGAGGGCGCTCTCGCCGCCCTGCCCCTCGCGGCTGAGCGCCGTCAGGTCCAGCGCGTCGGCCTGTAGCGTGGCGGTCACGCGCGGGCGTTCCTCCCCCGGCACTAGGTCGAGCCCACCCGACAGAGCATTGCCGTCCAGCGTCAGGTCCAGCCCGCGCAGATGCAGGCTGCCCTCCGGAGCGAGGGTCACTTCCGACAGGGCGGCCAGACGGTCGCGGCCCAGCCCTTTGGGCAGGTCCGGCGGCGTGCCCCCCACAGCCCGCAGCAGGGCGAGGCGGTCGTCGCTGGCCACGCGCAGCCGTCCTTCGAAGGAGACCGGGTCCAGGTCCGCCCGACCCTCCAGCACCACCTCCGACCCGCCAGAGCGCAACGCCAGCCGCACCGGCGTCAGCGCACCCTCTGCCAGGGCCACCGGCCCGTCCACGCGGCCTTCGACGGAGAACGCCACCCCGTTCATCAGCGCCGAGCCCGTCAGGCCCAGCGGCCCGTCCAGCCCCGGCAGGGACGCGGCCAGGTCCACGGCCTCCAGCAACCAGTCCTGACCGCTCCCGAGGTCGCGGAAGGCAATCCGCGCATCCGTCAGAGCGGCGCGCGCCACGCGGATGTCCCGCGAAGGCGTCTCGCCCGTCGTCACGCGCCCCGTCGATCCCTGGCCCGGCAACGCCCAGTTGCCAACGCCATCGCCGCGGCGGACGAGGTCCAGAACGGCGCCCTCCACCTCCAGCGTTTCGATGGCGAGCGCGCCGCGGATCAGCGCCATGGGGTCCAAGCCGATCTCCAGCGCCCGCGCGGTCATCATCGGCTCGGCCCCGGCCCAATCGGCATTCGACAGCGCGATCCCCTCGGCGCGTACGCCCAGCCGCGGCCAGAGCGTCGCCCGCACGGACCCCTCGACCGAGAGCATCCGGCCGGTCTGTTGCTGGATCCGTTCGGCGGCGAGGCGCACCACCGGATCGGCAGGCACGAACAGGAGCGCCAGGACGGCCATGCCAACCAGCGCCGCGAGCGTCAGGACGACGCGGAAGAGCCATTTCATCTGCTCGGCCTCTCTCAATGGACCTTTTCGAATCACGGTATCGCCAGTTGGCCGCGCTGCAAGGGGTTCCCGTCGCTTTCCCTCCGGCCTATGTGGCCCCCATGTCTCAGAACCCGCCCGACCTGCGCCCGGACCTCGCGCCCCGCGCCACGCTGCCCACCGACGCCCGGCCCGGCCAACCCCGGATCGGCATGGTCTCTCTGGGCTGTCCCAAGGCGCTGGTCGACAGCGAGCGCATCCTGACCCGGCTCCGCGCCGAGGGCTATGCCATCTCGCCCGACTACCAGGGCGCCGAAGCGGTGATCGTGAACACCTGCGGGTTCCTCGACAGCGCGAAGGCCGAGAGCCTGGACGCCATCGGCGAGGCGCTGCGCGAGAACGGACGCGTCATCGTCACCGGCTGCCTGGGGGCTGAGCCCGACTACATCACCGGCGCGCACCCCAAGGTGCTGGCCGTGACCGGCCCCCATCAATACGAGCAGGTGCTGGACGCGGTTCACGCCGCCGTGCCGCCCAGCCCCGACCCGTTCGTCGATCTGCTGCCGGCCAGCGGGGTCAGCCTCACGCCGCGTCACTTCAGCTATCTGAAGATCGCCGAAGGCTGTAACCACAAGTGCAAGTTCTGCATCATCCCCGACATGCGCGGCAAACTGGTCTCGCGGCCCGCCCGCGCCGTGCTGCGCGAGGCCGAAAAGCTGGTCGAGGCGGGGGTGAAGGAACTGCTGGTCATCAGCCAGGACACCTCCGCCTACGGGACCGACTGGAAGGACCGCTCAAAGCAGGCGGGGCAGGAGATCGTGGAACTTGCCCGCGATCTGGGCGGCCTCGGCGCCTGGGTCCGGCTCCACTACGTCTATCCCTACCCCTTCGTGCGCGATCTGGTGCCGCTCATGGCGGAGGGGCTGGTGCTGCCCTATCTGGACGTGCCCTTCCAGCACGCCCACCCGGATACGCTGCGCCGCATGGCCCGCCCCGCCGCCGCCGAAAAGACGCTGGACCGGATCGCCGAATGGCGCGCCATCTGCCCCGAGATCGCGCTGCGCTCCACCTTCATCGTCGGCTATCCGGGCGAGACCGAAGCGGAGTTCCAGACCCTGCTCGACTGGCTCGACGAGGCGCAGCTCGACCGGGTCGGGGCGTTTCAATACGAGAACGTCGCCGGTGCCCGGTCCAACGCCCTGCCCGACCACGTCCCCGACGAGGTCAAGGCCGAGCGCCACGCCCGCTTCATGGAAAAGGCGCAGGCGATCTCGGCCGCGAAGCTGGAAGCCAAAGTCGGCACGCGCCAGCAGGTCATCGTGGATTCGGTCGACCCCGACGGCGCGACCTGCCGCACCAAGGCGGACGCCCCGGAGATCGACGGCAATCTCTTCATCGACGAAGGATTCGAGGGGCTTGCGCCCGGCGACATCCTGACCGTCGAGGTGGACGAGGCGTCGGAATACGATCTGTGGGGGCAGCGGGTCGAAACCTGAAAGAGGGTCTCACCGTTTCCGCTGCGACCGACACGTTGCCGAGGGAGACCGGGATGGGCCTGTTCCGCCACGAAAACCGCCAGACCAACGAAAACAGCAAGGCGTTCTACGCCGCCTGCGAGCTGCTCTACACCGCCATCGACTTCGGCGCCGCGCTCTGCTTTCTGGCCGGCTCGGTCCTGTTCTACTGGAGGACGGTCGAGACGACGGCGATCACGCTCTTCGTGATCGGATCGGTCCTGTTCGCCGCCAAGCCGACCATCAGCTTCCTGCGCGAGGTGAAGCTGGCCGCCATGGGGGACGAAGACCGCCTGGCCGACCGGCTCGGCTGAGCCGCGCCTCAGCCCGGCAGCACGATCTCCCGCAGCAGGTCGGCATTGGCGCAGTCCTGCGGCACGGCCTTCCGGCCCTCGGCCGGGCGCGCGAGAAAGCGCTGGCAGCCCTCGACCCAGCGGCAGTCACGGCAGCGCTCGACCGCGTCGACCCAGCCGTCTGCGTCCAGGGTTCCCTCCTCGAACGCGCGCAGAGTGTCGGCGCCGGTCTGCGCCGCCATCGTGCGGAACAGCATCAGATGCGTGCGGGTGTCGCCCATGGGGTGGGGTCGGCTCATCGTGCAAGTCCTCCGTGTTCAGGGCCGCAAACTGCCGCAACGGGAAGGCGCACGCCTTGATCCAGCGCAACTCAATGGAGGATTTCGTCCAAGACCCGCGCAAACCAGCCGCGTGGAATAACGTGGCTGGCGGGGTGCACATCCAGCGAGACGGCGCCCTCCGCGCAGTCCCATTCGTGGCGGTCATGGGTCAGCCAACTCACCGCCTGCCAGTCGTAGCGCCGGTCGGCGTGCCCCGCACATCCCAACGCGTCCCGCCAGAGTGCGACAGCATAAGTGATGTCGCCGTCGGGTCCGGTGGGGAAGTCGAGCACGGTGTCGGTGGTGCCATGGACATGGGCCACGCGCCACGGTCGACCCGCACAGGCCGTTCCCGGCGGAAACGCGCCCGCGACCAGCAGTAGCGCGTCGACCCTGTGACCGCCCTCGCAGACAAAGCGCGCGGCCATCAGCGCGCCCCAGCTATAGCCCGACACGATTAGCCGCCCGTCGAGGGGATAGCGCGCGGCGACGTCCTCCAGCACGGCGCGGGCGAAGGGCGTGTCACGCGACCCGGGCCGCCGGAAAGCCCAGCTCCGGCCCAGCCCGTCCGGCGCCACCAGAAGGACGCCACGCGGCACCGTGGCGCCCGCGATGCGGCCATGACCCATGATCGTTTCGCCCTGCCGCCCCCAGCCGTGGAAATGCAGCATGACAGGCAGCGGCGCTCTCCCGTCCCAGCCCTCCGGTTCGCGGACATGATAGGCGCGGTCGCCCAGAGCGCACTCCACGGCCCCGGTGCACGCGGCCGCCGGAGCGCCGAGAAGGAGAAGAAGCACGAGAACACGCATGCCCAGAGCCTAGCCGCGGTGGCGGCGCGGGCCAGTCACGTCTTCGTTCGCGCGCTCAGGCGGCGACGAAGTCCAGCGCGATTCCATTGATGCAATGCCGCTTGCCGGTCGGCGGCGGGCCATCGTCGAAGACATGGCCCAGATGGCCTCCGCAGCGCGCGCAATGGACCTCGGTGCGGGGCAGGATCAGCTTGTAATCGGGCTTGGTCCCCACCGCCTGGGAGGAGATCGGCTGCCAGAAGCTGGGCCATCCCGTGCCGCTGTCATACTTGGTGTCGGAGGCATAGACTGGGTTCGCGCAGCCGACGCAGACATAGGTGCCGACGGCCCGGTTCTCGTTGAGCGGGCTGGAGAAGGGCGGCTCGGTCTGCTCCTGACGGAGAACGGCGAATTCCGCCTCGGTCAGGCGCGCGCGCCATTCCTCGGGCGACAGCTCGATCGGAAAGCCACCGGGCGCGGCGGTGGCTGTCCGCGTGTCGCGGCAGGCCCCTAGCGCCGCCAGCGCGGCGAAGGCGGCGGTGCCGGCCAGGATCTTGCGTCGGTCGGTCATGGCGTCCTCTATCGGTGCGGGGGAAACGCACGGCCCTGCGTCCCTGGTTCAAGAAACGTCAAAGCCCGGCCGCGACCTGCCGGACCACGGCGATCCGCTGCGCATTGCCCGGGTGGCTGCCCAGAAAGCGATTGCCGGGGTCGGGGGAGCGCTGGAAATAGGCCGCACCGCGCACCGGGTCATAGCCCGCTCGCGCCGTGATGACGGCCCCCAGCGCGTCGGCCTCCAACTCCTGCTCCTTGGAATAGACGCGCGCGCCGACCGACGCGCCGAGGCGGCTGAAGGAATCGACGGCATTGGCGTCCGCACCGATGGCCGCGCCAAGCAGGCCGCCAAGGACCTGCCCCGCCGCCGCACTCTGCATCCGCTGGTCGATATGGAGCGCGATGTGATGCGCCGCCTCATGGCCGATGACGAAGGCGATCTCGTCCTGGTTGCGAGCATCCGCGATCAGGCCTTGGGTGAAGACCAGCACGGGCCGTCCCGCGCGGTTGCGGGTCTGGAACGCGTTCGGAGGCTGGCGCGGGTCGGGATCGACCCGAATCAAGTAGTCGCAATCGAGCCGCGGATCCTGCTCCCGGCAGACACGCTCGGCCACGGGTTCCACCCGAGAGACGGCGGCTCGGAAATTGGCGATGGCGGTCTCCCGGGTCACCCTGTCGCCCACGGGTATCGCGGCAGGCGCCGGGCCGGGGGCCGGAGCCGTCTGGACGCAGCCTGCGATCGCGAGCGCGGCAAGGAGAGGGAGGATCGTTCGACGCATGGACTTCGGCCCTTTGGTTCATACCTCTGATGCTGACTATAGACGGGAGACGACCGATGTCAGGACACGAGACCGAGATGCGCGTCCTCTATAACGCGGAGTGTCCGATCTGTTCGCGCGAGATCGACCACTACCGCGACCGCGCCGCGCGCGACGGCTTGCCGCTGCGCTTCGACGCGCTGCACCAGTCGGACCTAACCGCCTATGGCGTGGATGCCGATCAGGCGGCGCGTCGGCTGCATGTGTTGCATGACGGGCGCGTGCTCTCGGGGATGGCGGCGTTTCGGGTGCTCTGGCGGCAGATGCCGCATCTGGCCTGGCTCACTCGGGCGACGGCCGCGCCGGGGGTGCGTCAGATCGCGGATGCGGTCTATGATCGGGTGTTGGCGCCTCTGCTCTACCGGATGCATCTGCGCCGTACCGCAGGGAGGGCCCGCTGATGTTCACCATCGAGCACGAGTTCGACGCCACCATCATCACCCTGGTGGACGAGGGCGAAGACGGCACCCCGCCGGGCGAGGACGTGACGGTTTCCGCCTTCGAGGAATGCATCACCCTGACCCAGGCCGATCCGCGCACAGGCGAGCCGGTGCAGGTGACGCTAACGATGGGTCAGGTGCGCGACCTGCTGGTGGCGCTGGACCTGCCCGAAGGAATCTATCGGCGCGAGGGCTGAGCCTCAGGCCGCGAGCCCCTTGGTGCCCATGTCGAGGAACTTGCGCCGCCGGTTGGCGCGGAGGGATTCGCGATCGGCACCGTCGAGTTGGCCGAGCATTTCCTTCAGGGCGGCGCCGACCGAAGAGATTGCCGCTTTGGGGTCACGATGGGCCCCACCCATCGGCTCGGGCACGATGCGGTCGATCACGCCCAGCTTATGGAGATCCTGTGCCGTAAGGCGCAGCGCCTCGGCGGCTTCGCGCATCTTGTCGGAATCCTTCCACAGGATCGAGGCACAGCCTTCGGGCGAGATCACCGAGTAGATCGAATGCTCCAGCATGGCGACGCGGTTGGCGGTGGCGAAGGCCACGGCACCGCCGGAGCCGCCCTCCCCGATCACCACCGAGACGAGCGGCACGCCCAGCCGCAAACAGGTCTGGGTCGAGCGTGCGATGGCCTCGGATTGCCCCCGCTCCTCCGCCCCCTTGCCGGGATAGGCGCCGGGCGTGTCGATCAGGGTGACCACGGGCAGGCCGAAGCGGTCGGCCATCTCCATGAGGCGGATCGCCTTGCGATAGCCCTCGGGCCGGGCCATGCCGAAATTGCGTTCGATCCGGGTGCGGGTGTCGTTCCCCTTCTCGTGGCCGATCACCATGACCGCGCGGTCGTCGAGCCGCGCGAGCCCGCCCATGACCGCGTGATCGTCAGCAAAGTTCCGGTCCCCGGCGAGCGGCGTGTACTCGGTGAAGAGCGCCTCGATATAGTCCTTGCAGTGGGGTCGCGCGGCATGCCGCGCGACCTGGGCCTTTTGCCAGGGGGTCAGAGACTTGTAGAGGTTGGCGAGGATGTCCTTGGCCTTCTTGTCGAGGGCGGCGGCCTCCTTCTGGACATCCATCTTGGCGTCGGCCCGCGCCATCGCACGCAGTTCCTCGGCCTTGCCCTCGATCTCAGAGAGCGGCTTTTCGAAATCGAGATATTGCGTCATCGCGCTCCCCGGCCTGACTGTTCCAGCCCTGTCGGGGTCATATGGCCGGGGGTCGGGGCCGATGCAACCGGTGGCGGAAGCGGCGGGCCGGGGCCGGAGCGCTCAGACGCCCCAAAACCGCTCGCCTTCGGACTGTCCTCGGAGGGCGCGCACCTCGAACAGCCGGTCCGTCGCGTTGAAGAGCCGGGCAACGCCCGACGGCGTGCCCTGCGCGGTGACGGCCGGCGGCGGCTCGGCGCGGGCGCCGCGCCCTTCGGACGGGTCGAAGGCCCGGGCGATCTCCGAGAAGGTCGGCAGGACGTTGAAGCTGGCCGCCCGCCCGTCCATGCGCAAGCGGACCGAGGCCATGCCCGGCACGGCGATCGGCTCCGCCGTGGCGCCCTCACGGATCCGCGCGATCGTCGCGGTCGCGTCGCATACCGCGTCCTGTTCCAGGAAGACGAGCACGGTGCCATGCTCGATCATGCCCAGCTTCGTGCCCGGCGGCAGCAGCGCGGCGATGCGGTCCCGCAACTCCCGCAGGACCGCTATCTCGACATCCGCCCCCCAGAGGGACAGGGCCAGACGGCTGGAGCGGAACCGGAGGGAGAGCACGACCGCCCCATCGCGGAACCGTCCCCCAGATTCGGCCCGCGCAAGGCTGCGGGCCAGGGCTTCGGGGCCTTCGAAGCCGGGCGTGGTTCGCGCCCCCACGGCGGCACGGGCCCAGGCCTCGCGCTGCATATCGACGCGTTGCCGTTCCAGCAGGAGCGCCAGGGCGGGGATCACGGTCAGATAGATGCAGGTCAGGAGCGGGGCACTGCGCGCGTAGAAGACGGCCGCAATCTCGGCCGGGAGGAGCAGGGCCCCCGCCAGCGTCGACAGGCTGAGCAGGGCGAGGACCAGGAAGCTGCTGAGCGGGCGATGGCCCGGCCCAAGCGTCGCGACGGACCAGCCCAGACCCGCCGCCGCCGCCAGCCAGACCGCGCTGACACCCGACATCCAGCCCGTGCCACCGATCCAGATCCGCACGACGGTCGCGATCACCACGGCGATCACCGCCCCCCGAAGGCCGAGGAACGCCCCGGCCAGAACGATCGGCACGACCCGCAGATCGACGATGACCCCGGGCGCGATCTCAAGCGGGATCTGCATCATCAGCAGCGCCACGGACCCGAAGAACAGGCCCAGCAATTGCGGGGCCAGCGTCGTGCCCGGCAGGCGGCGGCGCAGGATGCCGTAGCAGGCCACGAGCAGCGTCAGCAGCCCGATGCTGACGGCGAAGTCGAGAAGAGCCTGTTGGTTGATCATCGCGCGCATCCGGACTGGGTGGGGCCGGCGTAGCCTAGCCTACCGCCCCGCCCCGCGCCGAACGCGAAATACTAAGAATTCGATGCGATCAGATCCGCCTGGCGCACCACGACCTCGGCCTGCTTGATCGAGGCGATGTCCACCAACCGCCCCTTGTAGACCGTCGCGCCCGCGCCCTCGGCCTTGGCCTTCTCCATCGCGGCGAGGATCTCGCGCGCCTCGGCGACCTTCGCCTCGGACGGGGTGAAGACCTCGTTGGCAAGCGCGATCTGCTTGGGATGAATGGCCCATTTGCCGACCATGCCCAGCACCGCCGACCGGCGCGCCTGGGCGCGGAAGCCCTCATCGTCGGAGAAGTCGCCGAAGGGCCCGTCCACCGGCAGCACGCCATGGGTCCGGCAGGCGGCGACAATGGCGGCCTGCGCCCAGTGCCAGGGGTCCGACCAATGCCGCTGGCCGTCCTGGAGCATGTAGTAATCCTCCTGCGTGCCGCCGATGCCGGTGGTCTGCATCCCCATCGAGGCCGCGAAATCGGCCGCCCCGAGCGACATGGCGGTCAGGCGCGGCGAGGCGGCGGCGATGGCCTCGACATGGGCGATCCCCGCCGCGCTCTCGATGATGACCTCGAAGCCGATCTTCTTGCTGCGCCCCTTGGCGGTCTCCACAGCCGTCACCAGCGCGTCGACGGCATAGAGATCCTCGGCGCAGCCCACCTTGGGGATCATGATCTGGTCCAGCCGCTCCGAGGCCTGCTCCAGCAGGTCGACCACGTCGCGATACCAATAGGGCGTGTCCAGCGCATTGATCCGCACCGACAGCGTCTTGTTGCCCCAATCCTGGGCGCCGATGGCCTCGATGACATTGGCGCGGGCCGCGTCTTTGTCGCTGGGCGCGACGCTGTCCTCGAGGTCGAGATTGATCACATCCGCCGCGCTGGCGGCCATCTTGGGGAAAAGCTTCGGGTTGGAGCCGGGCCCGAAGAGTTGGCAGCGATTCGGACGGGCGGCGGGCGTCGGTTGCAGGCGGAAGCTCATACTGGTCTCCGAGTCAGAAAATTGCGTGGCCTTTGAGAAACGCGCTACATTCTGTCGCGCAGCGATGCAAGTGCTGCGCTGCGGCAGAGGCAGGACAGACGTTGCGGCGAAGGCAGCGCGCGAGGCGCAGACGTCCCTCAGAGCGCTGAGCAGGCTGAACCGTCGGAGGGGGCTCTGCCCCCGCGCGCGACGCGCGCCCCCCGGAGTATTTTGGGCCAGAAGAAGGATGTCGGGAGAAGGATGCGACAGGTCATCCCCCCGCTAGCCCTGCGGTCGCAGCAGCGGGCGGGGGGTGACAGCGTCATGGGAAAGGGCGCGCGGTCAAGCAGCACGACCCAAACGGACCCTTGTCCTGTCACATCGATGGGGACGGCGAGTGCGCCATCATGGGGGTCTTCGTCGGACGCGGAATCCCGGCCCCATCGCGTTTGGCCAAGGCCGTGGGGCACCGGACCGCGCCGGACCCGGGCATGGACACGGCGCTGGCGAAGGGCTGACGAGGGGCTGCGGATTTATCGCGCGGTCAGGCCGCGCATCAGCGCGAGTGTCTCGGGCGCGGCCCAATCGGCCTCGCCCTTCAGCTCCGCGATCACTTGTCCCTCCCGATCGAGGATCAGGGTGTGCGGCAGGCCCGCGACCCCGAGCGCGCGGGCCAGTTCGGTTCCCGCGTCGAGATGCAGCGGGAGGCTCGTGATCCCCGCGTCCTGCCAGAACCGCTTCATCTGCATCGGATTGTGGCGGCCGAACGCGACGGTGACGACCTCCAGCCCCTCGTCCCCGAGCCTGTCCTGAAGCGCTTGGAGCGAAGGCATCTCCGCCTTGCAGGGCGCGCACCACGTGGCCCAGAAGTTCAGCACGACGATCTCGCCCGCGTAATCCTCCAGACGGCCCCGGGTGCTGTCTTCGCGGGCGAAGGTGTCGACCGATGGCGTCCAGGGCGCCTCGGCCACTTGCAGCTTGGCCATGGGTCCCGTCAGCAGCCCCGGCTCGATCGCGGCGGCGGGGGTGGCGAGGGCGAGCGCGGTTGCGTATAGGCCGGCGATGAAACGTCGCGACATAGTGGGACCTCGATGACCAAGTCTTCCAATGCCATGTGGGGCGGCCGCTTCGCCGAGGGCCCGGACGCCATCATGGAAGCGATCAACGCCTCCATCGGCTTCGACCGCCGCATGGCGCGGCAAGACATCGAAGGTAGCCGGGCCCATGCCGCGATGCTCGCCGCCACGGGCATCGTGACAGCTAGCGACGCCGAAGCGATCCGGGAAGGGCTGATCACCGTCTTGTCAGAGATCGAGGCGGGCACGTTCCAGTATTCGACCGCCCTGGAAGACATCCACATGAACGTGGAAGCCCGGCTGACCGAGATCATCGGCGCGCCCGCCGGCCGGCTGCACACGGCGCGGTCCCGGAACGACCAGGTGGCACTCGACTTCCGGATGTGGGTGCGCGACCAAGCC
The DNA here is from genome assembly GCF_900116765.1 of Jannaschia seohaensis. GTDB lineage: Bacteria > Pseudomonadota > Alphaproteobacteria > Rhodobacterales > Rhodobacteraceae > Jannaschia > Jannaschia seohaensis. Next base: position 918,965 of record NZ_UETC01000001.1, on the reverse strand, counting down.
GACGCGGCGATCGACGCCCTGCCCCGGCTGATGGCCGCGCTGGTGGCGCAGGCCGAGGCGGGAGCCGACTGGGTGATGCCGGGCTTCACCCATCTCCAGACCGCGCAGCCGGTCACCTGGGGCCATCACATGCTCGCCTATGTCGAGATGTTCGGACGCGATCTGGGCCGGATGAAGGATGCCCGCGCGCGCATGAACGAATGCCCCCTGGGCACTGCCGCCCTGGCCGGGACCAGCTTCCCCATCGACCGCGAGATGACGGCCGCGGCGCTGGGCTTCGATCGGCCCGCGGCCAATTCGCTCGACGCGGTGTCGGATCGGGATTTCGCGCTGGAGTTCCTCTCGGCCGCCTCGATCTGCGCCATGCACCTGTCCCGCCTTGCCGAAGAGCTGGTCATCTGGTCCTCCGCCCAGTTCCGCTTCGTCCGCCTCTCGGACCGCTGGTCGACCGGGTCCAGCATCATGCCGCAAAAGCGCAACCCGGACGCCGCCGAGTTGCTGCGCGCCAAGATCGGGCGGATCCTGGGCGCGCAGGTCGCGCTGCTGACCGTGATGAAGGGCCTGCCGCTGACCTATTCCAAGGACATGCAGGAAGATAAGGAGCAGGTCTTCGACGCCGCCGACAGCCTGATGCTGGCCCTGGCGGCGATGACCGGGATGGTCTCGGACATGACGGCGCAGAAAGACAACCTGGAGGCCGCCGCGTCCTCCGGCTTCTCGACGGCGACGGACCTCGCCGACTGGCTGGTGCGCGTGCTCGACCTGCCCTTCCGCGAGGCGCATCACGTCACCGGCGCTTTGGTGAAAATGGCCGAGGATGCAGGAATCGACCTGCCGGAGTTGTCGCTGGAGCAGATGCACGCGGTCGAGCCGCGCATCACCGCCGATGTCTTCGAAGTGCTGGGCGTGCGCAATTCCGTCGCCTCGCGCACCTCCTATGGCGGCACCGCGCCCGACAATGTGCGCGCGCAGGCCGCGCGCTGGAAGGAGATCCTGGCATGAGGAAACTGATCGCGGCCCTGGCCCTGACCCTGGCCGGCTGCGGCGTCGATGGCCCGCCCGTGCCCCCGTCCCAGGTCGACGAAGACGATTCCCGCCCGCCCAACGGCGTGACCATCACCGGAACCGCCGAGTTCGGCGTCAGCGGCGGGGTCTGACGACTCTCGGCCTGGAGACCCGGCAGGCCCTGCCGCAGCGCGTCACAAGACCCTGCCCCGCGGGCCTTTAGAGGCCATTCCGAGGTCTCGGGACCGCGACGGGCGGCCAGAGCCCTCCTCCGGGGCGCCCACGCTTTCGCGCGGCATGCCCGAAGGAGAGGCACTGCGCGGCGCCCGTGCGCGTCCGACCCGACAGGCCGGGGAAATTTCTTTAAGATTTCGCAAAGTCCAGGGTTTCCCCTTGAAAAGCGCGTCGACTCGGCGCCACCTAAGGTTGAGCGACCGCTCATTGCGCGGCTCAACCGCGCCAAACCAAGGCGATACGACCCATGAAGGCTATTCTTCTGGGCTCGCTCGAGATGCTGGCGGATACGTCCGACCTCTGGCGCCAGGCCTTCCGGCAGGCTTTTCTCGATCATGGCCTGCATATCGACCCCCGGACCAACCGTCCGGGCCAAACGCGCCGCGTCATGCGTCCCGAAGACCTGTGTCCCGTTCCAGTCGACGCGATCCTGCGCTGTCGCAACCATCACTACGGCCAGGCCCTGGCGCAGGGGCCGCTGCGGCCCAGGCCGGGTCTCGTGGCAGTCCTCGACGACATCGCGCGGCGGAACATCGCGCTGGGCCTCGTCGCGACGACCCCCTTCGAATGGACGGTCTCGGTCTTCGACGCGCTGGACCTCGCGCCCGAGCGGTTCGACGCGATCGTCACCGAGGCGCATGTCACCGCCGACAAGCCGGCGGCGGATTGCTACCACCTCGCCGCCGCGATGCTCGCCACCGCCCCGGAAGACTGTCTGGTCGCCGAGATGGGACTGTCGGGCGTTGTCTCGGCGCGCGCCGCACGGATGTCGGTGCTGGATCTGCGCGGCTGCGGCGATCCGCTGGCGCGGCTCGCCGCCGTCCTGCCGAACCCCGAGCCCGCGATTCCCGGCTGACGCGGCCCATCCCCGCGCCCCGTTGCGCCCCGGGCGCACGCTGCATAGTGTCCCCTGCGACGAACGCGACGAGACACGCGCGCCCCGCAGGAGAAAGCCGTGGAAAAGATCCCGATGACGCCGCGCGGCATGACCGCGCTCCAGACCGAATTGAAGACGCTCAAATCCGAAGAGCGGCCCGCCATTATCCGCGCGATCGCCGAAGCGCGCGAGCATGGCGACCTGAGCGAGAACGCCGAGTACCACTCCGCCCGCGAAAAGCAGTCCTTCATCGAGGGCCGCATCAAGGAGTTGGAGGGTCTGATCTCGCTCGCCTCGGTGATCGACCCGGCCAAGCTCTCGGGCTCGATCAAATTCGGCGCGACCGTGACCCTGGTCGACGAGGAGACCGAGGAAGAAAAGACCTACCAGATCGTGGGCGAGCAGGAGGCCGATATCGAGAACGGCCTGCTCAACATCAAATCGCCCCTGGCCCGTGCCCTGATCGGCAAGGAGGAGGGCGACTCGGTCGAAGTGCGCACCCCCGGGGGCGTGCGCGACTACGAGGTCACGTCCGTCCAATACATCTGACATGAGCGAAGCCCCCCGTCCCGCCCCGGTGCCGCCCGCATCGGGCGCGATCACGGCGGTCGAGGTCGCCGCCCTGATCGTGACGCTGCTCTGGCTGGCCGTCGTGGGCTGGTTCTTCCTGGCCGTGACCGGCGGCGAGGGGGCGGCGGTGCGCGCCGACCCGCTGAGCCTGATGATGTCGGTGATGGGCATCTTCCTGCCGGTAGCGCTGATTTGGGTGGCGGCGGCGGCGGCGCGCACGGCCCGTACCATGCGCGAGGAGAGCGCCCGCCTCCAGGCGGCCATAGACGCCATGCGCCTGAGCTATATCGAGAGCCAGGAGATCGCGGGCCACAGCTTGCGGAGCGCCATGGAGGAGCGGCTGGAGGGCGTGACCCGGACCCAGGCGGTATTGGGCGCCGAGATCGCGGGGCTGCAGGCCGACCGCCCGCCCGAGCAAAAGCCCGAGCGCGTCCTCGCGCCCCCGGCCCGCCCCGAGCCGCCCGCGCAGCCGGCGCTGGCCCTGGACGAGGACGAGCCGGGCGCCCCGCTGCCCCCGGCGGAGTTCATCCGCGCGCTCAACTTCCCCGACAACGACCGCGACGTGGAAGGCTTCGACGTGCTGCGCCGGGCGCTCAAGCACCGCCCGACCGCGCAGCTGGTTGCCTCCGCGCAGGAGGTACTGACGCTGCTGGCCCAGGACGGGATCTATGTCGACGACTTCTCCCCTCACCGCGCCACGCCCGAGACCTGGCGGGTCTTCGCCGGCGGCGCCCGTGGCCCCTCGATCGCCGCACTGGGCGGGGTCAAGGACCGCTCGTCGCTGGCGCTGTGTTCGGCGCGGATGAAGGAGGACCCGGTCTTTCGCGATGCGGTGCACCTGTTCCTGCGGACCTTCGACAAGGTCTTCCCCGATTTCGTCGACGTGGCGAGCGGACCAGAAATCGCCCGCTTCGCCGACACGCGGACCGCGCGGGCCTTCATGCTGACCGGACGCGTGGCGGGGCTGTTCGACGGCTGAGGGGGCGCAGGCGTCGTTTGGGTGCCGCGCCCTGCGATACAGGCTCTTGAATGGGCGAAGCGCCCGATCTTGGCGGAGCGACTTGAGTATTTGCGAACCCGTGATGAGGCACAGTCTCGCTCACCCGCCGTCGAATCCGCGGCGGATGTCACGCCAGACGCGGATGTTGAGCACGAACATGCCGAGGACCGTGGCGTAGACCGGAACCATGAGGGCCGTGCCGCGCGGCAGCCAGATCTGCGCCGCCTCGACCATCGCGCCCGAAAACAGCAGGCCCAGCGGCATCTCCGCGAAGCTGACGAGCCGGTAGATGGCGTGAACCCGACCCCGTAATGCGTCAGGCACCCGGCGCTGGCGGTAGGCCGTCGAGACGGCATTCCAGAGCAGACCGCCGAACTCGAACGCCACCAGCACCGCCGCCGCGACGGCGGCCGGAACGTAAGGGAGAGCGAGAAAGACGGGGATCCCGATGACACTGCCCCGCTGGGCCGTCCGGCCAGGGCCGAACCAGCGGACCGCGCGCGCCCCCGCGAGCCCGCCCAGCACGCCGCCCAGGGCGCCCGCCACCAGGACGAGGCCATGAGCCGGCGCGTCGAGACCCAGGTCTTCCTGCGCATGCAGGACCAGCGCGATCAGCGCCATATCGGCCAGCAGGGTCCAGGCGCCGGTGATGCAGACGAGGCGGCGTAGAAACGGCTCTCGGCGCAGGAAGGTCAGGCCGTCCGCGAGCTCCGCCCGCCAGTCCCGCGGGGCCGCGCGCGGGGACTGGACCGCGTGCAGGCCGAGCATCAGGAAGGCGCCCGCCAGATACAGCCCTGCCGCCGCGGCAAAGGGCGCGGCGAGCGCCAGACCGATCAGCACCGCGCCCAGCGCAGGGCCCGCCATCGCGTTGCCGACGAGCTCCGCCGATCACAGTCGGCCGTTGGCGGCCAATGGCGGCCTCCAACCGCTCCGACGGCGCGAGGAGCGGCAAGACCGACGCCGCCGCGCTGTCGCACAGCACTTCCGCCGCGCCCACAGCCAGCGCGGCTCCCAAGATCCCCCAGAGCAGCGGCGGCGCGCCCTCCATTCGCGGTGCCCCTGGCAGCGTCGTGTGCCAGAGCAGCAGCGCAACACCGGCGAAGGCTGCAACCCGCAGGAGATCCGCCGCCAGCACCAGCCGCCCGCGGTCGTGACGGTCCGCCAGAATGGCCGCGGGCAGCGCCAGCAGCACCCAGGGCAGGCGCACCGCCACCGGCACAATCGCCACCCAGAGCGCGCCCCGGGTCTGCAGCGACGCGGCCCAGGCCCAGGCCAGCACAGCGATGCCATCGCCCAGATTGGTCAGCCCGGCGGCGGCGATGAGGCGTCGGATCCGCGTCATATCCGGCTCTTGCGACCTCGACCGCGGTTCAGGTCAAACCCCGTTCGCATGCGCAGGCCTCCCGTGCGCTGACACCGCTTTATTCAACAGGGACAACCTCTAGTTTTGTCGAAAATACAGATTGGAGGCCCCCATGGGACAGCTTGTCGACGGCGTCTGGCAGGACACCTGGTACGACACCAAGAAAAGCGGCGGGAAATTCGTCCGCTCCACCGCAGGATTCCGGAACTGGATCACGGCGGACGGCGCGCCAGGCCCATCGGGCGAAGGCGGCTTCAAGGCCGAGGCGGGGCGCTACCACCTCTATGTCTCGCTGGCCTGCCCCTGGGCCCACCGCACGTTGATCTTCCGCGCGCTCAAGGGGTTGGAGGACCTGATCGATATCTCGGTGGTCCACCCCGACATGCTGGGCGACGGCTGGACCTTCGAGACCGACGCCCATGGCGCGACCGGCGACAAGCTCTATGGCCTGCCCTTCGCCCGGGATCTCTATGTCAAAGCGAAACCCGACGTGTCGGGCCGGGTGACGGTGCCGATTCTGTGGGACAGGCAGCGCGAGACCATCGTGTCGAACGAAAGCTCCGAGATCATCCGCATGTTCAACTCGGCCTTCGACGGGCTGACCGGCGATACGCAGGACTTCTACCCCGAGGAGCTGCGGCCCGAGATCGACCGGATCAACGACCGCGTCTATGACACGCTCAATAACGGGGTCTACAAATCGGGCTTCGCGACCACCCAGGAGGCCTATGACGCCGCGGTCTATCCGCTCTTCGACACGATGGACTGGCTCGACGGCCTGTTGGCGGAGCGGCGCTATCTGGCGGGCGACCGGATCACCGAAGCCGATTGGCGGCTGTTCACCACCCTGGTGCGCTTCGATGCGGTCTATCACCTGCACTTCAAGTGCAACCGCAAGCGGCTGATCGACTATTCCAACCTCTGGCCCTATGCGCGAGAGCTGTTCCAGGTGCCCGGCGTTGCCGGAACGGTGGGGATGGCGCATATCGTGCGCCATTACCACTACAGCCACGAGACGATTAACCCGCACCGGATCGTCCCGATCAATCCGGTCATCGACTGGATGGAGCCCCATGGGCGCGAGGCGCTTCGGCACGCCGCCTGAGCCGCCCCGCCGCGCCCGGCGCCTGGGAGGGCCGGGCGCGCGACCCGGGCCGCGCGGCGCTTCAGCGGCGCTGCAACTCGGCCTTGGCGTGATGGGCGATGAGCGCCACCATATCCGGCTCCGCCATGCCCCGCGCCACATGGGCATGCACGTTGGCGCAGTGCTGAAACAGCGATCCGTCCGAGAACATCGCCGTATCGCTGACGAAGATCACCCGCGCCTTCGGATGTCGGAAGCTGACGAAATCCGCCACCGCGAGGGGGCTGCCATCGGTCAGTCCGAGGTCGATCAGGACGACCGCGGGGCGCAGAACGAACATCTTGGCGACGGCCTGCGCCTGACTCTGGGCGACCTCCGCGCGGAAGTCGTCCCAGGCTGCCGTCGCCTCCCGCCCGCGCTGGAGTGTGAAGCCCACCGTCAGCACCACGGGCCGGTCGTCTCGTGCGATCCGGTCGGACAGGGGCGCCGTCGCCGCATGGGCGGAAGTCTTTATCATCTAGCGCTCTCCAACTGCCCGGCCCGTGTGCCCCAACTCTCCGACGCGCCGGTTAACAGACGGTTAAGCGTTCCGAGCCAATTTGTGTCGAACGGCGGGTTTTCGCTTTCGCCCCTCCGGGATCGGCGAGGCCTCGCCGACGGTTGCTCCCGGCGTTCGGCTGTGATGGACAGGGCCAACCGAAACCGGAGGGCCCCATGACGACCACCATCACCATCTGCGACACATGCAAGCGCGACGGATGGGATGCGGGCTCGGGCCAGACCGATGGCGAGGCGCTGGCCACGCTGGTCGAGGCCGCGGCGGCCGGAGTCGACGGGGTCGTGACCCGCAGGCATTCCTGCCTCATGGGCTGCAAGGGCGCCTGCAACGTGACGCTCCAGGCGCCCGGCAAGATGGCCTATACCCTGGGCCGCTTCGACCCGGTGCCGGAGGCCGCCGAGGGCATCGTGGCCTATGCGACGGGCCATGCGGCCTCTCCCACGGGGGTCGTGCCGTTCCGAGAATGGCCGCAGGCGGTCAAAGGCCATTTCGTCACCCGGCATCCCCCGCTGGACTGAGCGATGGCCGCGGCGCGCGACCACGGCGGCGGGCTGGACGCGGCCTGTGCGCTCCATGGCGGGCGGCGCACGGACTGGCTGGACCTGTCCACCGGGATCAACCCTACCCCCTACCCCCTGCCCCCCCTGCCGCAAGACGCCTGGACGGCGCTGCCCGATGCGGGCGCGACGCAGGCGCTGATCGCGGCGGCGCGCGGAGTCTGGCGCGTCCCAAGCGGTGCGGAGATCCTGCCGGCCCCCGGGGCCTCGGCCCTGATCGCGCGACTGCCCGGGATCGCGGCGGGCGGGCCGGTTCACATTCCCGGCCCGACCTATAACGAGCACGCGGCTGCCTTCGCCGCCGCAGGCGCGACGGTGATCGACGCGCCGCCCGCGCCGGGCCGGACCTGCGTGGTGGTCAGCCCGAACAATCCCGATGGACGGTGGTGGACCGCCGCCGATCTGCCGGAGGGCGCCCCCCTGACTGTAATCGACGAGAGTTTTGCCGATATCGACCCCGCCCGTTCGATGGTGGCCCTGGCCGAGCGCCCCGGCGTTATCATACTCAAATCGTTCGGAAAGTTCTGGGGCCTGGCCGGACTGCGCCTGGGCTTCGCCATCGGCCATCCACAGACTCTGGCCCCCTTGCGGGACGCGCTGGGCCCCTGGCCGGTCTCGGGCCCGGCGCTGGCCATCGGCGCCGCAGCGCTGGCGGACGGCGCCTGGACCGAGGCCACCCGGGTCCGGCTGACGCGCGACGCGGCGCGGCTGGACGGGCTGATGGCCCCCCATGGACGGCTCGTGGGCGGCACGCCGCTCTTCCGTCTCTACGAGACGACCGACGCGGCCGCGCTGCGTGACCGGCTCGCGGCCCATCGCATCTGGTCGCGGATCTTTCCCTATTCGGCCACCTGGCTGCGGCTGGGTCTGCCTCCGGCGACGGGCTGGGACAGAGTGGCGGCAGCGCTCGCCTGATGCTGGCGCTCGCGCTTGTCCTCGACGCGATCTTCGGCGAGCCCGACTGGCTCTGGTCGCGCCTGCCGCATCCGGCGGTGCTGATGGGACGGGCGGTCGGCGCGCTGGATCGCTGGCTGAACCGGGGCGCGGGGCGGCGCGCGAAAGGGGTCGGCGCCGTCGCGCTCCTGGTCGGGGGGGCCTGGGCGCTGGGATGGGGCCTGGCGGCGATCCCGGATGGCGGTGTGATCGAGGTAGGTCTGGCTGCCATCCTGCTGGCGCAGCGCAGCCTGTTGGAGCATGTGCGCGCGGTCGCCCATGCGCTCCGCCGGGGCGTGCCCGAAGGCCGCGCCGCCGTCGCTATGATCGTCGGACGGGACACCGAAGGGATGACCGCGCCCCAGATCGCCCGCGCCGCCATCGAGAGCGCGGCCGAGAACCTCTCGGACGGGGTCGTCGCGCCCGCTGTCTGGTTCGCGGTGGCCGGGCTGCCGGGGATGCTGGTCTACAAGGCGGTCAACACCGCCGACAGCATGATCGGCTACCGCACGCCTCGCCACGAAGCCTTCGGCTGGGCCGCCGCCCGGCTGGACGATGCGCTCAACTGGATCCCGGCGCGGCTGACGGCGGGGCTGATCCTGCTGGTCCATGGCGCCTGGCGGCACGCCCCGCAGGTTCCGCGCGACGCGCGGCTGCACCGCTCGCCCAATGCGGGCTGGCCCGAGGCCGCGCTGGCCCCGGTCCTCGGCATCGCGCTGGCGGGGCCGCGCAGCTATGCCGGACGCCTCCAGGAGTTTCCCTGGGTCAATGCCGCCGGCCGCCGCGACCCCGGCCCGGACGAGATAGAGCGCGCCTGCGCCGCCCTCTGGCGCTGCTGGGCGGGCCTTTTTGCGATCGCGGCCGGGCTCGCCCTCCTGTCACAGACCTGAAAGGGGTCTCGCGCGGGCGCGCAAGAGTGACACGCAGCGCCCGACAAACCTTGACCCGGATCAAATGTAGCGCAACGTGACTCCATGAAGCTTCAATCGATCCGCCCTTCGACGACGGTCAACGGCTGCACCGACTGTCCGATCCGTCCCCGCGCGGTCTGCGCCCATTGCAACGATGCGGAACTCGTCGCCCTGGATCGGATCAAGCATTACAAGACCTGGAAGGCGGGCGAGACCATCGTCCACGAAGGCGCCCCGCTCGATTTCGCCGCCTCGGTGGTCACGGGCTGCGCCACGCTGAGCCGTTCGCTCGAAGACGGTCGGCGTCAGATCGTCGGCCTGTTGCTGCCCTCCGACTTCATCGGCCGGCCCGGCCGGGCTCGATCCGAGCACGCCATCGAAGCCGCCTCCGACGTGACGCTCTGCACCTTCCGGCGCGCCCCCTTCGAGGCGCTCTTGCAGGAGTCGCCGCGAATCGCGTCGCGCCTGCTCGCCATGTCCCTGGACGAGTTGGACGCCACGCGGGAATGGATGCTGCTGCTCGGCCGCAAGACCGCGCGCGAGAAGGTCGCGACCTTCCTTCTGGCGCTCCTGCGCCGCACCGCGACGGGCCCGGGGCCCTATCGCACCGACCTCCCGCTCAGCCGGGAAGAGATCGCCACCTTCCTGGGTCTGACGATCGAGACCGTGAGCCGCCAGCTGACGAGCCTGCGCAAGGACGGCGTGATCGGCCTGGACGGGTTGCGCACGGTGACCTGCGCCGACTTGCAGCGCCTGGGCGCCGAGAGCGGCGCCGAAGTGGCGGAGGCGCTGCTGCCCTGAGGACGCCCCCGCGTCCGTTTGACGCGGGACAGGAACGGCCGGCGGGCGGATACCACCCAACCCTCGGAAATCCAAATTTTTTCAGACCGTAAGCACCGGATCGCTTGCGTGGTGCTCGCTCCCCACTTCACGTCCACGAACCGGGAGTTGACGCAGGTCAAGGTTTACGGCCCGCGCCAGTGAGATGTCGCACCCGTTGCAACGGAGCGGGTGCAGATGAATACCGACGTCCTCAAGCTCGTGGCCTTCGCGCTGATCGCGTTGTTGGCGGCGATCGCGGCCGACAAGGCCCACGATGCCGCCTACATGGTCCACGCCATTATCATACTCATCCTTTCGGCCAGCGCCTTCCTGTGGCAGCTGCGCACGATGCCCGCCCCGGGCACCGCGCTTCCGCGCGTGCGCGAGGCGCCTGTCGGCTACATGGACGGACCCATCCGCGCCGGCGTGATCGCCACCGCGTTCTGGGGCGTCGTGGGCTTTCTCGCGGGAACCTATATCGCGTTCCAGCTGGCCTTCCCGGCTCTGAACTTCGACTGGGGCCAGCCCTTCACCAATTTCGGCCGCCTGCGTCCGCTCCACACGAGCGCGGTGATTTTCGCGTTCGGGGGCAACGCCCTGATCGCGTCCTCGCTCTACATCGTACAGCGCACCTGCGGCGCCCGCCTCTGGGGCGGCAACGCGGCCTGGTTCTTGTTCTGGGGCTATAACTTCTTCATCGTGCTGGCGGCGACCGGCTATCTGCTGGGGGCCACCCAGTCCAAGGAATACGCCGAGCCGGAGTGGTATATCGATTTGTGGCTGACGATCGTATGGGTCGTCTACCTCGCGGTCTTCATGGGCACGATCCTGAAGCGCAAGGAAAAGCACATCTACGTCGCCAACTGGTTCCTGCTCGCGTTCATCGTGACGGTGGCGATGCTGCACGTGGTCAACAACCTGGCGATCCCGGTTTCGATCTGGGGCTCCAAGTCCGTGATCGTATACTCGGGCGTGCAGGACGCGATGGTGCAGTGGTGGTATGGCCATAACGCCGTGGGCTTCTTCCTGACCGCCGGCTTCCTGGGGATGATGTACTACTTCATCCCGAAACAGGCCGAGCGTCCCGTCTATTCCTACAAGCTGTCGATCATCCACTTTTGGGCGCTGATCTTCCTGTATATCTGGGCGGGCCCGCACCACCTTCACTACACCGCGCTGCCCGACTGGGCCTCGACGCTGGGCATGGTGTTCTCGGTGATCCTGTGGATGCCCAGCTGGGGCGGCATGATCAACGGCCTGATGACGCTGCAAGGCGCCTGGGACAAGATCCGCACCGACCCGATCATCCGGATGTTCGTCGCCTCGCTCGCCTTCTACGGCATGTCGACCTTCGAAGGCCCCATGATGTCGATCCGGGCGGTCAACAGCCTCAGCCACTACACCGACTGGACCATCGGTCACGTGCACTCGGGTGCGCTGGGCTGGAACGGCCTGATCACCTTCGGCGCGCTCTACTTCCTGACGCCCAAGCTCTGGGGCCGGGCGCGGATGTACTCGATGTCGGCGATCAACCTGCACTTCTGGTTGGCGACGGTCGGGATCGTGCTCTACGCCGCCTCGATGTGGGTGTCGGGCATCATGGAAGGCCTGATGTGGCGCGAGGTCGATCCGAACGGCTTCCTGGTCAACAGCTTCGCCGACACCGTCGACGCCAAGTTCCCGATGTACGTGGTCCGTGCGCTGGGCGGCGTCCTCTACGTGGCCGGAGCGGTGGTCATGGTCTGGAACATGTGGATGACGATCCGGTCCCCGCGGACCGAAGCCGTCGCCACCCCCGCGGAGTGATGTGAGATGAGCACCGACCCCAAAGACCCGAACTACGAACCCAAGGACGACCCCAAGGTGGCGACCGCCGCCGAAGGGGCGGCCAAGGGGGAGGTCCCCAACGAGCTGCCGCCGGAGGCCGAGAAGATCACCTTCCACCAGCGTCTGGAGCGCAACGCGACGCTCCTGCTGGGCGCCAGCTTCCTGGTGGTGACCGTCGGCGGCATCGTCGAGATCGCGCCGCTCTTCTGGCTGGAAAACACCATCGAGGAGGTGGAGGGCATGCGCCCCTACTCCCCGCTGGAGCTGGCCGGGCGCGAGATCTACATCCGCGAGGGCTGCTATGTTTGCCACTCCCAAATGATCCGCCCGATGCGCGACGAGGTGGAGCGCTACGGGCATTACTCGCTGGCCGCGGAGTCGATGTACGATCACCCGTTCCAATGGGGCTCCAAACGGACCGGACCCGATCTGGCCCGCGTGGGCGGCCGCTATTCGGACGAGTGGCATGTCGACCATCTGATCGATCCGCAGAGCGTCGTGCCCGAAAGCGTCATGCCGAAATACGAGTTCCTCGTGGATACGCGGCTCGACACGACGCATATCCGCGACCTCGTGGCGACCCACAGGATGGTCGGCGTGCCCTACACGGACGAGATGGTCCGCACGGCCGCCGCCGATATCCGGGTCCAGGTCGATCCGTTCGGCGATATCGACGGCCTGCTGGAACGCTATCCCGGCGCGCAGGTGCGCAACTTCGACGGGGTGGACGCGCTGACCGAGATGGATGCGCTGATCGCCTATCTGCAAATGCTGGGCACGCTGGTCGACTTCTCGACCTTCACGCCCGACGCCAGCCGCTGAGGGGGCCGCGATGGAGACCTATTCCTTCTTGCGCGAACTCGCCGATAGCTGGGTCCTGCTGGTCCTGACGCTGTTCTTCCTGGGTGTCTGGGTCTGGGCGTTTCGTCCCGGCTCCCGCCCGATCCACGACGACGCGGCGCGCGCGCCCTTCCGTCACGACGAAGGACCCGGGGAATGACCGGCCCCTCGATCCCCGCCCCCTGTACCAAGGGCTGCGCCGACTGCCCCTGCCGCCGCGCGGCAGACCGCCTCAAGGAGAGCCGCAATGGCTGACCGCAAGATCGATCCCGAGACGGGAACTGAGACCACCGGCCATGACTGGGACGGCATCGAAGAGCTCAACACGCCCCTGCCCCGCTGGTGGCTGTGGACCTTCTACGGAACCATCGTGTGGGGCGTGATCTACGTGATCCTGTTCCCGGCCTGGCCGCTCGTCAACGGCGCCACCAGTGGCATTCTAGGCTGGTCCACCCGCGGCGACGTCGCCGCCGAGACGGAGCGTGTGGCCCTTTCAAACGCCGACATGAACGACAGCCTGGTCGCCGTCGATCTCGCCGCGTTGGAGGAGAACGAGGACCTGCACCGTTTCGCCGTGCAGGCCGGCGCGTCGGTCTTCCGCACCTACTGCTCGCAGTGCCACGGCGCGGGCGCGGCCGGGGTTCAGGCCTCGGGCTATCCCAACCTGCTCGACGACGACTGGCTCTGGGGCGGCACCATCGAGGACATCGTCTACACGGTGCGCCACGGCATCCGGAACGAAGACGATCCGGACGCCCGCTGGTCCGAGATGCCCGCTTTCGACGGCATCCTTTCGGACGAGGAGATCACCGCCGTGACCCATCACGTCCGCAGCCTCTCCGACTTGGAGCATGACGCGGAGGCGGCGGCCTTCGGATCGGACCTCTATCTCGACAACTGCGCTTCCTGCCATGGCGACAATGGCCTGGGCGACCGCTTTGTCGGCGCCCCGAACCTGGCCGACGCGATCTGGCTTCGCGGCGGCTCGCAGGAGGCGATCGAAGCCCAGCTGCGCGCCCCCCGCCACGGCGTCATGCCGCCCTGGGGCGAGCGCCTGGGCGAGGCCGAGGTCCGGGCCGTCTCGGCCTATGTCCACGGCCTCGGCGGCGGCGAACGCCCGGCCAGCGAGTGATCGCGCCGGGCAGGGTCCGCGCCCCGCCCGGGAAAAGCTCCCCAAAGGACCGGGCGCCTCCGACCCAGCGGAGGCGCCCGATTGATAGACATCAAAGTCTCATTCCCCTGGACCTGCGAGACCGCACCCATGTCAGACGCTCCACCCCTCTTCGCCGCGCGTGAGCCGATCTTTCCCCGCCGCGTGCGAGGCACGTTCCGGACGCTCAAATGGGCCATCCTGATCGTCACCCTGGGCATCTACTACATCACGCCATGGATTCGCTGGGACCGGGGCCCGAACCTGCCCGATCAGGCGGTGCTGGTCGATCTCGCCGGCCGGCGCTTCTACTTCTTCTGGATCGAGATCTGGCCGCACGAGTTCTACTTCGTCGCCGGCCTGCTGATCATGGCGGGGCTTGGTCTGTTCCTCTTCACCTCCGCCCTGGGCAGGGTCTGGTGCGGCTATGCCTGCCCGCAAACCGTCTGGTCGGACCTTTTCTACGCCGTCGAGCGCTGGATCGAGGGCGACCGCAACGCCCGCATCCGCCTGCACGACGCCACCTGGGACGCGCGCAAGTGGCGGCTCCGGCTGACGAAATGGGCGGCCTGGCTCGCCATCGCGGTGGCCACCGGCGGCGCCTGGGTATTCTACTTCGCCGATGCGCCGACGCTGCTGGTCGACCTGATTACGCTGAACGCCCCCTTCGTGGCCTACGCGACCATCGGCGTCCTGACCGCCACGACCTTCGTGCTGGGCGGCTTCATGCGCGAGCAGGTCTGCATCTACATGTGCCCCTGGCCGCGCATCCAGGGCGCGATGATGGACCCCGGCACCCTGACCGTCGGCTATCGCGACTGGCGCGGCGAGCCCCGCGGCAAAGGCGGGATCAAGCGCCGTCAGGAGGCCGCCGCCGAGGCGATCGGCGGGGGCGAGGCCAAGGCCCGCTATGGCGCCGCGGTCGAGGACAAGGACCACGCGGCGGGGCGCACCGCGCGCGACGGCAGCATTCTGGGCGATTGCATCGACTGCAACGCTTGCGTCGCCGTCTGCCCCATGGGCATCGACATCCGGGAAGGCCAGCAGATGGAGTGCATCACCTGCGCGCTCTGCATCGATGCCTGCGACGAGGTGATGGCCAAGATCGGCCGTCCGCGCGGCCTGATCGACTATCTCGCCCTGGACGACCGTCCGCCCAGCGTGCCGGGCGACACCGCCGACGTGCATCCCCTCGGCACCGCTTCCGACGACGCGGCGCCGAGCGCCGCTGCGGCCGACTGGACGGCGCAGCCGGTCTGGCGCCACATCTTCCGCCTGCGGACGATCATCTACACGTTCGCCTGGGCCGGGATCGGCGTCGGCCTCGTCGTCGCGCTCTTCATCCGGCCGGAGATCGACCTGACCGTCGCTCCCGTCCGCAACCCGACCTACGTGACGCTGTCCGACGGCTCGATCCGCAACGCCTATGACATCCGCCTGCGCAACAAGCATGGCGAGGAACGCCCGTTCCACATCGCGCTCCGCGCCGACGGCATCCTGCGCATCGAACTGGAGGGCGAGCCCGACCTCACCGTCGACGTGCCCGCCAACGAGACCCGGCTGCAGCGCGTCTACGTCACCGCCCGCCCCCAGGATGCGGCCGCATCGCAGGAACGCAGCGACCTGCGCTTCTGGGTCGAGGACCTCGTCTCGGGCGAGCGCGCCTATCAAGACACCATCTTCAACGGAAGGGGACAGGAATGACCCACGCTTCGGAAACGCCGGGCAAACGCCCGCTGACCGGCGGCAAGGTCGCCGCCATGTTCTGCGGCGGCTTCGGCATCATCATCGCCGTCAACCTGACCCTGGCCTTCAACGCCGTCAGCACCTTCCCCGGCATCGAGACCAAGAACGTCTATGTCGTGAGCCAGGCCTTCGAGGCCGACCGCGCCGCTCAGGACGCGCTGGGCTGGGAGGTGGAGACGACGCTGAACGCCGACACGCTGCGCCTCGCGGTCACGGACGCGGAGGGGCCGGTGCAACCCCGGATCGTCTCGGCCACGTTCGGACGCGCCACCACGGTGGCGGATGACGTGGTGCCCGAGTTCTCTTGGGACGGCACGGCCTGGGTCGCGCCGATCGCGGCGGGACGCGGCAACTGGAACCTGCGGCTGGAAATGGAGGCCGCCGACGGCACCGCCTTCCGCCGCCGCATTCCGCTGCGGGTGACGCCGTGACCGCCGCCTGCCCCGCCTGCGCCGGCGCCGCCCCGGCCGCGCAGGTCGCCTCCGAGGCGGCGGGCGAGGTCATCCATCTCTCGCTGCCGGGCATCCATTGCGCGGGCTGCATCGCGGGGGTGGAGCGGACGCTCGGCGCGCTGCCCGGCGTGCGCGCCGCGCGGGTGAACCTGGGCCGCCGCCGCGCCCGCGTGGTGGTCGACCCGGGCACCGGCGCGGGGCCCGCGCTGACCGCGCTGGCCGCCGCCGGATACGAGGCGCAGGAACTGGACGAGGCGGCGCTGGACACGGGCGACGCCGCCGGTCGGATGCTGCTGGCCCGGATCGCCGTCGCGGGTTTCGCGATGATGAACGTGATGGCCCTCTCGGTCGCCGTCTGGTCCGGCGCCGGAGAGGCAACGCGCGCCCTTTTCCACTGGGCCGCCGCGGCCATCGCCCTGCCCGCGCTGGCCTTTGCCGCCGTGCCGTTCTTCACCTCCGCCTGGGGCGCGCTGCGGGCCGGGCGGCTCAACATGGACGTGCCGATCGCACTGGCCATCGCCCTGGCGGGCACGACCTCCCTGGTGGAGACGATCCTCGATTCGGGCGCCGATACTTGGTTCGACGCAGCCCTGTCGCTGACCTTCTTCCTGCTGGCGGGCCGCTATCTGGACCACCGGGCCCGCGCCACGGCGCGGTCGGCCGCGGCCGAACTGACTGCGCTGGAGCTGCCCCGCGCCACCCGGCTGGAGGGCGACCGCCGCGTCACCGTGGCCGTGGCCGATATCCGCCCGGGCGACCGGATCGCCCTCGCCGTCGGCGCCCGCGCGCCCGTGGACGGGGTGGCCGAGGCCGCTTGCCGCCTGGACCGCTCCGCCCTGACCGGCGAAGCCGATCCGGTCGAAATCCAGCCGGGCGACGCCGTCTGCGCCGGCGAGACCGTTCTCGGCGCGCCGCTCGTGCTGCGCGCCACGGCGCGGGCCGAGGACAGCACCCTCCGCCGCCTCGCCCGGCTGGTCGAGGTCGCCGAGACGGGGCGTCACCGCTACCAGGGCTGGGCCGACTGGGCCGCGAAGCTCTATGCACCGCTGGTCCACGGTCTGTCCGCCGTGGCTTTCGTCGCCTGGTGGGTCGCCACGGGCAGCGTCGGCACCGCCATCGCGGTCGCCACCGCCGTGCTCATCATTACCTGCCCCTGCGCGCTGGGCCTCGCGGTTCCGGCCGTCACCGCCAGCATGACCGGCCGCCTGTTCCGCGCGGGCGTCCTGCTGAAATCCGCCACCGCTCTGGAGCGTCTGGCCGAGGTCGACACCGTCCTGCTGGACAAGACCGGAACGCTGACCACCGGCCGCCTGGAGGCCCCCGACCTCGACCCGGCCGCCGCCGCCGTCGCGCGCGCCCTGGCCGAGGCGTCCGACCACCCCGTGTCGCGGGCCGTGGCCCATGCCTTGCAGGACCACGCCGCCGCCCCCCTGACCGACCTACGCGAGGTCCCCGGCGAAGGGATGCACGGCCTCTGGGACGGCGCGCCGGCCTTCCTGGGCCGCGGCCCCGACGGCACGGAGCTGCGCCTGCCCGACCGGACCCTGCCGCTCGCCACGCGGGAGGAGCTGCGCCCCGGCGCCGCCGAGGCCGTCGCCGCGCTGCGTGCCCAGGGTCTGTCGGTGCATCTCGTCACCGGAGACCACGCTCGCCGCGCCGCCGCCCTGGCCGCGCGCCTCGACCTGGACGAGGTCCATTCCGGTATCGCCCCCGAGGAGAAAGCGGCGCTGGTCGCCGAATTCGCCGCACGTGGCGCGCGCGTTCTGATGGTCGGCGACGGGATCAACGACGCGGCCGCCCTGGCCGCCGCCCATGCCTCCCTGGCCCCGGCCACGGCGCTCGACGCGGCGCGGGTCGCCGCCGATGGCGTCCTGCTGGCCGCCGATCTGCGGATCCTGCCCGAAACCCTGTCCACGGCCAAGCGGGCCGCGCGGCGCATCCGGCAGAACCTCGCGATCGCGGCGGGCTATAATTGCGTCGCGATCCCCGTGGCCCTGTCGGGCCTTGCGGGGCCGCTTGCGGCGGCGATCGCGATGTCCACCTCCTCTGTCACGGTCGTAGCAAACGCGGTGCGTCGATGAATGTCCTGGTCATCCTGATCCCCGTCTCGGTCGCGCTCGGCGCGCTCGGCCTCGCCGCCTGCATCTGGACGCTGCGCCACGGTCAATACGACGATCTCGACGGCGATGCGGCCCGGATTCTTCTGGACAAACCCGCCCCCGAGGCCGACCCTGAGGACAGTTCTGACGCTTGAATTTGACTTGTCGCGCGCAACGCAGCATTCTTTGCGCGCGCAAACGATGGAGAGCGGTCAGATGAAGTCCCGGCGCGTCCGCACGATGGAGGAGTTCGCGTCGCAAAGCGGCATCTCACGCCCGACGCTGTCAAAATACTTCCAGGACCCTGGGAGCGTGCGGGCCACGACCCGCGCACGCATCGAGGCCGCGCTGGAGGAGCTCGACTACCGCCCCAACGTCTACGCGATGAACCAGAACCGGCGCCTGACCAAGAATATCGGCGTCATGGTGCCGCTGCTTTCGGACCCGTTCTTCTCCAAGATCGCACGCTCGGTCGAACGGCTTTGCGTCGCCGCGGGCTTTCGCCCCATCCTCCTCAGCTCCAACGGCGAATCGGTGCAGGAGCAGGACAATCTCCAGACGCTGCTCTCCCTCAAACCCGCTGGCGCCCTATTGGCGCCACTTGGCCGCGGCTCGGATGTCGCCAGCGTGAAGGCCTTCGCGGCCGAGGTCCCGACCGTGCTCTTCGACAGCAATCTCGAAGGGATCGGCGCGGCCTTCATCGGCTCCGACAATGTCAGTTTCGTTGAGGAAACGGTCGAACATCTCTGCATGACCGGCCCGCCCCCCTGCTTCTTCGAGATGACCGACGCGCCCAACCCGAACGCCGGAAAGCGCCGGCGGGCCTATGCCGCCGCGATGGAATGGCGCGGGCTGGAGCCCAGCTACATCCGCGTCGAAGGGACGGGCTGGGATTTCGAGCGAATCGGCTACGACGGAGCCATGGCGGCGATTCGCGACAATGCGCTGCCCACGCGCAGTGTTCTGTGCAGCAACGACCGACTCGCCATCGGCTTTCTCGCCGCGGCCTATGCCTCCGGCCTTCGGGTGGGCCCGGGCCGCGGCTGCGCGCTGCGCGTGGCGTCGATGGACGACCATCCTGTGGCGCAGTTCACCTGCCCCGCGCTGACGACGGCAGCCCATAATTACGAGGCCGTCGCCAGCCAAAGCGTTGAAACCTTGATGTCCCTGATCGAGTCCGACGGCGCGCATCGGACGCGGACGGAAACGCTGATTCCAGCCTCCCTGGTGGTGCGGGACTCGGCTTAAACTTTACGCGCGTAACTTTTCTATTGACGCAACCGGGTCAATTCGTGCACATCCTGCTGCACAAAGCATCAGGGAGGACACGATGCGATTGAAGACCACGCTGCGAGCGGCGACGGCCCTGACGGCCTGCGCGCTCGGCACGGCGACATTCGCCGACAGCCACGCCACCACGATCACCATCGCCACCGTGAACAACGGTGACATGATCCGGATGCAGGGCTACACCGACCAATTCACCGCAGAGACCGGCCATCAGGTCGAGTGGGTGACCCTGGAAGAGAACGTCCTGCGCCAGCGCGTCACGACGGACATCACCACCAAGGGCGGTCAGTTCGACATCATGACGATCGGCATGTATGAGGCGCCGATCTGGGGGGCCGCCGGCTGGCTCGTCCCGCTCGACGACCTCTCCGCAGAGTATGACGTCGACGACATTCTTCCGGCCATGCGCAACGGCCTGAGCCACGACGGCACGCTCTATGCGGCGCCGTTCTACGGCGAGTCCTCGATGGTCATGTACCGCACCGACCTGATGGAAGAAGCCGGTCTCGAGATGCCCGACGCGCCCACCTGGGCGTTCATCCGCGAGGCCGCCGCGGCCATGACCGACAAGGACGCCGAGCAATACGGCATCTGCCTGCGCGGCAAGGCCGGCTGGGGCGAAGGCGGCGCCTTCCTCAACACGATGGCGAACTCGTTCGGCGCGCGTGTCTTCGACGAGGACTGGGATCCGCAGCTCGACAGCCCCGAATGGAAGGAGACGCTCGAGTTCTTCGTCGGCATGATGGAAGAATCCGGCCCTCCGGGTTACGCGACCAACGGCTTCAACGAGAACCTGAACCTGTTCCAGCAGGGCAAGTGCGGCATGTGGATCGACGCCACCGTGGCCGCCTCCTTCGTGACCAACCCCAACGACAGCCAGGTCGCCGATTCGGTCGGCTTCGCCCTGGCCCCCGACACCGGGCTCGGCAAGCGCGCCAACTGGCTCTGGGCGTGGGCGCTCGGCATCCCGGCGGGCACCCAGAAGGCCGACGCCGCCAAGGAGTTCATCGAGTGGGCCACCTCGAAGGAGTACATCGAGCTGGTCGCCGAGAACGAGGGCTGGGCCAACGTGCCCCCGGGCGCGCGCCAGTCGCTCTATGACACGCCCGAGTATCAGGAAGTGCCGTTCGCACAGATGACCCTGGACTCGATCCTGGCGGCCGACCCGAACAACCCGACCGTCGAGCCGGTCCCCTATGTGGGAATCCAGTTCGCAGCCATCCCGGAATGGGCCGGTCTCTGGACCCAGGTCAGCCAGGAGTTCTCGGCCGTCTATGCCGGACAGCAGTCGATCGACGAAGCCCTCGAGCGGGCTCAGGAGATCGCGGTCGAAGAGATGGAGGCGGCCGGCTACTGAGCCGCGTGCCGCTTCGGGTGGGGCCGTATGGCCCCGCCCATCCCCGGACGGATAGGTTCGTTCCCGTCCGCGCGACCCTCGTAGGTCCCGACGTCGGACGATCGCCCGACGGCTACATTTCTCTGGATAGAAGGCAGGACCCGCCATGGCGACCAAGGCCTCTACATCCGCCGCACGCCTGATGATGGCCCCCGCCGTCACCTTGCTGCTGGGCTGGATGCTCGTCCCGCTGACGATGACCCTCTACTTCTCGTTCGCGGATTACCGGCCATTGCGCGGGGTGTTCGAGCCCTGGATCGGCTTCGACAACTACGCCCGCTTCACATCGTCAGGGTCCTTCTGGGACGCGATTTGGGCGACTCTGATCATGGTCGGCGCCATCCTGGCGATCACCGTGACCTTAGGCATCCTTCTGGCATTGCTGCTCGACAAGCCGATCTTCGGCCAGGGCGTCGTCCGTATCCTCGTCATTGCGCCCTTCTTCGTGATGCCGACCGTCTCCGCGCTGGTCTGGAAGAACATGATGATGGACCCGGTCAACGGCGTCTTGTCGCATGTGTTCCGCTTCTTCGGGGCGACGCCGTTCGACTGGCTGACCCAGGCGCCGCTGACCTCGATCATCCTGATCGTGTCGTGGCAGTGGCTGCCCTTCGCGACGCTCATCCTGCTGACGGCGATCCAGTCGCTGGACGGCGAGCAGCTGGAGGCCGCCGAAATGGACGGCGCACCGCCGCTCAAGCGCTTCTGGTTCATTATCCTGCCGCATCTGGCGCGCGCGATCACTATCGTGATCCTGATCCAGACGATCTTCCTTTTGGGGATCTTTGCCGAGATCTTCGTGACCACCCAAGGCAGCTTCGGCACCCGGACGCTCACCTATCTCGTCTTCCAGCGCGTGCTGGAAAGTCAGAACGTCGGCCTGGGCAGCGCGGGCGGCATCATCGCGGTCATCCTAGCCAACATCGTCGCGATCTTCCTGATGCGCGCGGTGGGGAAGAACCTCGATGCCTGAGCGCCGCACCCTCGTAGGGCGGGGATTTCCCCGCCCCTCCACGGCAGGGCGGGGAAACCCCCGCCCTACTGTTCCCTCGATCCAAGGAGCCTCGTGATGGCCCGCGCCGCTAGCACCCGCAGCCGCATCGGCTGGACCGCCCTGGCCTGGGGCATCGGTTTCCTGATGTTCTTCCCGATCCTCTGGACGGTCCTGACCTCGTTCAAGACCGAGGCCGAGGCCATCGCCGCGCCGCCCAGCTTCCTCTTCTTCGATTGGACGCTGGAGAATTACGGCATCGTCCAGGAGCGCTCGGACTACATGCGCTACCTCTGGAACAGCGTCATCATCGCCGGCGGCTCGACGCTGCTTGGCATCATCGTCGCGGTTCCTGCCGCCTGGGCCATGGCTTTCGTGCCGGGACGGTTCACCAAAGACATCCTGATGTGGATGCTCTCCACCAAGATGCTCCCGGCGGTGGGCGTGCTCTATCCGATCTATCTGATCTGCATCCAGCTCGGTGTGCTCGACAACCGCGCCGCGCTGATCATCATCCTGATGCTGATCAACCTGCCGATCATCGTCTGGATGCTCTATACCTACTTCAAGGAGATCCCCGGCGAGATCCTGGAGGCTGCCCGCATGGACGGCGCGACCCTCAAATCCGAGATCCTCTATGTGCTCACGCCCATGGCGATCCCGGGCATAGCCTCGACGGTCCTGCTGAACTTCATCCTGGCCTGGAACGAGGCGTTCTGGACCCTCAACCTGACCTCGGTCGATGCGGCGCCGCTGACGGCCTTCATCGCCAGCTACTCCTCGCCCGAGGGGCTCTTCTTCGCCAAGCTGTCGGCGGCCTCCACCATGGCCATCGCCCCCATCCTCATCCTCGGCTGGTTCTCGCAGAAGCAACTGGTCCGCGGCCTGACATTCGGAGCGGTGAAATGAGCCGTAATCCCCTTATCTTCATCGGAGGCGCCTGAGATGGGCCAGATCAAGCTGAACCAAGTCACCAAGTCTTTCGGCGACGTCCAGGTGATCCCGCCTCTGGACCTGACCATCGAGGAGGGGGAGTTCGCCGTCTTTGTCGGCCCCTCGGGCTGCGGCAAGTCCACCCTCCTGCGGCTGATCGCGGGCCTGGAGGACGTCACCACCGGCCATATCGAGATCGACGGCCGCGACGTCACCAATGTGCAACCCGCCCAGCGCGGCCTGGCCATGGTGTTCCAGTCCTACGCGCTCTACCCGCATATGTCGGTGCGCAAGAACATCGCCTTCCCGCTGCGCATGGCGGGCATGGACGAGGCGGAGCAAAAGAAGCGCGTCGAGCGCGCGGCGAGCGTGCTGAACCTCACCGACTATCTCGACCGGCGGCCCGGCCAGCTCTCGGGCGGTCAGCGCCAGCGCGTCGCCATCGGCCGCGCCATCGTGCGGGAGCCAGCGGCCTTTCTCTTCGACGAGCCGCTCTCGAACCTCGACGCGGCCCTGCGCCACGGGATGCGGATGGAGATCGGCGAGTTGCACCAATCGCTGGCCACCACGATGATCTACGTGACCCACGATCAGGTCGAAGCGATGACGATGGCCGACAAGATCGTCGTCCTGCGCGCGGGCGTGATCGAACAGGTCGGCTCCCCGCTGGAGCTCTATCGCAGCCCCCGCAACCTGTTCGTGGCGGGCTTCATCGGCTCGCCAACCATGAACCTGATCGAAGGCGCGGAGGCGCAGAAGCACGGCGCAGCCACCATCGGCGTGCGTCCCGAGCATATCGCCACGGGCGACCCGGAGACCTCTCCCTGGTCGGGCACTGTGGGTCTTTCGGAGCATCTCGGCTCCGATACGTTCCTGCACGTCCATGACACCGGCCTGACCGAGTCGATCACCGTGCGCGCCGACGGCGAAGTTCCGCTGCGCCATGGCGACAAGGTTGGCCTGACCCCCATCGCCGACCGCATTCACAAGTTCGACGCACAAGGACTGCGGATCGAATGACGGGACGCCTCGACGGCAAGGGCGCACTGATCACCGGCGCCGCCCGGGGGATCGGCCGCGCCTTCGCGGAGGCCTACCTCCGGGAAGGCGCGCGGGTCGCGATCGGCGACATCGACATCGCCCGCGCCCGGGAAACGGCCGAAGAGTTGGGTGTGGGCGCGCTTGCCGTCGAAATGGACGTGACCGACCAGGCCAGCATCGACCGGGCGGTCGCGGCGACCGCCGACGCCTTCGGCGGGATCGACATCCTCATCAACAACGCCGCGCTCTTCACCGCCGCGCCCATCGTCGAGATCGAGCGCGCCGATTATCAGCGTGTCTTCGACATCAACGTGGGCGGCACACTCTTCACCCTACAGGCCGTCGCGCGGCACATGATCGCCCGCGGCAAGGGCGGGCGCATAATCAACATGGCGAGCCAGGCCGGTCGCCGGGGCGAACCTCTCGTTGCGGTCTATTGTGCGACCAAGGCGGCGGTCATCAGCTTGACGCAGTCGGCTGGGCTGAACCTGATCCAGCACGGGATCAACGTGAACGCGATCTCGCCGGGGGTGGTCGATGGCGAGCACTGGGACGGCGTCGATGCCTTCTTCGCGAAATACGAAGGCAAGGCGCCCGGTCAGAAAAAGAAGGAAGTCGGTGACGCCGTGCCCTATGGCCGCATGGGCCGGGCCGAGGACCTGACCGGCATGGCCGTATTTCTCGCCTCCGACGAGGCCGAATACATCGTGGCACAAACCTACAACGTGGATGGCGGACAATGGATGAGCTGAAGTCTGAAAATGCAGTGCCATTGCGGCAGGCGACGCTGAGAGACCTGCCGTCTTCTGTCGAGGTGCCGCGATATGACCGGTCCGCGCTGACGCCGGGGATCGTGCATATCGGCCTCGGGAATTTCCATCGCGCCCACCAGGCATGGTATTTGCATCGGCTGATGCAGCAGGGCCTTGCTCTCGACTGGGCGATCATTGGCGCCGGGGTGCGTCCCGCCGATGCCGCCATGCGGGACCGGCTGGCCGCGCAGGACTATCTCACGACTCTGATCGAGCTCGATCCGGCCGGCAGCGCCACCGAGGTCGTGGGATCGATGATCGGCTACGTGCCGATTGAGGAGGGCAACGGCGCCCTCATCGAGCAGATGGCCGATCCGGCGATCCGGATCGTGTCGATGACCGTTACCGAAGGCGGCTACTACCTCAATACCGGCACCAACGCATTCGACGTGCAGCATCCTGACATCGTGCACGATGCGACCAATCCCGACCGGCCCCGGACCGCGTTTGGCGCGATCGTCGCCGCGCTTCGGCAGCGCCGGGCGGACGGCACGGGCCCTTTCACCCTGCAATGCTGCGACAACCTCCAGGGCAACGGCGACGTGATGCGCCAGACCGTGGTCGGCCTCGCGCGGCTCTCCGACCCGGATCTTGCCAGTTGGATCGACGAAAGCTGCAGCTTCCCCAATGCGATGGTCGATTGCATCGTCCCGGCCACCGGTGACGCGGAGCGTGAACTCGTCCGCTCCATCGGGGTCGGGGATGCGGCCCCTGTGACCCATGAGAACTTCCGACAGTGGGTAATCGAGGACAAGTTCTGCGCGGGGCGCCCGCCCTGGGAAGAGGTGGGGGTCACGATCACCGATCTCGTGCATGACTACGAAACCATGAAGCTGCGCATCCTCAATGGCGGCCACCAGCTTATCGGGAACCCGGGTGAGTTGCTGTCGGTCCGGACGATCTCCGACTGCATGTCCGACCCGGAAATCGGCGCGTTCTTCCGCAAGGTCGCGTCGACCGAGATCGTGCCGCATGTCCACCCGGTGCCCGGCATGACGCCGCTGGAATATGTGGACCTGATCGACCGGCGTTTCTCGAACCCGCGCATCGTCGACACGACGCGCCGCGTGGCCTTCGACGGCTCGTCGAAACGCGCGAGCCAGCTTCATGGCTCCCTGCGGGACGGGCTCGCGGCGGGAACGCCGATCGATGGCTTGGCGCTGGCCGACGCGATGTGGGCCCGAATGTGTCTGGGCAAGCGCGAGGACGGGTCCGAGATCGCCCCGAACGATCCGAACTGGGATACGCTCACCGTGGCGGCCCAAGCGGCAGTAGACGATCCCGGCGCATGGCTCTCCCAGCGCGGCATCTACGGCGATCTTGCGGATGCGCCTCGCTTCGCCGAGGCCTTCGCCGCGCAGATGGCGCGGATCGACACGGTCGGGGTCCGCGGCGCGCTTCGCGCCTATCTGGACGGCTGACCGGGCCGGAGGCTCTTCGCTCATGAGCCTTTCCCGGACTTCCGCTAGGGAAGACCCGGGGCGTCGAGCGTGCCGGGAGAGCTTGGAAGAGAGAGCTCAAGGACGTTGCTTGCGCCTTTCTTCCATCTGGGACGAGCGCGGGTGCCTCCCGCGCCCCGTGACCGCCCCCCAATCGCGCGCTCTGACCCGTCGTATCACCGTCGTTGCGAGCCCCGTCGCCGCCCAGACCTGCGGCGGCGCGCGATATCGGCACCTGGCCGCGTAACGGCGGCGTCTGCCGCTCACGCCCGACGGGTCGCTCTCGGGTCTCGACACCGATCGCCCGCTCGCGGCCGGGCGCGCCGATGGCTTGACGACGCGCAATCCGCGCTTCGGCACGACCGACGCGATGAGGGCCGCGCGGACCCTCCACCAGGGCCGCGGCGGCCCGGCATGCCTGCGGATTCCATTCCGCCCCGCGCCCGGCTCGACGCGCACCGACCCTGGGGCGAAGACGCCCGGCAGGGCGGATGAGCGCCCCTCAGACCGCCATGCAGCGCACCGTCTGCATCCACAGCTCGGCGCGCCCGAAGACCGTCAGGAAAGACACGTCCGCCGCATCGCGCCCGACCCCAATCACCGCCATCTCAGAGGGTTTCGCCATGCCGGACGGGTCCACCAGATGCCACGCCCCGTCCAGCCAGACTTCCGCCACCGCATGGAAATCGGGCGGGTCGACCGGGGGCGCATAGACGCTCGCCATCCGCGCGGGCACGCCGCCCGCCCGGGCCAGCGCGATGAGCACATGGGCATAGTCCCGGCAGACGCCCCGGCGCTGCACGAACGTGTCCCGCGCCGAAGTATCCGGCCCGCTCGACCCCGGCACATAGGAGAAATGCTCCTCGATCCAGTCCCGCAGCGCGGCGATGAGGGCCCCGCCAGCCAAGCCCTCGAACTCCGCCGCGACGAAGGCCTGAAACTCGTCCGAGGGGCAGTAGCGCGACGGCATCACGAAAGGCGTCGCCTCCCCGGTCAGCGTCCGCGGCGCGGCCCCCGGCAGCGTCGCGAGATCGGGATCGGGTCGGTCCACGTCCACCGTCGCGGTATAGGTCAGCTCCAGCAGCCCTTCCGCCCGCATCCAGGCGCGCGTGCCGAGCGCCGCGTCGGCCGGAATTCGAGAAAAATCCTCAACCGGCGTCGTGAACAGCGCATCCTTCAACACGGTCTGCCCGGAGATCCGCGCCACCTCGATCTGCAACAGCAGGTCTGAGGGCGCGTCGAGCCGGTAAGACAGCTTGGTTTCGATCTCGACGGTCATCGGCAGAGACGTCCGCGCGCCGGTCCGGTTCCGTCCGCCGTCATGCGACCATCGCCTCCGCCACGTTGAGATCGACGGAGACCAGCTGCGAGACCCCCTGTTCGACCATGGTCACCCCGAACAGCCGGTCCATCCGCGCCATCGTCACGGCATGATGCGTGATGATCAGGAACCGCGTCTCGGTCCGCCGGGTCATCTCGTCCAGCATGTCGCAGAAGCGGGTGACGTTCGCGTCGTCCAGCGGTGCATCGACCTCGTCCAGCACGCAGATCGGCGCGGGATTGGCCAGGAAGACGGCAAAGATCAGCGCTAGCGCCGTCAGCGTCTGCTCGCCCCCCGACAGAAGACTGAGTGTGCTCAGCTTCTTGCCAGGCGGCTGGCACAGGATCTCCAGGCCGGCTTCGAGCGGGTCGTCGCTCTCGACCAGTTCCAGCCGCGCCTCGCCGCCCTGGAACAGATGCGTGAAGAGCATGGCGAAATTGGTGTTCACGGTCTCGAACGCATCCAGCAGGCGCTGCCGCCCCTCGCGGTTCAGCGAGGCGATGCCAGTCCGCAGCTCGGCCACGGCGGCCTCCAGATCGGCCTTTTCGGCGACCAGGAGGTCGTGCTCGGCCTGTACCTCGCGGGCGTCCTCCTCGGCGCGCAGGTTCACGGCGCCCAGCGCGTCGCGCTGGCGGCGCAGGCGGGCGATCTCGGTCTCCAACGGCTCGGCGGCGGGGATGGTCTCGGGGTCGGCATCGAGCGTCTTGAGCAGCGCCGCGGGCGTGGTCTCCAACGCCTCCATGATCCGGGCCTCGGCCGCCTCGACCGCCTCGCGCGCGGCGTCCAGCCGGGCCTCGGCGCGGGCGCGAGCCTCGCGCGCCTCGCCGGCCGCCCGGTCCGCGTCGCGGGCGGCGGCGGTGGCGGCCCGCGACGCGCCTTCGCCCTCGGCCAGCGCATCGGCCGCCTTGCGGCGTCGCGCCTCGGCCTTGTCGATCTCGCGCGCCAGATCCTCCCGCTGCTGCGCCAGCTCGGCCGGAAAGGAGGCGGCCGCGCCCAGCTCCGCCTCTGCCGCCTCGCGCCGCCGAGCGATCTCCGCCATCTGCGCACCCGCGCCGTCCAACCGGCTGCTCCAGCTCGCCAATTCCTTGTCGACCGCCGCGCGGCGCTTTTCCCGCGCGGCGACGTCCCGCACCAGCTCGTCGGCCTGAGCCCGGCGGGCCATCATCGCCATCCGGGCGGCCTCGACGGTCGTGCGGATGGTTTCCAAGGCCGCCCGCGCCCGGTCCAGCGGGGCGAGGTCGCGGCGCGCGGCCTCCGCCTCGCCCAGGGCGGCGCGGGCTTCCAGCATCTCCGCCTCGTGGCGGGCGACCGCAAGCTGCGCGGCCTCCAGCCGCGAGGCGGCGAGCCCCTGCGCCCCTTCGGCCTGGGTGACGCGGCGGCCCGCCTCGGTCTGGGCGCGGTCGGCGGTGCGGCGGGCGTCACGCGCCTCCGCCTCGGCCTGCTTGGCGACCGCCAAGGCCTTCCCGAGCGCCTCATGAGCCGCGCGCGTGCCCTCGGCCCGCTGCTCCGCCTCCTCCAGATCCTGGCGCAGCGAGGCGAGCCGGTTGACCTGTTGCAGGCGCAGCGCCGCCGCCGACGGCGCCGCCTCGGCCGAGGCGCGAAAACCGTCCCAGCGCCACAGGTCGCCCTCCCGCGAGACCAGCACCTGGCCCGGCGCCAGACCGGCCTGCAACGGCGCGCCATCCGCCACGACCCCGACCCGCGACAAGCCCCGGGCCAGGACGGCGGGGGCGGTCACGTGATCGGCCAGCGGCTCCACCCCGGCAGGCCAGTCGGGCCCCTCCGGATAGGCGGCGAGCACGACCCAGCCCGCTTCGCCGTCTTCTTCGCCCAGCCGCAGATCCTCGCCGAAGGCCGCGCCCAGCGCCGCCTCATAGCCCGGCGTGACGGTCAGCCGGTCGAGCAGCGGCGCGCCGTCGCCCGAGTCCCGCGCCAGCAGCCGAGCCAGGGCGGAGACCTCGGCGCTGAGCGTTCCCGCCGCGCCTTCGGCCTCGGCCCGCTCCTGCCGGGCGGCGGCCTCGCGGTCCTGCGCCGCCTCGCGGGCGCTCTCGGCTTCGGCCAGCGCCGCCTCGGCGGCCTCGGCGGCGTCCTGGGCGCGGGTCAGATCGGCGCGCATCTCCGCCTGCACGCTCTCCGCCTCGGCCAGGGCCGCCCGGGTGCCCGCGCCCTGGCGCTTGGCGGCGTCCACCGCATCGCCGGCCTTCGACAGCCGGGTCTTCACCTCTTCCGTCAGGCGCGTGACCGACTGATGGCGGGCCGAGAGCCGGGCGAGATCCTCGGTCAGGACCGACAGCTCCGCCTCGCGCTCGGTCAACACGCGGGCGGCCTCTTCGGCATCGCGGCGGGCCTCGGCCACGGCCTCCTCCTGGCCGGTCGCCGCCTCCGCCAGTTCCGCGGCCTCGGCCCGCAGCCGGTCCAGATTGGCCTGGGCGTCGGCGTTCAGCCCCGCCTCCCGCTCCGCGTCGCGGGCGAGGCGGTCGAGCGCGGCGGTCAGGCGCTCGACGGTGGCGCGGGCGGTCCGCTCCCGCTCCGCCAGCGTGTCGCGGCTCACCTCCAGCCGTTGCAGGATGGCGCCGGCGACGGCCTCCTCCTCCCGCAGCGGCGGCACCGCTTCCTCGGCCGCGAGGCGCGCGCGCTCGGCGGCGGAAGCGGCGCGCTCGGCCCCGGCGGCGGCCGTCGCCGCCTGACGCAGCGCGCCATCGGCCGCGCCGCGCCCCTCCTCGGCCTCGCGCCAGCGCCGCCAGAGCAGCATCCCCTCGGCCCGGCGCAAGGCCGCCCCGATCTCGCGGTAGCGCGCCGCCTGCCGGGCCTGCCGCGCCAGCGTCGCTAGCTGCGCAGCCAGTTGCTCGACGGCGTCGTCGACGCGGGTCAGGTTCCCTTCGGTCGCGTTCAGCTTCAGCTCCGCCTCGTGCCGCCGCTGATACAGGCCCGAGATCCCCGCCGCCTCTTCCAGCACGCGCCGTCGCCGCTGCGGCTTGGCGTTGATCAACTCGCTGATCTGCCCCTGCCGCACCAAGGCCGGCGAATGCGCCCCGGTCGAAGCATCGGCGAACAGCATCTGCACGTCCCGCGCCCGAACGTCCTTGCCGTTGAGCTTATAGGCCGAGCCCGCATCCCGCGTGATCCTCCGCACCACGTCCAGCGCATCGGAATCGTTGAAGGCCGCCGGCGCCGTCCGCTCCGTGTTGTCGAGCGCCAGGGTCACTTCGGCGAAGTTGCGCGCGGGGCGCGAAGCCGCGCCGGCGAAGATCACGTCCTCCATCCCGCCGCCCCGCATCGCGGTGGGCCGGTTCTCGCCCATCACCCAGCGCAGCGCCTCCAGCAGGTTGGACTTGCCGCAGCCATTGGGCCCCACGACGCCGGTCAGCCCGTCCGCGATCACCAGATCGGTCGGGTCGACAAAGCTCTTGAAGCCGTTGAGACGGAGGCGCGTGAACCGCATGACGCGACTTTCGCGACTCGCGAGGCGAGGTCAAGCGCAAGCGGTTCGTTTGACGCGGCCGCGCCGCTGCCGGATGCTGCGCGCCACCCCCTCACGGAGCCCGCGATGCGCCTGACCCTGGCCAGTTGGAACCTGCATCGCGGCATCAGCAATGGCGGGCGGCGCGATTGCGCGCCCTTTTTCGCCGCGCTGGAGCGGGAGATCTGCGCGCCGCCCCCGGACCTTTTGCTGTTGCAAGAAGCGGATGTGGATCCCCCGCCCCATCACGGAGTGTTGGACCCGGGGCGGGTCGAGGCGCTGACCGGTCTCCGCCACCTCCATGCCGGGCGAGAGCGGCGGCTGACCGATGAGAGCCACGGCTTCCTCGGACTCGTTGCCTATGCGGCGCCGGACATCGAGGTGGAGGGGATGCGCCTGATCGACCTGCCCGGCCGTGTTCCCCGCGGAGCGGTCGTGATCGATGCCGCGCGCGGGGGCGCGCCGTTCCGCATCGTCCTGACGCATCTCTCGCTCGCGCAATGGCTGCGGGCGGTGCAGATGCGCACTCTCGGGCAGCACATCGCCCGCAGCGATCCGCGCCCAGTCATCCTCTGCGGAGATCTCAACGAGTGGCGCCCCTGGGGCGGTCTGGCGCTGTCGGCCGCCATCGTCGGGCGGCGCCTGGCGGGGCCGGCGCGCGCCAGCTTTCCCACGCGGCGTCCGCTGCTCCCCCTCGACCGCGTCCTGACCGAGCCGCCGGGCGCGGTCGAGAGGTTGGAGGTGCTCGACGGTCCGGCCATCCGCCGGGCGTCGGATCACCGCCCGCTCCGGGCCCGCGTCAGGCTCGGCCCGGCCACATCCTCTGGAACACGCCGTCTTTCTTGAGGACCGCGTGTTGCAAGGCGGCGGCGATATGCAGCGCGACCAGCGCCGCGATAGCCCAACTGCACCAGAAATGCGTAGCCTTCGCGAAATTCGCCAGCGCGTCCGAGCGCGGCACAAGCGCCGGCACCCCCAGCGCGTCCAGCGCCTCAATCGGAAAGCCGCCGGCCCGGACCCGCACATAGCCCGAAAGCGGCATCAGGAAGAGCAGCCCATAGAGCGCCCAATGCACCGCCCCCGCGACCGTGACCTGCCACTCGGCCAGATGCGCGGGTTCCGGCGGGGGCGGATTGCGTAAACGATAGGCAAGTCGCACCACGATCAGGAGCAAAAGCAGCACGCCCACGTTTTTGTGAAAGATGAAAAGCGTGTTCTGAAGCGACCTGCTGATACCATCCTGAATCATAATCGCGCCCGCCGGGATCGTGGCCAGCACCAACAGGGCCATCGACCAGTGAAGGAACCGGGCGGCCGGCTTATATGTATGTGCCTGAGACTGCATCCGATCTACCTGCCTCGCATTGTAGGGCCACTGACCCGCATCCCGCCGAACCCGAGTCACCGAGACAGCCATGACCTACGACCCTAGAGCCCCAGGCGCCGAAGAGGCAAATCACGTCGCCTTTCCGCTCTCGGTCACGGCGCGCTTCGCCTGGATTGGCGCGGCGGGGCTGCCGGCCGTCGCCGCGCTGGCGGCGGCCCTGGGGGCCGGGCTGGCGGGACTGGCCATCGCCCTCGCCGTCTACATGGCGGGCGTCGCGGTGGCGCTGCGGGGTATGCGCCGCTATCCCCATGATCGGATCGGCTGGGCGAACGCGGTCACGCTGGGGCGCCTCGGGCTCGTCGCTTGTCTCGTGCCCGCGCTGGACGCTCCGGCGGGCGTGGCGGTGCTGGCCGTGGCCGGGGTCGCCCTGGCGCTGGACGGGGTGGATGGCTGGCTGGCGCGGCGGCAGGGCCTCGCCTCCGCGTTCGGCGCAAGGTTCGACATGGAGGTCGATGCGGCGCTCGCCCTGACGCTGGCCGCCCATGGGGCGCTGGCCGGCGCGGTCCATCCGGCCATCCTCCTGCTCGGCCTGCCGCGCTATCTGTTCGGCGCCGCGCAGCAGGTCTGGCCCTGGCTCAGGGGCCCCCTGCCCGAGCGGTTCAGCCGCAAGGCCGTCTGCGTGTTTCAGATCGGCGTCTTGATCGCGGTGCTGATCCCAGGCCTGCCGAGGGAGGCCGCCGACGCGCTGGTCCTGGCCGCGGCGGGCGCGCTGGCCTGGTCGTTCTGGGTGGATATCCGCCATCTGAGGCAAGGATGATGCTGCGGCTCGCCGCCGCGACGGCGCTGCTATTCCTGGTCCTGATCCAGCCGAACCATCCGGCGGCGATGACCTGGGCGGCACTGCTGCTGTTCCCGCTGGAATTGCCGGTGATCCTGCTCGCGGTGATGGCGGCGGGCGACGGCGCGGCGGGGCGGCTTTTGCGCGGGGGCCTGGCAGCGGCGCTCACCGTGATCGCAGCGCTCAAGCTCGCGGATTACGTCAGCTTCACCGCGCTCACGCGGGGGTTCAATCCGGTGGCCGATATCGCGCTGGTGGATGCGTTCCTGCGCCTGCTCGCGGGCGCGGTGGGTCCGGTTCTCGCGGGGGCGGCGGCAGTCGCTGCGGTGCTGGCGGCGGCGCTGCTGGCCTGGGCGCTCTGGTGGGCGCTGGCGCAATGGGCGCGGCTGTCCTGGCCGCGCGGGCGCGGGGCGTGGCTGGCCCTGCCCGCCTTGGCCCTCGGCGCGGTGGCCGTCGGCGAGATCGGGCAGGCCATGGGCCGCTGGAGCCTGCCGGTCCAGCCACCCGGGGCCGCCTTTACCGCGCGCGTGGGCGTGGAACGGGTGGGCCTCGCCCGACGCACCCTGGACGAGCTGCGCGACTTCAAGGCCGCCGCCCACCGCGACCCGTTCGCCGGCGCAGACGGGCTGCTGGACCGGATCGACCGCGACGTGCTGATCCTCTTCGTCGAGAGCTATGGCCGCGCCAGCCTAGACACGCCGTTCCACGCCGAGATCCACCGCGCGACCCTTGCCCGCTACGAGGCGCGGCTGGCGGCCGCCGGCGTTGCGATGCGCTCCGGCCTGCTGGCGGCGCCCACACGGGGCGGGCAGAGCTGGCTGTCCCACGCGACCGTGGCCAACGGGCTCTGGGTCGACAATCAGGCGAGCTATGGCGCGGTCCTGGCGAGCGGCCGCGAGACGCTCTTTCATCATGCCGCGCGCGCGGGCTTCCGCACGGCCGCGGTGATGCCGCAAATCACGCTGGACTGGCCCGAGGCGCTGCGGATGGGCTTCGAGGACATCCTGCCCGCCGCCGATCTCGGCTATGCTGGGGAGCCATTCAACTGGGTGACGATGCCCGACCAGTTCACCCTGGCGGCGCTCGACCGCCTGGTGCGCGAGGACGGCGATCCCCGCCGCGATTTCGTGCAGGTCGCGCTGGCGAGTTCTCACGCGCCCTGGGTGCCCATCCCCGAGATTCTGCCCTGGGACGATATCGGCGACGGCACGGTCTACAACGCCGTCGCGACCTCAGGCGACCCGCCGGAGGTCGTCTGGCGCGACCGTGACCGGGTGCGGGCCCAATATCGCGAGGCCATCGACTACGCGCTCTCCGCCGTGTTCGAATACGCCCTGCTCCATTCCGACGCGCCGCCCCTGATCCTGGTGATCGGCGACCACCAGGCGGCGGAGTTCGTGGCCCTCGACGACCGGCCCGACGTGCCGATCCACGTCCTCGGCCCGACCGCCCTGGTGGACGCCTTGGCCCCGCTCGCCCCGGATCCCGGCCTTCTGCCGCGGGAGGGAGCGGTGCGTCCCATGACCGACCTGCGCGACGCCATCCTGACGGTCTATTCGAGCGGCGCCCGCGCCGCGCGGCGATGACGCGGGCGCGCCTCTCCGTCGCGCTGCGGGTGGCCGCCGTGGTCGCGCTGGCGGTGCTGCTGTGGCGCGTCGCCGATGGCGAGGCCGCCTTGGCCCGGCTCGCCCAGGCGGAGCCGGGATGGCTGCTGGCGGCAGGCGCGCTGCTGGCGCTTCAGACCGTGCTTTCGGCGCAGCGCTGGCGCCTGACTGCGGCGGGGCTGGGCCTGACGCTGCCGTTCTGGACGGCCCTGCGGGAATATTACCTGGCCCAGGTGGTCAATCAGTCGCTGCCCGGCGGCGTTCTGGGCGATGCGGGACGCGCCGTTCGGTCCCGGGCGGGGGCGGGCCTGCGCGTCGCCGCGCAGGCCGTCGTCTTCGAGCGTCTGGCAGGGCAGCTCGGCCTCTTGGCGCTGCTCTGCGCCGGGCTGGCGCTTAGCGTCGCCCTGCCCGGGCTGACTTGGCCGGACTGGCTGGGTCTTGCGCTCCTGACCGGGGCGGGCGTGGCCACGCTCGTCGCGGCCGCCACCGCCGCGGCGGCGCCATTGCGCCGCGCGGCCCGCGCCTTCGGCCAGACGGTTTTCGCGCGCGGCATATGGGCGCGGCAGGTCGGGCTCAGCCTCGGCACGGCGCTCTGCAATGTGGGCGCGTTCGCGCTCTGCGCCCGCGGTCTGGGCGTCCCGCTCCCCACTCTGGCCGTGATCGCCGTGCTCCCGCTGATCCTCTTCGCGATGCTGCTGCCGCTTTCCATCGCGGGCTGGGGCCTGCGCGAAGGCGCGGCCGCCCTGCTCTTTCCAGCCTTCGGCGCGACGGCGGCGGAGGGGCTCGCCGCCAGCGTCGCCTTCGGCCTGGTGTTCCTCGCCACATCCCTCCCTGGGCTGGCGATCCCCCTCCTGCGACCAAACGCGCCTGCGGGGCCGGAGCCTTGACCCCCTGCGGCGCGGCGCTCACCCTCATCCTGGAAAAAGAGAGAGACATCATGCGAACGACAGCTTCCCTGACCCGCCGCGGCCTGCTCGGCGCGGGCGCCGCCGCCATGGGCCTCGCCGCACTGGGCCGCCCCGCCCGCGCCAATATCCCTGTCAGCCTCCAGCTCTCCTGGCTGCATTCG
Source organism: Jannaschia seohaensis (assembly GCF_900116765.1). Lineage (GTDB taxonomy): Bacteria > Pseudomonadota > Alphaproteobacteria > Rhodobacterales > Rhodobacteraceae > Jannaschia > Jannaschia seohaensis. The sequence continues at coordinate 883,415 of NZ_UETC01000001.1, read as the reverse complement.
ACGCAATTCGCAGGCAGCTACATCGCCAAACAGCGCGGCTTCTACGAGGGGCTCGACGTGACGCTGCTGCAAGGCGGGCCGAACGCCCCGGTCGAGCCGCCGGTCGTCTCCGGCACGGCGCTGGTCGGCATCTCGGCCGCCGACTACACCGCCGCCGCCGTCGCCCAGGGCGCGCCCTTCCGCATCATCGGCGTGGCGATGCAGAACAATCCCTTCGCCATCGCCTCCCTGCCCGCCAACCCCGTCCGCAGCCCCGCCGACCTGCCCGGCAAGCGCATCGGCATGTCGCTGGCCAATACGCCGGTGCTGGAGGCGCTGTGCCAGCTCAACGGCGTCGATGCGAGCGCGATCGAGGTCGTGCCGACCCAATACTCGCCCCAGCCGCTCCTGGCCGGAGAGGTCGACTGCCTGCTCTGCTGGGCCACGGACCTGCCGGTAGCCATGACCGTCCAGGGGGTCGAGAACGAGACTATGCTGATGGCCGATCACGGCTATGCCGTGCATTCTCAGACCTACATCGTCACCGAAGAGAGCCTGGCCGAGCGCCGCGCCGAGATCGTCGCGCTGATGGCCGGCGAGGTGGCGGGCTGGGAGGCTTACCGCGTCGACACCGCCGCCGCCACCGCGCTGACGCTGGAAATGTTCCCCGATGCCGGCCTCGACCCCGAGGCGCAGCTTTTGCAGGCCGAGCGTCAGGTGCCGCTGATGTTCTCGGAGCTGACCGACGCGAACGGGTTCGGCTGGTGGACCGACGAGACCGTCGCGGCGAATATCGAGACGCTCGCGCTGCTCGGCCGGGAGGTGACCGCGGACCTCTGGGATCGCTCGATCCTGGAGGAAGTCCACGGAGCCTGACGGCGCAGTGTCGGTCCCCGTCACGCTGCACGCCCTGGCCAAGACCTATCCCGGCGGCGTCGAGGCGGTGCGCCCGCTCGATATGGAGTTCGCGGCGGGCCGGACCACGGCGCTGGTCGGCCCGTCGGGCTGCGGAAAGTCCACGGTGCTGCGGCTGATTGCGGGGCTGGAGGTGCCGAGCGGCGGCTCCGCCGCCATCGACGGCGCTCCTCCGTCAGAGACGACCCGGCGCGGCGACCTGGCCCTGGCCTTTCAGGATCCGTCGCTGCTGCCCTGGCGGACGGTGCGCCAGAATATCGAGCTTGTTCTGGGCCTTGCGGGCCGCCCCTTGCGGCGGCGGGAGATCGACGACCTGATCCGTCTCGTCGGGCTGGAGGGCTTCGGCGACACGCGGCCCGCCGCCCTCTCCGGCGGCATGCGGCAGCGCGCCGCCATCGCGCGGGCGCTGGCGACCGCGCCCCGTCTGCTGCTGCTGGACGAGCCCTTCGGCGCCGTCGACGCCCTGACCCGGCAGCAACTGGCGCAAGATCTGCCCGCCCTCTGGGAGGCGCGGAACACCACGACCCTGCTCGTCACCCATTCGGTGGCCGAGGCCGTGACCCTGTCGGACCGCGTGATCGTCTTCTCTCCGCGCCCCGCCCACGTCGTGGCCGACATCGCCATCGACCTCCCCCGCCCCCGCGCCCCGGGGCTGGAGCGCAACCCAGTCTGCGCCGCGCTCATGGACGAGGTGGTGGCCGCGCTCTCCTCGGGGATGGCCGAGACCCGGCCCCGCGCCGCGCAATGACCCGGTCGGCGCTGGGCATCCTCCTGGCCTTGGCGCTCTGGGAGGCCGCGGGCAGGGGGCTGGCCGAGGCCTATGTCCTGGCCCCACCCAGCGCCATCGCGCTCTGGCTCTGGCAGAATGCCGGACTGATGGCGCGCGCCCTGGGCGAGACGCTGTGGAACGCGGCGCTGGGCTATGTCATCGGAAACGGCGCGGCGGTAGCGCTGGCGGGACTGGCCCTGGCCTGGGCGCGCAGCGAGGCGATGATCCGGGGCCTGGCGCTCCTGGTGTTTTGCCTGCCGCTGGTGGCGACCGGGCCGATCCTGCGCGTCGTCTTCGGCCCGGGCGACGGCCCGCAGGTCGCGCTGGCCGCCCTGGCGGTCTATTACACCACGCTGATCCCGCTGCTGGTCGGCCTGCGCGCCGTGCCGGAGGCGTGGCTCGATCTGGTGCGCAGCTATGGGCGCGGACCGCTCCAGGCGCTGATCCGGGTCCGCGCCCGCGCCGCGCTGCCCTATCTCGTGGCCGGCCTCCAGATCGCCGCGCCCGCCGCCTTCCTCGGCGCGATGGTCGGGGAGTTCACCGGGGCCGAGCGCGGCATGGGCGTGCTGACGCTGCGGGCGATGCGGGCGATGGACGTGGAGATGACCTGGGCGCTGGCCACCGTCGCCACCGCCATCGCGATGCTGGGCTACCTCGCCGTGGGCGCCCTGGCCGCGCGGGCCCTATCGGAGGCACCTTCGGTGATGCTCGCCGCCCCCCCGGCGCGGCGAGGCGGCGGGCCTTGGACGGTCCTGCTGGTGGCGGCTGCCGCGATGCTGATCTGGGCCGGGGGGCTGCGCCTGCTGGGGCTGAGCAGCTTCTTCGCCAAGGGCCCGCTCGACGTGGCCCAGGCGCTCACGACGTCGAGCGACGCCGCCGCCAACCGCGCCGCGCTGGGCGAGGCGTTGTTGGAGACGGCGGTCTTCCTGTTGCCGGGCTATGCGGCGGGGCTGGCGGCGGGGGCGGGGCTCGCGATGCTGATCGTCCTCGTCCCGGCGGCCTCGGGCGCGGTGATTCCGGTCGCGGTCGCGCTGCGCTCCGTGCCGATCATCACGACAGCGCCGCTGGTGGTTCTGCTGCTGGGGCGCGGCGCGCTGGGGACGGTGACGCTGGTGGCGATCATGGTGTTCTTCCCCACCCTCATCGCATGCCTGCACGGCCTGCGCCAAGCGCCGGGCCGCATCCTCGACGTGATGGAGAGCTACGCCGCCGGCCCCCTGCAACAACTGATCCGCGTCCGCATCCCCGCCATGCTCCCCGCCTTCTTCGCCGCCGCGCGCATGAACGTCCCCGCCTCGGTGCTGGCCGTCACGGTGGTTGAGTGGCTCGCCACCGGCCAGGGCATCGGCAGCGTCATGGCGCTCTCGGCCTCGCTTTCGGATTACGACCTGCTCTGGAGCGCGGTGGCCGTCACCGCCCTGCTCAGCGTGCTGGGCTACGGCGCAGTCGGCCTCCTGGAGCGGCGCGTGCTGCGCGTCTACGCGCCCGAGCAGCTCGCATGAGGCCCGCGGCCTTCGCCATTCCGGGCGACATCAACACCGTCACCGGCGGCTATATCTACGAGCGCCGCCTGCTGATGGGCCTGCGCGACCAGGGGAGGGACGTGCAGCACCTGCAACTCGCCGCCGCCTTCCCCGATCCCTCAGCCGCCGACATGGCCGCGGCCATCGACGCGCTGGCCGATCTGCCGCCCGAGCGCGCGCTGATCCTCGACGGGCTCGTCTTCGGCGCCATCGACACGGCGGGCCTTGCCCGCGTCCGCGCGCCCATCGTCGCGATGATCCACCACCCGCTCGCCCTGGAGACGGGGCTCAGCGCGGCCCGCCACGCCCATCTCTTCCGCACCGAGCGCGACAACCTCCGGCTCGCGCGCCATGTTCTGGTGCCCAGCCCGCACACGGCCGATATCCTCGCGGGCGATTACGCGACACCGCGCTCCCGGATCACCATCGCGCCTCCGGGCACCGACGCGCGGCCGCGCCGGCGGCACCCGATCGACCCGCCGCTGATCCTGTCCGTGGGCCTCCAGCATCCACGCAAGGGGCATGACGTGCTGCTGCGCGCGCTGGCGCGGCTGACGCATCTGCCCTGGCGCGCCGTCATCGCCGGGTCCGCCCACGACCCGGAGCACGCGGCCCTACTGGCGCGCATGGTGGAGGAGTTGGATCTCGGCGCCCGCGTGCACCTGGCGGGCCGGGTTCCGAATGCGGAGCTGGACGCGCTCTATGCCGAGGCCACGCTCTTCACGCTCGCGACCCGCTACGAGGGCTACGGCATGGTCTTCGACGAGGCGCTCACCTGGGGGCTTCCCATCGTCGCCTGCGCCACCGGAGCCGTGCCGCAGACCGTGCCCGAGGGCACCGGGCGGCTGGTCCCGCCGGACGATCCCGGCGCGCTGGCGCAGGCCGTCACGGAGCTGCTGACGGATCTCCCGGCCCGCGACGCGATGGCCGCCCGCGCCGCCGCCGCGGGCGCTGCCCTGCCCGGCTGGGACGACACCGCGCGGATCGCGGGCGAGGTGCTGGATGGGCTCTGATACGCCGCTCGGCCGCTCGCTCGACATCTACTACCGCGACCGCGCGCGCACCGCTCGGATGGACCTGCTGAACGCGCGCTTCGTCCGGTCCGGCGGTCTCGCCTTCGACATCGGCGCGCATCTGGGCGACCGCACCGACAGCTTCCTCCGCCTCGGCGCAAGCGTCGTCGCGCTGGAGCCGCAGCCCCGTCTCTTCCGCGCCCTGCGCCTGCTGCATGGGCGCAAGCCGGGCGCGACGCTGATCCAGGCCGCGGCGGGAGCACGGCCCGGGGAAATCGACCTGCTGGTCAACAGCGCCAACCCGACCGTCTCGACCGCCTCCCCGGCCCTAGTCGCCGCCGCCCGCGACGCCGAGGGCTGGCGCGGCGAGGTCTGGGACCGGCGGCTGACCGTCCCGGTCACGACGCTCGACGCGCTGATCGCGGCACATGGCCTGCCGGATTTCGTCAAGATCGACGTGGAGGGCCACGAGGCCGAGGTCCTGTCGGGCCTGAGCACCCCGCTCCCGGCCCTGTCCTTCGAGATCACCACCATCCAGCGCGACGTCGCGGTCGCCTGCCTCGACCGGATGGAGCGGCTGGGCCGCTACGACTATGCGCTCAGCCTGGGGGAGAGCCATGCTCTCGGCCCCTGGCGGACCCCGTCGGAGATGCGCGCGGAGCTTCGCGCCCTGCCCGCTTCGGCCAATTCGGGCGACGTCTACGCGCGCCGCGTGACCTGATCGGCGCCGCTCAGCCCGGCGCGCCGCACCCGCCGCCGCCGGGCGTCTCCGTTACGAAGACATCCCCCGCGCCAAGCTCCGCCATGTCGTTGCCCGCCAGCACGATGCGCGTTCCGTCCGCCCCCGTTCCACCCCGTTCCGGCCCGAGGCGCCCGGCGCGCGGCGCCTGCGCCATGGGGAGGGGTCACGCGATGGGAAGTCAGGACCGTCGCCTTCATCGGTCATCGGCTCAAGGAAGCGCAGGTGCCCCCCGCAGCTCGTCTCGTCGTTCTGGTGCACCGCATTGCGCCAGACGAAAGTGTCATCGTCCCCTGCGCGCCCGCGGCCCCCCCGCGCCCCATAGAGCACGCCGGCGATGGCCTGGCTGACCTCGGTATTGCCCGAGATCACAGCGGCGAGTGGACGCGGGTCGGTCATCGAGCCTTCGTCCATCGGAATGTCGGCCCCACGCGGCTGCGGAAGACATAGAGCACGACCGCCCGGCAGATCGCCCGCGGCGCGTTGTCGTTCAGCGCGCCCTGCGGCGACGTGCCGGTGAAGTCGATCGCCGCCTCGCGGGCCTCTCGGTCGAGCAGATAGGAGAGCCACCCTTACGACTGCATGTCGAGCACGCGACGGCCCCTCTCGGCGGCATTGTCCTGGACATGGCGCATATAGGCCGCGACCACATCGGCCCCGTATGGCGCGGCGATCCGGCTCATCTGGGCCACGCCGGTGACGTTGGCGACGATCTGGGCGGGGAGGTCAGCCCTGTCCTGATCGACCTTGCCGCAGGGCGAGCGCCCCGAGGCGGGCAACGCGCGGGCCGCTTCCTCCCGCAACACGCCTTCGCGCAGGAGGCGGAAGTTCCCGATCGGCACGGCCTGCTCGTCGATATGGGCGGGCACATCCGGCGCGTTGGCCACCAGGGTCGCCGGCGGCGACGGAGATCGCGCAGGAGACGTCCAGTCACTCCCTGACGTTCACGGAATGGGCGGTGGCCTCGACGCGGATATCGGGCGGCGCAATCCCCTGCGCGGCGACCTCCGCCCGCGCCGCTTTTGCGATCCGGTCCAGCACGACGCGGCCCGCCTCGGCCTCCCTGAGCGGCGCCGAGATCTGCCCCTCGCGCAACGCGCGGATATCGGCGAGCCCCATGCCGAAGGCCGAGAGCCGCCCCGCAAAGGGATGGATCAGTACCTCCCGTATCCCCAACATGTCGGCGACCAGGCGGACATGCGGCCTGCCCCCCGCCAAAGCAGTTCATCCTGTAGCCGGTGACGTCATAGCCGCGCTGCACCAAGATCTTCCTGATCGCGTTGGTCATGTTCTCCACCGCGATGCGCAGGAAGCCCTGGGCGATCTCCTCCACCGAGCGGGCCGGGTCGCTCTCGTCCCGCAGGGCCGCGAGCCTCGCCACCACCGCGTCGTGGTCGAGCAATTGATCCGCATTCGAGCCGGAGACCGGCGGGAAGGCGTCGGGCCGCAGCTTGTCCAGCAGCATGCTGCAATCGGTCACGGTCAGAGGGCCACCCCGGCAGTAGGCGGCGGGGTTTGGATCGGCGACAGCGCCCTCGCCGAGCGGGCGCTGCCTCTCGCCTTCGGCCGAGACCCGCGCGTCGACTTCCAGGACGTCGCCAGAGCGCAGATCCGGCAGACGGATATTCAGATCGAAGAGACGCGGGCGCGCCTCGGTGCCGATCTGCAGCGGATCACCGAAGCCGCTTGTGATGCACGGAACGGTCGGGGCGCCGCGCCGCTCCGGCAGAGCGTTGGTGGCGACGGTGGTCGCCATCTCCACCGCGCCGATCATGGACGGTGGCGTCGGCATTGCGCTCGGGGCTTTCCGACAGAACCTTATGGACAGGCAGCGCAGCCGCCGAGCCTGCCTTCAAGGTCGCTAGAGCGACGCCGCAGCCCGGCTCGCCTGATTGTAATGCCCCGCAAGCGCGCACAAGAAGGACGGCAATCTCCCGCATCTGCTCACCCCTCAGATCGACCTGCGACAGGCTCCCGAGCCGGTACCGCTCCCAGGCCTCGCGACCCGCGTCGCAAAGCGCCCGCCCCGTCTCGGAGGTCGCGCAGAACACCTCTTCCCCCGCGTCTCGGAGACCAGCGGCCCCGCCTTGAGCAGCTTCCTGAGCGCGTAGTTCACGGTATGCGTTTCCTCGATATCGAGCAGAAAGCAAATGTCGGTCAGGCCCTTGTCCCGTGCCTGATGGTGGACGTTGTGCAGGAGCAGGACCGCCAGCGGCGACAGCTCCCGCCCGGCGGCTGCCATGCATTTCACCATCCAGCGCGAGCGGGCGTGGAAAGCGATGATGCCCGAACTCCAACTCGGAGATCTGCCACGCCTCCCCCCTCGGCGAGGTGACGGCTGGAGACGATGCGGGACGAGTCGCGAGCGTCTTGAAACGGGAAAGCCTACCTTTTCGCTGACGGCTCGATGGCATGCTTTGATGGCCACCCCTGGACCGGCGGCCCGGCCGCACGACCCCCTGGGGTGTCGCGGATAGGGCGCCGCGTGCCGCCTTCGCACTTGCCCCCTCCGCGCCGCCCGCCCATACCGATCCCGCAAGGTTCCCCGATGCGCATGTGGCGTAGGGGACGAACTGGGAATGCGGAACGGGCGACCCAAACCGGGGTCCGAGGCCGCAGCCGCCCCCGCGACTGTGAGCGGAGAGGGACGGGCGACATGCCACTGGGAGCCCCCCGGGAAGGCCGCCCCGACCGACGACCCGCGAGCCAGGAGACCAGCCTTGCAGGCGACAACGACCTCCCGTCGGGTGTGACGGGACAGCAGGAGACACCACGTGAAGATTCCCGCCACTATCGTCACCGGCTTCCTCGGCGCCGGCAAGACGACCCTGATCCGCCATCTGCTGCAAAACGCCGAAGGCCGCCGCATCGCGCTGATCGTCAACGAGTTCGGCGATCTCGGCGTCGATGGCGGCATCCTCAAGGGCTGCGGCATCGAAAACTGTTCCGACGACGACGTGGTCGAACTGTCGAATGGATGCATCTGCTGCACCGTTGCCGACGATTTCGTGCCGGCGATGGAGGCGCTGCTGGCCCGGGAGACGCCGCCCGACCACATCGTGATCGAGACCTCGGGCCTCGCCCTGCCGCAGCCGCTGCTGCGCGCCTTTGCCTGGCCGGGGCTCAAGACCCGCGTGACGGTGGACGGCGTCGTCACCGTTCTGGATGGCCCCGCCGTCGAGGCCGGGACCTTCGCCGCCGACACCGCCGCCGTCGACCGCCAGCGCGCGGCCGATGACGGGCTCGACCACGAGACGCCGCTCAGCGAGCTCTATGCCGATCAGGTCGCCTGTGCCGACATGATCGTCGTCAACAAGACCGACCTGATGGCGGATGCCGGACCGCTGGTCACCCGCCTGCGCGGGGAGGCCCGGGCCGGGGTCCAGGTCGTCCCCGCCGCCCATGGCGCGCTGCCCATAGAGGTGCTGCTGGGCCGGGCGCAGGGGGCGGAGGACGACATCTCGGCCCGCCATGAGCTGCACCATCATCACCATCACCACGACGACGACCACCACGACGACGGTCACGACCATGATCATGACCATGATCACGACCACGGACATGACGCGTTCGAGAGCTTCGTGGTGGAGACCGGCGAGGTCTCAGACCCGGCCGCCTTCGCCGGCCGTCTGTCCGAGGTGATCCGCGATCACGACATCCTGCGGCTCAAGGGCTTCGCCTCGGTCGCGGGCAAGCCGATGCGGCTGACCGTGCAGGCGGTGGGCCCGCGCGTGGATCATTATTTCGACCGTCCCCTGGGCGCGGATCCCCGGGGCGCCCGGCTGGTGGTGATCGGGCAGGCCGGGCTCGACCGCGCCGCGATCACGGCCGCGCTGACGTGATCCGGATCGGGCCGGACGATCCACGCGCGCCGGATTGCGTCGCGCTCCTGGGGCAGCATCATGCGCTGATGCAGTCGCTCTTTCCGGCCGAGGCGAACCACTTCTTGGAGGTCGACGCTCTGGCCGGGCCCGATATCCGGTTCCTCTCGGCGCGGGAGAGCGGCTCGCTGCGCGGGGTGGGGGCGCTCGCGCTCCGCGACGGCTATGGCGAGATCAAGTCGATGTTCACCGCCCCCGAAGCCCGCGCCCAGGGCATCGGCGACGCCATCCTGAGCGCGCTGATCGAGACCGCCGCGTCGGAGGGGCTAGACGTCCTGCGCCTGGAGACGGGGCGCGGCCTCGATGCGGCCCATCGGCTCTATGCCCGCCACGGCTTCGTGCCCCGCGGCCCCTTCGGTGCCTATGAGGCCGGGCCGCATTCGCTGTTCTTCGAGCGGGGCGCCCCCGCCTGACGCTTGGTGCAACCACAAAATTCTTCAGCGAAGAATTTTGCCCACCGCCCCCCGTCAGACCCAGACGCCCGCGCCCGCCTCCGCCACCGCGATCCGCGCCGCCAGCCGCGCATTGTTCAGCACCAGCGCGATATTGGCCGCCAGCGCGGTGCCGTCGGTGCTCTCGTTCAGGCGCCCGAGCAGGAAGGGCGTCACGGCCTGGCCAGTGATCCCCCGCGCCTCCGCCTCGGCCAGGGCCGCGTCGATCGTGGCGCCGATCCCGGCCGCGTCCAACGCCGCCGCCTCGGGGATCGGATTGGCGACCAGCATGCCCGTGCCCAACCCCACCGCCGCGTTCGCCGCCCGGGCCGCGGCGATCTGCGCCGGATCGTCGAACCGCTCGCCAGCCACCAGCCCCGAGTCGCGCGTGTAGAAGGCCGGGAAGGCATCGGCCCCGAACACCGCCACCGGCACGCGCAGGGTCTCCAGCATCTCCAGCGTGCGTGGGATGTCGAGGATCGATTTCACCCCGGCGCAGACCACCAGTACGTCAGTTTCCGCGAGCTCTGTCAGGTCGGCGCTCACATCCATGCCGTCACCGCGATGCACACCGCCGATGCCGCCGGTGGCGAAGACGCCGATCCCCGCCAGGGCCGCGATCCGCATCGTCGCGCTGACGGTCGTGCCCGCCGTCCGGCCCTTGGCGATGCAGGCCCCCAGATCGCGGGAGGCAGCCTTGACCACCTTCGTGTCACGCCCCAGCCGCTCCACTTGAGCGGCGCCGAGCCCGGCGCAGAGCACGCCGTCGATCACCGCGATCGTCGCGGGCACCGCGCCTTCGGCCCGCACCGCCGCCTCGACCTCCAAGGCGACCTCGGCGTTGCGCGGCCAGGGCATGCCATGGCTGATGATGGTGCTTTCAAGCGCCACCACGGGGCGCCCTTGCGCCAGGGCGGTGGCAACCTCGTCGGTCATCTGGGGCTGGATCCTGCGGGCCATGGGCGCTCCTCCTGAGGGCGCCCTCTTGCACCCTTCCGGCGCCTCCCGCAAACCCCGTTTTATGCATCTTCTCGCCGCCCAACCCGGCGCCGTGGACGACGGAGAGCCCGTCGATCTCGGCCAGACCCCCGCCGACCTCGTGGTCATCTCCGCCGCCGACACGGAGTTGGCGATGCTGTCCGCGGCCCGGGCCGAGATGGAGGACGCGCCCTCCCTGCGGCTGGCGAGCCTGATGCATCTGCGCCACCCGATGTCGGTGGACCTGCATCTGGACGCCTGCGCCACCCGCTCCCGCCTCGTGGTGGCGCGGGTGCTGGGCGGGCGCGGCTACTGGACCTATGGGCTGGAGCAATACGCCGCCCGCCTGCACGAGGCGGGCGTGCCCTTCGCCGCGCTGCCAGGGGACGACAAGCCGGACGCGGAGCTCAGGGAGCTGTCGACCGTCTCCGCCGAGGATTACGACGCGCTCTGGGCCTGCCTCATCGAGGGCGGCCCGGCCAATGCCGCGACCTTCCTCGCCCATGCCAAGGCGATGCTCGACGACGCGCCGCGCCCCGCGCCTGCCCGGCCGCTCCTGCGCGCGGGCCTCTATTGGCCCGGCGCGCAGGAGGCCTCGATGGCCGATCTCCGCGCAGCCTGGACCGAAGGCGCGGCGGTCGTGCCGGTGATCTTCTATCGCGCGCTGTTGCAGGGGGCCGGGCTGAATCCGGTCAACCGGCTGGTGCGGGCGCTGCTGCGCGCGGGGCTGAACCCGATGCCGGTCTTCGTCGCCTCGCTGAAGGATCCGGTCTCGGCGGCGACCTTGGAGGCGCTGTTCCGCGACGCCCCGCCCGACGCGATCCTGAACCTGACCAGCTTCGCCGTGGGCGACCCCGAGGCCAACCCGCTGGCCCAAGCTTTCGCGAATGGCGCGCCGGTCTTCCAAGGCGTGCTGTCGGGCGGCACGGAACAGGCCTGGGAGGAGGGCACGACCGGGCTCTCGGCCCGCGACATCGCCATGAATGTCGCCCTCCCGGAACTCGACGGCCGCGTCCTGACCCGTGCCCTGGGCTTCAAGGGCGAGGCCTTCTTCGACGAGGCGACCCAGTGCCCGATCGCGACCTGGAAGGCTCATGGCGACCGGATCGCCTTCACCGCCGAGCTTCTGGCCGCGTGGTGTCGGCTGCGGCGTCTCGCGCCGTCCGGGCGCCGCGTGGCCCTGATCCTGGCCAACTATCCCAACCGCGACGGGCGGCTGGCAAATGGTGTCGGGCTAGATACGCCCGCCGCGACGGTCCATGTCCTGCGCCTGCTGGCCGAGGCGGGCTATGCGGTGGACGACCTGCCCGACGACTCGGCTGCCCTGATGGAGCGGTTGCTGGCGGGCCCGACCAACTGGCTGACCGACCGGGCCGAGCGGGCGGGCGGCGAGATCCTGCCGCTCGATACCTATCGTGCCTTCCACGACGGCCTGCCGTTTGCCGCCCGCACCGCCCTGGCCGAGCGTTGGGGCGCGCCGGAGGACGACCCCTTCTTCGATGCGGAACGGGGCGGTTTCGCCCTTTCGATCCACCGCTTCGGCAACGCGACGGTCGGGCTGCAACCGGCCCGCGGCTACAATGTGGACCCGACCGACAGCTACCACTCGCCCGACCTGATCCCGCCCCATGGCTATCTCGCCTTCTACGCCTGGCTGCGGGCCAATTCCGACGCGATCGTCCATATGGGCAAGCATGGCAATCTCGAATGGCTGCCCGGCCGCGCTCTGGCTCTGGGCGCCGAGGACTGGCCCGAGATCGCCCTCGGCCCGATGCCGCACGTCTATCCCTTCATCGTCAACGATCCCGGAGAGGGCACCCAAGCCAAGCGCCGCGCCCAGGCCGTCATCGTCGACCACCTCACGCCGCCGCTCACCCGAGCAGAGAGCTACGGGCCGATGCGCGATCTGGAGGCGTTGGTCGATGAGTATTACGAGGCCGCCGGCCTCGACCCCCGCCGGATCGACACGCTGCGGGAGCAGATCCTGTCGCTGGCCTCGGTCACGGGACTCGACGTGGATGCGGGCTTCGACGGCGCGGACGACCTCGCCAAGCTCGACGCCTATCTCTGCGAGTTGAAGGAGGCGCAAATCCGCGACGGGTTGCATGTCTTCGGGCAATCGCCCGAGGGCGACCTGGAGCGCGACCTGCTGATCGCGCTGGTCCGGCTGCCGCGCGGCGACGGGCCGGGGCAAGCCTCGCTGATCCGGGCGCTGGCGGAGGATTGCGGCGTCGGGATCGACCCGCTCGATTGCGACATGGCCGCCTCCTATGACGGTCCGCGCCACAAATTCTTGCGCGCCATGGGGACCGAGACCTGGCGCAGCAACGGCGACACGGTGGAGCGGCTGGAGGCGCTGGCGGTGCAGGCGGTGCAATGGCGCGAAACCCCGAAGCCCTTCACCCGGACGGCCCCGGTGCTGGAGGCGATCCATGGCGAGATCCTCCCCGCGTTGCGGCGCTGCGGCCCGGCGGAGGGGGAGGGCCTCCTCACCGCCCTTTCAGGGCACTTCGTCGCCCCTGCGCCATCCGGCGCCCCCACACGGGGCCGTCCGGACGTCCTTCCCACGGGGCGCAACTTCTTCTCGGTCGACAGCCGCGCGGTGCCGACGCCCACCGCCTGGAAGCTCGGCTGGAAGAGCGCCAACCTGCTGATCGAGCGGCACTTGCAGGACCATGGGGATTGGCCCCGCACAATGCTGCTGACCGCCTGGGGCACGGCGAACATGCGCACGGGCGGCGACGACATCGCCCAGGCGCTGGCGCTGATGGGGGTGAAACCCCGCTGGGACAGCGCCAATCGCCGCGTGGTCGGCTGGGAGATCATCCCCCACACCGCCCTGGGCCGCCCGCGCGTGGACGTGACCTTGCGGGTCTCGGGCTTCTTCCGCGACGCTTTCCCGCAGCAGATGGCCCTGGTCGACGGCGCCGCGCGCGCGGTGCAGGCGCTGGAGGAGCCCGAAGAGGTCAACCCCGCCGCCGCCCGGGCACGGGCGGGCGAAGGCGCCGCGCGGGTCTACGGATCGAAGCCAGGGGCCTATGGCGCGGGCCTCCAGGCGATGATCGACGAGCGGCTCTGGGACAGCGCCGCCGATCTGGGCGCGGCCTATATCGACTGGGGCGGCTACGCCTACGGCACGGGCGAGGGCAGGCCCGACCATGCCGGCCTTCGACAGCGGCTGGGCCAGATCGAGGCCATCGTCCAGAACCAGGACAATCGCGAGCACGACCTGCTCGACTCGGACGATTACTATCAGTTCGAGGGCGGCGCCGCAGCCGCGGTCGAGATGCTGCAAGGCGCCGGACGACCCGTCTACCACAACGACCACTCCCGGCCCGAGCGCCCGGTCATTCGCACGCTGGAAGAGGAAATCGGGCGCGTCGTCCGCTCCCGCGTGGTGAACCCGAAATGGATCGCGGGGGTGCAGCGCCACGGCTACAAGGGCGCCTTCGAAATCGCCGCGACGGTGGATTACCTCTTCGCCTTCGCCGCGACGACCGGCGCCGTCCGCGATCATCATTTCGACCTGGTCGCCGCCGCGGTGCTGGAGGACGACGCAGTCCGCGACTGGATCGGCGAGGTCAACGCGCCCGCCCTGGCGGACATCGCCGATCGGCTGTCGGAGGCGATTGCGCGCGGTCTCTGGACGCCGCGCTCCAACTCGGCGCGGGGGCTCTTGGACCGGCTGCGGCGGAGCTGACCGGCCAGCCGGTCGTGCGACGCCCGCGTCTGTCTCGGACGCGACGCGCCTGCGTTCGGCCCCGGCTTGGGGCTGTTTCTCAGTCTCTTGGGGGTGGCGCTTTTGGGGCGGGCGGGACCGGGGGCCAGCCCCCGGACCCCCGGGATATTTTGGCAGGGAAGAAGGAGGGATGGAGGCTGTCGGCGGCTGATGGTGCGGGCGTGACAGGGGGGCGGCTACCGGGCGGTCCTTTGCGTGTTCGGGACGGCAGCGGGGCCGACTTGCGGTCGCGCCGTCTCGACATGTGCTGGGATCACGGGTCTTGTGGGTGCGCGAATAGGGAGACGACGATGACCGAGGATCAGGACCGCCATCTCGCGCTCGGCGTGGCCCGGGCCGCCCATGGGCGGCAGCAGCGGGAGGGCGTGCTGCTCATCCGGACCATCGCGATGCCAGCCGACACCAACCCCGCGGGCGACATCTTCGGCGGCTGGCTGATGTCGCAGATGGATCTGGCGGCGGGGAACATGGCGGCGCGGGTGGCGCTGGGCCGCTGCGCGACGGTCGCGGTGGAAGGGATGAAGTTCCTGCGCCCCGTCAAGGTCGGGGACGAGGTCACGCTCTACGCGACGCTGCGACGGGTGGGCCGGACCTCGATGCGCATCCATGTCGATGCCTGGGCCCGCTCACGCTTCGCGAAGGATGGGGCCCCGGTCACCTCGGCGGATTTCGTGTTCGTCGCGCTCGACGAGGACGGGGCTCCGCGCGCGATTTTCGAGGAAGACGCGGGCTGAGCGCGCTCAACCGCAATCCAGCCGCATCCGCAGCAGCGCGACGTCGCCCACCGCGGTTCCCGGAACCACGGTGCAGCCTGTCACCTCCTCGGTGGCGAGGATCGCGCCGCGGGTCACATCGGCCAGGCCTGGACGCCAGACGGGATTGGTGCGCGTCGCCTGGGCATCGCTGCGGTTCCAGTTGATGCGGTAGCTGTGGCCATTGGCCTCGGCGCTGCCGCTGAAGGCCAGCCCATCCATCGGATGGGGCATGCCACAGGCCGCGAGAAGGAGGGGAAACAGGCGCCACATGCGGCCAGTCTCGCCCGCTCAAGGTTAACCGACGGTTAATCGCCCGGCTTGACCTCCCCTGCGCGCGCCAGGACAGTCCGCCCCAGAGCAGGAGGCCCAGAATGAGCGACGACACCGACCGCCACAACGCCAAGATGGCCAAGAAGAAGGCCGCGCGCGACAAGATCATGGCGACCAAGACCGAGGAACGCGGCCTCGTCATCGTCCATACCGGGAAGGGCAAGGGGAAGAGTTCCAGCGCCTTCGGCATGATCTTCCGATGTATCGCCCATGGCATGCCCTGCGCCGTCGTGCAGTTCATCAAGGGCGGCATGGGCACCGGCGAGCGCGATCTGATCCAGGCGCATTTCAGCGATCTGTGCGAGTTCCACACGATGGGCGAGGGCTTCACCTGGGAGACGCAGGACAAGTCCCGCGACGTCGAGATGGCCCAGGCCGCCTGGGCCAAGGCGAAGGAGCTCATCGCGGATGAGCGCAACCGCATGGTCCTGCTCGACGAGATCAACATCGCGCTGCGCTACGACTATGTCGATGCGGGCAAGGTGGTGGCCTGGCTGAAGGCCAACAAGCCGCCGATGACCCATGTCGTGCTGACCGGGCGTAATGCCAAGGAGGAAGTGCTGGAGTTGGCCGATCTCGCCACCGAGATGGAGCTGATCAAGCATCCGTTCCGGTCGGGCGTGAAAGCGCAGCCGGGTGTGGAGTTCTAGGCTCCGGACTCATAACCAGTAGCAGACGGTAGCGGCGAGGGCGACGGCGGAGAGGAAGACGTCTGCCCTTCGGTCATATCGTGTGGCGATGCGGCGGAAGTCCTTGAGGCGGCCGAACATGCGCTCGATGGCGTTGCGGTTTTGGTAGAAGTCCCGGCACCAGAAGATGCGGCGCTTTCGGTTCTTCCTCGGTGGAATGTTCGGGAATGCGCCGAGGCCCTTCACCTGGGTGCGCACCGCGTTGCTGTCGTAGCCCTTGTCGCCGACGACAACGAGCGCATCCGGCGGCAGGCGCTTCAGCAGGGTCTCGGCCGCGATGCAGTCTGCGACGTTGCCTCCCGTCAGCATCAGCCGGACCGGGCGGCACCAGCGGTCTGCGAGCGCGTGGACTTTCGTCGTCCTCCCGCCCCGCGACCGGCCGATCCCCTGCGCGACCTCCCCCCCTTTCCACCGCTGGCCGAGCGATGCGCCGAGACGGCCGAGCTGTCGATGAGGACCTGCGCGGGCGGGCCGCCGGCATCGGCCAGGGCCTCGAAGATCCGGACCCAATGGCCCTTCTCTGCCCACCGACGCCAGCGGTTGTAGAGCGTCTTGCGCGGGCCGTAGACGGCAGGCGCATCCACCCACCGGCATCCGGACTTCAGGACATGGATGATCCCGGAGATCACCCGCCGATCATCCACGCGCGGCACGCCGCGGACCTTGTCGGGTAGATGGGGCCGCAGCCGATCCATCTGCGCCTCGCTCAGCCAGAACAGGGTCTCAGACATGGCCACCCCCTCTAGAATGGGCACCATGAATCACGAACAGACTGACGGCGCCAGAGGGTTAATGGGTCCGGAGCCTAAGGCGCACCCGTCGGGGCGACCGTGGCTCTGCCGGACTGGCGCAGATCGCTGTGCCGCGCCTGCCCCCCGGAGGATTTGCCGCCGGAAGACGGGAATCCCGCCGCCTCTGGCGAGGCGTCACGGCCCGGCGGTGCGGGCGAGGCGGATCGGACCTTTCGCCGCCACCGGGTCGACCGGGTCGCCTTTCTGGGTGGCGACGATCTCCGGCAGGGTCGCTGCGACCGCGCGCACGCGGGGCATGAGCGGGCGCCAGTCGACGGCGAGCGCCCGCGCGACCTCGGAGGGGCAGAGCGTGCGGGGCGCGCGCTCCGTGGCCTGCGTTCGGATGACGCGCGCGATCTCGGCATCGGACACGCGCGCCATCGGAAGGTCAGCCCTCGATCGTATAGGGCTGGGACTGGCTGCCGTCGCGGCGGTTGAAGATGACCCGGTTCCCGTCGATTTCGGGAACGCTGCAAAATTCCCGCCCCGTCAGGCTGGGCGGAGAGGTGTAGGTGCTGCAGATCTCCCGCCCGTCCGTCGTGAAGGTTCCGACGGTGGGCTCCCCGCGCAGCGAGCCACCGACAGTGCCGTCGGAGCGGATCAGAAAGATGTCTCCCTGGTCGCTGACGAGCCGCTGATCGATCACCGCGCCGGCGGTGGTCGCCGTGGAAGTGCCGTCGGTCTCGACGCATCCCGTGAGCAGAAGGCCGGAACAGATCGCGCCCACGGCAAGTCTACCCGCACTGAACATGAGACAATTTCCTACGGTTTGTGCAGGAAAAGTCTTGCAATGGGCCTGCCCCGAGTCAATCGGCGCGGGGTAGGCCAGCCATACCCGCTCTCAGGAGAGGGCGGCGTCGCAGCGCCCGCAGACGCCGTCATGGCCGTGATGGCCCACATCCGGGAGCACCTTCCAGCAGCGCTGACACTTGCCGCCCTCGGCATGGGCGAAGACGACGGCGACGCCCTCCTCGCCCTCGGGGCGGAAGGCGCCGTCGGGGGCCGGGTCGGTCGTGACCACGATGTCGGAGGTGATGCAGATGTCGTCGAAATGGGCGTCCCGCAGGATCTCCGCGGTCGGCGCATCGACATGGACCACGGGCGCGGCCTCCAGCGAGGAGCCGATCACCTTGTCGCGGCGCGCGACCTCCAAAGCGCCGGTCACGGCGCGGCGGACGCGGCGGATCTTGGCCCATTTCTGAGCGAGCGCGTCGTCTCTCCAGCCGGGGTTCGGAGCGGGGAAGTCCTGGAGATGGACCGAGGAGTCCTCGCCCGGATGCACCTCCAGCCAGACCTCCTCCATGGTGAAGGGCAGGATCGGAGCCAGCCAGGTCGTCAGCCGCTCGTGCAGGATCCGCAACACGGTCCGCGCCGAGCGGCGGCGCAGGGTGTTGCCGTCGCAATAGAGCGCGTCCTTGCGGATGTCGAAGTAGAAAGCCGACAGGTCCACGGTCGCGAATTGGAAGATCAACTGATGGACCTCGGCGAAGTCGTAGCGGCGATAGGCGTCGCGCACCTGGTCGTCGAGTTCCGACAGGCGGTGGAGGACCCAGCGCTCCAGCTCCGGCATCTCCAGCGGGTCGGCCTCGTCCGCCGGGGTCCAGTCCGAGAGCGAGCCCAGCATGAAGCGCAGCGTGTTGCGCAGGCGGCGATAGCCGTCGGCCACGCCCTTCAGAATCTCGGGCCCGATGCGGTGGTCGGCGGTATAGTCGACCTGCGCCACCCAGAGCCGCAAGATGTCGGCGCCATATTGGTCGACGATGTCCTGGGGCGCGATGGTGTTGCCGATGGACTTGGACATCTTCATGCCCTTCTCGTCCATCGTGAAGCCGTGGGTGACGACGGCGCGGTAGGGCGCGCGGCCCAGGGTCCCGCAGCCCTGGAGCATCGAGGAATGGAACCAGCCGCGATGCTGGTCCGTGCCCTCCAGATAGACATCGGCGATGCCATCCTTGGTGCCGTCCGGGCGGTCGCGCAGGACGAAGGCATGGGTCGAGCCTGAGTCGAACCAGACGTCGAGGATGTCCATGACCTGATCGTAGGCCTCGGGGTCGTGGTCGTCCGCCAGGAACCGTTCCTTTGCGCCCGGCTTGTACCAGGCATCTGCGCCCTCTTCCTCGAAGGCCTCGATGATACGGGCGTTGACGGCCGGGTCCTTCAGCAGGAAGTCCGGGTCGTCCGGCTTGGCGCCCTTCTTGGTGAAGCAGGTGAGCGGCACGCCCCAGGCGCGCTGGCGCGAGAGCACCCAGTCGGGGCGGTTCTCGATCATCGAATAGAGGCGGTTGCGGCCGGTCTTGGGCGTCCACTCCACCAGCGTGTCGATCGAGGTCAGGGCGCGGGTGCGGACCGTCTCGCCATAGGTGTCCTGGCCATCTCCCACCGGCTTGTCGATGGCGGCGAACCATTGCGGACGGTTGAGGCGGATGACCGGCGCCTTGGAGCGCCAGGAATGGGCGTCGGAGATGGTGATGCGGGCGCGGGCCAGCAGCGTGCCCGCCGCGACCAGCGCGTCGATCACCGCCTTGTTGGCGCCGCCGGGCTTCTTGCCGTCGCGAGACAGGATGTATTGCCCGCCGAAGAGCGGCAGGTCGGCGCGGAAGGAGCCGTCGGCCTCGACGTTATGGGTCATCGCGAGGCCGTGCTTGAGCCCGATCTGGTAGTCGTCGTCGCCATGGCTGGGCGCGGTGTGGACGAAGCCCGTGCCCGCGTCATCGGTGACGTGGTCGCCGGGGAAGAGGGGCACGTCGTAGTCCCACTCGCCGTTTGCGCCCTCGGCCCCACGCAGGGGGTGGGCGCAGGTCAGCGCGGCAAGATCGTCGGCGCTGACGTCGCGGAGACGGCGATACATGTGCTCTTCAAGCCTGGCGGCTTTCATCGCCTGGGACGCGAGGGCGTCGGCGATGAGATAGCGGTCGCCCTTTTGGGCCCAGCATTCTTCGGGCGTGTCGATGACCTCATAGAGGCCGTATTCGATGCCCGGCCCGAAGCAGATCGCGCGGTTCTGCGGGATGGTCCAGGGGGTCGTGGTCCAGGCGACGACCTGAGCACCAGCGAGGTCGCCAAGTTCCATATGCGAATATCCGTCGATTCGCAGACCATCGATCTTCACGTCCATTTTTGTCGAGACCGGGAACGCCACCCAGATCGCGTCCGTCTGCCGGTCGTGATACTCGACCTCGGCCTCGGCCAGCGCGGTCTTCTCCACCGGCGACCACATCACCGGCTTGGAGCCCTGATAGACCAGCCCGTTCATCAGGAAGGTCTGGAACTCCGCCGCGATCACGGCCTCGGCGTGGTGGGCCATGGTCAGGTAGGGGTCGGCCCAGTTGCCCGTCACGCCCAGGCGCTTGAACTCCTCGCGCTGCACGTCGACCCAGCCGGCGGCGAACTCACGGCATTCCTGGCGGAATTCGACGACGTCGACCGCGTCCTTGTCGCGGCCCTTCTTGCGGTACTTTTCCTCGATCTTCCACTCGATCGGCAGGCCATGACAGTCCCAGCCGGGGACATAGCGCGCATCGAAGCCCATCATCTGGCGCGACCGCACCACCATATCTTTCAGCGTCTTGTTGAGCGCGTGGCCGATATGGAGGTTGCCATTGGCATAGGGGGGGCCGTCATGGAGGGTAAAGGGCTCCCGCCCCTCCTTTTCGCGCAGACGGTCGTAGACGCCGATCTTCTCCCATCGCTCCAGCCATCCGGGCTCGCGTTTGGGGAGCCCCGCGCGCATGGGGAAATCGGTCTTGGGCAGGTTCAGGGTCGACTTGTAGTCGGGGGCCTCGGAGGTCATCTCGGGCGGTCCTTCGGAATGCACTGGGGAATGGCGGTGCGCGTCTCGCGGCACCTTTGCCCGGCCGCCCCGATCTCAGGGCGCCGGGGGGATAATTCGCGTCGATATGACCGCTCGTCCCATCATCGCGCGCCTTATAGTCAGGCCCTGGTGGGAACGGCAAGGAGGAGCCGCGTGGCCAGGATCGGAATTGCCGGTGCGGGGATCGGCGGGTGGGGCTGGCGGGGCTCGACCGGCTGCGGACGGAGCCCCAGCCCAAGGGCCCCGGCACCACGCGTCTGTGCGAGCACGAGGCGCGCGGCGGGCTGGACGTGAGCCTTGGCCCCGAGGGCCAAGGCCGCGGCGGCTTGCCCCCCCCGTATGGCGGCAGCCACGCGGGCCAGAACCGTCTTCCGGCTGAGGGCGGCTGCCCACCGAGACCGGGGCACCCGAGCCGTTCGATCTGATCGTGGATACGCGGGGGCCGAATCCCCGGCGTGCGGCCCATGGGACGACCGGCGGCGCTGTTCTGGTTTCTACCCAGGGGCACGCGCGGCACACGCCCTCTGGCGGAGTGGAAGGCCGCGGCCGAAGGGCTCTGGCCCCGCGGTCGCGCCCTCCCTGGCAGGGGATCACGGCGCATGGCCAGATGAGGATGGCGCGTCAGTCGAACGGGCCGCTGCGGCGCCCCTTGGCCGAAGGCATCGTGCATATGGGCCACGCGTGGCCCCGAACTTCGCCGCAGCTGGACCAGGGCGCGAACATGGCTCTGCCAGATGCACCGACCCCGCGGCTGGCGCTCCAGGACCGGTGGCTGGCGGAGGCGGCTGTGGACCGCGCCGGGCCCATGTCGCAGCCCACTCGGCGATGGGGCGCGCGTTCAGACCCCCTATACCAGGCCGATAGCAAGCTCCTTACGCTGCTGCTCGCCCCTGGTCCGCCCTGGTCGGCGGACCGATGGTGGCCACCGGTCCATTGCGCGTTGCGACGTGAGAGCGCTGGGCGACAGGCAGACCCGATGACAACGCCCCAGGGCCTGACTTGGCAGGGCCGTCCCGTTCCCGATCGGATCCCTTGACGGAAACTTCACCTTCCGGTGCCAGCATCCAAGGACAATCGGAGGAGCAGAAAAATGGCTACGACCGTTGCTCTCGCCTTGTTCGGCACAACCATCATCGCGCTTTTCCCCGCCTTGCTGCCGTCGCCACGGCAAAAGCGGATTCGCACAGACTGACCAGACCACGCGCGCCCGGACGATGGGGTCCGGGCGCTGCGCGGCTGGTGAACGCCTCCGGCGCGCATGCGGGAGGGGGGCGACCGCTCTGGGCGCACGATCGGGCGACCAAGCCCGCCGCATCTCGCTGCCGCGAGACGTGCTCCCAAGCCTTGGAGTTGACGACGGGGCCTTCGCTCACCGCGCTGGCGACCGGCGTCACCGAGTCCGCCCGCACATCGCCCCCGGCGAAAATGCCCTCCGTGGAGGTGGCATAGGGGCGCCTTGCCCCACCGCGTCCCGCTTCGCCTGATAGCCGCTCCCGCCGCACGCCACCGCCCCGCCGAGCCATCCGATATTCGACGCGGCACCAACCATGACGAACAAGCCGCGGGCTTCCGTCCGGTCGCCCCCCCCGGCACGACCCCGTCGCCCCTGAGCGTGACCGCCTCCGGATGCGCGTCCCCATGCAGCGTGGCAGCCCCGTGTGGCAGCGGATGCGGATGGCTGGATCGGCGTCCAGCCGCGAGGGCAAATGGGAAGAGATGGACGCCGCCAGGCTGCCTCCGTTTACCAGCAGGTGCACGCATCGCGCGTGGCATGACAGGAGCATCGCCGCCTGCCCCGCCGAGTTGCCGCCCCCGATGATCGGGACATCCCTGTTCCGGCAGATCCGCGCCTCCATCTCGGTCGCGGCACGGGAAATGCCGGCACCCTCCAACCGCTCCGGCCGGTCAAGCCACAGGCGACAGCATTGCGCGCCAGTGACGATGACGCGCGCGGGCACAAGTCTCGGTCCCGTCGTCGAGCGTGACGCGAAAGCGGCCGTCGTCGCGCCTGGCGTTCCCGGTGGGCCCCGCGCGGTGCGGCGAGACCCGCGCCAAACTTCGTCGCCTGAACCTCGCCCCACTCGCGTGGATCGGTGCCCGACCTGCCGTTCGGAAAGCCCCTTTTCGGTCTCGACCCAACTGGTCGCGCCTGCCTGCCCGCCGATGGTCGCCTCCTCGACCGCTCGGGCCGAGAGTCCCTCAGCCCCCGCATGGACCGCCCCCAGGCTCCGCAGGTCGTGAGTCTCGTCGGCGTCGAACTCCAGATCGCGCGCGCAGAGCACCGCGACCTCGCCCGCTTCGCCCCGATCGACGATGTCGAGTATCTACTGCATCAGCCGGAGCGGCGGCCCGCCCACACCCACCAAAAGCCGGAAGGCCGAAGCATGCGGATCGGCGGCAGCGACGCGACCCCGGTTGGAAAGGCGATCTCGCCGGGGAATGGCCTCGCCCCCAACCTGGCGCCGTCGCCACAGCGGCCGACGGTGACCGGATCGACCGCCTCGAGTTCGCTCTCCAGCACTCAGATGAAGCCGCCCATCCAGATGAAATGGTCCATCGGAGGGCCGAGCGCCATCGGCCTCTCGCATGGCTGCGCGTCTTCCTCGCACCCGATTTTGCGGATGCACGCGACAGGGGCCTCGGAGAGCGGGCTGCACGCCATGATGCGCAGCCCGGCGGCACGGCTTTCGATCAGGTGTCCTTCCGGTCAAAGAGGCCGGTCAGCGAACGGCGGATAAGCTCGGTGATGCGCGGCGGGTGCGCATGGGTGAAGGGGAGCGGGCGGCAGACCTCCATCGCGGCGAGCCCCACGCGCGCGGTCAGTGCGCCGTTGACCAGCCCCTCGCCGAAGCGGCGGGAGACACGGGCCAGCACGCCGCCGCCCGCGACCGAGTGGATGAGGTCGTCCCCGACCGCCACCGCGCCGGTCGCCGCCAGATGCGTCAGCACGGTCCGCGCCAGCCGCCACGATCCCAGCGTGCCGCCCCTGCCCCCGTAGATCAGCGCGATCCGCCGGATCATGCGCAGGTTGGACGTGAGTGCGGCCACGACATCAGCCATCGCCAGCGGGACCACCGCCGTGACCAGGGCCACTTGGCGGGCGGCGGCCTCGACCTCCTTGGCGGCGGCGGCGTCGAGCGGGGCCAGCAGGTCCCGCTCGATCTCGGCGATCAGGGCGGGCGCGTCGCGGATCTCGTCGCGGCGGCCCTCCAGCGCCTCGCGGCCCCAGCGCGTGTCGGGGCGGCCCGCGTAGAAGCTCACCAGCCGGTCCGACAGCTTGCGCGCGGAGGTGAGGTCGGTGACGGCTGCGGCCTCACGCCTTATGCCGTCGATCCGGTCGAGCCGGGACAGCGCGCTGAGTTCCCGCAGGATCACCGCGCCGCAAGCGACGAGGAAAGCCGCGAAGAGCAGGGTCGCGATCCAGCCGAGGATCGGGTTGGAGGCCAAAAGCCCCGTCACGAATTCCCAGGCCGCGATCGAGAGGACGAAGGTCAGGACGGCGCCCAACGTCGACCAGACCCATTTGGCCAGTGAGCGCTCCTTGCGCGCGGCGAGCAGCGCGACGGTCTGCATGGCGCGCCCCGAGGGGCTCGGCGCAACTTCGTCATCTGGGACGGGCGGGGCGGAGGCCGGGTCGAACGGACCCGGGCCGGGCTCGCGCTCGGGCGGCAACTCCGTGGCGCGGGCCGCGCGCTTGGAGGCGGGCGTCTCCTCGATCTCGAACAGGACGCCGGCCCGGCGCTTGGTGTTCTTCGGGTCTGTCGCCATGCGCGCCTCCGTGAAGCCTCCGCTTAGGTATGATCGGCGTGGTCGGTTACAATCGCGGACTGTGCCCCCCGCGCTCAGAGCCTGTCGGCCAGCAGGAACTCGGCGGCACGGTCCAGGCGGATGAAGGGCGGCCCCTCGTTCGGGCGCAGGGTCAGGGGCGCGGGGGCGAAATCCATGATGTCGTAATCGGCGCCCAGCCATTCCTCCGCCCCCTCCAGCGCGGGGGTCAGGATATGGGAGGCGTCAGGCGGCAGTTCACCGGGATAGAGCGCCGCCTCGCGGCCGGTCTCCAGCAGGCGACCGCGCACGACGGGCAGCGTCTCGCCGTTGTGTACCCGCGTCTCCTCGACCGTGGCCCGCAGCGCGGCCAGCGCCAGCACCTCGGTCCGCGCCCCCGCGAAATCGGCGCGGCGGCGGGCATCGGACACCATCGCGTCCAGGATGTCGGTCAGGCGGGCGTGCTGGGTGTGGTGCAGATGGTCGGCCTTGGTCGCGGCGAAGAGGACGCGGTCGACCCGCTTGGCGCCCAGCAGGCCCAACAGCCAGTTCAGCGCGCCGGGCTTGAACGCCTCCAGGATGTCGGCGATGGCGGCGCGCATTTCCTCGACCGCGCGAGGTCCCCGGCGGATCGCGCCCAGCACGTCGAGCAGCACGACCTGACGGTCGAGGCGAGAGAAGTGCTCCCGAAAGAAGGGCAGCACGACCTTGGATTTATAAGCCTCGAAGCGCCGTTCCATCTCCCGCCGCAGCGAGCCACGCGGCGTCTCTCCGGGTGGCAGCGGCGCGAAGGTCAGGACGGGCGAGCCCTCCAGATCGCCAGGCAGCAGGAACCGCCCCGGCGTCAGGTCGTAGGCGCCCGCCGCCCGCGCCTCCCGCAGAGCGGCGGTATAGGCGGCGGCGAGGGCCTGGGCCTGCGGCTCAGACAGCCGGGCGGTGGGGTCGGCCGACTCCATCTCGGCCAGATAGCTCGTCGCGCCCCATTCGCGCAGGCGGCGCAGGGCGCGCTCGGACCAGTCCGAATAACTCTTGCCGATCAGGCCGAGGTCGAGAAGCCACTCGCCCGGATAGTCGACGATATCGAGATGCACGACCCGGGCGCCGCGCATGCCGCCCAGCAGGCCCCGGGGCTGGATCTTGAGCGACAGGCGCAACTCCGACACGGCGCGGGTGCCATCGGGCCAGCGCGGCTCCCGCGAGGTGAGCGCGGCGAGGTGCCGCTCGAAGTCGAAGCGTGGCACGGTGTCGTCGGGCTGCGGCTGAAGAAACGCCGTCTCGATCCGCGAAGACGGGGTGAACGCCGACATCCGGCCCCGGTCCATCAGGTTCGCGACGAGCGAAGTGATGAACACGGTCTTGCCGGCCCGGCTGAGCCCGGTGACGCCCAGGCGCACGGTCGGGTCGAACACGTCGGTCACACTCGCCGTCACGTCCCCGATCCCGCGCGTCACCGCATCCGCCACCCGTCCGATCACCATATCGCGCTCCGTCTCCGTTCCCCGGGAGATAGGAAAGCCAGCGGCAAAGGGGAAGCCGGGCGGGCCTCCGCGCGGCACGGGGCGGCCGGGCCGATACGGGATTTGAGTATTGGTAAACCCGTGATGCGGGGCCGATCCGCCGGGAGACGGGTCAGGCCCAGGTCGCGGCGATCACTCGGATTTCGGCCACCGCGCCCTGACTGCGGAGGCCCGCGACCTCGACCGCGGTCCCGGCCGGCCAGGGCTCGGACAGGGAGATGCGGCGGGTCTCGTCGAAAGCGTCGAAATCCACCCCCGCCTCGCGCAGCGCCAGCCGGATCTTGACGAAAGCGTTGCGGAACCGGTCGCGCGGGTCTTCGGGCATTCATGACCAGGCGGCGACCGGGGCGAAGGGCCGGCGAATGACGGCGCGGGACAGAATGAGGGATCGTCGCAATCCCGCCTGCGCATCGCGAGGGTCTTGCCCCCTCCCGCGGGCCATGGTGAGGGGCGCAGGTCCGGTCTCTCAGGAAAGCCCGCCGCATGTCGATCCTCTCCGCCCTCATGGTCAGCCGGGCGACGGTTGCCGCCTTCATGGCCGTGGGCTTCACCTGGGGCTGCTTCGCGGCCATGGCGCCGGTGCTGAAGACACGGATCGGGGTCGATGACGCGATCTTCGGCCTCTTGCTGTTGGGAACGGCGCTGGGTCTGACGACGACGCTCTACGCGGCGCCGCGTTTCGACCGGGCGATGGGGGTCTGGGCCCTGCCCCTCGGCGCCGCGCTGCTGGCGGCGATGGCGACGCTGCCGGGCTGGGCCGGGGTGACGGCGCCGCTGCTGTTCCTGTCGCTGCTGGTGCTGGGCGGGTTCAGCGGGCTCTTGGACGTCGTGATGAACGCCCGCGTCTCGGAAGTCGAGGCGCGCACCGGGCTGAGCCTGATGAACGTCAACCACGCCATGTTTTCTGTGGCTTATGCGATTTCGGCTCTGGTGACGGGCGCGATGCGCGAAGCGGGACTGGCCCCCGAGGCGATCTTTGCGGTCACGGGCCTGATGATCCTCGCGACCGTGCCCTTCCAAAAGACCGAGGTCGCGCCCCCGCCGCCGGAGCACGAGACGGGGGATGTCCGGCTGCCGCTGCCGCTGGTGGCGATTTGCGGCACGATGGTCCTCATCGCCTTCATGGGCGAGGCCACGGTCGAGGCTTGGTCCGCCCTGCATATCGAGCGCACCCTGGGCGGCGGCGCGGCGGAGGGCGCGTTCGGGCCCGCGATGCTGGGCATCACAATGGCGGTGGGCCGGTTCTCGGGTCAGGCGGTCGCGGCGCGGCTGTCGGAACTGACGGTGATACGCATCGCGACCGGCTTCGCGGTGGCGGGCGTGCTGATTGCGGCAGCGGCGCCCAGCCCGATCTGGGCCTATTTTGGCTTTGGCTTGCAGGGCCTGGGCGTCTCGGTGATCGGGCCGATGGGGCTGGCGCTGGCCGGGCGGCTCTCGCCCGCGCATAAGCGGACGGCGGTGATCGCGCGGGTCGCCATCATCGGCTTCACCGGGTTCTTCCTGGCCCCCGCCCTGATGGGGCTGGGGGCGGAGGCGTTCGGCCTCCGCTGGGCCTTCGCGGGCGTAGCACTGCTGCTGGCGGTGAACTGGCCGCTCAGCTATTCGAGGCAGGTCGCTCCCACTCGCCCCTAAAGCCCTTGGGCACAAGGGTGACATGCGGCCCGACATCGTGGATGTCCTTCTCGCCGCACAGCGCCATGGTGGTGTCCAGCTCCTTACGGATGACCTCCAACGCGTGGGTGACGCCCTTTTTGCCCATGGCGCCCAGGCCGTAGATGAAGGCGCGCCCGATATAGGTGGCGCGGGCGCCCAGCGCGACGGCCTTGAGTACGTCCTGGCCGGAGCGGATGCCGCCATCCATGTGGATCTCGATCTTGTCGCCCACCGCCTCGACGATCTCGGGCAGCATCCGAATGGAACTGAGCGCCCCGTCCAACTGCCGCCCGCCATGGTTCGACACGACGATCGCGTCCGCGCCCATTTCTAGCGCCTGACGCGCATCCTCCGGGTCGAGGATGCCCTTAAGGATGACCTTGCCCTTCCACTTGTCCCGAAGCTTGCGGATCTTGCCCCAGTCGAGCCGGGGGTCGAACTGCTCCGCCGTCCAGGACGACAGCGATGAGGTGTCGGTCACGCCCTTGGCATGGCCCACGATGTTGCCGAACTGGCGGCGCGGCGTGCCCATCATCTCCAGCCCCCAGCTCACCTTGGTGGCGAGGTTGGCGATGGTCGCCGGGGTCAGCTTGGGTGGGGCCGACAGACCGTTCTTCAGGTCCTTGTGGCGCTGGCCGAGGATCTGAAGGTCGAGCGTGATGACCAGCGTGTCGCAGCCCGCCGCCTCGGCCCGGCCGATCAGGTTGTCGACGAATTCCTCGTCGCGCATCACATAGAGCTGGAACCAGAACGGCGCCTGCGTCTTGCGGGCGACGTCCTCGATGGAACAGATCGACATGGTCGAGAGCGTGAAGGGCACGCCGAAATCCTCGGCGGCCTGGGCGGCCAGGATCTCTCCATCCGCGTGCTGCATTCCGGTCAGA
Organism: Jannaschia seohaensis; assembly: GCF_900116765.1. GTDB lineage: Bacteria > Pseudomonadota > Alphaproteobacteria > Rhodobacterales > Rhodobacteraceae > Jannaschia > Jannaschia seohaensis. The sequence continues at coordinate 855,253 of NZ_UETC01000001.1, read as the reverse complement.
CCGACCGGGGCCAGAGCGACCGGCATCGAGACCTCGCGGCCCACCATCGTCGTCTTGAGCGAGCGTCCCTCCATGTCGACGGCGACCCGTTGGCGCAGACGGATCTTGTCGAAATCGGTCTCGTTCTCGCGGAAGGTCTGCTCGGTCCAGCTGCCCGACTGGCAGTAATCGTAGAACATCTTGGGCACGCGGCGCCGGTAAATGGCGTGCAGATCGTCGATATTGGTGATGACGGGCATGGGCGTCCTCGGCGTCGCTGGAATTGGTAAGAAGTCCTAACCAATTCACATCGTTCGCGCAATGCGGCGCATTCGCTCTTGCCTTTGGTTCTATATCGAACCATATTGTTCGACATTGAACTTTAGGAGCCTGTCATGCCCGATCTCTCCCGCCGCAAGACCCTCGCCCTGATTGGCGGCGGCACGGTCTTCGCCGCCAGCGCCGCCTCGGCCGCCTTTCTCACCACGCGCACCCCACATGCCGCCCTGGCGCCCTGGGAGGCGGCCGGCACCTATGCCGACCCGCGCCTGCGCGCGCTCAGCTGGGGTCTGCTGGCGCCCAATCCCCACAATCGGCAGCCTTGGGAAGCGGAACTTAGAGGCGAGGACATGATCGCCATCTGGCGCGATCCGGCGCGGGATCTGCCGGTGACCGATCCGTTTGCCCGGCAACTGACCATCGGGATGGGCTGCTTTCTGGAACTCACCCGCATGGCCGCCGCGCAGGAATGGCTGGCCGCGGAGACGATGCTGTTCCCCGAAGGCGAGGACGGCCCGGTGGCGGTGATGACGCTCGCGCCCGGCGGCACCCCCGACCCCCTCTTTGCCCATGCGCTGGAACGGCGGTCGCACAAGGAGGCCTTCGAGGCGCGCCCCCTTGGCCCCGAGGCCGCCGCGCTCGACGCGATAGCGGCAATCCATCGCGACGGCCCCGTCCTGGAGGGCCTGCGCGATGCCGCCGCCGATGCCTGGGTCACTGAGATCAACACCCCCGACGCCTATAAGGAAAGTATCGACCTCTTCCGCATCGGCCGCGCCGAGATCGAAGCGAACCCGGACGGCATCGACCTGGGCGGCCCGATGTTCGACGCGCTCAAGCTCTCCGGCCTGTTCTCGCGCGAGATCGCGATGGATGTGGACCATCCCGGCGTGAAAGGGGCGACCGAGGCGACGATCGAAGCGATCTACGCGGCCTCCGCCATGGTCACGATCGTGACCGAGGGCAACGGCCGCGCCGACCAGATCGAGGCGGGCCGCCGCTGGCTGCGACTGAACCTGGCCGCGACCGGCGCCGGGCTGGCCCTGCGCCCCGTGAGCCAGGCTTTGCAGGAATATCCCGAGGTCGCGCCCTATTACGCCGAGGTCCACCGCCTCGCCGCGCCCCAAGGCGGAACGGTTCAAATGCTGGGCCTGCTGGGCTACGGAACCCGCACGGCCCGCACCCCGCGCTGGTCGCTCGAGACCCGGCTGAGGAGTTGACTTGCCCGACGACCAGACCTCCCGCGAGGCCGAGCTGCGCCAGACCTTCGCCATCTTCAACGAGGTGGCGATCGTCGCGCAGCTCAGCCGCACGATGTTCGAAGCCCGCCTGCCCGACGGGGCGGGCGTGCCGCATTTCTCGCTGGTCAACCACCTGACCCGCGTCCGCGACGGGCAGACGCCGCTCGCCCTGGCCCGCGCGTTCCAGGTGCCCAAGAACACGATGACCCATACGATCTCGGGCGCGGTCAAGCATGGCTGGGTCGTACTGAAGCCGCACCCGACCGACGGACGCTCCAAGACGGTCTGGCTGACCGAGGCCGGGCGCGCCTTTCGCAAGGAGGCCATCGCGGCGCTCGCGCCGGACCTTGCCGAGGTCAACGCGGCGACCACGCCCGAAGACCGCGCCGCCCTGCTGGAACGGTTGACCGAATTGCGGGTGTTCCTCGACGCCTATCGCGATCCGAAGGGATCTTCCGGATAGCCGACGCCGGTCAGGCACAGCCCGTCCGGCGGCGCGACCGGGCCGCAAGCGGCGCGGTCCCGGGCCGCGAGCGCCTCGGCGACGCGCGCGGGCGGCCAGGCCCCGGCCCCCACCCGCTCCAGCGTGCCGGCGATGGACCGGACCTGATTGTGCAGGAAGCTGCGCGCGCGCAGATGCAGACGGATCTCCTGGCCGCCGGGATAGGGCCGCTCTTCCACCGTGATCTCGTCCAGGGTCTTCACCGGCGATTTCGCCTGACAGATGGAGGCCCGGAAGGTCGTGAAATCGTGCCGACCGATCAGATGCCGGGCGCCCTCGCGGATCAGGTCGGCGTCGAGTGGCCCGATCACCCGCCACGCCTGCCCGGCCTGCAGCGTCAGCGGGGCGCGGCGGGCGACGATGCGGAACGTATAGCGCCGCTCGATGGCCGAAAAACGGGCATGCCAGTCGTCAGCAACCCGCGCGCAGGCCGTGATGGCGACCGGCGCGGGCTTCAAGTGCCAGTTGACCGCTTCGGACAGCCGGAACGGATCCCAGTCCTTGGCCATGTCGCACTGCGCCACCTGCCCCGTCGCATGCACCCCGGCATCGGTGCGGCCCGCCGCGGCGACGGAGGGCATGTCGGGCTCCAAGGCGCGCAAGGCTTCCTCCAGCGTCTGCTGCACGGAGGCGGGACCGTCCTGGCGCTGCCAGCCCGCGAAGGGGCGGCCGTCATATTCGACGCGGAGGGCGTAGCGGGGCATCGCAGGTCACGCGCCGGCTTCGTCGAAGAAGCCGGCCACGATCTCGGGAGATCGTGGCGCGTGGCTCATCCGTGTTCCTTGAGCAGGCGGGCCTTCTGGCGCTGCCAGTCGCGCTTGGCCGTCGCCTCGCGCTTGTCGGCCACCTTCTTGCCCTTGGCGATCCCGACCTTCAACTTCGCCACGCCGCGATGGTTGAAGTAGAGCACCAGCGGGACGATTGTGTAGCCCTCGCGCGCGGTCGCGTTCCAGAGCTTCGACAGCTCCCGCTTGGACACCAGAAGCTTGCGCCGCCGCTTCTCCTCATGCCCGAACGTCTTGGCCTGAGCGTAGGGCGCGATGTAGCTATTGACCAGCCATAGCTCGCCATCCGCCACCTCGGCATAGCTCTCGGCGACATTGGCCCCGCCCTCGCGCAGCGACTTGACCTCGGAGCCTTCCAGCACGATCCCGCATTCCAGGTCGTCCTCGATGGCATAGTCGAAGCGTGCGCGCCGGTTCTCGGCGATCACCTTGTAGTTCTTGTTTTCGTCCTTCTTGGCCATCCCGCGCATCTAAGCGCCCGACGCGCCCCTGTCCACGGGGGTCAGCCGTTGCGACAGGACCAGCGCGGCGACGGCCGCCAGCACCGTGATCCCGCCCGCGACGCCCAAGGCGCTCAGCCCGAAGCCATCGATCACCCCCGCACCAAGCGCCGACCCGATCGCCGCGCCGACATAGATGCAGGCCGCGTTCAGGGCGAGCGCCACCGGCGCCCGGGCCCCCGCCAGCACCACAACGCGGATCTGCTGACTGGAATTGAAGGCGAACCCGGCGGCGTTCCACGCCAGCAGCAGCAGGAACGCCAAGCCCAGGGGGATCGGCAGCAGCGAGAGCAGCGGCATCAGCGCCGCCTGGGCCCCACAGAGCCACAGCAGCGTCGCATAGGGGCCGAGCCGGTCCGACAGCCAGCCCCCCACGAGATTGCCCGCTACCCCGCCCAGCCCCGCGATCAGCAGCGCAACGGTCACGCCGTCCCGGCCCAAGCCCATCCGCGCCTCCAGCAGCGGGGCGAGATAGGTGAAGGGGACGTAGATCGCAGCGAGGAATACGGCGGTGAAGCCGATGGCCAGCATCAGCTTCCAATCGCCGAGAACGCCGCCCAAATCCCGCAGCCGCACCGGCTGAAACCGCAAACCGGCCGGCACGCGCAGCCACAAGACGACCGCGAAGACCGCCGAGAGCACGGCCACCGCCCAGAACGCCGTCCGCCAACCATAGGTGTAGGCGATCCAACTGCCTCCGGGCACGCCGATCACCCCCGCCAGTGTGATGCCCATGAAGACATAGGCCAAGACCTTCCCCCGCATCTCGGGCGCGGACAGGAGGGCCGCCACGGCCGCCGTGACCGGGGTCGTCAGGCCGGCACCGGCGGCCGCCACCACGCGGGCCGCCAGCAACCCTCCGGCCGACGGCGCGAGGGCCGAGCCCAGCGCCCCCAGTCCGAACAGCACCATCCCCAGCGTCATGACCCGCCGCCGCCCGATCCCGCCGGTCAGCGACACCAGGAGCGGCGAGAGCACCGCATAGGCCAGCGCATAGGTTGTCAGGATCCAGCCGGCCTGTGCCGGCGTAAGGCCCAGATCGCGGGAGATCGGGGCAAGCGCGCCGATCACCAGGAACGCGCCGGCTCCGATGACGAAGTTCGCCCCCGCCAGGACCGGGAGCAGCCCGCGCGGCAGGCCGCTCACGCGCTGGTCAATTCAAGAGACCCGCATGGCGCATCGCCTCCGCGATTCGCGCCTTGGTTCCGTCCGTCGCGGGCACCAGCGGCAGGCGCACATCCTCCGCGCAATGCCCTAGCAGGGACAGCGCGTATTTCGCGCCGACCAGCCCGGGCTCGGCGAAGATCGCCTGATGCAGAGGCATCAGCCGGTCCTGCACGGCCAGCGCCGTCGCGTAGTCGTTGGCCGCGCAAGCATCGTGCATCTCGCGCAAGAGTCGCGGCGCGACATTGCAGGTGACCGAGATGCAGCCCACCCCGCCCTGGGCGTTGAACCCGTGAGCGGTCGCGTCCTCCCCCGAAAGCTGGGCGAAGTCAGGCCCGCAGGTGATCCGCTGCGCGCTGACGCGGGCCAGATCGCCGGTCGCGTCCTTGACGCCGACGATTTCGGGCAGCTTGGCCAGCTCCCCCATGGTCTCCGGGGACATGTCCACGACCGAGCGGCCGGGAATGTTGTAGATCACGATCGGCAGGCCGACCTCGGCCATGGCGGTGAAATGCGCGATCAGCCCCGCCTGGGTCGGCTTGTTGTAGTAGGGCGTGACCACCAGGGCGGCGTCGGCCCCTGCCACCTTGGCGTGCTCGACCAGGCGGCGCGCCTCGGCCGTGTTGTTGGAGCCGGCGCCCGCGATCACGGTGGCGCGGCCCGCCGCGCGCTGCACGACCCGGGCGACGACGGCGTCGTGCTCTTCGTGGGTCAGGGTCGGGCTTTCGCCGGTGGTTCCGACGGGGACCAGACCCTGCGTGCCTTCGGCGATCTGCCAATCGACCAGGGCGTCCAGCGCGTCGAAATCCACCTCGTTTCCCTTGAAGGGCGTCACCAGGGCAACCATGGAGCCTTTGAACATCGGTGCGACCTCCTATCTTGAGCGGGGAATTCGAGCGACACCTAGCCGCAGCCCAGAGGCGCGGCAAGGCGATCCCACGGATCGTCATGCCGCAAAAACGTAAGCGCATGACCGGAGGCCCCCTTCGATGTTGAGATATGCCGTCGCGACCTGGGCGCTGCTTGCGCTGATGACATTGCCCCTGCGGGCCGATCCGAATCTCGCCGCGGGCCTCGCGCAGATCCGCGCCGGCGACTGGCAGGCGACACGGGCCGCGATGGCCCGGATCGACGACCCGGCCGTGGCGGATGTCCTGATGTGGCACCTGCTGCGCAATCGGCAGGGCGATTTCGAGGAGGCGACGGCCTTTCTGGCGCGCAACCCGAACTGGCCCGGCGAGCCTCTGCTGCTGTCCCGGGTCGAGTCGGTCCTGCCCGCGACCACCCCTCCCGCCGCATTGATCGCTCATTTCGAGACCTACCCGCCCAACACGTCGCGCGGGGCGCTGATGTATGCCATTTCCTTGCGCGCGGCCGGCCGCGGCAAGGAGGCGGAGGCGCTGGTCATCGACTGGTGGCTGACCCAGCCGATGCCCGTCTCGTCCCATGCGGGCTTCATCGAGCTCTTCGGCGATATACTGGCCCCCTATCACGCGGCCCGGATGGACGCGCTGGCCTGGGCCGGAGAGGTCGGCTCGGCCGAGCGGATGCTGCCCCTCGTCCCCGATGGACCGGAGGCGACACTGGCTCTGGCCCGTATCGCCCTGCGCGATGGCCGCCCCGGCGTCGACGCACTGATCGAGGCCGTGCCCGAGAATTGGCGCAACCATCAGGCCCTCGCCTATGAGCGCTTCCGCTGGCGGCTGGCCCGGGGCCGGCGCGACGACGCGCTGGAGTTGCTCTTCGCCTATGACCAAAGCGCCGACGCCCTCGGCAATCCCGCCGCCTGGGCCTCCCACCGCCTGCGTCTCGCCCGTGGCCTCAAGCAGGACGGCCGCCCCGCCGACGGCTACCGGGTGGCGGCGCGCCACCACCTGGCCGACGGCGCCGAGGAGGTGCCGCAGCTGGAATGGCTGGCGGGCTATATCGCCCTGCGCTTCCTCGACGATCCCGCCGCCGCGGTCGCCCATTTCCGCCGCTTCGAGGCCAATGTCGGCTCTCCGATCTCCAAGGGCCGCGCCTTCTACTGGCTTGGCCGCGCGCTGGAAGCGACGGGCGACGCCGAGGGGGCCCTGGCCGCCTGGCGCGCGGGCGGCCGCTATCAGACCAGCTTCTACGGCCAACTCGCGGCCGAGCGCGCGGGTCTGCCCGCCGATCCGCTGCTGACCGGCGAGGAGGTCTTCCCGCCGTTCGCCACCTCCGCGATGGCGGGCACGCCCATCATGCGGGCGGCGGTGGCCCTGCACGCCATCGGGGAGGACGGTCTGGCGGAGCGCTTCTTCGCGCATATGGCCGAGACGTTGCCCCGGGCCGAGATCGGCACGCTGATCGACGAGATCCTGAGGCGGGGCGAGCCGCATATCGCGCTCATCACCGCCAAGCGCGCGGCACAGCGCGGCTTCGAGCTGCATCGCGGCTATTTTCCGGTCACGGAGCTAGCGGCCATCGACAGCCCCGTCACGCCCGAGCTGACCCTTGCCATCGCCCGGCGCGAGTCGGAGTTCGACCCGGTGGTCGTCTCCCCAGCCGGCGCCCGCGGCCTGATGCAGCTGATGCCCGGCACCGCCGAGGAGATGGCCCGCGACCTGGAGCTGCCCTATCGCCTCGGGCAGCTGACCACGGATCCGCTTTTCAACGCGACCCTCGGCACCGCCTACATCATGGAGTTGGAGGCAGAGTTTGGCCCCTCAGCCATCCTGGTGCCCGCCGCCTATAATGCGGGTCCGTCGCGCGCGCGGGAATGGGTGGAACGGTTCGGAGACCCCTCCGACCCCGCCGCCGATCTGGTGGACTGGATCGAGGACGTGCCTTTCTCCGAGACCCGCAACTACATCATGCGCGTTTCCGAGAGCCTGCTGCCCTATCGCGCCCGGCTGACCGGCGACCCAGGCGACGTGCGCCTGACCCACTGGCTGCGTGAGGGCTATGACGAGTTGCGGGCCCAAGGGGGCTGAGCGCGGGGTCCGGGGCCAGGTCGAGGCGCCCCGGATCGGCGCTGCGCCCGTGGACCGGACGCGGCGTGGATATTTCTACAGGGAAGAACGGACAGGCCCCGCGCCCCCGGAGGGGGTCTCGGCCGCCCCCGTGAGGATGCCGCGCGTCATGTGCCGCTTGCGGCCATAGCCAGGCACCCGCGCGACCGTGAACCCCGCCGCGGCCAGGGCGCGCCGGACATGCCCCGCCGCCGTGTAGGTCGCGAAGGTGCCGCCCGGCGCGGTGTGCCGCACGACCTCCGCCAGCAGCCCGACCTCCCAGAGTTCGGGGTTCCGCGCCGGGGCGAAGCCGTCGAGAAACCACGCGTCGGCCCTGCCCTCCCAGGCGGGCAGCGTTTGCCGCGCATCCCCCACGACGATCTCCAGATCGACAGCGCCCAAAGCGATCCGCCGGGCAGGCCAGGCATCGAGCAGCGCCGCGCCAAGGCCAGCCAGCATCGGAAAGGCGGCCAGCGCCCGGGCCATGTCGTCCCGATCCATCGGGAAGGCCTCGAAGGAGGTCATCGCGATCCGCCCCGGCCCCTGCCACGCCGCCGCCAGCGCCAAGGCATTCAGCCCGGTTCCGAATCCCAGCTCTGCCACCTGAAACCCGGCCGTCAGACGCTCCGGCAAGCCATTCCCCGCAAGAAAGACATGCCGCGTCTCCGCCAAGCCGTCCGACAGCGCGTAATAGGGATCCCCGAACGCCTCGGCGACCGGCACGCCGTCTCGCCAACTCAGCGCGGGGCGCTTTTCGCCCCCATCATCGTGCCCTATGCCCATGACCGGTGGAATGGACGAAGGGGGCGGCTGTGGCAATCGACGTGACGGTGCGCGGGGCGGGAATCTTCGGTCTCGGCTGCGCCTGGGCCATGGCCCGACGGGGCGCGCGCGTGCGGGTCGTCGACCCGCAGGGCGTTGGCGCGGGCGCGTCGGGCGGGGTGGTCGGCGCCCTCGCCCCGCATGTTCCCGAGACCTGGAACGAAAAGAAAGCGTTCCAACTCGACAGCCTGCTGATGGCCGAGGACTGGTGGGCCGCCATCGCCGAGATCGGCGGCGGCGATCCCGGTTACGCCCGCAGCGGCCGCCTGCAACCCATTCCGGACGCGGCCGCCCTGGCCCGGGCGGAAGGGCGCGCGCAGCACGCGATGACGCTCTGGCCCGACCGCGTGACCTGGCGCGTCATTCCGGCCCCGCAGGGCTGGGCCCCGCCCTCGCCCACCGGCCGCGTCATCCACGACACCCTCTCGGCCCGCCTTCACCCGGCCCGGGCCTGCGCCGCCCTCGCCGCCGCACTCCGCGCCCTGGGCACCGAGATCGTTCCCGAGGGCGCCGACGCCGGCCCCGTCCTCCACGCCACCGGCTGGCGCGGCCTCGCCGAGATCGGCGATGCCAAGGACCGCCCGGCCGGAACCGGGGTCAAAGGCCAGGCCGCCCTGCTCGCGCTCGACCGCCGTGACGCGCCGCAACTCTATGTCGATGGCCTGCACATCGTGCCCCATGCCGACGGCACCACTGCCATCGGCTCCACCTCCGAGCGCGCGTTCGACGCCCCCGATACGACCGACGCCCAGCTCGACGAGCTGCTGGTCCGCGCCCGCGCCGCCGTGCCGGACTTGGCCGAGCCCCCCCTCCTCGCCCGCTGGGCCGGGGTGCGGCCCAGGGCTCGCTCCCGCGCGCCGCTGCTGGGGCCGTGGCCGGGACGCCCCGGCCATTTCATCGCGAATGGCGGCTTCAAGATCGGCTTCGGCATGGCGCCAAAGGTCGCCGAGACCATGGCCGCGCTGATCCTCGACGGCCGCGACGCGATCCCAGAGGCCTTCTCCACCGCAACTCTTGCGCCCGCCCCCGCACCCGACTAGACGGCTTTCCTGCCCCGTTCGGGGCCATGTCTCCGACCACCATGTCAAAAACGGAACCCAACATGATCCTCGCTATCCTCGCCATGGGGGCCGTCGTCGTCGCCTCCAATATCGGCGTCCAATTCCTCATCGCCGACGGCTGGCTGACCTGGGGCGCCTTCACCTATCCGCTGGCCTTCCTTGTGACGGATGTCACCAACCGCCTCTACGGCCCGGAGAAGGCGCGCACCGTCGTGCTGGCCGGCTTCGCCGTGGGCCTCGTCTGCTCGCTCATCGGCACGCAGATCATGGGCGAGTTCGGCCCGCTGGTCACGCTGCGCATCGCGCTGGCCTCGGCCACGGCGTTCCTCGCGGCGCAGATGATCGATCTGGGCGTGTTCTCGGCGCTGCGAGAGCGGCGGTGGTTCGTGGCGCCGCTGACGTCGTCGATCGTGGGGAGCGTGGTCGACACGGCGCTGTTCTTCACCCTGGCCTTCGCGGGCTTCCTCGCCTTCCCGGCGGCCTGGGGCGACGTCTCCTGGGCGCAGGAGGCGACGGCGGTGGGTCCGCTCTGGGTCGGGCTGGCGCTGGCGGACTGGTGTGTCAAGATTTCGGTCGCTCTGCTCGCTTTGGTGCCATTCCGGCTCATCACCCGGGGTTTCGCACAATCCGTAGCGCATTAGGGGTTGACCCATACCATATCCGTGCCAACCTCCTTGCATCGTCAATCAAAGAAAGGAGGTGCTCTAGTGTCTAGAAAGAACCTGGAGAATGCGATCGGGACAGCTTCGGAGGTCCGCGCCTGAGGCAGCCCTTGGGCACGTATCTGCGGGGTGGATTCGTCTAACCGATCCAGCCTCCTGAACTTTCGGAAGGCCGTCCCGATGACGCGGGGCGGCCTTCTTACGTCTTCAATCGGTGTCGTGATATCGGTCGTGACGACGGTCATGATCATGGTCATGACGCGCGGAGGGCCGCCATGCCGCTCAAGATCGACGAACGCATCACCCTGGAGGACTGGGAGATGACGGAGCAGTTCGTCCGCGCCTCCGGCCCCGGCGGGCAGAACGTCAACAAGGTGTCGAGCGCGGTGGAGCTGCGCTTCGAGGCGGAGCGGTCGCCCAACCTGCCGGGGCCGGTGAAGGCGCGGCTCCGGCGGCTGGCGGGGCGGCGCTGGACCAAGGACGGGGCGCTGGTGCTCCAGGTCTCCGAGGAGCGGTCGCAGGCCCGCAACCGCGAGGTCGCGCGGGAGCGGCTGGCGGAACTGGTGCGGGCGGCGGCGGTGAAGCCGAAGAAGCGGGTGAAGACGAAGGTCTCGGCCAATCAGAAGCGCAAGCGGCTAGAGGCGAAGAAGCGGCGGGGGGAGGTGAAGGCGCTCAGGGGTGGGGTGGATGTAGGGGGTAGTTGATTTGTCAGACGCACCGGTGCATCTTCCATCTTGACACAGAACCTTAAATCTCCTAACTCCACGTTCCCTAAATGTTCTTATCTCCGGTATGACTCAAGCCTATCACCCCCCGATTCCGACTCGCTGGCCGAAGGCATTTGTCGATGACATTGGCGGCAGAGTTGCCGAACAGTTGGGGGTCACGCCTGGAGCCGACCTCTCTAGCTTGGTCGAGAGCATGGGGGGGCAGATAGTGTACGGTCCTCAGTATTCGGATGAGTACGAAGGCGGCGCAATTGTCGTCAGAGCCTTTGACGATTTCACAATCACGCTGTCGAATCTTACGTCAGGCAAGCGTGATCGTTTTACCATTGCCCACGAGCTCGGGCACTTGGCACTCCATTACCAACCCGTGCTTGAGGCCCATGGAAAAGTGATTATGCGGGCGACACGTGATAAGACTTCTCTCGACGCCGACCATGAACGCTGTGAATGGGAAGCAAACTGGTTTGCAGCTGGCTTTTTGATGCCGCGAGACAAATTCGCCGAAGCCGCAAAGAAGTATACTAACGCTTCGCTTGCAACATACTTCAACGTAAGCGGAGCTGCTATTGACGTGCGGAAGAAAACACTTGGAATCCCCTGACTGGAAGAATGAATGCCCCCGCTATCGAGTAAGACTTTTTCTCTCAGCGGATCTATCCAATTCGACCTCCTATAAAAGTTCTCGCGCACCACATCAGTGGGTGCCGACGTTTCGCGATTTCTACGGTGATTTTTCGAGTCTCTTTCGACGAAAACACATATTTCAGATCGAAGCACTGGACCACAACGTTGACTCGCTCAAGGACCGAAAGCCCAAGCTCTGGAAGACGGTTGGCGATGAGATCATTTTTGTAAATCGTGTAGACTCATGCTTCGAAGTATCTCTATTGGTCAAGGCGTTTGCCGCTGCCCTGCAGGAGTACAATGCGAGACTTCGTTCCGATGGCGACCGTAAGACCCTAGGAGTAAAGGGCTCAGCCTGGGTTGCATCTTTCCCTCATCCGAACGTCACCATTGCCGTTCCTACGCTAGACGAGGAAGGCAGCAATGATGACCTCCCCGAAAACGAACACACCGAAGCTGCTGCGGACGAACATCCAAACAGACACGAATTTCTTGGCAAAGGATTAGACTACGGATTTCGCATCGCTTCGAACAGCGACACAACATTTTTCGCACTGTCGCCGGGTCTAGCAAATATACTTGTGCGCGCAAACGTAAATGAAGACTATGGAGCTTTGAGCGTAAATTTTGTACTGCGCGAGCCTATCTCATTGAAGGGGGTTTTAGGCGGAACTAGATACCCGGTGCTTGGCATACCGATCGATCGTGATGATGACTGGGGCGAGCTACGGCGACTCGAGAGCGAGCTTCTCGGAGGCGGAGATACAAACGACGCAACACTCAGGAGGTATTTGAAGGAATTCATTAGACTGCACGAAGTCGAAGAGCCTATGCTTAAGGTTCGACCAGAAGATCCTTCCGTCGAGCCACCAAGTTACTACACGAATCAGTACGTCCCAAATTGGAACGGAGCTGCGCAAGAAGTCGAGAATCTGGATTCCTTCACTGGCGATGGAGCTGATCCCAAGAATGAGATCCCGCCGCCCTCCTACGAAGAGGCAGAGGGGCTAGTCAACCGATTGACTCGGAGAGACTAAACCACCACCTCCCTCTCTACCTGCTCCCCCACCCCGAACACCCGCTTGTAGCGCTCCACCTCCGCCGCAGGCCCCATCGCCTTGCGGGGGTTGTCGGAGAGCTTGACCGTGGGGCGGCCGTCCGCCGCGACGGCTTTGCAGACCAGGGAGAACGGGTTGAGGCGGTCTCCGACCAGACCGCGGAAGTCGTTGGTCAGGAGCGTCCCCCAGCCGAAGGACACCCGCACGCGGCCCGCAAACTGCGCGTGGAGCTGTTCGATCTTCTCCACGTCCAGCCCGTCCGAGAAGATCACCAGCTTCTCGGTCGGATCCTCGCCCCGCGCCTTCCACCAGCGGATCGCCGTCTCGGCCCCCGTCGCGGGGTCGCCCGAATCGATGCGAATGCCGGTCCAGCCCGCCAGCCAGTCCGGCGCGCGCTCCAGGAAGCCCTCGGTGCCGTAGGTGTCGGGCAGGATGATGCGCAGGTTGCCCGAATGCTCCTCATGCCAGTCGGCCAGCACGTCATAGGGGGCGCGGGCCAGCGCGGCGTCGTCCCGGGTCAGCGCGGCATAGACCATGGGCAGTTCGTGGGCGTTGGTGCCGATCGCCTCCAGGTCGCGGTTCTTGGCGATGAGGCAGTTGGAGGTGCCGGTGAAGCTGCCGCCCAGCCCCTCGGTCAGGGCCTGCACGCACCAGTCCTGCCAGAGGAAGGAGTGGCGGCGCCGCGTGCCGAAATCGGCGAGGCGGAGGTCGGGGAGGCTTTTCAGGCGCTCGACCTTCTCCCAGACGCGGGTCATGGCGCGGGCGTAGAGAACCTGGAGCTCGAACCGGCCGAGATCCTTGAGGACGGCGCGGGAGCGGAGTTCCATGATGACGGCGAGGGCCGGGATCTCCCAGAGCATGACCTCGGGCCAGGCGCCCTCGAAGGTCAGCTCGTATTGGTCGCCCACGCGCTCCAGGTGGTAGGGCGGCAGGCGGAGCGCCTCGAACCAGTCCATGAAGGCGGGCGTGAACATCTGGCGCTGGCCGTAGAAGGTGTTGCCCCGGAGCCAGGTGCTTTCGCCGCGCCGGAGGGTCAGGGTGCGGATGTGGTCGAGCTGCTCGCGCAGCTCGCCCTCGTCGATCAGCTTGGCCAGCGGGACGGACTGGGTCCGGTTGATGAGGCTGAAGGTGACGGTCGTGTCGGGCTTGTTGCGAAAGACCGACTGACACATCAGCAGCTTGTAGAAATCCGTGTCGATCAGGGAGCGGACGATCGGGTCGATCTTCCACTTATGGTTCCAGACGCGGGTCGCGATGTCTTGCATGAGGCGGCCTCCCCCGTGCGGTTAGACCAAATGGGCGCGAGGATGGAAAGCGCCGCCGGGATCAGCGGCGCAGGGGGCGGGCGAGGCGGCGGCGTTCGGCGTCGAGATCGCGCGGGGATTGGCGCGCCTCGGAGAGGGTGTCGGCGAGGTCGCGGCCCGCGCGGGCGCCGGCGGCCACCTTGCGCAGCGAATAGGTGGGCGCGCCGCGGCCCAGGGCGGCGCGGACCAGGGCATGGGCGGTGATCGAGATCACCTGCGCGGGCAAGGTGCCGGTGCCGGGGCGCGCATCGCCGCCGGCGATGGCCTCGCAGGCGGAGACGTCGCGGCTGACATAGGTGCGGCAGATCAGGGGGCGGGCCTCATAGGCGCGGCAGAGCCGGGTGGCGGGGTCGAGGGCCGGACAGGCGTCCGGATGCCAGGGCTCCGCGTCCTCCCCGGCGGGGAGCGCGGCGTGCAGGCGCGCCGCATCGGCGCGGGTGATCGTGCCCCCGTCCTCCCCCGACAGAATGCAGCAGAAGGCGCAGCCGGAGGCACAGGCAAGGCCCTCGGGCGCGGGGGACCGCGCCAGCAGCGCCTCGCCGATCCGGGAGGCCGCCGTCCCGTCGGAGAGCTGGCGCAAGAGGGCGTCGAACGGCTCCGGCGAAGCGTCGAACCAGGCGAGCAGCAGGCCGCGGGCCTGGTCGGTCACCGCGGGCGGATGGCCGGACAAGCGCGCGGCGGCCAGCGCGGCGCGCAGCGTCGGCCGGTCGGTCGGCACCCCCGAGGGACGGGCGGCACGGCGGGCGGCACGGGCGGATCGGGGCATGACGGCTCCGGAGACAGCATCGGCGTTCGCGGGTTAAATCACCGGCCCCGGTCGGAGAAAAGATGAAAGGGGCGCGGGAGGGCGCTGCTTTTGCCGGACAATGGTCTGCGGGATCATCCGGCGGGCGAGACCTCGCAAGCCGGGATCACGGCATGGGCGGTCGGCAGGCCGATCTTCTCCCGGCGGCGCGCGTTGAAGATGCCCGCTTCGGCAATGTCGGCCAGTTGCAGGTCGATGGCCGGGCCGCCGGCCCGGGCAAACCGGACGAAGGCGCTCCTCCAGGCCTGGGAGGAGACCGGCCCCGGCCCTGCTACGGCGCCAATGGGAGTGCCTGCAGGTATTCGAAGGGACCGAGGAAGACGACGGTGCGGGCGATGTGGGTCAGGCCCCGGACGACCTGATCGACGCCGAAGCCCCGCGTCTGCGCGCCGACCCGAATTGCAACGACGCCCCCGGTATCAGGCGAATGCGACGCCCGCTTCGCGCATCTCCGTCCGCGCCGCGTCCAGCGACCCGTTCAGGTCGATCGCGCGGGTCAGGTCTTCGCGGAGGGTCACCGAGAAGCCCAGGCGCGCCGCGTCCAGGGCCGAGTAGGTGACGCAGAAATCCGTGGCGAGCCCGACCATCGTCACGTCGCGCACCCCCAGCGTGCGGAGCAGGCCCTCCAACCCCGTCGGCGTGCTGCGGTCGTTCTCGAAAAAGGCGGAGTAGCTGTCGACCTTCGGGTTCATCCCCTTGCGGATGATCGCGCGGGCCCGATCCGTCGCAAGATCGGAGTGGAAGGCGGCATCCGCGCTGCCCTGCACGCAATGGTCGGGCCAGAGCACCTGCGCGCCATAGGGCATCTCGATCACGTTATAGGGCTGCTTGCCCGGGTGGGAGGACGCGAAGGAGGAATGGCCCGCCGGGTGCCAGTCCTGGGTCAGGATCACATGGGCGAAGTCGGACATCAGCGCGTTGATGCCGGGGACGATGGCATCGCCATCGGGCACGGCGAGGTTGCCGCCGGGGCAGAAGCCGTTCTGAACGTCGATCACAAGGAGGGCGGTGGACATGGGCGTGCTCCGCTTCGGGCCGGTCTGCATTCGCCCCCCGCCAGAAGCGAGGGGCCAGCCCCTCGCGCTCCCCGGGATATTTCCGCAGGGAAGAAGAAGGGGACGGCTCGACCTTAATCAGAGGTTCACGGGCGGGTCGACCGGGTCTATGCCGCCTCCATGATCACGATCGCCGCTTTCTACCGATTTGCCCCCCTGCCCGATCCGGCCGCGCTGCGCGGGCCGCTCGCACGGCTGGCCTGCGGGCGGGGGGTCAAGGGATCGATCCTGCTCGCGCCCGAGGGGGTGAACGGCACCATCGCCGGAGAGGCGGCGGCGGTCGAGGCGGTGCTGGACCGGCTGCGCGAGGAGCCGGGGCTGGAGGCTCTGTCGGCCAAGGTCAGCCACGCCGACGCGATGCCCTTCGGCAAGCTGAAGGTGCGGCTCAAGCGGGAGATCGTCACGATGGGGCGGCCGCTGGCCCCGGGGGACGCGGTGGGGGACTATGTCGACCCGGCCGATTGGAACGACGTGTTGCGCGACCCGGACACGGTCGCCATCGACGTGCGCAACGATTACGAGGTCGCCATCGGCAGTTTTGCGGGCGCGGTCGATCCCGGAACGGCGGCTTTCGGCGATTTCCCGGACTGGTGGGCGGAGAACCGGGCGCGGCTTGCGGGCAAGCGCATCGCGATGTTCTGCACCGGCGGCATCCGCTGCGAGAAGTCGACGGCGCTCCTGCGCGCGGAGGGGGTGGCGGATGTGGTCCACCTGCGGGGCGGCATCCTGAAATACCTGGAAGAGGTGCCCGAGACGGAGAGTCTCTGGCGGGGCGGGTGCTTTGTCTTCGACGACCGGGTGAGCGTGGGCCATGGGCTGACTCCCGCTGGGCATGTGCTGTGCCACGCCTGCCGCAGGCCGCTGGCGCCGGCGGACCGGGAGCGGCCGGATTGGGAGGAGGGCGTCTCCTGCCGCCGGTGCATCGGCACGTATGACGAAGCCGACCGGGAGCGCTTCCGGGAACGGATGCGGCAGATCGAATTGGCGCGCGCCCGGGGCGGGCGGCACCTGGGCGGCTGAGGTTTCGGAAGGCGCGGTCGCGACGGGACGACGCCCGGCAGCCCCCTAGGGAGCTGCGTGATCGTCAGAGCGTCCGCTCGTCCTCTTCGCGGCGCTCCTGCCAGGCCGCGGTCAGCAGTTTGACGAACGCGACCGCGGCAATCACCGCGACGATCAGAATCAGGATGTCGGTCATCCGTTCCTCCCAAAACGAAACCTGCCGCAGGCTAGCGCAGGGGACCGGCTTCGGTCAAATTCGGCATGCCGTGGTGTGCGAAAAGGAGTCGAGATGACCAACAGGACGCCCCTGGTTCTGCTGCCGGGGATGATGTGCGACGCCCGGCTTTTCGCGCCGCAGATGGCGGGACTGGCAAATCGGTCGGTGACGCTGGGCACCGTCGCGGGCGCCGACAGCGTGCCCGGGATCGCCGAGGAGGTTCTTGCCGCGGCGCCCGCCCGCTTTGCCCTGGCCGGGCTCAGCATGGGCGGGATCGTGGCCATGGAGATGATGGCGCAGGCGCCCGAGCGGATCGCGGGGCTGTGCCTGATGGACACGAACCCCTTGGCCGAGACCGAGGCGGTCGCCGCCCGGCGCGCGCCGCAGATCGAGTCGGTGCAGGCGGGTGGGCTGCGCGCGGTGATGCGCGACGAGATGAAGCCGAACTACCTGGCGGACGGGCCGAATCGCGGGGCGATCCTGGATTTGTGCATGACCATGGCCGAGGGGCTGGGGCCGGAGGTCTTTGTCGCGCAATCCCGCGCGCTCCAGACCCGTTTGGACAGGTGCGAGACGCTGCGGGGTGTCGCCGTCCCCTCGCTGGTTCTGTGCGGCGAGGATGACGCGCTCTGCCCGCTCAAGCGCCATACGCTGATGCACGAGCTGATCCCGGACAGCCGGCTGGTCGTCATCGCGGGCGCCGGACATCTGCCCACCCTGGAGCAGCCGGAGGCGGTCGACGCGGCGCTGACGGAGTGGTTGCGGGCGGTGGATGCGGGGGAAGGTGGGCATGGTGATGCCCACCCTACGGACGGATGACGCATCACGCGCTCATCATGTTCGCGGCGGGGGTCGGCATCCCGATCCTGGCCGCCCTGAACGCCCGGCTCGGCGCCAATATCGGCGGGCCGGCGGCGGCGGCCCTGGTGCTGTTCACCGTGGCGCTGGTCGTGGCCGGGGCCGCCACCGCCCTCACGGGACCGGCGGCGCTGGCGCGGGTGGTCGGGCAGCCGTGGCATCTGTTCGGCGCGGGGTTGCTCATCGCCTTCTACGTGCTGTCGGTCACCTGGATCGCGCCGGCATTCGGCGTCGGCAACGCGGTGTTCTTCGTGCTGCTGGGGCAACTGGTCTCGGCGGCATTGATCGATCAGTTCGGCCTGTTCGGGGCGAAGGCCGTGGTGCTCTCGCCGATGCGGGTGCTGGGGCTGGCGACGATGGCGGTGGGTCTGGCCTTGACGCAGCTGGCGGGGCGGTGACAGAGCCCGGTCAGATAGCTTCGGAGCGCCTCATGACCCCATCCCGCCTCGTCCTCGCCAGCGACCATGCCGCCATCGACCTCCGCCGCGCCGTCGCCCAACATGTCGCCGCGCGCGGCTGGGAGGTGGTCGATCTCGGGCCCGACACCCCCGAGAGCATCCCCTACCCCGCCCAGGGCGCAGCGGCCGCGCGGCAGGTGGCGTCGGGCGACTGCGCGCTCGGCATCGTGCTATGCGGGACCGGTCAGGGCATCATGATGGCGGCCAACAAGGTGCCCGGCATCCGCTGCGGGGTCTGCGCCGATACCTTCTCGGCCAAGATGATCCGCGCCCATAACGACGCCAACATGCTGGCGATGGGCGCGCGCGTGGTGGGCACGGGGCTCGCGCTGGAGCTGGTGGACGCTTTCCTCGACACCCCGTTCGAAGGCGGCCGCCATGCCACGCGCGTCGAGATGATCGAGGGCGGCGCCGCTTCTTGATGCTGCGGCGCGCGATGCCGGCCTGATCGCCTGCTGGACCGGCGCGCTGGCCTGCTTCCTCAGGTGGCGGCGACCGCGGATGTCTGTGACGCCGGTCTCCCGCTTCGCTCCGGAGGCCGCGGGCAGGATGGCTCGCCCATGGCCGGGATCGGCCCTTGCGCCGAAGGCTGGCCCAGCCCTGGCCGGTGCGATGTGGATGGCTTGGGATCCTGACTCCAACGCCGCGGCGATGCGCCGGCGGAGGCTGTGACGCGGACTTGGACGGGACGTTGATCGACATCCCCAGGAGGGGGCAAGGGGCGGTCGCGGGCCTCGCGGCCCGCGACCGCCGGTGTTTCCCTATAGAGAGGCTGAACTTGCCCCGCGTGCCATGCACGCAGGGGCGGGCTCAGCGAATATGCGCGCGGAGCATCCAGGCGAACTTGTCGTGGATCTGGCCGCGCGCGATGGCGAGGTCTTCGGTGCGCACGTCCCCATGACGGGCGGCGACTTCGCCCAGACCGGCCAGGGTCGCGGAGATCGTCTCCTGGGCCTCGGCGAGGTGACGGATCATGTCGCGGTCGGAGGCCTGTTCGTCGCCCTCCTCTACCTTGGAGCGGGCCAGATGGGTGGCGAGTTTGCCATCGGCGATGTGGCCGATGGCGCGGATGCGCTCCGCCAGGTCGTCCTGACCAACGAAGTGGTCCTCGTAGATCTCCTGGAACAGCGCGTGAAGCGGGCCGAAGGCCATGCCGGTCACGTTCCAGTGGAAGTTCTGCGCCAGCATCGTCGTGACCACGGTCTCGGCGACGGCTTGGTTCAGGCCAGCGGCGATCTCGGCGGTGGCGTCGGGGGAAAGGTCGGTGGTGGCATGGGCCATGGTCGGCTCCTTTATCGGTCGGGTATGCGGTTCGGGATCGGCTTCCCTTTGATCCCTTATTTAGAATTATTCTAAGAAAAGTCCAGTCTGGCGGCCAGGTCCCCGACCAGCATGCGCAGCACCGCCGCCCCTTCGGGACGGGCGCGGCGGGCGAGCAGGAACCGGGCGGACGCGGCATCGCCACCCGAGAGCGCGCGGGCCAGGGCCAGCAGCCAGGATTCGTCGAAGCTGAGATCCGCCGCGCCGGGGCGCCGGATCACCGGGCGCCGCTGGAGGAGGGTCGGCAGCATCCGTGCCAGCAGGACGGCCATTTCCTCGACCGCCGCGTCGCGCATCGCCTCGCCAGGCGGCAGATCCGCCCGGGGCGCGGTGCGGCACTCCAGCGCGGCGAAGCGGAGCAGCGCGATCAGCGGCGGCTGCCGATCGCAAGCGATGTCGGGCGCAAGACGCGGGGCGGCCATGGTTTCTCCGATCCGGCGTAAATTTCTTATCATTTTAGTCGGAAATCTACGCCGAAGGAAGGATTATTTCGCCGCGGGCACCACCTTGCCGGGATTCATCCGATTCTCCGGGTCCAGCGCGCCCTTGATGGCCCGCATG
This sequence comes from Jannaschia seohaensis, assembly GCF_900116765.1. GTDB lineage: Bacteria > Pseudomonadota > Alphaproteobacteria > Rhodobacterales > Rhodobacteraceae > Jannaschia > Jannaschia seohaensis. The sequence goes on along the minus strand of NZ_UETC01000001.1, from coordinate 835,299 downwards.
ACATCCAGCGCGACCGCGTCCTTGTGGCGCGACATGGAGGCCAGCTTGGACAGCCCGATCCCGTGCTCGGCGCTGACCGATCCCCCGAGATCGACGACGATGGCATCGATCATCTCCCGAATCCCGTCGAGATGATCCGCCGCGTCGTTGCTGGGATAGACCGTCAGGTGAATATTGCCGTCGCCCAGATGCGCGACGATCAGCGTGTCCGCCGCCGCGTCGATCGCCGCCAGACGCTGATGCATCCGGTCGATGAAGGTCTCCACCCCATCGAGCGGCAGGGCGACGTCGCAATCGACGATCGGCAGGCGGGTGAAGGTGACCTCGGCCGCGGTTTCCCGCATCTCCCAGATATGGGCGCGCTGGGCTTCGTTCTGGGCGACCATGGCGTCCAGGACATCGCCCGCCTCGACGGCCTCGGCCAGCACCTCCTCCAAGGTATCGCCCAGGGGGCGCGACAGGCCGCCGAGATCGATCATGATCGCATGGTCATGGATTTCGAAGGGCTGGCGCAGGTCGGGCCGGTGGGTGGCGAGGGCCTGCATATAGGTCCGCGGCATGTATTCGAACGCCTCGACGGCGCCATCGGTCGCCTGCTGCAAGCGACGCAGAAGCCGGAGCGATGCGGGCAGGCTGGTCACGGCGGCGAGCGCGGCGGCGTGATAGCGGGGGGCCGGGGTCAGGCGGAGCACGGCGGCGGTGATCACGCCCAGCGTGCCCTCAGCGCCAATGAAGAGGTCGCGCAGATCGTAGCCCGAATTGTCCTTCCGAAGTTCGCTCATCAGGTCCAGCACGCGCCCATCGGCCAGCACCACTTCCAGGCCCAGCACGAGGCCGCGCGTGGGCCCGTAGCGCACCACGTTGGAGCCCCCCGCATTGGTCGAGAGCAGCCCTCCGATCCGCGCCGAGCCCCGCGCGCCCAGCGTGAGCGGGAACATCAGGTCATGCGCCGCCACCGCGTCGTGGACATCCGACAGAATCGCGCCCGCCTCGACGATGGCCAAACCGGCTTCGGGCCGGATCTCGCGGATGGCGGCCATCCGCTCCAGCGAGATCATCAGCGCGCCTTCGTTCGCCGTGCCGCCGACCAAGCCGGTATTGCCCCCCACCGGCACGATGGCGAGGCCGTGGCGCGCAGCGATGCGGACGCATTCGGCAACCTCCGCCGTCGAGCCCGGCCGCAGCACCGCGCAGGGAGACGCGCGCCACTTGCCGGTCCAGTCGCGCGAGAAGCGCTCGGTATCGGTTCCGGTCAGGACATTCGACGCGCCCAATGCGGCGCGCAGCTCGGAGATGGCATCGGTCATGGCCCCCATCTGCCACGGCGCGGCGCGGGGGGGAAGCGGCACGAAAAATTGGCGCGCGGGAGCTATTGACGCCCCTGCGCCAGCGCCGTATCTGCGCGTCCATCGGCGGTATAGCTCAGTTGGTTAGAGCAGAGGAATCATAATCCTTGTGTCCGGGGTTCGAGTCCCTGTACCGCCACCACCCCTCCCCCAAATGACGCCTGCGGGCCCGTGGCCGGCCCACGTGACGGGAGTTGGGGTGTCGCCGTGACCCGGCGTATCCCGACAGGCGACGGAATGGGGTCGCATCGGCGACTTTGAGCCGGGGCCGGGGAGCGATCTCCTTGCCAAGACGACAAGAGACCATGCCGACGGGCGGCCTCCTAGATGCGAGTCCGGGGGATGCCAGAATCGTCTCCCCCCCAGACCGTCCCGCCGTCAGGCCAGCCACCGAGCCAGCAGGGCGCGGAGCGCGGTCGGATCGGCCAGCCAGTGGGGCGCGACGGTATCGGCGCCGCCGACCTTGATCGCGACACCGCCCGCCGCGTCGGCCCAGCTCAGCGCCGGTTCGTCGGTCAGGTCGTCGCCCGCATAGATCGGCAGCTTTCCCTTGAACGGCGCCCGCGCCATCATGTCGGCCAGAGCCAGGTCCTTGGCGACGCTGTCGGGCTTGATCTCATAGGCGCAGAGCGCGGGTTGAAGGCGAAAGCCCGGCGCGGCCTGGGCGAGGCTGTCCATGAAATGCAGCGCCAGCGCCCCCTGCTCCTGCGCCTGACGGTAGTGGAGCACGACGCCGGTGGGCTTGTTCTCGACCAGAAAGGCAGGTTGGAGCTTGGCGAATTCGGCCACAACCCGCTGCAACCCCGCGATCGTGTCCGTGTCGTAATCGCCGGCCTGGAAGGTCTTTCCGTCGACCCGGAGTTCCGCGCCATGGGCGGCGATCACCGCGCCGTCGAAGCTGGGCAGGAAGTGTTCCAGCCCGGCCACATTGCGTCCCGTGACCAGCGCGACCCGTCCGTCCAGACGGTCCATCGCCCGGGTCAGGAGCGCGGGCAGATCTTCGGGGACGATGATCTCATCCGGGGTCGCCGCGATGTCTAGCAACGTGCCGTCGAAGTCGAGAAACAGCGCGGCATCTTCCGGCGCGGGCAGGCGCAGCGCGTAATCCGGCTCGGGTCGGTCGCCCTCCATGAAGCCCGTCATCTGATAGTAGAGCATTTTTCTCCCCTCGTTCCGCACCCGGCCTGTCCCGGATGAAAGCCAGGCGCGGGGCGCGACGGACAGGATGGCGAGGATCCTCGCCGAAACCAAGATGGGTCTCGAAGGCGCCGTCCGATGAAGCGATGTGCCGCGCACGCTCTGACACTTGACTATCTCAACGTCGGCCGGGTGCGATCGTTCCACGATCCCGTCGACATTCGGGCCGTGCGGCCCCGCTCTGCCCGCGATTGCCCGCAGGCGCCGCCCGGAGCCTAGGAAACGAGCAGATCTGAGACGCGGGCCAGATCCGCGCGGAAGCGGTCCGTCTCGCGGGCGCGCGCGGCGGGGTTAGGCAAGCGCAGCAGATAGGAGGGATGGACGGTGATCAGCAGCGGGTGCCCGTCCCGGGTCCGCTCCACGGTGCCGCGGCGCGCAAGCAGGCCCTCGCCCGCGCCCGTCAGGGCCTGGAGCGCGGTGGCGCCCATGGCGACGACGAGGCGGGGATCGATCAGGGCCAATTCCCGCTCCAGCCAGGGCGCGCAGGCGCGGATCTCGGTGGTCCCGGGCCGTTGGTGAAGGCGGCGCTTGCCCTTCTGCACGAATTTGAAGTGCTTGACGGCGTTGGTCACGTAGCAGGCGCTGCGATCCAGACCCGCCTCCGCGGCGACCGCGTCGAAGAGTTGGCCCGCGGGGCCTGCGAAGGGGCGTCCGGCAAGATCCTCCGTGTCGCCCGGCTGCTCGCCCACGATCACGACCGGCGCGTCGGGCGGCCCTTCGCCGAACACCGTCTGCGTCGCCTGGGCGTGGAGCGGACACAACGTGCAGCCGCGGGCCGCCATGCGGAGGGCCTCCAGCGTGTCGGGGCGGGCGACCCGGGTCTCGACCGTCTGGGCGGCCTCCGCCGGAGGACGGGCGGGGCGCGGGGCGGCGGCCTGCATGGCCGGGACCCGGCCGCGCGCTCCGGCGATCAGCGCAGGGATCGCCCGCGCCTCGGGGAGGTTGCGCCAGTATTTCTGCGGCATCTCCGCCCGCATCGCATCGACCTTCAGCCGCGCGGGGTTGAAGATGTTGGAATAGTACGTGGTCCAGAGCTCTTCCAGCGGGTCGCCCTCGGCCGGGCGCGTGGAGGCGACGGCGGCAAGGTCGACCCGGCGGCCCTCGTAGCGGATCGTGACTTCGGGCGTGACGATCGCCCAGTCCATGTCGCCGAACCGGTTGACGAAGAAGTCCGCCACGGCCTCCTCGATGCGGTGGTCGGGCTCGAACCAAGCGGCGAAGCGGCGGCGCGCCCCCTGCCCCGGCATCTCACGGAAACGGACGAAGGCGTGCATCTTGTGGAGGTCGCGGCGGATCTCCTTGGCGATGCGCTCGGCCTCGGCGACCTGGGGATCGGCGCGGTTGGCGAGCAGGCCGCGTTCCGCCGGCAGACGGTGCAGCAGCGCGTGGGCGAGCGTGAAGCCACGGCCCGTCCGTTCCGCCATAAGCAGACGGGCAAGCGCGGCGAAGGGTTTCGGCACCGTCAGCGCGCGCGGCTCCGGCAGGGGGGCGTCGAACATCGACGCCCCGGCATCTTCCCAGCCCCAGTCGATCTCGGACGGAGGCACATGGGCCAGCCGCCGGGCGGCGTCGCGCCAGGCGATCTCGGTGCCCAAGCGCGGCAGGCGCGGCGCGAACATCTCAGAACAGCTCCATCTGCTGCGGCTTGACGAAGCGTGCCCGCAGGTCCGCCGCGTCGAGCCGCCCGCCGGGATGATGGCCGCGCGCGATCACGAAAGGCGTCGCCGCCTTCACCCGCCCGCCCATGCGGCGAATGTCGTCCAGGCTGAGCGCGCCATGCCGCCGGGCCTTCAGGATCCGCTGCACGATCTTGGCGCCGAAGCCGGGCACCCGCAGCAGCATCTCCTTCGCGGCCCGGTTCACGTCTACCGGAAAGCGGTCGCGGTTCTGAAGCGCCCAGGCGAGCTTTGGATCGACATCCAGGTCGAGCATGCCGCCCGCGTCCCGCGTCACGATCTCGTCCAGCGAGAAGTCGTAGAACCGCAAGAGCCAGTCCGCCTGATAGAGCCGATGCTCCCGCATCAGGGGCGGATCGACCAGCGGTAAGACGGCGGAAGCGTCGGGAATGGGCGAGAAGGCGGAGTAGTAGACCCGCTTGAGCCCATAGGCGCCGTAGAGCCGGGTCGCGTTGCCCAAAATGTCGCGGTCGTCCGCCTTGTCCGCCCCGACGATCATCTGGGTGGACTGGCCGGCGGGGGCGAACCTGCCGCGGCGGCGGCCGGTATAGCTCCGGTCCCCGTAATCTTCCTTGGTCAGCCGCACCTTGCCCATCGCGCCGCGGATGCCCGCCGGATCCTTTTCCGGCGCGAAGGCCTTGATCGAGGCATCGGTCGGCAGTTCGATATTGATCGACAGCCGGTCGGCGGCGAGCCCCGCGCGCTCGATCAGCTCCGGGCTGGCCTCGGGGATGGTCTTGAGGTGGACATAGCCGCGAAAGCCGCCGGCCCGCAGCTTCTCCGCGATCAGCACCATCTGCTCCATCGTGTAATCCGAGGAGCGGATGATGCCCGAGCTGAGGAACAGCCCCTCGATATAGTTGCGGCGGTAGAATTCGGTGGTCAGCCAGACGACCTCATCGACGGTGAACCGTGCCCGGGGCACGTTGGACGACACCCGGTTCACGCAATAGGCACAGTCGTAGACGCAGTAATTCGTCATCAGGATCTTCAACAGCGAGATGCAGCGCCCGTCCGGCGCATAGGCGTGGCAGATCCCCGACCCAGTGGTCGAGCCCAGGCCCTTGCCGTCCCGCGAGCCCCGCTTGGACGTGCCCGATGACGCGCAGGACGCATCGTACTTGGCCGCGTCCGACAAGAGCGCCAGCTTGTCGCGAATGCTCATCTTTCCCATGCGTTCGGCTTACGTTCCCTTCCCGTTCCGATCAAGCGGCCGGGATGCCGCAGCATTGCCTTTCGACGCGAACCGGGGCTTGGTGAGGCGACGATATTCAGGGAGGACCACATGGGCGATGCACGGATCGGGTTGATCGGGCTGGGAACGATGGGGGCGGCGCTGGCGTCCAACATCGCGGAGAAAGGCTTCGACATCGCGGTCTTCAACCGCACCACGCAAGTGACGCGGGATTTCGCCGCCGGGGCCGGGGAACTCGCGCCAAAGATCACGCCGACCGAGACGCTGGAGGCCTTCGTAGCCGCCCTCGCGACGCCCCGCGCGATCATCCTGATGGTGCCCGCGGGCGACGCGGTGGATCAGCAGATCGCGGCGCTCAAGCCCCTGCTCGACCCGGACGACCTGATCATCGATTGCGGCAACGCCCTGTTCCACGACACCGACCGGCGCGCGGCGGAATGCGGCCAGCCCTTCCTGGGCGTGGGCGTCTCCGGCGGGGAGGAAGGCGCGCGCCACGGGCCCTCGATCATGGGCGGCGGCGGGCCGGAGCTTTGGGACCGGGTCGAGGACATCATGCTGGCGATTTCGGCCAAGCATGAGGGCGAGCCCTGCGCGGCGCTGATGGGCCCCGGCGGGGCGGGCCATTTCGTCAAGATGGTCCATAACGGCATCGAATATGCCGACATGCAGATGATCGCCGAGATCTACGGCCTCCTGCGCGATGGCGCGGGGATGGAGGCGGAGGCCATCGGCGACGTCTTCGCCGCCTGGGACGAAGGGCCGCTCAAGAGCTACTTGATCGAGATCACCGCAAAGGTCTCACGCGCGCGGGACGCGGAGAGCGGCGCACCGCTGCTTTCGGTCATCGTGGACGCGGCGGGGCAGAAGGGGACCGGGCGCTGGACCGCGATCGAGAGCCAGCACCTGCTGACGCCCGTCCCGGCGATCGAAGCGGCGGTGGTCGCGCGCAATCTCTCCTCCCGCCGGGAGGAGCGCGCGGCGGGCGAGGCGATCTTCGGCGCGGCGCCCCAACCCTTCGAGATCGACCAGGGCCTGCTGGAACGGGCGCTGATCGCGGGCAAGGTGCTCTGCTATGCCCAAGGTTTCGTCATGATCGCGGCCACCCGCGAGGCGAAGGGCTGGGAGATCGATCTGCCGCAGGTCGCCCGGATCTGGCGGGAAGGCTGCATCATCCGCTCCGCCATGCTGGACGACATGGCCGCCGCGCTGGCCGACCACCCCGGCGAGAACCTGATGCGCACGCCGCATTTCGCCGCGCTGCTGAAGGGCAGCCACGGCGCGCTGCGGCAGGTCGTGGCGCAAGCGTCGCTCAACGGCCATCCGGTGCCCGCGCTCTCCTCGGGGCTGGCCTATTTCGACACGATGCGCACAGGGCGCGGGACGGCGAACGTGATCCAGGGCCAGCGGGACTTCTTCGGGCTGCACGGCTTCGAACACGTCAACGGCAAGACCGGCCAGCACGGCCCTTGGGCGAAAGGCTGAGCCCCGGGGGCGAATTTTTCTCGAAAAATTCAGACAAAGTCTTCGCTGAAGACTTTGTTACCCGGCCGCCCGCCAGTCGAAGAAGCCGTCCGGTGCGCGCTCCAGCAAGGCCCGGCCCAGCGCGGCGCCCAAGGCCGCCCCATCCTCCAGGGGCGCCTCGCCCGCCTCGACCAGGATATCGGAGCCATCGGGCCGCAAGATCTCTCCGCGCAGGCGCAGCGTGCCGCCCTCCAACTCCGCCAGCCCGGCGATGGGCGTCTCGCAGGAGCCGTCCAGCGTCTTCAGAAAGGCCCGCTCCGCCGCCAGCCTGAGCCCAGTGTCCCGGTCATGGATCGCCGACAGGATATCGCCCATCGCACCGTCCCCGGCGCGTCGCTCGATCCCGATGGCGCCCTGCGCCACCGCGGGCAGCATCTCATCGGTGTCCATCGCCGTGCGCGGCACCTCGTCCATGCCCAGCCGGTTCAGGCCGGCCATGGCCAGGAAGGTCGCCGCCGCCACACCGTCCCGCAGCTTGCCCATCCGAGTCTGCACATTGCCGCGGAACTCGACCAGGGTCAGATCGGGGCGGCGATGCGCCAGTTGCGCACGCCGCCGTAGCGACGAGGTCCCGACCACAGCCCCCTCGGCGAGATCGGCGATTCGCCCGCCATCGAGCGACACGAAGGCGTCGCGCACATCCTCCCGCGGGAGATAGGTGTCCAGCAGCAGGCCCTCGGGCTGCTCCGTGGGCATGTCCTTCATCGAGTGCACCGCAATGTCGATCGAGCCGTCGAGCAACTGCTCCTCGATCTCTCGGGTGAACAGACCCTTGCCGCCGATCTCCTTGAGGGGCCGGTCCAGCACGCGATCGCCGGTCGTCTTGATGACGACGATCTCGAACGCCGCCTCGGGCAGATCCATCGATGCCATCAGTCGCCCCCGCGTCTCGTAGGCCTGGGCCAGAGCAAGCGGCGACCCGCGGGTTCCGATCCGGAGCGGGCGGGCGGGAGAGAAATCAGTCGGCATCGGTCGGTCTTTCGTCTGTCTTCACGTCCGTGACAGCGGGCGGGCGCATGTGTCAGCTTTACTTGACACGTCACGTTTGTTTGACACCATGACACCATCTTGCGACACGCTGTCCAGACCCAGACCGCCCGGAGGCCCGAGATGAAGACCCTGATGCGCGCGCTTGCGGGCGAAACGCTGCCCGTTCCGCCGATCTGGATGATGCGCCAGGCCGGGCGCTATCTGCCGGAATACCGCGCCACCCGGGCCCAGGCCGGGGACTTCCTGTCGCTGTGCTACAATTCCGATCTGGCCACCGAGGTGACGCTGCAGCCGATCCGCCGGTTCGGCTTCGACGCGGCGATCCTCTTCGCCGATATCCTGCTGGTGCCGCAGGCGCTGGGGGCCGATCTGTGGTTCGTCACCGGGGAGGGGCCGCGCCTGTCGACGATCACCGATCAGGCCGGGGTCGATGCGCTGAAGGGCAAGGACGACATCCACGAGACGCTGGCGCCGATCTACCAGACGGTGCGCAACCTCTCCTCCGCCCTGCCCGCCGAGACGGCGCTGATCGGCTTCGCCGGCGCGCCCTGGACGGTGGCCACCTACATGGTCGCCGGGCGCGGGACGCCGGACCAGGGACCGGCCCATGCCCTGAAGGACGACAACCGCCCTGTCTTCGACGCGCTCATGGCACGGATCGAAGCGGCCACGATCGAGTATCTGGACATGCAGGTGCAGGCTGGGGCCGAGACGGTGAAGCTGTTCGATAGCTGGGCCGGATCGCTGAAGGGCCAGGATTTCCAGGACTATGCCGTGGCGCCCGCCGCACGCATCATCGCGGAGCTGAAGCGCCGGCATCCGGGCCTGCCGGTCATCGCCTTCCCGCGGGAGGCGGGCCAAGGCTATGTCGGCTTCCACGCGGCCACGGGGGCCGATTGCGTGGCGGTCGACGATTCGGTCTCGGCGGAATGGGTCGCGGCGAACGTGCAGCCCGCGGGCTGCGTGCAGGGCAACCTCAAATCCTCGCATATGGTGACCGGCGGCCAGGCCCTGATCGACGAAGTGCGCCGCATCCGCGACGCGCTCTCGGGCGGGCCGCATATCTTCAACCTGGGCCACGGCATCACGCCCGACGCCGACCCCGACAATGTCGCGCTGATGATCGAGACCCTGCGGGAGCGCGTGCCCGCCTGACCGCGCGCCCGGCCGCAGGCGCCGGGGGCTTCACGCCCCCGGACCCCCGTGGGATATTTTCACAGGGAAGAAAAGGCGCGCACGGCGTCGATCGCAAGGTGAGAGCGGATGGTCAGCAGGGTCGATTTCATCGTCATTGGCGGCGGCATGATGGGCGGCCCTTGCGCGCGATACCTAGCCCTGGCCGGGCATAGCGTCGCGCTTATCGCCGCGCCCGAGCCCGCCCCCGGCGCCACCGGCCCCTGGGGCAGCCATTTCGACGCCGCGCGGATCACGCGCCGGGTCGCGAGCGACCCGGACTGGTCGCTCGCGACCCGCCGCGCCATCGCGCGCTATGCCGATCTGGAGGCGCGGTCGGGCCTCCGCATCTTCCACGAGACGGGCGCGGTCATGGCGGGGCCGGAGGTCGGACCCATGGCTGGCTTCACCTCGCGCTTCCTTGCGGTCGCGCGGGGGCTCGACGCGCCCCCCGCCATCCTGGACGCCGAGGCGATCCGCGCACGGACCGGCCTGGCCCTACCCGCAGGGTCGCGGGCGACCCATGAGACGGACCAGGGCGGCTGGATGGACCCGCGCGCGATGCGTGCCGCGCAATGGCGGCTGGCCGAGGCGGCGGGGGCGACGCGCTTCGCCGCCCCGGCTATCGGGCGCGATGGGACCGAAGTGACGCTTGCCGACGGCACACGCCTGTCGGGCGGCCATGTCATCGTCGCCACCGGGCCGCATGCGGCATCGGACGGCCTCCTGCCCGCACGGCCCAAGCTGAAGGTCTGGGCCCGCACGATCGCCTTCGCGCGCCTGTCGGAGGCGGAAGGCACGCGGCTGGCCGGGCTGCCCTCGGCGATCTGGGTGCCGGAGGGGTGGGCGTATGAGCTCTATATGCTGCCCCCGGTCCGCTATCCGGACGGGCGGCTCTATCTGAAGATCGGCGGGCAGGTCGATTCGCCCAGGATCGGGTCGGCGGAGGAGATGGACGCCTGGTTCCACGGCTCCGGCGACGCCGAGGTCGGTGCCCGGCTCCTGGCGGAGATGCGGCGTGTGCTGCCGGGGCTCGACGCGGAGGCGACCCATACCGAGCCTTGCGCTGTGGTCTGGTCCGACACCGGTTTCCCCTATATCGCCCCCGCCGGACCGGGGGTCACGGTGCTGTGCGGCGGCAATGGCGCGGCGGCGAAATGCGGGGACGAGCTGGGACGGCTGGGCGCGCTGGTGGCGACGGGCGCGGGGCTGGCCGGGGAGGGCTACGCGCAGGATTTCCGCGCCGTCTGGGCCTAACCGGAGCCTCGCGCGGTCCTCAGCGCCCGGAGCAACGCTTACCGCCATACCGCGAACTTTACCGCCCGTAGACGCTGCTTCGGGGTCGGACCGGACGGTGTCCTTCCAGACACCCCCCCCTCATCTTCGCCCACGCGGTGATCTTCCTTCCCGGTCGGGACGCCGCGCTGCTGCATGCCGCGCATGATCGGGAGGGGGCCGCACTCCCGGCTGAGTGACGGCTGGCGCCGCCCCGGTCAGGTCAGTGCCACTTCGCCTCGGGCGGCAGCGACATCAGAACGGCATCCGGGTTGTGCCCCGTCGCCAGCCCAAACTTCGTCCCCCGGTCATAGACGAGATTGTACTCGGCATAGAGGCCGCGATGGATCAGCTGCGCCTCCTTGTCTTCCTCGGTCCAGGGCTGCGCCCGGCGCCGCTCCGTCACGGGCAGGAAGGCGGGGAGGAAATGCGCGCCCACATCGCGGGTGAAGGCGAAATCCGCGTCCCAATCGCCGGTATTCAGATCGTCGTAGAAGATGCCGCCCACGCCCCGCGCCCGGCCCCGATGCGGGATGAAGAAATACTCGTCCGCCCAGGCCTTTAGCTTCTCGTAGCGGTCCTCGCCCTCCAGCGGGCCATGCGGGTCGCAGGCGGCCTTCATCTCGGCGTGGAAATGGGCCGTGTCCTCCTCGTGGGGCAGGCAGGGGTTCAGATCGGCGCCGCCGCCGAACCACCAGGCATTGGGCGTCCAGAACATCCGCGTGTTCATATGCACGGCCGGGCAATGCGGGTTGCGCATATGGGCCACCAGGCTGATGCCCGACGCCCAGAAGCGCGGATCCTCCGCGATGCCCGGCACGCCACGGGCGGCCATCGCCGCCTGGGCGGGCGGGGCCAGGGTGCCGTGGACCTCGGACCAGTTGACACCGACCTTCTCGAAGACGCGGCCGCCCCGCATCACCGACATCAGGCCGCCGCCGCCGCCATCCCGCTCGGTCGGCGTCACCTCGAAGCGGCCCGGCGCAAGCGCCGAGAACGGGCCGGGCGCGCCCACATCCTCCAGCGCCTCGAACGCCTCGCAAATACTGTCGCGCAGGCTCCGGAACCAGGCGGCGGCGTCGGCCTTCCTCTCCTCTGCGTTCTCCAGCATCGTCTCTTCGGCCCTGTCCAGCATCCTGAATTCCTCGGGGTTGGGCGGCATCTGTGGCGATCCCGCCGCTATTTCTTCCGCCCCTTGTAGGGCATGGGGCCGGGTCACTCTAGATATGGATCAACTCCACACCGAATTGAGGTATTTTTCGGGCAGCGCAGCGCCAGGGTAGATTCGCCCCCTGTCATTGGCTACTATTTGAGAACAATCAACAAGAGCGGCACCGGCGCAAGATCGGGTCGCCCGGCAGACCGAGCAGGTACAGATGACAGACAGAGCGAAGTGGGCGCTGAGCGCCCTGATGCCCCTTGTCCTGACGCTAGCCCTCGCGCTGGCGTCGCCGGCGGCAAAGGCGGCCCCCTACGCGGAGCTGGTGATGGACGCGCGGACCGGAGAGGTGCTGCGCGCGCGCAATGCCGACACGCGGCTGCATCCCGCCTCCCTGACCAAGATGATGACCCTCTACATCGCCTTCGAGGCGGTGCGGCGCGGCGAGATCACCCTGGACACCGAGGTCCGCATCTCCCGCCACGCGGCGAACGAGCCGCCGTCCAAGCTGGGACTGCGCGCGGGGCAGAAGATCGCCTTCCGCTACCTGATCCGCGCGGCGGCGGTGAAGTCGGCCAATGACGCGGCCACCGCCATCGGAGAGGCGATCTCCGGCTCCGAGGAGGCCTTCGCCGCCCGCATGAACCGGACCGCGCTTGCCCTGGGGATGAACTCGACCACCTTCCACAACGCCCATGGCCTGACCCAGTCGGGACACCTGTCGACCGCGCGGGACATGTCGGTGATGGGGCGGCGGCTGTTCTTCGATTACCCGCAATATTACAATCTGTTCTCCCGTCGGACGACCGATGCGGGCGTGACCTCGGTGCGCAACACCAACCGCCGCCTGCTCGACGCCTATCCCGGCGCGGATGGGATCAAGACGGGCTTCACCCGCGCCGCCGGGTTCAACCTCGTGGCCTCGGCCGAGCGCGGTCAGACGCGGATCATCGCCACCGTCTTCGGCGGCCGCTCCACCGCCACACGCAATGCCCGCATCGCGGAGCTTCTGGATCTGGGCTTCGCCCGCGCGCCCAGCCGGGCGACCATCCGCAAGCCCGCCCTGCCCACCTATGGCGGCGCGACGCTGCCGGGTCCCTCGACGCCTGCCGTCTCCATGCGGCCGATCCCGCGCGGCGGATCGGGAAATCTGGATGCGATCCTCGTCGCCGCCGCCGCCCCCTCGGGCGCGGCCATCGAGGCCGCCGTCGCCAGCGCTCTGGGCCAGACCGAACCCACACCCCGTCCCGAGCCGGTCGTCACCCGTGAGGTCGTGACCGCCGATCTCGGCGGCGCCCGGGACTGGGCCATCACGCTGCGCCGGCAGCCCTCCCGCTCCGCGGCCGACAAGCTCCTGCTGCGCACCGCGCTGCAAGAACTCGACGCGCTCGACGAAGCGCTGCGCCGGGTCGAGGCCGCGGGCGGCGGCTACGATCCCAGCTTCGTCGGCTTGAGCGAACGAGAAGCCAACCGCGCCTGCACCCGTCTCCGGGCCCGCGACGTCGCCTGCGACGTGATGCTGGGCAGCTGATACCGAACGAGGGCGCGGGCAGCGAGTGCCGCTGCCCGCGCATTTCCTTCTTCTGGCCGGAAATACTCCCGCCGGAGGCGCACGTCCCCGTCACGCGATCCCGCCGACCCCGCCAGTCTGCATCTGCCGCGCCCCGGCCGGGGCGACGTCTGCCGCCCCGTCAGACAGCCACCGCGTCCGAGGTCTTCAGATCGAACGCCGCCGCCATCAGGGCGCGGGTATAAGGGTCGGACGGGCTGTCGAAGATACGGGCGGCGTCTCCCGCCTCGACCACATCACCGCGCTTCATCACCATGACCTTGTGGCTCAGCGCGCGCACGACCCGGAGGTCGTGGCTGATGAAGAGATATGCCAAACCGTAGCGCTTCTGGAGGTCGCGAAGCAATTCCACGATCTGCACCTGCACCGTCTGATCCAGCGCCGAGGTCGGCTCGTCCAACACGACCAGCTTCGGCCGCAGGATCATCGCGCGGGCGATGGCGATGCGCTGGCGCTGGCCGCCGGAGAACTCATGCGGGTAGCGGTCCATCGAAGCCGGGTCGATGCCGGTCTCGGCCAGGATCTCGGCCACCTGATCCCGGTGCGGGCGCGCATCTCCGGTGTTGTGGAGCTTCAGCCCCTCGGCCACGATCTCGGCCACGGTCATGCGCGGGCTGAGGCTGCCATAAGGGTCCTGGAACACGACCTGCATCGCCTGGCGCAGCGGCCGCATATCGCGGGAGCGCAGCCCGTCGATCCGCTGCCGTTCCAGGGTAATGGCTCCCTCGGACGAGATCAGCCGCATGATCGCCAGGGCCATCGTCGTCTTGCCTGAGCCGGACTCGCCCACGATCCCCACCGTCTCGCCGGCGCGCACGGCCAGCGTGGCGTCGTTGACCGCTTTCACATAGCCGGCCGTCCGCTTGAGCAGCCCCTTCCGGATCGGGAACCAGACCCTGAGATGGTCGGTCGCCACCACCTCGCGGGCGGTCCGGGGCACGGGGTCCGGCACGCCCTTGGGCTCGGCGGCGAGCAGCTTTCGGGTATAGGGGTGCTGCGGGCGGTCGAAAATCTCGGCCACCGGGCCGGTCTCGACGATTTCGCCATGCTGCATCACGCAGACCCGATCCGCGAAGCGGCGCACGATGCCCAGATCGTGGGTGATGAAGAGCATCGACATGCGCTCGCGCTCCTTGAGCTCCGCGAGCAGCTCCAGGATCTGGGCCTGGATGGTGACGTCGAGCGCCGTGGTCGGCTCGTCCGCGATCAGCAGGTCCGGCCCGTTGGCCAGCGCCATGGCGATCATCACGCGCTGGCGCTGCCCGCCCGACAGCTCGTGCGGATAGGCGGTCAGACGGCTCTCGGCGTCGCGGATGCCGACCTTGTTCAAGAGGTCCAGGATGCGGGCGCGCGCCTTGGCGCCGCTCAGCCCCTGATGGAGGAGGAGCGACTCGCTCAGCTGCTTTTCGATGGTGTGCAGCGGGTTGAGCGAGGTCATCGGCTCCTGGAAGATGAAGCTGATGTCGTTGCCGCGCACGCGCATCAGCTCCTTCTCGGGTACGCCGACCATCTCGGCCCCGTCATAGGTGATAGAGCCGGTGACCGTGGCGCTGTCCGGGAGAAGGGAGACGGTCGAGAGCGCGGTGATCGACTTGCCGGAGCCGGACTCGCCCACGAGAGCCAAGGTCTCACCCTTCTCGACATGGAAGGACACCCCCTTCACGGCCTCGGTCGTTTTGCCGTCCTGGCTGAAGGCGATGTGGAGGTCTTTGACGTGCAGCAGGCTCATGCGGGCGCTCCCGTCCGGGCCAGAGGGGCGCGCCTGCGGCACGGGCCGGGCCGGGGGCCAGCCCCCGGACCCCCGGGATATTTAAGCAGGGAAGAAGGGGGCGCGCAGTTAACCTTAACGGACCGTTGCTGGGGGGACGAGACGGGGAGCGGTGCGACGATCATGCGAAGGTCTTCCGCGGGTCGAAGGCGTCCCGGACGCCCTCGAAGATGAACACCAGCAGCGACAGCATCACCGCGAAGGTGATGAAGGCGGTGAAGCCGAGCCAGGGGGCCTGGAGGTTCTGTTTGGCCTGGAGCGTCATTTCGCCCAGCGAGGGCGCCGAGGAGGGCAGACCAAAGCCCAGGAAGTCGAGCGAGGCGAGGCCTCCGATCATCCCCGTCACGATGAAGGGCAGCAGGGTCAGGGTCGCAACCATGGCGTTGGGCAGGACGTGGCGGAACATGATCGTGGTGTTCGACACGCCGAGCGCGCGGGCCGCGCGGACGTACTCGAAGTTGCGGGCGCGCAGGAATTCGGCCCGAACCACGCCCACCAGAGCCGTCCAGCCGAAGAGCGTCATCAGCCCCACGAGCAGCCAGAAGTTCATCGGGATGATCGCGGCCACGATGATGATGATGTAGAGCGACGGTATCGAGCCCCAGACCTCGATGATGCGCTGCATGAAGAGGTCGGTGAGGCCGCCGAAAAAGCCCTGCACCGCCCCCGCCGCGATGCCGATCACCGAGGTCAGCAGCGTCACGATCAGCGCGAAGGCCACCGACAGGCGGAAGCCGTAGATCACCCGCGCCGCCACGTCTCGCGCGGTGTCGTCCGTGCCCAGGATGTGCTCGGAGGACGGTGGATGCGGCGCGGCACCCGGCGCGTCGGAATTGGTCGTGTAGTAGTAGCGGATCGGCGGCCAGAGCAGCCAGCCGGCCTCGACCTCCTGCCCGTCATAGGCGCCGGTTTCCTGCACGGCCGCGATGACCTCCTCGGGGAAGTCGAAGCAGTCCTCCAGCCCGCCGGCGACGATCAGGCATTGCACCTCGATGTCGCGATAGGCGGCCTCGGTGCGGAAATCGCCGCCATAGGCCGTCTCGGGGTAGAACTGGAAGATCGGCATCCGGAGCTCGCCCCGGTAGCTCACCAGGATCGGCTTCTCGTTGGCCAGGAACTCCGCGAAGAGGGAGATGCCGAAGAGGACGAAGAAGATCCAGAACGACCAATAGGCCCGCCTGTTGCGCTTGAAGTTGCGCAGGCGGCGCTGGTTGAGGGGCGACAGCCAGGGGCGCTTGCCCTGGGGCGGCTCGGGCGGGGGCGTCCGCGTCGGCGCGTCCTCCTCCGGCTCCGGCAGGTTTGTGATCCGTTCGGCCATGTCAGGTCTCCCGGCTCTCGAAGTCGATGCGCGGATCGACCCAAATATAGGTGAGGTCCGTCAGGAGGCCCACGACCAGCCCGATCAGCGAAAACGCGAAGAGCGTGCCGAACATCACCGGGTAGTCGCGGTTGACCACCGCCTCGAAGCCCAGCCGTCCCAGCCCGTCGAGCGAGAAGATCGTCTCGATGATGAGCGAGCCGCCGAAGAAGACGCTGACGAACACGGCCGGGAAGCCGGAGATCACGATCAGCATCGCGTTGCGGAAGACATGGCCGTACAGAACGCGGCCCTCGCTGAGGCCCTTGGCTTTGGCCGTGATCACATATTGCTTTCGGATCTCGTCCAGGAAGGAGTTCTTGGTCAGCAGCGTCAGACCCGCGAAGGCCGCGATGGTGGAGGCCAGGACCGGCAGGGTGATGTGCCACAGGTAGTCGAGGATCTTCATCGGCCAACTGAGATCCTCCCAGCCCGGAGAGGTCAGACCGCGCAGCGGGAAGATGCTGAAATACGTGCCACCGGCGAAGAGCACGAGCAGGAGGATCGCGAAGAGGAAACCGGGGATCGCGTAGGCCACGATGACCACGGCGCTGGTCCAGGTGTCGAAGCTGGTCCCGTCGCGGACGGCCTTCTTGATGCCCAGCGGGATGGAGATCAGGTAGGCCAGCAGGGTCGTCCAGAGGCCCAGCGTGATCGAGACCGGCATCTTTTCGAGCACGAGGTCCACGACGGAGATGGAGCGGAAATAGCTCTCGCCGAAATCGAAGCGGATATAGTCCCACATCATCAGCAGAAAGCGTTCGAGCGGCGGCTTGTCGAAGCCGAACTGCGCCTCCAGCTCGTCGATGAATTCCTGCGGCAGGCCTTGGGCACCGGTATAGCCGCTGTCGTTGCCGCGATCCTGGATCTCGGTGGCGCCGCCCGAGAAGCTGTCGAAGGCGTCGCCGCCCCCTTCGAGCTGCGCCAGGATCTGCTCCACCGGCCCGCCCGGCACGAACTGCACGAGCGAGAAGTTGATGACCATGATCCCGAGCAGGGTCGGGATGATCAACAGCAGCCGGCGGAGGATGTAAGCTCCCATTCAGAGGGCTCCGGAGGCTTCCAGAGCCGCGGCGGCCTCCGCGTCGAACCACCAGAAGTCGAGCACGCCGAGCGCCAGGGGCGGGATGTCCTCGGGGTGGCGATACTGGTCCCAATAGGCGACCCAATGCTCGCTATTGCCCCATTGCGGCACCCAGAAGCCGTAGGCGCGCAACACGCGGTCCAGGGCGCGGGTGCGGTCCCGCAGCGTCGCCAGGTCTTCGGCCGCGACGACCGCGTCGATCAGCCGGTCCACCGCCGGGTCGGCCAGCGCCATCAGATTGCGGGAGCTGTCCTCGGCCGTTTCCGATCCGAACCATTGGCGCAAGCCCCCCGAGGGCTCGAAGCCCTGGCCCAGGGACTGGTTGGTGAGGTCCCAGTCGCCCGAACGGCGGCGCTCGATATACTGGGCGCGGTCGATCCGCTCCAACCGGGCGTCGATCCCGATCTCGCGGAGGTTCTCCACATAGGGGTTCACGATGCGGTCGAAGCCGGGATTGAACTGGATGATGACCAACTCCAGCGTGTTGCCGTTCGCGTCGCGCAGCATCCCGTCGGCGCCGGCCTCATAGCCCGCTTCGTTCATCAGGCGGATGGCGGCGCGGCGGGTGCGGCGGTCGGGGGTGTTGCTCGCCGCGTCGTTCTCCGGCGGCATCACCGCCTCCTCGGTGAGGATCGAGGCTGCCAGCAGCCCCTCTTCCACCAGCGGCTCCAGAAGGGCCAGCTCTCCCGGTGTCGGCACGCCCTCGGCAGCGAGGTCGGACCCGCCCCAGAAGCTCGCGGGCCTGGAATAGAGGCCGTAGAACAGCGTCTCGTTGGACCACTCGAAGTTGAACATCATCCGCACGGCGTCGCGCACGCGGGGATCGGACCATTTGTCCTTCTTGAGGTTGAAGACGAAGCCCTGCGCGGTCGAGATCGACCCGTCCGGCAGGGTCTTCTTGACCACGTCGCCCCGCTCCACCGGCGGCACATCATAGCCCGTGGCCCAATCGCGGGAGGTCGATTCGACGCGGAAGGTGTATTCCCCGGCGAAGAAGGCCTGCAACGCGGCCGAGCTGTCGCCGAAATACTCGTAGCGGATGGCGTCGAAGTTGTGGCGGCCCTGGTTGTAGGGATGATCCGTGCCCCACCAGTTGGGGTTGCGGGTGTAGGTCAGGGAGCGGCCGGTGTCGAACTCCCCGACGATATAGGGCCCGGTGCCCATGAAAGGCACGAGGGTCGACTCGTCGATGCGCGCGCCGGTTTCCTCGAACCACGCCTTGGAGAAGGGATTCCAGATGCCCACGAGGCCCATCCGCTCCCGCTTCTGGACATCGTCCTCGAACTCGAAGCGGACCTGGAGGGGGCCGGTCTGGGTGATCGACTTGAAATAGCCGTCGATGGCGTTGCGGAACTCAGGCAGGCCCTGCTCCAGGAAGAGGTCGACGGTGAAGACGACATCCTCGGCGGTCATCGGCGAGCCGTCGGAGAAGGTCACGTCGTCCCGCAGATTGACCAGCACGAAGGACAGATCGTCGGGATATTCGATCGTCTCGCAGAGATAGCAGTAGAGGCCGTAGGGATCGTCGGCGGCCGAGACGAAGATGTCCTCATAGAGGATCGCGGTGCCCACGGCCACGTTGCCGTTGCGGGTGTAGTTGTTGAAGCTGTCGTAATTTCCCAGGGCGTAGAGGCTGATCTCCCCGCCCTTCGGCGCGTCGAGATTGACATAGGAGAAGGACTCGTCCGGGCCGTATTTGAGTTCGCCGAAATTGGAGTAGCCGTGACTGACGTTCAGCTCCTGCGCGGCCGCCGGCAGCGCCAGGGCGGCGGACAGGGCGAGGGTCGTGACGATACGGTCCAGCATTCGGGTCTCCCTGCGATCCGGTTCGAGGAATCAGGTAATGAGCGCGCGGCGCAGAGCGCAAGGGCTCTGACACACCCGTGACCAGAGGTAGCGCAGCCGAGACACGCGAAAAGCCCGCGCCCCGAATCGAAACGGCCGCCCGAAGGCGGCCGAACGGGTCTTGTGCGGGCCGCGGCCCGGAGGCCGCTTACTCGGTGGTGGCCAGGTAGGCGATCAGGTTGGCGCGGTCCTCGATGTCGCCCATGCCGCGATAGGCCATCTTGGTGCCCGGCGCGTATTCCTTCGGGTTCAGCAGGAAGCCCGACAGGTTCTCCGGCGTCCAGGCTTCGCCGGTGCCCATCAGCGCGTCGGAATAGGCGTAGCCGTCGACACTGCCCTTGTCCCGGCCGACCACGCCGTTGAGATAGGGGCCCGTCGCGTTCGAGCCTTCGAGGTTGTGGCAGGAGGCGCATTGCCGCCACAGACGCTCGCCATCGGCGGCGGAGGCGTTGACGTAGACTTCCTCGAACGGGACTTCCGGTTCGGCGTCGGCCTCGGCCACGGCGGAGGCGTCCTCGACCTCGATGGCATAGCCCATCGCGTGGTCTTCCCCGTGCCCGCCGCCAACGTGATAGAGGCCCTCGGAGGCCCAGGCGCCCAGCAGGAAGATCAGCAATGCGCCGCAGAACGCGCCGCCAGCTTTGGTGATCGTCATCGTGTCCATGGGGGGCCTCTTGCTAGTGACAAGTCGTGTCTTGGGTCGCGGGTATCTATGTGACATGGACCCGTGGACGCAAGACGTCGCGCTTGCGACGAAACGACCAAAAATTCGCAGGTGCCGCATGAGCTCGACCATCGCGTTCCAGGGAGACCTGGGTTCCTACTCCCACCAGGCGAGCGTGGAGGCCTTTCCCGACCACGCGCCCGTGCCCTGCACGACCTTCGAGGACGCGCTGGCCGCCGTGCGCGAGGGGCGCGCCGATCTGGGCATGATCGCGATCGAGAACTCGACCTATGGACGGGTCGCGGATGTGCACCGGCTGCTGCCCCATTCGGGGCTCCGGATCGTGGGCGAAGCCTTCGTGCGGGTGCGCATCGCGCTCATGGCCCGGGCGGGCGTGCGGCTGGAGGACATCAAGCGGGTGCGGGCGCATCTCGTGCTGCTGCCGCAATGCGCGGCCTTCCTGCGGGAACACGGCATCCAGGGCGAACCCGCCGCCGACAGCGCGGGCGCCGCCTCGGAACTCGCCCGCTCGGAGTTGACCGACGAGGGCGTGCTCGCCTCCGAACTCGCAGCTTCGATCCACGGGCTGGAGGTTCTGGCCCGCGATATCGAGGATCATGGCCACAACACCACCCGCTTCCTGGTGATGGCGCGGGAGCCGCAAGTGCCCCCGCCGGGCGCGGGGCCGGTCAAGACGACCTTCGTGTTCCAGGTCCGCAACATCCCCGCCGCGCTCTACAAGGCGATGGGGGGCTTCGCGACCAACGGCGTGAACATGACCAAGCTCGAAAGCTACATGATCGACGGGCGCTTCACCGCGACGCAGTTCTACGCCGATATCGAGGGCCATCCGGAGGATCCGCCCGTCGCCCGCGCCCTGGAGGAGCTACGCTACTTCACGACGAAGCTGGACATTCTCGGGGTCTATCCGGCCGATCCGGACCATTTCGACGGCGGCGCGGACTGACGCGCCGGGGCGCGGGCTGCTCTCAGGCCGCGCTCTCCGCCTCGATGCGGCGCGCGAACCCGGCCACGCGGCCCGCGAAGCGCTCCGCCAGCTTGCCCTGGGCAAGCTTGATCGGCTGCAACACCACCTTGGCCCGCACCGAGCGGGCCGTCGCCGTGCTGGAGATCGTCAGCCGCGTGCGCGCCTCGGACAGCGCCTCCAGTTTCACGGTGAGGTCGATATCCAGCCCCTCGGCCTGGGCGGCCAGCTTGAGCCGCTCGGGCACGTCCATCCGGGTCACCTGGACCTCGACCTTCCTAACCTTGCCCAAGACCTCGGCCGCGCCGGTCCAGGCCGCGCCCGGCCCATAGGCGGCGTCGCCTTTGCGCTCGACCTTGCCGCCGCGCTTGCGGATGGCGGCGGCGAACCCGTCGAAATCCGTCACCCGCGCCCAGACGGCGTCGATGGGGGCGGCGATCTCTTCGGTGGCGGTGAACTGCATGGCGCGGGCTCCTTTGCGTTCGGGCCTAGATGGCGGCGCCGACCGGCGCGATCAATCCCCGGCCGCCGTCAGTCCAGCCGGTCGGCCAGCCAGTTCTCCAGGAGGAACCGCGCGATCGCGCCCGCCCGTGCCGGGGAGATGCGCGGATGCGACCCCGCGAACACGTCCATCAGTTCGGTCCGATCGAGCCACAGCGCCTCGGCGATCTCTTCGGGGTCGATCTCGATCCGGTCGTCCAACGCCTCGCCATGGGCGCCCAGCATCAGCGAGCCGGGGAAGGGCCAGGGCTGGCTCGCCAGATAGCGGACAGGGCCGACCCGCACGCCGGTCTCCTCCCAGGTTTCGCGGCGCACGGCGGCCTCCATCGTCTCGCCCGGCTCCATGAAGCCCGCGAGACAGCTGAAGAACCCCTCGGGCCAAGCGGGCGAGCGGCCCAGCAGCACCCTGTCGCCATAGGTCACCAGCATGATGACCACCGGATCGGTGCGCGGAAAATGCGCCCGTCCGCAGGAAGGGCAGGCCCGCATCCAGCCCGCCTTGCCCGGCTGCGTCGGCCCGCCGCAATTGGCGCAGAAGCCATGCCCGCGGTGCCATTCCAGCACGCCCTTGGCGGTGGCCGCGATCTCGGCATCGAGCGGGCTCAGCCGGGTCATCACGGCGCGCAGCTCGGCGAAGGCGGTGCCCGCGGGCAGGTCGGGATGGGTCTGCTCGGTCGGATCGAGGAAGGCGCCGAGCCCCTCCCCCACGCCCGCGACCTCCAGCCCGGACACGTCGCGCGCAAACAGCGCGGCGCCGTCGATCTTGCCCACCAGCACCGGATGCCCGTGCTCGGCGAAGGCATGGCCCTCCATCACGGCCAGACCCTCGCGGCCCGCGGCGAGCAGCGGCTTGCCGCGCCAGAGCGGCAGGGTGCGCACGGGCAATTGCGCCAGAAGCTCGGGGTGGCGGCGCAGATCCTCCGCGCGATCCAGACCGCCCCCGCCGAAGGTCACTGTTTCCGCAATCCGCATTCATTCCCCCTCGTTCGCACGACGATCCCCCGCCTTACGCACGGATCGTTTCGCCAACCAGGGGGCGCGATGCGGTTTCGACCGGGTTTCGTCAAGGCGCCGTCACATCCTGGCCGCAGAGGGCCGACAAGGTCGGAGGTCGACCGCCCGGAGACACGCCGATGTCCACCCCCCTGCGCCTTGCCCTCATCGCGATCACCTTCGCGCTGTTGCTCATGTCGCTCGGCCGGGGGACGGCGCAGGGCCGTATGTTGATGGCGTCCTTTCTGGCGCCGACCCTGTCCGACATCCAACCCTTGGTGATGACCGAGGGGGTGCGTCCCGCGCCGGCGCGCCTGATCGAACGTGTCCGCGCCGATCTCACCTCGCCCGACGCGCCAGCCCCGGCCGCGCCCGAGGTCCGGGACGCTGGCACCTCTCATGTCACCCTTGTCGGCCTGCGCTGGTGGGGGTCCGGTCCCCAGCAGGGCGACCCCCTGCCCGCGATCCTTCTGGTCCATGACGCGGATCAGGACGGGCGGGACATGATCGCGATATGGCACGGCCTGGCGGAGCGCGAGGGCCTGGTCCTGATCGCGCCCGACTTCCAGGTGCCCGAGGATGGCGCCCCATACGACGCGCGCAGGGCCGTCGAGGCGGTGGCCCAGGCGATGCAGCTCTACGCGGTGGACGAGACCCGGATCGCGGTCTTCGGCCATGGGCGCGGCGCGGAGACCGCGCAGATCTGGGCCAACCGCTTTGCCGGGCCCTGGCGCGCGGTGGCCGCGCATGCGGGGATCGTCGACTTCGACGCTCCCAGGCTTGTCGGCGACGGCGTTCCGGTCCGCCATTACCTGGGCGCCGACGACACCGAACGTCCGCTAGCGCAGGCCCTGGCCAGCGCGACCGCCATGGCCCGTGCCGGCCACCCCTACGAATTCATCCGGCTGCGCGGCCATGACAACGACCTCACCGTCCATGGCGCCAGGATCGCCGAAGACGCCTGGCGTTGGATGGAAGGAAAGATGACCCAACGCACCACGCCCTGACCTTTCGGTTTCACTGTCACGAGTTCCCCGATGCCCACACCTCTACGCATAGCGCTGATCGCAGTGACCTTTTCAATCCTTGTCTACGCCCTCTGGCACGGCCCTCTGGGCGAGCGCCTGCCCCGACCCGGCCCGCAATTGGGCAACGTGGCGCTGGTGACGCTGGACGCGCCGGCGACTGCGCGCCCCGCGCGCCTGACCGAGACGTCTCGGGCGGATCTGACGAACTATTCGACCGAGGACGCCTACGCGCCCGACCCGACCCAAGGCACGCGCCACCGCACCGAGACCGGCGTGGTCTGGTGGGGGGGCGGCCCCGAAGGCGGGGCGTCCCGCCCGGCGATCCTGC
This sequence comes from Jannaschia seohaensis, assembly GCF_900116765.1. Lineage (GTDB taxonomy): Bacteria > Pseudomonadota > Alphaproteobacteria > Rhodobacterales > Rhodobacteraceae > Jannaschia > Jannaschia seohaensis. The sequence goes on along the minus strand of NZ_UETC01000001.1, from coordinate 811,644 downwards.
TGCTGCATGACGCTGGGCAGACGGGACATAGCATGGTCGATATGTGGCATGAGGTGGCCCTGGCCGAGGGCCTGGTGCTGGTCGCGCCGGACTTCCCGGACAACGCGGACACGCCTTACATTTATGACCCCCGCGCGGCTTTCGAAGCGCTGGCCCATGCGGCGACGCTCTATCCCGTCGATATGGAGCGCATCGCGATCTTCGGCCATTCCCGCGGCGGGCAGGCGGCGCAACTCTGGGTCAATCGGCTCGACGGCCCCTGGAAGGCCGCGGCGGCCCATGCGGGAACCCTCTCGCCAAGCGTCGTTCAGCGCGTGGCGGAGGGCGTGCCGATCGCCCATTTTCTGGGCTCGGTCGACCGCGTTTTCCCTTTCGCTCCAGCCCGGGAGAGCGCGCAGATCCTGGCCCAAGCTGGCCATCCCACGGATCTGATCCGCCTCGACGGGCACAATCACTGGTTCTACGAGACCGGAGAGGCGATTTCGGCCGCCGCCTGGCGCTGGATGGGGCCGCATCTGGACTGAGCTGACAGGCGCCGCCCAATAATCAGGCAATACGCCTACGAATCGGCTTTCGTCCCCGCTCCGCGTTGCTACAGTCGCGGGCCAAGGCCCCCCTATCTGGCCCTTGCCCCGCGCGACCGGGCAGATCAGGGGCCAGATAGACAGGGGAGTTATCATGTTCGACCGTTTTGCCGGCCTCGCCGCCGCACTCTTCCTGGCTGCGCCCGCCATGGCGCAGACCGAGGTGCCGTTCGCTCTCGACTGGAAGTTCGAGGGCCCCTCCGCCGCCTATTTCGCCGCCATCGACAACGGCCATTTCGAAGCCGAGGGTCTCACGGTCGAGGTCTCGGCCGGCCAGGGCTCGCTCGACGCCATTCCGAAGGTCGCGACCGGCGCGTTCCCGCTGGGCTTCGCCGACATCAACTCGCTCATCAAGTTCCTCGACCAAAACCCCGGCGCGCCGGTCAAGGCCGTGATGATGATCTACGACAAGCCGCCCTTCGCCGTGGTCGGCCGCAAGTCCCAGGGCATCTCCAGCGTCGCGGACCTGGAAGGCTCGGTGCTGGGCGCGCCGCCGCCCGATGGCGCCTGGGCGCAGTTCCCGATCTTCGCCGCCGCCAACGATATCGACGTGAGCACGATCACCGTGGAGCCCGTGGGCTTCCCCACCCGGGAGCCGATGCTGGCCAGCGGCGAGGTCGATTCGGTCACCGGCTTCAGCTTTTCGTCCTACCTCAACCTGGTGCGCCTGGGCGTGCCCGAGGATGACCTGACCACCATCCTGATGGCCGATCACGGCGTCGACCTCTACGGCAACGCGATCATCGTCAACACCGACTTCGCCGAGGCCAACCCGGAACTCGTCACCGGCTTCCTGACCGCCGTGGCCAAGGGCTGGGCCGACGTGATCGCCGACCCCGCCATGGGCGCGCAGGCCGTCATCGAGCGTAACCCGGCCGCCGATGCCGCGCTGGAGCAGCGCCGCCTGCAACTGGCGATCGATGCCAACGTGCTGACGCCCTACGTCATGGAGAACGGGATCGGCGGCATCGACCCCGAGCGGATGGCCTCGGCGCTGGAACAGACCAAGCTGGTCTACGAGTTCCAGAACGCGCCCGACATGTCGGTTATCTTCGACGACAGCTACCTGCCCGACGCCTCGGAGCGGATGCTTCAGTAAGCCCTGCGGCGCCTCGCTGCCAAACTCCGGCCCCGGTTCGATCCGTCGGACCGGGGCTCTGCCCCGGACCCCGGAGTATTTCGGGCCAGAAGAAGGGGCGTTAACCTTAACGGGCGGTGAACGCCGCCGCGCCGGTGTCCATGTCTCTGCCCATCTCCCTCGATCACGTCACTCATGCCTACCGGACCCAAGCGGGCCCGCTGCCAGTTCTCGACGACCTGACGCTCGACATGCCCGAGGGCAGCTTTACCGCCGTGGTCGGCCCGTCCGGCTGCGGCAAGTCCACGCTGACGCGGCTGGTGGCGGGATTGATGAAGCCGGATCAGGGCGTGGTGAAACTGGGCGGCAAGCCGGTGACGGGGCCGCGCTCGACCGTGGGGATGGCCTTCCAGAACCCGGTCCTGCTGGAATGGCGCAATATCCTTCAGAACGTCATGCTGCCTTTGGAGATCGTCTCGACCGGGATGAACAAGACCCAGCGCGAGGACCGGGCGCGGGAATTGCTCGCTCTGGTCGGCCTGGAGGGGTTCGAGGACAAGCGCCCCTCGGAGCTGTCCGGCGGCATGCGACAGCGCGCCTCGCTCTGCCGCTCCATCGTCCACCGTCCCGAAGTCCTGATCCTCGACGAGCCCTTCGGCGCGCTCGACGCCTTCACCCGCGAGGACCTGTGGCAGACCATGCATGAGCTGCGCCGGGCCGAGCGGTTCACCTGCGTCCTGATCACCCACGACCTGCGCGAGAGCGTGTTCCTCTCGGACCACACCGTCGTCTTCAGCGCCCGCCCCGCCCGGGCGCAGCGCGTCGTCGAGATCGATATGGGCGAAAACCGGACCTTGGACGATCTCTACGCGCCCCGCGCGGTGGAACTGCTCGCCATCCTGCGCAAGGAGATCCAGATCGCCCAGGGCCGCGAACCGGCGGAGGCCGCGCTATGAACGCCACGCTGCGCCAGATCGCCGTGCCCGGCGGCGCCATGATCGTCTTCCTGATCCTGTGGGAATTGCTGGTCTGGGCCAATGGCTGGCCCAACTTCGTCATGGCCTCCCCCTCGGACCTGCCGCCCGCCTATGCGCGCTATTGGGAGCTGTTCCTCACGGGGGGCTGGCAGACGCTGTGGCGCACAGTGGCGGGCCTGCTGATCGCCGTGGTGTTCGGGACGCTGCTCGGCATGGTCATGGGCTTCTCGAAGCTCGCGCGTGAGGCGCTCTATCCCCTGCTGGTGGGCTTCAACGCCATCCCCAAGGCGACCGTGGTGCCGATCCTGGCGCTGCTCTTCGTGGGTCAGCACGACTTCAACACGGTCATGCTGGCCTTCATGATCTCGTTCTTTCCCATCGCCGTTTCGGTCTCCATCGGGCTGTCGACCTTGGAGCCCGAATATCGCGACATCCTCCGGGCGCTCGGCGCATCGCAGGCCACGATCTTCTGGAAGATCGCGCTGCCCAAGACCCTGCCGGAGTTCTTCGGCGCGCTGAAGGTGGCCGTCACGCTGGCCTTCATCGGCACCAACCTGATGGAGATCGTCTCTCCCCATGGGCGCGGCCTGGGCGCGCTGTTCGACTCGGGGCGCACGAATGCCGACTACCCGCTGATGTTCGCGGTGCTGATCGCGCTGGCCGTGCTGGGCATCGCGCTGTTCTACGTGGTCGTCGCGCTGGAGAAGATCTTCGCCGGCTGGGCGGAGCGCTCACCCGGCTGACGGGTCATCGGGCTCGGCGGCCCTCGACCAGCGCCGGCCCCGGCCCGCCCAGCCTGTCGTCGGGGTTATAGAGCGCACAGGTCTCCATCGAGAGGCAACCGCAGCCGATGCAGCCGTCGAGCCGGTCGCGCAGGCGCGTCAGGCGCGCGATCCGGTCATCGAGCTCGCCCCGAATGCCTTCCGCGATGGCGGCCCATTCCGCGGGCGTTGGCGGGCGCTCCGATGGGGGGCCGAGCGCCTCCGCGATGCGCTGGAGCGACAGCCCCAGCCGCTGGGCCGCGCGGATGAAGGCCAGGCGCCGCAGTTCCGCTCGGGGGAAGCGGCGCTGGCCGCCGCGATTGCGGGGCGGTGAGATCAGGCCCTTCTTCTCGTAGAACCGGATCTGGCTGATCGTCAGGCCGGATCGCTCGGCGATCTGGCCGATGGTGAGCTCGCGCGCGGGCATGGCATTTTTCCTCTTGACCTCGACCTTGGTCGAGGGCCGACAAGGCCGCCGTCAAGAGGAAAGGACAACCAGATGCAACTTGAACATGTGAACCTGACCGTCCGCGACCCGGATGCCACCGCCGACGTGCTCAGTGACCTATTGGACTGGCATGTGCGGTGGTCGGGGCCGGCCAAGGACGGCGGCTACAGCGTCCATGTCGGCGACGATGACTCCTACGTTGCGCTCTATGCACCGAAGGGAACCGTCGCGGATGCGGGCAGCAGCTATGTAACTCATGCCGCCGTGAACCATCTCGGCGTCGTCACCGACGACCTGGACGCCGCCGAGGCACGGGTGAAGGCCGCGGGCTACACCCCCCACAACCATGCCGATTACGAGCCGGGCCGCCGGTTCTATTTCGACGGCCCGGAGGGGATCGAGATCGAGATGGTCAGCTATCGCTAGGTGAGCGCGTCGTTGAAGATCCCAGCCAGATGCTCCCACATCGCCTCGGTCCGGGCGGTCAGCAGCCGCCCCGCGTGCAGGGTGGGCGCGTAGTCGCGCCCATCCAGCAGCCGGGCGACGCCGCCCGCCTCCCGCAGGATCAGCGCGCCCGCCGCATGATCCCAGACGTTGAGCATTCCGTTGAGGCAGAAATCCGTGTGGCCCTGCGCCTGAGAGCGGTATTCGTGCAGACTTGCGCCGAGCGACGTCGCGCGGCGGAACAGGTGCGTGGTGGCGGCCAGGCCGGGGCGGTCGGCCTCGGGGAACATGTAGAAGCCCACATTGCCGCGCAGCCGCGCCGGCGGGTCCTCCGTGGTCGGGAGCCGGAGCGGCGTCCGCCGTCCGTCTCGCATATAGACCGCACCGCCCCCGCGATGCGCCTCGATCCAATCGTCGAAGGAGGGATCGTAGAGCAGCCCCCAGACCGTCTCCCCGCCCTCCACGACGGCGACGATGACGCCGTAATTCGCGTTGCCATGGGCGAAATTCCACGTCCCGTCGATCGGGTCGATCACCGTCACGCGGCCCTCGCCCACCCGATCGAGAAGGGAGCGGTCCTCGGACACGGCCTCTTCTCCGATGACGGTGTCGCCGGGGAGGATAGCGCCAACCTTGGCCGTCAGCGCGGCCTCCGCCGCCCGGTCGGCCACGGTCACGAGGTCGTCGAAGCTGGATTTCTCGTCGATCTCTCCGGCGCTCAAGGCACGGAAGCGGGGGACGATCTCGGCCCGCGCGACGGCGCGGACGGCATCGGTAAGGGCGGCGGCCTGGTCGGCGGAAATTGGCATAAACGCTCCGGGTCGAAAACCGGACTAGGGGCGCCGGTCCCGCCCGGCTTACCCTGACGTCATTTCAAGAGGAAGATTGCCATGAAGAAAACCGCCCTGCCCCGGAACCTGGACCTCGACGCTTTGGTCGAGATCCTGGCCCAGAACATGCGGGAACGCTCCAAGGACGAGGCGCAGGAAACTCCCCAAGCCGACAGCCGCCGCTGAGGCCAACGCCTCAGGCCGCGTCGTCGAGCCCCCGCCCCTTAAGCAGCGCCTCCACCCCGGGCAGCCGCCCGCGAAACGCGGTGTAGAGTTCGGCGGCATCCCGAGAGCCGCCGGTGCTGAGAATGCTCTCCTCCAGCTTCCTCGCCAGTTCCGCATCGAACGGGTCGCCCTTTTCCTCGAAGGCGGCAAAAGCGTCCGCGTCCATCACCTCGGACCACATGTAGCTGTAGTAACCCGAGGAATAGCCGTCCCCCGCAAAGACATGGGCGAAATGCGGCGTGGCGTGGCGCATGCGGATGGCGCGCGGCATCTCGATGGTTTCCAGCACTTCGGCCTGGCGTTGCATCGGATCGGCCGGCGCGGGCCCGTCATGGAAGGCCAGATCGACCAGGGCGGAGGCGACGTACTCGACCGTCGCGAAGCCCATGTCGTAGGTCGCGGCCCGCAGCAGCCGGTCGCGCAGAGCTTCGGGCATCGCCTCCCCGGTCTCGGCATGGGTCGCGAATTCGGCCAGCACTTCGGGCACTTCCAGCCAGTGTTCGTAAAGCTGCGACGGCAGTTCGACGAAATCGCGCGCCACCGAGGTTCCGCTGATCGACTGGTAGGTCACGTCCGACAGCATCTGATGCAGCGCGTGGCCGAATTCGTGGAAGAGGGTCCGGGCGTCGTCATAGCTCAGCAGCGCGGGGTCGCCCTTCGCGAAGTTGCAGACATTGACGACGATGGGACGGACCTCCCCGTCGAGCGCCGATTGCGACCGCATCGCGCTGCACCACGCGCCGGAGCGTTTGGACGAGCGGGCGAAGTAGTCGCCCAGGAAGACGGCCAGGTGCTTGCCGTCGCGCGTGACTTCCCAGGCGCGCACGTCGGGGTGATAGACCTCGATGTCGAGCGGCGCGAATTCCAGCCCGAACAGACGGTTGGCGCAGGCGAACTGCGCCTCGATCATGCGGTCGAGCTGGAAGAAGGGCTTGAGCTCCGTCTCGTCCAGATCATGCAGTTCGACGCGCCGCTTTTCGGCGTAGTAGCGCCAGTCCCACGGCTCCAGCGGGCCGGTAATGCCGTCGGCGGTGGCCATGCGGGAAAGATGTTCGGCATCGGCCAAGGCGGCGGTTTTCGCCGGCTCCCAAACCTTCATCAGCAGGTCGCGCACGGCTTCGGGCGTGCCCGCCATCTCGGGCTCCAACTTATAGGCCGCGAAACTGTCATAGCCGAGCAGATTTGCCCGCTCTTCCCGCAGCTTGAGGATCTCGGTCGCGATATCGCGATTGTCCGTCTCGCCGCCATTGGCCCCACGTGCGGTCCAGGCCTCATAGGCTTTCTCGCGCAGGTCGCGACGAGGGGAGAACTGGAGGAAGGGCACGATGAGGGAGCGGTTGAGCGTCACGACCGCGCCGGGACGGTCCCGCTCCTTGCCGGCGGCGCGGGCCGTGTCCTTCACGAAGTCCGGCAAGCCCTCCATGTCCGCCTCGGAGAGGTCCATGAACCAATTGCGCTCATCGGCCAGCAGGTTCTGGGCGAACTGGGTGCCCAGCGTGGCAAGGCGGGATTTCACCTCGGTCAAACGCTCCGCCGCAGCACCTTCCAGCGCGGCCCCCGCGCGGACGAAGCCGCGCCGGGTCAGCATCAGCACGCGCTGCTGCTCTTCGGTGAGGTCTAAGTTATCCCTTTGATTCCAAATTGTTTCAATGCGTGAAAACAGCGCCTTGTTGTTGGTGATCTCGGAGGAATAGGCCGACAGTTTCGGCGCCATCTCGCGCTGCAAGGCCTCCCGCGCGGGCGTGCTGTCGGCGCCGGCGAGGTTGTAGAAGACGCCCGCCACCCGGTCGAGCGTGGCATCCGCGCGCTCCATCGCCTCGATCGTATTGTCGAAGCTCGGCGGCTCCGGATTGGCGGCGATGGCGGCGTAGGCGGCGCGCCCCTCCTCCATCCCCTGCTCCAAGGCCGGGCCGAAATCCTCGTCGGACATACCGCCGAAGGGCGGCATCTCGAACGGCGTGGTCCAGGGGGCGAGAAGGGGGTTGGTCATGGGCATCTCCTTTGCGGGGGATGTAGGGTGGGCGCGAGAGGACTGCCAGCGGGAGGATCACATGGCTTGGAGCATTCATCACGTCAATCTGGAGGCGAAGGACGTGCGACGCGCGGCGGCCTTCTACACCGAGATCCTGGGCATGCGCGAGACGCCCTGGGCCTTCCCGAAATCCCGCGGCTACCTGCCCGGCGACCCGGACAAGCTGGCGCTTCTGGGCGATGGCCGGGACGGGCATTCGGGCCTGCATCTCATTGCGCCGGACAAGGAATTCGCCAAGCGGAACGATCTGGCCTTCAACCCGTCGGTGGGCGGGCATGTGGCGTTTCAGGTGGATGACCTCGACGCGGTGATCGGGCGGCTGCGGGCCGCGGGGATCGCGCATTCGGTGACGGGGGAGTTCGCCATTCCGGGCCTGCGCCATGTCTATCTGGAGGACCCGGAGGGCAACCTCATCGAGATCAACGGCCGGGTCTGACCGCAGGACGCCCCCGGGAGACCGGGGGCGCGGCAGGTCGTGATATCGGTCGTGACGCGGGTCGTGACGGCGGTCGTGACCGTCCTCGGCCCGCGTGCCTGTCCGTCAGCCCGCCATGCGGATATGGCCCGTCTTGTCCTCGGCGCTCTCTTTCGGGTCACGGCCGAGCAGGCTCTGGATGCCGGCGACCAGGGAGGAGCCGTCCTCCCAGAGATGCGCCTCGCGGATATCGTAGCGGGCGAGGGCCAGCTTCGGGTCCGTCTTGCCATCGTACCAGGCGGCGACGAACGGGCTCCACAACCGGTCGATGACGGCCTTGTCGTTGTCGAGCGTCAGCTGCCCCGAGGCGGAGGCCCAGAAGTCGTGGCCCTTGGCTGCGAAGGTCATGGTAGCCTCGCGGGGCCCCTGCTTGAGCACTTCGCCCAGTTCGGTGTCGTAGCTGGTGAAGAACCAGATGGGCGCGGCTTTGCCTTCGAAGGCGGCGTGCATGGGCCGGGGCTTGGCCCCCTCGGTGGCGAGGAAGACGGTCCGGTCGCTTTCGAGATGCGACCAGAATTTCTGTTCGAGCTCTTGCGGGGTCATGTGCGCCTCCGTTCATTGCAGTCATCCGGAGAACGCGCAGGGGGTGGGGGCCGGTTCCGAGGGCGCCGGCCCCGCCATCCGCTCGGTGATCCCGCGCTGCTTGGGAGGCGCGGCGCGGGCTCGGGGCGGAGGTCAGGCCGCGCAGGTGCGGCAGAACACGGCGGTCGGGACGGCTTCGAGCCGCTCCGGCGTGATCTCGCCGCCGCATTTCGCGCAGGTGCCATAGGTGCCGTCCGCGATGCGCGCGAGGGCCGCGTCGATGGCGCGCAGCTCTCTCCGGTCGTGTTCCCCGAGCGCTTCCAGCACCTCGTCGCCCTGACGCTCGGAGGCGGCGTCCTCCCAATCCTTCGGGGCGGGATCGTCGAGTTGGTCCTCGATCCGGGCGAGATCGCCGGTGAGTTCCTGGCGTCGGGCGAGCAGACGGGTCTTGGCGTCGGTCATGGGAGGCTCCGTTTTTTGGGAGCATGATGGGGGTTGGGGGTGCGGGCGTTGATTTTGGTCAAGTTGGGGGGGCGGCTTGGGCGCTGGAGTTGCTGGAATGGCCGGGGGCCTCCCCGTCACCGAGTGTCCGCGGCGCGGCAGCGGTGGGTTTTCACCCACCCTACGCCGGCCCTCCCGGTGCGGCGGGTCCGGCACAGTCGGCCCGGGTTTTCCCCGCCCTGCACCCGCCGGACCTGGAGACGCCGCACGGGAGGGGATATGTTCCGCCGCGACAGGTTTCACGGAGGGCGACATGCGGCTTTGGATCATTTGCGCGGCGGCGATGACGCTGCTGACGGCCTGCGAGACGGCCAAGGGGATCGGCAAGGACGTCCAAACCCTCGGCCGGGAGATCGAGGAAGCGGCCCGGTAGGGCGAGCTGTGGGGTTGTTTCGGCACTGAGCTGATTGGCGGACGCTGGTGGCCTGTGGGGCGGCCTGCGCTTCACGGGTTTGGACTTGTTCGGCGACCCTCCGCGGGATGCGCCGTGGTTTATACTATGCCGGATCTGGGTTGTTGTGGGTCAGCCCGGTCTGATGATCGCGTAGGGTGGGTGAAAACCCACCGTTACCGGGTCTCATTAGTGCGGGAGTGGTGGGTTCTCACCCACCCTACGCTTGCTTTAGCCCTCAACTCTCATCAGGACTATCGACGCCGATTGTGAATCCGGCAACTCTTGAAGAAAATTCAATATTTCTTCGCAATTTTGCCCCCTCAAGCCGCCGCCCCCCGCGCCCCGGTCCCATCCCCGCGCCCGGCCAGCAACCCCTCGACCGAGATGTCCTCGTCCAGGGCCTCCCAGTGCAACCCGAAGGGGCTGATCTCGACCGCGGCACGCTCGGCGGGAGACGCGGCTAGCAGGCGGGGGAACCAGGCGAGGGGGGCTCCGATGGTGCGGCCGTCGGAGAGGGCGACCCAAAGGTTGTCTTCGTCGAACCGGACGCTTTCAGCCGAAATGGTCATAGCAGGCCTCCTCGATGCGGGGCGAGGTGCAGTGTCACCCGGCGGCGATGTCGCGCAAGGCGCGGGCATCGAAACCGGAAGAGCGGGCGAGTTCCGCGGGTGGGCCGAGCCAGAACTTGGCCTCCGCACCAGCCTTCATGACGTGGATGTGCGGAGGCTCCAGCGGGTCGCCCTCGTTGGAGTAGAAGAAGAAGCGGTAGCCGTCCTCGCGCAGGACGGTCGGCATCAGGAATCCATCTTCAACGCGTTGATGAACGCCGACTGCGGGATCTCCACCTTGCCGAACTGGCGCATCTTCTTCTTACCCGCCTTCTGCTTCTCCAGGAGCTTCTTCTTCCGCGTGGCGTCGCCGCCGTAGCACTTGGCGGTCACGTCCTTGCGCATCGCGCTCAAGGTCTCGCGGGCGATGACCTTGCCGCCGATGGCCGCCTGGATCGGGATCTTGAACATGTGGCGGGGGATCAGCTCCTTGAGCTTTTCGACCATGGCGCGGCCGCGCATTTCGGCGCGGTCGCGGTGGACCATCATCGAGAGCGCGTCCACCGGCTCCTCGTTGACCAGCACCTGCATCTTCACGAGGTTGTCCTGCCGGTAGCCGATCATCTGGTAGTCGAAGCTGGCATAGCCCTTCGTCACCGATTTCAGCCGGTCGTAGAAGTCGAACACCACCTCGTTCAGCGGCAGGTCGTAGACCACCATCGCCCGCGCGCCCGCATAGGTCAGGTCCAGCTGGATGCCGCGGCGGTCCTGGCAGAGCTTGAGCACGTCGCCGAGATACTCGTCGGGCACGAGGATGGTCGCCTTGATCCGCGGTTCCTCCACATGGTCGACCAGGGTCACGTCGGGCATGTCGGCGGGGTTGTGCAGCTCCATCACCTCGCCGTCCTTCATGTGGACGTGGTAGACCACCGAGGGCGCGGTGGTGATGAGGTCGATGTCATATTCCCGCTCCAACCGGTCGCGGACGACCTCCAGGTGCAGAAGGCCAAGGAAGCCGCAGCGGAAGCCGAAGCCGAGCGCGGCCGAGGATTCGACCTCGTGGGAGAAGCTGGCATCGTTGAGCGCGAGCTTGTCGACGGCGTCGCGCAGATCCTCGAAATCGTTCGCATCCACGGGGAAGAGGCCGCAGAACACCACCGGGACGGAGGGCTTGAAGCCCGGCAGCGGCTTGTCGCAGGGGCGCTTCTCATGCGTGATCGTGTCGCCGACCTTGGTGTCGCGGACCTGCTTGATCGACGCCGTGAGAAAGCCGATTTCGCCCGGGCCGAGCTCGTCCACGACGGTCATGGCGGGGCGGAACACGCCGATGCGATCCACATGGTGGACCGTGCCGGTGCCCATGAAGCGGACCCGGTCGCCCTTGCGCAGCTTGCCGTCGATGATGCGGACCAGGACGATGACGCCGAGATAGCTGTCATACCAGCTGTCCACCAGCATCGCCTTGAGCGGCGCGTCGGCATCGCCCTTGGGCGCGGGCAGGTGGTCGACGATGGCTTGCAAGGTCTCGGTGATGCCCTGCCCGGTCTTGGCCGAGACCAGAAGCGCGTTCGACGCGTCGATGCCGATCACGTCCTCGATCTGCTCGGCCACGCGGGCCGGCTCGGAGGCGGGCAGGTCGATCTTGTTGAGGACGGGGACGATCTCGTGATCGGCGTCGATGGCCTGGTAGACATTCGCCAGGGTCTGCGCCTCGACGCCCTGGGTGCTGTCGACCACCAGCAGCGAGCCCTCGACCGCGCGCATCGACCGCGACACCTCGTAGGCGAAGTCGACATGGCCGGGCGTGTCGATGAGGTTCAACACGTAGTCCTTGCCGTCGGCGGCGGTCCAATCGATCCGCACCGTGTTGGCCTTGATGGTGATCCCGCGCTCGCGCTCGATATCCATCGCGTCGAGCATCTGCTCCTTCATGTCGCGCTCGGCGACGGTGTTCGTCTCCTGGATGAGGCGATCGGCCAGGGTGGACTTACCGTGGTCGATATGGGCCACGATGGAGAAATTGCGGATGCGCGAGAGGTCGGTCATCTGGATCGGCCCTAATCAGTGTCCGGGTGCAGATATACCGCCGACCGGGGGGCGGAAAGGGGCCTGGTGTCGCGGAGCGATCCCTTGACCGGATATGTCGTCGGCCGAGCCGTGCCGAGGGGGCCGTCCGCAGCGCGGCAGCGGCTGTCCAGAGCCCTGATCCCGGCGGGCCGAGCCTTTGCGGTCCTTGAGCCGGGAGCCGCTGTCAGATAGCCCGCAACGCGGTCGGCCTCGAAAGCGGCGCTCAGGACAGTGCCGGCCCGCTGCGCAGCCTTGCTGTCGAGCCCGGCGAAGAACACACCCGGGACCGAGACGGACGCCTCCTGAACCGGCAGGCCATCCGCGTCGAGGGCGTCCGGAACCTTGAGCCAGGAAAAATCGCCCGTCACGCCCGTAGCCGAGATCACCGTGCCAATTCCGTTCTCCAGCAGGTCCAGTTCGAGAAGCGTCGGATCGGGAAATCGACCCCTCACGGTGTCTTCCGGGTCCGGTCGCGCGGCCGGAGCATCTATGCCTTCGCGCGCGATATAGGCGTCGATCCTCGATTTCAGGCCCTCGGACGTCTGGTCCGCATAGGCCGCGCTTTCGGCCAGAGACTCGTCGAAGAAGATGGCCCCGGATGCGGACACGTCCCGGACCCGTCCGGCCAGGACGGCCCCACGAGCGCTCAGGGATTGCAGGCCGATCGTCCGCCGCCTTCCCACAAGGGCGCGCCCTGCCGCGCCCGGGGGGGCGCGGGGCCCGGTTCAGTCCGCTTTCATCCATCCAGAGGAAGATGTCCCGGCCCCGGTAGCGCCGCGGGATCCGGCCGTTCCTGCCAGTCGAACCGACGCCCAGCGCTGGCACCACGAGGTTCCTCCGATCCGGCCTCGCTCCAGAACGACATGACGCAGACCGGTCCCACCGAGAGCGAAACTTACGCCACGTCCGGCCCATCCCGCTCCGATCACGGCGCGGTCGGTGTCTGCCATCATGCGGCTCTGCGCGCTTCGCTTGGATCGGGATCCCAGCATGGAAGCCGGGGAATCTCCGTTCTGCCCCGGACATCAGAGAGCCGGAGCGAAAGCGCGCGAGGTGCTGGTCTCTGGAGCGCCCCGCCTTGCCCTTGCGTCGGGCCCAGACGGGTCACGCAAGCGGCTTGGCCGAGACGGGAAAGACCTCAGGCGGGGTCCGGCAGGGAAGCGGAGGGCGACAGCATCGACCGGTCCAGCATCAGTTCGATGACGGCCAGCCGGCCGGAGGCCAGCGCGGCCGAAAGCGCGGGGGCGAACTCGGCCTGGGCCTCCACCCGCCAGCCTTCGCCGCCATAGGCGCGCGCGAGCGCGGCATAATCCGGGTTGGCGAGATCCGTGCCCGAGACACGGCCGGGATAGTGCCGCTCCTGATGCATGCGGATGGTGCCATAGCGGCCGTTATTGCAGACGATCACCACCGGGGTCGCGCCATGCTGCACGGCCGTGGACATCTCGTTGAGCGTCATCTGGATGCAGCCGTCCCCCGCCAGGCAGACGACCGTGCGCCCCGGATGATGCAGCGAGGCGGCCACCGCCGCCGGGAACCCATAGCCCATCGATCCGGAGGTCGGCGCGAGCTGCGTGCCGAACTGCGTCCAGCGGTAGTAGCGATGCAGGAAGGCCGCGTAATTGCCCGCCCCGTTGGTGAGGATGGCGTCATCGGGCAGGGCGTCGTTCAGATGCGCGATCACCCGTTCCAGCTTGACGGCCCCGGGGGTCTCGCGCGGCTGGGTCCAGTCGAGATAGCTCTGGCGCGCGCGGGCCTGCACCGGCTCCCAGCCGTCGAGCGTGTCGTCGCGCGCAGCGAGCGCCTGCGCGACATCGGCCGCGCGAGCCTGGATGGCGATCTCGGCGGACCAGATCGCGTTGATCTCCTCCGCGCCGGGATGGACATGGATCAGGGCGGGCGCGTCCCGCGCGGGGTCCAGCGCCTCGAAGCCGCGGGTCTCGATATCGCCCAACCGCGTCCCCAGAGCCAGGATCAGATCCGCCCGGCCCAGACGCTGCATCAAGTCGGGGTTCGGCCCGACATTGAGATCTCCGACATAGGCCGGCGAGCGGTTGTCGATATAGTCCTGCCGCCGGAAGGAGACCGCCACCGGTAGGCCGTGCCGTTCCGCCCAGACCTGCAACGCCTCCGCCGCCGCCTGCGACCAGCCCGAGCCGCCGACCACCACGAGCGGCCGCTCCGCCTCGGCCAGCCGGGCGATCAGGGGGGCGAGGTCGGGAACGGCGGCGCGCGGCACCACCACCGGCGGACGATCGAGCGCCGCCGCCTCGGCCGATAGCATGTCCTCCGGCAAGGCCAGCACCACGGGCCCGGGCCGCCCGGCCTGCGCCACCGAGAAGGCGCGGGCGATGTATTCCGGCAGCCGCTCGGTCTGGTCGACCTCGGCCGCCCATTTCACCAGCGGGCCGAACATGGCGCGATAATCGACCTCCTGGAAGGCCTCGCGGTCGCGATGACCGCGCGCGATCTGGCCCACGAAGCAGATCATCGGCGTCGAATCCTGCATCGCCACGTGCAGCCCCGCGCTGGCATTCGACGCGCCGGGCCCGCGGGTGACGAAGAGGATGCCCGGCTTGCCCGTCAGCTTGCCATGGGCCTCGGCCATCATCGCCGCGCCCCCCTCTTGGCGGCAGACGACGTTGGCGATGCCCTGGGAATGCAGCCCGTCGAGAGCGGCCAGGAAGCTCTCGCCCGGAACCGAAAAGACCCGCTCGACGCCCTGAATCGCCAATTGGTCGGCCAGGATACGTCCGCCATGTCTCGTCATTTTCCGCCCCGCACTTAGGTTGCGCTGCACGTCAACAGGAAAGCCTTGCCCATGTCTACACTCCTCGGCCTCTGCGGCTCCCTCCGCAAAGGAAGCCATAATCTCAAGCTCGTCCATGAGGCGGCGCGCCTCCACGGGGGGGCGCTCACAATGGGCGATCTGCGCCTGCCGCTCTATGACGGCGACCTCGAGGAGGCCGAGGGCATCCCCGAGCCGGTCGCGCGCCTGGCCGCTCAGATCGCCGAGGCGGACGCGGTGATCATCTCGACACCAGAATACAACAAGCTGCTGTCGGGGGTGCTCAAGAACGCGCTGGACTGGGTCAGCCGCACGCCCGGCAAGCCCTGGGCGGGCAAGCCCGTGGCCATCATGTCGGCCACCGCCGGGCGCGCCGGGGGCGAGCGGACCCAATGGTCCCTGCGCCTCGCGCTGATGCCCTTCCGCCCCGAAATCGTGCCCGGCCCCGAGATGCTGCTGGCCGGCGCCGGAAAGGAGTTCGACGCCGAGGGCCGGCTGACCAGCGAGCACTACCGGAAGACGCTGACGGAGCTGATGGAGGCGCTCAAGGCCCGCACTCCGGGCCGCTGACCTGCCGCCGCCCCCCCTCATCTTGCCCAAAATACCTCGGGGGGCCCGAAGGGCGGGGGCAGAGCCCCCTCCGACCGTTCGGCAGGGCGCGGTCCGCGGAGGCAGTTCACCCCGCCTCGGCCCGCCCCGCCTCCCAGGCCAGCATCGCGCGCTTGACCGGCAGCCCCCAATGGTAGCCGCCCAGCCCCCCGGACTTGCGCAGCGCACGGTGGCACGGGATCAGCCAGCTCACCGGGTTGCGGCCCACCGCCGTCCCCACGGCGCGCACGGCCCGGGGGCGGCCGATATGGGCGGCGATGTCGGAATAGGTCGTCACCTGGCCCGAGGGGATCGACATCAGCGCTTCCCAGACCTTGATCTGAAAGGGCGCGCCGATCAGGTGCAGCTTCGCCTCGCCGCCTAAGAAGAGCCCCGTCACCAGCGGCGCGACCGCCGCGCGGTCCTCCCGGTAGTCGGCGGCGGGCCAGCGCCCCCGCATGTCCGCCAGGGCGGCGTCGCGCCCGGTCTCGGCGGCGAAGGCCAGCCCGCAGATCCCCCGCTCCGTTGCCATCACCAGCATCTCGCCGAACGGGCTGTCGAACCAGCCATAGCGGATCGTCAGCCCCGCACCGCCGCGCGCGTAGTCGCCGGGCGACATCGCCTCCCACCGGAGGAACAGGTCGTGCAGCCGCCCGGTCCCGCTGAGCCCGGCCGAGGCCGCCGCGTCCAGCACCGTCGCGCGCTCCGCCAGCAGCGCCTTGGCATGGCCCAGCGCCAGATATTGCTGCACCCGCTTGGGGCTGACCCCGGCCCAGGCGCTGAACACGCGCTGGAAATGGGCGGGGGACATACGCATCTCGGCGGCCAGCTTCTCCAGCGAGGGCGGCGCGTCGGCACGCGCGTCGATCAGCTCGATCGCCCGGCGCATGATGCCGTAATGGTAAGCGCCCTCGGGCGCGGCAGGGTCCGTCATGGCGAGGCCTCCTTCACGGCAGAACCTAGGCGCCCGGCGCCTGCGCCGCGACCCGGAACCTGCTGTCTCCGCGCTTGCCCTGCCGCGCGCCCCGCGCGACAAGCGCCCATGCCCAAGCTGCCCGCCCCCCTGCCCTACGCTACCCAGCGCGAGATCTTCGCCCGGTTCCACGCCGCCGAGCCCGAGCCCAAGGGCGAGCTGGAGCATGTCAACGCCTATACCCTGGTCGTCGCCGTCGCCCTATCGGCCCAGGCCACCGATGCGGGCGTCAACAAGGCAACCCGCGCGCTGTTCCAGATCGCCGACACACCGGAGAAGATGCTGGCCCTGGGCGAAGAAGGGCTGATCGAGCACATCAAGACCATCGGCCTCTATCGCAACAAGGCCAAGAACGTGATGAAGCTCTCACGCATCCTTGTCGAGGAACATGGCGGCGAGGTCCCCTCCAGCCGCGCGGCGCTCCAGGCCCTGCCGGGGGTCGGGCGCAAGACGGCCAATGTGGTGCTCAACATGTGGTGGCATTTCCCGGCGCAGGCGGTCGACACCCATATCTTCCGCGTCGGCAACCGCACCCGCATCGCGCCCGGCAAGGATGTCGATGCCGTCGAGCGCGCCATCGAAGACAACGTTCCCGTCGAATACCAGCTGCACGCCCATCACTGGCTCATCCTGCACGGCCGCTACACCTGCGTCGCTCGCAAGCCGAAATGCGGCGCCTGCCTCATCGCCGATCTCTGCCCCTATGTGGAGAAGACGGCACCGGCTTGAACCCGCGGCGCCGGGGGTTTCACACCCCCGGACCCCCGTGGAGTATTTTTCGCCAGAAGAAGCAGCCGCCCGCACCCCTCCGCCGACCTTGATCCCGGCCTCCTCTCACGGCAGGAGACGGGAAACTCCACGCTCTTCTTCTGGCCGGAAATACTCCGGGGGTCCGGGGGCGGAGCCCCCGGCGGGTCGCCCCGCGAATGCGGGGCGAAATCCGAAAGGCACGACCATGACCACCAAGGTAATCGGCATCGGCAACGCCATCGTCGATGTCATCTCCCACGGGACCGACACCTTCCTCGACCAGATGGGCATCGAGAAGGGCATTATGCAGCTCGTGGAACGGGAGCGGGCGGAGCTGCTCTACGCCGCGATGCAGGACAGGACCGAGGCCCCCGGCGGGTCGGTCGCCAACACGATTGCCGGGATCGGCGCGCTGGGCCTGCCCACGGTCTTTATCGGCAAGGTCAAGAACGACGCGCTGGGCCGGTTCTATGCCGAGGCCATGGAGGCCTCGGGAACCGCCTTTCCGAACCCGCCGCAAGCCGTCGAGGCGCCGACCTCGCGCTCGATGATCTTCGTCAGCCCCGACGGGGAGCGGTCGATGAACACCTATCTGGGCGCGGGGGCCGACATCTCTTCGTCGGATGTGCCGGACGTTTTCGAGGGCGGCGGAATCCTGTTCCTGGAGGGCTACCTCTTCGACAAGGACAAGGGAAAGACCGCCTTCTCCGAGGCCGCGGCCCGGATGAAGGCGGCGGGCGGGCGCTCGGCCATCACCATCTCGGACCCGTTCTGCGCCGACCGGCACCGTGCCGATTTCCAGCGCCTGATCGCCGAGGACATGGACATCGCCATCGGGAATGCCGCCGAATGGACGACGCTCTACGAGACCGACGACCTGGAGGCGGCGCTGGACCGAGCCGCTTCGGTCTGCGAGATCGTGGCCTGCACCCGCTCCGGCGCGGATGTCTGGATCCGCGCAGGCGGCGAGACGATCACCGCGCCGGTCACGCCGGCCAAGGTGGTCGATGCCACCGGGGCGGGGGACCAATGGGCGGCGGGGTTCCTCTACGGGCTCGCCTCGGGGAGAGACCTGGAGACGTCGGCGAAGATGGGCGTGGTCTGCGCCCGCGAGGTGATCGGCCATGTCGGCCCCCGCCCCGCCGAGGACGTGATGGCGCTGTTCCGCGCCGAGGGACTGGCCTGAGCCCGGCTCAATAGGCCGCCCTCAGCAGGAACCGCCGCTGGTCGAGCTGGTTGAGCCGCCAATCCAGGCGCCAGAGCCGGGACCGCCGCGACGTGTAGTCGGGATCGTCCGCGTCCAGCCCCCTGAGCTGCGCGACCAGGGCGAAGCGCTCATGGCGCAGGGACCGGATCTCCGCCTCGACCTCGCGCAAGAGAAAACCGCGGCGGTTCGCCCGCTCCAGCTCCGGGACTGCCGCCTCCGGGCAGAAATCGCCCAGCCGGTAGCCGTCATGTCCCGCATCGAAGGCCCCTGCCGGCGTGCAGTGGATCGCGCGGCCGCGCGCATATCCCTCCGCCAGAAGCTCGGCGCTGAGCGGGGTGGGCGTGGCCGCGCAGCGCGCGACCTCCCGGGCGAGGGCCGATTCGGGCTGCCCCTGGCGCGCCAGCCGCTCGCCCCGCGCGACCGGGTCGGTATGAGCGCAGCTGAATTCCGTCAGTTCCGCGCAACCGGCAAATCCGCCCAGCAGGACCAGAACGAAGGGCAAGCGCATGGGACATCTCCAACAAAGACTCAGGACCGACGCGTGGCGCGACGACATCTAACATCGGCGGGCGCTGTCATGCGATGACAGGGACATCTGGTCACCGTCCCACCCCTCCCCTAGCCTGGGCCGCGACACCAGGGAGGCCCTCATGCACATCCTCATCACCGGCGCGGCCGGCATGATCGGCAGCAAGCTGACGCAGGCGCTGATCGCGCGCCGCACCCTGCGCGGCCAAGAGATCACGGGGCTGACCCTGGTCGATGTGAACGCGCCCACGCCGCCGGTCGGCCTCCCGGCCGCCGCGCTGGCCGCCGACCTGTCGGACCCGGCCTCGGCGCCCGCGCTGATCGAGCAGCGGCCGGACGTGATCTTTCACCTCGCCGCCATCGTCTCGGGCGAGGCCGAAGCGGATACCGCCAAGGGCTATGCCGTGAACCTGGGCGGCACGATGGCTCTATGCGAGGCGATCGTGGCGCAGGACGACTATTGCCCGCGCCTGGTGCATACCTCCTCCATCGCGGTGTTCGGCGTGCCGCTGCCGGACGTGATCCCCGACGACCAGCCTCCCCGCCCGCTGACCTCCTACGGGACGCAGAAGCGGATGGCGGAGCTGATGATCGACGACCTGAGCCGCAAGGGTCTGCTGGATGGCGTGTCGCTGCGCCTGCCGACGATCTGCATCCGGCCGGGCAAGCCGAACGCCGCCGCCTCGGGCTTCTATTCCTCGATCCTGCGGGAGCCGCTCTCGGGCCAGACCGCCACCCTGCCGGTGTCCGAGGACACCCGCCACTGGTTCGCGAGCCCCCGCGCCGCCGTGGGGTTCCTGATCCACGCGGCGGAGATGGACACGGGCCCGCTGGGCCAGGACCGGTCCCTGAACCTGCCGGGGGTGGACGCGACCGTGGGCGACGAAATCGCGGCCCTGGGCCGGGTCGCGGGCGAAGCGGCGGTGGCGCGGATCGAGCGGGCCGAGGACCCCGCCGTGGCCGCCATCGTCGCGGGCTGGCCGAAAGGCTTCGATCCCGTCCGCGCCCGCGCCCTGGGCTTCGAGGCCGAGAGCGGGATGGACGAGATCATTCGGGTCCATATCGAGGACGAGCTGGGCGGGAAGCTGCCCGACTGAAACCGGGTCAGGGGCGGCCGGCGTCTGCTGCGGCCAGCGCGCGCGCTGTCTCCTTATCGCAGCCCAGCACCGCCTGAAGCGCGGCGCAGGTCTCCGCTTCCGCCGCATCCGGGGCCACCGGCACATTGACGGGAAGATCCGCCTCCCGCAGCCGTCGATCTTCCTCGGCGAGGCGTCCGGCGAGGACGGGCAGCACCTGCGCCGCCTCTTCTTCGGTCGAGCCCGCGCCCAAGAGACCCTCCGCCAGCGCGATGCGGCGCAGGAGCGCGTCGGACGGCACCGTCTCCAGGGAGAGCACACGCAGCGCGCCTTTCCCCGCCAAGATGTCGCGCAGCGGGCCCAGATCTGCGGGCTCCATGCAGACCGCGAGCCGCGCCGCGCGCGACGCCTCGAAGAGCAGGTGCAGCACCGCCCGCCGGTGCCGGGTCCGTTTGGCGAGGCTGGTCTCGACCCCGCCCAGATCGGGCAGGGCATCCGCCTCCTCGTGGAAGATATAGCCGAAGGCAGGCATCAGCCCCTCCGCCCGGATCGCCTCGGCCAGGGCGCGCGTCCGCGCGCGGTCGCGGCTGATGAGCGCAACGACGCAGCGCTCCGGCCCCATCTCCGCCGCCGCCTCCCAGGCGCGCCGGCCGAAGCGGCGCCCCACGCGCCCCCGGCTCGTGACGAAGGACACCACCGCCCGCCCGTCGGCCCCCGAAGGCGGCCGGGCCGCGTCCGAGGCCCAGAGCGCGTCGAGCCGCGCCCGGAGGCGTGTCGCCTCGGGCGAGATCTTGCGGGCGAAAAGCTCCGGCTGGCCAACCAGAAAATCGTGATGGTCGTCGTGGAAGGTCGTCGGCATCCCGTAATCGGTGAAGGTCACGAAGGTTGGCGGGCGCGGGTCGATCTGAGCCCGGGGCACGAGATGGGCGACAAGGGTCTGGAAAAAGGTTTCGTCCGGGATCCAGGTCGTCCGAAAGAAACGGACCACGTCCGGACGCGCTCGGCACAAGGCCAGCACCGCCTCGACCGTCGCACGTCGCAAGCACCACCATTGCGAGCCGATCCGCATGCCCAGCCCCTCGGGGATGGCGCGGCGCAGGCGCAGACGTTGCTGCACCGCCAGCGACCAGTAGAACAGACGTTTTCTGCGGCGTTCGTTGAACCAGTGACGATAGATCAGCCGCTCTTCCGCCAACCCGGTGCGGATCCAGCCGGAGGTGAAGAAATCGACGGTCTCGATGCGGTCGACATCCCGCTCCGCCAAGATCGCGCGGGCCTGGACGGCGGATTTGATCGGACGGCAATCGCCCGAGACCATGTAGAGATGCGTCGCGTCGGGAAAGGCGGCCAGCGCGGCCTCGGCCGCGTTCAGCGTGGCCTGGACCAGCGACCACTCCCCCCAACCGCAGCGGACGCGGCGGGCCAGCGTAACGGAACCGTCGCCGCGAAACGCCGCCTCGATCTGCGCGTAATCGGCCGCCGCCCCCCGCGCGTCGAAATGGATCGCGACGACATCCCCGGCCGCCGTCAGCGCCCGGACCTGGGCGATCACGCCGACCGGATCGCGGTGGCACAGCAGAAGGAACGCAAATCTCGCCATCTCTTGGCAGGGCGCCTCCGTTCGGCCACAACCCGGTCGTTCCCTTGGGTTACGCGCCGGAACCGGCCCGCGCAATCGGGGCCATGACGACGGAGATGAAGATGGGCTTTCCCGGCACCTGGATGACCCAAAGCGAGAGCGTGATCTACCGCGTCGTGCCCAAATGCGCCTGCTCGACCATCGGGCAGATCCTCTACTATTCCGATCACGGGCACTTCTACGACGGCGATATCCACGACGCGCGCGAGGGCCTGCACAAGTGGAACCAGGACGAGAGCCAGCCCGTGATCGAGGCGGCGGCGCGGGAGCGGCGCGCCTATGCCTTCACCTGCGTGCGCAACCCCTACGCGCGCATCCTCAGTTCGTTCTTCGACAAGATCGCGGGCATTCAGCGCAACGGAAAGCGCTATCGCGGGAACATGGTGCCCAAGTTGGCGCGGACCTACGGCGTCGACGTGGGATCGCCCGAGGACGGATTCGCCTTCGATCAGATCGCGTCCTTTCGGCGGTTTCTGCTGTTTGCGCGCGATACGGTCCGGTTTCGGCGGCCGATGGACCCGGATATCCACTGGTCCGCCATGTCGGGCCATATCGGCACCTTCGTGGGCAATGGCGGGCGGCTGGATCACATCGTTCACACCGAGACCTTCGGCGCGGGGATGCGGACCGTGCTCGACGCCATCGAGACGCCGGTGCCGGTGGATCTGGCCGCCGTGCCCCGCTTCAACGAGAGCGCGGGGCATGGGCCCAAGCGCGCGCACCCGGTCGAAGCCTATTTCGACGACCTGTCCATGCATCTCGTGCGCGAGATGTATAAGCGCGACTTCGACCTCTTCGGCTACGATATCGACGATCCGTCGAACAAGATGCCGGTGCGGGAGATCGACCTGCACGCGGTGCATGCCTTCCTGTCGGAATAGGCGCGCTCAGACGAGGAAGATATCGCTCGCCTCCAGGCTGGTCCCGGAGTCGAAGATCGCGACCAGGCGCTGCCCGCCGGCCGCGTCGCCGTTTCCGTCGAAGAACAGCCGGCCCGTCCCTTCCTCCCAGAGGAACCTGTCATTGGAGTCGAGCGCCCGGTTCCCCTCGCGGAAGAGCGCCTCGGCCAGCCCGCCCTTGCGGATGCCGCCGAAGGCGTTCTGAGCGAAGAGCAGCCGGTCGCCCTCGGTGGCGTCGAAATCGACGACGCGGTCGACATTGCCCCGGCCCGGCGCGCGGTCGAACAGGAAGCGGTCGGCGCCCCCGTCGCCACGGAGCGTATCCTCGCCCTCGCGCCCGCCGATGAGGTTGTTGAAGGGGTTGCCGACGATCACGTTATCCGCCGCGTTGCCGATCCCGTTCACCCCGTCCACCCCGCTGCCATCGGGGCGGCGCACGGGCAGCAGGAACAGGTTCTCCACATGGGCGTCGAGCTTGTAGGAGCGGGTCGCGAAAACCGCGTCGGTTCCCTCCCCCGCCCGCTCGACCACATTGTCGCCAGGCGCGCGGACGAGGTAGCGATCGTTGCCCTCGCCGCCGATCAGCGTGTCGTTGCCGCGTTCCCCATTGAGGACGTTGTCGACGGCATTGCCCTCGATGCGCTGATCCAGCGGGTTGCCGACGGCGATCCGGGCCGTGCCGGTGAGCACGATCTCCTCGACCTGGGCGCGGCCGGTGAGGAAGTCGACGCTGCTGACGACGGTGTCGCGGCCCTCCCAGCCGTGGTTTTCGATCACCCGGTCGCGGGCGTCGTCGACGACATAGTAGTCCGAGCCCTGTCCGCCGATCATCAGATCCTGGCCCGCACCTCCGTTGAGCGTATCGTTCCCGGCACCGCCATGGATCGTGTCGTTTCCGCCATTGCCGGAAAGCGTGTCGGACCCCGCATCCGCCACGAGCAGATTGGCCGCGTCCGAGCCCACGATCTCCGCGTTCCAGCTGCCGATCGTCCTGAAGTCCTCGATGGCGACGAGTTGATCCTGGCCGATATCGCTGTCCCGGCGGCCGTGGCGCCCTTCCTTGAGGTCGGCAAGCAGCACGAAGCCCTCGGACGGGATCTCGGTGACGTCCGTCACAAGCAGGTCGCGGCCCGCGCCCCCGTCGAAGAGATCGGAGCCCCCCTCGTTGCGGATCGTGTCGTTCCCCGCCCCCCCGCGCACCGTGTCGTTCCCCGGACCGTCTATCAGCAGGTCGTTGCCGTCCTGCCCCTCCAGCGAGTCGTCCCCTTCGCCGCCATCGATCCTGTCGCGGCCCGCATTGCCAAGCACCGTGTCGTTGCCTCCAAACGCCGCGTAGCGATCGTTGCCCGCGAGCAGGTCGATCGTCTGCGCGCCCTCGCTGCCGCTCAGATCGTCATCCTCCGGGGTCGGGCCAGGCGGCGGCGCGAGGTCGAAGGCGACCACCGGGCCGACGCCGCGGATCGCGGGGACGAGACCCTCCCGTCCGGTGAGTTGGGTGAGCGTGCCGTCGGGGGTGAGGGAGAAGAGCGCATCCGGCTCCACTTCCTCCCCGCCGAAGCCGTCATCGACCAGGACATCCGCCTCGAAATAGAGTGTGTCGCCCACGACGCGCATCTCGCGTTCGATATCGACCAGACCGTCCGGCGTGACGTCGCTATAGGCACCCGTCTCGTCGAAGCGCCAGAGCGCGTTGGAGGAGCCGCCGAGCGGAGTGACGAGCGCATGTGCGGCCCCGTTCCAGATCTCTACATCCCAGACGTTTTGCACGTCTCTCGTGCCGCCGCTCGTCCTCCTCAGCAGGGTCTCGAAGGTGCCGTCGGTATTCAACTCGAGCAGCGTGTCATAGGTGTCGTAGAAGAATAGCCGGTCCCCCGCCCGGTCGAGATTGGGAAAAAAGCCCCATTGCGTGTCCTCGAGCGCCGAGAGGTCGATCTCCTGCGGGTCGCCTGCCTCGGTGATCGTGTAGAGGCTGGACGGGCTGTAGTTCGAGTCGGCGGCGACAGAGAAGAAAACCCTCTCGCCGAAGGTCACCACGTCGTAGACGGAATGCCCCGCGGGCGGGACGTAGACGAAATCGTTCGTTCCGTCCGGCCCGCGCCGCCAGAGCTCGACATCGCGGTTGAAGCCCGTGTTGAACGGGGAGCGCTCGTCGGCCGCGTAGAATAGCGTATCGCCGAGAACATCCATGTCGCCAGTGACGAAGGCGCCATAGCGCGTGAGCGCGCTGAGTTCGGTCGCGCCGCCCTCTGGCTCGATCCGCCAGATGTCTGATGGCGACACGCCGAGCTGTCCGGAATTCACGCCGATGGCGGTGACATAAGCCCCGTCGAACTCGGTCGTGATGCTCGGCGGGTTGGAAACACTGCCCGCATTGCTGAAGCTGTGCAGCAGCTCAAAGGTGCCGTCGCCGTTGAGGCGATTGATATCGGTCAGGAACCCCTGCGCGAAATTGCCGGTGGACGCGCCATAGATCGTGACGAAGGTCTGGAAATAGAGATCGTCGTCCACGACACGCAGCGACTGACCAGTCAGCCCCATCGAACCGAGGCGCTGGTCTCCGCCGGAGATGATCGAACTCGGTTCGAAGAGCTCGATGACGCCGCCATCCGGGGTGATCCCGAAGAGCTTCGTGTTCGACGCTCCGGTCAGGCCCTGGAAGACCGCGACAAGATCCTCGGTGATGCGTTCCATAATTCCCTCCCGATCAAATTCCGGGAAGGCTAGGGAAGAAGCGGATTCGGATCAAACCCGGATGTCAGAGCATCGACGGAACCACCTGATCCGGCGGGCGGTGCCCGTCGGCGAAGGTCTGCATGTTGACCAGCACCCGCTCGCCCATCTCCAGCCGCGCTTCGCGGGTGGCGGAGCCCATATGCGGCAGCAGCAGCACGTTGGGCAGCTCCCGCAGGCGGGGGTTCACGCCGCGGCCGCGCTCATAGACATCGAGGCCCGCGCCCGCCAACTCGCCCGCGCGCAGCATCCGGGTCAGGGCGTTCTCGTCGATCACCTCGCCGCGGGACGTGTTCACGATCACCGCGGAGGGCTTCAGCAGCTTGAGTCGCCGCGCATTCAGCAGATGGAAGGTCGCGGGCGTATGCGGCGCATTGACCGAGAGCACGTCGATGCGGGCCAGCATCTGGTCGAGGCTCTCCCAATAGGTGGCCTCCAGCGGGTCCTCCAGACCTTCATGCAGGCGGCGGCGGTTGTGGTAATGGACCGACAGACCGAAGGCGCGGGCGCGCCGTGCCAGGGCCTGCCCGATCCGGCCCATGCCCAGGATCCCCAGCCGCTTGCCGCGCAGCCGCATCCCCAGGAGCGCCTCGGGCGCCCAGCCGGGCCAGTCGCCTTCCTGCATCTTGGCCATGCCCTCGGGCACGCGGCGCGCCACCGCCAGGATCAGCGCCATCGCCATGTCGGCGGTGTCCTCGGTCAGCACGCCGGGTGTGTTCGACACCAGGATCCCCCGCTGCCGCGCCGTCGCCACGTCGATATGGTCCACGCCCATCCCGTAATTCGCGATCAACTTCAGCCGGTCGCCCGCGCCCGCCAGCAGCGGCGCGTCGATCACGTCGGTCAGCGTCGGCACCAGGATGTCGGCCTCCCGCATCGCCTCGGCCAGCGCCTCGCGCGGCATGGGCGCCTCGCTTTCGGACAGCCGGACGTCGAACAGCTCCCGCATGCGGGTCTCGACCGGTTCGGGCAGGCGTCGCGTGACGACAACACTCAAACGGCGCGATGGCATTTGGCGGACCCTCCCCCTAGGCGCGGTCCCGCACAGGATGGCATGGTCATCGCCACGCGCAAGGGGCGTCAGACCCCGCGCGGAGGTGGACGGGCAGAAAGGGCAAGCATGCGATCGAGGATCGGACTTGCGGCGCTGATGGCGGTTGTCGCCTGGAGCGCCGCGGCGCAGGAAAAGGGGCCGGTAACGAACCTGCCGATTCCGCGTTACGTTTCGATGAAAGCGTCAGAGGGCTACGCGCGGCGCGGCCCCTCGGGCACACACCGGATCGACTGGGTCTTCGTCCATCGCCACATGCCGCTGCGGGTCGTCGGGGAATACGGCCATTGGCGCCGGGTCCAGGATCAGGAGGGCGCGGGCGGCTGGATGCATTACTCGCTGCTTTCCGGGAACCGGACGGTGCTGACCCAGGGCGAGACGCTGCTGCACCGCCGGCCGCGCTCGGACGCGCCGGTCTCCGCGCGGCTGGAGGCCGGAGTCGTCGCTTGGCTGGGCGAGTGCGCGGATGGCTGGTGCCTGCTGGAGGTGCAGGACGCCGAGGGCTGGGCCGAGACCTCGCGGCTCTGGGGCGTGGCCCCGGACGAGATCCGCGACTGACCCGCGGCCGCGCCGCTACTGGAGCGGCGCGGATCGCGCCTGGCTCTTTGCGTTGCGTATCCCATGGAGCCGGGGCCGCGGGGCGCAGGCCCCCACCGGCGACGCGCGCCTGGAAGGCGGGACAAAAGGCAGCGCCCCCTGGCCAGAGACCCGCCCGAGGGCATTCAGGACGGCCGCGCGCTCCGTCTCGGGTCGACGCATCCGCGCCCGGACGGCTTGCCCCATTCCGCACCGCCGCTTACGCTTTCCCGGACACAGGGGAGAGTCACACACATGTTCGCACGCCTCACCGCGATCCTCGCACTCGTCAGCGGTCCCGCCCTGGCGCAGCAGACCGACATCACCATCGGCATGCAGCTGGAGCCGCCCAATCTCGACCCGACCGGCGGCGCCGCCGCCGCCATCGACGAGGTCGTCTATGCCAATGTCTTCGAGGGCCTGACCCGCTTCGGCCCCGACGGCTCGGTGCAGCCCGCCCTGGCCGAGAGCTGGGACGTCTCCGAGGACGGCACCGTCTGGACCTTCTCGCTGCGTGACGGCGTCACCTTCCATGACGGCACGACGATGGATGCCGATGACGTGGTCTTCACGCTCGACCGGGCGCGGTCCGAGGATTCGACCAACGCCCAAAAGGCCCTCTTCTCGGGCATCGACAGCGTCGAGGCCGTCGACCCGACGACCGTCCGCATCACGCTCTCGGCGCCCAACGGCAATCTGGGCTTCAACCTCGCCTGGGGCGATGCGGTCATCGTCGCGCCGGAATCGGCCGAGACCAACGCCACGGCGCCGGTCGGCACCGGCCCCTTCACCGTCACCAACTGGGTGCAGGGCGATCGGGTCGAGCTGGCGGCCTATCCCGACTATTGGGGCGCGACACCCGCGTTGGAGCGCGCGACGTTCAAGTTCATCTCCGACCCGAACGCGGCCTTCGCGGCGATGATGGCGGGGGATATCGACGCCTTCCCGAACTTCCCCGCCCCCGAGACGCTGTCGAGCTTCGAGGCCGACCCGCGCTTCAGCGTCATCGTCGGCTCAACCGAGGGCGAGACGATCCTCGCGATAAACAATGCCGAGCTGACCGACCCGAAGGTGCGGCAGGCGATCAGCCACGCCATCGACCGGCAGGCGATCATCGACGGCGCCATGTTCGGCTATGGCACGCCCATCGGCAGCCACTTCGCTCCCCACAACCCCGACTATGTCGACCTGACCGGCAAGTCCGCCTACGATCCCGAACGCGCCCGCGCCCTGCTGGAGGAAGCGGGCGCGACCGACCTGACGCTGCGCCTTATGCTGCCGCCCCCGGCCTATGCGCGCCGCGGCGGCGAGATCGTGGCGAGCCAGCTGCGCGAGGTGGGCATCGAGACCGAGATCTCGAACCTGGAATGGGCGCAATGGCTGGAGCAGGTGTTCCGCGGCAAGGATTACGATCTGACCATCGTCAGCCATACCGAGCCCGCGGACATCAACATCTACGCCCGGCCGGATTACTACTTCCAGTATGACGATGCGGAGTTCCAGGCGCTGATGACCCAGATCGGGGCGACGGCAGATCCGGTGATGCGCTCGGAGCTGCTGAAGGACGCCCAGCGCATGATCGCGGACGACTATGTCAACGCGTATCTCTTCCAGCTGGCCAAGACCGGCGTCGCCGATGCCCGGATCGAGGGCCTCTGGGAGAACGCGCCGACCCAGGCCAACGACCTGACCGGGGTGAGCTGGACCCAGTGACGCTCGGGCGGCGCCGCGTTCCCCATCGCGGCGCCGCAAGACGCCCGCGCGCCACGGCGGCAGGTCGCCCGGCTCGGTCTTGCGTCGGCCGCCATCCCGCTCAGGGACGCTTCCTCGGACCGGCTGGTGTCGCCATGCCGCCAATGCCAGCGATTGCCGGGGCCAATCCCCGCGACACGAAGCCGTGCCGGTGCCGGCCAGCCATCGTGCGGGCCTCGGGACGGAAGGCCGGGGCGGGGCGGAAGGCCGAGGCGCGGCGCCAAGCGGCCGCGCGCCCCCTCTCGCAGCCGTCTCGCCATTGACGCCGCCCGCATCCGGCCCACCTCTCCGCCCTCTCACGAAAGGCCCCGACCATGCGGCTGCGCGCCCTCCTGATCCTGATCGCCACCCTGGCCTTCGCCGCCTCGCCCCTGCTGGTGCCGGGCTTTGGCGGCTACGAGCCCTCCCAGTTTCCCGTACCGATGGAAGAACCGCCGGTGCAGCCGGCGGGTTATGCCTTCTCGATCTGGGGCGTCATCTATCTGTGGCTGATCCTGTCGGCGGGCTATGGCCTCTGGCGCCGGGCCGGGGATTCGGCCTGGGACGCGACGCGCGGGGCGCTTCTGGTCAGCCTCGCCGTGGGCGCGGTCTGGCTGCCGGTGGCGCTGGCCTCGCCGCTCTGGGCGACGGGGCTGATCTGGATCATGCTGGGCGGGGCGGTCTGGGCCCTGCTGCGCAGTCCGCGTGCGGATCGGCTTTGGCTGCGTGAAGCGCTGGGGCTTTATGCCGGCTGGCTGACGGCGGCCTCGGCGGTCTCGATCGGGCTGGTCGCGGCGGGCTGGGGCGTGCCGCCCTTCGGGCCCGAGGGCTGGGCCATCGCGGCGCTCTGCCTGGGCCTCGCCATCGCGGTCCCGGTGTCGCTGCGCGCGCCCTCGCCCGCCTATGGCGCGGCGGTGGTCTGGGCGTTGGTGGCGGTCGTTGTGCAGAACGGAGCGGCGCCGGTGGGCTTCTTCGCCGCCGCCGCCGCGCTTGGCGTCGCGGCGCTGACGCTGTGGGTGGCCCGGCGCGAGCGCCGGGCCGGGTAGCGCTCAGATCGTCGCGTTGGTCGCGCCGCCATCCACCAGCAAGTTCTGCCCGACGATGAAGCCCGCATGGACCGAGCAGAGGAAGGCGCAGGCCGCCCCGAACTCCTCGCGCGTGCCATAGCGGCGGGCGGGGATCGTGGCCTCGCGCTGCGCGCGGGCCGCGTCGACCGAGATGTTCTGCTGGCGGCTGACACCGCCGTCGAGCGCGGCCGCCCGGTCGGTATCATGGATGCCGGGCAGCAGGTTGTTGATCGTCACGCCCTGGGGCGCGACCTGCCGCGAGGTGCCCGCGACATAGCCCGTGAGCCCCGTCCGCGCCGCGTTGCTGAGGCCCAGGGCCGGGATCGGCGCCTTGACCGACTGGGAGGTGATGTTGACCACGCGGCCCCAGCCGCGCGCCTGCATAGCAGGCAGGCAGGCCTTCATAAGCGCGATGGGCGTCAGCATGTTGGCGTCGAGCGCGGCGATGAAGTCCTCGCGGTCCCAGTCGGACCAGAGCCCCGGCGGCGGGCCGCCCGCATTGGTCACCAGGATGTCCGGCTCCGACGCGGCCTCCAGCACCTGCGCCTGCCCCTCGGGCGTGGTCACGTCGCAGGCGACGGTGGCGACCTCGACCCCGTAGCGGCCGCGGATGTCCTGCGCGGCGGCCTCCAGCGCCTCGGCGCCCCGCGCGTTCATCACCAGATGCACGCCCGCGGCCGCCAGCGCCTCCGCACAACCCAGGCCCAGCCCCTTGGACGAGGCGCAGACCAGCGCACGCTTTCCCGAAATTCCCAGATCCATCTCGGTCCTCCCCTTTTCGTCGGGCTTTCGCTACCATTCCGCAGGCTAAAGTCCAGCACCGCCCCACACCTGCCGCGATTCCGGCCAAAGACCATGCGACAGTCCGGGCCGCCCCCCTTTTCGTCGAACCGTTCGTCTCATGAGTTCTCTCCGTCCCGACACGCCGCTCTCCGCGCTCAGCCGATGTCAGGTGTTCCCTGCCGCCGCGCTCACGGTCGAGACCGGGGCGCTGATGGGGGACGCGATCGGCGACCTGACGGAGGTAGCGGCGGGCGACGTCTACCGCCTGGAGCCGGACGCCCGCGCGGCGGAGCTGATCCTGTCGCGCGCCTCTGGCCGCGTGACGGTCGCGCCGGGCTCCATGCTGGGCCAGCCGGGCAAGGCCGTGACCCCGCTGGCCCGTCACCGCCTGATGAGCGAGCGGGGCGTGCCGGTCGAGGTGCTGGTGCTGGCCACCGGCGGGCTGCGGCTGGCGCTGCCGCTGGGCCCGTTCTGCGCCACGGAGGACTACACCCTCATCGCGTCGGAGCCCGTCGCGGGCGAGCTGGCCTCGGTCGCCTCCGTCAGCTTCGCGCGGGGGACGCGCATCACCCTGGCATCGGGCCTGCAACGCCCGGTCGAGGAGTTGGCCGAGGGCGACCGCATCCTCACCCGCGACCACGGCCCGCAGCCGATCCGCTGGATCGAGCGGCAGACCGTCCGGGCCGAAGGGCTGCTGGCGCCCGTGGTGATCGCCAAGGGGGCGCTGGGCAACGAGGCGGATCTCGTCCTGTCGCCCGATCACCGCCTCTTTCTCTATCGCGGTCGCGAGGGCGAGCTTCTCGTCCGCGCGCGCGACCTGGTGGACGCCGCGGGCATCCGGCGCGCGGCCGGCGGCCATGTCGATTATTTCCATCTGCTCTTCGACGCCCACGAGATCATCTATGCCGAGGGCATCCCGGCCGAGAGCTTGTTGGTCACGCCCGAGGTGCTCGCCGGCCTGGGCGAGGATCTGGCGGCCGACTTGACCGCCCGGCAACGCCCCGGCGCCAGCGCCCCCCACCCGGGGGTCGAGCCGTCCTCGGCGGAGCTGGCCCGGCTGGGCCTGGGCGCCGGTTCGGAGGGCGGCCGCCGCTGATCCGCCGCGATGGCCCGCCGGGTCCGGCGTCCGCGCCCATCGGAGCAAAGCCGCAGGCGGCGTGTCCAATCATGCCCCCTGGCCGATCCGCTCCGGCGGCCTGGGACGCGCCGCCGGAGCGGGACGGACCGTCAGCGCTTCGGCCGGCACGCGGGCAGGCGGATGGCGGGCCATCGCAGCGCCCCTCGGACAGGGGCAGGGAACCGCGACGGCGGTGCAACCGGTCCCGCGCTCCGGTCCTGGCGTCCGGCGGTCCTTGCTTGACATGTCGGCGGCTTCACGTGACGGACAGTGTAGAACCACTCGGACACGCTCCATGACCTATTGCGTCGGCCTGCAACTCGATCGCGGCCTCGTCTTCCTGTCCGACACCCGCACCAATGCCGGGGTCGACAATATCTCCACCTATCGCAAGCTCTTTACCTGGGAAGAACCGGGCGAGCGGGTGCTGTGCCTGATGACCGCGGGCAACCTCGCGACGACCCAGGCCGTCGTGTCCCTGCTCAACGAGCGCAATCTCGCGGCGACCGAGCGGGAGCCGTCGCTACTGACGGTTCCTTCGATGTTCCAGGCCGCCAAGATGGTGGGCGATACGCTCAAGGGCGTCATCGCGGAATCGCACCAGGAATTGGTCGACGGCACGCCCAAGACCTTCGGCGCGACGCTCATCCTGGGCGGTCAGATCGGCACGAGCGCGCCCCGCCTCTTCATGATCTACCCCGAAGGCAATTTCGTGGAAGCGCAGGAAGACACGCCTTTCTTCCAGATCGGCGAGACGAAATACGGGCGGCCGATCCTGGTCCGGGCCTACGATCCGACGATGGATTTCGCCACGGCGGTCAAGCTGCTGATGGTCAGCTTCGACTCGACCATCCGCGCGAACCTCTCCGTCGGCACGCCGCTCGACCTGCAGATCATCGAGAAGGACGCGCTGCGCCTGGGCTTCAGCCGCCGCATCCAAGAAAGCGACCCCGATTGGCGCATGATCTCGGACCTCTGGTCGGACGCGCTGCGGCAGGCGTTCCACTCGCTGCCGGACGTCACGCTCTGAGCCTGGGGCGGGCAGCGACCGGCCAGAGGCGTCGCGTCGCGCTGGTCATCCCGCGATGCGCCCCTAGCTAGGCCGGGGATGCTGCTCACCGTCGAAAACCTACAGAAGTCTTTCCCGTCCGCAGACGGCCCCGTGCCGGTGCTGCGCGGCGTCTCTTTCTCCTTGGCGGCGGGACGCACGCTGGCCCTCACCGGGGAGAGCGGATCGGGCAAGTCGACGCTGCTGCATCTCTGCGCCGGGCTCGACGCGCCAGATGCGGGCCGGATCGTGATCGAGGGCCGCGACATCGCGGCGCAGAGCGATGCGGGCCGCGCGGCCATGCGTCGGGACACGGTGGGCCTCGTCTTCCAGCAGTTCAACCTGATCCCCTCGCTTTCAGTCGCCGACAACCTGTCCTTCCACGCCCGCCTCGCCGGCCGCGACGATCCCGACCGCGACGCGGCGCTGGCGGAGCGTCTGGGCCTCGCCGCGCATCTCGCCAAGTTCCCCGAGCAGCTCTCCGGCGGGCAGCAGCAGCGCGTTGCCATCGGCCGCGTCCTGGCCGCGCGGCCCCACCTGATCCTGGCCGACGAGCCGACCGGCAATCTCGACGAGGCGACCGGCGCGGCCGTCCTGGACCTGATGCTGGAGTTGGTGGCCGAGAGCGGGGCGGCGTTTCTGATGGTCACCCATTCGGAGCGGCTGGCGGCCCGGCTCGACGCGCGGCTGCATCTGCGCGCCGGGCAGGTGGAATGACCCGCGCGGCGCTCCAGGCGCTCTGGTCCCATTGGCGGCGGCATCCCTTGCAGCTGCTGACGCTGGTGGTGGGGCTGGCGCTCGCCACCGGACTCTGGACCGGGGTGCAGGCGATCAACGCGCAGGCGCGGCTGAGCTACGATCAGGCCGCCGCGACGCTGGGCCAGGACCGGCTGCCACGGCTGGAGGGCGATCTGACCCTGGCCGATTTCGCCGCCGCCCGGCGGGGGGGCTGGATCGTCTCGCCGGTGCTGGAGGACCGGCTGCCGGGCACGGGCCTCACGCTCTATGGCATCGATCCCTTCACCTTGCCGCCCACGCCGGGCGGCGTGATGCCCGACCTGTCCGATCCGGGCGTGCTGCGCGCCTTCCTGGCCGGAGAGCTCGTGTTCGCCGCCGCCGCCACTCTGCCCCGCGTGCCCGACACGCTGCCCGAGGGGCGCGTGCTGGAGGGGCTGGCCCCCGGTCTCGTCATGGCGGACCTGACGGCGGCCCGTCGCTGGCTGGGTGCGGAGGGCATCACCCGCCTGCTCTTCGATGGCGGTCCGGGGACGCCCGAGGCCCTGGCCGAGACGCTCGGCGCCCGGGTCGAGCGGCCCGAGAGCGATGGCGACCTCGCCCGCCTGACCGACAGCTTCCACCTGAACCTGACCGCCTTCGGCCTTCTGGCCTTCGTGGTCGGCCTGTTCATCGTCCACGCCACGATCGGCCTCGCCTTCGAGCAGCGCCGCACGCTGTTCCGGACGCTGCGCGCGCTGGGCCTGCCGCAGCGGCGGCTGGGCTGGCTGCTGGCCGGAGAGTTGCTGGCCTTCACGCTGGTTTCGGGCACGCTGGGTGTCGTTCTGGGCTATGCCGTCGCCGCCGCGCTCCTGCCCGGCGTGGCGGCAACGCTGTCGGGGCTCTATGGCGCGGGGGTGGCGGGGTCGCTGACGCTGTCGCCGCTCTGGTGGCTGTCGGGCTTCGCCATGGCGGGGCTCGGGATGGCCGTCGCGGGCGCGGCCAGCCTGCGCCGCCTCGCGACCCTCCCGATCCTGGCGCCCGCCATGCCCCGTGCCTGGGCGCGGGCGCAGCGCCGCACGGTCGCGCGGCAGGGCTGGGCCGGGCTGGGCCTGCTCGCCGTCTCGGCCTTCATCGCAGCGCTCGGGGACGGGCTGATCGCGGGGTTCGCGACGTTGGGCGCGCTGCTCCTGGGGGCGGCGCTGCTGTTGCCACCCGTGCTGCTGGCGGTGCTGGACGCCGGGACCGCCCTCGCGAAGGGCGCGGTCGCGCAATGGCTCTGGGCCGATACGCGGCAGCAGGTGCCGGGGCTGAGCCTGGCGCTGATGGCCCTGCTGCTGGCGCTGGCGGCCAATATCGGTGTGGGGACGATGGTGGGCAGCTTCCGCGCCACCTTCGAAGGCTGGCTGGACCAGCGCCTCGCCTCCGAGCTCTATGTCACGGCCAGATCCGAGGCGCAGGCCGACGAGATCGCCGCCTTTCTCGCCCCCCGGACCGAGGCCGTC
Organism: Jannaschia seohaensis; assembly: GCF_900116765.1. Taxonomy (GTDB): domain Bacteria; phylum Pseudomonadota; class Alphaproteobacteria; order Rhodobacterales; family Rhodobacteraceae; genus Jannaschia; species Jannaschia seohaensis. Next base: position 776,988 of record NZ_UETC01000001.1, on the reverse strand, counting down.
CTGCCCATCGTCTCCGCAGAGGCCGATCTGGCGGGCGCGCCGGGCGAGGTCTATGGCGTCGCCGACCACTCCACCTATCGCGAGAACTGGCCCCTGCTGGACGCCCTGCCGCAGGTCTGGGACCGGCTGGCCGCCGGCGAGGGCGTGCTGGTCAATGAGCAATTGGCCCGGCGGGAAGATCTTTGGCCGGGGACGCGCCTGACCCTGGCGGCGACTGGCCCGCTGCCGGTACTCGGAGTCTATTCCGATTACGGCAACACGCGGGGCCAGGCGATCCTGGGGCTCGCGACCTTCGAAGCGGCCTACCCGGAGGCGCGGCGTCTGCGCTTCGGCGTCCGGATCGCCCCGGGCGAAGCCGACGCCCTGGCCGATATCCTGGCCGACCGCTTCGATCTGAGCGCGGAGCAGGTCGTTCCTCAGGCCACGATCAAGCAATTCTCGCTCGACGTGTTCGAACGGACCTTCGCGGTGACGGCGGCGCTGAACGTGCTGACGCTGGGGGTGGCTGGGTTCGCGCTCTGGGCGTCGCTGACGACGCTGGGCACGATGCGGCTGCCGCAGGTCGCGCCGGTCTGGGCGCTGGGCCTGACCCGCGCAGAGCTGGCACTGGCCGATCTGGGGCGCGCGGTGCTGCTGGGCCTGTTGACGGCGCTGGTCGCGGTTCCGGTCGGCATCGCGCTGGCCTGGGTTCTGCTGGCCGTGGTCAATGTCCAGGCTTTCGGCTGGCGCCTGCCATTGCTGCCCGACCCCGGGGGCTGGGTTGCGCTGGGCGGCTGGACGCTGATCGCCTCGGCGCTTGCGGCGGCGCTTCCGGCGCTGCGCCTGTGGCGGATGCCGCCGGCGGAGATGGTGAAGGTGTTCGCCCATGAGAGATGACCGCATTCCGGCCCGTCTGGCCCGCGGGCTCCAGCCGATGCTGCTGGGGCTCACGGCCTTCCTGGCGCTGCTGCCGGTCCCGGCGCCCGCCCAGGGCTTTGCCGGGCTCGGACAGGGCGGAGAGGGATTCGCGCTGCCCACACCCGATCCGGTCTTCACCTTCCCCGCCGATCACGGCGCCCATCCCGACTATCGCATCGAGTGGTGGTATCTGACGGCGTCCCTGCAGGACGCCGAGGGCACGCGCTACGGCATCCAGTGGACGCTGTTCCGCTCGGCGCTGGCCGCCGAGGGACCGCAGATCTGGATGGGCCATCTCGGCGTCACCACCCCGGACGCCCATTACACCGGCGAGAAGCTGGCGCGGGGCGGGATCGGGCAGGCGGGCGTCGTGCCCGCTCCGTTCGAGGCCTGGATCGACGACTGGGTGCTGGCGGGACCGGATCTCGATACGCTCTCCCTGCGCGCGGCGACGGCGGAGGCCGGCTATGACCTGTCCTTCACGGCGACCGGTCCACTGGTCTTCCACGGGGAGGACGGGTTCAGCGTCAAATCCACCTCGGGCCAGGCCAGCTACTACTACTCGCAACCGTTCTACGAGGTCGCGGGTACGCTCGACCTGCCCTCTGGCCCGGTCGAGGTGACAGGGCGCGGCTGGCTCGACCGGGAATGGTCGTCCCAGCCGCTGGAGGACGACCAGGAGGGCTGGGACTGGTTCTCGCTGCATCTGGAGGACGGGCACCGGCTGATGGCCTCGCAAATGCGCGGCGGCAGTCCTTATTCCTATGCCGCCTGGATCGAACCGGACGGGACCCTGACGCCCTATCCCAATGGCGTGCTGGAGTTGGAGCCCCTGGCCACCAGCCCCGTCGCTGGGCGCGAGGTGCCGACCCGGTGGCGCCTGCGCCTGCCCGACCGGGGCGTCGATCTGGAGGTTACCGCCGTCAACCCGGACAGTTGGCAATCGACCCTTTTCCCCTATTGGGAAGGCCCGGTGACGGCGGTCGGAAGCCACGCGGCCGAGGGATATCTGGAGATGACCGGCTATGAGTGACCCCTGGACAGAACTCGAACGCCTGCGCGCCCATCTCTGGATGCGCCTCGCCCGGGGCGCGGCCGAGCCGCGCGACCCGTTCCGCTTTGTCGCCCTTGCGACCAGCGGAGCCGACGGGGCGGAAGCGCGCATGGTCGGCCTGCGACGCGCCTCCGCCGCCGCGCGAATCGTCGAGATCCATACCGACCCGCGTACCGCCAAGATCGCGGCCCTGCGGCGCGACCCGCGCGGCGCGCTGCTGTTCTGGGATCCGGATACGCAGGAACAGTTGCGCCTCTCGGTCCAGTTCGAAATCGCGTTCGCCCCCGAGGACCGCTGGGCAAAGGTGCCCGAGGCCGCCCGGCTCAACTACGGGACCGACCCGGCACCCGGCACACCGCTTTCCGAACCGGAGGATCTGCGCCGCACCCCCGACATCGCCCGATTCGCCGCCTTGCCAGGAGAGGTCACGCGCATGGACGCCGTCTCGCTCGCCCATGATCCGCACCGTCGGGCGGTGTTCGACGGGCCTGACCTGACCGGGCGCTGGGTCGCGCCCTAACGGTTTGTTCATTCCTGGCACGCTAAATCTCGCGCCATGGCCGACGACAACCAGCGCCCCATCATCATCAAGCGGCCCAGGGTGACGGGCGGCCGCGCGCACCATCACGGCGGCGCATGGAAGGTCGCCTATGCGGATTTCGTGACCGCGATGATGGCCTTCTTCATGCTGATGTGGCTGCTCAACGCCACGACCGAAATGCAGCGGCGGGGCTTGGCCGACTACTTCACACCCACCGTCGCGCTCAGCCGCGTCTCCGGTGGCGGCGACGGGGCGCTGGGCGGCAACACGATCAGCGCCGACACCACCCAGGTGCTGACTGGACGCGGCGGCATCACCCCCTCCGAGACCCACGGCTCCTCCGAGGAGGAGGGCCGGATGGAGGCGATCGCGGCGGCCGTGCTCGGCCAAGGCGGCGAAAGCTTGCTCGACCGGGAGGAACTGCGCCACGTCTCCGTGCGGCTGACGGACGAGGGGCTCGTGGTCGAGCTTTTCGACCTGCCGGACAGTCCACTCTTCGACGGATCCACCCCGACGGCGGTGTTGATGGGCCTGCTTGAAGACATCGCGCCGCTGCTTCGCGCGGAGCCGAATGGTCTGGCCCTGTCGGCCTTCACTGCGGCCGAGCCGATCGTCACGCGCGACAAGCGCGCCTGGGACCGCTCGGCGGAGCGGGGGCTGGCCCTGCGCCTGGCATTGATCGATCTTGCCTTGGACGAGGCCCGCGTTGTCCGCGTCACCGGCCATGCCGACCGCCGCCCCGCCGTGCCCAACCCCTTGGCCGAACGCAACAACCGGGTCGAAATCGTATTGCTTCGATCGAGCGCCGTGCGCTGACGCCCCACCGCGGTCCGCCCGTTGCCAGGATCGAGAACAGCCCCATGGGGCTGCCGCGGCATGCTGCGCCCTGAGAGACGAAGCCGCGTTAACCCTGCCTCTGAAAGATCACGGGCGTTAACGCGCGATCAACGACCTCGCCTTAGGGTCATCCCGAGTCGGGCGAAGCGCCCGGATGGCGAAGCGGCGAAAGGGCCTCGAATGACGATCTCCTCTTCTCTCAGCGCGGGTGTGGCCGGTCTCAGCGTGAACGCGAGCAAGCTGGGCACGATTTCCGACAACATCGCGAATTCGGCCACCTATGGCTACAAACGCGCGACGGCGGATTTCCAAGCCCTCGTGATGGAGCAGACGCCCGGCCGATACGCCGCAGGCGGCGTGCGGGTGACCACGGGGCGGGAGGTCGATCAAAGGGGCACGCTCATCTCCACCAACAACTCGACCGACCTTGCCATCAGCGGTCGCGGTATGCTGCCGGTCACCCCCTTCACCTCCATCGGTCAGGACGGCACGCTGCCGCTCCAGCTGACGACGACAGGGTCGTTCCGACCCGATGCCAACGGCGTTCTACGCACCGATAGCGGGCTCGTGCTGCTCGGCTGGGCCGCGGACGAGAACGGCGAGATCGGCGTCAAGGCCCGCGACAGCGTGGCCGACCTTGAGCCGGTCATCATCGACAGCAGTTCGCTCGAAGCGAATGCGACCAGCGAGATCACACTGGGCCTCAACTTGCCCGCGACCGATACGGCAGGCGACGAGCGTGCCTTGACCGTCGAATATTTCGACAGTTTCGGACAGTCGCAGGACCTGACCATGACCTTCACCAATGCCAGCGACGCGGCCAACCCCTATCGCTGGGAACTCGTTATTACCGACGGCGCCCAGACGAACGCGGTCGTCGCAGCCTATACGATCGACTTCGATGTGACCCCGACCAATGCAGGCAACCTGCTTGCCATTGCGGACGGGACGACCGGCCCCGCCAATCCCGCTTCCTCGACCTACGATCCGGCAACCGGGTCGATCCAGATCGTAGCCATCGACGAGGCGAATACCACCGGTGCCGGCCTGCCGATCAGCCTTCAGATCGGGCAAATCGGCGTGCCTGGCCCGCTGACACAGCTCTCAGACACCTTCGCCCCGCTGGCCGTCACCAAGAACGGCTCACCTGTCGGCAATCTCGCAGGGGTCGAAGTCGATGAGGGCGGGAACCTGATTGCAAGTTACGACAATGGTTTCTCCAAGCGGCTCTATCAGATCCCGGTCGCGGATGTGCGCAACCTGAACGGGCTGGAGGCGCTGTCGAACCAGACATTCCAGGTCTCCGACGAAAGCGGCAGGTTCTACCTCTGGGATGCAGGATCCGGCCCCGTCGGCGACATGGCCTCCTTCACGCGCGAGGAAAGCGCCGTCGATGTGGCGCAGGAACTGACGCAGCTCATTCAGACGCAGCGCGCCTACAACTCGAACGCGAAGGTCATCCAGACCGTCGACGAGATGTGGCAGGAGACCACCAATATCAAGCGCTGACGCGCGCCATAGGAGGCCGGAATGAGCCTGACCGCATCCCTCAACATGGCCATCGCCGGCCTCACCCTGCAGAGCAAGCGCGCCGCGGTTCTGTCCAGCAACGTCGCTTCGGCCGACGTGCCGGGCTATGCCCGGCGGGAGCTCAGCTCCGATGGCACCGTCCGCTCCGTTGGCGTCGTTCGCGGAATCGATCTCGGCCTGCAGCAGATGCGCCGCGACGCCAGCAGCGACACGGCCAAGGCGTCTGTCGCTCAGGGCTTCGCGGCCAATCTCGACGAATTGATCGGCGACCCGGATCAGACCGGCAGCCTGCAATCTCTGCTGGCCAAACTGGACGCCGCGATGACCGTCGCGGCCTCCGACCCGACCGCGCCCACGACCCTGATCGCGGCGGCGGATGCAGCGGCCAATTTGGTCGATGGGATCACCGGGCTCGCCGAAAGCGTGACGCAGGCGCGCCAAAAGGCGGAAGACGACATCGCGAGCACGGTCGCGCAGCTCAATTCCGACCTCTCCCAAGTCGCGCACTTGAACGTGGATATCCGGCGGATGGAGGCGCTGGGGCAAGATCCGTCTGACCTGGAGGATCGACGCGCCGTTCTGGTCGACCACATCGCCGAGACGGTCCCGGTCCGCCAGATGCAGCGGGACAATGGGGCCATCGCACTCATCTCGAAAGGCGGGGTCATCCTGGTCGATAGCTCTGCCGCAGAGGTCGATTTCACGGCCCGCCCGGCCATCGAGCCGGGTTTCACCTACCCTGCCGATCTTTCTGGCCTGTCCGTAAAGGGTCTGGACCTCGGAACGGGCCAGCCCGGCGACGGGCTGGCAGGTGGCACGCTGGGTGCGCTCTTCACCCTGCGAGACGAGGCGGCGCCTCAGGCCATGGCGCGCCTCGACGCCTTCGCCCAAGACCTCGCCACGCGCTTTCAGGAGGCGACCACAGACCCGAGCCTCGCCGCAGGCGAGCCCGGCCTCTTCACCGATGCGGGCGCAACGGTCGGCGCCGCGCCGGTCCCGGGCCTCGCCGGACGACTAAGTCTCAACGATCTGATCGCGACCGATGGGCCGGAACGACTACGCCAAGGCCTGGGCAGCAATCCGGGCGAGCCGGTGACATCCAATGCGCAGCTGCTGCGCTTCTCCGACGCGATGGCCGCGCGACGCGTGCCGGCCTCTGCGGTTCTGGGCGATGCGCCCACGGATCTGTCGGGCCTGGGCGGCCGTCTCCGCTCCGCCATCGCGTTGGAAAGACTCAGGGCGGACGATGCCGTCGAGTCGACCCGCGTTGCGACTGACCGGCTCGTCGCGCTGCGGGACGGGGCTGCCGTCGACATCGATACCGAAATGCAACGCCTTTTGCAGGTGGAGCAGGCCTATGCGGCCAATGCGCGGCTGATCCAAGCGGTCGGTCAGATGATGGATCGAATCACGGAGATCTGAGATGCGACCTGAAATCGGCCTGGCCCGGCCTCTCCTCGGCCCTAACGACATCACCCGCGACACACGCGACCGGGTGGACATCCTGTCACAAGAGGTCGCATCGGGCCGGAGTTCAGACCTTGGACGGGCGCTGCGCAGCGACTTCTCCGAGGTGTCGCGCTTGACGCATCAGATGGCCCATCTCGACGCGATGAAGATCAGCCTGTCGCGCGCGGAGACCTGGGGCGAGGGCTTGCAGCTTTCGCTCGCGGGCGTGGAGACCTCTCTGGCGGATCTCGCACAAGGCCTCGCGACCGGCCTCTTCTCAGCATCCACCCCAGGGATCGTGCCGGACGTGGCCGAAGGCGCCTTGCGTGACATCGCCGCCTTCCTGAACGGGACGGCGAACGACCGGGCGCTCTTCGGCAACGGTGCGGGGGATCACCCGATCCAGGATATCGATGCCGTGCTTTCGGATGTTCGTGGCTTGGCCGCCGGTGCCGTGGATTACGAAACCTATGCGGCCGATGTCGATGCGTATTTCGCCCCGGGCGGCCCGTTCGAGACGACCCGCCTGACGATCGGCGCAAACGAACCGGTCGTCTTCCCGGTGGGCGACGGCCGCACCGTCTCTTTCGAAGTCGATGCGGGCAGTTCCGAATTGATCCAAGCGGTGAAGCAGGCTGCGCTGGCAGCCGGTCTCGACGACCGCGGCTTCGCGCTTGCCCCCGGATCGACCGCCGCAATCGACATCCAAAGCCGCATGCTTTCAGCAACGGCCGCGTTGCCCGACCTCCGCGGCCGGATCGGCGCCGTGGAGGAGCGGGTGAGCGACATGGCCAGCTCACTCGACGACCGCCGCTCCGAGACCGAGATCGCGCTAGGCGAGACGATCGGCATCGACCGCTTCGAGGCCGCATCCGCACTCCAGAACGAGATGGCGCGCCTCGAATCCCTCTACGCGATCACCGCCCGGCGTGCTCAGCTTCGATTGACGGATTACCTATGACTGTGAGGGCGCGCTTTCGCTGGGTCTTTGCTCTGATCCTCGCGCTCGGATTCGCGTCTTCCGCAGTCGCGCAATCGGTGCGGATCAAGGACCTGGTGGAGTTCGACGGCGTACGCGGCAACGATCTGGTCGGCTACGGCCTGGTCGTGGGCCTCGATGGCACCGGTGACGGCCTGCGCAACGCACCCTACACTGAAGAAATCATGACCAACATTCTGGAACGGCTCGGCGTCAATGTCGACGGAGAGCAATTCCGGCCACGCAACGTTGCCTCGGTCATCGTGACGGCCACGCTGCCGCCATTCGCGCGGGCGGGCGGCCGGATCGACATCACCGTCTCGGCGATCGGCGACGCCGACAGCCTGCTTGGCGGCACACTGGTCATGACGCCCCTGACGGCTGCCGACGGCGATGTCTATGCCGTGGCCCAAGGCACAATCATCGCTGCCGGCGTAGCCGTGCGCGGCGAGGCGGCGGAATTGGTCCAAGGGGTGCCGACTGCAGGGGTCATCCCCTCCGGCGCGCGGGTAGAACGAGAGGTCGATTTCGATTTCAGCCAACTCACGCAGATCCGGCTCGCCCTGCGGGAGCCGGACTTCACCACCGCCGCACGGGTCGAGCGGGCGATTAACGACGCGCTCGGTGGCAGCCATGCGCGCATGCTCGATGCCGGCACGGTCCTGCTGGACCTGGACTCCGGCAAGGCGCATTCCCCAGCGCATCTCATCAGCAACATCGAGAACATCGCCGTCGAACCCGAGCATCGCGCGCGCGTGGTCGTCGATCAGGCCTCCGGCACGATCGTGATGGGGCGGGATGTGCGCATTTCCGAGGTCGCTGTCTCCCAGAACAACCTGACCTTGCGCGTGCAAGAGGCGCCACTGGTCAGTCAGCCCAACCCCTTCTCCGATGGCCAGACGGTGATCGTCCCCCGGACCGCCGTCGGCCTGGACGAAGAACCGGGCCCGGCCTTGGCCCTGGTTGAGGGGGGCACCTCGCTCTCGGATGTGATTGCCGGCCTCAACGCCCTGGGCGTCTCGGCCCGCGACATGATCGACATTCTCAAGAGCATCAAAGCGGCAGGGGCACTCCACGCCGAGTTCGTCGTGCGCTAAAGTCCAGGATCCAGCCCTGACCGATGCGTTGCGGTTAACGATCTTCCCCCGGATGTGTCCGGATGAAAGATGCGCGGCATGTGCCCCCCCCCCCCGCCGAATGTCGCAGAGAGCGCACAGGGCTCGGACGGCGCCATTTGGCGGCGCCACCTTCGGCCCAGGCGGGGGAGACACGGCCTCCGCGATATTTCGGGGCGATCCGTCGGGATCGCGCCCTCGACGAGGCAAAACAGGCCCTTGCCTAGCAGACGCAGGGCAAGCATGGACAATGGACAGGCGCCACTCCCGGAGGCGTGCAGCTTCGATGCGCGTCGCGCCCGCGCTCCGTTCCGGGGCAGTCCTTCGACGATCAAACGGGTCCGTATGGATGGTCCTGCGAGTGCCGCAACCGTGACAGAGATCGGAATGCATCGCGCCCCGCCTTGTTCCACCGAAGTCACGGCTCTACATCCCGCCCATGTCTTTCAGAGCCCCGTATCCCTTCGGCCCAAAGACGCCTCGCGTCGCCGTTCTCCGTCTTCAAGGTGTGATCGCGGCGGGCGGCGGGCGCGGCGCGCTCTCCCACGCCACGCTCTCCCCGCTGATCGAGCGCGCGTTCCGCAAGGGAAAGCCCAAGGCCGTCGCGCTTCAGATTAACTCCCCCGGAGGCTCGCCGGTGCAATCCGCCCTGATCGGGGCCCATATTCGCCGCCTGGGCGATGAACTGAAGATCCCGATCCACGCTTTCGTCGAAGATGTCGCCGCGTCGGGCGGATACTGGCTGGCGGCGGCGGCGGACGACATTCATGTCGACCCCTCATCGATCACCGGAAGCATCGGCGTGATCTCCGCCGGCTTTGGCTTTCACGAACTGATCGGGCGCTGGGGGATCGAGCGGCGCGTCCATACGGCGGGGGAAGACAAGTCGCTGCTCGATCCGTTCCGGCCCGAGCGCGACTCCGATATCGCTCGGCTCAAGACCATCCAGGCTCGAATCCATGACAGCTTCATCGCCCATGTGAAGGCGCGGCGCGGCGACAAGCTGGCCGAAGACCGCGACCTCTTCACGGGCGATATCTTCGTCGGCGAGGAGGCGGTCGAAGCCGGGCTGGTCGATGGGATCGGACATCTGGTCCCTGTCCTGCGGGAGCGTTACGGCGAGCATGTCACGTTTTCTCGCCTCGCGCCCCGGCGGCCCTTCCTGCAACGGCTGATTCCCTCCGTGCTGGACGAGACGGCCTCCGCGTTGGAGGCCCGGGCGCTCTGGGCCCGTTACGGGATCTAGATGCTCGTCAAGATCGTCACCCTATTCCTGATCGGAATGGCCGTTCTGGCCATGTTCGGTCGACTGCGCCTGCCGCGCCCACGCCTGCGGAAGCAGACCACCTGTTCCAATTGCGGGGCACCTTTGGTCGGGCGCGGCCCATGCCCTTGCCGGAAAGTTCCGCGCGGATGATGCTCGATATCGCAAACGTGACCCTGGGCCTCGTGATCCTGATCTTCGCGGGGGATGCTCTGGTGAAGGGCGCGGTGAACCTGGCCCTGCGGCTTGGTCTGCCCGCGCTGGTGGTCAGTCTGACCGTCGTCGCCTTCGGCACATCCGCGCCCGAACTTCTGGTCAGCGTGCAGGCCATCCTGGACGGCGTCCCGGGCCTTGCCTTGGGCAATGTCGTGGGGTCGAACACGGCCAATGTGTTGCTGGTGCTGGGCATTCCCGCGCTGATCGCGAGGATGCACACGTCGGGGCACGACACCCGCCGCGACTATCTCTACATGCTGGGCGCGAGCGTATTGTTCATCGGCCTCTGCCTGACCGGTACGCTGGTCTGGTGGCATGGGCTGATCCTACTGGCCGCGCTGATCGCCGTCCTGGCGGCGACGTTCTTGTCGTCGCGCGGGGACGAGGTGGAGGTCGAGGGCGCCGAACCCGGCTTGCCGGGGTGGAAGCTCACCGCCTTTTTGGGACTCGGACTGATCGGCCTGCCGCTCGGGGCGAACCTGCTGGTGGACGGGGCGACCTCCATCGCGCGGGCCTTTGGGGTGACCGAGACAGTGATCGGACTGACCCTGGTCGCGATCGGGACCTCCCTGCCGGAGCTTGCGACCACCGTCATGGCGGCGATCCGGCGTCACGCGGATGTCGCGCTGGGCAATGTGATCGGATCGAACCTGTTCAACCTGCTGGGTATTATCGGCGTCGCCGTGTTTGTCGACCCGATCCCGGTGGAGCGATCCTTTCTCGTTCTGGACCTTTGGATCATGCTGGGAGCGACGCTGATCTTGATACCTTTCGTTTTCATGGGCCGCGACATCACGCGGAGCTGGGGCGTCGGGCTTTTCGGTCTCTATGCCGCCTATCTCGTGCTGGTGCTCGCATGAAGGCGCTGGTCACAGGCGCGGGCGGCCGGCTGGGCGCGGCGATGGCGCGGGAATTGGGGCGCTTGGGCTATGACGTGGCGCTGCACTATGCCAGCTCCGCAGACGGGGCCCAGGCCGTGGCCGAGGAAATCGAGGGCTTCGGGCGGCGCGCGGTGACCCTGCAGGCGGATCTGTTGGACCTGGAGGCCTGCGACGCGCTTGTGCCGCGCGCCGCCCAGGCTTTGGGCGGCCCGCTGACGGTGCTCATCAACAACGCCTCGATCTTCGAGCATGACGACATCCGCACCGCCACCCACGAGAGCTGGGACCGGCATATCGGCTCGAACCTGCGCGCGCCCTTCATCCTCACCCAGGCCTTCGCCGCGCAGGCGCCGGAGGCCAGGTCGGACGGGCTGCCGCTGGCATCGGCCGCGATCATCAACATGATCGACCAGCGGGTGCGGAAGCTGACGCCGGAGTTCATGACTTACTCCCTGGCCAAGTCCGCGCTTTGGACCCTGACACAGACGGCGGCACAGGCCCTGGCGCCCGCCATCCGCGTCAACGGAATCGGCCCGGGGCCAACCATGCAGGGGGTCCGCCAATCGGCGCAGCACTTCGACGCACAGCGAGCCGCCACGCTCCTGGAACGGGGCGCGGCGCCGGACGACATCCTGCGCGCTATGCGCTATCTGCTGGAGGCCCCCGCCATCACCGGGCAGCTGATCTGCGTCGATGGAGGCCAGCATCTGGCCTGGCAAACGCCGGACGTTCTGGGCGTCGAGTGAGTCGCGCCGGCTCCGGACGCGCAACAATTGTCCACCTTCCCGGCACGTCACGACACAAGGGCAAAAATGCAAGCTCAGACCGGCAGCCAAAAAGAGCGTCGGAAAATTAATCGTTAAATACCAGATGTTTGTAAAATTTCTGGCCGTCACCTCAATGTCACACTCTTCAAACGAAGCCGTTGACTCCAAAGGCCGGTGCGGGACTGCCCCCAGACTTATCCACATCTTGAGACCAGTTCTTCACGCCGAATGAGCCCTTGCGCTAAGCCCGCTGCCGGGGCAGCGCCAGAGAATCGAGTGAGCCATGGCAGACGAGACAACCCTTACGGGACCAGAGGTCATCAAGAGCTTCCTGCGGACGCTGGACGGATCGCCCGGCGTCTATCGGATGCTCGATGCCGAGAGCCGGGTGCTCTATGTCGGCAAGGCCCGAAACCTGAAGAACCGGGTGTCCAATTACGCCCGTTTCAGCGGGCATTCCCCCCGCATCCGGCGCATGATCTCCGAGACGGCCTCGATGATGGTCTTGACCACCAGGACCGAGCTTGAGGCGCTGCTGCTCGAACAGAACCTCATCAAGCAGCTCAAGCCGCGCTACAATGTGCTGCTGCGCGACGACAAGTCGTTCCCGAATATCGAGGTCACCAGCGGCCACGCCTTCCCCCAGATCCGCAAGCATCGCGGGGCGAAGGGCAAGGGCACCTATTTCGGCCCCTTCGCCAGCGCGGGGGCCGTCAACCGGGTGCTCAATCAGTTGCAACGCGTCTTCCTGCTGCGCAACTGCTCCGACAGCGATTTCGAGACGCGGACCCGGCCTTGCCTCAACTATCAGATCAAGCGCTGCTCCGCGCCCTGCGTGGGCTTCATCAGCCAAAGCGCCTATGCCGAGTCGGTGCGGGATGCCGAACGGTTCCTGCGCGGCGAGACCACCGAAATCCAGGAGAAGCTGGCCCAGGACATGGAGGCCGCCGCCGCCGAGATGGAGTTCGAGCGGGCCGCCGCGCTGCGCGATCGGATCAAGGCCCTGACGAATGTGCAATCCACCCAAGGCGTGAACCCCCAGGGCGTGCCCGAGGCGGATGTGATCGGCCTGCATATGGAGGGCGGCCAGGCCTGTGTTCAGGTGTTCTTCATCCGGGCCGGGCAGAACTGGGGCAATAGCGACTTCTATCCCAAGGTCTCGGAGGACATGAGCCCGGCGGAGGTTATGGAAGCGTTCCTCGGCCAGTTCTATGACGGCAAGCAGCCCCCGCGCATGGTGCTGCTGAGCCACGGGATCGAGGATGGCGACCTAATGATCGACGCCCTGTCCGAGAAGGCCGGGCGCAAGGTGCAGCTGCTCCATCCCCAGCGCGGCGAAAAAGCGGAGCTGGTGCAGGGCGCGGTGCGCAATGCGCGCGAATCCCTGGGCCGCAAGTTGTCCGAGAGCGCGACGCAGGCGAAGCTGCTGCGCGGCATCGCCGAGGCCTTCGACCTGCCCGCGCCGCCCAAGCGGATCGAGGTCTACGACAACTCCCATATCCAGGGCTCCCACGCGGTCGGCGCGATGATCGTCAGCGGGCCGGAGGGGTTCGAGAAGTCCCAATATCGCAAGTTCAATATCAAGGGGTCCGAGCTGACCCCCGGCGACGATTTCGGCATGATGAAGGAGGTGCTGACCCGCCGGTTCAAGCGCCTGCTGAAGGAAGACCCCGAGCGGGCGTCCGGCCTCTGGCCGGACCTGCTCTTGATCGACGGGGGCGCGGGCCAGGTCAGCGCGGTGCGCCAGATCATGCGCGAGATGGGGGTCGAGGACATCGCCATGGTCGGCGTCGCCAAGGGCATCGACCGCGATCACGGCAAGGAGGAGTTCCACCGCACCGGCGCGCGGCCCATGGCCCTGCCCCGCAACGATCCGGTCCTCTACTTCATCCAGCGGATTCGCGACGAGGCCCACCGCTTCGCCATCGGCACCCATCGGGCCAAGCGCGCCAAGGCCCTGGTGGCGAACCCGCTCGACGAGGTGCCCGGCGTGGGTCCGGGCCGCAAGCGGGCTCTGCTTGCGCATTTCGGCAGCGCCAAGGCCGTGAGCCGCGCGGGCCTGAAGGATCTGAAAGCCGTGGACGGCATCAGCGATGCGCTGGCCGAGACGATCCACCGGCACTTCCATGAAACGGGATAACCAGCCCCCCCCCGCTCCGGCACGCGCCGGCGGGGTCTGGCCCCCTTCGTCGACAGTCGCTAGACGGAGGCAATGAGATGGACGGTGCCCAACATCCTGACAGTTATCCGGCTCTTCGCGGCGCCGGGTGTGGCGGTGATGTTTCTCTTCTTCGCCCGGCCTTGGGCGGATTGGTTCGCGCTGGTGCTGTTCGTCGTCGCCGCGATTACCGACTGGTTCGACGGCTATATCGCGCGGGAATATAATCAGGCGAGCCGCTTCGGCGCGATGCTCGATCCGATCGCGGATAAGGCGATGGTGGTGATCGCGCTGCTGGTCATCACCGGCTTTTCGGGCATGAACCCCTGGATCCTGCTGCCGGCGACGATCATCCTGTTCCGCGAGGTCTTCGTCAGCGGCCTGAGGGAGTTCCTGGGCGCCACATCGTCGACCCTGAAGGTCACCAAGCTCGCCAAATGGAAGACCACCGCGCAGATGGTGGCCATCGCGGTTCTATTCTCCACCGGCATCTTCGAGCACCACTTCGCCGAGCGGGTGCATGGCATGGATATCGAGACGATCGGCGCGATCCTCGACGGCGAGGTGCCGGACGAACTCTCGCTGAACTGGCTGCTCTGGCTGCAAGACGCGACCTTCTTCGCGGGCACGGTGCTGCTTTGGGTGGCGGCCCTGCTGACGGCGATCACGGGGTGGGACTATTTCAGCAAGGCGCGCCCATATCTGGTGGACCCCAAACCATGACGATTCAGGTTCTCTACTTCGCCTGGCTCCGGGAGCGGATCGGACTGGGCCGCGAGACGATCGAGACGGAGGCCGCCACGGTCGTGGATCTGGTCGCCGAATTGCGCGCCCGCGAGGAGCGATACGCGGCAGCCTTCGCAGACATGGCCACGATCCGCGCCGCCGTCGATCAGGAGTTGGTGCCGCTGGAGACGCCGCTCTCGGGGGCGCGCGAGGTGGCGTTCTTTCCGCCGATGACAGGCGGATGAGCGCCGTCCCGATCCGCGTTGTCGTCTCCGACGCGCCGTTCGATCTGGGCGCGGAGGCCGCCGCCCTGGAGGCCGGGCCGGAGACCGGCGCCGTGGTCACTTTCACCGGCCGGGTGCGCGACGTGGCGGGCGGGCTCCGCTGGATGGAGATCGAGCACTATCCCGGCATGACCGAACGCGCGCTGGAGGGGATCGCGCGCGAGGCCACCGATCGCTGGCCCCTCTCCGGCGTCACGGTGATCCATCGGCACGGGCGGCTGGCCCCCGGCGATCGCATCATGATGGTCGCGACCGCGTCGCGGCATCGCGAGGCGGCCTTCGAGGCGGCGGCCTTCCTGATGGACTACCTGAAGTCCCGCGCGCCCTTCTGGAAGAAGGAAGTGACCGAGGACGGGGCCGAGTGGGTCGCGGCGGCGGAGAAAGACGAGGCCGCGTTGGGGCGATGGGATAGCTGACAGACTGCCTGGCCGGCGAAGCGGGCATGTGAAGCAGTGGGCTGACGGTCGGCTCACGCGATGCGGTGACGGTCAGGGCGCGGGAACGGTCGGCTGCTATCCTGGAAGCTGCCGGAACACTCTCGGGTCGACGGTCGCCGCGGCCAGCACGCCGCCCCAGAGCGCCCCGGGGATTCCGGGGCTCAGGACATCCTGACCGGCAAGGAACAGACCCGGCACACGCGTCCGAGTTTGCAGCGCCTCGCTCATCAATCGGTCAGGCGTCGTATCGATGCCGTAGAACGCGCCCTTGTGATGCCCCGTGATCGCGCGGGTCGTCAGTGGCGTCGACAGATTGCGGAACACGACCAGCTTGGCCAATTCGGGGAAGTGGGCCTCGAACTGCGCGAACATCGCGTCCCCGACCCGGGTCTTGAAGGCCTGGTAGTCCTCGCCTCGCGCGCCCGGCGCCAGGCCGGCCCATGGCTCCACCACCGACCAGTCGGCCCAGGCGACGATTTCGCCGGCGTATCGTTGCGACGGCCCGGGATCATGTTGTGGATCCTTCAAAGAGGCGAAGGACACGAACATGCCGGGCGGAGGGGTTTCAGGCGCGTCCGTCCAGACGACATCGACCTGTCCGCCAGGGTAGATCCAGTGGTTCGCGCGGGTCGCCCCGGCGCGCTCGATATCGCCCTCGAAGCCCAGGAACAGGCTGAAATGGGCGACGGAATGCGGCAAGGCGCGGATTGCGTCGATCCAGTCCTGGTATCCACAATCGGCCGGAAGCAGATGGTTGACCGTCTCTCGCGCCCCGATATCCGAGATCACCGCATCGGCGCGGAACTCTTCGCCCGCAGCCGTCCGCACGCCGACGACCCGGTCGCCCTCAATCAGAAGCCTCTCGACCTCGGTATCCGCGCGCGCTTCGCCGCCCGCCTTCGTGATCGTCGGCAGAATGTGCTCGGCAAAGGCCGCACCGCCGCCCTTGGGATACCAGGCGCCGCTTTCCAGATAGGCCCCGGTAATCAGGGCGTGCATTGCGAAGCTTGCCTTGCTGGGCCTGCCGCCGTGGTCGAACCACTGCGCGGCGAAGGCGGCGGCCAGCTCGGGGTTGTCGGTGATCTCGTCGATTACCTCCTGCGTGGTTCGCTTGCACCAGCGGTCGATGGCGTGGCTGTGCCACCATTTCACCGCCGCGCCGAAGATCTCGGGCATCGCACGCGTCATGGTGACCTTCAGAAGCGCCTCCCGGCCCTCCTTCAGCGCGGCGATCCACGCGTCGATGGCGTCCGCGCCGTCCGGGAACCGGTCCTTGAAATCGCGCGCCTGCGCCTCGTAGGGGCGGGACAGAGCCAGCGGGGCGGCGTCGCCGATATGCAGAGTGTCATAGACGGCACCCATCGAGGCGAACTCGATCGGCGTGTCCGACAGCCAGTCGAGAATATGGCGTTCGCGATCTTCCGGGGCGACGCAGTTGAGGTAATGGATGCCCGCATCCCAGGAGAACCCCTCGATGGAGAAGCTGTGGGAGAGGCCGCCAAGTGTCTGGTACCGCTCCAGCAGAAGCACCTTGTGCCCGACCTTTGACAACGCCGCCGCCGCCGCCATACCGCCCATGCCGGACCCGATGACGATGACGTCCCAGCCCGTCCTTTCAGTGTCGGCCATGTCCAATACCCGCTGCGGCTCGTTGGTTGAAAAGATCCTCCAGGTGCGCTTGCTTATAGACCGTAGCCGGGCACGGCCCGTTGATCGCGATCAATCGAACAAGGGCAGCGGGTGTTCAGCTGTGCCGCACGATCTGGGACGGAAGGCTCGAAGCGGAGCGTCGGCGGATGTCACAATGGCGGGGGGCCGCTAGGACTGCGACTGCTGCGCCTGGCTCTGCGACTGCAATTGGTCCGCCTGCGCCACGCGCAGCTCGACCTTCATCGTCTCCGTCCCCGCGCCCTGCCGGATGCCCGAGATCGGCGCCGCATCGGTGTAGTCCAGCCCGGTCGCGACCCGGCAATAGCGGGTATCGGGCGAATAGCCGTTGGAGACGTCGAAGCCGACCCAGCCCAGCCCGTCGATATACGCCTCGGCCCAGGCATGGGTCGCCTCTTGATGCTCCCGGTCGTTCATCTTGAGATAGCCGGAGACATAGCGCGCCGGGCGGTCGAGCAGCCGCGCCGCCGTGCAGAAGATATGCGCGTGGTCCTGACAGACGCCGTGGCCCTGGCTCGCCGCCTCCTCGGCCGTGCGCGCGACATCCATGCCGCCGGTGTCATAGGCGACGGCCTCGCGCACGACCTGCGAGAGGGCGTGCATCTGTTCGAGCTGGTCGTCGATCCCGCGCACCTCGCGGGCGAAGGCCTGCGTGGCCGAGCCGCGCCGGGTAAGGTCCGTGGGCCGCAGAAACATCCAGAGCGGCATATAGCCCCCCTGCGCCCCGATCACCCCGGTCTCGTCGGAAATCTCGACCGTGCCTTCGGCCACGATCTCCACCCGTTCCGCCCCCTCCTGGAGCGAGACGAGTTGCACCCGGTTGGCATGGCTGTCGTCAAACGCGACCTCGATCCGGCCGCCGGTCACGGTGGTCTTCCAATCGATGACATGCTGCCCGGCGCGCCCCTTGGGCGTCAGCCGGAGCTGCTGGAGCCCGTAATAGACGGGCTCGTCATAGGCATAGGTCGTGACGTGGCGGATATGGAGCGTCTGGGTCATCGGTAGAACCTGAAATCCTGCTCGATCTGATGGCTCAACGCCGTATTGCGTGCCAGGAAGTCCTGCAGGAACTGGTGCAGGCCCTCTTCGAAGATGTCCTCGATTGTCATCTCCGAGAGGCGATGGCAGATCTCGTCGGCAAGATCGTGACAGGGTTTCCGGATCCCGTGATCGCGGTAGAGATAGTCGAGATTGTCGCCGATCTTCTTGTAGCAGAAAGCGAGGGAGCGCGGCATCCGCCCGTCGAGGATCAGAAACTGGGCGATGTTGGAAGCCCCGCGCGTGTTGCCGTGCACATGACGGAACGGACCTTCGGCCGAGACGACGCGCAGGATCATCTCCCACTGAACATTGTCCAACCGCGAGCCGACACCCGCAATCGAGGGCAGCAGGACATAATATTTGACGTCGAGCAGACGGGCGGTTGCGTCCGCGCGCTCAATGAACGTGCCCAGCCGCGCGAAATCGTACATCTCGTCGCGCAGCATCGTGCCATGCAACGCGCCCCGCACAAAGGCGGAGCGTGCCCGGATCGTGGCCAGGGCCTTGGGCAGGTCGCGGGTCTGCACCTTGCGCGCGAGCAGGTCGCGGAGCGTCATCCAACACTCGTTGACCGCCTCCCAGACCTCGCGGGTCAGGGCCGTGCGGACGGTGCGGGCGTTCATCCGCGCCGCCTCCATGCAGGACATGACCGAGGAAGGGTTGTCGGAGGAGCGCAGCAACCAGTCGATCACGGCCTCGCCCGAGACGTCGTCGTGATGGGCGTCATAGGCCGCATGGGTTCCGGCCGTGGTCAGAATCGAGCTCCATTCCCCATCCGCGCCGTCGGGCCGGGTCAGCGCCATCCGCTCTCCGGTCTCGACCAGGCGAGCGATATTTTCCGCCCGCTCGAGGTAGCGGAACATCCAAAAGAGGCCACCGGCGGTCTTTCCTAGCATGGGGCCCCCAAACGGCTCATCCGTCGCTGCGCGCCTTCTTCGCCATGGGGCAGCGCCCGCTCGGCGGGCCGCCGAATCTCCGTCCGAAGCCCGCTCATTCGTCCTCCAGCACCCAGGTGTCCTTGGTCCCGCCGCCCTGTGACGAGTTCACCACCAGCGAGCCCTTCTTGAGCGCGACCCGCGTCAGACCGCCGGGCGTGATCTCGATCCCGTTGGGCGAGACCAGCACGAAGGGGCGCAGATCCACATGGCGCGGCGCGAGTCCCTTGTTGGCGAAGATCGGAACCGTCGAAAGCGACAAGGTGGGTTGGGCGATATAGTTGCCCGGCTTCGCTTCCAGCTTCGCGCGGAACGCCTTGATGTCCTTCTTCGAGGCGGTCGGCCCGATCAGCATCCCGTAGCCGCCCGAGCCATGGACCTCCTTGACGACGAGCTCCTCCAGATTGTCGAGCACATAGGCCAGCGCCTCCTTTTCGGAGCAGCGCCAGGTCGGCACGTTCTCGAGCTGGGCGTTCTCGCCCGTATAGAAACGCACGATCTCGGGCATGTAGCTGTAGATCGCCTTGTCGTCCGAGACGCCGGTGCCCGGGGCGTTGGCGATGGTGATGCCGCCCGCGCGGAAAATATCGAAGATGCCCGGCACGCCCAGCATCGAGTCCGGGTTGAAGGTGAGCGGGTCGAGATAGTCGTCGTCCACCCGGCGATAGAGGACGTCGATGGGCTTGTAGCCACGGGTCGTCCGCATCGCGACGCGGCCATCAACCACGCGCAGGTCGTGCCCCTCCACCAGTTCGGCGCCCATCTGGTCGGCCAGAAAGGAATGCTCGAAATAGGCGGAGTTGTGGATACCCGGCGTCAGAACCGCCACCGTGGGCGTCCCCTCGCAGGCGGGCGGCGCGCAGGCCGAAAGCGAGGCATGCAGGTTGCGCGGATAGGTCGAGACGCGCTGCACCCGGTTGGAGGTGAAGAGCTCCGGGAAGACGGCCAGCATCGTCTCGCGGTTTTCCAGCATGTAGCTCACGCCGGAGGGGGTGCGGGCGTTGTCTTCGAGCACGTAGAACTGGTCTGGCCCGGTGCGGACGAGGTCGATTCCGACGATATGAGTGTAGATGTCGCCGGGCGGGTCGACGCCGATCATCTGCGGCAGGAACGCCTCGTTCCGGGCGATCATCTCGACGGGCAGGACGCCGGCCCGCACGATCTCCTGGCGGTGGTAGATGTCGTGCAGGAAGGCATTGAGCGCGCGCACCCGCTGCTCGATCCCCTTGGACAGCTTGGCCCATTCGCGCGCCGCGATGATGCGGGGCACGATATCGAAGGGAATCAGCCGCTCATTCGCGTCAGGATCCCCATAGACGTTGAAGGTGATGCCCGTCAGCCGAAAGGCGTCCTCGGCCTCGCGCGCCTTGGCACGCAGGCGCTTTGGGTCTTCCCCGTCGAACCACCGGGCGAACTCCGCATAGGCGGCCCGGGGCGTGCCATCGGGATAGTGCATCTCATCGAAGAGGGGGTCCGAATTCATGGGGGCAACTTCGCGCGGCACGTCCCAGAAGGCAATGGCACTCACCAATCCAATCGGTTCGTAACGATTTGGAAAGATCGCAGCGCCCATAAGTCCGGCACATGGCAGGAGATTGCGGCATGGGATCATTTAGGCGATTGACGGTCCGCCAGTCGATGGCGCTGATCTTCTGCGCCGGACTCTCGGTGGCGGTCGTCTTCGCCTCCGCCTCCTTGCTGGCCGACCTCGCCGACCGTCGGGCCCTGGGGCGGGATCAGGATTTGGTCGAGTCCAATGCGACGATCGGCGCCGTCATGCATGAACTTCAGCGCGAGCGCGCCCTGACCCTGGCTTGGCTGCGCGCGCCTCTAGACGCGCTGACGGCCCCGGTCACGACGCAACGGGGGCGCACCGATGCGGTGCTGACGCGCGCGGGCCCGCATGTCCCAAACGCCTTAGGGGTCCAAGCGCTCCACGCCCCAAATCTTGCCGACCGGCTTGCGGCGCTGCGGGCTCTGGTCGACGCGCGGTCGATCGCGGCGGGCCCCTATCGCGACGCCATGTCGGCCGAGACCCAACGGCTGATTTGGGCCGTCGCACGAAGCGCGGCCACCGCGAATTCCGGGCAGGTGGCGCTCTCGACGAACAATCTGGCGTCGCTCATGGCCGCCAAGGACGCCATCGGGCAGGAGCGCGCGAGCGGCGCCTCGATCCTCGCCCTGGCGCAGGTAAATAGTGCGAGCCGGTCCGCCGACATTGCGGAATTCCAGCGCCAGATCCCCATCACGGAAACATGGCTGCACAGCTACCGGCTCGTGGCCGGTGACGACGCCCGCAGCTTCCTCGAGTTGTGGGAGCGATCCCGCGCCTATGGCCGCTTCGCCACCGCGCGGACGGAGGTCTTGACGGAGACCGAGATCGGCGGTGCCGAAGGCATCGCCCTGGAAGACTGGGTCGCGCGCGCGGATCAGGTGATCGACGACCTGCGGGCCGTCGAGATCGGCGAAACGGACCGCATCGCGACCCTGCTCGCAGGCGAACTCCGCGCCGCCCGCCACGACATGGCCAGCGATATCACGCTCTTCGCGCTGCTCCTTGTCGGGTTCGGCGCGCTCGCCTTCGCGATCATGCGGCGGGTCGACCGGTCGATCCACGAGTTGATCCGAACCGCCCGCCGGCTCTCGCAGGAGACGACGCCAGTGCCGGTGCCCGGCTGTTCGCAGCGCGACCTGGACCAGATCGCGCGGGCGCTCGACCTGATCCGTCGCGCGCTCTTCGAGCGGCGGGTCTTGCTGGAGGCAGCCGAAGCTTTGCGCAGCAGCGTCGGTGAGGATCTCGACCGCGTCTTCGCCGCCATAGACAGCGGCGCGACGGATCGGCGTGTCGACGTGCTGGGGCTCGACGCGCATGGTGCGGCCCTGGCCCGAGGCGTCAACCAGCTGCTCGACCGCATCGAAAATCAAGAGCGGCGCGATACCGGCACGCTCTGACCGGGCTTGGCTCAGACCATTTCCTCGGGAACGACCGGGAGATCCCGGCCAAACCTCCGGGCCGGCCCGCTCGGATACGGCAAGAGCAAACCGCGGCGCTCCTCCGGCCGGCACCCGGCATTGCGACCGGCCAGCGCGCGCCAAGCCCGCACGCAGGTCTCGCCCGCGATCAGGGACGAATCCGCGTCATCCTCCCCCAGCCAATGCTCCAGCAACCGCGCCCGGCTGGCCGCCACCTCCTCCGCGCCGCGCAAGGGGACGCCGAACTCCGTGTCCCAGCGCAGGCTTCGCCCGTTGAGATTGGCGCTGCTGACGACACCGCGCGAATCGTCGAAAAGACAGACCTTTGCGTGGACGTAAATCAGGGGCGCGCCGTGCAACGTGTCACGCCCTGTCCCATCAGCGGCGCGCCGCTGCGCCGGTGCCCCCAGAAACAGCCTTTGGCCATACGCCCTGCGCAGCCTGCGGACCGCGCGAGCCTGGAGAAACTCGCCGAACCGCGCATCGGCCCGCCGCGAGCCAAGGAAGGCCACATCATCGGGCGCCCCGGGCAGCACCAGGAAGAGTTCGAGATCCGGTCGCGCCCGCGCCGCGCGCGCCAGGGCCCCCGCCACGCGGCGATCTCTCAGAAACTGTGTCTCGATATAGATGAGACGGCGCGCCGCCGCGATGCCCTCCAGCACCTCTTGCTCCAGCTCGGTCAGCACCTTGCGCGGCGCGAACAGACGATACCCCCCGGCCGCCCGCGACGACAGCGTGCGCAGCATTCCGGCCCGGCGCGGTGTCGGCTTCGCCGCGCGATGGGTCACCGCGACAAAGCCGTCCAAATGGGCGCGGGCCGCCTCCGCCGCCTCGGGATCCTCGCAGATCACCTGGACATCGTGCCAGGTCTGCTCGGCGGGCTGGGCGTGGCCCCAATCGTCATAGCGGCGCTGGTCCAGATCGAGGCCCCCGCAATAGATCAAGCGGCGGTCGATCACCGCGACCTTCTGATGATGCGTCACCGGGACCAGTTCCGGCAGGCGCAGACGGCGCGGCCGCAGGCTCTCGCGATCCCGAACGACCATCCGCTTCAGCCCGGGGCGGTCGCGCAGCAGGGCCTCCCGGGCGTCGGGGGGTTGCTCGGAAAGTTCCGCGACCCGCCGGGTCAGCATGTTCTGAACCCGGGGCCAGAGAGCCAGACGGGCCAGCCAAGCGAGCCGCGCCGGGTGAAGCGCGGCCTGGACCTCGAACTCCGCATCGTCCGGCGCCAACTCCCGCAGGGCGGCGGCAAGGCGCAAGCTGCGCCACGTTGCCGCGTGCAGCGCCTCCCCGACCAGCGGGTCGAAATCCGACAGGACCAGCCGGAACCGCACCCCGCGGGAGATCACATGCAGCAGCAGATCGAACCAGTCCCGCCCCACCGCCCGGGCCCGGGGGCTGCGCAAGGGCGTCGCCAGATCAAAGATGCGAAAGCCCGCGACGATCTCCTCCCGCGCGTCCAGAACAGCCTCCTCGAAGGCGGGAAAGGCCTCGGCAGCGGTCACCAGGAGGCGCGTCGAGCGGCGTGGAACGGGGTCGGCCGGAGGCGCCATGGCGTGGCTCGAACGGTAAGGGAGCTGTCGCTCGGGTCGGTTTCACAGCATCACGATCGGCACAACCGGAAGCTGCGGCATTGCGCGGCTTTCACACTCAGGCCGCCGATGTTAGCACGAGACCCGTGGTCTTCCGACCCCCGGCCTGATCCGGTGCGGTTGGCTGCGCCGTAACTGGCGAGTGGGGAGCGACGGCATGACAATGAGGACCGGCCTGTTGGCCGCCGCGCTTTTGGGCGCGACCGGCGCCGCGGCAGCCGAACTGGAGTTCCGGCTCGCGGGCGGCGACAAAGGCCTGGGCGGAACGCTCGAAGCGACCTCTCTCGTTGCCGGCACCCTGCGCGACGCCGAGGACGGCGCCCTTCCCCGGCGCGACATCGTCGCCGCCGCGCAGGCCGACTACGCGCGCCTGCTCGCCGCTCTCTATGAACAGGGCTATTTCGGGCCGGTCATCTCCATCGAAGTCGATGGGGTGGAGGCGACCGACCTGCCGGTGATCGGCTCCGAGGAGCCGGTCGGCCAGGTGGTGATCGCAGTCGAGCCAGGCCCTCTTTTCGTCTTCGGCCAAGCCGAAATCGCCCCCCTGCCCGAGGGGATCCGCCCGCCCCCCGGCTTCGAGACAGGGGCCCGGGCGGGCACGAGCATCCTGCGGCAGGCGACCTCCGAGGGAGTCGAGGCGTGGCGGGCCATCGGCCATGCCAAGGCGGAATTGGGCGGCCAGCAGATCACCGCCAACCATCCGGATCGGCGGGTCGACGCGCGCCTCTCCCTCGCTCCGGGGCCCCGGCTGCGCTATGGCGCGATCCTGATCGAAGGCAACGAGGCGGTGCGCAGCCGCCAGATCGACCGCATCGCGGACCTCGATCCGGGCGACGTCTTCGACCCCGAGGAGATCCGGGACTCCGCCCGGCGGCTTCAGCGGACCGGCGCTTTCCGGTCGGTTTCGATCGTCGAGGCGGCCGAGGCGCTGCCGGACGCGACCCTACCCATGACGATCCAGGTGGTGGAGCGGC
The DNA here is from genome assembly GCF_900116765.1 of Jannaschia seohaensis. Classification (GTDB taxonomy): domain Bacteria; phylum Pseudomonadota; class Alphaproteobacteria; order Rhodobacterales; family Rhodobacteraceae; genus Jannaschia; species Jannaschia seohaensis. The sequence goes on along the minus strand of NZ_UETC01000001.1, from coordinate 752,670 downwards.
TGCCCCGCCGCATCGGCTTCGGCGCCGAGATCGGGACGACCGAGGGCGCCGCGCTCTCGGCGTTCTGGCTGCACCGGAACCTGACGGGCTTCGCCGACAGCTTCCGCGCGGAAGCCGAGATCCGCAGCATCGGCGGCGAGTCGGGCGGCGAGGATTACCGCCTGGGCGCCCTCTACACCCGCCCCGCCACCTTCAACCCCGAGACGGACCTCTTCGTGGGCGCCGAGATCGAGAGCCTGGACGAGCAGGAATTCTCTTCCGACCGGGCCGAGGTGTTCGTTGGCGCGCGGCGCATCGTCAGCGACGAGTTCCAATACAGCTATGGCCTTTCGCTTGAATATTCCGACGTCACGGACGGCTTCGGCGACCGGGAATTCCTGATCGCTTCCATCCCGCTGGAGGCGCAATACGACCGGCGCGACGACCCCCTGAACCCGACCGACGGCTACTACATCGACGCCAGGATCGACCCGTTCTATGGCTTCGAGACGGCGGGGCCCGGGGTCCTCTTGAACGCGGATCTCAGGGGATATCAGGGCTTTGGCGCCGAACGGAACACGGTGCTGGCCGCGCGGCTGCAACTGGGCACGCTGGTCGGGCCGGATCTGGAAGACGCGCCCACGGGCGATCTGTTCTTCTCCGGCGGCGGCGGCACCGTTCGGGGCCAGCCCTTCCAGTCGCTCAGTCTGGAGCTGCCCAGTGGGCGCGAGGTGGGCGGCCGTTCCTTCGTGGGGGTGGCGGCCGAGATCCGGCAGAAGGTGACCGAGAATATTGGCGTCGTCGGATTCGTCGATTGGGGCCAGATCAGTGAAAGCTCCAGTTGGTCGGGCGGAGAAAGTCATGCGGGCGCGGGGCTCGGCGTGCGCTACGACACCGGAATCGGCCCGATCCGCGTCGATCTCGCCGTGCCGGTCGCGGGCCCCGACGACAATTCCGGCTTTGAGCTCTATATCGGGATCGGGCAGGCTTTCTGATGCGTAAATATCTCATTCCACTGGCCCTTCTGGCCGCGCCCGCCTTTGCTCAGGACGCCGAGGAAGAGCGCGACCGCGGCTTCATCGTCGGGTTGATCGAAGACAATCTGTCGGCGCCCGGCCTGTCGGTCCGGCTCGATGGCTTCGAGGGCGCGCTCTCCTCCGAGGCGACGCTCGAGGCGCTCACGATCTCGGACGACGAGGGGCCCTGGCTGCGGCTCGAATCCGTGGTGCTAGACTGGAAACGCTCGGCACTGCTCCGGGGGCGGCTGGAGGTGGAGGCGCTGACGGCCGAGCTGATTCAGGTCAACCGCGCGCCCCTTCCCGCCGAAGGTGTCGAAGCGCTGCCGGAGCCGGGCGCGTCCCGCTTCTCTCTGCCGGACTTGCCGGTTTCGGTGCAGATCCAGTCCATCCGCGCCGACCGGATCGAGCTTGGCGCCCCGCTGCTGGGCCAGGACCTCGCGATGACGCTGCAAGCGTCCGCGCAGCTGGTCGAAGGCTCCGGCGCGATCAGCCTGGAGGGGCGGCGTCTGGACGGGGTCGAGGGCGTGATCGCGCTCGATGCCTCCTTCGAGGCCGAAGCGGAGCTGCTTGCCGTCGACCTGGATGTGAACGAGGCCCGTGGGGGCATCGCGGCAAGCCTGCTGCAACTCCCGGGGGCGCCCGCCATCGAATTGACGGTGCAGGGCGCCGGCCCGCTCGACGATTTTTCGGCCGATATCGCGGTGGCCTCCGACGGGGTGGACCGCCTCGCCGGCGCCGTCACCCTGAGCGGCACGGCCGAGGGACGCGCCTTCGATGTCGATATCGGCGGCGATGTGACCGCGCTTTTCGCCCCCCGCTACCGGCCCTTTTTCGGCGACGATGTGAGCCTGCGCGCCGCCGGATTGCTGCGTGAGTCAGGGGGCACCGACCTGAACGAATTGTCCTTGCGCACCCGGGCCTTGACGCTCGATGGCACGGCCGCGTTCGGTGCCGATGGCTGGCCTTCCCTGCTCGACATGGAGGGGCGGCTGGCCTCGCAGGACGGCAGCCCCGTGCTGCTGCCAAGCGCCACGCCGCTCAGCGTCGCCGGGGCCCGGTTCGTTCTGCAATACGACCAAACCGTTTCGGAGGACTGGGCGCTCGACCTGACGGTCGATGGGATCGATCAGCCCGAAGTGGCGCTGACCGCGGCTCAGATCGCGGCGCGTGGACGGATCTCGCGCGCGGAGGGTGTCGTCACGGCAGCGACCGGCCGGTTGTCGGTCGAAGCGGCGGGGCTGGCCTTTGTCGATGCCGCCCTGCAGCAGGCCGTGGGCGACCGCATCGCGGTCTCGGCCGAACTCGATTGGCGCCAGGACGCGCCGCTGCGGATCGCCGACCTGACCTTCACGGGGCCAGCGCTGGAGGCCGGTGGCGCCATCGCCGTAGATCTGGCTGCCGAGTTGCCCTTCGATCTGGACCTGACCGCCCGGGTTCCCGACATGACCCGCGTGGCCGAACTGGCCGGGTTGGAGGCTCTGGCCGGCGCGGCGGAGCTTTCCGTGGACGGTGCCGTCTCCGTGGGCGGTGCGTTCGACCTTGCGATCGCCGGCGCCGCGGAGGGCCTCCGCACCGGGATCGCACAGGCCGACGGCCTGCTCGAAGGCCGCACGCAGATTTCGGCCGAGGCGAGACGGGATGCGACCGGGCTGTTTCTCGAAACGCTCGACCTCGCCAATGCGCAGGTCACGGTCACCGGCGATTTGGCGATTTACGACCCCAACGCAGCGCGCGAGGCCGGCACCCTGTTGCTCAGCGAGGTCGATCTTGAGGTCGTTCTGGCCGATGGCGCGGTCATCGACCCCCGGCTTGCCGGCGAGACGCGGGCGATCCTGGCCCTGGGCCAAGGCGACACCGGAGCCTGGCAGGGCAACGCGACGATCACCGCGCCGCAGGGCGTGCGCGCCGAGGCTGCCGGCACGCTGACCGGGCCGCTGGCGGATATGACCTTCGCGCTGACCGTCCCCGAGATTGCCCCCTTCGCCCCCGGCATTCCCGGTGGCGTCACGGCCGAGGGCCGGGCCTTCGTGGACGATGGCGGGCTCTGGAACATCCGCGCCGATGCGGCGGGGCCTTGGGCCGTGACCGCCCGGGTCGAGGGGGTCGTCACCGGCGAGACGCCCGAGATCTCCTACTCCGCCCACCTGCCCGACCCGACCGCCCCGGTTCCGGCGCTGGCCGCCCTTCCCGCGCTTGCCGCGCCGGTGGAGTTGTCGGGAACCGTTCGCCAAAGGGGCGCGGTCTGGTCGACCGACACCCGCATCGATGGCCCCGAGGATGTCGTGATCCGGGCCAGCGGCCCGCTGACCGGCAACGCGCCCCGGCTGGATATCGCCGTCACCGTGCCCCGGGTCGAGGCCTTTGCCCCGCAGGTCGAGGGCACGCTCTCGCTCGACGGCAGTGTGGCGCAGATCGGCGGCGACTGGCAGGCGGAGATGCGCGCGTCGGGCCCCTACGACGCCGTGGCCACCGTCGAGACGGTGCTGACCGACACGCCGTTGGCCATCGACTTCGCGCTGACCCTGCCCGACCTGTCTCAAGTGGTGGCCGCCGTTCCGGGCGGGCTCGATATCTCCGGCATGGCAGTGCAGGCGCCCGAGGGCTGGCAGGTCGATGTGACCGGCACCGGCCCCTACGCGGCCGCGCTAAACGTCATGGCCCGCCTGCCCGAAGCGGGCCCCGAGGTCGATGCCACGATCCGCATCCCCGACGCATCCGCCATCGCGGGCCAGTTGGAGGGCCCATTGACGGTGGAGGCGCAGGCGCGCCAGCGAGACGGGGTGTGGTCCGCCGATCTCGACGCCTTCGGCCCGTTCGGCGCGACCGTCACCGCGCGCGCCAGCCTGCCCGCAAACGGCGCCCAGGTGACGGCGGATGTCCGCGTGCCGAATGTGGGCGCGATCGACCCGCGCCTCTCCGGTCCTTTGACCGTCGATCTCGACGCGCGCCAGGTCGCGGGCGTGTGGGAGGCCGATCTCGATGCGGCCGGTCCGTTGGGGGCAAGCGTCGTTGCGACGGCGCGCCTGCCCGAAGACGGGGCCCAGATGGTCGCCGATGTGCGCATCCCCGATTCCTCGGTGCTGTCGCCGCGCCTCTCCGGGCCGCTAACAGCCGATCTGGACGCCGCGCAGACCGGCGGCGTCTGGTCCGTGGATTTCGACGCCGACCTGCCCTTCAACGGCACCGCCGTGGGCACGGCCCGCCTGGACGGGCAGGATGCCGAGGCCAATCTGCGCCTGCGCCTGCCCGACAGCTCCGTCATCGCGCCGCAACTCAACGGCCCGCTCGACGCCGATATCGTCGCGCGTCAGGTGGCGGGAACCTGGACGGTCGATCTCGACAGCCAGGGGCCGTTCGGCGGCACGATCTCGGCCGACGCCACGCTGGGCGCCGAGAGCGCCGACATCGAGGCCAGCATCCGCCTGCCCGATAGTTCCCGCGTGGCGCCGCAACTGGCCGGGCCAGTCAACGCGCAGATCGAGGCCACCCAGCGGGATGGCGTCTGGCGGGCCGCCATCGTCTCGAGCGGGCCGCTCGGAGGAGCCATCGACATCTCGGGCGTCGTGGCCGGGGCGCCGGTGGATGTGGAGGTGAACCTCCTGATGCCCGAAATCTCGCGCATCGTGCCCGACATCTCGGGTCCGGTCAGCGCGCGCGGTCAGGTGAGCCAGGTCGGCGCGGATTACCGGCTCGACCTGGATGTGGGCGGCCCCGGCGGAACGCGGGCCGATGTCGCGGGGCTGGTCTCGACCGGCGGGGCGCTGGACCTGACCGTGGCTGGAACCGCGCCCCTGGGCCTCGCCAACCCGTTCGTGGCGCCGCAGCGCCTGTCGGGGACGGCCCGCTTCGACCTCGCCATCGCCGGCCCGCCGGCGCTGAGTTCGGTCACGGGCACGATCACGACCGAAGGGTCCAACCTCGTCCTTCCGACCCTGCGCAACAGCCTCGACGGGATCACCGCCACCATCCGGCTGACCGGCGCGCAGGCGGTGATCGACCTTCGGGCCGATGTGGAGACCGGCGGAGACCTGACGATCTCCGGTCCGGTGGGCCTCGCGCCGCCCTTCGCCGCCGATCTGGCCGTGCGGTTCGACGGCACCATCGCCGATCCCAGCCTTTATACGGCGCGGATCACCGCCGAGATCGGGGTGGCCGGCCCGCTGACCGGCGGCGCCACGATCACCGGCGACATCCTGATCCCCGAGGCGGAGATCGCGGTTCCGTCCTCGGGCATCACCTCGGTCGGGGAGTTGCCGCCTATCGACCATCTCGGCACCACCCGCCCCGTGCAGCGCACGCTGGTCCGGGCCGGACAGGATGCCGCATCGCGCGCGGAGGCCACCGCCGCCGCCGCGAGCGGTCCGGTCTATGGATTGAACGTGGCCGTCCGAGCCCCCGGCAGGATTTTCGTGCGGGGCCGGGGCCTCGATGCCGAACTGGGGGGGGATCTGCGCATCACGGGGACGACGGCCAATATCGTGACCTCGGGCGGGTTCGAGCTGGTGCGCGGACGGCTCGACATCCTCCAGCAACGCTTCAACCTGGACGAAGGCGCCATCACCTTCCAGGGCGACTTCGTGCCGTTCATCCGTCTCGTCGCCATCACCGAAGCGGAGACACTGACGGCCTCCATCGTGGTCGAGGGGCCGGCCGACGATATCTCGGTCAGTTTCCTCTCCTCCCCCGAAGCCCCGCAGGAGGAAATCCTGGCGCAGGTCTTCTTCGGACGCGATCTGAGCGAATTGTCTGCCCTTCAGGCGCTGCAACTGGCCGACTCCGTCGCGGTGCTGGCCGGGCGGGGCAGCGGCGGTCTCTTGGAGCGGCTGCGCGGCGGCGCGGGCCTGGACGATCTCGACGTGACGACGGACTCGGAGGGCAACACCGCAGTGCGCGCGGGTAAGTATATCTCCGACAACGTCTACACCTCGGTGCAGGTCGACCAAAAAGGGGAGGCGGAGATCTCGCTCAACGTCGACCTGACGCCCAGCCTCACCCTGCGCGGCACAACCGGCGCCACGAGCGAGAGCAGCCTGGGTGTCTTCTTCGAGCGGGATTACTGATGCGCGCGTCGCCAGATATGGTCTGTTGCCCCGTCTGCGACGCGCTCCATCACCTCACGAGAGAACCGGCCACGGGCGAGAAAGCCCGTTGCATCCGCTGCGGCACGGTCATCGCCAACGGCAAGCCCCAGGCGATCCTGCATATCGTCGTTCTGGCCTCGACCGCGCTGGTGCTGATGACCATCGTCGTTTTCTATCCATTCCTCGAACTCCGCACCGGCGTCTTCGACAGCCGCGCCTCGGTCTTCGAGACGGTGATGAGTTTCAGCCAGGGGATCATGGCTCCCCTGTCCATCGCGGTCGCCGCCTTTGTCATCGTGCTGCCGGTGGCGCGGCTCGGGCTGCTGATCTGGGCGCTTGGGCCGCTGTCGGTCGACCGCACGCCCTGGCCGGGGGCGGCGCGGGCCTTGCGCTATGCCGAAATCCTCAAGCCGTGGGCGATGGCCGAGATCTTCATGGTCGGCGTGGCCGTGGCTTTGGTGAAACTCGCCGATCTCGCGACGCTTTCGATGGGACCGGCCTTCTGGTCCTTCGCCGCGATCGTCATCATAACCGCGCTGAAGGACACGCAAATGAGCAAGCATTCGGTATGGACGGCCCTGGACACGGCGACGCGGCGCTGAGCGCGCCGACGCTCACGGCACGCGAGGCGGGGCTGGTCGGCTGCCGCCAGTGCACCCGTGTCTGCGAGGCGGCGGACGAGCGCTGCCCGCGCTGCGGCGCGCGGCTCAGCAGCCGCGACCCGGGCGCGCTGCAACGGGTCTGGGCGTGGTGGCTGGCGGGTGCATTGCTTTTCATCCCGGCCAACACCTACCCGATGCTGATCACCTCGACCGTGGGCCGCGCCTCCGAGGCGACGATCGTCGGCGGGGTGATCGAACTTCTGCATTACGGCTCCTACGGGGTGGCCGGTATCGTGTTCTTCGCCTCGGTGATGATCCCCGTGGGCAAGTTCGTGGCCATCGCTTATCTCGCCATCCTGGTGCAGCGCGGGCACCGCACCAAGCCCAAGCATCTGCTGCATCTGTTCGAATTCGTGGAGTGGATCGGCCGCTGGTCGATGATCGACGTCTTCGTAGTGGCTATTTTGGTCGCATTGGTGCAGTTCGACCTCATCGCTACGATCAATCCAGGGATCGCGGCGGTTTGCTTTGCGCTTTCGGTTGTCTTCACGATGCTGTCTGCGCTCAGCTTCGACAGCCGCGCCATCTGGGACCGGATCAAGACGCTTTCGAATGACTGACACGCCTCCGCCCGCGGACGCCTCCCGGCCGCCGCCTCCCGACTACGAACGCCCGCGCCGTCGGCGCGGCATGGTCTCGGCCGTGTGGCTGGTGCCGATCGTGGCGGTGATCATCGCCCTCGCCATCGCCTATCAGTCCTATGCCAATCGCGGCGTGCTGGTGGCCATCGCCTTCCCGGATGCAAGCGGGGTCGAGATCGGGCAGACCACGCTTCGCTTCCGCGAGGTGACGGTGGGCGTGGTCGAGGATGTCGGGTTTTCCTCGGACCTGAGCCAGGTCAACGTCTATGTCCGCGTCTCCCGCAACATCGCCCCCTATCTCGACGAGAGCGCGTCCTTTTGGGTCGTCCAGCCCGAAGTAACGACCCGCGGGGTCGAGGGGCTGAACACCATCCTGTCGGGCACCTATATCCAGGGCACCTGGGACAGCGAGATCGGGACGCCACAAACCGCCTTCCTGGGCGACGAACGTGCGCCGATCGTGCCGCCCGACGTCGAAGGCACCGCCATCGTGCTGACCACGCGCGAAAGCTCGCGCCTTGGCCCCGGAGCGCCCATCCTCTACCGCGGCATTGAGGTCGGAGAGGTCGCGCAACCGCGCCTGTCGCCCGACGGCTCCGAGATCCGGATCGACGCCTTCGTGCGCGCGCCCTATGATCGGCAGTTGTCCACCGCGACCCGCTTCTGGGACGCGTCGGGCGTTTCGGTGGATGTCGGCGCGGGCGGGGTGGAGCTGAATATCGGCTCCCTCGCCACGCTGGTGGAGGGCGGGCTCAACTTCGATACGCTGATTTCAGGCGGGACCGAGGTCGGGCCGGGCCATGTCTACGCCATCTTCTCGGATCTGGAGGCTGCGCGTGCCTCCACCTTCGAGTCGCCCGATCAACGCTCCGTCCTGGTCTCGGTGCTGTTCCCGTCCTCGACCCAGGGGCTGAGCGCGGGGGCCCCGGTGCGCTATCAGGGCGCGCGCGTTGGCAGCGTGGCGTCGATCACCGGTTTCGTGCGCCCCGACGATCCGACGGGGGTGGTGCAGCTTCTGGCGGTTCTCTCGCTGCAACCGGCCAAGATGGGCCTCGAGGACATGCAGAGCGAGCTGCAGGGCATCGATTTCCTGACCGATCTCGTGCGCGACGGCTTGCGCATCCGACCGGCGGCGACCGGCCTCTTCGGCGGCAGTCTCGCGGTGGAGCTGGTCGAGTTGCCGGGCGCCCCGCCCGCCCGAATCGAGATCGGTGTGACGGATACACCCCTTCTGCCCAGCGCACCGGCCGAGGAATCGAGCCTGGCGGCCAGCGCCTCGGGGATGCTCGACCGGCTCGCGGCCCTGCCGGTCGAGGATCTGCTGACTTCCGCCACGGACCTGTTGAACAACCTCAACCGCATCGCCGCCGACGACGCGACCCGGGCGATCCCCGGCGCGGCGCTCTCGGTGCTGGAGGAAGGCGAGGGCCTGATCGCCGAGGGCCGCACCGTCGTCTCCGCACCGGAGATCGCCCGGGCGCTCAGCGCGCTCGACGCAGCCACCGCCGATATCGCCGCCCTGTCGGAGGCCCTGGTGGAGCAGCAGGTCGCGGCCCGTCTCTCCGACACGCTCACCGCCGCCGGCGCGGCCTCGGACAATATCGCGCGCGCGACGGCCGATCTGGACGCACTGGTGGACGAGCTGACCGTGGCCACCGCAACGGCGCGCGCCATTCTCGACGATCCGGCCACGGCCGCGATCCCCGGCGCCGCGCTGGCCGCGGTGGAAGACGGGCGGGGGCTGGTGGCCGACGGCCGCGCCATCCTGACTTCGCCGCAGGTGACGGCGGTGCTGAACGACATCGAAGCGCTGACCGGCGACTTGGCCGCCATCTCGCAGGAGTTGGTCGAGGCCGGCCTCGTGACCCAGGCGACGGCCACGCTTGAGACGGCCGACGCGGCCGCCGCCAATATCGCCCGCGGCACGGCGGAACTGGACGCCCTGACCGCTGCGCTCTCCGAGGCGGCCGACGCCGCCACGACCCTTCTCAACGACGAAGCTGTCCAGGCCCTGCCGGGCTCTGCCCTGGCCACGCTGGAAGAGGGGCGCGGCCTGATCGCCGACAGCCGCGCGCTGGTGACGGGTGGCCAGATCGCCGCCATCCTGGACGATGCCGCCGCCGCGACCGCGACGATCAACGATATCGTCGGCGATCTGGGCGCGGCCACGCTCGCCCCCCGCATCAACGAGGCCGTCACCGCCGGGGCCGAGGCCGCGCGGAACCTGGCGGACGCGACGGTCGGCCTGGACACGATCGCGCAGGGCGTGGACCGGGTCGTGGCCTCCGCCGACCGGCTGCTCGCCTCACAAGAGGTGCAGGCCCTGCCCGGCGCCACGCTGGGTCTGATCGAGGACGGCAGGGAGCTGGTCGCCTCGCCGGAAATCCGAACGCTCATCTCCGAGCTGACGGCCACGGCGACGGACATTCGCAGCATCACCGCGCAGCTCGCCGCCGAGGAGGCCGCCGCGCGGCTGACGGGCGCGCTGGAGGCCGCCGAGCAGGCCGCGCTCACCGTGGCCGAAGGCACCCGGGATCTGCCCAGCCTCTCGGCCTCTGCCGAACGCGTGCTGGCCCAGGCCGAGGAACTGGGCGCCGGGCTCAACCGCCTCGCCGTCAAGGCCGAGAGCCTCGCCCTGGAGGAACTCGTGACGGCCACGACCGATCTGATGACCACGGCGGACGCCTTCCTGTCCTCGGATGAGGCCGGCGATGTGCCGGTCGTCCTGTCGAACACGCTGGAAGAGCTGCGCCGGACCGTCGAGACGATCCGCACCGGCGGCACGTTGGACAACCTGAACCGCACGCTGCTCTCGGCGGGCGATGCCGCCGACAGCGTGGCCCAGACCACGGGCGAGTTGCCCGCGCTGGTCCGCCGCCTCTCGACGCTCACCGCGCAGGCCGGCACCCTGCTCGAAAGCTACTCGGACGGCTCCCGCGTCAATCAGGAGCTCTACGCCGCGCTGCGCGCCGCCACCCGCGCCGCCGAGGACGTGTCCTCGCTGTCGCGGACCATCGAACGCAATCCGAACTCACTGTTGCTGGGAAGATAGACCATGCGCCTTGCCCTCCCCCTCGTCCTGGCGCTGGCCGCCTGCGGCCAGACCCAGTTCTACGCCCCTCTGCCGAGCCAATCGGAGCTGCGGCTGAACGTCCGCCCCGACACGGTGATGATCAACGAGGCGTCAATCCCGGAATACGCGATCAACCAGGAGATCCCGATCCAGCAGCCCGACGGCTCGCTGACGACGGATACGGACCAGCTTTGGGCGGATCTGCCGGACCGGGCGCTGGCCGGCGCGCTGATGCGCCATCTCAACACGATCACCGACGCGCAAGTCGCGGTGGAGCCCTGGCCGCTGGGCGGCTTTCCAGAGGTCGAGGTCTCGGTCTTCGTCGAGGACATGATCGTTCTCTCCTCCGGTGCGCTACGCTTCACCGGCAGCTACGCGATCCGACGCGAAGAGGCCGCGGGCCAGGTCGAGACCTTCGCCATCGACGTCCCGGTCGCGACAGCTGATTACGTCACGATCATCGCCGCGCATGAGGCGGCCTGGCTGATTCTCGCGGAGCAGATCGCCCGGAATCTCTGATCCCCCGGCGTCGGACGAACGCGGAGATCGGGGGCCTCTCCCGTTGCCCATAGCGCGCGTCGAAGGGAAAGACCGATGCAATAATGGCATTGGCGGACCGTCCGAGACGTGAATTTCAGAGATTATCCCGGATTCGCCCCATTTTCGTCTCCTCGTCACGCTTTGGCTGTGAGGACGGAAACAATCTGCGGGAATGGTCCGATGGCGAATGGTGGTGTGATTGCCTGCACGAAGGCGAAGCTGACGACGGGGACGATGCTGGCCACGGGCGTCTTTGCTGCGCTCGGTGGAGTGGCGCTGTCGACCTCGGACGCGCAGGCGCAGGAGCTCTGCTCCCGCTACGTGGTGGCCCGCGGCGACACGCTGGGCAAGATCGCCGACCGCGCCCAGGTTCCCGGCGGCTACCGCGCGCTCTACCGGGCCAACAGAGACGTGCTCTACAGCCCGCATATGATGGAAGTCGGACAAGTGCTGACGATTCCCTGCCCCGAGGGCGCGCGGGCTCCGGCGTCCGCCGAGACCGCGGTCGTGCAGATCGCCACCCCGGCCGCCGCCGAGCCGGAGCCCGAACTCTCCGCCGACGAACCGATCGTTTTCCTGACCGGCTCCGGCTTTGCGCCCTTCACCGATGAGGGCCTGCCCGAAGGCGGCGCGATCACCCAGATGGTCAAGCGCGCGTTGGAGCTGGCCGACCCGGATCGGGAGTTCAAGGTCATCTTCGTGAACGACTGGGGCGCGCATCTGGGCGACCTCTTGCCGACGGCGGCCTTCGACATGGGCTTCCCCTGGTCGCTGCCCGATTGCGACAAGGTCGAACTGCTCTCGCCCGCCAATGCCCGGCGCTGCACAGATTTCGCCCATTCCGACCCGCTCTATCAGGAAGGCGTAAGCTACTACACGCTGGCCGGCAGCCCCTATGTCGGGGCCACCACGCCTGAAGAACTGTATGGCGCCACGATCTGCCGGCCCGATGGCTGGTTCTCCTTCGACTTGGAGGGGCGCGGCCTGACCGAGCCGAACGTGTCCCTGCTCTGGCCCGGCAACCAGCTGGATTGCTGGTCCAAGATGCAGGCCGGCGAGGTCGACGTGATCACCTATGACACGCAGGTCGCCAAAGAGGATATGCGCGAGTTGGGACTGGACGGGCAGATCGCGGAATTGAGCGACCTGAAGGGCGCCACCACGATGCATGTCTTCGTGCCGAAGAACGACCCGGCTTCGGTCGCCTATCTCGAAACGCTGAACGAGGGTCTCGCGGAACTACGCCTGTCGGGCGAATGGTTCAGCATCGTCCGGGAACAGGTTCAGGCGACTGTAATGAACTGAGCGGGAACGCTTGGAGTGAGGTGAATGATGAGACTGTTTGCATCCGAAAATCCCAACAGAGGCCGAGCCCTGGGCGTGCTGCTGACCGCAGCGCTGCTCGGGGGCGGCGCCGCGGCGCAGGGTCTGGGCCCCGTGACGCTGGTCTTCGATAACGGCCTGGGCAGCGAGAGCTTGTCGGGGACGCTGACCGAGTTCGACGGCGACCGCTTCCTGCTCGACTCGCCCATCGGCCTCGTGGCCATCCCGGTGGAGGGCGTCTCCTGCATCGGCGACGCCTGCCCCCCGGGCACGGCGCCGGAGGTCGCATCGGCGCCGGAGATCACGTCGGCTGAATTGGTGCTGACCTCCCATGACGGGACCTCGGTGATCCGTGGCGACCTGCTCAAGTATGTGGACGAGACCTATGTCCTGGCCACGAATATCGGGGAGATGCACGTGCCGGCCATGATGGTTCGCTGCGAAGGCAGCGCCTGCATGACGCCGGCCTCGGCCTCGGCCCCCAGACCCGGCGGTCCCGCGCGGATCATCGGCAACGGCATGTCCATCGAAGGGACCATGCTGGCGGTCGAGGACGGTATCTACGTGCTCGAGGTGGTAGGCTTCGGCGAACTTCGCGTGCCAATCGCGGATTACGCCTGCGAGGGCCCGGGCTGCCCGTAACAGCCGCCGTCGTCCGGGCGGGTCAATGCCCGCCCAGGATGCCCGTCCGCACCCCGTAATTCGCCGCGATGGCGTAATCGGGATCGTCGTCGCTATCGACCATCAAGTGTCCGGCCTTCTTGAGCAGCCGATGGCAATCCCGGCTGAGATGGCGCAGCTGGATCTCCTTTCCGGCCTCTTCGTACTTGGCAGCGACCGCCTCGATGGCCTGGAGCGCGGACTGATCCGCGACCCGGCTCTCGGCGAAGTCCACGATCACGCGGGACGGGTCTGCGGCCGGGTCGAACATCTCGACGAAACCGGTGGCCGAGCCGAAGAACAGCGGGCCCTTGACCTGGTAGACCTTGGCGCCTTCCGGGGTCTCGTAGACGCTGGCGCGGATGCGCGTCGCATTCTGCCAAGCATAGGCCAGGGCCGAGACGATCACGCCCACGATCACCGCGATGGCGAGGTCCGTCAGCACGGTCACAATCGTGACCAGCACGATCACCACGGCATCGATGCGCGGCACCTTGGCCAGGATACGGATCGAGTTCCAGGCGAAGGTCCCGATCACGACCATGAACATCACGCCCACCAGGGCCGCGAGCGGGATGCGCTCGATCAGCGGCGCGGCGACCAGAATGAAGGCCAGCAGGAACAGGGCCGCCGAGATGCCCGAGACGCGGGTGCGCCCGCCCGACTTCACGTTGATCATCGACTGCCCGATCATGGCGCAGCCGCCCATGCCGCCGAAAAAGCCGGTGACAGTATTGGCGGCGCCCTGGGCGATACACTCCTGCGAGGCGCCGCCCCGCTGGCCGGTGATCTCGCCCACGAGGTTCAGCGTCAGCAGCGACTCGATCAGGCCGATCGCGGCCAGGATCAGCGCGTAGGGCAGGATGATCTGCAAGGTCTCCAGGTTCAGCGGCACCATCGGGATATGGAATTGCGGCAACCCGCCCGAGATCGAGGCCATGTCCCCCACCGTCGGCGTGGGCAGGCCGAAGGCGATCACGACAGCGGCGGTCACGGCGATCCCGGCCAGCGGGGCCGGAACGATGCTGGTGATCTTGGGAAGGCCCCAGATCACCGCCATGGTCACCGCGACCAGCCCCAGCATCAGCGCAATATCCGCGGGCGGCAGCCAGGTACCCTCGGCGGTGCGGAATTGCGTCAGCTGCGCCAGGAAGATCACGATGGCCAGCCCATTGACGAAGCCCAGCATCACCGGGTGCGGCACCAACCGGATGAACTTGCCCCAACGCATCGCGCCCGCGAAGATCTGGAGCAGCCCCATCAGAACGACCGTCGCGAAGAGATACTCCACCCCGTGCTGCGCCACGAGGCTGACCATGACCACGGCCAGCGCGCCCGTCGCGCCAGAGATCATCCCGGGCCGCCCCCCGATCAGCGCCGTGATGAGCCCCACCAGGAACGCCGCATAGAGACCCACCAGCGGGTTCACCCCCGCGACGAAGGCAAAGGCCACGGCCTCAGGCACGAGCGCCAGCGCGACGGTCAGGCCGGCCAGGATCTCGACGCGCAGGCGGGAGGGCGTCAGCGGGGCGGTGGGGGCGACACGCAGGTCGGTTCGGTCGAATACGGCGGCGAGGCTCGCCAGCGGTGAGGTGCTCATCGGGCGCACTTTCGGATCGGATATATGGGGTCGCCCGCGCCCTACCCTCTATCCGCCCTTCGGCACAACCCCGCGCTCGGCGCAGCCCGGAGAACTGGGCCCGCGCCGACGCGCATTCCCAAAGGGCGCCGAACAGGCCCCTGCGGCCTGCGGGAGATCGCCATCGCCGCCGCTGCCGGCTCCGATTCCGGCTCCGAGGGCCTGGACCCGGGGCTGCATTGGGTCGGCGGCGATCCCTTGCCCCCTGTGGCGACCGACGGGCCGCAAGGTAGATCCGGAGAGTGGCGCGAGCCCCGTCGCCCCGCACCCCGCGACCACCTTTGACCTGTCCGAGCACGCCCTCTCCTGGCAACATGCGCGCACGGCCCGACAATCCCTGGATCGGACGGGACGCGGGCGCGCGATGCGCTATTGTGGACCACAGGAGGGACCGCCATGCTCAGACTTCTCGCCTGCCTGCTCATCCTGCCCGCCGCCGCGCTGGCGCAGGACCGCCGCCCGAGCCATTGCATCGCCGTCGCCCAGGCGCCGGGGTTGGACTATGTCCACAAGGCCAGCTACCGTGCGCCGCTGCCCGACGACTACACCGTGCGGCTCAACTATATCGACCATGCGATGTTCATGCTCGAGACACCGGGCGGCCTGCGTGCCGTCACCGATTTCGTGGGCTTCATCGGCTCGACCGAGGCGCCGGACGTGGTGACGATGAACCGCGCGCATATCTCCCATTGGGACCCGGACCCGGACCCCGAGATCGACCATGTGCTGCGCGGCTGGTCCGACACCGTGGGCGAGCCCGCGGGCCATTACCTGGATCTGGGCGAGATGCTGGTCCGATCCGTTTCCACCGACATCCGGTCGCGGTTCGACGGGGGCGTGGAGCGGAACGGCAACTCGATCTTCGTCTTCGAGGTCGGCGGGCTCTGCATCGGCCATCTGGGCCACCTCCATCACGAACCCTCGCCCGAGCAATATGCCGCGCTCGGCCGGCTGGATGTGGTCATGGCGCCCGTCGATGGCGGCCTCACCCTGGATATCGAAACGATGATCCGGGTGCTGACGCGGCTGCGCTCCTCGGTTGTGATCCCGATGCACTGGTTCGGAGAAGGCGCGCTGCAACGCTTCCTCACCGGTATGGAGGGCACGTTCGAAATCGACCGGCGCGATGCCAACCACCTGGAGGTCTCGCTGGCCACACTGCCCCGGCAACCGACCGTGGTGGTGCTGCGACCCCGTTATCTGGTCGACCCGGAATGACCCTCTCTCCCGCGACCGACGCCTTTGCGGAAGGCTTGCACGCCGTTCTGCCCAACGCCGCCTTCCGCGAGATGGAGCCCCGCTTCCTGGAGGAGCCGCGCGGACGGTGGAGGGGCACGGGCGGCCTGCTGCTGGCGCCGGGCTCGACCGGGGAGGTCGCGGCCATCGTCCAGGCTTGCGCGGCCGCCTGCGTGCCCATCCTGCCCTATGGCGGGGGCACCGGGCTGGTCGGTGGCCAGGTCTCGGACGCGCTGGACGCGCCGGTAATCCTGTCGCTGGACCGGATGAACCGGGTCCGCTCAGTCGATCCGGCGGAGAATGCGATGACCGTGGAAGCCGGGGTGATCCTGCAAACCGTGCAGGAGGCGGCGGAAGCGGTGGACCGGCTTTTCCCTCTCTCGATCGCGTCGCAGGGATCGGCCCGGATCGGCGGCATCCTGGCGACGAATGCAGGCGGCGTGAACGTGCTGCGCTATGGCAATGCGCGCGATCTGTGCCTGGGGCTCGAGGCGGTGATGCCCGACGGCTCGGTGCTGCACGGACTGTCCCCTCTGCGCAAGAACAACACGGGCTACGATCTGCGCCACCTGCTGATCGGCGCGGAGGGGACCTTGGGCATCATCACGGCGGCGACGCTCAAGCTGCTGCCCCGGCCCGCCCGCACAGGCGCGGCGATGATGGTGCTGCGGGACGCGGCCGCGGCGCTGGAGCTTCTGAACCTGGCCCGCGACCGGATCGGCGAGGGGGTCTCGGCCTTCGAACTGATCGGCGGAATGGGCCTGACCTTCCTGGCGGAGACGATGCCCGAGGTGCGGCTGCCGATCGGGCAGCCAGACTGGTCTGTGTTGATCGATCTGGGCCTGGGCGACGACGGCGATCCCGAAGAGGCGCTGATGGGTCTCTTCGAGGCGGCGGCGGAGGCGGAACTCGTCACCGATGGCGTGATCGCGCAGTCCGAGGCGCAGCGAGCCGATTTCTGGACGGTGCGCGAATCGATCCCGGCCGCAAATCGCCGGATCGGCGCCATTGCCAGCCACGACATCTCCCTGCCGCTCTCGGCCCTGCCGCGCTTCATCGACGAGGGCCGCGCGGCCCTCGCCGAGCTGGGCGCGTTCCGGATCAACTGCTTCGGCCATGTCGGCGACGGAAACCTGCATTACAACGTGTTCCCCCCGCCGGGCGACAGCCGCGCGGCCCATGCCGATCGCGCCGCGGAGATCACCCGCACCATCCACGATCTCGTCCATGCCCATGGCGGATCGGTCAGCGCCGAGCACGGGATCGGGCGGTTCAAGGTGGGCGATCTGGAGCGCTATGGCGATCCGACCAAGCTGGCCGCGATGCGGGCGATCAAGGCCGCGCTGGACCCGGCGGGCATCTTCAATCCCGGGGCGGTTCTGCGACTCTGAGGCCAAAAGAATGCGCCCCGTCCTGGGGGAAAGACGGGGCGCCGGGGGGGGAAGTAAGTGGCTGTCTGCCGAAGCCACGAGACAGAGGATGGCGAATAAAACTTACCAAAAAGCTAACGTGGAGGGCGCGCGGCGGATTTTCTTACATCCCTTCGAACTCGCAGAGCGCATGGACCGGCATCCCCATCCGATCCAGCAAGGCCCGCCCCCCGAGCTCCGGCAAGTCCACGACGAAGGCGCAACCGATCACATCGCAGCCCAACCGCTCCAGCAGCGCGATCCCCGCCTGCGCGGTGCCGCCCGTGGCCAGCAGATCGTCGACCAGCAGCACTCTGGATCCCGCAGGCAAGGCATCCTTGTGCACCTCGACCGTGGCCTGCCCGTATTCGAGCGCATAGTCCTGGGAATAGGTCGGGCCGGGCAGCTTGCCCTTCTTGCGGATCGGCACGAAGCCCGTGCCCAACTGATGCGCCACCGCCCCGCCCAGGATGAATCCCCGCGCCTCCAGGCCGGCAACGGCGTCGATTTTCTCGCCCGCGAAGGGGGCGAGCAACTGATCGACGCAGAGCCGCATCCCGCGCGCATCCGCGAAGAGGGTCGACACGTCCCGGAACATGATCCCCTCATGGGGGAAGTCCGGGATCGTGCGGATGTAGTCGCGAACGGTCTTCTTCTGCATCGCTCATCCTCTGGTCACTGCGGGCGCCGCCGATTGAGGCAAAGCGCATGACGCGGCGGGGCGCAAGCCGCCCGGAGGCGCAGGCGGCCTCAATCGTCGAAAGGGGGATAGTGGCGGCGCACCGCCATCGCGTCCTGGCCCGTCAGACGGGTGACGGAATTGCCCGTCTCCGAGAATAGCGAGCGGTCGTAGGCCGGCCCTGCGATATCCGTCATCAGGCCCAGGGACTGGGTGATCTCCTCCAGCAGGACAGATGCGATCTCCCGCCGCCGGGCCTCGGCGGAGATGGCGATCAAAGCCTCGCCGATGGCCCCCTCCCGCGGGCGCAGCACGACGAGGGCAAGCGGCAGGAGCGCGCCATCCAGCAGGGGAACGCCCGTGCGGGTCATGACGCCCCAAGGCGGGGTGTCGACAATGTGAATCTCGATCGCGGGCGCGATATCGTCCCGCCGCAACCGCAGCCCGGCGCCCAGCCCGTTGATCTCGGCGATGGCACCCTCGACCCCGGTCTCGAAGAGCCGGCGGCGAAACGGGGGCAGGTCGTCCGGTGCGCTGGCGAGCCCCACGGTCAGATCCGCGCGCATCTCTTCGGGCCAGAGCAGGAATGGCTTGCGGCAGGCGCCCTCGGGCGGGGCACCGCAGGCGACGGCGCGGTAGAATGCCTCGTCGCTCAAACGTCCCGGCACCTCGACGAACTCCTGCGCCGCCAGCGGCGTCGCGAGCAGCGCCAGGGCAGCCAGCCTCACAAGACGCGGCCCGCGATGACGGAAAGCCGCTCCACCATGGCCGGATCCCGCTTCTCCGGCGCGGTCATCACGGCGTGATCCAGCGCGGTGGCGCAGCCGGTCCCGCAGCCGCCGCCCACCTCCTGCGGCAGCGCGGCCACCAAGGCAGCAGCGGTCGCCACATTGGCGCGCAGCGTCGCGATCACGTCCGAGACGGCGACGGCGCCGTGATCCGCGTGCCAGCTGTCGTAATCCGTGACCATCGCGACCGTCGCGTAGTGCAGTTCCGCCTCGCGGGCGAGACGCGCCTCGGGCAGGTTGGTCATGCCGATCACGTCGCAGCCCCAGCCGCGATAGAGGCGCGACTCGGCCATGGAAGAGAATTGCGGCCCCTCCATCGCCAGATAGGTCCCGCCCTCGTGGACGGTGGCCCCCGCCGCGCGGGCGGCCCGGGCACAGGCCTGCGCCAGCGTCGCGCAGACCGGAGCGGCCATCGAGACATGGGCCACCAACCCGGCATCGAAAAAGCTGGCCGCTCGCGCCACGGTCCGGTCGACGAATTGGTCGACGATTACCATGTGGCCGGGCGCCATCTCCTCTCGGAAGGATCCAACGGCGGAGATGGAGACGAGATGCGTGACCCCCGCCGCCTTGATCGCGGCGACATTGGCTCGGTAAGGCACGGTGGTCGGCGTATGGACATGGCCGCGCCCGTGGCGGGGCAGGAAGACCATCCGCGTGCCGTCCAGCGTCCCATGCAGAAGTGCGTCCGAGGGCGCCCCCCAGGGCGTGTCCACCGCGCGCCATTCGGCCCCTTCGAGCCCGTCCACTCCGTAGAGGCCCGAGCCTCCGACGATTCCGATTACTGGCGACATCGGCCCTCCGGTCTTGCGTTCCCTGAGGATAGGCGCCGGGCGGCTCGTGGCAACGCGTGTCGCACCGTCTGGGCCGGAAGGGCTTGCCGGGCGGGCGGGACCGGGGGCCAGCCCCCGGACCCCCGGGATATTTAAACAGGGAAGAAGAGGGGGGCGCGGCGCGCATAGGCCCCTGCGGCGGCGGCCTTGGGCCTGTTCGGAGACCTAGACCCGGCCCCGCCGGTCCATCCGGAGCATCGCGTAGAGCACGTGATTGCGCCAGCGCCCCGCGATCTGGAGGTAGGACTGGGCGACGCCCTCGTATTTGAAGCCCGACTTTTCGAGCAGCCCGCGGGAGGCGGCGTTCTCCTCCAGGCAGGCGGCCTCCAGACGGCTCAGATCCAGGCGGCGGAAAGCGTGGTGAGACAATGCCTCGATCGCCTCGGCCATGTAGCCCTGCCGCGCATGGGGCTGGCCGATCCAATAGCCCATGGTCGCCGATTGCGCGGGACCACGGCGCACATTGTCGAGCGTGATCGCCCCCAGCAGCGCGCCATCGGGCTTGCGCGTCAGGAACAGGGCCAGGGCGGTGCCTTGGCTATGGCTGCGCTGCGCCCAATAGACACGGTTGGTGAATGACTTGCGCGACAGGTGGTCTGCGGCCCATTCCGGCTCCCAGGGTTGGAGGAAGGCCATGGAGCCTTCCCGCAGCGCGACCCAGGCGCGGTAATCGCCGTGCTGCGGCAGGCGCAGCGTCATGCGCTCGGTCTCGATCCGGGTCTTGCGCAGGGGCCCGAGCATCACGCGGCGAGCCGGGCGCGCAAGGAGTCTACGTCCGGCGCGCCCTGCACGGGGCCGTAGAGCGCCAGCGCGGGCGCCGCCCCGGCCAGCCGGGCGGCATGGGCGCGCACGGCGGCGGCGTCGACGGCGTCGATCTTTTCGACCACCTCGGAGAGCGGGGGCACCCGATCCCAGACGGCCAGGACGCGGGCCAGCCGCTCCGCCCGGCTGGACGGCGATTCGAGGCCCATGAGCATCCCCGACTTCATCTGCGCCCGGGCGCGGGCGACCTCGGCCTCGGACATGTCCTCGGCCGCGCGGCCCAACTCGTCCATCGTCAGGCGCGCCAGATCGCCCACATCCGCGCCCGCAGTGCCCGCATAGATCGTCAGCAGCCCGGTATCGGAATAGGCGCCGACCGAGGCGAAGATCGAGTAGCACAGGCCGCGCTTCTCCCGCGCCTCCTGGAAGAGGCGGGACGACATGCCCCCGCCTAAGGCGGAGGCGAAGATCTGCGCGGTATAGATCCCCTCGTCGCGATAGCCGGGCTGGGCGAAGCCCAGAGCGAGATGCGCCTGCTCCAGATCCTTGACCCGCCGGGCCTCGCCCCCCAGGAAACGGCTGACCTCCGGGGTGGATTGCGCGATCGCGGGGAGGCCGCCGAAGATCTTCTCCGCCTGCCGGACGATGGCGTCGTGATCGACGGCCCCGGCGGCCGACAGGATCATCTGGCCGGGCCCGTAGTGCTGGCTCACGAACTGGGTCAGATCCGCACGGGAGAAGGCCGAGACCCGCTCGCTCGGGCCGAGGATCGTGCGGCCCATCGACTGCTCCGGATAGGCCGCTTCCTGCAACCAGTCGAAGATGATGTCGTCGGGCGTGTCGAGCGCCTGCCCGATCTCCTGCAGGATGACGCCGCGCTCCACTTCGATCTCGCGCGCGTCGAAGACCGGGTTGAGCACGATGTCCGAAATCAGATCGACCGCCAGCGGCACGTCGCCCCTGAGAACCCGGGCGTAGTAGGCCGTCACTTCGCGCGAGGTATAGGCGTTGATATAGCCGCCCACATCCTCGATCTCCTCGGCGATCTGGAGCGCGCTGCGCCGGGCGGTGCCCTTGAAGGCCATGTGCTCCAGAAAATGGGCGATCCCGTTCTGCTCGGGGGCTTCGTGCCGGCCACCCGCGCCGACCCAGATGCCGATGGCCGCCGATTCCATCGACGGCATTCTCTCGGTCACGACCCGGAAGCCGTTGGACAGGCGGGTGATCTCGACGCTCATGCGGCGCGCCTTTCATCGATGACGGCCTCGACCGCGGCGAGGTCGTTCTCGACGCGGGTGATGCGCTCGTCGCGCTCGAACAGGTCGGCCATCCGGGGCGGCAGGGCGGGCCGGACACCGGTCGCCGCCTCGACCGCGTCGGGGAACTTGGCCGGATGGGCGGTGGCGAGCGTGACCATGGGGGTCGCGCCCAGAAGCGCCTCGGCGACCTTTACGCCGACGGCGGAATGGGGGCAGAGCAGCTCGCCGGTCTGGGCCAGCGCGGTCTGGATCGTCTCGGAGGTTTCCTCCTCGGAGACGCGGCCCGAAACATAGACCTCCCGCAGCGCCTGGAGCGCGCCTTGCGACACGGTGAACCCGCCGCCTTTCAGCTCGTCCATGAGCTGCGCGATGGCAGCGCCGTCGCCCCCATAGGCGAGGTGCAGCGCGCGCTCGAAGTTGGACGAGACCTGGATGTCCATCGACGGCGAGATCGAGGGCGTGACCGTCCCCGGGCGATATTCCCCGGTGGTCAGGCAGCGGTGCAGGATGTCGTTCTGGTTCGTCGCGACGACCAGCTTCTCGATCGGCAGGCCCATGCGCTTGGCGATATGCCCCGCGAAGACATCGCCGAAATTGCCGGTGGGCACGGTGAAGGAGACCGGCCGATGCGGCGCGCCCAGCGAAACGGCGGACGTGAAGTAATAGACGACCTGCGCCAACACCCGGGCGAAGTTGATCGAGTTCACCCCGGCCAGCCCCACCCGGTCGCGGAAGGGGAAGTCGTTGAACATGTCCTTCACGCGGGCCTGACAGTCGTCGAAATGGCCGGTGAGGGCTAGGGCATGGACGTTTGCCTCGGACGGGGTGGTCATCTGGCGGCGCTGCACCTCGGACACGCGGCCATGCGGATAGAGGATGAACACGTCGACCGCGTCGAGACCGCGGAAGGCCTCGATGGCCGCCGAGCCGGTGTCGCCCGAGGTGGCGCCGACGATGGTCACGCGGTCGCCGCGCCGGGTCAGCACATGCTCGAACATCTGGCCGATGAGCTGCATCGCGAAGTCCTTGAAGGCCAGGGTCGGGCCGTGGAACAGCTCCAGCAGGTGATGGTTCGGCCCCAGCTGCACGAGCGGGGCGCGGGCGGCGTGCCCGAAGCCCGCATAGGCGCGGGCGATCATCTCGGCGAACTCGTCCTCGGCGAAGGCTTCGGAGACGAAGGGCCACATGATCCGCTGCGCGACCTCCTCATAGGACAAGCCGGCGAGCGTGGCGATGTCGCCCTCGGAGAGGACCGGCACCGTCTCGGGCACGTAGAGACCGCCATCCCGGGCGAGCCCGGTCAGCATGGTGTCCTCGAAACCAAGGCTCGGCGCCTGGCCGCGGGTCGAGACGTAGCGCATGGAACTCCCTCAAACGGTGCGGCGCGTGATACGCCACAGCAGGAACACTGTCATCCCCGCCCAGACAAGCGCCAGACCGAACCATTGGATGGCATAACCCAGATGCGAATTGGGGATGCCATCGGTGCCGACAGGTGACGGCGTGGGAGCGACATTGGGCGTGACTGTCCGGGCGACGACCAGAATCGGCGCGGTGTCCAGGGCCTCCGCCATGGCCGGGACGTCGCGCGCGAACCACGTCTCCCCGTCGGGCACCGGCGTCGAGGAGTTCGTCTCATCCGGCCAGGCGAGATTCCCCTCGATCGTCAGGGCCGTGCCACCGAGGTCGAGCGCGCCCGTCTCCAACGGGACAATACCCAAATCGACCAGCACGCGCCGCCCGCTGGTCTCGACCGGGGCGACAATCCGATAGCCGGTGCCACCGCGCCAAGCGCCCAGCACGCGAAGCGGTGCCCCCGAGACCGTGCCCTCCAGCGTCACCGGCAGGAAGTCATCCGCCTCGGGCGTGGGCGCCGCGGGCAGCGGGACCGGGTCCGCGCCGATGCGCGACTCGATGCGGGCGATCACGCCCTCCTTCCACTCCAGGCGCTGTAGCTGCCAGACACCCAGCGAGACGAGGACGGCAAAGCCGACGAGGCCGAAGAGAAGGGGAACGAGAACGCGCATGTGACCTCGAAAAAGGAGAACGGCGCGAAGACCGCGCCGCCCAAATCCCTTGAAGGGTTTGGCCGGTTTCCTGGAAGAAACCGGCAGACCGAACCGTCAGGCGCCCCAGACGTAGATCGCCGCGAAGAGGAACAGCCAGACCACGTCGACGAAGTGCCAGTACCAGGCCGCCGCCTCGAAGCCGATATGCTTCTCCGGGGTGAAATGCCCCTGCTGCAGCCGCAGCAGGCAGACCGCCAGGAAGATCGTCCCGATCACGACATGCACGCCGTGGAAGCCGGTCGCCATGAAGAAGTTGGCGCCGTAGATGTTCCCGGCAAAGCCGAAGGCCGCGTGGCTATATTCGTAGATCTGGAAGCCGGTGAAGAGCACGCCCAGCGCGATGGCCAGGATCAGACCCCACTTCATGTCTTCCCGATTGTTCTCATGCACCAGGGCGTGGTGCGCCCAGGTCGCGGCGGCACCGGAGCAAAGCAGGATCAGCGTGTTGATCAGGGGCAGGTGCCAGGGGTCGAAGGTCTCGATCCCGACCGGCGGCCAGACGCCGTCCACCGCCGGGCTCTGGGGGCCCATCGGATAGATCGCGTGCTTGAAGAACGACCAGAACCACGCCGCGAAGAACATCACCTCGGACATGATGAAGAAGATGAAGCCGTAGCGCAGGCCGATACGCACGACGGGCGTGTGATCGCCCACATTCGACTCCTTCACCACATCGGTCCACCAGGCGACCATCACGCCGAGCACGCCGATGAAGCCCGCCAGGAACAGCCAGGGGTGGTTGTTGGAGACGTTGGGCGACATCCAGATGACGGCGCCGATAAGCATGAAGAAACCGCAGACGGCGCCGACGAACGGCCAAATCGACGGTGGCAGGATGTGGTAGTCGTGGTTCTTGGCGTGGGCCATGGGTCGTCCCCTAGTTGGTCGTCTGGGTCGCGCGCGTGTCCAGCGCGGCGAATTCTTCGGGCAAGTCCATCGCGTGGAACGTGTAGGACAGCGTGATCTCGGGCATGTGCTTCGCCTCGGGGTCGTCGAGGATCGACGGATCGATGAAGAAGGTCACCGGCATCGACACCGTCTCACCGGGCATCAAGATCTGCTCCTCGAAGCAGAAGCAGTCGATCTTCACGAAATGCGCCCCGGTCGCGAAGGGCGCGACGTTGTAGCTGGCCGTGCCGGCCACCGGGCGGTCCGTCGGGTTATGCGCCTCGTAGAAGGCGATATTGGTCGCGCCGATATTGACCCGCATTTGGCGCTGCACCGGCTTGAACTCCCAGGGGAAGTCCCGCTCCCGCGAGGCGTCGAACCGCACGAGTCGCGTCTCTTCCAGGATCTGAGCGGGGGCGACCTCCGCCTGCCCCGTCGTCCCGCCATAGCCCGTGACCCGGCAGAACAGGTCATAGAGCGGCACCGCCGCCCAGCCGAGCGCGCCAAAGGCGATCACCGTCGACGTGGTCATGGCGATGACCCGGCCGTTAGGGCTGAGATTGCGGAATGGACCGATCATTGGGACGCCTCCTCCTGCGGGATGAGAGCCGGGCGCGCCACATGGTCGAAGCCTTCGGAGAAGCCGCCGGTCTGGATCTTGGCAACCGTGATTCCGAACACGATCACGATGAAGGCCAGCAGAACCGCCAGAATGCCGAAATTGCGTCCTCGGCGTTCGATATGGGTCGCGGAGTCCTTATACATCACCAGCCTCCCCAGGGGCCCAGCGCCGCCTCGATCACGAAGACCGAGAAATGCGCGAAGAGATAGAACAGGGACCATTTGAACAGCCCCTTCTCGACGGCATGGCCGTCCGCCTCGCTCGCGGCGTCGCTGCGGCGGAACATGTCCCAGGCGCGCTTGACGAAGACGGCGTTCAGAACGACCGCCACCGCCAGCGTCAGCGGCCCTCCGATCGAGGTCGTGGCGACCCAGATCGACACGATGGCCAGACCGACCGAGTAGAGCAGCGCCTGACGCCGGGTCTCTTCGCGCCCATGGGTCACGGTCAGCATCGGGATGCGGGCCTCGTGGTAGTCGAGCTTGACGAAGAGTGCGAGCGCCCAGAAATGCGGCGGCGTCCACATGAAGATCAGCCCGACCAGGAGCCACGCCTCCAGCGGCGTCGCGCCTGTCGCGGCCGCCCAGCCGATCATCGGAGGGAACGCGCCGGCCAGCCCGCCGATCACCGTGTTCCAGGACGTCGTCCGCTTGAGCCACATCGAGTAGATCACGGCGTAGAAGAAGATCGTGAAGGCCAGCCACCCGGCCGCGACCCAGTTCGCCGTCAGCCCCAGCATCACGACCGACACGCCCGTCAGGAACAGGCCCAGCGCCAACGCATCGCCCGGCGCCACACGCCCAGCCGGGATGGGCCGCTTGCGCGTCCGCTTCATCACCCGGTCGATATCGGCGTCGAACCACATGTTGAGCGCGCCCGACGCCCCCGCCCCCAGCGCGATCCAAAGGATGGACGCCGCGCCGAGGATCGGATGCGGCGTCCCCGGCGCGACCAGCAGGCCGACCAGCGCCGTGAACACCGACAGCGACATCAGCCGCGGCTTGAGCAGCTGCCAGTAGTCGCCGAGCCCCGCCTGATCGGCGGGGACGCTGCGTGTCGGGATATGAAGCGAGGCGTCGGTCAACGGATCACCAGGTCACGAGATCGCCGGTCTTCATGGCCTCCAGCCATTCGGCGTATTTCTCTTCCGAGACGGCCTTCACCGTAATCGGCATATAGGCATGCGCGATGCCGCAAAGCTCGGAGCACTGGCCGAAATAGACACCCTCCTCCTCGGCGACGAACCAGAGCTGCGCCAGACGGCCGGGAATGCCGTCCTGCTTCACGCCGAAGGCGGGGATCGTCCAGGAGTGGATCACGTCGGTGGCGGTCACCTGCATCACGACGGTCTTGCCCACGGGCACCACGACCGAGGTGTCGGTGGCCAGACGGAACTGATCGTCGCTATAGCCCGCCTCTTGCAGCTGCGCCGAAACCTCCGGGGTCAGCATGTTCCCGGCATCGGCGCCGATCATGTAGCTCTGGAAAGAGATGTCCTCGTCGGGATATTCGTATTCCCAGGCCCACTGAAAGCCCGAGACCTTCACCACCACGTCCCCCTCGGGGATGCGCTGCTGATCGAAGAGCACCGGGAGGGAGAAGGCGCCGATTCCCACCAGGATCAGGATCGGCACGACCGTCCAGGTCACCTCCAGCGGAGAGTTATGGGTAAAGCGCGCCGGATCCGCGTTCGCCTTGGCATTGTAGCGCACGATCACCCAGGCCAGCAGCGCGGTCACGAACAGCGCGATGATCGTGATGATCACCAGCAGAAAGCTGTCCAGCCAATGGATGTCGCGGGCCAGCGAGGTCACCGCCGGCTGGAAGCCGACGCCACCGGGCTGCGGCTCGCCGATGATGGGAAGCTCGCCGAAGTCGAAGCTCTGCGCCATGGCGGGCAGGGCGGCGAAAGAAGCGGTGGCGGCGCCGAGCGCGGCGCGGAGGGTCTTGACGGTCATTCCGGTCATCCTAGCTGCACAGGATCCGCGAAGAGAGGACTCTCCGCTGAAACTCGCCGTCTGAAATCATAGCAGCGGGGGTCAGGCAACCCCAGGAAGGCCCCAAGGGTCGATCCGTCGCAGAGTCCGCATGCGATCGCACACATCGGCATGGCCCGCATCCAGGCGCGCAGCAGCGTGCCGCCGCTTGACCCCGCCCGCCGCGCCCCATAACCCGCGCTCCATGTCCGAGCCCTCTCCAGACGAGAAGCGCGCGCTCCGCCGCCGCATGCGATCCGCCGCCCGCCTCTATGCCGTGCAGGCGCTGTTCCAGATGGAAGCGTCCGGACAGGGGGCCGACCGCGTGCGCCGGGAGTTCGAGGATCACCGCTTCGGCATGACCACGGAGATGGGGCAGCTCTCCGAAGGCGATGTCGACCTGTTCCGCAAACTGCTCGAGGGTGCCGTCGATGAGCAGGTGCGCGTCGACCGCGCCACCGATGCGGCCCTCGTCGACCGCTGGCCGTTGGGACGCATCGACCCCACGCTGCGCGCGCTCTTCCGCGCGGCCGGCGCCGAGCTCCTGATCAGCGACACGCCGCCCAAGGTCATCATCACGGAATATGTTGAGATCGCCCGCGCCTTCTTCCCCGAGGGCAAGGAAGGCGGCCTCGTCAATGCCGTGCTCGACCACATGGCCAAGGCCTTCGCCCGCCTCTAGCCGAGCACGCCAGGCCCCTCCCGCTCCGCCCCAAGCCCCAACCCCCTCTTCTTCCCTGCCCAAATATCCCGGGGGAGCCGAAGGCGGGGGCAGAGCCCCCTCTCCCCTCCCAGCACCGCCCCCCCGCCGCAGCATGGCGCGCCCCCCGCTTGCACGCCGCGCGCCCCGCGGCCTAGAACCGGCGCAACAGGGAGGGACCCATGGATTTCACCGAGACGAACGCGCGCGGCGTCGTGCTTTTGGGCTGCGGCAAGATGGGATCGGCGATGCTCTCGGGCTGGCTCGACCGGGGACTGTCTCCCGGCGCCGTGACGGTGATCGATCCGGCGCCCTCGGACTGGCTGCGCGGCACCGGGGTGCACCTCAACACTGAGCTGCCCCCCGCCCCTGCGATCACCGTCGTCGCGGTCAAGCCGCAGATGATGCAGGAGGCCCTGCCCGCCCTGCGCGGCCTCTCCGACACGCTCTTCGTTACCGTGGCCGCGGGCACGCCGATCTCCGCCTATGAGGCGGCGCTGGGCCAGATCCGACTGATCCGCGCCATGCCCAACACGCCCGCCGCCATCGGCCAGGGCATCACGGCGATTGTCGGAAACGCCGCCGCCACGCCCGCCGATCTCGACTTGGCCGAGACCTTCCTGTCGGCGGTGGGCGAGGTCGTGCGCCTCGACCACGAGGACCAGATGGATGCCGTCACCGGCCTGTCCGGGTCCGGCCCGGCCTACGTCTTCCACCTCATCGAAGCGATGACCCAGGCCGGGATCGCCCAGGGCCTTGCACCCGATCTCGCCCTCCGGCTGGCCCGCGCCACGGTCGCAGGCGCCGGCCAGCTGGCGATGACGGGCGAGAGCCCGGAAGAGCTCCGCCGCAACGTCACCTCGCCCAACGGCACCACCCAGGCGGGGCTCGAAGTGCTGATGCCGGAACTGCCCGACCTCCTGGCCCGCACCGTGGCCGCCGCCGCCGAGCGCTCCCGGGAGCTGCGCGGGTGATCTCCTTCGACGACTTCCTCAAGGTCGATATCCGCGTCGGCCGCGTCACCCGGGCCGAACCCTTCCCCGAGGCACGCAAGCCCGCCATCAAGATGTGGATCGATTTCGGCGAGTTGGGCGAGCGCAAGACCTCCGCCCAGGTGACCCGGCACTACACCCCCGAGTCGCTCGTCGGCCGCCAAGTCCTGGCCGTGGTCAACTTCCCGCACCGCCAGATCGGTCCCTTCATGTCCGAGGTTCTCGTGCTCGGCCTGCCCGATGCCGATGGCGAGGTCGTACTCCTCTCCCCAGATCAGCCCGTGCCCGAAGGAGGGCGGATGCATTGAAACTCCACGTCTCCCGCATTTTGCCCGACAGCGTCATGGACGCGGCCCGCGCCCATTTCGACGTCACCACCCGCGACAGCACGCAGCCGATGGATCTGGACGAGATCCGCGCCGCACTCGCCACCCATGACGTGCTGCTGCCCACGCTCGGCGACGCGCTGGGCGCCGAGGCCTTCAGCGGCGAGATCCGCGCCAAGGGGCTCGCCAATTTCGGGGTGGGCTACAACCATATCGACGTCGCCGCCGCCCGCGCTGCGGGCCTGGTCGTCACCAACACGCCCGGCGCCGTCACCGACGCCACCGCCGACATCGCGATGACCCTGATCCTGATGACGGCGCGCCGTGCCGCCGAAGGCGAGCGTCTCGTTCGCGCGGGCGACTGGTCCGGCTGGCACCCGACCCAGATGCTGGGCCTGCACGTGACCGGAAAGACCCTCGGTGTCATCGGCATGGGCCGAATCGGTCAGGCGATCGCCCATCGCTGCCACGCGGGGTTCGGGATGGAGGTGGTGTTCTACAACCGCTCCGAAAAGGAGATCCCCGGCGCGCGGCAACTCGGCAGCGTGGCCGAGGTCTGTGCCACCGCCGACATCGTCTGCATCGCGCTGGCCGCCACCCCCGAGACCCGCCACCTGATCGCCGCCGAGGCGCTGGCGGCGATTCGGCCCCATGCGATTCTCGTCAACATCGCGCGCGGCGACATCATCGACGAGGCGGCCCTGATCGACGCGCTCCAGGCGGGCCGGATCGGCGGGGCCGGGCTCGACGTCTACGAGCACGAGCCGCATGTGCCCGAGGCGCTGCGCCGGCTCGATACGGTCACGCTGCTGCCCCACCTGGGCACCGCGACGCTGGAAGTCCGGGAGGCCATGGGCCGCATGGCGCTCGACAACGCCATCGCCATAGCCGAGGGCCGCGCCCCACCAAACCCCGTGTGACCCGCGTCGTCTCGGTCGCTTCGCCCCTCGGCCCCTTGCTTTTGGCGGGCGAGGCGGCGCTGACCCACCTGCGCTTTCCCGGAGACGCGCCCGATCCCACCTGGCGGAGCGATTCCGATGCCTTCCCCGAGGCCCGCGCCCAGCTCCGCGCCTATTTCGCGGGAGACCTCACGCGCTTCGATCTGCCCCTCGCCCCCGAGGGCACCCCGTTCCAGCGCCGGGTCTGGGCCGCGCTCCAAGCGATCCCGATGGGCGAGACGGCGACCTACAAGGACATCGCCACCGCCATCGGCCAGCCGGGCGCGACCCGCGCGGTCGGCCGCGCCAATGGAGCCAACCCGCTGCCAATCCTGATCCCCTGCCACCGAGTCGTCGCCGCCGATAGACTCGGCGGCTTCTCCGGCCCGCCCGAGATCAAGCGCGCGCTGCTCGAACTCGAAGGGGCGCAGCGCCAGCCCCGCCTGCTGTGACAGCACCCCGCCGGTTCGCAAGCCGGTTCCCCTCCCCCGCGGGAGCGCCTAAACCGGGCGCATGACCACCCGTATCCTCTTCGCCGCCAGTTCCGAGAGCTGGGAAAACTACGCCCAGGTTCTGCCCGCCGCCCTGGAGGCGGCCGGGGTCGACCACGAGATCCTCCAGCTTTCCGACGCCCCCGACCCGGCGACGGTGGATTGGGTGATCTACGCGCCCTCCTCCCCGCTCCAGGACTTCACGCCCTACACCAGGCTCAAGGGCGTCCTGAACCTCTGGGCCGGCGTCGAGAACGTGGAGGGCAACCGGACCCTGACCGCCCCCCTCGCCCGCATGGTCGACCCGGACCTGACCCAAGGCATGGTCGAATGGGTCACGGGCCATGTGCTGCGCCACCATCTGGGAATGGACGCGCATATCCATGGGGCGCCGTGGGATCCGACGCCGCCGCCGCTCACCCGCGACCGGCCGGTGGCGATGCTGGGCATGGGCGTGCTCGGCACTGCCTGCGCCAAGGCGTTGCGGGATCTGGGCTTCCCGGTCACCGGCTGGTCGCGCAGCGTCAAGGATGTGCCCGGCGTGCGGTCGCTGACCGACGAGGACGGGCTGCGCGTCGCACTGGAGGGCGCCGATATCGTCGTGCTGCTGACCCCGCATACGCGCTCGACCGAGAACCTCATGAACGCGGAACGGCTCTCCTTGATGCGGGACGGCGCGGTTCTCTTGAACCCCGGACGCGGCGCGCTGATTGACGATGCGGCGCTGCTGGCGGCCCTGCCGCGGCTGGGCCATGCGACCCTCGACGCCTTCCGGGTCGAACCCCTCCCCGAGGACGCCCCCTATTGGTCGCACCCTAAGGTGACGGTCACGCCGCATATCGCCTCGACCACGCGGCCCGCCAGCGCGGCCCGCACCCTGGCCGAGAACATCCGCCGCGGCGAGGCGGGCGAGCCGCTGCTCCATCTCGTCGATCGCAGCGAGGCCCTGGCCTGATCGCGCGCCCCGCGCTCCTTCTTCTGGCCAGAAATACTCAAATCCCGCCCGCGCCCCCAGGCGCGGCGGTGTGGGACGGCGCGCCTCTAGCCCCGCCCCATCATCGACAGCTTGATCAAGGCGCGCTCCATCACCGCCATCGCGGGGGCGCGCGAAGAGGACCGCAGTGTCAGATCCGTCTCCATCAGCAGCGCCAAGGCCGCCTCCAGGCGCCGCGCGCCCCAGTCGCGGACCTGCCGCTCCATCGCGTCGCGACGAGCGCCGTAGACCGGGGGGCGGAGCGCCCCGACGCCGCCTGAGACCGCCGCCATGTGCAGCTGCTGGAAATGCCGCGTCGCCTGGATCACCAGCGTCACCGGCGTCACCCCCTGCCCCGCGAGCCGGGTCATCAGCGGGCCGATCGCCGCGGCGCGCCCATCGGCGGCGGCGGCGATGACCTCATCGGCCCCCGCCTCCAGCGTCGCCGGCGCCATCAGTCGCACCGCCTCGGGTCCGACCTCTTCCTCGCCCGCATAGAGCGCGATCTTGGTGAGCACCTGACGGAAGTCGCCCGGATCCAGCGTGGCCGCGAGAGCCTCGATCCCCCTGCGTCCCTCGGGCGTGACGTCGATCCCCTCGGCGGCGATGGCCGCCGCGACCTCCTCCGCGCTCATGGGGTCGTCATAAAGCCCGACGGCGACCGCGGAGGGATGGGACTCGAACGCCTTGCGCAGCTTCGACGTCTTCTTCAGCGCCCCCGCCGTCACCACGAGTGCCGCGTCACCCACCGCCCAATCCGACAGCGCCGCGAGCACCGGCTGGGCCTGAAGCTCCGTCACCCCATCGACCAGCACCACGCGCGGTCCGGGGAAGAAGCCCACCGCCTTGACCGCATCGGTGACAGAGGCCGGGTCGGATTTGGCCTCAGCGCCGCTCATCCGGGTCAGGCGCATCTCGGCCTCGGCGTCCGGCCCGGCCAGGGCGGCGATCAGCTCCTGACGGCGCAGGGAGACCCGCATGGCGTCAGCGCCGTAGATCAGCGCGCCCGCCGTCCCCGGGTCGGGCTTGGCGAAGAAGCGCGCGGCCTGCGCGCCGCGCAGGTTCATGACACCGCCTTCACGTCAGATCCGAGGCCAGCAACCGCGCCACCACGGCGTCGGCCAGGATCACGGCCAGCCGCTGCTCCGCATCCTGCTGCGATTCCAGCGTCGAAATCGTCGAGCCGGTGGCCGAATAGCTCGTAAAGCTCGATTCGCGCCCCGTCAGCACCGGGTCTTCCGCCCCGAGCGGCGTCAGCCGCCAGGCCAGCGTCCCCTCCAGGTTGAAGCGCGTGATCGTGTTCTCATCGTCGATGGCCAGTTCCCGCTCCTTCACCGAGAGGGTCCAGTCCAGCGCGAAGCGCGCCGCGTCGGGCCGCCCGATCCGCTCCTCGAAGCGGGTGACGAAGTCGAAGCCGAACTCGGTCTCCGGATCGGCCACGCGAATCGCCCCCCGCAAGGCGCGCGCACCGCCGCCGGGCCCGTAGACCGGAGCGAAGCCGCACCCGGCGAGGAGCGACGCCCAGAGGGCGGAGGCGACGAGCGTCCGCCTAGACCACGACATTCACGATCCGTCCGGGCACCACGATCAGCTTCTTGGGCTGCGCCCCGTCCAGCGCCCGCACCACCGCCGGATCGGCGAGCGCCAGCGCCTCGACCTCGGATTTGGGCGCGTCCTTGGCCACGACCAGCTCGGAGCGCCGCTTGCCGTTGATCTGGATCGGCAGCGTCACCGTGTCGTCCACCAGCAGCGCCGGATCGGCCACGGGCCAGGGCGCGGTCACGACGAAGCCCTCACCGCCCAGCATCGACCAGATTTCCTCGGCCAGATGAGGAACCATCGGCGCCATCAGCTGCGCCAGCACCTTCATCGCGGTCCGCCGCGCCTCGGCGCCCGCGTCCGAACGGTGCAGGGTGTTGGTGAATTCATAGAGCTTGGCCACCGCCTTGTTGAAGGCGAAGCCCTCGATGCCCTGGGTGACCTCGTGGATGGCCCGCGCCGTCTGCTTCTCCAACTCCTTGTCGGCATCATTCGCAGGCCGGTCGGCGCGGAGGATGTCCGAGGCCAGGCGGTGGACGCGCGCCAGATGCTTGGCCACGGCCTCGGCCCCTTCGGGCGTCCATTCGAAGTCCCGCTCCGGCGGCGAATCGGAGATCACGAACCAGCGGGCGGTGTCGGCACCGTATTGAGCGATGATGTCCATCGGATCGACGACGTTCTTCTTGGACTTGGACATCTTGATCGCGGGCACGATTTCGATGGTCTCGCCGGTCGCCTTGACCGTCTTGGCCGAGATATCGACCTCTTCCGGCAGATGGTAGACCGGCTGCCCCTTGTCGCCCTTGGTCACATAAGCCGGATGGGTGACCATCCCTTGGGTGAAAAGCGCGTCGAACGGCTCCTCGGTGCCCTTGGGCAGGTGGCCGGTGCGGACCATCGCGCGGGCGAAGAAGCGCGAGTAGAGCAGGTGCAGGATCGCGTGCTCCACCCCGCCGATATACTGGTCGACATTCATCCAATAGGCGGCGTCGTCGAGATTCGTCGGCGTCTTGGCATGCGGCGCAGTGAAGCGGGCGAAATACCAGGACGAATCGACGAAGGTGTCCATCGTGTCCGTCTCGCGCTTGGCCGGCTTGCCGCAGGAGGGGCACGCCACGTCACGCCAGGTCGGGTGGCGGTCCAGCGGGTTGCCCGGCACGTCGAAGGTCACGTCGTCGGGCAGGCGGACGGGCAGGTTCTCTTTCTTCTCGGGCACCACCCCGCAGGCGTCGCAATGCACGACCGGAATCGGGCAGCCCCAGTAGCGTTGCCGCGAGAGGCCCCAGTCGCGCAGGCGGAATTGGGTCCGGCCGCGGCCCAGCCCCTCGCGCTCGGCCCAGTCGATGGTCGCGTCGATGGCTTCCTGCCCGGTGGCGACCTCCACGCCGGCGGGCTGGTCGATCCAGCGGACCTTTTCGGTCTTGGGCGGCACGAAGGCCTCGGTCTCGACCCGGGAATCGTCGTCCATCGCGACGAAGGTGTCGATGACGGGCAGTCCATACTTGCGCGCGAAATCCAGGTCGCGCTGGTCATGCGCGGGGCAGCCGAAAATCGCACCCGTCCCGTAATCCATCAGCACGAAATTCGCGACCCAGACGGGCAGCGTCCCGCCCAGCGGATTGTCCACGGTCAGGCCGGTATCGTAGCCGCGTTTCTCCGCCTTTTCCAAGGCTTCCTCGGTGGTTCCGCCCTTGCGGACCTCGGTCGAGAAGGCCGCCAGATCGGCATCCTCGGCGGCCAGGGCCTTGGCCAGCGGATGCTCGGGCGCGATGGCGATGAAGGAAGCGCCCCGCAGCGTGTCGGGCCGGGTCGTATAGATGTCGATGCCGGCATGGCCATGGGCCGGTTCGGTCAGCTTGAAGGTCATCTCCAGGCCGCGCGACTTGCCGATCCAGTTCTCCTGCATCAACCGGACCTTTTCGGGCCAGTCGTCCAGCCGGCCCAGCGACTCGAGCAGATCTTCGGCCATCGACGAGATCGCGAAGGCCCATTGCACCAGTTCCTTGCGCTCGACCTCCGCGCCCGAACGCCAGCCCTTCCCGTCGATCACCTGCTCGTTGGCGAGCACGGTCATGTCGACCGGGTCCCAGTTCACGACCGCCGGCTTGCGATAAACCAGCCCCGCCTCCAGCATGTCGAGGAACAGCGCCTGCTGCTGACCGTAATATTCGGGGTCGCAAGTCGCGAATTCCCGGCTCCAGTCGATCGAGAGACCCAGCGGCTTCATCTGCCCCCGCATCACGTCGATATTCTGGTAGGTCCAATCCTTGGGGTGCCCCCCCGACGCCATTGCCGCGTTCTCGGCGGGCATCCCGAACGCGTCCCAGCCCATCGGGTGCAGAACGCTGAACCCGCAGGACATCTTATAACGGGCGATTACGTCGCCCATGGTGTAGTTGCGGACATGGCCGATATGGATGCGCCCCGACGGGTAGGGGAACATCTCCAACACATAATACTTGGGGCGTTCGTCGCGGGTGGCACGGAACAGGTCCGCGCCGTCCCATTCGGCTTGCCACTTCGGTTCGGTGGCGGCGGCGTCGTAGCGGTCCATTCTTCGGAGTCCTCGGGCGTCTGGGCCGCCCAGGGGTCCGGACGGCGAAATCTGAATTACAGGCGGCTGTCCTGGATACGGAGCTGACGCGCGCGGGTCAGGATGGCGTCCTCGATGGCCCGCTGCGTCTCGCGCGGGGCGGCCCCGCTCCGGGTCCGCAGCGCGACGTTGAGCGACCGGGCATCGAGCGCGGGGTCTCGCACATAGACCGTCGCCTGATAGGCGCGCCCGCCGCCCGGCGGCGCGGCAAAGCCGAATTGGATGATCCCGGAGAACGGATCGGCGTTCTGCACCGGCATGAAGGACAGCACGTCGAGCGAAGCCGCCCAGAGATACTTGTTCACCTCGATTGTGGTGTTCGGATCGTCGGAATTGCTGAACAGGTCGAAGACCGAGGACTGGGTGCGGTTGCGGCGCGCGTCCCGGGCGAGGGTGGCGGGGTTCTCCTGATTGGCGATCCGCTCTTCCCGGGTCTGACCGAAGAACGTGCCGCCCCCGCAGGAGGCCAGAATCAGCAGGGCGCAGGTCGCCGCGATTCCCCGCGCGCCGCGCCTCAGTCCCGCGCCAGTCATAGCCGCCATGCCGCCCTCGCAACCCTGCTCTCTTGCGTCCTGCCTAGCCTATGGCGGGCAGGGCTCACAAGGCTCTGGAACACGCCTATTTATAGGGTCTGGGCAGTCGCGGGCCCCAATCCTCGCTGGGCCGGGGGCCGCACTGTGGCAAGACTGCACCGGTGGGGCGGCGAAACCGGGGGGGCTTGCGGGCCTTTCTTGAAGGCGCCGGGCGATGGGTCCAAACCACCGTCACGCCCAGCGCGATTCACGTGATGGGGACGACTTCGAACACTTGAGGGATCAAAATGAAATCCATCCTCTTCGCCTCGACCGCCCTGGTTGCCTTCACCGGCGCCGCCGCGGCGCAGGGCGTGGCCGTCAGCGGCTTCGCCGAAATGGGCTTCTTCGGCGCGACCGATGTGGACACCCAGTTCCACACCGACATCGACGTCACGTTCACCATGTCCGGTGAGACCGACAACGGCCTGACCTTCGGCGCGTCGATCGACCTCGACGAGTCCGACGGCGATCCGTCGCCCGCCTTCGACGGCGACACCCAGGGCGGTGAGACCATCTTCCTGTCGGGCAACTTCGGCACCATCACGATGGGCGACACCGACGGCGCTCTGGACTGGGCCGTCACCGAGGTTCTGTTCAACTCCGGCTCGATCGTCGACAACGAAGAGCACATCGGCTACAACGGCAACGCCGGTCACGATGGCTCGCTGGGCAACTCCGACGGCCAGGTTCTGCGCTACGACTACTCGTTCGGTGACTTCGGCGTCGCCGTGTCGGCCGAGCAGATCCCGGGCGTTGGCGCTGACGCCGGCGACGACACCGCCTTCGGCATCGGCTTCCGTTATGGCCTCGACCTCGGTGGTTCGTCCATCAACCTCGGCCTCGGCTACCAGGGTTCGGACATCGCTGACGTGCTCGCGCTGTCGGCCAATGGCTCCTTCGGTGGCGGCTTCACCGCCGGCCTGTCCTACATGAACTTCGACGTCGACGGCGGCGGCGCCGGTGACTACGATCACGTCGGCATCGGCGTCGGCTACACCACGGGCGCGATCTCGCTGCACGCTAACTACGGCGTGTACGACTACGATGGCGGTGGCGACGACGAGGGCTTCGGCCTGACCGCCGGTTACGACCTGGGCGGCGGCGCCGTCATCCAGTTCGGCTACGGCTACAACGACCCGGACGGTGCCGACAGCTTCGACACCTACTCGCTGGGTGTTGCGATGAGCTTCTGATCCACCAGGATCATGTTCACGGAAGGGCGGGCCTTGTGCCCGCCCTTTTCGTATCCGACATAGGAGGCCCGCTTGTCGCCGGAGGCCCCCATGTCGCTCGCCGCCATCCAATCCCGCATCGACGCCGCCTGCGCCGCCGCTGGCCGATCACCGGCCGAGATCACGCTGATCGCCGTCTCCAAGGTGCAGCCCGCCGACCGGGTCACCGCCGTCCTGGATGCAGGCCACCGGATCTTCGGCGAGAACCGCGTCCAAGAGGCGCAGGGAAAATGGCCCGCCTGGATGGAGACCTATGCGGGCGTCGAACTCCACCTGCTCGGCCCGCTTCAATCCAACAAGGTCCGGCCCGCGGTGGAGCTGTTCCACGCCATCCACTCCGTCGACCGGCTCAAACTCGCCCGACGCATCGCCGATATCGGTCAGGAGGTCGGGCGCACGCCGGATCTGTTCCTCCAGGTCAATACCGGGGCCGAACCGCAAAAGGCGGGCGTCGCGCCGGACGAGGTCGATGCCTTCGTGCGCGACGTGCGCGCCCTGGACCTGCCGGTCGCCGGACTGATGTGCATCCCGCCCGCCGACGCCGATCCCGGCCCGCATTTCGACATGCTCGCCGACATGGCGGCGCGCAACGGCCTCTCGGGCCTGTCGATGGGCATGAGCGCCGATTTCGAGACCGCGATCGCCAAGGGCGCGACCCATATCCGCGTGGGCTCCGCGATCTTCGGCGCGCGGGAGACGGCGGGGTAACCCCCGCCCTACCTGGCGCCCTGTAGGGCGGGGTTCAGCCCGCCGCCCGCACCACCAGCCGCGTCTCGAACCCGATCCGCCCGGCGATCCAGCGCAGATGCGCGGGGGCGAAGGCCACGCAGCCCTCGGTCGGAAAGCCCGGCCGGCGCCAGCGATGCAGAAAGATCGCCGAACCCCGGCCCGCTTCGGCCTGCGGCCAGTTCCAATCCGTGAGGATCACCAGATCGTAGAGCGGATCGGCCCGGCGCAGCACCTCTGCCGAGGCCGGGAAGGGCGCGCGGACCATCAGGTTGTAGTCCTCGTGCCGGGGGTCGTCGCACCACAGGTCGCCGGGCCGAATCGGCACCG
This sequence comes from Jannaschia seohaensis, assembly GCF_900116765.1. Lineage (GTDB taxonomy): Bacteria > Pseudomonadota > Alphaproteobacteria > Rhodobacterales > Rhodobacteraceae > Jannaschia > Jannaschia seohaensis. Next base: position 714,177 of record NZ_UETC01000001.1, on the reverse strand, counting down.
CCCAATCAGCGGGCCGCGCCATGCGGTCGGGCCGCCAGAGCATCCCCACGATCCGATGCACCCCCACTGGCGTCCCGCCATCCCCCTCGCGCTTCTCCGCGACGATGCCGCCACGCCCAACCGTGCAGGGAAAGCGGCGCCCCCGGAACCGCGCGCCGGTGGGGGTGACGACGATATCCTCGGGCGTCATTCCAGATGCCCCGACTTGGTCCGCTTGACGTCCAGATAGGCCGCGTTCTCCGCCCGCCGCCCGACATGCAGAGGCACTCGCTCCACCACCTCGATGCCCTGCCCTTCCATCATCGCGATCTTGCGCGGATTGTTCGTCATCAGCCGGATGCGCGTGATCCCCATGCGCCGCAGCAGCGCCGCGCCCAGACGGAAATCCCGCTCGTCATCCTCGAAGCCCAGCCGATGGTTCGCCTCCACCGTGTCGAAGCCCTGGTCCTGCAGATCGTAGGCGCGCATCTTGTTGGCCAGCCCGATCCCCCGCCCCTCCTGGTTGAGATAAAGCAGCACGCCCGACGCGGCCCCCATGGCGTCCAGCGCCCCGTGCAGCTGCGGCCCGCAATCGCATTTGAGCGACCCCAGCACGTCGCCGGTGAAGCAGGCCGAATGGAGCCGCACCAGCACGGGCTCCGCACGGTCGACGGCGCCGATCTCGACGGCGTAATGTTCCTCCCCGCCCCGGCCCTCGCGGAAGACGTGCAGGCGGCCCGCGCCGGCCAGCATCGGCAGGCGGGCCGCGGCCACTTCGGTGGGGGGCACCTCCGCATAGGGCAGCGTCGCGGGCAGCCGCGTGAGCCCTTCGGGCGCCTCCGCCTCGACCCCGATCACGGCGGGCAGAACCTGGGCCGCCTTGGCCAGCGCGATCCCCGTCCGCCAGGGGGTCGGGTCGCCCGCGCGCAGCGTGGTGAGCGGGCCCTTCATCGGGACGCGCAGATCGAAGGCCGGATCCGCCAGCGCCCGCAGCCAGGTCATATCCGCCCCCTCCGGCACGCGCACCCGCGCGATGTCGCCGTCATAGGCGCGCGCCTTCAGCGTCGCCGCACGCCGCCCCGTCAGCGCGATCGTGAGCGGCCCCAGCGCGCGCAGCGCCTCCAGCCGCTCGCCCCGTAGCGTCTCGGCCGCGGCCAGCACGAGCGGCCCCACCGCGATCGGCAGACCGAGCCGCAGGTCGGTGCGGGCGCGCGCGGCGCGTTCCGTAGCGGTCGGGCCCAGCATGGCACCCCCTGGCATGTCAGATCCTGTAACAATGGGACGCAGCTTAGGCGCGCCCCGGCCTGCATATGAAACAAATCCCGGCTTGGCGACACGTGCCCGTGAAGCAGCCGTGAGACCCGCGCCCCGGCGCTTGGCGACGGCCTCCGCATGCGGCACGACTATGGCAACCGAAGACTGGAGACCCGGGATGGCTAACCTCAAGAAGATCCTTCTGGTGGATGACGACGACGACCTGCGCGACGCTTTGGCGGAGCAGCTGGTGATGACCGAAGAATTCGACGTGTTCGAAGCCGACTCGGGCGCCAGCGCCATGTCCCGCGCCAAGGAGCAGATCTACGACCTCGTGGTGCTGGATGTGGGCCTGCCCGACACGGATGGGCGGGAGCTGTGCCGTCTGATGCGCAAGTCCGGCGTGAAGTGCCCGATCGTCATGCTGACCGGCCACGACACCGATGCGGACACGATCCTCGGCCTGGATGCGGGCGCCAACGACTATATCGCCAAGCCCTTCAAATTCCCCGTCCTTCTGGCCCGGATTCGCGCCCAGCTCCGCACCCATGAGCAATCGGAGGACGCCGTTTTCCAGCTCGGGCCGTACACTTTCAAGCCGTCGATGAAGACGCTCATCACCGAGGACGACAAGAGGATTCGCCTGACCGAGAAAGAGACGAATATCCTCAAGTTCCTCTACCGCGCGGGGGACGGCACCGTGGCCCGCGACGTGCTGCTGCACGAGGTCTGGGGCTATAATGCCGGTGTCACGACTCACACGCTGGAAACCCACATCTACCGCCTCCGCCAGAAGATCGAACCCGATCCCTCCAACGCCCGTTTGTTGGTCACCGAGAGCGGCGGTTACCGTCTGATGGCGTGACGAGGGAAACACATCGGCGGGGGATTCTCCAGTTAGCGCAAATTGACGTTAGGGGAACCCGGGCGTTATAGTTATACTCGAAAGATACCGCGGCGTCCGCGGTCTATCGGACGCAACCTCCCTGTTGGACTGGGCCGGACTTCGCGTCCGGCCTCTTTTTTCCGAGGCAAAGGGCTGACCTGAACCGGCCAGATCAGACGCGCCGCACCTGCCCCAAAGCAGCAACACGCCAGCGGGCAAGGGAACGCCTCTCCCCAATGCCCGAGCCTGCGGCAAAGCGCAGCGCGCGGCCGTGTCCACCATTTCAGTTGGAAATGCGCGTCTCCGCCGCCATCCTACGCTGCGCGGCTGGCGAGGGGACAAGGATGTCGGATGGCTTTACCGAGATGCTCGACCGGGCGCAGGCGTTCTATGGCGATCTGGCGCGCAACAACTCCAAGGACTGGTTCGAGCCGCGCAAAGAGGCGTGGAAGCGTGACATCGAGGCGCCCGCCAAGCTGTTGGCCGAAATCATGGCCGAAGAGCTGTCGCGCCTGACCGGCGATGCCCATACCGGCAAGGTCTTTCGCATCAACCGCGACGTGCGGTTCTCCAAGGACAAGTCGCCCTACAAGACGATGCTGGCGATGCTCTGGTCGTCCGGCGATGCCGACTCACTCGCGCCGGCCTTCTATTTCGGGATCGAGCCGGACCGGACCTTCGTCGGCTGCGGCACGCCCGGCTTCGACAAGGAGGGTCTCACCCGCTACCGGGCCATGGTTGATCGCTGGGGCGACCGGCTCACCGAGATTATCGACGCCTCGGGCGGGCATCTGGCCGAGATCGGGCCGGAGCCGCTCAAGCGCGTGCCCAAGCCTTACGACCCGGACCACATCCATGGCGACCTGCTCAGGCGAAAGTCCCTGGCGCTCGGCCTGCCATTGGCAGAGGGATGGCGCGAAAGCGGCGAGGGCGTCGTCGCCGCGTTGACCGAGCGGTTCGAACTCCTGATGCCGTTTCGCCGATTCCTGGCCGAGCGCCTGTGACCGCCGGTGCCGACGACGCGTCCCACATGACGCGCAACCTCCGCCTCTGGCCCTGGTATCGCTTCCTGCGCGAGCTGATCTTCTGGCAAGCCATCTGGTTTCTCTACATCCAGGCAGAGCTCTCGGCGGCCGAAGCCATCGCGATGTATGCGATCTACGACATCACCACGACGCTGCTAGAAGTGCCCTCCGGCTGGCTCTCGGATCGCTGGGGCCGACGGCCGACCCTGATCCTGTCGGGTGCGGCGGCCCTTGCGGCGGCGGTCATGCAGGGCGCGGGCGGGCCGTTCTGGTGGTTCGCCCTGGCGCAACTCCTGCTCGGGGCGCATGCGGCCTTCGCCTCGGGCACCGACAGCGCCCTGCTCTATGAGTCGCTCGCTGCCGAAGGGCGGGAGGCCGAGATCGAGCGTCACGAACTGATCGGCTGGCGCGCGGGCTTTGCCGGGCTCGCCCTATCGGCACTGGTGGGCGGGGCGCTGGCGCGGATGGATCTGAGCTGGGCCTATTGGGCCTCCGCGCTCGCCTTCGCGGGGCTGACCCTGATCACGCTTCTCCTGCGGGAGCCGCCGCGCGCGGCCCGCCTGCCGGAAGCGGCGCCCCCACTCGCCCAGATCGCGAAGGCCCTGCGGCAGCCTGCGCTGCTCTGGCTGCTGGCGCTGCTGATCCTGATGTATGGCTTCAGCCATGTGCCGTTCGTCTTCGGCCAGCCCTTCATCCTGACCACCCTCGCGGACACGGCGCTGGCCGCAGAGGCGCCGGTCGTCTCCGGCGCGGTCACAGCGGCGATGATGACAGTCTCGCTGGCGGTGTCCCTCTTCGCGCCACGGTTGCGGGCCGCTGTCGGGCTGACAGCGATGCTGCTGGCCGCCTTCGCCCTGCAAGTGGCCCTGCCCGGCGCGCTGGCCCTCGCGACCGGGCCGCTGGCGGTGCTGCTCCTGCTGACGCGCATGGTGCCCGACGCGCTGGCGCGGCCCTTCCTTCTGGCGCGGGTGCAGCCGCTCCTGCCCAAGGACGCCCGCGCGACGGTGCTGTCGATGCAGAGCCTGATCGCGCGGCTGCTCTTCGCGGCGACGCTCTGGGTCGCCGCGGCTTCGACGACGGAGATCGGCCAGATGCCCGAAGCCGATCTGCGCGCGGTGCTGGGCGCCTATGCCATCGCGGGCCTCGTCGCCCTGGTCGCACTTGCGCTCGCGGCGCGGCGGCTCCGACTGGACTAGCGGCGCAGCAAAGGCGCCCAGGCGCGCAGGCGCGACATCACCGCCCCCGCCGCCGCTAGCACGCAGGCGCAGAGCACCGCCTTGGAGACGGTCCCCATCGTCCCCTGAATCAGCAGCGCATGGACCACCGTGCCGATCACGACGACCGCGACCAGCGCCGAATGCGCGGGCCGCCAGAGGCGCGGGCGCATCCGCCGCCGGATCGCCGCCAGCCCGGCCGCGCCGAAGGCCGCCCACATCGCCACCACGCCCCAGCCGGAGAACGGCGTCGGCGAGGTGAAGGTCAGCGCGTCGATCACGTCCGGGGGGCTGGTGATCCAGAGGCCCGCCACATGGACCACGATCGCAGCGACCAGCCCCGCGCCGACCCAGCGATGCGCCACACGGCCGCGCGGACCGGGCAGGTGCCCTCCGACCAGCAATGGCTGCACCAGCAGCAACCCAAGCGCCACGACCCCGGCAAAGCCCGCGACGATATAGACCGGCTCGCGCCAAGCCAGCAGTGGGCTGGACGACGACGCCGCCAGCGGCACCCCGAGGGCCAGGCCCAAGGCGGCCCAGGTAAGGACCGCTCGGATCAGGCCGGCTCCAGCACGAAGGCCACGTCCAGCGTCCGGTCACGGGCCGACCCCATGATCGGCCTCAGGAACACGGTCCGGAACCCGCCGTCATCGTAATCCGCGTCATAGGCCAGATGCCCGTGCGGCTGCCCGAAGGCGGGGACGATCTGCGGCATGTCCAGGGCGAAGTGCCCCTCCGCATCCGTCAGCGTCGCCCCATGGGAGCGGGCGTCGCGCTCATGCCCCTCGGTGGTATGGGCCCAGATCTGAATGCGACGCCCGGGCAGCGGCGCGCCGTCGCCCGCCCGCCGCACCGAGCCGGTCATCAGAAAGCCGCCCCCGCCGATCCGATCCACGAGAGGGGCGCCGGGGCGGCAATTGTTCGCCCCGCCCCGCATCGTGGGCGTCGGGGCCAGACCCTCTGCCCGGGCCGGCAGGATCAGCGCGGGCGCCGCGAGAGCGGCCGCGCCCGTGGCAAGAACGGTGCGTCGGCGAAGGGAGATCATGGCAATCTCTCCTACAAAGCGCCACGCCGGGCGCGCGCGGTCACGGTCGCGGGAAAACCTAGCCCTCCGGCCTAGCGGAAGAAACCGCCCCCACGCATTCGTGACCTCCCCCAATTCGAGAGCCCCCCTCCTCCTTCTTCTGGCCAAAAATACTCAAATCCCGAACCCGGGCCACAGATCCGGCCACCGGCCTCCGGCGCGCATAGAGGCGGTGGCCGCTCCGCCGCCTAATCGGCCAGCGGCGCCGACAGCACGTGCTCCGCCCCGTGGATTTCGTGGCCCGGCCGCTTGACCAGCAGCGGGTCGGGCGGCGTGGCCACCTCCGGGTTCTTCCCAGGGTAGTCGAGGGTCGAGAGGAAATGCTTCATACAGGCCAGCCGCGCCCGCTTCTTGTCGTCGGAACGGATCACCGTCCACGGCGCGTCGGCGGTGTCGGTGTAGAAGAACATCGCCTCCTTCGCCTCGGTATAGGCGTCCCATTTGTCCAAGGAGGCCCGGTCGATGGGCGACAGTTTCCACTGCTTGAGCGGGTCGGTCTCCCGCGAGGTGAAGCGGCGGCGCTGCTCGCGTTGGGTGACCGAGAACCAGTATTTGTAGAGACGGATGCCCGACCGGGTCAGCATCCGCTCGAATTCCGGCGTCTGGCGCATGAATTCCAGATACTCGGTCGGCTCGCAAAAGCGCATGACCCGCTCGACGCCCGCGCGATTGTACCAGGAGCGGTCGTAGAGAACGATCTCGCCGCTCGTCGGCAAGTGCTTGACATAACGCTGGAAAAACCACTGCCCGCGCTCTTCCTCGGTGGGCTTGTTGAGCGCCACGACGCGTGCCGCCCGGGGGTTCAGATGCTCGGTGAAGCGCTTGATCGTGCCGCCCTTGCCGGCCGCGTCCCGCCCCTCGAACAGCATCACGCAGCGCTGGCCCGTCGCCTGGAACCACTGCTGCACCTTCAAAAGCTCGACCTGGAGCGCGGCTTTCTCGCGCTCATAGGGCGCACGGCCCAGGCGACGGCTGTAGGGATAATGCGCGCTCTCGGTCCGGGCCGCGTCGCGGGCGGGCGTGCCACCGGTCACAGGGGTCTGTTCGTTCATGGTGGCCTCCGGGCTGGATGTGCCACGGTTCTGTGCCAGAAGGGCCGGCCAGAGACCTTGATACCGATCAAGCGGAGGCCACGGGCCGCGCCACCTCCCCGCGCTCCGGCCCGATTGACGACGGCGGAGGTACCGCCGCGCGGGGCACCGCGCCGAAGCGCGGCGCCCAAGGAGGGCTCAGGAGGTGTGATAGACCTCCTGAAGGCCGTAGACGGGCGTATCGACCCCCTCCATCCGGGCCTTCAGTTGCAGCGCCAGGAACTGCGAGTAGTGCCGCGACTGATGCAGGTTGCCGCCATGCATCCAGAGATTGGGCACCTGGGTCGGCTTCCACATGTTGCGCTGCTCGCCTTCCCAAGGCCCCGGATCCTTGGTCGTGTCCGAGCCGAGGCCCCAGACCTTGCCCAGACGGTCCGCCGTCTCCTGCCCCATGAGGTCGGCGACCCAGCCGTTCATGGAGTTGTAGCCGGTCGCGTAGACGATCAGGTCCGCGTCGAGATGGGTGCCGTCATCGAGGATCACGCCGGTCTCGTCGACCTCGACCACCTGCCCGCGCTTGAGCTTGATCTTGCCGTCGATGATGAGCTGCGAGGCGCCCACATCGATGTAATAGCCCGAGCCCCGGCGCAGATATTTCATGAACAGGCCCGAGTCGTCGTCCCCCCAATCCAGCCAGAACCCGGCCTTCTCCAGCCCCTCGTAGAAGGCCGCGTCCTTCTCCTTCATCGCCGCATAGGCGGGGATCTGGAACTCGTGCAGGATGGCGTAGGGCAGCGAGGCGAAGATCAGGTCGGCCTTCTCGGTGGTGACGCCCGACTTGACCGCCCGCTCGGAATAGAGATCGCCCAACCCGATCTCCATCAGCGTGTCCGAGCGCACGATATGGGTTGAGCTGCGCTGCACCATGGTGACATCCGCGTCGTTCTCCCAAAGCGCGGCGCAGATGTCGTGGGCAGAGTTGTTGGAGCCGACCACGACCACCTTCTTGCCCGCCCACTTGTCCGGCCCGTCATGCTCCGAGCTGTGCTGCTGGACGCCCTTGAACTTCTCCATGCCGGGGAAGTCGGGCATTCGCTTCTTGCCGGACATGCCGGTCGCCATGACCAGCTGTTTGGGGTGCAGCGTGACCTCTTCTCCGTCGCGGTCGACGACGACGGTCCATTCGCCAGTGGCCTCGTCGAAGGAGGCGGATTTGGCGGTGGTCTTGGACCAGTAGTTCAGCTCCATGACCTTGGTGTACATCTCCAGCCAGTCGCCGATCTTGTCCTTGGGCGCGAAGACGGGCCAGTTGTCCGGGAACTTGATGTAAGGCAGGTGGTCGTACCAGACCGGGTCATGCAGGCAGAGCGACTTGTAGCGCTTGCGCCAGCTGTCCCCGGGGCGGTCGTTCTTCTCGACGATGATCGTGGGCACGCCCAGTTGCCTGAGCCGCGCGCCCAGCGCGATGCCGCCCTGGCCGCCGCCGATGATGACGCAATAGGGCTGGGTCTCGTAACCCAGGGTCTTGGCCTCGGCCTCCCGCTCCTCCAGCCAGGTGGTCCGATGCTTGCCCGCCCCGTGCTTGGCGCCGAGCGGCCGGTTTTCGCCATGGGGCTCCTCATGGCCCTTGATCTCGACCATGGTGGTCAGCAGGGTCCAGATCTTGCCCTCCTTGAGGCGGATCAGGCCGTAGCCGCGCGCGACGTCGGTCTCGAAAGAGATCCAGGCGGTGACGATCCCGCCATCTTCCGTCGGCACCTCGCCCTCGGCCAGGCTCCAGCCCGTCGGCTTGACCGTGGCAAGCTGGTGCTCCAGCATGTCGCGGACTTGGTCGCGCCCCTCCATTGTCTTGATGTTCCACGTAAAGCTGACGAGGTCGCGCCAATAGCAATCCTCATTGAACATCTCGGTCGCGGCGGCCACATCGCCCTCCTCCAGGGCGCGTCCGAAGCTGTCGAGAAACGCCTGTGTCTGATCGGCAAGCGTGGTGTCTAGCATGTCTGTCCTCCCGTACAGGTGGCCAGCCTAGACCTGCGACGACCATTCGGGGAAGCATTTTTCCCGGATCAGGGCCGGGCGGCGGAGACCACGTTGGCGCTATGCGGGAAGCGCAGGGACCTGCCGTCGTAGCAGGCGCCAAAAGCGTCGAGCACCGCATCTCGCAGCGCGGTGCGGGCGGGCGGGTTCAGCGCGGCGATCCGCTCGGCCACGGGAGTGGATTTCAGAAGCCCCTCGACGAAGGCCGGGCCGTCGGGCGCTTCGAGCATCAGGACGACGGTCTCGATATCGGTCTCGAACCCGGCATTTTCGAAGGCGGCGCCGGTCGCCTCGGCGTCCGGGAAGCCGCAGACGGCACGGATCGGGCCAGCGGCCTCGGGGCCGAACTGGGCGGACAGCGCGGTGACCTGCGCCTGCATCAGAGGGTTTTCGTCGAGCCCCCGCGCGGTGCAGAAGATCGCGCGCCCTCCGGGCCTCAGAACGCGGTGGCACTCGCGCAGCGCCGCGTCCCGGTCGGGAAAGAACTGAAAGCCCTGCTGGCAGATGACGTGGTCGAAGGCCGCGTCCTCCAGCGGCAGGCCCCCGGCATCTCCTACCACGAAGCGCAGCCCCTGCCCCTGCGGATGGGCCCGCGCGGCGGCCAGCATGCCCTCGTTGACGTCGAGCCCCGTGGGTTCGCCCCCCCGCGCTGCGGCCAGGCGCGCGACGATGCCGGTGCCGCAGGCGAGGTCGAGACCGCGGTCGCCCCGGCCGACCCCGGCCCGGTCCAAGAGATCCTGCGCCCAGGGCGCGAAGATGACGGGGACAAGATACGCCTCGTAGCGCTCCGCCGCCCCACCCGAAAGCTGCCACCCCGTGTTCATCACGCATCCCCCTGAAGCTGACGTCAGCGTAGCAGGGTCGGGGCGATCCTCGTCAACAAGAGTTTCCGTAGGGGCAGGCGATGCGTTGACGGGGCCGCTCTTGCCCTCCTAACGTCGTGCAAAGGGGGACCGATGTCATTCCAACTCACCGGGCGCGGGCCGGAAATCTATGAGACGGTCATGGTGCCCCTGTGGTTCGGACGCTGGGCCGAAGCCTTGCTGGATCTGGTGGCCCCGGCCCCGGGAGAGCGCATCCTCGACTTGGCTTGTGGAACCGGGATCACGACGCGCTCGCTTCGGGACCGCGTCGGCCCGACCGGCCGTGTCACCGGGCTCGACATCAACGCCGGCATGCTGGCGCAGGCCCGCACCCTCGCCCCCGGCTCCGATATCGACTGGCTGGAGAGCGACGTGGCGGAGATTTCTCTGGCCGACGCCAGCTTCGATGCTGTCATCTCCCAGCACGGTCTGCATTACTTCCCCGAGCCGGCTGCCGCACTGGGGGAGATCCGGCGCCTGCTGGTCCCCGGGGGGCGAACCGCACACTCGATCTGGGTCGGGCACAGCCCTTATACTGAGGCGCTCTGTCGCGCGCTGGAACCGCACCTCTCCCCCGAGACCGTCGCCAAGCAGCGCAGCCAACGGGAGACACCTGCACCGGACGTCCTGAGCGCGCTGCTAGATGCCGCGGGGTTCCGCGAGATCGCCGTCCATCGTCAGGAATTGGAGATCGACGTCCCCGAGCCGGCTGAATTCGTCCCTCTTCACATCGCCTCGATGCCCATCGCCGGGGCGGTCGCGGCCCTTCCCTACGCCGCACGCGCAGCCATCGCCGACGAGGTGACGTCAAGGTTGGCCGACCGGATTCGGAACGGGCGGCTCCGCTATCCCGATGCCGTGAACGTGGTGACCGGCCGACGCTAGATCACCCACCGATCTCCGGCACCAGGATCTCGCGCTTGCCGACCTGGTTGGAGGCCCCGACGACGCCATTGTCCTCCATCTGCTCCACCAAGCGCGCGGCCTTGTTGTAGCCGATGCCCAGCTTGCGCTGGATGTAGGAGGTCGAGCACTTGCGGTCCTTCGCAACGATCGCCACGGCCTGATCGTAGAGCGCGTCCTCGCTGCCGGTATTGCCGCCGAGCCCCAGCACCGCGTCGATATCGGAGGACTTGTCCTCGTCCGGGCCGTCCAGCACGGAGGCCGCGTAGTCCGGCGGCCCGAAGCTCTTGAGGTGATTGACGATCTCCTCCACCTCCTCGTCGGAGCAGAACGGGCCGTGGATGCGGGTGATCTTCGACCCGCCCGCCATATAGAGCATGTCGCCCATGCCCAGCAGCTGCTCGGCCCCCATCTCGCCCAGGATCGTCCGCGAGTCGATCTTGGAGGTGACGTGGAAGCTGATCCGGGTCGGGAAGTTCGCCTTGATCGTGCCGGTGATGACATCGACCGAGGGGCGCTGCGTCGCCATCACGAGGTGGATGCCGGAGGCCCGCGCCATCTGCGCGAGACGCTGGATGCAGGCCTCGATTTCCTTGCCCGCGACCATCATCAGGTCGGCCATCTCGTCGACGATGACGACGATATAGGGCATCTTCTCGGGCGTCTCTTCCTCGGTCTCGAAGACCGGGTCGCCCGTCTCCTCGTCGAAGCCGGTCTGGATCGTGCGCGTGATCATCTCGCCCTTGGCCAGCAGGTCCGCGACGCGCCCGTTATAGCCGTCGATGTTGCGCACGCCCATGCGGCTCATCTTGCGGTAGCGCTCCTCCATCTCGCCCACGACCCATTTGAGCGCGACGACGGCCTTCTTCGGGTCGGTGACGACCGGCGACAGCAGGTGCGGGATGCCGTCATAGACGCTGAGTTCCAGCATCTTCGGGTCGATCATGATCATCCGGCACTCTTCGGGGCGCAGCTTGTAGAGCAGGCTCAGGATCATGGTGTTGATCGCGACCGACTTGCCCGAGCCGGTGGTGCCCGCGATCAGCAGGTGGGGCATCTTGGCGAGGTTGGCGACGATGGGCGCGCCGCCGATATCCTTGCCCAAGGCCAGCGGCAGCGCCTGGGTGCTGTCGCCATAGTCGCGGGCCGAGAGGATCTCGCGCAGGACGACCTTCTCGCGCCGCTCATTGGGCAGTTCGATGCCGATGACAGAGCGTCCGGGCACGGTCGAGACGCGGGCCGAGAGGGCCGACATGGAGCGCGCGATGTCGTCGGCGAGGCCGATCACGCGGCTGGCCTTGAGACCCGGAGCGGGCTCCAGCTCGTACATGGTGACGACCGGGCCGGGCCGGACCTGGGTGATCTCGCCCTTGACGCCATAGTCGTCGAGCACGGTCTCCAGCATCCGCGCGTTTTCTTCCAGCGCCTCGTCCGAGAGGACGTGACGCTCCACCGTGGCGGGATCGGCCAGCAGGCTCAGCGGCGGCATCTCGTAGTCGTCCGACGGGCCATCGAAGGGCAGACCGGGCTGCGCCTCGGCCTTGGCCTGCCGGGACGGCGCGGGCGGCTTGGCGGCGGGCTGCACCACCTTGCGCGAGATCGGGGCGCGGGTCGCCTTGGGCGCTGGCACGGGGTCCGGGGCCTCGAACAGCGCGTCCTCCTCTCCCTCCGGCCGCGCGCGGGGCGCGGTCAGGGCGGGCTCCTCCGGGACGGGCGGGACGAAGCTGGACGGCGCGTCGGGCGCGTGCAGCACCGGCTCCACACGCCGCTCGGCGGCCGCGCTGAGCGCGGTCAGGACCGGCTCGGCGCGGGCGGGCGTCGCATCTTCCGCCGTCTCGGGCGCCGCGTGGCGGACGCGGCTGCGCACGGCCGAGGCGATGCGCGCGCGCACACGGTCGTCATCGGTTTCCGGCTCGCCCGCGTCGATCTCGCCCTTCGGCGCAGGCGCGCGGCGCGGCAGCCAAGAGGACAGGCCGCGGCGCGGCGCGGGGTCCGGCGCGGGATCGGCTTCGGCGGCCCGCGCGGCACGTCGGTCGCGCAGGCTCCCGGCGGTGCGCACGGTCTGCGTCGCCGCCCCCCGCGCCGCGGCCCCGGTCAGGATGCGAAGGAGATACCAGGCCGAGCCGAAGCCGTTGAGCAGAAAGACGACCGCCCGCCCCAGATCCTCGCGCGTAAAGCCCAGCACCCAGGCCCCGACGCCGACGACCGCCGCCGACAGCATCAGCGTGAACAGCTTCAGGCCGACCGCCGCATGGATCGGCAGGATGGTCAGCAGCGCCCCGGTCAGCGTCTCGCCGAACAGGCCGCCCATGCCGAAATCGTAGCTCCAGCCCGGGATCGGCGTCATCGAGGTGCAGAACAGCGACACGACCAGCGCCCAGCCCGCCACGAAGAGCGCGCGCGGCAGGGCCCGCTCCGCCCCCCAATGGCAGGCGAAGCGCACGCCCCAGACGATCAGCCCGGCGGCGAGCGCGTAAGCGCCGTAGCCCAAACCGAAATAGAGCGTCGCCGCCACCGACGCCCCGAGCAGCCCGAACCAGTTCTGTGGCGTCGCATCGGTCGCCGCCAACCAGTTCGGATCCTCCGGATGGGAGGTCCAGAGCATCAGCGCCAGCACGATCCCAGCCAGCGCCATGACCACGCCAAGCCCCTCGCGCCCACGGCGGGCGAGGGTGATCTGAAGCGTCGTGTCCAGGAGCGGGTCGCGCTGTCGCGTCTGGTAGGCCATGGGGACTCCGTCAGGGGGTGAGATGGGCGCGCAGGCGGGTCAGCCCGGCCTCCACCTGATCGAGCGGCGCCACGAGAGCGGCGCGCACGAAGGGGGTGCCGGGATTTCCGTCCGCCGTGTCGCGGGCGAGATAGGCGCCGGGCAGCACCTTGACCCCCGCCTCCTCCCAGAGGCGCAGGGCGGCGGCTTCTCCGTCGCCACCGGGAACCGGCAGCCAAAGGAAAAAGCCCGCCTCGGGGATTTCCACGCCGGGCAGGTCGCCCAGGATCCGCTCGGCCGCGTCGAACTTGGCACGGTAGAGGGCGCGGTTCTCCTCGACATGGGCCTCGTCGGCCCAGACGGCGGCGGCGGCCATCTGGAGCGGCAGAGGCAGCGGGGCGCCGGAATAGTTCCGAAGCTGCTTCATGAGGGCGATATTGCCCGGCCCGGAGACGGCGAAGCCCGAGCGCAGACCGGCCAGGTTCGACCGCTTCGAGAGGGAATGGAAGGCCACGACCCGCTCCGGATCGGCGCCGGTGGCGCGGACGGCCTCCAGGATGCCGGTGGGCGGCGTGTCGCGATAGATCTCGGCGTAGCACTCGTCGGCGAGGATCTTGAAATCGTGCTTCTCGGCCAGGGCCAGCAGGTCCGACCAATAGCCCATCGACGCCACCGCGCCCTGCGGGTTGGCGGGCGAGCAGATATAGACCTCGGCGGTGCGGTCCAGCAGCCCCGGATCGAGCGCCCCGAAATCCGGGAGGTGGCCCGTCGCGGCGGTCGCGTTCACATAGACCGGCTCGGCCCCGACCGAGAGCGCGGCCACGGCATAGACCTGATAGAACGGGTTCGGCGTCAGGATCGCGGGGGTCTGGCCGTTCTTCTGCTCGGGGCAGAGCGCCATGGTGGTGTTGTAGAGCCCTTCGCGCGTGCCGTTCAGCACCAGGATGTCCGTCGCCGGATCGGCGGCATAGCCATAGCGCCGGTGCAGCCAGTCGGCGCAGGCCGTCAGCAGTTCGGGCGCGCCATCATTGGGCGGGTAGCCACGGAAGCCCTCGGCATGCTCCGCGATGACCTCGGCCACGAAGGCGGGCGGGTCGTGGCGCGGGTCTCCGATGGTCATCTCGACGGGCGCGTTCGATCCCGGCGCGCGGTCGCCCAGCAGGCGGCGCAGCCTGGGAAACGCGTATTCGGGCAGTTCCGAGAACCGCTTCGGTGATTTCATGCCTGATGCCTCATGCGGATGCTCTGCCGGCCCCGTCCGGTCGCCAGGATAGACGGAACGGGCCCGCTTGGTCCAATCCTACCGACACGACCGAACGGCGTGTGTGGCTTTCCGGTCGGGATCAAAGTCTTCGTGAAGACTTTGTCTGGAGTTTTCGTGAAAACTCCGCCCTGGCCCCTTCAGGCGAGCGCCGCCTCCATCGCCGCGCCCAGCCGCAGCAGACGCTCCTCCGCCATGGGCGGGGCCAGCGCCATCAGCCCGCAGGAGGGCACCCCCGTCGGCAGCGTCAGCCCGCAGAGCCCCAAAACGTTCCCGACCCGGGTGTTGCGCAGCGCCATGAGATTCTCGGTGACGTAATACTCGTCGTCATCGAGCAGGCGTTGCGTCTCGGGCGGGAGAATCGCCGAGCTGGGCAGCAGGACCGCGTCGAATCCGGCGGTCTCGGCCAGGAAGTCGGCCTCCGCCGCCGCCCGCGCGCGATAAGCGGCCAGGACGTCGGCGGCGTCGGCATCCTTACCGGTCCGAAAGCGATCCAGGATGCGGGGATACATCTTGTCCGGGGCCGCCTCGATGGTGTCGCGCCAGATCGCGTAGGCTTCGGGCGAGAACAGATGCGGCGTCAGCGCCATCGCCCGATTCGCCGGCGCGGAGACGGCGCGCTCGATCCGCGCCCCCGCCTCGGCCAGCCGCGTCACCGCGGCCTCGAAGGCGGCGCGCGGGGCGTCGCGGCTGGTCTCCGTGTAATCCTCCAGCACCAGAAGGCGGCGGCGCTCCAAATTGGCGCCGCGCAGGTCGGCGGGGGTGCCGCCTTCCAGCAGGGCCAGCGCCAGGGCCGCATCCTCCACCGTGCGGCAGAGCGGGCCGATCGTGTCCATGCTCTCGACCAGGGGCACGGTGCCGGTCACGTCCACCCGGTGCAGCGTCGTCTTGAGCCCCACCAGATCGTTCCAGGCGGCCGGGTTGCGCACCGAGCCGCCGGTATCCGAGCCGATGGCGATCGGCGCCAGCCCGAAAGCGACCGAAGCCGCCGCCCCCGAGGACGACCCCCCGGGCACCAGACCCGCGTCGTTCACGTTGGGCGGCGTCGCCGTGGACGGATTCAGCCCGAGGCCGCTGAAGGCCAGTTCGGACATATGGGTCTTGCCCAGGCAGACGCTGCCGCCATGGGTCGCGTTGGCGAGCACCGCGGCATCCGTTTGCGGCACCCGCCCGGCCAGCAGCTTGCTGCCCGCTTCGGTCGCCACGCCGGCGCTGTCGAACAGATCCTTCCAACTGACCGGCACGCCGTCCAGCGGCCCGCGCCGGAGGCCCAGCCGGGCGCGCTCCGCCGCGGCAGCCGCCTCGGCGCGCGCACGATCCTCGGTGACGACCGTGAAGATGCTGTCGCGATGGGGATGGGCGGCGATGGCCGCCAGATGCGCTTCGCAGAGCGCCTCCGGATCGATCTCGCCCCGCGCGATTCCGCGCCCCAGATCGGCACCGCTTGCGGTCAGCCAGTCGTCCATCTTCGCCTCCGTGACTTTTGCCCGCAGGCTAGGCCGCGCGGGGCGGTTGGACAATGCCGCGTCGGTGGGCATATCTGCGCCATGGATACGGATGTTTTGATCGTCGGCGGCGGGCTGAACGGCCCCCTCGCGGCGCTGGCGCTCGCCCGCGAGGGGTTGCGCTGCCTGATCGTGGACGCGCGCCCGCGCAGCGATTTCGACGGCAGCTTCGACGGCCGCAGCTATGCGGTGGCGCTGGGCTCGGTTCGGATGGTGCAGGCCCTGGGCCTGTGGGACGCGCTGGAGGCGGAGGCGCAGCCGATCACCGGCATCCGCGCCTCGGACGGGCGCGCGGGCGAGGGCGCCTCGCCGCTGCATCTCGCCTTCGACGCCGCGGAGATCGGCGCGCCCTATATGGGCCAGATGGTCGAGGACCGGCATCTGCGCCCGGCCCTGCTGGACGCCTGCGCCGCCGAGCCGCGCATCGAGATGCGCTATAGCGCCCGCGTCACGGCACAGGAAGCGACGGCGAGCGCCGTCACGATCACGCTGGAGGATGGCACCTCCCTCTCGGGACGCCTTCTGCTGGGCTGCGACGGGCGCGGCTCGGAGGTGGCGCGGCGCGCGGGCATCGGGCGGGTCGGCGCCAGCTACGACCAGACGGCGCTGGTCTGCGCGATCTCGCATACGCGGCCGCATCACGGGGTGGCGCATCAGTTCTTCATGCCGGCGGGGCCGCTCGCCATGCTGCCGCTGCGCGGCAACCGCTCCAGCATCGTCTGGACCGAGACCACCGAGACCGCGGCGGAGATCAACGCCCTGCCCGACGCCGCCTATCTGGAGATCCTGCAACGGCGCGTGGGCGATTTCCTGGGCGAGATCGCCCTGGCCGGAGCGCGCTACAGCTATCCCTTGTCGCTGACCCTGGCGCAGGACTTCGTGGCCCCCCGCGTGGCGCTGGTCGGCGACGCCGCCCACGGCATCCACCCCATCGCGGGCCAGGGGCTCAATCTGGGCTTCAAGGACATCGCCGCCCTGGCGGATGTCCTGCGGGAGGCCCGCCGCCGCGGCGAGGACATCGCCGCGCCCGATGTCCTGGCCCGCTATCAGCGCTGGCGCCGCTTCGACACGGTGTCGATGGGGGTGGCGACGGATGCGGTGAACCGGCTCTTCTCCAACGACAACCCGGTGCTGCGGCTGGGTCGCGACCTCGGGATGGGCCTGATCTCGGCCACGCCGATGGCCCGCCGCGCCTTCATCCGGCAGGCCGCGGGGCTTGCAGGCGACGTTCCGCGGCTGATGCAGGGGTGAGGGCGCGAGAGGTCAGCCAAAGGCAGAGAAGTCTTTTCTAATTAATAGGTTGACCTCGGGGTACCTGGGATTGCGGCCCTTTTCCGCTTGCTCATAACTTGGGCATCGAAGCTCAAGACAGAGTCCTGCAATGACCCGCACAATCGTCAACGCCCCCAATCCCGGGGTGGATGGAAACCCCGCAGTAACCACGCTTTCGGGGGGCCGTGCGGTCTTCGCCTACCAGTCCCGCCCCGCCGAGGGCGACGTCTTTGACATCGTCCTGCGCCTGCGCGAGGCGGACGGGACGCTCGGGCCGGAGTATCGCCCCGCGGGCGACTGGACCCGCGCCCGCAACGCCGAGGTCGCGACCCTGAGCGACGGGACGCTGCTGCTGACGTGGCTGGGGCGCACAGAGAGCGACCCCGGCCCAAAAAGCAACGTCCTGGGCCAACTGTTGAGCGAGTCCGGCGTGCCGCTGTCGCCGGTGATCGCGCTCGACTCCCGTCTCGTACGCGAGGCGCGTCAGTTCGAGGACTATCGCGTCGAGGTGGATCCGGAAGGCGGGTTCGGTGTCGCGGCCCTGACCGAGTCGGGGAACGTGAAATGGACCGAGTTCGAGGCAAACGATGTCCTCGTGCCGGGAGGCAACGATCGGGGGACCTACGATCTCCGCTACGACGGAGCCAACCTTCCGGCTATATATTACGGGGCGGAATATGACATCGACCTCAGCCTCGGTTGGGACCGTCAGACAACGCGGCTCGAGAACGGGCGCGGGATCGAAACCGTGCTCTTCGAGTACGACAGGCCGCCGTCTCCCAGTTATTCGCCACTCCATGTGAGCTTGCTGGGTGACGACACACCAATCTCCATCGTCGAGGACGTGCGCGTGTCGGGCATCGACGGCTACGATCTCGGCATGCTGCCCGATGGCGGGTTCGTCGTCACCTGGTCGATCGACGGCGTCGTCCGCGCGCAGTTGTTCGACGGCGCAGGCGGTCATCGCGGCGACAACTTCGTGGTTGCCCGGACCGAAGCGGTCGCGCCCAGCCCCTCCGTCGCTGCGGTCTCGAATGACGAGATACTATTCACTTGGCAGGATAGGGTAGAGGGCGACACCGAAGTCATGGCGCGCACCGTCCCCGTCCCCACATTGGCGGAGGGCGCGTTCTCCCTGATCGAGCGTCCCTACCTGCGGGCCTATGGCGAGATTATCGGAAATCCGGCCGAGGGATCGACGCTCCGCCTGCAAGGTCGCGTCGATACGAACCGTCCGATCGAGTCCGTGGACTTGCAATGGTTCCGTAGCGATGCGCATCGCGAAGGTGCCGAGGCGATCGAAGGCGCGACGGGGCTCCGGTTCGTCACCGGGCCCGAGGAGGTGGACAAGTACATTTTTGTGCGCGCCGCGGTAGAGGCCGGCGAGAACCAGAGCATCGTCGTTGAAGAATGGTTCGAAACGTCCCGTTTCAGACGCGGCACGATCGAGAACGTCCCCGATCCGGCCGAGGGGACGATCCCCATCGCGGGCACGCCCTGGGAGGGACGGGTACTGCGGGCCCTCCCCGAGATCACGGACACCGACGGCATCCCCGAGGGCGCCTTCACCTACCAGTGGTATCGCGACGGCGCGGTCATCGAGGGCGCCTTCACGCCCGACTATCGCGTGACCGCGGAGGATGTAGGCTCGGACATCTTCGTCGAGGTCAGCTTCTTTGACGCCTATGGCGATCTGGAGCGGATCGCCTCCGACCCCGTCCGCGGCATCACCGGTCCGACCGAAGGCGACGACATCCTCGTCGCCGGCGCGGGCGGCGGGCGGATCGCAGGGCTCGGCGGGGACGACCGGATCGATGGCGGACGGGGCGACGACACGCTGAGGGGGGACGCGGGCGACGACGTCTTCGTCTTCGCGCGAGGCCGTGGTGCCGACGTGATCGTCGACTTCACCCCCGGCAGCGACCGTGTCGAGTTCGACTTCGACGGCATCGGCGGCGTGCGGCAGCTCATCCGGACGGCCGAGATCCGACAGGTCGGCGAGGACGTCCTGATCGACTTCGGCGAAGGCGACAGCCTGACGCTGTGGGGCGTCGCGCAATCGGACCTCACGCCTCGGGACGCGCTCTTCGTCTGAGCCCGGTTGCTTGCGATGGGCGGGCGGGGCCCTTAGATCGCGCTCAACGCGCATCATTTCCCGCCCATCCCGGAGCCTCCGCCATGCTCGAATTCGGACAGACCCAAGCCGCCCCCGCCGACAGCCACGTCTTCGACGTCGAGGAGGCGACCTTCATGCAGGACGTCGTCGAGACGTCCAAGACCACGCCGGTCATCGTCGACTTCTGGGCGCCCTGGTGCGGCCCCTGCAAGACGCTGGGTCCGCAGCTGGAAGCCGCCGTCCAGGCGCAGGGCGGCAAGGTCAAGATGGCCAAGATGGATGTCGACCGGAACCAGCAGATCGCGGCGCAGCTGCGCATCCAGTCGATCCCGACCGTCTACGCCTTCTGGCAGGGCCAGCCCGTCGACGGCTTCCAGGGCGCGATCAGCCAGGGCGAGGTGCAGGACTTCGTGAACCGCATCGCCGCGCTCAACACCTCCGAGGCGGATGCGCTGGCCGAGGCGGTGGCCGCCGCCGACGAGATGCTGGAGCAGGGTGCGGCCGTGGACGCGGCCCAGACCTTCGCCGCCATCCTGGGCGAAGCGCCCGACAACGCCGCCGCGCTGGGCGGCCTCGTCCGGGCCCATATCGTCCTGGAGGAGCTGGATCAGGCGCAGGCTTTGCTCGACGGCGTCTCCGGCGCGATGGCGGACGCCCCCGAGATCGAGGCCGCCCGGGCCAAGCTGGCCCTGGCCCGCCAAGCCGCCGATGCGGGGCCCGTCGCCGATCTGACCGCCGCCGTCGAGGCCAACCCGGACGACCATCAGGCGCGGTTCGACCTGGCGCAGGCGCTGCACGCCACCGGGGACACCGCGGGCGCCATCGATCACCTGCTGGAGCTGTTCCGCCGCGACCGGGAGTGGAACGACGGCGCGGCCCGCGCGCAGCTGTTCACCATCTTCGACGCGGCCGGTCCCAAGGACCCGGCGGTGCTGACGGGCCGGCGGCGCCTGTCCTCCATGATCTTCGCCTGAGGCGCGGATGACCGATCGCGCGAATCAACCTTTGCGCGTGGGCGTCGCGCCCTAGGTGCACCTTATGATGCGACCGACCGACCTCCCCGCGACGATCCCCGTCTTTCCGTTGCCGGGCGCGTTGCTGCTGCCACGCGCCCGGTTGCCGCTCCACATCTTCGAGCCGCGCTACCTGCAGATGATCGACGATTGCCTCAAGACCGAGCATCGGCTGATCGGCATGGTGCAGCCTCGCGCTCAGGCCGGGAAGGATGGGCGAACGCTTCAGACCATCGGCTGCGCCGGGCGGCTCACGCAGCTCTCGGAGACCGAGGACGGGCGCTACATGATCACGCTCGCGGGCGTGTCGCGCTACCGGATCACGCGCGAAATCTCGGGCTTCACCCCCTATCTCAAGGCCGACGTGTCCTGGGACGGGTTCGAACGGGATCTGGGCAAACCCGAGGTGGACGAGGGCTTCGACCGGCCCGCCTTCCTCGACCTGCTCAGCCGCTATTTCGAGAGCCAGCATCTCTCCACCGACTGGGACAGCCTGCGCGACGCCGACGAAGAGCTGTTGCTCAACTCGCTGTCGATGCTCTGCCCCTTCGAGCAGGAGGAAAAGCAGGCCCTGCTCGAAGCGCCCAGCCTCGCGACCCGGCGCGAGACCGTCGTGACCCTGATGGAGATCGCGCTGCGCGGCGGCGCGGGCGAGGACAAGCTGCAATGACCCAGACACCCGAGCGCGAGCATGACCGCCGAATGCTGGAGGCGCTGGTCTGCCCCCAGACCCACGGCCCTCTGACCTGGGACGCGGAGCGGCACGAACTGGTCTCGAAATCGGCGGGCCTGGCCTATCCCATCCGGGGCGGCATCCCGATCATGCTGATCGACGAAGCCCGACGGCTGGACTGAGAGCGCGCGGCGGGTTCCGCCCCTCCTTCCGTGCCGAGCGGTCAGGCGCCCCCGCCCCGACTACGATGTTGCGAGCGATGGGCAGCCGCGGAACGCCCGAACGGGCGCGGCCGCGCCGTCCAGCGCGACGGGCACGGTCCGCCCCCCGGACATGGCCTGCGCCACGCCGTTGAATTCGAGGCCGTTCAGCACGTTGCCGAAGCCCCGATCCGTCACCGTGAGCGTGCGGCCATCGGGCGAGCGCACATGGCGGTCGGTGGTGATCGTCAAGGCCGCCCCGCCCTGAAAGGCGATGGCGAAGAGTGGCGCGGCCGGCCAGGTCCCCTCCGCCAGGGTCACCGAGATCGCGTATTCGGGCAGGCTGGGATCGTAGGTCACGACGACCTCCGCCGCCTCGCCCGCATGGCGGAGCGTGCAGACCGGCAAAGGCGAGAACTCCCAGGCGAGGGCCGGTCCGGGGATCAGAAGAAGGGCGGCGATCCAGCGCATTCTCGAATGGTAGGCGGCGGAGCCCCGGCAGCAAGACCGGCCCCGGCGACGGCTCCGCTCTTTCCGTCCCTGGCCCGTGTCGCAACGCGCCCGGCGGTCAATCGTCGTAGAGCCGATACTTCTCGTTGTCCTCGAACCATTTCGTGACCTGTTCGAGCGAGTAGTCCCGCCCGGTATGGTCGACATTCGCCTCGGCATAGGTCGGCAGACCATCGGTCGAGACGGCCTTTTCGGGCGCCCAGAGCCCCGAGCGGATGATCGCCTTGCCGCAATGGTAGAAGGCCTCTTCCACGCCGACGAGGACGGCCAGTTCCGGAACCCGGCCCTTGATCGCCATCCGCTCGCGCAGGGCGAGATCCCGAACGACGCGCGCGGTGCCGTTCACCCGCACCGTCTCGTTGCGATTGGGCACGAAGAACAACAGCCCGATCCGGCCCGTCTGCATGATGTTGAGAAAGCCGTCGAACCGGCGGTTGCCGGGCCGGTCCGGGATCGCGAGCGTCTTCTCGTCGATCACCTTCACGAACCCGGCCGGATCGCCCTTGGGCGAACAGTCCAGCCGCCCGTCCGCATCGGAGGTGGTCATGACAAGAAACGGAGAGCGCTCGATCCAGACCCGGCAATGCCGGTCGATATGGTCGATGATCTTTACGTCCTGCGTGCCGCTCGGCGGCTTCGGCACGATCGACCGGAGTTGTGCTTCGCTGGTGACGATTTCAGCGGGCTCATAAGGCATGGTGACGTCCCTGTCTCGCAGGCGCGTCGCGGGGAGCGGGGGTGGGCCGGTCGGCGCCGACTGAACTATGCGGCGGTGACTGACCCTGAGTCAACGTTTAGGGACGGCACCGCCCCTCTCCGCAGGGCGTGCCCGCCCGGATCGGGCCGTCTGCGAAAGGCGCGCCAGCCCGGCTCACAGGTCGAAGGTCGCCATCACCGGCGCGTGGTCCGAGGGCTTCTCCCAGCCGCGCACATCGCGCAGCACGCGGCTGGAATGGGCCGCGTTGGCGATATCCGGCGTGGCCCAGACATGGTCCAGGCGGCGGCCCTTGTCGGCAGCCGACCAGTCCTTCGCCCGGTAGGACCACCAGGAATAGAGCTGCCCCTCGGGGATGTCCTTGCGGGTGACATCCACCCAGCCGCCCGCCTCCTGCGTCTCGCCCAGGGCCGCGACCTCGACCGGCGTATGGGAGACGACCTTGAGCAGTTGCTTGTGCGACCAGACGTCGTCCTCCCTGGGCGCGATGTTGAGATCGCCGACCAGGATCGACCGCTTGGGCGGGTCGGCGTGGAAGGCGTCGCGCATGGAGGCGAGGTAATCGAGCTTCTGCCCGAACTTCTCGTTCACCTCCCGGTCGGGCACATCGCCGCCGGCCGGCACGTAGAAGTTATGGATTACCGTTCCATCCTCCAGCCGCGCGGCGACGTGGCGGGCATGGCCCAGCCCGGCATGGTCGTCGGACCCCGCCTCCTCCAGCGGGAGCTTCGACAGGATGGCGACGCCGTTATAGCCCTTCTGCCCGCGCGCTACCATGTGGCGGTAGCCGAGCGCGTCGAACCCCTCCCGCGGGATCAGGTCGACCGGCGCCTTGCATTCCTGAAGGCACAGGATGTCGGGGGCCGCCTCCTCCAGCAGGCGCCGCACCAGCGCCTCGCGCAGGCGGACGGAGTTGATGTTCCAGGTGGCGAGAGTGAAGGGCATGGCGGCTCCGGGTCGGGGTCGCCCGCTTTTGCCAGACCGGGCCGCGCGGGGCCAGCCGTTCAGGGCATGGGCGCGCCGCGCGCGGCCTCCAGCACCGCATACCAGAGCGGGCGGGGCACCGTGAGGTCCAGCGCGCGCGCCGCCGCCGCGACCCGCTCCACCCTGCCGGTGCCGAGCATCGGGACGATCCCCGCCGGATGCGCCCGCAGCCAGGCCAGTGCGGCCACCTCGCGGGGCAGACCGGCCTCGGCCCCGATCGCATCCAAAGCGGTCGCCACCGCGGCGCCCCGCGCCTCCGTCGGCGTCAACAGCGCCCCGCCGCCCAAAGGCGACTAGGCCATCGGCACGATCTCCCGCTCCTGGCACTGATCGAGCGTGCCATCGAACAGGGCGCCAATCGCAAGGGGCGAGACCTCCACCTGATTGGCGACAAGGGGCGCTTCCATGTGGTGCGCGAGGGCCGAGACCTGGGCGGGCGTGTGGTTCGAAACCCCGACCGCCCCCACCAGGCCGTCCGCGACCAGCCGGTCCAGTGCCTCGGCCACTTCGGCCGGGCCGGTCAAAACGTCGGGGCGATGGATCAGGAACAAGTCGATCCGGTCCGTGCCCATCCGCCGCAGCGACGCCTCGCAGGAGGCGCGCAGGGCTCCGGCCGACGAGTCGTAGGGCATCCCCGGCTCGATCCCCGCCTTGGTCACAAGCACGATCCGGTCGCGCATGCCGGGCGCCTCGGCGAAGGCCGCGCCCAAGCGCGACTCGACATCGCCAAAGCCCGGACCGCACGCGCCATAGATCGGCGCTGTATCGACCAAGGTCAGCCCCGCCTCCAACGTGGCCTCCAGCAGCGCACGCACTTGCGCCGGGGGGGCGCCGGCCAAACGCATCGTGCCAAAGGCTAGGGGCGCCGCATCGGGGAACGGGGCGGGCGATATCATGGGGGGTTCCTTACGTTCTCTCGCGGCGTCTTGGCTTCGGAACGGACCGCTGACCGAGCAGCGCCGCCCCACGCCATCGGCCGTCACGCGGCCGTCATCGCATGACGACGGGACATCGGGCCATGCCACCCCTATATGGACGCCACACCAGACAGGAGCCCCCATGCGCATCCTCGCCTCTCTTTTCCTCGCCCTCGCGACCCTGGCCTCGCCCGTGCAGGCAGAGATCCCGATCAGCGAGATCGCCCGCTATCTCAACAGCTTCCGCACCGCGCAGGCCGCCTTCACCCAGGTCAATTCGGACGGCACGATCTCGACCGGCGACCTCTCGCTGCGCCGGCCCGGGCGGGCGCGGTTCGACTACGACGCGCCCAACAAGTCGCTGGTCATCGCCGGCGGCGGGCAGGTCGCCGTGTTCGATCCGGTCTCCAATACCCCGCCCGAACAATATCCCCTGTCCCAGACGCCGCTGTCGCTGATCCTGGCGGAGCAGGTGGACCTGAACTCCGACATGGTGGTCCGCCACGGAGGCGACGCGACCCAGACGGCGATCACGCTCCAGGACCCGGAGAACCCGCAATACGGCAACATTCAACTGATCTTCACGCCCTCGCCCACGACGCTGCGGCAATGGGTCATCACCGATGACACCGGCACGCAGACGACCGTGATCCTGGGCGATATGGAGGCGGACGCGTCGCTGGCCTCGGGCCTGTTCAACATCCCGCTGGAGATGCAGCGGCGCGGCCTGTCGGAGTGACCTGCGCCCGGCGGTGAGGGGGCGGGGGGCGCTGCCCCCCGTCGGCCGGAGGCCGACTCCCCCCGGAGTATTTCCGGCCAGAAGAAGGACCGGCCTTTCTCGGTCAGGGCACCATGGCCTTGATGGCCGCGACGTGCTCCGGGGCGCCGACGGCCAGGGCGCGGGCAGCGGCCAGCGGGTCGGGCACAATGCGCTCGATTAGGCCGTAGGCCAGCGCCTCGGATGCATCGAGCCGGGCGCCCGCCGCCAGGATCAGCTTGGCGCGGGCCGGGCCGATCAGCGCGGCAAGGCGCGCAGGGTCCGAAGGCTGCGGCAGGAAGCCCAGCTTAGCCACCGGGTAGAAGAAGCTGGCCTGCGGCACGGCCAGGCGGATATCGCAGGCCAGCGCCATCCCGAAGGCGCCCCCGGCCAGCGTTCCGTTCAGCGCCGCCACCGTCAGGCACGGCGTCGCGGCGATGGCACCCGAGAGCCGCTCCCAGAGCGGGGAGGTGGCGAGACCGGCGCGGGCCTCTTCCAGGTCGGCGCCGGCGCTGAAGACCTTGTCCCCCGCTCCGGTCAGGATCAGCAGGCCGGTTTCGGGGCCGAGGCCCAGCACGTGGTCGCCCAAGGTCTCCAGCATCTCGCCGGTCAGCGAGTTGGCCTTGTCGGGCCGATCGATGGTGAGGACGGTCACCGCCCCGTCGCGGTCGGCGCGGATCATGCCGTCAGGCCGATCCGGGCGCGCAACCCCTCGTCGCGCAGGCTGAGTTCGGAGCCGCGCAGGTCGTCCGCCTCGGGGGAGCACATCCAGAGGAGCGCCTTGGCAGGCCATTCGGGCGGGATGTGATCCTCCCAGTCGAGTTGCGCCACCGGGCCCACGCCGGACGCCTTGATGTCGCGCTGCATCTGCGTGGCGACGGTCCCCGGCGACAGGCCCATGATGCGCAAGGTCTCGCCATGCTCCGCATGGGCGGAGTCGGTCAGCATCTTGGCTGCGGCCTTGGAGGTGCAATAGGCCGACCATCCCGGCAGGGGGCGATGGGCGGCGCCCGAGGAGATCGTGATGATGGTGCCGCCGCCCTGCGCCTCCATCACCGGGATCGCGGCGCGCATCCCGTGGTAGACGCCTTTGAGGTTCACATCGATCACGCGGGTCCAGCCTGCCGGATCGGTCTCGGCGATATCGCCGATCGGCTCGATGATGCCCGCGTTGCCGATCAGCACGTCGAGGCGGCCGAACGTGTCCAGCGTCGCTTGCACCGCGCGCGCCATCTCGGACCAACCGGCCACGTCGCAGGGGATGGCCAGGGCCCGATCCCCGATCTCGCCCGCGATATCGGCGATCTCCAGCGTAGAGCGCGCCACCAGCACCACATTCGCCCCCGCGGCGGCAAACGTCCGGGCGGCGGCCGCGCCGATCCCGCGGGAAGCCCCGGTGATGAGCACGGTCTTGGCGGTCATGTCGGTCATGAGTCCCTCCGGTTGACCCCGCCTCCAGGGGCGGGGATGGTGCGATCGAGCATTCGATACAGAAAGGTGCACCATGCCGAAACATGCGATTGCGGCCGGAGCGGCATTGGCGCTCTGCGCGGGCCCCGCCGCCGCCGAGTTGACGGCCCAGGGCGTCTGGAACGACTGGCAGCGCGTCTACAACGCGATGGGCAGCACCCTCTCGGCCGAGAGCGAGGACTATGCCGATGGCCGCCTGACCCTGACCGGCGTCACCACCACCGGAACGGTCGGCGGGTTCGAGACCATTAGCAGCTACGGCACGATCACGCTGATCGAGCAGTCGGACGGCACGCTGCGGCTCGATATTCCGGCGCGACTGGAGATCGTGACCGAAACGACCGGATTGGGCGCCCCCCAGATCCAGACCGTCGTGATGGAGAGCGAGGGGCTCGACGCTTTCATCCGCGAGGACGGCCCGGCGCGCGTCTACGACATCGACGCCGCGCGGCTCGTCTACAGCTTTTCCGACGACAGCGGCGAAATGCCCGTTACCGCCGTCGTGACGATGACCGGAACCGAGAGCCTCTATACGAGCACCACGGTCGGCGATCTGTTGAACCTCGACCAGGATGTCTCCGCCTCCGAGATGACGCTCGCCGTCAGCGGCGCCGAAGGAACCGGCGACGTATTCGACATGTCCTATGCGCTGACCGGGCTGGCGATGGACGTGACCGGGACGATCGACCTGAGCGCCGCGCCGCAATCCACATCGCTTTCGGAGATGGGACTCGATTTCACCGGCGCCGCGACCCACTCGGGCAGCACGCTGTCCCTGGACGTCGAATCGAGCGACACCGGACCGTTCGCCTTGACCGGAACCTCCGCTGCCGGGCGGTTCGGCTTTAGCCTAGGCGCGGACAGTATCGGATACGAGATCTCCTCGACCGAGGCGACGGTGAGCGTCCAGCCCGCGGCCTTTCCTGTCCCGATCCAGGGCAGCCTAGCTGAATTGTCCACGGGCTTCCGCTTGCCGGTCGGCGTGTCGGAGACACCGAAGCCGTTCGGCCTCGCGCTGACGCTGCGCGATCTGGTGGTGGACGATGCCATCTGGGGCCTCTTCGATCCGACCGGGCAACTGCCGCGCGAGCCGGCCACGGTGGCGTTGGACCTCGAAGGGACGGCGGTGATGAGCACCGATATCTTCGGCGACCCCGAGGCGATGGCGGGCCTGTCCGGCCCTCCGGGCGAGCTAAAGTCGATGGAGCTTGCGGAGCTCCTGGTCTCGCTCGCCGGGGCCGAATTGACCGGAGCGGGGGCCCTGGAATTCCCCAATCCGGGCCCGATCCCGCAGCCCGTGGGCACAGTCACCCTGGCGCTCAATGGCGGGCTGGCTTTGGTCGACCGTCTCGTGGCCTTGGGCTTTGTGCCGCCGCAGCAGGCCGCCATGGCCAAGGGCATGGCCGGCATGGTGGCCGAGACCGTGGGCGAAGACCAGCTCCGCAGCGTGATCGAATTCACGCCCTCCGGCGCGATCACCGCCAACGGGATGCCGCTCCGCTAAGAGCCGTGGGGCGCGCGGACGGTCTACCCACGCGCCCGCAGGACCAGACGCGGCGTCATCGCGCACCGCATTCCCCGCCGCCGAGGTCGAACCGATCTCCCTGACGGCGCGGGCCAACGGGCCGCTTCCGTGCCGCACGATCTTGTCCGGGCATGGAGCGGGCCTGCGAGCGCCGGAAGGCAAAGACGCCGGCGTCTCCCGCCCGGGACGGGTAAGCAACGACCACCCCTTCCGAGATCGATCCACGGATTCGGATTGGCCCGCCTCATTACGACGGCCCTCTGGCGGATCCCTCTCGAAACGGCGGAAAATCTTGCACAGGTCAGACGGATGGCGCCCGATCATTCCCCGCTTCCGGCCCTCTTCCCGGAACTGCGGCCACCGGTGCCACCGCCGCGCTCGAGGCCAAGCCGAGCCGAGTAGGCGCACCGCCTCGCGCCACGGCGCGTCGGTCGTCAACTGCGCTCGAAAGGGGTCCCTTCGTTAACCTTTGCCTGTCCCGCAGCGCGCACCGTCAGCGGACGCGAGCGCCTCGCGTTTCCAACCGATCGGGTGGTTCCGGCCTCCGATTGTTTCGCCCTTGCATACAATACTATAATCCAGAGCGAGGCGAATCAGCCCCCAAAGCCAGCATGGCGCAGGCCACCTTCGGGCCACCACCTTTAAAACTATGCATAGAAAGGTTTTTTTGACCGCAACATTCTCTTGCACGAAAATTGTACAAAGAAGTGGACATCCGCCACAAAAACATGAAGGTTAACGATGTGTTAAAGTTTTGACACATTTTGGTTTGGCAGGTCAGAGGGTCTCCCCAAGAGTCTTGCGTTTGAACGAGTACCCGGGATCCCCGCAACGGTTAAGGAATCCAGACGAGCTCACTTGATTTCAATCGGGACCGAGCCGGTCCCGTTGCAGGAGGGCGAACCTTGGATACCATCACTTTCACGCTCGATGGGGCCTCCACCGGCAACCCCGTCGGAACGGAAATTACGCTCACGGAACTCGCCAACGGCGAGATCCTGATAACGTTCAAGCAATTCGCAACGAACGGCACAGACCTCGGCGACTATCAGGCCTTCTGGTTTGACGTGGCGGACGAGTCACTCATCGGATCGCTCACCATCACGCCGGAGGCAACCAGCGCCGGTTTCACCCCGGACATCTCCGTTCCCGAGTATGGCGATGACAGCGTCACGGACCTCACCGACGGCAACATCTCGGCCAACCTGAGCGGTGTCGGCTATGGCGACGATGACGGCTTCGACTACGGCTTTCTCGTCACCTCCGCCCCGCCCGACAGTGAGGGCGAAGACGACTATGGCACGCTCAGCTTCGTCATCAGCAGCAGCGACCGCGCCCTGACACTCGAGGATTTTGCGGATTCCTATTTCGGCGTCCGCATTCGGTCGGTCGGCCCCGACACGGACGGCGATGGCGACGGTGACGGCGGCGGATCCTTCAAGCAGATCGGGGTCTCGCCCGATATCATCACCATCTCCGGCACCAAGTACGAGGACATCACCGGCGACGGCATCGACGGGAACGATGGCACGCTCGACGGTGTCACGATCTTCATCGACGAGGATGGCGACGGCACCCTGGACGCCGGCGAACGCTCCACCGTGACCGACGCAAACGGAGACTGGTCCTTCACCCTCACCGATGAGGATTACGACTTCTCCGATCCGAACGTGCGGGTCTTCGAGATGCTGCCGAGCGGCTACACCCAGACCGTAGGCGGAGCCGGCTACGACCTGGACGGCACTGACCAGAGCGGACTTAACTTCGCCAATTTCGCGTTCTTCTCGATCTCGGGGGCGAAGTTCACGGATCTGGACGGGGACGGCAACTATACCGACGGCGTCGCGGGCTGGAGCATGACGCTGTGGAAGGATGACGGCGACGGCGTCTTCGAGGCCAACGAGGACTCGAACGAGGGCTCGACCCTGACGGTCGCCGGCGGCGCCTACAGCTTCGAGAACCTCGGGCCGGGCACCTATTTCGTGACCGAAGAGGACAAGGACGGCTGGGAGGTCGTGACCGGCCCGGTCTCCGGACCCATCGCCGCCACCAGCGGCGGGTCCAGCACGGGCAACGATTTCGAGAACTTCCAGGAGTTCTCGATCTCCGGCACCAAGTACGAGGACATCGACGGCGACGGCCTCGGCGGCGACGATGTGGCCTGGGACGCCTCCGCGCTCGGCGCGGTCACTATCTACGTCGAACTCGACGACGTGGAGGGGCTCACCGCGGGCGACGTCAGCGCCGATGTGGGCAATGACGGCACCTGGTCCATCTCCGGCCTCGGCCTCGACGCCGTGGGCGCCGAGATCTTCGAGATCTTGCCCGACGGCACCACCGAGACCACCGGCCTCGTCAACACCGTCGACAACCCCGGCTCCGGCGGCACCGACAGCGGCAACGACTTCGCCAACTTCCGCGACTTCTCGATCTCGGGGGCGAAGTTCACGGATCTGGACGGGGACGGCAACTATACCGACGGCGTCGCGGGCTGGAGCATGACGCTGTGGAAGGATGACGGCGACGGCGTCTTCGAGGCCAACGAGGACTCGAACGAGGGCTCGACCCTGACGGTCGCCGGCGGCGCCTACAGCTTCGAGAACCTCGGGCCGGGCACCTATTTCGTGACCGAAGAGGACAAGGACGGCTGGGAGGTCGTGACCGGCCCGGTCTCCGGACCCATCGCCGCCACCAGCGGCGGGTCCAGCACGGGCAACGATTTCGAGAACTTCCAGGAGTTCTCGATCTCCGGCACCAAGTACGAGGACATCGACGGCGACGGCCTCGGCGGCGACGATGTGGCCTGGGACGCCTCCGCGCTCGGCGCGGTCACTATCTACGTCGAACTCGACGACGTGGAGGGGCTCACCGCGGGCGACGTCAGCGCCGATGTGGGCAATGACGGCACCTGGTCCATCTCCGGCCTCGGCCTCGACGCCGTGGGCGCCGAGATCTTCGAGATCTTGCCCGACGGCACCACCGAGACCACCGGCCTCGTCAACACCGTCGACAACCCCGGCTCCGGCGGCACCGACAGCGGCAACGACTTCGCCAACTTCCGCGACTTCTCGATCTCGGGCACCAAGTATGACGACGTGAACGGCGACGGCCTCGGCGGCGGCGACGATGTGGCCTGGGACGCCTCCGCGCTCGGCGCGGTCACTATCTTCATCGACGTCAACGGCAACGGCGATAATGACGACGGTTACTCGACCACGGTCGGCAATGACGGCAGCTGGTCGATCTCCGGGGTCGGCCTCGACGCCGTGGACGCCGACATTCTGGAAATCCTACCCGACGGCACCACCGAGACAACCGGAACCGTCAACACCGTCGACAACCCCGGCTCCGGCGGCGAGGATACCAACAACGACTTCGCCAACTTCCGGCTCCTCAACCTGTCGGGCATCAAGTTCACCGACCGCTACGGCAATGGCGACATGGCCGACTGGACGGCCGGATCGAGCCAGAGCTTCTCCATCGGGATCTATGCTTGGGACGACGCGTCCGGCAACGGGGACGGCTTGGTGGACGCGGGCGAGTTGACCGCGGTTGCCGAGGCGTCCACCGACCCGGCCAACGGAAACTGGTCGGCCGCGGTCGGTCCGCTGGATGCGGGCGAGAAGTACTATGTCCAGGAAGTGTCAGAGGGAGGCTGGCTCCAGACCGGCGGTCTGGACGGCTACGTGATCGATCCGACCTCCGGCAACGACAATGCCAACCTCGACTTCGCCAATTTTGAGCTCTTCGACATCTCGGGCCATAAGTGGAACGATCTCAACGGAGACGGGGTCTGGAACGGCGGTGAACCGGGGATCCTGGGCTGGACGATCACGCTCACCGACGAGGACGGCAACACCGTTTCGCAGCAGACCGGCGCTGACGGCTCCTACAGCTTCACCGACCTGATGCCGGGCACCTATACCATCGAGGAGGTGCAGCGGGAGGGCTGGACCAACACCTATGACGGCAGCACGACCGTCGTCGGCGAGAGCGGGGCAAGCTTCGAGGGCCGCTTCGAGCAGACCGAGGTGCTGAACTTCGGCAACTGGGACGGCGATGCGCCGGGCGTTCGCACACCGGGCTACTGGGGATCGAAATGGGGCTCGCAGTTCTGGGACGCTATCCAGGACAACGAGCGGCATGCCGACAAGGAAAACACCCCCGATGGCGAGCTTCTCAGCGAAGAGATCCTCGTGCTCGGCGTACCGGGCGGCACCCAGATCGCACTCGAACTGGAGCTCGCCAAGCTGCTGATCGACGCGAACAACAAGCAGGTTCAGGACGGCAACTGGCTGCTCGGCCGGGACGCGGTCGCCACTACGCTCAACTTCCTGGCTGGAAACCCAGGCGGGTCGCTGACGAACGACGACGATCCGAACGATCCCTGTGACGACGAGCCGGTCGACATCCTCGACGAGGCAGTCACTTGGCTCTTCAACAATCTGGATGCCGTGGGCGCGTTCGACGGGGACGGCATTGTCAGCAAGCAGGATGCCAAGGCCCTCATGCACGCGCCGGTCGCGATGTCCTCGGATGAGTGGCAGGCGCCTCAGCCCGGAATCGAGCATGCCGCCGCGCAGCTTCATGACTGGCTCGACGAGTACAACAACACGGGTGGGCTGACCTGCAACGGGATCACGACCACCTGGGCGACCGACGCGGACAGCTTCGACTTCGTCTGACCCGACGCCATGAGAACCGTCCGGGCCGTTCCAAGGGGCGGCCCGGACCCCTGCCTCCTGGGCCGAGACGATTCGCGGCCCGCGCCGGACCGATGGAGGGCAGCTCCAGTCGATCCTTTCCCGCGGCGCATCTTCGCTGGCTCAGAGAGGTTGAGCGGGCCTGACTTGCCTCCCCATTTCAGGCGCGTTTGCTGGCCTTTGTCCTCGACGAGGCTCCGGTCGAAGGTCGCACGACGGCCGATCTTTTTTCACGACACCAGGACCGGATCTCGGTCATGGCCAGCGCGTTCTCCGGAGCGTAGGTGGCTCCCCTCCCCCTCGGTTTTACGAAAAACTACGGGATTTTGCGTGTGTTGATCGCGTCGGCCGGCTCCGGCGTCAGTTACCTGGGACGGCTATCGGGCACCCGCGCGACGCCTTGGGACAACAGCCACTGCCCTTCGCGTTACGACCCGCGACTCGCGTTCACTAATCGAAATGAGGGAAATTTGGTGGAGCCTAGGGGAGTCGAACCCCTGACCTCTTGCATGCCATGCAAGCGCTCTACCAACTGAGCTAAGGCCCCTTCCGTGGGCTGCCTCCTAATCCGGCAACCGAGGGGGCGCAAGCGGAAAAACCCGCCCGCGCGCCCTGGAAATCAGTCGTCGTCTTTCTCGCCATCGACATCGGCGATGTCTTCCAGCGAGACGGTGTCGTCCTCGTCATCGTCGAGCACGTCGTCATCGGTATCGGCGGCGTCATCGTCATCGATGTCGTCGTCGTCGAGCAGCAGATCGTCCTCGTCGGCATCGGCCTTCTTAGCGTCCACGTCGTCCTTATCGGCCACCAGAACGCGGGTCTTGGCACCCGTGTCGACGGTGACGACCTCCCCGGTATAGGGGCTGATGATGGGATCTCGGTTGAGGTCGTAGAAGCGCTTGCCGGTCGTCGGACAGACCCGCTTGACGCCCCATTCTTCCTTGGGCATGTCGCATCCTTCGTATCGGTCCGGCGGACTACGCCGGTCGGGGGAATAGGCTGCCATGCCACAGCCCCCTGGCCCTGGCAACCCCGGCGCGTGCAGCCACGGCGGAGACCCGTCCATGACCCACTCCATCGACCTGCCCGGTCTGCCCGCCATCGCCGTGCGCCGTTCGGCCCGGGCGCGGCGGCTGTCGCTGAAGGTCGGACGCACGGATGGGGCGGTGACATTGACCCTGCCCGCGCGCACGCCGATGGCGGAGGGGCGGGCCTTCGCCGAGACCCAAGCCGGCTGGATCGCCCGCCAGGTCGCCGCCGCCCCCACGGCGCGCCGGGCGCGCGTGGGCGCGACGCTGCCGGTGATGGGGCGCGAGGTTCCAGTCGAGGCGGGGCCGGGCCGCGCCGCGCGCTGGACCGGGGCAGGGGTCCGAGTGCCCGACGATGCGCGCGCCGGCATCCGGATCCAGGCCCTGCTGCGCGAGATGGCGCGCACCCACCTGACCGAGGCGGTCGATCGCCATGCCTCCGCCCTAGGCCGGGCGCCGGGCCGTATTACGCTGCGCGACACCCGCTCCCGCTGGGGCTCCTGCACGTCGCGCGGGGATCTGATGTTTTCCTGGCGGCTGATCATGGCGCCACCGGATGTGCTTGATTACGTCGCCGCCCATGAGGTCGCGCATCTCGCGCATATGGACCACTCGCCGCGCTTCTGGGCGCAGGTCTCTATCCTCTTCCCCGACTGGAAGCCGCGGCGCGACTGGCTACGGCGCGAGGGGGCGGCGCTGCACGCGATTCGCTTCGATGCGGGGCCGGGCGGAGCAGGCCCGAGTCGGGCCGACGACGCCCCCGCTTGACCCCGCCTCCGCGCCGGCCAAACTGCGTCCATGTTGCTCAACCCCCTCCCTGACGGCGCCGGCGCCGCCCATGACCGGCTCTACCGCTCGCTCCGGACCCGCATCATGCACGGGGAGCTGCCGCCCGGCACGCCGCTGACCCTCCGCGGCATCGGCCGCGACTACGGCGTCTCGGTCACGCCCGTGCGCGAGGCGCTGCGGCGGCTGGTCGCCGAAGGCGCGCTCTCCCTCTCGGCGTCGGGGCGCATCACCACGCCGCTGCTCTCCAATGAGCGCATCGAGGAACTGGCCGCGCTCCGCTCCCTGCTGGAGCCGGAACTTGCCGTGCGTGCCCTGCCCCGCGCCCATTTCGCGCTGATCGAACGGATGGAGAAGATCAACATCGCCATCGCCGAGCAGGTCGCCAAGCAGGACGCCTCCGGCTACATCCGCACCAATCTGGAGTTCCACCGCACGCTCTACCTGCGCGCCCAGGCTCCGGCGATGCTGGCGATGGCCGAGACGGTCTGGCTTCAACTCGGTCCCACCATGCGCAGCCTCTACGGCCGGCTGGGGCGCACCGGCGTCCCCCGCAACCATCGCTTGATCGTCGCCGCGCTGCGGGCCGGGGACGAGCCGGGGCTGCGGGTCGCGCTGCGCGCGGATGTCACGCAGGGGCTACGCCTGCTCGCCGCCTGAGCACACGGGACCGCGCGGCCCAGGCCTCGGCCCGCGCCAGACCGAGCCCCCGCGCCAGATCGGCACAAAACCGGCTCTCCGCCATGCTGAGCCGCCCGTCGGCCATCACGACGCTCAAGACGCCCTCCAGCAGCATCGTCTTCTGCCGCGCCGAGAGCCCGACGCCGAATCGGTGGTGATCCCCCGCCTTTTGCAGCCGGTCCGCGCGCGCGATCACGGCCTCGATATGAGCCGTCGTATAGTCCATCCCCGTCAACTCGCACGCGAGGTCGCGGATATGCTCCACGGCATCGGGGCCGGACCTGTCGCTCGCGGCCGCGGCATGGCACATCGCGTCGATCATCCGAAAGACCGGGCCGTCGCGCAGCCCCAGGATCTCCATCCGCACCAGCCGGATTCGCCAGCGCATCACGGCGAGCCCCACCGAGGCGAGACAGACGGCCAACAGGGCCAACAGGCCCAGATGACCCCGAACCGTCTCGCCGAGCGAGAGCCGGGGCGCATCGGGCACCCAGGCCTCCACATGCCCCTCGGCTCGCAGAGTTGCCACGGGCACGGTCAGGGCCCAGCTCTGCCCGCCTTCGCAGCGCGTATCCGACAGAGCATAGCCAAGCGCCGCCCTGCGGTAGGGCACCAGGCCGATCCGCCGCGTCTCGACGACCCGGCACAGCGACAGGTCAGGCACCTCCGATAGATGCACCACCTCGCGCAGCTCGGTCGTGACCCGGTCGGACAGGAGCGTCGGCGCGGGCGAGGTCGGAAGCAGCAGCAGAGCCGCGGCCATCGCGGCAAACGGGTTCGTCTGCATCATTGCGGGATCAACTTTCCAAGATAGCGCAGGTCTTCCCGGCCCAGCCGCAATCCGCGCGACAGCGACTTCAGCATGGACCGGTCGCCCGGCGTGAGCGGCCCGTCCTCCAGCAACACCGACAGCGCGGCGTTGAACACGACCATCCGCTCGCCCCGGGTCATGCCGTCCCGCAGATGCCAGAACGATCCCGGGCCGATCAGCCGGTCGGCGCGCAGCGCCGCCTCGCGGATATGGGCCTCGCTATAGTCCATCTCGGTGGTCGCCCGGGCGATTTGCAGCGCCCGCTCCAACCGCTTTTCATCGATCTCGTTGCCACGCCAGACGCAGTGCACCATCGCGTCCACCACGTTGAACCGCGGCCCCTCGGGCAGGCCCAACACCTCGCGCCGCAATTCCCGCCGCTGCGCCCGGGTCAGGCGCAGCACGATCAGGGTGACCGCGGTGAGCGTCAGGATGGCACCGAAGACCGCAGTCAGGCTGTAATCGGCAAAGGCATCCACCGCGCGCTGGGGCAGGAAGCCGCGATCGACCTGCGGCTGGTTCGCTTCGACGCCCGCGCCAATTGTCGTCCACGCAGCCACCAGAGCCAGACCCAGCAAAGGAAGATGTTTGCTCGAAGGCTCCATCGGCGATTCCCGTCCCGTCTCGCGGCCTCGGCGCCGCCCCTCCTTCTGATCAAGGGAACGGGGCGAGAGTGCGGAGCGGTCAGGATAGTTCCAGGCACAGGTTCGAAGGATGATGGCGAAATCCCGGCCCGCACCGGACCGAAGGCCGGGCGCTCGCGGAGCATTCGACGAGAATGCGCGGGATCAGGGCCGGGGCGTCCCGCCCTTGAGCACAGTGACCATCCTGCCCGCGTCAATGTTTCCACCGCACAGGATCACGGCCACCTCGCGCCCGGCCATCCGCTCCTTTTCCTTCAGGAGCCCCGCCAGCGGCGCGGCCCCGGCCCCCTCCGCGGCATTATGAGTCGCGGTCCAGAACAGACGAATCGCCTCGGCGATCAGATCGTCGGAAACATCGATGATCCGCGCGGCCCCGGGCCCATAGATGTCGAGCGCCGCCTGCACCGGCACCCGCACCGCCATCCCATCGGCGAAGGTCGCCGCGGAGTTCGTCTCGACCAGCCGCCCCGCCTCGACCGAGAGTTGGGCACAGCGGGCGTTCTCGGACACGACGCCCACGATCTCCGCCCGGTGGCCCAGCGCGTCCCGCGCCGCGATGCAGCCGCAGATGCCCGAGCCGCAGCCGATCGGGACGTAAAGCGTCTCGATCCCCGGCTCTGCGCTCAATAGCTCCCAGGCATAGGTCGCAACGCCGCGCACCAGTTCCCGGTGGAAGGGCGGAACGATGGTCAAGCCCTCGGCCTCGGCCACGCGAAAGGCCTCCTCCCGGGCGGTGTCGAAATCCTGCCCATGGACGCGCAACTCCGCCCCCCAGGCGCGCATGGCGTCGTTCTTCTCGGGCGAGTTCCCCTCGGGCACATAGACAACTGCGCGCAGCCCCGCGGCCACGGCGGCGCGCGCCTGGCTCTGCCCGTGATTGCCCCGCGTTGCGGTGATGATCCCACGCGACTCGGGCTGCGTCCGCCGCAACCAGTCGACGAAGGTCACCCCGCCCCGCACCTTGAACGCGCCGGTGGGGTTGTGGTTCTCGTGCTTGACCACCACCCGCGCCCCCGTCGCCTCGTCCAGCAGCGGCCAACGCAGCTGCGGCGACGGCGGTACCTGGTTGTGGACCAGCGCGGCGGCGGCTTCCAACTCGTCGGATGAAAACATCGGGCCCCTCCTTCTTCCCTGCATAAATATCCCGGGGGGTCCGGGGGGCTGGCCCCCCGGCGCCCTCAGATCAGGAACAACGTAATCGCAGGGAATGCCACCAGGATCGCCACGCGCACCAGATCGGTCCCCACGAAATAGACCACCGCCCGATAGGTCCGCAGGATCGGCGTCGCCCTGTCCATCGCGTTCAGCACGAACAGGTTCATCCCCACCGGCGGCGTGATCAGCCCGACCTCGACCACGATCAGCACCAGAATGCCGAACCAGATCGCCGTGCGCTCCGCCGCGATGCGGTCCGCCATCCCCTGAGTCACCCGGATGTCGATCTCGCGCTGCAACTCCCGTGGGATCTCCAGCCCGGCGGCGATCAGCGCCTCGACCTCCGCGCGCACCTCCGCCGCGATCTCCGCGCCCGAGGCCAAAGCGGCCAGCGCCGCCTCGTGCTGCATCGCGATCAGGTCGACCAGCCCGAAATCGAGCGCCGAGATCACCGGAAAGAAGATCGGGATCGTCAGGAGGATCATCGACAGCGAATCCATCAGGCAGCCGAAGATCAGATAGAAGGCCAGGATCACGATCAGCACCGTGATCGGCGCGAAGCCTTGGGTCACGACCCAGTCCGCCATCTCCTGCGGCACCTGGGTCAGCGCCAGAAACCCGTTATAGAAGGCCGCGCCCAGCACGATGAAGAAGATCATCGCCGAGGATTTCGCGGTGACCAGAAAGCTCTCGATCAGGGTCTTTCCGGTCAGCCCGCCATTCACCAGCGCGATCAGTCCCGTGCCCAGCGCCCCCACCGCCGCCGCCTCGGTGGGCGTGAAGATGCCGCCATAGATCCCACCGACCACGGCCAGGAACACGACCAGCACCGGCCAGACCGCCCCGAGTTGCCGGAACCGCTGCCCCATCGGGATCGCCTCCCGCGTGCCGGCCAGATCGGGGTTCCGCCAGACATAGATGCGCACGGCTATGATATAGCCCAGCGCCGCCAGCACGCCCGGAATGAAGGCCGCCAGGAACAGCTTGGCGATGTTCTGCTCGGTCAGGATCGCATAGATCACCAGGACGACCGAGGGCGGGATCAGGATGCCCAGCGTCCCCCCGGCGGCCAGCGTCGCCGTCGAGAACCCGCCATCGTAGCCATAGCGGCGCAGCTCCGGCAGGGCGACGCGCCCCATCGTGGCCGCCGTGGCCAGCGACGAGCCGCAGATCGCCCCGAACCCCGCGCAGGCGCCGATCGCGGCCATGGCCACGCCGCCCTTGCGGTGCCCCAGAAACCCTTCGGACGCCCGGAACAGCGCCTGGCTCATGCCCCCCAGCGTCGCGCAATGCCCCATCAGAAGGAACATCGGCACGATGGATAGCGAGTAGGAGGAAAAGGTCGAATAGGTCTCGTTCTTGAGCCGGCTCAGCCCCACCAGCGTCCCGTCGGTCACCAGCCAGAGCCCGACGAAGCCGGTCGTGAACATCGCCAGCCCGATGGGCACGCGCAGAAAGATCAGGACCAGCAGCGCCGGGAAGGAGACGAGCCCGATGGCCAGATCGCTCAATGCTCCGCCCCCTCACCGGTCAGGATCGCGTCGCCGGTGGCCAACTCCGCCAGCCGCACCAGCGCGATGTAGACGGAGGTCGCCGCCGCCGCCACCGCCCCCACCAGCGAGGCCGCATAGGCCCACCAGATCGGGAATTGGATCAGGAACGACGTCTCCCCGTTGCGCATCTTGTCCTGGGTGCCCTGCCAAAGCTGCCACGCGATCAGCACCATCGCGGCCGCGAAAAGCAGCGCCCAGAGCAAGGTCAGCACGCGGTTGGCCCGAAGCCCCAGCATATTGGTGAAAATATCGACCGAGGCATGGCCGCCCTTCAACTGGGTGATCGGCAGGAAAGCGAAGATGACAAAGGCCATGCCCGCCTCGACCAGTTCGAAATCTCCGCGGATCGGCCCGATCCCCAGCCCCAGCAAGGCCGCGCCGAGCCCCTCCGGCATCCAGTCGGCGTTCAGCACGCCGCTCGCCGACCGCCCCAGGATCGACAGGCATGTCATCAGGATCAGGCCGGTCAGCACCAGCCCCCCCAGCACCGCCATCAACCGTGCGAGCGCCTCGACGATCCGTCCCAGCATGCCGGGCTCCCCTGCTCGGGGGCGGATCGGGGCCGCCCCATCCGGATGGACGCCCCTGCCTCCATCACGGGTTCACAAATACTCATGTCCCACCGGACGCAATCGGGGCCGACCTCGGGTCGAGATCGGCCCCGTTCGTGCTTCCCCGAAGGCCGAGCCTCAGCTTCCGCCTTCGTAATCCGCCATCAGCTGGCGCGCCTGGTCGATGAGGGCCTGGCCGTCGATCCCGCGCTCCTCCATCTCGGCGAGCCAGGTGTCGTAGACCGGCTGCGCGGCTTCGCGCCAGGCTTCGGCCTCTTCCTCACTGACGGTGATGATGGTGTTGCCCGCATCCAGCGCCACCTCGCGCGAGGGACCGTCCGCATCGGACTGCGTGCCGCCGGCGAAGATGCTGAACTCCAGACCGGAATTCTCGTCGATGGCCGCCTTCAGGTCGTCGGGCAGGCTCTCGTAGCGGTCCTTGTTCATCGCCAGCACGAAGGTCACGTTATAGAGATGTGCGCCCTCGAACTCGGTATGGTTCTCGACCAGCTCCGTAAGCTTTAGCGCCGGCGTCACCTCCCAGGGGATGGTCGTGCCGTCGATCACGCCCTTGCTAAGCGCCTCGGGGATCGCGGGGACGGGCATGCCCACGGGCTCCGCGCCCAGCGCCTGGAGCAGCGCGTTCACCTGCCGGGTCGCGCCGCGGATCTTGAGGCCCTTCATGTCGTCGGGGGTCGAGACCGGCACGTCGGAATGGATCATACCCGGCCCGTGGATCCAGGTGCCCAGGATCTTCACGTCCGCGAACTCGTCCTGCATATGCTCTTCGAACATCTGCCAATAGGCGGCGGAGCCAGCGCGGGCATCGGTCACCATGAAGGGCAGTTCGAACACTTCGGTCGAGGGGAAACGGCCGGGCGTGTAGCCGACCACCGTCCAGACCACATCCGCGACGCCATCGATGGCTTGGTCGATCAGCTGCGGCGGGGAGCCGCCAAGCTGCATGGACGGATACCGCTCCACCTCGATGCGGCCGCCGGAGCTTTCCTCCACATTGTCCGCCCAGACGTCGAGGATCAGCTTCGGCACATTCGCCTGCGCGGGCAGGAATTGGTGCAGCTTGAGCGTGACCTCCTGCGCCGCGGCGGGCAGCGCGGTCACGGCAAGGGCCGTCGCGCCCAGAAGGGCCGCGAAGGTTCTGCGGGTCGTCATGTGGTCATCCTCCCTGAATGACGGGCGGGGTCTCGCGCCCCCTCCTCCAGGGGAAGCGAAGCACAACCGGACAGACGATGCAAAGGGAATTAGCCGTCCGCGCGGTCGGCTTTGTCTATGATGAGCGGTCCCGTCGGGGTCAGGTCCGCCCCTCGCGCAGCCAGGCCCAAGTCGCGAGCCCCGCTGCCAGGAGCAGGAACAGCCAGGCCGGGACCAGCGACTGCACCCGCACATCCGCCGTCAGATAAGCCTCGCGCGGGGTCCAGCCGATCCAGCCGCGTCCCGAGGCCGCGCGCCCCTCGCTCACGGCGCGCAGGTCGGGCATCCCGTCCTCCAGCGCCAGAGATCCGCCGCGCCGGGCCGCCACGGCCTCCGCCAAAGGCGCGCCGGTCGCGATGGTCTCCACGAACTCGCGGGGCGCGGCGGGGCCCAGCCCGATGACGGCGGTCTGCTCCCCCTGCTCCAGGCGGTAAAGTCCCTGCATCTCACCCACGAAGCGCGCGGTGAAGCGGCCCGGGGCCTCTTCCTCCAGAGGCAGAACCTGAATCGTGCCGTCGGGCGCGGTCACCGTGACCTCTTCGGGCGCGTCGCCCAAGGTCCGGCGCGTGACCGTCACTTCCTGGCCGACGGCGGAGGCGGTCAGTGCCTCTTCCTCCAGCTCCGGCTCTCCCATCAGCCAGTGGGCCAGACGGCGCAGCAGCTCGGCCTGCGGTCCGCCCCCCTCGTAGCCGCGATCCCACAGCCAGACATGGTCCGAGCCGAGCAGCGCCACGCGCCCCGCCTTGACCCGGTCGAGCAGCAGGAGCGGCTCATCCTCTAGCCCGGTCATCACCACCTCAGTCTCGGGCAGCGCGGCCAGCTGCACCTGACGGAACCAACGCCCCCAGGGCGCGCCGTCCAGGCCGTAATCGTCCGGCAGACCGGTCGTGACCGGATGCTTCTCTCCGATCTCGGAGATGGCCGGCGTGAATCCATCCTCCAGCACGATCGCCGTCGGCGAACCGGGCAGGATGGGCGCCAACGGCGAGCGGAAAATCGAGTCGGCCGTCGCGAAATCGGGCCCGGCGGCGACCAGAAGGGCCCCCCCGCGTTCCACATAGCTGCGCACGTTCTCCAGATAGATCGAGGGCAGGATGCCGCGCCGCTGGTAGCGATCGAAGATGATGAGGTCGAATTCGTCGATCTTGTCGAAGAACAGCTCCCGCGTGGGGAAGGCGATCAGCGACAGTTCCGTCACCGGCACGCCGTCCTGCTTGCCGGGCGGGCGCAGGATGGTGAAGTGGACGAGATCGACCGAGCTGTCCGCCTTGAGCAGGTTGCGCCAGGTGCGCTGACCCGGATGCGGCTCCCCGCTGACCAGCAGCACGCGCAGGCGGTCGCGCACGCCGTTGATCTGGACGACCGCAGCGTTGTTGCGGGTCGTCAACTCGCCCTCGGCCTCGGGCACGGTGAACTCGATCACGTTGAGCCCGCCATGGGCCAGAGTCAGCGGCAGTTGCAGGTCTTCGCCGGTGGGGATCACATAGGCGCGTGGCTGGCCGCCATCGATGGAGATCACGATCTCCGCCTCGTCGGGCAGGTCGGCGGGCACATTGCCCTGATCCTCGATCCTGAGCGTGATCGAGACCTCTTCGTCCAGGATCGCGAAGGCGGGCGCGTTCGACACGATCAGCCGCCGGTCCCAGTCGTCGCCGCGCCCGGTGCGCAGCAGGTGCAGCGGCGCGGGCAGGTC
The DNA here is from genome assembly GCF_900116765.1 of Jannaschia seohaensis. Classification (GTDB taxonomy): domain Bacteria; phylum Pseudomonadota; class Alphaproteobacteria; order Rhodobacterales; family Rhodobacteraceae; genus Jannaschia; species Jannaschia seohaensis. The sequence goes on along the minus strand of NZ_UETC01000001.1, from coordinate 671,456 downwards.
GGGCGCGAGGTCGGCATCGTGAACCTGGCCGTCCGAGACGACGACGGCGCCAGCCACACGGTCGCGCGGCACTTCGGCGAGCAGTTCCGCCAGAGCGGTCATGACAAGCGTGCCCTCGTCGCCCTCCCCGTCGCCGACACGGGTGAGGCGGGTGTCGAGCCCCGCGCGCTCGGCCTCCGCCAGCAGCGCCTCCAGCGCCTCCGCCGACTGCGCGGCCCGATCGGAGAGCGCCTGCGACGCGCTCTCGTCGACGGCGACCAGCAGGATGTCCGAAAGCGGCTCTCGCTCCTCGGTCTGGAGGCTCGGGTTCAGCAGCGCGAGCGTCAGCGCCACCACCGACGCCGCCCGCAGCCACCAGCCCGGCAGGCCCCGAAGCGCGGCGAACAGGCAAAGCGCCAGCGCCACCACAGCGAGCGTGGCGACCAGCCACAGCGGAAACATCGGGTCGAAGATGATCTCGCGCGCCATGGTTCAGTTCCCCAGCCGGTCCAGCAGGGCGGGCACGTGGACCTGATCGGATTTGTAATTGCCCGACAGCACATGCATCACCAGGTTCACGCCCCAGCGATAAGCGATCTCGCGCTGCTGCTCTCCCGCATAGCCCCGGCCCACGGGCAGGAGCGCGCGGCCCTGACTGTCGATGGCCCAGGCGGCGGCCCAGTCATTCGCGCCGATCACCACCGGAGTCACGCCGTCATTGAGGTTGCGGAAGGGCATGCCCTCGATCTGCTCGACCTCCGGGCTGGCCTCGACCCAGACATCGCGAGAGGCGAATCGCCCTGGGAAGTCCTGGATCAGGTAAAAACTGCGGGTCATGACGTGGTCGGCGGGCAGCGGCTCCAATGGCGGAATGTCGAGCGGCGCGGCCAGATCGCGCAGCCGCACCGAGGCCGGGGAGGAGGAGCCGAAGCCCCCCAGATTGGCGTCGCGCGTGTCGAACACGATCATGCCGCCGCCGCGCAGATAGCGGTTGAGCTTGGCGTAGGCGTCAGACGACGGCAGGGGCTGATCGGCGGTCACGGGCCAGTAGAGCAGCGGCAGAAAGGCCAGCTCGTCCGTCTCCAGATTGACGCCGGTCGGCGCGATGGGTTCGACGGAGGTGCGGCGGGTCAGCACTTCGGACAGGCCGCGCAGCCCCGCCTCGGAGGTCTCGTCGAGCCGGATGTCGCCGGTGATGACATAGGCCAGCGACACCTCCGACGGGACGACCGGGTTATCTTGGGCCTGTGCCGGGAAGGACGGCGCGAGCGCCGCGGCAGAGGCGAGGAACAGCGCCGCCGTCACGCCGCGCCTGAGTCGCCCGCCGAGCCAGAGCGAAGCGACAATGTCGATCGTGAGCAGGGTCATGGCGGCGGCGAGAAGCCAAGGCATCAGATTCGTCTCCGGTTGGCGGGCCAGCGTTTCGACGGTGGTGCCGGGCGGCCAGGCGGCGGGGGCGAGTTCCCCGTCGGGGCCAAGCACGTTGACGGCAAGGGACGAGGTCGGCCCCTGATAGAGGCCGGGCGGCAGCTCGGCGGAGGGGATCGGCTCGACCAGCGCCTCGCCCGGCACGCCGGGCATGATGCCAGCGTCCCGCACGGTCCCGAACCCGTCCAGCACCGCGCGCGGCACCCAAGTCGTGCCGGCAAGATCCTCCTCGGACGGGGCGGCGGGACGGGTGGACACGGCGAGCCGCTCCAGCATCTGCACGAACAGCCCCGACAGCGGCAGCGACGACCATTCGGCATTGGCGGTCACATGGAACAGCACGACCTGCCCCTGTCCCAGCGGCTTGCGCGTCACCAGCGGCGTGCCATCCGCCAGCGCCGCGATGGAGCGTTCGGCCAGCGTCGGGTCGGGCTGCGCCATCACCTGCGAGGTCACGTTGACCTCATCGGCGACCGAGAGTCCGAAAAAGGGTGAATCGGAGCCGAAGGGCCGGAGCGTCTTGGGCTCCCCCCAACTCAGCGCGCCCCCGACCGTGCGCCCGCCCGAGCGCAGTCGCACCGGCATCAGCGGATCCTCGGCGTCCCGGGCGATGTCGGAGGCGGCCAGCTGCGGGCCCGCGAAGCGCAGGAGCAGGCCGCCCTCCTCCACCCATTCAGTCACGGCCTCGGCCTCGGCGGGGGACAGACGGGCGACATCGGCGAAGACCAGCACGTCGGGCGAGGCGGGCAGGATCGTCTCCAGATCGCCCTCGATCAGGTCGGTGGTCGTCTCCAGCGCGCGGCGCAGGTAATAGAGCGGGCTGAGCAGATCTTGCGCCTCGTCGCCCGCATCCGTCAGCAGCGCGACCTGACGGCGCGACAGGCTGTCATCGGTCAGGCTGACGGCCCCGGCGGAACGGATGCCCGCGATCTCGAAGCGGGACACGCGGTTGCGCAACTCGGGCGGGAGGATCAGGGCGACCTCGGCTTCCTCCGCGCCCGGCTCAAACGCGACCGTCGCCATGGCGAGCTGGGCCAACGCGCCATTGGGTGCCGGACCGATGACGCTGATCTCATGGCTGCGGGCGCCCTCGTCGCCCAGGCGGAGGGCCCGCAGCGTGATCTCGCCATCGGCGTAGGTGGCAGGCGTCAGCCCCAGGATCGGCCGCTCCCCTTCGATGACACGCGCCGTCAGCACATCGCGCCCCGGCCGAGCCAGCCCGTCGGAGAACCAGATCACCTCGGCGCCTCCGGTATCGAGATCAGCGAGACCCTCGTAGGAAGGGGCCCAAGCACGAGGCGCGAGGCCCGGCAGCCGCTCGATCCAGGCATTGGCGGACTGGTAGGGGATCTCTTCGGGCAAGGGATCGGTCAGCGGCAGCACCGCCGCCACCCGGCCCTGGCGCGCGGCGTCGCGCAGCAATTCCTCGGTGCGCGCCATCCGGTCGGGCCAGTCGCGCGCCGAGGCCCAGGACGCATCCATCACGATCAGCAGCGGACCCGTCCCTGTCCCCGCCTGACGCGGGTTCAGCACGGGACCGGCGAAGCCCACGATCACCGCAGCCAAGGCGACCAGACGCAGCAGCAGCAGCCACCAGGGCGTGGTGGCCGTCTCGCTCTCGTCGTCGCGCAGCCCAAGCAGCAGCACGATGCCCGGAAACCGCCGCTTGATCGGCGCGGGCGGCACCGCGCGCAGGAGCCACCACAGGATCGGCAGCAACACCAGCGCGAACAGCAGCAGGGGCGTGGTGAAGGCCAGCGCGCCGATCATCGCCGCTTCTCCAATGCAGTATAGAGTGCGAGCAACGCCGCCTCGGGCGAGGCGTCCGTATGGTGCAGCTGAAACCGCCAGCCCGTGCGCGCGCACAGGTCACGCAGCTGCGCGCGCCGGGCGTGCAGGCGCTCCAGGTAATCCTCGCGCAGACGATCCGCCTTCAACGTCTCGAAACGGACGGCGCCCGACATGCTCTCGAACACGGTGCGGCCGTCATAGGGGAACGCCTCCTCATCCGGGTCCAGCACCTGCAACAGCGTGCCGGTCACGCCGCGGTCGGCGGCGGATGTCAGCGCGTCCGTCAGCGGGCCGGGATCGCCCAGGAAGTCGGACAGAAACACGGCGCGGGAGCCCATCGGCATGACTTGCGGCCGGGGCGCGCCGTATTCCGGCACGTCGCCCCCCTCCATCAGCGCGTCGGCGATGCGGATCAGCTGCCCGCGCCCGCCCTTGGGCGGCTCGGCCAATTGGGCCAAGCCAGCGCGCTCGCCCCCCTTCACCGCCAGCACGGCCAGCGCCAGAGCCAGCGTCTGCGCCCGGCGCAGCTTGGAGGGCCGTTTCCCGCCCGAAAAGCGCATCGAGGCCGCGTCGTCGACCCAGAGCATGACTGTCTGCGCGGCCTGCCACTCCGTCTCGCGGACGAAATGGTCGTCGCCGCGCGCCGATTGCCGCCAGTCGATGGCGCGGCGCGCATCGCCGGGCTGAGCCGGACGATACTGCCAGAAATTGTCGCCCGCGCCCGCCCGCTTGCGCCCATGCTCGCCCAGCAGGATGGTCGCGGCCAGCCGTTCGGCACCGAGCAGCAGCGCCGGCAGCCCCTCAGTGACCGCCTCGGAGCGGGCCCGCAGCGAGGCGGGGCTATGGAGCGTCTCGAAGGCCAGGGTCAGGCCGCCCGCGCCGTATGCGTGACGCGGCTCGCGACCTCGGCGATGATGTCGCTCAGCACGACACCCTCGGCCCGCGCGGCAAAGCTCAGCGCCATGCGGTGGGACAGTACCGGCTCCGCGAGGCGAGCCACATCGTCCAGGTCGGGGGCGAGCCGCCCCTCCAGCAGGGCCTGCGCGCGCGCCAGCAGCATCAGCGCCTGCGCCGCCCGCGGGCCGGGGCCCCAGGCGACATGCTTGCGCACCGCCTCGGGCGCATCCTCCCCGGACGGCCGGCAGGCGCGCACCAAGTCCAGGATCGCATCGACCACGCCGTCGCCCACGGGCATCCGCCGCACCACATCCTGCGCCGCGATCAGCGCCTCGGCGTCGAAGACTTGCCGCACCTCTTCCTGCGCGGTCCCGGTGGTGGCCAGGATGATCCCGCGCTCGGTCTCTCGGTCCGGATATTCGACGTCGATCTTGACCAGGAACCGGTCTAGCTGAGCTTCGGGCAGGGGATAGGTTCCCTCCTGCTCGATGGGGTTCTGGGTGGCGAGCACGTGGAACGGGCGCGGCAGGGGCCGGGTCTGGCCCGCGATGGTCACCTCCCGCTCCTGCATGGCCTGGAGCAGGGCCGATTGCGTGCGGGGCGAGGCGCGGTTGATCTCGTCGGCCATCAGGAGCTGCGAAAAGATCGGCCCCTCAATATAGCGGAAGGCCCGGCCGCCATCCGCCGCCGTCTCCAGCACCTCGGAACCCAAAATGTCCGACGGCATCAGATCGGGGGTGAACTGGATGCGGTTGCCGGTCAGGCCCATGACGGAGGACAGCGTCTCGACCAGCAGCGTCTTGCCCAGTCCCGGCAGGCCCATCAGCAGCGCGTGGCCCCCCGACAGCATCGCCGCCAGGGCCAATTCGACCACCCGGTCCTGGCCGATGATGCGGGTGGCAATGGCGCTCCGCGCATCGCCGAGCTTGCTCCCGAGCGCCTCGATTTCCTCCAGAAGCGCGTCCGCGTCCCGCTGGTCCATGCTCGCCCTCGCCGTCCTTTGCGTTATCCTCATACCCATAGGTATGGCGACGGACGCGGAGTGCAAACGCAATGGCCGAACAAGTGAATGTGAACGGCTCGACAGCATCCCTGATCGCGGCCGCCAAAAGCGGCGGCAAGGGCCCACCGCCCGTACATCTGTGGGATCCGCCCTATTGCGGCGAGATCGATATCGTCATCAAGCGCGACGGCACCTGGATCCACGAGGGCACGCCGATCGGACGGCTCGGGCTGGTGCGGCTGTTCGCCTCCGTGCTCAAGCGCGAGGGGGACCGCTACTTCCTCGTGACGCCGGTCGAGAAGCTGGGCCTGCAGGTCGAGGACGCGCCTTTCGTGGCCGTCGATTTCGAAGTCGCGGACGGGGACATCACCTTTTCCACCAATGTCGGCGATCTCGTCACCGCTGGCCCCGACCACCCGATCCGGGTGGAACTGGGACCGGATGGCGAGCCGTCCCCCTATATCGAGGTCCGCCGTGGGCTGGAGGCGCTGATCGACCGCAAATCCTTCTACCGGCTGGTGGAGATCGGCGAGACCGAGGGAGACGTTTTCGGCGTCCGCTCCGGGGGCGCCTTCTTCCCGATGATCGAGGCTGCGGCGCTGGAATAGACCGGCTCGGGCAGGAGGTGCCGCGCCGCCTCCCTCATCTTGCCGGAAATACCTCGGGGGAGTCCGGCTTGCCGGACGGGGGCAGAGCCCCCTCCCCCGCCGGCGGACGCGCCGGCAGCCGGATCGGAGCGCGGCCGCTCAGACGTCCTCGCCCCGGGCCACCGCCGCCTCGACCTCCGCGATCTCTTCCGCCGTCATCCCATAATCGCGCGCGGCGGCCTCCGCCGTGATGTAACCGCGCGCAAGGTCGCGGCGCAGCAGGGCGGGGTCGCGGTCGGAGGCGGGGCCATAGCCGCCCCCCCCGGGGAAGGCCATCTCCACCCGGGCGCCCTCGGGGACGGCCTGCTTGCCCTTGCCGCGCATCGCCACCCCGTCGGAGCGGGCGATCGAGGTCGCCCCGCCCGCCTGCCCGCCGCGCCGCCCGCGCGCGGGATGGTCGACGCGGTCGAGCATCGCCTGAATGTCGAACACGTGGCCCTCGCGCGCGCCAACGACCATATATTGCCCCAAGCCTCCGCGCGTCCGGCCCGCGCCGCCCGAATCCGGGCGCAGCTCCTTGCGCCAGATCACGACGGGACCGGCATGCTCGGTCGCCTCCACCGGCATCGTCATCACGCCCGACGGGAAAGCCGTCGCGTTCAGCCCGTCCCGCGCGGGCCGCGCGCCGGAGCCGCCGGAGTTGAAGGTCAGCACCTCCGCCCGCCGCCCGCCGGGACCCGTGGGCCTGAGCGAGACCTGGAAGTTGCACAGACAGCCCGCGCCCTCGGCCGGGACAACGCCGGGCACGATCTGGTCAAAGGCCGCGAACACCGTGTCGGGCACGAAATGCCCGACGATATGCCGCAGCGCGACCGGCGCCGGGTGGCGGGCGTTGACGATCGTGTCCTCGGGCGCCGTCACCTCGAACGGGGCGAGCGAGGCGTGGTTGTTCGGGATCTCGGGCGCGATGGCCACCTTCAGCGCATAGCACGCATAGGCCTTGGTATAGACCAATGGGCAGTTGATGCCCTTGGCGTCGATCCCCGAGGTGCCCTCGAAATCGGTGACGATCCGGTCCTGCTCCACCGTCACCCGGGCGCGCAGCGTGATCGGCGTGTCGAACCCGTCGACGACCATCTCGCCCACGGCGCTTTCGCGCGGAAGCGCGGCGATCCGCTCCAGGGTGGCGCGGCGGGAGTTCTCCAGGATGAAGCCCGCGATCCCGCTCAGATCGTCCAGCCCGAACTCCTCCATCATCTCGGTCAGGCGGCGATGGCCTATCTCGTTGCAGGTGGCCAGGGCATAGAGGTCGCCCACCAGCTGATCGGGCTCGCGCACATTGCCGCGGACGATGCGGATCAGCGTCTCGTCCACCCGGCCCCGGTCGGCGAAGCGCATGATCGGGATGTAAAGCCCCTCCTCGTAGACGCTGGCCCCGTCCGCGCCAAAGCCGCGCCCGCCGATATCGACCACATGCGCCGTGCAGGCGAAGAAGCCGACCAGCCGCCCGCCATGGAACGCGGGCGTCACCATGGTGAAGTCGTGCAGGTGGCCCGTCCCCTCCCAGGGGTCGTTGGTGATGTAGACATCGCCCGGCGCCATCGTCTCCCGCCCGATGCGGCGGATGAAATGGGCGACGGCATCGGCCATGGCGTTGACATGGCCCGGGGTTCCGGTAACCGCTTGGGCCAGCATCCGCCCCCGGTCGTCATAGACCCCGGCCGAGAGATCCCCCGCCTCCCGCACGCTCGTCGAAAAGGCGGTCCGCACCAGGGCCTGGGCCTGCTCCTCCACGACCGAGATCAGGCGGGTCCACATCACCTGATAGGCGACGGCGCTGGGCTCCTGGCTCATGGGGTCTCCTTCACGGTCAGGTCGATGCAGCCGTCCGGCTGGCGGAGCGCGGCGCGGCTGGCGGGAACGATGATGGTGGTCTCGGCCTCGACGATGGCGGCGGGGCCCGGGACGCGGGCGCCTTCGGTCAGGGCGTCGCGCGCCACCACGGCGGCGTCCTGGAACGCGCCCAGGGCCGGGTCGAACAGAGTGCGGTCGCCGCTCCGCGGCGCGTCAGGGCCGGGGGCGGCCGGCTGGACCGGCGCGATGGGCGCGGGCGGCGTGGTCGCGTTCACCGACCAGACGGTGATCTCCACATCCAGCCCCGCCACCGGACGGCCGAAGAGCCGGGTATATTCCTCCTCGAATCGCGCCTGGAAGGTGGCCGCGTCGGGCGCCGCCGCCTCCGCCGCCGTCAGCGGGATCGGGATCTCCCAGCCCTGGCCGACATAGCGCATATAGACGCGCACCTCCGCCAAGATCTCCGCCTCCGCGTCGCATTCCCGCACGAAGCCGGTCGCCTCCGCGCGCAACTCCTCCAGCAGCACGCGGATCGCATCCGCGTCGAAGTCTCCCAGCCGCATGTAGACCGAGCGGTTGGCCTCGAAGCTGAAGGGCGCGCGCAGGAAGCCGATGGCGCTGCCCACCCCCGCCCCGGGCGGCACGAGACAGCGCGCGATCCCCAGCTTTTCGCAAAGCCGCCCCGCATGCAGAGGGGCGGCGCCACCGAAGGCGATCATGGTGTAGCCCGATAAGTCCTCCCCGTTCTCGACGGCATGGACGCGGGCGGCGTTGGCCATGTTCTCGTCCACCACCTCGGCCACGCCATGGGCGGCCTCCTCGGCATCCATCCCGAGGCCCGCGCCGATGACGTCCGACAGGGCGGAAGAGGCGGCCCCCGGGTCGAGCGTGATGGAGCCGCCCGCGAAGGCAGCCGGATCCAGCTTACCCAGCATGAGGTCCGCGTCGGTCACGGCGGGCCGCGCGCCCCCGCGCCCGTAACAGGCGGGGCCCGGCTCCGACCCCGCGCTCTCGGGGCCCACCCGGATCTGGCGCAGCGCGTCCACATGGGCGAGCGAGCCGCCCCCCGCCCCGATCTCCACCATGTCGATCACCGGGATCGAGATCGGCATGCCCGACCCCTTCTTGAACCGGTAGCTGCGCGCGACCTCGAAGACCCGCGAGGTCTTGGGCGTGCCGTCCTTGATGAGGCAGATCTTTGCCGTCGTCCCGCCCATGTCGAAACTCAGCACCCGGTCCAGCCCATAGCGCGCCGCGATATGCGCGGCGAAGACGGCGCCCCCGGCCGGCCCCGACTCGACCAGGCGGACCGGGAAGTCGGAGGCGTCCTTGATCGACAGGATCCCTCCGCCCGAATGCATCAGAAAGATGCGGCAACCCACGCCTTCCGCCGCCAGCCGCGCCTCCAGCCGGCCCAGATAGGAGGCCATGAGCGGCTTGATATAGGCATTCGCCACGGTGGTGTTGAACCGCTCGTATTCCCGCATCTGAGGGCTGACCTCGGAGGAGATCGAGACCGAGACCTCGGGCAGGCGCTCGGCCAGGACGTCACGGATCAGCCGCTCATGGGCCGGGGCGAGGTAGCTATGCAGCAGTCCCACCGCGACGCTGTCATAGCCCGCCGCGGCGATCCGGTCGGCCACGGCCTCCACCGCGGCGCGCTCCAGCGGGACCAGCACGGCGCCGGTCGCGTCGACCCGTTCGGGAACCGTGAAGCGCGCCTGACGCGGCAGCAGCGGCTCCGGCAGGGCGAGGTTGAGGTCATATTGCTCGAAGCGCGACTCGGTGCGCATCTCGATCACGTCGCGGAAGCCCTCGGTCGTGATCAGCGCCGTCTTGGCGCCGCGCCGCTCGATCAGCGCATTGGTGGCCAGCGTCGTGCCATGGATGATCTGGTCGATCTCCGCGGGCGCGATGCCCGCCGCGCCGCAGACCCGGCGCATCCCTTCGACGATCGCGTCCTCGGGGGCGGCATAGGTGGTCAGAACCTTGGTCGAGTGGCGGGTGCCGTCCCGCTCCAGCACGACATCCGTAAACGTGCCGCCGATATCGACCCCCAGACGTGTTCCCACGATCCGCGCTCCTTGCTGCTTTCCGCCCCTTCGCTACGGCATCCTGCGGGGGGCCGGAACCCCCAGCGGGGCGGTCCGCAAACGAAGACGGGGCTACCGCTGGGGCAGCCCCGTCCGGGGGGAGCGATCCGGTCCGGCAACCGCATCCGGTCGCCGGAGAGCGATCACCAGGTGCCGACGCGCGACATCCAACCGAGGGCCTCGGCGCGCTCGGCGCCGTAGTCGCGGGAGGGGGTGCGCATCATGCGGCGGCCAAAGGCAGGACGGCGGGAGAGAGCGGCGCCCAGGAGGAAGTCGGCGAACGTGGTCAGCATTGGGGTCACCTTTCGGGCAAGGGGTGAATCGGTGTTTGAGGGGCAAATGCCCCCGAACACGCCGCCGATCCACTCTGGAATTCTTCCAATATGTCAGCCAAACTTACAGGTATGACCGATTGGCGCGATATTCCCTCTCTCTCCGCCCTCCGCGCCTTCGAGGCCGCGGTCCGCTGCGGCTCGCTCTCCGCCGCCGCGCGGGAGCTCAACGTCACCCATGCCGCAATCGCGGGCCATGTTCGTGCGCTCGAAGCCTTCTTCGGCGTCACGCTGCTGACCCGCGCGGGCAAGGGCATGGACCCCACGCCGGAGGGCGCGCTTCTGGCGCGCGGCCTCTCCGAGGGGTTCAGCCTGCTGACGGCCGCGTGCCGCGATCTGAGCGACCGCGGCCGCGCCCGGCCCATCGCGGTCACGACCACGCCCACCTTCGCCGAGCATTGGCTGATGCCACGCCTGTCCGGCTTCTGGGCGGCTCACCCGGATGTTAGCGTAACCATCGCCCCGACGGCCGACATCGCCGACTTGCGCCGGGACGGCTATGATCTCGCCGTCCGTTTCGGCGAGGGCGACTGGCCCGGGCTGGAGGCCGAGCCCTTCCTGACCGACAGCTTTCTCGTCGTGGCGTCGCCCGAGCTCGCCGCCCGGCTCAAATCGGCCGACCGAGAGACGCTCGCCCGACAGACCTGGCTGATGAGCGAGAACCGCGCCGAGGCCCCGCATCTGGCCCGCGCCCTGGGCGTGGAGGAGGCCGACCTGCGGGTCTACACCCTGGCCACCAACGGCATGGTCCTGTCGGCGCTGCGGGCCGGGATGGGGCTGGGCCTGCAAAACGCGGTGCTGGCGCAGCCCGAACTGGACGAGGGCCACCTCGCCACGGTCTGCGAGATACCGCTGGAGGGCGTCGGTTATTGGCTGGTCACCCGCCCCGGCGTGCATTCCGAGGCGCTGGAGCGGTTCATGGCCTGGATGCGCAGCCGGCCCGAGCGCACGCAATTCGGTTGGAGCGGATGACGGCGCATCCAATTCCGGCGTCCACCCGTAACAAAGTCATACCCTCTGGAGCCGGACCCCATGCAGCTGATCACCCTTTACGGAGCCTCCGTCGTCTTCTTCCTGATCGTCGATGCGATCGCCCTCAATCTGGTGCTCAAACCGCTCTTCACCCGCTATATTGGTGAGATGCTGCGCTCGCCGATCGACTTGGCGCCCGCCGCGATCTTCTATCTCTTCTATATCGGGGCGCTGGTCTATTTCGTCTCGCTGCCGGCCTTCCGGGAGGGATCGGTCGGGATGGCCGCGCTCAACGGAGCGATCCTCGGGGCGATGTGCTACGGCACCTACGAGTTCACCAATAAGGCGACACTCAAGGGGTGGGACTGGACCATGGTGATCGTCGACACGAGTTGGGGAACGGTGCTGACAGGCGCCACGGCGGCGTTCGGCGTCTGGGTCGCGCGGAGCTTTCTGGCCTGACACGCCTCCCTGAGCGCCCCTGCCATCGGTCGCGGGTCAGACCGCCCAGCCCCACCGTCCGCCTCGCCTCAGCACGTCCGCCCGGCGCGCCGCCCGTCCTGCGCCCAGCCCACGAAGCTATGCTCCGTAAAGATCAACGTCACGCCCTCGCGGGTGACGAACCCGTCGCGCCCCAGCGCCGCGCAGGGGATGGGCCGCGGCGCGACGCCTTCGACCCGCGCGACCGAGGCCAGCGCCCCCGGCCGGTCCCGCCCGAACCCGATCTCGCGCCCGCCCGACCCGACGACCACAAGCCCGCCCTCATAAGGCACCAGCGAAAGCGCGGGCTCGGAGGGCGCAGGCGACCCCGGCGGCGGGGCCGCGACGCAGCCCGTCAGCACGGTCAGGAAAAGGACAACCAAGCCCCTCACGCGGCCCCGCAGCGCGCCACGCCGGCCTCCCGGCTCTTGCGCCCGCCGACCGAGATCTGGGCTTCGTGGGTCGCCAGCCTGCCCCGGGCCGTGATGGCGGCACCGCGCCCCGAGACCGCGCCGGGAATGCATCGCGGCGCGCCCCCGACGCTCCGCGTCTTGGCAGGCAGCGCCCCGGAGATCCTTGCCCGGTCACCCCTCTCCTGGGTCAGCCGCACGCCGCCCTCGCCCCCTCGCAAGGTCGGGCCGGTCCGGTTCGCCGGGCCGCGCGCGGATGCCGCCAACCTCAGCGCGGGCTGCGCTTGGCGAGGATGCGCTGGAGCGTCCGACGATGCATGTTCAGCCGCCGCGCGGTCTCGGAGACATTCCTGTCGCATAGCTCGTAGACCCTCTGGATATGCTCCCAGCGGACCCGGTCGGCGCTCATGGGGTTTTCCGGGGGCGGCGGCAGGTCGTCCTCGGCGCAGAGCAGCGCATTCGTGATGTCATTGGCATCCGCCGGCTTCGACAGATAGTCCGTCGCCCCGATCTTGACCGCCGCCACCGCGGTCGCGATGGCCCCGTATCCGGTCAGAACGACGATCTTGCTGTCGGGACGTTTCCCCCGGAGGCACTCGACCACGTCCAGGCCGTTGCCATCCTCCAGGCGAAGATCCACCACGGCATAGGCGGAGGGTCGCATCGTCGCCTTGGCGATCCCTTCGGCGACCGAAGACGCGGCCTCCACCTCGAAGCCGCGCTTTTCCATCGCCCGCTCCAGCCGGCGCAGGAACGGCTCGTCGTCATCGACCAGCAGGAGGGTCTTGTCGGGTCCGATCTCCGGACCGGCTTGCAGAGCGTCTTCGGTCATGGTCATCCGATCTTCTCCTCTTGCCGCGCGGCGGTCTAGCCTCCGATCGCGGCACTCGCGTTTTTTGACGTTGTCGGTCATTTAGACCCAATGTCCGTCCAGTCGACCCGCACTCTCCTGCCGCCCGAAACGCGCGAGCCGCGCGTAAGGCTCAATACGCTCGTGAATCTGCGCTGGCTGGCCGTCCTCGGGCAGACGGTGACCGTGGTCGTGGCCGAACTCTGGCTCGGGGTGCAGCTTCATCTGGGCCTGTGCCTTCTGGTCATCGCCGCGGCCATCGTCGCCAACCTGGTCGTGCTGACGATCTTTCCGCCCAACCACCGCCTCTCGGGGCGGGAGGCGTTCAGCTTCGTGCTCTTCGACCTGCTGCAATTGGCCGCGCTGCTGGCGCTGACCGGGGGGCTGCACAACCCCTTCGCGCTCCTGTTCCTGGCGCCGGTGACGATCTCGGCCACGGTGCTGCAACTCCGGGCGACGCTGATCATCGGAGCGATCGCGCTGGCGGTGATCTCGCTTCTGGGCGGGTTCCACGTGCCGCTGCGGACCGATGCGGGCGAGGTGCTGGCGCTGCCGCCGCTCCACCTGGCGGGGTTCCTGGCGGCGATCACCATCGGCACGCTGTTCTTGTCGGGCTTCGCCTATCGCCTCAGCCACGAGACCGAAGAGATGTCTCAGGCGCTGCTGGCGACCCAGACGGCACTCGCCCGCGAGCAGAAGCTGCAAGACCTGGGCGGAGTCGTCGCCGCGGCCGCCCATGAGCTCGGCACGCCGCTGGCCACCATCAAACTGGTCTCGGCCGAGTTGATCGAAGAGCTGGGCGACCGCCCCGAGTTGCGCGAGGACGCCGAACTCATCCGTCAGCAGGCCGACCGCTGCCGCGACATCCTCCGCTCGATGGGCCGGGCCGGCAAGAGCGATACGCATCTGCTGACCGCCCCCATCGAAAGCGTCGTGCGCCAAGCGGCGGAGCCCCATAGCGACCGTGGGGTGACCATCCTCTACGACTTCGCCGGCGTGGCGGATCACGACGACCCCGCCCCCGTCATCCACCGCAAACCCGAGATCATCCACGGCCTGCGCAACATGATCCAGAACGCGGTCGACTTCGCGCGGGAGCGGGTCTGGGTCGATGTGCGCTGGTCCGCCGAGGACGTGGTGATCCGGGTAATCGACGACGGCTACGGCTACCCTCCCGAAGTGCTGAGCCGCTTGGGCGATCCCTTCCTGCGGCGGCGCGACGGGCGCCGGGGCTATGACGGGATGGGGCTGGGCCTGTTCATCTCCAAGACGCTGTTGGAGCGGACCGGCGGACATATGTCCTTCGCCAACGGTGCCCCCTCGGGCCGCGCCGGGACCGGCAATCGGGGCGGCGCCATCGCAGAGGTGACCTGGCCGCGCGACGCCATCGCCGCGCCGGCCTCCGGTCCGCTCGACCCCAACAGACCGCTCGAATGACCGAGCATCAGACCCGGACCGCCGAGCGAATTGACGCGCCAGATTGGCAAATTGACTGTCAATCAAATTTAACATCTCATTAACCAATCGCGAGTCATGCTGGCGCAGCAACATAAGCGCCAGGGGCGATGTATGACTTGGGGTTCGATCCTGTTCTTGTTTCTCCTCCCGGGGGCGCTGGCGGGGGCGCTGGCGCTCTCGGTCACGCTCTGGCTGATCCGAGCCAAGCCGCGGCGGGTGCCCCCGGTCATCCTGGGCACCCTGTCGGAGCCACGCAGCTTCGTGTTTCGCGACGGCTATCTGGTCGCGCATTCGGACAATGTCGGCTTCCTCTTGCCGGAGCCGATCGACCACCTTCGGGCCTGGGACAGCCTGATCGACAATCTGGGACAGATGGTCGATGGGACCTTCGCCGCATTCGAGGCGCTGGAACAGGACGGCCGCTCCTTTCGGCTGGAGGGGCGGCTCGGGACCGACCGGCTTCATATCCTGGGGCTGCGCGAGGGATCCGACCTGCGCATCTCCGTGACCTCCGCCGAAGGCGCGGAGACGGCGATGCGGATCGAGATCGACAATCTGCGCGCGCTCGAGGATGAGAACGCGCTTCTGACCCGGGCCGCCGATTCCAGCCCGACCGCGAGTTGGCGACTGGACACCGAGGGCCGCGTCGTCTGGGCCAACGCCGCCTATCAGGACCTCGTGGCCCGGTACCGGGGCGAGGATGCCAGCCGGGGCTGGCCGCTCACCGACCTGTTCGAGAGCACGACAGCCGTATCGACCGGGCGCTCGAGGCGGCAGCTCACCGGCTTGGAGGGCGAGGACCACTGGTTCGAGATCGTCGCGGGGGGCCGCGACGCGCATGGCATGCGCCATCTTCATGCGGTGGCATTGGACTCGGTCGTCGCCGCCGAGGAAAGCCTGCGGATCTTCATGCAGACCCTCACCAAGACCTTCGCCTACCTGCCGACGGGGCTCGCGATCTTCGACCGGGACCGGAGGCTGGCCATGTTCAACCCGGCGCTCATGGACATGGCGGGGCTCGAAGGGGGCTGGCTGTCCCGCCGCCCGACGCTGGAAGCGTTCTTCGACGCCCTGCGCGAGCGTCGCAGACTGCCGGAACCCCGGGACTACAAAGCCTGGCGCGAGCGGCTCAGCGATCTCGGGCGCGTCGGCGAGGGCGGCACCTACCGGGAGACCTGGAGCCTGCCGACCGGCCAGATCTACCGCGTCACCGGGCGCCCCTATGCCGACGGCGCCATCGCACTGATGTTTGAGGACGTGTCGGCCGACATCTACGCCGACCGCGCCCATCGGGAGGAACGGGACGCGTTGGCCCACGCGCTCTCGGCCAGTGAGGACGCGCTGGTCGTCTTCGACGCCGAAGGGCGCCGCGTCGCGGCCAATCCCATGGCGCAATCGTTGCTGCCGCCCGGCCGGGACGGCACCCTGCCCGAGACGCTGGACGATGCCATTCTGATCTGGCGCTCCGCCTTCAGCCCAAGTTCCGCCTGGGCGGAGATCCGCGATGCCGCGCGGGGCAGCGGCCCGACCGCGCAATTGTCGGACTGGACCGAGACCCTGCACCGAACGGCCGGCACGGACGTGACGATGCGCGTCGTGCCCAAACGCGGGGGCGGCCTGGCGCTGGGCTTCTGCTGCACGACCATGGCAGAGGAGGTCAGGCCCGCCTCCGTTGCGGCGGAATAGCGGGCGCAGGCTTGAATCCGGCCCGGCGGGCTGTCACTCCGCTTTCCATGGCCGACACCCTCGCGACCCTGTCCCTGCCCGGTCCCGCCGCGACCGACCGCCTGGCCCGCCGCCTGGCGGGGATTTTACGGCCGGGCGACGTCCTACTGCTCGACGGGCCGGTCGGCGCCGGAAAGACCGCGTTCGCCCGGGCCACGATCCAGGCCATCCTCGCCGCCGAGGGTCTGCCGCCCGAAGACGTGCCCTCCCCGACCTTCACGTTAGTACAAACCTACAACGCCCACCGCTTCGAGATCTGGCACGCGGATCTCTACCGCCTGACCTCGCCCGACGAAGTCATGGAGTTGGGCCTCTCCGAGGCCTTCGACACCGCGCTGTGTCTCATCGAATGGCCCGACCGGCTGGGCCCGGACCGGCCCGGCGGCGCGGTCACTCTGCGCCTGTCCCATGACGGCCCGGACGCGCGGCGATTGGAGCTGTCGGGCAGCGGAGAGCTTGCGGACCGGCTGGCCGCCGCCCTGGCCAAGGCGCCGGCATGAGCGCGCGGACGGACCACGCCGCAACCTTCCTGGCCCGCGCCGGCTGGGCCGAGGCGGCGCGCGACCCGCTCGCCGGCGATGCGTCCCGGCGCTCCTATACGCGCCTCGCCCGCGGCGCGGACCGCGCCATCCTGATGGATGCGCCGCCGGATGCGGAACAGGACGTGCGCCCCTTCGTTGCCATGGCCGCGGACCTGGCGGCCCGCGGTCTCTCTGTCCCCGACATCCTCGCCCAGGATCTAGAGCAGGGATTCCTCCTGCTGGAGGATCTGGGCGACGACACCTACGCCCGCGTCACCGCCGCGGACCCGGCCTCAGAGCCGGCGCTCTACGCCGCCGCGGCCGAGGCGCTGGCGCGGATGCAGGCGGACCCGCCGCCGGACCTGCCCCGCTATACCGACCAGATGCCCGGCCTCGCGGCCCTCGCCATCGACTGGTACGCGCCGGAGGCCGCCGCACACCGAACGGCCCTGACGGACGCCATGGCCGAGGCTCTCACCCACCCGGCCGTCACTGAGGAGGTGCTGGTCCATCGCGACTATCACGCCGACAATCTGATCTGGCTGCCCGACCGCGCGGGCCTTGCCCGGGTCGGGATGCTGGATTTCCAGGACGCGATGCGGGGTCCGCGGGACTACGATCTCGCTTCGCTCATCCACGATCCGCGCCGAGTCGTCACCCCAGCCGCTCGCAGCGCCGCGCTGGCGGCCTGGCAGGCGGCGACCGGGCGTGACGCCGAGACCACCGCCGCCGGTGTCGCGATCTGCTCGGCCCAGCGCTGCCTCCGCATCCTCGGGGTTTTCGCCCGGCTTTGCCTGCGCGACGGTAAGCCCCGCTATCCCGACTTCATCCCCGCCACCTGGGCCGCGTTGCAGACCGACCTGACCCACTCCGCGCTGACCGGCCTGCGCGCGGTGGTCGAGGCGGCGCTGCCGCCACCATCGCCCGACCGGCTCGACGCCATCCGGGCGCGCGCGGGCACGTTGGCCGGGCAGGAGCGCGCGGCGCCATGATCGCCACCATGGTCTTTGCCGCAGGCCACGGCACCCGGATGCGGCCCCTCACCGACACGCGCCCCAAGGCGCTGATCGAGGTCGCGGGCCGCCCCCTGATCGAGCACGCGCTGGAGCAAGTCGCCGGGCCCGGCCCGCGTGCGGTCAACGCCCATGCCCACGCTGCGCTGCTCCGGGCGCATTTGGCGGACCGGCCTGGCCTGACTTTCATCGAGGAACCGGTGCTGCTCGAAACCGGAGGGGGCCTGCGCAACGCGCTGCCCGTGCTGGGCGACGGGCCAGTCCTGACCATGAACGCGGATGCCGTCTGGACCGGCCCTCGCGCCCGAGACACCCTGCTGGCGCACTGGGATCCGGCGCGGATGGACGGGCTGTTACTGATGATCCCGCCCGACCGGGCGCTGGGCCAGGCCGGCGGATCGTTCAGCCTGGACCCCGACGGGCGGCTGGTCCGCGACCGGGCGGGGCTGGTCTATACCGGCGCGGGGATCGTCAAGACCGAGGGGCTCGCCGCCTTTGCCGACCCCGTTTTCTCGCTGCGCGAGCTGTGGTTCGCCATGCTGGCCGAGGGGCGGCTTTCGGGCTGTGTCCATCCGGGCCAATGGGCCGATGTCGGCACGCCCGACGGCATCGCCCTGGCCGAGGCGATGCTGGACCGAGCGGCGTGAGGGGCCTCTGGCACGAGCCGGTCGGCGTCGATTTCGCCCGCGCCGTCGCTCGCGGCCTGCGCGCGCGGCTCGACCCAGCGCCAGAAGCGCTGGCCCGTGTCACGCTGCTGACCAACACCAACCGCATGGCCACCCGCATCCACGCCGCCCTTGCCGAGGAGGGTCCGACGCTGCTGCCGCGCATCGGCCTTGTCTCGCAGCTCGACGGACTGCTGCCGCCCCGCGGCGACGCGCCGCCGCCGATGCGCCCGCTCGCCCTGCGCCTGCGCCTGACGCGGCTGGTGCGGGCCTTGCTGGAGACGCGGCCCGACCTCTCCCCACCCGAAGCCGCCTTCGACCTCGCGGGCACCTTGCTGACACTGATGGAGGAGATGCGCGAGGAGGGGATGGACCCCGCCGCGCTGGACGCGATCGATGTCAGCGGGCTGTCGGAGCATTGGCAGCGCAGCCTCGATTTCTTGCGGATCGTCACCCACTGGGCCGAGCATGACGGCAGCCCGACGCCCGCCGACCTGCAGGCCCGCGCGCTCGACCGGCTGCTGGTCGCCTGGGCCAAGGCGCCGCCGGCCGATCCAGTGATCGTCGCGGGCTCCACCGCCTCGCGCGCGCCGACGGCGCGGCTGATCGACGGGGTGCTGGCGCTGCCGCGGGGCGCGGTGATCCTGCCCGGGCTCGACACCGATATGCCGGACGATGCCTGGGACGGGCTGCTCACCGCCCCCGAGCCGCCCAAGGGCCCGCAGGACCACTCGCAATTCCGCCATGCCGCCCTGCTCGCAAGCCGTGGCCTGACCCGTGACGCCTGCCCGCAATGGAGCGACGCCCGTCCCGCCGCGCCCGAACGCAACCGTCTGATCTCCCTCGCGCTGCGCCCCGCGCCCGCCACCGATGCCTGGCGCAGGGAGGGGCCAGAGCTTACCGGCATAGACGCGGCCTGCGCGCCGATCACCCTGCTCGCCGCGCCCAGCCCCGGGGCCGAGGCCGCCGCCATCGCCCTGGGCCTGCGCGCCGCGTTGGAGGAGGGGCGGCGCGCCGCCCTCATCACGCCCGACCGGACGCTCTCGCGCCAGGTGGCCGCGCATCTCGACCGCTGGGGGATCGAACCCGACGATTCAGCCGGACGCCCGCTGGGGCAATCGGCCCCCGGCCGCCTGATCCTGCACCTGGCCGCGATGCTGGGCCGCCCGATCGAGGCCGAGGCCCTGGCGATCCTTCTGGCCCACCCATTGACCGCCGGGGCCGCCCGCACCCCGCATCTGCGGCTGGCACGGCAGTTGGAAACGCAGCTGCTGCGCGACGGCCCCTGCCCCTTCCCCGACCGCGCGGCGGTCACCGCCTGGGGCGCGACGGCCCAGGCGGACCAGGCCTGGACGGCTTGGCTCTGCGATCTGCTCGACGCCATTACGGCGGTGCCGAACACCGCGCCCCTGCCCGATCGCCTCGCCGCCCATCTGGCCCTGGTGGAGCGGGTCGCGGGCGGGCCGGACGGCACCGGCGACCCCTGGGCGGGCGAGGCCGGACGGCTGGCGCGGCGTGTGCTCGAAGATCTCGCCGCCGCCGCCCCGGAGGCCGAGGCCACGCCGATGAGCGGGGCCGAATATGCCCGTCTCCTGCAAAGCTGCCTCTCGGGCGAGGAGGTCCGCGAGAGCTACGCGCCCCATCCCGACATCATGATCTGGGGCGCGCTGGAGGCGCGGGTGCGCAGCGCGGATCTAGTGATCCTGGGCGGGCTGACCGATGGCATCTGGCCCGACCGCCAGACCGCCGAACCCTGGCTCAACCGCGCCATGCGCGTGGCGGCTGGCCTGCGCGTGCCCGAGCGGGTGGTGGGGCTGAGCGCCCATGATTTTCAGCTGGCCGCCGCCGCGCCCGAGATCTGGCTGGCCCGCGCCGCCCGCGACGCGGAGGCCGAAACGGTGCCGTCCCGCTGGCTGAACCGGATCGAGGGGCTGCTGCGGGGCATCGGCCCCCAGGGCGAGGCCGCGCTGGCGGCGATGCAAGCGCGCGGCGACGCGTGGCTCACCCAAGCCGCCGCGCTGGACCTGCCCGAGACGTCCGTCCGCCCCGCCCCGCGTCCGGCCCCCATCATGCCCCCCGAGGCGCAGCCCAAGCGCCTCTCGGTCACCGCGATCGAGACCCTGATCCGCGATCCTTACGCGGTCTATGCCCGCCATGTTCTCGGCCTCCGCGCCGCCAACCCCTTGCGCCAGAGCCCCGACGCGCGCCTGCGCGGCACCGTCGTCCACCGCGCGATGGAGCGGTTCGCCCGCGATCTGCCCGGTCCGCTGCCGCCGGATGCGGACGCGCGGTTGCGGGCCATCCTGGCGGAGACGCTGCAAGACGAATCTCCCTGGCCCGCGATCCGCCATATCTGGCAGGGGAAGTTCGAGCGGGTGATCGACGATCTGCTCGCTGCCGAGGCCGAGCGCCGTGCCCAGGGCACCCCCGCCTATCTGGAGGCCTCCGGCCGGCTGCCCCTGCCCGAACTCGACTTCGACCTGATTGCCCGCGCCGACCGCTTGGACATCTGCGGCGATGCGGTGGCGATCTACGATTACAAGACCGGCCAGATCCCCTCCGAAAAGCAGATCGAGCATTTCGACAAGCAGCTGCTCCTGGAGGCGGTGATGGTCGCCGATGGCGGCTTTAGCGACATCCCCCAGCGGCAGGTGACCGAGGTCGCCTATCTCAAGATCGGCTCCGCTTATGACGAGCGATGCGTCAAGATCACGCCCGACCTGCTGGCCGAGACCCGCGCGGGCCTGCGCGACCTGATCGCGGCCTACCGGCAGGGCCGCCCCTTCGTCGCCCGGCTCGCGCCCGACGCGATCAAATATGCCAGCGATTACGACCACCTGTCGCGCTACGGAGAGTGGGACGACACCTTGCCCTCCACGAAGATCCCGGTGGGCCGATGACCGCGACCGACGCCGCCACGAGGGCGCAGATCGCCGCCGCCGACCCGTCGGGCTCGGTCTGGCTGGCGGCGAATGCA
The DNA here is from genome assembly GCF_900116765.1 of Jannaschia seohaensis. Taxonomy (GTDB): domain Bacteria; phylum Pseudomonadota; class Alphaproteobacteria; order Rhodobacterales; family Rhodobacteraceae; genus Jannaschia; species Jannaschia seohaensis. The sequence goes on along the minus strand of NZ_UETC01000001.1, from coordinate 650,421 downwards.
GGCTCCGGCAAGACCCGGGTTCTGACGCAGCGGGTGGCGTGGCTGCTGCTGACCGGCACCCCGCCCGAGCGCATCCTCTGCCTGACCTTCACCAAGGCCGCCGCGGGCGAGATGCAGAACCGGCTCTACAAACAGCTCGGCGAATGGGCGATGATCCCCGACGAGGATCTGCGCGCCCGTCTCTATGCGCTGGGCGTCCGGCCGGGTGAGGTCACGAGCGACCAGATGCGCCGGGCGCGCACGCTCTTCGCCCGCGCCATCGAGACGCCGGGCGGGCTGAAGATCCAGACGATCCACGCCTTCTGCGCGTCGCTCCTGCGCCGCTTCCCGCTGGAGGCCGGGGTGTCGCCGCTCTTTCAGGAGATGGACGACGCGGCGGCCACGCGCCTCCATGCCGAGATCCTCGACGCGATGAGCGACGGGCCCGAGGCCCCTCTGGTCGACGCCATGGCCAAGCGGCTGAGCGACGCGGAGCCCAGCGCCTTCCTCGCCGCTGTGGCCAAGCACTGGCCGCCGGGACGACCGGCGCTCAGCGAGGCGGCGCTGCGCATGGCGTTGGGCGTGGGCGACGATACCGAGGAGACGATCCGCGACGGCGTTATCGGCGCCGACATGCTCGACATGGTCGATGACTTCCTTGGCGATGCCGAGGGCGCCCCCGGCAAAACCCTGAGCGAGTTGGTCGCGGGCCTCAAGACCGTCGTGCAGGCCGCGCCGGAAGACCGGTGGGACATGCTGTCGGGGCTGCTCCTGACCGCCAAGGGGGAGCCACGCAGCACCGGTCGCTGGCCGAAAGCGGTCCTCGCGGGCGATCATGGCCCCCTTCCCGAGCTCTTCGCCGCGATGGCGGGACGGGCCGCCGATGCTCGCCGCCGCCTCGCCGCGCTCGCCTCGCTCGACTACGCGCAGACGCTCCACGCGTTCGCCCCCGCTTTCACCGCCCGGCTCGACGCGGCCAAGCGCGCGCGGGGCTGGCTCGATTTCGACGATCAGATCGACCGGGCGCGGCACCTGCTGTCGACCTCGGACATGGCGCAATGGGTCCTCTTCAAGCTCGATGGCGGGCTGGACCACATCCTGGTGGACGAGGCGCAGGACACCGCGCCGGCTCAATGGGACGTGATCCGGGCCCTCGCCGCCGAGTTCGGCGCGGGCCAGGGCGCGCGGCCCGACACTCTGCGCACGCTCTTCGTCGTCGGCGACCGCAAGCAGTCGATCTATTCCTTCCAGGGCGCGGACCCGGACGCCTTCGACCGGATGCGCGCCGAGTTCGACCGAATCCTGCCCACGGAGGCGGCGGCGTTGCGCGACCACGCTCTGCTCCATTCCTTCCGGTCGTCCTCGACGATCCTGGCACTGGTCGATTCCGTTTTCGCCCGCGAGAGCGGCGTCGGCGCTCCGCCCGAGCATATCGCCTTTCAGCCCACCCTGCCCGGCCGGATCGACCTCTGGGCGCCGATCCCCAAGGCCGATGAGGACAATTCCGACCGGCGCTGGTTCGACCCGGTCGACAAGCCCGCCCCCGACGATGCCGAGGTCGTGCTGGCCCGCCGCATCGCCGCCGAGATCAAGGAAATGATCGCGGCCCGCACCCCCATCGTCCACAAGGGCGAGCGCCGCGCGGTGCAGGCGGGCGACATCCTGATCCTGCTCCAGCGGCGCGCGGCGCTGTTCTACCACGTGATCGCGGCCTGCAAGGCCGCCGGGCTGGACCTCGCCGGGGCCGATCGGCTGATGCTGTCGGACGATCTGGCGGTGAAGGACTTGGTCGCGCTGCTGACCTGGGCGGCATCGCCCGGCGACGACCTGGCGCTGGCGGCGGTGCTGCGCTCGCCCCTGGGGGGCCTGAGCGAAGAGGACCTGTTCGAACTGGCCCATGACCGCGGCAAGCGCCCTCTCTGGGACGTGCTGCGCGACAGCCGCCACGACACGTCGCTGTTCGAGTCGGTGCTCTCGGTCGCGGACATCCTGCGCCCCTACGAGATCCTGCAACGGGTGCTGATCCGCCATGACGGCCGCCGCCGCCTGCTGGCGCGGCTCGGGTCCGAGCGGGCGGAGGCCATCGACGCGCTACTGGGCCAGGCGCTGGCCTATGAGCAATTGGAGGTGCCCAGCCTGACGGGCTTCCTCGGCTGGCTGGAGGCGGCTGACATCGAACTCAAGCGCCAGCCCGGAACCGGCGCGATCCGCGTGATGTCGGTGCATGGGGCCAAGGGGCTGGAAGCACCGGTCGTCATCCTGCCCGAGACGCAGAAGCGCGCGCCCAAGGGCCTCACCGGCGTGCAGGTGCTCGACGACGGCACGCCGGTCTGGCTGCCCTCCAAACCGGGCTGGTCCCCGGCCATCGCCGCGCGAGCCGAGGCCCATGCCGCCGCCCAAGCGGCGGAGCGGGACCGGCTGCTCTATGTCGCGCTGACCCGGGCCGAAAGCTGGCTGATCGTCTGCGCCGCGGGCGAGGTGGGCAATGGGCCAGAGGACAGCTGGTGGCGAGCGGTCGAGGCCGGGATGGACGCGCTGGGCGCGCCGGCGGGCGTGGACCGGCGGCTCGAATGGGGCGACTGGTCGCCGGTGGAGGCGCGGGACGCCGCCCCCGAGGCGCCGCGCGCGCCGCCTCTTCCGGCGTGGTGCCGGGCGCCGGTCCCCCGCCCCGGCCTCTCGCGCAAGCCGGTCGCGCCCTCGGCGCTGCCCGGCCCCAAGGCTCTGCCCGGCGAGGGCCAGGACACCGACGCCGCGATGGCCCGCGGCACGGCCATCCACAGCCTGCTCGAACATCTGCCCACGGTCCCACGCCACCAACGGGAGGCCTTGGCCGCCCGCCTCACCGCCGACGCGGAGGCCGTGGCCGAGGCCCTGGCCGTCCTCGACGACCCGGCGCTGGCTCATCTCTTCGCCGACGGCACCCTGGCCGAGGTGCCCTTTGTCCTGCCCGCGACCGGCACCCATCCCGGCGTGGCGGGCACGATGGACCGCATCCTCCTGACCCCGGGCGAGGCGCTGATCGTCGACTTCAAGTCCAACGCCCAGGTCCCCCCCACGCCCGAAGCGGTGCCCGGGGGACTGCTGGCGCAGATGGGCGCCTACCATGCCGCCGCCACGGCCATCTGGCCGGACCGCCGCATCCGCCTGGCGCTGCTCTGGACGCGAACGCGCCGGCTGATGGAGCTTCCGCACGCGGCCGTGATCGCGGCCTGGGACGCAGTTGACGCGGGACGCGGCGCTCCTTAGCTAGGGTGTCCACCCAAGCCAGCCAGGAGACACGCCATGGCCACCGTAGCCGCCACCGACGCCACCTTCGATGAGGTGGTCAAGCAGTCCGACATCCCGGTCATCGTCGACTTCTGGGCGGAGTGGTGCGGCCCCTGTAAGCAGATCGGCCCGGCCCTGGAAGAGCTGTCCGAGGAATATGCGGGCAGGGTCAAGATCGTGAAGGTCAACGTGGACGAGAACCCGCAATCGCCCGGTGCGATGGGCGTGCGCGGCATCCCGGCGCTGTTCATGTTCAAGGGCGGCGAGGCCGTCGACCAGAAGATCGGCGCCGCCCCCAAGGCCGCGCTCAAGGACTGGATCGACCGCGCCGTCTGACGTGTCCCCGATCGCCTGCAAAGGCGCCCGCGCTTCCCTGAGCGCGGGCGCTTTTCGTTTGCATGCCTCCCCCGCCCGCGCGATTTTGCCGCGCGAACAGGGAGAACGCGATGACGGCATCTGACGGGTTCGGAACGGCGGCCTATGGCGGCGCCGGCTGGTCGCCCCGGACCGCGGAGCACGGCGCCGAGATGGGGCCGATCTGGCAAGGCGGGATCGACAGCGAGTGGCGCCCGCTGCGGCAGGTTCTGCTGCGTCGACCGGGCGCCGAACTGGCCGCCGAGGACGTGGACGCCGCCCAATATCTCGAACCGCTCGATCTGGGCCGGGCGCAGGCGGAGCATGACGCCCTGGCCGCGGCCTATGTGGAGGCCGGGGTGGAGGTGCTCTCGGTCGGGGACGTGCCCGCGCCGACGCCCAACCGGATGTTCTGCGCCGATACCTTCGTGATGACGCCCCAAGGCGCGATCCTGGCCCGCCCCGCCTCGACCGTGCGCGCGGGCGAGGAGGTCGCGGTGGCCGCCGCGCTCGCCGCCGCCCGCGTGCCGATCCTGCGCACGCTCACCGGCGGCGCCACCTTCGAGGGCGCCGACCTGATCTGGGTCGACGCCCGGACCTGCCTGATCGGCCTCGGCCTGCGGACCAACGCCGAGGCCGCGCGCCAGATCGCCCAGACCCTGGCGGAGATCGGGATCGAGGCCATCCCGGTCGATATGCCCTTCGGGACGATGCACCTGATGGGCATGCTGCGCATGCTCGACGCCGATCTCGCCATCGCCTGGCCGCGCCGCACGCCCCACCGCGCCGTCACGCTTCTGCGGGAGAGGGGCCATACCGTGGCCTTCCTGCCGGATGCCGACGAGGTGCAGGCCAATCGCGGGCTCAATGTCGTGGCGCTCGGCCCCCGGCGGGTGCTGATGCCGGCGGGCAACGACGCCATGCGCGCCTTCTACGAAGGGCTGGGCGTCGAGGTGGTCGAGACGCCCTGCTTCGAGCTGCGTAAAGCCGCGGGCGCGGTCGGCTGCCTGACCGGCGTGGTCGCGCGCGACATGGGCTGACGCGTGGCAGGACGCTTCCGGTCGCCGGACTCCGCGCGAAACCGACCGGCGTGATGTCGCCTCTGGGCGCGACCCGGCGGGGGATCTCTCCAACCGTGGGTCCATGAAGGATCACGCCCCGTTCCCCCGAAAGATCGACCCCAGCCGCGGCACGCATCTGGGCGACGGCACACCCAACGACGCCGACCGTGTGGAGATCGGCCCCACACCGCTGGCCTTCGCCGAGTGGGAGGCACGGGGCCTCGCCCTTCCGGACCTCGCGGCCATGCGCCGCTATCGCCTAGACCGGCTGCGGGATCAGGTGGTGGCGCGTGGCCTCGGTGGGCTTCTGGTCTTCGACCCGCTCAACATCCGCTATGCGACCGACACGACCAACATGCAGCTCTGGAACGCCCACAACCCGTTCCGCGCGGCGCTGGTCTGCGCCGATGGCTACATGGTCCTCTGGGACTACCGGATCGCGACCTTCCTGTCGGAGTACAATCCCCTGGTGGCCGAGCGCCGGGCGGGCGCGGACCTGTTTTATTTCACCCGTGGCGAAGGCATCGACCGCGGCGCCCGCATCTTTGCCGGTGAGGTCCGCGACCTGCTGCGGGAGCATGGCGGCGGGCTCCTGCGTCTGGCCTGCGACAAGCCCACGATCCACGGGCTGCGCGCGCTGGAAGCCTCCGGGATCGCCGTCCTGCCAGGCGAAGCCCTAACGGAGCGGGCACGGTCCGTGAAAAGCCCCGACGAGATCGCGGCCATGCGCTGCGCCATCCATACCTGCGAGGTCGCGATGCAGGAAATGGAGACCTTCGCCCGCACCGAGATCCCCCGCGGCGGCGTCACCGAGAACGACGTCTGGGCGGAGCTTCACGCCTCCAACATCCGCCGTGGCGGCGAATGGATCGAGACGCGGCTGTTGGCCTCCGGTCCGCGCACCAACCCGTGGTTCCAGGAATGCGGCCCGCGCGAGATCTCCGAGAACGAGATCCTGGCTTTCGACACCGACCTCGTGGGGCCGTATGGCTTCTGCTGCGACATGAGCCGGACATGGTGGATCGGCGACGGTCCCGCGCGGCCCGATATCGTCGACGCCATGCGGCACTCGCTGGACCATATCCGATATAACGAGACGCTCCTGATAGCCGGCACGCCGCTCGATGACCTGCCACGTATGCTTCACACGCTGCGGCCCGAGTTCCAGGCCCTTAAGTATGGCTGCGCGTTCCATGGGGTGGGGCTATGCGACGAGTGGCCCATGATCGCCTATCCCGACCAAGCCGATCCGGGCTATGCCGGCGGCGCCGTACTGGAGCCGGGAATGGTCCTCTGTGTCGAGGTGCTGACGGCCGAGGACGGGGGCGACTTTTCGATCAAGCTCGAGGATCAGGTGCTGGTGACCGAGACCGGCCCCGAGAACCTCAGCCGTTATCCGTTCGATCCGAGACTGCTCTAAAGCGCTTCGCGCAAGACCTGAGTCTCCGCCTTCTCGAAACGCGGTGCGCCGCTGGGCCGTTGCGTGCGCTTTGCCTTTCGCGGCTGGCGCAGGTCAAAGGCGAAAGGTTTTGGCCGAGCGTCCGATCTTTTCCCGGGCCGCCTTCTTCTGGCCGGAAATACTCCGGGGGGAGTCGGCCATGGGCCGACGGGGGGCAGAGCCCCCCTCCCCGTTCTCCTCCCGTTCCCAATGCCCGAACGAAAACCCCCGGGCGCCGTCGCGCCCGGGGGGTCGTCATTCTCCTCGGGTCGAGGGAGGGAGAGTCAGCCCTTGGAGAATTCCGGATAGGCCTCCATGCCCAGCTCCGAGACGTCGAGACCGTTGATCTCGCTCTCCTCGTCGACCCGGATGCCCATGGTCGCCTTGAGGATGAACCACACGATCATGGAGGTGATGAACACGAAGGCGCCAATCGAGACGAAGCCGATGATCTGCGTCACGAAGGACGTGCCCTCGGTGTAGACCGGCACGACCAGGGTGCCCCAGAAGCCGGCGAAGAGGTGCACCGGGATGGCGCCGACCACGTCGTCGATCTTCATCTTGTCGAGCATCGGGACCGTGAACACCACGATCACGCCGCCCACGGCACCGATCCACAGCGCCCCGAAGAGCGATGGGTCGAGCGGCCCGGCGGTGATCGAGACCAGACCGGCCAGCGCGCCGTTGAGCACCATCGTCAGATCGACCTTGCCATAGACGACCTGCGTCAGGATCAGCGCGGCGAGCGCACCGGCAGCGGCGGCCATGTTGGTGTTGGCGAAGATGCGGCCCACATCGGTGATGTCGCCCACGGTGCCCGCGGCAAGCTGCGAGCCGCCGTTGAAGCCGAACCAGCCCAGCCACAGGATGAACGTGCCCAGCGTGGCAAGGGCGAGGTTCGAGCCCGGCATCGCGACGACAGAGCCGTCCTTGGCATATTTGCCCAGGCGCGGGCCCAGCACGATCGCACCGGCCAGCGCGGCGAAGCCACCGGCGGCGTGAACCAGGGTCGAGCCGGCGAAGTCGGAGAAGCCGGCCTCGGACAGCCAGCCGCCGCCCCACTGCCAGGAGGCCTCGATCGGGTAGATGAAGCCGGTCAGGACGACCACGAAGATCAGGAAGGGCCAGAGCTTGATGCGCTCGGCCAGGGTGCCCGACACGATCGACGCGGTGGTGGCGCAGAACATCAGCTGGAAGAAGAAGTCCGAGGCGACCGACGCGTAGTCGAGCGCGGCGGCATCGGCGGCGAGGCCCACCGGCTCCAGCGAGGTGATCGAGAAGAACGGACCGACATAGCCCGCCATGATCCAGCCATCGCCCGGATACATCAGGTTGAAGCCGACCAGCCAGTACATAATCGCGGCGATGGAGAAGAGACCCATGTTCTTGGTCAGCTGCGTCGTCACGTTCTTGGAGCGGACGAGGCCGGCCTCCAGCATGGCGAAGCCCGCGGCCATCCAGAAGACGAGGAAGCCGCCCACGAGGAACAGCAGCGTCGTCATGATGTAGGGGCCGATCTCGTCGAAGCCCGGCGCAGGGGCGTCCTGCGCGAAGGCCGCGACCGGCAGCGCGGTCAGCGCGGCGGTGAGGGCCAGTGTCTTGAAGTGATTCATACTCATTTTCCCCTGGCGTATTCGTTAGATGGCGTCTTCGTTCAGCTCACCGGTGCGCACCCGCACGGCCTGCTGCACGTCGAGGACGAAGATCTTGCCGTCGCCGATCTTGTCGGTCTTCGCCGTCTTCGAGATCGTCTCGACGACTTGGTCCGCCATCGCGGCCGGAACCACGATCTCCAGCTTGACCTTCGGAACGAAGTTCACGGCGTATTCGGCGCCGCGATAGATTTCGGTATGGCCCGACTGGCTGCCGAAGCCCTTGATCTCGGTGACCATCATGCCGCGCACACCCAGGGCGGTGAGCGCCTCGCGCACCTCCTCGAGCTTGAACGGCTTGATCGCTGCGATGATGAGTTTCACGCGCTTCCCCTTCTCTGCGCCCCCCTCGCGGGGGCCCGGATGGAGGCGACATCACGGAGGAGGGGGGGCCTGCGCAACGTTCCCACCGGGCAAGTCAGACGGCCAAACAGGCGGTTTCGCATAATTCTTGCACAATTCGGAGGCATTGCACAAAAAATAGGCAGTGCCTATATGCTGCAATCGCGAAGGTTTCGGCTCGGATGCGCTCCACATCCGACTCGCGCGCGCCTATCTTATCGTGAACGCACGAGACCTGCGCAAAGCGGGCGGCCCCAGCGAGAGGGACGAGCAGATGGCCAAGACACCTTCTTCCGGAACGCGCAGGGGCAAGGGCCGCCTCGTGGCCGAGAAGCGCCGCGCCCCGCTGGCGGAACCCCGGGGCCGAAAGACACGCGCCAAAACGGCGGCGGCCAAGCCCGCGCGCCCGCGCCGCGGCCTGCTGGGCTGGGTGCTCTGGCCCTTTCGGGTGCTGTTGCGCCTCATCTGGGCGCTGGCTTGGCGCGGCGCGGTGATCGTCGCGCTGATCGTGGCCGGTGCCGTCGCCTATAATTACGCGCGCATCCCCGACATGGCCTCGCTCGCCGATGGCCGCGCCCGCGGCTCGGTCACCATGGCCGACCGCTCGGGCGAGGTCTTCGCCTGGCGCGGCGACAATTTCGGCGGGCTGGTCACGACCGAAGGCGTGTCGGAGCATCTCAAGAACGCCGTCGTCGCCAGCGAGGACAAGCGATTCTACCGCCATCTCGGCATCAGCCCCCGCGGCATCGCCGGCGCGATGCGCACCAATATCCAGGCCGGACGGGGGCCGTTCTCGGGCTCGGGCGGCTCCACGATCACACAGCAGGTCGCCAAGCTGCTCTGCCTCGGCACCGACTGGGATCCGAGCCTCGGCATGACCGAGGCGGAGTTCGAGGCCGATTGCCGCCGCGGCACGGTCTGGCGCAAGGTCAAGGAGATCCCCTACGCGCTCGCGCTGGAGCTCAAGTTCACCAAGGACGAGATCCTCGCGATCTATCTCAACCGCGCCTATCTCGGCGCGGGCGCGCGCGGCTTCGCCGCCGCCGCGCAGCGCTATTTCGGCACCTCGGTGGCGCGGCTGAACCCGCAGCAATCCGCCATGCTCTCGGGCCTGCTGCCCGCGCCCAGCTATTTCGCCCCCACTGCCAACCTGGAACGCGCGCAGGAGCGGGGCGCGCTGGTCCTCGGGCTGATGCACGAGCAGGGCTATCTCAGCAGCGCCGAATACCAGCAGGCACTGGCCAACCCCGCCACGCTCTCGCCCGCCGCACGGCAGGACACGGGCGGCTATTTCGCCGATTGGGTGATGCAGACCGGGCCCGACTTCCTGACCCAGGACACGACCGAGGACGTCCTCATGCGGACGACCCTCGACAAGGACATCCAGCGCGCCGCCGAAGAAGCGCTGGAATATGTGTTCGAGACCAAGGTCCGCGAAGGCTCCGAAGCCCAGGCCGCTATCGTCGTGATGAGCGCGGACGGCGCCGTCCGCGCGATGGTCGGCGGGCGCAACACCCGCGGGGCGGGCCAGTTCAACCGCGCCACCCAGGCGATCCGGCAGACCGGCTCGGCCTTCAAGCCCTTCGTCTATGCCGCCGCGCTCGATCTGGGCTGGACCTACGATTCGACCGTCTATGACGGCCCGCTCTCGATCCAGGTCCCGGGATCGGGCACCTATTCGCCCGAGAATTACTCCCGCGAATTCTATGGCGAGGTCACGCTGACCGAGGCGCTGGCGCGGTCCCTCAACACCGCCGCCGTGCGCCTGTCGGAGAATGTCGGCCGCGACATCGTCCGCAAGGTCGCCGCCGATTTCGGCCTCGACCGCGAAATGGCGGACGGCCCCGCCCTGGCGCTCGGCGTCAGCGAGGCGACGCTCTTGGAGATGACCGGCGCCTATGCGGGCATCTTGAACGGCGGGACCTCGGTCACGCCCTATGGCCTGAAGTCGCTGACGCTGCGGGGCGACACCACCCCCTTGCTCGACCATGACAGCGGGCTGGGCGAACGGGTGATCCAGACCGATGCCGCGCGCCAGCTCGTCTACATGATGTCCCGTGTCGTCGAGGAAGGCACCGGCACCCGCGCCAAGCTGGACGGCCGCCCGGCCGCGGGCAAGACCGGGACGACCCAGGCGGCGCGGGACGCGTGGTTCGTGGGCTTCACCGGCGATTACGTCGCCGGCGTCTGGATGGGCTATGACGACAACACGCCGCTGACGGGTGTCACCGGCGGCGGCCTGCCCGCCGAGATCTGGCACGAGACAATGGAGCGGGTCCATGCGGGCACGCCGGTCACGCCGCTGCCGATGATCGACCCGGCGCGCACCGCCCGCCCCGCGCCCCAGGCACAGAGCCCGCGCCCCGCCCCCCAGCCGCAGCCCGAGCGCGAGCCGGATCTGGCGGAGCGCATCCTGAGGGACGTGCTGGGCACCGTCTTCGGAAGGAATTGAGCAACCCGGACCGGCTAGGTTTCGATTATTCGGCAATTGCGTCGCCAATTCCATTAACCAAATTTGCCCGCGCGCCGACCAACCGATGGATGCGACGGGGCGACCGTCGCAACCGCACTGGCAACCGGGCCCGAGATCGGAAAGACTGGCGCGGCCTCCGCGCGGACAGACTCGCGCGCCATCGAGGATGAGGGACGGCAATGAGACGACCGCAAACAGTGAGGCCGGATCTCGGCCAACCGGAACTGACCGAGATCCGGCGCAAGTCCACATCGCTCCTGGTGATGGTCTTCGTGTTCTCGATGGTGGTGAACGCGCTGATGCTGACCGGGCCGCTCTATATGCTTCAGGTCTACGACCGCGTCCTCGGCTCCCGGTCCGAAGAGACGCTGCTGGCGCTCTCGGTGCTGGTGACCTTCCTGTTCCTGATGATGGGCATTCTGGACCACGCGCGCGGCCGGGTCATGGCGCGGGTCGGCGCGCGGTTCCAGTCGGCGCTCGATGGCCGCGTCTTCCAGGCGCATCTGCGGCGCGCGGCGGTGGTGCCCGGGGGCGCGGGCACGCGCAATCCGCTCCGCGACGTGGAGGCGGTGCAGCGGCTGCTGGCCTCGCCGGTCTTCCTGGCGCTGTTCGACATCCCTTGGACGCCGCTTTTCGTGGCGGCGATCTTCATCTTCCATCCCTGGCTAGGATGGCTGGCGGTGGCGGGCGGCGTGCTGCTGATCTGCATCGCGATCCTCAACCAGTGGACCACCTCCGGCCCCATGGCCGAGGCCAACCAGGCCACCGCCCGGGCCGAACTGACCGCGCAGCAGCTCGCCTCCGAGGCGGAGCTGGTCCAGTCGCTGGGCATGCGCGGTGCGGCCTATGAGCGCTGGATGGCCGCGCGGGGCAAGTCGCTCAAGCAGGCGATGGCCCATTCGGACCGCTCCGGCCTCTTCACCGTCACGACCAAGACGCTGCGCCTGTTCCTGCAATCCGCGATGCTGGGCCTCGGCGCCTATCTCGTGCTCCAGAACGAGATGACGGCCGGCGCGATGATCGCCGGCTCGATCCTGCTGGGCCGGGCGCTGGCGCCGATCGAGATGGTGATCGGCCAGTGGCAGTTGGTCGGCGCCGCCCGCAAGGGCCGCCAGGCCGTTCTGGAACTGCTGGAGACCGTCGCCCCCGAGACCCCGCGCACGCCCCTGCCTCGCCCCCAGGCCCTGCTGGTGGCCGAGAACGTGACCGTGGTGCCGCCGGGCGCGCAACAGGCCTCGCTCCGCGCCGTGTCGTTCACGCTCAAGCCCGGACAAGCGATGGGCGTGATCGGGCCGTCGGGCGCGGGCAAGACCTCGCTGGCCAAGGCGATCTGCGGTGTCTGGCAACCGGCCGGCGGCAAGATGCGCCTCGATAACGCGACGCTGGACCAATACGACCCGGACGTGCTGGGCGGCTATATCGGCTACCTGCCGCAGACGGTCAGCCTGTTCGACGGCACCATCGCCGAGAACATCGCCCGCCTCGCCCCCGACCCCGACCCCGAGCGCATCGTCGAGGCCGCCAAGAAGGCCGCCGCCCATGAGATGATCCTGGAGCAGCCCGCGGGCTACGACACGCCGGTCTCAGCCGTGGGCGGGCGCCTCTCGGGCGGGCAGATCCAGCGCATCGGCCTGGCGCGCGCGATGTATGGCGACCCGGTGATCCTTGTCCTGGACGAGCCGAACTCGAACCTCGACAACCAGGGGACGGTCGCGCTCAACAAGGCGATCCGCGGCATGAAGGAAGAGGGCAAGTCCGTCATCATCATCGCCCACCGTCCCGCCGCGATCCAGGAATGCGAGCTGCTCCTGATGCTCGACCAGGGCGTACGCACCGCCTTCGGCCCCCGCGAGGAGGTGCTGCAGAAGATGGTCAAGAACCATGCGGAGATCACCCGATCCCCCCAACCCGGAGGCGTGTCGTGAACAAGCAGCTCCCCGTCAAAGCGGACACCGCCAAGCTTCCCGCCAACCAGGCGAACAAGCCCGTCCCCGCCGTGCAACAGGCCGCCGCGACCTGGACCGCGCGGCGGCAGCTCATCATCGGCATCCTGGGTCTCGCCGTGCTGCTCGGGGGGTTCGGCTATTGGGCGGTGACGGCGAATATCTCGGGCGCGATCATCTCGTCGGGCCAGATCGCCGTCGAGAGCAACCGGCAGGTCGTGCAGCATCCCGATGGCGGGGTGGTGGCCGAGATCTCGGTGCGCGAGGGGGACGTGGTCGAAGCCGGGCAGACCCTGCTGACCCTGGACCGCACGCTCCAGAACTCGGAGGCGCAGATCCTGCGCAACCAGCTCTTCGAGCTGGCCGCCCGCTCCGCCCGGCTGGAAGCGGAACGCGACGGGCTGGACACGCTGACCTTTCCCGACGACCTGGCCGCGGCCACCCAGACCGATCCCGAAGTCGCGGACATGGTCTCGGGACAGGAGCGGCTGTTTGCGGCACGGCGCGAGCTGTTCGAGCGCGAAACGGAGCAATTGATCCGCCGCAAAGCGCAGATCGGCAACCAGGTCGACGGCATCGCCGCGCAGTCCGAGGCGCTCGCGCTCCAGCTCGAGTTCCTGCGCGAAGAGCTCGACGCCCAGCAGAGCCTGCTCGATCGCGGGCTGGCCCAAGCGCCCCGGGTTCTGGCGCTCCGCCGCGAGGAAGCCCGCCTCTTGGGTCAGGTCGGCGAGTTCGAGGCGGCGGTGGCCGAGCTGGAAGGCCGGGCCACGGAGATCGACCTTGAGGTGCTCAAGCTGGAGAACCGCCTGCGCGAGGAGGCGATCAGCCTCCTGCGCGACCTGCAATTCCGCGAGACCGAGCTGGCCGAGCAATACCGCTCCGTCCAGGAGCGGCTGAGCCGGATGGAGATCAAGGCGCCGGTCTCGGGCGTGGTCTATGGCCTCACGGTCTTCACGCCCCGCTCCGTGATCCGCCCGGCCGAGCCGGTGCTCTATCTCGTGCCCCAGGACCGGCCGCTGGTGATCCAGACCCAGGTCGACCCGATCCATATCGATCAGGTCTATCCGGGCCAGGACGTGACCCTGCGCCTGTCCAGCTTCGACATGAAGACGACGCCCGAACTCTTCGGCTCCATCGTCCGGGTCTCGCCCGACTCCTTCACAGACGAAGTCACCGGCGCGCCCTATTACCAGGCCGAGGTGCTGCCCAACGACGGTGAACTCGACCGCCTGGACGAGTCACTGGTCCTGCTGCCCGGCATGCCGGTCGAAGCCTATATCCGCACCCAGGACCGGACCCCGCTGGCCTATCTCGTCAAGCCGCTGACCGACTATTTCAACCGCGCCTTCCGGGAGTGACCGGCCCACGGGGGCGCCCCAAACCGGCACCCCAACCAGGCCCCTCTTTCTTCTGGCCGGAAATACTCCGGGGTCTGGGGCAGAGCCCCAGCTCTACCGTCCCGAACGATCCACCGGCGGCCTAAGCCCCTCCGCCGCCCGCTGCTGCGTCAGCGCGTCCTGGGCGAGGCGCTCTTCCTCCAGCCGGTCCATCTCGGCCAGCGCGGCCTTAGTGCGCCCGAAATTCCGCCAGAGCGCCTTGCGCCAGGCCCGCTTGGCCGAGGCCGGGGACCAGGGCAGCCGCGCCTGCGCAAGCCAGACGCGCAGCGGTTCAGGCAGCGCGTCATACGCGGCCATGTTGTCCCGCTGCGCCTTCGACAGACCGAGCCTGGTGCGCTGGTTTCCCTGCATGACTGGAAAATGGGGCGCATCCGGTGTTCTGTCGAGGCCGGGACCGGAACCGCGCCGCAGCAGCGCGCGTTTCTGTCGCACGCATAACAGGAGTGACGCCATGGCCGGACTCGGGTTTTTCGCCTCCCTCATCGTCGGCGGCCTTGCGGGATGGATCGCGAGCATGATCATGAAGGCCGATACCGGCCTCTTCCTCAACATCATCCTGGGCATCGTCGGCGCTTTCGTCGCCAACGCGCTGTTGCGTTGGGTGGGCATCTTCGCCACGGGGACGTGGCTGGCACAGATGGTCGTGGGCATCATCGGCGCCTGCATCCTGATCTTCGTCGTGCGGGCGGTGCGCAACTGAGCGCGGACGCGCCAGGCTCCGACTGCAAACGCAGCCACCGTGTCCCGAGCGTTGGCGATGCGGCGCGACCGCTCGGCATCGGAGACGGCATCCCCCAGCAGACCCCGCCTGGACGGCAGCGCCGACATCAGAGGCCATGCCGCGCAACTGTCCCCGAACTGGCCGGGCGTGAGGACGAACAGGCGTCCCGCCCCGTCCGCAATCGGGTGGGTCTTCGCCGCCCGCCCGCCTCCCTGCTTTGCCCCAGTGGCCGAGCGCTGGACAGTCACGGAACGGCAGACGAGGGCGGCTGCCTCGGCGGGGGCGACCTCGCGGACCGCTTCGGACAGCCCTCCCAGATGCCGCACCGGGACCATTGGCGCCAGCGGGCGGAGATCGTCCTGGGCGGGTCATAAGCGGCCACGCAATCCGCGAGCCGCCCCCGACCGAAGCACATGCACCGTCCAGGGGATCACGGGACGGTCCTCCACCCGTCGTGCCCCGGACCGGTTCTCCGACGGATGCGGCGCCCGCCGCCCATCGCCGGTCGCTGAGCCAGACCTCGCGCGCCAGCCCCGGCGCACTCGCACTCAGCAAATGGCCCCCAACAAATTGCCTGGGATGCGAGCCCCAGCGCGGCACGGGGGCCCGCGGACGGTCTCCGGCCCCGCCCGGCCCCGGTTGACAGACGGCGCCCCGGCACCCACACCCGGCCCCATGTCAAAGCCGAAGCGCCCCCACCACGTCTTCACCCTGCTCGTCGAAATCGGCCGCAAGTCCGGCGACGGCCTGCCCGAGGGCGCCTCGGGCGCCGCGCTGATGTGCTACGCCTCCGGTGTCGACGAAGAGGAAGCCGTGCGCGAAACCGTGGCCGTGCTGAAGACGGCCGACATGAACGTGCTGGAGGTGACCGGCTACGGCACCCTGGAGGAGCGCGAGGCCGAGGGCCACGACATCGACGCCGACGAGCGCGCGCTGATGGATCGCGCCCTGGCCGAGAACTCCGTCATCGTCGCCCAGACCACCATCTTCCGGGAGGACGAATGACCACCGATCCCGTCGCCCTGACCCAGAACCTCGTCCGCTGCCCCTCGGTCACGCCCGAGGAAGGCGGCGCGCTGGTCCTGCTGGAGGAGATGCTGTCGGCGGCGGGGTTCTCCTGCACGCGGGTGGACCGGGGCGGCGTGCCCAATCTCTTTGCCCGCTGGGGGCGGAAGGGCGCGCCCAGTTTCGGCTTCAACGGCCATACGGATGTGGTCCCGGTGGGCGACGCCGCTGCCTGGACCCACGATCCGTTCGGTGGGGAGATCGCCGAGGGCTGGCTCTATGGCCGCGGCGCCACCGACATGAAGTCGGGCGTGGCTGCCTTCGCCGCCGCCGCCGTGGATTTCGTGATCGAGACCCCGCCCGACGGCGCCGTCATCCTGGCCATCACCGGCGACGAGGAGGGGCCGTCCCGCGACGGCACTCGCGCGCTGCTCGACTGGATGGATGCCGAGGGCGAGCGGATGGATGTCTGCCTCGTGGGCGAGCCGACCTGCCCCGAAGAGATGGGCGACATGATGAAGATCGGGCGGCGTGGTTCTATGAACGCCTGGTTCACCTTCCGGGGCCAGCAGGGCCATGCGGCCTATCCGCATCGCGCTAAGAACCCGTTGCCCGCCATGGCCCGGCTGATGGCCGATCTCGCCGAGACGGAGCTTGACCGGGGCACCGCCCATTTCGATCCCTCCACCCTCGCCGTCGTCACCATGGACACCGGCAACCAAGCCACCAACGTGATCCCGGCCGAGGCCCGCGCCACCGTCAACATCCGCTTCAACGACAGCCATAGCGGCGCCACGCTGACCGCCTGGCTCCGACGGGAGGCGGCGCGGGTCTCCGAGGCGACGGGGATCGAGATCGGCATGGAGGTCAAAATCTCCGGCGAGAGCTTCCTCACCCCGCCCGGCCCCCTATCGGAGCTCGTCGCGGAGGCCGTCGCGGCGGAGACCGGGCGCAGACCGGTGCTGTCGACCTCGGGCGGGACCTCGGACGCCCGCTTCGTCAAAAGCCATTGCCCGGTGGTTGAGTTCGGCCTTGTCGGCCACCGGATGCACGCGGTGGACGAGCGCGTGCGCGTGGAGCAGATCGGACAGCTCAAGGCGATCTACGCCCGGATCCTGCGCGGCTGGTTCGCCGCTGAAGAAAATTCTTAATTAAGAATTTTCGCCTGCGGCCGAGGTGGTGCGTCGTCCGGACGGGCGGCGCATCGGGCCGAGGGCGGGTGCCTCCGGCGGGGATATTTATGCAGGGAAGAAGGGGGGCTGAGGCGCTTCGTTCCTGGCCTGGGATGCCGCGAGACGCGTCAGGCCGCGCGGTCCGTCTCGGCGCGGCGGAGGAAGACAGGGGCGTCCTCGGGGCTCTCCTGCCATTCGTAGCCGCCGGTGCGGAAGTCGCGCAGATCGGTGGGGGCCGTCAGGCGGTGCTCGGCCACGAAGCGGGCCATGGCGCCCCGGGCGCGCTTGGCGGCGAAGCTGACGATCTTGGGCCCGCCGGGCTTGTCTTCGAGGAAGGTCGGCGTGATCACGCGCAGCTTCAGCGCCTTGCGATCCACGGCGCCGAAATATTCCTGGCTCGCGCAATTGAGCAGCAGGTCGGTGCCAACCGCCTCTGCGTCGGCGTTGAGCGCCTCGGCGAGGCGCGGTCCCCAGAAGGCGTAGAGATCCTTGCCGCGCCGGGTGTTCAGGCGGCTGCCCATCTCCAGCCGGTAGGGCTTGATCGCGTCGAGCGGGCGCAGAAGGCCGTAGAGCCCCGAGAGAATGCGGAGCGTGTCTTGGGCGTGGCGCAGCGCGTCCTCGGACAGGGTCGCCGCATCGAGGCCGGTATAGGTGTCCCCCGCGAACATGCGGATCGCGGGTTTTTCGGCGGCGTCGTCCCAGTCGCGGTAGCGGTCGCGATTGAGCCGGGCCAGGTCCTCCGAGATCGACATCAGCGCGCGCATGTCCTTCAGCGTCAGGCGCCGGGCGCGGGTGACCAGCGTCGCGGTCTCCTCCTGGAACCGGGGGGCGGTGGCCGGGTCGGACACCGGAGCGAGATCGAGGGATTTGGCGGGCGAGATGACGGTCAGCATGGCAATGGTTTTAGGAGCCCGCGCGCCGGGTGCAAGCCGCACTTGATGCAGGTCATGGCGGAGGCCTAGTCATCCCCTCAGGAAGGCGCCAGGAGGGCCGGTCATGCTGCGCATTTCACGAACCAAGGTCGAACAGGTAATCCTCTACGGTCACGAATTGGGACGCGCCGAAGGCGAGTTGCGGGGCCTGATCGAGGGGCTCGATACCGAGGAGGCGATCGACCTGATCGCCGTGCTCTGGATCGGGCGCGAGAGCTTTGGTCCCGACGAGCTCGACGAGGCCCGCGCGACCGCCGAAGCGGAGGCGACGACGCCGACCGCGGACTATCTTATCGGCACGCCGCACTTCCCGGACCATCTGGAAGCCGGGCTGGAGGCGCTAGGGGTCGAGACGGTGGACGAGTAGGCGCCTCCACCGGCGAGTGCGACCGGGCACGGTCCGGGCCGACCGGAGGCTAGTTGTAGCTCAGAACGTCATGCGCCGACGCTAGGCGGGACAGCCAGACCGTGCGGAACTTCTTCTTGTCGCGTTGCAGCCACGAGAAGCGTCTTTGCAGCTTGGGCGTGACGAAGGGCCCAACACGCGCGTCGTCGGCCAGCCGCTCGAACAACGCCGCCGTCATCGCCGCGTTATAGGCCTCGCGGGAGCGGTAGGGCGGTTTGTTCAGCCGCAAACCGCTCCGCTTCCGGGCGGCCGCCTGCCAAAGATCGAGATCCGGCTCCAGGGAAGGCGGCGCGCCATCGTAGCGGCTCGGCGTATGGAAGCCGTGCGCAGAGAAGGCCTCGGGTCCGCTCTTGGCATAGGGCAGGTAGGCCACCGTCTCGTCCAGCTCTCGCGTGACGTCGAAGACGATGGCACCGCTCGCGCGGACGGACGCGGGCACCCGGGCGGCCAGCGTCTTGAGAGTCGGGGACATAAGCGGATTTACCGGAAGGCGGCCGGGATGCGCCGCAGTCGAGGATGCGCCGAAATGCAGCCGGTTGCGAAAATGAAAGTAATGCTCTTCCAGACGGTCGGCCAGCGTTTCGCCCGGCAGGCCCGCCATCGTCTCGAACAGCGCTTCGCGCCAGAGATCGCCGGCCTCCTCTGGAAAGAATTTCTTCCAGCTGGCGTGGCCCGCGACGAGGGCCTCGAAGTTCTCCCGGGAGAAAGGCCTGGCCACAAGATCGGCGTCGTAGCGCCGGCTTAGGAAGCCGCGATAGACCTCGCCGCAGCCGCCGATCAGCGCGATCGTGTGCTTGTCGTCCACGGCGGCGCCACCCACGCCCTTGTAGTCGTGATAGGCGCCGAAAAAGGTGCTGCGATGGCGGTCGAAGGACCGGCGCGGATCGACTGGCAGCGTGCTGTACGGCACGCGCTGTGCCTCGAAGGCGCCTCCGTAGCGGGAGACCAGGCCGGTCGCGATCTGCATGTCCCCGTCGTCAATGTCCCGGGTGCTGAAGGCCACCTCGCGCTCCAGCCCCAGCGAGACAAGGCCCGCGAAGATCATCCGGCTGTCCCGGCCGCCGGTCAGCGTGGCGACGGTATGCCGGCCGCTGTTCACCACCGCCGAGAGGTTGTCCCGAATCTCCTGCGCCCCGACCTTGATCAGGTCCTTGTACTCGTCCCTTGTCACCGGCTCGTGCGTCTGGGGCTCGGATGCGTGCAGGTGCAGGCCGTCCTTCGAAATGACGACTTCCTCGTCGGCGCGGATCATTTCCGCCCCCTCGATCAAAGCCGCCCGGGTCGATTGCTGGATTGCGAGCGAGTTGTCGACGAACCACGCTCCGATCATCGAAGACAGATCGACCCGGACCGGCAA
This sequence comes from Jannaschia seohaensis, assembly GCF_900116765.1. GTDB lineage: Bacteria > Pseudomonadota > Alphaproteobacteria > Rhodobacterales > Rhodobacteraceae > Jannaschia > Jannaschia seohaensis. The sequence goes on along the minus strand of NZ_UETC01000001.1, from coordinate 630,922 downwards.
GCCCGCCGCGTTCAGTGCGATGGCGATGAGGTGTAGCTGCGACGACAGGAGGGCCCCGGCCTCGCCCCGCCACAGGAACAGCGGCACCATCCCGAAGCAGTCGCCGCCGATCGTGAGGGAGCCGCCCGCCTTACGGGCCATGTTCACGTATTGCCCCGTCAACCCGTTGCGGATCTTCCCACCGAGCGGCGTTTTGCGGCTGTAGGGCATGGTGCCGACGAGCAACTCGCCCGCTATGGGCGCGACCCCCATGAAGAGGCCGTCCTCGATGGCTTGGATGCGCCCCCTCAGGTGCAGGTCCGCTGCGCCGAGCTCGATCTTGCGGAGGCCGTCCATCTCGGTCAGGCGCGACCGCAGGGGGCCTTGTGCGATCACGAAATCGGAGAAGGGATGGGTGCGCGGGACCAGGGGCGGACGGTTGAGTTCAATGAGATCGTCGGTCATCGGCCTGCTCCGGTTCCGGCACGGGACTGCTCCCTCTCATTCGGAACCTCTGCGGGAGACCCGAGGCTCGTGTCAACAGGGCCAGCTCATGCGCGGACCGTTGCGCACGAAGCTCGCGCGCCGCTCGGACGGCCGGGGGCGGGCCGCCTCAGCTCGCCTCCCTCGCCCGCAAGACCTCCAGAAAAGCGTCGCCGAAGCGTTCCGCGTGGCGGTCGCCCAGGATGCGGTCCACGGCGCTGCGCTCCGCCGGGGCGCGGGCGACCTTGGCCAGTTGCGAGGACGAGCAGGACATCGGCTTGTCCATCCCGCTCTCGCCCCGGGCGAGATCGGCCTGGACCGAGAGCAGCCGGTCGTAGACCGCCCCCTCCTGCCGTCCGGCCAGCTTGCGGCGGGCGGGGTGGACGTCGTCGGGCGTCTCCCCGGTGATGACGGCGAGGAAGGTCGCGCCGTAGCGCTCCAGCTTGGTGGCGCCGACGCCCGAAATTCCAGCCATCGCGTCGAGCGTGGCGGGGCGCCGCTCGGCCATCTCGATCAGGGTGCGATCGTTGAAGACGACATAGGCCGGCACGCCCTGCGCCTCGGCCAGCGCCCGGCGCTTGGCCTTGAGCGCCGAGAGCAACGGCGCGTCCTCCTCCGCCACCAGTTGCTTGACGGCGGGGCGGCGCTCGGCCCGCTTGATCGTGTCGCGGCGCAGCGTGACCTCGGCCTCGCCGCGCAGAACGGGGCGCGCCGCCTCCATGAAGCGCAAGGCGCCGTGGCGCTCCGGGTCGGGGCGGACAAGGTCGAGCCCCATCATCTGGCGGAAGATCGCCTGCCATTGGTGTTTGGCCAGATCCGCGCCCACGCCCCAGGTCGGCAGATCGTGATGGCCGAAGCGCCGGGTCTTGTCGGTTTCGGTCCCCCGGAGAATGTCGATCAGATGGCCGATGCCGAAGCGCTCATCGGTGCGCAGCATCGCCGAGAGCGCCTTGCGCACCTCGGTCGTGCCGTCGAACAGGTCGGGCGGATTGGCGCAGAGATCGCAATTGCCGCAGGGCTCGGCCGTCTCTCCGAAGAAGGCCAGCAGCGTCACGCGGCGGCAGACCTGCGCCTCGGCCAGCCCCAGGAGCGCGTTGAGCCGGCCATGATCGGCGGCCTTCATCTCGGGCGGAGCGAGCCCCTCGTCGATCTGCTGGCGGCGAAAGCGGATGTCGTCGGCGCCGAACAGGGTCATGGTGTCGGCGGGGGCGCCGTCGCGGCCAGCACGACCGATCTCCTGGTAGTAGCTCTCGACCGATTTGGGCAGGTCGGCATGGGCCACCCAGCGGATGTCGGGCTTGTCGATCCCCATGCCGAAAGCGACCGTGGCGACGACGATCAGCCCGTCCTCCTGCTGGAAGCGGGTCTCGACCAGGCGGCGGTCCTCCGCCTCCATCCCGGCATGGTAATGACAGGCGGCGTGGCCCGCCTCGCGCAGGGCCTGGGCCAGACCCTCGGTCTTGGAGCGCGTGCCGCAATAGACGATTCCCGACCGGCCGCGCCGGGCTTCGGCGAAGCTCAGGATCTGGTCGCGGGGCTTGTTCTTTGGCTCGAAGGCGAGGGTCAGGTTGGGGCGGTCGAAGCCGTGCAGGAAGGTTTGCGGCGGCGTCCCGTCGAAGAGGCGGCGCACCATCTCTTCGCGCGTCTCGGCATCGGCGGTGGCGGTGAAAGCGGCGAGCGGCACGCCGAGGGCGCGGCGCAGATCGCCGATGCGCAGGTAATCGGGCCGGAAGTCGTGGCCCCATTGGCTGACGCAATGGGCCTCGTCCACGGCGATCAGGGTGCAGTTCGCCCGCCTAAGCATCCGCTCCGTTCCGCCGGAAGCCAGCCGTTCCGGCGCGATATAGAGCAGCTTGAGACGCCCGGCCTCGATCGCCTGCCAGACGTCCTCGGTCTCTTCCTCGGTATTGCCGGAGGTCAGCGCGCCCGCCTCCACCCCCGCTTCGCGCAGGGCCCGCACCTGGTCGCGCATCAGCGCGATGAGCGGAGAGATCACGACGGTCAGGCCGTCGCGGCAGAGCGCGGGCAGCTGGAAGCAGAGCGACTTGCCCCCGCCCGTCGGCATGATGGCCAACACGTCGCGTCCGGCGGTCACGGCCTCCACGATCTCGGCCTGGCCGGGGCGGAAGGCGTCGAAGCCGAAGACGGCGCCCAACAGGGCGTGCGGGTCGGGCGGAGCCGCCGGGTCGAGCATGTCGGTCATGGGGCGAGGAGTCCCACAACTCGATTCGGCAGGCAAGACGCGGAGGCGCCTTGCGCCGCCGTCAGAGAAGCCCGCTCAGGCCCTTCAACGCGGCGATGCTGATCTCCAGGCCCGTCGTGACGTTCGAGAGGTTCAGCACCAGCCCACAGCAGACCGCCGTGGTGATCCCCAGCGTGTGCAGCCGTTCACGGGCGCCGCGCACCCGCTCGCCCTCTGCCTGCTGCGCGGCGGCGCGGTAGGCCTGGCGCAATTCCCGATCGCTGACCGGGATCCGCGCGGGTGGAGAGGAGACTTGCCAGATCACGGGTTCGAGCTGCGACATCGACGGAACGACCTCCTTTTTCCTGATCTCGGTTTCCGCGCGTCCGAGTCGGGCGCGCTACGTGGACGTTTTTCCGCAATACTGAGGCAATTTTTTGGCAAGCTGATCAGGATCGCTCCGCCAATGTCACGACCGTCCCGCCATAGGTTCGGCTGTCGAGCTGGACGAGGCCTTCGGGCAGGACCGGAGCGGCGGCGTCTTCCCAGACGATCAGGGCCCCCGGCGCGACCCAGCCCTGGGCCAGCAGAGCGGCCATCGCCGCCTCGCCCAGGCCCCGGCCATAGGGCGGATCCATCAGGATCAGGTCGTGGGGCGTGCCCGGCCCGGGGCGGCGCGCATCGCGGGCCAGGATGCGCGCGGGCGCGTCCAGCAGGGCCACGTTCTCCCGCAGCAAGGCCAGCGCGGCGCGCCCCTGCTCGATGAAGGTGGCCTCCGCCGCGCCCCGGCTCAGCGCCTCCAGCCCCAGCGCGCCGGTGCCCGCGAAGACGTCCAGCACCCGCGTCCCGTCAAGAGCCGCGCCATAGCCGCCGTTCTGGATCAGGTTGAAGATCGCCTCCCGCACCCGGTCGGTGGTGGGGCGCAGCCGGGCGGCCGCGTCGCCCTTGCCCACCGAGGCCAGGCGGCGGCCGCGCCAACGCCCTCCGACGATCCTCATACGTTGGGCCTCACGCCATCAGGTTCTTGACCGGGACCGAGCCATCGGCCACCGCCGCCGGATCGGGCGACCGGCCGGCTTCGATCAGGCGTTTGCCGACCATATAGGCGCGCGGGTCGTTCATCGCGTCCACCGCCAGCAAGCGGTCGCCCGCATAATACCAGTGCGACCGCCCCGCATCCTCGCGCACCACCACCCGGTCGAACCCGGTATTGAGCCCCGCGATCTGGAGCTTGACCTCATATTGGTCCGACCAGAACCAGGGCTTGGCGACATAGGGCGCCTCCGCCCCCAGCACATTGCGGGCCACGGCCTGGGCATGGTCGATCGCGTGCGGGACGCTTTCGAGCCGGACGTGGTCGCCCTTCCACGGGAAGGCGGCGCAATCGCCCGCCGCCCAGACACCCGCCGCCGAGGTCCGGCCCATCTCATCGACCACGACGCCGTTCGCGCAGGTGAGCCCCGCCGCCTCGGCCAAGTCGGTGACCGCATGGGCGCCGATCCCGGCCAGCACCAGGTCGACGGCGATCTCGGTCCCGTCGGTCAGCCGCGCGCCCTCGATCCGGCCCCCGCCCAGCAGCGTGTCGAGCCCGACCCCCTCGCGCAGGTCCACGCCGTGATCGCGGTGCAGCGCGCGGAACCAGGCGGCCGTCTCCTCGCAGGCGACGCGCGACAGCAGGCGGGCGCTCAACTCCACCAGAACGACCTCCAGGCCCATCTTGCGCGCGACCGCCGCCGCCTCCAGCCCGATATAGCCGCCGCCGACCACCAGCAGCCGCCGCCCCGGCACCATCTCGGGGGCGAGCGCGTCGATATCGGCCAAGGTCCGGATCACCCGGGTGCCGGGCAGGCCCGCGGTGCAGCGCTCCGGCAAGGTGTTCGCGGCGGAGCCGGTGGCCAGGATCGCCGCGTCCCAGCCTTCCGTCCCGCCCCCATGGGTCAGGGTCCGCGCGGCCGGGTCGAGCGCCGTCACCCGCTCGCCCAGATGCAGCTCCACCCCATGTTCGTCGTAGAAGGTCCGGGGCCGCAGATACAGCCGCTCCCGCTCCATCTCGCCCAGCAGATACGCCTTCGAGAGCGGCGGACGCTGATAAGGCAGATGCGGCTCGTCGCCCCAGAGGGTGAGCCGGCCCGCGAAGCCCTCCTTTCGCAGCGTCTCCACGGCGCTGGCGCCGGCTTGTCCCGCGCCGACGACGGCGATGTGATCCATGGCGGTGCTCCCTGGTCGGTCTGTCGCGGGCAGCTATAATACTCCGCCAGGACAATACAAACGCGAGGGACGCGACATGACCATCTCCACCGGCGACAAGCTGCCCGAGGCCAACCTCATCCGCATCGGCGGCGAGGGCCCCGAGACCGTCAGCCTGTCGGAGCTGACGGCCGGCAAGACCGTCGCCATCTTCGCCGTGCCAGGGGCGTTCACGCCCACCTGCTCGGCGGCGCATGTGCCCAGCTATATCCAGGCCAAGGACCAGCTTGCGGAGAAGGGCGTGGACGCGATCGTTTGCATCTCGGTCAACGACCCCTTCGTCCTGAAGGCCTGGGGCGAGGCGACCGGCGCCACCGAGGCAGGCATTCATATGCTGGCCGATGCGGACGGAAGCTTCACCAAGGCCATGGGCCTCGATTTCGACGCACCGCCCGCCGGCCTGATCGGGCGCTCCCGGCGCTACGGAATGCTGGTCGAGGACGGCACGGTCAAGGCGCTCAACGTCGAGGAGAGCCCGGGCGTGATGGAGGTCTCGGACGCCGAGACGCTGCTCAAGACGCTGTAAGGCCGGCCCTCCGCTCCGCATCGCCGCTCTGGCGGTGCGGGCGGGACCGGGGGCCAGCCCCCGGACCCCCGGGATATTTATGCAGGGAAGAAGGGGCAGACGCGCCTCGACCCTTCCAAGGGCCCTGAGGGCGAAGGATCGGCGGCCTCAGTCCCGTAGCAGCAGGACGAGCGCCGCCGCCGTCACGGCGACCCCGCCCAACTGCACCAGCGGCGGGGCGCCCCCGCCCAGCGCCAACGTCCAGACGATCACCCAGGACGGCACCAGATAGGTATACGCCATCACCTTGGAGGACGGCAGGCGCAGGGTCGCGTATTGCAGCAAGACGAAGCTCGCCGCGCTGGCCGCCACGGCGGTGTATAGGATCGCGACCCAGACTCGGGACGGCAACGTGGTCCACTCCGTCGCCGCCAGCGCCGGCGCGCCCAGCGTGCAGAGCAGCACCGCCCCCGCCACCAGCGTCCCGAAGGTGAAGACGACCGCCCGCTCGCCACGATTGAGCAGGCGCACCAGCGGAGTATAGAGCGCGTGGGCGACGCAGCCCGCGAAATAGATCGCCTCGCCCCGGCCCAGCGCCGCGCCCTCCGCGTCGCCGCCGCCGAAGATGACCCAGAGCGCGCCCACCGCCCCCAGCGCCAGCGCGCCCAGGATGCGCGCCCCCGAGATCTGCCGCAACAAGAGCCAGCCGAACCCCGCCGCCATCACCGGCGTCAGCGTGAAGACCGCCGCCGCCGAGACCGGCGCGGCCGTCTTGAGCCCCTCGAACATGAGGACGAAATAGCAGCCGAACACGCCGCCCAGGACGCCGTAGCGCCAGGGCGCCGCCAGCGCCGCGCGCGGTACGCCGCCGGTCAGCACGACCGCTACGCCGATCACCCCCGCCGCGATGACGAACCGCACCGCGTTGAGCGCCATGGGAGAAATGTCGTTGGCCGCGGCCGCGCCGATGGGAAAGCTGCCCGCGATCAGCGCCGAGGCCAGGAACATCGCGAGATGTCCGCGCAGGGCCTCGGGGATGGCGTCAGTCCTCAAGCTCGGGCCATCGCTTTGCCCACTCCTTGAGGAAGGTCACGAAGGTCTGGACCTTGGCCGTGCGGTGCAGGTCGACATGGGTGACGAGCCAGAGCTGCGAGTTCCATTCCGGGCGCGGCGCGAACACCATCTCGACATCCTCTTCATCCGCCTCTGCCCAAGTCGTCGAAAAGCCGATGCCGAGACCCGCCTGCACCGCCGGGCGCGCGGCAGTGATCTGGTTGATCTGATAGCCGATATTCCTGGCCGGGATGTGTTTCTTCAGCCAGGCGAAGAAAGGCGCGCGCGGCACCTCGTCGGCGGACCCGATGAACACGTGGTCGCCCACATCCTCCAGGCTCTCCGGGCGGCCGTGGCGCGCGATGTAATCCTTGGAGGCGTAGAGACCGAAACCCTGAAGGTAGAATTTCTGCACCACGTTGTCCGGCTGGTCGGGCGGGTTGCCCGCTCGGATGGCGACATGGGCCTCGCCATATTCGAGGCGGAAGAGCCGCTCGTCGGTCAGGAACTTGATGGTCAGATCCGGGTGCTCCTCGCGAAAAGCGGCCAGCGCGGGCGAGAGCAGCGGGGCCAGCACGGCGAGGGAGGTGATGATCAGTTCGCCCGTCACCTCGTTGCCGCGGCCGTGGATGCGGTTGGCCAGCTGTTGCAGCTGATCGTCGGTCGATTGCGCGACCTTGAGCAGATCCTGCCCCGCCTCGGTGGGCGTGTAGCCGCGGGCATGGCGCTGGAACAGCTTGGTGCCCAGCTTGGCCTCCAGGCTGTCGACATGGCGGATCACCGTGGCGTGATGCACGCCCAGCGCCTGCGCCGCGCCCGAGACCGTTCCCAGCCGCGCGACCTGATAGGCGGTGCGCACCTCGTCCCAATTGTCGAATGCCATCGCAGCCCTCCGTTCGTGCGCAGGTAACCTCGCATCGGCGCACATAGCAAGGTTTCCCGCACATACGCACAGGTCATGCGGAAAATGTGCGAATTGTTCCGCGCCCGGGCCGCGCCAATCTTCCCCCCAGCACCATCCAACAGCGAGACCCGCCATGACCCAGATCCTCCGCATTGACAGCTCCGCCCGCTTCGACGGCTCCGTCAGCCGCGACCTCACCGGCCGTATCGTCGACATGCTCGACGGTGAGGTGACCCATCTCGACCTGGCGCGCACGCCGCTGCCGCAGATCACCGAGACCTGGATGCACTCCAACTTCACCCCCGCCGAGGAGCGCAGCGAGGCGCAGCGCGAGGCGCTGGCCCAGTCCGACGCGCTGGTGGCGCAGCTTCAGGCCGCCGACACGGTGGTGATCGGGCTGCCGGTCTATAACTTCTCGGTGCCCGCCGCGCTCAAGGCCTGGATCGATCTGGTCGCCCGCGCCGGCGTCACTTTCCGCTATACCGAGAACGGCCCCGAAGGCCTGCTCAAGGGCAAGCGCGCGATCGTCGCTATGGCCTCGGGCGGCACCCAGGAGGGGTCGCCCATCGACTTCGCGTCGCCCTATCTGCGGCACATGCTGGGCTTCCTCGGCATCACCGACGTGACCTTCATCACCGCCGACACGCTGATGATCGACGCCGAAGCCGCCATGGGCAAGGCCGAGGCCCAGCTGGCGAAGCTGGCCGCCTGACGCTTTTCGGGCTGCCTGCCCCACGGGCAACCCGCCGCCATCGGTGGCAAATCGTCCCCGATCCACGCCCGCGCCGCTTGGCGCGGGCGTTTAATTTGCGCGCACGGTGCTTCAAACGGGCCGGGCCTTTACCATCTGGGCCTAGGACACGCGTATCGAAACAAGACGAGGCCCCCGATGACCCCGATGCTCCACCGTGCCGCCGCCGCCAGCTTGTTGCCGCCGATCGCCACGATCGAGTTTTCCGCCCGCCTGACCGCCGCCTGGGCCCGCCAGACCCGCGATACGCTCGCGGTCTCGACGGTCTTCACCCGCGGCACGCTCGATTTTTGGGACACCGTCGCGAAGGGGCCCCATGCTCCCCGGAAAGCCGACAGCGCCCGGGGCCGGACCGCGACGGCCAAGACGGCCGCCGCTCCGGTCGCCAAGCCCGCGCCCCAAAGCCCGGCCCAACCGGAGGCGACGCCCCCCGTCGCAGCGGAGAGCGTCGTGCCCGTCGCGCCCGAGCCCGCCCCGGCGAAAGCGGAGGCGCCCGCCACCCAAGCGCCGCAGAAACCGGCCGCCAAGGCGCAGCCCAAGCGCCGAAAGACCGCCGCCAAGACGGCTCCCAAGACGACCGCCCGCAAGACCGCGGCCCGGGCCAAGCCCCCGGCCAAGGCCCCGCAAAGCGCGGCGGAGCCCTCGGGTGCGGTGGATGCCGTCTCGAAGCCCAAGGTGCGGACGCCGCGCAAGGCGGCTGCCAAGGCGCCGCAGAGCCCTCGGAAAGGGGCGGCCAAGGCGACCGCGCCTAAGCGCAGCCCGAAGCCGAACGGCAGCGGACAGGACGTCGCCGCCGAGTGAACGCGGCCCCTGGCCACGCGGATCAGACGCTGAGAGCATCCTCCGGCGGCCAGGGGCGCCTGGCCTCCGCCGCGACCCAGGCCGCGACCCAGCCGGGCAGGTCCGGCGCGGCCCCGCGCCAGCCCAGAGCCTCGACCACCTGCGCGGGCGGGAGCGTGCCCGCCGGCGAGGTCACGGCGGTGCGCAGCAGCGCCTCGCTGGTGCAGACGCCCTTCACCCACATCGACTGCAAGATGTAGACGAAGCGAGCGTCCCAGCCCACGCAGCGCGTGCGCATCTCGATCCGCTGGAACGCCGTCACCCGCTTGCGGTAGCGCACCGACGCCCCCGCCACCGCCAGACCCCAGCGCCGCGTCCGCAGCACCTCCATCAGGCCGGTCCGCGCCCCCGCGCCGAACCGCCCCAGATCATAGAGCGTCAGGGTCCGCCCGTTGTTGAGTTCGGCGAAGCCGTCCAGATCCCAGGGCCAACAGAGGTGATGGCTGACATGGGTGTCGGTGAGGGACATGCGCGGCGCGCGGCGCTGGCGCCAGATCTGCAAGGCGAGGCGAAAGACGGGATACATGCCGGGGGCCTGCGACCGCGCCCGGGGCGCGTCAAGCACGACCTCGCGTCCGGCTTGCAAGCGCCCCGGAGCGCGCCTACCTCAGAGCGGACAAACGGAGACCCGCATGAGCACCCTGATCGACATTGTCCTGCTTCTACTGAACGTCGCTTGGTGGTTCGCCGTCGCGCACATTATCATGTCGTGGCTCATCACCTTCGGGGTGCTGAACCTGCATCAGCCGATCGTGGGCCAGCTTTGGGACGGGCTGAACCGCATCCTGGAACCCGCCTATTCGCGGATCCGCGGCATCCTCCCCGCGACCGGCGGCCTGGACCTGGCGCCGCTGGTGTTCATCCTGGGCATCATCATCCTGCAGATGATCTTCGGGGACCTGCGCGCGCAGGCGGCGATGGGCTTCTGAGCCTAGCTCACCAGCACCGCCATCTCGGCGCAGTCCTTCTCGGCCAAAGCGCGCCGGTCCTCGGCCTTCGCCTCCAGGATCAGCCCGGCCGCGATCGCGAGGATCAGCGCCAACAGACGCAGGTTGGACAAACGTTCGGTCATCTCGCATCTCCCGTGGGCAACTGAACGGAACGGTTCATTAGCATCGCGCGAATTGCCGCGCGGCGCAAATCACGCCGCCGTGACAGGATCGCCCCGCCCCCGGAAACGGTGCCGGGCCCGAGACATCGCGTCGCTTCCCGGGGGGCGCGACCGCACTATCTGCCGCGCCATCATGAATGCGAAACGACTCCTTCTCGCCCTGGCCTGGGGCGCGGCCTGTCACGGGCTCTTCGCGCTCGGCGTGGGGCTGATGATCTACCACCTGTTCCACGGCCTGACCCGCAGCTGGGGTGCGGCGCCCTGGCCCTGGGCGGCGCTCGCCAACCTCGCGCTTGTGGCGCAGTTTCCGCTGGCGCATTCGCTGCTGCTGACCGGGAGGGGGCGCAGGTTCCTCGCGCGGATCGGCCCCGACCCGCGGCTGGCGACCACGAGCTACGCCCTGATCGCCTCCGTGCAGTTGGCCCTGGTCTTTGCCTTCTGGACGCCCACGGGCATCGTCCTGTGGCAGGCCGAGGGCGCCGTCTACTGGCTCATGTGCGGCCTCTTCGCCGCCGCCTGGGGCCTTCTGAGCCTCGCCATCCTGCAAAGCGGGCTCCAACTGCAATCGGGGATGCTCGGCTGGCTCGCCATGGCGCGCGACCGCAGCCCCGTCTTTCCCGACATGCCCGAGACCGGGCTCTACCGCGTCATCCGGCAGCCCATCTATCTGGGCTTCGCCCTCACGCTCTGGACGATGCCGACCTACACGCCCGACCAGCTGGCCCTGGCGATGCTTTGGACCGGCTATTGCGTCCTCGCGCCCCTCCACAAGGAGCGGCGCTTCTCCAAGATCTACGGGGACCGCTTTACCGCCTATCGCGCCCGCGTTCCCTATTGGCTCCCGCTTCCACGAAAGGCCCGCACCGATGCCGACAGCCCAGCGCAATGACCTGACCATCTATGACGACGTCGCCGCGCATTGGTGGTCCGACGACATCCGCTGGGTCCGGACGCTCAAGAACATGGTGCCGGGGCGGCTCTCCTTCTTCGACGGCTTCATCGACTGGCGGGGCAAGGACGTGCTGGACCTCGGCTGTGCCGGGGGCTTCCTCGCCGAAGCGCTCGACGACCGGGGTGCCCGCGTCACCGGGATCGACCCCGCCGCCGACGCCATCGTCGCCGCCCGCGCCCATGCCGAGGCGGGGGGACGCGAGATCCGATATGACGTGGGTGTGGGCGAGGCGTTGCCCTATGGGGATGCGAGCTTCGACGCGGTGGCCTGCGTCGACGTGCTGGAGCATGTCCGCGACCTGGGCCAGGTGATGCGCGAAGTGGCCCGCGTGCTGCGCCCCGGCGGCCAGTTCTTCTACGACACGATCAACCGCAACCCGCTCTCGCGGCTGGCGGTCATCACCATGGCCGAGGACGTGCTGCGCCTGCTGCCCAAGGGCACCCACGACCCCGAGATGTTCATCACCCCGGCGGAGCTGCGCGCGGCGATGAAGGCGGCGGGTCTCCGCCCCGGCCCCGAGACGGGCCTCGGCCCGCGCGGCGTGAACCGGCGGGGCGATCCGGTTTTCGGGCGCCTTCCGTCGAAAGCGATCATCTATATGGGCGTGGCCGAGAAACCCTGAGCCCGCTGGCCCGGCCCATCCACGCGCCGGGCGTCCGGCGCTGGCGCGCCGAGGCGCCAGCGCCCGCCCTCGCGTCAGGTCGGGTCCGCCAAGGCCGGGATCTGGCGCAGATAGAGAATGATCGCGTCCAGATCGGCCTGGGTCATGCGGCTGTAATATCCATATCCCATCGGCGGCATCATCGGCGATCCATCGGGTCGCATGCCGGTGGTGATCATCTGCACCAGCTCCGCATCCGTCCATTCGGCGATCCCGTCCTCCGGATGGGGGGTCAGGTTGGACGAGACCGAGACGCCCCAGGGGCCGTGGAACTCGAAGCCGCCCGCGCCGAGCTGGTTCACCCAGTCCGGGCCCTGCGGCCCCATCGGGCTGTGGCATTCGATGCAATGGGCGACCGGACCGGCGAGGTATGCGCCATATTCCACGGTGACGCCTTCCTCCGGATGGGCGACGGTCTCGATCGGTGGCCCGTAGGCCGGCGGCAGCGGAATGTTGTAGACGCTTTCTCCCGGGTCGTTCTCCACGGCCGGGAGGCTCCGCATATACATCACGATGGACATCACGTCGTCGTCCGAAAGGCCCCGGTAGAGGGCGATCGGCATCGGCGGACCGATCACCCGCGACCCGCCGGGGGTGATCCCCTCGCGGATCGCACGGGCGAACTCTTCGTCGGTCCAATTCGCGACACGCCCGCCCGGCGTGATATTGGGCGCGATGGCGGTGAAGCCCGGCGTCTCCTCGACCAGGCGGCCTGCGAGGTTCATCTCCATGACCGGGCCCTCGGGCCCGATGGGCGTGTGGCAGTTTCCGCAGCCGGCCGGCCCCTCGACGAGATATTCCCCGCGTTCCAGCGAGGGCTCGGCCAAGGCCCCGGTGCCGACCAGGGCGGCGATGACAAACCAGGCATGTGTCTTCATTTGGACGTCCTCCGTGAAAGGCACGGTGCATCAAATTGCCGCGCCTCACCAAGCGAAATCTGCGGGCATCTTTTCCGGCCTCGCGCCGAATGGCGGGCGGCGCGGACGAAAGGGCACGGACCCCGAGGTCGGAGAGAGACAGCTGACCGACACGCGCTCCGGCTCCCGGATTCCGGTCCGCGCGCCGTGTCGGCGCAATCGGGCTCTTCCCGCCGAAATCCGCATCCGCTACGTCGTGACCGTCGTCACGACGGACGTCACGACCGATATCCCGACGGAGCTTCCTCATGCGCATCGCCGCCTGGTCCGGCCCCCGGAACCTCTCCACCGCGATGATGTACAGCTTTGGCAACCGGCCCGACTGCACCGTCATGGACGAGCCGTTCTACGCCGCCTTCCTCGCCCGCAGCGGCCTTCCCCACCCGATGCGCGAAGCGATCCTGGCCGCGCAACCGACCGACCCGGCCGAGGTCGCCGCCGCCTGCGCCCGCCCCGGCACCCCCCATGTCTACCAAAAGCACATGACCCACCACATGGAGGGCATGCCGCTGGACTGGGCCGAAGGCGCCGTCCATGTCCACCTCATCCGCCACCCCGCCCGGGTCATCGCAAGCTACGGGCAAAAGCATGACGGCCTCGACGAGCAGGCCATCGGCTTTGCGACGCAAGCCGCGCTCTACGACCGGCTCGGCGGGATCGTGGTCGATACGTCCGAACTGCGCCGCAACCCTCGGGCGATGCTACAGAAACTCTGCGCCGAGATCGGCCTGCCCTGGTCCGACGCGATGCTCTCCTGGCCAGCGGGCGGTCATTCGGCGGACGGGGTCTGGGCCGCGCATTGGTATGACGCCGTCCACCGCTCCACCGGTTTCGCGGGCCCCGAAGGCCCCCTGCCCGAGACCGACCGCCCCGACCTGCTGCGCGGCGCGTTGCCTTTCTACGAAGCGATGCGCGCGCGCGCGCTCACCCCCTGAGCCGCGCGGCCAAGCCCCGGAGCTGCTCCGAGAGAAGGCCCGTGCAACATCCCCATGCGGGCCTGAGCAACGAGGCGCATTTGCGGCGCAATCAGACCGGGGTGCGCGGAGGCATGCAGGAGGCGCTCTGGACGACGAAGCCGATCCTGCGGCACCGAGGCCGCCGCAATGGCGAGGCACTGGCCCGACGCTCTCGCCGACGGCCAAGGGACCGACGCCCAGTCGGCGGAAAACGGAAGTAGACCAGTCCTTTGAGACCCAGCACACTCCGGCGTGCACGCCTTCGCAGACGGCAATCCGCTGCACGTCGACTCGACCGGCGCACGAGACCTGCCGCCATGCGTCGATAGCCTGCCGGGCGAGGCGCCTGTCGGCGGGCGCGGCCCACCGCTCTCGGCTGTCTCGTCCCTGGCCGCCTATCTTCCTGTCTCGCCGCCGACCGGCAGCTAGCCAGAGAGCACCCGATACTGCTTGCCCGCACGCCTCTCGTCCCCAGCCTGATCGCAGGCTCTTTCGCGCTGACGGTCGGCATCGCCATTCCCGCCAGCTTCGGCAACGCCCCGATCCCCACCGCAGGAGAATTCGGGGCAACCGCGCGCCGACGTCTCCCTGATCATCGCGCCCCCAGCCTCAGCCCCGGCCAAGAGCATCCAACAGCCGATCTGCGGCGCCATCACCGACCGCGCGAGCAACCGGGAGGCGCATCCGCTACTGGAGATCCTGGTGTGCTTCGGCATCGACGGGATGGGCCTTGGCCAGGTGCTGGCAGGGGCCGAGCGCACCGCCTCAGGCGAGAAGCGGTCGCTGATGCGGGGGTGCCCGCCCACGGACCTCCAAGGTTTTGGGCGCGGTCTCGGCCCGGGTGGCCCGCGACGGGGCCTGCGGTCCGACCTTCGCGGGCGTCTTGTCCGGCGGGTTTCCGCCGGATTCCGTTACCGCCGCTTGCATGCGATAGCGACCGAGATGTGCGGACCGCTCGCCATCGCCGTCCTGGATCTCGCCAACATCACGGGCACGCCCCATGCGGGATGACTGGCGCCCGTGCTCCCGATCTCCCGCTTGGTCGGTTCCGTCTCACCAGCCTTGGGCTTCTGCTCGTCAGCCACCGGGGCGGGGCGTTTCCCGGGGGCTGGCGTGGCAGGGAACACCAGGACAAGACGAGCAGAGATGTCGCGGGCTAGGGGCATCCCCGCCAAACGGAGCTGTCACCCGAGGACACCAGGACGCCGGATCCCGCGACACCCTCAAGGCGGCCCCGGCGCGGCGGCCAACTGGGAGACGGTGAGCGCCGCCTCCGACGGAAGGGCGGACGCGCACGCGGGTCGCGGCGCTCAGACTGAGTGGCCCCAGGTGCTGGTTGCCGTCCACGCACCGCCCATGCCGTCGCGAGAGCGTCCAAAGCCACCGGGCATTTCCCGCACGATCGGCGGGCAGGCCATCCCGGAGACCTCCGTCTACAAGCAAGACGATCCCCCTCTCCGCGAAAATGGGCTCAAGCCGTCCTTGGTCAGGCCCTCCCCCGCGGCTGCCGCCAACGGGCCGCCCGCTCCAGGACGACCACCCCTGGGCACAGGCGTCGGACCGGCCCTGGCTGGGTCGAAATGCCCCTCCCGAGAAGCCGGCCCGCCTCCGGAAACGGCCAACGGAGCGCCGTCTACCAGGGTGATGAAACTGTCCCCCCGTCGATCCCCGCAGGTGCAAGGGAGCCGGTCATCCGGATCGCGCGACCGCGCGGGTCCAGGACGCGGATCATCGCTCTCCCGGCCAAAAGCTCGACACATGTCGCCCGGTCCCGCCGCCGTCACGCAGCCCCCACCTGCGCCGCCCTGCATGGTCTCATGGTCCTAGCGCCCAGAAAGGCCCCGTCACACGTCTTCGAGGCCCGGCGGCTGGCGGAACCCAGTTGGCGCGGGCTTCGGCCCCAAGGGGAGAGCATGACCGCGATGACGGTTGCGGCCCGGAGGGTGCAAGAGTGAGGCGTCTCCGGCTGTGATCCGGCGCCCGCCCTCGAGGCGCGAGACGCCGCCTTCGCCGATGCGGGCGGGAAGAGCGCGGGATCGACGCGATGCGGGCGCTTGCGGGGGGCGCAGCGCCCGCCGGGCGCGACGCCCTCGACCAACGCGGCTGGCCCCTCCGCCTCGCCGCGATCGCCCGCCAGCAGCGGGACGGGGGCGGCGGCGTCGGCCGATCTCATCCACGGCCATGCGCCGCTTGGCGCGCCCCATGCGAGCGGTCCATGACGTGCGCCCCGGCCCCGCTTCCCGCCGCCAAACGGTGGCCCCTGCGGAGGTGGAGCATCGCGCATCCCAGCCTCGCTCCCTCTTCGCCCTGCCCGTCGCGCAAGGCGTCCCACGCGCCTCGCCCGGCCCACGGCACGAACCGCTTGGAGAGGGCCTTGCGCGACCCGCCGCCCTACGGTGCATCCGCCCATCGGCTTCGCGGGGCGCAGCATCGAACCGGATCCGCAGACATCACCCACCTCCCGGCCAGACGCGCCGCAAAGCGCACCAAAACGGGTCATGGGCCCATTTCCTGAAGGGTCGCGCCGTGGACGCGATCACAGGCGTCACAGCCGCCGCACGCCCGACACCCGACAGGTCAGGAGGCGTAGGGCGGGGATTTCCCCGCCGCCCGGGCGCCCCGCCCCCGGCGCAGGGTTGCCGCGACGGAGTTCGAGCGCAATGATCGGAGAACCTGAGTGGAGGACCTCCAATGCGTATCCTACTTGCCCTGACCCTGGCGGCGGCGCCCGCCTGGGCGCAGACCGCTGCCGACTCCGTCGCGCCGGAGGCCGCCTCGGGCCTCGCGCCAGAGGCCGGCGCGCCGGTCGCCTCCGAGAACTGGATGGTCGCGGCGGCCAACCCCCTCGCCTCCGAGGCGGGTGCCCGCGTTCTGCGCGAGGGCGGCTCGGCGGCCGACGCCATGGTCGCGGTGCAGGCCGTTCTGGGCCTGGTGGAGCCGCAATCGTCGGGCCTGGGCGGCGGCGCCTTCCTGGTCTGGTACGACGCGGCGAGCGGCGAAGTGACCACGCTCGACGGGCGCGAGACGGCACCCCTTTCCGTCAAACCGACCCTCTTTCAGATCGACGGGGAGCCGATGGGCTTTTGGGATGCCGTCGTCGGCGGGCTCTCGGTCGGCACGCCGGGGACGCCCGCGCTGATGGAGGAGGCGCATCGCCGCTGGGGCCGGGCCAACTGGGGCTCGCTCTTCGACGACGCCATCGGCCATGCGGAACAGGGCTTTACCGTCTCGCCGCGCCTCGCCGCGCTGGTCGCGGACGGGCGGGAGCGGCTCTCGGTCGCGCCCGCGACGGCCGACTATTTCCTGCCCGATGGGATCCCGATCCTGGAGGGATCGACCCTCCGCAACCCGGCCTATGCCGACACCCTGCGCGCCCTCGCCGCCGAGGGGGCGGACGCCTTCTATAGCGGAGAGATCGCCGAGGGCATCGTCGCGACCGTGCGCGGGGCCGCCACGCCGGGGCATCTCTCGCTGGAGGATCTCGCCACCTATGACGTCATCGAGCGGCCGGCCGTCTGCGCCCCCTATCGCGGGGCCGAGGTCTGCGGGATGGGCCCGCCCTCTTCCGGCGGGCTGACCGTGGGGCAGATCTTGGGGCTGATCGAGCCCTTCGACATCGCCGGGCTGGGCCCCGACAGCCCGGAGGCGTGGCGCCTGATCGGCGATGCCTCGCGCCTCGCCTTCGCTGACCGGGGCCGTTACATGGCCGATAGCGACTTCGTGCCGATGCCGAGCCGCGGCCTGCTGGACCAGGCCTATCTGAGCGACCGCGCGACCCTGCTCGCAGGCGATACGGCGCTGGAGGAGGTCGCGCCCGGCACGCCCCCCTGGGATCACGCGATGCTCTGGGCCGATGACGAGAGCCTGGAGTTGCCGTCGACCTCGCATATCTCGATCGTGGACGCGGACGGCAACGCGCTCAGCATGACGACGACCATCGAGAACGGCTTCGGCTCGCGGTTGTTCACGCCGGGCGGGTTCCTGCTCAATAACGAGCTGACGGACTTCTCCTTCCGCACCCATTCGGACGGCGTGCCCATCGCCAACCGGGTGGAGCCGGGCAAGCGGCCGCGCTCATCCATGGCGCCCACCATCGTGATGCAGGACGAAGCGCCGGTGCTGGTGGTCGGCTCTCCGGGCGGGTCGCGGATCATCGGCTACGTGGCCAAGACGATCGTGGCGCATATGGACTGGGGCATGGACGTGCAGCAGGCCGTGGAATTGCCGCATCTGGTCAACCGCTTCGGGACCTACGACCTGGAGGAAGGGACGGCGGCCGAGGATCTGGCCGAAGCGCTGGGCGCGATGGGCTTCGAGACCAGCATTCGCGGCCTGACCTCGGGGCTGCATGCGATCGCACTGGGGCCGGACGGGCTGACCGGCGGGGCGGACCCGCGGCGGGAAGGCGTGGCCATCGGCGAGTGAAGGGGTGAGCGGGCTCCCCGGAAACGGTCCAGTGGACCATTTCGCCCGCGAGTGGGCGGAGCCCAGGCCGCGAGGGACTGCCGTCCCTCGCGCTCCCTGCTGCAAGGGGGCCCTCGGGCCCCCTTGAAAATCCCCCGAGGGTCTTTCGGGCCAGAAGAAAGGACGGTCCGCTAGTCCGGGCAGGTTCCGGTGAGGCAGGCGAGGGCCTCGGCGCGGGTCTCGGGTGTCGAGGTCAGGGCGAAGCGCGGACAGGGGCCTTCGAGCAGGACATAATCGTCGCCATGCCGCTCCAGGAAGAGCAGGAGCTCTCCCTCGGGGAGATCCGCGCACCATGGACCGGCGCAGATCAGCTCGACCGCGATTTCCAGCGAGACGGGCCGGTCGAAGCCCGAGCGGCTGGCCAGATGGCCGTCGAGACGGGCCAGCCGGACCTCATGGACGCGCAGGGGCGGGTCGCGTGGAACCGGCGTCGCGGTGCCGCCCAGAGGGGTCAGCCGCCCGGCGGCGAGCACATAGGTCAGAGGGCTGTCCTGGGCGATGGCGAAGCTGGAGGCCACCGAGGGCGGAGCGCATGTGAGCGCCGTGGCCGGCTGCGCCAGGGCCGCGAGGAATAGGACGGGGAGAAAGCGCATGGGAGCCTCCGAGATGAGCGACCCCCGCATCCTGACATGCAATGGGGCCGTCATGCGATGACAGCCCCAGCGGATCACAGCAGGCCGAAGCGCGTCAGGACCTCGCGGTAGATGTCGCGCTTGAACGGAACGATGTGATCCAGCACCTCGGCCGCGGGCATCCAGGCCCAGCGAGAGAACTCCCGCACATGCGCGTCGAGGTCGACGGCCTCGTCGGGGCCGTCATAGCGCATCAGGAACCAATCCTGCATCTGGCCGCGATAGCGCCCCTTCCAAATGTTCGGCACGAGGTCATGCGGCAGATCGTAGGGCAGCGGCGCATCGAGCCGGTCGAGCAGCTCGACAGCGGCCGCGGAGAGGCCCGTCTCTTCCTCGAGCTCGCGCCAAGCGGCCGCCTCGGGCGCCTCGCCCGCATCGACGCCGCCCTGCGGCATCTGCCAGGCGCCCGGCATGTCCAGCCGCTCTCCGACCCAGACGAGCCGGGCCGAATTTATCAGGCACACCCCGGCACAGGGCCGGTAGGGCAGTGCCGCGATCTGCGCGGGCGTCATCCCGTCAGCCGTCGTTCCCGGCCGCCAGGTCGATGGCCGAGAGCCCCTTGAGGATGTCGATGGCGTAAGCCAGCTGGTAGTCCTCGTTGCGCAGTTCGGCCACGCGCTCGGCCTGTTCCTGCTCCAGGCGGATCTGCTCCTGCTGGTCCTCGGTCAGGCTGTCATTGTCGAGCGAGCCGCGCAGGTTGCGCTCGGAGCGGCGCGGGCGGGCCGTGGCCTGCTCCTCCGCTTCGCCCTCGGCCTCGGGAAGGCGCGGCGGCTGCACGACGACGATGTCGGGCGAGATGCCCAGCGCCTGGATCGAGCGGCCCGAGGGCGTGTAGTAGCGGGACGTCGTCAGCCGGATCGCACCGTCGCCCTGGAGCGGCATGATCGTCTGGACGGAGCCCTTGCCGAAGCTCTTGGTTCCAACGACCACGGCGCGGCGGTGGTCCTGCAACGCGCCCGCGACGATCTCGGAGGCGGAAGCGGAGCCGCCATTGATCAGAACCACCAGCGGCAGACCCTCGATCGCGTCGCCGGGGCGCGCGCCGAAGCGGTCGCCGTCGATCACGTCGCGGCCGCGGGTCGAGACGATCTCGCCTTGCTCCAGGAAGAAATCGGCCAGATCCACGCCGGCATTGAGCAGGCCACCTGGGTTGTTACGCAGATCCAGAACGACGCCGTTGATCTGATCGAGCCCGCCCATCTCGGCCAGGGTCTCTTCCAGGCCCGTGCGGATGTTGGGCATGGTCTGGTCGTTGAAGGTGGAGACGCGAATGACGACACTGTCGCCCTCGGGCCGGACGCGGGCGGCGGTCAGCTTGATCGTGTCGCGGGTGATCTCGATGTCGATGGGCTCTTCGAGGCCTTCCCGCACGACCGTGATCATGATTTCGGAGCCGATCGGCCCGCGCATCAGTTCAACCGCTTCTTCCAGGGTCAGGCCCAGCAGGCTCTCGCCGTCGACGGCAGTGATGAAGTCGCCCGCCTCGACGCCCGCCTCGAAGGCGGGGGTGCCGTCCATCGGCGTGATGACCTTGACGTAGCCCTCTTCCTGCGTGACCTCGATGCCGAGGCCGCCGAACTCGCCGCGGGTGTCGACCTGCATGTCCTCGAAGTCGCGGGGGGGCAGGAACGAGGAATGGGGGTCGAGCGAGGTCAACATGCCGTTGATGGCCGCTTCGATCAGGTCGCCCTCGTCGACCTCTTCGACATATTGGTTGCGGATGCGCTCGAAGACGATGCCGAACAGGTCGAGCTGTTCGTAGACCGACGGCTCCCGCGCTTCCTGAGCCAGAAGGGGGCCGGCGACCTGCGTGGTGGCGAGGATCCCGGCGACGACGCCGCCCGTGGCGGCCAAGGCGAATTTCTTCATGTCTCTTCCCTACTCAAAGGCGAACCATTCCGAGGGGTCCGCGGGCCGTCCGGCCTCTCTCACTTCCACATAAAGCGTGTCCGGGCGCGATGCGCCAGCACCTGCGGCCCCGTCGCGCAGAGGCCCGCCCATGGCGCCGAGGCGCGCGCCGCCCGGCACGATCTGTCCCTTGGAGACATAGACCTCCGAAAGCCCTCCGAAAACCAGCATCAGGCCCGGACGGGGCTCCAACAAGATCACGAGATCGTAATCGAGAAGCGGCCCGGCAAAGCGCACCGTGCCCGCGGCGGGGGCGGTGACCTCCGTTCCCGGCGGCGGGGCGAGGATCAGGCCGGGGCGGCGAATGCCGGCGGCATCCGCCTCGCCCGGGCGGCGCAGGAGGGGGCCGGGGGCCGGGAGGCCCAGGGGCAGATCCAGGTCGGTCTGGGCCTGCGGGAGTTGGTCGAAGCTCTGGGCGATCTCCTCCAGCGTATCGATGCGGGCGCGCAACGCGGCCAGGTCGGCGCGGGCCTCGGGCGGGCCGGTCCGATCGGCGATGGCCTGCGACAGCGCAAGCCGGGTCGCCTGGATCCCGTCGAGCCCGGCGCGCAGATCGGCGGCGGCCTCTTCCTCCAGGGCGCGGATCGCGTCGAGCACGGCGAGATCGCGGCGGAGCGTCTGGGCCTCGGTGCGCAGAGCGGGCGCGGCGTCGCCCAGCATCATGCCCGCCCGTGCCGCGCCCAGGGCGCCGGACGGGTGCAGCAGCAGCCCAGCTTCGGGCGTCTGGCCCATTCCGGCCATAACGCCCAGGAGGCGCGCGATTTCCTCTTCCCGGGCAGCCAGGTCGGCGGTGAGCGCCCGTTCCTGTGCCGAGACGCGGCGCAGCCCCTCGCGCAGCGCGGCCAGCCCAGCCTCATAGGCGCGCACCACCCCGGTGAGCGCGCCGACGCGGTCGGTTGCGCCCTGGGCGGCCTCCAGCCGCGCGCCCGCCTCCGCCAGCATCGCGGCGGCCTCCCGCGCCGCCTCGGCCCCGTCCTGCGCGACAGCCGGGGCCGCCAGCGCGGCCCAGATCAGCGCCGCGCGGATCATGCGATCAGGCTTATCCCCGTCATCTGCTCGGGCGCGTCCAGCCCCATCAACTCCAGCACCGTGGGCGCCAGATCGGCCAGCCGCCCGTCGCGCAGGGACGCGCCCTCGGGCCCGCCCCACAGGATGACCGGAACCGGGTTGAGCGTATGGGCCGTATGGGCCTTGCCCGTCTCGGGGTCGACCATGGTCTCGCAATTGCCGTGATCGGCGCAGACGATCATCGCGCCGTCACTCCCCTCCAGCGCTTCCAGCACCGCGCCAAGCCCCGCATCCACCGCTTCGCAGGCCGCGGCGGCGGCCTTCAAGTCGCCGGTATGACCGACCATATCGGGATTGGCGTAGTTCACGACGATCAGGTCATAGCACTTCTTGATGGCCGCCACGAAATGCTCGGTCACCTCGGCGGCCGACATCTCGGGCTGGAGGTCATAGGTCGCCACGTTGGGCGATTTGGGCATGTAGCGCTCCTCGCCGGGCTCCGGCGTCTCCTTGCCGCCGTTCAGGAAGAAGGTGACGTGCGGGTATTTCTCGGTCTCGGCCAGGTGGAACTGCGTCAGCCCCTTGGAGCCGACCCAATGGCCCAGCGTGTTCTCGACGGGCGCCTTGGGGAAGACGCTGGTCATGTAGGTGTCGTGGGTGGCGGAGTAATCGACCATGCCCAGCATATGCAGCGCGGGGCGCGTCCCCGCGTCGAAGCCGTCGAATTTCGGATCGCCCAGCGCAGCCAGGATTTCGCGCGCGCGGTCGGCGCGGAAATTGAGGCAGAAGACGCCGTCCCCCGCCGACATGCCCTCGTAGTCGCCCAGCACGGTGGGCTGGATGAATTCGTCGCTCTCGTCACGCGCGCGGGCGGCGGCGACGGCGGCGGCGGGGTCGGCGACGGCCTCCCCCTCGCCCCAGACCATCGCGGCCCAGGCCCGCTGCACCCGGTCCCAGCGGTTGTCGCGGTCCATGGCGTAGTAGCGCCCCGTCAGCGTGCCCACGGTCACGCCCTCGGGCAGCTTCGCCATCAGCCTTTCGACAAAGCCCTCGGCGGAGCGCGGCGCGACGTCGCGCCCATCGGTGATCGCGTGGAGCACCACGGGAATGCCCGCCTCCGCCACGATTCGGCAGGCGGCGATGACATGCGAGATATGGCCGTGCACGCCCCCATCCGAGATCACACCGATCAGATGCGCGGTCCCGCCGGTCTGCTTGAGCGTCTCGATCCAGTCCTTGAGCGCGCGACGCTGGTGGAATTCTCCGGTCTCGATCGCGTGGTCGATCAGGCCCAGATCCATCCGCACCACCCGGCCCGCGCCGATATTCATGTGGCCCACCTCGGAATTGCCCATCTGCCCCTCGGGCAACCCCACATCCGGCCCGAACGTGGTGAGCGTCGCGTGGGGGCAGGTCGCCATCAGGCGGTCGAAATTGGGCGTGTGCGCGACGTCCGGGGCCGATTGCTCGGGCCGGTCAGAGATCCCCCAACCGTCGAGGATGCACAGGATCACGGGTTTCTTCTGCATGGGAGCCTCCGGGGGTTTGGCCCGTGTCTAGGCCGGTCTCAGGCGCGATGGTAGGGGGAGCCGGCGAGGATCGAGGCCGCGCGATAGAGCTGTTCGGCCAGCATCACCCGCACCAGCATGTGGGGCCAGACCATAGCGCCGAAGCTGAGGAGAAGGTCGGCGCGGTCCCGCAGCGCCGCATCCAGCCCGTCGGCGCCGCCGATCACCAGCGCCACGTCCCGCGCCTCGTCGCGCCACGCGCCCAGGCGGGCAGCGAAGTCCGGGGAAGTCAGGGTCGCGCCCCGCTCGTCCAACAAAACCAGCGCGGCGCCCTCGGGAAGGGCGCGAGCGATGGCCTCCGCCTCACTGCCGCTGCCTCGGCCTTCGACCTCGGTCAGGGTCACAGGCGGCAGCCCCTGACCACGCCCCGTCTTGGCGAAACGGGCGAGATAGTCGTCGACAAGCACCTTTTCGGGCCCCTTGCGCAGGCGGCCGACGGCGACGAGGGTCAGGCGCATTCTGGATCTCTCCCGTCCCGAGGGTCCGCCCGTGGCAGGCGGGTCGCCATGAGTATTTGGAAACCGGTGATGAGGAGGCGCGCGCGCCGGAAGCGGGCCGCGGAGATCCTGCGGCGCGGCTTTCCGGCAGCCGCCGCACAATGCTCACCGGGCATGGGCGCGCGACCTTCGGCCAATGCGACAGCCCGGCGCGATCCGTCAGCTCAGGCGCTTCGCGGGCTCCGGATCCTGCCACATCTTCTCGATCTGGTAGAACTCCCGCACTTCGGGGCGGAAAATGTGGACGATCACGTCGCCCGCATCGACCAGCACCCAATCTCCCTGCTCCTTGCCTTCCATGCGCGCGGCATGGCCCAACTCGGGTTTGAGCCGTTCGGAAAGCTTCTCGGCGATGGAGGTGACCTGGCGGGAGGAGCGGCCGGAGCAGACCACCATCCAGTCGGCGACCGAGGACTTGCCGCGCAAGTCGATCTGCGTGACGTCTTCGGCCTTGTCATCGTCGAGGGACTTGAGCACGAGATGCAGGATCTCGTCGCTGCGCCCGGCTTGGGCGCGGGAGTTCGTTGTCTTGGCCCCTTGGGCCAGCAGGTTATCGGCGTTCAGGGTCCGATCCTCCGGAGTTTCGCGGGCCGTACCAGCCCTTTTAAAATCATAGCACCGGAGCGGCTGTCCGGCAATCTTGACGCAGCTATGTGGGGGCTCGGGCTGTTGCATTCAAACCGCTCCGCCGCCAAGAGCGCCGACGTGACGTCACGGTGCCCTATGGTTAGGCTCCCGTGCGATCAGATAAGGACGGAACTCGCTTGCCCATGGACACCGCCCCTGCCCCGCTGCGCGTGACGCAGTTCGGCCTGTGCTTCTCGCCCAATCTCGGGGACGGGGTCATCGCCGAGTGCCTGGCCCACGGGCTCCGCTCGCGCCATCCTGGCGTGGAGGTGACGCATATCGACCTGTCCGGACGGGAGGGCTTCGGCCATGTGACGGTGCGCGGGCGGCGCCTCCTGATTGCGATCCTGGACCGGCTGCCACGCGCGGTGCGCCAGCCCCTGGCGGAGCGCAAGCTGCAGTCGATGGTCGACCGGGTCGCCGCGCAGTGGCATGCGGCGGCGCGGGCCGACCTCGTGGTGATCGGCGGCGGTCAGGTGCTCTCGGACGCCAACCTGAACTTTCCGGTCAAGGTCGGCCGCGCCGCGCGGATGATCGCCGAGGCGGGCACGCCGCTCGCGCTCTATGCGGTGGGCGCCTCGCGCAATTGGACGCCCCGGGGACGGGACTGGTTCCGAGAGCTGCTGGCCTGCGATCTACGACTCGTCGGCCCGCGCGACATCGCCTCTGCCGAGGCCTGGACCGCACAGGCCGGAGGCGGCCCGGCGCCGGAAGTCATCGCGGATCCGGGACTGCTGGCCGCCGATTGCTACGGGCCGGTGGCGGCCAAGGTCGGAGTGGTCGGGCTCTGCGTGACGGATTTCGGGCTGCTGGAGCACCATGCCGACGGGGCCGTCGCCGGCGCGGGGAGCGGCGTGCGGTTCTATGAGGCGGTCGCTCGGGCCTTGATCGCCTCCGGGCGGAACGTGCGGCTCTTTACCAATGGCGCCGCAGAAGACCGGGCGGCGCGGGTCCGCGTGGTCGCGGCCCTCGCGGATGTCGCAGATCGGCTGGAACTGCCCCCGGACGCCGAGCGCCCGGCCGAGCTGGTCGCCCAAATCGCGGGGTGCGAGGCAGTGGTGGCCCACCGGCTTCATGCCTGCATCGTGGCCTATTCCTATGGGCGCGCCGTGATCGGGCTGGGCTGGGACCGCAAGCTGCAATCCTTCTTCGAGATGACCGGACGGCCCGATGGCTTCATCGCCGAAGGCGCCACGCCCGCGCGCATCGTCGAGATGCTGGAGGCGGCGCTGGCCGCCGAGCGGGACCCGCGACAGGACGGCATGATCGCCAGGGCCTGGGCCGGGATCGACCGTCTGCTGGCCTGCGTCAGCGTGCCCGCAAAGTGAAGCGGTAGCCGGTCACGTCGCCCAAGGCCGTGTCGCCGGGGCCGACCGCGATCTCCAGCACCGATCCTTCCGCCAGGGAGAACGCATGCCGCGCCTCGTGTCGCTCGGTCACGTGAAGGTCGGTCACCGCCGCGCCATCCAGGCTCACCGTCAGCCGGACCCCGTCGACGCTGCGCGCGGCGGGGTGGAGCATCAGGTCCAGCTCCGCCTCCAGAGCGGCGGGCGCGACGTAGCGATGCACCACCTCCACCGGGAAGGCCGCCGTTCCGGAAGGCAGCAGACTGCGCGAGAGCAGCCGCACCCCGGGATCGTCGGGGCGGCCCAGATAGGGCGTCCAGGGAACGCCCGACCGGCCCTGCCCCGGCATCGTCACCAGCGGCGCCACCCCGAGCGGATTGCGCGCCAGCCGGGTGAACCCTTTGCCCGGATAGCCGAATTGCAGAAACGAATCGGCCAGCAGGTCCACCGGTCCCAGCGTCGGCGGAGGACCCAGCACAAGGAGCGGGACCTCTTCGGAGAGGACAGGCGCCATCTCCGTGCCATTCGGACCCAGGGTCCGCGCCCCCGGCGGCAGGATCACCTCGCGGGGGGCGCCCCAGATGACCGTGGCGGCGTCGCCATAGCGGCAGCCGCGCGCGAAAGCGTCGGGGGCCGCGTTCGTCACCGGCAGCCCCGCCAACCGGTCCTGCACGAAGAGATAGGCGCGGCCCAACTCCGTCACCTCGCCCGCGCGGGTCAGAACCGGGGCGAACCCGTCTCCTCGGGGATGGAGCGGATACCAGGCCAGGCGCGTCACCCCGGACAGCGCCGCCATGCAATGCATCTTGAGCAGCAGCGCGGGCGCGGCCTCGGCATCGGGTGTTCCGTATTCGGTGATCTCGAACGGCATCTCCGCCAGGGCGGGCAGGCGCCGCATCTCAGCCACTTGCGCGGGCAAGACCTCGGGCGGGGTGTCGTAGGGATGGAAGGCCAGCGCGTCCATGTGAGCGAAGGCCCCGGCCCGATCGAGCAGCGCGGTGTAGCCCGTCGGCAGCGAGTGCAACGCACCCCCGAGGATGCGCACATCCGGGCGCACGGCCCGGACCTGGCGCGCGACACTCTCTAGCAGCGCGGTATAGCCCTCGGCCCGGCGGACGAGCCCGCCCGCCCGCAAGGGTCCAGTGACGAAATTCTCCGAGTTGATCTCGTTGCCGATCTCGACCGCGTCGACGGTCGGGAAGCGCGCGGCCGTCTCGGCGGCGTGCCGCCCGAAGGCCGCGATCCCCTCCGGCGTCACGGGGGTGGCGCCCTCCTCATAGGCCGGATGGCCGTTGTTCACCGTCAGGCTCATGCGGGGCAGCCGGGCGGGAAAGGTGTCGCGGCCGCGCACGAAGCGAAAGCGTCCGTCGGGCCCTTCGACCCGGTCCCAATAGACCGCATCCCGGAAGTCGGCGATTCCCGCCGCCACCGCCGCCTGAAGCAGGCCAAGGGGCATCCCCTGGCCGAAATTGGACGCCACAGCCATATCGGGGCCGCGCAACTCCTGCGCTGGGGCCGCGCCCGCCAGCGCGGCGGTCAGGAAGAGGACGTGGACCCACCGCATTTTCGTCTCCGAAAGACAGGATACTGAAAGTACTTGACCAAACCCGAGACTTTGAGGCCAGCACCTAAGCCATGCAACTTTTTCCCACGTCCCTCCTGGTCGTGCTGGCGCTGGTCGTTCTGGCCATGCGCGGGCCGCAGCGGGGATTCTGGGCGTTCATGGCGCTCCTCCCCTTCGCGGCGACGGCGGCGTTCAACCTGCCCGCTGTGGGCGGCGCCTCGATCCTGCTGGCCGATATCGGCGCCCTCGGGATCATCGCGCTGCTGATCGCGCGCCCGGGGGGCACGTCGCTCCTGCTGGGGACGATGCGCCTGGGGCAGCCGGGCTTCTGGATCGCGCTGCTCACGGTCTGGGCGATCTTCTGCACGATGGCGATGCCGCGGCTCTTCGCTGGCGAGACGCTGGTCTTTTCGATCGCGCGGGCGGGCAACGAGAACGGGGTCGTCACCTCGTCCCTGCGGCCCAGCACCGGCAATCTGACGCAGCTTTTCCGCCACCTGCTGGGGGTGTGCATCTTCCTGGCGGCGGCCACCATCTTTCGGCTGCGCCCCGATCCCGGACCGGTGATCACGGCGATGGCGGCGGCGACGGGGCTGCATATCGCGCTCGGCGTGCTCGACGTGCTGACCTATCACACGGGGCTGGAGGCGCTGATGGAGCCCTTCCGCACCGCCAATTACGCCATCCTCTGGAACCACGAGATGATCGGGCTCAAGCGGATGATCGGCGGCTTCCCCGAAGCGTCGAGCTTCGGCTATCTCAGCCTCGGCCTCTCGGCGGTCTGGCTGCATCTGTGGCTGACGGGCGTGCGGCGGCGGCTGTCCGGGTTGCTGCTGTTCGCGACGCTGGCCTGCCTGATCCACTCGACATCCTCCTCGGCCTATGTCGGGCTGGTCGCGTTCCTGTCGCTCTATGGCACGGTGCGCATCCTGGCGGGGATGGGGCGGCGGGTGTCCCGGCGCGGCGCCACCATCGCGGGGCTGTCGCTGACGGCGGCCTGGCTGGGGATCGTGGCGCTTTACGGCGCCTACCATTTCGTGGAGCCGGTCCAGGCCTTCTTCGACCGCGCGCTTTTCGACAAGCTGGAGGGTGCCTCGGGACAGGAGCGCGGCAGCTGGAACGCCCAGGCGCTCATCAACTTCGCTGACACCTGGGGTCTCGGGGCGGGGCTCGGCTCGGTCCGGGCGTCCAGCTGGGTCGTGGCTGTGCTGGCCTCGCTCGGGCTGATCGGCGCGGTGCTCTATGCGGGCTTCCTGCGGGCGCTCTTGCTGAGCCGCGGGGCGTGGCGCGGCGAGGACCGGCAGGGAAAGGTGGCCGATGCTCTGCGCGCGGGCTGCGTGGCGCTGCTGGTCTCGGCGGTGCTGACGCTGCCGACGCCGGATCTGGGCCTCGCCTTTTACGCGATGGCGGGGGCGGCGGCGGGTCTGTCGCGTGGCGCGGCGCTGGCCCGCAACGCGGGCAGGACGCCACAGGCTCTTCATCCTGCCGCCTGAATTCCTACTTGGAAACGGTGTTTATGGTATTGCCGCTGTAATGGAGCCGACTCGGACATGGTAGACGAGACCGGAAGGGTGAGTCCGTTTCCCACGATGCTTTGCATCGGGGGGGTACTCGCATGAGACGGTCCAAGGGATTGCCGCGCGCGCGGCATGCCGCGCGCCCGTCCCACGAGAGGAGCCAGATGACCCACGAGGTCGCCGATTTCGACGTCCGGCCCGGTCCGCTGTCCCGCTTCGTGCCCCAAGGCAACGAAGGCCTTGACGGAATCGACCCGCGCGATGTCCTGGCAGGGATCTGGTCCGGGCGCTGGATCATCCTGACCTCGGCGCTGATCTGTGCGGTCCTGACCTATCTGATCGTCTCGCAAATGACGCCGGTCTACGGCTCCATCGCCAAGGTGCTGCTCGACCCGCGCGAGGGGACGCTCGTCAAGGATGAGCAGGTCGTGGCCGATCTGGACCTCTCCAGCGAGGTCGTCGCCTCCGAGATATCCATCCTGCGCTCCAACGTCCTTCTGGAGGATGTGGCCCGGACCATCGGCGCCGACCGGCCCGACCTGCTGGAATTGCTCCTGCCCTCGCAGCAGCCGCCCTCCTTGCCCCGGCGCATCCTCGACGCGATCGGGATCGGGGGCCCGGAGCCCGAACTGTCCGAGGAAGAGCGGGAGATGTCCGAAGCCGCGCGCATGGACGCCCTCGTCTGGGCGCTGCGTCAGGCCACGGATGTCTGGCGCGATGGCGATGCCTACATCATCTCAGTCTATGCCGAGACGCACGATCCCGTTCTCTCCGCGACGGTCGCCGGAACCCTGGTGGAGCGCTACATCGCCCAGCAGGTCGAGGGCCGCCAGCAGACCGCGACCGAAGCGACCGCCCGCATCGAAGCGCGCATCGCCGACCTGCGCCAACAGGTCGAAGCCGCCGAGCAGGCGGTGGAAGACTACCGCGCCTCCACCATCGCCGATAACGGCTCCAGCATCGACATCCTCTCCCAGCGGCTGATTTCGCTCAACGACGAGCTGGTCCAGGCCCGCATCGAGCGCGTCGCAGCCGAGACGCGGTTCGAGGAAATGCAGCGCCTCGTCGAGACCGGCGGCGCCATCGCGCTGATCAACATGGTCACCTCCGACAACATCGTGGAGTTGAACGCCCGGCGGCTGGAGCTCGAAGCGCAAGATGCCGAATGGGCCCGTCAGGGCTATCCCGACACCCATCCGGAGCGGCGCAAGATCCTGGCCCGTCTCGGCGATGTCGACCGCTCGATGGAGATCGAGGTCGCCCGGGCGCTGGACGCCCAGCGCAACGAGGCACGGATCGCCCGCGTCCGCGAGGAGACGATGGAGGCCGCCCTCGAAGACGTCGAGGCGCGCTATCTCGATGCCTCCCGCTCCACCATCGGCCTGCGCCAGCTGGAGCGCGAGACGGAAGCCGTGCGCGACGTCTACAAGGAACTCCTGACCCGCGTGGCCGAGACCCGCACCCAGGAGCAGTTCCAATCCCCCGATGCCCGCGTGATCGAGCGCGCAACGATCCCCGGCTCGCCTGCGTCGCCGCGTCCCAAGCTGCTGTCGATCATGGCGCTGTTCGCCGGGGCCGGACTGGGCTTTGCCATCGTTCTGATGCGCCGTCTCGCCACCCGCACCTTCCACGACCCCGACGACGTCGAGCGCGCCACCGGCCTGCCCGTCGTCAGCGTCCTGCCCGAGACCAGGTTCGACGGGCTGCAAGCCGCCGTCGACGAGATCGTCTGCAACCCGATCGGACATACCGCCGAGGCGGTGCGCGCCCTGCGCAACCATCTGAACGCCGGCGCGCCGGATGCGCTCTCGCGGTCCATCGCGCTGGTCTCGCCGCTTTCGGGCGATGGCAAGACGACCGCGACGATCCTGCTGGCCCGCCTCGCGGGCCTCGCCGACGAGCATGTCGTCGTGGTCGACATGGACCTGCGTCAGGACACGCTCGCGCGGGAATTCGGGCTGGGCCGCCGCGCGGGCGTGGGCGACGTGCTGCGCGGGGAGTGCAGCCTGGAGGAGGCGATCTATTCCTCCGAGGATTTGGATTTCGACGTGGTGACGGCGGGCCGTCCCGGCGCGCGGGCGACCGACGCGCTGCGCATGGGCAGCCTGTCGCAGCTTCTCGACGACCTGAAAGACATCTACGACGTCGTCCTGGTCAACACGCCCGCCTTGCTGCAAGCGCCGGATGGCGCGGTGATCGCCCGGGCGGTGGACCAATGCGTGCTGCTGATCCGCCACGACCAGACGCAGGAATCGGCGGTCCGCCGCTGCATGTCCGTCCTGGCCGCCCATGACGCGAACCTGGAAGGCGTCGTGATGACCCGCGCCGATCTGGAGCATGTGCCCGACGGCTATCTCTTCAGCTACGGCTATGCCTGACACCGCCCCCGGCCCGACCCGCCGCCGCCCGCGCATCGCGCTGGTGCATTACTGGCTGACGAAGATGCGCGGCGGCGAAAAGGTGCTCGAATCGCTATGTCGTATGTTCCCCGAGGCCGACATCGTCACCCATGTGGCTGACCCCTCGGCGCTGTCCGATACGCTCACGGCCCACCGCATCCGCGAAACCTGGATCGGCCGCCTGCCCGCCGCACGCCGCCTCTACCAAGCCTATCTACCGCTGATGCCCCGCGCGCTGGAGGCGGTGGACCTGACCGGCTACGATCTGGTGATCTCGTCCGAGGCGGGGCCGGCCAAGGGCGTTATCGCGCCGCCCGACGCGTTCCACCTGTGCTATTGCCATTCGCCGATGCGGTACCTTTGGGATCAGTATCACACCTATCGCGACGGCACCGGCCCGGCGCAGCGCGCCGCCATGTCGGTCTTCGCCCATGGGCTGCGGCAATGGGACGTGACCTCGGCGGCGCGGGTCGATGCCTTCGCCGCCAATTCGGGCCATGTCGCCGCGCGGATCGAGAAATATTGGCGCCGCCCCTCCACCGTCGTGCACCCGCCCGTGGCCGTCGAGGATTTCGCGCCCGCGCCCGGCGGCCCCGAGGAGTTCTATCTCTGGGCCGGCGAACTCGCGCCCTACAAGCGCCCCGACATGGCGGTCGAGGCGTTCGGGCGGCTCGGCCTGCCCCTGGTCGTGATCGGCGGGCCGGACAAGACGGTGGCGGCGCTGAAGGCCCGCGCCACGCCCAACGTCACCTTTCTCGGCCGCGCCCCCTTTCCCGTGCTGAAGGACCATCTCGCCCGCTGCCGCGCCCTGATCTTCCCGGGCGAGGAAGATTTCGGGATCGTCCCGGTCGAGGCGATGGCCTCCGGCCGTCCCGTGATCGCCTATGGGCGAGGCGGCGCGCTCGACACGGTGGTCGATGGCGAGACCGGCCTGCTGTTCCCCGAGCAGTCGGTCGATGCGCTGGTCGCGGCGGTGGAGCGGTTCGAGGCGGAGCGGCTCTGGGACGTAGACCCGGCCCGGCTGGTGGCCCATGCGCAGGGCTTCTCCGAAGCCGCGTTCCAGTCCGGTATCCGCGCGATGCTGCCCGCGGGGCTGGCCTGACCGTCCGGCTCTATCTCTGGCGTCTGGACGCGCCCCCGGGCGAGGTCGCGCGCCTGGCCGCGTCCCTCTCCGCAGAAGAGGCCGCTCGCGCGGCCCGCTACGCCCGCCCCGGCCTGGGCGATGCCTATCGGGTCGGGCGCGGCAAGATGCGAGAGGTGCTGGCCCGCTGGCGTGGCTGTTCTCCCGCCGCGCTCAGTTTCGAGACGGGTAAAGCCGGCAAGCCCCGCCTGGCGGGCGGGCCGGAATTCAACCTCAGCCATTCCGGCGGGATCGCCTGCCTTGCCGTCCATTCCGACCGCCCGCTGGGCGTCGATATCGAAGCCCCGCGCCCGGTCGAGGAGGCGGTGGCGGAGCGCTTTTTCTCCGCCGCCGAACAGGCGGAACTCAGCGCGCTGCCGCCCGAGATGTGGCGCGGGGGCTTCTTCCGCTGCTGGACGCGCAAGGAGGCGGTGGTCAAGGCGCTGGGCCTCGGCATGGGCGCGCCGCTCGACCGGTTCGACGTGACCCTGACCCCCGGCGCCCCGGCCCGCGTGACCCGCTGCGAGATCGGACCGCCGGGGCCGTGGCAGCTCACAGATCTGGCCCTGCCCGGCGGGATGGTGGGCGCGGTGGCGGCCCGCGGCGCGCCGCTGGATGTCGGCGTGGCCGAGGCCCCGGCCGATCTGGCGGTTCAGGTTTGCGCGCCTGCGAAGGCTTCGATCTCGGCGGCCATCTCCTCCACTCCGATCCGTTTCGACCGGGAGACATAGACCCGGTCCAGATGCACCGTGGTCAGGTGGTCCGGGCCGATCACGGCCTCCCACCCGATCGAGGGAGAGAACCGCCCGCCACGGGGCGTGGCATCGGTGACGATATGCAGCACCGGGAAATCGACCGGCGCCGGGCGGTAGCGGTCGCGCGCCCGCGACATCGTCAGGATGAACGCCTCCTGCGCCGCTTCCAGGTCGGTCCGGTTGGCATGGCCCACGAGGCGCAGCGCTCTGAGCGCCCGCAACAGGCCGGTCCGGTGAAAGATGCCGTAGCTGCCCAGCAGGGCGGCGGTGCTCATCTCTCCCTCGCGCCAATAGCGCAGCCGCAGCCGCAGAGAGTGGCGCCGGTCCTGACGGGCGAGCCCCGCGTCATGGGCGAAGCCCGCGACATAACCCGGCTCCCAGACGTCCTTCATCGCGACCGCGACCCGCGCCCCCTGATCGTGGAGCACCCGCGCCGTTTCCAGCGCGAGGTTGCCGTGCACGCAATTTCCATAGAGCAGATACGGCCCCTCGGGCTGCAACGCGCGCATCTGGTCGGCATAGCTGCGCGCCACCGCCTCGAAGGGCGTGTCCTCGGCCAGGGGCGGCGCGTCGGCGGGAAGCCGGATGCAGGCCACCGGCCGGTCGAAGCCCGGCAGGGTCGAGAGCGCCGTCGCCGTCGCCGCGTTGTTGACGGCGGTAAAGGGCGTGCCCGCCCCGTCGCGCTTGAGCCGCATCAGCCCGTCGTCGCGCGGCGTGGCCGTCGGCGCCGCGCCCCGGCGGGCGGCGACCAGGGCGGCGAAGTCGCTCAGCACCGGCGCCTCGTAGAGCTCCGGCAGGTCGATGGCGACGCCCCAGCGGTCCCGCAAGCGGGCGAGCAAGCGCAACACCAGCAGGGAATGCCCGCCGAGGTCGAAGAAATGCCCTGTCGCGGGCACCTCCGCGACGCCCAGAAGCTCCGCCCAGTCGGCCCGCAGCACCGCCAGCGTCTCGGCCATGCGCGCGTCGGGCACCGCGACGGCGGCGCGCCGGGCAGGCACGCGCAGCGCGGCGCGGTCGGGCGCGCCCGATTGCGTGCGGGGCAGCGCGGCCAGCACGCTGACCCCGGTCAAACGCGGCTCGCCCAAGTCGGAGAGCAGCGCCTCGGGCAACCGCTCCAGCGGGAAGGTCCCGGTCGCGGCGGGCGTGACGAAGCCGAACGCCCCGTCCCCGTCCGCCACCGCAACCGCCTCGGCCACCGAAGGATGCGCCGCCAGCGCCGTCTCGATCTCCGCCAGGGGGCCGGAGACGGTCATGGCCTCCCCCACGAGCCGTGGCGCGCCGTGGAGCGGCAGGTCCGCCAGCCGCGTCTCGGGCGCCGACAGGGCCATGTCGAAGGCCGCCACCACCGTGTCCAGGATCGCCTGCGCCGTCTCCCGCTCGAAGAGGGGCGCGGCGTATTCCAGCACGATCTGCCAGCCCGAGGGCCGCTCCATCACCGCGAGGTCCAGGTCGTAGAGGACGCCCGGCGCGTGGCTGGCCATCGACCGCATCTCGACCTCGCCATAGCGGCGTGTCTCCATGAAGACCGATTGGAGGTTGAAGTTGATCGAAATCAGCGGCGTGCGGGCCGGGTCGCGCGGCGGGTTCAACGCTTCGACCAGCCGGTTGAACGGCAGGGTCTGATGGATCAGCGCGCCCTCGATGACGGGGCGCAGCGAGGCGATGTGCTCGGCCAGGGTCGCGGCGGGCGCGGGCCGCTGCCGCAGGGCGAGGTTGTTGATGAAGATGCCGATCAGCGGCTCCAATTCCGTATCCATGCGGCCCGCGATCTGGGTGCCGAAGGCGAGATCCGTGGCGCCGGTGATCCGGTGCAGCGCCGCGCCGAAGACGGCGCAGCCCAGGGTGAAGGGCGACACGCCCGCCTTGCGCGCCGCCTCGGCCAGGGCGGGGCCGAACCCTTCGGGCAGGTCGCGCGCCACGATTCCCGCTTCCCCGCCGGAGCGGGCCGGGCGGGGATGGTCGGGCGGCATCTCGAAATAGGGCATCCCGGCCAGGGTTTCGGTCCAGTAGGCGAGATCCTGGTCGCCGGTCGCCTCCAGCATCTCTCGCTGCCAGAGCGTGAAGTCGCCATATTGCAGTTCGGGCTCAGGCAGGGGCATGCCGGTCAGCGCCGCCCCGATCTCTCGGCCGAGGACCCGGATCGAGAAGCCGTCGAAACAGTTCTGATGCACGCAGAAGCACAGGATCGCCCGCTCCGCCGCGAGGCGGACCAGCGTTGCGCGGATCAGGCCGGGCTTGGACAGGTCGAAGGGTTCCGCCGCGGTCTCGCGCGCGATGGCGTCGACCCGGGCCATCTGATCCTCCGCGGGCACCCGGCGCAGGTCCACCAGCGACAGCTGGAACGGCGCGCTGGCATGGACGCGCTGGACCGGGCCGCTCTCCGTTTCGGCGAAGGCGGTGCGCAGGATTTCGTGCCGGGCGATCACCTGGCGGAACGCCTGCTCCAACTCGGCTTCGCGCAGCGGGCCCGTCACCTCCCAGCGGACGGCGACGTTCAGCGTGATCGTGCCCGGATTGGCGCGGTCGATGATCCAGCAGCGGGTCTGCCCGGCGCTCAGCGGAAATTCGGCCAGAACGGGATCGGCCTGGGGGTCGCGCACGCTCATGACGCGGCGCTCCCCGAACGGCGCGCGCCGCGGCGGAAGTCGCTGAGCTTGGGCCGCGCGGGGGCGGCCGCCGGGTCGCGCGCGTCGTGGAAGGCGGCGAGGTCGCGGATCGTGGGATGCTCGAACAGATGCCGCGCCTCGATCTCGTAGCCGTCCGACAGGAGCCGCGCGGCGAGGCGGAAGATCGACAGGCTGTCGGCGCCCAATTGCAACAGCGTGGCGGTCGCGTCGGCCACCTCGCGGCCCAGCACCTCGGACCAGATCGCGGCGAGCCGCGTCTCGGTCCCGGGCGCCAGGGGCGTTCCCGCCAAGGTCCCGGTGGGGGCCGGTTCCGGCGCGGGCAGGGCCTTGCGGTCCAGCTTGCCATTCTGCGTCTGCGGCAGGGCGTCGAGACGCATCCAGGCCGTCGGCACCATGTAATCGGGAAGCAGAGCACGCAGCGCCTCGGCCAGGGCGAGGCCCTCGGGCGCGTCGCCCGTCACGTAGCCGACCAGCTGCTTGTCCCCGCCCTCGCGCGTGTGGAGCGCGACGGCGGCGCCGGTGACCCCGGGCTGGGCGCGCAGGGCGGCCTCGATCTCGCCCAGGTCGATGCGATAGCCGCGCAGCTTGATCTGCCCATCGCGGCGGCCCAGGATCTCGATCTCGCCATCGGCCCGGCGACGGGCGAGATCGCCGGTGGCATAGAGCCGGCGCGCCATGCCGCCGATCTCGACCCTGCGGAAGGCCTCGGCGGTGCGCTCCGGCTGCCCGGCATAGCCCAGCGCCAGGCCCGCGCCGCCGATATTCAGCTCGCCCTCGACACCCACCGGACAGGGCCGGCCCGCCGCGTCCAACACGTGCAGCTCGGTCCGGGCGACCGGGTCGCCGATGGTGATGGCCGCGCCGGGGGTCAGGCGCTTGGCGGCGGACCAGATCGTGGTCTCGGTCGGCCCGTAGAGGTTCCAGAGCGCCGCGCCCTGCGACATCAGCCGGTCGGCGAGGTCGGGGGCCAGCGGCTCGCCCCCGGCCCAGGCCTGGAAGTCTTCGGGCGGGGTCCAA
The DNA here is from genome assembly GCF_900116765.1 of Jannaschia seohaensis. Taxonomy (GTDB): domain Bacteria; phylum Pseudomonadota; class Alphaproteobacteria; order Rhodobacterales; family Rhodobacteraceae; genus Jannaschia; species Jannaschia seohaensis. The sequence continues at coordinate 594,332 of NZ_UETC01000001.1, read as the reverse complement.
CCCGCGATGTCGAGCATCGCCCAAAGCGTCGGCGTGGCCTGCATATGGGTCACGTCGCCCCGCCGCAGCCGATCCGCCAGCTTGAAGGCGTCCAGCACCATTTCGGCGGGCGCGACTTCCACCTGTCCCCCGGCCAGGAGCGGACCGAACATCTCCAGGATGGAGATGTCGAAGGCGGGCGTGGTGACGGAGAGCAGCTTGCTCTCGGCGCTCAGCCCCGGCGCGGCGATCATGCTGTCGAGCAGGTTCGTCAGCGCGCCATGAGGCACCTCCACGCCCTTGGGCGTCCCGGTCGAGCCGGAGGTGTAGATGACATAGGCCGGGGCATCCTTGCTCAGCGCGACGAAGCGCGGCGTGCCGGACACGTCCTCGGGCGAGAGAATGGCGCGGTCGAAGCGCGCGCAGGTATCGGTCAGCACCAGGGCCGGATCGGCATCTTCCAGGATCTTGTGGAGACGCATGTCGGGCTGACCCGGGTCGAGCGGCACGAAAGCACAGCCCGCGCGCAGCACGCCCAGCGTGGCCGCGATCAGGTCGGCGCCGCGCGGCAGGCAGATCGCGACCCGATCGCCGGGGCGCGTGCGCGCCTGGAGCGCGGCGGCGTAGGCGCCGCTGCGCGCCCATAGCTGCGCATGGGTCAGCGTGTCATCCGGGCCGGTGACGGCCGGGGCGTCCGCCCGGTCGCGGGCCACCTGCTCCAGCCGCTCAGGCAGGGGGGCGCCGCCCTCGGTCGGGGCGGGGGCCTCCGCCGCGTCGGGCAACGGCAGGGCCGTGAGCGTGGCCGCCGGATCGGCGGCCATGGCGCGCAGCAGGCACTCATAGGCAGCGGCCCAGGCACGGATCGTGGCGGCGTCGAACAGGTCGCTGGCGTAATGCGCCTCGACGCGCAGGCCGCGTTCGTCGGTGACGAGGTTGAAGAACAGATCGAAGGTCACGGCGGCCTTGGGGTTCGTCTCGAACCGGGCCGTCGCCCCATGCCACTCGGTCGCGCCCGCCTGCTCCAAGTTGAACTCGATGGAGGTGAGCGGCGTGCGGTCCAGGCTGCGCGGCACCTCGGCCAGCGTCAGGATCTCGCCGAAGGTCAGCCCGTCATGCTCCAGCGCCTCGCCCACCCGGGCCGACAGCGCGCGCAGATGGTCGGCGACGGAGGCCGCCGGGTCCAGCCCCGCGCGGATCGGCAGGAAGTTGACGAGATGGCCCACGAGGTCCGGGTCGGCGGTGCTCTGTTGCGTGGCGGTGGGGACGCCCAGCACGATATCGGAGGCGCCGGTCAGGCGATGCACCAGCAGTTGCATTCCGGCGAAGGCGGCGGAGAACAGGGTGCAGCTGTTCCTGGCGCCCACCGCCTTCAGCCCCTCGATCACCTCCATCGGCATCTCGTGGACGATGGTGGCGCCGGGCCGGTCGGCGGCGGGGCGGCGCGGGCGGTCGGCGGGCAGGTCCACGGGCGCGGGCAGCTCGGCATAGACGCGGCGCCAATAGGCGGCATGGGACTTGGGCGCGACCGGAGCCGCGCGCGCATGGTCGGCAAGGCTGGGCGCCGGCTCCAGCGCGGCATCGCGGCCCTGGGCGGCGGCGGCATAGAGCGCCGAGAGATCGTCGACGACCAGCCCGAAGGACCAGCCGTCCAGCACGATGTGATGGGCGGTCAGGACCAGGGAATGCCGCTCCGGGGCGAGGCGGAATAGCGCCACGCGGAAGGGCGCGCCCTGGGTCAGATCGAAGGGCGTCGCGGCGTCCTGGGCGATATAGGCGGCGAGCGCCGTCTCGTCGGCGTCCTCGTGGACCTCCAGAGGCACCGTTTCGGGATCGGCCACGCGGAACCCGCTGCCATCCCGCGCGAACCGGGCGCGCAGCGCGTCGCGCCGCGCCACCAGCTCGTCCAGCGCCGCTTGCAGCGCCGCGCGGTCCAGCAGCCCGTCGATCCAGAGCGTCCCGCTCTCGTTGAAGGACGCGGCGGCCAGCCCCCCAAGCTGATGCCGCATCCAGATCTCGCGCTGTCCGGGCAGCAGCGGCGCGGGCGCCGCCTCGCGTCGAGGCAGGGGCGGGGCGTCGGCCGCACGCTCGTCGGCGAGGATGCCGACCGATAGCAACTCGTCGAGCGATTCCTCGAAGGCGCGGACGACATGATCGATCTCGGCCGTGCCGTGCTCGGTCGTCAGGAACCAGCAGAACCCGTCCATGACATGCACGTCCCGCAGCCGCATCAGCGGATAGAGCAGCGTCGCGCGCGGATCCCGGTCGGAGGCGTCAACATAGAGCCAGGTCGAATAGTCCTCGATCATGTCCGGCAGGCCGCGCGCGGCCAGCGCGGCGCGCATCCGCGCGGCCATGTCCGCGAGCCGCGCGGGGGCCTCAACGAACAGCGCGTCCCCGTTCCGCTCCAACTCGTCCAGCACCGCCTCGACGGCGGCCAGCACAAGCGGGTGGCGCACGAAGGTGCCCGCGACGAAGGTGGGCATGGCTTCGGGGCGGCTATCGTCGCCGAAAGACCAGCTGCCGCCGTCCAGCGCGTCCATGAAGCGGGCATCGCCCGCGACCACGCCGATGGGCATGCCGCCGCCGACGACCTTGCCATAGACGGCGATGTCGCCCTGGATGCCCCAGACGCCCTGCATCCCGCGCGGGCCGGTGCGGAAGCCGGTGACGACCTCATCGATGATGAGCGCCGCGCCGCTGTCGCGGGTCAACTCCTTGAGACGGCGCACGAAGGCTTCGGGGCGCGAGGCCGGGTAGCGGGAGCGGACCGGCTCGATCAGCACGGCGGCGATCTCGTCGGTATTGGCGGCGATCCAGTCGAGCGCCGCCGGGTCGTCATAGCCCAGCATCACCACGTTCCCCATCGCGCCCCGGGGAATGCCGGGAACCGAGGGCAGCGCGGCGGCGCCCTTACCCGGCTTGGCCAGCACCTCGTCATGCTGGCCGTGATAGGACTTGTCGAAGAGCACCACCTTGTCGCGCCCCGTCGCGGTGCGCGCGATGCGGCAGGCGGCGATGACGGCTTCGGTGCCGGTGTTGCAGAAAGTGACGCGCTCATGACCGACCGCCTTGGCGAAGCGCTCGGCCAGAGGACCCGCACGCTCGGCCTGGGGGCCGATGGCATATCCCTTCTCCAGCTGCTTCGCCACGGCCGCGCCGACGAAGTCGGGCGCGTGGCCGAAGGCGGTTTGGCCGAAGCCGTTCACCAGGTCGATGATGGCATGGCCGTCGAGGTCGTGGATATAGGCGCCCTTGGCGCGGTCGGCCACGATGGGGAAGGCCAGCTCCTTCCAGTCGGGATGGAAGCCGGCGGCGGCGCGGGGGTCGGCCAGGACCGGGCGGTGCCTGTCGGTGTAGGCCTTGGACGACGGAAAACACTCGGAATAGCGGCGGGCGAGGTCGCGGGCGAAGACCTTCTGCGCGGGGGTCAGGTCCGCGTTGGACTGCATCTTGGCGCGGCGCTTGACCTCGGGTTTCGGGGCCGGAGCCTCGGCGTCGGTCTCGGGCGCGGCGGCTTGCGCCGGGGCGGCAGCGACCGGGGCCTGAGCGGTGGGCGCCGGAGCGGGCGCTTGCGCCGGCATCCTGCCCAAGGCGGCGAGTTGCTGGGCGAACAGGGCCTGCATGGTCTGCATCTGCGCCTGCATCACCGCGGCGACGTCACCGCTCAGGGCGGGCGTCTCCGCCAGCACGGACGCGGGCGACACGGGCTGGGCGGCGGAGGCCGGGGCGGCTGCGGCGGGCGCGGACTGGGGGGCGGCGTCGGGGTTTTCCGCCAGGATGAAGTCGGCCAGTGCCTGCGGCGTGCCCAGATCCGAAGTCAGCCGCCGGAAGCCGAACCGCACCTTGAACTGCTTGCCCACCTCCTGCGTGAGCTGGCCCAGGAATAGCGAGTCGAGCCCGAGCTCCAGAAAACTGGTCCCCGCCTCCTCAAGCGTGAGATCGAGGCCGGACATCTCGGCGACGAGGTCCATGACGTCGGGCAGGACGGTGCGGGCAGAGGACATGGGATCACCTGTAAAAACGGTCTGAGACGCGGCCAGCGGCAGGGGCGGCAGCGCCGACGCGCCGGGAATGACGGGCGCAACGGGGGCGGCCGCGGCCCGCGGCCGGGGCGCGTCGATCCAGCAGCGGATGCGGGCAAAGGGATAGCTGGGCAAAGGGACTTTTCCGGCGCCGGCGGGCAAGCCCGCCGACAGATCGACCGCGACCCCCGCGCGCCACAGGCGCAGGGCGGCCTGGGCCGGGATCGCGTCGCCTTCGGCGGCACGGGCCGCGTCGGGCAGGCTGGGGATGACGTCCCGTACGGCCTCCGATGCCAGGCTCTGCGGCGCCAGCGCCGACAGGGTCCGGCCCGGGCCGGCCTCCAACAGGACCGAGGGCACCGCACCCAAGGTGGCAAGCGCGCCGGTGAAGTCGACGCAGGCGCGGGCCTGACCGGCCCAATACTCGGGATCGGTCGCGTCCGCCTCGGTCATCGGGCGGCCGGTGACGGTCGAGATCAGCGGGATCCGGGGCGCGCGCAGCGTCAGCGACGCCGCGACCCGGCGCAGCGCGGGCACGATCGGGTCCATCATGCACGAATGGAAGGCGTGGCTGCTGCTCAGCCGGCGCGACGAATAGCCTGCGGCCTCCAGCCGCGCGGTCAGCGCGTCCAGGGCATCGGGCGGGCCCGCCACGACCTGCTGCTCGGGCGCGTTCTTCGCCGCCAGATCCAGCTCCGGCGTCAAATGCGCCGCGAGAACGTCCATGGGTGCAGTCACGGCCAGCATGCCGCCTGACGGCTGCGCCTGCATCAGCGCGCCGCGCTCGGTGACGAGGCGGAGGGCGTCCTCGAAAGACATCACGCCCGCGATGACGGCCGCTGCGATCTCACCCACCGAATGGCCGATCAGCAGATCGGGCGTCACGCCCCGGGCGCGCCACATCTCGGCGGCCGCCACCTCGACCAGAAGGAGCGCGGGCTGCGCCAGCCGGGTCTGCGCCAGGGCCTTGGCCTGATCCTCGGCCTCGGGGTCCCCGAACAACAGCGGTCGGAGGTCATCCGCGACCTCAGAGGGCAACGCGGCAAGCCCGCGCTCCACGAACTCGGCAAAGACCGGATCGGTCACGGCCCGGCCCATCCCGGGGAACTGCGCCCCCTGCCCCGGCATCAGGAAGACGAGGCGCGGGGCCTCATCCACAGGCGCGCCCGGGCGGATGCGGCGCAAGGCGCGGGCCGCCTCGGCCACGTCGCGCGCCATGACCCCGCCGCGCAGATCCCAGGCGCGGCGGCCGCTCTGCAACGTGTGGGCGACATCGGCCAGGGCGGGCGCGTCCGGGCACTCCAGAAGGTCGGCCAGTTCCGCGCCCATGGTCTTGAGCGCCTCGGGCGTCTTGGCCGAGAGCGGCAGAACGACCGGCGCGGCCAGCGGCGCGGGCGCGGCGCGCGCGGGGGCCTGCTCCAGCACGACATGGGCGTTGGAGCCGCCCACGCCGAAGGCGCTGACCCCGGCGCGGCGCGGCTCCGGCCCCGTCCAGGGCGCGGGCGCGGTCGGCAGGTGGAAGCCCGTGCCGCTCAGATCGATCTGGGGGTTGGCGGAGCGGTGATGGGCGATCGGCGGCACGGTGCCGTGCTTGAGCACCAGCACCGCCTTGATCAGCCCCGCGATCCCCGCCGCCGCGTCCAGATGGCCGAGATTGCCCTTCACCGCCCCCAGCGCGCAGGGCGCGGTGGCGCCGGCGAAGGCGCGCCTGAGCCCCGCGATCTCGACCGGATCGCCCAGGGGCGTGGCAGTGCCGTGGCACTCGACATAGCCGATATCGTCGCCGGTCAGCCCCGCATCGGCCAGCGCCTCGGCGATGGCCTCCGACTGGCCGATGGCTGAAGGCGCGGTGAAGGACATGCCCCGCCCGCCATCATTGGACTGCCCCGTGCCGCGGATCACCGCATGGATCGTGTCGCCGTCCCGCTCCGCGTCCGAGAGGCGCTTGAGCACGACCACCCCCGCGCCGTCGCCGAAGATCGTGCCATTGGCGCGGGCGTCGAAGGGCCGGCAGGTGCCGTCGAGCGAGACCATGCCGCCCTCGGCCCCGAGATAGCCGCGCTTCTGCGGGAAGGTGATCGAGACGCCCCCCGCCAGCGCCGCGCCGATGCGGCCCGCCCGCAGCGCGTCGCAAGCCGCGATGACGGTGGCAAGGCCGGTGGAGCAGGCGGTGGTGATGCTGACCGCCGGGCCGGTCAGGCCCAGCTTCTGCGCCACGCGCGCGGGGATGTCGTCGCCGCCATTGCCCGCGAGGTTGGTGTAGTCGATCTGGAACTGGCTGGTGAAGTCGCGCAGGGCGCCCGGCCCGGCCAGCAGGTTTTCCAGCAGATAGGTCGACATGGAGGCGCCGGAATAGACGCCGACCCGGCCCGGTGGGCGCGTCGGGTCCAGCCCCGCGTGGTCCAGCGCCTGGGCGCAAAGCTCCAGGAAGATCCGGGCCTGGGGATCGGTGCGCGCGGCCTCGCGCGGGGTCATGCCGAAATGCCTGGCATCGAAAAGGTCGACATCCGACAGGATCGGGCGCGCGGCGACGAAGTCGGGGCGGGCGCGGGTCTCGGCGTCGAAGCCGTCCTCCAGTTCCTCGGGGGCGAAGCGGGTGATGCTGTCCCGGCCCTCCAGCGTCGCCTGCCAGAAGGCGTCGAGATCGGGCAAGCCGGGCAGCCGGGCGGCAAGGCCGACGATGGCGATGGCCTCTTCGGTCCTGCGGGTGGTCGCGGCGGGGGCGGCCCTATCGGCGCCCGCCAGAAAGTCGCAGAGCCCGCCCAGGGACGGATGGTCGAACATCGCCGCGACGTCGAAGCGGCGATCCAGCGCGGCTTCGATGCGGGCATGGGCCTCGATCAGTTGCAGCGAAGTGCCGCCCAGATCGAAGAATCGGTCGGCCGGAGCGGGGCGCGTGCCCAGGATCTCCTGCCAGATGCCGGCGACGGTGGCGCGCAGATTGCCCGCCGCCGGGGCCGGGCCGGTCTCGATCGCCGCGAGGGACGCGCGCAGCGCATCGCGGTCCACCTTGCCGTTCGGCCGTAGCGGGAAGACATCGCGCGCCTCGATCCGGCGGGGAAAGACATGGGGGTGGATATCGGCGGCCTGGGTCTGCGCGCGCAGCAGCGCGGGCAGGTCGCCGTCGGTCGCCGGCACCACGAAAGCCACGAGACCGTCGCCCCATTTCTCGACCACCGCATCCGCGACCGCGGGGGCGGCGCGCAAGGCGGCCTCGATGCCGTCGAGTTCGACCCGGCGGCCGGCCAGCTTGACCTGCCGGTCGACGCGGCCGTGGAACTCCAGCACGCCATCGGCGCGGGCGCGGCCCAGATCGCCGGTCAGGTAGAGGCGGCCGTTCCGGCCGGGGCGCGGGTCGGGGATGAAGGCCTCGGCCGTCTTCTTGGGACGCCCCAAATAGCCGAGCGCCAGACCGCTGCCGCCGATGGCGATCTGGCCTATGGCGCCCTCGGGGACCGGAGCCAGATCGGGGTCGAGCAGAACGACCTCCTCCCCGGCCAGCGGGCGGCCAATGGGGAGGGGCGCGTCGGCGGCCAGATCCTCGGGCGTGACACGGTGGGCGAGACTGACGCAGCAGGTCTCGGTCGGCCCGTATTCGTTGACGAGGACAAGGCCGGGATGCGCAGCCAGCAGCGCGCGGGCGCGCGCCGGGTCCATCGCCTCGCCCCCGGCCATGACCAGCCGGACCCCGGCGAATCCGTCGACCCGGTGGTCGATCAGCAGGTGCAGCAGCCCCGTATAGAGCGTCGCCACGGTGACGCGATGCGCCGCGATGGTCTCGGCCACGGCCGAGGCCGACGCGAGCCCGGCCGGCACCACGGCGATGGACGCCCCGCGCAGCAGCGGCGTCAGCGTCTCTTCGATGGCCCCGTCACAGGCGGGGGTCGAGACATGTAGGACCCTGTCCTCCGCCGTTACCGCCAGATCGCCCGGCCCATGCTCAAACCCGACGAGGGCGCGATGGGGCAGCACCACGCCCTTGGGCCGCCCGGTGGAGCCGGAGGTATAGAGGATCAGCGCGGGATCCTCCCGCGCGCGGGAGACGGGCGGGAGCGCGGGGCCGTCGCCGGGTGAGATCACGGGGCAGTCGGCGATGCGCAGGGCCTCCGCCCGCGCCGGAGCGGGGGCCAGCAGGGCCCGGGGCTTGGCGTCGGCGACGATCGCGCCGATCCGTTCGGCGGCGAAGCTCGGGTCCAGCGGCACCGCGACGGCCCCGGCGGCGAGGATGCCGAGCAGGCCCTCGATGGCCTCGGCCGACCGCGCGCCCCACAGGGCCACATGATCGCCCGGCGCGACCCCGGCCGCAGCGAGCTGCCCGGCGATACGCCGGGCGGACAGAACGAGTTCGCCATAGCGGCGCGCGGGCGCGCCATGGACCGCCACCGCCTCTGGGCGGCGCGCAGCCTGCGCGGCGATGCCAGCGAAGAGGCCGTCCCGCAGCGCCGCGTCGGGCACCCCGCTCATCGCGGGCACCGGGAGGGCAAAACGAAAATGCGCGCCAGAACCATGACCGAAACCTTCGAAAGCGCCGGCGCGGGGTCCGGATCAATACGACCTTCCCTCCGGCTGTTGCTCGCCTCTGGCAGTTAAACAGGACCATACTACGGAACAGGCGCGATCACGGTATGCCGGGCGCAACCCAAAACAAGGCGATTCCATGGCATTCGCCATTGATTCTGCAAGATTACACCCCGATCCGCCCTATTGTCTCATCACTTCTGCCGTTGCGTCAGCGCGAAGCCCCAACTCTGACTCATACCCAGCCAGGGGTGAGTCGGAATGCGGTGGGACAGATCGGGAATGCGCCACGTGTCGACCAGGTCGTATCCGAGCCGATCCAACTCCGCCTGCCAATCGGCGCGGGCGCGAATGCGGTAGGGCACGCGGACGGCGTCCAGCCGCTCATGGGTGACGATCTGCGGGCCGTCGCGCAGCGCGACCTTGTTGAGCAGCAGGTGCCGCGGGGGGGCGGGCAGCGCGGCGATCACCTCCGTCAGGGAGCGGTCGACATATTGCATCAGGCCGGACGCCAGCAGCAGGTCGGTCTCGGGCGCGCGCTCGGGCGCGTCGACAAAGGAGAGGTCGGCCGGGATCCGCCCCGCCGCCTGCGCGGCCCGCGCGGCGGTCACGATCCCGGGGGTGTCGAGCACGGTCCAGGTGACGCCCTCCAGCGGCAGCAGCGCCCCCAAGGCGATGCGCTTGGTGCCCATGTGGCCGCCCGCGTCCAGCAGCCGCGGCGCATCCGGCAGCCAGCGAGAGAGCCAGTGGAGAACGGGGTAGTCCCAGACCTCCCGGTTGCACATCGCCTCGAATGACACCTCGGCGATGTCCGGGTCGTCATAGCCCCGGGCCTCGGCGGCGGGCAGCGCGGCAAGCGCCGCCTCTCTCGTGTCCCAGACGCCAGAGAAGCGCGGGGCCAGGCCCAGCCGGACCCGCGCCCGCGCCAAGATCGCCGCCCCGGCCAGCCCTCCGGTCCGCAGGGCCCGCCCCAACGCCGCGCGCATTACGCCGCCGCTGGCTGGCCGCGGCCGGACAGCTCCCGCAGGACGCGGGGCGCGAGCAGGGCCAAAGCCCCGGCATAGACGCCCCCGGCAACCAGGCCCGAAACCACCGTCTGCACCAGCGGCGGCAACCCCGCCTGCGTCCGCAACGCCCAGTCCACCACCAGCAGCGCCGCGACGCCCAGGGCGAGCGGCGGCGCAAGCCCGGCGAGGTCGCGCAGCACCCGCATCGGCGTCACGCCCGCATGGCGATCGAAGATCCGCAGAGTCACGACAAGCAACAGCACCGAGACGCCCAACTGCGCCCAGGCCACCGCGTAGAGGCCGAACGGCACCGCCGCCAGCGCCGCGATCGTGTTGGTGACGAGCAGCAGCAGCGACAGGCGCGGTAGAACCCGCGATTCGCCCAGGATCGACATCAGCGGCTCCGTCGCCAGGCCGAACGTCCCCAGGAGGCGCGCCAACGCCAGCAGGACGATCAGCGGCACCGCAGGCAACCATTCCTCGCTCAGCAGGCCCGCGACCAGGATGTCGCTCGTCACCATGAGCCAGACGAAGAGCGGGACCGAGATCGCCCAGGCGAGCCGTTGGAACACGGCCAGCCCGTCCCCCACGCGGGTGCGGGCGACCTCCGGGTCGCCGACGTCGCGGGCGCGCTTGAACGCCGCCCAGCCCAGCAATTGCGCCGGGACCGCGATCACCTCGCCCACCGCGCCCACGAGACGCTCCGCGACGCGCAGATAGCCGACCTCGGTCGGCCCCAACGCGCCGCCGACGATAAAAGTCGCGACATAGAGGCGGGTGTTGGACAGCATCCGACTGAAGAAGAAGTCGCGCGAGAAGTCCACCAGCGCGCCCATCTGCGACAGCCGGACCCGGAAATCGGGCAAGAGCCGCGTCACCGTGAAGCTCAGCGTCAGATGGGTGGTCTGATAGGCCAGCCGGCCGAAGACCAGCGCCAACACGCCCCAGCCGGACCAAAGCGCGCCCAGCGCCACGGCGAGACCCATCAACTCGCCCGAGATCTCACAGACGGCGGAGGAACGAAGCCGCTGCATCCAGACCATCATTCCCTTCTGCGCGGACGAGACGGTCGCCAGCACGACCCAGAGCGCGAAGAGCTCCGCCAGGGTGACAGTCGCCACCTCCAGGCCGAACACGCCGCCCAGGAACGCGCCCAGGAAACCCAGCGCCCCGGCCAGGACGCCCGACAGCACCGCCAGCCCCAGAACCTGCCGCGGCACCGAGGCGTCGCCCGACCAGCACATGATATAGGGCGCCCAGCCGACCTCGGCCGCGCGCATCAGCAGGATCGCGCAGGCCGAGACCAGCGCGAAGACGCCGAACTCCGCCGGGCCGAGCGCGCGGGCGGCGATCACGAAGATCGCGAATTGGCAGACCTGCGCCACGACCCGCTCCGCCGCCGAGAGCGCGCCAGCCCCCAACAGAGGGACGGAGCCGGTCTCCTTGGTCATTGCAGTCAGCGTCCTTCCATGCTGCGGCGCCGGAATGCGGCGGAACGAGAATCAGTTTGTGGCGGCACCGCGGGAATCTTGTGGCCATCCTCGGGCAACGAGATACCTATTGTTCGGGCTATCGCCACAATTTTCCTATGGCAGAAGAATTCGTCACGAATAGGGCCGTTTCTTTCTTTGCTGCCGGTTAATATCCCAGTTTACCGAAGGTTAGGCCGCGTGGTATTTCTTGCCCTATAGACCTTGTCTCTGCCGGACAATGTTAGATTAGTAACTATGGGGGGAGGGCCTCGCGGCCTTTCCGAGTGATATGCAGTATGGTTCTTCTACCGAACCGGCCGAGTTGTTCGCGCCGGACCTGGGAACGCGTGCCCTCGCTCGTGGCGGCCTTTGGGGAGATTTATGGAAGTCGTTTTTCGACCGCCTGGTCGCGGTGATCGCCCTTCTGATCCTGTTCCCTCTCATGGCGACCGTGGCGGTCGCGATCCTCATCTCCGATGGCCGGCCGATTTTCTTCGGACATGCCCGGGTTGGCCGATACGGGCGGGTTTTTCATTGCCTGAAGTTCCGGACCATGGTGCGGGATGCCGAGGACCGGTTGCAGACGCTGCTGGCCTCTGATCCGGTGGCGCGCCGGGAATGGGAGTCGCATCGCAAGCTGCGCCATGACCCCCGGGTGCTGCCCTTCGGCGGGTTGCTCCGCAAGCTGAGCATCGACGAGCTGCCGCAATTCCTCAACGTGCTGCGCGGCGACATGAGCCTCGTCGGCCCCCGCCCGATCACCGCCGAAGAGCTCGGCGGCTATGGGGCGAACGCCGCGGCCTACATGTCGGTGCGCCCCGGCGTGACCGGCCTGTGGCAAGTGAGCGGGCGGAGCGGGCTCGAATTCTCCGACCGCGTCCGGCTGGACATGGCCTATGTCGCGACACGGAGCTTCTTGGGCGATCTCCGTATCATCCTGCGCACGCCGCTCGTGGTCCTCCGCGGGTCGGGGGCCTGTTGATGATGGCGGACCCTGCCAAGCCGCCGATCCTGCTGGCGATCGCCTCTGCCGGGCGCGGCCCGGTTCTGGAGCAGACGCTGGCACAGATCGCAAGCCTCAGCGACCAGCCCGACGCCGTCTGGCTCTCGGTCGCCGAAGAGGAGGTCGCCGCGCCCGAGGCCCTCGCCGCCGAATTTTCGGCGCTGCTGACGATCCCGCTGCGGGTGCTGTCCGGACCCAAGGGCCTGTGCGCGCAGCGGAACGCGGTTCTCGACGCCGCCCCCGAGGACGCGATCATTCTGTTTCTCGACGACGATTACCTGCTCGGCGACGGGTCGGTCAGCGCGCTGCGCCGGCTTTTCGGAACCCGCCCCGACGTCGTCATGGCGACCGGGCGCGTCATGGCCGACGGCATCCTCGGCCCCGGCCTGGACCATGCCCGCGGCATGGAGATGCTGACCCCGCCCGATGATATGGGCGGCTGCGCCCCGGTCTATAACGCCTATGGCTGCAACATGGCGCTGCGCATGAAGACGGCCGCCCGTCACGGCGTCCGGTTCGACACCGATCTGCCGCTCTATGGCTGGCTGGAGGACGTGGATTTCAGCCGGAACATGGCGCGCTATGGCGAGATCCTGCGCTGCGACAGCGTCTTCGGCGTTCACCTCGGCACGAAAAAGGGGCGGTCACGCGGGGTGCCTCTGGGTTATTCTCAGCTGGCCAACCCGATTTACCTCATCCGCAAGGGGACCATGTCTCCGCGCCGCGCCCTGCGACTGATGTCGCGCAACATGATGGCCAATCTCCTCCGCGCCCCTTGGCCCGAGCCCTGGGTCGACCGGGTCGGGCGACTGCGCGGGAATCTGACCGCTCTGGCGGATCTCGCGCGGGGGCGGCTGTCTCCGCGTCGGATCCTCGACCTTTGACCGTTCCCCTGCGCCCCCAACCCGGCCTGCCGGAGGCCCAGCCGATGCCCCATGTCGTCGTCATCAACGACGCGAGCGTGGCGCGCGGGGGGGCGACGGGGCTCGCGCTGCTCTCGGCGCGGATGCTGCGGATGCGGGGTCACCGCGTCACCTATATCTGCGGGGATGGAGGCGATGACGGCGCCTTGGCGGCGCAGGGCGTTCAGGTCGTCGCGCTGGGGGGCACGGCGCTTCTGAAGCGCGGCAAATTTCACGCCGCGCGGCGCGGTCTCTACGATGCGGCCAAGCGCGACGGCTTGGCCCGCGCCATCGCCGAGATCGACGGGCCGGACACGGTCTATCACCTGCATGGCTGGGCGCAGATCCTGTCGCCCTCGGTCTTCGATGCCCTTGCCCCGGTCGCCGCGCACACGTTCCTGCACGCCCATGACTACTTCCTGGCCTGCCCGAACGGCGCCTATTTCGACTATCAGCGCCGGGAGGAATGCGCCCGCGTGCCGATGTCGGCCAGCTGTCTGGCGACCAATTGCGACCGCCGGTCCCGCGCGCAAAAGACGTGGCGCAGCATGCGGCAGATGCAGGTGCGGCGGGGCTTGGCCGGGCGCGACTGGGCGGGCGTGCTCCAGATCCATCCCGGCATGCGCGACAGCCTGGCGCGCGGCGGTCTGCCGGAGGCCGCGATCCGCACCGTCCGCAACCCCGTCGAGCGCTGGAGCGAGACCCGCATCCCCGCCGAGACGAACCGTCGGCTGGCCTATGTCGGACGGCTGGAGGTGGGCAAAGGCGTGGCGCTGCTCTGCGAAGCGGCGCGGCGCGCCGGGCTGCCGCTGCGGGTGATCGGCTCGGCGGAGAACCGCAAGGAGCTGACGCGCGCCTATCCCGAGGTGGAGTTCGCGGGCTGGACGCCCCGCGACGAGATCGCCGCCGCCGTGGCCGATTGCCGGGCGCTCGTCATGCCATCCCGATTCGCCGAACCCTTCGGCTTGGTCGGCGCGGAAGCCAGCCTCTCGGGACTGCCGGTTGCGATCTCACGCGCGGCGCTGCTGGCGCCGGACGTTGTCGCAGCGGGCCTCGGCACCGCAGTGGACGTGAGCGGCCCGGACTCGCTGGCGCGCGACCTGCTTGCCTTCATGGACCGCCCCGACGACGAGATCGAAGCTATGAGCCGCGCGGGCTTCGCCGGGGAGGGCCTGATCGCCCAGACCCCCGGGGCCTGGATCGACCAGCTTTCGGGCCTCTATGACGCGGCCCTGGCGGCCGCGCGATGAGCGCCCAGACCGACCGCCTGGACGCCGTGGACGGTGTCCGCACCCTCGCAATCCTCTGGGTCGCGCTCTACCACTATGCCGTGTTCTGGACGCCTGCGGGCCGGGGCGACGACCTGGTTCCCTATGGCGAGGCGCTGGCCTGGATCCCCTTCGCGGATCTGGGCCATCTCGGCGTGTCGATGTTCTTCGTCGTCTCGGGCTTCGTCATCGCCTTCAGCCTGGAGCGCAGCGCCTCCGCCCTGGACTTCGCCGCGCGGCGTCTGCTGCGCCTTTGGCCGACGCTCTTGATCTGCGGGACGCTCACCTTCGTGGCGACCTCTCTTCTGGGTCCAGCGGAGTTGGTCCGCGGGCCGGTCGAATATGCCGTCAGCCTGCTCTTCCTGCCGCCGGAGCATGTCGGCCGCGCGCTGGGCCTGCCCGGCCTGGAATGGCTGGACGGGGCCTATTGGTCGCTTTGGGTCGAGGTCCGGTTCTACGGCGTCGCCGCGCTCCTGTTCTGGCTGGCCCGGCGGCGGTTCCTGCTGGCCTGGACCGCGTTCGTTCTGGTCTGCGCCGTGATCCAGGCGCGGCTGGGGGCGGACCACGCGCTGTCGGGCCTGCTCTTCACCGAGTTCCAGCCCTTCTTCACCCTCGGCATCGCCCTGGCCGCGATGCGCAGCCAGGGGATCGAGCCCGGCCCGCTCGCGCTGTTCCTGCTTGGCGCGATGCAGGCGCTGATCTATGCGCCCGAGGACTCGGCCCATCTCGGCGCGCTGCTGGCGCTGATCGCGCTGACCACGCTGGCCTGTCTGACGCGGCGTCCCTTGCCCGTGCTCTCGGCCCGGCCCGTGACGCGGATCGGGCGGGCCTCTTATGCCTATTACCTGCTGCACCAGAATCTCGGTCTCGCGGTGCTGGCCGCGCTGAGCACGCTGGGCGCGCTGGGCACCGGCCTGGGGATCGCCGCCATGCTGGCCGTTCAGGCCGGGATCGTTCTGCTGTCGATCTTCCTGACCGAGCGGGTGGAGCAGCCATTGGGCCGCCGCCTCCGCGCGGCCCTGCCCCGCGCCAGCGCTCCGGCCTGACGCGGGAGGCTGGCGCCGCGCCGCGCCGCGTCCTATCGGTGCCGGTATGACCCTGGAAGAAACCTACGCCGCGCGCCTGAAGGACGGCACGCTCATCCCCGACCCCGCCCAAGCCGCCGCCATCAAACCGCTGGAGGCGGTACGCGCAAAGCTAGCGGAAGGGACCAAGCGCAGCCTATTCGGCCGCGCGAAACCTGCCGAGGATCCGATGGGCGCCTATCTCTGGGGCGGTGTCGGACGCGGCAAATCGATGCTGATGGACCTCTTTCACGAGACATCGCCCGTCCCGTCCCGCCGCGTCCATTTCCACGCCTTCATGCAGGAGCTGCACGAGGCCATGCACGAGGCCCGCGCCCGCGGCACCCGCGACGCGCTGGCGCCTTTCGCCGACGGCGTCATCAAGGAGATCCGCGTTCTCTGCTTCGACGAGATGCAGATCACCGATATCGCCGACGCGATGATCGTCGGGCGGCTGTTCGAAAAACTCTTCGCCGGGGGCGTGCGCGTGGTCACCACCTCCAACCGGCCGCCGGACGATCTCTATCTCAACGGGCTGAACCGGACGCTCTTCCTGCCCTTCATCGAGATGGTGAAGACGCGGATGATCGTTCACCACCTGGAGAGCCCGCGCGACCATCGGCAGGACCGGCTGGCCGGAGCGCCGGTCTATTTCGTCGGCGGCGGCGCGCTGGACGAGTTGTGGGAGTCGCTGACGGACGGGCGCTCCGAGGGGCTGACGCTGCGGGTGAAGGGGCGCGATCTGCGGCTCGAGGATTTCTCCTCGGGGGTGGCGCGGGCCTCCTTCAAGGAGCTTTGCGGCAAGCCGCTCGGGGCGGGGGACTATCTCGCGCTGGCCCGCGCGGTTCGGGTGCTGATCCTGACGGACGTGCCCGTGCTGGACCGCGCCCATGGCAACGAGGCGCGGCGCTTCATCACCCTGATCGACGCGCTCTACGAGGCGCGGGTCAAGCTGATCGTCTCGGCGGAGGCGGAGCCGGAGGCGCTGTCATCGGGCGGCGTCTTCGAATTCGCGCGTACCGCCTCGCGCCTGCGGGAGATGCAGAGCGCTGATTGGGGCGCGTGAGGCGCGGGAGGCGAGGGCGGGAGGGGGGCCCTGCCCCCCGTCGCCCAAGGGCGACTCCCCCCGGAGTATTTCCGGCCAGAAGAAGAGGGGACCGTCAGGCCCGGGCGATCTCGGTCAGGGCATCGGCGGCATGGGGCAGATCGCCGCGGACGGTGACCTCCTTGACGGTATCGAGGCCCTTGACCGCGCCTTGGGCGCGGCGCGTGCGGCGCCACGTCTCGTAGTCCAGGCCCCCGAGAGGCGCGAAGCTGGCCCGGCCCCGGCGCGGGGGCTGGTGAATCGTAGCGCCGGTGTTGAAGGGGGCGATCTCCGCCCGGTCCCAGACGGGCGCCAGCAGGCGGAGGGTGTCGAAGACGTGCCATTCGCTGCGGTAGCCAAGCCGGGCGCGGGCATCGCGATTGCCCGTGCCAAGGCTCCGCTCGGGCCAGAAGAAGACGCGCGCGTTCAGCATCGCCATCCAATCCGCCACCGTCAGGCCGTCATCGAGCACCCGGGCCAGCTTGGCCGCGCTCAGGGGCGAATTGTCGGTGATGCGGACGGGCGCGCCACAGGGCAGGCGGAGCGCCAGCGCCTCGGGGCGGGGCGCGTCCGCCAGATCATGCCCTGCCCGCGCTGCGAGGCTGCGCGCGCAGAGCAGGCCATGCCTGCGGATCCCCTCCAGCGAGCCGACGGAGGACAGGCGCCACAGGCGGGGATGGCGGGCCGCGAAGGCTTCGGGCGTCATCCGTGGCGGCGCGCCCCCGGAAGCGCGGACATCGGCGCGGGGCCGCAAGGGTCCGCCGGGTTGGCGGCGATGCGCAGCGGCGTGGTCGGGTCGATGGTGCTGGCGGCGATGTAGCGCCCGTTCACGCAAACGTCCTGGCCCACATTTCCGCCATTGAAGCCAAAGCCAGGGTCGCCGCAATCGTCCACGCGCCCATTCGCGTTCCAGGCCTGATAGGTGCCGAGCAGACGATCTCCGCCGGTCGGGAAGGCCAGCGCCCTTGTGTCGAAGCGGAGAACCCAGCTGGTCTCCGGCGTCAGCTCCTTGAGGGACCAGCGGCCGAGATAGGTGTCGCCGCGCCAGCCGACGATCCCGAACCCCGTGACGTCGTCCTGGGTCACGATGCGCCCAGGGAAGTCGTCGGGATAGGAGATATAGCCCTCCAGCCGGTAGTCGTTGGCCCCCCGCCAGCAAAAGCCGTAGGTGGCCGAATGGGCCGGGCCGGCAAGGGCGGCGCAGATCATCAGCAAGCGGATCATGGGGCGGTTATCCCGGCTGCACCCCCGCGGCGCAAGCCGGGGCCGGTCACCAGTTGTCGGGCCCTTTGTCGCGGAAGCTCTCGACCAGGAAGTCGATGAAGGCGCGGACCTTGGGCTGGGTGTAGCGGCCCGGCGGGTAAACGGCGTAGATGCCCTGCACCTCGGGCGCCATGCCCTCGATCGCGGGGACCAGCTTCCCTTCCTTCATCGCGTCGGCGTAGAGAAAATCGGGCAGGAACGCGATGCCCAGGCCATTGCAGGCCGCGGTCAGCAGGCTCTGCCCGTCATTCACCGTCAGCCACCCGGCGGAGCGCACCTGACGCTTCTCGCCCGAGGGCGCGGTCAGCTTCCAGACCGAACCGTTGGCCTGGTTGGAGTAATGCAGAAGCTTGTGCTCATTCAGGTCGTCGATGCGCTGGGGGCGGCCGTATTCCTCCAGATATTCGGGGGAGGCGATCATCTGCTTATGGGTCTCGGCCAGCTTGCGGGCCCTGAGCGAGCTGTCCTCCAGATCGCCGATGCGCACGGCGAGGTCGAAGCCTTCGGAGATGAGCTCTACATAGCGGTTGTTGAGCACCATGTTCACGGTGATCTCGGGAAATTCGTGCAGGAAGCCGCCCAGGATCGGACTCAGATGGTTGACGCCGAAATCCGTCGCCACGGAGACCCGCAGCACACCCGAGGGGGCCGATTGCATCGCGGTGACCAGAGCATCGGCCTCGCCCGCATCGTTGAGAACGCGCCGGGCCCGGTCGTAATAGGCGAGCCCGATCTCGGTCGGACTGACCCGGCGCGTGGTGCGGTTGAGGAGGCGAGCACCGAGCCGCGTCTCAAGGGAAGACACGTGCTTGGACACGGCCGATTTGGAGATGCCGAGCTTCTTGGCGGCATCGGTGAAGCCCCCCTGGTCGACGACCGTGGCGAAAGCTTCCATCTCTGACAGACGATCCATGCAGTTGACCCTTGGAACTTGTAATTTCGTAAGGGGAACCTGCCGGGGGATTGGGGCGAGACCATGCCCAGGGAGGGCCAATCCCGGGTTAGTTTGGAGATTTCTCCGGGGCACGAAACGAAAAATGGCAGCCTTAACCACCTGTTAATAGTTAACTAATTCTTAACCCGTACAACTAGGTGACACTTTTTCGGCGTCACACCGGTCGCACGATCCGGCCCCAGCGCCGCCACCGTGTCAAAGCCTTGCCGCCAAGCGGGCGCCCTGATCTATCGCGCGTTTGGCGTCCAGTTCCGCCGCGACGTCGGCGCCGCCGATGACATGGCAGGCGATGCCCTCGGCCTCCAGCGCGTCCGCGAGGCTGCGCTCGCTCACCTGCCCTGCACAAAGAACGATCGTGTCGGCCTCGATCAGCGTCGGCTTCTCGCGGTTCTTGCCGAAACTGATCTCCAAACCCTCGGGGACGATACGTTCGTAATTGACGCCGGGCACCATCTTCACGCCCTTCATCTGAAGCCCCGCGCGGTGGATCCAGCCGGTGGTCTTGCCCAGCCGCTTGCCCAGCTTCTCGGCCTTGCGCTGCAAAAGCGTGATCTCGCGGACCGAGGGCTCGGGGCGCGGGCCCTCGGGCGCAAGCCCGCCGCGATGGGACTCCGGATCGGTGACGCCCCATTCGGCCAGCCAGGCGGGCAGGTCCTCGGTGGAGGACGGCCCCGCGCCATGGGTGAGATAATCGGCGGTGTCGAAACCGATGCCCCCCGCGCCGACCACAGCGACCCGGCGACCGACCTGAACCTTCCCGCGCAACACGTCGATGTAATCGACCACATGGGGCTGGTCCTGTCCTTCGATGCCAGGGTCGCGGGGCAGCACGCCGGTCGCGATGACCACCTCGTCGGCATGGCGCAGCTCATCGACGGTCGGCTCGGCGCCAAGCCGCAGGTCGATGGAGGGGTGGTCGACCATGCGGGTCAACCATTCGACCAGGCCATGGAACTCCTCCTTACCGGGGATCACCTTGGCCATGTTGAGCTGCCCGCCCACGTCACGGGCCTTGTCCCAGAGCGTCACCCGATGGCCCCGCTGCGCCGCGATCATGGCCACTGTCGCGCCGGCGGCCCCCGCCCCCACAACTGCGATGTGGCGCGACGCCTCGGCGGGATCGTAGCTGAGCTCCGTCTCGTGGCAGGCCCGAGGGTTCACCAGGCAGGAGGTCATCTTGCCGCTGAAAGTGTGATCCAGGCAGGCCTGGTTGCAGGCGATGCAGGGCGCGATCTCGGCGGCGCGGCCCTCGCCGGCTTTCTTCACGAACTGGCTGTCGGCGAGGAAGGGGCGCGCCATCGACACCATGTCGGCGCAGCCCTCGGCCAGAACCTGCTCGCCCACCTCCGGCGTGTTGATCCGGTTCGAGGTAATGACGGGGATGCCCACCTCGCCCATCAGCTTCTTTGTGACCCAGGTGAAGGCCCGGCGCGGCACGCTGGTGGCGATCGTCGGAATGCGCGCCTCGTGCCAGCCGATCCCGGTATTGAGAATACTCGCCCCCGCCGCCTCGATCTTCTTGGCCAGCGAGACGACCTCCTCCCAGGTCTGACCGCCGGGTACGAGATCGATCATGCTGAGCCGGTAGATCACGATGAAATCCGGACCCACCGCTTCGCGGACGCGCCGGACCACCTCGACGGGCAGGCGCTGCCGGTTCTCCAGGCTGCCGCCCCAGCGGTCTTCGCGCCGGTTGGTATGGGTGACCAGGAACTGATTGAGGAAGTAGCCTTCGGACCCCATCACCTCGACCCCGTCATAGCCCGCCTCGCGGGCGCGGGCGGCCGCCGTGACGATATCGGCGATCTGCTTCTCGATCCCGTCTTCGTCCAGTTCCTTGGGCGGGAAGGGCGAGATCGGCGACTTGATCGGAGAGGGGCCGACGCAATCGGGTGCGTAGGCATAGCGCCCTGCATGGAGGATCTGCATCGCGATCCGCCCCCCGGCCTCATGCACGCGGTCCGTCACGATGCGGTGGTTGTCGATGTCTTCAGGCGTGAACAGCCCCGCCGCGCCGGGGAACACACCGCCCTCGCGGTTGGGGGCCATGCCACCGGTGACGATAAGCGCCACGCCGCCCGCGGCGCGCTCGGCATAGAAGGTGGCGACGCGGTTCCAGTCCTTCGTCTCCTCCAGGCCGGTATGCATGGAGCCCATCAGGACCCGGTTGGGCAGCGTGACATGCCCCAGTTCCAGCGGGGCGAGCAGGTGGGGATAGTCGGTCATCGGCGGGTCCTCCTGGCCCTCTTCCTGCCGGTCGGGAGGCGTGCTGTCACGCGCGAACGCTGCGTCACGGGCGCCCGCGGCACAGTGTTGACCGCGGGAGCGGGCCGGGGCATCAGGAGCAGGACGGGCTCTTAGCTCAGCTGGATAGAGCAGCCGACTTCTAATCGGCAGGTCGAGGGTTCGAATCCTTCAGGGCCCGCCATCCGCCTTCACCGAAAGCACCGGACCAAGCGCCCGCCCTCAGCCGCGCCCTCATCACGGGTTCGCAAATACTCCCCCGGAGGCGCGGTCGGACGGGGCTCGATGCCCCGTCCGACCGCTTTCCCGGGCGTGCCGCCAGAGGCGGCGCGCAACACCTGGACGTCGATGCGCTCAGAAACCCTCACAACACGCCGGCCGGGGCGCCCCCCGTTAGCGCCTCATTCGGCCCGCCGGACCGCATGCCGGCCTGCGGCCGGACGGGATCTCACCCGGCGGCGCGGGCCTGACGCTTGCGCTCATGCGGGTCGAGGAAGCGCTTGCGCAGACGGATGGCGTTCGGCGTCACCTCGACCAGCTCGTCATTGTCGATATAGGCGATGGCCTCTTCCAGCGACATCCGCACCGGCGTGGTCAGCCGCACCGCCTCGTCCGAGCCGGACGCGCGGATATTGGTCAGCTTCTTGCCCTTGAGCGGGTTCACCTCCAGGTCGTTGTCGCGGGAATGCTCGCCGATGATCATCCCCTGATAGACCTGCTCCTGCGCGCCGATGAAGAACTTGCCGCGATCCTCCAGGTTGAAGATCGCGTAGGCCACGCTGACCCCGTCTTCCATCGAGATCAGCACCCCCGCGCGGCGGCCGGGGATCGTGCCCTTATAGGGTGCCCATTCGTGGAACACGCGGTTCATCACGCCGGTGCCGCGGGTGTCGGTCAGGAACTCCCCGTGATAACCGATCAAGCCGCGCGAGGGCACATGGGCGATGATCCGGGTCTTGCCCGCGCCGGCGGGCTTCATCTCGACCAGCTCGCCCTTGCGCGCGCCGGTAATCTTCTCGATCACGGCGCCGGAATACTCGTCATCGACATCGATGGTGACTTCCTCGACCGGCTCGTGGCGCTGCCCGTCGATGTCGCGGAAGACGACCTGCGGGCGCGAGATGCTCAGTTCGAAGCCCTCGCGGCGCATGTTCTCGATCAGCACGCCCATCTGCAATTCGCCCCGGCCCGCGACCTCGAAGGCCTCTCCGCCCGGCGTGTCGGTGACCTGGATGGCGACATTGGTCTCCGCCTCGCGCATCAGCCGCTCGCGGATGACGCGGGACTGCACCTTCTTGCCGTCGCGGCCCGCCAGCGGCGAGTCGTTGATCCCGAAGGTCACGGTGATGGTCGGCGGGTCGATGGGCTGCGCCGGCAGAGGCACGTCGATGGAGGTGTCGGCCAGCGTATCGGCCACCGTGGCCTTCGACATGCCGGCCAGCGTCACGATGTCCCCGGCTTCGGCCACGTCGATGGCCTGCTGCTGGAGCCCGCGGAAGGCCAGCACCTTGGTCACGCGGAATTGCTCTAGCTTCTGCCCTTCGCGCGAGAGCGCATGCAGCGTCTGCCCCGCCTTCACGGTGCCCGACTCGACCCGGCCCGTCAGAATGCGGCCGATGAACGGGTCGGCGCCCAGCGTCGTGGCCAGCATCCGGAACGGCTTCGCGCGGTCGGCGATCTGCTTCGGGGCCGGAACGTGGCTCACGATCAGCTCAAAGAGCGCGGTCAGGTTCTCGCGCGGGCCGTCCAGCTCCGCATCCGCCCAGCCCGAGCGGCCCGAGGCGTAAAGCACCGGGAAGTCCAACTGGTCATCGTCGGCGCCCAGATTGGCGAAGAGGTCGAACACTTCGTCCAGCGCCCGGTCCGGCTCCGCATCCGGCTTGTCGACCTTGTTCAGAACCACGATCGGCCGCAGCCCCAGTGCCAGCGCCTTGGAGGTGACGAATTTCGTCTGCGGCATCGGCCCCTCGGCCGCGTCGACTAGCAGGACGACGCCGTCGACCATGCTCAGGATTCGCTCGACCTCGCCGCCGAAATCCGCGTGGCCCGGCGTGTCGACGATGTTGATCCGCGTGCCCTGCCATTCGACGCTGGTGGCCTTGGCCAGGATGGTGATCCCCCGCTCCCGCTCCAGATCGTTGGAATCCATGGCCCGCTCGGCGGTCGCCTCGTTCTCGCGGAAGGTGCCGGACTGCTTGAGCAGCTCGTCGACAAGGGTGGTCTTGCCATGGTCGACATGGGCGATGATGGCAACGTTGCGAAGGTCCATCGGGGATACCTCGGGAAAAAATGGGAGCCTGGACTGTCAGGATTGCTCGCGCGCCTACACTGCACCCGCAGAAAAAGCCAGAGCCGTCGCGCCGATGTGACTTGCCGATCCGACTCCGTGGGGCCCATGCTGGGACCAGCGGAGGGCGCGCCATGCTGAAGACCGGACTCTTGGGACTCGCCGTAACAGCGATCTGCTGTTTCACGCCGATCCTCCCCTTTGCGCTCGGCGCGATCGGGTTCGGGGCGGCCATCGCCTGGCTGGACTGGGTTTTGTTGCCCGCGCTCGCTGGCTTCGCGGGCCTGACGGCCTGGGCTCTGATCCGACGGAGGACGCACCGATGACCGAGACCGTCTCGACACTGACCTGCCCCGCCTGTGGCCACGCCTCCCAGGAGGACATGCCCAGCGACTCCTGCGTCTGGTTTCATGAATGCGCGCGTTGCGGGACGCTGATCAGACCGAAGCCAGGCGATTGCTGCGTCTTCTGCTCCTACGGAACGGTGCCTTGCCCCCCGATCCAGGACGGCGGCACCTGTTGCGGTTGAGCGCTCTCTCTTTTGCCCGCCCCCGGCCCGTGCTTTGAAGCGTCCATGATGTTCCGATCCCTGTGCCTCTCCGCTTGTCTCGCCGTCAGTGGACCTGCCGTCGCGATGGATTTCCCGGCGCCGATCTCCGACGACGCCTATCGCGCGACCGATCCAGAGGTCGTGGCCCTGGGCCGTCTGCTGTTCTGGGATCCGATTCTGTCGGGTAACCGCAATATCTCCTGCGGGACCTGCCACCATCCCCGCTTCGGCACCGGCGATGGCCTGTCACTGGGCCTGGGCGAGGGCGGCACGGGCCTGGGCCCCGAACGCGCCATCGACCCCGAGAACCCGCCCGAGCAGCGCATCCCCCGCAACGCGCCCGCCCTGTTCAACCTGGGCGCGCACGAGTTCACCGTGCTCTTCCATGACGGCCGCATCGAAGAGACGGAGGACGGTCTGCGCACCCCGATGGGCGACGAGATGGAGCAGGGTTTCGCGACGCTCCTCTCCGCCCAGACCATGTTTCCGGTGCTGTCGGCGGACGAGATGGCCGGCCATTACGGCGAGAACGAGATATCGAAGGCCGTCCGTCAGGGCCTCATCACCGGCGAGGGCGGCGCGTGGGATCTGCTCTCGGCGCGGGTGCGGGCGATCCCGGTCTATGTCGAGATGTTCGAGGCCGCCATGCCCGGCCGCGAGATCGGCTTCACCGCCATCTCCGACGCCATCGCCCAGTTCGTCGAGCACGAGTGGCGCTCCGACACCGCCCCCTTCGATGCCTGGCTGCGGGGCGAGGGCGCCCTGCCCGACGACGCGCTCACCGGGCTGGAGCTGTTCTACGGCGCGGCGGGCTGCGCAGAGTGCCATTCCGGCCCGTTCCAGACCGATCACGCCTTCCACGCCATGGGCCAGCCCCAGCTCGGCCCCGGCAAGGCCGCCCGGTTCGAGACCCATGCCCGCGACGATGGCCGGATGCGCGTGACGGGCGCGGCGGCGGATGCCTACGCCTTCCGCACGCCCTCCTTGCGCAACGCGACCGAGACCGGCCCCTGGGGCCATGCCGGAGCCTATGCCGACCTCGCCGCCTTTCTGCGCGACCATGCCGCGCCCCGCGCGGCTCTGGCCAGCTACCAGCGCGACGTCGTGCTGCCCGCGCTGGAGGCCGAGGACTGGCGGGTGATGGACGACCCCGCCCAAGTCACCGCCATCGCCGCCGCCGTCCAGGGACCGGACCGCATACTGACCGACGCGGAGATTGCGTCGCTCATGGCCTTCCTCGCCATGCTCACCGATCAGACCGCGCTGGCCGGCCGCCTGGGCATCCCCGAGACGGTTCCCTCTGGCCTGCCTGTGGATCGCTGACACGCCGCGCGTGACGGGGCGCCCCGAAACTCCCACGCTCTTGCCCCACGCGGGCCCCTCCCACGCGGGCAACCGGACGCCCCGCTCCTCAACTCAGTCCTTCGATTGCCTCTGACGCCGCCCTAAAAAACCGTTAACGCGCGCCTTTCCTTCTTCTGGCCGGAAATACTCCGGGGGTCCGGGGGCTGGCCCCCGGCCCTCTCCGCTCGCTCCGACCGCCGGCCAGAGCACTGCCCGACCGAACCGGCGGCGCGGCGGAGCACCAAGGACGGCTGGCGCGCGCGATCATCCGACCTTGCTCCCGCCCCGCCGCGCGGGCAAGTGGCGGCTCATGTCTCGCCCCTTCGCCACGCTCCTCGGTTTCGGCGCCGTCCTGCTCTGGGCGCTGCTCGCGCTCTTTACGGCGGCCACGGGCGACGTGCCGCCGCTCCAGCTCCTGGCGATGTGCTTCGCCATTGGGGGAATCTCCGGCCTGCTCGCGGGCCTGCCCCGCCGCGGCTGGCGCGCCTGGGCACAGCCCTGGCCCGCCTGGGCGCTCGGGGTGGGCGGGCTTTTTGGCTATCACCTGCTCTACGTGCTGGCGCTTCGGAACGCGGAGCCGGTGGAGGCCGGGCTCATCGCCTATCTCTGGCCGCTGCTGATCGTGCTGATGGCCTCGGGCCGGGCGCTGAAGGCGCATCACCTGGCGGGGGCGCTGATGGGGCTCGCGGGGGCGGCGCTGATCGTCACGGGCGGGGTCGGGATCGAAATCGCCGCGGAGGACGTCGCCGGCTATGCCTTCGCGGGCGCGGCGGCGCTAGTCTGGTCGAGCTACTCGGTCCTCTCCCGCCGCTTCGCCACGGTGCCGACGGACGCCGTGACCGGGTTCTGCCTCGTGACCGCGCTGCTCTCGGGCCTCGCCCATCTCGCGCTTGAGACGACCGCGATGCCCGGCGGCACCGAATGGCTCGCCATCCTGGGCCTCGGCCTCGGCCCCGTCGGCCTTGCCTTCTTCCTGTGGGATATCGGCGTGAAACATGGCGATCTGCCGGTGCTGGGCGCCGCAAGCTATGCCGCCCCGCTGCTCTCGACGCTGGTCCTGATCGCGGCCGGTCAGGCAGAGCCGGGATGGCCGGTCGCCCTCGCCTGCCTGCTCATCACCGGGGGCGCTGTGCTGGCGGCGAAGGACATGCTGCGCGGACGCCGCCGATAGTCGGGACGGGGACCCTGCCTGTATGCTAGGCTGGATCAGGTCATGGGAGGGCACAGCATGAGAGTTGCGACGATGGCGACCGGGGGCATCGGTGGCTACCTCGCGGTCAAGCTGACACGCGCCGGTCACGAAGTTGCGGCCATCGCGCGGGGTCCCCACCTGGAAGCGATCCGACGCGACGGGCTGCGCCTGGAGGGCGCGGACGGGGTCGAGGTCGCCCATCCCTGGATGGCGACCGACGATCCGGCGGAGGTCGGCCCGGTCGATGCCATCGTCTTCGCGGTCAAGGGCGACGCGCTGGAGGCCGCGGCACGGGCCTGCCTGCCGATGCTTGGACCGGACACGGTGGTCGTTCCTTTCCTCAACGGGGTCGAGGCGGCCGACCGCCTGAGCCGGATCCTGCCGCCGCAGCACGTCGCCGACGGGGTGACGCGGGTCTCGACCACGATCACGGCGCCGGGCGTGCTGCGTCAGACCGGGACGTTCGGTTCCTTCCATTTCGGCGAGCGCGACAACCGGCCCTCGGCGCGGATCGACGCCTTGCGGCAAGCGATCGCCGCGACCGGCGCCGAAGCTCCGTCGGTCGATGACATCGCGGCCGAATCCTGGTCCAAGTTCGTGCTTTTCGCCGCGATGTCGGGTGTGACGGCCGCCGGGCGCTGCACTGTCGGCGACATCCTGGCGATCCCCGAACTCGGCGCACTGTTCCGCGCCGCGGCCACCGAGACCGAGGCCGTCGCCCGCGCCCGGGGCGTCGCCCTGCCGCCTGGCATCGTGGACGATGTCTGGTCCTTCCTCAACTCGGTCCCACCGGGGGGCCGCGCGTCGACCGCCATCGATATAGAGGCCGGTCGGCCGATCGAGGTCGAATGGGTGTCGGGCGCCGCGGTGCGCCTGGGAGCAGAGGTCGGCGTGCCGACGCCGGTCAATGCGATGCTCTATGCGCTTCTGCTGCCGCATCGGACTGGACATTAGCGGCCCGGGGACCATTCCCTAAACGGTCCACGAAGCCACCGTGCCCCCGGGTCGGGCAGCTCGGCGCGGAGATCTTTCTTTTTGTGGTCCCCGTCGCGTGAACGTCTCGGATTAGCTGCGCCGCCGCCCCCCTTGCCGCATCCGCAGATCACCGCCAGCGCGCGCCGCCCGAGCGCACGCCCCCCGCCTAGGAAGGCCGATGGTGCCCCTCCGACCCGATATCCGCCGCCATCGCCACGGCCCTCTCGGGACCGGGGTCCGCCTGCGGTGGTCGGACTCGCGGCCCGGACAGCGGGACGCTCGAACCCAGACGCGGCTCCTGGAGAAGAGGGAGCAGCCGCGCGGTCACCCGCAGAGCGGCCCACACGTTCAGAATGGGATTCGAGCGTGCCCGCGCGGATGGCGATGCATTGCGCACCGACAGAAGCGACGGCGGGACGGTCCCTTCCGCGGGAGACGAAATATCGGCTCGCCCCGGGGGGGACGGCTGCGCTCGCACGGGTCGGCCGGTCGCCGCGAGCACGGTGGCAAATGGGGCGCGCCCGGCGCAATCGGCGCCGCTCCCGGTGCGAGGCGTCAGCGCGCCGAATGCGTCAGCGAGACGAACACGTCCTCCAGGTCCGCCTCTTCGGTCCGCACGTCCCGAATGGTGATGCCCGCCGCATGGACAGCCGAGAGCAACTGCTCCGCCGTCACCTTGCCCCGATTATAGGTGAGCGCCACGGCGCCGTCCGGGCGCGTCTCCTGCTCGACGCCGGGGGGCAGGTCGATGGGTCCGGCAGCGCCATCGGGAACGATGACCATGGTCTTGCCGTCGAGGCGCTCCAGCAGGTTCGCGGTGCGGTCGCGCACGACAAGCTCGCCATGGTTCACGATGGCGATCTCGTCGCACATTTCCTGCGCCTCTTCCAAGTAGTGTGTGGTCAGGATGATGGTCATCCCCCGCTCCTGGTTGAGGCGCCGGACATTGCGCCAGAGCATCTGGCGCAGCTCGATATCGACGCCCGCGGTCGGCTCGTCGAGGACCAGGATCTGTGGGTGATGGACCAGCGCCTTGGCCAGCAGCAGCCGCCGCCGCATCCCCCCCGAGAGCGTGCGCGCATAGGCGTTGGCCTTGTCGCTCAGCCCGACCATCTCCAGGATCCCGGCGGTGTCGCGGTCGGCCTTGGGCACGCCATAGAGCCCGGCCTGAACCTCCAAGGCACCGGCGGGCGTGAAAAACGGGTCGAGGTTGAGCTCCTGCGGCATGACACCGATGGCGGCGCGGCTCTGACGCGGGTTCACGTCCTGATCGAACCCCCAGATACGGACCTTTCCGGAGGTCTTGCGCACAAGCCCCGCAAGGATGTTGATCGTGGTCGATTTTCCGGCCCCGTTCGGCCCAAGAAGCCCGAAGATCGAGCCGGTCGGAACTGTCAGATCCAGCCCTTTCAACGCCTCTTTCGGCGCGGACTTGCCGCCACCGGCATAGACCTTGCGCAAGCCCTTGATCTCGATCGCATCGGACATCAGCCACCCTCCATAGGACGGTCGAGCTAGCCGGACGACGCCGGCACGGCAAGGCGCGCGGGCGCACATTCCCGGCCTCCCTTGCGCAGCCCGGGCCCGACGGGCCATAAACGCCCGGACCCCAAGCTCCCGCGAGGCCAGACATGTCCCTGCCCCACGATCTCGACCGCGAGCCGCCCGAAACGGAGACCGTAACCCAACTCCGCGTCGCCTGCGATGGCGGCGAGGGCGCCCTGGGCCATCCGCGGGTCTGGCTGACCATCGACCCCAAGCTGGGCTGGGTCGAATGCGGCTATTGCGACAAACGCTTCGTCCTGGAGGGCGACGGCCACTAGGATCGGCGCAGCGCCGCGACGTTCAGCCGGACGGCACGAACGCGGCCAACTGCATCCCGAGCGTCATCGGATCATAGGGCTTGGCGACCACGCCTAGCGCCCCGGCGGCCATGAACTCCCGGACGTTGGCCTCGGAGGTGGCGGCCGTCATGAAGACGACCGGCATCCCCGCAAGATGCGGCCGCGCGCGCATTTCCTTGAGGACGGTCATCCCGTCCATGCCCGGCATCATCGCGTCGAGCACCACGAGGTCGGGAGCGAACTCCGCCAGACCGTCCAGCGCATCGGGGCCGGACGGGAAAGTCCGCACGTCGTAGCCCGAAAAATCCCGCAGCGCCATTTCGGTCAGTTCGCGGATGTCGGGTTCGTCCTCGACGCAGGCGATCCGTCTCAGCGTCATTCGCTCTTCCTCCTTGACGGTGCGGTCACACACCTCTTGCTGCCCCGCGCCCGGGCCGACGGGGCCGCGATCAGGCGCCGCCCGAGCCGGTCAATCCGTCGCCCGATCCACACGGCTGACCGGAAGACCCCGCGCCCTGGCCCATGCGAGCGCGATCCCTTCGAGCGCCCGATGCGCCACGCTGGGACCGTCTTGGAGGATGAAGGTTAACGCCGCCTTGCCGTGCCGGGCAAAACGCTTCGATTTCGAAACAAGTCCCGCGAGGATTTGTCCCTGGACCGCATCTCCACGAGGCGGCGTCCCGGAAGTTCTGACTTCCTTAAGACATTCCCGCTAGCACGGTTTCGGCACCGCCAACGAGGAACGTCCAATGTCCATTCATGTTCTCGCGGGTTCCTCGGCACGGTCCGAAGACACAATCCGGCACCACCCTCTCCCCGATGACGGACGCCCAAGATCATGAGCCAAGCGGAGATCGACCTCACCACCTGCGACCGGGAGCCGATCCACCTGCTCGGGACGGTCCAGGCCTTCGGCTGCCTGATCGCCGTCTCTGCTGACTGGATGGTGCTGCACGCCTCCGAGAATGTGGAGACGATGTTGGGGTTCCCCCTTGCGGACCTGATCGGAACCCGATTCGAGACGCATTTCCCGGCGAGCGTCGCCCATGTTCTGCGGGGGCGCACCCAGATCTTCCAGTCCGGCGTCCCCATCGCGCGCCTTTTCGGCGAGCCGCTCTTCGAGGACGCGCGGCGCTTCGACATCTCGATCCATCCGACCGCGCGCGGCTTCATCTTTGAGTTCGAGGAAAAATCGGCAACCGAGCACCGCGACGATTTCGAGCTGGTCCAGACCTTGGTCGCCCAGCTGCGCAGCCAGCCGGAACTCGACGGCCTGATGACCGTCGGGGCGGCGGCGATGCGACATCTGAGCGGCTTCGACCGCGTGATGATCTACCGCTTCGAGGACGATGGCAGCGGCACGGTCATCGCCGAATCGCGCGACCCGGACATAGAGAGCTATTTCGGCCTGCGCTTCCCGGCGAGCGACATCCCCAAGCAGGCCCGCGCGCTCTATCTGCGCAGCCCGCTGCGCCTGATTGCCGACACCGAAGCGCCGGTCTCGCCCATCCGGCCCGCCCGCTGCCCGGAGGCCCGGGTCATCGACCTCTCCTCGGCTGTGACCCGGGCCGTCTCGCCGATCCATCTTCAATATCTGCGCAACATGGGCACGCGGGCCTCCATGTCGTCCTCAATCATTCGCAACAACGCGCTCTGGGGCCTGTTCGCCTGCCACCATATGACGCCGCGCTATGTCGATTATGAGCGGCGATCGGCGATCGAACTCTTCACCCAGCTGTTCAATTATGAACTGGCCGATCGGATCAACACCGCCACTCAAGAGGAGGTCG
The DNA here is from genome assembly GCF_900116765.1 of Jannaschia seohaensis. Classification (GTDB taxonomy): domain Bacteria; phylum Pseudomonadota; class Alphaproteobacteria; order Rhodobacterales; family Rhodobacteraceae; genus Jannaschia; species Jannaschia seohaensis. Next base: position 563,569 of record NZ_UETC01000001.1, on the reverse strand, counting down.
CGCTCACCCGCCGCCTGCATGACCGCATCATGGCCCGTGTCTCTAGTGGGCGGGGCCTGATGGAAGACTTCGCCACACTGGCGGAGGACATTCATGACCTGATCGATTTCGATGGGATCGCCGTCTTTTCCGACGATTCCTATCTCGCCCTCGGCGCCGCCCCCACGGAGGCTGAGTTCATTCGCCTCGTCCGATTCCTCAACACGACGACTATGGGGGCTGTCTATGCGACCACCGCCCTATCGGAAAGCTACGAGCACGCCGCGGAAATCGCCGACCGCGTCGCCGGCCTGCTGGTGATCCCGATCTCGCGGACACCGCGGGATTACATCGTCCTTTTCCGTGCCGAGATCCGACAGAGCGTGACCTGGGCCGGGTCTCCGGCCAAAAGCCTAGTACCCACGCCCGAAGGCGACCGGCTTCAGCCGCGCCAAAGCTTCGCAGCCTGGCAGGAGGAGGTCTCGGGCCAGTGCGAATCCTGGGGAGAGGCCACGCTGAACATCGCCAAGACCCTCCGCTACACCTTGCTGGAAGTGATCCTGAAGGTCACCGACGAGGCCAACCGCGCGACCGAGCACATGCGCCAGAAGCAGGAGTTGATGGTCGCCGAACTCAACCACCGTGTCCGCAACATCCTCAATCTGATCACGGGCATCGTCTCTCAGGGGAACCGCGACATGCCGTCAATCGACGCCTATGTCAGCGATCTCGAGGGCCGGATTCAGTCCCTGGCCCGCGCCCATGACCAGATTACCCGCCAAGACTGGGAAGCGACCTCGCTGGACGGCCTGCTGCGGACCGAGGTCTCGGCCTACGTGACGGATACCGGCACCACGCTCCTGCTGGAGGAGCCGGACGTGCAACTGACCCCGGGGGCCTTCACGACCATCGCGCTGGTGGTACACGAACTGGTCACGAATTCGGTGAAATACGGCGCGCTCTCCCGGGACTCGGGTCAGATCCGCATCACCAAGGCCTTCAACAGCGCGGGCGCCCTTCTGTTGCGCTGGGCCGAGATGGGCGGCCCGCCGGTCTGCGCGCCCGATCGGCAGGGCTTCGGCACCTCGATCATCGAGCGTTCGATCCCCTTCGATCTGCATGGCCGCGCCCGCCTGCGCTACCAACTGACGGGCTTGGTCGCGGAGTTCGAACTGCCGGCGATCCATTTCGAACCGGTGGACGCTCAGGCGAGCCCCCTACCCTTGGCGACCGATCTCGTGAAGGCCGTCGCCGGCGCGGCATCTTCGGCCGCGGACGAGGCACCGGACATGACACAGAGCGAGCCGCTGGAGGGCTTCGACGTGCTGCTTGTGGAGGACAACCTCATCGTCGCGATGGATGTCTATGCCAAGCTGGTCAGCCTCGGCGCACGCAAGATCCACATGACCAACAGCGTCAAGCAGGCGAAGGCGACCCTCGACGCCCTTAGCGTGGATTGCGCGGTGCTGGACGTGAACCTGGGCACCGAGACCTCGATCGAGATCGCCACGCGCTTGCATCTTGGCGGCATCCCCTTCGTGCTCGCAACCGGCTATGGGCGCGACGGCAACGTGCTGACCGGCTTCCCGGAGGTCTCGGTGCTGACGAAGCCGTACGATGTGGAGGCTCTCAGACTGGCCCTGATCGCCGAGTTGCCGCGCAAAGTGCGGCAGGCGGGACCGGCCTCACGCGCCGGGTAAGAGCGCCGGGCGGTCAGTCGGGAAGCTCGACGGCAGACGCGGAGGGCGGCGCGTTCAGATGCCGCACCTCGCGCTGCGGGAAGGGGATCGAAATCCCGTGTTCCTGGAAGGCGTCCCACAGCGCCAGATAGACGTTGCCCCGGATATTCGTCAGACCTCCGGTCGGGTCGCTGATCCAGAACCGCAGGATGTAGTCAACCGAGGAGTCCCCGAACCCGACGATGTGACAGACCGGCGGCTTGTGATCGAGCACGCGCTTGGTGCCCATCGCCGCTTCGATGGCCACGCGGCGGACCAGATGCGGATCGTCCGCATAAGCGGTCCCAAAATAGATATCGAGACGGACGTAACTGTTGGAATGGGACCAGTTCACCACCTGCCCGGTGATCAGGTCCTCGTTCGGGATCAGGTATTCCTTCCCGTCCCGCGTCGTGATCGAGACATAGCGCGACGTCAGCGCCGTCACCCAGCCGAAGGTCTCGCCCAGCGAGATGACGTCGCCGGGCTTGATCGACTTGTCCAGCAGGATGATGACGCCCGAGACGAGGTTCGACACCACCTTCTGCAAGCCGAAGCCGAGGCCCACGCCAATGGCGCCCGACAGCACGGCGAGGCCCGTCAGGTCGAAGCCCACCGCCTTGAGGCCCAGAAAGAACGCGCCCGCATAGAGCACGATCTGAATGATCTTCGACACCAGCACCTTCATCGACGGGCTGAGGTCTTCGTTCCGGCTAAGCCGTGCGGTGGTCGTGCCCGAGACGAAGCGGGCGCCGGTAAACAGCACGCCGATCACCACCAGCGCCGTCAGCAGGCCAAGGAGCGAGAGCCGGAAGTCCCCGAACTCCAGGGCCAGACTGTCGAGCGCGGCCTCCGTCGCCTCCAGAAGGCCGAGGTAGAAGAGGGTCACATAGGCCCAAAGCCCCCAGGCGACGATCTTGCGCAGGAACGGGTTGCGCACCAGCCGCGCCACGAAGCTGACGATCATCCAAGCGGTGCCGATCGTCGCGGCCAGGCCGACGTAATAGCTCCAGGACGGGAAGCGGAAGAGGTTGAGCATCGCCAGATAGGCCGACCAGGACAGCGCCGCGAAAAACACCAATCCCAAGCGGTTGCGCAGGATCACAAGCGCACGCAGCTGCCATTTCGGGCGGCCCGTCTGGCCGCGCATCCAGGCGGTCATGCGGTCCGCCGCCCAGCGCCGCAGCAGCCAGGCCAGCACCGCGACCCCGGCGACCACGCCGACCTGCCAGAGCGCGCGGGGACGCAACAACCCTTCGAGGAACAGCACAAGCTGCCCCCAAATGCGCGCCAGCTCGTCCTGCATGGCGATGGTTTCCAGAAGGGTCTCTTCCATCCGATCTTTATGTGATGCGGAGCAGCAGCAGGGCAATGCGCCATGCCGCGCAGTCGGTGCCTTGCGGGCCGACCCCACGGGGCGTATCTCGGGGGCGATGAGACGGATGCACGACCTCGGCGACCATGCGTTCCTGCCCTGGCGGTTCTACGGGCGTGCCCATGGCGTCACGGCGCGGGGCTGACCGTCGCGCCCTCCCCCTCTCCACCCGACATTCCCCTTCCGAGGACCGCTCCGATGACCGGAAAGACGCTTTACGACAAGATCTGGGACGCCCATCTGGCCCATGAGGCCGAAGACGGCACCTGCCTGCTCTATATCGACCGCCACCTCGTCCATGAGGTGACCAGCCCCCAGGCCTTCGAGGGCCTGCGCATGGCGGGCCGCACTGTGCGCCGCCCCGACCAGACCATCGCCGTGCCCGACCACAACGTGCCGACGACGGTGGGGCGCGAGAACCCCGAGATGATGACCGAGGACAGCCGCGTCCAGGTCGCGGCGCTCGACAAGAACGCCAAGGATTTCGGCGTCCATTACTATCCCGTCACCGATATCCGGCAGGGCATCGTCCACATTGTCGGCCCCGAGCAGGGCTGGACCCTGCCCGGCATGACCGTCGTCTGCGGCGACAGCCACACCGCGACCCATGGCGCCTTTGGGGCTCTGGCCCACGGGATCGGAACCTCCGAGGTGGAGCATGTGCTGGCCACGCAGACGCTGATCCAGAAGAAGTCCAAGAACATGAAGGTCGAGATCACGGGCAAGCTGCGCCCGGGCGTCACGGCCAAGGACATCACGCTGTCGGTGATCGGCAAGACCGGCACGGCGGGCGGCACCGGCTATGTCATCGAGTATATGGGCGAGGCGATCCGCGACCTCTCGATGGAAGGCCGCATGACGGTCTGCAACATGGCCATCGAGGGCGGCGCGCGCGCCGGCCTGATCGCGCCGGACGAGAAGACCTTCGAATACTGCAAGGGCCGCCCCCATGCGCCCAAGGGCGCGCAGTGGGAAGCGGCGATGGATTGGTGGCGGACGCTGAAATCCGACGACGACGCCCATTGGGACAAGGTCGTCACCATCGCGGCCGAGGACATCGCGCCCGTCGTCACTTGGGGCACCTCGCCCGAGGACGTGCTGCCGATCACCGCCTCCGTGCCCGACCCGACGGATTTCAAGGGCGGCAAGGTCGACGCGGCCAAGCGCGCGCTCGCCTATATGGGGCTCACGCCCGGCACGCCGCTCAATGAGGTCGAGATCGATACGGTCTTCATCGGCTCCTGCACGAACGGCCGGATCGAGGACCTGCGCGCCGCCGCCGACGTGCTGCGCGGCAAGAAGATCAAGGACGGGCTGCGCGCGATGGTCGTGCCGGGCTCGGGGCTGGTGCGGGCGCAGGCCGAGGAAGAGGGGCTGGCCGACGTGTTCCGCGACGCGGGGTTCGAGTGGCGCCTCGCGGGCTGCTCCATGTGCCTCGCCATGAACCCCGATCAGCTCAAGCCCGGGGAGCGCTGTGCGGCGACCTCCAACCGCAATTTCGAGGGTCGGCAGGGCCGCGGCGGGCGCACCCATCTGATGAGCCCCGCGATGGCCGCCGCCGCCGCCGTCACCGGCCGCCTGACCGATGTGCGCGAGTTGATGTAACGCGCAGACCTCACGGGGGGCATCGCTGGGTGCCCCCCTTTTCAAGGGGTCCGTTTGGCCTCGGCCACGCTGATTGCCCTGGCTGAGCCAGCGCTCCGTATCCCCGTCCAGAGCCCGACACCGTGCACCGGATCACGGGCATTCGCTCCGCGGCTGAGGGCAGCGTGAGCTATAGCGGCGGCGCCGGCGAGTTGCGCATCGACCGCGATGGCGGGGCGCGGCTCGGCCAGGAGGATCTGCTGCTCTTTTGAGCAACGGCCGGAGGCGCATTGCCCGACGCGCCTCCGGCACAGGGCCACCCCGCGGATCTCAGCCCGATCCTCTGGCATAAGCCATTGCTGTCGCGTCAGGTCTCGGGGCCACCCGGCGCGCCGCCGGATCTCCGCCTCAATCGCAGAGCCCGATAAGACGGGCCGAGCCGGAGCGCATCGACGGGCAAAAGCGCTCGGCAGAGTTGATCGACTCGCCGCCACCTGCAACCTTATTCGCATGCAGTGCAGCAGGAGGGGGCAGCAATGTCGGTGACGTATACCATTCCCGTTCAGCGGGTCAGTTCAACCGTTGGCAACGATTTCTATACCGGAATCGAGCAGACCACGATCGAGCTCACCTACGATCCGCCCGTCACCTCCGCCACATACAACGTCATCGGCTTTGACCCGGAAAGCCCGTTCCCGACGATCGAGGTCCTTCCGGCGGAGCAGGAACTGGTGATCGATGGCCGAACCGTCGATCAGATCGTCGATAGCGGCTACGAGGTCATCACCTATTTCGGACAGCTGCAATGGAGCGGCGGGACGAGCTATATCCTCTCCATCGAGGAATACCCGTTCTTCGATTTCAGCGGCACCCCGACATTCGAGAGCATCGCCGTGATCGGCGGCGCGCCTCTGCCGACCTTCACCAGCGCGGACGCGGCCAGCCTGTTCCTATTCCAAAATCAGGACGGGCTGAGCCCGGTGCCGTCGGGCACCGACTTCTCCGAGGGGCAGTCTATCTCGCTGGAGGGCATCCCGGACATTGAGATTTCGGGGAACACGACCCCCTCCCCACCGCCCCCGCCTCCGCCGCCCCCGCCTCCGCCGCCGCCCCCGGGGCCTACGGAAGGCCCCGACACGTTGGAGGGCACGGCAGGCGCAGACCGCATCGACGCACTGGGCGGCGACGATTCCGTCTCCGGCCTGGGCGGCAACGACTCGCTCTTCGGATCGGCAGGCGATGACACGCTAAGCGGGAACGCGGGCAATGACGCGCTGCGCGGCGGGCCCGGCGAGGACAGCATTCTGGGCGGCACCGGCAATGACGACGCGCGGGGCGGCGACGGCAATGACAGCCTCCTCGGAGGCGATGGGCGCGATACGCTGATCGGCGAAGCCGGAGCCGACTGGCTCGAAGCCGCCGAAGGCGACGACCTGCTGCGCGGGGGCATCGATGCCGATATTCTCTTCGGACAGACCGGCAACGACACGCTCTTCGGCGATGGGGGCGATGACGAAGCGCAAGGCGGCTTCGGGCGGGACTCGATCCTCGGCGGGAGCGGGAACGACACGCTCTTCGGACAGGAGGACAACGACACGCTGCGCGGCGAGTCCGGGAACGACGCCCTCGTCGGCGGAGACGGCAACGACGCGGCCTTCGGCGACGGCGGCGCCGATACCATCTTCGGCGATGCGGGCAACGATACGATCCGCGGCGGAGATGGCGACGACGAGATGAGCGGCGACGACGGCGCCGATACCGTCCTCGGCGATGGAGGCAACGACCTGCTGTTCGGTGGCGAGGGCAATGACCTCATCTCCGGCGGCATCGGCTCGGATATTGTCAATGGCGAGGCCGGCAACGACACGATCCGCGGCGGCGATGGCGACGACCTTCTGTTGGGCCTGGACGGCAACGATTTGCTCCAAGGCGAGGCCGGGGCCGATACGCTGCGGGGCGGCCCCGGCGACGACATCTATATCATCGATGACGACGATCTGGTCATCGAGACCTTCAACGAGGGCTACGACGAAGTCCGCGCCCTGGGCAATTTCGTCTCGATCTCGACGATCGAGAAGGTGGTGGCCATCGGGTCCGCAAACAGCCGCCTCGACGGCTCGGAAGCGGGCGAAATCCTGGAGGGCAATTCGGGAGACAACATCCTCGTGGGCTTCGGTGGCGCGGATACGATGACCGGCGGCACCGGCGCGGACACCTTCGTGCTGACGAACCAGCGCGGAACGGACCCCGACATCCTGGTGACGGATTGGGGCGTGGGCGCCGATCGGCTGGCCATCGACGACCAGATGGTCGGGCTGGGCGCGAGCGGGATCGATATCCGCGCGTTGACGGTGGACGACTTCCGCACGCTGCGCGATTCCGGCTCGGTCTCCTACAACTTCCGCAGCGGCGAGTTGGCGCTCGACATCGACGGCGATGGCAGCCGGGAGGTGGTCGCGACGCTGGAGGGCGGCGCCCGGATCGGGCTGGACGACATCCTGCTGTTCTGACCCTTGCAAAGCCGCGCCCCGCCCCGAAACGATCAGAGGCGGGGCGCGCGCCTCAAGCCCGTCCGTCCCGAAAGGACGCCTATGCCCCGCATCGTCTCGGTCGCCCCACGGCTCTTTCATGTGCCCCTGGCCGAGGTGCTGGTGGATGCCAAACACGGCGACCACCACCAATTCGAACTGATCACCTGCACCATCGGCCTGGATGACGGGTCCGAGGGAACGGGCTACTCTTATACTGGCGGCAAGGGCGGCCATGCGATCCTGGCGATGATCGAGCACGATCTCGCGCCCTTCCTCCTGGGCCGGGACGGCGGCGCGGTGGAGGCGCTCTTCGAGGAGATGCTCTGGCACGTCCATTATGTCGGGCGCGGCGGCATCGCCTCCTTTGCGATCTCGGCGGTGGACATCGCGCTATGGGACGCACGCGGACGGCGCGAGGGGCAGTCGCTGCGCGCGATGGCGGGCGGGGCGGACAGGTCATGCCGGGCCTATTGCGGCGGGATCGACCTGGGCTTCGACCTGCCGAAACTCCTCGACAGCGTGCGCGGCTATCTCGCCCGGGGCGCGGGCGGGGTGAAGATCAAGGTCGGCCTGCCCCTGGCCGAGGATGTCGCGCGCGTCGCCGCCGTGCGCGATCTGATTGGGCCGGACCTGCCCTTCATGGTCGACGCCAACTATTCGATGGAGGTCGAACAGGCCATCGTCGCCGCCCAGGCTTTCGCCCCCCACGACATCCTCTGGTTCGAGGAACCGATCATCCCCGACGACTATGACGGCTATGCAGGGGTGGCCGCCGAGGGAGGCATCCCGGTCGCCATGGGCGAGAACCTCCATATCGTCGAGGAGTTCGATCACGCCTTCGCCCGCGCGCACCTGTCCTTCGTCCAGCCGGACGCCTCCAATTGCGGGGGCGTCACGGGGTTCCTCAAGGTGGCGGAACGGGCGCGGCGTCACGGGGTCACGCTGTGCAGCCACGGGATGCAGGAACTCCATGTCAGCCTGATCGCGGGCTGTGCCGGCGATGGCTGGATCGAGGTCCATTCCTTTCCCATCGACGCCTACACGACCCGGCCGCTGGAGATGGCCGACGGGCGCGCCACAGCGCCGGACGAGCCGGGGACCGGCGTGGTCTTCGACTGGGTCAAGCTGGCCGAGGCCGACCTGCTGCGGCACAGCGAGACGCCATAGGACGACCGGAGAAGAAACCCGCCCGCGAGGACCGATCCCTCCGGCGCGACGGCCTCTCCCCTCATCTTGCCGGAAATACCTCGGGGGAGCGCGCTTGCGCGCGGGGGCAGAGCCCCCAGCCGTCATCCGCCCCGCGCCTCCCTATCCGTGTCGAACGCCGCTCCGAACGCATGGCTCGAACCGGCGCGCGGCCGGGCCCGATAGGATCTCGAACGCGCCTATCCCGCGATCATCGGCGTGCTGGCCGCGATGGCCCAAGCCAGCATGACGCCCAGGACCGGCGCCGTGCTGCCGGTTCCGGCGCGGGCGGCCATCCAGCGGGCGGCGGCGCCGAAGACCAGCCAGAACAGCAGTAGGACCGGCAGGACCGTGAACGCGATGCCGAGCAGCGGGGTGAGCAGCATCGCGGCCAGCAGCGCGGCCAGCGGCAGGAGGCGGGCCGCGATACGGAGGCCCCAGCCCGCTCCCTGCGTGAGCAGCGCGTCCGCGTAGGTGAAAATCAGAGCGCCCGGCAGAAGCGCCAGAAACGGGGTGAACCGCAGCTCCGTCAGCGGCGAGAACGCCGCGCCATAGCGATCCAGCGCCAGGGCGAAGAGGCCGAAGGCCCAGCCCGCCAGCACCGCCATCGCCAGCGGACGGAGGGACGGGAGGCGGGCGCCGGCGCGCCAGAGCCACGCGCCCTGCACCCCGCCCCAGACGGCGAAGAACGCGGCCAAGGGCGCGATGGCCAGCCGTCCGCCCAGATCGGGGACCAGCGCGGCGGCCAGCGTCGCGGGGAAGATCGGGATCAGCAGCGCCGTCCAGGCGGTGCGGCGAGGCAGCGGGTCGGGCGCGGGGTTCCGGGGCCCTGCCAGTTCCGCCAGCGGCCGCGCAAGCGCCAGGAGGCCGCCCAGCAGCCCCAGCAGCCAGAGCGCGGTCAATGGCGGCGCGCCCGGTCTGCCGCCATCCATCGCCCCGAGGATCCAGTCCCGCGCCTCGATTAGCGCGACCGGCGCATAAAGCACGCCGACATGGCCGACCATCGGCGCCGCCACGGCGCGGCGGATCACGCCGGGAGCCGTCGCCGTCTCGCGCTCCTCCGCGTCCGGGCCGACCATCCGCACAGCATCCAGCGCCACCGCGCGCAGCCGCCCCTCGCGCGCGCCCGACAGGATCAGCAGGCGGGCGGGGGTCTCGGCGGTCACTGCCTCGGAATACATCGAGACGGCGACGACCGCGTCCACCGGCAGCGCCTCGGCCGCCCGCACCACGATATCGGTCGCCATCGAGTGGCCCAGCAGTGCGAGGCCGGGGCCGAACCCATCGGCCTCCCGCAGCGCCCGGGTAGCCGCCACGACCTCGCGGGTCAGCATCGCGGTCGCCCCGTCCAGCCGGGTCACGTCGCCGGTCATCGGCCGGGGATGGCGCCCGTGGCCCGGCAGGTCCAGCGCCGCCACCGCCAGGCCGGACCGCGCGAGCGTCACAGCGAAAGCCCGCATCATCTGGCGCGAGCCCGCATAGCCATGGGCCACGACCACGAGGCCCGCCGGTGCCGCCCGCTCGGGCCGCCAGAGCGTCACCGGCATGTCGCCCACCGCGACCCGTTCGACCGAAAGCCCCGCCCGCTCCCGTTCCAACAGGGCAAGCGAGGCGAGGGAGACGATCAGAGCGAGGATGGTGAGAAAGCGCATGGGATGTCAGATAGGCTGGGGCCGGCCGCCGTCACCGCGTCGGACCCGGAGCGGATCATACAGTGACAGGCGCGGAGCCGCCTGTCTTCGCCCAAGCGCCCTGAGCCCCCCGCGCCCGGCGGTCCGACCGGCGAGATGCTGGGCGGCCTCGGCGTCTCTCGCTTGAGCACTTGGCGGCCGCCCTGACGGAAACGGCGCGCGCGCTCGGAGCGCATCGCAAGGAAACGGAACAGCGAAAAGCCCGCCCTCTCCCCGAACGGAGAAGAGGGCGGGCCCGTTGTCGCATGCTCTCGACGCGTCAGACGAAGGGCGTGTCGTCCACGAGCAGCAGCCGCTCAAAGCTGATCCCGTCGAGGCTGAAGGCGGTGTCTTCGCCCGCCGAGATCCGCACCGCATCGAACGTGTCCCCGTCCAGACCGGCGTTCACCAGCCCGTTCTCGATCTCATAGCTCCGCGTATCGAGCAGGGTGCGGCCGTCGAAGAATTCGACCTCCACCTCACCGGCCCCGCCGACAAAGGCGAAGTCGAACTCGACCTCGACCGCATCGCCGAAGGTGTCGCCCTTGGCACGGAAGCCCAGCGCCTCGCCCCCATCGACGACATCGGCCTCGCCCGGCACGAGATCGTCCTCGCGCTTGTTGTAGACCCCCATCTCGCCATCGAGGAACACGACCCGCGACAGGCCCGGCGCGCCGGGGCCGAACGCCTTCATCGCGATATCGACATCGTTGAAGTTCTGCACCTTGCGCGCCAGCGGCAGCTTGTCGGTATCGACCACTTCACCGTCGATCGTCTCGATCACCTCGCTGCGGAAGCGCCCGCGGCTCTCCAGCGCGATGGCAAGCTCGACCGTCGCGGGGCCGGTCTCGCCTACGGTCAGCTGAGCGAGCAGCGGATCGTGATCGCTTGCGCGGCCCGGGGTCTCGGCGAATTCCGCGTTGACATGGACGGCTTCGAACTGCGCGCCGCCCAGCAGCGCGTCGGAGACGAGGATGTGATCCAGGCTCTGGGAATTGCCCTGGAACTCGAACGTGTAACGCTCGTTTTCCGGCAAGATGTTGGTCAGGTTGGTGAGGCCCGCCGCCTCCAACCCGATGAGCGGCGAGACGAATTCGAACTCGTTGAAGTCGCCCAGAACCACGAGATTGGCCTCCGCATCGGCCTCCAGCGCGTCCGCGACGAAGCCCGCGACCGCCTCGGACTGAAGCTGCCGCTCATCGAGAGAGCCGTTGACGGTGACATCCTCCTGACGGGCGGCGAAGTCCTGCTCCACCCCCAGGATCGGGGCGCTGCCCCCCTTGGAGGAGAAGTGGTTGTTCACCACCGTGACCTCCTCGCCGTTGAAGGCGAAGCTCGCCACCAGCGGCAGGCGCGCGCCCTCGAAGGCCTCGCCCGCGCCCTGGCCGGAGATGGTCTGCACCGACCCCTCGACCAGCGACACGCGCTCCGTGTTGTAGAGGAAGCCGGTGCGGATGTTCCCGCCCGGCTGTCCGCCCGAGGCCTGATCGGCGATGAAGGTGTTGTCGATATAGGCGTAGGTGGAGCTGCCGTTGGCCTCTCCGTCATCGGCCAGGTCGATGGCGGCGATCAGCGTCTCGAAGGTGAGCGAGGCCGAAACCACACCGTCATCGATCTCTCCGCCGGTATTGTCCTGGATCTCTTGCAGACCGAGGATGTCTGGCGTGGCGAGATTCCCGACGATCTGCTCGGCGATGGCGGCGAAGCGGCCGTCGCCGATATCGTCGTCAACGTTGCGGGACTGGCCGCCAGCGGTGTTCCCCTGCACCTCTACAACCGGATCGAGGTTCAGCACGTTGTAGGACGCGACCGTCAGCTGGTTCTCGCCGGCGGCAAGCTGGGTCACCTCGGGGGTCAGGGTCGAGTCCGCGACCACGGTGACCTGCTCCAGCGGGGCCACCTCGAAATTCCCGAAATTGTAGGTGACCACGCCAGTGATGTCGGCAAAGCTGGCGCCCACGTTCACGTCCACCGGGTCGATGCCGAAATCCCAGTCGATCTGGATCTTCTCGGGATTGAAATCGTCGGGCGAGATGTTGAGCGTGCCCCGCTCCGACAGGCCGGTCGCCCCCGCGCCGCCATCGGCGACGGTGAAGACCTCGCCGAAGCGGTTGGTGCCCGAGACGGCGACCGGATCCGGCACGGTGACCAGCATCCCTTCCAGACTCTCCCAGTAGTCGATGCCGTCGGTCTCCGGGTCGAAGGAGGTGAAGGCGTCGCCGTCGATGTCGTCGACCGGGACCGGGCGGCCCTCCGCGCCCAGGATCACGGCGGCGGGCAGGACGTTGCCGCTGGAGAGAACGGTGATCTCGGGATTGCCGCCAAGCTGCGTGGTCGAGAGGTTCCCGGTGCCCGCGCCGCCCGGATAGAACTCCGACACGGTGCCTTCGACATCAAGCGCGTCGCCTATGGCGACACCCGGCGCGCCGCCTGTGAAGACGAAGATCGCGTCGGAGGTGGCGATGTCGCCGTCTCCCTCGGCGTCTTGCAGATAGAAGCCGTTGCTGTCGACCGCGGTCACGATGCCCGACGTCAGCACCCGGGGACCGGCGCCGTCGCCCGTCGTCGGATCAAGCGGCGTGGCCGAAACCAGGCCCGAGACATGGCCCGCGCCCTGGATCTCCATGATGGTGACGCGGAGGGTGGGCTCTTCGGGCGTATTGGTCGAGCCGGGCGTGTCGGCCGACGGGTCGCCGAAAGCCAGCGCGGTGAACTCACCGGTGCCGTCGGGGATCCGCGCCGCGCCCGCGGCCGAGAAGGGGCCATCGGCCGCGACGATCGTGTCGGAATAGCTGAAGTCGGGGGTGCTATCCCCGTCGACGCCGGACACCTCGGCCACAACCGCGTCCCAGGGGACCGTGTCGAGCGTGCCGTCGTTATTGGTGTCGAGGTCGTCCCCCTGCGCGCCGGTAAAGCCCTCGACGACGAGGAAGGTCTGAGGCGAGCCGAAGAGGCCGAAGCCCGGCACGGCGACGTCGCCCGCCTCCAGCGCCGCATTGGTGTCGTCGGTGATCAGCACGAAGCCCGCATCGTCCGCAACGGCGCCCGACAGGTCGATGGCGCGGTCGATCTGACCGGGAGCGAACTCGCCCGAGATGGCGAGCAGCGTCAAGCCGTCGAGCGAGGCGCCCGGCGCGGTCAGGAGCTCGACGAAGTCCGCCGCGGCGCCCCCCAAGGAGGAGATGCGGTATTCGTTGATCGCGACGGCCGGCCCTTCCTCGCCGCCGGGCATCGGAAAGGGCGCGGCGGAGCCGGCATTGGTCGTCGCGCCGTCCAGCGCGTCGACGCCGCTGAAGGTCCAATCCGCGGGATCGAAGGTGACGGAAGGCGCGGCCCCCGGGTCGCGATAGGCCCAGCCGTCGGTGTATTCCCAGGGCTCCCCGGTGCCGTCCGTGCCCACCGCGCCGAACACGTCGACAACCGCGCCATTCTCGAACAGCTCGATGGCGTCGTCCCCGTTGATGGACGCGACCCCGCCGGTCGCGTCGGGCGCGAAGCCGAAATAGGCTTCGAACTGCGGTGCCTCGGAAGCGACGTAGAGCGTCGTGCCCGCCGCGACCGGACCGGCTGGGAAGGTGAGCTCGACCGTGCCGCCCGCCGCCCCGTTATTGGGAGAGCCGAGCGCGTAGATCGACAGATCGGCGATATCCGCCTTGGCAAACAGCTGAATCGCTTTCGGCGTGCCACCCGTGAGCGGGCCGTCGATCACGCCGGCAATCACAAGATTGGACATGGAATTCTCCCTGAATATCGTCCCGGTCTTCCGCCGGTCCGGTCGGGCCAGCGTGGACGGGTCAGGGCATAGGGCGCAAGTGCGACAGCCGCGTGTCGCCGTGAGACGTCAGGTCAGCGGCGTCATCCCGCCGATTCGATCAGCACGCGGCAGATTTCGTCGATATCCTCGGGCGTGGCGACATAGGGCGGGCAGATCGCCAGCGTCGGCCCGACGATGCGCAGGAACACGCCCCGCGCCTCGGCCGCCTCGCCGACCCGCAGCCCGGTCTCGGCGGAATCGAACTGCACGCCCGCAACGAAGCCCACCTGCCGCACCTCGCGCACGTCGGGGTGCTGGCGCAGCGGCGCGAGCCCGGCGGCGAGTCGCGCGCCCAGCTCGGCCGTGCGTTCTTCCAGCTTCATCTCTTCGTAGATGGCCAGCGTCTCCAGCGCGACCGCGGCGCCGACCGGATGTCCGCCATAGGTCACGCCATGGCCCAGCATCCCGAACTCGTGGGCCCGGTCGGCCACGGAGTCGCGCACCGCGCCCGTCATCGCCACCGCCGAGAGCGGGAAGACCGCGCCGGTCAGTTGCTTGGCCATGGTCATCAGGTCGGGCGCGATGCCGTAGGTCTCGCAGCCGAACCAGCGCCCGGTGCGGCCGAAGCCGGTGATGACCTCGTCGGCGATCAAGAGGATGCCGTGGCGGCGCAGAACCTCCTGCACGCCTTCCCAATAGCCTTCGGGCGGCAACAGCACGCCGCCCGCGCCCATCACCGGCTCGCCGATCATGGCGGCGATGGTGTCGGCGCCCTCGGCCTCGATCATCTCTTCGAGTTCGGCCACCAGACGGTCGGCGAAGGCGCGCTCGGACTCGCCGGGTCCGGCCTCGTCGACCCAATGGGGGCGGCCCACGCGGATCACGTCGCTCGCGGGCAGGTGGAAGCCGTCATGCACGTATTGCAGCCCCGTCAGCGCGGCGCTCATCGTGACCGAGCCGTGATAGGCCCCCGTGCGGGCGATGATGCGCGTCCGTCCCTCCTGCCCCCGACCGGCCTGGGCGTAGCGCGCCATCTTGATCGCGACCTCGACCGCCTCCGAGCCGGAGGTCCCGTAGACGAGATGCCCCAGATCGCCGGGCAGGCGGGCCGCAAGCGCCTTGGACAGACGCTCGGTCACGTCGGTCGTGCGGCCCTTGAAGGAGTGGTAGTAGGCCAGCTTCGCCATCTGGTCCGAAGCGGCGCGGCGCAGCCGCTCGGGCGCGAAGCCCAAGGAGGCGCACCAGAGCCCCGCCATCCCGTCGATGAAGACGTTGCCCTCCGCATCGGTGACGCGAACCCCCTCGCCCGAGACGATCTCCCGCGGGGGGGCGACCTCGGTGGCGCGAGGATCGGTGAAGGGGTGCAGATGGGCGTTCATGGCCGCGTGGCCTCCGAGTCTGAAGATCGCCGCATCCTGCACCGGGCGCAGCGGCGCCGCAATGCGTGGAGTCGAAGCGCACCGTCTTGGGTCAGCCCCCGCCCCACGGCCGCGACACCCTCAGGCCCCTCGTCTGTCTCGCGCGCTCGCCAGGAGGATCAGGCCGGCGACGAGGATGTTCAGGCCGACATAGACGAACAGGCCGGTCTGAGGTCCGGCGGCGTCCAGCCGATAGACCGGAAACACGATCAGCACCGTGTTCTGCACCCCGTGCATGATCCAGGGGACCGCGAGCTTGTAGCCCGAGAGTTGGAACAGCCAGAGCATCTGGACGGAAAAGGCCATCGTGAAGACGACGAAGACCGGAAACGGGATATAGACATGCGGATCGCCCGGCACGATCCAAAGCGGCAGATGCCAGAGACCCCAGATCGCCCCCAGAGCGAGGGCCGACCCTGCAAAGCCCAGCGCGGTCTGCATCGGCCGCTGGGCGTAGCCGCGCCATCCGAACTCCTCCTGGCCGCCGCCGAAGACCATCATCGACAGGAAGGCCGGCACCAACCAGATGGCGGCGGGGTATCCGAGGTCCTGGGGCACCATGCTGCCCGGAAGCGTGTCGATGCCGGTCGCGGAGACCAAGGACGAAGCGACCCAGGCGGTCGCAACGGGCAGGAGGATCGCGGCTCCGAGCAGGAGCGGTCTGATCCGAAAGTCGAACCCGCTCTTGAGCAATCCCAGCGCGGACCGCCATCCCCCGTCACGCCAGAGCAGGATCACCGCCGCGAAAAGAGGGCCGAAGGTGGAAATGAAATTCGCGAAGCCATTGTAGCCGGGCCCGCCGATCGGTGTCGGCACCCCGATCCAGTCGAGGAACGGAGGAATGAAGACCACCCAGGAGAGCGCGAAGGTGAGAAGAAAGAAGGGAAGCAAGCGCCGCTCGGTATTCAAGGTCTGTCTCCTTTGGGGGGTAAGGGGGCAGGCGAGCGGCCTGGGCGAACCGATCAGCCGCAGGTCAGGTCCATGACGGTGCCCTCCGCATCGGTACGAATGTTGAGGCGGGTCGGGATGAAATCCATGGTCACCGCCGTGTCGGGCCCCACGATCCGGGCGTCCAGATCGGCGGGCAGCGTCACCGCCGCGATATTCGTGCCCACCAGCCCGGCGTAATCCGCCGCCCCGCAGGGATCGTCCGCCCCTTGCTGGCAGGCCGCCAGGACCAGAATCAGCGGGATCATCCAACGCATCGCGTTTCTCCATCGTTGCAAAACGGGTCTGCCTCGCCCATGCCTTATCATACGATATCACGGGAGGGACATCATGCGCACCAGGGCCGCCGTCGCCATCGAGGCCGGAAAACCGCTCGAAATCATGGACGTGAACCTGGACGGCCCGAAGGCCGGCGAGGTGCTGGTCGAGATGAAGGCCACCGGCATCTGCCATACCGACGAGTTCACCCTGTCGGGGGCCGACCCCGAGGGGCTGTTTCCCGCCATCCTCGGCCATGAGGGCGCGGGCGTGGTGGTCGATGTCGGCCCCGGCGTGACCTCGCTGAAGAAGGGCGATCACGTCATCCCGCTCTACACGCCCGAATGCCGGGAATGCGAATACTGCCTGAATCCCAAGACCAATCTCTGCCAGGCGATCCGCTCGACCCAAGGTCAAGGCCTGATGCCGGACGGAACGTCGCGGTTCAGCACGCTCGATGGCGATCCGATCCTGCATTACATGGGCTGCTCGACCTTCGCACAGCATTCCGTCCTGCCCGAAATCGCCCTGGCCAAGGTCCGCGAGGACGCGCCCTTCGACAAGATCTGCTATATCGGCTGCGGCGTCACCACCGGCATCGGCGCGGTCATCAACACCGCCAAGGTCGAGATCGGCTCCCGCGCGATCGTGTTCGGCCTGGGCGGCATCGGGTTGAACGTGATCCAGGGGCTGCGCCTGGCGGGCGCGGACCAGATCGTCGGTGTGGACCTGAACCCGTCCAAGAAGGCGATGGCCGAGCGCTTCGGCATGACCGATTTCGTCAATCCGAGCGAGGTCGAGGGCGACCTCGTGCCGTATCTCGTGGACCTGACCAAGGGCGGCGCCGACTATACTTTCGACGCGACCGGCAATGTCCAAGTGATGCGCGCGGCGCTGGAGTCGGCGCATAAAGGCTGGGGCGAGAGCGTCATCATCGGCGTCGCGCCCGCCGGCGCCGAGATCGCCACGCGCCCCTTCCAGCTCGTCACGGGCCGCGTCTGGCGCGGGACGGCCTTCGGCGGGGCGCGGGGGCGCACGGACGTGCCGAAGATCGTCGACTGGTACATGGACGGGAAGATCGAGATCGACCCGATGATCACCCACACCATGTCCCTGGACGAGATCAACACGGGCTTCGACCTCATGCACGAGGGCAAGTCGATCCGCAGCGTGGTCGTCTACTGAAAGGCCGCCACCCGACGGCGGCGCGATCGAACGGAAAGGCCCGAAAGAACAGAAAGGCCCGATAGAGCAGAAGGGATCGTCTGCCATGGCACAGATCACCTACCTGACCGACCCCTTCTTCTGGGAGGGGGATGCGCGCACGGATGTGTGGGGGTCCCAGATCTGGGGATTGGCGGATGGCCGGATCGTCCTGCTCCAGGACGAGGCGGTCTCTTTGTTCGAGGCCGACGGCACGCGGCTGACTGAGGCGGTCACGCTGAGCGAGGGCCCCCTCATCGACGTCTTCTTCGGCCGCCCGACCCTGGCGGAGCTTGCCGATGGCGGCTTTGCCCTGGCCTGGACGGGGGAGGCTACCGATCCGGGCGTCTTCGAGGACGAGGCGTTCCTGCGGGTCTTCGAGAGCGACGGCACGCCACGCACGGATGTGCTGCCGGTAAATCCGTCGACTCCGTTTCTCGCGGAAGAGGACGTCGCGCTCGCGCCCACGCCGGATGGCTTTCTCGCCGTCTGGGAAGAAAACGGGCCCGTCGACACCGACCTCTGGGTGCGGGCCTTCGATGCCTTGGGCCAGCCGCTCTCGGACGGGCGGATCGTCAACCAGACGTTGAGCGGCCGGCAGGTCGCACCCGATCTCGTCACCCTGGACGGCGGCGAGATCGTGCTGTCCTATCGCAGCTTCGGCACGGATTTCGGGCCGGAGCGGGGCGAGGCGCTGAAGCTCGAAGGGCTCGTGGTGCAGGTGCTCGATCCGGACGGCGCGACCCTGGTGGACGAGACGCTGATCTCGCCCGCGTCGAGCGGCTCGGCGCTCGACGTGGAATTGGCCGCGCTGACGGGGGACCGCGTCGTGCTCGCGTTCCTGGGCGAGGACCGGACCTCCGACGGCCTCCAGGGCTCCGACCTCTACGCACGGACCTTCGAAGTCGATCGTTCGGGGCCTGCGCTCGCCCTCGCCGAGGACGGACCGCTGATCGACCTCACCGAGGCGCCCGATCTCGGCGAAGAATATCCGCGCGTGATCGGCACCCCGGATGGGGGCTTCTTCGCCGCCTGGCTCTCCCCGGACGAATTGGAGCCGGTCTCTCCGTTCGAGGGGGCCGTGCTCGGCCGGTTCTTCGGCCCTGACGGCACGGCGCGGACGGAGGCGGCCGAGCTTTTCGCCGGCGCGGGCGAGCCGCGGAACCTGTCTCTGGCCGCCAGACCGGACGGCGCTGTGACGGTGAACTGGCTGACGGAGTTCCGGCCCGGCGACGATATCTTCGCCACCGCCGAGAACGGTCTGGCCCGCACCGTCCTCCTCTCGGAGCAGGGAGACACGATCGAGGGGGACGGGCTGTTGGTCGGCACCCCGGGGAACGACAGGATCCTTGGCGGCGCGGGCAACGACGTTCTGGAAGGGCGCGAGGGCTCCGACCGGCTGGAAGGAGGCGGAGGCGACGACCTGCTGCGCGGCGCGGCGGGGTTCGACACGCTTCAAGGCGGCGACGGGGCGGACGGGCTGGATGGCGGACCGGGCGCGGATGTGTTGCGCGGCGCGGCCGGCGACGACCGCTATCTGCTGGATGATCCGGGCGACCGGGCGATCGAGGCCCCGGGCGAGGGCGAGGACCGCGTCTACGCGTCGGTCGATTTCCGCGTCACTGCGGAGATCGAGCGGGTGACGCTGCTCGGCACGGACGATCTGCGCGCCACCGGCAACGCCATCGCCCAGCGCCTCGACGGCAATCGCGGCGACAACGTCCTGTTCGGACGCGGTGGGTCGGATACGATGTATGGCGGAGCGGGCGACGACGTCTTCGTGCTGGATCTGAACGTCAGCGACGCGCCGATCACGATCCTCGACTTCTCCCCCGGCGACCGGCTGGCGATCGACGACCGCTTCTTCGACCTCGGCGGCGGCTCGGTCGACCCGCGTCCCGCCGATCCGGAGGAGGCACGGGTCCGGCTGGCCTCCGACGAGGTGGAATGGGACCGGGAGACGGGAGAATTCGCCATCGACGGCGCGGTGGTCGCGATCCTGCTGGAAGAGGCCCGTCTACGGGTCGAGGACGTGCTGCTGTTCTGAACCCGCTTGACCCTCGGAGCCATGACGGCGAAGGCAGGAAGGCCCGCAGCCGGAGAACCCGATGCCCCAACGCGACCGCCCCCTCCTCGCCGTCCTCGTCGATGCCGACAACATCCCGGCCAAATACGCCGAGGCGATCATGAAAGAGATCACCGGCCTGGGGGAGCCGGCGCTGCGACGGGTCTATGGCGACTGGTCGGGCGGGCATCTGCGGCTCTGGGCCGACAAGGTGCTGGAGCTGGGGCTGGTCGCACATCAGGAAACGGCGAATACAAGGGGCAAGAACGCCTCGGATATCGGCCTGGTGATCGACGCGATGGATATCCTGCATTCGGGCCGGTTCGACGGGTTCGTCCTGGTCTCGTCCGACAGCGACTTCACCCGGCTCGCCGCGCGCATCCGCGAGGAAGGGCTGGACGTCATCGGCATCGGCGAGGGCAAGGCGCCGGAATCCCTGCGCAAGGTCTGCAACCGCTTCATCCAGATCGAGAACCTTGTCGAGGAGCCGGAGCCGAAATCCGCCGGCACGGCCGCGCGACCCGGCAAGAAAAAGCCGCAGGACGCGCTGCCGCTGATCCTACGCGCGATGGAGCGGATCGACCAGGACGGCGAATGGTTTGAGATGGGCGCGCTCGGCAGCCAGCTCGTGGCGGAGGCCACCGATTTCGACACCCGCACCTATGGCAAGCGCAAGCTGAGCGACCTGGTGGCCGACATCAAACGGCTGGAGACCAAGAAGGAAGGCCCGCAACTAATGGTGCGGCGCCTGGACTGAGGGCGGCGCGCTCATCCGGCCTCTCGGCCGTCTTCGCCACCATACGGCGGCCGCTCAGCCTTCCTGCGAGAATTTCTGCCGCATCGCCCGCAGCACCGGGATCGCCATGCGCACGCGGTCGGTCCCGGTCTCGGCCACCGCATCCGCCAGAATCGGCCGGATCGCGTCAAGCGCCGCGTCGCGCGCCCGCACGCCCGCTCCCGAAATGGCGACCCGTTTGCGCCGCGCATCGTCCCAGTCGGGACGAATATGGACATGGCCCGCCCATTCCAGCCGCGCGAGCGTGTTGCTCATCGCCCCGCGGGAGAGGTGGAAGATGCGGGCGAGCTCGGCCGGGGTCCGCTCCACCCGGTGCTCGGCCAGGTAGTTGAGGACAATGAAATGGCTCAGTTCCATCCCCTTGGGCAAAGCGCGGGAGAGGCGCGCGCGGATGAGTTGATCCGCGGTCAGCATCTCGCTGAACAGGGCGGTGGCCAGACGTTCGGTCTCGCCGCTCACGGCCCGTGCCAATCGGGCTGCGTGGCGATTGCGGGGACGCGGGCGCGCGCTTCGGCGACGAGGCCCGTGTCGATCTCGACCACATGCGCGTCGCGGGCAGTGCCCGCATCCAGCACGACCTCGCCCCAGGGGGCCACGATCATCGAGTGCCCATAGGTCCGCCTCTGCTGTCCGACGCGGGCCTCGTGCAGGCCGGTCTGGGCCGGCGCGATGACCCAGCATCCGGTCTCGATGGCCCGGGCGCGCAGCAGCACCTCCCAATGGGCCGCGCCCGTCACCGGCGAAAACGCCGAGGGCACCGTGAGGATATCGGCCCCGGCCCGCGCGAGCTTGCGATGCAGGGCTGGAAAGCGGAGATCGTAGCAGATCGTCATGCCGACCTTGCCAAATGGGGTCTCAGCCAGGGTGGCGCGGGTGCCGGGGCGGTAGCCAGCACTCTCGCGATAGGTCTCGGTCCCGTCGATCTCCACGTCGAACATGTGGATCTTGTCATAGCGGGCGATAATCCGGCCCCGCGGGTCGATCAGGAAGGAGCGGTTGGCGAAGCGCCCGGCGGGATCGGCCGTGCGCAGCGCCAGCGAGCCGATGAGCAGCCAGATCCCGTAATCCGCGGCGTCGGCGCGGAGCGCGGCCAAGGTCGGATCGCGCGCCTCGGGGCGCAGGACGGATTTCTGATGGGCCCGATCCATGGAGACGCAATTCGTGACCTCGGGCGTCGCCACGAAATCGGCCCGGAGGCGCACGGCGTCGGCGAGCAGGTCGCGGGTCTGCTCGATATTCTCCTCCGGATTGTCCGAGGAGGTGAGTTGGAGCAGACCCGCGCGCATCAGTCTTGCAGCATCGCGTCCAGCTTGCCCGTATGCTCCAGCGCGAAAAGATCGTCGCAACCGCCGACATGGGTATCGCCGATGAAGATCTGCGGGGTCGATGTCCGGCCGTTCGCGCGCTGGGTCATCTCGGCCCGCGAACCCTTGACCCGGGCGGTGTCGATCTCGGTGACGGGAGCGCCCTTGGCGGAGAGCAGGCGCAGCGCCCTGGTGCAGAAACCGCAAAGCGGCTGGGTATAGATCGTGACGGGTTTCATGGCGCGGTCCTAACGAAGAGTCGCGCGACATATATGTAACTATCCGTCCTTCGCAACGCGGGCGAGGGTCAGGACCGTGATCCGAGTGGCGCCCATACCGCGAATGACGTCGGAACAGGCAGCAAGCGTCGCGCCCGACGTCATCACGTCGTCGATCAGGGCGATCTCGGCCCCCGCTAAGTCGTCCCCGCCCGGGGCGATGGCGTGTTGCATGTTGGCGAATCGCTCAGGTCCGGTCTTGCCGTCCTGGCTTTCGGTCTGGCGGATGCGGCGCAGCGCCTCGGGCGCGAAGCGGCCGCCCGTTCCGTGCGCGAGGTGCCTCGCGATCAGAGCCGACTGGTTGTAGCGCCGCTTCAGAAGGCGCCAGCGATGGATCGGGACCGGAACGAAGACGGTCTGCGGGCCGATCAGATCCCGGGCCCGGCGGGCCATCCAATGGGCGGCGGCGCGCGCCAATTCGGTCCGGTCGCCATGCTTGAGCGCCAGAACCATCGCCCGCCCCTTCCCCGAATAGGCCAGCACCGACCGCCCCGCGTCCCAAGGCCGTGCGAGGGTCAAACAGTCGTCGCAGCGGGCCGGGCCGTCCTCGGCCCCGGGCAAGCCGGTGCCGCAGAGATCGCAGGAGGCGCCGGAGATGAACGGCGTCTCGGACCAGCAGGCGGGGCAGAGCGCGAACTCCGCCTCGACCCGCGTCTCGCAGAGCAGGCAGGTGCGGGGATAGAGCGCGTCGCGAAGCACGGCGGCCGCGCGGCGCAGGGGCGTTTGCATTGCCTCGCCCATCACCTAGATGCCTCCCATGTCTCAGCCCCTGCTTACCGACCGCATGGCCCTGGCCCTGCACCGCACCCGCGCTCATGCGCGGGCCCATGCCGATCGCGGCGCGTGGTTTCTCCATGAGGAAGCCCGCGACGAGATCGAGGAGAGGCTGAAAGACGTTAACAGAAGGTTTACGGCTCCGGCGATCGTCACCGGGCATCCGGCGCTCTGGGCCGATCTGCTGCCCGGGGCGCGGGTGGTCCCCGACGCGCCGGTCCTGGATCTGGAGCTCGGCGCCCATGACCTGGTCATCCATGCCATGGCGCTGCATTGGGCCGACGATCCGGTTGGGCAGATCATCCAATGCCGCCGCGCGCTGCGCCCTGACGGGCTGTTCCTGGCTGCGGCCCTGGGCGGCGAGACGCTTCAGGAATTGCGGGCCGCGCTGGGCGAGGCGGAGATGGAGGTCGCCGGCGGCCTGTCGCCGCGCGTGGCGCCGATGGCCGAAGTCCGCGACATGGGCGCACTGCTGCAACGTGCCGGGCTGGCCCTGCCGGTGGCCGACCGGATGCCGCGCCGCGTTCGCTATGGCGACATGTTCCGCCTGATGGCCGACCTGCGCGCAATGGGCGAGACCAACGCGCTGGCCGCCCGGCACAAGGTTGTGCCGCCGCGTGGTCTATTTCCGCGCGCGGCGCGTATATACTCCGACGCCTTCCCGGACGAGGACGGGGTGGCCGCGACTTTTGAGACGATCTTCCTGGCGGGCTGGGCCCCGTCCGACGATCAGCCGAAGCCCCTGCGCCCCGGATCGGCGCAAGCTCGGCTGGCCGACGCGCTGGGGGTCGAAGAACGGGGGACCGACGAATGAACATGATGACCGACACAAGCCTGCCGCACGCCCCGGCCGACCACCCCAAGGTGCGTATGGGCAAGGTGGGCCTGCTGCTGGCGAACCTGGGCACGCCCGACAATTACGACTACTGGTCGATGCGCCGCTATCTGGGCGAGTTCCTGTCGGACCGCCGGGTGATCGACTACTCGCCCTGGCTCTGGCAGCCGCTCTTGCAGGGGATCATCCTGACCAAGCGGCCGTTCTCCTCGGGCGCGGCCTACAAGTCGATCTGGAACGAGGACAAGGGCGAGAGCCCGCTGGCCACCATCACCAAGGCGCAGACCGCCGCCATGGCCGAGCGGATGCGCGAGATGTTCGGCGACCGGGTCGTGGTCGATTACTGCATGCGCTACGGCAACCCCTCGACCAAGTCGAAGGTGGAGCAGATGCAGGCCGCAGGCTGCACCAAGATCGTGTTCTTCCCGCTCTATCCGCAATATGCGGGCGCGACGACGGCCACCGCCAACGACCAGTTCTTCCGCGCGCTGATGCAGATGAAATGGCAGCCCTCCGTCCGCACCGTTCCCGCCTATAGCGACGACCCGCGCTACATCGACGCCCTGGCCCAGTCGGTCGAGCGCGCCTATGCGGCCGCCGAGACGGAGCCGGACATTCTCGTCTGCTCCTATCACGGGGTGCCGAAGCGCTATCTGATGGAGGGCGACCCCTATCATTGCCAGTGCCAGAAGACGACGCGCCTGCTGCGCGAGCGGCTGGGTTGGGCCCCGGAGAAGATTGTCACGACCTTCCAGTCCAAATTCGGGCCCGAGGAATGGCTCAAGCCCTACACGGTCGAAGAGGTCGCCCGCCTGGCCGAGGAAGAGGGCAAGAAGAACATCGCCGTGATCGCGCCCGCCTTCTCAGCGGACTGCATCGAGACGCTCGAAGAGATCAACGAAGAGATCAAGGAAAGCTTCGAAGAGGCGGGCGGCGAGCATTTCACCTACATTCCCTGCCTCAATGACGATCCGGTGCATATGGATGCGCTGGCGGCGATCGTCCGGGAAAATCTGGCGGGCTGGGTCGACTGACCCGGGCCCGCCGGGGTCCGGTGCCTGTGCACACACCCGGACCGTTTTCTCGCGTTAGCCGACGGGGCGGCCAGCGTAAGTGCGGCTCCCCACCCGCACCTCCATCAGGCCGTCTTTGAGCATTTTCACGAACGTCCCCTGGATGGAGAGGTAGTTCCCTATGGTGATGGTCCTAAGCATCCAGTTTCCTCCGACTGGCCTGTGAGTAATCCAAACATAGGTCTGACCTTGGGCACGGGCCAGGACAATCCGCCCGAAAATCGCGCATTTATGAAACAACGTTGTGTGATCACAACCAGTCGCGCAAGATCGGAATCAACGGCAGATCGGCCGGCGGCATGGGATAATCCCTTAATTTCATCGGCTTGACCCAAGCCAGAGCCTGATTTTCGTTACTTTTCGGTATGCCGTTCCACTTTCGGCAAACGAACAGGGGCATCAGAAGATGGAAGTCGGAATATGCATGTGACGCGAAAGTGAGCGGCGCGAGGCAACTCGCCCATGTGTCGATTCCAAGTTCTTCCTGCAACTCCCGGATGAGTGCGACCTCGGGCGATTCGCCCGGTTCGACCTTGCCGCCGGGAAACTCCCACAGACCAGCCATCGACTTGCCCTCCGGCCGCTGCGCGAGAAGCACCCGGCCATCCGCGTCCACCAGGGCGACGGCCGAGACGAGAACGACCGGCAGGCTCAAGAGCGATAATCCGCGTTGATCTCGATGTAGCGGGCCGTCAGGTCGCAGGTCCACATCGTGTCGGTCGCGTCGCCGAGACCCAGATCGACGGTGATCTTGATCCGATCGCGGGTCATGTAGGCTGCCCCCGCCTCTTCGGTGTAGCTGTCGGCGATGCGCCCCTGCTCGGCCACGAGGATGTCCCCGAAGGAGATCCGCAGCAGGTCGCGGTCGGCCTTGGCCCCCGCCTTGCCCACCGCCGCGACGATCCGGCCCCAGTTCGGATCTTCTCCGGCGATGGCGGTCTTGACCAGCGGCGAGTTGGCGATGGCCGAGGCCACCCGGCGCGCGTCCTGCGCGCTGGCCGCGCCGGTGACGGCGACCTCGACCAGCTTGGTCGCGCCCTCTCCGTCCATCACGATCTGCAATGCGAGATCCTTGAGAACAGCGCCCAGCGCGGCCTTGAAGTCCCGCCCGGACACGGTGCGGGCCGAGTCGATCCGCGCGTGTTGCGCCCGGCCCGTCGCCGCAACGATCACCGTATCGGAGGTGGAGGTGTCGCTATCGACCGTGATGGCGTTGAAAGTCGTCTTCGTCAGGTCCGACAGCATCGCCTGGAGCGCGCGGTCGCTGACATTGGCGTCGGTAAAGACGTAGGCCAGCATCGTCGCCATGTCGGGCGCGATCATGCCGGAGCCCTTGGCGATCCCCGCGATGGTGACGGGTGTGCCCTCGATCTCCACCGTGGCGGTCGCGCCCTTGGGGAAGGTGTCGGTCGTCATGATCGCGCGGGCCGCCTCGGCGATGCCGTCGGGTGCGAGCGACTGAGACAACCCGTCCAGGGCCGCCACGATCCGGTCATGGGGCAACGGCTGGCCGATCACGCCGGTCGACGAGGTCAGCACACGCGCGGGCGGAACGCCCAAAGCCTGGCTCGCCGCCTGACAGACGGCCTCGACCGAGTCCGCGCCTTGCCCGCCGGTGAAGGCGTTGGCGTTGCCGGAATTGACCAAAATCGCCCAGCCGCCTTCGCCGCGCTCGCCCTTGAGCTTCTCCTGGCAGTCGAGCACCGCGGCCGAGCGGGTGGCCGAGCGGGTGAAGACCCCCGCCACCGCCGTGCCGGGCGCGAGATCGGCCAGCATCACGTCGGTGCGGCCCTTGTATTTGACGCCCGCCTGCGCCGTGGCGAAGCGGACGCCCACGATCTGGGGCAAGTCGGGGAAATCCGGGGCCAGGGGCGAGACGAGCGGGCCGCCCACCGCCGTCGGGAGCGCCGCTTCAGGCGCGGCCTCCAGCTCGGCGACGCGGGCCTCCAGTTCGGCCTGCTTCGCCTTGGCCTCGGCCAGGGCCGCATCGAGCCGCTTGGCGGCCTTTTTCTTGGCTTTCTTGACCGCCGTCTTCACGTCCTTGCCCTTGCCCATGGCGTTTACTCCAAAAGACCGCCGTCGCGGATCAGCGCCGGGTCGATCTCGACCTCGGCGCGGGTGACATTCGCCGCCTCGGTCAGCCGCGAGACCTCGGCATCGACGGCGGCGGATTGCAACTGCGACTCCAGCTCGGCGCGGACCTGCTCCAGCGGCGGCGCGTCCTTCTGGCGGGTCTCGTTGAGCTTGACGACATGCCAGCCGAACTGCGTCTGGACCGGAGCGCTGACCGCGCCCGCCTCCAGGCCCTGCACGGCCGCTTCGAATTCCGGCACCATCATCCCCGCGCCGAACCAGCCCAGCGCCCCGCCATTGGGGCCCGAGGGGCCGGTCGACTCGGCCCGCGCGAGTTCCGCGAAATCCGCCCCGCCTTCGAGCCGCTCGACCAGCGCCTGCGCCTCCTCCTCGGACGCGACCAGGATATGGCTCGCGTTCCACTCGGTCTCGGGCTCGGCGCTGCCGTAGGTCTCGTCGTAGAGCGCCTGAAGCGCACCGTCCTCAAGCGGCGCGGTGGCGGCGCGGTCGATGACGCGGCCGGCCAGGAAGGCGCGTTGCTCGTTCTCAAGGCCCAGCTCGTCCGCCTTGGCCATGTCGGCCCGGGCGGCGTCGGCCAACACCTGCTGCTGAATCAGCTGCTCCAGCATGCCGTCATAGAGCACCTGGTCGGGCAGTTGCTGATATTGCTGCGGCAGCCGCGCGCGCATGGCGATCAGATGCCCCAGCGTGATCTCGGTTCCGTCGACGGTGGCCAGCACCGTATCCGCGTCCTGCGCGGCCGCCGGGGCGGCCAGCGCCAGAACCAGGGCGGCGCTCGTCATCAGTCTCGTCATCGGGTCGATCCTTTCCGGCACCAGTCGGTGCCCTGTCTTCCTTGGCCATGGGGCGCCTTCGTTGACACCCCTCAGGGGGCCACTTAAGTGCGCTCTCAGGCAATTTTCACCGCGTCCCGCAATGGGGCCGCCGCAATCCTCTCTTCACGGTTTGAATATGGGGCGCGCGGTCAGGCGGCAAGGGCGCGAAGGACGGGTAGGCACATGCTGGGATTGGGTGGCATCGCGAAGAAGGTCTTCGGCACGGCGAACGACCGGCTGGTCAAGGCCAAGATGAAGACCGTGGCCAAGATCAACGAGATGGAGCCGGAGTTCCAGGCCCTCTCGGACGCAGAACTGATCGAGCGGACGCGGGCGCTCCAGGAGCGGGCGAAAGGCGGCGAGAGCCTCGACGCCCTGCTGCCGGAGGCTTTCGCGAATTGTCGTGAAGCCGCGCGCCGGGCGCTGGGTCTGCGCGCCTTTGACGTGCAGCTTCTGGGCGGGATCTTCCTGCATGAGGGCAACATCGCCGAGATGAAGACCGGCGAGGGCAAGACCCTGGTCGCAACCTTTCCCGCCTATCTGAATGCGCTGAGCGGCAAAGGCGTGCATATCGTCACGGTCAACGACTACCTCGTTCGGCGCGACGCCGAATGGATGGGCAAGGTCTTCAGCGCGCTGGGCATGACCACCGGCGTCGTCGTCCCGCAGCAGCCCGACGACGAAAAGCGCGCAGGTTACGCCGCCGACATCACCTATGCCACCAATAACGAACTGGGCTTCGACTATCTGCGCGACAACATGCGCTCCAATATCGCGGAGATGTTCCAGCGCGGGCACAACTTCGCCATCGTGGACGAGGTCGACTCGATCCTGATCGACGAGGCGCGCACGCCGCTCATTATCTCTGGGCCCTCGCAGGACCGATCCGAGCTTTACCAGACCATCGACCGTCTCATCCCCGAGATCCGGGAGGAGCATTTCACCAAGGACGAAAAGCAGCGCTCGGTCACCTTCACCGACGAAGGCAACGAGTTCCTGGAGGAGCGGCTGCACATCGCCGGCATCCTGCCCGAGGATCAGTCCCTCTACGATCCGGAATCGACCACCATCGTCCACCATGTGAACCAGGGCCTGCGGGCGCATAAGCTGTTCAACAAGGACCAGAACTACATCGTGCGCGACGACGAGGTCGTGCTGATCGACGAGTTCTCGGGCCGGATGATGCCCGGCCGCCGCCTGTCCGACGGGCTGCACCAGGCCATCGAGGCCAAGGAGGGCGTGTCGATCAAGCCCGAGAACGTGACGCTCGCCTCGGTGACGTTCCAGAACTACTTCCGCCTCTACGACAAGCTGGCCGGCATGACAGGCACGGCGGCGACCGAGGCCGAGGAATTCGGCTCGATCTACGGGCTGGGCGTGGTCGAGGTGCCCACCAACAAGCCCGTCGCCCGCGCCGATGAGGACGACCACGTCTACCGCACGGCGGCCGAGAAATACGCGGCCCTGGTCGAGGAGATCAAAACCGCCCACGGCAAGGGCCAGCCCGTTCTGGTCGGCACCACCTCCATCGAAAAATCCGAGATGTTGAGCCAGATGCTCAAGAAGGAAGGGCTGGAGCATAACGTGCTCAACGCCCGCCTCCATGAGCAGGAAGCGCAGATCATCGCCGATGCGGGCAAGCCGGGCGCGATCACCATCGCCACCAACATGGCCGGGCGCGGCACCGACATTCAGCTGGGCGGCAACGTGGAGATGCGGGTGCTCCAGGCGCTCGCCGCCGACCCCCAGGCCGATCCCGACGACGTGCGCCGGCGGATCGAGGCCGAAGTCGCCGTCGACAAGCAAAAGGTCATCGACGCGGGCGGCCTGTTCGTGCTGGCCACCGAGCGTCACGAGAGCCGCCGCATCGACAACCAGCTCCGCGGCCGCTCGGGCCGTCAGGGCGACCCGGGCCGGTCGGTCTTCTTCCTGTCGCTCGACGACGACCTGATGCGGATCTTCGGGTCCGAGCGGCTCGATTCCATGCTGGGCAAGCTCGGCATGAAAGAAGGCGAAGCGATCGTGCACCCCTGGGTGAACAAGTCGCTGGAGCGGGCCCAGGCCAAGGTCGAAGGCCGCAACTTCGACATCCGCAAGCAGCTTCTGAAATTCGACGACGTCATGAACGACCAGCGCAAGGCCGTGTTCGAGCAGCGCCTGGAAATCATGCGGGCCGAGGAAATCGGCGAGATCGCCCAGGACATGCGCCACCAGGTGATCGACGATCTGGTCGACCAGTATCTGCCGCCCAAGACCTATGCCGAGCAATGGGACGCCGAAGGGCTCTATGCCGCGGTGATCGAGGTGCTGAACCTGGACGAACCGATCATCGCCTGGGCCGATGAGGACGGCGTCGATCAGGACGTCGTACGTGAGCGGCTCTATGCTGCCTCCGACAAGGCCATGCAGGAGAAGGCCGAGGCCTTCGGCGCCGATCAGATGCGCCAGGTCGAAAAGCAGGTGCTGCTCCAGACGATCGACCAGAAATGGCGCGAGCATCTCCTGACGCTGGAGCATCTGCGCTCGGTCGTGGGCTTCCGCGGCTATGCGCAGCGCGACCCGCTGAACGAATACAAGACCGAGAGCTTCCAGCTCTTCGAGGGGATGCTCGACAGCCTGCGCGCCGATGTGACGAAGAAGCTCAGCCAGATCCGCCCGCTCACCGAAGAGGAGCGCAAGGCGATGATGGAGCAGCTCATCGCCCAGCAGCGCGCCGCGCAAGCCGCCGCGCAACAGGCCAGCCCCGCGCCCCAGCGCCAGCCCGAGGCGGTCGGCGCGGCGGCGGGCGCAGCGGCCGCCGGCGGCGCCGCCGCGGAAGGCTTCGTCGAGGACGATCCCTCGACCTGGGGCAATCCGGGCCGCAACGATCCCTGCCCCTGCGGCTCGGGTAAGAAGTTCAAGCACTGCCACGGCGCCTTCTGAGGCGCCGCATGGGCCGCGGCAGGGGGGCAGAGAGATCTTCGACGGCGACAGGGGCGCGGAAACCGGCCTAAGGTCGGACCGCGCTCCGTTTCTTCCCTGCCAAGGCCCCCTCCGATGATCCTCGCCAACGCCCGCCTCCTGACGATGGACGGCCCGGAGATCGACCGGGGCTGGGTCGAGATCGAGGGCGACAGCATCGCCCGGATCGGCGCGGGCGACCCGCCCGGCCCCTTCGAGGACATGGGCGGCGACCTGCTCATGCCCGGCATGATCAACCCCCATGGTCACCTGCCGATGACCCTGTTCCGCGGCCTCGCCGAGGAGGTGGACGACCGCCTCTTCCGCTACATCCTCCCGCTGGAGCGCGCCTGCGTCACCGAGGAGGTCGTGCGCATCGGCACCCGCCTCGCCCTGCTCGAATCGATCCGCGGCGGGGTCACGACCGTCGCCGACATGTATTATTTCGAGGACGCCATCGCCGAGGAACTCGCCGCTTCGGGCCTGCGCGGCGTGGTCGGGCAGACCGTCGCCACCTTCCCCGTGCCGGACGCCCCCGATATCGACGCCGCCTTCGCCCAGGCCGACGCCCTGGCCGCGCGCTGGACCGGTCACCCCACCGTCACCCCCGGCATCGCGCCCCACGCGCCCTATTCCACCGGGCCCGAGATCCTGTCCCGCGTCGCCGCCTGGTCCGAGGCCCATCCCGGCCTGCCCGTCCAGATCCACCTTGCCGAGACCGCCGATGAGATCGCCTGGGCCGCGCGGGAGCATGATCGCTCCACCGTCGAGATCGTGGCCGAAGCGGGCCTGCTGCGCCCCGGCCTGATCGCCGCCCATTGCGTCTACCTGACCGAAGCCGACCGCGCCCTGCTGGCCCAAAGCGGCGCGGGCGTGGCCCATTGCCCCCGCGCCAACGGCAAGGGCGGCCGCCCGACCGCGCCGATCGCCGACCTCGCCGCGCGCGGCGTGCCCCTGGGGCTGGCCACCGACGGCGCCATGTCGGGCAACACGCTGGACCTGTTCAGCCAGATGGCCCCCGCGACCATCGCGCAGAAGGTGGCCCAGGGGACGCGCGCCGCCCTGCCCCCCTCGCAGGTGCTGGAGATGGCGACCACCGGCGGCGCCCGCGTGCTGGGGATGGCGGACCGGATCGGCCGCCTCGCCCCGGGCTTCCGTGCCGATCTGATCCGCGTGTCGCTGGACGACCCGAGGCAGCAGCCGGTCTACGACCTCGCCGCGACGCTGGTGTTCTCGACCCTGCCCAGCGATGTCCGCTCCACCATGGTCGGCGGCCGCTGGCTGATGATCGACCGCGCGGTCCAAAGCCTGGACCCGGCGGCGATCCTGGCCGACGCCCGGCAGACCGCCCGCACCTTCGGCGCCCGCATCGCCGAGATCGACCGGAGCGCGCCATGAAGGACGTCCTCGCCCAAGCCGACAGCCAGACCGAGGCCGCCCTCGCCCGCCTGTTCGAACTGATCCGCATCCCCTCGGTCTCGACCGACCCGGCCCATGCCGGGGATTGCGCCGCCGCCGCCGACTGGCTGGTGCGCGACCTGACCTTGATGGGCGCGGAGGCGCGCGCCATCCCCACGCTCCGCCACCCAATGGTCCTGGCCCATCTGCCCGGCCCCGAGACCACGCCCCATGTCCTGTTCTACGGCCATTACGACGTGCAGCCGCCGGGCGACCCGGCGCTCTGGTCCCGTCCCCCGTTCGAGCCCTCGCTGACACCGGGCCCCAACGGCGAGACCCATATCAACGGCCGCGGCGCGTCCGACGACAAGGGCGCGATGATGACCTTCCTGGAGGCCTGCCGCGCCTGGATCGCCACCCGCGGCGGCCTGCCCCTGCGCGTCTCGGTCCTGATCGAGGGGGAGGAAGAATCCGGCTCCGCCTCCCTCGCGCCCTTCCTGGCCGAGCATGCCGCGGAGCTGCGCGCCGACGCGATCCTCGCCTGCGACAGTGACCAATGGGATGCCGAAACCCCCGCGATCACCGTCTCGACCCGGGGCATCTGCTCCCAGGAGATCACGGTGACGACCGCCGACCGTGACCTCCATTCCGGCATCTACGGCAATGCCGCCCGCAACGCGCTCACGGTGCTGTGCGACCTGCTGGCGGGCCTGCGCGGGCCCGATGGCGGCATCGCCATTGACGGCTTCCACGCCGACATCGCGCCCCTTGACCCGAGCGTCGCCGCCGCCTGGGAGCGGCTGCATGTCGACGAGGCGGAGTTCCTGGGCCGCGTCGGGCTGAGCCATCCGGCCGGAGAGGCGGGCCGCTCCGTGCTGGAGCAGGTCTGGGCCCGGCCCAGCTGCGACATCCACGGCGTATGGGGCGGCTACACCGAGCCCGGTTTCAAGACCGTGATCCCGCGGGAGGCCCATGCCAAGCTCTCCTTCCGCCTCGCCCCCGGCCAGGACCCGGACCGCATCCGCGCCCTGTTCCAGGCCCATATCCGCGCGCATCTGCCGCCCGACGCCTCGGTCGCGTTCACGGATCACACGATGGGGCGCGGCACGGCGATGCCCGTCTCCTCCCCCTGGCTCTCGGCCGCGACCGAAGCGCTGGAGGGCGAATGGGGCGGCGCGGCTCTGATCGGCATGGGCGGGACGATCCCGATCCTGCCGATGCTGAAAGACGCGATCGGGGCGGAGGCGCTGCTGGTCGGCTTCGCCAGCCTCGGCAACCGCATCCACGCGCCGGACGAGAAATACGACCTCTCCAGCTTCACCCGCGGCACCCGCAGCTGGGTGCGGATCATCGACGCCCTGTCCCGCCTCGACCGCGCGCGCTGAGCTCCCGCCTCTTCTTCTGGCCGGAAATACTCCGGGGGGAGTCGCCTCTGGCGACGGGGGCTGGCCCCCCTCCTCCATCGAGGCCACGCGCCGTCACGCCAGCGGGAGCGCCCCCCGCACCAACTCTACCCAATAGCGCACCCCGGTGGGGATCGCCCGGTCGTCGAAATCGTAGCGCCCGTTATGGTGCAAAGCGCCGTCCCGCGCCGGACCGTTGCCGAGCCAGACATAGCAGCCCGGGACGCGGGCCGAGAACTCCGCGAAATCGTCCCCCGCCGTAGAGGGCGGAAAGGCGGGGACGAGGCGCCCAGCCCGTTTCGCCGCCGCCCGCGCCACCGCCGTCGGCGCGGGGGCGTTCACGACCGGCGCGATGCGGCGGGTGAAGCGGTAATCGGCGGCGATCCCGAACCCCTCGGCCACCCCGCGCGCCAAGCGGCCGATGGCGGCCTCCAGCTGGTCGCGGACCTCGGGCGTGTAGGCCCGGGCCGTCCCGCCCAGGCGCACGGCGTCGGGAATGACGTTGAGCGCGTCGAAATCCCCCGCCTCCAGCGCGCAGGCCGAGACCACGGCCGGTTGCAGCGGGTCGACCTCCCGCGCGGTGATCGTCGGCAGCTGAGTCAGGAAATGCCCCGCCGCCGTGACCGCGTCGCGGCCCAGATGGGGCTTGGCACCATGGGTGCCCTCGCCCTGGAACGTGACGTGCCAACTGTCCGACGAGGCCAGCTGCGGCCCCTCGACCACGGCGATCTGGTCCGGGTCCAGACCGGGCATGTTGTGCAGACCATAGGCGGCGTCCATCGGACAGGCCTCCAGGAGCCCGTCGGCGAACATCGCGGCCGCGCCGCCGCGCCCCTCTTCGGCGGGCTGGAAGACGAAATGGACGGTGCCGGCAAAGCCGCCCTCCCGCGCCAATTGCTCCGCCGCGCCCAGCAGCATCACCGTATGGCCGTCATGTCCGCAAGCATGCATCCGGCCCGGATGGCGCGAGGCCCAGGGCGGCGTGCCGGTCTCGGGCATGGCGAGCGCGTCCATATCGGCGCGCAGGCCGATCCGGGGGCCCGCCCCGCGCGTCAGCGTGCCGACAACGCCGGTCCCCGCGAAGCGCCGCACCTCCAGACCCGCCGCCTCCAGCCGGTCGGCGACGATGCCGGAGGTGCGGACCTCTTCGAAGCCCAGTTCGGGATGCGCGTGCAAGTCCCGGCGCAGCCCCGTCAATTCGTCCAATCCCATGCCCGGCTCCCCGATTGCGCCCGTCTGCGGCCACCCTATGCTGAGGCAGGTCCTTAGGGGAAACGGAATGCAGCCTCACGAGTTCTGGCAGGTGCTCCTGCCCCCTGGCCCCACCGGCGCGGAGGGCGACCGCTATGCCGCCGCCCTGCCCGACGGGCGGCGCATCCTCTGCCCCATCCGCGTGCTGCCGGGGGGCTGCGACCGGGCCGTGGCCTCGCTGATCGTGAACCAGGCGAGCTTCGCGGTCTTCGACGCGCTGGCCGAATCCGTGGCGCAGGCGCTGCGCCCCGACGCGCCCGATGTCATCGTCGGCATCCCGACCCTCGGCCTGCCCCTGGCCGAGGCCGTCGCCCGCCGCCTGGACCACGCGCGAATGCTGCCGCTGGGGACCAGCCGCAAGTTCTGGTATGACCCCGACCTGTCGGAGCCGATGCGCTCCATCACGTCGCCGGACCAGGAGAAGCGGCTCTATCTGGACCCGCGCCTGTTGCCTCTCCTGGACGGCGCGCGGGTCGCGCTGGTGGATGACGTCATCTCGACCGGCGGGTCGATGCGGGCCGCGCTGCGGCTCCTGGCGAAGGCGGGCGTGACGCCCGTGGCCCTTGGCGTCGCCATGCGGCAGGGCACGCCCGAGACCGACCTGCCCCTGCGCACGGCCTTCGCCACCCCGCGCCTGACCCGCAGCCCCGACGGATGGAGACCCGCATGACGGACGCCCCGCTGCCCGACGACCTGCTACCCGACGCCCGCGCGGAGGGCCGCATCCGCCGCCACCTCGCCCTGGTCGCCCAGGCCAAGGCGCCTGCGGATGCCGTGCTGCGGGTGGGCTGGCTGCTGGATGTGCATAGCGGGCTCTGGAGCGAGGACGCCGAGATCGTGATCGCCGGGCGCCGCATCGCCTGGACCGGCCCCGCCGGCGCTTGGCCCGGAGAGGCCCGGGCGCGGCATGACCGGAGGCCTCTTGCCGCCGTGCCGGGCTTCGGCGAGGTTCACAAGCATATCGAATCGAGCCACCTGACCCCGGAATACGAGGCCGCGCTGGTCCTGCCCCATGGCTGCACCTGGACCTGCGAGGCGAGCCACGAATATTCCAATATCGACGGGCCCGGGAACCTGGAGTTCTGGCTGACCCACCGGCGCGCGGGGATGCCCTGCAAGATCTTCCCCCTGCCCGGCTCCGCCACGCCGCCCACCGGCTACGAGAGCGGCGGCGGCCATTTCGGCCGCGCCGAGCAGGCCGAATTCATGGCCCATCCCCAGGTGCCCGGCCTGGACGAGGTGATGGACTGGCCCGCCGTCTGGGATGCCGGGAACCCCAGCCACGAGCGGCTCTGGGGCATGATCGAAGCCACGATGGCAGCGCGCGGCGTGGTCGAGGGTCATGCCGCCGGAATGCGCGATATCTCCGACATCTCCGCCTTTGCCGCCGCCGGCATGGCCTCGGACCACGAGGCCTGGACCGCCGAGGAAGCGATGGACAAGCTCAAGCGTGGCCTCTTCGTGGAGATGCGGCCGCATTCCCTGCCGGACATGATCCGGGGGCTTCTGGAGAGGGGGCTCACCCGCTGGGATCAGTTGGCGCTTTGCACCGACGACCGGGGGGCGCAGGACACGCTGCGGCTGGGGGCCACCGACCACAACGTCCGGCTGGCGATCGAGGCGGGGCTCGCGCCTGAGACGGCGATCGCGCTGGTCACGCTGAACCCCGCGCGGCACATGCGGCTGACGCCCTGGGTCGGAGCGGTCGCGCCGGGGCGCTATGCCGATCTGGTGCTGCTCTCGGAGGTCGAGACGGTCGAGATCGCGGAGGTCTGGGCCGATGGCGCGCAAATCTCCGAGGGTCGCCGCTACCTGCCCGAGATCCCTCGGATCGACCGGCCCGAGGCGGCGACCCGCTCCGTCCGTATCGGGCGAGAACTCACCGCCGAGGACTTCGCCATCCCCGCGCCTCCGGGGCGCGAGACCGTCACCGCCGCCCTGCTCCGCCCCTTCCACTGGGAGCCGGAATTCCTGACGGCCGAATTGCCGGTCGTGGACGGCCTCGTGCAGCGGGACACCGCCCAGACGATCACCAAATTCGCCATCGTCGACCGTTATGGCGGCGGCGGAGTCTCTAAAATGTTCTGGCGCGGCACGGGACCCGCGACGCCTGGGACGGCGCTTGCCTGCTCCATGGCGCATGACCAGCACAATGTCTGGGCCTGCGGCTCCTGCGACGCGGCCATGGCGCTGGCGGTCAACACCATCCAGGAGATGCAGGGCGGCTGGGCCCTGGTGATCGAGGGAGAGCTTGCCGCCACTGTGCGCTACGAGATCGGCGGGCTGATGACCCGCCGCCCCGCCGAGGCGCTCGCCGCCGAGATGGACGCGCTCTATGCCGCCGCCGACCGCGTCGAGTGGATGTGGGAGCCGACTTCCTCGCCCCGCTGGGCGCCCGGCTTCCCCGAGCGGCTGGCCTTCGCCACCCTGACCTGCGCGCCCTGGGCCTGGGTGCTGGTCGCCCCATCCGCGCATGCGCCCGAGGGGCTGGTCAATGTCCGCGACGGGCGGACCCACCCGGTGGTCTGGTAAGCCGCGCCCTCCAGGCGCGCCAGCCGGTCCAAGGGGTCGCGACCGTCTCGCGCAGCGCGGCCCGCAGCGTGCGCGGCCAGGACAGGCGGCCCACCGGGCCGTCCGCGCTGACCCGCAGCCCCAGAAGACGCGCCGCAAGGCGGGCCCGGGGCAGGTGCCAGCGGTTCGACACCAGCACGATCTCCCGCCCCGCGAGCATCGGGGCGGCGAAGGCGAGGTTCTCGACCGTGCTGCGCGAGGCCGTCTCGGCCAGCAGCGCCGCCCCCGGGACGCCCATGGCGCGCGCCAAAGCCACGCCAACCTCGCCCTCTGGCGGGCCATGCCGTCCCCGTCCGCCGGCGACGCAGATCGCCTGGACCCTGCCCTCGCGCCACAGCACCACGGCATGCTCGACCCGCAGGTGCAGGGTCGGCGAGGGGCGCCCCCCGGGCCACACCGCCGCCCCCAGCACCAGCGCCGTCCTCACAGCGCCGACAGGTCGCTCGGCCCCAACCGGTAGGCCTTGCCGAACCCGCCGTTCAGCATCGCCTCCGCCGGCGCGATCCGGACCAGCCGGAAATCCGTGAAATCATAGTAGAGCTGCGCCTTCGGACGGGCCGCCAGATAGGCGTCGCGTAGGGCGGCCTTATCGGCCGCCTCGGCCCGCCCGGTCAGCGTCAAGCGCGGATGGGTCAGCGGGTCGCCCTTCGCCCCCGGCTCCCCCACCAGCAGCGAGCAGGCCGGATCGGCCGCCAGCGCCTGAGCATGGTCCGACAGGTCCGACAGCAGCAGCACCATGCCCGTCCCCGGCATCCACAGGCAGCCCGCCCGCGTCACCATCGGCGCCCCGTCCCGCAATGTCCCCAGCGCGCCCGAAACGGCCCCCGTCAGCAGGGTGTGGGCTAGTGCGCGGGCGTCGTCGTCGAGGGGGCGATACGGATCCATGGGCCGCACCCTCGGGCCGGTGGCGCGGCGATGCAAGCCCACCGATTGCCCCCGGCCCGAACGCCCCCTAGGGTGCGCTCCGAGGAGGGCCTGCCCATGGCGTTCGGAAAAAACATCAGGACCTGGTTCGACGGCACCTGGCATGACGGGGACGTCGCCGTGATGCGCGCGGCCGATCACGGAAGCTGGCAGGGCAGCTCCGTCTTTGACGGGGCCCGCCGCTTCGAGGGCGTGACCCCGGATCTCGACAAGCACTGCGCGCGCGTG
Source organism: Jannaschia seohaensis (assembly GCF_900116765.1). GTDB lineage: Bacteria > Pseudomonadota > Alphaproteobacteria > Rhodobacterales > Rhodobacteraceae > Jannaschia > Jannaschia seohaensis. The sequence goes on along the minus strand of NZ_UETC01000001.1, from coordinate 525,197 downwards.
AACCGCTCCGCCGAGGCGCTGATGCTGAACCCCACGGTCACGGCCGAGCGCATGGTCGAGCTGATCCACGAGGGGTTGGAGGGCTACCCCCCCGACGCCGCCATCTACATCCGGCCGACGTATTGGGGCATCCATGGCAGCGAACTTGGGCTGGTGCCGTCCAAATCCGAGACGGGCTTTGCGATCTGCCTCGAAGAGGTGCCGATGTACGGCCCCGACAAGACGACGACGCTGACGACCACCCGCTTCCGCCGCCCCGTGCTGGAGGACGCGGTCTGCAACGCCAAGGCGGGCTGCCTCTATCCCAACAACGCGCGGATGCTGGCCGAGGCGCAGGCCAAGGGCTTCGGCAACGCGCTGGTGGCGGACGCGATGGGGAACGTGGCGGAATCGGCCACCTCCAACGTCTTTATGGTCAAGGACGGGGAGGTCTTCACCCCGATCGCCAACGGCACCTTCCTGTCGGGCATCACCCGCGCGCGCCACATCGCCAACCTGTCCGCCGACGGCACCCCGGTGCATGAGACGGTGCTGAGCTTCGACGATTTCCGCGACGCGGACGAGGTCTTCCTGTCGGGCAACCTGACCAAGGTCACGCCGGTCACCGCCTTTGACGACCGTCAGTATCAGGTCGGCCCCGTCGCTCGGCGGGTGCGGGAGATGTATTGGGATTGGGCGCTCTCGGCTTGAGGCCCCTGCTGCGGGCCGTGCCCTTGCTCGCGACGGCAGGGGCCACGGCCTGGATGCTCTCGACCAACCCGCTCGCCGCCCCGCTGGTGGAGCGCTCGGTCGACGACCTGCGCCTGACCCTGGAGGCGCGGGTCGCCCGGACGGCGACGGAGGCATGGCTGCAGGCGGCTTTGGACGAGGCCGTCGCCGAACCCGATGCCGACCGCACCGAGATGCTGCTCGCTCTCGCCGCGGAACTCGGCCGCACAGTCGACCCGGCGGCGGCCGAGGCGCTCCTGGCCGAGACCCGCGCCCCGCTCGCCCAGGCCGCCGCCTGCGGCGCCTGCATGGCCGACATCGCCACCTGCGAGAGCCTGCGCCTTGTGGCCGCCTGCGCCCTTCCCTTCGAGCTCTCGCCGCTCGGCGACGTGAACGCGCTGCGGCGGGCAGGCGTGGATTGGAGCGCCGGGCGGCAGGTCGACACGGTCGACGCCTCGCTGGCCCTGGTGGGCCTTGGCGCCACCGCCGCCGTGCTCGCCTCGGGCGGCAGCTCGGCCTCGATCAAGGCTGGCACGGGGCTGTTGCGGATGGCGCGGCGGATGGGCAGCGTCTCGCCCGCCCTCGCGCGGCAACTAGACCTGCCGATCCGCTGGGGCGCCGTCCCAGCCTATCTGCGCGGCACCGCCCGGCTGGAGGACGTCACGGATACCGCGCGCTTGGCCCGCGTGGGCGCGATCGCGCGCGAGATGGACGCCGTGCGCCGCGCGACCTCTAGCGCCGAGGCCCTGCGCCTGCTGCGCCTCGTGGACGGGCCCGAGGATGCCGCGCGGCTGGCGCGGCTGTCCGAGGCGGCAGGCCCACGCACCCCGCGCACGCTTGACGTGCTGGGCAAGTCCCGCGCCTTTCGCGCGACCCTGCGCCTCAGCCGGACCGCCGCCGCGACGCTCCTCCTGCTCTGGCTCAGCGCGACCCAGATTGCGGTCCTGATCGCGACCCGGATCGGCACGGCGCTCTGGCGCCACGCCATCCGCTGATCGTCCTTTCTTCTGGCCGGAAATACTCCGGGGGGAGTCGCCCATGGCGACGGGGGGCAGAGCCCCCCTCCCCCGCGCCCCCAGGCGCAATCGTCTGGACAGGTCCAGCCACAAACGCCATGCTCCGGGGGCCGCAACCGCCGCCGGAGTCGTCATGCGCAAGTTTCTCGTCGTCCTGGATGACAGCCGCGAATGTCTCAACGCCATGCGCTTTGCCTCGCTTCGGGCGGAGCATACGGGCGGCGGGGTCGAAGTATTATCCGTCATCCCGCCCGACGAATTCAACCATTGGATCGGCGTCGGCGACATCATGCGCGAGGAGGCCCGCGACCGCATCGTCGCCCATTTCGAGGTCTTCGCGAAATGGATGCGCGACAAGCACGGGCTGGAGCCGCATCTGGTCATCCGCGAAGGCGAGCCGGTGGACGAGATCCTCGCGCAGGTCCGCGAAGACCCCGAGATCGGCGTGCTGGTCCTGGGCGCGGCGCCCGACAAAAAGGGGCCGGGACCGCTGGTGACGCAGCTGACGAAATCGGCCGGGACGCTCCCGGTGCCCATGACGATCGTGCCGGGCGACCTGTCCAAGGAACAGCTGGAACAAATCGCCTGATCGGCGCGCTGGACAGGCGCGCTGGACAGGGCTCGCCGCTCTGTTAGCCTGATGTCATGCGTTTGCTCCTCGCCGCCGCCGCGTTCCTCCTGAGCGCCGTCTTCGCGGTCGGCCAAACGCGGGACTTCGATGCCCGTGCCCTGACATACGAAGAGGTGCGTCTGCTTCAGGCGGGATTGTCCTTCGCAGGTGCCTATCTCGGGCGGATCGACGGCGACTGGGGCGCGCGAAGCGACCGAGCCGTCAGGACCGCCGCGGGCCCGGCCCCCGACGAAAGCGCGGTGCGCGACATCCTGATCCCATTCATCGAGGATGTCAGCGCGGCGCGATGGGACGCGTTCAATCCGTCCGGGACGTCCGCGCTCCTGCCGATGGGGCTTTTGTCGGCCGAAGAGGGCGAAGACTTCTACGAGCTCAGGACCGGCGACCGCGGGCTTGTGATCCGTTACATCTTCAGACCCGGCCCCGAGACCGGCGCGATGCATGCGTGGCTCGAAGCGGAGCATGTCGGGGCGGAACCCTTCTACCGCGCCGACACCGAGGAAGCCTATATCAGCGGAGGCGAAATCGCCTCCGGGAAGCGGATCTACCTGCGGACGATCCGCGTGGCGGATGTGCTCGAAACCGTTCTGGTGCAATGGGATCCGTCCGAAGCGCCGCGTGCGCGTGTCGTCGTCGCGAGCCTCGCGAATGGCTCGGTCGGCCCGCTCGTCCTCCCGCAGGACGGGTATCTCGCGCGGATCCTCTTCGGACTGGCGGGTGACGACGGCCCAGCCCGCGCGGCGGGCTCGACCGAGAGCGGCCCACCCGCAGCCCCCAGCGTGATCGGCACCGGGACCGGGTTCTACGTGAACGGCACGGATATCGTCACCGGCGCCCATGTCGTCGATGGGTGCGACCGGCTCACGCTGGCAGACGGGTCCGCCTTACTGGTCCTCCGCACCGATACCGAGACCGACCTGGCCGTGCTGCGGGCGGCGCAGCGCTCCGCCGACTGGCTGGACCTCGCCTCGGGCGCCTCGGACCGGCTCGGGGCGCCCGTGGTGGCGCTCGGCTTCCCCTTTGCCGGGCTTTTCGACCAGGGGCTGAGCGCGACGCGCGGCAATATCAGCGCGTTGCGCGGGATCGACGGGTCCGAGACCGCTTTCACGATCACGGCGCCGGTGCAGCCGGGCAATAGCGGCGGCCCCCTGCTCGACATGGAGGGCCGGGTGGTGGGCGTCGTCAGCTACCGGGCCTCGGACGATTTCATCCGCGAAAGGTCCGGCACGGTCGCCCAGAACCTCAACGGGGGGACGCGGCTGAAGCCCCTCCGCCAGTTCCTCGGCGCGGCCGGCGTGATGCTCCCCGCGCCCTCGGGGGAGCCGCGGGACATTTCCGCCGGACTGGCCGAGGCGCTGACCCGCGCCGTGGTCATGATCGAATGTCACGCCGACAGGTGAGCGGGCCGGCTCACCTTAGAATCGTTCCAACTTCTTGACGCCGGGCGCCGGGGCGCGCACATAGAAGACCAACCCGGAGGTTCCCCATGTTCATCCAGACCGAGACGACCCCCAATCCCGCGACGCTGAAATTCCTGCCCGGCCAGGCCGTGCTGGAGCAGGGAACGGCCGATTTCCCCGACGTGGATTCCGCCGCACCCTCGCCGCTGGCCCGGCGCCTCTTCGACGTGCCCGGCGTCACCGGCGTCTTCCTGGGCCACGACTTCGTGACCGTGACCAAGGCCGAAGCGACCGAGTGGGATCACGTGAAGCCCGCCATCCTGGGCGGCATCATGGAGCATTTCCAGTCCGGCGCCCCCGCCATCGAGGGTGAGACCCAGTCCGCCCATGGCGCCAATCACGACGAGGCCGATTCCGCCATCGTCGGGCAGATCACCGAGCTGCTCGATACCCGGGTCCGCCCGGCCGTGGCGCAGGACGGGGGCGATATCACGTTCCACGGCTTCGACCGCGGCGTAGTCTATCTGCAGATGAAGGGCGCCTGCGCGGGCTGCCCCTCTTCTACGATGACGCTGAAGATGGGGATCGAGAACCTGCTGCGCCACTACATCCCCGAGGTGCTGGAGGTTCGGCCCGTCGGGCTCTGAATGCGCGTTCTGGGGTTCGATACGTCGGCCGCGCATTGCGCGGCCGCGTTGCTGTCGGGAGACGAAATCGTCGTCTCCCGGATCGAAACCATGGCCAAGGGCCAGGCGGAGCGGCTCATGCCGCTTCTGGAAGAACTTCTGGCCGAAGCGGGCCTGGGCTGGGCCGATCTGGACGCGATCGGCGTGGGAACCGGCCCGGGCAATTTCACCGGCACACGGATCGCCGTCGCGGCGGCGCGGGGGCTCGCGCTGGGGCTCGGGCTCCAGGCCGAGGGCATCGGCGCGGTCGAGGCCTATGCCCAAGGCCGGGCGGTGACGGTTTGCCTGCCCGCTCCGCGCGGCGCGGTGCATGTCGGCTGGGGCGACGCGGTGGTGACGCTGTCCGAGCACGAGGCGCCGCCGCCCCACTGGCCCGCAGACCTGACGGGTCCGGCGGCGGAAGCGCTGGCCGCCCGTCTCGGCCGGCCGCACCGGCCGACGCCGGATCTGGCCGAGGGCATCGCCCGCATCGCCGCCGCGCGGGCGGCCCCGGGGCGGCCGCGCCCCGCGCCGATCTACCTGCGACCCGCTGACGCCGCGCCCGCCTCGGACCCGCCGCCCCGGCTGATCTAGCCGTTGGAGATTGGCGTCCTATGTATTAGTTCGAGACCGCAGACCGGAACGACCGCAAACCGATCGCTCACCGATGACCCAGGCTGAACGCCTCGCCGCCCTTCATTCGACAGCATTCGATGGTGCGTCGCGATGGTCCGCCGCCGCCTTTGCCTCGGCCCTGCATAACCCGAAGTGCTTTTTCGTTTACGAAGGCGCGGACCCGGACGGTTTCGCGCTCGGCCGCACGGTTGCGGACGAGGCGGAATTGCTGACCCTCGCCGTGGCCGCGCCCGTCCGGCGGCGCGGACTGGGCACCCGGCTGCTGTCGCGGTTCGAAACGGAGGCCCGATCGCGCGGCGCGACCGCGGCATTCCTGGAGGTCTCCGCGGACAATGCGGCGGCGCGCGCGCTCTATGACCGGGCCGGCTGGCAACTGGTCGGCCAACGGACCGGCTATTACGAGGGCACCGATGCGCTCACGATGCGCAAGCACTTCTGACCCAGCGTCCTTAGGGGCGGATTCGGCTTGAACCCTTTAGGCGAATGCGGCCTTATCTCCTTCATCAAACGCACGGGCGGGGGCCGGGGCGCGCAGCATGCCGCCCGGTCAACCCCACCGGCACAACGGGAGACCACCATGAAGATTACCACCAAGCTGATGGGCGCCGCCGCCGCGCTGGCCCTGACCGCGGGCGCGGGCCTGGCGCAGGACGCGAACCCCGGTCTCATCATCGACCTGGGCGGCAAGTTCGACAAGTCCTTCAACGAGAGCGCGTTCAACGGCGCCCAGCGCTGGGCCGAGGAGAACGGCGCAGACTACGCCGAGACCGAACTCGCCAACGAGGCGCAGCGCGAGCAGACCATGCGCCGCATGGCCGAGCGCGGCGCCAACCCCGTGGTCGTTCTGGGCTTCGCCAACGCCTCGACGCTGGACGTGGTCGCCCCCGACTATCCCGACACCACCTTCGCCATCATCGACATGGTGGTGGATCAGCCCAACGTGAAGTCCATCGTCTTCTCCGAGCACGAGGGCTCCTACCTGGTCGGCATGATGGCCGCGATGGCCTCCGAGACCGGCACCGTGTCCTTCGTCGGTGGCATGGACGTGCCGCTCATCTCCAAGTTCGCCTGCGGCTATGCCCAGGGCGCCAAGGCGGTGAACCCGGACATCAACGTGATCGTGAACATGACCGGCACCACGCCCTCGGCCTGGAACGACCCGGTGAAGGGCGCGGAGCTGACCCGCTCGCAGATCTCCCAGGGCTCCGACGTGGTCTTCGCGGCCGCCGGCGGCACCGGCATCGGCGTGCTCCAGGCGGCGGCGGACGAGGACATCCTCTCCATCGGCGTGGATAGCAACCAGAACTACCTGCACCCGGGCGAGGTTCTGACCTCGATGGTCAAGCGCGTCGACAACGCCGTCTACGACACCTTCACCCAGGCCATGAACGGCGAGCTGGAAACCGGCATCTCCGTCATGTCGCTGGCGAATGACGGCGTGGGCTTTGCCCTCGACGAGAACAACGCCGACCTCGTCTCCGCCGAGATGCAGGCCGCCGTCGAAGAGGCCAAGGCCAAGATCATCGCCGGCGAGATCCAGGTCCACGACTACCTCTCCGACAACAGCTGCCCGGCCTTCTGATGGCGGACGCGACCCCCGATGAGATGCTGCTGAAGCTGCTCTCGGCCTGGAACGAGGCGGACGAAGGGGCGCGCGAGACGATACTGGACGAGGCCCTCGCGGCCTCGTTCACCTATGAGGATCCGCACGCGCCCGAGCCCTTCGAGGGAAAGGACGGCATGGCCGGCTACCTGTCCACGTTCCTCAAGGCGCTGCCCGACGCGGTGCTGCTGCCGCAGGGCGCGCCGGACGTGACCCATGGCACGGCCCTGGCCCGCGCCCGGCTGGACCGGAATGGCGCCCCCTTCGCCCGGCTGATCTTCGTCGGAACGACCGAAAACGGCCGCCTGACCCGCGTCACCGGCTTCGTGGAGAGCGAATGACCCAGAGACCGTCGCAGGGAGAGGCCCCGCTCGCCATCGAGCTGCGCGGCATCTCCAAGGCCTTCGGCCCGGTCCAGGCCAACAAGGACATCTCGATCCAGGTCAAGCGTGGCACGATCCACGGGATCATCGGCGAGAACGGCGCCGGCAAGTCGACGCTGATGTCGATCCTCTACGGCTTCTACAAGGCCGATGCGGGCGAGATCTATATCGGCGGCCGCCCCACCCCGATCCCCGACAGCCAGGCCGCGATCGACGCCGGGATCGGCATGGTGTTCCAGCACTTCAAGCTGGTCCAGCCGTTCACCGTGCTGGAAAACGTCATTCTGGGCGCCGAGGACGGCAAGCTGCTGAAGCCGTCGCTCGCCAAGGCGCGCAAGCTGCTCACGGACCTCGCCCGTGAATACGAGCTGGACGTCGACCCCGACGCGGTGGTCGAGGATCTGAATGTCGGGCTCCAGCAGCGCGTCGAGATCCTCAAGGCGCTCTACCGCGAGGCCGACATCCTGATCCTGGACGAGCCCACCGGCGTGCTGACCCCCGCCGAGGCCGACCACCTGTTCCGCATCCTCAAGGGCCTGCGCGACCAGGGCAAGACGATCATCCTGATCACCCACAAGCTGCGGGAGATCATGGAAATCACCGACACCGTATCGGTGATGCGCCGCGGCGAGATGACGGCGACCGTCAAAACGGCTGAGACCTCGCCCGAACAGCTCGCCGAGCTGATGGTCGGGCGCAAGGTTCTGCTCCGCGTCGACAAGACGCCGGCCCAGCCCAAGGAGACCGTGCTGGAAGTGCGGGGCCTGCGCGTCATCGACGACCAGGGGGTCGAACGGCTGCGCGGCATCGATCTCGACATCCGGGCCGGCGAAGTGCTGGGGATCGCCGGCGTCTCCGGCAACGGCCAGTCCGAATTGCTGGAAGTGCTGGGCGGCTACCGCAAGGCCGAGGGCACGATCCGCATGAACGGCCAGGAGATCGCGCTGACCGGTTCCGCCTCCGACGCGCGCATGCGGCGGATGCAGGGCATCGCCCATGTGCCGGAAGACCGGCAGCGCGAAGGCCTCATCATGGAGTTCCGCGCCTGGGAGAATGTCGGCTTCGGCTATCACCGCGAGGAGCGGTTCGGCTCCGGCCTGTTCATGGACAACACCGCGCTCAGGACGGACTGCGAGGGCAAGATGGCGCGCTTCGATGTCCGCCCCCCGGACCCGAACCTCGCCGCCAAAAGCTTTTCCGGCGGCAACCAGCAAAAGATCGTCCTGGCCCGCGAGATCGAGCGGGACCCGGACCTCCTGCTGATCGGCCAGCCCACGCGCGGCGTCGATATCGGCGCCATCGAGTTCATCCACAAGCAGGTCGTGGCGCTGCGCGACAAGGGCAAGGCGATCCTGCTGGTCTCGGTGGAACTCGACGAGATCATGGCCCTCAGCGACCGCATCGCGGTGATGTTCGACGGGCGCATCATGGGCGAGCGGCTGCCATCCGAGACCGATGCCAACGAGCTTGGCCTGCTTATGGCGGGCATGACCGGAAAGCCGGTGGCGGCGGAATGACGAAAAGCTCCGCCCCCCTTCTTCTGGCCAGAAATACTCCGGGGGGTCCGGGGGGCTGGCCCCCCGGACCTGTCCTCTCGACCCGTGCGAAGGGAAGACAATGACCGACGCCCTGCCCAAATGGGCCGACATCCTGCTGATCCCACTGATCAACCTGATCCTGGCGCTGGTCGTCTCGGGCCTCGTCGTGGCTCTGATCGGTAAGGACCCGTTCGAGGCGCTCTCGATCCTCGTCACCGGCGCTGTCGGCTCCGCCTATGGCTGGGGCTACACGCTGTTCTACGCGACGAACTTCATCTTCACCGGCCTCGGCGTCGCGGTCGCGTTCCACGCGCGGCTGTTCAATATCGGCGGCGAGGGGCAAGCTGCGCTGGGCGGGCTCGGCTGCGCGCTGGTGCTGCTCTATCTGCCCTTGCCGCACTGGTCGCTGGCCATCATCGCGGCCTCCTTGGGCGCGGCGCTGTTCGGGGCCGCCTGGGCCGCGATCCCGGCCTATCTCCAGGCCAAGCGGGGCAGCCATATCGTCATCACGACGATCATGTTCAACTTCATCGCCTCGGCGCTGATGGTCTATCTGCTCAGCCGGGTGCTGATCGTGCCGGGCGCGGGCGGCTCGCCCGAAACCGCCCGCTTCGTCGAGTCGGTCCACCTGCCCAACGCCTATGACGTGCTGCCCTGGATGGGCTTCAGCCGGTCGACCCCGCTCAACGTCTCGTTCTTACTGGCCATCGCTGCCTGCGTCTTCGTCTGGGTGCTGATCTGGCGGACGCGGCTGGGCTATGAGATCCGCGCCTTCGGCCAGTCGGAGCCCGCCGCGCTCTATGGCGGGATCTCCTCGGTCCGGATCATCATGATCGCGATGCTGATCTCGGGCGCGCTGATCGGCCTGATGGCGATCAACTCGGTCATGGGCGAGGCCGAGCGTCTCGTCATCGACCCGGTGCAGGGGGCGGGCTTCGTGGGCATCGCGGTGGCGCTGATGGGCCGGTCGCACCCGGTGGGCGTGTTCCTGGCGGCGCTGCTCTTCGGGGCGCTCTATCAGGGCGGCGGAGAGCTGACCTTCGAGATGAACGGCATGACCCGCGAGATCATCCTGGTGATCCAGGCGCTGGTCATCCTCTTTACCGGCGCGCTCGACAACATGGTGCGCGCGCCCGTCGAACGCGCCTTCCTGTCCGCGCGCAAGCGGCCCCGCGCGCCGCTGCCGACCAACCCGGTCGAGCCGGGCGGCCATTCCGACGAGAAGAAGGTCGAGCCATGAGCCGGAAGGATTGCTGACCCATGGATTATGCCGGACTGATCCAGATCCTCGACTCGGCCCTGCGCCTGTCCACGCCGCTGCTCTTCGCCTGCCTCGCCGGCCTGTTCAGCGAGCGGGCGGGGGTGTTCGACATCGGGTTGGAGGGCAAGATCCTCGCCTCCGCCTTCCTGTCGGCCGCGATGGCCGCCTATACCGGGAATGTCTGGCTGGGCATGTTCGCAGGCATCCTCGCCTCGCTGATGCTGGCGACGATCCACGGGATGGCGTCGATCACCTTCCGGGGCAATCAGCTGATCTCGGGGGTCGCGATCAACTTCCTGGCTTCGGGGCTGACGGTGGTGATCGGCGAGGCCTGGTTCGGGTTGGGCGGGCGCACCCCGCAGCTGGAGGGCGCCGCCCGGTTCGGAGAGCTGACCCTGCCCTTCGCCGACGCGATCCGGGGCATTCCCTTTATCGGGCCGATCTATGCCGACCTGCTCTCGGGCCATTCGATCCTGGTCTATGTGGCGCTGCTCTGCGTCCCGCTGACCTGGTGGATCCTCAGCCGCACGCGCTTCGGCCTGCGCCTGCGCGCCGTGGGGGAGAATCCGGCGGCGGTGGACACGGCGGGCGTCAGCGTCGTCGGCCTGCGTTTCGCCGCCGTGATGATCTGCGGCCTGCTCTGCGGCCTGGCCGGGGCCTATCTCGCCACGGCCCTTTCGGCGGGCTTCGTCAAGGAGATGTCGGCGGGGCGCGGCTTCATCGCGCTGGCTGCGCTGATCTTCGCCAAATGGCGGCCCTGGCACGCCCTGGGCGCGACCTTCCTCTTCGGCCTGCTCGAAGCCTTGGGCAACCGCTTCCAGTCGCTGGAACTGTTGGGCATCACCATCCCGACCCAGTTCATGCAGGCCCTGCCCTACATTCTCACGGTGGTGATCCTGGCGGGCTTTGTCGGCCGCGCCATCCCGCCGCGCGCCGGAGGCGAACCCTATGTCAAAGAGCGCTGACCTCGCCGCCCTGATCCGCGACCGCGCGGGGGCGGAGCCGCCACGCTATGGCCTGATCCTGGGCTCGGGCCTGGGCGGGCTGGCCGACAAGGTCGAGGGCGTGGCGATCCCGTATGACGCGTTGCCGGACTTTCCCCATACGGGCGTCTCGGGCCACGCGCCCAAGCTGGTGATCGGGCAATTGGGCGCGACACGGGTGGCGGTGCTGGGCGGCCGGTCCCACTACTACGAGAGCGGCAAAGCCGACGCGATGCGCCTGCCACTCGAGGTGCTGGCGGAACTGGGCGCCGAGGCGTTGATCGCGACCAACGCGGCGGGCAGCTTGCAGCCGGACATGCCGACCGGCTCGCTGATGCTGCTGTCGGACCATATCAATTTCTCGGGTCTCAACCCGCTGATCGGAGAGCCGACCGACCGCCGCTTCGTTCCGATGACAGACGCCCACGACCCCGAGCTGCGCGACGCGCTGCGCCGGGCCGCCCGCGACGAGGAGGTGGACCTGCACGAGGGGGTCTATGCTTGGTATTCGGGCCCCTCCTTCGAGACCCCGGCCGAGATTCGCGCGCTGAAGATCCTGGGCGCCGATGCGGTCGGCATGTCGACCGTGCCCGAGATCATCCTCGCCCGCTTCCTGGGCCTGCGCGCCGCCGCGATCTCCACGATCACCAACATGGCGGCCGGGATGTCGGACGAGAACATCTCCCATGAGCATACCAAGGCCATGGCCCCGCTCGGCGCCGCCAAGCTGGAGCGGGTGCTGACCCGCTTCCTCTCGCGCGATCCGTCCTGAGCCTCGCTGCGCATCAGTCCAACGCGGAGCACTCCATAAGGCCAACCGATCACAGCCGGCAACAATCTGTCGGGAAGGTTTGATATTCGCCGCGCCATCCGGTTCATTAGGGGTAACGCCCCGGAGCAACCACGTGCAGATCTACCTCCCCATCGCAGAAGTCTCGGTCAACGCCTTCCTCCTGTTGGGCTTGGGCGGGATGGTGGGCATCTTATCGGGGATGTTCGGGGTGGGCGGCGGCTTTCTGATGACGCCGCTTCTGTTCATGATCGGCATCCCGCCCGCCGTCGCGGTCGCGACCGAAGCGAATATAATCGTCGCCTCCAGCTTTTCCGGGGTGCTTGCCCATTTCCGGCGCAAGGGCGTCGATCTGCGCATGGGCGTGGTGCTGCTTATCGGCGGCCTGGCGGGCGCGGGCCTCGGCGTGCAGGTCTTCGCGCTCCTGCGGGAGTTGGGACAGGTCGATCTGCTGGTCCGGCTCTGCTACGTGCTGTTCCTCGGGATTATCGGCGCGCTGATGTTCGTCGAAAGCCTGAACGCCATCCGCAAGTCGCGCACCAAGGGGCCGGCCCAACGCACCGTGCGGCGGCAGCGGGGCTGGATCCACGCGCTGCCCTTCAAGATGAAGTTCCGGACGAGCGGCCTCTATATCTCGGTGATCCCGCCGCTGGCGGTGGGCTTCTTCGTCGGCATCCTGGCGGCGATCATGGGTGTGGGCGGCGGCTTCATCATGGTGCCCGCGATGATCTATCTGCTGGGGATGCCCACCAAGGTCGTGGTCGGCACCTCGCTCTTCCAGATTATCTTCGTGACCGGCTTCGCCACGCTGCTGCACGCCACGACGAACTATACGGTCGACATGGTGCTGGCGGTCCTGCTGCTGATCGGCGGCGTGGTCGGGGCGCAGGTCGGCACGCGGATCGGCACTCGGCTCAAGGCGGAGCAGCTGCGCATCCTGCTCGCCATCATGGTTCTGGCGGTCTGCGGCAAGCTGGCGCTGGACCTCCTGATCGAACCTGCGGAGCTCTACTCCATCGGCACGGGGGCGGGGCATTGATCCGGGCGCTGCTTCTGCTTCTGGCGCTGGCGCTCCCGGCCGCCGCCGAGGAAGTCGTCGCCGATCTGAGCCAGGACCGCGTGTCGATCTCCACCTCTTTCGACGGGTCGGAGATCCTTGTCTTCGGCGCCATCAAGCGGCAGGCGCCGATCCCGCTCCAACCGCCGCTGGCCGTGATCGTCACCATCGAGGGCCCGGACGAGCCTGTCGTCGTGCGCCGCAAGGACCGGGTCGCGGGCATCTGGGTCAATGTCGAGGGCATCGAGGTCGAGCGGGCGCCGGCCTTCTACGCGGTCGCCTCCACCCGGCCGTTGAGCGAGGCGCTGTCCGAAACCGAGGATCTGCGCTGGAGCATCTCCACCCGGCAGAAACTCCGCGCGGTCGGCGCGGCGTCGGAAGCGGCGAACGCGCCCGCCTTTCTCGACGCGCTGATCCGGGTGCGCCAGGCCGAAGGGATCTATGCGCGCGCCGAAGGGACCGTGCAGCTGCGCGACGACACCCTGTTCTCGACCAAGATCGCCCTGCCCTCGGCTCTGACCGAAGGCAATTACGAGACGCGCATCTTCCTGACCCGCGGCGGCGAGGTGATCGACAGCTATGCGACCTCGATCTACGTCTCGAAAGTCGGGCTGGAGCGGTTCATCTACACGCTCGCCCACGATCAGGCCCTGATCTACGGTGTGCTGTCGCTGTTCATCGCGATCGTTGCGGGGTGGCTGGCCTCGGCCTTCTTCCGCTACCTGCTGCCCTGAGGCGCGCGCGCCGCCGTCAGGCCGAGATCGTGACGACGCGGCGGACCCGCGAAGACAGCGCGATCAGCAGCAGACCCACCGAAAAGAGACACCAGATCGCGGGCATCTCGTTCGGGTCGTCTGTCAGGAGCGAGGCGAGGATCGGCCCCGCGACCACGTGAAAGACGACGAAGCGCCACGCGCCATAGAGCAGCGGCAGGACGAACACGGCGATAAGATAGCTCGGGAAGCCGAAAGACGTGCCCAGCGCCGCCTCGAAGGGGACGAGCAAGCCGTTATAGGGAACGTCCCATGCCAGATGCCACTCTCCGGACCGCGTGCAGACCGCCTCTCCGCACAGGGGAAAGCCAGGCGAACAGGCGCCGAGCGCCGCGAGGGGCAGGATCTGCGCGAGCATGATCGCGGCGGAGAGGGCGCAGACCGCATAGACCCATCGGCGGACGTTCGGGCTGAGGGCGGCCGGGGCGAGCGTCATCGCGAAGGCGTTGATGAAGAAGGGCTGGAAGACGATGTGCAGATAAGACAGCCAGGTCACGGCGCGATTTCCGGGCGTTCCGCATTGATCGATGACCCAATAGCCGGCGATCTGAAGCGCCTCCATCCCGGTGAAATAGCCGAGCGCCAAGTAGATCGGCGCCGGATCCCGGCGGGCGATCGCGATGGCGGTCGCCCCCGCACCGATCGCCGTGGCGGCTATCGTGGCGGTTTCACTCCAACACATGGGGCCACGCGCCTCCAGCCGGATGCGCCTTGGATCGGCGCGGCGGGGTGCTGGCCCTTGGTCCTTGGAACCGGCTGCAACAGGAGCCGACCGTGCCGAAGAGACGGAGTCCGATGCGGGTAACGATAACCGGAGCGACCACGGATGCTCCTCCCTTTCGGTTCTCGGTTCGAGCGGCACGGTCGGGCGCCTCGCCTTCGGGACGGGAGCCGATCGAAGCGCCCTTCCTGCATCGACCGAACCGGGCCGCCCGTCATTGACAGCCGTCAAATACCGTCACCGCCTCCAATGACGACCGCAGCGCTTGGCCTATCCCCGCCCGACATAGGGCATGGCATTGGCCATGATCGTCATCGTCAGCACATTCGCCTCGGGGGGCAGGCTCGCCATGTGCAGCACGGCCCGCGCCGCGTCTTCCACGTCCATCATCGGCACGCCCGCCCCGCCATCGAGCCGAGCGACGGCGTCCAGCGCCTCCAGCATCGGCGTGCGCGCATTGCCGATATCGATCTGGCCGCAGGCGATGCCAAGCTCTCGCCCATCGAGCGAGAGCTGCTTCGTCAGCCCGGTGATCGCATGCTTCGTGACCGTGTAGGTCACCGCCCCCTCGCGCGGGACATGCGCGCTGATCGAGCCGTTATTGACGATCCGGCCGCCGCCCTGCGCGCGCATCCTGGCAAAGGCCGCGCGGGCGGCCAGGAACATGCCGGTCAGGTTGACCGCGACCGCCTCGTTCCAGTCCCGCACCGGCGTCCGGTCAATGGGGGCGGCAGGCATGAACACGCCCGCGTTGTTGAACAGCACGTCCAGCGGCCCGCCCTCGCAGAAGCGGTCGAAGACGGCCTCCACCGATTTCGGATCGGTGACGTCGCCCGGCAGGACCACCGCCCTCTCGTGGCCGTCGGCCACCTCGCGCAGCGCCTCCTCCCGCCGTGCCATCAGCCCGACGCGCCAGCTCTCGGCCAGGAACAGCTTGGCCGTCGCGGCGCCGATTCCGGACGACGCGCCCGTGATCAGGATCGATTTCATTCGGTTTCCTCCCCCGTCAGTTCCAGCGGCGCGGGCGCGACCTTCAGGTCGTCGGTCCCGAGCGCCTGTTTCGGCACGGCCAGCGCATAGCGCCGCACCCAGATCAGCCGGGTCACCGCCCGGGTGATCGCGACATAGGCCAGCCGCTTCCACAGCGCCTGCCCCGCCTCGACGCGCCCCATCTTGAAGGCGACCTCCAGGTCGGGGCCGAAGACCTGCACCGCATCCCATTGCGAGCCCTGCGCCTTGTGGATCGTCACCGCCGCCCCGTGCAGAAAGGCCGCGCCCATATGGGCGGCAAAGGGCAGAAAGGGCTCTTCCTCGTCGGGATGCTCGATCTTGACGATGGAGGAGACGCTGATCTCCGGCTCCGGCGCCCCGACAACATGAAGCTTGGAGAAGCCCGGCTTACGCCCCGGCCCAAGATAGACGACCTGCGCGCCCTTGATCAGGCCCCGCGCCTCCAGGTCGATGCGGCGCTTGCGATGCTTGAGCGGCAATTCCAGCCCATCGCAGATCAGCGGCTCCCCCGGCAACAGATGCGTGTCGTCGGCCCCATGGGCCTGGCGGAAGGCGCGGATCAGGCGGATGCGCGTGTTGTTGCGCCAGACCAGCACCGGGGAGCGGGCCATCAGATCGCTGTCCACGCGCGCTGCGATCTGCACGCGGTCGTCCTTCGCCGCCGCCTGCTCGATCATGCGCTCGAAGGTGTAGAAATCGAGCCGTGGGTCGCTCAGCGCGTGGGCGAGGTCCAGGATGGGGTTGTCGGCCTCCTGCCGGTGGATGCGGTCGAGGTGCAGGTGGTCGTCGCCCTCGAAGCGGTCAAAGACCATGCGCCCCGACTGGTTGACGGGCGCCAGCTGCGCCGGGTCGCCGAACAGGACGAGGGTCGGGAAGATCTCGGTCAGGTCTTCATATTGCCGGTCGTCCAGCATCGAGGATTCGTCGACGAAACCCACATCCAGCGGCGCGTCCCGCCGCTTCCAGCCGGTGATGAAATCCGAGCCGCGCAGCCCCGCCGCCGCCAGCGCCCCGGGCACCGATCCGGTCTGGTCGAAGACACGCTTGGCGCGGTCCATCGCCTCGTCGCTCATGCCCTCCATCTCGGGGCGGTCGGCCTCCCCGGCCAGCCATTCGGCCAGCTTCTCGTATTCAGGGTCGTAGACCGGCGTGTAGAGAATGCGGTGGATCGTGGTCGCGGGCACGCCGCGGCTGCGCAGGACCGAGGCCGCCTTGTTGGTGGGCGCCAGCACCGCCAGGGTGCGGCGCTCGCTCTTGCGCTCCCAATCGCCGGAGACGATGTCGAGCCCGGCGCCCCTGAGCGACTTCACCAGTTCCGCCAAAAGCAGCGTCTTGCCCGAGCCCGCCTTTCCGGTGACGGCCAGGACGCGGCTGTCATCGTCCTCGCGCGGGCCGGCCCAGCCCTCGGTCAGGTCGATGCCGCTATCGGACAGCACCTCGGCGATGCGGTCCCAGGCCTCGGCCTGATCGGGGGAAAGAGCGGGGGTCTCCATCGCCCTCTTGTGGCCCGCTCAGCCGGCGACGGAAAGGGGGGCGAGGTGGCCCAGATCGCGTTCGAACCAGTGCCGCGACTGGGACGGATGCACACCCACCATGCCGCAGAGCCGGTCATGGGTCGCCACCGAGAAGGTCCAGAGGCCCGCGGAGATGCCATCGGACGAGCCAAGCACCTCCGGCTCCCAGCCCAGGCGGCGATAGACGCGGGCCATGGGTGCGTCGAACACGCCCAGCGAATGGCTCAGCCCCAGGCCCAAGCCGAGCTCGGAGGCGGCCAGCAGCAGCTTCCGCGCCGTCCCCGGCCCGGCGCCGGGGGCCAGGCAGAACCGGGTACATTCCCAGATGCCCGGCGCACGGATCGGCCGGTCGCCGGTCAGATACGGGAAAACCTCGGACAGCATCGTCGGCCCGGTCGTCGGCAGAAAACGCATCGACCCGGCATGCACGCCGTCCGCGCCCTCGGCAATCACATAGAGCGGGTCGAGCCGGTCGTAGACATCGGTCTCCCAGCCCATCTCGTCGACATGGACATCCCAGCCCATGCGGTCGCGGAACTGCGCGGCGCGGTCGCGGAACATGTCCGCCGCCAGATCGGCCTGGCTGGGGAGATCGGAGGCATAGAGATAGCGGATCGTCATCGGAGGCCCTTCCTGTTCATCGGGAAGGACCGGCCTGAGGTGGAGCAGTTAACGGTTTCCTAGCGCACGGCGCCTCACGGGGTGACGCAACGCGGGCCGCTCGATGCTATCCGCACGCGCATGAAAACAGGGAAAGGCACGGTGCGCCGCTTCCCCTGGTCTTCTTCTGGCCGGAAATACTCTGGGGGGAGTCGGCCTCCGGCCGGCGGGGGGCAAAGCCCCCCTCCCCCGCTCAGAGGCAGATCAGCCCGCGGGCCAGGGCGTTCGCGACCGCATGGGTGGTGTTCGTCCCGCCTAGCTTGAAGCGCGCGCTCTCGATATAGACGCGCAGCGTGTGCTCGCTGATCCTCAGGGTCTCCGCCGCCTGCGCCCGGCTGCGCCCCGCGGCCAGGAGCGTCAGCGCATCCGTCTCGCGCGGGCTGAGCGACGGGTTTGGTCCGCGGCCCACGCCCTCGATCAAGAGGGCTCTCTCGTTGATGTAATGGGCGGCGAGCAAGATCTCATTGAGATGGGCCCCGGTAAAGCGCGCCCAGCTTTCGTCTCCGGAACAATGGTTGACCGTGAAGACCGCGAAGTGCCCGGACGGCCCATGGATCGGAAGGCTGAAGCCCTGGTTCCCGAGCCCGCTTGCCACCGCCTCGCCCAGGAGCGCCCGGGCCGGGCGGCTGGACCAGTCGAGCCGCTTCCAATCCACCGGCGTGAAGCGGTTGAAACAGGCGAGAACGACCGGATCGATGGTCTGGAGATTGTTCCGCGTATAGTCTTCAACCCAGGTCGGATCGTAGGTCAGCGCCGCCCATTGGTCTCCGCTGGACTTTACGGAATGATAGACGAGATGCTCGACATCGTAGCAGTCTCGCATTTCGTAGACGGCGGCGGTCAGCCCGGCCAGATCGGTGGCGTCACCGAGGCCCTCCAGCACATCGTCCAGCTTCCGCCCCATGACCTTCCGTCCGCATACGAGCGCCCGGCTGCTGCGAAACCTCGGCAATAGCCACGACGATCGCCTCCTCCAGCTGTTCGGCCGTGACGGGCAGGTCGTTCATGGTTGCGAAGCCGCGCAGGTCGCCCAGCACCTCGATGATCCAATCCTTCGACATCGGTAGGTTCCCCTCCAATTTGTTAACAGTTGATTAAGACGAGGGTAGCCGACCGGAGTTTCACCCGGATATTCGCGATTATTCCCTCCCCATTTATGGGGAGAGCCGCACCCGGAAGCGTCTAAAACCGTGGAAGGGTGGAAACAAAAAGAGTACACCTCCGCCGTCTCCGGCGGAGGTGCACGCGTCGAATCAGATGCGATCAGACCGGGCGGCCGGCCTCCAGCACGTCTTCGAGGGTCCGCAGCCCGGTGGCCGGCGCCTGCACCAGCACAGACATGTTGCCCGGCTTATGCTCGTTGCGGAGCATCTTCATATGCGCCTCGGGCAGCTCGGCCCAGGGGAAGACCTCGGACATGCAGGGATCAAGCCGCCGCTCGACCATCAGCTTGTTGGCCGCCGCCGCCTGCTTCAGATGCGCGAAATGCGAGCCCTGCAAGCGCTTCTGATGCATCCACATGTAGCGGACGTCGAAGGTGCAGTTGAAGCCGGTGGTGCCCGCGCAGATCACGACCATGCCGCCCTTCTTCACCACGAAGGTCGAGACCGGGAAAGTCGTCTCGCCGGGATGCTCGAACACCATGTCGACGTTCTGGCCCTTGCCGGTGATGTCCCAGATGGCCTTGCCGAACTTGCGGGCCTCCTTGAACCAGTCGGCATATTCCGGAGTCCCGACCTTGGGCAGCTGACCCCAGCAGTTGAAGTCCTTGCGGTTGAGCACGCCCTTGGCGCCCAGGCCCATCACGAAGTCCCGCTTCGACTCGTCGGAGATCACCCCGATCGCGTTCGCGCCCGCCGTGTTGATCAACTGGATCGCATAGGAGCCGAGCCCCCCCGACGCGCCCCAGACCAGCACGTTCTGGCCCGGCTTCAGGTCGTGCGGCTCATGGCCGAACAGCATCCGGTAGGCGGTGGCGAGCGTCAGCGTGTAGCAGGCCGACTCCTCCCAGGTCAGATGCTTGGGGCGCGGCATGAGCTGCTGGGCCTGCACGCGGGTGAACTGGCCGAAGGATCCGTCCGGCGTCTCGTAGCCCCAGATCCGCTGGGTCGGCGAATACATGGGATCGCCGCCATTGCATTCCTCGTCGTCGCCATCGTCCTGGTTGCAATGGATGACGACCTCGTCGCCGACCTTCCAGCGCTTCACCCGGTCGCCCACGGCCCAGACGATGCCCGACGCATCGGACCCGGCGATGTGGTAGGGCTGCTTGTGGCCGTCGAAGGGGGAAATCGGCTGGCCCAGCGCGGCCCAGACCCCGTTATAGTTCACGCCCGCCGCCATCACGAGAACCAGCACGTCGTGGCTGTCGAGCTCGGGGACGTCCACGACCTCCTGCTGCATGGCGGTGTCGGGCTCGCCATGACGCTCGCGGCGGATGGCCCAAGCATACATCTGCTTCGGCACATGCCCCATCGGGGGGATTTCGCCCATCTCGTAAAGGTCCTTGATTGGAGCCTCGTAGGTCGGCTGGGCGGATTGGGTATCGAGAGCCATCAAGGAAACCTCCTATTGGTCGCCGCGTCGCGGAATCGAATGCTGCACTGCGGTGGAGGTAACAGCCGCCGTGCAATATTCCAACCCGAAATTAGCTCTTCGCGTAATTTTGTGTCTCAGCGACCGGGGGCATCCCCAACCGGGGGACGGGCTCCGGTAGCGTCCTGGCGTAGAATTGCAGAACAGGGAGCCAGTCCGGATCGGGCTGGATCGACGTCCCGTCCAAGCGCAGAACCTTGCGGATATGGAGCATGCGCAACGCGGCCTGCGCGGTCTCCTCCGGCGAGTCGTTTGCGGCGTGGACGGGAAAGCCCTGGGCCGCCAGCGCGGCGGATCGGGCGGAGAGATGGGTCGCCACCGATGCCACGTCGCGCGCGCCCGCCAGCACCGCTTCGGCCACCAGAGGCGCGGGCAGGACCGGCAAGGCGCTGGCGATCCGGCCCATCAGCAGCTCTCCCAGCGCGGCGGCGGGATCGGCATGGCGCCCGGTCAGAAAGGCGTTCAGCGAGACCGGCCGCCCGAAGGACACCGCCGCATAGCCGAACCGCGTGAACCGCCCGAGCAGCCGCAGCTGCACATGCCGCGCCAGATAGCGCGCCACCATCCACCAGCGCAGCCGGAACGCCTTCGGCCCAGTCGTGCGGGCCGCGATCAGTACCCGATCCTCCAGCACGCGCTCGTAGTTCACCGCCACAGGGACGAAGACGACGTCCCGCGCCTGCGCATCGTGCCCGTCCAGGATATAGGACAGGATGCCGAGTTTCGGCGGATGGAGCGCCCCGTCCCGCGACAGGCGTCCTTCTGGGAAGACGGCCTGAGTGACGCCGTTGCGCGTCGCGATTTGCACATAGCGCGCCAATACCTTGCGATAGAGCCCGTTGAGATCCCGCCTCCGCACGAAATACCCCCCCAAGGCGCGGATCAGCGGCGCGAGCGGCCAGCGCCGGGCCCATTCGCCCACCGCATAGGCCAGCGCCGTCTGGCTGGAGGTGAGCCAGGTCACGAGCACATAATCCATGTTGGAGCGGTGGTTGAGCACGAAAACAACCGTCGCGTCCGGGTCCACCCCCTTCAGCGCCGCATCCTCTCCGGTCACGCGAACGCGGTAGAGCCCCCGCGAGAGCCAGCGCGCCAGCCGCATCGCCACCGAAAAGTAGAGAACGGCCGAGAACCCGGGCACGATCTCGTTGGCATAGCGCCGCGCCGTCTCGAAGGCGACGGACTCGGGCACGCCCTCCTCGCTGGCATGGTCGAGAATGGCCTGCGCGACCTCCGGGTCATGGATCAGGCGGTTCACCGTGTCGGTCCGGTGGGCCAGCTTGAAGGGTTCGATCGGCCGCGTGAGCCGCGTGTTGAGTTGCGCGATCAGCCGCTCGGCCCGGCGGCGGAAGAACCAGCGCACCGACGGAAACAGGAAATGCGATGCGAATGTCACCGCGGCGAAGGCGCAAAGCAGCAGCAGGGCCCAGAGAGGGACCGGAACGGTCTGGGTCATCGCGTCCGTGGTCTCATTCCGGCGCCTCCTTTCGGGGAAGCTAGGCGATCCCGGACCGTCTCGCCACTCAGGATCGCGCACGCCGCGCCGCAGCGAATTGACCTAGCGCGATATGTCGTCTATCCCGGCCTCAACGCAAGATTGTTACACGAGGCCGCGCCATGACGCAGAAAGACCGCCCCTGGCTGTTCCGCACCTATGCGGGCCATTCCACGGCCGAGAAGTCCAACGCGCTCTATCGCGGCAATCTCGCCAAGGGGCAGACCGGCCTCTCGGTGGCCTTCGACCTTCCGACGCAGACGGGCTACGACTCGGATCACGTCCTGGCGCGGGGCGAGGTCGGCAAGGTCGGCGTTCCGATCGCGCATCTGGGCGACATGCGTACGCTCTTCCGGGACATCCCGCTGGAGCAGATGAACACCTCGATGACGATCAACGCGACGGCGCCCTGGCTGCTGGCCCTCTATGTGGCCGTGGCCGAGGAGCAGGGCGCGGACGTCTCCAAGCTGCAAGGCACGGTGCAGAACGATCTGGTGAAGGAATATCTCAGCCGCGGCACTTACGTCCTGCCGCCGCAGCCTTCGATAAAGATCATCGCCGATGTCGCGGAATATTGTTACCGCGAGATTCCCAAGTGGAATCCGATGAATGTCTGCTCCTACCATTTGCAGGAGGCGGGGGCGACGCCGGAACAGGAACTGGCTTTCGCGCTGGCTACGGCGACCGCAGTCCTGGACGAATTGCGCGGCCGCGTTCCCGAAGAAGACTTTCCGCGCCTCGTCGGCCGCATTTCCTTCTTCGTAAATGCCGGGATCCGCTTCGTCACCGAGATGTGCAAGATGCGCGCCTTCGTCGATCTCTGGGACGAGATCTGCCGGGAGCGCTACGGCGTCGAGGATCCGAAATTCCGCCGCTTCCGCTATGGCGTTCAGGTGAATTCCCTCGGGCTGACCGAACAGCAGCCCGAGAACAACGTCTACCGCATCCTCCTGGAAATGCTCGCGGTCACCCTGTCGAAGTCCGCCCGCGCCCGCGCCGTTCAATTACCGGCCTGGAACGAAGCCCTCGGATTGCCGCGCCCCTGGGACCAGCAATGGTCTTTGCGCATGCAACAGATTCTGGCCTATGAAACGGATCTCTTGGAATATGGCGATCTCTTCGATGGCTCGCCGGTCGTGGCCGCCAAGGTCGAGGCGTTGAAAGACGGCGCCCGGGCCGAACTGAAGACGCTCGACGGAATGGGCGGCGCGGTCGCCGCCATCGAATATATGAAAGGGCGGTTGGTCGACTCGAATGCCGAACGACTGAGTGGGATCGAGCGCGGCGAGACCACCGTTGTCGGCGTCAATAAATGGACCGAGGCTGAGCCCTCCCCTCTGCTGGGCGAGGATGGGGGCATCATGACCGTCGACCCGGCGGTCGAGGCCGACCAGATCGCCGGTCTGGAGGCCTGGCGCGCCGCCCGTGACGACGACGCGGTCCGCACCGCGCTGAACGCACTGGCCACCGCCGCCCGCGAGGGGACGAATATCATGCCCGCCTCCATCGCCGCCGCCAAGGCGGGCGTGACCACCGGCGAATGGGCCGGCGTCATGCGCGGCGTCCACGGCGAATATCGGGGGCCCACCGGGGTCTCGACCTCGATGTCGAACCGAACCGAGGGCCTGGACGAGCTGCGTGAGCGGGTCGAGACGATCTCCGCCAAGCTCGGCCGCCGCCTGACCTTCCTGATGGGCAAACCGGGACTCGACGGCCATTCCAACGGGGCCGAACAGATCGCCGTGCGCGCTCGGGATTGCGGGATGACCATTCAATACGAGGGAATCCGCCTGACCCCCGCCGCCATCGTCGAAGCGGCCGCGGCCGGCGCCCATGTGGTCGGCCTATCCATTCTCTCGGGGTCGCACCTGCCCCTGGTGGCCGACACGATGGAGCGGATGCGCGCCGCCGGGCTGGCCCATATCCCCGTAATCGTTGGCGGAATCATCCCCGAAGAGGATGCGGCCCGTCTCCGCGCCATGGGCGTGGCGCGGGTCTATACGCCGAAGGATTTCGAATTGAACCGGATCATGGGCGATATCGTCGAATTGGCCGACCCAAAAGAAATAGCGGCCGAATAGATTTCGGCTTGCCGGATCCGAATAGCCACTCTATTTGAGCGTCCATCCAACGAAGATGGACTTCCTAAAAATGGCAGATCTCGACACGATGACCAAAGCAGACCTCGCAAAGGAACGCGAAGCAGCCGAAGCCCGCCTCAAGGCAATTCAGAAGGCGGAGTCGGAATATGACGGTCGTCGCCTCAAGGAACTGAAGGGCCAGATCGAAAAGATGCTGGCCGATGAAGGCTACACGCTGGCCGATCTGATGCAGGGCCGCGCGGGCGCGAAAAAGTCCGCGGCGAGTTCCGGAAAGGCCGCCGCGAAATACCGCCATCCCGAGAACCCGACGAAGACCTGGTCCGGCCGCGGCCGCCAGCCCGCCTGGTACAAGGAAGCGCTCGAAGCGGGCAAGACGCCCGCGGATCTCGCGATCTAGACCCTCCCCATTTCTCCGGGCAGTAGGAAACTCCTGTCTGCCCGGAGTTTCCAATGACCCCCCATATCCGCGCCCTGGCGGGCCAGATCGCCGAAACCGTCCTGATGCCGGGCGATCCCCTGCGCGCCCGTTGGGCCGCCGAGACATTTCTGGATGCGCCGGAACTGGTCAACGACGTGCGCGGGATGCTGGGATTCACAGGGACGTGGCGGGGCAACCGCGTGACGATTCACGGCTCCGGCATGGGGATGCCCTCCCTGTCGATCTACGCCAACGAGCTGATCTCCCGCTATGGCGCGCGTACGCTCATCCGCATCGGTTCCTGCGGGGCGATGCAGTCGCATGTCGCGATGCGGGACGTGATCCTAGCCCAGACGGCCTCGTCGATCTCCACGCCATCCGCCGGAATATTCCGAGACCTCAACTTCGCCCCCTGCGCCGATTTCGGTCTCCTGCGGGCCGCCGTCGACGCGGCCGAGCGACATGGCACGCGCGCTCATGTCGGCGGGATCTACTCCTCGGACGTGTTCTATGACGAGCGCCCCGATCTGAATGAAACGCTGACACGGCACGGGATCCTGGGCGTCGAGATGGAGGCGGCGGAACTCTACAGCGTCGCCGCGCGGCACGGCTGCCGCGCCCTGGCCGTCCTGACGGTAAGCGACCACCTCCTGACCCAGGAGGCGCTTCCCCCGGAGGAGCGTCAATCGAATTTCCGAGACATGGTCGAAATCGCACTGGAATCCGCCTTCGCCTGAGCGCCGTGCCTCTGGCCGATGTGGGAGGGGGCTCTGCCCCCGCCCTTCGGGCCCCCCGAGGTATTTTCGGCAAGATGAGGGCCCGGACGATTTGACTAGAATTGTTCTCGACGGGCCGGACGGCATATGGGCGAGGCGGAGCCATGCCCACCTCGCCCTATGAGATATGCGTCACGCACCTCACCTTGCACGGCCATCGGCTCCTCAGCCTGTCCCGCATCAGAAGGATCGCAGAACATCCTTAATAAGGAGTGAACGCTCCCTCATCTTGCCGAAAATACCTCGGGGGAGTCGCCGAAGGCGACGGGGGCAGAGCCCCCTCCCCCCCCTCGATCCAACGCATGCGCTTGAGAGTTTTGTCGGGCGTCGCCCCGCTTGCGGGCCGGCCACCAATACTCAGATCACTTCGACGGCAAGCGGCGGGAAGCCGTTGAAGCCGACCGAAGAGTAGGTCGACGTGTAGGCGCCGCAATTGCGGATGATCACCTTGTCGCCCGCCTTCAGCGACAGCGGCAAGGCGATCGGGCGCTTCTCGTAGAGCACGTCCGCAGAGTCGCAGGACGGGCCGGCCAGCACGCAAGGGCCCGTCACGTCGCCGTCGCGGGGCGTGACGACCTGATAGCGGATCGCCTCGTCGATGGTCTCGGCCAGGCCCGAGAACTTGCCGATGTCGAGATAGACCCAGCGGTGCAGGTCGTCCTCGGACTTCTTCGACACCAGCAGGATTTCGGCCGCGATGGCGCCCGCTTCGGCCACGAGGCCACGGCCAGGCTCGGCCATGATCTCGGGCACGTCGCCGAAACGCTCTTCGATCAGCGCGATCACCGCCGCGGCATAGGCCGTCGGGTGCTGGATTTCCTCACCGTAGAAGGCCGGGAAGCCGCCGCCGATGTTCAGCAGTTGCAGATCGAAGCCCGCATCCCGCGCCTCGTGCCAGATCGCCGCGACCTGATCGAGCGTGCCGGTCCACATCCGCGCCTCCCGCGTCTGCGAGCCGACATGGAAGGACAGGCCATAGGGGACGAGGCCCAGATCGCGGGTGAGACCCAGCAGGGCGAGCACCTTGTCGCGGGCGCAGCCGAACTTGCGCGAGAGCGGCCAGTCGGCCTCGGAGTTGTCGACGATGACACGGATATAGACGCGCGCACCAGGGGCGTTGGCCGCGATCTTCTCCAGCTCTTCCTCGGCATCGGCGGCGAACAGGGTCACGCCCGCGTTATGGGCGAAGCGGATGTCGGACGCCTTCTTGATCGTGTTGCCGAAGGAGACGTGATCGGCATCGGCGCCCTGGGACAGGACCAGCTCGATCTCGCCGCGCGACGCCGCATCGAAGCCCGAGCCCAGCGCGACGAGGCGCTCGACGATGGCGACATGCGGGTTGGCCTTCACGGCGTAGTGGATGTGCGCGCGGCCGAGACCGTCCTGCAACGCGCGGAACTGACGCTCCACCGCGTCCACGTCCAGCACCAGCGTCGGCTGGTCGAAGTCGTTGGCATGGATGAAGGATTCCACGCGGGCGGGCGCGATAAAGGAAGGACGGCCAAAGCCGGTTACTGCGTTCATGGTCATCTCCAATCAGACCCGGCCATACCCACCGAAGGGCTCAGACCGCTCAGTTCCAAGGGGAGACGTTACCGTCGCTACGTAACCGTGCCGGGGCGAACCCAGAGCCGTGCCAGAGGCGCGTGCGTTGGCGTCTATGGGGGCGCACATGAGGCCAAGCGCGGATTCGGTCAAGACGGCAGATGGCGGTAGGGCCGATTTTTTTTGCCTGTGCATTTCTGCAACAATCGCGGGAACCGACCTGCGCCGCAGCCGTTGGAGCGTGACAGATCAGGAGACTGCAATGACGCCCTCGGAGCGTCTCACCGCCCTTCCGCTGATCACTCTCATCACCGGCTGCGTGGCCGGTGGCAACGACGTCGTGACCACGCCCAGCGAGATCGAGGCGACGACCGATTCCGATATCGACGGCGGCGGCACCGTCCCGCAGGGCGGCGTCGCGGTAGGCGCGACCGGCTGAGCCCCTCCCCGGGAGCGGATCACCCCCATCCCGTCGGGCCGTGCTCAGGCCGCCGAAAGGCCATCGGGCAGCCAAGATGCGAAGAAAAGACAGCCGCGCGGCTGACACCGCGACCGCACACAGCAAAGGCGCCGCCCGGGAACGGGCGGCGCCTCTCTGCCTCTTGGCCGCACCGAGCGGCGCGCGCTCAGATCTGCCGTTCGACCATCATCTTCTTGATCGAGGCGATCGCCTTGGCCGGGTTCAGACCCTTGGGGCAGGTCTTGGTGCAGTTCATGATCGTGTGGCAGCGATACAGCTTGAAGGGATCTTCCAACTGGTCCAGCCGCTCGCCGGTGGCCTCGTCCCGCGAGTCGATGATCCAGCGATAGGCGTGCAGCAGCGCGGCCGGCCCGAGATACCGGTCGCCGTTCCACCAATAGCTCGGGCAGGCGGTGGAGCAGGAGGCGCACATGATGCACTCATAGAGGCCGTCGAGCTTCTCCCGGTCCTCGATGGACTGCCGCCATTCCTTGGCGGGCGTGTTCGACTTCGTCTCCAGCCAGGGCATGACCGAGGCGTGCTGCGCGTAGAAATGGGTCAGATCGGGGATGAGATCCTTGACCACCGGCATATGCGGCAGAGGGTAGATCTTCACATCGCCCTTCACCTCGTCGATGCCCCAGGTGCAGGCGAGCGTGTTCACCCCGTCGATATTCATCGCGCAGGAGCCGCAGATCCCCTCCCGGCAGGAGCGGCGGAAGGTCAGCGTCGGGTCGATCTCGTTCTTGATCTTGATGAGCGCGTCCAGAATCATCGGGCCGCAGGTGTCGAGGTCGACCCAATAGGTATCGAGCCGCGGGTTCTTCCCATCCTCGGGGTTCCAACGGTAGATCTGGAACTTGCGTAGATTGGTGGCGCCCTCGGGCTTGGGCCAGGTCTTGCCGGTCGTGATCTTGGAATTCTTCGGCAGGGTGAACTGAACCATGGGTCGCTCCTTCATCGTCGGGCCCGTTATAGGTCGTCCGGGCCAGCCTGTCGGCGCGACATTTTCACATCGGCGCGCGCGGGGAAACGCCTAAAGTCCCTTTGTGATCACACCTGTCGGCCTTGAGCCGGGTCAGGGCCGAAAAGGCCGGACAAACGGGATGAGTCGCGGTCTTTCCCAGAGGCAGACGGACCGCGTGGCGCCTGGGCGCTCGACCGGCCCCCGCGTCCTCTGCGACAGGCTCAGCCCTTGCGGCGGCGCAGCAGCGTCAGCCCGCCCAGCGCCCCCATCAGCAGCACGGCGCCCGCCGGAAGCGGCACCAAAGCGATGCTCACGTTCAAGGTCGCCGTGTTATTGCCGAAAGTGTAGACATACTCGCCTTCCGACGCGCCCAGACTGGCGAGGGACTGGCCGGTCAGGAGCGCGCCGCCCGACAGGGACGCGCCGCTGACATAGCTCTCGGTCAGGACGATCGAATCGTTCGAACCATCGATCAGAAAGCTGTCCCCGAACCCGACCCCTAAAATGGAGGTCGTGCCGCCGGTGCCGAAAGCTGGACCGAAGATGGCGATGTTGAAACGCTCGAACGGCCCCGCCGTCGAGCCGATATCGGCCGCGGAGGGGTTCGCGAAAAACTCGTTCCCCGCGCTCGCGCGCCCTGAGGCCAGAAAGTCTGTGGTGTCGATGGTTCCCGCGAAGCTGAACGTCACGTTCGCGCCGTCTTCGACGAGCGACATTTCCATCGTGGTAGCATTCGCCGCGCCCGAGAGGGCGAAAAGAGCCGCGGCGGCAAGAAGGGATCTCATCAGACGGCTCCTCGATAGACGAGCGACAGCGCCGCCCAGGGAAATGGTGCCTTCCATCCTGTCAATAAAATTGGGCCCAATCAAGACATCGCTGCTGAGACCCGTTTGAGACCCGCCGGCGCGCCCTCTCGCCCGCGTCCGAGACTCACGCCTCCGCCCGCAAGTCCGACAGCCAGCGGGTCGGGTGCTCGGCATAGCCCAGGGTCACGAGCGCCTCGCCATAGCGCTCGGCATAGGCCTCGGCGATCGGGCGGGGCAGCCGCGTGCGCCATTGCCCCGCACGGCCCGAGGCCACATGCTTGGCGACGCGCTCGATCCTGTCCTCGGGCCGGGCCAGCCCGCCGAACAGCGCGTTCTTCCAGAAGATCTCGACCCCCATCGCCACCTCTGGCTCCGTCAGCCCCAGGTTGCGCAGACGATCCCGAAAGAGGGTGCAGTCGACATCCGCGATCAGATCCTCATAGCGGGTCTCGACGCGGTTCGGAGCGGTGTAATCCCAGGCCAGCATCTCCGAGAGGGTCAGCGCGTGCTTCTCGTCCATCTCGAACCGCAACCGCGCCAGGTCGTCCGGCAGGGCGTTGAGATGCTCCTGATAGGTCCGGCCCGCCAGATCGTCGCGCGGCACATGGAGGAACTGCTCCCCTTTGACCGGCGCGTGCCGGTGGTAGCGCATGCCCGAGAGCAGCACGTCCCGCGGATCCCGAATGACGTGAAGGATCCGGGCATCCGGGCGCGCCAGCAGGTCGTCGGGAAAGGTCGAGGACCAGGAGAACAGAAAGATGCGCTCCCGCGGGGGGATGCGCTTTCGGGTGGAGGGGAAGACGACCCGCTTCTCGACGCCGAGCCGCGTGGCGAGACGGCGAAACACCGCGCGCATCCACAGAGTCCCCGTCTTGTGATGCGTGCCCACGCAGAAGATCCGGGGCGCGATCAGGTCGCTCATCCCCGGGCGCGCGACGCGGTGCAGGTCAGCAGGGCGTCAATTTCCGCGACGGTCATCGGAGCGTTGGGGTCGGTCGCCAGATCGGGGCGTCCGATCGCCGTCGCGCAGGAGGCGAGACCCGGCGTGACGGCAATGTCATCGCCCACGAAGTCCTCGGCGGAGAGCGGGCCGCCAAGGTCGAAATTGCAGGCCGCCAGCAGGGGCAGCAGGATCAGCGCGCGCCTCACAGCCGTCCTCCGACCGAAACGCCGACGCGCGGCGGCGGCGGGTCGCCCGCCATCCTGCGGCGGATGCAGGCGGCCAGCCGCTCTTCCGGGGTCGCCCCCGCGAGGGTGCTGGCATCGAAGGTGACGCCGCCGCGCACACGGGGCCCGCCGGACCCGATTCCGATCCCGATGCTGGGCTGCACGGAGGCGCGGGCCAATTCGGCACGGCAGACCTCTTCCGCCCTTTCGGCCGTCATCGGCACGGTCGCGCAAGCGGCCAGCAGGGGACAAAAAAGCAGCGCGGGCCTCATCGCGGCAGCGCCTCGCAGGCGTCGAACCGGGCCGGATCCGCGGCGGACCTCGTGCGGATCGTGCCGCCCTCCACCCGCAGACCCTGGTCGCGGGCGCAGTCCAGATACGCGCCGCGCCGAGCCTCCGGCCCCGCCGGCATGCAGGCGGTCAGCGCAAGCAGCACAGACGCCGCGCCCGCCCCGCGCCACAGGGTCATGCCTCCGCGATGCGGCGTGCGATGCAGGCCTCATAGGCCGCTTTTTCCTCAGGCGTCAGCACAGCCGCGGCGCTGGCATCGGCATCCTCGGGCAGAGGCGGCCGGTCGATCTCCGCCAGGCAGGCATTGGCGATGGCGATCACCTCGGGCGTGACCTCAGGCTCGGGCTCCGCGGTTTGGCAAGCGGCGAGGGTCAGGGCGAGAAAGGGCAGAAGGCGGATCATTGGTGGTCCTGGTCAGCAGCTATGGTCGCGCACAAGCTAGAGCGATCCGGGGCGGAGGGCCACAGGCGCGCGCGGGTTTCCGCGCGCGCCGTCGATGTCAGTAGACCCGCGCCTTGGGCGCGATCTTTTTCAGGTCGATCCCGCCGTCGTTATGCGAGGTCAGCGGGTTCAGATGGACGCCGCGATAGCCCAGATCGGACTTCATCTCGTCGCCCTTGAACCAGACGAGGCTGTGCTTGCGCCAGTTCTCGTCGTCGCGGTTCGGGAAATCCTCATGGGCGTGGGCGCCGCGGCTCTCCTTGCGGGCTTCGGCGGCGGTCACGGTGGCGACGGCGTTGGGGATCAGGTTCGCCAGTTCCAGCGTCTCCATCAGGTCGGAGTTCCAGATCAGCGTGTTATCCGTCACCGCGACATCGGGCAGCTTGCTGGCGATGTCGTCCATCCGCTGCTTGCCCTGGGCCAGCGTCTCGGAGGTGCGGAAGACGGCGGCGTCCTCCTGCATGGTCTTCTGCATCTCCAGCCGCAACTCAGCCGTGGCGACCTGACCGCGCGCATGGCGCAGCCCGTCGAACCGGGCCAGCGCCATCTCGACCGAACGCATGTTGGGCGAGGGCACGGCGCTCTCGCGGTCGACCACGGCGCCGGCGCGGATGGCGGCGGCGCGGCCGAAGACCACGAGGTCGATCAGCGAGTTGGAGCCGAGACGGTTCGCCCCATGCACCGAGGCGCAGCCCGCCTCGCCCACGGCCATCAGGCCGGGCGCGACGCGGTCCGGGTCGTCGGCGGTGGGCGCCAGCACTTCGCCCCAATAGTTCGTCGGGATGCCGCCCATATTGTAGTGGACGGTGGGCAGGACCGGGATCGGCTCCTTGGTGACGTCGACGCCAGCGAAGATGCGGGCCGATTCCGAGATGCCCGGCAGGCGCAGGGCCAGCGTCTCGGGCGGCAGGTGGCTGAGGTTCAGGTGGATATGGTCGCCATCCTTGCCGACGCCGCGCCCCTCGCGGATCTCCATGGTCATGCAGCGCGAGACCACATCGCGGGAGGCGAGATCCTTATAGGTGGGCGCATAGCGCTCCATGAACCGCTCGCCCTCACTATTCGTGAGATAGCCGCCCTCGCCACGCGCGCCTTCGGTGATGAGGCAGCCCGCGCCGTAGATGCCGGTCGGGTGGAACTGCACGAACTCCATGTCCTGAAGCGGAAGGCCCGCCCGCGCCACCATCCCGTTGCCGTCGCCGGTGCAGGTATGGGCCGAGGTCGCGGAGAAATAGGCGCGGCCATACCCACCGGTCGCCAGCACGACCATCTTGGCCGAGAACAGATGCAGCGTGCCGTCATCCAGCTTCCAGCAGAGCACGCCCTGGCACACGCCGTCCTCGGACATGATGAGGTCGATGGCGAAATATTCGATGAAGAACTCCGCCTTCTGCTTCAGACTTTGACCATAGAGCGTATGCAGGATCGCGTGACCCGTCCGGTCGGCGGCGGCGCAGGTGCGCTGGACCGAGGGGCCCTCGCCGAACTCGGTGGTGTGGCCGCCGAAGGGGCGCTGGTAGATCTTGCCCTCTTCGGTGCGCGAGAACGGCACACCGTAATGCTCAAGCTCATAGACGGCCTTGGGCGCCTCGCGGGCGAGGTATTCCATCGCGTCGGTGTCGCCCAGCCAGTCGGAGCCCTTCACGGTGTCGTAGAGGTGCCACTGCCAGTTATCGGTGATCGTGCGCGGGTTGATCGGCTTGCCGTCCGCATCCTCTCCGTCGGAGGTCTGGATCGGCATGTTGCCGAGGGAGGCCGCGATGCCGCCCTGCGCCGCCACCGTGTGGGAGCGGGTCGGGAACACCTTGGTCACGCAGGCGGTGCGCAGACCCTGCTCGGCCATGCCGAGCGTCGCGCGCAGGCCGGCGCCCCCGGCCCCGACGACGACGACGTCGTATTCATGGGTCTCGTAATCGTAAGCAGCCATTCTCGTTCTCCTTACAGCGCCAGGCGCGCCAGGGCGTAGACGCTGGCCAGCGCGGCGCCGTAGCTGAGGCAGGTGGTCGCGACGATGGCGACCTTGCGGGCGGTGCCTTGGACGTAATCCTCGATCAGGACTTGCACGCCCTTGGCGAAATGGATCCAGCCCACCACCAGCGTCGCCAGGGCGATCAGCGCGGGCCAGGGGCGGGAATAGTAGGCGACGATCTCTTCATAGGGCGCGCCCAGCACCGTCCCGAACGTAAAAAGGAAAAGCGGCACCATGATCAGGAGCGCCACCGAAAGCAGCGTCTGGTGCCAGTGATGCTCGGTGCCGGTGCCGGAGGCGCCCAGGCCCGAGACGCGTTTGCGGTCGGTCAGATAAGCCATGGCGTCCTCACACGATCACGATGGTCAGAAGCGTCAGCACGACCGAGCCGCCGATGCAGCCCCAGCCGAGCTTTTCGGCGGTCTCGATATCCAGCCCGATCCCCTGGTCCCAGATCAGATGCCGAATGCCGGCCAGCGTGTGATACCAAAGCGCCCAGATCGAGCCGAGGAAGACCAGCTTGCCGAACCAGGAGGTCAGCACCGCGTCGGCGGTGGCGAAGGCCTCTGGCCCGGCGGCGGCGGCGACGAACCACCAGGTGATCAGCAGTCCCGCCAGGACCAGCGCGTTGCCCGTGATCCGCGTCAGGATCGAGGTCATCGAGGTCAGCTGAGGGCGATATACCTGCAAATGCGGGCTGAGCGGTCGGTTGCCGCGGTTCACGTCGGCCATGGGCGACGCTCCTTTCCGGTCGGTCGTCGATATGTCGGGTGTGTTGTAACGCTTTGCCGGCCGGTGTCACGGGGGCTGACGGTCGCAGGCCCGGGTTTGCACGCTTCCGGCGAATTCGTGATCACAGCTTGACCCGGTGTGATCACGGCAGGGCGGAAACGGCGGGCGGACACCGGCATTTCTCCGTTTCATCCGCAATCGGCAAAGGGCGATCACGTCCGATCCGGCAGGTCGCGCACCGGGTTCCGGACCATATGCCAGGAACTGGTGAACAGGACGCCGAAGCAGACCGAGCCCTCGAATTCCGTCCGCACCGATTCGGTCCACGGCGAAGCAAGGACCGCCAAGCCCGGCCTGCCCCAGACCGGCCGGGACAACGGCGCCCCGCGCAGGCCCCGACTGGGAAGACGCGCTCAAGATCCGGAGGACTGCGAACCAGCGGCCCGGACCCAAACTACTGACGCAAGCTGCGGCCCGCGCTCTCGATCAGCGCCTCCACCATCTCGGAGCAGATCGCGATCCGCTCGTCATATTGGTAGTAAAACGCATTGTCCTCGCCGCACCAATCCTGCGTGACGGGCACGTCGCGCGGCAATCCGAGGTTCTGGTTGATCAACCGGATGTCGCCCGCAAGCAGCCGCAGCGCCTTGCCGCGTCCCGGCCGCAGGCGACCGGACACCGCATCCGGGGTCAGACCGGCGAGGATCGGCTCCCAGGCGTCCCGAATCTCGGCCGCGATCTCCTTGCAGGGCCCGGCAAGGGCCGGCGGAAGGCCGAGCGCCCGCGCATGGTCGCCCCCGCGCCAGGGCTGCAACCCGTGATAGAGGCAGATCGCATAGGCCAGCCGCTGCCCCGTCGGCATATAGGCGGACCAGGGGTCGAAGGTCTCGGTCGCCGCCTCGAAACGGGCGAGGATCGTGATCGACTCCACCATCGAAGCCATGTCCTGCGCCGAAAGCAGCCGATCGGCCAGCACCAGCGCAAAGCCATCGGCGGCGGCCTCCTCGGGACCGAAGAGCTTCACCTCCCGCTGGTCGATGACCGCGTGGCCGAGTTCATGGAACAGCGTGAAACGCAGATTGTCGTGAATGTAATCCGCGCGGGCGGGCACGGAACAAACCAGCAGCAGGAGGAACGCGCGAAGCATGCCTCACCTTTGCACGTCCCGCCCCGCAGCGCAGCCCTCACGCGGGCATCAACACCCAATAGTCGAGATCGAGCATCACATCGGGCAGGTATTTCCCGTCTTCGCCCCGCAACGCGAAGGCCGCGCCCCGGGTCGCCACCAAGCGCAGACGCAGCGCGGCGATGCCCGGCGCGACCTCGGCCTTGTCCAGCACCTCGGACCAGGCGCGCACCGTGTCGCCGGCGAAACACGGATTGGCATGGGCGCCCGCGTTGATCGCCGCGATCATCTGCGCGTTGGCCAGCCCGTTGAAGCTGAGCGCCCGCGCCAGGCTGATGACATGGCCGCCATAGATCAGGCGCTTGCCGTCCTCGCGATGGGTCGCGTCGAAATGCACCTTGGCCGTGTTCTGCCAGAGGCGGGTGGCGAGCATATGCTCCGCCTCTTCGATGGTGACGCCGTCCACATGGTCGATCGTCTCGCCGATCTCGTAATCGGCGGCGCGGTGGCGTTCGCCCGCGAGATCGAAATCGTAGCCGTCGAAACTCAGCCCCTCGGGCACGACCAGCTCCTCGGCCGCGACGGTCGGAGCGAGGTCGGGGATAACGGTCTCCGGCGCGGGCGCGCTCTGGTCGCGCTTGCGCACCATCACCCAGCGCACATAGCGCAGCACCGGCGCGTCGGTCTGGTCATAGCCCGTCGTCCGCACCCAGACGACGCCGCTCTTGCCGTTGGAATTCTGCTTGAGCCCGATCACCTCCGACTCCGAGCGCAGCGTGTCGCCCGCGAAGACCGGCTTGAGGAACCGCCCTTCCGCATAGCCCAGATTGGCGACGGCGTTCAGCGACACGTCCGGCACGGTCTTGCCGAAGACCGTGTGGAACACGATCAGATCGTCCAGCGGCGCCCCGTCCAACCCGCATTCCAGCGCGAAGGCATCCGAGGAATAGAGCGCGAAACGCTGCGGGTAGAGCGCGTGATAGAGCGCCCGCTCCCCCTCGGCGACGGTGCGGGGGACGGCATGACGGATGGTCTCGCCCAGGCGGTAATCCTCGAAGAACCGGCCCGGATTGGTCTTGCTCATTGCTGCCCCAATCTCTTGTCCGGGTCATAGGGCGCGTCCGTCACCTTGGTGACAGCCTGGGCGCAGCGCATCACGCCCGCGACCGGATCATGGGCATAGGCCGGGGAGCCATAGAGCTCCCACCCCTTGGCGAGCGCGTCGCTCACCTTGTGGCAGAACGCCGAATCGTCCTCGGCGGTGAGCAATCGGTAGAGCTTGGCCATCACGCCCCCCAGGGCGCGACGCCCAGCCAGTTGTGGATCAGCATCACGACCACCGTCACGACCACGGTCACGACCAGGGCCACGACCTCCTTTTTCATCGGAGCGCGGGGCGGCGGCGTCCATGGACCCTCCTGCGCGTTGATCAGCTTGATCTCGACCAGGGCCCAGACGAGCAGCCCGCCAAACAGCACGAAGGACCGCACATCCCCGTTCACCAGCAGATGCGCCACCGCCCAGATCGAGAAGCCGGTCAGCTGCGGGTGGCGCAGCTTGGTGCCGAGCCAGATCTTGGCGGGCTTCGCGGCGCTGGCCGCGTAGCAGTAGAAAGCCAGGATCATCAGCAGGTTGTTGATGCCGACCAGCGCCGGAGAGCGGCCCCAGAACCAGGCGCCGTCGGCCTGCCGATAGCCGATCACCATCAGCACGACCGAGGCAATCACCGCCACCGCCACGATGCCCTTTCCGGGGTCACCCAGCTTGGCGCGCGCCTCCGGCGCCACCCGCTTGAAGAGATGCGCCGCCCACCAGAGCGCGACGCCCGCGATCAGAATAGCCATGGTTTCAGCCTCCCAGTTCGGCAATAGCGGCCTGCTTGGCCAAGGTCCGCCGCGCCGTCTCGACATGCAGGTTCTCGACGATCTTCCCGTCGAGCACGGCCACCCCCTGCCCTTGCGCCATGGCGTCGTCAAAGGCCGCGATGATGCGGCCAGCCTCCTCGATCTCCGCCTCGGTCGGGCCGAAGGCGGCATTGGCGATCTCGATCTGCGCGGGGTGGATCAGGGTCTTGCCGTCCATCCCCAGATCGCGCCCCTGTTCGCACTCGGCGCGCAGCCCCTCCTCGTCGCGGAAGGCATTGTAGACGCCGTCAATGCAGGGAATGCCCGCCGCGCGGGCGGCCAGCAGCGCGGTCTGGAGCGACAGCATCAGCGGCAGCCGGTCGGCGCGCGGTCGCGTGCCCAGATCCTTGGCGAGGTCGTTGGTGCCCAGGACGAACCCGCCCATGCGCGGCGCGCGCGCGATGGTGGCGGCGTTGAGGATGCCGTCGGGCGATTCCATCATCGCCCAGATGGCCAGGTCGGCCCCCGCATTCTCCAGCTCGGCGGCCACCGCGGCCACGTCCTCGGAGCCGCCCACCTTGGGCAGCAACACCGCATCGGCGGGCATGGCGGCGACGGCGGCGAGGTCATCGCCCCCCCATTCCGTCTCGGCGCCATTGACGCGGACGATGCGCAGCCGGGGGCCGTAATCGAACTCGGTCAGGGCGCGGGCGAGGGTCTCGCGCGCGGCGGGCTTTTCGGCCGGGGCGACAGCATCTTCGAGGTCGAAGATGATCGCGTCGACGGCCAGGCCACATGCCTTTTCAAGCGCGCGCGGCTTCGATGCCGGAATGTAGAGAACGGATCGGGTGGGGCGGGCGGTGGCTGACATGGCGGACTCCGTCGGATCGCCGGTCTTGGAACAGGTCGCGCAATCATCCGCAAGTGCTGCGGGCGCTAACAGCCGAGAAGTTGCGCGCGTCTCGCACGATCCGGCGGGAGCGCGCGGCGGCCCAGGCCCGTTAACGGATCCTTCGGACGTTCCTGGCAATGTCTTCAAGCGCGCCCGGCACGGTCCGGGCCCCTGCGAGACAGCGGCCGGCGGGCCGCCCGTCGCCGGGCACCGCGCGGCTGCGCGACCCCGACAAACGAAGGAACGTGCCATGACCAAGACGCAGAAGATGAATGCCGCCCTGATCGCCCTGACCTCGGCCACGCTTTTGCTCTTTTCCCTCCCCGCGCAGGCGCAAAGCTGCGGGCCCCGCCCCCTCGTGCTGGAGCGTTTGACCGGCCAGTTCGGCGAGACGCGGCGGGGAATCGGCCTGGCCACCCAGGACCGCGTGGTGGAGGTTTTCGCCTCCGACGACACCGGCACCTGGACGGTCACGGTCACACTGCCAGACGGGCGCACCTGCCTGATCGCTTCGGGCCAGGCTTGGGAGGATCGGATGGACGATCTCGCCCATCT
This sequence comes from Jannaschia seohaensis, assembly GCF_900116765.1. GTDB lineage: Bacteria > Pseudomonadota > Alphaproteobacteria > Rhodobacterales > Rhodobacteraceae > Jannaschia > Jannaschia seohaensis. The sequence continues at coordinate 487,666 of NZ_UETC01000001.1, read as the reverse complement.
GACCGACGCCGACACCTGACCGATGCCCCGCGCCTGCCCGCCCTCTCCGGCAGCGGGCACGGCACGGGCCTTGCGTCCGGCCTGCCCCCAGAGGTAGCCAAGCGCAACCTCACGACGGACAGACCGGAGACTCAGAAATGGCCAGACCCAAGATCGCGCTGATCGGCGCGGGACAGATCGGCGGCACGCTCGCCCACCTCGCCGCGATCAAGGAACTGGGGGACGTCGTCCTCTTCGACATCACCGAGGGCGTCCCGCAGGGCAAGGCGCTCGACATCGCCGAAAGCGGCCCGGTCGAGGGCTTCGACGCGAGCTTGAAGGGCTCCAACGATTACGCCGACATCGCAGGCGCCGATGTCTGCATCGTCACCGCCGGCGTGCCGCGCAAGCCGGGCATGTCCCGCGACGATCTGCTGGGGATCAACCTCAAGGTCATGAAATCCGTGGGCGAGGGCATCCGCGACAACGCCCCCGACGCCTTCGTCATCTGCATCACCAACCCGCTCGACGCGATGGTCTGGGCCCTGCGCGAGTTCTCCGGCCTGCCCCACGAGAAGGTTGTCGGCATGGCCGGCGTGCTCGACTCGGCCCGCTTCCGCCACTTCCTGTCGGTGGAGTTCGGCGTCTCCATGCGCGACGTGACCGCCTTCGTGCTCGGCGGCCATGGCGACACGATGGTGCCGCTGGTGCGTTATTCCACCGTCGGCGGCATCCCCCTGCCCGACCTCGTCGAAATGGGCTGGACCTCGCAGGAGAGCCTCGACGCCATCGTTCAGCGCACCCGGGACGGCGGCGCCGAGATCGTCGGCCTGCTCAAGACCGGCTCCGCCTTCTACGCGCCCGCCGCCTCGGCCATCGAAATGGCCGAGGCCTACCTCAAGGACCAGAAGCGCCTACTGCCCTGCGCGGCCTATGTGGACGGCGCGTTGGGCCTCAACGGCATGTATGTCGGCGTACCCACGGTGATCGGCGCGGGCGGGATCGAGCGGATCGTCGACATCAAGCTCAGCCGCGACGAACAGGCGATGTTTGACAAGTCGGTCGACGCGGTGAAGGGCCTCGTCGAGGCCTGCAAGGGCATCGACCCCTCGCTGGGCTGAGTCAGCCGCGGTCGAACGCGACCTCCAGGCGGCGGCGGGCGCGGAGCCACAGGCTCCACGGGTCGCGCCGCCCGGGAATATCAAGCGGATGGGCGTCGAACGCCGCAACCGACAGGTCCGGCGCCGCGCCAGGAATGCGGCGCCGGATCGCCTCGGACGGATCGTGGCGAATGTCCTGGATCAGCCCCAACGCATCCAGCGCCGCCATCCGCTCTGGCGAGAGCACCTTGAGGCGGCGGTAGAGCGCCCCCTCCACATCGCCGTGACGCAGGAGATGGCGAAACTGCGCGCGCCGCTCCATCGGCCCGTTGGCATGGCACGCGAGTTGCTGGGCCATAACGCGGTGCCGCTTCTGGGTCCAGTTGCGCGGCGTCATGCCATCGAAATGCAGCAGCGCGCCCTCCAGCAGCAGGCCCTTTCCCGCGGCCTTCGCCCCATGCACGCCGACGGTCACGCCCAGCCCCGTGCGCGTCAACGATTTGTGGCTGGCATAGCCGGTCATTCCGGCCTCGAGATAGCGCGCGGCGGACCCGTCGATCTCGGCGACGCGACCGGCCAGCGCGGCGGGCGTGGGCCGGCGGAACACGCCGTCGAAGATGTCGTCGGGGTTCACGCGCCCGGCATGGACCCGTTCGGCCACGCCGAGGCGCAGCTTTCGGAGTCCCGGCCGCGCCCGCCGCAGGATCGTGCGGAGCTCGACCTCAGGGTGGAGGGCCTCGTCCGCGTCCACATGGAGCAGCCACTCGGCGGGACCGGCGTCGTAGACGTGTTGCAGCATGGCGCGCTGCCGATCGACCTGACGCGCGGGGCGGTCGCCCTGCCAATAGCCCGCGTCGAGCACGGTCACGCTACAACCGGACACCGCCCCGAGCCGCGCCATCAGGGCCGGATCCGGGGCGTCGAGATGAAGGTGGACGTGGCCCGCGCCCCGGTCCAGCCAATGCGCGACGAAGGCCAGCACGAGCTGCGGCGGCTCGCTGACCATGGAGACGACGTGCCAGTCGGACATGGGGGACTCGCCTCTCAGACCTATGGGGGAGCGGTATCACGCGCGTCGGAGGAGCGTCCAGCAACTCCCACGGCCAAGTTGTGATCACAGCCCCGCAGGCTGTGATCACATATGTCGCCTTTCCGAGCGGATTCCGGCCGGCACCCGCGTTTGTAGTTCCCAAGCCGCGTTCGACCATGCTTAGCCAGGACCCGACCGATACCAAACCGACCGGGGACGCGACCGATGAACATCCACGAGTACCAGGCCAAGGCCCTCCTGCGCGACTACGGCGCGCCGGTCAGCGACGGCGTCGCCGTGACCAAGGCCGCCGATGCCAAGACCGCTGCGGGCCAGCTCGACGGTCCGCTCTGGGTGGTGAAGGCACAGATCCATGCGGGCGGCCGCGGCAAGGGCCACTTCAAGGAGGCCGAAGCCGGCGAGAAGGGCGGCGTGCGCTTGGCCAAATCCGTCGAGGAGGCCGCCGAAGAGGCGCGCAAGATGCTGGGCAACACGCTGGTCACCCACCAGACCGGCCCGGCGGGCAAGCAGGTCAACCGCATCTATATCGAGGACGGCTCGGGCATCGCGCGGGAACTCTACCTCGCGCTGCTGGTCGACCGGCAGACCAGCCGCGTTGGCTTCGTCTGCTCGACCGAGGGCGGGATGGACATCGAGGAGGTCGCCGCCTCCACCCCCGAGAAGATCGTTAGCTTCTCGGTCGACCCCGCCACCGGCTTCCAGCCGTTCCACGGGCGCCGCGTCGCCTTTTCGCTGGGGCTGGAGGGCGCGCAGGTCAAGCAATGCGTCCAGCTGATGGGACAGCTCTACAAGGCCTTCACCGAGAAGGACATGGAGATGCTGGAGATCAACCCGCTTATCGTCACCGACGAGGGCAACCTCAAGGTGCTCGACGCGAAGGTCGGCTTCGACGGCAACGCGATCTACCGCCACAAGGACATCGCCGAGCTGCGTGACGAAACCGAGGAGGATCCGAAGGAACTCGCCGCCTCCAAATACGATCTGAACTACATCGCACTCGACGGTGAGATCGGCTGCATGGTGAACGGCGCGGGCCTGGCCATGGCGACGATGGACATCATCAAGCTCTATGGCGCGGAGCCCGCCAACTTCCTCGACGTGGGCGGCGGCGCCACCAAGGAGAAGGTGACCGAGGCCTTCAAGATCATCACGTCCGACCCGAACGTGAAAGGCATCCTGGTCAACATCTTCGGCGGCATCATGCGCTGCGACGTCATCGCCGAGGGCGTAGTCGCCGCCGTCAAGGAAGTGGGCCTCAAGGTGCCGCTGGTGGTCCGGCTGGAAGGCACCAATGTCGAGAAGGGCAAGGAGATCATCAACACCTCCGGCCTGAACGTGATCGCCGCCGACGACCTCAAGGACGGCGCGCAGAAGATCGTGAAAGCCGTCAAGGGCTGAGCGCCCGGCGGGACCGGTCCCGGTCCCGCCCCTATCCGAGACGCCGAGGACGACCGATGCTCCCGACCCGCTCCCTGCCCTGCCTCGCCGCGGCGTCAGCCGTGGTGCCGGCGCGCATCCGCGGGGGAGCGGTGTCCTCCGAGACGGCTGCGGATTTCTTGCGCGGCCCGGCCGCGGCGGCATCCGGCACCGGTATCGCCGCCACGCCCTCCGCCTCGGCCGAGGCGACGCCATGAGCCCCGACCAGCAGCCCGCCCCGGCGGACGCGGTCCGCCCGCCCGCCACCGCGGCAACGTCTTCCTATCGGGAAACCCGGCGCGCCCGCCGGCGCGAGATCACGATGCTGGTCTCCTATGGCCTGCTGATCGCGATCCTGGGGCTGATCATGCTGTCGATCCCCGCCCTGGCGACGCCGCAGCGCAATGCCGCCCTGGGCGCGTTCGCGGCGCATTGCTTCTCCCCGCATCTGACCGCCGAGACGGCGGCGCGGGCGCTCGCGCCTCATGGCCGCCACGACTTCTATGACTTGGCACCGTTCAGCGCCGACAGGCCGTCGCCCGCCGAGTCCGCCGAGGACGTCACGCCCGGCACCGACCGTCGCTGCGAGTTGGCCTTCGACGGGACCCATGGCGGGGCGGCCGCCGAAACGGCCCTGGCCGCGCTGGTGGCCGAGGGCATCCGCCGCGAGGCGCCCCTCGCCCTGGCCCCGCGCCCGGACGAGGCCACCAGCCTCCGAGGCGCGCGCTTTCTCAACCCCGCGCGCATCGCCGTCGTCGAAACGGGCACTCGCCCCGGCCCGAACGGCCCCGAGACCTTCCTGCGCGTGGAACGCCTGACCCCCGGAGCCACGGCGGAGGCCATCCGATGATCCGCGCGCTTCTCATGCTCGCGGCCCTCTCGGCCTGCGGCGCCCAAGGGCCCGGGCTCTCTGCCGCCATGGAAGAGATCGCGGTCCAACGCATGCGCTTCACGCTGGAGGCAGTCTGCGTCAACAACCGCACCCGGCGCGCGCAGGCCCGCGTGGCCGAGACCATGAGCTTCCCCGAGCGGCAGCGCGACAACGGCACCGTCTTCTACCTCAATCCCGGCACGCTGACCGTGCTGGCCCTGTCCACGGACGCGCCGCTGACATTAATCACCGAGGACGGGCACCGCCTGTCCTATCGCCGCGATGCCTGCGCCGTGGGCTCTCCGGTGGTCGGGGTGCAGGCGGCCAACCGCATCATGGGCGAGATCCTCGCGCCAAGGCTGGTCGACGGCTCCAACCTCGCGGTGTCCGGCGTGGCCTTCGGGCAGAACCGGCTAGGCGGCACCGCCTTTTACTTCGAGGACCTCGCGGTCATCCAAGACGTCGTGGACGTCTCGGTCTTCGACCCGGAGACCGGCGCGACCGAAATCTTTTCCCATCCTGTCGTCCTGGTGCTGCACCGCTGACGACCCGACCCAACCCTACGCGACCAACCGAAGAGAGCGACACATGGCCATCCTCATCGACAAAGAGACCAAGGTGATCTGCCAGGGCCTGACCGGCTCCCAGGGGACCTTCCACACCGAGCAGGCCATCGCCTACGGCACCCAGATGGTGGGCGGCGTGACGCCCGGCAAAGGCGGCCAGAGCCATCTCGACCTGCCGGTTTTCGACAGTTGCCACGAGGCCGTGGCCAAGACCGGGGCCAATGCCTCGGTGATCTACGTGCCGCCGCCCTTCGCCGCCGATTCCATCCTGGAGGCGATCGACGCCGAGATCCCGCTGGTGGTCTGCATCACCGAGGGCATCCCGGTGCTCGACATGATGAAGGTGAAGCGCGCGCTCGACGGCTCCAAGACGCGGCTGGTCGGCCCGAACTGCCCCGGTGTCATCACGCCGGACGCCTGCAAGATCGGCATCATGCCGGGCCATATCCACAAGCGCGGCTCGGTCGGCGTCGTGTCCCGCTCGGGCACGCTGACCTATGAGGCGGTTAAGCAGACGACCGATATGGGCCTGGGCCAGTCGACCGCGGTCGGCATCGGCGGCGACCCGATCAAGGGGACCGAGCATATCGACGTGCTGGAAATGTTCCTGGCCGACCCCGAGACGACCTCGATCATCATGATCGGCGAGATCGGCGGCACCGCCGAAGAGGACGCCGCGCAGTTCCTCGCCGACGAAAAGAAGAAGGGCCGCTGGAAGCCGACCGCCGGCTTCATCGCCGGCCGCACGGCCCCTCCGGGCCGGCGCATGGGCCATGCGGGCGCCATCGTCGCGGGCGGCAAGGGCGACGCGGAGTCGAAGATCGAGGCGATGAAGAGCGCCGGCATCGTCGTCGCCGACAGCCCCGCCACCCTGGGCGAGGCCGTGAAGGAGGCGATCGACAAGGGATGAGACCTATGGCGGCGCCGCGCATCGGGCGGCCCCCTTTGCCCGGGGGGCGCCGCAGGCCTTTTGGCCTGTGGCGCTTCGTCTTGCCTGCGGTTGCCGCATGCCTCGCCGGCCCCGCCGCCGCTCAGCCCTGCGCCGAAGCGGCCTTCGACGACGCGCTCGCCGCGCTGCGCGCCGAAGGCTGGGAGGTCGCGACCGACCTCACCCCGGCCCAGGCCGACGCGCTCGCCTGGACCCGGGCCATCACCTACATTCAAGGCGACCGGGGCGGTCGCAGCCCCGCCGAGATACTCGACCTTCAGCGCAAGGCGGGCGCAGGCCTGCTGCGCCGCGTCGATACCGAGACCACGCGCTCCCGCGTGCTTACCCGGGGCGACGAGGCGATGAGCCTGACCGAGACGGTCACCGCCCCGAACCGGATCGAACGCCAGTGCCGTCTCGCCACCGCCGCGCCCATCCCGGGCGCGCCCCCGGTGAACACGGCCGGATGGCCCGAAGCCCCGGCGCTTGCCGATCTGACCTACGTTCTGGAGCCGGTCGAATGACCCGGCCCCGCATCCTTTTCGACGCGAGGAGATAGCCCATGGATTTCATGACCGCCGTCCGCACCTGCCTGACGGAGAAATACGCGACCTTCCAGGGCCGGGCCTCTCGCCCCGAATACTGGTGGTTCTTCCTCTTCGGCTTCGTCGTGATGCTGGTGCTGAACCTGATCTGGTGGCCGCTCTACCTGGTCGTGGCGCTCGCGCTGCTCTGCCCCGGCCTCGCCGTGGGCTTCCGCCGTTTGCAGGACACCGGCCGCCCCGGCTGGTGGATCGTGATCCCCTTCGGCCTGTCGCTGCTGACCTCGTTCTTCGCCCCCTCCATGCCGGACCCCGGCGCGATGGACCCCGGGCAGATGCCCGGCATGGGCCAGATGGGTAACGTGGCGATCTTCTCGATCCTGGGCATCGTCCAGTTCGTCGTGACGCTCCTCTACCTGTGGTGGCTGACCCGCCCTTCCGAAAAGGGGCCGAACGCCTACGGCCCCCCACCCGCCTCCTGACCCCCGCCCGATCCGAGAGGATACGAGAATGACCGAGCAATCCCCCAACGACGTGTTCCACTCCACGTCCTTCATGCAGGGGCACAACGCGGCCTATCTGGAGCAGATGTATGCCCGCTACGCCGCCGACCCGAACGCGGTGGACGAGAGCTGGCAGGCGCTGTTCCGGCAATTGGCCGACGATGCGGCCGACGCCAAGGCCGAGGCCGCCGGCCCGTCCTGGGCGCGCACCGACTGGCCGCCGATGCCCGAGGACGATCTGACCGCCGCGCTGACCGGCGAGTGGCCCGCGCCCAAGGTCGACCCCAAGGAGGCCAAGGCCGCCGCCAAGAAGATTGAGGCCAAGGCCGAGGCCACCGGCGCCGTGATCGATCAGGCGCAGGTGCGCCGGGCCGTGCTCGACTCGGTCCGGGCGCTGATGCTGATCCGCGCCTACCGGATCCGGGGCCATCTGGCAGCCGACCTGGACCCGCTGGGCATGCGCAGCCAGGAGCCGCATCCGGAACTCGATCCCCGCTCCTACGGGTTCTCCGACGCGGACATGGACCGCCCGATCTTCATCGACAACGTTCTGGGGCTGGAGGTCGCGACCCTCTCGGAGATCGTCGCCATCCTCAAGCGCACCTATTGCGGCACCTTCGCGCTGCAATACATGCACATCTCCGATCCCGAGCAATCCGCCTGGCTCAAGGAGCGGATCGAGGGCTTCGGCAAGGAGATCCAGTTCACCCAGAACGGGCGCCGGGCGATCCTGAACAAGCTGGTCGAGGCCGAGGGCTTCGAGAAATACCTGCACGTCAAGTATATGGGCACCAAGCGCTTCGGCCTCGACGGCGGCGAGGCGCTGATCCCGGCGATGGAGCAGATCATCAAGCGCGGCGGCCAGTTGGGGCTGGAAGAGATCGTCATCGGCATGCCCCACCGGGGCCGCCTGTCTGTGCTCGCCAACGTCATGGGCAAGCCCTACAAGGCGATCTTCAACGAGTTCCAGGGCGGCAGCTTCAAGCCTGAGGATGTCGACGGCTCGGGCGACGTGAAATACCACCTCGGCGCCTCGTCGGACCGGGAGTTCGACGGCAACACCGTTCACCTCTCGCTGACCGCGAACCCCTCGCATCTGGAGGCGGTGAACCCGGTCGTGCTGGGTAAGGTCCGCGCTAAGCAGGACCAGTTGAACGACACCGAGCGCACCAAGGTCACCGGCGTTCTGCTCCATGGCGACGCGGCCTTCGCGGGCCAGGGCGTGGTCGCGGAGTGCTTCGCGCTCTCGGGCGTGCGCGGCCACAAGACCGGCGGCACGATCCATATCGTCGTCAACAACCAGATCGGCTTTACCACCGCGCCCCATTTCTCGCGGTCGAGCCCCTACCCGACCGACAACGCCCTGGTCGTCGAGGCGCCGATCTTCCACGTCAATGGCGACGACCCCGAGGCGGTGGTCCACGCTGCGAAGGTGGCGACCGAGTTCCGGCAGAAGTTCAACAAGGACGTCGTCATCGACATCTTCTGCTACCGCCGCTTCGGGCATAACGAGGGCGACGAGCCCATGTTCACCAACCCGGTGATGTACAAGCGGATCAAGGGCCACAAGACGACCCTGTCGCTTTATACCGACCGGCTGGTGAAGGACGGGCTGATCCCCGAGGGCGAGATCGAGGACATGAAGGCCGCCTTCCAGGATCGGCTCGCGCAGGAATTCGAGGCCGGCAAGGACTATAAGCCCAACAAGGCCGACTGGCTGGACGGGCGCTGGTCCCATCTCGACCGCCGCCCGGAGGACGACTACGTACGCGGCGAGACCGCCATCTCCGACGAGACCTTCAACCAGGTCGGGCACGCGCTTCAGAGCGTTCCCGACTCTGTATCCATCCACAAGACGGTGGGCCGCCTGCTGGATGCCAAGCGCAAGATGTTCGCCGACGGCACCGGCTTCGACTGGGCCACGGCCGAGGCGCTGGCCTTCGGCTCGCTGCTGACCGAGGGCTACCGCGTGCGGCTCGCGGGCCAGGATTCGACGCGCGGCACGTTCAGCCAGCGCCATAGCGGCATCGTCGATCAGAAGACCGAAGAGCGCTACTATCCGCTCAACCACATCCGCGAGGGTCAGGCGCACTACGAAGTGATCGACAGCGCCCTGTCGGAATACGCGGTGCTGGGCTTCGAATACGGCTACTCGCTGGCCGAACCCAACGCCCTGACCATGTGGGAGGCGCAATTCGGCGATTTCGCCAACGGCGCGCAGATCATGTTCGATCAGTTCATCTCGTCGGGCGAGTCGAAGTGGCTGCGGATGTCGGGGCTAGTCTGCCTGCTGCCCCATGGCTTCGAGGGCCAGGGGCCGGAGCACTCCTCCGCGCGGCTGGAGCGGTTCCTCCAGATGTGCGGCTCCGACAACTGGATCGTCGCCAATTGCACGACGCCGGCCAACTATTTCCACATCCTGCGCCGCCAGATCCATCGCGACTTCCGCAAGCCGCTAATCCTGATGACGCCGAAATCGCTGCTCCGGCACAAGCTGGCCGTGTCGAAGCGGGACGAGTTCACCACCGGCTCCAGCTTCCACCGGGTCCTCTGGGACGACGCGCAGCAGGGCAACTCCGAGACGGAGCTGGTCGCCGACGACAAGATCAAGCGAGTCGTGATCTGCTCCGGCAAGGTCTATTACGACCTCCTGGAAGAGCGGGACGCGCGCGGGATCACGGATATCTATCTGATGCGCCTGGAGCAGTTCTATCCGTTCCCGGCCAAGTCGATGGTGGACGAGCTCAGCCGCTTCAAGCAGGCCGAGTTCGTCTGGTGCCAGGAAGAGCCCAAGAACCAGGGCGCCTGGACCTTCGTCGAGCCCAATATCGAATGGGTGCTGACACGCATCGGCGCGACCCATACGCGGCCCCGCTACGTGGGCCGCGCGGCTTCCGCCTCGCCCGCAACGGGCCTGGCCTCGCAACACAAGGCACAACAAGCGGCGCTCGTAGATGACGCGCTGAGCATGGAGTAACGGCATGACGATCGAAGTGAAGGTCCCCACCCTGGGCGAATCCGTGACGGAGGCGACCGTGGCGACCTGGTTCAAGAAGCCGGGCGATGCCGTCGCCACCGACGAGATGCTGTGCGAGCTTGAGACCGATAAGGTCACGGTCGAGGTGCCGAGCCCCGGCACCGGCACCCTGAGCGAGATCGTCGCGCAGGAAGGCGACACCGTCGGCGTCGACGCGCTGCTGGCAACGATCAGCGAGGGCGCGGGCGAGGCCCCGGCGAAACCCGCCGAAGCGTCCGCAGCCAAGGTCGACGACGCTCAGCCGAGCGGAGGAGGCGAGGAGGTCGCCGTCATGGTCCCCGCCCTGGGCGAGTCCGTGTCCGAGGCCACCGTCGCCACCTGGTTCAAGGCCGAAGGCGACAGCGTCGCGCAGGACGAGATGCTTTGCGAGCTGGAGACCGACAAGGTCTCGGTCGAGGTCCCGGCGCCCGCCGCCGGCACCCTGGGCAAGATCCTCGCGAAAGAAGGCGAGACCGTCGCGGCCGGCGGCCAGCTGGCCACCATCTCGGGCGGTGCGGGGGCGTCCGCTTCGACGCCCGCCCCCACCGCGGCCCCCGCGGCCGCACCCGCGGCGACCGGCAAGGATGTCGAGAACGCGCCCTCGGCCAACAAGCTGATGGCGGAGAAGGGGCTCGACCCGGCCTCCGTCCAAGGCTCGGGCCGCGATGGCCGGATCATGAAAGAGGACGTGCTCAAGGCCGTGACGGCGGCCTCGGCTCCCGCGCCCGCCGCCCCGGCCCCCGCGCCCCGCGCCCCCGTCGCCGCCTCGGACGAGGCGCGCGAGGAGCGGGTCAAGATGACCCGCCTGCGCCAGACCATCGCCCGCCGCTTGAAGGACGCGCAGAACACCGCCGCCATGCTGACGACCTATAACGAGGTCGACATGAAGGCGGTGATGGACCTGCGGAACGAGTACAAGGACCTGTTCGAAAAGAAGCACGGCGTCCGCCTGGGCTTCATGTCCTTCTTCACCAAGGCCTGCGTGCACGCCCTGAAGGAGGTGCCAGAGGTCAACGCCGAGATCGACGGCACCGATGTGGTCTACAAGAACTACGTCCATATGGGCATCGCCGCCGGCACGCCCCAGGGCCTCGTGGTGCCGGTCATCCGCGACGTCGACCGGATGAGCTTCGCGGCCATCGAAAAGGAGATCTCGGCCAAGGGCCGCGCCGCCCGCGACGGCAAGCTGAGCATGGCCGACATGCAGGGCGGGACGTTCACCATCTCGAATGGCGGTGTCTACGGCTCGCTCATGTCCTCGCCGATCCTGAACCCGCCGCAATCGGGCATCCTGGGCATGCACAAGATCCAGGACCGGCCGATGGTGGTTGGCGGAGAGATCGTCATCCGCCCGATGATGTATCTCGCGCTGAGCTACGACCACCGCATCGTGGACGGCAAGGGCGCCGTGACCTTCCTGGTCCGCGTCAAGGAAGCCCTCGAAGATCCGCGCCGCTTGCTGATGGATCTCTGATCCAACGCGTAGGGCGGGGATATCCCCGCCCTACCCCTGCAAACCCTACCTTTCCAAACGCTCTCATCCCGGCCAGACTTACGATGCCTCCACCGGAGTCGTCCCATGGCCACAGCCCCACAGGACTTCTGCTGGCTCGCCCACCTCCAGGTCGGCCCGGCGGTGTTCAAGATCGTCGCCATCATCCTCGGGTTCCCCGTCACCTGGCTCCGCATTCAGGGCGGCGCGCGGAGCCGCCTGCTGAAGCGGCCGCGCAATACCTCAGAGATGATGAGGCGCACGGCGCAGCCGGACACCCTCGCTGGCCGGGATACGACAGAGGCGGCCGATCTAGTTTTCCTTTTGGAACTAAGTCCTTGCCGACTGGCGTTGACCGTCTGGGCCGCGTGCCTGCGGGCGCGGAACTGCGTCGACGACGCGACGGTCCAGAACTTCTGCTGTCGCCTGCCGGCCTATGCGGGCACGTCCCAAATGGCCACGAGCCATTTCGGCAAGCCGACGCTCCCCGCCCTCCGGCCCGCGCTATTCGGGGGAATACGAAGCCCGCGCAGCCGACGACCCCGAAATCGTTGCCCTGGTGGACGACAGCGTCCGCTCCACCGCCGAACACCTGGAGGCGCAATGGCACATCTCAGGGGCACCGATCCCAGCCCCACCACGCCCGACTTCACCGAGGTCTCCCACCACAGCCCGAAGGTCCACCCATGCATCTCCTCCTCCACCTCACCCCGCCCGATTACGAGGCCTGGAAGGCCGATTTCGACGCCAATGCCGAAACCCGGATGCAGGCCGGCCTCACTCTGATGCAGCTCTGGCGCGAAGCTGGCGGGCCCGAGGTGACCGCGCTCTTCGAGGTCAACGACCGGGCCCGGGCGCAAACCTGGATCGACCGCGAGTCCGCCACCGGACCGACCATCGAGGCCCGCTTTCTCAAGACGGCATGATGGGTTAGACGCGCCCCATGTCACCGACCGATCCGACCGCCGGGCCGCGCCCGGAGATCTGCGGCGCGCCCGTCCTCGTGCTTGGGAGGCACCGCTCCGGCACCTCCTGCCTGGCTGCTAGCCGGAAAGAAGCGGGGCTCTGCCCGGGCGCGGTGAACCGCGAGCCGCCGCATGACCGGAAGGGCAACCACGAGACCCGGGCGATCACGGACCTCAACGACAGGGTCTTCGCAAATCTGGACGCCACACGGGACAAGCCACCCCGCGGCCCGGTCCCCTGGACGCCCGAGCAGGAGGCCGGGCGCAACGCGCTGCTGGCCACCTATCCGAAAGGGCGCGTCTGGGGCTTCAACGAGCCGCGCACGGTGCTGACGCTGGAACGCTGCCGTGCCGCCCTGCCGGTCGGGCCGCTTGCCGGTAGCCTGCGCACCCCGCTGGCGGCGGTCGCCGCTTCCCTGGCCGGGCGCAACAAGTTCCCGCAGGCGCGCGCTGTTGCTTTGGCAGGTCTGCAAGGCCCGCCTGCCGGACGACACGTCAGAGACCGAGTTTCCCCTCGTCGATACCGACGCACCGCCCGACGCCTCCGGCATGGCACTGGTCCGAGTCCCGACGCGGCTGGGCCATACGGTGCTGCCGGAGGGGTTCGCCTTTTTCGACAGCTTGCTCAGGGTCAACGCCGCCCTGGTCGGCATCGATATCTCACACGGAGTGGCCCGTCCCGACGGCGCGCGGAGAGAGCTCCTGATTCGTCCGCGCCGTTCCTGTCGATCCTTATCGTCGCCTATGACATCCGGCGGGAGATACTGCGGACCCTGGCCTCCGCCCCGCCGCCCCTCCAGCGGCAGGTCGACCCGTCGGAATGCGAGATCGTCGCGCTGGCTAACGGCTCGCCGGAGCCGCTCGCCCGGCCCGACGCGCCGGAGACCGTCCGACTAGTCCGAACCGCGCCCGAAGACGCCGCCCCCTCTCCAGTCTTCGCCATCAATTCGACGGTGCGGGGCATCTGCCGCGGCGAGACCCTCCTGATCTGCATCGATGGCGCGCGCATGTTCAGCGCGCTGCTGGTGCGCCGCACGATCGACATGCTGGCGCGCTGGCCCGAGGCGACCAGCTATGTCCAAAGCCGTCACACCGGATCGGAGCCCAACGGCAAGGCGGTGACGACGGGCTACGCTCAAGCGGCCGAGGATGCGTTGATGGCGACGGTGACCAGGCAAGAGGATCTCGACGCGCTCTGGGAGATCAGCGTCCTGGCCGGGTGCCACCGGCCGAACCGCCCGATCCTGCAAAACGAGAGCAACGCGCTGGGCATGAGCCGGGCGACCTGGACCGCGCTGGGCGACTATAATGAAGGGTTCACCCGGCCCGGCGGCGGCTTGTGCAATCTCGAACTCTTCAGCCGGATGCTGTCGCGCACCGACGGCCCGGCGATACTGCTCGATGGCGAGGCCACGTTTCACCAGTTTCATGGCGGGGCCGCCACAGCCCATCCGGTTTACTTCGCGGCCTCCAAGGCGGAATTCGCCGCCGCAACCGGGTCGGACTATGCCTGGCCGCCACGGAGCTTCCTGATCGCCCCGGCGATCGCCTATGACCGTCCCTCGTCCGCCGAGCGCGGCGGCTAACCCTCGGAGACCCCATGGACCCGACCAAACGCGCCATCGCCTTCTGGATCGTCCGAGTCGCCATCGCCGTGCTGCTGGTGATCGCGCTGCAAGCTTGGCAGGGGCCCGACCCGCTGCTGTGGTATCTCGCGGCGGCTTATGCGGTTATTTCGGCCTTCGTCACGCTCATGCTGATCCGAAGCAGGAAGTGAGCGCGCCATGACCCCGGAACTCACCGTCCTGGCGCTCGCCATCCTGCTGCAGGCCGTGCAGTTCGTCGCCTATTCCGTCCGCGCCAATCTCGATGTCGGCCCGGGCTATGCGATGTCCGCCCGCGACCGCCCCCCGTCGCGCCCACTGGGCGAACTGGGCGGTCGGTTGCAACGGGCACTCTCGAACCATTTCGAGGGGCTCATTCTGTTCACGGCCGCCGTGCTGCTCGTCACGCTGTCGGGACAGTCGACCGGTTTCACCGTCGCCTGCGCCTGGTCCTATCTCGTCGCGCGGATCCTTTATCTCCCCGCCTACGCCTTCGGCTGGCGCCCCTGGCGCTCGGTGGTATGGCTGGCGGGGTTCCTCGCGACGATCCTAATGGTTATCTCAACCTTGATCTGAGCGCGGCCCGCGCCGCGCCGATTCGGAATGACCGGTCACGCGGAGGCATCATGGCCCAATACGACGTCATCATCATCGGCAGCGGCCCCGGCGGCTATGTCTGCGCCATCCGCTGCGCGCAGCTGGGCCTCAAGACCGCCGTGGTCGAGGGCCGTGACACGCTGGGCGGCACCTGCCTGAACGTGGGCTGCATTCCCTCCAAGGCGCTGTTGCACGCGACCCATCAGCTGCATGAGGCGGAGCATAACTTCGCAAAGATGGGGCTGATGGCCGAGGCGCCCAAGGTCGATTGGGCCAAGATGCTGTCCTACAAGGACGATGTGATCGGCCAGAACACCAAGGGCATCGAGTTCCTGTTCAAGAAGAACAAGATCGACTGGCTCAAGGGCTGGGGCTCGATCCCCGAGCCCGGCAAGGTCAAGGTCGGCGACGAGGTCCATGAGGCCAAGCATATCGTCATCGCGTCGGGCTCCGAGGCCGCCGAGGTGCCGGGCGCCGAGATCGAGGTCGACGAGAAGATCGTCGTGACCTCCACAGGCGCGCTGGCACTCGAAAAGATCCCCGGCAGCCTCGTGGTGGTTGGCGGCGGCGTGATCGGACTGGAGCTGGGCTCGGTCTATGCACGCCTTGGCGTGGACGTGACGGTGATCGAGTTCCTCGACGCGATCACCCCCGGTCAGGATGCCGAGATCGCCAAGACCTTCCAGCGGATCCTCAAGAAGCAGGGGGTCAAGTTCGTCCTCGGCGCCGCCGTGCAGAAGGTCGCGGTCGAGGGGGGGCGCGCCAAGATCGACTACAAGCTGCGCAAGGATGACAGCGCCCACGCCCTGGAGGCGGATGTCGTCCTCTGCGCCACGGGCCGCAAACCCTTCACCGAGGGGCTGGGCCTGGACAAGCTGGGCGTGGAGCTGACGCAGCGGGGACAGGTCGCGGTGGACGCCCACTACAAGACCAGCGTGTCGGGGATCTACGCCATCGGCGACGTGATCCAGGGTCCGATGCTGGCGCACAAGGCCGAGGACGAGGGCATGGCCCTGGCCGAGCGGCTGGCGGGCCAGGCGGGCCACGTCAATTACGACGTCATCCCCGGCGTGATCTACACCCATCCCGAGGTCGCCTCGGTCGGCCTGACCGAGGAGCTCTGCAAGGAGCAGGGGCGCACCTACAAGGTCGGCAAGTTCTCCTTCATGGGGAACGGGCGGGCCAAGGCCGTGTTCGCGGGCGAGGGCATGGTGAAGCTGCTGGCTGACGCCGAGACGGACCGGATTCTCGGCTGCCACGTCATCGGGCCGATGGCAGGCGACCTGATCCACGAGGTCTGCGTCGCGATGGAATTCGGCGCAGCTGCGGAAGATCTGGCGCGGACCTGCCACGCGCACCCGACCTTCTCGGAAGCGATGCGCGAGGCGGCCCTGGCCTGCGGCGACGGCGCCATCCACGCCTGACGGCGCGCGCGGGGAGGCGTCGGAGGGGGCTCTGCCCCCGCGCCTGCGGCGCCCCCCGAGGTATTTTGGGCAAGATGAGGCGCGTTAACCTTTATTGACAGACGGTGAGCGGCAGGGCTCCGGTGGGTGTGCGGAGATGTCAGGCCGTGAAGTCGATCTGCGCCTTCATCGCGCGGGTCCGATCGCCGGCGATGTCGAAACCGCCGACGGCATCGGCCAAGGGGACGGTCTGGGTGATCAGCGGTTTGACGTCCAGCAACCCCTTTCGCATCAGGCTGACGCCGGTGTGGAACTCTGGGTGGAAGCGGAAGGAGCCGCGGAGCGTCAGCTCTTTCGCGGTCATCGCCTGCACCGGGAGCGTCATGTCCCCGCCGAGACCCAGTTGAACGATGGTCCCCCGCGGGCGCATCGCCGGGATGGCCCCGGCCAGGGCGGCGGCGACGCCGGAGCATTCGAAGAGGACGTCGAACGTGCCCTTCCGAGCGGCGAAATCGTCGAGCCCCGCGCGCGCGTCCCGCGCCTCGTCCGCGCCGACCCGCAGAGCCATCTCGCGCGTGAACACGGAGAGGTCGGTCGCCACGATCCGGTCGGCCCCCGCGCGGCGGGCGGCCAGGATGCAGAGCGCGCCGATGGGGCCCACGCCGGTCACCAGCACCGACTTGCCGACGAGGTCGCCCGCCTGCCGCATCGCGTGCAGGCAGACAGCGAGCGGCTCGGCCATGGCCGCCTCGCCCGGCGTCAGGCCGGTCGCGTCGGCGCATTGGGACGCATCGGCGATCAGGTGCTGACGAAAGGCGCCCTGGATATGCGGAAACGGCATGGCGGAGCCGTAGAACCGCATGTTCAGGCAGTGGTTGGGCGCGCCCTCCAGACAGAATTTGCACCGCCCGCAGGGGCGCGAGGGCGAGACGGCGACAAGCTGGCCCTCGGAAAGCCCCTCGACCCCATCGCCCACGGCTGCGATCCGGCCCGAGACCTCATGGCCCAGGATCATCGGCTCCCGCAGGCGGATCGCCTCGCCGATCCCGCCATGCTGATAGTAATGCAGATCCGAGCCGCAGATGCCGCCCGTGGCCATCTCGATGGCGACCTCGCCCGGCCCGGGGGGCGGCGGGGCCGGACGCTCCTCCAGGCGAAGGTCGCGGGCGGCGTGGATGACGATGGCCTTCATGGCGGGCTCCGGTTGCGCCTGGGATTGGTGGCGCTAACGTAAGCGGGCGGGGCGCGCGGTGTCGACCCGTGAAGGGGAGAAGCCATGAGCCATCCATTGTTCGACCTCGCCGGCCGGCGCGCGTTGATTACGGGATCCTCCCAGGGGATCGGCTATGCCCTGGCCCAAGGGCTGGCCGAGGCCGGGGCGGAGGTCGTCCTGAACGGCCGCGATGCGGCGAAGACGGAGGCGGCGGCCGAGACACTGCGCGCCACGGGCGCCACGGTCCATGTCCTCGCCTTCGACGTGACCGACCACGATGCGGTCCGCACCGCCGTGGATGGGTTCGAGGCGCGGTTGGGCGGTCTCGACATCCTGGTCAACAATGCGGGGATGCAGCACCGTACGCCCTTGGAGGACTTCCCGGCCGATGCGTTCGAGCGGCTTTTGCAGACCAACATCGCCAGCGTCTTTCATGTCGGGCAGGCTGTGGCCCGGCACATGATCGGGCGGGGCCGGGGCAAGATTGTCAATATCTGCTCGGTCCAGTCGGCTCTGGCCCGGCCCGGCATCGCGCCCTACACCGCGACCAAGGGCGCGGTGGCAAACTTGACCAAGGGTATGGCGACCGATTGGGCGAAGCACGGGCTGCAATGCAACGGGCTCGCCCCCGGCTATTTCGAGACGCCGCTGAACCAGGCGCTGGTCGACGATCCGGACTTCACCGCCTGGCTGGCGAAGCGCACGCCGGCGGGCCGCTGGGGCAAGGTCGAGGAACTGGTCGGCGCCTGCATCTTCCTGTCGTCGGAGGCGTCGAGCTTCGTCAACGGGACGGTCGTCTATGTCGATGGCGGCATCACGGCCAGCCTGTGAGCCGCTATGTCGTCATGGGCGTCTCGGGCTGCGGCAAGAGCACCATCGCGGAGCGCTTCGCCGACCGGATGGGTCTGACCTGGGAGGATGGCGATAGCCTCCACCCCAAGTCGAATATCGACAAGATGTCCCGGGGCGAGCCCTTGCAGGACGCAGATCGCTGGCCCTGGCTGGAGCGCGTCGGGGCGCAGCTGGCCGGCGAGGTGGACGTCATCGCCTGCTCTGCGCTCAAGCGGGCCTATCGGGACCGGATCGCCGAGACGGCGCCGGGCGTGACGTTTCTCTTTCTCGACGGCTCCTACGAAGTTCTTTCGGCGAGAATGAAGCAGCGGACGGGACATTTCATGCCCGCGGGCCTTTTGGACAGCCAACTCGCCACCCTGGAGCGGCCGGACGCGGATGAGCGCGCGATCCGCGTCGATATCGACCGGACGCCGGACGAGATCGTGGATCTTCTGGTGGCGCGGCTGGGCGCCTGACCTCGGAGGGCGCACCTGAGGGCGACGGTCGGGATTTGAGTATTTTGGGCCAGAAGAAGGAGGGGACGGCGCCGCCCCTCGGAGCGGTCGCGCGTCAGGCCGGGGCCTTTGGCGCGTAGGTCGCATCCAGGCGGGAGCGGAGGTAATCGGCGGCCAGGATCGGCGCATAGCGCGGCGTGCCGGTGCCGGGCAGGGCCTCGACCAGGGCATCGGGATTGGCCTCGACGAAGAAGGCCACCGAGCGGCGGGGGCGCGCGGGCGGCAGGACGCGATGCGGGGTCGAAACGTAGGTGTCGTTGGTCCAGCGCATCAGGCAGTCGCCGACATTGACGACATAGGCGTCGGGGACGTGCGGCACGTCGATCCAGTCGCCGCCCCGGGGGCGGACCTGCAAGCCCGGCTCTCCGTCGGTCATCAAGAGCGTGATCGCCCCGTAATCCGTGTGCGCCCCCGCCCCGATCTCGCCGGGCGCGCCGGTGGCGGGTGGATAGCGCAGAAGGCGCAGGGCCGAGAGCGGCTGATCGAAGAGAGGCGCGAAATGGTCGGGGGGCAGCCCGAGATCGCGGGCGATCAGCGACAGCAGCGCGAGGCCCTGCGCCTGGGCCGCCGCGTAATAGGCCAGCATGGTCTCGCGGAAGCCGAGCAGGTCGGGCCATTGGTTGGGGCCGCGAAAGGGCTGGCCGTGGCGGGGATCGTCGGGGGCCAGCTCCAGGCCGATATTGAAGCTCTGCTTGGTGTCGATCTCGGGTCGGGTCTCATCGAGAGACTCGGTGCCCGGACCCGCCCAGCCCCGGAAATGGGGCGTGTTGCCGATGTCGATGGCGCGCTTTTCCGCGTCCGGCAGGTCGAAGACCGCATCGGCCTGGGCGAAGACCTCCGCCCGCAGCGCAGCCGGGACCGACGGGTTTGCGAGCAGCAGGAACCCGGTCTGGCGCAGGGCGCGTCCCACCTCCGCCGCTAGGGCGTCTGGGTCGGTGTCGGCGCGGGACCAATCGAGAACGGGGATCATGAAGAGACCGTCTCGCAAGCCCCGGCAGCGGTCAAGCCGGAACGGAGCACGGAGCAAGGGCGTTGGGCGATTGGCTTATCCCCGCTGCCCTGGTGGGGTAGAACGGACCGACACCGCAGAAACGAGGACTTCGCCCGTGACCGATGCCCCCTCCGAGAGCGTCCCCGACGGCGAGACCGCCGGCGCGGGCGAAACGCTTCCCCGCCTCGCCCGCGCCCGCTTGTGGTGGCACGTCGCCAAGCGGGTCTGGCACCAGATCGACGAGCGGCACATGTTCCTGATCGCGGCGGGGGTCGCCTTCTATGGGATGTTGGCGATCTTTCCGGCCATCGCCGCCGTCGTGGCGCTCTGGGGCCTGTTCAACGACCCGGCCAACGTGCTGCCGCAGCTGGAATACTATTCAGGGATCATCCCCGACGACGCCTATTCGCTGCTGGCGACCCAGGTCCAGACCCTGACCTCGGCGGAGTCGGGCGCCCTTGGCTGGGCGTCGGGGCTGTCTTTCGCCGTGGCGCTGTGGTCGACGCGCGCGGGGGTCGCCGCGCTGATGATGGGGATGAACGCGGTCTATGTGGAGCGGAACCGGCAGGGCCTCGCGCATTATGCCACCGCGCTCGTTCTGACCGTGTCGCTCATCTTCGTGGCGCTGGTGGCCATCGCCTCGATCATTATCGCCCCGATCATCATGGCTTTCGTGCCCTTGGGGCCGGTCGCGGGGTTCGCCGCCGAGGCGGTGCGCTGGGTCGTGGCCATCGCGGTGCTGCTGTTCGGCGCGGGCATCATCTATCGCTATGGACCCAACCGGCGGGGCGCGCGCGTGGGATGGATCACGCCGGGCGCGCTGCTGGCGGTCGCGCTTTGGGGCGTGGCGTCCTGGGGGTTCGGCATCTACCTGTCCGAGTTCGGCCGCTACAGCGAGGTCTATGGCTCCATCGGAGCGGTGGTGGCGCTGCTGATGTGGCTGTTCATCTCGGCCTTCCTGCTGCTGCTCGGCGCGGCCGTGAACGCGGAGCTGGAGCGTCACACCCGCGCCGACTCGACCGTCGGTCCGGCCAAGCCGCTGGGCGAGCGCGGCGCGCAGGCCGCGGATACCTATATCGAGGTCTAAGCGGCGGGCGGGCGCGTCACATCAAGGGCCGCGCGGGCAGATCCTCCAACTCCATCGCGGCCACGGCCGCCCGGGCATCGAGGTCCGGAACCGTCAGGACGCCATCGCTTCGACTGGCCATCTGGCGGGCGCGCAGCTTGGCAAGGGTCTTGTTGGTGTGGACCAGCGACAGGCCGAGCGCGTCGGCCAGGTCCTGCTGACGATAGGGCAGGACCATGTGGTTCTATTCCACGAGACCCAGCATGCGTCCGCGTTGCAGGATCCGAGCCAACGCCCAGGCGACCCTTTCCATCGCGCTCCGCTGTCCGACCGTGGTCAGCACCTCGCCGAGAAAATGCTCCTCCACGGGGGCGATCCAGGTGAGATCGAAGGCCCGTTCGAGGTTGCTGCGGAAGAAGGACCGGAAGGCCGTCCGGTCGAAGACACAGAGCGTCATCGACGCGGACGCTATGCGCATGCGGTTGTCATGCCAAAGGATAGAACAGAACGACGCGCTACCTCACAGTTTGAAGCGCGTCGCGCTCGGACCGGAAAGAGATCCGCCGCGTCGCAACGAGGCTTCTGCGCAGTGGCAAAGATCTATCTCATCGTCGATCCAGACCCCTATGTCGTCGAAGGTCTCTCGGAAATCGTCCGGGAGACCGTGGACGGGGCCAGGTGATCCATTCACCGGGGGTCGAGACGCACACCTTGTCGATCGTGGACGAAATGGCGGCGACCGGCGCCTTGTCTGAACGGGCCCCGAAGGGCGCATCGACTTGGCGTTGGATGCCCAATCCATCGCACCCGTCCTTCGCCGCTGGCTCCGCTTCGACAGCGAGGGCGGCGCGGGAAGGGCGGGCGGGACCTGACGCTTCAGGCGCCGTGGAGCGTCTCCGTCGAGGAGAAGAACATCGCCTGGCTCACCGCCGACCGCACCTGATCCTCCTTGTAGGGCTTGGAGATCAGGAAGGCCGGCTCGGGCCGTTCTCCGGTCAGCAACCGCTCCGGGAAGGCGGTGATGAAGATCACCGGGAGGGCGCCGAATTCCTTGAGCAGGTCGTTCACGGCATCGATCCCCGAGGACGCGTCGGCCAGCCGGATATCGGCCAGGATCAGGTCGGGACGGTCCGCGCTGCCGATGCGGACGGCCTCGTCGCGCGTGCGGGCCACGCCGGTGATCTGATGCCCCAGTTCCGAGACAAGATTCTCCAGGTCCATGGCGATGACGGGCTCGTCCTCGATGATGAGCACGCGGCCAGCCACGCTCTCGGCCATTTCGCGCCGGGCGATGGTGACCAACTCTCGGGCTTCGGCCGGCTCGACCCGCATGATCGCGGCGACCTGATCGTAGTCGAATTCCTCGATGGTGTGCAGCAGCAGCGCCTCGCGCGTATCGTCGGTCAGATGGGCGAGATGCTTCTGCGCCGCGGCCTGCAATCCGCCACCCACCTGATCGGGGGCGACCTTGCTGGCCTGCCAGATGCTGTGCAGCACCCGAAACAGGGCGGTCTTGTCGTCGGGCACGCCGTCCAGCGCGCTCGAATCCGCCAGGATCGCCTCCAGCGTTGCGGCGGCATAGCGGTCTCCGCTTTCCTGCGAGCCGGTGAGCGCGCGGGCATAGCGCCGCAGGTAAGGAAGGTTGGCAGCGATCCGGCTGGCGCGATCGCCGTCCCTCTGGGTTATCGTCATGACGCTTTTTTTATCCGATTGACTGAACTTCGGGAACCTAACGCCCACAATCGCGTTCGGTTCCAAGTGACATGTAGACCACCCCCGACCCGAGGTTTCCCGCGCGATGGACGAAAAAGAGTTGGATGCCAGGGCCGCTCGAGAGATCGATGAGAACCTTCGGCGTGTCTTCAAACAGATGGAGGACAGTAACCTTCCCGACAGGTTCACCGATCTTCTGCGCCAGTTGAGAGAGAGCGACTCCGTGCAGCATGCCGCCAGCAAGGAGGAGCGGTCTTGAGCGAACCCGAACAATCCGATCCGCGCGACGAACTGGTCGAGCATCTGCCCGCCCTCCGCGCCTTCGCGCTGTCGCTGACCCGCAACGGGGCGACTGCCGACGACATGGTCCAGGATACGGTGGTCAAGGCCTGGACCAATATCGACAAGTTCACCGCTGGCACGAACATGCGCGCCTGGCTCTTCACGATCCTGCGCAACACCTATTATTCGAGCCGCCGCAAGGTGAAGCGCGAGGTCGCGGATGTGGACGGCATCCACACCGACTCCATGGCCGAAAAGCCCGCCCATGACGGGCGCCTGCAACTCGGCGATTTCTGGCGGGCGTTCGAGCAGTTGCCTGACGTGCAGCGCGAGACGCTGATCCTCGTGGGCGCCTCGGGCTTTTCCTACGAGGAGGCGGCCGAGACCTGCGGCGTGGCCGTCGGAACGATCAAGTCGCGCGCCAATCGCGGCCGCAAGCGGCTGGCGGAGCTGATGCATCTCGACGAGGACGAGGCGGTCGAGTTAACCGACAACGCCACCATCGCAGTCGTCTCGGCCAATGGCGGCTCCGCCTTCTGATGAAACCGTCCGCGGGTGAGGACGCGGCCGGCCACCCGGTCTATCGCGGCCTGCGCTTTCGCGTGGCCGCGCTTCTGGCGCTGTCCCTGCTCCCGCTCGGATTGGTGACCTACCTGCAAACCCAGGAGCTGGCGACCGAGGCCCGCTCCCGCTCTGACATGACCCTCCTCAGCCTGACGGGCCGCGCCACCCACGGGGAGCGGCAGTCGGTGGAACGGGCACTGGGCGCCGTCGACGTGCTCTCGGTGATGGTCGAGTTTCTGCGTGACGATCCCGACGCCTGCCGCGCGACGCTGCGCGGAATCCTGGAGACCTCCGACCGGTTCAGCTTTATCGGCCTGATCGAGCCCGATGGGGTCATCCGGTGCAGCACCACCGACCGCCAGCTGGACCATGCCGAAACGATCCGCCTCGTCGCGCAACCCGAAACGCCGCCGATCATCCTCTCCCGCCTGGACACGCCCGAAGTCAGCGGCGAGCCGGTCATCAACCTCACCCGGGCGGTGACATTCGACGACGGGGCGCGGGGCCTTCTCTCGGTCTCGATCCCGGTGCGCCACGCCGAGGACCGCGACGACTTGCCGAGCGCGCGCCGGCCCGACGCGGTCGTCACCTTCAATACCGATGGCGCCATCGTGACCATCGACGCAGAGGCCGAGCCGCTTCTGCCACGGGATATTCCCCTGATCGATCTGGTCGATGCGACGCCGCGCAGCTTCGATGCGGTCGATCGCGCAGGCGAGGCACGGACATTCACGATGACACCGATCATCCCGAATGTGCTCTATGCCCTGGCCGCCTGGCCGCCCGAAAAGCGGAGCGCGACCGTCGCCGGGCGGTCCCTGCCGGCCTGGCTGCTACCGCTTCTAATGTTCGCGGCCAGCATCGGGGTGGCCTATCTGGCCGTCGACCGGCTGGTGGTGCGCCACATCCGATCCCTGCGGCGGATGATGCAGGCTTTCGCCCAACGTCGCGCCCTGCCGTCCCGCCGCCATCGCGAAGCCCTGTCGACCGAGTTGGCCGAGCTGGAGGAAGGCTTCGTGGAAATGGCGTTGGACCTTAGCAACGACGAGGCCCGGATGGAGGACGCGCTGCGCGAGAAGAACGTCCTCCTCAAGGAGATCCACCACCGGGTGAAGAACAATCTCCAGCTGATTTCCTCGATCATGAACATGCAGATCCGCGCCGCGCGCCATGACGAGACGGTCGGCGTTCTGCGCCGCCTGCAGGAACGGGTGATGGGCCTCGCGACGGTCCATCGCAACCTCTACCAGACCGACGATCTCAGCCGCACCGATGCGGGGCTTCTGCTGCGGGAGTTGTTCGAACAGCTGCTGACCATGGCGGGCGGCGAGACCCGCGCCGGCCTCGACTATGAAGGCCGGTTCGAGGAGGTCATCCTCTTTCCCGATCAGGCGCTGCCGCTCTCGCTCCTGGCGTCTGAGCTTGGGACGAATGCGATCAAGCATATGCGCTGCGAGGACGGGGACGCGAAGGTGCTGAAGGTCGCGCTGCGGATGGTCGAGGACGGGATGGCCGAGTTGACCTGCGAGAACACCGTGCCCCGGGACCATGAGGTGCGGGAGCGCGCGGGCGGCCTGGGCGCCCGGCTGATCAAGGCCTTCGCTGCGCAATTGGGGGGCAAGCTGGAGCAATCGACCGAGAACGGCCGCCACAAGGTCCGGCTCCGCTTCCAGGTGGAGACCTTCACCCAGACGCCCGCCGATTACTGAGACAGGTCGCGCGGCGCCTGGAGCGCGCCAAAATCCGGCGCATCGCCGCGCGCGATCCCGACCAGATCGGTCCCGGGCGCATAGGCCCGCGCCGCCGTCCCGATCAGGCCGCTGCCGGGTTTGGGCCGGAAGTCTCCGCGGGCGACGTCTCGAAAGATGCGGGCGGGAAAGCGGGCCACGATATTGGTGCGGGCCGCCTGCGGGATGCCATGATAGCCCATGGCGACATTGTTGGCGATCGTCGCGCCCTCTGCCCCGTCGACGGCGATCACGTCAGCGGCCGAGATGATGACGAGGTTGTTCCGAACCGTCAGATCCGGGAAGCGGCCATCCGCGAGGCCGATCCCCCGCAGATCGCAGCACAACAGGTGGTCCGGCCGCCCGGTCCATTCCAACAGAACATTCCCATCGAAGCGCAGACCCGCCGTCGCGGGCTCGGCGCCGCGCTCCGCGCCGGGGCTCCAGGCTTGCCGGGCGGTGGTCGGCGTTTCGTCCATCTGAATGCAATCCTCCAGATGGTTGCCGTGAATCCGCCCCTCGGTGCCCAACACGTGGATCCCATCCACCGAGAACCCCCGCAGCCGGATGCCGCGCACCTCGCCCCGCGCCCCGATGACCGTCACGCCGATGCCGAGGCCGGTCAGCTCGCTGGCGATCAGGGCATCGCCGCGCCCGCCCAGTCCGACCCCGGTGAGCCGTCCCTGTTTCGCCCAGACCTGCGGCTCCCAGCTGCGGTAATCCGGTGCATCGGCGCTGCCGCGGACATCCAGTCGCTCGAAGCGGATCCGCGTCGAGGCGGAATCCGTCTCCACCAGCGCGCCGGCGGCATCCGGCCCGTCGGGCCAGACCCGGAGAGCGCGCAGCACGACATTGCCGACCCCACGCAACCGGACTGCCGTCGCATGCATGCTGCCCGGCCGCTCGGGCACGATCGTCAGGGGACGCCCCTCGAAGGATCGGCCCGACAGGACGATCTCGCCATAGGATCCGGGGAGAAGGATCAGCCGGTCGTCCGGTTCGGCCGCAGCGAACGCCTTGTCGAGCGTGTCCCAGGGCGCGTCGGGGGGCGCCCGTTCCGCTGCGGACGGCAGCGGCTCCGGGGGCGCGACGAAGTGATCGCGCGCCATGACCGGGGCCGAGAGGCGGACGGCCAGGATCGTGAGGACGGCGAGCAGCCCGACCCGGGCAGCGGGCAAGCGGCGGGGGGCGAAGACCATCGTCATTCCGCTGAACCAAGGGCTGGGCCGTCCTGGGTTAGCACGGCTCGCTCGCGGGCACCAAGCCGCCGGGATCGCCTCCAGGCGCTGACCGAAAGGAACCGCACCGACGCTCATCCGTTTAACAATGAGCAAGAGGAACGGAGCATCCCATGAGCCTCGAGATCCTGCTCGGTGGTCTGGTCGGACTCTCCTTCATCGCGGTTCTGATCTACTTGCTGACCCAGCAAGAGGCGGCGCGCGGCAGCGCCCGATCGGCATCGGACCAAATCAAGAGCCGGTCCGAGGATGACAAAGCGGAAGATGACACCGGGCCATGACGGAAGCGGGGCGGCACCCCAGCGATGCCGCCCCGATTTCTCCGCGCTCGGCTGTCGGCTGCTGCGCGGAGCGCGCGGCCGACCGTCCCGTCAATGGGGCGTGGCGGTCCGGGCGCGCGCGGCAATCCGGTCTCCGGCGGCGCGCGCCGTCTCTTCGGTACGCTCCACGGCGTCCTCGCCGGAGGGAAACTCGTCCACCGCTTCCTGAGCCATGGTCTGCGCTTCGTCCGCCGCGGCGGAGGCCATGGCGCGGACCCGCGCGATCTCTTCGTGCAGGACGCGGTCGGCCTCGGCGACCAAGGCGTCGCGATGGCCGCCGAACGTCTCATCCTCGGCCCGGGTCCGCGGCAGGGCCAGCGCGATGGCGGCCCCGAGCGCGGCGATGCCCGCGCCGACGAGCAGCGGGTTCTCCTGATAGAAGGTCTTGCCCCGGTCCTTGGCGGAGTGGGCGTGATGCTCCGCGCGTTCCTGCGCGATCAGCGCCTTGCGACGGGCTTCGACCACCCGGGCCCGGGCCAGGTCGCTCAGTTCGCTTGTCCCGTCATAAAGCGTCGCGCGCATCTCGGCGGCGCTCTTGCAGGCAGAGCTGCTGAGCTGCGCGACGAGCGAGGGATCGTCGGCCTCATGGGGCTGTTGCAGTGCCGCTTCGGCGGCGGCGACCCGCGCCTTGAACGCGGCGTCCTCCGGCGTTGCGTCCTCACGGAAGCCGCCGACCGGCCTGTGCGGGCGGGTGTCGTATGCCGCGGGGGCGGGCGTGCCGGACGACCGCGCTTCTGAGGATTTCGACAACAACAACCAGGCCAGACCGGCCCCGACAAGCGCCAGCGCTGCGGGGTTCTCCTTGGCGCCGCGCACGACCGCATGGGCGAGATCGTCGCTCTGGGATTTCAGCGTCTCGCCGACCGAATGAACCAGGGTTCCCCCAGAGGACAACTGCGCCGTCAGCTTGCTGAGACCTTCGGCCAACGCGTCGCGCTCCTCCGCGATCTCGGCCTCGATATCGACGTGCTTGGGATCATCCGTCATGTTTGATGGTCTCCTTCAGGACGCGTGCGTCCCGCTCAAGGGTCTCGAAGGTATTGTGCGGCACGAAGGTCAGCGTCTTGAGCGTCCGGACGCCCATTCGGATCAGCACGGCCGCGATCGCGAGAATGAAGGCGGCGACGATGAGCGAGGACAGCCAGCCCGCCAGACCGGCGGCGATCAGCGCCGTCACCGCCGCGGCGGCCAGCACGTCCAAGCCGGTCAGCGCCAGGATGGCGCCCCCGGCGATCAACGCGATAGCCATGCCCGCCTTGGCCAGCCGGTCGGAGACCTCGCTCTTGAGCAGGTCGATCTCGCGCCGCACCAGGCGATGCGCATGGAGCAGGATCGACTTGATGAGCGTCACGTCCTCCCGCGGGGTTTCCGGCGAAGCGGCGGTCCCGTCCTCCTTGGCCATGGCTCAGGCCCCTTTCGCTTCGGCGGCGCCGGGGGCGGGCCTGGTCGCGGTCACGGCGCGGTCCTGGAGGGACGTGGCCCGGGCCGACGCCTTGAAGAAACGCCCGGCGGCGAAGCCCGCGACCGCAACGCCCGCGAGGAACGCGGCGGGGTGGCGGCGCGCGAAATCGCTCGTGGCATCGAGGACGTCCTGCGGCGAGGTCTCTCGGATCCGGTCAGCCATGCCGTGGACGGTATCGGCCGCCTCGGCCGCAGCCTCGCCCTGGGGCGTGCCCTCCGTCATCCGCTCGGCGGCGCAGCGCAGGGTTTCCGCAGTATCGTCGACCGCGCTGGCGGCCCCATCGCGCGCGGCACTGCTGCGCCGGTCGATCTCCGCCGTGGCGCGGGACTTTGCGCTGGCGGCGAGGTTCTGCGCCGCATGCGCGGCCTCGTCCCCGAGGGTCCGCGCCCGGCTCTTGACCGCGTCGGCCGTTTCCTCGGCCTTGTGCCGGGTCGTCTCGATCGGGTCGTCATCGGTTCTGATGTCGGCCCCATGAGGCCCTGAACCGGTCGGGATCTGCGAGGTTTCGTCAGCCATGGGTCTCTCCGTTCGTCCGCTGGGAGCGCGGCAGATGGCGCGCCCAACTGTCGCAGCAAAAACGAACGAATCCTAGGAATGTTCCGCCCGCCGCGGGGAGCGCCCCGCCCCCTGCGATCCGTGGCGGTCCAAACCCGACCCGCTCTCAGCCCTGCATCACCCAGTCCTTATACGCCTGGGCGACCTCCCGCGTGAGAGGCCCGGGCGTGCCGTCGCCGACCGTGCGCCCGTCGATCCGGGTCACCGGCGTGACCCCGCCCAGGGTGCCGGTGATGAAGGCCTCGTCGGCGGCATAGGTCTGCGCGAGGGTGAAGTCCGTCTCTCGCGCGACCCCGCCGACGGCGCGCCATCCGGCGATGACCGCGCTCTGGGTCAGGCCCTTGAACGAATAGGCCCCGGTCGAGGTCCAGATCTCGCGCCCCCGGACGATGAAGAAGTTGGTCGAGTTGCAAGAGGCCACGAAGCCCCGGGGATCCAGCATCAGCGCCTCGTCCGCGCCCGCGTGGATCGCCTGGATAAGCGCCTGGATCAGGTTGAGCCGGCTATGGGAGTTGAGCCGCAGGTCGAACACGTCCGGCCCCGAGGTGCGGAAGGTCGAGGTAAACAGCGTCAGGCCCGGCTTTTCGGCCGTGGGGCGCGGCGCCTTCCACTCGGCCACGATCACCAGCGTGGCGCGCCCGGTCACGAAGCGGGGGTCCTGGTTGACGGTGCTCTTGACCCCGCGCGTCAGCATCAGCCGGATATGGACGCCGTCGGTCATGCCGTTGGCGTCTAGCGTCTCGCGGATGGCGGCGACCAGCTCCTCCCGGGTGCGGCCGATATCGAGGTCGATCGAGCCCGCCCCCTCCCACAGCCGGTCGAGATGGGCGTCCAGCTGCAACAGCCGTCCTTCCACGAGGCGCAGCCCCTCCCACACGCCATCGCCCAGGACGAAGCCGCTGTCGAAGACCGAAACCGTCGCCCGCGCCCGGGGCACCAGGGCGCCATCGACATAGACGAGCACGTCGTCGTTGCGCGGGTCCGGGGCATAGCCCTGGGAGCTGTTGGCGATGGTCATGGCGGGGATCCTCGGTCTTTTGGATCCGTCATAGGGGGCGGCGCGGCGCGGGGGAAGCGGTGTCGCCCATCCGTGGCACGGCGATCCGGTGCGGGGCGAATGTCCCCGCGAAGCTGGGCCAGCGCCGACCCGCGAGGGGACACCCGGGCCATGGGCGGAGCTGACGCGCCCAGTCGCCCGCTGTCATCCCTCCCATCTCCGCCCGATTCGCGCATCGTGCCAGGCAACGGACGAATGACGGACCCGGGTGGCCCCTAGCGCCCGTGGGGATGCGCCTTGGCATAGGTTTCCATCAGATGGACCGCATCGACAGCCGTATAGGCCTGGGTCGTCGAGAGGGAGGCATGGCCGAGCAGCTCCTGGATGGCGCGCAGATCGCCGCCCGCCTCCAGCAGATGGGTCGCGAAGCTGTGGCGCAGCGCGTGGGGTGTGGCCGTGGAGGGCAGGCCCAGCTGCATCCGCGCCCGGGCCATCGCATCGGCCACCAAGGCCGGGTGCAGCGCCCCGCCCCGCACCCCGCGAAAGAGCGGCCCGTCCGGTGTCAGGTCATGCGGACAGAGGGCGGCATAGCGGTCGACCGCCGCCCGCGCGGCGGGCAGC
Organism: Jannaschia seohaensis; assembly: GCF_900116765.1. GTDB lineage: Bacteria > Pseudomonadota > Alphaproteobacteria > Rhodobacterales > Rhodobacteraceae > Jannaschia > Jannaschia seohaensis. Next base: position 457,535 of record NZ_UETC01000001.1, on the reverse strand, counting down.
ACCGGCACCAGCCGCTCTTTCCCGCCCTTGCCGCGGATGCGCAGCGTCGCCGGCAGGGGGGCATCGCGGCCCTTGAGACCCAGCCCCTCCGAGATGCGCAGGCCACAGCCATAGAGAACGGTCACGACCGCAACGTCGCGGGCGGCGACCCAGGGGGTCTCGTGCTGCATCGCGACCGTCTCGATCAGATCCTTGGCCGCCGGAGCCGGCAGGGGGCGCGGCAGTGGCTTGCGGAACTTCGGCGCCCGCGTCGAGAGGATCGCGGTCGGGTCGAAACCCTCCCGCTCGCTAAGCCAGCGCACGAAGCCCTTCACCGCCGAGAGCCGCCGCGCGACCGAGCGCGCGCCGGTCCCGCGCATGCGCTCCGCCGCCATCCAGGCGCGCATCTCGGGTGTTCCGAGCCGTCCGATCTCGGCCAGCCCCATCGGCCCGCCGCGATGCTCCGCCTGAAAGGCCAGGAAGCCGGTCACGTCCCGCGCATAGGCCGTGCAGGTCGCCTCCGCGGCGCCATCGAGCGCCCGCAGATGGTCGATCCAGGCCCGGAGGGCGTCCCGTGCGCCCGGGCTAGTCTCGATCGTCACGCCAGATGGCGGCGGGCCAGCCGCTCGAACACGCCGCAGAGGAAGGCCGTCAGTTCGGTCCCCTGATTGGCGCGGAACTGGTGCGGATCCTCCGAGCCGAAGGCGAGCATCCCGCCCAGGCCCCCGGTGCCCAGATCGAGCCGCAGCAGCGCCTCGGAGCGGATCCAGTCGGCCGCCTCGTCGAAGATCTCCGGCGCGGCCGGATGGCATTGCCGCAGCGTCACGATTCGCGCCGGCATATCGCGCCCATGGGCGACGTAATCCTGCACGAATCCGCGCGGCACCACCGCCACGGAGGGGTGCGGCGCGGGCGCGGACGGATCGTCGGCCTCCAGTACGAGGCGGATGCGCGCGACCCGCAGGATATCGCGCAATTGACCGTCCAGCAGATCCAGGATCTCGCCGAACGTGTCGCATTCCAGGAGCAGCAGCACACAGCGGTTCACCTGGTTCGTGCCCGCGAGGTTCTCATAGGCCGCCGCGATGACCGCCCGGTGGGTATCCTCCAAGCGGTCAAGCCGTGCCTCGAGCCGTTCCATCGCAATGCCCCGCAGATCGACGATATTGGAGCCCATCGCCCGTTCGTTGGCCGCGATCAGGGCGCGCATCAGGTCGCGGTCGTCCAGGATCATCTCAGGGTCGGTCAGGATGCGGTCGCGCCAGTCCTGTTCCTCCACCCGCATGGTGGTCTGCTTCATCGTTGCCTCTTCCGGTCTTGTGCCGTTTGGAAGGGGCGTAGCATGGCGGTCGCGCACGAAGGGGGGAAAATCCGACGCCTTCTGACAGATAGGCCCACAGGTGTGACCTGTGGGCCAAGGCGTGCCGGTCCGTCCGCCCTACGGCAGACCGGCAAGGCGCGCGCCCGGGCAGCCTGCCGGCGAGGCCCGGTCAGACGATCTTGATGCCGGCCTGCTGCGCGTCCTTCACGAACTGGTCCAGGCCGCTCGCGGTGAGCGGGTGCTTGATCATGCCCTGGATCACGTTCGGCGGCGCGGTGGCCACGTCGGCACCGATCAGCGCGGCTTCCTTCATGTGATTGGGCGTGCGAATCGAGGCGGCCAGGATCTCGGTCTTGAAGTCGTAATTGTCGTAGATCTCGCGGATGTCGCGAATCAGGTCCATGCCGTCGACATTGATGTCGTCGAGCCGGCCGATGAACGGCGAGATGAAGCTTGCCCCGGCCTTGGCCGCCAGGAGCGCCTGATTGGCCGAGAAGCACAAGGTCACGTTCACCTGCGTCCCGGCATCCGAGAGCAGCTTGCACACGCGCAGACCGGCCCAGGTCAGCGGCACCTTGACGCAGACATTTTCCGCAATTCCCGCCAGATGCTCGCCTTCCTTCAGCATCTGATCGAAATCGGTCGCCACCACTTCGGCCGAGACCGGACCGTCGACCAGATCGCAGATCTCCTTGGTAGCTTCCAGGATGTCGCGCCCGGACTTGAGGATCAGCGACGGGTTCGTGGTCACCCCGTCGATCATGCCGAGATCGTTGAGTTCTCGGATGGCGTCGATATCGGCGGTATCTACGAAGAATTTCATGGCGTCCTCCCGGCCGTTGCGATTTGGACGCTGTTTAGCGCTAACGTCACCTGAGGACAAATGGCATGGATCTGACCCTCTGGCTCGCCTTCGCGGCCGCCTCCATGGCCGTGCTCACGATCCCTGGACCGACGATCCTGCTGGTGATGAGCTATGCGTTGTCGCAGGGCCGCCGCGTGGCCTTGTCTTCGGCGGCCGGGGTGGCCTTGGGAGACGCGGCGGCGATGACGGCATCGCTCGCAGGGCTTGGGGCTCTGGTCCTGGCGTCGGCAACGCTGTTCACGGTGCTGAAATGGGTTGGCGCGGTCTATCTGCTCTGGATGGGCTGGCGGCTCTGGCGCGCGGCCGGAGGGCTCACCTTAGGCGACACCCCCGAGGGGGAGATCGGCGGGCGGGCCGTCTTCTGGCACGCGGCGGTGGTGACCGCGCTCAACCCCAAGAGCATCGTGTTCTTCATCGCCTTCGTGCCGCAATTCGTGGACCCGGCCGCCGCGCTCGTCCCCCAATTCGCGGTGCTGATCTCGACCTTCGTCACGCTCGCCGTGTTGAACGCACTGATCTACGCCTTGCTCGCCGCGCGCCTGCGCGACCGGCTGCGACGCCCCCCGGTCCTGCGCGCGCTGGGCCGCGCGGGGGGCGCGGCGCTGATGGGGATGGCCCTGCTGACTGCGCTGACGCGGCGGGCCGTATGAGGCGGCCGGGCCTTCGGCCTGACGGTTCGCTTTTCATGGGGCGGATGGAGGCGCGAGACTTGGGGGCACGATATCTGCTTGAAGCCCATTTCCGCCACTCAATTCGCCCCAGCCATATCGCTGATCTATGCCCAGAACCCTTGGGCGCGGTACCAAGGCTTTTCACATAGGTCCGACCTGCGTGGCGCCCCGAAGATCGGGACGAAAAGCCGATCCATCACACGCCAGAATTTGATCCTGTCCAGCACAGGATTGAGCCACGGCGTCACCACGCAGTAGCGCGTCAGATGCGGAGCCCTGTGGTGGCCCCAGTGATGCCGCGCATCTTGCAGGACGTGCATCCGCTGAAGCAAGCGGACGAACCTCGGCAGACGCGCGCTTGGCGCGTGAGAGAACCTGTGAACCTGCTGGGCAGTGCCGGTGAAGAAGGCGAAAACGACGACGTGCCAGGTCAAAGCTCCAAAAACCCAAAAAACCATGGCGAGACCGACGCATGCCCCGACCAAGAGGCTGTTGTTCCTGAGCCAGTGAATCTTGAGCATTGCCGACGGGTCCGAGTGATGCCTCGAATTGGGAGCCGCAAATAACGGGCCCCAAATCGGCGTGTCATCCGCGCCCAGAGTATCCTCAGCCCAATGGAAGAGGCCGCTAACAAAATCCGCAAGCAAGTATAGGGCTACGAAAACAACACTGGTGTAGGCGATTTCCAAAAGGAACGTCATTTCCAAGATCCGCACACCGAATTCCAGTGAGAGCCCTTCTTCACCGAACCGCGTCGGCCCCTCGACATTCATACTTTTGCAAACGTCATATCACGCCTTGATTTTCATCAAGTCACGGATCGGATCCTCTTCCCCTTTCCGACGACCGCTTTGTCCCGCATCGCCGACATATCGCGCGCCCGGCTTCCCATGAGTCCGTCGCGATTGCGCAGGGACAAGGCGCAGTAAGACAGGATAGGCCGGCACGCGGCGCCGCCCCTTCCCCCCGCTGGCCGCAGCGCCGATATGGGACGGATGGCCCACTACCCCGCAGGCGCTCCCGTCGCCGTCCTGACCACACAGCCTCTGGACCGCGCGCTGGATTACCGCGCGCCGGCGGGCGGCGTGACGGAGGGCGATTTCGTCAAGGTGCCGCTGGGCCCTCGCACCGTGCTGGGCGTCGTCTGGGGCCCGGCGGAGGGCGACTGGCCGATCGAGAAGCTGCGCCCGATCCTGACTGTTCTGGACGTGCCGCCGATGCGCCCAGAGTTCCGCGACTTCCTGGAGCGGGCGGGCGGCTACACGCTGACACCCCTGGTGGCGATGCTGCGCCTCGCCCTCCGCGCGCCGGGGCTGGGGGAGCCGCCGGGCAAGCGCAAGGTCTACGCGCTGGGCACCGGGGAGCCGGACCGCCGGACCGAGGCGCGCGACAAGGTGCTCGACGTGCTGCGCGACCGGCCGGCGGATGTGTTCGGCGCGACCGAACTGGCCGAGGCGGCGGGCGTCTCGGCGGGGGTCGTCAAGGGTCTGGTCGCCTCGGGCGCGGTCTTGGAGCAGGCGCTGGCGCGGGATGCCGACTTTCCGCCACTGGATCCCGCGCGCCCGGGCAAGCCGCTCGCACTCGATCAGGCCGACGCGGCGGAAACCCTGCGGGCCGCCATTCGCGCCGGGGGCTACGGCACGACGCTGCTCAAGGGCGTGACCGGCTCCGGGAAAACCGAGGTATATCTGGAGGCCGTCGCCGAATGCCTCGCCCGCGGCCGCCAGGCCCTCGTCCTGCTGCCCGAGATCGCGCTGACGGCCGAGTTCCTGACCCGGGTCGAGGCCCGTTTCGGCGCCCGCCCCGCCGAATGGCATTCCGGCGTCACCCAGGCCGAACGCCGCCGCACCTGGCGCAAGGCCGCCGAAGGGCAGGCGCGGCTGGTGGTGGGCGCGCGCTCGTCGCTCTACCTGCCCTTCCGCGATCTCGGGCTGATCGTCGTCGATGAGGAGCACGACACCTCCTACAAGCAGGAGGACGGCGTGCTCTATTCCGCCCGCGACATGGCGGTGCTGCGCGCCGCCTGCGAAGGCGCGCAGGTGGTGCTGGCCTCGGCCACGCCCTCGCTGGAGACCTGGGCCAATGCTGAGCAGGGCAAATACGCGCGGCTCGACCTGACCTCGCGCTTCGGCGAGGCGCGGATGCCCAAGCTGCGCGCCATCGACATGCGCGCCGAGGAGCTGCCATCGGGGCGGTGGGTTTCACCCACCCTACAGGCCGCGATCGAACAGCGCCTGATCGACGGGGAGCAGTCGCTGATCTTCCTCAACCGCCGGGGCTATGCGCCGGTGACGCTGTGCCGGGCCTGCGGCCAGCAGGTCGGCTGCCACCAATGCGACGCGCGCATGGTGGAGCACCGGTTCCAGCGCCGCCTGATGTGCCACCAATGCGGCGAGACGGCCCCGATACCCGAAACCTGCCCCTCCTGCGGGGTCGAGGGCAAGATGGCCGTCGCCGGCCCGGGGGTGGAGCGGATGGGCGAGGAGGTCGCGACCCTCTTCCCCGAGGCGCGGATGGCGATCCTGTCCTCGGACCTCTTCGGCTCGGCCCGCGCGCTGAAAGCCCGAGTCGAGGAGATCGCGGCGGGCGGTGCCGATATCGTCGTCGGCACGCAGCTGGTGGCCAAGGGGCACAACTTTCCGAACCTGACCCTGGTGGGCGTGATCGATGCCGACCTGGGGCTTCAGGGCTCGGACCTGCGCGCGGCCGAGCGGACGTTTCAGCTGATGCGCCAGGTCTCGGGCCGGGCCGGGCGGGCGGACAAGCCAGGCGTGGCGCTGCTCCAGACCTATCAGCCGGAGCACCCGGTGATCCGTGCGATCCTGTCCGGCGACGAGGAAGGATTTTGGGCGGAGGAGGCGGCGCAGCGCCGCGCCGCGGGCGTCCCGCCCTTCGGGCGCATGGCGGGGATCGTGATCTCGGATCCCGATCAGCGCACCGCCTTTGCCCTGGGCGAGGCGCTGGCCCGCCGCGCGGAGGTGATGGAGGAGGTCGGAGCCGAGGTATTCGGCCCGGCCCCCGCCCCCATCGCGCGCATCCGCGGCCGTCACCGGGTGCGCCTGCTGGTGAAGGCGCCGCGGCAGTCGCCGATCCAGGCGGCGCTCGCCCGCTGGGTGGCGCAGGTCGAGGTGCCCCGGTCGGCTAGGCTGAGTATCGATATCGACCCGCAGAGCTTTTTGTGAGGGCGGGAGCGAGGGGCCAGCCCCTCGCGCTCCCCGGAGTATTTCCGGCCAGAAGAAGAAAGGGCCGCGTCCCACCATCACGGGCTTCCAAATACTCATGGCCGGACCGTTCCGCTGACGCACGAATGGGACACCGCGCGCCATTGGCCTCCGTCCCCGGTGCCGCTAGAGAGGCGCGGACCCAAGCCGGAGATCGACATGCAGGCCGCGCCGCAGCCCCAGCCGGGCATCATGGATATCGCGCTCTATCAGGGGGGCGCCTCGAAGGTGGCGGGGCAGACGGATGTGCTCAAGCTGTCGTCGAACGAGAACCCCCATGGGGCCCCCGCCTCGGCGCGCGAGGCCGCGCGGGAGGCCGCCGACGCGATGCATCTCTATCCGAACACCGATCACGCCAGTCTGCGCGCCGCCATCGCCGAAGTGCATGGGATCGAGGCGGACCGGGTGATCTGCGGCGTCGGCTCCGACGAGATCATCCACCTGCTGTGTCAGGCCTATGTCGGGCCGGGCGACGAGGTGCTCCACCCCGAATACGGCTTTCTGATGTATCCGATCAGCGCGCGGGCAGCAGGCGGCACGCCGGTCGCGGCCCCGGAGCGCAATCGCACCGTCGATGTCGACGCCATGCTCTCGGCGGCCACGGAGCGGACCAAGTTGGTCTTTCTCGCCAACCCGGCGAACCCCACGGGAACCTTCCTCGGCGGGCAGGATCTGGTGCGGCTGGCGGACGGGCTGCCGGACGGGTGCCTGCTGGTGCTGGACGGGGCCTATGCGGAATATGTCGAGGAGTACGACGGCGGGCTGGGGCTGGCTGGCGCGCGACCCAATGTCTTCGCGACGCGGACCTTCTCCAAGATGTATGGCTTGGGGGGCATGCGGGTCGGCTGGGGCTATGGCGCGCAGGAGGTGATTGACGTGCTCAACCGCCTGCGGGGGCCATTCAACCTGTCGAACGTGGCGCTGGCGGCCGCGGAGGCGGCGATGCGCGACCGGGACTTCGTCGCGAGATGCCTCGCCACCAACACCGCACAGCGGGCCCGCCTGACCGAGGGGCTGCGCGCGCTGGGTATCTCCTGCGACGACTCGGCGGCCAATTTCGTCCTGGCGCGCTTCGCGGACGAGGCCGAGGCGCTGGCCTGCGATGCGCACCTGAAGTCCCGCGGCATCATCGTCCGGCACGTCGCCTCCTATGGGTTGCCGCATTGCCTGCGCATGACCGTCGGCGACAAAGCCGGAACCACCCGTCTGCTGGAGGCGCTCAACGCATGGGAGAGATGATCTACAAGCGCGTCGCGCTGATCGGGCTAGGCCTGATTGCGGGCTCGATGGGGCTGGCCATGCGCGAGGCGGGGCTGGCGGGCGAGATCGTGGGCCATGCCCGCTCCGCCCGGACCCGCAAGGTCGCGCTGGAGCGCGGGCTCTGCGACCGGGTCTGCGGGACCGCGGCCGAGGCCGTGGAGGGCGCCGACCTCGTCGTGCTCTGCGTGCCCGTCGGCGCGATGGGCGAGGTGGCCGCGGAGATCGGGCCGCATCTGGCGCCCGGCGCCACGGTCAGCGACGTGGGCTCGGTCAAGCGCGCGGTGATCGAGGCGGTCGCGCCCCACCTGCCCGACACCGTCCATTTCGTCCCCGCCCACCCCATGGCCGGGACCGAGCATTCCGGACCGGAGGCGGGCTTTGCGGAGCTGTTCCAGAACCGCTGGTGCCTGATCACGCCCGAGGGCGCGGACCCGAAGGCGGTCGACCGGCTGACCCGCCTCTGGGAGGGGATGGGCGCCAATGTCGACGCGCTGGAGGTCGGGCATCACGACCTGGTCTGCGCAGTCACCAGCCACGCGCCGCATCTGATCGCCTATACGATGGTCGGCGTGGCCGACGACCTGCGGCGCCTCTCCGAGGGCGAGGTGGTCAAATACTCCGCCGCGGGCTTCCGCGACTTCACGCGGATCGCGGCCTCGGACCCGGTGATGTGGCGCGACGTGTTCCTTAACAACAAGGAAGCGACGCTAGAGATCCTGGGCCGCTTCACCGAGGAACTCTTCGCGTTGCAGCGCGCGATCCGCACGGGCGACGGCGACATGCTGCTCGCCTATTTCACCCGCACACGGGCGCTGCGCCGCGGGATCATCGAGGCGGGCCAGGACACGGCGGCCCCCGATTTCGGACGCGGCGCGCCACAGGCGCCGACGGGAAAGGACGTGGACGCGTGAGGCCAGCGCTCGCGCTCGCCTTTGCCCTGGTCGCGGACGCGGCCTTAGCCAACCCGCACCCCGTGCCTCGCCCCGAACCGATGCTCGAGACGCTCAGCGAGATCGGCGCGATCTCGGTGCCCGCACAGGCCGCCGTGCCGGTCTCACCGCGCCCGGTCGGGCGTCTGTCCGACGAAGAGCGGGTCCGGCGCGCGATGATGCGCGCGCCCTGGTCCGTGATCGACGCGAACGGACGGGTCCGCGCCTCCATGCGACCAGCGCTGCGGGATCCGAGCCTGATCGCCGTCGCGGCCGCGCGCCCCCGGTCCAGCGGGGCGGGCGGGGGCATCTGTGGGCGCGCCTCGATCCAAGGGAAGGCCATCGCGCCGGTAACGGGGCGGGGGAAATGCGGCATCCCGCAAGCGGTGCGCATCCGCTCCGTCTCGGGGATCCAGCTCAGCCGGGCGGCCCGGATGGACTGCACCACGGCGCAGGCGCTGGACGACTGGGTGCGGTCGGGCCTGCTGCCGGTGCTACGCGACCGGGGCGGCGGGGCTGTGGGGCTGCGGGTCGCGGCAGGCTATGCCTGCCGGACGCGCAACGGCCAGACGGGCGCCCGCATCAGCGAGCACGGGAAGGGACGCGCCATAGATATCAGCGCGATCCTGTTGGCCGACGGCTCAGAGATCACGGTGCTGCGCGGCTGGAACTCGGCGGACGGTCAATACCTGAGAGAGCTATGGCGCCGGGCCTGCGGACCTTTCGGGACGGTTCTAGGGCCCGAAAGCGACCGCTTCCATCTTGACCATTTCCACTTCGACACGGCGCGCTATCGGAGCGGGAGCTACTGCCGCTGAGAACTGGAAAGGCTTTTCGCTAAAAAGCCTTTTCGAAGTTTTCATTGAAAACTTCGGGCGGTCGATCCTGTGGCAACGGACCGCTCCGGGGACGACAAGGCCGCCCGTCACCGCTCCGTCAGCTTCAACTCGATCCGGCGGTTGCGGGCGCGGGCCTCGGGCGTCGGGCGCGGATCGACCGGGCGATACTCGCCGAAGCCGGTCGCAGCCAGACGCTCGGGCGGGATCCCCTGAGTCTCGATGAGATACTGCACGACGGACAGGGCGCGACCCTGGCTCAGTTCCCAGTTGTTGGAATATTTGCCGCCCCCGGTCAGCGGGATATCGTCGGTATGGCCGTCGACCCGCAGGATCCAGTCTATCTCCTCGGGGATCTGGTCCGCGATGTCGCGGATCACCGCAGCGACCTCGGCGATCTGCGCGCGCCCCCCGGGCTGCAACGTCACGGCGCCGACATCGAACAGTACCTCGGAGGAGAACACGAAGCGGTCGCCCTCGATCTCTACCCCCTCGCGGTCGCCCAGGACGCGGCGGAGCTGGCCGAAGAACTCGGAGCGGAAGGCCTCCAGCTCCTTCGCTTCGGCCTCCAGCCGCCGGCGTTCGGCGGCTTCCAGTTCGGCGCGCGCCCGCTGTTCGGCAGCGACACGGGCCAGGGCGGCGTTCAGATCCTGGGTCAGGGTCTCGATCTGGACCTGCTGTTCGTTATCCGCCTCGGCGGTCGCATCCAGCACCGCGCGCAGGCTGCCCAGCTGGCTGCGCAGCTCGACCACCTGTTCATTCAGAAGCGCCGCCTCGCGCAGCGCGTCCGCGCGGGCCTCATCGACCTCGGCCAGCTCGGTCTGCGCCTGGGACAGCAGCGCGGCGCGCTGCTGCGCCTCGGTCATAACCTCGGCCAGACGGTTCTCGGCGGTGAGCTGGCGAGCCAGGGCCGCCGATAGCCGCTCCTGCACCTCTTCCGCAGTCGCGGTGCTCTCCTCGCGGGCGGCGAGCGCGGCGTTGAGACGGGATTGGAGCTCGGCGCGCACTTGCGCGGCATCCGCGACCTGATCGTCACGCGCGGCCAGCGCCGCTTCCAGCCGTTCGATCCGGCCGAGCAGTTCCGTCCTTGTCGCGGCCGCCTCGGCGCGGGCCTGTTCCAGCGCCGCCAGGGTATCGGCGAGACGCTCGTTCAGCTCGTCGGCGCGGTCCTGGGTGCCGCTGAGATCACCTAGCGCCGCGTTCAGGCGGGACTGCAATTCGGCGCGCAGGGCCTCGGCATCCTCGGCCTCGGCGCCACGGGCGGCCAGCGTCGCCTCCAACTCCGCCACCCGGGCCTGGAGCCGGTCCCGGGTCGTCTGCGCATCGCCCCGCGCCGCCTGCAGCGCGGCGAGGCTCGCGGCCAACTGCGCGTCCAGGTCCTCCGCGCGGGCCTCGGTGCCGCGCAGATCGGCGAGGGCGGCGTCGAGCCGCGCCTGCAACTCGGCGCGGACCGTCTCCGCATCGGCAACCTCGCCCTCGCGGGCGGCCAGCGTCGCCTCCAGCTCCTGGACGCGGGCGGCGAGACGGGCGCGGGTCGCCTCCATCTCGGCGCGGCTCTCGGTCAGGGCGGCGAGGGTCTCGGAGAGCTGCGCGTCCAGGTCGTCGGCGCGCCCCTCGCTGGCCTGCAACTGCGACAGGGTCGCGGCGAGACGGGCGTTCAGGTCTTCCTCGGCCTCGCGCGTGGCGGCGAGGATCGTGAGCGTGTCCTCCGCCTCCTGGCGCTGCCGCTCCAGGGCGAGGGTCATGGCGGTCAGTTCCGCATCGGCGTTTTCAAGCCGCGCGCGCAGAGCTTCGGCAGCGGCCGCCTCGGCGAGCCGGGCGCGCTCCTCCTCGGTCAGGGCCTCCTGCGTCTCCGACAGGCGGGCGCGCAGGGCCTCGGCGGCGGCGGCTTCGGCCAGGCGCGCCTGCTCCTCTTCGGAGAGGGCCGTCTGCGTCTCTTCCAGGCGCGTGGTCAGTGCGGCGGCCTCGGCCTCGGAGGCCTCCAGCGACGCCAAGGTCTGCGCTAGGGAGGTCTCCCGCGTGGCGGCTTCGGCCTCCAGTTCCGCGACCAGCGCCTCGACGGCTTCGGCGCGGGCGGCGGCCAGACGGGCCTCCTCGGCGGTGGCGTCGATCTCGTCGCGGGCGGCGGCCAGCGCCAGTTGCAGGGCCTCGCGCTCGTCGATGATGCGGGTCAGCTCGCCCTGGGTCGTCTCCAACTGTCCGGCGAGGGCGTTGCGCTCTCCCTCGACCTCTTCCAGGGCGCCGGACAGGCGCGCCCGCTCGGCTAGAAGGCCCGCGACACGGTCTTCGAAACTCGCCACCTGGTCCTCGAGCACATCGCGCTCCGCCGACAGGGTCGCGATCAGGGTCGCCTGACGGTCTCGCTCGGCGCGGGTTTCCTCCAGGTTGGTCTCCAGCCCGATGGCGCGCTGCTGCTCCAGCCCCAGCGCGCGGGCCAGCGAATCCAGTTCCTCGCCCAGCTCGATCAGCTCGTTGTCCTGCGTCGTGATCCGCTCGGTCAGGATGAACTGTACGATCATGAAGATCGACAGCACGAACATCAGGACCAGCAGGAGCGCGGTCATCGCGTCCACGAAGCCCGGCCAGACATTGGCCGAGAAGCGCTGTCCCGACCGGCGGGAGAGCGCCATTCTAAGCGTCCCCGTCCAGGCCGCGACCCTGCTGCTGACCGACCAGACGGTTCATCTGGCGGATCGCACGGGTCAGCGCTCCCAGATCGCCGCGCAAATCGTCGGTGGCGGCCTGACGGCCCTGCTGCATCTCCTCGAAGACCTTCAGAAGCTGCACATCGATGGAGCGCAGGCGCGCCCGGCTCTCCGCGTCCATCGCCTCGCCGCCGATCGACCCGCTGGAGGTGAGCGCTTCGACGATGCGATCCTGCCCGTCGGCCACACGCTGCAAGGCGATGCTGGTATCCGTGCCCGTGCCGCTCTCGATCCGTTGGGCCATGGTGGTGATCGCATCGGAGAGGGTGGCCATCTTGCTGTCGGCCGCCAGACGCCCCGCCTCGGCCTTCTGGAACATGTCCTGAAGGCTCTCCATCTGATAGTTCATGTGGTCGAGCACGGCGGCCAGCGAATACTGGTCGATGGTCTCTTCATCATTGTCACCCACGAGGCCCACGCGGGTGATCGAGCTGAGCCAGTCCTCCAACTCCCGGTAGAAGCGGTTCTGGCCATGGCCCGCGAAGAGCTCCAGCAGACCCACCACGAGCGAGCCCGCGAGGCCCAGCAGCGAGGAGGCGAAGGCGGTGCCCATCCCCTCCAGCTGCTCCTCCAGCCCGCCGATAAGGCGCGCGAAGACGGCCACGCCGCCCTCGTCGCTGGCCGGGTTGAGGTTGCGGATCGTGTCGACAACCGAGGGTACGGTGATGGCGAGTCCCCAGAACGTGCCCAGAAGCCCGAGGAAAATCAGGACGTTGACCAGATAGCGTGTGATGTCCCGCGCCTCTTCCATCCGCGCCCCGACCGAGTCGAGGATCGACCGCGAAGAAGAGGACGAGATCTGGCTGCGCGCGGACCGGGCCCGCAGCATCGCCGCCAACGGCGCCAGTAGGGCCGGGGGCCGCGTGATGTCATGGCCCGGCCGCTGCTCGGCAAAGCCTTCGATCCAGCTGACCGAGGAAAACAGCTGAAAGACCTGCGCGAAACAGGCGAACACGCCCAGAACGAAGACGGCGATGATCGTGCCGTTCAGCCAGGGATTGGCCGTGAAGATCGGCGCGATCTGCGGATAGGCCACCCAGACGCCCGCGCCCACGACACTGAGCACCGCCAGCATGTAGACGATCTGCCGGACGGGCTGGGTGAACTGCGTCCCCTCGTCGAATTGTGCGCGTGCCATCGTTTTGGAGCCTGCCGCCCCGTTGCTCGGGGTCCTTTGGAAAACAGTAGCGACGCTAGAGACGCCATTGTCGAGCGACAAGCGGGCGGCCGTGTCAGCCGCCGCCGTCGCCACGCATCTGTTGCACGCGGGATACCAACCAATCGAGATCGGCATCGCCGATCCCATGCGCATGCAATGCCTCGGCGGTCCGCGTCAGATATTCGTGATTCGGTCCCCGCCCGCCCCGGGCATGGGCGATGATCTCGGCCTGACGCTCCAACTCGAGCTCTCCGGTATATTGCCGGTGGCCGGTGTCGACGACATAGACGAGGGACTGCAAGCTACTGCCATCACGGCAAAAAAGCGTCACTTCCTGCTCGACATAGGCACTTGAGATCAGCTCCCGCTCGCGCAGCTCCGCAAGCGCCGCCCCGGGCGCGGCCGCCCGGATCGCGAGGCCATCGCAGACGCCCCCCGCATGGGGCTCCAGCGCCAGAACGAGCCCCGGATCGGCCTCCGATCCACGGTGATGGATCGACCACATGCAGAAGCGGCGCCGGAAGTCCCTGAGCGAGGCCAGCCGCGTTTCCGCCACCTCGATGCCAGGATTCCACACCAGCGAGCCATAGCCGAAGACCCATAGCGCATCCGGTTCGGTCATCTTGGGCTCCTTCCCCTCGGGATGCGCCGCAGATAGACGGGCGGGACCGGCGGGGAAAGGGCGGCGATGCGCATCCTGACGATCATGGTGATTCTGATGGGGCTGGGGTGGTCCGGCTATTGGATCGCGGGCCGCCTGGCGCTGGCCCGCGGGATCGAGGCCGGCGTGGCGCAGGCCCGGTCCGAGGGCTGGGAGGTCGCATGGGAGGACCTGTCGATCGCGGGTTTTCCCAACCGCTTCGACAGCTCGGTGACGGCGCTCTCGGCGCGGGCGCCCGAGGGCTGGGGGCTCGACGCGCCCCGGCTCGACGTGTTGGCGCTCAGCTACCGGCCCAATCGGGTCATCGCCGTTCCCGGCCTGCCGCTGACGCTGGCGACGCCCGTCGGCCCGTTGCGCGTTGCGGGAGAAGACCTGCGCGCCTCCGCGACCCTGACCCTCGCCACCCCGCGGCGCCCGTCCCGCGCCCAGGCCGAGGGGACGGCGCTGCGCCTGGAGACGGCGGCGGGCGCGGCGACCGTCACTCGTGCCGTGGCCGCGATGCGCGAGGCGGAGGGCCAGGTCCCGCATGCCTACGACCTCGCACTGACGGTGACCGATCTCGGGGTCGAGGGGCTCGATCCCCGCCTGCCCGGCCTGTTCGATCTCGTCCGTCTCGACGGCACCGCGCGCTTCGACCGGCCGCTGGCGGAGCACCCGGCGCTGATCGCGCTCACCCTCAGAGCCGCGGAACTGGCCTGGGACGGGACGCGCCTGAACCTGACCGGCGAGATCGAGATCGGCCCCTCCGGCACCCCCGAGGGCGCGCTGACCCTTGCGCTCGAAGGCTGGGAGGCGCTGCTGCCGCTGCTCACCGAGCTGGGCCTGCCCCAAGGCCAGGCGATGCTGCTCGCGGGCGGTCTGTCCGAGATGGCCCAGGACGGTCGCGCCGAACTCCCGCTCACGCTCTCGCAGGGGATGCTCCGCTTCGGAGCGATCCCGCTCGCGCCCCTTCCCCGCCTGCCCGCGCCCTACAGCCCGTAGGGCATTACGATATGGGCGCGCCGGGGCCCGGCGCAGTCCAGCCCTGGATCGCCCCAGCGCGTCGCGGCCTCGGCGGCGATGGTCCGCGCAATGCACAAAGCAATCTCTTCGGGCAGCGGCGCCCCCCGATCCAGCACCGCGATCCCGTCCATCTCGGACATCTCGAAAACCAGCCGCGTGCCGCCCCCAGGTCCAAGCACGCGCAAGACCGTCAGCCCCGGTCCGCAGCGCCCCCGGCAGAGCCGCGCCACATCCTCCAGATGCCGCAACGCGCCCGACCGCCGCAGGAGGATCGCATCGACCGAGGCGTCCGCCGGCAGATCCAGCGCCGCCACGACCGCCGGCGCGCCGTCCCCCACGACGGAGAGACCGGGCGGCCCCATTCGCGGCCAAAGCCCCCAGAGCGCCAAGAGACCGGCCACGACCAGCCCCCCACGCCGCAGATACCGGCCGGCGGTCATGCGCTTCCCCGCCCCGAAAAGGCGCTGCCCCCATGCAGGACGCAAACCCGGACCGACCGGCCGCACGCCCGCCTTCTTCCCTGTCTAAATATCCCGGGGGGCCCGAAGGGCGGGGGCAGAGCCCCCTCCGACATCACTGTCACGCACATGCGCCGGAGATGGATCTGTTCTCGAACAGGACAACACCGACACGACGTCTGCGCTCCCCCGCCTGGATACCCGCGCTCCGGGCCTAGCCGTCGACGCGCAGGCGGGCCTGGCTCGGGTCGTGGGGGCTGTCCTCCACCACCTCGGCGTCCCAGAGCTCCCGCTGCATCCGGACCTTCAGCTTGGTGCCCGGCGTGGCCAGATCGGGACGGACATAGCCCATCCCGATGGACTTGCCGAAGACCACGGAATAGCCGCCCGAGGTCATCCGCCCGACCCGCGTGCCATCATCCGTATAAAGCGCCTCGCGCCCCCAGGGATCGGCGTCGGAGGGTCCGTCCACCAGCAGCGTCACACACCGCGACCGGATCCCGATCTCTTCCATCGCGGCCTTTCCGCGGAAGTCTTTCGACAGGTCCACGAAGCGGTCGAGCCCCGCCTCAAGCGGCGTCGCGTCCCGGCCCAGCTCTGTGCCGAAGGCGCGGTAGGATTTCTCCTGCCGGAGCCAGTTCTGCGCCCGCGCCCCGACGAGCTTCAAACCATGCCCCGCGCCCGCCTCCATCATCCGGTCGAACAGATAGTTCTGCATCTCCATCGGATGATGCAGCTCCCAGCCCAGCTCGCCGGTATAGGCGACGCGGATCGCGGTGAGCGGGCACATCATCAGTTCGATTTCGCGCGCGCTGAGCCAGGGGAAACGCTTGTTCGACAGCGCCGTCCCGGGCTCCGCGTCGCGGATCAGCTCGGCCAGGATGGCGCGGCTGTTCGGCCCGGCCAGCGCGAAGACGCCGTATTGCGAGGTCACGTCCGCGACCGTGACGCCCGCGCCGCCGCCGCCGGTCCAGTCCTCGACCGCCTTGAGCAGATAGTCGCGGTCATAGGCCTGCCAGGCCCCCGCGGAGATCAGGTAATAGGCGTCCTCGGCCTTGCGCACGATGGTGTATTCGGTCCGCGTCGTGCCGGCGTCGGTCAGCGCGTAGGTCAGGTTGATCCGGCCGACCTTGGGCAGCTTGTTCGTCGTGAACCAGTCCAGGAAGGCGGTCGCGCCGGGGCCGGTCACCGACTGCTTGGTGAAGGCCGTCGCGTCGATCAGCCCGGCGGCCTCGCGCACGGCCTTCGCTTCCTCGACCGCGTATTGCCACCACGCGCCGCGGCGGAAGCTGCGGGAGGTCAGATCGAAATCGCTCGGCGCGCCGGGTGCGAAATAGTTGGGGCGCTCCCAGCCATTGACGCAGCCGAACTGCGCCCCCGCCGCCTTCATGCGGTCGTAGCAAGGCGCGGTCTTGAGCGGTCGGGCGGCGGGCCGCTCCTCGTCGGGATGGTGGAGGACGTAGACGTGGTCGTAGGCCTCCTCGTTCTTTCGGCAGGCGTACTCCGTCGTCATCCAGTCGCCGAAGCGCTTGGGGTCGAGCGAGGCCATGTCGATCTCCGCCTCGCCCTCGGCCATCATCTGGGCAAGGTAATGCCCGGTGCCGCCCGCTGCCGTAATACCGAAGCTGAACCCCTCGGCCAGCCACATGTTGCGAAGGCCCGGCGCGGGGCCGACCAGCGGATTGCCGTCCGGCGTATAGCAGATCGGGCCGTTATAGTCGTCCTTCAGCCCGCAGGTCTCCGACGTCGGGATGCGGTGGATCATCGACATGTATTCCTCCTCGATCCGCTCCAGATCGAGGGGGAAGAGGTCGGCCCGGAAGCTGTCGGGCACGCCATAGGGGAAGCGGGCGGGGGCGTTCTGCTCGTAGGGGCCGAGGATCCAGCCACCCCGTTCCTCGCGGACATACCACTTGGCGTCGGCGTCGCGCAGGACGGGGTGCTGCGGGTTCCCGGCGACGCGCCACTCGACCAGGGCGGGGTCGGGTTCGGTCACGATATACTGATGCTCGACCACGACGGCGGGGGTCTTGATGCCCAGCAGGCGCGCGGTGCGCTGGGCGTGGTTGCCGGTGGCAGTGACCACATGTTCGGCATGGATGACGACCTGCTCCTCGGTCGGGACGAGGTTGCCGCCCTTCTCTGCCATCTTGGTGACCGTCACATCCCAATGCGCGCCGGTCCAGTGGAAGCCGTCGACCTGCCATTTTCGCTCGATGATCACGCCGCGCTGCCGGGCGCCCTTGGCCATGGCCATCGTCACGTCGGCGGGGTTGATGTAGCCGTCAGTCGGATGAAAGATCGCCCCTTTCAGGTCGTCGGTCCGAACCAGGGGATAGCGCTCCTTTATCTGGGCGGGGGTGAGCCATTCATGGGGGATGCCCACCGTCTCGGCCGTGGCGGCATAGAGCGCGTATTCGTCCATTCGGTCGTCGGTCTGCGCCATGCGCAGGTTGCCGACGACGGAGAAGCCCGGGTTGAGCCCCGTCTCCTCCTCCAGGGTCTTGTAGAACTTGACCGAGTAGTCGTGGATATGGCTGGTCGCGTAGCTCATGTTGAACAGCGGCAGCAGGCCCGCGGCGTGCCAGGTCGACCCGCTCGTCAGCTCGTCCCGCTCAAGCAGCATGACATCGTCCCAGCCCGCCCGGGCGAGGTGATAGGCGATGCCCGTCCCGACGGCTCCACCGCCGACGACGAGGGCTCTGACATGGGTCTTCATGGCTGGAATCTCCGGTCCGGTCCGGGTGCAATGTGGCCGATCGGCGGACGGGCGGCGCGCCTCCGGCGACGGGATGGAGGCCGGATGCGACCTCGCGCCCTAGCTCAGGCGACGCCCCGCCTCGCCTGGCACAGCATCGCGGCGAAGTCGTCGGCCGCAAGCGGGCGTTGCAGGATGTAGCCTTGCAACGCGTCGCAATCGATGTCGCGGATGGCGGCCAGCTGCATCCCGCTCTCCAGCCCTTCCACGACGACGCCGGCCCCCTCCAGGCGGGCCAGCCGGCTCAGCGCGTCGAGGGTCAGCGCCTGTTCGGGGCGGGTGCGCAGCGGGGCGACGAGGCTGCGGTCGATCTTGACGCGGTCCGGCCGGACCGCCTGGAGCGCGGCGACCGACGAATGGCCCGAGCCGAAATCGTCCAGCTCTACGCGCAGACCCGCCGCGCGCATCCGGTCGAGCGTCTCCGCGAGGCACGGCTCCAGCTTGTCGAGAAACGCGGTCTCAAGCAGCTCGAAGGAGATGTCGTGATGCGGCTCCAACTGGATCAGGACGCTATCGACGAAATCCCGGTCCCGCAGCCGCGCGGCCGAAGTGTTGATGGCGACGGGCGGGTAAGGCACCCCCTCGGCATGCCAGCGGGTCTGCTGTTCCAGCACGAGGGTGAGCACATGGCGGTCGATGCGGTGGAGCAGCCCGGCCGCCGCCGCCTGGGGCAGGAACTTGTCCGGGCCCAACAGGCCGCGATCCGGGCAGGACCAACGCACCAGCGCCTCGGCGCCCACGATCTGGAGGCTGCGCGCATCGAACTGCGCCTGGTAATGACAGATCAGCTCATCCCGGGCGATCGCGCCCAGGATGTCATGGCGCGCGGTGCTGATATCGGTCACGGCGGCGCGCAGCCCGGCGGAATAGACTACATGGCAGGACCGCCCCCGCCGCTTGGCGGCATAGAGCGCGGCATCGGCGTCGATGAACACGTCGGACGGATTGTCGGGCGGACCCACTCCGAAAGCAAAGCCGATACTGACCCCGACGGAGATCGGGGTGCCCCCGTAGTCCATCGGCTGGCAGATATCCGCGATCAGCCGGTCGGCGAGGGTCGCAACCCGGGCCTCGGGAGGCGCGACCTCGAAGAAGACCGCGAACTCGTCCCCGCCGACGCGGAAGGCCGTGCCCAGGTCGCCGAGCGCGTCGCGCAGGATCCCCGAGACGGTCGACAGGACGAAATCCCCGGCCAGATGGCCCATCGTATCGTTCACCGCTTTGAAGTGGTCGAGATCGAGATGCATGACGCAGTAGCGGTCGGTCTTCCCAAGCCGCTCGAACGCGGCCTGCGTCACCTCGTCGAGGCGCCTCCGGTTGCCGAGGCCGGTCAGCGCGTCGTGCAGCGCCTCGTGCTTGAGCTTCTGCTGGGCCGCGCACAACTCCTCCGCGCGGCGGTAATCCTCGGTGACGTCGATATTGACGCCGATCAGCTTCTCGCCGCCATCCGGCTCGACGACGCTGCGCGCGAGACTGCGGATATGGCGAACGGCGCCGTCGGCGCGGATGATGCGGTAGTCGCGGATGAAGTCCGACTGCGTGCGCTTGCACTCCTCCGCATAGGCCAGGGTCCCCTCCAGGTCGTCGGGATGGATATGTGTCTCCCAGAAGTCGTCGGGCCGGTGGTTGCAGCCGTCGGTGATGCCGTAGATCTCCAGCATCCGGTCGTCCCAATGGACGGCTTTTCTCTGGGCGTCGTATTCCCAAACGCCCATGCGCGACGCCTTGAACGCAAGCTGAAGCTTCTCGGCAAGCCGGGCCAGATCCACCCCGTCCTTGATGACCGGCGTCACGATTCACGCCTCCTTGCCGACTAGGGCAGCCCGTTCTGCCCTATCCGAGGTAGCATGATCCGCCTGAGGTATTTCTTAAGGGAGCATCGCGAATTTTCCCGATTTCCCGCCCCGACCGTCTAGATCTCGGATCACCGCTCCGGGCCGCGAGATCCGTTGAAATCCGTGGGCCAGCGGGCCATTGAAACGGGGGAGGAGCCATGCGCGTTCAGGTCTGCATCATCGGCGGGGGGCCGTCCGGCCTGCTGCTTTCGCATATCCTGCACCGGGCCGGGATAGACACCGTCATCTTGGAGCGCCGGTCCCGCGCCCATGTGCTGGGCCGCATCCGCGCGGGCGTGCTGGAACAGGGCACCGTCGAGACGCTGCGCGCTCATGGGCTGGGCGACCGGATGGACGCCGAGGGCTTCCCCCATTCCGGCACCTATGTCGCCGCGCGCAACCGAGGCTTCCGCGTGGATTTCGAGCGGCTGACCGGCAAGCGCGTCATGGTCTATGGCCAGACCGAGGTGACCGCGGACCTTTATGCCGCACGCGACGCCGATAGCGGCCGGATCGTGGACGAGGCCGAAGGGGTCACGATCCACGACGCGGGCGGCAGGCCGCATGTCACCTACCGCAAGGACGGGGCGGAGCATCGCATCGACTGCGACTGGATCGCGGGTTGCGACGGATTTCACGGGGTCAGCCGCGCCACGATCCCGGCGGATGTGCTACGCACGGTCGAGCGGGTCTATCCCTTCGGCTGGCTGGGCGTGCTGAGCCGCACCAAACCCGCCGCCCATGAGCTGATCTACGCCAACAATTCCCGCGGCTTCGCGCTGGCCTCGATGCGCAACGAGGGGCTGAGCCGCTACTATATTCAGGCCCCGGTCGACGACCCGCTGGAGAAATGGACCGACGCCGCTTTCTGGGACGAGCTGCGCCGCCGCCTGCCCTCGGACGTAGCCGAGACGATGGAGACGGGGCCCTCGATCGAGAAATCCATCGCGCCCCTGCGCAGCTTCGTGGCAGAGCCGATGCGCTGGAACCGCCTGTTCCTGGTGGGCGACGCGGCCCATATCGTACCGCCCACCGGGGCCAAGGGGCTGAACCTCGCCGTGGCGGATGTGCGCTACCTGTCGGAGGCGCTGATCGCGCATTACGCGGGCGACGATTCGGGGGTGGACGGCTATAGCGACCGGGCGCTGGCGCGAGTCTGGAAGGCCACGCGCTTCTCCTGGTGGTTCACGACGCTGATGCATCGCTTCCCCGAGGACGGGACCTTCGGCACCCGCATGAAGGAGGCGGAGATCGACTATCTGGAAGGCTCGGAAGCGGCGCAGGCCGCGATGGCCGAGAACTATGTGGGGCTGCCCTATTGAGCTATGTGACCGCGCGCGATGGAACGCGCCTCTATATGGAAATCACCGGGCCCGAGGACGGCGCGGCCCTGGTCTTCGCCAACTCGCTGGGCACCGATCTGCGGCTCTGGGACGCGGTGCTGCCGCTGCTGCCTGCGGGACTGCGGATCGTCCGCTGGGACAAGCGGGGGCATGGCCGTTCGGACGTGCCGGAGCCGCCTTACGCCATGGGCACGCTGGTCTCGGATGCCGAGGCGGTGATGGAGGCGGCGGGCGTGCGCGACGCCGTCTTCTGCGGCCTCTCCATCGGGGGCATGATCGCGCAGGGCATCGCGGTGAAACGCCCCGATCTGGTGGCCGCGATGGTCCTCTCGAACACGGCGGCCAAGATCGGCACGCCGGACCTGTGGGACATGCGGATCGAGACCGCGACGACGCAGGGCATGGAGCCTTTGGCCGACGGCGTGATGGAGCGCTGGTTCGGCCGTGACTTCCTGGAGGGGCCGGACCTGCCGCTCTGGCGCGCCCGCTTTTGCGAAACGCCGCCCAAGGGCTATGCGGGCTGCTCGGCGGCGATCAAGGGGACGGATTTCTACACGCCGACCAGCGGGTTGCGCCTGCCCACGCTTGCCATCGCGGGCTCCGAGGACGGGGCCACCCCGCCCGACCTCGTGCGCGAGACGGCCGACCTGATCCCCGGCTCCGAGTTCGCCCTGATCCGCCGGGCGGGCCACCTGCCCTGCGTCGAAGCGCCGGAGGAATACGCCCGCCTGCTTACCGACTTCCTCGCCCGGCTCGGCCGCCCGTGACCGTCTCCCCTTTCGACAGCGCGATCACCCGCGAGCTGTTCTCCGACCGGGAGGTGGCGCTGCTCTTCTCGGACACGGCGACGGTGCGCGCCATCCTGATCTTCTGGGGGGCCGTAGCCCGCGCGCAGGGCGAAGCGGGGATCATCCCCGAGACGGCGGGGGCCTTCCTCCACCGCGCGACGATGGAGCTCCAGGTCGACCCCTCGGCTCTGGCGGAGCGGACGGCGCAGAACGGGATCATGATCCCCGGCCTCGTGGCGGAGACGCGCAAGGCGGCGCAAGCGCCGGAATACGCGCAATACCTGCATTGGGGCCTGACCAGCCAGGACGCGCTCGACAGCGGACTCGCCCTGCGGCTGCGCCAGGCGCTGACGCTGATCGAGGCGCGGCTGGACGGGGCATTGGAGCGGCTGGCCGATCTGGCCGAGGCCCATGCCGAGACGCCGATGGCCGCGCGGACCTGGGGTCAGGTCGCCACGCCGACCAGCTTCGGCGCGGCGGTCGCGGTCTGGGGCGAGGGGCTGCTGGCCCTGCGCGCGGAGTTGGAGGCGGTGCGAGACGCGGTCCTGATCCTGACGCTGCACGGCGCCTCCGGCACCCTGTCGGCTCTAGGCCCCGAGGGCCCCGCCCTCCGCGTGGCGGTCGCGAAGGCCCTGGGCCTGCGCCTGCCCCCCGGCCCGCCCCATGCGGAGCGGTCGGGGGTGCTGCGCTTGGCAGGCTGGGCCAACCGCCTGCTCCAGGCCTGCGCCAAGCCCGCCGCGGACCTTCTCCTGATGACGCGGGACGGGTCGGTGGTGCTGGCGGGCGGCGGCGCCTCCTCGACAATGCCGCAGAAGGCGAACCCCGTCGCGCCCTCCACGATCTGCGCGCTCGCGGCCCATGGGGGCGGCCTCGCCGCGGCGATCCATGCTCAGCCTACCCGCGACGCTCGGGACGGCGCGGCCTGGCTGACCGAATGGCTGTCCCTCCCGCCGCTGATCGTGGCCGCAGCCAAGGCCACGGCGCTGCTGCGCGACCTGGAGGTGCGGCCCGACCCCGCCCGGCTGCGCGCGCGGCTCGACGACCCGAGCGGGCTGATCCATGCCGAGGCGCTCTCCTTCGCGATGGCGCGCGACATGCCCCGGCCCGAGGCGCAGGCGCGCATCAAGGGCTGGGTGGCCGAGATCCGGGACGGGGGTGGCTCGCTGCTCGACAGGGCGGGCGCCGATCCGGCGGAGTACGCGCCCGAGCGCCATTGGGGCGACGCGCCGGCCCAGGCCCGCGCCTTCGCGGCGCGGGTCCGGGACGGGATCTGACCGACAGCCCGGCGGCGTGCATCGCCCGAACGGCCGGGATCGGCCGGAGCGGTCGCCGCCTTCCCCTCAGCGGTCCGGCCTTGAAGCGGCCTCTGGTCAGATAAGCCGGGACAGGCTACGGCCACGCCATGACCCTTCCCGCCGCCGAGGCGCCGCGGGACGCGCGGCTGCCGATCCTGTTTGTTCTGATCACGATCACGGTCGAGGCCATGGGCATCGGCCTGATCCTGCCCGTGATGCCGGCGCTCCTGTCCGAGGTGCAGGGCGTGGGGCTCAGCGGGGCGGCGCTCTGGGGCGGAGTGCTGGCCTCGGCCTATGCGCTGATGCAGTTCCTGTTCTCGCCGACCCTGGGCAGCCTCTCGGACCGGTTCGGGCGACGGCCGGTGCTGCTGCTGTCGCTGGCGGTGATCTTCGTAGATTACATCGTCATGGCACTGGCGCAGACCTTCTGGCTGCTGCTCCTGGGCCGGGTCGTGGCCGGAATCGCCGCGGCGACCATGTCGGTGGCGATGGCGTTCATGGCCGACATCTCGCCGCCCGAGAAGAAGGCGCAGAATTTCGGGCTGATCTCGGCGGGGTTCGGGTTGGGGTTCGTGCTGGGCCCGGCCATCGGCGGCCTGCTGGCGGAGTTCGGCCCTCGTGCGCCCTTCTGGGCGGCGGCCCTGCTGGCTGGGGCGAACCTGACCTTCGGTCTCCTGGTGCTGCCCGAGACCCTGCGCCGCAGCCGCCCCTTCAACTGGCGCCGGGCGAACCCTCTGGGCGGGCTGCTCGCCATCCGCGCCTTGCCGGGGCTGAGCGTCCTTCTGCTGGTCTGGTTCTTCTACCAGGTGGCCAACTACGTCTACCCGGCGATCTGGGCCTATTTCACCCAGGCGGCGTTCGGCTGGGACGCGCGCATGGTGGGCGTGTCGCTCGCGGTCTACGGGATCTCGATGGTGGCCGTGCAGGGCGGGCTGATCCGGGTGATCGTGCCGCGCCTGGGGGAGCGGCGGACCCTGGCGTGGTTCCTGCCCTATAACGCCGTTATTCTTCTCTGCGCGGCTTTCGTGCCCGCGGGGTGGATGATGCTGGCGCTGACGCCGTTCTCGGCCTTGGGAGCGGTGGTGGCCCCGGCGCTCCAGGGACTGGCCAGCCGGATCGCCGATGACGACCAGCAGGGCGAGTTGCAGGGCGTCCTGGCCTCGATCACGGCCGTGGCCTCGATCATTTCGCCCTTGGTGATGACGCAGATCTTCGGCTGGGCCACGGCAGGGGAGGCAGACATGCCGGGCGCGCCCTTCCTGCTGTCCTTCGTGCTGATGGTCGTGAGCGGGGCGCTTTATGCCCGAGACGCACCGCTGCCACGGGCGGTCGCCTCGGGACCGTAGGAGGGGGGCTCTGCCCCCCGTCCGGCAAGCCGGACTCCCCCCGAGGTATTTCCGGCAAGATGAGAGCGCGGAGAATTTTATTCGATTTCTTTGGTTTCCGTCAGCGCCCGGATGAACACGTCACGGTCGACATTTCCGCCCGAGGCGACGGCGCAGACATCGCCCTCGGCGTGGAACAGGGCGGCGGCGAGGGCCACCGCGCCGCCGGGTTCCAATACGATGCGCAGATGCTGCCAGGCGAGAGCCATGGCCTGGAGGGCCTGGGTCTCGGTCACGGTCAGGCCGGGGCCGCAGAGGCGGTGCATGATCGGAAAGGTGATCCGGCCCGGCGAGGGCGTGATGATCGCATCGCAGAGCGAGCCGGTCAGGCGTTCATTGCGCTCGATCCGGCCGGAGGCGAGGGAGCGGGCGACGTCGTCGAAGCCCTCGGGTTCCACCGGATGGACGGTGGCGCGGCCTTCCAGCGCCAGCGCCACGCCGGAGGTGAGGCCCCCGCCGCCGCAGCAGACCAGCACCTGAGTGACGGAGTCGGGCAGATCCTCGGCGATCTCGAGCCCGCACGTGCCTTGCCCCGCGATGACCATGGGCTCGTCGAAGGGGCGCACCAGGGTCAGGCCCCGTTCCGCCTGCAATGCCTCGCCCAAGGCGTCGCGATCCTCGGTGGCGCGGTCGTAGAGCACCACTTCGGCGCCATAGAAGCGGGTATTGGCGATCTTCACGGCCGGGGCGTCCGACGGCATGATGATGACTGCCTGCTTTCCGAGCATCCGCGCGGCCAAGGCCACGCCCTGCGCGTGATTGCCCGAGGAGAAGGCGACCACATCGCCCGGGGCCTGGCTGACGGCGTTATAGGCGCCGCGGAACTTGAAGCTGCCGGTTTTCTGCAAGCACTCCGCCTTGACCCAGATCCGGCGTCCGGCGAAGGCGTCGAGCAACGGCGCGTTGAGCAGCGGCGTGCGCAGGGCATGGCCGCGGATTCGGTCGGCCGCGGCCTCGATATCGGCCCGGGTGACGGAAGGGATCAGAGAAGCATCGTCCATTCGTTCAGCGCCTCCAGCGCCTCGGGTTCGTCCAGGAAGGGGACATGGCCCCGCCCGGGCACATCGGCGAAAATCATGTCGGGGCGGCGGCGGCGCATCTCGACCGCGGTCTCGGGGCTGAGAAGATCGGAATTGGCGCCCCGGATCAAAGCCAGGGGCAGCCCCTGCATCGCGTCGAAGAGCGGCCAGAGATCGGGCATCGGCTGCGCGCCCGCTTCCAGCACGGCGTCCCGCAGCTTTGCGTCATAGTTGATCGCGAGGCCGTCGGGCGTCTCGCGGTAGTGCTTTTCGACCTCCTCGCGCCAGCGGCTTTCGGGCACCCGCTCGAAGCCGGCCATGAGCGTGGCGCGCATCGCGACCGCTTCGTCATAGGTGGACGCCGCCGGGGGCTTGCCGAGATAGGAGGCGATGGCCTCCAGCCCGTCCGGCGCAAGCTCCGGCCCGATATCGACCAGGCAGACCCCAGCGAGCTTGCTCTTTGCCATCAGGGCGAGGGACATGGCGATCAACCCGCCACGGGAGGTGCCCAGAACGCCGACCTGCTCCAGCCCGAGATGGGCCAGGAGTTCCAGCACGTCGCGGGCCTCGGTGGGGATGGTGTATGTCTTCCAGTCGGGCGCGCGTTGCGACTTGCCGCGGCCGCGATAGTCGAGCCGGATCACCCGGTTCTCGCCCGCGAGATAGGGCAGGACATAGTCGAAATCGGTCGAATTCCGGGTCAGGCCCGACAGGCAGAGGATGGGCGGGCCATCGCCCTCTCCACCCCCTTGTTCGAGCGTATCCTCGTACCAGAGGCGCAGATTGTCGGAGGAACGGAACTCGGGCATCAGAGGGACTTCGCCAGATCGGGGATGCCGGTCAGATCCTCCAGCACGTGATGCGGCCTGTGCGGCAACCGGTCCACCGGCGCGCCCGCGCGGTTCACCCAGACGCTGGTGAAGCCATAGCCCGCCGCCGCCGCCGCGTCCCAGCCATTCGACGACACGAACAGCACATTGCCCGCCTCGCAGCCGAAGGCGCGGCCGACGAGGTCGTAGACCTGGGAGGCGGGCTTGAAGATGCCCACGCTCTCGACCGACAGGATGTGATCCAGGAGCCGGCCGATCCCGGCCGAGGAGACGGCGGATTGCAGCATCTCGGGCGATCCGTTGGACAGGATTCCGGCCGCGGTCCCGGCATCCCGCAAGGCGCCCAGCATGGCGGGCACCTCGGGATAGGCCGACAATTCCCTGTAGAGCTGCATCAGACGGTCCCGCAGGGCCGGGTCCGCCGCCCCGTTGGCCTCCAGCGCCCAATCGAGCGCCTCGCCCGTGACCTGCCAGAAATCCGCATGTTCGCCGGTGATCGCCCGCAGCCAGCTATATTGCAGCTGCTTGTCGCGCCAGTCGCGGGCGATGGCGGGCCAAGTCTCGGCCAAGCTCTCGAACGGCTTTTCCGCGGCGGCCTCCCGGGCCGCAGCGGTCACGTCGAACAGCGTGCCGTAGGCGTCGAAGATGCAGGTGTCGATGGCCATTCGGTGCCCTTCCGGTCGGATCGCCCGGACAGTCGCACGCGCGGCGCGGGTCAGTCCAGACCGCGCGCCACCACTTCACAGGCCAGCGCCGCAAGTTCGACCCGCGCGCGCGTCCAGGGGGCATCATCGGAGACCACCGGCGCCGCGTCGGCGAGATCGCGCAGATAGCGCAAGCTGACTTCCTGGTCGGAGAGGTCGCCGAACGACTCGGCCATCCACGTGGCGACGTTCAGCGGCTCTTCTTGGGCGAAGGCCGCGCGCAGGTCTTCGCGGGCCTGGAGCGCGGGAATGCCGCCTGGGCAAAGCTCCGATTCGAAGGAGGAGCGCACCACCTGGCCCCGCATCTGTTCCGCCACATCGACCGAAGCCGTCTCGATTCCACTCTGCATCGTTCCGATGACGGCGATGCCGGTCGCAACCAGCACCGAGGTCAACACGACCCAGTCCAGGGAAACATTTCCCGTCTCGTCTGCCCAGAAGCGTCTCAAGGAGTACCGCATTTTCGAACTCAAGTTTATTGATACTGACTACACACGATCTCATCGTGCCAGTCTCGAACGTCCTAGTTAAGGCGAATAAACCAAGGATCGTGTATCAAACCCACACAGTTCGTCTTTGGAACCCGTATCTTGTCAATTTCCGCCTAATTTGAGCCGTTCCTCTGCGGGAAACGGCCGATGCGCATTCAGAGATTATCCGAATGTGGCATTCCCATGACATGGAAGCCGCCATCGACATGCACGACCTCGCCGGTCGTGCAGGCCCCCGCATCGGAGCAGAGCCAAAGCGCCGTGCCGCCCACCGCCTGCAACGTGGCGTTGGCGCGCAGCGGGGCATTCTGTTCGGTATGGCGGAAGGTCTTGCGCGCGCCCCCGATGGCAGCCCCGGCCAGGGTCTTCATCGGTCCGGGCGAAATGGCATTGACGCGGATTCCCTCGGGGCCGAGATCCGAGGCGAGATAGCGCACCGACGCCTCCAGCGCGGCCTTGGCCACGCCCATGACGTTGTAGAACGGCATGACCCGGCGGGAGCCGTCGAAGGTCAGGGTCAGGATCGTGCCGCCCTCGGTCATCAGCGGGCGCGCGCGGCGCGCGACCTCGACCAGGGAGTAGCAGGAAATATCGAGCGAATGCTTGAAGTTGGCGCGGCTGGTATCGACGAATCGGCCGGTCAGCTCCGCCTTGTCCGAGAACGCGATGGCGTGGACGACGAAGTCCAGCCGACCCCAGTCGGCCAGCTGGGCGAAGGCGGCCTCCAGCGAGGCATCGTCGGTCACGTCCACGTCCAGTAGCAGATCCGAGCCGACCCGCGCCGCGAGCGGCTCAACCCGTTTGCCGAAGGCCTCGCCCTGATAGCTGAACGCAAGCTCCGCGCCCGCACCCGCCAGCGCCTCGGCGATGCCCCAGGCGATTGAGCGCTCGTTGGCGACGCCCATCACGAGGCCGCGCTTTCCGGTCATGTCCATGGCGTCAGTCCCGGTGCTTGGAGATGATGACCGTCCCGTTCGTGCCGCCGAAGCCGAAAGAGTTCGAGAGAATCGAATCGATCTCCACCCCCTCGCGCAGCTCGGTCACGATCTCGGAGGGGTCGAGCGCCTCGTCGAGCTGGGTGACGTTGATCGTGGGGGCGATGAAGCCCTTGTTCATCATAATCATGGAATAGATCGCCTCCTGCACGCCGGTCGCGCCCAGGGAATGGCCGGTCATCGACTTGGTCGAGGCGATCGGCGGCGTCTTGCCCTCACCCCAGATGTTACGGCAGGCGATCACTTCCTTGATGTCGCCCACCGGCGTCGAGGTGCCGTGGGCGTTGATGTAGTCGACCTGCCGCCCCTCGGGCAGCTGGCTCAGCGCCAGACGCATCGCCCTCTCGCCGCCCTCGCCCGAGGGCGCGACCATGTCGGCCCCGTCCGAAGTGGCACCATAGCCGGTGACTTCGCCGTAGATCTTGGCGCCGCGCGCAAGGGCGCGCTCCCGCTCCTCCAGCACGACGACGCCCGCGCCACCGGCGATCACGAAGCCGTCGCGAGTCGCGTCATAGGGGCGCGAGGCCGTCTCGGGGGCGTCGTTATACTTGGACGACATGGCCCCCATCGCGTCGAACAGGCAGGAAAGGGTCCAGTCGACCTCCTCCCCGCCACCGGCGAAGACGATGTCCTGCTTGCCGAACTGGATCTGCTCTACGCCATTGCCCATGCAGTGCAGCGAGGTCGTGCAGGCCGAGGTGATCGAGTAGTTGATCCCCTTGATCCCGAACGGCGTGGCCAGGCAGGCGGAGTTGGTGGACGACATGCAGCGCGTCACCATGAAGGGGCCCATGCGCTTGGGCGAGCCCTTGTTGATGACGGTGTCGAAGGCGGTGAAGAAGTTCGAGGTCGACGGCCCGCCCGAGCCCATCACGAGACCCGTGCGCTCGTTGGAGACTTCGTGCTTCTCCAGCCCCGAATCCGCGACGGCGCGATCCATGGCGATATAGTTGTAAGCCGCCCCCGGCCCCATGAAGCGCAGCTGCCGCTTGTCGATATGCGCTTCGAGATCGATTTCCGGCTTGCCGTGAATCTGGCTGCGGAAGCCGTGCTCCGCATAGACGGGAGCGGCGGTGATGCCCGACTTGCCCGCGCGCAAGGACGCCTCGACCTCCTCGGGGGTGTTTCCGATGGGCGAGACGATTCCGATTCCGGTGACGACGACGCGACGCATGGCCGATCCTCCCTTCGCTTTCCTGCGCAACTAGGACGTGGGGGCCGGGAGGGGCAAGGCAATAGATGGCGCGTTAGAGCAACCCCGCCTCCCACAGAGCGGGAAGATCGGCCCGGCTGACCGGACTTTCGCCCCCTCCGCGCGGATCGGGATCGCGCGCTCCCGTCCCGGCGGGCGGCCCGAATGGCCGCGTGCGCCAGCCGATGGGAGCGATGGACCCGAAGCTCCGCACCGGCACGGCCTTCCGAATAGCGCCGCAGAGACGGATCAGGATCAGTCCGCTCCCGAGGGCGGCCCGAGGCGCGATGGAGCCGTCCTGCGCCGAGAGAGCGAGGACCGCGCTGCACTTGGGCGGGGGCAGGCGGTGCGGCCACAATGTTAGCGCCTCTCGCCGCGCCACTGGATGCTCCGCTTCGATAACACATGGATGACGCGCCGGGCCGCATGGCTGCCCGCGACGATGGCGAACCGATAAGCGTACCGGCTTGGCGGCGTCCGTCGCAGGCCAACCCTAATTGTCAGACGATGGCGCGGCCCAGCCCGACCACCACGCTGCCATGAAAGGCCTCTTCGGGCATGCGTTCTGGATTTTGGGGGCACTGCCTCGACCCCGGGCCAACACCTGATCCGCGTGCCGCTCCCGGAGCCACCTCGACCGGCGCGCGCCCTCGGCGAGCGGCGGCGGGTCGCGGCCTAGCTCTCGCTCAACGCGACCTTCATGTCCTTGACCTGATAGATCACGTCGCCATCCGCCTCGACGATGCCGTCGGCCACGCCCATGGTCAGGCGGCGGGTCTGCAACGCCTTGGTGAAGTCGATCTTGTAGGTCAGCTTCTTCCGGTCCGGACGCACCATGCCGGTGAGCTTCACCTCCCCCACGCCCAGCGCATAGCCCCGGCCGGTCCAGCCGCGCCAGCCCAGGTTGAAGCCGGTCAGCTGCCACAGCCCGTCCAGCCCGAGACAGCCCGGCATGATCGGGTTGCCGGGGAAGTGGCACGCGAAGAACCACAGGTCCGGCGAGATATCGAACTCGGCCAGGACATGCCCCTTGCCGTGCGCGCCGCCATCGGCGGAGATGTCCAGCACGCGGTCGACCATCAGCATCGGCGGCTCCGGCAACTGCGCATTGCCGGGGCCGAAGAGCTCTCCGCGGGCGCATTTCAGCAGGTCGTCGCGGTCGAAACTGGTCGGATATTGGCTCATCTGTCCCCCGGTCGGATGGTCCGACTTCCTGTAGCGGCCGGGCTACACGCCTGCAACCCGTCGTGAACTCGCCCCGTCCCGGGCCGATCCGGTCTCAGGACGCTGAAAACCGGGCCGGGGCGACAGGGTGTCGCAACGAAAAGCGGGGGCAGGTCCCATCTCGGCGGATCCGAGACGGTTGAGACGTTGCGGCACCAACGGCATGATGCCCCCGCCGCACCTCAAATCCCGAAAGGATTGGCTGCATATGACGTTTTCAACCCCGACACTTGCC
Source organism: Jannaschia seohaensis (assembly GCF_900116765.1). GTDB lineage: Bacteria > Pseudomonadota > Alphaproteobacteria > Rhodobacterales > Rhodobacteraceae > Jannaschia > Jannaschia seohaensis. The sequence goes on along the minus strand of NZ_UETC01000001.1, from coordinate 426,374 downwards.
GACCTCGTGTCATTTCCCCTGACCTTCACGCTCGACGCCTTCGGCGAGGAGGTGGAGAACAATTTCGTGGACAGCGCCGAAGGGACGTCCAACGGCATCCCTTACCGGCTGGTCCCGCAGGAGGGGGACCTCGTCTTCCTCCCGTTTTCGGATCCGGACCCCACCCAGGTCTTCAACGACCTGCCCCGCGCCTATGAGGCGATCCACACCGCATCGAATTTCACGCTCACCTTCGATGAGCCGGTGCAGGCCCTGCTGGTGGCCACGGCAAACGACAACGCCACCGGGGACGGATACGATTTCGGGCTCACCCCGAGGGACAGCATCGATATCGAGCTCGATGGAACCTTCATGGGCAGTCTCGACCGCGAAGGAACCCTCGCACTCCTCGTCGCCGACGCACCGACGGAGACTTGGGTCAGCCTGTCCGAGGACGACCTCGGAGACGGGATCGACCTCGCCTTCTTCGCCTTTCCGGACTGGCCCATTCCGCCGACGGACGGACCCGATCGGCTGTTCGGCGGCCCGGAAAACGACCGGCTGGATGGCAGGGCCGGAGACGATACGATCGAGGGCCGGGGCGGCTCCGACCGGCTCACCGGAGGCCGCGGCGACGATCTGCTTCTCGGGGGCGAGGGCGACGACGTGCTGATCGCGGGAGGCGGCACAGACACGATGGAGGGCGGCGCCCAAAGCGACGTCTTCGCCTTCCGTCCGGGCGAGGGCCCGGTCACCGTGCGGGATTTCGACCCCGGCGAGGGGGACCGGCTGGCGCTCGATGACAGGTTCTTCGGGCTGGGGGACAGCGACGTCGACCCGCGCGACGTGACGCAGGCTCAAGCACAGGCTGCCCTGCGCGCCGGCCGGGTCGAGTATGATCGCGGGACAGGTGAACTCATGATAGACGCGGATGGCCGGGAGGGCGCCGAGGCCCCGACGCTGGTCGCCGTACTCGAAGACGGCCCCGGATTCGGCTTCGAGGACGTCCTGCTCTTCTGAGAGCGGTCCCGCTGCGGCCTTTCGCCTGTCGCCTGTCGCCGGACCGCAACAGGCCAGCGACAGGCAGAGGCCAGCATCCCGGCCGTCGTGGCGGGACGTCGCCCCCGGAGACCGCGCCCTGCGGTCTGGCGCCGTCACACCGGACGGGACGCCTCCCCCGGAGGCCTCGCGATGACGCCGGAATTTCGGCCCTTGAGTCCCCCGACGACCGCACGCCGGCGCATCCGGCTGCCTCGGACGGCGCGAAAGGGACGACGCCGGCAGACGCGGACCGGCAATGGCCCAGGCTCCGCCGTTCCAAGGGGAATACCGGCTGCCATGCGCCCGAAAGTCACCCCCGCCCGAGCCCGGAGCGGCGAAAGGGTTTGAAACCCCATGGGGTCGCACCCTATATAGGGACGTGATGGAAAGCTGTTCCGAAATCGCCCGCGCTCGCGGTGAAACGTGGCTTGCCCGCGCCCACCTGCGGCCCACGCGCCAGCGCGTGACGTTGGCCGCGCTGCTCGTCGGCGACGGCCGGGATCGGCATGTGACGGCCGAATGGTTGCACGACGCGGTGCGGCGCACCGGCGACAAGGTGTCGCTTGCGACTGTTTACAATACGTTGCGCGCCTTCACCGAGGCCGGTCTCGTCCAGGAAATCACGGTGGACGGCACCGGCTCCTATTTCGACACCCGTCTGGACGACCACCCGCATTTCTATTGGGAAGACGACGGCAGTCTTACCGATGCCGGCGCCGAGGCGCTGGAGATCACGAATCTGCCCGACGCGCCCGAAGGGATGGAAATCGCCAAGGTCGACGTCGTCATCCGGCTGCGCCCCAAATCCTGATCCGGACTTCCCCCCACCCGCGCGGTCAGGCAGCATGGGCCAGTGTTGCCGGACCTGACCGGCGCATAGGTTGCTGACGCGCCCTCTTCGACTGGGGGCCAGAGGGAGGAAAGCATGGAGAGAATCGGTTTCGTCGGGGTCGGCCTGATGGGCCATGGGATGGCCGCCAACCTGTTGAAGGCGGGCTACCCGGTCACGGTCATCGCGCATCGCAACCGCGCGCCCGTCGAGGATCTCGTGGCGCAGGGCGCCAAGGAAGCGGCCGATCTCGCCGCGCTCGCCCGCGACTCGGATATCGTCCATATCTGCGCGCCGGGCTCGCCGCAGGTGGAGGCCATCGTGGACGTTCTGGCCGCCGAAATGGCCGCGGGCGGCGTGGTCATCGATTGCTCTACCTCCAACCCGGTCTCGTCGGAGGCCTTGGCGGCCAAGCTCGACGCCAAGGGAATCGGCTGGGCGGACGCGCCCCTGGGCGGGACCCCGGTGCAGGCCGAAGCCGGCGAACTGGCCGCGATGGTCGGCGCCACACCCGAGATCTTCGCGCGAGTTGAGCCGGTGATCGCCAGCTGGGCAGGGACCATCGCCCATATCGGCGGGCCCGCCGCCGGGCACCGGATGAAGCTGCTGAACAACTTCCTGGCAATGGGGTACGGGGCGCTCTACGCCGAGGCGCTGGCCCTCGCTGAGAAGACCGGGCTGGGAACCGAGACCTTCGACCGGGTGATCCGTGGCAGCCGCATGGATTGCGGCTTCTACCAGACCTTCATGGGCTATGCGGTAGAGGGCAATCGCGAGGCGCATAAGTTCACGCTCACCAACGCGCTGAAGGACATGACCTATCTCTCCGCGATGGCGGGCGGCGCGGGCGTCGCCAACCCGATGGGCGCCGCGGTCCGCAACTCCTACATGCTGGCTGTGAATACCGGCGGCGACGGCGGGGACGACTACGTGCCGCATCTGGTGGATTTCGTGGCCAAGGCCAACGGCATCACGCGATAGCTGCTGTTTCCCGTAGGGCGGGGATGTCCCCGCCTTACACGACGCAGGCGCCTAGCCGAGTCCGAGCGCCGCGAAGGACAGGTAGGGCACCGGGTCCCCCTCCGCGATCTCCGACGCCGCGTCGGGCAGGATGACGAAGCCTTCGGCCCAGGACAGGCCCGAGGTCCGCCCCGAGCCCTCGGAGGCGAACACCTCCGCCCGCCCGTCCCGCAGACGGGCCCGATAGATTTCGGTCCGGCCCGGCTTCTTTCGCTTGGCAAACGCCGCCGGGACCGGCTGGGGCGACGGCACGGACCATCCCGACCCGGCCATCTGGAGCAGCGCCGGACGCGCGAACAACGCCGCGCAGGTGAAGGCGGCGACCGGGTTCCCCGGCAGGCCGAACAGCGCGCGGCCCTGCCACTCGCCCAGCATCAGCGGCCGGCCCGGCTTGATCGCGATCCGCCAGTGATGCACGCAGCCTTCCCGCGACAAAAGGCGCGAGAGATGGTCCTCGTCGCCCGCGCTGGCGCCGCCCGACGTGAGGATCGCGTCGCATGGCGCGGCGGACAGCACGGCGCGCAACGCGTCCGGGTCGTCGGCCACGTGCCCCAGATCGACCGGCGCCAGGCCCCAGCCCGCGAGCATAGCCATCAGCATCGGGCGATTCGCGTCAGGCGTACCCTCGCCCGGCGCGCCGGGAGGGATCAGCTCGTCTCCGGTCGAGAGCACCCCCACGCGGAGCGGCGCGCGGACCGGCAGGTCGCCCAGCCCCGCCGCGGCGGCCAGCGCCAGATCGCCGGGGGTCAGGACCCGGCCGGCGGAGAGGACGGTCGCGCCCTCGGTCACGTCCTCGCCCGCCTCACGGGCATTGGCGCCGGGCCTTGGGACCGCGCGCAAATGGAGCGCGCCGTCCCGCAGTTCCGCCTCCTCCTGCAAGGCGACGGTGTCGACACCGGACGGCAAGGCCGCGCCGGTCAGGATTCGGATCGCATGGCCCGGCGGAACGGCCGCCGCGCGGGTCGTGGCGGCCGCGGCGCGGCCGGGTGCGACCGGGATCGGGCCAGGGGGGAGGCTGGCATGGGCGAAGCCCCAGCCATCCACCGCGGCATTGGCACGTGGCGGGTGGGCCCGGCGGGCCGTAACGTCCTCCGCCAAGACGCGGCGCGCGGCGCGCGAGAGGGGCACCGTCTCGACCCCGACGCAGCAGGGATGGGTGGCTCGCAAGGTCTCCAACGCCTCGCCCATCGGCGTCCAATGCACCCCGGCCGGCATCGCCTGACAGGAGGCGGCGAGGTGGACCCCCAGGATCCAGCCTTCCTCCCGCGCGATACGGCCCGCGTCGGGCTGCGCCGCAGGTCCCGTGAACCACCCGGCATCGGCCGCGCGCAGGGCGCGGGCGGTGGCGATCACCTGCCCCTGATCCTTGATCGGCGCGGCGGCGGGGGGCCAGAGGCTGGGATAGATCTCGGCCAGGGCGATGCGGGCGGCCGGGACGCGCCAGCCGGTCTGCTGCGGCCAGACCTCCATCTCGTCGCCCCAGCGGGCGCGCAGCTTGGAGAGGGCGGCAAGCCCGACCAGCGACTGCGACCCGACGGCCCCCGCATAGGCGAGTTGCCAGACGGGCTTGGCCCCCGGCACGACAGCCTCGACCGCCCGCCGCTCCGGCAGGCCATGCTCCTCGCGGGTCCGATCCTTGGGCGGAAGGTCGAGCAGGTCCAACGCGGCGGGCCTCCCCCAAAAGGGGCCGATGCCGGGGAAGCGGCGGTTGATCTCCTGCGCCACGGCAAAGCGATCGTTTGAATTGTCCGGCCCGTCGGTGAGCTGCGCGCCCAGCCAGTCCCAGACGGCCAGCGCCTCGGCCCGTCCGGTCAGCGCCTCGGCGAAGCCGGGCGGATAGCCCATAGCGAAATCGAAGCCCAACAGCGTGCGGTGCCCAAGCGCGAGCCAGCCATCGATCCAGTCCAGCGCCGCGGCCCGGGTGGGGAAGTACCGCGTCTCCTGAACGCCATCGAGATCGGCGCAGACCCAGATCGCATCCTTCTTCGGCCTGGGTCCGGTGGGCTTGGCCGCGGCGGACCAGTCGGCGGCGAGGATCAGGTCGAACATGCGAACTCCGCGATAGCGGCGATGTCGTCCAGGGCGAAGTGGGCGCGCGGATGGGGCGTATCGGCGGCCAGCGCGGCGATGGTGGGATCTGCCTCGATCAAAGGCGGCGCGCCGCAGGCCGCGCGCCACGCCTCGATGCGGAAATGGGTGCCGGACTTCCAGCCCTCGGCGAGAACGATGTCGCAGGGCGCGAGCCGGGTCATGAGCGTTTCGAGCGGCATCGGCGCGTCCAACTCCTCAAAGCAATGCAGCCGCGCATCCGAGGCCAGCACCACCTGCCGCGCCCCCGCCATCCGGTGCCGGTGGCTGTCCGTGCCGGGCGTGTCGAGGTCCAGACTGTGATGGCTCCGCTTCAGCGTCGAGACGGTCAGGCCCTGCGCCACGTAATGGGCCACCAGACGCTCCGTCAGGGTGGTCTTGCCGCAATCCTTGCGGCCAATAATGCCGATCAGGCGCATGCCAGCGCCTCGGCCCGGGCGAGGTCCTCGGGCGTGTTGACGTTGAAAAAGGGGGCGGGGTCGCCCCAGACGGCCAAGCCCGCCTCGTGCCGGTCGGTCCAATGCAGAACCTTGCGCGTACCATCGGCCAAGGCCGCCCGCAGGTCGTCGCGCAAAGCCACGGGCCAGAGGCCGAAGGTCGGCTGGGGCCAGAAGCGCCCCTCCTCGCGGGTGGCGGCCAGGGCCAACCCCGAGGGGCCCGCGGCCGCCACCAGCCGCTCCACCAGGTCGCGCGGCAGGAAGGGCGTGTCGGCGGCGGCAGTGACGATCGCCTCCGCCCCCGCGCCCGCCGCCCAGTCGAGACCGGCGAGCACCCCCGCCAGCGGGCCGGCCCGCGCGTCGTCGGCATCGGCGATCACCGGCAGTCCCAGATCGGCCCAGCGTGCCGGATCTCCGTTGGCATTGAGCGCCAGCGCGTCGACCTGCGGCCCCAGCCGCGCGATCACATGCTCGATCAGGGCGCACCCGCCGACCTCCAGCCGCCCCTTGTCGCCGCCGCCCATCCGGGTCGCGCGGCCGCCCGCCAGGATCACGCCGGGGATCATTCGTCCCACACCACCCGCTCCGCGCCCGACAGGCAGACGAAGCGCGCGCCCTTCATGCGCCCAATCACCGTCAGACCCACCCGCCGGGCGATCTCCACCCCCCAGGCGGTGAAGCCCGAGCGCGAGACCAGGGACGGCACCCCCATCAGCGCGCATTTGATCACCATCTCCGAGGTGAGCCGCCCGGTCGTATACAGCGTCTTGTCCGCCGCTCCGGTCCCGGTCACACGCATCCAGCCCGCCAGCGTGTCGATGGCATTGTGGCGGCCGACATCCTCGAAATAGGCCAGCGGGTCGGGGCCCCGGCAGAGGCAGCAGCCATGGATCGCCCCCGCCTCCAGGTAAAGCGACGGGGTGCGGGCGATCGCGGCCGAGAGCACACGCAGGTCCGAGACCCGCAGCGTCGCGTCGGGCAGGGTCAGCCCCTCCAGCCCTTCCATCATGTCGCCGAAGACCGTGCCCACCGCACAGCCCGAGGTGCGGGTGGCGCGGGCGAGCTTCGCCTCGTGGTTAGTCTCCTCTGCCGTGCGGACGATGACCGCCTCCGCCTCTTCGTCGAACTGGACCGCCGTCACCTCGGCCCCGTCCAGCATCCCCTGGTTCGTCAGGAAGCCCAGCGCCAGCCATTCGGGATGGGCGCCCACGGTCATCGCCGTCAGGATCTCGCGGGAATTGAGGTAGATCGCAAGCGGCCGCTCTTCGACGACCCGCAGCTCGACCGGCGCGCCGGACTGGTCGATCCCCTCGACCGCTCGGGTGAGCCGGGGGTCTGTCGGGTCCGGTCGGACCAGAAGCGAGGGCGGGATCTGGAGGGACACTTGTGACCTGCAAGCGACGGCGATAGGGCCAGTCTGGATGCGGTGGCAAGGGGATGCAAGGCGATGGGCCGGACGCCATTCGGACGCGGTGTGGCGCAGGGCCTGCCCTTCCTGCTGATCATGATGCCCTTCGGCGCGCTGTTCGGCGTCGTCGCCACCGAGGCGGGGCTGTCGCTGACCCAGGTGATGGTCTTCTCGTCGATCGTGATCGCCGGCGCGTCGCAATTCGCCGCCGTGCAATTGATGGTCGATGGGGTGCCCACGGCCATCGTCGTGCTCTCGGCGCTGGCGGTGAACCTGCGGATGGTGATGTATTCGGCGGCGCTGGCACCGCATCTGGGGCCGGCCCCCGCCTGGCAGCGAGCGCTGATGGCCTATCTGTTGGTCGACCAAGTCTATGCGCTGGCCCAGTCGGCCTATGACACGCAAACCGACTGGGCCGTGGCGGACAAGGTCGCCTACCTGTTCGGCGTAGCGCTGCCGGTCTTTCCGGGCTGGGTCGGCGCGACCTATCTGGGGGCAGCGCTCGGCGCCCGCATCCCCGAGAGCTGGTCTCTGGATTTCGCCGTGCCGCTGGCCTTCATCGCGCTGGTGGGTCCAATGCTCAGGACGCGCGCGCATGTGGTGGCGGCCTTCGTGTCGGTGACCGTCGCGCTGGCCTTTGCTTGGATCCCTTGGAACCTCGGCCTGATCCTGGCCGCGCTGGCCGCCATGGCGGCGGGCGCCGAAATGGAGCGGCGCGCATGACCGACGCCACCGTCTGGACCATCATCGCCGCGTTGGGCCTGGGCACCTATCTGTCGCGCTTCGCCTTCCTGGGACTGATCGGCGACCGGCCGCTGCCCCCCTGGCTGTTGCGCCATCTGCGCTATACGGGCGTCGCCGTGCTGCCCGGGCTGGTGGCGCCGCTCCTGGTCTGGCCCGAGGCGACGGGGGGCGAGCTGGATCCGCTGCGCCTGCTCGCGGCGGCGGTGGCGCTGGGCGTCGGGGTCTGGCGCAAGGACGTGGTCGTGGCGGCGGTGGCCGGAGCCCTGGTGATGGGGCTGGGCAGCTGGCTTTTGGCGTGAGGCCGGGACGGCCCGGGCCGCTCAGACCGGCAGCGCCGTCGTCTTGAACACGGTCTTGAGCGCGAAGGACGATTGCAGCTTGGCCACCCCCGGCAGGCGCGCCAGATGGCGGCGGTGGATGGTGGCGAAATCCTCGCTGTCGCGGGCGACGACCTTGAGCAGGTAGTCGTAGGCCCCGGTCATCAGGTGGCATTCCAGCACGTCGGGGATGCGGGCCACCGCCGCCTCGAACGCATCCAGCACCTCGTCGGCCTGGGTCGAAAGGCTGATCTCCACGAAGACCGTCGTCGGCCGCCCCACCCGCCGCGCATCCAGAAGCGCCACATGGCCCTGCACGACGCCCGCCTGCCGCAGCCGCTGCAACCGCCGATGGCAGGCCGAGGGCGACAGGTGCACCCGCTCCGCCAACTCCGCCGCCGAGAGATCCGCATCGCGCTGCACGATCCGAAGAAGGCGGGCGTCGATCTCGTCGATTTGATGGTCCATGCGAATTTCTCCACCAGAGAAAGTCAGAGACGCGAAATCTTCGCGTATTCCTCCGCTTTTACGCCGATAATGGCGAACACTTCCCACTACGTCACCCCTATAGAGGCGACAAACGCGAACAAGGGAGACTTCGCCATGCTCATCGGCTGCCCGAAAGAGATCAAACCGCAAGAATTCCGCGTGGGCGTCACGCCCGCCGCGGCGATGGAGGCCATCGCCCATGGCCATAAGGTTCTGGTGCAGACCGGCGCCGGCATCGGCGCGGGCTTCGAGGACGCGGAATACGCCGCTGTCGGCGCCGAGATCGCCGATACCGCCGAGGAAGTCTTCGCCCGCGCCGACATGATCGTGAAGGTGAAGGAGCCCCAGGCCGTCGAGCGCAAGATGCTGCGCGAGGGCCAGCTTCTGTTCACCTACCTGCATCTCGCGCCGGATCCGGACCAGACCAAGGACCTGCTGGCGTCGGGCGCGACCTGCATCGCCTATGAGACCGTGACCGACCGCAATGGCGGCCTGCCCCTGCTCGCGCCGATGTCCGAAGTCGCGGGCAAGCTCGCGCCGCAGGTCGGCGCCTGGACGCTGCAAAAGGCCAATGGCGGCCGTGGCGTCCTGATGGGCGGCGTCCCCGGCGTGGGCCCGGCCGAGGTGGTCGTCATCGGCGGCGGCGTCGTCGGCACCCATGCGGCGCGGGTCGCCGCGGGGATGGGCGCGCAGGTGACGGTGCTGGACCGCTCGCTGCCGCGGCTGCGCTACTTGGACGACGCCTTCGGCTCGGTCTTCCGGACGCGCTATGCCAGCGCGGGCAACACGGCGGAGTTGGTGCTGCGGGCCGATATGGTGATCGGCGCCGTGCTGATCCCCGGCGCCGCCGCGCCCAAGCTGGTCCGCCGCGAGCAGCTGTCTCAGATGAAGACCGGCGCCGCGATCGTCGATGTCGCCATCGACCAGGGCGGTTGCTTCGAGACCTCGCGCGCGACCACCCATGAGGACCCGATCTACGAGGTCGACGGCATCATGCATTACTGCGTGGCCAACATGCCGGGCGCCGTGGCGCGGACCTCGACCATCGCGCTAGGCAACGCGACGCTGCCCTTCCTGCTGGCGCTGGCCGACAAAGGCTGGCGCGCGGCCTGCCTGGCCGACCCGCATCTGCGGGCGGGGCTGAATGTCCATGCCGGCAAGCTGACCTACGGCGCCGTCGGCGAGGCGCTCGGCCTCGACGCGGTCGATCCGCTGACGGTGCTCGACGCCGCCTGAGCCTTCGGTAGGGCGGGGATATCCCCGCCCTACGCCGACCTCACTCCGCCGGGCTGCGGCCCGCGCGGATCTCGTCGCGGATTTGAAGCAGCACCTCCAACTCGGACGGACCCGGCTTTGCCTCGGGGGCAGCGGGGGCAGGTTTTTCGGCTGCCGCCTTGATCCGGTTGACGACCTTCACCAGCAAAAAGACGACCCAGGCGACGATCAGGAATTCGATCACCGCCGTGACGAAAGCACCATAGGCGAAGATCGCGGCTCCCGCCTCGCGCGCGGCCTCTAGCCCGACCCCCGCCGGCACCTCGCCCGACAGCACCCAATACATCGAGGTGAAGTCGATCCCGCCGAGGATCAAACCGATCACCGGGTTGATCAGGTCCCGCACCAGCGAGTTCACAATCGCCGTGAACGCCGCGCCGATGATAATCCCCACCGCCAGGTCCATGACATTGCCTTTGGCAATGAAGGCTTTGAATTCTTTTAGCATTTTTACCACCACTCTTCGCGTGCGACTTGGGGCGCGCGCGCTCCGCACAGGGCGTTCCGGTCCTGCGCACGCTTCTAGCCGGTTTCGTAATCGCCCGGCCGCCATAGGTGAAGCGCCATTGCTCTCACCCAGGAGGCCCCGATGGCCGATCTCAGCGCTTTCCCCATCACCCGGAAATGGACCCCGAAGGACCCGTCGGTCCTGCAACTCTTCAGCTTTCCGACCCCAAACGGCGTCAAGGTCGCGATCATGCTGGAGGAAACCGGCCTGCCCTACGAGGCCCATCGCGTCACGCTCTCGGATGCGGACGTGAAGTCGCCCGAATTCCTCTCGCTCAACCCCAACAACAAGATCCCCGCCATCATCGACCCGGACGGGCCGGACGGCCAGCCGCTGGGCCTGTTCGAGAGCGGGGCGATCCTGCTCTATCTGGGCGAGAAGACCGGCAAGCTTCTGGGCGAGACCGCCGCCGACAAGGCCCGCGTGACGCAATGGCTGATGTTCCAGATGGGGGGGCTGGGGCCGATGCTGGGGCAGGTGGGCTTTTTCGCGAAATTCGCGGGCGCGCAATGGGAGGACAAGCGCCCGCGCGACCGATATGCCTCCGAGGCCAAGCGCCTGCTGGCCGTGCTGTCGGGAGAGCTGTCGCAGCGCGACTGGATCGCGGGGGAGTTTTCGGCCGCCGACATTGCCATCGCGCCTTGGCTCAATGCCCTGAATTACTACGGCACCAAAGAGCTAGTCGGCTGGGAGGATCACCCCGCCCTGCAGGCCTATCTCAACCGTTTCATGGCGCGCGACGCCGTCATGCGCGGATTGAATGTCCCGCCGCGGGAAGGCTGATCCCCCCGCGGCAAAAGCCCCTAGCAAGATCAGCAGGAAGCACAGAGCGGCAGACATCGCCGCGATTTCTACTCGTACCAACATAACTCAACTTTGAACCGAAGACGTTTCGGCATTCTTAACAGATATCACGAAATGGGCCGTCCGAAGCTGTCATTCGGGAAACGGTGAATCGCCGAATGCGGCTTTTGATCCCGAAATCGGTCCCATCTGCCCGGATGAGACTGATTGTTCTCCGAGGCAGCGCGATCCCAAGAAAAAGGGCCCCGGCATCGCTGCCGGGGCCCTTCGATCCTAGAAGGAGAGCGGGATCACTCCGTCTCTTCCTTCACCTTCTCTTCGCCGGTCTCCTGGTCGACCATCTTCATGGCCAGCCGGACCTTGCCGCGATCGTCGAAGCCCAAGAGCTTCACCCAGACCTCCTGGCCTTCCTTCAGCACGTCCGAGGGATGGTTCAGGCGGCGGTTCTCGATCTGGCTGACATGCACGAGGCCGTCGCGCTTGCCGAAGAAGTTCACGAAGGCGCCGAAATCGACGATCTTCACGACCTTGCCCTTGTAGATCTTGCCTTCCTCCGGCTCGGCCACGATCGAATAGATCATGTCATGGGCCTTCTGGATGGCCTCGCCATTGGCCGAGGCGATCTTGATGACGCCATCGTCGTTGATGTCGACCTTGGCGCCCGAGACCTCGACGATCTCGCGGATCACCTTGCCGCCCGAGCCGATCACTTCGCGGATTTTGTCGGTCGGGATCTGCATCGTCTCGATGCGGGGCGCGTGCTCCGAGAAGCCCGAGGGCGCGCTGAGCGCCTTGGCCATCTCGCCGAGGATGTGGATCCGGCCGTCCTTGGCCTGGGCCAGGGCCTTCTCCATGATCTCGGGCGTGATGCCGGCGACCTTGATGTCCATCTGGAGCGAGGTGATGCCCGCCTCGGTGCCAGCGACCTTGAAGTCCATGTCGCCGAGATGGTCCTCGTCGCCCAGGATGTCGGTCAGCACCGCGTAGGAGCCGTCATCTTCCAGCACGAGGCCCATGGCCACGCCCGCCACCGGCGCCTTGAGCGGCACCCCGGCATCCATCATCGACAGGGAGCCGCCGCAGACCGACGCCATCGAGGAGGAGCCGTTCGACTCGGTGATCTCGGAGACGACGCGGATCGTGTAGGGGAAGTCCGTCGCCGAAGGCAGCACCGCCTGAAGCGCGCGCCAGGCCAGCTTGCCGTGGCCGATCTCGCGCCGGCCCGGAGGACCGAAGCGGCCAACTTCGCCGACCGAGTAGGGCGGGAAGTTGTAGTGCAGCAGGAAGTTGGATTTGAAATTGCCGTGCAGCGCGTCGATGAACTGCTCGTCATCGCCGGTGCCCAGCGTGGTCACGACGAGGCCTTGCGTCTCGCCACGGGTGAACAGCGCAGAGCCATGGGTCCGCGGCAGCAGGCCCGTCTCGGCCACGATCGGCCGCACGGTGTCCAGGCTACGCCCGTCGATCCGCTTGCCGTTCTTGACCACGTCGCCGCGCAGAACCTTCGACTCCAGCTTTTTCAGCGCCGTGCCAAGGTTGGCGTCCGCCAGTTCTTCCTCCGACAGCTCGGCCTTGATGGCCTCCTTGGCGGCGGAGACGGCGTTCACACGCACCTGCTTGTCGGTGATCGCATAGGCGTCGCGCATCTTCTGCTCGCCCAGCTCGGTCACGCGGGCCAGGAGGGCGCTGTAATCCGGCGCCTGGAAGTCCAGCGGCTCCTTCGCGGCGGCCTCGGCCAGCGAGATGATCAGGTCGATCACCGGCTGCATCTGGTCGTGGCCGAACTTCACCGCGCCCAGCATCTCGGCTTCGGAGAGCTCATAGGCCTCCGACTCGACCATCATCACCGCGTCCTTGGTGCCGGCGACGACCAGGTCGAGCCGCTGCTCGGGGTCGTTGCGCAGGCCCTGCATGTCGTCCACGGAGGGGTTCAGGATGTACTCGCCATCCACGAAGCCCACGCGGGCGCCGGCGATCGGACCCATGAAGGGCGCGCCGGAGATCGTCAGCGCGGCGGAGGCGGCGATCATCGCGACGATATCGGGGTCGTTCTCCAGGTCGTGGGACAGAACGGTGCAGATCACCAGCACCTCGTTCTTGAAGCCCTCGACGAAAAGCGGGCGGATCGGCCGGTCGATGAGACGGCTCGTCAGCGTCTCTTTCTCGGTGGGCCGCGCCTCACGCTTGAAGAAGCCGCCGGGGATCTTGCCCGCGGCGTAGTATTTCTCGTTGTAGTGGACGGTGAGCGGGAAGAAATCCTGCCCCGGCTTGGGTTCCTTGGCATAGGTCACGGCGGCCATGACCGAGGTCTCGCCATAGGTGGCGATGACGCAGCCATCGGCCTGACGCGCGATCTTGCCGGTTTCCAGGGTGAGGGTGTCGTGCCCCCACTCCATCTCTTTCTTGACGATGTCGAACATATCTATCCTGTCTGGGGCGGTCTCGGGCCCTTCCCGAGTCCCCTGGCATATGGCGGCCCCATTGCCGCCGACCCCTGATCCTATGGTGCGGGCGCCGGGGTCGGGGCGCCGCGTCTCAGACGGCCTCTCCTTAGGCGCTTTCTGCGCAGATGGAAAGAGACTGCGCGCCCCTCGGCGGATGCGGCAAGTCAATTCGGCGGTTCCGCTTGACGCAAGGTCAGATCAGGCCGCAGGCTCGGACAGGCCCGCCCGTCCGACGGGCGGGGCGCGTCTACCGGGAGCAGTCATGTCGCAGCACGTTGCACGCACGGGTCTGGTCGCGCTGGTCGGCCTCATCTTGTCCCTCCTGTCGTCCGCCGGCGACGCGCGGGCGGCGACCTTCGCCCCCGATCCGATCCGTCCCAGCGGCGTGATCGTGCGCGCGGTGGAGGTCGCCACCCCTTTCTCCCCCGGCCCCAACAATTTCGCCGCGCCCAAGGCGATCGACGGCGCGTTGCACTATGTGGACCAAGCCGGCCGCATCCTTCGGGAAACCGCCAGCGGGTTTCAGACGGTGCTCGACCTCGCCAACGCGGCCCCTGCCGGGTTCAGCCCGTCAAGCCGCGCCGCCATTCTCGATATCGCCGACGGCGCGGGGGACGCCGTCTTCGTCGCGACCCTCTCGGAGAGCTTGCCGACAGACGCGCCCCCGGCCCGGCGGCCGCCCACGGTCGGCGAGTATTCCTCGACCCCGCTCTACCAGGTGGTCTACCGGTATCGGCGCGCCTCCGACGGAACCCTCACCGACCCGGTCGCACTGGCGAGTTTCGGCATCGGCGATAGCGGCCATCTCGGAGGCGGCCTGCTCGGCCTGGACGGGGGCGACGTGCTCTTCGCGATCGGCGACGGCCTGCTCTTCGGCACGGACGGACGCGCCGCCCCGCAGGATGACAGCTCGCACCTGTCGAAGATCCTCCGCATCGACGCCACGACGGGCGCGGCCCAGGTCGTCGCCAAGGGCCTGCGCAATACCCAGCGCCTGACCTGGACCGACGCCAGCAAGACCGCCGTGGCGATGTCCGATATCGGCGCGGCCACCGCCGAGGAGATCAACGTCGTCCCGCTCGCCGACCTGCTCGACACGACCGTGATCGAGAATTTCGGCTGGGGCCGCAATGCCGACGGCCTCGCGCGGGAGGGGACATTCTACATCGCCCCCGGCGCCCCTGGGGTGACAGGCGCGCCCGACGCCGTCGGAGAGGCGCCGCCGGGCGAGGCGGGCTTCCTTCAGCCCTACGCCCAGTTCGGGCGCGAGGATCTGACATTCGCAGCGGTCTCGGGACCGGTCTTTTCGGCAAGCTCCTTCGACGGGATCGCCGCGCTGTTCGGCGACCTCGTGTCCGGCCGGGTCTATGCGACCCTGGCCGACCCGTTTTGGGTCGTGGGCCAGGTGGACGTGTTCCGGGTCAATCTCCAGGACGAATCCGGCGCCCCGACTTCGTTGTTCGAACTGGGCGCGCGCAACGGCCGGGTCGATCCGCGCTTCTTCAACTTCGCCGACGGCGGCGCGGGCGTGCTCCTGGAGGGGGCGGGGCGCGCGTTCCGCCTGACCGAGGTGAGAACGGCGGTACCGCTGCCGGCCATGGGCTGGGCCTTCGCCCTTCTCCTTGCGGGCATGGCAATGGGGAGCAGGGGACGATCCGGTTGCCGCGGGATCGAGGAGGACCGGGCTTGACCATGACCTACGACGTTTCGTCCTTCGACACGGTTCCCGACAAGGCGGCGCTCGATGCCCTGCTGCTGGAATATTACGGCGTCATCCTGCGCAAGTTCGAAGCGGCCGGCGGCCCCACGATCTACACGGCGGAAGATCTGAAATCCTCCTTCTGGCCCAACCTGCACAAGTTTCTGCCACCCACCGGCCGGCTGATCCTTGTCCATGACGGCAACGGCGACCTCGTCGGCTGTGGAACGCTGCAACAGGCGCGGCCCGACGCGGGCGAGTTGAAACGCCTCTACGTCAAGCCGAAGGCGGCGGGCCACGGGCTTGGGCGGGCGATCGTCGACATGCGGATGGCGGCCGCGCGGGAGATCGGGTGGAAGACCCTTCTGGTCAACGCGATCCGGGGCAACATGGACATGATCCGGATCTACGAGAAGCTGGGATTCCGCTACATCGACGCCTATCCCGAATGCTCGGACCCGGTCGAAGCGCAGCCGTATTTCATCTTCATGCAATATGATTTCGACTGATCGGGCGCGCTGCCCCAGTCGTCGGGACCTGACACCCCCGGCACCAACGAAAACGCCCGCTCCATCGGAACGGGCGCGCCGCAACTCGTCTTGGAACGGTGATTAGCGGCGGATGCCCAGCCGCTTGATCAGGTCCTGATAGCGGGCTTCGTCCTTGGCGCGCGTATAGTCGAGTAGCTTACGACGCTGCGCGACCAGCTTCAGAAGGCCACGGCGGGAGTGGTTGTCCTTCTTGTGGGTCTTGAAGTGCTCGGTCAGCGTGCTGATGCGCGAGGTCAGAATCGCGACCTGAACTTCCGGAGAGCCAGTGTCGCCCTCCTTGGTTGCGAATTCCTTGATCAGGCGGTTCTTCTCTTCGACGGTAATCGACATCGGGGTCTCCTGGGTTTGAGGTGATGGCGCCGCCCGGGATGTCGTCCAGGTCGGGCCCATGGAGTGAGCGCGTCGCATACACATCGAATCCCCGATTGGAAAGCCCCGTTCGCGCGATCTTCACCCGTCCTCAACGCCGCCTGCGACAAGGCACCCATGCCCGGCCCCATCCTCGGCGACGCCTCCCGCTCCCTCCGCTCTGGTTCGCGGCGTTCGACCCAGCGCTGGACGCCGTCGGAATGGCCTGCGCGCCGGGCCGGACGAAGTTGCGAGGCAATGGCGCCGTCCTCGTCCGCCTCGCCGCGAGCCCCACCTCATCTTGCCAGAAATACCTCGGGGGGAGTCGCCCCTGGCGACGGGGGGCAGAGCCCCCCTCCCCGATCTCAGCCGGGCACGACCCAGGGCACGGGGCGCACGGCATACCCGATATAGAGCGGGTGCTTCGGATGCCCCGCCTTGGACAATCCGAGGTGAAACAAGGGCCGCCCGGTCGCTCGCAGCAGCCGCTCTACCGCCGGCCCCCGCTCCAGATGCGTCCCATGGGTGCCCCAGGCACAGACCGTCTCATCCGCCCAGAGCGCGGCGTCCCGGATGGCGGCGTCGTTGGCGGGGCCGCCGACCGGCTCGGGATGGGCCCTCATGTCCCGCGGATCGGTGGCGCGGTAAGCGAAGATGTTCACCACGCGAAAGGCTCCGTGCCCCAGGGCGCGGGCGCGGCGCTCGCAGCGCTCGACGGTGGGGTCGTTGGCGAGCTCGGTGGCGGTCGAGGGGTTGAGCATGGCAAAGGTCACGCGCGTGCCCTCGGGGTCCCAGATGCGGGTGAGGTCGTAGCGATAGACCTCGTCGTCGCTATAGGTGGCGGTCGAGGACGCATCGCCCTTTTGATGGGTGCGGATCAGCATGGCGCCGACATGCCAAAGGCCCGGCCCCGCGTCCACGGAAACAGGTCATTTCGGCATGTCGGGCCAGAGCGCGGCGGACGCGCCTCGATCCCTGTCGCGGCGACCCGCGCGAAGAGGGTCCCCAGAGGATCCCCGGTGAGACCCGAGACGCCCAGGAACGGCGCGTTGCCCGCGATAAGATGGGCGTCAAAATGCAGGCCGAAGAACCAGGGTCCAGCGCCAGAGGCGGCAGCGCGCGGGCGAGCAGGACATAAACCAGCGGAAAGGCGATCAGCCCGCTCAGGGTGAGAACGATCTCCCCGATCCCCTTTGGCGTGACGGCGAAGACCGCCTTGACGTCCACGTCGCGAGGGCACCGGCGGCGAAAAGCGCCCGGGTGGTGGAGGCGACGCTGTCGGTCATGCGGCATCTCCGGCTGCGGTGCTGGAGAGACGTATAGCCGGAGCCCCCGGCAGCCCCCTCACCAGGGGGCACCGGAGCGGAGAGATGATGGCCCAATCTAGTGAGCCCCTGAAACACTCGCGGCGATCGGTCGGAGCGATCGGCTCCGAGTGCTTCAAACGCCGCCCTCAGCCGGTCTGGAACACCTTGGAGGGATGAAGCATCCCGGCCTTGTAGGTGCCCACCGCCACCGCCTGCCCATCCCGCACGGCCCAGCAGGTCTCGCCGAACTCCGCCCCCGACAGGACTTCAGCCGGATTGCCATGGCGCAGCCGCGTCGCCGCCGCTTCGGTCACGGGCAGCGCGGGCAGGTCGGCCAGACCCATTTCCAACGGCCGCAAATGCGCTTCCAGCTCGGGCGTGCGGGCCAGGCGCTCCAATTCCTCCAGCGAGATCCCCGCTTCGGCCTCGAACGGCCCGGACCAGAGGCGCCGGAGCCAGGCGACATGGCCATAGGTGCCCAGCGCCCGGCCCAGATCGCGCGCAATGCTGCGAACGTAGCCGCCCTTGCCGCAGACCATCTCCAGCTCAACCCCGTCCGCGTCGGCCGCGATGATCTCCAGCCGCTCGACCCAGAGCGGGCGCGGCGCGAGGTCCATCTCGACGCCCTCGCGAGCGAGGTCATAGGCCCTCTCGCCCTCGACCCGCACGGCGCTGACCTGGGGCGGAATCTGCTCGATCTGGCCCCGGAAGGCGGGCAGCGCCGCCTCGACGGCGGCCGCGTCGGGCCGGACCTCCGAGGTGGCGACGGTCTCGCCCGAGGCGTCGTCGGTCGACGTCTCCGCCCCCCAGGCCACGCGAAAGCGGTAGGCCTTGAGCGCGTCGGTCACGAAAGGCACCGTCTTGGTCGCCTCGCCCAGCGCCACGGCCAACACGCCGGTCGCGTCCGGGTCCAGAGTGCCCGCATGGCCCGCCTTCTGCGCGTCGAACGCCCAGCGCACCTTGCCCACGACCTGGGTCGAGCCGATTCCAGCGGGCTTATCGACGATGACCCATCCGTGGATGGGGCGGCCCTTCTTGCGGCGTGCCATGGGTACTCCTTTCTGAGACGGTGCGCCTGGGGCGGGCGGCGCGACGTGAGTATTTGTGAACCCGTGCTGAGGGGTCAGAGCGCTTTGGGGGCGGCACTAGCCATCGGTTTTCTCCGTCACCACCAGGATCGGACCCATGCGGCGGCCGGGATCGGCCCGGCCCAGGGCGGGCGCATAGAGGCGGGAGACGCGGCCGTCGAGATAGAGCGCGTCACGCAGGCCGAGGACGTCGCGGAACAGGGTCGCCATCTCGTGGAAAGTGACCGGCTCGTCGGAGATGACGAAGTGAACACGGCGCCCATCGGCGGACGCGCCCACGCCGTTGCGCAGGTTCAGATAGGGGCTGCCGGGCAGGAAACGCGGATGCAGCGCGCCGTCGATCACCAGCATCGGGCCGGATTGCGTAGCTTGACGGCAGGCGGGAGGACGGGCCGCGAAGGCGCGGCTCTCGACCACACGGGCGCGGCCTCGTTCGACGCAGAAGACGCCGTTCGGGAGCATCCCGAAATTCCCCGGGCCGGCCGAGGTCACGATCCGCTTCGCCTCGCGGCCATCCTCGACATAGAGGCCCACGGGCCGCCGATCCTGGTGATACATGCCACCGTTCATCGCGAAGGCGATGGGCGCGTCGGTGACGGTCTCCAGCGCGACGAAGGTCCCCAGCGCGCGGCCATCCGCGCCGTTGAGACGCAGCGCGATGTCGTGGATCGCCAGATCGGCGGTGCAGACGGTGAAGGCGCGGTCCCGGTGGGACACCGCTTCGCAGGCCGCCGCCGTCGTAGCCAGCGCGAGCCAGAGCAACGCGGCAAGCCGGATCACTCGGTGTCCTCCCCGTCCGCCTCCCCACCCGCTTCCCCACCCGCTTCGACGTCGCGGCGCACGCGGGGGTCGGCCAGCATCCGGCGGGTCGCGTCCATCCGGTCGAAGGTCTCGTCAATGCGGAAGCGCAGCTCCGGCGCGTGGCGCAAGGTCAGACCGTTCATCACCAGATGGCGCAGCGCCCCGCGATTGCGGTTGAGCGCGGCGATCGCTTCCTCGGCCCTCTCGCCGCCCAGCGGCATGATCCAGGCGGTGGCGATCTTGAGGTCACGGGTGATCGTCACCTCGCCCACGGTGATCGACATCGCGTTGAGTTCGGGATCGTGCACCTCGCCGCGCATCAGCACCTCCGAGAGGGTGCGGCGGATCAGCTCGCCCACGCGCAGCTGGCGCTGCGACGGGCCGCGGTCTTCGGATCTGGATCGTGCCATGGGCGCCTCCCTGGGAAGGGGCGTCAGATAGGCCGCGGCGCCCGCGCGCGCAAGCCGTTGCCACGGGGCGCGGGGCGGGCCATCACGGGGGCCGGGCCGACAGGAGGGCATGAGATGAGCAGCACCGGCATCGTGGTCATGGGCGGATCGGGACGGATGGGGCGCATGCTCTGCCAACTCATCCAGGAGAACGACGCCACGCATCTCGTCGGTGTCACCGAAGCGCCGGGCCACCCCTGGGCGGGCCGCGATCTGGGCGAGGTGACGGGCGGTGCGGCCAATGGCGTGCCCGTGACCGACGATCCGATCGAGGTCGTGTCCCGCGCCCAGGCGGTGATCGACTTCACCACCCCCGCCGCCACCGTCGCCATGACCGAGCTGACCGCCCAGGCCCGCGCGGTGCATGTGATCGGGACCACGGGGCTCACGCCCGAGGATATCGCGGTGATCGACCGCGCGGCCTTCCACGCCACGGTGGTGCGGGCGGGGAACATGTCGCTGGGCGTGAACCTGCTGACGCAGATCGTGGCCCAGGTCGCCGGCGCGCTGGACGCCGATTACGATATCGAGATCGTCGAGGCCCATCACCGCCATAAGGTCGACGCGCCCTCGGGCACGGCGCTGATGCTGGGCGAGGCGGCGGCGCAGGGCCGGGGGGTCGAGCTCGACGCCGTGGCCGACCGGGGACGGGACGGGATGACGGGGGCGCGGACGCGCGGCGCCATCGGCTTCCACGCGATCCGGGGCGGGGACGTGATCGGCGAGCATGACGTGATCTTCGCCGCAGATGGCGAGCGGATCACCCTGCGCCATCAGGCGACGGACCGGTCGGTCTTTGCCCGCGGGGCGCTGAAGGCCGCGCTCTGGGGCCAGGGGAAGGGGCCGGGCGCCTTCGACATGCTGGACGTGCTGGGCCTGAAATAGAGGGCGGAGGGGGGCCAGCCCCCCGCGCCTGCGGCGCCCCCCCGGAGTATTTCCGGCCAGAAGAAGGACTGATCCAGCCGGAGCCGCTGGCCGTATTCGGATCATGCGCGCGTTTATCGTCCTCCTCTTTCTCCTTCCGGCCCCCGCCCTCGCCTTCGAGCGGGTGGAGAGCCGCGACGCGTTCCTCTCGCTTGTCCAGGGGCGGACGCTGAGCGGGGATGGCGTTTCGTTGCGCGTTGGCGTCGACGGCTCGATCTCGGGGCGGGGATTCGGGCTGCGGGTCACGGGCGGCTGGACCTGGGAGGGTGGGTTCTTCTGCCGGACGCTGGACACGCTGCTGCGGGACTTCCCGCGGAATTGCCAAGTGGTGCAGGTCTTGGGCGACGTTCTGCGGTTCACAGCGGATCGCGGGGCGGGCGACCAGGCGGATCTGCGGCTTCGGTAGCGCGGGCTCCGAGGCGCCGCGCCTGGGGGGCGCGGTGCGATGTGAGTATTTTTGAACCCGTGATGGAGGGGGAGGCGACCCGCTCGGGGCGGGTGACTTGGTCGGGCGCGGGCCGGGCACGCCGGGTTATGTCATCCGGGGCCGGTCAGAAGTCGATGGCGATGCCCTTCGCCTCCCAATCGCCATAGCGCACGGGCTCCGGCCCCTTGCGGCCGCCAAGCTCCAGCGGACGGTCGACAGGGGTGGCGGCGGCGCGGCGGGCATCGGCCTCCTCCAGGGCGCGGCGGGCGACCGCGGGGAGGGCGGCCCGGCGGGCGGCCTCTTCCTCGGGGGTGAGGGGGCGGATCTCAGGCTCGGGACGGCGGGCGTCGGTCGGACAGGCGGGCGCATCGGCGCGCGCCTGCGGCAGGTCGGTGGGGTCGACATTCATGCGCTCGGCCATGGGTGCCTCCTTGTCGGTCCGGCCCGTCTGATATACGTCCCGCCCGCGCCGCTGCCAAGGAGAGGCGACCCGATGTCCGACCCCCGAGACGGCCTCACCGCCCGCCGCGGCGCGCTGCGCCTGATGGCCCATGTGCTGCGCGACGGGCGGATGCTGGATGACGGCGCCTCCGGCCTGGAAGGCGCGGAGGCGGCGCGGGCGCTGCGCCTCGCCGGGACCGTTCTGCGCCATATGGGTCGGGCCGACGCCCTGCTGAAGCAGCGGATGGCGCGGCAGCCCGCCGCCCGGACCCGCGACATCCTGCGGCTTGCGACGGTCGAACTCATGGTGCTGGACGCCGCGCCCCATGGCGTCGTCCACGACGCGGTGGCGCTGACGCGGAGCAGTCCGAAGACCGCCAAGCAGGCGGGGCTGGTCAACGCGGTGCTGCGCGGGCTGGCGGACGCACGCGCCGAGTGGGACGCGCTGCCGCCCCCCGCCCTGCCCCCCTGGCTGCGCAAGCCCCTGGCGAAGGCCTGGGGCCGCGACCGGCTGGAGGCGATCGAGGCCGCGCATCTGGTCCCGGCCCCCTTGGATCTGACGCCCAAGCCCGGCGTGACCGTTCCGGGGGCCGAGTTGCTGCCCACCGGCTCGCTGCGGCTGCCGCGCGGGCAGGTCAGCGCCCTGCCGGGCTACGAGACCGGCGACTGGTGGGTGCAGGACGCGGCGGCCGCGATCCCCGCGCGGCTGCTCGGGGACGTGGCGGGGCTCCGCGTGCTGGATCTCTGCGCGGCGCCCGGCGGCAAGACGATGCAGCTGGCGGCGGCGGGGGCGCGGGTCACAGCGCTCGACCTGTCGGAGGCGCGGATGCGGCGGCTGGCGGAGAACCTGGAGCGCACGCGGCTCACCGCCGATCTCGTGACCGCGGACGCGCTGGACTGGACGCCCGAGGCCCCCTTCGATGCGGTGCTGCTGGATGCGCCCTGCACCGCCACCGGCACGATCCGGCGCCACCCCGACCTGCCCCATCTGCGGGAGGCGCGGGATGTCGAGGCGCTGACGGAGTTGCAATACAAGCTCATCGACCGGGCGCTCGGCTTCGTCGTGCCGGGCGGCAGACTGGTCTTCTGCACCTGCTCTCTGCTGCCGGTCGAGGGGGAGCATCAGGTGACGGCCGCGCTAGGCCGGCATCCCGGGCTCGTTGCCGAGCCGCCCGACCCCGCGGCGCTGGGCCTGCCGCCCGAGACCGGCTCCGCCCATGGCTTACGCCTGCTGCCCGATCTCTGGCCTGAACGGGGGCATATGGACGGGTTCTACATGGCCGTGCTGCGGACACGAGCGTGACACCGGCGCGGCCAGACCGTAACGTCCGCCATCGGCTGAAAGGGGGCTGAATGGCGACGGGGGCGGGGTTCCGCGAAAGTTTGGCCACGCGCTGGCGCGTGCGCCGCGCCATGCCCGCCAAAGGCCCGCGCGGCGTGGCCTGGCAGCCCCCGCCCCGCGGCAGCGGCGCGCCCCGGCGCGGGCGTCAGATCGCCGGCGGGATCTGGCATTTCGCGGGTCAATTGGTCGAGGCGCAGGAAACCTCCCCCTGGGAGATCGAGGCGCCCTCGATCCCCTTCGAGATGCAGCTGCACGGCATGGGCTGGCTGGACGACGTGATGGCCACCGGCGACCGAGCCGCGATCGCGCGGGTGCGCGGCTGGGTGGTGGAGTGGGTGCAGCGCTATGGGCGCGGGACGGGACCGGGCTGGACGATGCCGCTGACCGGGCGGAGGCTGCTGCGCTGGATCAGCCATGCGCCGGATCTGCTGCAATCGCTGCGCCCCGCCGACCAGGCCGCCTTCTTCGAGAGCGCCTATGCCCAGGCGGGCCTGTTGCGCGCCCATTGGAAGGACGCGCCCGCGGGCCTGCCCCGGATGGAGGCGCTGACGGGGCTGCTCTATGCCGGGCTGACGCTGGACGGGATGGCCGGGCTCTGCGACGACGCCGCGGCCGCGCTGACGCGTGCCATGGGCGAAGATGTGGGGCCGGATGGCGGCATCGCGGCGCGCAATCCCGAGGCGCTCCTGGAGGTCGCGACGCTGCTCGGCTGGAGCATCGAGGCCCTGACCGCCTCTGACCACGCGGTGCCTCAGGGGCTGTCCGAGGCCCAGGCCCGGATCATCCCCACCCTGCGGGCGCTGCGCCATGCCGATGGGGGCCTCGCGCGGTTCCATGGCGGCGGGCGGGGCCGCGAGGGGCGGCTGGACCGGGTGCTGGCGACCTCCGGCATCCGGGCGCGGAACGACAGCGGGCTGGCCATGGGCTTCGTGCCGATCGCCCATGGGCGCACCACACTCATCGTCGATGCGGAGGCACCGCCCACGGGCCGCGTCTCGGGCTCGGCCGCCGCCTCCACCCTGGCCTTCGAGATGACCTCGGGCGGCAGCCCGGTGATCGTCAATTGCGGCCCCGGCGGGCCGTTCGGACCGGAATGGCATCGCGCGGGCCGGGCCACGGCCTCGCACTCGACGCTGATCCTGGATGGCTGGTCCTCGTCCCGCATCGGCCCCCTGATCGAGGAGGGCGGCCGCCGCATCGCGCCGCTGATCCAGACGCCCAAACACGTGCAATGGCAGCGTAGCAATTCCCGCCGCTCGTCCACGGCGATGTTCAGCCATGACGGCTATGTCCCCTCCCATGGGCTGACCCATCTGCGCCGCCTGATCCTGTCGACCGATGGGCGGCTTTTGGAGGGGGAGGACGGGCTGCGCGCGATCAAGGCCTCCGACAAGGAGCGGTTCGACGACGCGATGACCGAGGCGAAGCTGCAGGGCTTCCCCTACAAGGTGCGCTTCCATCTGCACCCCGACGCCCAGGCGGAGCTGGACCTGGGCGGGCGGGCCGTCTCGATCACGCTGGCATCGGGCGAGGTCTGGGTCTTTCGCCCCGGGCGCGATATCGAGATGTCGGTCGACCCCTCCGTCCACCTGGAGCCGGGGCGGCTGAAGCCGCGCGCCGCCACCCAGGTGGTTTTATCCGACCGCGTGGTGAAGTACGCGGCCACCATCGACTGGACCCTGACGCGGGCGCAGGAGGCGGTGGACCTGCCGCCCTCGCCCGCCGAAGGCGTATGAAATCTGGGATTGCCTATGACCACCGTGCCACTGAAACGTGCCCTTCTCTCCGTCTCCGACAAGGAGGGGCTGATCGAGCTAGGCCAGGCCCTTGCCGCGCGCGGCGTGGAGCTTCTGTCCACCGGCGGCTCGGCCAAAGCCCTGCGTGAGGCGGGGCTGGACGTGCGGGACGTGGCCGATCTGACCGGCTCGCCCGAGATGATGGACGGGCGCGTCAAGACGCTGCATCCCAAGGTGCATGGCGGCCTGCTGGCGCTGCGCGACGCCCATGCGGGTGACATGGAGGCCCATGGGATCGAGGCGATCGACCTGCTGGTCGTCAACCTCTACCCGTTCGAGGCGACCGTGGCCTCGGGCGCGGACGAGGCGAGCTGCATCGAGAATATCGACATCGGCGGCCCGGCGATGATCCGCGCGGCGGCGAAGAACCAGGGCTGGTGCTGCGTAGTGACAGACCCCGAGGATTACGGCGCGCTGCTGGCCGAGCTGGAGGCCAATGACGGCGCCACGACCCTCGCCTTCCGCCAGCGCCAATCGGCCATCGCCTATGGCCGCACCGCCGCCTATGACGCCGCCGTCTCGACCTGGATGGCCCGGTTCGAGGACACCCCGCGCCGCGTCGCCGCTTCGGCCCGGCTGGCCCAGCCCCTGCGCTATGGCGAGAACCCGCATCAGAGCGCGGCCTTCTACACCGACGGCTCGGCGCGCCCCGGCGTGGCGACGGCCACGCAACATCAGGGCAAGGCGCTGAGCTACAACAATATCAACGACACCGATGCGGCGGTGGAGTTGGTGGCCGAGTTCACCGAACGCCCCGCCGTCGCGATCATCAAGCACGCCAACCCCTGCGGCGTGGCCACCGGCGAGACCCTGGCGGAGGCCTACCAGAGAGCCTTCGACTGCGACCGGACCTCGGCCTTCGGCGGCATCGTCGCGCTGAACGGCACGCTGGACGCCGAGACGGCGGAGCTGATGGCCGGGATCTTCACTGAGGTCGTCATCGCTCCCGACGCGACCGACGAAGCGAAGGCCGTCTTCGCCGCCAAGAAGAACCTGCGCCTGCTGACCACCGGCACCCTGCCCGACCCGGCGGCCGCGCGGAGAATGATGAAACAGGTCGCCGGCGGCTGGCTGGTGCAGGATCACGACGCGGGCCACGTGACCGAGAGCGACCTGCGCGTCGTCACCAAGCGCCAGCCGACCAAGGCGCAGATGGACGACATGGCTTTGGCCTGGACCGTCGCCAAGCACGTCAAATCGAACGCCATCGTCTATGCCAAGGACGGCGCGACGGTGGGGATCGGCGCGGGGCAGATGAGCCGGGTCGACTCGTCGCGCATCGCCGCCCGCAAGGCGCAGGACATGGCGGAGGTGCTGGGCCTGCCCGAGACGATGGCCAAGGGCTCGGTCGTCGCCTCGGACGCGTTCTTCCCCTTCGCGGACGGGCTGCTGGCCGCCGCCGAGGCGGGGGCCGAGGCGGTGATCCAGCCCGGCGGGTCGATGCGCGACGAAGAGGTCATCGCGGCGGCCGACGCGGCCGGGCTGGCGATGGTCTTCACCGGCATGCGGCATTTCCGGCACTGAGGTGGGTGCCGCGAGGAGGGCACTATTGTTTAGCACCGCAAGCGCGTGCGGAACCGGCGGACCGGGGCTCTGCCCCGGACCCCGAGGTATTTTCGGCAAGATGAGAGCCCTGTCCTTTACGAGCGGTGCCGCGCGACCGGGGTGGAGGCGCATCGGACCGGACGGGAGAGGGGAACGCCTGGGATGAGAGGACTCTGGATCGCGGCCGTCGCGGCCTTCGGGGTTGATCAGCTCTCCAAGCTGATCGTGGTCTTCGGGCTGAACCTCAAGGAAGTGCTGATCCTGCCGGTGCTGCCTCCGTTCCTCGTGTTCCGCATGGGCTGGAACGAGGGGATCAATTTCGGGCTCTTCTCGGGCGCGGGAGCGCGCTGGGGCCTCGTTGCCTTGGCCGTGGGAATCTCGATCTTGCTGTGGCGCTGGGCGCGGGGCTTCGACCGGCCCGTGGCGCGCGTCGCCGCCGGGCTGGTGATCGGCGGGGCGCTGGCCAATGCGCTGGACCGGGTGCTCTATGGGGCGGTGGCGGATTTCCTCAACATGTCCTGCTGCGGCATCCGGAATCCCTTTGCCTTCAACCTGGCGGATGTCTTCATCTTCGCCGGGGCGGCGGGCCTGGTGATCTGGGGCGAAACCGAAAAAAAGAAGACCCCGTGACCCCGCGGCCCGCCCGCGTTAGACCTTGCGGCACAGAGATCGAGGGACCTGCGATGATCCGTGTCGCCCTGGCCGTCCTGGCCGCCATCACGCTCTCCGCCTGCGAGCGCGAGAACCCGACGCTGTTCAACGTGCGCGCCCAGGACCGCACGCCCGACGAGTTCGGCATTCTGCCGACCCGCCCGCTCGAGACGCCCGAGAGCTTCGACGCCCTGCCGCCGCCCACGCCCGGCGGGGTCAACCGCACCGACCCGCAGCCCCAGGCCGAGGCCATCGCCGCGCTGGGCGGCAATATCGACCGGGGCGTCGGCGCGGACGGCGCGCTGGTGGCCGCCGTGACGCGCTACGGCGTGGAGGGCAACATCCGCGACCGTCTCGCGGCCGAGGATCTCGCCTTCCGCCGGGCCAATGACGGCCGCCTTCTGGAGCGGCTGTTCAGCGTGAACGTCTATTTCGACGCCTACGAGCCCCAGTCCCTCGACCAGCATGGGGAATTGGAGCGCCTGCGCCGCCTGGGGATCCGCACGGTCGCCGCCCCGCCGGACCCGGAGCTGTTGGACTGAGCCGGAGAGGCCCCCGATGCGACCCGCCGCCGCGCTGACATCTCCGTGAAGCCGCAGACCCATCCCGTTCGCAATCGCGCGTTGCGTTCCTATCTGTCGGACAGGAATATTGCGGACCCCCAGCATCGGAGCCTGCCCTTGCGACTGCCCATATTCGCCGCCGCCCTCGCCCTCGCGCTGCCCGCCGCGGCGCAGACCGGCGACGACACGGTCACCACCTTCACCCTGCCCAACGGCATGGACGCCATCGTCATCGAGGACAACCGCGCGCCCGTCGTCGTCCACATGGTCTGGTACGATGTGGGCGCCGCCGACGAGCCGCCGGGCAAGTCGGGCATCGCCCACTACCTGGAACACCTGATGTTCAAGGGCACCGACGATCTGGGTCCGGGCGAGTTCTCCCGCATCGTCGAGGCGCAGGGGGGCTCCGACAACGCCTTCACCAGCTACGACTATACCGGCTATTTCCAGCGGGTGGCCTCGGACCGTCTGGGCCTGATGATGGAGATGGAGGCCGACCGGATGCGCGACCTCCGGCTCGACAGCGACGACTTCCTGACGGAGCGGGATGTCGTCCAAGAGGAGCGGGCACAGCGCACCGACAGCAATCCCGGCGCGATCTTCGCCGAGCAGCGGCGCGCGATCCAGTATCTCAACCACCCTTACGCCATTCCGATCATCGGCTGGCCGCAGGAGATCCGGGAGTTGACGCTCCAGGATGCCATCGACTTCTACAGGGAGCATTACGCCCCCAACAACGCGACCCTGATCGTCGCGGGCGATGTCGACCCCGCCGAGGTCGAGCGCCTCGCGCTGGAGCATTACGGCCCCATCGCCGCCAATCCCGACCTCGCCCCGCGGGTCCGCCCTTCCGAGCCGCCGCAACTGGTGCCACGCCGCGCCACGATGGAAGATGACCGGGTCTCGAACCCCTACGTGATCCGCACCTATCTCGCCCCCGAGCGCGATGCCGGCGCACAGGAGGAAGCCGCCGCGCTGACGATCCTGGCGCAGGTGCTCGGCGGGTCCTCTCAGACCTCGATCATGGGCCGCACTCTGGAGCAGGAAGAGGGCACCGCGCTCTATACCTCGGCCTTCTACAGCGGCACCTCGCTGGACGACACGACCTTCGGTCTGGTCGTCATGCCCGTGCCCGGCCGCTCGCTGGAAGAGGCAGAGGCCGACATGGACCGGATGATCGCGCAACTCCTGGAGGAGGGGATCGAGGACGCCCAGCTTGAGCGGATCAAGGCGCAGATCCGCGCCTCCGAGATCTATGGCCGCGACAGCCTGCAGGGCCGCGCGCGGAATTACGGCGTCGCCATCACCTCGGGCCTGACGGTCGAGGATGTGCAGGAATGGCCGCGCATCCTGGAGGCCGTGACCGAGGAGGACATCCTGGCCGCCGCCGAACGCGTTTTCGACATGAACAGGTCCGTCACGGGCTATCTCACCCGTCCCGAAGCCCCGACCGAGGAGGTGAGCCAATGACCTTCCTGCGCGCCCTGACCGTCGCCGCCGCGGCCATTCTGCCCCTGCCCGCGCTCGCCGCCGTCGAGATCCAGGAGGTCACGTCGGAGGGCGGCATCACCGCCTGGCTGGTGGAAGAGCCGTCGATCCCCTTCGTCGCCATCGAGCTGCACTTCGAAGGCGGCGCCAACCTGGACGCGCCGGGCAAGCGCGGCGCCACCAATCTGATGATGGCCCTGCTCGAAGAGGGTGCCGGCGACCGCGACGCCCGCGCCTTCGCCGAGGCGACCGAAGGCCTGGCCGCCAGCTTCGGCTTCGAGGCGTTCAACGACAGCGTGTCGGTCTCGGCCCAGGTACTGACCGAGAACCGGGCCGACGCGCTCGCGCTGCTCCGCGATGCGCTGGTCTCGCCTCAATTCGAGCAGGACGATATCGACCGCGTCCGCGACCAGGTGCTGGCCGGCATCGCCCAGGACGAGACCGACCCGCAGGAGATCGCGTCGGCCACGATGGCTCGCCTGGCCTTTCCCGACCATCCCTACGGCACCCAGCTGGAGGGCACACGGGAGACGGTGTCGGCGCTGACCCGCGACGACCTCGTCGCGGCGCATGGGGCGGCACTGACCCGCGACCGTGTACATGTCGGCGTCACCGGCGACATTACCGCCGAGGAACTCGGGCCGCTGCTCGACGAGCTGCTCGGCGCCCTGCCCGAAAGCAGCGCGCCCGAGGTGCCCGAGGCCGAGTATGCGCTCGCTGGCGGCATCACGGTCGTCGATTTCCCTACGCCGCAATCCCTGGTGCTCTGGAGCCACGAGGGCATCATGCGCGACGACGAGGATTTCTTCCCCGCCTATGTCATGAACCACATCCTCGGCGGCTCTGGCTTCGCCTCCAAGCTGATGACCGAGGTCCGCGAGGAGCGCGGGCTGACCTATGGCATCGGCAGCTTCCTGGTGCCGCGGGATCTGGCGGCGCAATATATGGGCCAGTTTTCGTCGTCCAACGACAAGACCGCCGAGGCGGTGCAGATCGTCCGCGACATCTGGGCGGACGTGGCCGCGAACGGTATCGCCACTGACAAGCTGGACGCCGCCAAGACCTATCTGACCGGCGCCTATCCGCTGCGATTCGACGGCAACGCCAATATCGCGGGGATCCTGGTTTCGATGCAGGCACAGCATCTGCCCATCGAGTATATCGCGACGCGCAACGACAACATCATGGCGGTCACGCCCGAGGACATCGCCCGCGTCGCGCGGCGCATCCTCCAACCGGAGAACCTGCATTTCGTCGTGGTGGGCCAGCCGGACGGATTGGAGACCGGCCCCCTGCCCGCCCCCGCGAGCGACGGCTGAACCCGGTCGGCCGCGGGGCACCCCGCGGCCAGGACTGTCGGGCGAAATGAGGACCGCGCCCGGCCCGAACAGCGCATGATCCGGGTTCCCCTGCCGGGCCGGTCGCGCTAGCTGTAGCGCCATGGGCGCCCAGGACCGCAACATATCCCCTCCCCGCATTCGTCAGCTGGACGAGGCCGCGATCAATCGCATCGCCGCGGGCGAGGTGGTCGAGCGCCCCGCCTCGGCCGTCAAGGAACTGGTGGAGAACGCGCTCGACGCCCGCGCCAGCCGCATCCGGATCGAGATCGCCGATGGCGGACGCACGCTGATTCGCGTCACCGATGACGGCCATGGCATCGCCGCCGAGGACCTGCCGCTGGCGCTCTCGCGCCATGCCACCTCCAAGATCGACGGGACGGATCTGCTCCAGATCCATTCCTTCGGCTTCCGGGGCGAGGCGCTGCCCTCGCTCGGCGCCGTCGGCCGCCTGACGATCACCACCCGCGCCACTGGGTCGGACGGGGCGATGAGCCTGCATGTCTCGGGCGGCCGGATCGACGCGCCCCGCCCCGCCGCGCTGCGCGCCGGGACGGTCGTCGAACTGCGCGACCTGTTCCACGCCACTCCGGCGCGGCTGAAGTTCCTGAAATCCGAACGCTCCGAGAGCATGGCCGTCACCGACGCCGTGCGCCGCCTCGCCATGGCCGAGCCGGGGGTCGCCTTCGATCTGCGCGACGTCTCGGATGGCGAGGACAAGGTGCTGTTCCGCGCCGACCCCGCCGCCAGCCTCGCCGACCGGCTCGCCACCATTCTAGGCCGCGCCTTCGCCGAGAACTGCATGACGCTCGATGCCGAGCGGGAGGGCCACCGCCTGACCGGCCATGCGGGCCTGCCGACCTATTCGCGCGGCAACGCGGTGCACCAATATCTCTTCGTCAACGGCCGCCCTGTCCGCGACCGGATGCTGACCGGCGCCCTGCGCGGAGCCTATGCGGACGTGCTGGCCAAGGACCGCCACGCGGTCGCCGCTCTCTTCATCACCTGCCCGCCGACCTTGGTCGATTGCAACGTCCATCCGGCCAAGACGGAGGTCCGCTTCCGCGATGCCGGGCTGGTGCGGGGGCTCATCGTTTCGGGCCTGAAGCATGCCCTGGCCGAAGCGGGCCACCGCAGCGCCACGACCGTCGCCACCGCCACCCTCGGCGCCGCCCGGGCCGAGCCGCCGCGTCCCGCCGCGCCGGTCTATCAGATGGACCGCCCCTCGCCCCGCGCCCGGGACACGGCCTATACGATGCAGATGCCGGGCTTCGCCGACGCCTCCGCCCGGGTCGAGCCCGCGCCCGAGCCCACGCCCGACGCAGCCCCCGGCTATCTCGGCGCCGCCCGCGCGCAATTGCACGAAACCTACATCCTGTCCCAGACCGAGACCGGCTTCGTCCTGGTCGACCAGCACGCCGCCCATGAGCGTCTCGTCTACGAGCGCCTCAAGGCCCAGGCCGAAGCGGGCGGCATCGCCGCGCAGGCGCTGCTGATCCCCGAAGTGGTGGAGGTCGGCCCCTGGGCGGAGCGGCTGCTGGCGCTGGACCTGAGCGCCCTGGGCCTCGGCCTCGACCCGTTCGGCCCCGGCTGCGTTGCCGTGCGCGAGACGCCCGCGCTCCTCGGGCCCGTCTCGGCGGAGGCCCTGATCCGCGACATCATCGAGGAATTGGAGGAGGACGAGGACGCCACGCCCCTCACCCTCCGCCGCCGCCTGGACGCGATCCTCAGCCGCATGTCCTGCCACGGCTCGATCCGCGCGGGCCGCCGCATGTCGGCGCCCGAGATGAACGCGCTCCTGCGGGAGATGGAGGCGACGCCGATGTCGGGCCAATGCAACCACGGCCGCCCCACCTATGTCTCGCTGGACCTCAAGGACATCGAGCGCCTGTTCGGCCGGACATGATCCTGGACCTGTCGGACCCGGCCACGCTGGGCGCGCTGGGCGCGGGGGCGCTCGCGCTGCTGCTACTGGTCGTCGTGCTCGCCATGTCCGCCCGGCTGCGGGACCTGTCCCGCGCCCAGGCGCAGCTGACCGGGACGCTGGCCGGGCTGGCCGATGCGCAGGCGCGGGCCGAGGCCGGGACGGCAGCGGCGCTGACCGACGGCGCGGCCCGCACGGCGGCCTCTTTGGGCGCGCTGCAACAGCGGCTCGCCGCCATCGACGCCGCCCAGTCCCGGATCGAGGACCTGTCGTCGAACGTTCTCGGCCTCCAAGACATTCTGTCCAATAAGCAGACGCGTGGCGCTTTCGGCGAGATCCAGCTTCACGACCTGGTGGCCAAGGCGCTGCCGCCCGACGCCTTCACCTGGCAGGCGACGCTGACGAACGGGCGCCGCGCCGATTGCCTCATCCACATGCCCGACCCGCCGGGGCCGCTGGTCATCGACGCCAAGTTCCCGCTGGAGAGCTACGAGGCGCTGCTCGCGGAGCCGTCTCAGACGACGAAGACCGCCTTCCGCGCCGCGCTGCGCACCCATATCCGCGCCATCGCCGACAAATACGTCCTGCCCGGAGAGACGGCGGATGGCGCCTGCCTGTTTCTCCCCTCGGAAGCGATCTATGCGGAGCTGCATGCCAACCACCCGGAGATCGTCCGCGAGGGCTTCGTCGCCCGCGTCTGGATCGTCTCGCCGACCACGATGATGGCGACGCTCAACACGCTGCGCGCCGTGCTCAAGGACCACCGAATGCGCGAGCAAGCAGGGGACATCCGCCGTGCGCTCGCCGCTTTAGGCCGGGACGTGGAGTTGATCGTGGAGCGCGCGGCCAAGCTGGAGAGCCATTTCGACCAGGCGCGGCGGGATGTCGAAGGGATCGCCACCGCCGCCGAACGCGCGGGCAGGCGGGCCGAGCGGCTGGACGCGTTCGACTTCGGGGAGGAGGCGGCGGCCAAGCCGCGGCTCGCGCCGGTCATCCGGCGGGGATGAGTCCGTCGGATCGCCAAAAGCCGGGGCTTTGCCCCGGACCCCAAGGTATTTCCGGCAAGATGAGGCAGGAAGGGACGCGTTAACCTTAATGAAGAATGACTGAGCCTGTGGGCATTCGACGCCGCCCCACCGCCGTGCTACCTGCGACCCCATGAGCATCCCCACCAAGGAGGCGATCCTGCAATGGATCGCCGACAACCCCGCCCAGACCTCAAAGCGCGACATCGCCAAGGCCTTCGGGGTCAAGGGCCAGGCGCGGATCGACCTGAAGCGCCTGC
This sequence comes from Jannaschia seohaensis, assembly GCF_900116765.1. Classification (GTDB taxonomy): domain Bacteria; phylum Pseudomonadota; class Alphaproteobacteria; order Rhodobacterales; family Rhodobacteraceae; genus Jannaschia; species Jannaschia seohaensis. The sequence goes on along the minus strand of NZ_UETC01000001.1, from coordinate 393,025 downwards.
TGCGCGAGATGCAGGACGAGGGGTATCTGACCAAGCGCAAGAGGTCCTATGACGACCCGAACCGCCTGCCGCCGGTCTCGATCCTGAAACTCGCCGGCACCGATGCCGATGGGGATCTGTTCCTGCGGCCCGCCGACTGGCGCGGCGACGAGCCGGAGCCAAGGATTCTCTATATCCCGCAAGAGGACGACCCGGCCTTCGGACCCGAGGATCGGCTGCTGATGCGGCTGACCGAGGTCACGGGTGAGGATCACAGCCACCAGGCCCGGCTGATCCGCCGCATCGGCACCGGCCCGCGCCGCGCAATCGGCGTGTTCCGCGCCTCCGCCGAGGGCGGCCGTCTGATGCCGGTGGACAAGGGGGCCGACCGGGAATGGATCATCGGCGCGGGCGACACCGGCGGGGCGCGCGATGGGGAGCTTGTCGAGGCGGAGATCGGCAAGGGGCGGACGCGGATGGGTCTGCCTCGGGCCAAGGTGGTGACGCGCCTGGGAGATCCGGGTGCGGCCAAGGCGGTGTCGCTTATCGCGATCCACCAGCACGGCCTGCGCGACCACTTCCCCGAAGAGGTCATCGCCGAAGCAGAGGCCGCGGCGCCGCCCGAACTGGGCGACCGCACCGATCTGCGCCACCTGCCGCTGATCACGATCGACCCGTCGGATGCCCGCGACCGGGACGATGCGGTCTTCGCAGAGCCCGAGGGCGACGGCCACGCCATCTGGGTCGCCATCGCCGACGTCGCCGCCTATGTCTCCCCCGGCTCCGCGCTCGACCGGGAGGCGCGGGAGCGGGGCAACTCGACCTATTTCCCCGATCGGGTCGTCCCGATGCTGCCCGATGCGCTCTCGGGCGATCTGTGTTCGCTGCATGAGGGGGTGGACCGGGCCTGTATCGCGGTGCGGATGACCTTCGACGCGGAGGGGAACCGGACCGGGCAGACGTTTTACCGGGGACTGATGCACTCCGCGGCGTCGTTCCACTACCAGGAGGTGCAGGCGGCGGTAGACGGCACGCCCAACGACCGCACGGCGCCGCATCTGGACGTGCTGAGGGCGCTCTATGCCGCCTATGACGCGCTGAAGCGCGCCCGGGCCCGCCGCGCGCCGCTGGACCTGGACCTGCCGGAGCGGAGGATCGAATTGTCGGAGGAGGGCCAAGTCACCTCCGTCGCCTTCCGCGACCGGCTCAATGCGCATCGCCTGATCGAAGAGTTCATGATCGCCGCGAATGTCGCCGCCGCCGAGGAATTGGAGAAGCGGCGCACCCCCCTGATCTACCGCGTCCACGAAGAGCCGGCGGAGGACAAGCTGGACGCGCTGCGCGAGACGGCGAAGGCCTCGGGATTTTCACTGCCCAAGGGACAGGTGACGCGGCCGGCGATGCTGAACCGCCTGCTGCATGCGGCCGAGGGGACGGATCTGGCGGAGCTGATCTCCATGTCGACCCTGCGGGCGATGGCGCAGGCCTATTATTCCCCTGTCAATCTGGGCCATTTCGGCCTCGCCCTGCGAAGCTACGCGCATTTCACCTCGCCGATCCGGCGCTATTCCGACCTGATCGTGCATCGCGCGCTGATCACGGCCCATGGCTGGGGCCCCAATCCCGACGCCGATGGCCTGTCGGAATGGGATCTGGAGCATCTGGAGGCCACCGCGACGCTCATCTCCGAAGCGGAGCGGCGGTCGATGGTGGCGGAGCGCGACACGAACGACCGCTACCTCGCCGCCTTCCTCGCCGATCAGATCGGGGCGCAGTTCACCGGCCGTATCTCGGGCGTGCAGAGTTTCGGCGCCTTCGTGCGGCTGGACGAGACGGGGGCGGATGCGCTGATCCCGGTGCGCTCGCTCGGGGCGGAATATTTCCGCTATGATCGCGACGAGCAGACCCTGACCGGGACCGAGACCCGCACCGAGATCAGCCTGGGCCAGCGCGTCACCGTCCGCCTGGCCGAAGCCGCGCCGGTGACCGGCGGCCTGATCGTGGAGCTTTTGGAGATCGAGGGCGAACGCCGGCGCCCGGCCGCGCCCCCCACGCGCAAGCGCAAGCTCCGCAAGGGCCCGAAGAAGAGGCGGCGATGATCCGCGCCCTGCTGCTGACGCTGGTTCTGTCCACCACGGCCTGCGCGCAGCCGGTCACCTCGCCGCGCCCGGCCATGCGCGGCGCGGCGTCGCCGAGCCTGGACGCCTGGCTTGCCGGGTTCCGCGAGACGGCGCAGGCGGCGGGCATCTCCGACGCCACCTGGACGCGCGCGACGCGCGGGCTCGCCTACCGCGCCGACATCGTCCGCCGCGACCGCACCCAGTCGGAATTCACCAAGACCGTTTGGGACTATCTCGATACCGCCGTCTCGGACGCGCGCATCCGGAACGGGCGCGCGGCCCTGGCGTACCACCGGGCAGATCTCGACCGTATCGAAGCCACCCATGGCGTTCCCGCCGAGATCCTGGTCGCGATCTGGGGGCTGGAGAGCAGTTACGGCGCCTTCAAGGGCGACACACCGACCTTGGAGGCCATCGCAACCCTGGCCTTCGACGCCCGCCGCGCCGCTCTGTGGGAGCGGGAGTTCCTGGCCGCGTTGCAGATCGTCGAGCGGGGGGAGGCCGTGCCCGCCACGCTCCGGGGCTCCTGGGCTGGGGCGATGGGGCATACGCAGTTCCTGCCGTCGAGCTTTCTGGCGCACGCTCAGGACTGGGATGGCGACGGGCGACGCGACATCTGGGGCACGCCGGTCGATGCGCTGGCCTCGACGGCGACCTATCTCAAGGCAAATGGCTGGCAGACCGGGCGGCCCTGGGGCACCGAAGTCGTGGTGCCCGAAGGCTTCGACTACCTGCTGACCGGGGAGCGGACCACCAAGACCGGCGCCGAATGGGCGGCGTTGGGGGTGCGGGCGCGGAGCGGCGCGCTGCCGGAGGGGCCGGGCATCTCGATCCGCGTGCCGGGCGGGCATCAGGGCACCGCCTTTGCCACCACGCCCAATTTCCGCGCGCTGGAGAGCTACAACACCGCCGACGCCTATGTGATCGGCGTCGGGCATCTGGCCGACCGGATCGCGGGCGGCCTGCCGCTGATCGACAGCTGGCCGCGCGGGGACCGGGCGCTGACCTTCGACGAGCGCGTGGAGATGCAGCGCCGTCTGGCCGCGGCCGGGTTCGACCCGCAGAAATTCGACGGCTTGGTCGGCCCGCTGACCCTGGAGGCGATCCGCCGATGGCAGGCCGCGCGCGGTCTGGTTCCCGACGGCTATATGAGCCCGCAACTCCTGGCGCGCTTGCGCCGCGAGGGCTGAGGGCAGGCCGGTAAGGGGGCGATCACCGCAGGCGTTCGGCCAGCCGCTGCTTCATCTCCTCCAACAGGGTCGCGGATTGCCGCGCGAGATCGCGCACCTCTGCCGCGATCACCTGAAAGGCACGCCCCGATTCGCCCCCGGCCCGGGCCGCTTCGACCGAGGCGTTGATCGAGATGGAGCCGATCATCCGGCCGATTCGTCCCATGTCGTGGAGCGTGCGATCGACCAGATCGGCCCGCGCCGCCACCCCGGCGCGCTCACGCTCCTGCCCCTCTCGAATCTTGCCTTCCAGGTAGAGAATGATCTCACGCAGGGCGGGATGGACATGCAGCCGCGCCCGCTCGGCCAGCTTGGCGGCCGAGGCGTGATCCATCTCGGTGCCGTCCGTCTCCAGCTGTTGCAGCGTATCGAGAAAGCCATGCACCGCCGCCCGTGGTCTGGCGATTTCCGGCAAACGCGCCATGAAGGGCGCGATCCGCATCTTCTCCGAGATCGCGTCGATATAGGCGCGGCGATCGGCGTGGAAGGCGCTGGCAAAGGCGGCACGCTCCCGGGCGCCCCGGGCGGAGGCCCATTGGACCGCCAGCAGGGCCGATGTCAGCGACAGCATCCGGCACTGGGTCAACAGCTCGACCACGCGGCCGACAACGTCCAAATCGATCTCTTCCGGCGGCGAATGGGACGCCAGGATGCGGGGCTGCGCGGTCATGATCTGCTCCGAGGGGGGCGTCCCCCAGCGATAGCGCGCATGTCCTAAGGTGTGATTAACCCGCGTGGCGCGCCGGCGCCTGGAGCGCGCCGAAGCCGTAATGCCGCAGCCAGCGCAGGTCGCTGTCGAAGAAGGCCCGCAGGTCCGGGATGCCGTATTTCAGCATCGCGATCCGGTCGATCCCCATGCCGAAGGCGAAGCCCTGCCATTGATCCGGGTCGATCCCGCCTGCCTGCAACACCTTGGGGTGGATCATGCCCGAGCCCAGGATCTCCAGCCAGTCATCGCCCTCACCCAGCTTGAGCGTCCCGCCCTCCCACGAACAGCGGATATCGACCTCGGCCGAGGGCTCGGTGAAGGGGAAATGCGAGGCGCGGAAGCGCAGCTCGATCTCGTCCACCTCGAAGAAGGCGCGGCAGAATTCCTCCAGGCACCATTTCAGGTTCGCCATGGAGATGTCGCGGTCGATGGCGATGCCCTCGACCTGATTGAACATCGGCGTGTGGGTCTGGTCGTAATCGGCGCGGTAGACCCGGCCCGGGCAGATCGCCCGCAGCGGCGCGCCAGTGGCCTCCATCGCCTTGATCTGGACCGGCGAGGTATGGGTGCGCAACACGTGCGGCGGACGGTCGTCGCCCTCGGCGCGGTGCATGTAAAACGTGTCCATCTCGGCGCGGGCCGGATGGTGGCCGGGGATGTTGAGCGCGTCGAAATTGTACCAGTCGGTCTCGATCTGGGGGCCTTCCGCGACGCTGAAGCCCATATCCGCGAAGATCGCGGTCACCTCTTCGGTGACCTGGCTGATCGGGTGGATGCTGCCCACGCGCCGCGTGCGGGTGGGCAGGGTCACGTCGAGCCACTCGTCGCGCAGGCGCGCCTCCAGCGCGGCATCCTCCAGCGCGGCCTTGCGGGCGGCGATGGCGGAATTGATCTCATCCTTCAGCGCATTCAGCTTCGGCCCCGCGACCTGCCGCTCCTCCGGGGTCATCTTGCCGAGTTCGCGCATCTTCAGGGCGACCTCGCCCTTCTTGCCGACGGCGGCGAGGCGCACTGCTTCCAGGGCGGCTTCGTCGGCGGCGTCGCGGATCTGACCGATATATTTCTCGCGCAGGTCGTCCATGGTCGGGCCTCGTCTCAAGTCGGCGCTGCGTATCCCGTGGGGCGCGCTGCTGCAACCGCCCCTGCGATGCAGCTTGACCCAACCGGCCATCGCGCGGACGCTTCCGAGCGGGAGGAAACCACAATGACCTTACAGACCCTCGCGGAAGACGCCGTCGCACGCCAGGACGTTCCCTTCGTCGTCACCATGCTGGGCAACGCCGGAGGCATCACCGACAGCGCCAGCGCCGGGGACGCGGCCGAGGGCCGCCCCGCCTCGGAGGACACCGCGTTCCGCATCTTCTCGATGACGAAGCTCGTCGGCTCGCTCGCGGCGATGATCCTGATCGACCGGGGCAAGCTGTCGATGGAGACCGAGGTGGCCTCGGTCCTGCCGGACTGGGACGCGATGCAGGTGCTCGACGGCTGGGACGGGGACACGCCCCGGCTGCGCGCGCCCCGCACGGCGGCGACGGTGCGCCATCTGGCGACCCACCGCTCGGGGCTGGAATACGAGTTCTGGAACGCGGACATGATGCGCTACCTCCAGGCGACGGGCGCGCCGCCTTCGCTGTCGGGCACGCGAGCGGCGCTGAACTACCCGCTGATGTTCGACCCCGGGGAGCGCTGGGGCTATGGCCTCTCGACCGACTTTCTGGGCCTCGTGGTGGAGGCCGTGTCGGGCCAGTCGATCACCGAGTTCGTGACCTCGGAGATCCTGGAGCCGCTCGGCATGTCTCGCACCGCCTTCGAGCCCGACGGCATGGAGGATCGGCTGGCGCAGGTGAAGGCCCGCGGCGAGGACGGCGGTTTTGTCCCCTTCGACCTCTCGCCCCCGCCCAAGCCCGAGGTCTACGGGATGGGGCATTGCCTCTATTCGACCGCGCCGGACTATATGCGCCTGCTGCGGATGCTGCTCCGAGGCGGGGAGTTGGACGGGACGCGAATCCTGTCCGAGGGCGCGGTGGATCAGGTCTTCGCCGATCAGATGGAGGGGAAGCGGTTCGAGCGGATGGTCGCAACCGTGCCCGCCGTGAGCGCCGATGTCGATCCGTTCCCGGGGGCGGCCACCCATGGCTTCGGCGGACTGATCAACATTGAGGATGTGGACGGAGGCCGCCGGGCGGGGACGCTGACCTGGGCAGGGGTGCTGAACACCCATTGGTGGGCCGATCGCAGCGCGGATAAATGCGGCGTGGTCATGACACAGACCCTGCCCTTCGTGGAGCCGGGCTATCTGCGCGTCTACGCGGAGGCGGAGCGCGCGGCCTACGCCGCCTGAGCGGCGCTCACCGCTCGGCCGCGCGGATCCTTTGGGCCAGGGCGGCGCCGATCAATGCGGCGCCGCGCGGGCTCGGATGGATCAGGTCGGGCGCGTAGAGCACGGTCTCCCGCGGGTCGATCACGTCGCCCGCGTCCAGGAACACCACGCCCGGATCGCGGCCCGCCAGCGCGTCGAAGCGGCGGTTCATGACGTCGAACTCGGGCTGGCACGGCGTGAACCCGGTGGGCGAGGCCTCGGCCCCGTCGTAATAGCCCACGACCGCCACGCGCGCGCCCCGCGCCCGCAGCCGCGCGATCAGTTCGGGGATGTCCCCGCTCAGATCCGGGCCGATCAGCCCGTCTCGGGTCGCGGCCGCCCGGGGCGTGGCGCAATCGGAGCGGATGTCGTTGCCGCCCCCGGTGAGGATGATCCAGTCCCAGGCCCCTGAAGGCGCCTGGCGCGAGATATCGAAACCCGTGACCCGCGCCAGCGCGTTCGGATGGGTCACATGCGCCAAGGATTGCGAGGCATCGACCACCGGCCGGCCCAGCGCCGCCGCCGTGACCTCGGGGATGCCCCGGTCGCCGTTCCAGGCCATGACGCTGTCGCCGATGGCAAGGATCGCCCGCTCCGGCGGGACGGCGGGGGTGCAGGCTGCGAGGGCAAGGAGGAGGATCAGGGCGCGCATGAGGCGGCAGCTAGCGCCGGAGCGGCGCGCGTCGACGGCTTGAGAGCGGCGCGCGCCTCTCCTAGAGAGACCGCGCGCCGCCCCCTTGGGAGACACCATGCGCCCGACCCATTCCGATGTCCTCGACAGCCTTGAGATCGCCTCCGGCACGCTCCGTTCCGGCGCGCCCTCGATCCTGTCGATGATGCGCGACGAGATGCACTTCCTGCCCGCCTGGCTGGACCATCACCGCCGGATCGGGGTCGCGCAGTTCGTCGTGCTGGATGACGGCTCGGGCGACGGCACGGCGGAGCTGTTGGCGGCGCAGCCGGACGTTGTCATGCTCCGTTCCCGCTACGGCTATGGCGATCCGGCGGATGGGCGCGGGCCGCTCGGGTTCAAGCGGGCCGCGCGGGCGGGCGTGGTGATGAAGGACGCCATCGCGCAGAAATTCCTCTGGGGCCGGCACGCGCTCTATGTCGATGCGGACGAATTCCTGCTGCCCCCTGCCGAGGCGCCGGACCTGCCCGCGATTCTCGACGTGCTCCGAGCCGAGCGGCGACCCACCGTGGCCGCCTCCCTGGTCGAATTCTTTCCCGAGCGCCTGCCCCCGCCCGGCACCCCTGCCGCGCCCCCCGGCGATTTCGATGCCCTTCTCGCGGAGTGCCCCTATTTCGAGGCGCACCCCCTGCTGCGCCTCCGCCCCTTCCGCCAACCGCAACAGATCGCCCTGGCCAAGTCGAGCGTCCTCTGGGACCGGTATGTCCGTGAGAAGATCCCCGAAGCCGACCGCCCGCCGCTCTCACGCCACTCCACGCTGAAGACGCCGATCGTGCGACGGTCCCGGCTGGTCTGGCGCTATGGGTCGCACAAGGCGAACTGGCCGCCGCCGACGGACCGGCTGCTGACGGTCGCGCATTTCGTCTTTACCTCGGCCCTGCCCGCCAAGATCGACAAAGTGCTCGCCCATGGCGGGCACAATCACGGCGGCGCGTCTTACAAGCGCTTCGCGGCGCTGGTGCAGGCCATGCGGGCGGAGGACGCGTCCTTCCTGACGGAACGGTCCGAGCGCTACGTCCATCCCGACCAGTTGAAGGCGGCGGGGCTGATGCTCTGGCGCTGACGACCCGCTGGCGGAGGGGGCCGGGGGACGCCCCCCGGCCCCCCGTCCGCGACGCTCGGCGAGACACCGGAGCGGTCGGAATGCGGATGGGGTCGGGCCATGAGTATTTGGGGCCAGAAGAAGAGGACGCGGGTCGCCCCGGTTCCAGTGGAGGAAACGAAAAACGGGGCCCACGAAGGGGCCCCGTCCGGATGCGGTCTGGCGCGGCGCTTACGCGGCGGCTTTGGCCTGAGCCACGATGGCGGCGAAGGCCTCGGGCTCGTGGACGGCGAGGTCGGCGAGGACCTTGCGGTCGACCTCGATCCCGGCCTTGCCGAGCGCGGCGATGAAGCGCGAATAAGTCATGTCGGCGTCATGGGCGCGCACGGCGGCGTTGATCCGCTGGATCCACAGCGCACGGAACGTGCGCTTGCGATTCTTGCGGTCGCGGGTGGCGTACTGGTTCGCCTTGTCGACGGCCTGGCGCGCAGTCTTGAAGTTGGTCGAGCGGCGCGAATAGTAGCCCTTCGCGGCCGTCAGGACCTTCTTGTGGCGGGCGTGGGTGACCTTGCCGGAGGTGACTCGGGACATCGGTAGTTCCTCCTATCAGCGGTCGTAGGGCATGAAGCCCTTGACGATCTTGGTGTCCGGAGCGCTGAGCGTGGACGTGCCACGGGCGTCGCGGATGAACTTGTTGGTGCGCTTGATCATGCCGTGGCGCTTGCCGGCCTGGGCGGACAGAACCTTGCCGCGCGCGGTCACCTTGAAGCGCTTCTTGGCGCTCGACTTCGTCTTCATCTTGGGCATTTCGGGCTCCTTTTTCGTCGCGCGCCTCGGCATCCCAATCGCCGGGCGGGCGGTAGAGCGCGTCCCCTAACGGCCGCGCCCTGACTTGGCAAGGGGCACCGTCACGCGGGTGGGCGGTTGGCGGTCAGCGCAGAATGCGTGCGGCGACCTCGACGAAGGCCGCGGGGATCGTGGTCCAGCCGAATCCCGACCGGGCGGCCTCCCAGACCCAGAAGAACATCCCGGCCGAGAGGATCACGGCAAACCGCCCGGCCCAGCTGCGCCGCCCGTCGATCCGGGCCGAGAGCGCCGCGGTCAGGCCCAGCGCCATCAGCGAGGTGGCGATCACAATCAGCAGATCGGGATCGGGCGGCGCGGGCAGCCCCAGGGGCGGCAGGCTCGGCAGGCCCGCCCACCCTTCGGTGACCCGGGCCCAGAGCGCCGCCAGGGCCTCCAACTCAGTCGGCCTCGGCTCCGAAGATCAGCCGCTCGTCGCAGGGCGCGACCCGCAGGATGTTCGTCGAACCGGCCACGTTGAACGGGATGCCCGCGGTGACCACGACCGTGTCCGACGTCTCGGCAAAGCCTGCGGCCTTGGCGGCGCGCACCGCCGAGACCACGGCGAACTTGAACCGCTCGACCGCTTGCGTCTCGACCGAATGGACACCCCAGCTGAGCGCCATGCGCCGCGCCGTACGGGTGATCGGCGTCAGCGCGATGATCGGCACGCGCGGCCGCTCGCGCGCGACCTTCAGCGCGGTGGAGCCGGAATGCGAGAAGCAGCAGATTGCCTTGACGCCCGTTGTCTCGGCGATCTCGCGCGCGGCGGCTACGATCCCGTCTGAGGTGGAGCTGAGATGCGAGGACCGGCGGCTGGCCTCGATAATCTCCCGATAGGTGACGTCGGCCTCGACCGATTCGGCGACGTCGTTCATCGTCCGCACCGCCTCCAGCGGGTAGGATCCCGCCGCCGATTCGGCCGAAAGCATGATCGCGTCGGCGCCCTCGTAGATCGCGGTCGCCACGTCCGAGACCTCGGCCCGCGTGGGCATCGGGCTGTCGATCATGCTCTCCAGCATCTGCGTGGCCACGATCACCGGCTTGGCGGCGGCGCGACACTTGCGGGTCAGCCGCTTCTGGATTGGGGGCACGGCGTGGACGGGGCATTCGACGCCCAGATCGCCGCGCGCGACCATGATCCCGTCCGAAGCGGCGAGGATCTCGTCGAAGGCCTCGACGGCGGCGGGCTTTTCGATCTTGGAGAGGATCGCGGCGCGGCCCTTGGCCAGCTTGCGCGCCTCTTCGACGTCGGCGGCGCGCTGGACGAAGCTCAGCGCCAGCCAGTCGACGCCCAGCTCGCAGACGAATTCCAGGTCCTTGCGGTCCTTCTCCGAGAGCGCCGCCAGCGGCAGGACCACGTCGGGCACGTTCACGCCCTTGCGGTTGGAGATCGTGCCGCCCGTCACCACGGTGCAATCGGCGAAGTCGTCCCCGCAAGCCTCGACCTTCAGCCGCAGCTTGCCGTCATTGACCAGGAGCGTCGAGCCGGGACGCAGCGCCTCGAAGATCTCCTTGTGCGGCAGCTGCACCCGCGTCGCATCGCCCGGCGCGTCGTCGAGGTCGAAGCGGAAGGGCTGGCCTTCCTCGATCTCGGCCTCGTCGTCGGCAAATACCCCGCAGCGCAGCTTGGGGCCCTGCAGGTCCGCCAGGATGCAGACTGGGCGGCCCGTGTCGCGCTCGATATCGCGCAGGATGTTGTGGCGGGCGCGGATGTCGTCATGGCCGCCATGAGACATGTTGAGGCGGAACACGTCCGCCCCCGTTTCGAACAGGGCGCGGATCGTGTCGTAATCGTCCGAAGCGGGGCCGAGCGTGGCGACAATCTTCACGTTGCGATGGCGTCTCATGCGGGCGTCTTCCTTCCGGGAGGAAACAGGTGTTAGCGCTCACGCCTATGCCGTGCGCCGGGGGCACTTGGCAACCGCCCGGCGGGTATGGGCATCGTTCGGCGGGCAGGGTAAGCGGGGCTCATGTCCCTCGCGCCCTATCATATCGTCAACCCGGAAGGCACCGCGCGCTGGGTGCTGCTTTGCGACCACGCCTCCAACCGGGTTCCCGAGGAGGTGGGCGGAACGCTCGGCCTGTCCCAAGCCGACATGGCCCGCCACATCGCCTGGGATCCCGGCACGGCCGGCGTCACCCGGGAGCTGTCGCGGCTGATGGACGCGCCCGCCGTGCTGTCGAATTTCTCGCGCCTGGTCATCGACCCGAACCGCGGGGAGGACGATCCGACCCTACTGATGAAACTCTATGACGGCACGATCATTCCGGGGAACCGCCACGCGGACGCGGCCGAACGGGCGCGGCGGCTCGCGCTGTTTCATCGCCCCTACCACGCCGCCGTCACGGACCTCCTGTCACGGCGGACGGCCCCCGTCCTGGTCTCAATTCACAGCTTCACGCCGCAGCTGCGCGGGCGGGAGCCGCGCCCCTGGGAGGTCGGTGTTCTCTTTTCCCACGACCGCCGCCTGTCCGACCCGCTGATCGCGTGGCTCAAGAAGGAGGGCGACATCTTCGTCGGCGTCAACGAACCCTATAGCGGGCACCTGCCCGGCGACACGATGGACCGGCACGCGCTCGGCCCCGGCCGCCTGCACGCCTTGATCGAGCTGAGGAACGACCTCATCTCGACAGAAGAGGCGCAAAGCCGCTGGGCCGCCCGCCTCGCCCCGCTTCTGACCGCCGCCCTGGAGGATGCCGAAATTGCACGAAATGGATGACCGCACCCGCATCGAAGTGGAGGCCGCCGCCTTCCGCCGCCTCCGCCAGCACCTGATTGAGGACCGCCCGGACGCGCAGAACATCGACCTGATGAACCTCGCGGGCTTCTGCCGCAACTGCCTGTCGCGCTGGTATGCCGAGGCGGCGGCGGAGCATGGCATCGAGATGACCAAGGACGAGGCGCGCGAAGCCTATTACGGCATGCCCATGTCCGAGTGGAAAGCCCGCCACCAGACCGAAGCGACCCCCGAACAGCAGGCCGCGTTCGAGAAGAGCTTCGCGGAGAACGTCGGCAAGGGCTGAGCGGCGCTCTCGGAAATGTGCGGGCGCCGGTGCTGGAGCGACGCGCCCGGACCGCCTAAACTCCCCTGAAGGAGGGCCGCGCCATGATCCGACGACTGCCCCTGGCCGGCGTCTTGCTGGCGCTGTCGCCCCTCGCGGCGGCGGCCCAGGATACCTTTGTTGCGCCGCCCCCGGCCGCCGCGCAGGCCACCGCCCCGCTGACGCCCCTGGAAGCCAGCCTGGCCTATAGCTTGCGGCGCTATGGGTTCGGCGATGTGGATGTGCGGGATCTCAGCCCGGCGCAGCGCGCCGCGATCCACCATCTCGTGTATTCCGACCGGCCCGAAAGCACGATCCGCCTCCGAATCGGGACGATCCTGCGGGGCGGGCCGTTACAGTCCCTGCTAGACCGCGTCTCGCGCTGACCCCGAAGGAGACACCGATGATCCGCCCCCTGCTGCTCGCCATTTCGCTGACCGCGCCCTTGCCCGTGATGGCGGCACCGAATGCGCAACTGGTGGCCTCTGTCCAGGTCCGGCTCGACCAGCTCGGCTTTTCCGATGTCGATGCCGCGCTGCTCTCGACCCGCCAGATCGCCGCGCTGCACACCCAGCTTCAGGGCGACGCGCTGGCCTTCGGTCCGGACTGGATCCGCACGCGCCAGAAGGTGAAGGCGATCCTGCGTCTCGACCCGCCGCGCCGGGACTGACGCGCAGGCCGCCCGGGCCGTCGCCTGCATCTTCCGCGCCGGTGCCCGGGCGGGGCCTGCGCCCCCCCTGACTCAGACCGCCTTGCGCCGGGCCTCGTCGAGATAGATCTCCCGCAGGCGCGCGGCCATGGGGCCGGGCGTGCCGTCGCCGATCGGCGTGCCGTCGATCTCCACCACCGGCATCACGAAGGACGAGGCCGAGGTGATGAAGGCCTCGTCAGCGCCTTGCGCTTCCTCGATGGTGAAGGACCGCTCCTCGACCTTCATCTGCGCCTCGGCCGCCAGCCGCAGGACGGCGGCGCGGGTGATCCCATGCAGGATCTCCTCGCCCAGATGCCGCGTGATGATGGTGTCGCCCTTGACGATATAGGCGTTGTTCGAGGTCCCCTCGGTCACCGCGCCGTCCTCGACCATCCAGGCGTCGTCCGCGCCCGCCGCCTTGGCCATCATCTTGCCCATCGAGGGATAGAGCAGCTGCACTGTCTTGATGTCCCGCCGGCCCCAGCGCCGGTCGGGGATGGAGATGACGGACCAGCCCTTGGCGGCGCGGTCGGGTTCCGCGAGGCCCGGCTTGGCCTGAGTGAACAGGACCAGCGTCGGCGGCGTCTCGGCGTCGGGGTAGAGAAAATCGCGATCGGCGGCCCCGCGCGTCACCTGAAGATAGACCAGCCCGTCCTCGATCCCATTGCGGGCGATCAGTTCGCGGTGGATCTCCAGCAGGGTGTCCGTATCGACGGGCGCCTTCATGCCCAGCTCCGACAGAGAGCGGGCGAGCCGCGCCGCATGGCCCGCGAAGTCGATCAGCTTGCCGCCCAGGACGCTCGTGACCTCGTAGACGCCATCGGCGAACAGGAAGCCCCGGTCGAAGACCGAGACCTTCGCCTGGTCCTCGGGCAGGTATTCTCCGTTGACATAGACGGTGCGCATCGCGGGCCTCCTCCTCCGGGTCGCCCCGTCTTGGGGGCCGCGCGCGGCAGGGTCAAGCGTCAGCGCGTCTCGGCGGCGTCCCAGGGTTCGGCCCGGACATAATCGCGGGGCGGCGTCCGGCGCGCCTCGGTGGTCATCTTAAAGTCGTAATGCATCACGTCGCGCGACGGCTCCGCGGCCACGACCAGCCCGGTGCGCAGCAAGGTGGCGCCGTCATGGATCTCGACCAACCCACGCAGCTTGGGCGCGAATTCCAGATCCAGATCGAACCCCGTCTCATCGAGGGAGCGAATCGGATACCATACGTCCCCGACCCGAAGGCGCATTCCCCGGACGGGACGGCGCGGCTCCCGCACGGGGCGGGCGGCAAGACCGTCGCGCACCTCTTGCGGAAGGATGTCCGACTCGGTCTGTTCCATGCCACTCTCCCCACACGTGTAACACCGCGGCAAACGCAACCGCTTACCTCCAGGACTCTGGCGCAGGATAGTTAAGAGTCAATGAAAGGTTCGTGATCCCCTTGTGACACCGGTCAGGCGCGGACGCGGGGACGCAAGACATGGGGCATGTCGGGGTCGTAGAGCGCGCTGTCGCGGAAATCCTCGACCTCCCCCAAGGCCGGCCCCACCAGAATCAGCGCGGTGCGCGTGATCTTGGCCGCCCGCACCTTCTCCCGAATGTCGGTCAGCGTGCCGCGCAGAAAGGCCTCGTCCGGCCAGCCCACGCGGTAGGCCACGACGACGGGACAGTCGGGCCCGTAATGGGGCACCAGGACGCGCTCGATCTCGCGCAGGGCGCGGATGCCGAGATGGATCGCCAGCGTGGCGCCGGTTGCGGCGAAATTCTCCAGCGTCTCGCGCGGCGGCATCGAGGTGGACTTCATGCTCACCCGGGTCAGCACGATCGACTGCGCCACCTCCGGCACCGTCAGTTCCTGCCCCAGGGCGGCGGCGGCGGCGGCATAGGCAGGCACGCCGGGGCAGATGTCATAGGGGATACCGTCGCGCTTGAGCAGGCGGATCTGCTCGGCGATGGCGCCATAGAGGCTGGGATCGCCGGAATGGACGCGGGCCACGTCCTGGCCCAGGGCATGGGCCGCGACGATCTCGGCATGGGTCTCGTCCAGCGTCATCGGCGCGGTGTCCAGGACGCGCGCGCCCTCGGGGGCCTCTGCCACCACCGCCTCGGGCACCAGCGAGCCGGCATAGAGGCAAACGGGGCAGCTCCGAATCAACCGCTGGGCCTTGAGCGTCAGGAGTTCCGGGTCGCCCGGCCCAGCGCCTATGAAGTGAACCGTCATGCCGCTATCCTCCGTCCATGGTTCCCGCCCCGCAGGATTTCGTGCCCGCCTTCACAGCCGCCTGGATGGCCCGGGACGGCGATGCGCTGGCCGCCCTCTTCGCGCCCGACGCCGATTTCGTGAACGTCACCGGCATCTGGTGGGAGGACCGGCCCGCCATCGCCCGCGCCCATTCCTACGCGCTGGGCAGCTTCTTCGCCGAGACACGCCTCGTTCCGGGCCGCGTCAAGATCCGCGACTTGGGGGACGTCGCCGTGATCCACGCGCGCATGGCCCTGACCGGGCAACGCGCCCCCGACGGCAACCGTGCCGGGGCGCGCACGACGATCCTGAGCTTCGTGCTGCACCGCACGCCCGAGGGCTGGCAGGCCGTCAGCGCCCAAAACACGGATGTCGTTCCAGGCGCCGAGACGCATCTGAACACCAACGGAACGCTGACACCGCAGGACTACCGCTGACCGTCCTTCTTCTGGCCGGAAATACTCCGGGGGGGCGCCGCAGGCGCGGGGGGCTGGCCCCCCTCCCCCGCTCATGCCAGGTCCCCCCCGGCCATCTTGCGCGCATAGCCTCGAGGCGTGAACATCCGCATCCCGTCCGGCGTCGCCACCGTCCGGGTCTGGGACGAGCCGACCAACACCGTGGTCAGCATATCGACCTCGTCCACCTCCAGCGCGTCGAGCCGCCGCAGGCGCAGCGACTCCTGCGGTCGCCCCAGCGACGTCGCCAGCAGCACGGGCGTGTCGGCGGGGCGGTGGGCTAGCAGGATGTCCCGCGCCTCGGCCAGCAGCGTCCGGCGACGGCGGGAGACGGGATTGTAGAAAGCGATGACGAAATCGCCCTCGGCGGCGGCGCGGAGGCGGCGCAGGATGTCGTCGCGGGGCGTCAGCAGGTCCGAAAGCGAGATCGCGCAGAAATCATGCCCGAGCGGTGCGCCGATCCGCGCGGCGGCGCCTTGCAGCGCGCTGATGCCGGGGGTGGCGACGACCTCGACGCGGCGCGCGGCGGGCGAGAGGGCCGAAGGGTCGGCCGGGTCGCGCGCCAGCAATTCGTAGACCAGCGCTCCCATTGCGTAGATCCCGGCATCGCCCGAGCAGATCAGCGCCACGTTGCGCCCCTCCCCAGCGCGCTCCAAGGCGTAGCGGCAGCGGTCCTCCTCCCCACCCAGGGGGAAGTCCGCGCGCGGCTTGCCCGCGGCCAAGGGGCCCAGCAAGTCGATATAGAGACCGTAGCCCACCAGTTCCTCGGCCTCCTGCACCATCCGCGACGCCTCGGGCGCGCGCCAGGCGGCCTGGCCGGGGCCCAGCGACACGATCGAGAGACGCCCTCGGGTCTGGCCCGCAAGCTCGGTGATCGGCGCCTCGGCCCGGGCCAGCGCAGCGGTGGTCATGGCCGTCTTGCGCTTGGTGTGGACGAGCGTGCCTCCGGCCAGCGCGAGAGCCGCGGCCTCGGCCACCGAGGGCGTGCCGATCTCGGCGCGCACCACCTCGGACGGGTTGGGCACGTCGATGGCGGTCAGCGCCTCCGGAGAGAACGCCCTGACAGGGCGGCCGAGTCGTTCCGCCACGACATGCACCGCCGGCTCATCGAGCTTCAGGTCCACCGTCGCCACCGCCGCGACCGCCCCGGGGGCGACACCTGCCTCCGACAGAACCGCCTGGACGTTCTCCCACAATTCCTCCGGGTCCGCGTCGCGGGCGCAGCCCACGCCCACGACATGGTGCATCGGGTGATAGACCAGCCGGGTAGGGCCGCCTTGCGCGGGCACCTCCGTGCCGACCAACTCGACCCCGTCGCCCGGCGGCAGATCGAACGGCACGTCGCCGATTGTCCGCGCGCCGCTCCCCGAGAGCAGCGTCGCCATGACCGGCTTGGCATCTTGCGGATTCGCCAGGGCCCAGCCCGGCGGGGGTTCGTCCAGCGCGACCCCAAGGGCCACCTCCCCGGCCGTGGTCACGGCAGCCGTCGCGCCCAGAGCCTCGGCGATCCGCCGGGCGAGACGGTTGGCGCCGCGATGACCGCCAAGCAGCGGCACGACAACCGCGCCGTCATCTGACACCGACAACACCGGAGGCTCCGCCGTCTTGTCCGAGAGCAGGGGGGAGACGGCCCGGATCAGGATACCCGCCGCGCAGACGCCGATCACCGCGTGTCCCGCGGCGAAGAGATCGCGTGCATGGGCCAGCGCATCCGGGAAGGTGATCTCGGCCCCCGTACGCCCCTCGCGGCCATGGAGCGGACAACCCAGAGCCTCGGCGACGCGGCGCGCGGTGGGCTCGCCCGCCGCGTTCAGGGTGAGGACGATTGGGCTCAGAGCCATGGATCGGCCCCCTTGGCGATCAGGATCATGGAAAAGTAGGGCGCCGATTCCGGCGCCTCCGCCAGAGGCAGCACGCGCTCGGTCCCCAGGGTGGCGCGCTCGACATAGGTGGCGCGCCCGGTCAGGCCCTCGGCCGCGAGCAGGGCGCGCAAGCGCGGCAGGTGACGGCCGACCTTCATGCAGATCACGGTGTCGGCGCTGCGCAGATGCCCGCGGAGCGCATCGTCCGGCAGAGGCCCGGGCAGCACGGTCATCACCTCGTTCCGGGCGGCCAGCGGCATCGCGGCGCGCGCGGCGCAGGCGGTCAGCGAGGTGACGCCGGGCACGACCTCGACCGGGTAGGCGGGCGCGAGCCGGGCGAAGAGATACATGAAGGAGCCGTAGAAGAAGGGGTCTCCCTCACAGAGGCAAACCACGTCACGGCCCGTGTCGAGCGCCGCCGCGATCCGGGCGGCCCCGTCGTCATAGGCCGCTTGGGCCGGGGCGCGCGCCGGTGTCATGGGGATGTCCATGACGATCTCTTCCGCGCCCGCGGGGATCAGCTCGGCGGCGATGGACCGCGCGAGGCTATCGCCCCCGGCCAGGGCCGGATAGGCGATCACCTCGGCCGTCTCGATCAGACGGGCCCCGCGGCGGGTGATGAGTTCCGGGTCGCCCGGGCCGAGGCCCACGCCGTAAAGCCGGCCGCTCTTCGCTCGCTCACGCGCGCTCATCGCTTGATCAGGGACCATTGCGTGACGGGCATCGCGGAGCGCCAGCCACGGAAGCGGCCCACCGGCTCCGCCCGATCGACCGAGAGGCGGACGAGGTCGCCGCCATGCCTGGCCTGGAGCGCGAGCAGGAGCGCCTCCGATTCGAGCGTCACCGCGTTGACCACCAGGCGGCCCAGCGGGCGCAACGCCGCCCAGGCGGCGTCGAAGGCGGCCTCCGACAGGCCGCCGCCGATGAAGACCGCGTCGGGCGGCTCCAGGCCGTCCAGCGCGGCGGGCGCCTCGCCCTCGCGCAGGTCCAGGCGCGGCGTGCCCAGCGCCAGAGCATTCTCGGCGGCCATGGCGCGGCGGTCGGCGCGGGGCTCGATCCCGATGGCGCGGGCGGAGCGGGCGGCGCGCATCCACTCGATCCCGACCGAGCCCGAGCCCGCGCCAATATCCCACAGAAGCGCCCCGCGCATCGGCATCAGCTTGGCCAGGGTCGCAGCGCGGACCTCGCGCTTGGTCATGGTCCCATCCGAGCGGAACAGCGCATCGTCGAGGCCGGGAACCCGAGGGAGCAGCGCGGCGTCGGGGGCGGCGACGCATTCGACGGCGAGGGTGTTGAAGGCCGGGACAATGTGGTCCCAGGTCTCGGCCGTGCCGTCGAACCGCACCTCCTCCGGCCCGCCCATATTGGCGAGCACTGTCATGGGCGAGGCGCCGAAGCCGCGCTCGGTCAGGAAGCGCGCGATCTGGCCCGGGGTCTCCGCCCCCGTGGTCAGGATCAGCAGGCGCGCGTCGGGCTGGATGAAGGCGATCATCTGCTCGACCGGTCGGCCATGGACGGTCAGCGTCTCCAGATCGGCCATCGACCAGCCCATGCGGGCCGACGCCAGTTGGAAGGCCGAGAGCTGCGGGTGGTAGGCGATCTCGCGGGGCGGGATCGCACGTCCGATCCGCGCGCCGACCGAGAACCAGAGCGGATCGCCGGTGGCGAGCACCACGACGCGGCGGCCCTTGAGCCCCATGAGCGTCGAGATCAGCGCATCGAACGGGTGCGGCCAGGCGAGGCGCTCGGCCTGGATGCTGTCGGACAGGCTGTGATGGCGGTCGCCGCCGACGATGATCTCGGCGGTCTCAACCACGGTGCGCGCGGCGGGGCTGAGGCCCGCCAGCCCGTCCTCGCCGATGCCGACGATATGGAGCCAGGGCGCGTCAGACATGGGTCAGTCCTTGATGCTCGGGATGCGCGCCGCGGATGGGACAGTGTTCGCGGTGGGGGCGGAGGGGGGCGCTGCCCCCGGCCCTGCGGGCCCCCCCGGAGTATTTTCGGCCAGAAGAAGGACGGGGCGTGCGCCCGTCCGGCAGGGGATAGTTCATTGGACCCCTCCCGCAGCGAGGATAGCGAGCGCATTCACCGCCGCGGAGGCCATGGCCGATCCGCCCCGGCGGCCGCGCAGGGTCAGAAAGGGCGTGGCCCGCGGATTGGCGGCGAGCTCGGCCTTCGATTCGGCGGCGCCGACGAAGCCGACCGGGAAGGCGAGGATGGCCGCCGGCTTGGGCGCGCCCTCGTCCAGGCGCTCCAGCAGGCGGAAGAGCGCGGTGGGGGCGTTGCCGATGGCGATCACGGCGCCCTCGGTTTCCCACAGATCGACGGCGGCGGCGGAGCGGGTGGTCGCCTGCGCGTCGGCCAGGGCGGGCGTGCGGGGGTCGTTCAGCGTGCAGCGAACCTCGCACGCCTCGGGCAAGAGGCGGCGGGTCAGGCCCGCCGCGACCATCTCGCAATCGGCATAGATCGGCACCCCGGCCCGCAGCGCGGCGGTGCCGGAGGCCGCCACATCGGGCGTATAGGCCAGCCTGTCGGCGACCTCGACCATGCCGCACGCATGGATCACGCGAACCGCGATCTCAGCCACATCGGGGGGAAAACGGTCCAGATTCGCCTCTGCCCGCACGGTGGCGAAAGACGCGGCATAGATTGCAGCCGGATCCCGCTCATAGGGCCTCATAGGCGAACCGTGAACTTTTTAGCAACATTTGCCCGATAGGCGGGAAGGGCGCAGGCGGTCATGTCAGCCTTTCGCGGTCCGGCGTGCCGATTCCGGCCCGTGCGGGTGGGCGGCATGGGGATAGGTCGGGTGATGGTGATCGTGGTGATGAGTATGGCCGCCGCCATGGTGATGAGTATGCGGGTGATGGTGATGGTCCGCCTGCGCTTCCAGCCGGCAGAGCCCGGTGCAGAACGTGTCGCAGAGCGTGCAATCCGCCACGTTGGAGCCAGGGGCCGAGGCGCCCTGCCCTTCGACATGGTGGTGATGCGATTCCTGGATCGCGCCGACCTCCGCCTCGAAGCCGAGCACCTGGGTGCGGTATTTGCAGAGCACGCAGGTCGGCGGCGGCGTGTCGGCGAAGGCGGGATGCTGGCGATCCTCGGGGCGAATATGGACATGGCGCCCGCCCTCCAGCGCCAGCACCTGCTCCCGGTAGGCGCAGAGGCCGCAATTCGGCGGCGGGTTCGCGCCCGCCTGTTCGCGGATGCGCTCGGCGAAGGTGGCGAGAACCTGGTCGTGGTCGCCCAGATAGCTGGCCTTGAGGAACTCGATCTGCGGGTTGGCGGCGGCGACGCGGTCGGTGAAGCCGTAGATCCGGTCGATCAGGATGCCGCTGAACAGAAAATAGGGGAAGACGACGATCCGGCGGTAGCCGAGCCTGGCCGCATGCTCCAGGCAGGGCTCGACCAGCGGGAAGGTCACGCCGCTGAAGCCGACCTCCAGCCAGCCGGTCCCCAGACCCTCGTGCAGCATCCGGGCGATCTTGGCGACATTGCCGTTCGCGTCCGGGTCCGAGGCGCCACGTCCGATGACTACAAGGCAGGTCTCATGCAGCGGCACGTCGTCCGGGGCCGCGTCCAATGCCTCGCGGATCCGGCCCGCGGCGGCGGCGAGCATCTTCGGGTCCACGCCAAGCTCCCGCCCGTAGCGGATGTCGAGCCCGTGTTGCGCCGCATAGGCGTTGAGCACCGTCGGGATGTCGTTCTTCGCGTGCATCGCGGCGAACAGCATCCCGGGCACCGCCAGGATCCGGGTGCAGCCCTTCTCCCGCAGCCGGTCCAGCCCGTCGCGGATCACCGGGTTGGCGAATTCCAGATAGCCGTAATCCACCTCCCAATCGGCGGGCAGCAGGGCGGGCAGCTTTTGCGCAAGGGTCGCGAACTCGTCGACCGCCGATTGGGAGCGGCTGCCATGCCCGCAAATCATGACGCCGGTCTTCTCGGTCATGCGGGGGCCTCCTCGGGGGTGTCGGCCTCTTCGGAGGGCTCCTCGGGTTCGTCCTTCTTGCGCCGCCCCTTCACCCAGGCGATGGCGGCCGCCCCGGCGATGGCCCCCAGACCAGCGCCCAGAACCCAGTGGTCGTGGCCCGCAAGCTCGCCGAAATGGCCGGTATGCGCCTGCGCCGGCACGGCCAGAAGGAAGAGGGGAAGAAAGCGGAGCATGATCGGACCTCGTATCGGCAGAGGCCGCGGACCGATCCGGCGACGATACCGCCTGCGCGCCCCCTGCCTAGGTCGGCGCATCTGGCGGCCACCTGTCCGGCCCCGTCCGGGGCGTCGTCGCGGGCAGGGCTAGCCCGGGCCGGGGGGCGGGCGCAACGGGGTTTGCGGTATTGCGCCCCTCCGTCGCGACGTTCCCCGTCAGGAGAACGGCACGCCGACGCGCCCGATTCCCGGCAGCTTCAGCGCCGGGCGCAGCACGTCCACACCGAAGACCTGGCCCAGCAGGTGCAGCTCCAGGCCCGTGCGCGGCCCCGCCGACAGGCCCGCCAGCCCCGACCAGCTGAGATGCCAATCGCCGCCCGCATCCCAGGTCACGACCGGACCGCGGCCGGTGAAATCGCGCCCGACCGCGTGCGGCGGCAGGGTCAGTCCGATCTCGGGCACCTCCCGCAGGATATGGGCCACGAAGGTGTTGGAATTTGGCCCCGGCCAGATGCCGTAATCGCCCCGCCGCGCCCAGGGGTAGTCGCGAATGCTGGCCTCTATCCGGGGAATCAGCGCGGCCGCCTCCGGCCCCGTGACCGAGCCTACGAAACCGGGAGCATTCGAGTACCAACGGGCGTCCGGCGCATAGGCGTCGCGGCGCAGGGGCGTGCCCCAGCCCACCACTTCCGCACGAGTCCAGCGATCGGCGCCCGCCTCCTTGTAGACGATCCAGGAATGGACCGAGAGGGCGCCCTTGGCGCCGCCCGTGCGCGCGGCCAGGACGTGGATCGCGGCCTCCGGCATCTCCGCGGCCGCCGGCAGCAATCCCGACGCGCTCCAATCCGCCGCCCGCCAGGAGGAGGGCCGATCCTGCACCGCCCACCACAGGCTGGCAAGCAGGGCCGGCAATAGAAAAAACACCGCGAAGAGGCCCATGGGCCAAAGAAGCAAGGCACGGATCATACGGCGCATATGGGGGCCTCCCGCGGCTGCCCAAGCGTCGCGCCGGATGACATCACGCGCCGCCGCCGACCGGCCCGATCAGCGGAATCCGCCACGGCCGTCCCGGGCGTCGCCCTCTCGCACCCACCTTGCGATCCGCCCCGACCCAAGCCTCTCGCCCGCCGCCTCAGTCCATCTTCGACAGGATCCGCCCCAGAGGACGCCCGCCGATGATGTGCATGTGGAAATGCGGCACCTCCTGAACGGCATGTTCCCCGGCATTGGTCAGAGCGCGGAAGCCGGGGGAGGCGTCGGCGGTGATGCCCCGCTCCTTGCAGATGGCGGCACAGGTGCGCGCGAAATCGACGATCTCCGCCTCCGAGGCATTGGCGCAGAAATCGTCATAGGTGACATAGGCCCCCTTGGGGATCACCAGGACATGGACCGGCGCCTGGGGCGTGATGTCGTTGAAGGCCAGCGTGTGCTCGGTCTCCATCACCGTGTCGTTGGGGATCTCGCCGCGCAGGATGCGGGCGAACACGTTCTGGTCGTCGTAGTCGTAGGCCATGGAGGCTCCTCTTCAGTCGCAAGGGATGTAGCGCGCCTCGCCGCCTCAGCCCAGCCGCGCCGTCAGCCGGGAGAAGCCGCGGAATCGGACGCGCCCGGCCCTCTCCGCATCGACGATGCGATAGCCGGGATGTCGCGCCAGGAAGCGCGCCAGCGCCACGCGCCCCTCCATCCGGGCAAGCGTCAGTCCGATGCAGACATGCGGCCCGGCGGCGAAGGCCAGATGGCGCGGCGGGCGGCCCGGGCGCAGGCGGTCAGGGTCTTCGAAAACGGCCTCGTCGCGGTTCGCCGCCCCGATGCAAAGGTGCAGATCGGTCCCGGCCGCGATCTCCACCCCCGCGAGCGTCACCGGCGCGGTCGTCTGCCGGTTGCCCAGCTGGTTCGGGCTCTCCAGGCGCAAGGTCTCCTCGATCAGCGCGGCGGGATCGGCGCCCCGCGCCGCCTTGTGCCGGTCCAAAAGCCACAGCGCACTGCCGATCAGGTTGGTTGTCGTCTCGTGCCCGGCATTGAGGATGAAGATGCAGTTATGCAGAAGCTCCGCTTCCGACAGGTCCGGATCGGCGGCCAGCCGCGTCAGCACATCCGTCTCGGGATCGCCCGGCCGCGCCCGCCGGCGCGCCACCAGATCCCGCAGATAGGCCAGGAACGCCTCAACCGCCGCGTTCCCCGCCTCCAGCCGCGCCGCCCCCGGGGCCGGCTCCAACGCCCCCAGGATGGCGAGCGACCAGCCCCGCAACGGCCCCCGCTCCGCGCGCGGCACGTCCAGCAGGTCGCCGATCACCTCGACCGGGATGGCCGCGGCATAATCCTCGATCAGGTCCGGCTGCGCCCCCATCCGATCGAGCAGCCCGTCCACCAGCGCCTCCAACCGCGGCTGGAGCTGCGCCAGGGCGCGGGGCGTCAGCGCACCGGTCAGCACCCGGCGCACGCGCCCATGCAGAGGCGGATCATTGAACACCAGCGACGTGGTGTGATGCGCATAGAGTGGCGTGTCCCCGAACTTGGGCGCGAACACCTCCCGCTTGTCGGATCGGAAGGTCGCCGGATCCTTGTAGACCGCCTCCAGGTCGCGGTGCCGCCCCAGCAGAACCGAGCCATCCGGCTGCCGCACCGCCCCCGCCTCGCGCAGCGCGGCGTAATGCGGCCAAGGATCGTCGTGGAAGCCGTCGGGCAGGTCGGTCAGGATCATGGGCACAGGATGCGGCTCCCCGCAGATGCGGTCAATTGCAGCCGCCCTCGCCGCGGCCGTTCGTCGTCGGCCGAAACAGCCTTTCGGCGGAGGAGAGTGCGGGGCGCGTGCGATCGCTCCATCGGCACGCGGAAGGCGACAACGCCGAGGGCAGCCGGCGCTCCAGCCGCTCGAGCCGGTCCATCCGTGTCCCGTTGAGCGCCCGCTGCGACGCGTTCTCCACCGCGAGGGCCTGGATCGAGGCGCGACGGCCCCGCGCGGATCGGCCCCGGTTCCGAAGGCGTCGTGGAAGTCCTGCGCCATCGGCCCCATGGCGCGATCACCCCCCAAAGGCACCCGATCCGGCAGGGCACGGCCGGCGCCATGTTCCCCCGGTTGCGGGATGCCCCAGGGGTCAATGGCCCCTTCTTCTGGCCAAAAATACTCCGGGGGAGTCGCCCTCCGGGCGACGGGGGCAGCGCCCCCTCCGACCGACCGGCCGGGCACGCCCCCTGGCAAGGGCCTGCATCCCGCGCGCGCCGTCAGGGCGACGTCTGCGCGCCCCTCACCAATGCGGCGGCCGCTGGTCGGCAAGCGGCACGGTTCCACCCGCGTCCAACTCGGCCTCGGCAGCCCTTTGCATCAGCATGGCGACGCGGCGCTCCAGCACCTCGATGGCACGGGCTTGCGCGGCGACGACGTCCGAAAGGTCTTCGACGGCGCGGGTCAGGTGGGCGATGCGTTCCTCATGGGCCTGCATGGGGCGGTCCTCCTGGTTGCGTGACCCGCGGGCGGGCGGTATCGGGCGGGCGACGAGAGGACCCGAGATGGCCAAGCCCAAGAAAACCCCGCGCCCCAAACCCGTCCCGCCCCGCGGCTTCCGCGACTATTTCGGCGCGGAAGTGACACAGCGCAAGGCCATGCTGGACGCCATCGCCGAGGTCTATGCGCTCTACGGCTTCGAGGCGCTGGAATCCTCGGCCGTCGAGACCGTCGAGGCCCTGGGCAAGTTCCTCCCCGACGTGGACCGCCCCAACGAGGGCGTCTTCGCCTGGCAGGAAGAACCCGAGGAGAACGGCCCCTGGCTCGCCCTCCGCTACGACCTGACCGCGCCTCTGGCCCGCGTCTATGCCGAACACCGCAACACCCTGCCCACCCCCTATCGCCGCTACGCGATGGGGCCCGTTTGGCGCAACGAAAAGCCGGGGCCGGGGCGCTTCCGGCAGTTCTATCAGTGCGATGCGGATACGGTCGGGACCGCCTCGGTCGCGGCGGACGCGGAAATCTGCGCGATGCTCGCCGACGTGCTGGAGCGGGTCGGCATCGCGCGCGGCGACTACGTGGTGCGGATCAACAATCGCAAGGTGCTCAACGGCGTGATGGAGGTCGCGGGCCTCGCAGGCGACGACAGGGCCGAGGCGCGCGGCATCGTCCTGCGCGCCATCGACAAGCTGGACCGACTGGGATCCGACGGCGTGCGCGCGCTGCTCGGCGAGGGCCGGAAGGACGAAAGCGGAGACTTCACCGAGGGCGCGGGTCTGTCGAATGCGCAGGCCGAAGTCATCATGAAATTCGTTAATGCATACTCCGAAGTAGATTCAGCCTTAGCTCGCGAAGCTGTTGACGCTGAGGAGTTCAATCATGAGTACAGCGAGCGGTTGCATGCCGCGAGGGATGCCGCGTCTCCAGTTTTTAGAGACCAGTGGACTGAGCGTTCCAGTGATCGTGCGCTCTGGAATACGAAGATGCTGCGACATCTCCAAGTTCTTGTATCTGACTCCGATGTAGGCTCCGAAGGCGTCCGAGAACTCACTGACATCAAGGAACTCCTCGACGCCCAGGGCTACGGCCCCGACCGCATCGTCATCGACCCCTCCGTCGTCCGTGGCCTCGGCTACTATACCGGCCCCGTCTACGAGGCCGAGCTGACCTTCGAGATCCTCGACGAGAAGGGCCGCCCCCGCCAGTTCGGCTCCGTCGCCGGCGGTGGGCGCTACGACGACCTCGTCACCCGCTTCACCGGCCAGCAAGTGCCCGCCACCGGCGTCTCGGTCGGCGTCGACCGCCTGCTCGCGGCGCTCACCGCCAAGGGCAAGCTCCAGGCCGAGGCGCCGGGCCCCGTCGTCGTCACCGTCATGGACCGCGACCGCATGGCCGACTACCAGTCGATTTGCGCGACGCTTCGGCAAGCAGGCATCCGGGCCGAGGTCTATCTCGGCAATCCCCGTAACTTCGGCAACCAACTGAAATACGCGGATAAGCGCGGCTCTCCGGCGGCCATCATCCAGGGCTCCGACGAGGCCGCGCGCGGCGTCGTTCAGGTCAAGGATCTGATCCTCGGCGCCAAGCTGGCCGAGCAGGCCACGGTCGAGGAGTGGAAGGAGAACCCCTCCCAGGTCGAGGTGCCGCTGGACGGGCTGGTCGATCACCTGAAGCGTCTCCTGGCATGATCTCCGCCGCCGACCGCGCGCGGGGCGAGGCCCTTTTCGAGGGCCTGCGCGCCGCCGGCGCCACCCCCGTCTCCGCGCCCATCCTGCTGGAGGCCGGCCCGCTCCTCGACCTCTATGGCGAGGACATCCGCGCCCGCGCCTTCCAGACCCAGGACCCTGCCCTGGGCGAGATGATGCTGCGCCCCGATTTCACCGTGCCGGTCGTGCGCGCCCATCTCGAAAGCGGCGCTACGCCGGCCCGCTATTGCTACCTGGGCGAGGTCTTCCGAAGGCAGGAGGACGACCCCAGCCGCGCCCGCGAATACCTCCAGGTCGGCTACGAGATCTTCGACGGCAGCGACCCGGCAGCGGCGGATGCCGATGTCTTCGCCCGGATCGGCGAAGCACTGGCTCCCTGGTCCCCGGTCCCCGCGACCGGCGATCTGGGCCTGCTCATCGCGGCGGTCGAGGGACTGGCCACCACGCCCCGCCGCCGGGCCGCGCTGCGCCGCCACATCTGGCGCCCCACCCGCTTTCGCCGCCTGACCGACCGCTTCACGGGGCGGGTGGCGCCCGATCCGGACCGCGCCGCCCTCCTCGCCCGACTGGAGCACGAGACCCCCGAAGCCATCGCCGCCGCCGCCGGTCCCGAAGCCGGACTCCGCAGCCTGGACGAGGTCGCCGCGCGGCTCACCGCCCTGGCCGAAGACGCCCGGACCCCGCCGATCCCGGCCGCCGAAGCCGACGTGCTGGACCGCCTGCTGACGCTGGAAGGCACGATGACCGGCGCCTTGGGTCCGCTCCGCGACCTCGCCACGGACCTGCCCGCGCTCCGGCCCGCCATCGACCGCCTGGAGGCCCGGGCCGAGGCGATGGCCCGCCGCGGCCTCGCGGTCGACACCCTGCCCTTCGCCCCTGCCCGGGGCCGCTCCACCCTCGAATATTACGACGGCTTCACCTTCACCTTCACCACCCCGGACCGCCCCGGCGAGCCGCCCCTCGCCACCGGCGGGCGCTACGACGCCCTGACCGCGGCGCTGGGTGGCCAGGGCGCGATCCCCGCCGTTGGCGGCGTCATCCGACCGGGCCTGCTGGGAGAGCGGCCGTGATCTTCTTCCCTGCTCAAATATCCCCGCCGGAGGCGCACGCTCCGGCCGGGCGATCCCATCCGCCGATCCAGGCCTGCATCTGGCCGCGCCCTGCCCATGCGGCGTCTGCGCCCCCAGCCAAGGGACCACGCCCATGATCGCGCTCGGCGTGCCGTCCAAGGGGCGGCTGATGGAAAAGACCTTCGACTGGTTCGGCGCCCGCGGCCTCACGCTGTCGCGCAGCGGATCGGACCGGGAATATGCCGGACAGGTCGAAGGCGCGGAGATGCGGCTCGTGCTGCTCTCGGCTTCCGAAATCCCGCGGGAGCTCGCCGCGGGCCGCATCCATCTGGGTGTCACCGGCAGCGATCTCGTCCGCGAGACCCTGCCCGCCTGGGAGACCCGGGTCGAGACGCTCGCGCCCATGGGCTTCGGCCATGCCGACCTGATCCTGGCCGTGCCGATGCTCTGGGCCGATGTCGACACGCTCGACGACCTGGACGCCGTCTGCGCTCAGTTCCGGGCGACCCATGGCCACCGCCTGCGCATCGCCACGAAATACCACCGCCTCGTGCGGGAGTTCCTGCGCCGCCATGGCGTGGCCGATTACGCCCTGGTCGACAGCCAGGGCGCGACCGAGGGCACGGTGCGCAATTGCACCGCCGAGGCGATCGCCGACATCACCTCCACCGGCGAGACCCTGCGCGCGAACCACCTGAAGATCCTGCGGGACGGCCTGATCCATGCCAGCGAGGCGACGCTCTTCCGCGCCCGTCAGGCACCCTGGACCGAACAGGAGGACGCGGTGCTCGCGGCGCTCCGGCCGCGGCTGACCGCGATGTCGTGAGCGCGGGGGTCAGAGGCCCAGCGTTCCCTTCCGGCCCAGCACCATCAGGTTGTTGGCGGGCATCTCCACGATCCGGGGCGACAGCTCCAGCACCCCGAGCACCGTGGTCAGCACCTCGATATCCTTGTAGCCGACGCCGATATCCTGCGCCCTGAGATCGGCGTCGAAGCGGGCATCGCCCTCGCTGGTCGCCACGCCATCGCGCAGAAAGGGCCCGTAGATCGCCAAGCGCCCGCCGGGGCTGAGCGCGCGCGCAGCCTCGTCCAGGAGGACGGCCATGGTGCCGTCGGTGATGAGGTGCAGCAGGTTCACCACGATCAGCCCCTCGACAGGTCCATGGAGCGCGGCCCAGCCCGCCTCCCCCGCATCCAGCGCGACCGAGGCCGCGACGTTCGGCAGACCGCGGCAGCGGGCATCCGTCGCCGCCCGGCGCGCGGGGTCGATATCGCTCGGCTGAAAGATCAGATCGGGCCGGTGCGCCGCGAAGGCGGCGACGTGCTGGCCGGTCCCGGAGGCAAGCTCCAACACGGTTCCCCTGGCCGGCAGATGCGGCAGCGCCACGTCGAGGATCGGCCCGAGATTGCGCTCGGCCGCAGGCGAGGTCATCAGCCCGTCCCCATCGGCCGGACCGGGCGCCCCTGACACCACCGGGCGGCGCATCAAAGGAACCGCACCGGATCGCAGGCCGTGACGGTCGCGGCATCGAGCGCGGGGGGACGCCCGGCGACCAGGTCCGCCACCAGCGCCGCCGCGGCGGGCGCCGTCTGAAACCCATAGCCCCCCTGCCCGGCCACCCACCAGAACCCGGGCACCTCCGAGGCGCCCAGGGCGAGGCAGCGGTCCGGCGTGAAGGTCCGCAAGCCCGCCCAGCTGCTGCTCGGCCGGGTCGGAGCCACGGTCACGGCCTGGCTGTAGCGGTCCAGCCCAACGGCCAGGTCCATGTCGTCGGCCCAGGCATCCATCGGCTCGGACGGGGTCTCATCGGCGGGCGAGACGATCAGCGCGCCGGCATCGGGCTTCGCATACCAGCTTTCCCCGGCACCCAGCATCATCGGCCAGGCCGAGACATCCGCGCCACCCGGCGCCGGGATCCGCGCGACCGACCGGCGCAGCGGCGTGAGGCCCAGCGGCGTCACCCCGGCCAGGGACGCGACTCGATCAGCCCAGGCGCCGGCCGCGTTGACGACCAGCCGCGCCGTGATCGCGTGATCCCCCGAGACCGCGCGCCAGCCCCCCACGGCCGGCGTCAGCGCCGTGACAGGGCGGCCGGTCTCGACGGCGCCCCCCGTCGCGCGGATCGCGCGGACGGCGCGCTGCTGCATCGCGTCGGTATCCAGGTCGAAGGCGTCCGGATCGTGGGCCGCGCGGGTCACGTCCTCCGAAAGGATCGGGATCAGCCCGCGCGCCTCCGCCAGGGACATCTCGGAGAGCTGCATCTTGACCAGATCCGCGGCGAAGATCTCTTCCTCGCCCTCGATCCCGACCAGAAGCAGCCCGCGGGGCGACAGATCCCCGTTTTCGGCATGGGCCGCGCGCGAGGCACGGTTGAGCGCGATCACCGGGGGCAGGCCGTAACTCTCCTCGAAGAGCGCGGCGGAGCGCGCGGAGGTATGGAGCCCCATCTGGCGCTCGGCCTCCCATAGGGTGACGCGGCCCAACCCCGAGAGGGCTGCACCGACCGAGACGCCCGCAATGCCACCGCCAATAACCAGGAAATCAGTATCCATGAACGGGACCATAGGGGCGTCAGCCCCCCGCGCTCAAGCGCGGCGAGAGGGACAATCGGTTTCCCGGATGTGCTTTGTGGACGCGGTCGGGGTCGATTCAGGCCTCTTCGAGGCGATCTGTCGCGGGCGCGGGGGCGGAGGAGAGGGCCGTGATCCGCTCCGCCAGGTCCGAATCGAGCCTCAGGTCCAGCGCCGCGAGCGACGGGGCCAGCTGCTCGGCCGAGCGCGCGCTGACGATGGGCGCGGTCACGGCCGGGTGCCGCATCACCCAGGCCACGGCCAGCGTCGCGGCCGCTATCCCGGTCTCGTCGGCGATCTCGGCCAAGCCGCGGCCTGCCGCATGCATCCAGTCGGGCGCGTAGCGCGCGGCATAGCGCGCGTCGTCGGTCAGCCGTCCGGCGCCGCCGCGCGCATATTTTCCGGTCAGGAGCCCCCCACCCAGCGGAGAATAGGGCATGACGGCGATGGACTGGTCCTGCGCCATCGGCAGCAGCTCGACCTCCGCCTGTCGCTTCACCAGATTGTACATCGGCTGAAGCGCCGCGATCCGCAGGCCGACCCGCGCGGCGACGGCCTGGGCCTTCATCACCTGCCAGGCGGCATAGTTGGAGACGCCGATCGCCCGGACGGTTCCGGCCTCGACCAGCTCGGCCAGGGTGTAGAACGTCTCTTCCAGCGGCGTGTCCGCATCCCAGCGGTGCATATAGAGCAGGTCGATCGTGTCGATCTGCATCCGCGACCGGCTGTCCTCGACGCTGGCGAGGATCGTCGCGCGGGACGCGCCGCCCTCATAGGCAGCCTTGGTGGCGAGGATGATCTTGTCCCGCTCGGGCGCGATGAGCTTGCCCAGCATCCGCTCGGATTGGCCGCCGGTATAGACATGGGCGGTGTCGAAGAAGTTGACGCCCGCAGCGCGGCAGGCGTCGTACATCTCTTTCGCGGCGCTGACATCGGCCGTGCCGCCGAATTGCATGGCGCCGAAGCAGAGACGGGAGGGCGGGGTGCCGTCGGGGCTACTGATTTTGGTCATGGCGCAAGATTGGCGCATGGGCGCGCGAGGGCAAGATCGCGGCGCACGGATCGTCCCGCCCCCGGCGGCGCCCCGCCGATCCCGGCCACCCTGGCCCCTCGGCGGAAGCCGGTCGCCGCGCCCAGCCCGCGCCGGACCTTTTCCGCCGCCGGACAGGCGGGGCGTTGGGCCGGGCGGGCGGGCGTCCGTCGCCACGGCTGCGGGCGGCGGGCAAGCGGGCGAACCGGGCAGTCCGAACGGCGGGGCGCGCGCCGGATCGCGGCCCGCGCGAGGCTCGGGCCGGGCGCGGACCGCGGGCCCCGAGACCGAAAGGAGCAGATACCATGAGACCCCAAGCGACACTGATTCTGGCCCTCACCCTCGCCGCCCCGGCAGGCGCGCAGAGCGCCATGGACTCGGATGGCGATGGCGTGCTGTCCGAGACGGAGATCGATGCGGGCGTCCTGCCCTCCTGAGGCCGGGTCCGGCGGAGCCCGGGGCGCGGACAGGGCGACGATCCGGCGACCCGGAAAAAATGAGGCGCCCGGTCCGTGGATCGACCGGGCGCCTTGACAGCGGGATCGCGGGACCGCGGGATCAGTTGGGGATCTCGCCCTCGATGCCCTGGACGTAGAAGTCCATCGTGGCAAGCTGCCCGTCAGTGGCGACCTCGCCCTCCGCCAGGAAGACGGTGCCGTCCTGCTTCATGATCGGGCCGGTGAAGGGATGGTACTCGCCCGCCGTGATGGCGGCGATCATCGCCTCGGCCTCGGCCTTGACCTCGGCCGGAACCGCATCGGTGATCTCGCCGATCACGACCTCGCCCTCGGGCATGCCGCCCCAGGAGGCGGTCTGCTCGTAGGTGCCGTCCATCAGCGCGCCCACGCGCTTGATGTAGTAGGGCGACCAGTCGTCGATGATCGACGCGATGCGCGGCACCGGCTTGAACGCGGCCATGTCGGAGGCCTGCCCGAAGGTGAACACGCGCCCCCCGTTCTCGTTGGCCTCGGCGGCGGCAGCCTGCGGCGCGGTCGAGTCGGTGTGCTGCAGGATGACATCGACGCCCTGGTCGATCATGGCGCGCGCCGCGTCGGCCTCCTTGGCGGGGTCGAACCAAGTATAGACCCAGGTGACGACCATCTCGACATCCGGGTTCACCTTGGCGGCGTGCATGTAGGACGAGTTGATGCCCTGGATGACCTCGGGGATCGGGAAGGAGGCGATGTAGCCGATCTTGTTCGTCTCGGTCATGTGCCCGGCGATGGTGCCGATCACCGCGCGGCCTTCGTAGAAGCGCGCGTCATAGGTCGAGACGTTCGGATGGTCGCGCTTGTAGCCGGTGGCGTGCTCGAACATGACGTTCGGGAACTTCTCGGCGACGTTGTTGGTCGCGTCCATGTAGCCGAAGCTGGTGGTGAAGATAATGTCGGCGCCCTGGAGCGCCATCTGGGTGATGACCCGCTCGGCATCGGCACCCTCGGGCACGCTCTCCTGATAGATGGTCTCGACGCGGTCGCCGAACTCTTCCTCCAGCGCGAGGCGGCCCTCGTTGTGCTGGAACGTCCAACCGCCATCGCCGATCGGCCCGACATAGACGAAGCCGACCTTCGTCGGCTCGTCCTGCGCGAAAGCGGCCCCGGCCAGACCCAGCGTCAGCGCGCCGGCCAGCAGGTTCGTGAGTCTCATTCCTGGTCTCCCCTAGATGTGTTCTCGTTATCGCCCTGAAACTCCGTCAGGAGCGCGGCGGTGACAAGCCCCGCCGGCACCGCCACCACGCCCAGCCCGACGACCAGGATGCAGGCGGTGAATATCTGTCCACCCGTGGTGATGGGATAGACATCGCCATAGCCGACCGTCGTCAGCGTCGCGATCGCCCACCAGAGCGACTCCGGGATCGAGCCGAAGGCGTCGGGCTGCGCCGCGCTCTCGAAATGGTAGATGCCGACGGCCGCGAGATAGGTCATGCAGAGCGCGATGAAGCCGAAGACCGCGAGGTCGCCCCGGCAGGAATGGAGCGCCCGGGCCAGCCGTGCCAGCGCCCGGTCGGCGCGGAAGAGCTTCAGGATCCGCAGCAGGCGCAGGAGGCGCAGCACCCGCAGCACCGCCCAGTCCGGCGCCAGCAGAAGGAGCGCGGGCAGGATCGCGAGCAGATCGACGATCCCCCAGAAGGAGATCGCGTAGCGCCAGGGTCGCTCCGCCGCGAAGAGACGGGCGCCGTATTCCAGCGTGAACACGGCGACGATGAGGATCTCGGCCTGGGAGAGCAGGCTGGCCAGCAGGGCGGGCAATTCCGGCACCGTCTCCAATGCGACGACGACGGCGGAGGCGACGATCAGCCAGGTGAGAAACGTGCCGAAGGCCCGGCCCGCACGGCCCTCCCCGTCGAGCGCATCGCGCAGCCGGGCCCGCGCGTCAGCTAGAGGCATGGAAGGCTCGGCCCAGATCCGCGGGGGCGTCCCCGCCCCGGCGGCCGCGGCGCGAGATCAGGACGAGAACAAGAATCGTGACGAGATAGGGCGCGGCCGAGAGCAGCTCCACCGGGATCGTCGCGCCCGCCGTCTGAAGGTTCAGCTGTAACACCGTGATGCCGCCGAAGAGATAGGCGCCAACCAGCACGCGGGCAGGCTTCCAGGAGGCGAAGACGACCAGCGCCAGGGCGATCCAGCCCGCGCCCGCCGTCATCCCCTCGGTCCATTGCGGGACACGGACGAGGCTCAGATAGGCCCCGCCGAGCCCCGCACAGGCCCCACCGAAGGCGATGGCCAGCAAGCGGACGCGGACGACATGGTAGCCCAGTGCGTGGGCGGCGTCGTGGCTCTCGCCCACGGCGCGCAGGATCAGCCCCGCCCGCGTGAAGCGCAGGAACGCCCAGGTCGCGGCGACCAGCGCCAGCGAGACATAGACCATCGGATCATGGCCGAAGAGGACCCGGCCGACGAAGGGCAGGTCCGACAGCGGCCCCATATCGAGTCGTGGCAGCGCATCGACCTTGATGCCGACATAGCCCTGGCCCAGCAGGCTCGCGAGGCCCAGCCCGAACAGCGTCAGCGCCAGCCCCGTCGCCACCTGGTTCGACAGCAGCAGCTGCGTCAGCACCCCGAAGAGCAAGGCCATGACCGCGCCCCCCAGCGCCGCGGCGGCGAAGCCCAGCCAGACCGACCCGATCTCGACGGCGGCGATGAAGCCGATGGCCGCGCCGATGATCATCATGCCCTCGACGCCCAGGTTCAGCACACCGGCCTTCTCGACGACCAGCTCGCCCAGGGCCGCGAGCAGAATCGGGGTGGCGGCCACCATCAGCGAGGCGATGAGCAACGTGGGGGAGATCGAGGTCAGATCCATGGCGCAGTCTTCCTTGGGAGACATGCGCGCACGCGCCGCCCCGTTCTCCGTCTCATTCCGCCGCCTCGGGCGCGGGCTGCGGCACGCGCGGCTCCCGCCGCTTCACCCGAAGACGGAAATTCGTCAGCACATCCACCGCCAGCAGGAAGAACAGCAGCATCCCCTGGAAGGCCGAGATCGCCGCCGAAGGCAGGCCCAGATTGGTCGCCGCCGCATCGCCGCCGACATAGGTCAGCGCCATCAGCAGGCCCGCCAGCAGGATCCCCACCGGGTTCAACCGCCCGAGGAAGGCCACGATGATCGCCGTGAACCCGTAGCCCGACGCGAAATCGATGCTGATCTGCCCCGCTGGCCCCGTCACTTCGAAGAGGCCGGCCATCCCGGCCAAGGCCCCCGCCAGCCCCAGGCAGAACACGACGAGCCGCGCAGGTCTAACGCCCGCGAAGGCCGCCGCCCGGGGCGCGGCGCCGGTGAGCTTGATGTGAAAGCCCATCAGATGCCGGGTCAGAAGGATATGGGCGAAGACGACCGCGATCAGCGCGGCGACCACGCCCCAATGCGCCCCCGTCCCGGCAATCAGCTCGGGATTGGACGCGGCGTCCCAGCGGCTGAGATTGCGCGAGCCGGGAAAGCCCACCGCGTCCGGGTTGCGCAGCCAGGAGACGGCGGCGGAGGCCAGCAGGTTCTCGGCCACATAGACCAGCATCAGCGAGACCAGGATCTCGTTGGTTCCGAAGCGGATGCGCAGGAGGGCCGGGATCATCGCCCAGAGGAACCCGCCCAACGCGCCGCAGACCACCATCAGCGGAAAGATCAGCCGCGTCTCCGCCGGGTAGAAGGCAAGCCCCGCCGCCGCCCCGCAAAGCGCGCCGACGATGTATTGCCCCTCCGCCCCGATGTTCCAGATCCCCGCCCGGAAGCCCAGCGCCAACCCCACCGCGATCAGGATCAGCGGCCCGGCCTTCACCAGAAGCTGGCCGCGGAAATAGAAGGCGAACTCGCCAAAGAGCGGATCCCAGAAGATCGTCCGCATCGCCTCCAGCGGGTCGGTCCCGAGCGCGGCGAACATCACGCCCCCCGCCACCAGCGTCAGCGCGACCGCGACCAATGGCGAGGCCCAGGCCCAGACGCGCGACGGCGTGGGGCGGCGTTCCAGCGCGATCACGGGGCAAGTCCTTCGCGAATGTTCTGGCGCCTAGACATGCGCCACCTCCATGTCATGGGCGCCGCCCAGCATCAGGCCGATCCGCTCCACAGTCAGATCGGCGGTCGGGACGGGTGCGCCCAGCCGGCCTTCGTTCAACGCGGCGAAGCGGTCGGAGATCTGGAGCAGCTCGTCGAGATCCTGAGAAATCACGATCACGCCCGCCCCCCCGGCGGCGAGGTCCAGCAGCGCCTGCCGGATCGCGCTGGCGGCGGCCGCATCCACGCCCCAGGTCGGCTGATTGACCACCAGGACCTTGGGCTCCTGCAAGACCTCGCGGCCGATGACGAACTTCTGAAGGTTCCCCCCCGACAGCGCCCGCGCGGCGACATGGGTCCCGGGCGTGCGCACATCGAAGGCGTCGATCACGTCCTGCGCAAAGAGCCGGGCGCGGCCCCAATCCAGAAAGCCCCGGCGCAGCATTCCCTTGCGCGCGGCCCCGGTCAGGGCCGCGTTCTCGACCAGGGTCATGTCCGGAGCGGCGGCATGACCCAGCCGCTCCTCCGGTCCGGTTAGCAGGCCCGCGGCGCGGCGCGCGGTGGGCCCCGCCCGCGACAGATCCGTGCCGCCCAGGGTCACGCTGCCGGGCACCGAAAGCCGCTCCCCCGAGAGCGCGCCGAGCAATTCGTCCTGCCCGTTCCCCGCTACCCCGCCGATACCAAGCACCTCGCCCGCCCGCAGATACAGCGAGACCTCGCGCAGCGGCGTGCCGAATTGCGACGCCGGCGGCAGCGAGAGATCCTTGACCCGCAGCAACACGCCGTCCGGCTCGGGCCCGCGCGCCTTGGGCTGGGTCAGCTTGGTGCCGACCATCCGCTCCGCCAGCTCCGCGGCGGAGGTCTGACGCGGATCGCATTCGCCCACGACCTTGCCGCCCCGCAGGATCGTCGCCGCGTCGCAAAGCGCGCGGATCTCCTCCAGCTTGTGGGAGATATAGAGGATCGCGGTGCCCTCGGCGGCCAGCTTGCGCAGCGTCGCAAAGAGCGTGTCGACCTCCTGCGGCGTCAGCACGCTGGTCGGCTCGTCCATGATCAGCAGGCGCGGATCCTGGAGCAGGCAGCGCACGATCTCGACCCGCTGCCGCTCCCCGGCGGAGAGGTCGCCGACGCGGCGCCCGGGATCCAGGGGCAGGCCGTAGGTCTTCGACACCTCGCGGATGCGGCGGGCGAGATCCCGCAACCGCGGCGGGTTCTCCATGCCAAGGCCGACATTCTCCGCCACGGTCAGCGCCTCGAACAGGCTGAAATGCTGGAACACCATCGCGACGCCCGCCGCCCGCGCCTCGCGCGGCTCGGAGGGAGCGTAGGGCCGGCCGGACAGCGTCATGGTCCCGGCATCGGGCCGGACCAGCCCGTAGATCGCCTTGACCAGGGTCGACTTGCCGGCCCCGTTCTCGCCGAGCAGGGCATGGACCTCGCCGGGCGCGATCGACATCGAGACGTCGGAATTGGCGACGACGCCGGGATAGGCCTTGGTCAGCCCGTCGATTGTCAGGAGTGCGCTCATGGGGTCCCCTCCGGCGGCCCAGCCGAGAGTAGCCGTGCCGCAACGCCGACCGCAATGGCTTGGGGGTGCTTGCCAAGGGTGGGGTCGCCGATCGGGCAGTCAATGCGGGCGATCGCGTCATCAGAATGCCCCAGATCGCGCAAACGGCTCTGGAATCGCGCCCATTTCGTCGCCGATCCAATGAGGCCGCAACGCCCGAAGCCCCACGTCAACGCCGCATGGCAGAGCGCGAGGTCGAGATCGTGGGAATGGGTGACGATCAGGTGGTCGTCGGTCGTCGCGCAGCTCGCCATGTTCCGCGGAAGATCGGTGCTGACGACATGCATGACCGGCGGCGCGGCGGGGAAGCGCGCCTTGGCGATGTCATACCAGACGACGGCGAAGTCGGGCAGCGGATGCAGCACGTCGACAAGGGCGCGCCCGACATGCCCCGCGCCCCAGACGTTCACGCGCCACCCCGTCCGGGTCGACTTTTCGCGCATCCAACCAGACTTCAGCCCCAGAGCAGGCCGCGACGGCTCGGGCGCATCGCCCTCGATGCGGCGGACCCAGTCCTTGGGGGGAACGGCGTCGATCCGCTCGATGACCAGCGTCACGGCGCCCCCGCAGCACTGGTTCAGCGCGGGTCCCAGCGGCAGGCGCAGCACCTTCGGCACGCCGCTCTCCAGTACCTCGCGCGCGACCGCCATCGCGCGCCATTCCAGTGCGCCGCCCCCGATCGTGCCGTCGATCCGATCGGACCAGACGAACATATCCGTCCCCGTCTCCCGGGGGGCCGAGCCGCGCGTCTTGGCGATGACGATTCTCGCGAAAGGACCATGCGCCTCCAGCGCATGGAAGATCCGCCGGGAGCTGAAACTCATCGGCCCGCGCGGATCGCCATCAGCACCCGCTCCGCCGTGGCAGGCGCATCGATCAGCGGCGCGCCTCCCGCCGCCGCGACGGCGTCCGAGAGGGCCGAAAACACGCTGATCCCATGCATGAAGGGCGGCTCCCCCACGGCCTTGGAGCGATAGATCGTCTCCTCCCGGTTGGCCCCGTCCCAGAGATGGACGTGGAACGCCTCCGGCACATCCGAAGCGCAGGGGATCTTGTAAGTCGAGGGCGCATGGGTTCTCAGCCGCCCCTTGCCGTCCCAGACCAGTTCCTCGGTGGTCAGCCAGCCCGCGCCCTGGACGAAACCTCCCTCGATCTGGCCGATATCCAGCGCCGGATTGAGCGATGCCCCAGCGTCATGCAGGATGTCGGTCCTAAGGATGCGGTTCTCGCCGGTCAGCCGGTCGACCACCACCTCGGAACAGGACGCACCATAGGCGAAATAGTAAAACGGCCGCCCCCGCCCCGCCTGCCGGTCCCAGGAGATGTCGGGCGTGGCGTAGAACCCCGTCGCGGACAGGGACACGCGGCCCATATAGACCTTGGCCGCCGCCTCCTCGAAGCCATACTCCGCGCCCGCGACCCGCACCCGGTCCTCCGCGAAGACGACCGAGGCCGGGTCGGCCTGATGCTCCTCCGCCAGGAAGGCCGCCATCCGGTCCCGGATCGCGTCGCAGGCACGGGCCACGGCCATGCCGTTCAGATCCGCGCCGGAGGAGGCGGCGGTGGCCGAGGTATTCGGCACCTTGCCGGTATCCGTCGCCGTGATCCGCACCCGCGCCGGATCGCAGCCGAAGCGGCTCGCGGCCACCTGCGCCACCTTGGAATGAAGCCCCTGCCCCATCTCCGTGCCACCGTGATTCAGGTGGATCGACCCATCGGCATAGACATGCACCAGCGCCCCCGCCTGGTTGAGATGCGTGAGTGTAAACGAGATCCCGAACTTCACCGGCGTCAGCGCGATCCCGCGTTTTAGCCTAAAACTGTCCGCGTTCCACGCCGCCACCCGCGCCCGCCGCCCCGCATAGTCGCAGCGCTCCGCCAGCTGCCCGACCATCGCGCCCAGGCAGAAATCCTCGACCCGCTGCCCGTAATGCGTGTGTCCCTTCTTCCCTGTGGAAATATCCTCGGGGGGGTCCGGGGGGGCAGACAGCCCCCCCGGCCGCTCGGCCGCATCGACGTAGAAATTGAGGCGCCGCACAGCCAACGGATCTCGCCCCACGGCCTGCGCGACGTGATCCATGACGCGCTCGATCCCCACCATGCCCTGCGGTCCGCCGAAGCCCCGAAAAGCGGTGGCCGACTGGGTGTTGGTGCGCAGCCGCCAGGAGGTCACCTCCAGCGCCGGGATGTCGTAGGCGTTGTCGGCATGCAGCATCGCCCGGTCGGCCACGGGCAAGGACAGGTCTTGCGACCAGCCGCAGCGCACCCAATGACGGAAGCGCACCGCCATAACGCGCCCCGCATCATCATGCCCGACCTCATAGGCGATGCGGAAATCGTGGCGCTTGCCGGTGATGACGAAATCGTCGTCGCGGTCGTAGCGCATCCGCGCCGGGCGGCCCGTCCGCGCCGCGACGAGGGCCGAGGCGATGGCCAGCGCGTTGCCCTGGCTCTCCTTGCCGCCGAAGCCGCCCCCCATCCGCCGCACCTCCGAGCGGACCGCGTGCATCGGCACGCCCAGCGCGTCGGCAACCTTGTGCTGGATTTCGGTCGGATGCTGGGTCGAGGTGACGACATGCATCTCGCCGCCCTCGCCCGGCAGCGCGAGCGCGGCCTGGCCCTCCAGGTAGAAATGCTCCTGCCCGCCGATCTCGAACTGGCCCTCCAGCCGGCAGGGGGCGGCGACCAGCCCGGCCGCGACATCGCCGTCGGACCAGACGCGCGGGCCGTCATCGAACCAGGCTTCGGCGGCCAACGCCTCCTCTACCGTCAGGATGGGGTCGAACTCCGTCACCTCGGCCCGATGCAGGCGCGCGGCGCGGCGGGCGTTCAGGTGGCTGTCGGCCGCGACGATATAAAGCGGCTGACCCGCATACTGGATCTCGCCGGTGCAGAGCAGCGGCTCGTCGTGCAGCGATGGCGAGCAGTCGGGCATCGGATCGAGATCCTCCGCCGTCAGCACGAAGGCGACGCCCGGCGCGGCCCGCACCGCGCTGACATCCAGAGCGTCCAGGCGGCCGCGCGCGACCTCCGCCACGCCGAATGCGAGGTGCAGGCAGCCCGCCGGCGCCGGCACGTCGTCGGTATAGCGCGCGGCGCCGGTGACGTGCAGGCGGGCGCTCTCATGGGGAAGGGGCTTGGCGACGGTCATGGCCGCACCTCCAGGAGCGCGG
The DNA here is from genome assembly GCF_900116765.1 of Jannaschia seohaensis. Classification (GTDB taxonomy): domain Bacteria; phylum Pseudomonadota; class Alphaproteobacteria; order Rhodobacterales; family Rhodobacteraceae; genus Jannaschia; species Jannaschia seohaensis. The sequence goes on along the minus strand of NZ_UETC01000001.1, from coordinate 352,583 downwards.
GACCCGTCCCGGTCATCGCGTGGAACGCCCCCATCAGCGCGCCGCGCGCCGCCTCCAGCCGGTAGGTCGCGGAGGCGCGCATGTCCGAGAGCGGCGTGAAATCCCCCGCCAGGGCCTCGACGGCGGCGGCGAACGCCGCCTCGCCGGGTGCCTGGCCGTCGAGCACCGCCTCGGCCCGGGCCGCGCGCTTGGGCGTTCCCGCCATGCCGCCGAAGGCGATGCGGGGGCGCGCGATGACGCCATCCACAACCGGCAGATTGACCCCCATGCAAAGCGCCGAGATGTCCTGATCGAACCGCTTTGAGACCTTGTGGCAATAGAGCGCGTCTGTCTGGCGTGGGATCGTGATCGCCTCGACGAACTCCCCCGGGCGGCGATCCTGCTTGCCGTAGTCGAGGAAGAACTCTTCGATCGGCATATGCCGTCTCTCATCGTCCCGTCTGAGATGCAGCGTCGCGCCCAGGGCGATCAGCGCGGGCGGGCTGTCGCCGATGGGCGAACCGTTGGCGATATTGCCGCCGATCGTGGCGGCGTTGCGCACCTGGACCGAGCCATAGCGGCGCAGAAGCTCGGCGAAGCTGGGATGGTGCGGCGCGATGGCGTGGCGGAGGGTCTCCATGTCGGTCATGGCGCCGATGCGGATCTCGTCCGCGCCGATCTCGATGCCCTTGAGATCCTCGCAGCGGTTCAGGAAAGCGACCTTGTCCAGGTCGCGGAACTGCTTGGTGACCCAAAGCCCCACATCGGTGGCGCCGGCGATCAGGGTGGCATCGGGGTGGGCGAGATACCAGGCGGCCAGTTCATCCGCCGAGGTCGGAGCGAGGGGGCCAGCCCCCTCGCGCTCCCCCGGAGTATTTGCGACCAGAAGAAGAGGAGCCTCGATCATGTGGGGGGGAACCGGAGCCGTCTCGATGTCGCGGGCGGCGCGCAGGATCGGGGCGTAGCCGGTGCAACGGCACAGGTTGCCCGCGATCTGGTCGGCGTGATCGGTGTCGCCGCGCGCATGGGCGGCGGCCAGGGTGGTGATGAAGCCGGGCGTGCAGAAACCGCATTGCGAGCCGTGACGGTCGATCATCGCCTGCTGGACGGGATGCAGGGTGCCGTCGGGGGCGGCGATGCCCTCGACGGTGCGGACGGCCTTGCCGGCCAACTGCGGCAGAAACAGGATGCAGGCGTTGAGCGCGCGGGGTGTGCCGTCGGCCCCAGTCACGACCACCGAGCAGGCGCCGCAATCGCCCTCGTTGCAGCCTTCCTTGGTGCCGGTCAGACCGCGGGCGCGCAGCCAGTCCAGCAGGGTCTCGGTCGGGGCCTCGGGCGTGGCGGTGACGTCTTCGCCGTTGAGACGGAAGGAAATCTCCATCGAAATGATCCGCCGCCTTACCTGTCCGGCCCGTCGCGTCCCCTCCGATGCGGCGTAGGAGGGGCGGGCGCGTCAATAGAGGCGAGCCCGGGCGGGAATGGCAAGGGCACAGATGACCGCGACACGGCTGGCGGCCCTTCCGGCGGGGGCGGGCGGGCGCTAGATGTCCGGCATGGCCGATCCCCGATTCATCCACCTGCGCGTCCACACCGAATATTCGCTGCTGGAGGGCGCACTGCGCCTGGGCGAGCTGCCCGGTCTGGCGGCGGGGCTGGGCATGCCCGCCGTCGCGGTGACGGACACGAACAACATGTTCTGCGCCCTGGAAGCGGCGACCAAGATTGCCGGCAAGGGCGTGCAACCGATCATGGGCTGCCAGGTGGACCTGATGTTCGACCCGGCGCCGCCCGGCGAGAAGCCGCGCGCGCCCGCGCCCATCGTCCTGCTGGCGCAGACCGAGGCAGGCTATGAATGCCTGATGCGACTGAACTCCTGCCTTTATCTGGAGCGGCCCGACATGGTGCCGCAGGTGACGGTGGAGGAGCTCGAGGCGTTTTCGGATGGCCTGATCTGCCTGACCGGGGGGCCAGACGGACCCATCGGGCGGTTGGTCGCGGCGGGGCAGGAGGCGAAGGCGGAGGCGCTGCTCGACCGGCTGCACGGGATCTATGGCGACCGGCTCTATGTCGAGTTACAGCGCCACCGGCAGCCCGAACCGACCGAGCGGTTCCATGTCGAGGCGGCCTATGCCAAGGGCCTGCCGCTGGTCGCGACCAACGACGTGTATTTCAAAGATGCCGGGATGCATGCAGCGCATGACGCGCTGCTCTGCATCGCCGAGGGCGCTTATGTCGACCAGCAGGCGCCCCGCCGCCGGGTCACGCCGGAGCATCGGTTCAAATCGCCGTCGGAGATGGCCGCGCTGTTCGCCGACCTGCCCGAGGCGCTGGAAAACACCGTCGAGATCGCGCGCCGCTGCGCCTTCAAGGCCTATGGTCGCGCCCCGATCCTGCCCAAGTTCGCCGATGACGAGGTGGCGGAGTTGCGCCGCCAATCGGTCGAGGGGCTGAAGGCGCGCCTCGCCGTCATCCCGCACGCCGCGCCGGTCGAGGAGTATGAAAAACGGCTCGACTACGAGCTGGGGATCATCGAGGGGATGGGGTTCCCCGGCTATTTCCTGATCGTTGCCGACTTCATCAAATGGGCCAAGGAGCAGGACATTCCGGTAGGCCCTGGCCGGGGCTCGGGCGCGGGCTCCCTGGTGGCCTATGCGCTGACGATCACCGACCTGGACCCGCTGCGCTATGGCCTTCTGTTCGAGCGGTTCCTCAACCCCGAACGGGTCTCGATGCCGGACTTCGACATCGACTTCTGCATGGACCGCCGGGAAGAGGTCATCCGCTACGTCCAGGGCAAATACGGCCGCGACAAGGTGGGGCAGATCATCACCTTCGGCGCGCTTCTGTCGAAGGCCGCCGTCCGGGACGTGGGCCGGGTGCTGGGGATGCCCTACGGCCAATGCGACCAGCTCTCGAAGATGATCCCGGTCGAGGGGGTCAAGCCGGTCTCGATCACCAAGGCCCTCGCCGAGGAACCCCGCCTGCGCGAGGCCGCGCGCGAGAGCGACCAGGACCGGCGGGAGGGCCGCACCAACCCGGTCGCGCGCCTGCTGGACTTCGCCGAGAAGCTTGAGGGCCTGCTGCGCAACGCCTCGACCCATGCGGCGGGCGTCGTCATCGGGGACCGGCCGCTGGACCGCCTGGTGCCGCTCTACAAAGACCCGCGCTCGGACATGCCGGCGACCCAGTTCAACATGAAATGGGTCGAGAAAGCCGGTCTGGTGAAGTTCGACTTCCTGGGCCTGAAGACCCTGACCCAGGTGGTGGACGCCGTGCGTCTGATCCGCGAGCAGGGACGCGACCTGCATGTCGCCGCCGACGGGCGCGTCATCTACGAGCCGTTCGAGGGCACCGAGAACGACATCAACGCGATCCCGCTCGACGACCCCGGCGCCTACCGCGTCTATGCCAGCGCGCAGACGGTCGCCGTGTTCCAGGTGGAATCGACGGGCATGATGGACGCGCTGCGCCGGATGAAGCCCACCTGCATCGAAGACATCGTGGCGCTGGTCGCGCTCTACCGTCCCGGCCCGATGGAGAACATTCCGAAATATTGCGAGGTCAAGAACGGCCTCAGCGCCCGCGACAAACTCCACCCGCTGATCGACGACATCCTAGACGAGACCCAGGGCATCATCGTCTACCAGGAGCAGGTGATGGAGATCGCCCGGAAGCTGGCGGGCTACAGCTTGGGCGGGGCCGACCTCTTGCGCCGCGCCATGGGCAAGAAGATCCAGGCCGAGATGGACGCGCAGAAGCCGATCTTCCTGGAAGGCTGCGCCAAGAACGGCGTCGACAAGAAGAAGGCCGAAGAGGTCTGGGCGTTGCTCGACAAGTTCGCCAATTACGGCTTCAACAAATCCCACGCCGCCGCCTATGCCGTGGTCAGCTACCAGACGGCCTGGCTCAAGGCGAACCACCCGGTGGAGTTCATGGCCGGGATCATGAATTCCGACATCCACCTGACCGACAAGCTGGCCGTCTATGCCGAGGAGGTCCGCAAGTCGAAGGAGCGCGGAGGGCTGGGGCTGGAGATCGTGCCGCCCTGCATCAACCGCTCCGAGGCGAAGTTCACCGTGAAGGACGGCCAGCTGATCTACGCCCTGGGCGCGCTGAAGAACGTGGGCGTCGACGCGATGGAGCTGATCGTGACGGCGCGGCGAGGCACGTCGCGCCCCGGCCCCCGAGCCGGGGCCTCCTCCGACGGCGAGGTCCCGGGTCAAGCCCGGGAAACGGCGGAGAAACCCTTCTCGACCCTCTACGACTTCGCCCGCCGCGTGGACCTCAAGCGCGTCGGAAAGCGCCCGCTGGAGATGCTCGCGCGGGCGGGCGCCTTCGACCAGATCGACAGCAACCGCGCGCGGGTGCTCGATGCGCTGGACGCGTTGGTCGGCTATTCGGCGGCGATCCACGAACAGCGCGCCTCCAATCAGGTCAGCCTGTTCGGAGAGGCGGGCGAGGATCTGCCCGAGCCGCGCCTGGCCACCCGCGACGACTGGCTGCCCGCCGAGCGCCTCGCCGAGGAGTTCAAGGCGATCGGCTTCTACCTCTCAGGCCACCCGCTCGACGACTACATGCCCGCGCTCAAGCGCCAGGACGTGCTGACCCTGGCCCAAGTGCAGGAGCTGACGCGCCAGGGCCCGCGCCTCGTCAAGATGGCCGGCATCGTCGCCAGCCGGCAGGAGCGGAAATCGGCGCGCGGCAACCGCTTCGCCTTCCTTCAGGCCAGCGACCCGTCGGGCGGTTACGAATGCATGGTCTTCTCCGACACGCTCGACGCCTCGCGCCAGCATCTGGAGACCGGCTGCCGCGTGTTGCTTCAGGTCGAGGCCACGCAGGAGGCCGACCAGCTCAAGCTGCTGGCCCGCTCGGTCACGCCCATGGACGAGGCCGTCGAGGCCGCGCCCCAAATCGGCCTGCGCATCTTCGTGGAAGGCGGCCCCGACGCCCTGGCCCCGCTCTCGGGCCTGCTGGAGCGGGTCTCGTCGGAAACGAAGGCCCGCGGGCGCGGCCCGGTCCATCTCTGCCTCCTGGGTGAAGACCTGCCCGGCGAGGTCGAGATGCTGCTGCCCGGCGAATATCCGGTCAACCCGCAGATCAAGGGCGCGCTCCGGTCGCTGCCGGGGGTGGCGATGGTCGAGGAAGTCTAGCAGCCGAGGACACCGGCCGGGGGGCATCCGTGCCTACGTTGACTTTTGTCATTTCGGCGTGGGCAATGGAAATTAAACGGGTCTTCAGTCTCGGAGGCCGCCGATGCGTGACCAACACGATCATCACGACCGCGCCACGTCGCCTGTCGTGGCCCACGGCACGCTCGAGGGGCAGGACGTAGCGCCCTATACCTTCGGCGATGTCGAGATCGTCACGGACTACACCGCGATCCTCGCCTATCAGGACTTCGACGCGAAGCGCTGGAACGCGGAATATCCCCTCGGCACGCCCGTCGTGGTCACCTATCGCTTCCCGGACGGCGACGACCTGCCGCCGCCCTCGGAGCTCCACTTCGGCGCAAGGGAGCCGCGCCCCTTCACCCGCTCCGAGCGCGAGGCGTTCCACAAGGCGGCCGATGCGTTCGGCGCCGTCGCGGGCATCACCCTGGTCGAGATCGACGGGCCCGCGATGATCGAGGCCTTCGACGTCGGCACGCTGGATTTCGGCTTTTCCGGCTATTCCGGCTATCCCTATGCCACACGGGAGGATTTCGGCTCGGCCAACCTTGTCATGGCCGAGCAGGGCCAATGGGTCGAGGGCTCTTCCGCCTATCTCACCCTGCTGCACGAACTCGGCCATGCCCTGGGCCTGTCCCACCCGCATGAAGGGGTGAAGGTTCTCACGAACTGGCTCGACGGGCTCGACCACACGGTGATGACCTACAACAACTTCGCCCCGAGCCTGCCGACCCGGCCGCAACACCTGGACGTCGAGGCGCTGCGCCACATCTACGGCCCGCCGCAGGACACCGAAGACTGGACCTTTGCCTATGACCGGAGGACCGAGACCCTCGGGATCGCGGGGGGGGCGGGCGACGACGTCATTCTAACGCGGGGCTTCGGCGGCAAAGCCGGGGGACGCGGCGGGAATGATGGGCTCGTAGGAAGCGTGACGAACGACACCCTGTCCGGCGGCCCGGGCAACGACACGCTCTACGGCGTCGCCGGGTGGGACCGGCTGCAGGGCGACGAGGGCGATGACCGGCTCGTGGGGAGCGACGGGTGGGACACGCTGTTCGGAGGCCCTGGCAACGACACGTTGGATGGCTCCGGCGGTTGGGACCACCTGTGGGGCGACGACGGCAACGACAGGATCTTCGGCGCGAACGGCGGCGCCACCGTATTCGGCGGCGCGGGGAACGACACGATCTCGGGATATGATTGGGGCGCGGTCTTTCGAGGGGAGGACGGGCGCGACCTTCTGCTGGGCGATGACGGGCGCGACGATCTGGATGGCGGGGCGGGCGATGACACCCTCCTGGGCGGGAGCAATTTCGACACGCTCCAGGGCGGCGACGGGAACGACAACCTGAACGGGGGGCCGGGCGTCGATAGTATACGTGGCGGCGCGGACGATGACACGCTCGACGCGGGTCTGCTCACCGCCTCCGAATCCGACGAAGGCAATGACGACGATTGGGCGGACGTGGAGCAAGGTGAGGTCTTGATCGGGGACGCCGGAGACGACCTGATCCTGGGGCGGCACTATCCAGACATCCTCGTCGGCGGGCCGGGCGACGACACGGTGCGGGGCGACCTGGGCAACGATCTCCTCCGCGGCAAGGCCGGCATCGACGCGCTGCTCGGAGAGGCGGGCGACGATACGTTGGAAGGCGGCGAAGATGCCGACCGCCTGAAAGGCGGCGCGGGCAGCGACGTGCTCCACGGTGAAGCCGGGGACGATACGCTCGAAGGCGGGACCGGCGGCGATGCGCTGACAGGCGGGGCCGGCTCTGACGACCTGCGCGGCGGCGGCGGGCGCGACTGGCTCGATGGCGGGGCGGCGGAGGACACGCTGATCGGCGGCGATGGGCGTGACACGCTGCTCGGCGGGGCCGGGGACGACATCCTGTCCGGCGGGGCCGGGCCGGACACGCTCGCGGGGGGCCAGGGCAATGACCGCCTGATCGGAGGCGAGGGCGTGGATATGTTCGTCTTCGTCGGGGGCCATGACAGCCTGGCCGACTGGACCGACGGCGAGATCGTCCGCCTGGACATGTCGGCCCTGGGGCTGTCCGAGCTCCATCTCGGGCGGATCGCCCGGGGGGCGACGCGCGCGGAGGACGGCGCGATCACCTTCCAAGTCTCCGACGACAGTTCGCTGACGCTCCTCGCACCGCCGGCCCGGCTGGTTGACCTTGCGGACGACCTGGTGCTCCTCTGACCCTATGATCGATCCCTCCCGCTTCCTCGCCGACCTGCACGCGCTCCGCGCCATCGGGACGCGCGGCCGGGGCGTCGTCCGCCGCGCCTTCGACGCGGAGGACGTTCGCGCCCGGCTCTGGCTCGCCGAGCGCTTCGCCGAGGCCGGGCTCACCGCCCGCATCGACCCGGCGGGCAATGTCTGGGGCCTGCGCGGTCCCCTGCTGATCGGCTCCCATACCGATACCCAACCGGAGGGGGGCTGGCTCGACGGCGCCTTGGGCGTGATCGCCGGGCTGGAGGTGGCCCGGTCGAACCCCGAAGTCTCCGTTGTCAGCTTCCAGGACGAAGAAGGCCGCTTCGGCGCCACCACCGGCTCCGAGATCTGGTCCGGCGCGCTCACGCTCGAGGCCGCCGACGCGCTGACCGACCTGGACGGCCTGTCCTTCGCCGAGGCACGCCGCGCCCTGCCGTCCACCGGCCCCTTCCCCGACCCGTCCGATTTCTCCGCCTATCTCGAACTGCATATCGAGCAGGGTCCGGTCCTGGATCAGGCCGGCGAGGCGGCGGGTGTCGTCACCGCCATCGTCGGCCTCCGCCAGATCACCGTCACGCTGACCGGCGCACAGAACCACGCGGGCACCACGCCGATGCCCATGCGCCGCGACGCGATGACCGGCCTCGCCGCCGCTCATGCCGCCATCGCGGACGCCCTGCGCAACGTCGCCCGCCCCGAGAGCGTCTGGACCATCGGCCATGTCGCCCTGCACCCGAACGCGCCCTCCGCCGTGCCCGGCCGGGCCCGCTTCACCGTGCAATGGCGCGACGGCGAGGCCGACCGCCTCGACCGGATGGAGACCGCGATCCGCACCGCCCTGGCCGAAGCCGCCGCAGCCACCGGCCTCGCGCTGGAGATCTCCGAAACCTCTGCCCTACCGCCCACGGCGATGGACCCGCGCCTGCGCGCCGCCCTCGCCCGCGCCGCCGAGGCCCAGCTTCCCGGCCGCTGGCGCGAGATGCCCTCGGGCGCCCTCCACGACGCCACCAACGTCGCCCGGCTGATGCCCGCCGCCATGCTCTTCGCCCCCAGCATCGGCGGAATCAGCCACGATTTCGCCGAAGACACGGCCGAGCCAGACCTGATCGCCGCCACCCGGATCCTCGCCATGGCGGCGGCCGACCTCCTCACCACCTGACCCCTTCTTCTGGCGAAAAATACTCCGGGGGGGCGAAGCGGGGGGCAGAGCCCCCCTCCACCCGCGCCACCTGGCGCCATCCTCGGAGCCAAGGCACCGGCCGCAGGCCCGGGCGCGCCGGGGTTCGATGCCCCGGCGCGCCCGCTTCCCTCAGATCGGCAGCGTGGTCCGGTCCACGATGTCCTCCATCACAAAGCTCGCCGAGACGTCGGCCACCGGCACGCGCGCGATCAGCGCCTTGTAGAACCGGTCATAATCGGCCACGTCGCGGACCCGGACGCGGAGCACGTAATCCAACTCTCCGGTCATGCGATGCGCGCCCTGGATCTCGGGCAGGCTGGTCACCGCGGCCTGAAATCGCTCCAGCCAGCCCGGCTCATGGCTGCCCGCGCGGATCATCACGAAGACCGACAGGCCGAGCCCTAGCGCCGCCGGATCCAGCACCGCGACCCGGCCACGGATCACGCCGGCCTCCTCCAGCCGCTTCACCCGGCGCCACAGCGCGTTGCGCGACAGATGCACCCGCTCCGACAGCGCCTCCAGGCCCTGTGCCGCGTCCGACTGGAGCGCCCGCAGAATGCGGCGGTCCATTTCATCCAGCTCTAGCGTCATAGATGAGACAATAGTCTCACCATTGACCCGAAAGCGAGGGCATTTTGGGATATATACACCAGGAAGACAGCATAATCTTCCCTAAATTACATCGGGAGAGACTCATGGACCGTGCCCACGCCTTCCTCGCCGCCTTCCGCGATCACCCCGCCTCCGTGGACGAGACCTATTTCGGACATATGCGCTTCGCCTTGGGCTTTGCCGGCGCCCTGTTCCTCGCCGGCGGCGCCGCGCTGGTCCACGCCTTCATCCCGCCGCTCTTCGAGACGACCGCCAGCCGCAAGGTCCGCGCGCTCCACGCTCGCATCCACAACCGGCACTGAGACCGGCTAAAGCGCCTCGCGAAAGACCTGAATCACGGCCTTTCGCGAAGCGCGGTGCTCCGGTCGAGCGGTGCACGCGTTTCGCCTTAAGCTGCTAACGCAAGTTAACGGCGAAACGATTTAGCCGCGCCGGGTCGACAGGTAGAGGCTGGTCTCGGACCGGCTGACACCGTCGATCCGCCGGATGCGGTCCAAGGTCGCGTCCAGCGCCTCCAGCGTGTCCGCACCCAGCTCCGCCACCAGGTCCCACCGGCCATGGGTGGAGTGCACGGCAACCACGTCGCGCATCGTCAACAGCGTGTGGGTGATGCGCCGCGCGCCGGTCCCCTCGACCTCGATCAGGACGACGCCGCGCACCGGCCGCTCCCCCAGATCGCCGCGCAGCACCGCGCGAAACCCCTGGATCTCGCCTTCCTCGACCAGCCGCGCCATTCGCGTCCGCACCGTGGCCCGCGTGACCCCCAATTCCGCCGCCAGCGCCGAAACCGACGCCCGCCCATCCGCCACCAGCGCGGCCAGGAGCCGCTCATCGAGATCGTCCATTTTGGACTACTCCCTCGATCAATTTGGGCAACCTATTGCCCGTTTCGATCACTTATCCCAATGACTCCCGCCAGTCCAATGCGAGACGCTCCCGGTGACAGAATCAGGAGCGTTCAATGCACCGACAGATCGATCTCATCGGCGTGCCCGTGCAATGCGGCGCGGGGCGCCGGGGCTGCGTCATGGGACCGGATGCACTGCGCACGGCCGGGCTGGACCGCGCGCTGACCGCGCTCGGCCATGACGTGCGCGACCTGGGCAATCTGGCGGCGCGCCCGCGCGACGCCATCCACCGGAACCCGGCCATCCATGACCTGTCCGAAGCGGCGGGCTGGGTCGACACCATTCAGCGCGCGGAGATCGCGCCCGACCGCTTCCCGATCTTTCTGGGGGGCGATCACCTGATGGCCGCGGGCACCGTGCCCGCCATGGCCGCGCGCACGGACCGTCCGCTCTTTGTCCTCTGGCTCGACGCCCATAGCGACATCCACACGCTCGACAGCTCCGAGAGCGGGAACCTCCACGGCACGCCGATCAGCTATGTCACGGGCCGGGCCGATTTCACGCCGCATTTCCCCGCCCCCGCGGCCACGGTCGACCCGAAGAACGTCTGCATGATCGGCCTGCGCTCCGTCGATGGCTATGAAAAGCAGGCTCTGGCCGAAGCGGGGATCGACACGGCCGACATGCGCCATATCGACGAGCACGGCATCGCCGCGCCGTTGCGCGCCTTCCTCGACCGGGTGCGCGACGCGGATGGCGCGCTGCATGTCAGCTTCGACGTGGACTTCCTGGACCCCGCCATCGCCCCCGCCGTCGGCACCACCGTGCCCGGCGGCGCCACCTTCCGCGAGGCGCATCTGGCGATGGAGCTTTTGGCCGAGTCCGGCCTCGTGACCTCGCTCGACCTGGCCGAGCTGAACCCCTTTCTCGACGATCGCGGCCGCACGGCCACGCTGCTGGTGGACCTCGTGTCCTCGCTCTTCGGCAAGACCGTGCTCGACCGCCCAACCCGGAGCCGCCTGTGACCTATCTCGCCCCCCTCCCCTCCAAGCTGGCGATGGTGCCCTTCGTCTCGGTCGCCGACATGATGCGGATCGTGAACGACGCGGGCGTGGCGCAGACCATCGCCGCCATCGCCGACCGCATCGAGGCAGACTTCCTCCGCTGGGAGCAATTCGACAAGGTCGCGCGCGTGCCGTCCCACTCCGCCGAGGGCGTCATCGAGCTGATGCCGACCTCCGACGGGGAGCATTACGGCTTCAAATACGTGAACGGGCATCCGGCGAACATGGCCCGCGGCTTTCAGACGGTGACGGCGTTCGGCGTGCTGGCGCGGGTCGACACGGGCTATCCCGTGATGCTCTGCGAGATGACGGTGCTGACGGCGCTGCGGACGGCGGCAATGTCGGTGGTGGCCGCGCGGCATCTCGCGCCCAAGGGCGCGCGGGTCATGGCCATGATCGGCAACGGCGCGCAATGCGAGTTCCAGGCGCTGGGCTTTCACCATTGCCTCGACATCGAGGAGGTGCGGCTGTGGGACATCGACCCCGCCGCCACCGCCAAGGCGGAGCGGAACCTGCGCGGCACGGGCCTGCGCGTGGTGCCCTGCGGCTCGGCCGAGGAGGCGATCGAGGGCGCGCAGATCGTTACCACCTGCACCGCCGACAAGCGCCAGGCGACGATCCTGACCGACAACATGGTGGGGGCGGGCGTGCATCTGAACGCGATCGGCGGAGACTGCCCGGGCAAGACGGAGCTGCATCGCGACATCCTGCTCCGCTCCGACATCTTCGTGGAATACCCGCCCCAGACCCGTGTTGAGGGCGAGATCCAGCAGCTCGACCCCGACCACCCGGTGACCGAGCTTTGGCGCGTGATCGCAGGCGAGGTGCCGGGGCGGCGGGATGCGGGCCAGATCACGCTGTTCGATTCGGTGGGCTTCGCGACCGAGGATTTCAGCGCGCTCTGCCACATCCACGAAGCGATGCAGCGGACCGGGCATTACCAATGGCTCGACATGCTCGCCGACCCGAACGACCCGCGCGACCTGTTCGGCATGGTCGCCCGCGCCGATGCCGGATAAGCTCGGGCGCCCGCCTCTCGGTCCCGGCACGCCCGGTCCCGGCACGCCCGGAGCCGGTTTGACCACCCCGGGTCCGATCCGGCGAGGGCTGGGGACGGTCACGCGGCGCTTCGGTCCGGAGCAGGGCCGATCTCGGCCAGAAGGTTCAGAACTTCTTCGATGACCTCCTCCTCCGGGACGCGCGATTTCACCAGGACGCCGGCCACCCGTCGCGCGACCGCCGGATCGAGTTCATAGGCGGTGAAGACGACGACCGGCACGCTGTCGGCCAGCTCATCGATCAGGCCGGCCCCCGTCCCGTCGGGCAGATCCAGATCGAGCAGGATGATATCGGCGGGCGAACGGGCGTGAATGGTCCGCGCCTGGGCGAGCGTCGTGGCCGAGACGACCCGCGCGCGCCCCTCGGCCCGCTCCCGCACGACTTGCTGGAGGGAATCGTCGTCCTCGACATAGAGCAGCAGCGGCAGATCCCGCGACCCAGGCGGCGCGTCCCCGCCCGAAGTCGCGACCTCTTCCGCCCCCGGGGTCGCAAGGGCGCGCTCCCCGGCGGCCAAAGGAAACGCGATGGTGAAGGTAGTGCCTGTCGCCGGATCCGTCTGGAACCAGATGCGCCCGCCCATCGCCGTCACGAAGGACTTGGCGATGCTGAGCCCCAAGCCGGTTCCCCCCGCCCCGCGATCATGCGCGGCCTGGGCCTGCCGGAAGCGGTCGAAGACATAGTCCTGAAACTCTTCCGGAATACCGGGCCCGCGATCCGAGACGGAGACGTGAAGGCTCTCCCCCAGGACCTCGCTGCGCACGACGATGTCGCTGTCCGGCGGCGCGAACTTGATCGCGTTGGAGAGCAGGTTTTGCAGGACCAGCGACAGGCGATGCGCGTCGATCTCGGCCTGCGCCTCGCCGGCGTCGTTCTCGAAAGGGATATCCAGGTTCTTCTCGGGCGCGTAGTCCCGGATGGCGGCGATCGCCGACAGGATGATCGGACGCAGCGGCTGAGCCGCAATGTCGTATGTCATCCCGCCCGCGCGGATCTTTTGCGTGTCGAGGATTTCGTTGACGAGACGCACCAGACGTTCGGCATTCTGGCTAGCGATGCGGAGCATTCTTGCCTTTGCGGGCGGTAACGCGTCCGCCGGACTGGCCAGCAAGAGGCCCAGCGCGCCCCGGATGGAGGTAAGCGGCGTGCGCAATTCATGGCTGATGACGGAGATGAAATTATCCTTGGTCTCCTCGGCGAGGCGCTGCTCGGTGATGTCCGTGACCGTGCCGTCCCAGATCGGGCAGCCCAGCTCATTCCGCCGCAACCCGGCGGCGATGCGCATCCATCGCGGTCCGGTCGGATGCCGATAGGACAGCTCCAGTGACCAGCTCTCTCCGGTCTGGGCGGTCGGGTCGAACTGGCCCGCCAGCCGCGCCGCATCCTCGGCGCAGAGCAGGACGGCGAAAGGCGGCTGGGCCTGCAGGAGCCCGCTCGGCGCGAGGCCCAGGATACGCCCGGCCGCGGCGGAGACATAGGTCAGCCGCGGCGCCCCCTCCGTGTCGGCGCGCGCCTGGAAGATCACCGCCGGCGCGTTCTCGGCAATGGCGTTGATTTGCGCCTGCTTGTCCAGCTGTCGGCGGATCGCCGTCTCCCGCTCCCTGTCGCGGATCAGAAGCGCGCCGACCAGGATGACGGCCAGGACATTGGTCGGCGTCGAGAGGGCGGTCGATGTCAGGAATATCGGCAAGGGCAGCGCGGTCAGGAAGACGAGAATCGCCGGCGGGACCAGCCCCGCGATCCCCGCGCCCATGACGACCGTGCGCAGGCTGGGCGGCCCCCGGTCGCCCCGGCGCCGCCACAGCGTATAGGCCAGGGCCGCGACTGAGACACCGACCATGAAGGAGAGGCCGGGCACGACCCCGGCACCGCCCTGCGACACCCGCATGGCGATCAGGGTCGAAACCGTCAGAAGGCCTCCGATAGGCCCCCCGAAGAGGAACGCGAGCACGATGACGGCCGCGCGCGGATCGGTGCGGATGCCCGGCAAAAGCTCCACCGAGTTGCTGATGACGATCGTGCCGATCACGGCGAAGACGAAGCCGAGGCAGACATCCCGCAGCACCGGCTGGCCATCGAAATGGCGGCGGATCTCGGACAAGAGCAGCACCGGAAGCAACATGACCGACGCGCTCTCGATCATCGTCATCAGCTGTTCGATCACCTTCGGCGCTCCATCCTGTCGAAGGGGCGGGGCACGCCGCCCGTGCCGAATCAGCTAGCCGAGAGACCTTAAGGCTTCGTCAACATCATCTGCCTACAGTGCGGGTAAGGACGCCACGTCAACACAGTGTCGCGATCGGATCGGCACCAAACGTTGGACGGATGCGCTGCGATCCTATGTTATTGTGACCATGCCCTCAGTTCCTGCCTCTTCTCTGCCTGCCGCGCCGCCGCGGATCTACGACCGGGCGGAGCGTGTCAGCGATGCGATGATCCATCTCGCGGGGCTCGCCCTGGCGGTGGCCGCCGTGCCGGTGCTGATCACCCTGACGGCGGTCTGGCGCGACGATGTGACGGACATCGTCGGCGTGTCCGTCTATGGCGCGACGCTCATCGCGATGCTGTCGGCGTCGCTGGCCTATAATCACGTCCCCCACCCCGACTGGTCGGACCTGCTGCGCCGGATCGACATGTCGGCGATCTATCTCAAGATCGCGGGGACCGTGACGCCCTTCGCCCTGCTGTCGGACACGGGCGCCGTATTTCTGGCCTCGATGTGGAGCGGGGCGGCCCTGGCCACGGCAACCGTCTTCCTGCGCCGCCGCCGCACCAGCGGGCTGAGCGTATGCATCGCGCTGGCGATGGGCTGGGCGGTGCTGGTCGGGGGCGGCGACGTGATCGCGACCACGACCTGGCCGGTCTTCGGGCTGATGCTGGCGGGGGGACTGCTTTATTCGCTGGGCACACCGTTTCTGCTGCTGGACAAGCTGCGCTTCCACAACGCGATCTGGCACGGCTTCGTCGTGCTTGCCTCCGTCGCGTTCTGCGTGGCGATCTTCTGGCATCTGGCGGCGACGAGTCTGGTCTGAGGCTTCGTCCCTCAGTCGTGAAGCCGGCGCAGTGGAATTCCGCTCTCGCAGCGTGGATGTCGTATAGGGGGACAAATCCAGAGCGGGCGGCTAGGAATTCGACGTAAGGTCAGATACGGTTTTTGTTGAATAAGCCTTGAGGTCCCCGGTCATGTCCAGAATCAAAAGTTTATGTCTCGGGATTGCCCTCGTTGCCTCCGGTGTGGTCGCGGCGAATGCCGGGACCGTCGATATCGACTTCGTCGAGAGCGCGGGCGGCGTGTCCATGTCCGGCTCCGGCGACATAACGCTGGGCAGCGGGCTGAGTTTACTGTTCACGACGAGCAACAGCGGGCTGCACTTCGTCAACCCAGCGGCCGGCGGCTTCGGCATGGGGGCGGTCGCTTCCATCGACGCATATGAGTTCGCGGCGACGACCAGCTTTGGGACGAGCGTCTCCACGCTCCTTGCGCCGGGAACGGGCGATCCTTTCGGCATCGCCTTCAACAGTCGCGACCCGGTTCTGTTGGTGCCCGAGAACTACACGACCGGCACGCCGCTGGCCTTCACGCTGGAGGCGCCGGGCAGCAGCTTCGCCAGCCTCGGCATCACGCCGACCGACGTGACGATCACGGCGGGTGCCAACGCCATCAACCTGAATTTCTCGACCGCCGTCGTGCCGCTGCCGGCCGGCGTCGTGCTGCTCATGACCGCTCTCGCCGGTCTCGGGCTTACCGGCGCACGACGCAAATCCGCCGCCTGACACGCGCCCCCCGGCACACGCCCCCGGCGCGACCGTCCCCGCGTAATTCGCGGTCGGTCGGGCCAGGCGGGTTTATGAAGACGCCGCTCTGGACCGTTGGTCCGCAGAAGGCTAGCTGTGCCCGGTCAACGAAAAGAGGGAGCGGGCAATGGCGTTCGGCAAGGGCCATCATCTGCATCTGATCGACGGCTCGGCCTTCATCTTTCGCGCCTTCCACGCGCTGCCGCCGTTGACCCGCAAGTCGGACGGCCTGCCGATCGGCGCGGTCTCGGGCTTTTGCAACATGCTCGACCGCTATGTGCGGGACAATTCGGGGGCGAACGCGGCCACCCATGTCGCGGTGATCTTCGACAAGGGCAGCCACACCTTCCGCAACGATCTCTATGACCAGTACAAGGCCAACCGCTCGGAGATGCCCGAGGATCTGCGCCCCCAGATCCCGCTGACCCGCGACGCCACCCGCGCCTTCAACATCGCCTGCGAGGAGATCGAGGGCTGGGAGGCCGACGACATCATCGCCACCCTCGCCTGCCAGGCGCGCGACGCGGGCGGGCGCGTGACGATCCTGAGCTCCGACAAGGATCTGATGCAGCTGGTCGGCGACGGGGTCGAGATGCTCGACCCGATGAAGAACGTCCGCATCGACGCCGATGGCGTGCGCGAGAAATTCGGCGTGCCCCCCGAGCGTGTCGTCGATGTGCAGGCGCTGGCGGGAGATTCGGTCGACAACGTGCCGGGCGCGCCGGGGATCGGCATCAAGACCGCCGCCCAACTCATCAACGAATACGGCTCACTGGAGGAGCTGCTCGACCGCGCGGAAGAAATCAAGCAGCCCAAACGCCGCCAGACGCTGATCGAGCATCGCACCCAGATCGAGCTGTCGAAGCGTCTCGTGCAGCTCGACTGCGAGACCCCGCTCGACTTCACCCTGGACGACCTGGAGATCCGGGACGCCGACCCCGACCGGCTGCTGACCTTCCTGACGGAGATGGAGTTTCGCACCCTCACCCGGAAGATCGCGGAGCGTCTCGACCGGGAACCGCCGCCGATGCCCGAGGCCGCGGCCCCCGCCGCGCCCGACACGCCCAAGGATCCGCCGATCGACCCGGCCGGCTATGAGATCGTGCGCGACCTCGACGCGCTGAGAGCCTGGATCGACCGCATCAACGCAGCCGGGCAGGTGGCCGTCGACACCGAGACGACCTCCCTCGACGAGATGCGCGCCGATCTCGTCGGCATCAGCTTCGCCACGGAACCGGGTGTCGCCTGCTACATCCCGCTCGCCCACCGCGCGGGCGGCGGCGACCTGTTCGACGCGGACGCACTGGCCGAGGGGCAGGTCGACAAGGCCGAGGCGCTGGCGCTGCTCAAGCCCCTGCTGGAGGATCCTGCCGTCCTCAAGATCGGGCAGAACATGAAATACGACGTGAAGATCTTCGCGTCCGAAGGGATCGACGTCGCCCCGATCGACGACACGATGCTCTTGAGCTACGCGCAGAATGCCGGCCTGCACGGGCACGGGATGGACCAGCTGTCCGACCGCTACCTCAACCACCAACCGATCCCCATCAAGGAGCTGATCGGCTCCGGCAAGTCGCAGATCACCTTCGACCGGGTCGCCATCGACAAGGCCGCGCCCTATGCCGCCGAGGACGCGGATGTGACGCTGCGCCTCCACCGCCTGTTCAAGCCGCGGCTGCACCTCAACAAGGTCACACGGGTCTACGAGACGCTGGAGCGCCCGATGGTCCCCGTCCTCGCCCGGATGGAGCGGCACGGCATCCAGGTCGACCGCGGGGTGCTCAGCCGCATGTCCGGCGCCTTCGCGCAGAAGATGGCCGCGCTGGAGGAGGAGATCCACGCAGCAGCCGGTCAGCCGTTCAATGTCGGCTCGCCCTCCCAGCTGGGCGAGATCCTGTTCGGCGAGATGGGCCTGCCCGGCGGCAAGAAGACCAAGGCCGGCAAGTGGTCGACCAGCGCCGACGCGCTGGAGGATCTCGCGACCGAGCACACGCTACCTCGGCTGGTCCTGGACTGGCGCCAGATCAGCAAGCTGAAATCGACTTATACCGACGCGCTCCAGGAGCATATCAACCCGGACACGGGCCGGGTGCACACCTCCTATTCCATCGCCGGGGCGAATACGGGGCGCCTCGCCTCGACCGACCCCAACCTCCAGAACATCCCGGTGCGCACCGAGGAGGGCCGTCGCATCCGCGAGGCCTTCGTCGCGCCGGAGGGGCGGGTGATCGTCTCGCTCGACTACTCCCAGATCGAGCTGCGCATCCTGGCCCATATCGCCGGGATCGACGCGCTGAAGCAGGCGTTCAAGGACGGCCAGGACATCCATGCGATCACCGCGTCCCAGATGTTCGGCGTGCCGCTGGACCAGATGACGCCCGAGGTGCGCCGTCAGGCCAAGGCGATCAATTTCGGCGTGATCTACGGCATCTCGGGCTTCGGCCTCGCCCGCAACCTGCGCATCCCCCGCGAGGAGGCGCAGGCCTTCATCGACACCTATTTCGAGCGCTTCCCCGGCATCCGCGCCTATATGGACGACACCGTGGCCTTCGCGAAGGAGCATGGCCGCGTCGAAACCCTGTTCGGCCGCCGCATCCACACGCCCGAGATCAACGCCAAGGGCCCCGGCGCGGGCTTTGCCCGGCGGGCGGCGATCAACGCCCCGATCCAGGGCACGGCGGCGGACGTCATCCGCCGCGCGATGATCCGCATGGACGATGCCATCGCGGACCTGGACGCAAAGATGCTGCTCCAGGTCCATGACGAACTGATCTTCGAGGTGGCCGAGGACGATGTGGACGCTCTGGTCGTGCGCGCCCGCGAGGTGATGGAGGGCGCGAACATGCCCGTGGTCGACCTCTCGGTGCCGCTGACGGTGGATGACGGGCGCGGCGCGAACTGGGCCGAGGCGCATTGATGCACGCCCGGGCCCGCCGCCGCGTCCGCGTCGGACCGCCCGGCTGACGCCGATGCTCATCGCGTTCAACAAGCCGATGAACGTGCTCAGCCAGTTCACCGACGAGGGGCGCTGGCCCGGCCTCAAGCACCATATCGATATGCCCGGCGTCTATGCCGCCGGACGGCTGGACCGGGACAGCGAGGGGCTGCTGCTGCTGACCGATGACGGCAAGCTCCAGGCGCGCATCGCAAGCCCCAAGGCCAAGATGCCCAAGACCTATCTCGCCCAGGTGGAAGGCACGCCCACCGCCGAGGCCCTCGATGCCTTGCGCCGGGGTGTGACGCTCAAGGACGGGCCGACGAGACCCGCCAGGGTGGAGGAGGTGCCCGCCCCCGCCTGGCTCTGGCCCCGCGACCCGCCGGTGCGGGTGCGCAAGACCGTGCCGGATGCTTGGCTCAAGCTTACGATCACCGAGGGGCGCAACCGTCAGCTCCGGCGCATGACCGCCCATGTCGGGCTGCCGACCCTGCGCCTGATCCGCGTGGCCATCGGCCCCTGGTCCCTGAACGGGCTCGCCCCCGGGGAATGGCGCGAGGTCTCCCCGGCAGGCTAGGATGGCGCCCCCGCGCCGAGAACGACCGAATGCGACACCCGGGGGAGGCCGCCATCGCGGTGGCACAGGCAAACGGACCGCGGGTGTTTCTCGGCCCGATGCGTGCCTGACGATCTGTCCCAGGTCTTGGCCGTGGTCCGCCGACCCGTCCTGGCTGGCTGGCCCGCGCGGTCACGCGCGGGCCGCGCGCAAGGATCAGGATGGCCGAGGGCTGCCCCCTGGCCGGTCCGGCGCTACTCCGACCGCACCAGCCGTGCCACCACGCGGCGGGTCAGGGGCGCAACCAACAGCACTGCGGGAAAAGCCACGAGCCAGCTCGACGGCCAATTGCCGCTCCAGAGGATCTGCGCGCCCTCGGTCAGCCCCACGGCGCGGATCATGGCGATCCCCGACACCAGGAGCGACATCAGGCCCGAGAGGATCAGGCCGAACAGGATCGGCGCAAAGCGCGCGGGGATCATAAGGCCTCCAGGGACGGAGCGGGCAAGGCCTCCCGCAGATCGGCAAAACGGGCGCGCGTGCGGGCCAGATCGGCCCCGGCGGGCAGGATCAGGTCGGGCAGGTCGGGCAGGCGCAGGGCGATGCGCCGCCAGGCATGGACGCAGAGCACGCGGAGCACGGCGCGTGTCAGCGCGTCCTGGGGCAGGTCCGCCTCCAGCGCCTGGGCCAGCCGGTCGAACCGCGCCCGGGTGGCCCCGATCAGCGCCACCGTCTCGGGCGGCAGCAGCGCGGACCGCAGCCAATCGGGCGCCCGGTCCAGCGGATAGGTGAGCGTCTCGGGCCCCTCGACCGGCGAAGCGGCCACGCGGATCCCGGGGGCCACGGCGTGGCCCTCTGCGTCCGGTCCCAGGACGACATAGGCGCGCGTGACGGGCTGGGGTCCGTAGATGCGGGGCTGCGCGGCCTCAGACTCCGCGCGACCCTGCGCGCTGAGCCGGTAGACGGAATGCCGCCCGGCCCGTCGCCGCTCCAGCCAGCCTTCCTTGTGGAGCCGGTGCAGCGCCGTGCGCAAAGCCTCGGGCCTGAGCCCCATCGCCTCACAGAGCCGGGCGAGCGTCGCGCTGTCGATCTCCTGGCCTTCGGCCCGGGCAAGGTCGCCGAAGATCGTCACGATCACCGACCAAGTCCGCGGCGGCGTGCCATCGGTCAGGATCAGGACATGGGGATGCGGCGCGGTCATGCCTTCGCTCTAGCGCGGGCCGGCGGGAAGCGGAACGACCCTCGCTACCCCCCGCGCGCGACCATGGTGAGCAGGTCGTATTCGGCGACGGCCTCGCCCGCCCCATCGACCACGCGCACCGCCCAACGGATCTCTCCGTAGTCGGACGTGCGGGGGGTCTTGCCCTTGACGGTCAGATGCACGCGGATGGCCGTGCCCGGCGGCGCGGGCTTGAGGAAGCGCAGATCGTCCAGCCCGGTATTGGCCAGAACCGGGCCCTCCTCGGGCGCGACGAAGAGACCGGCCGCGAAGCTCAGGATCAGGTAGCCATGAGCGACCCGGCCGGGGAAGAACGGGTTCCGCGCGGCCGCCGCGTCGTCCATGTGGGCGTAGAACGTGTCGCCGGTGAACTCCGCGAAATGGGCGATGTCCTCGGAGCGGATAACCCGCTCCTCGGTCGTGAGCGTGTCACCGATGGCGAGGTCGTCGAAGGTCCGGCGGAACGGGTGGACCGGGCCGGGCCTCGTGGCCGCCCCGGCAACGTGACGCCCGCCGATGGCCTGGAGCATCGTCGGGCTGCCCTGCACCGCCGTGCGCTGCATGTAGTGCAGCACGCCCCGCACGCCGCCCAGCTCCTCCCCGCCCCCGGCGCGGCCCGGCCCGCCATGGACCATATGCGGCATCGGCGCGCCGTGGCCGGTGCTTTCGCTCATCGACTCGCGGTCGTTGAAGTAAAGCCGCCCGTGCCAGGCGGCCATGCCCGCGACCGCCTGCATCGCGACCTCCGGGTCGTGGGTGATGATCGAGGCGACGAGGCTGCCCTCGCCGCGATTGGCCAGCGCGACGGCGTGGTCGAGGTCGCGATAGGGCAGGACGGTCGAGACGGGGCCGAAGGCTTCGGTGTCGTGCAGGCGCCGCGCGGCGTCCGGGTCGGCGCAATGCAGCAGGATCGGGGGGAGGAAGGCACCCGGCCGGTCCGCGAAGGCGTCCGGGTCGCCGTGGACGCGCTCCGCCTCGGTTTCGAGCGTGGCGATCTTGGCGCGCACGTCCTGCCTCTGTTCCCGGCTGACCAGCGCCCCCATCCGCGTGCGCTCATCCTGCGGTTCTCCGACCCTTGTCTTCGCCAGCTGCCCGGACAGCGCCTCGATGGTCGCCTGGGCCAGTGCCCCGGGCACGATCAGCCGCCGGGTCGCGGTGCATTTCTGGCCGGCCTTGGTGGTGATCTCGCGGACGGCCTCTTTTACGAACAGGTCGAATTCAGGCGTGCCCGGCGCGGCGTCCGGTCCCAGAATCGAGGCGTTCAGACTGTCCTGCTCGGCCACGAAGCGGACCGCGTTCGCCAGCAGGTTGGGGTTGGACCGGAGCGTCAGCGCCGTCGCCGCCGAGCCGGTGAACCCCACCGCGTCCTGAGGCCCCAGCCGGTCGAGCATATCGCCCAAGCCGCCCGCCACGAATTGCAGCGCGCCCGGGGGAAGGATGCCCGAGTCGAGGATCAGCCGCACCGCCAGTTCGGTGACATAGCTGGTGGCCGTGGCGGGCTTCACGATGGCCGGGACCCCGGCCAGAAGGGTCGGCGCCAGCTTTTCCAGCATGCCCCAGACGGGGAAGTTGAAAGCGTTGATATGGACAGCGACCCCCTGCAGCGGCACGCAGACATGTTGGCCCAGGAAGGTTCCGGTCCGGCTCAGCTGTTCGGGCGCGCCGTCGAGATAGACCCGCGCGTCCGGCATCTCGCGGCGGCCCTTGGAGGCGTAGACGAAGGTCGTCCCGATGCCGCCATCGATGTCGAAGGCATGGTCGCGTGTGGTGGCTCCGGTGGCATAGCTGATGTCGTAGAGCGCCTGCTTATGCTCGGTCAGGTGCAGGGCAAGCGCCTTCAGCATCCGCGCCCGGTCGTGGAAGGTCAGCGCCCTCAGAGCCGGGCCGCCGACCCGGCGCGCGTGGTCCAGCATCCCCTGCGCGTCCAGCGCCGCTCCCCCGGCCCGGGCGATGATGTCTCCGGTGACGGCGCTCTCGATCTCGCGGGCCTCGGCGCCCGGCGGCACCCAGCGGCCTTCGGCGAAGCTATGCACCTGCATCAGGGTCATCGGCGATCCTCCCTCGCTGATTAATTGACCGCCCGGTCGGTTTATGCAAGCGTCCGGTCCGGGAGGATTCCGATGACACCGGATGAACGCGCCGCGCGCGCCGCCGCCGCCATGTGGGCGACGGATGAAGCGTCGAAATGGCTGGGGATGGAGTTGGGCGCCGTCACCGAGGGGCGCGCCGTGCTGACGCTCCGGGTCGCGGCCCATCACTGCAACGGCCACGGCACCTGCCATGGCGGGGTGATCTTCGCTCTGGCCGACAGCGCGTTCGCCTTCGCCTGCAACTCCCGCAACGCGGCCACGGTGGCGCAGCACGCGCAGGTCAGCTTCACCGCGCCCGCCCGCGCGGGCGACCTTCTGACCGCCGAGGCGCGCGAGGTCCACCAACAGGGCCGGAACGGCATCTACGACGTGTGCGTCACCGGCCCGGCGGGCACCGTCGCGGAGTTCCGCGGCATGTCGCGCCAGGTGCGCGGACAGCTCTTCGAGGAGGAGACATGAAGGACCTGACCCCGGACCCCGCGACCCTCGACCCGGCGGAGACGATGCCCCGGGACCGGCTGGAGGCGCTGCAACTGGACCGCCTGCGCGAGACGCTGCGCCATGCCTACGCGAACGTGCCCACCTATCGCGCGAAGTTCGATGCGGCGGGGGTCACGCCCGATATGCTGGAGACCCTGGCCGACCTGGCCAGATTTCCCTTCACCGTGAAGGACGATCTGCGCCAGGCCTACCCGTTCGGCATGTTCGCCGTGCCGCGCGAAAAGATCGCGCGCATCCATGCCTCCTCCGGCACGACGGGCAAACCCACGGTCGTCGGTTACACTGCCGAAGACCTGGAGATCTGGGGCGATCTGGTCGCGCGCTGCCTCCGGGCGGCGGGCGTGCGCCCGGGCGACATGGTGCACAACGCCTATGGCTATGGCCTCTTCACCGGCGGGCTGGGCGCCCATGCGGGGATCGAGAAACTGGGCGCCACGGTCGTCCCCGTCTCCGGCGGCATGACCGCGCGGCAGGTCCAGCTGATCGAGGATTTCCGCCCCAAGGCGATTTGCGTGACGCCCAGCTACATGCTGAACATCCTGGAGGAATATCACCGCCAGGGGCGCGACCCGCGCGCCTGCCCGCTGGAGGTCGGCATCTTCGGCGCCGAGCCCTGGACCCCGGCCATGCGCGCCGAGATCGAGACGGCCTTCGACATGCATGCCGTCGACATCTACGGCCTCAGTGAGGTGATGGGCCCCGGCGTCGCGCAGGAATGCGTCGATGCGAAGGGCGGGCTGCATGTCTGGGAGGATCACTTCCTGCCCGAGATCATCGATCCCGAGACCGGCGACGTGCTGCCCGACGGGCAGGAGGGAGAGCTGGTCTTTACCACCCTGACCAAGCGCGGGATGCCGGTGATCCGCTACCGCACGCGGGACCTGACGACGCTGATGCCGGGGACCGCGCGGACGCATCGCCGGATGGCCAAGGTGACGGGGCGGTCCGACGACATGATCATCCTGCGCGGCGTCAACGTCTTCCCCACCCAGATCGAGGAGCGGGTGCTGGGCGTGACGGGCCTCGCCCCGTATTTTCAGATCGAACTGGTTCGGTCCGGCCATATGGACGCGATGCGCGTCCATGTGGAGGCGCTGCCGGGCGCCGATGGCGCGGCCTGTGGCGACGCGCTCGCGCTGGAGATCAAGGAGCGGATCGGGATCACCTGCGAGATCGTCCTGGCCGAAGTGGGCGGGGTGGAGCGCAGCCAGGGCAAGGCCCGCCGCGTCGTCGACAATCGCGGGACCGGGCCGGGCGCCTGAATGGCCCGCCCCCGCGCCCATGACCACGACGCCAAGCGCGCCGCGATCCTGAAAGGCGCCGCCCGCGTCTTCGCGCGCGAGGGGATCGCCCGCGCCTCCATGTCGGGAGTGGCACGGGAATGCGGGGTGTCGAAGGCGAACCTCTACCACTACCACGACAGCAAGGACGCGCTGCTCTTTGCGATCCTGGACGGGTATCTGTCCTCTCTGCGCGACCGGCTCTGCGATCTGCCCCTTCCGGCAGACCCGCGCGGCGCGTTGCTGGCGCTGACGACCGAGGCCCTGCTGGCCTATGAGGGGATGGACGACGAACACCGGATCCAGACCGAAGGGATGGCGGTGCTGCCGCCCGCCCAGGCCGGGGTGCTGAAGGGCTACCAGCGGGACATGGTCGCACGCATGGCCGATGTGCTGCGCCGCGCAGCGCCAGCGCTGGAGGGACAGCGGCTGCGCGAAGCGGTGATGAGCGTGTTCGGGATGCTCAACTGGTTCTACATGTGGTCGCCCGGCGCGGATGCGGCCGCGCGCCACGCTTACGCCCGCACGGTGACCGACCTCGCGCTGGGCGGCGTCGGCGCGCTCGGGACATCGTGCGGCGACGAGGGCGCATAGCGACAGACGAGCGCATCGTCAGTGGCCGGTATCGTATTCGATCACGACCCGCGCGCTCACCGGGTAGGACTGGCAGCCCAGGACATAGCCCCGCTCGACCTCGTAATCCTCCAGCGCGTGGTTCTGCACCATCTCGACCTCGCCCTCGACCACACGGCACATGCAGGTGGAGCAGACCCCCGCCCGGCAGGCATAGGGGGCATCGATGGCGTTCTCCAGGGCGGCGTCGAGCAGGGATTGGTCGCGCTCCATGGTGATCTCATGGGCCGCGCCGTCGATGCGGATCGTGGCGACGGTGGGCTTGGCCTCCGCGGCGTCCCGCGGTCGCTGGGGCAAACGGCCCGGCTGGGCCGCGGCGAAGAGTTCCACATGGATGCGGTCCTTGGGCAGCCCATGGGCGCCGAGCCGCTCCCGCACGGTCTCCATCAGCCCCTCCGGCCCGCAGATGAACGCCTCGTCCACCGTGTCGACCTGCACCCAGCTGTCGAAGAGGGCATCCAACTTCGCCGCGTCGATCCGCCCGGTGAAAAGCGGGATGTCCTGCGCGTCCTGCTTGAGGATGTGAACGATGGCCAGCCGGGCCAGGAAGCGGGACTTCAGATCGTCGAGCTCGGTCTGGAACATGATCGTGTTCACCGCCCGATTGGCATAGAGCAGCGTCACGCGAGAGCGCGGCTCCCGCTCCAGCACGGTGCGGGCGATGGACAGGATCGGGGTGATCCCGGACCCGGCCGCCACCAGCAGGTAATGGCGCTCCGCATCGGGGGCGATTGCGCTATGGAAGCGGCCCATGGGCGGCATCGCCTCGACCGTGTCGCCGGGGGCGAGATTCTGCGCCCAAGTGCTGAACGCCCCGCCCTCGACCCTCTTGATGCCGACGCGCAGAGGCTCCCCCGGGGCGGCGCAGATCGAATAGCTGCGGCGGATCTCGGTCCCGTCGAAGTCGCGGCGCAGGGTCAGATACTGGCCCTGCACGAAGTCGAAACCGGGCGCGTCCTCGAAGATGACGGCCACCGCGTCGCGGGTCAGGCGCTCGACAGCGGCGACGGTGAGAGGCTGGAACGGCATCAGTGGCACTTGAAATAGTCGAAGGGCTCGGCGCAGGCGTCGCACCGCCATTGTGCCTTGCACGGGGTGGAGCCATGGCGGCTGACTTGCGTGACCGTCGTGGCGCCGCAATGGGGGCAGGCCTCGGGGCCGCGGGTGGCGGGCGGGGCGATGCCGTAGCGGCGCAGCTTCTCGCGCGCGGCCTCGGTCAGCCAGTCGGTCGTCCAGGGCGGGTCAATGCGGGAGGTGACGGTGGGTGTCAGCCCAGCGTCGAGCAGCGCGGCCTCGACGGCGATGGCGATGACGAAGGTGGCGGGGCAGCCGGAATAGGTCGGGGTGATGGCGACGCGCACGGCGCGGCCGTCCAGCGCGACCTCCCGCACGATCCCCAGATCGGTGATCGAGATCACCGGGATCTCGGGGTCCGGGATCTGCGACAGCAAGGCCCAGACGTCCCCCTCCGTGGCGGGCGGCGGGCCGTCACGGCGCACGGGCCGGTCGGCCAGCGCACCGGGGACGGGGGCGGGGGCGGGCCGGGCTACCATCTGGCCCCCGGATAGGCGCGCTGAAGCCACTGCATCGTCGTCAGCATATGGCCCAGATGTTCCGAATGCCGCGCCCCATCCTTGCCGCCGCGATGGGCGAACGCGCCCTCCGGCACGGTCAGCGTGGCCCGGGTCAGCGTGGTCCGCACGCTCTCCTCCCAGGGATCCGCCAGCGCGGAGGGGAGCGGCGCGATCCCGGCCTCCGCCATGGCGCGGTCGATGGCGTCATCGGCCAGCATCTCGCCCGCATAGGGCCAGAGCCGGTCCAGCGCGGCCTGCATCCGCCCGTGACTTTCCTCGGTGCCGTCGCCCAGCGCCACCACCAGCTCGGCGGAGCGGTCGGCATGATAGGCGACTTCCTTCACCGCCTTGGCCGCGATGGCGGCGACGCGCGGATCTCCGGACAAGGTGAGCCGCTCCAGCATCAGCCGGTGCCAGGCGTCGAACAGAAAGCTGCGCATCAGCGTGCGGCCGAAATCCCCGTTGGGCTGCTCGACCAGCAGGAGGTTGCGGAAATCCCAGGCATCGCGCGTCATCGCCAGATCGTCCGCACTGCGACCCGCGCCCTCGGTCTCGGCCGCGAGGCCCAGCCACATCTGCGTCTGTCCGATCAGGTCCAGCGCGGTGTTGGCCGTCGCGATATCCTCCTCCAGCGCGGGCGCGGTGCCGCACCATTCCGACAGGCGATGGCCCAGGACGAGCGTATTGTCGCCCATGCGGCAGAGGAACTCGAAGAGCTCTGCCGCAGGCTGCGACGCGGGGGGACGGGGGTCGGTCGCGCTCACATCGCCCCCACATCGTCGGGAATGTCGAAGAAGGTCGGGTGCCGGTAGGTTTTGCTATCCGCCGGGTCGAACATCGGCCCCTTTTCGGAGGGGGCCGACGCGGTGATCTGCACCGAGGGCACCACCCAGATCGAGACCCCCTCATGGCGGCGGGTATAGACGTCGCGGGCCGCGCGCATCGCCCGCTCCGCGTCCGGTGCGTGGAGCGAGCCGACATGGCGGTGGCTCATCCCGTGCTGGCCGCGGATGAAGACCTCCCAGAGGGGCCATTCGCGGCGGGCCGTCCGGCCTTCGGGTGCTTCGGGGCCGGGCTGGCTGGCGTGATCGCTCATGGGGCAACCTCCTCGAAGGTGCAGATCCGGCAGGCGCTCGTCTCGACCGCGTCCCGACCGAAGGCGTGATCAGTCGCGCCGGGGGCGCGCGGCTGCGAAAGACGGTCCATCGCGTCCTCACGCGTCGGGACATGCCTCTCGGGGAGAGACCACAGTAGGAGAGGCGGCGGCGCCATGGGGTCGAAGCAAGCCGCGCGCATCTCGGAGGAACGGGCAGGGAGGGCATTGAAGACAGAGGCGGCGGGGGAGCCGATACCGGTCCGGACCGACAGGTTGGGAATCACCTCCGCATCGCCCGGCAGCGCGATCTCGGCGGCGCTCCCGCCCTCCGGCCGCATGCGCCAAACGAAGCCGGGGTTTCGCTCGGCCAGGGCATTGGTCCGGTCGGGAGTTTCCATGAACCCCGCCATCCGCGCGTCGTCGAGCGGGGGGCGGGTATCGCCGACAGCCGGCTCCGCGAGGGTCGAGCCGGGCCTGTCTTGACTGCGGCCTTGCGGGAGCAGGAAGGCGGGGCGCGCCGACCGATGCGCCTCACCCTGGGCTCTAGCGGAGATGGAAGGGCTCGGAGAACGCATGTCAGCACTCCTTCCAGCCGGGAGGGGGCGGCTCGGAGATCAGGGCGACCAGATCGCCCCCGTCCGGCACATCGCCCAGGTTGCCCGACATCCGCTCGATCTCGGTCACGACGATCAGGCGGATGTCCCTGCCCCCTGGAACTTCCGCGCACAAGGGCATCCGCAGGCTCACTCCGCCGCGACCTGCGCCGCGCGGCGCTTCTCGGCATGGGCCATCAGCCCCTCGCGGACCCAGGCGCCCTCGTCCCAGGCGCGGTTGCGCGCCTCCAGACGGTCGCGGTTGCAAGGCCCGTTGCCGGCGATCACCTCCATGAATTCAGACCAATCCGGCTCGGTGAAGTCGTAATGCCCGGTTTCCTCGTTCCAGCGCAGGTCCGGGTCTGGCACGGTGAGGCCCAGATACTCGGCCTGCGGCACGGTCTGGTCGACGAATTTCTGCCGAAGCTCGTCATTGGTGTTCATCTTGATCCGCCATTTCATCGACTGCGCGGAATGCGTGCTGTCCTTGTCCGACGGACCGAACATCATCAGCGACGGATACCAGAAGCGGTTCAGCGCATCCTGCGCCATGCGCCGCTGCGCCTCGGTGCCGTTCGCCATCTTCATCATGATGTCGAAGCCCTGGCGCTGGTGGAACGATTCTTCCTTGCAGATGCGGACCATGGCGCGGGCATAGGGCCCGTAGGATGTGCGCTGCAACGGCACCTGGTTCATGATCGCGGCGCCGTCGACCAGCCAACCCACCGCGCCCATGTCGGCCCAGGTCAGCGTGGGGTAATTGAAGATCGACGAGTATTTCATCCGCCCGTCCAGCAGCATCTCCGTTAGCGCGTCGCGGCTGACCCCCAGTGTCTCGGCCGCGCAATAGAGATACAGCCCGTGCCCCGCCTCGTCCTGCACCTTGGCGAGCAGGATGGCCTTGCGCTCCAGGGTGGGCGCGCGGGTGACCCAGTTGCCCTCGGGCAGTTGGCCCACGATCTCGGAATGGGCGTGCTGGCCGATCTGGCGGATCAGCGTCTTGCGGTAGCCCTCGGGCATCCAGTCCTTGGGTTCGATCTTCTCGCCCCGGTCGATGCGGGCCTGAAAGGCGGCGAGCTTTTCGGGGTCGTCCCGGGTCGCCTCCGACTTGATCATCTGCGCGTACATGTCAGCTCCACTCCAGGACCGTCGCGGCGCCGCGAGACAGAGCCGCGCGCCCGACATGCCCGGCTGCTGGCCCGTCGCGATGGCGCCGCCGTGGCCGTTCAGATGGGGGGCATCGTCGGGCAGGCCGAGCGCGCGAGCCACCGACAGAGGCCCGCGGGGCCAAGGACTCGCTGAACGCGATCACGCCCATCTCGGCGATGGTGCGCCCCACCGAGACGGTGCCGTCTAGGCGCGGCATCGGGGTCAGATCCTGCTGGCGCAGAGCCTCGCCAGAGGCGATGTGCGCCGCCGCCTCGGCATTCACGCCCGAGTCCTGGCCCGCCGTCACCGTCAGGTCGAGCCCGTTGCCCCCGCGAAGCCTGGCCGGTGTGTCCGCATTCCTGTCGAAGATCAATTCCGGGCCCTTGCGCTGCGAGATCTCGACCGGTGCGCTCTCTCCTTCCACTCCCCCCGCCCCAGCGGCCACGGCATGACGCACGAGGGATTGGCCGACATCCCCCGGACCGCCCTCCTCCATGGCCGCAGGCCCGAAGGCCCGCCGCGCCAGGAGCGCGCGGACCGGATGGGCGACGAGAGCGTCCGCATGCATCGGGGACAAGACGCCGCCGAAGCGGGCGATGGGCATGCGCAGGCCGTCGCAGATGAACGCGTCCAAGGAACCCTCCCGAAAACGGAGTGGATCATACCATGCCGAGATGTCCGTCACAACGATATGTTACGAAATGCGATGTCGATCTAATATTTGTAACACAATGGAGAGGCGGGGACATCCCCGCCCTACGCCGGCTCGATCCGTAGGGCGGGGGTCACCCCGCCTCCCGCAGCCATCCCGCCGCGAAATCCACCTCCGACACGCCCGCAAGCCGCGCCGTCCGGTCAAGCGCCGCCTCCAGACGGCCTTGCCGCCCCGCGCCCCAGCGGAGGCCCCGCTCCGGCCATAGCGCGCGGATGGCGAGTCGATCGGCGTCGCGCTCGGCCTTCATGTCGATGCGCCCGACGATCCGGTCGCCCTCCAGCAGCGGAAAGACGTAGTAGCCGTAGCGGCGCTGCGCCTCGGGGACGAAGATCTCGATCCGGTAGGAGAAGCCGAACAGCCGCTCCGCCCGCTTGCGGTCGCGCAAGGCGGGATCGAAGGGCGACAGCACGCGCATCCGGCCGGGCGGGTCGGGCGGCGTCTCCTCCAGCGTCGCGGACCGCATCCAGCAGCGGCGGAGGCGGCCGTCGGCGCAGAGAAATTCGACCTCGACGATCTCGCCGCGTCCGGCCTTCGCGGTGACCCAGTCCCTTGCCTCGGCGGGCGTCACCAAGTCCCAGAACGCCGCCAGCTCTCCGGAGGTGGCCAGGCCCAGCCGGTCCAGCGCCGCGCCGCAGGCCCAGTCGATCACCGCCTCGTCCGGGACGAAGGCGTTGAGATGTTCCGCCGGGACCACGTTCTCGGTCAGGTCGTAGACCTTGCGGAACCCCTGCCGCCGCAGCACCGTGATCCGACCGCAGCGCCACAAATACTCCAGCGCCGCCTTCGAGGGATGCCACTCCCACCAGCCGCCCGCGCTGCGCCCCTCGTCCTCTCCCACATCCGAGGAGGAACAGGGGCCGTCCCGCGCGATCCGCTCCGTCACCTCCTCCAACTTGTGCTCGAACCCGTCATGCCAGTGCCGCCAGCGGCGGTTCTCGGGGTCGGCATAGCGGGCGAACTTCAGCCGCCAATAGGGGAAGAAGCGGATCGGAAGGACACTCGCATCGTGGGTCCAGTGCTCGAAGAGCAGCCGGTCACGGTCGTGCAGCGCCGCCAGCGCGGGGGCGCGATAGGAGGTGCGGCGGGCGTGCAGGATCATGTGCTGGGCCCGGGCGACCGTGGCGATGCTGTCGAGTTGGACGAAGCCCAGTCCGTCGATCACCTCCGCCAGATCCGTCCCCCGCCCCGGCCCAGACGGCGCATCCGACAGACCGTGGCGATGCAGGAACAGGGCGCGGGCGGTGCGGAGGTCGATCTGGGGGCGCGCGGACATGCGCCACCGCTACCAGAGGCGGGGCCCCGGGCAAGCCCCGGCATTGCCCCCTTGCCCCCCCGCCGTTAGAGGAGCGCGGAACCGACACACCGCCAGAGGCCGCGCCCCATGTCCAACGACCAGCTCGAAGCCGCCATCGAAGCCGCCTGGGAAGTCCGCGAGACGATCTCGCCCCAGACCACGGGCGAAACCCGCGACGCCATCGAACAGACCCTGGACGCGCTCGATACAGG
The DNA here is from genome assembly GCF_900116765.1 of Jannaschia seohaensis. Taxonomy (GTDB): domain Bacteria; phylum Pseudomonadota; class Alphaproteobacteria; order Rhodobacterales; family Rhodobacteraceae; genus Jannaschia; species Jannaschia seohaensis. The sequence continues at coordinate 320,813 of NZ_UETC01000001.1, read as the reverse complement.
CAGCCTCCGCGTGGCCGAGCGCGCCGAGTCCGGCGAATGGCATGTGAACCAATGGGCCAAGAAGGCGGTGCTGCTGGGCTTCCGCCTCAAGGACATGGAGCTCCAGGCGGGCGGCCCCCAGGGCGGGTCCTGGTGGGACAAGGTCGACAGCAAGTTCAACGGCTGGAACTCCGGAAAGTGGGAGCAGGCCGGCTTCCGCGCGGTGCCGAACTGCATCGTGCGCCGCTCGGCCTATATCGCGCCGGGGGTGGTGCTGATGCCGTCCTTCGTGAACCTAGGCGCCTATGTCGATTCGGGGACCATGGTCGATACCTGGGCCACGGTCGGCTCCTGCGCGCAGATCGGCAAAAACGTGCACCTCTCGGGCGGCGTCGGCATCGGCGGCGTGCTGGAGCCGATGCAGGCCGGTCCGACGATCATCGAGGACAATTGCTTCATCGGCGCCCGCTCCGAGGTGGTCGAGGGCTGCATCGTCCGCGAGGGCTCGGTGCTGGGCATGGGCGTGTTCATCGGCAAGTCCACGAAGATCGTGAACCGGGCCACCGGCGAGATCACCTATGGCGAGGTGCCGCCCTATTCGGTGGTCGTGGCGGGCTCGATGCCCGGCAGCTCGGTGATGGGAAACGGCCAGCCGGCGCCGAACCTCTATTGCGCCGTGATCGTCAAGCAGGTGGACGAGCGGACCCGGTCCAAGACCTCGATCAACGAGCTTCTGCGGGACTGAGTGAAGGCCAGGCGGGGTCCGTCGGCCTCCGGGGAGCCGGGGCCGCTCGGAACCGCGCGGCACGCCTGCGGCGGCCTGCGCCCCGCGGCCGCACTCCGCGGGGCCCGGCGTCAGGACGGACACGGTCGACGCAAAGCCCCGCCCTGGGGACAGTTCTAGGTCAGCTGGCCTTCTGAACGTCCCAACCCAAGGGGATGGGAGCATCGCTGCCCTGGCCTCCGCGCCAGGGCGGAACCGCGTCCCGGGTATCGTCGGACCCACGCGCTCCATCCTTCGCAGCTTCGGAGACCCGCGCGCCTCAAGCCCCGCCTCTGTGACATCGACCGCCTCTCCATTCGTGCCACCGGCTCCGGGGCGGATCGGTTCCGCTTCTCGGTGCACCGGCTGTCGCGGCGCCCTCCCCCGAACCGGCCCACCAGCTGCGCCGCGTCTCCGCAGCAAAGCCGCCGCGCGACCGATCCGAGCAGGCGGAGGCGGTTCCTCGTCCCATGCGACGTCTGGCTCACCTCCCCTCCACATCAGGTAGGAGAGACGCCTGGACGTGCGGCACCGGTTCGGATCCACCAAGGAGCCGTTCTACGCCGACCTGTCGCGGATATGCGCGGCGACGGTCCCGCGCCTCGCAGGCACACACCACCGATTCGCCGAAGTGACCCCTGGCGGGGCCTGGTGCTTCGGTGCCGCGCCGGACGAGATGGGCTCCGACCGCACGTTGCCCGAACCGCTGGACGAGATCGGCACGCCAGACGTGATCGTGCGGCACATGTTCTACCCCGCCGGGATGACCGCCTACCGCGCCCTGGTCGAGGACGTGCTGGGCTTGCCGCTGGTCGGCTCGCCCGCGCCGGTCACGGGACTCGCCACCTCCAAGCTCTGGACCCGCGACGTCCCCGCCTCGGGTGGCGTGCCCGTCGCCGAGGCCCGGCGGATCGAGGGGGGCCTCCGACGCGACCTGCCGGCTCCCTATGTCGTCAGGCCCGATACTGAGAACAACTCGCGTGGGATCTCCATCATCCGCGACCCGGCGGACACGCCCGCCGCCATGGCCGAGGCCTTCATCCCCGGCCGCGAGATCCGCGCCGCCGTGATCGAACGCGAGGGGGATCTGATCGTGCCCCCCTTCATCGAAACTCCGGTCAGCGAGGACCGCCCCATCCGCGACGTCGCCGACAAGCTGGAGGGCGCGGGCGGCGCGCTGCGGCAATCGACCCGGGACGAGGCCCAGCCGATCTGCCCGGCCGAGCTGGATGACGATCTCGCCCGCGCGCTCACCCAAGCCGCGACGGCCGCGCATCGGGCTTTGGGCGCCCGACATTACGCGCTCTTCGATGGCGCGCTCTGGGCCGAGGTCGCCGGGGCGGGCGCGGCCCCCAAGGCCGCCTGAGGCGCGGACGCGTCAAGCGGGGCTTCCCTTCCCTTTCCCGCGCGGCCCGGGCATGACAACGTCAACCGCAACCATTCGACGGAGTCCGCCCCATGTCCCATACCGCCCGCCTGACCGAGCTTGGCATCACCCTGCCCGACGCGCCGATGCCCGCCGCCAATTACGTGCCCGCCGTGCGCTCGGGCGATCTGCTCTTCGTCTCGGGTCAGGTCAGCGCCGATGCCGACGGCCTGATGGTCGGAAAGCTCGGCGCTGATGCCACGCTCGAACAAGGCGTCGCCGCCGCCCGCACCTGCGCGCTGAGCCTGCTCGCCCAGGTGCGCGCCGCCTGCGACGGCGACCTCGACCGGCTGGAGCAGGTCGTGAAGCTGACCGGTTTCGTCAACTCGACTCCCGATTTCGGCGACCAGCCCAAGGTGGTCAACGGCGCCTCCGACCTGCTGGTCGAAATCCTGGGCGACGCGGGCAAGCATTCCCGCTCGGCCGTCTCGGCGGGGTCGCTGCCCTTCGGCGTCATGGTAGAGATCGAAGGCATCTTCCGCGTCAAATGATACCGCTGCCCGCCTCCTTCCTAAAGGGTCACCTCGCCCATCGCGGTTTGCACGACCGCGAGAAGGGGCGGCCCGAAAACTCCCTGGCCGCGTTCCGCGCGGCCATCGAACTCGGCGTCGGCATCGAGTTGGACGTCCAGCGCTCGGCCGATGGCGTCGCGATGGCCTTCCACGACTACAAGCTGGAGCGGCTGACCGGGCGCGCGGGTCAGATCGCGGATCTGGACGCCGCCGCGCTGGCGGAGGTTCCGCTGCTGGGCGGGGACGAAGGCGTGCCCACCCTCGCCCAGGCCCTCGCCGAAATCGCCGGCCGGGTCCCCGTCCTGATCGAGGTAAAGGACCAGGACGGCGCGATGGGGCCGAATGTCGGCCCGCTGGAGGATGCGGTGCTCGCCGCGCTCGACGGCTACGAGGGGGATGTCGCGCTGATGTCCTTCAACCCGCATTCCGTGGCCCATATGGCCACCAAGGCGCCGCATCTGCCCCGCGGCCTGACCACCTCCGCCTTCGACGCAGAGGACTGGCCCGACCTGCCTGCTGAGACGCGGGAGCGGCTGGCCCGCATCCCCGACCTCGACCGCGTCGGGGCCGCCTTCATCAGCCACCAGGGCGACGCGCTGACGATGCCCCGCGTGGCCGAGATCAAGGCGCAGGGCCTGCCCATCCTGTGTTGGACGATCCGCAGCAAGGAACAGGAACGCATCGCGCGGACCGTGGCCGATGCCGTCACCTTCGAGGGCTACTTGCCCTGACCCGGTCAGGCCCCACCTATGGGCCATGACCGCCGCGACCGCCGCCGACCAGTCCATCGAGATCCACGTCCTGCCGAGCCTCGACCAGATCGAGGCCGCCGAGTGGGATGCCTGCGCCTGCCCGGAGGCCGCCGATGGCGGTCCGCCCGCCGACCCGTTCACCACCTACCGCTTCCTGCGCGCGCTGGAGGACAGTCATTCCGTCGGCCCGCGCACCGGCTGGCAGCCGCAATACCTGGTCGCCCGCGCGGGGGGCGAGGCCATCGCCTGCGCACCGCTTTACGCCAAGGGGCACAGCCAAGGCGAATACATCTTTGACCATAACTGGGCCCATGCCTGGGAGCGGGCGGGGGGCGACTACTACCCCAAACTACAACTCGCCGTACCCTTCACCCCCGCCACCGGCCGCCGCTTCCTGGTCAAGCCCGGCTGGGAAGGCCTGGGCATGCAGGCCCTTGTCCAGGCCGCCGTGCAGGTGACGGAGCAGAACGGGCTGTCCTCGCTGCACATCACCTTCTGCACCGAGGAAGAGCGCCGGGAGGGCGCGGCCATGGGCCTGCTCGACCGCTCCAGCCAGCAATTCCACTGGTTCAACGACAGTTATGCCGATTTCGAGGGCTTCCTCGCCGCGCTCTCCTCGCGCAAGCGCAAGAATATCCGCAAGGAACGGCGCGAGGCGCAGGGCTTCGGCGGCGAGATCCGCGCCTATACCGGCGACGATCTGCGCCCCGAGCACTGGGACGCCTTCTGGCGCTTCTACCAGGATACCGGGCGGCGCAAATGGGGCCAGCCCTACCTGACCCGCGCCTTCTTCGACCTCGTGCAGGAACGTATGCGCGACGATGTGCTGCTGGTCCTGGCCGAGCGCGACGGGGTGCCGGTCGCGGGCGCGCTGAACTTCATCGGGCGCGATGTGCTCTATGGCCGCTACTGGGGCTGCACCGAGCACCACTCCAACCTCCATTTCGAGCTCTGCTACTACCAGGCCATCGACCACGCCATCGCGCGCGGTCTGAGCCGCGTGGAGGCGGGCGCGCAGGGCCAACACAAGCTGGCGCGCGGCTACCTGCCCGTCACCTGCCACTCGCTGCACCACATCCCGAACGAGGGCTTTCGCGCCGCCATCGCCCAGTTCCTGGAGGCCGAGGCGGAGGCCGTCGAGGAAGATATCGAGATCCTGACGGCCTATGGGCCGTTCAAACGCGGACAGCTTGAGGAGCAGGAATGAGCGACTGGACGGAACGCGACGGGGGCCTTGAGCGGGACTTCGCCTTCAAGGATTTCATCGAGGCCTGGGGCTTCATGTCCCGCGTGGCCCTGCTGGCCGAAAAGGCGGATCACCATCCCGAATGGTCGAACGTCTACAACAAGGTCTCCATCCGCCTGACGACCCATGACGCGGGCGGCCTGACCGACAAGGACCGCGCCCTGGCCGCCGCCATCGACGCGCTGCTCTGACACCCTCAAGCGGCCGCACCCCGAACCAGATGGATCGAGGCACCTACCCCCTCATCACGGGTTTCCAAATACTCACGACACGACGCAGGCCAGAACCACGACGCGCAGGACGGAGCACCTCCGACCCGCGCGCAGCCAGGCTTCTCCTAGCTCCCGGCCAAGAGCGCGTCGATCTCCGCGCGCGACGGCATGGACGGCGCCGTCCCCGCCCGCGTCACGCTGATCGAGGCGGTGGCGCAGCCGAAGCGGACCGCCTCTTCCGGGTCGCGCCCCTCGGCCAGGGCCGCGACGAAGCCGCCGTTGAACGCGTCGCCCGCGCCCGTCGTCTCGACCACCGGCCCGGCCGGAAAGACCGGCACGTGGATCGAGCGATCCGCCATGTGTAAAAGCGCGCCTTGCCCGCCCAGCGTCAGGACGGCCCCCTTCGCTACGCCCGCCGCCAACAGCGCGTCCCCTGCCGCCCGCGCGCCGTCCAAATCGGCCACGGACACGCCGGTCAACGCTTCCGCCTCGCTCTCGTTCGGCGTGACCCAGTCGCACAGGGCCAGCATGCCCTCGGGCAATTTCGCTGCCGGGGCGGGATTGAGCACGGTCGTTACCCCGCCATCCCGCGCGATCTCCAGTGCGCGGACCGCCGCCGGCATCGGCTGCTCCAGTTGGGTGACGAAGACCTTGGCCCCGCGGATCAGGTCGGCCTGCGCCTCGACGAAGCCCGCGTCGATCCCGCCCGCGGCCCCCGGCGCGATGATGATGGCGTTGTCGCCGGTGGCATCGTCGATGAAGATATAGGCCGCGCCCGTCGCCTCGTCGGAGCGCTCGACGGCGGAGGCATCGACCCCGGCCCCCTCCCAAGCAGCCATGGCCATGTCGCCGAACGGGTCGCGCCCGATGCGGCTGACGAAGGCAATATCGGCACCGGCCTTGGCGCAGGCGACCGCCTGGTTGGAGCCCTTGCCCCCCGGTCCCAGCGCGAAGCTGCGCCCCAGGATCGTCTCGCCCATCCGGGGCTGGCGGTCGGCGCGATAGGCGGTGTCGGCGACGAAGACGCCGAGGATGACGACATCACTCATCGGGACCGATCACCCCCTTGCGCAGCATGATGCAACCGTAGAAGCGTCGCTCCCCGGTCTGGATCACGGCATAGGCCTCGCGGGCGAGGTCGTAGAAGGCGAAGCGCTCGATCCCGACCATGGGCCGGGCCTCGCCGGTGGCGGCGATGGCGTCCTGCACCTCCTGCTGGACGGGGGGCACGGTATCGGGGTCGCCCACGATCTCCATTCGGCCGGCGAAATCCTCCACAAAGGTATCGAGCGGCATCACCGAAAGCACCGCTTGCGCGACCTCGCCCATGGGGCGGTCGATGCGCAAAAGCTCGCCATGCACCGTCTCCTGCGCGATGGCGTCGGAGGGGAAGTTGGTGTCGGCCAGGATCAGCATGTCGCCGTGGCCCATGGCCCGGAGGGCATAGAGCACGTCGGCGTTGAGGATGGGGTCGATGCCCTTGAGCATGGGATGGGTCCAGATGGTCGAAGCGTCGTCCCGCCCCCGACACCGGGAAGCGGAGCGGCACCGAATCAGCGCCCGGTCCCGCATCCGCAGCCTAGCGCGGTCCTGCGCCGCGCGTCACGACCCGCGGACGATCTCAGACGACGCGGCGTGTCCGGGGCCGGGGATCGGGGCCGTCCGAGACATGTAGGGTCGGCACCGGTGCAGAGGGGCGCCGCGGGGTCGCGCGCGACGCGCCTGGACGTGACCGCAGACGACCGCCCGCGGCCCCGGCCCCTCGCCTTTCGCGCTGCCGCCGGGCGGCAGGCGTCACAAGCGCGCGCCGCTCTCCGCGTCGAACAGATGCACGCGCCCTGGCACGGGGGCGAGGTGGATCGTCTCGCCGGGGCGCACGCTGGGCCGGTCGCGGGTGACGGCGGTCACGTCGCGGTCGCCCAGCCGCGCGACGATATGGGTCTCGGAGCCGGTGGGCTCGACCACCGAGACGGTGGCGGGCAGCCCAGCGTCGGACAGAGTCAGATCCTCGGGCCGCATCCCCAGCGTCACGGACCGATTCGCCGCGACACCCGGAACGGCGAGCACGGCATCGCCGATGCGAGCGCCGTCCCCGGTGCCGATGGCCGGGATCAGGTTCATCGAGGGCGAGCCGATGAAGCTGGCCACGAAGGCGTTGGCCGGCTTGTCGTAAAGCTCCAGCGGGGAGCCGATCTGCTCGATCCGCCCGCCCTGAAGCACCACGATCTTGTCGGCCATGGTCATGGCCTCGATCTGGTCATGGGTGACGTAGACGGTGGTGGTGGCGAGGCGCTGATGCAACTCCCGGATCTCGGCGCGCATCTGGACGCGAAGCTTGGCGTCGAGGTTCGAGAGCGGCTCGTCGAAGAGGAACACCTGCGGGTCGCGCACGATGGCCCGGCCCATGGCCACCCGCTGCCGCTGCCCGCCGGAGAGGGCCCGGGGATAGCGATCCAGGTAGTCCGTCAGACCGAGGATCGCGGCGGCGCGGTCCACCCGCTCCTTGATCTCGGCCTTGTCCATGCGCTTCATCCGCAGGCTGAACGCCATGTTCGCGCGGACCGTCTTGTGCGGGTAGAGCGCGTAGTTCTGGAACACCATCGCGATGTCGCGCCGGGCGGGGGCGAGGTTGTTCACCACCTTGTCGCCGATGGCGATGGTCCCGCCCGTGATCCCCTCCAGACCCGCGATCATCCGCAAAAGCGTGGACTTGCCGCAGCCCGAGGGACCGACGAGCACCACGAACTCCCCGTCGAGAATGTCGATATCGAGGCCATGAATGACCTGAGTGTCCCCATAGGACTTCCGCAGGTCGCGGATCGTGACGTTGGCCATGGGCTCCCCTTCTTCCTCTGGCGGAAGCTAGCCGGGTCGGAGGCGCCTGTCACCACCGACATGCTAACATGCCAGTTGACAGGTCGGGGCACGGGCGGCGACTGTCCAGGCATTAAGGGCGCCCGGGGAGGGGTGGCCCGAAGGGAGGACCAGCGACGATGAAGACGCATATTTACGAGCACATGCTGCGGCATGGGAAAATCAGCCGCCGCGGCGTGCTGCGCGGCGCGACGGCGACGGGCGGGCTTGCCGCGCTTGGCGGCCTCTCGGCGGGACTTGGCGCGGGGGCCGCCCATGCGGACGCCCATGCCGCACTGCGCGCCCAGATCCTGCAGATCCCCGGCGTCGGCATGGGCAGCCCCACCGATGCCGATTGGCAGCGGGTGGGCGAGCTCTGCCTCGGGACCACGCGGGAGCGGTTCGAGCCGGGCGCCTTCGAGGGTGTCGAACTGACCTTCATGGGCCTCAACAACCAGGGCCAGCACAACATCCTGTTCCGCGGCTTCCTGCGCTCCTGGGAGGAATATACCGGCGCCAGGATCAACTGGATCGACCTCGCCCAGGCCGATTACAACCCGCGCCTCCAGCAGGCCATCGCCACCGGCACGGTCGATTTCGACGTCTTCGCCATGGGCGCGCCGTTCGAGGGCGACACCGCCGGCCGCGGCCTGCTCGACCCGATGCCCGACTGGGTCGCGCAGGACATCGAGATGGACGACTATGTCGACTACCTGAAGGCGCCAGTGGGCACTTGGGACGGGCAGACCTACCGCGTCTCCATCGACGGCGACTGCCATACCCTGGTCTACCGCAACGACTATTACGAGAACGCCGACTTCGCCGAGGCTTGGGCCGCGGAAGGCGACGGCTCCGACTGGGCGCCGCCCACCACCTGGGAGCAGGTGAACGCCCAGTCGCGCTTCCTCGCCGGCAAGACCGACCCGCTGACCGGGCTGCCCGCCCACGGCTTCCTCGATCCGCTGAAATACACCTGGGGCGGCTTCGGCTTCTACTTCCTGGCCGACCGGGCGGCGCCTTACGTCAAGCATTCCGACGATCCCGCCTGGCTCTTCGACCCCGACACGATGAAGCCGCGTATCAACAATCCGGGCTGGGTGCAGGCGATCCAGGACGTCATGGACCTGATGCAGGTCGAGGGCGCCTATCCGACCGATCAGATCAACGCCGATCCGAACACGACCGCCTTCCAGCAGTTCCTGGCCGGCACCGGCGGTCTGATCGCGTGGTGGGGCGATGTGGGCTCGAACGCGCGCACCTCGGACACCTCGGTCGTGGGCGACGTGGTCGGCTTCTCGACGATCCCCGGCTCGGAGCGGGTCTACAACGCCGCCGCCGGCGCCTGGGAGAACACGCCCAACGAGGCGCCCAACAACGCCTATATCGGCTGGGGCATCTATGTGACCAACCGCGTCCAGGATGACGACCTGCGCCGTCAGGCGGCCTGGTCAGCGGCGGCGCATCTGGGCGGCAAGGACATCGCGCTGTGGATGTCGGCCTATCCGTCCGGCTACCAGCCCTACCGGAACAGCCAGTTCCAGTACGAGGAGTGGGAGGCCGCGGGCTACGATCGCGACTTCATCGAGGATTATCTCGGCTCCAACCTGGACAGCTACAACCACCCGAACGCCGCCATCGAGCCGCGCATCCCCGGCATTTTCCAGTACTACTCGATCGCCGAGGATCTGCTGGTGCGCGGCCTCGCCGGGCAATACGGCAGCGCGCAAGAGACGGCGGACGCCATCGCCGCCGCCTGGGAGGAAATCACCGACCAGATCGGGCGCGACAGCCAGATCGCGCTCTACAAGGCGTCGCTGGGTCTGTGACCGGCTGACCCCGCGCGACGGCCCCGGCGGATCGCTCCGCCGGGGCTTTTTTCGTCTTCGGGGCGCGGGGGCTGGCCCGGTGATGTCCCCGTCCTTTCGAGCGGGAAACCTCGGGATGCGCCAAGCCCCCGACCATCCGCTGCGGTCCCCCGTCCGCCCCCCGGATCACATGTCCGATTTCATGGGCATCGCACGTCGATCCCTCTTCCCAATGGCGCACTGACATGACTAGCATGTCAGTCATGTCAGAACTTCACATCGTCACCGACGACGAGATTTCACCGGCACGCGAGCGGCGCGGCAAGATGATGATCTGGGGCGGCTTTGGGCTTCTGGTCGTGACCGCCCTGGTCCAGACCGCCGACCAGACCGGCCTGCTGTCTCTGGGCCTGGAGACATGGCGGCCCACGCTCTACGCCTTCTGCGTCTTCTCGACCCTGCTCTGCTGGGCGCAGGTCGTCCTTTATGGCGAGCAGGGCAAGCGGACGCTCTTCGTGCTGCCCGCCGCGCTCTTCGTCGGGGCGCTGGTCATCTTCCCGCTGATCTTCGGCGCGGGCATCGCGATGAGCGACTGGAACCTCGCCTCGCCGGATGGCAGGAAATTCAATGGGTTCGACAATTTCTGGCAGGCGATGGAGGACCCGTTCTACCTCAACGCGCTCTGGAACATGGTGCTCTATACGGCGGCGATCCTGGTCGAATACGTCATCGCCTTCGGCCTCGCGCTGCTGCTCAACGCCGATATCCGGGCGCGCAAATTCTTCCGCGTGGCGTTCCTGCTGCCGCTCATGCTCAGCCCCGTCGCGGTCTCCTGGATGATCGGCAAGTCGATGTTCGAGCCCCGCTTCGGCCCGATGGCGCGGCTGGCCCGCGAACTCGGCTGGGAGAACCCGTCCTTCTACGGCTCGCCCGAGATCGCGCGGCTGATGATGATGATGATGGATGCCTGGACCTACATCCCCTTCATGATGATCATGCTGCTCGCGGGCCTCCAGGCCATCCCGCGGGAGTTGCACGAAGCCGCCGAGGTCGACGGCGCCTCGCCCTGGCGCCGCTTTTGGGAGGTGACGTTTCCGCTGATGCTGCCGGTCTCGATCACGGCGATCCTGATCCGCGTCATCTTCAAGCTGAAGCTGGCCGACATCGTCATCAACATCACCTCGGGCGGGCCCGGCGGCGCGACGGACACCGTTACCAGCTTCATCTTCCGGGAATACCGGGACCGTTCGAATGTCGGCTACGGCACGATGCTGGCCTTCATCTATCTGGTGGTGATCGTCGTCGCGATGACGGTCCTCATCAAGGTCACCGCCCGCTGGAGCCGCCCGCAGACATGACCACCGAGACCCAGATCTTCCGCGACGGCGAATCCGACCGCGCCTATCGCGCGCCCTTCGCGCTCTCCAAGGTGGCGATCTACGCACTGCTGATCGCCTGGGCCATCATCTGCCTGTTCCCGATCTACTGGACCATCACGACCAGCTTCAAAGCCGCGCCGGACGTCATGCAGGGCAATATGATCCCCTATGTCGATTTCGAGCCCAAGTGGCTGGGCTGGCGCGCCCTCGGCCTCTCGCCCGAGACGATCGGCCAGATCTCGACCCCGCGAGAGGAATTCCTGCGCCGGTTCTGGAACTCCACCATCATCTCGGTCTCCGCCTCGCTGCTGGCGGTCGTCCTGGGGAGTTGCGCGGCCTATGGGCTGTCGCGCTTTTCCTTCCGGTTCGGGCCGATGAAGAACGACGACATCTCGTTCTTCTTCCTGTCGCAGCTGATCCTGCCGCCGGTCGTCTTGGCCCTGCCTTTCCTGATTCTCTACCGGGAGCTCGACCTGCTCGACAGCCGCATCGGCCTGATCCTGCTCTATACGCTGACCGTGCTCCCCATCGTCATCTGGATCATGCGCGACCAGTTCGCCGCCATCCCGACCGAGCTGGAAGAGGCCGCGATGGTCGACGGCCTCGGCATCTGGGGCGCGTTCCTGACGATCATCCTGCCCATCGCCCTGCCGGGCATGGTCGCGGCCTTCATCCTGTCGCTGGTGCTGACCTGGAACGAGTATTTCTTCGCGGCCCTTCTGACCTCGACCCACGCGAACACCTTGCCGGTGATGGTGGCGTCGCAGACGGGATCGCAGGGGATTTCCTGGTGGTCCATGGCGGCTCTCAGCTTCGCGGCGATCCTGCCGCTCATCATCATCGGGATCGTGCTGGAGCGGTTCATCATCAAGGGGATGGCAGCGGGCGCGGTGAAGTGACCTCCGGGACCGACGGTCTTTCACCGTCACCTATGCAGAGGGCACGGCCCGTCGCGTTCGATCCACTCGGAATGAGTTGACACGGGAGCCCCCCCGCGCCCAGCATCATCCCCGTAGCTTGACTACATCCGCGCGAGCCCTTCGGCCGCTCGGACCGGCCTGCGTAGCCACGACCTATCGGGCAGCGCGCGAGCTTTAGCTTCTTTCCGGGGAGTGCCTTCGGGCATCGCGTCATCGCTTCTTCGAACAGCACGAGGAGTGAGGCGAGATGCCGAACATCAAGGCCATCCGCGACCGGAAAATGCGGGTACAGAAAGGGCGGTGCTACTATTGCGGCCTCCCGATGTGGTCGGAACGGATGAGGATCAGTGGAAAAGCCGCACAGGGGCGTTACCCGATCCGGCTGCGCTGCACCGCGGAGCATCTCCGCCCCAGATCGGCCGGGGGTGCCGACAGCGCCGACAACATCGTGGCGGCTCACTTCTTCTGCAACCGCGCCCGCCACCAGGGGAAAACCGCGCGATGCCCAGAGGGCCACAGGGCTCATGTCATGGGACGGATGGCCCACGGCCGGTGGATGGACGCGCGCATGCGCGAGATCGCGCGCTCTTTTCGATAATGCGCCAACCACCGCGCGTTCCGTCGAAACGGCTCGGTTTGGACCGGCGCCCTCAGACGCTGCCCCCCGGTCCTCGTCCAACCGGCGCACCCGGTACGGATCGGCCCCGGAAACCCAAGGATTGAGCGACGGGCACGGGGTTTCTACACTTCCGCCGCCCCCAACCCGGAGGCTTTGTCGAAGGACTCATATCGATGACGACGAACGAACGGGACGCGATCGAGCGCGTGGTCAAGGACTACCTGGAGGGGATGATCTACGGCCAACGGGCGCTCCTGGAGCGCGCGATGCATCCGCAATGCATGCAGGCCGGCCACTTCAACGGGACCTATGAGTTCTTCGACCGGGAGACCTTCATTCGATCGCTCGAAGGCGAGGAAGCGGCGGAGCCGGGGACACCCTATGTCTCGGAAATCCTCTCCATCGACCTGACCGGCGATGTCGCGGTGGTGAAGGTCGCGGATGAGTGCTTCGGCACGCGATTCTCCGACTACCTGACGATCATCAAGCATGAGGGCGACTGGCAGATCGTCATGAAGGCCTTCTTCGATCATTCCGCGCGTTAGGGCGCAGCACAGCCGCGTCATCCGCCGGCGCCCTGCCCCCACGGTAGCGGGCGTCAAACAAGCGACAGAGGACGCGAGACAAGAGACGACGTCCGGTCTAGTGTCCTTCCAGGGACACCCCGCGGTCCGGTCCACACCCCACGACCCCTTGTCGCCACGACGTGCAGGTCTGTACGGGCATACCAACGAGGACTGGCTTTCCTGCGGGCGATCGACGCTGGAGACGTGGATCGCGGGCGGCCTCAACGGCCCTTCGGGGTTATCTCTCGCATGTGCTCCGGAGCACCCCATGCTGACTGCCAAGGTCATCGCCTTTCCACTCCGCCCGCCCCGCGCGGCTCGAAGGCCGCCCGGCACCCTGCGTTTCGATGCGCTGCTGGATGCTTGCGTGAGTTGCGGCGACTGCGTGGAAGTCTGTCCGCAAAGCGCCATCGCCTGGGACCTGCTTGGCTACCCAGTTATGATCGATGGCGTCGATTGCGTGTGCTGCGGCCTCTGCGCGGATGTTTGTATGCATGGCGCGATCAAGCTGACCGCCGCGACGCGCCGCGGACTCGACGCCGCCCAGGACGAGGACGACGCGCGCGACTGACGGGCGTCTGCCGCACGGATCACAGGCGATGCGCCACCGCCTTCGTCCCTTCATACAGCTCCCGCCAGAGGGGATAGGCGCGCGCATAGACCTCCCGCGCCACTGGCCTCACCTCCCGCTCGACCAGGTTCCACGCGGCCACATCCGCAGGCGCACAGGCTCCGACCGCGCATCCGGCGATAAAGGCATCGCCCAAGGACGCCCCCACGCTCGACCTGCACAGGGACTGCGCCACCCCGCCCAAATCCGACGTCGCCTGCAACCAGACCGCGTTGCGCACTCCGCCGCCCACGGCGAGCACACGCGCCGGGTCCGCGACGCCCGCGCGATAGGTCTCCAGCACATGGGCCGTGCCCATCGCGACGCCTTCGCAGAGGGCGCGAAACATGTGCCCCCGCCCGTGGGTCAGGTTCAGTCCGAAGAAACACCCCTTGGCCAGAGGATCCTGGATCGGCGTCCGCTCCCCCGAGAAATAGGGCAGGCAAAGCAGCCCCTCGGCGCCGGGCGGCACCGCCTCGGCCTCCTCCACGAGCCGCGCGAAGGCGTTGTCGCCCAACTCCCGCGCGGCGAGGTCGCGGAACCAGCGGGTCAGCGTGCCGGAGGTGCCCTGCCCCGCCATCGCACACCAGCTGTCAGGCCACAGCCAGGGCGCCGACCAGAGCGAGGGGGCGACCAGCCGGTCCGGCGTGACCTGGATCATGAACATGCTGGAGCCGTACATGATCATCATGTCGCCCGAATCCCGCACGCCGACGCTGACCGCCTCGGCGGCCGCGTCGATGGTCCCCGCCGTGACCGGCGTTCCGGGGGCGAGGCCCGTGGCCTCGGCCGCCGCGCCCGTCACCTCGCCCGCGATCTCCGTCGTCCAGATCAGGCGCGGCAACATGGCGGGATCGACCACGCCCGCGCACATCTCCGCCGACCATGCCCCGGCGCGCGCATCGTAGAACGGCGTCCACTGCCCCGCCGAATGGTGATCCAGCACCCGTTCCCCGGTCAACCGCCGCACCAGAAAGGTCGTGCAGGTCTCGATCGCCGCCGTCTTCGCCCAGAGCTCCGGCCGCTCCTGGCGCAGCCACAGCACCTTCGGCCCCACCGACTGCGTCGTCAGCACGTTGCCGGACAGCTCCAGCATCGCCTCGGCGCCCAACCGCTCGGTCATCGCCGCGATCTGATCCCCAGCGCGCGCATCCACCCCATAGAGAATCGCCGGCCCCAGCGGATCGCCCGCCGCATCCACCGGCAGCACGCAGGGCCCGATCCCGCTCAGCGCCAGACAGGCCACCTCCGCCGCGTCGCGCCCCGCCAGAAGTTCCCGGCAGAGCGCGACCAGCCCGTCCCACCAGACCGTCTCCGCGTCGTGCTCGGCCCAGCCGGACCGCGGCACCTCCATCCGGTGGGCCCGGGTCGCCTGGGCCACGACCGTCCCATCGGGCCGCGCCAGGACGCCCTTCGCCTCGAAGGTCCCGATATCGATCCCGAGCAGATAGGTCATGCGCGTCCTCCCTGTCGGGAACGCTAGCTTCCCGGCGCACGACATTCTAGCATGTCAGCCAGGAGGACACGCATGACGCTCAAGACCAGACACTGGGACCGCCTCGGCAATGGGGGCCTGACCTTCACCGAACTGGGCTTCGGGACGGCGCCGCTGGGCAATCTCTACCGCGCGATCACGGATGCGGAGGCCGATGCCATCCTCGCCCGCGCCTGGGAAGCCGGGGTGCGCTATTACGACACCGCGCCGCTCTACGGGCTCGGCCTCAGCGAGACGCGGCTCAACCGCTTTCTGCGCGACAAGCCACGGGACGAGTATGTGCTTTCGACCAAGGTCGGCCGCTACCTCGTCCCCGCGACCGAAGCGACCCGCGACGGCCATGGCAAATGGTTCGAGGTGCCGGCCCGCAACGAAGTCTATGACTACTCCTACGACGGCGTGATGCGCTCGCTGGAGGCCAGCTTCGAGCGCCTCGGCGTCGACCGCATCGACGTCCTGTTCTTCCACGACATCGACGTGCCCAATCAGGGTTCGCGGGCCAATGTCGACGCCAAGGTCCACCAATTGCTCTCTTCGGGCTACCACGCCGTCGAGAAGATGCGGAAGGAGGGCGCGATCAAAGCCTTCGGCGCGGGCGTCAACGAATGGGAAGTCTGCCAGAAACTGGCCGAGAACGGCGATTTCGACCTCTTCCTGCTGGCCGGCCGCTACACGCTGCTGGAGCAGGAGGCGCTGACCTCCTTCCTGCCGCTCTGCGAGGCGCGCGGCATCGGCATCGTGACCGGCGGACCTTACAACAGCGGCATCCTCGCCACCGGCCCGAAGCCCGGCGCCTATTACAACTACGAGATCGCCCCGCAGGAGGTGCTCGACCGCGTCGCCGCCATCGAGCGGGTCTGCCAGTCCCATGACGTGCGCCTCGTCGACGCCGCCTTCCAGTTCCCGCTGCTGCATCCGGCCACCGTCTCGGTCATCCCCGGCGGCCAGGGCACCGACGAGATGGAGGGCAACCTTCAGGCCGCGCGGGCCGAGATCCCCGCCTCCCTGTGGTCCGACCTCAAATCCGAGGGCCTGATGCGAGAAGACGCGCCGACATGACAGGGCTCGGCGCCACAGGCTCCTCCCTCATCTTGCCGAAAATACCTCGGGGGTCCGGGGGCAGAGCCCCCGGCCCTCCCAACCGGGAAACGCCATGCGAATAGACGCGCATCACCACCTCTGGCAGCCATTGCGGGGCGACCACGATTGGATGCCGGACGGCGATCCGATCCTCGACCGGCAATATGCGCCGGCCGACTTGGCGCCGATCCTTCGGCGCCATGGGATCGACCGCACCGTGCTGGTCCAGGCGGCCGCCACGACCGACGAGACGGAATACATGCTGGGCCTCGCCGATGCGACCGAATGGATCGCGGGGGTCGTCGGCTGGGTCGACTTCGAAGACCCAAGCCAGCGCCGCACCTTGGAGCGCCTCTCGCGCCATCCGAAGTTTCTCGGCGTCCGCCCGATGATCCAGGACATTCCCGATGACCACTGGATGCTCCGCGACGACGTGGCCTGGGGCTATTCCGCCGTCACCGAGCTGGACCTGACCTTCGACGCGCTGGGCTTCCCCCGGCATCTCGAGAATTTCCACCGCCTGCTCACTCGCCATCCCGACATGCGCGTGGTCATCGACCATTGCATGAAGCCGGACATCGCGGGCGGCGGCTTCGAGACTTGGGCGCCGGGCATCGCCCGGCTGGCCCGGGACACGTCGGCCTGCATCAAGCTCTCGGGACTCGTCACCGAGGCCGCCGAGGGCTGGACCCTGGACGACCTGCGCCCCTATGCGGCGCATGTGCTGGACGTCTTTGGGCCGGACCGCGTGATGTGGGGCTCCGACTGGCCGGTCTGCCGCCTGCGGGCGGAGTATGACGCCTGGCTGGGCGCCGCCGAGGCGATAACGGCTGACAGGCCGGAAGAGCACCGCGCCGCCATCTTCGGCGGCACGGCGGCACGTTTTTACCGGATCGCCGCTTAGGCCGCGTCGGCCTGGGCGGTCAGCATGCCCTGCTCCTCCAGGACGGCGCAGCACTCCGCGTCCTCCGCCGCGAGGTGCAGGATCGCGCGCAGCATCCCGGTCTTGGAGCCGCAATCGAACCGCTGACCGCTGAACCGGAAGCCGCACAGTCCGACCCGCTCGATCCCGCGGGAGATCGCGTCGGTCAACTGAATCTCGCCGCCCGCCCCGGGGTCCTGGCGCGCGAGATCGTCGAAAATCGACTCGTCCAGAATGTAGCGGCCCACGACCGCTTCGCGGGAGGGCGCGTCCTGGGGCGCGGGCTTTTCGACCATGCCATCGGCCTGGATCAGCGGCCCGTTGGCGCCCGTGGCCGAGAGGATGCCGTATTTCGAGGTCTCCTCCTGGGCGACGGTCATGGTCGCGACCATGTGGCGCGCGCCGCCCGTCCCATAGGCCTCGACCATCTCGCCCAGGCAGCCGCGGCCCAGGATCAGATCGTCGGGCAGCACCACGGCGACGGGACCGGGCAGAGCGGCCTCCCGGGCGCAGAGCACGGCATGACCCAAGCCCAGGGGCTCTTCCTGCATGGTAAAGACGACATCGTCGTTTTCCGGGCAGAAGGCCGCCGCCTGCAGGTCGTCCGCAAGTTGGGCCTTTCCGCGCGCCCGCAGGTCGGCCCGCAGCTTGGCATCGTCCATCACATGGCGCTCGATCGCAGACTTGGACGGATGGCTCACGAATACCAGCCGCTCGACGCCCGCGTCCCGCGCCTCGTCGATCGCGTATTGGATCAGAGGCGTGTCGATGACCGGCAAGAGCTCCTTCGGGGTTGCCTTGGTGGCGGGAAGGAAGCGGGTGCCAAGGCCGGCGACGGGAAAGATCGCGGTACGGACGCGGTGGGTCATGTGGCGTAATCCTCTTTTGTTGACGCTGCGGTGCAGAACCTACAGCAGATGGCGGAATAGTCAAAAAGCGACACATCCTTGTCGTTTGCGAACTTGGTTGCGCGGAATCCTCAGGCAAGTTAGCCTGTTTTTTGTGCATATGAACAACTGAGGGCAGAAAATACCGATCCGAACCCTTTCCTTCGCGATTCCTTTGCAACCGCCGCATTGATCTCTGCGTTAGGCTACGCATGTTCAATTCGTGGCTACTCAGTAAGTTCCCTCCGGTCCTTTCGGACCCTGCCGGGCGATGCGCCCGGCCTCCCTGCGTGTCGCCACCCCATTCCCGACCGCACCCTCCCGTTTCACATCTTCGTCGAGGCCGACCATGAAGCATCACCCGATCTCAGGACACACGCCGCCCAATCCCGCGCATAAATACGAGCGCGTCGCCGTGATCGGAGCCGGCTCCTGGGGAACGGCGCTGGCGGCGACGCTGGCGCAGTCCGGGGTGTCGGTGCGGCTCTGGGGCCGGAACTCTTCGGTCGTGGACGCGATCAACCGCGAGCATCGCAACGAAGAGATGCTGCCGGGCGTCGACCTGCCCGAGACGCTCCATGCCGTGCGCGAGATGGCGGGCGCCCTGGCCAATGCCGACGCGGCGCTGATCGTCGTGCCCTCGCGCAGCATCCGCAGCGTGTCCCGCCAGGTCGCGGAGCATGCGCCCGCGGGGATCCCCATCGCGGTCTGCGCCAAGGGGATCGAGGCCGAAACCGGCCTGCTGATGTCGCAGGTCGCCGAAGAGGAACTGCCCGGCCACCCGATCGGCTGCGTCTCGGGGCCGACCTTCGCGCGGGAGACGGCGTTGGGCCACCCGACCTCGGCCACCGTCGCGTTCCCCTTCACCTATGCCGACCGCCTCTCGCCGCAAGACAGCCCCGCCGTCCGCATGGCCGTGTCGCTCTCGACCGAGAGCTTCCGGGCCTATGTCTCCGACGATCTCGTGGGCGTCGAGATCGGCGGCGCGGTCAAGAACGTGATCGCCATCGCCTGCGGGATGATGACCGGCGCGGGCTTTGCCGAGAACACCCGCGCCGCGCTCATCACCCGCGGCGTCGACGAAATGAAGGTCCTGGCCGAGGCGCTGGGCGGTCGCCGCGAGACGGTGACTGGCCTCTCCGGCATTGGCGACCTATGTTTGACCTGCTCCAGCCCGACCTCGCGCAACATGTCGCTCGGTCAGCAATTGGGCCAGGGCATCTCTCGGGCCGACTGTTTCGACGGCAGGCCCGTCGTGGTCGAGGGCGAGGTCAACGCCCGTTCCGTCACCGATCTGGCGCGCCGTCTCGGCGTCTCCATGCCGATCTGCGAGACGGTGCGCCACATCCTTCACGATGGTGCCGATCTCGGCGCCGCCTTTGCCGCGCTCTGGGCGCGGCCCCTCGAGGCTGAGCCGCGGGCAATGGATCTCGCGTTCAGCCACCCAGCAACAGATCAAGCCATTGCAACGCTTGCAGAAAGGATCTCATGACCCGTCACGAAACCTTCCCCTTCAAGGCAATCAAAGACAAGGAGATGGTGCTCGCCACCGATCTCGACGGCACCTTCCTGGGTGGCACCGACGAGGAGTGCGCGAAATTCTACTCCTGGATCCAGGCCAACCGGGACAGTGTCGGGTTGATCTTCGTGACCGGGCGCGATCCGGGCTTCATCCGGGAGCTGACCACCAAGCGCGGCGTGCCGCGGCCCGACTATGTCGTCGGCGATGTCGGCACGACCATTGCCGAAGTCGAACCCGACGGCATGCTCCGGCCGATCGATGCGCTGGAATCGGAGATCTCCGAGCGCTGGGGCGATGCCAGCGGCCGCGTCCAGGCGGCGCTGCATTCCGTCTCGGGACTCAAGCTGCAATCCACCGGTTTCCGCTACCGCGTCAGCTACGACATGGACCCGGAGCGGTTCGACAGCCGGGCGCTGGACATCGTGGCGGGGCTCGGGCTCGACGCGCTCGTCTCCGACAACCGCTTCTTCGACGTACTGCCCAAGGATGTCAGCAAGGGGCCGTCGCTCCTTCGGCTGCTGGCGCATCTCGAGGTCGAGAATGCGCGCACCCTGGTCGCGGGCGACACGCTCAACGACCTGTCGATGCTCGCGCTGGGCCTGCCGGCCGTCGCCGTCGGCGGCTCCGAGCCGGCCCTGATCGAAAAGCTCGACGGCGAGGATCATGTCCATATCGCCAAGGGCATTGGCGTGTCGGGCATCGCAGAGGCGATTCTGGCGCACAAGCTTCTCTCGGCCAGCTGAAGGAGACCGCTCATGTCATCGGAACTCGTCATCGTCTACCATCGGCAGCCCTACGAGGAGGTCGAAGAGGACGGCAAGATCGTCCTGAAAGAGAACAAGAGCCCCAACGGCATCGTGCCCACGCTCAAGAGCTTCTTCGGAAGCGTGGATCACGGGGCCTGGATCGCCTGGAAGCTCGCCGACGACCCGAACAACCCGGAATTCGAGCAGAAGATCGAGATCTCGGACGCCTATGGCGACTACACGGTCTCGCGCCTGCCGCTGACCTCCAAGCAGGTCAGCGAATTCTACCACGTCACCTCCAAGGAGGCGTTCTGGCCGATCCTCCACTCCTTCAAGGAGCAGTACAATTACGACCCGGTGGACTGGGCCAATTTCCGGGACGTGAACCGTCGCTTCGCCGAAGCGGCGGCCGCCGAGGCGGCGCAGGGCGCGCTCGTCTGGGTGCATGACTACAATCTGTGGCTCGTGCCCGGCTATCTGCGGGAGATGCGCCCCGACGTGCGCATCGCCTTCTTCCACCACACGCCCTTCCCGGCGGCGGACATGTTCAACGTGCTGCCCTGGCGCAAGGAAATCGTCCGCAGCCTACTGGCCTGCGACGACGTGGGCTTCCACATCCCGCGCTTCGCCGCCAATTTCGTTTCGGTCGCGCGCAGCCTCTTCGAGGTCGACGTGATCGAGCGCGAGAAGGTGCCCGAAAAGTGGATCACCGAAGGCACGGCCCTGACCGAGCGCTCCGTACCGACGCGCCTTGCCTTCGAGGATCGCGAGGTCTCGGTGAGCTACACGCCGCTGGGCGTCGATGTGCGCTTCATCGAGGAGCGCGCGGAGAGCGATGAGGCCGCCACCTCCGTCGAGGAGATCCGGCGGGATCTGGGCGACGCGAAGCTGATCCTCTCGGTCGGCCGAACCGACTACACCAAAGGCGGCGTGCAGCAGCTGGAGAGCTTCGAGCGTGTGCTGGAGGCCAATCCCGACCTCATCGGCAAGATCCGGCTGATGCATGTCTCGGTGGCCGCCAACCGCAACATGACCGCCTACCGTGAGATCCAGAACGAGATCGAGCAGATCGCCGGGCGCATCAACGGCCGCTTCGGAACGCTTGAATGGCAGCCGATCGCGCTGATCTCCCGCGCGATCCCCTTCGTCGAGCTGGTCGCCTACTATCAGGCCGCGGACGTGGCCTGGATCACGCCGCTGGCGGACGGGATGAACCTCGTCTGCAAGGAGTTCATCGCCTCGCGCCTCGACGGGGACGGCGTCTTGGTTCTGTCCGAATTCGCCGGCGCCGCGGTCGAGCTGGGGGACGCGGTCATCACCAACCCGTTCTCCCACAAGGCGATGGACCATGCGATCCTGGCCGCATTGTCGATGCCGGAGGAAGCGCGCCGGGACCGGATGCGCCGCCTGCGGGAGGCCGTGACCACCAACGACGTGCGGTGCTGGGGCCCCGGACGGCTCTCGATCGAGCGCTCGCTGAGCCCGGTCGCCGCCGAGTGACGTCGTGACACCCGCGCGCGTGGGTCACGCCACGCGCGCGCCCTCCGACCAGACCGCCTCGACCCCCGGGAAACCTTCGCGCATCCGCACGCGGATCAGATCCGCGCGCAGCCCCGGCGCGATCCGGCCCCGATCCGTCAGACCGACCGCCCGCGCCGGCGCTGCGGTCACCGTCGCCACCGCGGCGGCCATGTCGCCCGAGCGCTCTCCCAAACGCATCGCCGCGAGCAGCAGGGCGGCAGGCACATAATCCGAACTGAGAATGTCCAGCAGGCCCGCCTCCGCGAGATCCATCGCGGCCACGTTGCCGGAATGCGACCCGCCCCGAATGACATTGGGCGCACCCATCATCACCGCGACCCCATGCGCCCGGCAGGCGCGGGCGGCCTCGACGGTCGTCGGGAACTCCGCCAGGGCCACACCGTGGCCCGCGCTGGTGGCGACCTGCCCCTCGGTCGTGTCGTCATGGCTGGCCAGCGCCGCGCCCAATCGGCGCGCGGCGGCGACGGCGGCGGCCTCATGCGCGGCGCCATGGGCCGCCTGAAAGCCGCGCAGCTCTTCGCAATAGATGTCGAACTGATCGGCGCTCAGACCCTTCTTCCCTTGGATATAGGCGCGCAGCTTGTCCGTATCGGCGAATTGCCTCTGGCCCGGCGTGTGGTCCATCAGGCTGACGAGCCCCACCCGGTCCTCGGGCGCGAAACTGTCCAGCTCGTCCACCAGGTTCTGACTGCAAATCTCGGCCCGCAGGTGCAGGTGATGGGAGATCTTCAAAGCCCCAGCCGCCCGCATCGCCAGAATCTCGGTCGCGAGGGCCCGCGCATAGGCGCCATAGCCGACCCCCGTGGACGAGCGCAGCGTGCCCACCCGCAGCGCGTCGAAAACGGTCGTGATCCCGCAGGAGGCCAGCTCCCGGTCATGGGCGAGGATGGCGGCGGCATGGGGCCAGTCGACGGCAGGGCGCGGCTGGATATGCCGCTCCAGGTTGTCGGTATGCAGCTCGACCAGGCCGGGCATCACCAGGTCGCCGTCGCAATCCACCGCACCGGCGACGCGCGTTGACCCGGTCTCGACGCTGACGATACTCCCCTCGGCAAAGACCACCGTACCCGAGATCACCTCGTCGTCCAGGATAAGGCGGGCATTGGTCAGAACGGTTTCGGTCATGGGCGGCTCCGGAGGACGGAATGGATTGGGCGCGATACGCGATCTACTGGCTGCCGGACGGGCCGCTTGGCCGGGCGGGCGCGGAATGGCTGGGCTGGGACGCCCGGACCGGTCGCGGCGAGGGGCAGCATAGCCCGGCACGCTACGGCTTTCACGCCACGATCAAGCCGCCCTTCCGCTTGGCCGCGGGGACGGAGGCCGACGGGCTGGTTCAGGCGGCGCGGGATCTCGCGGCGCGGCTGGCGCCCGTCGCGCTGGGTCATCTGCGCCCCGCCCGGCTGGGCCGGTTCCTGGCGCTCACACCAGAGCACAACCCGGCCGGTCTGGCCGCCGCCATGGTCGAAGGGCTCGACGCCTTCCGCGCCCCGCCCGGCGCGGAGGACCTGGCCCGCCGCCGCGCCTCGGGACTGAGCCCGGCGCAGGACGCCCTGCTGCAACGTTGGGGCTATCCGTATGTAATGGAAGAATTCCGCATGCACCTCACCCTGACCGGACCCGACCCGGCCGAGGGGCGGCTGGCGGAGGCCGAAGCGGTGTTCGGCCCGCATGCGGGACCGCATACGCTGTCCGCGCTTTCGCTGGTCGGGCAAAACGACCAAGGCCGCTTCCACCTGATCGAGGATCTGCCGCTCGGCGCTCATTCAGGGGCCGCCTGAGCCAGCCAGTCCAGCACCCGGTCCACGGACGCCTCCAGCGCCCCGCCATTGTCGAGTTCCAGCACCGGCAGGCCGGCGGGTATCGGGGGCGCGGGCCTTGCCAGGCGCGCGGCAATGTCAGCCGCCTTCTCGCGGCCGCGCCCTGCGAGACGCCTAGCCAGGACATCGGCCGGCGCGGTGACCGACAATACGGCGAGGCCCGGCAGCACCGCCGCCGCCCGGTCCAGCACGCCGCGGGACAAGTTGACGAGCCCGGTTTGGCCGGGGCCCAACGCGGCTACCTCCGCACGCGGCACGCCATAGCGCAGGCCATGGGCGTCCCAGCTCAGGACAAAGGCGCCCGCCGCTTCCATCCGGGCAAAGCACGCCGGATCGACGGAAAGGAACGGCTCGGTCTCGTCCGCCGGACGGGTGACGACGCGGCGCAACGGACGCAGGCGCGGGCCGCGCGCGGCCAGCCCGGCGATCAGGCTGTCCTTACCGACGCCGGAGGGCCCGACCACGGCAAGCGTGCGCGGCCCGGTCACGGCGCGGCCCCGGGGGAGAAGGCCGTCACATCGACCTCCCGGTCGGCGACAGCGGCGCGCGCGGGGGCGTCGTGAAAGATGCCCACGATGGCCGCGCCCCGCGCCTTCGCTTCGCGGATCAGGTCCAGCACCACGGCCCGGTTCACCGGGTCCAGCGAGGCGGTCGGCTCATCGAGCAGCAGCACCGGATAGGGATGTGCGAAGCCGCGCGCAATGTTCACCCGCTGCTGCTCTCCGCCCGAAAAGGTGGTGGGGGACAGGCCCCATAGCCGCTCCGGCAGGTTGAGCCGGGTCAGAAGCTCCGCCGCCCGCGCCCGCGCCGCGTCCTCGGGCGCGCCCAGCGCAAGCAGCGGTTCGGCCACCACGTCCAGCGCGGGGACGCGCGGCACGACGCGCAGGAATTGCGACACATAGCCCAGCGTCCCGCGCCGCAGCGCAGCCACCTCGCGCGCCGAGGCCGTGGCGAGGTCCAGCCCCGCCACCACCAGCGTCCCGCCGCCGGGGACGTAGTTCCCCTGCAACAGGCGCAGAAGCGTCGACTTGCCCGCCCCCGACGCGCCGGTGAGCGCAACGCATTCACCGGGCGCGACCTCCAGCCTCGCGGCGCGCAGCACCGGAATGCGCGCGCCGCCCTGGTTGTGCAGGACGAAATCCTTCGCCAATCCCTCGACCTGGATCATGTCGGAAGCACCGAGGACACGAGCAGCTGCGTATAGCCGTGCTGCGGGTCATCGAGCACCCGGTCGGTCAAGCCAGCCTCCACCACGCGCCCATCCTTCATCACCATCAGCCGATCCGCCAGGAGCCGAACGACCCCGATGTCATGCGTCACCACGATGGCCGCCAGCCCCATGCGCCGCACCAGCCCGCGCAAGAGGTCCAACAGCCGCGCCTGCACGCTGACATCCAACCCGCCGGTCGGCTCGTCCATCAGCACGAGGCGCGGGCCCGTCACCAACCCACGCGCGATCTGCAACCGCTGCTGCATGCCCCCGGAGAATTGCGACGGCCGGTCGTCGATCCGCGCGGGGTCGATTTCCACCCGGGCCAGCCAGTCCTCGGCGGTTGCGCGGATGTCGCCGTAATGCCGCGCGCCCCCGGCCATCAGCCGCTCACCGACATTGCCGCCGGCGCTCACGTTCATCCGCAGCCCGTCGCGCGCGTGCTGATGCACGAAGGCCCAATCGGTGCGGGCCAGCCGCCGCCGCTCCGGCTCCGGCAGGGTCAGCACGTCGCGACCGTCGTAACGCGCCGTGCCGCCATCGGCCTCCAGATGCCCGGCGAGGCAGGCCAGCAGAGTCGACTTGCCCGATCCGCTCTCGCCCACGATGCCCAGCACCTCGCCGGGCCAGAGATCCAGGTCGACCTCGGCGCAGCCGATCCGCCCGCCATAGCGCTTGGTCAATCCACGCACCGACAAGAGCGGCGCCTCGCTCATCGTTTCCGCGTTCATGCCCGCCGCTCCGCGCAGTAATCCGTGTCCGAGCACTGGAACCGCCGGGTTCCGGCATCGTCGGCCACGATCTCGTCCAGGTAGCTCGTCGTCGCGCCGCAGAGCGCACAGGCCCCCTCGGCCTTGGACGCCTCGAAGGGATGATCCTCGAAATCGAGCGACACCACCCGGGTGAAGGGCGGGATCGCGTAGATCCGCTGCTCCCGCCCGGCGCCGAAGAGCTGGATCGCGGGGCTTTCCAGCTTGGGGTTGTCGAAGCGCGGGATCGGCGAAGGGTCAAGGACATGCCGCCCGTTCACCAGCGCCGGATAGGCGTAGGAGGTGGCGATGGCGCCATGGCGCGCGATGTCCTCGTAGAGCTTGACGTGCATCAGCCCGTATTCCTCCAAGGCGTGCATCCGCCGCGTCTCGGTCTCGCGCGGCTCCAGGAAGCGCAGGGGTTCGGGGATGGGCACTTGGTAGACCAGGATCTGGTCGGGGCTGAGCGGCGTCTCGGGGATGCGGTGGCGGGTCTGGATCAGCGTCGCCTCACGCGTGCGCGTGGTCGTCGCGACCCCGGCCACGCGGGCGAAGAAGGCCCGGATCGAGACCGCGTTGGTCGTGTCGTCGGCCCCCTGGTCGATGACCTTCAGCCTGTCCTCGGGCACCAGACAGGCCGCCGTCACCTGCACGCCGCCGGTGCCCCAGCCATAGGGCATCGGCATCTCGCGGCTGGCGAAGGGCACCTGATAGCCGGGCACGGCGAGGCCCTTGAGGATGGCCCGGCGGATCATCTTCTTGGTTGGCTCGTCGAGATAGGCGAAGTTGTACTCGGTCATCTCAGAACCCCGGAGCGGAGGTTGGATCTATGGACGGCATGGTCTTCTTGTTCGCGGTCGCCGCCGCGGTGGCGGTCGCCGTCCTCGCCAGCCGGGCCGATCGGAGGCGCCGGCGACGCCGGGCCTCGCTCCGGCAGGACGGAGACGCCTATGTCTGGGTCGAACTCGACGGCTCCGAGCGCCGGTCGAGCCGTGACCCCCGCCCCGGCTGGGACCGGGAGGAACAAGGGGACGCGGATGGCGGCGACGCAGGCGACGGGGGAGGCGGAGACTGACGTCATCAGCACCCATTCGGGCCGAGCGCAGGCCGCCCGCGCGCTCATTCCGCCGTCTCCCGCGTCTGCCCCACCTCGCGGCGCAGACGCCGGATCAGCTCCAGCTCGGCCTGGAAGTCGACGTAATGGGGCAGCTTGATATGCTCCAGGAAGCCCGTCGCCTGCACGTTGTCGGCATGGGCCAATACGAATTCCTCATCCTGCGCGGGCGCGCCGACGCAATCCTCGCCCAACTCCCGCCATTGAAGCGCCCGGTCGACCAGCGACATGGAGATCGCCTTGCGCTCGCACGCGCCCAGCGTCAGGCCATAACCGCGCGTGAACTGGGGCGGCTCGGACTTGGAGCCGGTGAACTGGTTGACCGTCTCGCATTCGGTCACGGTGATCTCGGCGAAGGCCACGGCGAAACCCAGCTCCGGCAGGTCGATCTCCACCTCGACCGTGCCGATCCGCAGCTCGCCCACGAAGGCATGGGTGCGCCCGTAGCCGCGCTGCGTCGAATAGGCGAGCGCCAGCAGGAAGCCCTCATCCGCACGGGCCAGGGCCTGGAGGCGCAGCGCGCGATCGGCGGGCAGCTCCAGTGGCGTGCGGGTCAGGTCGGGCGGGGTCGTGTCGTCGCGCGGCTCGTCCCGCAGCAGTCCTTCGCGGCCCAGATGGTCCGACACGCGCGGCCGCCGGCCGGGCGCGGCGGCGGCCAGGGCGGCGGGGTCGGCCCCTGCGGCCTCGGCGAAGTCGATCAGCCGGTGGGTATAGTCGAAGGTCGGGCCCAGCACCTGCCCGCCCGGCACGTCCTTGAACGTGGCCGAGACGCGCCGGTCGCAGGCCATGGCCCCGGTATCGATGGGGCGCGAGGCCCCCAGGCGCGGCAGCGTCGTGCGATAGGCGCGGATCAGAAAGACCGCTTCGATCAGATCGCCCCGCGCCTGCCGCACCGCCAGCGCCGCCAGTTCCGGGTCGTAGAGCGAGCCCTCGGACATCACCCGCGCCACAGTCAGCGCAAGTTGGCTTGCGATCTGCTCCACGTCGATCAGCGCGCCCTGCCCCCGCCGTTCCTCGGCGAGCCAGCGATGGGCCGCGGCGATGGCCTCCTCGCCGCCCTTGGCCGCGACATACATCAGAGCGTCTCCAAGTCGATACGGGTGGAGCGGGGCAGCGCCGCCAGCCGCTCCCCGCAGGTCAGGATCAGGTCCACGCCGAGCGGATAACGCGCCGCGTTGGCGGCCAGCGCCTGCGGGTCGGGCAGGGGCAGGGACGCCTCGGTCTCGATGCCGGGTCCGGTCAGGCGGTGGCCCGGGCCGTCCAGCGCCGGAACCTCGACGATCAGCGTGGCGCTGCGGTCGGGATAGTCGGGCGTGCCGGCGTCCCAGTCCGTCAGGGGCGCGAGATCGTCCCAGCGGCCCACGGCAAAGGTCGCCTCGGCCCGCGTCGCGGCAATCGGCGCGCCGGTGTGGAAGATCAGCCAGTCGCGGCCCGCCCGCGTCCAGACCGGCGTGGTCTGGTCCGCCAGGACCAGCAGCACGGCGGCGGCGGCGGGCGACAAGCCCTCGGGCGCGGGGGAGGCGACCGACCGGAGCGTGCCGGGCCGTGCCATGGCCTCCATGACCGCGCGGAAGGCACGGGCCGCGTCGGCGGGCGGGTCGGCGAAAGCGGGCTGCATCAGTCTTCTCCCCGGACCATGGTCTCGAAATCGACGCGCGTGGCCTCGGCCTTGCGGGCGCGGGTCTCGCGCCGGGCGCGCTCCGCCTCGGCCAGCGGCGCCAGCACGTCGCGGGCGAGCGCCTCGGCCCGGTCGGTCTGCATCAGCGCGTCGATCCAGGCGGCGCGGGTGGCGTGGGCGGCGTCGCGGCCCTGCACGAAGGCGTGGCCCTCGACGCCCTCATGCCGCAGCGCGCAGCGCGTCACCGTGACTTCGCCCAGGTTGAAGGCCGCGCCGGTCCCGCCCGTCCGGCCGCGGACCATGACGCTGCCGGTCTCGGGGCGGCGCAGCCAGTCGGGCGCGGGCAGGTCCCCCACGGCGGGCCAGAGCGCCGTCAGCGCGTCCGGTGCGCTGCGGGAAAGAAGGCCGATCCAATCGGGGCGGGTCATGGGCGATCTCGACAACTCGACAAATCTTACCTCCTTCCTTAAACCGATCCGCATGAGCGATGCCAGTGACGTTTCGATAAAGGGCAGCCCGGTCTGGGCCACGATCGCCGATCTCCTCCGCCGGGAGATCGCGGAGGGCGCGCGGCGGCCCGGTGACCGGCTGCCGACCGAGGCGCGGCTGGCGGCACGGTTTGGGGTCAACCGGCACACGGTGCGCCGGGCCTTGGCCGCGCTGGTGGAGGAGGGTCTGGTGCGGACGCGCCGCGGCTCCGGCGCCTTCGTGGCCGAGGCTCCGACCGAATACCCGATCGGCGCGCGCACCCGCTTCCGCCGCTCGATGGAGGCGGCGGGGCGGGTGCCGGGCAAGCGCCTCCTGTCCCTGGAGACGCGGCCCGCGACGGCGGAGGAGGCGGCGCCGCTGTGCCTCACCCCAGGCGATGCGATCCACGTGGCCGAGGGGATCGCCTTGGCCGACGGGGCGCCGGTCGCCTTGTTCCGCTCGACCTTCCCGGCCGCGCGCCTGCCCGGCCTGCCCGGGGCGCTGGCCCGCGACGGCTCGGTCACCGACGCGCTGCGCGCCTGCGGCGTGGCCGATTACGTCCGCGTCTCGACCCGGATCACGGCGGCGGCGGCCGATCCGGTCGAGGCGGGGCACCTGCATCTGGAGCCGGGCGCGCCGCTGCTGGTGTCGGAGGCTATCAACGCGGATCTGGACGGCACGCCGGTGGAGGCGGGCACCACGCGCTTTGCCGGTACGCGCATCGCACTGACGCTGCATCACCCGTAGCGGTCGAGGAACGCCTCCGCCGAGAGGGTCCGGAAGTCGTCCAGCGCCGCCCGCAGCCGGTCATGCGGCCAGTCCCACCAGGCTAGCGCGATCAGGCGCTCGGCGATGTCCTCCGGCAGGCGCGGCCGGAGCGGCGTCGCGGGCACGCCCGCGACAATCCAATAGGGCGGCACGTCTTTCGTCACGACCGCCCCGGCCGCGACCACCGCGCCATGGCCCACCGTGACCTCGGGCTTCACCATCGCCTGCGCGCCGATCCAGGTGTCATGGCCCAGCACGACCACGCGGCTACGGCGATGGGCGAACCAGTCGGCGTCGTCCTCCGCGTCGTCCCAGTAGTCGGCGGAGCGGTAGAGGAAATGGTGCAGCGACGCCTTCTCCATCGGGTGGTCCGTCGCGCCGATCCGGGCATGGGCCGCAATGTTGGAGAACTTGCCGATCCGCGTATTGGCGATGTCGGCATAGCGGTCGCAATAGGAATAGTCGTCGAGGCTGGAATGCGCCACGCGCGACCCCCGCCCGATCTCGACATAAGCGCCGAAGCGGCAATCCTCGGTGATCTCGACATCGGGGTGGAGGAAGGGCGCATCCGGAGAGAGGAGGGGCATGGCAACTCGACTGTTCTGGCGCCTGGAGGTCCCGCGTCCGGTTGGCCGTTCGCAACGAAACCGGCCGGCAGACCGCATCGCGCAGTCAGACGGCCTTACGCCGCGTGACGACGAACCCTGCCAGCCCCAAGCTCAGGAGGGCGAGCGTCCCGGGCAGAGACACCGGCGCGAAAGCGGCGACATTGTCCGATCCCCAGGCACCCCGGCTGACGGAATTCATGGAGAACGTGATCGATGTGAACGGTGTATCGAAAATGCTGCCGCGAAATTCGGTGATGTCGCTGCCCGGGAGGACGAAGGATCCGGCTCCGGACGTGCCGGTCACGAAATCGACGGTGTTGTTCACGTGGTCCGGATGAGGGTTCACGTCGAAACCGAACGCCGCGATCGGCCTGTCGAACAGATATGTCACGGAAGCGTCGAGCCCGGGAAAGCTGCCCATGCGATGGAGGACATTGCTGCTGCCGTTGACCGAGACGTTGCCGTCCACGTCTGTCACCAGAGACGTTCCGTCCGGAACGACGACCGTGGGTTTCCGTGTCGATTGCAGGGTCAATCCGCCAAGGACAAGCGGATCCAGAAGAGTTCCATTGGGGAGATGCCCGCAAAGTCCTCGACGTAATCGGGCAGTCCGCCTCCCGCCGCAGCCGTCCATGCGGCCCGGTCGTCCGTCGAAAACACCACCGCCGCATCAGCGCCGGCGGCCAACAGACCGAACCCACTGGCCAAGGTGATCGTGAGCGCCAATGGCCATAGATAATCCTGTGTCACGAAACGGTCCAACCGCCTCATACGGGCACATCTCATCATGCAGTTCCCCCCTTCCGTTGGCCTGCGGGCCGCTCACGGGCTGAGGAGGGACATCCGTGGCCGGACGTTCCCAAGTGAGTGCCTGTGCGGACCATGATGCCGCCCTGGGCGCCCTCTGACAACGGTTTTGGGCCCGATGACCCGGATGCGACATGCGCCCCGGTCCGAGGATGAACGGCTCCGGCTGCCCTTGGAAAGCCGCGTCGCGGACCACGCAGGTGGGAGAAAGCGCGGTCGATATGCCCTTTCCCGCCGGTGCGCTCCGTTCGCCGTGGATGGCACTGATTGGGATCTCCGTGGCGAGCGTCATGTCCTCTGTCCCATCCGCCCGAGGGCGCAGTGGCACCATTCTCCGCCCAGATCCGTGCGCGCTCCCTCGATGTTCTCCGGCGCCGGCCCCTCGGTCTCGGACCGGCTCATCGGGCAAGGACCGGCGGGGCGTCCAGACACAGCTTGTCGGAAAAGCCCCGCCATGCGGTGAACGCGGTTCGTGTCCGTTCGGGTGCCGGCCAGCCCCGCACGCGCCAGAACACACCGGTCGCGGATATCATCCAGGTGCCTCACAGGCGCAACTCAGCGCCCCGCGATCTGCCGTCGCCGACGCCACCGCCGGTGATGGCACCGATGACGGTGGCGCTGCGGCTGTTCGATTCGAGATCGTAGAGCACCTGCGCCACCAGCACCGGCAGAAGCTGCGGGATGACGCCGAAGCGCGCGCAGCACCGCCCCCCGCCCCGCTCGACCGGATGCCCTCGAGCTGGCGGCGGTCCACGTTTTCCAGCGCCTCCGAGACCATCTTGCCGAACGTGCCGACCTCGGCGATCAGGATCGCCAGCATGCCGGTCAGCGGCCCGGGGCCGAAGGCGCGGCTGAGTACGATGGTCCAGATCAGACCGTCCACCCCGCGCAGAAAGTCGAACGGGCGGCGGGACACGACCCTGACCGCCGCGAGCGGCGTGAACCCGCGGACGGCCAGAAACGACAGCGGCAGCGCGAGAATCGCCGCGCCCGTCGTGCCCAGGGACGCCATCGGGATCGTCTCGAACAGGCCCCGGGCGACCTCTCCGTGGCGCCACATGTCGTTGGTCCAGATCGCGCCCGCCTCGCCCGAGAGCGCCGCCGCCGTCAGCGCCCCCAGGCCCAGTCCGTGATAGGGGCTGTCGAGGATGAAGAAGAACAGCTCCCATCGGGCGAAATAGCGGAACACCTCGGTGCGGTCGCGGGTGGCGATGAAACGCCCGGCCTCGATGGCGACCTCGATACTGCCGTTGCGGTTGTCGCGGGTGATATGGACCTTGTGGCGCACCATGTCGGAGACAAGCACGCGGGCGTTGCCGCCATCGGCCTCACGGATCAGCGCCGGGCCCTCGAAGGCGAAGAAGATACGGACCAGATCGGCCAGCAGCAGCGCGGGCAGGCCGATCAGTACTAGGCGCGCGCGGGCGAAATGGCGGTCGGCCACGGCATAGAGCGCGGGGCGGTCGGCGGTCATGTCGGTCACAGGGTCACCCCCTTGGTCAGACGGCACCGGATGGCCGAGCCGATCTGGTCGACGATCACGATGGTTCCGAACGACAGCAGGAAGATCGCGGCGGCCTCGGCGAAGCGCCTCGGCCCTCAGGCCATCGCGTTGCGCAGGTCGTAGCCGATGCCGCCCGCGCCGACGAAGCCCAGGATGGCCGAGGCGCGGATATTGATCTCAAAGCGGAGCAGCGCATAGCTCAGCCAATTGGGCGCCACCTGCGGCAGCACGCCGAACAGCATCCGCTGGCCCCATGCCGCCCCGACCGAGCGCAGTCCCTCGACCCCGCCCAGGGGCGCGTTCTCGGCCACCTCGGAGAAGAGCTTGCCCAAGGCGCCCATCTTGTGCAGCGCGATCACGATCTCGGGGATGGCGCGCAGCGTGTTGAGCAGGCGCCGGATCGGCGCCACGACCCAGCCCCCGGGTTACCAGAAAGGCCAGCGCCGCACGCATCAGCAGGCTGGGCAACTCCGCGCTGCGCGCCACCGCCTCCTAGACCACGTCGGCGGGGAAGTCGAAAACGTTGGGCAGGCCCTGCCAGAACCCGCCCGCGTTACGGTCATTCGCGGTCAGGAAGCCCGCGACCATCAGCAGCACGAAGACCAGCAAGCCGATGCCGGTCCAGATCCGCTTGGTGCGCAGCTGCGCGGCATAGGCGGCGCGCAGGGTGTCGAGGCCGTTGGGCGTCGGATCGGCGGTGGCGGTCATGCGGGCTCCCTTTTCGGCGGGCAGAACGACGCGCGCGCCCCCGGGGGGGGGCCGCGCGCGGAAGGGGCGGAGGGGTCAGCCGCCCTCGATCACGCGGCAGCGGACCTCGATGATGGTCTCGTAAGCCTGGTGGGTGATCGTCTCGAACCCGGGGGTCTCGCCCGCAGCGACGCCATAGGGCAGTCCCGCTCGGTCTCGTGCAGGTTGGCGACGAGGTCGATCATCGTGGCCTTGACGTCCTCGTGCAGGCCGGTGCGCAGGATGACCGGACCTTCGGGGATCGGCTTGGAGCGCCAGATCTCCACCAGATCGGTCTTGTCGACGGTGCCCGCGTCCGAGGCGCGGCGCAGCGCGCCCGAATTGTAGCCGTCCTCCCAATCGCCCAGGCCGTCGGCCCAGGTCATACCCGCGTCGATATCGCCATTGGCGACCGCGACGATGGTCTGCTCGTGCCCGCCGGTGAAGGTGACCTCGCCGAAAGAGCCGCCCGACTCAATCGAAGCGCCGGTGGCTTGCGGGATCTCCACCGAAGGGATCAGAAAGCCAGAGGTGGAGTTCGGATCGCCGAAGCCGAACACCTTGCCCTGCACGTCCGACAGCGCGGCGATGCCGCTATCGGCGGGGGTGAAGATGTTGACGTCCGACGGGTCGAGGCCCAACGCCTCGGCCGTGTAGTCGGCCAGACACTGATTGACGGTCAGGCGGTCCTGGGCGTTCACGCCGCCCAGCACGCCGATATTGAACTGGGACACGGGGCCTCGGGCCAGGGCGGCGGACGTCATCACGGTGGTGGGGCAAGGGCCAGGAAAGTCTTGGTCATGGGTCTCTCCGGTTGGATTGTCGTCTGCCCGCCTCCGCGCAGGCGCACATGTCAGACGGCCGCTTCGGCGCGGTGCATCAGGGCCGCGGCCACCGTCTCGGTGTCGCTGATCTCGGTGGAGGTGGCGGCCTCGCTGAACGCCGCCCCCACGCCCTAGATGTCGCGCGCAACGCCGGTGGTCAGCTGCGCAGGCGATGGCGACGCGCTGCTGCTGGCCGCCGGAGAGGGCCTCGGCCCGCTTGGCGGCGTGATCCGCGATGCCCAGACGGGGCAGGTTGTCGAGGACGCAATGCACATCCGCCTGGAGCCAGAGCGCGAACAGCGCCCGCCGCGTCGACCAACGGTTGAGCCTGCCATGCAGCAGGTTCGACATCACATCCGTCCGGGGCACGAGGTTGAACGGCTGGAAGATCATAGCGCACTCGGCCAGCCAGGACCGGGCCGCCGTGCCCCTCGAAGCGGATCGTGCCGCTCGAAGGCCGCTCCAACAGGTTGAGCATCCGCAAGAGCGTCGACTTGCCCGCGCGGGAGCGCCCGATGACACCGATCCTCATCGGCCGGTCGACGGTCAGCGACACGGCGTCCACGGCCGTTGCCGGGCCGAACCGCGTGGTGAGGCGATCCAAGATGAGCAGGCTGCGGGCCCCGGTCTCGAATTGCGGCGGCAACTGAAGGGTCGAGGCAACGGCGACCTAACGGGTTCTTGAAAACTGAGTGACGGTCGGGCGCGCGCCGCACCGCACGCGGATGAGCACCGCTTTGCGCAGCGCCCCGCCTATGGCCGGACGCCGCGAGGGGCGGTCAGTCGGCCTCGCGCTCGATCAGAAGCTTGCGATGCGGG
The DNA here is from genome assembly GCF_900116765.1 of Jannaschia seohaensis. GTDB lineage: Bacteria > Pseudomonadota > Alphaproteobacteria > Rhodobacterales > Rhodobacteraceae > Jannaschia > Jannaschia seohaensis. The sequence continues at coordinate 285,942 of NZ_UETC01000001.1, read as the reverse complement.
AACGGGATCTCCACGCCGCGCTCGTCGAAGACCGTCTTGACCAGTTCCGTATAGGCCCGGCCCACGCCCCATTGCTTGCCCGGCTGGGTGCGGATGCGGGCGCGCAGATCGACCGAGCTTTCGGAGAGGGCGATCACCCCCTGCATCTCCAGGTCGCCGACGATCACCTCGCCATGCTCCGGGATGGCGCGCAGACGCTCGAACGCTTCCTGCATGGCGGCCTTGGCGGTCTCGATATCGGCGGCATAGGCGATCCCCACGACCTCGACGTGATAGGCGAAGCCGCGCATGAAGTTGGAGACCGTGTCGACCGAAGAGAACGGCACGATGTGATAGATCCCGCCCATGTCGCGCAGGCCAACGGAGCGGATCGTCAACTTCTCCACGGCGCCGGTGATCCCGGCGACCGTCACCACGTCGCCCTCGTTGATCGCGTTCTCCAGCTGGATAAACACGCCGGTGATGATGTCCTGCACCAGCTTCTGCGCGCCGAAGCCGATGGCCAGGCCCAGAACGCCGGCGCCCGCCAGCAGCGGCGCGATGTCGATCCCGACCTGGGACAGCACGATCATCAGGCCGAAAATGAAGATCGCCACGGTGAAGGCGTTGCGGAACAGCGCGAGCAACGTCCGGGAACGGGCGCTGACCTGCGGCCCGTCGAGCTCCTGCGCCAGGCGCTGGTCGATCCAGGCCGCGACCACGGCCCAGGTCAACACGACCAGGGCGAGGATCAGCGCCGCGCTCGCCACGCGCCAGAGGATCTCGGCGCCGGTCGCGCTGGAAAGCCAAGCGCCCAGGTCCAGCGCCGTCCACGCATCGACCAGCAGCGCGACCGCCCCGACCGACAGCACCAGCGCGACTAGGCGGACGACGGCGGGCGCGAAGACGTCGAGCCGGCTCTGGAGCGCCGGCAGGCCGCGCGTCACCACGCCCGCCAGCGGCGCGCGCGCCCGCCGCGCATGCCGCAGCAGCCGGAAGGCGAGCACCAGCAGCGCGCAGGCGACCAGCGTGCGCAACGTCGCGCCCCAGACGAACTCCCCCATCAGGCGCGGCCGCGTCACCGCCACGCCCCAGACCGCCAGGACGTAGATCGAGGCAAGCCAGGGCCAGATCCGGTTCCAGGCCGAGGTCGCCGCCTGGACCGAGGCTTCGCCGATCGCGCCGACGACCTGCTCGGCCTCCGAGCCGTCGACCGGCGCCTGCGCGGCGGCCGCCTTGCCGTCAGCCTCGATCAGCCGCGCCACCTTGCGGATCGAGACCAGCGCCAGCATGGCGGCCAGGGTCACGGCCAGCACCCGCACCGACCGCCCCGCCCCCAACGACAGCCAGGCATTGGCCAGCGGAACACCCACGCTGATGCCGTAGACGAGCAGCCAGCTGAGCGCCTTCACCCTCCGGTAGATGACGCGTTGGATGGGTACCGAAAGATGCGAGATCGCCTCCTCCGGCCGGTCCGGGCGCACGAAGGCGCGCAGCACCAGACGCACCACCCCGGCCACCAGGAAGGCGTTGAGGTAGAGCGACTGCTCGACCAGGATGTCCCCGCTGCTGCCGAAGACGGAATAGGCCAGTACGTAGCCCGCCGCATAGGCCAGCCCCAGCACCACCGCGTCGAGCACCGCGTTGCGCGCCACGGCCAGCAAGGTCTCCCGCAGCGTGTCGCCGCCCGGGGTCGAATCCGCCCGCGCCAGCACGCCCGAAGCGAGCCGCGAGAGCAGCCAGAGCAGGCCGACCGTCGACAGGATGGTCGACAGCAGCGGCAGCCACGCTTCGGAGATCGCGTCGAGCTTCTCCGCCGACAGGGTTTCGCCAATCCGCCCGAAGCCGAGCAGATCGCGCCAGACCGTCCGCGCGGTCGACAGCGTCTCCTCGACGAGCAGGGCCGAGGCGTCCGCCAAGCGGCGCGCCAGCGTCTGCTCCACGTCCAGGACGGCGCTGTCCGGCGCCGCCTCAGGGGGTGTCAGTGCCTCCAGTTCGGCGATCAATGCCTCCCGCGCCGCTTCGTCGCGCAGCACCTCGATAAGATTGGTGAGCGCCGGCGAGGGGTCGGCGGAGGCCGCCGACCCGGCCTCGCCAGACACGCTCTGTGCCCCGGCCGGCGGGGCGGCGGTCAGCCCCGCAACGGCGATGATCAGAAAAAGCGGGGCAAGAAGGCGGCGGAGCGCGGCGCAGCTCGGCATGGGAAATCCTGGCGATAAGGTCGTCGGTCGCGGCGCGAGATAGATCAGCCGGGCCGAAAGGAAAACCGGCCCGCCCCCCGGCGCGCTGCAAAAGGGGCATGAGGGAATGGTGATCCCGGCAGGACTCGAACCTGCAACCTATCCCTTAGGAGGGGATTGCTCTATCCAGTTGAGCCACGGGACCTCCGGAGCCTGACTATCCGCCGGGCACGGGTCTTGTCCACCGGCAGGCGCATGCGGTCCGGGTTCCGGATGCCACGCCCCGGCCCGTCTTCGGCCCGCCGCAGCCGGCGCGACCGCCCCCGCAGCGACGGAAAGCCGGCCCACCGCAGCCAACGCTCGGGCAACGGCCAACGCTCTGGCAACGGATTGTGCATTCCCCTGTGGTTGCGCTACCAACGACCGAGCCCGTTCGGAGGCGCGTGTGACCAGACGCAACCAGCACCTCACCCTGCGCGACGTCTCGGAGGCGTCGGGGGTCAGCGAGATGACCGTCAGCCGGGTGCTGCGCAATCGCGGCGACGTGGCCGCCAAGACCCGCGAGAAGGTGTTGGAGGCCGCGCGGATGCTCGGCTACGTGCCCAACAAGATCGCCGGAGCCCTGGCGTCGAACCGGGTGAACCTGGTCGCGGTCGTCGTCCCCTCGCTGTCGAACCTGGTCTTCCCCGAAATGCTGGCCGGCGTGCAGGAAGTGCTGGAGGACACGGAGCTCCAGCCCGTGATCGGCGCCACCAATTACGACCCCGCCAAGGAAGAGAAGACCCTATTCGAGATGCTGTCCTGGCGGCCCTCGGGCGTCATCGTCGCGGGGTTGGAGCATACCGATGCCAGCCGCGCCATGCTGGCGAATTGCGGTGTGCCGGTGGTCGAGGTGATGGATGTCGACGGAGAACCCATCGATGCAGCCGTCGGCATCAGCCATTGGCGCGCGGGCTATCAGGTGGGCACCGAGATCGCCGCCCGCGGCTATGAACGGGTCGCGGTGCTCGGCACCAAGATGGATGGCGACCACCGCGCCCGCAAACGGATCGAGGGGCTGGAGCGCGCCCTGTCGGAGGCGGGCATCCCGGTGGTCGATCAGATGGCCTATTCCGGCTGGTCCGGCTTCGCCAAGGGCCGGGAGATGACGGCGGAGCTGCTCGCGCGCGCGCCGGACGTGGATTTTCTGTTCTACACCAACGACCTGACCGGAGCGGGCGGATTGCTCTACTGCCTGGAGAAGGGTCTGGACGTGGGTGGCGCGCTCGGGCTGGCGGGCTTCAATGCCTTCTCGCTGCTCGATGGGCTTCCGCGCAGGCTGGCCACCGTGGACAGCCGCCGGCGCGAGGCCGGGCAAGTCGCCGCCCGGATCATCACCGGGGACTACGTTTTCGACGGCGAGGACCGACGGGTCGAGCTGGTGCCGACCTTCCTGCCGGGGGACACGATGCGCCCCCCGCGCAACGCGTAACGGCGGCCCCGCCAACCCGCCCGGCCGGACCGGGCGGCGCGCCCGGGCCGTCGTCTTCCATCCCCTTTCTTCTGGCCCAAAATACTCACGACGCGACCCCTGCCACCGGCCCGACGCCGGCACCCCCTGGACGCGCGCGCGCAGCAGCACCGGCGCCTCGCGGGCAAGCTGGACGCGGCGCCCCGCCTGACGGCGATGTCGTGTGGGTAAGCGAGGGCGGAGCGGCAGACGCTCCGGGTTACGCTCTCGGACACGACGCGGGGGGCGGCGTCGAAGCGGGCCACCCCGGCGTCCATCCGCGCTATGCCGGCGCGGGTCGCGAGGGGGGAATGCAGACCCGAGCGCGGCGCCTCAGAGAACCCGCACCGCGAACTCCGCCAGGGAGCGCAGATGCGCGATCACGGCGGCGCGAACCGCTGCCCCGTCCCCCGATTCCAACGCGTCCAGGATCGCTTCGTGCTGGCTGCTGTCGGGCTCCAACCGCTCGGACAGCCGCTCGATCTCGAACAGCTTGGTCGTGACCCGGAGCGACTTGAGCAGGTCGCGGATGACGGCGTTGCCGCAGCTCTCGATATAGAGGTCGTGAACTTCGTCGTCGGAGGCCCAATGGGCCAGCATGTCATAGGGCTGCCGCCGCTGGACGGCATGGAGATGGGCGCGGGCGCTCTCCAGGGCCTCGGGCGCAATGCGGCCGATGGCCATCTCGGCGGCCTCGGCCTCTAGGATCTCGCGGGCCTTCAGGCTCTGGAGATATTCTCGTAGCTCGACTCGGCGCACCACATAGGAGCGGGTCTCCGATTTCCGCAGCTGCCCCTCCGCCTCCAGCCGTTGCAGCGCCTGGCGCAGGGGCGTGCGCGAGACGCCCAGCATCTCGGCCAGCTGCGTCTCCACCACCGGGCGGCCGACCGGTAGCTCCCGTTCCTGGATCATGCGCGAGAGCGTCAGATAGGCCGTCTCGGACAGGGTCGAGGGCGCGCCGCGGGCCGGCGACGAATCGATTCGGTTTCTTGCGACGCTCATAATCCAGGCACGTCCTGTGTCAGTTGCGCCGATTCCGGCGGTCTGGCGGCCCCAGCCGGCAAAGCCCGGCAGACCGCACGGCCCGCGCCGCGCGCTTACGAACAAAATCCTTGCAATGGAAGATAAAGCATCGGACGCTGTTTGTATACAGACGGTATACACAGCCGCGCCGGGGGAACGACTTGGACGAAGAAGACAAGGCCATCGCGCTGATGCGCGCGCTCGTCGCCGCCCAGGCCGAGGGGGAGGCCGCGGTTCAGGAGGTCATCTCGGACCGGCTGCGCGCCGCCGGCTGCGAGGTCGCCGCTCATGACTACGACCCGGCCGAGGTGCAGGTGGTGGGGGAGTTCGCGCTGGACAGCGCGCGCGCGACCGAGCGTCGCCGCGCCATCATCGGCACCCTGCCCGGCGATCCGGAGCTGCCCAGTCTTCTGGTCTTCGCCCATCCCGACGGAGAGCCGGTCGCGGGCACCGAGGCCTGGACTCACGATCCCTTTGCGGGGACCGTGTCCGACGGGCGCCTCTATGGCTGGGGCGTCGCCGACGATCTGGCGGGCTGCGCCGCCGCCGTCCTGGCCCTCGAACGGGCGGCGGAGGCGAATGTGCCGATGGGCCGCGCCGTCCTCGCCTCGACGCCCTCCAAGCGCTATGCCCGCGGCGTGGCCGCGCTGCTCCATGACGGGCTGCGCGCCGATGCCTCCCTTTATCTCCACCCCGCCGAATCCGGTGTCGGCATGCGCGAGATCAAGGCCGTCGCCTCGGGCCATATCGAGTTCCGCATCACCGTCGCAGGCCGCGCGCCCGAGACGACCGAACCCGGCCACACCGCCTTCGCCCATCTGGGCGTCAACCCGATCGACAAGGCGCTGGTGGTGCGCAACGCGCTGATGGCGCTGGCCGAGGCCCGCGCGGCCCGCATCCGCCATCCGCTGATCGAGGCCGAGGTCGGCCGCGCCACCAATATCAACGTCTCCCGCATCACGGCGGGCGAGATGCGACGCCTGTCGCGCATGGCCGAGACCTGCACGCTGGGCTGCGCCGTCTCCTTCCCGCCGGGCGAGACCATCGCGGAGGTCAAGGCGGAGATCGCCGAGGCCGTGGCCCGCGCCGCCGCCGCCGACCCCTTCCTGGCGGAGCACCCGCCCGAGATCACCTGGGTCACCGGCGTCACCGGCGGCGAGGTCGCCGCGGATCATCCGCTCTACCGCACCGCCGCCGCCGCCGTCTCACGCGTGACGGGGGCCGCCCCGCACGTCAACCCGATGCACACCTCCTCGGACATCCGGAACCCCATCGTCGAGGCGGGCATCCCCTGTGTGGGCCTTGGCTGCCTGGGCGGGGATCTGTCGCAGAACGACCGCCACGACGAGTGGATCGACGTCGCCGATTTCCGCCGGATGGTCGAGGTCACCACCGCCATCGTCACCGACTGGTGCAGCGGCAGCACGCCGCCCTCCTGACACACGAAGAGGCCGGGAACGGCCCGCCCCCACCACCACTTCCAACAAAAGGGAACACCGACATGAAGCAACTGACGTTCGCGGCCGCCACGCTCGGCCTCGCCCTGACGGCCGGCATGGCCGCCGCGCAGGATTGCCCCGAGAACCTGCCCACGATCGAGCCCGGCAAGCTGACCATGTCGATCAACGCGACGCTGCCGCCGCGCCAGTATCTCGACGCCAATGGCGAGTTGCAGGGCCTGCACCCCGATCTCGGCAACGAGATCGCCCGCCGTCTCTGCCTGGAGCCGGTCTATGCCAATGTCGGCTTCGAGGTGCAGATCCCCGGCCTCGCCTCAAAGCGCTGGGACATGGTCAACACCGGCATGTACTACAACCCGGACCGCGCCAAGATCATGCGCATGGTGCCCTATGTGGTGAACGCGCTGGCCATCGTTGTCGAGCGCGGCAACCCGATGGGCGTGACCGGCTATGAGGATCTGGCCGGCGAGCCGGTCGGCACCGAGATCTCGGGCTTCGCCGACAACCTCATCCGCGAGATCAACGCCGCGCAGGTCGAGGCGGGCATGGAGTCGATGGACATCCAGGCTTTCAACACCTTCGGCGATGCCTTCGCCGCGCTGGGCGCGGGCCAGGTCAAGGCCGTGTTCGGCCCCGACGCCACCGCCGCCTACCTGGCCGAGCGGGGCGCCTTCGAGGTCGGCGCCTCGGGCCTCAACCCCGGCCTGCCCTCGTCCTTCGGCTTCGACGGCGAGACCGGCGAGGAGCTGGCCGAGGCCGTCGCCCAGGTGCTGCGCGATATGGTCGAGGACGGAACTTACAACGAGATGATGAGCGCCTATGGCGCGACCCAGATCCAGCACTGGTCCGACTACGAAGGCGACATCAAGATCTACTACAACCCGGAGTGATCCCCCGACATGAGCCTGGCCGCCCCCGCGCGGCCGGGCCCCGCCGCGGGGCACGTCCCGCGGCCCTATCCCCCAAACGAACCCGGAGACACGCGTGAACTGGAGCTGGGAGTTCTTCTTCACCTACATGACCAACGGCCTGATGGTCCGGGGCGCCTGGACCACGGTCTGGCTCTCGGTCGTGTCGATGATCCTTGGCCTTGGCCTGGGCGTGCTGGCCGCGATGATGAAGATGTATGGCAACCGCGCCCTGCGCTACATCGCCGAATTCTACATCTGGCTGTTCCGCGGCACGCCGATCCTGATCCAGCTGGTCATCATCTATACCGGTCTGCCGCAGATCGGCATCCGCCTGACGGTGATCGAGAGCGCGATCCTGGGCCTCGCGCTCAACGAGGGCGCCTATCTGGCCGAGATCATCCGCTCGGGCATCATGTCGGTGGACAAGGGCCAGACCGACGCCTCCCGCGCGATCGGCATGACCTGGCGGCAGCGCATGTGGCTGGTGATCCTGCCGCAGGCCGCGCGCACCATCATCCCGCCGCTGGGAAACCAGTTCAACGGAATGCTCAAGACGACCTCGCTCGCCTCGGTGATCTCCATGGAGGAGCTGATGCGCTCGGCGCAGATGCTGGCGCAGGTCGAGTTCCGGGTGCTCGAAGCCTACACGGTGGCCGCCGTCTGGTATCTGGCGCTCGTCTCCATCTGGGGCATGATCCAGGTCCGCATCGAGGCCCATTACGAGAAACCCTTCGGTCCCGCCGCCGCCGTCTCGCCCGACGCCAAGAAACAGATCGAGAAGGCCGCCGGACCGGCCGGGACCGCATAAGGGAGGCATGACATGACCGCGCAAGACCCCCAGATCGCCCGCGCCGGGCGCAGCCTCGGCGAGCCCATCGTGCTGATCGAAGGCGTGGAGAAGACCTTCGGCGACAACCATGTCCTCAAAAACGTCTCGCTGACCGTGCGCCAGGGCGAGGTGGTCGTGATCTGCGGCCGCTCCGGCTCGGGCAAGAGCACCCTGCTCCGCTGCATCGACCATCTGGAGACCATCGACGGCGGCACCATCCGCGCCGCGGGGCACCTGATGGGGATGCGCGAAAAGAACGGCAAGCGCGTGCCCCTGAAGGACAGCGAGGTCGCGAAGCAGCAGCGCGACCTCGGCATGGTCTTCCAGAGCTTCAACCTGTTCCCGCATATCAGCGTGATCGACAACATCACCCTAGGCCCCGTCCGCATCCAGAAACGGCCCAAGTCCGAGGCCCGCGACGAGGCCCGCGCGCTCCTGGCCCGTGTCGGCCTGCCCGACAAGGAGAACGCCTATCCCAGGCAGCTCTCCGGCGGGCAGCAGCAGCGCGTCGCCATCGCCCGCGCGCTGGCGATGAAACCCAAGGTCATGCTCTTCGACGAGCCGACCTCGGCGCTGGACCCCGAGATGATCTCGGAGGTGCTGGATGTGATGGTCGACCTGTCGCGCCAAGGCATGACCATGATCGTGGTCACCCACGAGATGGGCTTCGCCCGCGCCGCCGCCGATCGGGTGATCCTGATGCATGACGGCTCCATCGTCGAGGAGGCCGACCCGGAGACCTTCTTTACCGCCCCCAAGAGCGAGCACACCCGCCTGTTCCTGTCGAAGATCCTGCATCACTGAGGATGGGCGTGGTGCGGACAGTCCTGGGCGATGTCGATCCGGCCCGGCTGGGTCCGGTCGCGGTGCACGAGCATGTCCTGTTCGACATCGTGCCGCCCGGCGCGACAGGCGACCGTGACGTGCCGATCCAGATCGAGGATCGCTGGCAAGTCGATTACCGGTCGAACGAGGCGCCGGCCAACGCCCACCAGACGGACGCGGACGCCGCGGCCCGGGAGCTGGCCTGGTTCGCCGAAGAGGGCGGGTCCGTGATCGTGGACCAATCCGTCGCCGGGCTGGCGCGGGACGCGGCGGGCCTGGCCGCCGCGTCGAAAGCCTCCGGCGTGCATGTCGTGGCCGCCGCCGGACGCTATACCGACGCCTATCTCAGCCCCGAGATGCGCGCGATGGAGGTGGACGCGCTCACCGATCTCTTCACCGCCGAGGTGGTCGAGGGCCTCGACGGCACCCCCATCCGCGCCGGGCTGATCGGCGAGATGGGCTGCTCCTGGCCCATGACCGAGGCCGAGCGCCGCGCGCTCCGCGCCGCCGCCCGCGCCGCGCGCGCCACAGGCGCCGCGCTCTCGGTCCATCCGGGCCGCGCCCCCGGCGCCTGCATGGAGATCCTGGACCTGGTCGAGGAAGAGGGCCACGCCCTCTCCCGCACGATCCTCTGCCACATGGACCGCACCCACCCGGATGGCGGCGGAATCGCCGCCCTACTGGACCGCGGCGCCTGCGTCGAATGGGATTTCTTCGGCATCGAGCAGTCGCATTACTGGATGGGCGAGACCGAATTGCCCATGGACCGCGACCGCGTCCGCCTGATCGCCCGCTTCGCAGAGGCCGGCCATGCCGACCGGATCCTCGTTAGCCAAGACATTTGCACCAAGACCCGGCTGCGCGGCTGGGGCGGACACGGCTACGGCCACATCCTGCGCAACGTGGTGCCGCTGATGCGGCGGCTGGGGCTCGACCCCGACCTGATCGACCGCCTGATCCGCACCAACCCGCTGCGCCTGCTGACCCTGAAGGAGACACAAGCATGACGACCGGCTTCCGCGGCACCTATACCGTGATGGTCACCGCCTTCGACGCCGAGGGCCGCCTCGACCTCGACGCGCAGGCGCGTTTCACCGACTGGCAGGTGCGCGAGGGCATCCACGGACTGATCCCGCTGGGATCGACGGGCGAGTTCCTGTCGCTGACCCCCGAGGAGCGCCGCGCCGTCGCCAAATGCGTGATCGACACCGTCGCGGGCCGCGTCCCCGTCCTGATCGGCGCCGGCGCCGAGAGCACCGACGAGGTGATAGATAACGTCGCCATGGCCGAGGAACTGGGCGCCGACGGCACCATGATCATCCCGCCCTTCTACTCGACCCCCACCTGGGACGAGCTGATCCACCATTACGGGCGCATCGGGGAGGCGGCCAAGACGCCGGTGATGATCTACAACAACCCCGCCACGGCGAATGTCGACCTGACCCCGCCGCTGGTGGCCGAACTCTCCAAGCTGCCGCGGATCGACTACATCAAGGAATCCACGATGGACGTCACCCGCATCCGCGACATCCTTGATATGTCCGACGGGCGGATGACGGTGTTCGGCGGGATCATGGGCTTCGAGAGCTTCGTCGAGGGCGCCGAGGGCTGGGTCGCGGTCGGCTCCAACATCGCGCCGGCCAAGCTGGCGCGGCTCTTCACGCTGACCGCCGACGACGAGGATTACGCCGCCGCCCGCGCGCTCTACCGCGAGGTTCTGCCGGTGATCCGGCTGGTGGCCGGGCAGCGCTACGTGTCGGGCAGCAAGGCCGCGCTCGACATGATGGGGATGCCGATGGGCGCCCCCCGCCCGCCGCGCCTGCCCCTGCCCGAAGCCGAGCTGGCCGAAGTGCGCGCGGCGCTGGAAGCGGTGGGCGCGCTGCCCGAGGCCGTGGCCTGAGTGACGCTCGACTTCACCTTCGAAGGCCAGGCCGTCCGCGCCCGGCCGGGTGACAGCCTCGCCGCGGCGCTCGCCGCGGCCGGTCAAGTCGCGCTGGGCGCCCGGCGCAGCGGCGCGCCGCGCGGGGCGTTCTGCGGGATGGGAGTCTGCCATGACTGCCTCGTGACGGTGGATGGCGCGCGCGGTCGCCGGGCCTGCATGGTCGAGGCCCGCGCCGGCATGAACGTGCGGCGCGAGGCGGAGCGGACCCTAACCCCCGGCACGACGCCCCCGGCGCCACCCCGCACGGAGCGGGCGGAGGCCGATATCGCGGTGATCGGCGCGGGGCCCGCCGGGCTCTCCGCGGCGATCCAGGCGGCGGAGGGCGGCGCCCGGGTGATCGTGCTCGACGAACGTGGCGAGTCCGGCGGCCAATATTTCAAACCGCGCAGCGGCGGCTATCGCGGGGATCACGCCCCCGACCGCCAACACCGGCGCGGGACGGCGCTGCGCGGGCGGGCCGAAGCCTCGGGCGCGCGGATCCTCTCGGGCCAGAGCCTCTGGTTCGCGCGCCCAGAGGAGGACGGCTTCGCCCTGCGCTCCCTCGGCGAGGACTGCGCCTGGCACCTGACCGTCCGCGCGGTGATCCTCGCCACCGGCGCCTATGAGCGGCCCGCCATGGTGCCCGGCTGGACCCTGCCCGGCGCGATGACCATCGGCGCGGCGCAGACCCTGGCCCGCCGCTACGGCGTCGCCCCGGGCACGCGGGTGCTGATCGCGGGGCACGGACCGCTGGGGTTGCAGCTGGCCGCCGAGTTGGAGGCCATCGGCGCTCGTGTCGTCGCTCTGGCGGAACGGGGCCGCCCCGGCCCCGGCGCGGCGCTGGTGCGAGCGGTCGCGGCCGCGCCCCGGCTGGCCCTGGACGGCGCCCGTTACCGCCTCGCGGCGCTGCGCGGGCGCGTGCCCGTGCTCCAAGGCTGGGAACTGGCCGAAATCACCGGGGAAGACCGCGCCGAAGGTGCCGTGCTCCGGCAGATCGCGACAGGAGAGTCCCGCCGCTTTGCCGCCGACACAGTGGCCGCGGGCGACGGATTCGCGCCGCAACTTGAGGTGGCGCGCCTGCTCGGTGTCCCCCTCACCCTCGACCCCGGGACGGGAGACATCCGCCCGGAGCGGGACGAAACCGGTCGCACACCGGCCCCTGGCGTCTGGATCGCGGGCGACGCGGGCGGGCTCGGCGGGGCCGAGATCGCGCTGGCCCAGGGCCGGCTCAGCGCCGAGGGCGCGCTGAATCATATCGGACGTCCCGTGCGCGATTCCGGCGCAGACCTGCGCCGCCCCCGTGCGTTCCAATCCGCCCTCTGGTCGCTCTATGCCGCGCCACCGCGCGCCACGCCCACCGGCGGCACGATCCTCTGCCGCTGCGAGGAGATCACCGCCGCCACCGTCCGCGCCGCCATAGCCCAGGGCGCGGACGACCCCGCCACGCTCAAGCGCGCCACGCGGCTCGGCATGGGCCGCTGCCAGGGCCGCTATTGCCTGCCCCAAGCGCTGCGCCTGCTGGCGGAGGCCGGGCACCCCGCCCCGCCCGAGGCGCTCTTCGCCCCGCAGATCCCGGCCCGGCCCGTGCCGCTCGGCGCGCTGGCGCTGGAAAAGCCCGAATGGGGCGGCCACCTGGAAAGCGCCCCGGCCACGCGCCCCGCGCGCCCCGATCCTCGCCCCCTGAGCGCAAGCTCCGCCGATCTCGTGATCATCGGCGGCGGCGTCACCGGCATCTCCGCCGCACTCCACGCCGCCCGCGCGGGCGCCTCGGTGGTGTGCCTCGACCGGGGACGGGTCAACGGCGAGGCCTCGGGCGGAAACGCGGGCAGCCTGCATCTGCAACTGCTCAGCTGGGATTTCGGCGGCAAGGCGGTGGGGTCGGGCGATCTGCAACTGCGGACCTTGCCGCTCCAGGCCGAGTCCATCGACCTCTGGCAACGCCTGGAGACGGAGCTGGGCGCCGATTTCGAGATGGCCGTGACCGGCGGGCTGATGGTGGCCGAGAACCCCGACCAGATCGCCTTCCTGGAGGCCAAGGCCGCCGCCGAAGCCCGCATCGGCATCCAGACCGAGGTGATCGACGGCGCGCAGGTCCGCCGCATCGCCCCCGCCATCTCCGAGGACGTGGTCGCCGCCGCCTGGTGCCCAGGCGAGGGCAAGATAAACCCTCTCGCCGCGACCCCGCCCCTCGCCGCCGCCGCAAGGGCCGCGGGCGCGCTGATCGAGGAGAACGCCCCGGTGCGCGGCATCGCCCGCGACGGCCAGGGCTATACCGTCGACACGGCCCGGGGCCGGATCACCGCCCGCCGCCTGCTGATCGCGGCGGGCGGCTGGTCGGCCGGGCTCGCGCGGATGCTCGGGGCGGAGCTGCCGATCAAGGGCGCGCCGCTCCAGATGGTCGTCACCGCGCCCGGCCCGGCGCTGGTCCCCTGCCTGCTGGCCCATGCCGACCGGCACCTGTCGATGAAGCAGACCGCCGCCGGCTCGGTCATCATCGGCGGCGCCTGGCCCGCCGTCACCGGCGCGGGCGGCCAGACGCAGATCCTGCCCGAAAGCCTGGAAGGCAATCTCTGGGTCGCCCAGCGCACCGTGCCGCAGGTCGGCAGCCTCCAGGTCATCCGCAGCTGGGCCGCCATGAATATCGACATCGACGGCGCGCCCCTGATCGGCCCCGTCCCCGGCCTCGACGGCGTCACCATCGCCGCCACCGCCAACGGCTACACCCTCGGCCCGCTGATGGGCCGCGAAGCCGCCGCCGCCGCCCTGTCGGGCCGGCTGCGGCAAGACCTCGGGGCGTTTTCCATGTCCCGTTTCACCTGAGAGGAGCAGGCCCCATGACGGACCTCAAGATCACCGCAGGCCCCTATGCCTTCGACGCAAGGCTGGAGCGCGACGCCGCCCCGCAAACCTGCGCCGCCTTCGAGCGCGCGATGCCCTTCCTGGGCCAGATCGTCCATGTCCGCTGGTCGGGCGAGGGCGTCTGGATCCCCCTGGGCGACCGGGATTTCGGCGTCGGCTACGAGAACCACACGAGCCACCCGGCCCCCGGCCATATCATCCTCTATCCCGGCGGCATCAGCGAGACCGAGATCCTGCTGGCCTATGGCGGCGTCGATTTCTCGTCGAAGATGGGACAGCTCGCGGGGAACCATTTCATCACCCTGACCTCGGGGCTGGAGAACCTGATGGCGCTGGGCAACCGTGTCCTCTGGGAGGGCGCGCAGGACATTCGGTTCGACTATGCCTGAGAGGGCGCGACGGTGATCCGCCTCGCGCTGGTGGGGCCGGGCCGCTGGGGCCGCATTCTGGTGGAGGCGGTCCAGGGCCTGTCCGAGGACGTGGTCTTCACCCGCGCCGTCGCCCGCTCCCCGGCCAAGGCCGCGGACTGGGCGGCGCGTCACGGCATCGCGCTGACCGACGACCTGGACGCGGTGCTCGCCGACCCGGAGGTCGATGCCGTCGTCCTCGCCACGCCGCATTCGCAGCACGCGCAACAGATCGCGCGGGTCGCGGCGGCGGGCAAGGATCTGTTCTGCGAGAAGCCGGTCGCGTTGACCCTGGCCGAAGCCCGCGCGGCGCTGGCGGCGGTCGAGGCGGCGGGCATCGTCTTTCTGCCCGGCCATATCCGCCGCCACCTGCCCGCCTTCGCCGAGATGGCGCGGCGGGTCGCGGCGGGTGAGCTGGGCCGCCTGCTCCATGCCGAGGGCAACATGAGCAGCGACGTCCGGGTCGGCGAGGTCTATACCCCCGAGATGTGGCGTCTCGCTCCGGGCGAGAGCCCGGCGGGCGGGCTGGCCGCCGCAGGCATCCACGTCATCGACCTGATGATCCATCTGATGGGTCCGGTCGCCACGCTCTCGGCGCTCAGCGCCCGGCTGGTCCACGAGATCGACCATGATGACACGACCACGCTGATGATGCGCTTCGCCAGCGGCGCGACCGGCACGGTCGGGACGCAGACGGCCACGGCGCGGGAGTTCCGGCTGCAAGTCTTCGGCGCGCGCGGTTGGCTGGAACTGCGCGGCCAGAACCAACTGACCTGGGCGCCGGTGGAAGGCCCCCGCACGCGCCTCACCTGGCCCGCGGTCTCGATGGAGCGGCAGGAACTGGAGGCCTTCGCCCGCGCGATCCGGACGCGGACCTGCCACCCGATCCCGATGCGCGAGGTGCTCGGCGGAATCGCCGTGTTCGAAGCCGTGCCCGCCGCGCTGGCGAAAGCTTCCTCCGTCTCCGTGCCATCGGAATAGCGCCGCGCGTTTCCCTCGGGGGTGGCAATCTTGCCGAAAATTAGACCCCCGTTCACGAAGCCCCGGTTATTCAACCACGGAATCGCCCAAATCGTTAGCTACATAATGCCGACCATAGCCCTTTTCGGAGACCCTGATGTCGACGCCGCCCCCTGATGCGGACAGGCCCCCGCTCCTCGGCAGGCTGCGCCGAGTGGCCGGGTTCACATTGCTCATCACGGGGGCCCTGCTCTTGGCGGGGGCCTTGCTGGGGTCCGGGGGCAATTCCGATATCGCGTCCGAATTGACCCACGTCACCGACGCCGCCTCTCACACCGCCTTCGCGACGCCCCGGGGCCCCGGGCCGCGGGTGCGCGCGACCACCGGCGAGGGGCGCTGCGCCATCCGGGCCGAGGCCGCGCCCGAACCGGCGGCCCGCATCGCGCTCTCGATGACCGCGCCCTGCCACGCCCGCAGCCGCGTCGACGTGGTCCAGGGGCCCTTGGCCGTGACGACGCTGCTCGACGATGAGGGGCGGGGCGAGCTGATCCTGCCGGCCCTGGCCGAAGCGCCGCTGATCGCCGTGATCGTCGAGGACGCGGAGGCGCTGACGCTCCAGACCTGGGTCACCGATTTCGGGCTTTATGAGCGGGCCGTGCTGCAATGGGGCGGCGGCGTCGGTCTGGGCCTGCACGCCTTCGAAAACGACGCGACCTGGGGCGATCCCGGCCATGTCGGCCCCGAAAGCCCGCGCGACGCCGATTACGCGATGCAGGGCATGGGCGGGTTTCTTACCCAACTGGGCGACCCATCCGTCTCGGACGGGCTGGGCGCGCTGGTCTACACCGCGCCGCAGGGAGTACGCGCCGCGCTCACCCTCGAAGCCGCCGTGACCTCCGAGACCTGCGGCCAGAGCATCGACGCCGCCGCGTTCCGCGTCGGCCCCGGCCTCGATGCGGAGCCGCGCTCTGTCACCATGACGGTGCCCGGCTGCCAGGCCGTGGGCGATTCGGTGCTAATCGACGGGGTGCTCGGCAGCGTGGGCGCCCGCGACTGACCGGCGCCCTGCGCGCCGGCGTCCGATCGAAGTCCAAGGCAAGACCGGTCATCGTTTCCCTTAAGGCCGCGCCAGCGGCCGGGAGGGGGCCTCATGTCGATCAGGGTCGAAGCCGAAAGCACGCCGCGCGCCGCGCTCTCCGATGCGGCCTGGTCCGATGTGCTCTCCGCGATCGAGACCACCTATTCCGAACTGGCTTCCCACCAGGACAAGCTCGAGGCGCAGAACGCCGCGCTGGACGAGGTGCGCCGGCTGCTCAGCTCGATCCTGGGCTCGGTCGGCGACGCGATGGCGGTGCTGGGCCGAGACGGGCGCGTGACCCGCGCCTCCGCCTCGCTTGCCGACCGGATCGGCGGAGACCCGGCGGGGCTTCCCGCGGCCGATCTCTTCGACCCCGATGGCAGAGCCACTGTCGCCGCCGCGCTCGACCGGCTGCGCTACGATCCGAGGCCCGTCTCCTTCGAGGCACGGCTGGCGGAGGGCGAGCCGCTGGACGTGGCACTCTCGCCACTGCTCGACGGGCGCCGCCGGTTGGAGGGCGCGGTGCTGATCGGCCGCCCCCTGGGCGAGCCGCGCGCCGCCTATGCCGAGCTTGAAACCAGCCACCGCCAGCTCAAGGAGGCGGAGACCCTGCTGGTGCGCAACGAGAAGATGGCCGCCCTTGGCCGGCTGCTCGCCGGCGTGGCCCATGAACTCAACAACCCGATCAGCTTCGTCTACGCCAATACCCACGCGCTGGAGAAATATGTCGGCCGGTTGGAGACTTATTTCGCTCATGTCGAGGCCGGCGCGACCCGGCCCGAGCTGATCGCGCTGCGAGCCGAGCTGAAGCTGGACCGCGCCGTTCCCAACCTGCGCCACGCCATCGAGGGCGCGCAGGACGGGGCCGAGCGGGTGCGCGACATCGTGGCCGACCTGCGCCGCCTGTCGGCCGACGGCACCGGCGAGCGGGAGCGCTTCGACCTGGGCCAGGTCGCCGCCACCGCCGTACGCTGGATCGAGCGAGGCTCCGGCGGGACCGTGCCGCGGGTCGACGCCCCCGCGCCCGTGCCCGTCCACGGCAACCCGGGCCATGTGCAGCAGATCGTCATGAATCTCGTACAGAACGCCCATGACGCGCTGGAGGCGATCGAGCGGCCCGAGATCACGGTCACCGTCGCCCGAGACGGCGACCTGGCCGTGCTGGAGGTCCGCGACAACGGCCCCGGCATCCCCGACGCCATCGCCGCCCATGTCTTCGATCCCTTCTTCACCACCAAGCCGGTCGGGCGCGGCACCGGCCTGGGCCTGTCGATCAGCAACAAGATCGCCGAGGAGCATGGCGGCCGCCTCGCCGTCGCCTGCCCGCCCGAAGGCGGCACGGTCTTCCGGTTGGAGCTGCCGCTGGCGGAGGATGCGCGATGAACGTGCTCTGACTGCAATCGGCGGGCTGCGGTGGCTGCACGATGTCGCTGCTCTGCGCCGAGGATCCGAACGTGCTGGACCTCTTCGCGGATGCGGGAATCGAGTTGCTCTGGCACCCCGCCCTCTCCGAGGCGTCGGGGGGCGAGGTGCGCGCCCTGCTTGCCGAGATCGAGAGCGGCGCGCGCCCGCTCGATGTACTCTGCGTCGAGGGCTCGGTCGTCACCGGCCCGCGCGGCACCGGGCGCTTCCAGATGCTGTCGGGCACCGGGTGGTCGATGATGGACTGGCTCGCCGCGCTGGCGCCGCACGCGCGTGACGTGGTCGCCATCGGCTCCTGCGCGGCGTTCGGGGGGATGACGGCGGGGGGCGGCAACCCCTCGGGCGCGATGGGCATGCAGTTCGACGGCACCCATGCGGGGGGCTTGCTGCCGGGGTCGTTCCGCGCCCGCTCCGGCCGGTCCGTGATCAACGTCGCGGGCTGCCTGACCCATCCCGACTGGGTGACCGAGACGCTGCTGTTGCTGGCCGCCGATGCCTTGGGCGAGGCCGATCTCGACTCCTTCGCGCGGCCCCGCTTTTATACCGACCACCTCGTCCACCACGCCTGCCCCAAGAATGAGTTCTACGAATACAAGGCCTCGGCCACCAAGCTCTCCGAGATGGGCTGCCTGATGGAGAATCTGGGCTGCATCGGCACCCAGGCGGTGGGCGATTGCAACATCCGGCCCTGGAACGGCGGCGGCTCCTGCACGCGGGGGGCTACCCTTGCATCGCCTGCACCGCCCCCGAGTTCGAGAGCCCCAAGTCGACCTTTACCGAGACGCCAAAGATCGCCGGCATGTCGGTGGGCCTGCCCACCGACATGCCCAAGGCGTGGTTCATGGCGCTGTCCTCGCTCTCCAAGGCCGCCACGCCCAAGCGCATCGACACCAATGCCCGCGCCGACCGCGTCCGCATCGCCCCCCAACCCCGGCGGGAGCGCTCGTGACCGCGCACCGCCTTCTCGTCGGGCCGTTCAACCGCATCGAAGGCGACCTGGAGGTGCGGCTGGAGATCGAGGACGGGCGCGTGGCCGCCGCCTATGCCAACTCCCCGCTGTTTCGCGGCTTCGAGGCGATGATGGCCGGGCGCGACCCGCGCGACGCGCTGACGGTGACGCCCCGGATCTGCGGCATCTGCTCCATCAGCCAATCCGCCGCCGCCGCCCTCGCCCTGGCCGACGCGGCAGGGGCCCGGATGCCGCCCATGGGCGCGCGGGTGGCCGCGATCTTGCACGGGGTCGAGAACCTGGCCGACCACGTGACCCATTTCACGCTGTTTTTCATGCTCGACTTCGCGCGTCCGGCCTATACCGGACGCCCCTGGCACGCCCGCGCGGTCGAGCGGTTCACCGCGGCCCAGGGCTCCGGCCTGCGCGCCATGGTCGAGGCGCGGGCGGCGCTGATGCACATCACCGGCACGCTGGGCGGCAAATGGCTCCACACGCTCGCCATCCAGCCGGCCGGGGTCACCCGCGCCCCGGACGCGCGCGACCGGGTCCGTATGACCTCCACGCTGCGGGCCTTCCGCCGCCATCTGGAGCGGGAGACCTTCGGCGCCCCGCTGGAGGAGTTCGCCGCGCTAGAGACGCTGTACGCCCTGGACGCCTGGGAGACCGGCGATGTCGGCCTGTTCCTGACCATCGCCCGCGACCTGGGGCTCGCCGCCGCGGGCGTCGGCCCGCGCCGCTATCTCAGCTGGGGGGCCCATCCCGGCGCCGAGGGCCGGGCCACGCGAGCCGGGCTGTGGCAGGCGGGATCCGTGACCCCCGCCGACGCGGACGCCGTGCGCGAGGATCTGGCCCATAGCTGGATGATGGGGGAGGCGGCGCATCCGCTCGACGGCGTGACGGTCCCGGACGAGGAGATGCGCGATTCGGCCTATTCCTGGTGCAAGGCCTCGCGCCTCGCGGGCGCCCCCGCCGAGACCGGCGCGCTGGCGCGCCAGGCAGTCGACGGGCACCCGCTGGCCCAGGCTTTGGCCACCGAGGGAGGCGTGCGCGCCCGGGTCGCCGCACGCCTCTTGGAGATCGCGCGCACTCAGATCTGGCTGGAGGCGCAGGTCGCGGGAGTCGACCCCTCGCACTCCCTCATGGGCGACTGGACCCTGCCTGACGCCGCGACAGGCGTCGGCCTGACCTAAGCCGCGCGCGGCGCGCTGGGCCACTGGATCCGCATCGAGGACGGGCGCATCGCCAACTACCAGATCGTGGCGCCCACGACCTGGAACTTCTCGCCCCGCGACGCGGACGGCGTGCCCGGCCCCCTGGAACAGGCTCTGGTGGGGGCGCTCGCGCCCGAAGGCTGCGACACGCCGCTCTCGGTGCAGCACATCGTGCACAGCTTCGACCCCTGCATGGTCTGCACCGTCCACTGATGCTGGGCCGCCGCATCCGGGTGCGCGGACAGGTGCAGGGGGTCGGCTTCCGCCCCTTCGTCTGGGAGCTCGCCCGGCGGCACGGGGTCACGGGAACGGTGTTGAACGACGCCGAGGGCGTGCTGGTCGAAGCCGCCGGGGAGGGCCTCGCCGCCTTCGAGGCCGCGCTGGCTGCCGAAGCGCCGCCGCTCGCCCGCGTCGACGCGGTCGAGGGAACGGACGCCGACCTGCCTCCTTGCGGGGACTTCACCATCGCCGCCAGCGGCGCGGCGGGGGCCGAGACGCGGGTGACGCCCGACGCCGCCACCTGCGCCGACTGCGCCGCCGAGATCCGCGACCCGAGCGCCCGTCGCTTCGGCTACCCGTTCACCAACTGCACCAATTGCGGCCCGCGCCTCACGATCCTGCGGGCGCTGCCCTATGACCGCGCGCGCACCACCATGGCCCCCTTCGAGATGTGCGCCGCCTGCCGCGCGGAATACGAAGACCCGGCCGACCGCCGCTTTCACGCCCAACCCATCGCCTGCCCCGCCTGCGGGCCGCAGGCCTGGTGCGAGGCGGACG
Organism: Jannaschia seohaensis; assembly: GCF_900116765.1. GTDB lineage: Bacteria > Pseudomonadota > Alphaproteobacteria > Rhodobacterales > Rhodobacteraceae > Jannaschia > Jannaschia seohaensis. Next base: position 265,659 of record NZ_UETC01000001.1, on the reverse strand, counting down.
GCGCGCGGCTGAACGCCGACCCCATCGCCACGGCCGCCCGCTGGCTGCGCGCGGGCCGGATCGTGGCGATCAAGGGGCTGGGCGGCTTCCACCTCGCCTGCGACGCGACCAATCCCGCCGCCCTCGCGCTCCTGCGGGAGCGCAAGCGCCGTCCGGCCAAGCCTTTCGCCCTGATGGCGCCGCTCGAAACCGTCGCGCGCCATGCGGTGCTGGACGACACCGCCCGCGCGCGCCTCACCGAGCCGGCCGCGCCCATCGTCCTACTGCCCAAGGCCGCGCCTCTGCCCGAGGGGGTCGCACCGGGCCAGGGACGTCTGGGCTGGATGCTGCCCTACACGCCGCTGCATCATCTGCTGCTCGACGCCGCCCGTCGCCCGCTGGTGATGACCTCCGGCAACCTCTCGGGCGAGCCTCAAGCGATCGGCGACGACGAGGCGCGGGAGAAGCTGTCGGGCTTCGCCGACGGCTTCCTTATGCACGACCGGGAGATCGCCCGCCGCCTCGACGACGGGGTCGAGATCGCCGCGCCGCCCATGGTCCTGCGCCGCGCCCGGGGGCGCGTGCCCGGCACGCTCGAACTGCCCCCGGGCCTGCCCCACGCCCAGGTCGCGGCTTTCGGCGGGCAGCTGAAATCCGCGATCTGCCTGACCAAGGCTGGGCAGGCGATGCTCTCGCACCATCTGGGCGATCTCGACGATCCGCTGACGCTGGAGGAATTCTTGCGCGCCGATGCCGACCTCGCCGAGCTCCTGGGCCATGCGCCCGAGGCGGTGGCGGTCGACCTCCACCCCGAGTTCCGCGCCACGCGGCACGGGCACGCGCGGGCCGACGCGCTGGGGGTGCCCGTCTTCGAGGTCCAGCACCACCACGCGCATATGGCCGCCGCCCTGGGCGAAGCGGGATGGCGCGGCGCGACGGCCGTAGGGCTGGTGCTCGACGGGCTGGGTCTGGGCCCCGATGGCACCGTTTGGGGCGGAGAGGTGCTGGTGGGCGGCTACGCGGGCGTGGCGCGCGCCGCCCACCTGACCCCCGCGCCCCTGGTCGGCGGTGACCGCGCTCAGGCGGACCCCTGGCGCAACGCCGTCGTCCGGCTGGACGCGGCGGGGCATGGGGCGCTGGCGGAGCGGCTCTTCGGCCATCTGCCCCTCGCCCCCTTGCGCGCCGCCGCGATGGCGGGGGTGAACGCGCCGCTGTCGTCCTCCGCCGGGCGGCTCTATGACGCGGTGGCGGCCTGTCTCGGGCTTTGCCCCGAGCGCCAGAGCTTCGAGGGCGAGGCGGCCATGGCGCTCCAGACCCTCTCGGAGCGGGGCGGCGACGCGCGCCCCTACCCGTTCGGCCTCGGCCCGGAGATCGACCCGGCCCCGATGTTCGACGCGCTCGCCCGCGACCTCGCCGCCGGCGCACCGCCCGAGACCATCGCCGCGCGCTTCGAGGCGGGGCTGGCCAAGGCCTTCGCCAGCGCCGCCCGCGCCGCCTGCGACGCGGCGGGCACCGACACGGTCGCGCTGTCGGGGGGCTGCTTCCAGAACGTCTCGCTGCTCGCGCGGGTGACGGCGCGGCTCGACGGGCTGCGTCTCTGCCCCCCGGGCGAGGTGCCCGCCAATGACGGCGGACTCGCCTTCGGGCAGGCGCTCGTCGCGCTGGCGCGAATGGAAAGCGGCTGACTGCTAGACCGGACGAGCCGGTTACGCCGCTTCCGGCCCAATTCGGGGGCGGCGGGGAAAATCCCCGCCCTACGGGTGACTTACGGCCGTTTCGCCAGGGCTGCCAAGATCGCTTCCGCACACACCGGCACACCGTAGAAGCTGGACTCCGAGGGGGCACCCCATGCGCGCCCCACCCGAACCGGAGGAGGGCCCGCCTTGAACCAGATCGAAACCTTCTACGAGGTCATGCGCAGCCAGGGGGGATCACCCGGCGCAGCTTCATGAAATACTGCTCCCTGACCGCGGCGGCGCTGGGCCTCGGCCCGGCCTTCGTCCCCAAGATCGCCCATGCGATGGAAACGAAGCCCCGCACACCGGTCATCTGGGTCCATGGGCTGGAATGCACCTGCTGCTCCGAGAGCTTCATCCGTTCGGCCCATCCGCTGGCCAAGGACGTGGTCCTCAGCATGATTTCGCTGGACTATGACGACACGCTGATGGCCGCCGCGGGCCACCAGGCCGAAGCGGCGATGATGGACACGATCGAGCGCTACAAGGGCAACTACATCCTCGCGGTCGAGGGCAACCCGCCGCTGGCCGAGGACGGCATGTTCTGCATCTCCGGCGGCAAGCCCTTCGTGGAGAAACTCAAGACAGCCGCCGAGCACGCCAAGGCCGTCATCTCTTGGGGAGCCTGCGCCTCCTATGGCTGCGTCCAGGCCGCCAAGCCGAACCCGACCCAGGCCACGCCGGTCCACAAGGTCATCACCGACAAGCCGATCATCAAGGTGCCGGGCTGCCCGCCCATCGCCGAGGTGATGACCGGCGTCATCACCTACATGCTGACCTTCGACCGCCTGCCCGAACTCGACCGCCAGGGCCGCCCGGCGATGTTCTATTCCCAGCGCATCCACGACAAATGCTACCGCCGTCCCCATTTCGACGCGGGCCAGTTCGTCGAGGAATGGGACGATGACGGGGCGCGGAAGGGCTATTGCCTCTACAAGATGGGCTGCAAGGGCCCGACGACCTACAACGCCTGCTCCACGGTGCGCTGGAACGAGGGGGCGTCCTTCCCGATCCAGTCCGGCCATGGCTGCATCGGCTGCTCCGAGGACGGGTTCTGGGATCAGGGGTCGTTCTACGACCGGGTGACGGACCTCACGCAGTTCGGGGTCGAGGCGAATGCCGACCAGGTGGGCCTCGCCGCCGCGGGCGTGGTTGGGGGCGGCATCGCCGCCCACGCCGCGATCTCCGCACTCAAGCAGGCCCAGAAGAAGACCCAAACCAAAGTCTCAGAGAACGAGGAGGCCTGATCCATGGCGATCCAGACGCCCAACGGCTACACCCTCGACAACACCACCAAGCGCGTCGTCATCGACCCCGTGACCCGGATCGAGGGGCATATGCGCTGCGAGGTGAATGTCGACGAGAACAACATGATCACCAACGCGGTCTCCACCGGCACAATGTGGCGGGGACTCGAAGTGATTTTGAAAGGCCGCGACCCCCGCGACGCCTGGGCCTTCACCGAGAGAATCTGCGGCGTCTGCACCGGCACCCACGCCCTGACCAGTGTGCGGGCGATCGAGGACGCGCTGGGGATCACCATCCCGGACATCGCGAACTCGATCCGCAATATCATGCAGCTCAACCTGCAGATCCACGACCACATCGTGCATTTCTATCACTTGCACGCGCTGGACTGGGTCAACCCGGTCAACGCGCTGCGCGCGGACCCGAAGGCGACCAGCGAGTTGCAACAGGCCGTGTCGCCCAGCCACCCGCTGTCGTCCCCCCCGGCTATTTCCGCGATGTTCAGAACCGGCTGAAGAAGTTCGTGGAATCCGGCCAGCTCGGCCTCTTCAAGAACGGCTATTGGGACAACCCGGCCTATAAGCTGCCGCCCGAGGCGGACCTGATGGCCACGACCCACTACCTGGAGGCGCTCGACCTCCAGAAGGAGATCGTGAAGGTGCATGCCGTCTTCGGCGGCAAGAACCCACATCCGAACTGGCTGGTCGGCGGCGTGCCCTGCCCGATCAATATCGACGGCGTGGGCGCGACCGGCGCGATCAACATGGAGCGGCTGAACCTAGTGTCGTCGATCGTCGACAAGTGCATCGAGTTCAACAAGAATGTCTATATCCCGGACGTGATCGCCATCGGCGGCTTCTACAAGACCTGGCTCTATGGCGGGGGCCTGTCGTCGCAGGCCTGCCTCGCCTATGGCGACATCCCCGAGCATCCGAACGACTTCTCCGCCGAACAGCTGCACCTCCCGCGCGGCGCGATCATCAATGGCGACCTGAGCACGGTGCACGACGTGGACGTGCGCGACACCGAGCAGGTGCAGGAATTTGTGGATCATTCCTGGTCTACCTACGGAGAGCCCGGGAAGGGCCTGCATCCCTGGGACGGCGTCACCGAGGCCAATTTCGAGCTGGGACCGAACCACAAGGGCACCAAGACCCATATCGAGCAGCTCGACGAGGCGGCCAAATACTCCTGGATCAAGGCGCCCCGCTGGCGCGGCCACGCGATGGAGGTCGGCCCGCTCGCCCGCTACGTGATCGGCTACGCCAAGGGCCACGAAGACATCAAGGATCAGGTCGACGGCCTGCTCAAGACGATGGACCTGCCGCTGGAGGCCGTGTTCTCGACCCTGGGGCGCACTGCGGCGCGGGCGCTCGAGTCGGAATATTGCGGACGGCTGCAAAAGCACTTCTTCGACAAGCTGGTGCGCAACGTGATGAACGGCGACCAGAGCACGGCGAACATCGCCAAGTGGGATCCCTCGACCTGGCCCGCCGAGGCCAAGGGCGTCGGCATGACCGAAGCGCCGCGCGGCGCGCTGGGCCATTGGGTGCGCGTCAAGGAGGGGCGGATCGACAATTACCAATGCGTCGTGCCGACCACCTGGAACGGCTCGCCCCGCGATACGGCCGGCAATATCGGCCCCTTCGAGGCCAGCCTGATGAACACCGTGGTCGAGCGCCCCGAGGAGCCGGTGGAGGTGCTGCGCACGCTACACAGTTTCGACCCCTGCCTCGCCTGTTCGACCCACGTCATGTCGCCCGACGGCGACAAGCTTGCCACCGTCGTCAAGGTCCGCTGAGGAGGAGAGAGACATGACCAAGCAGACCTTCGCGTCCCGGCCTTGCGCCGGGACCTCCCCCCCCCGCGCACCCGGTGCCGTCAGAGGCCCCGGCGCAGGGCCGGGGCGGGTCGTCCTCGCCGCCGCCCTCGCGCTCCTCTCCCCCGGCGCGGCGCTCGCCCATGGCGGCCATGCCCCCCTGTCCCAGGCGGCCCACGCCTCGGCCCATGGCCTCGTTCTGGGGATCGCCCTGATCGCGGTGGCCGCCCTGGTCGCCCTCCGGGGGGTGCGCGATGAAGGATAACGTCCCCGCCCCCGCATCGGCGGGCGGACGGGTCGATGTCTACTCGACCTCGCCGCTCACCCGCGACGCCACCGATGCCGACCGCGCCACGGTCAGACGCGCCACCTCGGTCTATGTCTACGAGGTGCCGGTGCGGCTCTGGCACTGGATCAACGCGGCCGCAATCCTGACGCTCTGCGTGACCGGCTACCTGATCGGCTCGCCGCTCCCTTCCATCGAGATGGGGGAGGCCACGCATCAGTTCCTCTTCGGCTATATCCGCTTCGCCCATTTCGCGGCGGCCATGGTGATGACCGTGGGCTTCTTCGGCCGCATCTACTGGGCCTTCGCGGGCAACAGCCATGCGCGGCAGATGTTCTACATCCCGTTCTGGCGCAAGGACTGGTGGGAGGAAGTCTGGTTCGAGGCACGCTGGTACATGTTCCTCGACTCCGAGCCCCGGAAATATTTGGGCCACAACCCGCTCGCGCAGGTCGCGATGTTCATGTTCATGACCGTGGGCATGACCTTCATGACCGTGACCGGCTTCGCGCTCTATGCCGAAGGTCTGGGCCAGGGATCCTGGGCGGACATGCTGTTCGGGCCGCTGATCGCCTGGGTCGGCAACACGATGGTGCTGTACCAGGCCCACCATCTGGGCATGTGGTTCATCGTCGTCTTCATGATGATCCACATCTACGCCGCCATCCGCGAGGACATCATGAGCCGCCAGTCCATGGTGTCGACGATGATCTCGGGGACGCGCACGTTCAAGGACGACCGGGTGGATTGAGCCCTTCCGATTCGTCGGCGGAGTGGATGGGCGCTGCGGCGCCCGTCTTGCGTTATGGAAATCTATCTGTCGCTTTTTTCCGACAAGTGACAATCGTTCAGCCATTTTGGCATCTCACGCAACCCGCAATATTCCTCCTTAATTACTGTAATAATTTAGTTTTACTCGACTCCAGCCGCTCCGGTCATTCTCCGGCCAATTCGCCCTTCCTCCGGTAAGTTCGATGGCAACGCCGCGCCTCCGGGAGAGAGCGCACCGAGAAGGAGGAGACCCGAATGACCGACACCGCGCTCATCCTGGGCATCGGCAACGTGCTCTGGGCCGACGAGGGCTTCGGCGTCCGCTGCGTCGAGCATCTCGCCGCCACCCGCGCTTTCGGCCCCGAGGTGACGCTGCTCGATGGCGGCACGCAGGGGCTCTATCTGCTGCCCTTCCTGGAGGCCGCCAACGTGCTGGTCGTGTTCGACGCGGTCGATTACGGCCTCACCCCCGGCGACATGAAGATCGTCGAGGGCGACGAGGTGCCCCGCTTTCTGGGGGCCAAGAAGATGTCGCTGCATCAGACCGGCTTTCAGGACGTGATCGCGACGGCCGAGCTGATGGGCTACTGCCCCGAGACGCTGCTTCTGATCGGCTGCCAGCCGGAGGAGTTGGAGGATTACGGCGGCGACCTCCGCGCCCCCGTCGCCGCGCGCATCCCCGAGGCGGTCGAGATCGCCGTGCGCTTCCTGGCCGAGCGGGGCTTTCCCTCGACCGAAGGCACCACGCAGGGCGAGTTGGCCGATGCCTCCATCCGCCACGATACCTACGAGGCGGGCCGGCCGTCCGAGGCCGAGGCCTGTCGCACCGGCGACGCCCGGTTCTTCCCGGCCCAGGCCGACTGAGATGTGAGCCGAACCGGAGGGCCGCAAATGTGCGTAGGCGTCCCCATGCAAGTGCTCGGCCAGGATGGCATCGCCGGCCGGGCCACCGACGGCACCGCCGAGCACCTGATCGACCTGACGCTGACCGGCCCGCTCGCCCCCGGCACCTGGGTGCTGACCCAGCTAGGCTGCGCCCGCGAAGTGATCTCGGCGGACGAGGCCCGGCTGATCGCCGATGCGCTGGAGGGCTTGCGCTCCGTCATGGCGGGGGGCGACGGGAATGGCGCGTTCGCCGACCTCCACGCCCGCACGCCAAGCCTGCCCCCCCATCTCGCCGCCGCGCAGAGCGCGGGCAAGACGACCGCCTGAGGAGGAGACCCCATGCACCCCCTGATCGACCGCCTGACGAGTGAGCTGGGATATCCCCGCTTCGAGACGCTGGAAGCCTGCGCCGCATGGGCCTCGCGGCCCGGCCTGCATGTCGTCTTCGTCCCCGGCGACCCCAAGCGCAATCTCGAGAGCGCCGATGTCGCCGTGATCTTGCCGGAACTGCACGCCGCCTTCCAGCGCCGCTTCGACTGCGCCGTGGCGGGCGACGCGATGGAGGAAGCGCTCCGCAAGGAGACGGTCGTCTTCAAGACGCCGTCCCTCATCGTGTTCCGCGACGGCCGGATGGTCGGCGGCATCCCCAAGGTGCGCGACTGGGACGACTATGTCGCCCGCCTGTCGCATCTGACCTCCACCCCCGTCGCCGCGGAGTGAGCCCCATGGACAATTTCCAACTGCCCCCCATCGGCTTCGGCCCCGGCTCCCAACCCGAGCCGGACAATGAGCTGGCCTATATGGAGCTTCCGGGCGACATGCGGACCTACACGGCCCGCCTGCCCGAGATCGACGACGCGGAGGGCCTGGCCCCCGCTCTGGCCCTGCTGACGAGCCTCGTGGAGGCCGCCGACCGGGTCGCCAAGGGCGGCGCCAACGAGACCGTCGACCTGCGCGGTCTGGATCCCGCCAACCGCCGCCTCGTCGCCGAGACCATTGGCGAGGGCGAAGTCGCCATGAAAATCCGCGGCCTGCCCGCCCTCGCGGTGCAGGAGAGCGTCTTCGCCGGCCTCTGGGGCGTCACCGGCCCTGGGCTCGACGCCATCGAGGTGGGCCGTGTGCCCCAGGCCGCCCGCAGCCGCGCCTTCGAGCCGATCCTCCCCGCCCGCGACCTGCCCAAGGACGCGAGCGTCTTCAACGCCCCGTCGCTGCTGGCAGAGCTTCACGACAAATCGGCGGGCCACAACTCCGCGGATCTGCATGTCGTCAACCTGACGCTCCTGCCGCATACCGAGGGCGATCTCGCCTGGCTGGAGACGCGGCTGGGCCAGGGCGCGACCGACATTCTGTCGCGGGGCTACGGCAACTGCCGCTGCCGGGCGACGGCGCTGCCCCATGTCTGGCGGGTGCAGTTCTTCAACTCGATGGACAGCCTGATCCTAGACACGTTCGAAGTCACCGACATGCCCGAGGTCGCCCAGGCCGGGCTGGAGGATCTGATGGACAGCGCCGAACGCCTGCGCGACGTGCTGGAGGCGATCCGATGAGCGGCTTCGAAGGCAGCTTCCTGGGCGCCAAGGACCGGATCAGCCCCCAGGCGATCATGGAGTGCAAGATCTGCTGGACGCCCTACGATCCAGCCCAGGGGGACGATTTCCGTCAGGTCGAACCGGGCACACCCTTCACCGACCTGCCGCATGACTGGTCCTGCCCGACCTGCTCGGGTGACAAGTCGCAATTCATGGTCCTGTCCGACGCGGGGGCCGACGCCCTGCGCGAGGCGGCCCGCGTCAAGGCCGTCACCGACCGGCTCGTGGCCGACTTCACCGAGGTCTTCCACGGCAAGATGCGCGACGTGCCGATCGTCAACAAGGCGCTCAAGGTGCAGGCCGTGGGCTTCCGCGCCCATCAGGGGAACCTCCTGGGCGTGCTGGTCAGCCAGTGGTTCATGAACCTGATCCTGCTGCCCGATGGCGACGACTGGTCGGATCTGATCGCGGGCGAGAAGGAGGTGATCGACTTCCCCTCCGGGGCCTACGAGTTCATCCAGAACACCCGCGAGCAGATCGGCGGCTACAAGGCCTGCTCGCTGTTCTCGCCGATGGGGCAGTTCAAGGACCAGGCCAGCGCGGTCGAGGTGGCCGAGGCGGTGATGCGGGCGCTCTTCGACCCCGCCCACCGCGCAGGCACCGACCGCGCCACCGATATCCGCGCCGCCCGCGAGGCGGAACTGGCGCCGCCGCCCGAGGCGCCCGCCGCGCCCACCCGCCGCGCGGTCGTGACGGGCGCTCTGTCGCAGGCGCATCCCGGCGTCGGAGCGGACGGATGCTGGACGCAGGCCACCCTACCCTGACCGTGCAGGCCGCGCCCGGCGTGGCCGTGGACCGGCTGGTGCTGGGGCGGCCCGTCGCCGAGGTCCGGGCGGTGCTGCCGCGCATCTTCTCGCTGTGCCGCTGCGCCCAGGGCGCGGCCGTTGCGGCCGCGCTGGGCGAAGCGCCCGATGCCCAGGGGATCGCGACCGAGATACTGCGCGACCATCTGCTCAAGCTTTTCGTGACCTGGCCGGGGTTCTTCGGATGCGCACCCCACCCGCTCCCGCCGGATTGGCGAGAAGGGGGGCCGGCCGTAGCCCGCGCCGTCTTCGGACCGGCGGGCCGCGCGCCCGAGACGCCCGCCGCGATGGAGGCGTTCCTGACCTCGGGCCAGGGCGCCGCCGCCATCCTGGCGCGCATCGACGACGTCTTCGCCCGGGCGAAGCCGTGGCCGAAGGCCTGCCCCCGGTCGACCGCGCCCGCCTCTGCGACGGCGCGCCCTGCGAGAACTCGGTTGCCGCGCGCCACATGGACAAGCCCGCGATGCGCTGGATCGAGGCGCGCCGGGGCCGGGGGCCGCTCTGGCGCGCCGCCGCCCGACTCTGGGACGTGGAGGCGGCGCTGACAGGCGCGCTGCCCGCGATCCAGGTCCAGTCCGGCGAGGCCATCGCCCCCGCCGCGCGGGGTACCTACGGCATCAGTCTGACCGTCGCGTGCGGCCGCGTCACCGACTTCGCCCGGATCACGCCGACCGACCAACTGCTCACGCCCGGGGGCATCCTGGACCGCGCGCTTGCGACGCTTCCGCCCGCCAAGGCGGGTCTCGGGCCGCTGATGCTTGACATACTCGACCCGTGCAGCCCCGTTCGGCTGAGATCCGTTTCTCTGGGGGAGGTCAGCCATGCATGGATGTCGCTCTGCGAAGGCATTCGCCGGGTCGTGGACCAGGCCGCCGCCGGCGAGGACGTCACGCGCGTCACCCGCGTCCGGCTGGAGATCGGCCGCTTCGCCGGCGTCGAGAAGCCCGCGCTGCGCTTCGCCTGGGAGGTCGTGATGCGCGGCTCCAAGGCCGAAGGCGCGGCGCTGGAGATGATCGACCTGCCGGGCCGCGCGCTCTGCTTCTATTGCGCCGAGACGGTGGAGCTCGACGGCAGGCTGGACCCCTGCCCGACCTGCGGCGGCGGCAAGCTCGTCCCGGAGGGGGGCGACGAGATGAGGATCAAGGACATGGAGGTCATCTGATGTGCACGGTTTGCGGATGCGGCGATGGCACGGTCGAAGGGCATGACCACGCCCATCACCGTCACGACCACCGTCACGACCACGATCACGACCATCATCATCACCACGCGCATGGCGACATCCATTGCGGTCACGGCCCCGCCGGCGTCTCCGTCCCGGGCATGAGCCAGGAACGGCTGATCGAGATCGAGACCGGGATCCTGAGCCAGAACGACCGCTAAGCGGCCGCCAATCGACTCCGCCTCGCCGCGCTGGGCAGTCTCGCCGTCAACCTCGTCTCCTCCCCCGGCTCGGGCAAGACGACGCTGCTCTGCGCCACGATCCGCGCGATGGACGCGCCCGTCGCCGTGATCGAGGGCGACCAGCAGACCACCAACGACGCCGACCGCATCCGCGCCACCGGCGCGCCCGCCGTGCAGGTCAATACCGGCAAGGGCTGTCACCTGGACGGGCATATGGTGCGCCTTGCGCTCGACCACCTGGACCCCGCCCCCGGCACCACTCTCTTCATCGAGAATGTGGGCAACCTCGTCTGCCCCGCCGCCTTCGACTTGGGCGAGGACGCCAAGGTCGCGATCCTCTCGATAACCGAGGGCGAGGACAAGCCGCTGAAATATCCGGACATGTTCACCGCCGCCAGCCTCGCCATCCTCAACAAGATCGACCTCGCGCCGCATTGCGATGTCGATCTCGACCTCCATGAGGCGAACCTGCGCCGGGTGAATCCGACGATCGACATCCTCCGGGTCTCCGCCCGCACCGGCGAGGGGATGGCCGCCTGGATCGACTGGCTCACCACCCGGGCCGCTGCCAAGCGCCCGATGAAGGCGGCCGGCTAGATGGCGGCCCGCTCTCTCCCCACCGTGCTGGTCGTCGATGACGAGCCACATTCGACCATGGCCATGTCGATGGCGCTGGAGGACGACTTCGCCGTCCTCACCGCCGCCAACGCGGCCGAGGCCTGGGCGCTGATGGAGGAGCACTGGGTCCAGGTCATCGTCTCGGACCAGCGGATGCCCGGCAAGACCGGCATCGAACTCTTGACCGAGGTGCGCGACCGCTGGCCCGAGACGGTGCGCATGATCGTCACCGGCTATACCGACACCTCGGACATGATCGACGCGATCAACGCCGCAGGCATCTACCAGTTCATTACCAAGCCCTGGCATCCCGACCAACTCCTGATGGCGGTGCGCAACGCCGCCCGCCTGTTCGAGCTCTCGCGCGAGCATGAGCGGATGACGCTGGAGATGCGCTATCTCGGGACCACCGCCTCGGAAAAGCTGGAGGACCGGCGCCGCGTCTTACAGGAGGGGCTGGGCTTCGACCGGGTGCTGCGGGGGCCGAATTCCGCGCTGAACCCGGTGATCGCCCTGGCGCGGCAATTCGCCAGTTTCGACGTGCCGGTCCTGCTGACGGGCGAGCCCGGGACCGGCAAGGCCGACCTGGCCCGCGCGATGCACTATGGCTCACTGCGCGCCGACCGCCCCTTTCACGAGATCAACTGCGCTGGCCTGCCCGACGGGCCGCTCGCCGCCGAGCTCTTCGGGGTGAAACGCGGCGTGTCGACCGGCCAGCAGGCGCGCGTCGGGCTGCTGCAAAAGGCGGACCGGGGCACGCTGTTCCTCAACGGCATCGACACGCTCAGCCCCGAGATGCAGATCGCGCTGCTGCGCATCCTGACCGAGGGCGCATTCCAACCCGTGGGCGGGCACGAAACGTTGACCGCGACCCCCCGCGTCATCGCCGGCTCCCACCGCGATCTGCGCGAGGCGGTGGCCCAGGGCCGCTTTCGCACCGATCTGTTCTTCACCCTCTCGGTCACGGAGCTGGCCCTGCCGCCCCTGCGCGGCCGCCCCGGCGACATCGCGTTACTGGCCGAACGCTTCGTGCAGGACGCCGCCTCGGAACATGGCAAGCCCGCCGGCGGCCTGTCGACGGCGGCGCTGGAATTTCTGGAGGGGTACGACTGGCCCGGCAACCTGCCGGAGCTCAAGAACGAGGTGACGCGGATGCTGATCCTGGCGCAGGACATGACGCTGGGGCCGGAGCTGATCTCCCGCCACATCCTCCAGGCCGCGCCGCACGAGGCGGGCGCCGACCGGATGGCCGATGTGGGCACATTAGACGGCACGCTCAAGGACCGGGTCGAGATGATGGAGATGCGCATCCTGCGCGAGACGCTCACCCGGCTGACCTGGAACAAGTCGCGCGCCGCCGCCGAGCTGGGCCTCAGCCGCGTCGGCCTGCGCGCCAAGCTCGACCGCTACGGCATCGAGCCCCACGCCACCCAAAAGGAGGACTGAGCCCATGTGCCTCGGCATCCCCGGCCAGATCGTGGCCATTACCGACGCAAGCCGACAGATGGCGATGGCCGAAATCTCGGGCGTCCGCCGCGAGGTCTCGGTCGTGCCCGTGGCAGGCGCTGACCTCAATGCGCTGATCGGCGCCTGGGTTCTGATCCATGTCGGCTTCGCCATGGCCGTCATCGACGAAGCCGAAGCCGCCGAGACGCTGGAAGCGCTGCGCGGCCTCGGCGAGGCGCAGGAGACCCTGGAAGCGATGGCGGAAGGCGCGAAGGCCCTGGAGGACGCACAATGAGATATGTCGAGGAATTCCGCGACCCGGCTGCCGCCAAGGGCGTCCTGGCCGCCATCGCCCGCGTGGCCGACGAGATCGGCGCGACCCGGGAAAAGCCCCTCCACATCATGGAGATCTGCGGCGGGCATACGCACGCGATCTTTCGCTACGGACTCGACAAACTGGTCCACGAGGGGATCGAGTTCATCCACGGGCCCGGCTGTCCGGTCTGCGTGCTGCCCATGTCCCGGGTCGACGAATGCGTCGAGATCGCGGAGCGCCTGGGCGTGATCTTCTGCACCTTCGGCGACGCGATGCGCGTGCCCGGCACCCGCAAGTCGCTGCTCCAGGCCAAGGCCGAGGGCGCCGATATCCGCATGGTCTATTCGCCGCTCGACGCGCTGGAACTCGCGCGCCGCACCCCTGAGCGGGAGGTCGTGTTCTTCGGCCTGGGCTTCGAGACGACGACGCCGTCGACCGCGTTCTCGATCCAGGCCGCCGCGCGGGAAGGCATCGCCAACTTCTCGGTCTTCTGCAACCACATCACCGTGCCGCCGCCGATCAAGACCCTGCTCGACGACCCGCATATGACGCTCGACGGCTTCGTCGGCCCCGGCCATGTCTCGATGGTGATCGGCACCCACCCGTATGACTTCATCGCCGAAGACTACGGGAAGCCCATCGTCGTCGCCGGGTTCGAGCCGCTGGACCTGCTGCAATCCGTGCTGATGGTGCTGGAGCAGATCCGTGACGGGCGCGCCGAGGTCGAGAACCAATATGCCCGCGTCGTGCCGGAGCATGGAAACCCGATCTCGCTCGCCGCCATCGCGGATGTCTACGAGACCCGGCCCACCTTCGAGTGGCGCGGCCTGGGGGAGATCGACGCGTCCGGTCTGCGCATCCGGCCCGTCTATGCTGGGTTCGACGCCGAGGAAAAGTTCGGAATCGGCTACGTCACCGCCCGCCGCGTCGTGGAGGAGCCCGAGGGCTGCGCCTGCGGGGCCGTGATGACGGGCCGGATGAAGCCGACCGAGTGCCCGCATTTCGGCCGTGGCTGCACACCCGACATGCCGCTGGGCGCTTTGATGGTGTCGTCCGAGGGGGCCTGCGCGGCCTATTGGACCTATGGCGGCGCGCGGGCCGCCCAGATGGAGGCCGCGGAATGAACATGGCCGCCCCGATCACCCGCCTGCGCGGCGAGACCGTCACCCTGGCCCATGGCGGCGGCGGGCGCGCGATGCGCGACCTGATCGACGAGATCTTCGTCGCCGCCTTCCGGCCCGACGCCATGGAGGACCAGGCCCGCCTGACCCATGCCGCCCTGGCGAAACCGGGGGCGCGCCTCGCCTTCACGACCGACAGTTTCGTCGTCACGCCCTTGGAATTCCCCGGCGGCGATATCGGCACCCTCGCCGTCTGCGGCACGGTCAACGATCTGGCGGCCGGCGGGGCGGAGCCGCTCTGGCTCTCCGCCTCGTTCATCATCGAGGAGGGCATGCCCTTCGCCACGCTCCGCCGCATCGTCGCCTCGATGGTGCGCGAGGCGGCGGCGGCGGGCGTCCGCATCGCCACCGGCGACACCAAGGTGGTCGAGCGCGGCTCGGCCGACGGCCTGTTCATCACCACCTCGGGCGTGGGCGTGATCCGGGCGGGCCGCGATCTGCGGGCGGAGCGGATCCGCGAAGGCGACGTGGCGCTGGTCAACGGCGTGCTGGCCGACCACGGCGCGACCATCCTCGCGGCGCGGGGCGACCTGATGGTCAGCACCGACATCGCCAGCGACTGCCGCCCACTGAACGGCGTGATGGAGGCGGTGCTCGCCGCCGCCCCGAACGCCCGCGCGGCACGGGACGCGACGCGGGGCGGGCTGGCCTCGGCGCTCAACGAGATGGCGGAGACGGCGGGGGTCTCGGTTGAACTGGACGAGGCCGCGCTGCCGATCCGGGCGGAGGTGAAGGGGGTCTGCGAGATCCTCGGCCTCGATCCGCTCGACCTCGCCAATGAGGGCGCGCTGGTCGTCTTCGTCCCCACGGACGAGGCCGAGTCGGCGCTCGCCGCCATGCGCGCCGTGCCGGGCGGCGAGGACGCGTGCGCCGTGGGCCGGGCCGTCACCCGCGGCCCCGTGCCGGTCACGATGCGCACCGCCTTCGGTGGCGCGCGCATCGTCGACATGCTGGTGGGGGAGCAGCTGCCGCGCATCTGCTGACGCGCGGCACCCCGCGTCAGGCCGGGCGCATCGGCAGGCGGCGGACCGCTTGGCCCGATAGCGCCCTCCAGGCATTGGCGACCGCTGGGCCGATCGGCGGCAGGCCGGGCTCGCCCACGCCGCTGGGCGGCTCCGCGCTGGGCAGGATCGAGACCTCGATCCGCGGCATCTCCGGCAGGCGCAGCGGCGTGTAGCCGTCGAAATTCACCTGGGCGACGCGCCCGCCCGGCTCCAACGTCACAGCCTCGCCCAGGATCGAGGACAGGCCATAGCCGATGCCGCCCTCCATCTGCGCGCGCACCACGTCGGGCGTCACGGCCAGACCGCAATCGACGGCGCACCAGACGCGGGTGACATGGGGCGCGCCGTCGCGGTCCTCGACCTCGGCCACCTGCGCGACATAGCTGCCGAAGCTGCGCGCCATGGCCACGCCATAGCGCCGGTCCCCCGTGCCCGGGCCGGACCAGCCCGCCATCTCGGCCACCCGCTCCAGCACGGCACGGTCGCGGGGGCGGTCGGCGCGCATCATGTCGAGCCGCCCCTGCACCGGGTCGCGGCCCCCGGTCTCCAGCACCTCGTCGAGGAAGGTCTCGACCGCATAGGCGGTATGGGTATGCCCCACCGCCCGCCACCAGAGCACGGGCACCGGGCTCCGCATCTCGGCCCAGGCCAGCCGCCGGTTCGGCAATTCGTAGGGCAAGTCGTTCGCGCCCTCGTAGCTCGTCGGGTCCAGCCCGCCCTGCATCATCGCTTCAAAGGGACTGCCGCGCATGATCGACTGATTGGCGAGCTGGTTCACCCAGCCGGTGATGTTGCCCGCGCCATCGAGCCCCGCGCGCAGACGATGCACCGTCAGCGGACGGTAATAGCCGCCTTGCATGTCGTTCTCGCGGGTCCAGAGCAGCTTGTAGGCCCCCGGCCCACCGGCCATCGCCACATTCGCCAACTCGGCGGCGAAGTGATTGTCCGGCGTGGCCCGGCGCCCGAAGCTGCCACCGGTATACATCGTGTTGATGGTGACGGCCTCCTGGCCCAGCCCCATGACGCCGGCCAGCGTGGCGTGGGACGTGGTCGGGATCTGCATCCCGGACCAGATCTCGGCCGCGGAGCCATCCCATTCGATGACGCCGTCGAGCGGCTCCATCGCGGCATGGGCGAGATAGGGGAAGACATATTCCGCCTCGATCACCCGCTCGGCCCCGGCCAAGGCCGCATCGGCATCGCCCGCTTCCTCGGCGACGAGGCTGGCGGTGCGAGCGGCGGCGGTGAAGGTCTCCACGATCTCATCGGTGCCGCGGGTCTCGGCGGCGCTCTCGTCCCACTCCACGACCACGGCATCGCGGCCGCGGAAGGCGGCGAAGGTGTCGTCGGCATAGATGGCGACGCCCGAGGGCAGCTGCCGCACCGCGCGCACGCCGGGGATTGCCAGCGCCTCGCTGTCATCGACCGAGGCGACAGTCGCTCCGAATTTCGGCGGATGCACCATGGCGACGACCTGCATGCCGTCGCGGTAGACGTCGATGGTGAACTCGGCCTGGCCGGTGGACTTGGACCGCGCGTCCAGGCGAGTGATCCCTTCGGCCCCGATCAGGGTGAAGTCGGCCGGATCCTTGAGCGCCACGTCCTCGGGGACCGGACCCTTTGCCGCGGCCTCGGCCAGGGCGCCAAAGCTGGCCTCATTGCCGGTCGGGCCATGGGCGACGACGCCCTTCGACACCGTGATCTCGGCGGCGGGCACACCCCAGAGATCGGCGGCGGCGGAGACCAGCATGGCGCGCGCCGCCGCGCCCGCCCGCCGCATGGTCATGTAGCTGTTGGAGAGGCCGGTGGAGCCGCCCGTGCCCTGGATGCCGAAAGCGGCGTTGGCATAAAGCTGCGGGTTGGACGGCGCCTGCTCAGCCCGCATCTGGGACCAGTCGGCGTCCATCTCCTCGGCGACCAGCAGGGGCAGGCCGGTATTCGCGCCCTGGCCGATCTCGATATGCTTGACCAACACGGTCACGGTGTCGTCGGGGGCCACGCGGATGAAGGCGTTCGGGACGAAGGCGCCGGGCGTGGGGGCCGTCGGCGCGCTGCTCTCGGCGCGGGCCTGGGGCGCGAGATGCAGGCCCAGGATCAGGCCGCCGGTCCCGGCGAGAAAGCCGCGGCGGGTCGGGCGCGGCGCGAAGGCGGGTTTGACGATGGGATGCATGGCTCAGGCCTCCAGGCTGTCGGAGGCTTGGCGGATCGCCTTGCGGATGCGCGCATAGGTGGCGCAGCGGCAGAGATTGCCGGCCATGGCGTCGTCGATCTCCTGATCGGAGGGCTTGGGCACCTCCCGCAGGAGGGACGTGGCCGACACGACCTGACCGGACTGGCAATAGCCGCATTGCGGCACGTTGATCTCGGTCCAGGCGGCCTGCACCGCCTCGGCCTCGGGTCCGTCCAGCCCTTCGATGGTCTGGACCGTCGCGCCCTCCAGCGCGCCGATCGGCGTGACGCAGGAGCGTTGCGCGAAGCCGTCCAGCATAACGGTACAAGCGCCGCATTGCGCGATGCCGCAGCCGAACTTCGTCCCCGTCAGGCGCAGATGGTCGCGCAGCGCCCAAAGCAGCGGGGTGTCCGGGTCGAGGTCGAGCGTGACCTCTTCGTCGTTCACGGTGAGGGTGATAGCCATTCGCGGTCTCCTCTCGGTCTGTGTCCGGAGCTAGAGCCGAAAGGCCTCAGGGCTAGAGATGAGCGTGGCGCCTCGCCTCCCATGCCGCGCGGGACGCGCGGTCGGACTTTGAGTATTTGGAAACCCGTGATGGGCAGAGGGCAGGCGCGTCAGGGGTGCGGCGCGTGCCTGCGATCCACCGTATCGGGACGGCCCGGCAAGGTGAGGGTCGCCGCGCCACGGGGCTGACGGCTGACGACCTTGCCCTTGGAGATCACGGCGAGGCGGGCGGGGCGCAGGCGCAGCGCCTCTGTCGGGGTGGCGGCGTCGAGCACGACAAGCGAGGCGGGGGCGCCGACGCGGAGCCCGTAATCGAGCCCGAGGATCGCGGCATTGGTCGCCGTGACCATCTCGAAGCAGCGTGCCATCTCGGCCGGATGGGTCATCTGCGCGACATGCATCCCCATGAAAGCCACGTCGAGCATGTCCGCCGTGCCCAGCGAATACCACGGGTCCAGGACGCAATCCTGCCCCCAACCGACGGCGATGCCCGCCGCCTGCATCTCCTTCACCCGGGTCAGGCCCCGGCGTTTGGGATAATTGTCGTGGCGGCCCTGGAGCGTGATGTTGATGATCGGGTTCGGGATGGCGGCGATGCCCGCTTCGGCGATCAGCGGGATCAGCTTGGAGACGTAGTAATTGTCCATCGAGTGCATCGAGGTCAGGTGAGACCCGGCGACCTGGGTCAGGCCGAAGCGCGTGGTCTCGGCGGCCAGCGTCTCGATATGGCGCGACATCGGATCGTCGGTCTCGTCGCAATGCATGTCGACCGGCAAGCCCCGGGCGGCCGCCAGTTCGCAGAGGGTGCGGACCGAGCGGGCGCCCTCCTCCATGGTGCGCTCGAAATGGGGGATGCCGCCGACCACGCCCACGCCCATGTCCAGCGCGCGAGTCAGGTTCCGGAGCCCATTGGGCGCGCGGAAGAGGCCATCTTGCGGGAAGGCCACGAGTTGCAGGTCGAGATAGGGGGCGACGCGGCGCTGCACCTCCAGCATGGCCTCCACGCCGCGCAGATGGTCGGGCGTGGTGTCGACATGGGTGCGGATGGCGAGCAGACCCATGGACACGGCCCAGTCGCAATAGGCCACGGCCCGGTCGATCATCTCGTCCACCGTGGCGATGTCACGCAACTCGCCCCAGAGGTCGATCCCTTCCAGCAGCGTGCCGGAGCGGTTGGCCCGCGGCGTCCCATAGCTCAGCGTCGCGTCCAAGTGGAAATGCGGATCGACGAAGGGGGGCGCGACGAGGTCGCCGCGCGCGTCGATATCGGGGGCCTCGGCCTCAATCCGGGGGGCGATCTCGGCGATCTTGTCGCCACGGATGCCGATATCGGCGGTGGTCCCGTCGGGCAGCGTGCCGCCCCTCACGATCAGGTCGAGCATCAGCGTTCTCCCTTGCGGAACGGCACCATCAGCGCGGCGGGCACCTGCGCGCGCCGCGACATGACGACGAGGGCCAGGATGGACAGGATATAGGGCGCGGCCAGGAAGGCCTGATAGGGCAGCACCGCGCCGAGTTCGGTCTGTTGCAGCCGGATCTGCAGCGCGTCGAAGGCGGCAAACAGCACCGCGCCCAGCAACGTCTTGCCGGGGCGCCAAGCGCCGAAGACCACCAGCGCGATGCAGATCCAGCCGCGCCCGTTGACCATCTCGAAGAAGAAGCTGTCGAAGGCGGACATGGTCAGGAACGCGCCGCCCACCGCCATCAGCCCCGAGCCGACGATCACCGCGCCCATCCGCAGCCCCGTCACCGGCAGGCCCTGGGCGGCCACGGCGGCCGGGTTCTCCCCGCAGGCGCGGATCGCGAGGCCGAGCGGCGTGCGGAACAGCACGAAGGCCACCAGCGCGGCGGTCACGAAGGCGGCGTAGGTGAGGGGCGTCTGGGTGAAGAGCGCCTCCCCGACGAGAGGCAGGTCGGACAGGCCCGGAATGGCATAGGGATCGAACGCGTCGATCTTGGGCGGCGTGTTCACCTGCGGCAGGGCGATGCGATAGGCGTAATAGGTCGCTGAGGTGGCGAGCAGGGTGATGCCCAGGCCGACCACGTGTTGCGACAAGCCGAAAGGCACCGTGAGCGTCGCATGCAGCAGACCGAACGCCATGCCCGAGGCCAGCGCCACCGCGACCCCGGGCCAGAGGCCCATCCCCGAATAGACCGCCATCCAACCCGCGAAGGCGCCGACGACCATGATCCCCTCGATCCCGAGGTTCAGCACGCCCGCGCGCTCGCAGATCAGCTCGCCCATGGCCGCGAAGATCAGCGGACTCGCGATGCGGATCGCGGCGGCCCAAAAGCTGGCGGAAAGGAGGATGTCGAAAAGTTCGCTCATCGCCGGATCCTCAGGCTGGTGAGGCCCAGGGCGAGGATCATCGCCAGCAAGGCCGAGGCCAGGGTGATGTCGGCGATGAAGCTGGGCACGCCGGCCGCGCGGGACATGCTGTCGGCGCCCACGAAGATGCCCGCGACGAAGATCGCCGCGACCACCACGCCCAAGGGATGCAGCAGCGCCAGCATGGCGACGATGATGCCGGTATAGCCGAAGCCGGGGCTCAGATCGGTGGTGAGGTTGCCCTTGGCGCCCGCGACCTCGGAAAAGCCCGCAAGCGCCGCCAACCCGCCCGAGAGGATCGCCGTGCGGACCAGCACCGCGTTCACCGGCATCCCCGCGAAACGCGCCGCCTTGAGGTTCAGGCCCACGGCCCGGATCTCGAATCCCCAGATCGTCCTGGTCTGGAGGATCCAGACCAGGACGGCCGCGATCAGCGCCAGCCCGAACCCCCAATGCAGCCGCAGCCCCTCGGCGATGCGCGGAAGGCGGGCCGCGTCGATCACCGGCTCGGATTTGGGCCAGCCGAGACCCATCGGATCCTTCAGCGGTCCCTCCAGCAGGTAGGAGACGAAGAGCAGCGCGACGAAGTTCAGCAGCAGCGTCGTCACCACCTCGTCCACGCCGAACCGCGTCTTGAGGAAGGTCGGCACCAGCAGCGCCAGCGCCCCCGCCGCCATCGCCGCGACGGCCAGCACCGGCAGCAGCGTCGCGGCGGGCCAGTCCAGCAGCCCGGTGCCCAGGACGACTGTGGCAACCGCGCCAAGATAGAGCTGCGCCTCCGCCCCGATATTCCAGAGCTTCGCGCGGAAGGCGACGGCCACGGCCAGCCCGGTGAAGATCAGCGGCGTGGCTCGGTTCAGCGTCTCCAAAAGGGCGAACTTGGACCCGGCGGCGCCCTTGACCACCAGCCACGCCACCTCGCCCGGGGCCGCCCCCGCGAGCGCGGCGAGCCCCATCGCGATCAGCGCCGTCAGGCCCAGCGCCAAGGCCGGGAAGCCCGCGCGGCGCGCCAGCGACGGTGCCGGGATCGGCTCAAGCCGCATCTTCGAACCCCGCGCCGGTCATCCACGCGCCCAACTCGGTCGGGGTCATCGTCCCCCGCTCGAAACCCGGGGAGAGGCGCCCCTCGGACAGAACATGGATCACGTCCGAGAGCGCGATCACCTCGTCCAGATCCTCGGAGATCAGCAGGATCGCCGCGCCCCGGTCGCGGGCGGCGAGCAGCTGTTCATGCACATAGGTCAGCGCCCCGATATCGAGACCGCGCACCGGCTGATTGGCCAGGATCACGTCCGGCGCCGTCTCCATCACCCGGCCCAGGATCAGCTTTTGCATATTGCCGCCCGAAAGCAGACGGATGGGCGCCTCCGGCCCGGGGCAGCGGACATCGTAGCGCTTGATGATCTTCTGGGCCCAGGCGCGGGCGGAGGTCCGGTCGATCCAGCCGGCGCGGCTGAAGGGCCAGCGGGAATAGAGCTCCATCATGGCGTTCTCGGTCAGGTCGAAATCTCCGACCGTGCCCTCGCCATGCCGGTCTTCGGGAATCCGGCCGATCCCCGCGCGGACGGCGGTGCGGGGCGTCCAGACGGCGGGCGTCTTGCCGTCGATTTCGAGCGTGCCGCGCTCGGGCCGCTCCAACCCGGCGATCAGCCCGGCCAGCGCGGTCTGGCCGTTGCCCGACACGCCGACGAGCCCCGTGACCTGGCCCGCACGCAGCTCCATCGAGACGCCGCGCAGCCCGGTCGCGGTGCCCCGCGCGGGCGTGGTAACGTCCCGCAGGGCCACGCGCACGGGGCCGGGCCGAGCGGGACGCGGCGCGGGTGCCGCGATATCCGCGCCGACCATCAGGCGGGCCATCTCGGCCCGGGAGGTCTGGGCCGTCGCCGCCTCGGCCACGACGCGGCCGTGGCGCAGCACGACGACACGGTCCGACACCGCCTCCACCTCGTGGAGCTTGTGGCTGATGAAGAGAATCGAAAGGCCATTGGCCACCGCTCGCCGCAGCGTGGCGAAAAGGTCGAGCGATTCCTGCGGGGTCAGCACTGCGGTCGGCTCGTCCAGGATGAGGATGCGGGCGTCGCGGACCAGCGCCTTGAGGATCTCCACGCGCTGGCGCTGTCCGACCGTCAGGTTGGCGACTGTGGCGTCTGGGTCGACGCGCAGCCCGTATTCCTCGGCCAGCGCCCGCACCCGTGCGCGCAAGGCGCGCGTGCCGCTGACCGGCGACCAGAGCGAGCGCGTACCCAGCGCGATATTGTCGAGCACCGTCAGGTTCTCGGCCAGGGTGAAATGCTGATGCACCATGCCCACCCCGGCCTCCAGCGCGGCGCGCGGGTTGCCGGGCGGCAGGGACTGGCCGAACAGCTCGACCGAGCCCTCGTCGGCGGCATAAAGGCCGAAGAGCACGTTCATCAGCGTCGTCTTGCCCGCGCCGTTCTCGCCAAGCAAGGCCACCACTTCGCCCCGCCGGAGCTCCAGCGAGACGCCTTCATTGGCGGTGACGGGGCCGAAGCGGACGGTGATGTCGGCGAGACGGAGGACCGTCTCGCCAAAGCCTTCGGTCATGATCCAGAGGTCGGCTCGCTGTCGTTGATCTCGACCGAGAACTCGCCCGCCTTGATCGCGGCCTCCCGCTCGGCCACGAGGTCCAGCGCCTCCTGCGGGACCTTGCCCTCGAAAGTGCCCAGCGGCGCGAGGCTGGAGCCGCCCCGGTCCATGAAGCTGTAGCGCCCGTAATCGGCGGCAGTGAACTCGCCCGCCTTCACGGCGGCGATGGCGGCGTCCATGGTCGGCTCGAAATGCCAGATGGCGGAGGCGACGACGGTCTCGGGATAATCGGCCTGGGTGTCGATGACGTTGCCGATGGCCAGCACGCCGCGTTCCTGCGCGGCGTCCGAGACGCCGAAGCGTTCCGCATACATGATGTCAGCGCCGTTCTCGATCATGGCGAAGGCCGTCTCCTTGGCCTTGGGCGGGTCGAACCAGGAACCGATGAAGCTCACCTGGAAGGTCGCGTCTTCCCGCATCTCGCGGACGCCGGCCATGAATGCGTGCATCAGGCGATTCACCTCGGGGATGGGGAAGCCGCCGACCATGCCGATATTGCCGGTCTCGGTCATGGAGCCGGCGATGATCCCGGACAGATAAGCGGCGTCCTGGATGTAGTTGTCGAACACGGCGAGGTTCGCCGGGCCCATATCCTCCTTGAAGGAGGAGCCCATGAGGAAGGCGGTGTCCGGATACTCGCCCGCGACCTCGCGCGCCTCGCGCTCGACGCCGAAAATCTCGCCCACGATCATGTCGACGCCCGATTCGGCATATTCGCGCATGACGCGCGGGTAGTCGGTATTGGCGACGTTCTCGGTGAATTCATACTCGATATCGCCGCGCGCGGCGGCGGCCTCGGCGGCGATGTGGATGCGGGAGACCCATTGCTGCTCCACCGGAACGGTATAGATGCCCGCGACCTTGATAGGTCCGTGCCCATCGGCGAGCGCGGGTAGGGCGGCTGTCAGGCTCAGGGCCGAGGCCCCGATCAGGATGTGGCGGCGTGTGGTCATGGGACTCTCCGGGCAGATTGCTGGCGAGAAAGTTTCCTGCCCGGGACCCGGGGTCAAGAGGGCTGGCCCACTCGCACGCGCCGGCGGCCCCGGGAGCGCGGCCCGCCAAGCGCCCTGGCCGATTTTCTGGGCGGCCCGCGAACGCGCCCGTCAGACCGTCTGCGGCAGGCAGGGCCGCTCGCGGATCAGACCGGAGGCCGCCGCCCGAAGCACGATCGTCTCGACGGCGATACAGGCCAGATCCGTGAGCACCGCGAGATCGGCCGGGTTGCAGCCCGACCGGGGGGCGTAGTCGAGCACGCAGACCGTCCCGATCGCCGCGCCACCGGCCAGCAAAAGGGGCGCCCCGGCATAGAACCGCAGCCCTTGCGGCGCGGTCACCAGGGGGTTGTCGCAAAAGATCGGATCTTCGGTCGCGTCCAACACGACCGTCGGCACGCGGGAGGCGACGGCGTAGCGGCAGAACGACTCGCTCAGCGGTGTCTCGGTGCATGCCATGCCGACTCGCGACTTGAACCACTGCCGCTGCTCATCCACGAGCGAGACCAGCGCCGTCGGCGCCCGAAAGACCCGCGCGGCGACATTGGCCACGGCGTCGAACGCGACCTCGGGATCGGTATCGAGCAGATCGAGCGCGTGAAGCGCGGCGAGATTCGCCGCCTGAGCTTCGGGTGAGGGCAGAGAATGATTGGCCGCGGGCATGATCGGACCTCCTGACGGTCCGATAGCGCTTCAGCCCTTAACAGGGGGTGAACCCCGGCACCCTATCTCCGCGTCTCGCCCATCGCATACACCGAGGCCGCCAGCAATTCCCGGCTATATGGATGGTCCGGGGTCATGGCGCGCAGCCGGTCGCCCCCCATCACCTCGACGATCTCGCCCTGCCGCATGACCGCCAGCCGGTCGCAGAGATGCCCGATCACCGGCAGCTCGTGGGACACCAACTACACGCGCTTGTAGAAGCGCCGGTCGTGCTTGGCGCCGTGCAGACGCGCCCCCTCCACCTCGATCGTGCCCGACCAATGCGGCGCAAGCCCCGTGATCGCGCGCAGGATGGTGGACTTCCCCGAGCCGCTCTGACCCACATGGCCGAAGCTCTCGCCCTGCGCGACCTCGAAGCCGGCGCCGCGCACCGCGTCCACCCGGTCAAGCCCCTCGCCGAACCAGAGGCCCAGCCCCTCGATCCGGATCGCGATCATGACAACACCCCGGGCGCCTCGGCCCAGGCCGCGTCCCGGTCCAGCACGGCGAGGCGGTCGGTCGGCGCCTCGTGCAACTTGTTCCCTGCGCAGGTCTCGACCAGCCGCCCGGCATACATGATCAGCACCCGGTCGCAAGAAGCGGCCACCAGGTTCAGGTCGTGGCTGATGAAGATCAGCCCCATGCCCCGGTCGCGCAACAGACCCTCCATGATGGTCAGCACCTGCCGCCGCACCGACACCTCCGGCGCGCCGGTCGGCTCGTCCGCGTTCAGGATGTCGGGATCGGAGGTCAGCATCATCGCGATCATGATCCGCTGGCCCATGCCACCCGAGACCTCGTGCGGATAGGCGCGCCTCACCCGTTCCGGGTCGGTGATCGACACGGCGTCGCGCATGGCAAGCGCCTCGGCGCGGGCGGCCTTGCGGGAGCCCTTGGCATGCAGCCGGAACGCCTCGATCAGCTGGTCGCCCACCCCCATGGCCGGGTTCAAGCTGGATTTCGGATCCTACATCACCATCGAGATGCGCCTTTGGCGAGGCGGGAAGGGGGGCCAGCCCCCCGTCGGCCGGAGGCCGACTCCCCCCGAGGTATTTCCGGCAAGATGAGGAGACGGGCCCGCGCCCCGCGCCCTGGGTCTTTTCGGCTCTCGACCCGGTAGGCGCGGCCCTGACGGATTGGGCTTTGCCGTGACGCCACCCTTGGCGCTCGGGATCGGATCGTGTCACCCTATGGCGGGCCCGAGGGTCCGCCGCCTGAGGATGCTCATGCTCAATTACACGCTGCGCCGCCTGCTGATGGTGATCCCGACGCTGCTCATCCTCGTCGTCTTCGCCTTCTATCTGATGCGGCTCGCCCCGGGCGGGCCCTTCACCTCGGAGCGGCCCCTGCCCCCCGCCGTCATGGCCAACGTGCTGGAGCGCTATGGCATGGACGAGCCGCTGCATGTCCAGCTCTGGACCTATATCCGGAACATCCTGTGCTGTTTCGATTTCGGCCCCAGCTTCGCCCAGAAGGACCGGACGGTGAACGACGTCATCGCCCAGGGTTTTCCGGTAACGCTGACTTATGGGTTCTGGTCGGCGGTCTTCGTGCTGCTGCTCGGCATTCCGCTGGGGATCGTCGCGGCGCTGAAGCATAACGGGTTCTGGGACTACACGATGACGGGGCTGGCGATCTTTTCCCAGATCTTCCCGAACTTCGTGCTGGCCCCGATCCTGGTGCTGCTCTTCACCCTCAGTTGGGGCCTTTTGCCCGGCGGCGGCTGGAATGGGGGGCAGTGGCAATACGTGGTCATGCCCGCCATCGCGCTGGGGACCAGCTACATGGCCTCGGTCGCGCGCCTCACCCGGGGCTCAATGCTGGAAGTGCTGGGCTCGCCCTATATCCGCACCGCCCGCGCCAAGGGCCTGCCGGAGCGGACGGTGATCCTGCGTCACGCGCTGAAACCGGCTCTGCTGCCGACGCTCACCTATATGGGGCCTGTTTTCGTCTACATGATCACGGGCTCGGTCTTCGTCGACGTGTTCTTTTCGACGGGGGGGATCGGGCAGGACTTCATCGATGGGGCCTATAGCCGTGACTACTCGATCCTTTTGGGCCTCGCGATCCTTTATGCGGTGCTGACCTTCGCGCTGACGCTGATGGTGGATCTGCTCTATGCCTGGATCGATCCAAAGGTCAGGGCGGGGCTGTCGTGATCGGCGCCGCCAAGCGCCGCCTGACCTCCCCCGCCTTTGCCGAGGACGCGGCGGAAGAGATGGTCGCCTCCCGCTCCTTCTGGGCGGATGCGGGGCGGCGGTTCCTGCGCAACCGGATGGCGGTGGTCTCGGTGGGGATGCTGGGGCTGCTGATCCTGTTCGCGCTCTTCGGAAATTTGCTGGCCCGCTGGACCTATGAGGAGATCGACTGGAACCTCCTGGGCCGAATCAAGGAGGAGGGCGGGCCGTCGCTCTCGAATGGGCACTGGTTCGGCGTGGACGAGTTGGGCCGCGATCTTTACGCGCGCACGGTGCAGGGGACGCGGACCTCGCTGATGGTGGGCTTCGTCGCGGGGCCGGTCTCGGTGCTGCTGGGGGCGACGATCGGCGCGCTGGCGGGCTATTACGGGGGGCGCTTCGACCGCACCGTCCTGGGCGCCTACACGATCTGGCTGGCCATCCCCTACATCATCTTCTTCGTCGTCTGGCAGGCCTTCTTCGGCCGCTCCCTGGGGCAGATGATCCTGGTCATCATCCTGGTGAACTGGACGGCCGGATTGCTGATCGTGCGCGGCCAGGTGATGATGCTGAAGAACCGGGAGTTCGTGGACGCGGCACGGATGCTGGGCATGTCGGACCTCCAGATCCTGGCCCGGCATCTGGCGCCGAACATCCTGTGGGTGGTGGTGATCTATACCTCGCTCGTGATCCCCGAAGTCATCATGGCCGAGAGCCTCGTCAGCTTCCTCGGCGTCGGCATCCAGGAGCCGAACACCTCGCTCGGCGCGTTGATCTCGGCGGGGGCGGCGACGATGACCTTCGGGACGCTTTGGCAACTGGCCTTCCCGGCGGCGGTCTTCGTGATCGCACAGGTGTCGCTGTTCTATATCGGGGACGGACTGCGCGACGCGCTGGACCCGAAGGAGCGTTGAGGATGCGGTGGGTCTTGGGTCGATGTCGGAGCGAGGGGCCAGCCCCTCGCGCTCCCCGAGGTATTTTCGGCAAGATGAGAGCCAGGGGGGGCGTTAACCTTGACAGTGCGTTACCGGAATGCTGAGCGTCGAGACTCTCCGTATCCGTTTCCGCACCGGCGACGGGCTGGTTCATGCGGTCAACGACGTGTCGTTCCGGGTGGGCGCGGGCGAGAAGCTGGCCATCGTCGGCGAGAGCGGGTCGGGCAAGTCGCAGATGGCGCTGGCGGTCATGGGGTTGCTCGCCAAGAATGCCGAGGCGGAGGGGCGCGTCCTGTGGGAGGGGCGCGATCTGC
Source organism: Jannaschia seohaensis (assembly GCF_900116765.1). GTDB lineage: Bacteria > Pseudomonadota > Alphaproteobacteria > Rhodobacterales > Rhodobacteraceae > Jannaschia > Jannaschia seohaensis. Next base: position 237,844 of record NZ_UETC01000001.1, on the reverse strand, counting down.
TGACCCTGCCTCCGGCCGAGATGAACCGCATCCGGGCGCGCGAGATCGCCATCGTCTTTCAAGACCCGATGTCGTCGCTCAACCCCTATATGCGGATCGAGCGGCAGCTGACCGAGATCGTCGAGCAGCATGAGGGGCTGGGCCGCGCCGCTGCCCGCGCCCGCGCGCTGGAGGTGATGGACGCCGTGCGCATCCCCGAAGCGCGCGCCCGGCTGCGCGCCTATCCGCACGAATTGTCTGGGGGCATGCACCAGCGCATCGTCATCGCCATGGCGCTGATGTGCCGGCCGAAGCTGATCCTGGCGGACGAGCCGACGACGGCTCTGGACGTGACCGTTCAGGCGCAGATCATGCAGCTGCTCTCGGAGGTGCAGCGCGATCTGGGCACCTCGGTCGTGCTCATCACCCACGATCTGGGCGTCGTTGCGGGCTTTTGCGAGGAGGTGATCGTGCTCTATGGCGGGCGCATCATGGAGCAGGCGGCGACCCTGCCCCTCTTCGAGCGGCCGGCGCATCCCTATACGCGCGGCCTGCTGCGCGCGGTGCCCAATGTGGAGGATCCGGCGGACGAACTGATCGCGATCCCGGGCAGCCCGCCCTCGCAGCGCGCCTTCCCAACGCGCTGCCCCTTCGCGCCCCGCTGCGTCGACGCGATCGAGTCTTGCCGCCTGACCCTGCCGGAGCTGACGGGGGGCCGCGCCTGCCTCCGCCCCGTCGAGGAGCTGACGTGATGCTCACGGTCACGGACGCCCATGTCACCTTCGAGGTGGCGCAGACCAAGCGCTGGCCCTGGTCGCCGCCCGGCATCGTCCATGCGGTCAACGGGGTGTCGTTCACGCTGAAAGCGGGCCGGACCATCGGCATCGTGGGGGAGTCGGGCTGCGGCAAGTCCACGCTGATCCGCGCGGTGGCGGGGCTCGCGCCGCTGGCGCAGGGGCGCGTCACGCTGGACGGGCAGCGGGTCGATTATGGCAGCCGCGCCTCGATGCAGCGGCTCAGGTCGCGCGTCCAGATGATCTTCCAGGATCCGATCGCCTCGCTGAACCCGCGGATGACCATCCGGGAGATCGTCGCGGAGCCGCTCGGCTTCTTCCGCCCAGAGATGGACGCGGAGGCCCGCCGCGACGCCGCGCTCGCCATGCTCGACCGCGTCGGCATCCCCGCCACGCAGGCCAACCGCTTCCCGCACGAGTTCTCGGGCGGGCAGTGCCAGCGCATCGGCATCGCCCGCGCGCTGGTGGCGGAGCCGAAGGTGCTGCTCTGCGATGAGCCGGTCTCGGCACTCGACGTCTCGATCCAGGCGCAGGTGGTGAACCTGCTCAAGGCGCTCCAGCGGGAGATAGGGCTGGCGCTCGTCTTCGTGGCCCACGATCTGGGCGTGGTGCGGCATATCTCGGACGAGGTGCTGGTGATGTATATGGGCGCAACGATGGAGCGGGCGCCCGCCGGTGCCCTGGTCCGCGACCCGCAGCACCCCTATACGCGCGCGCTGCTCTCGGCGGTGCCGGTGCCGGACCCGAGGGTAAAGGTCGCGCCGCAGATGCTGGAGGGCGACCTGCCCTCGCCGCTCGACCTGCCCGAGGGCTGTCTGTTCCGCTCCCGCTGCTCGCGCGCGGTAGCCGAATGCGGAGCCGCGCGCCCGCCGATGGTGCCGACGTGCAGCGGCGAGGCGGCCTGCATCCGGCTGCCCGCCCCGGCCTGAGGCGCCAACCTCAGAACAGCAGGACATCGTCCAGACCGGGGCGCCCGTCGCCTTGCAAGACAGCGACGACCTCCCGCACCCCGTCCCCGTCGATATCGATCTTGACCTCTCCGCGCCCGGCGTCGAACCCAGCGCGCTCCGCCTCGCGCAGGTTCCGGAACGTGTTCCGGTCGAGCACGCGGGGATCGTCCTCCGCATCGCCCAGACCCAGGAGCCGGTCGTCGATCAAAAGCCGGTCCCCGGCCTCGAAATCGGCGATGACGGTGCGGCCGCTGTCGGCCGTGAGCACGAAATCGTCGCCGCCCCCGCGCCCGACCAGCGTGTCCTGACCCTCGGAGGCGACCAGCGTGTTGGCGAGCCGGTTGCCCTCCAGCCAATCGTCGCCGGCGCTGCCTTCGAGCCGGACGTTGCGCTCTCCTCCGACGATCTTGACGCGCTCGACATGCTCGGGCGCGGCGAGGTCGACGAAGGTGAAGACCTCGTCCCGGCCCTCGCCCGCCTCCTCGATCACGACGTCGCCCGGATCGTCCAGCAGATAGCGGTCGTCGCCCACGCCGCCGCGCAGCTCGTCTGCCCCGGTGCCGCCATCGAGATCGTCGTCGCCATAGGATCCGCGGACCGTGTCGTCTCCGCCGCCCCCGTCGATCGTGTCATCGGCGGTGGAGCCTTCGATCCGCCTGCCGCGCGGCCCGCCCTCGATGATGGCGGGGCGGTCCGTCTCGCCTCCGAAGCCCGGGAGGGCCCCGCGGCCGAGGATCGTGCCATCCTCAAAGATGGCGAGGTCGTCGGCCGTGCCCGAGATGACGAAGTCGGCCGGATCCGGGTCCGTCCACTCGAACTCCCGCGCGCCGATCGAGAGGCCGTTCCGATTGAAGACCTCGGCGACGGAGACGTAGTCCCTCACGAAATCGCCCTCGTCCCCTTCGAACAGCAGGTCGTAGGTCGCGGCGTAGCCACCGCCCTCGAGCCCGTCGAGATAGACCCGAGGCAGCGCCTGCTCCGGCAGGCGCGCGATCTGGGTCTCGACGGAGGAGAGATCCGGCGCGTGGATGTCCACCTGCATCCAAGGGCCCGACCCTTGACCGGCCTCCGTGACGACAAAGGCCGTCGCCACGCGCCCGTCGGTCAGGATCTCGACATCCGGCGCCCCGAGCGTCACGAGGCTGGAGGCCACCGGCACGATGTCGGCCCCCTCCCGCAGCGCGCCGGTCTCCGGGTCGATCAGGTTGAGGCGCCCGAGCGGGTCTCCGCTCGGCGGTGCGAGCGGGTCTTCGGTGACGGCACCGGTCAGCGCTATAGAGACCCTGCGGCCCCGAGATCGTGTCCAGGCGGTCCACGTCGGCGCCCAGCGCCGCGAACGGCACGCGCCAGGCCGCATCCAGCCGCGTCGTGGCCGCGTCCAGGTCGAAGGCGGCCAGCGTCTCTCCCTGGACGAAGAGAGTGCGGTTCTCCGAGACCGGGCCGAGAAGGGGGCCATCAAAGGTGGAGAACAGCTCGAATTGCTGCGGTGAGACCGTGGTCGTCGCGACGGTAAGGCCCTGGACGAGCGACACCTCCCGCAAATAACCCTCGAAGTCGGGCCAGATCTCGACCAGCACGACGGTCTCGCCGCGGTCGAGGTAGCCGAGCACGAACTCCGCTCGCTCGTCGGACTCGAAGACCGAGCTCAAGCCCTCCGATGCGTTTGGCGGCACGAGGATCTCGAAGGTTCCGACCCCTGGATATCCGACCTTCAGACCACCGGGACTTTCAGCGCTGGCTGGCATGGGCGTCTCCTTGGGGCCTTGGGATCAGCGGCGGTCCTCCGCCATCGGTCGGCCGCCGCCCCGGTCCCTCGGGGGACGTCGCGTCACGCGCGGGTCCCCCGCAGGGCTTCCGCGGAAAGCGGTCGGCCGATTCTGTATTTCAGAACAACAGGATGTCGTCCAAGCCCAGCCGCGCGCCGCCTTCCAGCGTAGCCACAAGCTCTCGGTCGCCATCGCCGTCGATGTCGAGGCGCAGCTCTCCGTTTCGGGCGTTGTAGCCGACCGAGCCGCTGTCGCGCAGGGTGCGGAAATCGTCGATCCCCAGCTCGCGGATGGCGATGCCACGCGCGCCCAGGCCCACCAGCTGGTCGTCGATGGCGAGCCGGTCCCTGCCCCGCTCCCAATCGGTTACCAAGACGTTCGGATCGGTCCCGCCCCGCGCGGTCAGCACGAAGCTGTCCGCCCCGCGGCCGCCCGTCATCACATCGGCGCCGCCCAAGCCCACCAGGATGTTGGCGCCGGCATTGCCGACCAGGGTCTCGTCCCGCTCCGACCCGTCGAGCCGGATGTTGCCGCGCCCGGTCGCCGTAAGCTGCTCGATCCCTTCGACGATCCCGAAATTCACACTGGTCCGGATCTCGTCCACGCCGCCCTCGTCGAAGATGGAATCGCGGGCGCTGTCGACGATGTAGATGTCGTCGCCGGTGCCGCCTTCCATCCGATCGCGGCCCGCGCCGCCATCGAGCGTGTCGTTGCCGTCCCCACCGCGCATGAAGTCATTGCCGCCGCGGCCCTCCAACAGGTCGTCTCCGGCTTCGCCGCGCAAGTCGTTGTAGGTTTCGGTGCCCCGCATCACGTCATTCTGCAAGGTTCCGCGCACGGCATCGACCTGGATCAGCGTGTCGACATTGCCGAACCCATCCCGCCCGGTTCCGGCGGCCAGGTCCACGACGACACCTGCGGTTCCCCCATCGCCGGCGTCGTCGAGATAATCCGCCGTCTCGAAACCGAGAAGCGTGCCGTCCGCCTCCTCCACGAGTTCGGCGCCCTGGATCGTATCGGCACCATCATAGCCGCGGAACCACATGATTTCCTGACTGTTCGAACCGATGAAGGTGTCGGCCAGGAAAGTCCCCTGCACCTGCTCGATCCCGCTGAAGCGATCTTGATCCCCGAAGGTGTCGATGGCGACCCCCGTGGCGAAGTTGACCGTCACCGCCTGCACATTGTCATTGTCGAAGCGTTCATCGCGATAGCTGAGCACGTCGAACCCGTTCTCGCCGCCAATGATCGTGTCGTTCCCCCCGTTTCCGGAAAAGGCCTCGAAACGGAAGGTGTCGTCCGCTTCGTCGACGCTGGTGATGCGGTCGTCGTCCTGGCTTCCGTTGAAGTAGTGAAAGAAGCTGAAGCTGTCGTTCACCTGCCCGTCGCCCGACCGGGCGGTGCCGGTCCCGTTCGCGCCGACCTCGATGATGAGGCCGCTGACGCCCCCGAGCGGCCGGTAGCTGAGATCATGGCCTTCGCCCGCGTCCCAGAGGGCCTGGCTGCCGAGCAGGGTATCCTGGCCCAAGCCGGGCTGGATGAAGCCGCCCCAGCCCTCGACCATGGCGGTGAGGTCGATCCGGTCGTTGCCATTCCCCGCATCGATATCGTCGTTGGTCGGCCCGGAGATCAGCGTGTCGTTGCCTTCGCCCCCGCGCAGGCGGTTCTCGCCGCCGCCGCCATCGATCAAGTCGTTGCCGTTGTCCCCGCGAAGATCGTCGTCGCCATCGCGGCCTTCGATCGTGTCATTGCCGTCGCGGCCCTCGATGTAGTTCTCTCCATCGTCGCCGCGCAACTCGTCGCCATCGTCATTGGAGCCCGCGATCCCATCGATGTTGTCGAGGCTGATCTGGAACGCCTGCCCTTCGTAGCGGGCCGTGGCGGTGCGATCGGCGAGGTCGATATCCACATCGGAGACGCGCCTGTCGTCCATGCGAAGCATGTCGAAGCCCGCCACCCCGTCGATCGTGTCGTTGCCGCCGCGCCAGATATACTGCTCGTCCTCGGTGGCGGAGCCGGTGATGCTGTCGTTCTCGTGGCCCGTCTGGATCTGCAAGCGCCGCTGCGGCGCCTCGATCAAGATGATGTCCTCGTCGCCATTAGGTGACGTCACCACGCCGGTGGCGAGATCGATGGTGACACCGGCATCGCCAGGGTTGCCATTGGCGCGGAACTCGAGACGAACGGTCCCCTCCCCCCCGGTGACCGTGATCCTGTCGTTTCCGCCCTCCGGATCAATATGGACGTAGCTGTTTCGATCCGCCGAGGTGACGGTGATGTCGTCGTCGAAATTGGACGTAGCGAAATAGATGCCGTTCTCGCGGATCTGGCGGCCCAGATCGACATAGGTATCGATATCCCCCGCGCCGTCCGTGACGCGGCCGAAATCTCCGGGTTCGTCGAGGACGACGGTCAGAGCGGTCGGGTGGTCGAAATAGCCGATATCGATGAAGGCATTCGATCCGGTGAGGTCGATGCGGTCCGAGCCGGTGCCGGGACGGATGCGCTGATTGCCGAACTCCTCCGTCGGTCCTGGCACCAGCGTGTCGTTGCCCGGACCGCCCTCCAACGTGTCGTTGCCATCCAGGCCGAACAACTCGTCATTGCCCGCGAACCCCTGGATCAGATCGTCCTGGGCCGTCCCGGTCAGCTGCGTCGCCCCGCGGTCGTCGGTCTCGGTTCCAAAAATATCGGCCATGGCCGCCCCTCCCCTCATAAAAGCAGAAACAGGCTAGTCGAGACGTTGATTCTGACAACCCGGCGTAAAGCCCGCGCCGCAACAACGGGCAGACGCCCAAAAAAGCAGCGCGGCTTCCGGGTCCGCGCGACCTGGCTCAGACGGCGAGGGCGTCGGGGCCGGGCATAGGTCGCAACGCCGGTCTCGGGCTTGCGGATCGCGAGCAGGGTGAAGGCCGAGAGACGGCCCTGGCTCACCGCGCGCGGGGCGATGCGGGGCGCGCTCCGAGATTCCCGCCGCTCGCGCAAATCCGGCGCTTGAAACCGGATGCGCGCGCCCCGGCGCAGCATCAGAACAGCAGCACGTCGTCGAGGCTCAGCCGAGCGCCACCCTCCAGCGTCGCGACCAGTTCACGGGTGCCATCGCCGTCGATGTCGAGCCGCAGCGCGCCGGTGCGGGCGTCGTAGCCCACGGCGCCGGTCTCCCGGATCTCGCGGAAGGTGCCGACCGTGAGACCCCGTATGTCGATGCCCGGCGCACCCAGCCCGAGCAGTTGGTCGTCGACCGCAAGCCGGTCGCCGCCTCGGCCCCAATCGGTGACGGAGACCTCCGGCGGCGTCCCGCCCCGCGCGGTCAGCACGAAGACATCCGCGCCGCCGCCGCCGGTCATCACATCAGCGCCGCCGAAGCCCACGAGGATGTTGGCGCCGCCATTGCCGAGCAGCGTCTCGCCCGCCGCCGAGCCCTCCAGCCGGAGATTGCCGCGGCCTAGGGCGGTGATCTGTTCCACGCCCGGCGCGATGGCGAAGGACACGGAGGTGCGGATCTCGTCCCGGCCGGTTCCGCCCGCCAGTTCGACCACGATATCGCCGGTGTCGACGACATAGACGTCGCCGCCATCGCCGCCCTCCAACCGGTCGCGGCCCGCGCCGCCGACCAGCGTGTCGGCCCCGGCATCGCCGCGCAGCGTGTCATTCCCGCCGCGCCCCTCCAGCCGGTCATCGCCGCCGCGTCCGCGCAGGTCGTTCGCTGTGCCGCTGCCGCGCAGCACGTCCTGGAGCTCGGTGCCGATCGCCCCGTCCACGTTCCGCAGGATATCGACGGTCCCGAACCCGTCGCGGCCCGTGCCCACGGCCAGATCGACCACCGCTCCGGCCGTGCCGCCGTCTCGGGCGTCGTCGGAATAATCCGCGATCTCGAAACCGAGGCGCGTGCCGTCGGCCAGTCCCCTCAGTTCGGCGCCGTCGAGCGTGTCGGCCCCGCGATAGCCGCGGAACGACAAGAAGTCCTGGGAGGGCGAACCGCGCAGCACATCGTCCAGCCCGGTGGCCCAGATCGCCTCGATCCCCTCGATGACATCCCGGTCACCGTAGGTGTCCCGGGCGGTGCCGCGCGCGAGGTCGACGGAGATGGCGCGGACGGCGCCGTTCTCGAAGCGCTCCCCGCGATAGTCGATCACGTCGAAGCCGCCCGTTCCGCCCAGGATCGTGTCGTCCCCGGCCCCGCCGCGAAAGCCTTCGAACCGGCCGCTCCCCGACGGATCGTCCAATCCCATCAGAAGATCATCGCCCGCCCCGGTGGAGAAGAAATCGAAGAAGCTGAACCGGTCGAAGATCGTCCCATCCGCCGAGACGGCGGTCCCGCTGCCCTCGGCCCCGATCTCGACGGTCAGGCCGGCGCCGGGGCGGCCGACATCGTCATAGCTCAGGCCATGGCCGTCGCCTTGCGCCCAAAGGGCCCGGCTGCCCTCGATCGTGTCGGTGCCCAGCCCCGGCGAGATGAAGCCGCCAAAGCCGGAGGTCATCCCCGTCAGGTCGATCAGGTCATCCCCGGCTCCGCCCCCGATATCGTCGGCCCCGGTCCCCGAGATCAGCGTATCGTCCCCATCACCGCCACGCAGCACGTTGGCCGTGCCGCCACCGGCAAGGATGCGGTCGTCCCCCGCGTCTCCGCGCAGGAGGTCGTTGCCCTCACCCCCCTCGATCGTGTCATCGCCGTCGCCGCCTTCGATGAGGTTGGCACCGCCATCGCCGCGCAGCAAGTCCGCAGCGGACCCGCCGAGCACTTGGTCCACGTCGCTCAGCGTCAGGGTATGGGACCGCCCCTCCCACCTGGCCGTCGCCCGGCCCTGAGCCAGATCGACCGTCACGCCGGACACCCCGTCCTCGGTCAGATTGAGGATGGTGATCGCCCTGCCCGCGCCGTCGATGCTGTCGTCGCCGCCGCGCCAGACCCACTCCTCCAGGCGGCCATTGCCGCCGATGAAGCGGTCGTCGCTGTCGCCGCTCTGGATCTGCAGGCGGCGCGGGTCGCCGAGATAGAGGATGCGGTCGTCGCCCTGGCTGCCGGCGTCGATCCGCCCGGTGACCAAATCGACCGTCACCCCGTCCGGACCGTCGGTGGCGAAGCCCAGCCGCACCGTCCCCTCGCCCCCGCGCAGCGTGATCGTGTCGTCGCCACCCTGGGGATCGACATGCAGATAGGCGCCCGCCGAGACCGCCGCGATATCGTAACGATCCGCCCCCTCGCCGCCGCCGAAGAAAGCGCCCAATTCGCGCGCGACGCGACCGAACTGGGTGAAGGTATCGACAGCGCCATCCTGCTCCACGACGCGCGCGGTGCCGGTGCCCTCGTTAAGCGTCACGTTCAGCGGCGCGGCGTCGAAATAACCCAACTCCAGGAAGGCGCTGAGCCCGGCCAGATCGATCCGGTCCGAGCCCCGTCCGGGATCGACCCGCTCCGGCCCGGCGCCGCTGGGGCCGGGCACCAGCGTGTCATCGCCGCCCCCGCCGCTCAATGTGTCGCTTCCATCGCGGCCGAAAATCTCATCGTCGCCCGCGCGGCCCCGGATGAAGTCGTCCTCCGCGGTGCCGTTCAGGCGTGTCGGACCCCGGTCGTCCTCCGGCGTCCCCACGATCTCGGCCATCGGTCTCTCCAAGATGCGATCCGTCGCGGGAGACCCTATGAGAAACGCGGGTCCCCGCAAGCCGAGAAACGATCAGCGGGCCGCGCGCAGGGCCTCGGTCAAGACGGCGCGGTCGCCGATCTGGTTCGCCAGGATCAGGATCAGCCGCGCATTGAGCGCGTCGCTCTCGGATTTGGTCAGACCCTCATGGGCGGCCAACAGCTCCTGATAGAAGCCGTCCGGGTCGGGAAGGTTCGGGTCGAGGATCAGAGGCATGGCCGCTCTCCCAGTGCCTGCGCCAGGGCCCGATCCACGGCCCTCGCGTCGAAATCCGGCCAGCGCGCCGCGATATGCAGGTCCGGGCGGATCAGATAGACGGCGCTCGGGCTGTCGCCCAGATAGCGGGCGGCAAGCTCCGCTGTGGGCGCGGGCAGGTGCAGCCGGTCCACGGCGATGTCGCCGCGCGCAGCCGGCGGCGGCGCATCGCCCCCGATGGCGAGCAGGGTGAACCCGCGCGGCAGACGCTCCAGCAGGAACCCCTCCCCCACAGGCGCATCGACGCATGCGGCGCCGGGCCGTGTCTCTGGCGGGCCGCCCAGCGCATCCTCCCCGGCCTGGCGATAGGTGCAGGGGGTCGAGAGGCGGCCGGAATTGACCATGGGCCGGGCAAAGGCGTGCCGCCCGGCGAGATCCAACACGGCATCGCGGAACATGCGGCTGATCTCGGTCTTGGGCGTCATGAAATCCGTGGCGCGCGACGAGTTCAGGATGTTCTCGTCCGCCGCTTCCTCCCGCTCGGAGGCGTAGCTGTCGATCAGCGCGTCGGACGCGTGGCCGCGCAGCACGAGGTCCAGCTTCCAGGCGAGGTTGTCGGCATCCTGCACGCCCGAATTCGCCCCCCGCGCGCCGAAGGGCGAGACCTGATGCGCGCTGTCGCCGGCGAACAGGACGCGGCCATGGCGAAACCGCTCCATCCGGCGGCATTGGAAGGTGTAGATCGAGGTCCAGACCAGCTCATAATCCGGGACCGTGCCGGTCTGCGAGGACAGCATTGCATCGACGCGGGCGCGGATGCGGTCGGGCTCCAACTCGCGGGAGCGCTCGATTTCCCAACCCAGTTGGAAGTCGATCCGCCAGATGTCGTCGGGCTGCTTGTGCAAAAGCGCCGAATCCCCGGCCCCGTCGAAGGGCGGCTGGAACCAGAACCAGCGCTCGGTCGGGAAATCGGCGGTCATGCGCACATCGGCGATCAGGAAGTTATCCTCGAAGACGCGCCCCTCGAAGCCCAGCCCCAGCATGGTGCGGGTCGGCGACCGCGCGCCGTCGCAGGCGACCAGCCAGTCGGCTTCCAGCGCGTAGGGCCCGTCCGGCGTGTCGATCTCGACCCGCACGCCATCGGCGCCGGGATCGACGGCCGTCACGCGGTTGCGGCCTCGGATCTCGATGGGCGCGCCCTCGGCCTGGGCGCGCTGGATCGCTTCGAAGAGGTCGCGCTCGAAATAGGGCTGCTGGAGATTGATGAAGGCCGGGTTCCGGTGGCCCGGATCGGGCTGGAGGTCGAACTCGAAGACCTGGGCGTCGCGATGGAAGACGCGTCCCACCTGCCAGACGACCCCTTTCTCGACCATCGGCGCCCCGGCCCCGAGCCGCGTCGCGATGTCGAGCGTGCGCTTGGAGAAGCAGATCGCCTTCGACCCCATCCCCGCCCCCTCGCTGTCGTCCAGCACCAGCGCGGGCGTGCCGCGCAGGCTCAGGTCCAGCGCCAACGCCAGGCCCACCGGGCCTGCCCCGACGATGACGACGGGGTGGCGCGCGGTGGTGTCCTGGTCCGGCACGTGCCCATAGGGCCAGAGGCGGAACTCCAGATCATAGCGATCGTCAAGCATGGTCTCCCCCGTAAATGCGCAGCCATCGGACCCCCGATCGGGTCCTGGCCCAGACTGCTCCGACAAACCTGCGAGCCCCTTTCTTCCCTGTTCAAATATCCCGGGGGCTCCGGGGGCTGGCCCCCGGTCCCGCCCTCTCGGAAGCGGGTCAGTCGAACGTCGTCAAAGGTGTCATCCCTGCAGCGCCTCCCACATCTCCTTGTCCCGCTCCGCCGTCCAGATCCGCGGCGTGTCGATGTCGCGCGCCTCGTCATAGGCGCGGGCCACGTTGAACGGCAGGCAGTGCTCGTAGATGGCGTAGTCCGAGAATTTCGGGTCGCATTCGGCGCGCACCGCGTCCCAGGCCTCCTTGAGCGTGCCGCCGCGCAGCGCCACGCGGGCGGCGGGGCGGTAGGTGGAGCGGACGAAATCCTCGGTCGAGACCAGCGCGCGCTCCACCGCCTCGCGGCCCACCAGCGCCCCGCCCCGGCCCGGCGCGATGGCGTCCAGATCGAAGCGGCGGATGCGGTCCAGCGTGGCGGGCCAGTCGTGGAAATGCCCGTCGCCGCAATAACAGGCGGAGCGGTCCTCGACGATGTCGCCGGTGAACATGACGTTCTCGTCGGGCACGTAGACGACGGCGTCGCCCGCCGTATGCGCCCGGCCCAGATGCATGATGTCCACGCGGCGCTTGCCCAGATAGACCGACATACGGTCGTTGAAGGTCGTCGTGGGCCAGGTCAGGCCCGGGATGCTCTCATGCCCCTCGAAGAGACGGGGGAAGCGGGCGAATTCGCTGTCCCAATCCTCCTGCCCGCGCTCTGCCACCATGGCGCGGGCGGTCTCGGACATGATGATGCTATCCGCGCCATAGGCCGAGGCGCCCAGCACGCGGACGGCGTGGTAGTGGGTCAGGACGAGATGGCTGATCGGCTTGTCGGTCACGCTCCGCACCCGCTCGATCACCTTTTCGGCGAGGCGCGGCGTGGCCTGCGCCTCGACGACCATCACGCTCTCGTCGCCGATGATGACGCCGGAATTCGGATCGCCCTCGGCGGTGAAGGCCCAGAGGTCGCGGCCCACCTCATCGAAGGTGATGGTCTTTTCAGTCAAGTCGCCCTGGGAGGCGAAGGCCTTGCTCATGTCTCACTCCTGGCTTTGACGTCCTGCGCGATACGGCCGAAGAGGTCGCGCCCCTCGGCGTCCTCCATCCAGATCTCCACCCGGTCGCCGGACTTGAGGAACGGCGTGGACGGTTTGCCGTCCCGGATGGTCTCGACCATGCGCTGCTCGGCCAGACAGGCGTAGCCCGCGCCGCCATCGGCGACGGTGCGGCCGGGCCCGCCATCGGCGCCCTTGTTCGACACCGTGCCCGAGCCCACCACCGTGCCCGCCGCGAGCGGCCGGGTCCGCGCAGCATGGGCGATGAGTTCGGGGAAGCCGAAGGTCATGTCCCGCCCCGCGTCGAGCCGCCCGAAAGGCGCGCCGTTCAAATCGATGCACATGGTCGCGTTCAGCCGGTCCCCGTCCCACCCCGGCAGCGCCTCCGGCGCGACGGCAAGGGGGGCCAGCGCCGAGGGCGGCTTGCCATGGACAAAGCCGAACCCCTTGCCCAGCTCGTCCGGGATCAGCCCGCGCAGCGACACGTCGTTGAGCAGCAGCACGAAACGGATCGCCGCGCGGGCCGTGTCGATGTCGGCCCCCAGCGGCACGTCGCCGGTCACGACCGCCACCTCGGCCTCGAAATCGGTGCCCCAGGTGGGATCGGTCAGGATTGGGTCGGCCGGCCCCAGGAACGGGTCGGAGCAACCCTGATACATCAGCGGATCGGTCCAGAAGCTCTCGGGCATGGGCACGCCGCGCGCCTTCCGCACCAGCTCCACATGGTTGACATAGGCCGAGCCGTCCAGGAACTGCCCCGTCCGAGGAAGGGGCGCGCCACAGCGAGCGATATCGAAGGGCTCCGGGCCGCCTGCGGCCGCGTCCGAGGCGCCGTCGAGCAGCGCCCGAAACGTCGCCGCCCCGGCGCGCGTCGCGGTCGCCCGATCCGGGGCGACGATCCGCAAGGCTCCGTCGCGGCCCTCGGGCAGGGAGGCGAGGATCATTTCACCCCCGGCGTGCCGTTGAACTTCTTCTCCAGGTCCGCCCAGCAGTCGATATAGTCGTCCTGCAACGGCGCCTCCTGCGCGGCGAAGCGGGTGAGGTGCTGCGGAAAGCGCGTCTCGAACATGAAGGACATGGTGTCGGCCAGCTTCTCGGGCTTCAGATCGGCATTCGACGCACCCTCGAATGCCCCTTTGTCGGGGCCGTGCGGCAGCATCATGTTGTGAAGGCTCAGGCCCCCCGGCACGAACCCCTTGGGCTTGGCGTCATAGATGCCGTGAATGTTGCCCATCAGCTCGGACATGACGTTCTTGTGATACCAGGGCGGGCGGAACGTGTCCTCGGCCACCATCCAGCGGTCGCGGAACAGCACGAAGTCGATATTCGCCGTCCCCTCCACGCCCGAGGGCGCCGTCAGCACGGTGAAGATCGACGGGTCCGGGTGGTCGAACAGGATCGCGCCCACGGGGCAATAGGTCCGCAGGTCGTATTTGCAGGGCGCGTAATTGCCGTGCCAGGCTACCACGTCCAGCGGCGAGTGGCCGATGCGGGTCCGGTGGAACTGCCCGGCCCATTTCACCGTCACCGTCGACGGCACCTCCCGGTCCTCGAAAGCGGCCACCGGCGTCTTGAAATCCCGCCGGTTCGCCATGCAGTTGGCCCCGATCGGCCCCCGCCCCGGCAGCGCGAATTTCTGCCCGTAATTCTCACAGACGAAGCCCCGGCACGGCCCCTCCTGCACCTCGACGCGGTAGACGAGACCACGGGGCAGGATCGCGATCTCCTGCGGCTCCACCTCGATCACGCCGAGTTCGGTGCAAAAGCGCAGCCGGCCCTCCTGCGGGACGACCAGCAACTCGCTATCGGCGGAGTAGAAGTAATCGTCCACCATGCTCTCGGTCACGAGGTAGATATGCGCGGCCATGCCCACCTGCGTGTTCACGTCCCCCGCCGTGGTCATCGTGCGCATCCCCGTCAGCCAGGTCAGGGGCGTGTCGGCATGGGGCACCGGGTCCCAGCGATACTGGCCCAGCGAGATCACGTCCGGGTCCACATGCGGCGCGCTGATCCAATAGGGCAGGTCGATCTTGTCGAACCGGCGGGTGTGCTTGACCGAGGGACGGATGCGGTAGCACCAGGTCCGTTCGTTCTGGTGGCTTGGCGCGGTGAAGGCGGTGCCGCTCAACTGCTCGCCATAGAGGCCGTAATTGCACTTCTGCGGCGAATTCATCCCCTGCGGCAGCGCGTCCGGGAGGGCCTCCGTCTCGAAGTCGTTTCCGAAGCCCGGCATGTAGCCCGGATGCGCGCCCGCCGCTTGCGGCGCCATGGTCAGCTTGGGGGCCTGCTCGGTCATGTCATGCTCCGGTGCCGGGGGTATTCGTTGCACATGCAACTAGTCGATGATCGTTGCATTTGCAACGGCCCTCGGGTCTTCTGCACCAATGACCGACCTCCCCGCCTTTGACCTGGAGGGCTACCTGCCCTACCGCTTCACCGTGATCGCCGCCGAGCTGTCGGACGGGCTGGCACGGCAGTATCGCGACCGCTTCGGCATCTCGATCGCGGAATGGCGGGTGCTGGTGAATGTGGGCTATGGCGAGAGCCCGGCGCTGCGCGACATCGAGCGGCGGGTGCGGCTCGAAAAGTCCAAGGTCAGCCGCGCGGCGTCGCGCCTGGAGGCCAAGGGCTATCTCCGCAAGGAGGTGGACGCGCATGACCGACGCCTGCTGCGTCTGACCCTGACCGAGGCGGGCGCGGCGCTGCTGGCGCGGCTCATCCCCATCGCGGAGGCGTACCAGGCGGAGCTGGTCGGCCGCCTTGGGCCTGAAGCCACGCTCCTCCACGCCGCGCTCGACCGCCTCTCGCCACGCGGCTAGGAACGTGGGGCGCGTCTAGCCCGAGCGCGGCGCGCGGACGATTCGGCGCGAGGAGGCCCCATGTCCCTGTTCCCCGGCTTCACGGAGGAGCGTATCGCCCTCCCCGAGATCACGCTTTTCGTGCGCCATGGCGGCACGCAAGGAAAGCCGCCCCTGGTGCTGCTCCACGGATATCCCCAGACCTCGGCTATGTGGCACGGGGTAGCGGCCGATCTCGCCTCGGACTTCCACCTCATCATTCCCGACCTGCGGGGCTATGGCCGCTCCGACAAGCCGCCTTCGACCGACGATCACTTCCCCTATTCCAAGCGCGCCATGGCGGGCGACATCGCCGCGCTGATCGACCATTTCGGCTATGAGAGCGCCCATATCGGTGCCCATGACCGGGGCGCCCGGGTCGCGCACCGGCTCGGCCTCGATCATCCCGCCCGCGTCCGCGACATCGTGATGCTCGACATCGCACCCACCCGCGAGATGTACGCAACCGGCGGCGACGCACTGGCCCGCGCCTATTGGCACTGGTACTTCCTGATCCAACCCGCGCCCCTGCCCGAGATGCTGATCGAGGGGAACCCGCGGGAGTTCTGGCGCCTCAAATGCGGCATCCAGACCAAGGGCGGAGACCCGTTCCACCCCGAGGCCAAGGAGGAATACCTGACGGCCTTCGACGATCCCGCGACCATCCACGCCATGTGCGAGGATTACCGCGCCGCCGCGACCATCGACATCGCCCATGACGATGCCGATGGGGGCGCCAAGCTGGAGATGCCGCTGCACGTGCTCTGGGGCGACCGGGGCACGATCGAAGTGGTGTTCGACGCGCTGGCGCTCTGGCGGCTCAGGGCGTCGAACGTGACGGGCCACGCGATGCCCGGGACGCATTACTTCGCGGAAGAACATCCGGTGGAGGTGGCCGCAGAGCTGCGCGCCTTCTTCCTGCGGCAAGGGTGAGGTGGCGCGCCCAAACCCGAACGCGGCGCTCGGCACCCCTCAAAGCCGTCAACCCATATGCAATAAGGGTTAACGCACCCTTCTTCTGGCCGAAAATACTCCGGGGTCTGGGGCAGAGCCCCAGTCCGCCCGCCATTGCAAGCACAAAGGATCGAGATCCAGGCGCTGACCTCAGGTCCGCGCCTTCTCGAACGCGGACCAGGCCTCCCGCAGGGCTTCGATCCCGAACCCCTCCGACCGCGCGGGCCCGAGGACCAGCGCCTCCGAAGCGAAAAGCGTCTCGATGGCCGCTTCAAGCCGGGGTAGAACCTCTGTCGGAATGACGACAGCACCGTGGCGGTCGGCATGGATGAGATCGCCCTCGGCCACCTCCAGCCCCATCACCGTGGCCCCGGTGCCGAATTCGGTCACATGGACGAAGCCGTGGCTCGGCCCGACGCCGCCGGCGACCACCGGAAAGCCCGGGTCGAGATCGCCCAGATCCCGCACCAGCCCGTTGGTGAGCGCCCCACTCAGCCCCAGCCCCTTATGCACCGCCACATGGATTTCGCCCACCACGCGCCGAGCGGCGCGTCGTCCTGGTCTTCGACCACCGCGACGGCGGGGCGCGGCCCCGACGCCATATGCTCGAAATAGGCCATGCGCCGGGCGCGGATCACGTCCTGCGGCTCCGTCGGGGGTGTGGCGCCGCGAATGCGGGCGGTGCGGGCATAGCCGACCATGGCCGGCGCGTCGGGGGCCGAGGCGACGGGCGTCGCGCGGGTAAAGCCCGCGAAGCCCCGCTTGCCTTGCGCCACCTCGATGGCGTTGCAGACCGTCGGCGTGTCGACCCGGGCGAGGAGTTCCCAGGGGATCATGCGGGCGCCGCAGCGGGCGCATCATGCGCTCCCGTATGAAGGTGGATCTGCTTCCAGATCGAGACCTCGTCGATCAGGCTGTATTCGCGCCGCAGCCCATGCGGCCCCCATTCCGCATGGGTGATGCCCATGACATAGACCTCCGCTCCCGTCGGGGTTCCGAAATGTCCCGGCCCGTCATGCGTTCCGGTCAGGGACCAGCGCACCGCCGCCCGCGGCGGCCGGCCCGGATCCTCGCGTCCGATGCGGTGATGCACCTCGAACTTCGCCGAGGGGAAGGACGCCCGCAGGCGCATCCAGTCCGTCTCCGACCAGGCCCAGGACCAGCCGCCCCGCGCGCCCCAATGCTCCACCCGGCAGGCCCGGTCGTAGTCGCGGCGGATCGTGGCGATGTCCTTATCCATGATCCGCGCCAGCAGATCGGCCAGCCGCGCGCCCCATTCATTGTCGTTCCCGGTCCCGCGATAGGGTCCGGCCACGTCGTCACGGGGATGGAACGGACGGCGCGCCGCGTTGTGCCCTCCCTCGCGGGCAATCCGGTCCCGCGCATGCTCTGAGGGGTCGAAGCCCAATTGGCGCGCGATCCCGCCAAAATCGCGGACCAGCCATTCGTCGTCGATCACCTCGTCCTTGGCGTGGCAATCGGCGATCACATAGACCTCGAAGCGGCGGCCCGTGGGCGGCCCAAACTCGCCATGGCCGGTATGGGTGCCGTTGGTGATGATCCGGTGCGATGAGAGATATCCGGTCTCTTCGCTGCCGGACCAGATCACGTCATCGCCCAGAAGCTGCCGGTCGGGAAACTCCGCCAGCGTCGCCATCGTGCCGTCGATCACCGTCTGGTTGCCGCGCAGCAGGCCCGAGGGAAAGCGCATCAGCACGTCCGCACCGTAATGGCGGCGCAGCGAAGTGAGGTCGCGCCCCTCCCAGATCTCTTCGGTTATTCCCAGGATGTATGATGTCAGATCGCTGTAGCTGCCCATGCCGGTCCCTCTGCCATGCGGCGAATCCGCGCCGTTGACTACGTATGCAGGATCGATGCGCTCCGGGGCAATGTCATGTTGTGTCAAGTGAGGCGCGGACAGGCGTGACTTGGGTGTGGGGGCATCGTTCGCCGCGATGACGGCGGCGGGCGCCGCCTATGCCGAGAGCCATCAGATCGATTACGGTCTGTTGGCGGGTAAGCCGTTCGAAGGAACGACGCTCAACATTCTGTCCGTGGTCACGCCGCAATTCGACGGCTTGATGCTGCGCGACGACGAACTCACGGAGCTGACCGGCATCGAGCTCGAGTGGACCTTCATCCCCTTCGGCGGCCTGCAGGAAAAGCTGAACGCCGAGGGCGTGGCCGCCAACGGCATTTTCGACGTGGTCAACTATCTCGACACCTGGGGCCCGCCCAAACCGCTACTGGCTGCACCCGATCCACGACCTGCTGGAGCGGGACGGCATCTCGATGGACCGCTACCCGGCCGCCTTCGCCCGCTCGGCCAGCTATGAGGGCGAGACGATGGGCTTCCCGCTGCACGCCCATCCGCAGCTGTTCCTCTATCGCGCCGACCTGATCGACGAGGCGTCCGAGACCTGGGACGACGTCATCCGCATCGGCAAGGAGCTGAAGGAGACCAACCCCGAGATCGCGCCGCTCGCCTCTATTACGTCAATGACGGCAACCGCCAGAACCTGTTCGTCTGGCTCAACTTCCTCTGGGCCGCCGGCGGCGACATCCTCAACGACGACTGCACCCCGGCCTGGACCACCGAAGAGGCGCTGACGGCGACCGAGGACTACATCGCCCTGCATACCGTGCACGAAATCACCGACCCCGACTCGGTGGGCTTCAACGAGGCCGATGCGCGGATCAGCTTCCAGCAGGGCAATTCAGCCATGATGCCTGTCTGGTGGTGGGCCTATTCGCCGATGACCAACCCGGAGCAGTCTGCGCTCACTATGGAGCAAGTGAGCTTCACCGGCATGCCCTCCTACAGTGGCCGGACGGAGACCTACGCGATCTCCATGCCCTTCTCGATCTCGACCTATTCCGAGAACCAGGACGCAGCCTGGGAGTTCCTGAAATGGCTTTCGAACCCCGAGATGGACAAGGCCAACGCCATCGAGCGCGAAGTCGCGGGCCAGCCGATCGTCAACAACGTGGTCACCCATATCTCCTCGCTCCAGGACGAGGCGGTGAACGCGGCCAATGACGGCATCCAGGCGGCGGCTTGGGACAGCCTCTAGAACTCCGACATCATGCCGCAGATCGCGGAATGGCCGGAGGTCGGCGACCTGCTCTCGGCGGCCATCGCCGAAGCCGCCGCCGGAGGCGACGTGCGCGAACTGATGCAGGGCGCGGCCGATCAGGCCACGCGCGTCCTGACCCGCTCGGGCTGCATCGCGCGCTGACCATCGACCAGGCGGCGGGAAACCCCCGCCCTACGCCGTCCCGGGCCGGGGCGGCGCCCCAAGGTAGGGCGGGGGTCGCCCCGCCGCGCCCGACATGCGAGACAACACGCTAAAGTATCTGCTCGTCGCACCCGCGGTGGTCGTCGTGCTCGCCACCGCGATCTGGCCCCTCTGGGAAAGCCTGCGGCTCTCGGCCACCAATGGCCGCCTGTCGCGGCCCGGCTCGATGCAGCAATATATGGAGCCGCTGTGGGACCAATACACTTGGGCCTTCCGCTACGAGCCGGCTTTCTGGAACTCCGTCCAAGTGACGGCGATCTACACCGTCACGACCGTGGCCCTGACGACCGGCCTGGCGCTCGGCCTCGCTCTTCTCCTCGCTCCGGGCGGCAAGTTCCGATCCGGCGTGCAGACGCTCCTGATCCTGCCCTTCGCCATGAGCCCGGCGCTGATCGGCGTCTCTTTCCGCTTCATGTTCAACCCGGAATTCGGCCTCTTCGACGCGTTCTTCGGGACGCTCTTTCCCTGGCTGGCCGACGTGTCCTGGCTGGCCGACCCGGTGCTCGCCTTCGCCGTCTGCGTGAAGGCCGATGTCTGGGGCTGGATCCCGTTCCTGACCCTCGTCCTGATCGGCGGGCTCGCGTCCGTCCCCCAGGACACGATCGAAGCCGCGCAGGTCGACGGCGCCTCCGGCTGGCGGGTGTTCAAGGACATCACCTTGCCGCAGCTCGTTCCCGTGCTCGCGGTCGTCATCATCCTCAAGTCGATCTTCTCGCTGAAGGCCTTCGACCAGATCTTCATGCTGACCAACGGAGGCCCCGGCGACGCGACCCAGACGCTGAGCCACAACATCTACTTCGCCGGCATGAAATACGGCCAGATCGGCTACGCCGCCGCCGTCGCCTGGCTGATGGTCATTCCGATGATCGCGCTGATCTTCGCCCATGCCAAGTTCGTGTTCCGGACGGACTGACCCGATGCCCTCCCTTCACCTTTCATTAAGGTTAACGCGCCGCGGCCCCGCCTCATCTTGCCAAAAATACCTCGGGGGGCGCCGCAGGCGCGGGGGCAGAGCCCCCTCCCCGACCGACGCCGGAGCCGCCCGATGACCGGCGCGCAACGCAAACGCCTGTTCGGCGCGCTGCAGGTCGTGCTGATCCTCGTCGCGATCGCCATCATGCTGGTGCCGATCGCTTTGATTTTCCTTGCCGCGTTCAAGACCCTGCGGAACATCTACACCCTGAACCTGTTCGTCACCCCGACGCTGGAGAATTTCGTTACCGTGTTCGAACAGCCCTACGATTTGGGCGCGAAGCTCTGGAACTCGACCCTGGTGGCGACGGTGACGGTGGCGCTGGCGATTCCGGTGGCGACGATGGCGGCCTACAGCTTTTCGCGTTTCCGCCTGACCGGCGAGACGACGATGCTGGTCATCATCCTGGCCACGCAATTCGTGCCCGCCGTGGTGATCGTGCTGCCCTTCTTCGTGATGTTCCGGGATCTGGGTCTGCTCGACACCCGCATCGGCCTGATCGCGGTGAACCTGGCCATCGTGATGCCCTTCGCCATCTGGATGATCAAAGGCTTCATCGACGGCATCCCGATCGACACCGAAGAGGCCGCGATGGTCGATGGCGCCTCTCGCCTGCGCGTGATCCGCGACGTGGTGCTCCCGATGGCCGCGCCCGGACTGCTGACGGCGGGCATCTTCTGCTTCATCATCGCCTGGAACGAGTTCCTCTTCGCGCTGATCCTGACCAACAAGGACGCGGTCACGCTGCCCATCGGGCTCGCGCTGTTCAAGGGGGAGGAGGGCGACCTGTGGAACCTGCTGAGCGCGGCGGGGATCATCATCATGGTGCCGATGTTCGTGCTCGCCTTGGCGATCCGGAAATACTTCGTCCAGGGGATGACCATGGGGGCCGTGCGATGACCCGGAGCGGCGCGCCCGACCGATCCGCCGGACTGGGGCTCTGCCCCAGACCCCGGGATATTTGGGCAGGGAAGAAAGCAGGAACCGTCTCGGAAGCGGCAGGCCGGGGCCGCGCTATGGATCGGAAATTGGAGGGGCGGTCATGGCCGAAGTGATCCTCAAGGATCTCACCAAGCGTTGGGGCGATTTCATCGGCGTGGACAACCAATCGCTGCATATCCGTGACAAGGAGTTCCTCGTCCTGCTTGGCCCATCGGGCTGCGGCAAGACCACCACCATGCGGATGATCGCGGGGCTGGAGGATCCGACCTCGGGCGACATCCTGATCGGCGACCGGCGGGTCAACGACGACCTGCCCAAGGACCGGGACGTGGCCATGGTCTTTCAGAATTACGGCCTCTACCCGCATATGACGATCCGCGAGAACATCGCCTACCCGCTCAAGATGCGCGGCGTGGCCAAGGCCGAGATCGGCCCGCGCGTCGACCGCGCCGCCGCGCAGGTGGAGCTCACGCAGTTCCTCGACCGCAAGCCCAAGGCGCTATCGGGCGGCCAGCGGCAGCGGGTGGCTCTGGCCCGCGCCATCGTGCGCACGCCCAAGGTCTTTCTGATGGACGAGCCGCTCTCGAACCTCGACGCGAAGCTGCGCGTCACCATTCGGGCCGAGCTCAAGCATCTCTCCCGCCAGTTCCAGGTCACGACGATCTACGTCACCCACGACCAGATCGAAGCAATGACCCTGGCCGACCGGGTCGCCGTCATGCGCCACGGCGTCATCCAGCAACTCGGCACGCCCAACGAGATCTATAACGACCCCGCGAACCTCTTCCGGGCGGGTCGAGGGCGGCGCCTTCGTCACCACCGGCGGCAAGCGTCTCGCCACCGTCCCGGGCCCCGACCGGAACGCGGCCGTCCTCGGGGTACGCGCCGACGACATCACCGTCAGCGAGCCGGGCCAGGGCGCCATCGACGCCACGATCTATGCGTTTGAGAATACCGGCGAGGCGACGCTGCTCACTGTTCAATGGGGACGACAGCGCGTCATCGCCAAGGGCGACCGGCACCTGCGGAAGGACCAGGACGATCTGGTCGGGATCACGCTGAACCCCGACCATCTCTACCTGTTCGACCCGGAGACGGGCGCCCGACTGCGCGACTGACCCTACACCGGCAGCTTGCGCCCCACGCTGCGCGCGATGGCGATGATCGCCAGCAGGGTCAGCCCCCAGAAGAACCAGGTGATCGGGCCCCGCAGCAGGATCGCCGGGTCCGATCCGCTCATCAGCATGGACTGGCGGAAGCTGTCCTCCAGCAGCGGACCCAGGATGAACGCGATCAGGAAGGGGGCGGGCGGGATGCGGGTGCGCAGCATCACGTAGCCCACCCAGCCCATGGCGAACATCACGCCCACGTCGAAGATGTTGTTGTTCACCGCGAACACCCCATAGACGCAGAGCACCAGCACCGCCGGCATCAGGATGCGCTTGGGGATCTCGGCCACGAAACGGAAGCCCCGGATCGCCACCGAGCCGACGATGAACAGGAACACTGAGGACACGATCAGCCCGATGAACAGGCCATAGATGATGTCGACGTTCAGGACGAACATCATCGGCCCGGGCTGCAACCCGTGGACCATGAAGGCCCCGATGATGATCGCCGTGATCACGTCCCCCGGCACGCCCAGCGCCAGGAGCGGGATCAGCGTCGCCCCCGCGACGCCGTTATTGCCCGCCTCCGAGGCGGCGACGCCCTCGATCTCGCCCTTGCCGAAATTGGCCCGGTTGGGCGATTTCCGCCGCGCCTCGGAATAGCTCAGGAAGGCCGAGGGCGCGGCCCCGATCCCGGGGATTGAGCCCAGGAACACGCCGATCATGGACCCGCGGATGATCGACTTGAAGGAGCGCATGTAGTCGGCCAGCGTGACCTTCGTGCCGCCCAGCGCGCGCGTCCGGCCCAGATGGGCGGTCGGGTTGCGGGCCATCATGATGACTTCTGGGATGGCGAAGAGACCGATCAGCACGGCGATGAAGTTCAGCCCGCCCATCAGGTTCGGGTCGCCGAAGGTGAAACGGTTGGTGCCGTAGACGAGATCCAGCCCCACCGTGGCCAGCAGCAGACCCAATAGCGCCGAGAGCGCGCCGCGCAGCAGGCTCTCGCCCGAGACGCCCGCGATGATGGTGAGCGAAAACAGGATCAGGGCGAAGAATTCCGGCGGCCCGAAGCTGAGCGCGAAACTGGCCAGCCACCCCGCGAACAGGATCAGCGCCAGGTTCGACACGAGGTCCGCCGTGCAGCTGGCCCAGAGCGCCATGCCCAGCGCCCGCCCCGCCTCCCCTTTCTCGGCCATCGGGTGACCGTCGAGGATGGTGGCCGACGAGGCCGGCGTCCCGGGAGTCTTGATCAGGATGGCCGGGATCGAGCCGCCGAAGATGCCGCCCTTATAGACCCCAAGCAGAAGCAGGATCCCCGTGATCGGCTGCATCGCGAAGGTGAAGGGCAGCGTCAGCGCCACCGCCATCGTCGCCGACAGGCCAGGGATCGCGCCCCCGATCACCCCGATCACGATCCCGACGAAGAGCGCCGCGAAGGCTTCGAACGAGGCCACGAGGCTCAGCCCCGCCATCAGGCTGTCCCAAAGACTCATTGCAGGCTCCTCACGGCAGACGGATCAGTTCGCCCTGGGGCACCGCGACACCGGCGACCTTGGCGAAGAAGACATAGAGCACCAGCGGCACAAGAACGGCGCAGATCACGGCGACGACCGGGTGGCGGGTGCGGAACAGAAAGGCGGTGGCCGCGAAGGCCGCCATGCAGGTCAGCGGCATTCCCAGCCAGGGAAGCAGCAGCATGACCGCGACCATGATCGCCGCCAGCCCGCCGATCCGGATCCAGGCTCCTTCGGCCTCCGGATGCTCCTCCTCCAGCGGCGTCTCGCCTTCCTCGCGGAAGCCGGTGACAAGCAGCAGGAGACCCGCCAGCGCCGTCATCCCCGTCAGGGCATAGGGCCAGAAGGTCGGCGAGAGGACGATGTTACGGACGTTCGAAGGGGACGAAACGAAGTTCGGGATCGCGACCAGGGCCAGCAAGGCCGCGATGGCGATCGCGGCGAAGCCCAGCCGGGTCTGAAGGGTGCGGAGGGTCATAGGGCAGGCAAGGTCTCGGGGCTATCGCGGAACAGAAGGGTGCAAGCGGCGGGACGGGTCAACAGCCCGTGCCCCGCACGCATTGCAGGCGCAGGGGCCTCATCAGGGGTTCCGAAATACTCACGTCGGAACAGCGGCGACGGGCGCATCGGTCGGACGAAGGACGGCTTTGGGCCTGCGCGTGGGGCCTGAGCCCCGGCAGCGCGAGGCGTTGCACGCGAGTCCGACTCAAAGCGTCTGGAACGGGATCCGGCCCGGCTTACGCCGGACCGTTCGGCGGGGAAAAGGTCCACCGGACCTTTTCCCGATCCACCTCCCTGCGGGCCGGCGACCCGGCAGGGCCGGGACGCGTTCGGCGGGGAAAAGGTCCACCGGACCTTTTCCCGATCCGCCTCACCCTTCAATCCGCATGCCCAGTTCGTCGACCAGAGCGCGGAAGGTCTCGTACTGCGTCTGGATGAACGCATTCGCCTCCTCCGGCGACATGACCCGAATGATCGAGCCGCGAGCTTCCATCTGGCTGACGAACTCCTCGTCGCCGGCGGCCTCGGCCATCCACTCGCCCCATTTGGCGGCGACGTCGTCGGGCAGGCCTGCGGGTCCGGCGATGCCGGTCCAGCCGACCATCTGCTCAAGCTCCGGGTGGCCCAGCGAGGCCGCCGTCGGCGCGTCGAAGCCCACGACCGGTTCGGCGGTCGTGACCATCAGCGGACGCATCTGGCCGTTGGAGACGAAGCCCGCCAGAGCCGAGGTGTTCGTGCACAGGAAATCCGCCGTCCCGTTCAGCACCGCCGTCGCCGCCGCGCCGCCGCCCTGCTGCGGGATATGGGTCGCCGCGTTGGCCGCGTCCTCCAGCCCGAACGCGTCCAGGATCATCGCCCCAGCAAGGTGCAGGCCCGAGCCCACGCCCGAGGACGAATAGCTGACCCCGTCGCCCTTGGCCTGGGCGATCAGGTCTTCCATCGACATGATCTCGCTGTTCGAGGACACCGCGCAGGCGAACGGGTTGATTTCGTAGACGGTGACGAAGCGGAAATCGTCCAGCGTGTAGGGCAGCGTCGCCTTCATCGCCGGGTTGACGGAGTGCGACCCGACCCGCGCGAACAGCATCGTGTAGCCGTCCGGCCGCGCGTTCTGCACCGCGACCGAGCCCGTGGCCCCGCCCGCGCCCGTCACGTTCGCCATGACCAGCGGCTGTCCCACGGCCTCTCCCAGAGGCTCGGCGATGGTGCGCGCCGAAATGTCGGTCGCCCCGCCCGCGCCGTATGGGATCACCATGTTGATCGCCCGCTCGGGATATTCGGCCAAGGCCGCCCCCGCACTCAGCACAAGCCCCAACGCCACCGTTCCGAATAGTTTCATGACATGCTCCTCCCCTTGAGCCGTTGCCAGCAGTTCGTCGAGATTCTAGTCGTAAGGAAATCTTAAGAGAAGCAACTTTGCCTTACAAAGATAGAAAAAACCACTCACGAGACGGCGCATGACCATCCGGCTCCTGCGGACGCTCGTGGCCGTCGCCGACACGCGCACCTTCAGCGCCGCGGCCAAGCGCGTCCACGTCACCCATGCCGCCGTCAGCCAACAGATGCAGGCGCTGGAGGCCGATCTGGGGCTGGAACTCTTCGACCGCTCGCGCCGAACGCCGGAACTGACGCGGCTGGGCCATGCGGTGGTCGAACGGGCGCGACTGCTGATCCGCGACTATGACGCGTTGGTGCCCTCGGTGCTGGGCACGGACGGGCTGGGAGGCGAGATCGCGTTCGGCGCGCTGCCCACCACGTTGACCGGACTCACGCCCCGTTCCATGGCCGCGCTCAAGGCCCGCTGGCCGGATGTCGCCCTGCATATCCGCCCCGGCCTCACCTTTCCGCTGGTCGGCGATATCGAGCGCGGCGCGCTCGACGCGGCCATCGTCACCTGGCCCCACGCGATGCCCGCCGGGCTCGAATGGCGAGCGCTGGCGGAGGAACCGCTGCATCTGATCGTCTCCCGGCAGACCCAGGGCGACGACCCGTTCGAGCTACTCTCCACCCGGCCGTTCATCCGCTTCACCCGGGCCGCCGCCGTGGGCATCCTGATCGACAACTGGATCACCGAGGCCGGCCTGCGGGTGCGCGAGACGATGGAGCTTGGCTCGCTCGAAGCCATCACCTCCATGGTCCATGCCGATCTCGGCGTCTCCATCGTCCCCCGCCGGGTGGTCGAGGCCTGGGAGCAGGCGCCGGTGCGGCAACTCTCGCTCGGCCCCAACGCGCCCACCCGCAGCATCGGCCTCGTCGCCCGCGCCGACGCCCCGCGCCCGCGGGTCACAGACGAGCTCGAAGCCGCCTTCCGCTCGGTCATCGACGCCGAGGGCCGGACATGACCGCCCAGACGATCCTGTTCCTGGCGCTCGGCGCGGCGGCGGGCGGCTTCATCAACGGACTGGCGGGAACGGGCACGGCGCTCTTCGCGCTGGGCTTCTATCTTCTGGTGCTGGACCCTTTGACAGCGGTGGCGATCGTCGCGACCATGTCGGCGCTGACCGGGCTGCAAGGGCTCTGGGTGGTGCGACAGGCGATCTTCGCCAACATCCCCCGTCTGCTGCGATTCCTCGTGCCAGGAGTGATCGGTGTGCCCCTGGGCGTGATGCTGCTGGCCTCCATCGACGCCCGGACCCTGCGGCTGGCGATCTCGGGGATGCTGATCTTCTACGGCGTCTATTTCGGCTTCCGCGCCGCCCTGCCCGCCTTCGAGCGGCGCACGCCGGTCTGGGACGGGCTCATCGGCTTCGTCGGCGGGGTGGGCGGCGGCGCGGCGTCCGTCTCCGGCGCGATCCCGGCGATGTGGCTGTCGCTGCGCCCCTGGCCCAAGGGCGAGGTGCGGGCGGTGCTGCAACCCTACAATTTCGTCCTGCTCGGCATGACGGCGGGCCTGCTGGCCTGGAATGGCGCCTTCGACGCGCAAGCCCTAACCGCGCTGGCCGTCACGGTGCCGGCAGGGCTGGCGGTCGCACAGGTCGGTATCTTCACCTTCCGAAGGCTCTCGGACACGGGCTTTCGCCGCCTCCTGATCCTCCTCTGTCTCGCCATGGGGATCGGCATTCTGGTGCAGGAGCTTCTATGATCGACCGCATCCAAACCTGGGTCTTCCGCGCCCCCACCCCGGCGCCCGTCGCGACCTCCTTCGGCGTGATGCGCGACCGGCCCGCCGTCTTCGTCAAGCTGACCGACCGGGACGGCGGTTGGGGCTGGGGCGAGATCTTCGCCAACTGGCCCGCCGCCGGAGCGGAGCACCGCGCCCGTCTGTTGCACGAGGACATGGCCGATCTCGTCCTCGACCACCCGGCCGAAGACCTCTTCGCCCGCCTCACCGCCGCAACCCGCATCCGCGCGATCCAATGCGGCGAGCAGGGGCCCTTCGCCCAGGTCATCGCCGGGCTCGACACGGCGGCCGCCGACATGGCCGCCCGCCGCGCGGGCCTGCCCCTGGCCCGGCATCTGTCCGGCATGGCCGCGCCCTCCGTGCCGGCCTATGCCAGCGGCATCGCCGTCGCCCGCGCCGCCGAGATCCTGCCCGGCCTCCGCGAGGCGGGCCTCCATGCCGCCAAAGTCAAGGTCGGCTTCGACCCCGAAGCCGATGCCCGCCACCTCACCCAAGCTGCCAGCCTGATGCAAGGCGGCCGGCTGATGGCCGATGCCAACCAGGCCTGGGACGTGCCGACCGCGCTCCGCGCCCTGGACCAGGCGGACGCGCTTGGCCTCACCTGGCTGGAAGAGCCTCTCCCCGCCGACGCCCCCGCCGCCGACTGGGCGGCCCTGACCGACGCCGCCACACCGCTGGCCGCGGGCGAGAACGTGACCGGTCCCGGCTTCGCGCGCCTCATCGCGAACGGCCATGTCACTTATATCCAGCCGGATGTGGCGAAATGGGGCGGCGTCACCGGCAACCTGGAGGTCGCGCGCGCCGCCCTCGCCCAAGGCCGCACCTACTGCCCGCACTTCTTGGGCGGCGGTATCGGCCTGCACGCCTCGGCGCATCTCCTGGCAGCGGCCGGCGGCCCCGGCCTGCTGGAGCTCGACACCAACGAGAACCCTCTGCGCGACGCCTTCGGGGCACCCGTCGAGGACGGCGCCTGGCACCTCTCAGACATGCCCGGCCTCGGCATCGACAGGCTTCCCGAGGAGATCGCCCCCTTCGAGACACTGGCCCTCGACTCACATCACTGAGCGCCCGTCTTCTTCTGGCCCAAAATACTCACGACACGACGCCGACACCGCGCGACACGCCTCCGGTCGAGCGCCCGTAGGGTGGGCATCACCATGCCCACCTCCCGTCAGATCACCTCATCCGACCGGTCGTCGCTCTCGCCATACCGCTTGAGCACGGCTGGCTTCGTCCCCGCATAGGCCGCCTGCACCGCGCCCGACTCGGCGATCCGGGCGTTCTCCCGCTCGAATAGGCAGTCGCCGTCGAGGTCCGAGGCCACGATGAACGGCCCCATCTTGTTGCAGCGGATCACCCACATCGCCTGGGCGAGCCCCAGCTCTTTGTTCCAATGGACCGCCTCGACCTTCTCGACCCCGCGGCCCAGCAGCGCGCCGGTCCCGTAACCCACGGTCGAGAGATAGATTGCCCCGTTCGGCACGAAATAGGACTTGTAGTCCTTGGACGTCATCCCGCCCTTGCCGACGATCAGCTTGGCCCCCGACTTCTCCATCCATTCCGGCAGCCACTTGGCGAAGCGGAACGACGCGGTGGCCGTCACCGCGCCCATGTCGAAGGAGCCGTCCGCGTTGATCCGCGCGGCCGGAGAGCAGTGGAAATTGGCGGCCGACTCGGCGGGCAGCTCCATCGGGATGTTGGCCCGATCCTCCAGGGCGCGCATGTAGACGCCCTCGCGCGCCGTATACATCAGCCCATCCAGATAGACGACGTCGCCCAGCCGCAGATCGGCGATCGCCTCGGGGGTCGGGGTGGTGGAGAGACGGACTTCGCGAACGCTCATTCTGCGGCCTCCTTTGTCAGGTCGGTCAGGACGCTGTCGGTATGCTCCCCGAAGGCGGGAACGGGGGCCAGCGCCTCGGGGCCCCAGGGCGCGTCGAAGGGCAAGGCGGGCGCCCGGACGGTGATGCCCAGTTGCGGCACTGGCAGCGGCTTCCACGTCGGGCTCCCCGCCATCTGCGGATGCGCGAGCGCCTCTGCCAGCGTGCGGATGCGGGCGGCGGGGACATGCGCGACGGACAGGATCTCCTCCCAGTCGTCGGCGGACCGCGTGCGGAAGATCGCGGCGAGGTCCCCCGCCACATCGGCCGACTCCGGCAGGTCTGGCCGGCCCAGCGCCGCGCAGAGCCGTGCGGCCTGCGCCGGGCTGTTGGCCGTCACGACGAGCGCGCCGTCGGCCGTGTCGAACCGGCCCGAAAAGGGCGTGTCCGCGAAGGCACGATTGCCTTCCAGGCCGCGCAACTGGCGGGTCGTCTCGTGTTGGATGGCGTAGGGCCCCATGAACGCCGTCATCGCGTCCAGCATCGACACCGACAAGCGTTGCGCCTCCCCGGGCCTCCGCGCCCGTTGCAGCAGCGCGCCGAGCAGCGCCTGGACCAAGGCCTGACCGGCCACATAGTCGACGATGGGCAGACCGACGCGCATCGGCCCGCTCTCCGGCGCGCCGGTCATCGCCATCAGGCCGCTGATGCCTTGCAGGATGTGGTCATAAGCGGGCCGGCCCGAAAGCGGACCGTCCTGCCCATAGCCGGTGAGGCTGGCGAAGATCGCGTCGGCCCGCCGCGCACGGACCGCCTCGAAGCCGACGCCCAGCCGGTCGACGACGCCAGGGCGGAAGTTCTCGACCACGATATCCGCCCGCTCCGCGAGGTCGAGAAAGCGAGCCCGATCGCTCGCCTGCTTGAGGTCGAGCACGACCGATTTCTTGCCGCTGTTCTGGCTGAGGAACGACGCACCGAAGCCTGCCTCCCGCATCGCCTCGGTTCCGCCGTGGCGGCGCACGAAATCGTCGCCGCCGGGCCGCTCGACCCGGATCACCTCCGCGCCCATCAGCGCGAGTTGCCCGGTCGCATAAGGA
This sequence comes from Jannaschia seohaensis, assembly GCF_900116765.1. Classification (GTDB taxonomy): domain Bacteria; phylum Pseudomonadota; class Alphaproteobacteria; order Rhodobacterales; family Rhodobacteraceae; genus Jannaschia; species Jannaschia seohaensis. The sequence continues at coordinate 207,577 of NZ_UETC01000001.1, read as the reverse complement.
CCGGCCAGCACATGCGTCAGGTCGAGGACGCGGACGCCCGAGAGCGGTCCATCCGTCATTCCGCCGCCTCGACCCTGGGCGCCCATTCCACGCCCTCGCGGCGCATATAGGGCGTGAACCAATCCGGATCCGTCCGATACTCCACCCGCCCATCGGGCCAGATGCGGGCCACGGCCCGGCGCGAGGACAGGCAGAAGGCGTGGACCGACATCGGCATCCCGCCGGTATGGCAGTATCCGACCTCGATATTGCACTGCACGACCATGTTCTTGCCGACGAACCCCATCGCGCCCATGCCGATGGAATTGCCCAGCTCCTTGAACTCCGCCTCCAGCTCCGCGATGCGCGGGTCGGGGTTCTTGGAGCCCACGGTGCGCAGCACCGAGGCGCGCTTGCCCAGGGTCATGCAGATATCCTTGGAGCCGCCCAGCCCGATCCCGATGATCGCCGGCTGGCAGGCGAGGCCGCGCTTGCCGAAGGCCATCAGGCTGTCGAGATAGAACCGCTTGATCCCCTGGATGCCGTCCGACGGGAACAGCATCCGATAGTCGGTCCCGAACAGCCCCCCCTTGTGGACGGTGATGAGGTCGATCCAGTCGCCCTCCGGCTCGAACGCATACTCGATTTCCGGCGCGCCGATGCCGCAATTGTTGTCATGGTCCGTCCGCCAGAGCGGATGCACCCGGTTCGGACGCAGCGGCACGCCATTGGTCGCCTTCGCCGTGGCGCGGCGCAGCGCGTCCTCCAGCGCGCACATGCCGCCCTCCACCCGGGCCTCGTTGCCCATTTTCACGAACCAGCGCGGCACGCCGGTATCGCCGCACATGGCGCGGCGATCCTCCTTGGCTGCCTCGTAGTTCTCGAGCATGGCCTTCAGGACGAAGGACGACAGGTCCCCGTCCTCGTCATCGGCAGCGGCCTGGAGCCCGTCGAGATAGTCCTGCGGGATCTCGATGGCGGCCTTGTCCATCAGCGTCTCTGCGGTGGATTCGAGCAGGGCGAGGGGGGTCTCGGTCATCGGGTCCATCCTTGTGTTGCGCCCCGGCCTTGCGCCGGGGCCTCCACCGGCGGCCGGGCATCTCGATCCGCAGCGGAGGGACGCCCGCTCGGGCGAGGCCCCGGCGCAAGGCCGGGGCGCGGCGTCCCTGATATCCGGGCCGCGCCAGTCATTCCGCCGCCACCAGCGTCTCGGGCTCGCCCTCCGGCAGGATCGTCTCGCCCGGCCGCACCAGGGTGAAGCGCACCGGCTCCGTCCCGACCTCGACGGCGTCCCCGACCTGCCGCGCGACGGTGAAGGCGCTCTCCTCCAGCGGCCCGGTCTCGGGGAAGTCCTCGCGGAAATGCGCGCCCCGCGAATCCTCCCGCGCGATCCCGGCCTTGGCGATCACCTCCGAGACGTCGCAGAGGGACCGCAGGTTCAGCCAGTCGTGCCAAGTCAGGTTGAAGGCCAGATCTCCATCGACCTTGCCGCCGGCCACCCCGGTCTCCATCAACTCCCCCGCCACCTCGGCGATGCCGGTGAGCCCCCGGCGCATCCCCGCCTCGGTCCGCATCACGCCGACCTCCTCCCACATCACCTCCTGCAGGCGTTGCCGCAGCGGCAGGACATGGCCGGGCGTCACGCTCAGGGGATGGGTGGCCCGCGCCACCTCGGCGGCCAGCACCTCCTCGTCCGGCACACGGAGCGACATGCCCCGGACGTCCCGCCCCATCGTGTCCCCCGCGATCCCGCCATAGACGGTGGAGTTCGCGACCCCGTTCCCACCCAGCCGGTTGGACCCGTGCGCGCCCCCGGCATCCTCTCCGGCGACATAGAGGCCCTCCATCGCCGTGCGCGTGTCCACGTCGACCACGACACCGCCCATGAAGTAATGCGCCGTCGGCACCACCTCGACCTTGCCCGCCGCCAGATCGAAGCCGCAATCGGCGCAGCGCTTGACCATGCCCTTGAACTTCTGGCGCACGAAATCCGGCCCCAGATGCGACATCGAGATGAACACCCCCTCCTGATCGGGATGGTTGTTCTTGCGCATCTCGGCATAGATCCCGCGGGAGACGACATCCCGCGTCGCCCGCTCGCCCTTGGCGTCGTAATCGAACATGAAGCGCTGGCCGGCATGGTTGACCAGCTGTCCGCCCGCGCCGCGCAGGCCCTCCTCCAGCACGGTTCCGGTCATGCGCGTGTGGTCACCCGCCAGCAAGCCGGTGGGATGGAACTGCACCATCTCCATGTCTCGCAGCGTCAGACCGGCCCGCAGCGCCATCGCCAGCCCGTCCATCGTCTTGTCGCCGGAGGGCGTGTGATACTTGTACATGGTCGGGCCGCCGCCCGTCGCCATCAGCACCGTCTTGGCGCGGACCAGCCGGAAGCGCCCGGTCCGCATATCCACCATAAGCACCCCGGCCAGGGCGCTGCCGTCCTTGGTCGGGATCAGGCCCAGGGCGCGATGCTCCTGCATCTTCTCGACGCCGCTCGCCAACACCTTCTCCATCAGCCGGTTGATGATCTCGATGCCGGTCAGGTCGCCCTTGTGGACGGTCCGGTCGGCGGTCTGCCCGGCGAAGGCCTTCTGGTGCAGCGTGCCGTCGGGGTTGCGGTCGAAGAAGCAACCGACCTCGTTCTCCAACTCGCGGACGCGCACCACGGCCTGTTCACAGAGCCGCCAGGCCATGTCCTGGTTGGGCAGCCACTTGCCGCCAATAATCGTGTCCATGAAATGCCGCTCGACCGTGTCGCCGCCGCCCAGCGCCACATTGTAGCCGCCCTGCACCATCCGCGTGCAGCCGCACTTCCCGATCAGCCCCTTGACCGCGATGGTCACCTTCGCCTCGGGCGCCGTCTGCCGTGCGTGGAGCGCGGCGAACAGCCCCGCGCCCCCGGTCCCCAGGATCAGGATATCGGTGTCGTGGCGGTCGATCTGGGGTGTCATCCGAAAGCCCTCATCAGGAACAAAGCGGCGATCAGAAAGGATGCGGACGCCGCGGCCGCCGCCAGCGTCTTCTGCGGCGCCGACCAGGGCAGCCATTCCAGCGCCAGCAGACGCAGCCCCCCGAACATGTGGATGGCAAGCCCGAAGACCAGGCCGAACTCGGCCGCCTTCACGATCCCGTATTCGGTGAACCGCAGAAAGCCGTCGAGGCGCCCGGGCTCCGAAGCCGCCATGGCCAGAACCCAGAAATGCAGCGGCAGAAACAACGCCAGGAACAGTCCCGACAGCCGGTGCACGATATAGGCCAGCCACAGCGGATGGGCCCGGTTCTTGTAGGCAACCATCGTCATGGCGCGACCCCATAGGTGACAGCCCAGACGGCGGAGCCGCCCAGCCAGAGCAGCCCCAGCCCCACGACCCACATCAAGACGTCCAGCGCCCGGCCCGATACCCCGCCCCATTCATGGGCGATGGCACGCAGCCCGATGGCCGCATGGACCGAGACCGCGACCGTGAACAGGCCATAGAACGCGAACCAAAGCACCGATCCCTGAGTCCGTCCCAGGATCTCGGCGGCGCTCAACCCGCCCTGGATCGCGTAGATCATCACCGCGAGATGCCCCAGCACGAAGGGCGCCATAAGCAGCGCCGAAATCCGCTGCGCCATGTAGAGGCGAAGTCCGATCATTGCCCCCTCCCCTGCAAGGACGGTCTTTCATTTCTTCCCTGTGGAAATATCCCGGGGGGTCCGGGGGGCTGGCCCCCCGGCGCGACCGATGCGCCCGGCGCATCGGCAAAGGCCCGGCGCGCCCCCGTCACCGCCGCCCCCTGAGCGCGTGCTTCATCGTCTCGCGCTTCAGCCCCGCGATGGCCGACATCGGGTCCAATTCGTTTGGGCAATAGGCGGTACAGGACCCCATGGAATGGCAGTTATGGCACCCGCCCGAGCCCGACACCGCGTCCAGGATCGCCACCCGCCCCGCATCCTTCGCATCGTTGAGCAGGGTCCAGGCCCGCAGCAGCGGCGCGGGCCCGAGATAGTCCGGGTTGCCCGCCACCGTGTCGCAGGCCGCATAGCAGACGGAGCAGTTGATGCATTCTATGCCGCTATTGGCCTCGACTCGGGCGGGCGAGGTCTCGTCCACGGGCGCGATCTCGTCGTCGCGGGTACGGGTGCCGTGATGGACCCCTTCGGCGGCGATCCATTTGTCGAAGAACGGGTCCATGTCGACCACCAGGTCGCGGATCACCGGCAGGTTGCGCAGCGGCCCGACATGCAGCGCACCATCCTCGACCACTTTCGAGACATGGGTCCGGCAGGTCCAGCGCGGCACGCCGTTCACCATCATCGCGCAGGAGCCGCACATCCCCACCCGGCAGGCGAAGCGATAAGCCAGCGAGGGATCGGCATTCTGCTGCACCCAGGAGACGACGTCGAGCACGGTCTGGCTCTCATAGGCAGGCACGTCGAAAGCCTGGGTCTCGGACCCCCGGTCGATCGTAAGACGTATGGTGTCGGTGGACATCGGAGCTCCGTCCAAGCTGTGTCGGCAAAGCAGATGAACGACCTATAACAAATAGTCGAGCTTTACGAACCCCATTTGTTCTTGAAGGTTTCGTAAGTCTCTCTAACAAAAGAGCCGCCATGACTGACCCCAACCACCTTCGCGCCCTCTTCGCGGCGCGCTACCCGGACCCGCCCCAGCCCGAGGGTCCCGTCCCCGACGCGCTCGCCGGGATGGCGGCGCGCGGCTCCTGCCGGCGTTTCGCGGATCGCGCCGTGCCGGACGCCCTGCTGGAGACGCTCTGTGCCGTCGCGCTGGCCACCCCGACCAAGAGCGACCTGCAACAGCGGGACATCGTGCTGGTGACGAACCCGGAGGCGCGGGCCAGGCTGGCCGGGCTCGTCTCGGGGCAGGGCTGGGTCGCGGGCGCGCCGGTCCTTGCCGTGTTCTGCGGAAACAACCGCCGTCAGCGGCTGCTGCATGCGTGGCACGGCGTGGCCTTCGCCAACGACCACCTGGACGCCTTCTTCAACGCGGCGGTCGATGCTGGGATCGCGCTGGCGGGCTTCGTCACGGCGGCGGAGGCGATGGGACTCGGCTGCTGCCCGATCAGCGCGGTCCGAAACGAGGCGGCGGCGGTCTCGGAACTGCTCGGCCTCCCCGATCACGTCTTCCCGGTCGCGGGCCTCGCCATCGGCTGGCCCGCCGCTCCGCCGGAAATCGCGATGCGCCTGCCCCTGGGCGCGACGGTCCATCGCGACCGCTACCGCGAGGGGGATCTGCGCGCCGAGATCGCGGCCTATGACACGGCGCGCGCCGCCCACCAGCCCTATACCGCGCAGCGCTTCCCGGACCGCTTCGGAGCGTCCGACACCTATGGCTGGTCCGAGGACAAGGCCCGCCAGTATTCGGCCCCCGAGCGCGCCGATTTCGGCGCCTTCATCCGGGCGAAGGGCTTCAAACTGGACTGACCCGCCCTCCTCCCCCCTTCCGGACGTCGTCGGCCCTGGGGCGATGCGGCCCGGCAGGGCCAAAGAGCATCTACCGGGCGGCCACGTCCTCCCCGCCGCGATACCAGCGCCGAATCGCCGCGCGCTCTTCCGGCAGCATCTCGGTCAGGTTGGCGGGCGGCATGGCGTGGCTGATGCCGGATTGCAGATAAATCTCCCGCGCGTGGGACGCGATGTCGGCATCCGTCTCCAGATGCACGCCTTTGGGCGCCCAATACATGCCGTCCCAGATCGGCTCCCGCGCGTGGCACATGGAGCAGCGGCCCCGGACCGCGTTCGCCGCCTCGTCGAAGGCCGGCGAGGACGCGAAGGCCAGCGCCGTGCCCGAAAGCTCCGCCTCCTCCAGCGACTCGTAATCGCCGTCGAAGCCGGAGGCGGTCGACAGCCACGCCATCGCCACCACCAGCAGCGCCGTCGCGCCCCAGGTCCAGATCGGACCCTCGCCCGTGGCATGCAGCGTGTTGAAGTAATGCCGGATCGTGACCCCGGTCAGGAAGACAAGGCACGCGATGATCCACGCATGCTCCGTCGAGGTCGCCAGCGGATAGTGGTTCGACAGCATCAGGAACAGCACCGGCAGCGTCAGATAGTTGTTATGCGTGCTCCGCAGCTTGGCGATCTGCCCGTATTTCGCCTCGGGCGTGCGACCGGCCTTGAGATCGGCAATCACGATGCGCTGGTTCGGCATGATGACGAAGAACACGTTGCCCGTCATGATCGTCGCCGTCATCGCCCCCAGATGCAGCAGCGCCGCGCGGCCCGTGAAGATCTGGTTGAGCAGCCAGGAGGCCAGCACGATCCCCGCGAACAAGACCAGCATGACCGCTGTCGGGCTGTCTTTCAGCGGCGAGCGGCAGAGCGCGTCATACCCGACCCAGCCCACCGCGATGAACGCCGCCGAGAGGCCGATCGCCTGCCAGCCGGCCAGATCCGCCTTCTCCGGGTCGATCAGGAACAGCTCCGCACCCGCCCAATAGACGATGGCCAGCAGGAGCGCGCCGCTGATCCAGGTCCAGTAGCTCTGCCATTTGTGCCAGGTCAGATGCTCCGGCAGTCGGTCGGGGGCCACGAGATACTTGGTCGTGTGGTAGAAGCCGCCGCCATGCACCTCCCATTCCTCGCCATAGGCGCCCTTGGGCAGGTCGGGAGCCTTCCGCAGCCCCAGGTCGAGCGCGATGAAATAGAACGAGGCGCCGATCCAGGCGATGGCGGTGATGACGTGCAGCCAGCGGACCGAAAAGGCCAGCCAGTCCCACATCACGGCGAGGTCGAACATGCGCGGCGCTCCCTATGCCGGGGTGACGAGGGACGGAAAGGTCGGAGGGGGCTCTGCCCCCGCCCTGCGGGCCCCCCGGGATATTTATGCAGGGAAGAAGGGCAGGTCACGAGCCCCGATATGTCGAGTAGCCGAAGGGGCTGAGCAGGAGCGGGACGTGATAATGCGACGCCTCCGCCATGCCGAAGCGGATCGGGATCTCGTCGAGGAACAACCTCTCGCCCTCGACCCCATGGCGACGCAGATAAGCGCCGGCATGGAAGATCAGTTCATAGCTGCCTGTCTGGAACGCCGTCTGGGGCAGAATCGGCGCATCGGTGCGCCCATCGGCGTTGGTGACCGCATCGGCGATCTTCTCGCGGGCGGTGCCGGAAAGGCGGTAGAGGGTGATCGCCACGCCCTCGGCCGGGCAGCCGCGGGCGGTGTCGAGGACATGGGTGGTCAGGAAGCCGGTCATGGGCGCGCCTCTCGTGGAACCCGGCCAGAGTGCCGTGGTCCGGCCCGCGCCACAAGCCGCGCGGCCGCGCGGGGATTGCGCGCAGGGCACAGGCCGGGCTAGGGCCAGCGCAACCAGCCGAGGTTGCCGCCGATGACCAATCCGCTTTCCGCCATCACGCTCCACCAGGGCGATCTGCCCGATGGGATGACCTTTCCCGACGGGGTCGCGATCGATTGCGAGACGATGGGGCTAAATCCCCATCGCGACCGGCTCTGCCTGGTGCAGCTCTCGGGCGGGGACGGGCAGGCGCATCTGGTGCAGATCGCCATCGGCCAGACCGAGGCGCCGAATCTCGCCGCCCTGCTGCGCGACAAGACGGTGCTGAAGCTCTTCCATTTCGGCCGCTTCGACATCGCCGCGCTGTACCACACCCTCGGCGCTCTGGCCGAGCCGGTCTGGTGCTCCAAGATCGCCTCGCGGCTGGTGCGCACCTACACGGACCGGCACGGGCTCAAGGCGCTGCTGTCGGAATGCCTGGGCGAGGATATCTCCAAGCTGCAACAGACCTCCGACTGGGGCGCGGAGGAATTGACCGAGGCGCAGATGCAATACGCGGCCTCCGACGTGCTTTATCTCCACCGGCTCAAGGAGGTGCTGGACGCCCGCCTCGCCCGCGAGGGCCGCACCGAGATCGCCCAGGCCTGCTACGACTTCCTGCCCACCCGCGCCAAGCTGGACCTGATCGGCTATCCCGAGACGGACATCTTCGCGCATAGCTGAGCCATGGCGGACAGCCATACCAGCCTGGTGCGCGGCGCGCGCATCCTGCTGCCGATGGCGGCGCTGGGGCTGTTGTCGTCGCTCTTTCTGCTGCCGCGGACGGTGAACCCGGACGACGCGATCCCCTATGCGGAGGTCGACGTCTCCATGCGCGCCCGCGACCAGCAACTGACGGCGCCGCGCTTTGCCGGCGTATCCTCGCACGGGTCGGACTTCGCGCTGACGGCGGCGCGGGCCCTGCCCGACCGGGCCGATCCGAGCCTCATGACCGCCGAAGCGGTCGCCCTGGAGGTCATCTCGCCCGAGGCCGCGCGGATCACTCTGCGCGCCGACCGGGCCGAGGTCGACGCGGCCGGGCGCAGCCTCGTGCTGGAGGGGGCCGTAGAGATCGAGACCTCCACCGGCTACAGCCTGACGGCCCCGCGGCTGGAGGGACGGCTGGACGTGGTCGACATGCGCGGAACCGACGTTGCGGGCGATGGGCCGATCGGAACGCTCCGGGCGGGCGCTCTGCATCTGACCGAGACCGGGGGCGTCTCGCGGCTGGTCTTCACGCGGGGCATCGAATTGGTGTATCTCCCCCCGGAAAGATAGGATCCGACCGATGTTGCGCGTGCTCGTTTTTCTGGCCGTTCTGGCCCTTCCCGTCTCTGCGCAGGAGACACAGGTCGGCTTTGGCGGGGGCGGGCATGACGCCTCCGCGCCCGTCGAAGTGGCCGCCGACAATCTGGAGGTCGATCAGGCGACCGGCCGCGCGACGCTGACCGGCAATGTCGTGATCGCCCAGGGGACGCTGCGCCTGTCGGCCGGCACCGTCACGGTGGACTATACCACCGAGGGCGGGAACCGCCGGATCGAGCGGCTGAACGCTGCGGGCGACGTGCTGATCGTCGCCGGTCAGGACGCGGCCGAGGGGCAGGAGGCGACCTATCTGCTGGACAGCTCCGAGATCCTGCTGTCGGGCGACGTGGTGGTCACGCAGGACGGCGTGACCCTGGCGGGCGACCGGCTGGCGGTGAACCTCGCGACAGGGTCGGGCACGGTGTCGGGCCGGGTACGCACGACGCTACAACCGTGACGGCACCGCAGGTCATCGCGGGCGATGGCGGGCTGGCGATCCGCAATCTCCGAAAGTCCTACAAGAAGCGGCCGGTCATCCGCGACGTCTCGATGGATCTCTCCCGGGGCGAAGTCGTGGCGCTGCTGGGTCCGAACGGCTCAGGCAAGACGACCACCTTCTACTGCATCGCGGGGCTGGTGGCGCCCGATGGCGGCTCGGTCACCCTGGACGGGCGCGAGCTGACATGGCTGCCGATGTATCGCCGCGCCAAGGCCGGGATCGGCTATCTCCCGCAGGAGATGTCGATTTTTCGGGGCCTTACCGTCGAGCAGAACATCATGGCCGTCCTCGAAATCGCGGAGCCCAAACGCCATCGCCGCCGCGAACGGCTGGAGGAGCTGCTGGGCGAATTCCATATCGAGCATCTGCGCCGCGCCTCGGCCCTGGCGCTGTCGGGCGGGGAGCGGCGGCGCGTGGAGATCGCGCGCTGTCTGGCTGCGCGGCCGCGCTATCTGCTGCTCGACGAACCTTTCGCCGGCGTCGACCCGATCAGTGTCAATGATATCCAGGATCTCGTGTTGCAGCTGAAGTCCCGCGGAATCGGCGTGCTGATCACGGATCACAACGTCCGTGAGACCCTGCAACTCGTGGACCGGGCCTATATCCTGCACGATGGCGGTGTGTTGATGTCGGGCAGCCCGTCCGAGGTCACGGCCGACGCCAATGTGCGCCGCGTCTATCTGGGCGACAGCTTCGCAGGCTGACCGGCCGTGTCGCCTTTCCCATTGACAGTCGGCCTCTTAGGACGCCGAATGGAAGGATGGGGCCCTGCTCGCACGACATCGTCCCGCCTCTCGGGGCACCGGATGCGACCGCCGCCAAGGGCGCGGCCCGGACCCTTTCATTCAACTCGGCCAGGGCCAACAGCCCGACAAGACCTCCGAAGGAACCTCCATGCGCTACCAGATCACCGGCAAGCAGATCGACATTGGCGAAGCTCTGCAGACCCACGTCAAAACCGAGCTCGGAACGGTCGTGGAGAAATATGCGGGGCGCCCGACCGACGCGCAGGTGACCTTTTCCAAGTCCGCGCATGAGCATGTCTGCGAGGCGACGGTGCACCTGTCGACCGGGCTGACGGCGACCGCCACGGGCAAGGCGACAGAGATCTACGCCGCCTTCGACGCGGCCAGCGAAAAGCTCGACAAGCAGCTGCGCCGCTACAAGCGCCGCCTCAAGAACCACCACCAGGAACGGTCGCAACCGGTTGAAGTTTCGGGCGCCGCCAGCTATATCCTCGCTCCTGAGCCGGAGGACTCGGAATCCGATGACCTCCAACCGATCATCATTGCGGAAATGGAAACCCGGATTCCGGCCCTTTCCGTTGGTGAGGCGGTGATGCAAATGGAACTTGCCGGCGCCCCGGTGCTCGTCTTCAAGAACGAGAAGGGCGGCGGCCTTAACGTGGTGTATCGGCGCGACGACGGGAATGTCGGCTGGATCGATCCGACCACCGTGGCTTGAGCAGGGGCCGTCCTCCGAAAGGGCGGGGCGAGGATAAGGCAAATGCAGCTGAGTGAGATCCTGGTGCCGGGGGCCGTAAGAGTGTTGCCCAAGGTCAGCAGCAAGAAGCGCTTGTTCTGCGATTTGGCCGAAATCGCCCATGACGTGCACGGTCTGCCCCAGGCCGATGCCTTGACCGCCCTCCAGGACCGGGAAGCCCTGGGCCCGACGGGTGTGGGCGACGGCATCGCCCTGCCCCACGCCCGGCTCGAAGATCTCTCCCATGTCCATGGCGTCTTTCTGCGGCTGGAGCAGCCGCTCGATTTCGACGCCATGGACCGCAAGCCCGTGGACCTGGTCTTCGGACTGTTCGCGCCGGTCGGAGCCGGGGTGACGCATCTCAAGGCGTTGGCGCTGGTGTCTCGGACGCTGCGCGACCCGGGGCTCTGCGCCAAGCTGCGGGCCAATACCGACCCGTCGCTTCTCTATACCGTGCTGACCGAAGCGCAGGCGTCCCAGGCCGCCTGATCCCTCAGTCGTTCTTCCATCGCCGGAACCCGAACTGCCGGTAGTCGCGCCGATAGGCCGCGACCGCCAGATCGTCATGCTCGGGCCGGTAGATCGCCGCGAGCGCCTCGCGGCGCAGGGCGGCAAAGGGCTGGGGCATGCGACCGGCCGCCTGGGCCATCGCATCCAGCGCCGCTTGCGCCTCCCGCTCGCGCAGCAGACGCATGGGGATCAGCACCGGCGTCATCCCCGCCAGAAGCTCGGCCTGCCCATCCCAATCGGGCGCGACCGATAGCGCGGATTGCCCGCCACGCACTGCGGCCAGCGCCCGCAGGAAGCCCGCGAACCCCTCCGGATCGTCCTCGGCCTCGGGCAGCGCGACCCCGTGCTGGTTGGCCAGCACGCGCCGCACGGTGTTCGCCTCCCGCCCCTTGGCCGCCAAGACCTGCCGCCAAGCCGCGTGGGCCCGGTCGAGCGGGTGGCGCAACACGCAGAAACTGCTCAGCCCCTTGGCCCCGCGCAGCCAGCGGCGAAACTCCCGCGGGGTCAGGTCCGTCTGGGCCGGCGCGCCGTCGAGCGCGGTCAACCAATCGGCGACCGCGGCACCGGGGCCGCCGGGCAGAGCGACATGGATCAACGGGCTCTCGGCGGCAGCCGTCAGGCGCGACAGCTCGGGCGGGGATGCGGGATCGGGGGACGCGGGGCGGCGGGCGAGGAACGGATCGAGTCGCCCCAAATGCGCGCGCATCTCTTCGGGGTTCTCGACCTTTTCCTCCACCGTGCCGGGGTTCTGACGCTTGAGCTTGCCCGGCAGCTCGCCCAGCCGATCCGCGCTGCCCAGAAAGGCGGCCAGCCCGTTGAGCACCTCCAGATCGCCGATCTGCTCGTAATCGATCCAGAATGCCGTCTGTCCGCTGCGCTGCAACGCCCCCGTCACCCGGTCGCGGAACGCGGCATGGCGCGCGATCAGCCGATCGAACGCGGCCCCGTCGAAGCGCACCTTGGCGGCCTTGGCCATCTTGGGATTGGTCAGCCGCCATTGCCCCGTCTCCCGCGCGATGGCGAGGCTGACATAGGCGTCCAGCGGGTTGCGCGTGAGGATCACCTTGGCGATGCGCGGATCGGTCAGAACCGGCTCCAGCACCCGGGGATCGTGGTCGTGGAAATAGCGGAAGCCGGGCAGGCCCGGCGTCTCACGCCGTATGGCCGCCAACAGCGCCATCGGGTCGGCATCCCGGGCGGCGAGGTCGATCCCGAACAGAGCCTCCCGGTTATGGGCGCCGATGAAGACGGGGTTGAAGAGCTCGCCATAGCCGGTCACGTCCGAAAGCGCGTTCAGCGAGGCCTCAAGGTGATTGGACCCGGTCCGCATCTCGGCGAAGAGGACGAAGGCGTCGAAGCGCCGCTCACCCGGCAAGGCCCGGCCCTCCGACCCGCGGCGCCGGGCTGGGGGCCACGCCGAAATCACCCATCACGGTCGGCTTGACACCCGCATCCCGCAGCCGCTGCAACAGCGCCGGAATATCCGACAGGTCCCGAATCTCGGGCAGCGGGCGGGCCTCCTCGCGTCCTGCGATCTCGGCCAGGACTGGATCCAGCCTGTCCGCCGGACCAGCCGCGAACTCCGCCAGGGTCCAGCGATGCACCCGCGCCGCGACCTCGGGTCCATCGAGCAGGCGGAGGAAGGCGGCCTCCACCCGTTGCAGCCGCGCGATCTCGGCGCGGATCTCGTCGAAAGGGCGCTCCGATTGCAGCAGCGGCACGGCCCAGGCCCCGGAGACCACTGTGAAGGTCGCGTTTCGGTCGCGCAGCAGGAAGGGCGCCACCGCCTGCGTGTCGGCGGGGCCGAATTGCCAGGCCTGCCGCTCCCCGCGTGTGTTCCAGATCAGATTGCCCAGGAATTGCTCCGGCCGGTAATCGCGCAGCGCCGGATCGGCCGAGAGACAGCCCTGGGTCACGGCCTCCCGCCCGGCGAACTCCGCCCCATCGGGGTGGAAGAGATGGCCATGGACCCGCCCGCCCAGACGGCGCGCCAGCCACGGCTCCCACTCGGGGTAGAGGGCGTCCAGCCCGCAGAACACCGCATAGGGCGCGGCGGTCAGCTTGCCCTCGCGTCCCTTCTTCGGGAACCGCCCCTGGTTCAGAAGTCCCGCGCGCCCATTCGCCCGCCGCTGGTTCGCGCGCGAAAAGACGCGGTCGATCTTGCCGGGATCGGGCTCCGCCAAGCGCGCCGCCGGGCGGTCGGGATCGAGGAACGTCGCATAGAGCGCCTCGGCCCCCGGCCAGATCTTACGGGCGACGAAACAGTCGGAACGTTCCAGCAAAGGCCGGTGGTCGTCGTAGAAGATATGCGGCTTACCCTGCAGGTCGAACTTGGCCAGCGTCAGCGACCGGCTTTCGATCCGAGCCGAATGGCGCCGCGCGAGGGACTGGAAGTAGCTCTCGTCCGGGATCCAGACACTGGCGAAATAGGCATCCATCACCCGCCGGTCCGGCGCCTCCAGGATGGCCTGCAGCGTCTCGCGGGTCAGGCACCACCATTGGCTGCCGAGATGCGGCGCCAGCCCGTCGGGCAGACGGCGGGTCAGACCCAGCTTGCGCTGCGCCTCGGTCCAGGCATCGAACAGCTTGCGCCGCTTGCGCCAGGAAAACGGGAATCGCAGCGTGAACCGCTCCGCCTCCAACCCGTCGATGGCCCAATCGGCCTCGGCCACGGCGACGCTCTCGATGAAGTCGGTGCCGGGCCGGTCGGCCAGATAGCTCTCCAACTCCGCCACGGGACGAAGCGGGAGGCAGGCGCCAGAGGCGAGATAGACATGGGTCGCGTCGGGAAACGCCTCCAGCAGGCGAGCGCTCGCGATCTGGGTGGCGGCGACCAGCGACCACGTCCCCCACTCGACCCGCACCCGCTTGCAGAAGCGGACCCGCTCCTCCCCGGCGAAGCGGTCGCGGAACGCCCGAAACGCGGCGCGCGGCACCTTGGCATCGACATGGATCACGACGCCGCAGCCCGCATCCGCCCAGTGGCGCGCGACCTGTGCGGCCCGGTCGAAGGCCGTATGGACCAACAGGACGACGCCGAGGCTCATGCCCAGTTCCCCTTGGAGATCAGCCCGAGGATCTCGAGCTGCCGCCAGTTGACGTAACGCTCCGACCAGCGGCACCACAGATCGCGGCCCTCGTCCAGCCCGTCGCCCAAGACCCCGGCATAGGCACGGTATTCCTCGGCCGCGCGGTAATGCTCGCCGCGCGCCGCCTCCTCCTCCGCGCGCGCGCCGAACGTATCGAGAAACTTCGCATGGAGCAGCACGCCCGACGCCTTCTCGCCCCCCGCCTCCTCATAGGTCCGGTTGAGGCCACGCGGCAGCAGCGCATGGGTGGACGAGACATAGGCATAACCCCGCGCCCATTTCACCAGGGGCGTCTTGTTGAGCGCAGGCGCCCGCCGCGGCCGGTCGGCGAAGAATTCCCGCGCCCGCACGCCGCCCTGGATCCAGAGATTGTCATAGAGCGGGTTCTTCTCTGCCACGTAGTTTCCGGCATCGAACCACTGGGCGATTTCGAACGGATCTTGGCCCTCGGCATAAGGCTGCGCGGCGAGCGGTCCCTTGGGATACATATCCAGAAGCATCGCCCCGAAGACCCGCAGTTGCGATGCGTCCAGCCAATCGGTCAGCGCCCGCAACGGCCGCGTGTCGCAGAACGGATAGACCAGGAACTCGTCCACATCGACCGTCAGGCACCAATGCCGCGCGCCATGGCGCCGCGCCAGACCGTTGAGCCAGTCGACGCCATAGGCCGAGCCGCGATAGCTGTGCTCGGTCCGCCACAGCGACACGTCGGGCTGCGCCGCCAGATAATCGGTCGTGCCGTCGGTGCTGCCATTATCGACCATCAGGAAATGATCGATGCCGAGGCGGCGATAATAGTCGAGGAAATAGGGCAGGCGCAGCCGCTCATCGCGCAGGGTGGTGAAGGCCAGCAGGTCTCCGCCCCGGATCGCGCCCGTCCGGTTCGCCACGGGGGACAGCTGCCCGGCCTTCAGCCGCGCGCGCGTCAGCCACAGCTTGCGCCGCAGCCGCATCCGATAGGCGGAGACGATCCCCATGCCTCAGCCCCGCCCGCGATTCCGTCTGACACCCATGGACTCACTCCTACCCGCCCCGGCTAGACGACAATCGTGGCGAGTTTTCGGCTTTGTCGCACCAAACCCTTGCCGAACCGTGCATCTGCCGGCGCAGACGGTCCTCCTTCTTCTAGCCCCAAATACTCAAATCCCGACGCCTCCAAACACGGCACGCCCGGGAGGCGGCGCCGATCACTCCCACCCGCCCCGCGACATCAGCCCGAGCGCCTCCAATTGCCGCCAGTCGTGATACCGGGTCGAGCGCTCGCACCACAGAACCGGATCCCCGATCAGCGCGTCGTAATAGCCCTGATAGAGGTCGGAGTTCTCGAAATGCTGGCGCCGGGCCTTCTCTTCCTCGGACTTGGCGAGGACGTTGGGGAGGAACTTGGTGTGGAGCAGCACGCCGGTCGGCGCCTCGCCGCCATCGCGCTCATAAACATGGTTGAGGCGGCGGGGCAGCACCGTATGGGTCGACGAGACATAGGCATAGTCCCGATGCCACCGGATCAGAGGCACCTTGGAGAGGGTCGGCCCGCGCCGGGGCTCGCCGCCGAAAAAGACCCGCGACCGCACGCCCCCCTGTACCCAGAGGTTCTGAAGCTTGGGCTGCCGGGTGGCGACGTAGTTGCCCGCGTCGAACCAGGGGAGCGTGTCGGTCGGGTCGTCCCCCGGCCTGTAGCGCGCCGCGCCGAGCGGCCCCTGCGGATAGAGATCCAGCATCAGGAACCCCATGGAGCGGCGGCCCACGTGATCCAGCCATCCGGTAAGCGCGTGCAGGTCGCGGCTGTCGTGATGGGCATAGATGGCCAACTCGTCGGCATCCAGGGTCAGGCACCAATGGCCGTGCCCGTGCCTGCGCATCAGCACCGTCAGCCAGTCCACACCGAAGCGCGAGGATTTGTAGCCATCGCGCGTGGACCAGAGCGACACGTCCGGCTGCTCGGCCAGCATCTCCGCCGTGCCGTCCTCGCTGTCATTGTCGACGATCAGGAAATGGTCGGCGCCGAGGCCGCGGTGATGCTCAAGCCAGTAAGGCAGTCGCAACCCTTCGTTCCGCATCGTCGCGAAGACCAGCAGATCGCCCCGCCCGATCCGCGCCGTCCGGTCCGAAACCGGCCGCAGCCGCCCCGCCTTGCGCATCGACCGAAACAGCAAACGCCGCCGCCGCCAGCGCAGCTTGTAGGCCGTCCAGAGGGCGTCCCCCGGCGACGTCACCTTTCGTTAAGGTTAACGCGCCGCCCCCCTCCCATCACGGGTTCGCAAATACTCATGACGCGACCTTGCCCCAGGCGGAGGCCGTGAAACATCGCGCCCTACTGCGCCGCCGCCTGCACCGCGACGATATCGGCGAGGAACTCCCGCAGCTCGTCGCGCAGATCGGGCCGGTCCAGCCCGAAGGCCACCGTCGCCTGAAGGAACCCGGCCTTGGAGCCGCAATCGTAGCGCTGCCCCTTGAAGCGGAAGCCATGCACCGGCGCGCCCAGCTCGATCTCGCGAGCGATGGCGTCGGTCAGCTGGATCTCTCCCCCTGTGCCTTTCTGGGTTTCGTCCAGATGGTCCATGACGGCGGGCGACAGGATATAGCGGCCGATGACGGCGAGATTGGAGGGCGGGTTCTCCTTGGGCTTCTCGACCATGCCGCGCACCCGGACACAGGCCCCCTCGGCCCCGTCGGTGTCGAGAATTCCGTAGGCGGAGGTCTTCTCGGTCGGCACTTCCATCGCGGCGACGAGGCTGCCGCCGGTCTCCGCATGGGCCTCGACCATCTGTTTGAGGCAGGGCTCTTCGGCGGCGATCACGTCGTCGGGCAGGATCACGGCGAAGGGCTCGTCTCCGATCAGCCGACGGCCGCAGCGCACCGCGTCGCCCAGGCCCATGGCCTTGTGTTGCCGGATATAAGCGATCTGGCCGCTTTCCATGTAGGTGTTGCGCAGCGCCGCCAGCAGGTCGTCCTTGCCCTTCTCCTCCAGCGCGCGCTCCAGCTCCGGGGAGTGGTCAAAATAATCTTCCAGCGCGGACTTGCCGCGCGCGGTCACGAAGATGAATTCCTCGATGCCGGCGGCGCGGGCTTCGTCGATCGCGTATTGGATCAGCGGACGATCGACCAGGGTCATGATCTCCTTGGGCACCGATTTTGTCGCGGGCAGGAATCGGGTTCCGAGGCCCGCCACGGGGAAGATGGCCTTGGTCACGGGTTTGGGCATAGAAACGTCCTTCGTTCGAAACGGATGCAGGGCGCCGTCCATCGGTCGATACCATAACCGTACGGCGAGGTCATGGGGGACCGGGCTCAGCCGGGCAGAAGGGTCACGCCCGGCGCATGGGCGATGAAGAACGGGTTGGCGAAGCCGTCCTTGCCATAGGCCAGCGGGCTGTGATCGTCGAAGCGCACGACATGCCCGCCCGCGCCCGACAGCACTGCATGCCCGGCCGCCGTGTCCCATTCCATCGTGCGTCCGAGCCGCGGATAGAGGTCCGCCTCCCCCGTGGCCACCAGGCAGAATTTCAGCGACGATCCGGCGGAGCGCATGTCCGCGACGGAATACTTGCCGATATAGGCGTCGGTGGCCGCGTCCCGGTGCGACTTGGAGGCGACCACCAGAAGGGCCGTCTCGTCGGGGGTGGAGACGTGGATTTCCTTCGCCTCGCCCGGGGTTTCCTTGTCGAAGGGCCCGATCTCCTCGACGGACTGGCCGTCGGCGCGGGTCATGAACAGGCGCCCCTTGGCCGGGGCATAGACGACGCCGCGCACCGGCACCCCGGCCTCGACCCAGGCGATGTTCACGGTGAAGTCGCCGCGGCGCTGGACGAACTCTTTGGTGCCGTCGAGCGGGTCGACGATAAAGAAGTCGCTGACGGACAAGTCATGGGTGGCCGACTGCTCCTCGGTCACCAGGGCGGCGTCGGGGAAGGCAGCGCGCAGACCGGCGGAAATCAGCTTATCGGCCGCCTCGTCCGCGGCCGTGACCGGGCTGTCATCGGACTTGGCGCGCACATCGAAGTCCTCAGAGTTGTAGATTTCCATGATCGCGTCTCCGGCCTCCAGGGCCAGGCTGCGCAGGATCACCATCATTCGGTCAAAATCCAAGGCTACACCTTCCGTTAAATCACGCCGTCCAGACTGGCCCGCCACGGGGCTGACCCGCAGGGACGGGCATCTTATGCTGGCATCCCGGTGTCGGAGCAACATGACAAAGGAGCGGCGGCGGCAGGTGTTCGGGGTCGAGCGAGGCGAAGGCAGGCTGGCGGGGGCGTTCACCCTGGCCGAGCTGGTATTCCACGCCACCGTGCGTCAGGCCCGGCGCGGGCATGGCAACGCGCTGGTCGCGCTCGGCATGAACGTCCTGCAAACGGTCGTGTTTCTGGGC
The DNA here is from genome assembly GCF_900116765.1 of Jannaschia seohaensis. Taxonomy (GTDB): domain Bacteria; phylum Pseudomonadota; class Alphaproteobacteria; order Rhodobacterales; family Rhodobacteraceae; genus Jannaschia; species Jannaschia seohaensis. Next base: position 189,070 of record NZ_UETC01000001.1, on the reverse strand, counting down.
GCGTTCTTTCTGCTCTTCACGCTGCTGGGACTGCGCGGCGCCTCCATCCGGGGGGATTTCCTGCTCTACCTCATGTCGGGAATCTTTCTGTTCCTGACCCATGTGAAGGCGTCGGGCGCGGTCGTGCAGTCCGAGGGTCCGGCCTCGCCGATGATGAAGCACGCGCCGATGAACACCGCCGTGGCCATCCTCGCCGCCGCGCTCTCGGCGCTCTACCTCCAGACCCTGTCCTTGGCCGTCGTCCTCTTCGCGGTCCATGTCCTCTGGAATCCGGTCGTGATCTCGGACCCGGTGGGAGCCTTCGCGATGTTCCTGCTCGCCTGGTTTTCGGGCGTGGGGGTGGGGCTGGTCCTGCTGGCGCTCAAGCCCTGGTTCCCGAACTTCGTGCAGATCGCCAACACGGTCTATTCCCGGGCCAACATGGTCTTCTCCGGCAAGATGTTCGTGGCCAACACCCTGCCCTCGACCTTCCTGCCCTATTTCACCTGGAACCCGCTCTTCCACGCGATCGACCAGGCGCGGGGCTATACCTTCGTCAACTACACGCCCCATTACACGGGCTGGGTCTATCCGGTGATCGTCAGCCTGATCCTGGTCCTGATCGGCCTGATGGGGGAGTTCTATACCAAGCGCCACGCCTCGATCTCCTGGTCGGCGGGACGCTGAGGACAGGCCGGAGGGACCCGGCTGTGCCCTCCCTCGGCGGAAGGCGCGATGGCCCCCTGCCCCGCGTTGCCGCGACCAGGCGCGACGCCGGGCGATCCGGACCACCCTCCCCCAGAATCTCGGGCGAGGATGAGGCAGGCGGACCACCGGACGAGGCGACGCCGGGCCCGCGATCTGCTATCCTTTCCGCGTCACAGCCCCGGAGGCCCCCATGCGTTCCCTGCTTGCCGCAATCCTGATCCTTCTGGCTGCCCCCGCGACCGCCACGCAGGATGCCTGGCCCGCCCTGTTCGACGTCGCCGGCGTCAGCGCCGATGACGTGCTCAACATCCGTGCCGCGCCCACCGCCGCGTCGGAGATCGTGGGCACCGTCGCCCCGGATGCCGTCGACATCGAGGTGATCCGCCCGAACGAGGCGCTGACCTGGGGTCTGGTGAACACCGCCGAGGGCACCGGCTGGGTCTCGCTCGCCTTCCTGCAAAGGCAGCCGGGGCAGTGGACCGGCGCCTATCCCCCGGTCCAGCAGTGCTTCGGGACGGAGCCGTTCTGGTCCATCGACATCGACGACCGCGCCGCGACCTTCTCCACGCCCGACACGTCGATCCAGGGTCAGGTGATCGCGCGGATGGCGTCGGCCAACCGGCGCGACCGGCACGGCCTACGCATCGCCCTGCCGGAGGGGCGCTGGATCGACGGCGTGATCTCCTGGGAGACCTGCTCGGACTTCATGTCGGACCGGGAATATGGGCTGACCTTCGACGCCCTGGGCACCGATGGCGTGCTTTCGGGCTGTTGCAGCCTCGGACGGTAGACCCGACCAACCGACAATAGGGACCCCAGGGGGCCGCCACGGGCCGGCCGTGTCTAGCCCGCCACCCGGAGCGTCAGGTTGATCCGCCCCGGCGCCTCCAGCAGCGTCGAGCTGCCCGGCGCGATCCGGTCGACCCCGTGGAAGGTCAGCCGCGCCTCGCCCCCCATCACCACCACATCGCCGGAGCGGAGCCAGACGCTTTCGGTCCGGCCGCCCCGTTCCCGGTTGCCGATGCGGAACAGCGCATCGTCGCCCAGCGAGATCGACACCACCGGCTGGCTGAAATCGGCTTCGTCCCGGTCCTGATGCAGGCCCATGCGGGCCTGCGGCGCATACCAGTTCACGAGGCAGCTGTCGGGGGCGCGCGCTTCGGGCGCGACCGCCTTCCAGACGTCCAGAACCGAGGGCGGGATCGGCGGCCAGGACGCGCCCGAGGGATGCGCCGCCTCATAACGATAGCCGCGCCGATCCGTCACCCAGCCCAGCCGCCCCGCGGAGGTCATTCGCACCGAAAGCGCCTGACCCCGCCGCGTCACCGGCTGAAAGAGCGGCGCCGCCCGCACCACCTCCCGGACCTCGTCCACCATCCGGGCTTGGCTGTCTGACGGCAGAAAGCCGTCGAACAAGCGAAATCCTCTGATCTCTCGCATCGAAACCTCCGCAGATTTCATCCCCATCACGTCCTTGCGAGGTCAAAACCCCCCTCCTATATACCCCCCGAACCGCGAGACGGGGCGCCACCCCTTCGCATTCATGGGATGAGGACCGGGGTGCCGATACGGGCTCCGGCCGAGCAAATCGCCTAGAGAGGAACACGAAATGGCTAAAGTCATCGGCATCGACCTCGGGACCACAAACTCCTGCGTCGCGATCATGGACGGCTCGACGCCGCGGGTGATCGAAAACGCCGAAGGGGCGCGGACCACGCCCTCGATCGTCGGCTACACTGAAGACGAAAAGCTGGTCGGCCAGCCCGCCAAGCGCCAGGCCGTCACCAACCCCGAGAACACCGTCTTCGGCGTCAAGCGCCTGATCGGCCGCCGCTTCGAGGACGAGCATCTCGCCAAGGACAAGAAGAACCTCCCCTACAAGGTCGTCTCCAAGGACGGCGATGCCTGGGTCGAGATTCGCGGCGAGAAATATTCCCCCTCTCAGGTCTCCGCGCTGATCCTCCAGAAGATGAAGGACACCGCCGAGAAGTATCTGGGCGAAGAGGTCACGCAGGCCGTCATCACGGTCCCCGCCTATTTCAACGACGCGCAGCGTCAGGCCACCAAGGACGCGGGCAAGATCGCGGGCCTGGAAGTGCTGCGCATCATCAACGAGCCGACGGCCGCCGCGCTGGCCTATGGGCTCGACAAGGAAAGCTCCAAGACGATCGCGGTCTACGACCTCGGCGGCGGCACCTTCGACGTGTCCATCCTCGAGATCGATGACGGCCTGTTCGAAGTGAAGTCGACCAACGGGGACACGTTCCTGGGCGGCGAAGACTTCGACATGCGGATCGTCAACTACCTCGCCGACGAGTTCAAGAAAGAGCACGGCACCGACCTGACTCAGGACAAGATGGCGCTCCAGCGCCTGAAGGAAGCGGCGGAGAAGGCCAAGATCGAGCTGTCCTCCAGCCAGCAGACCGAGATCAACCAGCCCTTCATCTCGATGGGCGCCAACGGCCAGCCGCTGCACCTCGTCATGAAGCTGACCCGCGCCAAGCTGGAAAGCCTCGTCGCCGACCTGATCAAGCAGTCGATCAAGCCGTGCAAGGACGCGCTGAAGGATGCCGGCCTCTCGACCACCGAGATCGACGAAGTCGTCCTGGTCGGCGGCATGACCCGCATGCCGAAGGTCATCGAGGAGGTGACCAAGTTCTTCGGCAAGGAGCCGCATAAGGGCGTGAACCCCGACGAGGTCGTCGCCATGGGCGCCGCGATCCAGGCGGGCGTGCTGCAAGGCGACGTCAAGGACGTGGTCCTGCTCGACGTGACGCCGCTGTCGCTCGGCATCGAGACGCTGGGCGGCGTGTTCACCCGCCTGATCGACCGCAACACGACGATCCCGACGAAGAAGTCCCAGGTCTTCTCGACCGCCGAGGACAACCAGAACGCGGTGACGATCCGCGTTTTCCAAGGTGAGCGCGAGATGGCGGCCGACAACAAGATGCTCGGCCAGTTCAACCTGGAAGAGATCCCGCCCGCGCCGCGCGGCATGCCGCAGATCGAGGTGACCTTCGACATCGACGCCAACGGCATCGTGTCGGTCGGCGCCAAGGACAAGGCGACCGGCAAGGAGCAACAGATCACGATCCAGGCCTCGGGCGGTCTGTCGGAGGACGAGATCGAGAAGATGGTCAAGGACGCCGAGGCCAATGCCGAGGCCGACAAGGGCCGCCGCGAGCTGGTCGAAGCCAAGAACCAGGCCGAAAGCCTTGTGCACTCCACCAAGAAATCGCTGGAAGAGCATGGCGACAAGGTCGACCCCTCCACCGTCGAGGCGATCGAGCTGGCCGTCAGCGCGCTGGAAGAGGTCATGGAAGGCGACGATGCCGGCAAGATCAAGTCGGGCATCCAGAACGTCTCCGAAGCCGCGATGAAGCTGGGCGAGGCGATCTACAAGGCGCAGGCCCAGTCCGAGGGTGGCGAGGACGGGGGCGACCCCTCCGACGGCCCGTCGCGGGGCGATGACGACGAGATCCTCGATGCCGATTTCGAGGACCTGGACGACGACAAGAAGCGGGCCTGACATCCTCGGGCCCATGGAACAACGAGGCCGGCCCGTGACCCGGGCCGGCCTTTTCGTTGGAGAGAACCATGGCGAAACGTGATTACTACGAGACGCTCGGCGTCGCGCGGGGCGCCAGCGCCGACGAGATCAAGAAGGCCTATCGCAAAAAGGCGAAGGAGCTTCACCCCGACCGCAACTCCGACAACCCGAACGCCGAAGCGCAGTTCAAGGAGGCGAACGAGGCCTATGACGTCCTGAAGGACGCGGAGAAGAAGGCCGCCTACGACCGCTTCGGCCATGCCGCCTTCGAAGGCGGCATGGGAGGCGGACCGCGTCGTCCGGGCGCCGGGCCGCAGGGGCAGGGCGATTTCGCCTCGGCCTTCTCGGACGTGTTCGAGGATCTGTTCGGCGACTTCATGGGCGGCCAGCCGGGCGGCGCCCGTGGCAGTCGCACCCGCGCGGCCCGCGGCTCGGACTTGCGCTACAACATGCGCATCACCCTGGAAGAGGCCTTCACAGGCGATCAGAAGACGATCACCGTGCCGACCGCGGTCAAATGCTCCAAGTGTGACGGCAAAGGGACCGAGGGGGCCAGCGAGCCCGCCACCTGTCCCACCTGTGCCGGAATGGGCAAGGTGCGGGCGCAGCAGGGGTTCTTCACCGTGGAGCGCACCTGCCCGACCTGTTCGGGCGCGGGCCAGATCATCAAGAATCCCTGCTCCGCCTGCGGTGGCGGCGGCCGCGTCGAGAAGGAGCGGCAGCTTTCGGTCAACGTGCCCGCGGGCGTCGAGACCGGTACCCGCATCCGCCTCTCGGGCGAGGGCGAAGCCGGGTTGCGCGGCGGACCGACCGGCGACCTCTACATCTTCATCGAGGTGGAGGATCACCCGATCTTCCAGCGCGACGGGGTGAACCTTTACTGCCAGGTGCCGGTGGCGATGACCGCCGCGGCTCTGGGCGGCGAGGTCGAGGTGCCGACGATCGATGGCGGCCGGAGCCGGGTGAAGGTGCCCCAGGGCTCCCAGACCGGGCGGCAGATGCGGCTACGCGGCAAGGGCATGCCCGCGCTGCGCGGCGGCGTCACGGGCGACATGTTCATCGAACTGGCCGTCGAAACGCCGGTCAACCTCAGCCAGCGGCAAAAGGAACTGCTGCGCGAGTTCGAGAAGCTCGGCGAGGACAACAACCCGAAGGGCGACACATTCTTCCGCAAGGTCAAAGGGTTCTGGGACGATATGACCCAGTGACCGAGAGGAGGGGCGCTCAACGGCGCCCCTCTTTCGTTTCAGCGCGTCTGCGCGAAAAAGCGCATCATCTCGGCGGTGGCGTCCGGTCCGACCGGATCGGCATAGCTGCCACGCGGGTCGCCACCGGACCAGGCGTGGCCCAACCCTTCGATCTCCCACAATTCCATCCGGACCGGCGCCGCGACGGCCGAGATGGTGGCGCGACGGCCGCCACGCTCGGTCGCCGAGATGTCCGCCTGCCCCAAATGATCGGCCAGGAACGCGGCCCCGTTCGCCGGGGCGACCGTCCGATCCGCCATTCCGTGGAAGACGATGGCGGGCACCGGCAGCGGTCCCTCCGACGGGCCGCCCGCTTTCATTGCCGCGAAAGCGGAGGCCAAGTCGCGCGCCGCGCCGACCGGCAGACCCGAATGGATCGCGACGGAGCGCACGACCTCCGGGTAGCGCGCGCCCAGGATCGCCGCCATCGCACCGCCCGCCGAGAGGCCCGCGACATGGACAGGCCGGGGCGCGCCAAGACCCGCGCGGACGGACTCCGTGATCGCGACGATGGCTTGCGCCTCGCCAGAGCGGCCTTGATGCGCGGGTTCGAACCAGGACCAGCAGAGATTGGCGTTGGTCCGGCGCGTCTGCTCGGGGAAGATGACATGGGCGCCGATGGCGTCGGCTGCCGCGCAAATCGCCGTTCCGGCCGCGAAATCCTCGGGCGTTTGGGTGCAGCCGTGGAGCATCACGATCACCGGCGCCTCCGCCGCCGGCGCGGACGGAACGAAAAGACGATAGGGCAGGGCGCCTTGCTGCGAGAGCCATTCAGCGCCCGAGGGCAGGGCCGGCGCGGTGACCGGCCGACCTTCCGCCCCCGCCGCGTGCCATGCCGCCTTGCGGGGACGCACGCGCTTGCCCCGGTTCGGAGGGGCAGCAACGGCGCCGGGCAGCGCCGTCGGTATCGGGGTCACGTCCTTCATCGGCGGCTCAGGCGTGCGGCCGGCCGCGCGGTCGCGGAGGGTCCGCTGGATCTCGTCGGTCGCGGCCCCCAGGCGGCCGTCCCGGACGAGGCGAAGGATCTCGGTCATGTCGGCCATGGGGCCTCCTTGCAGGGACCGCGCGGAAGCGCGTGCTTGCGCGAGGCTATGCTGCACCGCAGAAAAAGCAAGTGCAGATGCAGCATTCAGCCCCCGACCCGGCAGGCCGCCAACAGCGCCATGTTCAGGATGTCGCTGGCCGTCGATCCGGTGGACGCGATCTGCACCGGCTTGTCGATGCCGGTCAGGATCGGCCCGATCACGGTCGCGCCGGCCATCTCCTGCATGAGCTTGACCGAGATGGAAGCGGAATGGCGGGCAGGCACGACCAGCACGTTGGCGGGGCCGGTGAGACGCGAGAACGGATAATTTGCCGCGACCTCCATGTTTAGGGCAACATCCACGGTCATCTCGCCCTCATATTCGAAATCCGCGCCGCGCGCTTCCAGCACGGCAGGCGCGTGATGCATCTTCTCGGCCCGTTCCGAGACGGGATAGCCGAAGGTCGAAAAGCTGACGAAGGCCACGCGCGGCTCCATGCCCAGCGCGCGGGCGACGCGCGCGCCGGCCTCGGCGATGGTGGCGAGGTCCTCCTCGTCGGGCCATTCATGGACCAGCGTATCGCCCATCAGCACGATCTTGCCCCGATGCAGCACGGCGGTGATGCCGACCGCCTCGGGGTTCTTGAGGATGTCGAAGACGTGATCGAGCAGACGGATGGCATGGGCGGATTTGCGCGTCGCCCCCGTGACCAACCCGTCTCCGTGATCGTGGGCCAGCATCAGCGCGGCAAAGACATGCCGGTCGCGGGTGGCGAGGCGGTGAATGTCCTGAGCGTCGTAGCCCTGCCGTTGCAGCCGCTCGTAGAGGAAGCTCTTGTAGCTATCGAGATGGCGCGTGTTCGCCGCGTTCACCACCTCCAGCTCGCGCACCGCATCAGCGAGACCCGCCGCCTCCAGCTTGGCCTTCACGTCGTCGGGCCGGCCGACCACCAGCGCCTTGCCGAACCCGCCGCGCTGATAGGCGACGGCGGCGCGCAGCACGCGGGGGTCGTCGCCCTCGGCGAAGATCATCCGGGCCTGGGCCTGACGCGAGCGGGCGCTGAGCCCTTGCAGGATCGACGCGGTCGGATCCATCCGCGCGCGGAGATCGTGGGTATAGCGCTCCATGTCGACGATGGGCCGCCGCGCGACGCCGGTATCCATGCCCGCGCGCGCCACGGCGGGCGGGATCACGTGGATCAGGCGCGGGTCGAAGGGCGTCGGAATGATGTAGTCGCGCCCGAAGGTGAGCTTGCGCCCATAGGCCATGGCGACCTCGTCGGGCACGTCCTCGCGGGCGAGCGCGGCGAGCGCCTCGGCGCAGGCGATCTTCATCTCGTCATTGATGGCGCGCGCATGGATGTCGAGCGCGCCGCGGAAGAGATAGGGGAAACCCAACACGTTGTTGACCTGGTTGGGATAATCCGACCGGCCGGTGGCGACGATGGCGTCGGGACGGATCTCGTGGGCGTCCTCCGGGGTGATCTCCGGGTCGGGGTTCGCCATGGCGAAGAGGATCGGGTTCTCGGCCATGCTCTCGACCATGGCCTGGGTAACGGCGCCCTTGGCCGAGACACCGAGAAAGACGTCGGCGCCGACCATCGCCTCCTCCAGGGTGCGCAGGTCGGTGTTGACCGCATGGGCCGACTTCCACTGGTTCATGCCTTCGGTGCGGCCCTGATAGATCACGCCCTTGGTGTCGCAGGTGATGCAGTTCTCGTGCCGCGCGCCCATCGATTTCAGCAGCTCGATACAGGCGATCCCGGCCGCGCCTGCGCCGTTGAGGACGATCTTGCACTCCTCGATCTTCTTGCCCGACAGATACAGCGCGTTGATCAGTCCCGCCGCGCAGATGACCGCCGTGCCGTGCTGGTCGTCATGGAAGACGGGGATGTCCATCTCTTCCTTCAGACGGCTCTCGATCATGAAGCATTCGGGGGCCTTGATGTCCTCCAGGTTGATGCCGCCGAACGAGGGGCCCATCAGCTTCACCGCCGAGACGAAGGCGTCGACGTCCTCGGTGTCGAGCTCCAGGTCGATGGAGTTGACGTCGGCGAAACGTTTGAAGAGCACCGCCTTGCCCTCCATCACCGGCTTGGAGGCCAGCGCGCCGAGATTGCCCAGACCCAGAACGGCGGTGCCGTTGGAGATCACGGCGACTAGGTTGCCCTTGGTCGTGTAGTCATAGGCGAGGCTCGGATCCTCGGCGATGCGCTCGCAGGGGACGGCGACACCCGGGGAATAGGCGAGCGACAGGTCGCGCTGCGTCGCCATCGCGGTCGAGGCGGTGATCTCGATCTTCCCCGGATTCGGTTCCAGGTGGTAGGCGAGCGCCTCCGAATCGGTGATCTTGCTGCGTCCGGCCATGTCGTCTCCCCCCGTGGTCGTCGGGATGGTGTAGCGGAGCGTTTCGGCCACGGGTAGGGTCCGCGAGAGGGCCGGGGGTCAAGCCGGCCCGACGGACCCTGACGCAAGCGCCGCATATCGCGCGAGAAGTTGCAGCGCGCTCCCGACTTTCCCCACAATTCGGCAAGGCATACGGGCCTTGGAGGACGGTCGCGCAGGAGATCGAAAGGGACGGGCGCATTCTTTCGGTCTCTGAATCCCTCGCCTCTGTCGCGCCCGAGGGCGGCCCGGTTCGGGAGAGACGCGGTCTGACGGCTTTCGACTTTCGGCTCCCCGTCCCGGTGAGTAGTCTCCCCGAGTTTTCCGCCGGGGGGCCGAATGACGTCTGTCACGCCGATGATGGCGCAATATCTGGAGATCAAAGCAGAGGCGCCGGATGCCCTGCTGTTCTACCGGATGGGCGATTTCTACGAACTGTTCTTCGACGACGCCGTCGCGGCGGCGGCGGCTCTGGACATCGCGCTGACCAAACGGGGCAAGCATCTGGGCGAGGATATCGCCATGTGCGGGGTGCCGGTCCATTCCGCCGAAAACTATCTTATGACGCTGATCCGAAAGGGATTCCGTGTCGCCGTCTGCGAACAGCTAGAACGCCCGGAAGAGGCGAAGAAGCGGGGCTCCAAATCGGTCGTGAAGCGCGGGATCGTGCGGCTGGTCACGCCGGGGACGCTGACCGAGGACACGCTGCTGGAGGCGCGGGCGAATAACTGGCTGGCGGCCTTTGCCGAGGTGCGGGGGCAGGGGGCGCTGGCCTGGGCGGATATCTCCACGGGGGCGTTTCACGTCGCGCCCTGCCCGCGTGTGCGGCTGGGTCCGGACCTCGCGCGGCTGGGCGCGCGAGAGGTGGTGCTGGCCGAGGGCTCGGACGCGGCGGCCGTGGTCGAGGAGTTGGGGGCGGCGGCGACGCCGCTCGGCGCGAGCGCCTTCGACAGCGGCTCGGCGGAGACGCGGCTGACGCGGCTGTTCGAGGTCGACACCCTGGCCGGGTTCGGCGCCTTCGACCGGGCGGAGCTGGGCGCGATGGGGGCGCTGGTCGAATATGTCGAACTGACCCAACGCGGGCGGCTGCCGCTGCTGCGCCCGCCCCGGCGGGAGGCGGCGTCGGAGCTGATGGCCATCGACGCGGCCACCCGGCGCAACCTGGAACTGGTGCGCGGCGCGGCGGGCGGCCGGGATGGCTCGCTGCTTTGGGCCATCGACCGGACCGTGACGGCGGGCGGCGCGCGGCTGCTGGAACGGCGCGTCTCGGCGCCCTCGGCGGTGGTCGAGGTGATCCGGGGGCGTCTGGACGCGGTGGCCTGGTGCGTCGAACGGGACGGAGAGGCAGGCCGCGCCCGCGACCTTCTCCGCCGGGTGCCCGACCTGGACCGGGCGCTGTCACGGCTGTCGCTGGACCGGGGCGGGCCGCGGGATCTGGCGGCGATCCGGGGCGCGTTGGAGGGCGCGGAGGCGCTTCACGCCGCGCTCCACGACACGGATCTGCCCCTTGATATCGCAGACCTCGTGGGGTTGGAACCGCTCCACGACCTGCTGGACCGCGCCTTGGTGGCGGAGCCGCCGATGCTGCTCCGGGACGGGGGCGTCGTGGCGGCGGGCTTCGACGCGGAATTGGACGAGGCGCGGCGCCTGCGCGACGAGGGCCGCGGCGTCATCGCCGCGCTCCAAGGACAATATGTCGAGGCCACCGGGATCGGCTCGCTGAAGGTCAAGCACAACAACGTGCTGGGCTACTTCATCGAAACGACGGCGGTCCATGCCGCGAAGATGCGCGCCGACGACCGCTTCATCCATCGCCAGACCACGGCCAATCAGGTGCGCTTCACGACCGTGGAACTGTCGGAGTTGGAGACCAAGATCCTCAACGCGGGCGGCCTCGCGCAGGAGATCGAGGCACGCATCTTCGCTTCGCTTCGCGCCGCCGTTCTGGAGCAGGCGGACGGCTTGTTCGCCGCCGCGCGCGCGCTGGCGGAGCTGGACGTGGCCGCGGCGCTGGCCGATCTGGCGCGGGGAGAAGGCTGGTGCCGCCCGGTGATCGACAGCTCCCGTGCCTTCGAGGTCACGGCGGGGCGGCATCCGGTGGTGGAGCGCGCCCTGAAGCGGGACGGCACGCCCTTCGTAGCGAACGACACCGCGCTGAGCGCCAGCGATGGCGCCGCGATCCGGCTGCTGACCGGGCCGAACATGGCGGGCAAGTCGACCTGGCTGCGCCAGAACGCGTTGATCGCCGTCCTGGCCCAGATGGGGAGCTTCGTGCCCGCGGACGCGGCGCATCTCGGCGTCGTCAGCCAGTTGTTCAGCCGGGTCGGGGCGTCGGACGATCTCGCGCGAGGGCGCTCGACCTTCATGGTCGAAATGGTCGAGACCGCAGCGATCCTGAACCAAGCCGACGACCGGGCGCTGGTGATCCTGGACGAGATCGGGCGCGGCACGGCGACCTATGACGGGCTCAGCATCGCCTGGGCCACGCTGGAGCATCTGCACGACGTGAACCGCTGCCGGGCGCTGTTTGCCACGCATTACCACGAGATGACGGCGCTCGCGTCCAAGCTGGACGGGGTCGAGAACGCGACCGTCGCCGTGCGCGAGTGGGAAGGCGACGTGATCTTCCTGCACGAGGTGCGGGCAGGGGCGGCGGACCGGTCCTATGGGGTCCAGGTGGCGAAGCTGGCGGGCCTGCCGGAAGCGGTCGTCGCGCGCGCGAGAGAGGTGCTGACGGCACTGGAAGAAGGAGAGCGCGAGGGCGGCGGCAAAGCCAAGGCGATGATCGACGACCTGCCGCTATTCCGGGCAGCCCCGCCGCCAGCGCCTGTGCCCGTGAAGGCCAGCGCGGTGGAAGCACGGCTGTCGGAAGTTCTGCCGGATACGCTCAGCCCGCGGGAGGCGCTGGACCTGGTCTATGAGCTCAAGCAGATGGCAGGGAAGGCGGGGTGACCCCCGCCCTACGGTCCGACCGGAGAGGGTATAGGGCGGGGATTTCCCCGCCTTCCCCTCAGCTGGCCGGGGTCGAGGACACGCCGACCTGCGCGGGGCGCAGCAGCCGGTCATGCAGCATGAAGCCCACGGCGGCGATCTGAATGATCTCGCCGGCCTTGGTGCCGGGGACAGGTGCCTCGAACATGGCCTGATGGACCTGGGGGTCGAACTTGTCGCCCTGTTGCGGCGCGACCAATGTGATGCCGTGCTTGGCAAACACGCCGACCAGCTCCTTCATTGTCAGCTCGATGCCTTCGCTGATGGCGCTGTTCTCTCCCGCCGCGTCCAGCGCGCGCGAGAGGTTGTCGTAGATCGGCAGCATGTCGCGGGCCAGCTTGGAGCCGCCATACTGCTCGGCCTCGGCGCGGTCGCGCGCCGCACGCTTGCGGACGTTCTCGGCCTCGGCAAGCGAACGCATGAGCCGGTCGCGCAACTCGTCGCGCTCGGCCGTGACGGCCTCCAGCTGGGCGCTCGCACGCTCCGAGGCGCGCTGCGGAGGGCCGCTTTCACCCTCTTCTTCCAGTGCGGCGTCCAGATCGAACTCCTCCATCTCCTCGGGGTCGTCGAGGAACGGGGTCTCCTTCGGGTCAGCCATGCTCAGCCTCTCGTATTCGGGCCGGACAACATTCGCCCGACCAATTGTGCCGTGTAGTCCACGATCGGGACGATGCGTCCGTAATTCAGTCGGGTGGGGCCGATGACGCCCACCGCGCCGACGATTCGTCGGTCCGCGTTCATATATGGGGAAACCACCAGAGAGGAACCCGATAGCGAGAAAAGCTTGTTCTCGGAGCCGATGAAGATGCGGACGCCTTCGCCTTCCTCGGTCAGTTGCAGGAACTCGGTTATGTCACGCTTGCGCTCCAGGTCGTCGAACAGGGTTCGGATGCGCTCCAGATCCTCGGGGTCGGCCCCCTCGGCCAGCAGATTGGCGCGGCCGCGAACGATCAGGCGATCCCCCCGGTCGCCATCGGTTTCCCAGGCGGCGAGGCCCTTGTCGATCAGATCGGCGGCGAGGCCGTCCAGTTCGGCGCGGTGGGCCTCGATCTCGGCGCCCATCAACGCACGGATGTCCGATAGGGTGCGGCCCTGGACCAGCGAATTGAGGAAATTGGCCGCCTCGCGCATCGAGGACGGGGTCTGGCCCGGGGGCGGAACGAAGACGCGGTTCTCGACATGACCATCGGCATGGACCAGCACCACCAGGGCCCGATCGGCGGCGAGCGAGACGAATTCGATATGCTTGACCGGCGCCTCGTGCTTGGGCGCGAGCACCAGCGACGCGCCCTGCGTGATGCCCGAGAGCGCGCTGCCGACCCGGTCGAGCATGGCGGCAACGTCGGATTCGGTGGCGTCCACCGTCGCCTCGATCCGGTCGCGATCCTCGTCCCCGAGCTTGGCCTCCAGCAGGCCGTCGACGAACATGCGCAGGCCCGCCTGGGTCGGGATCCGGCCGGCGGAGACATGGGGTGCCTGGATCAGGCCCAGAAACTCCAGGTCCTGCATCACGTTGCGGATGGTCGCGGCCGAGACCTTCTCGGACATGGTCCGCGTCAACGTTCGGGAGCCGACGGGATCGCCCGTGCCGAGATACCCCTCGACCACGCGGCGGAACACCTCGCGGGAGCGGTCATTCATCTCGGACAGGATCTGGGCGTTGTCGGTCATCGGCCTTTTCTATGGGGGCCCTTTTTCCATGGGGCGACTGGGATGTATTCATCTCCGCCGCCCGGGTCAATCGCGCCCTTGCGCGCAGGCCAGCGGCGCGCGAGAAGCCCGACACGCCCAGACAGCGAGGATGACGGATGAGACCTTCGGGACGCGCGCTCGACCAGATGCGGGACATCTCCATCGAGACGGATGTGACCAAGCATGCGGAGGGGTCCTGCCTGATCCGCTGCGGCGAGACCCATGTGCTGTGCACCGCGTCGCTGGAAGAGCGGGTGCCGCCCTTCCTTCGCAATACCGGCCAGGGCTGGGTGACGGCGGAATACGGGATGCTGCCGCGCGCGACCACGACGCGGATGCGGCGCGAGGCGGCGTCGGGCAAGCAGTCCGGCCGCACGCAAGAAATCCAGCGGCTGATCGGACGCTCGCTGCGCGCGGGGATCGACCGTCAGGCCCTGGGCGAGCGGCAGATCACCGTCGATTGCGATGTGATCCAGGCCGATGGGGGCACGCGCTGTGCCTCGATCACCGGCGGGTGGGTCGCGCTGCGCCTGGCCGTCAACAAGCTGATGAAGGCGGGGGACATCACCATGGACCCGCTGCTGGATCACGTCGCGGCGGTCTCCTGCGGGATCTATGCGGGGCAGCCCGTGCTCGATCTCGACTATCCGGAGGACAGCGAGGCCGGGACGGACGCCAATTTCGTGATGACAGGCGCGGGCCGGATGATCGAGGTGCAGGCGAGCGCCGAGGGCGCGACCTTCAGCCGAAACGAGTTCGAGTCGCTGCTGGCCCTGGCCGAAGCGGGCGTGGCCAACCTCGTCGCCGCACAGAAGGCGGCCGTCGCGTGAAACCGCTGGGCGACACCCTGCTCATCGCTACGCATAACGCGGGCAAGCTGGAGGAGTTCTCGGCGCTGTTCGCTCCGCTCGGGATCACCTGCCGGTCGAATGCCGATTTCGGCCTCGCGGAGCCGGAGGAGATCGAGACGACTTTCCTCGGCAACGCCCGCATCAAGGCGCGGGCCGCCGTGGCTGCCACCGGCCTCGCGGCCCTGGCGGACGACTCGGGGCTGGAAGTCGAGGCTCTCGATGGCCAGCCGGGGATCCACACCGCCGATTGGGCCGAGACACCGACAGGGCGCGATTTCATGCTGGCGATGACGCGCACCCATGACGCGCTGATCGCCCGTGCCGCGCCGCAACCCTGGCGGGCGCGGTTCCGCGCCACCCTGGTGATGCTCTGGCCCGATGGGTCCGAAGCCGTCTTCGAGGGCGACGCACCGGGGCGGCTGATCTGGCCGATCCGGGGGCAGACGGGTCATGGTTACGATCCAATGTTCATCCCGGATGGGCACGACCGCACCTTCGCCGAGATGCCCACCGAGGAGAAGAACGCGATCTCTCATCGCGCCCGGGCCATGGCGAAGCTGAAGGCAGCGCTGGACGCAGGCGCGTGACTCTGCGCCTGTGGTCGAGGGGAGCCGCGGTCGGAGAAGCGGCTACGTCGCGATGGACCCTTCTTTGCGAGTGACGCATTGCGTCACTAAACCGAGCGTCTGACAGTGAAGAACGAAACAGAAACATGGCAAAGATCCGGGTTCGGGATCTATGTGCATTGGCCGTTCTGCGCGGCCAAATGTCCCTATTGCGACTTCAACTCCCATGTCAGCGCGAAGGTGGATCAGGCGCGGTTCAGAGATGCCTACCTGGCGGAATTGCGCTATTGGGCCGAGCGGACGCCAGGGCGTCGGGTGTCGTCGGTGTTCTTCGGCGGTGGCACGCCGTCGCTGATGGATCCGTTTGTAACCCATGACATTCTAGCCGAGATCCGGGGCCTGTGGACCATGGCGAACGATCTCGAGGTCACGTTGGAAGCCAACCCCACGTCGGTGGAATCGGCGCGCTTTCAGGGCTTCATGGACGCCGGTGTCACGCGGATGTCGGTTGGATTGCAGGCGCTTGATGATCTGTCTCTGAAGCGGCTCGGGCGGCTGCATAACGCGGCAGAGGGACGTCGGGCTTATGAGATCGCGCGTAGTGTCTGCGACCGTGTGTCCTTCGATCTGATCTACGCGCGGCAGGACCAGGATCTTGCGGATTGGCGGAGGGAGCTGAGCGAGGCCATGACGATGGGGCCCGACCATCTTTCACTCTACCAGCTGACGATCGAGGAGGGGACCGCCTTTTGGGATCGGGCTCAGGCCGGCGGCTTGAGGGGACTACCGGACGAGGACCGGGCCGTCGCCCTTTACGAGGTGACGCAGGAGCGGTGCGAAGCCGCCGGTCTGCCTCGCTATGAGGTGTCGAACCATGCCCGACCGGGGCAGGAGAGCCGACATAATCTGATCTATTGGCAAGGCGGGGACTGGCTAGGCATCGGGCCGGGCGCACATGGGCGCGTCGGCGGCGCCAATGGCCGGCGCGCGACCGTCAACCGGGCCATGCCGAACGATTGGCTCACGGCTGTCGAAGGGCAGGGGGTTGGACTGCTCCACTCGGAGATTTTGGACCGCGCCGATATCATTGACGAATACGTCATGATGGGGCTGCGGCGGCGGCAAGGCATCGACCTGGAGCGGGTCAAATCGCTCGGCGGAGAGATCAGCGCGGGCACGATCGCTCGGCTCTCAGAGGACGGATTGATCGCGCTCGAAGCGGGGCGGCTGCGGGCAACCGAGCGCGGAACTCTGCTTTTGAACGCGATCGTCGCCGAGTTAAGTGTCGCCTAGGCCGTTGGAAAGCAGATTGCACAGCCGGTCCAACTCATCGAGCGATCGATAGCGGATCGACACATGTCCCCCTTCGTCGCCGGGGACATGCGCGATCTGGACCAGGAGGCCGAGCGCGGCGGTCAGGTCGCCTTCTAGGGCGCGGGTATCGGCATCCTTCTCGGCGGCTTTCGGGCGCGACTGCTTGGACGGTCGCGCGCCCTTTGCGAGCTTTTCCGTTTCGCGGACCGACAGGCCTTCCCGGACGACCTTTTGTGACAGGGCTTCCGGGTCCGGCGCCGTCACGAGGGCGCGGGCGTGGCCGGCAGAAATTTCTCCGGAGCGAAGGCGGTTCTGCACCGAGTCCGGGAGCTTCAGGAGTCGCATCAGATTGGCGACATGGCTCCGCGACTTGCCGAGCTGCGTCGAAAGCTGCTCCTGGGTGTGGCCGAAGCGTTCGATGAGATCGCGATAACCCGATGCCTCTTCAATCGCATTCAGATCGTCACGCTGGATGTTCTCGATAATCGCGACTTCCAGCACTTCAGTGTCGTCGAACTCCCGTACGAGAACAGGGACCTCATGGAGACCGGAACGCTGGGCCGCGCGCCACCGGCGTTCGCCGGCCACGATTTCATAGAGCACGTCCTCGCCCGAGATCGGCCGCACAATCAGAGGCGAAAGCACGCCCTTGGCGGAGATAGACGCAGCGAGATCCGACAGACGCTCCTCGTCAAATTGGCGGCGCGGCTGATTCGGGTTCGGGCGGATCTGCTCGATCGGCACCTGCCGATCTCCGGTGACAGGCCTCTTGGACGAGGCGTCGTCCGCGTCGACGCCAATATCAGCCATCAAGGCCGATAGACCACGGCGCATGGGCCTTCTCTGTCCGGTCTCAGACATGCGCGGGATCCTTCGTAATGGCGTTGCGTTCGAGCAGTTCGCTGGCAAGCGCGCGATAGGCGATCGCGCCGCGCGAGGTCGGATCGTAATTCAGCACGGGCATCGCATAGCTCGGCGCCTCGCTGAGACGGACGTTGCGCGGGATCTGCGTCTTGAAGACGAGATCGCCGAGATTCGCACGCGCGTCCTCCTGGACCTGGAGACAGAGATTGTTCCGCTTGTCGAACATGGTGAGGACGATGCCCTCGATCCGCAGATCCGAGTTCGCCGTCTCCCGGACTTCGCGGACCGTCAGCAGAAGCTGAGACAGACCTTCGAGGGCGAAGAATTCCGCCTGAAGCGGGACGATGACGGCATCGGATGCGACGAACGCGTTGATCGTCAGCAGGTTCAGGGAGGGAGGACAGTCGATCAGGACATAGTCGAATGGCGTCGACCGATGGCGCAGCGCATTGCGGAGGTGGACGACGCGGCGCGCCGTGGACATCAACTCTGCATCGGCTGAGCTGAGATCCATGGTCGCGGGAACAATCGCGAGGTTTTCGACATCGGTGGGCCGGGCCACCGTCTCGACCGAATCGGACCCGAGCAGCACGTCATAGACGGTCTTGGCGCGCGCACCCCTCTCAATTCCGAGGCCCGTGGACGCGTTTCCTTGCGGGTCAAGATCGATGATGACGACGCTCTTGCCTCGCATCGCCAGAGCGGCGCCGAGATTGATCGCCGTGGTCGTCTTTCCCACGCCGCCTTTCTGGTTTGCGATGCTGAAAATTCGCTTTCTTTTCACGGTCGATCCTTGACGTTTTCGAGCACGAGCACAGGCCCGGCTCCGGCCCTCTCGGTGGTCTTTGGGGTCACGTTGAAAGTCCAGCGGAGTTTAGCCTCTTCCACCTCGCTCTGCCATCGCAACCCCTTCGGAAATATGTAGACCGTGTCGTCTTTTCCATGACGCACGGCCAAGCGGAGAAGCTCAACCAGGGGCGCCAAGGCCCGCGCGGTAATGATATCCGCCTCATGTGGAGGGAAGGCCTCGATCCGGGCCCTACGGACATCGTAGGACATACCGAGTTCCCGCCGCACGGTCTGAAGAAAGGCCGCTTTCCGGGCATCGGCCTCGAGCAACGAGACATCTAGGTCGGGTCGCATGATCGCAATCGGAATGCCTGGCAGTCCGCCGCCACTACCGAGATCAAGGAGACGTTTTCCGCAGACCGGAAGCGCATCTACGACGCGAAGGCTATCCTCGATATGGCGTGTCCAGATCTCGTCGACCGTGCCGGGGGCGATGAGGTTGATCTTCGGGTTCCACCGGATCAGCAGATCTACGTATTTCTCGAGTGTTTCACGTGAAACATCCTCGCGAATGTCACCCGTCGTCATCTCGCAGAAGCTGCCCGTCTCGATTTGGTCGCTGCCAGAAGTGCGACGAGGGCCGCCGGGGTCATCCCCTCGATACGGGACGCCTGACCGACCGTTTCTGGCCGCAGACGCTTCAGCTTTTCCCGTTGCTCCGTGGTCAGCCCACCAACCACGTCGTAGTCGAATTCCAAACCCAAGGCGACAGCCTCGTCCCGTCGCAACATGTTCGCCTCTCGCTCCGCGCGAACGCGGTAATTCTCATAGAGAGACGAGCGCCAAACCTGATCCCAAATCGCGTCGTCTTCGTCCCGCTCTCCATCAAGGCACGACCGGACCGCATCGATCGAGACGTCCGGATCGCTCAACAGCGCATAGAGACTGCGCGGTGCACCGCTTCGAGGCCCATCTAGAACCTCACTCTTGGTCCGCTCGACGGAGCACAAGTCGGACTTCAGTCTCTCGATATCATCCATCTTCCGGCCAAAGATGCCTGCCCGCTTGGCGTCGACACACCCGAGCTGAATGCCGAGCGGGGTCAGTCGTTCGTCCGCGTTATCGGCGCGAACCGTTAGACGCATCTCAACGCGAGAGGTGAACATCCGATAAGGCTCACTCACGCCGCGCGTGATGAGATCGTCGACCATCACGCCAATATAACTCTCAAGCCGCTCGAAGACCGTCGGCGCCTCATTCCGTACGAATTGCACCGCGTTGATCCCGGCAACAAGCCCCTGCGCCGCTGCTTCCTCGTAGCCGGTGGTGCCATTGATCTGACCGGCAAGGAACAGGCCGGGAATTTCGGAGAGCTGGAGGTCGCGAGTCAGGCCACGCGGGTCGATGTAATCGTACTCGATGGCGTAGCCAGGGCGCACGATCTCGGCATTCTCAAGGCCATGAATGGTCCGAACATAAGCCTCTTGAATCTGCGCCGGAAGGGATGTCGAGATACCGTTCGGATAGACCAGATCGGACTCCAGCCCCTCCGGTTCGAGAAAGACCTGGTGGGAGTCCTTATCCGCAAAGCGCGTGATCTTGTCCTCGATGGACGGGCAATAACGGGGACCCACACCCTCGATCATGCCACCATACATCGCCGAGAGACCCAAATTCTCCCGCACGATCTCATGGGTCGCCGCATTGGTTGTTGTGATGCCACAACTGACCTGCCGCAGAACGGGACCCTTACTGAGGAACGAAAACAGCGTCGGCTCAGGATCGCCCGGTTGGTCGTCCAGGATTCCCCAGTTGATCGACTGTCGACGCAAGCGGGGCGGGGTACCGGTCTTCAATCGTCGAACGTCGAGACCCAGGTCCCGAAGACGCTGGCCCAGACGGGCTGCGGGGCGGGCTCCGATGCGTCCACCAGCCTGCGCCTCATGGCCGATCAGGATTCGTCCGCCGAGAAATGTTCCGGTCGCCAGAATGACCGCCTGGCCGCTGATCTCCGACCCATCGACGAGTGTCACACCACAAGCGCGTCCTTGGCTATCCTGAAGGAGATCGGAAACCTCGCCGAAGATCACCTCCGGTCCAGCGCCCGCACTGAATTCGGATTGGATTGCACGATGATACGCATCGCGATCCGCCTGAGCCCGTGGCCCTTGCACAGCGGGTCCGCGGCTCCGATTGAGGAGGCGAAACTGGATGCCGGCCGCATCCGCCGCACGTCCGATCAGACCGCCGAGTGCGTCGACCTCGCGAACGAGATGCCCCTTACCCAGGCCACCGATGGCAGGGTTGCAGGACAGCGCCCCCAAATCCGTGGGTGCCATGGTGACGAGCGCAACGCGCCCACCCATCCGATGCGCAACATGAGCGGCCTCGGTCCCAGCATGGCCAGCCCCGACGACGATGACATCGAATTGGCGATGTTTCACGTGAAACACTCCTATTTTCCGAGACAGAAGGACCGGAAGACCTCGTCGAGCACGTCTTCGACGTCGATCTTACCGACGACGCGCTCAAGATTCCTAATCGCGGATCTCAGGTCGGATACGACAAACTCCACACCCTGGTCAAATCCACCGGCCGTCACGGAGGACAAGATATCGATGGCGGAGATCAGGGCGGCGCGATCCCTCTCCCGCGACACGAAACCGGCTGATCCGGCCATTTCCTCCAAACGGTCCGCGATTTGGGAAAGAAGCGTCTCCAGTCCTTCGCCCGTCCGCGCGGACAGCCCAGGTTCTCCGTGGAGATCACATTTCGACCGCCGAACGAGATCGCCATCCTGACGGGCGATGGGAAAAGCCGGCGGCTCTGCTTCCTCGTGCAGGAAGATCCTGAGGTCTGCCCCCCGCGCCACACGTTCCGCCCTCTGAACGCCGAGCTTCTCGATCGGATCGTCGGTTTCCCGGAGCCCGGCCGTATCCGAGAGCAGGACCTTGTATCCCCGAAGATCAATGGCCCGCTCAATCACGTCCCGCGTCGTTCCCGCGATCTCCGAGACCAGAGCAACCTCACTGCGCGCGATGGCGTTCAGCAGGGACGACTTCCCCGCATTCGGCGCGCCGACGATGGCGACCGTAAACCCGTCGCGCAAAGACTGAGCCGCGCTGACGCCGTCCACCTCAGCCTGCATTTCCCCGAGGACGCCGCCCAGCAGGTCCATCACTTCGGGGAGAACGTCCACGGGGACCTCTTCATCCGCGAAGTCGATCGTGGCCTCAAGCAAGGCGGACGCCCGAACGATCCGCGTCCGCCAGCTCAGAACCAGATCGGACATCTGGCCGTTCAGGACGCGCATCGCCGCTCGACGTTGCTCCTCGGTCTCCGCTTCGATCACATCGGCGAGACCCTGGACCTCGGTCAGATCCATCCGGCCGTTGATCAAGGCGCGCCGGGTGAACTCCCCAGCTTCAGCGGGCCGAGCGAGGCCAATCTCGGAGATCCGCCTCAAGGTCGCGCGCTGAACCGCGATGCTCCCATGCAGATGCAACTCAACGACGTCTTCGCCGGTAAAGCTGGCGCCGGCCTCGAATGTCAACGTCAGGGCCTGGTCGAGAACGGTCCCGTCGCCATCCAGAATGTTCTGCAATCGCGCGACCCGGGCCGCGCCGCGACGGGCCCCCAGTGCTTCTAATGTGTGGAAAGCACCGGGTCCGGAGATGCGGACGATCGACACGCCAGCCTTCCCGGGCGCCGTCGCCAGGGCATAGATCGTGTCTGCCATGGCATCGCGCCGTCAGGAATTCATCGAGTCGAAGAAGTCCGCATTCGTCTTCGTCTGCTTCAACTTCGAGATCAGGAACTCGATCGCATCGGTGGTGCCCATCGGGTTCAGGATCCGGCGCAGCACGAAGGTCTTCTGCAAATCCTTCGGGTCGACCAGCAGATCTTCCTTCCGGGTTCCGGACTTGAGGATGTCCATGGCCGGGAACACCCTCTTGTCCGCGACCTTCCGGTCCAGAACGATCTCGGAGTTGCCGGTGCCCTTGAACTCTTCGAAGATCACCTCATCCATCCGCGAGCCGGTATCGATCAGTGCCGTGGCGATGATGGTCAGCGAGCCACCCTCTTCGATATTACGCGCCGCGCCAAAGAAGCGCTTCGGCCGCTGGAGGGCGTTCGCATCGACACCACCGGTCAGCACCTTGCCCGAGGACGGCACGACGGTGTTATAGGCCCTACCAAGTCTTGTGATTGAGTCTAGAAGGATCACAACATCTCGTTTGTGCTCGACCAGACGCTTCGCCTTCTCGATCACCATCTCGCTCACGGCCACGTGCCGCGTGGCCGGCTCGTCGAAGGTCGAGGAGATCACCTCGCCCTTCACCGAGCGCTGCATGTCCGTCACCTCTTCGGGCCGCTCGTCGATCAGCAGCACCATCAAGTAGCATTCCGGGTGGTTCGTCTCGATCGACTTCGCGATGTTCTGCAGGATCACGGTCTTACCCGTACGCGGCGGCGCCACGATCAGGGAGCGCTGACCCTTCCCGATCGGCGCGACAAGGTCGATGATGCGAGCAGACCGGTCCTTGATCGTCGGATCCTCGATCTCAAGCTTAAGCCGCTCATCCGGATAAAGCGGCGTCAGGTTGTCGAAGGACACCTTATGCCGCGCCTTCTCCGGCGCCTCGAAGTTGATCTGCGTGACCTTTGTGATCGTGAAATAGCGCTCGTTGTCGTCGGGCGCCTGGATCACGCCTTCGACCGTATCGCCGGTCCGCAGGCTATGCTGGCGGATCATGTCCGGCGAGACATAGATGTCGTCCGGCCCCGACAGATAATTCGCCTCGGGCGAGCGCAGGAAGCCGAACCCGTCCTGCAGCACTTCCAGGACGCCCTCGCCATAAATCTCCCAGCCCTCATCCGCCCGCTCCCGCAGGATGGAGAACATCATCTCCCCCTTGCGCATGGTCGAGGCGTTCTCGATTTCGAGTTCCTCGGCCATATCGACCAGCGCCTTGGGCGAGGTCGCCTTCAGGTCGCGCAGGTTCAGGGTGCCGGTCGGCTGCTCGATGGCGCCATCCGTGGCACCAGGGATATCGTCGCGCATGGGGCGAAGCTCCGTCGGGGAGGCGCGCGGGCCCATCGGGGCGGCGCCATTTTGAAAATCGGGAAAACGGGTCCGAGCCAGGACGGCTCTCCGTGCACTCGTCAGCTAAGCGCCCAGGATCACGCTGTCAACCAGCGCCCGCCGCTCACGGCTTGACGATGACCGAGACGACGATGACGATCATCAGCACCGTCGGCACCTCGTTCATCATCCGGTATCCTCGGCCGCTGACCTGCGCGTGACCGGCGGCCAACGCGGTTCGTTGCCCCGCGCACCAGAAGTGGAACCAGGTCATGGCGAGGACGCTGGCGGCCTTCAGCCAGGGCCAGACCGCGCCCCAATCGACGCCGCCCATCCCCACCATGATCAACCCGAAGAGCCAGGACGAGATCATCGCCGGGGTCATGATCGCCCGCAGCAATCGCCGCTCCATCACTTCCAGCACGGGGACCATCTCGGGGACGGCGTCCTGTTGTTCGACATGATAGACATAGAGCCGGGGCAGGTAGAACAGGCCAGCCATCCACGCGATCACCGAGATGACATGCAGCGCCTTGGCCCAAAGATATAGGTCCATCTCACCTCCACTTCTCGGCCTCCCTCTTAGAAAAATAGAAGAAAGGAAGATAGTTGTAGATGGACGGTTGAAGAACGGGGATGGAATCCTGTCCTCAAATCTGTCCACACGGGAGATATCGCCCAGGCATGTCGGTGGATATCCCGCGATTCAGTCCGATTTGACGGGCTTTGACCCGGGGACGGATCTGTGAGCGACTCAGGGAATAAGCCATCGGCTCGACCGCTCGGAGCGTCCCGCGGAACGCCATTCCTCCCCATGGATAACTTTGCCAGAACCCTCTAGGAACGGGCCAGTTCTCCCCCAACGCCCGCGAGGGGCCATTTCTCCCCGCCCTCTCGACAGGGTTTCCCGACCGGTTGCTCACGAAACGATCCACATGCTGACCCTCGCTTCCTCCTCCCGCACCCGGCAGAAGATGCTGTCCGACGCCGCGATCCCCTTCGAAGCCGTCCCCGCGCGGGTCGACGAGGCGAGCGTGCGCGAGGCGCTCCTGGCCGAGGGACATGGGCCGCGCGCGGTGGCGGACGCCCTGGCGGAACTCAAGGCGCTTCGCGTGCGGCGTCCGGGGCTCGTGCTCGGCTGCGACCAGACCTTGGACCATCAGGGAGAGCTGCTGGGCAAACCCGCCAGCCCCGAGGCGGCCGTGGCCCAACTCATGCGGCTGCGCGGGGGATCGCATAAGCTGCATTCCGCCGCCGTCCTGGCGGAGGATGGCCGCCCAGTCTGGCGTCATGTCGGCGACGTCACCATGGTCATGCGCCCCGCCTCGCCCGCTTATCTCGACGATTACGTGGCCCGGAACTGGGACACGATCCGCCATTCCGCCGGCGCCTATACGCTGGAGGGGGAGGGCGCCCGGCTTTTCCACCAGGTGCGCGGCGATTTCTTCAGCGTGCTGGGTCTGCCGCTGCTGCCGCTGATCGACTATCTGGTGACCCGAGGGGAGATTGCCGCATGACCCTGCTTGCTGGCGTGATCGGCGACCCGATTGCCCATAGCCGTTCTCCGCGTCTTCACGGCCATTGGCTGCGCCGATATGGCATCGATGGCCATTACGTGCCGCTCCATGTCCGGGCCGATGATCTGGAGGCGACGTTGGCCCTGCTGCCGCGGCTCGGATTCCGGGGGATCAACGTCACGATTCCGCATAAAGAGGCCGTCTTCGCTCTGGCGGACGAGACCACGGCCCGCGCCAGGGCGGTCGGTGCCGCGAATACGCTGACCTTCCAGGAAGGGCGTATCCTGGCGGACAATACCGACGGCTATGGTTTTACCGCCAACCTTGCGCAGGGGGCGGGACATCGAGACGTGCGCGCCCCGGCCTTCGTCCTTGGGGCGGGTGGGGCCGCGCGGGGGGTGATCGCCGCGCTGCTGGACGAAGGCGCGGCCCATGTCACGCTCACCAACCGCAGTGCCGACCGGGCCGAGGCTCTGGCCGCGCTGTTTGGAGACCGGGTGACGACCGTTCCCTGGATCGACGCTGCCCAGGCACTTCCGGGCCATGGCCTGCTCGTGAACACGACCAGCTTGGGGATGACCGGGAAGCCGCCGCTCGATCTCGACCTCGCCGGCCTCGACCCGTCGGCGACCGTCACCGATATCGTCTACACCCCGCTGGAGACGCCGCTTCTCGCCGCCGCCCGCGCCCGGGGACATCCAGTCGTGGACGGTCTGGGGATGCTGTTGCATCAAGCGGTTCCCGGTTTCCACGCCTGGTTCGGAGCCGAGCCGCGGGTGGACGAGGCGTTGCGTGCGGCGGTGCTGGCATGATCGTCCTCGGCCTCACCGGCTCCATCGGCATGGGCAAGACCACGACGGCGCGGATGTTCGCGGAGCGTGGCGTCCCGGTCTGGGATGCGGATGCGGCGGTGCATCGCCTCTACGGCCCGGGCGGGGCCGCCGTCGCGCCGCTTCGCGCCGCCTTCCCCGAGGTCGTGCGAGACGGCACCGTGGACCGCTCCGCCCTGCGTGAGGTCATCACCGCCGACCCCACGGCGCTGAAGCGCGTCGAGGCTATCGTCCATCCCCTCGTCGCCGCGGACCGTGCGGCCTTCCTGGCCGAGACCGACGCGCCGATCGTCCTGCTCGACGTGCCGCTCCTGTTCGAAACGGGTCTTGCGGTGGACCGCTCCATCACCGTCACTGCGCCCCCCGAGGTGCAGCGCGCCCGCGTGCTGGAGCGCGGGACCATGACCGAGGCGGCGTTCGAGGCGATCCTGGCCAAGCAGATGCCCGACGCGGAAAAGCGCGCCCGCGCCGACTATGTCATCGAGACGACGACGCTTGAGGCCGCCGCCGCCCAAGTCGACGCCATCCTGGAGGAGCTGAGATGAGAGAGATCGTCCTCGACACCGAGACCACCGGGTTCGAGCCCGAGTCCGGCGACCGGATCGTCGAGATCGGCGCCGTCGAGCTGATCAACCACGTGGCCACGGGCCGCACCTATCACCAATATATCAACCCCGAGCGGAGCATGCCCCAGGGCGCCTTCGAGGTGCACGGGTTGGGCGACGATTTCCTCAAGGATTTTCCGGTCTTCGGACAGATCGGCCAGCAGTTCCTGGACTTTATCGGCGGCGACAAGCTGGTGATCCACAATGCGGCCTTCGACATGAAGTTTCTCAACGCGGAACTGGGCTGGATGGGCCTACCCCTCCTGCCGATGGAGCGGGCGGTCGATACGCTCGCCATCGCGCGCGCGAAATTCCCGGGCTCCCCGGCCTCGCTGGATGCGCTCTGCCGCCGGTTCGGCGTGGACAATTCGTCGCGGGAAAAACATGGCGCGCTGCTCGACAGCGAGATTCTCGCGGAGGTTTATCTGGAGCTGATCGGGGGACGTCAGACCAGCCTGACCCTGGCCGGCCCCGCGCGGCGCCGCGCTTCCGACGATGAGGGCGCGTGGAAGGCCTATGCGCGGCTCAGCCCCTTGCCCTCGCGTCTCTCGGACGAGGAGCGGGCGGCCCATGCGGCCTTCGTCGACTCTCTGGGGGAGGGCGCGCTGTGGAAAGCGTTGTGATCCCGCCCGACGCCGCGCGGAGTGCAGGCGGCGGGATCTGAGTATTTTTAGCCAGAAGAGGGGGGAGGGCAGCGCCTCCCTCCCCGCGGTTCCGACCGGGGGCCGGTCAGGCCTGCTGGGTCGGCTGCGCGCCCTGCGCCTGGGCCCGGCGCGTGATCTCGTTGCGATAGAGCGACACGAAATCGATGTTCTCGAGGTTGAGCGGCGGGAAGCCCCCGTCGCGCGTCACGTCCGAGACGATGCGGCGCAGGAACGGGAACAGCATCCGCGGGCACTCGATCAGCAGGTAGGGATGCAGCTGGTTCTCGGGCACGTTCTGGATCGCGAAGACGCCGGCATAGTCCAGCTCCATCACGAAGATCGCCTCGTCCCCGCCCTTTTTCTTGGCGGTGATATTGAGCTTGGTCGCGACCTCGAACTGGCCTTCCTGGGGGCGCTTGCGGGCGTCGAGCCCGACCTGGACGTTGATATCGGGCGAGCCGTCCATCGTCTGGCCCTTCTGGGCGGCGACATTCTCGAAGGACATGTCGCGGATGAACTGGCCCAGCACCTGCATGTTGGGCGCCTTCTGCGGCTGGGCGGCGCCGTTGGGGGTCGCGGCCTGCGGGGCGTCGGCCGCGGGCGCGGCGTCGGGCTTCGGAGCGTCGTCTTGATCGGCCATCTTGGCGTCCTTGGTCTGGAAAATGGTCCGGCCCGGCCTAGCAGAGGCCCGGCGAGGCTACAACTGGCGCTCAGTCGCGGCGTGCCGCATCCGGGTCGGTCCAACCCGACGGGCCGTCGCGGCGCGGCATTTCGACATACTCGCCCTCGATCACGTCGTCCTGGGGCGGGTGGTGAGGCCCGGGGCCCCGACCTGGATGCGGCCCCGGCTGGCCCATCGTGAAGGACTGCACCTCCACACGCGACCGGACATAGCGCATCACCGCGTCGCGCACGCCCGGGATCAGCAGCGCAAAGCCCACGGCATCCGTGAAAAAGCCCGGGGTCAGCAGCAACAGCCCCGAGGCCAGGATCATCGCGCCATGGGCCAGCGGCCGCGTCGGATCGTTAAGCCGCTCGAAGGACTGCTGGACCTCGGCTAGCTGCGCCAACCCCTGCCGGCGCACCAGATATGTCCCGGCGATTGCGGTGAGGACGACGATCAGCAGCGTCGGCCACAAACCCAAAAGCCCGCCCACCTGGATGAAAAGGGCGATCTCCAACAGGGGAACACCGATAAAGATCAGCAGCAGCCACATGGTCGTCCCCTCCGATCGGTCCTTGACCCTTCGCGGGCCTTACATATGTCCATCGGGTGCGATACCAACCCCGCATTGGACGGAGCCGAGATAGGGATGAACGACGCCGTGATACAACTTCTTGTCCTTGCCGGCATCGCCCTGTTCCTCGTCATCCGTCTCAAGAACGTTTTGGGCAAACGGACCGGCTTCGAAAAGCCGACCGCCGTTCAGGGCCGATCCGAGCCGCCCGTGCGCCGCGATTTCGAGGTGATCGAAGGCGGTCCAGATCGCGACATCACCGATCATGTCGATGACGGCACCGAAAGCGCCAAGGCACTGTCCGCCATGAAGCTGGCCGAGCCTGGTTTCATCGTCTCGGAATTCGTGTCCGGCGCGCGCGGCGCCTACGAGATGATCCTGATGGCTTTCGAGAACGGCGATCTATCCGAGGTGCAGGACTTTCTGTCGGAGGATGTTTACGAGGCCTTTCTCAGCGTGATCGCCGACCGCGAGGACAAGGGCCTCAAGATCGACGCCAATTTCATCGGCGTGCGCGAGACCACCCTCCTGGAGGCGGAGTTCGAGCGCGATACGAACGAGGCCCAGATCACGTTGCGTTTCGTCGGTGAATTGACATCGGTCGTGCGCGACAGCGAGGGCACGATTGTCGAGGGCAATCCGAACGAGATCAAGAAGCAGCGCGATGTCTGGACCTTCGCCCGGGAGATGGGCTCGACCGATCCCAACTGGAAGCTGGTGGCGACGGGCGGCTAACGCGTGACGGCCCGGCCCGATCCCACGCTCTCGGCCCGCGCGCCCTTCGTTCCGCCGGACGGCTGGGACGGCGACGACCTGGAAGCCGCGCTCGCGGCCTTTCGGCGGATGGAGGATCATCCCCTGGCTGAAGCGGCGCGGACAGCGTCCTCGGCCCGCGCCTTCTTCGAGACCCGGTTCACGCCGGCCCGCAACATCGCCGCGCGGATCACCGGCTATTATGAGCCCGAGCTCGACGCATCGCTGACCCGAACCCTGGAATTTCCGGTCCCGGTCCATGCTTTGCCCGATGGCGGGTGTTCCCTGCGCCGGTCCGAGATCGACACGCGGCTCAACGGTTATGTGCTGGCCTGGCTGCGGGACGAGGTCGACCGCTTCTTCCTCCAGGTGCAGGGATCCGGCCGTCTGCGCCTGGCCGACGGTTCGACCCTGCGTCTGGGCTATGGGGGCGGCAATGGCCACGCCTACCGCTCCATCGGCCAGATCCTGATCGAGCGGCAGGTGTTCGGGATGGACCTGACGGCCGAGCAACTGAAGGACTGGCTGCGGGCCGATCCGACGCGGGGCCGGGCGCTGATGGACGAAAATCCGTCTTACGTGTTCTTCCGCGTCCAGGATGGCCCGCCCGAGGACGGACCCATCGGGACCATGGGTTGTCCGGTGACCGCGGGGCGCAGCGTCGCTTGCGATCCCGCCCATACGCCGCTGGGCACGCCGGTCTGGATCCATGCGCCGGGGGTCAGCCGGCTCTGCATCGCGCAGGATACCGGGTCGGCGATCAAGGGGCCGGGCCGGTTGGACCTGTTCCATGGCACGGGGGCGGCGGCGGGTGAGGCCGCCGGTGAGATGAACCTCGCCGGGCGGATGACGCCGCTGATGCCCAGATGAGGCGGCGCCGCCTCAGCGCCGAGGATCGGGAGCTGTGGCAGCGCTACACACGCAGCACCGACCCCCTGGATGCCGCGCGCCGCGACGCGCCCCCGCCGGAGGCCGAACCGCCGAGAAAGCCGCGCCCCGTGCCCGCGCCGCGTGCCATCCAGCCCTTTACGCTCGGTGCGCGGGCCAAGGCGCGGGGCTCGGCCCATTCCCTTGCTCCGACCATCTCGGAGCAGGTCGCGGCGGCCCCGCTTCGGATGGATGCCAAGACGCATAAGCGCATGAAGTCCGGCAAGCTGCGCCCCGAGGCCAAGCTGGACCTGCACGGCATGACCCTGGCTCAGGCGCAGCCTGCGCTCGCGCGCTTCGTGATGTCGGCCCAGTCGGAGGGCAAGCGGCTGGTTCTGGTGGTGACCGGCAAGGGCAAGTCCAAGCCCTCGGACACGGTTATGCCCAACCGCCTCGGCGTGCTGAAGCATCAGGTTCCGACCTGGCTTGCGATGCCTCCGCTCGCCTCTGTCGTCCTCCAGGTCACCGAGGCCAGTCGTAGCCATGGCGGCTCCGGTGCCTATTACGTCTATCTTCGGCGCGGCTGAGGCGTCAGACGCGCCCCAATGCGGCGACGCGGGCGGTGACCGCTTCGGCGGCGGCGAGGTCCGCCTCCGGGATGTGCTCCAACGCCGCGCCCCGTCCGATCGTCGTGGGGTTGACGAGGTCCGAGGGGAACTCTCCGTGCGCCTCCGGTCCCAGAAAGGCCTTGAGCCGCTCCCAATGGAGCCCGGGCCGGGCGCAGAAATCCTCGTAGGAGATGACCAGGAAACGCTCGCCCATGGTCGCCCCGTAATCCAGCGCCCGCGCGTTCGCCTTGGTCCAGAAGCGGAGCTGTCGGACCGGGAGGGGCGCGTCCTCGGGCGGGTTCGGACCCCAGAGTTTCAGCTGATTGATGTTTCGGGACAGGGCCATGTCGTTCGCATCGCGCACGATGTGGATATAACGCAGGCCCCGGAAACGCGCGTCCAGCGCGGAGAGAAAGATATGCGTGTTCGGCTCTTTCCATCCCCATGGGCCGGGGGGTTTCGGTCCACTGGCGATCAGGCGGTCGACATTCTCCGCAATGGCCCCCGACGTCCAGTTTCCATGCGGCGGAAGATCGCGCCGCAGCCGGTCCAGGAGCGCCCGATCCTCAGGGCCCATGCGCCCCGAGAGGCCATGCGTCATCGCATCGTGGAACAGTCGCACGGCCTGATCGAGCGCCGCTTCGCTGGGGCAGGCGCGGGCGAAGTCTGGGCGCTTGAACAGGATCGTGAACCAAAGCATGTCCAAGGCCTTGTTCAAGTCCTCTCCGTTCCGGAACCCTGCCGCCTGGAGCAGCGCCGAAAAGATCCGCGTCCCACTGCCGCCGAGCCCACCGATGGCGACCGGTGGGCCAAAGTCTCGATCCATAACGCCTCCAAACTCGCGACCGAGAGGTCAACTTGCCTTAATCCTTTCGGATGCGAAAGATCGGTCCCACCCGATTGCTCCGGGAGGGCTTGCCGTCGCGCGGCATGTCATATCCCATGCTGGCAGGAGGACGGGATATGGATCTGCATCTTGGAGAGGTCCGCGCGTTGGTGACCGCCGGGGCCGGGGGGATCGGGCTGGAGATCGTGCGCGCGCTGCGTGAGGCGGGGGCGCGGGTGGCGCTTTGCGATTTGGACGAGGACGCGCTGGGCGCGGCCCGCGCCGCCGACGCGGAGCTCTTTGCCCGGCGCTGCGACGTGGCGGACGAGGCGGAGGCGGGCGCCTTCGTGTCCGAGGCGGTGGCGGCGCTGGGCGGGCTGGACCTGCTGGTGAACAATGCGGGCATCGCGGGGCCGACCGCGCCGCTGGAAAAGGTCGACGCGGCGGATTGGGCGCGCACGCTCGATGTCTGCCTGACGGGGGCGTTCTACGTCACCCGCGCGGCCATCCCCGCGCTGCGGGCTTCGGACCGGGGACGGATCGTGATGATGTCCTCGGCGGCGGGGCGCCTGGGCTTCGCCAATCGCGCGCCCTACGCGGCGGCGAAATGGGGGGTGATCGGCCTGACCAAATCCCTCGCGCGGGAGCTGGGGGGCGACGGGATCACGGTGAACGCGATCCTGCCGGGCCTCGTCGCGGGCGACCGCCAGCGGCGCGTGATGGAGGCGCGCGCCCAGGCCCAGGGCCGCACGATGGCCGAGATCGAGGCCGAGGCCTTCGCCTATGCATCGATCAAGGATTACGTCACCCCGCGCCAGATCGCCGATCAGGTGCTGTTCCTGGCCTCGCCCAGCGGCGCGACGATCTCGGGCCAGGCGATCGCCATCGACGGCGATCTCGGGATGCTGGGCTAGGGGGGGCCGGGATCGAAGGCGACCGAGGCCGGGTCGGTCAGCGGCCCGCCCGGCGTATCGCCATGGTCTGAGAGGGAAAGGAAGGCGGCCGTCCGCCGGGTGTCGTCGCGCCCTTGAAGCGCCTCCGTTGCGGTTTCGTGGAGATCGAGG
Source organism: Jannaschia seohaensis (assembly GCF_900116765.1). Classification (GTDB taxonomy): domain Bacteria; phylum Pseudomonadota; class Alphaproteobacteria; order Rhodobacterales; family Rhodobacteraceae; genus Jannaschia; species Jannaschia seohaensis. The sequence goes on along the minus strand of NZ_UETC01000001.1, from coordinate 157,072 downwards.
AGAGTGTCGAAATAGGCCGGGCGGGCGGCCCGCCGCGTCGGCTGGGGTGCGCAGTCCGTCGGTGGGGTAGTCCGGGAAGAGCGTGCCGGTGTGCTGGTCGCTTATCAGGACCAGGATGTCGGGCTGGGTTAAGGGCGCGCCTCCCGGGGGGTGGCGTTGGCGGTGAAGAGGCGTTCGCCCGCGATCGTGTAGCCGTCGATCAGAGCCTGACCGCGCGGGCCGGTGAGCCAGTCTTCGAGCCGGAGCGCCCTGTCATGGGGCACATGCGGGTGCCGGTCCGGCGCCACGGGCAGGTAAGCATATTGGTTGAAGAGCGCGGGATCTCCCTCGAACAGGATGGTCATGTCGTCACGGTTCCCGAAATTGAGCCATGTCGCGCGATCCGACAGCACATAGGCCCCCATCGCCACCGCCGTGTTCAGGGCCGCGCCCATCCCGGCGCCGACGGGGCGATACCAGCCGCCCTCGGGGGAGAGCTCTGCGGCGTTCCACAGGCGCAGCTCCGCCTTGTGGGTTCCGCTGTCGTCGCCGCGGCTCACGAAGGGCGTGCCCGCGGCCGCGATGCGGGCCAGGGCGGTGGCGGCGTCGGGGGCGTCGGCGATCTCGGCTGGGTCGGAGACCGGCCCGATCAGAACGAAATCGTTATACATGATCTCCCGCCGGTGGGTGGCATGGCCTTGGGCCACGAAGGACTCCTCGGCGGCGCGGGAATGAACGAGGACTGCATCGACATCGCCCGCTTCGCCCAGCCGCAGGGCTTGGCCGGTGCCGACCACCAGAAGCTGGACATCGATGCCTGTTTCTGCCGCGATCTCGGGCAAGAGGATGTCCGCGAGGCCTGAGGCGTCGAACGAGGTGGTGACGGCCATGCGCAGCGTCTCGGCGCTGGCCGGAAGGGTGGTCAGAAGCATCAGCAGGAGGGCTAGGATCATTCGACAATGTCTCCTCTGAGAAAGGCGCGGGCGGCCTCGGTCTGTGGGTCCGAAAAGAAGGCGTCGGCGGGCCCGGTTTCGTGGACGCGGCCATGGAGCAGAAAGATCACCCGCGTGGCGATGCGCCGCGCCTGGCCCATGTCATGGGTGGCGAGAACCAGCGTCGTGCGAGAAGCGGCCCGGGCGAGATGGGTCTCGACCGCGCGGGTAGCGCGGCCATCGAGGGCGGCGCAGGGCTCGTCGGCGAAGAGCAGCTCGGGCTCGGTGATGAGCGCGCGGGCGAGGGCGAGGCGCTGGAGTTCGCCGCCGGAGAGGGAGGGGGCGGGCTGTGTCAGGAGGGTCGTGAGGTCGAAGCGGCGGGCCTGCTCATCGGCCCTTGCACGGGCCTCTTCGCGCGGGACACCGCGCAGCCGCAACGGGTAGGCGAGGTTGGCGGCGACCGAGCGCCGCAGGACGATGGGGCGCTGAAAGACGAAGGCCTGGCGCTGCCGGGCCTCGGCCTCGGGCACCGACCAGCGGATCCGGCCGCGTGCGGGCTGAAGTCCGTGCATCATCCGCAACAGCGACGTCTTGCCCGATCCGTTCGGCCCGATCACCGCGGTGACGTCGCCCGCCGGCAGGTCCAGGTCGATGGGGCCGACCAGGGTCCGGCCTCGGCGGACCAGGGCGGCGCCCTCCAGGCGCAGGGGCAGCAGGCTCACCATCGCCCGTGCCGCTCCGTCCGCATGGCCCAATGGCTCGCGCCGGACACGATCAGCGCCAGCGCGATCAGGACGATCCCCAGCCCCAGCGCCAAGGCGAAGTCGCCACGCCCGGTCTCCAGCGCGATGGCGGTGGTCAGGACCCGGGTCGCGCCGTCGATATTGCCGCCCACGATCATGATCGCCCCGACCTCGCCGATGGCGCGGCCGAAGCCCGCCAGCGCCGCAGTCAGCAGCGCCCGGCGCCCGTCCAGGATCAGCGTGGCCATCCGTTGCCACCGGGAGGCGCCCATCGAGATCAGCAGGTCGTGATACTCGGCCCAGAGCTCCCGCATGGCCTGATGGGCGATGGAGGCGACCAGGGGCGTGACGATGACCACCTGCGCGACGATCATCGCCGTGGGTGTGAAGAGCAGATCCAGCACGCCGAACGGGCCCGAGCGCGAGAGCATGAGGTAGACCACGAGACCCACCACCACCGGCGGCAGGCCGATCAGCGCGTTGAGCGTGGCGATCACAGTGCGGCGGAAGCGGAAGCGCCGCACCGCCAGCCAGGCCCCCAGCGGCAGGCCGATGAGGCAGGCGATCGCCACGGCGGTGAGCGTGACGCGCAACGACAGCAGCGTGATCTCGATTAGCTCCGCGTCCAGGGTGACGATCAGGCGGAACGCGGCGGCGAACCCGGCCAGCAGGTCGTCCATGGCCGATCAGCGGAGAGGCAGCGCGCGGGGCATGGTCCGCACCCCTGCATGGCCGGGGGCCGGAGCGCAAGCGCTCCGGTCAGGCGGGGCGCGCCTGCCCCGCCGGGACCGCCGCCGGCGCTGGGGTCTGCTGGCTCCGCGCCGCGGGCCGCCAGCCGCGCAGGCGCAAGGCGTTGCCCAGGACGAAGAGCGATGACAGCGCCATCGCCCCCGCCGCCAGCATCGGCGACAGTTGCAGCCCGAAGGCGGGCCAGAGAACGCCCGCCGCGACGGGGATCAGCGCCGCGTTATAGGCGAAGGCCCAAAACAGGTTTTGCCGGATATTGCGCAGCGTCGCCTGCGAAAGGGCCAGGGCGTTGGGCACGCCCGTCAGCGCGCCGGAGACGAGGACGACTTCGGCCGCCTCGATGGCGACATCGGTGCCGGTGCCGAGCGCCACGCCGATATCGGCCTCGGCCAAGGCGGGCGCGTCGTTGATGCCGTCGCCGACGAAGGCCACGACACCGTGGCGCGCGCGGAGATCGGCGACAGCCGCCGCCTTGCCGTCGGGCAGTATCTCGGCGGCGACGTCGTCGATGCCGAGGCCCCGCGCCACCGCCTGCGCCGTCCGGCGGTCGTCGCCGGTGATCATGGCCAGCCGCACGCCCCGGGCGCGCAGCGCGGCCAGCGCGGCGGGGGTGGCGTCGGCGATCGGGTCGGCCACCGCCAGAACGGCGGCGACCCGGCCCTCGACCGCGGCGAAGATCGGCGTCGCGCCGCCGGCGGCGAAGCGGTCGGCGGCTTCGGCCAAGGGACCGGCTTCGAACCCGAGCGATGCCATGTAGCGCGCCGCGCCGATCTGGACGCGCCGGCCCGCCACCTCCGCCGAGACGCCCATGCCGGGAACGGCCTCAAAATCGGACAACTCGGGCAGGGGCAGCCCCTGCGCCGCCTCGACCAGGGCCCGCGCCAGAGGATGCTCGGAGCGCGCCTCGACCGCGCCGACCAGCGACAGCACCGTCTCGCGGTCTTGGCCCGGCGCAAGCTCCAGATCGGTCAGGCGCGGACGCCCTTCGGTCAGGGTCCCGGTCTTGTCGAAGGCGACGACCTGGGCCTCGCTTAACCGTTGCAGCGCCGCGCCCTTGCGAAACAGCACGCCCATCTCGGCCCCGCGCCCCGTGCCCACCAGGATCGAGACCGGCGTGGCCAGCCCCATGGCGCAGGGACAGGCGACGATCAGGACGGCGACGCCCGCCACCACCGCATGGGCGAGGTCGGGGCCCAGCGTCAGCCAGAGCGCGAAGGTCAGCGCCGCGATGGCCAGCACGGCGGGCACGAACCAGGCCGTGACCCGGTCCACCACCGCCTGGATCGGCAGCTTGCCGCCCTGCGCCGCCTCGACCAGACGGATGATCGCGGCCAGTTGCGTGTCGGCTCCGACCGCCGTCGCGCGGAAGACCAGCGCGCCGGTCTGGTTCACCGTGCCGCCGGTCACGGGGTCGCCGGGCGCTTTGGCCACGGGCAGAGGCTCTCCGGTGAGCATCGACTCGTCGACGGTGCCGGTGCCCTCGGTGACGATCCCATCGACCGGAAAGCGCGCGCCGGGGCGCATTTCGATGATGTCCCCGGGGGCGAGCGCTGCGACAGGGGTTTGCTCGATCCCGGTGGCGCGGCGCACATGCGCGGTGGCCGGGCGCAGTCCTACCAGCCGCGCGATGGCCTGGGAGGCGCGGCCCTTGGCCCGGGCCTCCAGCCAGCGGCCGATCAGGATCAGGGTCACGATGACGGCGGCGGCCTCGTAATAGACGGCGACGCTATTGGGCGGCAGCACGCCCGGGGTGAGCGTCGCGACGAGTGAATAGAGATAGGCCGCCGTCGTGCCCAGCGCGACCAGCGCGTTCATGTCGGGCGACCGCCGGAGCAGGGCGGGCAGGCCCTTGGCGTAGAAGACGCGCCCCGGGCCGGCGAGGACCAGGGTCGTGAGCACCAGTTGGATCACCCAGCTGGTCTGCATGCCGATGGTCCCGGCGATCCAGTGGTGGAAGGCAGGGAAGACATGCCCGCCCATCTCCAGGACGAAGACAGGCGCTGTCAGCAGGGCCGCCAGCCCGGCGCGGCGGCGCATCGATTGGGCTTCATCGTCGCCCGTGTCCGCGGGCGTGGTCGCGTCCGCAACTGGCCGCCCTGGATACCCGGCGGCGGTGACGGCGTCGATCAGCGCCGCTTCCTCGGCCCAGCCGGTGACGGTCGCGCGCCCGGTGGCGAGGTTGACCGAGACCTCGTCCGCACCGTCGACGGCGGCGAGCGCCCGCTCCGCCCGGCCGACGCATCCGGCGCAGCTCAGGCCCTCGATGGTCAGCGTGACCGTGCGGGAGGGGACGGCATAGCCTGCCGCCTCGACCGCCTGAACGAGATCGGCGCGCCCCGCCGTGCCGTCGACGGTCGCCTTGCCCGTGGCGAAGTTCACGGCGGCCGCGGACACGCCGGGCACCTTGGCGAGCGCCCGCTCGACCCGCCCGGCGCAACCGGCACAGGTCAGCCCCGAGAGGGGAAGGGTGATGCTCTGGTCCGACATGGGAATCCTCCGCCGTGCTTGACTTGACTATGCAGATGGGGGTTCCAGTTGCTGGAAGGTCAAGGGAGGTCCCGCATGAATATTTCCGATGCGTCCGCGCGCACCGGCGTGCCCGCCAAGACGATCCGCTACTACGAAGAAATCGATCTCGTCCGGCCGAAGCGCTCCGCGAACGGCTATCGCAGCTTCTCCGACGCGGACATTCACAAGCTGAACTTCGTCGGGCGTGCGCGGTCCCTGGGATTTCCGATCGAGCAGTGCCGCACGCTGCTGGCGCTTTGGGACGATGAGGCGCGCTCCAGTGCGGAGGTGAAGGCCATCGCCGAGGCGCAGCTGGGAGAGATCGACGCCCGGATTGCCGATCTCCGCGAGATGCGAGAGACGCTGGCGCATCTGATCGGGGCCTGCGCCGGGGATCAGCGGCCCGATTGCCCGATCCTCGAGTCGCTGGGCGGCGAGATCGCCTCGGGCTGAACCGGCGGTCGGGCGCCTGTGGCGGGGCTGCGCCTGAGCGGAGGCTTTTGCACAAACGGTGAGACACCTATGTCCGGGACACGTCGAAAGGGACCGAAGATGATTCGAGCGCTGGGGATCGGAATGGCGGGGCTCATGGCTCTCGGTCTGTCGACCGGGACGGGGGCGGCGCATCCGCATGTCTTCGCCGACACCACCATCGGGTTCGAGCGCAACGCGGAGGGCGACGTCACGGCCCTGACCGTGCGCTGGCATTACGACGCGTTCACCTCGCTCACGCTCTGGGAGATCCTGGATCTCGACCCGGACCGCGACGGCGTGCTGGACGCGGTGGATTTCGCCATGATCGCCGCGGGCGAGACGGATTGGCCGCCGGGCTATACCGGCGATCTGCATATCGGCGAGGGACCGGGTTTCGCCGCGCCCCGCCATGCGAGCGCGGGCGAGGAGGATCAGCGCATCTGGGTCGCCTTCACGCTGCCCTTCGAAGCGCCGCGCCCGGCTGATGGGCTGCGCGTGGAGATCTACGACCCCGGCTATTACTACGCCTACACCACCGAGGCCGTCGCGCCCGAAGGCTGCGCGGTCGACGTGATCCAGCCGGATCTGGACGACGGCGCGATGGATCTGCGCGCGCAACTGGCCGCGCTCTCGCAGGAAGAGATGCCGGAAGACCCCAATGTGGGCGAAGCCTTTGCCGAGACCGTGCTGCTGACATGCAACTGACGCGGCAGACCGTTTCGCTCGGCGCGCTGGCGGTGCTCGCGCTCGCCGCGCTGCTGGTTCCGTGGGACGCGGTGATGGCCTGGGCCGTCGCCACCCAGCGGGAGTTCCAGGACGCGATGGCCCGCAGCCTGCGCGCCGTGCGAAGCGGCAGCCCTACGGCGATCCTGTCGCTTTGTGCCGCGACCTTCGCCTATGGCTTCGTCCATGCGCTGGGCCCGGGGCATGGGAAGATCCTGTTGGGCGGGGCGGCGCTGGCGACCCAGGCGACGCTGCGGCGGATGGTGGCGCTCTCGGTCGTCTCCGCGCTCGGGCAGGCGCTCATGGCGATCCTCCTGGTGACGGCGTTGGTCGGCGGGGTGTCCTTGCTCAGCTCGACGGCGGCGGTGGATGTGGTCGAGGAGTGGCTCGCGCCGCTCAGCTATGCGCTCTTCGCCGCAATCGGCGGCGTGATCGTGGCGCGGGGGATGCGCCTGGTGGCTCAGGCGCGCGCGCCCGCCCCGGTCTGCCAGTCCTGCGGCCATGCCCATGGCCCCGCGCCCGAGGCGGTGGCGGAACTGTCTTCCTGGCGGGACTCGGCGGCGCTGGTCTTCAGCGTGGCGGTCCGGCCCTGCTCGGGCGCGTTGCTGCTTCTGGCGATCGCGGCGCGGCTCGATGTGATGATGGTCGGCATTCTCGCGGTTCTCGCCATGGGGCTCGGCACAGCGGCGTTCAATGCGTCGGTGGCGGCCTCCGGCGTGGTCGCGCGCCAGCTCGTCCATTCCGGCGAGACGGCCTCGTTTCAGGTGACGGCGGGGGTGCTGCACCTTCTGGGCGGCGCGGTGATCGTGGCGATCAGCCTGGTGATGCTGCTGCCGCTGCTGGGCTGACCCACCGCTCAAGATCGTTGACATAAAGCGAACGCTCGGCTTTCGTCCGGCCCTCAAGGAAAGGAAAGGTTGTGGCGAAGGCGATGTCCGGCACCGTCCGGGTGACCCTATACGCGCGCGGCCGTTTTCGTGTGCTGCGGTCCGACGGCACGGATCTGACCCCGGCGCGGCGAAAGGAATGCGCGATTCTCGCGCTGCTGGCCTTCGCGCCGCAGCGGACGCGCACGCGTGAGGCGTTGCGCGGCACGCTCTGGTCGTCCCGCTCCGCCACCCAGGCGCAGGCCAGCCTGCGGCGCGCGCTGAGCAACCTGCGCAAGGCGCTGGGCCCGGATGCCGATCTCCTGGACACGCGGGATGCGCTGGTGGTGTCCCTGTCCCAAGAGGTCCGGCTGGATCGGGGCGATGCGGAGAGCGGTGCCGACCTGCTGGAGACGCTCGACCATGTCGACCCGGCGCTCGACGATTGGCTGCGGGAGGTGCGCGCGGGCGAGGACGACGCGCCGCGCCATCCCGAGGCGCCCCGCGCGCGGCCGCCGGATCGGACCAGCGTCGAGATCGTCCTGCTGCCCGGACCCGGTGACGTGGACTCCGACTATCTGACGGCGACGCTGGCGGATCACCTGGCCTCGCGCTTTGCCGCCGAGGGCGTGACCGACATCTACCACGCGCATGAGCCCGTCCCGCCCTCGGCTCTGCGCGGCACGCGCCTTCTGAGGATCGAACTCGCCGCGGCGGTGGAGGAGGACGGCTGCTGGACGGTGCATCTGCGCGCGCTGGCCGATGCCAACCGGCGCTTCATCTGGTCGGGCCGGGCGCGGATGCCGCTGGACCTGCGCGAGATCGCCGAGGGGCACCGGCTGCCCGGCTTCGCCTCGACGGCGATTTCGCAGATCAGCGCGCGGCTCCGGGCCTATCGGCTGACCGATCGCTCCGGCGTGATGGCGTTGCAGGGGGCTGCGGCGCGCCTCTTCACCGGCGACCGGGAGCAGCTCCGTCTGGCCGAGACGGAGCTTGCGGCGCTCTCGACCGGGGACGCGCTGCCGCTGGCCCTGGCCTGGCGGGGCTTCGCCGGGCTGACCCGGAGCCTCGAATTCATCGACCGGGGCCCGATCGCGGCCGAGGCGTCGGCCCTGGCCGAGGAGGCCTTCGACCTGCGTCCCGACAACCCGCTCATCGCCTCGCTCGCGGCCCGTGTCGCGCTGGAGCTGGAGGGCGATGTCGACCGCGCCGCCTATCTGGCGCAGGCGGGGCTGCGGGCCTGCGACCGCAATCCTTATGCGCTCTATGCGGCGGCGCAGGTCGCGTTGATCTCGGGCGAGCGGGCCGAGGCGCACCGGCTGGCGCAGGCCGGGCGGCTCTGCGCCGACGGTCTGCCCAACGCCTATGCCTGGGACATGGAGGTCTGTCTGACGGCGCTGGGCATGGGCGATCTGGAACTGGCCCACCGCTCCGCCCGGGCGGCCCATGCCCAGAACCGGGCGTTCCGGCCCGCCCTGCGTTACCTCGTGGCGCTGGATCTGATCCGGGGGGACCGGACGGCGGCGCGGCTTCATGCCGAAAAGCTGGCGCGGCATGAGCCGGGCTTCCTGATCTCGCATCTCACTCGCCCCGACTATCCGCTGCTGACCCTGCGCAAGACGGGCTATGCCGAGGCGCTGGTCGGGGCCTGAGGCGCGGCGCGCTCGCCGGCATGGAGTGCCGCCGCGATGGAGGTGCCGCGCAGCCGGAACAGCCGGTCGCTGCCGTCGCCGCGCAGGGGCATGCCCATGAACGGCCCCGGCCCGTCCACGGCAAGCCGCGCGACGGGCGCGTCGGCGGAGTCCGCCTCCAGCCCGCCGTAGACCGCGGGGTGGGTGCCATCCCCGCCGGACCAGTGCGCCCCGACCGAACGGAGCCTCGGATCCCGCCCCGTGCAGAGCACCGAGATCGTCCCCGCCCGGCGCACGAGGCTGTCCGCGTGGCTGCTGTCATCCGTGCCGGGCAGGCCCATGGCGTCCCGCGGCCGATAGGCCGGATCTTCCAACCAGGAGCGGCGGAAGGGCGCAGCGCGGTCGTCCTCGAAGCCTGAATCGTCCCGTCGCACATAGGCCCGGGCCGGCCCCGGGCCGCCCAGCGCGACGCGCCAGGCTCCGAAGGGCGCGCCCGGTCCGGCGCCGTCCGGTCCCCGGCCCGACAGGATGACTTCGGTCCTCTCCAGGCTGTCCGAGGCGCGCCGCGTGTAGATCAGCCCGACGATCCGGTCGTCGTCCCTGAGCAGGGCGAAGCTGCGTCCCTCGGCCCGCGTCACCTCCGTCCCATCCGGCGCCGTCAGGGTCAGCGCGGGGCGGCCGGGCGCGTGGAACAGCTCCAGCCGGTTGTTGGAGTGGTCGCCGGGCAGGATGCGCCAGGTCAGGGGCGGGCGGGCGCCGCCCTCGGGGTCGGGCAGATGCGCGACGCTCTGGCCTTGCAGGTGGTTGCCCGTGGGCAGGATCAGCTCCAGCAGGATGTTGCGCGCGGCCAGCGCATCGAGCACGGCGGTCACCGCGCGCAGGAAGGCCGGGTCCGCGCCGGTTTGCGGCCCGCCGGGAAACCCGTAGGAGAGCAGGACGACCAGCCGCAGCGGCATGTTCGGCTGGGTCGCCCGCGCCGCCATGTCCGCCATCGCGGCCAGGGCCAGTGGCAGGACGGCGCGCATCCGGATGCCGGTCGAGTCGCGCAGCACCGCCCGCGGCAATTCCAGCGCGTGCAGCCGGCTGCGTGGCGGCGCGGTGCGGGCGATCGCGTCGAGCATCGCGGTCCCGTGGGCGACCTGTCCGGGGCGGACCAGCGGCGGGCGTCCCGCTTGGGGCGCATGGACGGAGCCGGGGAAGGCGGCCGCCAGCATCCGGCGATTGGCCCGGTCGCCCTCGGGCGCGGTGCCTCGGGCGATGGCCGCATCGATCTCGCTGCTGGCGAGGCGTTCGACTCCCCCCGCCTGCGCGGGCGCGAGATGGCCGACCGAGCGGATCTCGACATTGAGGATGTTCGGGTTCCAGAACGCGATGCCCGCGTCGATCAGGCCGATCTGGGCGGGGGTCTCGGGCCCCGGCACGGCGCTGCGGGCGGCTGGCAGCGGTACCGAGAGAGTTCCGACGGGAAAGCCGGGCGCGACCGCCAGGACATCCGCGCCGACCGCGCCGTCCTCAGACGGCGCGGCGCCTGCGAGACAGGCTTCGACGTCCCCGCGCAAGCTGCTCTGGTCGAGAGGCGCCAGTGTCACGGCGTCGGCGCCGCGATGCAGCCGGCACAGCGGCGCGTCGGGGTCGCGGGCGAGGCAGAGTTCGAGATAGCTGGCGAGCGCCTCTTCCGGCAGGTCGTCCAGGGGCGCCGAGGCCGCGTCGGTCAGGCGCAGCACTGCTCAGCCCCCGATTTCGGCCAGGGCGAGGCGCGTCAGGAGCGCGACGCGCGTGTCGCCCACGCCCGCGGTCTGGCTCTGAACGATGGCAGGCCGCCCGGACTGGCCCGCATGGTTCGAGCCCAGCACGCCGTCCTCGCCGGAGCCGGGCCACATGTCGGCGGGCGCGGGCGCCGTCGCGCCGAGCCCCATGCGGTCGGCGAAGACCCGGGCCAGCAGCGCGGCCAGGGTCCGTCCCATATAGCCGTCATGCTCGTAATGGACGCCCGCCACGACGCGGTTCTCTTCGATGCGGGCGGCGATCAGGCGCAATTCCCGGCTGGCGCCGCCGAAGATCAGGGCCTCCAGGGCGAAGGCCAGGCCGAAGGCTTCGGTGGCATGGCCGCTGGGGGCGGCGCTATGGGCGGGCGTCTGGATGACTGGCGCGACGGCGGAGCTCAGATCGGCGGGCCGCGAGACCGAGAGCAGCGCCTTGGCCTGCACGGTGATCTGCGTGGTCGCGGCGTGGATCGCGGACAGAAGCGTCATCGTCATCGGATGGGTCGCCGCCGAGATCGGATGGACCAGCGCCAGAAAGCTGATGAGGTCCGACTGCTGCTCCAGGATCTCGTTCATCCGCTCGGCCCGCAGCCAGCGGCGGGCGAGGATCGGGGCCAGCGCCTGTTGCGCCGCCGTCTCCAACGCCGCGCCGGAGAGACCGTGGAACGGCGATGTCAGCGTGGCGCTGCCTTGCGGCGTCGTGACCTGGGCCGCGCCGGACGCGTCGGAGACGGTGATCCCGTCGACCAGTTCCTGCACCAGCAGGATCTCCCGGTGGCGGGCATTCAGACGGCGCAGCGCCCGCTCGGGATCGGGGGAGGGGATCGGCTGGGCCACGGCGGTGGCAGGGACCTGGCCCGGCAGCGCGATCGCGACCGCGTCTAGCGCGGCGCTGAGCCGGGAGGACGTGCCCTGGCCCGCATGGCTCAGCTCCGACTGGGCGTTCTGCGCGTTCTGAGCGTTTTGTGCGTTCTGGGCATTTTGCGCATTCTGCGCGTTCTGAGCATTGGCAAAAGGCATGGTGTCTCCCGATTCCCCTTGGTCAGGACCTACCACCGTTATCGGCTTCGTCTGCCCAGAGACGGCCCGGTTCACGCAAAAATCACGCCCCTCCTGCGACATAGGGTCGAAGGGGCCGAATCAGGCCGCCGCATGAGGGTGGATCATGACCTTGAGACTCGTTTCCGATCGAGGCCCGGCCCCGGACGGGGCGCGCGATGAGGAGGCGGCAGGCGCCAGGGCGCCCCAGCTCCATGCGCTGGGCGGTGTGCTGTCGCAGAGCGGGGTCGCCCCCAGTTCGGAGAGCGCCATTTCCGACATGGCGGCGCTCTACGGCGCGGGGCTGCTGCGGGATTGCGAATTCGCGCAGTGGGGGACGGACCCGCAGGTGGCGGCGCTGGCGCGCATGATGCCGGGCGATCCGGACGGGGTGGCCCCAGACAGCTTGCTGCGCGGGCGCATGGATGGGGCGCGTCAGGGACCCTATGTCTCGCAGCTTCTCCTGATCGGCGGGGGCGTCGAGCGGGACGGTGGCATCGATCCGAGAGAGGCCGGTGCTGGCGTGCGGTCCGGCCTGGTCAGCTATGGCACGCAACGACTCAGCCAGCATGTCGCGGGCTATCTCAGCCGTCTCGACTATGGGACGGATTGGGCCGGGTGGCAGAATGCGCGCGATCGGCGCGGCGCAGTGACACCCCGGCTGGAGCGCTTCGCGCATTTCGTCGCCACGCCGAGGGATCTGGTCAGCCGGGTCTGCCTGGACGCGCCGTTTCAAGCGCCGCTGACGGCCTGCCTCGTTCTGCTGGAGGCCGGGATCCCGCTCGGGGCCGGGCTGTCGGGTTCCGGTGCCGCCTCGGACGCGGATGCGCCGTTCGGTCCGTCCCATATTCTGTCCCTGGTGACCGAGGCCGCGAGCCGCGCAGCTCGGGCGGCCCGCACGGATCGGCACGACCGCCGGTCGCTGGGTCCCCAAGCGCTTGCTGCCGGGCTCGCCCTGGCCTGGTCCGGCGACCGTGATCGGGCGCTCGGTATGGCGGGCGAGGGCTTCTCCCGGATGGCGGAGGTTCTGTCGGAGCGCGGTCTGCTCCAGCGGGTGGCCGCGCATAACGCCTATCAGAACGCGCTTTGGCCCGATCGCGGCGCCCTGGGTCCGTTGGGGGAAGAGACGAACGCGCTGTTGCCGATGGCGCATCCGTCCGCGACGCGCGGCATCGCCCCCGCTCTGGCTGCGGGGGCCTGCGTGACGATCCTCAAGGCCTGCTTCGAGATGTTCGACCGCCCTGGACCGGCGCCGCTGGGGGCGCTGCGCGCCCTGACCGGGCCGGACGCCCCCCTGTCCTGCGCTTGGCAGACCTGTCCCGAGAATCCGCAGGACCTGCGCCCGGTGGCTGCGGCGCCGCTGATGCTCCTGGGGGAGCTCGACAAGCTGGCGGCGAACCTCGCCATGGGCTGCGTCTTCGCGGGCGATGCCACGCCCGAGGCGGCCCATGCCGCCCTGCGCCAGGGCGAGCGGATCGCCGTGCGTCTTCTCACCGAAGAGGCGGCGGCATCGCCCTGGCCGACGACCATGCGCCTGACCTCGTTCGACGGCGACGGGTTGACGATCAAGGCCGCACCCGCGCGCGATGACCCGCCCGTCACGATCTGGAACGAGGACGGCGCGGGCGGTGCAGACGCGCTTCGGGCCTGGTGGACGCGCCAGGCCTGACCCCGGCCGCGGCGCGTCTCCCCCGCCGCGGCCACCCTTCTCACGCCGCCCGGCGCGCGGTCTCGACCGCCAGGGCGGCCAACGCGCCCGCCCCCAGGAAAAACGCTGCGATCACCCCCATCTGCGAGGGGAAGTCGATGCCGAGATCAATGGCGACCCCCGTGATCCCCGGCCCGATGGCAGAGCCCAGCACCATGATTGCCGTCGACAGCGCCTTGATCCCGCCCAGGTGGCGCGTGCCGTAGAACTCCGCCCAGAAGGCGGTGGGCACGGTCGCCTGCAAGCCCGTGCCCATCCCGAAGATCAGCAGCGCCACAGCCGCGCCGGCCAGCGTCTCCGTGTTGCCCATCAGCAGGAAGGCGAGCGCGTAGGGCAGCATGTAGACCTGCATCATCCGCCCCGCGCCGATACGGTCCAGCACCGCGCCCGAGGTTAGCGTCGTCGCGACCGACACGGCGGTGAAGGCGGGCAGCAGCGCGACATAGCCGGCCAGCGTCCAGCCCTTCTCGGCCACGAGATGAACTTGGTGGAAGAATAGCGCCGTCCCGAACATCGGGGGCCCCAGCAAGAGCGGCGTCAGCATCCAGAACAGCGGATGGCGCAGCATGTCGGCGCGGGTCCAGTGATGGCCGCCCATGCCCGCGACCGCCGTCTCTTGCGCCAGCGATTGCGGCGTCCGCTCCGCCCGCAACAGGCGCGTCACCAGCGGGATCGTCGCCAGGACCAGCCCCGCCGCGATCACCCAAAGAACGCGCCAGTCCACCAGCGCCATCCCGGCGACGAACAGGATGGGCAGCACCGCCTGCCCGAGGGCGAATCCCATCGCCGAGATCGACAGCGCCCGGCCCCGCGCCGCCACGAACCAGCGCGCCATCGCCAGCGCGGCGAGATGGCTCATCATCCCCTGGCCCGCGAAGCGCAGCGCGAAGACCGACAGGCCCAACACCGCCCAATGCCATGCCCCCGCCATCAGCAGGCAGGCCCCCGCCAGCGCCAGCCCGGACAAGGCCGCGAGATGCCGGATGCGAAGCCGGTCGGTGACGGGGCCGACAAAGACCATGACTGCGGCCGACGTCGTCGTGGCGAGGGCGTAGAGCAAGCCCCACTGGCCGTCGCTCAGAGAGAAGGCCGCCATGATCTGCGCCGCGAAGAGCGCGATGAAAAAGGTCTGGCCGTAGCTCGACGTGAAGGCGAGGGTCACGCCCGCGCTGAGGAAGGGGGCGTTCTCGCGCAGGAAAGCGAAACTGGGGATGCTGCGCGCCATGTCGGAGGCCTAGCCGGAGGGAGCCGTCGGACCGGGGCTCTGCCCCGGACCCCGGGATATTTTTCCAGGGAAGAAGGGGGGTCTTCGTGCCTTCCCTGTGGAGACCCTGCAGCCTGTCGGCGAGATCAGAGGACGTATCGGCTGAGATCGGTGGAGCGGGCCAACTCCCCCAGCTGGGCCTCGACGAAAGGCGCGTCGATCACGACCTCGGTGCCGCCCTTGTCGGGGGCCTCGAAGCTGAGTTCCTCGAAGACGCGTTCCAGCACCGTATAGAGGCGGCGCGCGCCGATATTCTCGACGCTCTCGTTCACCTGCGCGGCGATCCGGGCGAGGGCGGCGATCCCTTCCTCGGTGAAGGTCACGGTGACCTGCTCGGTCGCCATCAGCGCGGTGTATTGCCGGGTCAGCGCGTTGTCTGTCTCGGTCAGGATGCGCACGAAATCGGCTTCGGTCAGGGCGCGCAATTCCACCCGGATCGGCAGGCGGCCCTGAAGCTCGGGCAGGAGGTCCGAGGGCTTGGCGATGTGGAAGGCGCCCGAGGCGATGAACAGGATGTGGTCGGTCTTGACCGGCCCGTGCTTGGTCGAGACGGTCGTGCCCTCGATCAGCGGCAGCAGGTCGCGCTGCACGCCCTCGCGGCTGACATCGCCGCCGCGCGCGTCCTGGCGGGCGGCGACCTTGTCGATCTCGTCGATGAAGACGATCCCGTTCTGCTCGACGGCGCGCACGGCCTCTCGCGTGACCGTCTCGGGGTCGAGCAGCTTATCTGCCTCCTCCTCGATCAGCAGGTCGTAGGAGGCTGCGACGGTCATCCGCTTCTTGACCCGGCGCTGCATCATCTTGCCGAAGATCTCGCCCAGATTGGCCATCTGGTCCATGCCGGGCTGGCCCGGGATCGCCATGCCCATTGGGTTTGAGGTGTCGGCGACCTCAAGCTCGATCACCTTGTCGTCCAACTCGCCCGTGCGCAGCTTCTTGCGGAAGGCCTCGCGTGTGCCTTCGCGGGCATGCTCGCCCGCAAGCGCCTCGATCACCCGCTCCTCGGCGGCGGAATGGGCCTTGGACTTCACCTCGTCGCGCATCCGCTCCCGGATCATCAGCTGGGCGGAATCGACCAGATCGCGGACGATTTGCTCCACGTCGCGGCCGACATAGCCGACCTCGGTGAACTTGGTCGCCTCCACCTTGAGGAAGGGCGCATGGGCCAGCTTGGCGAGGCGGCGCGAGATCTCGGTCTTGCCGACGCCGGTGGGGCCGATCATCAAGATGTTCTTGGGATAGACCTCTTCGCGCAGATCGTCGCCCAGCTGCTTGCGCCGCCAGCGGTTGCGCAGCGCCACGGCGACGGCGCGCTTGGCCTCTTTCTGGCCGATGATGAAGCGGTCGAGTTCGGAGACGATCTCGCGCGGGGTCAGGTCGGTCATGGGTCTCTCCTTCGCTCCGCTACTTGGGACGGCGCTCCCGGAAACGCAACGGCGGTGACGTGGGCGGGAGCGGGGCGAGGCGTTCCGCCCGCGACGGCTAAACGCCCGCAGCCTGGCCGGCCCGCCTCAGAGCGTGTCGAGCGACTTCGACTTAATCCGCCATGCTCGCAGCAACGCATACCACGGGCGGCGCAGGGCTGAGATGAGGGGAGCCCCGCGCCTCTCCATCACGGGTTCTCAAATACTCACGGCGCGCCGGTGCCGCAGGCGCCACACCGACATCTGCACGCGGTGCCCCAAGCGAAGAGAGCCGAGCAGGCTCGATGAGCGTCAGCCGCCGATGCTTTCCACCGTCAGATTGCCGTTGGTGTAGACGCAGATATCGGCGGCGATCGCCATCGACCGCCGCGCGATCGCTTCCGCGTCCATGTCGCTGTCCATCAGCGCGCGCGCCGCCGCGAGCGCATAATTCCCGCCCGAGCCGATGGCGGTCACGTCATGCTCCGGCTCCAGAACGTCGCCCGCGCCGGTGATGACGAACAGGTCGCGCCCGTCGGTGACGATCAGCATCGCTTCCAGCTTTTGGAGATACTTGTCCGTGCGCCAGTCCTTGGCCAGTTCGACGCTGGCGCGCTGCAACTGGCCTGGCGTGGCTTCCAGCTTCTTCTCCAGCCGCTCCAGCAGGGTGAAGGCGTCGGCGGTGGAGCCGGCGAAGCCCGCGACCACTTCGGCGCGGCCAGGCGCCAGCCGGCGCACCTTGCGCGCCGTGCCCTTCATCACGGTCTGGCCGACGCTGACCTGCCCGTCGCCCGCGACGACGACGCGGCCGCCTTTGCGGACGCCGATGATGGTGGTGCCGTGCCAGCCGGGAAAGTCGCTCATGGTCCGTCTCCGTCGCCCTGAAGGGGCGCAAGTGTCCTTTGCGGGCCGATATGGGGCGCGGGCTTGGCGGAGGAAACCCCACGCATATAGCTTCGAAGCGATTTCGCCCTCACTCCGGGAAGCGCCAGCCCGCCCGCCGCGGCACCCGGACCGCCAGCATCGGCATCAGCCAGGGCCCGCGGAAGCGGTCGAGATCGAGCGCCTCGAACACCCCGACTGTCCGCTCGCCGCCGATCACCGTCTCGACGGCGCAGCGGTTGTAGAAGGGCGCGTCGAGCATCGCCTTGACCTGTCGGGGCGCGTGGCCCGCGTCGCAGCGGGTTTCGCGGCGCACCAGCCAGTTCGAGCGGCGGAAGCGTTGCAGCGGGGGCGCCTCGATCTCCGCGCAACTGCCATCGGCCCCAAAGCGCAGCGCGACCGACAACTGCGACCCGTCCGTCCGGGCCGCGTCGTAGAAGGCGACCGAGCCGTCCCCGACCGGAAACCGCCCCCAGGTCCAATAGCCGAAATCCGCCTCCAGCGCGCGCGTCCCGAAATTCGCGTCGAGATAGCCATGCCCGTCCCAGCGCCAGCCGGGGCGGTTCAGATCGACCTTGATCCCGGCCGTGGGCGCGAAGGGGCGCCAGACATGGGCGCCATCGGGCGTGAGCGGCACTTCGACATCGGTCAGCGCCGTCGGCGCCACCGTGATCGTTCCTCGCAAGGGCTGGGCGTGGGGCGTTGACATCTCGTCGATCTCGATGACCAGACGCTCGCCCTCCCATCTGAGGCAGGACGGCCCAACCGTGAAGCTCTCCGCCGTTAGCCTGAGGGCCGCGCGGCCCCGGTCGGTCATCGTCCAGCGACCGCCCCGGCCGTAGGTGACGACGTTGATGCAGACGTTGTCGTCGGGGTCGCGCCGTCCGCTCCAACGATACCAGGGCGAGAAGACGGAGCCGATGAAGGCGATGACCGAGACGGCGCGGGTGCCGCAGGCGCTGATCCCGTCGACATACCACCAGGCATAGCCGTCCGGCGGGACGGCGAGGTCGAAGCGAGGTCCGTGCAGATCGCCTCGGCCGCGAGCTTGCCGGACAGGGCCGCCATCGGCAACCCCGCTCCCGGATGCGTTCCGCCCCCCGCCAGATAAAGCCCGGGCAGCGCGGTCCGCGCCGTGGGCCGGGCGAAGGCCGCCAGGGTCCCGTGCGGGCTCCGCCCGTAAAGGGATCCGTCCGAGGCCGGGAACAGGGTCGCGAAGCCCTCCGGCGTGGTCAGCCGGTCCGTTTCCGGGGTGATGTCGAAGGTCAGTCCCATCCGCGCCAGTCGGAGGAAGGTGGTCTCGCGGCATTGCTCCATCTCCTCCGGGTTCGGGGCGGTGGCGGCCCGGGGCGGGCCGTTGACGATGATCTCGAAGCGTTCTGCCCCCTCGGGCGCGGGGCCGTCGCCGCGATCCTGCGCGCACACATAGAGGGTCGGGTCCGAGGGCAGCAGGCCGAGGCCGATCTCGGGAAATTCGGAGTTCGGGGTATCGGCGAAGAAGACGTTGTGATGTGTGGGCGGTCGTCCTGTGACGCGGGCGGCGAAGGACCAGACGAAGGCCGAGAGGCTTCGGGGGCTGACGGCGCGGGCGGGCAGGCGGACCGGCCCCAACAGGCCGCGATGCAGCGCCGCCGGATCGCCGTTGAAGACGGCCACGTCGCAGGGGTGGCGCGTGCCGCCCGCATGGATCGCGGAGACGTGGCCGCCCGTCTGTTCGATCCGGTCGACATGAGTGTCGCAGATCACGTGAGCTCCAAGCCCCTCCAGCACCGTTCGCATTGCGGCTGCGAGCCGGTGCATCCCGCCCGCGACCGACCAGACGCCCCGCGATTCGGCCTGCCAGATCAGCGAGAGCAGCGCCGGAGAGGCGGTCGGGTCGCCGCCGACATAGGTCGCGTAGCGTCCGAAAAGCTGCCGCAAGCGGGGATCGTCGAACCGCCGCGCCAGCGCTCCGGCGAGCGTCCGGCCCGGCGCCATCGCCGGTATCAGGCTCGGATCGCGGGCGACCACGCCGGTCATGCCCCAGAGCGTCGGCGCGCTGGCCCGCATCATCGGCGCGTCGAACGCATCGAACAGCCGTGCCGTATCGCGGTGGAAGTCGTAGAAGGCCGCCGCCGCCGCGCCCCCGGCGAAGGCACGGATCGCCGCCTCGGACTGCTCGGGATCGGCGTAGAGATCCAACGCGCTCCCATCGGCCCAGTGGTGACGCGCCAGCACGACCAGCGGTTCGAGCGTGACATGCTCCGTGAGCGTGGTGCCGCACGCGACGAAAAGCTCCTCGAAGACGTCGCGCAGGGTCAGGACGGTGGGGCCCGCATCGACCGGCCCGGCCGCGCTGGGCAGGGTGCGCATCTTGCCGCCGACCTCCGCCGCGCGTTCCAGCACGAGGACGTCACAGCCACGCGCGGCAAGACGCATCGCGGCAGAAAGCCCTCCAATGCCGGCGCCGATCACGATAACCCTGTCGCGCATCCTCCCTCCGTCCGAGTTGACAGACAGGCGAAACTGTCCAAACTGTCTGACACCATCTGTCATCTTGATGTGACATGTCCAGCCCCGAGGTCCGCCATGCCGTTCTCCGCCCGTATCGAAGGCAGCATCGACCGCGCCCTCGACCGCGCCACCGCCGCCTTGCCGCCGCCCAAGCTGGCGGCCGCGCTGCGGCACGCGGTCAAGCCCGGCGGCGCCCGGATCCGCCCGACGATCCTTCTGTCGGTGGCCAGTGCCTGCGGCGATGACAGGCCCGCGCTGTCCGATGCGGCGGGAGCCGCGCTGGAATTGATCCACTGCGCCTCGCTGGTCCATGACGACCTGCCCTGCTTCGACGATGCCGCGACCCGCCGGGGCAAGCCCTCGGTCCACCGCGCCTATGGCGAGGCGCTGGCGGTGCTGACGGGCGATTCGCTCATCGTTCAGGGCTTTGATACGCTGGCCGAGGCGGGGGCCATCGACCCCGCCCGGGCCATCCGTCTCACGGCGGAGCTGGCGCGCTATACCGGGATGCCCCATGGCATCTGCGCCGGGCAGGGCTGGGAGAGCGAGGACCAGATCGACCTCGCCACCTATCACCGGGCCAAGACCGGCGCGCTGTTCACCGCGGCTACCCGCATGGGCGCCATCGCCGCCGGCCAGGAGGCCGAGCCCTGGACCGAGCTCGGCGCGCGGATCGGTGAGGCGTTCCAGGTGGCCGACGACCTGCTGGACGTGCTGCAACCCTCCGCCGAGACCGGCAAGCCCATGGGGCAGGACGCCGCCCATGACCGGCCCTCGGCCGTGGCGAGCTATGGCGTCGATGGCGCGATTCGGCGTCTTCAGGACATCCTGTCGGGGGCCATCGCCTCCATTCCGGCCTGCCCGGGCGAGGCGATGCTGGCCGACATGGTGAACCGCACCGCTGCCCGGTTGACCCCGGCGCATATCGCAACGCCTGCCCAATGACCGCGCTGGAGCCGCCGGCCCGCCCGCGCCGCGCGGGCTGGGCCACGCGGCTCGTCGCGTCGCGCCGGTTCCAGACGTTTTGCGCCCGCGTCCCGGGCCTGCGCCGCATCGCGCGCCGGGATGGAGAGGCGCTGTTCGATCTCGTGGCGGGGTTCGTGCATTCGCAGGTGCTTTGGGCCGTGGTCGAGCTGCGCCTGGCGCACCGCCTGTTCGAAGCATCCCAGAGCGCCGAGGCGCTGGCGCGGGGCACCGGCATTCCCGCCGCGCGTATGGCCGCGCTTTGCGATGCGGCGGTGGCGCTTGGCCTCTTTTGCAAGCGCCATGGCACCTATTCCCTGGCCCGCCGGGGTGCGGCGATGCTGGGCGTGCCGGGGCTGGAGGCGATGGTCTCGCACCATTCCGTTCTCTATCGCGATCTCTCCGACCCGCTGGGCGTCCTGCGCGGGGAGGAGACGGAGCTGGCGCGGTTCTGGCCCTATGTCTTCGGCGCCGCCGCCGCCGAGGCCCCGGATGTCGCCGCGCGCTATTCCCGCCTGATGACCGAGAGCCAAGCCCTCGTCGCCGAGGAGACCCTGTCGCGCGTCGATCTGTCGGGGGCCAGCGAGGTTCTGGACGTGGGCGGTGGCGCTGGGGCCTTCCTGGCCGCGCTTGGAGCGCGCCATTCCGGACCGCACCTGCATCTCTTCGATCTGCCTGCCGTGGCCCCCGCCGCGGCGCGGACCTTCGCCGAGGCGGGGCTGTCGGCGCGCGCCCGGATCACGCCCGGGAGCTTCCGGGATGACCGGCTGCCCGAGGGAGCGGACACTGTCACGCTGGTGCGGGTGCTTTACGACCATGCGGACGAGACGGTGCTGGCGCTGCTGCGTGCGGTTCACACCGCGCTGCCCGAGGGCGGGCGCCTGATCGTCAGCGAGCCGATGACCGGAGGCGCCGCGCCGCACCGGGCCGGTGACGCCTATTTTGCTTTTTATTGCATGGCGATGAGAACCGGGCGCGCGCGCTCGCCCGAGGAGATCGTCGCGCTGCTGAGGCGTGCGGGCTTCGGCCGAATTCGCGATGCGGGGACGACTCGGCCCTTCGTGACTCATGTCCTTGATGCGCGAAAATGATCCAAAACTTTGACAGTCCATCTGTCTAGGTAGATTGACATATGCGGGTGGGTCCGCGACAATGTGTCAAAGGGTGAGTCCATGAGGCCGCCCGAAAAGTGGGGAGAGACCGTGCAAACGCAGGCGATCATCATGTCCGGACCGGGGGCCATTTCCCTCGATGCGCTCGGGCTGACCGATCCAGCGGCGGGTTCGGTCGTTGTCGACATCCGGCAATCCGCCATTTCCACCGGGACGGAGCGGCTGCTCTGGTCCGGCGAGATGCCCCCCTTTCCCGGCATGGGCTATCCGCTCGTCCCCGGCTACGAGGCCGTGGGCGAGGTGGTCGAGGCCCATGAAACCAATGCCTTGCGTCCCGGTGATCGCGTCTTCGTGCCCGGGGCCGACTGTTATACCGGCGCGCGCGGCCTGTTTGGCGCGGCCTCGTCCCGCGTGGTCACGCCCGCCGAGCGTCTGGTCAAGATCGACCCGGCCCATGGGGCGGAGGGCGCGCTTCTGGCGCTGGCCGCGACGGCGCGCCATGCCATCGTCGGTCTGCGCACGGACCTCCCCGAACTGATCGTGGGTCATGGCGCCTTCGGCCGCCTGTTGGCCCGGCTGACCGTGGCCGCCGGTGGGTCTCCCACTGTGTGGGAGGTCGAGCCGGCCCGCCGCGGCGGCGCCGAGGGGTATGACGTGATCGACCCCGCCACCGATGAGCGGCGCGACTATGCCACCATCTACGACGCCTCGGGCAACGCCGCGCTGCTCGACGATCTGGTCGGGCGCCTGGCCAAGGGCGGCGAGATCGTGCTGGCGGGCTTTTACCCCAAGCCCGTCGCCTTCGCCTATCCGCCGGCCTTCATGCGCGAGGCCCGGTTCCGCATCAGCGCCGAATGGACCCGCGACGACCTCGTCGCCACCCGCGACTTGGTGGAGGACGGGCTGCTCAGCCTCCACGGCCTCATCACCCATACGCGACCCGCGCGCGACGCGGCCGAGGCCTATGCCCAGGCCTTCGACGCGCCCGACTGTCTCAAGATGATCCTCGATTGGGAGCACACCGCATGAGCCTCGATGTCCCCAACCTGAAGGACTTCTCCGCGCGACTCCGCGACGAGGCCTCCGAGGATCTGGCTGACGTGATCCCGACCGAGGCCACCAAGAAGACCCAGATCATCGCGATCTACGGCAAGGGCGGCATCGGCAAGTCCTTCACCCTCGCCAATCTCAGCCACATGATGGCCGAGCAGGGCAAGCGCGTGCTGTTGATCGGCTGCGACCCGAAATCGGACACGACCAGCCTGCTTTTCGGCGGCAAGGCCTGCCCAACGATCATCGAGACCTCGACCCGCAAGAAGCTCGCGGGCGAGGAAGTCGCCATCGGCGATGTCTGCTTCAAGCGGGGCGGCGTCTTCGCCATGGAGCTCGGCGGGCCCGAGGTCGGCCGCGGCTGCGGCGGGCGCGGCATCATCCACGGCTTCGAGCTGCTCGAAAAGCTGGGCTTCCATGACTGGGATTTCGACTACGTCCTGCTCGACTTCCTGGGCGACGTGGTTTGCGGCGGCTTCGGCCTCCCGATCGCGCGCGACATGGCGCAGAAGGTGATCCTGGTCGGCTCCAACGACCTGCAATCCCTGTATGTTGCCAACAATGTCTGCTCGGCGGTGGAGTATTTCCGCAAGCTGGGCGGCAATGTCGGTGTCGCGGGCCTCGTCGTGAACAAGGATGACGGCTCGGGCGAGGCGCAGGCCTTCGCCGCGGCGGCGGGCATCCCGGTTCTGGCCTCGATCCCGCAGGATGACGACCTGCGCAAGAAGTCCGCCAACTACCAGATCGTCGGCACCGAAGCCTCGCAATGGGGCGGCCTGTTCGCGGCCCTGGGCGAGAACGTCGCCGCTGCGCCGCCGGTGCGTCCGGCGCCGCTGGACCAGGACGGGCTGCTGGCCCTGTTCGACGGCTCCGAGACCGGCGCGGGCGTCGTGTTGCAGCCTGCGACCGATGCCGACATGCGCGGCAAGAACTACGAACCCAAGCCGTCGCTGGAGGTCGTCTACGACGATGCCTGACGACGGACGCCATATCGCCAAAGAGGGTGGCTGCACCTCGTCCGAGACGATGGAGCAGGCGGCGCGGGAGGCCGGTCAAGGCGATCTGCTCGACCGCTTCAAGGCGGACTATCCCGTCGGCCCCCACGACAAGCCGCAAAGCATGTGCCCCGCCTTCGGCTCGCTCCGCGTCGGTCTGCGGATGAAACGGGTGGCGACCGTACTCAGCGGCTCCGCCTGCTGCGTCTACGGCCTCTCCTTCGTCAGCCACTTTTACGGCGCGCGCCGCTCGGTCGGCTACGTGCCCTTCGACAGCGAGACGCTGGTCACCGGCAAGCTCTTCGAGGACATCCGCGAGGCCGTTCACAAGCTGGCCGATCCGGCGAAGCTGGACGCGATCGTCGTGACAAATCTCTGCGTGCCGACCGCCAGCGGCGTGCCGCTGCGGCTTCTGCCCGACGAGATCGACGGGGTGCGGATCATCGGCATCGACGTGCCGGGCTTCGGCATCCCGACCCATGCGGAGGCGAAGGATGTCCTCGCCGCCGCCATGCTTTCCTATGCCCGCAAGGAAGCGGCGGCCGGCCCCGTGCCCGCCCCGCAAGGCGGGCGGGAAGATCGTCCGACAGTGACGCTGTTGGGCGAAATGTTTCCAGCCGATCCCTTGGGGTTGGCTGGAATGCTCGCGCCACTCGGTCTGGCGGCAGGTCCGGTCGTTCCCTGCCGTGAGTGGCGCGAGTTCTATTCTGCGTTGGATTGCGGCGCTGTCGCCGCGATCCACCCGTTCTACACCGCCTCCGTGCGGGAGTTTCAGGCGGCCGGACGCCCGATCCTCCCTTCGGCGCCTGTCGGCGTCGACGGAACCGCGGCGTGGCTCGCCTCAGTCGGCGATGCGTTCGGGATTTCGGCGGCGAAAATCGCCGAGGCGCAGAACCAGTTTTTGCCCGCGATTCGCGGGGCGCTCTCAGGCGCTCGGGTCGATGGGACGATCACCGTATCGGGCTATGAGGGCTCCGAGCTTCTGGTCGCGCGGTTGCTGATCGAAAGCGGGGCCGACGTGCCATATGTCGGCACGGCCTGCCCCAAGACGCCTTGGTCCGCTCCGGATCGCGAGTGGCTGGAGGCGCGGGGCGTCACTGTCAAATTCCGCGCTTCGCTGGAGGACGACCTCGCCGTGGTCGAGGGCCTGCGCCCCGACCTGGCCATCGGCACGACGCCCGTGGTCCAGAAGGCGAAGGAGCTGGGCATCCCGTCGCTCTACTTCACCAACCTCATCTCGGCGCGGCCGCTGATGGGACCCGCAGGGGCCGGATCGCTCCAGCAGGTGGTGACGGCGGCGATGGGCAATCGCGACCGCATGGCGAAGATGCGCGGCTTCTTCGAGGGCGTCGGTCACGGAGATACGGCGGGCGTCTGGGAAGGCGATCCGAACCTTCGGCCCGACTTTCGGGCGATGCAGCAAAAGAAACTCGAGAAGAAGGCGCGGGCCGAGAAGGCCGCGCAGATGATCTGATGGGGGCGCACGCGGCATATGGCAGGACCGGGGCTCTGCCCCGGACCCCGAGGTATTTCGGGCAAGATGAGAGTGCGATCCCATGCTGATCCAGGATCACGACAGGGCCGGAGGCTATTGGGGCGCGGTCTATGCGTTCTGCGCCGTGAAGGGTTTGCAGGTTGTGATCGACGGGCCTGTGGGGTGCGAGAACCTGCCTGTCACATCCGTGCTGCATTATACCGACGCGCTGCCGCCCCATGAGCTGCCGATCGTGACGACCGGTTTGGGTGAGGAGGAGTTGGGCCGCGACGGCACCGAGGGCGCGATGAAACGGGCCTGGGGCACGCTGGATCCGGCCCTGCCCGCAGTGGTCGTCACCGGCTCCATCGCCGAGATGATCGGCGGCGGCGTCACGCCCGAGGGCACCAATATCCAGCGCTTCCTGCCGCGCACCATCGACGAGGATCAGTGGCAGGCCGCCGACCGGGCCATGACCTGGATCTTCACCGAGTTCGGGATGACCAAGGGCCGGATGCCGAAGGAGGCCAAGCGCCCCGAGGGCGCCAAGCCCCGCGTGAACATCCTCGGCCCGATGTACGGCACCTTCAACATGGCCTCGGATCTCCATGAGATCCGCCGGCTGGTCGAAGGGATCGGGGCCGAGATCAACATGGTCATGCCGCTGGGCAGTCACCTGGCCGAGATGCGCAACCTGGTGAACGCCGACGTCAATGTCGTCATGTACCGGGAGTTCGGGCGCGGCCTGGCCGAGGTACTGGACAAGCCCTATCTGCAAGCGCCCATCGGGGTGGAGTCGACGACCCTCTTCCTGCGCAAGCTGGGCGAGCTGACCGGGCTCGACCCCGAGCCCTTCATCGAGACCGAGAAGCATTCGACGCTGAAGCCGGTCTGGGATCTCTGGCGCTCCGTCACGCAGGATTTCTTCGCCACGGCCAGTTTCGGGATCGTCGCGAACGAGACCTATGCCCGCGGCGTGCGGAAGTATCTCGAGGACGATCTGGGCCTGCCCTGCGCCTTCGCGACCGCGCGGGTGGCGGGCAAGAAGTCCGACAACGACAAGGTGCGCGCCGACATCCACGGCAAGCGGCCGCTGGTGCTGATGGGGTCGATCAACGAGAAGATGTATCTTGCCGAGATGGCCGGCGGGCACGGCCCGAAGCCCGCCTTCATTCCCGCGAGCTTTCCGGGCGCGGCGATCCGGCGGGCCACGGGCACGCCCTTCATGGGCTATGCCGGCGCGACCTATCTCTTGCAGGAGATCTGCAACGGCCTCTTCGACGCGCTGTTTCACATCCTGCCGCTGGGCAGCGAGATGGATGCCGCTGAGGCGACGCCCACGCCGCTCAAACGCGACTTCCCGTGGGAGCCCGAGGCGCAAGCTCTGCTCGACCGGATCGTTGCGGAGTTTCCCGTGCTCACGCGCATCTCCGCCGCCAAGACGCTCCGCGACGACGCGGAGCGGGCGGCGCTTAAGGCAGGCGCGTCGCGTGTCGATCGTGACACCGTCGCGCGTCTCGCCCCCTCATCCGACGCCAAGGAGGACAGCCATGTCTGACATGACATCGAATACCCCAATGCCGCGTGCGCGAAAGGCACCCGGCTGGGAATACAAGGCCTATTTCGTGCCGGTCTTCGCGTTGTCGCTGCCTCTGGCGGCGCTGCGCGCGGGCGGTGCGATCCTGACCTCCGATCCGACCCCGCGGCCGGGCATCCTGACCGATGCCGTCCGCCGCGCGCGGGACGTGACGACCACGATCTGCTCGATCTGAGCGGACCCGGGCGCCCCCTCGGGGACGCCTTCCAGATACCCCGGCACGTCAGACACGCCGGGGGACCAATAGGCTCCCTCTCCCGTGGCCGGGCGGTGGGGAGCGACCGGTTCCGTCCCCTCCCAGGGGGGACGGACGGCCGGCGTCGCAATGAGGCGGCGCCGGGGCCCGGCCGCAGGGTGTGCGGCGTCAGTCCTTAAGGAGTTCTCCAATGGCTGACAGAACCGACCTGTCCTTCACAGGTCTGACCGACGAGCAGGCCCAGGAACTGCACGCGGTGTATTTGAGCGGGCTCTGGCTGTTTTCGGCAGTCGCCGTCGTGGCCCACCTGCTCACCTACATCGTGTTCCCCTGGTTCGCGTTCTGAAGGGGATAGATTATGAGCAAGTTCTACAAGATCTGGCTGGTCTTCGACCCCCGCAGGGTCTTCGTGGCGCAGGGGGTTTTCCTCTTCCTGCTCGCGGCGATGATCCATCTCGTGCTGCTGTCCTATGACGGCTACAACTGGTTCGAGCTGAGCCAGGCGGCCCGTCTCGCAGGCGAGTGACCCACCCCGGATCGCGGGCGGGTCCGCCCGCCCGCGATCCAACTCCCAAGATAACCGACGGCTCGCGCGGCTCGATCCTCGCGCCCGAAGACCGTCCCGAAAGCGCGGAGGCTGCCAATGGCATTGCTCAGCTTCGAGAGAAAATACCGCGTCCGTGGCGGGACGCTTATCGGGGGCGACTTGTTCGACTTCTGGGTGGGGCCATTCTATGTCGGCTTCTTCGGTGTATCGGGCGCGTTCTTCGCCCTGCTCGGCACCATCCTCATATTCATCGGCGCGTCCTGGCAGGGTGTCTTCAATCCCTGGCTGATCAACATCGCGCCGCCCGATCTGAGCGTCGGCCTCGGCATGGCGCCGCTGCGGGAAGGCGGGCTGTGGCAGATCATCACGTTCTGCGCGGTGGGCGCCTTTGTCAGCTGGGCGCTGCGGGAAGTCGAGATCTGCCGCAAGCTTGGCATGGGCTATCACGTGCCCTTCGCCTTCAGCTTCGCGATCTTCGCCTTCGTCACCCTCAACGTCTTCCGCCCCTTCTTCATGGGCGCCTGGGGGCATGCCTTCCCTTACGGGATCTTCTCCCATCTCGATTGGGTGTCGAATACGGGCTACGCCTATCTGCACTTCCACTACAACCCGGCGCATATGCTGGCGGTGACGCTGTTCTTCACCACCACCTTCGCGCTCGCGCTGCACGGGGCGCTGATCCTGTCCGCCGCCAATCCCGAAAAGGGCGAGGAGGCCAAGACCCCGGATCACGAGGACACGTTCTTCCGCGACTTCATCGGCTACTCGATCGGGACGCTGGGCATCCACCGCCTGGGCTTCCTCTTGGCCATCAATGCGGGCTTCTGGTCCGCGGTCTGCATCATCATCAGCGGTCCGGTTTGGACCAAGGGCTGGCCGGAATGGTGGAACTGGTGGCTGACGCTGCCGATCTGGCCCGCGACGGGAGGATTGTGATATGAGCTGGTGGCCTGAATATCAGAACATCTTCACCCAGGTGCAGGTCCAGGGCGCGCCCGAGATGGGCATGGACAACGCCAACGAGATGCACCGCGAGCGCACCAAGAGCGCGTCCTTCTCGACCTTGTTCGGCCTGATCGGCAACGCCCAGCTCGGGCCGATCTATCTGGGCTTCTTCGGGGTGATCTCGCTGATCACCGGGACGTTGTGGCTCAACATCATCGGCTTCAACTTCCTCGCGCAGGTGGGCTGGTCGATCCCGGAGTTCATCCGGCAGCTGTTCTGGCTGTCGCTCGACCCGCCTTCGCCTGAATACGGGCTGACGATGCCGCCGCTCAAGGACGGGGGCTGGTACATCATCTCCAGCTTCTTCCTGCTGGTCTCGGTGATGTCCTGGTGGGCGCGCTCCTACTTCCTGGCGCAGCAGCACGGGATGGGGAAGCATGTCGCCTGGGCGTTCCTCGCCGCGATCTGGCTCTTCCTGGTGCTGGGTCTCTTCCGGCCCATCCTGATGGGCTCCTGGTCCGAGGCGGTGCCCTATGGCATCTTCGCGCACCTGGATTGGACGACGGCCTTCTCGATCCGCTACGGTAACCTTTACTACAACCCGTTCCACGCGCTCTCGATCGTGTTCCTCTATGGCTCGGTCCTGCTGTTTGCGATGCATGGCGGCACGATCCTGGCGGTCACCCGCTATGGCGGCGACCGGGAGTTGGAGCAGATCTACGACCGCGGCACCGCGTCTGAGCGCGCAGGCCTGTTCTGGCGCTGGACCATGGGCTTCAACGCCACGATGGAAGGCATCCATCGCTGGGCCTGGTGGTTCGCGGTGCTGACCCCGATCACCGGCGGAATCGGCATCCTGCTCACCGGGACGGTCGTCGACAACTGGTTCATCTGGGCGCAAGAGCACCACTTCGCCCCCACCTATCTCGAGCCCTATGGCTACGAGTTCTATGTCCCGGAGGCGAACTGATGTTTCCCAAATGGTTCAATGACTGGAACTCCGAGAACCCGACCAACATCTACGGTCCGGCGATCCTGATCGGGGCTCTGGGCGGCGCAGTGGTCCTGGCAACGCTGGTAGTGAGCTGGGGGAACCCGTTCAACGACGAGTTCAACCAGACCGGCCCTCGTGGGACGGGGATGCAGATCCCCTCCATCGCGACCATGACGGCGGATCCCACTCTGGAGGAGTACTACTCCGAGCCGCCCTATCCCCGTGAAGAAGGGGAACCGCTGGCCTCGGAGATCTACGAGAACGTCCAGGTTCTGGGCGGCGTCTCGGAGGGGAACTTCAACCGGCTGATGAACGCGATGACACTCTGGGTCGCCCCCGATCAGGGCTGTGCCTATTGTCACGCTGGCGCGGATGAGGGGGACTACGCCGATGACAGCCTTTACACCAAGATCGTCGCCCGGCGGATGATCCAGATGACGCAGTGGATCAACGAGGAGTGGGGCGCGCACGTCAACTACAACGCGGAGGTCGGGGTAAACTGCTACACCTGCCACCGCGGCGAGAATGTGCCGTCCGAGATCTGGTTCCGGATCGACCCGGTGACCGAGGCGACCGAGGGCTGGGCGGCGGTGCAGAACCGCGCGACCGTTCAGTCTCAGTTCACCTCGCTGCCGTCGGACGCGCTCTATCGCTATCTCTACGAGGACAACATCATCGTGGTGCACGACCTCGAGAGCCGCGTCGCCGGCACGCCTGGGCAGGGGGACTATGCCTCTATCCAGGATGCCGAGCGGACCTACTCGCTGATGAACTACTTCGCCAATTCGCTGGGCGTGAACTGCGTGTTCTGCCACAACAGCCGTGCCTTCTACGATGGGGCGCAGTTCACCCCGCAATGGGGGGCCGCATCGCTGGCCATCGAGATGGTGCGGGGAATGAACAACGAGTTCCTTGAGCCGTTGGGTCCGGAATATCCGGAGCATCGCCTGGGCCCGGTCTATGCCGATGCCCCCAAGGCGGCCTGCAAGACCTGTCACAAAGGCTACAACAAGCCGATGCAGGGCTTGAACATGGCCGCGGACTGGCCGGAGCTCGCCTCGACAGAGCCGCCCGTCTACGAGTGACAGTCGGACGACGGCGAGATGGCGCGCGCCCCCGTGGGGGCGCGCGTCGTCGTTTTGGGAGCTCCTGCACGGGCTGAAAGGGGAGGAGGGGGCTCTGCCCCCACGCCTTCGGCGCCCCCCGGAGTATTTCCGGCCAGAAGAAGGGAGCGGCGGACCGCCCCGGGCCGCGCGGTGATTGTCCGCGGACCGACGGGTCGGGCGGGGGTGGTGGCCAAGCAGGAAGATTGCAGCCTTGCCGCCGCATGAAGGAAAGGGCGACCGGCTTTCGGTCGGCGCCGCTCGGTGAGCGCGCCCCGCCGCCCTGCGGTCAGGCGCGGTTCAGGACGCCGAAGATCGAGTCCATATGCTCGGTCATGTAGATGCGGAGCCAGGGCGTGAAGCGCCCGGGATGGCGCCGAATCTCGGCGGCGAGGTCGTAGAGATCGACCCAGCGGGTCGCATCGACTTCGTCCGGATGGGGCGTCACGGACAGGGAGGCAGGGGCGTCGGCGGTGAATACGTCGACGACCTCATGCTCGATCAGCCCGCCGCCCACATCCGCACGATATTCGAGCGTCCCGCGGGGGCGCATGCGCAAACCCGTGATCCCCAGCTCTTCTTCCAGGCGACGGCTGGCGCAGGCCGCCGTAGCCTCCCCCCAATGCGGATGGGTGCAGCAGGTATTCGCCCAGAGTCCGGGCGTATGGTATTTGGACAAGGCCCGCCGCTGGATCAGCACGCGAGAGCCCTCCATCACGAACACCGAGACGGCCGGATGCCGCAGTCCGCGCTCATGGACTTCGAGCTTGTCGACCGGCACCAGTTTGCCGTCGACCCAGGCAGGGATGAGGCTGCTCATGCCCGCCCCGTGGCCGGGACGATCCCTGCGAGATGGGCGAGGTTCTTGATGCCGATCTTGATATGCGCCATGGGCCGAGCCTTTACGAGTTCCTTGTTCATATAGGCCTCGAAGGTCAGCCGTTGCACGTCGACATCGTGACACAGGGTCACGAACCGCTCCCGCCGCTCGTCGGACTTGTAATAGGCGTCCTGCATGGCGCCGAGGATGCGGAAGACGGCCTTGTGGTCCTTCATGAAAAGCTTGCGCGCGGATTGGAGATGGGCGGCCTTGCCGGTGGTGAGAACCTTCTCGCAGGCGACGGCGGCGACGCGGCCTCCGACCATGGCGTAGAAGATCCCCTCACCCGAGCTGGGCGCGACGACGCCCGCGGCGTCTCCGGCGAGCACGAGGTCCTTGCCATTGTCCCAGCGGTCGAGCGGGCGGAGCGGGATCGGCGCGCCCTCGCGCCGGATCGTGGGGCAGTCGGTGAGGCCGCTGGCCGCGCGCAGAGCCGCGGTGGCCGCTTTCAGGTCGACGCCGTCGCGGCCCGTGCCCATGCCGACGCTGGCCGACTTCCCATGTGGGAACACCCAGCCGTAGAAATCGGGACTGATCGCCCCGTCATAGACCACGTCGCAGCGGGCGGGATCGTAGGAGCCGACCGCCGCCGGCGCTTCGATGATCTCGTGATAGGCGATCACATAGGGGATCTCGCGCCCGCCGGGCACTTCGCTGCGGGCCACCGCCGAACGGGCCCCGTCGGCCCCGATCACGAGGCGGCAGTCGAGCCGCCGCTCCTCCCCGCTGGCCTTGTCGCGGTAGACGACAGTGGCGACATTGCCCGCCCGTTCGATGCGCAGATAGGTGCCGGTCAGGCGCACCGCCCCGGCCTCGGCCGCACGGACGCGCAGGAACTCATCGAAATGTTCGCGGTCGACCATGCCGACATAGCCGTCCTCGATGGGGATATCGACGCGGCGTCCGGTGGGGGAGATCATCCGCGCGGTGTTGATGCGCGCCACGAGCTGATCGTCGGGGATCTCGAAATCGCGGATCAGACGGGGGGGCACGGCGCCGCCGCAGGGCTTGATGCGCCCCGCCCGGTCGATCAGTGCGACGGAGCGGCCAAGCCGCGCCAAGTCCGCGGCGGCGGTGGCGCCCGAGGGGCCGCCCCCGATGACGACGACGTCGAAGGTCTGGGGCATGGTCACTCTCCGGGGATGGCGGTTGGGGCGGCGGGCGCGGAGCCCAGGACGCGGGCCGCCATCAGAGCGGCGCCGAGGAAGAGCAGAGCCTCCAGCACGAAGAGCGTGCCATAGGCGGTGGGGTCGGGCAGCACCGTGCGGAGCAGGTCCAGCGTTGCGGTGGCGGCGACCACGGCGAGGCCAGCGGCGATGGCTTGCGCCGCGCCGAAGACGCCCATCGTCGTGCCCTCCGCCGAGGCGCGGGAGGCGGCGAGGCGCATCATCGACCCGATGGCGCCGACGACGAACAAGCCATTCCCGAGGCCCAGGGTCAGCGTGGCCGGCACCAGAGGCGCCCCGGCGCCGAGCGCTACCAGCCCCAGGGCCGAGACGACGCAGCCGGTCATGGCCCAGGCGCGCAAGGTCCCGATACGGAAATGGGCGAGGCCCCCGGCGGCCAGCATGCCGAGCAGGGCGGCGCCGTCCTTGGCGCCGGACAGGGTCGTCGATTTGTCGGGCGGCAGCCCATGGACATGACCCGTGAAGGGCTCGAAGATCAGCTCCGACAGGTGGAAGGCCAGGATCGACAGGAAGACGAAGCCGGTGAAGCGCCGCGCGCTCGAATCGGCCCAGACGGCGCGGAGCGCGGCCCTGAGCGGCACCGAGGCGGGCGGGGCGGCGCTGGGCCGGTCGTCCATCCTCCAGGTTGCGAGGACCGTCAGCCCGAAGGCCACCAGCGCGGCGGCCCCGACCACGAGCACGAGCCGGGCGGGGGAATAGGGCTCCAGCGCGAGGCCCACGCCGACCGAGGCCAGGATCGCCCCCGCGATCAGCATCAACCAGGCCAGGGTTGCCGCCGCGCCGCGCTTGTCGTCCGGGGCGGCGGTGGCCAGCAGCGCCAGGAAGGAGGTGCCCGCGGCGCCGATCCCTAGACCGATCGCCGTATAGGCAGCCAGCCATACGGCCAGAGCGGCCCCGGTCGGCAGGCCCACGGCCCAGGCCGCCGCCACGACGCCCGCGCCCAGCACCGCCATGCCCGACAGAATCACCGGCACGCGCGCCCCAGTCCGGTCGGAACGGTGGCCCCAGGCGGGCCGGGTGATCTGCACGGCATAATGCAGCGCGACCAGCAGCCCCGGCAGAAGCGCCGGCAAAGCCAGCTCCACGGTCATCAGCCGGTTGAAGAGGTTGAGCGGCAGCGCCGCCATCCCGCCGATCGCGGCGTTGACAAGGCAGAGCCGCGCGATGCCGCCCCAGCCCATCACAGACCCCTCAGCGCGACGGCGGCGACCATCATGCCGGTTACCGAAAGCAGGACGCCGGTGCCGTTGAACCAGGGCGCGAACCGCTCCGGGTCGCGTAGGAGACGGCGCATTGCCGCGAGTTGCAGCGCGATCAGCCCGCCGACGATCAAGGCATGGACCGGCCGGTCCCAGGACCAGAGCAGCGCGACGACGACGACCTGTGGCAGCGCCATGACCCAGCAGGCGACCCGGGCCGCGCGGGCGGGCCCCAGCGTCACCGGCAGGGAGGCCAAGCCATGCTGGCGGTCCCCCTCCAACGCTTTGAAGTCGTTGAATGTCATGATGCCATGCGCCCCGAGTCCATAGAGCAGGGCGACCGCGACGATCCGTATGTCCGGCGCGCCGGCGGCCAGAACGGCGGCGCCGGTGATCCAGGGCAGGGTTTCATAGCTCAGCCCGACCAGGCCCGGCCCCCACCAGCCCGAGCGCTTGGCGCGCACCGGCTCGGCGGAATAGGCCCAGGCGGCGATGACCGCCAGCACGGTGGCGCCGAATCCCCAGGGGCCCAGCAGCCCGCCGAGGGCCAGGGCCAGCACGGTCATGGCGAGCGCGACCCAGAGGCCCCAGCGGCCCGGCACGCGCCCCGAGGGGATCGGGCGGTCGGGTTCGTTGACGGCGTCGACATGACGGTCGCACCAATCGTTGGCCGCTTGGCTCATCCCGCAGACGACCGGCCCCGCCAGAACGACGCCCAGCACCACAAGCCCTGGCGCCGACCAGGGCGAGACGCCGGAGGACACCACGCCGCACAGATAGGCCCACATCGGCGGAAACCATGTGATCGGCTTGATGAGACGCAACAGCGCCGCCGGATCGGGCCAGCGGCGGGTTGAGGGAATATCATGGGCGACGGTCATGGACGTATGATAGATCATACACCCCATGTGTCACAACAGGTTTACACCATATGCGGCGTCACGTCTCGTCGCGCTGCAAGAGGCCGTATTTGCGCAGCTTGACGTAGAGGCTCTGGCGGCTGAGGCCGAGCATCTCGGCGGCGGCGACGCGATTGTTGTCGGTCAGCTCGATGGCGGTCTCGATGCACTGCTTCTCGATGACATCGGTCATCGAGGCGACGATGTCGCGCAACGGTGCGGATCCGACCAGCATCTGAACGCGCGACGCATCCGCGCCGAGGCCGTTCAGGCCGTCGGACGGCGCGGCCTCGCCGTCGAGCGCGGCGCTGCGGGAGCTTTCGCGGAAGACATAGCCATGTCCGGCGCCGATCGGGCCCGCACAGGTCACCTCCACCGGCAAATGGGAGCCGAACCGCGTCACCAGCCGTGTGGCCAGGGGCATGGCCTGTCCGCCATCATGCAGCACCTTGAGGTCGACCCCGCCCCGAACCAGCAACTCGCTCAGGGTGCGGCCCCGCAGTTCGGTCAGCGAATCGATCTCCATCATCGTCAGGAAGCTGTCATTGGCGCGCTGGATTCGGCCTTCGCCATCGGTGAGGACGATGGCTTCGCGCGCGCCGTCGAAAAGCGCCTCCAGCGCGACATCTTCCGCCTGCGCCGGAGTGTTGGCCCTCTCGATTCGGCACAGCAAGACGCGGTCTCCGGCGTTTCGGAACAAGACCGGGCGCAGCGTCACCTCGCGTCCGTCGCGCAGGCTGGCGACGACATGTCCCCGCTCCTCGCCCGAGGCGCGGCTCAGCGCGTCCATGAATTCCGACCGGCGGCGGCCCGTGAACTCCTGGGTGAAGGCGCCTCCGGTCAGCGTGCCCCGGTCGGAGCCGAGCAACCGGGCGGCCGCGTCGCTCACATCCAACATCCGGCCCGATGCGGCCTCCACCAGAACGACCGCCTCGCGGGTCGCTTCCAGCAGGACGCGGTAGCGCGTCTCGTAGATCCGCTGCTGCTCGTAGTCCTTTTCGATGGCGATCTGCGCGCGCACCAGGCGCTGCTGCAACTCGGCTAGGGGCCGGAGATCGCGGCCCAGCATCAGAACGCGGCCGTCGCGCCCGGTCAGATGGGTGGTGTAGCGCACCGGAAAGTCCCAGGCCGCGCCGTCGACATGGTTGACCTCGATGGCGGTCGGCCGCTCCTCCCCGCGGATGGTCGCGGCGATCTGCCGCGTGACCTTGGCGGTGCTGTCGGCCGAGAGGAAATCGGTGATCGGCCGCCCCTCCCAATGATCGATCCGGCCGATCGCGGAATTGAGCGGGTTCGTGGTGAACGAGATGATGGTCCCACCCTCGCCCACCACGAGGGCGATATCGGCGGCGGTGGCGACAATCTCGCCGAAATGCTCGGGCGCGATGCGGGGGCCGGACCGTTCGTTCCAGAAGTCGCTTTCGCGCGTGTTCATGCAGACTGTCCCATTCGTGGCGCGTTGCGCGAAACTCCCCCTTCACGCATCGACATCGGCTTGGTGAAGAGCCTTACTACCTAGTGCGAGATCGCAAAAGCTCAACGCTTCCGCTAGGTCGTTCGTTGCAAGATCTGCGCCGCTCAAACGACACAGGGCGCTGTCCGCCTCCATCGCCGGACCACCGACGACGATGGGTAAGACGCGTTGCAACTGGTGGCGCAGCGCCCCGATCAGCGGGCGCAGCTTTGCCGCCGACCGATGGCTTCCGACGCTGATCAGGACGCCCGACGGGCCTGTCCGCGCGATCAGGGCCAGCATCTGCCGCGCTGGAAGTCCAGAGACGAGTCGCGTCGGCATGCCCATCCGCCGGAGCCGTGATGCCGCTAGGCTCGGCGGCAAGCCGTGCTGTTCCCAAGGCGGGACGATCATGACGAGCGCGTCCGCCTGCACCGGCAAAACGAAGCGACCCAGCTGGCGGACGGCGTCCTGAAGGCGGGTCGCCGCGATCGTGACGTCCACGAAGGACAGCCGATCGGTGTTCCACCCCTCCTCCAGCAGCGCGGCCACCCGAGGGAAGATCGCCCCGAGCAGGGTCTCGCCCAGGCGCGCATTCGCCTCGCCGGCCGCCAGCAGTGTGCGTCGAGGGGTCTCGTCGGGATGCAGAAAGATCCGCTCGGCCATGGGCGTGAAGGCGTCGATCAGCGTCGGGTCGGCTCCCGCCCTGCCCATCAGATCTGCGAAGCGATCCGCCTGCTGCGTCAGGACCGAAGCGGCGACGGCCTCGGGCAGGGACTGAATCGCGAGTCTGGTCTTGCTCATCGGTGGCTACCTCGTCGAGCGCGCGCGCGCCCTCACAAAACCTCTCGACACGGGTTCTGTCAAACCAAGGTGACAGAATTCTCGCGACCCCACGTCTCGCAAGGTCGACAGTATGTGGAAGTGAGTGTAAGTTCAAGTTGACAATTTACGCGTCATTCCGATGATACGTTTTGAGGGAGACTCGAGAACCGTGACCGCTTCGCGCCTGACATCCACGCCGTCCCGGCTCTATTCGCCGGAGGAGCGCGCCCGCCGCGACGCGACGCGTTGGACGCTGGTCCAGGGCATCCTCGCGCCGGTTCAGTTCGTGGTCTTCCTGGTCTCCCTCGGGCTTGTCGCCCGCTTCCTGCTGACCGGCGAGGGCTATGCGGTCGCGACCGCTTCGATTGTCGTCAAGACTTTGGTTTTGCTCACGATCATGATCACTGGCTCGATCTGGGAGAAGGTCGTATTCGGTCATTGGCTCTTCGCGCCGGCCTTCTTCTGGGAGGATGTCGTGAGCTTCGGCGTCATCGCGCTTCATCTTTCCTATGTCGCGATGATCCTCTGGGGCGGCTTCTCTCCGGTGGCCGAAATGGCCTGCGCCTTGGCCGCCTATGCGGCCTACCTGGTCAACGCCGTCCAATTCATCTGGAAGCTGCGCATGGCGCGGTTGGAAGGGGCGCCAGCATGAACGATGCGACTCCGTTCGGCTGCCAATCAGCCCCAGTTCTGCGGGAGCGCGGCCAGCACGAGGTGTTCTGCGGCCTCACGGGAATCGTCTGGCTGCACCGCAAGATGCAGGATGCTTTCTTCCTCGTGGTCGGCTCCCGCACCTGCGCGCATCTGCTGCAATCGGCCGCGGGCGTGATGATCTTCGCCGAGCCCCGCTTCGGCACCGCGATCCTGGAGGAGGGCGATCTGGCCGGCCTCAAGGACGCCAATGATGAGCTCGACCGGGAGGTCGCGCGGCTGCTCACCAGGCGGCCTGACATCCGGCAGCTCTTCCTCGTGGGCTCCTGCCCCTCCGAAGTCATCAAGCTGGACCTCGCCCGCGCGGCGGAGCGGCTGACCCAGGTCCACGCCCCCCATGTCCGGGTGTTGAACTATTCCGGCAGCGGGATCGAGACGACCTTCACCCAGGGCGAGGATGCATGTCTCGCCGCCATGGTGCCGGGCCTGCCTTCGACCGATGCTGCCAACCTCCTCCTGGTCGGCGCGCTGCCTGACGTCGTCGAGGATCAGGCCCGCACCCTCCTGGCGGGGCTTGGTATCGATCACGTCCAGGTCCTCCCCGGTCGCCGCGCCGATCAGGATCCCGCGGTCGGGCCAAATACGCGATACGCCCTGCT
Source organism: Jannaschia seohaensis (assembly GCF_900116765.1). Taxonomy (GTDB): domain Bacteria; phylum Pseudomonadota; class Alphaproteobacteria; order Rhodobacterales; family Rhodobacteraceae; genus Jannaschia; species Jannaschia seohaensis. Next base: position 119,189 of record NZ_UETC01000001.1, on the reverse strand, counting down.
CCAGCCGTTTCTGGGGGACACGGCGGCGGCCCTGGACGGGCGCGGCGCGACCCGAATCGCGGCGCCGTTCCCCTTCGGAGAAGAGGGGACGACCGCTTGGCTGCGCGCGGTGGCGGAGGCGTTCGGCATCGACGAGGCCACCTTCGCCCGTGTCACCGATGCGCCCCGCGCCCGCGCCCGCCGGGCCGTGGCCGCCGCCGCCGAGACGCTGGCGGGCAAGCGCATCACCTTCCTTCCCGACAGCCAACTCGAACTGCCTCTCGCCCGCTTTCTGTCCCGCGAATGCGGGATGGAGCCGGTGGAGATCGGTACGCCCTACCTGCATGCCGGATTGATGGGGCCGGAGCTGGCCCTGTTGCCCCAAGGCGCCCGGCTCTCCGAGGGCCAGGACGTGGATCGTCAGCTGGACCGCGTGCGCGCCGACCGACCGGATCTGACGGTCTGTGGCATGGGCCTCGCCAATCCCCTCGAATCCGAGGGGCTGACGACGAAATGGGCCATCGAGCTGGTCTTCACCCCCGTCCATTTCTACGAACAGGCCGGCGATCTCGCCGCGCTCTTCGCCCGGCCGCTACGCCGCAAGCGGATCCTGACCGACCCGGCCCCCCTTCTTCTGGCCGAAAATACTCCGGGGGTGCGGGGGCTGGCCCCCGCTTCCGCCCGCGAATGAAGCTCACGGTCTGGACATATGAGGGCCCGCCGCATGTCGGCGCCATGCGCGTGGCCACCGGCATGGAGGGGTTGCACTACGTCCTGCACGCGCCCCAGGGCGACACCTATGCCGATCTGCTTTTCACCATGATCGAGCGGCGCGGCAAGCGCCCGCCGGTCACCTACACCACCTTCCAGGCCCGCGATCTGGGCGCCGATACCGCGACGCTGTTCCGCGACGCCTGCCTCGCCGCCTATGAGCGGTTCAAGCCCGAGGCGCTGATCGTCGGGGCCTCCTGCACCGCCGAGCTGATCCAGGACGACCCCGGCGGGCTGGCCGAGCGGCTGGGCCTGCCTGTCCCCGTCATCGCTCTGGAATTGCCCAGCTATTCCCGCAAGGAGCTGTTCGGTACCGACGAGACCTTCTACCAGCTCGCCCGGAGGCTCGCGACGCCCTGCGCGCGGACGCCCGAGGTCAGCTGCAACATCCTGGGGCCCACCGGCCTGGGCTTCCGCCACCGCGACGATGTCGTTGAGGTGACCAAGCTTCTCGACGCGATGGGGATCGCCGTGAACGTGGTCGCGCCGATGGGGGCGCGCCCCTCGGACCTCACCCGCCTGGGCGCCGCCCATTTCAACGTGCTGCTCTATCCCGAGCACGGCGAAGCGGCCGCCCGCTGGCTGGAGCGCGAGCACGGCCAGCCCTACACCAGGACCATCCCCATCGGCACCCGCGCCACCCGCGCCTTCGTCGCCGAGGTGGCCGAGATGGCCGGCGTCGCGCCGCGACTCGATACCGGCGACCTGCGCCAGCCCTGGTGGAGCGCGTCGGTCGACAGCACCTACCTGACCGGCAAGCGCGTCTTCGTCTTCGGCGACGCGACCCATGCGATGGCGGCTGCCAAGGTGGCCCGCGACGAGATGGGCTTCGAGGTCTGCGGGCTGGGCTGCTACAACCGCGAATTCGCGCGTCCCGTCCGTGCCTTGGCCCGCGATATGGGCGTCGAGGCCACGATCACCGACGACTATCTGGAGGTCGAGCGCGCCATCGCCGCCGCCGCGCCCGAGATGATCCTCGGCACCCAGATGGAGCGCCATATCGGGAAGCGTCTGGGCATCCCCTGCGCGGTGATCTCCGCGCCGGTCCATGTCCAGGACTTTCCCGCGCGTCATTCGCCGCAGATGGGAGTCGAAGGCGCGAACGTGCTGTTCGACACCTGGGTGCATCCGTTGGTGATGGGGCTGGAGGAGCATCTCTTGACGATGTTCCGCGAGGATTTCGAGTTCTCCGACGCCGCCGGCCCTTCGCATCATGGCGGCCACGCGCCCGGCGGAGAGGCTGGGGGGCCAGCCCCCCAGACCCCCCGGGATATTTCCGCAGGGAAGAAGGAAGAGAACGCGCTCGATATCGTCTGGCACGCCCTGGCCGAGAAGGAGTTGCGCAAGATCCCGTTCTTCGTGCGCGGCAAGGCGCGGCGCAACACCGAGAGTTTTGCCGCCGAACGGGGTGTGGCAGAAATCACCGTCGAGACGCTCTATGAAGCGAAGGCCCACTATGCGCGGTGACGGGCCTCTCCCCTATCGCATCGTCATCGTGACGATGGATGCGCATGCGGCGGGCCCCGTCGATCGGGTCGGGTTACGGCTGGCGGCCGAGTTCCCTGGGCTGACGGTCGAGGTCCATGCCGCCGCCGCCTGGTCGGAGACGCCCGGCGCGCTGGAGGCGGCGCGGGCCGCCGTCGACACCGCCGATATCGTGATTTGCGGCCTGCTCTTCATCGACGAGCATGTCCGCGCGATCCTGCCCAACCTGCTGGCCCGCCGCGACCGTTGCGACGCGATGGTCGGCATGGTTTCGGACCCGGCCGTCGTGAAGGCGACGCGGATGGGCGAGTTGGACATGGCTGCGCCGTCTTCGGCCGCTGTCGAGCTGCTCAAGCGGCTGCGCGGGTCGAAGGCGCCCTCGGGCTCGTCGGGCGAGAAGCAGATGCGGATGCTGCGCCGCCTGCCCAAGCTGCTGCGCTACATCCCCGGCAAGGCGCAGGACCTGCGAGCCTGGTTCCTGTGCATGCAATATTGGCTGGGCGGGTCGGACGACAATTTCGAGGGGCTGCTGCGGCATCTCATCGGCCGTTACGGCCGGTTCGAGACGCGGGCCGCCGCTCCCATCGCCTATCCGGAGGTCGGGCTCTACCATCCCGACCTCGCGAACCGCATCACGACGGAGGCCAGCGACTTGCCCGGCGGGACCGGGCCGGCGGTCGGGCTGTTGCTGATGCGCTCTTATGTTCTGGCGGGGGACACGGCCCATTACGACGCGGTGATCCGCGCGTTCGAGGCCCGGGGGATTCGCGTGCTGCCCGCCTTCGCGGGCGGGCTCGACATGCGGCCGGCCATCGCCGCCTATCTCGACGGGGGCCGGATCGATGCGCTGGTCTCGCTGTCGGGTTTCAGCTTGGTGGGCGGGCCCGCCTATAACGATTCGCCCGCCGCGGTGGAGACGCTCGTGGGGCTCGACATGCCCTATCTCGCCGCCCATCCGTTGGAATTCCAGACGCTGGGTCAATGGGCGGGGGCGCGGCAGGGGCTGGGTCCGGTCGAGACGACCATGCTGATCGCCTTGCCGGAGATCGACGGCGCGACTTGTCCGACGGTCTTTGCCGGGCGCCATGGCGCGGAGGGCTGTCATGGCTGCGCCCGCATGTGCCGCGGCGCCGGAACGCGGGAGTTGGCGCCCTGCCCGGAGCGGGTTGAAGCATTGGTGGCCAAGGCCGCGCGCCTCGCGGCGCTGCGTCGCTCGCGTGCCGCGGACCGGAAGGTCGCCATTGTCCTGTTCAACTTCCCGCCCAATGCCGGGCGGTCCGGCTCCGCGGCCTATCTGGCCGTTTGGGAGAGCCTGCTGAATACCTTGCGCCGCCTCGCGGCCGAGGGGCACGACGTGGAGGTGCCGCCTTCGGTCGAGGCGCTGCGCGCGGCCGTGCTGGAGGGCAACGCCGCCATTCATGGCCAGGACGCCAATGTCGCCGCGCATGTCGCGGCCGACCGGCTGGTCGCGGAGGATCCCTATCTGGCCGAGACCGAGGCCGCCTGGGGGCCCGCGCCGGGCCGCGCCCAGTCCGACGGGCGCGGGGTCTTCGTGCTGGGCGCGCGGTTCGGCAATGTCTTCGTCGGGCTCCAGCCCGCCTTCGGGTACGAGGGCGATCCGATGCGGTTGCTCTTCGAGAAGGGCTTTGCGCCGACCCATGCGTTCGGGGCCTTCTACCGCTGGCTGCGGGACGATTTCGGCACCGACGCGGTGCTGCATTTCGGGATGCATGGCGCGTTGGAGTTCATGCCGGGCCGACAGGCCGGGATGGGGCCGGGCGACTGGCCCGACCGGCTGATCGGCGACCTGCCCAACGTCTATCTCTATGCGTCCAACAACCCATCCGAGGCGTCGCTAGCCAAGCGCCGCTCCAACGCGGTGACGGTGACCCATGTGACCCCGCCGCTGCTGGCATCGGGGCTCTACAAGGGGTTGCAAGCGCTCAAGGATTCCGTGGATCGCTGGCGCGGGGGCGACCGTTCCGAGGCGCTGGCCGATCTGATCGCCGATCAGGCGGCGGCGGTCGATATGGACGGCGCCGACCCGGATGCGCTGTGGCTGACGCTGCTGGAGACCGAGGCGGCGCTCATCCCCGATGGGCTGCACGTGGTTGGCGGGGATCTGAGCGATGCGCAGATGGCGGCCTATCTCGGGCATCAGGCTGCGGACGCGCGGGCAAGCGCGGAAGAGGCGCTGCGCAGCTCCGCTGAGCTCGACGGGCTGATGCGGGCGCTCTCGGGGCGCTTCGTCGCGCCCGTGCCGGGCGGCGACCTGATCCGCTCGCCCGAGGTGCTGCCGGCGGGCCGCAACATCCACGCCTTCGACCCATTCCGGATGCCCACGGCTTATGCGTTGGCCGATGGGGCGCGGCAGGCCGACCTGTTGATCGAGACCCATGCCGAGATGCCGCGTTCCGTCGCGCTGGTGCTTTGGGGGTCGGACAACATCAAGTCCGACGGCGTGCCCATCGGGCAGGCGCTGGCGCTGCTGGGGGCGCGGCCGCGCTTCGATCATTACGGGCGGCTCGCCGGGGCGGAGCTGATCCCGCTGGCCGAACTGGGTCGGCCGCGGATCGACGTGGTGATGACGCTCTCGGGCATCTTCCGCGATCTGCTGCCCTTGCAGACGCGCCTGTTGGCCGAGGCCGCCTGGCTGGCCGCCACAGCCGACGAACCCGAGACGCAGAATTTCGTCCGCGCCCATGCCCTTGCCTATGCGGCGAAAGTCGGCTGCGACCTGGAGACGGCGGCGCTGCGCGTGTTCTCGAATGCCGAGGGCGCCTATGGCTCCAACGTCAACCAGCTCGTCGATAGCGGCGCCTGGGAGGATGAGGGCGAGTTGGCCGATGCCTTCGAGGCGCGCAAATCCTTCGCCTATGGCCGCGATGGCAAGGCCGCGCGGCAGGCCGAGGTGATGCAGGCCGCGCTCTCGGACGTGGACCTCGCCTATCAGAACCTGGAATCGGTCGAGCTGGGCGTGACCACGGTCGACCATTACTTCGACACGCTGGGCGGCATCAGCCGCGCGGTGAAGCGGGCCAAGGGCAGCGAGGCGCCGGTCTATATCGGCGACCAGACCACCGGCGCGGCCAAGGTGCGCACCCTGGCCGATCAGGTCGCGCTCGAGACCCGCTCCCGCAGCCTCAACCCCCGCTGGTTCGAGGGGCTGCTCAAGCACGGGTCCGAGGGCGTCTCGATGATCGAGGCGCAGGTGACCAACACGCTGGGCTGGTCGGCGACGACCGGCTCGGTGGAGCCCTGGGTCTATGCCCGGCTCAGCGAGACATTCGTTCTGGACGAGGAGATGCGCCGCCGCCTGGCGGAGCTGAACCCCAAGGCCAGCGCGCGCATGGCGAACCGGCTGCTGGAGGCGGGCGACCGCGACTTCTGGCAGCCCGACGCCGAGACATTGGCAGCCCTGCAGAACGCCGCCGACGAGCTGGAAGACCGGCTCGAAGGCATCGTCGGCATGGCGGCGGAATAGGAGGCGAGATGCCGAAGGATATCCCAGACCTGAAAGGCTTGGACGGAGAAGGCTCGGTCCAGGTCCACCAGGACGCGAGCGCCCGGATCGAGGGGGCCAAGGTCTTCTCGGTCTATGGCAAGGGCGGGATCGGGAAGTCGACGACGTCGAGCAACCTCTCCGCCGCCTTCACCAAGCTCGGCAAGCGCGTGCTCCAGATCGGCTGCGACCCGAAGCATGACAGCACCTTCACCCTGACCGGGCGGCTGCAATCGACGGTGATCGACACGTTGAAGGAGGTCGATTTCCACGCCGAGGAGCTGCGCCCCGAGGATTTCGTCGCCGTGGGCTATGGTGGCGTGCAATGCGTCGAGGCGGGCGGGCCGCCCGCCGGCACGGGCTGCGGCGGCTATGTCGTGGGGCAGACGGTTAAGCTTCTGAAGCAGCACCACATGCTGGAAGATACCGATGTCGTGATCTTCGACGTTCTGGGCGACGTGGTCTGCGGCGGCTTTGCCGCGCCGCTGCAACATGCCGACCGGGCGCTGATCGTCACCGCCAACGATTTCGACAGCATCTACGCGATGAACCGGATCATCGCGGCGGTGCAGGCCAAGGCCAAGAACTACAAGGTGCGGCTCGCGGGCTGCGTCGCCAACCGCTCCCGCGAGACGGACGAAGTCGACCGCTACTGCAAGGCGGTGGGCTTCGACCGGATCGCGCATATGCCGGATGTCGATGCGATCCGGCGCTCGCGGCTCAAGAAGAAGACGCTCTTCGAGATGCCCGACGAGGAGGACATCGTCCGCTGCCGCGCCGAATACGTGCGGCTTGCGCAGCTGCTCTGGGACGGAACCGAGGGGCTGGCGCCCGAGCCGCTGCCGGATCGCGAGATCTTCGAATTGCTGGGGTTCGACTGATGGTAACCGACGCCCATAGGGATCTTTCCGCGGCCGGGCCCTATGACGCGACCCGGAGTCGCGTGCAGGAATATTTCGACACGCGCGCGGCGGCGGCTTGGCGCGACCTGACCGGCGAGGCCCGGGTGTCGCGCATCCGCGAGACGGTGCGCGCCGGTCGGACCGAAATGCGGGATCTGATCCTGTCGCGCCTGCCCGCCGATCTCACTGGCATGCGGGTGCTCGATGCCGGTTGCGGCACCGGGGCCAAGGCCGAGGCGCTGGCGCTGCGCGGGGCGGAGGTCGTGGCCGTCGACGTGGCCGCCGCGATGCTGACCGTGGCGCAGGACCGGCTGGACCCGGCGGCGCGCCCTCGCGTGCGGTTTCTGATGGGGGATATGTTCGACCGGGATCTGGGGCGGTTTGACGCGGTCGTCGCGCAGGATTCGATGATCTACTACCGCGCCGCCGAGCTGACCGCCCGCCTGGACGAACTTCGCGGCCGCGCCGGTCTGATCGTGACGAGCCTCGCGCCGCGCACCCCTCTGCTGCAGACGATGTTCTGGGCGGGCAAGGCCTTTCCGCGGCGCGATCGCTCCCCGGCGATGGTGCCTCATGACATGAAGAAGCTCGCGGCGCGGCTGGACGGCACCCTCCTCGCCCAGGTTTCGAGCGGGTTCTACATCTCGACCGCGCTGGAGCTGCGCGCATGAGCGGCTTCCGGCATATCGCCCTGAAGGCTCTGCCCTTCAGCGATGCCGGATCGGCGGGCCTGCCGCTGCCGCAATTGCTGCGGCTGTCGCTGTTCCAGATCTCGGTCGGCATGGCCGCCGTGATGCTGCTGGGCACGCTCAACCGGGTGATGATCGTCGAACTGGGTCTTTCGGCCTTCCTGGTCGCCGCGATGATCGCGCTGCCGGTCCTCGTCGCTCCCTTCCGGGCGCTCCTCGGCTTCAAGTCCGACACCTACCGCTCCGCCATCGGGTGGAAGCGCATTCCCTATCTGTGGTTCGGCACGCTCTGGCAGTTCGGCGGGCTCGCGATCATGCCCTTCGCGCTGCTGATCCTGGGCGGCTACGACCAGACCTATGTGCCGCCCTTCGCGGGGGAATTCGCGGCGGCCTGCGCCTTCGTGATGACGGGCCTCGGCATGCACATGACGCAGACGGCGGGCCTGGCCCTGGCCGCCGACCGCGCCGATGACGAGACCCGGCCCCGGGTCGTCGCGCTGCTTTACGTGGCCTTCCTGCTCGGGATGCTGATCAGCGCGATCATCATCGGCTGGCTGCTGCGCGATTTCGATGGGGTCAAGCTGATCCAGGTGGTGCAGGGCACGGCGGTCGTGACGCTGGCGCTCAATGTCGTGGCGCTCTGGAAGCAGGAGAGCCTGCGACCCACCACCAAGGAGGAGCGCGCCGCGCCGCCCCCAGCCTTCAAGGATGCCTGGGCCGACCTGACCCGGGGCGGCACCGCCGGGCGGCTGCTGGCCGCGGTCTTCCTCGGGACCATGGCGTTCAACATGCAGGATGTCCTGCTGGAGCCGTATGGCGGCGAGATCCTGGGCCTGTCGGTGTCGAAGACCACGCTGCTGACGGCGACCTGGGCCATCGGGGCGATCGGTGCCTTCTTCCTGGCGGCGAAATGGCTGACCGAGGGAATCAACACCACGCGCATGGCCGGGCGGGGCGTGCTGGTGGGGATCGGCGCCTTCTGCGCGGTGATCTTCGCCGCGCCGCTCGACTCCGCACCTCTATTCTTCACCGGATCGCTTGGGATCGGCTTCGGCGGTGGGCTTTTCGCCGTGGCCACCCTGACCACGGCCATGACGCTGCCCGTGACCGATCTCGCCGGGCGAGGCCTCGCGCTGGGCGCCTGGGGCGCGGCGCAGGCGACGGCACAGGGGCTCAGCACCGCGCTGGGCGGCGGCATTCGCGACGGCGTGGACGCGCTGGCCAGCACGGGTGTGCTGGGCGAGGCGCTGGCCGCGCCCACGACCGGCTACTCGGTGGTCTACCACCTGGAGATAGGCCTTCTTTTCCTGACGCTCGTGGCGCTCGGCCCGCTCGTCAGACGCACCGAACAGACAGACAGACCCGACCAGAAGGAGGCCAGGATCGGACTGGCCGACTTCCCAACGTAAAGGAGGACCCGATGGAACAGGTGGAACCGTTCTTCGGTCAATTCGACCTCGTGAGCCTCAGCTTGTGGCTCTTCTACGGCTTCTTCGCGCTGCTGATCTTCTATCTGCAGACCGAGAACATGCGGGAAGGCTACCCGCTCGAAAACGACGACGGCACGCTCGCGCCCAATCAGGGGCCGTTCCCGTTGCCGGGGCAGAAGACCTTCACGCTGCCCCACGGCCGCGGCTCGGTGGTGCAGCCGAATGTCGATCCCGAGGGACGCGAGATCGCGATGCGCAAGTCGACTGTGCCCAACGGCTTTCCGTTCGAGCCCACGGGCGATCCGATGCTGGACGGCGTCGGCCCCGCCTCCTGGGCGCCGCGCCGCGACCTGCCTGAGCTTGACGGCCACGGCCACCCGAAGCTCGCGCCCATGAACGGGCTCGACGGCTTCCGCGTGAGCGCCGGCACCGATCCGCGCGGCCTGCCCGTGATGGGCGATGACGGCAAGATTGCGGGCGAGGTCAGCGATATGTGGATCGACGTGCCCGAACAGCTGGTCCGCTATCTGGAAATCGACGTGGCCGATGCCGGCAAGCGGATCGTGCCGCTGACGCTGGCCCGCATCCATGGCGACCATGTCGAGATCAAGGCCCTGCACAAGAAGCACTTCGCTCAGATCCCCGCCACCAAGTCGCCGACCCAGGTGACCATGCTGGAGGAGGAGAAGATCATGGGCTTCGTCGGTGGCGGCAAGCTCTATGCCAGCCTCGACCGGCAGGAGCCGCAGCTCTGAAGACCTGAACGGGAGGACCGGCCCATGGACCATGACGATTTCGACCAGGAGCCCATCAGGGGCCTGCCGCAGATGCTGCCCGACGGCGAACGCATCCTGTGGCAGGGCGCGCCCTCGGCCTGGGCGCTGGCGCGCGATGCGCTGCGCCTGCGCTGGGTGGCGGGCTATTTCATGCTGTTCTTCGGCTGGAATACCGTCTCGATGGCGGCCGAGATGTCATGGGGTCGGGCTGCGGCCGAGTCCTCCTTCTTCCTGGTCCTGGGCCTGGCGTGTTGTGCTCTCTTGGGCGCCATCGCCTGGGCCCAGGCCCGGTCGACCGTCTACACGGTGACCGATCGGCGGGTCATCATGCGCATCGGCGCGGCGCTGACCCTGACGATGCAGTTTCCCTACAAATGGGTCGGCGCCGCCGATCTCGTCACCCGCGCCGACGGCACCGGCACGATCGCGCTTCGGACGCTGGGCGAGACGCGGTTCAGCTACCTCATGCTGTGGCCGCATGCGCGGCCCTGGCGGTTCGCCCGCACACAGCCCGCGCTGCGCTGCATCCCCGAGGCCGCCCGCGTGGCCCGGCTGATCGCCGAGGCCGCGGGCGCCGCCGCGACCCTGCCCGTGATCGCCGAAGAACCGGCGCTCAAGGGCGCCGTCCCCATGCCCGCGGAGTAGAGCCCGATGACCCCCGAAGCCCGCCTGCGCCACCGCGACCGAGAGATGATCCCCACCGTGCTGCTGCGCGCGATGGCGGTTCTCGTCGCCTGCGCGCTCCTGATCACGACCTATGCCACGCTCACCGACCGCCCGCTCGAAGCGATGCCCGCCCTAGACGGCGAGGTGGAGGTCGTGAAGGAGCGGCTGATCTTCCTTCAGGCCGACGGCGTCTCGGGCGCGGCCCGCGTGCTGGACAGCAACGGCTCGGTCATCGCCGATCTTGATCCCAGTCAAGGCGGCTTCGTCGCCGGCGTGGAACGGGTCCTTGCGTTCGAACGGGAAAGACGGGGGGAGACACAGGTGCGGCCGATCCGCCTGGTGCTCTATGCCAATGGCCAACTGAGCCTGCGCGACGACCAGACCGGGTGGCGCGCGGAATTGATCGGATTCGGGGCGAAGAACGCAGACACCTTCGCCAAATTGCTGAACTGAAATCGGGAGGAACGACCCATGGGATTTCTGACGAGAACGCGCGAGAGGGCCCCCTGCACGGTCACCGTCTCGCACCGGTTCGAAGAGCTGTCGGCGCATGTGCGCTTTGATAACGGCGCGGTGGTCCATCCGGGCGACAGCGTCGAGGTGCAGGGCGCCGAGATCATGGCGCCCTATGGCGAATGCGTCGAAGAGCATCGCACCGCCATCATCACCCGCGCCTCCGGGCTGGAGCGGATGTGGACCCGTGCCACCGGCGACCTGGAATTCATGGAGCTCTGCGAGTTCTCTTTCAGCGGGGAGGCCCTGTCGTGAACGTCCAGACCCCGACCCATTCCGCCGATGCCACCACCGTCGAGGCGGCGCTCGCCGCCGACAACCAGCAAGTCGTCGATAGCGAGAGCGCGACCCGCGTGGCGATGTCGAACACGCTGCTGACGCCGCGCTTCTACACCACGGATTTCGACGAGATGGACGCGATCGACGTCTCGCCCGTGCGCGCCGATTGGGACCAGCTGATCGGCCAGATGAAATCCGACCCCAACAAGGGCCATTTCAAGAAGAACGAGGACTGGGACAAGGTCGACTGGGAGGGCATGGACCCGGCCCTGAAGCGGGAATTCATCGACTTCCTGATCTCGTCCTGCACCGCCGAGTTCTCGGGCTGCGTACTCTACAAGGAGATGAAGCGCCGGGGCTCCAACAGCGACATCACAACCCTGTTCCAGCTGATGGCGCGGGACGAGGCGCGGCATGCGGGCTTCATCAACGACGCGCTGCGCGAGGCGGGGATCGCGGTGAACTTGGGCTTCCTGACCCAGAAGAAGAAATACACCTACTTCCGGCCCAAATTCATCTACTACGCGACCTATCTCAGCGAGAAGATCGGCTACGCCCGCTACATCACCATCTTCCGCCATCTGGAGCAGCACCCCGAGCACCGCTTCCACCCGATCTTCAAATGGTTCCGGGAATGGTGCAACGACGAGTTCTCCCATGGGGAAGCCTTTGCCCTGCTGATGAAGACGGACCCGAAGCTGACGAGCGGGATCAATGTCTGGTGGATCAAGTTCTTCCTGACGGCGGTCTACGGCACGATGTATGTGCGCGACCACCAGCGGCCGGAGTTCCACAAAGCGCTGGGCGTCGATCCGGACTGGTATGCCCATTCGGTCTTCTCGAAGACGTCCGAGATCTCCAAGCAGGTCTTCCCGATCACGCTTGATATCGACCACCCGCGTTGGCAGCCGACGCTGGAGCGGCTGAACAAGGCGAATGTCGATCTGGCCGCGGCCGAGAAGAAGACCGGGATCGCGCGCCTTTGGGGTAAGGCCACCGCCTCGGCGCGGGCGGCAGCGGCCTTCGTGTCGCTTTATACCATCCCGGCGGTGCGCCACACGGTGCCCGCGCAAACCCGGTTGGAGCCCGCTTACTGATGTCGCTCGCCTCGCCCTGGACCGCGGCGCTGATCGCCCTGTTCGCCTGGTGGGCCTCCACCGGGGCGATGCTGGTGGTGGTGCGCTGGGCCGACCGGGCGGGGCGGCCCCTGACTTGCGTGCTGGCCACGCTGCCTGTGGGTCTCGCCGGGGCGGCCGGGTTCTGGCTGACCCTGGAGGTGACGAGCGTGGCCGCCGTCTATGGCGCGTTCTTCTCGGCGCTCGCAGTCTGGGCCTGGCTGGAACTGGCCTTCCTCACGGGCATCGTCACCGGCCCCCATCACCTGCCGGCGCGCCCCGGCGTCCCGGAATGGGAGCGGTTCATCCGCGCCTGGGGCACGGTTGCCTATCACGAAATGACCCTGACCGCGGCGCTGATCGCGATGGCTCTGACCGCCCAGGGCGCGGCCAACCGGATCGGGCTCTGGACGTTCGCGATCCTCTATGTCGCGCGGATCAGCGCCAAGCTGAACCTCTATCTCGGGGTGCGGAAGGTGAACACGGAGTTCATCCCCCGCCCCCTGGCCCACTTGCCCAGCCATTTCCGCGAAGCGCGGATCAACTGGCTGTTCCCGACCTCGGTAACGGGGTTGTCATTTGCCGTCGCCTGCCTGCTGGAGCGTGTGGTCCTGACGGAGATGGCGGCCGCGCAAGTGGGGTTTTCGCTGCTGGCGGCGGTCTGTGCGCTGGCATTGTTGGAGCACTGGTTCATGGTGGTCCGTTTGCCAGACGAGAAACTGTGGCGGTGGATGCTGCCGAAGAGAGAGACACTTCTGAAGGAGGGGCCCGATGCCGTTCGATAAACTTTTTGAGGCCCAGCTGGACGCCCTCAAGGCGGAGGGGAACTATCGTTACTTCGCCGATCTGACCCGCGAATGCGGTCAGCACCCGCGCGCCAAGAACACCAAGGACGGCGAGACGCGCGACGTCACCGTCTGGTGCTCCAACGACTATCTCGGCATGGGTCAGCACCCGGATGTCGTGACCGCCATGGCGCGCACCGCCATCGAATGCGGCACCGGCGCCGGGGGCACGCGCAACATCTCCGGCACCCAGCACCAGCACCTGGAGCTGGAGGCGGAGCTGGCCGATCTCCACGGCAAGGAGGCCGCGCTGGTCTTCACCAGCGGCTACGTCTCGAACTGGGCGGCGCTCAGCACCCTGGGCGCGCGGCTGCCCAATGCCGTGATCCTGTCCGACAGCCTCAACCACGCCTCGATGATCGAAGGCATCCGCCATTCCAAGGCGCAAAAGGTCATCTGGAAGCATAACGACGTTGAGGATCTCGACCGCAAGCTGGCCGCGCTGCCCGCCAATGCGACCAAGATCGTCGCCTTCGAGAGCGTCTATTCGATGGATGGCGACATCGCCCCCATCCGCGAGATCGTGGAGGTCGCCGAAAAGCACGGCGCCATGACCTATCTCGACGAAGTCCACGCGGTCGGCATGTACGGCCCCCGCGGCGGCGGCGTGGCCGAGCAAGAGGGGCTGATGGACCGCATCACCCTGATCGAGGGCACGCTGGGCAAGGCGTTTGGCGTGATGGGCGGCTACATCACCGGGTCGGCCGCGCTCTGCGACTTCATCCGCAGCTTCGCCTCCGGGTTCATCTTCACCACCGCCCTGCCGCCCGCCGTGGCCGCCGCGGCGACGACCTCCATCCGCCATCTCAAGGTCAGTCAGATCGAGCGCGACCTTCAGCGCCGCCAAGTCGCGCGTCTGCGCGCGCGGCTCGATGCCGAGGGAATCCCCCACGAGGACAACCCTTCCCACATCATCCCGGTGATGGTGAAGGATCCGGTCAAGACGCGGATGCTGTCGGACTATCTGATGGACGAGTTCGGGATCTACGTGCAGCCGATCAATTACCCGACCGTCCCCAAGGGCACGGAGCGCCTGCGCTTCACCCCCGGCCCGCGACATAGCGACCAAGATATCGAGCACCTGGTCATGGCGCTCAAGGTTCTGTGGAAGCAATGCGCTATCGCGCGCCAGACGGCGTGATCCCGAGACAGGTTGTTATTGGAAGACGGTCATCGGTGGCCTAGGTCTTTGGCAGAACGCATCACTAAGGGAGATGAGAAGCCTATGATCCGCCACCTCACGATCGCCGCGGCCCTGCTGGCCGCCGGCCCCGCCCTCGCTGATGGCCATGCCCTCGACCTCACCGCGACCGGCGACGCCGGCGCCGGCGAGAGCGCGTTCCGCCAGTGCCAGTCCTGCCATGTCGTCGAGAACGACGCGGGCGAGGTCCTTGCGGGCCGTGCGGCCAAGACCGGCCCGAACCTCTACGGCGTCGTCGGCCGCACCGCCGGCTCCGTCGAGGATTTCCGCTATTCCGACATCGTCGTGGCGGCGGGCGAAGCCGGGATGGTTTATGACGAGGCAAACTTTGTCGCCTATGTGCAGGACCCGACCGGTCACTCGCAGGAAGTTTCCGGCGAAAGCGGCCGCAGCAAGATGTCCTACCGGGTGCGCAACGAAGACGACGCCGTGAACCTCTACGCGTTCCTCGCTCAGTTCTCCGAGTAAACCGGAGGCGCCTGGATTTCGCGGGCAAGCACGCCCGTCTCTTCCAGGAATGCGATGCAAGCCCCCGCCGCAAGGTCGGGGGCTTCTTCGTGCAAGAGATGGCCTAGCGCCGACTCCACCCGGAGTTGCGCCCGCGGCAGGCGCCGTGCCATGTCGCGGCTGACCGCCGCGGGAACCGTCCGGTCCCGCTCCCCCGCCAAAAGCAGGACCGGCGCCTCCATGCGCGGCGCGTCGCGGAGAAGCCCGTCCAGAGACCAGTTCGCCATCATCGCCAGTGCGCCCGCCACGTGGGTCCGATCCGAGATCAGCCGGTGGTAGCGGTCCAACGTCGGCGCGTCGATCGCGCTGCCCGTGCCCGACAGAAGCCGCCGGGTCCGCGCGGGCGTCGATCCCATCGTGAAGAGCGGCACCGTGAGCGGGTTCAGCGACAGGGCCTTGGCCATGATCGGAAACAAGAAACCCGCGACGCCGTTGAACATCTGGAACGCGCCGTTGATCGCGATGACCGGGCGCTGTGGCTTGGCGTCCAGAGACAGTCGCAGGGCCAGCGCGGCGCCGGCCGAGTGGCCCAGATAGGCGGCGGGCGTCACCTCCAACTGGGCAAGAAGGGCCGTAATGTCCTCTGCCATGGCGTCGAGCCCGGAGCGGGCGCGGGTGCCCGCCCGGCTGAACCCGTGGCCCGGCAGGTCGATCATGGTCAGCCGCAGGCGCCCGGACAGGCGGGGCGCCAGCGCCGCCCAGGAATGGGTCGACGCCCCGGCGCCGTGCAGCATCAGCAGATCGGGGCCGGTCCCCAGCTGTTGGACATGCCAGCGATGGGGACGGCTCTCGACGATGCGGCTGGCCTCGGCGTTGGGCCAATCCTGGGGGATCATCCCAGCGCGTCCGACACCGCATGGGAAAGGCGGGCCGCATCCGCGCGGGGCAGGGGCAGGCAGTCGGCGCCCATCTCGCGGGCCAGGTCGCGCAGGGCGGGGCTGGGCCGGTTGCCGGCGTCGATCACCATGGCGGTCACACCCGCGGCGCGCAGGGCGCGGCCCATGGCGGTGGCATCGCCGATCGCTTCGGCCCGGTCCGCCCGGCCCGAGAGAGCCACATTGGGCCGCCCGTCGGTCAGTAGCACGACCGCGGGATCCATGCCGCGGCCGCGTGCCTGCACCGCCTGCTCCAGGGCGGTGCGTAGCCCGGCGGCCAGCGGCGTGCCGCCGCCGCCCGGCAGGCCCGACAGTTCCTTGCGGGTGCGCAACAGGGAGCGGGTGGGCGGCAGCAGGCACTCGGCCTGCGTGCCCCGGAAGGAGACCAGCGCGACGTGGTCCCGGCGCGAATAGGCCTGGGCGAGGAGCAGCTCTACCGCGCCCTTCACCTCCCCCAGCCGCGCGAAGGCGGCGGAGCCGGAGGCGTCGACGGCGAAGATGACAAGACGATCGGAGCGGGTCTCATAGCGCTTCAGCCGGATGTCGCCGGCGCGGACCTGGACGGTCTGGCCGGGCCCTGCGCCACGGAGCGTCTGCCAGGGGGCCGCGGCCCGCAGCGTGGCGACAAGGTCGATGCGCGCGCGGCCATCCGGGCGGCCGGGGCGCGGCGGCAGGGGCCGGCCCCTGCGATTGCCCTTTCGCGCCGCGCCGGTCCCCAGACCGGTCGCGCGCGGGACCGGCCCTTGGGCCAGCCGTTCGAGCAGGTCGGGCGGCAGGCTGGCCAGCGCCGCCTCGAGTAGCAGATCGCCTTCGGGCAGGGCATCGTTCTCGGCGGCGGGCGGGGGCGCGTCATCGGAGGCCGGCCTGTCGGCCGCCTCCTCTTCCGCTGGATCCGGGGGCAGGCGGGTCGCGTGGGGGGCCAGGGCACAGGTGACGGCGAAGGCGAGATCGGCTTCGGACGGGGTGTCGCGACCGTCGATCTGCGCGGAGGCCCGAGCCAGGAGCAGGGCGAGGCGCGGGCGGCGGATCGAACCGATGCCGAGGGCGACGGACAGGGCGGCAAGGCGTTCGGCCGGGGCGTCTGCCGGCGCCTCATCGTCCAGAGGGGTCAGGCCGGGCATGTCGCTCGCGCGCAGACCCTCCAGATCGAGCGAGATGGCGAGCCGGTCGGCGAGGGCAGGGGCGAGGCGTTCCTCTGACTCGGCCCCTTCGTCCAGCGCGATCAGCGTGTGGCCCCCGCCATCCAGCGCTTGTCCCAGCCGGGCCGCCAGGGCCGGGGTCGCTCGCTCCGCCATGGCGAGGATCAGCGTGTCGCAGCGCGCGAGCAGCCCCGCCCGCGTCACCGGGCGACCGCTGCGCAGCGTCTCGGACAGGTCGAGCCCGCCGAAGAGCGCCTCGTCCCCCGTATCCGGGTGTAGCCGGGCCGCACCGGGCAGGAAGTCGTGGAGCAGGCGCAGCAACCGATTGCGCGCATCGCTGGAGCGGGCGCGCAGGTGCAGGCCGCCCAAGGCCAGCGGCTCGCGGGCGAGGCAATGGGCGGCGCGGACCGCGACGGCCCAGGGATCGGTCACGCGGCGACCTCCTCCGGGAAGGCCTCGGCCAGGGCGCGGGCGATGCGCGCGGTGCTGCCGGCCTCGTCCAGCGGGTCGCGGCGCAGGCGGTGGCGCAGCGCCATGGGCGCGACGCGGGTCAGATGCGCGCGGGTGGGCGACTCGCCGTCGAAGGCGGCCAGGGCGCGGGCGGCGCGCAGCAGGGTCAGCTCTCCGCGCAGGCCGTCGGCGCCGAGCGCGAGGCAGAGGGCGGCGCAATCATGAAGCAACGCCTCCGCCGCGCCGGCCTTCGGCAGCGCGCTGCGGGCCGCAACGATGCGGTCGCGCAAGGCGGCCTCCTCGGCGCTCTGCGCGGCCACGAAGGAGGCGCGGTCGCGGTCGAAGGCATCGCGGCGGCGCAGCACTTCGACCCGTTCTTCGACGGTGCCAGGCGACGTCACCTCGACCGACAGGCCGAATCGGTCGAGCAGCTGAGGGCGCAGTTCCCCCTCCTCGGGGTTGCCGGACCCGACCAGGACGAAGCGCGCGGGATGGCGAATCGACAGCCCCTCGCGCTCGACCACGTTCTCGCCGGACTGGGCCACGTCGAGCAGCAGGTCGACGATGTGGTCCTCCAGCAGGTTGATCTCGTCGATATAGAGATAGCCGCGATTGGAGCGGGCCAGCAGGCCCGGCTCGAACGCCTTTTCGCCGCGGGTCAGCGCTCGTTCGATGTCGAGCGCGCCCGTCACCCGGTCCTCGGTGACGCCCAGCGGCAGATCGACCACCGGCGTGGGCCGGGTGACGACCTCGCCCACGGGACCGGCCCAGTCAGGCACCTCCGCCCGGCTGGCCGAGTTGACGGGGCAGCGGTCGATCATCTGCAAGGGCGGCAGGAGAGAGGACAGCGCCCGCACCGCCGTCGACTTGCCCGTGCCCCGGTCGCCAAAGACGAGAACGCCGCCGATGCCGGGATCTACCGCGGTCAGGATCATCGCGGTCTTCATCTCGGACTGGCCGACGATGGCGGTGAAGGGGAACGGGATCATGTGAGCACCTCGGCGGCGGGACGGCCCTGCCAGACGCCTTGTGCGTCGGCGATGGCAAAGCGGGCATAAAGTTCCTCGGCGAACCAGTCGCCGGCGCGAACCGCCTCGATGGCGGCGGCATGGGGGCCGGAGGTCCTGGCGAATCGGGCCATGGACGCGGCGTCCGGCCAGATCGAAAAGGTGACCTGGTGGAAGAACGGCACCTCGCCCACGCCGATCTTGAGCCGCACGTCCGGGTTGCCGCCGATCCGGCGGGAGATGTCGGGCACACGGCGCCAGAAGCGGAACAGGTTGGCCGGGCGGACCGTCGCACGGGTCAGCGCGGCGAGGGGGCCGGTGCTCTGGCCCTCGCTCAGCGGGCGGAACGGCGAGACGCCGGACCAGCGCCCCCGCGCGGTCAGGGGCCGCAGCGTCAGGGTGCAGACCTCGGCCGCGCGGCGGGCGTAGCGGGCGAAGACCGGGGCTTCGAGGCCGTGCTGGGCCGCGTCCGCATCGGTCCAGGCGCAGAGGATCGCATAGACGCCCGTATTCGGGATCGGCGTAAAGCCCTCGCCCGTGCCCGATCCCATCAGCTTCCAGAAGGTGAGGCCCGGCACATGCCGCATGGCCGCCCGCGCCAGACCCATCTGCGCGAAGGCCCAGAGTCGCGCCGAGAGCGGCCCGAAACGGTAGAGCGAGAGCGTGACGGTTTGGATCGGTCCGGTCCCTGGAAATGGCCCAACGAAGGGAGGGCTTGTCGTAGCTTACATGAATACTGTAAACTGAGATAGACAGCCCTGCCAAGCCATCTGAGGTGACCGCGACCGCATGACACGTCATCCCACCTTCGAGCCGACGGGCCGATCCCGCGCGGTGGTCATCGGCGCGGGGCTCGGCGGGCTCGCCGCCGCCATGCGTCTCGGCGCCAAGGGCTGGCACGTCACCGTGCTTGACCGACTCGACACGCCTGGCGGACGGGCGTCATCGATCACGTCGGGCGGGCATCGCTTCGATCTGGGCCCCACCATCGTCACCGCGCCCGAGGTGTTCCGCCGGCTCTTCGCCGATTGCGGGCACGACTTCGACGCGGCGATCGACCTGATCCCGCTGGATCCTTTCTATACGATTCGCTGGCCGGACGGCTCGCATCTGGCGGCGCGGGCCGAGGATGCGGATATGGAGGCCGAGATCGCCCGTCTCTCGCCCGGAGACGTGGCGGGGTGGCGCCGCTTCCTGCGCGACGCCGAGGAGCGGTATATCGTCGGCTACGAGGGAATGCTGACCAAGCCGATGCATCGCTTCGTCGAGACGGCGAAGGTGCTGCCGCGCTTCGCCATGCTGCGGGCCGACCGCTCGATCCTGTCCCTGGCCCGGTCGCGGGTGAAGGATGAGCGGCTTCGCATGGCGCTGTCGTTCCACCCGCTCTTCATCGGCGGCGATCCGGCGCGGGTGACGTCGATGTATGCGCTGGTCAGCCATCTGGAGAAGACCCAGGGCGTCCACTACGCGATGGGCGGGGTCGGCGCGATGGCGCGGGCCATGGTCGACGTGATCGAAGGCCAAGGCGGCGAGGTCCGGCTGGGCATCCAGGTCGATCAGGTGACGCAGGATGCGCGCGGCCGTGCCTCGGGTGTGCGCCTGACCTCCGGGGAGGAGGTCGCCTCCGACATCGTGGTGTCGAACGCCGATGCGGGGCACACCTATGCCAAGATGCTCAAAGGCCGGACGCGGCACCGTTGGACCGACCGGAAGCTGGGCCGGGCGCGGTGGTCGATGGGGCTCTTTGTCTGGTATTTCGGGACCAAGGGCACGCGCGACATGTGGCCCGATCTGGGCCATCACACCATTCTGTCCGGGCCCCGGTATGAGGGGCTGCTGCGCGACGTCTTCCGCCGCGGGCATCTGTCAGAGGACATGAGCCTCTATATCCACCGCCCCTCGGTTACCGACCCCTCGGTCGCGCCGCCCGGGGACGACACGTTCTACGCGCTTTCGCCCGTGCCGCATCTGGGTCACCGCGACCCGGTCGATTGGGGGCAGGAGGCGGAAAGCTACCGCCAGAAGGTGCAGGCCGTGCTGGAGCGGGAGTTGATGCCGGGCCTCGGTGATCACGTCACCGCCAGTATGTGTCTGACGCCGCGGGATTTCCGCGACCGCTATCTCTCGCCTCATGGCTGCGGCTTTTCGATCGAGCCGCGGATCCTGCAATCGGCCTGGTTCCGGCCCCATAACGTCTCGGAGGAGGCGCCGGGCCTCTTCCTGGTGGGCGCGGGAACGCATCCGGGCGCGGGGCTGCCGGGCGTGGTCGCCTCGGCCGAGGTGCTGGAGCAGGTCGTGCCACCGGCGCGGCGGGTGGAGACCTGGCACGCCGGGGTCGCAAGGCCGGTTCCGCAGGCTGCCGAATGAGCGTGCATGCCGATATGGACCACTGCCGGGAGGCGATCCGCACCGGCTCCCATTCCTTCCACGCGGCGTCGCGGCTGCTGCCCGCTTCGGTGCGCGACCCGGCGCTGGCGCTTTATGCGTTCTGCCGGCTGGCCGACGACTCGGTCGACGAGGTCGCGGACAAGGCGCCCGCCGTCCTGCGGCTGAAGGACCGGCTGGACGCCGTCTATGCCGGGCGCCCCGCCAACGTGCCCGCCGACCGGGCCTTTGCCCGGGTGATCGAGGATTTCGACATGCCCCGCGCCCTGCCCGAAGCCCTGCTGGAGGGGCTGGCCTGGGACGCGCAGGGGCGTACCTATGCCGATCTGGGCGCCCTGCGCGGCTATTCGGCCCGGGTGGCCAGCGCCGTGGGCGCGATGATGTGCGTGCTGATGCGCGTGCGGGATGCCGACGCGCTGGCGCGGGCCTGCGACCTGGGCGTGGCGATGCAGTTGACCAATATCGCCCGCGACGTGGGCGAGGATGCGCGCGCCGGGCGGCTCTATCTTCCGACGGATTGGTTCGCCGCCGCGGGGCTGGAGCCGGCGGCTTTCCTGGCCAATCCGCGCCCCGACCCGGTCATCCGCGAGATGACCCGCCGCCTGCTGGCCGAGGCGCAGAGGCTCTACCACCGCTCCGAAACCGGCATCCGCGCCCTGCCGCTGGCCGCACGGCCCGGCATCATGGCGGCGCGCTACGTCTATGACGGGATCGGTGGCGAGGTGCGGCGCGCGGGCTTCGACAGCGTGACCCGCCGGGCCCATACCTCGCGAGGCCAAAAGCTGGGCTGGCTGGGCCGCGCCGTGGTCCAGGCCGGGATGGTCTCGCTGGTGCCCCGCTCTCCGGTCCTGCATGCGCGGCCGCTGGACGAGACCGCCTTCCTGGTGGCCGCCGCCAGCGATCCCCGTCCGGTCCAGGGCGGGTGGAGCGACGATGTGCTCGATGTCTTCTCGCAGCTCGCCGCTCAAGACCGCCATATGGACGGGGGCCGGGCGCGGCCTATCTAACCGTTATGGATTGGATCCTCTTCGCCATCTTCCTTCTCGCCACATTCGGGGCGGGCGCGACCGGCGCCATGTTTCCGCCGGGCGACTGGTACGACCGCCTCGAAAAACCGCCATGGACGCCGCCGAACTGGGTTTTCCCGGTCGTTTGGACATCGCTCTATCTCGCGCTGGCCTTCGTGGGCGCGCGGCTGGCGCCGATGGCGGGCTCCGAATACGCGATGGCGTTCTGGGCGATGCAGATCGCGTTCAACGCGCTCTGGACGCCCGTCTTTTTCGGGCTGCGCAAGATGCGCGCCGCCTTCGTGGTGATGCTGCTGCTCTGGGTCGCGGTGGCGGGGCTGGTCGCGTCGGCCTGGCCGCTCGACCGGCTTTCGGCGCTGCTGATGCTGCCCTATCTGCTCTGGGTCACGATCGCCGGGGCGCTGAACGCGTCGGTCCTGCGCCGCAACCCGTCATTCGCCTAGATAGGCCCGCAGCGCCGGGGTCGGCTCGGCAAAGAGCGCCTCGGTCGACGCGGGCGGGATCAGCGCACCATCGGCGATGAGGCAGGTGGCGTCGGCCACGGCGCGCGCGTCCTCCGGGTGATGGGTCACCATCAGAACCGACAGGCCCTCGGCCCGGGCTGTCTCCCGCAGCAGGGTCAGCATGTCGCGGCGGAGGGCAGGACCCAGCGCCGAGAACGGCTCGTCCAGCAGCAACCAGGGCCGGCCGCGCAACAAGGCCCGCGCCAGGGCCGCTCGGCTCTGCTGGCCGCCGGAGAGGTCGCGCGGGCGGCGCGCCTCCAACCCTTCCAGCCCGACCCGGGCCAGCACCGCGGCCTGCGCGTCCTTCTGCGCGGGCGACAGGCGCAGGTCGGGGCGCAGGCCCAGCCCGACATTCTGCGCCACCGTCAGATGCGGAAAGAGGTTGTTGTCCTGGAATAGCATCGAGAGCGGCCGATCCCCGGGCGCCAATCCGGTGATGTCGGTGCCTGCGATCCGTATGCTCCCGCGCACGGGGTCAAGGAACCCCGCGATGGCGGCCAGAAGGGTCGACTTGCCCGACCCGCTCGCCCCCATCAGCGCGGTGATCTGGCCCGCCTGGAGGACCGTGTCCGCGGTCAGGCGGAACGCCCCCTGCACGATCTCCAGCCCGTCGAGTTCAAGCATCCCGCGATCCTCTCTCGAACAGCCAGAACAGCCCCAGGCTCAGGATGACCAGCAGCAGCGCCGCGGCCTTCGCCTCCTCCATCCGATAGGAGCCCATGAGTTGGTAGAGCATCAAGGGCAGTGTTGCCTGTTCCGGCGTCGCGAACAGCGTGATGACGCCCAGATCGCCCGCCGCCAGCGCCGCCGTCAGCCCCGCCGCAAAGCCCGCCGGACGGCGCAGGCGCGGCAGGCCGACCCGGCGCAGCCAGACCCATCCGGTCAGGCCGAGCGAGGCCGACAGGCGCCCGTAATCCGCGTCGAGCTCCCGCATGGCGGGGATCAAGGCGCGCAATGCGAAGGGCAGGGCCAGCACCACGTTGACCAGCAGCGTCACCGGCAGCGCAAAGGCGATCGGATTGGCCAGCGGCAAGAGCAGCAGGTAGAGTCCGGTGCCCAGAACCAGCGGCGAGGCGGCGACGGCAAGCGTCCCCGCGGCCTCGACCCAAGGGGCCCGCAGGGCCGCGACCGCCATGGCCAGCGCCAGCCCCACCGTCAACAGCGCCGCGCCCAGCGCGATGGCGAGCGAGCGCGCGGCTGCCGTCCAGACCGCAGCGGGCAGGTTCGTGAGGTGCAGCGCGCCTTCGGCCAGGACCAGGACCATCGGCAGCAGAAGGAAGGCGCAGGCCAGGGCGATGACCCCTCCGTCCTGCCCCCGCAGCAGCGGTCCTGACGAGTCCCAGCGCGGCACGACCCGGTCCTGACCTGCGCCGAAGCCCGAGGGCAGGGTGAGGCGCAACGCCGCGAAGGCGGCGAGGCCTCCCAGCGCCAGTTGAACGCCCCCTAGGGCCGCCGCGCGGCCGAGGTCGAAATCGAAGCGGAACGCCTGGTAGATCGCCAGCTCGACCGTCGTGGCCCGGGGGCCGCCGCCCAGCGCGAGGGCCACGGCGAAGGAGGTCGTGCAGATCAGGAAGATGACCAGGGCCACGCCCGGGACCGTCGCCCGTAGCATCGGCCATTCCAGCAGGCGAAACGTGTCGCCCGGCCCGAAGCCCAGCGCGGCGGCGAGGCGCAGCCGCTCCCCGGGGATCGCCTGCCAGCCTTGCAGGATCAGCCGGGTGGCCAGCGGCATGTTGAAGAAGACATGAGCCAGGATCACGCCTTGCGCGCCGTAGATCGAGGGCGGGTCCAGCCCGGCAAGGCCCGCGATCCAGGCGATCGGCCCGGTCCTCCCGAACACGGCGACGAGGCCCAGGACGGCGACGATGACCGGTAGGATGAAGGGCGCCCCCAGCAGCAGCACCACGGCATCGCGCCCCGCAAAGCGCCGCCGAGCCAGCGCGCGGGCGACGGGGATGGCGAGGAGGACCGAGAGGGCCGACGAGCATGCCGCCTGCCAGAGCGTGAAGCGCAGCGCGCCCCAATCCGAGGCGCGCAGGCCCGCCCAGCCCTCGGCCCGCCAGGCCACGGCCAGCAAGGGGCCGAGCAGCACGACGAGCACCGCGAGCGCCGCGGCGGTGCCCAGCCGCGTGCCCGGTCCTCGGCTCACGACCGGCTCAGCGGCCCAGGCCAGCCTCGAAGGCGGCCACGGCCTTGTCCCGCAGCGTCTCCGCGTCGCCCGAACCATAGATCAGCGCGGTCGCCGGCATGTCCAACTGCGCGAATCCCTCGGGCATCTTGGCCGGGTCCAGCTTGGCCGGCAGGGACCAGTTGCCCTCGGGGATGATCGACTGGAAATCCTCGGTCAGGATGAAGTCCAGGAAGGCCTGCGCCAGTTCCGGCTGGTCGCTGCCCGCGATCTGCCCGGCGGTCTCGACCAGGACGTAATGGCCCTCCTCGAAGATGGCGGCCTTCTTCGTGTCGTCGCCCTCGGCGATGATGTGGTAGGCGGGCGAGGTCGTGTAGCTCAGCACCATGTCCGCCTCGCCTTCGGTGAACATGCCATAGCTTTCGGACCAGCCGCGGGTAACGGTCACGATCTTGGGCGCGAGCGCGGCCCAGGCGTTTTCGGCCTCGTCGCCGAAGACCTTCTGGATCCAGAGCGCCAGCGCCAGCCCCGAGACCGAGGTGCGCGGGTCCTGTACCACCAGCGCCAGATCGTCGGGCGCGTCGAGTAGCGCCTGGAAGCTCTCGGGCGCCTCCGCCAGCCGGGTGGTGTCGTAGACGAAGGCGGTGTGGCTCCAGTTGAACGGCACGAAGGTCTCGTCGGTCCATTCGATGGGCATGGTCAGCCCCTCGATCTCCACGCCATGGGGGGCGAAGAGCCCGGTCTGGCGCGCCCGCTCCGCGTCGTCGGCGTTCAGCCCAATGACGACATCCGCCGTGGTCCGCTCCCCTTCCAGGCGCAGGCGGGGCAGGAGGTCGCCGGTGACGTATTCGATCTCGCAGTCGCACTCGGCTTCGAAGGCGGCTTTGATCGCGGGGCCGGGGCCCCATTCGGAGGCGAAGTAATCAGGGGCATAGACCGTGAGGGGCTCGGCGGCGGCGGCCGAGGCGATCAAGGTCAGTCCCGTGGCGATGGTCAGTCTCATCTCTCAACTCCCAAGGCGGCGGGCGGGGGTGAGGAGACGTGACGTCGGACCTTCCCTCCGCCGGTCTTAACCGGGTCAGGTTCAACGGGTTCGCATACGCATCTCAGCCGTGACGGCACCCCGAGGTGTGGCGAGAGGTAGGGGAGGCGGCGGGAATTGTCCAGCGGAGGCGCTTGGAGCGGCGTCGAGATCCCGGTCAGGACGACGGTCGTGATATCGGTCGTGACGTCGATACCGTCGTCATAGCTCAGTAGGAGGCTCGGCGACGGACGGCTCAAGCATCTTGGCGACGGGCCAGAAGACGATCGGCGTCCTGACGCCCGATCGCTCGGGCGACGCCGGTTCTATGGGGATCGGAGGTTTGCCGGGCGGACAAAGTTGCGCTTCATCCAGGTTGAGTGCCACAAGCCAACCGGAGCGCCCCTGCCGCGTTCTTTACGGATCAGGCGCGGTCCGATATAATTACCCTAGCTCCACGAAGGAGCCAGGGCAGAATTTGTCAAATGATCGAGAGGCCACCACTCACTATGACACCTCGACTCTTGATGAGTTAGCTACAGGTCGCTAAAGTTGTCAATATGATAATTTTGGCGACCTGTCGCCCGACACGAATTCCAGAGCCACGATCGGTTGACGCAGTTTAATCATGGACAAACTCTCCGCTCTCTTTGAACTTCGCTGCATGCTTCGCGAGATGGAAGCGGACGTTGGCCTTGACGCGCTGACTGCGGCCGAGATGGACGTTCTCCTTGCGGCGCATTCCGTAACAGGCGAACTGGGAGAGGTGGTCACATCCGAACAGATCCGTCAGCACGATCTGGCCTCTGGCCTTGCTCAGGCGACCTATCACCGGGCGCTACGATCCCTGGTGGGCCTGGGGTTGCTCGAAAAGGCGAGGGGCTACAAAGCCCGGCACTATGTCGTTCGCGCCGATCTTGTCAGCCAATAACCCTGGGTCTTCATGGCGTTGCGCGTGCCGAGACGTGCTTAACCCTGCTCTTCCATGCCATCAGCATTCCAAACGGTGGGAGGCGTCGCGCGCAGGATGGGCTTCCTGACGTTTCTGATCGTCACGCTGGCGTATGTTTTCTGCCACGGGCTGACCGCACTGGCGGTGACGCCGGCGCAACGCATGTTCCTGCCCGACGAGACGATATTCGCCAGCCTGATCTATCTTCCGCACGGCGTTCGGGTCCTTGCCACCTGGGCATTTGGATGGCGAGCGATTCCGGCATTGCTGCTTGGGTCAAGCGTTGCGGCCTGGCTTTTCACGCCCGCCGCCGAATTCGACTTCCTAGAGCCTGTCTTGCTGGAGAGTATCTTCGCGGGCGCGATCGCGGCCTTTGTCGCCTTCGAACTGGCTCGCTTGGTCGGCCTCGATCTCTATTACGGACGCTCAAAACGGCTGAGCTGGAAGGGGATGATCGCGATAGGCGCAGTCGCTTCCGTCATCAACTCGGTCGCGCAGACATTTATCTTTTCCGGTCTCATCGGCCTGGATCAGCTTTTGAAAGTTCTTTTCATCTATGCCGTGGGAGACCTCGTCGGCCTCGTCGTCTGCATGGTTGCACTCATGTTCATCTTTCGCTGGTCCCGCTTGAACGGTGAGATCGATCGCTGAACCGGCGAGACGCTCGCGTGCGGGGGCCTCAGCCGGCGCAGGCTATTTGGGCTAGAGACGGGCCGCCAAATGGGCCGCTTCGGGCTTCAAGCCGGTCTTGAGCATCATTTTGGTCGAGTCGTGATAAGCCGGGATCACGGGCATCTCCTCGGCTTGGATCTGCTCCACCTCGGTACAGAGCGGGCGGGTCCGAGGAGACGTGACGTTGGACCTTCCCTCCGTCGGTCTTGGCCGGGTCAGGTTCAACGGGTTCGCATGCGTATCTCAGCCGTGAGGCACCCGGAGGTGGAGCGAGAGGCAAGGGAGGGGCGGGGTTGTCCATCGGGGAGAAGACGGTCCGTCACCCGCAGATCGCTTCTGAAGCAGCGCGTCCTGTGCGAGGTTGGAACGTCCGCTGAGCGGACCGAGCCGACCTTTACGCTATCGTCATGAGAGAGCGAGAACGGCCCAATGCTGACCTTGATCCAACTTGTTGCGAAGGGCTGCTTCGAGCCCACATGGTAATCGACGCTCTGATGCGTGCTGATGCGTGCAAAGCCGACCTTTCACATGGGAAGCGGGGCCAGAATTCTCCGGCACCTTTTCTCCGGATGCGGTCAGGTCTGAGGGGCATCGCGGGAATTGGGTTCGAGGCAGTCAAAGCCTGAGCTGGGTTTCACGGCCGCGATAAAGATCGCGCGGATGGCAGCCTCGAAGCGGTCTCCATGCTTTTGCAGCTCGACGACGCGGACAGCGACATCCGCCGGCAGGATTGAAAGGTCATATTTCTTGTTTGTGTCAGCATTGGCCTGGATCGCGGTGGCGGGGAAAATGGTGGCAGTGATGATGGTGGCAGTGATGATGGTCTTGAGCATGGTACCCTCCGTCAGTTTATGTGAGGCTTTTTGCCGGATGTGGCGTTGGTTTAAGCGTCTGGAGACAGAAAGCGGGCCTCCGCATCCATGAGGGCGTAGACGGAGTTGTCCTTGAAACCCTTGGCGCTTGGGACCTCGCCGGTGATGATCTTCTCGAAAATGGTCATCATTGTCTCCAATCAGTTGATGCTCCTGAGTATCGAAAGGTGTACGGGGGTCGACAATCTGGTAAAAATACGGGGGTGAATCGGTTCGGAGCGGAAGCTGATGCGAACGGAAGACATCATGGATGCCCTGGCGGGTAATAACCGGCTGCTGGACCGCTTTGCTGCACTGCGCAAGGTGTTGGCTCCCCCGCAGGATGTTTCAATATTCTACGGATATAGCACGGCCGAAGGCGCTCCGGCGCCGCAACCCAGGCAACTCGCTGTAGACGGGCGAGCGGCCGATTGGTGGGCCGACTACCGCGAGGATCGCGAACGCTACCGGTCAGACCCTGTTCGCGAGGCTCTGCGTCGCGATTTTTCGCCGATCGACTGGCGCGATCTGGCACCAGGCGGCCGCTTCGACACCGGGCATTCAGCGCTGTGGAGCCATCTCAGCGACCACGGCGTAAAAGCGGCCGTCTCCGTACCGCTACACGAGGCGGATAAGGGCGGTCATGGAACACTCTCCTTTATCGGCTTCGGGGCCGAGCGGGAATTCAATGACTGGATCCAGGGGCTGAAGTCGCGTCTTGTCGGCGTCGCATACCTGTTTCATCAGGGCGTCCAATACGAGACACCTTCACTCTCGCCCCGCGAAAGCGAATGCCTCGGCCTGACTGCCGCCGGCCTTTCGGCAAAGGAGATTGGCCGCAGACTGTCGCTGTCGCCGAGGACGGTCGAGCTGCATATCGCAAGGGCCATCCAGCGGCTTGGTGCGCGCAACCGGGTAGATGCTGTGGCGCGGGCCCTGACTTCAGGCGCAATAGCTGCGCCGCGCTGACGCCCGAACCGCAGATTTCAGCCAACCGAGTTTGGAACTGACCAATCGTTTTGCCTTGCGGAGGAGACGTTCGTGATTGGTGCAGCGAACGGCCGGTATCCGCCGTTCAAGACGGATGCTGCAGATTGTCCAAAGGTCGCAGAAGGGCTCAGATCGGACCTTGCCACCCCGGCCCGCGCTGGGCCGGGGTGGCAGGCCCTCACTCCGCGACCCGGTAGAGGTTCTTCGAGTACCAAGTCTGCTCCACGTTATCGACCGGCCAGCCCTGGATCTCGTCCTTGAGCATCATGTTGGTCGAGTAGTGATAAACCGGGATCACGGGCATTTCCTCGGCCAGGATCTGCTCGACCTCGGTATAGAGCGGCTGCGGGTCCGAGGACGACTTCGCCTGGGCCATCAGCTCGTCGACGCGGGCGTTGGAGAACTTGGCGTCGTTATAGCCGGACTCGGTGGTCACGAGGTCCAGGAAGGTCGACGCCTCGTTGTAGTCGCCGCACCAGGCGCCGCGGGCCATGTCGTAGTTCTGGTTGCCGCGGGTCTCCAGGAAGACCTTCCATTCCTGGTTGGCCAGCTCGACCTCGACGCCCAGCTTCTGCTTCCACATCTGCGAGGCGACGATGGCGACCTGCTGATGCGCCTCGGAGGTGTTGTAGAGATAGGTGAAGCTGAGCGGCTGGCCTCCGGGGCCGTAACCCGCCTCGGCCAGCAACTCCTTGGCGCGGGCGTCGCGCTCGGCCTGGGTCATCGCGGCCATCGGCACGTCCGGCACCTCGAAGCCCGCCGTGGCGCCCGGCGTGAAGGTGAAGGCCGGGAACTGGCCGCCTTGCAGCACGCGCTCCACGATCACCTCGCGGTCCAGCGCCATCGACAGCGCCTGGCGCACGCGGACGTCCTGGAACGCCTCGGGGCCGCTCGCCAGGTTGAAGTTGAAGTAGTAGTTGCACAGGCGCGGCAGGGCGTAGGCCTCGGTCGGGAACTCCTCGGCGAGGGCGGGGTATTGGCCGGCGGGGATGTCGGTCATGTCGAGCTCGCCCGCGCGCCAGCGGGTCAAGCCTTGCGCGTCGTCGCCGATGGTCAGGGTCGTGACGCGGTCGAGGACGGTGTTGGCGTTGTCCCAATACATCTCGTTGCGCTCCCGGACGGAGCGTTCCTTGGGCACGTGCTCTGTCAGGACATAGGCGCCGTTGGTGACGATGTTCTCGGGACGAGTCCATTCGGACCCATGCTCCTCGATCACCCAGGCGGGGGCGGGGAAGGTGGTCGCGTGGCTCACCATCTTGGTGAAGTAGGGCAGCGGCTGGCTAAGCTGCACGACCAGCGTGCGGTCGTCGGGGGCGGAGACACCCAGCGCGTCGGGCGCCATCTCGCCCGCGATGACCGCCGCGCCGTTCTCGATCGACATCAGCTCCATGTACCAGGCGTAGGGCGAGGCGAGCGCGGGGTCGACGGCGCGCTTCCAGGCATAGACGAAATCGCCGGCGGTGACGGGGGTGCCGTCGGACCACTTGGCGTTGTCGCGCAGTGTGAAGGTATAGGTGAGGTTGTCGTCGGAGACGGTGTGGGAGAGGGCGACGCCCGGCACGGTATTGCCCTGCGCGTCCTGGTTGTAGAGCCCCTCGAACAGGTCGCGCACGACCTCCGAGCCATCGACATCCTCGACCACCTGGGGATCGAAGGACGAGAACTCGTCCAGGGTGCGGTAGGTGAAGGACTGGTCGTCGGCCAGCGTGACGCCCTCGGGCACGTCTGCGGCGAGGGTCGGGGTCGCGAGGGCCGTGGTGGCCAGGGCGAGGGCGAGTAGCGAACGGCGTTGCATTCGGGTGGCCTCCTGGTTGGACTGCATGAGGAGTGTGGCGCAAGCGCGCCTGAGACCAAAGGCGAAAGACGACGGCATGCCGTTCGGGCACGGGCCGACAGCGGAAGGGAGCCCATCCAACCGGTAACGAACCGTAAAGAAAGATTAACGCCCCCTTCTTCTGGCCGAAAATACTCCGGGGGTCCGGGGGCTGGCCCCCGGTCCCGCAGGTCCGGCCGGTCGCTCCGGCCTGGATAGAGATCCGACCGAACTCGTCCGATCACATCGACGCCAGCGCTTCCTAGTCGAGCGTCACCCAGCGCGCATTCGCCTTCAAGGACCGCACGCAGGCATCAACGAAGCGGACGCCCGCCAGCCCGTCCTGCGCCGTGGGGGAGTGGACCGCGCTATCCGGGGACTTGTCCTCGCGGGCGGCGAGGCTCGCGTCGGCTGCTTCGGAATAGATGTTGGCGAAGCCCTCCAGATAGCCCTCGGGATAGCCCGGCGGCACGCGGGAGAGGCGCGCGTACCCGCCTCCATCGCGCCCGCCCCGTTGCGGGTCAGCAGGCGCGTGGGCTCGCCCAGAAGCGTGTGCCAAAGATCGGTCGGGTCCTCCTGCGCCCATTCCAGGCCGACCATGCCGAGGCGGATGCGGCGACCGAGGGTTTCGTTGCGTCATGTCACCATGGGGGTCTCCTGACCGATCTGTCGGAGGGGGGCTCTGCCCCCCGCGCTGCGCGCCCCCCCGGGATATTTGTGCAGGGAAGAAGGGGGGCACGTTAACCTTAATACTGGGTTAATCGAGGCCGAGCATGCGGCGGCTGGCGGCGATCTCATCGAGCGGCGCGCCCGCCTCTGCCATGGCGCACGCGATCTTGTGGACGAAGAGCGTGCCGGCCACGCCGCCGGCCTGGGGCAGGTCGGGGGGGGGGCGACGTCGTCATCGACCACGACCATCTCGATCTGCTCGGCCAGCGTCTGGGCGCGCGGCCGAAGTTAAGCCGGCCGCCAGTATAGCTCTGGACGATCAGAAGGCAGCCGGCCTCGACCGAGGGCGAGGCGGGGACCTCACCGCAGACCGCTGCCGTCAGCATGCCGGGACCGACGAAGCCCGCATGGGCCGGTTGGTGCCCGGAGCCACCGCAGGAGACTAGCGTGACCATGGAGCGGTCCCAATCCGTGCGGGTGACGACTTTGAGGTGGGGATAGCAGTCGAGCCGGGCCAGCGTGCCGCCGGAGGCTGCGATCAGCCCGTCAATGGCCTCGGTGACGAGGTCGGCCTTGTCGTTGATGAACTGCGTGGGGGACCTTCTTTAGAGTGGTGCGCCATCGGCGGCGAACCACAGCGTGTTGCGGGGGGCGGCCTTTCACGGTCTCGCCCAGATCGGGAATGTGCGAGTCCGCCAGGGTGATCACGTCGTGGTCAGCCATCCCGGCGCGCGACGGCTGGCGGGCGGCATCGATGCGCTCGGATCGGAGCGCCGCGCGGGACCGGAGGGGCGTCCATGCGCCGGGATGTCTCCGCCCCCTCTGTCCGCCCTGCAGTCCCGCCGGATTTTGCCCCCCTGCGGGTCCGGACCAAGGGTCGGGTTCGGGCCTCGGGGCAGATCGGGAAGCGCTGTTTTCGCGGCCCGTCGCCGAGACATCTTGCATCTGGTCCGCGGTCTCTTTATGTGAGCCTCAACAGCGGCGCCTCCAGGCACCACCGACCTTATGCAGCGGGCCGCACGGCCCGCTTTTTCGTTTCCGAGGACAGCCATGTCGGATCTCATCGCCAAGACGGCCATGGACAAGCGCCTGGCCGAAATCGTCGCCCCTATCGTCGAGGATATGGGGTATGAACTCGTGCGCCTGCGCCTGATGTCGGGCAAGACCGCCACGCTCCAGGTGATGTGCGATCTGCCCGAGGGCGGGATCGAGGTCGATGCCCTGGCCGAGATCAGCACCGCGCTCAGCGCCAACCTGGATGTCGAGGACCCGATCGAGGGCGAATACACGCTGGAGGTCTCCAGCCCCGGCATCGACCGGCCGTTGACTCGGCTCAAGGATTTCGACGCCTGGGAAGGCTACGAGGCCCGGATCGAGACCACCGAGCTGATCGACGGGCAGCGCCGCTTCAAGGGCACCCTGATGGGGACCGAGGGCGACGAGGTTCTGATCGAGATCGAGCAGGGCAAGGAGACGCCCGTCATCGGTCTGAAATTCGACTGGCTCAGCGACGCCAAGCTGATCCTCACGGACGAGTTGATCCGAGAGGTGCTGAAGACGCGCAAGGACAAGGGTCAGATCGACGAGACCCAATTCGATGAAGTAGAGACACTCATGGACGGTGAGGAGGACTGAGGGCATGGCGATTACATCCGCCAACCAGCTGGAGCTGCTGCAGATCGCTGACGCGGTCGCGCGCGAGAAGATGATCGACCCCGGTCTCGTGGTCGAGGCGATGGAAGACAGCCTCGCCCGGGCCGCCAAGTCCCGCTACGGCGCCGACATGGACGTGCAGGTCTCGATCGACCGCAAGACCGGCCAGGCCACCTTCACCCGCGTGCGCACCGTCACCGACGAGGACATGCTGGAGAACGAGAAGGCCGAGATGACCGCCAAGGCCGCCGCCGACACGGTGCGCAGCCAGGGTGGCGACGTCTTCGTGACCAAGCGGAAGATCCCGATCTACGGCGAAGAGGGCAAGAAGATCGACGAGAAGGAGGTCCGCGCCTTCTATCTGCAAAAGCCCTCCGAAAAGGACGCCAAGCGCATGGAAGGCGTCGATCAGGATACGCCGCCGCAGGAAGGCGACGTGCTGGTCGATGTGATCCCGCCGGTCGACATGGGCCGCATCGCCGCGCAATCGGCCAAGCAGGTCATCCTGCAAAAGGTCCGCGAGGCCGAGCGCGACCGTCAGTACGAAGAGTTCAAGGACCGTGCCGGGACCATCATCAACGGTCTCGTCAAGCGCGAGGAATACGGCAACGTCATCATCGATATCGGCGCTGGCGAAGCCGTGCTGCGCCGCAACGAGAAGATCGGCCGCGAGGCCTATCGCCCCGGCGACCGCATCCGCGTCTACATCAAGGACGTCCGGCGCGAGCAGCGCGGCCCGCAGATCTTCCTGTCGCGCACCGCGCCCGAGTTCATGAAAAAGCTCTTCGAGATGGAAGTGCCGGAGATCTATGACGGCGTCATCGAGATCAAGGCCTGCGCCCGCGATCCGGGGTCGCGCGCCAAGATCGCCGTGATCTCCTATGATTCGTCCATCGACCCGGTGGGCGCCTGCGTCGGTATGCGCGGCTCGCGCGTGCAGGCCGTCGTCAACGAGCTTCAGGGCGAGAAGATCGATATCATCCCCTGGAACGAGGATGCGCCGACCTTCCTGGTCAACGCGCTCCAGCCCGCCGAGGTGACCAAGGTCGTGCTCGACGACGAGAACGAGCGGATCGAGGTCGTCGTGCCCGAGGAGCAGCTCTCGCTCGCCATCGGGCGGCGCGGGCAGAACGTACGTCTGGCCTCGCAGCTGACCGGGCTCGATATCGACATCCTTACCGAGGAAGAGGAATCGAAGCGCCGTCAGGCCGAGTTCGAGGTCCGCACCAAGCTGTTCATGGACACGCTGGACCTGGACGAGTTCTTCGCCCAGCTGCTCGTCTCCGAGGGCTTCACCAACCTCGAAGAGGTCGCCTATGTCGAGATCGACGAACTGCTGGTGATCGACGGCGTCGACGAAGACACCGCGAACGAGTTGCAGGCCCGCGCCCGCGACTACCTGGAGGCCCAGAACGCCAAGGCCCTGGAGGCCGCGCGGGCGAACGGGTTGCAGGACGATCTGGCCGGCTTCGAGGGGCTCAGCCCGCAGATGCTGGAGGCGCTGACCAAGGACGGCGTCACCACCCTGGAAGAGTTCGCCACCTGTGCCGACTGGGAGCTGGCAGGCGGCTGGACCGTCGTCGATGGCGAGCGCCAGAAGGACGACGGCCTGCTGGAGCCTTTCGGCGTCACCCTGGAGGAAGCGCAGGACATGATCATGACCGCCCGCGTCATGCTGGGCTGGGTCACGCCGGAGGAGGCCATGGGCCAGACCGACGACGCGCCCGAGACCGAGGAGGCCGGGGCGTGATCGCCCCGGACGTCCATGAGCCGCGGTGGCAGGGACAAGGACCGCAGTGAGCCAGAGCGCCGCTGCATCGTGACCGGCGAGACCGGCCCCAAATCGGGGCTGGTCCGCTTCGTCGTCGGACCCGACGACATGGTCTATCCGGACGTGGCCGAAAAGCTGCCCGGCCGGGGGATCTATGTGACCGCGTCGCGCGCGGCCTTGGAAAAGGCGGTCGCGAAGCGCATATTCTCCAAGGGCGCCAAGCGACAGGTCGGTGTGCCCGACGGATTGATCGCCATGGTGGAGGCGGCGCTGCTGCGCCGAGTGCAGGATACGCTCGCCATGGCCCGCAAGGCCGGGAAGGCCGTAACCGGATACGAGAAGGTTAAGACCGCCCTCTATTGCGAGGACATTCGCGTCCTGCTTCAGGCCAGCGATGGCTCCGAGCGGGGCAAGGGCAAGTTGAGCACGCCCGAGGGCGGAAAATGGATCGGGTTCCTGACGGCCGATGAGTTGGGCCTGGCCTTCGCCCGCGACCGGGTGATCCATGCCGCGGTCGCGGCTGGAACCTTGGCGGAACGTATTGTAGAGGAAGCCGCAAGGCTTCAAGGCATCAGACACGACGGCGGCAAACCGGCTGCCGAGAAGGAAATCGGGAACGCATGAGCGATACGGACGGAAAGAAACCCCTCGGCCTCTCCGGAGGCGCCCGCGGCGGACAGGTGAAGCAGACCTTTGCCCGCGGACGCACCAAGAACGTCGTGGTGGAGACCAAGCGCAAGCGCGTCCAGGCCCCAAAGCCGGGCGCCCAATCCGCCGCGGCCGTCAATGCCCAAGGTGGCAAGTCCGGCGGCGCGACCAGCGCCGAGATGGAGCGGCGCCTCAAGGCGCTGCAAGCCGCCAAGGCCCGCGAGGCCGAGGACGCCGCCCGCCGCGCGCGCGAGGAGCGTGAGGCCGAGGAGGCGCGCGAGCGCCGTCGCGCCGAGATCGAGGCCAAGGCCCGTGAAGAGAAGGAGCGCGAAGAACTGCTCCGCCAGAAGGCCGAGGAGGACGAGCGCCGCAAGCGTGAGGCCCAGGAGGAAAAAGCCAAGCCCGCCGAACCGGTCGCGGCCACGCCCCAGCCCGAGCGCCAGCGCAATCTCGGCCCCGACGCCAAGCCCGGCGGCGGCGATCAGCGCCGCAAGCGCGACGACGATTCCGGCGGCAAGCCCAAGGGCGGCGGCGAGCGCCGCGGCGGCAAGCTGACCGTGAACCAGGCGCTGCGCGGCGGCGAAGGCGGGCGTCAGCGCTCGCTCGCCTCGATGCGTCGCAAGCAGGAGCGTCAGAAGCGCGGCGGTCGGGATAGCGGCCCGCAAGAGAAGGTGATCCGCACCGTCCAGCTGCCCGAGACCATCGTGGTGTCGGAGCTGGCCAACCGCATGACCGAGCGCGTGGCCTCCGTGGTCAAGGCGCTGATGCAGAACGGCATGATGGTCACCCAGAACCAGGTGATCGACGCCGACACCGCCGAGCTCATCATCGAGGAGTTCGGGCACAAGGTTCAGCGCGTCTCCGAGTCGGACGTCGAACAGGCCATCGAAGTCGAAGAGGACAAGCCCGAGGATCTGAAGGACCGCGCGCCGGTCATCACGATCATGGGCCATGTCGACCACGGCAAGACTTCGCTTCTGGATGCGATCCGTAAGACCAAGGTCGTCTCGGGCGAGGCCGGGGGCATCACGCAGCATATCGGCGCCTATCAGGTCGAGGTGAACGGCAAGAAGCTGACCTTCCTCGATACGCCGGGCCACGCGGCCTTCACCTCCATGCGCGCCCGCGGCGCGCAGGTGACGGATATCGTCGTGCTGGTCGTGGCCGCCGATGACGCGGTGATGCCGCAGACGGTCGAGGCCATCAATCACGCCAAGGCCGCCGGTGTCCCGATGATCGTCGCGATCAACAAGTGCGACCTGCCCGCCGCCGATTCGAATCGCGTGCGGACCGCGCTCTTGCAGCACGAGGTCGTGACCGAGGGCATGTCCGGCGATGTCCAGGATGTCGAGGTCTCGGCGTTGACCGGCAAGGGCCTGCCCGAGTTGTTGGAGGCCATCGCGCTTCAGGCCGAGATCCTGGAGTTGAAGGCCAATCCCGACCGCGCCGCTCAGGGCGCCGTGATCGAAGCGCAGCTCGATGTGGGCCGCGGCCCGGTCGCGACCGTCCTGGTGCAGAACGGCACGCTCAAGCGCGGCGATATCTTCGTCGTGGGCGAGCAGTGGGGTAAGGTCCGCGCGCTGGTCGACGACAACGGCAACCGCGTCGACGAGGCCGGGCCTTCCGTGCCGGTCGAGGTGCTGGGTCTGAACGGCACGCCCGAGGCGGGCGACGTCCTGAACGTCGTCAAGACCGAGGCCGAGGCGCGCGAAATCGCCGCCTATCGGGAGCAGGCCGCCAAAGACAAGCGCGCCGCCGCGGGCGCACAGACGACGCTGGATCAGCTGCTGGCCAAGGCGAAGAACGACGAGAACGTCTCCGAGCTGCCGGTGGTGGTGAAGGCCGACGTTCAGGGCTCCGCCGAGGCGATCGTGCAGGCGATGGAGAAGATCGGCAACGAAGAGGTGCGCGTCCGCGTGCTGCATTACGGCGTCGGCGCCATCACCGAATCGGATATCGGCCTGGCGGAAGCCTCCGGTGCGCCGGTGATTGGCTTCAATGTCCGTGCCAACGCGCCGGCGCGTGCAGCGGCCAACCAGAAGGGCGTGGAGATCCGCTACTACTCGGTGATCTACGATCTTGTGGACGACGTGAAAGCGGCGGCGAGCGGTCTGCTCTCGGCCGAAGTGCGCGAGAACTTCATCGGCTATGCCGAGATCCGCGAGACCTTCCGCGTCACCGGCGTCGGCAACGTGGCGGGCTGTCTCGTGACCGAGGGCGTCGCGCGCCGCTCGGCCGGGGTGCGTCTGCTGCGGGACAACACCGTGGTCCACGAGGGCACGCTGAAGACGCTCAAGCGCTTCAAAGACGAGGTCAAAGAGGTCGTGTCCGGTCAGGAATGCGGCATGGCCTTCGAGAACTACGACGATGTTCGCGTGGGCGACGTTATCGAGATCTTCGAGCGCGAAGAAGTCGAGCGCACGCTCAGCTGATCCGAGCCGACCGGCTATGCGAAAGGGCGCCCCTAGGGGCGCCCTTTTTGCGTGGCGGCGATGGGTGTCTCACTTGGGCGGACGCGCCATGAAGATCGGGTGGGGCTGGAACGGCTTGCCCTTGATCGGGGCCGACTTGCTCGCCCGCTGTTCCGTTTGGATCGAGGCCCGCTTGGGCATATGCGCGACCGTGGCCGAGCCGGGCCCGGAGGTCACCTTGGCCGTCACCTTCGGGGCCGGATTGGAGGCAGCCTGCGCCATTTGCATCTGGCTGGTGGTCCGCAGTTCCGGCAGGGGTTCCCGCACGGCATGGGAATGAACGGCTGCCTGGGTGCGGGCGCGGTGGGTTTCCTCCTGGAGAAGGCGGATATTGGCCAGCGTGTCGAGGGTCGCGTTGAGATGCATGCCCCGCATCACGAGGCTGAGTCCCAGCAGCGCGACAACGGCCCCCGGCAGCAGTGCCCCGAGCCATCCCAGCGACGGCAGGCCAGGAAGCCCTCCGGTCATGGCTCCGATGCCCAAAAGCCCCATTCCCGCGATCACGGCGCCAATCCCGAGGAAGATCGCGACGGCGGCCATCCGCTCCGCTGCGGCGCCGCGTTCCGCTGGTTCTGCCATCTGCTGTTCCTCTTGTTTTCTTCCAGTTTGCGCGTCGCCCAAGGCACCGCGCAACGAAAAAGGCCGGCCCCCTGGGGGACCGGCCGATTTTCCGCCGAAGCGTTGCTCGGAGATCAGGCTTCCGACTTGCGACCGGCCTTGACCGGCGCCCAGATGCGCTTGTTGGTCAGGTAAAGCAGCACCGACAGAACCGTCAGCATGATCACGGCCGTCAGGCCCATCTGCTTGCGGGCCGCCAGCTTGGGCTCGGCCGTCCACATGAGGAAGGCGGAGACGTCCTTGGCGATCGACTCTATATCTGTGGGCGCGCCGTCGTCGAACTGGACATCGTCGCCATAAAGGACCGGCGCCATCGAGATCCAGCCGCCCGGGAAGGCTTTGTTCTCATAGAGAATGGTACCCGCCACTTCCTGCTCTTCGCCGGTATAGCCGGTCAGCAGGGAGGCGATGTATTCCGGGCCGCCCATGCCTTTGAAGAACTGGTTGATGCCCAGGTTGTAGGGACCACTGAAACCCGCGCGCGCCTTGGCCATCATCGACAGATCCGGCGCGCCGACCGCGGTCACCGCTGGGAAATGGTCGGTGGGCACCGCGGGGCGGAAGTCGCCTTCGCCGAAGTTCAGCGTGGGATCCCAGACCTCGTAGGTCGCGGTGTAGGCCTTCATCTGGTCTTCGCTGAAGCCCGGTCCGCCCTCATCCGCGAGGGTGCGGAAGGGGACGTATTTCAGGCCGTGGCAGGACGAGCAGATCTGAGTGTAGACCTTCAGACCGCGCTGCAGCTGGTTCTGGTCGTAGGTGCCGGTGAGGCCCTCGAAGGGGAAGTCGAAGTTCGTGACTTCTCCCGCGCTCCCCGCGGCGAGCGCTTGGCTCGCCGAGAGGGCCAGGACCGCAAGGGATTTGGTGAAGATGTTCATCTGTTTCCTCACTCCGCCGGCGTGGCCGACTTTTCGCCCGGCAGGGACATGCCCGAGCCGCCGGCACCGTAATGGGCGTTGAACTCCTCCTCGATAGTCGCCGGACGTGGCAGCGGCTTCTCGAAGAC
The DNA here is from genome assembly GCF_900116765.1 of Jannaschia seohaensis. Lineage (GTDB taxonomy): Bacteria > Pseudomonadota > Alphaproteobacteria > Rhodobacterales > Rhodobacteraceae > Jannaschia > Jannaschia seohaensis. The sequence goes on along the minus strand of NZ_UETC01000001.1, from coordinate 79,882 downwards.
GCCGAGCAGCGGCAGGATCACCAGGAAATAGGCGAACCAGTAGGTCGAGCCGAGCAGCGAGAGCGAAGCCCAGGGCTCTTCGGCCGGCATGGAGCCGAGCCACATCAGGAAGAAGAAGTCAGCGACCAGCAGCCAGAACCACCACTTGAACATCGGGCGGTAGCGGCCGGAGCGGACCGACGACGTGTCGAGCCAGGGCGCGAAGGCCATGACCGCGATCGCGCCGAACATGGCCAGCACGCCAAAGAACTTCGCGTCGATGATGCCGCCGGAGATCCAGCTGAAGAACATCACGATCCAGACGTCGGAGGTGAAGGCGCGCAGGATCGCGTAGAAGGGCAGGAAGTACCATTCCGGGACGATATGCGCGGGCGTCGCCAGGGCGTTCGCCTCGATGTAGTTGTCCGGGTGGCCGAGATAGTTCGGCATGAAGCCAACCACGGCGAAGAAAGCCAGCAGGATCACGGCCAGCGCGAACAGGTCCTTGATCACGAAATAGGGCCAGAACGGCAGCGTGTCCGCGTCGGCTTCGGCCTTGGAGGTGCGGCGCACTTCGACCCCGGTCGGGTTGTTGTTGCCTGTGTGGTGGAACGCCCAGATCTTCACGATGGTGAGGCCCAGGATCAGGAACGGCATCAGGTAGTGCAGCGAGAAGAAGCGGTTCAGCGTCGCGTTGCCGACCGCGGGTCCGCCCAGCAGCCAGGCCTGGAGCGGCTCTCCCACGAAGGGGATGGCGCCGAAGAGGCCGGTGATCACGGTCGCGCCCCAGAAGGACATCTGACCCCAGGGCAGCACGTAGCCCATGAAGGCGGTGCCCATCATCAGCAGGTAGATGACGATGCCGAGGATCCAGGTCAGCTCCCGCGGGGCCTTGTAGGAGCCGTAGTAGAGGTTGCGGAAGATATGGGCGTAGACCGCGATGAAGAACAGCGAGGCGCCGTTCATGTGGATGTAGCGCAGGGCCCAGCCGCCGTTGACGTTCCGCATGATGTGCTCGACCGAGGCGAAGGCCATGTCGACATGCGGCGTGTAGTGCATCACCAGGATGATGCCGGTGACGATTTGCAGAACCAGCGTGAAGGTCAGAACGATGCCCCAGATCCACATCCAGTTGAGGTTCTTGGGGGTCGGGATCATCAGGGTATTATAGAGCAGACCGATGATCGGCAGCCGGCTCTCCACCCACTTCTCGCCCTTCGTGGACGGCTCGTAGGTGTCGTGGGGAATACCAGACATTCTCGTCTCTCCTCAGCCCAGGGTTACGGTCGTCCCGTCGAAGGCGACGGGGGGAATCGGCAGATTGCGCGGGGCGGGGCCCCGGCGGATGCGGCCCGAGGCGTCATAATGAGAGCCGTGGCAGGGGCAGAACCAGCCGCCGAAATCACCGGCACCGTCGCCCAGGGGCACACAACCCAGATGGGTGCAGACGCCCATCTGCACGAGCCACTCGCCGTTCTCGCCGATCGCCCGATTCTCGTCGGTCGCGGGGGCGGAGCCGTCGATGTTCTCGTTGTTGGCCAGCGGGTCGGGCAGGCTGTCGATGTCGATCTCGGCGCGCGCGGCGGCGATCTCTTCCTCGGTGCGGTGCCGGATGAAGACCGGCTTGCCCAGCCAGAGCGCCGTGATCTGCGTGCCCGGCGCGACGCCGGAGACGTCCACGTCGATGGAGGCCAGCGCCCGGACGTCCGCCGAGGGGTTCATCTGGTTGATGAGCGGCCAGACAGCCGCGCCCGTCACGACGACGCCCGCACCCGCGGTCGCGTAGTAGAGGAAGTCGCGGCGCGTACCTTCGTGATGTTCGTCTGCATGTGCCACGTGAGGCGTCTCCCATTCCGTTGGGTGGGCCGGACGGCCCGTGGATCATACCGGACCCGCGGAAGTCGGGCCCGCATTCGGGGCCACATACTCCGATCGGGGGGCCGAGTTCCAGCGGACAATCGACCGCAGGGGCCGGTTTTCCGCCTCTGAAAAGCGCAAAATCGGCCCTTGGCGGTGAAATTGGCGCGCGCGATGGCCGAGTCCAGCGCTGCGCGACGGCCGGTCGCGGCGCCGCGCCGACGGGGCCGCGCAGGGGCGGCGATCGGTGCCCCGGCCTTGGGGCGCGGCGCTCAGAGAGCTCGCGACATGTCCCGATGCGGGATGCCCGCATCGTCATAGACCGGCCCATGCGCGGCAAAACCCAGCCGCTCGTAGAAGGCCATCGCCTCGGTTTGCGCGCCCAGAAGGGCGGTCTCGAACCCCATCGCCCGCAATTCCCGCATTACCTGCCGCATCAGGGCGCTGCCCAGGCCCGTCCGCCGGGCGCGGGGCAGGACGGCGACGCGCTGGATCTTGGCGACCGGGCCCATCGGCAGGACGCGCAGGGTCGCCACCGGGCCCTGCGCGTCGCTGGCCAGCCAGTGCAGGCAGTCCGGGTCGGCCCCGTCGATCTCATCGGCGAGGCTGACGCCCTGTTCGTCCATGAACACGCGGGCGCGAATCTCCAGCGGGGCGGCCAGATCGGTCGTGCGCGCGATGGTCAGGCTCATGCGGGGCGCGTTGCCTCCATGGAGGGGCGCGCCGCGAACTTTTCGTACCAGGCGGCCAGCACCGGGCGCGTCGTCCGCCAGTCGCGATCCCCAAGGCGGAAGTCCAGATATCCGAGGGCGCAGCCCATGGCGATCTGCGCGGCGTTCAGCGGTCCTTCCAGCAGGGGCATGGACCGCGCCTCGGCCGCGTCAAGCGAGCGCTCGACCTTGGTCCATTGCGCCTCCATCAGCGGCTCGAACCATTTCTCCTCGGGGCGCAGGCGCTTTTCGTAGACGATGGAGAGCGCTGCCTCCACGATGGCGTCGGCATTGGCCTCAAGCGCGAGAACCTCCCAGACGCGGCTTTCGGGATAGAGCGAGCCGCCCGCATGGGCGTCCAGGAACCGGGTGATGACGCGGCTGTCATAGAGCGCCGGGCCATCGTCGCGGAGAAGGCAGGGGATCTTGCCCGAGGGGTTGGCCGCATTCAGGTCCGGGTCGCCGCCCATTGGGTTGGCCTTGACGTCGCGGACCTCGACATCGGTGAGCCCGAGCTCCAGCAGGGTGACGCGGCACTTGCGCACGAAGGGGGAAGCGGGGGAGCTGAGAAGCTGCATTTCGGTCTCCGGTTATGCGGTGCGGCGAAGCTAGCGGGCGGGTCCGCCAGAGGGAAGCGCGGGTGGCGGCGCGGCCGTCATCCGCCCCGCATCAGCGCGGCGAGGGCGGCCAGTTCGCTGCCCACGCCCCCCGTGACGGCCTCCGCGGCGCGTAGGCGGACATCGTCGGGCTTGTTCTGGCTCAGCTTCCAGGTGGCCTGGAGTTCGATCCCTTCCAGTCGGCAGGGCACGATCTGACGCATCATCCGCTCCAGAACCTCGGGGGTCATCTTGTCGGTGGTCCAGGGCGTCTTGCCGGCCAGCCGCGTCTCGAACCCGGCGCTTTGGCGGTCGAGCATCTCGTGCATCGCCTCTTGCGGCAGGCGCACGAGCCGCCCGCGCAGGTGGACGGCGACGTAGTTCCAGGTCGGCACCTGGTCGGGCACCTCGTACCAGTCCGGCGAGAGATAGCCGTCCGGCCCGGTCACGGCGATCACCGCGGCGCAGGGCGTCGCGCTCAGGATCGGGTTGGAGCGGACGAGATGCAGGTCGGCACTGGCCGCGTCCTCTGACAGCAGGAATGGCACATGGGAAACCAGCGGCCCGTCCGGCGCGTTCACGACCAGGGCGCCGAAAGACCGGGCGCGGACGAAGTCCAGGCTGCGCGACTCGGGGACGCGGCGGAATGCGGAGTTCGGGTGCATTCGTCCGATCTGCCGCAAGGCCAGGTTTCTCGCAACGAAGGAATCGTATGCTTACAAACCTCTCAACCCCACTCGTCGTCGCCGTCTTCCTGGCCGCCGCGGTCGTGGTGTTCCTTGTCTCGCTGCGGATCACGCGGCTGGCCGACATGATCGCGGACCGCACCGGCATGGGCGAGGCCCTTGCCGGCGGCTTGCTGCTGGGCGCGGCGACCTCGCTTTCGGGCCTGACCGTCTCGGCGACGGCGGCGTGGTCCGGCGATGCGAGCCTTGCGATCTCCAACGGCGTGGGCGGGATCGCGGCGCAGACCGCTTTTCTGGCGGCGGCCGATCTGACCTTCCGCAAGGCCAATCTGGAGCATGCCGCCGCCGAGCCCGCCAACCTGTTTCAGGCGGCGCTGCTGATGACGCTGCTGACGATGCCGATCCTGGCCTTCGCGCTGCCCGCCGTCTCGGTGCTGGGGGTGCATCCGATCAGCGTGCTGATGGCGGGCGCCTATCTCTACGGTGTCCACGTGACCGCGCGCGTGCGCGAACAGCCGATGTGGGAGCCGGTCCGCACCCCGGAGACTCGCGAGGACGCCCCCGAAGACCCGGAGGAGGCCGGGCGCGCGGTGCTGGGCCCCGCGCTGATCTTTGCCTTGCTGGCGGCGATCCTGGGCGTCGCGGGCTGGACCATCGCGCAGGCGGCGGCGGTCGGCGTGACCCGGCTGGGCCTGTCCTCGTCGCTGGTGGGGGCGCTGGGCACCGCAGCCGTGACCTCCCTGCCCGAACTCGTGACCACCGTGGCCGCGGTGCGGCGCGAGGCGCTGCAACTGGCGGTGGGCGGGATCATCGGCGGTAACACCTTCGATACGATGTTCTTGGTCGTCTCGGACGGCTTCTACCGCGAGGGGGCGATCTTTGCGGCGATGGGGCCGGCGGACCTGTTCTGGCTCGCGACCGGGCTCGCGATGACGGGCGTGCTGACCGCCGGGCTGATCCGGCGGCAGAAGCGTGGGCCCGGCGGCATAGGGGTCGAGACGGTGACGCTGATCGCGCTGTATCTCGGCGCGGCGGGGGCGCAGGCCACGCTGATGTGAGGCCTGCAAGGACGGGTTTGCGCCGCCGCCAAGCTTGCGCAGCCGCGCGCACAGGCGCAACTTCGCGCCATGGCCGAAGCCCTCGCCTTCCCGCCCGACCGCATCCGGTCGGCCATCGTTCTACGCGTCCTGGCGGCGGGCCTCGCCACGGGCATCGGGATCTGCATCCACGGCGCCAGCAAGGCGGGCGCCACGACCGGGCAGGTCGTGCTGATGCGCGCGGCGCTCTCGATCCCGTTCCTGATCCTGTGGTTCTGGCTGACCGGGCCGCTCAGCGCCCTGCGCCCCAGCACGCCCAGGGCGCATCTGGTGCGCGGCCTGCTGGGCGGCACGGTGATGATCCTGAACTTCTACGCGCTGGGCCAGCTGCCCGTCGCCCATGCGCAGACGATCTCCTATCTCGCGCCGATCCTGGCGGTGCCGGCGGCGGTGGTGATCCTGGGGGAGCGGCTGAGCGTGAAGGCGGTGCTGGCCGTCAGCTTGGGTTTCGCGGGGATGATCGCGATGCTCTACACCACGGCGGCCAACCCGGACTGGGGCGCGGCGGAGCTGTCGGGCATGCTGGCTGGGCTCGCCTCGGCGGCGCTGATGGCGGTGCTCCGGGTCTGGATCCGGCGGATGACGCTGACCGAGACGACGGCGTCCATCGCGCTGACCTTTGCCGTGATCGCCAGCGGCGTGGGGCTGGCGGCGACCCTGGTGACGGGGTGGACGGCGATGACGCCCACGCTCTGGGCCTGGCTGGGGGCGGCGGCCGTGTTCGGGGCGGCGACGCATATCGCCGCGACCGAGGCCGCGCGGCGCGCGCCGATCGGCGTGCTGGCGGCCTATGACTATAGCGGCCTCGTCTTCGCGGTGGCGCTGGACTTCCTGCTTTTCGCGAGCCTGCCGGGGCCCTGGGCTTGGCTTGGCATCGCGCTGATCGTCGGGGCCGGGGGGCTCTCGGCCTGGACGCCGCGCCCGGAGGGCACGTTCTTCCGTCTCAAGTGACGGGCGCGGCGCCGAAGGTCAGGGCAGCAGGACGGTGTCGATGACGTGGATCACGCCGTTCGATGCAAAGACGTCCGGCGTCGTCACCGTCGCGCCCTCCACCTGCACTCCTTCGCCGCGGCCGTCCACATGCAGCGGCTGGCCGTTCACCGTGGGGATCGCGCCCCGCGTGCCTAGCAGCGAGGCGGCCGGATAATTCGCGGGTGCCACGTGATAGGTCAGGATCGCGGTCAGCGTGTCGCGGTTCTCGGGCAGCAAGAGGTCGTCCAGCGTGGCCTCGGGTAGCGCCGCGAAGGCGGCGTCGGTCGGCGCGAAGACAGTGAAAGGGCCCGGGCCCTTCAGCGTCTCGACCAGCCCGGCGGCCTGAATGGCGGCGACTAGTGTCGTGAAGGAGCCCGCGGCCACGGCGGTGTCGACGATGTCGGCGGGGCCGTCCGAGGCGGAGGTCGCGCAGCCCGCGAGAAGGCCCGTCGCGGCAAGCCCCGCGCCCAGTGTCAGCGCGCGGCGGCGGTCGATGATGAGGGTCATGTTGTGTCTCCCGTCAGCGGCCATCGGTTCAGATGACATGCCCGGGCTACGCCGCCCCCCACCGGCGCGGATCATTCGGCGGCGATCACGCCTCCGTGAGACGGCTCCGCCAGCAAGGCATCGCCGCGCACCGCCCCGACGCGCGCGCGGACGATCTGTCCCTCCGGCTGATCGGTCTCGAACCGGACCTCGGCGAATTGCTCCGTCCGGCCCATGCGGGGGCTCTCCATGAGAACCTGATGGTCCTTCCCGACTTGAGCCGCGAGATGACGCGCCACGGCCGCCTCTCCGGCGGCCCGCAGGCGCGCGGCGCGGTCGCGGATCGTGCGGCCGTCGAGCTGCGGCATCCGCGCGGCGGGCGTGCCCTGGCGCGCGGAATAGGGGAAGACGTGGAGCCAGGTCAGGTCGCACTCCTCCACCAGGCGGAGCGAATCGTCGAAATGCGCGTCCGTCTCGGTCGGGAAGCCCGCGATGATGTCGGCGCCGAAGGTCATGTTGGGCCGCAGCGCCCGCGCCTCAGTGCAGAAGCGGATGGCGTCGTCCCGCAGGTGGCGGCGCTTCATGCGCTTGAGGATCAGGTCGGCGCCATGTTGCAGCGACAGGTGCAGATGGGGCATCAGCCGCGGCTCCTCGGCGATGCAGCGCATCAGAGCCTCGTCCACCTCGATCGAATCGATCGAGCTGATTCGCAGCCGCGCCACGTCGGTCAGCCGCAGAATGCGCGCGACCAGATCGCCCAGAGGCGGCCGCCCCGGAAGATCCGCCCCCCAGGAGGTCAGGTCCACCCCGGTCAGCACGACCTCCCGGAAGCCCTTCGCCACGAGCCGGTTGATCTGATCCACCACCACGCCGGCGGGCACCGAGCGGCTGTTCCCGCGGCCATAGGGAATGATGCAGAAGGTGCAGCGGTGGTCGCAGCCGTTCTGCACCTGAACATAGGCGCGGGAGCGGGTGCCGAACCCGTCGATCAGATGCCCCGCCGTCTCGGTCACGGACATGATGTCATCGACCTGCACCGGCTCGGTGCCGCCGGTGGCCAGCCCGGCCCAGGTCGCGGGCCGCATCTTCTCGCTGTTGCCGATGACGTGGTCGACCTCCGCCATGGTGGCGAAGCTTGTGGGATCGGTTTGGGCGGCGCAGCCGGTGACGATCACGGTCGCGTCGGGATTTTCGCGGCGCAGGCGCCGGATGTCCTGACGGGCCTTGCGCACCGCCTGTTGGGTGACGGCGCAGGTATTGACGATGACGGCGTTCTTGACGCCCGCCCCCTGCGCCAGTTCGCGCATCGCCTCCGCCTCGTAGGCGTTCAGCCGGCAGCCGTGGTTCGACAGGATCGGCGCCCCCTCGCGCAGGGTGGGATCGTCAGCCATGCCACACCCCGTCGAAGACATGGGCCGTCGGCCCGGTCATCCAGACCCCGTCCTCGCGCCAGTCGATGGCGATCTCGCCCCCGTCCAGAACCAGCGTCACCCGCCGCCCGGTGATTCCCCGCCGCGCCGCCGCGACCGCCACCGCGCAGGAGGAGGAGCCGGAGGCCAGCGTGATCCCCGCCCCCCGCTCCCAGACGCGCATGCGCAGCCGCTCGGGCGCGATGAGGCTGGCCACCTGGACGTTGGTCCGCTCGGGGTAGAGGGGATGGTGCTCATGCGCGGGGCCGAAGCTGGCCAGATCGACCGCCTCGGCATCCGGGACGAAGAAGGTCATGTGCGGGTTGCCCATGCCGGTCGCCGCCGGGTCGCCGGGCACGGGCAGATGCAGGGTGCAGACCTCCCGCGCCAACGGGATCTCGCGCCAGTCGAGGATCGGCGGGCCCATGTTGACCGAGGTCAGCGCGCCCTCGGCCCGTGCCTGAAGACCCCCCCGCTCGGTCCGCAGGGTCAATGTGCCGACCCCCCGGCGCGCCATCTCCCAGGCGGCGATGCAGCGGGTGGCGTTGCCGCAGGCCCCCGCGGTCGAGCCGTCGGAATTCCAGAACAGAAGCTCGACATCCGCCGCGTCGTGATCCCGGATCACGGCGAGCTGGTCGAAGCCCACGCCCCTATGCCGGTCCCCCATCGCGCGCGCGAGATCGGCATCGACCGCGCGGCCGCCCGCGCGCGCGTCGATCACGACGAAGTCGTTGCCCAGACCGTGCATCTTCATGAACGGCAGGCCATCTCGGTCTTGGTGCGTCATCCGCGCCAGATACGACCGCGCCGATCATTTTGAAAGGCCTGCTTGACGGCGCGCGGACACGGCGATAGGTGCGCCCTCGGAGAGCCGATAGCTCAGTTGGTAGAGCAACTGACTTTTAATCAGTAGGTCCAGGGTTCGAGCCCCTGTCGGCTCACCAAAACACTCCCTCAGATCGTTGTTTTGGTGGCAGTCCGGTGCCCGTTCATGCGGCATGATCGGGTCGCGGTCGCAGCACGGGCCTCGTGGAAGCGCATCGTTTGCCTCTGGAGCCGGTGGGGCTGCCGGTCGCGGCGGCAAAGGGGTTTGCCTGCCGTGGGTGCCGGCCATCGTGACTGGCGGGAGGCGGACTACCTGCCGCACCGCTTGGTCGCCTCACCTAGTTGAGCAAGACCATGAACAGGACCGCCTCCCCCCTGAACATCGCCGTGAAGCGGGCGTAGCTCTCCCAAGTCACCTGAGGCCCCGGCTCCATGTAGGGTGTGAGGCCCGATCCCTGGATCCAGGTCACGAGATCGAACGCAGGGGGATCGACCACCATCTTCGCCACATTGATCCCGCCGCCCGGGCTTATCCGCCAGTGAGGGACGAGAAGCTCTCCCTTAAGGACGGCCTCGGCATCGGCCAGAACCCCCCTCCAGACGGCGCTGGTTTCTGGCGGCAGGGCAAAGCCGAGCGACGCCTCTTGCGATTCATTGGGAATCCACTCGAACGCATTGTCGGTTTCCGCATCGACGAGCGCCCAGAACGCCCGGTTCCGGTCGATCATTTCAAGAAGATGGTCGCGGGCGGCTCCGATGTTCTCTTTTGCGGGAACGCGGTTCAGAGCGCCGTAAACGGTCGCGAACGCATCCACGAACGCTTCTTCTCCGGTGAACCAGCCTCTCGTCGGCGGCAGTCCAGCCTGGATGTCGGCCATCTTCGCGGTGCTGGTCATGACTTCGGCGATCACGTCGGTCGGATCGAAGGCCATAACCACTTGCGAAACTGCCGACAGAAGGTGGGTATAGGCCGCAAGCCACTCGGCATCGGCTGCGTCGAAATGAACGATCAGCCCTTCGGTTGGAAGACCGGCGTCGAAATCGGTCACCGGATCTCCTACCGCGGCGGCAGCCACCTCCAGGGCGCCTTCGCCGACACCGCGTGCGCCATCGCCATCGACATCGAACCAAAGCGCGGCGATGTCGATAACGAGCTTGTCATCAGGCTCCAAGGCGGCGCCGTCGAGATGCGTGCGGGTCCGATCCATGGCACTGTCGACATCCGCGAAGAGGGACGTGACGAAGTCCGGGGTGAATGGCTCGGGGGCTGGATTTGGCGGGACCGGCAGCCGCAGGACGGGAATACCGATCATGCCATAGCCAAGTGCGGCATTGGTGCGGTAGCGCTCCTGAAGGGACACCTCGATTGCGCGAAGAAACCCGACCGCCCCAAGCGCAAACCTATCTACGGCGCGGGGCGAGTCGATGGCCGCCAGACTGATTTCCAGAGATGTCAGGCTCTGTTTCGTGTCCAGGATGAGCTCTTCGGCAATCGCGGGCTGGGAGGCCAGCAAAGCGGCGCTCAGAAATGCGCGTAAGGTCATGGGGTCTCCTCCGGTAAGGCGCGCCCGGCAAAGGGGGCAATTCGGGGTCAGTATCGAGACCTGGACAGGGGGAAGCACTGATCGCGGTCAAATCCCGGTTCGACCGGCCTCAACGGGCGATTGAGACCCGGAGTCCTCCGTCGCGGCATCGGCACGGAGATATCGTGTTCCCCGATCCATCCAGACGTGACCGGGGGATCGCTGTTCCGCGCGTCATGCCCCCGCCCTGGAGGGGGCGCTGCCAGCTATGCCGTGTCGGGTGCCGGCTTCCGGCAAACGGCTCAGCCGCTCGGCCACCATCTCCTGGACGTGCCAGAGATGCGGGTCGTGGATGCCGGCCCGTTCCAGCTCGATGACCGTGTTCAACAGATATTCTGCCATCGTTCCGATATGCCCGACCGAGGAGGCGAGGATATCCGCGAGTTCCTCGATCTCCGGCTCGGGCCGATAGATCGGAAAGGCAGGGTCGATGGCGAAGAGGATCGCCTTCACCGGGCCGGACTCGGTTTCTGCGACCACGCGCTGGGGCGGAAGCGGCGGTTCCTTCTGAAGCAGGCTGACCAGGGCCGCGTGGGCGTCGTCGCCCGTATCCATCCGCAGGACGACGCCCGTGCAGCTTCCCCCGCGATCGACCGACATCATCAGCCCCGGCGCCGAGGGCGAGCCCCGGAAGCGGCGGTCCGAAATGCAGAACGCCCGACGCCAGCCTGTCAGATGGGCCGTCCGACGCTCGGCGACCTCCATGCGCGGGTTCCAGATGAGCGAGCCTGCCGCGAACACCCAGACGGTGCCGGGCGGATCGCTCCAGTCTTTCAGGATCTCCGCCGCGACCCGGTCTTCGAAACCCGGCTCCGGGTCTGCGACCAGGATGGGGCCGCGCTCGTCCGTCCGGGGCGGCAGGCGGTCGACAAGCGCGCGTGTGAGGCTCAGCGGCGGGATCGGATGATCCTTCGTGTCGGGGGTCATGTCAGGCACCTTTCCAGACAGGCGAGCCAGTTCTCGCGCGCGAGTTTCGCGATCAACGGCGCGTCGTAGCCATGCGCCGCCATCGCCTCGAAGAGGCGCGGCACGCCGGTCACGTCGCCGATCAGGTCGGGCAGCACGCATCCGTCGAAATCCGAGCCGAGCCCGACATGGTCCTCTCCAACTTCGGAGATGAGGTGGTCGAGATGGCGCAGCATCACGTCCCAGGACGTGCCGGGATCGGCCGTGCCATCCGCGTTCAGGTAGAAGGTCGCGAAATTGAACCCGACCATGCCGCCGCGCTCGCGGATCATGTGCAGCTGCCGGTCGGTCAGGTTGCGCGGGCTGTCGCAGAGCGCGTGCGCGTTCGAATGGGTGGCGACGAGCGGCGCGGAGGAGACGCGGGCGACGTCATCGAAGCCTTTCTCGTTCAGGTGCGAGAGGTCGATCAGGATGCCGAGTTCGTCGCAGAGCCGGACGAGGTCGCAGCCCGTCTCGGTCAGGCCGGGTCCGATATCGGGTCCGCCGGGAAAGGCCATCGGCACGCCATGGCCGAAGGCCGTCGTCCGGCTCCAGACCGGTCCCAGCGAGCGCAGGCCCATGTCGTGGAACAGATAGAGTGCGTCGAGATCGGGGCCGATGGCCTCGGCGCCTTCCATGTGCATGACGCCGGCGATGACATCCTCGGCCATGGCCGCGCGGATCTCGGCAACGGAGCGGCAGACGCGGAAATCGTCCGGCGCCGCGCGTTCCATCCAGTGCAGCAGCCCGGCCATCGTCAGCGCATCGGGCTGCGCCTGGGCATGGGTCATCTCTGGCGGCATCGGCAGGGAATAGGGCGGATCGGCCATCAGCGCCTTGAAGTCGGGCGGGGGGCCGCTGGACACGGGCGGCACGAAGATCGCGAAGAGCCCGCCCGCGAATCCCGCCTCCTTCATCCGGGCGAGGTCGAGATGGCCACGGCCCGTGTTGCCCAGCCAGGTCTCCTCCCGTGGGGCGGGGGTCTTCATCAGCCGCAACAGAAAGTCGTTATGTCCGTCGAAGAAAGGGATGGTCATCGGGCTGTCTCTTTGTTGGGTCGGGCGGCGGGATAGTCCTCGACCGCGCGCCAGAGATCCTCGCAGTGCGCGTCCGTGATGCCGAGATGGGCGAAGTGATCGACGATATTCGCGAGGTAGTCCCGGCTGGTGCCGAGCACGCCCGCACCGGTGGCGATGTAGCGGATCTGCTCGTCCCGGGTGATGTCGCCGCGGATGTCGGGATCGTCGTGATCCGCGAGGAAGGTCAGGGCCAAGGCGTCTTGCTCGCCCATCCGCAACGGGATGAAGGTCGGGATATAGCCCGGGGCGATCACCTCGCGCCGAAAGAGGATCTCGGTCTCTCTGTCCACGTCGGCGGCCCTGATCCGATAGGCGAGCCCCTCGCAGCCATCCCCGAGGTCGAGCGCCGCCATCAGCCCCGGCGCCTCGGGTGAGCCGCGCCCGCCCTTGTCGTCGAACAGAATGAAGCGCCGCTCATGCTCGGGCGCATAGGCCCTCCGGACCTCGGCGAAGCGGAGCGCCGGATCCCACATCAGCGAGCCGTAGGCGAAGACCCAAAGATCGCCATCATGCCCGGCCAGAGCCTCCGCCCGGATCGCTTCGCGCGCTTCGTCCGAATGCGTCCAGGGCAGAAACACCTCCAGATGCGGATGCTGTGCGAGCATCGTGGCGATGCTGAAAGTCCGAAAGTAGGAGGTTTCCGCATCCTTGATGCGGTCGCGCAATTCGGGGTGGTGGGCGAAGGGGTCGGTGATGTCGGGCAAATCGGCGCTCCATGGCGGTGTGATGGCTGGATAGCATATTCGGCGCCCCGGCGTCCCTCCGAGTGCCTCTCAAAACCGCAGCCCGAGAAACATCACCGCCAACGGCACCGGAGAGACGGCGAGTGCGACCGTCAGGAAGGTCGACAGGGGCGAGAAGATCCCGCTCAGCCCCGCCATCATCATGATCCCTCCGCCGCCCCCGATGAGCGAGTTGCCCGGCGTGTTCACCGCGAGGGCGAGCGCGACATGTCGGTAGCGCAGCGCCAGACCGAGCGCGCGCTTGGACCGCCCCTCCAGCAGAAGGGCCAGCCTCTCCTCCTGCGAGAGCGGCGCGGCGCGGGCGACCAGGGCAGCGGCGCGGCGCATGCGCAGCAGGGACAGCAGACGCTCCAGCGCGCCGATGGGCAGAAAGCGCCCGATGGCATAGGCCAAGCTCATCGAGGCGACGGTGCAGACATAGATCAGCGGCGCGATGGCGGGGCCGAAGGCGGCCAACATCGCCAGCCCGATTTCCGCGCCCGGCACGAAGGGCAGCGCCAGTAAACCGATATAGGCCACCGCGCCGAGCATGATCGCGCGGTGCACCTGCTGCTCGTTGTCGGGTCTGATTTGCAGGTTCAGCGCGTCGCGGATCTCGTGCGCGGCCCATGTGGCAAGCAGGAGAATCGCGACCAGGATCGCCACCCGGAAGATGAGGGTCGCCGGTGACGGGCCAGAGGCTTTCAAGATGCGGACCTCATCCCTCCGCGATCTCCGTGACGCGCGTGCCGGTTGCCGTGGCGATGATCTGGTTGGTCCAATACCAGCGGCGGGTGGTCCATGTCAGATCGAGCGCGACAGCGTCGCCCTCGACCTTCCCGTACCACACCACCGTGTGCGGCGCGTCCGGGCACAGAGTCCGCACGGTGAAATGGATCACGCCGTCGATTGTCTTGGTCTCATATGTGGACCAGCCGAAATCGCAGTAATCCTGACAGTCCGCGGATTGGAAGGCGCCGTCCCGGAACGTGATGCGATTTTCGAGGACCGCGCCGCTTTCGGTATCCTTTCCGACGATCTCGAAGGCGCGGCCATCGAGCGCGCCGCTTGCCGTCCACGGACCGTCGGGCACCTGAAGATCCGGAACGTCTTCCTTCATCACGGTCATCGTCGCCGCGCCCATGCCGAGCGTGGCCAGAGCGATGACGACAAGCTGGATGATCTGCGCCATGATCGTCTCCGTCGCATGTCCTGGGGCGTCGCTCTGGCGGGAGCGCATTGCATTACGTTACGTCGTCCGGACCCTGCGCACAAAGAAAATCGTGCCGCGCTCTCCGCTCCGCGCCGCTTTGGGCGCCTATGCCGGCCGGCTCACCACATCTCTCGGTAGAGGGTCACGATGTCTTCGGCATCGGGCACGCGCGGGTTGTTGGCCGGGGAGCCGGAGGCAATCGCCTGCCGCGCCATGAGCGTCAGCATCGCGTCATCCGCGACATGGCCCAGATCCGTCGGCGACGGCACCGCCAGATCCGCGTTGAGTTGCCGCAACCCCTCGATCAGCTTGGCGCAGGCGGTGTCGTCGCTGTCCCGCTCGCTCGCCATCCCCATCACCCTGGCGCAGGTCGCATAGCGCGCCGGCGCGGCCGAGACGGAGAACGCGGTCACCGTCGGCAGCAGCATCGCGTTGGACAGCCCGTGCGCGACATGGAAATGTGCGCCGATGGGGCGGCTCATCCCATGCACCAGCGCGACCGAGGCGTTCGAGAAGGCCATGCCAGCCTGGGAGGCCGCCAGCATCAGCGCCTCGCGGGCCGGGCCGTCTTCCGGGTCCGCATAGGCCCGGCGCACATGCGCGGCGATGAGCGGCATGGCCGAGAGCGCGAAGGCATCGGTGTAGGGAAAGGCCCTGCGGCTGACATAGGCTTCGATGGCATGGGTGAGGCTGTCGACCGCCGTATCCGCGGTGATGCGCGCGGGCTTGGTCACCGTGAAGGTCCAGTCGATCAGCGCGGCGGTCGCCACGCAGGCAAGGCCCGAGAGATTGTATTTCTCAGGGCTCTCGGTGTCGGTGATGACGCACCATCGCGTCAGCTCCGACCCGGTGCCGCCGGTCGTCGGGATCAGGATGATCGGCACGCCACAGCGGTCGATCTGGGCCGGCGCCTTGTAGTCGCGCACATGCCCCGGATTGACCGCCATGAACGAGACCGCCTTGGCCGTGTCCATCGGGCTGCCGCCGCCGAAGCCGATGACGCAGTCATAGTCCCCGGCGCGGAACGCGGCGAGCCCCTCCGCCACGCAGCGATCGGTCGGATCTTCGACGACCCGATCGAAGAGGCCCCAGGCCAGACCGGCTTTGTCCAGCACATCGGTTATCCTGGGCAAATGCAGCCGCGCGACGCCCGGATCGGTGACGATCAAGGGCCGGGACAATCCCAGCTGCTCCAGCACCTCCGCCGTTTCAGCCGCGATCCCGCCGCCGATGCGGATGATGCGCGGCGATTGGATCCGCCCGAGTGGTCCTGTTTCCATGTGACGCCCTCCCACGAGCAGAGGACCTCAGGGGAGGCGGGGGCACAAGGGGGGACAGAGGGGCGCAGAGCGGCGGCGTTCCGGGAGCCTCCCGCCTTGGCGTAGGGGCGTTGCGTTCGGATCTGGCGCCCAATCGCCGGCATCCGCGGAGGCCGCCCAGGCGGGATGCGGACATCGACAAGCTCCGCTCCCGGACGAGGCCGGCGGTGGGGACCGACTCCTTCCATGGCGTCGTCTTCGCGATCCTCTGCAGCAAGCCCTTCATCGCCTATGGAAACCCCAAGCGGGGCATCGCCCGAGTCTTATCGGCGCTGAAGATGTTCGGGCTGGAGGTCCGGCTGGCGACGCGCGCGGCGGATGAAGCGCCCCTTGCAGAGCCTGCGCAGGGTGCTCGCGGGTCGGAAGGATGACAGGCTCGCGCCGCTGAACGCGTTTCTCGACGCCAGCCGCCCGGACCCGGAGCGGGAGGCGGCGGTCCGGCGTCTGCCGATGGGCCGCTGGCTCTCGACCCGCGTCCGGGGGGGGGCGTCGCCTTCGGTCTCTTGCGGAGCGCCCTGCGCTATGGCGGCGTCCGGCCGCCCGCCGACAAGAGGTGACCGGCCTGCACCGCCGGGCGTAAGCCCCGGCATCGTCGGTCGGGCGGGTTCAGCGGCCGCCGCGCCCTAGCAGGTGTCGCCGTCGATGAGACGAAATCCGAGGTCGACGATGCGGGGGGCGGATGTGTCGGCGTCGTCCTTGTCCTGCCCGATCAGGTGCAAGGCGGCCTGAACGCCCATCTGGAGGCGCGGCGTCTCGATCGTCGTCAGCCGCACCGGCAGCGCTTCGAGGAAGGCCAGGCCGTTGAACCCGGCGAGCGCGACCTGCGCCGGGATCGCGATCCCTTCGGCGAGGCAGTGCATGATGCCACCGGCGGCCAGGTCGTCATTAGAATAGTAGATCGCGTCCGGTGGATCCTGCGCCGACAGCATCGCGGCGGTCTCCCTGCGGCCGTCGGTCATGGAGGAGGCGCCCGGCAGGACACGTTCGGCGACGATCTGGGCGCCCGCTTCGCGAATAGTGGCCCGAAACCCGTCGAAGCGCTTGACCGCCCGCAGGTCGAGCCCGCCCTGGCTGCCGATATAGCCGAACCGGCGATAGCCCTTGGACAGCATGTGACGGGCGGTGGCTCGGCCCGCCGCGCTCTGGGACAGGCCGAAGGCGACCGAGATCGGCTCGCCGTCAATATCCATGACCTCGGCGACGCGAACGCCCGAGGCCCGGATCGCGGCGCGGGTGGCATCGCTATGCTCCAGCCCCGGGAGGATGATGCCGCGCGGGCGCCAGGACAACAGATCGCGGACGAGCGTCTCTTCTTGATCGACGGAATATTCCGTCACGCCGAAGACCGGTTGCAGCCCGGTGCCCGCCAGCGTCGCATGCACCCCGTTGAGAACCTCCGAGAAGACGCGGTTTCCCAGGGTCGGGAGCACGACGGCGATCAGAGGCGCGGTTTCGTCGCGCAAGGCGGTCGCCAGGCGGTTCGGAACATAGCCGAGTTTTCGCGCGGCGCTTTCGACCCGTTGCCGCACCTCCTGAGAGGTCTGCCCCGTGCCGCGCATCACACGCGATACGGTCATCTGGCTGACGCCGGCGGCCGCCGCGATGTCGTCCATCGTCGGCCGCGAGTCCGTTCTTCCGGCCATTGGCGCGGCCTTTCGCGGTTGGTTCGAGTGCCCGGTTGAACCTTGGAGGGTGAGAATGTGATTGACAAGTGTTTACGTAAACATAATTGTGCCGCTGCGATGTTTACGAAAACATCGCCATTGGGAGGAAAACAATGAGATCACTTTTGCTCGGCTCGGCCGTTGCGTTTGCGACCGCCGGCATTGCCATGGCCGACACCTATCGTCCCGAGTGCTTTGCTCCTGCCCCGGGGACGTCGACGATCAGCTATGAGGCGAAAGAGGGCCCCTACAAGATCGCCTTCGTGAACGGGTTTGCCGGCAACGACTGGCGGATTGCCGCGATTCAGGCGGCCAAGGCCTGGGCCGCCCGGCCCGAGAACGCGGCCAAGATCGAAGAGTTCAACGTCGTCTCCGTCGGCAATGACAGCGCCGCGCAAATCGCCGCGATCGACAATTTCATCGCCGCCGGCTTCGACGCCATCACCTTCATCGCCGTCAACCCGACCGCCTTCGAGCCAGTGATTCGCCGGGCCGAGCGGGCGGGCACCGTGCTGGTTCCCTTCGACAACGTGCTCGATACCGACCGCGTGGTTCAGATCAACGAAAGCCAGGTCGAGCTCGGCCGCCTCAAGGCGCAGACGGTCATGGATCTGCTGGGCGGCGAGGCCGACAAGATCCTGATGGTGAACGGCCTGCCGGGTAACGCCACCGACCGCGACCGGCGCATCGGCATGATGAGCGTGCTGGAGAATGTCGAAGGGCTCGAAATCGTCGAAGTCGTCGGCAACTGGGACACCGGCACCAGCCAAAAGGTCGTCTCGGACGCGCTGGCCACCCATGGTCAGTTCGACGGGGTCGTCTCGCAGCACGGCGCGGCGGGCACGATCAACGCCATGCAGGCGGCGGGCCATCCGATCGTGCCGATGGGTGTCGACGGCGAAAACGGCGTGCGGATGCTGATGGACGAGCTGGACATCCCCGGCATCTCCGCCAGCCAGGCACCGGCCATGTCGGCCATTGCGCTGGAGGCGGCGGTCGCGCTGCTGGAGGGCAACGCCCTGCCGCAGACGGTCTATTTGCCGATCCCGCAGGTCAAGTCCGAGGATCTCGCGCCGGGCGTGAACTACTTCCCGGACCTGCCGAAGTCGTTCAACACCGGCACCGGCTTCCCGGACTGTTTCGCGCCGTTCACGCCGGAAGAACTGCTCGGCCAAACCGCCGACAATACCTGACCAGGCGGGCCGGCCCGGCGCCGTCGCGCGCCCCGGGCCGGCCAGACCGCTCCGCCGGAGGTTCCCGTGGCGACGTCCCCTTCCCCCATCGTCCGTCTTGAGGGCGTGACCAAGCGCTATGGCGCGACCGTCGCGCTGGACGGCGTGAATTTCGACTGCAATGCCGGGGAAATCCACGCCGTGCTGGGCGAGAATGGGGCCGGGAAGTCGACCCTGATGAAGATCATCGCCGGGGTGATCCAGCCGACCGAGGGGGTGGTCCATGTCGATGGCGAGCCCGTCGCGCTGCGCTCTCCGCGTGAGGCCGTGTCGCGCGGCCTGGTCTGCATGTTCCAGGAACTCTCGCTGATCCCCGATCTGACCGTGCGTGAAAACCTGATGCTCGGCGCGCCGGGCACTGGGTTGGGCAGGCTCTCGGGCCGCACCCTGACCGTGGCGTGTGATCTGCTGGCGCGGATCGATGGCGGCCATATCCCCATGCGCGCGCGGCTTGCCGATCTGAGCCTCGCGGAGCGGCAGCAGGTCGAGATCGCCAAGGCATTGGCCCGGGAGCCGCGTCTCCTGATCCTCGACGAGGCGACATCGGCGCTCAACGCCTCGGTCGTGGAAAAGGTGTTCACCGTGATCCGCGAGGAAAGCGCGCGCGGCATCGGGGTGCTGTTCATTTCGCACCGCTTTCACGAGATCGAGGCGCTGGCGGACCGTGTGTCGGTCTTTCGCAACGGCCGCCATGTCGAGACATTTGACAATGGCGCCTATGATTACCCGGCGATCATCAACAAGATGGTCGGCCAGAAGATCGACGATCTCTTCCCCGCCAAGCCCGAGGCCAAGCCGGATGCGGAGGTCGTCCTGCGCCTGGACGGCTTCGGCTGGGAGGACGGGCTGAAGGACGTCTCGATCACCCTGCGCAAGGGCTGCATCACCGGGCTGGGCGGGCTCGACGGTCAGGGGCAGGCCCGGGTTCTGCAAGGGCTGTTCGGTCTGCTGCGAAAGACCGAAGGAGACATCGTCCTGGACGGCCGGGAGATCCAGATCGCGTCGCCCAAGGACGCCAAGCGGCCCGATATCAGCATCGCGCTCGTGCCCGAGGACCGCAAGACCGAGGCGCTGGTTCTCCAGCAGAGCATCGCGGCGAACATGCAGCTCGCAGCGCTGGGCGTGGATGGCGTTCCGGCGTCGGATCCCGTGCTCTACCGGCCCTATATCGACGCGCTCCAGCTCAAATACGCCTCTCTGGATCAGCCGGTCGGCCAGCTCTCGGGCGGCAACCAGCAGAAAGTTGCGCTAACCAAATGGCTGGCGCTCAAGCCCCGTTGCCTGCTGCTGGCCGACCCGACGCGGGGGATCGACGTCAAGACCAAGACGCAGATTTACGAGCTGCTGCGTCGGCTCGCGGACGAAGGCACCGCCATCCTGCTGCTGTCGACCGATTACGAGGAGTTCATCCATCTCTGCGACGAGACCCACATCTTCTATGACGGTCGCGTCGTGCGCCATCTCCAGGGCGATGCCGTGACGGCCGAGAACATTCTCGCCGCGACCCTTAACCTGCCGGCGCAGGGAGGCACCCATGCCTGAATTCCTGAGAGCCAATCGCCGGGAGGCGATCGCGGTCGCCGTCTTGCTGTTCCTGCTGACGGTCTATCTGTCGACCCATCCGCGCGGGATGAGTACCTATGTGATGACGATCTGGGCCAACCAGTGCCTGATCCTGGCGCTGGCGGCGGCGGCGCAGTTCTTCGCGGTGATCGTGCGCGGCATCGACCTGTCGGTGGGCGCGGTGATGGCGCTGACCAACACCATCGCCTCGCATGTCATGGGCGGCGAGGGGATCAGCCTGCTCGGGGGGGCGGCGCTGGTGCTGGCCGCGGGCGTTGCCTGCGGCTTGCTCAACGGCGCGCTGGTGGTTTTCGCCCGCATCCAGCCCATCGTGGTGACGCTGGCGACGGCCTCGATCTTCGTCGGCCTCGCCCTGATCCTGCGGCCGACGCCGGGTGGGGTCATCAACTATGACCTCGCGGATGCGATGACGCTGGATGTTCTGGGCATTCCGACCGCGCTCCTCATCACGGCGGCGGTGATCGGCCTGTTCTGGATCCCGCTGCGCCGGACCGGGCTGGGCCTGGGTCTCTATGCCATCGGTTCGTCGGAGCAGGCGGCGTTTCAGTCGGGCATCCAGGTCCCGCTGGTGCGGATGATCTCCTTCGGGCTGGGCGGGCTCTTTGCCGGGTTGGCGGGGCTCTACTTCAGCTTCGTGACCACGACCGGAGATGCCGGGATCGCGGCCAATTTCACGCTGAACTCCATCGCGGCGGTGGTGCTGGGCGGCGTCGCGCTGCGCGGCGGGGTGGGGTCGCTGATCGGGGCGATTGCGGGGGCCTTCATCCTTAAAACCATCGGGGCGCTGATGTTCTTCTCCGGTCTGCCGCCCCTGGCGCAGCCCTTCGTCGAGGGGCTCGTCCTGGCGGCGGCCATCGCCATCGGCGGCGCCGATGTCCTGCGGGTCCGCAACCGTCTGGAGGTCTTTGCCCGATGAGCCTCGCGATCGCCCGGCGCCTGGACCTGACGACCCTGTTGCCCTTTGCGGCGACGGTCCTGCTGATCCTGGGGGGCAGCCTGTTCTTTCCGCAGATGCTGGGGATCGGATATCTTTCTCAACAATTGCAGATCGCGGCCTTTCTCGGCGTCATCGCCATGGGCGCGACCATCGTGATCCTGCTGGGTCACATCGACCTGTCCGTGCCTTGGGTGCTGGGCGGGGCCGCTCTGATCTCGACCACGCTGGCGGGGACCGGCGATCCGCTGCTGACGGCGCTGGCGATCCCGGCGGCGCTGGCCTTCGGCGGGCTGATCGGTCTGATCAACGCGGTGGGCGTGGCGCTGCTGCGGATCCCGTCCATGGTCTGGACACTGGCCGTGAACTCGATGCTGCTGGGCATCTCCGTTCTCTATACCGGCGGGTTCAACCCCAAGGGCGAAGCCAGCGCGACGATGAACTGGCTGGCCACCGGCAAGCTGGCCGGCATTCCCGTGGCCTTCCTGCTTTGGATGGCGGTGGCGGTCGGGCTGGCGCTGATGCTGCATCGCACGGGGTTCGGGCGGTATCTTTCGGCGATCGGCTATAACGAAAAGGCCACGTTCCTGTCGGGGGTCTCGACACCGTCGGTCCTGTTCGCCGCCTTTTCCATCGCGGGCCTGTGCTCCGCCCTCGGCGGGGTGCTTTTGGCGGGCTATGCGAACCAGGCCTACCAATCGATGGGCGATCCCTACCTGCTGCCGACCATCGCGGCGGTGGTGATCGGCGGCACGTCGATCCTCGGCGGCAAGGGCGGATTGCTGGGGACGGTGGGCGGCGTGTTTTTCATCACGCTGCTCAACTCGATCCTGTCGGTCATGCAGATGTCCGATGCGTGGCGCAGCATCATTTTCGGCGTCCTCATCATCACGATGCTGATGGTTCAGACACTTCGCGGCAGGGAGGGCTGACGCATGACATCCGCAACCTACGAGACCTTCGATCCGGCTTTCGCCGAGATGATCGACCTGGACCGGCCCCCGGAGGAGATCACCGGCGGCTATACCTGGACCGAGGGGCCGGTCTGGCAGAACGGCGCGCTCTATTTCAACGACATTCCCGCTAAGCGGATGCTGAAATGGCAGCCCGACGCAGGAGTCTCCGTTGCGCTGGAGAACAGTGAATTCGCCAACGGCAACACGCTGGATCTGCAAGGGCGCATGGTGTCCTGCGAACATGGCGGGCGGCGCGTGATCCGGCGTCTGGACAGCGAAGACCCGGCGGCGGTCGAGGTCATCGCGGATCGGTTCGAGGGCAAGCGGCTCAACTCGCCCAACGATGTCGTGGTGCGCTCCGATGGCTCGGTCTGGTTCACCGATCCGCCTTACGGCATCAACTCCGATGTCGAGGGCTATCCGGCGGAGAGCGAGATCGGCGGCTGCTTCGTCTTCTGCGCCAGCCCGGACGGCACGCTCACCCCGGTCGCCACGGATTTCGACAAGCCGAACGGGCTCGCCTTCTCGCCGGACGAGCGCAAGCTCTACATCGCCGATTCCGGAGCCATCCGGGGCGCGAGCTTTCCCGGCATCGACTATGACCTGCCGCACCATATCCGGGTCTTCGAGGTGGACGGAACGACGCTGAGCGGCGGGTCCGTCTTTGCCGAGATCGAGCCGGGCGTGCCCGATGGGCTGCGGGTCGACCACGAGGGCTTTGTCTGGACGAGCGCGATGGACGGGATCCGTTGCCTGTCGCCCGAGGGGCACTGCCTGGGCAAGATCCTGTTGCCGGCCCCCACGGCCAATCTCTGCTTTGGCGGCGAGACCGGCACGGAGATGTTCATCACCTCTTCGGACCGCGTCTGGCGCGTCCACACCACGCGCCGGGATGCGGCACGCCGTCCAACGACACAGACGAAAGGGGAAGGCGCATGACAGAGGCGACAAAGACAGCGGTGATCGGCCTGGGGTCGATGGGGTATGGGATGGCCAAATCCTGTCTGCGGGCCGGGCATCGGACCTGGGGCGCGGACATCAATCCCGAGGCGGTCAAGCGGTTCCAGGGCGAGGGCGGCGAGACGGGAGCCCTGCCCTCCGATCTCGATGTCGCCGTCATCGTCGTGCTGAACGCCGCGCAGACCGAGGCGGTGCTGTTCGGCGAGAGCGGGATCGTCGCGACCCTGCCCAAGGGCGCCGTCGTCATCTCCTGCGCGACCGTGCCGCCCGCCTTCGCGCGGGACATGGAGGCGCGGTGTGGCGAGGCCGGGGTGCATTACCTCGACGCGCCGATTTCGGGCGGCGCGGCCAAGGCGGCGGCGGGCGCTCTGTCGATCATGGCGTCGGGCACGCCCGAGGCCTTCGCCGCCGCGCGGCCGGTGCTCGACGCCTGTGCCGAGACCGTGTTCACCCTGGGCGACGCGGCCGGGCCGGGATCGGCCATGAAGGCGGTCAACCAGCTGCTCGCCGGTGTGCATATCGCGGCCATGGCCGAGGCGATGACCTTCGGGATGACCCAAGGCGTCGATCCCGCGCAATTCGTCGAGGTGATCAGCAAATGCGCCGGGACCAGCTGGATGCTGGAAAACCGCGCGCCGCATATCGTCGACGGGGATTATACGCCGCGCAGCCAGATCAACATCTGGCCCAAGGATCTTGGCATCGTGCTGGACGTGGCCAAATCCGCCGGCTTCTCGGCGCCGATCACGGCGACGGCCCTTCAGCAATACATGGTCGCCGTCGGCATGGGGCTGGGGCACGAGGACGACGCGGCGATTGCCAAGGTCTATGCCCGCAACGCCGGGCTGACGCTGCCCGAGTCCAAGGACTGACTCGCCTGCACGGGCGGCGACCGCGGATCGCATGAACAACCAACAGGGAGGAAACCATGAATATTAAAACCCTTATCGCAAGCCTTGCCGTGCTCGCCACATCGGCGGCGGCCCCGGCCCTGGCGCAGGACTTCCCCGAGCGGCCCGTGAACCTGGTCGTGCCGTTCAACGCGGGCGGCGGGACGGACCTGCTGGTGCGCGGCTTCGCGCCCTATCTGGCCGAGGCGCTGGGCGGCGACGTCTTCGTGTCGAACATGGCGGGCGGCTCCGGCACGGTGGCGGCGGGCGCGCTCGCGGGGCAGCGGCCCACCGGCTATCAGCTCGGCTACTGGTCGGTCACCGTCAGCACCATCCAGCCGCAGATCAAGGACGTGCCCTACGGCATCGACAGCTGGGAGCCGATCTGCTCGGTCGCGGCCTCGCCGACCATGCTGTTCACGAATGCCGGCAATGGCATCGAGACCATCGAGCAAGCCAAGGCGGCCATCGAGGCGGAGCCGGGCAAATACCTGTTCGGCTCGTCCGGCCCGGGCGCGATGACCCATCTGACGACCGTCGCGGCCTTTGAGGGGCTGGGCGTTCTGGACAAGATCAAGCATCTGCCGTTCCAGGGCTCCGGCCCGGCCTTGCAGGCGATGGCGGCGGGGACCATCCAGTTCTTCGGCGACACCGAAATCCTGATGCAGCGCGGCGATTTCACCCCTCTGGTGATCTTCTCGGACGCGCGATCGGAGAACTTCCCCGACGTGCCGACGGCGACCGAGGTGGGCATCGCGGCGCCCCTGAACGAGCTCTATCTCTGGGGCGGGCTCTTCGCGCCGGCCGGCACGCCTGACGACGTCGTCGCCAAGCTGTCGGAGGCCTGCGGGGCCGCCGTGGCGTCCGAGGGCTTCCAGAGCTTCGCGGCCGACACGCAGACCGTGCTGAACTACCGCGACGCCGAGGCGTTCGACGCGTTCTTCCGCGCGCAATACGAAGGCAACACCGCGATCATCGAGGCCGCGGGCCTGTAAGGCGATCCGGGGTGCCGGCCTACGGCACCCCACCCTGTCCTCCGAAGGAGACGCGCCATGTCCATCCTGACCGAACGGCGGGTGACATCGCTAGTGCTGCTGCTGGTCGGCATGGCCTTGCTGTCGCAGACCTTCGGCCAGGCCTATTCCGGGCTGGGTGCGTTCAGTCCGATGTTCTTTCCGCAGATCGTCCTGAGCTTCTGGGTCGCGGTCGCGGCGCTGGACCTCGTGGCGGAGCTGCGCCAGCGTGTCGTCGGCACCCGCCCGCAGCTGCTGCGCGTCACTGTGATCGCCCTGGCCTCGTTGGTCTTTCTACTGGCCATGACCCGCATCGGGTTCTTTCTGGCGGCGGTCCCGTTCTCAGCGGTGGCGCTGGTGACGCTGGGTCTGCGCCGGCCCGTGCCCGTGGCAGCCGTGAGCCTTGGCGTTCCGGCGGCGCTCGTGGCGCTGTTCAACCACCTTTTGACCTTGCCGCTGCCGACCTCGCCCGTCGCGTGGTGGTTCTGAGACCGTGCCATGATCGAATTGCTCCCCCAGGCGGCCGGGCTGATCTTCACCCTTGAGGGTCTGCTCGTGCTGGTGTTGGGCACCATGCTGGGCATCATCCTCGGGGCCTTGCCGGGCATCGGCTCTACCGTCGCGGTGGCGATGATCCTGCCCTTCACGCTGGGCATGAGCCAGGCCCCGGCCATTTTGCTCTTGCTGGCGGTCTATGCGGGCTCTGTCTATGGCGGCTCGATCTCGGCCATCCTGATCAACACGCCCGGGACACCGCAATCGGCCGCCACCTGCCTCGACGGCTATCCGATGGCGCAGCGCGGAGAGGCCGGTCTGGCGCTGGGCTGGAGCACCATCGCCTCGACCATCGGCGGCCTGACCTCGGCGGTCGTCCTGCTGCTGGCCGCGCCGCAGCTTGCCGCGCTGGCGCTGAATTTCGGCCCGATCGAGACCTTCGCCCTGATCCTTCTGGGCCTGACCTGTATCGTCTCCGTCTCCGAAGGGTCGCTGATCAAGGGACTGGTCGCGGGCAGCATCGGTCTGTTTCTCGGATGCGTCGGCGGAGACCCGATCACCGGCGAGGCGCGCTTTACCTTCGGGCAGTTCCAGCTCATCTCCGGCTTCAACCTGCTGGCGGTGGTGATCGGCGTCTTCGCCTTGTCCGAAGTCCTGATCCGCGCCGCCGCCAAGGAGGAAGGCACCCAGTCCCTGGTCTCCTTCTCCGGGATCGTGCTGCCGCCGCTTTCGGCCTGGCGCGGGCGCATCAAGGGGCTGATGAAATCCGTCGCCATCGGCAACGGCATCGGCATCCTGCCCGGCACCGGCGCGGCGACCGCGGCCTTCATCTCCTATGCCGAGGCGCAAAGATCGTCTCCGAACCGCGCGAAGTTCGGGAAGGGCGAACCGGACGGGCTGATCGCCTCGGAATCCGCGAACAACGCCGTCACGGGCGGCGCGCTGGTGCCGACCATGGCGCTGGGCATCCCGGGCGATGCGATCACGGCGGTGATGCTGGCGACGCTGACCTTGCACGGCGTGACGCCGGGGATCCGGCTGATGACCGACAACCCGGTGCTGATCGCCGCGATCTTTTCGGGCTTCTTCGTGATCAACCTGATGCTGCTGCCGATGGGCATGCTGGTGGCGAAGGGGGCGGCCCCGCTGTTGCGCCTGCGTGAGGGCTACATGCTGGTGCTGATCGTGCTGCTTTGCGCGGTGGGCGTGTATTTCGTGCGCGGTAATCCGTTCGACCTTCTGGTGATGGGCGGCGCGGGCATTCTGGGCTTCGTCCTCCGCCGTCAGGGCATGCCGATGCCGCCGCTGGTGATCGGAATGGTGCTGGGGCCGACGCTGGAGATCAGCCTCCGGCAGGGGCTCATCATCACCGATGGCAGTTTTGCGGCCTTCTTCACCGGACATCCCATCGCCCTGGTGCTGGCGATCCTGGCCGTGGGCATGCTGGCCCTGCCGCTGATAACCGCCTTGCGGGCGCGGCGGTCCGGAACCGCGTAGACGCAGGAAGAAAGGAGACCGCCATGACCACGGTTCTTGGCTGCATCGCAGACGATTTCACCGGAGCGACGGATCTGGCCGGGCTACTTGCCCGGTCCGGCGTGCCGGTGTCGCTGCGGATCGGCATCCCGAGCGAGCCGCCCTCAGATCCCGCGCCGTTCGAGGTCATCGCGTTGAAATGCCGGACCGCGCCGGTGGCGCAGGCCGTGGCCGATTGCCGGGCCGCGCTAGACTGGTTGCAGAGCGCCGGGGCGGAGCGGATCTTCTGGAAATACTGCTCCACCTTCGACTCCACGGCGGAGGGCAATATCGGTCCGGTAGCCGAGGCGCTGATGGCCGATCTCGGGACGTCCCAGACCATCTATTGCCCCGCCTTCCCGGAAAACGGCCGCGCGATCTTCATGGGCAACCTGTTCGTCGGGCGGCAGCCCCTTGCGGAAAGCCCGATGAAGGACCACCCGCTGACGCCGATGCGCGACTCCAACCTGATGCGCCTGCTCGCGCCGCAGGTCACGCGGCCGGTCGGGCTGGTCGATCGGCTGACGGTCGCGCAAGGGGTCGAGGCCGTCCGCGCGGAGCTGTCGCGGCTGTCCGAGGCGGGCGTGGCCCATGTCGTGATGGATGCGGTCGCCAATGAAGATCTCTATGTCATCGCCGAGGCCTGCCGGGACATGCCCCTTATGACCGGCGGCAGTGCCGTCGCCATGCCCTTGCCCGCGCTCTACATCGCGGATGGGGCGCTGGGGGGCCGGAGCGAGGCCGCCGCCGCGCCCGACCTGCCCCAGGCGGCGGTCGTCCTGTCGGGCAGCTGTTCCGCCATGACCAACGCGCAGGTTTCGGCCTACATGGCGAGCGGCGCCCCCGCGCTGCAACTCGACCCGGTGGAGTTGGCGCGGACGGGGCCGCAGGCGGCGTTGGACTGGCTGGCGGGGCAGGATCTGGAGCGGGCCCCGCTGCTCTACGCGACGGCCGATCCCGCAAGCGTCCGCGCCGCGCAGGAGACGCTCGGCCGGGACCGCGCCGGGGAGGTCGTGGAACAGGCGCTCGCGGCCTGCGCCGTCGCGGCGCGCGATGCCGGGGCGCGGCGGATCGTCGTGGCGGGCGGAGAGACCTCCGGCGCGGTCACCCAAGCGCTCGGCGTCACGCGCCTCGATATCGGCAAGGAGATCGCGCCGGGGGTGCCCTGGACCTTCTGCGACAGCGGCGGGCACCGGATCGCGCTCACGCTGAAATCGGGGAATTTCGGGGCCGAGACGTTCTTCGCCGACGCCTTGGCGCAACTCTGAGCGCCCGCGTCGATCCGCGCGACAGGCCCAACCCCGAGGGGGGCTGGGCCGCAAATGCGCGGGTCCGGGTCTAGGCCGGTTTGCTGGTGACGAAGCTGCCCGGCGCCGGTTCCAGCGACTTGTAGCGCCCGCGCCTGGCGACCTTGCGCGCCGGGACCTGCGCCCCGCTCTTGCCGTCGAGCCATTGCACCCAATGGGGCCACCAGGAGCCCTCGTGGCTCTCGGCCACGCGCAGGAACCCCACGGCGGTCTCGGGATAGTGCGTCGCGGTCTTGTAGCCGTATTTCATCCGTTTGCCGGGCGGGTTGATGACGCCCGCGATATGGCCCGAGCCGCCCAGCACGAACTCCACGTTCTCCATGATCTGCGTGGCCGGATAGATCGAGCGCCAGGGCGCGATGTGATCGTCCTCGGTGGCCAGCACGAAGAGCGGCGGCTTGATCTTGGAGATGTCGATCTTCACGCCGTCCATTTCCAACCCGCCGGGCTGGCGCAGCTTGTTCCTGAGATAGATCTCTTCGAGATACCAAAGCAGCATGGCCTTGGGCAGGCGGGTGGAATCCGAGTTCCAGTAGAGCAGGTCGAACGGCCGCGGCTTGTCCCCGCGCAGGTAGTTGGCGTCGTAGAACGACCAGATCAGATCGTTCTCCCGCAGCATCGAGAACATGTCCTGAAGGTGATGGGCGTCGAGATAGCCCTTCTCTTCCATATGTGCGCGCAGAACCTCCAGCCGGTCGTCGTCGATGAAGACGCCGATTTCGCCCACATCCGCGAAATCCACCATCGTGGCCAGGGTCGTGGCGCTGTTGATGCGGTCGTCGCCCTTGGCGGCGAGATAGCCCAGCATCGCCGTGACCAGGATTCCGCCGATGCAGAAGCCGAGCACGTTGGCCTTTTCCTCGCCTGTTATGTCGCGGATGACGTCAAGCGCCGCGATCGGGCCCTTGGTCATGTAATCGGTGAAATCCAGATCGGCATGCGCCTTGGTCGGGTTCGCCCAGGAGATCACGAAAACCGAATGGCCCTGGTCCAGCGCATACCGGATCAGGCTGTTCTGCGGACGCATGTCCATAATGTAGAACTTGTTGATCCAGGCCGGGACGAAGAGCATCGGCACCTGATATTGTGTCTCGGTCCTCGGGTGATACTGGATCAGCTGCATCAGATCGTTCTGGAAGACGACCTCGCCTTCGGTCGTGGCCAGATCGACGCCAACCTTGTAAGCCTGCCCGTCATTGGTCGCGATGGCGAGCCGCCCGTCGCCGCGTTCGAGATCGGTCAGCAGGTTGTCGAGCCCGTCGAGCACGCTTTGCCCGCCGCTCTCCAGCATCTTGGCGCGGGCGGCGGCGTTGGTCGCGAGGTAGTTGGCGGGCGACAGCGCGCTGACGGCCTGGCGGGTGAAGAACTTCACCCGCAGATCGTCGCGGCCCTCTTCGGTCATCGTCTCCAGCAACTCTTCGACCGCGCCTTCGAAAGCCAGGAACGCGTCGCGATAGCTGCGCGACAAGGGATCGGAGGACCAGCTTTCGTCCTTGAAGCGGCGGTCCTTCACCTCCCCTTCGCGGGGCATGAGCATCGCCTGCCAGGCCTGCGCCAAGCCGGTCGTCGCCTTGAGTTGCGCCGCCATGAGATCTTGCGGGCGGGTCAGGGCGCGCGCCCACACATTGGCGTAGGCCCGGGTCAGGGTGGCCGCGTCCATCAGCTGATATTCGGAGCCTGTGGCCTGCGCGACAGAGCGGGACTGCATCTTGGCCGCCGCCGCAAGCGACCGCTG
The DNA here is from genome assembly GCF_900116765.1 of Jannaschia seohaensis. Taxonomy (GTDB): domain Bacteria; phylum Pseudomonadota; class Alphaproteobacteria; order Rhodobacterales; family Rhodobacteraceae; genus Jannaschia; species Jannaschia seohaensis. Next base: position 50,119 of record NZ_UETC01000001.1, on the reverse strand, counting down.
CGTCAGCGCCATCATGCGCTGCGCTGTTTCCGCCACGTCGGGGAGTTCTGGGTCAGGATTTTCGGCAGGCATGACGGGTGTCCTCCTCCTTGGGACGATCGGGCGGCGAGGAGAGGCGCCCTGGCGGGCGCCCCTGCGGCCGGGTCAGTTAAGGCGCTCAAACGCCAGGGCGATGCCCTGCCCGCCGCCGATACACATCGTGACGAGACCGTATTTACCACCGATCCGCTCCAGTTCGTAGAGCGTCTTGATCGAGATGATCGCGCCGGTCGCGCCGATCGGGTGGCCCAGGGCGATGGCGCCGCCGTTCGGGTTCACCTTGTCGGTGTTCAGCCCGAGACCCGCATTCACGGCGCAAGCTTGCGCGGCGAAGGCTTCGTTGCTCTCGATGACGTCGAACTGATCGGCGGTCATGTCGATCTTCTTGAGCAGGTTGGTCACCGCCGGGACCGGGCCGATGCCCATCACCTCGTGGCGCACGCCGGCGATGGCATAGCCCAGCAGCCGCGCGCGGGGCTTGAGCCCGGCGGCCTCGGCGGCGTCGGCCGAGGCCAGCACCAGCGCGGCCGCGCCGTCATTGATGCCCGAGGCGTTGCCCGCCGTGACCGAGCCGTCCTTCTTGAAGGCCGGACGCAGCTTGCCGAGGCTTTCCATCGTGGTGCCGGCCTTGATGTGCTCGTCGGTGTCGAAGGCGACCATGTCGCGCTTCACGCGGACCTCGATGGGCAGGATCTGGCTCTTGAAATGGCCGGCCTCGACCGCCGCCGCCGCACGGCGCTGGCTCTCGACGGCGAAAGCATCCTGCTGCTCGCGGGTGATCTGGTTCTCGGCGGCCACGTTCTCGGCGGTCACGCCCATATGGCCGACGCCGAAGGGGTCGTTGAGCGCGCCGATCATCATGTCGGTGAAGCTGACATCGCCCATCTTCTGGCCGGTCCGGATCGACTGGGTCGAATGCGGCGCGCGGGACATGCTTTCGGCGCCGCCGGCCAGCGCATAGTCCACGTCGCCCAGCATGATGTGCTGCGCCGCGTTCACGATGGCCTGCGCGCCCGATCCGCAGAGACGGTTGACGGTCAGGCCCGTGGCCTCTTCGGGGACACCGGCCTGAACGGCGGCATAGCGGCCCAGATACATGTCCTTGGCTTCGGTGTTGATGACGTGGCCGAAGACCGAGGCGCCGATCTGGCCCGGCTCGACGCCCGAGCGGCGGATGGCCTCCTTGGCCACGGCGGTGGCGAGGTCTGTCGGCGGCGTCCCGGCGAGCGAGCCGCCGAAGGTGCCGATCGCGGTGCGCGCACCGTCCAGGATAACGACGTCTTTCATGGGAGTGTCCTCTTCGTTCGAAAATTCAGGATGTGGGGTGGCCGAGGCCGCCGATGCGCTCGGCGATCGCGTCCAGGACCGCCGGGTCGTCGATGGTCGCGGGCATCTTCCAGGGGGTGCCGTCGGCGATGGCCACCATGGTGCCGCGCAGGATCTTGCCCGAGCGGGTTTTGGGCAGGGCGTCGATCACGATGCATTGCTTGAACGCGGCAACGGGGCCGATCTCCTGCCGGACCAGGGCGACGCATTCCTTCTGGATCTCCTCCTCCGAGCGGTCGGCCCCCGCGTTCAGGCAGACCAGACCCAGCGGCGACTGGCCCTTGAGCGTGTCGCCGATGCCGATGACCGCGCATTCGGCGACATCGGGATGCGCCGAGAGAACCTCCTCCATCGCGCCGGTCGAGAGCCGGTGGCCCGCGACGTTGATGACGTCATCGGTCCGCGCCATGATGTAGAGATACCCGTCCTCGTCCTTCACCCCCGCATCGCCAGTCTCGTAATAGCCGGGGAAGGTGTCGAGATAGCTCTTGCGATAGCGCGCTTCGGCATTCCACAGCGTCGGGAAGGTGCCCGGCGGCAAGGGCAGCTTGATCGCGATGGCGCCGAGCGTGCCGGCGGGCACCGGATGCCCTGCCTCGTCGAGGATCTCTACTTCGTAGCCCGGCATCGGCACGGCGGGCGAGCCCGGCTTGATCGGCAGTTCCTCGATGCCGAGCGGATTGGCCGCGATGGCCCAGCCGGTCTCGGTTTGCCACCAATGGTCGATCACCGGCTTTTGCAGATGGGTCTGCGCCCATTCGATCGTCGCCGGGTCGGCGCGCTCGCCGGCCAGGAACAGCGCCTGAAGGCCGCTGAGGTCGTATTTCTTGAGATAGGCCGCCTCGGGGTCCTCGCGCTTGATGGCGCGCAGCGCGGTGGGGGCGGTGAACAGAACCTTCACGTCATGCTCTTCGATAACGCGCCAGAACGTGCCGGGATCGGGGGTGCCGACGGGCTTGCCCTCGAACACCACGGTGGTGCAGCCGGCCAGCAGCGGCCCGTAACAGATATAGCTGTGGCCCACGACCCAGCCCACGTCCGAGGCGGCCCAAAAGACGTCGCCGGCCTGCACGTTGTAGAGGTTCTTCATCGTCCAGAGCAGCGCGACCATGTGGCCGCCGCTGTGGCGCACGACCCCCTTGGGCTGGCCGGTCGTGCCGGAGGTATAGAGGATATAGAGCGGATCGGCCCCGCCGACCGGCGTGCAGCCCACGGGCTCGGCCGCCGCCACGGCCTCGGCCCAATCCAGATCGCGGCCGGGGGTCAGCGCCGCCTCGGCTTGCGGGCGCTGGAAGATGACGCAGAGGTCGGGCTTGTGCTCCGACTGGGCGATGGCCTCGTCGAGCAGCGGCTTGTAGGCGATCACCCGCTTGCCCTCGATCCCGCAGGAGGCGCTGAGAACCGCCTTGGGTGCGGCGTCGTTGATGCGGACGGCGAGTTCATGCGCCGCGAAGCCCCCGAAGACCACCGAATGCACCGCGCCAATCCGGGCGCAGGCTAGCATCGCCACCAGGGCCTCGGGCACCATCGGCATGTAGATCACGACGCGGTCGCCCTTGGTCACGCCGCGGGCCGCCAGCACGCCGGCGAGCCGGGCGACACGGTCCTGCAATTCGGCATAGGTGATCGTCGTCTTGCTGTCGGTGACGGGGCTGTCATGGATGATCGCCGGCTGGTCGCCGCGCCCGGCCTCCACGTGCCGGTCGACGGCGTTGTAGCAGGTGTTGCCTTCCGCATCCGCGAACCAGCGGTAGAGCGGCGCGGCGCTGTCGTCGAGCACCGTCAGAGGAGCCTTGGTCCAATCCACGGCGCGGGCGGCTTCGGCCCAGAACGCCTCCGGATCCTTCTGCCAGGCGCCGTAGACCTCTGCGTACTGTCCCATGTCTTCCTCCTCCTTTTGCGATGGCGGTCAGCTGAAGAACTGCCCGCCATTCGCGGAAATCGTCGATCCATTGATAAAGCCGGCGTCGTCCGAGGCCAAAAACACGACGCAGCGCGCGATTTCCTCGGGCTCGCCCAAGCGGCCCACGGGGATCTGCGGCAGAATGTGCTTGTTGAGCACGTCCTCGTCGATGGCGCGGACCATCTCGGTGCCGATATATCCCGGGCAGACCGCGTTGACGGTGATGCCCGCGCGCGCGCCTTCTTGGGCCAGCGCCCGGGTGAAGCCGAGATCGCCAGCCTTGGCGGCGGAATAGTTGGACTGTCCCGCCTGTCCCTTCTGCCCGTTGACCGACGAGATGTTGATCACCCGGCCGAACTTGCGATCGCGCATTCCCGCCCAGACCGGGTGCGTCATGTGGAAGAGGCCGTTGAGATTGGTGTTGATGACCGCGTCCCACTTTTCCTTGGTCATCTTGTGGAACATGCCGTCGCGGGTGATGCCGGCATTGTTCACGAGGATGTCGACGGGGCCGAGATCGGCCTCGACTTTGGCGACGCCTTCGATACAGGCCGCATAATCGCCGACCGACCATTTGTAGGTCTTGATGCCGGTCTCCTCGGAGAAACGGGAAGCGGCGTCGTCGTTTCCGGCGTAATTGGCGGCGACGCGGTAGCCCGCCGCGGCCAATCCCGTGCTGATCGCCGCACCAATGCCGCGCGTGCCGCCTGTGACCAATGCTACTTTCGCCATCGTCCACGTCTCCTTGGGGCCTGCGCCATCCCGCGAGGGATGCGTTAACCAAAGCCCTATGCTCCGGTTTCTCTATCCGTCGAGGGCTGAACGTGTTACGTTGTGAAAGTTAGCAAAATGCCGTGTGCAAAATGCGAAAAAGTGAATGAGCGACGATCTCCGAAAGATCTTTGCAGGCGCCCGTGTTCGCCACCTGCGCCAGTCTCACAAGATGACCCAGGCGGAATTCGCGCGGCGGCTCGGGATTTCGACAAGCTACCTCAACCAGATCGAGAACAACCATCGGTCGCTCTCCGCCTCGGTGATCCTGGCGCTGTTCAACGGCTTCGACTTCGATCTCTCGGATCTGGCGCTCGACGAATCCGGCAAGATCGCCGTCGATCTGGGCGAGATCCTGTCCGACCCGGTCTTCGCGGATACCCGGATCCAGCCGCAAGAGCTCAAGATCGCGACCTCGAACACGCCGAACATGGTCCGCGCCTTTCTCGGTCTCTATCAGGTCTATCAGAAAACCCGCGAGCAGCTCGGCCAGCTCGACACGACGCTCTCCGCGACCGAATCCGCCACCACGCCCATCCCCTACGAGGAGGTGCGGGACTATTTCCATTACAAGGACAACTACATAGACGAGCTCGACCGGGAGGCGGAGGCCTTCGCTCGCACCCTTATGGCCAGCGACAAGCAGCGCTACGTCCTGCTGGCCGATTATCTGAACGACGCCCATGGCATTCGCGTGGTCGAGACTAAAAGCGCGGCGGCGGCCGGGACGATCCGCCGATACGATCCGGTCACGCAGACGCTGCATCTCAGCGCCACGTCCAGCCCGGCGACGAACCTCTTTCAGATGGCCTATCAGGTCGGACTGCTGGAGCAGGGTGCGCTGATCGAGAAGTTGTTGGACGAGGCGGGCTTCCATTCCCGCAGCGCCCGCGAAGTCTGCCGGATGACCTTCGCCAATTACTTCGCCGGTGCGGTCGTGCTGCCCTATTCCGAGTTCCGCGAGGCCGCGGCCGAGACGCGGCACGACCTGGACCGCCTGGCCTTCCGCTTCGATGCCAGCCGCGAGCAGGTCTGCCACCGGCTCAGCATGTTGCAGCGGCCCGGAAACAAGGGCGTTCCGTTCTACTTCCTACGCATCGACCGCGCCGGGAACATCACCAAGCGGCATAGCGCGACCAGCCTGCAATTCACCCGCTTCGGCGGCTCCTGCCCGCTCTGGAACATCCACGCGGCCTTCGAGAGCCAGGGCGAGATTCTGCGGCAATTGGCCAGCACGCCGGACGGGCTGCGCTATGTCTGCCTGGCCTTCAGCAAGACGATCCGCAGCGCCGATTTCCGCAAGGCGTCGCGGAAATTCGCGATCGGGCTTGGATGCGAAGCGAAATATGCCAGCCAGCTCGTCTATGCCGACGACCTGCACGTGTCGAATGCCGAGCGGTTCGAGCCGATCGGGACCGGCTGCCGCATCTGCGAACGCTCCAACTGCGCGCACCGCTCCGTGCCGCCCTTGGCGCGCGACATCACAGTGGACCACCACGCCCGAAATATCGTGCCGTTTGAGGTCGAATGAACCGGGGCGCGGGTTGGGGCAGCCGCCGGCAGAGCCCGGGCGAAGACCGATACCGAGGAACGGGCCCGTGGGAATTGGCGCGACTGAGCGTGTGCCGCATCCCCGCCACCCGGTGTGTCCCTGCCGATAGGGCCGCCGGATGAACGTCAGGATGTCGTCTCGCCCGCCATCTCCACCGCGCGCCGGATCGCGCAATCGACCGAGTCGAGCAAAGGCACGTCGATATCGGCCTGGAGTTCCTCGGCGAAGCCGATGAGACCGGCGCCGCCAAGGATGACGACGTCCGCTCCAGCGGAGGCGGCCTCCAGCACCTTGTCCCTGATCGCGTCCCTTGCGCCGGCGCGGTCCTGCGCGATCTGGTCGCCGGTCAGCTCCAGCGCGTGGATTCCGCTCAGGCGGGGGGCCAGACCGATCTCCGTGACCAGATCCCGAAGGAGCGGCGGCCATTTCCGGCCCCCTGTCACGATCCCGAACCGATCCCCCATCCGGCTGGCCAGCTGGCAGGACGCCTCGGCGAGGCCGGTGACGGGATAGGGCAGACGGCGCTGCAGATCGCGCACGGCCGGATCGCCGAAACAGGCGACGATCAGGATATCGGGCCGCGCGTCCGGGCCAAGCTGGCTCACATGCTCCTCGACCGCGGCCGAGGCGATCTGAAGCGAGGCGGCGTCGCTGATATAGGAGGCGCCGGATGTAACCGTGGCCCCACGACAGCTGGCGTGCCGGCGCCGCGCATGGGCGACCATGCGTTCGGTCATGCCGCGATCCGTATTCGCGTTCAGCAGCAGAACATCCGGCGCGGGTCTGGCGGCGGTCATGTCAGCCCTCTCGCGCATCGCCGGAACGCGGCCGCATTGCCTGCTCGGCCCAGCGCTGTAGAATCGCGGCCGCCTCGGCCGCCCGGGCCTGCTCCGAGGGCATGCGGCGCTCGGCCACCGGATGCGCGCATTCATGGGTCAGGTGGGCCACATCGATCGGAAAGCGGGCGCTCTCCGGCAGGTGCCCCAGCGCCGCTCCAGCCTGGGCCATGTCGGCGGCGTAGTAAAGCCGCGAGATCCCGGCGATGGCCATGGCCGCGACGCAAAGCGCGCAGGGCTCGCAACTTGTGTAAAGATCGCAGCCGCGCAGATCGACCGTCTGTAGATTGCGGGCGGCATCGCGGATCGCCTCGGTCTCGCCATGGGAGGTCGGGTCGAAATTCGCCAGCGACCGGTTGATCCCCTCGCCGACGATCTCGCCGTCGCGGACCACGACCGCGCCGAAGGGCTCAAGCCCCGGCTCATCCAGCGCCTGCGCCGAGATCTCGATCGCGCGACGCATGAAAGTGTCATTGTAGCTCATATGCGGCCCTCCTCGGCGGCGAAACAGGCGACGCGCCCGCCCATGACATGCTCGGTCCGGCTGGGGCGCTCGGTGCGGCAACGGTCATTGGCGAGCGGACAACGCGGGTGGAAGCTGCAACCCGGCGGCGGCGCGATGGGCGACGGCACCTCGCCGCGCATCGGGCTGCGGTTGCGGTTCGGCCGCTCAAGGTCGGGGATCGTGTCGAGCAGCATGCGGGTATAGGGATGCAGCGGGTTGGCGAAGAGATCCGCGGTGGGCTGCATCTCGACGATGCGGCCGAGATACATCACCGCGATCTCATCGGCCATGTGGCGCACCACCGACAGGTCGTGGCTGATGAACAGGTAGGTCAGCCCGAACTCCCTCTGAAGCCGCTTCATCAGGTTCAGAACTTGCGCCTGGACGCTGACATCGAGCGCGGATGTGGGCTCGTCGCAGACCAGGAACTCGGGCTCGCCCGCCAGCGCGCGCGCGATCGAGATGCGCTGCCGCTGGCCGCCGGAGAAGGCGTGCGGGTATTTCACCGCGTCCGTGGGCGACAGGCCGACGATGCCCAAAAGCTCGGCCACGCGGGCCTCGGCCTCTGCATCGGTGGTCTCCGGCCGCAGGGTGCGCAGGGGTTCGGCGATGATCCGGCCGACCCGCCAGCGCGGGTTGAGCGAGGCATAGGGGTCCTGGAAGATCATCTGCACCCGGTCGCGGTCGCCGTGAAAGCGGATCGCGCCGTCCGAGGGCGGATGCAGCCCCGTCACCAGCTTGGCGATGGTGCTCTTGCCGCAGCCGGATTCGCCGACGAGGGCCAGCGTCTTGCCGCGCTCGATCTGGAAATCGACCCCGTCGACGGCGCGCAACACGCGGCGCGGCTTGTTTTCCAGCAAACGGTTGAGCCAGGGCGCGGAGACGTCGAAGCGCCGTTCCAGCGCATCGACTTCGAGGATGGCATCGGCGCGGGTCATGCGGTGCTTCCTTCCATGGCGAGCCAGCAGGCGGCGCCTTCGCCCGTGATGCGCGGCGCTTCGCGGCGGCAGCGCGGCCCGGCCTTGTCGCAGCGCGGGTTGAAGGCGCAGCCGGGCGGGATCGCGTCGAGACGCGGCATGCTTCCGGGGATCATGCTGAGTTCCTCCACATCGCTGCGCAGGCCCGGGATCGATCCCATCAGACCGGCGGTATAGGGGTGCTGGGGGCGGCGGACGACATCGTCGACCGGCCCGGTTTCGACCAGCCGTCCAGCATACATCACCGCCACGCGGTCGGCGGTTTCGGCGATCACGCCCATGTCATGCGTGACCAGCATCACGGCCGTGCCCCGCTCGGTGCAGAGCTGGCGCAGGAGCGCTGTGATCTGCGCCTGGATCGAGACGTCGAGCGCGGTCGTGGGTTCGTCGGCGACGATCAGCTCCGGCTCGGCGCAGAGCGCCAGCGCGATCACGACCCGCTGCCGCATGCCGCCCGAGAACTGGTGTGGAAAGCTGTTCATGCGGTCTTCGGGGGCGGGGATCCCGACTTCGCGCAGCAGGCCCAGCGCGCGCTGCCCGGCCTGGTCGCGGGTCAGGTCGGTATGCAGGCGGATGGTCTCGATCAGCTGGTCGCCCACCCGGAAGAGCGGGTTGAGCGATGTGAGCGGGTCCTGGAAGATCGCGCCGATCCGGCGGCCGCGCACCTGCTCCATCTCGGACTCGCTCAGCGTGTCGATCCGGTCGCCGGAGAGGTGGATCTCGCCGCCGGCGATGCGGCCCGGGGGCTCCAGCAGGCCGAGGATGGCCATGCCGGTCATGCTCTTGCCCGCGCCGCTTTCGCCGACCACGCCGAGGATCTCGCCGCGCCGGATCGAGAGCGAGACCCCATCCAGCGCGGTCAGGACGCCGCGGCGGGTTGGAAACTCGACCCTCAGATCGCGCACGTCAAGGACGGTGTCGGTCATGGGTAACCCTCTCATAAGACGGCTCGAATATCTCGTTCATGGGCGGGTGGCCCAGCGTCCGGTCGGGGTATTTCGCGACCAGCCCGTCGAATTGCGCCTGCGCGCGGGCGGTATCGGCGACGAGGTCGCTGCCGGGGATGACGCCGTCGGCCATCACCCGCCGCCCGTCGATCCAGACATCGCGCACGTCGCGCCCGGCGCAGGAGGTCATCAGGGTCTGGATCGGGTCCGGGGTCTGCAATGCGCCGCTCAGGTCGATCACGGCGATATCCGCCTTGGCGCCCGGCGCGAGCCGGCCGATGTCGTCGCGCCCGAGCGCCCGCGCCCCGCCCAGTGTCGCCGCATCGAACAGCGCCTCGGAGCGGATTGCGTCGTGGCCATCGGCGAGGCGCGCGGTCATCAGGCCGAGCTGCATGTTGAGGATCATGTCGGGCGGCCAGGTATCGGTGCCCATGCCCACGGTGATGCCAGCCTCCAGCCAGCGGGGCAGGGAGCGCAGCATCCCCCCGTGACGCGCGGCCACAAGCGGGCAATGCACCAGCGCCGCGCCCGCGTCGCGGATCAGCGCGATATCCTCCTCGGTGGCGTTGGTGCCGTGCGGCAGGAGCCAGTTCGACGCCAGCGCGCCGTTCTCCGCGAGGAAGCGGATCGGGCTCACGCCATGCTGGTCGCGCACCAGCCGCAGCTCGATCTCCGATTGCAAGCAATGCTGTCGCACGGGCGCGCCCATCTCGGCGGCGATCGCGGCGGTGCGTCTCAGGAGTTTCGGCGTGCAGGTCTCGATGCGGTCGGGGGCGAACATCGCGCGGATGCGTCCCTCGGCGCGTCCCTCGATCCGTTGCGCGAAGTCGGCCGCCTCTTCGAGCCCGGCAAGGCCTCGCGCCTCGTCATATATCGCGCGGATCGTGCCGCTCTCGTCCACGACCTGCCCGCCGGTGCGGTAAGCGGGCCCGAGATAGACGCGCAGGCCGAGCGCTTCGGCCGCCTCGGCGGCCGCCTCGAACTCTTCTACGGTTTCGCCCCACTCGCGGTAGAAAAGCGACGCGATCGGCAGCGCCGTGGTGATCCCGTTGCGGATGAGCGACGCGAAGGCGAAGCGTTTCTGGAACGCCAGTTCCTCCGCCGAATACATCTCGTAGGGGCCGCGCGCGACATAGCTCTCCGGCCAGACGCGACCCTTCTTCCAGCCGGGGAAGTTGTCGAGCCCGAGGATCGTGGTGTCGAGATCCGACAGCGCGTCCAGGTCGATGAAGCCCGGCGACAGGATCGCCTCGCCGTAATCGATGCGCGGACAATCCGGCACCGGGTCGGGGAGGGCGCCGATATGGGCCACGCGATCCGCTTCGATCAGCACGCAGCCGTTTTCGTGGACGCGGTGGGCGTCGCCGCCAAAGCCGACCACCCAGCGCGCGGTGAGAAGCGTCCGGGTCATGGTGCCTCCGTCAGGCACTTGCCGTCCTGTGCGGTGACGCGCCCGCCCTTCAGGACCAGTTTGCGCGGCGCGCGCAGGGCGACGGCCTCCGCCAGCGTCTCACCCTCGACCAGCACAGCGTCCGCATGGCAGCCCGGCGCGAGGCCGTAGCCGTCGAGCCCCATGACCGCCGCGCCGCCCGCGGTGCAGATGTCGAGCGCCAATTCGACCTCGTCATCGCGGCGCAGGTTGTTGCGCAGTCCGACGAACATCGCTCGCTCCAGCATGTCGCCATTGCCGTAAGGCCCCCAGGTGTCGCGGATCCCGTCCGAGCCTGCGCCGGTCAGGATGCCCAGGGCGTGCAACTCCTTGACCGCCGGGACCGGGGCGGAGGCCGGCGCGGTGGTGACGATGTGGATGCGCGCCTCGGCCAGTTGCTCCTGTAGGGCCGCGACGGCGGCGCGGTCGGGCGCGCCGAGGCAGAAAGCGTGGCTGACCGTGACCTGCCCCTGCATGCCGTGGGCGCGGGTGCGGGTGAGGATCTCTTCCATCGAGAACCAGCCCAGCGCGCCCTGTTCGTGCAGATGGATGTCGATCGGTTTGCCGTGCTTTTCCGCCAGGCCGAAGATCGCGTCGAGATGGGCGCGGGGGTCGCGGTCAATGCCGCAAGGGTCGAGCCCGCCGACCACCTCGACGCCCATCGACAGCGCCTCGTCCATCAGCTCGACCGTGCCGGGCCGGGTAATCATGCCCGACTGCGGGAAGGCCACGATCTCGATATCGACGATCCCGGCCAGCTTTTCGCGTGTGGCCATGACGCCTTCGACGCCCGCGAGCCCGTGATGGGTGTCCACGTCTACATGGCTGCGAATATGGGTCGTGCCGTAGGCAACGGACTGGAGCGCCTGCCGCTCCGACTGCACCCGCGGGTCGAGGCCCAGCGACACTTTGACCGCGCGTTCGTTGTCGATCTTGTCGATCAGGCGCGGGCCGACCTCGTTGCGATACCAGGGCAGGCCCAGCAGGGACTTGTCGAGATGGGTATGCGCCTCGACCAGCCCGGGGATCAGGATCCGCCCGCCGCAATCGATCGTCTCCGCCCCGGCGGCGGCGCTTTCGGCAAAGCGCCCGGCGGTGACGTTGAGATCGGTGGCGGGGGCGCCCATGGGGCGGACGTTCTTGAGGATGAGGTCTGTCATGGGCTCAGTTCAGCTTGGGGTTGAGGGCATCGCGCAGCCAGTCGCCGATCATGTTGACCGACAGCACGATCAGGCAGAGCTGGATGGCGGGGAACACCACGATCCACCACAGGCCCGAGAAAAGATACTGGTTGCCGATACGGATCAGCGTCCCCAGCGACGGCTGGTCCGGCGGCATGCCCACGCCGAGGAAGGACAGCGTCGCCTCGGACAGGATGGCGAGCCCGAAATTCAGCGTCGCGGCCACCATGATCGGCGTCAGCGTGTTGGGCAGGATGTGGTGCAGCATGATGCGCCAGGGCTTCACCCGGATCAGGCGCGCGGCCTGCACGTATTCCTTCTTGCGCTCCACCATGGCCGAAGCGCGAACAGTGCGCGCGTATTGCACCCAGGACGGCACCGCGATGGCGACGATCAGGATCGGCGCGGCGAGGGCGCTTTTGAGGTCGGGCGGCAGGGCGGCGGTGGCGACGGCGGAGATCAGGATAGCGATCAGGATGAACGGCATCGACAGCAGCACATCGCCCACCCGCATGATGACATTGTCGACCCAGCCGCCGAAATACCCCGCGATCAGCCCGAGGCTCAGGCCCACCGCGAGCGCCAGCATCACCGAGGCAAAGCCGATGACCAGCGAGATGCGCGAGCCGTAGAGGATGGCCGAGTAGATGTCGCGCCCCTGCACGTCCGTACCCAGCAGGAAGGGCCATTGCCCTTGGGCGTCCCAGAGCGGCGGGATCTCGGAGTTCCACAGCTCCAGCGCGGCAAGGTCATAGGGGTTCTGCGGCGTGATCCAGGGGGCCAGCAGGGCGCCGAGGGTCAGCAGAAGCAACAGGATCGCGGCGAAGACGGCGCTGGGATGCGCGCGGAAGGAATACCACAGGTCGCTGTCGCGCAACCGCGCCAAGCGCGAGGGCGGAGCGGGCGGGATGTCGGTGCGATCAGCCATTGGCGCCTCCGGCCGCTGCGGTGTCGTCGCGCAGGCGCGGATCAACCCAGGCATAGGTCACGTCCACGATGGTGTTGAGGACGACGAAGATGAAGGACACGAGCATCAGGTAGGCGGCCATCACCGGGATATCGACGAAGGTCACCGCCTGGATGAACAAAAGCCCCATGCCCGGCCACTGAAACACCGTCTCGGTCACCAGCGCGAAGGCGATCAGGTTGCCGATCTGCATGCCCGTCAGCGTGATGACAGGCATCAGGCAGTTGCGCAGGGCGTGGATCCAGTGGACCCGGGCGCGGGGCACGCCGCGGGCGCGGGCGAATTTGACGTAGTCGGTGCGCAGGGTCTCCAGCATCTCGGCGCGGACCAGCCGCATGACCAGCGTGATCTGGAACGTGGCGAGCGAGATCGCAGGCAGAACCAGCGCCGCCCGGCCCGAGGGTGTCAGCAGCCCGGTGGACCACCAGCCGATATCGACCGTCTCGCCGCGCCCGAAAGCGGGCAGCCAGCCGAGCGTCACGGAAAAGGCGAGGATCAGGAGGATGCCGACCACGAAGCTGGGCAGTGACACCCCCACGATGGAGGTCAGCTGCAATGCATCTGCCAGCCGGCTGTTGCGGTGGACCGCAGTGAAGACCCCCAGCGGGATGCCCACCACGAGCGAGATCACCGTCGCCACCAGAACCAGCTCGAAGGTCGCGGGCAGGCGCTCGGCGATCAGGACCATGACGTCCTGTTGATTGCGGTAGGAGATCCCGAAATCGCCCTGCACCGCGTTGGTAACGAAGCGGATATACTGCGTGAGGAACCCGTCGTTCAGTCCCAGCCTCTCGCGCAGTTCGGCGCGCTCGGCCTGCGTGGCCTGTTCGTTCACCATCATCTCGACCGGGTCGCCGAAGGATCGGAAGATCAGAAAAGCGAGGAACGCGACGGCCAGCATCACGAAGGCGGCGTTCGCCGTGCGTTTGAGAAGGAATGCGATCACGGGGTCTCTCCGGAGGAAATGGGTCCGGGCGCGTGCGCCCGGACCCGGTCTGTCCTGGGCTCAGCCGTCGCTGCCCATGCGCGCGAACCAGAGCCGCGGCTTGTTGTCCGGGAAGAGCGGCATCTCGCTGACCGAGGTGGTGACCGCCCAGGCCATCGGCTGCTGGTGCAGCGGGATCATGATGTGCTCATCCTTGATGATCCGCATGGCGTCGTTCTGAAGCTGGAGCCGGGTTTCGAGATCCAGCTCCTGCCCGGCGGCCTGCACCAACGCGTCGAGTTCGGGGTAGGACCAGTCGCCCCAGTTGAACACGCCGGAATTGCCCTCCTTGGAGTGGAAGATCTGGATCAGCGGCGAATAGCTGTCGAGCATCGGCAGCGTCGCCCAGCCCAAGGTGTAGACATCCGTCTGCCCGCCGGTGCGCTTGGGCGATTGCACCGCGCGCGGCGCCACGTCGAGCTGCGGGGCGAGGCCGAGGCGGCTCCACATGGAGGCGATCGCCTGGCAGAACTGCTCCTCGTTCACCAGCCCGTCGGACAGGCAGTTGAACTCGAAGGACAGGCCTTCGGATACACCGGCCTCTTCCAGGAGCGCCTTGGCGCCGTCCAGATCGTATTCGGGGATCGTATCCAAATCCTCAGAATAGCCGGGGATCGGAGGCGCCACCACGGCGCCGGCGACGCGGCTCTTGCCGCGCATGATGCGCTCGTGGATCAGGTTCAGGTCGATGGCCTTATACATCGCTTCGCGCACGGCGCGGTCCGCGAAGGGGTTCGGCGCGCCCGAGGCGAGCGTCTCGCGGAAGGGGAAGCCGATCATCACGGTGCGCAGATCGACGCCTTCGAGCACGTTGACGGTGGGCGCGGCGGCGAGGCGCGGGAGGTCCTGCACGGGCGCATCGTTGGTGAAGTCGATCTCACCCGAGAGCAGCGCGGCCACGCGGGTCGCCGGCGAGGTCACGGGGCGCAGAACGAACCCGTCGAGATTGTGCTGCGGCTCGTCCCACCAGTCGGGATTGACCGTGAAGACCGTCTGCGCCTCGGGCTGGCGGCTCTCCACGAAGAAGGGGCCGGTGCCGTTGGCGTTGTAGGTAGCGTAACCCTCGACGCCCGCACCGATATCGGTCGGCAGTTCGGCATTGTTCTCGACCAGCCAGTCGCGGTCGAAAATATGGATGTTCGTCAGGTCGTTGAGCAGCAGCGGATAGGTGCCGTTCAGGGTGATGTCGATGGTGTAATCGTCCACCACTTCGGAGGAGACATAGGCCGGCAGGTTGCCCTTGAGCGGCGAGGTCTCATGGCTGACGCGCGTGAGCGAGGCCTGCACGTCCTCGGCGGTAAAGGCATTGCCGTTATGGAAGGTCACGCCCTCGCGCAGGGTAAAGCGCCATGTCACCTGGTCGTCGAGGATCTCCCAGGACGTCGCCAGCGCCGGCTCGATAGTCAGGTCGCGGTCATAGCGCACCAGGCCCTCGTAGACGTGGTTGAGCACGTTGATCGTAAAGCTGTCCCCAAAGGAATACGGGTCGAGCGAGCCGATGTCGCGATTCGCACCCCAGTCCAGAATGTTCTGCGCCTGCGCGGGCAGCGCGAGCGCGCTGACGGCGGCAGTGGCAAAGAGGTAGTGTCGAAGGGTCATCCCGTTCTCCTCGGCTGTTGATTGCGCCGACTTTCTGGCGCAAATTGGATACGATCTAGTATCCGATCAAGCACAGCCGGCCTTGACATGTCTAGCCCTCTGTATCCAATTAGGCATATAAATTGCATCCGTCCCGTGGGTGTGCGGCGAAAATGGGCAAAGGCGGCAATGGCAGAACACGGAAAAAGTACGACGACCGATGCGGTCTATGACCTTCTCTGCCGTGCGATCATCGAACAGTCGCTCAAGCCGGGGATGCGCTTGCCGGAGGATATGGTCGGCGAGCAGTTCGGGGTCAGCCGGACCATCGTGCGTCACGCGCTCGTGCGGTTGGAGACTGAGGGGCTGGTCGTCTCCAAGCGCAATCGCGGCGCGTTCGTCGCCGAACCCACCCTGGAGGAGGCGCGCCAGATCTTCGAGGTCCGCCGCTGTCTCGAAACCGAGGTGACGCGGCTTCTGGTGGAGCGGATGCCGCGCTCGGGCTTCGATGCGCTGGAGGCGCATGTCCGCCGCGAACATGGCACCAAGGGCAAGGATGGCCCGGTGTCGATCCGCCTCGCCGGTGAGTTTCATATTCTGATGGCGGAGCTCAGCGGCAACGCGGTGCTGGCGAAATACGTCACCCAGGTGGTGCGCCGCTGCTCGCTGATCATGGCGATGTTCGCGAACTCCCATTCCGCGGATTGCGCGGTGGACGAGCATTCGCAGATCATCGCCGCGATCCGGGCCAAGGATACCGACCGCGCCGTCCGCCTGATGGAGCATCATCTGGGCGCCGTGGCCGACCGCGCCAATTTCGACGGCACACCCGATACCGTGGAATCGATTCTCGCGCGCTACGGCCGGGAACTCGCGCAATGACCCATCGCGCGATCCGCTTCGCCGACCTGACCGCACGCCAGGCTTACAAGGTGATGATCGGGACCATCGTCCCGCGCCCGATCGCCTGGGTCACGACCCGCTCGCCCGAGGGCGTGATCAACGCGGCGCCCTATTCGTTCTTCAACTGCCTGTCGGCGGACCCGCCGATCCTTGCGCTCGGGGTGGAGAACAAGCCCGACCGCCGGTTCAAGGACACGGCCTGGAACATCCGCAGCACCGAGGTTTTCACCGTCAATATCTGCGATGTCGCCAATGTCGTGCCGATGGCGGCAACGGCGGCGCCCTTTCCGCCCGAGGTCGACGAACTCGCCAAGGCCGGCCTGACCGCGGCGCCCGGCGAGGTGATCGACTGCCCGCGCATCGCCGAGGCGCCGGTCGCCTTCGAGTGCCGCCGCCATGTCTCGATCGCGGTCAGCGGCGCCCGGGAGATCGTTCTGGGCCGGATCGAGATGGCCCATATCCGCGAGGATATCATCGACCCGGACACCTACTACTCCGACGCGACCCGGCTCGACGCTATCGGCCGGATGGGAGGCGAGGGCTATTGCACAACCCGCGATCTCTTCGATCTGCCGACGCCCTCCGTCGCCGAGGTTGAGGCCGCGTGGCGGGCGAGAACGGGCCGCGCGGACTGATCGAAACGCGCGCGTCAGCGATATTGCGGTATCGCAGCGCCCCGAGGTTTGCGATTTGGGACGGGGCCGCGCTTCGGCCGTCCCGATGTCATATCGCCCCTCTCGGATAGGAATTTGCAGCGTCCCGCCCCGCTAGAGCCGCTCGAAGGATTGTGGAGCCAGGAGGCCGGGCTGGACGACAGCGCGGTCGCCCAGCGTCGTGCGCGCTATGGCCCGAACGCCATCCTCGCCGAGCGCCCGACCGGCTGGCTGGAGATTCTGCGCAGCACGGTCAAGGATCCGATGATCTGGTTCCTGGTCGGGACCGCGCTCCTGTTTCTCTGGCTCGGGGATTACACCGAGGCCGCCGTCCTGGCCGTCGCCCTGATCCCCATCGCCGGGATGGACGTCTATCTCCACCGCCGCACCGAGGCCTCCACTGAAGGGCTGCGGGCCCGGCTGGCATCGCGGGCGCGGGTGGTCCGGAATGGGGTGGAACGGGAGATCCAGGCGGCCGATTTGGTACCCGGCGATCTCGTGATCGTGCCGGCGGGCGCCTATTTCCCGGCGGATGGTCTGATCCTTGCCGGCCATGCCTTGCAGGCCGACGAATCCACCCTGACCGGCGAAGCGCTTCCGGTGCGGAAACTGCCGCTCGCCGCGCCGCCCAAGGGGGCGGCGGACAGGCTGATCGACGGGGTGCATTGGGGCATGGCCGGAACCCGTCTGCTGACGGGCGAGGCGCGGCTGCGCGTCGCCCTGACCGGGGGCGACACCTATTATGGCGAAATCGCCCGGCTTTCGAGCACGACACGCAGCGAACGGACGCCGTTGCAAGCCGCGATCACGGACTTGGTGCGGATCCTGCTCGTCATCGCGCTGGTCCTCTGCGCGGCGCTCGCCGTCATTCGATACGTCCAGGGCTACGGCTTGGTCGATGCGATCCTGAGTGCCGTCACGCTCGCCATCGCGGCGCTGCCCGAGGAATTCCCGGTCGTCTTCTCCTTCTTCCTCGGACTCGGTGTCTTTCGCCTCGCCAAGCTCCATGCGCTCGTGCGGCGGGCGGTGGTCGTCGAGAATATCGGGCGTGTCACCTGCATCTGCACCGACAAGACGGGGACGCTGACCGAGGGACGGCTGCTGCTTAGCGAGGTCGTTCCCGCGGGCGCGCGCGACCGGGCGGAGGTGCTCGCGATCGGCGCCACGGCGTCCCGGGCCGAGACCGCCGATCCGCTCGACGAGATCCTGCTGGCCAGTGGCGCCGCCTGGGATGGCGCGGTCGAGGCGGTCTATCCGTTCACGGAAGACCGCCTGCGCGAGGTCTGCGTTCTGCGCGATCCCGAGGGCGGCTGGCGCGTCGCGATGAAGGGTGCACCCGAGATGGTTCTCTCGCTGTCGGACCTCGCCCCGGAGGCGCGCGAAGTCTGGCTCCATCGGACGCAGACGCTGGCCGGGTCGGGCCATAAGGTCATCGCCGTCGCCGCGCGGCGGCTTGCGGCCTGGACCGGGGACGAGCCGGAAGAGGGGTTCGACTTTGCGGGCCTTCTCGCCTTTTCCGATCCCGTCCGCGACGGCGTCGCCGAGGCCGTGGCCGAGGCGCAGGGCGCGGGCATCCGGGTCATCATGATTACCGGCGATCACGCCCGCACCGCCGAAGCCATCGCGGGGGAGCTCGGGATCGGCGGTGCCGCGCCGCGGGTCGTCGAGGGCGCCGCCCTCGAACGGAGGCTCGGCCAGCCCGGGCCGCGCTTCGATTTCGATGTCGTGGCCCGCTGCACCCCCGCGCAGAAGCTGGCCCTGGTCGAGGCGCTCCGCGCCGAGGGAGAGCTTGTCGCCGTGACCGGAGATGGCGTCAACGACGCACCGGCCCTGCGCGGCGCCGATGTCGGGATCGCGATGGGGGAACGCGGGACGCGCTCGGCGCGCGAAGTGGCCGCGATCGTTCTGCTCGACGACAATTTCGCGACGCTCGTGCGGGCCGTCGCAGAGGGCCGGCAGCTGTTCACGAACCTTCGGCTCAGCTTCGCCTATCTGCTGATGCTGCACGCGCCGCTGGTGGCCACGGCGGCGCTGATCCCGCTGATGGGCTATCCCCTGCTCTACCTGCCGATCCATATCGTCTGGATCGAACTCATCATCCACCCGACAGCGATGCTCGTGTTCCAAGACCTGCCCTCGCGGCACGCGCTGACGCCGGGCGGGGAGCGCCGGTTGCGGTTCTTCTCACCGGCGGAGTGGGCGCGTATTGGCCTGGTCGGTGCGGTGGCGACGGCGGTGATCCTGGGCGGCTTCGTCTTCAATCTCGGGGACGACCTCGACGTTCCCCATGCGCGGTCGATGGCGATGGCGACGCTGGTGATCGCGAGCGCGGCGATGGCGGCGGCGCTGACACGGCTGGGCACGCGAGCCGCGCTTCTGGCCACCGTGCTGCCGGTGGTCTCCGCCATCGCCGTGATCCAGATCGCGCCCGTAGCCGAACTGTTCCACCTGAGGCCGCTCCACGGGATCGACTGGCTTCTCGCCGCGGGGGGCGGCGCGCTTGTCAGCCTGTCCGCGGCCGTTCTGCGCCGGGAGACAGGGCACCGCGATCCGTGACGCGGCGCGGATCGGGGCGCGCGGGACGGCGACACCGATGCCGCGACCGGTGAGGGATCTCCGCCGCAGCGCTGTCTCCATCGGCCATGCGCGGTCTCGCCGCGCTAACCCGCTCTTGCCTCAGTGGTGGCGGGGCTGCGTTTCCCGACATCGGCAAAGCTGCTACGGGTCAGCCATTTGGTGAGCGTCCTGGCCATCAGCTCATGCCCCGACAGAACGATCCGCTCCCGCTCGATCTCTGTCTCGAACCGCGTATGCCCCATCCAGGCCGAGGTGAGGGCGCGCAACTCACAGACCACATAGAGGTCCACGTCGTATTTCGGATCGGTAAAGCACAGGTCGGTCTCTTCGCCGGGTTTCGTCACAAGCCAATAGTTCGCGGTCGCGTTCGGCGCGTCGTTCAGAATGAACTGAATGACCCGCTTCCCCTTGGGAAGCTGCAAGAGGTCGATCTTGCCTCGGATTTTCCACATCAGAAGGCGGGCATCGAGATCCTTGAGGGAGACATCGCAATCGATGTTCCGATGGGCCCATTCGCCAAGAGCCCGAATGTGGGGCTGCAATTCGTCGGCGATCGGCGTGGTCAGATACTCGACATGGCCGCCAGCCCCGGTCGTCCGCCGGACCACGAGGCCATTGGCCTCCAATTCCTTAAGACGCTTTGACAGCAGCCCCGGCGACATGCCCGGAACCCCGCGCTGGATCTCGCTGAACCGGGTCGAGCCGGACCACATCTCGCAGAGCATCAGCATCGTCCAGCGCGGCTCGAGCAGGCTAGCGGCCATCGCGACGGGGCAGAACTTCGGGTAGTTGGTCTCTGACATTGGAGCGCCTCCCGGATACAGGCTAGAAGCAAGCGAGGCCGCGTTCCACTTCAGAAAGTGTAGTGGAGTTGCTGCAGTCGCTGAACTGGTTGCCTCGACCGCCCGGATGCGACGCTGTCCTCGATCCAACCCAGAGGAGGACGACATGCAGAGGGACATCCATGCGAGAGACGGGCAACTCCGGGCGATCTCGGTCTTCGAGAAGCGCCCCGAGCAGGCGCGCGTGACGCATCACGGGCAGGCCGAGGTTTGCGAGGGCCTGACCTGCACCTATGCCCAGGACGGACATTCGGTGACGATCGACATGCCGGCCGCCATTGGCGGAGACGACCAGGGACCGTCGCCCGGCTATTTCGGGCGCGCGGCGCTCTGCGGCTGTCTCGCGATCGGCATCAAGATGGCGGCCACGCGGGAGGGGGTGCGTCTGGAGCGGGTCCGGGTCGAGATCGCGCAGGAGTTCGACAATCGGGGCGTCCTGGCGATGCCCGGCGCACGCTCCGCCCCTGGCGATACCCGGATTTCGATCGAGATCGTCAGCCCCGAGGAAGAGGCCAGAATACGAGAGATGGTCGAGCGAGCCATGCGGCACGATCCCTGGTATCTCGCCTTCCGAGATGCTCAGTCCATCGCGACGGATGTGTCGATCGCCCAAGAGGTGGCGTGATGGACGCCCGACTGCAATTGCGCGTCCAGCGCTACGGCTGGGATGCGGCCGCGCCGCATTATCACGAGAGTTGGGAGGCGCAGCTGCGGCCTGCGCATGATCGATTGCTCGATCTTGCGGGCGCAGGGCAGGGCCAGCGCATCGTCGAGACGGCCTGTGGAAGCGGGTTGGTCACGATGCGTCTTGCCGCGCAGGTGGGACCGGACGGGCAGGTCCTCGCCACCGACCTCTCGGAACAGATGGTGCGCGATCTTCGGATGCGTTTGGCAAGGACCGGCATGGCCAATGTCGAAACCGCGCGGATGGCGGCGGAGTCGCTCGATATCCCCGATGCCGCCTTCGACATGGCGATCTGTGCGCTCGGGCTCATGTACACGCCCGACCCCGGCCAAGCGGTGGCCGAGATGGCCCGCGTGGTGCGTCCGGGCGGCACCGTCGCGGCGACGGTCTGGGGCGAACGGCGGAACTGCGGTTGGGCCGAAGTCTTTCCGATCGTCGATGCGCGCGTCGCCTCCGATGTCTGCCCGCTCTTCTTCGGCACGGGCGGTCCCGGCAGCTTAGCGCGGCTCTTCGAGGCCGCCGGTCTCGTCGGTCTGCGCGAGCACCGGCATGCCGAGGTGCTGGTCTTCGGCTCCGATGCCGAGGTTACCGATGCCGTGCTGCTTGGCGGGCCCGTGGCGCTGGCCGTCAAGCGGTTCGGCGCGGAGGTCTGGGAGGAGGTCCGGCAGGAATTCCTGGCCTCGGTCGCGGGCTTCCGGCAGGCCGACGGCAGCTACCGGATCCCGGGCGAATTCGTCACCGTGACGGGCCGCAAACGCGCGGGTTGATCCGGCGGAGGAAAATCGAAGCCCGCCCGCCGCCACGCCCTGTTCAGCGCCAGGCTCAGGCCGATGCGGCGGCCCGGCGCAGCCGGGCGACGATGACGAACAGGATCAGGCAGACCAGCGTCATCGAGACCAAGGGCAGCGCGAAGCCTGCGCCCAGGGCCGACAGCACCCCGAACGCGACCGGCCCCAGAACGCCGCCGATCTCGGCCGCCGTGAAGAACAGGCCGCCCGCAAGTCCGAGCCGTTCGGGTGGGACGCTCGGTGTCTCCATCAGGATGAGGATCGCGATCGTCATCATCGAGCCGCGCGCGATGCCCTGCGCGATCAGGCCGGGCAGGATGAGCGCCAGGCTGGAGAAATGCAGGCACAGGCTCGCCACCAGGGACGCCGCGAAAAGGAGCGCCATGATCTTGAGCCGTCGCTCCGGAGTGGCCAGCCGGGGGACCACCAGCGCACCCACGATGCCGAGCGCCGAGGGGACCGCCGCCCAATTGCCGGCCTCGACGGGCGAGAAGCCATGCCCCTTCAGGATTTCGGGCAGCCAGTTGTTCAGGGCGTGATTGATGTAGAAGATCCCGACGCTCATCCCGAGGATGAGACGCACTTCGGGAACGCGGACAAGCTCGGCGAAGGCACCCAGGTTGAACTTCTTGCCGCCGTCGTCGTCGCGCGTCGGCCAAGCGGTCACGGGGGCATAGGCGATGGCCAGCCAGATCCCGCCGCTCGCGGCGACCAGCGCGCTATAGATCAGCATGACGCCGCGCCAGTCGTAGCCCGCCAGGGGCATCGCAACGCTGTTGGTGAGCGCGAGCGCGAGGATGCCGCCCAGATAGGGGCCGGTGACGTAGACCCCCATCGCCATTCCGCGCGCCGGGCCCTCGAAAAGGCGCGCGATGACCTTTGGCGCTCCGATGGAGATCAGCGGTCCCCCGAGGCCGAACAGCGCCACCGCGAGGAACATCTGTGTCGGGCTGTCCGCGAGGCTGCGCGCAAGGCCGGAGACCGCCATGACCAGCGTCGCGACGAAGAGCATCCGGCGGACGCCGAAGCGGTCGAGCAGGATGCCGCAGGGGATCGCCGCCGCGATATAGGCCAGTGGCCAGGCGCCCAGGATCAGGCCCATCCGTGCGTTACCGATCCCCAGATCGTCGCCGACCGGCTCGACTAGAGGGGCCATGGAGGCGGCCGTGACGCCGAAGCAGAAATAGATCAGCCAGACGCCGGCCAGGACCAGCCATCGCCCCGGCCCGGCGGAGATATCTGCGCGGGGGGTCTCGGTTCGTGTCAAGACAGGCTCAATCCGTGTGCTGGGGAGCCTGGCTCATGCCGCATCCCGCGATGGAAAGGAAGAGCGTCACGGCGTGGCCCGCCTGTCACATCCGCCCATGGGCTGCCTTCATCCGGCGCACCCATCCGGGGCCGGAGGCGGGGGATCCGTTGCCGGCCTGCCCGCGGGCGCGGTCAGTATCGTGTCGCACCGAAGAAATTCTCCGGGATGTCGAGAAGCGCATGGCGGCCCGTCCGCTCCAGCATGATGTCGGTCGCCTTCTGCGCCTCGTCGAGCACCTTGGCCTGATCGGCGGTCGCGACCTCCCGGCCGCGCATCAGAACCTTCCCGTTCACGATGACCGTGTCCACATCGGCGCCGTTGGCGAAATAGGCCACGCGGAAGGGGATCATGTTGTGCGGGAAAAGATGCGGCTTGGCGAGGTCGATGGCGATCACGTCGGCCTTCTTGCCGACATCCAGCGAGCCGATCTCGTCCTCCATTCCAAGCGCCCGCGCGGAGTCGATCGTGACCATCTCCAGCGCCTTGCCCGGCGGCAAGACATGCGTGTCGCGGAAGTGGCGGCGGTGGTAGTGCATGCAGTGCTGCACATGGCGGAGCATGTCGCCGGAGCGGTCCGGGGCCGTCGCATCCGAGCCGATCCCGACCGTCACGCCCGCATCCATCAGCTCGATCGCCCGGCACCGGCCGAAGACCGAGGCGTTGGACGAGGTGTTATGCGCGATCTTCAGGTCGTATTCGGCGCAGATCTCGATTTCTTCGTCGGTGAAGTCGGTGGCGTGGGACAGGAGCATCTCGGGGCCGAGGATGTCCATGTTCTCCTTGGCGAACTTGACCGTTCCGGTCTGGTGCCCGTCCTGCGTGAAGACGAGGCCATGCTCCCGCGCGATCCGGCTTCCGGCCTGTGCCTGGCGGATCATCTCCGCCACTTCGTCCTTCGAGGCATGGTCCAGGTGCTCGCCGCGCAGGGTGGGGGTGATCATGCAGATATTGAGCCGCCCGCCCTCGGTGCCGTGATAGGCTTTGATGAGCGTCTCGCAGGTCGCCATCTGGTCCTCAAAGCTTACGGTCAGCTCCTTCGGTGTGCCGCTTTCCCAGTTGGCATAGGTCCAGGGATAGGTGGCCCGGCAGGATCCGACGGCCATCACCACGCGCGTGCCCAATTGCCGGATCGCGTCGAGATGGGCCTCGCCATAGATCGGCTCATCGGTCCGCATGACGGTGTCGCCGCCGCCCAGCAGGGAGACGCCGCAAGTCACCCCGGCCTTGAGCCGCTCCAGCCCGGCCAGCATCGCCTCGGAATGCCAGAAATGCGTGTCGGAGGCGGTGGTATAGACCTCGCCGCAGGTCTCGAACCACGCTTTACCGTTGCCGCCGCCCATCGTCTTGATCAGCCCGTGGCCGGCATGGGCATGCACGTCGATGAGGCCGGGCATCACCGCCATGCGTGTGCCGTCGATCACGGTCTCGGCGGGATGGGCGGGCGCGATCTCGGAGGTCGGGCCCACGGCGACGATGCGGTCCTTCTCGATCGCGACCGAGCCCTGGTCGATCACACGGCGCTCCTTGTCCATCGTGATCACGGTGGCGTTGTCGATGCGAATGTCGGCCATGCGTTGTCCTATCAGGTTGAGGTGGGTCCGGTCGGATCAGGACGCGGGTTGGAGTTCGGGCAGGTGCGGGAGGTATGACAGCAACGCGCGGGTGTAATCGGCGCGCGGCGACTCGAACACCGCTTCGGTCGCACCGAGTTCGACCAGCGATCCCCGGTGCAACACGCCGACGCGGTCGCACATCTGGCGCACGACCGGCAGATCGTGGGTGATGAACAGCATCGACAAGCCCAGATCGTCCCGCAGATCCTTCAGCAGGTTCAGGATCTGCGCCTGAATCGAGACGTCGAGCGCCGAGGTCGGTTCATCGCAGATCAGCAGGCTGGGCCGTCCGGCGAGGGCGCGCGCGATGGCGATGCGTTGGCGCTGGCCGCCCGAGAAGGCATGCGGCTTGCGCGTCATCACATCCGGTGGCAGTCCCACGCGCTCCAGCAGGGCGGGCACCAGACGCAGCGCCTCGGCCCGCGGCACCCCATGCATCGGCTCCATGATCGTATCGAGCACGGACATCCGCCGGTTCAGCGAGCTGAACGGGTCCTGAAACACCATCTGCATGCCGTCGCGATAACGGCGCAGCGCGCGGTCCGGCGTTGCGGCGGAGAACGGCTTGCCCAAAAGCCGGACCTCCCCCTGATCCGGCTTGAGCAACCCGGCGGCGATCTGCGCGAGCGTGGACTTGCCCGACCCGCTCTCGCCAACGAGGCCGAAGATCTCGCCGCGTCCGATCTCGAACGAGACGTCCTTGAGCGCGTGGACCGGCGTGCCGCGCTTGAGGAAACCGCGCGCGCCGAAGGTCTTGCCCAGCCCGGTCACGGCCAGGGGGACCGCCGCGGCATCCGTCTCGTTCGCGCGCAGCCACCGCTCCAGGCTCGGGTCGCTGACGACGGCGCCTGTATCGGGCAGGGCGAAGCGATCGATCTTGCGGTCGACGGGCGGGACGGCGGCGATCAGGGTCCGGCTATAGGGTGCGGTCGGCGCGGCCAGCAGTTGTCCCGTTGGGGCCGTTTCCACGGCCTTGCCGTGGCGCATCACAACGGCGCGATCGCTGATCGCGGCCACGGCCCCCATGTCATGGGTGATGAGCAGGCAGGCCATGCCCCGGTCCCGGCAGATGGAGCGGATCAGCTCCAGGATCTGCGCGCGCACCGACACGTCGAGCGCGGAGGTGGGCTCGTCCGCGATCACGAGGCGGGGGCGGCAGGCCAGGGCGAGGGCGATCACCACGCGCTGCCGCATCCCGCCCGAGAACTGGTGCGGATAGGCACGCACCCGCGTCTCCGGGTCGGCGATGCCCACCTCATCCAGCATCTCGACGGCGCGCCGCTTCGCCTCGGCCTGGGACAGGCCGAGATGGTGGCGCACCATGTGAACCAGCTGGCTTTCGACGGTGAAGAGCGGATTGAGCGCCGTTTGTGGATCCTGAAAGATCACGCTGATGTCGCGGCCCCGGACATGGGTGCGCTTGTAGTCGATCGGGACGCCATCCAGCGTCATCTCCGACGCGCGCCACTCCCCCGGCGGATCCACCAGATCCAGAAGCGCCGCCCCCACGGAGGACTTGCCTGCGCCGCTCTCGCCGACGATGGCGACGATCTCTCCGGGGACGGCGTCGATATCGATGCCGTCGACAGCGGCCGCGCCGCCATAGAGCACTTCCAGCCCCCGGATGCGCAGACGGTTATCCAAGGCGGGGATTGAGCGCATCGCGCAGCCAGTCGCCGAAGAGATTGACCGAGAGCACCAGCATCACGAGCGTCGCCGCCGGGAAAACGACCACCCACCAGACGCCGGAAAAGAGGTTCTCGTTGCCGATGCGGATCAGCGTGCCGAGCGAGGGCTGCGTCACCGGCATACCGACGCCGAGGAAAGACAGCGTGGCCTCCGCCAGCACGGCGAGGCCGAGATTGATCGTGGCGATCACGATGACCGGCGACAGGACGTTGGGCAGGATGTGCCGCCCCAGGATCCGCCCATTCGCCAGCCCCGAAATGCGGGCCGCCTTCACATAATCGAGCGAGGCCTCGACCATGGTCTGCCCCCGGACGGTGCGGGCGTATTGCGTCCATTCGTTGATCGCGATGGCCAGGATCAGCACGTAGATCGCATAGTCGCCCTGCCGCGCGTCGGGCAGGACTCCGCGCGCGATGCCGCTGACCAAGAGCGCGATCAGGATGGTCGGGAAACTCAGGATCACGTCGGCGAAGCGCATCAGCACCGCGTCGAGCCAGCCGCCCCGGAAGCCCGCGAGCAGCCCCAGAAGCGTGCCGATCCCAGCGGACAGTGCGACCGCCGCGAAGCCCACGATCAGCGACACGCGCATCCCGTAGAGGATCGCCGACAGCACGTCGCGGCCCTGCGTATCGGTTCCCAGGAGGAAGCGCGGATCGCCCCCTTCGGCCCAGACCGGCGGCAGCTCGCTATCCATCAGATTGAAGGTGCCCAGCGCGAACGGGTCATGCGGCGCGATCAGCGGCGCGAAACCCGCCGACAGGATCAGCAGCAGGGCCACGGCCGCCGAGATCATCGCCTTGGGCGAGGCGAGGAACTGCCCCATCAAACCGGCGGGCGCGGACGGGCTGGCCACGCCGCTCATCCCCGTACCCGCAAGCGCGGATCGACCAGCGCATAGGTGACGTCGACCGCCGCGTTGAGCGCGACGAAGACAAGCCCGACAAACATCAGATAGGCCGCCATGACGGGCACATCGACGAACTGCACCGCCTGGATGAAGAGCAGGCCCATGCCGGGCCATTGAAACACGCTCTCGGTGACGATGGCGAAGGCGATCAGCCCGCCGATCTGCATGCCGGTGATCGTTAGCACCGGCATCAGTGCGTTCTTGAGCGCGAGCCGGTAATGGATCGACCGATCCGGCAGGCCCCGCGCGCGAGCAAAGCGGATATAGTCGGATTGGAGGATCTCGATCATCTCGGCCCGGACGAGCCGCATGATCAGTGTCATCTGAAAGAGCGCGAGCGTCAGCGCGGGCAGGAAGATTGCCCGCCAGCCGCTGGCCGAGAGAAAGCCGGTGGACCACCATCCCAGATCGACGGTCTCGCCGCGCCCAAAGGACGGTAGCCATCGCAGGGTCACCGCGAAGAGCAGGATCAGCATGATCCCGGTCACGAATGTGGGCGTCGAGACCCCGACCAGGGACACGCCCTGCACGATATTCGAGAGCGCACCCCTGGGCCGAAGGGCGGTCACCACGCCCAGCGGAATCCCGATGGCGAGCGCGAGCACGGTCGCGGCAAAGACGAGCTCCAGCGTGGCGGGCAACCGCTCGGCGATCAGGTCGGAGACCGGGCGCTGGTTACGGTAGGAGATGCCGAAATCGCCTTGAACGGCGCGTCCGATGAAGGTCGCGAACTGCACGGGCACGGGATCGTTCAGCCCCAGCGACTCGCGTAGCGCCTCGCGCTCGGCCACGGTCGCGTCCTCGCGGCTCATGGACACGACCGGATCGCCGACGAAGCGGAACATCAGAAAGCTGAGCAGGCCCACCGTCAGAACGACGAGGAAGGCCTGCCCGAGGCGTCTTATCAGGAAGGGAAGCACTGACGTGCGATCAGTTCACGCGGTAGTGCCAAGCCCGGAAGTAGTTGTCGGGGAACTGGATGATCTCGACATTGTCCCGCGCGGCCCAGCTCAGGGGCTGCTGGTGGAGCGGGATGTAGGCGATCTCGTCTCGCGCGATCTGGATAGCTTCCTCGATCAGCGCGATCCGCTTGTCATTGTCGACCTCCGAGGCGGCCATGACGGTGATCTCGTCGACCCGCGGGTTGGAATAACCGTTGGGGTTGTTGCCGCCGTAATCGCCTTCCCGCGTAGCCAGCATCTGCGACAGCGGGCTGAACCCGTCCATCGCCGGCAAGGTGGCCCAGCCGATCATGTAGATATCCGTCTCACCGCGGTCGACCTTGGGGAAGTGATTGCTCCGGGTCTGGGCCGTCAGTTCGACATCGACCCCGATCCCGGCCCACATCGACGCGATCGCGAGGCAGATCTCCTCGTCGTTGATGTAGCGGTCGTTGGTGCAGTCGAGATTGGTGGCGAAGCCATCGGGATACCCGGCCTCGGCCAGCAGCGCCTTGGCGGCCTCCACGTCGTAGTCCGGCTTGACGTCGGTCTCCGCCTCATAGCCTGGGACCGGCGGCGCGATTATCGAGCCCGCGATGCGGGCCTTGCCGCGCATGACCCTGGAATTGATCGCTTCCATGTCGATGGCACGCCAGAGCGCCTCGCGCACACGGACGTCGCGCAGCGGGTTGGTGCCGCCGTTCGGCCCACCATGGAGCTCGTCGCGGGCTACGTTCAGACCGAACATGATGGTGCGCAGCGACGGGTTCTGAAGCGGGGTCACGCCTTCGGCCGCCTCCAGACGCTCGGTGTCCTGGAGCGGCGACGGGGTGATCACATCGACCTCGCCAGACAGCAGGGCCGAGACGCGCGTGGCGTCGGAATTGATCGGCAGGAACTCGATCCGCGTCAGGTTGTGGATGGGCGTATCCCACCAGTCGGGATTGGCGGTCAGGACCGTGCGCGCATCGGGCTGGCGGCTTTCCAGCATGAAGGGGCCGGTGCCGTTGGCGTGGTCGGAGGCATAGGTGACGACGCCGGTCGTGGTGTTGCCGGGCAGCGTCGCGTCATTCGCGACCAGCCATTCCTCGTCCATGATGAAGACGCCGGTCAGCTTGTTGATAAGCAGGGGATCGGGCGCGTTGAGCACGAGATCCACGGTGTAATCGTCGACGGCCTCGGCCCGTGCGACGCCGGCAAGGTTGCCGCGCGCACGCGCATCGGGATGCGTCAGGCGGGTGACGGAGGCGACCACATCGGCCGAGGTGAAGGGCGCTCCGTCATGGAACGTCACACCTTCGCGCAGGGTGAAGCGCACTCGGGTCGGTTCGATCACCTCCCAGGTCAGGGCAAGCGCCGGCTCGAACTTCAGTTCGGCGTCGCGGCGGACGAGCGGCTCGTAGATGTGGTGCAGGAAGGAGGACGTGCCGCTTTCGGTATGGGCATAGGGGTCGAGCGTCAGGATGTCGCCGACATTGGCCCAGCGGAGAGTCTCCGCGCTCGCTGCGCTGGTCAGCAACGCCGCGCACAGCGCCCCGGAGAAAATGGTGTTCGTTAGCTTCATCGCTGACCCCTCTCTTGATTGCCCCAACGTCGGGAGCGCCCCAACTTCCGAAAGGGACCCGATTCAACGCGTTGCGCAAAGCGATTTGTGTGCGGTCCGGTCTAGATAGGCCCCGGCTTCGCGTCGAAATCGCACATTTAATGGGCAAATCTCTCCAATTGGCATAAAATTTGTGCTCACGTGGCGATCCGATTGGGTTCCATCCATGGAATCGCGCGGGGGCGATCTAAATCTCCGCGCCCGCCTCGGCTGCCCCGTCTCCGGGATCGACCAGCTGGGAATGCGGGCTCCGAAGCGGTCGCGGGCTGCGTGCGCGACGCAGGTCCGGTGGCGTCCGACAGGTCCGTGGCCTCCTGCGCCCGAGCCGCGCAAGCCTTACCGGGCGTAACGCATCAGGTCGGCTGCTCGCTCCCGTCCGAGTTCGATCCGACAGGCATTGATCCCGATGCCCGTCCCCGACCCACCGCCGAAAGTGGCGCCGACATAGGCGCAATGGGCATCCCGATAGGCGGCCCAGGCCGCCTGCGATGCTTCGAGAGCCGGAACGGTCACCTCGCGGCCCGTCGCGGCGTCGAGCTCTTCCGCGGACCGCATCGCGAAATTCAGGTAGATCTGGATGCTCGCATCGACCCTTTGCAGTGTGTCGGCCACACAGGCCCCGATCTCGACCTGACTGCGTCCGCCGCACTCGGTCGCCGGATCGGAAAGGGCGGGGAGCGGCAGGCAGAAGGTCACGGCTAGAGTTGCGGCGATTGTCTTCATGGCGGTGTCTCGCGATGCTTCGATGATCCGCAATCGGCAGGAAGGCAGGAACGTCCGGCGCGCGGACCGAAAGGCCGATGCGATCTTGCCGAGTAGGCGCGCAAGCGCGACTGGAAGGAATGACCTAGATCAACTGCTGGCAGTCGCCGCGCGCTCTGACGAGGCGGCACGCCCTTTCGCGCCCTTTCGCGCCCTTTCGCGCCCGGTCGCCGACCGGTCTGGGGTCAGGGGCTTGGAGCAGAGGCGTGCTTCCAGGTGACGCGGGCACCGCGCGCGCCCACGGCTCGGAGGATCACGGTGCCGAGGTCAAGGCCACGGACTGGCCTTTCACCACCGCCTCCGCGAGATGCGCGGAGGCGGCCACGCCGTCGATCAGTTGCAGGCTGGTCCGCGCCGCGAGGACACTCATCAGCGGGGACATCCCGGCACAGCCCAGAAGCGCGCAGCCGGCGCCGTCTTCGCGCCGCGCGGCCTCGATCTCCGCCGCGATCCGGTCGATCGTCTCCGGCGCTCCCTTCTCGATGGTCAGGACCGGCAAGCCGGTGGCGCGGACCGAGGCGCAGAGGTCCCCAAAGCCATGCGCTTTGATGTTCCCGTCGATCACCGGGATCGACACGGGAAGCGACGTGATCACCGAGAAGCGCAGACCCAGCAATTGGGCCATGACATAGCTGGACTGACCGATGCCCAGGACCGGGCAGCCCGCCTGTTCGCGGGCCGCGTCCAGGCCGGTGTCGTCGAAGCAGGCGATGACGATGGCTTCGGCGCCTGCCTGCCGGGCGACCGGCAACAAGTCTAGCAGGCCGGGCACCGCCGCTGCGCCATCGGCCGGGCCTTCGATCGCGGCGGGTCCGCGCGTATTGGTCAGGCCGACGATCTCGGCCTCGGGCAGCGCGGCCCGCGCGGTCGCGACGATGCCATCGGTCATCGCCTCCGTGGCGTTGGGGTTGATATAGGCGATCTTCATACGCCTTTACCCGCATCCGATCCCAGCCGGGCCCGGCGCTTGCCCATGATCCAGACCCCCAGCAGGAACGCCGCGATGATGCCGAAGGAGAACAGGGTGGTCAGCGTCCCCAGGGCATAAATCACCGGCGTGGTGACGTTGGTCGTCATCCCGAAGATCTCCAGCGGCAGGGTGTTGTAGCTTCCTGCGGTCAGGAGGGTCCGGGCGAACTCGTCATAGCTGAGCGTGAAGCCGAACAGCGCCACGCCGATCAGCGACGGCGCGATGATCGGCAGAACCACGAAGCGGATCGTCTGCCAGGCCGTCGCGCCCTGGTCGCGCGCGGCCTCCTCGTAGCTTTTGTCGAAGCGGTTGAAGACGGCGAACATGATCAGCAGGCCGAAGGGCAGGGTCCAGGTGAGCTGCGAGCCGAAGCCCGAGGTCGCCCAATGCACCTTCAGGCCGAGCTGGTTGAAGATCAGCCCGACGCCCAACGAGATCAGGATCGACGGAATCACCAGCGAGGTGATGGCCGCGTAGAAGATCAGGCCCGACCCGACGAAACGCTTGCGGAAGGCCAGCCCCGCCATGACCGAGACGATCACCGTCGTGACCATCACCATCAGCCCCAAGGCGAAACTGCGGCGGAAGGCGCCCCAGATGTCGCCCACGGCCTGCTCCTGGAAGAGATCCCGGAACCAGTGCAGCGACACCCCGTTCATCGGGAAGGTCAGCCCGCCCTGCGGTCCCTGGAAGGAGAGAATGCCGATGGTCAGGATCGGGCCGTAGAGGAACAGCACGAAGAGCCCGAAAAAGGCGGCGAGCACGTAGAACGAGCGGGGGCGGCGGTCCATCCTAGAGCTCCTTGCGGATATTGACGAAGCGCAGAAGGATCGCGATCACGATCAGCACGGTGCCGAGCAGCACCACGGCGGTTGCGGCGGCCGACGGGTATTGCAACAGCCCGATATCGTTCGAAATCAACCGTCCGACATTGGCGCGCTGCGAGCCGGACATGAAGCGCACCGTAATGAAGTCGCCCATCACCAGCGTCACCACGAAAATCGTCCCGATCATGATGCCCGGCTTGGTCAGCGGCAGGATCACGTGGATCAGCGTCTGGAAGCCCGAAGCGCCGTTGTCCCGGGCGGCCTCCAGCAGGGATTTGTCGATGCGCATCATGGTGTTGAAGATCGGCACCACCATGAAGAGCGTGTAGAGATGCACGAAGGCCAGGATCACCGAGAAGTCGGAATAGAGGAGCCATTCGAGCGGCTCGTCGATCACCCCCCAGGAGATCAGCGTCTGATTGGCGATGCCGTTTCGGCCGAGGAACGGGATCCACGAGATCATGCGGATGATGTTCGAGGTCCAGAACGGGATCGTGCAGACCAGGAACAGCGCGATCTGCATCGTCAGGCTGCGGACGTGGAAGGCCAGGAAATAAGCGACGGTGAAGCCGATGGCGAGCGTCAGCGCCCAGGTGATGAAGGCGTATTTCAGCGTGGCCCAGAACACCCGGTAGGTGACGGGCGAGCCGAAGAGGAACTCGTAATTGTCGAATTGAAAGGCGGGATAGATCGAAAATTCCGTCGCGCCCCAGAAGCTGACGATCACGATCATCACGATGGGCGCGATCAGGAAGGCGAGCAGCACCAACGTCAGGGGCGCGGCTTCGAGCCAGCCCAGGACATGCCGGTTTTTCAACAGTCTCGACGCCATCGGATGTCCCAGCCTCTCTCAGGAGCGTTCAGGGAGCCTGGGGGGACGGACATCCCCCCAGGCGGTCGCGGGCCGCGCCGTAGCGCGGCGAGATCGCATCAGGCCGCGATGAACTCGTTCCACTTGCGGACCATGTACTGGTTCTCGTCCATGACGGCGTTCCAGCAGGCCACGGCGCCCATGCGGTCGTAGAAGGAGCCGCCGTCGCGCGTCTCGCCGGCCTGGGCCAGCGTGTCGCCGGTGGGCGATGTGATGACGTCCGTGGCTTCCTTGCCCTCGAACCAGTAGCCCCACTCGTTCTCGGTCATGAAGTTCTTCGACGTTTCCGGAACCGCCGAATAGTAGCCCTGGCGCATCAGATAGCCGCCGACCCAGCCGGACAGATACCAGTTGATGTATTCGTAGGCCGCATCGAGCTCCATGCCGCTGAGCGAGGAGGACAGGCCGATGCCGCCGCCCCAGGACCGGTAGCCTTCCTTGAGGGGCTGGTAGACGCAGGGAATGCCGCGGGATTTGACGGCGGTGATGGCGGGCGACCACATCGACTGGATCACCACCTCGCCCGAGGCCATCAGGTTCACGCTCTCGTCGAAGGTCTTCCAGAAGGCGCGGAACTGGCCGGCGCGCTTGGCTTCGGTGAAGATCGCCATGGTCTTGTCGATCTCTTCGCGGGTCATGTTGCCCTTGTCGCCATACTGGATTTCGCCCATCGCCTCGCAGACCATGGCCATGTCCATGATCCCGATCGAGGAGATGTCGAGGATCGAGGCCTTGCCGCGGAACTCGGGGTTGAGCAGCTCGGTCCAGGACTCGATCGGACGGCCGATCAGATCGGGGCGGATGCCCAGCGTGTCGGCGTTGTAGATCGTCGGGATCAGCGTCATCCAGCCGGTCTCTTCGCTGGCGAAGCTGGTGCCGCCGGGGCCCTCGACGAAGCCCACGGTGTGGGGCGCGGTGCCCTGGGCGATCTCGCTCTCGGGGGTCAGCTTGCCCGAGCGGAAGATGCCGACGATCTTGTCGTAATTGGCGATCTTCGACGTATCCATGGCCTGGAGGTTGCCGGTCGGCCAGACCTTCTTGCAGATCCAGTATTCGATATCGGCGATGTCGAAGCTGTCGGGCTGGGTCGCCGCGCGCTGGGTCACGCTGTCACTGTCGAGCGCGGTCATCTCCAACGTGAAGCCGAGATCCTCTTTCACCTTGTTGGCCACGTCGTTGAGGTTCGACACGCCCGTGCCGAACTGGCGCAGCACGATGTCCTTGGTATCCTGGGCCCAGATCATGGGCGCGGGCAGGGCTGTTGCGGCAAGCGCCGCGCCGCCGGTCTTGAGCAATGAGCGGCGGGAATAGCCGACCTTGGGTTTCGCGAGTATTGCCATGCTGGTGATCCTCTCCTGCTGGTTTTGTTGTGGTGGGGGGTGCGGCCGGTTCGCCGGGGTGGCCTCTCAGGCCTCGAGGCGGTGCAACCGGCTGTCGTCCCAGCTCAGCTTGACCGCCTCGCCGGGGGATTTCGGGGATTGGAAGAAATGCTCTTCGGGCAGCAGCGCGAGAACCTCGTCGCCGCTCTCCGTCCGCGAGGTCACCGCGACGGACGCGCCCTGATACTCGACCGCCGTGATCGTCGCCGGGAGGCCGTCCTCGGCCAGCCTCACCGCGTCCGCGCGGACCGTCGCCTTGCCGGAGGGCAGCGCGATCACGTTATGGCCGCCGATGAAGCGCGCCACGAATTCGGTGCGCGGAGTGGCCCAGACCTCGCGCGCGGGGCCGGCCTGTTCGATCACCGCGTTGTTCATCACCACGATCTCGTCGGCGAGGGCCAGGGCTTCGTCCTGGCCATGGGTGACATGGATGAACGTGATCCCAAGCTCGCGTTGCAGCTTTTTCAACTCGCTGCGCATTCGGATGCGCAGGAACGGGTCGAGCGCCGATAGCGGTTCGTCCAGCAGCAGGACCTTGGGCTCGGTCACCAGCGCGCGGGCCAGCGCGACACGCTGCTGCTGCCCGCCCGAAAGCTGCGCCGGCAGTCGGTCCGCCAGATGGGTCATGTCCACGAGGGCGAGCAGTTCATCGGCCCGGGCATGGCGCGCGGCCTTGTCCACGCCCTTCATGCGCAGGGAAAAGGCCACGTTGTCGCGCACCGAGAGATGCGGAAACAGCGCGTAGTTCTGGAACATCATCGCCGTGCCGCGCCGCGCCGGGGGCAGGTCCGATACGTCCTGGCCGTCCAGCACGATCGACCCTTCGCTGACCTCCTCATGTCCGGCGATCATCCGTAGGGTCGAGGATTTGCCGCAGCCCGACGGCCCAAGGAGGCAGACATAGCTGCCCTTGACGAACAAGTGGTTCAGATCCCGCACCGCGACCGTGTCACCATACCGCTTGGTCAGGTGAACCAACTCCAGGTCGTATCCCGTTCGCATCGGTGCCCCCATGCCGTTTCTCGTCTCCATCTGAGGGCGTTCGCGGGCGTAGCGGCAGCGTTTTCGGCGGTGCGGCGGGCCGAATACTTGCTTTGCCCCAATATTGGGCGGATGGGCCCCGGGCGCGCACAATGTATTACACAAATTTGTATGCAATTCTGTCCCAGGCCATCCCTCCGGCGCGTCACACTTGTTCCTCAAGAACGAAATCGGCGAAGGTCCATGGGGCCCCAGGATGCGATGCGGATGCGATGAACAAGATCGAGAACAGAGCTTGGACCAGCGACACGGTCGCCGCCGATCTCGAACGCGCAATTCATGAGCACCGGTTGCCCCCGGGCACCAAACTGGGCGAGGACGAACTCGGGGAGGCCTATGGAATCAGCCGCACCCTCGTGCGCGCCGCGCTCCTGGCGCTTTCGCATCGCCATCTGGTCGAACTGAAGCGGAATCGCGGGGCCTTCGTCGCCCAGCCCTCGGCGCTTGAGGCGCGGGAGGTGTTCGAGGCACGCGCCTTGCTCGAGCCGCGCACCGCCCGCTCCGCTGCGGTGCGGATGACCGAGGCGGATCTGGCCGTGCTCACGGCCAATATCGAGGAGGAACACGCCGCTCTGGATGGGGGGGACAATGGCCGGGCCTTGCTTCTCTCCGGTCAGTTCCACCTGGAGATCGCGCGCATCGCGAACCAGGCGACGATCGCGAATTTCATCTCCGAGCTCATCGCGCGCTCGTCGCTCATCATCGCGCTCTATTGGCGGCGGCGCGCGGCGCTCTGCGAGACGCAGGCCCATCACGCGCTGCTCGATGCCTTTACCCGGCAGGACGGCGACGCCGCGGAGGAATTGATGAAGAACCATCTCCTGGATCTCGTGGCCTCGCTGGACCTGCGCAACGTCATCCAACCCCCGGCCTCCCTGCGCGAGGCGCTGAAACGCTGACCGGGGCGGGCCTTGGCCTACCGCTGCTCCATCGCGTTTTCCCACTCTCGGAGAAAGGCCCGGCGGTTCAGCGGGTCTAGATAGACCATGAGGGCCGGGCCGAGACGGATGGGGCCGAACCCGGCGCCCGAGCCCTCGGATGCCCGCCCGAGGGGCGGCAGGGGCCAGTCGCCCGGTGACTCGCGCAAGCCCGCGATGAGCAGCGTGTCGATGAGCGCGCCGGCAGCCTCCCGCTCCGTGGCCGCCATCGGGATGAAGGCGGTTCTCAGGATCACGTTGGAGAAGTCCTGCATCCGCAGGATGCGCACCCGGCCGCCTGAATCCTGCGCCAGCCGGTCGGCGGCATAGCTGCCCAGCACGTTGTAGGCGAGCGCCAGCCGCCCGGACGCCACATCGTCGATCATCTGGCCCGAGCAGCAATAGAGTTGCGGGTCCAGCCGTCCCATGACCTCGGAGAGGCGCCAATAGGCATCGGTCGAGCGCGCCTCCTGGGTGGCGAAGAGATAACCGAGACCGCTGACGCGGACGTCATAGGTGCCGACCGCGCCGTGGAACCGCTCCGGATGGTCGCGCAGGACGTCGATCAGGTCCTGCCGGGTTTCCGGCGGGGGCAGGCCGGCGAAGCGCTCGGTCGAGATCACGACGACGGCGGGCTCGGTGGTGAAGGCGAAGATCTGCTCGCGCCAGCGCGCCCAGCCGGGGAGCGTCTCGGTGACCGCCGAGCGGTAGTCCTGGGCGAACCCGTCATTGACCAGTTGAAATTGCAGATCCATCGCCGAGGAAATCGCGAGATCGAAGGCGGCGCCCTCGCGGATCGCGCGGTGCAGTTCGGCCGAGGAGACGACCGAATAGTCCAGTGCGAGGTCCGGCCGCTCGCGGTGGAAGGCCGCGAGGAACGGGTCGAAAACCGTCAGATCGGCGGTGGAGAGGATCCGGAGGACGCGCTCTCCGGTTCCGGGATAGTGCCGGCGGTCCTCGATCTCGAGCCCGGCGGCGGACCCGACCCAGAGCCAGACCGTCAGGATCAGGCCAATGGCAGCACGAGCGTGACGCATGCGCCCTCTCCTTTCTTTACCCGGCCCAACTCCAGCCGCCCGCCATGGGCCCGGAGCACGTCGTCGACGATGGTGAGCCCGAGGCCGGAGCCGACGATTCCCTCGGTATTGCTCCCGCGCCGGAAGCGCTCGGTCAACGCCTCGGCCGGGCCCTCGCCGAGGCCTGGGCCCTGGTCGCTCACCGCCATCCGCGCCTCGCCGCCGTCGGTCGAGACGGTGAGGCGCACGGTGGTGTCCTCGGGCGAGTATTTGATCGCGTTGTCGAGAACGTTCCTGAGCGCGCTGTCGAGCAGGACCGCGTCTCCCGCCACCTCGGCGGGCTCCGTCTCAAGCCGGAGCTCGATATCCTTCATCGCTGCGGTCGGCTCCAACGCCTTGGCCGTCTGGCGTGCCAGTTCGGCGAGGTCGATCCGGTCGCGGGCGAGATCGTCCGTGCGGTACGCCACCGTCGCATGGTCGAGGATCTGCTCGGCGGAGCGCGAACTTTCGTCGACGGCGCGGATCATCTGCCGCAGGCGCCGGCGCTGCGCCTCGTCCTCGATCGAGCGCAGCGCGATCTCGGCCTGAACCCGCACGGTGGCAAGCGGGGTGCGGACGCGGTGCGCGGCCTCGGCGATGAAATCCTCCGAACGCTGGATCGACTGTCCCAGCCGCGCCATCAGACGGTTCAGCGCGGCCAAAAGCGGGGCAAGCTCCGCCGGTGCATCGCGGCGAAGCGGGCGCAGGTCGGACGGCCCGCGCCGCGAGACCGCCCTGGCGATCTCGTTGAGCGGCCGGAGCGATGTGCGCGCGGCGAAGAAGGACAAAGCCACCGCCACGAGGAAAAAGGCCACCGCCAGGGTCGCGGCGAGTTGCGACAGCTCGCCGGTGATCGCGTCCACGCCGTTGCGCGTCTGCGCGACGGTCACCGTGACCGGCACCGGTTGCGCCCCGGCGAGCACCAGCCGCGTCAGCATCGCCATCCGGATCTCGGCCCCGCGATAATTGCCGGTATCGAAGACCACCCGTCCGGGCGAGGGCGGGCCGAGTTGCGGCACCGGCAGATCGGGATAGCCTGTCAGCATCTCCTCGCCCGCCGTGACCAGATAGAAGACCCGGTCCTCGCTGATCGCGCCCAGCATGGCGAAGGCGGAATAGGGCAGTTCGAGTTGGACCTGGCCCTGCTCGCTCCGCAGCGTCTCGGCGATGGTCGTGGCGGAGGCGGCGAGGACATTGTCCTGCGTGCGCTCGGCCGCCTCGAGCGCAAGGCCCGTGACCATCCCCCAGGAGAGAACCGAGAGCAGGGCCGCGACCCCGGCGAGCAGAAAGGTCAGCCGGCGCCCGATCGAGCCCGTGCCGGTCATGGCGCCGTGGTGTCCATCCGGTATCCGAGCCCGCGCACCGTCTCGATCCGGACGCCCTTACCTTCGATCCGGCGGCGGAGACGGCCGACATAGACCTCGATCGCGTTCTCGGTCACTTCGGCGTCATGCGAAAAGAGCCGGTCCATGAGCTGGCCCTTGGAGAGGATCTGCCCCGGGTGGCGGGCAAAGACCTCCAGGAGCCGGATCTCGCGGTTGCGGAGTTCGACCGTGGATGATCCGCAGCACAGCGTCCCCGCCATCGGGTCGAAGACCGCGGCGCCGAGGGCGATCTCGTTCCGGGCCGATCCGCCCCGGCGGCGCAGCACCGCGCGGCAGCGGGCCTCCAGCTCGGAGAAGTCGAAGGGCTTGGTCAGGTA
The DNA here is from genome assembly GCF_900116765.1 of Jannaschia seohaensis. GTDB lineage: Bacteria > Pseudomonadota > Alphaproteobacteria > Rhodobacterales > Rhodobacteraceae > Jannaschia > Jannaschia seohaensis. Next base: position 11,089 of record NZ_UETC01000001.1, on the reverse strand, counting down.
ATCGTCCGCGCCCTCGTCGAGCGCGTCGACCCGGTCGGAGACGCGGCTGCGCGCGGTCAGCACGATCACGGGCACCTCCAGGCGGTCGCGGCTGCGCTTGAGGAAGGCCCGGCCGTCCCCATCCGGCAGCATCACGTCGAGCAGGATCAGGTCGTAATCCGCCGTGGCGAGGCAATCCTCGGCTTCGGCCAAGCTCGCGGCATGGTCGACGGCATGCCCGTCCATCGCCAGCCGGCTCGCGATGGCCTCGGCCAGTTCGAGATTGTCCTCGACCAGAAGATACCGCACACGCCCCTCCCTTCGCGCCGGCCGTGCACTCGCCGCGTGTCAGGCTTCTGTCAGCTTCGAGTGCTAGCGGCGGAGCATGGGCGGTGGAGGATCGCCTGTCAAATGGGAGGAAACCAGATGAACACCTTTGGGTGGGCCCGTCGCTCGGTTGTCGCGGCGGCGACCGCGACGCTTGTGCTCGGCGGCGCCGTGCAAGCCGAGGAAATGGTCGAACAGCTGCACTTCATCGTGCCCGGCGGCGCGGGCGGCGGCTGGGACGGCACCGCGCGCGGCACCGGCGAAGCGCTGACCAATGGCGGCCTCGTTGGAAATGCGAGCTATGAGAACATGTCCGGCGGCGGTGGCGGTGTGGCGATCGCCTACATGATCGAGAACGCCGACAGCCTCGACAACACGCTGATGGTGAACTCCACGCCGATCGTGATCCGCTCGCTGACCGGCGTCTTTCCCCAGAGCTTCCGCGACCTGACGCTGGTGGCGGGCACCATCGGGGATTACGCCGCGCTTGTCGTGCCGGTGGACAGCCCGATCGAGAACATGGAGGATCTGCTCGCGGCCTATGCCGAGCAGGGTCCGGACTTCGCCGTCGGCGGGGGCTCGGTCCCGGGCGGGATGGACCATCTCGTGGCCGCGATGGTGATGCAGGCCGCGGGCGAGGAGCCGACGGCGCTCAACTACATCCCCTACGACGCCGGCGGCGAAGCGATGGCCGGGCTGCTCTCGGGCGAAATCGACGCGCTCTCGACCGGTTTCTCCGAGGCGATCGCGCTGGCCGAGCAGGACGAGGTCCGGATCGTCGGCGTGACCGCGCCCGAACGTGTCCCGGCCTATGACGAGGCCCCGACCTTCACGGAGCAGGGCATCGAGACGACCTTCATCAACTGGCGCGGGTTCTTCGGCCCGCCGGGCCTCGATGAGGCGACGCGCCAGACCTATGTCGATATGTTCGCCGCGATGTACGAGACCGACGCTTGGGAAGAGGTCCGGGCGCGCAACGGCTGGGTGAACATCTTCAACCCGGGCGAGGATTTCCGTGCGTTCCTCGAGCAGCAGGAGCAGGAAATCGGCGACCTGATGCGGGTCCTCGGGTTCCTCTGATCCGATAGCCGCGCCCCCCGGGGGCGCGGCCCTTCGCGACGACCGAAGGCAGCCGTCGGCCAGAGGCGGCCGGCGCGCCCATAGCACAAGACGACAACGGGGGAGGCCAGGCCATGGCGCTCGATCGCTGGATCGCGCTCATCTTCATCGCGTTCTGCTGTATCTACGGCTACGCGGCTTTTTTCACGATGGATCAGTTGCTGCCGCCCTTCATGCAGCGCAACCCGGTCTGGCCCTCGACCTTTCCCAAGGTCCTTTCGGTGCTCGGCATCCTCGTCGGTCTCATCGTGCTCTTCGGGCTCGAGAAGTCGGCAGAACAGTCCGAGCCTTCGGCGACCGACATCAACTACCGCCGGCTGCATGAATACAACCTGGTCCAGGCGCTGTCTCTGCTGGGTCTCATGGTCGTCTATGCGCTGGCGCTGCGGCCGGCGGGCTTCCTGCTGGCGACCATGGTCTTTCTCGCCGGAGGCAGCGCGATCCTCGGAGAGCGGCGCTGGCTGACCATGCTCCTCGTCGCCGCGATCGCCAGCGGCGCGGTCTGGTATCTCGTCCAGGAGGTGCTTGGCATCTTCCTGCGGCCACTGCCCTTCTTCCTGAGGTGAGCCATGCTTGAAGGCATCATGATCGGCCTCTCGGCCGCGTTCTCGGTCCAGAACCTTCTGATGGTCGTCGCCGGCTGTCTCATCGGAACCTTCATCGGCATGCTGCCGGGCCTCGGCCCGATGTCGATCATCGCGATCATGATCCCTGTCGCGATCACGCTGGGCGACCCCACCGCCGCGCTGATCCTGCTCGCCGGGGTCTATTACGGCGCGATTTTCGGCGGCTCGACCTCGTCGATCCTGCTGAACGCGCCGGGGGTCGCGGGGACGGTGGCCACCAGTTTCGACGGCTACCCGATGGCCCGGAAGGGACAGGCGGGCAAGGCGCTCACCATCGCGGCGGTCTCGTCCTTCGCGGGCGGCACCATCGGGGCGATCCTGCTGGCGATCTTCGCGCCGGCGCTTTCCACGGTGGCACTGCTTTTCCACTCGGCGGAATATTTCGCGCTGATGGTCGTCGGCCTCTCGGCGATCGCCGCCTTCGCCGGGACCGGTCAGGTGGCCAAGGCGCTGATGATGACGATCCTCGGGCTGATCCTGGCGACCGTCGGAGAGGGCGCGCTGTTCAACATGCCGCGCTTCACCATGGGGCTGATGGACCTGCAATCGGGGATCAGCTTCATCACCCTCGCCATGGCGATGTTCGCGTTGCCCGAGGCGATCTTTCTTGTGCTCAACCCGGCCCGGTCGGCCAGCGGCGCCGAGGGCGGCGGCTCGGGCAAGATCACCGGGCTGCGCTTTTCCAGGGAAGAGGGCCGGGCCATCCTGCCGGTGATCGGCCGGCAGTCGGTGCAGGGCTTCTTTATCGGGGTGCTGCCCGGGGCAGGGGCCACCATCGCCTCCTTCCTCGGCTACGCGGTCGAGCGCAACATCGCGTCAGGCAAGGAACAGGCCGAGTTCGGCAAGGGCTCGGTCAAGGGTCTCGCCGCGCCGGAGACGGCGAACAACGCGGCCTGCACCGGGTCGTTCGTGCCGCTGCTCACCCTCGGGATCCCGGGGTCGGGCACCACGGCGATCCTGTTGGGCGCGCTCATCGCGCTGAACGTGACGCCGGGGCCGCGCCTGATGGTCGATGAGCCGGATATCTTCTGGGCGGTGATCATCTCGATGTATATCGGCAATCTGGTCCTGCTGATCCTGAACCTTCCGCTGATCCCCTACATCGCCAAGATCCTCGCGATCCCGCGGAACTACCTGATCCCCTTCATCCTCTTCTTCACGTTGATGGGCGCCTATATCGGGCAGAACAATGCCACCGAGCTGCTGTTGCTCGTGGGGCTCGGCGTGCTGGCCACGATCCTGCGCTTTGCCGACTATCCGCTGGCGCCGCTGCTGATCGGGTTCATCCTGGGCACCATGCTCGAGAACAACTTCGCCCGGTCGATGCAGCTTTATCGCGGTCTCGACTTCATCTGGGAACGCCCGATGACGCTGGCGCTCCTGGTGCTGGCGGTGCTCCTGGTCCTGCTGCCGACCTATCGCGCGCGGCGGGCGCGGAAACGGGCCGAAGGTGTGGCCGATGGCGACTGAGGAGCGCGACGCCCGGGCGCCCCTCAAGGGCGTCCGGGTGCTGGACCTGACGAACGTGCTGGCGGGGCCGTTCGCCTGCCACCAGCTCGCGCATCTGGGCGCCGAGGTGATCAAGGTCGAGGCGGTTGGCCGCGGCGACCTCGCCCGGAACCTCGGCGCCGACCCGGAGCTGTCGGCGAAGGGGATGGGCATCAGCTTTCTCGCGCAGAACGCCGGGAAGAAGTCGCTGACGCTGAACCTGAAGGACGCCCGCGGCAAGGAGGTGCTCAAGCGCCTTGCCGCGCGCGCCGACGTGCTGGTGGAGAATTTCCGCCCCGGCGTCATGGCGCGCCTCGGTCTCGACTATGCGGCGCTCTCGGAGGCGAACCCGAAGCTCATCTATTGCGCGATCTCGGGCTTCGGCCAGGACGGGCCCTGGGCTGGACGCCCGGCCTATGACCAGATCGTGCAGGGGGCCTCCGGCGTCATGTCGATCACCGGCGACGCGGAGAGCGCGCCGCTTCGCGTGGGCTACCCGCTGGCGGATACGGTGGGCGGGCTGACGGCGGCGATGGCCATCTGCGCCGCGCTCAATGCCCCGGAGCGCGGCGCGTTCATCGATGTCTCGATGCTCGACTCGGTGCTCGCGACGATGGGCTGGGTTCTGTCCAACTACCTGATCGGCGGCGTTGCGCCTCAGCCGAATGGCAACGAGAACCCGACCTCGGCGCCCTCGGGCGCGTTCCAATGCGCCGACGGGCTGGTGAACATCGCGGCGAACAAGGACGACCAGTGGGAGATCCTGGCGCGCCATCTCGGCCGTGCGGACTTGTTGACGCGGCCGGATTACGCCACCCGCGAGGACCGCAAACGCAATCGCCTCCGGCTGAAGGCGGAGCTGGAGACGGTGCTCACCACGCGCCCGGCGCGGGACTGGGCCCGAGAGCTTAACGCGCGCGGCGTCCCGGCGGGGGCGGTGCTGAGCGTGCCCGAGGTGCTGGTGCATCCGCAGGTGACGGGCCGCGATTTCTTCGCGCGGTTCGAGGACGTGCCGGGCTTGGAGCGCCCCATCGACCTGGTCCGCATCGGCGCGATGTTCGACGGTGCGCGCCCCGCGGTGTCCACACCGCCGCCGGCCCTGGGCGCCGACACCCGGGAGATCCTGGACGAACTCGGCTTCGGCGCGGCGGAGATCGAGGCGATGCGTGGGGAGAACGTCGTATGAGCGAGCGGACCGATGTCGCCGACTGGTGGCGCACGAAGATCATCGACATGGAGCCGGGCCGGATCGCGCTGCGGGGCCACCCGGTCCAAGAGCTGATCGGAAATCGGGGCTTCGCGGAGATGATCTGGCTGATGGTGACCGGCGAGGAGATCGCCGGGCATCGAGCCCGGATCTTCGAGGCCGCGCTCGTGGCGGCCGTCGATCACGGGCCGCAGGCGCCCTCGATCGCGGCGGCGCGGATGGCCGCGACCTGCGGCATCGGCCTGCAATCGGCCATGGCGACGGGTCTCAACATGTTGGGTGACGTGCATGGCGGCGCGGGCGAGCAGGCGGTGGAACTCTACCGCCGGGCCGAGGCTGCGGGGCCGCAGGCTCTGGTGGACACCCTCGACCTCTGGCGCGCGGAGCATGGGCGGTTTCTGCCAGGCTTCGGCCACCGCTTCCACAAGCCCGTCGATCCGCGCGCCCCGCGTCTCCTGGCGCTCGTGGACGAGGCTGCCGCGGCGGGCGAGGTCCCCGGGGGATATGCCGATATCGGCCGGGCCATCGAGGCGCGCCTCGCGGCGGAGCGCGGCAAGCCCGTTCCGATGAATATCGATGGGGCCACGGCGGTCATCTACGCCGAGCTCGGTTGCCCGCCGCCACTTGCCCGCGGCTTCTTCGGCCTCTCCCGCTCGGTCGGGATTCTCGCGCATGCCTGGGAGCAGACCGAGCAGGGCGGGCGCAACAAGGGGCCGACGCCGCCCGCCTATCGCTGGACCTATGACGGTCCCTGAGCGGGGTGAGGACACCGTGCCTCGTTGTCCCGGCCGTCGCCGCCGGCCCTGTCGCGGCCCGGGCGCTGGGACATAGAGGAACATGTCTCCACGACATGGCCGAGCGATGCACTATCCTCCCGCCGCAAGGGGGATGCTGAGCGGTGCCGCGAGGGGCGCAGGCGGTCTGCGCCCCTCGCGGCTGCACTGATCGAGATGAAGGCGGCGCGCTATCCCGCCATTTGGCGTTTACTGTCGGAGCTTACGGCATGCTCCCATGCGGTCACGTCGCTGTGGCGCGTGAGAGGTCACGGATTTCGCGGGCCACGCGGGCGGCCTATTCGGGCCGCGGGACCAGCCCGAAATGATCCGCCCCGGTTACGACGGCCCGCGCCCGAGAGCCCTGCGAGGTCGTGTTGGAGTGCGATCCAATGCTCCGCCAGGTCTCCCGGATAATCCTCGGCTACAAGCCTTGTGACGGGAAGGTTTCCCAGACTGTCGATCGCCTGTGCCAATCCGGTCGATATGCTGTCCCGCCAAGCGGCGGCAGACGCTGCCCCATCTCCTCACGCGCGGAATCCACCAGCACGAGACCGGCGATCCGGTCAGGCTATCGATGCGCGAACACGCGCGCGACGAGCCCGCCATTGGAATGGCCGGCAAGCACCATCGGGCGCTTGACCCCGACCATATCGGCAAGGACGGCAAGGCGGTCGACAGCGGCGCCGGCATCATCCGCCGAGCGGACGCATGGGGGCTTCCGTCCCGCATGGCAGAGTCTGCAACCGGCACGGGCGTCGCAATCCTCGCTGCTGATACGAACTGGGAGACTGCGAAGAGGGCGGCCACCGCCGCAACGACCGCCACCCCGCTCGCCCTCAGGACAAGGGGAACAGCCGTGAGCGCAGAGAATACGCCGTTCATCACGGAGGGAAGCTTAGAGCTGCTCTTGCCCGAGCATCCGCATCTCTTTGCCTACCTGCGGCGGCACGAAAAGACCCGGCTGCTGGTGATCGTGTCCTACAGCCCTGAGCCGGTCGCCCTTCCACCGGAAGCGGTCCCGGACGGGGCCGGGCAGGGCCAGCTCTGCAATGTCGCGCACCCCGTCAGGCCGACGGATCCGGTTGCCCTGCCACCGTTCTTCGCGGGTGTTTGGATCGAAGACACGACACTGGCGGGCCAACCCCCGGAAGCGGAGCTCGCCAGATGAGCGACCTTGGCATTCTGATCCTGCTCCAGGATGGCCTAATGGCGGCTTTCACGTTTCACGTCATCGTGGTCCTGCGCCGGAGTTTCGGTTCCTTGGCGGTATCCTTGGCCGATCCTCGCGTTTCCGGTTCTGATGTTGGCACGGGGCTGGCGGATCGCGTCGGAGGGTTTTCGACGCGAGGTCCTGACCACGCCGCCCCCTGGCTTGGCACGGGTCACGCATCGCGCCGCCAAGTCTGCCGTAGGATGGTCAGCAGGGCCAGAACCTCGCAGGAGGCGAAGAAAATATAATGGGGTTTCAAGGAGCCGCCGCCAATCACGAATGCCGCCGTGACAAGTGCGGCGACCGTGGTCACGAGCTTCAGGCCACGCGGCGGAAGGAGATGCGTGAGCACGATCATGGCCAAGGGGATCTGGATGAATACGGCCGCGATGAGCATCAGCGTCTCCGACAGGGCAACGCCCTCTACGACGCCTTCCATGACCTGCGGCAAGACCCCCGGCGTATAGATCGACAGCACGTCCGCGAAGACGATGTTGAGGGAGACGAACACCCAAAGAAGCGAGAGCAGCATGGGGCGCGAAACGGTTGGTTGCACGAAAACCTACCTTTCGGTGCTTGCGGGTGGGCTTGGTATGCCTGTTGCGCAGTCCGGATGTAGAAGCCGACGTCCAACGCCGCGATGCGGCGTCATGCGCTGGCAACGATGCTCACACCGACGATGACCATCGCGAGCCCAAAGGCCTTTGTGGTTGAGAACGGTCTTTCTGCCAGCCCTATTGCTCCGAAATGGTCGTAGAGCGCTCCGCCCAGGAGGCTGCCGGTAATTACGAGGACGAGGAACAGTGTGGCGCCGAGCATCGGGATCGTCTGCATGGAGATCACGACGTGAACGACCCCCAAAAGGCCTCCAAGCCAGACCCACCAAGGAAGCGAAAGGACTGTCACCACGGTCAGCGCGCGAAGGCTGCCCGAAACGAACGCGAACAGCCCGGTTACCAAGGTCGCGGTTGCGAAGGCCAGAAAGACCGCAAGCAGATGATCCCGCCCGAGGCCGAGAGAAAACCGGGCGTAAATAGGACCTTGTGCCGCGACGAGCATGCCGCCCAGAACGGCCAGTGCCGCCGAAACGAAGAGCGTTGCCTGCATGACCTACAACCGCCTGTACATGTAGGTCGTTGCGTGCAAGGCCCGACCGTCCGGATCGAGGGCGAAGTCGGGGATGATGCCGGCCCGCTCGAACCCGACCGCCTGATACAGCCATTCGGAAACATCCCCGGTCCGCGTATCAAGCGTGACGAGGGTCTTGCCCGCGCGTCGCGCGGCGTCGAACGCACGCAGCAGCAGTCGCTTTCCGATCCCGCGCTGACGGTAGTCGGGATGCACTATCATCTTGGAGATCTCGGCCCGATGAGACTGGTTCGGCGGCATGCCGACCACTAGTTGCACTGTTCCGACGATCTTGCCGTCCATGAGCGCACCGAAAAGGAGCCGCGCCCCGCTTCCAATCGCCGCCTTGACGTCTCTAGACCAGAAACGCTCGGCTTCCGCGGGGTCCAGCGGCGCGATGAAGCCGATCGCGGCACCCTCCGCGACCGTGTCGATGGAGACGCGACACAGATCGTCCAGATGACGCGCGAGCGTGTCTTGGTCTATCCGGATGATTTCGAGTGCCGCCGTGTTCATCGCAGCGCGATCACGTATTTGCAGCTGTGCTCGGCAGTCCTGAACACCGTCTCCCCGAAAAGGACGTATCTCAGGCAATCGCCCGGCATGAGGGAATGGGAGTGCCGCTCGACCGTCACCTCAAGCCGACCTGACAGCAGGTAGAGGTGATGTTCCTGGCCCGGCACGGCTGGGGCCGCATATCGGATGGTCTGCTTCTGACCCAATTCGCATTCGATCAGTTCCAGCGAGAGCTGTCCGTTCGATGGCGATACGCTTCGTCGGGTGAAGGAGTGCTCTTCATCCCGCCACACAAGCTGCTGATCCCGTTTCACGACAGGCTGGTAATCCTGCTCCAGCGGGGCGAGCAGTCGCGAGATCGGCAAGGCGTAGACGGCCGCAAGGCGCCCAAGCGTCTCTGCGGTCGGGCTCGTGTCCCCGTTTTCGATGCGGGACAGCGTGGCTCTGCTTATGCCGCTGCGCTCCGCAACGGCGGCCAGGGTGAGGCCGCGCGCTTCGCGTAGCGTGCGCATGTGTTCGGCAAGGGATGCGTTCGCGGTTGATGATGGTTGTTCCATATTTGGAAAATATCCCAATTATGGGCATCGCGTCAACGCGCTTAGCCAGCCTCTGGGAGATTGTCTATCACCTTGATGCGATACCATGGCCTGTGGTCGCGCGCCGGTGATCTGCCTGCGCCATAGGCTCATGGCGGACCTCATCGCCGCGCGCGCAGCAGACCCGCGACAAGCCGGCGCCAGAGCGGAAGCCGGACAGTGAGCCTCACCCACCTCCCGAATGATCTCGGGGCCCGTCTTGAACCACTCGAAGGGGTTGGGCGCGCCCCGCTGGGGCGCGCCACTAGGGTCAGGCAATGACCAGGATGTCGTCGGCTGTCAGGGTGGCCGCCGTTATCCCATCCGTGAGCGAGGCGATTAGAATGGCCCCTCCGGACGATCCATCCGCGTCGTAGAAGAGGTCCCCGCTCAAGCTGTTGTAGAGCAGGTGGTCGTTGCCATCCGACGCGCTGTCTGCATCCACGGTCGCCCCGCTGACAAAGGCGTCGGCGGCGAGCGTGCCTACGGACAAAGCCGAGAAGCCCGACTGAGCAAGGACCAGCTGGTCGCCCTCGGTTCCGTCGAAATCGGGGAGGACGTCCGGGCCTTCGCCGGGGTCGTTGAAGACGAACTCATCGCCTCCCAACTCGCCGGTCAGGATGTCGGCCCCGCCGTTCCCGATCAGGGTGTCGTCTCCATCCGTCCCGTTGATGCTGTCGGCGTTGGCTCCTCCTTCCAGCACGCCGTTGCTGACGACATCGATGTTCAGCGTTTGCGTCGGGGTGACGTCGTGATCGGCATCGTTCAACGCGACCGCCAGCGCGAGATCGGCATTGTTCTGGAAATCGTTCTGAAGGACGAAGCCGATATCGACGATCTTGGCGACGTCGTTGTCGGGCGACGTGCTCGACGGGAAGGCCTGGCTCCCCGTCGAGGCGCCCGCCTCCTCCCCCGTGACCGGGTTCAGATCGATTCCCGTCCCGCTGAAGCTGTTTGCCGCGGTCAGGATCTGCATGCCGTAGATCTGATAGTCTTCGCCCGCGAGATTGTAGTCGTTGCTCTCTATCACGACCACGCCATCGTTGTTGTCGAGCATTCCTGTCAGGCCGAGATTCGTCGGCAACAGGGTCTCGTCGAACTGGTTGGTATTGCGCACGATATCCGTCGACTCGACCACGACAACGCGGCTGATCACGATGCCGTCCGAATCGATCAGCTTGAGCAGGAACAGGAAGTCCTCGTCACCGACACCGTCGAAATAGGCATAGATCCCGTCGGCCCGCCCATCAGGTCCGAATTCCGCCTTCGGGTCGTCGATGGGATTGTCCGGAGGGAACGGGTAGCCCGGGCGCGAAAGGGCCGGGTTGTCGAGGTAGAAGTTCAGGTCGAGAATCTCGTCGTTCTGGATCGTGTCCCCGGCCACCCCGTTCTGAGTCTGGCTGGCTGTGACATAGGTCTGCGAGGCACTGAAGAGCTCGCCCGCCGTCCAGGTGGCGTCCCCGCCCGCGGTAATGTCGACAGAGTTCGTTTCCTGATCGCCACGGAACTGGATCCAGAAATCCTCCGAGAGCTTGGACACGATGACCTCCGGCTGGGACGCGGCCGATCCTTCGAGGTTGTACTCGTCCTTGGAGATCGTGCCGGCGGTATTCACGATCGAATACCCCGAGAGGGTGTCATTGAGCGTGACGGTATAGGTCCCCGCGGCCTTGTCGAAGGTGATCGTTCCCGTCGCCGTGTTCGTGTCGCCGGTCGTGGGGTTGAAGACATAGTCGAACGAGAAATCGAACTCCGCGCTGGTGGCGTCTTCGCTGGACCACTGAACCGAGACATCGCTGATGGCGGCCGCACCGACGGTTCCCGAGAGCGCAACGCTCAGGAAGTCCGATCGGATCGCGGTATAGGGCGCCGTCCACTGGTCGGCCCCGATATTGTATTGGAACACACCCGTGCCGCTCTTGTCGGAATTGGCGAAGACCAAGTCAGTCGTCGCCTGAATCAGCGGCCCGTCATCGCCGACGATGAAGTTGCCGCCGAGATCGACGCTGGCGGCGGCGGCGGCGGTGTCGCCCTCCCAGGTGGCGCCTCCGTCGGTGACGGTGACGGCCTTTTGCAGGCTGACCTGGCCGTCATCGAGGCTGAGGATGTCGGTGGTGTAGGGCGCGGCGCTGTCGGTG
>NZ_UETC01000006.1 GCF_900116765.1 Jannaschia seohaensis | reverse complement strand
CCCCGCAACCAAAATCCTTCGCGTAATCAAACGCTTAAGCGCCGCCCTCCGGGGCGGCGTTTGCGTTTCCAACACCCGTGGAAGCACTGTGGAAGCAAGAGGGGCCGAAGTCCCTCATATCGCTTCGAAACTCTAAGGTCGCATGGATTCGTGCTCGAGTCCTAGGTAGTCGCGCAGTGCGCAGATCAAACGTATGAGGTCGATCATGTCCTCAACGAGTGCCTCCTCTGCGACATACCTCTGCAATCGTCCCTTACCTGCTTTGGTGAATTCGCGATGCACGCGTCCCGCCATCTTCTGCTCGCGGATGAGCGCGCCGGGATTTGCATCGCAGAACCCCCGGACCAGATCTTCTGGCAGGAAATCCTCAATCTCCCAATCCAGCCCTGCGCAACTGCCGTTCTGCGCCTCAGCCCGGCGCTGCAGTTCAGGACCCAGGACGCCGTTCGACGCCGGCATGACCGGATGCAGCAGAAACACGTCCCGGTAGTGCTTAACCCGGAAATCCATCTCGCAGAGCATTCGGGCGTGCTTACGGCCCGCGTGGTCGTTGTCAAACAACCCCACGAATTTTCGTTCGGTCATTAGACTTGCTGCGTCTTGGGAAGCCATCTGCCGCAGCGTCTGCAACTCTCGCACTACCCCTTGAACGCCGCCGTCATCCTTCAGCCCCGCTTCGAATATCGCAAATCCAGATTCGAAGAGGTCATGATTGCTCTCGCGTTGCCAAAGATCTCTGGCGAGGCGCAGGTAGCGGACATCGCTCGTCCCTTCGACAAGGACATTAGCCGTGCCGACGTTCCAGCCTTTTCCACTGGCGTATCTCTCTACAAGTCCGATCAACGCTCAACCTGCCGTCAGCGGCCGCAGTAGCGGACCGTTATGGCCGAAGGAGATGAGGCCGCTGATATTTATGCCAGGCCGCAGTTGGGTGCCATCGAACTCGGCTATACGAAACGGGACCCGTTCGTTCTGGAGTTCTTGGACCCTGGCATGAAGTCGTGCTCCGTCTCCGCCCGAGGCGATGCGGGCGCGGACCTGCCGCCTATTCCCCGTGCTCTCGTCGATCAACCAGCGGAGACGGTCCGGAACTTCTACGTAGTGTTCCCCTCGCGCCCAGAGCTGGCGCAATTTCTGGAACCGCCGCGATGCCTCGTGGTGGCGGCTTCTCTGATGCATGAGAAGCGCCAATTCCAGCTCTAGCTGCGGCGAAAGGATCGCCCGGTTGCCATCGAGGGTTTCGAGCAACTCCAGTTGCAGGGCGAAGTCCTTCGGGTGATCCATACAGGCCAAGATGTAGCGCAGTCGGACCGCCTGTGCGTTGGACCGCAACAGTGGATGCCCTAGCCGGGCAGCCGCGTCGATCCGGTTCGCGCGGGGGAAGTCATCCAGCGACATGTCCTCACGCCTGGTTATCCCTTCGCCCAAGGCAGACAGTGCTTGCTGGATTGCCTCGCCTTCAGATGAGGGCTCGGTGTCACGCACCGCCCCGGCTGAACGAAGCAGCAGTTCGAAAGCCTTGTCGGCGAGGCGCGACAGTGCGTTTCGCCGCAACTCTGCGGTCTCTCGCTGCATGGCCCCGTAGACGATACCCAGAACTTCTAGCGCGACACTTGCCGCGCCGTCCGGATCCTCATCAGCCCCTATGAGCCGGTCGCGCGCATAGACTTCCAGAACGTAGGAATTGTCAGGGTTCAGCCTGTAGGCATTACGGGTCGCCCTGTTTGCCTTGGCGCGCAGGGCCGCCACCTGTTCGGCCGGCATTCCGCGACGTGCCTCCACCTCGGCGAGGTCGTGATATGCATGAGCGAGCGAATTGTAGAGGTTCAGGTCAGGCTCGCCGCCTGGGTCGTACTCAAGAGCCAGCGCGGCTTCGATATCCCCAGTGGTGCGCAGTAGCAAATCGGCGCGCTCGTCATCGGTGATCGGGAACATGACGTCGTCCTTTGCGATGCGCCGCCGCGATATCGAGCCATGGTGAAGAAACGTCCGGCTGGTCATCCGAAATGCTTTCGGCATAGTGTCCAGAGCCTCCAGCGCTTCGCGCCAATAGAGGGCGAACTCGCTGCGGCCTTGTCCGGGGTCGATCTTGAAGATGCTAGTGGCGAAGGTTTCGGCCAGTTCCACTAGGTCCGGGTGCGCAAGCATCGGGTTGGAGGCGATCTGCGCTAAAACCATCAGCCGCAGGTGCTCGGGATTCTGCGCCTCAGTCAGCCCGGCCGAAGCGCGGGCGGGGGCATCGTAAAACAGGCCGGTCAAAAGGAACCGTCCCAGTTGATCGTGGATCATCGCCCAGTGGCTTACCGTGTCGAAGCGCTGGCGCACCACGCCCAAGGCTCCGACGGTCGATTGCAGATCAGAGAGTTTGTCACGGGTCGGAAAGTCTTCGGACCGTGGCAGCAGTATTTCAGGCAGAAGCTGGCGCACCGTGCTCATGGCGGCGATGTCGATTATCGCGCGCCGCACAACCGGATCAGCCACCTTCTGCCGAAACTGTTCATAAAGCCAACCTTGTACGGTTTCGGTAAGGTCGATTTGTCGTTGCAGCCAGAATGCCAGCGCGATCCAGAATACGGAATGGCCCGCCGCGGGTCCGACGAGTGAGTGGTTGACGAACGCCTGCCATTCGTGAGCATCGCGCGCTGTGCCAAGTGGTTTAAGAAACCGGTTCAGGTGTCCGCCCAAGTCCATCGCCGCTTCCTGCGAGATCTCGTGGGACAGATCGCAAAGATGTTCCAGACGCTTCTCGGAATAGATGGCGACTGGTAGCAGTGCATCGGTGACGAAGACGATGCAGATCCGGCGCCCAGCCTCCGTGATCTGCCTGGCAAATGTCGCGATATCCCCTTCGCGTCCCTCCCACTGCGACCGATCAAACACGATCAGCCAAGGTGCCTCGTACTGGCGCAGGCCCTTTCCGATTTCAGCCGAAGCGATACTGTTCAAGCAGGAGGTAATGAAATTCGCGACGGCGCGTCCGCTGGGCGCAAAGGGGGCTTGAGTAGCTATCAGCGTCGGATAACCGTCCATGGCCGCACCGAAGGCAAGGTCACGGATGAACGTGGTCGCCCCTGCTCCGGACTCCGCCCGGATGTAGAACATCCGACTGGCCTCCGGTCCGTTACGGTCGAGTTGCCGCAGCGCCTTTGTTACGGTGTTCCTGGCGCCATCGTCCCGAGACCACGGCATTTGCGCAGCATAGGGTCGCCACGAGGCCGACGGATCCTGGAAGAACCCGTTGATTTCCTCCGAAGTCAGCCCCTCTGGCGTCACGTATTCCAGATGAGCCTCGGAGAGCAGTTCGTAATTGCCCAGTAGCGGATGCTCGGGATCATCGCGTCCCGACAGGTCGACGCGGTGTCGGGCCCCTTGGGCATCCCGGACGCGGATGATGAGCCGGTCGTCGGCGCGCTCCGTGTAGCGCCTGTGCAGGGCATCCGACAGCAGCGCCGCGGGGGCTGGCAGCAGCGTAACGCGCCACGCCCCCGCGTCGGCCTGCCATTCGGTGATCTTCTTTCGAGCCTCGGGATCATCGCTGACGATTGTCAGGCCGCACTGGAATCCGTCCTGCCAGAGTTGTCCCAATTCAACGGGCAGCGTCAGATCGGGTCCGCCGAGCACCACGAGATTCCGGACCCCGCGCTGCTGCAACTCCATGATCATTTCCATGCGGCGTGCACGAGCGGCAAACCCTGCCTTGTCGCCCTCGGTGCGGCCGTTGAGCAGAAAGACTGGAAGGCTCCGGGGCGGCAGCACGGTGTTTGAGGGTGGGACATCGATGACGTGCACCAGTCCCCGCCGGCGAACGAGCGGTGACTCGATTGCGCTGTCCAAAGCATCAATAGACTTGAGCAGGCCCTCCGACGCGGTCTCGCTCAGGACGAATTCCCAGGGCAAGCCCAACACCTTCGCGGTCGCTTCTGGGCCTGCCGCCTCTGCAAACGACGGCATCAGCCAAAGGCTGGCATCGCGGGAATCAAGTTCCGCGAGAATCGGAAGAGCGTCAGGAGCCAGAATTTGCAGCCCGTTAACAATCTCGCTCATTATTCGTTCATCCGTTCAAATCGTCGATTGTGCCGCGGGGCTTTCGACAAGGAAATCGGAAATCGCGCAAGATGCAATCTCCGTGACTTCATTTAAGCCAAGACCGTTCCTTCTCGAAGAAACCGACGTCTGGACAAGGTGCGTATCACCCAAGCTATCGTTGATCTGAGCCGCAGCATTGGTCGAGAAAGGCTTGCAGCGGCAGCGTCCTGCGTTGCGCTCAGATAGTCTGCAGCTTGACCATCTTGAGCTTTGTTTTAGGCCATGGCGAGCGTCCCCTTTACCCGTCGATGGCTTCGATTCGACAGTTGGCGTCGGCCTTGAGGAGATTGACTGGCTCAGTCGCCGCACAATATCGCTCAGTGGATAACTTTTGGGGTCGTGAGAATTCACTATCACCTTAGATCTCATGAATGACCGGCTGTGCATCACACACCTCCTTCGCGATTTCGACGACGTGACGGTGATGCGTCAGGTAGATTGCTTGGCCACTTCTACCGATCCGTTCCATCAAGCGGCACGCTGCGCGCGTCCGATCCTCATCAAAGGTCTCGAAAACGTCGTCACAGAAGAAGGGTAGCTGAACGCCCTGTGCTACCATTTGTTCGTAGGCCGCCGCGCGCAGCGCCAGATAGAGTTGGAACCGCGTTCCCTTCGACAAGTCGCCGATCTGCTTGGCGGTGCCGCTCGCATCGACCGCCAACAAGATTTCAGCCCCACCGTCCGGTTGCGTCAGCAGCTTCTGATAGGCGCCGTTCGTGAGTTCCGCAAAGGCGCGCTCTGTGGATGCCATCATGTCGCTCCGGTGCCTGTCGCGATAGCGGCGGATGGCATCTTCGGCGAGGCGTAGACCGAAGTCCAACTCCAGATAGTCAAGAACCGCCTCTTCGATCTGAATCTGCAATGTGGCGCGCCGCTCGACCAGGTCAGCGATCTCTGCGCCGCCGGTAACACTGCCGAGGTCCCGCTCGGCATTGGCTCGGTCCACGGTGGCGGTGGACATCCGCTCTTCCGCGAGGTTGAGATCGGTATCTAGGGACTTCGCTTTCGCCTTGAGCGTTGCAGCGGTTTCATCGGCAAGTAGCTGGCGGGCTTCCTCCACTTTCCTCAGCGAGAGGTCGTCGAGGATCTGCCGTTCGAGCTCGGCGACCCGTTCTCTTTTTGCGATGACGTCAAGGCCCTTGCCCACAGCGACCCGAAGGGCGTCGATTGTGCTGGTGTCCACCGTCTCCGGGAACACCGCACCAAGTTCCGCCACTTTCCTGTCGATGTCTTCGAGCTTCGCCTCGAGTTCAGTTCGCCGTTTTTCACCGTCTTCAAGCTTAGTGCCGAGCTTCTCGTGCTGTGACTTGTCAGCCTGCGCTTGCTCTGCGAGCTCCCGCAGGCGCCGGAATGTGTCGAGAGGGTCGCTCTCCCCGATGCCGAAACGTGCACCAAGGGCGCCAGAGGCTTCCGTGAACCGGCGTTGATCGTCCTTCATCGTGTTAACCTGACGTTCGGCTTGTCGCCGCTTCTCGTTGTGTTCGCGTAGTTCGCGCAGCTGCCCGAGACCGGCGGCAAGTTGGCCGGGTGAGAGCATCTCGCCGAAAAGTTCATTTACCTTTGCGCTCCAGGCCGCAGCAGTCCTCTCGGCGGTGTCCTCAAGGACACCCTGATCGCCTTGCCGGCGTTCGAGATCCTCCTCGAGGGCGGTGGTCTTGTCTGAGGCCGCCCGCACCTCTTCCTGGTGGCGCCGTTCGTTTTCGGCAAGACGCCGCGCGGCGAGCAACGCGGCATCAAATGTCGGGGTCTCCAAAGCGACGAGGGGCGTGAGCGCCTGACGAAGCTGCTCTGCCCGATCCAGCGTCTCCCGGTGGTGTTCGACAAGCCTGTTGTGTTGCCGCTCAGCGGTTATGGCTTTGCTGTGTAGCGCAACCCAGTCCGAAAAAGCCGAAGGGGAAAGCGCCGGAAGTCCGATCTGCGAACATAGACCGTGGACTTGGCTCTCGAGCTCTCGTGCCTGCTCGGCGAGCCCATCGCGCTGTTCCCGGGTCGTCGTCGCGCGTGCTTCCGCGTCCGCCAGATCCTGCAGGAGCTTTCGCAGTTCGCCGAGCTCGCTCGCGTGGGCGAGACGCGCGGCGTTGATGTCGTCCACCGTTTTCATCGACGGTGCAAAGCTGTCCGCGCTCTCTGATGTCAGGGTTTCACGATGTGCTTGCCAAAGGGCGTCACGTCGGGTCCGCGCCGCCTGTTCCTCTTCGTCGCTCGCAATCCTGGCGTCTTCCGAGAGCCGGGTGGTTTTCGCCTTCACGGCGGCGATGTCCTCGTCCAGACGCTCCAACCTGTCGTCAAGGCGTCCGAGCTTCTCCGCCAGATCGGCGTGGCGTTGGGCAGTGTCTGCTGCTGTCGATGGATCGACCGGGCAGACCGGGAGGGCGCTGAAGGTGCATGCACCGATGGAAAGCGAGTCGAGCGCCTGCTCCAGCGCCGTGTCGGCGGACGCGATGGCTTGTTTCGCCGTGGCGACTGCTGGTGCCAGGGCATCGGCGTCGAACCGCTTGAGCAGATCCACCAAACCCATCTGCGGCGGAGCTTCCTGCAATGATTGATGTGCCTTCCGGGCCTGCTCGATTCGGGTCTGCAAGCCCGCGATCTCGCGTTGCTCGGTCTCCCAAGCCGCGGCGGCGTCTCGCATCTTGTCACGCAGGTCTTCAAGGATGGCAATTTCTCCCGGAGACGCGACAAGTGCGGTGACATCGCAATCTTCAGGTGCCCCCAGATCCCGGGCGATGCGTGCCATGTCCGAAAGAGCCTCCTCATGGGCCCGTTCGCGTCTGGGAAGGTCCAAGACCGCCGTTTGCATCCGGCTGCGCAGTTCGTCGAGATCGTCCAGCCGCTCGGCTAGGGCGAGGCGGTCTGCGTCGATCACCAGCGCCGCGCGCGCCTTTTCAGCCCCGTCAAGTTCGTCCAGCAGCCTCCGTAAGTCGGCATCCGCCTGTCCCCGGTCGGTCCTCATCGTGACCAGATCTTCGGGATTGATGTCGATCCGCTCGGGATAGTCGGCGCAGTCGGCGATCTCGTCCGCGAGGCGGTCCATCTCACCCAATTCGGGCAGGGCCCGGCGCAGCGCGGCAATCTGCGCCTGTTCGGCGCGAAGCTCGTCCCGTGCCTGCCGAGATTGCACCTCTTCATCCCTGGCGGCCTGAAGCGCTTCCTTCAGCTTTCGCCATGCGTTGGCGCTGACATCGAGGGTGCGAATGTTGGTCTCGACCTCACTCAACTCGCGCTTCAGTTCCGCGACGCGCGTGGTGCTGGCGCGCTTCTTGTAAAGGCCGTTTGCCTCGGCCCGCGCCTGTTCCAGAACTGCATTGAGGTCCGCGACACCGGCTGCCGCGGAAAACAGCAAACGGCCGATATCGCCTCGCGCGCTGGCGATGTCTTCGCCACCCTTCTCGATGGTATCGTCGTCGAGACAAAGCAGGCTGCGGTAGTCGTCGAGCGACAACCCGCCGAGGTGAGAGGCGATCGCGGTCTCGGGTATGGCCGCGTCGGCCTCTCCCCTGAGATTGCCACTGCGGGACGGCAGTCGCGTAAACAGGCGGGTTTCGCCTCCGATGTCGAGCAGACCGGAAATCCGAAGATTCTGTCGCTGGTGCTGAAACCCATAGGGCTCCCTATGGGGGAAGCCATAGAGAAGACGCAGATAGGCTTCCATTACTGTGGTTTTTCCGGCTTCGTTCGAGCCGTAGATCACATGGAAATCCGAAGCCTGACCGGCTTTCCCAAAATCGAGGACCTTGCCCGTGAAGTGACCAAAAAAGTCGAGAGAGAGCCGTTCGATCCGCATCAGGGCGTGGCTCCCTTCATTCGCGCAAGGATCCGATCTGCGCCGGCTTCTGCGAGACGCCGCGCAAGCTGGTCCATTGCCGCTTCGTCAGGCAACAGCTCGGCACGTCGTTGCGGCGCCAACTCCTGCAGAATGCCTTCAATCTCAGCACGGCAGGTCTCGGAAAACCCGGGTTCCTCGCGGATGGTCTTCATGATCCCAGCCAACTCGTCCGTGGCGCTGTGCCCGGGCTCTGCGGTGTCGGACAGGTCGAACACGACCTTCTCCAGCCAAAGCGTGCCCGTCTCCCGAGCATATTGCGCCGCGGCCTCTTTCCAGACGTCCTGATCGCGCAGAACCTGCCAACGCCGCCGCGTGCGACCGGTCAGTTGCAGACGGATCACGGCGCTTTCCGAAACCAGGTTTCGCGCCGTGTCTCGCAGGGTCCGTCTAAGCATATCGCGCAGGGCGTCGTCGTTGTCGGTATCCGTGGCGTCCATCTGGAGGTGCAGGAACTCGACGGCCGAGGTCGGCACTTCTTCGATCTCGATTGCCTTGTCGATGGTCAACAGCGTGGCGGATTTCGGACCGGGCTCGCCGATATCGCGTCCCTGGGGCGTTCCGGGCATAACGATCCATGGCGCCTTGGAGTGGACTTGCCGGCGGTGAACATGCCCCAGCGCCCAGTAGTCGAAGCCGGCAGCCGTCAGGTCGCCAACCGTACATGGTGCGTAGGGATCGTGGCCCTCTGCACCGGTGAGGGAGGTATGCAACAATGCGATGTTGACCGCGCCTTCGACTGGTGCAGGGAACCTTGGCAGCAGGCTTTCCGGGGCATGACGATTGGAGAAGCTGACGCCGTGGATCCAGACGCCTTCTGCAAGCTGCACCTTGCCGCCACGGCCGTCAAAGACATGCACGTTGTCAGGGAAGCTCAACTCGCCGGTTAGAGGGTTCTCAGCGTCGTGGTTGCCCTTGATATAAAACACGCGGATCCCGCGTTCACGCAGGCGCTCCAGTTGGAGCGTCAGGAAGGCGGCAGTCCGCGCGCTACGCTCTGCCCCGTCGAACAGATCGCCTGCAATAAGCAGGGCGGCAACTTCCTCGGCAAGCGCGGTGTCGACGATCCTGGTTAGCGCGGTACGGCTCGATGTCCGGACCCGATCCCTCAGCTCGGGGTCGCGCAGCGCTAGGGACCTCAACGGGGAGTCGAGGTGAACGTCGGCCGTGTGAAGGATCCTGATCATTTAGTTGCTCCCGGCTCCGAACGTCACATCCCGCTTCGCTGTTGATACTCTTGGGGATAAGGCGTAACAGTTCGCATATCCGCGAACAAGCGGATTGACAGGGAGAAGAAGCGATGAACCGGCCATGTCCGCCGACGGTGTGACCTTCGGCCAGGCGATTTCGAAGGCCCGCAAGGCACTCGGTCTCAGCCAGAAGGAGCTCGCAGCGCGCGTGATGAAGGAAGAGGGTAGCGGGTCGATATCCCCGCAGTACCTCAACGACATCGAGCACGACCGACGCAGCCCCAGCTCGGGGCACCTGATCCGCCAGTTCTCCGGCATCCTGAACATACCGGAGGACTACTTGTACGCACTCGCAGGCCGGCTGCCGGATGATCTGCGACCGGATGCGTCAACCCCGGACAAGGTCGTCGAGGCCTTCGCCAATTTCAGGAAGACGTTGAAAGAGTAAGGAGGTTCGCATGGTGAAGATGATCCGTGACAACACGGGCCGCTTTGCCGAGCGACCCTTCTACCGCGAGCGGGATCTCGACGATGAATGCGAGCGGCTGATCCGCGACCTCCTGCTGAAGCGCAAGAAGAAGATCGAGTATCCGGTCTCGACCGAGGATCTGACCGTGCTGATCGAGATGCACGATGCAGACCTCGACCCGTACGCCGACCTGTCCGCATACGGGTCCGATGTGGAAGGGGTCACCGAGTTCTTCCCCGACCGCGGGCCCAAGGTGTCCATCTCCGAACGGATCGCGGCCGACGAACGACGCGAGAATCGCTTCCGCACCACGCTCACCCATGAGTTCGGGCACGTGAAGTTCCACGGGCCTCTCTGGGCGCAGAAGTTTGCCAACGGCGACCTGCTCGAGCGCGGGGTGAATGCGAACAAGGCGATCTCCAAGCGCGACAACATCCTGGACGCCCCGCAGTCCGACTGGATGGAATGGCAGGCCGGCTATATCAGCGGCGCGCTGCTGATGCCGGCCACGCCAGTCCGTCGCCTCGTTTCCGACTACTGTGGCCCGCGCGAGCTGCATGGCGATATCCACGTTTCGACGGAGCATGCCGCGCGGCTGATCCAGATGGTCATGGAGCGGTTCGCGGTTTCCGAAGAGGCCGCCCGCATCAGACTGTTGAAGCTGAACCTGATCACATCGACGCACGGGCAGCCCTCGCTCTTCGGGCGCTGATCGCGAATCCGCGGAAGTGCGTATTTTTTCGATTGACTCCCTTCAGGCGCGATATACGCTGATTAGCAGATCAGCCGATATATGGAATCGCCAGAAAGGAGATCACGGTGACTGCACTGTCCGCCTTCCTTCGCAAGACGCCCGGCGAGGCGCTGCGCGAATACTTCGACCGGCCGGAGATCGGCCTGCCCACCGAGTTCGACTGGCCCGCATCGGACGCCGACCTCTCCGGGCCGCTTCTCGGCGCCATCGAGAAGATGTCCCGCGTCCAGCGCGACCGGATCTCGAACGACGCCGAGCGCGTCCATGCCTTGTCCGACGAGCCAGGGCAGGCCGCGATCTACAGCGTGGCCGAGGATCCCGCCCTCCTCGACGGGCTCGCGAACCCGCACGCGCGGTCGCTCTGGATGTTCCTGAACGCGCAGGACCGTTTTCGTCATGCCGAGGAAGTTCGCTTCACGGAGGACCGCCGGCGCGGTCGGATGTGGGCCGGCTACATGACCGACGCCGGATGCGTCGTGCAGCGCGACGCGTCGGCCCGCCATGCCTTCGTCTCCGCGATCAAGGAGTTCTCGGGCGCCGCCCATGCCCATGTCGACATCTTCGACCGGGTGAGGACGACGCATGAGGGCGACGAGTGCGACCTGGTGCAGGTGACGATCTACCGCGAGGGACGGCCCGACGATCTGCTCCGCTTCGACGACAAGGGGTCGCTTGTCCGGCAGGCCTATCGTCCCGTGTTCGAGGCCG
The DNA here is from genome assembly GCF_900116765.1 of Jannaschia seohaensis. Classification (GTDB taxonomy): domain Bacteria; phylum Pseudomonadota; class Alphaproteobacteria; order Rhodobacterales; family Rhodobacteraceae; genus Jannaschia; species Jannaschia seohaensis. Next base: position 229,141 of record NZ_UETC01000006.1, on the reverse strand, counting down.
CAGTGACCTATGAGCCCGCGACCGGCGGCATCGAGGTGATCGCCAACGACAAGGCGACGCGGAGCGAGATCGTGAAGGCGACGGTCACGCACCTCCTCGGCATCGAGTTCAAGGAGAACCGCCTGCCGCTGCGCTGCTATGATCTCTCGGTGCTTCTGAACCCGTATGATTTCCCGGTCGACCCGGAGGACGGGATCGAGGGCGTCGAGGTGCGCGAGCTGCGCCTGATGCCGATCGACGACAGCGATTTCAGGGTGACGCTGGAGAAGCCCGCGCGCGCCGACGAGACGATCTGGACGAAGGCGGAGGAAAGATTCGGGGATCGCACGCCCCTGAGCGAGGGGTATGTGGTCACGCGGGCCAAGATCGCCGTGAAGCTCGCCCGCCGCCCGGGAGGCGACCGCCGGCGGACGCTGACCCTGACGATCACCTGGCCGCATGGCTGCGATCTGAAGGACCGCACCGCGACCGAGCAGATGATCGGCGAGAAGTACCTGCGGCGCTGGGGGGTCCTGGTCGATGACCTGCAGCTCTTCGAGGATTGATCAGGCCGCCCGCCGGCTGCTCTCGTCCATCGCCGGGACCCGCGACGCACGGGTTTCGGCCATGGCGCTGGCGCACATGCGCGGCGCCGGAAAGACGCTGATGGGTGCCGGACTGCTCGTGCAGCGCGGCAGCGCAATGTCTGTCGTTGCCGAGGACGATCTGGACGACACCCCGACGTCCGTCATCGCCCACCCGATCACGGGGCAACATGGGCATCTCGGCAATGCGGCCTGGCATGACGAACAGGCGAGCGCCCGCCGCCGGGTCTATGCGCTGGACATGGCAGCAGCAGCTCGACGGGTGGTCGCCCGGCTCGATTGCTCGCTCGGCGAAGACCCGGTGCCTTACCTCGACGGCGCGGTGCTGGATTTCGGGACGGCGCGGCTGCCGAAGCGAAGGGCACGTGTCGGGATCTGGGTCGCTCGCGGTCTGACGACGCCAGCCGTGTTCGAGGAGTTCCGCCAGCTCGTTGACCGCCGCCCGGCTGATGGGCTTCGGGTGGTCCTCGTTCTCGACCCTCCGGATCGGAATCGCTTCCGCTTCGTCCGGGGCCACGAGTTCGTCGCGCTGGCGGACGTGGTCGATCATGAAGATGGTCTTGCCGTCGCCCCTGAAGTCTTGAGCGCACGCCTGCTGAAGGGTCCGTCGCATAAAGGCCCTGTCTGGGTTTCCGGCGACGGCGGCGTGCTGATCGTGCATGGCAAATGGCACGAATTTACGGGCGGCAAGCAGAAGATCGCCGTCGCCATGCTCGCCGAGGCCAGGCTTGACGGGGATCCGGTGCTGCCCGTCGCGCGCATCTTGGAGGAAGCCGAGTGCGGGCCTTCGGTGAAGCGACTGAAGAACCTCTTCGACGGCCACCCAACGTGGCAGGAAGTGATCCGGGAGAGCGGCTCCAGCGCCTGGCTAGAGGTGTGACGCCACGGAATCACGACGATCAGGCCGTCCTTCGGGGCGGCCTTTTTCGTTTTCGGGGGCCCCGATCTGCATTCCTCCCGTCTCCCCTCCCTCCGCCCTCCCGTTCTCCTCCCGTCGCACACCCCAGTCTCATTCGCAGGCATTCGGCCAATCGCGAAGGAGACGACGATGTCAGTCACGCATCTCAACCAGGTCGAGCTGGCGGCTCGATGGAAGATCAGCCCGCGCACTTTGGAGCGCTGGCGTTGGACCGGTGAGGGCCCCGCCTTCATCAAGATCGGCGGCCGGGTCGTGTACCGGCTCGAGGATGTCGAGGCCTACGAGGCCAACCGGCACTGCTCGAGCACGGCCGACAAGTCCGCCGTGAAGCTGGCGTGAGGGGGCGGCCATGACGATCCCCAACCGCATCACCCTCGACGACCTTCCCACCATGCCGGTGGGCGAGATCGCCGCTCTGCCGGGCGACCAGCTGGCGCTCCTGAAGCAGGACGCCGACGAGCGGCTGCGCGCTGCCAAGAACCTCAGCGACTGGCTCGATGGCGCTATCGCGCTGAAATATGGCGACCAGGCGCAGGAGGCGCGCCGTGCGGAAGGCAAGGACACCGGCACGGTCAGGCTGCAGGACGGCCCGGTCACCGTGGTCGCGGAGCTCGCCAAGCGGGTCGACTGGGACCAGGCGATGCTCGCCGGTCTGGTCGAGCGGATCCGGGCCGACGGCGCCGATCCCACCGAGTATGTCGACATCGCGTTCAGCGTCCCCGAGCGCAAGTACACCGCCTGGCCCACGGACATCCGCCAGGAGTTCGAGCCCGCGCGCACGGTTCGCACGGCCAAGCCGAAGTTCCGGCTGCTGCTCGGCGAGGAGGTGCGCTGATGGCCATCTCGCTCGCATCCCTGCAAACCTCGACGGCTCTGCGCCCGCCGCGCGTGCTGATCCACGGCGTCGCCGGCATCGGCAAGTCCACCTTCGCCGCGTCCGCCGACGCGCCGGTGTTCGTCCTCACCGAGGACGGTCTCGGCAAGCTGCAGGTGCCGCATTTCCCGTTGGCGACGAGCTATGCCGAGGTCGCCGAAGCGCTCGATGCCCTGCTCGACGAGGACCACGCCTATTCCACGGTCGTCGTCGACAGTGTGGACTGGCTGGAGCCGCTGATCTGGGCCGAGGCCTGCCGGCGCAACGGCTGGCAGTCGATCGAAAGCCCCGGCTTCGGCAAAGGCTACGCCGAGGCGCTGACCATCTGGCGCGAGTACATCGACCGGCTGAACGCGCTCCGCGACCGCAAGGGCATGGCGGTCATCCAGATCGCCCACACCGACATCAAGCGCTTCGACAGCCCCGAGCACGAACCCTACGACCGGTACGTGATCAAGCTGCAGGCCCGCGCCTCCGCGCTGCTGCAGGAGCACTCCGACGTGGTGCTCTTCGCCAACTACCGGATTTCGGTCAGCAAGTCCAACGTCGGCTTCAACAAGAAGGTCACCCGAGCGCTCGGGTCCGGTGCGCGCGTCATGCACACCGAGGAGCGCCCCGCCTTCCTCGCCAAGAACCGCTACGGCCTGCCGGAAACCCTCCCGCTCGAGTGGTCCGAGTTCCTGGCCGCCATGCCCCAATCCGCCTGATTACGACTGAAAGGACAGCACGATGGCACGTTTCGACACCGCCTTTGACGCCGCCGGCATCGAGCCCACCACCGCCTACGAGATCCTGCCCGCGGGCAAGTATCGCGCCCAGATCGTCGAAAGCGAGATGCGCGTCACGAAGAACGGGATGGGGAAGTATCTCTGGCTGATGCTCGACATCCTCGAGGGGCCGCAGCAGGGCCGTAAGGTCTTCGACCAGCTGAACCTGGTGAACGCCAACCCGACCACCGTGGAGATCGCGCAGCGCACGCTGTCGGCGATCTGCCACGCCACGGGCAAGCTGCAGGTGAACGACAGCGAGGAGCTGCACCTGATCCCGATGACGATCCAGGTCGGCGTGAAGCCCCCGAAGGACGGCTACGGCGAGCGCAACACGATCCGCTACATGGTGCCGGAGGCCCCGGTGCAGGCGACCCCGCCCAAGCCCGCCGCGACGCAGCCGGCCAGCGCACCCGCCCAGCCGACCGCCCGCCCGGCCACCGCGCCCTGGAACCGCAAGAGCTGACGCCCTCGGCCGCCGCGGGCTGAGAGCTGGCTCACGGCGGCCCGGACATCGCCAGACCCGAGAGACCGACCATGACGAACACCACCGACGCGGCCTGCGCGGCCGCGAACGCCCCCGGCTTGCCTGACGACACCCGGCGCCTGATCGAGATCGAGGACGCCATCGCGAAGATCCGCACGCAGATCGCGACCGCCGATCTGACGCGGCAGCGGACGGCCAGGCCGATCGACCCCGACTGGTTTCACCGCGCGCGCACGGCGCTGCGTCACCTCAACCGCGAGCGCGCCGAGATCGTCGCCCGTCAGGGTGGCCGCCGCCGGCGCGAACGGCTCAAGGACATGATCATCGCCGTCCTGCGCGAGCGCCATGACAGCGCCGCCTGGACCGCGGTGCTGGCGGAGGCGCGGGCGCGGCTCGAGCGGGAGGAGGCGTGCTGATGGCCGAGCTTCCCGAACCCCCGACGCCGACCCTCTCCGCGATCTACGCCTCCTACGAGGCCCGGCAGGGCGACGGCTTCCGCGAACACCTCGGCGCCTCGCTGATCGGCAAGTCCTGCGCCCGTGCGCTCTGGTACGACTTCCGCTGGGCGACGCCGGCGCGGCACACCGGCCGCATCCTGCGGCTGTTCGAGACCGGGCAGCTGGAGGAGGCCCGGCTCGTCCGCGACCTGCGCGCCACCGGCGCGACGGTTCTGGAGGTCGATCCCGAGACCGGGCGGCAGTTCCGCGTCGAGGCCCATGGCGGGCATTTCGGCGGCTCGCTCGACGCCGTTGCACTCGGCCTGCTCGAAGCGCCGAAGACCTGGCACGTCGTCGAGTTCAAGACGCATTCCGCGAAGAGCTTTGCCGAGCTGATCGCCAAGGGTGTCGCGCTCGCCAAGCCCCAGCACGCCGCGCAGATGCAGGTCTACATGCACCTGACCGGCATCGCGCGGGCGCTCTACGTCGCGGTCTGCAAGGACACCGACGCGCTGCACATCGAGCGCGTCCCGGCCGACCCCGATATGGGTGAGCGCCTGCTGGAAAAGGCGCGACGGATCATCTTCGCCCAGCACCCGCCCGAGCGGATCAGCGCGGACCCCGCCTGGTTCGAGTGCCGGTTCTGCGACCACCACGGGCTCTGCCACGGAGAGGAGGCCGCGGCCGTCACCTGCCGGTCCTGCCTGCATTCCACGCCTGTCGAGGGTGGTTGGCAGTGCGCGCGCCACGACCGGCTGCTCGACCCTTCCGACCAGCGCCGCGCCTGCCCCCGGCACCTGTTCATCCCCGATCTCGTCCCCGGCGAGGTGACCGACGCAGGCGAGGACTTCGTCTCCTACCGCATGCGCGACGGCTCGGCCTGGACCAACGACGCCCGCGAAGAGGAGGCCGCCGCATGCTGACCCTGCGCCCCTACCAGCAGGCCGCGATCGCCTCGATCTACGGCTATTTCGAGAAGGAGAGCGGCAACCCGCTCGTCGTGATCCCCACGGCCGGCGGCAAGAGCCTCGTAATGGCGGCCTTCATCGACGGCGTGCTCAAGGCCTGGCCCGACCAGCGCGTGCTCGTCGTCACCCATGTGCGCGAGCTGATCGCGCAGAACCATGCCGAGATGCTTGGGCTCTGGCCCGAGGCGCCGGCGGGCATCTACTCGGCCGGGCTCGGCCGTCGCGATGCGCGGGCCCGGATCCTCTTCGCCGGGGTCCAGTCGATCCACGACAAGGCGACGCGCATCGGCCATGCCGATCTCGTGCTGATCGACGAGGCCCATCTGATCCCCGGCCGGTCGAACACCATGTATCGCCGCTTCCTCAACGATCTGCAGTCGATCAACCCCGCGCTCAAGGTGATCGGGCTGACGGCGACGCCCTTCCGGCTCGACAGCGGCATGCTGCACGAGGGCGAGAATGCGCTATTCACCGACATCGCCTACGAGGTGTCGGTCCGCGACCTGATCGATCAGGGCTATCTCTCCCCGCTCATCTCGAAGCAGACCAAGACCCGCCTCGACGTGACGGGCGTGGGATCGCGGGGTGGCGAGTTCATCGCGCGCGACCTCGAGGACGCGGTCGACCAGGACGCCATAACACGCGCGGCCGTGGCCGAAGTGATCGCCCATGGCGAAACGCGCCGGTCCTGGCTCGCCTTCTGTTCCGGCGTGCGCCACGCCACCCATGTCGCCGAGGAGTTCCGCCGCTGCGGGGTCAGCTGCGCGACGATCTTCGGCAAGACGCCGAAGGACAAGCGTGACGCGATCATCGCCGCCTTCAAGCGCGGCGAGATCAGGGCGCTGGCCTCGATGGGCGTACTGACGACGGGCTTCAACGCGCCGGCCGTGGACCTGATCGCGATGCTGCGGCCCACCAAGTCGGCCGGGCTCTATGTCCAGATGGCCGGACGGGGCACGCGGCTTTCCGAGGGCAAGGAGAACTGCCTCGTCCTCGATTTCGCGGGGAATGTCCGCCGGCATGGCCCCATCGATCTGGTGCGGCCGAAGCGGCCGGGCGGTCCGGGCGACGGGCCGCCGCCTACGAAGATCTGCCCCGAATGCGGGACCATCGTGGCCATCGCCGCTCTCGAGTGTCCCGGCTGCGGCTTCGAGTTCCCCGGTCGCGAGGTGAAGCTCGAGCCGACCGCCTCGACGCTGGAGGTGCTGTCGACCGGCAAGCCGCAATGGGTCGGCGTCACCGACGTCACCTACAGCCGCCACGAGAAGCGCGGCGGGCGGGTCTCGCTGAAGGTCACCTACCGCTGCGGTCTGGCCTTCCACACGGAATGGGTCTGCTTCGAGCACGAGGGCTATCCGCGCCGGAAGGCCGCGAGCTGGTGGCGCGAGCGGGCGCCCGAGTTGGAGGTGCCCGAGTCCGTCGACGAGGCCCTCATCCTGGCGGACGAGCTGCGTCGTCCCACCGAGATTGCCGTCCGCCCCGCGGGCCGCTTTACCGAAATCACCGCCTACAGGTTCGCCCCATGCCTTACTTCCGTGCCGGGATCTGCGCCGTCTGCCATCGAGAACCCCGCGGCTGGGGCTGGTTCGACGCGCGCTTCCGCGTCGCCGACTCGCGGCGCGACACGAGCCGCAGAGACCTCTGCAGCCGGGCTTGCCAGGACATCTGTCACCGGAGGTCGGGCATGATCGATCCGACCCCCAATGAGACGGCGGCCATGGTCGAGGGCGGCAAGGCTGGCGGCGCCTATCTAGACAGCCTCGGCCGGACCGATCTCGCCCTGCTGAGCGAGGAGGAGTGGGACACCTTCGTCGAGGTGATCGTCACCGGCTACTGTGATCATCTGCGCGACCTCGCGGCGAAGGACCGCGCGCGGCTCGATGGCATGATCCCGGAGGTGCCCTTCTGATGGCGAACACCTCGTGGATGGCGCGCGTCGGCGCGCGTCTCGTGACCAACGGCTACGCGATCCTGCCGATCGCGCCCGGCACCAAGAAGCCCGGCCAGTTCGCTCGCGCGGCCTGGCATGACTATCCGCAGTGGAACCGGCATGCGAGCCGCGCCACGACCGAGTTCGAGGTCGCGACGTGGTCGACCTGGCCCGACTGCGGGGTCGGGATCGTCAGCGGTGCGGTCGCAGCACTCGACATCGACATCGCCGAGGACGGTGAGCTGGCGCTGCACATCGAACGCTTGGCCCGCGAACGGCTGGGCGATACGCCGGCGCTCAGGATCGGCAAGGCACCGAAGCGGCTGCTGGTCTATCGCACGCGAGAGCCCTTCGCCGGGATCCGGCGCGCGCCGCTCGAGGTTCTGTGCCTCGGACAGCAGTTCGTGGCCTATGCCAAGCATCCCGATACCGGCCAGCCCTATGCCTGGCCGGACGAGGGCCTCGCGGATCTCGACATCGAGAGCCTGCCCGAAATCGACGCCGAACAGGCAGCGGCCTTCCTCGACGAGGCGTTGGCGCTGATCCCGCCCGAGCTGCGCCCGAAGAGCCTCGGTGCGAAGGGCGCGAACGGGGCCGGGAATCCGTGTCTGCCGGGCCATGCGCAGGCCGGTACGCTAGAAGCGATCCGGAGCGCGCTCGCCTGGTTGCCGAACGCCGAGCTCGACTACGACAGCTGGATGCGCATCGGCATGGCGCTGAAGGGCGCGCTGGGCGAGGAGGGCGCGACGCTCTTCGCCGACTGGTCGGCGCAGGCGGCCAAGAACGACCCGGCCGCGACGGCGAAGGCATGGACGAGCTTCAAGCCCGCGCGGATCGGCGCGGGCACGATCTATCACCTCGCCATGGAGAAGGGCTGGCGTCCCGACCCCGAGCTGCTGCTCGACGGCAGTCAGAAGGTTTGCGCGGCCGACGTGCATCCCGCGGCCGGCCTCCTCGCGCGGCTCGCCCAGTCCGATGCCCCGATGCCGATCCTCGCGCCTGTGCCGTCATTCACGCTGACGATCCCGGGCGGATTGGTCGGCGATCTCGCGCGCTACATGATCGACACGGCGCGAAGGCCGCAGCCGCTTCTCGCGGTGGGCGCGAGCCTCTGCGCCCTCGGCGCGCTGATGGGGCGGCGCTACCGCACGACAACCGACCTGCGCACGAACCTCTACATCGTCGGCATCGCGGACAGTGGCTCGGGCAAGAACCACGCCCGTGAGGTCGTCAACGAGCTGTTCTTCGAGGCCGGACTCGCGCACCACCTGGGCGGCAACAAGATCGCCTCCGGTGCGGGGCTCCTGACCGCGCTCCACCGTCAGCCCGCGATCCTGTTCCAGATCGACGAGTTCGGGATGTTCCTCTCGGCGGCGGCTGACCGCAAGCGCAGCCCGCGCCATGTCACCGAGATCCTCGACAACATGACCGAGCTCTACACCGCGGCCTGCGGGGTCTTCCTGGGCGCGGAATACGCCAACCGGGACGGCTCGAACGAGCGGCGCGACATCGTCCAGCCCTGCCTCTGCGTCTATGGCACGACCACGCCGCTGCATTTCTGGGGGGCGCTGCAGGGCGCCAATGTCGTGGACGGCTCGCTCGCCCGGTTCATCATCCTGCCGAGCGAGGAGGACTATCCGGACGAGAACCGCCGTGCCGGGCTGCGCACGTCGCCGCGACCGCTGATCGAGGGGCTGCAGCGGCTCGCCGAAGGCGGCGGCCGGGCGAGCGGCAACCTGGCCGGCAAGACCTCCGGGCCCGAGACCGCGGTCGATCCCATGACCGTGCCGATGGACGACGCCGCGCAGGCGCGCTTCGACGCGCTCGGCGAGGAGATCACCGCCGAACTCAGGGCGGCGGCGGGCACGTTCCAGACGCCGATCCTCGCCCGGATCGCGGAGAACGCCGCCAAGGTCGCGCTCGTCCTCGCCGTGGGGCGCGATGCGGTCCATCCCGTCATCCGGCTCGAGGATGCCGTCTGGGCCATCGACTTCGTGCGCCACTTCGCACGGCGCACCATCGACGCCGTCGAGCGCCATGTCGCCGACACCGAGACCGAAGCGCATCTGAAGCGGGTGCGCGAGATCATCCGCAAGGCCGGGTCGGCAGGCGTCACCAAGTCCGAGCTGACACGCGCCTCGCAATGGCTCCGGGCGCGCGACCGCGACGACATCCTGCTCACGCTGGTCGAGAGCGGCGACATCGCCACGGTCGAGCAGGAGACCGGGGGGCGGAAGGCCATGCGCTTCCGGGCACTGTGGTGAGCGCCGGGACCATGCTTCCTTCAACGGCCCCCATCCTTCATTTGAAGGAAGTTCCCGGCCAAGTCGCCGTCCCGCAACGGAAATCCGGCGCGGCGGACTTCTTTCAATATTTCACGCAAGGACCCTCGCGCGCGTGGATGGGGATGGAAGCCAGACACATACCCCATGAAGTAACTGAAATATTGAAAGAAGAGATTAATACTCATTCTGCCAATGGCTTGCGGCCCCACTTCCTTCAAGCGGACGGGGTGAAGCCATTGAAGGAAGCGCTGGGCGCTCCCGGCAACGACAACGTGACCCTGACCAGACCTCGCGATCCCGGTCCGGGCGTGCTTGCTGCCCTCATCAGGCAGCCGTACCGCCCCGGCCTCTCACTCGAAGAGGAGGTCGTCATGGACCGCTCCCCACACATCGCCCCGGCGCCTCTCACGGCTGCCGGCACTCTCGACCGCTGCATTCTCGCGCTGGATCTCGGCACCAGCACCGGCTGGGCGTTGCGCTCGGCCGAAGGGCTGATCACCAGCGGGACCGCGAGCTTCCGCCCCGGCCGCTATGACGGCGGCGGCATGCGCTACCTGCGCTTCACGATCTGGCTCACCGAGATCGACCGGCTGTCGGGGCCGATCGCGGCGATCTGGTTCGAGGAGGTCCGCCGCCACGCCGGAACCGACGCGGCCCATGTGTATGGCGGACTGATGGCCACGCTGACCGCATGGGCGGAACTGCGGGGCGTGCCCTATGCCGGCGTTCCCGTCGGCACGATCAAGCGCCACGCCACCGGCAAGGGTAACGCGCCGAAGGAAGCGATGATCGCAGCCGCGCGGGCCCGGGGCTTCAGCCCCGCCGACGACAACGAGGCTGACGCCATTGCGCTGCTGCTCTGGGCGATCGAGACGAACGGGGGTGTCGCATGAGGTGGCATCCTAAAGGCTACGGCGGCCAGCGCCGGGATCCGGACCAGGTGAAGCGCGACGGCTGGCGCGAGCAGGGTGTGCTCGCCGTCTCGCTCGAGGACGCGCGGCTGACCTGGCCGGAACGCGAACTCGTCCGCCAGCTCGGCGAAAAGCTCTACGGGCCGCGCCCCTCCGACGAGGGAGGGCGCCATGGATAAGTGGACCCCGTCCCTCGTCGAGGCCCGTCTCGCCGAGGCGGCGTTCGTGCTCAAGCGCCTGCCTGAGCCGCGACGGCAGGGCTACTTCAGCACGTGGCCCGAGATCATCCATTCCTTCGCCGACAAGGTCGGCCAGGAGCCGAAGCCCATGCGGGTGCTGCCCTCGCCGCAGGCGATCAGCCGGATGGAGGAGACGCTGACCTGGACTGCCTGCCTCGACCCCGTCGACGGCAAGATCGTCTGGATGCGCGCCCATGGTGAGCGGTGGAAGACCATCTGCTGGACGGTCGGGCTGCAGCGCTCGGCCGCCCATCAGCACTGGCTCTACGGGCTCTGCGTCATCTCGCTGAAGCTCAACCGGCGTCGGTTCAACCGCAACCTGCCGAAGCGGCGCGTGATCGAACTGGCCGGTGGCTCGTAATGCTGCGCGCCAGAGGGGAAGGTGTGCGGCGGACAGTTTTCGACGGGACAGAAAACCGGTTCAGGGGCTAGGTTCGGGATAAGCTCGGGAGAGGCGCGCGCGGCGCGGTCCCGAACGAAACCATCCTTTCGTCGGCGGGGTCCGCTAAGAAAGGAAAGGCGCTAATCCTTTCCTTGCGGACCGCTGTCCGCCCCACCACGCCCCTCGGCCGAGTTCGCGGTTCCTTCCGCGCGACCTGCGTATGCTGGCGGGCTTGGCTCGGCATTTCGCCAGCGTCAGGGCCGGATTTTTGGGAAGCCACCCGGAAGCCGGAGCCACCCGCCACCCACGCGAACCCCAATGAACGCTGGCCTCTGGGCCGGATACCCCGGACACCGCCGGACCCCGCGTGGAGTCCAGCTTGGCATCCGGAATCCGGAGTCCGGCCGGCATCCACCTCATCGACGGAAACCACCCGCCCATGACGCTGAACTTCGCCCCCGAGCGGATCGAGATGTGGCCGCTGGCCAAGCTCCAGCCCTACGCGAAGAACGCGAAGGTGCACGGGGCCGACCAGGTCGCGAAGATCGCCGCCAGCATGGCCGAGTTCGGCTGGACCATGCCGTGCCTCGTCGGCGAGGACGGCGAGCTGATCGCGGGCCATGGCCGCGTTCTGGCCGCGACGCAGCTCGGGCTGACCGAAGCGCCGGTGATCGTGCTGGGGCATCTGACCGAAGCGCAACGCCGGGCGTATCGGATCGCGGACAACAAGCTCACGGAACTCGGCAGCTGGGACGAGGCGCTGCTCTCGGCCGAGCTGCAGGACCTGCTGGCGGACGACTACGACCTGTCGCTCGTGGGCTTCTCCGATGGCGAACTCGACAAGCTGCTGGCCTTCGATCCGGACGGGGGCGGTGAAGAAGAAGGTGGCGCCGGGGGCTCCGTGCCTCCGGTGACCATCCCGGAACCGCCGCGCAACCCGGCGTCGCGGACGGGCGATCTCTGGGTCCTCGGCGACCACCGGCTGCTCTGCGGGGACTCGACCAGCGAGACGGATGTCCGCCGCCTGATGAATGGCGAGCGCGCGATCCTGTTCGCCACCGACCCGCCGTATCTCGTCGACTACGACGGTTCGAACCATCCGACACGCAACAAGGATTGGAGCCAGAGCTACGGCGTCACCTGGGACGACAGTTCGCAGGGAGCAGAGCTCTACGACGGTTTCATCGCCGCCGCCGTGGCCGAGGCAATCACCGAGGATGCCGCCTGGTACTGCTGGCACGCGTCCCGCCGCCAGGCGATGCTGGAGGCCTGTTGGGAGAAGGCGGGGGCTTTTGTCCACCAGCAGATCATCTGGGTGAAGGATCGCGGAGTTCTGACCCGCTCGCACTACCTCTGGAAGCACGAGCCCTGCTTCATGGGCTGGCGCCGCCCAAACCGCCCGCCCAAGGTCGCCGAGGAAACGCTGCCGTCGACATGGGAGATGCCCAGCTTCGCCAAGGACGACCGTCCCGACCATCCGACGCCGAAGCCGCTCGACGCCTTCGGCATCCCGATGCGCCAGCACGTCGCCCGCGGTGGGCTCTGCTACGAGCCGTTCTCGGGCTCCGGCTCGCAGATCATGGCGGGCGAAGCCAACGGCCGCCGCGTCTTCGCGATGGAAATCAGCCCGGCCTACATCGACGTCGCCGTGGAACGCTGGCAGGCCGAGACCGGCCGCGACGCGATCCTCGACGGCGGCGGCCGGACCTTCGCCGAGGTGAAGGCCGAGCGGCTGGGCGAGTCCCCGGCCGCGGCCGAGGGGGCCCACGCGGCCTGACGACGTGGATGGCGTGGCTCTACCTTCCTCCGGCCTGCCTGCCGGAGCCGGCGACGCGTGCCTGTTCGGCCTCTCGCTCTGTTCCGGCGCCGGCGGGCTCGACCTCGGACTGCACCTCGCATGCCCCGGATATCGCACTGTGGGTCATGTCGAGCGGGACGCCTACGCCGCGGCCGTCCTCGTGGCGCGGATGGAAGACGCGGCCCTGGATCCGGCTCCTGTCTGGGACGACGTTGCCACCTTCGGCGGCCGCCCTTGGCGCGGCGCGGTGGACATCGTCACTGCGGGCTATCCGTGCCAGCCGTTCTCCGTCGCGGGCAAGCGCAGAGGCGCGGACGACCCGCGCCACCTCTGGCCGCATGTCGCCCGGATCGTCGGCGAAATCGAGCCGCCCTTCGTCTTCCTCGAGAACGTCGCCCATCATCTCCGCCTCGGTTTCCCCGAAGTCGCCGGAGGACTGGTCGGCATGGGCTACCGCCTTGCGGCAGGCCTCTTCACGGCGGCGGAAGTCGGCGCGCCCCATCGGCGCGAGCGGCTGTTCATCCTCGCCCACCGCGAGCGCGACTACCTGGCCGACCCCGCGCGCCTGCTCCGGCACCCGGTCGAGTGGCGGGAACCGGACGGAACTGCTACGGCTCTGGCCGACGCCGCTGGCGGGCGACAGCAAGGGAACGCGGAACCGGACGAGCAATCGCGGCGAGACGGCGCGCCCGCGCAACGACGGGACGACGCTCTGCGATGCGACGCGTCTCTGGATGACGCCGACGGCGCGCGATCACAAGGACGGGGCGACGAGCCTCGCGAACACGCCGGTGAACGGGCTGCTTGGCCGCCAGGTCCTGGTGACGCCGACGGCTGGCGGGAATTCCTGCGACACGCCCCGGACCTTGAACCCGCTGTTCGTCGAGGCGCTGATGGGCTGGCCCACCGGGTGGACCGGCTTCGGCTCTGTGGCAACGGCGTGGTGCCGCTGGTCGCGGCGCATGCGCTCCGAACTCTCGCAGCTCAATTGCTGGCCGATGGATAAGGGGGCGGCGTGAAGACTTGGACGATTCACGAGGCTGCGGACGCCTTGTTGATGACGACTGGCGAGCTGAGCCAGTGGATCTCGCGTGGTCACTACCGGCCCTCCGAGGAGGTCCGACCCGGTCAGCGCCGGCGGTTCGATTGGCGCGATCTCGCGTGCCTCGCGGTCATGGGCGCGCTTCGGCCGCACTGTCTGTCGATCAACGCGATGGGTCTGATGACCGGCGACCTTCGCGAAGACCTCGCCACGATGGACCGGATCCCCGATCGCCCGAGTCTGTTCTTCTTTGCCGCGAACTGGACCAAGGGCAGACACAGACAGACGGTTGGACTGGTTCCCGAAAAGGATCTCTGCACGGTGCTGAGGAGCCATCCCGAGTCCGTGATCGTCGTCGATGTCACGGCCGTTTACCGAGCGGCTCTCGCGAGGCTCCCTTCTGCGGTCGCCGCGGGAGGCGCTGCAGCATGAAACAGAGCCGCTTCATGTCGATGGTCGAGGCCGCGACGAATGTCGTCGTCGGCTACGTTCTGGCCATCGCAACGCAGATCGTCGTCTTCCCATGGTTCGGGATCGAGACGGGTCTTGCCGAGCACATGACCATCGGTCTCGCCTTTGTCGGCGTCTCGCTGGCCCGCGGCTATCTGCTGCGGCGGCTGTTCGAGCGCCTGCGCGGCTGGTGACCGTTGCGCTGGCGGGCGCTCGGTCGCGCTGGTAGCCTTGGGCCATGTCCGAAGGCTGGCAGCATATCGAGATTAACGATCATGGGACCATGGTCGTCCTGCGTCCGATTTCGGACGAGGGGCGCGGCTGGTTCGAGGAGCATGTGGGCGAGCCGGAGCCGGGCGGAATCTACACCTGCGAGCCTCGCATGGCGCAGGACATCCTGCAGGCCGCCGCGCGTGACCTGCTGTCATGGCAATGAGACACCGCCGCCCCATGCGGGACGGCGGCATCGGGTCCGTCGTGGTGTGCGGCGTCAGTCGTCAACGATCATGTAGGTCCTGCCGCGCCCCTCGATCTTTTCGGAGGTGATCGTCAGGCCCAGCTTCTTCTTGAGTGCGCCGGACATGGCGCCTCTCACTGTGTGAGCCTGCCATCCCGTGGCGTCGACGATCTCGTCGATGGTCGCGCCGCCCTCGGCGCGGAGCATCTCGATCAGCGTCTCCTGCTTGGTGCCCTTGCGGCGCTGGACCGGGGCAGGCGGCGTTTCCGCCGGCGGCATCTCATCCTGCTCGTCCGTGATCCCGAGGGTGCTGTAGGCGAGAGGGGTGGCGCGCAGCGTGATCGGGCCGCGCTCCTCGTCGTGCCGCCAGACCGTGTTGAGATCCGTGGCGGCGATTTCCTCGATCAGGCCCTGCTTGAGAAGGCTCTTGCAGACGTTGCCGACGGCGCCGCCCTTGAGGCTGGCGGTGACGGGGAAGATGGCTCCGTCCTCGCGCGCGCAGGCGGTGGACAGAATGACGGCTTGGGCGTCTGAAAGCTGGATCTGGGCCATGGGATCGTCTCCGTATTCGGGCCCGCGACATGCGGCGCCTTCTACGACCCCGAGCCGCGCAGGGCGCGCGGCGGGAGTTCCGGCTGGGCCGGAGATCAGCGGGCGTGTTCGCCCTCGCCAAAGGCGCTGTCGGTGATGCGCTTGAGGAGGCTGGCGTAGTGTTCGAGGGTGCCGACCATCGCCCAGCCCACCTCGTCGGGATGGCAGTTGAAATGGTCGTCGCTGAGCGCCTGCAGGCGGGCGAGCATCTCGTCGATCTCGGCCTTCTTGCCGATGAAGGCGTTCAGGGCCGCTTCCCTGTTCCGGCGCGCCTTCTCGGCGCGGAGTTCGTGGCGGGGGGTGGTGATCGGGTTCGGGCGGGTGGTCATCGTGGTGGCTCCGGGTGAGTTGCATCATCCTTGTGGGATCGAAGTTCGCTCTGTCCGCGAGGCTTATCAACTCGATAAGCACCTGACTTTGAATGATAACCGGGGTTGGCGATGCAGGGCATGAGCGAGCGCCAGTACGCCGCCCGTGTCGGGCTGTCGCGCGGCGCGATCCAGAAGGCGAAACGGGCCGGACGGCTTGTGCTCTTCCCCGATGACTCCATCGACGCCGAAGCTTCAGACCGGCGACGTGCCGAGACGACTGATCTGTCAAAGAGCAGACCGAAGGCCGCAGGCCGTCCAGGCGGAATGAAGCCGGTGCCGGCGGCGGTCATTGCGTCTGCCAACGAGACGCTGCGCGAGAACGGGGTCACCGTTCCGGAGGTCGGTGAAGCCGGCGCCTACATGAAGGCCAAGACCTTCAACGAGATCATGAAGGCTCAGGAGCGCAAGCTCGGGCTCCAGATCAAGAGGGGCGAGTTGGTCGACCGCAACCGCGCAATCTCGCTGGTCTTCCGGCTCGCGCGCGAGGAACGCGACGCGTGGGTCAACTGGCCGGCGCGGGTGGCTGCGCTGATGGCGGCGGAGTTGGGAACGGAGACGGCGGCCATGCAGAAGGTTCTGGAGGCCCATGTCCGCGCCCATCTCGAGGAACTCGCCCAGCCCCGGATCGCACTCTGATGGCAACGCCTCAAGCAGCGAAGCGATAGACGAGAATATCTCGCAGTTCGACGGGGCGGAGGCGCTGCTCCGGGCCTGGGGCCGCGGGCTCACGCCCGATCCCTGGCTGACCGTCTCGGAATGGTCGGACACGCATCGTTGGCTGAGCTCGCGCGCGAGCGCCGAGCCCGGCCGGTACCGGACCGAGCGCACGCCCTACATGCGGGCGATCATGGACGCGCTCTCGCCCGGCGACCCAACGCAACGGGTGGTGTTCATGAAGGCTGCGCAGGTGGGCGCGACGGAGGCCGGCAACAACTGGATCGGTTTCGTGATCCACCATGCGCCGGGGCCGATGCTGGCCGTCCAGCCGACGGTGGAGCTGGCCAAGCGCAACTCGCGCCAGCGGATCGACCCGCTGATCGAGGAGAGTCCGGCGCTGAAGGAACGCGTCCGCCCGGCGCGGGCGCGCGACAGCGGCAACACGCAGCTGTCGAAGGACTTCCCGGGCGGCGTGCTGGTGATGACCGGCGCGAACTCGGCCGTCGGCCTGCGCTCGATGCCGGCGCGCTACGTATTTCTCGACGAGGTCGACGCCTATCCGGCCTCGGCCGACGAGGAAGGCGATCCGGTCGGGCTCGCCGAAGCGCGCTCGCTGACCTTCGCGCATCGGCGGAAGGTGTTCCTGGTCTCGACGCCGACGATCCGCGGGGTCAGCCGGATCGAGCGGGAATACGAGGCGAGCGACCAGCGCCGCTTCTTCGTGCCGTGCCCGCATTGCGCCGCGATGCAGTGGCTGCGGTTCGAGCGGCTGCGCTGGGAGAAGGGCAAACCGGAGACGGCGGCGTACCATTGCGATGCCTGCGACGAGCGGATCGAGGAGCACCACAAGCCGGCGATGCTGGCTGCGGGCGAATGGCGGGCCACCGCCGAGGCCCGCGACGCGCGGACGGTGGGGTTTCATCTCTCGGCGCTCTATTCGCCGTCGGGGTGGAAGAGCTGGGCCGACATCGCGCGGGACAAGGAGACCGCGGCGGGGTCCGACGAGGCCGAGCGGGTGTTCCGCAACACCGTGCTCGGCGAGACCTGGATGGAGACCGGCGAGGCGCCCGACTGGCAACGGCTGGCGGACCGGCGCGAGGCGTGGGCTCCAGGCACGGTGCCCGAGCGGGGGCTGTTCCTGACCGCGGGCGCCGACGTGCAGAAGGACCGGATCGAGGTCGATGTCTGGGCTTGGGGCCGGGGTCTGGAAAGCTGGCTCGTCGACCACCTCGTGCTTGAGGGCGGGCCCGGCGATCCGGTCTGCTGGCAGCAGCTAACCGACCTGCTGGGTCGGACGTGGACGCGTGTCTCGGGTCAGCCCATGGCGCTTGCCCGGCTCGCGATCGACACGGGCTACGAGACCAGCGCGGTCTATGGCTGGTCCCGCCAGGTTGGCTTCGCGCAGGTGGCGCCCGTGAAGGGCGTCGAGGGGTTTACCCGGACGAGCCCGGTGACGGGACCGACCTATGTCGATGCAACCGTCGCGGGCAAGCGGCTGCGGCGCGGTGCCCGGCTCTGGACCGTGGCCACCTCGACCTTCAAGGCCGAGACCTACCGCTTCCTGCGGCTGGCCCGGCCGACGGCGGAAGAGCAGGAGGAAGGTGCTTCGTTCCCGCCCGGCATAGTGCATCTGCCCGGCTGGGCCGACACCGAGTGGATCCGGCAGTTGACGGCCGAACAGCTGGTGACGGTCCGCAACCGCCGCGGCTTCGCGAAGCTCGAATGGCAGAAGCTCCGCGAGCGCAACGAGGCGCTGGACTGCCGGGTCTACGCCCGCGCCGCCGCCTGGATCGCGGGCGTGGATCGCTGGCCCGAGGCGCGGTGGGCCGATCTGGAAGCGCAGCTCGGGGTGGCGAAGCAGGACGGATCCGAAGCCGGTCCGGCAACGGCGCCGGCCGTCCCGACACGAACGATGCAGCGCCGGCGCACGGTGCGCTCGAACTACATGAGGTGATCAATGGCCACGGCCGCAGAGCTCCGCGCCCGGCGCGACGCCCTGACCGCGCAGCGGTCCTCGGGCGTGGCGCGGGTCAGCTATGACGGCAAGACCGTGGACTATCGCAGCGTCGCCGAGATCGACCGGGCCATGGAGGCGCTGGACCGCGAGATCGCAACGGCCGAGGGGCGCCGGATCGTCCGGCAGCTGCGCGTGACGACGGCCAAGGGGCTCTGATCGATGGGCCTCTTGGACCGTTTCCGCCGCCGGTCGGCCGGCGGCCCCGCGTCCTCCGGGCTGTCGCGGCTCCCCCAGAGCCACGGTCCCTCCGGACTGCGCGCCCGCCTCGAAGGTGCGATGGCGAAGCGCCGGCTGCGCGGGTGGAACCCGCCGCTCGAGAACATCAACGCGCTGGTCGCCTCCGGTGGCCCGCGTCTGCTCGCGCGATCGCGCGAGTTGGTGGTAACCAACGGCTATGCCGCCAATGCCTGCGAGGCCTTCGCGGCGAACCTTGTCGGGGACGGGATCAAGCCGTCCTCGCTCATCGGATACGCGGATCTCCGCGAACGGGTTCAGCGGCTCTGGCTCGCCTGGACCGACGAGGCCGATGCGGACGGGCTGACCGACTTCTACGGCCTGCAGGCCATGGTCGCGCGCGAGATGTTCGTCGCCGGCGAATGCTTCGTCCGGCTGCGCCCGCGCCGGGCCGAGGACGGGCTGCTGGTGCCGCTGCAGCTGCAGCTTCTCCAGTCGGAAATGCTGCCCTTCGAGAAGACCGAAGCCGCGGCCAACGGCAACCGCATCCGCTGCGGGATCGAGTTCGATGCGATCGGCCGGCGCGTGGCCTACCACTTCCGCCGCCGCCACCCGGGCGACAGCACCGATCAGGGGGCGGTCATCCCGGAGACGGTGCGCGTGCCGGCAGGCGATGTGCTGCACATCTACCGCCCCATCGACGCGGGCCAGATCCGGGGGCTGCCGCATATCGCGCCGGCGATGGTGCGGCTGTTCCTGCTCGACCAGTATGACGACGCCGAGCTCGACCGGAAGAAGACCGCGGCGATGTTCGCCGGCTTCATCACCAAGACGGCGCCGGAAGAACCCATGATTGGCGAGGCAGAGGCCGATCTGGACGGGGCTGCCATCGCGAGCCTCGAGCCCGGCACGATGCAGGTGCTGCTGCCGGGCGAGGACGTGAAGTTCTCGTCGCCGGCCGATGTCGGCGGCGGCTACGAAGCGTTCCAGTACCGGACGCTGCTGGCGGTCTCGGCCTCGCTGGGGCTGCCGTATCACCTCGTCACCGGGGATGTGCGGCAGGCGAACTACTCGTCTCTGCGCGCCGAACTCGTCGAGTTCCGCCGCCGCATCGGCCAGCTGCAGCATGGCGTGATCGTGCACCAGTTCTGCCGCGCGGTCTGGCAGCGCTGGCTGGAAACGGCGGTGCTCTCGGGCGCGCTCGATGCCGATCCCGCGACGGTGCGGCCGGTGCAATGGATCCCGCCGCGCTGGGACTGGGTCGATCCGCTGAAGGACATCCAGGCGCAGGTGCTGGCAATGGAGGCCGGCATCACCTCGCGGCGCAAGGTGGTCGAGGCGACCGGCTACGACATCGAGGAAGTGGACCGCGAGAATGCCGCGGACGCCGCCCGTGCCGCGGAGCTGGGCCTGCGCTACCGCACGAACCCCGGCGAGACGCAAGGCGCCCGTGCGAAGCCGGCGACGCGTGCCGAGCCCGGCAATGGCGCCGGCAACGATACGGACGACGGCGCCGCGGCGACCGATCCGGCCACCGAACAGGAGTGACGACATGGCAAGCTGGTATGCGATCCGCGCCCGGGGGACCGGTGCGGAAGTGGCGATCTATGACGAGATCGGCGCCTACGGGGTCTCGGCGAAGGGTTTTCTCGCCGAACTGGGCGCGCTGCCTGAGGGCACGCCCATCGATCTGCGGCTGAACAGCCCCGGCGGCTCGGTCTTCGATGCGGTCGCGATCCACAATGCGATCAAGCGCCACGAGGGCACGGTCACGGTCTGGATCGACGGCATCGCCGCCTCGGCCGCCTCCTACATCGCAATGGCGGGCGACGAGATCGTCATGCCCGAGAACGCCTTCCTGATGATCCACGATCCGGCGGGCCTCGTGATGGGCACGGCCGAGGACATGCGTGCCATGGCCGAGGCGCTCGACAAGGTGAAGGGCAGCCTCGTTTCCGGCTACGCCGCGAAATCCGGCCGGACGCCGGAGGAGGTCTCCGCGCTGATGGCCGCCGAGACCTGGTTCGACGCCGCGGACGCGGTGGCGCAGGGCTTCGCTGACCGGCTGATCGAGCCTGTCCGGATCGCCGCGAACTTCGACATCGGGCGCTTCCGCAACGCGCCGCCGGTGCTGGTCGAGGCTATCGAAGCGGACGAGGAGACCGACGGCGACGCTGAAGGCGATCAGCTGTCTGGTGCCGACGACGAGCAGGATGCCGCCCCCGGCGCGCCTCAGCCACCAGCCAATTCGCCGCCGCCGAGCGGCGCGCCGCCGGACCCCGCCACGATCCGCGCAGAGGCCATCGGCCACGCCCGGGCCGTCATCGATCTCTGCCGCCTTGCGGGCCAGCCGCAGATGGCAGGTCGCTTCCTCGAACAGGACGCGAGCCTCGACGAGGTGCGCGCGGCACTCCTGGCCGCGAAGGCCGAAGCCGAGCCCGAGATCGCGCCCCATCACCCGCAGCCCGGCCGGTCCTCGGCCGCGCGCCCCTGGGGCGAGATCGTCGCCCGCACCTTCAAGCTGAAAGGATGACACCATGACCACGCTCGTCGAAGGCACGCACCCCGGCGGCTTCCTCGTCTGGGAAGCCTTCCGCGACTACACCCGCGAGACGATCACCGTCGCCGCCGGCACGCTCGAGCCCGGCACCGTGCTCGGCAAGATCACCGCCTCGGGCAAGTACGCCGCCCACGATCCGGCCGCCGTCGACGGCACCGAGACCGTCGTCGCCGTGCTCTGGGGCAAGGCGGATGCGTCCGGTGGCGATGCGCCGGCCGTCGCTCTCGTCCGCGGCCCCGCAATCGTCAACCGCCACGACCTCGTCTTCGCCGGCACGCCCAGCGAGGGGGAGACCGCGGCCGCCCACACGGCGCTCCTCGCCGCGGGCATCCTCGTCCGCTGACCCAATTCCCTTATTCACGCGCGCCCGGACGCAAAACCGGCGTCCACTTTTGCCTGGCGCGCTCACGACAGGAGGCATCCTCATGGCCACCATGGACATCTTCGAAGGCGATGCCTTCACCATCGTCGAGCTCACCCGTGCGCTCGAGAACATTCCCTTCAAGCCGGCACTGCTCTCGGGCTCGAACCTCTTCAGCCCGCGCGGCGTGCGTTCCCGCACCGTCGTGATCGAAAGCCGCGACGGCACGCTCTCGCTGATCCCGTTCTCGGAGCGTGGTTCGGCTTACGAGCAGCAGGTGCCCGACCGCCGAGAGATGCGTGCCTTCGTCTGCCGCCAGTTCAAGAAGCAGGACGTGCTCTGGGCCTCGGAGATCCAGTCCGTCCGCGACTTCGGATCGGAAAGCGCCACCCAGCAGGTGCAGACCGAGGTGGCCTATCGGCTGCGCAAGCTCCGCCAGGATGCCGAGACGACCTTCGAGTACCACCTCCTGAACGGCATCCAGGGGCTGGTGAAGGACCCGAAGGACCACGCGACGGTCGTGAACTATTTCACTGAGTTCGGCATCACGCCGGCGGCCGAGATCGACTTCGACCTCGACAACGCGAGCCCAGCCTCGGGGGCGCTTCGCAAGCGCTGCCAGGCGCTCATCGAGAGCGTGGAGGACTCGATGGGAGGGCTCTCGGCCGGCGCCGTGCAGGTGCGTGCCGAATGCGGCTCGGCCTTCTTCGCCGATCTCGTGGCCCACAAGGAGGTGCGGGAGACCTATCTCAACACCGCCGCGGCAGCCGATCTTCGCGGTCGCGTGGCGGACGAGGTCAGCTTCGGCGGCATCACCTTCCGGCGCTACCGGGGCGGCGTCGGCTTCACGGTGCCGACCGACAAGGCGTTCTTCTACCCCGAGGGTATCGAGGGGCTCTTCGAGATCTACTACGCGCCAGCCGACACCTTCGAGACGGTGAACACGCTGGGCCAGCCGCTCTATGCCCGGACGATCCCCGACCGGGACCGCGACGAATGGGTGCGGCTGGAGATCGAGAGCAACCCGCTCCCGATCTGCACACGGCCGCAGGTGTTGCGCTCGGCACGGCGGACCTGAGTCAGAGCGTGACGCCGTATCGGGCGTGAAGATCGCTGAGATGCCGGACCAGCCAGTCGGCCGGTTCGGTATCCTGCCAGAAGCGCCAGAGTTCGGGATAGCTCATCGCCTCGAACGCCGGCGATGATCCTGCCACGCGCGCCCTGAACTCCTCGATCTCGTCTCGATGGGCCACAAACTCGGGACCGGCGGTTGGGTTCGCGGGCTCCCAGAACAGATAAAGCAGCGTCACCGGTCGGTCGGGGAAGCTGCGTGCCAGTCCGAACGCATGCTTGATAAGCTGCGCAGCGTCGAGCCAGGTGTACTTGTCTGGCCGATCCCGGAGGCGCAGCATCTCGCGAAAGTATCCCTGATCGCGCCGCGTGTCCCTGATCTGCTCCTCGTAGGCGTGCGAGAATTCGGCCCGGTGGGCCGACAAGTGTTCGGTCAGCTTGGACTCGATCCCGACCACGCCGCCGGGGCCCGAAAGCACGACGTCCAGGTTGGGTGCACGGCCGCCGCGGAGTCCGGTGGGGCATTTCCGTTCGAAGCGAAGATCGTCGAAACCGGCACCCATCGGCATGGCGAGGTCGGCGATCCGGCTCCGAAACGGCGCGAAGCAGTTGACCGCCAGCCCTGATGAAGAATGGGCCGCCCGAAACTTGGTTTCCAGCTCGTTGCCGTCGCCCGAAGACAGGTCTGCTTCGAAATCCTTCAGCGTGACCTGCGGAAGCAGGGTGTCGCGAAAATCTGCAACGTAGCCCTTCGGGTCGAGAGATGTGTCCGGGTGCTGGTGAACGAAAGCCTCTGAAAGAGCTTGAACGGCTCGGATCCTCGTCGGGCGTTCTGAATTCGATTCCTGTTTCATGGGAGCAGTATAGCTATGACCAGCGCGTTCGCATCCGCCCTCGACGCGCTCTTCGCGGATGCGCATCTCGCGCGCGACATCGTCTACACAGCGGAGGGCGGCGCGTCCTCGCTGGTCCGGGCGATCCTGCGCCGGCCCGATGACGTTACCGGCTTCGGCGAGGCGCGGATCTGGTCGGAGAGCACCCGGCTCGATCTGCGCCTTTCCGAGGTGGCCAACCCGCGTCCCGGCGACCGCATCGAGATCGACGGCGAGGCCTTCCTCATCCAGGGCGAACCCGTCCGCGACCGCGAGCGGCTGGTCTGGACCGTGGATCTGAGGCCTGCGTGAAACTGAAACTCGACATCACGCCGGACCTCGTCGCCGCCATGGCCGCCGAGGTGAAGGCTGGCGAGAAGGCCGTCACCGCCGCCATGCGCGAGGCCGGGACCGGGCTCAAGACCGCCTGGCGTGGCCAGATCACCGGCGCAGGGCTAGGCCGACGGCTGGCGAACTCGATCCGGAGCCAGACCTATCCCAAGGCCGGCGAGAGCCTGAACGCCGCGGCGCTGGTCTGGTCCAAGGCTCCCGTCATCATCGGCGCCCACGACACCGGCCCGCTGATCCGCTCCAAGGATGGCTTCTGGCTCGCAATCCCGACCGAGGCCGCCGGACGCGGCCTCCGAGGTGCCAAGCTCACCCCCGGCGAATGGGAACGCCGTCGGGGCCTGCGTCTCCGCTTCGTCTACCGCCGCCGCGGCCCGAGCCTTCTGGTCGCCGACCGCGCCCGGATCAACAAACGCGGCCAGGCGGTGGCGTCGCGCGCGAAGACCGGTCGGAACCAGGTAACCGCGCCGATCTTCCTGCTGGTGCCGCAAGTCAAGCTGCCTAAGCGGCTGGATCTCGACCGGGACGCCGAGCGTTCGCTCGACAGCGTGCCCGGGCTGATCGTGGCGAACTGGGTGGAGGTAAGAAGTTGGCTGTAGCGCGCCGTTTCCAGTTCACTATCTCGCAGAGGGGATTGCCAGCCAGCCTTGGAGATAGGCGGCCACTAATGCAGCCACTATACTCGCAGTAGCTGCGATGAGCCATGAGGCGGCGGTCGGGGCAAACCTCGTGAAAAGGCCCGTGGGCTTCTTCCCGAGATAGATCGCTGCGAAGGGAAGGTAGCGGCCATGCAGCCAGTTGATCGCGAAGGTCAGTGAAAGGACGGCGGCCATGAGGATCGCTCGATCCCGGAGGCTGCCGAGGCCGGGCAGGAAAATAATCGCGCCGACTACAAGGAGTTGATTGATTCCGAAGCCCAGCCTCTTGAAGTTCGTCGTATAGCTCCGCTCCAATGGCCGGATGCTACGCTTCAGCTTCTCAAGCATACCCAACACCCAGGCCTCATCGCCGCCTTGGGTCATGGCCATGTTGATCTGGGGGCCGAATTCGACCAAGGCGATCCTGTCCAAGCCATTGCCTTCGGGCTCCCGCACGTAGAGCTTTATTACGGCGGCCCGGTCTGCACTAAAGTTGAGCGTTTTGAAATCGGATAGAAATCGGGATTGCTCCGTGTCCGCCGTTACAGTGACGACTACCTGAGCGTTCTTGAAATCGCGCTGGATCTCGTCAGCTATGGCGGTAATCTGCTGGCGATCCACCTCGATAGCCTGGAAATGGTGGCGGACGGTGTGCAGTTGATCTGGCAGCGTGCAGGGGTCGGCTTCGACGGCTTGGGTTTGGTCATGCGGGAATAGGACGAAGGTTCCGGCGGAGCCGATACTGGTTGCCCACTCGCCGGTGAGCGCTCCCCTCGCGCCCAAGCTCGCAGTCGCGGTGAGTTGACCAAACGCAACTCCTTCGATCTGCGTCTGCGGCTGGCCGGTTAGTGTAAGCTGATTGCCGTCAAAGGAACCGTTAATCGCATAGACCACCACGCCGACGCCCGGCTCGTTGAGATGAAGCGTGCCGTTCAGTGCATCATCATCGCCGTCCAGCTTGGTAAATAGGTTACCTGTGTTTGTACCGTAAACTCGGCCAGCCCAAAGTCGTCCTAACGCCATCTGACCTATCCCCCAGCAGCAAAACACAGTTGTTGGGCCGAGAGCGGCAACCCTAAGCCAAGACCACCCACCAATGCCCTAACTGTCTTTTGGGAAACGCCAAATGGCAACCATTCGTGAGTCGATCCTCGCCGCGCTGCATGCGCGGCTCTCGGCGCTTCCCGCCACCGCCCTGCGCGGGGAGGTGCTGCCCGAGCGTGTGCCGACCGAAGGCCTGCTGATCCTGCGCGATGGCGAGCCGGGCGAGCCCGAGGTGACGCTGTCGCCGCTGCGCTACCACTACCAGCACCGGACCGAGATCGAGGCGGTCGTGCAGGGTTCCGACCGTGATGTCGCTTTCGACACGCTGACCGCCAGCATCGGCACGGCAATTGCGGCCGACCGCACGCTGGGCGGGCTCTGCGACTGGGTCGAGGCCGAAGCGCCGCGCCCGGTCGATCTGCCGGTCGAGGGCGCGGCAAGTCTGAAGGCCACCGTGATCCCGGTGGTGCTGCACTATTCCACGGCCGATCCGCTCGGCTGACCCCGACAACCCGAGGAGAACACCATGGCACGAGCCCAGGGGGCGCGGGCGCAGATGGCGCTTGCGTTCGAGACGACCTATGGCACGCCGCCCGCGAGCGGCTTCACCCGCATGCCCTTCTCCAGCACCTCGCTGGGTGCCGAACAGCCGCTGCTGAACTCGGAACTTCTCGGCTACGGCCGCGATCCGCTGGCGCCGATCAAGGACGCTGTCACGGCGGACGGCGATGTCGTCGTGCCGCTCGACGCCGAGGCCTTCGGCTTCTGGCTGAAGGCGGCCTTCGGCGCCCCCACGACCACGGGTGTGGAAGCCCCGTATAGCCACGAGTTCCAGTCGGGGTCCTGGACGCTGCCCTCTATGTCGATCGAGACCGGCATGCCAGAGGTGCCGCGGTACGCGATGTATTCCGGATGCGTGCTCGACCAGATCACCTGGCAGATGCAGCGCTCCGGCCTCCTGACCGCGACGGCCCGGCTGGTGGCGCAGGGCGAGACGGTGGGCACGACCACCAGCGCCGGAACGCCCACCGCGCTGGACCTGAAGCGGTTCGGGCATTTCAACGGGGCGATCACGCGGAATGGGACTGCACTCGGCAACGTGGTCTCGGCCGAGATCACCTGCGCCAACAACCTCGACCGGATCGAGACCATCCGCTCGGACGGCCGCATCGACGGGGCGGATCCGTCCATCGCGGCGCTCACCGGCCGGATCGAGGTGCGCTTCGCCGACCAGACGCTGGTGACGCAGGCCATCAACGGCGAGGCCTGCGAGATGGAGTTCGCCTACGTCCTGCCCTCGGGCGAAAGCTTCACCTTCGCGGTGCACGCCGTCTACCTGCCGCGTCCACGCATCGAGATCTCCGGGCCGCAGGGTGTGCAGGCGACCTTCGACTGGCAGGCGGCGCGCGACAGCGTGGTCGGCCGGATGTGCACGGCAACCCTGATCAACGACATCGAGGTATACTGAGAATGCTCACGCTCGATCTTACGAACGCGCCGCGCTGGCATGACCTCGCCCCCGGCGTGCGGGTGCAATTGCGACCGCTGACCACCGCGCTGATGGTGGCGACACGCAGCGACCCGGCCGTCGAGGCCGTACCCGAGGAAGCATCCGACGAGGAGCGCGCGGTCGCCTTCGCCAAGGCTCTCGCGCGGCGGGCGGTGCTCGCCTGGGACGGCGTCGGCGACGCGGACGGCAACGCCATCGACCCGAGCCCAGAGGCCATCGACGCGCTGCTCGATGTCTGGCCGATCTTCGAGGCGTTCCAGCTGACCTACGTCTCGAAAGGCCTGCTGCTGGAACAGGAAAAAAACGCCTCCGCGCTCTCGCCGAATGGTCTTTCGGCGGGGGCGAGCGCTACTGCGAAGCCTGCGCGCAAGCCTGCCCGGACTGCCCGGCGCGGCTGAACCGTCTGGAAACGCCGGAGGGTTGGCAGGTCTGGGACCTCGTCGGTCGCCTCGGCGGCCAACTGCGCGTCCTGCCCGGCGCGGTGATCGGCTGGGACATGTCGGTGGCGCTGGCGCTCGGTGACGCGCTCGGCGTGCCGCCGCTCGCCATGGCCGAACTGCTGCCCGTCATCGAAGCGGTGATGGTCGCCAAATTCAACGAACAGATGGATCACTCCCATGGCGGAAAAACGGGTTAGCGTCCGCCTCGCGGCCGTGGGCGGACGGCAGGTGCGCGCCGAGCTGGAAGGTGTCGGCGAAGCCGGGTCGCGCGGCTTCGGACGGCTGAGCCGGGAGATGGAAGCGGCCAACGCCCGGCTGGCGGCGTTTTCTCGTCGTGTCGCTGTGGCTGCCGCTGCTGCCGTGGCAGCCGTTGCCGCCGCCGGCGTGGCGATGATCCGCTCCGGGCTACAGACGGTGGACGCGCAGGCCAAGCTCGCGCAGTCGCTCGGCACCACCGTCGCCTCGATCCAGACGCTCGAGCGCGCGGGCGAACTTGCGGGCGTTTCGATGTCGGGGATCGAGCAGGCCACCAAGGACCTGACGCGTCGTCTCAGCCAAGCGGCGGCCGGGACCGGTCCCGCCGCCGACGCGCTGGACCGGCTGGGGCTCTCGGCCGACGAACTGATCGCCCTGCCGCTGGACCAGCGGGTCGGCGCGATCAACGCCGCCATCGAGAACTTTGTGCCTGCCGCCGAGCGCGCGGCCGTCGCAGGTCAGCTCTTCGGCGAGGAAGGCTCCATTGCCATGTCGCGGATCGACACCGCGACGCTGCGCCAGGCGACCGAGGACATGCTTGCTTTCGGTGTCGTGGTCTCCGAGCAGGACGCCGACCAGATCGAGCGGACGAACGACGCGATCTCCCGGCTCGGGCTGATCTGGCGCGGGCTGTCTAACCAGCTCGCGGTCGCCGCGGCCCCCGCGCTGGAAGCCATCGCCAACGCCATGGCGGCGGTCGCTAGCCGCACCGGACCGCTCGGCATCGCGATCCGCGGCCTCTTCGACAACATCGGCCGCCTGAGCACCTATGCCGCCACCTTCGCCGCCTTCCTCGCGGGACGCTGGGTGGCGGGGATGGCCGCCGCGGCCCTTTCGGTCCGGGGCCTCGCCACCGCGCTCGTCCTTCTGCGCGGCGCGCTGATCCGGACCGGCATCGGGGCGCTGATCGTCGGCGCGGGCGAGCTCGTCTACCAGTTCACGCGCCTCGTCTCCGGCGCGGGCGGCTTCGGCGAGGCCATGTCGCTCCTGAAAGATGTCGCCGTCGAGGTCTGGGAGCGGATCCGCATGGGCGCCGCTGCGGCGGGTGCCGCGGCCACGGCGATGTTCTTCGACCTGAAAGCCGACGCCGCGTCGGGCATGCAGAGCGCCATCGAGAGCGTCGTCGGCTTCGGCAACACCGCCGCGAACACGTTCGAGGGCGCCTACGAAGCGATCAAGGCGATCTGGGGCCTGCTGCCCGCCGCCATCGGCGATCTGGCGTTCCAGGCGGCCAACAGCCTTGTCGACGGCGTCGAGGCGATGCTGAACGGCGTGGTCGCGCGCATCAACGGCTTCATCGGCGGGATCAATCAGGGGCTGGAAGCGCTCGGCTCAGAGCGTCGCATCTCGCTGGTGCCCGACCTCGACCTTGGCGAGATCGAGAACCGCTTCGAAGGGGCGGCCAGTGCTGCCACGACAGCGGCGCATACAGCGTTCGACCGGGCCTTCGAGGACAATCCGCTCACCGCACCCGATCTCGGTCTGACCGAGGCGGCGAACAGGGCGCTCGAGTCCGCGAACCTCTACCGTGGCGCTGCGCGCGATCTGGCGGAAGGGGCCCGCGCGCCGCTGGAAAGCTGGCAGGCCCTGCGCGATGCCGTGGGCGGCACCGATGAGGACGGCGCAGATGCGCTCACCGAGGCTACCGGTGCGGCCGAGCGGCTGGAAACGGCGCTTGGCGATGCCGGGCGCGCAGCAACAGGTGCCGGTGCGGCCGCCGGAGCTGCCGCTGCAGCAGCGGAGCCCGCGACCGAGGCCGCCGTCACGGGCTGGCAGGCGGTCACCGCCGCACTGTCGGACTACGCCAGCAAGGCCCGCGACATCGGCGGCGACGTCGGCCAGAGCCTCGTCGGTGCTTTCCAGTCAGCCGAGAACGCGGTGGGCCAGTTCGTGCGGACCGGCAAGCTGAACTTTCGCGACCTCGTCACCTCGCTGCTCGCCGATCTCGCTCAGCTGGCGGCGCGCCGGTTCATCCTCGGGCCGATCGCCAATGCGCTCTCCGGCGTGTTCTCCGGGGCGGGCGGGATCTTCGCCAGCGTCCTGCATGCGGGCGGGATCGTCGGATCGGCCGGACGCTCGCGCATGGTTCCGGCTATGGCCTTCACAGCTGCACCCCGGATGCATTTGGGCGGTATGGCTGGCCTCCGCCATGACGAGGTGCCCGCGATCCTGCAGCGCGGCGAACGGGTTCTGTCGCGACGCGAAGCGCAGAGCTACGGTGCGGGCGGGGTCAACGTCACCATCATGGCGCGTGACGCCGAGAGCTTTCGCCAATCGCGCACGCAGGTCGCAGCCGACATCGCCCGTGCGGTCTCGCTCGGACGGAGGGGCATGTGATGGCGTTCCACGAGGTCAGGTTTCCCGACAACATCAGTCGCGGCGCGCGGGGCGGGCCGGAACGGCGCACGCAGATCGTCGAACTCGCCTCTGGCGACGAGGAGCGCAACGCCAGCTGGGCCAACTCTCGCCGCCGCTACGATGTCGCTTACGGCATCCGCCGCGCCGACGATCTGGCGGCGGTGGTCGCCTTCTTCGAGGCACGGAACGGCCGTCTCCATGGCTTCCGCTTCAAGGACTGGGCGGATCACAAGTCCTGCCTGCCGTCGCAGACGCCGGCGCCGACCGACCAGCTCATTGGCACCGGCGACGGCGCGACGACCGCCTTCCAGCTGGTGAAGCGCTACGCCTCCGGTACCCAGACCTGGACCCGCACGATCACCAAGCCCGTCGCTGGCACGGTCCGCATCGCGCTCGATGGCGCGGAGCAGCTCGGCGGCTGGACCGTCGACACGACCACCGGCCTGGTGAACTTCGACAGCGCGCCCGCGGCAGGTGTCGTCATCTCCGCTGGCTTCGCCTTCGACGTGCCGGTCCGCTTCGACACCGATGCGCTCGACGTGACGCTCGACCTCGAGCGGCTCGGCTCGATCACCTCCATCCCGCTTCTAGAGATCCGGCGATGAACGACGAAACCCGCTTTATCGCTGCTGTTCTGAAAGAACTTGCCACATCCACCGCCGTGATCCTCGCCGCCTGGGGCGCACTCGGCGGCGCGACGAATGCGCTGACCACGAAGATGCACCTGCGGGATGCGCTCCGGCACATCCTGCTCGGCGGGCTGATCGCGGCCGGCATGGGGAGCCTCTCCATGGCCGTCATCACGAGCTGGATGGGCCTGCCGCCCGAGGCGATCCCCGCGGGCGGGGCGGCGGGCTCGGCCGCCTATCTCGTCGGCGTCTTTGGGCCGGCCTTCATCGAAGTGCTGCTGGCCCGCCTGCGTCGTGCCAAGCGGGGCGACGGCGATGAATGAGATCGTTCGCCTCGCGCGCTCCCTCCGCTGCGACCCGGCCGACCCCAAAGCGGCCTTCGCCCACCGTCTGCGCATCGGCTTCGCCGTCGCGGCGCTGATCCTGATCCTCTCGCTTCTCCGGTAATTTCATGCACATGACCGACCGGGGCCTTCTGGCCCTCGTCCGGCACGAAGGACTCGTGCCCGGACCCTATCTCGATGTGAAACAGGTCTGGACCTTCGGCATCGGCCACACGGCTGCGGCCGGGCCACCCGATCCCGCCACCATGCCGCGCGGCATGCCTGCGGACCTCGACGCCGGGATCCGCGAAGCGTTCCGGGTCTTCCGGGCAGACCTCGCTGCTTACGAGACCGCCGTCCTGCGCGCTGTGAAGGTGCCATTGGCGCCGCACGAGTTCGATGCGCTGGTCAGCTTCCACTACAACACCGGCGGGGTCGCCAAGGCCGCGCTGACCCGACACCTTAACGACGGCAATCGCGTTGCAGCCGCCGACGCGTTTCTGAACTGGCGGAGACCGGCCTCGATCATTCCCCGCCGGGACGCCGAGCGCGACCTGTTCCGCCATGGCCGATATCCCGGCGGCACGATCCCGGTCTGGTCTGTGGACCGCGCGGGCCGCGTGGACTTCTCCCGGCCGATCCGTCGCCTGACCGAGGATGAGGCGCTGGCCCTGCTTCGGCGACCTCCAACACCGCGGCCGCCGGTTCGAGATCCTGAACCCGATAGGCCGACCGGCTGGTTCGCCCGGCTGGCCGCTCTTGTCTCCAACCTGATCCGGAGGACCTGATCCCCATGCGCTACGTTCGCCCCAACTCGCTTACCTGGTGGGCGGGACTGCTCGCCATGCTCACCGGCATCGCCTCCCTCGCGCTCCCCAGCGCCGGGCCGTTCGGGGAACTGTCCCGCCTCGTCGCGCTGCTCGCAGGCTCGGGCGATGCCTCGCCCGCTGGGCTCATGTTCCTCGGTCTTGGCCTGATTGGCCTGCGCGACCGGATCGAGCGCGGGTTCCGCGGCGATGCTTGAGTTCCTCGCAGGTCTGGTCGTGGGCGGCTGCCTCGGGGTCTTCGTCGTCGCCCTCTGCGTCGCCGCCGCGCACGGGGATCGGGACGGTGGCTGAGGTCCTGATCTGGCTGGTCGCGGCTCTGGGCGCGGTCGGAGGTGTCGTCCTCGGCCGAGTCTGGGGGCGTGCGGAAGGGGAACGCGCGGGCAAACGGGAGGCGGAACGCGATGCCATGGGAGACAAGAACAAGCGCGTCGAGCGCGGGCGGGATGCGGTTCGCGATGGCCGCGGCGCTGGCGATCCTGCTGACCGGCTGCGCCGCAACGATGGGCGCTGGTGACGCTGGCTGCGCCTCCTATGCCGAGGCCCGACTCGCTCGACCACCCGCCGGGACCGTCGCCGCCGTGCCGCCTGCATGGGCAGACTGGATCGCCGATCTCGACGACCGCATGACGGGAACCTGCCGATGAAAAACCTCTCGCCCGCCCTGCTGGCCCATCTCGACGGGGGCACGACCACGCTCGCCTGGTGCTGGCGGATCAGCCGCGCCGATGGCGTCACCTTCGGCTTCACGGATCACGACCGGACGCTGAGTTTCGACGGCACAGACTTCGAGCCGGAGAGCGGGCTGACGGCCTCCGAGGTGCGCTCGGGCTCGGACCTGTCGGTCGATGCACAGGACGCGGAAGGCGTGCTGACCTCGGACCGGATCACCGAGACCGACATTCTCGACGGCCGCTGGGACAACGCCGAGGTCGAGGTCTGGCGGGTGAACTGGGCCGATACGAGCCAGCGCGTGCTGATGCGCCGCGGGGCCATCGGACAGGTCCGGCGTGGGCGGCTCGCTTTCGTCGCCGAGGTGCGATCGCTGGCCCATGTGCTCGGTCAGACGGTCGGGCGGACCTTCCAGGCGACCTGCGACGCCGCGCTCGGCGATGCGCGCTGCGGGGTCGATCTGGAGGACCCGGCCTACAAGGGGACGGGCGCCGTCATCGATCTCCTGCGCGACCGGGCCTTCACCGCCTCTGGCCTCGGCGGCTTCGCCTCCGGCTGGTTCACCTTCGGCACGCTGAACTGGACGAGCGGCGCGAACGCGGGGCGGCGCGCCGAGGTGCTGGGCCACGACGTGACGGACGGCATCGCCATCCTGACCCTGCTCGAAGCGCTGGTGCGGTCGATCTCCGAGGGCGACGCCTTCGCCATTCGCGCCGGCTGCGACAAGCGGATCGAGACCTGCGGGGCGAAGTTCAGCAACACCGTCAACTTCCGCGGCTTCCCGCACATCCCCGGACAGGACACGATCTTGCGCTATGCGACCAAGGATGGCGGCCACGATGGAGGCGTGCTGTGACGCCGGCCGCCCCAGACAGGGTTATCGCCGCGGCGCGCGCTTGGCTCGGCACGCCCTACCACGATCAGGCGAGCCTCCGCGGCGTCGGCTGCGACTGCCTTGGGCTGGCCCGGGGCGTCTGGCGCGAGGTCATCGGCCCCGAGCCGTTCCCGATCCCGCCCTACAGCCGCGACTGGGGCGAGACCGGCCCGCGCGAGGTTCTGGCCGACAGCGCGCGCGCCATGATGATCGAGGTGTCGCCTGCCGAGGCCGGTCCCGGCGCGCTGGTCCTCTTCCGCATGAGGCCCCGCGCCATCGCCAAGCATGTCGGGATCCTGACCGGGCCCGGCAGCTTCCTCCATGCCTACGAGCGGCTCGGCGTGATCGAGGAGCCGCTCACGACATCCTGGCGGCGGCGCATCGCTTTCGCCTTCCTGTTCCCGCAACGCTGAGACCCCGACATGGCAACGCTCGTCCTCGGCGCCGCCGGTGCCGCCATCGGCGGTTCGATCGGTGGCGCGATCCTCGGCGTCAGTGCGGCGACCATCGGCGGCTTCATCGGTTCCACCATCGGCTCGGTCGTCGACAGCTGGATCGTGTCCTCGCTCGCACCGACGCAGCGAATCGAAGGTGCGCGGCTCGACAGTTTGCGCATCACGTCCTCGACCGAGGGGGCGGTGGTGCCACGGCTCTACGGCCGGATGCGGATCGGTGGCAACATCATCTGGGCCACCGATTTCCGCGAGGAGACAAAGACCACCACGCAGGGCGGCGGCAAGGGCGGCGGGGGCGGCAAGGTCAAGACGACCGAGTATCTCTACTATGCCAGCTTTGCCGTGGCGCTTTGCGAAGGGCCAATCACCGGCATCGGGCGTATCTGGGCCGACGGCAAGCCGATGGACCTCTCCGGCGTCACCTGGCGCTGGTATCCCGGCGACGAGACGCAGAGCCCTGATCCGTTCATCGCCGCGAAGATGGGCTCCGCCAACACCCCCGCCTATCGCGGCACCGCCTATGTGGTCTTCGAGGAACTGGCGCTCTCGACCTACGGCAACCGCCTGCCGCAGCTGTCCTTCGAGGTGTTCAGGCCGCTCGCCGATCCCGACACCGCCGAGGGGCTGACCCGCGCGGTCACCATGATCCCCGCCTCGGGCGAGTTCACCTATGCGACGCAGGCCATCCGCAAGACCGATGGCGGCGCGACGGTGCCCGAGAACCTGAACGCGCTGGCCGACTCCACCGACATGGTGGAGGCGCTCGACCGGCTGCAGGCGATGGCGCTCGCGGTCGAGAGTGTCAGCCTCGTCGTCGCCTGGTTCGGCGACGACCTTCGCGCGGGATCGTGCAAGGTGCGGCCGGGCGTCGAGGTGTCGGCCAAGTCGACCACGCCCGGCATCTGGTCGGTGAATGGCGTGAGCCGTGCCAGCGCCTTCCTCGTCAGCCGGGACGACGAGGACCGCCCGGTTTATGGCGGCACGCCGTCCGACTTCGCCGTCGTGCAG
The DNA here is from genome assembly GCF_900116765.1 of Jannaschia seohaensis. Taxonomy (GTDB): domain Bacteria; phylum Pseudomonadota; class Alphaproteobacteria; order Rhodobacterales; family Rhodobacteraceae; genus Jannaschia; species Jannaschia seohaensis. Next base: position 194,559 of record NZ_UETC01000006.1, on the reverse strand, counting down.
GCGATCCAGGAGATGAAGGCGCGCGGGCTGCGGGTCACCTTCTACCCGTTCATCCTGATGGATGTGCCGCCCGACAACACGCTACCGAACCCCTATTCCGACAACGCCGCCGAGACCGGCCAGCCCGCTTTCCCCTGGCGGGGGCGGATCACCTGTTCGCCTGCGGCGGGGTTCGCGGGGACGGTGGACAAGACCGCCCCTGCGGCCGCGCAGGTCGCGGCGCTGTTTGGCGCGGCCACGCCCGCCAGCTTCAGTGTCTCCGGCCAGTCGGTTTCGTGGACAGGTGCGCCGGGCGACTGGGGCCTGCGGCGCATGGTGCTGCACTACGCCCATCTCTGCGCAGCGGCGGGCGGCGTGGACGCCTTCCTGATCGGCACCGAGATGCCGGGGCTGACCACGATCCGCTCGGGCGCCAGCACCTATCCGGCGGTGCAGGCCTATCGCGACCTCCTCGCCGATGTCCGCTCGATCCTCGGGTCCGGGACCAAGATCGGTTATGCGGCCGACTGGTCGGAGTATTTTGGGCACCAGCCGGGCGACGGCTCGGGCGACGTGTACTTCCACCTCGACCCGCTCTGGGCCGATCCGGAGATCGACCTCATTGGCATCGACAACTACATGCCGCTGTCGGACTGGCGCGACGGGTTCGAGCATGCGGATGCGGCCGAGGGTTGGCCCGCCATCTACGACCGTGCTTACCTGCAGGCGAACATCGCGGGCGGCGAAGGCTACGACTGGTTCTATGCCAGCGCGGCCGACAGGTCGGCGCAGGTCCGCACCGCGATCACGGACGGCGCCTCGGGCAAGCCATGGGTCTTCCGCTACAAGGATCTGCGAGCTTGGTGGTCGAACCCGCATTACGACCGCCCGGGCGGCGTGGAGAGCGGGACGCCGACGGCATGGGTGCCCGAGTCCAAGCCCATCTGGTTCACCGAGCTCGGCTGCCCCGCCATCGACCGGGGCACGAACCAGCCAAACGTCTTTTTCGACCCGAAGTCCTCGGAGAGTTTCACGCCGCATTTCTCGCGGGGCTGGCGCGACGACGCGATCCAGCGCGCCTATCTCGAGGCGACGTATCTCTGGTGGGGTGAGGCCGCGAACAACCCGCTGTCTTCGGTCTACGGCGGCCGCATGGTGCACGTCCCCGAATGCGCCGCCTGGACCTGGGACGCGCGGCCCTATCCGTTCTTTCCGGCGCTGACAGACGTCTGGACCGATGGCGCGAACTGGCGGCTCGGGCACTGGCTGACGGGGCGGCTCGGCGCGGTGTCGCTGGCCGCACTTGTCCGGCACCTCTGCCTGCGCGCCGGGCTTTCCGGGTCCCGGATCGACGTCACCGGGCTCTGGGGCGCGGTCGAGGGCTACGCCATCACGGCGCTGGAGAGCCCGCGAGCCTCGATAACCACGCTGTCGCGGCATTTCGGCTTCGACGCCGTCGAGACCGAGGGCGTCATCCGCTTCGACATGCGTGGCCGGCCCTCCGTCGCCACCCTCGCGCCCGACGATCTCGTCGCGCCTCGCGAGGGCGACGTCCTCGAGCTGACCCGTGGCCAGGAGACGGAGCTGCCGCAGGCCCTGAAATGGCAGGTCGCTCGCGCCGACGAGGATTACGAGGCCGCGCAGGTCGAGGCCCGGCGCATCACGGTCGACACGACGCGGATCGCCTCCGAGTCGTTCCCCATGGCGGTGCCGCCCGAGGAGGCCGAACGGCGTTGCCGCCGCACGCTGATGGAGGCCTGGACGGGCCGCGAGAGCGCGGTCTTCCGCCTGCCGCCCTCGCGGCTCGCGCTCGATCCGGCCGATGTCGTCACCTTTGCCCATGACGGCCGCGCCGTCCCGCTGCGGCTCGTCTCCATCGCCGATGCGGACGCCCGAGGCATCGAAGCAGTCCGCCAGGACCGGGAGGCCTATGACCTGCCGCCCGGCGCTCCGCGGCCCTCGGCGCTCTCGCAGGCCGTCGTGTTCGGCGCGCCAGAGGCGGTGCTGCTCGACCTGCCGCAGCTGACCGAGGACCAACCCGCGCATCGGCCCTTCGCGGCGGCGCATGCCGTGCCGTGGCCTGGCGAGATCGCGGTGTTCCGCAGCCCCTCGACGGATGGCTTCGAGCTGCTGACCACGTTTGGCACGCGGGCCCGGATGGGGACGCTGATCTCGGACTTCTACGCGGGCCCGACCTCGCGCTTCGACCTCGGTAACGTGCTGGTAGTCGATCTGCTGACCGGCGCGCTGGAAAGCGTCACGGATCTGACGCTCTTCGGCGGGGCCAACGCGCTCGCGATCGAGAGTGGACCGGACGTCTGGGAAATCGTCCAGGCGGGCGCGGCCGAGCTGATTGCGCCCGGCCGGTATCGGCTCACCCGGCTCCTACGCGGTCAGCGGGGTACCGAAGCTGGGATGGGCAACCCGGCGCCTGCGGGCGCGCGGGTGGTGGTGCTGGACGACAGCCTCGCATCGCTGGCGATCGCTGAGGCCGACCTCGGCATCCCGTGGAACTGGCGCGTCGGCCCGGCGAGCCGTCCGGTCAGCGACGAGACCTATGTCGCGCAGGCTTTTACGCCCGAGGGCGTCGGACTGCGGCCGTTTTCGGTCGCGCATGTCGAGGAGCCGTGGCGTCGCCCCCGCATGCCCGGCGATCTCACCATCCGCTGGACGCGCAGGTCCCGCGCGCTGGCGGCCGACAGCTGGGGCGGGCTTGAGGTGCCGCTGGCCGAGGAGATGGAGGCCTACGAGGTCGAGGTCCTCGACGGCGCAACCGTGAAGCGGGTGCTGAGCACGACAACCACCAGCGCGGTCTACATGGCCGCAGACCAGACCGCCGATTGGGGCGCGCCGCTCGGCGCCGGCGACAGCCTCACCGTCCGCATCTTCCAGCTCTCCGCCCTCGTCGGGTGGGGCGCGCCCAAGACCGTCACGCTCCTGTTCTGAAGGCCATCCCATGTCCGACGCCACGAGCCATCTCCTGCTGCCCTACATCCTCGCGGCGCAGGCCCAGAAGCATGTCACCCACAACGAGGCGCTGCGGATCCTCGACGGGCTCGTCCAGCTCTCCGTTCTCGACCGGGACCTGACCGCGCCGCCCGGTTCGCCTGCCGATGGCGACCGCCACATCGTCAGCTCCGGCGCGACGGGCGACTGGTCCGGCTGGGACCTGAACGTCGCGCTCTGGACCGATGGCGCCTGGCTGCGCCTGCCGCCGCGAACCGGCTGGAGCGCGTGGGTCGAGGACGAGGGCCTGCTGCTGGTCTATGACGGCGCGGCCTGGGTCGGCACGACGCCGGCCGCGCTGCAGAACCTCGCACTGCTGGGGCTGGGGACAACGGCGGATGCGTCGAACCCGTTCTCGGCCAAGCTGAACGCCGCGCTCTGGACGGCGAAGACCGTGGCCGAGGGCGGCACCGGCGGCCTGTTCTACACCATGAACAAGGAGGCCGCTGGCGACGATCTCGGGCTGACGCTCCAGACCGGCTTCGTGACCAAGGCGCTGGTGGGGCTCTTCGGCTCGGACCGCTTCCGGCTCGCGGTCTCCGCCGATGGCAGCACCTTCGTCGACGGGCTCAGCGTCGACAACGCGAACGGCATCGTCGACCAGCCGCGGCTCCCACGCTTCAAGGCCTATACCAACTACGACAACTATGTCGGCGCCGGCGCCTGGACGAAGATCGCTATCAACAATACGGACTACAACGACCAAGGCGCTTTCGACGCTGCGAACAACCGCTTCGTGGCGCCCGTGGACGGCACCTACCTCTTCGGCGCTTCGCTCGTCTACAAGGTGAACGCCAGCACGTCGGCGCGGATGAGCGGCCGGCTCGTGCTGAACGGCACGACCGAGATCCGCGGCTCGTTCGGCGAGATCAGCGGCGCTCATGTCTCGGAGGCGACCGCGCTCTGGCTGCAGACGATGGTCCCGCTTACCGCCGGTGACACCGTCGAGCTGCAGGGCAACTTCCGCGCGGCGGACGGCTACTTCGCGGCCGACCAGACTTCCTTCTGGGGCGCGAAGATCGGCTGAGGGAGGCGCGCCATGGCCCCACAACGCCCAGAGGACGGCTTCGTCCGCATGCCACGAATGCAGACAGAATCCACGCGGACGGCGGGGCGAGGCCAACAAGAATACTTGGCGCTGCTTTGGCTGCAAGGAGCCTACGAACGCGAAGGGCCGCAAGGCCCCGTCGTAGTTGACAACAGTCCTTCAAAGAATCCCGGTACTCCAGCACCGCCGATGAGCACTGCACGGTCCAGCGTTCGGTTGAACAGTTCGCAAGCTGTTTCAGGAACGAAAAGGCAAGAATGGCAAGCGGCACCGTTCAGTGGGTCGCTTGTTGTGCTGACCCCAGACATGCAGAGCGGATCGGACGAACACCACTCGAGCCGTCTGAGCGCGCGAAGGACTGTTCCTGCAATACGCTGCGACAGTCCTTCGCGTTCCAGCCCTCCAAGCGTCCCCTCATTGTCCGAGGTGGCAGTGTAGATCAGAACGCCGGCCATGGGCGTGCCGTCCGCATTGGCATAGAGTCTTTCAAGCAAGGAGGCCGAACCGTATCCGGACGTAATAGATAGCTCTAGCATAACTGCATGGGAAAATGCATGGACAAGAAGGCCCCGTGCGGTGACTGCTTGCGGAGGAGTTTCGTCGGGGCGGCCGAACCGGTTTTGCCAGTCTGCTACCCACGCGTCGTGCAACTCCCGCGCGCGCGTCTTGACCGAGTCCTCTTCTTCCCACTCTGTTACCCTGTCCTCGTTGAGCGCTAGGAAGATGCCTTCTCCTGAGGAAGCGATGGCCGGACGCCAGTTGATCTTTCGCGAAGACAGCGACGCTACGGTCTGGGCGTCCGTCCCGTCGGGCGGGTTCCGCCGTGTGAACCCTTTGAGAGCGCGGACCTCGCGCAAGCGTGGCACGCGAACGACTCTGGACAACCACGGAGCCAGCACATCTGGAACGGCCTCTTCGCGCACTTCGAATGTCTCGCTTGGCGGGGCGGACGCATCGCAGAACTGCCGCCATTCCTCGCGTCTGATCGCCATGTCCGCGCCAGGTGTCTCCGCGTCGGGCAGGCTATCTAAAATTGCGAGCATTGCATCAAGCCGATCACGCGCCTCCGACTCGGGCACATCCGTGAGTTCCGCAAGACGCTTTGCAACCTTCACGATGGCGCGCTCGAGGTCCCGCTCATCACCGTCCTCTGCAAAGTCTTCGCGAGCAATTTGAATCCGGCTCCAGAGGCCGTATTCTTCCAATACAGCGCGGAACGTGTCCGACCACGGCGGGATCGTGAGGACGGAAGCGACGTGGGGAAAGAAGAGGTTGCTGCTGCCACGCAGCGCGGTCGCCACCTCTTTCGCCGGCGCATCGCAGATTTCTCTTGCCTCGTCGCCAAGCCAAGGACGCCCGCCAAGACAGCCACCGGTAATCTGCTGCGCCTTGGTGAAGGCATCGCGCAGGTTGTCCCCCTTACCGCAGTCGGCACAATCGACATAAAGATTTCGAAGGCCGGCGCCGCGCGACCGCAATTTCAGCTTGCCACTTTGGCGACAGCCATCAGCATGCTTGCCCTCGATCCATTCCCGCCATGGAAAATCGTCCAGATGACCACGTTGGCAAATCATCATTAGGCGCGCGGGGACGACATAAATGGTTCTCCCCATCTTGTTGCTGCAAGCTTGACAGGAAAGCCCTGCTCCCCCTGTTTCTTCGAACCATTGGCTCTGATGACGAAGGCCGTGGCATTCGGGGCATTCCTGCCAGGTTGGGAAACGCACGGCGGGTAGGGCCGGAATACGCTCTTCGTCTCCGCGACCAAGGCTAACCGGTGGCTCATAGAGTTCACGCACACCTAAGAGCTTTTCCAGAACGGGCTCCACGATCCTGCGACACTCGTCTTTTTTCCAAAAATCCAATCCAAGCGTGACCCCAGAGACCGGCGCATTCTTCGCGGCGAGATAGTCCACTACAGCGCCGGGGCCGTGGGTCGAGACCAGTTGAGCCCGCCGCAGTTCGCCCATCTTTGGTCCGTTTCCCGTCGGCATTTTACTTTCCTTCTAGATCGATGCGGACCGTCGCTTCCACGCCTCGGAGCGTATTCGGCGTTGGCTTTGGTTGGCGGGACGCTCGCCCCGCAGCGCGGCGTTGCACGGCCTGCTCCATAGACATCAGCAGCGAGGTGTCACCCTTATCACTCCACCACGTGGACAGACCATCGCGTCTGCACCAACTGTCGAGGAACTTCATCAATTCTTCCCGGGTATCCGCAGCTTCGCAGGCTTCTTGCTCGCCGAGGTTACCTAAGCGTAATACGATCTCATCGATGATATTTTCCAATTCTAGTCGGAAATCCTCTGCCCTGCCTGGAGCCTGCCAAAGCTCGGGGTGGCGGTGCGCGGCGATGGCCACGAAAGGCGCGTGCAAGGCACGACTCCTTGCACGAGGCGCGAAAGGCGTGACCGAAGTCGCTTCAACGTCGCGATACAGAGCGGAATGCCATGTTGCGTGTGTTTCGAAACGGCTCCTGTCGCGCGGGCGGTATGCGGTAAACAGACCAAGAACCAACCCATCGGTCCGGTCGCGTCCAACCCGACTAGTGGCCTGGATGTACTCGGAAACGCCTTTTGGCTGACCGTCCACCACCATCAAACCCAGCCGCCCGACATCGACACCGACTGAGATCATGTTCGTCGCAAGCGCAACGTCGATGGCCCCTACCGCATCGTGCCTCCGCTCAAGCTTTGCCAGCGTCTCTCCGATTTGTTCGGACCCGATGCGGCTTGTGATTTCGATCTGTGTATCGACCGACCGGGTCGGCTCGCCTCGATATGCGGCCAGCCGTCTCATCGTCTCCGGTGCGATCACCTGAAGAAGTGAGACTGATCCTCCAAGTTCCTTGAGCGAGTTAAAGTACCCAAGAAGGGTCCACGCGGCGTCGCGTTCGCTGCCGTCTAGCACTGAAGCCGACTGCAGCAATGACCCGCAGACTGCCTGCAGCATCTCAGGCTTTGAATGCCCAATGGTCGATGCACCGACATACAGGCGCCCTCGCTTTTTCGGGTCTTTCTCGACGACGGCAAAGGCAGAATCACCGGCGTCAATGCCAGGCGGTGGGAACTGCATAGTGCGACGAGCAAATAGCGCACGAACCTGCGATGCAGCGCTCCGGATCGTGGCAGTCGAGCCAATTACCTTGGGCGGGTGCCCGTCGCCGGTTGCCAGAATGTCAATGGCAGTCTCGTACAGGCCACTCAAGGTTCCGAGCGGGCCCGAGATTAGATGGAGCTCGTCCTGTACAATTAGGTCCGGGGGATCGTAGGCGCCTGCACCGAACAAAGCCGCCGTCTTTTCGTTCCGTGCCACCTGCGCGAACTTGTCAGCCGTTCCGATGACCAGCGACGGACGTTCGTCGTATACATCGTCGTCGTTCGTATAGATCGGCAGCGGCCCCGCCTCGCCAACCTCGCACCCATCCGTCCCACAGGTAACCTCGACGCCATCGCCCGCAGAATGCCAATCCAGGCTCTCGTCGCACGCGGGACACTTTATTAAGCGATCGGGTCGTCCGACGTCCTTGAGGTTCGCTCCGTCGAGAAGCTTCGCGGCATCGCCCCGCCTGTTGGGTGTTGTAGACTCTCCCAACCAGAGGCCCAAGGAAATTGGCGTCCGAGTGGTGTCGAAGCCCCGCTCGACCCATTCGAGATTGGCGGCGCAGATCATCGCCGCCGCGCGTTCGAACTGCTGCAGTGTCAAAAGTCGCAGGGTGTAGCGCATGATTGTCGAGACGCCTTCACCGTCTGAGCCTCGTTTAAGCCGCCGCGCGAAGATGGTGAAGGCGGTCAATAGAAGGTAGGCTTCGGTCTTGCCACCGCCGGTCGGAAACCAGATCAGGTCCATGATGCCCCGATCCTCGTGGTCGGGTGCAACGCTCGAGGCGGCCGAGAGAAGTACAAAGCCAAGCTGGAACGGCCGCCAGACCAATGTTCGGCGTTGTTCTTCAGGTTTTCTAAGGTTTTTCCAGTCCTGCTGTCGCGCCATAGTCGCATTGGCAAGCTGGAACGCCATCATCAGATCGGCGTCACCTCGGAGGGCGGCAATTCCGCCGCGCATCCTCCGCGCGGCCGTCCAGCATACTTCAAGATGCGTTCTGGCCTGTTCCGCCCTTGCCGCGGACAAGTCCAGAGTCCTCAGGCGCTTTGCCGTTTCTTTGATCCAGACTTCGTAGGAGTCGACAAGCGCCTCGCAGACCTCCAGCGTCTCAGAGCCGCCCTCTGCCAACACGCTCGCCGCAAGACGGTCGCGGACACTTTCAAAACAGACATGACCTAAGGCACTCGTGTCCGGGACGCGGGTCGATGGAAGCCAAGCTGTCGAGACTTCCTTCACCGCGCCGTCACGCGGGTGCCAAGCCGCCGCACAGGTATGTCCCACCGCGTATTCAACTGTATCTCGCCACAGAAGATCTGCCGACCGCTCGTCGGCATCATCGGTGTCCGGTCCGCTGCGCAACGGACGCCCAATGAACCGTGAACCTTCGTCCGCTCGGATCGTCATGCGAAATTCGAAAAGAGCTTGGCGGTTCTGTTCATACCGATCGAGCGACTCGTTCAGCCCCGAGCCCTCGTTGTACACCACAACGGTTATTAGACGCGCGCTCTCGCCCGGTGTACCATGGTCGAACCGCGACTGGACGATGGTCAGATGCAATCCGTCAAAGCCTTCCGATCCATTGTCGGAAAGGCTAAGTTCATCGTTCTCATCGACTGAGATGGGCAAGTCAGTAGAAACGGCCCGTCTCCACCATACTCGACGTGTCCGGCTTGCGCCGTGGTTATCATCTGCGAGCGGTTCTTGTTCATCCTCGTACCGTGCGCCCGTTACCTCGACCGATACGGATGGTATTTCCCCATCCCTCGTCGCCAGCGCGAAAGACAGCCCGGCGGCTGCTGGCCGTGCCGCGGTTTCGATTCTGGCGGCTGTTCCGTTTTCAGCTTTATCTTCCTTTCCTCCGACTTCGGCCCCGACATCGGGTGTGGTCGAGGGCTCTCTCCTGGACGCCTTTGGAAACAATATCCCTGTCATAAAAGCTTCAGAGGGGATATCGGGCAGAGGCCCGGCCAGCGGTGCTGGACCGATTAGGTCCTCAGCCAGCCGGTCGAGCAGCACACGGAAGGGCGCATCGGCTTCGCCAGGTGCATGAAGATTGGTCACGGGTTTCCCTGTCGTTTAAAATTAATCCAGACGAAGCCATCGGTGACGGGCGCTACTTCTAGGCCTTCTTCTCGGGCAATCGTATACCATTCCACCCGGATTTGGCCTCTGGCGACCGGAACAAAGGGGATCGCTTGCACGGCCGCACAGATCGACGCGATTTCTCGACCGAAGGTTTCGGAAAAGCGCGCCAGCTCTACCTCGTTGTCATCAACCTCTGCGAAAACTCCCCATCCGCTTTCTCTCCGCCAACGGAGCAGCGGTGCCCGAACATGGCCATCGGGCTGTCCAAGAACCGTCATCCCGAGTGCGTCGGATGGCCTCAACTGCACCTGAACACCGGTTTGTGCGGCCCGCCAATGCCGCTCTTTCGTCACGCGCATGGTGCCGGTTTCGGGCGCGACGTAGAGGTGGCGTCTGGCGCGCGTCGCTCCGACGTACAGAACGCGAGCTTCCTCGGCAGCCTCGGCATCCGACAAGCCGTCGCGAGGCTCCGGCAGATGCAACTCAACGTCCAGTGCCTCTCTTCCTTTCGCTGCGTGGATCGTGGAAGCGACCTGTCCAATGGGCGGCTCAGGGGCGGGGGCACGCCCGGTCCGCACCGCCTCGGCCATACGCTTGGCATCGTAGCGTCCATCGACGAGCGCCACCGCAAGCGCCTCTGCGACCTTCGTCGTAGCAGGCAGGGTAGGGTTGCTCCGGACAACTTCCTCTATGGCATTGGGGCCGCGACCCTGTAACAGTTCCATCGCGCGTCCCAGCCACGCAGGTGCCAGCTGGATACCGACGTCGGAAAGGCGCACGCGCATTCCGACCTCACCCAATCGCGCCGCATGACGAGCGGCCGCCGCGTGCGACCGGAATAACGCTAGTTCAGCAACGGGCCGGGCCTCCGCAGACCCAGGCGGCGGCCCATCGCTGACCTCGTAGAGAAGCTCGCGCATCTTCGATAAGGCGGCTTGACCAGATGCGGCATCGAGGACGATCCTGCGCCCCTCGCGAGCGAGACGTCGAAGCGATGATCGACTCGTCCGGTGATTCCCTCCAAGTTCAAACCGCTCGAATCCGGATGCCGTAAGAATCGCGTCTATCGCCATCGGTCCCGCGTGGCCGAATTCACGTGCGCGGTAGTCGTAGATCGCCTGCGCGGGATCGCCGAAGACTGTGACGCCACAGTCACCCGGTAACGCCCCAATCAATGCCGTCAGCATATCGCGCCGCGGGCCAACAACGTCTTGCGCCTCGTCTACGATCAGATGCCGACGGCCATCCAGCCATCGCCGCGCGATTCGGTCGTCCCGCGCGATGAGCGTAGTCGCCTGGCGCACCGTACCTTCATAGTCCGTTTCGCCTATATCTTCGGTCGCATGGCTGACGAACAGGCCGGCGATCGAGTCAAGCGTGCGGATGTCTACCACTTCCCCGTCGATGACGGGCACGCGCGCGAGGAGCTCTGCCACTGCGGTCCGTGAATAGGCGATGACCGAGATGGCTGAGGGATTGAGACCGGACTCAAGCAGGCGGCAAATGCGTCGCTGGATCGTGAAGGTCTTGCCAGCGCCTGGTCCGGCGACGACGACAGCGCGAGCTTCGGGCGGAAGGGCGACAACGCGATCCTGAGAGAAATCCGTCTGAGCCGACGACGTCATACCTGCCCATATCCGCAAGGGTCCGTTTAGCTCCTTCCTCGCATGCTCCGGCCAGTGCAGGGTCAGGGCCGACAAACGTCGGAGTTGAGCAGGCTTGCTACTCAAGTCGCCGTCCAGCAAAAAGGCGTCTTCTCCGCGTTCGATCATCGCGACCCAAGCCGAGGCGTCGTCGGACTGTGCGTTCTGCGCGTTCCCAACGAACTGGTCGAGCGAGGAAGCCTCATATCGCCAAGAGGGTGGACCCAGCAGCTCTTCAAGCGTTTCCACGTCGTCTTTCAGACCGTCGTTTACTTCGGCAGACCCATTGGCAAGAGACCGTCCTGCTATGACGCTGACCGCTGTCTGCGCGACCACATAGACCGGCGTGCTGCGCGTGGTGTGGCGAACCACGACACAATGCTCCACAAGCGCTGCGAGCGCCCCGTGGAAGGCATCATCTATCTCCACGCCGATCATTTTGGCCAATTCGGGGGCCGTCGAGACACCAGCCCGCCTGAGCGCGTGGACCATTTCGTCCTGAAGTGTCGTGTCCTCCACCGATTGGGCACCGACGCCATCTCTTGAGGCCGTTAGGCTAAGAGAGCCATCGGAAAATATCCTTGACATGACCTGCTACCCGTTTGTCCCTCGTCCACAACCAGAGTCCTTGAGGTGATATTGGCCGGAGTGGGGTTGGGCAAGCGTGCTAAGCTACGAGGAAATCGATGCGTATCTGGGAGATCGCTACCGTGCTCTAGCCCAAGAACGTGAAGGAGCGCCGGTTTATGCCATCGAACACGGTCTCAACGTGGAGGATGCACGGTCTCTCGCCTCCAAGATCGCACGACGGCTTCGAGCTACTGGAGCGATCGGGTCCGGAATCAGCTGGCCGCTGCTCGCGCTTACAGCCGAGATCGGCTACGCCTACAGGGGGCTGCTTTCCGGCTACTGGCCGCACCTGGAAGCTGCACTTGGTCTGCACTTGTCCGCCAGTGCTCGCGAGACACTGAGCGACCATTATCTTCGTGCGCATCGTGCCGTCGGTCTTGCTCACCCGGACAACACTCCATTTTCGCGGGCATTCCGGCACATCGCGTGGCCGCTCACCAACGCACTGGCCCCTCGCCAGATCCATGTCGGTTTGAGCGAGGCGCTTCTGGAGGTCGCCATGCTGGATCCGGCCGATTCCGCTTTGGTCCGGGCCGTGCAGCAATGCTGTCGACGGAGCGGTTTGCTGGCGCTCAACGATTGGGCGGCCGGAGAGGCACGAGTGGAGTCCGTCGCCACCGCGATACTCGACGCGCCCGACACGCGATTGTCCCGATCGATCGTCGATCGGCTCCAAAACGACATGATGTCCGCAGCGCCTGTCCGCGATACCCTCGTCCGCGCGAGAGTGGAGCGTCGACGGCGCCAGCGGGAACGGTCTCGTGTCACGGGAGAAAAGGTCGAGCCGTACGGGCCTCAAGACGACGATGGCGCGGCGGCGTTGCCGTTTGAACTTCGCGGCGGACTTCGTCTTGGCGCCCGGCTCTTCGCAGCGGACCTGCCTGTCGTCCTCCATGCCCGTACGCCACTTCGCTTCACCCGCCATGAAGTGTCTGAGCCCGAACGCCTTCTCACCGGGGAGACCGCGCGTCTGATTCTTAGTGATGGTGAACAGCTAGTTTTGGACTACCAAGACGAGCGCAACGTACGCCGCACAACCAGCATGAGGTTCACCCGTCCCGACCCAATCCCTTCTCTAATCTCGGTGCACATGGAGCCTGGTATCCCGGTGCTCGCGGACCTTCGTGAAGATCGTCTCTCGGTATTCGTGTCGCTCGCGCAGCCGCCCGACGACGACCGCGCTCGGACATGGCCGCGGGCACTTCTGGACGTCGAGATGCGCCTGGAGCTGCGCATCCCAGGCGCTCCTACCGTTCTCTCCCGCGAAACCCTGCCCACCATCCCCGGGCGGCTTGCAGCGAGAGGCCCGGGCCTGTCCAACCTGTCATCAGGGTTGCGCGGGTTCGAGGACAAGGGGGAGACGATACGAGCGGCGATGCTGACCATTCGGTGGGATGGGGATTATCGGTCGTTTTCGCTCGCGGATGAACAGCTTGAGATTCGATGGTACGAGGCCGAAGACGGATGGCGTGCCTCCTTACCCGACGGGTCCAAAGACCTTCCCGTTCGCCGCGTTCCTGCCGATGATCCTTTCGCGATCCCGGTTGCGAGTGTCCAAGGCACTGCGGCTCAGCTCCTCAAGGTTGACGGGGTTTCGGCTCCAAACTTCATCGTTGCAGGGCCAAGTCACATGCGGATGACCGATGCACGGCCCGCGGCGCCGGACGTTCATCGGCAACTCGGCCGTTCGAACAGCTGCCCGGGACTGCGCGCCGAAACCGAAGCCTGGCTTGGCTGGAGTAGTGCCCGTCCTGTCCACGTTGTGGCCGCGCTCCAGGCACGAGGAGCCGCTGAGGTTGCCGAACGCGCGATTGTGAATACGATGTGTGGCGAAATCTGGTTGAAAGAAGATTCAAGGCCGTCGGAAGGCAAACGGTTCCGTGACAGCCTCGCTGCAGCAGTGATCCGCCTCGATTTGGCGGGGGTATCTGAGCTGCGGGAGGTCGGACAGGAAATCGGAGAAGCGGACCTGAATGGCTTGCCCGCGGCGCTGGCTGACGCTTTCGCCGACGTTGTGCCCCCCAGCTGCCTCGAAAAGACGCTCGACGAGAAATGGGCGGAAAGGGCAGACGAGCGCATAGATAGAGCTTGGAAATCGCTGACACCGGCGCGCGCAGAGCGGTCGGCCCCTCCCGTTGACTTCGAGGCCTACAACACACCGGAGGCCTGGCAGGCCGCAGTCGCTCACGCCGTCCGAAGCAACGGCCGTCACGTCCTTGCCGGGATGATCCTCCCGCCGCGCCTCTCCAACGCGCTTCGAAACATCGACTACCAAAACGTCGAAACCCTCGAAGTCGCTCGCGCCATCGCAGACTTCAGGATCGATCGTGGGAGCCTTGCTCGCCAGGCGCGACGGATCTCCGGAAGCGACATTCCGGTGGCACTGTCGCTCTGGACCGACCCGCGTGCTTTCGCAATGACCGACTGGCTCCCGATCGTCACTGCGCTTTTCGAGGATCGGATGACTGCCCGTGCAATTCGCTATGCCGCTCTGCGGCTCAGAACTGCTCGATGGGAGGTCGAACGACTATGAACGCCTACCTGCGCATGGCCCACGGTGTGCAGGCGCTCCGCCGGCGCGTGGAGCGCGACCACGCGCTTCTAGGCGCGCTAGGGGTCGCTGCAGATCCCTTGCCTCACCAAATGGCCAACGTGGCCCGAATTCTGGAGGCGCCCGAGCTGCGGCATCTGCTGGCCGACGGCGTGGGGCTGGGTAAAACCGTGCAGACCCTTATGATCTTAAACGCCCTGCGCCTCCAGGACCCGGACCATCGGACGCTGCTCGTGGTCCCAGACCATCTGATCGGCCAGTGGCTACAGGAGTTGACCACTCGTGGCCACTGCGAAGCGGCCTTCATCGACGGCAACACCTCGGAGGATGAGGCCGACGTCTCAGTCAGAATTATCAAGCCATCTTCGTTGTCGGTGCATCTGAGGCATGGGTCCGAACACTACGACCTTCTCGTCTTAGACGAGCCGCAGAGCTTTACAGTCGCACAACGCGACACCCTAGCCCGCGCCCGACCCTTCGCCCAGTTTATTGCTTTGACGGCGACGCCGGAGCTTGGCCGACCGGAAATGCTGCATTGGTTCGTCTCCATGTTGGAGCCCCTTCGCAGCGCTACCGCGGACGACCCAACGGAGGTCATCAGGCGGGACGAGATGACAGCCGCGGCCTCGATCCGGTCCGCAGACGAGGCTCGAACCGCGTTTGAGCGGGATGCATTCGGTCGACGTATCTGCCGGTGGTCGCGGGCCGATTGGCCAGACTACATGCCACGCCGAGACTACACTCGCGCCAACGTCCCGACTTTCGTCCGCGAGGCCGGTCTTGCCGCCACAGCGCGAAAGGTGTTGGCGCGCACCGTCGGCAGCGATCCCATAAGCCGAGCACGGGCGCTCCACCGCCTCGGACGGGCGTCTCGCGACGCGCTTGCCGCCCTCCCCAACGATCTTTTCCAGATGCCCGACAGTGCGGATGCGAATATTGGCGACTCCCGACTGGACGCGCTGCTCGACTTCTTGGCGATGATCCGTGCAGAGGATGCTAACGCCCGTGTGCTCGTGGTCGCGGGAGACAACGACACGATGGCCCGCCTGGAACGTATCTTGCCCGCCTACCTTCAGAGCTCTTCGGAAGGCGAACAGACAAGCATCGCACGTCTAGCGCGCGGTGAGCACACCGCGGCCGATGCCGAGGCAGCAATCCGGCGCAACGTCGATACGATCGGCGATTTCGTGAGCGGCTCCGACGACATCCTGCTGCTGGGCGATTGGGCCGAAGCCGGGCTGAATCTCCATCATGGGTGCGAGACCATCGTCCTCTATTCCTGCCCTTGGACCGTCCGCAGTATCGATCAGCTGGTCGGTCGTCTGGACCGGCTACGACCGGGCGCGGCGCTGGCGGCGGAGGCGCGGCAGGATCAGGGGCGTATTCGCATACACGCCATCACATGGGCCGGGTCGCCCGAGGCAGACGTCGTCGATGGTCTCGAACGACTAGGAGTATTCGAGCGCCCAACACCTCCGATGAGCGTGGAGCGCGCCAAAAAGATCGAGAGGCACCTCGGCGCGCTGGCCGCGGGCCGGGAAGCACCGGCTGCCTTGGCTGACCTGGAGCTTATGGGCGGGGACGGCACCGGCGAACTGGCAGCCTCCCGCCTCGCACAGTACGACCCTAACACGGCGGACGCGGCACGGGCGCGCCATCGCACCATGTTGGAACGCAAGAGCCTGCCTGGCGGATTGCGGCCGTCGCGACCGGAACACGGCGCCCGTGGCCCTGAAGAGGCCGAGCTTCTTGCCTGGCTGGAGGCTCTCCGGGCGTCGAGCCTTTTGGACGTGAGGACGGGACAGAAGGACCAATCGGTAGACGGCGCCCGCTTCGGCAGTGTATGGTATGCTGACCTCGGCGTGAAAGACTCCGGCGCAACTCGTGACTTATCGTTGGAACTGTTCGAGCGTCGGAACGAAGGCGACCGACGTTCCAATCCACGATCCGGTCAGGTCGCCTTTCTACACCACAGACGCCATCTTTCCGACCCTCCGCTCAGGATGGCCACGGACCGCGAAGGTGTCGCCCGGCCCTTGCACTTCATAGACCACGGCGACGAATTTCATGAACAGCTTTGCGCCGCGTTCCTGAGTCTGGCGGATACCGCGCTCGAACGGGACAGAGTTCCAGTGGCCTCGGTGGGATATCCGCCCGGTCATTCTGCGCTGTCCGACCTTCGCCCCCTCCTTGTGACGGCAGCGGCATGCAGCCTGTCGCTGCCAATTGACGAAGACGCCCGGTGGGACGGGCTGTTGGACGGCCTGAACAGCGAGGACGCGCGCCATCTGCGCCGCTACGCTCGCGCCGCCTCACAGGCCGACGATCGCTGGCTGCGCCTCGCTGCGCCGACCCGGCTTATCTTGGAAGGACTGGCCATTAACCCTGAGGGGGGCGATCTCGAGCGGTTGCCGGCGTCCCACGTCACAGCCTTTCTTGACCCACGTGCTGAGACAGGGAGGCTCGTAGCGGGTGACCCCGTAACGCTGCCGGACACCGTTTCCCGACTTCGGGACGCCGCGATGCGCAGGCGGGCCAAGGCCCACGCCATCAAGCCGCACCTACCCGATCCGGGGCAGGTCGCACGCAGGTCCGAATTGGTGAAGGCGGAGGCTCACCGCGAGAAAAGTGAGGCCCAAGCGCGCGCAGCTGCTTTCCGTGCGCAGATTTCGTCCGACGAACGGCAGGCGCGCATTGCCGAAGCACGCGCCATGAGGGTCGAACGCGAGGCCGAGGCGCTGGGGGCTTTTGCATCGCGACGGCTCGAGAGGATTGTTGGGGACGAGAAGCTGATTGATACGAGAGTTTGGCAGGTGATCGTGATTCCATTCGAGCGGATTTGAACGTTGAAAACCGATCAAAATAGAGATCGCAGGCAGGAAACAACCTTGTCGTCGCGCCTGCAACCTGCTGGAAACCTAGGACCTTGATAGCCGGTCAAGCATACGATCGATGAGGCTCTTTGCTGCTACTTGGTTGACGGAACAATCGTAAATCAGATCAAAGACTTCCTTGTAGGTGGCCCTTTTCCGTTCAGGCAGGTGCTCGAAAATGTCGCCTTCTGCTTTGCTTGCATAGGCATCGACTGCCTTCTCGATCGTCATAAGGCGTGACCGCATTGTACGGCGATCAGCATCCTCGAAAAGATCAAAGTCCACAGCTTTTCTCATTTCAGACAGCAGCGTGCCGATCTCAGCCTTGATTGATTTGGCGTACCGATCCGAAATCGCCCCTTGCTTGAGGACATCGAGCTTCTCGTAGACCTTGTCGGCCGCGAGCTCGAATGTCTTGAAGCGGTTTCGCTTTTGTGAGGAGACACGGCACTCGCGCGCCACTTCGGCGCCAACAGGTCTTAGGTGAGCGATGATATTGTCGAGATGTGCGTTGCTCTCGAATTCGTCGCGGCGGCCGTTCGGGACGACGCGACCATCAAGCACGTGAACCTCTCCAATGGTCCAAGAACAGAAGCGATCTTCAGGGAATATCTCCAAGAACAGCCGATCATGGCCGACTTGGATATTGCCGACACGAGCGCGCAAACCCCGGACTCCCTGCGCAGCGGGAATCGCACCTTGGTAGTCATGATGAATGAGCCAGCCGACAGCGGCTGGCGCTCCATCGATGCTCTCAATCTCGAAGGTCTTCAGGCTGCGCAGCGAAGCGCGCTTCGTGTCTGAATATTCGACATGGTCGCGATAGGGCCGGTAGACTGGCTCCTCTGATCCGTTGATGTGAATCCGGTACGCCTTGCCAGCACGGCCATGCTGAGAGAGCAGATCAGCGATCTCCTCACCGAAAGAGAATTCGGGCGAAAATGGACAGGGGCAAACCTGGCTCACGAAGCTCTCGATCTCGATCTCGTTGAGCAGTCTGTCATTGGCGATACGGCGCGGTTTGATGAGCTCGACCTCGAAAAAATGCACCGGATAGTCGTCGGGTTCCAGACGCTTAAGCGTCACCGCCTCCCGAACAATTGAGCGCAGGTCGGAGTCCCTATCATTGGATGCCAGCATGCGCTTAACAACGCGTCCGTCCCACGTGGCCTCGAGGACCTTCGTGTCGCCCTTGGCGCGCGAGCGGAACACAAGCTGCTGAACATAACCGAGCGCAGAAAGCCGGCCGACGCCTCGAAACCCACGTGCGTCCGTGCCTCGTTTATCACTTGCGCCAAAGGAGAGCATTCGCCTGGCGAAGGTCTGGTTGGCCAAACCCGTGCCGTTATCGCGGATCACAACTCGCCGGTCGATATGATCGAGATTAATCTCGATCAGGCCGAAATTACTGGAAGCAAGGAGCCCGGCAGCTACCGCATCATCGACGGCATCGGTGGCGTTCTGAATGTACTCGCGGAAGATGGAGAGCGGATTGACATACATGGAGCTGCTAAGGAGCTCCAACACGTCCTTGCCGACGAAGATTTCTGCATCGTCAAAGCCTTCGTCATCGATATGCGCCGCCTCAGCCATGTCTCCGCTCCCGTTTCTTTCTCACGCGTAAATCTGCGTGATGCCTTTCAGCTGTTTCTTCGTATTCGTGGACGGCTGCACATCCTCATCAGTCAGGCCGGCATCTTCGACTCGCTCATCCTCAGGAACCAGATAGGCGTTGATGTCTTCAACACGCCGGCGCTTTTGAGCTTCCCAGATCCGCGCCTCATCTACTTTGGACATGGGTACGAAGAACCGGGCAGCTTCTCGTAGCTTGCCGGCGGCAACCTCGTTCAGGTCACGCGCATAGTCGTTCTTATCGCGCGTACACAGGAAGCCAAGAAGCTCGGTGCGCTCATCGTCCGAAAGCGCCCTCATCGTCGCTTGGAATTCATCGAACTCAGACCGCCCGTCGTACTGTTCATACCAGTAACGATTGAAGATGTAGTGGTGCGGACGAAGCAAAATGTTTTCGAACTCTTCATAGGTGTCGCCAAACGCCTTCCGGAAGAATTCAGGTGCACCACTGACGATGCCGTGCGTTGCCTGCAAGATCACCTGCATCGAGCGCAGGTAATATGAATTCCAATTCTTTCCGACATGTCCGCGATCAGGTCGAGCGACAGGCTGGTAGCGCATCGGGAAAGAAAAGATGCGTATGTTGAGTTCCTCATTGAGCGTTACGTTCAGCCGCATACGCTCAAATAGATCAGCCGGACTGTCATTGAAATTATAGAGCATGTAGTTGGAAAGCTCTGTCAGTCCGGCATCCGCCGAATAGCGGATCGCCTGGGCGTAAGGCTTCTTTACACCTAGATGGTCGAAGGCGATGCGAAGTGGCTTGAGCGCAATCCGTGCCAGCTGCTGCAAGTACATTGGGTCCTTGCACAGGATGCGCGCATCGACGCCTTGGTTGAAGTCTACGCGCCGCTGCAGTTCGTACCGTCCCCGTTTGAGCTTGGCGCCTCGCTCAAATCCAAGATCGATAATTTCAGCGATGATTTCTTTAAAGTTGGCCGAGGCGACCACGTTGTTGTCCATCAGGATCAGGTCACGTTTCTCGCCATAGAGCTTACTCACACCTTCGACGACTTCGCTCAGCGAATTCGTATCGCGCTGAGCACCCTCGAGCTTCGGGACGCCGCAAAATGCGCATTTTCGCACGCAACCTCGCGAGGCGTAGGTGAAGTACGCGTCATTGACCGGATACTGGTACTCGATGTGGTCGAGGATACTGTAGTCTGGGACGAGGTCCTCGATGGGCTTACCGTTCACGTCATCGGCGTAGAGCTCTTCCTCAAATGGGTCCAGGCCGAGTGAGACGGCCGGCGCTTCGCCAAGGAGACCCTTGATGAAGCGGACGCCACGCCAGCGTGGTTCGTCGATAAAGCTCTCATGCATGAGCGAGGCCGCGATGCCGCCGACGAAGACGCGGTGGGCCTGGCCGCCCACGAGGTCGAGGGCATAGTCAATGCTGCGGGCCGTGCGCTCCCACTCGAACGAAAACAGCGTCGTGATGTACACGCGGTCCCAAGCCGTCTCATAGGCCGAGGAGTCCTCGCCCTTTACGAACCGAACATTGTCCCGCTTGCCGTTCGGGCCATGATACTGCGCAATCTTCATCAGACCCAGCGGCGGGTACTTGTTTCTGTAGCCCGGTTCTACAAGAAGGATGTTCTTGTTGGCCATGGTCTGCCTCGATTCGCGTTCTGTTCCACCTTACCTACCGCAGGCCGGCTTGTCGATCTAGCAGTGGTCACTTCGTGGCTCAGTCTGTGTATGGACCTGACGGGACGGTGTTCGCAACCAAATCCTGACTGCGCGGGCACTATATCGTGTAGGAGCATAGATCGCTGGCACAAAATGCAAGCGGCGTGGCACCCTGCCGGCGGGAAGGCCATCGGCAAGCATGCAAGCACCACGACGTGGACCTGATCAGGTCCTATTGGGACGCGGATTTCGCCTTCTCGAGCTGCTCTCGTATTGTTGCGATTCTGGATTCGATCTTCTTCAGTTCAAACTCTATTTTTTGACGAACTCCGGGATTATGCTCAACAATCTCATCGAGCACATCCGGTTCGCAAATCCAAGAGCGGAAGCGTTTTACCTTGCTGAGTTCGACACTGTCGCCGCCGGCATGCTTGGCGTCGGTGTAGGCTTCCTCCACATCCACATCCCCCTTCGAAAATTTCTTTAGGATCTGCGGTGTCTCACAGATAACCGGGAGCTGGTCTCGAATGTCTACTGCGCGGACTTTTCCAGACTTGATAAGCCTTACGACCCTTTGCTCGAAGTCTGCTATCTCATCGCGGGCCTTCTTAATTTTTCTGGACTTCAAGAACTCGTCATAGTGGCTCCAGCGTTCCCGACTTTCGTCCTTGTTGTCCTTCATGAACTGGAAGACATTGACCAGGTGTCTGACATGTTGCGGACTAACCCCAAGCTCGCGGGCTAAGTCTGGAATGTCGATTTTTTGATCGACATGGCGACGGTATACGAAGCCGGCTTTCTCATACGGCGCCCAGTCTTTCTTCCCTTTGACGTGGTACTGCCCGAGCATCGCGTAGACATCTGCGTCGCTTATGTCGGCAGGCAGAATGCGGCAACGAACCAGGTTCCACTTGGCGGGGTTGTCAGCCGCCAAGGAGCGGTAGGCGGCAAGGCGGCTGTTACCTTCGATGACGACAAAGTCACAGTCGCGAACAATGATGGGGTCGATGAGCCCGCCATTGTCTAGAATATCATGCCTAAGCGCTCTGACATGCTCCAGCTTTAACATCGAACGATAGATCGAATTCTGGTCAGGTTCAGCCTCACTGCGGTCTAGCAGGGAATAAACTCTCGGGTTGTCAGGCCAGAAGTTCAGGTCTTCATGCGGTATGTCGCGTGTAACCGCAGGTATCTTCTTCTGCCGGATCAGGATGTAATCTTCGTCCGGACTCATTCTGCCTCCGCTACGGGGTTCAAAATTTCCGCGACTGCACGACCGAAATCGTAGTCGGCGGCATTCTCATAGTCTTCCTTGCTTACGTCAGACTGCAGCAGTTGTGCGGCCAGACGCTTCGCGCTTAGCAGGCTGTCCACCCAGCAATCGATCGTATCATCGCAGATGAGGTTCCATATGTAGCACTCGCGCTTCTGCGAGATCCGGTGAATTCTGTCCTGCGACTGAAGATAGTCATCCAGACTGAAAGACCTATCATAGTAGATGGCATGGTTGGCTACGGTCAGGGTCAATCCCTCCTTCGCGGCACCCGGTGTCGCCACAAGAACGCTTACATCTTCGCAGTTCTTGAAGTCTTCGATGGCCCGGTTTCTTACCTCTATCGGTAGCTCACCGTGCACTCTGACCGCACCGTACTCCGCCAAGCGCTGACACAGCCAATCGGCGTTCCGCACGAACGAAGTCCAAACGATAACCTTGCTACCGTCGTCGGTTGCCTCGCGCACAAGACGGTTCAGCTCAGCGACTTTGCCAGGTTCCTCCTTGTAGCTTTCATCCACGAGCGCCGGATTTGACGTAACCTGTACCAAACGAAGCAACCGTTTCAGGACGGCTTCAGCGTCATCCTCGGTCAGTTGCCCGTCCTGCATGACTTCCGCGCGTGCTTGCTCGCGATAGGTGTCGTAGAGCTTTGCCTGATGCGGTGCCATGTAGGTGGTGACAGTGCGCACCACCTTGTCAGGGAGTTGGATACCACTTGATTTCTTTGTTTCGCGGATGGAAAACGCCCGAAGTTTCTCGAATACAGAAGCGAGGGCATCCGCGAATTTCTTCTGGCGCTCCGGGCTATGGTGAAGGTCGTTGTCCAGTGACAGGTCTGATCGGAATGCTTCGAAGTCTTCGCCGAGCGCTTCGCCCCCATCGAGAAAGAAGACTTGTGACCAAATATCCTCGGGTCGGTTGGCCACAGGCGTTCCTGTCATGATGACCCGCCGCGCAAAGCCTTCCCGAAGTTCATGAAACGCCTGCGTCAGCGCCGCTGAGGGATTCTTGATCTTCTGCGCTTCGTCAAGGATCACGCCTACTCTGCGCGTCTTCAAGAACATTTCAAGGCGCGGTTGTTCGGAGCGCACCATCTCGAAGTGTCCAAGCACAATCCTCGCAGAAGAGTTGAGAACGAAGAAGTTGTGTTTACGATCCTGGCTGAGGATCCCAGGTTTTATATGAGTGTGACTTGCCAACTCTTGCCGCCAGTTTTCCACCAACGCGCGCTTCGTGATGATCATCACCGTATCGACCGTCCTCTCGGCTAGCCAATGTAAGGCAAGATCGACTGCAATCTTAGTCTTTCCGAGCCCTTGCTCGTGAAAGAGGGCTGCGTATTCCAGAGACTTCACGGCCTCGACCGCATCAATCTGGTAAGGAAACGCCTTAAATCTGGCCGTGAGGTTCAATCTTGGGTCGGGGCGCAGCATATCTAGTAGCCCGTATCAATCGTCAAAATGTGCGATCCTACGGCTCCGTAGGCGGCTTCAAGTTCACGCATCAGCTTCGTCGCGGTGGGCCTGGCAATGAATGGAACGGCCAAGTAGAAGAACGCTGCCTTATGCAGCGAAAGATAGCGCACGAAAGTGGCAAGTTGCCGATGGGAGCGAGGTGATATCAGGTCCGACTGCGTTTTGGCCTCTCCGATAACGACGAATGTGCGGGGCACATCCTGAGCGTATAGGTCGGGTAAATGGCCGCCAATGCGCTGCGGGCGCTCGCGCCCCATCTTCTGGTCATCCAGATACAACGCCAAGTTCCCGGCTCCGCCGTGCTTCTCTCTGACGAATGCCGTCAGCCTGGAGACCAATAGAGCGTGCTCGTCGGACTCACCGGACATCAGCCAGCGTCAACGATCAATGATTGCAGGGTCTGCAGAGCATCTATCGCCGCTTCAACGTGCCTCAATGTGGCTCCGTCATCTTCCCTGAATGACTGAATTTCCGGCATCGAATACGCTTTGCTGGCAATCGCAGCGGCCAGTTGTGCAAGGGATGCCTTCTGCAGTTCGACATTGTCCGCCTCGCGATCGAGCGCCCTGATCGCCATCTTCATCCCGTCTTTGAGAAAGATGGCCTTTGCGTTCTTGTCTTTCAGCACTGCAGGAAGTTGCCTCACCTCCTGCAAGGTGTTGATACGGCGATCCTTAATCCACTCAGCAAAGTCCGTGCCCGAAAAGCCGTTCATGAGGATAGCCTCCTGAACGCGAGGGCTCTGGTACTCGACGAAACCGGAAAATCGCTCCGGATCGAACTCGTCCGCTTCACACAGCGGGCGATAGAACTCCTCCATGTCGGCGTAGGCCTGGATCGAGCGCGTTACGTCCCTCTGATTGCCCCCGCAAAGAGCGACGATTCTCTCAAGAGGCATCAACTCCACGTTCTGTAGCTCGTGCAGATATCGCGCTTTGGAGTAGGCATCCCACGGGCGCGGCCCAACAAGATGAGCCTGCAGACGAATGGCATCGATGCTTTCGGGTTCTAGGCCGTTGTGTACCAGAGCGGGTATCTTCGACCAGTCTCCGGTAGCACCCTTCTTGTGGAGATCGCGATAAATCCACAGCCGCGTGTTGCCTTCGATGCAGACGAGCGAGCCGTCTTCTCGCCTATCCACAATGATCGGCTGGCGAATACCGCGATTGGCAATGATGGACTCTCTTAGCCTAGAGGGCGTTGTGGTGTCGGCCAGAGCTGTCGGGCTATCACTCGATGGTGCATTCAGAGCAAGGCCGATATGGTGATCACCGATCACGCCCTCATCGAATATCTCAAGAAATCGGCGAATTCTTGGGTTCGTCGTATCAAGCTTTACTTGATCGATCGGTAGGTTCTGAAACTCGCCGGATGTCATCGTCTTCCTCCGTCACTGGCGGGTTAGGCGTGCCAAAGCGCTTCATGGCCACAACGGCTAGACTTAATCATAATCAACAGCAGCCGGTCCGGGTCAACAGGGCGGAGACTGGTTCACGCCTCGCGGGTTGCCGACAACGTCGGTACTCGTCCCATGCTGATGGGCATTGTCCAAAGCCACCATGGCTTCGGAGCTCCGCATGACGCGCGCATGGAGTGTGGCAAGCGGGCGGCTGTCCAACTGTCTCGACCACCAAGTGTCGATCGATGCCTAGCAGGTGCCAAACAACGGGTGCATGCGAACTGCGCGATCAATCGAAAAGGGGCGCGTCAGCGCGCGATTATCCCAAGGATTGTCTGAGGTTTTGCGCCACTGCATCCGCCGCCATCCGCACCGGTTCGGCCGCGAGGTGGGCGTAGCGTGCCGTGGTCTGGACCTGCGTGTGTCCAAGGAGCTTGCCGATCATCGGCAGGCCCTGACCGGATGCGACGGCCGTGGACGCGAAGGTGTGGCGCAGGTCGTGGATGCGGACGTCCTTCACGCCGGCGCGGGCGCGGACGCGCTGCCAGAAGGGCTGTAGATCGCTCAGGCGCTTGCCAGACAGAGTGCCGAAGATGACCCACGGGTTCCCGTCGATGCGCTGGGCGTCGCGGAGCAGGTCGACGGCGGGCTGTCCGAGATGGACGACCTTGGCGCCGGACTTGGAATCCGGCAGGCGCAGGACGCGCTCGGCCAGATCGACGTGGGTCCACTGCAACGTCATGATCTCGTTCAAACGACAGCCGGTCAGGATCAGCAGGCGGGCGGCGAGGATGGCCGAGGGCAGTTCGATTCCCTCCGCCTCCATCTCGCGCAGCACCTCGCCGATGCGGCGGAGTTCGGCCGCGCTGAGGAACCGCTCGCGCTTCTCCTCTGGGTACTTCCGGATGTGCTTTCGCGGGTTGGTGCCGTCCGGACGCAGACCCCACATCTCGGCGAGGCTGAACATCTTCGAGACCACTTCGAGGCAGCGGTTCGCTTGATAGGGAATGTGGCGGAGGTCGTGATGGAACTTCGCCACGTCCGCCCGGGTGATGCCCGTGACCGTGAGTTGCCCGAGCGCAGGGAGGATGAAACGTTCGAGGTTGCGGCGGTACTCCTTGGCCGTGCTCGCCTTCACGCGGATCGCGATGTGCTCCTTGTCGAACCTCTCGGCCAGCTCCTTCACCATGATCGCCTTGCGCCCCGCGTCGCGTTCGGCGGCGGGATCCGCGCCGTTGCGCGCGGCAGCGACAATGGAGATGGCGCGGTTGCGCGCCTGCTCGCAGGTCAGGACCGTGCTGGGCCCTAAGCTGATCCGCCGGGATCGGCGTCCGGCGCGATACTGGACCACGTAGCCCTTGCGCCCGCTCGGCAGCACGCGCAGTCCGAAGCCGGGGATCTCGCTGTCCCAGACGAAGTATTCGGCGGGTTGGGCTTCTGCGGCGTCAACGAGGCGTTTGGTGATCTTGGGCATGGCGCTCTTCGGTGGTTCTCTCGAAGTTCCAAAGTGCTGAAGTGCGGCCGACAGTCAACGAACACATTGAAAGCGCGAAGAAAAAGGAAATTCCTCGCGTTTCCGCGCAAGGCGTTTTGGCGCGCTGATGCGGGAAATCGACGAGCCCAGCGAATCAGAACGCATGTTCCGGATCCCGCTGGCCGCTGATAGGCTCGGGGAAAAGAACTGGCGATCCGATGGCCTCCAAGACCACCCTCAATGCGAAGAACCTCGAAGCGCTGGGCACCGAGCGCCTGGCGCAATTGCTGATCGAGGTCAGCACCGGCAATGCGGCGGCCAAGCGCAAGCTGCGTCTGGCGCTGGCGGGCGCCCAGAGCCCGAGGGAGGCAGCGCGGGAGATCACCAAGCGGCTGACCAGCATCGCCCGGGCCCGCAGCTTCATCACCTGGAAGAACCGCAAGGCGGTGGTCACGGATCTCGAGACCCAGCGTCGCGCCATCGTCGAGCAGATCGCGCCCGCCGATCCAGACGAGGCGCTCACGCTCATGTGGCGGTTCATGGCGTTGGCCACGCCCGTCTTCGAGCGCTGCGACGACTCCAGCGGCACCGTCATCGGCATTTTCCACCAGGCCTGTGCAGATCTGGGTCAGCTTGCCAAGAAGGTCCGTCCGGACCCGCAGGCGCTCGCCGGCACTGTTCTCGATGCGCTTCAGGACAACGGCTATGGCCAGTATGACTGCCTGATCGGCATCATGGCCCCGGCGCTTGGCGACGAGGGGCTCGCGGCCCTGAAATCGATGGCCGAAGAACTCGGTCGTTCGCCCGTGCCGGTGCCGCCGAAAGACCAATGGAAAGCGGTGGGCTGGGGCACGGGCGGCACCACCTACGAGCACGAGATGCGGGCGCGTGAGCGCACCAGCACGGTCGCCATGGCGCTCAAGGACATCGCCGACGCGCAGGGAGACGTCGACGGCTTCATCGCCCAGTACGATCCGAAGACCCGCAAGGTACCGCAGATCGCGGCCGAGATTGCGCAGCGTCTGCTCGCGGCCGGCAGGGCGGGCGAGGCGCTGGGGTTCCTCGAGCGCGCGGAGCTCGGCGACGGTTTGCGGGTTCCATTGGCCTGGCAGGACATTCGCCTGCAGACGCTGGAGGCGCTGGGTTGCGGCGAGGAGGCGCAGGCGTTCCGGAGGGACTGCTTCGAACGCACACTCTCCGACAGCTACCTGCGGGCCTATCTCAAGCAGCTGCCCGACTTCGACGACATCGAGGCCGAAGAGCGGGCGATGGCGCACGCCATGGCCTATCCAAGCCTTCTTCACACCCTGCAATTCTTCCTCGACTGGCCAGCGCTGGATCGCGCCGCCGAACTCCTGGTGGCCCGGCACGACGAGATCGACGGCGACCACTACGAGTATCTCGCCCCCGCGGCGGAGGCCCTGTCAGAGCGTCATCCGCTGGCCGCGACCTTGGTGCTCCGCGCGATGATCGACTTCACGCTCACCAGAACGCGGGCGAAGCGGTATCGCTATGCCGCCGAGCACCTCGCCAGCTGCGCGCGGCTCGCGGGCGACATCCCGGACTTCGGCGCGTTCGAGACGCACGACGCCTATGTCGCCCGGCTGAAGGAGGAACACGGCAGGAAGTTCGGCTTCTGGTCGCTCACCGCCGCCTGATGGTCGTGCTACCGGAAAATCAGCTCACGGCCCCTTGGAAGCATTGTGGAAGCACGAGGCCGAAAAACGCTGCGCAATCCCGACAGATCGTGCGAAGCGGAGCCTCAGCTCCGGGATCGGCAAGTGTCCGAAATTGCGCAAGAATTCGCGGTTCCGAGTGATTGTTCATGGTTCGTTCAACACGGCTCATAACCTGAAGGTCAGAGGTTCAAATCCTCTCCCCGCAACCAAATACCCTCGCGCTTCCAAACGCTTACGCGCCGCCCTCCAGGGCGGCGTTTGCGTTTGAACCACCCGTGGAAGCAATGTGGAAGAAAGAGGGGCCGAAGTCCTTCATACCGCTTCGTAAATCGGTGCCTGCGATGACCGTTGCTTCCAGTGCGGCTCGATCGGGATCATCGCATCGATGCCGACCGGGATTCCGGTGCCAAAGGCGAGCTCTCGAACATCGACCGCGACCACATCCAGTACCGGGCGCTCTTCGGTCATGAGCACGAACTCGGTGATCCTTCCTGGCGGGCAGTCCCTCGAGGCCGGGTAAACGAGCGCGAGTCGCTTACAGCGGTAGCGACTGGCGTAGGCGTTCATCTGATACGCGTCGCCGCTCGAGACGCCCGAGTTCGGTTCGGCGAGATCGAGGCGCTTCCATTTCGCATCGAAGATGGCGACGCACTTGTCTCCGGTCTGAACGGTAACGTCGGGGCGCAGCTGGAAGCCCGCCGTCGCGAGGTTCTTCACAGGGCTCTGAAGTCCGACAGAAAGGCGAGCACCGGCCTCTACCTGGCAAGCATGCCGGATGTGCAGTCCGAGTACCGTCTCGAAGAGCTTCTCCATGTTGAACAGCAGAGCGGAACCAGCTGCGTCGCCAATGCGAACATCCGGGTATAGGCCTGACAGCAGCCAGTTGGCCCGCGCAAACACCGGCTCCCAATGTCGGATCGTGCGATCGAACCCCAGGGCGCCGACGTCGCGAGCCCTGACCGACCCTACCAATGCGAGCTCCCGCACCGGAGCACGGAAAGGCGGACGACCTACCGACGCCATCCTCCGCGTACCCGGCGGTAGATCCTGCGCGCAGGTTCCTTCAGTCCGATCCGGGCGAGGCCGCGGATGACCTGACGCTTCGTCCTCGATTGCAGGAAACGAGCGCGATAGACGAAGTCCTGCCACGGCGACCGAAGCGCGACGCTCGGAAGCTGGCGGATCCGCTCGAGATCTTCGGCATCCTGTCCGGCCAGACGGCGCGCCTTCATCGCCGTGACCTGGGACAGGCTGATGAACCGCAGCCCCCAATAGAAGAAATGATACTGCGGATCGGTCAGCAATTCGGTCACCGGGATCCCGTGCCGGTCGCCCTTGTGCCATTCGATCCGATCCGTCTGCGGCCCCGGTGCGGCGGCGACATAGTCGAGATCGGACGGCGCCCGCAATCCGTAGAGGCCCATCACCATGCCGGAGTCGATCGCCACGGCATCCGCCGGGACACCGCTCGCGTCGAGGACGCCGCGGAGTTCCTCCGCCAACTGCCGCACTTCCGGGAAGCGGTTCGGCGAAGCATGGTCGAGCATGTGAACGCCATGGGCGTTCAAAAGCAGCCGCGCGAGGTCGAGTGCCTCGGCATGGTCGTCCGTGATGTGGATCGAGTGCTTGCCCAGGCCGAACAACGCGCGGATCTCGTCCTTTAGCGCCACCCGGTCGCGATCGGGGGGCAGGTCGAGAACCAGAACCCGCAACCCGCCGCCTCCGGAAAAGCAGGGCAGCAACTTGCGGTCGATGCCCGGGTGATCCTCCTCGGCGGGGCCGAGCCATGGCTCGCCACGGTAGACTTGGCTCAGAAGGTTATGCGCCCCCCGCGGCGTGAGGGACAGCTCCTTTCGGTAGACCAGCGGGCCGAGCACGCGCGCGACCTCCGCGTCGCGCCCTTCGGCCGCCGGCCAGAGCAGGGCGACCGCCGCATCCGGGGACAGGCGCACGTAATCGGTGACCGCCGCGTCGAGATCGGCGTCCGACATGCCGCGACCCCGGAAGTAGCGGTAGTCGTAGACGAACGGCTCCAGCCCTGTTTCGATCGCGACGATCTCCCGACCGAGATGCATTGCCGCCGCCGTCCGGTGCGCGCCATTCAGGATCGTGCCATCCGTCGCCAGCGGGACCAAGCTGCGCTGCGGGTCGAATCCCTCCGTGTCCAGTGCGGTGAGCGTCTCGACGAAGGAGGCGCGAAACGCCTCGGCCCCGGATTTGGCCGCACTGTCGGGCTCCTGCATTTCGCCGAGGGAAAACGCCTTGATATGCGCGTCGTAGCGGCGACCGGCGGCCTCGGACGGGCGGTCCCCGAGCGATTCTAGAAACGCCCGTTTGATCGCGAGGTCGAGCCGGTTCCAGGTCAGCTTCGGCACCAGCCTGCGGACCGGCACAGGGTCCGGATCGGGCGCCATGCGGCGCAGCAGGAACGGCTCGACCCGCGTGTCGAGATCGGCCCGCGCGATGCCGGTTTCCAGGTTCATCCGCGCGCCCCGGCGACATCGGACGGCGCGGCGTGACGCGTGGCGAGTGCGACCAGCCGGTCGACGACGGCGCCATAGGTCAGGTCCGCGTTCAGCACGGTCTCGGCGTGCCGCCGCGCGGCGAGACCCATGCGCGCCCGTGCCTCCTGATCGGCGATCAGCCGGTCGAGCGCGTCGACGAAGCCCCCATCCTCCCCCGGAGGCACGAGCAGCCCCGTCTGCTCATGGCGGACCAGTTCGCCGATGCCGCCGAGGTCACTTGCGACCGCGGGCAGACCGGCGGCCGCGGCCTCGGCGAGAACCTGGGGCGACATGTCCAGGGCGGTTGGCAAGCAGAAGATATCCATCTCCGGCAGAAGATCTTGGAACAGCTGCTCTTGCGCCATAGGGCCATGGGCGGTGATGTGGCGGCCCGTGACCTGCGCCGCCGGATCCTGTGACACGATATGCAGATGGCATCGCCCGGCCAGCGGTCCCTCGACCCATTCCACGAGGCGGCGCCCTCCCTTCCGGGCGAAGTCGTTGCCGACGAAGACGATGTTCGGCACCCCGTCATGGCTGCGGGGCGGCGCAAAGGCCGACAATTCGACCGAGGGCGGGCTGATCGTGATCGCCTCGGGCGCGACACGGCATTGCGCGACCAGGGAGGCCCCGGCCCAGTCGCTCATCGGAAAGAGATGCGCCGCTCCGCGAAACAGGGCCGCTTCCCGGACGAGGTCGCCGTCGGACCAGGCCGGCGGCTGGCGCAAGGCGTTGATCCCGTGACGGGTGCAATCGAAGGCGAGCGTATAGGGCAGCGCCGCCGGATCCGAGGCGAAGGCCGCCGCCGGCCAATGCGCGGCGACATGGACGATGTCCGGCCGGCTTCGGCGGATTGCGGCCCGGATCTCGCGGCCGAGATGGAAGCGATAGGCATGGATCGGGTCGAGCGGGCGCAGGAGGCGGGACAGGCGCCCGCCGCCGTGGCGCTTGACCGCCAGTGTGCCGAGGCGCGGCGGCTGCCAGCTGAAGATGTCATGGGAGATGTCGGATCGGGCCTCGAGGGCGCGCCGCATCCGCTTGGCATAGGTTTTCCAGCCCAGGACTTCGCTGGCCACGAACAGGATGCGCGGCGGCCGCGATGGGGTGTCGAGGGGCAGGTCCTTAGCCATTGGATTGACCGCGCGCCCAGCCAAGATCCGCGAAACATGGGCCTTGCGTCGCCTCGGCAAAGCTGACGACGCCGCCCTCCCATTCCAGTACGCGGATCCGACCGCTCGCGTCGCGGACCAGATCCCAGCAGAGATAGCGCGCCAGCGGCAGCTTGCGGTGCAGGGAAGTGACGATCTCAACGAATTCGTCGAGCCCGGGCAGGCTGCGACCTGCAAAGCTGTCGCCGGTATCCGGATGCGCTGTGACCGGCGTCCAATCGGCCAGGTAGCCATCGGCGGCCAGCAGACCCGTGCGCCAGTCGACCGGCACCCGCACCTGGCTGGCCGAGATCACATGCGACTCCGCCTTGCGTCCCATCTTGAGATAGGCGGTCCGGACGGAGACCTCTCCGTCGTGCCCGACCACGGTCCCGATCCGCAGGGTGGCGAGGGAGGGCATGTCGATCTGCGCGAAGCTGTCATGGGGGATCAGGCGCGGTTGCAGCACGCCGTTGCCCAGACGCGCGATCCGCGCGGCGTCGAGGTCGCGGGCCGACAGGAATCGGATGCCGCGCCCGAACCCCGAATGGTCGGGCTTGAAGACGAGATCCTTGGCTTGCCCCGCCAGCTCCGACGGGTCGCAGGGCGTGTAGTCCGCCCACATCAGCCGCCCGTTCACGCAATAGGCCAGATCGGGGAAGGCGTCCGACCCGAACAGAGCCGTGTTCGCGGCGCGGTGGCGGGCCATGTGCTGATAGCCACCATTGGCCCGGTCCAGCACCTCCGAGAAATAGTAGCTGACCGGCAGCCAGCCTTCCCGGAATTCACCGCGACACTCCGAGTAGAGATGCAGCCAGGGAGCGTGTTGCCGGGTGCCGAACACGTCGCCGGAATAGGCCTCGGCGCGGCGCTTGAACTCTGACGAGAGCCCGCCGGGCCGGCGCGAGAGCCGCACGAGGCCGGCCCGCGCCTCCGCCAGAGACCGGCGGACCCGGCGCTCCAGCATCGCGCGCTGGATCATGGACCTGGCCGAGGCGGCGACTCCCACGGGCTATCTCCCCTCGGACGCGTCGGGGGCGTCCTTCGGCAGGGGGGGCGGCATCGCGCGCAGGACGAAGACGAACAGGGCCGCGTAAAGCGTGGCATGGGTCGCCGTCAGCGCGACCATCGACCAAGCGGCGCCCGCGATGCCGTAGCTCGGGATCAGCAGGACCGAGACGACCGCCGCCGCCGCCAGGCCACTCGCCGTCACCAGCAAACGCTTCCGAAAGGCTTGGCCCGCGTTCATCGCGGCGACGAGCGGGGCGCTCGTCACGCTCAGCGCCGAGGCGAAGATCACGATAGTCAGCAGGTCGCCGCGGCGATAGTCGACCCCGAAGACCAGTTCCAGCAAAGGATCGCCGGCCAGCCAGGCCACCGCGACCATCCCCGCTCCGAAGCCGCCGCAGACGAGCGACATCAGCCCCACGGTCCGCAGGAAGGGCGCGCGCCGACCGTTGCGGTAATACTTTCGCAGCCTGGGGGCGACCGCGCCGCCGAGGCTGTTGGCGACCATCAGCATCGCCGAATGGCCATAGGCGAGCACGCCAAACAGACCGACGGCGGCCAGCCCGGCATGGCGTTCCAGGATCAGCGGCGGCGCCGCGAGGGCGGCCCGCAGACACCAGCCCGAAAGCCCCAGCGGCAGGATCCAGTAGGCCAGCCGGAGCACCGTCCGGGCCTGCGCCCGCGACAGCTCCGCCCAGCTGGTCCGCGCCCCGATCCGGCCGAGCAGGGGGCGGTCGACCAAGACATAGCTCGCGACCCAGGCCAGGGCCTCGCAAAGCAGAGCCAGCGGCAGGGCGCGGGTGTACCAGAACACGAGGCCGAACGCCGCCAGCCCCATGCCGCCGCGCATGGCGTTTGAAATCGCCGTGAAATCCAGCCGCTCCGCCCGCTGGAACATCCCGTGATTGAGCGCCATCTGCGCGCCCGAGAACTTCACCAGTGCCAGGGCGATGGCGGAGCCGTAGACCAGGAACCCGTCCTGCCCATATAGCCCCAAAGCGATGGCGGCCGTCGCAAGCAGCGCGAAACTGCCGCCGGCCAGCCGCAGCGCGACGTAATCGGCCCGGCTGTAGGAGACGAGATCGTCGACGCTATGCGCGTCCCGCATCCCCATCGAGGTCAGGAAGAAAAGGGGCGTGACGATGGCCGAGGCAAGCGTCAGCGCCCCGACATCCTGCGGCGTGCCGAGCCGGGCCACGAGGATCAGGATGGCGAATTGGGTGACCGCGAACACCATGCGCCCGCTGACCGCAAATCCGATATTGCGACGGAGAGAGGGCGCCCTGGTGCGCGGAAGGGGTCCGATAGACGTCATCGCGATCTAGAAAAAAGGGCGCCGGTCTGGCGGCAATCGATACGCAGGCATCAAACTCTACGATCCGGCTCCCGTCGCTGTCCACCGCTAACGCCCTGCCTCCGGAGACAGGGCGGCGAAACCGTGCAACTCCTTTTGCGCAACAATTCGGCGTGGGGGCGCAATGCGCCGGGTGAAAAGGTAAATTCACAAATCCGGCGCGAAAGATGCCGAAAAGATAGGCGTTTTGGAAAATCCCGACGCCGACTCGCGCCTTGTCTTTGCCGCGGCCTCGGGGAAGTCTTGCGCCGGCCGGAAGGCGAGACAGGAGCCACGCCATGAATGTCGTCGATACCGCGAAATCCCTCCGTCGCGCGATGCTGGATCGTGCCCTTCCGCAGCGTTTCGTGTTCCATCATGTCCCGAAATGCGGGGGAACCTCCGTCGGGCGCGCCTTGCGCAAGCGCTATCTGCTCAGCCAGGCTACGGTCGTCCCGGAGTCGAGTTTTCGCGCATTCGAGGCGTTCACCGGTCGCAGCGACCGCGAGCGCATGCTCGTCGACGTGCTCGATCTGCGCGAACAGATGCTGCTTTATCTGATGTATGAGGATGTGCGGTGCATTTCGCTTCACGTCCGCTTTTCCGAAGTGGCCTATGACCGTTTCCGGGAGCGCTACAAATTCATCACGATCCTCCGCGATCCCGCCGCGCGCTTTCTGTCCCATTACAACTGGAGCTTCGACAAACCCAATGCGCATGCGAGAATTGAAGAGCCGTTAGAGGAATTTCTAACGACGGACCGCGCCCGTCAGATGGGCGCGAGCTACAGCGAGTTTTTCAGCGGTTTGCCCAGCGATGCCGATTTCGGGTCCGCTGAGGCGATCGAGCGCGCCGTGCTCAATCTCAAGAAGTTCTCGGCCGTCGGCCGCCTCGACGATCTCGACGGATTCCGCGCCCAGCTGAGAGACAGGCTCGGAATCCGGGTCAGGATCGGGCACGAGAATCGCGGCGGCAAAGGGCGCAGTTCGCTGACCCTGTCGGACCTTGCGCCCGAGACCAAGGCCGAGATCCAACGGATCTGCGCCCCGGACATCGCCGTCTATGAACGCGCCTTTGCCGGCGGGATGGATGTCAGGGCCTAGCGGGGCCCGTGATCCGTCACTGTCCCGGGTCGCGCCCCCGCGTCGCCGGCCCGGTCCCGGGGGGCACGGCGCCCTTCACCCCTGGCGGCGGAGGCTCGTCCAGCGGTTGAGCGCAAGGAGCGCGGCAAAGGCCATGATGGCCATCCATTCTCCCAGGGCGGGATGCCCCGCGCCACCCGCGACCCAGACCCGGAACATCGGCAGCAGCGGCAGGACCGCCACCCATTCCGGCCGGATGGGGAGCGTCCAGAAGCCCGGACGGGTCACGATCCTGGCGCAAAAGACCAGCCAGAAGGTGAAGAGGCTCAGATAGGCCGCGACCACCAGCAGGAACGCGAGCAGACCCGAATGCATGAAGGCGCCCAGAAAGAGGTTGTGCACCGGCTGACCATGCAGTTCCGCATAGCCGCTCCCGAGCAGCAGGCTGTCGTTTATCCGCGACATCGCCCAGCTATACTGGCCCAGCCGCGCATCGGTGGAATGGTCGGAAAAGGTGAAGCGGTCCCGCAGCGTCTCGACGATCGCGCTGTCTGAGGTCGCGATGATCGCAAGGGCCACGATCCCGCTGATCGTCGCGAAGGCCATCGCGAAGGCACTGAACAGACCGATCCGCCGCGCCCGGAGCGCCCCGATCAGCGCGGCGAGCAGCAGCGAGACCATCGCGGCCAGCAGCACCGACCGCGCGTTCAGCATCAGCAGCAGAACCAGGAAGACGCCCAGGATCAGAAGGCCCGGGCGGTCCCGCTCGCCGGGCACGCGTCCGGCCGCAAAGAGTTGCATCGCGATCAGCAGGGCCACGGCCACCGCGTTCTTCTGCGCGGCGGTGATCACCAGGTCGTCCGTCTCGAACTGGGCGTTGAAGATGTCCCGGAAGAAGGAATAGGTCAGAAACTCCAGATCGCCCGCCGTAAAGAATCGGGTCAGCGCCTCGACCCAGCTGGTACCGAGGCCACGGGCGATGATCTCGGTCGTGACCACGAAAACGACCGGCGCGGCCAGTCCCGAGAGCCTGAGCACGCGGCCGACATCCCGACCGGCGATCAGCATCGCGCCGAATGCGATCCCTGACCCGATGAAGAAGACCTGCCGGATCGGAATGCCCTGGGCCGGGCTGCCCTTCAGCGCGACCATGATGATCAGCAGGTAGAAGACGTAGGGCAGCAGAAACGGCGTCGCCTCGCGGGTGAGGCCGACGAAGCGGGACGCATGCGCATCCGAGACCGCGATGACCGCGAAGGCGAGCAGCACCGCCAGATAGGGCAGCACGATATCGAAGCCGCCGAGCCGCGTGACCTCGATCCATTGCAGCGGCAGGAACGCCATGAACAGGATGGCGGGATTGACGACCACAAGCCGGTCGAAGAGGCCGGGTCCGGGGCCGCGAAGTGCCGTTTCAGACAGAGACACGGGCCTGAGCCGTGCGCTGCGGCGGACCGGACGGGGTGAAGGCCTCATAGGCCTCGCCGTAATAGGACAGCGTCCTCAGATCGACGGCCGTCAGGGCGATGCCGGCGACCCGGTCGGGCGGAAGCGTGGAAAGCGCGGCGCGCGCCACGTTGCGTGGCGTCTGCGCCCAACGGACCACGAAGGCGACGCTGTCGGCCATTTCCGCAAGGATCTGCGCATCGGCCATGTTGGCGACCGGCGGGCCGTCGATGATGATCACGTCGAAGATCTGCCGCGCGTCTTCAATGTACCAGGACAGTGCCTCGCTTGCGAGCATATCCGACGGGTTCCCCTTCACCTCGCCGGCGGGCAGGGCAAACAGGTTTTCCTCGACCTGGAGCGCCTCGTTCAGATCCCATTCGCCGCTCCGCGCGAGTTCGGCGAGCCCCTCTTCGCCGTCGAGGCGCAGCAGCCGCGACAGGCCCCTGCGGCGCAGGTCCGCGTCGATCAGCAGCGTGCTCTGCCCGGCCAGGCGGGCGGAGGTCGCGAGGGCCGCGGCCAGGCTCGTCTTGCCTTCGCCCGGATTGGCCGAGGTCAGCAGCACGACCTTACCCATCTCGGTTTTGGACAAGCCAACCAGCCGGTGCCGCAACGTGCTGACCGCCTCCGAGAATGGCGCCTGGGGCTGGATCGCGGGCAGGTCCAGGGCACTCGATCTGCGCGGCAACCGGGGCACGCAGGCGAGGACGGGCAGTCCCAGGCCCTGCTGCACCTGCGTCACCTTTCGGAAGCCGGTCTCCATCGCCTCGCGGAAGAGGCCGCGGAAGGTCCCGATCGCGGCCCCGAACATCAGCCCCATGACCACGAAGAACTTGCTCGGCGGATAATAGGCGTCGCGCGGGATCGAGGCGGCGTCGATGATCTCGACCCCGCTCGTCAGGAAGCTGACGCTTTCCTCGGCGAGCGCCGTCTCCGACAGATAGCGCTCATAGAGGATGCGATAGGCGGCGGCACGGCGTTCCAGCTCGCGCAGATCGACGCCGAGACGGCTGGCGGCGTTGGTGTTGCCCCCGACTTGGGCCAGTCTTTCCAGCAGTAGGCTCTGCCGTGCTTCCAGGGTCTCGACCTCGTTGCCGATGGCGACCACGACGCGCCGGACCTCCGCATCGAGCTGCGCTTCGGTCGTGGCGATCTCGTCGCGGATCGCATCGAGGCGCGGGTTCTCGACCCCGCGATTGCCCAACTCCGCCTCGCGCCGCCGAAGGCTCAGCACGTCCTCGCGCAGCGCCGCGATCAGCGGAGAGGCCAGGACGTCGGGCAGCAACTGGATGTCGCCGTTGGCCGCCAGGATCTCGCGCGCGCGGTTATAGGCGGCGCGGCGTTCGGCCAGTTCGGTCTGCGTCAGGATCAGCTGGGTGTTGAACTCGGTCAGCTGCTGCTCGCTGAGGGTCTGGCCCGGGGCGCCGCCGATCAGGTCGTTTTCGATCTTGAAGGCCGCGACGGCATCTTCCGCCTCGGTCACCTGCTGCTGCAACTGGACTGCGCGCTCGTCGAGCCAGCCCGACACCCGTCCCGCCCGTGCTCTCTGCGCGGCCTCGCGGCTCCGGACGAAGGCATCGCCCACCGCATCTGCGACCCGCGCCGCAAGCCGGGGGGATGTGGCGCTGAAGGAGATCTCGATGACGTTCGTGTCGTCCTCGCGGCTGACCGACAGGTTTCGCGCCAGGACGCGGACGGCGAAATCGACCTCGGGGTCGTCTTCCGTATCGGGCCCCGCCGGCGGGGCCGGATTGCCGAGTACCCAGCCGCGGATTGTCCCGATCTGCGTCTGGAGCCAGGATTTCGGTTCGCGCTGAAAGAAGCGTTCCTCGGTCAGGTTCTCGGCGATGACGACTTCGCGCAGCAGCCGGCGGGATTCGATGACGAAGATCTGGCCGTCGACATAGCTGTCATCGGTGATCGCCCCCGGTCCCTCGGCCTCCAGGGGCCGGTCGACCGGCTTCTCCACCAGCAGAAGCAGGTCGCTGCGAAAGCGATCCTCGACCTGAAGCACGAGATAGGCCGCCACGATCCCGCCGAGCAGGGAAAATCCCAGAATGCTCAGCCACCACCGGCGCAGGAAGGCGATGCCCTGGCGGAGCACCTCGGCAAGAGCCGCCTCATCGGGGACCGATTCGGCATGGGTGGGCCGGACATCTGTCATCATTTACCCAATCACTCTGGAGTCGGTTGCTTGTAGCAGAAGCCCCGAAGCTGCGAGGAAAAACTCTGTACGGCGATCCGTGACAATCATCGACTCATCCGCCCCCTGACGCGAAATGCGGCAATCCTGCCAAGCCTGCGGCCACCGCTCGGCCACGCCTGCCGGACATCCGAGCGGGAGGGCGGAATCGGCGCGGCGTGCCCGGGGCCTGCCCCGGGGTGGCGCGCCGAATCGGGCCTTCCCCTCCGTCGATCATCTCGTGGACTCAATTGTAACAGTTATGTATCCTCTACTTTTGGGGTGTGGCGCTTCTGTGGTAGTTTTTTTGCCGCGGGGGGGCGTGTGTGTAAGTGGGTGATGAAGGGGAGGCGGAAGAGTTCGGGGAGAGACGCGGACCGCGAGAGGGCCTAGTGCGTCTCCCGCACCGGTCAACCGTCCTGCCTCCTGACCCGGGCTCCGTTCCGCCCCGTCTCGCCGGGAAAGGAAGGCGAGCCATGAAAGTCCTGAACGTCTGCGAGACCGCGCATGGCGGTGTCGGCATCTACCAGAAGGTGATTTCGCGGCTCGAAGCCGACGGGCACGAAATGCACCATCTGCTTCCGGCGCAACATGCCGACTTCGTCGGAAGCGGCCTGCGCCGCCATCTCTTCGATCGGCCCGGCCGCGGTGCCACGGCGGTGCGAAACATGGTCCGCGCCATGCGGCAACTCGTCCACCGTCTCGATCCCGATATCGTCTTCTTTCACAGCACCTTCGCCCTGGCCGGCCTGGCCGCGCTGCGGCTTGGCGGCGACAGGCGCCCTGCGATCTATTGCCCGCATTCCTGGGCCATCTCGACGGTTCGAACGAACGGCTTGAAGGCGCGGCTGGTGCGCGCCGTCGAGGGGCGGTTGGCGGGTCTGGCGGATTGCGTCGTCTGCGTCTCCGAGCATGAGCGGGCGCTGGCCGAGCGGCTTGGCTATCGCGGACGGTTCGTCGTGCTCGAAAACGCCGTCCTGCCGCCTGCGCCAGACGCGGATGGCGCGCTCTTTTCCGATGCG
Organism: Jannaschia seohaensis; assembly: GCF_900116765.1. Classification (GTDB taxonomy): domain Bacteria; phylum Pseudomonadota; class Alphaproteobacteria; order Rhodobacterales; family Rhodobacteraceae; genus Jannaschia; species Jannaschia seohaensis. The sequence goes on along the minus strand of NZ_UETC01000006.1, from coordinate 155,353 downwards.
CCCGATGCGCTGCATCTGCTGTTCGTGGGGCGGCTCGATCCGCAGAAGGGCTTCGACATCCTGTTCGAGGCTCTGCGCCGGGCGGATCGTCCCGACCTCAATCTCTACCTCGTCGGCGGTTCCGTGCGCGGAGACGGGGTCACCGGCCCCCTGCCGCACGGCGTGCACAAGATCGGATGGGTCGCCGGGGACCAGATCGACTCGTGGTACAAATCGGCCGATGCGGTCATCGTGCCGTCGCGCTGGGAAGGCTTGCCGTTGGTCATTCCGGAGGCCTTCCGTAACGGGACCCCGGTTCTGTGCTCCGATCGCAGCGGGATGGACGCCCTGGTGCGCTCGGGCGAGACCGGCGCCGTGTTTCCGCTCGATGCCGAAATCCTCGCCGAGCTGTTGCGGGGCCTCGACAAGCAGGAACTGCGCCGGATGCGCCCGGCCTCCCGCGCGGCCTACGAGGCCCGCTTTTCGGCGGACAGGCTGTGCCGTGGGTTGGACGACCTGTTCCGGGAGCTTGCCGACCCCGATCGCAGGCCCGCCGCGGAGAGCGGCCGTGCCCGCGCCCGGAGGGAGCGTGGCGGCGCATCGCATCTGGCCTCCGCCGCCCGCCTCGAAAGCCATGACCCGTCCCAGATCGCGGGGTCACGGGACTCATGAGCCGATCCACGGCTGCGGCCCAGGCGGAGTGGCTGCCTGACCTGTTCATCTGCGGCGTCCCGAAAGCTGGGACGAGCGCGGTCCACGCCTGGCTTTGCGATCACCCGGACGTCGTCGGGGCGCGTGACAAGGAGGCGTGTTTCTTCGTCGATCCGGACAGCCACATCTACCGCCCGGAGGCCAATGTCCGGTCCGACTGGGAGGCCTATCGCCAGCAATTCGATCTGCCCGGCGACCGCCGTCCCGCGGCGATCCTCGATTCCACGCCCGCCTATATCTACCAGGAGACCGCGCTGCGCCATATTCCCGATCTCGCGACGGCGCCGCGATGTATCTTCATCCTCCGCGATCCGGCAGAGCAGATCCGGTCCCTTTACGGGTATTACCGCAACAACTGGTCCTACATCCCCGAGGCCATGTCCTTCGAAGCTTACGTGGCCGCCCTGCATGCCGGAGGCGAGACCTTCGGCGGCAACGAACTGGCCCGGGACGCGCTGGGGAACGCGGATTACCTGCGCTATCTCCGCCGATGGCGCGCGGCGCTGGGGGAGGAGCGGATGTTCGTGGCGACCTTCGACACCCTTCGCCGGGATCCGCGCGGGTTCATGCAGGATCTGGCGGATTGGATCGGCCTGGAACGGGGCTTCTACGACGGTTACGCCTTCGCGACCGAGAACGAGACCTACCGCCCTCGCAGCCGCGCGCTCCAGCGGCTCAACATCGCCGTCCGGGCGCGGTTGCCGAAGGGCCGGGCCTATCACGCGCTGCGCAAGGTCTATCGCAAGCTCAACGCCCGGCCCGGCGGCGAGGAGGTCGCGGCCGATACCCTGGCGACGCTCCGGGAAGAATTCGCCCCGGGTTATGCCGCGCTGGAACGGGAATTCGGGCTCGACCTGTCCGCCTGGCGGGGCGCGGTCGAGAGCAGCCCTTCATAAAGGGCGATGAGCCGGTCGCGATGCGCCTCCGGAGCGACCCTCCGGGCGAGCGCCGCGCTGTCGAACGTCCCGACCGTGTCCAGCCGCCCGAGCGCCGCCACCAGCGAAGCCGTGCCGGGCGTGTCGTAGACGATCCCGTTCTCGCCGTCGCGGATTTCCTCCGCGGCGGCGCTCCAGCGGCCGCAGACCACTGGGATGCCGCGAAGCTGCGCCTCGATCGGCACGAGGGGCTGGCCCTCGTACCACAGGCTGGGAAAGACCAGGGCACGGGCTTCGGAGAGATGGCGCTGCACGTCCTCCGGGGTGACCCAGCCGGTGATCTCCGCCTCCGGGTTCGCCTTGCGGATCGGGTCCGCTTCCGGTCCGTCGCCGACGAAGCGGACGGGCAGGCCAAGCGCCCGCGCGGCCTCGGCCAGTTGCAGCGCGCCCTTTTCGCGCGAGAGGCGGCCGACGAATACGAGGTGGCGATTTGCGCGCCAATCCACTTGCGGCCCCCCGGCCTCGACCGGGTTCGGCACCGAATGCAGACGGACCCCCTCCGGCAGATAGGCTTCGATGGCGCGCCGCTGCGTCTCCGAGATGAAGATGACGTCGCGCAGCCCGCCCGGCAGCTTGCCGGGCCCGGCCGCCACGGCGCCCCGGACCAGCCGCCACATCTTGTGGGCCCGATGGCGCACATCGCAATCGGTGGCGATGCAGGACGCGCCAAGCGGCTTGCGTGTGCAGATCTCGTTGCGGCGATAGTCGTAGAAGCCGCCATTCGGACAGGCGAGGAAATACTCGTGCATGGTGAAGACGCTGCGCAGGGGGCCATCCGCCAGGACGCGACCGATCGCCGGCGACAGCGCCTTGGCGAAACCGTGACAATGCAGCACCGTCGAGGCGGGATCGTGCTCGGCCGTCACCTTTCGGAGCGCGGTCAGCGCGGGGCCGTTCCAGATCCCGCGCGCCATGGCCCGCAGGCGGTTCGGATCGTCGAGAATGGTGCGCTGATCGAGGCAGACGGTCCGGATGCGCGGATGCTCCAGCGCCGCGCTGACCGGCCCGCAGGCGGCGAAGAAGGTTACGTCGATGCCGCCATCGGCAAGCAGCAGGGCGCTGTCGATCGCCACCTTGGCCTGGCCGCTGATGAGGTCGGCGAAATCTCCGACGATCAGCACCTGGCGCAGGCGGGACGGGCGGGCGGTGCTGTCGGCGTCGGTCATCTGGCGTCGGTCCTCTGGGCAGGGGAAACTGACGGGGGTATCGTTCCCTTTCAAGGCGATCATTTGGCCGGATCGCGGTCCTGTCGGCGCAGGGCGGGCGCCGACTGCGGTCTTTGCGGGTCCGGGTTGCCGCTCGGAGGTCGGACAAGCCGTCCCTCCCCGTCCGAAGCGGCGCCCCCATGACCGCCCCGCCGCGTCGCATTCCGACGACAGGCGCGCCGAAATGTCGTCCCAGCCATGAAATCGGCCCAACCTGATCCCAATTCGGCGTAGTCTTTTCCTGCCCTCCGTTTCGGACATGCGCAGGAGATCAGGATTGGCCCGAAGATTTGACAGACGCAACGTCCTTGCCTCGATATTGAACGTAGCGGTCCTGCTGGCCGGATCGGGGTCCGTCTTTTTCGGTCGGCGCGTGCGTCGCGGCGTCTGGCTGCTTCGGAAAGACGATAGCTGATGATCATCGACCTCAATTCCGGGGACGGCCCCGCCGAAGGGGCCTACGATACCTGCATCATCGGCGCCGGAGCAGCGGGCATCACCCTGGCCCGCAAGCTGGCGCAGGCCGGCAGACGCGTCGCCCTCTGCGAAGGCGGTCTCGACTATTACACCGACGCCTCGCAGGACGTGTATCGCGGCGAGATCCTCGGCGATCCTTATTTTCCGCTCGATTCCTGCCGGTTGCGCTTTCTCGGGGGGAGCACGAACCATTGGGGCGGCATGTGCCGTGTCTTCGACCCCGTCGATTTCGAGCGCGGCGATCTCGGCCCCGAATTCGAATGGCCGATCCGGGCCGACGCCATCGCGCCGTTCCTGGCCGAGGCCTGTGCGCTGGTGGATGTCGATCCCGCCTTCGGCGACGGCCCGGTGGATGGCAGCGCGCGGGTCAAGCATATCGATTTCAAGTTCTCGCCGCCGACCCTGTTCGAGCAGAAATACCGCGCCGAGCTGGAGCGGTCCGACCAGATCGACCTCTATCTCGCGGCGAACTTTCTGGACCTGGAAAGCGACGGGCAGACCGCCAGCTCGGCGCGTTTCGCGAATTACGACGGCGCGCAGGTTACGATCCCGGCGGATCGCTTCGTGCTCGCCATGGGGGGCATCGAGAATTCGCGGATGCTGCTCTGGCTCGACGCGCGTCACGGCGGGCGCTTCTTCGACGCAGGCCTGCCCATCGGCCGCTACTGGATGGAGCATCCCCGCACCCGCGTCGGCGAGGCCATCGTCTCGACCTCGGTCGAGGAGCTGGAGTATTTCGGGCTGCGCTCCTCGGTGCTGCGAGCGAACGGGATCATGAACTGCCGTCTGGAGCTGGATCGGCAGGGCCGCGACCGGACACGCCGGCTTCTGAACGAGATCCTGTGCATCGCGCCGGGCCTCGGACGCCGTCTCGTGGCGCTGGCGGATCGCAACCTGGTCTGTGGCGTGCGGATGCGCACCTCCTCCGAACAGGCGCCCTTTGCGGATAACCGGATCGCGCTGTCGGAGGCGCGGGACAAGTTCGGCATCCCCTTTTCTGAATTGCACTGGCGGACCCGGCAGATCGACCGCGACACGATCCTGTCCTCCTGTTTGCTGTTCAACGAATGGCTGGTGGATAACGATCTGGGCCGCATCCGCCTGGAGGACTGGCTGGCGGACGGGGGCGACTGGCCCGAGCACGAGGATTACGGCGGCAATCACCACATGGGCGGCACCCGGATGGGGCGCAGGGATCTTTCGGTCGTGGATGAGAATTGCCGCATCCACGGCTCGGACAACATCTATGTCGCGGGCTCCTCGGTCTTCGCGACCAGCGGCCACGCCAACCCGACCCTCCCGCTGCTGCAATTCACCCTTCGGCTGGCGGCGCATCTGACCGCTTGACCGGCCCTGGCGGCGCGTCTGGCGCAGGGTGGGCACAGCTCGGCATGGGGTTTGAGGGCGGCTTTATCGTTCGGGCGGCGTTCCGCCGCCTGATGATGGGAAGCCAGCGCGGAGAACGGAATCGCGCGCGAGATCAGCGTGATCGGTTGCCGGTCGAGGGGAGCGACGCGGCCGTTGATCCGGCTCGCGGCCGGTTCCGGATCGACTGCGCCGCGCGGTTCCTCGGTGAAGACGGCGACACCGAGATGCTCGGCAACGCGGCAAGCAACGTTCTCGCCTCGGGCGGTGGCAACGACGTCATGACGGGCGGAGAGGGGGCGGACGACTTCGCCTTCCAACGGACCGATCCCCCGCCGGACGCGGCGATCATGGATTTCGATACGCAGGACAAGCTGCTCCTGGACGACCGGTTCTTCGGGTTGGGCGATAGCGGTACCGACCCCAGAGCACTGGCTCCGGCCGACATCCGGGGGCTGCTGAACGACGGGCTCGCCTCGTTCAGCCTGCGCAACAAGCAGCTCTTCTTCGATATCGACGGACGGGACGGCCCTGGCGGCTGCAGGTGATCGCGACCTTCGAAGGCCCGTTACGGCTCGGCATCGATAACGTGATGCTGTTCTGAGCATGTCGCGCGTCGGGACCTCTCCGCAGGCCAGGGGCCGTTCCCATGGGCATCAAGGCCAACCGACGAGGTTTCACGTGCGCGGCGCGCGTGGCGCGTGCATCGCCTTCGGGCAGCCGGTGGGTGTGCGCGGGGCCTGGGATGCGGCGATACCCCGCTGCGAAAGCCTCGGAGCTTCGTCCGCAATGCGGCCTGTCTCGCGCCAACCGCTGCCGCAGTCCATCGCGAACAGCCGCTTCGGGCTGGCCGCGCCGCCGAATACGGCGGCCGGTCTCCCGCCGCTCCAAGCGCTTCGCGCGCCCGGCTGAGATGTGCGGACCGAGCGTGCCGGATCACCTCTGATCGCGGTCCTTTCTTCCCGGCGGCGCTCCGCCCCCGCCGGGACTGCGATGGCCTGTGCGCCGCGCCTCAGAACAGCAGCACGTCGTCGGCGCCCAGCAGGGGTTTGTCGTCGATCACGGCCACGACGTCGCCGCCGAGGCTCAGCTCGCCGGTGCTGCGGTCATAGGCCGCCGCGCCGGAGGCCAGGGCATTCGCGACCGTCTGGGCGTCGGCCGGGCGCGGGTTGATGCCGGGATCGCCGCCGAAGAAGCGATCGTCGATGGCGAGACGGTCACCCGCGGCGAAATCGGTGATCGTCACCGGGTCCCCGCGATTGGCGAATTCCAGGACGAAGACGTCGTCGCCCCCGCCGCCGGTCAGGATATCCTCACCGCCGCCGCCCCGTAGGATGTTGTTGCCGTTATTCCCGAAGATGCGCTGATCGACGTCGTTGCCGGTCACGTCCAGATTGTCGCGGCCGAGGAGGCGAACGACTTCCACTTCGGCGCTGCCCAGATCGATATCGACGCGGCCAAAGACCTGGTCGGAGCCCTCGCCCGGCAGTTCGATGACGGTGTCGCCTGCATCGGTGATCAGGTAGCGGTCGTCGCCGGGACCGCCCTCATGCACGTCGTTGCCCGCCTGACCGCCCAGGTCGTCATTGCCGGCGAGGCCGCGCAAGATGTCGTCCCCGCCGCCGCCAGTGACGGTGTCGTCACCGCTGCCGCCGGTCAGGGTTTCCGCAGAGGCGGTGCCGGTGATCCGTTGGTTCGGGTCGGGGTCACCGCCGCCAGTGTCGCCGCCGCCTCCGGTGCCGCCATCGCTGCCGCCCGCGTCGTCAAGCGCGTCGGCATTGAAGACGTAAATCTGTCCCGGCCGGTCGAAGCCGTCTTCGCTGATGAGTTGTCCGGGTGCGCCGAGCAGCAGGGACGGGCTCTCGCCCAGCTCTGCCGAGGCGATGGCGAAGCCGAGGGAGTCGTCCTCGCCCGCGGTCAGCTCCGTCACCCCGCCATTGGCGACGCCTTCGGCCAGACCGAGATTGTTCAGCGCGTCGAAGCTTGCGAGGGGCGAGTCGCCGTCGCGGCCACGGATGATGTAGACGGTGCCGGCGCCGATGCCTCCCTCGGACAGACCGACGCCGAAATCGTCGATCCCGTCGCCGTCGATATCGCCCAGACCCACAAGGCCGATCCCGAGCGTCCCGAGGATCTCTTCGTCGGGATTGTCGGTCGTGAAGACATCGTCCAGCGCCACCGGCGCGCTCGCGCCCGCAGTGGCGCCGGTCAGGAAGAGATCGGCCGCCGCCGCCAGCCCGCCTTCCTGCACGATCTGTGTCAGGGCGTCCTCGCCGCCGAACAGGCCGTAGATCCCGCCCGCATTGACATCGAGCGTCGCCCCGCGCTGCACGTCCAGGAGCGGCGCGGAGACCGCGAGATCGTCGAAGCCGTCGCCGTTCACATCGCCAAGATTGGACGGGTTGAAGCCCGCCAGCGTGAACTCCCCGGCCCGTAGGCCCTCCAGGAAGATCTCGTCGCGCAGATCGACAGACGCCGCTGCTGTCTCGGGCGCCGACAGCAGAAACAGCCCGCCGGTGGCATAGGGGTCGGGCGCGGCCGGGTCGACCAGCGTGCCGCCGAAGGCGACCCCGATGGCCAGCTCGTCCCGGCCGTCGCCGTTCAGATCCACCATCGCCAGGCTGTCGAACAGGCCGACGCTGCCGATAAAGTCGGGCACCTGGTCCCCGCCTTCGATGCGGGTCGTCACATAGCCGCGCACGAGGAAGCCCTGGCTGCCGTCGCCGCCGACGATGTCGGTGGCCAGATCGACCGTCGGGCTTGGCGTTTCGCCCCCATAGACGACATAAAGACGGCCGAGCCCTTCCCCGGGGTTCGGGATGTCGATGGGGATGTCGAACCCAGGGATATCGGGGATGTCGGGAATATCGGTGATGTCCGGGACCTCGAATTCCGTCCCGTCCGGGTTGTAGAAGGCGCCCGCCCCCTGGAACGTGCCGACCACCACATCGTCGAACCCGTCGCCATTGAGGTCGCCGCCGCCGGCAAAGCTGAGCCCCAAGCGCACGAAATCGGGTTCGCCCGCGATCGTGGTCACATCGGTTACCGGCGCCGCCAGGTCCAGCAGGCCACTGTTCTGAGCGATGGCCTGGGCGGCGTCCGGGCCGCCATAGAGGATCGTGGCGGTCCCCGGGCGGTGGTCGAAGCCAATGTCGAAGAGGCCGTCGGAGGGGACCTCGACGAAGCTGGGCGCCGCGAGTAGGATATCTGCGAAGCCATCGCCATTGACGTCGCCCGCGGCCTTGGCGTCGGTGAAGTCGTCCGTCAGCGCACCGACGATGCCGAAGCCCAGATCCGTCAGCGCCGTCGTGGACAGGTCCAGTGTGCTGTCCCCGCTCACCGCGGCGGCCAGCGCGCTGCCGCCATAGACCACGAAGGCGCCGCCCGCGTCGGTCCGCGGCGCGACCGGTGAGGGCAGGTCCAGGCCCGGCGTGCTGATGACCACGTCGTCGATCCCGTCGCCGTTGAAGTCGCCCAGGGTCTCGACGCGCGCGCCGACCCCGAGGGACGCGGCACTGGAGCCGGGCTCTCCGAGAGCGGTGAAGTTGAGGTCCCCGCTGTCGCCGAGAAGCGTTCGGATATCGATGGCCATGATATGCTATCCCCTGTTGCGTGCCTCCGCGCCGCAGCCAGGAGGCCGTCCGATGGCTCCGTTATCGTCAGACAAGTGCCTGTTACGCAAGGGGAGGAGGCACGGCGGGCGGTTCGGCGACCTTTGGCGCGAAGGGCAGGACGCCGCCGCCTCGGGCGGAAAAGCCAGCCAATCCCGGCCTCTGCGCGGATGTGCCCGTCCTTGGGGTCGCGGGCGAATTCGTCCTGCGCGTCGCGGACCGGAGGGGCCGCAGCCGGGGAGCCGACCGCCGGAAGCAGCCCTGTCAGCCGCCAGGACGGCCTGACGCGCAGTTCGGCGTTGTGACGCGCTTACAGAGCACTAACTAGGGCGCCATGACTGTTTCCGACGTCCCGTCCCCCCGGCGCGCCCCCGCCATTTTGCTGAGTGTCGCGCTTCTCGCGGCCCTGGGCGCTGGCGTCTGGCTGCTGCGCCCGGCGCCGCCGCAGGTGCTGCCCGCGCCGGGGCTCGACGGGCCGGTGGACGCGGCGGGCCTGCGCGGCGAGGGCTATGGCGTGACGCTCGCTGTGCTGGCCGCGGTCTATGCCGCCTTTGCCGAGACGGAGGAGCGGGCGATCTATGACGGGCTGGCGCAGGTCGCGGCGGGCGACGCGCTGGAGGATCTCTACCTGGAGCGGGCGGGCGCGCTGGCGACGGGCGGCCTGCCCGACCAGGTCGTGCACGAACTCAGCCTGACCGACGGCACCTGGCGCATGGAGGGCGAGGTGATGACCGCCGATGTGCGCTGGGCGGTGCTGGGCGAAGTGGGCCATGCCGAGCACACCCATATCCGCGGCAACGCCTACGCCGCCGAGCTGACCATCGCCCCGGCCGAGGGCGCTTGGCGGCTGACCGGCTTCCGCCTGACCGATGTGGACCGCACCGAGGCGGGCACGCTGACGACCCTCCCCGGCGGCGACGCGGGATCTTCCGACGGATGATCGAAATCCGCGACCTGCGTTTCGCCTATGGCTCGGGCTTCGCGCTGTCGGTGCCCGTTCTGGATGTCGCCGCGCGGGAGCGGGTAGCGGTGGTCGGGCCGTCCGGTGCGGGGAAGACGACGCTTCTGAACCTCGTCTCGGGCATCGCGGTGCCCGATGCGGGCCGGGTGACGCTGGATGGGAGGGCGATTTCGGCGCTCCCCGACCGGGCGCGCCGGGCCGCGCGCGCCGCCTCGGTCGGCTTCGTCTTTCAGGAGTTCGCCCTGGTCGACTACCTCTCCGCCGAGGAGAACGTCCTCTACCCCTATCGCGTGGGCACCGGGCTGGCCTTGGACAAAGAGGCCCGCGCCCGCGCCCGCGCATTGCTCGCCGAGTTCGGGCTGGGCGAGAAGACCCGCCGCCGTCCCGCCCAGCTCAGCCAGGGGGAGCGGCAGCGCGTCGCCATCGCCCGCGCCCTTGTGACCCGGCCCAAGGTCATCCTCGCCGACGAGGCGACCGGGAACCTGGACCCGGCGAACAAGGCAGCCGCGCTGGACCTCCTCTTCGCGCAGGCCGCCGAGACCGGGGCCGCGCTGCTGTGCGTGACCCATGACCACGAGCTCTTGCCTCGCTTTGACCGGGTGATCGACTTCGCCGATCTCGGGGGGACGGCATGAACGCGCTCTATCTCGCCGCCGCCAACCTGCGCTTCCACTGGGCGCGGACCCTGGTGCTGGTGGTGGCCGCCGCTCTTGTTCTGTCGGTGCCGGTGTTGACGCGGACGCTGCTGGCGCAGGGCGAGGCGCAACTCGGCGCCCGGGCCGAGGCGACGCCGCTCTTGCTCGGCACACGCGGTTCGCGGCTCGATCTGGTGATGGCGGGGGCCTATTTCACGGACGACCTGCCGGAGCCCACCAACATGGCCGCCTCCGAAGCGGTGTGGGACTCGGGGCTGGGCATCCCCGTCCCGCTGCATACCCGCTTCACCGCGGGCGGCGCGCGGGTGGTGGGCACGACGCTCGACTATTTCGACCTGCGCGCGTTGGAGGTGGCCCAGGGGCGGCCCTTCGCGCTGCTGGGCGAGGCGGTGCTGGGCGCGGGCGCGGCGGCGCGGCTGGGCGCGGGCCCCGGCGATGCCATCCTGTCGGACCCCGAAAACCTCTTCGACCTCGACGGCGCTTATCCGCTGGAGATGACGGTCGTGGGCGTGCTGGCTCCGACCGGGACGCCGGATGACGACGCCGTCTTCGTGGACATCAAGACCGCCTGGGTCATCGCGGGCATCGGCCATGGCCATGACGACATCCTGGCCGAGGGTGAAGACGCGGCGGCCGCCGCCGCCCGCGCCGTGCAATACGCCCGCATCACCCCGGAGAATATCGACAGCTTCCACTTCCACGGCGATCCCGCGACCTACCCGGTCACCGCGGTGATGGTCGCGCCCTATGACGACCGCTCCGCGACGATCCTGCGGGGCCGCTACCTGGATGCCGAGGGACCGGTGCAGGCCGTCGTGCCCGCCGACGTGATCGAGGCGCTGGTGGCGCGGCTTCTGCGCATCGCGGCGCTGGTGGATGCGGTGACGCTGGTGGTCGGCATCGCGGCGGGTCTGGCGCTGGGTCTCGCGCTGTTCCTCTCCTGGCGGCTGCGCGCGCCCGAGATGCGGACGGCCTTCGCGCTGGGGGCGGGCCGTGGCACGATCGCACGCATGGCGCTGGCCGAAGTCGCGCTGGTGATAGCCGGGGCCGCCCTGCTGGCCCTGCCGCTTGTCATTGTCTTGTTGTCTCAGGCACCTACCATCGCAGCCAGGCTGATCGCCCTCGGATCCTGAAGGAGCATTCCGTGACCCGTCTGACCCTTGCCGCTCTTGCGCTTCTGGCCGGCACCCCCGCCGCCGCGCATTACGGCATGATCATCCCCTCCGACCCGATGCTCGCCCAGGAGGAGGGGCGCGCGGTCGACCTGACGATCTCCTTCTCCCACCCGTTCGAGGAGGACGGGATGGTGCTGGAACGGCCCGAGGTCTTCACCGTCACCCATGCGGGCGAGACGACCGACCTGCGGGGCGCGCTGGCCGACGCGACCGTGATGGGCGCGCCCGGCTTCACCCTGACTCACGCGCTGGGGCGCCCCGGCACCCATGTCTTCGCCATGACGCCGGTCCCTTACTGGGAGCCGGCCGAGGACGCCTTCATCCAGCATTTCACCAAGACCTATGTCTCCGCCTATGGCGACGACGAAGGCTGGGACGCGGAGTTGGGTCTGCGCACCGAGATCGTGCCGCTCAGCAAGCCCTTCGGCCTTTGGGCCGGGAACGTCTTTCAGGGGATCGTCCGCCTGGAGGGCGAACCGGTGCCCTATGCCGAGGTCGAGGTCGAATTCTATAACGAAGGCCAGCAGGCCTCCGCCCCGTCCGAGCTTATGATCACCCAGACGATCAAGGCCGACGCGAATGGCGTCTTTACCTATGCCGCGCCCGCGCCGGGATGGTGGGGCTTCGCCGCGCTCAATACCGCGCCCGAGACGATCGCGTTCGAGGGCGAGGAAAAGCCCGTCGAGCTGGGTGCGGTGATCTGGGTCCATTTCGAGGCATGGCAATGATCCGCGCGCTTGTCCTGACCGTCGCGCTCGCCCTGGCCGGACCCGCGCTGGCCCATCGCGTCAACGTCTTCGCGTCGGTTCAGCCTGCCGATGCCGGGGAGGTCGTGGTCGTCGAGGCCAAGTTTTCCTCGGGCCGCATTCCGGCGCTGGGCGAGGTCGTGGTCGAGGATGCCGAGGGCAGGGTGCTCGCGACCTTGCCGCTCACGGACGGCACCGCGCGGTTTCCATTGGACCGGGGCGCGGCGGCGGGTGGCTTGTCGATCACCGTGCGCACCGATGACGATCACGAGGGCTATTGGCTGCTGACCCCGGCCGATCTGGGGGAGGGCGCATGAGGGCGCTCGCATTTCTGGCGCTGCTGGCGGCGCCCGCCTGGGGGCAGGATCGGCCCGTGATCGTGGCCGACAGCTACGCCGTCGCGCAGTTCGCGCAGGCGCTGGCGGGCGACGCCGCCGAGGTGCGGCTCGCCGTGCCCGAGGGGCGCGACCCGGCCTCCTGGCGGCCGAGCCTGTCCGAGATCGTCGAGATCCAGGCTGCCGATCTGATCGTGCTGAATGGCGCGGGGCTGTCGGACTGGACGACCCGCGCGGCGCTGCCCCGGTCGCGCACGGTCGACACGGCGCGCACCCTGTCGGATGCGCTGATCGCAACGGATACGATCACCCACAGCCATGGCGCCGAGGGCAGCCACAGCCATGAGGGGATCGATCCCCATATCTGGCTCGACCTCGATCTCGCCGCGGAGCAGGCCGAGGCGCTGGCGGCGGCGATGGCCCGTGCGCTGCCCGATGGGCCGGTGGCCGCCAATCTCGATGCCCTGCTCGCCGAACTCGACCGGCTCGACGCCGCGGGCGACGCGCTGGTCGAGGGCATGCCGGTGCCCGCGATCACGAGCCATCCGCGCTATGCCTATCTGGGCCGGGCCTATGGGTTGCAGGTGACGGAACTCGACTGGGGGGCGGGCGTCGCGCCCGAGGCCGCGCAGTTGGCCGAGTTGGAGCGGGCCGCCGCTGAGACCGGCGCGCGCCTGCTGATCTGGGAGGCCGAGCCCCCCGCCGCCGCCCGTGATGCGGTCGCCGCCCTGGGGCTCGCTCAGGCGGTGGTTCCGGCCCTCGCCATCCCGCCCGCCGAAGGCGATTTCGTCTCGGCCGTCGAGGCAGGGCTCGTCGCGCTGGCCGAAGCTCTGGCAGCGGTCTCGCCTTAGGACCGGCCCCCGCGCACAGCCGCCCTGCGTCGGGGCGCCTTTCCCTTGCGGCAGCCTGGTCCCATCTCTCCGGGCGAAAGGGGACAGCCCATGCTCGACACCTACACCATCCGCACCCATGACATGCCCGAGGAGATGCGCATCCTGCTCGACCGCTACCCGCGCGAGAGCTGGGCCGACCATCCGGGCTTCGCCGAAAAGACCCGCCATTGGCTGGGCGCGCATCGGATGTTCCGCCGCTTGGCGGCGGGGATCCGGCAGGACGGCGAGTCGCTTCTGGACGGGGAGATGGAGGCCGGGGCCTATGCCGACCGGCTGGCCTATCTCGGCGGCCATCTGATCGCCAATCTCCACGGCCATCACGGCTGGGAGGATCGCAGCTACTTCCCGGAGCTGTCCGCCGCCGATCCCCGCTTCGACGCCGGTTTGGCCCTGCTGGAGCAGGATCACGCCGATCTCGATGCGGTGCTCGACACGTTCGACCGCCGGGCCAATCGCGCCATCGTTCTGGCCGATCTGGAGCCCGCGCAGTTGCGCGACGCCGCCGGGGAGGTCCACGCGACCGCCGAGACCATCGAGGCCTTCCTGGAGCGTCATCTCGGCGACGAGGAAGATCTGGCGGTGCCGATCATCCTGCATCACAGGCTCAGGGGGTAAACCATGGCGAGCGACACTTCGACCCAAGAGGATCAGACCGACGCCGCCAAGCGCCGCGCCGCGGGCGAATTCGTCCGTGGCGTCAGCGGTTTCCGCCATGCCATCGGCGAGGCGGAATTTCCGGCGGAGCCGGGGCGCTATCACCTCTTCGTCGCGCTGAACTGCCCTTGGTGCCATCGCGTGACGCTGGCCCGCGCCCTGCTGGGGCTGGAGCAGGCGATCACGATGGACGTGGCCTTCCCCAACCGCACCGGCGACGACGACCCAGTGGGGGCAAGCCTGTGGGAATTCGCGCCCGACCGCGTCGCGACGCTCACCGGCGCGCCCTTGCCCGAATGCACGCCCGAGACCGGGACGGGCGAGGGGCTGCGTCTGGCCGTGGACATCTATGGACGGGAAGGATCGTCGGAGCGGTCCTTGCCGATCCTCTACGACAAGACCGCTCGGCGCATCGTCAATAACGAGAGCGCGGAGATCCTGCGGATGTTCGACGCCCAGGCCGAGGCCCTGGGCAGCACGCTCCCCCCGGGAGAGCGCCCGCGTCTCCTGCCCGCCGATCCGGCGCGGCGGGCGGAAGTCGAGCGGCTGAACGACCGCATCTACACGGCGATCAACAACGGCGCCTACAAGGCGGGGTTTTCTTCGGACCAATCGGTCTACGCCACGGCCTTCGACGCCTATTTCGAGACGCTCGCCTTCCTGGACGATCTGCTGTCGGACGGCCGTCCCTTCCTGACCGGAGAGACCTTCACCGAGGCCGATCTGCGCCTCTTCCCGACCCTCTACCGGCACGACCCGGTCTACATGGTTCGCATGAAGCTCAACGGCGCGCGGATTCTCGATTATCCGCATCTCTGGCGCTGGCTTTGCCGGGTGCATGGGATGCCGGGCGTGGCGGCGGCCGGGTCGCTGATCCATTGCCGCCAGGGCTATTTCGGCCGGACGGGAAATGGGGTGGTGCCGCTGGGGCCGCAGGTCCCGATGCCCTACCCGGAGGCCTACGCCCATCCGGAACTGGCCGGGGCCGCGCGGCCCTGACCGGGGGCGGGCGTCAGACCGGCACGGTCTCCACCAAAGCGCCCCGGCCCTGCACGACCTGCGCCGAGAGGTGGCATCCGCGGGCGATGGCGTCGGGCAGGGGTGCGCCTTGGGCGAGCCCCGCCAGAAACCCCGCGTTGAAGCTGTCGCCCGCCGCTGTCGTGTCCACGACATCTTGCACCGGGGCCACCGGCACGGTGCCGTCCGCGTCTGGGCTGCGCCATAGGACGGGATTGGCTCCGTCCTTGACGACGACCAGCCGTGCCCCGGCTTCGGCATAGCGCGCGGCGGTCGCGGCCGGATCGGCGTCGCCGAACCAGGTTGCCTCGTCCTCATGGGAGGGCAGGGCGATGTCGGTCCGCGCGGCCATCTCCATGATGGCCTGAGTCATGCTGGCGGCGTCGGGCCAGAGCCGGGGCCGCAGGTTCGGATCGAAGGCGATCGTGGCGCCGTGCCTCCGCGCGGCGTCCAGCGCGGCGATCAGGGTCGCGCGGGCGTCGGGTGCCAGGATGGCTAGCGTGATCCCGGAGAGATAGATCGTGTCGGCCTCCGCCATGGCGGCGGTCAGGCGGGCGGGATCGTCGGCCAGCCGCCGCGCGGCGGACTGTCCCCGCCAGTAGGAAAAGCTGCGCTCCCCGTCGGCGAGGGTGATGAGGTAGAGCCCCACCGTCGACCCGGGCAGGCGGGCGACATGCGCGGTCCCGACGCCGCCGGCCTGCATCGCGGCCAGCATCCGGTCGGAGATCGCGTCGTCGCCCACCGCCGTGAGATACTCCACCGCCACGCCGAGCCGGGCGAGATACCAGGCGGTGTTGAACGTGTCGCCCGCAAAGCCCAGCCGGTAGTCGCCCGGATTGGGCGCGGGGGCCAGCTCGGCCATGCATTCGCCGATGGAGAGAACGCGCATCAGGCCGGGGCGCCGGACGCGGGGGCGCGGCGTGCGCGGGCGGCGCGCGCCTGAGCGGTCCGGCCTGCTGCGGAGGGATCGAGATGGACAAGGGTCATTCCGGCTATGACAAAGCCATTCGACCGGCTTTGTCCAGAATGCGCCCGTTTGGGGGCGCCGCGACCGCTCAGCACCGGCGCCCCCTTGCCCCGCCGCTGAAAGCGCGGCCGCTCCCCGGCCATCAGGCTGCCTTCGGGGGCGATCTGATCGGATAGCGCCGCCGCGGGCTTGCCGTGCGACAGCAGTTCGGAGGCGCCGTCGGAGGCGCGAGGCGAAGCATACGTCCAGCCCCGCCGTCTCCTTCTCCATGGCGCGGGCGGCGGGCTTCGCCCTCATCCGGCGCCGAACCTCGACGCGCGACCGGTTGCGCCCCGCCCCGTCGTGCCGCGAGGGGTCCAGCGCGTGTCCCGCAATCCTTGCCCCGCACGACAAGGACCGGCGCCGTCAGGTCGCGCGGGGTCAGCCTGCGCGCGCCTGCGTTGGGCGGTGACGTCCGCCCAGGCCGGACGGCGCACCTTTGCCGCGAAGATGCAGCCTCGGCGTCGGAAGACGAAGTTGTGCTCGTTCCAAGGCCGTTCACCCAGGGCGCGCCGCAGGCCAGGACGGTGGCCTGGTGGATGGCTTCCGCTTCAGTGTTTCGGGTGAGGGCCTCCGGCGGAACCGCTCCGCCATCTGCATCCCGGCTCGCGGGAGCCGCGATGCACCACCGGGACCGCTCGATGCACAGGAAGTGCCCTGGGGACCATATGCTCCTGCGCCAGCCGCAGCATCCGCTTGCCCGGCTCGAAAGGGGGGGGCGAGGTGGCGACGTCCAGCGCGGTGGCGGGGTCCGGTTCGCCCAGATCGCTCCTCATCCGCGCGCAGCAGCCATCGGTCGAACGCATCGCCGGATGGATCACTCGCCCGACGGCGCTGTGCGTGCGCAGGATCGGGGCCGTCGTCTCGCGCAGCTTGGCGAGGCACGCGGCCTCGTCCGCGTCGGCGGGGGCAGGTTTTCGTGGCCCGCTACCGCGCCCGCCTCCTGGAGCGGCGGGTGGACGGGCGCGAGCGCCGCGGGGATAGGCACGAGGACCATAGCCATCGGTGCGTTCCAACAGGGCGGAGATCCGTGTCTGCCGCAGTTCAGGGTTATTGAGCGAGGTCGCCTGGGGCGCTTCGCCGTCTCGCGAAGGGCGACGGCCGACGTCAACGACGCCGACCGTCTGCGCGAATTTCTCGTGCGATTCTGGCTGCCCTGGGCCGGTCTGCGCGACGAGGCCGCCGCCGGTCCGTGATGGCCCCTCAGCCGCAGTCGGCCAGCGCCTGCGCGAGGTTGCGCATCATCTGCGGATAAAGCATCGGCCCGGGTTCCAGCCCGGAGCCGAGCGGGTCCATCACGGCGGTGCCCGCCTCGGTCCCGTCGAGCACGGTCGCGACCAGCGCGGCGTTGAACTGCGGCTCCGACAGGACGCAGTCGATGCCCGCGCCCGTCACGCGCGCCTGGATCTCGGCGATGCGCGCCGGACTCGGATCGGTCGCGTCGCTGAGCGAGATGGCGCCCGCGGCGGAGAGGCCGAAAGTCGTCTCGAAATATTGATAGGCATCGTGGAAGACGAGGAAGCTCCGGCCCCGGACAGGGGCGAGCGTGGTCTCGATCTCGGCGGAGAGGGCTTCGATCTCCGCCCGCCCGGCGGCGGCATTGGCGAGATAGGTCTCCGCGTTCGCCGGGTCGGCGGCGGAGAGCTTGCCCGCGATCACGTCCAGCCAGGCCGCGGCATTGTCGGGCGCCAGCCAGGCATGGGTGTCGTGCTCGCCATGCGCATGCCCGGCATGATCGTCGTGACCGTGCTCCTCATCGTCATGCCCGTCGTCGTCATGCCCATGGTCGTCGTGCCCGTGCTCATCGTGTTCGTGCTCGTCGTGATCTTCTTCGCCATGGTCGTGCGCCTCGAAAAGAGCGCCCTCGCGCATCGGCAGCAGCGTCACGCCCTCCGCGTCCAGCAACGCCGTGACCTCGGCCCCTTCGGCCAGCGTGCCCAGGGCGTCGGCCAGCCAGGGCGTCAGATCCTCTCCGGTCCAGAACACCAGATCCGCGTCCTGAAGCGTCCGCGCTTCGGAGGGGCGCAGGCTGTACTCATGCGGGCTCGCCCCGGCCGGGATCACTAGCGCAGGGGTGTCGACGCCCTCCATCACCCGCGCCACGAGCGAATGCACCGGCGCGATATCGGCGGCCACGCGGGGCGCGTCGGCCAATGCGGTGGACGACAGAAGGGCCGTGGCTGCGGGGATCAGGGGCAGCGATCGGATCATTTCTCACTCCGAGTAATTGTATAACATTACGAAACCCGTTACACGCGTCCCAAGATCATGACAAGCATCACCGACACCCCCGCGCCCCTCCCGGGTTTTGCTGAGCACGACCATGGCGACTGCATCGCCTCGGCGCTTCGCTCGGTCGAGGAAACTTGCGATGCCAATGGCTTGCGGCTGACGCCCGTGCGCCGCGCCGCGCTCGAGATCCTGCTCCACGGGCACCGGGCGCTGGGCGCCTATGCGGTGCTCGACGCCCTCAGGGAGCGGGGATTCGGCTCGCAGCCGCCGGTCGCCTACCGGGCGCTCGATTTCCTGGTGGCGCATGGATTCGCACATAAGATCGAGCGGCTGAACGCCTTCGTCGCCTGCGTGGAGCCGGGCGACGATCACGCGCCCGTCTTCATGATCTGCCGGGTCTGCGACGCGGTCGCCGAGGCGCCCGCCGCGCCCGCGCGGGCCGCGCTGAGCGAGGTCGCGCGGGCCAGCGGCTTTACCGTCGAGAGGGCCATGATCGAGGTGCTGGGCGTCTGCCCGGGATGTGCCGAGGCGGCGCCCGCATGAGCCTTGTCACGGTCGAAGGGCTGAGCATCCGCTATGGCGGCAAGACCGCGCTCCGTGGCGTTGACCTGTCGATCGAGCCTGGGGAGATCGTGACGATTGTGGGGCCGAACGGCTCCGGCAAGACCACGCTTCTGCGCGCGGTGATCGGGGCGCTGCGTCCCGCGTCGGGGCGCGTTCGGCTCAAGCCCGGTCTGCGCCTGGGCTATGTGCCACAACGGCTGCATATCGACCCGACCTTGCCGATCACGGTCGGTCGTTTCCTGGCCTTGCCCCACCGCGCGCCTCACGGGGCCCGGCGCGCCGCGCTCCAGCGGGCGGGGGTGCCCGATCTGATGGACCGCCAGATGTCCGGTCTCTCGGGCGGGCAATTCCAGCGCGTCCTACTGGCCCGCGCCCTGATCGGAGACCCCGAGATCCTGCTTCTGGATGAGGCGACGCAAGGGCTGGACCAGCCCGGCTCCGCCGCCTTCTACCGCCAGATCGAGGCGGTCCGCGCCGAGACCGGCTGCGCGGTGCTGATGATCAGCCACGAACTGCACGTCGTCATGGCCGCCTCCGACCGGGTGATCTGCCTCAACGGGCATGTCTGCTGCGAGGGCTCGCCCGCCGTGGTCGCCTCCGCGCCCGAATACCGGGCGCTGTTCGGGACGGGGACGGGCGGCGCGCTGGCGCTCTATCGCCACGACCACGACCACGATCATTCCCACGATCACGCGGCGGAGTAGCGCGATGGATCTGCTTGGCGACTTCATGACCCGCGCGACTTTGGCGGGGATGGGCGTGGCGCTGGCCGCCGCGCCGCTGGGTTCTTTCGTCGTGTGGCGGCGGATGGCCTATTTCGGGGATGCGACGGCCCATGCCGCGATGCTGGGCGTGGCGCTGTCGCTGGCCTTTGGCATGTCGATCTTCGCGGGCGCGCTCGTGGTCGCCTTCACGATGGCGCTGACGGTGAACGCGCTGACCGGGCGCGGCTATGCGATGGACACGCTGCTGGGCGTGATGGCGCATTCGGCCTTGGCCTTCGGGCTGGTCGCCGTGTCCTTTCTCTCCGGGGTCCGGATCGATCTGATGGCCTATCTCTTCGGGGACATCCTGGCGGTGTCGCGCCTGGATCTGGCCGTGATCTGGGGCGGGGCGGCCGTGGTGGCGGGGCTGATCGCCTGGCGGTGGTCGGCGCTGCTGACGGCGACGCTGAACGCCGACCTGGCCTATGCCAGCGGGATCGACCCCCGGCGCGAGCAGCTGGTGCTGACCGTGGCCCTGGCGGTCACGGTCGCCGTGGCGATCAAGGTGGTGGGCGTCCTGCTGATCGCGGCCATGCTGATCATTCCGGCCGCCGCCGCCCGGCCCCTGGCCCGATCGCCCGAGGCGATGGCGGTCATCGCGGGCGCCATCGGCGCGGGGAGTGCGATCGTCGGCCTACGCGCGGCCTTCGTTCTCGACACGCCCGCGGGCCCGACCATCGTCTGCTGTGCGGCGCTCGCCTTCGCGGGGACGTCGCTGTGGCGCCGCGCGCCGCTGGGCTGAGCCCGGCGCTCAGTGCGTCCAGGCGCCACGCCGGTTGGTGGCGAAATTGTCGCCGTAGCCGCCGGGCCGGACATTGGCGCGGCGCTTTTGCGGGCGGAGGACGATGTAGTCGATCCGCTCCTCGCGGGCGTAATCCTCGGCCTCCCGCTGGCTCTCGAAGCGCAGCTTGACCTGGGACTGGGTATCGCGCGAGCCGGTCCAGCCGGTCAGCGGGTCCACCTCCCGCGGGGTCTCGGGCACGAATTCCAGAACCCAGTCGCGGGTCTTGGCGGTGCCAGAGGACATGGCGGTCTTGGCGGGCTTGTAGATGCGGGCGCGCATGGGGGCCTCCGGGACGAAGGGAATTGATGTCGTCCTACAGGAACGGACGGCGCGGCGGCAAGAGGCGACGGAGCCGGGGGTGTCAACGCGGCCGACAGATGCAAGCAATTCTCTGACGTGCAAATTTCGGGAATAAAGTGACTTTTCCCGATGCTGACGCGGCACGCACGGTGTTCGAACGCGCCCGTGACATCTGGCTGCACATCGAAGACCCGCGTGACTATGTCGATTACCCGGATCTGCCCTCCGTGAGCCACGAGTTGGGCCGGTCGATCCTCGCTGCCAAAGATGCGCTGGACGAGTTCCTCGCCTCTTTCGGGGAGGCCCAGGCCGAGCTTTCCGTCCTTGCCGCGCAGGCCGAAGCGATCACGCAGGCCGAGACGGCTTGGCGTCTGATGCGCGAAATCCGCCAGGGCGGCGATGCGCTGGCCTCCGACGCGGTCGCCGCGGCGGAGGCGGCCATCGCGGCGCTCGGCGCGAACCGCCCGTCCATCACGTTAATCGAGGAGGCCGCCCAGGCCGTCACCATCGCCTCCGCCGTGCTGGCCGTGGTCGCCCGTGTCGACATTGAGTTGGCAGGCGGGACGCGGGACATGCTGAGGGAGTCGCGATCTTACCTTGGGGAAACCTTCGAGCAGGGCTTGTTCTTCAGGTTGCCAGGCGCGCTTTTCGAGCCTGAAAGCTTGGATGTCGCAACGAAGCAGCCGGAGGTGCAGTTCCGTGGGTGCGAACCACGATTCGGTGACGATCCCTCAACAGGAGAAATTGAGCTCTGGTGGATCGTCTGGAACGGGACCGTTTCGACGCCGCTCTTGCCCTACGAAATATTCCCAACGTCGCGACCCGCTTCCGGGCGGAACCGGCTGGGCGAAATGTATGTCGTGTATCGCGACGGTGACGGACACGAAATCTCGTCCGGCGAAGCCGAGGCGTGGACGTCGTTCGAAGCGCGTGCTGAAACCCACGAGGAAATCGCCCGCGACATCGCGGCCGTGGAGATCCTTGACGCGTTTCACTTCGATCTGCTGGAGGACGCTTATTCCGCAATCGAGTCCTACCACGCGTTCAGCGTGAAGATCCTTACGGACGAGAGCGATCCGTATGACTTCGATGGATCCACTGTCGCAGATATCCTGTTCGATGGTCCTGATGCTTCGCATCTCAGAGGCGAGGACGGCAATGATCGGCTCTTCGGTGGTGTGGGGGATGACAGCCTCTCTGGAGGCGCTGATGACGACCGGCTGGACGGCGGGCCTGGCGCCGACGAGATGCGTGGCGGGCCCGGTGACGATCTCTTCCTCGTCGATGACCCGAGCGACACCGTCTTCGAATCGCGCGGCCAGGGCGGCTTCGACTTCGTCCGAACCTCCGTCGACTTCTCCACCGGCGCCCAGGAGATCGAGCATGTCTTTGCCGAGAGCGACGCGGGCCTCCGCCTCGCGGGCGGCGTCTTCGATCAGCGGATCACCGGCGGGGCGGGTGACGATACGCTCTCGGGCGGGGAGGGCGCGGACGATTTTCTCTTCGACCGCTGGCCCGGGAAGATGACGATCACGGATTTCGGGTCGGGCGACCGGCTGATCTTCGACGATCGGAGCCTGCGCGCGGGGGACGGGCTGGACCTCGCGGAACCGGGGCATGACTTGCGTCCGCTCTCCCGTGCGCTCTCGCAAGCGGTTCAGGAGGCCGACTTGGCCCGATGGGACGCGGAGACCGGCACGCTCTGGCTGGATCTCGACGCCGGCGCGCCGGGGCTGGAGCGGGTGGTCATGCTCGGGGAAGGGGCGGAGCTCCGGCTCGCCGACATCTGGCTCCTCTGACGGCGCGCTTGAACGCCCGCGCCGAGACGACACATTAGGGCCAATCCGTATCGCGAGCGACCCATGGCCCATAACAACGACAACCGTCCCAAGGGCGAGATCCTGACCCTGCCCGAGCGCGACGTGGACATGCAGTCCCGCGCGCCCGCCGCGCGCCCCAAGCTGGAGGGCGGCAAGCGGCTCAGGATGGAGACGGCGTTCAGCCCGGCGGGCGACCAGCCCACCGCCATCGCCGAGCTGGCCCAGGGCATTCTGGACGGGGAGCGGGATCAGGTCCTGCTGGGCGCGACCGGCACCGGCAAGACCTTCACCATGGCGAAGATCATCGAAGAGACCCAGCGCCCGGCGATCATTCTCGCCCCGAACAAGACGCTGGCCGCCCAGCTCTACGGCGAGTTCAAGGGCTTCTTCCCCGATAACGCCGTCGAATATTTCGTCAGCTATTACGACTACTACCAGCCCGAGGCCTATGTCCCCCGGTCGGACACCTTCATCGAGAAGGAGTCCCAGATCAACGAGCAGATCGATCGGATGCGCCACTCCGCCACAAGGGCGCTCTTGGAGCGCGACGATGTGATCATCGTGGCCTCGGTGTCGTGCATTTACGGCATCGGCTCGGTCGAGACCTATGGCGCCATGACGCAGGACCTGATTGCGGGGCAGGACTACGACCAGCGCAAGGTGATGGCCGATCTCGTGGCGCAGCAATACCGCCGCAACGACGCGGCCTTCGCGCGGGGCAGCTTCCGGGTGCGGGGCGACTCGGTCGAGATCTGGCCCGCCCACCTGGAGGATCGCGCCTGGCGGCTGAGCTTCTTCGGCGAGGAACTGGAGGCGATCACCGAATTCGACCCGCTGACCGGGGCCAAGACCGGCAGCATGGACAAGATCCGGGTCTACGCGAACAGCCACTACGTCACGCCGCGCCCCACCATGCAGCAGGCGATCAAGAACATCCGCGCCGAGCTGGAGGTGCGGCTCAAGCAGCTGGTGGACGAGGGCAAGCTCCTGGAGGCGCAGCGGCTGGAGCAGCGCACCAAGTTCGACCTGGAGATGCTGGAGGCGACCGGCGTCTGCAACGGGATCGAGAACTATTCCCGTTACCTCACCGGCCGCGCGCCCGGTGAGCCGCCGCCGACGCTTTTCGAATACATCCCCGACAACGCCATCGTCTTCGCCGACGAGAGCCACGTCTCGGTGCCGCAGATCGGCGGCATGTATCGCGGCGACTACCGTCGTAAGTTCACCCTGGCGGAGCACGGCTTCCGTCTGCCCTCCTGCATGGACAACCGCCCGCTCAAGTTCGAGGAATGGGACGCGATGCGGCCCCAGTCGGTCTTTGTGTCGGCCACGCCGGCGGCGTGGGAGTTGGAGCAGACGGGCGGCGTCTTCACCGAGCAGGTGATCCGGCCCACGGGCCTACTGGACCCGGAGGTCGAGATACGCCCGGTCGACATGCAGGTCGACGACCTGCTGGACGAGATCCGCAAGGTCTCGGCCAAGGGCTACCGCACGCTGGTCACCACGCTGACCAAGCGCATGGCCGAGGATCTGACCGAGTATCTGCACGAGCAGGGCATCAAAGTCCGCTACATGCACTCGGATATCGACACGATCGAGCGGATCGAGATCCTGAGGGATCTGCGTCTGGGCGCGTTCGACGTGCTGATTGGGATCAACCTCTTGCGCGAGGGGCTCGACATTCCGGAATGCGGGCTGGTCGCGATCCTGGACGCGGATAAGGAGGGGTTCCTGCGCTCCGAGACCTCGCTGGTGCAGACGATCGGCCGGGCGGCGCGGAACGCCGATGGCCGCGTCATCATGTATGCCGACCGCATCACCGGCTCGATGGAGCGCGCCATCGCCGAGACCGAGCGGCGCCGCGCCAAGCAGATCGCCTATAACGAGGAACACGGGATCACCCCCGCGACGGTCAAGAAGAACGTCGAGGACGTGCTGGCCGGGCTCTACCAGGGCGATGTCGACATGAACCGCGTGACGGCCAAGGTCGAGAAGCCGATGCATGGCGGCAACCTCCAGGCGCATCTGGAGGGCCTGCGCGAGCAGATGCGCAAGGCCGCCGAGAACCTGGAATTCGAGGAAGCGGCGCGGCTCCGCGACGAGGTCAAGCGGTTGGAGCAGGTAGATCTGGTGGTCTCCGACGACCCGCTGGCA
Organism: Jannaschia seohaensis; assembly: GCF_900116765.1. GTDB lineage: Bacteria > Pseudomonadota > Alphaproteobacteria > Rhodobacterales > Rhodobacteraceae > Jannaschia > Jannaschia seohaensis. Next base: position 131,009 of record NZ_UETC01000006.1, on the reverse strand, counting down.
CGGCAATCGGCGGTCGAGCAGGCCGTCGAGGATGCGCGCCGGGCCGAAGGGCGGTCGACGGCCGGACGCCCCGGGCAGCGCGGGGGGAACGTGAAGCGGAAGCGGAAACGGTAGGCGGTCGCCTCACCCCGAGTCGCGTCCAGGGGGCCTCCGCGCGGGCGACGGTGGGCATGGTGATGCCCACCCTACGTGCCGTCCCAGTCCGCGCCGATCTGGCCGGCCCGGATCGCGCCATGGATCGACGAGAATTCCCAATCGGCCGCGCGGTCGACCAGACCGTGCTTGACCGGGTTCGCCCAGACGTAGCGGAGCGCCGCATGCCATTCCCGGTCGTCCCTTATCGCGTGTTCCCAGAACCGCCTCTGCCAGATGCCCCGCTCCCGCGCGCGCCACTTGCTCGCGGATCGGCCCGGCTGAGTCTCGACGGACCGGCTGAAGCGATGTTTCAGTTTGCGCCACCGCTCCGAGAAGTCCGCATCGCCGGGTGGGAGTGTCCAGACCGCATGCAGATGATCGGGTAGCACGACCATCGCGTCGCAGCGCACCGGCATGGTGCGGACCGTCGCCGCATAGGCGGCGCGCAGGGCGTCGATCCGTTGCGTCAGCAGGTCGTCGCCGCGGCGGGCGAGGCCGACGGTGAAAAAGTAGCTTCCCCCAGGGATGCGCAGGCGGCGATAGGTCGACATGCGTCCTGCATGGCCGAAACAGCGTGAACGCGCGGTTAACGTAGGGTGGGCATCACCATGCCCACCGCCCGAGGCCGCAGGTCGGGGGCGATCAGTCCCTCACCCCTCCCCCGGCACCCGCACCGTCAGCCCCAGCATCCGCCAGACCTGCATGCCGCCGCGGTAGTAGCGGATGCGCTCGGCCGGGTAGCCGGCCTCGATGATCCGGCGGATCGCGGTCGGGGACTGGCCGCACCAGGGGCCGTTGCAGAACAGCACGACCTCGGATGCCTCCTCACAGAGGAAGCCGTCGAAATCGAGCTCGCAGCCCAGCTCATGCAGGCGGTCGGCCATCTCGTTATAGGGGATCGAGATCGCGCCGGGGATCGTCCCGCCCTGCCAGTCGGGGCGCACGCGGCTGTCGATCACGATGACCTCCGGATCCTGAAGCGCGGCCAGCACCTCCAACTCGCCGATCGTGGCGACCCCCTCGGCGGGCGTCATCGGCTGGATGCAGAAGTTCGGGCAGGGGCGCGAGGTGCGGGCGAACTCGCCCGTGAGTTCGTGCTCCGTATCCTGGATGCGCGAGATCGTTGCCTCGCCCGATTCGGTCGGGACGGTGACGGACATCATGTCGGGCGTGATGCGGACTTCCTCCGCCGCGAGCGGTGTGGCGGCCATGGCCAGAAGGAGGGGGAAGGCGAGGCGGGTCATCGTTGGGCTCCGGTCTGTTTCGCGCTACAGAACCACGCCGCAACGGCGGCGTCACCCCCGGCGTGACAGCGCCCGCACCACGCCCAGGGTCACCACCGCGCCCACCAGACCGACCGCCGCCACCAGCAGGAGTCCCCCCGCGGCCAACACCGTTATTCCCAGCAGAGCCAGCATGAACGGCGTCGCCACCGCCGCCACCGCGCCGATGGCACCGTAGAGTCGCGGGCTGCGCCCCGTGAGCTTGCCCATGAGCAGGCCAACCGCCAGCCCCACCAGCGCCAGGGTCGCCAGCGCGGCGATGCCGAAACCTTCCAGAACCGCTTCCATCTTCCATCCTCCTCCCACCACTGGGCACTGCCGGGGATCAACCCGCCGGGGCCCGGTCGGGTCCCGCGCGGCGCTCTCCCCGCGCCCGCATGGCCAGCCCGTTTTTCGTTCGGGGCATCTCTGCGTCGAAGCCCCAGGCGCCGATCTTCACCTGATGGACCCGCACCGAGCTGCCTGCCTTCACGGTCGCGCTGGTGATGATCTCAGCGGTTTCCTCGGACGTAAAGACACCTCCCAGCACCCGGCTGTCGATCGATGGTATCGGAGCCTCCTGTCACGGCGGGGGGCAGTGGACGAACACGCCGCTGTCGATCACGGCGGTCTGGCCGGTGATCGTATCGGAGCGGCAGAATTGCATGATCTGCCGGGCCATGTCGGCCAGCGCGGTGGTCGTCCCCAGCACCGCCCGCCTTGCTCGGCGACGGCGCGATGGAGGCATCGATAGGCTTCAAGCCCGCCATCGCGGCGACGGTGACGACGCGGCCGCCGGGGGCTGCGCGCAGATGCGGGGCGGCGGCCCGCGCCATGGCCGCGGTGTCGACCAGGATGTCGAGCCCGCCCGCCGCGCCGACTGTCTGCCGCATCGCCTCGCCACCCCCCTTCCGCCCCGTCTCGCCGAGGGGGTGGAGCGCTGCGCCGATGGCGTCATCGGTGACGGGTCGTCCGTTCCAGATGCGCTCCACGATGGCGTTCGCCCGACTACGGTCCCGCGCCGTTCCGGCTTAGCCTTCTGGCCGTCACATCAACCTCGGGGTCGCCGAGGTGGAGGGCTGTGCGGCCCGTCGCCGGGTCATCGGGATGCAAGGGAGGCGTCATGACGCCTCCGGACCAATGCGGCCACCCCAGGCTCGAGGCGCCATCCGAGACCAGCCCTGCGCCAGGCGCGACCGAGGGGCGCCGATGTGCTAGACTGCCCCGACAGCGGGGGGGGTGCTGATGGACAGTTATTTCGATTTGGGGCGCTACAGCCGCCCCGCCAGCGACGTGCCAGAGGCGCAGATCTGGTTCGACCGGGGCCTCGTCTGGCTCTTCGGCTACAACCACGAGGAAGCGATCGTCTGCTTCGAGCACGTGCTGGAGGCCGATCCCGGCTGCGCGTTGGCGCATTGGGGCATCGCCTATGCGATCGGACCCAACTACAACAAACCCTGGGAGGTGTTCGACCCCGAAGAGAAAGCCCCCGCCCTGGCGCGCGCCCATGCCGCCCTGGCCGCGGGCCTCGATGCGGCGCCTTCGGGCAGCGTCGAGCACGCCATGCTGGAGGCCCTGGCCGCCCGCTATCCGGACGATCCGGGCATCGAGGACTATCAGCCCTTCAACGACGGGTTCGCCGCCGCGATGGCGCCCGTCCAGGCCGCGCATCCCGAAGACCTGGACGTGATCTTCGTCACCGCCGAGGCGATGATGAACCGCACCCCCTGGAAGCTCTGGGACCGGCAGAACGGCGTGCCGAACCCGGAGGCCTCGACCGCGACGGTGGTGGACCTGTTGGAGCGGACCTTCGCCGGGCGGCCCGACGCCTGGGACCATCCGGGCCTCCTGCACATGTATATCCACCTCATGGAGATGTCGCCCCATCCCGAACGCGCGCTGCGCCATGGCGACCGCCTGACCCGCCTCGTCCCCGATGCGGGGCACCTCGTTCATATGGGCACCCATATCGACGTGCTCTGCGGCGATTACGAGAACGTCGTGTCGCGCAACCTCGCCGCGGCCGAAGTGGACGACCGGTTCAAGGCCTATGCCGGCGGCGCGAATTTCTATGCGCTCTACCGCATCCACAACCTGCATTTCGCGCTCTATGGGGCGATGTTCCTGGGCCAGAGCGCCGCCGCGATCGAGACCGCCCGGCGCCTGCGCGGGGAGGTCCCCGACGAGGTCGTGCGCGTCTATCCCGACCTCTTCGAGACCTTCGTGGCGGCGCTGCCCCATGTCTATGTCCGCTTCGGCCTGTGGGACCGGATCCTGGAATTGGACCTGCCCGAGGACAAAGAGCTCTACACCACCACGAACGCGCTGATTCTCTACGCCCGCGCCGTCGCCCTCGCCAATCTCGGCCGCCATGACGAGGCCGAGGCCGCCCGCGCCGCCTTCGACGCCGCCTATGCCGTCGTCCCCGAAGAGCGGATGCTGTTCCAGAACACCGCGCGGGACGTGCTGGCCGTGGCCGAGCGGATGATGCTCGGCGAACTGGCCTTCAAGGCCGGGCGCCGGGCCGAGGGGTTGGACCATCTGCGCGCCGCCGTGGCTCTCGATGACGGGCTCGAATACGAGGAGCCCTGGTCCTGGCCGCAACCCACCCGGCACGCGCTCGGGGCGCTGCTGATGGAGGCGGGGGAGTATGCCGAGGCCGAGGCCGTCTACCGTGCCGATCTAGGACTCGACGCCGCGCTGCCCCGGCCCAGTCAGCATCCCCGCAACGTCTGGGCGTTGCACGGGCTGCACGAATGTCTCGAACGGCGCGGCGAAACGGTGGAGCGGCCGCATGTGCGGCTCCTGCTGGATCAGGCGCTGGCCCGCGCCGACATTCCCATCCGGGCCAGTTGCCTCTGTCGGAGCCGCGCTGCCTGAGACCCTTGACACCTGCGCCCCCCGTTAACTCGGCCTTCAGTCCTGATGTCCAACGGTCCGACCGCGCCTTGACGAGACGGTGGGTCGATCACCGTTCTGCGCCGCCTCTGCGCTGGCGGCGGAGGTGCCGATTCAATCGGAACGAAAGGCCCTGACATGAAGAGATTTCTGACCTCCCTGGCCCTGGCCGCACTCGCCAGCCCGGCCGTGGCCTTGGACGACTAGGAAGCGGCCGCCCGCGCCTATGCCGCCGCCGCCGAATGGGTGAGCGACCCGATGCTGGTCGAGGCGATCGCGGCGCAGAACGCCCGGACCGGATCGCTGTCGTTCGACCAGATCAACGAAATGGACGCTGTCTGGCGCGCCGAGATCGGCGCCCTGGAGACGCCGACCATCGATGGTGTGATCGCCGCGCCCGCCTCGGATTTCCTCCGGGCCCGCGTGGCGGAGGCCGGTGGGCTGATCAGCGAGATCTTCGTGATGGACGGGGTCGGCCTCAATGTCGCGGCCAGCGGCGTCACCTCCGACTATTGGCAGGGCGATGAGGCCAAGTTCACCGAGACCTATCCGCTTGGGTCCGGCGCGATGCATGTCGGCCCACTGGAGTTCGACGAGTCCAGCCAGACGTTCCAGGTGCAGGTGTCGATGCCCATTGTCGATGCCGCGGGCACAGTCATCGGGGCCATCACTTTGGGTCTCAACGCCGAAGCGCTCTGAGCGGCGATCGGAACCAGCTGGTCCCGCCACGGGGTGGGGCCAAGGCAGGCACGTTTCGGGGGACAGATGAGACTCACGACGAAACTCAACGCGACCTTTGCCACCATGATCGGTATGATCGCCGTCGCCTGCCTGTTCGGCTGGTGGGGCCTGACACGGATCGCTGACGAAACGCAGCAGCTGGTCGAGGTCGACTCGCGCAAGACGGCCCTTCAGCAAGAGATCCGCACGAATACCAAGGACGTGCAGCGCCTCGTTCTAAGCTATCTCGACGACTACCTCTTCCTCCAAAGCCCCGAGGCGGTCGAAGCCGCGCTGTCACGCACGGATCGCCTGATCGCCGATGTCGACGCGCTCCGCGCTCAGTTGCGCGCGTTGCCGTCCTCGGTGCGGGAGACAGCGCTCTACGACAGGTTCGACGCGGCCTGGGACGCCTATGTTGCGTCTGAGAACGCGCTGCGCCCCATTGCCTTGATCCGGTCGAACCTTGTCGCCGCCGAGGCCTATGCCGGCCCGGGCGACGAAGCCTTCCGCGGCCTTCGCACGGCCATCGACAGCGGGATCGAAGAGGCACAGGCCGCCGGGTCCAGCCTGGTGATCGCCCTCTCTCGCGCGACCCCCAAGCTGGAGGCGATGCGGGCGATCGAGGGCGAAGTCCTGCTGGGCCGCGCGGTGGAGGCCGACCTGGAAGAGCGGATCGCAGCGCTCCAGAGCGAATTGGGCGAGACCTTCGCCGCCGCGGCGCGCCAGGGGGCCGAGCGCGGCATGGAGATCGCTGCGCGTCTTGACGGCCTCTGGCGCGACTACGCAGACGCGTTCGAGCAAACCCTCTCTCTAGCCGCGGAGAACAGCCGCGCCCGCGCCTATGCCGCTTATGCCGCCGCGAACACGGATTTCACGCTTGCGATCGATGCCATCGACGCCGTCGCCGCCGAAGGCGTCGCCGTGCGGGACGCGCGCGTCGCCTCGACCGAAGCGGCCGCCGAGACGGTCCTGCGCGTCTTGGCCGCCGTCGCTGTGGTCTCTCTGCTCTTGGGGACACTTGCCGCCTTCTGGCTGTCCAGGGGGGTGACCTCCGGACTGGCGCGGGCCCGTTCGGTCATCAGCGCGGTCTCCAAGGGGGATTTGCGCACGGATGACGGCCCGCCCCGGCGCGACGAGATCGGTGGTCTATTGCGGGACATGAACGCGATGGTGGCCGATCTCAGCGAGATGAGTCGCGCGGCCGAAGCGATCTCCGAAGGCGACCTGACCATAGACGTCATGCCCCGATCCGAGCAGGACCGGCTGGGCCGCGCGCTGCGCGACGTCACGCTGCGTCTGCGCGAAGTGCTTGGCGACGCCTCCGTCAGTGCCCGCACGGTCTCGGGCGATGCCGAGGCGATGCAGCGCACTGCCGCAGAACTGAGCGCCGGGTCCGAGAACCAGGCCGCTGCGGTCGAAGAGGCCTCCGCCTCGGTCGAGGAGATGACGGCCAATATCCGTCAATGCGCCGAGAACGCGTCGCAAACCGAAAAGATCGCGCGCCGTTCTTCCGCGGACGCCGAAACATCCGGTGAGGCGGTGGGCACGGCCGTGACCGCGATGCGGACGATCGCCGAGAAGATCCTGGTCGTCCAGGAGATCGCGCGCCAGACCGACCTCCTCGCGCTGAACGCTGCGGTCGAGGCGGCCCGGGCCGGCGAACACGGCCGCGGTTTCGCGGTCGTCGCGGGCGAGGTCCGTGGCCTGGCCGAACGCAGCCGTCAGGCCGCGGTCGAGATCAGCGAATTGTCGGAGCGAACCGTCGAAGCTTCGGGCCGTGCTGGAGAGATGTTGGAGAAGCTGGTCCCGGATATTCAGCGGACGGCCGGACTGGTCGAGGAAATCTCAGCCGCCATGCAGGAACAGCGCGTCGGCGCCGAACAGATCAACCGCGCCATCGGCGATCTGGACCGTGTCGTCCGGCAGAACGCGATGGCTGCGGATCGATCCAAAGCCTCCAGCGAAGAGCTTGCAAACCAGTCGATCCACCTCGCCCGGACCATTTCGTTCTTCCATCTCGACCCGGCTGAAGAACGCGAGACCGGGAGCATGATCGACGCCGGCAGGGCCAATGCCGGCATCGCGCCCCAATCGGCGGATGCCGCGCTCGCGCGGGCTGTGCGCGCGGCCTGATCGGCCGCCCGCGCTTCACACATCGCGACGCCGGGTGCGGCGTGGGAATGCACAGACACGGCGGGCTGTGACCTCCTGTCTCAAGTCTCGCGCGCCAGCATGGGATGATCGATCCAGCCGACATAGAAAGCAGGCAGGGCGGTCGATAAGACGTCTTCCCCCACCCCGCAGATCTACCAGTCGAGCTTGGAAAACTCCTGAAAGTCAGTCGCCGTGACCAGGCGTCATGGGGCATGTCCTCGGCATTGGATATTGAGGAGAGCCGTTCTTTTTTACGGCACGGACTGTGGGTGCTTTGGCGGGTTCAGGCGCGCTCTGTCGATCTGATCGAAGTTCAGTGCAGCGGGCCAGCTTTGGCTGGGCGGGGACGATCTCTCAGGCTCCCGAGCATCGAGCGGGTGGAGCCCTCGTCTTCGAGGGCCCGGCGGGACGCCGTTTCTGACAGTCTTCCAAGGGAGACCTTAGGCAGGCGAGGGCTTGGCGATCCGCACAGATATCACACCAGATCTCACCGGATATCGGTGCAGCCTTCGCTGGCGGATCGAGCGGGGAGGCGAGAGCGTGCGTAATTCCGGCTGCGCCCTAACCGGTGGTGACGCCGCATTGGCCGGGGCGGAGGTCATGCGCGGCGAGATGGCCGGATTTCTATCGGGCAACGACCGACGCAAACCAGCCGAGCCACCGGCACAGCTTCGGCGCGCGCGGGACACGGGCTGATGTCGGCGCCCCACCTCCTCGCGTCACGTGGCTCGCGTGGACGGCATGGAGCGTGGGATCTGCCATTACCTGGGCCACGCGTCATGGGTTCGACAGCTCTATCGGCGTCGTCGAGGGCGGGATCCGGAGCGCGGTGTCGGATTGCTCCCCCCGTCCCGCCGCGCCGGTCGCAAGCTCCGGTCGGGCCGAATCGTCGGACGTCAACGATGGCCGCGCCACACCGAGGATTGCCCGGACTCTTGAGCGGAAGAGCATGTTTTCCTCATTGCGTTCGGGTCGCGATGGCAGGGGGGGCGCTCTGGCCTGGGCCGCCGGGGCCTTGAACGAGAACGCGGTCTTGGGATCGGCAAGGACGCATTGATCCGGCCCTCCGCGACGCTCAGCGGGTTGTGGGAGCCGTGCACCCCTGCACCGGAACAGATCGAGAGCAGCCTGCCGGGCTCCATGCGCCTGGGCCTTTCGGCCTGTCCGGCGAAGATGCCGGCGAGGCCGCTGAAAATCCCGGCCGGGTACCGGCTGTATCGGCCCGTTCCACCGTCGCGCGGCACGAGGCGGCCCGGGATCGCATCGCGCAAGGTGGGCGGCTGACGGCAGAGGCAGGCGTTGCGCGAATCTGCGGGGCGACGATCGCGCCGTCCAGCTATGGAGCCAGTGCGCAAGCACGCTCTAACCGTTGAGAATGGGCTGGCGGCCCGCGCTCGGGATGCGCGTTAGGCCTGCGGCGGGCCGGAGATTCGTGGCCGGACTCCTCGGGGCTCCGTTCGAGGCGCTTTCCGTTGCACAGGCGACGTCTGGGACGACCTGGCTTTCGGATGTGGCGACCGGGATCGGCGGCGATGCGATGAAGGCGGGCCTCCGCAAGATCGGAGGCGCGGCCTTCGATCCGCCCCCGTTATGGATGAAAGCCGAGCAGCCTCCTGCGCCCGTGACAGCGTCTGTCTGGGGCGCGGGGACGACAAGGTCTCGACCCGCGGTGGGGAGGCCCGGCGGCGAGGCCCGGACGTGTGGCCATTCGGGGGCGAGATGACCGGATCGCCCATCTGGAGCGGTCGCAGGCCGGTATTGAACGGGCGTCACACGGCCCTTTGCGGATAGGGGGCTGGGCCTTGATCTCCGGCGTCTCTTTCTCGACGCGGCACGGACCGCGGCGCGCTTCTGGACCCGCGTGGGACCGATCCAAGCAGGAGGCGCAAGTCTCAGGCAGAGCTGCCCGCGGGACCGGGTGGCGCCCATTCGCTTCGGTGGCCATTGCACCGCCCTACGGCCCATGGCACCCTGCCTCATGTCACCTGAGACCCTCCCCTCCTGGCCCGACGCCGCCCCCGATCTGATCGCCATCGCCGCGGGGCGCGCCCCTGCCGAGATCGTGCTGCGGGGTGGCCGTGTCGTGCTGGTCCACACCCGCGAGGTGCTGGACTGGCAGGTCGCCGTCGCCCAGGGCCGCTTCGCTTATGTCGGCCCCGATGCCTCCCATTGCATCGGTCCCGACACCGAAATCGTCGAGTTGGACGGCCGCTATCTGATCCCCGGCCTCTGCGACGCGCATATGCATGTCGAGTCGGGCATGCTCACCCCGGCCGAGTTCGCCGCTGCCGTCCTGCCCCATGGCACGACGTCGATGTTCACCGACCCGCACGAGATCGCCAACGTGCTGGGACTGAACGGCGTGCGTCTGATGCATGACGAGGCGCGAGGGCTGCCCTGTTCGATGTTCGTTCAGATGCCCTCCTGCGCGCCCTCCGCCCCGGGATTGGAGACGACAGGGTTCGAGATTGGGCCCGAGGACGTCGCCGAGGCGATGGAATGGCCCGGCATCATCGGCATGGGCGAGATGATGAACTTCCCCGGCGTGATCCGCGGCAGCCAGCAGATGCTGGAGCAGATGGCCGTTACCGCCCGTGCGGGCAAGGTGATCGGCGGGCATTACGCCTCGCCCGATCTCGGCCCCGACTTCCACGCCTACGCCGCGGGCGGCCCCGCCGACGATCACGAAGGCACCTGCGAGGCCGATGCCATCGCGCGGGTGCGCCAGGGGATGCGGATGATGATGCGGCTCGGCTCCGCCTGGTACGACGTCGAGAGCCAGATCACCGCCGTGACCGAAAAGGGGCTCGATCCGCGCAATTTCATCCTCTGCACCGATGATTGCATGGCGGGCACGCTGGTCAATGACGGTCACATGGACCGGGTGCTGCGCCACGCCATCGCTTGCGGCTGCGACCCGCTGGTGGCGCTGCAGATGTGCACGCTCAACACCGCGATCCATTTCGGGCTGGAGCGGGAGCTGGGCTCGATCGCCCCGGGCCGCCGCGCCGATCTGATCGTGACCGCGTCGCTGACAGAGCTGCCCATCGAGCGGGTCATGGCGCTGGGGCAATGGGTCGCCGAGGAGGGGCGGCTCACCGCGACATGCCCGCATATCGCCTGGCCCGAGGCGGCGCGCGCGACCGTCAACATGGCGCGCGACCTTTCCGCCGAGGACTTCGCCATCCCAGCCCCCGCCGGCGCGGCCGAAGGCGACGATGTGCGCGCCCGCGTGATCGGCGTCGTCGAGAACCAGGCGCCCACCAAGGCCCTGACGCGGACCTTGCCAGTGCGAGGAGGGCGGGTCGCGACGGACGAGCACCCCGATACCTGTCAGATCGCCCTGGTGGAGCGGCACCGCGCCACCGGCGGCGTCACCAACGGGTTCGTCTCGGGCTTCGGCTACGACCGGCCGATGGCGATGGCCTCCACCGTGGCCCATGACAGCCACCACATGATCGTCGTCGGCACCTGCCGCGACCATATGGCGCTGGCCGCCAACCGCCTGCGCGCCCTGGGGGGCGGCGTGACCCTCTGGTCCGACGGGGCGGAGCGGGCCTGTGTTCCGCTGCCGATCGCGGGCCTGATGTCCGACAGCCCCGCCGCCGAGGTCGCCGCTCAGGCCGAGGGCCTGATGCAGGCCATGCGGGACGCGGGCTGCACCCTCAACAACGCCTATATGCAGCATTCGCTGCTGGCGCTCGTCGTCATTCCGGAGTTGCGCATCAGCGATATGGGCCTCGTGGACGTGACGCGATTCGAACTGACCGACCTGATCGAGACCTGATGACCCACCATGCCCCCATCTGCGCGCCCGAGCCCGCGGATCATATTGCCTATACCGATGCCGCCGCGGCGGTGGCGCAACTTCAGCACCTCTATGCCAAGGCCACGGCCTTCCTGCGGGACGGGTTCGCCGCCGCGGTCGAGAGCGGAACGCCCGATTGCCGCTATCGCGCCTTCTATCCCGAGATCCGGATCACTACGACGACATTCGCGCGCACCGATAGCCGCTATGCCTTCGGCCATGTGCCGGTGCCGGGGCGCTATGCGGCCACGATCACCCGGCCGGACCTGTTCGAGAACTATCTGACCGAGCAGATTGGCCTGCTGATGCGCTCCCATGAGGTGCCGGTGCATGTCGGCTGGTCGCGCACGCCGATCCCGATCCATTTCGCGATGCTGGGGGGCGACGATCTGACCGTTCCGCAGGACGGCGTGCTGCCCTTCCTGATGCGGGACGTCTTCGACGTGCCGGATCTCGAGACGACGAACGACGCGATCGTCAACGGCGTGGGCTTTACCTTTCAGGACGGGGCACACCCGCTGGCCCCGTTCACGGCGCAGCGCGTCGATTACTCGCTGGCGCGGCTGGCCCATTACACCGCGACCGCCCCGGAGGATTTTCAGAACCACGTCCTGTTCACTAACTACCAGTTCTATGTGGAGGAATTCGTCGCCTACGCGCGGGCTGCGCTGCGCGACCCGGACTCGGGCTATCAGGAGTTGGTCGGCCCGATGAACCAACGGGTCGGACGCGACGACCCCGACGCGCCGATGGTCGATCCGCCCAAGATGCCGCAGATGCCGACCTATCATCTGACGCGAAAGGACGGGGCCGGGATCACGCTGGTCAATATCGGCGTTGGCCCCTCCAACGCCAAGACAGCGACCGACCACATCGCCGTGTTGCGGCCCCATGTCTGGCTGATGGTCGGCCATTGCGCCGGGCTGCGCAATTCGCAGTCCTTGGGCGATTTCGTTCTGGCCCATGCCTATCTGCGCGAAGATCACGTGCTCGACGACGATCTGCCGATCTGGGTGCCGATCCCGGCCCTGGCCGAGGTCCAGGTCGCGCTGGAGGACGCGGTCGCTGAAGTGACTGAACTGGAAGGGTTCGAGCTCAAGCGGATCATGCGCACCGGCACGGTCGCCACCATCGACAACCGCAACTGGGAACTCAGGGAGCAGGCGGGCCCGGTGCAGCGGCTCAGCCAGTCGCGCGCGGTGGCCCTCGACATGGAGTCGGCCACCATCGCCGCCAACGGCTTCCGCTTCCGGGTGCCCTACGGAACCTTACTTTGCGTCAGCGACAAGCCGCTCCACGGGGAGTTGAAACTGCCCGGCATGGCCTCGGCCTTCTACAAGACCCAGGTGAGCCGACATCTGCTGATCGGGATCAAGGCCATGGAATCTCTTCGCGAAATGCCGCTAGAACGACTCCATTCGCGAAAGTTGCGCTCGTTTGAGGAAACGGCCTTTCTCTGAGCGCATCATATTGCCTGCGCCCGTAGAATGTGCCTTCACACGATGTTGTAGGCCCAGCAAATATTGGGCTAGGTTGCCGCGAAACAATCAGAACCTGCACAGGGAGAGCCGCATATGGCACAGAAACCGATGACGAAGACGCAGCTTGTCGCCGCCTTGGCCGAGAAGATGGAGAGCGACAAGAAAAGCGCCTCCGCCGCACTCGACGCGATCACTGCCGTCATCACCGAAGAAGTGTCCAACGGCGGCGCAGTGACCCTGCCCGGCATCGGCAAGATCATGTGCCGCGAGCGCCCCAAGCGCATGGTGCGCAACCCCGCCACCGGCGAGCAGTTCGAGAAAGAGGCCGACAAGGTGGTCAAGATGACCATCGCCAAGGCACTCAAAGACTCCGTCAACGGGTGACGGTCCAGTCCCGTCCGTGACCGGTATCTCGGGCGGCGGGACGGCTCCGACCCCCGCCCCATCCTGGCTCGGATGACATCCGACATGGCTCGGAGCGCACTTTCCGCTCCGAGCCGTTCCCCGCGAAGCTCGCGGGACACAGAGGCGGCGCCTGCCCTTGGCCCGCCATGGACGCGGCGCTAGACCGGACGCCATGTCGGTCGCTCAGTCTTCGGAACCCATCGAGATCCGGTATCGCGTGTCCGGGATGGATTGCGCCAAGGACGCGGCGCAGATCGCACGGGCCGCGCAAGCCGCCGGTATTCCGCCGGAGGCCGTGACGGTGTCCGCGGCGACGCATATCATGACCCTGACAGTCCCTGAGGCGCTCCTGCCCGGGATCGAAAAGGCCGTGGCGACGACCGGCTACGGGTTCGAGCGGATCGAAGGCGGCGAAGATCGGCAGGGCGGGATGCATCGGGATCCGGCCTATCGGCGCGCTCTCTGGATCGTCGTGCTCCTGAATGTCGGCTACGGGCTGGTCGAGATGGTCGGCGGCGTCATCGCCGGCTCGCAGGCCGTCAAGGCCGATGCGCTCGACTTCATCGGCGACGGGGCGATCACTTTCCTGGGGCTCCTGGCGATCGGCTGGAGCCTCGCCTGGCGGGCACGCTCCGCCCTGATCCAGGGTCTCTTTCTCGGCGTGCTTGGCCTTGCCGTTCTGGCCAACACGCTCTGGCGGGTTTTCGTTCAGACGGTCCCGGATCCGTCCCTGATGGGCTTCTTCGGCTTTGCCGCGCTCGTCGTGAACGTGCTCGCCGTCCTGCCCCTGCTCCGCTTTCGCAAGGGCGATGCGAACATGCGGGCCGTGTGGTTCTTCTCCCGGAACGACGCCATCGGCAACGCGGCTGTCGTCGCCGCCGCCGGGCTTGTGGCGGTGCTCGGAAGCGGATGGCCTGATCTGATCGTCGCCTTCGGGGTCGCGGGGCTGTTCCTGCACTCGTCCTGGAGCATCGTCCGCGACGCTCGCCGCGATCTGCGCGCAGCCTGACGCCCGCCTGAGCCGGCCTTCGCCTCCACGCCCCGGCCGCCTTGCCTTCGCAGCGCCGGGAGGCGTATGGGCCCGGCACCGTCCTGACCCGAGTTTCCCATGGATCTCCGCGCCCTCGTCCTCGGCCTGCTCTTCGCGCTGATGTGGTCCTCGGCCTTTACCTCGGCCCGGATCATCGTGTCCGAGGCGCCGCCGCTTCTGTCGCTGTCCTTGCGCTTTGCGATCTCGGGGGCGCTGGGGGTCGCCCTGGCCTATGCCATGGGGCAACGCATGGCCCTGACCCGAGGCCAGTGGCGCGCGGTGGTCGTGTTCGGGATCTGCCAGAACGCGCTCTATCTCGGGCTGAACTTCGTGGCGATGCAGTGGGTGGAGGCGTCGCTTGCGGCGATCATCGCGTCGGCTCTGCCGCTGATGGTGGCCCTCGCCAACTGGGTGATCTTCCGCGAGGGGACGCGGATCCTGGGGGTCGCGGGCCTCATCGCCGGAAGTTTCGGCGTCCTTCTCATCATGGGGACGCGGCTGCAGGGCGGGACCGATCCGCTGGGCGTCTTCTATTGCGTGCTGGGCGCGGTGGCGCTGACCGCGGCGACGCTGTCGGTGCGAGGGGCCTCGGGGGGCGGCAATCTGATGATGGTGGTGGGGCTGCAAATGCTGGTGGGGTCCGCCGCGCTGCTGCCGGCGGGGCTTGCGCTTGAGACCTGGGACGTCACTTGGACCCCGCGCCTGATCGCGGCGTTGGCCTACACGACGCTGGTGCCCGGGCTGCTTGCGACATGGATCTGGTTCCTGCTGGTCGCCCGGATCGGGGCGACGCCGGCGGCCACGTTCCATTTCCTGAACCCGTTCTTCGGCGTGGTCGTGGCCTGGGCGCTCTTGGGTGAAGCGCTGGGCCCGCTCGACGCGCTGGGCGTGGCGGTGGTGACCGGCGGGATCCTGGCGGTGCAGGTCAGCCGGATGCGGGCGGGCTGAGCCCGGCGGTCAGTCGCCCTCGGGGCTCCATTCCAGATCGGTCGCGTCCTCCGAGGAGGTGGCGGGCAGGATGGACCAGAGACAGGCGAACCCTGCGGCGAAGATGGCGGCGAGGCGGAGCATGGAGATCCTCCTTGGTCGTCAGGCTAGCATGCCATTCCGCGGGCCAGCCGCCAATCCCCCCGAGCGGGGCCTAGCCGATCCGGCCGCCCGCATCCCCGACCTGCCCGCGATGGAGAAGCAGGTGGTCAAGCAGGACGCAGGCCATCATCGCTTCGGCCACCGGCACCGCACGGATGCCGACGCAGGGATCGTGGCGCCCCTTGGTGACGATGGTGGTGTCCTCGCCCGACTTGGTGATCGTGCGCCGCTCCGACAGGATCGAGGAGGTCGGCTTGACGGCGAAGCGCACGACCACGTCCTGGCCGGTGCTGATCCCGCCCAGAATGCCGCCGGCATGGTTCGACGAATAGACCGGCCCGTCCGGCCCCATCGAGATCTCGTCGGCATTGTCGCGCCCGGTCAGGCGGGCCGCGTTCATCCCTTCGCCGATCTCGACGCCCTTGACCGCGTTGATCGACATCATCGCGGCGGCCAGATCGGTGTCGAGCTTACCATAGACCGGCGCGCCCAGCCCCGCGGGCAGGCCGCTGGCGGTGCATTCGATGATCGCGCCGACGGAGTTGTGATCGTCCTTGCGCAACCAATCGAGATGGGCGGCGAACTCTTCGGCGGCGACGGGGTCGGGGCACCAGAACGGGTTCTTGCCGATCTCTTCCCAATCGAAGCGCGCGGGGTCGATGTCGAGCGGGCCCATCGCCACCATGTAGCCGGTGATCCGGATCTCGGGCGCCAGCATCTCCAGCGCCGCCCGCGCCACGCCGCCCGCGGCGACCCGCGCCGCCGTCTCCCGCGCAGAAGAGCGGCCACCGCCGCGATAGTCGCGGATCCCGTATTTCTGCCAATAGGTGATGTCGGCATGACCCGGCCGGAATTTCTCGGCGATGTCGCCGTAATCCTTGGACCTCTGGTCGGTGTTGCGGATCATCAGTTGGATCGGTGTGCCGGTGCTGCGCCCCTCGAACACGCCGGACAGGATCTCGACCGCATCCGGCTCCTTGCGTTGGGTGGTGTGCTTGGACTGGCCCGGCTTGCGCTTGTCCAGCCAGTGCTGCAACGCCGCCTCGGTCACAGGCACGCCCGGCGGGCAGCCATCGACGGTGGCACCCAGGGCGGGGCCGTGGCTCTCCCCCCAGGTTGTGACGCGAAACAGGTGGCCGAAGCTGTTCAGGGACATGGGCGCTCTCCTCGGGGCGAGGGCATAGACAGGCGTCCGGCTGCGCACAAGCGGATCGGCGTCGCACCCATCGCGCCGGGCGCGCGCGCCTGCTAAGGGAAGAAACCCAGAGCGGAGAAAGTCATGGCCCCCACGCGTCCTCGCATCGCAATCGTCGGCGCCGGTCTGTGCGGCTTGCGGCTCGCGCAGGGGCTCGGCCATGCGGCCGAGGTCACCGTCTACGAGAAGTCGCGCGGCTTCGGCGGGCGCATGGCGACCCGGCGGGCCAGCCCCTTCGCCTTCGACCATGGCGCGCAATACATGACGGCCCATGGCGCCGAGTTCCGCGCCTTTCTCGCTACCCATCAGCAAGCGGGCCGCGTGCGCCGCTGGACGCCCCGCCTGACCGTGATCGGCGGCGGCGCGCCCTGCGCCTGGACCGCGCCGCGCTGGGTGGCGGTGCCCGGCATGTCCAGCCTGGCCGGCGCCATGGCCGAGGGCATCGACGTCCGCCGCGAGACGGAGATCGCGGGTCTGGCGCGCCATGGCGAAACCTGGACGCTCTCAGCGGCGGAGGGTCCGGTGGCCGAGGGCCTCGACTGGGTGCTGCTGGCCATTCCCAGCGTGCAGGCGGCGCGGTTGGCGCCCCCGGACATGCTGGGGCGCGACGAGCTGGAAGCGGTTCGGATGCGCGGCGCCTACAGCCTGATGGTGGGGCTGGAGGACGCAGCCGAGTTGCCTTGGGATGCCGCGCAGGTCGCGGAGGGCCCGCTTGGCTGGATCGCCTGCAACGGGACCAAGCCCGGCCGGCCCGAGGTCACCTCCATCCTGGCCCAGACCGGCCCCGATTGGGCCGAGGCGAACCTGGAGCGCGACCAGGACGAGGTGCGCGGCGACTTGCTGGACGCCCTGGCGGAGGCGACGGAGTTCGACCTCTCGTCGCCCGCCTATCTGCGGCTGCACCGCTGGCGCTATGCCTCGGTGGCGCGGCCTGCCGAGACGCCCTGCATGATCGACGGGGCGCTGGGCCTGGGCCTTGCCGGGGATTGGTGCGGTACCGCGCGCCCCGGCCGGGTGGAGGGCGCCTTCGACAGCGCCGAGGCGCTGGCCGAAGAGGTGCTCGCCCGCCTGGGCTGAGCGCTCAGGTCACCGTCACGGTCATCTCGCCCAGCCCCTCGACGGCGAGATCGAGCACATCGCCCCGGACGACCGGGCCAACGCCCGCCGGCGTCCCCGACAGGATCACGTCCCCCGCCGCCAGGGTGAAGTATTCGGAGAGATAGGAGATCATCTCCGGCACCTTCCAGATCATCTGGTCCAGGTTCCCCTCCTGGCGCAGCTTTCCGTTGACCCGCAGCGCGATGGCGCCATGGCTCGGGTGCCCCACCTCGGAGACCGGGTGGATCGGCCCCACCGGCGCGGAGCGGGCGAAGGCCTTGCCGATCTCCCACGGACGCCCGGCCTTCTTGGCCACGCCTTGCAGGTCGCGCCGGGTCATGTCGAGCGCGAGCGCATAGCCGAAGACATGATCCAAAGCGTCGGCCACCGCGATATCGGTGCCGCCGGATTTCAGCATCACCGCGATCTCGGCCTCATGGTGCACATCGCTGCTGCGCGGCGGGTAGGGAAAGCGGCCAGAGGGGTCCAGGTCGTCGGGGTTCTTTTGAAAGAAGAAGGGCGGCTCCCGGTCGGGGTCATGCCCCATCTCGACGGCATGGGCGGCATAGTTGCGCCCGATGCAGTAGACCCGGCGCACGGGGAAGCGCGCCTCGGTCCCGGCGACGGGCAAAAGAGTGGGCGGCGGCGGGGCGATCACGGTCTCGGGCATCGGGGCTCCTGCGGATTGGGTCGCCTCCTTCCTAGCGGCCCGGGCGGGGCAGGGCGAGGCGGCGGATTGGACACACAGCCTGCGGGATATTGCGTCCCCCGCGCCAAGAGAAGAGGCGCCATCGCTCTCCGACCCGGGCGCCGAGGACTGTCGGTGATGGAGGGCGATGACGGCCCCGCCCTGATCTCGGTGCAGAAGGCGGGCATCGCGGTCCTTCGGGTCCGGGGGGACGAAGGGGTGCCGCCGGGGCGTTCGGCCTGATCGGGGAGGCCTTGGATTCGGCTCCGTCCGGCGCGGATGTCGTCGCTGGGATCCTCCACATCGTCGGCATCCCTTCCCGGCCAAAGATCGTGTGGCTGCTGTCATCCAACGCCGCTGCATCAGGACGAGGCCGTCGTCACGTTCTGGGTGCAGGCCATGGCCCGTCGGCATGCGGTGGACCTCGCCGCTGCAAGACCCAGAGCCGCGCCGTCCGATGGAGACCGACGCGCATCTTGAAATCTTGGCTGGAGAGATGCGGCCCAACGGGTCCGCCCGTCCCGAGGTCAGATGAGATGGCGGCATTAAAGACCGTCAGGGACCGGGCGGACCCGTCTGCGACAACGAACCACCAACTAATCGCTTTTCATTTTCGGGAGGTAGACCGTGGTGCCCAGGAGAAGACTCGAACTTCCACTCCCTTGCGAGAACTGGCACCTGAAGCCAGCGCGTCTACCAATTCCGCCACCTGGGCATCCACGGTGCGCGGTGGGTATCTCCGGCCTCGGGCGGCGTCAATCCCCTCTGATGGAAAAATCGTCGGGGGCGGGGGCGGCCATCGCCGGCTCGCCCATGCGACCTCGCGGGGCCTTGTCCGGTGGCCCTCCAAAGCGTATCGCTCGATCCGACCGGACAGGAGGCCCTCATGCAGCAGCTCGTCACCATCTTCGGCGGTTCCGGCTTCGTCGGGCGCTATATCGCGCAACGCATGGCCAAGGCAGGCTGGCGCGTCCGCGTCGCCGTCCGCCGCCCGAACGAAGCGCATTTCGTGCGGATGTA
The DNA here is from genome assembly GCF_900116765.1 of Jannaschia seohaensis. Lineage (GTDB taxonomy): Bacteria > Pseudomonadota > Alphaproteobacteria > Rhodobacterales > Rhodobacteraceae > Jannaschia > Jannaschia seohaensis. Next base: position 112,023 of record NZ_UETC01000006.1, on the reverse strand, counting down.
TGGCGCCGTGGGACAGGTCGAGCCGGTCTTCGCCAATATCCGGGATGACCGCAGCGTCGAGGCCGCCTTGATGGGGGCCGACGCGGTGGTCAATTGCGTGGGCATCCTGGCGGAGGCTGGCAAGAACCGCTTCGACGCCGTGCAGACCGAGGGCGCGGAGCGGATCGCGCGGATCGCCGCCGGCATGGGGCTGCGGCGCATGGTCCAGCTTAGCGCCATCGGCGCCGACGCGGAGAGCGAAAGCGACTACGCCCGCACCAAGGCCCTGGGCGAGGGGGCGGTGATGCGCCACATGCCCGAAGCCGTCATTCTGCGCCCCTCGATCGTGTTCGGCCCCGAGGACCAGTTCTTCAATCGCTTCGCCGCGATGGCGCGGATCGGGCCGGTCCTGCCGGTGGTCGGGGCCGAGACTCGCTTCCAGCCGGTCTATGTCGACGATGTCGCCGCCGCGGCCGAAGCCGCGCTCCAGGGCAAGGCGGCGCCCGGCATCTACGAGCTGGGCGGGCCCGAGATCGCGACTTTCCGGGAATTGATGCAGCAGATGCTGCGCGAGATCCGCCGCCGGGCGCTGATCGTGGCGGTGCCGTTTGCGGTCGCCCGGTTCATGGGGGCCGGGTTCGATCTGCTTCAGACGATCACCTTCGGCCTGTTCCGCAACACCGTGCTGACGGCGGACCAGGTGCGCAACCTCGCCCATGACAATGTCGCGAGCGGCGATCTGCCCGGCTTCGAGGCGCTCGGCATCGAGCCCACGTCGATGGATGCGGTGCTGGAAGACTATCTCTGGCGGTTCCGCCCCTCCGGGCAATATGCCCAGATCAAAGAATCCGCCCGCAACCTGCGGACCTGACGGAACCCAGAGGGCGCGCGGCCAGTTCTCTCCGCCTGAACGGAGGGCACATGGCCAAGAACGGTCGCGATCTGACCGAAGGCCCGGTCTGGAGGGCGCTGCTGGCGGTCTCGGCGCCGATGATGCTGGGCATCGCGGCGGTAATCTCACTCGGGTTGGTGGATGCCTACTTCCTGTCCAAGGTCTCGCCCGAGGCGCTGACGGCTGTGGGCTTCGTCTATCCGGTGACGACGGCGGTCTCGTCGCTCTCCATCGGTTTGTCGGCGGGGGCGGGGCGATCATCGCGCAGGCGCTGGGCCGTAAGGAAGATGCGCAGGACGTGACCCGCCAGGGGCTGCATGCGCTGGGCCTGGGCTTGGGGCTGGCTGCGCTTGCGTCTCTGATCTTCCGGTGCGCCAACGCGCCGCTTTTCGCTGCGCTGGGGGGCGGCGACGGTGAATGCGCGGTCGAAAGCCGGGCACGCGATGGCGCTGTCGCTTCTGCGGGTGCTTGCGGTCTATGTGCCGCTTGCCTGGCTGGGCGTGACGCTGTTGGGCTATGGCGGCGTGCTGGCGGCGGCCGTGGCGGCCAATGTCTTCGGCGCCTGTGCGGTGCTGGTCGCTGCGTGAGCGACCGGCCTTCTGGGCCCGAAGCTGTTGCCGGTCAAGGGGATCGCCCGGCGGAGCCCCGCGTGACCTAGCCGGCGTAAGCGTAGATCAGCAGACCCGTGCCCAGCAGGATGCGGTAGATCACGTAGGGTGTGAAATCGACCGAGTGCAGCAGGCGCATCATCAGGTGCAGTGCCGCCAGCGCCGCGCCGAAGGCAAAGAGCGCCGCGATCGCCCCGTCCCGTGCCAGCGCCCCCGTGGCATCGCCCACTGCGTCGAGCGACAGCAGCGCGCCCGAGGCGAGGATCGTCGGGATCGACATCAGCATCGCGATGCGCGCAGCCTCGTGCCGCTCGTATCCCATCGCCCGGGCGCCGGTGATGACGATGCCCGAGCGCGACGTGCCCGGGATCAGCGCCACCGCCTGCCAGAGGCCGAGCTTCAGCGCCTGGCCGGGGCCCCAGTCGGCGACGGTCTTTTCCTGCCCGCCCGTCTGGTCGCACCACCACAAAAACAGTCCGAAGAGCAGCGTCGTCCAGCCGATCACTGTGACCGAGCGCAGCGCATCCGTGCCGATGGTCAGGCTGATGAGGAGGCCCGCGACGACCACCGGGGCGGTCGCGATCATGAGGCCAAGGGCCAGCTTTTCCTCCGCACCGCGCCGCTGGCGCAGCAGGCCAACCGTGCCGCGCAGGGCGGCGGCCACGTCCGACCGGAAGTAGAGCACGACGGCGCCCAGCGTGCCGACATGGACGGCGACGTCGAGGAAGGTGCCTTGATCCTCCAGCCCGGTCAGGGCGGGCAGCAGGATCAGGTGGCCTGAGGAGGAGATGGGCAGGAACTCGGTCACGCCCTGGAGGGCGGCAAGAAGTAGGAGATGCCAGAGGGCCATGAATTGCTCGATTCGCCTTTTGAAGGCATAGTGCGAATGTGCGGTCGGGAGGGGAAGAGGCGGACTTGGTCCGAACCGGACCTATATTGACGGAAAATCGACGCCTGCCCCGCGCGCCGTGACAAAAAATCCTCAAGTAGGTCAGCATTACTGACTTTCATTCCCTTCGGACCTTGTATAACGGGGAGGTCCGCTCGCTCAGGAGGAGTCCCGCAATGGCCACGAACAAGATGCTTCGTTTCGTCTCGCTCGAGCGTCAGACGCCCGAGAAGCGGACCGCAGCCGACCGGACCGACGATTTCGAAGAGATCTATCGCGAGTTTGCCGCCGACCGCGCCGCGGAGCAAGCAAGCCGCTGTTCGCAATGCGGCGTTCCCTACTGCCAGACCCATTGCCCGCTGCATAACAACATCCCCGACTGGCTGCGCCTGACCGCAGAGGGCCGCCTGCGCGAGGCTTATGAGATCAGCCAGGCGACCAACACTTTCCCCGAGATCTGCGGACGGATCTGCCCGCAGGACCGCCTGTGCGAAGGCAATTGCGTCATCGAGCAATCGGGGCACGGCACCGTCACCATCGGCGCGGTCGAAAAGTATATCGTCGACACCGCCTTCGAGGAGGGCTGGGTCGAGCCGATCAGGCCCTATGCGGAGCGCGAGGAAAGCGTCGGCATCATCGGCGCGGGCCCCGGCGGGCTGGCCGCGGCCGACATGCTGCGCCGGGCCGGCGTGCAAGTGACGGTCTATGACCGCTACGACCGCGCGGGCGGGCTGCTCACATACGGCATCCCCGGCTTCAAGCTGGAGAAGGACGTGGTCATGCGCCGCAACGCGCAGCTGGAGGAGGGTGGCGTGACGTTCGTCCTCAACTGCGAGGTCGGGCGCGACATCACCTTCGACGAGATCCGCGCCAAGCATGACGCGGTGATCGTCGCAACCGGGGTCTACAAGTCCCGGGAGCTGGCAGGCGAGAACCACGACGCCGACGGGATCGTCCGCGCGATCGACTATCTGACCGCGTCCAACCGGAAATCCTTCGGCGATGCTGTGCCAGAATTCGACAGCGGGGCGCTCTCGGCCGAGGGCAAGCGCGTCGTCGTCATCGGCGGCGGCGACACGGCCATGGATTGCGTGCGCACGGCGATTCGCCAGGGCGCGACCAGCGTGAAGTGCCTCTACCGCCGCGACCGGGCCAACATGCCCGGCTCCCAGCGGGAGGTGCAGAACGCCGAGGAAGAAGGCGTTGAGTTCGTCTGGCTCACCGCGCCCGCCGGGTTCGAGGCGGGGGCGGCCGTGCATGATGCGGGCTCGCCGCTGGTGCAGCTGTCGGTGTCCGGCGTGAAGGTGCAGCGCATGAAGCTGGGCGCGCCCGACGCGACCGGGCGCCAGAAGCCCGAGCTGATCGAGGGCGCGGATTACATCGAGCCCGCGGACCTCGTGGTGAAGGCCCTGGGTTTCGAGCCCGAGGAGCTGCCGACGCTGTGGGAGAAGCCCGAGCTGGAGGTGACGCGCTGGGGCACGATCAAGGCCGATTTCCGCACCCATGAGACGCCGCTCGACGGGGTCTATGCGGTGGGCGACATCGTCCGCGGCGCCTCCCTGGTGGTCTGGGCCATCCGCGACGGCCGCGAGGCGGCGGAGGCGATCCTGGACCGCTTCGCGGCGGCCTCCGCCTCGGTCGCGGCGGAATAGGCCCGATGTTCCACTATCGTTACAAGCCGAGCGGTGGGCATGGTGATGCCCACCCTACGGTCGGTCGGCGCGCGATGCGCGGCCCCGCGTGGATCCTGGGCTGAGCCATCATGGGGTCGCGTGTCGAGACCTTGCTCCGTGACGAGGAGTTGACGCTGCGCTGGCTGCCCGGCCGGGCGCCGCGGCTGGTGGTGGCGTTCACCGGCATGCGCGCGGGCTTCGGCGGGACCCCACTCGACGAGTTCGCGGGCAGCGCGGGGCAGGGCGGCGAGAACAACGTGCTGTTCGTCACCGACCGGCGCGCGACGTGGTATTCGGCGACGGGGCTCTGGGCACGCATTCTCGGCGCCGTCCGCCATTTGGTGCGGGAGCGGCGCGTCCAGGAGACGATCAGCCTGGGTACCTCGATGGGGGGCTATGGCGCGATGCTGCTGCCGCGGCATGTCCGCGTGAAGCGGGCCATCGCCTTCGCGCCGCAGGTCACACTGGACCGCGCGGTGCTGGACGACGACCGCTGGCCGCGCATCGCGCGGCCGGTGCTGCGCGATCTGGCCGCGACGCTGCCGGACACGGGCGCGCATTACTACCTGACGGCAGGTGCCGGCTGCGCGGCGGATGTCGCGCATCTGGACCTTTTGCCGGAGCACAAGCGTGTCCATCGCTACGTGCTGCCCACGGGGCGGCACAACGTGGCGGGTGCACTCAAGGAGGCCGGGCTGCTCGGCCAAGTGATCTCCGCGATCATCCGGGGCCGAAAGACCCGGCTGGAGCGGTTGTATGAGACGTTCGCCCAAGTGGCGGCCTGAACCGGAGGATTTCGGATGACCCACTACTTCACGGACTGGGAACGCGAGCAGGTCGAGTTGCGGGCCAAGACGGCGGCGACGACCCTCTACCACGAGGAGTCCGAGCATTCTTCCTGCGGGGTGGGCCTCGTGGTGTCGCTGAACGGCGAACGCTCCCGCCGGGTGGTCGAGGCCGGGATCGAGGCGCTCAAGGCGATCTGGCACCGCGGCGCGGTGGATGCCGACGGCATGACCGGAGACGGCGCGGGCATCCATGTGCAGATCCCCGCCAGCTTCTTCTACGACCAGGTGCGCCGCACCGGGCACGAGCCCCGTCGCGATCAGCTTATGGCCGTGGGGCAGGTGTTCTTGCCGCGCAACGACTTCGCCGGTCAGGAGGTCTGCCGTACCATCGTGGAGACCGAAGTCCTGCGGATGGGCTACTACATCTATGGCTGGCGCCACGTGCCGGTGAATATCGACGTGCTGGGCGAAAAGGCCAACGCGACGCGGCCCGAGATCGAGCAGATCCTGATCTCGGACACCCAGGGCAAGGGCGAGGAGGCGTTCGAGCGCGACCTCTACGTCATCCGCCGCCGGATCGAGAAGGCCGCCATCGCCGCGCAGGTCGCGGGGCTCTATATCGCGTCGCTGAGCTGCCGCAGTATCATCTACAAGGGGATGATGCTGGCCGAGCAAGTGGCCGAGTTCTACCCGGATCTGAAGGACGAGCGGTTCGAGAGCGCCTTCGCGATCTACCACCAGCGCTATTCGACCAACACCTTCCCGCAATGGTGGCTGGCGCAGCCGTTCCGGATGCTGGCGCATAACGGCGAGATCAACACGCTCAAGGGCAACGTCAACTGGATGAAGTCGCACGAGATCCGGATGGCCTCGGCGGCGTTCGGAGACCAGGCGTCGGACATCAAGCCGATCGTGCCGCAAGGCGCATCGGACTCGGCGGCGCTCGATTCGGTTTTCGAGGTGCTGGTGCGCGCCGGCCGTTCCGCGCCGATGGCCAAGACCATGCTCGTGCCCGAAAGCTGGTCGCAGCAGGCGGTCGAGCTGCCGGATGCCTGGCGCGACATGTATGCCTATTGCAACGCCGTGATGGAGCCCTGGGACGGGCCGGCCGCGCTGGCCATGACCGATGGGCGCTGGGTCTGCGCCGGGCTCGACCGCAACGGGCTGCGCCCGATGCGCTACACCGTGACGGGCGACGGGCTGCTGATCGCGGGCTCCGAGGCGGGCATGGTGACCATCGACGAGTCGAGCGTGGTCGAGAAGGGCGCGCTGGGCCCCGGCCAGATGATCGCCGTCGACATGGAGGAGGGCCGTCTCTTCCACGATTCCGAGCTCAAGGACCGGCTCGCCGGGGAGCGGCCCTTCGGCGAATGGGTCGAGCGGATCACCGACCTGGAGCAGGTGACCGGCGGCGTCGCCGAGACCGCGATCCATTCCGGCCCGGAGCTGCGCAAGCGGCAGATCGCGGCGGGCTATTCCGTCGAGGAACTGGAGCAGATCCTGGCGCCTATGGCCGAGGACGGGAAAGAGACCCTGGCCTCGATGGGCGACGACACGCCCAGCGCGGTGCTGTCGGAGAAGTATCGCCCGCTGAGCCACTTCTTCCGCCAAGCCTTCAGCCAGGTCACGAACCCGCCGATCGACTCTCTGCGCGAATTCCGGGTGATGAGCCTCAAGACCCGGTTCGGCAATCTCAAGAACGTGCTCGACGAGGACGGCTCCCAGACCGAGATCCTGGTGCTCGACAGCCCCTTCGTGGGCAACGCGCAGTTCCAGGCGATGTTCGAGCATTTCGAGGATTCGGTCACGACCATCGACTGCACCTTCCCGACGGGCGGCAAGCTGGGCACGCTGCGCGAGAACCTGGAGCGCATCCGCGCCGAGGCGGAGGACGCGGTGCGCTCGGGCGCGGGCCATCTGGTGCTGACCGACCGGCTCCAGAGTGAGGACCGGGTGCCGATGCCGATGATCCTGGCCACGTCGGCGGTTCATTCCTGGCTGACGCGCAAGGGGCTGCGGACCTTCTGCTCGCTCAATGTCCGCTCGGCCGAGTGCATCGACCCGCATTACTTCGCCGTGCTGGTGGGCTGCGGCGCGACGACGGTGAACCCCTATCTGGCACAGGACAGCCTGGCCGACCGGATCGAGAAGGGCCTGCTGGACTGCACCCTGACCGAAGCGGTGGCGCGCTACCGCGCGGCTATCGACGCCGGGCTGCTCAAGATCATGGCCAAGATGGGCATCTCGGTCATCTCCTCCTATCGGGGCGGTCTGAACTTCGAGGCCGTGGGGCTGAGCCGCGCCATGGTCGCGGAATATTTCCCCGGCATGCTGAGCCGCATCTCGGGCATCGGCGTGAACGGCCTGCAAAAGAAGGTCGAGCAGGTCCACGCGACCGGCTGGCGGTCTCAGGCGACGAACGTCCTGCCCATCGGCGGCTTCTACAAGGCGCGGCGCTCGGGCGAGAAGCACGCCTGGGAAGCGCAGACGATGCATATGCTGCAGGCGGCCTGCGACCGGGGATCCTACGAGATCTGGAAGCAGTTCTCCAAGGCGATGCAGGCCAACCCCCCGATCCATCTGCGCGATCTGCTGGCGATCAAGCCCCTGGGCAAGCCGATCCCGATCGAGGAGGTCGAGTCGATCACCGCGATCCGCAAGCGCTTCGTGACGCCGGGCATGTCGCTGGGGGCGCTCAGCCCCGAGGCGCACAAACTGCTGAACGTGGCGATGAACCGGATCGGCGCGAAGTCCGACTCGGGCGAGGGCGGCGAGGATCCGGCGCATTTCGTGCCGGAGCCCAATGGCGATAACCCCTCGGCCAAGATCAAGCAGGTGGCGTCGGGCCGGTTCGGCGTGACCGCCGAATACCTGAACCACTGCGAGGAGTTGGAGATCAAGGTCGCCCAAGGCGCAAAGCCGGGCGAGGGCGGCCAGCTGCCCGGGATGAAGGTCACCGACCTGATCGCGCGGCTGCGGCATTCGACCAAGGGCGTGACGCTGATCTCGCCGCCGCCGCATCACGACATCTACTCGATCGAGGACCTGGCGCAGCTGATCTACGACCTCAAGCAGATCAACCCGCGCTGCAAGGTGACGGTGAAGCTGGTGGCGTCTTCGGGCGTCGGCACCATCGCTGCCGGTGTGGCCAAGGCCAAGGCCGACGTGATCCTTATCTCGGGCCATAATGGCGGCACCGGGGCCTCGCCGGCCACCTCGATCAAATATGCGGGGCTGCCCTGGGAGATGGGCCTGACCGAGGCGCATCAGGTTTTGGCCATGAACAAGCTGCGCGACCGAGTCACGCTGCGCACCGATGGCGGGCTGCGGACCGGGCGCGACATCGTCATGGCCGCGATGATGGGCGCCGAGGAATACGGGATCGGCACCGCCGCGCTGATCGCCATGGGCTGCATCATGGTGCGTCAGTGCCAGTCGAACACCTGCCCGGTGGGCGTCTGCACCCAGAACCCGGAGTTGCGCGCCAAGTTCACCGGGACGGCGGACAAGGTGGTGAATCTCATCACCTTCTACGCCTCCGAGGTGCGGGAGATCCTGGCGGAGATCGGGGCGCGGTCGCTGGACGAGGTGATCGGGCGCGCCGACCTGCTGACGCAGGTCTCGCGCGGCTCGGCGCATCTGGACGACCTGGACCTGAACCCGCTGCTGATCACGGTGGACGGGGCCGACAAGATCGTCTTCGACCGCGACAAGCCGCGCAACCCGGTGCCCGACACGCTGGATGCGCAGATCGTCAAGGACGCCGCGCGCTTCCTCGACGATGGCGAGAAGATGCAGCTCAGCTACGCGGTGCAGAACACCCAGCGCACCGTGGGCACGCGGGTGTCGTCGCATATCGTGTCCAAGTTCGGGATGCGGAACGGGCTCCAGCCCGACCACCTGCACGTGAAATTGCAGGGCTCGGCCGGGCAGAGCCTGGGGGCCTTCGCTGCTCCGGGGCTCAAGCTCGAGGTTTCGGGGGACGCGAACGACTATGTCGGCAAGGGCCTCTCGGGCGGCACGATCGTGGTGCGCCCGCCCATGGCCTCGCCGCTGGCCGCCGATGAGAACGTCATCATCGGCAATACCGTGCTCTATGGCGCGACCGACGGGCATCTCTTCGCCGCCGGACGGGCCGGGGAGCGCTTCGCCGTCCGCAATTCGGGCGCGAAGGTGGTGGTCGAGGGCTGCGGCTCCAATGGCTGCGAGTATATGACCGGCGGCGTGGCGGTGATCCTCGGGGCCATCGGGGCCAATTTCGGCGCCGGCATGACCGGAGGGATGGCCTATCTCTACGACCCGGAGGGCCGGGCGCCCGCGCTCATGAACATGGAGACGCTGGAAGTCTGTCCTGTCACCGTGGCCCATTGGGAGATGCAGCTGCGCGGCCTGATCGAGCGGCATGCGGAAGAGACCGGCTCCAAGAAGGCGGCCGCGATCCTGGCCGACTGGGAGTCGGAACTGGCGAACTTCCTCCAGGTCTGTCCGACCGAGATGCTGGTGCATCTGCCCGCGCCGCTGTCCGAAGAGCGCGGCGCAGTGCCTGCGGAATGAGGGGAAGCGCCGGACCGGGGCATCGAGCCCCGGTCCGGCGCGCGCCGTCGCGCCCCGCGCCTCGGGGCGGCCGGGGTGTTTGGGTCTCTGGTCGGAGGGGGCTCTGCCCCCGCCCTGCGGGCCCCCCGGAGTATTTCGGACCAGAAGAAGGGTTGACCTGACGGGGCTTCGCTGGTCCGTCGCGAGGTGATGGCGAAGACGAAGAAAAAGGCGAAAGCCAAGGCCAAGGAGCCACGGCGCAGCTTGTTCGACCGTTTGGCGGACGGGATCCGGGCGCTGCGGCGTCTGGCGGTGCGCGTGCTGCTGGCCGCTGTCGCGCTGATCCTGCTCTGGGTCGCCGCCTATCGCGTGATCGATCCGCCAGGCACACCTTATATCTGGTCCGAGGCGGATCGTTTGGGCGGGGTCGCGCGGGAATGGCGTGACCTGGACCAGATCGCGCCGGTCATGGCGCGCGCTGCGGTGGCGGCGGAGGATGCCAATTTCTGCCTGCATTGGGGCTTCGACGTCGACGCCATCAAGGACGCCATCGAAGAAGGGGCGGGCCGTGGCGCCTCGACGATCAGCCAGCAGGTCGTCAAGAACGCCTTCCTCTGGCAGGGGCGCAGCTGGCCGCGCAAGGCGCTGGAGGCGATGCTCACCCCGGTGATGGAGGCGTTCTGGCCCAAGCGGCGGATCATCGAGGTTTATCTCAACGTGGCCGAGTTCGGGGAGGGCGTGTTCGGCGTGGAGGCGGCGGCCCGACATTATTTCGGCGTCTCGGCTGATGCTCTGACGCCTGCGCAGGCCGCCGCGCTGGCCTCGGTTCTGCCCAACCCGAAGCGCCGCGACCCGACCGCGCTCACCCCCGCGCTGCAACGCAAGGCCGCGCTTGTGCGCGACGGCGCGGCCACCATCGCCGCCGATGGCCGGGCCGCTTGTTTCGAGAGTTGATCTGCCCGCGCCGTCGGGGCATCCCCGACACATGATCCAGTTGTGGCACTTTCCCCTGTCTCCCTTCTGCCGGAAGGTCCGGCTTGCGCTGGCCGAGAAGAAGCTGGAGGTCGAGCTGATCGAGGTCCCCTATTGGGAGCGGTCTTCGGAATTCCTGCGCCGCAACGCCGCCGGGAAGGTTCCGATCCTGCGCATCGACGGGCTGACCCTGGCCGAAAGCGACGCGATCTGCGGCTATCTGGAGGACACGGTGCCGACGCCGCCGCTGATCCCCTCGGACCCGGCGGCCCGGGCAGAGATGCGGCGCCTCGTGGGCTGGTTCGACGACAAGTTCCACCAGGAGGTGACGCGGAACCTGGTCTATGAGCGCATTCACAAGAAGGTTTCTCGCCAGGGCTATCCGGACGGGGCCGCGATCAAGGCCGGAGTGAAGGCGATCAAGTTCCACCTCGACTACATGGGGTGGCTGCTGGACCAGCGACGCTGGCTGGCCGGACCGGACCTGACGCTGGCGGATTTCGCGGCTGCCGCGCATCTGTCCTGCCTGGATTATTCGGGCGATGTGGACTGGTCGCGGAACGAGGGCGTTCGGGACTGGTATGCTAAGATCAAGTCGCGCCCCGCCTTCCGATCGATCCTGGCGGATGTGGTGCCGGGGTTCCGGCCGACGGCGCATTACGCGGATCTCGACTTCTGACCGGGGCGCCCGCGGCTTGCGGCGGTATTTGAGTATTTCTGAACCCGTGATGGAGGGGGAGGCGCGTTAACCTTAATGCGGCATTTACCTTGAGCGGAGTGAAGGCGCGGCTGCAGGCCGAGGCGAGGGCGGCGGGCTTTGTCGCGATGGGGGTCTGCCGGCCGGATGCGGTGCCCGAGGCGGCGGGGCGGCTGGACAGGTTTCTCGCCGCGGGGCGGCACGGACAGATGACCTGGATGGGCGAGCGGGTCGCGTGGCGCGGGAGCGCGGCGGCACTCTGGCCCGAGGCGCGCTCGGTGGTGATGCTGGCCCATAGCTATGCGCCGGAGCACGATCCGCTGGACGATCTGCGAGATCCGGGGCGGGGCGCCGTGAGCGTCTATGCCCAGGGGCGGGACTACCACGACGTGGTCAAGAAAGCGCTGAAGCGGGTCGGACGGTGGCTGATGGCGGAGGCCGCAGCGGAGGATCCGGAGATCAAGGTCTTCGTCGACACCGCCCCGGTGATGGAAAAGCCGCTCGCCCAGGCGGCGGGACTGGGCTGGCAGGGGAAGCACACCAATCTGCTGTCGCGCGACTTCGGCAACTGGGTGTTCCTTGGGGCGATCTTCACCACGCTCGAATTGGAGCCCGACGCGCCGGAAGGGGAGCATTGCGGCTCCTGCACCCGTTGTCTCGATGTCTGTCCGACCGACGCCTTTCCGGCGCCGTTCCAGCTCGATGCGCGGCGTTGCATCTCGTATCTGACGATCGAGCATCGCGGGCCAGTGGACCCGGACCTGCGTGTGGGGCTCGGCAATCGCATCTATGGCTGCGACGACTGCCTGGCCGTCTGCCCGTGGAACAAGTTCGCCGTCGCCGCCAGCGATTTGCGCTATCACGGGCCGCATCGGGCGCCGGACCTGGCGGAACTGGCCGGGCTGGACGATGCGGCGTTTCGGTCACGTTTCGCGGGCTCTCCGATCAAGCGGATCGGACGGGATCGGATGGTCCGGAACGTGTGTTACGCTATCGGCAATTCCGGGCGGGAGGAGCTGAAACCGGTGGTGCAGGCACTTTGTGAGGACGAGGACGCAGCGGTCGCGGACGCGGCGCGCTGGGCGGTGGAGCGGCTATGGCGGTCCTCCTGAGTTTCGGACACGGCTTTTCGGCGCGGGCGCTGGCGCCGGTACTGATCGACCGCGGCTGGGAGGTGATCGGCACGACGCGCTCGGAGGAGAAGGCCGAGGCTCTGCGCGCGCAAGGGGTGGAGCCGATGCTGTTCGGCGCGCCGATGGAGGCGGCGTTGGGCCGCGCGACCCATGTGCTGGTCTCGGCCGCGCCGGATGCGGAAGGCGACCCGGTGCTGCGCCGCTACGGCCCGCGCCTGCGCGAGATGCTGCGGCGGGGCGAATGGGTCGGCTACCTGTCGACCACCGGCGTCTATGGCGATCACGGCGGCGACTGGGTGGACGAGGAGACGCCGCTGACGCCCTCCACCGCGCGCGGCAAGGCGCGGGTCGAGGCCGAGGCGGCCTGGCAGGCCCTGGCCGCGGAGACCGGCGCGGCGCTGCATATCTTCCGCCTCGCGGGGATCTACGGACCCGGGCGGGGGCCGTTCTCCAAGGTGCGCGCGGGCACGGCCCGGCGGATCGTGAAGCCGGGGCAGGTCTTCAGCCGGATCCATGTCGACGACATCGCCCAGGCGCTGCTGGCTTCGATCGACCGGCCTCGGGCGGGCGCGATCTACAACCTGTGCGACGACGACCCGGCACCCCCCGAGGACGTGATCGAAGAGGCCGCGCGCCTGCTGGGCGTGCCGGTCCCCGAAGCGGAGGATTTCGAGACCGCGGAGATGACGCCCATGGCGCGCAGCTTCTATGCGGAATCGAAGAAGGTCCGGAACGATCGCATCAAGGAAGAGCTGGGCGTGCGCCTGATCCATCCGGACTACCGCAGCGGCCTTGCGGCGCTTCTGCGACAGGAGCGGGGCGAGATGACTCCGGGGACTTTGGCGGGGACCTGATTCGGGTTAGATTGACGCTAGGACAGCCAACAATAAAAAACGGGCATACAGGTTCAATGGTCTCGATTTCACGGCGCACCGTCCTGGCGGGCGGGCTCTTTTCCCTCGCCGGTTGCGGTGGGAAGTTCATCGAATATCACGGCCCGGAGGTGACCCGGGTCGAGGTGCAGAAGGCCAACCGCCGGATGTATCTGCTGCACCACGACAAGATCGTGCAGCGCTATCGCGTCCAACTGGGCTTTACCGCCGAAGGCCCCAAGCAATTCGAGGGCGACGGCAAGACGCCCGAGGGTCGCTATCATATCGACCGGCGGAACCCGAACTCGGCCTATTTCCTGTCCGTCGGCATCGACTACCCGAACGCCGAGGATCGCGCCTTCGCGGCTACTTTGGGCAAGAAGCCGGGCGGCGACATCTTCATCCATGGCTGGGGAGACCGGCCGCGGGGCCGGTCCAAGGATTGGACCGCGGGCTGTGTCGCCGTGACCAATGAGGAAATGCGGCTGGTCTATGCGATGGTGCGCAACGGGACGCCGGTGGACATCTTCGCCTGAGGGCCGACTCGGCCGTCATCGCATAGGCCCACGTGATCGGTTTCGTGGCGGGGCCGCCATGTCCGGCGGCTGGCCCCGAAGCCTAGGAAGGGGGAATCCCATGGCTGAGTTGCGCTACCGCCGCGCCACCGAAGCCGACCTGAGCGCGATCGTCGCGTTATTGGCCGATGACGTGCTCGGGGCGTCGCGGGAAAGCGCCTCATCGGGCGTGGACGCGCCCTATCGGACCGCTTTCGCCGAGATCGATGCCGACCCGAACCAGTTCCTCTGCGTGGTCGAGGACGGGGGGGAGATCGTCGGCACCCTGCAACTCACCTTCATCCCGGGCCTGTCCCGCAACGGGGCGAAGCGGGGTCAGATCGAGGCGGTCCGGATCGCGCGCGACCGTCGCGGCGAGAAGCTCGGCGAGGCGATGTTCGCCTGGGTAATCGATGAGTGCCGGGCGCGCGGCTGCGCGCTGATCCAACTTACCACCGACAAGTCCCGGCCCGACGCCCATCGCTTCTACGACCGCCTCGGTTTCGAGCCGAGCCATGTCGGCTACAAGCTAAAGCTCTAGGGCAGGGGCGCTCAGGTCCCGACAGTGAGCGTCCACCAGATCTTGCCGTTCTCCTCCTGGAAGAAGGCGAAGCCCATGCGACGTGCCTGGGGGTCGAGGATCACGGCGCGGGGGCCGGGCTCCTGCATCCAGGCGGCGATGGTTTCGAGTTCGGACTCGAAGGTCTCGGAGATCGCCTCGCCCAGAAACACACCATCGAATCCGACCGCGCGCACCCGATCGATCGGCGAGGATCCGTCGGAGCCGAAATGCCAGGGCCGGTTCTGAAGCGACATATCCCGCGAATGGGTCTCGGCCGCCGCCGTCAGCCTGTCGTCCAAGGTCAACGGAGGCACACCGGCCCCCTGGCGCAGCGCGTTCACCGCGTCGAGCGCGCGGAACGGGATGCGGCGGGCATCGGCGCCGGAGATACGATAGAGCTTGGGCAGCGGTCGACCGTCGGGCCCCAGTGTCGGCGGTGGCGGCGCGCAGGCCGCCAGGGCGGTTCCGGCAAGCAATATCAGGGCGAGGCGGCGAGTCATGGCATCGTGTCCATACGATCTGGGTGTCCTCATTGGGTTAGCGCGGAGCGGGGGGCGGTGCAAACCGCGGGGCTCCGCCCGGCGGAGCACCGCAACCGGGAGTCACATATCGGCCCATCCCCGTTGGCTCAGCTAGATTGACGTCTTAGGATCGGGATGCGCTTTTCGGAGGAATCCCCATGCTCCATTCGCCGTCCAATGGCCGCCGCGCATTCCTGATCGGCCTCGGTGCAACCGCCCTGACGACGCCCGCCCTGGCCCAGAGCCTGCCCGACACCGTCATCGAGCGTGACCCGCTGAGCCATAAAGTCTTGCGGAACATAGCCAGTTTCCGCGGCCGCCGCTGGCGCGATCATTTCAGGTCGCTGGATAAGGGTGCGATCCTCGTCGATATCGAAAGCCGCACGCTCCATATGTGGCAGCAAGACGGGACCCATTACCTCTACCCGTCCTCGATCCCGGTCTCGGAGGAGTTGACCCGGAGGGGTCGCACGCGCGTGGTCCGCAAGGTCGTGGGGCCCACTTGGCGGCCGACCGCCAACATGCTGCGCCGCAATCCGGACTGGCCCCGCGTGGTGCCGCCGGGGCCCGGGAACCCCTTGGGAACGCATGCTCTCTATCTCAGCTGGGCGCATTACCGCATCCACGGCACCCATGATCCGCGCAAAATCGGGCGGCGCTCCTCTTCGGGTTGTATCGGACTTTACAACGAGGATATCGCAGAGGTCTTTTCTATGGCGACAATCGGCACACAGGTGTTGCTAATTTGACGAGCCATGGCAGAGTGCCGGGGCAGGCCCACGGTGGCCCGTTGCAATGCGCTTCCAACGCTGTTTAACGGGTCGCACGAGGTACAGTCTTGGGTGCCATATGGTGTGGCAGCTGTCGCCTCACCGATGGCGTATCTTGAAGGATAAATCGACTATGAAGAAAATCGCTCTCGCCGCCGCGCTTTCGCTGGCCGCCACCTCTGCCTTCGCGGGCAATGTCGAGCCGGCCCCGGTTGAGCCCGTCGTGATCGTCGAGGACACCTCGTCCTCGGCCGGTGGCATCATCGTTCCGCTGCTCGCGCTGGTGCTGATCGCCGCCGCCGTCGCCGCGAACGACTGATCGAACGACGCGGTTCCGCCGCGCAAGAAAGGGGCGCCTCCGGATCGGGGGCGCCCTTTTTTTGCGTTTTGGGGGCTATGAACCTGGGTCCCAGCCTCGCGGGCTCGGGTCTTCGTGCCGCCGATCCAAGGACGGGGCATGCTCAATCGGCCGCTCGGGCCTCTTCCTTTCGCCGATTCAACCGGTCGCGCGCCCCGTGACGACAAATTGCGGCGAGACGACCAGATAGGTTCCCTCGGATAGGGCGCGGTCCATTTGGCTCACGACCTCGTCCGCCCGCTCCCGATCGATCCGATCGCTCTGCTGAGCATAGCTGGCCATGTTGCGGATCATTCCCATGAGCCGTCCGGTCAGGTCCGCCGTCGCCGAGATCTTCACTTTGATGTCCTGAAAGCCCGCCATGGCAAAGGCCTGGTGAAGTTTGCGCCCCATGTCCGCGTGCCGGCAGGCATGTGACGCCGCTTTGACGACTGCGCGCCAGTCGTCGTGGTCGAGCGGCTCGGCCACCATCATGTACCAGTCTCCGTCGATGGCGTGGGCCAGGCCGCCGGGCTTTAGAACCCGGTGCGCCTCGCTCAGCGTCGCTACGGGATCATCGACATACATGATGGCGTTGCGCGCGGTGACCCGGTCCACGGACCTGTCCGCGAGCGGCAGCCTGGAGCCATCGTTGAGATGGGTCGTTACGCGATCCGCGACCCCATGTGCCATGGCAGTCTCGCGGGTGAGGTCGAGGAACGCGGCATTTATGTCGATTGCCTCGACGTGGCCGTCAGGACCGACAAGCTGTGCCAGCACCGCGGCGACCTTCCCCGGACCGCACCCGAAATCGACCACTCTATGACCGGCTGCGATCCCCGCGGGATCATAGAGGTGCGCGGCGGCGTCGTCCCATGCGAACCCGTCCCGATACGCGGCCATCCTGTCCGGTCCGATATCGATCCAGTGCGCCTTGTAGAATGGCTCTCCACCCATCGCTTGGCCCCCTCTCGGTGCGGTCGTGCGCCTCCCTAGCACGATCCTCCGCTCCGCGCCCGTTCCGGTTGGTCAGGGCCGCTCCGACCTGGAATGCCTCCTGTCCGGCCCAGTGGTCATGAGCGCAAAAAAGAACCCCCATGGCGCGCGGCCACGGGGGTCAAGGTGCACCCGCCGGACATTGGACAGCGGGCGCAGGCGGTACCTGTGGGGTGGGTCTAGCTCAGGCGCTTTCCCGCCATCTCGTCGCGGATCTGCTGGCGCAGCGCGTCGATCGGGACGCGGCGCCCCTCGCGCTTGAAGTGCCAGTAGGTCCAGCCGTTGCAGGAGGGCGCGCCCTCATAGGCCGCGCCGACCTGGTGGATCGAGCCCTTCACCCCGTCGCCGGACAGTGTGCCATCGGCGCGCACCTTCGCCCGGTGACGTCCGTTGCCGGAGAGGAGCTCCTCGCCCGGGCGAATCATCCCGCGTTCCACCAGTTGGCCGAACGGAACGCGGGGCTCGGCGCGCTTGGAGGCCGTGACCTCGAGCGCCGTTTTCTCATAGGGTCGCACGTCGGCGATGCGGGCGGCGGCGAGGTCGCGATACTCGGCCTCGCGCTCGATCCCGATCCAGCGGCGGCCCAGCATCTTGGCCACGGCGCCGGTCGTGCCGGTGCCGAAGAACGGGTCCAGGACGATGTCGCCCGGATTGGTCGCGGCCAGCAGGACGCGATGCAGCAGGCTCTCGGGCTTCTGTGTCGGATGGGCCTTTTCGCCCCGCCCGTTCTTGAGCCGCTCATGGCCGGTGCAGATCGGCAGCGTCCAGTCGGAGCGCATCTGCACCCCCTCGTTCAGCGCCTTCATCGCCTCGTAGTTGAAGGTGTATTTCGACTTCTCCGATTTCGACGCCCAGATCAGGGTCTCGTGGGCGTTGGTGAAGCGCTTGCCCCGGAAGTTCGGCATCGGGTTGGTCTTGCGCCAGATCACGTCGCCCAGCATCCAGAAGCCCGCGTCCTGGATCGCGGCGCCCACGCGGAAGACGTTGTGATAGCTGCCGATCACCCAGATCGCGCCATCGGGCTTGAGCACCCGGCGCGCGGCGCGCAGCCAGTCGCGGGTGAAAGTGTCATAGGCGGCGAAGCTGTCGAACTGGTCCCAATGGTCGTCGACCGCATCCACGAGGGAGTTGTTGGGACGGTGCAGCTCGCCTTTCAGTTGCAGGTTGTAAGGGGGATCGGCGAAAATCAGGTCGACGGAGTTTTCGGGGAGCGCGTCCATCGCCGCAGCGCAGTCTCCGGACAATATCGTATCGAGCGGAAGCGCGTGCGCCCCCGAGTGGTCTTTCGCCATGTCTCTGCCTCGTCATCGCCCCGGTTTGCCGGGTGCGTCGTTGTTGTGAGGGCAGGATGGCGGGTGGCGCGCGGGCCCGCCACTGGCTGCTTGTGGCGGAATTGAGGCAGCAGTCAGGGACACAATATCTTGCGTATGGGTGCGAAGGAGCGCCGATGATGTGGTGTCACACCGTGACATTTTAGCCCATCCAGATGGGCGCTGGTGCCGTAGCCCATATTGGTCTCCCAGCCGTAGCCCGGGAACTGTTGCGCCAGCGCCGTCATGCCTTCATCTCGCCATGTTTTCGCCATGACCGAGGCAGCCGAGATCGACAATGAGCGTGCATCGCCGCGTTTGATCAGATCGTGGGGACGGTCGACCCAGGCGGGGCGGTCGGTTCCGTCGATCAGGAGGTGGTCCGGCTCGATGGCCAGCCCCTCGACGGCGCGGCGCATGGCGAGATGGGTCGCCTGGCGGATATTGAGGCGGTCGATCTCCTCGACGCTGGCCTCGCCGATGGCGATCAGGCCCGCATCGCGCAGAGCGGGCAGCATCGCGGCGCGGCGGCGGGGGGGCAGCTTCTTGCTGTCGGTCAGGCCTTCGGGCGTGTCCCCGGTCAGGATGAAGGCGCAGGCGGTGACGGGGCCGGCCCAGGGCCCGCGCCCGACTTCGTCGAGCCCGGCGACGGCGCGCGCCCCGCGCGCCTTGGCGCGCGCTTCATAGGCGAGGTCGGGGAGGGCGAAGAGATCGGCCATCGCCCCCCTCTGCCCGCGCCGGGCCGCCCGCGTCAATTGCGGGCGAGCCGGGTCGTCCACCCCTCGGCCCTGAGGCAGCGCGCCTCGTAGAGCGTGCGGTCGGGATGGCGGATGAGGCAGGCGGGCGGCAGCGAGCCAGGGAGGACGACGGCGTTCTGCAGGCATTGCGCATCGTAGCCCTCGATGATCTCGACCGCGTTGGAGACGTCGGCGCGGCACTGTTCGGGCAGCAGCTTCACCTCGACCGGGCGGCGGGTCGGCGGGGCCGGCAGGGGGGCCTCGGGCAGCGGCCCGCGCGCGACCTCGGGCAGGGGTGCGGGGGGCGGCAGCGGCGCGCGCGTGACCTCCGGCACGCCGTGGCGCTGCTGGCTGTGGGGGATGCCGACGACATGGTCGTGCCAGCCGCCGCCACTGCCATCGGCATGGACATGGCTATAGGTCTCTCCCGGTTGGCCGGGCTGTGCCGTGCGGGCGGGGCGCGCGGATTGCTCTTCGCGTCCGTTCCGGCGCTCATTGCGGCGCATCGCCTCGTTGAGCAGATAGAGCGCCGCCAGCCCGCCCAGGATCTTGACCGCGTCGTCGCGGTCCAGGTCGGCCCGGGCAGGGAGGGGCGTGAGCGCGAGCGCCAGCGCGGCGAATAGCGGAAGGATCTTCATGGGGCGCATCTCCTGACTGAGTGTGGCGCGGCGGGCGCCGGGCGTCGAGACCCGGAGCGGCCGCCGAAGGGCATGGGCGGGTCAGCGCCCGGCCGTGACGGTCCAGCCTGCGCGCCGCAGGCAGGCGCGGGGATAGACCTGCCGCCAGCCGCGAGGGGTCCGCACCTCCCGCAGGCAGACATCGGGCAGGAGGCGGGGCCGGTCGACGCTGCGCCACATGCAGCGCGCGCCATAGCCGATCTGCCAGCCGTGGCGGCCCTGGAACGGACGTTCGCAGCGGCGGGGCGCCACGCGGGCGTCGCGATGGGGCCAGCGGTCGGCATGCCGGTCCCAAGAGCGTCCATGCCCGGCATAGGGTTGAAGCTGGCGGGGCCGGTCGGGGCGAGGACCGTGCTGGCGGTGAGCTTCCTGGCGCTGCGCTGGCGCGGCGCGCTCCTTGCGGTTGTCGTCGCGATCTTCCAGCGCCTCCTTGAGGCCGTAGAGCGCGAGCAGCCCGCCGAGGATCTGGGCGGCCTGGGAGCCATCGAGCTGGGCTTGGGCCGGGCCCGGAGGAAGGGCGAGCGCGGCGGAGAGGAGCAGGGCGGCGGCGGAGCGGAACATGGGCTTTCCTTTCGGGTCCGGCAGACTGGGTCCAGGCTGGGCGCCGCCCTGGCGGCACGACAATAACGCCGCCCCGTCATGCGATAACGGCCCGGAGGATATTGCCTGCGCCGCGCCGAGCCCCCAGGCTGGCCCCATGTCACGCCTCATCCCCCTCTTGGTTCTCGCCAGCCTCGCCGCCGGGGCGGCGCAGGCCGCCTGCTATGCCGATTACAAGGCCAAGCAAGACAACCCCCTGCGTCTGCATTACGGCGTGATGGAGGTGCCCGACGGCGCCTGTTCGCGCGAAGCCGCCGCCTCCGTGATCGCGTCTCGACTGCGCGACGGCTGGCAGCTACTCGACGTCGTGTCCGTCTTCGGACCCGAGGGCCTCGACCAAAGGAGAGCCAGTGCAGGCGCCTACTTCCTCCGTTACTGAGACGCGCGCGGCCTCGGCCCGCATCCTTCTGATCGGCATCGCCGCCATCGTCGTCATCCTGGCCGGGGCGGCGGTGTTCCTGTTCGCGACGCTGCCCGATGGCAACGCCTTCAACGCGCGGGTCGAGCGGGTCTTCATCGAGACCGACCTCACCAGCCCGGCCGAGATCGGTCTGTTGGAGGTGCTGGCCCAATCGGGGACGGCGTTCGGCGAAGTGCTGGCCAGCTACCGCACGGTGATCTTCGTGCTGCTGGTTTTCGCCTCGGCGCTTCTGATCGCCTGTGTCGTCCTGCTGGTCGCCATCGTGACGCTGAACCGCCGCATGGGCGAGATCGAGCGCTCGGGCATTCAGGTGACGTCGCTGGTTCTGGCGCGGGCCGAGAACGCGGTGATGCTGAACGATATCGAGCTGAAACTGACCGATGCAGCGATGGAGACCTTGGCCGTGCTGGCCGAGGCGCGGCTCGATGGCGACATGCTGACCGGCGCGCAGATCGAGAGCATGATCTCGGGCAAGCCCGAAGCGGATTGCGACGAGGCGGCGGGGGCGACGCGGATCAAGCGGCTGCGCGACAGCCTGGGCAACCAGATCGTGACCCATCTGCTGATCCGCAACATCACGCGGCAGGGCTATGTCCTGGCGCTCGACCCGAAGGTCATTCGCATGATCTGAGGGCGCCCGGCCGGTCGGTCGGATGGGGCGCGCGTCGCCTGCCCGGTCGATGCTGGACGGGACCCCCGCGCCGTGGTCTCTTCCCCCTCGATTTATCAAGGGGCGGGCCGGATGCGTTTTTTCTTCATTCTATTCCTGGTATCCGCGTGGCCCGCCCTCGCGCAGGCGCCGCGCGGCTTCACCATCGCCACGGGGGGCACGGCGGGCACCTATTTTCCCATCGGCTCACTGGTGGCGTCGGCCATCTCGGCGCCGCCCGGCTCGCGGCCCTGCGCGGAGGGCGGGGCCTGCGGCGTGCCCGGCCTGACGGCGACGGCGATCTCAACGCGGGGCTCGGTCGCGAATGTCGAGGCCATCGCCGCCGGCACCTTCGACAGCGGCTTCGTCCAGGCTGACATTGCCACCTGGGCCGCCACCGGAACCGGCATCTGGGTGGGACGGAACCCGGTCGAGGATCTCGTCGCCATCGCAAATCTCTACCCCGAGTCGATCCACCTGGTCGTCGCCGCCGGGTCGGGGATCGAGGGCGTCGCGGACCTCGCGGGCAAGCGGGTCTCTCTCGACGAGCCGGGATCGGGCACCCTGGTCGAGGCCCGCTTCGTGCTGCGCGCCGCCGGTCTGCGCGAGAGTATGATCGACGCGGCCTATCTCCGCGTCGAGGATGCCGCGCGGGCCTTGCGGGCGGGCGAACTCGATGCGTTCTTTTTCGCGGGCGGCTACCCGGCGCGGGTGATCTCGGAGCTGGCCGACGCCGTGCCTATCCGGATCGTGCCGATCTCCGGGGCGGTGGCCGACCGGATCCTGACGGAGTACGAATTCTTTGCCCCGGACGTGATTCCCGGCGGCATCTATGCGGGCCAATCGGAGGATGTCGTGACCGTGGGCGTCACCGCCCAATGGGTCACGCGGCGTGACCAGCCCGAGGCGCTGATCTACGCGGTCACGGCGGCGCTTTGGAACGATACGACGCGCCGCCTTCTGGATGGCGGCCACCGAAAAGGGGCGCAGGTCGTCCTTGAGACCGCGCTCGACGGCGTCGGCATCGACCTGCATCCAGGTGCGGTCCGGTTCTATGCGGAGATCGGGATGCTGAATTAAGGCATCCGCGCCGTCTGCGCGTCTCGCCGCAGGCGGTGGCCTCAGGCCGGGCCGGTCTCGACGACCCGCGTCCCGCGGTTTTTCGCGATCCCTTGTAAGGCCGATGGCAGCGGCCCATCGGTATAGAGCACGTCCAAGTCCGCGAGACCGCAGATCGCGATGGGCGCCTTGCGGTCGAGCTTGGAGTGGTCGACCACCGCAAAGACCCTGCGCGCCCGCGCCAGGGCCGCCTGGGTCACGACGATCTCCTGCGCGTCGAAGTCGAGCAGATCCCCGTCGCGGTCCAGAGCGGAGCAGCCGATCACGGCGTAGTCGAACTTGAACTGCCGCACCGTGTCGGCGGCAAAGCCTCCGATCAGCCCGCCGTCAGCCCGCCGGAGCATGCCGCCCGCGACGACGATCTCGCAGCCGACATTGCCCGAAAGGATGTTGGCGATGTTGAGGTTGTTCGTGACCACCAGCAGGTTCTCGTGGTCGCGCAAGGCGTGTGCGACGGCCTCGGTGGTCGTCCCGATATTCATGAAGAGCGATGACCCGTCGGGAATATCGGCGGCGCAGGCTTTTGCGATCACCTGCTTGCCCTCCTCGTTGAGGCGCCGCCGCTCCTCGTAGACCAAGTTGACCACACCAGAGGGAATCACGGCGCCGCCATGAACCCGTTCCAACTTGCCCGCATCCGACAGTTCCGACAGGTCGCGGCGGATCGTCTGGACGGTCACGTCGAAGCGGCGCGCGAGGTGCTCGACCACCACTTTGCCGTCGCGGCGGGCCTGTTCGAGGATCTCCGCTTTGCGAAAATTTGTGGCCAAAGGAGCATCTCCGATAATCGCGAAAAGACTAGCATTTCAGCGAACATCGCATCAAGCCTCGAGGAAACGTTCCATAAAGTCAATTTATAACAGTTGGTTATCCGGCATGTTCTTGCCGGCGGGCGCCGGAGGTGATCCTGCTGCGACAAAAAAAGGAATAAAAACGAAAGTTCGATTGACAGCTGGTGCTCTCGCGGTCACGATCCCGCCGAGAGGAATGGCGGCGTGCGTTCGTGCGCGGTCCTTAGGGGAGATTTCGCATGACGCTCGTGCTCGACGGTGTGTCGAAGATGGTGGATGGACAGGTCCATGTCTACCCAACCGATCTGACGCTGGAGGCGGGGACGATGAACGTCCTGCTCGGGCCGACGCTCTCGGGCAAGACGTCGCTGATGCGGCTGATGGCGGGGCTCGACGTGCCCAATACCGGGCGGATCGTCTGGCAGGGCCAGGATGTCACCGGCATGCGGGTGCAGGATCGTGGCGTGGCCATGGTCTACCAGCAATTCATCAACTACCCCTCGATGACCGTTTACGACAACATCGCCTCGCCGATGCGCCTGCTGGGGAAGTCCCGCGACGAGATCGACCGGGCCGTGCGGCAGGCCGCCGATCTGATGCGGCTGTCGCCGATGCTGGACCGCAAACCCCTGGAGCTTTCGGGCGGGCAGCAGCAGCGCTGCGCCCTCGCGCGGGCGCTGGTCAAGAATGCGGGCCTCGTCCTGCTCGATGAGCCGCTGGCCAATCTCGACTACAAGCTGCGGGAGGAGTTGCGCGCCGAGATCCCCAACATCTTCAAGGAATCGGGCTCGATCTTCGTCTACGCGACCACCGAGCCGGAGGAGGCGCTGCTGCTGGGCGGCAATGTCGCCACGCTTTGGGAAGGGCGGGTGACGCAGTTCGGTCCGACCCCCAGCGTCTATCGCAAGCCGGTGGACGCGACGACGGCGCGGGTCTTCAGCGATCCGCCGATGAACTTTGTCGATGTGACGGTGCGCGGCGGCACCGTCGATTATGGCGACGGTCAGAGCGCGCCCGCCCCGGCAGGGGCTGCGGACGGGGCATATCGGGCCGGCTTCCGTCCGAACCATATCGACCTCGCGCGCCATACCGAGGCGGCG
This sequence comes from Jannaschia seohaensis, assembly GCF_900116765.1. Taxonomy (GTDB): domain Bacteria; phylum Pseudomonadota; class Alphaproteobacteria; order Rhodobacterales; family Rhodobacteraceae; genus Jannaschia; species Jannaschia seohaensis. Next base: position 87,843 of record NZ_UETC01000006.1, on the reverse strand, counting down.
CTAGAGTTCGGCTGCGACCTCGCCGTGACAGAGATCACCGGATCGGAGACCTTCGTGCACCTGGACCACAAGGGCCATCGTTGGGTCGGGCTGGTCCATGGCGTGCGGGAGTTGACTCCGGGGACGCGGATCAGCGCATTTCTCGATCCGGCCCATGTCTATCTCTTCGACGCAAACGGGGTGCTCGTCGCCCCCGCCCCTTACGCGGAGGCCGCGTGAATGGCCAAGATCACGCTCGACAATCTCGCGCATTCCTATTCGCCCAACCCTTCGGGTCCCGAGGATTACGCGCTCAAGCAGCTCGACCATGACTGGGTCGATGGGGAGGCCTATGCCCTGCTCGGCGCGTCTGGCTGCGGCAAGTCCACGCTGCTCAACATCATCTCGGGGCTGCTGGAGCCGTCGCAGGGGCGCATCCTGTTTGACGGGGTGGACGTGACCCACGCGCCCACGGCGCAGCGCAACATCGCGCAGGTGTTCCAGTTCCCGGTCGTCTACGACACGATGACGGTGCGCGATAACCTCGCCTTTCCGTTGCGCAACCGCGGCGCCGACGCGGCCTATATCGCCAAGCGCGTCCAGGAGATCGGCGCGATGATCGGCATGGAAGCGGTGCTCGACCGCAAGGCGCGGGGGCTGACCGCCGACGCCAAGCAGAAGATTTCGCTGGGCCGCGGGATGGTGCGGGAGGACGTGAACGCGCTTCTCTTCGACGAGCCGCTGACGGTGATCGATCCCCATATGAAATGGGAGCTTCGCACCCAGCTCAAGTCGCTGCACCAGCAGTTCGGGCACACGATGATCTATGTGACCCACGACCAGACCGAAGCGTTGACCTTCGCCGACAAGGTCGTGGTCATGTATGATGGACGCGTCGTCCAGATGGGCACCCCGCAGGAACTGTTCGAGCGGCCGGAGCATACCTTCGTCGGCTATTTCATCGGCTCGCCGGGCATGAACGTGCTGGCGGCCGAAGTGCGCGGCGACCGCGCCGTGATCGGCGGCCAGGAGATTGGGCTGGGCCGCAGCTTCGGCCAGCCCAAGGGCCGCGTCGAAGTCGGCGTGCGGCCCGAGTTCACGCGCCTCGGCGCCGAGGGTCTGCCCGCGACCGTGAAGCGCGTCGAGGATGTGGGCCGACACAAGATTGTGCGCGCCGATGTCGGTGGAACCGAGGTCAATGTCATCCTCTCCGAGGGCGTTCCCGTTCCCGCCGACGCGACCCGCATCGCCTTCGCGCCGGAGGGCGTGAACGTCTATTCGGACGGTTGGCGCGTCGCGCCCGAGGCAGCCACGCCGGAAGGAGCCGCGGCATGAACAAGACGGTCAACCAAAAGGCGTGGTTCCTGGTCCTGCCGGTCCTCGCCCTGGTCTCCTTCTCGGCGGTCATCCCGCTGATGACGGTGGTGAATTACTCGGTCCAGGACAGCTTCGGGAACAACCAGTTCTTCTGGGCCGGCCTCGAATGGTTCAAGGAGATGCTTGAATCGGAGCGGATGTGGAACGCGCTCTGGCGGCAGCTCGCCTTCTCGGCCATCATTCTGGCGATTCAGATCCCGCTGGGCATCATCGTGGCGCTGAACATGCCGAAATCCGGCTTCTGGGCGTCGTTCTGCCTTGTGCTGATGTCGCTGCCGCTGCTGATCCCGTGGAACGTGGTCGGCACGATCTGGCAGATCTTCGGCCGCGTCGATATCGGCCTGCTCGGCTACACGCTCGACGCCATCGGGATCGAGTACAACTACACGCAGAACTTCTACGCCGCCTGGATCACGGTGATCGTGATGGATGTCTGGCACTGGACGTCGCTGGTCGCGTTGCTGGCCTATGCCGGGCTCCAGTCGATCCCGGACGCCTATTACCAGGCCGCCAAGATCGACCAGGCGAGCCGCTGGGCCGTGTTCCGCTATATCGAGCTGCCCAAGATGGCAGGCGTGCTGATGATCGCGATCCTGCTGCGCTTCATGGACAGCTTCATGATCTACACCGAGCCGTTCGTCGTCACCGGCGGCGGGCCCGGCAACTCCACCACCTTCTTGTCGATCGACCTCGTCAAGATGGCGCTGGGGCAGTTCGACCTGGGACCGGCGGCGGCGTTCTCGATCATGTACTTCCTGGTGATCCTGCTGATTTCCTGGGTGTTCTACACCGTGATGACCAACATGGACAAAAGGGACGGGGTATGACCGATACGACGACTTCCGCGCCCGGCTCGGCCAGCATTCCGGGCCGCGCGACCGAAGCGCCGATCGCGGCGCGCCGCAAGCCGCCGATCAAGGGCGCGGCGGTGGTGATGGGGCTCTACCTGCTGTTCCTGATGCTGCCGCTCTATTGGCTGCTCAACATGTCGCTGAAGACCAACGCGGAGATCCTGGGCAGCTTCACGCTCTGGCCGCGCGACCTGACCTTCGCGAACTACGCGACGATCCTGACGGACCCGTCCTGGTATTCGGGCTATATCAACTCGCTCATCTATGTCTGCATGAACGTGGCGATCACGCTGACGGTGGCCTTGCCGGCGGCCTATGCCTTCTCGCGCTACCACTTCATGGGCGACAAGCACCTGTTCTTCTGGCTGCTGACCAACCGGATGGCGCCACCCGCGGTCTTCGCGCTGCCCTTCTTTCAACTTTACTCCTCGGTTCAGCTCTTCGACACGCATATCGCGGTGGCGCTGGCGCATTGTCTCTTCAACGTGCCGCTGGCGGTGTGGATTCTGGAGGGCTTCATGCGCGGCGTCCCGAAGGAGATCGACGAGACGGCCTATATCGACGGCTATTCCTTCCCGAAGTTCTTCGTGAAGATCTTCATGCCGCTGATCGCGTCCGGCATCGGCGTGGCGGCCTTCTTCGCCTTCATGTTCTCCTGGGTGGAACTGCTGCTCTCCCGCACGCTGACGGCGGTCGAGGCCAAGCCCATCGCCGCCACCATGACCCGCACCGTGGGTGCCTCGGGTGTCGACTGGGGCGTACTGGCCGCGGCCGGGGTGCTGACCATCGTGCCGGGCGCGCTCGTGATCTGGTTCGTGCGCAACTACATCGCCAAGGGCTTCGCCCTGGGGCGGGTGTGATGGACGCATTGCGCCCCATCCTCGCCCCTCAGCCCCGGAATTCGGGCGCCTCGGTGAATACTCGCAACACCGATCTTACGCCGACCGGGCCTTTCACCGCCCGGCCCGAGATCGATACGTAAAGGAGGCGCGACATGCTTGACTGGATGGCCTGGACCTGGCCCACGGCGGCCTTCTTCGCGATCATCGCGGCGACGCTGCTGACCTTCACCTTTCTCGCGATCAAGTTCCCGGAGGCCCCGCGGCTGGGCATCCTCCGGATCGAGACGACGCGCGGCGACCGGCTGTTCATTACGCTGCTGGGCTCCGCCTTCATCAATCTCGCATGGCTGGGCCTGTCGGGCTTGCCCCAATACTGGGCCCTGCTTCTCTGCGCGATCTATGCCGCGGCGGTGTTCCGCTGGGTATAACCCCATAACCGAACGATCTTTCAGGGAGGAAAGACATGAATAGACTATTGATGACCACCACGGCGGTGGCTCTGGGCCTGACCGGCCCGGCCTTCGCCGACATGGAGGCGGCGCGCGCGTTTCTCGACAACGAGATCGCGGGCCTCTCGGTCCTCACCCGCGAGGAGCAGGAAGCCGAGATGCAGTGGTTCGTCGACGCGGCCCAGCCGTTCGCCGGCATGGAGATCAGCGTCGTCTCCGAAACGATCACGACCCACGAGTACGAATCCCAGGTGCTCGCCCCGGCATTCTCGGCCATCACTGGCATCCAAGTCACCCATGACCTGATCGGCGAGGGCGACGTGGTCGAGCGTCTCCAGACGCAGATGCAGTCGGGCGAGAACATCTACGACGCCTATGTCAACGACTCGGACCTGATCGGCACCCACTGGCGCTATCAGCAGGCGCGCAACCTGACCGACTGGATGGCGGGCGAGGGGGCGGACGTGACCAGCCCGACGCTGGATCTCGACGACTTCATCGGCCTCGACTTCACCACCGGCCCGGACGGCAAGCTCTACCAGCTGCCCGACCAGCAATTCGCGAACCTTTACTGGTTCCGCTACGACATGTTCACCGACGAGAAGAACATGTCCGACTTCCGCGAGCAGTACGGCTACGAGCTGGGCGTGCCGGTGAACTGGTCCGCCTATGAGGACATCGCCGAGTTCTTTACCGGCCGCGACCTCAGCCATATGGGCATCGAGGGCGACATCTATGGCAACATGGATTACGGCAAGAAGGACCCCTCGCTCGGCTGGCGCTACACCGATGCGTGGATGTCCATGGCTGGCATGGGAGACGTGGGCGAGCCCAACGGCCTGCCCGTCGACGAATGGGGCATCCGGGTCAACGAGAACTCGCAGCCGGTCGGCTCCTGCGTTGCCCGTGGCGGCGCGACCAACGGCCCCGCCGCCGTCTATGCCGTGACCAAGGCCATTGAGTGGCTCGAGAAGTATTCGCCGCCCACCGCCGCGGGCATGACCTTCGGCGAGGCGGGTCCGATCCCGGCCCAGGGCAACATCGCGCAGCAGATGTTCTGGTACACCGCCTTCACCGCCGATATGGTGGGCGATGGGGCCGATGCCGTGCTCGACGAGGATGGCATGCCGCTCTGGCGGATGGCGCCGTCGCCGCACGGGGTCTATTGGACCGAGGGCACCAAGATCGGCTATCAGGACGCCGGTTCCTGGACGCTGATGGAGTCGACCCCGGTCGACCGCGCCAAGGCCGCCTGGCTCTATGCGCAGTTCGTCACCTCCAAGACGGTGGACCTGAAGAAGTCCGATGTGGGCCTGACCTTCATCCGCGAGTCGACGATCAACTCCGACCACTTCACCGAGCGCGCTCCGCGTCTCGGCGGCCTGGTCGAGTTCTATCGCTCTCCGGCCCGCGTGCAGTGGTCGCCCACCGGCACCAACGTGCCGGACTACCCGCGCCTGGCGCAGCTCTGGTGGCAGAATATCGGCGACGCGATGTCGGGCGATAAGACTCCACAAGAGGCGCTCGACGCGCTCTGCGAGCAGCAGGAGCAGGTGCTGGAGCGTCTGGAGCGCGCCGGCGTCCAGGGCGATCTGGGGCCCGTCATGAACGAGGAGCAAGACCCGGAATACTGGCTGTCGCAGCCGGGCTCGCCCAAGGCCAAGCTGGAGAACGAGGACGAGGAGCCGATGACCGTCTCCTATGACGAGCTGATCCAGTCCTGGCAGAACTAAGCCTCGCGCCATCGACTAACCGAAGGGCCCCCGCGCGGGGCCCTTCTTCATTTGGCGGTCTCTTTGCGCCCGACCGGTCCCCCGATCCGCGGCGCCCCCTTCTTCCCTGCTTAAATATCCCGGGGAGCGCGAGGGGCTGGCCCCTCGCCCGCCGACCGGAAACTGGTGCGTCCCGATCACCGACGTACGGCGGCGACGCCTGGACGGAATAGGACGGAACGGGCAAGCTCCGCGCCATGAGGGGAAGAGCCGACATGTCAAACGCCGTCATCATCACCTGCGCGATCACAGGTTCCATTCACACACCCAGCATGTCGCCGCATCTGCCGGTGACGCCCGATGAGATCGCCGAGGCCGCCATCGGCGCCGCCGAGGCGGGCGCGGCCATCCTGCACCTGCATGCCCGCGATCCCGAGACGGGCCGGCCCGATCAGTCGCCCGAGGGCTTCGCCCGATTCCTGCCGCGCATCAAGCAGGCCACCGGCGCGGTCGTGAACCTGACCACCGGCGGATCGCCGTACATGACGGTGGAGGAACGGGCCCGTCCGGCGACGGAGTTCGCCCCCGAGGTCGCCTCGCTCAACATGGGATCGATGAATTTCGGCCTTTACGGCATGCTCGACCGCTACCCGGATATCGCCGGCTGGGAGCGGGAGTTCCTAGAGGGCTCGCGCGACCTCGTGTTCCGCAACTCCTTCAAGGATATCGAATACGTCCTGCGAGAAGCGGGTGCGCGCGGCACCCGGTTCGAGTTCGAGTGCTACGACATTTCCCACCTCTACAACCTCGCCCATTTCGCCGGGCGGGGCTTGGTCGAGCCGCCATTCTTCGTGCAATCCGTCTTCGGGCTGCTGGGTGGGATCGGGACGCACCCCGAGGACGTGCTGCACATGAAGCGCACGGCGGATCGACTGTTCGGCGCCGACCTGCGCTGGTCGGTGCTGGGCGCGGGAGCGGCGCAGTTCCGCATCGCGGCGCAGGCGGCGGCGATGGGCGGGAACGTGCGGGTCGGGCTGGAGGATTCGCTCTGGATCGGGCGGGGGGCGCTGGCCACGTCCAATGCGCAGCAGGTTGAAAAGATGGTCGCGATGCTCGCCGGGTTGGGAAAGCGCCCTGCGACGCCCGACGAGGCGCGGGAGACGCTCGGCCTCAAAGGGGGCGACCGGGTCGCGTTCTGAGGGGGCGCAGACGGTGGCCCGGCGCTGCGCTCCGGGGGGCAGGCCCTTTGGAGCGGGGTGGTGCCCGGCCGGCCGGTCGGATGCCTCCGGCGGGGATATTTAGGCAGGGAAGAAAGAGGGGCTCAGTTCTTCGTCGGCTTGGGCTTGGCGTGTTTCGCGCGTTTCTCGGGGCCTTTGCCGCCGGCAGGGCGGGGGGGCTTGGGCTTCATCGGCTTGTTTGCTTTCTGAGGCCCCTTGCTCTTACCCTTCGGTTTCGGCGCCTGGGGCGGCGCTTCCGCGGGACGGATGCGGATGCCGTCGGACAAGGCGCCGCCGGTCGCGGCGAAGAAGCTGTCGGCGGCATCCTCGCGGATCTGGACGAAGCTGGCATGGGGCGCGATGCGGATCGCGCCGACATCGTCGCGGGTGACGCCGCCGCCTTTGCAGACGATGGCGAGGATGCGCTTGGGATCCATGCGCTTGTGCCGGCCCGCGTCGAGCTCGAACCAGCGGGAGGGTCCGAATTCGCTGGGGGCGCGGGGCGCGGCGGGCTCGGTCAGGTCCTCGGGCGCGGTCAGCCGTTCGGCGCGCATCTTGAGCAGCGTGCGGGCCAGTTGCTCTGGGGTGAAGCGGGCGGTGAGGTCGGCGACGGTCTGGGGATCGGCGCCCTCCTCCTCCCACCAGATGGGATCCTCGAGCAGGCGGTCGCGGTCGCGCGCGCGCACGGCATCGGCGGAGGGGGGCGGGGTCCAGTCGGCGCTGAGCTTGGCCCAGCCCAGCAGGCGGTGCGCCTTGCGCCGGGCCGAGGGGGGCACGATCAGCACCGCCATGCCCTTACGCCCGGCCCGGCCGGTGCGGCCCGAGCGGTGCAGCAGCGTGTCGGAGCCGGTGGGCAGTTCCGCATGGATCACGAGGTCGAGGCCCGGCAGGTCGATGCCGCGCGCCGCCACGTCGGTCGCGACGCAGACCCGGGCGCGGCCATCGCGCATCGCTTGCAGGGCGTGGCCCCGTTCCGCCTGGCTCAGCTCGCCGGAGAGGGCCACGACCGGAAAGCCGCGGTTGGTCAGCCGCGCCGCGAGCCGGTTCACCGCGGCCCTCGTGTTGCAGAAGACGATGGCGCCGGTGCTCTCGTGATAGCGGAGTACGTTGACGACCGCCGCCTCGACCTCGCCCGAGGTGACCTCATGGGCGAGATAGGTGATGTCGGCATGCTGGCGCTCGGCGGCGGCGACCTGGATGCGTTGGGCGTCGCGCTGGAAGGTCTGGGCGAGCCGCTCGATCGCGGGCGGCACGGTGGCGGAGAAGAGCAGCGTACGGCGCTCGGCGGGACAGGCGGCGAGGATGAACTCCAGATCCTCGCGGAAGCCGAGGTCCAGCATCTCGTCGGCCTCGTCCAGCACCACGGCGCGGATGGCCGAGAGGTCGATGGTCCCGCGCCGGATGTGGTCGGCCAGGCGGCCGGGCGTGGCCACGACCACATGGGCGCCGCGCGCGAGCGCCCGGCGTTCGTCCCGCATATCCATGCCGCCGACGGCCCCGGCCAGCGCGGCGCCGTCATAGAGCCAGGCCAGCTCCCGCCGGACCTGAAGCGCCAGCTCCCGAGTTGGTGCCACGATCAGGGCCAGGGGCGCGGCGGGGGCGTCCCAGGTCTCGGCCTCGCCCAGCAGCGTGGGCGCGATGGCGAGGCCGAAGCCCAGCGTCTTGCCCGACCCGGTCTGGGCCGAGACCAGCAGATCCGCCGTCTTCAGCGTGGGGTCCGTCACCGCCTGCTGCACCGGGGTCAGCGTGTCGTAGCCGCGCTGGGCGAGTGCGTCGGCGAGGATGCGTTTCATAGGGCGTGCCTTCCGGGGCCCGGAGCGGGCCGCAAGGGGCCGCCGGTACGGGCTGCGGGGCCGAATGTCCAGAGGATTGCGGGGCGCTTGCCTTGGCCACGCCTCGGGAAGGGCATGGTTTGGGCCAGAACCGGGCGCAGCCTGCGCGGATGTGTCAATCACGGAGGCGCCGTTGGCCGATCTCAAAGGTGTGGCGCTGGTCGTCCTGATTGCCCTTGCCGCTGCGCCAGCCTTCGCGGTGCCGTCCGTCGCCGGAGCCACCGATGGCGCTCCGCGGTGGGGCCGAGATGAGCGCGCTGCCGCTCGTCATGCGCGATCCCGTCCCCTCCGTCGCGCGGGTGCTCGGCGCGGCCCCGGAGGTAAAGCTGGCTGCGCTGGGCGGGACGCGCTCGATCCGGCAGGCTGCCGCCCAGGACAGGGTCGACCGGCTCAGCCCGCTGGCCCTGACGCTTTCTGTCTTTGCGCTGGCGGGGCTGGGCTCGGCCCGGCGTCAGGCGGTCTATCGCTGGATGGTGCGCAGATAGGTCGCGAGCGCCAGCAGGTCCGCGGGGATCGGCGTGCCGATCCCGTCCTCCTCGACGATCACCGTGTCGCCCATGTCGCCCGCGCCGAATTCCGGCATCACCGCGTCCGGGTCGCCATGGCGTCCGAGCCCGTCGATCTGCGCCATGACCCGCACCGTGGGAAAGGCATCGCCCTGGCCGAGCCCGGTCAGGTCCGGTCCGACCACGCCGGTCCCGTCCGCCCCATGGCAATCGGAGCAGTCGCGCGCGAAGAGCGCCGCGCCGCGGGTCGCATCGACCTCCGCTTCCGTCGGCGGGTGCGGTTGGCAGGCGGCGAGCAGGAGCAAAAGGGCGAGAGGGCGCATGGCAGGGCCTTTCGTTGGATGGGCGAGACGGTGGACGGTGCGGGTCGGATCCGAGTCGATCCCGGTCAGATGACCGCCCGCTCCAGGATGGGGGCGTTGGCGACGAGACGGTCATAGCCGAACGGCGCGAGGTCGAGGCTGCGATATTCGCCGTGGATCAGCATTTCGGCCATGGCGCGGCCCATGCCGGGCGATTGCTGAAGCCCATGGCCGGAGAAGCCGTTCATGAAGTGGAAATTCGTGACCTCCGGATGGGGGCCGATCACCGCGTTCTGGTCGAAGGTGTTGTAGTCGTATTGGCCGACCCATTCGGCGATCACCTTCACCGACTCGAAGGCGGGGATGCGCGTGGCGATGATCGGCCAAGCGTGATCCAGCCAGAAGCTGTGATCCATCGAGAAGTCGTCGGGATCGGCCGCGGGGTCCGGATCGGGGTGGCCGCCGGCCAGATAGGTGCCGCCGCCATTTTCGCGCACATGCACGCCGGACGGGTCGATCGTCAGCGGCAGGTCTCGGTCGAGCGGCTGCTCGGCGCGGAAGATCCAGCTGTAGCGGCGGCGCGGCTCGATTGGCAGGGCGAGGCCCGCCATGGCGGCGACCGTAGCGCCGCGGGTGCCCGCGGCGTTGACCAGCGCGCCGCAGGAGACTCGGGTCCCGGAGGCGAGCTGCACGGCCGTGACGCGGCCGCCCGCCACCTCCAGCGCGGTCACCTCGTCCGCCAGATAGGTGACGCCGCGCTTGCGCGCCCCCCGGCGCCAGGTGTCGAACACGGCCTGCCCGTCCCAGAGCCCTTCGGCCTGGCGGTTATGCGACCCCAGCAGGATGCCCTCCAGGTCGTAGAACGGATAGGCGGCAGCGATCTCCTCGGGCGTCATCAGCGCGGTGGGCGTGCCGCAGGCGTGTTGCACGGCCGCGTTCTGGCGGAGGACCTCGGCGAAGGCATGCGTGTCCGCGAGGTAGAGATAGCCGAAATCGCGGATCTTGAGGTCGGGCGCGGCGGGGTCGCCCGTGCGGGCGGGCAGGTCCTCGATGAACTCGGCGGCGAACTGGGAGATACGGATGTTCAGCGGCTCGGAGAATTGCTGCCGGATGCAGGAATTGGTGTGGGTGGTCGCGGCCTTGGCATAGCTCGGGTCGCGCTCGACCACGAGGATCGAGCCGTCGAAGCCCAGCTCGGTCAGCCACCACGCCGCCGAGGAACCCATCATCGCGCCGCCCACGATGATCACGTCGTAGCTGTCCTGCATCGCTGCCTCCGTTCTCGTGCCCAGGGACCCCGGCGGCAGGGGTGTCGTCAAGCGCTGTGATAGGCTGGGGCGCGTGTGAGCGTCTCGCGCAGCACCTCCGCCACGCGGACCAGCTCTTCGGACAGCGGATGGGCGCGCCGACAGGCAAGGCCCAGCCGGCGGCGACGCGGGCCTCGTGGGGGCCGAGCCCGAGGGCGCGCCGATCGAGGCGCAGGGCTTCGGCTGGAAGAACGGCTTCGAGACGGGGGTTGGCCCGCAGACCACCACCTCGGGCATCGTGGGCGCATGGGCGCCGAACCCGACCACCTGGGACATGGGCTATCTCGACACGCTGCTCAACAACGAGTGAGAGTTGACCAAGTCCCCCGCCGGCGCGCATCAGTGGAAGCCCCTGGGCGACGCCATGGCGGGCACCCTCGTCGAGGCTCATATCGAGGGCAAGACGCACCAGCCGATGATGCCGACCGCCGACATGGCGCTGAAGGTCGACCCGGACTATCGCCGCATCTCCGAGGACTATCTGGCCAACCCGGACAAGTTCGCCGATTCCTATGCCCGCGCCTGGTTCAAGCTGTGCCACCGCGACATGGGGCCGAAGGCGCTCTATCTCGGGCCGGAAGTTCCGGAAGAGGATCTGATCTGGCAGGATCCGACCCCGGCCTCCACGACCGATGTCTCCGAAGCCGACATCGCCGAGCTGAAGGCGGCGGTTCTCGCCTCCGGTCTGACCGTGCAGGAACTGGTGGGCGCCGTCTGGGCCTCCGCCTCGACCTATCGCCGGTCGGACAAGCGCGGCGGGGCCAACGGCACCCGCGTGCGCCTCGCGCCGTAGAAGGACTGGGACGCGAACTCGCCCGCGCAGCTCGCCAAGGTGCTCGACACGCTGGAGGAGGTGCGCACCGCGTCCGGCAAGGCGATCACCATCGCCGACATGATCGTGCTGGCCGGCTCTGCCGCGGTCGAGAAGGCGGCGCGTGACGCCGGCCATGACCTGACCGTGCCCTTCACCCCCGGCCGCGGCGACGCGACCGAGGAGATGACTGACGCCGAGAGCTTCGAGCCGCTGGAGCCCCGTGCCGACGGCTTCCGCAACTACCAGGCCGCGGAGTTCCGCATCTCGGCCGAGGAGCTGCTGGTCGACCGGGCGCAGCTGCTGACGCTGACCGCGCCCGAGATGACGGTGCTGGTGGGAGGCCTGCGCGCGTTGGACGCCAACACGGGCGGCGCCAAGCACGGCGTCTTCACCGACCGGCCGGGTGGGCTGACCAACGACGTCTTCACGAACCTGCTGTCGATGGAGAACGAGTGGCGCCCCGCGAGCGACGACGCCCAGGTCTACGAGGCGTTCAACCGCAAGACTGGTGACAAGGTCTGGACGGGCACCCGGGTCGACCTGGTCTTCGACTCCAACTCGCAGTTGCGGGCCATCGCCGAGGTCTATGACCAGGACGATGCGGGCGAGAAGTTCGTGCGCGACTTCGTCAAGGCCTGGGTCAAGGTGATGGAGCTCGACCGCACCGACCTGCACTGACGCGCGAGACAGGCGAGATAGAGGGCGCGGCCGGCGGGCCGCGCCCCTTTTCTTTTGCGCTCCGACCGGTCAGCCCCGCCGCGTGGCGGAGAAGGCCAGGGCCGGCATCGGGATGCGGTAGACCCCGTCCGACAGGAACGCCGCCATCTGCGCCTCCCAGGCTGTCTCGATCTCGTCCAGGACGGGCTTGGGCTGCGCGTCGAGGATGACCGCCGCCCTGACGGCGAATTGCCGGAACCGCGCCGCGAACGCGCCCTCGGGCGCCTCGAAGACCAGGGGCAGTTCGGCCGCCATGACGCTCTCGAAGCCCGCGGCCTCCAGCGCATCCCCCATCGCCTCGACCGAGGACAGCGCGAAGGGCGGCGGGGACGGGGGAACGAGGCTCATATCGGCGTGTTCCCGCATCGTGCCGAAGACGATGCGGAAAAGCGGCGAGGCGGGCGGTCCAACCCAATGGCTGAGCGCCACGCGCCCGCCCGGCCGCAGGACACGGGCCATCTCCGCGAACATGGCGGCGGGATCGCTGGCATGCATCACGCCGAAGGAACAGATCACCGCGTCATAGGCCCCGCCGGGCCGCGGGATCGCCTCGGCGTCCCCGACAGCGAAGGGCACGCCGGGGAAGGCGGCTTGCGCGGTAGTGACCATGCCCTCCGAGATGTCGATCCCCTCGGCCTCGGCGCCCAAGGCCGCCGCCGCGCCCGCGGCGCGGCCCGTGCCGCAGCACAGGTCCAGCACGCGCCGGCCGGGGACCGCTTCGGCCATCGCCAGCAAAGTCGGGATCGCGCCCGTCGTCACCAGACCGGTCGATGCGTTATAGCCTGAGGCCCGCGCCCCCCAGCCGTCCTTCTCGGCGGTCTTGAATGCGTGATATGTCATGATTTTCCTCGCAAGCATTGCCTGACCGGTCCAGGATGGGGGGCGAACTCACCGCGCATCAGGGCCGGGCTGGCCAGAAACGGACCGGTTCGGCCATCGGCGCCCAGCGGAGGTCTCGCCCATGGTCCTGCGCGATTTCGAAGCCGACCCGCTCCGTATCGACGTCCTGGCCGCCGATAGTTGCCGGGGCGCGATCCTCTACGGCTTGTTCGACCTGCTGACCTCGGTCGGCACCGCCTGGTCCTACCTGACCGAAGGCACGCCCAGCCCGCCGATGACACGGGTCCGGATCGTCGCCCGCGACACCGCGCCCTTCCGCTGCATCAGCGGCGTTCCGGTGATGCCCGATGCCAGCCTCGAGGAGGCCGACGATGCCGAGATCGTCTGCATTCCCAACTTTCGTATCGGGGTGGCGACGCTCCCGCGCGACGTGCTCGGGCCGGAGATCGACTGGATCCTGCGCCGCCACGCGGCGGGCGCCCGTCTGGCGACCGCGTGCTCAGGCTCGGCGCTGCTGGCCGATGCGGGCCTCTTGGACGGGGAGGAGGCGACCGCCCATTGGTCCATGGCCGAGCTTTTCGCGGAGCGCTATCCCGAGGTCGTGTTCTGCCCCGAACGCACCCTCGCTTTCGCAGGCCAGGGCGACTCCATCGTGATGTCCGGCGGGATGGCCTCCTGGCAGGATCTCGCGCTCTATCTGATCGCGCGCTATCTCGGGCCCGAACACGCGGCGCGGTCGGCGCGCTTCTACTGCGTCGACCCCAAGCCGGACGGGCAACGCCATTACGCGGCGCCGATGCGGCGGCTGGCGAGCGAGGACGCGGTGATTCAGGACTGTCAGGCCTGGCTCGCGGATGGCTATCGCGAGGCCGATGCGGTCCCCCGCATGATCGCGCGTTCCGGCCTGCCGCGCCGCAGCTTCGACCGCCGCTTCCGGGCCGCGACCGGCTACAGCCCCAAGGACTACCTGCAATCGCTGCGGGTGGAGGAGGCCAAGCAATGCCTCGAACGCGAGGAGCAGAGCGTGGACGCCATCGCCGAGGCGGTCGGCTACGCCGATGCCCGCGCCTTCCGCCGGCTGTTCCGAAAGATGACGGGGCTCAGTCCGGCGGAGTATCGCCGCCGCTTCTCCGGGGCGCGGTTCCTGTCGGCGCGCTAAGGCAAGTTGGGGGCCGATCCGCTCTGGCCTGCCGCCCTGGGGCATGGGTAGAACGAGGGCAATCAAGGAGCCCGCCCATGAACTGCGTCTTCGTCCAGATCCGCTGCAAGCCCGCCACCGCCTACAAGGTCGCGGAGGCCATCGCCCTGCGGGAGATCCATTCCGAACTCTATTCGACCAGCGGGGAATACGACCTGCTGGTCAAGCTCTACATCCCGAAGGACAAGGATGTGGGGCTCTATATCAACGACAACCTGCTCGACATCGAGGGGATCGAGCGGACGCTCACGACGCTGACCTTCCGGACGTTCTGAAAGCACCGGTCCAGACGGCCAGACTGGCGCGCGCCGGATGACGGTCTCGGGGACGCGGCCGGCTGGCCCCCGCGCCCCCGAGATGTTTCGAGCAAGCCGCGGTTCGCGGCTCTCGGACCGGATCGGCCCTCGCGGGGGGCGGTCGGCAATCTGCGGGGCCGCGGGATCGTGGCGCATCTGGCCTCATCACGGGTTCACAAATACTCATGTTCCTTCGCCAGCCCGGGGCGCGCCCTCCCGGTCAGCGGTGCAGCGCCTCGCGTCGCGTGCGCGGCAGGTGCCATTCTGCCATCGTTGCCATCGCATCCTCGGCGGTCTCGACGAAGCGGAACAGGTCCAGGTCGTCATCTCCGATCGTGCCCGCATCGCGCAGCGCCTCCCAGTCGATGATGCGGCGCCAGAACGTCTCGCCGAAGAGCAGGAAGGGCACCCGCTCCATCCGGCCCGTCTGGATCAGGGTCAGCGACTCGAAAAGCTCGTCCAGCGTGCCGAAGCCGCCGGGGAATACGCAGACCGCCGCCGCGCGCACCAGAAAGTGCATCTTGCGGACGGCGAAGTAGTGGAAGTTAAAGGCGAGTTCGGGCGTCACGTATTCGTTCGGCGCCTGCTCGTGCGGCAGCACGATATTGAGCCCGATCGACCGGCCCCCCGCCTCGGCGGCGCCCCGGTTGCCCGCCTCCATCACGCCCGGCCCGCCGCCGGTGACGATGACGTTCTCGGTGCCCCCGGTCTCGGCCAGCGATTTCTCGGTGACCAGCCGGGCGAAGCGGCGCGCCTCCTCGTATTGGTCGGCCAGGCCGCGCAGCGTCTCCGTGCGGGCCGTGTCGCGGGTCTCCGGTCGGGGGATGCGCGCGCCGCCGAACAGCACGACGGTCGAGACGATGTTGGCCTCGTCCATCAGCAGCGTGGTTTTCAGGAGTTCCAGTTGCAGGCGGACGGGGCGCAGCTCCTCCCGGCAGAGAAAATCCTCGTCGGCGAAGGCCAGGCGATAGGAGGGCGACCGGCTTTGCGGGGTGGAGGGGACGCCGACGCTCGTCTCCACGTCCTCACGGGCATGGCGCATCGGGTGGCGGCGGTCGTGTTCGGTCATCGAGGCGTCCTTGCATCCATCGGGTTTGCCGGGTGTAACGCGCCGCGCGGGGATGTCGAACCGCAAAGGCCCGCCCGGGGGCAGATCGAAGGGGAACAGAATGGACTGGCGCAACGAGATCAAGGCCGCGCGCGCGCGCATCGCCGGTCATGCGCGGGTAACGCCCGTGACGAAACTGACGCTGGCTGGGCACGAGGTGTCGCTGAAGCTGGAGCAGATCCAGCATACCGGCAGCTTCAAGGCGCGGGGAGCTTTCAACACGCTGCTCTCCACCGAGGTGCCGGCGGCGGGAGTGGTCGCGGCCTCCGGCGGCAACCACGGCGCGGCGGTGGCCTATGCGGCGGCCAGCCTGGGCCATCCGGCGCATATCTTCGTCCCGGAGGTGGCCGGTCCCGCCAAGATCGCGCTGATCGAGCGGACCGGCGCCACCTGCCACGTTGTCCCCGGCCTCTATGCCGACGCGATGGAGGCGGCCCGCGCCCATGAAGCGGCGACCGGCGCGATGCAGATCCACGCCTATGACGCGGTCCCGACAGTAGCAGGGCAGGGGACCTGCTTTGCCGAGTGGGACGCCCAGGGGCTCGACGCCGAGGACGTGCTGATCGCCGTGGGTGGCGGCGGGCTGATCGCCGGTGCGCTGGCCTGGTGGGGCGGGGCCCGCCGCGTGGTGGCGGTGGAGCCCGAGCAGACCTGCGCGCTGAACGCGGCGCTCAAGGCCGGGGCACCGGTGGATGTGGACGTCTCCGGCGTGGGCGCCAACGCGCTGGGGGCCAAGCGGATCGGCTCGATCTGCTTCGATCTGGCCCAGGGCATCGACAGCGTCACGGTGCCGGACGACGCCATTCTGGAGGCACAGCGCGTCCTCTGGCAGGAGGCGCGGCAGCTGGTCGAGCCGGCGGGCGCCTGCGCGTTGGCGGGGCTGCTCTGTGGGGCCTGGGTGCCGAAAGGTCCGGTCGCGGTGCTGGTTTGCGGCGCCAACCCGGCGCCGGATCCGCTGGGCTGACGCGGGCGCGGCTCTTTCGCGCAAGCGTCCCCGCGCCCGAGGTCGTGGCGTCCGAAAATCCGGCACAGGGTCCGATCCGGTCGCCCTGGAGCGCCGGGTGCTTGCAAAAATCACGGAAACGTGATCCCTGATCGCTACGGGGCGCCCTACCGGCGCGGACGCGCGGACTCCGCATCGGACCGGTCCCTTCCACACATATCCGTCTGACGGAGGAGCGATGACCGAGGGTTCACCCTCTCGGACAGGCGTGCGCCGCTTGGGAGCGGCGCGTGCCGGGCGTCCGATCGAATGGCCGACCTTGCTGCTGCTGGCCGGGGTCCACGCAACCTGGGCCGCGCTGCTGTGGTGGGGGGATGCGATCCCGCCGCTGGCGGCGCTCCTGATCCTCGGGCCGATCCTGACCCTGCATTCCTCGCTGCAACACGAGGTGCTGCACGGTCACCCCACGGCCGATTCGCGCCTGAACGATGCGATGGTGGCGCTGCCGCTGGGGCTGCTGGTCCCCTATCGCCGCTTCCGCGACCTGCATCTGGCCCATCACCACGACCCAAACCTGACCGATCCCTATGACGACCCGGAGACGAACTATCTCGACCCGGTGCACTGGGCGCGGATGGGCGCGCTCTGGCGGCTGGTCTGGCGCGCGAACAACACGCTGCTCGGCCGGATGGCGTTGGGGCCGGTCCTGGCCCAATGGACGCTGATCCGGGAGGATTGGCGGGCGCGGCACGATCCAGCGGTCCGGAGCGCCTGGGCGTTGCATGGCGTGGGCGTGGCGGTGGTTCTGGCGCTGGTGGCGGCGTCGGAGGTGCCGCTCTGGGCCTATCTGGGCGGCTGTTGGCTCGCGATGTCGATCCTGCGGATCCGCACCTTCCTGGAGCATCGCGCGGCCCATGCCCCGCGTGAACGCAGTGTGATCATCGAGGATCGAGGGCCGCTGGCGCTGCTCTTCCTCAACAACAACTTTCACGCCGTCCATCACGCCCGGCCAACGCTGCCCTGGTATCGCCTGCCCGCCGCCTATGCGGCCGAGCGCGAGACGGTGCTGCGGCGGAACGGCGGCTATCGGTATACGTCCTACTGGCCGGTCTTCCGGGACCATCTGCTGCGCGCGAAGGATCCGGTGCCGCACCCGTTCTGGCATTCCGGCAACCGGACGACCGCGCGGCAGGACGCGGCCGCCGTCCTCTCCAGCATTCTGCCGGAAGGCGCCCCGCCCGCCGCGCCCCAGCCGGCGCGGAGCCGTGTCGAGCGGAGTTAAAGCTCCGCTCGGGGGCGCCGGGTCAGAACGAGATCCGTCAGCGTGACCGAAAGCTCCGTCGTCGGGCTCAGGCTCAGGTCGACCCAGGCCGCAGTGACCCCGCCCGCGGCGAGCGGCGTGAAACCGAGGTCCAACTCCGTCCGCAGCCCCGCGCCCTCGGGCCGGAGGCGATCGGTCAGCGCGTCGGTGTCGGGGCCGTGGCGCAGGTTGAGCCGGGCAAAGAGCGCGTCGGCCCCTTGGGCGACCGCATCGATGCGCAGGACATGGCTCCGCGTCAGCGTGGTGGCCGCGTCCCGTGGCAGGTCGATGGCGAATGACAGGTAGCTGCCCGCGAAGGCGCTCAGTGTCAGCTCCAGCGCGAAGGCGGTCGGCCCCTCTGGCGTGGCCCTCTGGTGCAGCGCGACGGCGTCGGCCCGATCGTCATGGAACAGGGTGCATCCCGGGGCGAGCACTTGGCCACCGGGCGCTATGGGCCCCTGCATGCCGCCCAGGGGCCTTGACCAGGCGACGGGGCGCCAAGCCCAATCCGCAAGGGCGGGCCGGTCCGTCACCGCCGGGTCGGAGCGGGGGGCGTGTCCCCCGCCCGCCGCGCCTCTCATTCAGAGGTCCATGTAGACATGGGACTCTTCGCGAGCGCCGGGATGGGTGCAGGCGCCGTATTTGGCCGATCCGACCAGCTGGGCGTATTTCCACAGCGCGCCCGAGGTGTAGATCGTCTTTCTCGGCCCGTCCCAGGCTTCGCGCCGGGCGGCCAGCTCCTCGTCGCTCAGGTCGACCGACAACTCGCCCTTGATCGCGTCGAGCGTGATGATGTCGCCATCCTTCAAGAGACCGATCGGCCCGCCATGGGCCGCCTCGGGTCCGACATGGCCGACGCAGAAGCCGCGCGTGGCGCCCGAGAACCGCCCGTCGGTGATGAGCGCGACCTTCTTGCCCATGCCCTGGCCGGACAGGGCCGCCGTGGTGGCCAGCATCTCGCGCATGCCGGGGCCGCCGGCGGGACCTTCGTTGCGGATGACGATGACCTCGCCCTCCTTGTAGGCGCGGGCCTTGACCGCCTCGAAGGCCTCCTCCTCGCTCTCGAACACGCGGGCCGGGCCGACGAAGCGCTGGTGCTGCGCCTCCATGCCCGCGACCTTCACGATGGCCCCGTCGGGCGCGAGGTTGCCCGTCAGGCCGACCACGCCGCCGGTCTTGGTGATCGGGGTCTCGACCGGGTAGATGACGCGGCCATCGGCCTCGCCCCTTGTCTCGTCGATGACCTCGCCCATGGTCTTACCGGTCGCCGTGATGCAATCCTCGTGGATCAGGCCGGCCTTGCGCAGCTCCTTCATCACGATCGGCACGCCGCCCGCCTCGTAGAGGTCCTTGGCGACGTATTTGCCGCCCGGCTTCAGGTCGACGAAATAGGGCGTGTCGCGGAAGATGTCGCAGACGTCCTGGAGGGTGAAGTCGATCCCCGCCTCGTTGGCGATGGCCGGCAGGTGCAGGCCGGCATTGGTCGAGCCGCCGGTGCAGGCGACGACGCGGGCGGCGTTCTCCAGCGACTTGCGCGTGACCACGTCGCGGGCGCGGATGTTCTTCTCGATCAGACGCATCACCGCTTCGCCCGAGGCGATGGAATACTGGTCCCGGCTCTCGTAGGGCGCGGGGGCGCCGGACGAGTTGGGCAGTGCCAGACCGATCGCCTCGGAGACGCAGGCCATGGTGTTGGCGGTGAACTGGCCGCCGCAGGCCCCGGCCGAGGGACAGGCCACCCGCTCCAGGATGTCGAGCGCGGCGTCGCTGAGGTTCCCGGCCTGGTGGTTGCCCACCGCCTCGAACATGTCCTGAACCGTCAGGTCGCGGTTCCGGTATTCCTCGGGCACGTCGGACCCCGACGGCGCCCGGCCCGGCAGGATCGAGCCGCCATAGATGAAGACAGACGGCGTGTTGAGCCGCACCATCGCCATCATCATGCCGGGCAGCGACTTGTCGCAGCCCGCGAGACCCACCAGCGCGTCATAGCAATGCCCGCGCATCGTCAACTCGACCGTGTCGGCGATGGCCTCGCGCGAGGCCAGCGAGGAGCGCATCCCCTCATGCCCCATGGCGATGCCGTCGGTCACGGTGATCGTGGTGAACTCGCGCGGCGTGCCGCCGCCTTGCTTGACGCCCAGCTTCACGGCCTGCGCCTGGCGGTTGAGCGCGATGTTGCAGGGCGCGGCCTCGTTCCAGCAGGTGGCGACGCCAACCCAGGGCTGGTGGATTTCCTGGTCGCCCAGGCCCATCGCGTAGAAATACGACCGATGCGGCGCCCGGGCGGGCCCCTCGGTCACATGGCGCGACGGCAGCTTCGACTTGTCGGTGGGTCCCTTGAGCATCACGGCCTCCTGAATTCTCCGCTTCGGGGATAGAGAAGCCCCCCGCGCGCGACAAGCGCGATTGCCGGGGCAGAGGGCCGGCGCTACCGTTCCGGAAAACACGCATATCGAGGGAACCGAGCATGTGGACCCCCGCCTTCGCGCGCTTCGTCGCGCCGGCCCGCGCGCGGGCGTCGCTCTGGCGGCTGCTCTTCGGCGTGCTCACGATGGTCGTGATCTACTTCCTGGGCATCCTCGCGATCCTGGCCGCGGTCTGGGGACTGGTGGGGAATGCGGGGCTGAACGGCTGGATGCAGCACATCGCCAAGGCCGACACGCCGACGGCGGTGCTGCTGATGTTAGGCACCTTCCTGGGCATGTTCGCCGGCACCCTCCTGGCGGCGCGGCTGCTGCACAAGCGTCCGATGAAGACCCTGTTCGGTCCCGGCCTCTGGTCCGGCGCGGTCCTCGGCGCCGGGGTCTCGCTGGCGATCTTCGCGGCCAGCTTCCTGATCCCGGTGCCCTTCGACCTGGTGCCCAACGTGCCCTGGAGCCTCTTCCTGCCCTTCCTGCCGCTCGCGCTGCTGGGCCTGGCGCTCCAGACCGGCGCGGAAGAGGTGCTCTTCCGCGGCTATCTGCAACAGCAGCTCGCGGCGCGGTTCGTGCACCCCGCCATCTGGATGGTGGTGCCGTCGCTCGCTTTCGGGGCGCTGCATTTCGATCCGAACAATGCGGGGCCGAACGCGGTCTGGCTGGTCGGGGCGGCGACGCTGTTCGGGCTGGTGGCCGCCGATCTGACCCGCGTGACCGGCTCCATCGGCGTGGCTTGGGGCGTGCATTTCGCCAATAATGCCGTGGCGATCCTGATCGTGGCGCTGGATGGCTCGCTCTCCGGTCTGGCGCTGTGGAAGACGCCCTTCACCGCCGCCGATACCGAGACCCTGCGCCCGCTGATCCTGGCGGATATTCTGACGACCGTGATCGTCTGGGCCGTGCTGCGGCTGTGGATCGCACGGCGGGAGGCGCAGCCCGCATGAGACCTCAGCGGTGAGCGAGGACGCAGGCGCCCGGCTTTGGACCGCCGCGTTCCGGCGCATGATCGCGCCCGCGCGGGCGCGGCCCGGGCTCGGCCGGCTGATCGCGGGGTTCCTCATGGTCGAGGCTCTGTTTTTCGGTGGAGCGGTCCTGCTGCTCGGCCTGACCGCCGATCTGCTCTTCGCACCCGGGCCGAGCGTGACGGACCCGGAGAGCTGGGGCTATCGCTCCACGCCGCTCGGGGTGGTTCTGGTGCTGCTCACGCCCGCCTTCCTGTTCGTCTGGGTGCGCTGGGTGGCGGGGCGCCTGCAGGGCCGGCGGATGGGCGATCTGATCGGGGCGTTCGATCCGCGCCTGCTCGGGGGCGCGGCGGCGATCACGCTGGGGCTCGCGCTCGTCGGCGAGATCCTGATCTGGACCGACCCGCTCCTGCCGAACCTGCCGCTCGGGACGCTCCTGGCCTGGATGCCGCTCGCCCTGCCGGTGCTCTTGCTTCAGGCCGGCGGGGAGGAGCTGTTCTACCGCGGCTATCTCCAGACCCAACTGGCCGCGCGGTTCGAGGATCCGGTCATCTGGCTTGGCGGCCCCGCGCTTCTGTTCGGGCTGGCCCATGTCGATGTCTGGCATCTCGTCATGACGGGGGCGTTCCGGGGCAACGATGGCGGCTGGCTGATCGTTCTCGTCTCTTCCGGCCTGATCGCCGGGGACCTGACCCGCGTGACCGGAGGGATCGCGGCCGCCTGGGGCTGGCATTTCGGGAACAACATCTTCGCGGTCTTCGTGGTGACCTTCGATGGCCCGGTCTCGGGCCTGTCGCTCTATCTGCTGCCCTTCACCGCCGACGAGGTGCCGCTGGGCGCGCTGGTCCTGGCGCAGCTGCTGGCGAGCCAGGTGATCCTCTGGGCGCTTCTGCGGCTGTGGCTGGCGCGCCGGGGCCTGCCGGGCTGACGGCGCCGCTCGATTGCATTCGACCGCGCCCCGGCCTATCTCGCCCCCGTGCCCCGGAGGAGCCCCGCGATGAACTGGATCACCAACTACGTCCGGCCCAAGATCAACTCGCTGTTCTCCCGGCGCGAGGTGCCCGAGAACCTGTGGACCAAGTGCGACGAGTGCGGGACGATGCTGTTCCACCGCGAATTGCACGACAATCTCTATGTCTGCACCAACTGCAACAACCACATGTATATCACGCCGCGCGACCGCTTCACCGCGCTCTTCGACGGCGGCGTCTACAGCGAGGTCGCGGTCCCCGCGCCGATCGAGGATCCGCTGAAGTTCCGCGATCAGAAGCGGTATCCCGACCGGCTGAAGGCCGCGCGCCAGGCCACCGGCGAGACCGAGGCGATGCTGGTGGGCGAGGGCGAGATCCTGAAGACGCCGGTCGTCGTCGCCGCCCAGGACTTCGCCTTCATGGCCGGATCGATGGGCATGCATGTCGGCAACGCCATCATCGCCGCCGCCGAGCGCGCGGTGGCGGCGGGCAAGCCGCTGGTGCTATTCTCGGCTGCGGGTGGCGCGCGCATGCAGGAGGGCATCCTGAGCCTGATGCAGATGCCCCGCACCACCGTCGCCGTCGAGATGCTGCGCGAAGCGGGCCTGCCCTATGTCGTCGTGCTGACCCATCCGACCACCGGGGGCGTCACCGCCTCCTATGCGATGCTGGGCGACGTGCAGATCGCCGAGCCCGGCGCGCTGATCTGCTTCGCCGGTCCCCGCGTGATCGAGCAGACCATCCGCGAGACCCTGCCAGAGGGCTTCCAGCGGGCCGAATATCTGCTGGATCACGGGATGTTGGACCGGGTCGCGCCGCGCTCGGCGCATCGGGTCGAGATCGCGACGGTGCTGCGGATGCTGATGGGTCTCGGGCCCGTCGTCCATGGCGACCTGCCCCGTCCGGTCGAGACCACGCAGATCGACCCCGCCCCCGAGCCCGAGCCCCTGCCCAGGCTGGAGTCCGTGCCGGACGACGCCCCCAAATCCTGAGCGCCTGATCCTTCGCCGGCCGACCGGCGAGGAAGCGGCGGCCGTCCGCCGCGTTTCCCTGCCCCCTGCGAGAGCGACATGCAGACCTCCGACGTGATCCTCGACCGCCTGATGGCGCTGCACCCCAAGGTGATCGACCTCGTGCTCGACCGCGTCCACCGCCTGCTCGACGCGCTGGATCACCCCGAGACGCGTCTGCCGCCGGTGATCCATATCGCGGGCACGAACGGCAAGGGCTCGACCCTGGCCATGATCCGCGCCGGGCTGGAGGGCGCGGGGGATGTGTGCCACGCCTATACCTCGCCCCATCTCGCCCGCTTCCACGAACGCATCCGTCTGGCCGGAGAGCTGATCGGAGAGGACGCGCTGGCCGACCTGCTGGCCGAATGCGAGCGGGCGAATGGCGACGCGCCGATCACCTTCTTCGAAATCACGACGGTGGCCGCGTTCCTGGCGTTTTCACGTCTGCCCGCCGACTGGACCCTGCTGGAGGTGGGGCTCGGCGGGCGGCTCGATGCGACGAATGTGGTGGTCCCGCGCCTGACCGTCATCACCCCGGTTTCGATGGATCACGAGGCGTTCCTGGGCGACAGCATCGAGGCCATCGCGGGCGAGAAGGCGGGTATCCTGAAACCCGGCGTGCCCTGCGTCGTCGGACCCCAGCAAGAGGCCGCGCTGGAGGTGATCGAATATCGCGCCGCCCGCTTGGGGGCGCCGCTCCATGTCTACGGCCAGCACTGGCATGTCGCCGAGGAGAATGGCGGCGTCGTCTTCCAAGACGAGACCGGGTTGATGGACTTGCCTCCGCCGCGTCTGCTGGGCGCGCATCAGGTGCAGAATGCCGGAATGGCCGTAGCGGCGCTGCGGCTGCTGGGCCGGGCCGACGGGGCCGCGGCGGCGATGCGCGACGCGCATTGGCCCGCGCGGATGCAGCGCCTGTCCCGCGGGCCGCTGGTCGAGTTGGCCGGCGCGGCGGGACTCTGGCTTGATGGCGGGCACAATCCGGCGGCGGGCATCGCCCTGGCCGAGGCGTTGGGCCGCTTGCCGGCCCGGCCGACCTATCTGATCTGCGGCATGCTCAACACCAAGGACGTCACCGGCTACCTGCGCCCGCTCGCCGGGGCGGCCGTGCGGCTGAATGCGGTCCCGATCCCGGGCGAACGCAACACTCTGCCCGCCGCCGAGACCGCCGCCGCCGCGCGTAGCGTGGGGCTGGAGGCGGAAGAGATGTCGACGGTCGCGGAGGCGATCGAGGCGATCACCGCCGAGACGCCGGACGCCCGGATCCTGATCTGCGGCTCGCTTTACCTGGCGGGGCGGGTGCTGCGGGAGAACGGATAGACCCGCCCCGGGCGCCGTGCCCGGCGTCAAGGTCGGGTTTGAGGACTTGTGAACCCGTGATGAACGGGATGGCGCGCCGCTGCTTTCAGGGGGTGGACGTGATGACGACTTCGACCCGGCGGTTCGTCTCCCGGCCCTCGGGCGTGTCGTTGGGCGCGACAGGGGCGAAGAAGCCGACGCCATAGGTCTCCACCCGGGCCGGATCGATGCCATAGGGGCCGGTGAGCAGGTCGCGGGCGCTGTCGGCCCGGCGGCGAGAGATCGCCATATTGCCCTCGGCGCCGCCCTCCGCATCGGTATGCCCGACCAGAGCGACGGTGACCTCGGGGTTGGCGCGCAGATAGTCGGCCAAGGCGGCGAGCGAGGGGTAATCGGTGCCCGGCAGCGTGGTCGAGCCGGTCTCGAAGGCGAGGTCCGACAGCACCGCGCGGCCCGTGGCCGCGAGCGTGGCGGCGACATCGGAACTCGCCGTCAGGTCTGGCGTCGGCGCCGGGCGCGCGTCGGAGGTCACGATGGGCTGGGCCGCGTCCACCGGGGCCACGGTCGCGCGCTGCACATAGCCTTCGCCCGCCGAGGTGGAGACGACCAGCGATGTCCAGGCCCCGTCCCGCCGCGCGGAGAGGTAGCGATAGGCGGAGAGATCGACGAACATCTCCGGCGCGCGGGCCACGTCGATCTCGAACCGGAAGAGAAAGCCGCCGCAGGCGCGGTCGGCGCAGGTGAACACGATCTCCCAGCCCTCCGCCTCCAACTGGTCCCGCAGCGGCGCGAGCAGTTGCAGCGGCGTGGCGCCGGGCGCGGCCATCCGGTGCACCTCCCGCACGAGCCGCCCCTCGACCGTCTCGGCCGGCAGGCCGTCGTCATAAGGGCCGGTCGCGAAGCGGTAGCTGGTCAGCGGCAGGTCTTCGGACAGGGTGAGCGTGGCCGGCAGCGGCATGGTCAGCGCGGCGGCGGGCGCCGCCAGCAGCCAGAGCGCCGCCGCCAGCCTCACCGGGCCTGGCCGTGATATTCCGGGTTCGGCGCCATCGCGATGGCCGAGGCGACCCGGTTGGTCATGTTGAAGAAGCCGGCCACGGCGGCCACGTCGAAGATATCGCGATCGCTCAGGCCCGCGTTGCGCAGGACCTGCCGGTCCGCTTCTTCGATGGTCGCCGACGCCTTGGTCATCTTCACCGCGAAGTCCAGCATCGCCCGCCGGCGCGAGTCCAGGGGCGCCACCCGATAGTTCATCGCGATCATCTCGCCCAGGGCGGGGTCGCCCGAGAGTTGCCGCACGGCGGCGCCATGGGCCACGAGACAGTAGAAGCAGCGATTCTCGGCGGAGACGGCGACGGCGATCATCTCACGCTCCAGCTTGTCGAGGCCCGAGGGCCCAAGCATGAGATCGTTATACATCGCCGTGAAGGCATTGAGCTTATCGATATCGAAGGCATAGGCCCGCAGGACGTTCGGCACGAAGCCCAATTTTTCGGTGCAGATGTCGAAATAGCGCTGCGTCTCGGCGGGCAGGTCGGCCTGCGGCAGGTCCAGGGCGGTGGGGGTCATGGCTTGCTCCAGTAGCGGTAGCCGCCGACGCGGGTCATCCCCGCGCGGGCGTAGAGGGCGGTGGCCGCGTCGTTCGACGCCTCTACGGGCAGGGCCAGGGTGTCGGCGCCCTGCGCGGCGGCCCAGGTGGCGGCGTGGCGCAGGCCCAGCAGGCCCACGCCCTTGCGGCGGTGCTGCGGCAGGGTCAGCACGAGGTGAAGGACGGCGAAGCGGTCATGGATGCCGACGAAGAGCGCGCCCGCCGCCCGGTCGTCGGTCCGCAGCAGGATGGCGGTCCGCGGCTCGGGCGCGCGATACATCGGCGCCCGGCGGGCCGCGTCATTGCCATGGGTGTCCCAGAGCGCGGCGCAGATCGCCAGCGGCGGCCAGTGCGGAAAGCCTGAGACCCGGGGCAGCTCACCCAGCAGCGGCGCGACCGGCCCGGCCAGCAGATCCGAGAGACCGCCCGCCACATAGCCGCGCGCGGCCAGCCGCTCGGCCGTGGCGTCCTCCAGATCGTCGATGGTGCCGAAGATCGTGCCGGGGCGCGCCTGCTCGACGGTGGCGATATCGGCCTCGGTCGCGACGGCGCCCTGCACGAGGCGGGCGGATGTGGCGCGCCGCGTCCCCTGCCGTTCGGCGGGCAGATCGAAGGGGCCGAGCCGCTCCAGCCCCGAAGGCGGCCAGCTGGCGCGGATCGCCTCCATGACTTCCGCGGCCGAGGTCACAGCAACGCCTTCAGGCGCGCCGTCGCGGCCTCGACCCGCGCGGCGTCCTCGCCACGGATCACGACATTGGTGCCGAACTTGCCGTCCTTCTGGAACGGGTAGGATCCCATCGACAGGTCCGGGAAATCCTGGGCGAGCGCGCCGAGCGGCGCCGCGATATCCCCCTCGCCCCGGTCGATCCGCGTCGAGGTGGAGGTCAGCGGCACACCGCCGGTCAGCGTTGGCAGGACCGAGGCGACCATCGCCTGGAAAACCGCGGGCACGCCCGCCATGACATGCACGTTGCGGATGGTAAATCCGGGGGCGATGGAGACAGGATTGTCGATCAGCGTCGCGCCCTCGGGGATGCGGGCCATGCGCAGGCGGGCGGCGTTGAGCTCGCTGCCGGTGCGGGCGTAATGCTCGGCCAGCAGGGTGCGGGCGTCCTCGCGGACGTCGACCGCGGCGCCAAAGGCCGCGCCGATGGCGTCGGCGGTGATGTCGTCATGGGTCGGCCCGATCCCACCGGAGGTAAACACCGTGTCCCAGGCTTCGGACAGGGCGCGCACGGCCGCGACGATGGCGTCATGGTCGTCGGAGACGACCCGCACCTCGCCGAGGGTGATCCCGGCCTCGGTCAGCCGCCCGGCCAGATGGTGCATGTTGGCGTCGCGGGTGCGGCCCGAGAGGATCTCGTCTCCGATCACGAGCATCGCGGCGGTGGGGCGGGCAGCGGGCATGGGCGTCTCCTTCCAGACGGGGTATAGGCCGGGGCCATGCGCTTCGCCACACCGCTCGTCCCCGCCACGCTGATCCGCCGCTACAAGCGGTTTCTGGCCGATGTGCGGCTCGAGGACGGGCGCGAGGTGACGGCGCATTGCCCCAATCCCGGCGCGATGACCGGCCAGGCCGCGCCCGGCGGGCGGATCTGGCTGGAGCCGAACGACGACCCCCGCAAGAAGCTCAAGTTCGGCTGGCGTCTGGCGGAGTTGCCCGGGGGCGGCTTCGTCTGTGTGGATACGGGGCTGCCCAACCGCGTGGTCGGAGAGGCGCTGCGGGCCGGCGCGGTGCCCGGGGTCACGGGCGAGGTCCGCTCCGAGGTGGCCTATGGCGCCGGAAGCCGGGTCGATTTCGTGGTCGGCGGCGCTTTCGTCGAGGTGAAGGCGGTCACGCTGCGCCGGAGCGGCACGCTGGCCGAATTCCCCGATAGCGTGACGGCGCGGGGGGCGCGTCACATGAGCGAGCTGGCGGAGGTGGTGCGCGGCGGCGGGCGCGCCGTGCTTCTCTACCTCTTGCAGCGCGACGATTGCGACGCGGTCGGCATCGCCCGGGATATCGATCCGGCCTATGCCGCCGCCTTCGACACGGCCCGTGCCGCCGGGGTTGAGGTGCGGGCCCATGCGACCCGGATCGACACGGGCGGGATCGCGCTGGGCCAAGCCGTTCCGGTCGCTGGTGGATAATCCGTCTTTCTGTCATTATGTGGCCCGCAGCGGCGCAACGGAGGACGATCCCGTGGACGAATTCAGAGGCCGACTGACCCGTGACGGCATCCGCATCCACGAGGATTCGGATTTTGCGGGCATGCATGCCGCCGGACGGCTGGCGGCCGAGATCCTGGACCGGATCGGACCGCATGTCGTGCCGGGTGTCACGACCGGCGCACTGGACAAGCTCATCACCGATTGGGTCGAGGAGGCCGGCGCGACCTCGGCCACGATCGGCTACAAAGGCTATCAGCACGCCTCCTGCATCTCGGTGAACCACGTGGTCTGCCACGGGATTCCGGGCGACAAGGTTCTCAAGGACGGGGATATCCTGAACATCGACGTCACCGTGATCGTCGATGGCTGGTTCGGGGACACCTCGCGGATGTTCATCGCCGGCAAGGCGTCGCGCAAAGCCGAGCGGCTGATCCAGGTAACCCATGACGCGCTGATGAAGGGGATCGAGGCGGTGAAGCCGGGCAAGACCTTCGGCGATATCGGCTTTGCGATCCAGTCCTATGCCGAGGCGCATCGCATGTCGGTGGTGCGCGATTTCTGCGGGCACGGGCTGGGCCGGGTGTTCCACGCGCCGCCCAACGTGCTGCATTACGGCCGCCCGGGCACCGGCGCCGTGCTGGAGGAAGGCATGTTCTTCACCATCGAGCCGATGGTGAACCTGGGCCGCCCCGAGACCAAGGTGCTGGCCGACGACTGGACCGCTGTGACCCGCGACAAGTCGCTCTCGGCCCAGTTCGAGCATTCCGTCGGCGTGACCGCGACGGGGGCCGAAATCTTCACGCTCTCGCCCGAGGGCCGTTTCCTGCCGGAGCTCTGACCGGGAGCCGGTCCGTGCGTTAACCTCGTTTTAACCAGGCGGCGGCGAGAGTGCCGTCATGACGCGACGCGACACGCACTTGTCCGAGGCCCCTGCCGGCGACCTGTTCTCGCCCGCGATGGCCGTGCCGCTCCGGGCGCCGCGCCCCGCAGCCGTGCCCGATGACGAGCCTGACCACCGTCTCGCCCATCGCGCCCGCCTGCGCGCCCGCTTCATGGAAGGCGGCGCTCAGGCCATGCCGGATTACGAATTGCTGGAGCTGATCCTGTTCCGCGCCCTGCCGCGCGGCGACACCAAGCCTCTGGCCAAGCGGCTGCTGCGCACGTTCGGGGACCTCAACCGGGTGATGGCCGCCCCCGCCGCCCGGCTGGCCGAGGTGAAAGGCGTCGGCCAAGCGGTGGTGGAACAGCTCAAGATCATGGAGGCGGTGGGTCACCGCATGGCGCGCGCCAAGGTGATCGACCGGCCAATCCTGTCCTCCTGGGACGCATTGCTGGCCTACCTTCAGACCGCGCTCGCCCATCAGGGGATCGAGCAGTTCCGCACGCTCTACCTGGACCGCAAGAACGTACTCATCGCCGACGAGATGCTGGCCGAAGGGACGGTCGATCACGTGCCCGTCTATCCCCGCGAGGTCATCAAGCGCGCGCTGGAACTGAACGCCTCCGCTCTGATCCTGGTCCACAACCATCCGTCGGGCGATCCGACCCCGTCCGAGGCGGACATCTCCATGACCTACGCGATCCGAGATGCCGCGCAGGTGCTGGGCCTGGTGCTGCACGACCACCTGATCGTCGGCAAGGCGCGGGAGCTGTCCTTCCGGTCCGAAGGTATCCTGTGACGGGGGCCAAAGTCTTCGTTGAAGACTTTTCGCCCGGTCTCAGCCGACCGCGTCCATGATGTAGCGTGCGGTCATGAGATCCAGATGCGCGCCGCCGCCGTTCTTGAACATTGTGATCTCCGCGTCGGAGCCGCGCCGCATCGCGTCGCCGTCGTAATAGTCCGCCAGGACGGCATCGCGGTCGATCACGCCCTCTGCCAGTGGGATCTTCAACTCTCCGATATGGTCGAGGGTCGTCTCTCGGCTGTCGACGAAGATCCGGGCGCGGCGGAGCGCGTCGTCGTCCACCTCCCGCATGTCGGGGCGATAGGCGCCGATGAGGTCCACATGCTGACCGGGGCGCAGCCAGGCGCCGCACAGAACGGGCTCGGTGGTCATGGTGGCGCAGGCGACGATATCCGCCTCCGCGACGGCGGCCTCCAGGTCGGGCGCGGGGCTGGCGTCATGGGCCTCGGCGAAGGCGCGGGCATTATCGGGGTTGCGGGACCAGACCGTGAAGCTGGCCTCCGGGAAGGCCGCAGCATAGGCCTGCCGCAGCGAAAGCGCCACGGTGCCTGAGCCGACCAGGAGGATGCGGCGGCTGTCCGGTCGCGCCAGCCTCCGGGCGCCCAACAGCGAGTCGCCGGCCGTCTTCCACTTCGTCAGCAGGCGGAAATCCATCGTCGCCGCCAGCGTGCCGTCTTGGTCGGAGAAGATCGAGACGCCGCCGCCCACCGCCGGCTTGCCCGCCGCGACATTGCCGGGGAAGATCATCGCCGTCTTCACCAGCGCGCCCAGCCCGTCGATCCAGGCCGCCCGCGACAGCATTGTGTCATCGCGGCGATAGAGGAAGGTATCGCCCACGGTCGCCCGCGGCAGGGTGTGGCCGGCGGCCAGCGCATCGGTCAGCGCGATCCAGTCGAGCGCGCGTTCGGCTTCGGGTCCGATATGGGGTGCGGTCATGCGGCGTCCTCCTCGGTCAGCAATCCTTCCGCGACGAGCCGGGCGGCCCAGCCTTCGGGCCCGTCGAAGAGATGGGCGCGCCAGCCGCGCGCCTCGGCGGCGGCGACATTGTCGGGCCTGTCGTCGGCGAAGAGCAGCGCCTCGCCCGTGAGCCCCGTGCCCGCCTCGACGGCGGCATAAATGGCGGGGGCGGGCTTGATGACCTGAAGATGGCCCGAGACGAAGGCCATGTCGAATTCCGTCAGGAAGTCGTATTCGGTCTGGGCCAGCGCGAAGGTCTCGACGCCGAAATTGGTCAGGGCATGCACCGGGATGCCTTTGCTACGCAGCGCCCGCATAAGTCGGACCGAATGCGGAATGACCGGCGCGGCCAGTTCCAGCCAGCGGTCGTGCCACATCGCGATCTCATGGGCGAAGTCCGGGTGCGCGGCCTCGGTCTCGCGGACGACCTTGGAGAAGTTCTCGCCCGAGTCGATCCGGTCGTTCATGGCATGGAGGTCGATGGCGGCGAACATCTCGCGGCGCCGTTCTTCGCCGACCTCCCGGTCGAAGAAGTTTTCGGGCTGCCACTCGATCAGGACGTTGCCGATGTCGAAGACGACCGCCTGCACCGTCATGCGAGATGCTCCGCATGGAAGGCGACATGGGCCGCAGCGAAGCTGGAGACGAAGAAATAGCTGTGGTCGTAGCCGTCGCGCAGGCCGATCTCGGCGGGCGTCCGGGTGCGGACCAGGGCGGCCAGGAAGGCTTCGGTCCCCAGCTTGTCCCAGAATTGGTCTGAGAGGCCGGTATCGATCATCAGCGGCGCGTCCAGTCCGCGATCCTCCAGCAGGAGAGTCGCGTCATGGGGCTCGGTCGTCCCGGTATAGGCCGTCAGTTGCGGCCGTCCCCAGTCAGAGACGGACGGATTGCAGATCGGCGCGAAGGCGGAAACGGAGCGGTAGCGGCCCTGATGCTTCATCGCCAATGTCAGCGCGCCGTGGCCGCCCATGGAATGGCCGGTCACGGCTTGGCGCTCCGGGTCCAGATCGAAGGCGGCGAAAACGGTCTCGGGCAAATCCTCCGTGATATAGCTTTCCATCTTGAAGTGCTGCGCCCACGGACCCTTGGTCGCGTCGACGTAGAACCCGGCGCCCTGGCCCAAGTCGAAGGCGTCATCGTCGGCCACCGCATCGCCCCGGGGTGAGGTGTCGGGGAAGACGACCGCAAGGCCCGCCTCGGCGGCCAGGGCCTGCATGCCGGCCTTGGTCATGGCGTTCTCATGGGTGCAGGTCAGGCCCGAGAGATACCACAGGACCGCGCCGGTCGGGTGGGGCGGCATGTAGAGGCCGAAGGTCATCTGCGTGCCGGTCACTTCGGACGCGTGGGAATAGACGCCCTGCGTGCCACCGAAGCAGCGGGATTCGGATAGGGTCTTCATGGGGCTCCTCCAGTGAGCAGGGCGATGACGGCCGTCAGCGATACGATGGACACGGCCGTGGAGACGAGGATGGCGGCACTGACGCGCTGGGGCGCGACGCCGTAATGCTGGGCCAGCATATAGACATTGCCCGCCACCGGCATGGCCGCCGCCGAGATCATGACCGTGGCCGCGAAGGGGTCGTCCAAGGGAAAGATCACCAGGACGGATAGCGCGACGGCCGCCGGGTGCAGCACCAGCTTGCAGAAAGTGAGCCAGCCCGCGACGGCCAGACGTTCCGCCGATTTGCTGGCCAGCGAGGCGCCGATGGCGAACAGCGCGCCGGGCGTCGCCGCGGCGCCGAGGATCGACAAGAACTCGTTCACCGGCTCCCAGAGCTCCCGCCCGGTGGCGGACCATGCGATCCCCGCGGAGATCGACATGATCATCGGGTTCTTCACCAGGCCAATCCCCACCGTACGCAGCGTCGAGAGCGACACGCGTCCCTCGCGCGAGCCGGTGATCAGGATGACGATGAGCGAGGAGAAGACGATCAGATCCACGGCCAGCACCATCAGCATGGGGCCCGCGCTTTCGGGCCCGAGGATCAGGACGAACATCGGGATGCCGAGAAAGCCCACGTTCCCGATGGTGGCGACCTGGGCCTCGACCGCCGATTCGGCCACCGACAGGCCTCGGAACAGGCCCACGGCCGTCGCGATCAGATAGACGATGAAGCAGCCCCAGAGATAGGCGCCGATGAAGTGCCAATCGAGGATGTCGGACAGCGTCAGGTTGGCCGCGAAGTTGAAGAGCATCGCCGAGAGGGCGAAGTAGAAGACGAACTTCGTGAGATAGGCGGTCGCCTCGGGCGTGAAGAAGCCCCGGCGGCCCGCAGCATAGCCCAGCCCGATCAGCGCGAAGA
Source organism: Jannaschia seohaensis (assembly GCF_900116765.1). Classification (GTDB taxonomy): domain Bacteria; phylum Pseudomonadota; class Alphaproteobacteria; order Rhodobacterales; family Rhodobacteraceae; genus Jannaschia; species Jannaschia seohaensis. The sequence continues at coordinate 54,910 of NZ_UETC01000006.1, read as the reverse complement.
AGGGCAGGGTCTTGAGGAAGATCGCGAGCATGCCGCAGGGCTAGAGGCTTTCGCCGGGCTTGGGAACCGAAACCGTTTGCTGCGCGGTCTGAGAAATCGAGCTGAACGGCATGGTTTGTTGTTGACGGTGCTGTCCGCGACTGCTGTCCGTCGAAATCGACGCCGACCGGCTCGGTTCATAATGCGAGTTGGAGACCGCAATGCCCCAGCCCGTTCTCGCAGCTCTGCTGGCCACTGCCTTGCTTGCCCTGCCTGCCGCCGCCCAGACGATCGATATCGACGAGGACGACGGCTGGCGCCGGGGCGATCTGCCCGCCGCTCCGGTCAGCCGCGCGGTGACCGCGCCCTCCGGCGACTGCGCCCAACGTGAGCGGTCCGCCGGTCTGGCGCCCGATGCCTGCGGACCGCTTGGTGCGAACGCCGTGGCTTTCCTCCAGGGGGACAACTGACCCGGATGGTCTTGCGCTGCGTGCAGCCCCGCCGGGATTTTGTCCGCCCGGCCCGTTCGCTGCCCCTTCGCCCGGCTCCGGGCGGGGGCCCTTCGTCCTGTCCGGCATTTGTAAACGAATCGGTTCAGTCTGCGCTTGTGCCGATCCGGCCCCTGGCCCTATTTTCCGGTGAGCAGGGGGAGCCGGCATGAACGACGCGACACCGGTCAAGAAGGGCCGGAAGTTCGATCAAGTGCTCGATGGGGCGCGCAGCGTCTTCATGGCCGATGGCTATGAGGGGGCGAGCGTCGACGCCATCGCCCGCGCGGCCGGGGTCTCCAAGGCGACGCTCTATTCCTACTTCACCGACAAGCGCCTGCTCTTCATGGAGGTCGCGAAGGCGGAGTGCTGCGCGCAGATGGAGGGGGCCGATATCGTCCTGTGCGACATGGCGCGCCCGCGCGAGGTGCTGACGACGGCCGGGCACCGCATCGTCGACTTCATGACCTCCGAGTTCGGCCAGTCGATCTTCCGCATGTGCGTGGCCGAGAGCGACCGCTTTCCCGAACTCGGCCGCGAATTCTACGAGACGGGGCCGAAGCTGCTCCAGGCGCGGATGGTGGCCTATCTGCGCGACGCTGCCGCCAAGGGCCAACTCGTCATCGAGGATTTCGAGCTCGCGGCGGACCAGTTCCACGAACTCTGCAAGTCGACCCTCTTTCCCGAGCTGATTTTCGGCATCCGCAAATCCGTGAGCGCCGAGGACAAGGCGCGCGTCATCGACGGCGCGGTCGAGACGTTTCTGGCCCGCTACGGCGTGCCCGGGCAAGTCTGAGGGCGAATAGAGCCGACAGGCTCGATGAGCGTCACACAGGCTTCACGCTGGCCGTGACATAGTTAACCGACAGATCCCGCTCCGACAGGCTCCAGGACCAGGTGACCGGGTCGAAGACGAGACCCGTGCGGTCGACGGGCTCCATCCCCGCCTCCTGGAGCAGGGCGAAAAGCTCATCGGGCGTGATGAACTTCGCCCAGTCATGGGTGCCGCGCGGCAGCCAGCGCATCACGCGCTCGGCGCCGACGATGGCCACCAGATAGCTCTTGGGATTGCGGTTGATCGTCGAGCAGATCATCAGCCCGCCGGGCCGCAGCAGCCGCTGGCAGGCGGTCAGATAGGCCAGCGGGTCGGCCACATGCTCCACGACCTCCATGTTCAGGATCACGTCGAAGGGCGGCTCCCCGGCCTCGATCAGCGCTTCGGCCGAGGTATGGCGGTAGTCGATCGCAAGCCCGGACTGCGCCGCATGGGCCTGGGCCACCGGGATGCTGTCGCCTGCCGCGTCCACGCCCACCACCGTCGCGCCCAGTCGCGCCATCGGCTCCGATAGAAGGCCGCCGCCGCAGCCGATATCCAGAAGCCGCAGCCCGGAAAAGGGGGCCGCATCGTCGAGATCGCGATCGAACTCGCCGGCGATCTGGGTGGTGATATAGTCCAGACGGCAGGGGCCAAGCATATGCAGCGGCTTGAATTTGCCGTTGGGATCCCACCATTCCGCAGCCATGGCCTGGAACTTGGCGATCTCGGCGGCATCGACGGTAGAGGTCACGGGCGGTCTCCGGTCGAGGAATTGAGCATGGTGCGACGCGTCTGGCGGCCTATATAGCACGGGAATGGATAGGACCACGCATCACGCGCCGACGACCGCGCTGCATCCCCCAATCGACCCGTTCGATCAGCGCATGATCGAGGTGGGCGAGGGGCACCGTCTCTATGTCGAGCAATGCGGCAATCCGCGGGGGCTGCCCGTGGTCGTGCTGCATGGCGGCCCGGGCGGGGGATGCAGCCCGATGATGCGGCGCTTCTTCGACCCGGCCATCTGGCGGGTGATCCTCTTCGACCAGCGCGGCTGCGGCCGGTCCCGGCCCCATGCCAGCGTCCGGGACAACACCACCTGGCATCTCGTGCGCGACATCGAGCTGATCCGCGAGACGCTGGGGATCGACCGCTGGGCCGTTTTCGGCGGCTCCTGGGGCGCGACCCTGTCGCTGATCTACGCGATCACCCATCCGGAGCGGACGGCGCAGCTGGTGCTGCGTGGCATCTTCCTGATGGAAAAGAGAGAACTGGATTGGTTCTATGGCGGCGGCGCGGGGCAGTTCTGGCCCGACCAATGGCACCGTTTTCAGGCCCTCATCCCCGAGGATGAGCGGGGCGATCTGATCGCCGCCTATAACGCACGCCTCTTCGACAGCCCCATTCACGAACAGACCCGCTATGCCCGCGCCTGGGCCGGATGGGAGAACGCGCTGGCCTCCGTCCGCAGCCAGGGCCAGACCGGCGAGCCGGGGGGTGAGTATGCGCGGGCCTTCGCCCGGCTGGAAAACCATTATTTCAGACATCTGGGCTGGCTCGACGGCGACATGTGGATCCGCCGCAACCTGGACCGGATCGCGCATATTCCCGGGGTTATCGTGCAGGGACGCTACGACATGATCTGTCCGCCGCTCTCGGCGCAATTGCTCGCGGATGGGTGGAAGGCGGCGACGCTGCACATGGTGCCCTTCGCGGGCCACGCCCTGTCGGAGCCGGGGATCTCCGACCAGCTGGTCCGGTCTCTCGACCGGATCGGCCGCGACCACGTCTCGGAGCTGCGCTTCGCCTGATGTGACGCGTGCCGGCGCGGGTTGGCGCGCGCTGCGGTCCGCCCGCACCCGCAACGCAGCGGGCGCAGGGCAGGGCAGGGCAGGGCAGGGCAGGGGATAGGCTAGTTGCCCCCGCCCACCGTGTTCGCCAGACCGAAGGCCGAACCGATGATCGAGAACACGCTCTGCGTGGCGACCACCGGGCTCTCGGTGACATAGATCATATCGCCCGGCGCGATGCGGAAGTTGCGCGACGCGAACAGCCCATCCGCCGAGGTCAGGTCCAGCGTGAACACGACCTGCTGCGTGCGCGGGCCCCGCACCCCGGCCGAGAGCGCCGAACGCGGGTATTCCCGCAGGATCAGGATGCCCTGCGGGTTGGCGCGGGAGTCGACCACGCCGCCGATGATCGACAGCGCCTCGGCCGCGGTCACGATGTCCTTGGGGAAGGTATGCACCGTTTCCGCCCCGGCGGCGCCGATCGACAGGAACGTCCGCTTTTCCTCTTCCACGATGACCTGGTCGCCGTCGTCGAGCAGCGTGTCGAGCTGCGGCTCGTCATAGAGTCGGGCGATGGAGGTGCCATAGAGACGGCCGCCGCGCTTGAGCCGGATCTGCGGGTTCTGGAGCGCAGGGGATACGCCGCCGCCGGCGGCGATCAGGCTGAGCACGGTGTAGTTGCGGTCAGGCATCGGGTAGGGGCCCGGTGCCGCCACGCCCCCGATCAGTTCCACCGAGTTCCCACGCCCCTCGGTGAGCTTCAGTTGCACCTGGGCGGAGGGGGCGATGGGCTCCAACGCGCTTTGCAAGCGCCGACGGGCGTTCTCGGGGCTCAGGCCGCCAATGCGGACGTCGCCGACATAGGGGATGAAGATCGAGCCCGACGGCGAGACTGGCATGTCCGCAAGCGCGACCACCCGCGTGCCCGGCGCCGTCAGAAGGGAGTTCTCGGAGCTGTCCCAGATCTGCACGCTCACCGTGTCTCCACCCTGAACGATGCGCCCGCGGGAGCCGGTCGAGGTGGCGATCCAGCTCAGTTCCTCTTCACCGACGGTGGGCCATTCGGCGACGGTCGGCACCAGGTCACGGGTGAGGGGGTAGACCGAAAAGCCGATCTGATCCCGATCGGCGCCGCGCAGCACTTCGCGTTCGACCGCCGCGCCACGGGGCAGGGCGCAGGCCGTGACCATCATCAGAACGCAGCCCAGGATGGCCAAGCGAAGCGAATTCATCATGGAAAGCCCTGTCCCCTCGGAAAGTCGGCACCGCATCCGGTCGCGCCAGGGCAACGCATGCAGCGTACGCAGGTTACATTTCAACGCGGACAGGTCAACGCGCGGCCCCGCCTGTGCCAAAGGCACATTATCACCGGCGGGAACCTGCCGATCGGTGTTCCCGCAGTTGTGCTGCGGTGCAGCAGCCACTACCGTTCTTTCATTTCAAGGCGAGCGTCAACATCGCCAGTATCGGGGTTCGGTGCGAGTTCGCCAGGGGTCGGGAAGCACGTGGGGGTGCGGCGACGGCGATGCCGCTGGTCGGCATGCGGCGTCACGCGCCCTCCGAAAGACGGGGTTCGGTAAGCTATCATGTTGAAGTTGTTGAAGGCGATGGATCGGCGTCAGAAGTCGTTCGTGTTCTTCGTCCTCGATATTTTCCTTATATGCGCCGCCCTCGTAGCGGCCCTGATGGTGGCCCCGCCCCTGCCCGAGATGGTCGATGCGTCAACGGTTCTGATCGTCGGCATCCCCTATGTTCTGATTCTCGGCGGCGGCCTTTTGGTCTTTCTCGGCATCCCGTCCCTTCAACTGTCGGATCTCGACGGGCCCGCGACCGGTAGCCTGACGCTGATGGCGATCTTGCTCGCCATCGGGACGGTCGTGCTCACGACGCTGTTGGGCTATTCGCTGCCGCCGATGCTGCATCTGATGTTCGGCATCTTCTCTTTCCTGTTCATGCTGATCGCGCGGGTCGTCCTGCTGCAGGTCGTGCTGGCGATCTACCGCAGGGGGGAGACGGTCTGCCGGGTGCTGATCTACGGCGCCGGCACCACCGGCGTGCAGTTGGTGCAGGCGTTCAAGGCGCATCAGGACATCGACCCGGTCGCTTTCGTCGACGACAACCGCACCATTCAGGGCATGACCATCAGCGGGCTGCCGGTACTCAGCCCCGTGCGCATCCGCGAGATCGTGCGCGACCGCAAGATCGACCGCGTCCTGCTCGCCATCCCGTCGCTCAGCCCGCCCAAGCAGGCGCAGATGGCCCGCCGCCTCCAGAAGATGGGGCTGGAGGTGCAGATGCTGCCCTCCTTCAGCCAGCTGATCGGTGAAGAGGCGCTGATCGACAAGCTTACCACGCTCAACCCGCAGATGTTCCTCAATCGCGCCGAGGTCGAGACCACGCTGGGCGAGGGCTCCGAGAGCTATGCGGGCAAGTCGGTTCTGGTTTCTGGCGCGGGCGGCTCCATCGGGTCCGAGCTCTGCCGCCAGCTGATCGAGTGCCGCCCCCGCAAGTTGGTCCTGTTCGAGCTTTCCGAGCTTGCCCTGTTCAACGTCGAGGGCATGTTGCGGACGCTCGCCCGCGACAGCGGTGTCGAGCTGGCGCTGGTGCTGGGCTCGGTCACCGACTCGCGGCAGGTCCGCCACGTGTTGGAGCAGCACAAGGTCGAGGTCGTGCTGCACGCCGCCGCCTACAAGCATGTCAGCCTCGTCCAGCAGAACCCGATGGCCGGGATCGCCAACAACGTGCTGGGCACCCAGACCCTGGCCAATGCCGCCGTTGCCCATGGGGTGGAGCGGTTCATCCTGATCTCGTCGGACAAGGCCGTCCGGCCCAAGGGCGTCATGGGCGCCTCCAAGCGTTTCGCCGAGATGGTGATCCAGGATCTCGCCTCTCGCGTGCCCGAGGGCGAGGGGCCGATTTTCTCGATGGTGCGCTTCGGCAATGTGCTGGGCTCGTCCGGCTCGGTCGTGCCGATCTTCCACGATCAGATCCAGAAGGGCGGGCCGGTGACCGTCACCCACCCGCAGGTGACGCGGTTCTTCATGACCATCCAGGAAGCCGCGCGGCTCGTTCTCAAGGCCGGGGCGATGGCTGAGGGGGGCGAGGTCTTCCTGCTCGACATGGGCGAGCCGGTGAAGATCGTCGATCTCGCGACCCAGGCGATCGAGGCGTCCGGCTATTCGGTGCGCAACGATGCCAACCCCGATGGCGATATCGAGATCACCTTCATCGGCCTTGCCCCGGGTGAAAAGCTGGAGGAAGAGCTTTTCCTCGACGGCTCTGAAAAGCCCACCGCGCATCGCAAGATCTTCCGGGTCAAGGAGTCGTCGCTCTCCGAGATCGAGATGGCGTCCACCCTTCGCTCGCTCCGTCACGCGTTGGCCGCTGGGGACGAGGCGCTGCTGCTCGACATCGTGGCGCGGCGGATCGAGAGCTTCGACGCTGGGACTAGGCCCACCACGGTTGTGCCGACGCCGGCCTCGGATCTCCGCGCCCTCGGCGCATCCGACCCGACCCCCGCCTGATCGGCCCCGGGCGATCGGGCCTGTCTGCGGTTTGACAGCGCCGAACCGCTGCGCCACAGGAGCGCCATGGCACGTCACGCGCTCGTCACAGGAACCGCGGGGTTCATCGGTTTTCACATGGCCCGGGCGCTGCTGGCGCAGGGCTGGACGGTGACCGGGCTCGACGCGCTGACGCCCTATTACGACCTTTCGCTGAAGCGCCGCCGCCACGCCATCCTGGCCGAGGATCCCAGTTTCGAGGCCATCGAGAGCGACGTGGCCGAGGAAGGCGCTGTCGCCGCGCTGCTGGCGGCGCGGCCGGCCGAGGCGGTGATCCACCTCGCCGCGCAGGCCGGTGTGCGCTATTCGATCGAGGTGCCGCGCGACTATGTGCGCGCCAACGTCACCGGCACCCATGAGGTGCTGGAGGCGGCGCGGGAGCACCCGCCCAAGCACCTCCTGCTGGCCTCCTCCTCCTCCGTTTACGGGGCCGAGACCGAGATGCCCTATCGCGAAGGGCAGAAGGTCGACACCCAGATGTCCTTCTACGCCGCCACCAAGAAGGCGAACGAGGCGATGGCCCATGCCTACGCCCATCTCTACGGCATCCCGACCACGCTGTTCCGGTTCTTCACGGTCTACGGACCATGGGGCCGGCCGGACATGGCGCTGTTCAAATTCGTCGCCGCGATGCGGGCGGGTCGGCCCATCGACGTCTACAATCACGGCGAGATGCAGCGGGACTTCACCTATGTGGACGATCTCGTCACCGGCATCGCGGGCCTCATCGACGTCCCGCCGGGCGACAGGCCGGTCGGCCCGAAGGACAGTCTCAGCCCGGTCGCTCCGTTCCGCATCGTCAATATCGGCAACGGAGAGCCGGTGAAGCTGGGGCGCCTCATCGCGGCGATCGAGGCCGCCCTAGGCCAGAAAGCGGAGCGCAACCTGATGGACATCCAGCCCGGCGATGTCCCCGCCACCTGGGCCGATGCCTCCCTGCTGGAAACCCTGCTGGACCACCCGCTGCCGCGCACCTCGGTCGAGGACGGGGTAGCCGCCTTCGTCGATTGGTATCTAACCGAATACGAAGGGAAGTGACCGCGCCTCTCGTCAATCCGAGCGCGCCGGGGCATCGTATCGCCGGTTCGAGTCGGAGCGGTCCGCGATGAAGATTCTGTTCGTCCATCAGAACATGCCCGGTCAATACCGGGAGATGCTCGATTGGCTGATCGCCCAGGGCGGGCACGAGCTGGTCTTCCTGACCCAGCGTCGCAACTACCCCGAGCGGCCGGGCGTCAAGAAAGTGCTCTACGCGCCCCATCACCGGCCCGCCAAGGATGCCTACGGGCTCAGCAAGGTCTGGGAAGAGGCGACAGGCGCGGGATATGGCGCGGCGATGGCCGCGCAGCATTTGCGGGACACCGGCTGGACCCCCGACATCATCATCGGCCATACCGGCTGGGGCGAGCTTCTCTTCATGAAGCAAGTCTATCCGGCCGTCCCCATCCTGGGCTTCTTCGAGTATTTCTACCTGTCGAAGGGCGGCCCCGTCGGCTTCGATCCCGAGGATCCCCCCTCCGAGGCCTCGCCCTTCCTGCTGCATGCGCGCAACGCCGTGCCCTTCGCCAACCTCCACGTGGCCGACAGGGGCATCGCGCCGACGATGTGGCAGCGCAACTGCTTCCCCGAGGCGTTCCACGCCAAGCTGGACGTCTGCCATGACGGCATCCGCACCGACCGGCTGGGCCCCGACCCGGATGTCGCGCTCACCCTGGGCCGGGTCGGCCGCATCACCCGCGACGACGAGATCTTCACCTATATCGCCCGCAACATGGAGCGGACCCGCGGCTTCCACACCTTCATGCGCGCGCTGCCCCATATCCAGAAGGCCCGGCCCAACGCCCGGGTGTTGGTGGTCGGCGGCAACGACGCCTCCTATGGCAAGAAGAGCGCGCTCGCCGGCGGCTTCCGTGCGGAGATGGAGCGGGAGGTGGGCCATCTGATCGATTGGGACCGGACCCATTTCCTGGGCCAGGTGCCCTATCCCGATTTCCAGAAGATCGTGCAGATCAGCCGCTGCCATATCTACCTGACCATGCCCTTCGTGCTCAGCTGGTCGATGCTGGAGGCGATGGCGATGGAGGCGACCATCGTCGCCTCCGACGTGCCGCCCGTTCGCGAAGCGATGACCGATGGCGAGACCGGCCTGCTGACCGACTTCTTCGACCCGCCCGCCCTTGCCGAGAAGGTCGCGGCGGTGCTGGCCGAGCCCGAGCGCTTCGCCCATCTGGGCAAGGCCGCCCGGCGCCATGTCGTCGAGAATTACGACTTTCTGAATGTCTGCCTGCCGCGCCAGATCGGGTTCATCAACGCCTTGGTGCCCGAGGACCGCCGGATCGCGATCTAGGACCGCCCGCGGAGTGGTCTCGGATGCGCCACCCGTCCCTTCTTCTGGCCGAAAATACTCCGGGGGGCGAGCTTGCGCGCGGGCTGGCCCCCGGTCCCACCCTCGCGCCCGGCGCGTCTGCCGGCAGGGGCATGCCGGTTCCACTCGCGCCAACTCCGTCCGAACGGAGCCGGTCCCAGTTGCGCCCTCCGCGCCCGCACCCTATCTCCCCCTCCCATGATCGATGTCACCGAGACCGGCCGAGAGGTCCTGCGCACCGAGGCGGCCGCGCTCACCGCCCTGGCCGAGGCCATGCCCGCCGGCTTCGAGGGCGTCGTGACCCTCATCGCCGAGTCGCAGGGCCGCTGCATCGTCACCGGCATCGGCAAGTCCGGCCATATCGCCCGCAAGATCGCCGCGACCCTGGCCTCGACCGGAACACCCGCGCTCTTCGTCCACCCGGCCGAGGCCAGCCATGGCGATATGGGCATGATCGGCGCACAGGATGTCGTGCTGATGATCTCGAACTCGGGCGAGGCGCCCGAACTCCGCGACGTCATCGCCCATACCCGCCGCTTCTCGGTCCCGCTGATCGGTCTCTCGTCGCGTCCCGAGTCGACCCTGATGCGCGCCGCCGACCATCACCTGACTATCCCGGCCCTGCCCGAAGCCTGCGGGCTGGGCGTCGTCCCCACGACCTCGACCACGCTGACGCTTGGCTTGGGCGACGCGCTGGCCGTCGCGTTGCTGCGCCGCCGGGGCTTTCGCGCCGAGGATTTCGGCGTCCTCCATCCCGGCGGCAAGCTGGGCGCGCAAATGGCCCGGGTCGAGAGCCTGATGCACAAGAACCTGCCCGCTGTCGCTCCGGACACGCCCATGTCCGAGGTTCTGCTCGCCATGACCTCCGCGGGGTTCGGCATCGCGGTGGTCGTCGAGGACGAGCGGCTGGCGGGGATCATCACCGACGGCGATTTGCGCCGCAACATGGAGGGGCTCGTGGAGAAACGCGCCATGGACGTGGCCACGACATCGCCGCTGACCGTCCCGCCGGGGATGCTCGCGGCGCGGGCCCTCGCGCTCCTCAACCAGCACAAGCGCAACGTGACCGTGGTCTGCGACGGGGACCGGCCATACGGCATCCTGCACTTGCATGATCTGCTGCGGGCGGGGGTGGCATGAAGACCGCGATCCTGATCCCGGCGCGCTATGCGTCCACCCGCTACCCTGGCAAACCGCTGGCCGCCCTGCGCCAGGCCGATGGAACCACGAAGACCCTGATCCAGATGACCTGGGAGGCCGCGACCCAGGTTCCCGGCGACCATGCCATCCATGTCTGCACCGACGACGACCGCATCCGGGAGGCAGCCGAGGGCTTTGGCGCCTCGGTCCTGATGACCTCCTCCGTGGCCCGCAACGGCACCGAGCGATGTGCCGAGGCGCTGGCTCAGATCGAGGCCGATCTCGTCGTCAACCTCCAGGGCGACGCGCCGCTGACCCCGCCCTGGTTTCTCACCGCCCTGATCGAGCGGATGCAGCAGGATAGCGTCGCCCAGGTGGCCACCCCCGTCCTGCGCTGCGACCGCAAGACCTATGACATGTTCGTCGAAGACCGGCGCGCGGGCCGCGTCGGCGGCACCACCGCCGTCTTCGACCGCAACCTCCATGGCCTCTATTTCAGTAAGGAGGTCATCCCGTATATCGCCCCCGGTAAGGTCCCCGACCCGATCCCGGTCTTCCACCATGTCGGCGTCTACGCCTACCGCCCCGCCGCGTTGCAGGCCTACATGACCTGGCCCGAGGGGGTGCTGGAAGCCCGCGAGGGGCTGGAACAGCTCCGCTTCCTGGAGAATGGGACCCCCCTGGCCTGCGTCGAGGTCGACGCAAGAGGCCGCGTCTTTTGGGAGCTCAACAATCCCGAGGACATTCCCCGTATCGAAGCCGTCCTGGGAGGCGCCTGATGGACCCGCTGAAATCCACGCCCATAGACGTCTCCGGCATCCCCATCGGCGGCGCCCACCCCTTTGCTCTGATCACCGGGCCCTGCCAGCTGGAGAGCCTGGACCACGCCCGCATGATGGCCGAGCGCATCGCCGAGGCTTGCGCGCCGACGGGCACGCGGTGGATCTTCAAGGCGAGCTACGACAAGGCCAACCGTTCCTCGATCTCGACCCAGCGCGGCCTCGGCCTGGAGGAGGGTCTGTCGATCCTCGCCAAGATCGGCGCGGAGTTCGGCTGTCCCACCCTCACCGACGTCCACCTTCCCGACCATTGCGCCCCTGCGGCCGAGGCCTGCGATGTGCTCCAGATCCCGGCCTTCCTCAGCCGCCAGACCGACTTGCTGCTCGCGGCGGGCGAGACCGGCGCCGCGATAAACATCAAGAAGGGCCAATTTCTCGCGCCCTGGGACATGCCCAACGTCGCCGCCAAGATCGCATCCACCGGTAACACCCGCATCCTGCTCTGCGACCGGGGCACCAGCTTCGGCTACAACACCCTCGTGACCGATTTCCGCGGCCTGCCCATCATGGAGGCCACCGGATATCCGGTCGTCTTCGACGCCACCCATTCGGTGCAGCAGCCCGGCGGGCAGGGCACCTCTTCTGGCGGCCAGCGCGAATTCGCCCCGGTTCTGGCGCGCGCCGCCTGCGCGGTCGGCGTCTCCGCCTTGTTCATCGAGACGCACCAGGACCCGGACAACGCCCCGTCCGACGGCCCCAACATGATCCCCATCGACCGTATGGCCGATCTGATCGCCGAGCTCCGTGCTTTCGACGCTCTGCGAAAGGGCCTCGACCGCCCCTAGGCCCGGGCCGCCGCTTCCCCCTTCTTCTGGCCGGAAATACTCCGGGGGGAGTCGGCCCACGGCCGACGGGGGGCTGGCCCCCCTCCCCCTTTCAAGCACGAGCCATCCGATGTTCGACTGGATCCTCTCCGTCATGTCCCAGGCAGGCTATGCGGGTCTCGCCTTCCTGATGTTGATCGAGAACGTCTTCCCGCCGATCCCCTCCGAGGTCGTCGTCCCTCTGGGTGGCTTCCTCGCGGCCCGCGGCTCGTTCTCGCTGCCGCTGGTCATCATCGTGGCGACCGCCGGGTCGGTCGCGGGCGCCACCTTCTGGTATTGGGTCGGCATCGTCGTGGGCGAGGCGCGGCTCCGGGCCTTCGCGGCCCGGTACGGGCGCTGGCTGACGATCTCGCCGGGGGATGTGGACCGGGCATCGGCATGGTTCCGCGAGAAGGGCGCCTGGGCGGTGCTGGTGGGACGGATGATGCCGGGGTTCCGGACGCTGATCTCGGTCCCCGCGGGGGTGGCGCGGATGCCTCTGGGCCCGTTCCTGATCTATACCACGGCCGGGTCGCTGGTCTGGATCGGCGGGCTGGCCATCCTGGGATATGTGCTCGAGTCGCAATATGAGCGGGTGGGCGATTGGATCGATCCGGCCAGCTGGATTGTGCTGGGCGCAGTGGTCGGGATCTACCTTTGGCGGCTGTTCCGGCAGGAGGTGCGCAGCTAGCGCGGCATCGGGTTACTGGCCGTCTTGTAAGCGGACCAGTCCTCGATGTCCGGATACCAGCGCTTGCGCCAGGCGCGGACCTTGGGGTTCATGACCCGCCGCCAGACCGGGGGCACCATCGCCGCCGCCGTCATCACCGGATAGCCGAAGGGCAGCTGCGGCGCCTCGTCCGCCTCATAGGTCTGGAGCAGTGGGAAGGGCCGGTCGGGCTTGTAATGGTGGTCCGAATGGCGTTGCAGGTTGATCAGCAGCCAGTTCGACGCCTTGGCGGCCGAGTTCCAGGAGTGGTGGGGCCGCACCGGCTCGTAGCGGCCATCGCCCAGGTGGCGGCGGGTCAGGCCGTAATGTTCCACGTAATTGACCAGCTCCAGCTGCCAGATCGCAGTGCCCGCCTGCACCAGGAAGAGGCCGAGCCCCAGCCAGCCGCCCAGCAGCGCGGCCAGCGCGAGACAGGCGGCCTGGAGGGCCCAGTAGCGCCAGAATGGATTGGAGCGGTGCCAGCGCGTGAGCCCTTTGCGGGCCAGCATCGCCGCCTCGGCCTTCCAGGCCGAGGCCAGACACTCCCGCAGCACCCGCAGATAGAAACGGTAGAAATCCTCGTTGTAGCGCGCCGTCACCGGGTCGCGCGGCGTCGCGACATAGCGGTGATGGACCAGCAGATGCTCCGAGCGGAAATGCGAATAGAGCACCATCGCCAGCAGGATGTCCGCCAGCCCCCGCTCCAGCCGGGAGCGTTGGTGCATCAGCTCATGGGAGTAGTTGATCCCAATCGTGCCGGAGACGACGCCCATGCCGAAGAACAGGCCCACCAGCTCCCAGCCGCCGAGATGCTCGGCCCGTGTCGCGAACCAGATCAGACCGAACAGCGTGGCGGCCTGGACTGGCGCCCAGATCAGCGTGATCGCCCGATACCATCCCAGCCCCGCCCGATCCATCTGCGGGTCGGCATTGCCTTCCTCCAACCCGGCCAGCGCGTCGAGCAGCGCATAGGCGCCCCACGCATAAACCGGGACCGCCAGAACCCACCAGCCGCCCGCCAGGGCCGCCGCCCAGATCACCGGGATCATCGTCAACGAGGCCCAGAACGGCAGGGCGCGCAGCGGATTGCGGATCGTCTGGTCGGGCAGGGCGTGGACGGTCATGGCTCCCTCGGATCTAGAACGCCGGACGAGACCTGACGCCCCACCGGGGCCTCACGCCATCCTTCGGCGCCTTATCCACAGGATACCGGCCGGGATTGCGGCCCTCAATCGCCGGTTCCGTGACGTTTCGTCATCAGGGCATGCGCCTTCCGAAACACCGTCGGAAGGGTGGACGGATCCAGCGGCGCGAAGGCCCCGCGCGAGGGCGGGCCGGGCCGGTCGGCGGCGAGCACCGTCAGGATCAGGTGGAAATGGGTGAAGGTGTGGCGCACCTCGCCCAGCTCGTACCAGTCGGCCAGGGCCGGGGGCGCCGGGGTGGGGGCCTCGGACCAGTCCGAGGTCGGAAAGGCCAGCATGCCGCCCAAGAGCCCCTCGTCCGGCCGCTGCTCCAACAGCCAGGTGTCGCCCCGGCGCGCGAGATAGAGCAGGCCGCGGCGGGTCGGCTTCGCCTTCTTGGGGGCTTTGACCGGCAGGGTCTCCGCGACACCGGCGAGGCGGGCGGCGCAGGCGTCCCGCCAGGGGCAGAGCATGCAGCCCGGCGATTTCGGAGTGCAGATCGTGGCGCCGAGATCCATCACGGCCTGGGCGTAATCGCCCGGCCGGCGATCCGGCGTCAGCTCCGCCATGGCGGCGCGGATCGGCGCCTTGGCGGCGGGCAGAGGCGTCTCGATTCGGCGCAGCCGGGCCATGACCCGCTCGACATTGCCATCGACCACCACGGCCGGCCGGTCGAAGGCGATGGCCGCGATGGCGGCGGCGGTGTAGGGGCCGATGCCGGGCAGCGTCAGAAGACCCGCTTCGGTGTCCGGGAACCGCCCGCCATGCTCGGAGGCGACGACCCGCGCGCATTTGAGCAGGTTGCGGGCCCGCGCATAATAGCCCAGCCCGGCCCATGCGCCCATGACCTCCGTATCCTCGGCGGCGGCGAGGTCGGTGACGGTCGGCCAGATCTCGGTGAAGCGCAGGAAATAGGCCCGCACGGCGGCGACGGTCGTCTGCTGGAGCATGATCTCCGACAGCCAGACGCGATAGGGATCGGGCCGCCGCCCGGAGCCGGGCGGAACCCGCCAAGGCAGATCCCGTGCGTGGCCGTCATACCACGTCAGCAGCGCTGCCGTCAGATCGTCACGCATCCGTGATGCTCCCCCTGTTTTCCGGGCCGCGCCGTGATGTAGGATACAGGCCGACCCGGAGGAACCCCGCTTGCGCACCATCCGAAAAGGCGGCCGACGCATGGCCACTCTGATCGACCGCGACGTGAAGCGGCTCGGCCAGACGCGCGGCTTTTCGGAGACGCGGCTTCTGACCCATTGGGCCGAGATCGCGGGGGGCGAGATCGCCGCGATCTGCCGCCCGGTGAAGGTGGGCTATCCGCGCGGCGGCTTCGGCGCCGTGCTCACCGTGCTGACGACGGGCGCGCAGGCGCAGATGCTCCAGATGAAGCTGCCGCAGCTGATCGACCGGGTGAACGCGACCTATGGCTATCAGGCCATCAGCCGCATCGCGATCACCCAGACCGCGGCGACCGGCTTTGCCGAGGGACAGGCAGAGTTCACGCCCAAACCCCGCGCCCCCAAGGCTCCATCGCCCGAGGCGATGGTCAAAGCGCGTGCTCAGGCCCAGGGCGTATCCGATAGCGGCCTTCGGGAGTCGCTTGAACGGCTGGGGGCCAACATCATATCGAAACGACGCAATTGACCTACGGGAGGCACCCATGGCTAACAGACGTACTTTTCTGACACTCTTGGCCTCAGGCACCGCCCTGGGCGCCGGAGCCATGCTATGGCCCCGTGGCCAGGGCGGACTCGGAGACCTGGGCGCGGCCCATGCGCAGGGCGCGGCAGTGCCCGAGATGACGCTGGGCGATCCGAACGCGCCGGTGAAGGTGATCGAATATGCGAGCTACACCTGCCCGCACTGCGCCAACTTCCACAACGAGACGTTCAAGAGCTTCAAGGCTGAGTATATCGACACCGGCAAGGTACACTTCACCTATCGCGAGGTGTATTACGACCGCTACGGCCTCTGGGCCTCGATGATCGCACGCTGCGCCGGGCCGCGGCGGTTCTTCGGTGTATCCGAACTGATCTACAAGCGTCAGAGGGACTGGGCGCGCCAGAGCGAGCCGGCTGCCGTGGCCGACAGCCTGAAGCGCATCGGGCTCCAGGCCGGGATGAGCCGGGCCGAGGTCGATGCCTGCATGCAGGACGCGGCCCAGGCCGAAGCGCTCTATGGCTGGTATCAGGCCAATTCAGAGCGGCACCAAGTGCGGTCGACGCCCTCCTTCCTGATCAATGGCGAGATGCATTCGGGCAATATGAGCCTGTCGCAGATCGGCCGCCTCGTGGACGAGGCCGCGGGCAGCTGAGCCCAGGCCGCAGGGGTGGGCATGGTGATGCCCACCCTACAGGTCGAGCCGCGTCAGCGCGGCGTCGAGCGGGGTCCAGTCGTCCAGCGTGAGCCGCACCGGTAGCGTCATGACCCGCCCGCGCAGGGACGGGGGGAGCCGCACGGCGTCCTTCTCAGTCGTGACCGGCTGGGCGGAGAGGCGCGCCGCCTGCTCGCCCAGGCGATGGAGCAGGGCGGGCGTGAGCGGCTGATGATCGGCCAGGGAAACGGTGCCCTTCAGATCCACCCCCAGGCCGCGCAGCGTGTCGAAGAATTTTTCCGGCCGCCCGATTCCCGCGAAGGCGAAGACTGGCAGGCCCGCCCAGGGCATCCCCGTGGCCAGCGGGGCGAGCCGCCCGTCCAGGCGGGGCGGCGGGCTCGGCAGGGTGAGCGTGCGTTGCTCGGCCTCCGACCCGATGGAGAGCGTCAGGTCCGCGCGGGCCAGGCCGGTCGCGACCGGCTCCCGCAAGGGGCCCGCCGGGATCACCCGGCCATTGCCGAAGCCCGCCCCGGCATCGACCACCACGATCGACAGGTCCTTGACCAGGGACGGGTTCTGGAACCCGTCATCGAGCAGGATGGCCTGCGCGCCCGCTGCGACGGCCGCCCGCGCGCCCGCCAGCCGGTCGCGCGCGACCCAGACCGGCGCGAAGGCCGAGACCAAGAGCGGCTCGTCCCCGACTTGGCCCGCGTCATGCACCGCCGGATCGACGCGCGTCGGACCCTCCTCCGAGCCGCCATAGCCGCGGGAGACGACATGCGCCGCCACGCCGCGCGCCGTCAGCCTTTCGGCCAGGGCGATCACGGTGGGCGTCTTGCCGGTGCCCCCCGCCGTCAGGTTGCCGACGCAGATCACAGGCACGCCGACCCGCGCCCCCGGCCGGGCCACGCGCCGCGCCGTCGCGGCGGCATAGAGCGCACCCAGCGGCGCCAGCGCCGCCGAGAGCAGACCCGGCGGCTGCGACCAGAAGCCCGGCGCGCGCATCAGTCCACCCCGTCGAGCATCGCCAAGAGCAGGTCCATCGCCGCCTCGGTCACTTCGGCCCCGGCGGAGCAGACCTCCCAGGCGGCATGGGCCATGCGCGCGGCCTCGTCGGGCTCCAGCACGCGGGCGAGCGTGGCCCCCAGATCGTCCCAATCCGACACGGAGCGGGCCGCGCCGGCGGCGCCCAGCCGCTCGTAGATATCGGCGAAGTTCTGGACATGCGGCCCGTGCAGGATCGCGCTGCCCAGGGCGGCGGGTTCGAACGGGTTGTGGCCGCCGATCTCCACCAGGGAGCCGCCGACGAAGCTGACCGGGCAGAGCCGATACCACAGCCCCATCTCGCCGATCGTGTCGGCCACGTAGATCTCGGTGTCGGGTTCGATGGTCTCGCCCGCGGTGCGGCGGGCGACGCGCCAGCCGTCCAGGCGCAGCCCTTCGACGATCTCGGTCGCGCGGTCCGGATGGCGGGGCGCGATCACCAACAGCAGCTTTTGCCAAGCGCGGCGGGCCTGGGCATGGGCTTCGGCGGCGCCTGCTTCCTCGCCTTCATGGGTCGAGGCGGCCAGCCAGCAGGGGCGCCCGGCCAGCGCTCCCGCCAGCGCGACCCGCTGCGATTCGTCGTGGGGCAGGGCCTTGGACCCCTCCTTGAGCGTGCCCGTGACCTCCAGCCGCTCAGGGGGAAATCCGAGATCGAGCAGCCGGTCGGCGGTGGCCCTGTCCTGGGCCTGAACATGGGCGATGCGGTGCACCAAGGCGCGCGCGGCCCCTCGGGCCCAGCGGCGCCAGCGGCGATGCGCCCCCTCGGTCATGCGCGCGTTGATCAGCGCGACGGGCACGCCCCGGGCCGCGCATTCATGCAGAAGCGCGGGCCAAATCTCGCCCTCGGCCAGCACGCAAAGATCCGGGCGCCAGTGGTCCAGAAAGCGCCGCATCCAGGGCCGGACGTCGAGCGGCACGTATTGGTGCAGCGCCCGGGGCGGCAGGCGGCTGGCCAGGATCTCGGCGCTGGTGACGGTGCCGGAGGTGATCAGGAAATGCGTGTCCGGCCGCTCCTCCCCGATGCGGCGGATCATCTCCAGGAGCGACACGCTCTCGCCCACGCTGGCCGCGTGGAACCAGATCAGCGGGCCGTCCGGGCGTGGCAGCGACGCGATGCCCCGCCGCTCCTCCAGGCGGGCCGCGTCCTCCTTGCCCTGCGCGAGCCGCGACTTCAGCTTGCGATTGCCGTATCGCTCCGCCCCGTTCGACCACGCGAGATAGGCGCCCAGCAGGAGCGAGCGAGGCGGCATGGCTCAGCCGAGCTCCTCGGTCGGAGAGGCCGGGCTTTCTTCGTCCCGCAGGCGGTGGATATGGGCGATGAAATAGCGGGCATGGGCATCGTCCACCGTGCGCTGGGCCGCGGCCTTCCAAGCGGCATAGGCCGAGGCGTAGTCGGGGAACATGCCGACGATGTCGATCTTCGACGGATCGACGAACTGGGTGGAGCTGGGATTCACCAGCTCGCCGCCGAAGACGAGATGCAGACGCTGGACCATGGGAGCCTCCTGTCAGGTGGGTGGTCGGTCGGGGCGGGTGTATCCTGGGCCGCGGTCCGGGGAAAGCCGGGCTCAGCCCCGGCGCAACGCGGCCCGCAACTCGGCCAGGCGCACGGCGCCGATCATCTGGCACAGGCCGAAATAGGACAGGATCCCAAGCCCCACCAGGATCGCCACCGCCAGCACGCTCAGCCCCAAGCCGAAGAGCGGCGTCAGTACGATGTTCGTCACCCAGATCACGACACCCATGCCGGCCGCCGCCACGAAGATGCGCCAGACGCGCCGGCGGGCCCGATCGTCGAGCCGCGCCACCTCGCCCATCCGGCGGACGCCGAGCCAGAGCAGCAGCACCATTGCCCAGGAGGCCACCGTCGTGCCCAGCGCCGCGGCGGCGAAACCGATCACCGGGGCCAGGCCGATGGCCACTGCGGCGTTCACGGCGAGCGAGACCAGCGCGTATTTGAGCGGCGTGCGCGTGTCCTCGCGCGCGAAGAAGACGGGTTGCAGCACCTTTTGCAGCACGAAGGCCGGCAGGCCCAGCGCATAGACCATCAGCGCCACGGCCGTCGATGCGGTGTCGTCGGCATCGAAGGCCCCCCGCTCGAACAGGACCGAGACCAGCGTGCCCGGGACCACGAGCAAGGCCACGGCGGCCGGGATCGTCAGCAGCAGCGCGAACTCGGTCGCGCGGGAGAGGGCGTGGCGCTGGCCCTCCCGGTCCTCGGCGCGGACGCGGCGGGAAAGGTCGGGCAGCAGGACCACCCCGATGGCGATGCCGACCACGCCCAGCGGCAATTGGTAGAGCCGGTCCGCATAGCTGAGCCAGGCCACGGCGCCGTCGAAATAGCTGGCCACCTGCCGCCCGACCAGCAGGTTCACCTGCACCACGCCTCCGGCCAGCGCGGCGGGGGCGGCGATGATGGCCAGACGTTTCAGGTCGGGCGTAAGCCGCGGCAGGTGCCGTGGCATCAGCCTGTGACCGGCCCGCCGCGCCGCCCACCAGACAAGGCCGAGCTGCAGCGCACCGCCCAGGGGCACCGTCCAGACCAGCGCCTGGCCGTAGATCAGCGAAGGCACGGGTGTGGCCATGGGCACGAGACCTGGAAAGGCCCAGACGAGGAGCAGGGCCGAGATGAAGGCGATGTTGAGCAGCGCGGGCGCCGCCGCGGCCGCCAGGAAGCGGCGATTGGCGTTCAGCACCCCCGAGACGAGCGCCGCCAGCGAGATCAGCAGGATATAGGGGAACGCGATGCGCCCATAGCTCACCGCCAGGGAAAAGCGGCCGTCATCGGCGAAGCCCGACGCCATCGCGAAGACCAGCGCGGGCATGAACAGGATGCCCAGCACGGTGAAGACGGTCAGCACCACGACCATCAGCGCCACCGCATCGCGGGCGAAGGCGTCGGCATCCTCGGACGCATCTTCCAGCTTCTTGGCGTAGAGCGGCACGAAGGCCATGTTGAACGCGCCCTCGGCGAAGAAGCGGCGGAACATGTTGGGCAGGCTGAAGGCGACAAAGAACGCCTCCGCCGCCGCGCCCGTGCCCAGGAAGCGCGCGATCAGGATGTCGCGCACGAACCCCAGGACCCGCGAGAGAAGGGTCCAGCCGCTGACGGTGAGAAAGCCTTTGATCATGGATCGGGATTAAGGGGGGGAGCCCGAGTTATCCAGGGGGATCGCGACGATCCGTCCACTGCGCCGCGGGCGCCCCCTTCAGCGCTGGTGTGGGCGCGCCCAGGTCCCGCCATCCGCGTGCCGTTCCGTTCGCCGCGGGTTGCCGAGCTCGGGCCTCCCCGCGCAATCGCCTCGGCTTCGGTGAAAGCATGCCGCCATTTGCGATATTTCCGAGGTGGTTACACCACATTTCGGCTCCGCGCCGCGATCGGCGCTTGGCGGCAAGCCCCCCAGCGCGGTCGCCCTCGATCCGGAGGATTATGGCGCTTCCGCCACGATCAGTTTCAGCGCCGATGACGCCACTGTGACGTCTGGCGATCCGGCCAGCGTCACGTTCCATGGCGTCTCGGCGCTGGCCACGATGACGGCGGCCGTGGACAGGCACAACCGACGTTAATTTAGCGCCTTCCCACTCTCAGAACCGCGCGAGGCCTGGAATTCCAGCAATGCGATGAAGGCGGACGTCGGCATGAGGCTCCCGGATGCGCGGTATGACGGGGAGACGATGTCGTTATCGCTTCCCGCCCGCTCGATGGCGATCTCGGCGGATGCGCTCTTGGCCGACCTGGTTATCAGCACCGAATGCGGCGGTCCCTGGATTCCCGTGACTTGCGCGATCTAAGCCCTGCGTGGCCCGCCCCCGGGATCTGGCGGCGACGGGCATCGCGGGGGCGGGGGACAACCCCGAGCCTATGCCCCCGCCCGCTCCGCCGCGCGCGTGATGGCGGCGCGGAGCTTCTTTTCCAGGGTGTCCTGTTTGGACTTGGACCAGAGCTTCAGGCCGAAGATATCCTTGACGTAGAATACGTCGACCACCTGCGCCCCATAGGTCGCGACCACCGCCTGGCTGATCTGGATGTTGGCCGCGGCCAGTGCCTGGGTCAGGTCGTAGAGCAGGCCCGGGCGGTCGCGGGTATCCACCTCGATCAGGGTGTAGATGTCGGAGCCCTCGTTGTCGAAGCTGATATTGGTCGGCATCGAGAACTTGCGCTCGCGCTTCTTGATCTCGCGCCCTTCCAGCGCGGTGCGGGTGACGACCTCGCCGCGCAGCGTCCGCTCGATCATGCTGCGCAGGCGCGGCAGGCGCGCGGCTTCGTAGGGATGGCCCTCCGCGTCCTGGAGCCAGTAGACGGTCACGGCATAGCCGTCCTTGGAGGTGTAGCTGCGGGCGTCGACGATATTGGCGCCGACCAGGCTCACGGCGCCGGCTAGCCGCGAGAAAACGCCCGGGTGATCCTGACAGGCCATCAGCGCGCGGGTCGCGTCGCGATCTTCGTCGGCTTCCAGTTCGACCCGGACCTCGCCATCGGGCAAGTCCTTGAGAAGATGCGCGAAGCGGACCTGCGCTGCGGTCGGGATGCCCTGCCAGTAGGGGCCGTAATGACGGCCGATCTCGGCGCGCAGCTCGGCCTCGGGCCAGTCCACCGCCTCGCGGAACAGCTGCTTGGCGCGGGCCTCCCGGGTCTCGCGGTTGACGTCCTCCAGCCCGTTCTCCAGCGCGGAAGCCGTGGCGCGGTGCAGTGCGCGCAGCATCTGCGCCTTCCAGTTGTTCCAGACGTAAGGCCCGACCCCGCGAATGTCGCAGACGGTCAGGACGGTCAGCAGGTCCAGCCGCTCGCGGGTCTTCACCGCCTTGGCGAAGTCGCGGATCGTCCGGGGGTCGGAGATGTCGCGCTTCTGGCTCATGTCCGACATCAGCAGGTGATGGCGCACCAGCCATTCGATCGTCTCGCATTCTTTGGGCTTCAGCCCCAGCCGCGGGGCGACCGTGCGGGCGATGCGTGCGCCGAGGATCGAATGATCCTCGGGCCGGCCTTTGCCGATATCGTGCAGCAGCAGCGCCACATAGAGCACCCGCCGGTTCACCCCTCGGGCCAGGATCTCGGACGAGAGCGGAAGGCTCTCCTCCAATTCGCCGCGCTCGATCTGGGAGAGGTTGGAGATCACCTGAATCGTGTGCTCGTCCACCGTGTAGGAGTGATACATATTGAACTGCATCATCGCGACGATGGGGGCGAATTCGGGGATGAAGGCCGAGAGGATCTCCAGCTCGTTCATCCGTCGCAGCGCCCGCTCCGGGTTGCCGTGGCGCAGAAGCAGGTTGAGGAAAAGCTTCGCCGCCTCGCGATTCTCGCGCATGTCCCGATCGATCAGATGCTTGTTGGCCGACAGCAGCCGCATCGAATGGGGATGCAGGAGAAGGCCGGTCCGCAGCGCCTCCTCGAAGATGCGCAGCAGGTTCAGCTTGTCGGACAGGAACGCGGTCTCGTCCTCGACGTCCAGACGGCCCTGGCGGACCTGGTAGGGCGGCTTGACCTTGCGGCGGCGCTTGAAGAGGCCCAGCAGGGCGGGCTCCGACTTGGTGTTATCCGCCTCCAGCGCGGTCAGCAGGATGCGTGTCAGCTCGCCCACCTTGGTGGCGTGACGGAAATAGGCCTGCATGAAATGCTCGACCGCCCGCCGCCCGGCATGGTCGGAATAGCCCATGCGCGCCGCCACCTCGACCTGCATGTCGAAGGTCAGCATGTCGGCGGCCCGGCCCGAGATCAGGTGCAGGTGGCACCGCACGCACCACAGGAACCGCTCCGCCGCCTCGAAGGCCGCGAATTCCTCGGCGGTGAAGACGCCTAGCGACACCAGGTCGGCGGTCTCGGCCACGCCATAGCGATACTTGGCGATCCAGTAGAGGGTCTGGAGGTCGCGGAGCCCGCCCTTGGCCTCCTTGACGTTCGGCTCCAGCAGATAGCGCTGGCCGCCTTGCTTCTGATGTCGCTCGGCCCGCTCCGCGAGCTTCGCTTCGATGAATTCCGGCACGGTGCCGACGAAAAGCTGGTCCCAGAGCCTGTCCTGCAAGGTCTGCGCCAATCCGGCATCGCCGCAGATCGGGCGCTGCTCCAACAGGGCGGTGCGGATGGTCATGTCGTCGCCGGCGAGGCGGATGCAATCCCGCACGGTTCGGGTGGCATGGCCGACTTTCAGCTTCAGATCCCAGAGGATGTAGAGCATCGTCTCGACCACGCTCTCGACCCAGGGCGTGACCTTGGACGGGGTCAGGAACAGCAGATCGACATCCGAATAGGGCGCCATCTCGCCGCGACCATAGCCGCCCACGGCGATGATCGCGAAGCGCTCCCCCCGCGTGGGGTTGGGGCAAGGATGCAGATGGGTGATGGCGACATGCCAGACGGCCTGGATGATCCGGTCGGTCAGATAGGCGTAGCTATGGGTCACGCGCCGGGCGCGGGTCGGATCCTGGGCGAAGCCCGAGGCGATGGCCGCGCGGCCCGCGTCGCGGGCGCCGCGGAGGATCTCGACGGCGGCGCGGCGGGCCGAAAGCTTGTCGGGGGCGGCGCGCACCGCCTCCGACAGGGCCGGCATAGCGGTCTCCCGGTCGAAGATCGCCTCCGGCGCCGCGATCAGAGCGACCTTTTCCGGGGCGGGCGGAGCCGCTCGGAGGAGCGGCTCAGGAGCGGGGGCCGAAGCGGTTCGGGGCAGGGGACACCACCTGGATTTGACGGTTTACGATCTGCGCGACGGCCAGGCTGCGCTGGATCGACCCATCGGGCAGGAGACGGAATACCCCGCCCACGCCCGCGAAGCCAGAGGGCGCCGTCAGCGTGGTCCGACCGACCGTGTCGCCCCGGCGGGAAATCGCGCCGATCGCGGCCATCCCGTCATAGGCCAGCCCCGCCAGCGGATGCGGCGCCGCGGCGTAGGCGCCGCGATAGCGCGCCTCGAACTGCTGGGCCGGGGCCGGGTCGGGCAGGGTGAAATAACCCCCTTGCAGCGCCGGCAGGGTGCGCGCGTCGAAGGGAATGTCCCAGCGGGTCAGGCCGAGATAGCGCACCTGCTCGCCGCCCACACCCGCCTCGGTCAGAAGCTGCGCGATGACCGGCAGGTCGCCCGCGGTGTTGCCCGTCAGAAAGACCGCGTTGGAGCCGGTCGCGCCGACCTGCCGCGCGATGGTGGGCACGGCGGCCTGGATCCCCGCCTGGCTCAGCGGATAGGCGATGTTGCCGGTGATCTGCGCGCCGGTCCCCGGGGCCGCGCGCGCGATGGCCTCGGCGGCGATCCGGCCGGCTTGGCCGTCGTTATGGGTTACCAGAACCCGGTTGCGCCCCTGGCTGGCCGCGAAGGTCAGCAGGCGCTGGGCGACATTGTCGAACGTGTTGCCCAGGACCCAGACATTGCCGCCGGCGACTGAGATGTTGTTGGAGAAGCTGAGCACCGGAACGCCCGAGGTCGATGCGGCCACGCCCGCGGCGGCGGCGTTGTCGGCGTAGAGCGGGCCGAGGACCACCTGCGCGCCCGCGGCGATCGCCTGCTGCGTGGCGGTCTGCGCCCCGCTGGCCGTGCCCTGGGTGGGATAGACGTTAACCTCGACCGCGCCGCCCAGATCGGCGGCGGCGAGGCGGGCGGCGTTCTCCAGGCTGCGGGCGACCTGCGTGTCGGTCTCCCGCGCCGATCCGTAGGGCACCAGAAGGGCGACCTGCGTCGGGCCGCTGCGGCGCACGCCCTCGCCGCCGTCGCCCGCAACGGGGGCCGCGACCTGACAGGCCGCAAGCACGCCCGCGGCCAGGACCAGACCGGCGGCCTTGCGCGCCCGGCGCAGGAATGAGACGCATCGCGCGCCTGCTGTGCCTGATGTCAGGGTGGTCATGGACTTGGCCTCCGGATGTTGTGCCGCACGGGGATCGTCGATGTCCATGTGGACCCTAAGGCGGGGGGCAGGCGGAGTAAACGGCGGATGGCCGGGAGGGAGCGCTGATGGCGGAGGAGAGCGGGATCGAGCCGGGATTGTACCTCGTGGCGGTGCCCATCGGGGCGGCGCGGGACATCACGCTGCACGCGCTGGACCTGTTGCGCGGGGCCGACATCGTGGCCGCGGAGGACACGCGCTCGCTGCGCCGCCTGATGGAGATCCATGGCGTGCCGCTCGGCGAGCGTCCGCTCATCCCCTATCACGACCATAACGGCGAACGGGTCCGGCCCCGCCTGCTGGCTGCCCTGCGGGAGGGGCGCTCGGTCGCCTATGCGTCCGAGGCGGGGACGCCGCTGATCGCCGATCCCGGCTTTCAACTGGGCGCCGCCGCTCGGGCGGCGGGCGTGCCGGTGCGCGCCGCCCCCGGCGCCTCGGCGGTCCTGACGGCGCTCTGCGTGGGGGGCTTGCCCACCGACCGTTTCACCTTCGCGGGCTTCCTGCCGCCCAAGCGCGCCGCCCGCCGCGCGGCCCTGTCGGAGCTCGCAGCGGCGCCGGGGACGCTGGTTCTCTACGAGGCGCCCCGCCGTCTCGGCGCGCTCCTGGCCGACGCCGCCGAGCTGTTCGGCGACCGCCGCGCCGCTGTCTGCCGGGAGCTGACGAAACGGTTCGAGGAGGTGGTCGAAGGCACCCTGCCCGAACTGGCCGACCGCTTCGCCGGAGAGCCGCCGCGGGGCGAAATCGTCGTCCTGATCGACCGCGCCGCCCCGGCGGAGACCGACCAAGGCACGGTAGAGAACATGTTGCGGGACGCCCTGGAGACCATGTCGCTAAAATCCGCTGTAAAAGACGTTTCCCAGCGGGCCGGCGTCGCGCGTAACCTCGTCTATGAGATGGCCTTGCGGATGAGGGACGGCGGATGAGCGATATGCGCAAGCGACGGGGCGCCACGGCCTACCAGGCCGGCCGCGTCGCCGAGGATCAGGTCTCGCGCTACTACGAGCGGTCGGGCCATGTCATCGCCGCCCGCCGATGGCGCGGCGTGGGCGGGGAGATCGATGTCATCCTCCAGGACGGCGCGCGCACCGTCTTCGTCGAGGTCAAGCGGGGGCCGACCCATGCCGAGGCCGCCATGCGCCTGGGCGCGCGACAAATCGCGCGCCTGTTCGACTGCGCCGCCGAATACATGGGAAGCCTGCCCGATGGCCAGCTGTCCGAGGTGCGCTTCGATTTGGCCTTGGTCGACGGCACTGGCCGGATCGAGGTGATCGAGAACGCGCTCGCCGCCTGAGCGGGCTGCACGGGCGCACATTGCCCCCGGGCGGGCCTTGAGGCATGGCTCTTGTGGACGTGTTTCGCCGGAGGTTCCCATGCCCGCTTCGACCCCGCTCAAGGTCGCCTTCCAGATGGACCCGATCGAGGGCGTCGATATCGACGCCGACAGCTCCTTCCGCCTCGCCCTCGAGGCGCAGGCGCGGGGGCATTCGCTGTTCATCTACAAACCCGACAAGATCGCCTATGTCGAGGACCGCATCGTCGCTCGTGGATGCGACCTGGAGGTGCGGCGCGAGCGGGGCAACCACGCCACGCTGGGCGGGATGCGCGAGGTCGACCTGTCGGAGTTCGACGTGATCTGGCTGCGCCAGGATCCGCCCTTCGACATGGGATATATCACGACGACGCACCTTCTGGACCGGCTCACCCCGGGTGTGCTGGTCGTCAACGATCCGACTTGGGTGCGCAACTGGCCCGAAAAGCTGATGGTCCTGGACTTTCCCGACCTGACGCCCCCGACCGCCATCGCCCGCGACCTCGACATGCTCAAGGAATTCAAGCGGCGCCATGGCGACATCATCCTCAAACCGCTTTTCGGGAACGGGGGCGCAGGGGTGTTTCGGCTGACGCCGGAGGATCGGAACATCAACTCGCTGCACGAGCTGTTCACGGGCATCAATCGCGAGCCCCTCGTAGTGCAGAAATTCCTACCCGCCGTCTCCAAGGGCGACAAGCGCATCATCCTGGTGGACGGGGAGCCTGTCGGCGCCATCAACCGCGTGCCGGCTGAGGGAGAGACACGGTCCAACCTGCATGTCGGAGGGCGGCCCGAGCCGATCGGGTTGACCGACCGGGACCGGGAAATCTGCGCGCGGATCGGTGCCCGTCTGCGCGAGCGCGGGCAGGTCTTCGTAGGCATCGACGTGATCGGCGACTATCTGACCGAGATCAACCTGACCTCGCCCACCGGCCTGCAGGAGTTGGAGCGCTTCGACGGCACCAATGCCAGCGCCCTGATCTGGGAGGCGATCGAGCGCCGGGTCAGCGCCGCCGCGGCCTGAGCCGCGCGATCACGGCCTCGCGGGCGCGGTCGCGCGCATGTGCCTCGCGCAGCGGTTGTGCGGCGGCTTCGGCCAGGGCGAGGTCCATCGAGAGGCGGCGGAGCCGATCGGCGCGCCAGATGTCGTGCTTGTCCTGGACGATCGCTTGAGCCACGTCCGTGACCTCGGCGCGGGGCGCATCCCGGAGTTGGCTCACCTGAGCGCGCAGCGCGTCCACCTTCGCTTGGCGCGGCGCTAGCCGCGCGGCCGAGCGCGCGCTGCGCAAGGCCGCCAGCTGTGCAAGTTGCTGGAGTTCTGAGGTCTTCACCCCCGTCCCCGCGCTTTCTCCCGCATCTCTTGCGCGAACCGGATGGCGGCGGCGACCGCCGCGAAATGGACCCGGTCGATCGGGTCGCCCAGCTTGACCCCGGCATGCAGCGCCCGCGCCGTTGCCGGGTCGCGGTGGATGGGGATGTCATGCGCCGCCGCGATCTCGCGGATGCGGGCCGCGATCTCGTCCACACCTTTGGCGACGACAACCGGCGGCGTGGGATCGGTCGGCGACCATTTCAGTGCGACGGCGTAATGCGTCGGGTTCACGACGATCACGGCCGCGTCGGGAACGTCCTTGAGCATCTTGTTGGTCGCCAATTCGCGCGCGCGCTCCTGCCGGCGGGCCTTGAGGTGCGGATCGCCCTCAGACTGCTTCATCTCGTCCAGAACCTCCTGCCGGGTCATCCGGTTCTTGGCGAGATGGCTGTGGCGCTGCCAAGCATAGTCGATCACGGCAATTGTCGCGGAGACGATCATGACGGCGATCAGGAACGCGCCGGTGAGCGAGGGGATGAGGCCCGCGACCTTGCGCGGATCGAGGGCCGCCGCGCTGACGATCTGGTCGGCATGCTTGGCCAGGAACCAGACCAGGAGGCCGCTATAGATCGTCATCTTAAGGGCCGACTTCCCGAATTCGAACAGACCGTTGGCGCCGAACTTGTTCTTGGCGTTCGCGAGCGGGCTGATGCGGGAGAGCTTGGGCGCCAGTTTTGAGGGCGCGACCACGAACGCCTGCTGCGCGATGAGCGAGGCCAGCACGAGCAGCGCGGCAGGGGCCACCAGCCAGACGCAGAGACGCAGCGCCTCGGCCAGGACGGCGCCGGACGCGCCGGCCCCGCCCTCGGCCAGTGGGCGCGACCAGCGGTCCGCCCCTTCGAGCAGCGTGCCGCCGAGATCCAGCATCGATTGCGCGACCGCGCCCGAGGCGACGGCCAGCGTCAGCAAGGCCCCCAGATAGGAAGCGGCGACGCCCACATCCTGCGACTTGACGATCTCGCCTTTCTTGCGCGCTTCCCGCAGCTTTTGGGGCGTCGGCTCATGGCTGCGCTCGGCCCCGTCGTCGGCCCCGCTCATGGCAGCGCGCCCGAGATCGGGTCGGCCAGGACCGCCAGCATCTCCCCCTTCCAGGCGGTCAGGATCACAGGCGCCGCCAGCAGCAGCACGACGCCCGAGGCGCCGGTGATGGCCGGCGCGCCGACCAGCGCCACCATCAGCTGCGGCATGGCGCGATTGATGACGCCCATCGCCATGTTGTAGATGAGCGCCGCCAGCGCGAAGGGCGCGGCCAGCCCGAAAGCCAGGGCAAAGGCATGGGCCAGCCGGGACACGCCCCAGATCGCCACGTCGCTGCCGGGCATGACGGCGCCCATTGGCAACACGTCGTAAGATCGCACGATCATCTCGACCAGCCAGACCGGCAGCCCCGCCACCATGATCAGGCACAGCCCGGCGATGTTCAGCGTGTTGCCGATGGCCGAGGACGGCTCCACATTGCCGAAAAGCTGTGCGAGCGAGGTCAATTGCGCCGCCATCGTGCCCGCCATCAGGAGCGCCTGGGCCACGCAGCGCAGGACCGCGCCGAAAGCGACGCCGATGGCGCCCTCGGATGCGATCAGGGCCGGGGTGATCGCGCCGGGCGGGGCGATGACTGGCGTGGCCGCCACCGCCAAGGCGAAGCCTACGACCAGCCGGATACGAGTCGGGATCATCCGGTCGCCAAAGCCGGGCAGGAGCAGCATCATCGCGCCGACCCGCAGAAAGACCGCCAGGAACGCAAGGGCTTGCGGCATCGCCAAGTCATGCAGCTCGATCAGCGCCTCGGTCACGCTGCGACCGAGCCCACGATGGACGGCAAGGCCACCGACCCGATCTCTTCGTAGGAGATGACAGGGTTCGGCAGGCCCCGGGTTTGCAGCACCGCCTGCACGAAGCGGCGGCGCCGGGCGGTGGTCACGATGGCGGCGTTGGTGCCTTGCTCGGCCGCGCGGCCGATGCCGTCGGCCATGTTGGCGGCAAGCCTCTGGAACAGCTCCGGCGGGAGCGCGATGTCGCGCCCGCCGGCCCCCCCATCGACCTGATGACGGGCGAAGGCGTCCTCCCAGTCGGGGGCCAGTTGTAGCAGGGGCACCGTGCCGTCCGGGCGTTTGAGTTCGGCGGTGATCTGGTCGGCGAGACGGTGGCGGACATGCTCGGCCGTGTCCTCGGGGGTCGCATCCATATCCCGGCGGGCGGCGATCGTCTCCAGGATGACCGGCAGATTGCGCACCGAAACCCGCTCCGCCAGCAGGTGGCGTAGGACGGCGAGCAGCGTGTCATGGCTGACCTTTCCGGGAATAAGCTCTTCCAGCAGGCGGCGATTGGCGAGGGCCTTTTCCTCGGAGGAGACGCGGGCATAGGCGTCGAGCAGTTTCTGGAGTTCCTTGAGGCCCAGAAGAGCCGGAAAGTTCGACTTGATGATCTCCAGCAGATGGGTCGCCAGCACCTCGGTCGGGGTCACGTTCGTATGACCCGCCATCGCGTCGGCCTGGTCGGCGGGCACCCAGCGGGCGGGCGCGCCATAGACCGGCTCCTTGACGTCGCGGCCGGGCAGGGCGGGGGGGGCGCCGTCACCGGTCAGTACCAGGACATGGCCGCGCTCCAGCCGGTCGCGCGCCATCTCGACCCCGTGGATTCGGATTACATAGGTGCCCGAGGGCAGGCCGGCCTCGTCCGTCATCCGGATCTCGGGCAGGATGATGCCATAGCGCTCCGCGATATGGTTGCGCAGGCCGCTGATGCGACGCTCCAGCCCGTTGGACGGGTCGAGGGCGAGGTCGACGAGGTCGAGCGCGAACTCCACCCGGATCTCGTCCAGGTCGAGGATGTCGCCGATCGCTTTGTCCGGCGGGTGCGCCGGGGGCTCCCCCTCCTCCGCGGGGGCGGGGCGGTCCGCGCGCAGGCGCCAGAGAGCGAGGCCGGCGAGGACGAGCGCGCCCAGCATGAACGGCGCGAAGGGCAGGCCGGGGACGAAGGCGAAGACCGTCATGATGAGGGCGACGGCGGCCAGCGCCGCCGGGTGCCGGAAAATCTGTGCGGCGATGGCCGCGTCGATCGCCCCGGTGCCGCCGCCGCGCGCCAGCAGAAGGCCCGAGGCGATGGAGATGATGACCGCCGGGATCTGGCTAACCAGCCCGTCGCCCACCGTCAGAATGGCATAGACCTCCACCGCCTGGCCCAGAGGCATGCCGTGGATCAGCATGCCCGCGCTCAGCCCGACGACGAGGTTCAGCAGTGTGATCAACAGGCCCGCGATGGCGTCGCCCTTAACGAATTTCGACGCGCCATCGAGCGAGCCGAAAAAGGTCGTCTCCGCAAGTTCGGTCTCACGGCGGCGCTTGGCCTCTTCGTGATCGATTGCGCCGGCGGCGACGTCGCTGTCGATGGCCAGCTGCTTGCCCGGCATTCCGTCAAGGGCGAATCGCGCGCCGACCTCGGCCATCCGGGTCGCGCCCTTGGTGATGACGACGAAATTGACGATCAAAAGGACGCCGAACACCACGAGGCCCAGCGCGATGGAGCCGCCCATGACGAAGTTGGCGAAGCCCTCGATCACGTGACCGGCCGCGTCCGTGCCGGTATGCCCCTCGCCGATGATCAGCTTGGTCGACGACACGTTGAGCGACAGCCGGAGCATCAGCGACGCGAGCAGGATCGTCGGGAAAGAGGAAAAGTCGAGTGGCCGCTCGATGAATAGCGTCGTGGTGAAGATCAGGATCGCCAGCGCGAAAGAAACGGCCAGCCCCATGTCCAACACCCAGGACGGCATCGGCAGGATCATCATCAGGATCACCGCCATGAGGGCCAGGGCCATCAGGACGGTCGGTCTGAACAGCGAGCGCATCGGGGTCCCTTCTGGACGCGGGGTGCGGGCGTACCCGCAATCGAGGCTTACCGGCCCAGGGTTAACGCTGGGTTTCCTCGCGGTCAGTCAGGGGCATCGATCAGGCGTTGCAGAACCGCGGACAGCTCCGCGCTGCTTTCGATGGCGGCGGTCGCGCGGGAGAAATCGTCGAGGTCCGCCGAGGACGCATTACGGCGTTGCCGCAGGTCGGCCAATTGGCCCCGCCTGCTGTCCGGGTCGAGGGCGGTGAAGTCCCGCTCGATCCAGGCCCGTTCCTCCGGGCTGCCAAATGCGGCAGGAACCGGACCGGGAGGCGGCGCGGGTGCGCCGAAGCTCCGCAGCAGGGGGGTGAGCCCGAAAGCCTGGAGCGCAGCGCCCGCGCGGCGGGCGGCCGGTCCGCCCGGCGGCAGGGCCGGGCGCAGGCGCATGGCGACGAGAACCGCCTCTTCCGCTGGCAATTCCCGCAGGGCGAAGTCCAGCGTCTCCTCCGCGAGGTCGGCGCGCGTGCCGACCACCTCTTCCGCCTCTGTCAAATGCCCGGCGCGGACGAGGGCACGGGCCAACGCGCCGTCCAGATCGTCGCGCAGCGGACCGCTCGGAACGGATCGGCGCAGAGCGAGGCCATTGGCGAGCGCTTCTGGCGTCGCCGGGACCGCCCCGTCGCTCAGGGCGGCGAGCGTGGCGTCGATTGCCGCCAGATCGGTGCCGGCCGCAACGGGCAGATGCGCGGTCGGAGGGTCGCGTGGAGGGGGATCGAGGAAGAGCAGATCCTCGCGTCCCAGGCGCCGTAAGGCGGGCCGGAGCCGGGGCAGGAGATCGTCGCGGGTTGCCCGGGGCAGTCTATCCACGAAACGTGCGAAGGCGGTCTCATCGACATTACGCCAGTCTGCGTCGGCGACGCCGGCGAGCAGCGCAAGCACGGCCGTCGCCGGCCCGCAGGTCGCGTCCAGCGCAGCGGCTTCACCATCAAGCCCCGGCAGGCCGTCGAGCGCGTCGGCGATGGTGAGCAAGGCTGCATCGGGCGTTTGCGGCCCCATGCGAAGCACTTGCCCGGCTTCGGCCCCCCAACCCAAGGTCAGATAGGCGTTGGCCAAAGCGGCGTAGGCGGAAGGGATCGGAACGCCAACGTCGTCGACGAGGCCAGCGTGCAGGTTGGGCAGATCGCCGAGGGCTGCCTGCCGATCCGATTGCAGAAAGATCGTGGCGCGATCTTCTTCGGCGCAGGCAGTGCGGGCGATTTCGACGGGGGCGTTCGGGACCTCAGACGGGAGGAGCGGTCTGCGCCCCAAGGTCCGGATCGAGATCTGCGCCGAGCCCACCGGCAGGGCGGAAACGGCGGGTTCGGACACCTTGGCCTGGGGGGCGGCGGCGGCCACCTGCCCTGATGTCTCGTGCGGCTCCAGTCGGAAGGTCGGCAGCGAGGCCAAACGCAGCGGTAACGATACGACCTCGGCCTCCGTTTCGGCGGAGGGGGGGCGGGTTGCATCCGTGTCCGCGGCGGTGATGTCGACGACCACATGGCCCGAGTGGATTTGAAACACGTTTACATCGCAATCGCAGGCTAGATCCAGCTTAAGCCGGCCGCCTCCGGTCTCGATATCTGCCAAGCGCGAGCGCGGGATACGATCAAAGACCGTGCTGGTATCGAATTCGCGCTCCGGGTTGCCGAAATCCAATGTCACGCGGTTTCCAGCCCGGCTCTCCGTCCAGCGTGCCCCAGTTTGGGCCGGGAAGACGAGTCGCGTGAAGTTCGCGTGTTCGCCGGAGCGCACCGGCGTGTCCTGCGCGCCCGCAGGCAACGCCAAGAGCGCCATGCACAACGCCAGCACGGAGGCCCAAGCATGGGTCATGCCGCTTTTCTTTGCTTTAGCGCGTCCTCCAAGTCCGAATAGCTCGGCCGGAAGTGGGTTGGCGTGTTCTGCCGCCCGACCTCGATGCAGATATTGGTGGCGTGGTTGTGCAAATTCGCGACCAGCACCTCCTGGATGAGGCTGTAGAAGTGGCTGTCCTGGTCCGCTACAGCCCCCAGCCGGACCGAGATCGGACCGACCAGACCATAGGACAGGAAGACCCCAAGGAATGTGCCGACCAGCGCGCCGCCGATCAGCCCGCCCAGCACTTCCGGCGGCTGATCGATGGAACCCATAGTCTTGATGACCCCCAGCACCGCCGCCACGATTCCCAGCGCCGGGAGCGCATCAGCGACCGTCTGCAAGGCGTGGCTCGGATGCTTGGCGTGATGCAGGTTCTCCTCCAACCGGGCGGCGAGCACCTCCTCGACCTGATGGGGATCGTCGTAGTTCAGGGAGGCCGCGCGCAGGGTGTCGCAGATCAGCGCGACCGCCTCCTTGTCGGCGAGGATGCGCGGATAGTCGGCGAAGATCTCGGACTCGGCGGGGTTCTCAATATGCTCTTCGAGGGCCACGGGATTTTGCCGGCCCAGCCGCATCAGCGCATAGAGCAGGCAGAGCAGATCGCGATAGTCGCCGGGCTTCCAGTGCGGTCCCTTGAAGGCCTTGCCGACGGAGCGCAGCACTTGCTTTATCTCGGAGCTGCTATTGGCGATCAGGAAGGCGCCGATCGCCGCGCCCCCGATCATTGTCATCTCGTGGGGCAGCGCGTGGATGATGATCGCCATCTTGCCACCGGCCCACATATAGCCGCCGAAGACCAGCACGAAGACGCAGACGATGCCGACGATGCCGATCATTCTTCGCCCTCCCGCGCGGCGTTGGCATTGCGGCCCGCGATCCAGACGCTCAGCGCATAGGCCTGTTCGGGCGAGAGGCTGGAAAAGATGGCCGCCGCTGCGTCGGGCCGCATCCGGCCCAGGAAACCTGCCGCAAAACCCGCATCCATGGTCTCGAACAGAGCGGCGGCGTCCTTGGGTTTCATCCCTTCATAGACGGTGACGAGACGGGCCACGTCCTCTTCCGAAGCGCTGTCGGAGACAAACATCCGGGCTTCGAGCGCGGCGCGGGCGGTGGCCATCTCTTCCAGGGACGCCCGAATCTCCTGACGGGCGAGGCGGGCATCCTGCTCACGCAGGGCGACCTGCCGCTCGCGTTCCTCCAACTCGGCGTCGCGCACCGCGATCGCGCGCAGCAGGTCGGATACCTCGCTAGAGGGGGGGCAAAGCAGCGCGGCGGGCGCGGGCGGTGAGGGCGTAGCTTCGGTGCCATCCGGCATACTCGCGATGCTGGCCGAGACGATCCGGGCCAGCGCCGAAAGCGCGAGCACCGTCAGAAGGGCTGCAAAGAACAGGCGGCGTGTGCGGGAGATCAACGACGTCATCTGGCAAGACTCCGCTCAGGTTTGGGACGGGTCGCTCGAAAAGTGGGGACGATCTCGGGTGGCTCGGGATCGGGTGTGTCAAGCTGCGCCTCGAGATCGGCTTCGATGTCTTCCATCCCTGCGAGCAACAGCTCTAGCCGCCCGATGCGGTCGTCTGCGGCAGCGATCGCATCCCGTAACTGGTCCGCCTTGTCATCGGCCTGCTCCTGCGCTTGGGCGAGGTCGGTCTGCAATGCCGCGACCCTCGCCGAGAGCGCCTGGACCGCATCATCGTCCTCTGGCGCGGCGGCGGGCTTGCCCTCCAGCTTGTCGAGGGCGCGGAGGCGGCCTGAAAGCATCCAACAATAGGCCCCGATGCCACCGGTCGCCAGCAGAAGAAGCAGGTCGGAAAGAAGGGGCAGGATAGTCATGTGATCACAAAATCCACGATGAGCAGATCCGAGACCGCGTCGGGTCCGGTCAGCAATTGCAGTCGGCGCAGCAGCTGCGCGCGAATCCGCAACAGCGCCGCCGGGTTCTCCAGCGTCCGGAGGTCGAGCGCCCGCAGATAGGTCGCGAAGATGTCGAGGATCCGCGGCTGCAAGGCAGCCAGGTCGGCCCCGTTCGCCGCGCTCAGTTCCAGGAAAGCCCGGAAGCGCAGCTGTCGTATCGAGCCCTCCCCTCCGACGGTGATCGTCAGCGGATCGAGTTCGAGAAATGTGGGCGCCGCTGGACCGGCGGCCGGATCCGCCGCCGGAGTCGCCGCGGCACCGCTGCTTAGCATCCCCGTATAGGCCGCCCAAAAACCGCCGCCCCCCAGAACCAGCGCCAGAATCACCGTGGCGGCCCAACCGATACGGCCCAGCCCCCCTTTTTTTTGCTGGTCTTCTCCGAGTTCTGCGGTTGCGTCGGCCATTGGGGCACCCTTCTCGCTGTAGGGTCCTCCTAACCGACCGGCGGCTAACCGATTATTAATGGGAATCTGAAATCTCTTCGCTCGGGCCCAGAATGGGGCTGCTGTCCTGGAGGATGGGATTTTGGAGAATGTCGTGGCCTATTGGCAGGGTCGGGATCTGCGGAAAGTGGCCGTACTCGTTGTCGCGACGGTGGCCACCTTTGTCTCTGTGCTCTTGCTTGCCCGGATGGCCACGGCGCCCGGGATGGATCTGCTATATGCGCGGCTCGACCCTGCCGCCGCCGGTGAGGTGGTCGCCGCGCTGGAGGCTCGTGGTGTCACCCATGAGGTGCGGGGCGATGCGATCTATGTCACGTCGCCGGAACGCGACGCGCTGCGCCTGCAACTCGCTGGCGAAGGACTGCCGCGGGCAGATGGCGTGGGCTATGAGCTTCTCGACGGGCTTTCGGGCTTCGGCACCACGAGCCAGATGTTCGACGCCGCTTATTGGCGGGCCCGCGAGGGGGAGCTGACCCGCACGATTCTGGCCGCCGACGGGGTCAAGGCGGCGCGCGTCCACGTGGCCACCGCCGATGCGTCCCCTTTCTCGCGGGAGCGGGAGGCATCCGCCTCCGTCACCCTGGAGATGCGGTCGGGCGCCGTGGGCGCGACGCTGGCGCGTTCGGTGCAATCGCTGGTCGCGGGCGCCGTCCCGAACCTAGAACCCGAAGGCGTGACCGTGATCGATTCGGGCACTGGCCGGGTGGTCAGCGGCGACACCCAAAGCGCGGAGCGCGATGCGCAAACCGCCCGGGCCGCCGAGATGCGCGCCGCCGTCGAGAACATTCTCGCGGCCCGCGTGGGCGAAGGGCGCTATGTCGTAGAACTGGCCGTCGAGACTCGCGAAGACCGCGAGGTGATCACGGAGCGGCGCCTCGATCCCGAAAGCCGCGTGGTGCTGTCCACCGACACCGAGGAACGGACCTCTAGCGAGACGGGGACTGGCGCGGGTGTGACCGTCGCCTCGAACCTGCCGGACGGGGACGCGGCGGGGACGAATGAAAACCAGGCCCAGAACGCGGAAACGCGGGAGCGCGTGAATTACGACTTCTCCGCGACCGAGCGGCAAATCGAGCGGGCCCCTGGCAGCGTCGAGCGCATCACCGTGGCCGTCATGGTCGATGGCCTCCGCGCGGTGGGCGCGGACGGCGGTCAGACCTGGTCTCCCCGCTCCCAGGAGGAACTCGCGACCCTGCAAGAGTTGGTGCAATCGGCGGTGGGCTTCCGCGTGGAGCGGGGCGATGTCGTCACCGTCCACTCGATGGAATTCGATCTGCCGCCCGAGGTCGCCGCCGCGCCCGCGCTCGCCTTGCCCTGGCTGACCGGAGGGGATGCGACGCGGCTGGGGCTGGGGGCGCTCCTGGCGCTGGTGGCACTGGGCGTGCTCGCCTTCCTGGTGCGGCCGACGATCAAGGGGTTGCTGATGCCCCAGGCGCTCCGCGCCCCGGCAGATGCGCCAGACGCGGCCGCGGCGCTTCCGGGTCCCGACCCCCTCGAACTGCCTGATCCGATGATGGCGCCCTTTCCTGAGATGCACGGTGCCATGGAAGATGAAGCCTTGCCGGATCTCTCGCAACTCGATGCCTTGCCTGACTTTTCCGAAGGCGGCATGGGCGCGCGCGGTCTCTCCGACGGGGCGGAGGACGACCCGGTCGAGCGCTTGCGCCAACTGATCGCCGAGCGGCAGGAGGAGACGATCGAAGTGCTGCGCGGCTGGATGGATGCCACCCCCGAGGATGCGCGCCGATGAGCGTTCCGCTGGAGGATTTCGGTCGTCGGCCCGAGGGTAAGAAACCGCCTGCCGCGGTGTCCGCCCCGATCGAGGACGCCGAGACGGATGCGACCTATGATCGGGCATATAACGCCGGCTGGGATGATGCGATGGCCCAGGTCGATGCCGAGCAGGGACGCCTCGGCGACCGGCTGCGTGACCGCCTTGAGGCGCTCGAGATC
The DNA here is from genome assembly GCF_900116765.1 of Jannaschia seohaensis. Lineage (GTDB taxonomy): Bacteria > Pseudomonadota > Alphaproteobacteria > Rhodobacterales > Rhodobacteraceae > Jannaschia > Jannaschia seohaensis. The sequence continues at coordinate 17,306 of NZ_UETC01000006.1, read as the reverse complement.
GCGCAGGCGGATGCAATGCGCAGTTCGGTTTCCGCGCTTGAGCCGGTCTTGCACGAAATCTTCGACAAGCTGCTGCCGCGTGCCGTCGAACGGGGCTTCCTAGGCGTCCTGATGGAGGAGGTCGGAACGCTCGCCGCCGATGAAGCAGGCCGGTTCACCATTCAGGTCGCCCCGGAAGAGGCGCCGCGCGTGACCCGCCTGCTGGCGCGCGCGGATCTTGCCCCGAATCGCGTGACAGTTCGGCCGGAGCCCGCTCTTGCGCTCTCGCAGGCGCTGATCCGCTGGGAGGCAAACGAGCGACGCATCGACCTAGAATCGGTTCTCGGCGCGCTCGACGACGCGCTCGAAAGCTTCCTCGACACCCTCGCCCCGGAGGACGAATATGACTGACGCCGCCACCAATGCCCTCTCCCGTGTCCCTGTCGAGATCACCATCTCGGTCGGGCGCGCCCACCCCACCGTCTCCGAGCTTCTGTCGCTCAAGCGCGATGCGGTTCTGCCGCTGGATCGTGGCGTGGACGACCCGGTGGAACTCTATGCGGGCGACCGCCTGATCGCGCGAGGTCACCTCCAGGAGGTGGAGGGTGAGGCGGATCGCCTGGCTGTCCGCCTGACCGAGGTCATCGACCCGGAAGGCGGCACCTGATGCGGCGCCCGTCCTGGGCGCTGCTCGCGGTCGGCCTGGCGCTGATCCCCACGGCGGCGCTTGCGCAAGACACGGGGGGGCTGGAGGCGCTGTTCACCGATGAGGGGTCGCTGACGCTGCGCACCATGCAGCTGATCGCCTTGCTGACCGTGCTCAGTCTCGCGCCGGGCATCGCCATCACCGTCACCTGCTTCCCCTTCATCGTCACCGTGCTCTCGATCCTGCGCCAAGCCATCGGATTGCAGGCCTCTCCGCCCAATATGCTGATCGTCAGTCTCGCGATGTTCCTGACCTATTTCGTGATGGAACCGGTCTTCGTCGCCGCCTGGCAGGAGGGGTTGCGCCCGCTGAGCGAGGGGAATCTCACGCCCGAGGCGGCCTTTGCCGCGACGCTGGCGCCTTTCCAGGGCTTCATGGCGGCGCGCGTCGACCCGGAGACGCTGGAGCATCTGCGCGCCCTGCGGCCCGATGCGGCGGGCGACAACCTGTCGGTCCTGGTGCCGTCCTTCCTGCTTTCTGAGATCAGCCGCGCGTTCCAGATCGGCTTTCTCGTGTTCATGCCCTTCCTCATCATCGACATGGTCGCGGCGGCGGTCCTGATGTCGATGGGCATGATGATGGTGCCGCCGGCCATCGTCTCGCTTCCGTTCAAGCTGGCCTTCTTCGTCGTCGTCGACGGCTGGACGCTGGTCGCGGGCGCGCTCGTTCAATCCTACGGCTGAAAAGGGGACGTCATGTTGAAGCCCAAGCCCGCGACCGCGGCGACGCCAAGCGAAGACAGTGCCCGGGACGCGGCGCGCGCGCTCCTGTCGATGCTGGAGACGGGAGCGGGGGCGCCCGCCTCCGGCACCGTGCCCGAGGCGCAGATGCGCCGCTTGGCGCGCGATCTCATCTCTCAGGTCGAGCGACGCCCGCCTCCCGGCCCCGCGGAGACGCCCACTTCTGCGCCGGCGCGGCGCACACTCTTCAGCCGGATTGCTCCTTTGGCCGCGTCCATGAAGGCGTCCGATGCCAGGGCCGATCCCGCTCCCGCGCCGGATCCCAGGCCAGATCGCGAGCCGACTGCGGTGTCGGCGCCGGAGCCGCCCCGCGTCGAGGCGCCGCCCCCCGAGCGGCGCGCGCCGCTGGCCCCTGCGTCAGAGCGGCGGGTGGCAGCGCCCCCCGTCGAACGCGCAGGCTGGGCCTATCCGGCCACGACCGCGCCGTCCCCACAGGGGTTGCCGTCAAGGCTGGTCGTATCCACCCGGTCCCGGCGCCAGGCCGTGGCTCCGGTGACGTTACCGCTGGAACAGGTGCGAAAGCTCGCGCTGCAAGGCATCGCGATGGGGGAAGCGGAGCATCCCGCGATCATCGCTCTCACGCTCCAGGGGCAAGCCCCGCTGGAGCAGGCCGCCGCGCTGCGCGCCTTGCCCCGGGGGCAGGCCCGCGCCGTGCACCGGGCGTTGCGGATGCTTGGGCCGGCAGGAGCGTGACGCGGCCATATCTGGCCGCGCCGCCCTCGGGTCTCTCCTCTGGACAAGCTGCGGCCCACCCGACGGTCCGCGCAGGCCCCCAGGCCAGCCGCGGGCTTTCGTTGGGGCGCGCGGCGCAGAGCGTCAGCGCGTGAACTTCTTGTATTTCACGCGTGTCGGCTCCAGCGCGTCGGGGCCAAGGCGCCGGGCCTTATCCTCTTCATAGGCTTCGAAATTGCCTTCGAACCACTCGACATGGGCTTCGCCCTCGAAGGCGAGGATGTGGGTGCAGAGGCGGTCGAGGAAGAAGCGGTCGTGGGAGATCACCACGGCGCAGCCCGCGAAATCGGCGATGGCGTCCTCCAGGGCGCGCAGGGTCTCCACGTCCAGGTCGTTGGTCGGCTCGTCGAGCAGCAGGACGTTGCCGCCCTCCTTCAGGAGACGGGCCATGTGGACACGGTTGCGCTCCCCGCCCGACAGCAGGCCGACCTTCTTCTGCTGGTCGCCGCCCTTGAAGTTGAACGACCCGCAGTAGGCGCGGGAGTTCACCTCGGCATCGCCCAGCTTGATCAGCTCGGCGCCGCCCGAGATCGCCTCCCAGACGGTGTCGTCGGGGTTCAGGTCGTCGCGGGACTGGTCGACATAGCTGAGCTTGACGGTGTCGCCGTATTCGATCGTGCCCTCGTCCGGCTGCTCCTGCCCGGTCAGCATTCGGAACAGGGTCGACTTGCCCGCGCCGTTGGGGCCGATCACACCGACAATGCCGCCGGGCGGCAGGGCGAAGGACAGATCCTCGATCAGCAACCGGTCGCCATAGGCCTTCTTGAGCCCGTTCACCTCGATCACCTTGGAGCCGAGGCGCGGGCCGTTCGGGATCACGATCTGGGCCTTGCCGACGCGCTCGCGCTCGGATTGCGACGCCATCTGCTCATAGGCGTTGATCCGGGCCTTGGACTTGGCCTGCCGCGCCTTGGCGCCGGAGCGGATCCATTCCAACTCGCGCGCCAGGGTCTTCTGGCGGGACTTGTCCTCCTTGGCTTCCTGCTCCAGCCGCTTGGCCTTCTGCTCCAGCCAGGAGGAATAGTTGCCCTCCCACGGCACGCCGCGGCCGCGGTCCAACTCCAGGATCCAGCTGGTGATATCGTCCAGGAAGTAACGGTCGTGGGTGACGATCAGGCAGGTGCCCTTGTAGTCGATCAGGTGGCGCTGGAGCCAGGCGATGGTCTCGGCGTCCAGGTGGTTCGTCGGCTCGTCGAGCAGCAGCATGTCGGGCGCTTCCAGCAGCAGCTTGCAGAGCGCGACGCGGCGGCGCTCGCCGCCCGAGAGGTCGGCGGGGTTGGCGTCGTCGGGCGGGCAGCGCAGCGCCTCCATGGCGATGTCGATCTGCGCGTCGAGATCCCACAGCCCCTGGCTGTCGATCTCGTCCTGGAGCGCGGCCATCTCGTCGGCCGTCTCGTCCGAGTAGTTCATCGCCAGCTCGTTGAAGCGGTCGAGCTTGGCCTTCTTTTCGGCAACGCCGAGCATGACGTTCTCGCGCACAGTGAGCGAGTCGTCGAGCACCGGTTCCTGCGGGAGGTAGCCGACCTTGGCGCCTTCGGCGGCCCAGGCCTCGCCGGAGAAATCCTTGTCCTGGCCGGCCATGATCCGCATCAGGGTCGATTTGCCGGTGCCGTTGACGCCGACGACGCCGATCTTGACGCCGGGCAGAAAGCTCAGCCGGATGTTCTCGAAGACCTTCTTGCCGCCGCCATAGGTCTTGGACACCCCGTCCATGTGGTAGACGTATTGATAGCTCGCCATGTCGTCCTCCGCGCGGTTTGGGCGTCCCTTAGCGCGGGGTCCGGACAGGCGAAAGGGGGCGTGGCCCGCCCCCTCCGGCTTGGATTTCGTCGTGGCGGGTCAGGCCGCCTTGTCGGCGCCGGTCTGGGCCAGGCGCGGGGTGCGGGGCTCGGGCTTCGGGTCGCGGTCGGCGGCGAGGCGGGCGTCGAAGCGATACTTGACGAAATTCACCAGGCTGATCGTCAGCATCAGAACGGCGATGGCCCAATAGCCCTTGGTCGCCAGCGGCACATCGACCGACAGCCAGAGCGAGGCGCCCAGCATGACATAGGCAAGGAGCACGCCGAAGAAGTTCAGCGAGGTGATGAGGCGGGTGTCGTCGGTGCGGGTCATGGTCGGGTCCCTTTGCGTTTCACATTATGAACAATGTTCATGAAATAGGTATGCGGGAGGCGCTCGAGTCGGTCAAGCAAAAAAATGAACGTCGTTCAGGTGGCGCCGGGTCGCGTCGCCGAGGTGATGATGTAGCGGATCATGTCCGACAGCCGGTCCTGCCCCACGGCCGAGATGCGCCGCTCCAGTCCCAGGAGCGTGATGCCGTGGATCGAGGAGAAGAGCGCGCGGGTGCGGACCCGGATTTCCTCGGGCGGGAGGTCGGGGAAGACTTCGGCCAGCGGCGCGTCGATGATCGCCAGCAGCCGGTCGAGCGCGGCGAGATACCACTCGGGAACGTCGCCATCCACGCGCATGTTCACGTCGAAGAGCGCGCGCCACAGAAGCGGGTTCTCGGTGGCGTAGGCGAGATAGGCTTCCGACATGACGATCATGCGTTCGGCCGGATCGGCCTCGGCGTGCTTGGCGACGGCGGCGGTGACCTGGGCGCCCAGCGCGCGGAAGGTCTCGCCGTTCACGGCCAGCACCAGGTCGTCGAGATCGCCGAAGACGTTGTAGATCGCCCCGACCGAACAGCCCGCCTCGGCCGCCAGGCTCCGCGCCTTGAGCGCGCCCAGCCCCTCGGCGGCGATGCGGGCCGTGGCCAATTCGATCAGGCGGGCCCGCAGGGCGGCGCGCCGGTCGGCGGTGGCGGGGCGGGTCTCGGACCCGGTCATGGGCAGGCTCCTGACGAGGGAGGGCGGCGGCCGTCGGCCGACACCCCCAGCGGTGGCGCTGTCCGAGCGCGCCGGGGCTCTGCCCCGGACCCCGGAGTATTTCCGGCCAGAAGAAGGGAGGGCCGCGTCTTCAGGCGTCTGGAGGTCATAGGCGCGGGGGCGGGCGGCGTCCAGCCGGGGCTTGCGCCGGCGCGATGCTCGGGCGATGGCTGCACGCGATGCGCCAGGGCTTTCCACTCGCGGTGCCGGGGCAGGTGGTGGGCCTGCTCGGCGGGTCTTTCGACCCGGCCCATGCGGGCCATGTCCACATCACCCGCGAGGCGCTGCGCCGCTTCGGGCTTGACCGGGTGTGGTGGCTGGTCTCGCCCGGCAATCCGCTGAAGGCGCGCGGCCCCGCGCCGCTGGACCGGCGGTTGGAGCGCGCGCGCGAGACGATGCGCCACCCGCGCGTGGCGGTCACCGATATCGAGGCCCAGTTGGGCCTGCGTTATACCGCGCAGACGATCCGCGCGCTCAGGCGGCATTATCCGGGCGTGCATTTCGTCTGGCTGATGGGGGCCGACAATCTTGCGCAGCTGCATCGCTGGGAGGATTGGCGTAGCATCATGGAGGCGGTGCCGGTCGGTGTCCTGGCGCGTCCGGGTGACCGGATCGCCGCGCGCATGTCCCGTGCCGCTCGTGTCTATCGCCAGGATCGGGTGCCCGCCGCCGAGGCGCATCGCCTGGGGCGGATGCGCCCGCCGGCTTGGGCTTTCGTCAATGTGCCCATGCATGGGGCGTCCTCGACGGCGATCCGAGCGGGGGGCGGTTGGGGGTAGGATGGCCCCTCGGCTCAGCGCTTCAGCAGGACCGTGCCGATGCCCGCGGCCATCAGGATCGCGAGGCCGGTCAGGGCCAGTGGGTTCGGGAATGTCCCGAAGACGGTCCAGCCCAGCATTGTGGCGGAGATCAGCTGGAAATAGACGAACGGGGCCAGCACGGTCGCATCCGCCCGCCGGTAGGCTACTACCAGGAGCAAGTTGCCCGAGGCCGAGGCCACGCCCGAAAAGATCACCAGCGCCGTGACCGTCGCGTGGAACTCCGGCACCTGCCAGGCGCCCAGCGGCGCCAGTAGCAGCGTGCCGAGCGCCGTCTGGGTCAACATCAGCTGCCGCGGCGGGGCCAGGTCCGACAGGTAGCGCGACATGGTCAGGTAGCTGCCGTAGAACAGCCCGGCCAGCACCGCGATCCACAGGCCCACGCCCCCCGTCCCGGGCTGCACGACCAGCAGGACGCCCCCGAACCCGGCCATCAGAAACACCGTCTGAAAGCGCGTCACCCGCTCCCCGAGCAGCAGCACCGACAGGACATAGCTGAAGATCGGACCGACGAAGAAGGCGCCGAAGACGGTGGCCATGGGCTCGGTCCGCAGCGCCGTGACCATGCAGGCGATGCCGCCCGCGACGAACCCGGCCCGGAGCCAGACGCGCCAGTCGCGATAGAGCCGCCACTCGACACGAAACCCCGCGAAGGCCAGGATCATCAGCGCCCCCACGCCAAACCGGCTGAAGGCCACGAAGAACGGCGCCACGCCATGCTCGGTCGTCAGCAGCTTGGCCGCCGTGTCCCCCATGGGGATCAGCGACATGGCGACGAACATCAGCGCGACCGAGAGGAGTAATCCGCGGTTCATGCCAGAGCCGCTATCACCCCGGCGGCGGGCCGCCCAGAGCGGGCTTTTCTTCGCTCGCCGCGGCAGGCATCAAGGGACGGAGCGATGACGGAACGAGGTCCGACATGCTGAGGCGATCCTTCCTGGTCACGGGGGCTGCTCTGGCCGCGCTCCCCGCTTGTGCCAACGCCCCCGAGCGTTCGATGCGCGTGGCCCCGCGGCCCAATGACATTCTGGCCCGCTCGGCGCCCGAGGCGGTGGCCCTGGTGGCCGAAGCGGGGCTGGTCGGCAAGGTCGGCTTCGCGGTCGCAGATGCCAATACCGGCGAGGTGCTGGAGGTGCTGAACCCGATCCGTCCCCAGCCCCCCGCCTCGGTCGCCAAGGCGGTCACGGCGCTCTACGCACTGGAGACGCTGGGCGCGGGCCACCGGTTCGAGACGCGGCTGGTGGCGACGGGGCCGATCCGGGGCGGGCGGCTGAACGGCGATCTTGTGCTGGTGGGCGGGGGCGATCCGGCGCTCGACACCGATGGGCTGAACGCGCTTGCCGCCGGCGCGCGCGCGGCGGGCCTCACGGAGGTGGGCGGGCGGCTCTTGGTGGCCGACGGCGCGCTGCCTAGCTTTGCGCGGATCGATCGCACGCAGCCGGATCACGTGAGCTACAACCCCGCCGTGGGCGCCGTAAACGTGAACTTCAATCGCGTCCATTTCGGCTGGAAGCGCAATGGCAGCGGCTATGCCACCTCGCTCGATGCCCGAACCAATCGATTCCGCCCGGACGTGTCGAGCTCCCGCATCCGTGTCGCCGACCGCTCCTTGCCGGTCTACACCTATGCGCGGGAGGGCGCGGTCGACAGCTGGACGGTGGCGCGGGGACAGCTGGGCTCGAACGGCTCGCGCTGGCTGCCGGTGCGCAATCCGGCGGTCTATGCGGGCGACGTGCTGCGCTCGATGCTGCGGGCCAACGGGATCAGCGCGCCCGCCGCGGGGCGGGTGGCGACGGCGCCGGCGGGCACCGTCCTCGCGCGCGAGCAGGGGGCGGAGCTGACGCGGGTCGCCCGCTCCATGCTGCGCTATTCGAACAATCTCACGGCGGAGGTGCTGGGCCTCACCGCGACGGTGGATCGCGGGATCCGGCCCCCCACGCTCGATGCTTCGGCGGATGTGATGTCGGCCTGGCTGGCGGAGCGTGCCCGGACGCGGCGGGCCGATTTCGACGACCATTCGGGGCTGAACGCGACCACGCGCATCTCGGCCGCCGACATGGTCACGATGCTGACCGCCCGCGGCGCGATGGCCCGCCTGCGCCCCATTCTCAAGGAGATGGTCATCGAGGGCGACGCGCGCATCCCGGTGCAGGCCAAGACCGGCACGCTCAACTTCGTTTCGGGGCTGGGCGGCTATTTCAACGCGCGCTCGGGGCGGCCGCTGGCCTTCGCGACCTTCTGCGCCGATCTCGACCGCCGGAACGGCCTGTCCCTGGCGGAGCGGGAGCGGCCGCCGGGCGGGCGCGACTGGGCGCGGCGGGCGCGGAGCCTGCAATTCGACCTGATCGAGCGCTGGGAGCGGGTCCACGCGTGACCCCCGGTCCGGCGCTCGTCCTCTATCAGCCCGAGATCCCGGGCAATACCGGCACGATCGGGCGCACCTGCGTGGCGCTCGATCTCGATCTGTGCCTGATCCGGCCCTACGGGTTCGAGCTGTCGGACAAGACGGTGCGGCGGGCGGGGCTCGATTACTGGAAGCATGTGCGCCTGCATGAATTCGACGATTGGGACGATTTTCTCGCCCGCCGCGCGCCCCGGCCCGAGTCGCTGTTCCTGCTGGAGGAGTTCGGCGCCGAGAGCGCCTATGACGCCGACTATCCCGCCGATGTTCATCTGGTCTTCGGACGCGAGACGACGGGCCTGCCCCCGGAGGTTCTGGCGGGGCGCCGCACCCTGCGCCTGCCGATGCGTTCGCCGCATATCCGCTCGCTCAACCTCGCCAACGCGGCGACGGCGGCGGCCTATCTGGCCCTGCGCGGGCGGCTGGATTAGGGGGCGGTCCCGCCCTATCTGCCGCCCATGACCGATCTCTCTCTCGACACCCGCGACAGCCTGCCCGAGGCGCTGCGCGCCCTGGTGGGCGGCCCCGCGCGCCCCGACTGGGCCTCCCATCCCGAATTCGGACCGCTCACGCAGTTCTGGCTGGAACGCCACATGATGTTCCGAAAGCTGCTGGAGCAGATCCGCGCCGACGCGACCGCCCGCGCCGATGGCAAGATCGCGCCCGAGGCCTATGACCGGCTGCTGATGCAGCGCGGCGGCCTGTTTCTGAACGAGCTCAACGGCCATCACGGGATCGAGGACCAGGTCTACTTCCCCAAGATGGTGGCCGCCGCGCCACAAGTGGCGCGTGCCTTCGAGCTGCTCGATGCCGATCACCACGAGCTTCACGAGGAGATCGAGGGCTTTGCCGCCGACGCCAACGCGCTGCTCCGCCGGCAGGCGGGGGCGGCGGCGCTGGAGGCGCGGATGGACAAGATGGCGCGCTTTCTCGACCGCCACCTGACCGACGAAGAGGATGTCGTGGTCCCCGTGATCCTGCGCGTCGGGGAGCGGCACCTGGGATGACGCCCGAGACCGTCCAGGACTATCCCCGCCCTCCGGCGCTGGAGGCGGTCCCGCACCGTCTCCAGGTCTGGCTGGGCGGGGAGCGGATCGTCGATACCGACCGGGCGCTGCGCGTGCTGGAGACCCATCACGCGCCCACCTACTACATCCCGCGCGACGCCATCGCGGCCAAACTGACCCCAGCGCGCGGCAGCAGCTTCTGCGAGTGGAAGGGCGCGGCCCGCTATTGGACGCTGGAGGCCGGGGGCACCGTCGCGCCGCGCTGCGCCTGGGATTATCCCAGCCCTACCGCGCGCTTTGCCGATCTGCGCGATCATCTGGCCATCTATGCCCATGCGATGGACGAGGCGCGGGTCGGCGGCGAGGTCGTCACCCCCCAGCCCGGCAATTTCTACGGCGGCTGGGTCACGTCCAACCTGCGCGGCCGGATCAAGGGCGCGCCGGGGACCGAGGGGTGGTAGTGGTCAGAACTGCCGCGTCCAGCCCAGGCGAAGCAGCCGCTCGCCGGTATTCTTGAAGGTGACGCCCAGCCGGGCCGCGCCGATCTCGCCCAGCTTGTATTCCATCGTGGGGGCGAAGGCGGTGAAGAGGTCATCGACCTCCCGCTCGGCGAAGAGGCCCAGTTCGAGTGTTACACGGTCGGTGGGTTTGACGCCGACCACATAGGCCGCGTTCAGCCGCACGGGCCGGGCACCGCCCAGCGTCGCGCGCAGATCGACGGTGGTCCAGCCCGCTCCGAGCCGGGTCTCCAGCGGGCGCCCGAGCGTGAGCCCGGCGGCGAAGCGGAGCGGCATGGCGCCGTCTTCCTCGATATCCGGGCCAGCGCCGATCTCGACCGCAAGCAGCCAGGGCTCCATCCAGCCGGGCCGGCGGGCCCGCGCTTCGGGCGAAGAGAAGACCGGCGCGCGCAGGAAGACACGGACGCGCCCATCGACCGGATCGTCCGGGCCGCCGAGCGCCAGCGGGGCCACATGGCCACCCGTGTCGAGGCCGAAGGTCAGATCGCGCGGCAGTCCGGTCTCGAAATAGAGGCTGGTCCAGCCGTCCCCGTTCCCCTCATGGCCGACAAAGACATAGGTCTCGCCCTGGGGGCGGGGCCACGGACCTGCCAGCGCCGGGGACAGTCCGAGCAGCAGAAGGGTCGTCGCCAGGAGGAGCCGCGCGCGCATGGGCCCATCAGGCCGGATTCGCGGTTAAAGAACCGTTAAGGCCGCCTGGCGCGCCACGCCGAGCGGACGCCTGTCGGCGGGTTGGAGCGCGTGGGGCAGACCGACGATCTCGGCCCGGTCGCGTCCGACACGAAACTGGATCGGACCGGGGCGGAAGCCATGCGCGATTGGGCACAGGCCGTCTCACCGGGGCGCGACAATTGCGCCCGACCGTTTTCGCGCGGCGTCCGTTTCCACCCGCGCGCTACGGGCTAACTGGTGCCGGTAAGAGGTATCCATGACCATGAGACTGCATATCATCGGAGTAGCGATCGCGCTGGGTCTGGGATTGGGCCTGACGTCAGCGGTCCAGGCACAGCGCGGCCCGGCGGCCGTCGGCGTCGAGACCGTCGAGTTCCGCCCCTTCGCCGAGACGGTCCCCGTCTTTGCCGAGGTCGTGGCCGCGCGGAACGGCACCGTCGCCGCCCGCGTCTCCGGCAGCGTCGCGACCGTCGAAGTGGCCGAAGGGGAGCTGATCGAGGCGGGCGCGCCGATCGTCCGGCTGGACCGGGAGTTGCTGTCGATCCTCCTGAGCCGGGCCGAGGCCGAGGTCGCCGTGGCGCGGGCCGGGCTGGAAGGCGGGCGCGTGCGGGCCGATACCGCCCGCACCGCCTTCGAGCGGATCGAAGCGCTGCGCGACACCAGTGCCTTTTCGGACAGCCGGTTCGACGATGCGCGCGGCCAGCTCCTGGAAGCCGAAAGCCGGATCGCCGAAGCCGAGGCCCGTCTCGCCGTGGCTCAGGCCGTCCGGGCCGAGGCGGAGTATAACCTCGACCGGACCACCATCTTGGCGCCCTTCGACGGCACCGTGCTGGAGGTGCTCGTGACCCCCGGGGAGGTCCTGCCGATCGGCGCGCCGGTCGTGCGTCTGCTCGATACGTCAACGCTGGAGATCGAGGCGGCGGTGCCGTCTCAATATGTCGATCTGCTCGAACCGGGGATGACGGTGACCGCCCGTGCCGAGGACGGCGTCGCGTTCGAGGTCGCGGTGCGGGCCCTCGTGCCCATCGAGACGGCGGCCACGCGGACGCGTCCGGTGCGCTTCGCGTCGCCGGAATTGGCGCAGGCCCGCACGACCGCGTTGGGGCAATCGATCACCGTGCTGATCCCCGTCGGCGCCGCGCGCGATTTGCTGACCGTGCCCAAGGACGCCCTGGTGCAGGCGCGGGGCGGATGGACCGTCTTTGCCGTCGTCGATGGCGTCGCCCAGCCGCGGACCGTCGAGATCGGACTCGCCGCCGACGACCGGTTCGAGGTCGTTTCGGGCCTCGCCGAGGGCGACATCGTCGTGGTGCGCGGCAATGAGCGGCTGCGCCCTGGGCAGGAAGTGCAGGCCATGGGGCAGGGCAATGGCCCCCCCGGTGGCGGCCAGGCGCGCCAGGCGGCGTCGAACTGATGGACCCGATCCGCCTCGCCATCGACCGCCCCATCGCGGTCGTCGCCGCGGTCATCATGGCCGTGCTTTTCGGCCTGCTCGCGGTCAGCCGCATCCCGATCCAGCTCGCCCCCGATGTGCGCAAGCCCATCGTGGTCGTCGCCACGTCCTGGCCCGGCGCCGCGCCCGCCGAAGTCGAGCGCGAAATCGTCAACCCGCAGGAAGAGGCGTTGCGCGGGCTGGAGGGGTTGGAGCTGATGACCTCCCGTTCCCGCACGGGACAGGCCGAGGTCACGCTGGAGTTCCAGATCGGCACCGACATGACCGAGACGCTGCTCCTGGTCTCCAACCGGCTGGACCGCGTGTCGAGCTATCCCTCCGAGGCAGGGGAGCCGTCGCTCGACACCTCCGGGGCCGATGACAGCGCCATCGCCTGGGTGATCCTGCGCGCGGCGGAGGGCAATACACGCTTCCTGCCCACTTATGGCGACTTTCTGGAGGACGTGGTCCAGGATCGGCTGGAACGGATCGAGGGCGTCTCGGCTGTCAATGTCTTCGGCGGCGTGACGCGCGAGCTTCAGATCGTGGTCGATCCGCGCCGCATGGCCAATTTCGGCCTGACCGTGCCCGATATCGTCGCGACGCTCAGGCGCGAGAACATCTCGCTCTCGGCGGGCGACGTGGAAGAGGGCAAGCGCCGCTATGTCGTGCGCGCCGAGGGTAATCTTAACACGGTCGAAGCGATCGGCTCGGTCGTCTTGCGCTCCGAGGCGGGCGGCGGGGCGACCGGGCGGCTCAGGGTGTCCGACATCGCCGACGTCTCTTTCGCCTACCAGGATCCCGGGGCGCGGCTGCGCTTTCGCGGCGAGCCGGGGCTGGCCTTCAACATCGTCCGCGAGCCGGGCGCGAATGTCATCGAGACCATGGAGGAGGTCCGCCGCACCCTGGCCGAGCTAGAGGCCGGGCCGGTCGCCGATCAGGGCCTGGAGATGCGTCAGGTCTACGACGAGACGGTCTATATCCAGGGCGCCATCGATCTGGTGATCCAGAACATCTGGATCGGCGGGGTGCTGGCCGCCACGATCCTGATGCTGTTCCTGCGATCTCCCCGGGCGACGCTGGTCGTGACGCTGGCGATTCCCGTCTCCATCGTGGCGACCTTCGTGGCCATGGCGGCGACGGGGCGAACGCTTAACGTCATCTCGCTCGCCGGGATCGCCTTTGCGGTGGGGATGATCGTCGACGCGGCCATTGTTGTGCTCGAAAACATCTATCGCCTGCGCGAACAGGGCAAAAGCCGGCGCGAGGCGGCCTATCACGGGGCCAAGCAGGTCTGGGGCGCGATCCTGGTCTCAGCGCTGACGACGGTGCTGGTCTTCGTCCCGATCCTCGTCATGCAACTCGAAGCCGGGCAGCTTTTCCGCGACATTGCGGTGGCGATCTCGGTCTCGGTGCTGCTGTCGCTGGTGGTGGCCGTCACGGTGATCCCGGCACTGGCGTCGCGGCTCCTCAAGAGCGGCACGCAGAGCACGATGCGGCTTTGGGGGATCGACCATCTGGGCGCGGCGTTCCGCGCCTCGGTCATGGCCTATGTTCGGATGACGGTGCGCTACCGGCGCATCGGTCTGGTGATGGTGGCGGTGATCGCGGGTGGCGCCGGGGTGGCCAGCTGGACTTATCTGCCGCGGCTCGACTACCTGCCCGAGGGCAACCGCAACCTCGTCTTCGGCCTCATCATCCCGCCACCGGGCTACAATCTCGACACGACCGAGACCATTGCCCAGCGGATCGAAGCGGTCGCCCAGCCGCTCTGGGAGGCCGCGCCGGACACTGAGACCGCCGACGGCTCGCCCGCCATCGACAGCTTCTTTTTCGTGGCCACGCCGGGCAATTCTTTCGTCGGCGCCGCCACTGTCGACGGGGCGCGGGCAGGGGAGCTGATCCCGATCCTGTCCCGTCCGATCTTCTCCGAGCCGGGCACCTTCGGCTTCATGACCCAGCCCTCGCTCTTCGGGCGCGGTGTGGGCGGCGGGCGCACGATCGAGCTCAACGTCTCGGGCCAGGACCTGGACCAGATCCTGGCCGTAGCCGGTCAGGCGGCGGGCACCGTCGCGGGGCTGCTTCCGCGCTCCGAGGGGCATCAGTTCCGGCCCATCCCGGGGCTGGAGCTGGGTGCGCCCGAGGTGCGGCTGATCCCGGATCGTCTGCGCCTCGCCGATGCGGGGCTCGACAGCTCTGCCCTGGCGGACACGGTCGACGCCTTCAATGACGGGTTGCGCGTGGCCGAGATTACGGTCGGCGCGGAGCGGCTGAACCTCGTGCTCAAGGGCGACCCGGAGCTGCGCGCGGGCCAGCGCACCCAAGATGTCGGCCGCTATCCGGTCGTCACCCCCTCGGGCGAGATCGTTCCCGTCTCGGCCCTGGCCCAGGTGGTCGTGACCGCCGGCCCGACCGAGATCCGCCATCGCGACCGCCTGCGCACCGTTACGCTGGAGGTCCGCCCCTCCGACGCGCTGCCGCTGGAGGCGGCGGTCGAACTTCTCCAGACCGAGGTGATCGCGCCGCTGGAGGCGCAGGGTCTGCCCGACGGCGTGCGCCTGTCCGTGACCGGCACCGCCGACCAGCTGAGCCAGACCTGGAACGCGATCCAGATCAACCTCGCCGTCGCCCTGGTCATCGTCTTCCTGGTCATGGCGATCCTGTTCGAAAGCTTCGTCCTGCCGCTGGTGATCCTGATTTCGGTGCCGGTCGCGGCGGCGGGGGGCGTCGGGGGACTGGCACTGCTGAACCTCTACCAGACGCAGCCGCTCGACATGCTCACGCTGCTGGGCTTCGTGATCCTGATCGGCATCGTGGTGAACAACGCCATCCTGATCGTGCACCAGTCCCTTTATCACCTGCGCGAAGACCGCATGACGCCGATCGACGCCATCGAGGAGGCGACGCGCAACCGCATCCGTCCGATCTTCATGTCGACGCTGACCTCGATCTTCGGGATGCTGCCGCTGGTCGTCTTCCCCGGCGAGGGCTCGGAACTCTATCGTGGTCTCGGCGCGGTGGTGGTCGGTGGCCTGTCCATGTCGGCCTTCCTGACGCTGCTCACCGTCCCGCCGCTCCTGCGGATCTGCCTGCGCGCGCCCGTCGAGGAGGAAGACATGCCCGCCGCCGCCCCGGCGGAGTGAGCGGGGCGTTGCCGACTCCCTGACAATTCCGAACTCCCGCCGCAATTTCCCACGGATCGGGCGTCATACCGGCTCCGGCGGCGGGAGCGGTTCGGATGGCAACACGGCAGCAGGAGACAGCGTGCGAAACCCCGCATCGGGCGATCCTTCATTTGGGGGGTGCGTGATGCGCGCCAACGCTCGCCGCGCGATGGAGCACTTGCCCAAGGCGGGGCGCGGCGCCGAGGTCGGGACGAATGCCGGCCACTGGACCGCAGGGCTGGCCCGCATCGCCGCCCCGCGCACCCTGATCCTGATCGACCCCTGGGCCGAAGATGCCGCCCGCGATGCCCGCCCCCACGCCTTCACCGCCCCCGAGGCCGAGCGCGATGCCGCGCTGGCTCAGGTTCGCGCCGCCCATCCCGAGGCCAGGATTCTCCGCACGACCTCGGACCGCGTGCTGCCGCGCCTGCCGGACGGGTCGCTTGACTGGATCTGGCTCGACGGCGGGAAGCACCCGGACACGATCCGCGCCGACCTGGCCGAAGCCGTTCGCGTCGTCCGCCCGGGCGGCACCATCGCCGGCGGCGGCTGGCATTGGGGCAAGGAGCTCGGCCGGCCGGTCCGCCACCATGTCCGCGCCCTGGCGACGCGCCTGCCGGGCGCGAGGCTCGATCAGAACGGCCAGTTCTGGGCGCTGATCCTGCCTGAGCAGGTCGCGCTGGTCCCCCCGCCGGCGGGCCCGCGCTTCCTGATCGTGACGACGATGAAGAACGAGATCCCCTATATCCTCGAATGGATTGCCCATCACCGCGCCATCGGCTTCACCGATTTTCTCGTCTTCACCAACGATTGCGAGGACGGGACCGACCTGCTGCTCGACCGGCTCCAGGCACGGGGCCTTCTGACGCATCAGCCCAACACGGTGCTCAAGCGCGGGCCGCACAAATCGGCGCTCTATTGGGCGCGCGAGCATGTCCTGTTCCACGAGGCCGATTGGATCCTGATCTCGGACGTGGACGAATTCGTGAACGTGCGCTCCGGCGACCGCATGATCCAGAGCCTGCTGCGCGATCTCGGCCCCGACACCGATGTGGTCAGCTTTCCCTGGAAGGTCTTCGGCAATGACGGGGTGACGGAGATCGAGGACATGCCCGTGACCCGCCGCTTCACCATCTGCGAACCGGTGCCCAAGCGCGGCGGGCGCCGGATGCGCGACGTGAAGACCCTGTTTCGCAAGCGCGAGGCGATGCGGCATTTCGGGCTGCACCGGCCGCGCCTCAAGGATGAGTGGCAGGATCGTATCGTCTGGCGGAGCCCCTCCGGCGCGGACATCTCAGGCGAGATGAACGGGACGACCCGGTGGACCATGCCTTGGGATGGCTGCGCCGACACCGCCTATATGCACCACTATCCGCTACGCTCCCGCGAGGCCTATCTGATCAAGAAACATCGCGGGCGGGCGAACCATACGGATGATGAGCTGGGGCTCGACTACTGGCGGAAGTGGAACCTCTCGGGCGGACGCGACGAGAGCCTCGTCGCGGGGGTGCCGGGCTTCGCCGAGGCGCTGGCGGCGCTGCGCGAAGACCGGCAGACACGGACGCTCCACCGTCAGGGTCTGGCTTGGCACCGCGCGCAAGCCAAGCAGCTGTTGCGCGACCCGCGCTATGCCGCGCTCTGGGAGGCGCTTGGCGCGGAGCACGGCGGGCCGCCTGAGGGGTGAAATCGATCCGCAAACCCGACTTCGGGCGCATCAATCTTTGCTAATTCATCGAATTGTTAAAACATTTTAGATCAATCCGGCCATAATCTCGCCACGGAAAGACGGTAAAAAAACCGCATGTTGTTGTGTGGAGTGGTGCTGTGAATATCTGTTTTGAGAGCGCTAAGGTTGGCACATTCTGTCTAGGAAATGCGGTCGCCTCGTTGACCGGCGGGGAACTTCATGCGGGGCATCTCGGCCTCGGTATCCTCGGGCTGATCGCCGTCGGGATCGCGATTTTCATCTTGCGAAATCCCGCTTGATCTCAAGCACCGCGCCCCCGCCCGGGCCGGTGGGCTTGGACGGGGGCGCATGCGCGGGGCGCTGCCGGGGAGAGAGAGACCAGGCGCGCGCCGCGTGTCCCGCGCGGGCGGGGGGCAAGCCCGCGCAGGCGTTTAGCGGATCACTCGTCTTCGAGGCCTTCCGCGCGGATCTGGGCGTGGATGTCGGCCCCGTAGGCCGGCGTGCCCGAGATCAGCGTCGCGCCGACCTGGCCGCGGATGTCGTCCTGGGTCTCGAAGTCGGCGTTGAAGTGGGCGAAGACCGC
>NZ_UETC01000012.1 GCF_900116765.1 Jannaschia seohaensis | reverse complement strand
TCGGCCCACCGCCGCCAACGGTTGTAGAGGGTCTTGCGCGGTCCATACTCCTCAGCTGCGTCCACCCACCGGCAGCCCGACTTGCTCGGCCTGGCCCTTGAACCGGTGGCGAGCTCATGCCTCGCCGTGGACGATGCCCGAGATCACCCGCCGATCGTCCACCCGCGCCACGCCCCGGACCTTGTCGGGCAGGTAGGGCCTGAGCCGCTCCATCTGCACCTCGCTCAGCCAGAACAAGTTCTCGGACATGACCATCCCGCCATCCAGGATGGCCGACGTGACTCACCAACAGGCTGACGTCGCTAGACGGTCAATGGGTCCGGAGCCCAAGGCACGGGGCGCAACTCCGCCCTCATCACGGGTTCCCAAATACTCAAGGCGCGGCGTTCAGACCGGGCGCGCCCTCCGAGCGAAACCCGGATAGGTCGAACAGGATCCGCCGCGCCTCGACAGGGCGGCCAGCAAGGCTCTCGCGCACCCGCCCGACATCCGTACCGCCCTGCGCGAGGTAGAAGCGATGGGCGCGCGTGTTCTGCTCCAGAACGGTGAGCGTGGACCCATCGAAGCCCCGCGCGGCCAGCGCGCTGTTCGCCGCGCGGAGCAGCCGCCCCCCCACCCCGCCGCCACGATGCCCCGGGCGGACATGCAGGTTGTCGATCAGCGGAGGGGCCCGGTCTGTCAGCGCGCAGACGAAGCCCAACAGGCCATCCCGCTCTGCGACGAGCGTGACATCGGGGCCGTCGAAGCGCCGCAGCGCCCATTTCGCCGCCATGAAGCCGGGCAACTCGTCCCGCAACACCGAGTCCGGCAGCACCCCTCCATAGCTGTCCCGCCAGGACGCGAGATGCAGCGCGGCGATGGAGTCGCGGTCGGCCTCGGTCGCGGCGCGGATCAGCATGGGACCACCGCATCGCCCAACCCGACCCGCCCCGGACGGACCACCGAGGCGCACCAGCCGCCGTGATGGCGGACGGCGGAATAGCCCCCGGGGCCCAGCGTCTCTTCCATGCGGGAACAGGGCGCGCAGGGCCCGGTCACGTGCAACACCGCGCCCCCCAGCGCCACGTCCCGCCCCCGCAACGCGGCGAGGTTGATGCCCGAGACCACCAGATTGCGACGCAGCGCCTCGGGGGAGACGGTGCCGTCGCAGAGCGCGGCGATAACCGGCAGGTGCTCCGCCTGGATCAAGGTGACCGCGCGCTTGCCCGGGCGGGAATGGTCGCCCCGGAGTCCCGCCTCCGCGATCTCGGCCTCCCCCAAGGCGATGAGCGCCGATCGGCGCGAAGAGCGCGCCCCGATCCAGTCCACCCGCCCATGGCGCGCATGGTTCCCCATCAGCTCGGCCATCGTTCTCACCGGGCGAACACGTCCTCGAGCAGGCGCGTGAGTTCCGCCGCGTCTGTCTTG
This sequence comes from Jannaschia seohaensis, assembly GCF_900116765.1. GTDB lineage: Bacteria > Pseudomonadota > Alphaproteobacteria > Rhodobacterales > Rhodobacteraceae > Jannaschia > Jannaschia seohaensis. The sequence continues at coordinate 120,180 of NZ_UETC01000012.1, read as the reverse complement.
TCGAAGGCATCCGGGCGGTCGCTGTCGATGTCGAGCACGGCGATCAAGGCGCCGGTCGCGTCTCGCACTGGCAGCACGATCTCGGACCGGGTCGAGGAGGCGCAGGCGATATGCCCCGGGAACGCGTCCACATCGGGAACCAGCTGCACCTCGCCCGTGCGAGCGCACGCGCCGCAGACCCCCCGCTCGAAGGGAATCACCAGGCAGCCATGCCCGCCCTGATAGGGCCCGATCTTCAGCAGCCCCGGCGCTACGACGCGGTAGAACCCGGTCCAGTCGAACCGGTCGTCGGCATGGTGCAGCTCGCAAACCACGGTCGCCATCAGGGCGACGACATCATCCTCGCCCTCGGTCAGGCTCACGACAGTGCGGTGCAACGCGGCATAATCGGCGCGGAGCCCGGCAGTGCCGTCCATCTCAGGAGCGCTCCAGCGCGATGGCCGTGCCCTCGCCGCCGCCGATGCAGATCGCGGCGACGCCGCGCTTGACGTCCCGCGCCTCCATGGCGTGGAGCAGCGTGACCATGATCCGCGCGCCCGAGGCGCCGATCGGATGGCCCAGCGCGCAGGCCCCGCCATTCACGTTCACGATATCGGCCGGCAGGCCCATCTCGTGCATGAATGCCATGGGCACCACGGCGAAGGCCTCGTTCACCTCCCAGAGATCGACATCGCCCACGGACCAGCCCAGCCGATCCAGAAGCTTGCGGGCCGCCGGGACGGGCGCCGTCGTGAACAGCCCCGGCTCTTGCGCGTGACTCGCATGGCCGACGATGCGGGCGCGCACCGGCAGGCCCTCGGCCTCCGCGACGGTGGCGGAGGCCAGCACCAGCGCCGCGGCCCCATCGGAGATCGAAGAAGAATTGGCCGCCGTCACCGTCCCGTCCTTGCGGAAGGCAGGCTTCAGATGCGGGATCTTGTCCGGCCGGGCGCTGCCCGGCTGCTCGTCATGGACAACGGCGGTCTCGCCCTTGCGCGTGGCGACCGTGTAAGCCGCGACTTCCCCATCGAAGGCGCCGCTCTCGATCGCTCCCTGCGCGCGGCTCAGGCTGCGCAGGGCGTAGTCGTCCTGCGCCTCGCGGGTGAACTGGTAGGCCTCTGCGCAATCCTCGGCGAAGGTGCCCATCAGGCGGCCCTTGTCATAGGCGTCCTCGAGCCCGTCGAGGAACATATGGTCGATCACCTTCCCATGTCCCAGCCGCGCCCCGCCGCGCATCCCCGGCAGCAGGTAGGGCGCGTTGGTCATCGACTCCATGCCGCCGGCGACCATAACGCCGGTCTGCCCCAGCGCGATCTGGTCATGGGCCATCATCGCGGCCTTCATGCCCGAGCCGCACATCTTGTTGAGCGTGGTGGCCGGGACCTCCTTGGGCAGCCCCGCCGCAAAGCCCGCCTGGCGCGCGGGCGCCTGCCCCTGCCCCGCGGGCAGGACACAGCCCATCAGGAGCTCTTCCACACGCTCGGGCGCGACCCGCGCGTCCGACAGCGCCGCGGCGATGGCCGCGCCGCCCAGATCCGACGCGGAGGCGGCCGACAGCGCCCCCTGGAACCCGCCCATCGGCGTACGGCGTGCGCCGGCGATCACGACCTTCTCCATGCGCGCTTACTCCCTGTTAAGAATTTCACCGTAGCACTCTAGCGAACCCGGTTGGGACAACGCCACCCGCCGGGTGAGAGTGGAGGTGCCGAGATGGAAATTTCCAGCGAGATGCACGGGGAGATCCTGGCGCTCAAAATCAAGGAAAGTCGACTCGACGCGGCCGCAGCGCTCTCCTTCAAGGAAAAGATGCGCACCGCGACCGCATCCCATGGCGGCCGGGTGGTCATCGACATGCGCCGGGTCGACTTTCTCGACAGCTCCGGGCTGGGCGCGCTGGTGGCGGGCATGAAGATGCTGGATGGCGGCCGCCGGCTGGAATTGGCGCGCTGCGGCCCCATCGTCGAGAAAGTGCTCCGCCTCACCCGGATGGACTCCGTCTTCGTTCTGCACCGCGATCTTCCCTGGACGACCGACGGACAGGACGCGGCGTGACGGAACGGACGGGCGCGACTCATTCGCTGATGGGAGGACGGATCGACGGCACGCTGGAGGCGGTGCGATCCCACCTGATCGCCGTCGAAAAGGCCGCCGCCGCAGGCAGCATTGACGAAAGCCGTCGTGTCGACATGCTCATCGTTCTCGGCGAAGTGCTCAACAACATCGTCGAGCACGCCCTTGCGGACGCGCGGGGCGGCTGGATCGAATGCCGGATTTCCGTCGCCGGGCGGGGCCTCTCCATCGAGACTTGCGACAACGGCAAGCCCCTGCCCCCCGACCTGCTCGGCGGGGCGTCTCTGCCCGATTTCGGTAGCGATCTGAGCGACGTCCCCGAAGGCGGCTTCGGTTGGTTCATCGTCCATAGCCTCACCGACGACATGACCTACGAGCGCCTGGATGGCCTCAACCGGCTGAGTTTCTCCCTACGGACCAAGCCCCCCTCCGACCAGCGCCAACCCGAAGAAGTCCCGGCAACCTGACGGCCGCCCCACTCTCCTATCCCCGGCCTCCAACCGGTTTGCTGTCGCGCGATGGCAAAGCTATGTGCGGCTTATTGCGCCGGACGCGCCCTGCGCTAGCGTCCCGGCCACGAAAGAGGAGAGTCAGATGCGCGATTTCCACCTGCCCGGGCGGTCCCCGGTACTGGCGATGAACGGGATGGTGGCGACCTCGCATCCGCTGGCCGCACGCGTGGGGGTCGACATACTCGCGCAAGGCGGCTCCGCCGCCGATGCCGCCATTGCCGGCGCGATCCTTCTGGGCCTGTGCGAGCCGCAGATGACCGGTCTCGGCGGGGATTGCTTCGTCCTGGTCAAGCCTGCCGGCTCGGAAGAGGTGGAGGCGCTGAACGGCTCGGGCCGGGCGCCCTCCGCCACCGACCCGGCCGCCTTGCGGGCGGCGGGGCACGCCACGGTTCCTGTCGACACGCCGGACGCCGTGACGCTGCCCGGCGCGGTCGACGCCTTCTGCACCCTGTCGGAGCGGCACGGGAAACTGGGTCTCGACGCCGTCCTGGCCCCGGTGATTCCCTATTTCGAACAGGGCGTTCCGGTCGCCCCGCGCGTCGCCCACGACTGGGCCGAGGCGCAGGAGACGCTGAAGGGCTCGGCTCGCGAGGTCTATCTGCCCTGGGGCAAGGCGCCGACGCTCGGGGCGCGCTTCGCGCTGCCCGGCCAGGCCGAGGTGCTGCGCCGTCTGGCGAAGGAGGGGCGCGCAGGCTTCTATGAGGGCGAGGTCGCCGAGGATATGGTCGCCGCTCTGCGCGCCGCAGGCGGCTGCCACACGGCCGAGGATTTCGCCGCCACCGCCTGCGACTGGACCACGCCGATCTCCGGCCCCGTCATGGGCGCGAACCTGGTCGAGCATCCGCCCAACGGCCAGGGCGCCACGGCCCTGCTGATGGCCAACATCCTGACCCATTTCGACATCGCCGGGCTGGACCCGTTCGGCGCGCAGCGGGCGCATCTCGAAGCCGAGGCCGCCAAGCTGGCCTATGACGCGCGCAACCGATTCCTGGCCGATCCCGACCACACCGCGCGCCTGGACCACATGCTCGCCCCCGAGACGGCGGCGCGCCTGGCGGCGCTGATCGATCCGAAGCGTGCGATGGACGCGCCCGCCGCGCTGTCCGAGCAGGTTCACAAGGACACGATCTACATCACCGCCGTCGACCGGGACGGAATGGCCGTGTCGCTGATCTACTCGATCTTCCACAGTTTCGGATCGGGCCTCGCCTCCGACAAGTTCGGCATCCTGTTCCAGAACCGGGGCGCGGGCTTCACCCTGGAGGCAGGGCATCCGAACGAGATGGGGCCCGGCAAGCGCCCCATGCACACCATCATCCCCGCCATGCTGAAGGAAGACGGGCGCGTGACCATGCCCTTCGGCGTGATGGGCGGGCAATATCAGTCCAACGGCCATGTCCGCTTCGTCTCCAACATGCGGGAGTTCGGGATGGACGCGCAGTCCGCCATCGACGCGCCGCGCAGCTTCGCCGATGGCGGGGTTCTGCGGGTCGAGCGGGGCTATTCGGACGCCGTGCGCGCGGCGCTCTCGGACATGGGCCATACGGTCGAGGTGCCCGTGACCGCCATCGGCGGCGCGCAGGCGATCCGGATCGACGCGGGGGGCTGGCTCGAAGGCGCGTCGGACCCGCGAAAGGACGGCTGCGCGCTGGGTTATTGAGCGCGGAGCCTTCGGCACAGGATCTCAGGGGGCGCCGCCGGAAACGGACCCGCGCGGCGTCGTCCTGACCGGCGTCGAGGCGTGGCTTGGGCCGCGACGGCGATGCGCCAGTGCGCACCCGACGTTCCCCACGGACGCGATCCGCTCACCTCTCGTAGCACGGGTCCGGCCTGAAGAGGGGCCAACGCGGGGGCGACCGTCATCCTGAGCCTTGCCCTGAGATGTCGGCTCCGGTGGCCGGCCACGGCAACGATCGCAGCGTATCCTGCGCGACCGGGCTGCGCCGCGCGTGAGGGCGTCACGGTTTCGGGCGGCGTCCCATCAGCACGAACAGAACGAATTTCATCGGGTCGATCTCGGCCATCCCATCTCTCCTCGATCGCCTGCATCGCCGACCCGCTAGTCATGCCGCATTGCAGAACGATGAAGGTCAGACGAACTCTGTACGACTGTAGCCTTGGAGGTAGAGCAGCGCGGTCAGATCTCCATGGTTGACGCGCAGCCCGGCCTTGGCCTGGACCGCAGGCTTGGCGTGCAGCGCCACCCCCATCCCGGCCCGGGTCAGCATCCCCAGGTCGTTCGCCCCATCACCCACGGCAATCACTTCCGCGGTCCTGATTCCCATCGCGGCCGTGATCTCCTGCAAGGCGGCGACCTTGGCCTCTCGCCCCAGGATCGGCGTGGCGGGATGCCCAGTCAGCTTGCCGCCCTCCACCAAGAGCCGATTTGCCCGATGCTCGTCGAAGGCCAGCGCCTGGGCGACATGGGCGGTGAACGCCGTGAAACCGCCCGAGACCAGAACCGCCCGCGCCCCGGCCGCCTTCATCGTGGCCACCAAGGTCGCGCCGCCGGGCATGAAGCTGATCCGGTCCGCGATCACCCGTTCGATCACCGACTCGTCCAGCCCGGCGAGCAACCCCACCCGCTCTCGCAGGGCGCCCTCGAAATCGACCTCGCCGTTCATGGCCCGGGCCGTGATGGCCGCGACGCGGTCGCCCACGCCCGCCTCGGCGGCCAATTCGTCGATACATTCCTGCCGAATCATGGTGGAATCCATATCCGCCAGCAGCAGCCGCTTTCGGCGCCCCTCGGCCGGCACGATGTTCAAATCCACGCCCAGCGCGTCCAGATCGCTCCGCGTGGACTCGAACGTGTCGGGGATGCGGTCCAGGTCGAACTCGGCCGCGCTCCCCTGCGAGAGCCAGCGCGCATCACCGCCACCGAAGGCGTTCCGCAACGCCTCGACGAGAGCGGTTTCAATCGAAGGGGCGTCGGGCGCGCAGGTCAGAACACAGGTCAGCAAGGGAACCTCGGGGGCTGGGGCATTCGCTTCGGATTACCCGGCGTGCGAGGCACTTGCGACCCCTTCGAGGCGCCGGACCTCGCCTGCTCACAAAGGCAGGACCATTGATAAAGGGGGAACGCGACGGCCGGGCAAGGCTGCGCGCCGTGTTTCTTTTAAGCTTCTGCAAAACTGTATGAATTTTCAAAGCGTCGTCGTGAGCCAACCCGAAGACGCGACGCGTCCCTTGGCTGCACCCGATAAGAAGACTCTCATATCCGTTCCCGTTCGCTTGCTGCCTTCCCTGCGAATCGCGCGCAAGGTCGCGGCGCTCGGTGCCCTTTTTCCCTCCACGATGTCGGCCGGCCTGCAGCGATAAGCGTCTGTCGCGGCCACACCCGAGCAGATCGACGCGGTGACCCTGCAATCGCCCCTTCAGGGCCTATGGCCCGCCAAGAGGATACGGATCGACGTGCGCGGCCTTCGCGCGCCGTCCCACAACTCGCCCTTGGCGTCTGGCCGATCGTGGCGGCCGCGCTGGCAGCCACCGTCAGCGAGGTGCCCCGCCTCGCCGTCCAGGTCCACGATCTGCGTCGGTTGCCAATGTTCGGAGGAGACAGGAGCGCCCCGGTGTCGAGCCGGGCGAGAACAGCGGCGGCCCCCTCGATGGGAGCGATCAGCATATGGCGCACTATCCTGGACGCCGCAGCGAGCCCCCACCGGCCGCGCACTCCCGCCATCGAATCGGTGCTCGGCACACGCCTTGCCAGCTGCCTCGGGCTGGGCCTGGGACGGGTGAGATGGCTTGAAATCAGACCCATAGCCCCACCGTCTTCGGCGCAACAAAGTCCAGCGGCGCCGGTCCCGTCACTCGGCTCGGCACGCATAGGCCGCCACACTGACCGAGGCCCCTTTGCCGGACCCGGTTGCGCAGACACCGCATACCCTCACCGATCCTGAGCGCACAGACGGGGCAAGCCCTCCGTCCTGCCGTTGGCCGAGCCGTCATCTGCGCGGAGATGCGGCCGCGACCTGACGGAGAGGCGAAGACCCATTGCCTTCGGATCGCGTCTGCCGTAGCGCTGTCGGCGGGACACCCCTCCCCAACGAGGGGCGCGTATCTGCAAGGGTAGACATGACAGACCTACAAAGACCGGCCACGCGGCCGGCGGATCCCCGTTTCTCCAGCGGACCGTGCAAGAAGCACCCGGGCTGGAGCCTCCAGAATTTCGACGACGCCTCGCTTGGCCGCTCCCACAGGGCCGCGATCGGCAAGTCGCGCCTGAAAGAGGCGATCGACCGGACCCACGCTCTGCTGGGCCTGCCCGCGGATTACCGGGTCGGTATCGTCCCCGCCTCCGACACCGGCGCCTACGAGATGGCGATGTGGACCATGCTCGGCGCCCGCCCCGTGACCATGCTGGCCTGGGAGAGCTTCGGCGCGGGCTGGGTCACCGACGCGGTCAAGCAGCTGAACCTCGACGCGACGGTGATGACCGCCGATTACGGCCAACTCCCCGACCTGTCGGCCGTCGCTTTCGACGGCGATGTCTGCTTCACCTGGAACGGCACGACCTCGGGCGTGCGTGTCCCCGATGGGGACTGGATCCCCGCCGACCGCGCGGGCCTGACGCTTTGCGACGCGACCTCGGCCTGTTTCGCGATGGACCTGCCCTGGGACAAGCTCGATGTGACCACCTTCTCCTGGCAGAAGGTGCTGGGGGGCGAGGGCGCGCACGGCGTCATCATCCTGAGCCCCCGCGCGGTCGAGCGGCTGGAAACCTACACCCCCGCCTGGCCCCTGCCGAAGATCTTCCGGCTGACCAAGGGTGGCAAGCTGATCGAGGGCATCTTTTCGGGCGCGACGATCAACACGCCCTCGATGCTCTGCGTCGAAGACTACCTGAAGGCGCTGGACTGGGCGGAGGCGACCGGGCGGGACGGCCTGATCTCCCGCGCCGAGGACAGCGCGCGCGCCATCTGGGACTTCTGCGACGCCAAGGACTGGATCGCAAACCTGGCGGAAGATCCGGCGACCCGATCCACCACCTCGGTCTGCCTGAAATTCACCGAGGCCGGCCTGCCCGACGACTTCGCCAAACGCGTGGCCAAACGCCTGGAGGGCGAGGGCGTCGCGCTCGACATCGCCAGCTACCGCGACGCGCCTCCGGGCCTGCGCATCTGGTGTGGCTCCACCGTGGATCCCGCGGATGTCGCCGCGCTCATGCCCTGGATCGACTGGGCCTATCAAACGGAACGCGCGGCGGGCTGAACCCCGCCCTACGCCGGACCGACCTGTAGGGCGGGGATAGCCCCGCCCCCTCCCCCTCTTTTCAAGGACCAGAGAAAATGGCTCCCAAAGTTCTCGTCTCCGACAAGCTCTCGGAAACCGCCGTCCAGATCTTCCGCGACCGCGGCATCGACGTCACCTTCGACCCCTCGTTGGGCAAGGACAAGGATGCCCTCCTCGCCGCGATCAAAGATTATGACGGCCTCGCCATCCGGTCGGCCACCAAGGTCACCGAGAAGCTGCTGGAGGCCGCCCCCAACCTCAAGGTCGTCGGCCGCGCCGGGATCGGCACGGACAATGTCGACAAGCAGGCCGCGTCCAAACGCGGCGTGATCGTCATGAACACGCCCTACGGCAACATGATCACCACGGCCGAGCACGCCATCGCCATGATGTTCGCCGTGGCCCGCCAGATCCCCGAGGCCAACGCCTCCACCCATGCCGGTAAATGGGAGAAGTCGCGCTTCATGGGCGTGGAACTGACCGGCAAGACCCTGGGCGTCATCGGCGCGGGCAATATCGGCGGGATCGTCTGCCAAAAGGCCGTGGGCCTCGGCATGAAGGTCATCGCCTATGACCCGTTCCTGAGCGAAGAACGCGCGACCGATCTGCACGTGCGCAAGGTGGGACTGGAAGAGCTGCTGACGAAGTCGGATGTCATCACCTTGCACGTGCCGCTCACCGACCAGACGAAGAACATCCTGTCGGCGGAGAACCTCGCCAAAACCAAGAAAGGCGTGCGGATCGTCAATTGCGCCCGCGGCGGGCTGGTCGACGAGGACGCGCTGGCGGAGCTGCTGAAATCGGGCCATGTCGCGGGGGCCGCCTTCGACGTCTTCGCGGTGGAACCCGCCACCGAGAGCCCGCTCTTCAACCTGCCCAATGTCGTCGTGACCCCCCATTTGGGCGCCTCGACCACCGAAGCGCAGGAGAACGTGGCCCTGCAGATCGCCGAACAGATGTCCGATTATCTTCTGACCGGCGCCGTGACCAACGCACTCAACATGCCCTCCGTCACCGCCGAAGAAGCCAAGATCATGGGCCCCTGGGTGAAGCTCGCCGATAATCTGGGCGCCTTCGTCGGCCAGATGACAGACGAGCCGATCGAGGCGATCGACATCGTCTACAACGGCTCCGTCGCCGAAATGAACCTGGAAGCGTTGAACTGCGCCGCCATCGCGGGCGTCATGAAGGCGACCAACCCGGACGTGAACATGGTCTCGGCCCCTGTCCTGGCCCGCGAGCGGGGAGTCGAAATCTCGACCACGCGGCAAGACAAGACCGGCGTCTTCGACGGCTATATCAAGCTGATCGTCAAGACGGCGCAGCGGGAACGCTCCATTGCGGGCACGGTCTTCAGCGACGGCAAGCCGCGCTTCATCCAGATCAAGGGCATCAATATCGACGCCGAAGTCGGGTCGCATATGCTCTACACGACCAACCATGACGAGCCGGGGATCATCGGTACGCTGGGTCTGACGCTGGGCCAGAATGGCGTGAACATCGCCAACTTCACCCTGGGCCGCTCGGATCGCGGCAAGGACGCCATCGCGCTCCTCTATCTCGACGAGCAGCCGCCCGTCGCGGTCCTGGACAAACTGCGCGCGACCGGCCTGTTCCAGAACGTCGCACCCCTGCATTTCGACGTCTGACCAAGGGCGCGCCGGTCTCCTCGGATCGGCGCGCGCTCCCTTCTTCCCTGTCTAAATATCCCTGCCGGAGGCATCCGATCTCTCGACTGGCGGCCTCCGGTTCGACGGATGCCGGCGCGCGGAGACGGGGGTCCGGGGGGCGTCCCCCGGCCTCTCCGCTAGAGGCCGGCCTCGGCGGCGATCTGCGCTCGCGATTTCCGCGCCCGCTCCGTCGCTGATTTGAGCTGGCCGCAGGCGGCCATGATGTCCTCGCCCCGCGGCGTGCGGATCGGCGAGGCATAGCCCGCCTGCATCAGGATCGTCGCGAAGGCGCGAATGCGGTTGTTGGACGACCGCTTGTAGGGCGCGCCCGGCCACTCGTTGAACGGGATCAGGTTCACCTTGGCCGGGATCCCGTCCAGCAGCTCGACCAGACGATGAGCATCCGCATCGCTGTCGTTCACCCCGTCGAGCATGACGTATTCGAAGGTGATCCGCTCACTATTCGTCGCCTTGGGATATTCGCGCAGCGCGGCCAGCAGCGTCTCGATGTTCCAGCGTTTGTTGATCGGCACCAGCACGTCGCGCACCTCATCCGTGGTCGCATGGAACGACACGGCCAGCAGACAGCCGATCTCCTGTGCGGTGCGGGCGATCTCGGGAACGACGCCCGACGTGGACAGCGTGATCCGCCGGCGGCCCAGCGCGATCCCTTCGCCATCCATGACGATCTTCATCGCGTCGCGCACGTTCTCGAAATTGTAGAGCGGCTCGCCCATGCCCATCAGCACGATATTGGACAGCAGCCGAGGCCCGCTTTCGCCGGTGCCGGTTCCGGGCTCCGGCCACTCCCCCAGATCGTCTCGCGCCAGCATGACCTGACCCACGATCTCGGCCGCGGTCAGATTGCGGACCAGCTTCTGCGTGCCCGTATGACAGAACGAGCAGGTTAGCGTGCAGCCCACCTGCGACGACACGCAGAGCGTGCCCCGCCCCTCTTCGGGAATGTAGACGACCTCCACCTCGTGGCCGCCGGCGATGCGCACCAGATATTTGCGCGTCCCGTCCTCGGAGATCTGCCGCGTCACCACTTCTGGCAGGGCGATCTCGAAATGCGCGGCGAGGGTCGCGCGGAACGCCTTGGACAGGTTCGTCATCGCCGCGAAATCGCGGACACCCCAGTGGTAGACCCATTGCCAAACCTGGCCTACCCGCATCTTGGCTTGGCGTTCAGGCGTGCCGATCTCGATCAGCGCCTCGCGGAGCGCGTCGCGGGTCAGCCCCACGATATTCCGCTTCCCGCCCTCGGCCTCCCGGCGCGGGATCGTCATCACGTCCTGGGTGATCGGCGCTTTCATGGCAGGCTCCAACGGCTTGGCAAGCCCGCCATATAGGGAAGACCGCGCCGGAACTCAAACGGCCAGATGCCGATCCCGGCGACGGCGCCCGATGTCAGCCGGTGCAGCGCTGTTCCGCATCGGTGATCGCGGCGGTGAAGCCCAGCAGGCTGAACGTGTCTTCCGTCCGCGTGCCCCGCCCCGAGCGCCCGGTGACCACGGCCTGCGCGCCGCGCTTCATCGCTTCGATGATCCGTTCGTCATCGGTAGGGTAGGCCCAAGCCAGTTCTCCGTCAGTGAACAGCTCGAATCGGTCGGACCCGATCTCGAGCACCACCTCCGAGTCCTCGGCATAGGGATAGCCGCCGGTCACCGACACCTCGCCATTCTTGTCCGACCCCGGCCAATAGCTGACGAAGAGACGAATATCGCCGCGGCGGGCCGCGACCTCCTGCCCGTCGCGGGTATTGCGGATCGACTTCGGTGCCGAGACGACCCAGCACTGGGTCGGATTGTCCTCGACGAAGACGGACCAATCCGTCTCGGTGTTGACGCGGTTCGCGCTTTCTTGCGCGGTGGCCGGCAGGGCCAGCGTGGCGGCCAGCGTCGCGGCGCCGATAACCTTGCGGATCATCTGTCGGTCGTGCCTCTGCTCTCGTGCCGCGGGGGCCGACCCGGTTCGTCCAGGCTCGCGTCCACCCAACGGTGTTTCCTTAGAACGGGCGTGATGATAGCGCAGCGCCGCCGGGGTCGGAACCCCGTGCGGCGCAAAATCGCGCATGGAGGGTTTGACATGGCTGGCGACGTCGAACTGGTGCAGGTGATCCGAGGGGACCGGGTCGAATCGGTCCATCGCGGGCATGCGGTGATCTGCGACGGGGCGGGCCAAGTGCTGGAGGCCTGGGGCAACGGAGCGGCGGTGATTTATCCGCGCTCCTCCTGCAAGATGATCCAAGCCCTGCCCCTGCTCGAGAGCGGCGCGGGACGCGACCTGACCGACCGGCATCTGGCGCTGGCCTGCGCCTCCCATCGCGGCGCGCCGATCCATACCGACCTGGCGCGGAGCTGGCTGGCGGATATGGGGATGGATGACGACGACCTGCGCTGCGGCGTGCACGCGCCCAATGACGCGGACGCGGCGGCTGCCCTGATCCGGGCAGACGAAGCGCCGTGCCAGGTCCATAACAATTGCTCCGGCAAGCATTGCGGCTTTCTGATGTTCGGCGCGCATCTGGGCGCGGGCCCCGAATATGTCGAGCCCGACCATCCGGTTCAGCGCGCCGTCCGCGCGGCCTTCGAAGAGATGACCGGGATGGAGAGCCCCGGCTACGGGATCGATGGCTGCTCGGCGCCGAATTTCGCCACGCGGATCGACGCGCTGGCCGCCGCGATGGGCCGGTTCGCCCGCCCGGGCGGTGACGCGCGCGGCACAGCCATGCGCCGGTTGACGGCCGCAATGGCCAGGCATCCCGAGCTGGTCTCGGGCGAAGGCGGGGCCTGCACCGACCTGATGCGCGCGATGGGCGGAAAGGGCGCGGTCAAGACCGGGGCGGAAGGGGTCTTCATCGCCATCCTGCCCGAGCTCGACCGCGGCGTGGCGGTGAAATGCTCCGACGGCGCCACCCGCGCCGCCGAGGCCGTGATCGCCACGCTGCTGATGCGCCTGGGCGCGTTGGACGCGGAAGCACCAGTAGCGCGACGGCTGACCCATGGGCCGATCACCAACCGCCGCGGGATCGAAACCGGCCATCTGGAGGTCACGCTGGGCTAAAGCCCCCCGCGGCAGTCGCCGAGGCAGGGCATCCGCGAACGCGGCACGGCAGCCTTCGGATTTGGACCGTCCGCGCTCGGCCCATGCCTTGTTCGACCGCCCAACGCGTCAGCCCGCGGAGAGCGCGTCGGTCATGGCGCCGATCAACGCGGCCTGACGGATCGGTTTTTCCTGGTAGGCGGCGAATCCGGCTTGTGCCAGCCGCTCCTCCATCTCGGGGCCGGTATGGGCGGTGAGCGCGATGGCTGGGGTCGGCGTGCCGCCGCGCGCGGCCTCCAACGCTTCGATCGCGGCGAGCGCCTGGAACCCGTCCATCCCAGGCATGCTGATATCCATCAGGATCAGATCGGGCCGCTCGGCGCGATAGGCCGCCACCGCCGCCGCCCCGTCCTCCACCACGTCGAGCACGAATTCCCGCGCGCCCAGCATCCGTTCCAGCAGGAACCGGTTGGTGGCGTTGTCGTCGGCGATCAGCACGCGCGTCAGGCGCGCCGCCGCGCCCCCCGCCCCGGCCGCCCGCAGCGCAGCCAGCAGTTCGGCCGAGGAGGCCGGCTGGTCGAGAAGGGCCGCCGCCCGGGCGCGCACCGCGTCGGGGATCCGAGACAGCGGGCCGAGGACGACCGTTGGCCGATCCTCCGTCAACTCGGGCGCCGCGCCGGGCACGAAGGGGAGGACGGCGATGCTGCCCGCCCCGCCCCGCGTCACCTGCGCCCCCGCCGCCGCCAGCCGGGCGGCCAGCACGTCTCCGTGCATCCCCGTTCCAGCGGCGACCGAGATCACGGGCAGCGGTGGCGGCGCGGGCCAGTCCTGTGCCGCGCCGAGCGGCAGGGTCAGACGAAAGAGACTGCCGCCCAGGGCGGGATCGGGCTCGGCCGCGACGAGGCTGCCGCCCATCCGCTCCGCCAGCCCGCGAGAGATCGTCAGGCCCAGCCCCGTGCCCTCGGCCTGCGGCCGCCCCTCGTCGACCTGGGCGAAGGCTTCGAAGATCGTCTCTCTCTGATCGGCGCGGATCCCGGGGCCCGTATCCGCCACGTCCAGCACCAGTTTCACGCCGAGCGAGTCCTGGCTCAGCGCCGCCCGCACCAGCACATAGCCGTCCCGGGTGAACTTAGTCGCATTGCCCAGCAGGTTCATCACGATCTGCCGCAGGCGTCCCGCATCGCCCATCACCCGAACCGGCGCGACGAGCGGATAGTCCAGCACGACCTGGACACCCTTGCCCCCCCGCGCCGAGACGCCCAGCCGGATACAGTCGATCAAGAGGGCCTCGAGGTCGAATACGGCCTCGCGCAGGTCGATACGCCCCTCTTCCAGCCGGGCGACATCGAGCGTGTCACCCACGATCGTCAGCAGCGCCTCGGCGCTGTCGCGGATCGTGCGGACATAGGTCTGCGACTCCGGGTCCAGGTCGCGTTCGGCCAGCATCTCGGCCAGGCCCAGCACGCCGTTCATGGGCGTGCGCATCTCGTGGCTCATGCGTGCGAGGAAGGCTTGCTTGGCGCGCGCCGCCTGCTCTGCGGCATCGCGGGCCGCGGCGAGGCTGTCTTGGCGCGCCTGCTCTTCGGTGAGGTCGATGGCGAGGCTGACGAGATCGCCATCCTGCGCCCGGTGGTCCTGAAAGCGGATCGTGCGCCCGTCATAGGTCCGCAGAACCTGCGTCTCGATGGGATGATCCTCCCATCGGGCCAACTGGGCGGCAACCCAGTCGTCGGGATCTTGGTCGACCTCGAAAGCGCCCTCCTCGGCGGCAGTTCGGAACAGGTCCTCGGCCGACGCGCCGGGCCCGATCTCGGCCGCGGCGTCGAACAGACCGAGATACACGGAATTGGCGGCGACCAGGCGCGCCTGAGAGTCGAACAGCGCGAAGCCGTCCCGCATCGCTTCCAGCGCGTGCCAGAGGCGGCGGCGCGCGCGGTCCGCCTTATCGGCGGCATCCTTGCGCTGTTGCAGGATCGCGCGCTGGCGGTCGGTGAGGCGCAGGTTCGCCTCCCGCTCCGATAGGTAGCGCAGCGACAGCCGGTCCGCGTTGGCGACGAGCGCACGATAGGCGCGCGCAAGTTCGCCGCGGGTACGCTCCAGCGTGCGCTCGGCGGCCAGGCGTCTGCGCTTTTCACTGAAATAGCGGTCTTCCGGCGCTGCGCCATCCATGCTCTGCGATCACCCTACCGCCCTTTTCCCGGCATCCGGGACAGCTGTCGGTCTGGCAGAGACAGGTGAAGGCGAGGTTAACCGCTGGCGCGCGCCTTAAGCCACCAGGGATCAGTTCAGATCGACATGGAGCGGGTACGACCGCCCGTCGAAATCGCCGAAGAGGTCGCCGATATCCGGATGGGTCACCGGCTCGCCCGTGCTGTCGAGCATCAGGTTCTGCTCGGACACGTAGGCGACGTAGTAGCTTTCCTCGTTCTCGGCCAGCAGGTGGTAGAACGGCTGATCCTTTCGAGGCCGCGATTCGGCCGGGATCGCCTCGTACCATTCCTGCGTGTTCGAAAAGACCGCATCGACGTCGAAAATCACTCCGCGGAAGGGGTGCCGTTTGTGGCGCACCACCTCGCCGAGCGCGTATTTTGCTTCGTTGTGCATCATAGCGTTTGCCCTTTCCCCTGTCTCGTTCCTAGACCGCCGCGCCCGAGCGTGTAAATCGGGCGAAGCGCGAATCGGTGGAAACACTCTGTGACACTGGCATTTACAGTCCTCGGGATCGTCGCTCCGGTCTTCCTGCTGGCAGCCATCGGCTTCTTTTGGGTCCGTTTTGGCCTCGATTTCGACACAGGCTTTGTTTCCCGGCTGGCGATGAACCTGGCCGTTCCGTGCCTTGTTTTCGTCGCATTGTCCAATGGCGAGATCGACGCGAAAGATGCCGGGCGGCTGACCCTGGCGACCTTCGCGACCTATGCCGCGATGCTGGCGGCTTTTCTGGCGCTCTGCTTGGCGTTGCGGCTGGAGCGGCGCACCTATTGGGCGCCGCTGGTCTTCGGAAATACCGGCAATCTCGGCCTGCCCCTGGCCCTGTTCGCATTCGGAGAGGCGGGGCTGGGCTATGCGGTGGTGGTCTTCTCCGTGACCGCGATCCTGCAATTCACGGTGGGGGTCTGGATCGTGTCGAGCGGCGGCACCCCCCTCCGCGCCCTGCGGGAGCCGATGGTGGTCGCGACGCTGCTGGGCGCGCTCTTTCTCTGGCAGGGCTGGCGGGTGCCGCCGGTCGCGCTGAACGCGCTGGACCTAATCGGGCAGATGGGCATCCCGTTGATGCTGCTGACGCTCGGGGTGGCGGTGGCGCGGATGCGGCCGACCGCATTCGGCACGGTGGCGGCCCTGGCGCTCGTCAAGCTGGCGATCTGCGCAGGGATCGCCTGGGGAACCGGCCTGGCCTTCGGGTTGGGCGAGGTGGAGCTGGGCGTCCTGGTGGTGCAGCTTTCCACGCCGGTCGCCGTGTCGTCCT
Source organism: Jannaschia seohaensis (assembly GCF_900116765.1). GTDB lineage: Bacteria > Pseudomonadota > Alphaproteobacteria > Rhodobacterales > Rhodobacteraceae > Jannaschia > Jannaschia seohaensis. The sequence continues at coordinate 104,206 of NZ_UETC01000012.1, read as the reverse complement.
ACCTGCTGGCGATCCGCTACGGCGCCGACGGGGAGCCGGTGGCCGGGCTAGTCGTCGTCTCGACCCTGCTTTCCGTTGCCGCGTTGCCAGCCCTGCTCGCCGTCTTCGTCTGATGTGATTGGCAAAGGGGCCCGGCACGGGGTAGCATCGCGGCAATCAGGTCCCAAAGAATGGCCGAGCAGTGATGACAAACCGCCTCATGCAGATCCTCTGCCTGTTGCTCCTCGCCGCTTGCGGCGGTGGCGGCGGCTCGGGCAGTGCACCGCGCAATCTCGACAACGCCTGCGCCATCCTGGACCAGAGGCCGGGTTATCTCCGTGCCTTCAGGGCGGCGGAACGCAAATGGGGCGTGCCGGTGCACGTGCAGATGGCCACCATCTACCAGGAATCCAAGTTCATCTCGAATGCCCGCACGCCTTTGCGCTATGCGCTCGGCGTCGTCCCGATCGGTCGGCAGAGCAGCGCTTTCGGCTATTCCCAGGCGCTGGACGGAACCTGGAAGGAATACCTCCAGGATCAGCGGGTGCGCCGCGCCCGGCGCGACAACATCCGGGACGCCACGGATTTCATGGGCTGGTACATGGCCGGGACGACCCGGTCGCTGGGCATCCCGCTGACGGATGCGCGCAACCAGTATCTCGCCTATCACGACGGGCGGAACGGCTATCGCAGGGGCACTTACCGCGCCAAGCCCTGGCTGATCCGGATTTCCGGCGAGATCGAGAGCCGGGCCGCCATGTACCAGGCGCAACTGGCGCGTTGCACCTAACGGACTAGCCCGCGCGCCGCATCAGGGAGGCCGCGATCGCCTCGGCCAAGCCGGTCTGGCCGGCTGAGGCCACAGCCTCCGCCTGCGCGGTTTGAAGGAAGCCCTCGAAGGGCGAACCCTGCCCGCTCATGCCCGGTTGCGCGGCGCCCGACGCCTTAAGCATCTGCGCGAAGAGGAGCGCCTCCAGTTGTCGGGCTTGCGCGAGGACAGCCTGTTCGCGCGCCTGCGATGAAGGCGCGGACGCGGCAAGGGGGTCAATCGGAATCATGTCAGCGCCTCCGTGCGTGGGATGAGGCGGGTCTACCGCGGCGGCGGTAAAGGCTTTCGTAACGGGTATCGGCTTAGATGCCGTCGAACCCGACCAGAACGGAGGCTTCGTGGACCCGCTCGCTCCTCTCACGCCCAATGGGGCGCCGCATGCCTCCGCCTCGTCAAAGGGCCGCTTGCCTGATCTCGCCGAGACACAGCTTTTCCGGCGAACCCTGGCAACCTCCCGCTCGGGGGAGGAGACGCAGCGGCAGGACCCGCCGACAGACGAAAACTTCGCTGACGAAAGCGGCGCGGACAACTCATCGCGCCGCACCGCCGAGACGTCGCGCAACGACGACAGGCGTGCCCCGACCACCGCGCGGGACGAGGCAGAGGCAGGCGAGACCGGGGGGCGGGGTTTGACGGCGGACACCGGTGCCCCTGTCTTCGCCGACATCCCCGGCAGCCTCATTCCGACAACGGAGACTCGCCCTCCGTCGCCCCGGCCCTCAACGCCCGCAGCCGTCACGAGCACGCCCCTCGGCGCGGGACATTCGGACGCTGCCCCGGAACGCAGCCAGCCGAATACAGACCCGTCCTCTTCCGACAGGCTGACACCAGGCGCTCGGCCCTTCTTGGCGGAAGCGGCCGCGCGCCAAGACGCCACCGCCAGTATGGGGCCTGCCTCGCCCAGACCCGCGACGCCTCCGCCCGGAAGCACCGACCTGCCCGCGTCCAGCGTTGTCTTGGCATGGGACGCAGGGCCTCGCTCTGCTGATCCGCCCAAGGGCTCTGCGGACCAGACTGTCGGACTGAACCCAGCCGGCGGCCTGGACGCCCAGGCCGCCCCCCTGTCGGTCCGGATGATGGCTGGCGAGACCGGCAGCGCTCCGTCCCGCGAGATTGCGGCGGCAGACAGGTCGCACCCCATGGCGCCGGTCGGGACGCTCGGCGTCGAAAACCGTCTCGCCCCGCAGCCAAAGCCGGGAGCACAGCCCCCGGCCGCCTCGGGCCGCGCCCTGGCCAACGGTCGATCCCTCGCGAGACTGGCTGACATCCAGGCTGAGTCGACACGCCCCGCCCTGTCCCAGGGGCCGGCTTACGATCCGGCGCGACAAACGTCGCCGCTTGGTAGCCCCAACCTAAGCGCAGACGCAGCCCAGAGCCGATCCGAGCCGCCGCTGGCTCCGCGCCCGAGGCCCAACGCTCCCGGAGACTTGCCCGGGCACAGAGCGCAGCCCTACCAAGCCGAGTTTCCGCATCCCTCGCGGTCCGCCTTCGCAAGGGAGGCGCTCGGCCGTCCCGGACCGGAGCCCGACATGGCGCGATCGGGGCGGTCAGCCACCCCGCGTGGGGCTGCTGTCGCTCTCCCATCTGACCTGCCCCCCTCCAGTGCGGCCCCGTCGACGGGGGCTGCGGCCGATCCAGACAGCGCCCTACATGTGGGAACCGGCGGGCGTCTCGCCGCGGCCGGGGCACGCGCAGGCTGGTTGGCGGCTGTCGGCGCGCCAGGCGCGCTTGCGCCACCGGCGACGGGCGCCCACTCGTCTGGACCGTCTTTCGATGCGTCCCACCACTCTCCGTCCGCGGACTGGCGACCGAAGACATGGGCCCCCGTATTGTTGCACAGCACGCATGTCCACAGCGAGACCCAAGGAGGAGCGGCGCGGGCGGACCAACCTGATCCCGATCCCCATCCCGATCTCGGAGGCCAGACGCGCATGTTCGACGCCAAGATCGCGAGATCCGCGACCATTCCACCGAGGGACGCACAGGAACGGGGCCATCAGGCGCAGACCGGCTCGGCCCCGCTCGGCCCGGTGCAGCCCAGTGGACGGGCCAACTGGCTCCCCGCCCCCCCAAGCGCAACCGCCCTTGCCAATCCCGGAGGCCCTGAGTGGCGCCCTGCGGCCGAGCCGCCCAGCCCCGCCTCTGGATCGGGGGCAGAAGACCGCAAAGCCGCGCTGATTGGCGCGGATGCCGCGCTGCCTGTAGACAAGACCGCCGTACGCTTGGGGATCCGAAGCGCCGTGCCTGAAACCGCGCGCCCCGCAGGAAGCAACAGCTCTGTCCCCAGAGATCCCGGCGGCCACCTGCACCCCGAGCCGGTTGGCCTCCGAGCGGGAGCTGGCTTGCCCCACGACCGCGATGCAGCGGCAGACTTGCACGCCGCCAGGTTCCCGCAGGCCGCGACCGGCCGTCCGACGGGCACGGATCGCCCGCCCGACTGGACCACGGATGCGCAGCGCATGACCGACGTGGCGAGACGCGTCTCACGCGTCACCGCCGCCGCGGCGGTCGATGACGCGAGGCGAGACGGCGACGTGAGCGGCCTCCTGCGCGCAAGCGAAGCGGCAGGCGCACTCCCGCCGCGCGCCGATGCTCCGGTCCACCAATCCGCCCTGCCCGCCGCTCTGGATCAGCGGGTTCGCGCCATGCTGGAGCAAATCTCTACGTCTTCCGCTCGGGACGAGGGCGGTCGTGGAGCCGGACTGCGCACGGAAATCGAACTCGCTCCGGCGGAACTCGGCCGCGTGCGGATCGTCCTGCGCGACACAGCACAGGGACTGCATCTGCAAATCGCGGCGGACCGGCCCGAGACGATGGATCTCGTGCGACGCCACGTGGATGGGCTGCAGCGGGCGATCACATCGGAGGGCGCGACCCTGGCCGGACTCGATCTCTCGGGAGGAGAGAACGCCCGCGACCGCTCCGCGTCAGGCCCGACCGTCCCGGATGGCTCGCGGGAAAGCGATAGCGACGGCCCGACAAACACCCAGTCGCCCCCAACACCGCTCCCGGTCCGGTCCACGGACGGGCGGCTCGACATCCGCCTCTAGGAGATCGCGATGGACGTTCAATCCACATCCGCCGCCACCGGAACCGCGAACAAGGTCGAGGCGAATTCGGCCGCAGCACTCAGTTCGGACTTCGACACGTTCCTGTCCCTGCTGACAGCGCAGATCCGAAACCAGGATCCGCTGCAGCCCGCGGACGGGACCGAATACGCCGCACAACTGGCGCAGTTTGCCAATGTGGAGCAAGCGGTTCGCACCAACGAATTGCTAAGCGAGATGATGGCCGCCTTCGGCGCGGGATCGGCCTCGGACGTGGCCAACTGGATCGGCCTCGACGTGCGCCATGATGGGTCGGTCGCCGTCGCGCCCGGGCGGACAACGCGGCTGGAATTCGACATTCCGGCCATCGCCGACCGGGCCGAACTGGTCGCCTTCAACGAGGACGGGTTCGAGGTCATGCGACGGCCGATCGACACAAGAAGCGAGACCCTGGACTGGCATGGCGGAGACGGGAAAGGAGGCCAGCTGCCCGATGCTATCTACAAGCTACAGATCGAGGCGCAGTCGGGCGAACAAGCGCTCGACCCGCGGGGGGTGCGCAGCTTCGCACGCGTGGAAGAGGTCGCGCTGAGCGCGTCGGGGCCGGAGCTTGTGCTCGATAGCGGGGTCCGGGTCACCCCGGATCGGCTGGACCTCCTCCGTGCGGGACGCTGACACGAGGGCGATTTCGAACCTCCGGACCGGCCGGCTGCCGTTCGGACGCCCCTTGAGGCAACGGAAACAGCGCGAGGAGAGCCTCATACCGCGGCGCGGTCGAGAAAGGCCCCTGCATCGAGACGGTCGGCAGGGTCTTCCCACTCTGGCTGACCCGTCCGATGCTCCTGTGGCGAGAAAGACGCCATGTTCCGTTTGAGAGCTCGATCGCCCACGGCAGAGCGTCGGCCCCCAGACACACAGCCCTGCGCAGGCCAGTCGCCAATCTGCGCACGGATGCAGTCCCCGGGCTGTCAGAGAAGGTCAGACCGATCCAGGGCGGGACGCCCCGGCCCATCGCGCACGTCATCTCGGCGCAATTTAGCGTCGCCGAGAGCCGACAGACCGAGCAAGCGCGCGGGGCCGCAAACCTCAACCGACCAGTGTCATCACCGCGGCGGCGAGCGCCGTCGCAAGCGCGCCCGCCACGAACCAAACTGGCCCGGAGAAATCGCGCCCTTTGGACACGACGGTGAGTGGCTGACGCTCTCGTCTCAGGACCGCATCGACGGTCTGGGGCAAATGCGGACCGAAGCGAGACAGGACCTTCGCCGTCCGCCAGAGATCACGGGCGACGGCTTGAGGTCCAAGGTTGTCGCGGATGTAGCGCTCCACCTCGGGACGGGCCGCCTCCCAGATGTTCATATGCGGGTTGAGCATACGCGCCACGCCCTCGACCACGATCATGGTGCGCTGCAACAGGATCAATTCGGTCCTGGTCTCCATCCCGAAGCGCTCCGTCACTTCGAAGAGATAGGCGAGCAGCCGCCCCATCGAAATCCGCGATGCATCCATACCGAAGATCGGTTCACCGACCGCGCGAAGCGCCTGCGCGAACAGGTCGACATCGCGGTCGGCCGGCACGTAACCCGCTTCGAAATGAACCTCCGCCACGCGGCGGTAATCCTTGCGGATGAAGCCCATGAGGATCTCGGCATAGACCCGGCGCGTATATTCGTCGAGCCGGCCCATGATCCCGAAATCCAGGGCCACGATATCGCCGTTCGGCGCGACCTTGAGGTTCCCCTGATGCATGTCGGCGTGGAAGTAGCCGTCGCGCAGGGCGTGGCGTAGGAACAGCTGTATCACGCGGTCCGCCAGGGCCTGACGGTCATGCCCGGCGGCATCCAACGCGGCGAGATCCGCCAACTGGACGCCCTCGGCCCAGTCGAGCGTCATCATCGAACGGCCGCAATAATTCCAGGCGACGGCGGGAACCGAAAAGCCGTCGTCGCGCTCGGTCGAGGCTTTGAACTCGCTGGCGGCGGCGGCCTCGGTGCGCAGGTCGAGTTCCTGCTGAACGGTCAGGTCGAAATGGGCGACCACGTCCATCGGCCGAAGGCGCCGCGCCTGGGGGGCGACCAGCTCCACCACGCGGGCGCCGAGATAGAAGGCGTCGATATCCTTGCGAAAGGCCCGGGCGATGCCGGGGCGCAGAACCTTGACCGCCACCTCGCGCCCGCTTTCGGCAAGGCGGGCGCGGTGGACTTGGGCGATGGAGGCGGCGGCGACAGGTTCGGAGAACTCCGAGAAAGCGGATTCCAGCGGAACGCCCAACTCCCGCTCCACGACCTTTCGGGCCGCATCGGTCGGGAAGGGCGGCAGCTTGTCCTGGAGGACACGCAACTGCATCGCCATCTCGGGCCCAACGAAATCGGGCCGGGTCGAGAGGATCTGACCGAACTTGATATAGCTCGGCCCCAGCGCCGTGATCGCCCGGGTGATGGGCGGCAAATCGGGATCGCCCTCGAAACCGAGCCAGCGGAACGGCCAACCGAGCACCCGTGCTGCAATGCGCACGGGGCGCGGCGCATCCATCTGATCGAGCACGGAGGCCATCGCCCCTGTCCGCTCGAACGTGCCCGCAGTGCGGACGAGCCGCCAGATATTGTGCGGGCCTCTCAAATCTTCCAACCCGAATGAAGCGCCGCGATCCCGAAGCTGAGATTGCGATAGGACACGTTTTCAAAGCCCGCCGCTCTGATCATCTCGGCAAAGCGATCCTGCGCGGGAAAGCGGCGAATTGATTCGACGAGGTACTGATAGCTGTCCCGGTCGCCCGCGATGGCCTCGCCCATCCGGGGAATGACGTTGAAGGAATAAAGGTCGTAGGCCCGCTGCATCAGGGGGTTGGGCAGCTGACTGAACTCCAGCACCATCAGACGGCCGCCGGGGCGGAGCACGCGGAAGGCCTCCGACAGGGCGTCCTCGATTCGGGTGACGTTCCGGATGCCGAAGCTGATCGTATAGACGTCGAAGGTCTTGTCCTCGAAGGGCAAGGCCATCGCATCGCCGACGACCCAGTCGAGCCGGTCGGCCATGGCCTCGGCCTCGGCCCGCTCGCGGCCGGCGACCAGCATCCCCTCGGTCATGTCGCAGACGACGGCGGTGGCGCCGGGCGCGCGCTTGAGAAAGCGGAACGCGATGTCGCCGGTGCCCCCCGCCACGTCCAGCAGGCGCTGGCCGGGCCGGGGCGCGAGCCAGTCCATCATCGCGTCTTTCCAGAGGCGGTGGATGCCCAAGGACATCGCGTCGTTCATCACGTCATATTTGCTGGCCACGTTGGAAAAGACGCCATGCACCCGGCCGGCCTTCTCCTCTTCGGGGATGTCCTCGTACCCGAAATGGGTAGTCCGTCCGCTCTCTTGCGTCATGGCGCGTGCTTCCTCATGTGGTCCGGGTGACTTATAGGGCGCGACCGCCCGCCCGCAATGAGGCCCCATGCCCGAACTTCCCGAGGTCGAAACCGTCCGCCGCGGCCTGACGCCCGCTCTGGAAGGCGCGCGGCTCACGCGCGTGGAGCTGCGCCGCCCCGATCTGCGCTGGCCCTTTCCCGAAGGCATGCAGGCGCGGCTGGAAGGGGCGACGATCACGGCCTTGGGCCGACGGTCCAAATACCTGCTGGCGCATCTCGACCGGGGCGAGACCCTGATCGTCCATCTGGGCATGTCAGGCCGCATGGTGGTGGACGACATCCGTCTGGGCCAGTTCCACCGCGACCCCGCCTGGCTGCCACAGCACGATCACGTCGTCCTCCATACCGACCGCCATCGCGTCACCTTCAACGACGCGCGCCGCTTCGGCTTCATGGACCTGGCGCCGACCGACGCGCTGGAGACGACGAAGCATTTCGCCCGGATGGGCCCCGAGCCGCTCGGCAACGGCTTCCACGCCGCGCATCTGATCGCCGCCTTTCGCGGCAAACAGACGCCGGTGAAGGCCGCGCTTCTGGATCAGCGGGTCGTGGCGGGGCTGGGCAACATTTATGTCTGCGAGGCCCTGCACCGCGCCGGCATCTCGCCCACCCGCAAGGCGGGCCGTATCAGCGCCGCGCGGGTCGCGGCGCTCGTCCCCATCATCCGGGATGTCCTGACCGAGGCCATCGAATCGGGCGGCTCGTCCCTGCGCGACTACCGGCAAGCCGATGGAACGCTTGGCTATTTTCAGCACGGCTTTCGCGTCTACGACCGCGAGGGAACCCCCTGCCCGACCGAGGATTGCGAAGGCCGGATCCGCAGGATCGTGCAATCGGGACGCTCGACCTTCTACTGTCCCGCCTGCCAGCGATGAGGGCGGCGACGCGCGACTGCGCCGCCTCGCGACAGAAAAGCGGGCCAGAGATCACTTGACCCCCACCCCGATCCGGGGTCAGGCAGGCAGACCGGCTGCAACTTGCGGAGCGCGCCCATGGGATATGAGACCCTGAACGTCGACGTCAGCAACCACGTTTGCGTCATCAAGCTGAACCGCCCCGATGCGCTGAACGCGCTGAACTCCAAGCTGCTGGGCGAGTTGGCCAAGGCGCTGACCGCCGCGCAGGGCGACAACAAGGTGCGCTGCATCATCCTGACGGGCTCGGAAAAGGCCTTCGCCGCCGGGGCCGATATCCGCGAGATGCAGCAGAAGGACTTCATCGACGTCTTCATGGGCGACCTGTTTGGTCCCGAATCTGAGGCGATCTTGCGGGTCCGCAAACCGATCATCGCGGCGGTGGCGGGCTTCGCCCTGGGCGGCGGCTGCGAGTTGGCGATGATGTGCGACTTCATCATCGCCGCCGACACGGCCAAGTTCGGCCAGCCCGAGATCAACCTGGGCATCGTCGCCGGCATCGGCGGCACCCAGCGCCTGACCCGCGCGATCGGCAAGGCCAAGTCGATGGACATGCATCTCACCGGCCGCATGATGGACGCCGAGGAGGCGGAGCGGGCGGGCCTCGTCTCGCGCGTGGTGCCCGCCAAGAAGCTGATGGACGAGGCGCTGTCGGCGGCCGGAAAGATCGCGGAGAAGTCGATGGTCACGGCCACCGCCGTCAAGGAGGCCGTGAATCAGAGCCAGGAGATGGGGCTCAGCGAGGGGCTGCTCTTCGAGAAGCGCATGTTCAACGCGCTCTTCGCCTCCGAGGACCGCAAGGAGGGCATGACCGCCTTCATCGAAAAGCGCGAGCCGCAATTCCGGGACAAATAACCCGCCCCTGCTCGGCGGGTTGACCCGCGCCCGCCGCTCCCATAAAGCCCGCGCATCATGCGCGTGAGGCCCGCTCTGGCCGGATTGGACCTGCAGCAGCTTTGCTGTCCACGCGACAGCGAAGCTGTCGCAAATTAGGGTCGGCGTCACGTTGCAACGAATACGAGACACCTACCGATAGGACCGATCACATGGCAAACTCCCCCCAGGCCAAAAAGCGCGCCCGCCAGAACGAGCGCCGATTCGCCGTGAACAAGGCGCGCCGTTCGCGCATCCGCACCTTCCTGCGCGGCGTCGAGGAAGCGATCGCTTCCGGCGACCAGGCCGCCGCCGCCGCCGCCCTGAAGGCCGCCCAGCCCGAGCTGATGCGCGGCGTCACCAAAGGTGTTTTCCACAAGAACACCGCCTCGCGGAAGATGTCCCGCCTGTCGGCCCGCGTGAAGGCGATGGGCGCCTGACACCGCCCCGTTTGCGCGATTCCCGAGCACCGGCATGCGCAGCCAAAACACAGTCAAGAGATTCGAGAGCCCGCCGCTGCGCGGGCTCTTTTTTATTATAAAATCAAATTATTAGGGCGCATGCAGCGGATTCTTCTCGCCATTGCCGCGAGTCAAGATCGAAGAGTCGTTGCCGCTCCGCACGCCCCCCGCTACCTCATTAAGACCGGCGAGTCAGACCGCCGAATGGGGATGAATAATGGGTTCGGATGCGGACGTGCCCGTCGAGGAGGTGAACCCTCCCGACGCATATAAGATTTTGTCTGAGGACATGACCGCTCGATTGGTCGATGTCCGAAGCGCAGCGGAATGGGGGTTCGTTGGGGGGCCCGATCTGTCTGCTCTGCGGCGCGATGTCATTCGCATCGAATGGCAGAGCTGGCCCGGAATGTCCCCAAACCCGGCCTTCGTCGGGGCGCTGATGGACGAGATGGGTTCGGATCCTCCGATCCTCCTGTTCCTTTGCCGCTCCGGCGGACGGTCGAAAGCGGCCGCGCGTGCCGTCACCCGGGCCTATGCCGCCCGGGACGTCGCGGTTCGCTGCATCAATGTGGCCGAAGGCTTCGAGGGCGACCTCGATTCGGACGGTCACAGAGGCGTTTTGGGCGGGTGGAAAGCGAGGGGCCTGGCGTGGCGCCAGACATGATGAACATGGTTGCGGGGGCAGAACGAAACGGCATGACGAACGCGGGTTGGACGCAAGCGAAGACGGGGATCGGGCGAGATGTCGGCGCCCACAACTACAAGGCCTGGATCGAGCCGCTGAGCTTCGTTTCGCTCGAAGAGGGGACGTTGCGTCTGACCTCGCCCACCGATTTCATCGGCAAATGGGTCGTGCAGAACTTCTCTGATGTGATCCTTCAGCATGTTGCCGCCGCCGGGGTGCCTGCCTCGCGGGTCGTCTGCGCCGCCGCGGGCACGCCAACCGCCACCGCGCCTGCGCGCCCCACCATGCGCACCGAGAACTCGCTGGACCGCCGCTTTACCTTCGACAGCTTCGTCGTGGGCAAGTCCAACGAACTCGCTCATGCCGCCGCCCGCCGCGTCGCGACCGGCGACAGCGTGTCCTTCAACCCGCTCTTCCTCCATGGCGGCGTGGGGCTGGGTAAGACCCACCTGATGCAGGCCATCGCCTGGGAGCTGGCCGACACGCAGCCCGACATCCGTGTCATGTTCCTGAGCGCGGAGCAGTTCATGTACCGCTTCGTGCAGGCGCTGCGCGACAAGTCGACGATGGACTTCAAGCACCTGTTCCGCACCGTCGACGTGCTGCTGGTCGATGACGTGCAGTTCATCGCGGGCAAGGAATCGACACAGGAAGAGTTCTTCCACACGTTCAACGCGCTGGTCGACCAGGGCAAGCAGGTGGTCATTTCGGCCGACCGCAGCCCCGCGCAGATCGGCGACCTGGAGGAGCGGATCACATCGCGGCTGCAATCGGGCCTCGTGGTCGATCTGCACCCCGCCGATTACGAGCTGCGCCTGGGCGTGCTTCAGCACCGGGTCGAGACCTTCGCCGCCCGCCACCCCGACTTCCGCGTGGCCGATGGCGTGCTGGAGTTCCTGGCCGCCCGCATCTCCACCTCGATTCGCGTGCTGGAAGGGGCGGTGACCCGGCTTTTCGCCTATGGCGACCTCATCAAGCGCGAGATCACCGTGGAACAGGCGCAGGACGTGCTGGGCGACCTGCTCCGGGCCTCCGAGAAGAAGCTGACGATCGACGAGATCATGAAAAAGACCTGCGAGCACTATAACTTGCGCATGTCCGACATGACCTCGTCCCGCCGCTCCCGGGCGGTCGCGCGGCCGCGCCAGATGGCGATGTATCTGTCCAAAAAGCTGACCCCGCGCAGCTATCCCGAGATCGGGCGCAAGTTCGGCGGCAAGGACCACACGACGGTGCTCTATGCCGTGCGCAAGATCGAGGAACTGATCGCCGCCGACGTGCAGATCGCCGAAGACGCGGAACTGCTTCAGCGCAAGCTAGAGGGTTGAGGGCGGGGACCTGCGGGCCCCGCCGGAAACTCTACTGCCGGAAGATCGCGCGATTGCCGCTGCCTTGCTGGTGCAGCCCGGCGGAATTGCTGCGGCCGTTCTGCAAGAACAGCACCTCGTTATCGTCGCCAAGGATGGTGAACAGGATCGCGTTCAGGCCTCCCGCCTGCTCGGCCGCGAAGACGTTGCCATCGCCAGTCACCGTCCCGGTGACCGCGTTCCCGCTCCCGGTCTGCGTGACCACGCCCGCGACAAGCCCCGTCTGCGCCCGCCCCAATGACAGCGGAAGCACCGAGACAGCCGGTGCGAAACCCTTCAGTATACATTTAAACTCAGATAGTTACAGAAAACCCCCTGTTTGAAAAATATCACGAGGCCGCGACAGCCGCGATACCATCTGCCCCGCCACGTCCGAGAGCCGGGTCCGACTAAGCGGACCCGGCTGAGAAACGCGTCGAATTTCTGGCGAAATAATCGTGCGACGCGCGGCAGACGCGTCATCGCCCGGACCTGAAAACAACCAAAACAAACACCGCCACTAAATCCTCGAATCTCCCCTCCCGGACGCCCACCTTCTGGCATCTACCGCCGGCATGGGCGCATTCACTCGTGACCTCTTCACTGTGACTCAAATAGGCCCTGTGAGCAACGAAAAGATCCGTTTCGAACATGAAATCGCCCAATTCTAACCCGGCGGCGGGAGGGGCTTGACCGTCAAGCGCCGACGGTAAGGCGCCCCACCAGCACGGGACAAGTACTTCAATTCGTTTCACATTTTCCACTTTTCGCCCCGTCCTCACCCTGAACGGCGTCCCCGCGTTTACAAACGGCGACATGCTCCCGTCCCGAAGAGGACAAAATTTGGCGTCGGCCGAGAATCGGTCGGCCAGGCAATTGGAATAGCCAAGAATGTCTTTTGGAACGCGCCGGCTCGGCCTCCTCGCCGCGCTCTGTCTCGGTTAACCCGCCCTCGCGCAAGACCTGGTATACACCCCGGTCAATCCGTCCTTCGGAGGCAACCCGCTGAATTCCTCCCGCCTGCTGAGCACCGCCAACGCCCAGCGCGAGGCGACGGCCTGGGACGCCGATGACGGGGACGATGTCTTCGATCCGGGCGACCCGGGGGATGGCGGAACCATCGATGCCGACCTGTTCGTCCGGCAATTGGAGGGACGTCTGCTCTCGGCCCTGGCAGGCCAGGTCACGGACGCCATCTTCGGCGAGAACCCGCAGGACGGCGGCACCGTCGTCTTCGGCACCAACACCGTCGAGTTCACCCGTTCTGTCGGCGAGATCCGGCTTCAGATCACGGACGCGCTGGATGGCAGCGTGACCGAGATCATCGTCCCGCAACTGGTCATCAATTAACGATGCCCGACGCCGCCTGCGCCGCCCTGACAAGAGTTTTCCGCTTGCCTCCGCGTTTCAAGACCATTGCCATTTCCGCATTGCTGATCGCCGCGCTGGGCGGCTGCAACCTGTCGCTCCGGGACAGCTACGAAAGCGAGTACCGCGCGACGGTCGGCTATCTGACCGAACAGAACCGCGCCCTGCGCGACGTGCCGCCGCCGGCGAAGCGGGTGACCGTCGCGGTCTACGGCCTGCCGGACCTGACCGGGCAAGACAAGGAATCCCCCAACGGCCAGACCCTGTCCCGCGCCGTGACGCAGGGCGGCTCCGCCGGGCTGGTCAAGGCGTTGCAAGACGCGGGCGAGCGGCGCTTGTTCTCGGTGCTCGACCGCTCGAACTTCGACAACCTCATCCGCGAGCGCCAAATCATCACCGAGATGCGCCGCCGCTACCGCGACGAGCAGCAGATCAACGCCTCGGTCCTGGGCCCGCTCAACCATGTGGGGATCCTCATCGAAGGCGCCATTCTCGGCTATGACACCAACACCGTCACCGGAGGCGCGGGCGGGCGCTACCTGGGTATCGGCGCGAATCGTCAATGGAAGCTCGACGTCATCACCGTCAGCCTGCGCGCGGTCTCGACCGAGACGAGCGAAGTGCTGGCCAGCGTCGTCGTCCGCAAGCCGCTCGCCTCGATTCGCGACCAGGGCAGCATCTTTACCTATGTCGCCCTGGACGAGCCGCTGGAGGCCGAAGACAGCCGATCCATCAACGAGCCCAAGCAACTCGCCATCGAGCAGGCCGTGGAGAAAGGCGTCATGGCGCTGATCGCCGAGGGCGCGCAGCTGGGGGTCTGGGAGTTCGCCGACCCGGTCGCGGGGCGCAATTACATCGCGGGCTATACCGCGCAGAAATTCGACGGCGAGGTGCCCGCCAATGCCCTGACCGTGGTCCCGCCCGAGACCCGGAATGCCGCCGACATCCCCGGGGGACCGACGCTCCAAAGCGGCCGCCTAGCGCAATCGGGGCTCGACCACAGCATCGCCCTCGACGTCACAGGCCGCTCGAACCTCTTTGCCGTCCGCCAGACCGGTCAGGCTAATTCTATCACCGGGACGATCTTCGGCACTCGACACCAAGCTTCCATAGCCCAGGCCGGTCACGCAAGCGTGGTGCGGTTCAGCCAGGTAGGCGTGGGAAACAGTTTTAGGATCAGCCAGTTGTCGTGGTAAGCACGGGGAATTGGAGGTCTGAATGGCTATTCGTAATATTCCCAGCCTTATTTTAGACTCTGTGCTTGCCCTGCCCGTAATGGCCCAGGAAAACACCCTGATTCTACTTCAGATCAGCCCGCCCGGGAACGCGCCGGGCAATACCCTTTTTCTCGATCAGTCCAACACGATCCAATCGACCGTCGCAGGCGATGAGCTGGGATTGCCCCCTGCCGTGTAGAACGGCTCCGGCATCAGTGCGGACATCACGCTCCAGGGGGCGGATGTCGACGCGGTGCTGCTCCAGGGGACGGCAACCGCCCCGTTCTCCAACAACTCCGCGCAGATCGACGCATCGGGCAATGCCCTGTTCGCCAGCATCGTCCAGGAGGGGCGCGCAATACCGGCCAGATCAACCTCGACGGCAGTTCCAGCCAGGCGCCTCTCTCGCAGCGCGGGAACGACAATGTGGGAACGGTCTCGGTCGAGGCCGACAATGCCTCCGGCCGGTTGGAACAAATCGGGTCCGACAACATCTTCGAGCTGACCGTCACGGGCGACGGGTCGAACGTGACCTACCAACTCGTGGGATGCGGCGTGAACGGGACTCAAGCCAATGGCGGGCCAGCGGTGTTTTCCAACGCGGGCGCGATCTCCATCAGACAAACCGTGCTCGGCCAGAACTGACGCGATGCGCGCTTGGATCGGTTGCCTCGCGGCGGGCGCGCTGGCCTCGCCGGCGCTTGCGGCGGGCGACCCGCCCTTGCTGTTGATCGAACTGGCCGCTGCGGATGGCTCCGTGACCGTGGTCGCGCGCGTCGTCGGAGAGCCTGGGAGCGTGCTCTCCGGCCATCTCCTGCTGGAGCGCGTGGCAGGCGGGAACCGGATGTCCTCGGCGCAATCCTCCGAGGTGGAGATCTCCGCCTCCGGCAGCGCCCGGATCGCGCAGGTCTCGCTCAATCTCGGCCAGCCCGCGCGGCTCGATGCGACGCTGACGCCGACCGGCACGGACGGTCCGCTTGCGACCGCCACCTATTCCCTCGTGATCCCCGCTCCTTGAAAGGTTCCATTTTCGCAATGACCGGACGCCGATTCGCCGCCGCCCTCGCCGCCCTTTCGCTCGCCCCCTGCCCGCCCTGGCGCAAGATCAGTTCGTTGATGCCTTCCCCGGTTCGTGGTTCGCCTTCGAGCCCGCCTGGTCCGATGGCGGCAGTTGCACGGTGGAGCTGACCCAGACGCCGAACACGGCCGGCTCCTACGCGGCGACCACGCGCCATTGCGTGGCCCCGCTCTCGGAGACAGCCAACTGGACGATCGAAGCGGGCCAGATCCGCCTTTTGGCCGGCGAAGACGGGCCCGTCATCACGGCACTGGGCGGCAACCAGTTCCGCATCTCCGGCGACCTCGCGGATTCGACCCGCTCCGTCATCCTGGAGCGGGCCAATGGCGACGCCAAAAGCCAGGCGATCCGCACGGCCATCGCAACCTATCGCTGCATCTATCGCGGCTTCTCCTCGGACTGCGCCGCGCCCGACGAGCTGGCCAAACCTGAGACGCCGGCCGTGCGCACCATCGTGAACCTCAATGTCCGGGCCCAGCCGCGCTTCGACGCGCCGGTCATCGGGGTCGTACCCAGAGATACCGAGATCACCGTCGAGGAATGCCTCGTGCCGACCGATGGCTTCTGGTGCGAGGCACGCTTCGGCGCGAGCACGGGCTTGTTCACCCGCACGGCTCTGCGAGAGGACACCTGTCCGATCCTGACCTTCGTCGAGGCCGACTGACGCCGCGGCCCTCAAGGCGCGCGACAAGCCGAAATCGTCGTTGCGCCTTGGCCCGACCCGGCTATTCTGCGCGTCCCGACAGGCAAGGATCACCCAATGAAGTTCTCCATCGAGCGGGCCGCGCTCCTGAAGGCGGTCAGTCAGGCGCAATCGGTCGTCGAGCGGCGTAATACCATCCCGATCCTTGCCAACGTCCTCATGAGTGCCGAGGGCGACAGCGTCTCCTTCAAGGCGACCGATCTCGATATCGAGGTGATCGACACGACTCCGGCTCAGGTGGAACGGGCGGGCGGCACGACCGTCAACGCCGTGCTCTTCCACGAGATCGTGCGCAAGCTGCCCGACGGGGCCCTGGTCCAGATCTCCGAGGATCAGGCCGCCGGGCGGCTCACGGTCATCGCGGGACGCTCCCACTTCCAGCTGGCGACCCTCGGGAAAGAAGATTTCCCCGTGATGGCCAGCTCCGATTACGACGCCAATTTCGTGTGTGACGCGCCCGTGCTGCGCCGCCTCTTCGACAAGACCCGCTTCGCGATTTCCACCGAAGAGACGCGCTACTACCTGAACGGCGTCTACATGCACGTGGCCGACGGCGAGGAGGGCCGCAGCCTGCGCTGCGTGGCGACCGACGGGCACCGTCTCGCCCGGGTCGACGCGCCCCTGCCCGAGGGGGCCGAGAACATGCCCGGCGTGATCGTGCCGCGTAAGACCGTGGGCGAGCTGCGCAAGCTGCTCGAAGACGACGAGGCGCAAATCGCGGTCTCCGTCTCCGAGACCAAGATCCGCTTCGCCACGAAAGACATCACGCTGACCTCCAAGGTGATCGACGGCACCTTCCCGGATTATGCCCGCGTCATCCCCACCTCCAACAGCCGCAAGCTCGAGGTCGACGCCGCCGATTTCGCCCGCGCCGTCGACCGGGTCGCGACCGTGTCCTCGGAACGGTCCCGCGCCGTGAAGCTGTCGCTCGACGAGGACCGGCTGACGCTCTCGGTCAACGCGCCCGATTCCGGCAACGCGGAAGAGGAACTGGCCGTCGCCTATGCCGACGAAAAGCTGGAGATCGGCTTCAACGCGAAATACCTTCAGGAGATCGCGTCGCAGGTGGATCGTGAGAACGCCGTTTTCCTGTTCAACAATGCCGGTGATCCGACCCTGATGCGCGAAGGCGACGACCGCAGCGCCGTCTATGTCGTGATGCCGATGCGGGTTTGAGCGCGCATGTCTCAACCCTCGCTCTGTCGCATTTCCGCTCGCACCGCCGCACGCGGCTGAGCTTCGACGGCCGGATCGTCGCGATCCACGGTCCGAACGGGGCAGGCAAGACGAACCTGCTGGAGGCCGTCTCCCTGCTTTCCCCCGGCCGCGGCATGCGTCGCGCCGCCGCCGAAGAGATCATCCGCCGCCCCGAGACCATCGGCTGGCGCATTGCCGCCGAACTGCCCGGCCACGAGATCGAGCTGCGCGCCGAGCCGGGCCAGCCACGCACCACCCGCATCGACGGCAAGGCCCAGCCTCAGGTGGCGTTGGCCCGGCTGCTGCGGGTGCTCTGGCTGGTGCCCTCGATGGATCGGCTCTGGCTGGAGGGCGCCGAAGGCCGCCGGCGCTTTCTCGACCGGATGACGCTCAGCTTCCTGCCCGACCATGGCGACGGCGTCCTGCGCTACGAGAAGGCCATGCGGGACCGGAACCGCCTGCTGCGCGATGGCGTGCGCGACCCGCATTGGTACGGCGCGCTGGAGCATCAGATGGCGCAGGCGGGCGCCGCCATCACCACGCGCCGGCTCGACGCCCTCGCCCGCCTGGAGGCCGCGCAAGAGGACGGCCCCTTCCCGGCGGCAGCCCTGACGCTGGCCGATGAGGGCACGCCAGCAACCGAAGAGGCCCTGCGCGACGCCCTGGCCACCTCGCGCCCGCGCGACATGGCCGCCGGCCGCACGCTCGTGGGTCCGCATCGCGCCGACATGCTCGGCCTCTACGCCGCCAAGGGGATGGAAGCGCGGCTCTGCTCCACCGGCGAACAGAAAGCCCTGCTGATTTCCCTCGTCCTCGCCAATGCGCGCGCGCTCCGGGCCGAAACCGGCGCCGCTCCGATCCTGCTTCTCGACGAGGTCGCCGCCCATCTCGACGCCGACCGCCGCGCCGCCCTCTATGCGGAACTCACCGCGCTCGGCGGGCAATGCTTCCTGACCGGCACCGGCCCCGAGCTATTTGAAGGCCTCGACGCGCACCGACTGAGAGTCACCGAAGCGGCGGGCGAGAGCCAGGTCGACGAGGCCGCGTGACTCCCGGAACTGCACTGCCTTGCGACGCGCTCGACCCAACCGAATAAGGCCGTTTGACACCACCAAATCTTGTGGCAGCTGCGTGACAATCCCCTGGGCCGGGCATATATCTAGCGCAAGACGAAGGGGAAGAACGACAATGGCAGACGCAGCCCCCATCCCGGAAGAATATGGCGCAGATTCCATCAAGGTTCTCAAGGGCCTGGAAGCCGTGCGCAAGCGACCCGGCATGTATATCGGAGACACCGATGACGGCTCCGGCCTGCATCACATGGTCTACGAGGTCGTCGATAACGGCATCGACGAGGCGCTGGCCGGCCACGCGACCGAAGTAAGCGTCATCATCCACGCCGATAGCAGCGTCTCGGTGCGCGACAATGGCCGCGGCATCCCCGTCGGCATCCACGAGGAGGAAGGCGTCTCGGCCGCCGAGGTCATCATGACCCAGCTTCACGCGGGCGGGAAATTCGATCAGAACTCCTACAAGGTGTCGGGCGGCCTGCACGGCGTGGGCGTCTCCGTGGTCAACGCCCTGAGCGACTGGCTGGAATTACGCATCTGGCGCGACGGCAAGGAACATGTCGCCCGGTTCGAACGCGGCGAGACGGTCGAGCATCTCAAAGTCGTGGGCGAGACCCAGGAGACCGGGACCGAGGTCCGCTTCATGGCCTCGCTCTCGACCTTCTCGAACCTCGACTACAGCTACAAGACGCTGGAAACGCGCCTACGCGAGTTGGCCTTCCTCAATTCCGGCGTCCGCATCGTCCTGGAAGACGAACGCCCCGCCGAGAAGCTGCGGACCGAGCTCTACTACGAGGGCGGCGTGCGCGAGTTCGTGAAATATCTCGACCGCTCCAAAGCCGCCGTCATGCCGGAGCCGATCTATATGGAGGGCGAGCGCGACGGGATCGGCGTCGAGGTCGCGATGTGGTGGAACGACAGCTACCACGAGACCGTCCTGCCCTTCACCAACAACATCCCCCAGCGCGATGGCGGCACCCATCTGGCGGGCCTGCGCGGCGCGCTGACGCGGACGATCAACCTCTATGCGCAATCCTCCGGGATCGCGAAGAAGGAGAAGGTCAGCTTCACCGGAGACGACGCCCGCGAGGGCCTGACCTGCGTGCTTTCAGTCAAGGTTCCGGATCCGAAATTCTCCAGCCAGACCAAGGACAAGCTGGTCTCCTCCGAGGTCCGGCCTGCGGTCGAGAACCTGGTCAACGAAAAGCTCTCGGAGTGGTTCGAGGAGAACCCCCAGGTCGCTCGTCAGGTCGTCAGCAAGATCATCGAAGCCGCCCTGGCCCGGGAGGCCGCGCGCAAGGCGCGGGAACTCACGCGCCGCAAGACGGCGATGGACGTGGCCTCCCTGCCCGGCAAGCTGGCCGATTGCCAGGAGAAGGACGCCTCCAAGGCGGAGCTGTTCTTGGTGGAGGGCGACAGCGCCGGCGGCTCGGCCAAACAGGGCCGCGCCCGGCAGAACCAGGCCGTGCTGCCGCTCCGCGGCAAGATCCTGAACGTCGAGCGGGCGCGCTTCGACCGGATGCTGTCGAGCCAGGAAATCGGGACGCTCATCACCGCGATGGGCACCGGCATCGGGCGCGACGAGTTCAACCTCGACAAGCTGCGCTACCACAAGATCATCATCATGACCGACGCGGATGTGGACGGCGCCCATATTCGCACGCTGCTCCTGACCTTCTTCTACCGGCAGATGCCGCAGATCATCGAGGCGGGGCATCTCTATATCGCGCAGCCGCCGCTCTATAAGGTCGCTCGCGGCAAGTCCGAGGTCTATCTCAAGGACCAATCCGCGCTGGATGATTACCTCGTGCAGCAGGGCATCGACGGGGCGGTGCTGCGCCTGCCCTCGGGCGAAGAGATCGCGGGCGGCGACCTCGACCGCGTGGTTCAGGCCGCGCGCCAGTTCCGGCGCATCCTTCAGGCTTTCCCGACCCACTACCCCCGCCACATCCTGGAACAGGCCGCGCTTGTAGGGGCCTTCGAGGCCGAGGGCCTGTCGGACTTGCAGGCCGTGGCCGACCGGGTGGCCGCGCGGCTGGACCAGGTCGCCAAGGAATACGAACGCGGCTGGACTGGCCGCATCACTCAGGATCACGGCATTCGGCTGGCGCGCGTCCTGCGCGGGGTAGAAGAGGTGCGCACCCTGGACGGCGCGGTGCTGCGCTCGGGCGAGGCGCGCAAGCTAGCGCAGGTGGCGGCGGGCACGCGCGACGTCTATCGCGATCCGGCCCGCCTGACCCGCCGCGAGCGCGAGACTCTCATCCACGGCCCCATCGACCTGCTCGAAGCGATTCTCGCGGAGGGCGAGAAGGGGCTGACGCTCCAGCGCTATAAGGGGTTGGGCGAGATGAACCCGGATCAACTCTGGGAGACGACGCTGGACCCGGAGGCGCGCACGTTGTTGCAGGTTCGTGTCGAGGACGTGGTCGAGGCGGATGACGTCTTCACCAAGCTGATGGGCGATGTCGTCGAGCCGCGTCGCGAATTCATTCAGGAAAACGCTCTGAGCGTCGAAAACCTGGACATCTGACGGCCCGCGCGCGGGCCGAACCGGGGGGACGTGTCAGGTGGTCGCCGCCTGACGCTCCCGCGCGATATGGCGGGAGACGAGCGCCTGAACGACCGGATCGCGGATTTCCATCCACCGGGCCACGGTGCTGTCGGGGAAGCGCCACAGCACCACTTGGCGGAGCGCCACCAGCAGATAGGTGAAGACGGCAAAAAAAGTTGCGAGCGATGCGAGCATGGCGATCATCATGGAAATTGGCCTCGTTCGTTTCGAAGTCAGCCTACGGTCTCAATTGGGCCATCTGGGGGCGGAATCGAACCACTCCGAGTGACAATGACGCGTGATCTCCACCACTGTCGCCGCACCGCCCCCAATCAGCGGGAGTCGCCAAAGAGCCGGTCGAGCCGCGATATGAATTGAGACATCGGATGGGCGGGCAGGAAGGCCAGCATGGCGAATCGGACCACCGCGAGACCGAGGCCGAGAGACAGGCTGAGCACGAGGACTTCAAACAGATTCATCATAATTCCCCCTTACTTTCGCCTCAATTATTTAAGCTTTCAGGCGGGAATAAGGCCGAATTGACGCCAAACCGGCACCCTCTCGGGCGAGCGGAATCGGATCGTTTCGCACTCAGTGGAAATCGCGCGATTTCGGGATGACCGCCACGTCGCGCGGGTGACGCGACGTGTGGCTGGGCACCGGTTTCACCACTTCATCGGCCCGGGCCAGCGCGGGGGCGAGCGCGTCCTCGGACAGGCGGACGAGCGCATCGTTGCGATCGACGATCTCGTGGGCCACGACATGGATGACCGCGTCGTCGAACTGCACATGCCCGTGCACCGCCATCATCCGTGCCGACATGATCGGCTTTCGATACTTGGCGAAGAGGTCGGGCCAGATCACCACGTTGATGACGCCCGCCTCGTCCTCCAGCGTGGTGAAGCAGACCCCCTTGGCACTGCCCGGCCTCTGCCGGATCAGCACCAGCCCCGCGACCGAGCAGCGCTGGTTGAAGCGTAGGCTGCGCAATTCGTCGGATCGAATGTAGCCCTGCGCCGCCATCGACCGGCGCAGGAAGGCCACCGGATGCGCCTTCAGCGACAGGCGCGCGGTCTGGTAATCGGCCACCACCTGCTCCCTGAGCGGCATGGCAGGCAGCGGGCTCTCGGCCTCCTCGCCGGTATCGGGCGCGTCGGCATGGGTAAACAGCGGCAGGTCCGGCGCGTTGCGGATCGCCTTGGCGTCCCACAGCGCCGCACGCCGATCCTGCCCGCAGGAGCGAAAGGCGTCGGCCGAAGCCAGGATCTCGATCCCCCGCTTGGAGATGCGGGTGCGCCGGCGCAGGTCCTCGACATTCGCATAGCGCGCGCCCCGCAAGCTCATCAGGCGCTGCGCTTCTTCTTCGCGCAGGCCGGAGAGCTGCCGCATGCCGAGGCGCAGGGCGTGGCCCCTGCCGTCGGGCTCCAGCGTGCAGTCCCAGTCGGAATAGTTCACGTCGACCGGCAGGACGGTCACCCCCGACTTCCGCGCCATATCCACGATCTGCGCCGGCGCGTAGAACCCCATCGGCTGCGAGTTGAGCAGAGCGCAGGCGAAGACGTCCGGGTGGTGGCATTTGAGCCAGGACGAGACATAGACCAGCCGCGCGAAGCTGGCCGCGTGGCTCTCGGGGAAGCCGTATTCCCCGAACCCCTCGATCTGGCTGAAGCAGCGCGCGGCGAATTCCGCGTCATAGCCGCGCTGGACCATGCGGCCCACCATCCGGGCCTTGTGGTCGCTGACCTGCCCCTTCGAGCGAAAGGTCGCCATCGCCTTGCGCAGCCGGTTCGCCTCCGCCCCCGAGAACTCGGCGGCGACCAGCGCGATCTTCATTGCCTGCTCCTGGAAGATCGGCACGCCCAGCGTTCGGCCCAGAATGTTCTTGAGTTCATCGGGATCGTGCGGGGGCCCGGGCTTGGGGAATTCGATCGTGTCGACCGTCTCCCCGGCCCGGCGGCGCTTGAGGTAGGGATGCACCATGTCGCCCTGGATCGGCCCAGGCCGCACGATGGCGACCTGGATCACCAGATCGTAGAACTCCCGCGGGCGCAGCTTGGGCAGCATCGCCATCTGCGCCCGGCTCTCGACCTGAAAGACGCCGAGGGAATCGCCCCGACAGAGCATGTCGTATGTCGCCTCGTCCCCCTCCTCGACCGTCGCCAGCTCCATCTCGATGCCCTTATGCGCCCGCATCAGCCCGAAGCTCTTGGCGATGCAGGTCAGCATCCCCAGCGCCAACACGTCGACCTTGAAGATGCCCAGCGCGTCGATGTCGTCCTTGTCCCATTCGATGAAGCTGCGATCCGCCATCGCGCCGTTGCCGATGGGAACGGTCTGGCTGAGCGGCTCCTTCGTCAGGATGAAGCCGCCGACATGCTGGCTGAGATGCCGGGGCATGCCGATCAGCTGATCGGTGAGCTTGAGCACCCTGCGGATATGCGGGTCGGCCACGTTCACCCCCGTCTCCTCGGGATGCATGTCCTTGGTGGAGCTGCCCCAGCTGCCCCAGGTCGTCTTGGCGAGCGCGGAGGTGATATCCTCGGTCAGCCCCATCACCTTGCCGACCTCGCGGATCGCCATGCGCGGGCGGTAGTGGATGACCGTCGCACAGAGCCCCGCATGGTGGCGGCCGTAGCGGGCGTAGATGTGCTGGATCACCTCCTCGCGCCGCTCATGCTCGAAATCGACGTCGATATCGGGGGGCTCGTCACGGTCGGCGCTCAGGAACCGCTCGAAGAGGACATCGTGCTGGGCGGGATCGACCGAGGTGATTTCCAGGCAGAAGCAGACGACCGAGTTGGCCGCGGACCCCCGGCCCTGGCAGAGGATGCCCTTGGAGCGGGCGAAGGCCACGATCTCCTGAATGGTGATGAAATAGCGAGCCAGATCCCGCTCGGCGATGAAGGCCAACTCCATCTCGATGATCTTGGCGATCTTCGGCGGCACCCCCTGCGGATAGCGGCGGGCGGCGCCCTCCTGCGTGAGGATCCGCAGGTGGTCATAGGGGCTGCGGCCCGGGGGGATGTCGTCTTGCGGGTATTCGTAGCGCAGCTCCCGTAGGGAGAAATCCAGACTGTCGGCAATAGAGACGCTTTCCCGGATCGCATGGGGCCAGCGGGCGAAGAGGCGTGCCATCTCGGCCGGGGATTTCAGGTAACGTTCCGCATTCGCATGAAGACGGGTGCCGGCGGTGGCGAGGGTGCAGCCCTCGCGGATGCAGGTCATCACGTCCTGCAGGGGGCGCCGCTCGGGCGCGTGGTAGTGGACGTCGTTGGTGGCGACGATCCGCAGGCCATGCGCGCGCGCCAGCCGGTCCAGCCGTTCGATCCGCGCAAGATCGTCGCCGCGATAGAGATGGACGGCGGCAATATGGGTGACGCTGGTTAGCGCGCGGGTCAGACGTGGCAGGCCGGCGGCGAAGGCGTCCAGATCCTCGCCGGGCAGCGCGATCAGGACGACGCCCTGCTGGTGGGCGACAAGGTCGGCGAGGCTCAGATCGCAGCGCCCCTTCTCCTGCCAGGTCCCGTCCGTGCCCTCCATCCGTCCCTTGGAGATCAGCGCGCAGAGCCGCCCATAGGCGGCCCGGTCGCGCGGGTAGGCCAGAAATTCCGCCCCGCAGGTCAGGATCAGCCGCGTTCCGATCAGCGGCACCATCTGGGCCGTCTCCGCCTCGGCATGCAGCCGCACCACACCCGCCATAGTGTTGCGATCGGCGACGCCGATCCGATCGTAGCCCATCTCATACGCCGTCGTGACGAGATCGACAGCGTCGGAGGCGCCATGCAGGAAGGAGAAGGGCGTGGTCACGCCCAGTTCGACGAAGGGCGCGCGGGGGTTGCGGCGGAAAGGCTGCGCCGGGTCAAGCCTGCGCTTGTCGGGGGTGAGGGGGGCGTCGGGCATCGGGGGGAGCAGATGTTACGGCGGCTAGGGGGCGGAAGGGACAGACACTCGATGAAGGTCGGCGCCTGCGGAACGTTCGGAGGGGGGCGCTGCCCCCCGCCTTCGGCCCCCCCGGAGTATTTTCGGCCAGAAGAATGGAAATATCTCACACGGTAAGAATGCCTTAATGATTTTCCGCTAGCTTTACATTGCGGAACAGGCTGGAGAGCCGATGACCGTGCCAGGAGAAGGCGCTCCATTGCCCGTGCCGCCAAGCTGATGCCGGGCGTGGAGCGCTGCCCCCTCTCTTCTTCTGGCCCCAAATACTCCCGCCGGAGGCTCCCACGGGGGCAGCCAGCGATGTCGGAGCTGATCCGGGCGCCCTCATGAAAACAAGCCATGCAGAAACCAGTTCGGCGGGCCGCCGCGGCCATCTCCGGCCACGCCCTCCCGGAACAGCCAGAAGCGGGCCCCGTCGGCGACCTCGACCTTGTAGTAGTCGCGCAGCCGCGCGGAGGCCGGCGCCTGCCACCATTCGGGGGCGATGCGCTCCGGACCCTGATGGCGCTGGATCAGGAACGGCTTGCGGCGCCAGCGGAAGCGGATCGGCGGGCCCTCGGGCACGGTGTAGAGCACCTCGATCCGTTCCGGCGCGCGCAACAGGCGGAGGGGACGGATGCGGGCCGGCGCGACGAGACCGCCGCCGCCCAGGCCAGCGGGGGCGAGGCGGTCGGCCAGGAGCAATCCAGGCTTCGGCGATCGATGCGGGGCGGCAGATGGCGCTCCGGCAAGTCCGGACGCGGCAGCGGGGAGCCGCGTGAGCGCCGGGCGGCACGGCGGCTCCGGCACCCGTGCGCAGCCCCAGCGCGCCGTCCGCTCCGGCAGATGGCTGGACTCCGGATCGGGGCTACGCACGGCGGCGCCGATCCGGCCCGTCAGCCGGTCGATCAGAGTGGCCAGCGCCACCTCCGCCCCGTCGGCACCGTCAAGTCCGGCCTGGGACGCCTCCTGAGGCTCCCACCGTATCGCCTCCAGTGCCAGCGTGTCGAAGCCGAAACCCGCATCGAGCGTCTCGAACCGTCGCTCCAGCAGGCGGTGCAAGTGGTCCGCGTCGCGGGTCGCGCGGGCGGTGACGGCCTGAAAGCGGCTGGCCTGGCCGTCGACGCGGTAGAGTTCCAGCCGGATCTCGCGCACGCCCTGGCCCGCGCGCGCGAGATCGGCGCAGAGCACAGCGAAAAGGTCGGACAGCCAGGGCTGCGGGTCCATCACCGGCTCGGGCAGGCGCTGCACCGCGCGGAAGCGCTGGGGCGGGGCGGGGCTGACCACCGGCTCGGGCAGATGGCCCAGCGCTTGGTCGATACGGCGCAGCGGGGTGGCCAAGAGCTTGCCCTCATGCCCGAAGCGCCGGTCGAGCGCCGCGCGCGGCAGCGCCATCAGATCGCCCGCCCGCTTCAGCCCCAGGCGGCGCAGGGTCTGCCGGGTCTGCCCGTCGAGCCGCAGCGCGGCGACGGGCAGCATGGCGAGCCGCGCGCGCAACGCCGAGGGCGCGCTCACCTCACGCGCATCGCCGTAGCGCGCCAGCGCCCAGGCCGCGCCGTGGGTGGGCGCGACGGCCAGGCGCGCGGTCTGGCCCAGATCGGCCAGCCGCGCCTCCATATCGGCCAGCATCGCCGCCTCGCCGCCCCAGAGATGGGCCGCGCCCGTCGTGTCGAGCACCAGCCCGTCGACCCCGTCGGTCGCCGACCAGGGGCACCACCGCCGTGCCCAATGCGCCAGCCGCGTCAGCGCGGCGGCATCTCCGGCCAGATCGGCGGGCTGCACCACCAGTTCGGGCGCGAGGGCCCGCGCATCGACGACCCGGGCGCCAACACTGGCACCGGCCTGCGCCGCAGCCTCGGTCACGGCATGGATCACTGGCCCGTGCCGCCCCTCGGCGGCCAGCACGACGGGTGCATCCGCCGCCAGTTCCGGCTCAGTTTCCTCCCACGGCGCGGCTTGGGGCGGGGCCGCCCTGCCCCTCTCCCACCGGGCGATCGCAAAGCGCGGCAGCCAGATCGAGACGATGCGCCGCCCGGTCATGGGAGGCGACCCAACGGCCAGGAGGGGAGCGGCGCGAACGGAACAGCTCCGCCTGCCAGAGCGCGGGCCCCGGCGCCTCCGGGTCGAGCGGATGCGCCGCCGAGGGCGCGCTGGTCACGCGCCAGCGGTCGGGCGCCACCGACAAGCCCGGCGTCCCGTCCGCCCGGATCAGCCAGAGCGGCACGCCCGAGCGCCCCGCCCGCAAGGCAAGCCGCTTGGTCGCGGTGAAGTCGAGCGCCTTGGGCGTGCCCCAGATCTCTCCGATGACGGCGGATAGTGCGGCGCATTGCAATCCCTCCTCCATCGCCCAGAGCGCCTGGGCCGCGTCCTTGGCCGCCACGTGCAGCAACGGAAATTCCTGTCCCATCTGACCGGTAACGCCTTGAAAGCAGGGCAGCCCCCCCTCTTGCATCGACAGGCGGTCCTGCACCCAGAGGATTGGCCCCTGCCGCCCCGACGCGTCGAGCTGCGCCAGCACGAAGCCGGTGGCCGCCCCCTCGCGCGAGGAGGACAGCACCTCCGTCACCGGAGGTAGATGCAGGGCGGGTGTCGACATGCGGACAACCAGGGAATCGACCAAATGTTCCTGTTATGTTCTATTCTTGGAACGCGTTTGTCGAGTCCCAAGACAGGGCTTGCCTCTTCAAGTCAGGCCCTGCCTGGGCTCAACCACCTGTCCCTATTGGAATATCCGGCGCAAAGACCTCAGGCAAAGGCGGCGCCCAGCCCCTCCATCAGCGGCCGGAAGATCGGGAAGGAGGTCGCGATCGGACCCGAATCGTCCACCGTGACAGGCCGCCGCGCGGCCATCCCGGCCACCAGGAAGCTCATCGCGATGCGGTGATCGAGATGGGTCGCCACGGTGACACCGCCCGGCAGGCCGCCGGCGCCCAGACCATCGACCTCCCACCAGTCGGGGCCATCCCGCACCTCGACGCCCATGGCGCGCAGGCCGGTGGCCATGGCGGCGATACGATCGCTCTCCTTGACGCGCAGTTCGGCCACGCCGCGCATCACCGTGGTGCCCTCAGCACAGGCGGCGACGACCGAGAGCACCGGGTACTCGTCGATCATGGAGGCGGCGCGGTCGGGCGGCACCTCCACCCCCTTCATGTCGGGGGAGAAGCGGGCGCGCAGGTCGGCGGCCGGCTCACCCCCCTCCTCGCGGGGGTTCTCGTAGGTCAGGTCGGCGCCCATCTCGCGCAGCGTCTCGAACAGGCCAGCGCGGGTGGGGTTCAGCCCGATATTCGGCACCAGCACGTCCGAGCCGGGCACGATCAGCGCGGCGCAGACCGGAAAGGCCGCCGAGGACGGATCGCGCGGCACGGCGATGTCCCGGCCGCGCAGCGTGGGCCGCCCCTGCAGACGGATGACATGGCCCTCGGCCGTCCGCTCCGTCTCGACCTGGGCCCCGAAGCCCCGCAGCATCCGCTCGGAATGGTCGCGCGTGGCCTCGCGCTCGGTCACGACGGTCTCCCCGGGGGCATTGAGCCCCGCCAGCAGGACGGCCGACTTGACCTGCGCGCTGGCCATCGGCGTCGTGTAAGCCACCGGGATCGGATCGGACGCGCCCACCACCGTCATCGGCAGCCGCCCGCCGGACCGGCCATAAGCCTGGGCCCCGAACAACGCCAAAGGCTCCGTCACCCGCGCCATCGGACGCGACCGCAGGCTGGCATCGCCCGTATAGGTCACCGCGAAGCCATGGGTCGCCGCCACCCCCATGAGCAGCCGCACGCCGGTGCCGGAATTGCCGCAATCGATGACGTCCTCGGGCTCCAGCAACCCGCCCACGCCGACGCCATGCACGACCCAATCCCCACCATGTTTCTCGACCGTCGCGCCAAAGGCCCGCATCGCCGCGCCGGTATCGAGCACGTCCTGCCCCTCCAGGAGCCCCGAGATCCGCGTCTCCCCCTCCGAAAGCGCCCCCAGGATCAGCGACCGGTGGCTGATCGACTTGTCTCCGGGCACCTCCGCGACACCGGTCAGCGGCCCCGAGGCGGGCGCGGTCAAGGGTTGGGCGGGTCCGTGGCTCATGGCTCTCTCCTGTCGGCGCGGGTCAGCGGATACCTCCCGGCCCGAGGCGCGTCCATGCCCCTTCTTCCCTGCATAAATATCCCCGCCGGAGGCATCCGGACCTCGCCGCAGGCACAACGTCCCCCTATCTCGACCCCATGAAACGCAGACGCCTTTTCCCGCGCCTGGGCATGACCCGGGCACTGAGCGCCGCCGCCTCCGCGGTCCGGCGCTCCGGATCGTCGAATCCCTACTACCAGGGACCGGTGACGGGCCATTTCGACGGCACGCGCTTCTTCAATCCGGATGGCCAGGCCCCGCGGGGCTTTCGCGACCTGCTCAAATGGCAACTCGGCGGAGACAAGGCCGCCTGGCCCTCAGGGGTCGGCGTCACACAGCACCAGCCCGACCACCGGGTCGCCGAGCTGAGGGTGACGATGGTGGGCCATGCCACGGTGCTGATCCAGGCGGGGGGCGTGAACCTGCTGACGGACCCGGTCTGGTCCAAGCGGGCCAGCCCTTTCGACTTCGCGGGCCCTGCCCGGGTCACGGCGCCCGGGGTGGATTTCGACGCGCTGCCTCCGATCGACGCGGTGCTGCTGAGCCACAATCACTACGACCATCTGGACCTAGCGACGCTGCGACGCCTCCACGCCCGCTTCGCGATGCCGGTTCTGACGCCATTGGGCAACGACACGATCCTGCGGCGCGAGATCGCCGGTATCGACGCCCGCGCCGCCGATTGGGGCGAGGTCCTGGAGGCGGCGGGCGTCTCCGTGCGCCTATTGCCCTGTCACCACTGGTCGGCTCGAGGTACGCGGGACCGGTCGATGGCGCTCTGGGCGGCCTTCGCCATCGAGACCCCGGCGGGACGGATCTATCATGTCGGCGATACCGGCTACGACGCGGGACGGCCCTACACCACCGCGGCGGAACACGGTCCCTACCGGCTGGCCATCCTGCCGATCGGCGCCTACGCCCCGCGCTGGTTCATGGCGCCGCAGCACCAGAGCCCCGAAGAAGCGGTGGCCGGCATGCTTGCCTGTGGCGCCCGCCATGCGCTGGCCCATCATTGGGGGACATTCCAGCTGACCGATGAGGCCCGCGAGGAGCCGCTGACCCGGCTGGCCGCGGCGCTCGCCGCGCAGGGGGTGGACGCGGCGCGATTCCGCGCGCCCCCTCCCGGCCAAACCTGGGACGTGCCCGCCTGACGGGTCCAAAGTCTTCATGAAGACTTTGATCAGAGTTTTTTACAAAAACTCTGGCGCCTCACAGCCGGCGGAACGTCAGATAGCGGGAAGACCGCCCTTCCCGCACGGCCTTGGCCTCGTAGCGCGTCCGGATCCAGTCCGCCCAAGGCTCGGGGCTGTCCGAAAGCAGCTCGAAGCCCGCGGGCGGGACTTCCTCCAGCGTCTGCCGGACGTAATCCTCGATATCCGTCGCCACCCGGAACTCCGCCCCGGGGGCGAGACAGCGGTGGAGCGGGCCCAGATGCTCCGGCGTGACGAAGCGGCGGCGGTGGTGGCGCGCCTTGGGCCAGGGATCGGGATAGAGCAGGAAAGCTTTGGCGATGCTCTCCGCCGGCAGCACGTCGAACAGGTCGCGCGCATCGCCCGGATGGATGCGGACATTCTCCGCCCCGGCCCGGCGCAGCTTGCCCAGCAGCATCGCGACCCCGTTGATATAGGGCTCCGCGCCGATGATCCCGACCTCCGGGTGCAGCTCGGCCTGGTGCACCATGTGCTCACCGCCGCCAAAGCCGATCTCCAGCCAGACCGGCCGCCCGCCGAAAAGCGCCGCGAGGTCGAGGGGCGTGCGATCCGGGTTCTCCTCCCAGGAGACCGGACCGGGTGAGAGCGCGGCAAGATCCTCCGCCAGATAGGTTTCGTGGGACGGCTTGAGCTGCTTGCCCTTGCGGCGGCCATAGAAATTGCGGTGCGGACGATCGGTCATGGGCTCCTCGCGTGTCGGTGCGATAGACCGCGCATCGCCGCGCGGTGCAACCCGCCTCTCAAGCCACGCGCCTCAGCGCCGGGTCAGCCGTGTCGCGTGGCCCATCTTGCGGCCGGGCCGCGTCTCGGCCTTGCCGTAGAGATGCAGCCGCGTGTCGGGCGCGGCCAGAAGCTCCGGCAGCCGGTCCATGTCGTCGCCGATCAGGTTTTCCATCACCGCATCGGCATGGCGCCGCCCGTCGCCCAGCGGCAGCCCCGCGATCGCGCGGATATGCTGCTCGAACTGGTCGACGGCGCAGGCGGCCTCGGTCCAGTGGCCCGAATTGTGAACCCGGGGGGCGATCTCGTTGACGACGAGCCCCGTCCCGGTGGCGAACAGCTCCACCCCCATCACGCCGACATAGTCGAGCGCCGAGACGATCCGCCCGGCCAGCAGCACCGCATCCTGGCGTTGGCTGGCCGTGAGCGCGGCGGGCACGGTGGTGGTGCGCAGAATGCCCTCCGCGTGGACGTTCTCTCCGGGATCGAAGCAGACCGTCTCGCCCGTGACGCCGCGCGCGACGATCACCGAAATCTCGCGGTCGAAGGTCACGACGCCTTCGAGGATCGCGTCGGCGCCCTCGATCGCGGCGAAGGCCTCGGCCGCGCCGGTCGCGTCGTCGATCCGGACCTGGCCCTTGCCGTCATAGCCCAGGCGGCGGGTCTTGAGGATGGCGGGCCGGCCCAGCTCGGCCAGCGCGGCGGTCAGAGCGCCCAAGTCCGGAACATCGCGGAAGGGCGCGACCGTGAGGCCCAGCCCCTCCAGGAAGCGTTTCTCGTCCAGCCGATCCTGGGCGACGCGAAGCGCGGCGCGCCCCGGGCGGATCGGGCGGGAGGCCTCGAGCAGGTCGAGGGTCTCGGCGGGGACGTTCTCCCACTCATAGGTCACCACGTCGACGGACCCGGCAAAGGCGGCCAAGGCCTGTTCGTCCGTCCAGGCCGCCCGGGTCCAGCCATTGGCGACCTGAGCGGCGGGGGCGTCGCCCGGCTCATAGATTTGGGTGCGGAAGCCCAGGCGGGCCGCGGCCATGGCCAGCATCCGGCCGAGTTGACCGCCGCCGAGAATGCCGATGGTCGCGCCGGGAGAAAGCGGGCCAGGCGAAAGGGGAGTGTCGGTCATGGCAGGTGTCTCTCAGGTGGCGAGGGAGGCAGCGGGGGGCCAGCCCCCCGCACCCCCCGGGATATTTGAACAGGGAAGAAAGGGGCGGACCGGTCGCGGGCCGGGGCTCAGTCGGGCGTCTCGGGTATGCTGTCGCTGAGGGCGGTCCGCCAGGCGTCCAGGCGCTCGGCCAGGGCGGGGTCCGAAAGCGCGAGGATTCCGGCGGCCATGAGCCCCGCATTGGCCGCCCCCGCCGCGCCGATGGCCATGGTGGCGACCGGGTAGCCGCGGGGCATCTGCACGATGGAATAAAGGCTGTCGACGCCCGACAGCGCCTTGGTCTGAACGGGCACGCCGATCACCGGAAGCCGCGTCTTGGACGCCATCATCCCGGGCAGGTGGGCGGCGCCGCCGGCCCCGGCGATGATCACCTGGATCCCGCGCCCCACCGCCTCGCGCCCGTAGCTCCAGAGACGGTCGGGCGTGCGATGGGCGGAGACGATACGCGCCTCATGCGCGACGCCGAGTTCCGACAGGATGTCGGCGGCTTCCTTCATCGTGGGCCAATCGGAGGTCGATCCCATCACGATACCGACGGGAGGGGTCTGGGACATAGGGGCGTGCCTCAGGCGATGATATCAGGGGTGAGTTGATCTTCGAGCCGCTGAATGCGGTCCTTGAGCCCCAGCTTTTGCCGCTTGAGGCGCCGGACCGCCAGCATATCGGGCGAAAGGCTTTCCTCATAGGCGCGGATCGCGGCATCGAGATCACGGTGATCCTGCCGCAGGACCTCCAGCTTGACCCGCAGCACGTCCTCGTGGCTCATCTCCTTCGGCGGCTGTGTCATGCGGCTCCTCGGACCGGGTCGGTCCAGTCGTATACCGACGGCGCGCGGTTTCAAAGGGGCTCCGGCCTCGGGGACAGCCCTTGCGGCCATGGGGGCGCGCCCCCATCTCACTATCGAGGCGGCGGCGCCTTAATGGGCCACGCTTCGCGGATCGCTTTGATAAGGACCCGTCCCGATGAGTAAGCTCAGTTTTGGCACCCATCCCTACCTTCTCGGCTTCGACGAGTTGGAGCGCCTAGTCGAACGCACGGCGCGCACTGGAAACGAGGGCTACCCGCCCTACAATATCGAACAGACCGATGAGAACGGGTTTCGCATCACGCTGGCCGTCGCGGGCTTCTCGGAGGAGGATCTCTCGATCACCCTGGAGGATCGCCAGCTCGTCGTGCGCGGCCGATCCAAGGACGACGCGGAGCGCGTTTATCTGCATCGCGGTATCGCGGCGCGTCAATTCCAGCGCGCCTTCGTGCTGGCGGATGGTGTCGAGGTCGGCGGCGCGGCGTTGGAAAACGGCCTGCTGCATATCGACTTGAACCGGACGGCGCCCGAGAACGTTGTCAGGCAGATCAAGATCTCTTCCGGCCCCTTCGGCTTCGCCGGTTCGGGCACCGACAAGAAAGGACAAGGCCAATGACCGAAGCACTTCTTGAAGCGTCGACCAAGGAACTGGTCTATGTTCGCGCGGTGGATGTGAACGACCTGTCAGGTGCCGTCCGTAAGGAAGCCGAAGAAGGCGGGATGGAGACGCTCTACGCGCTGCATCGCGCGGATGGCGAACAAGTCGCCCTTGTCGGTGACCGGATGCTGGCCTTCAGCCTGGCGCGCCAGAACCAGCTCACGCCGGTCAGCGTCCATTAACCAAAAGCCGAAGCGCGGGCCGGTTCGGCCGGCCGCGCATCTATGCACCTGCGATAGAGACGGCGGGGGCAGACGTCTTCCGCCTGGGCTGCGCAGCCGAGCCGGCGCTGCAAAGCCAGGGCGGCATGGGTCTGACCCGGCCTCACGCGCCGCGCAGCCGCGCGAGCATTTTCACAATCGCATCGTCCCCCGCCGGTTTCTCCAGGACAGGGACGCCGCCATATCGCTTTTCCAGCGTCTCCGTATCGTAGCGCCCCGTGTGGAAGACGAAGGGTGTGCCCTTCTCGCGTAGGCGATCCGCGACGGGAAAAACCGACCGGCCGTGCAGATCGACATCGAGTATGGCGGCGTCGATCTCTCGGTCGATCGCCTTGTAGGCTTCCTCGATGGTGCCGCACGGGCCGCAGACGGCCGCACCCCGTTCCTCCAGGATCATCGAAATGTCGAGCGCGACGAGCGCCTCGTCCTCGACAACCAGGATGTTCATGTCGTTCAACATGGCTGCGCTTTCCGGCCCGAACAGGCGGGCCTTGTCCGTTCGAGTTTCTGCGCCGATCTGGTAGGGCGCGAAGGCGCGGAGGGACCGCGCGAAATCTGAAAGAAGAACGGAAAAGACCGCGATCGGTTCCACGATCGCGGTCCGAATTTTCCGATACCTGCCCCCTCCGAAATCCAGAGGCCCGACCCGAGACGGATGTCTCGCGCCGGGCCCCAAGACGGCCGGTCCGTCGCCGACAGGACCGGCTCAGCCGGTGATCAGCCCCATGGACTCGAGCTTGAGCAGCACCTGCTGGGCGCAGAAATCGACCTCCTGGCCTTCAGTGTCGACGCGCAGCTCCGGGTTCTCGGGCGCCTCGTAGGGGTCGGAAATCCCGGTGAACTCGGGGATCTTGCCCTCACGCGCCAGCTTGTAGAGACCCTTGCGGTCGCGCCGCTCGCATTCCTCCAGCGAGGTCGCGACATGGACCTCGACGAAGGCGCCATAGGCTTCGATCATCTCGCGGGCAGCGCGGCGGGTCGCGGTATAGGGCGCGATGGGTGCGCAGATGGCGATGCCGCCATTCTTGGTGATCTCCGAGGCGACATAGCCGATCCGCTTGATGTTGATGTCGCGGTGCTCCTTGGAGAAGGTCAGCTCCGAGGAGAGGTGCTTGCGCACGACATCGCCGTCGAGCAGCGTCACGGGGCGGCCGCCCATCTCCATCAGCTTGACCATCATCGCGTTCGCGATCGTCGACTTGCCCGAGCCAGAGAGGCCGGTGAAGAATACCGTGAAACCCTGCTTGGCGCGCGGCGGCGAGGTGCGGCGCAGTTCGGCCACGACCTCGGGGAAGGAGAACCATTCCGGGATCTCCAGCCCCTCGCGCAGACGGCGGCGCAGCTCGGTGCCCGAAATGTTGAGGATGGTGACGTTCTCGCGGTCCTCGATCTCGTCGGCGGGCTCGTATTGCGCCCGCTCCTGGACGTAGACCATGTGCTTGAAGTCGACCATTTCGATGCCGATTTCGTCCTGATGCGCGCGGAACAGCTCCTGCGCGTCGTAAGGCCCGTAGAAATCCTCACCGGCGGAGTTCTTGCCCGGGCCGGCATGGTCGCGGCCGACGATCATGTGGGTGCAGCCGTGGTTGCGGCGGATGATCCCGTGCCAGACGGCCTCGCGCGGGCCGGCCATGCGCATGGCGAGGTTCAACAGCGACATGGTCGTGGTCGAGGGCTGATACTTGTCCAGCACCGCCTCGTAGCAGCGGACGCGGGTGAAGTGATCCACATCGCCCGGCTTGGTCATGCCGACGACCGGATGGATCAGCAGGTTGGCCTGCGCCTCGCGGGCGGCGCGGAAGGTCAGTTCCTGGTGCGCGCGGTGCAGCGGGTTGCGGGTCTGGAAGGCCACGACCTTGCGCCAGCCCAGCTTGCGGAAATAGGCGCGCAGCTCGTTGGGCGTGTCGCGGCGGGCGCGGAAATCGTAATGCACCGGCTGCTGGATGCCGGTGATCGCGCCGCCCAGATAAACGGGGCCCGCGACGTTGTGCAGGTAGTTGACCGCCGGGTGCGCGAGATCGTCGGCGCCGAAGACCTTCTCGGCCTCAAGCGCCTTGTTCGGGGTGTATTTGGAGGAGATCGACAGGATCGCGAGGATCACGCCCTCGGCATCGCGCAGCGCGATGTCCTGCCCCTCTTCGACCGTTCCGGCGAATTTCTCGGTGACATCCAGCGTGATCGGCATCGGCCAAAGCGTGCCGTCGGCCAGGCGCATGTTCTCGACCACGCCCTCGTAATCGGCCTGATCCAGGAAGCCCTTGAGCGGGTTGAAGCCGCCATTCATCAGCAGTTCCAGGTCGCAGACCTGGCGCGGGGTCAGATCCCAAGACGGCAGGTCGGCCGCCTCCATCTTCAACTTCTGAGCGCTCTCGGGGCTGACGAAGAGCTCCGGGATGGGCGAGAGGTTGTTCATCATCAAATCGGTCCTGGTCTTGAGAGGGGAGAAGCCGGCGCGGGTGCCGGTCAGCTCCGCGTGGAGCGCGTCGTATTCCGCGAACTTGCGCGCGAGGAAGGCATCGGTGAGCCGGTGCTTGGCCGCCGCGCCGCGTGGCGTGAGCACGTAGGCATAGCGCTGGCGCCGGTCCGGGCCGTTGCGCGTGCCGACCTTGATGAGCCCCGCATCGACCGCCGCGCGCAGCTGCGCGTTCAACCGGCCGAGCGAGATGCCCAACGCCTGCGCGATCATGCGCTGCGACGCCTCCGGCGCCAGATCGATCTGGCGCAGCAGGCGGAAGAGGGCGTCGTCCTCTTCGAAGGCAGGCTTGGCGGCGGCGGGGAGCATCGCGGCGACTCAAACTGTGTTCACGGATGAACGCATATTCCGAAGAGTGCGTTCACGAAAGAACAAACTTTGCCCCGTCGGCGGATCAGCGCCGACGGGTATCATGTCGCCCATTTTTTCTCAGTATTTAGGGCCCTTGCAGCCGCGGAGCGTGTTACTCGGCGGCGTCGACCGGCGCACCGTAGCCCAGCGGCGCCGTCTGCTCCTGCTCGATATCGCTGTCCTGGCCGTGCTCGGCCAGGAACCGCTCCGCCTCCAGCGCGGCCATGCAGCCCATGCCGGCGCTGGTGACGGCCTGGCGGTAGACGTGGTCGGTCAGGTCGCCCGCGGCGAAGACACCCGGGATCGAGGTCGCCGTCGAGTCGGGCGCCGTCTTGACGTAGCCGCCATGGTGCAGCTCCAGCCAATCCTTGACCAACTCGGAGGCCGGCGCGTGGCCAATGGCGACGAAGAAGCCATGCACGGCGATCTCGCGGATCTCCCCGGTCTGCGCGTGGCGCAGCCGCAGCCCCTCGACCCCGCGCGGCTGCTCGGAGCCCAGCACCTCGTCGATTTCGTGATCCCAGATCACCTCGACCTTGGGGTTCTTGAACAGCCGGTCCTGAAGGATCTTTTCGGCACGCAGGCTGTCGCGCCGGTGGATCAGCGTCACCTTGCTGGCGAAATTGGTCAGAAACAGCGCCTCCTCGACGGCGGTGTTGCCGCCGCCGACCACCGCGACCTCCTTGCCGCGATAGAAGAACCCGTCGCAGGTCGCGCAGGCCGAGACGCCAAAGCCCTTGAAATGCTCCTCCGAGGGCAGGCCCAGCCATTTGGCCTGTGCCCCCGTGGCCAGGATCAGCGCGTCGCAGGTATAGGTGTTGCCGCTGTCGGAGACGGCCGTGAAGGGCCGCTTGGACAGATCGAGCGAGGCGATATGGTCGGACAGGATCGTGGTGCCGACGGCCTTGGCATGGGCCTCCATCCGAAGCATCAGGTCGGGCCCCTGCACCTCGGTGTCGCCGGGCCAGTTCTCCACCTCGGTGGTGATCGTCAACTGCCCGCCGGGCTGGATCCCCTGCACCAGCACCGGGTCGAGCATGGCGCGCGACGCGTAGACGGCGGCGGTGTAGCCCGCCGGGCCGGAGCCGATGATGAGAACCTTGGAATGGGTTGCGTCGGACATGGGACACCTCCTGCCTGGGGGCTCGATATAGGCGTCGAATCGGGGCGGTGGAAACCCCCGTCTCAGGCTCGTGATCGCCGTCCGATCCGCCCGCCGCCCCCCCAGGCCGTCGGATCATCCCGCCTTGAGATAGGGGATCGTCCCGGCGATGTCGGTGTCGTCGATCAGACGGAACGTCGAGACGCTCCCCGCCTGCCGGGCCTGCCCATAGGGCGCATAGGCGGGGTCCGCCGCGAAGGCGTCCAGCGCCTCCCGCGAGGGGAATTCGAGGATCGCGATCAACGTGCTGTCCGTCGCCACGCCCTCCAGGGTCTCGATATGTCCGCTGCGGGACAGGTAGCGGCCCCCGTGCTTCTCCACCAGTTTGTGGACGTTGGCGGCATAGTCGGGAACCCAGCCGTCATCGGTGACCTTGATATCCGCGATCAGGTAGACGCTCATCTCGATGCTCCTTTCCGAGGCGGACCGGGAGGGCCGCGCCCTGTCCGGGAACCTTGCCCGCCGGGCCGACCCACCCTCCAGTCACGCGACTGGACCGGGTGGTACAGTTTCTGGACTATGCCCCTTTCAGCCCGCTGCTAGGCTGTCGGAAAGAGATCGGAGGACGCGTCATGTCCCAGGCCAGCTACAAACAATTCTGCCCCCTCGCCATGGCCGCGGAAGTGCTGTGCACGCGATGGACGATGGTTCTGCTGCGAGAGTTGATCGCAGGATCCCATCGATTCAACGACCTGCGCCGCGGCGTGCCCAAGATGTCGCCCACCCTGCTGTCCCGCCGCCTCAAGGATCTCGAAGACGCCGGAATCGTGGAGCGGAGGCCGGCACCGGCGGAGCGGGGGATCTACGAATACCATCTGACCGAAGCCGGCCGCGACCTGCGCGACGTGGTGATCGCCATGGGCATGTGGGGCCAGAAATGGGTCGAGTCGTCGCTTTCGCTGAAGAATCTCGACCCGTCGCTGCTGATGTGGGACATGCGGCGCAACCTGAACCCCGATCCGCTGCCGGACCGGCGCGTCGTGGTCCAGTTCCTGTATCACGACCTTCCCTCGACCAAACGGGACTGGTGGCTCGTCATCGAGCCGGGCGGCGAGGTCGACCTCTGCTGGGCCGATCCAGGCTTCGACATCGATCTCTACGTGTCGACGGATCTCCGCACGATGACGGCGATCTGGATGGGTGTCACCGACGTTGCCGCCGAACGCGAGGCGTTCGAATTCAGCGGATCGCGCGACCTGGAGGCGACGATCCAGACCTGGCTCGGTCTCAGCCCGTTCGCCAGCCAGAAGAAAATCGTCGCCTGAGCCCGCGCGGGAGAGACACGGTCCGCGCGCCAACGGGCGCTCCCTCCGGTCGGACCGCATGCGGGCCGCAGGTCGGGGCCGTGGCCGCCCGCGCCTATCCCCGGCCGCGTTGAGCGGCATGATGAGAGCGATGGCACCCGACATATAGTTACGCAGCTGCGAAAGATTATTGCGCTACCCAGGCCAATATGGGAAACACTGGCCAATTCGCTCCCATCGGACACTGCAATGCCCGCCTCCAAGCTCGACCCTATCGACCGCCAGATTCTCGCCGAACTTCAGGCTGACGGACGCATGACCAATGTCGAACTGGCCCGCCGTGTCGGGATCAGCGCACCGCCCTGCCTGCGCCGGGTCCGCGCGCTGGAGGAGGCCGGGCTGATCCAGGGCTACCATGCCGATGTGGACGCGCGTGCCCTGGGCTTCGAGGTGCAGGTTTTCGCGATGGTGTCCCTGGTCCGGCAGGCCGAGGCGGATCTGTCGGCCTTCGAGGCCCTCGCCCGAGACTGGCCGCTCGTGCGCGAGTGCCACATGCTCAACGGTGAGATCGACTTCATTCTCAAATGCGTCGCGCCGGATCTCTCGACCTTCCAATCCTTCCTGACCGGGCAACTGACCGCCGCCGACAATGTCGCCTCGGTCAAGACCTCGCTGGTCATCCGCGGCGCCAAGGACGTGCCCGGCGTCCCCTTCGAGGTGCTGGAGGCGCGGCTGGCCCTGGACGCCTAGCCAAGACGACAGGCCCTGCCTCGACCGGCGATCATGGCGATCATGGCGAGGTCAACAGATCGGA
This sequence comes from Jannaschia seohaensis, assembly GCF_900116765.1. Taxonomy (GTDB): domain Bacteria; phylum Pseudomonadota; class Alphaproteobacteria; order Rhodobacterales; family Rhodobacteraceae; genus Jannaschia; species Jannaschia seohaensis. The sequence continues at coordinate 64,624 of NZ_UETC01000012.1, read as the reverse complement.
TGCCGGGATTCGGGACCGAGGCGACGGGCGCATCGCGCGGACGATCTGCATGAGGGGAAACCCCGTCGGCCCTGGCGAGCAAGGGCATCACAGCCGGGCAACCGATACGATCCCAATCGCCTCCGCCACCGACCGCCCGATCACTGAGGAGTCCTGCGCCATCGACCACGTCTCGCTGCGCGCGGATTGAGGGGCTTGGCGCGGGCCGGGTCTGGCGCCTAGTGTGCGCGGCAGCCTCGGAGACGCCATGCCCCTACCCGACTTTCACATGATCGACGCCGCGCCCACGCCGGTGGCGACCTTCAGCCATGCCGCCGAAATCGACGGATGGGTCTTTCTGACCGGCCAGATGCCGACCTGGCCCGATGACCCCGCACGCCCCCTCCCCGAGGGGATCGAGGCGCAGACCGCCCGGGTCATGGACAATCTCGTTCTGGTGCTGGAGGGGCTGGGCCTGACCCTCGCCAATGTCGTCCAGGCCCGCGCCTACCTGACCGAGTTCGAGCGCGACTACGACGCGATGAATCGGGTCTATGCCAGCTACTTCGCCCCGAACCCCCTGCCCGCCCGCACCTGCATCGGCGTGACCGCTTTGGCCGTGGGTGCCCTGGTCGAGATCGACTTGGTGGCGCGGAGGCCCTGAGGGTGCGGCCCGCAAGCCCGGCAATCTCCTGCGGCAATGGGTCGACGCTGTCAGTGGATGTCGGCTTCGAGCCCGGAGCAGACGGGTGCTCCGGCGTCTGATATGATGCTTCCGAGATGCTGGATGCAAGAGGATTGAGATGGCAGCGCCAGAAGAAAGACTGCGTGAACTCGGATTGAGCTTGCCCGCCGCTGCAAAGCCGCCTGTCGGCGTGCACCTACCGTTCGCCTTCGTTAACGTTCGGGGTGACCGTCTCCTATTTTCTGGAAGCCCCAAGACCGCAATGGACGGCAGTATAGCAGGTCCGTTCGGCACGGTCGGTGCTGAGCTGACAACTGAACAAGCCTATGATGCAGCTCGCGAAATTGCACTTTCAGTGCTGGCAAACATTAAAGCTGAAATCGGTGACCTTTCCCGGATTGTCGGCTGGACACGAGTTTTTGGAATGGTCAGCTCGAGTCCCGGCTACACCGAGCAACATTTGGTAGTAAATGGTTTCAGCGATCTCGTGATCGAAGTGTTTGGACCAGACGTGGGGCGACATGCGCGATCGGCAATCGGTGTGTCGGGGCTGCCGTTGGGTTTCGCGATGGAAATCGAGGGCGAAGTGCAGATTCGTTCGTAAGCACGAGCGACTGCTTCGTCCCGCACAGCGGTCATCGGCCCAACAGTGGCGCGATGGTCCGAGGACCGGCCGCGGATCCCTTTCGGCCGGTCCGATCACCCAACAGTCCGGGCCCCGCGCCCCGACCCGCCACCCGCAGGCTCAGACCCGTCACCATGCACGTCACGACCGTCGTCACGACCCCGGTCATGACCGGGGTCGTGACGACGGTTTCGGGCCTCCCGGCCTCAGACCTTGAGCGCCGGGATGATCTGCTTCTTGCGGCTCATCACGCCCGGCAGCACCACCGTGTCGCCCGAAACCGTCGCGTCGAAGCTCTTCTCCGCGACCGTCTTCGTCAGCTCGTTCGGGACCAGCAGCGTCGCCTCCTCGTTGAGGATGTCCACCACGAACAGCAGCACCTGCGCCACGCCGTCCTCGGCGGCGACGGTCGGCATGGCCTCGACCAGCGCGTCCTTGCGATCGAGGATCGCCTTGGGCGAGGTGGTCTCCAGCACGGAGACGCGGAAGGACGTGCCGCCGACGGAATATTCCTTGGAGTCCATCCGCAGAAGCTCCGCCTCGGAGAAAGCCGACACGTCGGACTTGGCGGCGAACATCGCCTCGGCCAGCTCGGGGATCGAGACGCCAAGATCCTCGGCCAGCCGCTCGGCCACGGCGCGGTCGTGATCGGTCGTGGTGGGGGAGCGGAACTCCAGCGTGTCCGACAGGATCGCCGTCAGCATCGCGCCCTTGATCCCCTCTGGCGCCGACGAGGCCGCAGACCCCATCATGTCGTACATGATGGTCGCGGTGCAGGCGAGCGGGCGGATGGTGATGTCGATCGGCCCCGCCGTCTCAAGCCCGCCGGTCAGCTTGTGGTGATCGATGATCTGGCGCAGATCCGCCTGAGCGATGCCGGCGGGCAGCTCGGCCGGGTTGTTGGTGTCGACGACGACGCAGGGCTGGCCCGCCTCGACATCGGCGATGATCTCCGGCTTATCCAGACCCCAGCGCTCGAGCATGAAGGCGGCTTCGGTGTTGGGCTCGCCCAAGAGAACGGGCTTCGCGTCGGTCCCGGCGACCTCGGTCAGATACCAGGCCCAGGCGATCGGCGCTGCGGTCGAGTCGGTGTCGGGGGACTTGTGGCCGAAAACGAGGGTGGTCATGAGGGGTCATCCGTGCTGCGTTTCGTTTCGGACGCGGCATTATCGCGGGCCGCGACCGTTGTCACGTGGCCGCAGGCGGAGGGATACGGCTATGCGCGGAAGGGATGGCATGGTGGCCGGCGACCTGGAGGTGACCGAGGACGGCCGCTTCGACGGCATGGTCGGCGGCGATGTCCGCGTGGCACCCGGCGTGACGCTGGATCTGGGGGGCATGGTCGCCGGAGACCTGATCGTCGAAGACGGCGCGACGGTGCGCCTCACGGGGCTGATCGGCGGCGATATCCTGCTGCGCGGAGGAGCCGTGACGCGCCGTGGCTGAGCCGCCACGGGAGACGGCGCTCTACCCCCCGGTCAAGCGCTTTCTGGAAGGCCAGGGCTATGCCGTGAAGGGCGAGATCGGCCCGGCCGACGTCGTCGCGCTGCGCGGGGACGAACCGCCGGTGATCGTGGAGTTGAAGACCGGCTTCTCCCTGGCCCTGATCCATCAGGGAATCGACCGTCAGACGATCACGCCGCATGTCTACCTCGCGGTCCCGGATGTCGCGGGACGGCGCGGCTGGACGGCGCTGAGAGCCAACCTGAAGCTCGCCCGACGCCTCGGGCTCGGCGTGATGACGGTGCGGGCGGCGGACGGGCTGGTGACAGTGCATTGCGACCCGGGCCCGTTCCGTCCGCGTCTGCTGAAAGCGCCGCGCGAACGCCTCCTGCGGGAGTTCGCGGCCCGGCGCGGCGACCCGACAGCGGGCGGGGCGACGCGGGACGGGTTGGTGACGGCCTATCGCCAGGATGCGCTCTTGCTCGCGGCGCATCTCGCGCAGGCCGGGCCACGCCGCGGGCGCGACGTGCGCGACGCGACGGGGGTGGCGCGAGCCACGACGATGCTGCGCGACAACCATTATGGGTGGTTCGTCAAGGTGGCGACGGGGGTCTACGACCTGTCCGAGGCCGGACGCGCGGCGACGGCGCCCGGAGAGGCGTGAGCGCGCAGACCGCGCCCGGGGGGTTGGGGCGCAAGCTCGGCGGTCAGGTGGGGTTTAGAGCATCGCGCCGAGGTCTCCCGCATAAGGGAGGTCTCCCGCATCAGGGTTGTGACAGGCCGCGCGGACCAAAACCAGGATCGCCGGACAGCCACCCCGGCGACGCGCCGGCCCGTCTCCGACGGGATCGGAACGGACCGAGGAGGCCGCCCAACGCCGCGCCGCCGCTCGGTGCCCTGACCGCAGATACGTCTCTGCCCTCGACACGGACCGGGACAGCGGTCACCAAGAGCCATGCCCCTGCCACTCCTAGCCGCCGTCGCCTTCTGTTTCCTCGCAGCCAATTCGCTGCTGACCCGCGCAGGCGTGCTGGACGGGACGGATCCGCTTGCCTTCGCGGCGATCCGCGTGGGGGCGGGGGCCGTGGTGCTCGCGGCCTTGGCGGCGCGGAGGGGGATCACGCTGGGCGGCGGACGGAGATGGGGCGCGGCCCTGGCGCTGGCGATCTATCTGCTGGGCTTCTCGCTGGCCTATCGCAGCCTCGACGCGGGGCTCGGCGCGCTGATCCTCTTTGCCTGCGTGCAACTGGGCCTTTTCGCCATCGGCCTTGCGCGCGGAGAGGGGACCAGCGCCCGGGCGCTCCTGGGCATGGCCCTGGCGCTCGGCGGTCTGACCTGGCTGCTTTGGCCGGAGGAGGGCGCCTCGGCGGACCCGCTCGACGCCGGGCTCATGGCCGTGGCGGGGTTGGCCTGGGCCGGTTACTCGCTGGCCGGCCGGTTCGAACCCCGGCCGCTCGCCGGATCGGCAAGCAACTTCCTGCTGGCGGCGGGAATGTTCGCGCTGGCCGCGCCGGTCTGGCTGGGCGCGCCGGTGACGGCCTTCGGCGCGCTGATGGCGGTGCTGTCGGGAGCGGTGGCCTCGGGGCTGGGCTATGCGATGCTGTTCCGGGTGCTGCCTGCGATGGGCTCGGCCACGGCCGGGCTGGCGCAGCTCTCGGTGCCGGTCATCGCCATGATCGCGGGCGCGGCCCTGCTCGGCGAGTTGCCGACGGTTCAGACGGTCGGCGCGGCCGCCCTGGTGCTGGCCGGCATCGCCGTGGCCACCCTGCCCATCGGCCGGGCCGGGTCGTAACGCGCCATCGCGTGCAGAAGGGGATGCATCGGGCGGCAGGACGACCTAAGTATGTAGCATGTGTTCCTGGCTTGCCCTCTGCGCCGCCCTGGCCGCGCCGCCCGACGGGGCGGTGCCGGACTGTGTCGTGCTGCTGCACGGCCTCGCGCGCAGCGCGGGCTCCATGGTGGTTTTGGAGGAGGCGCTGTCGGCCGAGGGCTATACCGTCTTCAACAGCGACTACGACTCGACCGTGGCCGAGATCGCCGAGTTGACCGCTATGGCGCTGCCCGAAGCCTTGGCCGCCTGCCCCGCGGACGCCCCGAAAATCCATTTCGTCACCCATTCCATGGGCGGCATCCTGCTGCGGCAGTATCTGGCAGAGACCGAGATCCCGCGGCTCGGACGCACCGTGATGCTGGCCCCGCCCAACCATGGATCCGAACTGGTCGACGAGCTGGACCAGCTGCCGCCTTTCGAGTGGCTCAACGGACCGGCGGGGCTTCAGCTGGGAACAGACGGAGTGCCCAGCCAGCTCGGCCCGGTCTGGGCCGATGTCGGGATCATCGCGGGCAATCGCAGCCTCAACGCGGTCTATTCCACAATCCTTCCCGGAGAGGATGACGGCAAGGTGTCGGTCGACTCGACAAAGGTCGAGGGCATGGCCGCGCACCTGACCCTGCCCGCAACCCATACCTTCCTGATGAACAACCCGGTGGTGATCGGGCAGACCCTGTCCTTCCTGCGCACCGGGGCCTTCGAGCCCGGGCTGGATCTGTTCGACGTGTTCGCCGCCCTGACGGACTGAGGCGGACGCGGCCCGATCGGGCCAAGAACGGTGCCTCCCCGGGTGCGGCGCGGCCCGACAGGACGCCCGATGTGGACGGGAGCGCCTCCAGGATGGCGCCGGAGCCGGCCGCCGCGCCCTTGCGCGGGGCGGATGCAACGGGAGAGGACGGTCCGGTTCAGCCCTCTGTCAAACGCGTGCCACGTCCAGGCCCGAGAGGCGTCACGGCACCACCGATACGCCACGATTCCGACACGGAGCGTGATATTGAAACCCATTGTTTCCGCTTCTGGCCTTGCTCGGACTCCGCGACTTTGGCGATAAACGGCGTAGCGGTGGGGGCCGCGACTGACGGGACAACCACGAATGACTGCCTACCAGCGGCTTCCCTCAGCGGACTTCCGGTCCGCGCATGACCCGGCTTTGGAGGGGCGCAGCGATACCCGCCCCCTTGTGCCGATCGACCTCGCCTGGGTCGACGGCAAGGGCCGGGCGACCTGGGACAACCGCAAACTGCCCGACACGCCCGAAGTGGCCGCCGCCGTCTCCTGCCTGGCACGCGGCGCGCTGCTGCGGGGCGAGCAGGGCCCGATAGCGATCGAAGACCTGATGCCGGGGGACCGGATCGCGACCGCCTCGGGCGGCACCGCCGAGATCCGCTGGATCGGGTCACGCAGCTATGGCTGGGGCGCGGATCGGCCGACGCTCTGGCGCATCGCGGCCCGGGCCTTCGGCGGCCAGGGCCCTGAGTCGGACATCGTGCTGGGCTCGGATGCGCAGGTGCTGATCGACAGCCCGCGTTGCGTTCCTCTGATCGGGCGGCGCCAGGCCTTCGCCCCGGTCGCGGCCTTCGAGGACGGGGTGACGGTGACCGCGATCTCGCCCCCGGGCGAGGTGACGGTCTATGGCCTCGCCTGCGCCACGCAGGAGGCGGTGGTGGTCGCGGGCCTGCCGGTCGAGACCTACCACCCCTCGCGCACCACCGCGCGCAGCCTCAACCGCGTTGTGCTCTCGGACATGGCGCGGCTCTTTCCCCATTCCGCCGAGACCGGCGGCTTTGGCGCACCGCGCATCCCCTATCTCACGCTATCGGAGGCGCAGTCGCTCGAACTCGTCGGCTAGGGCCGGCCAGGGAAGCGATCCCCGGCTTGGCGGCGTGCAGTGGGAGGTCGGCGGCCCGTGCTGAGGAATGGGCCGCGCTGAAAGCGGGCCGTGACGCGCGGCCCGCCGCGCGAGGAGCGCAGGGGCGTCGAGGATGTCCCTTGGCGAAGGCGCACCGGCGCGAGGCGGCAATGCCTCCCGAGCCGCGCCGGTCCGCGGTGGTGATCGGCGGAGCGCCCGGCCCCGAAGCGATCCGCATGGAGGGAAGCCGCGTCGGCGCGCATCGCAAGGCGGTCGGTGACAGGGGACTTCCCCGGACCGCCCCCCGCGCGGCGGCTGGGCCGACCGATCTCATCCATGGCCCTGCAGCGCTTGCTGCTCCCCCGCGCGCAGCGGATGGCCCTTGGCAGGATGGCATCGCGCTGCGTCGCGGGCGGGCGGCCCGCCTCGGCCAGCCCACGCAGACGTTGTCCTACAGGCCCGCACCCGCGCCGCACCAACCGATCGGAGCGGGTCTTGAGCGGCACCCTCCGGCGCATCCGTCTCCGGGCGCGGCATGGGACCGATCCTGAAGATCACCCAGCGGTCATAAACCGGCCCCCCGCACATATCCGAGCTAAGGCGGCTCCAGCCGCACCCGAGGTCCATTGTTGGGCCGGAATGGATGTCCCTACATCGCAGGCTTCCTAACCAGACGCGCCGGACGACCTACCGGGCGGAGGAAAGGGCACAGAGCCCAGGCGCCATCAAAGAACCGCCCCCTTGGCCTTCCCCGATGGGTCAAGCGGCGATGTGAACCGGGTTCGCCAGACCAGCCGCGCAGCGTCCGAGCACCGGGCGCAGGTCGCAGACCGCGAGGGGCGCGCCGCCGCCCGGCCGGTCTCTGACCACGCTCACGAGGCGCAGTGCGCGAGGCGGTGGACCAGACGGTCCGAAGCTGGCAGAGGAGCGGCTGACACAGCCACGAGGCCCGCCCCATGCAGATCGTCTCCGCCCTTTCCGAGATCTCCGACCGCTACGACGCGCTCTTCGTCGATCTCTGGGGCTGCGTCCATGACGGCGTCCGGGTGATACCCGGAGCCAACGAAGCGCTCCGGGCGTTCCGCGCCAAAGGGGGGAAGGTGATCCTGGTCACCAACTCCCCTCGCCCCCGCGCCGGGGTGGAGCGGCAGATGGACGCCTTCGGCGTGGCCCGCGACGCCTGGGACGACATCGCCACCTCGGGCGACTCGGCACGCGTTGCGATGTATCGTGGGATCGTGGGCCAGAAGGTCTGGCATTTGGGGTATGCCGGCGAGGAAGACGGGGGGTTCTTCACGCCGCCCAACGTGCTCGACGACCCGCTCGAGATCGCGCGCGTGCCGCTGGACGTGGCCGAAGGTGTCGTCTGCACCGGCCCGCCCGATCCCTCCGCCCACCCGGACGTGATGCGCCCGGAATTGCTGCTGGCGAAGACGCGCGGGCTCAAGCTGCTCTGCGCCAATCCCGATATCGTGGTCGATCGCGGCGACCGGCGGGAGTGGTGCGCGGGCGCCATCGCCAAACTCTATAGCGAAATGGGCGGCGAGAGCCTCTATTTCGGCAAGCCCCACCCCCCGATCTACGACCTGGCGCGCCGCCGTCTGGCCAAGCTTGCCGACGTGCCCGACGCGGCGATCCTCGCCATCGGGGATGGGCCGCTGACGGATGCGGCGGGCGCGATGGGTGAGGACCTGGACCTGCTCTTCATCTCCGGCGGGCTCGGCGCCGAGGAGACGGGCACCCCGCGCCTGGGCGACCCCGACCCGGAGAAACTGGCCGCCTATCTGGAAGCGACCGGTGTCGTGCCGACCTTCGTGATCGGATCCCTTCGGTAACAAAATCGCTCGAATTGGCATATTCTAGTATTTTTGTTACCGAGCCGCTTGCCGCAACGCGGCATCTGCGCTACCTCCGGGCCGTGGCTGGTTCGGAGGATTCGCCCATGCTCGACAACATGCCCCGCGGGACGATCTGCATCGAGGATATCGAGATCGGCATGAGCCGCTCGCTCCGAAAGGTGATCACCGACCGCGATATCGAGCTGTTCGCCGAGGTCTCCACCGACCACAATCCGGTCCATCTCGACGACGACTACGCGCAGGACACGATCTTCGAGGGCCGGATCGCCCATGGGATGCTGACCGCGGGCCTGATCTCTGCCGTCATCGGGGAGCAACTGCCGGGCCATGGCACCGTTTATCTGGGTCAGACGTTGAAGTTCCTGGCGCCGGTGCGGCCGGGCGACATGGTCGAGGCCGTGGTGAAGGTGACCGATATGGACCTGCGCAAGCGCCGGGTGACGATGGAGACGCATTGCGCCATCGGCGACCAGAAGGTGCTGATGGGCGAGGCCGTTGTGCTCGCCCCCTCGCGCAAGTTCGACTGAGGGGAAAGCGGGGGACTGCCGTCCCCCGCCCCCCCTGCTTCAAGGGGGCCGCGGGCCCCCTTGAAAATCCCCACGAGGTATTTCCGGCAAGATGAGACAAGGGCGGCTCACTGCTTGCGCAGATGAGGCGCACGGGCTAGCCGGGCGCCATGCGCATCTTCCGCGAACTCGACGACATTCCGACGGAGGCGCGCGGCGCCTCCGCCGCGATCGGCAATTTCGACGGGGTGCATCTGGGCCATCAATACGTGCTCGACCACGCGCGCCGCGACGGCGCGCCCCTCGCCGTGGTCACCTTCGCCCCCCATCCGCGCGAGGTCTTCGCCCCCGACGCGCCGCCCTTCCGGCTGATGTCGCGCGAGGCCCGCGCCTCGCGGCTCCAGAAGCTTGGTGTGGAACTGCTCTTCGAGCTGCCCTTCGCGCGGATCGCCCCGCTCACCGCCGACGCCTTCGCCGAAGACGTGCTGGCCCGCGCGCTCGGTCTGTCCCATGTGGTCACCGGCGCGGATTTCCGCTTTGGCAAGGGCCGGGCAGGCGACGTGGAGACACTGCGCAACGCCGGCCGGCGCATGGGATTCGAGGTAACGACCGTGCCGCTTCTGGGCGGCGACCCGCCGGTCTCCTCCACCGCGATCCGGCAGGCGCTCTCCGAGGGCCGACCGCGCGACGCCGCCGCCATGCTGGGCCACTGGCACCGGATCGAGGGCCCCGTGATCCACGGAGAGAAGCGGGGCCGCACCTTGGGCTATCCCACGGCCAACATGTCGATGGACGGGCTGCACCTGCCGCGGCTCGGCGTCTACGCGGTGCTGGTCGACATCGCCGAGGGCCCGCATCGCGGCACCCATCGCGGGGTCGCCTCGCTGGGCGTGCGCCCGATGTTCGGAGAGAACGCCCCCAATCTGGAGACCTTCCTCTTCGACTTCTCCGGCGATCTCTACAGCACGACCCTCTCGGTCGCGCTGGTGGAGTTCCTGCGGCCGGAGATGCGGTTCGACGGGCTCGAGCCCCTGATCGCGCAGATGGATGCCGACAGCGCGCGCGCCCGCGCGATCCTGGCGGATGGCTGAGGATCCGATCGACCGCACCGACCTGGCCCCCCGCTTCTGGGAGAAGGGCCTGGACCGGCTGACCCCGCAGGAATGGGAGGCGCTCTGCGATGGGTGCGGCAAGTGCTGCCTCAACAAGCTGGAGGACGACGAGACCGGCGAGGTCGCCCTGACGCGCATCGCCTGCCGGCTCTTCGACGACGCGACCTGCCGCTGCGCCAACTATGCCAACCGTCTCGCCTACGTGCCCGAGTGCGTCGTACTGACCCCCAAGACCTTGCCCGAGGTCGTCTATTTCTTTCCCGAGACCTGCGCCTATCGCCGCCTGCACGAGGGCCGCGACCTGCCGCACTGGCACCCGCTGCTGACGGGCGACCCCATGTCGCCGCACCTCGCGGGGGCATCGCTGATGGACGAGACCGTGTCCGAGACCGAGATCGGAGACGCGGATTGGGAGGATTTCGTGATCGAGGAACCCACCGGAGGCGCCTGACGTGAACCTGAACTTCGCATCCGACAATACCGGGCCCGCCGCCGAGCCGGTCATGCGCGCCGTGATCGAGGCCAATGCGGGCGCGGCCATGCCCTATGGCGCGGAGCCCGCGATGACGCGCGTGCGCGACGCGCTCCGGGCCGCCTTCGCCTGGCCCGAGGCCGAGGTGCTGCTGGTCGCGACCGGCACCGGGGCGAACGCGCTGGCCCTGTCGGGGCTGGTGGAGCCGTGGGAGACGGTATTCTGCCACCGCATCGCGCATATCGAGGAAGACGAGTGCGGCGCGCCCGAATTTTATACCGGCGGCGCCAAGCTGACTCTGGTCGAAGGCGCCGACGGCAAGATGACGCCCGAGACCCTCGCCGCCGCCATGGCGCCCGTGGGCACCAAGGGCGTGCATGGCGTACAGCGCGGCGCGTTGAGCGTGACCAACGTGACCGAGGCGGGGACGGTCTACACGCTGGACGAAATGGCCGCGCTGACCGCCATGGCGCGGGAGGCGGGGATGCCGTGCCACCTGGACGGCGCGCGTTTCGCCAATGCCTGCGCGGCGCTGGGATGCAGCGCGGCGGACTTGGCCTCCGGTTTCGATGTGGTCAGCTTCGGCGGAACGAAGAACGGCTGCCTAGCGGCCGAGGCCATCGTGATGCGGGACGGGACAAGAGCCGCTGAGATGGCCTTCCGCCGCAAGCGGGCGGCGCAACTCTGGTCCAAGCACCGCTATCTCTCGGCACAGATGGAGGCCTATCTGGCAGACGACCTTTGGCTTGCGAACGCCCACGCCGCCAACGCGGCCTGCGCGCGACTGGCCGAGGGGCTCCGCGCCCTGGGGGCGGAGATGGTGTGGGAGCCGCAGGCGAACATGATCTTCTGCCGGATGGACCGCGCCGCCCATGACCGCGCGCTGGCGGAGGCGCAGTATTACCTGATGGACGAGGCCGAGCGCCCGCTCTGCCGGTTAGTCTGCGACTTCACCAAGACGGATGCGGAGGTCGACCGGCTGCTGGAGTTGCTCCGCGGCTGAGACAGGAGGACCGGTGGAGGCGATGCGCGCCGGTCCAAGGGCGCGGGCCTGCCGGGGATGCCGGCCCTGAGTATTTTGAAACCCGTGATGCGGGGCCTTCTGCGCATCGCCCCGGACGGCGTGCGCGCGTCCGGTCAGGCGCGCATCCGCGCGCCGGTCGGGTCGTAGAGCGGCTTGAGACTGGCCGTGGCAGGCACCCGTTCGCCCGCGATCTCAATCTCATAGCAATTGGCCAGCACGTCCCCGTCTTCGGGAACGTAGCCGAGCCCCACCGCGGCGCCGAGCGTGTGGCCATAGCTGCCGGAGGTCAGGATCGAGACCGGCGCGCCATTGCACAGGATCGTCTCGTCGTGATGCAGGACCGGCGCCGCGTCCGAGAGCAGGAACTGAACCAGGCGGCGGCCCAGACCCTCCTCCTTGCGGCGCAGCACCGCGTCGCGGCCGATGAAGTCGCCCTTGTCGGTCTTCACGGCAAAGCCCAGCCCCGCTTCCAGCACGTGATCCTCGTCGGTGATGTCGTGGCCGAAATGGCGGAAGCCCTTTTCGAGCCTGAGACTGTCCAGCGCATGAAGCCCGACCAGGGCGGGGGACGCGTCGATCGCCATGATCGCCTCGAGGACATGGGCGGCATGATCGGTCGGCACATAGAGTTCCCAGCCGAGCTCGCCCACATAGGAGACGCGATGGGCGCGGGCCAGCGTCAGGCCGATCTCGATCTCGCGCGCGGTGCCGAAAGGGTGGGTCTCGTTCGACAGGTCCGCGGCACCCGCCGCTCTCAGCACCTCGCGGGATCGGGGTCCCATGACGGCGATCACGGCCTCCCCGCTGGTCACGTCGGTGACGACGACGAAATCGTCGCCGATATGGCGGCGCAGCCAGGCCATGTCGCGGCGGACGGTGAAGGCGGGGACGACGGCGAGATAGGCCGTCTTGGAGAGGCGCGTCACCGTGAGGTCGCATTCGATGCCGCCGCGTTCGTTCAGCATCTGCGTATAGACGATGCGGCCCGGGGCCACGTCCATCTGCCCGGCGCAGACCCGGTTCAGGAAGCGGCAGGCGTCGCGGCCCTCGATACGGATCTTGCCGAAAGTCGACAGGTCGAAGAGCCCCGCATCCTCGCGCACGGCGCGGTGCTCGGCGGCGCGGTTCTCGAACCAGTTCTGCCGGGTCCAGTCGTAGTCGTAAGCGCGCGCTTGCCCGTCGCGGGCGAACCAGTTCGCGCGCTCCCACCCGGCGGTCTCGCCGAAGACGGCGCCGCGTTTCTCCAGGTGCGCGTGCAACGCGGTCCGGCGCACGCCGCGCGCCGTCTCGGGCTGCCGGAACGGCCAGTGATCGGCATAGAGCAGGCCTAGCGTCTCCGTCACGCGCGCCTTCAAGAACCGGGTCGAGCGCTGGAAGGGCTGCGCGCGGCGGATATCCACGTCCCAGAGATCGAAGGGCGGCTGCCCCTCATCCATCCAGCGCGCCAGCGCCATCCCCGCCCCGCCCGAGGACACGATGCCGATGGAGTTGAACCCGGCGGCGACCCAGTAGCCCTCCAACTCCGGCGCGGCGCCCAGGTAATAGCGGTCATCCGGCGTGAAGCTCTCGGGTCCGTTGAAGAACGTGTGGATGCCCGCCTCCGCCAGCAGCGGCATACGCGCGGCGGCCAGCTCCAGGATGGGCTCGAAATGGTCGAAATCGTAGGGCAGTTCGTCGAAGCAGAACTCCGGCGGGATGCCGCCAGGGTGCTCGGTAGCCCAGGGCTTGGCCACCGGCTCGAAGGCGCCGAGCAACAGCTTACCCGCATCCTCCTTGTAATAGGCGTATTCGTCGGGGATGCGCAGGACCGGGAGCGTCCTTTGTCCCTCGGGGACGAAACCTGGGATCGGCTCGGTCACCAGATAGAAATGCTCGCAGGCATGCAGCGGCAGGGTCACGCCGGAGCGGGCGGCTAGCGCCCGCCCCCACATGCCGCCGCAATTGACGACATGCCGGGTGGCGATGGTCCCGGTCTCTTCGCCCCGGGCCCAGGCGACGCCGGTGACGCGCCCCGCCTCCGTGGTCACGTCGGTCACAGTGACGCCCTCGACGATCTGAGCACCCCGCGCCCGCGCGCCCTTGGCCAGCGCCATCGCGACACCGGCCGGGTCGCATTGCCCGTCATCGGGCAGATGCACGGCGCCATGGACGTCGGCGGTCTCGATATGGGGATAGAGGCGGCGGACATCCTCGGCCGTCACCTCCTGGGCCGCGACGCCGAAGGCGCGAGCAAGACTGGCCTGCCGGCGGATTTCGGTCAGGCGGTCCGCGGTCAGCGCGACGGTGAGCGAGCCGGTCGTCTTCATGCCGGTCCCGATGCCGGTCTCGTCCGAGAGCCCGCGATAGAGCTCCGCCGAATAGCGGGCCAGCCGGGTCATGTTGGCATTGGGCCTGAGCTGCCCGATCAGCCCCGCCGCGTGCCAGGTGGTGCCGCAGGTCAATTGCTTGCGCTCCAAGAGGACCACGTCCCAGCCCCGCTCCGCCAGATGATAGGCCACGGAGCAGCCCGCAACGCCGCCGCCGATGACGACGGCCCGGGACTCGGTCGGGAGGGTCATGCGCGCTGCCTTTCATTGCTTGGATCGTAATGGGCCCCATTCTGCACGGTGGCCGGATAGCGGGTGCCGAAAATCTCGACCTCCAACGCCGTGCCGGGCAGGGCCAGATCGCTGCGGATCATCGCCAGCGCGATCGAGCGCTCGGTGCGATGGCCATAAGCGCCGCTGGTGGTCTCGCCAACCAGCGTGTCGCCGGACCAGACATTGGCCATGTAAGGCGCGTCGATCCCCTCGGCCTGCACGGTCAGCGCGGCGAAGGCCTTGGCCGTGCCCTGCTGCCGCTCTCTCTCCAACGCTGCGCGGCCCAGGAAGTCGTGGTCCCATCGCACGAAGCGGCCCAGCCCCGCCGCCAGAACGGAGTAATCGGTGGACAGGTCCTGCTTCCAGGCGCGGTAGCCCTTTTCGATGCGCAGACTGTCCAGCGCGAGCATCCCGAACGGCCGCAGCCCATAGCCTGGACCGGCGGCCCAGAGCGCGTCCCAGATGGCGGGTGTATCGGCAACCCGGCTATGGATCTCCCAGCCGAGTTCCCCCGCGAAGGAGACCCGCAACAGGGTCGCCGCCTTGCCCGCGATGGTGACGTCCTGGTGGGAGAGCCAGCTGCGGCGCGGGTCGAACCCCTCGGCGATCTCGCCCAACAGAGCACGGCTCCCGGGGCCGGTGACGAGGTGCGTGCTCCACTCGGCGGTCTCATCCGTGAGTGTCAGCGCCTCGGGCAGAGTCCGCTCGATCCACTCCCGGTCGTGCCATTGGGCGGCGGCGGCGGTGATGAGCCAGAATTCCTCCTCCGCCAGCCGCACGATCGACATCTCGGCCACGATCCGCCCCGCGTCGTCAGCGAAGTAACCCAGCCCGACGCGCCCCACCGTCGGCACGGCGCCGGTGATCTGCGCCCCCAGCCATGCGGCCACGCCCGGCCCCGCGACCCGGAACCGGCTGAAGCCGCACAGGTCCAGCACGCCCACGGCGTCGCGGACCGCCAGGCATTCCTCCCGCACCCGCGCCTCCCAGGGGCCGTCGCGGTCCCAACGCTCGGTGGACGCCAGCGAGGTGTCGTCGCCCGGCCGCGCGAACCACAGCGCCCGCTCCCACCCGTTGAAGCAGCCCCAGACGGCCCCGCGCGCGGCGAGGTCATCATGGACCGGCGACAGCTTCAGCCCCCGCCCCGCGGGCCAATGCTTGCGCGGGAAGTGCATCGCGTATTCGTGGCCATAGACCTCCTTGGCCTTGGCCACCGTATAGTCCCGGTCGCTCGCATGCGCAGTGAACCGGCGCGGATCGAAGACCCAGGCATCCCATTCCGGCCGCCCCTCGACGATCCAGTCGGCCAGCAGCTTCCCCGCCCCCCCGGCCTGGGCGATTCCGAAGGTGAAGACACAGGCCTCGAAAGCATTCGGCACCCCCGGCATGGGTCCGATCAGCGGCAGTCCGTCGGGCGTATAGGGGATCGGCCCATTGATCACCTTGCTGATGCCCGCCGTGCCAAGCAGGGGCACGCGGGCCATCGCGTCCTCGATATACCATTCCAGCCGGTCCAGGTCGTCGGCCCAGAGCTGAAACGAAAAGTCGTCCGGCATCGGATCGTCGGGCGTGACCCAATGGGCGCGGCAGTTGCGCTCATAAGGTCCAAGATTGAGGCCCGTCTTCTCCTGCCGCAGATAATAGGAGCTGTCCACGTCCCGGATCATCGGCAGCTTGCGGCCGGTCTCGGCGGTCCAGGCGGCGATCTCGGGGATCTCCTCGGTCAGCAGATATTGATGGCTCATCACGGCCATCGGCACGGTGCGCCCGCCATAAGGCTTGAACCAGTCGCCGACCCGCTGGGCGTAGTAGCCAGCGGCGTTGACGACGTATTCGCAGCGAATATCCCCGGTCTCGGTCCGGACGATCCATTCCCCATTCTCGCGACTGACGCCCGTGGCGGGGCGGAAGCGATGGACCTTGGCGCCCATCCCGCGCGCATGTCCGGCCAGCGCCTGCGTCAGCGAGGCCGGGTCGATATCGCCGTCCACCGCGTCCCAGAGCACCCCCTCCAGATCATTCGTCTCCAGGAACGGATAGCGGTCCTGCGCCTCCGCTGGGCTCAGCAACTCGTAGGGCTCGCCCTGGGCCAGAGCCATGCCCGCGGCGCGCTCGAATTCCTGCATCCGCTCCTTGGAATGGGCGAGGCGCAGCGTGCCGGTGACGTTGTAGGTGATCGGCCGCTCGGGGTGATCCTTCAGCTCTCGATACAATCGCATCGAATAGCGCTGCATCGCCATCACGCCCCAACCGCCCCCGAAGGTCGGGCAGTTCCCCGCGGCATGCCAGGTCGACCCGGCCGTCAGCTCGTTCTTCTCAAGCAAGACGCAATCGGTCCAACCCTTGCGGGCGAGATGGTAGAGGACCGAGACACCCACCGCCCCTCCTCCGATGACGACGACGCGTGCTTGCTCCATGATGCCTCCTGTAACTAGTTACACAACCTCAAACAGAAGCGCCGGGTTCAGGTCAACAGCCACGTCGACCAGAGCCGACGCGTCCGGGATCAAATAAATCCCGCGCCTCTTTCTTCCCTGTAAAAATATCCCGGGGGGGGCCGCAGGCGGGGGGCAGAGCCCCCCTCCCCGCGCACAGCCGGGCGCCGTCCTCAGTGGGTCGCGGCGCCGTGCTTGCCTTCGAGCGCGTCCAGCCGGGCGCGGAGCGCGTCGTTTTCCTCACGCGCCTTTTGCGCCATCGCGCGGACCGCGTCGAACTCTTCCCGGGTGACGAAGTCGCGGTCCGCCATCCAGCGGTCCAGCATCGACTTCATCGCCGTCTCGGCCTCTTCCCGGGCGCCCTGCGCCACGCCCATCGCGTTGGTCATCAATTGACCGAGATCGTCCATCAAACGGTTGCGGCTCTGCATGGTGGTCACTCCGTTGCTTTCCTTAATCATATGGCCCCCAGGCGCGCCCGGGGCAAGCGCGGGCCCGGTTGACCCTCCAGGCGGGCCGGGGCAGAGGGCAGACATGGTCTTCGCCCTCCCCTTCCCCGACGTCTCGCCGGACCTGTTCAGCCTGGACCTGGGTTTCTTCGTCTTCACCCTGCGCTGGTATGCGCTGGCCTATATCGCGGGCATTGTCGGCGGCTGGTGGATGGCGCGCTGGCTGGTGACGCGGCCCGCGCTCTGGCCGAAGGGCCAGATGCCGATGACCAAGGCGCAGGTCGAGGACGTGATGACCTGGATCGTGCTGGGCATCGTGGTCGGGGGGCGGCTGGGTTACGTGCTGATCTACCAACCGGGCTACTATCTGGCGCAACCGCTGGAGATCGTCGCCGTCTGGCAAGGGGGAATGGCGTTCCATGGCGGCGCGCTGGGCACGGCGATCGCGGTCACTGCCTATGCCTGGCGCCACAAGATCCCGATCCTGTCGATCCTCGACATCGCGGCGATGGTGGCACCGCTGGGCCTGGGCCTCGGCCGGATCGCCAATTTCATCAATGCCGAGCTCTGGGGCCGTCCGACCGACATGCCCTGGGGCGTGATCTTTCCCGGCGACGCGGCGCAGGCCTGCACCAATGTCGGCGAGTTCTGCGCGCGCCATCCGTCGCAGATCTATCAGGCGACCCTGGAGGGGGCGGTGCTGCTGGTCGCGCTCTGGTGGGTGGGTCTGCGCGGGGGGCTCAAGCGGCGGGGCCTGATCCTCGGGCTGTTCCTGACGGGCTATGGCGCGGCGCGCACCGTGGTGGAAGCCTTCCGGCAGGCCGACGCGCAATACATCACCGTCGACAACCCGCTCGGCCATGTCGTCCGATTCACCGAGAGCTGGGGCCTGACAATGGGCCAGGTGCTGTCGCTGCCGATGATCGCCGCAGGTCTGCTGGTCGTCGCCGTGGTCCTCGCGACGACCCGCACCCGAACGTGACCCTCGCCGACCGCCTGATCGCGCGCATCCGCGCCACAGGTCCGCTGACGGTGGCGGATTACATGGCCGACGCGCTGCTCGACCCCGAGGCGGGTTATTACGCCACCCGCGACCCGCTCGGTACGGATTTCACCACCGCCCCAGAGATCAGCCAGATGTTCGGCGAGATGGTCGGCCTCGCCCTGGCGCAGGCCTGGCTGGACCAGGGACGCCCGGCGCCCTTCGCCCTGGCCGAGCTGGGGCCGGGCCGCGGGACGCTGATGGCGGACGCGCTGCGGGCGACGCGCGGCGTGCCCGGCTTTCACGACGCCGCCCGGCTCCATCTGGTGGAGGCGTCGGCCGCCATGCGCGCCGTCCAGGCCGAGACGCTCGCCGCCCATCGCCCCACATGGCACGACACGGTCGAGGGTCTGCCAGCGATGCCGACCTTCCTCGTCGCCAACGAGTTTCTCGACGCACTGCCCATCAGGCAGCATGTCCGCGACGGCGCCGCCTGGCGCGAGCGGCTGGTGACGGTCCAGGACGACGCCCTGGCCTTCGCCCTGGGGCCGCCCGTCCCCGTGCCCGAACTGGTGGATCGCAACGTCCCCGACGGCACGCTGGTCGAACGCTGCCCCGCCCTGCCCGGCATCGTCCAGACCGTGGCCGACCGGCTCACCCATGGCGGCGTCGCCCTCTTCGTCGATTACGGCCATTGGCAGAGCCAGGGCGACACGCTTCAGGCGCTCAGGGCCGGGGCGCCGGTCGATCCGCTGGACGCGCCCGGCACTGCGGACCTGACCGCCCATGTCGACTTCGCCGCCTTGGCCGCCGCCGCGCCCCATGTCAGCGCGATGACGCGGCAAGGCGTCTGGTTGGAGCGGCTCGGCATCACCGCCCGCGCCAATGCCCTGGCCCAAGGGCCAAAGACGGAGGAGATCGTCCGCGCCCATCGCCGCTTGACCCACCCCGCCGAGATGGGCGACCTGTTCAAGGTGATGGGTCTGGCCGCTCCCGGCGCAGCCCTGCCGCCTGGATTGGAGGCCCCCGCATGACGCTGGAGATCCTGCGCTCCGACCTGTTGGGCGACGTCGCCCACGGTTTCTTCACGCGCAAGGGCGGCGCCTCGTCGGGGGTGTTCGCAGGGCTCAACTGCGGCACCGGTTCCTCTGACCAGTCGGATGCGGTGGCGACCAATCGCGCACGGGTCGCCCGCGAGATGGGCGGGCGGTTGCGCGGCGTGCATCAGGTGCATTCGGCGGCGGTCGTGACCATCGACGGGACCGAGGAGGATCCGCCTGCCCGCGCCGACGCGCTGGTGACGGCGACGCCCGGCGAGGTGCTGACGATCCTGACCGCCGACTGCCAGCCCGTGCTGTTCCACGACCCGGAGGCGGGCGTGATCGGCGCCGCTCATGCCGGCTGGAAAGGCGCTTTGGCGGGCGTGCTGGAGGCGACCGTCGACGGGATGGAAGCGCTGGGCGCCGCGCGCGACCGCATCCGCGCGGCCATCGGCCCCTCGATCAGCCAGCGCGCCTATGAGGTCGGGCCGGAATTCCTCGACACTTTCCTGGCCGAGGACGACGCCGCGCCGCGCTTCTTCGCCAACGGCAAGGGCGACCGGTTCCAATTCGACCTGGTCGGATATGGACTGCACCGCCTGCGCCGCGC
The DNA here is from genome assembly GCF_900116765.1 of Jannaschia seohaensis. Taxonomy (GTDB): domain Bacteria; phylum Pseudomonadota; class Alphaproteobacteria; order Rhodobacterales; family Rhodobacteraceae; genus Jannaschia; species Jannaschia seohaensis. The sequence continues at coordinate 45,144 of NZ_UETC01000012.1, read as the reverse complement.
GGGGGTGGAGGCGGAATGGACCGGCCATTGCACCTATTCGGATCCGGCTCGGTTCTATTCCTACCGCCGGACCACCCATGCCGGAGAGGCCGATTACGGCCGGCTGATCGCGGCCATCCGCCTCTAAGTCGCCTGGGTCGAAACGATCCGATCGTTTTCGTGCGACCGTACGTCAGAGCGAAACACAAGACGCTGGGCCTTACCCGCTGACCTAGTTCACCTTTTCCGCCTCTGCCCTGCTTCCGCCACGGTCCCGCTCCGGCGGGGCCGCAACTCTTCCCCGAGACCTCCCAGATCGCGCCCTTTCTCCGCCGCAGCCATCCGCCAGGGTGAGGTTAACGCAAGGAGAACGCATCATGTCCCGCAAGATCTGGTTGGACCGCACCATCGAAGCCGCCCGCACCGAGAGCACGCCGATGCCCTGGTCCCGCTCGACCAAGGGACGCCCGGTCCAGGTCAAGGCCAGCGGCAAGGGCTGAGCCGCCAGCGGCGGCGCACCCCCTACTCGGCCACGCGCTGCTCCAGCCTCAAACCGACGGCCGTCCGGTTGGGGAAGCCGAGCCAATAGCTGTGAGCGGCGGTCGGCTCGCCCTCCTCGCCGAGATCCCAGACCCCGTCCTCGGCCCGCTCCACCACGTCCAGGTAATCGGCGGCCGCGCTGAACCCCTGAAGGTGCAATTCGAAGAACACCGTCGCGAAGTGCTGGAGCACGTTGTTCATCCGCACAGTGTCCCAGACCGCATCGGCATAATGGTCGAAGGGCGACTGGCCCTCCCCCTCCCAGGCCTCGGCCGGCGCGGGGATGGGCGCGGCGGCATTGTGATTGGCGCCCTCGAAAGTCAGCAGATAGCGCGTGACGCCCGTGGTCTCCTCGAAGATCTGCCGCATCGCAGGGTAGTCCGAGACATCGTCGACAGACCCGGCCACCAGGAATAGCGGTTTCTCCACACCCGCGAGGCCCTCGGCGTCCCAAAACTCCCGATTGCGGCCCCAAGGGCCGATCGCGACGATGGCCCGCACCCCGTCGTCGGCCAGCGCGGCAAGCGTCTCGGACCCTGCGGCGTGGCGTGACAGCAGGCCCTGGGGCGCGGCGAAGAAGGCGGGCTCCGTCCGGGTCACCGCCGTCTGCGACAGGCCCCCGCCCCCGAAGATCAGCGCGCCATATCCGCCCATGGAATAGCCGACGATGCCGGTCCGGTCGGTATCGGTGATCGCCCCGACCTCGTCATCGAGCCCCGCCATCGCGTCGAGCAGAAAAGCCTGATCCAGCGGCCGGTTATAGAGCGTCGAGGGAAACGGCCCCTGATCGTCATAGGTCGAGTCCGGGTGGTCGGCGGCGGCCACGACGAAGCCCTTGGAGGCCAGGTTTTCCCCCAGATGGGACATCAGGAACCGGTTGCCCGGATAGCCATGGGACAGGATCACCAGGGGAAACTCCCCCAAGGCGGGCGCCGCGTCCCGCGCGGCCCGGCCGGTGAGCGTCACCTCCGTCTCCCCGTCGCGCAAAAGCGCCGTGTAGCGCCCGCCCGGCGCGGTGCCGTCGGCGGCGGGATACCAGATCTCGACCGTCAGGCTGCGATCCACGGTCGGGATCTCGCCCTCCGCCGGGGTCGAGAGGATGTCGATCCGGCCCGGATCGGTGAACTGAACCGTGCGAACCCCCACCGGATAGTCGCCCAGCGCGGCCCGTTCCGGCGCGTCGGGGCGGATCAGGTCGATCCGGTTCTGGGCCTCGGCCCCGAAGGACGCCGCCGCCAGGATTGCGGGCGAGAGCAGGGCGAGCGAAGATTTCATGTCAGCTCCGAGGGTTGGGGCGGCTGCCCGGCAGCGTGGCCCCATCGGGCCTGTGGCTCAAGCCCCGAGATCGCGAATGCCGCCGATCGGCGGGTTGACGGGACCGCCGCGCTGGCCCACATGCCCCTTGACCCCGCCCCTCGGGTTGCGTGAGCCGGACGTCCATGCGGGACGTCCCCGACGACGGGCGGGACGCTTTCCCTTGGATCACGCCGGGAGGGCGCGCGGCAGAGCGCCGCGCCTCCCACGCGCCGCAGGATGGCGCATCATGGCGCGTCTGGCGCCAGAGGACACGATTATGGATTTCGACATGCTGGGGCTGAAGCCCCGACTTATCGCCGCGCTGGCCGAGATGGGGATCGCCGATCCCACTCCGATCCAGCGTCAGGCGATCCCGCCCGCCCTGCAAGGCCGCGACGTTCTGGGGCTCGCCCAGACCGGTACCGGCAAGACCGCCGCCTTCGGCCTGCCCCTCGCCCAGCACCTGCTGGAGGAGGATGCGCGCCCGGCCAAGCGCAATGCCCGCGCCCTGATCCTCGCGCCGACGCGCGAGTTGGTGAACCAGATCGGCGAGAGCCTGGACGGCTTCATCGCCGGGTCGCATCTGCGCGTGGCCAAGGTCGTGGGCGGCGTCGGCATCAACCCCCAGATCAAGCGGCTGGAGCGGGGCGTCGACCTGCTGGTCGCGACGCCGGGCCGCCTGCTGGACTTGATGGACCGGGGCGCCGTGACGCTGGCTCAGACCCGCTTCCTGGTGCTGGACGAGGCCGACCAGATGCTCGACATGGGCTTCATCCACGACCTTCGAAAGATTGCGGCCAAGCTGCCCGCCGAACGGCAGACGATGCTGTTCTCGGCCACCATGCCGAAGGAGATGGAGAGCCTCGCGGCGACCTACCTGACCAAGCCCGTCCGGGTGCAGGTGGCGACCTCGGGCCAGACCGCCGACAAGATCGAGCAGTCGATCCACTTCATCGCCAAGGCGGAGAAGCCCGCCCTCCTGCTGGAGCTGCTCCAGGCCCATCCGGGCGAGGCGGCCCTGGTCTTCGCGCGCACCAAGCACGGCTCGGACCGGCTGGCCAAGCAGCTGACGAAAGCGGGCGTGGAGGCGGTGGCCGTCCATGGCAACCGCTCCCAGGGGCAGCGGATGCGCGCGCTGGAGGCCTTCTCCAGCGGCGATGCGCCGGTGATGGTGGCGACGGATGTGGCGGCGCGGGGGCTCGACATCCCCGTGGTCAAGCACGTCTACAACTATGAGCTTCCCAACGTGGCGGAGACCTATGTCCACCGCATCGGCCGCACCGCGCGGGCCGGGCGGGACGGGGCGGCGATCACGCTTTGCGCGCCCGACGAGATGGGCGAGTTGAAGGACATCGAAAAGCTGCTGCGGCGCGAGATCCCGGTGGCCTCGGGCCGCCGCTGGTCCCCCTCCCAAGAGGAGGCCAAGCCCAAGCGCGGAGGCGGCGGCGGCGGTCGCCGCGGCGGGGGCGGCGGACGCCCGCAGGGCAAACCGGCCGGCGCGGGGCGCCCGCAAGGGGCGCGGCCCGGCGGCGGCAACCGCCGCCGCAGGCCCCGAAAGTCGGCCTGATCCCGCCGCGATCCCGGTCCGCTCGCGCCATATTGCGGCGCGATAGTCCCGCGGATCGCAACAGGAGGACCGACATGGAGCGCCCTGCCCTTTCCCTCGTCGTCCTGGCTCTGGCCGTTGCGGCCCCCGCCACAGCGGCGGAGCGCCTGCTGGCCGGTATACCCCAGGGCTTCGCCGTGGCCGAGGGCGCCCGCGGCCCCGGAACGGCCCTGCTGGAGCTGATCCCCGAGGGCGAGAGCGCATCGGACTGGACGCAGAGGATCTCGCTTCAAACCTTTCCGCCGACCGCCAATGTCGGCTCCTGGATGATGGCGTTCGGAGCCGCCTCGGTGCAGGCCTGCCCCGAGGGCGGCTTCCAGCCCGTCGCCTCGATGCAGGAGGACGGGTTCGAGGTGGCCGTGGCCGTCGTCGGCTGCCCGGCCTCGCCCCGCGACGGACGCCCGGCCTATATGCTGCTCAAGGGCGTGGACGGGCATGAGGCGCTGCATGTCGTGCAATGGGCCTGGTCCGGAGACGCCCCGGACGGGGCGGCGCTAGAACGGGCCGGGGCCTATCTCGCCCAGGTCTCTGTTTGCGACGGGCCACGGGCGCGCGCCTGTCCTGTGCCCTGAGGGCACGCACCGCATTGCTCCGATTCGCGGGCTCTGGCATGATCCGCCAAAAAATCGAGCGGAGGGCAGAGCAGTGAAGACCCCCATCAAGCTTTCGGCGGCCGTGGCGGCCTGTCTGGTCCTGTCGGCCTGCGGCGGCGGGCGCGACGCGGGCCAGCCCACGGTCACCCGCGCCTACGCGACGGGCCCGGTGCAGACGGCCTGCCTGCGTGCCGACCGCCGCGCGGCCTCCACGACCCTGTGCGGCTGCGTGCAAGCGGCGGCCGACAGCGTGCTGTCGCGCCGCGACCAGTCCCGCGCGGTGCAGTTCTTCAAGGATCCACATCAGGCGCAGGTCACACGCCAATCCGACCGGCGGTCGGATGAGGCGTTCTGGCAGCGCTACAAGACCTTCGTCGCCCAGGCCGAGCGCCTCTGCGCCTGAGCCGACCGGCACCGGCGCGGCCGCGTCAGGTCGCGTCCTTTTCCGCCGTGCGATGCGGGCCGCCCCGATGGGGATACACATCCCCGACCTCCATCCCGGCTTCCCTCGGGCGAAGCATGTTGGCGGCATGGCCATGCACGAGGATTGAGCCCAGGATCGTGACCACCGCGATCCGCCAGATCGTCTCGATATCCGCGAATTCCGCATGGTTCTGCGCGTAGGCGATGCGGAGGATCGAGCCCATGCCGCGGATCCCGAAGAGCGCCACCGCCCAGCGCGGCAGAAGGCGGCAATGATGGCCCAACAGACCCAGCGTCCCCGCCAGCGGCCGCACCCTGAAGATTAGGAGCAGCGCGAAGGCGACCTCTTGCCAGCGTAGCCCCAAAAGCGCGCCGGAGGCGGCGAAGACCCCCAGCCAGAGCAGCAGCAGCGCCAGGAGGATCGCCTCCAACTGCTCGGCCCCGTGATGGACATAGCGCTCATAGCCCTCGTGCTCGGTGCCCCGCGTGTTGAACCGCCCGGCCCGCACCGCGCAGAACACCGCGAGAAAGCCGTATCCATCCACCGCCTCCGTCACACCGGAGGAGATCAGCGTCGCCGACAGGATCACCAGCACCGCATTCCACGCCCCCTGCGCCCCGTCGCCCACCGGTGAGAAGACCAGCTTCGAGAACGCGAACCCCGTCACGATGCCGGCCAGCATGCCCCGCGGCGACCCGGTAGGCGAGATCAAGAGTCAGCGAGGACCAGAGCCACGCCTCGCCCTGGACGACCTCTCCCATGCCGAGCGTCACCGCGTAGATCGCCAGATAGACGAAGGGAGAGGGCAGCCCGTCGCTCAGACCCGCCTCGGCGGTCGGCGCGACCTCCATGTCGCTCTCCCCCGTGCAGGGCGGGGAGACCTGGACCGACCGCGCCAGCACCAGGCCCGCCGGCGCCAGCGCCGCGGCGAGGAGCAGCGCCCCCGGGATCGTCAGGCCCAGCCAGCCCCAGGCCAACAGCCCGACCGCCGCGACCGTCAGAGGCATGGTGATGCCCAGCCGACGCCAGGTCGCGTTCCAGGACCGCCAGGAGGCCACCCTGTCCACGGCCAGCCCCGCCCCCGCGAGGCTGATGATGACGACCAGTTCCGAAGCGTGCTCGATCACCGCGGACTGCCAGCCGCCTTGCAGCGGATCGATATGGACCAGCGTGATCCCGCCGAAGCAGGCCCCGAAGAGGACGTAGAACAGCGGCAGGTTGAGTAGCCGCACATGCGCCAGGGCCGGTTGCAGCGTCAGCCCGAAGAAGGCCAGCCCCACGACCGTATAGATCAGGTCGCGCGGGTCGAGCGCCGGGAGGAGGTCGATCATGCGGTCTCCATGTCGGGAGGCAACGGAGCGCCCGGTCTTTCAGTTCCACGGAGGCCAAGGGCGGCGCGAGGTCCGCCCGACCGCACCGGGGCGGCGCGTCCTCACACGCCCCGGTTGATTGGCACAGGCGCCATCCGCGACGCGCGCGCCGATGGGCATGAGGAGAGAAAGCTTTGCGATGTCCTGCCTCCCCCGCAGCCGCGCTTCTCGCCGGTGTCGCCGCGCCGGCAACCGCGGCCATCCTCCGGGGCAGCGGCGCGTTCGAACCGAAACCCGCTTCGCCTTGGAAATCCTGGTTGGGAGCGGCGACACGCGGGTCGACCTGAATGACGGGCGCCCCCTCCCGTGGCGCTCATCGCGCCGGACGATGACAGCGGCGTCGCCTGCCGCACGCCTTCGGCACGGCATCCGGCCTCGGTCTGGAGAAGAGCGCCGCGACGACCGGCGCGTGGATGGGCCGATGTGCGCCCGCGGCGGCGACAAGCCAGTCCCCGATGCGCTCCGGTCGCCCCGCCCCCTGCCCGCAGGCAGCGCCCCGCTTCCCCGCGCGCTCCGCCCGCCGCGGGCGACGCGGTGCCGCAGCGGACAGCGCGAGGTCCGGCGCGACCGGCTCCGCCTCCCTGTTTCCCGCGGCCTCCGCACCCTATCTTTGGACCAAACGATCCGGAGACGACCATGACCGACGCCCCTTTCCGCCCCTTCGAGACCGCGCTCGACCGCGACGCGGCCCTAGCCATCCTGCGCAGCGCCACCGACGGCGCCGATGATGGTGAGTTGTTCCTGGAGCGCCGCCGCTCCGAGGTGGTGGTGTTTGACGACGGGCGGGTGAAGACGGCGAGCTACGATGCCTCCGAGGGATTCGGCCTGCGTTCCGTGAAGGGCGAGACGGCGGGCTACGCCCATTCCACCGAGATCAGCGAAAGCGCCCTCCGGCGGGCCGCCGAAACCGCCCGCCTCGCCGTCGGCGATGGCGGCGGCATCCTGGCGGACGCGCCCGCGGGCACCAATGAGCGGCTGTATGGCGCGCACGACCCGATCGCGGGCCATGCCTTCTCGGTCAAGCTCGACACGCTCGCCGAGATCGACGCCTTCGCCCGCGGGTTGGACAAGCGGGTGGTGCAGGTCTCGGCGTCTCTGGCGGCCTCGCTGCAAGAGGTGGAGATCCTGCGCCCCGAGGGCCGCTCGGTCTCGGATGTGCGGCCGATGGTGCGGCTCAACGTCTCGGTCATCGTCGAGGAGAACGGCCGCCGCGAGGGCGGCTCGGCCGGCGGCGGCGGGCGCATCGATCTCGCCGGCCTGCTGGAGCGGTCGCATTGGGAAGCCGTCGCCCGCGAGGCGCTGCGCATCGCCGTGGTAAACCTGTCGGCTGAACCCGCCCCGGCGGGCACGATGGACGTGGCGCTGGGCGCGGGCTGGCCCGGCATCCTGCTGCACGAGGCGGTGGGCCACGGGCTGGAGGGCGACTTCAACCGCAAGGGCCAATCCGCCTTCGCCGGGCTGCTGGGTCAGCGGGTGGCGGCGCCGGGGGTGACGGTGCTGGACGACGGCACCATCCCGGACCGGCGCGGCTCGATCACGGTGGATGACGAAGGCACGCCCTCGGGCAAGAACGTGCTGATCGAGGACGGCATCCTGGTGGGCTACATGCAGGACCGGCAGTCGGCCCGCCTGATGGGCGTCGCCCCGACCGGCAACGGACGGCGCGAAAGCCACGCGCATATCCCGATGACCCGGATGACCAACACCTACATGCTGGGCGGCGACGCGGACCCGAAAGACATCGTGGCCGACTTGAAGGACGGCATCTACGCCGTGGGCTTCGGCGGCGGGCAGGTCGACATCACCAACGGCAAGTTCGTGTTCTCCTGCACCGAGGCCTACCGGGTGAAGAACGGCAAGGTCGGCGCACCCGTGAAGGGCGCGACACTGATCGGAGACGGGGCGACGGCTTTGACGAACATCCGGGCCATCGGCAACGACATGGCGCTGGACCCGGGGATGGGGAATTGCGGCAAGGCCGGGCAATGGGTGCCCGTGGGCGTGGGCCAGCCCACGCTCTTGATCGGAGGACTGACGGTGGGCGGCTCCGCCGCCTGAGGGCATCAAGGTCGCTCCGGGCCGGGCGGCGTGAAGACATAGCGGGCCGCGCGCCGTATCGCGCGCCCTGATCGCGGCGAGGCTGTCGCGTTCGGGCCGCCCCGTCCGATGGCGTCTCGGCCCCAGGCCCGTCGCGCGTGTCGGAGCCGCTCTGGCGCCCGCTCATGGCCTGGATGGGCGCCCCGTCGGGCGCTCCGCCCACGCTTTGAGCCGCCCGGAAAGGCCGCCTGTCGCCGCTGGGCGCAGCCGTAGCGGGGGCCGGTTTCGACAGGATCCGGGCCCCTCCCCATGCGCCGAGCGTCCCGACCCGGATCTGACGCCGCCCCTTGGAGACGCTTATCCCCAGTCTCGCCAGCTTTCACCGCGACGAAGCGGGCGCCGGGCGAGCGGTCAGGATTAACCTTATGTAAACCATCCCGGACGCAGTCTGCGTCATGGACACCGCCCTCCCCGAGTTCATCCGCGACCCCGACGGCCTCTCCGAGCCGTCCCTGCCGCTCTTCGACGGCCCGCCCCCGCAGGAGGAGCTGTTCGCGCGGCTCCGCCTCGCCCGGTCCCGCCGCGTGGGCCCCGCCACCTTCCGCCGGCTGATCGCCGAGCATGGCGACGCTCGGGCCGCGCTCGACGCCCTACCCGGTATCGCGGAGGCTGCGGGCGACACGGGCTATGCCGTCGCCGACCCCGACGCCGTCCGCCGGGAGATCGCGGCGGCGCGGAAGGCAGGGGCGAAGCTGCTCACCCTGGGCGCGCCGGGCTACCCGGACCGTCTAGCCGAGGTCTCGTCGGCGCCCGCGGTGCTCTGGGCGCAGGGGGCCACGGCGCTCGCCGCGCGCCGCTGCGTCGCCATCGTCGGCACCCGCAACGCCTCCAGCCTCGCGCTGCGCATGACGCGGAAGCTCGCGCGCGACCTGGCCGAGGCGGGGATCGTCATCGTCTCGGGCCTCGCCCGTGGGGTCGATGCGGTGGCCCATGCCGCAGCCCTGGGAGGCGGAACGATCGCCGTCCATGCGGGCGGGCTGGACCAGGTCTACCCGGCCGAGAACGCGACGCTCGCCCGTGAGATCGCCGAAAAGGGTCTCTCGCTCAGCGAACGCCCCTTCGGCCTCGCGCCCCAGGGCCGCGACTTCCCCCGCCGTAACAGGATCGTGTCCGGCTTGGCGCTGGCCGTGGTCGTGGTCGAGGCGGCCGCGCGGTCGGGCTCGATGATCACGGCGCGGGACGCGGCCGACCAGGGGCGGGACGTGATGGCGGTGCCGGGGCATCCGCTGGATGGGCGCGCCTCGGGCTGCAACATCCTGCTTCGGGACGGCGCGCTCCTGGTGCGCGGGGCTGAGGACGTGCTGGAAGCGTTGGAGGCGACGCCGGCGCCAGTGCCGCCGCGGTCGGAGCCTGCGGCCCCCCCCGGCCCTCTGCCGGAGGGAATGCGCGCGCGCATCCTCACGCTACTCTCGCCCGTACCCGTGGCCGAGGACCAGTTGCTGCGCGACCTGGGCCCGACCGGAGCGGTGCCGCCCGCCATGCTTTCGGCCGAACTCTCGGAGCTCGAAATGCTGGGCGAGATCGCCCGCCGCCCGGGCGGCGGGCTGGTGCGGCTCTCGGGGGGGGCGCCGTAAACGCGATCACCGGCGGCACGGTCCCCGGGGGACCCACAGCCCATCGAGGCGTAGGGCGGGGATTTCCCCGCCGCCCGGTCAGGGAGTCGCAGCACCCCTTTTCATTGGCCGTCCCGCGCCAAGGATCCCTCGCGGCACCGCCCAAAAGGCGCTGCCCTGGCCACGGATACAGGCCCCCGGACGGGGCCCGGAACGCGGGAAAGAGGCCGTCCTTCGTTCGCCGTCCCGGTGTGACCATGCCGACCCCGGGGCCTGCTTGGACGCGAGCCGCCCCGGCCGCAACCTTCCGGCCCCGCCATTGACAATCCCGCGGGGCTCGCCACATGGTCCCCGGCCCAAGGGCACGCCCCCTCGCGGCCACTGCTCTCACCCGGTTCAGGAGTAACCATGCCCGTCGTCGTCGTCGAATCCCCCGCCAAGGCCAAGACGATCAACGGCTATCTGGGCAAGGATTACACCGTGCTCGCCAGCTATGGCCATGTTCGCGACCTCGTCGGCAAGGACGGCTCCGTCGACCCCGAAGAGGGCTTCGCGATGACCTGGGAGGTGCCGGCGGATAGCAAGAAGCGCATCAAGGACATCGCCGATGCGCTGGCCGACGACCCCAACCTGATCCTCGCCACCGACCCCGACCGCGAAGGCGAGGCGATTTCCTGGCACCTGCAAGAGGCGCTCAAGAACCGGCGCGGGATCAAGAAGGATCTGGCCGTCAGTCGCGTGGCGTTCAACGCGATCACCAAGAAGGCCGTGCAGGACGCCATCGCTCACCCGCGCGAGATCGACACGCCGCTGGTCCACGCCTATCTCGCCCGCCGCGCGCTGGACTATCTGGTGGGCTTCACGCTGTCCCCCGTCCTCTGGCGCAAGCTGCCCGGATCCAAATCGGCCGGCCGGGTGCAATCCGTCTGTCTGCGCCTGATCGTCGAGCGCGAGATGGAGATCGAGGCCTTCGATCCACAGGAATACTGGACCGTCCGCGCGCTGCTGGAGACGCCGCGCGGCCAGACCTACGAGGCGCGGCTGGTGGGCCTCGCCGGCGACAAGGTGGAGCGGTTCACCTTCAAGGACCGGGCCAGCGCCGAGCTCGCCGTGCAGGCGGTCGAGAGCCGCGACCTCACCGTCGCCTCGGTCGAGGCCAAGCCCGGCACCCGCAACCCGGCCCCGCCCTTCATGACCTCCACCCTCCAGCAGGAGGCCAGCCGCAAGTTCGGGATGGGCGCCAAGGCGACGATGGCCACGGCGCAAAGGCTCTACGAGGCCGGTCTGATCACTTACATGCGGACCGACGGGATCGACATGGCGCCCGAGGCAGTCCACGCCGCCCGCGACGCCATCGCGGAACGCTACGGGGACAAATACGTCCCCGGCAGCCCGCGCATGTACAAGAACAAGGCCAAGAACGCGCAAGAAGCGCATGAATGCATCCGCCCGACCGACATGACGAAGGCGGCGGACGACCTGCGCATCGATGGCGAGCAGAAGAAGCTCTACGATCTCATCTGGAAGCGGACGCTGGCCTCGCAGATGGAGGCCGCGCGGCTGGAGCGGACCACCGTCACCATCGAAAGCAAGGACCGTCAGGTCGAGTTGCGCGCCAATGGGCAGGTCATCGTCTTCGACGGCTTCATGAAGGTCTATACCGAGGGCCGCGACGACGAGGAAGCGACCGGCGAGGACCGCCGCCTGCCCGTCATCGACCAGGGCGAGTCCGCAAAGAAGCATGCGAACGGCCTGCGCCCGGATTTCGACAAGCTGGCCGCCGATGGCGGCGACGCGGTGATGGATAACGGCAAGGCGCCGGCGAACGCCGTGCTCGCCCCCTCCGGCGCCGTGCTGGGCCAGCAGAGCTTCACCCAGCCCCCGCCCCGCTACACCGAGGCGACGCTGGTCAAGAAGATGGAAGAGCTGGGCATCGGTCGGCCCTCCACCTATGCCTCGATCCTCGGCACGATCCAGGACCGCGGCTATGTCCGCAAGGAGGGCAACCGCCTCTTCCCCGAGGATCAGGGACGGCTGGTGACGGCCTTCCTTGTCAACTACTTCCGCCGCTACGTGCAGTACGACTTCACCGCCGGGCTGGAGGACGAGCTCGACCACGTCTCGGCGGGGGAGCTGGACTACAAGGACGTGCTCGACCGCTTCTGGCGCGACTTCAAGGCCGCTGTGGACGAGACCGCGGAACTGCGCATCACCGACGTTCTGGAGAAGATCAACGAGGTGCTGGAGCCGCATCTCTTCCCCGAACGGGCGGACGGCAAGGATCGGCGCCTCTGCCCGAAATGCGAGGCTGGGCGGCTAAGCATGCGCACCGCGCGCTCGGGCGGGGCGTTTATCGGCTGCTCCAACTATCCCGAATGCCGCTACACCCGGCCTTTCGGCCCCCCGGGAATGGAAGGCGAGCAACAGGGCGAGGAGCGGATGCTCGGCGTCGAACCGGAAAGCGGGCTGGAGGTCTGGCTGAAATCGGGCCGGTTCGGGCCGTATGTCCAGCTCGGTGAAGCCAGCGAGGAGAACAAGAAGCCCAAGCGCTCCAGCCTGCCCAAGTCCTGGACGCCGGAGTCGATGGATCTGGAGAAAGGCCTGCAACTGCTGTCGCTGCCGCGCCAGGTCGGGATCCATCCCGAGGACGGGCAGCCGATCCAGGCCAATCTCGGCCGCTTCGGACCCTACGTCATGCATAAGCGGCCCGAGGACGCGAAGCCGGTCTATGCCAATCTGCCGTCGGAGGACGAGGTCTTCACGATCGGCATGAACCACGCGGTGCAACTGCTCGCCGACAAGCGCGCCAATCCCCGCGGCCGTGGCCGCGCCGCCGCCAAGCCCCTGAAGGAGCTGGGCGACCATCCCGAGAGCGGCGGGCCCGTCGCCGTCATGGAGGGCCGCTATGGGCCTTATGTGAAGTGGGACAAGGTGAACGCGACCATTCCGAAGGGCACCGACCCGGATAGCGTCACGATGGAGCAGGCGATGCAGTGGATCGCCGAGAAGGCCGCGAAAGCGCCGAAGCGCAAGACCGCGGCGAAGAAGCCCGCCGCCAAGACGACCGCCGCGAAAAAGCCCGCCGCCAAGAAGGCGCCGGCGAAGAAGGCGGCACCGAAGAAGGCCGCCGCCAGCAAGACCTCCTGACCAGTTCCACATGGATGCCATCGCGGTCGCGCAGGACGGCGGAGGCATTGCCCGGCCCCGCTAAGGCGACAGGCGTACAGCGCCGTTGCGACATGTTGTGAGGGACCAGCCGCGCCGCGTCCGGGCTGGGGAAATGGACGTGACGGCGCGCTGCCAGGATGCTCCGGCGATTCGCCGGCGTGCTCCACGGATCGGGTGTGACCGGTCTCTGGCCGTCGAGACACTTGATCCCGCTCGCCGAGAATACGACATCGACGCCATGACAGAGATTACCCCCCTCGCTCCCCGCCCGGAGGTCCTGGACTTCCTCGCCACCCGCCGCTCCCGCCCGGCCAAGACGCTCCGGGCGCCGGGGCCCGACCGCGCCGCTCTGACGCCCCTGCTCGCCACAGCGATGCGCGTGCCCGATCACGGCAAGCTGGAGCCCTGGCGCCTCATCGTCCTGGAGGGCGCGGCCCTGGCCCGGCTCGCCGCGCTGACCGGGCGGCTGGGTGCCGAACAGGGGCGCGACCCCGAAAAGCTCCCGAAATCCCAGGCCATGTTCGCTGACGCGCCCCTGATCGTGGCCGTCGTCTCGTCGCCTCAGGCGTCGGACAAGATCCCCGAGGTGGAGCAAACGCTCAGCGCCGGGGCCCTGTGCCTGTCGCTGGTGAACGCGGCCCAGGCGGCGGGCTGGGGCGCGAATTGGCTGACGGGCTGGATGGCCCTTGACCGGGACTTCCTGACCGAAGGGCTGGCCCTCGCCCCCACCGAATGGGTCGCGGGCTGGATCGTGATCGGAACCGAGAGCGCCGTCCCGCCGGAGCGGCCCCGCCCGGATGTCGCGGCCAAGACGGAGTGGCGCTCGGCATGATGGGCGATATCGCCAAGGCGCTCGGACAGATGGGCGATCCCCGGTTTCGCCGGGTCCTTCTGACGGGGGTGGGGCTATCGCTCGCGCTGCTCTTCGGGTTCTCCGTGGTGTTGATCTGGCTGGCGCAATGGCTCGTCGGCCCGGCCGTCACGCTACCCTGGATCGGCGAGGTCACCTGGCTGGACGATGCGGCCGGGATCGCGCTGATCCCCGTGATGCTCGTCGCCTCGGTCTTTCTGATGGTGCCGGTCGCCTCGGCCTTCACCGGGCTGTTCCTGGACCGAATCGCGGCTGCGGTCGAGGATCGGCACTACCCCGCGCTGCCTGCGGCGCGGCAGCAGCCGCTTCCGGAGACGTTGAAGGAATCCGCGGGGTTTCTCGGTCTGGTTCTGGTCGTCAACGCCCTGGCGCTGGCCGCCTATCTGCTGCTCGCGCCCTTTGCGCTGTTCATCTTCTGGGGGGTCAACGGCTTCCTGCTCGGGCGGGAATACGCGCAGATGAGCGCGGCGCGGCATTTGCCACCGGCCGAGGCGCGGGCCTTCCGCTCGCGCTATCGCGGCCAGATTTGGGCGACGGGGGTGGTGATGGCGATCCCGCTCTCGGTGCCGGTGCTGAACCTGCTGGTGCCAGTGGTCGGGGCAGCGGCCTTCACCCATCTCTTCCACCGGCTGCACCGCCCATAGGCTGCGCGGCTCAGTCGCCCAGCACCTCCCGGCCCGTGATCCGGCGCAGATCGTCGATGCCGATCTGCCCGGTCGCGATGAACCAGATCAGCGGCACCCAGATCAGAAGCGTGATCGCCGTGGCCCAGCCCATCCGGCGGTAGATCCGGATCGGGGCCGCCGGCGCCCCGGCATGGGTGCCCTGGGTCACCTGCCCGCGATCTCCCTGCGTGTCCTGGCCGATCTGCAGGCCGATCAGGAACACCATGGCCCAGATCATGGCAAAGAGGACGAGGGCGGAGAAAACACCCATCAGACTTGCTCCAGCTCGACCAGGGTTCCGGTGAAATCCTTCGGGTGGAGGAACAGCACCGGCTTGCCATGGGCGCCGATCTTGGGCTCTCCGGTGCCGAGCACCCGGGCGCCCGCCGCCCGGAGCGCATCGCGCGCGGCCAGGATGTCCTCCACCTCGTAGCAGATGTGATGGATCCCGCCCGAGGGGTTCTTGTCGAGAAACCCCTGGATCGGGCTGCCTTCGCCCAATGGATGGAGCAGTTCGATCTTGGTGTTGGGCAGGTCGATGAAAACGACGGTCACCCCATGCTCCGGCTCGTCCTGCGGCGGGTTCACCCGGGCGCCGAGCGTGTCCCGATACTGTGCCGCAGCGGCTTCTAGGTCCGGGACGGCGATGGCGACGTGATTGAGTTTGCCGATCATGGCCGGGCGCCTCCTGTGTCTGGCGCCGTCTTATCGCGCTGGGCTGGGCGGGCCGCAAGGCGGCAGGGCGCCGCGTTTACACATCCTTAAGCAGTGCTTTGCATAATAAAGAACAACCTTGAGGAGAAATCCGATGGACGATTTGGAATTGATGGCCCGCCCCGCTCCCACCGTCCGCCGCCCCCTGTTGGGCATGACGATTTTGGTGGTCGAGGATAGCCGTTTCGCCTGCGAGGCGGTCCGCCTGCTTGCGCTGCGGTCGGGCGCAAGGCTACGACGCGCGGACAGCCTTCGCGCCGCACGCCGCCATCTGGCGTCCTATCGGCCGGATGTGGTGGTCGTGGATCTGGGCCTGCCCGACGGCCCCGGATCGGACCTGATCGCGGATCTTTCGGGCGCGCCGTCGCGCCCGACGGTCATCCTGGCGACCTCAGGACAGACCACGGACATGGTTGCGAATGCCGCGCTGGAGGCGGGGGCGGACGGGTTCCTGGCCAAGCCGATCGACAGCCTCGCCGCATTTCAGCAGGCGATTCTGGCGCATGTTCCCATCGACCTGCGCCCCCCCGGGCCGCGCCCGGTCAATGGCGACCGGATCAGCCCGGACCGTCTCGCGCTCTCAGAGGATTTCGCCTTCGCCGACCGGGCCCTGGCCGAGGGCCGCCCCACAGACTATGTCGCGGCCTTCCTGGAGGGGCTGGCCCGTACGGGCCATGACGCCGTCCTCCTGGCCGAGGCGCAATCCCTTGCGGCGCAAACCGCCGAAGACATCCGCCCCCGGCTGCACGCCCTGATCGCGGAGCGGATCGCGACGACTCGCCGCGCAATCTAGGCGCCCGGCCCGCGCTACCGCGCCAACAGGGGCGCAGTCGCGGCGGACAGGCTGCGCGTCTGGCGCCCCTCCGCGTCGAAGGTCTCGGGTGCGAGCCAAGCGCGATGGGCCTGCCGCAGCGCCGGCCAATCCCGATCGAGAATCGAGAACCAGGCCGTGTCCCGGTTCTCGCCCTTCACGACCATGTGCTGCCGGAACGTGCCCTCATAGGAAAACCCGAATCGGGCGGCGGCCCGGCGGCTGGCGGCATTGGCGGCGTTGCACTTCCATTCGACCCGGCGGAAGCCGGCACCTATCGCGTGGTCGATCATCAGATGGATAGCCTCGGTCGCCGCAGGCGTCCGCTGCAACCCGGCAGACAGGGCGATATGGCCGATCTCGATCACCCCATTGGCCCGGTCGAGCCGCAGCCAACTCGCCACACCGGCCCAATCCCCGGCGCCGCGAATCGCGTAGAAGACCGGATCCTCCGCGACCGACGCGCCCGCCACCCAGTCCCGATAGGCCGCGAGCGTCGCGAACGGGCCATACCCAAGAAAGCGCCACATCTCGGGGTCCGCGCGGTTGGCGGCGTGCAGCGCTTCGGCGTGCTCCGGTGCCAGCCGCTCCAATCGCGCATAGCGCCCGGCCATCGCGGCCGGCGGCGCGAACCCGAGCGGCCGCCAGTCCCGCAGGCTCATCGCGGGGCGAGACGAATCGCCCCGTCCAGGCGCAGTGTCGCGCCGTTCAGCATCGGATTGGTCGCGATGTGGCCCACAAGCGAGGCGAACTCCGCCGGATCGCCCAAGCGCGGCGGATAAGGCACCTGCGCGCCGAGGCTGTCCTGCACTTCCTGCGGGAGGCCCTTGAGCATAGGCGTCAGGAACAGGCCCGGCGCGATGGAGACGACGCGGATACCCAGCGGCGCCAGATCCCGCGCCATCGGCAGGGTCATTCCGGCCACACCGCCCTTGGAGGCCGCATAGGCCGCCTGCCCGATCTGCCCCTCGAAGGCGGCAATGGAGGCGGTGTTGACGATCACCCCCCGCTCCCCGTCGGGACCGCGCCCCTCCTGCGCGGCCATGATCGCAGCGGCGGCCGAAGCGCAGTGGAAGCTGCCCAGCAGGTTGATCGAAATCACCTTGGCGAAGAGCGCCGGGTCGTGGGCTCCGTGTTTTCCCACGGTCTTGGCCGCGGGCGCGATCCCCGCGCAATTGACCATCAGGTCCAGGCGCCCATCTCCGGCGACCTCGCCCAGAACGGCCGCGCAAGCCGCCGCGTCGGTCACGTCGAGCTTGTGGAAGCTGCCGCCCAGGTCATCGGCCAGGGCCGCGCCGCCCTCGTCCAGGTCCAGGATCGCCACGCGCGCCCCGGCCTCGGCCAGATGCCGCGCCGTCGCCGCGCCAAGTCCCCCCGCCCCGCCTGTGATCGCCGCGACGCTGCCTGCCAGGTCCATATCCCACCCTCCCTGTTTCCGGGCGGGACCGTAGCGAGCCGCGCGCCTAGCGCAAGACGGGGGCGGAGATGGCAGCGCGGATGCGGGTGTCGGTGTCGTCGCTATCGGCGGAGATGCCGATCCCGACCAGCACGCCGGGCCTGCCGCCGAAGGCGCGGGAATAATCGGCGGCGAGGTCCACGCGCTCGCTATGCTTCCCCGTGCCCGCCTGGCGCAGCACGATGGTGCGCAGGCCGGGCAGGTAGGGGCTGTCTTGCAGTGTGCCGCGCGGGGCGTCGTCGCCCCAGACATAGACGATAACCCGGGTGGATGGGTCGCGCAGCAGAGCGGCGGCGCGGTTCGGGTTGGCCTTGGCGGCCGTCTCGGCATCGGTCCAGGCGAAGTACACGGCGAGGTTACGGTCATCCCCGCCCTTGCGGCTCAGATCGGTCGCGGGCACCGATTCGGCCACGGTCCAGCTCCAGGCGGCGGCGTTCGCGCCCCGGAGCCCCTCCGGCACCGCCCGCCAGAGCAGCGAGACGGTCCCATCGGAGGTCACTTGCAGGGTGCCGCCGGCCTGCTTGTAGTCATTCGTGGAGAAACGCAGGAAACCCTGCTCCCGCCAGGAGCCGTCGAAGGCGAGGGGCGAGGCGAGCGCAGGGAGGGCGAAGCAGACGGCAAAAGCCAGAATCAGACGTTTCATGCGCGGAGATGTAGCGGCGGCGGCCCCTTCGGCCCCCTCAAATGGCCGTGAGCGGCGATAAGTTGTGGGTAAGATGCCCCGCCGCCTTTACAGCCTCCCCAGAGCGGCCCACCATATTTGGTAGGGACGGCGCGCAGCTCCCCATATGGATCGGACCGGTCACAAGGTCTGGGGGCGCGCCGGGCAAGAGCAGCGGAGGTCCCCCGATGATGCACGAACGCCAGCAATTCGCCGAGACCGGCGACCTGCATCCGATCGACCTGGTCGAGACGGTCGCCCTCTCCCACGAGTGGGAGTTCGACCGGGTCGGCGACGATCAGATCGCGATGGTGGTGGAAGGGCAGTGGCGCAGCTACTCCGTGACGCTGGCCTGGTCGGAGGCGGACGAAACGCTCCGAATGGTCTGCTGCTTCGAGATGGAGCCGCCGACGGACAGCCACCCGCGCCTGTTCGAGCTGATGAACCTCGTCAACGAGCAGTGCTGGACCGGAGCCTTCGCCTTCTGGCCGGATCAGGCGCTGATGGTCTATCGCTACGGGCTGGTCCTGGCCGGCGGGGCCTCGGCCGGGGTCGAACAGATCAACCGCATGGTGGCCGAGGGGATCCTGGCCGGCGAGCGGTTCTACCCGGCCTTCCAACTGGTCTGCTGGGGCGGGCGGGCGCCCACCGATGCGATGCAGATTGCGATCGCGGAAGCCTACGGGCGCGCCTGACCCGACCGGGAGCGGGCCGGGGCTCTGCCCCGGACCCCGGAGTATTTCCGGCCAGAAGAAGGACCGTCATGCGCGGGCAGGCCTGCGGCGGCGCGCGAGCAGAACCGCGCCGACCAGCCAGGCCGCCAGCAGCAGCGCCGCCGTGCCCGCCAGGAACGCGGCGAAGGCGGCCGGGACTCCGGCGGGGATGATCTGGCCCAGCGGGCCGAGGGGCTGCCCCTCGATCAGCGTCAGGCCCAGCGTCACGAAGCCCCAATTGACGATGACGGCGCCGAGCACCAGCCCCGCCAGCCCCACGCCGCGTCCCCTGCCCCGCCCGGGCAGCTTCAGCAGACGGCGCAGCGCCGACGCCGCCCGCCCGATGTCGTGGCCCATGGCCAGGATCGCCGGGACCAGCACGAGCACCAGCACCATGCCGAAGCCCAGCCCGTAGCTGAGCGTGATGACGGTCGGCCGCAGGAATTGCGCCTGGGACGATGTCTCGTAGAGCAGTGGGGCGAGGCCCAGCACCGTGGTCAGGGTCGTCAGCAGGATCGGGCGCAGACGGTCGCAAACCGCGTCGACGATGGCGGGGATCAGGGCGCGCTCCTTGGAATATTCGTCCACGGTCGTCACCAGCACGATCGAATCGTTGATGATGATCCCGGTCATCCCGATCAGCCCCACGACCGAGAACATGCTGAGCGGCACCTCCCAGACGTAATGCCCCCAGATCGCGCCGATCAGGCCGAAGGGAATGACGGCCATGATCACGGCCGGGCGCGTCCAGCTGGAGAAGATCCAGGCCAGTACGAGATAGATGCCCAGGAGGCAGGCCACGAGGCCCACGGTCGCGTCGGTCAGGAAGTCGCGCTCCTGCTCAGCGAGGCCGCCAAGCGTGTAGTTCACCTGATGGACCGCGGCGATTTCGGGAAGGATCTCGTCGGCGATCTGGGCCCGCACCGCGTTGGCGCGGGCGGCGTCGTCCTGGGTGATGTCGCCGGAGACGGAGACGACCTGCACCCCGTTCTGCCGCGCGATGGTGGCGAAGCCGGACTGGACCCGCACAGTCACGATATCCGACAAGGCGACATCCCCGCCCGAGGGCGCGGTCAGGCGCATGGTTTCGAGGAAGTCGGCGCGGATCTCGCCTTCGGGCAGCTCGACCCGGATGGCGCCGGTGCGAGGGCCGACCGGGAAGGTCGCCGCCTCGATCCCCGCCAGCCGGTCCCGGAGGGTGCGGCCCAGCGCGTCGATGTCGAAGCCCAGCGCCTCGCCCTGCGGGGTCAGTTCCAGGATCAGCTCGTCTTTATCATAGGGCAGGCTGTCCTCGACGCCGGAGACCTCGGGGATCCGCGCGACGGCCTGCTTCAGCGCCTCGGCGGCGGCCTTCAGCGTGGTCGAGTCGGCGCCCGTGAATTCGACCGAGAGCGCGTCGCCCCCGGGGCCGGAGCGCCAGCCTCGAAAGCTGATTTCCTCCGTCAACGGCAGCTGGCGCGCGGCGTCCTGAAGCTCGCCGACGAACTGGAAGGAGGAATAGGGCCGCAGATCGGCGTCGATCAGCTCGATCGAGATGGCGCCCAGCTGGTCCGGGTCCTTGTCCTCGGCCGAGGGCAGCGAGCGGCCGGAATTGCCGCCGATCTCAGCCAGCATGAAGGCGACCGGATTGACGCCATACTCGGCCTCGTATTTCTCGCCCAGCTCGCGCGTGGCGCGCTGCAATTCCCGCATCTGGGCCAGCGTGTCCTCGCGGGTGGCGCCGTCGGCCATCGCGAAGTTTCCGGTGACGGAGCCCCGCTCGGGCGCGTTGAAGAAGCGCCACTGCACCTCGCCGCTCAGGAACAGCGCGGCCTGGCTGGCCAGCAGCACAAAGGCCCCGGCCAGAACCGGGTAGCGCGCCCAGATGCAGAGCCGCATCAAGGGACGGAACAGCGTCCCGCGCACCCAGTCGAAGCCGCGGTTCACGGTCCGCGAGGGCCAATCGTACCACGCCTCCCGCGCGCGATGCTTGAGCGCCCCGGCCATGTGGTGCGGCAGGATCAGGAAGCATTCGACCAGCGAGGCGATCAGCACCACGATCACGGTGAAAGGGATGTCCGCGATCAGGTCGCCAAATCGGCCGCCGATAGCGACGAGGCCGAAGAAGGCGATGATCGTGGTCAGCGTCGCCGAGAAGACGGGCGTGAACATCCGCCGCGCCGCGTTCTCGGCCGCGTCAAAGGGGGCCTCGCCCAGCCTGCGCGCCCGGAAATCCGCGTGTTCGCCCACGACGATGGCGTCGTCCACCACGATGCCCAGCGTGATGATCAGCGCGAAGAGCGAGATCATGTTGATCGTCAGCCCCGCCGCCCACATCAGCGCGATAGAGGCGGTCAGCGCAACGGGAATGCCCGCGGCGACCCAGAAGGCCGTGCGGGCGTTCAGGAACAGAAACAGCAGGCCCACGACCAGCGCCAGCCCCAGCAGCGCGTTGTCGAGCAGGATGCCGATCCGGCCCGTGATCGCCTCGGAGCGGGTGCGGATCAGGTCGATGGTCACGCCCTCGGGCGCGTCGGCCATGACCGCCTCGGCCACCGCCTCGACCTGGGACTGGATGGCGATGGCGTCGCCCTCGGCGGTGCGGTCGACGCGGACGGACATGGCGGGGTTCGCGCCCACGAAATAGGCGCGCTCCCGGTCGACGCCCTCGGCGACGATCCGGCCCACGTCGCCCACGGTCAGGGCAGCGCCCGCGGCGTCCCGGCGGATGACGATCGCCGCGATATCCGCCGCCTCGCGCCGGGCGGAGCCGGTGCGCACCCGAGCGTTCGCCCCCTGCACGTCGCCCGCGGGATCGGCCTGGACCTGACCCTCGATGGCCTGCGCGATCTCGGCCATGGTGATGTCGTAGCGCAGGAGGTTGGCGGTCGGCACCTCGACCACCACCTCCGGCGCGGCCACGCCCCGGATCGAGGTCCGCGTGACGCCCGCCTCAAAAAGGCGCGCGACGAACTCGTCCGTGATACGGGCGATCTGGTCCGGCCCCACAGGCCCCGTGACGATCACATCCGTGACCCGGTCGAACCAGCGCGCCTGCCGCACCTCGGGGTCGTCGATCCCCTCGGGCAAGCCTGTCACGCCGTCGACCGCGGCCTGCACATCGTCGGCGGCCGTCGTCAGGTCACGGCCGGGCTCGAATTCCAGCCGGATCGAGGCCCGGCCCTCCCGCGCCTCCGCGTCGCTATCGGCGACGCCGTCGACGGCAAGCAAGGCCGGCTCCAGCAGCTGGACGATGCCGAGATCCACGTCCTCGGCGCCCGCCCCCTCCCAGCGGACGGAGACGGTGACGTCCTCGACCACCACATCGGGGAAGAACTGCGCCCGCATGTTGGGGATGGCGGCGATGCCCGCCGCGACCATCAGCACCATCAGCAGGTTCGCGATGGTGCGGTGACGCGTGAAGTAGCCCAGGAGGCCCATCAGCCGCCCATCCGGCCTTCGATGCGCGTGACCACCGCGGCGGGCACCTCGTCCGCCTCAAGCTGCGTCAGCAGGCGCTGTTTGACGTCGCCGGGCATCCGGGTGTTGCCCTCGATATAGGCGACGATCCGGGCACGCCGCTCCGGGTCGAGCGCGACCATCTCGGGCCCGGCGGGCGTCTCTTCGGCGGATCCGGGCCGCAGCGGGCGCACCTTGATGCCTTCCCCCAGGACCGGCGTCCGCGTGGCCACCACATCCCGCCCTGCAAGCGGCCCCCGCACGATCACGTCATCGCCCTGCCGGCGCAGCAGCGTGACCTCAACCTCTTCCAGCCGGTCGTCTTCCCCCAAGGCGAGGACGTGCCCCTGCGCGGAGAGCGCCGTCGCCGGAAGCCGGATCGCCCGGGCCAATGCCGGCTCCTCGACCGCGACCCGGACGAAATCGCCGGGGCGGAAGCCGCGCGCGCCCTCCAGCTTGGCGAAGACGACGCGGCCCGTCTGCCCCTCGCCCACGGCGGGCGCCTCGCGGGTGATACGGCCGGTGGCTTCCAGGTCCAGCCCCAGAACGTCCAGCACCGCCGCGACCGGCGCGCCGACCAGTGCGCCGTCGCGGTCCAACAGACGCGCATGCTCCGCCGCCGAGAGACGGAAGGACACTTCCAGATCGGTCGGGTCGATCAGCGACGCGACCTGTTCGTTGGCCGAGACGAGCCCCCCGGCCTGGATCGAAACCTCCGAGAGGGTGCCCGCGAACTCGGCCTCAAGCACCCGGTCGGCCACGTCGCGCTCCGCCTCGGCCAGGGCGATGCGTGCGCGGTCGATGGCAAGCGCGGCGCTGTCCACGCGGGTCTCGGCGGAGGCCACGGCGCCGCGCCGCGTCAGGATCGTCTGCTCGGCACTGGCAAGCGCCAGTTCCGCCTGCTCCCGGGTCGCGGCGGCGCCCACGCCTCGCGCGCTCAGATCGACCTGCCGCTGCAAGGCCCGGGCCTGGAGGTCGCGCTGCGCCTCGGCCCCGGCCAGCTCCGCGCGGGCCAGCTCCAGCGACCGCGCCGCGTCCCGCGCCTCGGCCTCCGCCCCGGCGAGGTCCGCGCGGGCGACGGCCAGCGCGCTCTCGGCCGAAGCGGGGTCGATCCGCATCAGCACCTGCCCGGCCTCGACCCGCCCGCCTTCCTCGAAGCCGTCGGCCAGCTCCACCACCCGGCCGCCCACGGGCGCGCGCAGCTCCAGCACACGCCGGGCCCGAACCTCGCCGAAGGCGGTCAGGACGGGAACGATCTCCTGCGGCTCGGCGGTCACGACATTGGCGGCCAGCACCCGCTCGCGCACCGGGGGGCTGCGACGGCCGTCCTCCTCCTGCGCCTGGCGGGCGGTGTAGACGATCTGCCCCGCCCAGGCGAAGAGAGCCAGGGTCAGGGCGGCGAGGAACAGGGCGGTCAGGCTTCGGCCGAGGAAACGCATAAGGACTCCGGAGGGTGGCCCCCGTCAGATAGGGTCAGGGCTCAGGTTATCCAAAGTCACACATTCGTGCGCGTCATTTCCGTCGCAGATGCTCGTCGAGCCGCGGCATGATCTCGACGAAGTTGCAGGGCATGTGCCTGTAGTCGAGCTGATGGACCAGGATCTCGTCCCAGGCGTCCTTGCAGGCCCCCGGCGAGCCCGGCAGCGCGAAGAGATAGGTTCCGCCCGCGACACCCGCGCAGGCGCGGGACTGCACGGCCGAGGTGCCGATCTTCTTCATGGAGACGATCGTGAAAACCGTGCCGAAGGCATCGATCTCCTTCTCGTAGACATCGCGATGCGCTTCGACGGTCACGTCCCGGCCGGTCAGGCCGGTGCCCCCGGTCGAGATCACCACATCGACCTCCGGCTGCTCGATCCAGCGCGTCAGATGCTCGCCAATGGCAGCGCGGTCGTCGGGACAGATCGCCCGGTCGGCCAAGATATGGCCCGCTTGCTCCAACCGCGCGACTAACGTGTCGCCGGAGCGGTCGTCCGCCGGCGTGCGGGTGTCCGACACGGTCAAGACTGCGATCCGGCACGGCAGGAAAGATCGATCGGACATGCGCACCCCCATTTTTCTTCCCTGTCCAAATATCCTGGGGGGTCCGGGGGGCAAAGCCCCCCGGCGGGTCGGACCGGGCGCAAGCCCGGTTCGATCCCTATTTAAAGTCGTCCCGCGAGTGCCGCTCCCGCAGCTTCAGCGCATCGTCATCCCCGGAGATCCGGTTCACCGCCCGCCCGCGCTGCACGGCGGGGCGGGCGTCGATCCGCTCGGCCCATTCCATCACATGCGGATAGTCCGAGACGGAAAGGAACTCCGCCGCGTTATAGAGCCGCCCGAGGCAGAGCTGGCCATACCAGGGCCAGATCGCCATGTCGGCGATGGAATAGCTCTCGCCCGCGACCCAGGGCACCTCCTGCAAGCGCTCCTCCAGGACATGGAGTTGGCGCTTCGATTCCATCGCGTAACGATTGATCGGGTATTCGTATTTTTCCGGCGCGTAGGCATAGAAATGACCGAAGCCCCCGCCCAGGAACGGCGCGGATCCCATCTGCCAGAACAGCCAGGACAGCATCTCGGGCCGGCTGTCGCCCAGGAAGGCGTTATAGCGCTCGGCCAGGTGCAGCAGGATCGCGCCGCTCTCGAAGACGCGAACATTGGCGCCGTCGGTGCGGTCGAAGAGCGCGGGGATCTTGGAATTGGGGTTCACGTCGACGAAGCCCGAGGAGAACTGTTCGCCCTTGCCGATGTCGATCAGCCAGGCGTCGTATTCCACCGGGTAGCCGGCCTCGATCAGCTCCTCGAAGAGCATCGTCACCTTCACGCCGTTCGGCGTGGCCTGCGAGTAGAGCTGATAGGGATGCGCGCCGACTGGCAGATCCTTGTCATGGGTCGGGCCCGACACCGGACGATTGATCGACGCGAACTTCCCGCCGGATTGGGTGTTCTGCCAGACTTTCGGCGGCTCGTAGGTCATATGCGGTCGGTCCTTCGTTGTTCTGTCGGACCGGGGGCTCTGCCCCCGGGACCCCCGGAGTATTTATGGCCAGAAGAAGAACAGGCCACCCCCTCTGGCGGAGAGATCGGCGCCCTGCCCGCGGCCGGCGTCCGGCCGTTAGTGCCGCAGACGCGCCTTCAAGGCCAGCAGGTCAGTCCAGGCGTCGCGCTTGGCGAGCGGCTGGCGCAGCATATAGGCGGGGTGGAGCATCGGCAGGACGGGCAGGCCGAAGCCTTCGGTCCATTTGCCGCGCAAGCGCGTGATCCCACGGCGGCCGAGAACCGCCCCGCAGGCATGGTTGCCCATGCAGACCAGGATCTGCGGCGCCGCCAAAGCGACATGGCGTTTGAGGAAGGGCAGCATCATCGCGACCTCCCCCGGCTCCGGGTCGCGGTTGGAGGGCGGGCGCCAGGGCAGGACGTTGGTGATATAGACGGCGCGGTCCGGATCGTCGCTTGCACGGTCCATCTCGATCGCGGCCAGCATCCGGTCGAGCAATTGCCCCGCCTGGCCGACGAAGGGCTTGCCCTGGCGGTCCTCCTCCCGCCCCGGGGCCTCGCCGATGATCATGACGCGGGCGGCGGGGTTGCCATCGCAGAAGACGAGATTGCGCGCGCCGAGCCGCAGATCGCACCAGGGATAGGCGGCCATGGCATCGCGCAGGGCGGCGAGGCTGTCGGCGGCGGCGGCCATCCGCTCGGCCTCGGCGACGGGATCGGAGGCGGTCGCGGCCGGCGCCGCTTGCGGCGCGGGCAGGGGCTCGGCGGCGCGGGCGGGGGCGGGCATCCGCTCCGGCAGGGCGAAACGATTGACGGGATGGGGGTCGATCGCCGCGTCCACGCCCATCTCGATCTGCCATTCGAGGGCAGCGCGCAGGGCGGAGGGGGACGGGTCTGTCATGCGATGGATGTAGGGAAACGGCATCCGCGATGCTAGTCGGATCGGTCGCCCGCCATCTCGACGACACGGGCGAAGCGCGCCTCCTGATCGGGCGCGATCTTGGGAAGCGGCACCCCGGCCTCCAGCGCCAGTTTCTGCTGGATGACGAGGAAGGCAGCCGAGGGAACGGAGCCCGTCGCCGCCTGCACCGGCCCCGACAAGGCCGCATCGAGCGGCACAAACCGGGCCCCTGCCCCGAGGAGCGCCGCGAAATAATCCTCGGCGATGATCGCGAAGAAGGGCACGTTGTGGCCGAGGCCGATGCTTGCGACCGGGGTGTCGAACCACGCGGCGGCGGTGGCGTGGTCATGGCGCATCTGGGCCGGGGCGAAGGCCAGGAAGGCGTCGCAGACCCAGGTCTCGGCCCGGCGGTCCCCCGCCTCGCGCGCCGCCCGCCAGGCCCGGTTGAACACCCATTCGTAGCTGAACGTGGTCACGTCGACGGCAGTCAGCCCGCGCCGCGCGAGATGGGCGTTCACCGCGTCGAGCTTTTCTCGTGTCTCGCCCCAATGGCACAGCGGATGGCGGAACAGCCGCCGGGGCGCTTGCGACAGCCACGGCGCAAGCCTCTCTTCGGCCGCGTCGATATCGGCGATGAACGTGGCGGCATCGACCTGCGGCAATTGCAGATGCGCATGGGTGTGATTGCCGACATGGTGCCCGTCCGCGACCCAGGCATCGAGGATCCTGGCGAGCGAGGGGTCGCGCTCGAGAGGCCAGGAATTCGAGAAGGAATAGACGCCCGCGATCCCCGCCGCCTTCAATGCGCGTTGGATATCGGCGACGATGCCGGCCGCGGTGAACCCTTCGGGCGGGTCGGATTGCGGCCAGAGCGGAAGATCGTCCATGGTGAATGCGATGTCGATGGCCGGGCCCTCCCTGGGCCAGCATCGGCGGCACCCGGGCCGCACCTGTCAAGCGGCTGCGACGGATCGGGGCTTGATCGCCGCCGCGAAGCAGGGCCACAAGCCTCCCATGTTCACCCGCCCCCACCTGCTCGGCATCGAGCCGCTTCACCCGCTGGAGATCACGGCCCTCCTGGACCGGGCCCAGCATTACGCCGAAGGCGCTCGCGCCGGAATACGGCCCGAGCCGGTGCTGGCCGGGCTGACCCAGGTCAACATGTTCTTCGAGAACTCCACCCGCACCCAGGCGAGCTTCGAGATCGCGGGCAAGCGGTTGGGCGCGGATGTGATGAGCATGGCGATGCAGGCCTCCAGCCTCACCAAGGGCGAGACGCTGATCGATACCGCGCTCACGCTCAACGCCATGCGCCCCGATCTGCTGGTCGTGCGCCATCCCCATGCGGGCGCCGTCAACCTGCTGGCCGAAAAGGTGACATGCGCCGTGCTCAACGCCGGGGACGGGCGGCATGAGCATCCGACCCAGGCCCTTCTCGACGCGCTGACGATCCGGCGGGCCAAGGGGCGGCTACACCGGCTGACGGTCGCGATCTGCGGCGACATCGCCCATAGCCGCGTGGCGCGGTCGAACCTGATCCTGCTGGGCAAGATGGAGAACCGCGTGCGCCTGGTCGGCCCGCCCACTCTGATGCCGCCGGAGGCGGCCGCGCTCGGCGTCGAGGTGACCGACGACATGGCGGCGGGGCTCAAGGACGCCGATGTGGTGATGATGCTGCGGCTTCAGCGCGAGCGGATGGACGGCGCCTTCATCCCGTCGGAGCGCGAATATTATCACCGCTTCG
Organism: Jannaschia seohaensis; assembly: GCF_900116765.1. GTDB lineage: Bacteria > Pseudomonadota > Alphaproteobacteria > Rhodobacterales > Rhodobacteraceae > Jannaschia > Jannaschia seohaensis. Next base: position 17,565 of record NZ_UETC01000012.1, on the reverse strand, counting down.
GCCTGGACGCCGCCAAGCTGGCCCATGCCAAGCCGGACGCCATCGTGATGCATCCCGGCCCGATGAATCGCGGCGTGGAGATCGACGGGGTGCTGGCCGACGACATCAACCGCTCGGTGATCCAGGAGCAGGTGGAGATGGGCGTCGCCGTGCGGATGGCGGCCATGGATCTCCTGGCGGCGGCGCGGAGGGAGGCGGCATCGATCTGAGGGAGAGGCTTGGCCTGCCCCGAGAGACGGGGGCACCCTGCGCATTGTCGACAGCGTCCCTGACCGAAGCGCTTGGCCATCGGTCCATGCCTTCGGGCCTTGGATACTGTGTCCTTAGCAACTCTGGCGGCGGGAATAGAACGGCTCGCGGTGAGAGGTGTTGCGCATACGCGCCAGATACGGCAGCGTTTTTCTCGGAACGGCGCGCTCGGGAACGACGCGCATGGGACAGACTTGGCGCAGGCGTTTTGGACCGAGTGCCGTGACGGGGGTAACGAATGCGAACCATAGTATATTCTGCCGCGATGATGGCGCTGTCGATGACGGCAGCGGACGCCAGTGTCGTAGATATCGTCTTTACCGAAACGGGAACCGGCGTTTCCGTTATTGGCTCCGGGTCCGTGGACACGTCGCTTATGACGCTGAATGGTTCGTCTGCTCATATCCATGGGATGAACCCACAGGGGGGCGCGATCGGGGCTGGGTCATCGGGTAGCGCGAACCTGTTCTCGGCCGATCCGTTCACACCCTTTGGCACCGCAAGCTCCATCGGAGCGGCTCCCGGGACCGGTGACATTTTCGGGCTGTATTTCCTTGGTGGTTCGCCAGTCCTCGCCGTGTCAGACACATATGTGAGCAGCGCGGCGCTCTCCTTCACGCTCGACCTTCCGGGGGAGAGTTTCGGCACGCTCGGGGTGGGACCGAATGTGACCTACACGACCACCGGCGCGACCGTGAATTTCATCTTCGACTCCGCGGAAGTGCCGCTGCCCGCGTCATTGCCGCTCCTGGCGCTCTCCGCGCTCGCCCTGGGTCTACTCCGCGCTCGGCGCCGCAGCTAAGCCAGCCCGCGACGCCACTGCGGCTTGGTCCCTCGGCGCGTGCGCCTCTAGTCTTGGACCCGTCTGCGATGGGGAGACTGCACATGCTGAGACATGGGATCGGAATACTGGCGCCTCGCCTCGTGGCCGTCTTGCCGGTTCTGGCCGTCGCGCTGTCGAGCCCGGCCAAGGCGGAGTCCGACATTATCGTGACGGCCTTCGCCGGCGCGATGACCGATAACGTCTGGGAAGAGGCGATCCTGGTCTGGGATGCGGAGTTCATCGAGTCCGGTCTTGTCGGCCTCGCCGTCGGACAGGACCTGTTCCACCGCGGCCGACTCAGCCTGGGTTACGAGGTGCAGGTGGTGAAGAATTTCGGCCAGCAAGACCAACTCGAACTCAACGCCCCGCTGGTGGTCCGCTATGACCGGGCCGGTCAACCTCTGCCGGCGATCGGATCGCTGGCCTTCGGCCTCGGCCTGTCCTGGGCGAGCGAGAAGCCCCCGGTCGAGATCGACGACGATGGCGACACCACCCAGACGCTGTTCTACTAGATGGACGAGATCGGCTTCGACCTTCCGGGGACGGAGACGGAGGGCGTCCTGCGCCTGCATCACCGGTCGGACGGGTTCGGGGCGTTTCCGACGAATGCGGGCTCCAATGCCCTGACGGTGGGGCTCAGGCGGCGCTTTTAGGCGGATCGGCCCGCGCGGCGGCTCGAACCGGGGTCACGTTTTCGGGATCCAGCGAACCACCCGGTCCACATTCGCCGACAGCCACAGCCCGTCCATGCCGCCGGGATCGACCCAGCGCGCCTCCTCCGCGTCATCCGCCGCGACGGGCTCGCCATCGACCCAGTCGCAGAGCACCGCGACCAGCATATAGTGCCAGGCCACCGCCCCCGCCTGCCGCTCGATCACGTCGATGCAGCCCAGATAGCGCCGCGCGCGGGCCTCGACGCCGGTCTCCTCCCAAAGCTCGCGCGCCGCGGCCTCCAGCCCGGTCTCGCCCCATTCGACATGGCCGCCGGGGAATCCCCACATCCCCTTGTTGGGCGCCTTGCCCCGCTTGACCAGCAGGACGGACCCGTCGCGCGGCACAACCGCCAGCGCGCCCAGTTTCGGTCGCTCCATCGCGTCACCTCCTTCGGCAGCCCTGGCACAGACGGCCCGCGCCCGCTACATGCCCCGGACACGGAGGTGCCCATGGCCGACCCAATCCCATTCGAATCTCCCGGCCCCGTCGAGCGGGAGAACGCCGAAGTGATCTCCTCCATCGAGGAGATCATCGAGGATGCGCGCAACGGGCGCATGTTCATCCTCGTGGATCACGAGGATCGCGAGAACGAGGGCGACCTCGTCATCCCCGCGCAAATGGCCACGCCCGATGCGATCAACTTCATGGCCCGCGAGGGGCGCGGCCTGATCTGCCTGACCCTGCCCGGCGAGCGGATCGATCAGCTCGGCCTGCCGCTGATGGCCTCCAACAACTCCTCGCGCCACGAGACGGCCTTCACCGTCTCCATCGAAGCGCGGGAGGGCGTCTCCACCGGCATCTCCGCCCATGACCGCGCCCGCACCGTCAGCGTCGCGATCGACGCGACCAAGGGCCCGCAGGACATCGCCACGCCGGGCCATGTCTTCCCGCTGCGCGCCCGGGACGGCGGCGTGCTGGTCCGCGCGGGCCATACCGAGGCCGCCTGCGACATCTCGCGCCTCGCGGGGCTGAACCCCTCGGGCGTGATCTGCGAGATCATGAAGGAGGACGGGTCCATGGCCCGCCTGCCCGACCTGATCGCCTTCGCCCAGCGCCACGGGCTGAAGATCGGCACCATCAGCGACCTGATCTCCTACCGCCGTCGCCACGACAACCTCGTCAACCAAACCGACTCGCGCCCCGTGACCGCGCGGATCGGCGGCGAGTGGCTAATGCGGGTCTTCACCGACGAGACCCAGGGGGCAGAGCATATCGTGCTGACCAAGGGCGACATTTCGACCGGGCCGGTCCCCGTGCGCATGCACGCGATGGACCCGCTGGCCGATGCGCTGGGCATCGGCGACAGCGACCTGTCGGGCGCGATGCGGGTGATCGCCGAGGAAGGGCGCGGCGTCGTCGTCCTGCTACGCGACACGGAGATGAAGCTCGACCCCGGCGGCGTGTCCCCGCAAAAGCTGCGCCGCTACGGGCTCGGCGCCCAGATCCTCGCCGCGCTGGGCCTGCACGAGTTGGAGCTCATCACCAATTCCGGCGCCCCGCGCGTTGTCGGGCTGGAAGCCTATGGGCTCAGCATCGTCGGCACCCGCCCCATCCCCAAGGAGTAAGCCCCATGGCCGGACATTCCGACAACGACATGGCCCTGCCCGTCTTCGAGGAGGCGCCCAAGGTTCTGATCGTGATCGCCCCCTATTACACCGCGATCGCCGAGGCACAGCTCGCCTCCGCCCGCGCCGTGATCGAACGCGCGGGCGCCACCCATGAGACGATCGAAGTGCCCGGCTCGCTGGAAGTGCCGACGGCCATCGCGATGGCCCACCGCCAGGCCGACTATGACGGCTATGTCGCGCTGGGCTGCGTGATCCGGGGCCGGACCTCGCATTACGACGTGGTCGTGAACGAAAGCGCGCGGGCCATCGCGACCCTGGGCCTCGGCGGCGCCTGCATCGGCAATGGCATTATCACCGTCGAGAACATGGAACAGGCCGTGGAACGCGCCGATGCGGAGCGGCTGGACACGGCAGGCGGCGCGGCGCAGGCGGCGCTGCACCTGATCCACCTGCAACGCGCGCTCAAGAAAGGTCCGACGGATATCGGCTTCGGCAAGCCCGCCTGATCCGTCAACCCTTCCTCAACGAAGGTTAACGCCCCTCACCTTGCCGCAAATACCTCGGGGCGTGAGTCCGGCTTGCCGGACGGGGGGCAGAGCCCCCCTCCCCCGGCCGGCCGCACGCGCCGGCCTACGATTTTGCGCGCGCCGCCACGGCCAGATCCTTGGCGATCGAGAATGCGCCCTTGATCCGCTCCGCCTCCGTCTTCGCCTCGGCGCGGATGACGATCTTGTCGCCCTTGATCTGAGCCGCGCCCTTCCACCCCTGGATGAATTCCACCAGCCCCGCCGGATTGGCGAACTTGCCCTGGTGGAACTCCACCGTCGCGCCCTTCTGGCCGACAGTCAGCTTCTCGATCCCGGCCGCCTTGCACATCGCCTTGATCCGGACAATCCGCATCAGCACGTTCACCTCGCGGGGCAACGGTCCGAACCGGTCGATCAGCTCGGCGGCGAAGCCCTCCAACTCGACCTTCTTCTCCAGCCCCGACAGGCGGCGGTAGAGGCCCAGGCGCACATCCAGATCGACCACGTACTCCTCGGGGATCAGCACCGGCACGCCCAGTGCGATCTGCGGCGACCAGTCGTCGGACAGGGCATCGGCCAGCCCCGCATCGCCCGCCTTCAGCTTGGCGATCGTCTCCTCCAGCATCGACTGGTAGAGTTCGAACCCGACCTCTTTCACATGACCCGACTGTTCTTCGCCGACGATGTTGCCGCCGCCGCGCAGGTCCAGGTCCTGGCTGGCGATGTTGAAGCCCGCCCCCAGCGCGTCGATCGAGCCCAGCGCCTTGAGCCGCCGCTCCGCCTGGGGGGTCAGCTTGGCCTTGGGCTTGGTCGTCAGATAGGCATAGGCGCGGGCCTTGGAGCGCCCGACCCGACCCCGGATCTGGTAGAGCTGCGCCAGGCCGAACATGTCGGCGCGCCAGATGACCATCGTGTTGGCGGTGGGGATGTCGATGCCCGACTCGATGATCGTGGTCGACAGCAGCACATCGTAGCGCCCGTCATAGAACGCGTTCATCCGCTCATCGAGATCGCCCGCCGCCAGCTGCCCGTGAGCGATGACATAGGAGAGTTCCGGCAACTGCTCCCGCAGGAAGGCCTCCATCTCGCTTAGGTCCGAAATGCGCGGGACGACGACGAAGGACTGCCCGCCGCGATAATGCTCCCGCAACAGCGCCTCGCGGACGGTGACGGCGTCGAACTCCGACACATAGGTGCGGATGGCCAGACGGTCGACGGGCGGGGTCTGGATCACCGACAGGTCGCGCACGCCGGTCAGCGACATCTGCAAGGTGCGCGGGATCGGCGTGGCCGAAAGCGTCAGAACATGCACGTCGGAGCGCATCTCCTTGAGGCGCTCCTTGTGGGTGACGCCGAAATGCTGCTCCTCGTCGATGACCAGCAGGCCCAGATCGTGAAACCGCACCTGCTTGGCCAGCAGGGCATGGGTGCCGATCGCGATGTCGACGGTGCCCTCGGCGATGCCGCGCCGGGTCTCGGCCGCCTCCTTGGCGGAGACGAAGCGGCTGAGCTGCCGCACCGTGATCGGCTGGCCCCGGAACCGGTCCTGGAACGACTTCGCATGCTGGCGGGCCAGCAGCGTCGTCGGCGCGATCACCGCCACCTGTTTGCCGGAGGTGGCCGCAATGAAGGCCGCGCGCATCGCCACCTCGGTCTTGCCGAAGCCCACGTCACCGACGATCAGCCGGTCCATCGGCGTGCCGGAGGCGAGATCGGTCGCCACGTCCTCGATGGCTTGCAGCTGGTCGTCCGTCTCCTCGTAGGGGAAGCGCGCGGCGAAGCCCTCCCACATGTCGTGCGGGGCCTCCAGGATCGGCGCCTTGCGCAGCGCCCGCTCGGCCGCGATCCGCATCAGACGCTCGGCGATCTGGCGGATACGCTCCCGCAGGCGGGCCTTGCGGGCTTGCCACGCCCCACCGCCCAACTTGTCGAGCAGCCCCTCTTCGGAGCCGTAGCGGCTGAGCAGTTCGATATTCTCGACCGGCAGGAAGAGCCGGTCGCCGCCGGCATATTCCAGCGCCAGGCATTCATGCGGCGCCCCGGCCGCCGTGACCGTCTCGAACCCGGTGAAGCGGCCGACGCCGTGGTCGACATGAACCACGAGATCTCCGACCGACAGGGTCTGCGCCTCGGTCAGAAAGTTCTCGGCCCGGCGCTTCTTTTTCTTGCCGCGGATCAACCGCTCGCCCAGCACGTCCTGCTCGGAGATAACGGTGAGGCGGGTGTCGCCCGCGGGCCCTTCGAAGCCCCGGTCGAGCGGCCAGATGGCCAGTCCGAGCTCACCCTTGGCGACGTCGGCGGCGGCGCGGATCGGCTTGGCCCCCGCGACGTCCTGATCTTCCAGGAGGCCCTGCAACCGCTCCCGCGCGCCGCCGGAATAGGAGGCGATGACGACCGCACCCTCGGCGCGCTTTTCGGCGATGTGGTCGGCCAGCACTTCGAACAGGTTCACGTCGTCGCGCTGCCGCTCCGGCGCGAAGGAGCGGCCGACGCGGCCGCCCGCGTCGATCACGCCCGGCCCGGGCGCGGCGGCGAAGGGCGACAGGTGAAGCACGCGCTTGTCCGCCAGCACCGCGTCGAACGCGTCGGGCGACAGATAGAGCCCGTCGGGCGGCGCGGGCTTGTAGACCGAATCGACCCGGCCCTTGGCGGTCATCGCCTCGCGCCGGTTGTCATACATGTCGGTGATCTGGGTCCATCGCTCCGCGTGATGCGCGGGGGTGGCGTCGTCCATGACCCAGCTCGCGTCGGGCAAAAGGTCGGGCAGCGTCTCCAGATCCGCCTGGAAGAAGGAGAGCCAGTGCTCGATCCCCTGCGCCTTCCGCCCCGCCGTGACCGCCTCATAGAGCGGATCGTCGGTGCCCGCCGCGCCGAACTCGATCCGGTAGGTCTGGCGGAAGCGGGTGATGGCGGGGCCGTCGAGGATGACCTCGGAGACGGGAGCGAGCTCGATCGCCTTGAGCTGCTCGGTCGTGCGCTGCGTCGCGGGGTCGAAGCGACGCAAGCCGTCGAGCACGTCGCCGAAGAGGTCCAGGCGGACGGGGGCGGGCTGCCCCGGCGGCCAGATGTCGATGATCCCGCCGCGCGGCGACCAGTCGCCCGGCTCCATCACGGTGGGGGTCTGGGTAAACCCCATGCGCACCAGGAAGTCGCGCAGCGCGGCCTCGTCGATCTGCTGGTCGACATGGGCGGCGAAGCCCGCGCCCTTGAGCGTCTTGCGCGACGGGATCCGCTGCGTGGCCGCGGCCAGCGTGGTCAGCAGAACGAACTTACCCGAAAGCCCATGGGCCAGCGCCGTCAGCGTGGACATGCGCGCCGCGCTGATCTCGGCAGCGGGCGAGACCCGGTCGTAGGGCAAGCAGTCCCAGGCGGGCAAGCGCAGGAGAGTGGTTCCGGGCGCGTGGAAGCGCAGCGCGGCGGCCATCGCCTCGGCCCGCTTGTCGTCGCGGGCGACATGGACGACCGGCTTGCCGCGCTCCAACTCGCGCAGGACGAGGCGGGCATCGAACCCTTCGGGCGCGCCCCCCGCGCGGATATGACCGGCGGGGAGGGGGCGGCGGGCGGTGTCGGCTTCGGTCTCGGGAGCGGCGCTGTCGGGCATCGCGGTCAGGTAACGACTCCCGCGCCGGTGTCAACGGCAGCGGACCCGCGCCGCGCCGCGCCCGGTCAGGCCGCGCGGCGGCGGCGCATCAAAGCCAGCGCGCCGATCCCCGACAGCATCAGCGGCAGCGCCGGGCCGAGCGGGACCGGTGCGAGGGTGCCAATGGTCAGGTCATCGATGACGAAGCCACTGGACGCGTCTGTTGTCGGCTGCCCGCTAGCTTGGGTGACGTGGATCGACTGAACCAGACTGTCTGACGCGATACCGAAGAACCTTCCGCCGGTTCCAAGGTCGTAAGTCGCGGTGCTGTTGTCGCCGAAGGTCACGAAGGCGTCGTAGGACAAAATCGACGAATTGCGGTCTATCGTGACGCCCACGCCGCCGACACCTTGCGTCGTGCCGAGGGAGGTCGTCGTGAACCCAAGGCGGAAAGACCCGTTGCATCCCGCGCAGTAGGCAGAATCCAAGCCCGCCACGACCTGGCCGACATAGTGGAGGTCGGAGAAACCGGTCGAAGCGAAATCCGTCTCTCCGCGAACGGCGCTCATGCCCGCGTCGCTGTATCTTTCAAAATCGACCAGGGAGCCGACATCCCCAGAGGCATAGACGGCGCGGTCGAACGTGTCCGTGTCCGACGCCGAAAGCTGCGCCAGGAAGGTCGTGCGATCCGAGTATGTCACGGTCGCGGCCTGGGCCACGGCGGCGCACAGAACGGTCGCGACGAACAAGAACGAACCCAGATGGGCGGGCATGGGCATCGTGATCCTCCATGATCAGACACGATCGCGGAACTTCGTCGAAAAATCAGCACCGCGTTAAGCGCGATTCTGCCCCGGGCGGCTCTGCCCGTCAGCCCAGCGCGCTGTGGTTCATGTTGATCCACATGCCGAACATCGAGGTCACGAAGATCGCCACCACGCCCACGGCCTGCACCATGCGCCGGTGATGGGCGAGCAGATTGCCCAGATCGACCGGATCGAGCCCTTCGATCTTGCGCGCCGTCCGCAGCGTCAGCCAGCCCACGATCATCATCGGCAGGAACAGCAAAAGCAGCGCCTGGGCAAATTCGATCCAATAGAGGAAGGCCAGCAGCGCCAGCGTCGTGACCACGAAAAAGGTCAGCGCCGTGGTCAGCAGCCCTGTCGCATCCGCGATGAACAAAAGGCGCCGCGCCTGGATGTTGGCCAACACGACCATGTCCTCCAGCGCCTGAGCATTGCCCCGGGCGGCGCGGCGCACAAGATCGAACGGGACGCCCACCACCCAGTGAGACGCCGTCGACCACAGAGCCGCCAGCGCGATCCAGAACCAAAGGTTCGAGAACGAGCGGAAGTCGATGACCTCCAGCGCGGTGTCGAGGATGGTGATGTCCAAGGGGCTCTGTCGCCTCGTGTCTTCTTCGAATTCCGGTGTCGCCTGCCGCCCCGCCGGGCGCAAGGGCGGGGGCGCTTGAACGCGGCCCGCGCCCATGCGACCCATCCGGGGTGTCGCACAGGTGCATCATGACGAACCAGACCCCTCCCGCCTTTCCCCTCTCCCGCCCGCGCCGGATGCGCCGCACGCCCGCGCTCCGCGCCCTCGCGCGCGAAGAGCGGCTCTCGACCGACGACCTGATCTGGCCCGTCTTTCTCTGCGACGGCGAGGGCGTCACGCAGGAGGTCGCGTCGATGCCCGGCGTCATCCGCCGCTCGGTCGACCTGACCGTCGAGGCCGCAGCCGAGGCCCATGCGGCCGGGATCCGGGCGATCTGCCTCTTTCCCTATACCGACGACAGCGTGAAGACACCGGACTGCGCCGAGGCCTGGAACCCCGAGAACCTGACCAACCGCGCCATTCGCGGCATCAAGCGCGCGGTGCCCGACATCGCGGTGATGACCGATATCGCGCTCGATCCCTACAACCCCGATGGCCATGACGGCTACGTGCGCGACGGGATCATCCTGAACGACGAATCGGTCGAAGCGCTGGTGAAGATGGCCCTGGCCCAGGCTGAGGCCGGGGCCGATATCCTGGGCCCCTCGGACATGATGGACGGCCGCATCGGCGCGATGCGCGCCGCTTTGGAGGAGGCCGGGCACGGTCAGGTCACGATCATGTCCTACGCAGCGAAATACGCGTCGGCCTTCTACGGGCCGTTCCGGGACGCGGTAGGGGCGTCTGGAGCGCTCAAGGGCGACAAGAAGACCTACCAGCTCGACCCGCTCAACGCCGACGAGGCCCTGCGCGCCGTGGCCCGGGACATTCGCGAAGGCGCCGACATGGTGATGGTCAAGCCGGGCATGCCCTATCTCGACATCTGCCGCCGGGTGAAAGACGCCTATGCCGTGCCGACCTACGCCTATCAGGTCTCGGGGGAATACGCGATGATCCGGGCCGCAGCCGGCAATGGCTGGATCGACGGCGAGAAGGCGATGATGGAGAGCCTGATGGCCTTCCGCCGAGCCGGGTGCGACGGAGTGCTGACCTATTTCGCGCCCGAAGCGGCGGCGCTGATCCGGGCGGGCTGGGAATGAGGCGAGGGCAGCGGCGGGGGAATCCCCGCCCTACGCAGCGTCCGATGCGCCGTAGGGCGGGGATCTCCCCGCCCCTGCCAGCGGCTTGCCTGGCCCTGGCGCCTCCGGCATGCCCCGCCCCATGACCGACGATCCGCTCCTCGCGCCGCTGCTGGCTGGCGACCGCCGCGCCCTGTCCCGCGCGATCACCCTTGTCGAGAGCACGCGCGCCGATCACCGCGCGCGCGCCGCCGCTCTGCTCGATGCGCTCCGCAGCGCGGGGCGCGAGGCGCTGCGCATCGGCTTGTCGGGCACGCCCGGCGTCGGCAAATCGACCTTCATCGAGGCTTTCGGCCTCAAGCTGACGGGGGAAGGCAAGCGCGTGGCCGTGCTGGCCGTCGACCCCAGCTCTACCCGCACCGGCGGATCGATCCTGGGTGACAAGACGCGGATGGAACGGCTGAGCCGGGATCCGCGCGCCTTCATCCGCCCTTCCCCGTCCGCCGCCCATCTGGGCGGCGTGGCCCGGCGCACGCGCGAGGCGGTCAGCCTCTGCGAGGCCTCCGGCGTCGATGTGGTGCTGATCGAGACGGTGGGCGTGGGCCAGTCCGAGACGATGGTCGCGGGGATGTGCGATCTCTTCACGCTGCTCCTGGCGCCGGCCGGAGGGGACGAGTTGCAAGGCGTCAAGCGCGGGATCATGGAGATCGCGGACCTGATTCTGGTCAACAAGGCCGATGGCGAGCTGAAATCCGCCGCCACCCGGACCGTGGCCGACTATGCCGGTGCGCTGCGCCTGTTGCGCAAGCGGCCGCAGGATCCGCAGGGCTTTCCCAAGGCCCTGCCCGTCTCGGCGGTTACCGGCGAGGGGCTCGACCGCGCCTGGGAGGAAATGCAGACCCTCACGGCCTGGCGGCGGGAGAGCGGCCACTGGGAGGCCAACCGCGCCGCGCAAGCCTCTCATTGGTTCGCCGAACAGGTGCGCGAAGGGCTGCTCGCCCGGCTTGAGCGCGACCCGCAGGTCCGCGCGCGGATGACCGAGCTGGCGGAGGCCGTCGCCGCCGGAGAGCGCGCCCCGGAAGCGGCGGCCGCGGAGATGCTCGAAACGATGAAGGCGGGCTAGGACCCGCCTATGCGCTTGACGGCTTGGCCCCGGCCCCTTAGACGGGCGCGACCGCGGGGCCGTTTACGGCTCCGCTCCCTTTTCTAGAACCCTGATCCACATAGGTGCCCCATGTCGCGCGTCTGCGAGCTCACCGGAAAAGGCCCGATGTCGGGCAACAATGTCAGCCACGCCAATAACAAGACCAAGCGCCGGTTTCTGCCGAACCTGAACGACACGACGCTGCAATCCGAGGCGCTGGGCCGGGCGTTCAAGCTGCGCATCTCCGCGGCCGCGCTGCGCACCGTCGATCACCGTGGCGGTCTGGACGCTTTCCTTGCCAAGGCCAAGGACTCGGACCTGTCGCCCAAGGCGCTCAAGATCAAGCGTGACATCCAGAAGTCGACGGACACCGCCGCCGCCCTGGAGGCCTGATCGGTCGGGGCAGCGCGCGCACCGCCAGCCCCATCCGTCACCAAGCTAAAAGGCCCTCGCTTTCGCGGGGGCCTTTCGCTTTTGGGGTCAGCTGCCGCTTTTGGGGTCAGCTGCTCGCGTCGCCCTCGGAGGGGCTGGCCTCGGCCTCGCTCGGGGCAGGCGCCAGCTTCTCCGCCGCGGCAGTCGCCTGCATCAGCATGTAGACAGACAGGGCCAGCAGACCGAGAAGCAGAATGAGGATGAGGGGCGTGGCCATGGAATTTGTCCTTTCTGTTGGCAGACGAGGATTGGGGTTGGGTCAGCCGTTCAGCCGGAAAGCTGTCATTCCCCGTCGATTTGCGCAACCCAGGCCGGCACGATCCGGCTTGCTGGCCCCTCGCGCACCTCGTCGAACCGGCCGCCGGATGCCTCCAAATTAAGCTCCAACGAATCGGCCCCCGCCATTCGGGCCAGCTCCACGAAGCCCGCGGCCGGGTAAACGGTCCCCGACGTGCCGATGCTGACGAAGAGATCCGCCGCGACCAGCGCCGCCTCGATCTCTTCCATGTGGTATGGAATCTCGCCGAACCACACCACATCGGGCCGGGTCGCGGACCGGGCGCAGGCCGGGCACGGATCGTCGGGCGCCATGACGTCGGGCGCATCCCACCGCGCCCCGCAGGCATGGCAGAGCGCGCGCGAGAGCTCCCCGTGCATATGGATGACACGCGCCGCGCCCGCCCGTTCCAAAAGGTCGTCCACATTCTGCGTGACCAGCGTCACGCCCTCGCGGCGCGAGAGCCGGGCCAGCGCCTCATGGGCGGGACCGGGCGCGGCGGCGCGCATATTGGCGCGGCGCGCGTTGTAGAAGTCGTGGACGAGGGCGGGATCGGCGGCGAAACCTTCGGGCGTGGCGACCTTCTCCAGCGGATAGCGCGTCCAGAGCCCATCCGTGTCGCGAAACGTTCCCAGCCCCTGCTCCGCGCTGAGCCCGGCGCCCGATAAGATAACGATGTTCATGCGCAGCAGCATGGCGCGCGGGACGCGGGTTGGCTAGGGTACGGCCATGCGGATCCTGTTCGTCTGCCTTGGCAATATCTGCCGCTCCGCCGCCGCCGAGGGCGCCGCCCGGGCGTGCTTTCCCGATTGGGAGATCGATAGCGCGGGCACTGGCGGCTGGCATGTGGGCGACCCACCCTATGGGCCGATGATCGCGGCGGCGCGGGCGCGCGGCTTGGACCTCACGGCACAACGCGCGCGACAGGTCCGGCCGGAGGATTTCACCCGCTTCGACAGAGTTCTGGCGATGGACCGCGCCGTGCTGCGCGACCTGCGGGCGATGGCCGGGGGCGATGCCGCCGAGCTCTTTCTGGAGGCGGCGGGCCTAGGCGCGAGGGATGTGCCGGACCCCTATTACACGCGGGATTTCCAGGGCTGCCTGGACTTGGTCGAGGCCGGTGTGGCGCGGCTCGGCTGACGCTCAGGCCGCGGCGGCGACCGGGTCCTCCTCCAGACACAGGGCCAGCCAGAACGCCGTCGCCGCACAGAACGCCGCCCCGCCCACCAACGGAATGGGCGTGCCGTCGAAGGTCAACCCGATCGGCGCGGCCAGCGCCACCGCCCCGATCGTCGAGACCGACGCGATCACCGAAGAGGCCATCCCCGCGACATGGCCCAACGGCTGCATCGCGATGGCCTGCACGTTCCCGATCGTCAGGCCCGCCAGCGAAAACGCGCCCACCTGCCAGAGCAGAAAGACCGGAAAGCGCAGCGCTTCGGACAAGACGGGCCACCCGGCGAGAAGCAGCGCCGACACCGCCAGATGGGCCACCAGTGCCCGCCGGATCAGCCAGATCATGCCCAGCCGCCCCACGAGGTGCGCGTTGAGAAAGCTGGCCCCCGCCGAAAGGATCGAGATGAGGGCGAACCAGAAGGGAAAGCTCTCGGCCCGGCCGAACGCCTCGGCATAGACCGGCTGGATAGAGCTGATCGTGCCGAAGAGCACTCCGAAGACCAGGGTCTGCACCAGGATCGCCCGGCGCACATTCGGGATCCCCAGAACCTCTCGGCAGGCCGCGCGCAGGCGCGGCAAATCCAGCGGGCGGCGGCGCTCCGGCGGCAAAGTCTCTGGTTGGCGGATGGTCAGCCACAAACTGGAGATGCCGGCAAAGAAGAGGAACGACACGAACACGCCGCGCCACCCGAAGCCCGCGATGATGAACGACCCGATCAGCGGGGCCATGGCCGGGACCAGGGTGAAGGTCATCATGATGAAGGAGGCGACCCGCGCCTGCGCCCGCCCCTCGTAGAGATCTCGGACCATGGCCTGGGCCGCCACCCGCGGCCCGCTCGCGCCGATCCCCTGCACCACCCGCGCGACCAGCAGCGCCTCCAGCGACTGCGCGAAGGCGGCCGCGATGGCCGCCACGCAATAAAGCCCCGCGCCCGCCAGGATCAGCCGCTTGCGCCCGAACGCATCCGAAAGCGGCCCGGCAAAGAGCGTCCCGACCCCCATTCCGAAGACGAAGCTGACGATGACCAACTGCGCGATATTGGGCGCATCGGGAGAAAGCTCCCGACCGATCTCGGGCAGCGCGGGCAGCATGGAATCGATGGAGAAGGCGATGGTGGCGATCAGCATCGCCGTCAGGGCCACGAACTCCGTCTGGGAGAGGGCGCGGGTGGGTGGGCTCATGCGGAGGTCTCCCGCCGGGCGGCCTCCGCCTGCTGCCAGTCGTGGTAGGTCTGCTTGTGACCTTTCACCTTCCACTCGATCCGCCCGTTGCTGTTGCGGTCGAGAACCACCGCCCCCGCGGCCGGCGGGCTGCTGAATGGATAGGGCTTGGCGAAGAGGAGCTTGCCTTCGCCATGCGGGACCAGAACGCCGTCAGCGATCAGCTTGTCTTTCAGCACACCGTAGCCCTGCTGCACGAACCCCGTTCCCGTCAGCGCCTCGGATCCCTCCAGCACGACGAACTCGCCATCCTGTTCCACGGCGGTCGCCTGGACCCCGCTCTTGTGGCGGATTTCGAACTGGACATCGCCGGTCGTCCGTTCCTCCGCCGGCGCGACGGTCTGCGTGACGGCGCGGGGCTGCGGCTTGAGCATGTCCAGCCCGATCACGGGAAGCACGATGCGAAGGTTGGAGAGGAACTGCTCCATGTTGGCGATGTCGGCCTCGGGCAGCCTGCGCCGACCGATGTCCGGCTGGGTGCCGTTATCCAGAGCGACGCGCCCCGCGCGCGCCGTCAGTTCGATGAGGCGCGCCTCCAGATACTCGGCATGCCCCTTGGACAGGTCGTCATCGCTGGTCGTCACGGCGATGGCGTTTTCCCAGAAATCGCGCTTCTCGGCGCTTTGCCTGATCCGCTCGCGCACCGAATTCGCGGAGCCGATATAGACGCGCGTGCCGCCCTGCCTGTCGGCGTCGGGTCCGGTCAGGACATAAACGCCCGTGCGGTCCACCTCGTCACGGCTGGTGAGCTTCGCGAAGGTCGATTGGCTGGCGACGAAGACAACTCCGGTCCAGCCGTGGATCGTCGCTTTGCGAAGGCCGGTCGGCTTCCCATCGACGAGGAAGAGCTGGATCGTGCGTCCGAACGCCTCGTCCGTAGTCATGCCTCCGCTCGTCGGAGCTGTTCGACGATCTCGTCGATGACCTGGGTCCAGATCTCGGGCGGCTGCGCGCCCGGCAGGACGTGACGGCCCGCGATCACGAAGGTCGGCACGCCGGTCACACCTTGCGCGCGCGCCTGCGCGTCGCGGGCGCGGATGTCCTCGGCATCGGCGTCCGAGGCGAAAAGCCGCTCCAGCATTCCCGCATCGAGCCCCTTCTCGGCCCCGATCCGGGTCAGCACTGCCCTGTCCCCGATATCCTGGCCCTTCTCGAAATAGGCCTCGAACAGCGCGGTCACCACGGGCGTCTGGCGTCCCTCCAGCCCGGCCCAATGGATCAGGCGATGGGCGTCGAGCGTGTTGGGCGTGCGCGCAATCCCGTCGAAGTCGATGGCCAGCCCCGCGGCGGCGGCGGCCTCGCGCACGGGGGCGTAGGCCTGCGCGGCCCCCTCGGCCCCGCCGAACTTGGCCTCCAGATAAGCGGTGCGATCCATGCCCTCCGGCGGCATGTCGGGGTTCAGTTGGAACGGATGCCATTGCAGCGCGAAGGGATGCTCCGGCCGGCTTTCCAGAGCGCGGAACAGATGGGCGCGGCCGATATGGCACCAGGGGCAGATCGGGTCCGAAAGGATATCGAGCTGGATCATGGAAGGGCTCCTTTCCTCTTCCCTATGCCCCTGGGCGCGCGCGGGAAAGGTGCGCCCATGCAGGCCCGCCCCTGCGTTTCCGTCAGGCGAGGTCGCGCCGGATCAGCTTTCCATTGGCATTTCGCGGAAGCGCCGCCCGCCGCAGCCAGAGCCGCGGCTGCTTGTACCGGGCCAGACGGGCGGCAGCGTGGGCGGATGCGACGGCCTCGTCCAGCGGCGCGCCGACATAGTAAGCGGCGAGGACGGTCGCGCCGCTCTCCAACGTGACGCAGCCCACCGCGATCTCCTCCACCGGCAGGTCGGCCAGCGCCGCCTCGACCTCCTGCGGGGAGACGCGATGCCCGCCGGGGTTGAGCAGATCGTCGCGCCGTCCCTCATGCACGATGGCTCCGTCCGCCCTCTGGGTGACCCGGTCGCCGGTATCGAATCCCTCGGGCGGGACCGGCTCCGGCGCGCCGTCCTCCCAATAGCCCAGCATCAGGCCCGGATCGTCCGCGCCCACGATCAGCCGGTCGCCCTCGACCCGCACCGACCGGCCTGGCTGGATATGGCCGGTGGTTCCCTCGGGCGCGGGCCGCGCCGGGGAGCCGCTGACGAAGGTCGAACATTCCGACAGGCCATAGGCCTCGTGCAGATCCGTCCCGGTGCGCGACCGCCAGAGATCGCGCAGGGCGGGCGGCAACCGCTCTCCCGCCGACAGGCCGTGGCGCAGGCCAGGCGTCGCGGGCCAGTCGGCGCGCAGCATCCGGCGGTAGATGCCGGGCGCGGCGGCGAAGATCGTCGCGCCCTCGGCCGCGACCAGCCCCGGCAGCGCCTGAGCCTCGGTGCCCGGCGCGGGGATCACCGCGGTGGCGCCAACCGTCCAAGGGTCCAGCAGCCCCGTGCCCAGCGTATACGTCCAGTTGAACGCCCCGGCATGCATCACCCGGTCCGACGGACGCAACCCGTACCAGCCCGCATGCATCGAAACCCGAGCCGAAACCGCGCGATGGGCATGAGCCACCGCCTTGGGCGCACCGCCCGAACCGGAGGTAAAGACGATATAGCCCAAGCGATCGGGCGACCCGTCCGCCCAGTCCTCCATCGGCAGCGGCCTGTCATCGAGCGCCATCGCATCGACGGCCGGCACCCCCTCGGGGAGCGCGATGCCCGGGCCCGCGACGGCCAAAGCGGCGTCGATCCGCTCCGCCAACGCGCCGATTTCCGGCGCGGTCAGTTGGGCGGAGGTCGGCACGGGAACGAGCCCCGCGGCGCTGGCCGCAAGGAAAGTGATGGGGAAATCTGGCTCATTGCCGAGCCGCAACAGGATGCGGGCCCCAGGGGCGAGCCCCCGCTTGCGCAGCCCGCCCGCGCGCGCCGCGACGGCGCGCAGCAGGTCCGCATGGCGGAGTCGGGCCCGACCGGGGACGATCAAGGCCGGATGATCCGGTCGGTCTCGGCCCGGCGAGAGGACATAGGCGGCGAGATTGAAGCTCATGGCCACGGGCTACCGCCCGGCACCGCTCGGGCAAAGCCCTCAAGCAGAGCGCCCCCGCCCGGGCCGGTGGCCTGGACGGGGACGCATGCGCGGGGCGCTGCCGGGGAGAGAGAGAGAGAGAGAGAGAAAAACCGGGCGCGCGCCGCGTGTCCCGCGCGGGCGGGGGGCAAGCCCGCGCAGGCGTTTAGCGGATCACTCGTCTTCGAGGCCTTCCGCGCGGATCTGGGCGTGGATGTCGGCGCCGTAGGCCGGCGTGCCCGAGATCAGCGTCGCGCCGACCTGGCCGCGAATGTCGTCCTGGGTCTCGAAGTCGGCGTTGAAGTGGGCGAAGACCGC
>NZ_UETC01000025.1 GCF_900116765.1 Jannaschia seohaensis | reverse complement strand
GCGGTGCAGGCATCGCCAAAGCCCTCCTGCACAACGTGAATCATAACTACGCCACCCGACATAGTCCCGAGTCTACGAACGCGTCCGTTGCTTTAAAGTGGGTCATCGACGATACGCGACGAAGACGGTCACGCCGTCGAGGCCCAATGATACGACTCATGTCGGCCGGTCGAGAAACGCTTGTGCCGCCTCACGGGTCTCAAAGATATGTGGCGACGCCTTCGGAAGGGTTTCGCCCAACTTCAATCGCATGAACGCAGACCCCGAGTAGCGCGTCACCGTCTTGTAGAACCGGCTCTCCAGATCCGCGACCATGTCGGCGTAGTCTTTCGTTATATCGTCCTCGAGCTGGAACCCGTCGTAGTTCACGACGACATCCACTTTGTCCCTCAGCAGGCCGCAGACCTCGATCACCTGTCGACGGACCTGTTCGATTTCGTCCAGCGACCGGATTCTCATCTTCTCGAAATTGATGAACAGACGTCCCGTGCCGGCGTCCAAGGCAATTCTGTCCGGCAGATCGAGGTGCAGGAGCTCCCGTTTCAGGTCCATCGGCTCGGGCTGGAAGATGCGCGCGTCCATGATCCGGACTTCTTCGATGATCGGCCGAAACGCCATCTGGCCGACGATGTCGCGTTCGATCTCCACACCCGGGGCGACTTCGATCAGGTGAAGGCCGTCGGGCCGCAACTGAAAGACGCATCGCTCAGTCACGTATAGCACGGGTTGGCCGAGCCGCGCGGCGCGTCTGCCGGAGAAGGTCACCTGTTCGACGGCCTCAAGGAACTTCCGGGACGTTCCCTCCTTGCGGATGGTCAGCGCCCCGTCGCGGATGTCCACATCGATGCCCTTTGCCGTGAAGGTTCCGGCGAAGACGAGCGACTTCGCGTTCTGGCTGATATTGATGAACCCGCCCGCCCCGGCGAGCCCGCCGCCATCGTAGAAATCGAATTGGGCGCTCTGAGGCACGACGGCGTCCACATCGACGGCCGCGCCGAAATCGAGGCCTGAGGCGGGCTGTCCCCCGACGACACCCGGCTCGGCCGTCAGTGTGACGTGATCCAGCAGACCCTCCTCGGCCGAAACTGCGGCGACGCCTTCGGGCATGCCGATGCCCAGATTGATCACCCCGTTGACCGGAAGCTCGAACGCGCAGCGCCGCGCGATGACCTTCCGGGCATCCAGCGGCATATGCGGGATTTCACCGGCAGGCGGGCGGATGCGATTGGTGAAGGCGTGTGAGAACGCCGTTCTGTAGGTCTGCATGTGAAGCTCGGGCGGCGCGACGACGACCGCATCGACGAAGATCCCCGGGATCTGCACCTCCCGCGCGGGGAGGCTGCGACCGCGGGCAAGGCGCTCGACCTGCACGATGACGATCCCGCCCGCGTTCTTCACGGCCATCGCCTGGGCCAAGTTGTCGATGATGAGCGCCTCGCGTTCCATCGTGACGTTTCCGGCCTCATCGGCCGTGGTGCCGCGCAGGAGCGCGACGGTCAGCTTCGGCGCGGGATAGAACAGGTATTCCTCGTCGCCCCGCGTCATCAATTCGACCTGAGGCTCGACGGAAATGTCGTTGACGGCCCCACCCCCGTTTCGCGGATCGACGAACGTGTCCAGGCCGACCTTGGTCAGCATCCCGGGCTTTCCCGCCGCGGCATCGCGGAAAAGTTGGCTGATACATCCCTGCGGGAGGTTCCACCCCTCGATCTTGCCCTCGACGGCGAGGGCCGCGACCTTCGGAATAAGGCCCCAATGGCCGCCGACGACCCGGCGCAGCAGGCCCTCATGCCCGAGGCGGTTCAGCCCCCGCTCGCCGCCATCCCCCTGTCCTGCCGCGAACACCAGCGACAGGTTCCTGGGATGCCCGGTCTCCAAGAACCGCGTTTCGACCGCAGAGAGGAGTGCGTCCGGCACACCGATGCCAACGAAGCCAGAGGTCGTGAGCACATCCCCATCCTGGATCAGGGCCGCCGCATCTGCGCCCGCAATCACCTTCTTGTGCATGTCACGCTCCTCCTCGCCGGGATGGTCTCCGCCGGGGCGAGGCATGTCCAGCCGTTCTGAACGGGGCCGGCGCATCGACGGCTTGCCCGCGTGGTCCCCACCCCGCGCTCATCGATCGAAGGGCGTAACGCCGCGCCCGGCCAAACGGCCGCCGCGCCCATGATCAGTGTGGGCCGGAGCTCTTGACCGACGTCATTCCGCGGCTCGTCCCGGGCGCTACACTGTCACTGTTATGCGCTCGCTGTCGAAGTCGGGCGCGCGCGCAGGATGAAAGCAAGTGGCAAGCTCGATGACCTCAGCCCTTCTGAACAGGCCGTGCGGGCTATGCGTCCGCGCTCTCCGCTTCGTCGGCGTCGTGGCGCTCGCGCTGACGCTGTCGATGCCGCGCGCCTCGGCCGGGCCGTTCGACGGGACCATCTGGGCGGTCCTTAGCGAGCAAGATCAGAACCAGATCTTGCAGGCGCTCCATGACGAACTGACCGCCGTGCGCGCCGGCCAGGTGGCACAACGAACCGCCGACGAAGAAGCCGCCAAGACGCTCAGCCAACGTCTCGACGACCTCTACACGCCGCAAAACGAGAGCGCCTGGCGGAAATACTCCTCGAAGTACGCGTTGATGGCCGCGGATGCCTTGCGCGCCGACGCGGCACGATTCGCACAGATGGCCGGCGCGGCCAGCGCGGGCAATTATACCGCCCTGAAGAAGGAGATGCCGCGCGTCGGCGCGACCCTCTTCGCATCGATCGTCGGCGATATCCTGGAGGAAAAGGGACACGATCAGACCAAGCTGGTCTGGGACACGCTTGTGAACCGCGCGGGCAGCTTGCAGCAGGTCGGCACGGCGCTGCTGCGCGGCGACACCGGGCAGGCCTTCCAGATCGTCAAAGGCGAGGCGATCTCGGAGCTCGAGAGCCTGTCCCAGAACACCGTCGCCGGCGTGATCGACTGGGCGTTCACCGATCTCGGGGTCGCGCCCGGACAGGCCTATTTGCAGGTGATAGCCTACGAAAAACAGTTCATCCGCTGGTCGCAGGGCGCGCTTTCGGACTACTTCATCGACACTTGCCTTCAGGCCTATGTGACCACCTACAATCGGACCCGGAACGCCGCGTCGAGCCTCAGCGAATATGATCGCTGCGCCCTGCTCGGCGGGGCCGCCTATGCCGATCGGGAGTTCGACCGCGCGCTGCTTGCGGCGAATATCGACCCGGACACGATCCGGATGCAGATGCTGGAGGCCTATCGCACAACGGGCCAGTCGCCGCGCAGTTGGATCAGCGATCTCGTCGCCAGCCGCATCGCCGAGGAAGAGCGCCGGCTGACCGCCGAGATAGACGCGGCGCAGGCCGAATTGATGGCGTCGAGCGACGCCTTCGCGCAGGCTCTGGGGCAGCGGCTCTCGGCGCTTGCGCTGGCCGCGATGACAGATGCGGAGGCGGCGCAGCTCACGCGCGACGCGCGCGCGGCCATCACCGGAAGTCAGGCCGACGCCGATGCCGTGGCGCGGGCCGCCGCCGGCGCCGTCGCGGCCTGTGCGGCCTACGATGCGGCCAAGACCGAGGCGGAAGCGGCCCGTGCGGCGATGGCAAGGCTCAGCAGCATCGCCTTCGACATCCGCATACGGGCCCGTGACATTCCCGACTGCGGCCCTGACGGCGCGTCACTCGCGGGCGATCTGACCGAGGCGCGGCGCCTAAGGAGCGTCTTCGACAGCGGGCTCGCCGAGGCGCAGGCGGGCTTGAACGCCGCCTGCACCGCGCGCGACGGCATCGACACTGCCGCCGACCAGCCTGCGGCGCTCGCGCTGGTTCAATCCGCGCGCGACGGCGCGGCGCAGGCGCAAGCCGGTGTCGAGGCCGCTCGGAAAGCCCATTCCGATATCGCAGAGATCCGGCGCCAAGTGACGAGCGCCAGCCAGGCGCCCCAGTCCGGGCTCCGGCTCGATCTCGTGGCCCAGGACCTCGCACGGCTCGACGGCTGGCTGGCCGATCTGCGCGCCGCCGATGCTGCGTCGATCGCAGCGGATTTCGCGACGGCGAAGGGAGCGATGCATGCAGCCCAGCGGAGGGTCACGGGTCTGATCACCCAGGCCGAGCAGCGCGCGGATCTCGTCCGCGCGGCGCTGGAGCCCCATCGCTCCGGTCCGCTGGGCGCCGAGCTGCGCGGCATCCTCCAAGCACTCGACACGGCCTTGTCGCCGGCGCTGTCCTGCCAATACGGCGTCGAGGGGGATTGGTTTGGAAGCCGTGGTTATACCTACCGGTCCATCGACGACGCGCCCGACCTCGCCTCCTTGCAGGCCCTCGTCGATGCGGCGAAGGCGCGTTGCCCGCAGGCTACTGCAGGTCCGCAGGGCCAGACACCCGAACAGGAAATCGACGCGATCTTCGGGGAGGTCGATGCATCCGAGGTCCTGCTGGACATCGCGCAGAGGGGCTATGAGCAATGCCTCGCGGACGCGCTGCTGCTCTATTCCGACATCTGGTCCATCAGCTCGCGGCCTACGCCCACGCTGGCCGAGTCGATCCTGATCGTTTTCGACGCCTCCGGCAGCATGGGCGACGACGGCCGCATCGAGAAGGCCCGCGCCGCCGCTACGGCTGTCCTGCAAGGGATCCAGGCCGGCGGCGACATCGAGGTTGCGCTGATGGTGTTCTATGACTGCGGAAGTATCCGGCTCGAAGTTCCGTTCACCACCGACCCCGGAGAAATCATCGCCGTGCTGCCCGGCATCCGGCCCAGCGGCTCGACCCCGCTGGCCGCCGCGTCGGCCCAGGGTCGAACCTACCTTCAGACCGAGGCGCGCGGTGCGCGCAAGCGCTTCATATTGTTGACCGATGGCGAGGAAAGCTGTGGCGGCGACCCGGTCGCCGCAATCGGCCAATAAGCGTGTCACCATGCAACGGAGCCAGACCATGACCCGGATTTTCCCAGTGTTGATCGTGGTGCTGGTCCTCGCCGGCGCGGCCGCTGCGCAGGTCCCAGGCGAGATCGAGATCGAGGTGCACATCATCGGCATGGAGGTCTCTGGCTCGGCCGAGGATCAGCTGCGACGCATGGCCGAGGCCGCGGGCGGAACCTACCACGCGTCCGACGATCCGGCCTCATTGACCGGCGCGCTGGCGGCCGCGACTGGGGTGAGCGGTCTGACCCCGCTGATGAGCGCCGAGGACGAGCCGAACGACAAGTTCTCGCAGGCCAATCGGGTCTCGCCATCCGGGCCCGTCACGGGCCGTATCACGCCCGAGGACGACGTCGATTGGTTCATGATCGAGGTGCCCCGGCAGGGCGAACTGATCGTCAGCACGACCGCCGTTCCGAGCGAGTTGGATCTCAGTCTCCGGGCCTGGACCCGCAACAAGGACGTGTTGTCGGGCTGGTTCCGTCCGATGCGGCAGGGCGCGGAGTTGCGCGCGGTGATCGACCTGCCGGAGCCGGGGCGCTACTGGCTTGAGTTGCGGGACGGGGGCGACGACGCGTTCTCGGACGCCGACTACGCGCTGTCTTTCGCCTTCACCGCGACGGATGACGCGGGTGAGCCGAATAACAGCTTCGCCGCCGCGACCGCCCTGCGCTTGCCGATGGCCGGGCCTCTTCGGGCCACGATCCTGCCCGAGGGCGACGTGGACTGGTACCGCGTGACGGTCGATCACGCCGGCGAACTGGCGCTGATGGTAACGGACGTGCCCGAGACCCTCGATGTCACTTACCGGGTCTGGAGCGCGGAACGCGCGGTCTTGCAGAACTGGACCGCTCCGGCGCGGGAGGGCGGCGAAACCAGCGGCACGGCGGACTTGCCCGCCGCCGGAGACTACTGGATCGAGTTGCGCGACGGCGGGGACAACGCCCGCTCGGTCGAACCTTACGCCGTCACCGCCAGCTTCACCGCGACGCCGGACGCGACAGAGCCCAACGACCGATTCGACCTCGCCCACCCGCTGGTCATCGGTGCCTCGGTTCAGGATGCCATCCTGCCTCGGGGCGACGTGGATTGGTACGCGGTCACCGTCGACCATCAGGGCGCGCTCGACGTGATCTTGGGCGATGTCGCGCCCGAGCTCGACCTGCATTACAGGGTCTGGACCGCGAACAAAGACGTGCTGGCCGGCTGGTATCGCCCGATCGGCCCGGGCGCGGACCTGGCCGGCGTCACCGACCTGCCGCGGCCTGGGACCTACCTGATCGAACTGCGCGACGGCGGCGACGACGCCCGCAGCGCATTGCCCTACACCCTGACCACGGCTTTCACGCCGACGCCCGACAGCGGAGAGCCGAACGTGTCCGCCGGCACGGCGCAGCCCCTGGCACTCGACACCCCTGTCGAGGCGGCGATCCTGCCGAGGGCCGATGCGGACTGGTATGCGCTCGACCTGCCGGAGCAGGGGGCGCTGACAGTCTCCATCACGTCGCCTCCCCCGGAGCTCGACGTCGTCTTCCGGGTCTGGTCTGAAGACCGCGACGTCCTGGCCGGCTGGTTCTCTCCGCTGCGCGAGGGCGGCGATAACGTGCAGGTGGTGGACATCCCGCATCCTGGCCGCTGGTACCTGGAACTACGCGACGGCGGCGACAACGCGCGCAGCGCCGCGCCCTACGATCTCCAGGTCTCTCTCGCCGCGACCGCCGATCGCGGCGAGCCGAACAACCGCTTTGGGGATGCAACGCGGTTGACCGCGGGGGCGGACGTGCAGGCCAATATCCTGCCCCGCGGCGATCGCGATTGGTATGCCATTGAGGTTGGCGACCAGGGCGCGCTCAGCGTCGAGGCGTCCGAGGTCGCGCCCGAACTGGACATCGTGGTGCGGGCCTGGAACGCGGATAAGGAGACGATCACCGGCTGGGCCGCGCCGCTTGCCGCCGGAGGGCCGACGCGCACCGTGATCGACCTTCCGCGCGCGGGGCGCTATCTGCTGGAACTGGCCGACGGGGGCGACAATGCCCGCAGCGCCGAGCCCTACCGCCTGTCGACGGCCTTTACCCCGACCGGCGACACGACCGAGCCCAGTGACGGATCCGGCACCGCGGCGGCGCTGACCCTGGGCACGCCCCGGGAGGCCGCGATCTTTCCCGAGGATGACCGTGACTGGTTCGCCGTGACGCTCGACGCGCCCGGAGGGCTGCGGGTCGCGCTCACATCCGTCCCCGCAGAACTCGACCTGCACTTCCGACTGCGAAACGAAGGCGGCGCCGTTGTTTCGGGCTGGAATGCGCCACTGGCGGAGGGCGGAGATACCGTCGCCGAGATCGACGGTCTCGTCCCCGGTCGCTACATCATCGAGGTCGCGGACGGCAACGACAACGCGCGATCCACCGAGCGCTACAGGATCGAGGTCCAGGCAATCCCGGGCATCGACTGACATCCGACCGGGGCCTGTGAGGGGAAGGTGGCTCGGGGCGCAGCGATCTGCCCTCGACCGCCAGGCCGCAGAGCTTCGGGTCCGGATCGCCATGCTGAACGGCTACACCGCGCCCGGTATACCCGTCACGGACACTGTGGGATAAGCCCCTCCGGTGAAAGGGAACCTCGGCCGTCAACCGATTTGTGCCCCAGAGCCACGCCGCTGTCTCAAGTCTCTGATCGAGGTTGGGACGGCCGTGGCTTGCGGGCTCCTTTAGCCCGGCATGCGACGCTGCCGATGAGGGCGGTTGCGGAGAGGGCGGGAGGCGCGCGCTGGTCCCGTCGGGTCGCGATGCGGCCCGGGGATGGGCTATGGCAGGGCGGGTCGGAGGGACTGATGGCCTTCCCGCGCCTGGGCAACGAGAGCGGGGGCATTCGAACCCGGGAAGCGGCGCGGTTCAACGGAACTGGGACCGGACGGGCGCGCTGTCATTCCCATTTCATGCCAGGGCTCCTCGGGTCAGGGCAGGGACCAATATTGTTGGCGCCGCTCCCAGGCCTTCTCCCCGACCAGGCAGTCATAGGGTGTCTCCGGGCTGTATTGCACTGGCACGACTTGCTCGAACGACGGCACCAACGCGATTTCGAGCACCAGCTTGCGGCGCACGGCTTCCGCGAAGTCTTGCCAGTCAAGCACTGGGATCACGAAGGAGCCCGGACCGCCGATGACGCAGCTCCTGTAATAGATGTCGAGGTCCTCGAGGTGCCACTGACTGCCCATCCCCTCGCGCGTCATCAGCGGCAAGCCGTTGATGACGATAGATTGCGACAGCACCGCGTCCCGCGCCTCCAGGACCGGGCGACCCTGATTGTTGGGGCCGTCGCCAGACACGTCGATCACCTTGCGCAGGCCATAGAACGCGTTGTTTTCGATCATCTCGGCCCCGAATATCAGGGCTTCGGAGATCGAGGTGCGGCGAAGCGCAGGATCGAAGCGCGTGGTCAGGACATGCGCAAAATCATCGAGATCCGCGCGTGTTTCCAGAAGCCTCCAATCGACGACCACGTCCTGAGTGCCGGCCCATTCAACGTAAGTCAGAGCCACCCGTTGCAGCAGACCCGACCGAATGGCGGCGAAGACGTCGTCCGACCGCAGGGCGGCCGCGTAGCCTTGCCTCTGAATCTCGAGTTCACGCTCGGTCATCGACCGCGAGACATCGACGAGAAGAACAAGCTCCAGGTCGACTTCCATCGCGGAGGAAGGGCCGGGCGTGCCCCAGAGCGCGGCCGAAGTGGCAATCGTGAAGAGCGCGGTGCGGATCATCCTTCAACGAATCGCGGAACGATCCTTTCCGTCAACCGACAAAGCCGTGAGGCGCCGCATGCCGCCGAACGGATGGCCCGGACGGTCTCAATCCTGAGCAGCCTCCCGGACAGTGCCCATCGAAGGGCGGGGCCGCGCTGACGTGCCGTTCCGGGTGGGGCCGGTCTGTCCAGCCGGGCCGGTCCATGCCCTCGGGAACAGGCCTCCAGGTCTCGACCGGCTCGCCGAACCAGGGGGCGTCTCCAGGGACGCAGTCCGTCGCAGACGCCCGAATGGGGACTGATGGATGTCTTTCCGGGGGCAGGTTCGGGACCGAAGCGCGGGACCGTGCGGTCGCCGGG
This sequence comes from Jannaschia seohaensis, assembly GCF_900116765.1. Lineage (GTDB taxonomy): Bacteria > Pseudomonadota > Alphaproteobacteria > Rhodobacterales > Rhodobacteraceae > Jannaschia > Jannaschia seohaensis. Next base: position 29,392 of record NZ_UETC01000025.1, on the reverse strand, counting down.
CAGGGCGATCTTTCGGGTCCGGGGGCCGCAGCCGTGGCTGCGCAGCAAAACGGTTGGTTGTAGCCTCCCGATCCGCCCGATAGCCTCGGGTCTGAACAACACGAAGGTAAGGCGAGACCATGAGCCTCGGGGGACACCTCCTTTTTGTCATCGCGCTGCTGCCTTTCCTTGGGGCCCTCGTCCCGGGGCTGATGATCCGCGCCGGGCGGACCGTTTGCGCGATTTCGACCGCGGTGCCGACATTTGTCGCACTGACCATGCTGCTAACACTGGCGCCGGCGGTTCTGCGCGGGGAGGTGATCCAGGGCGAGATCGAGTGGCTTCCGCAACTCGGCCTGTCGGTGTCGTTCTTTCTCGACGGGCTCGGATTGCTCTTTGCCTGCATGATCCTGGGCGTCGGGCTTCTGATCACGCTCTATGCGCGCTTCTACCTGTCGGGCGAGGACCCGATGGGGCAATTCTATACCTATCTGCTGCTCTTTCAGGGCGCGATGCTGGGGATCGTCATCTCGGATAACATCCTGCTTCTGCTGATCTTCTGGGAGCTGACCTCGCTGTCGTCCTTCCTGTTGATCGGCTATTGGAAGCACCTCCCAGAGGGGCGCCAGGGCGCGCGGATGGCCTTGACCGTGACCGGCGGGGGCGGGCTGGCGATGATCGGCGGAATGCTGATCCTCGGAAACATCGCGGGCAGCTACAACCTCACCGATATCCTCCAGGCGGGTGAGGCGATCCGGGCGTCGGAGTGGTATCTGCCCGCGCTGATCCTGATCCTGCTGGGCGCCTTCACCAAATCGGCCCAGTTCCCGTTCCATTTCTGGCTGCCGCACGCGATGGCCGCGCCGACTCCGGTCTCCGCCTATCTGCACTCCGCCACGATGGTGAAGGCGGGCGTCTTCCTGATGGCGCGGATGTGGCCCGTGCTTTCGGGCACCGATGCCTGGTTCTATATCGTGGCGACGACGGGCCTTGTGACCATGGTGCTCGGCGCGCTTATCGCGCTGTTCAAGGACGATCTGAAGGCGCTGCTGGCCTTCTCGACGGTCAGCCATCTGGGCCTTCTGACCATGCTGCTGGGCTTCGGGACGGAGGCGGCGGCGGTCGCGGCGGTGTTCCACATCATCAACCACCTGACCTTCAAGGCCGCGCTCTTCATGACGGCGGGCATCGTCGATCACGAGACCCATACGCGCGACATCAAGCGCCTCGGAGGGCTGCGCCATCTCATGCCCGTCACCTTCGTCATCGGAACCGTGGCGGCGCTGTCGATGGCCGGGATCCCGCTCTTCAACGGCTTCCTGTCCAAGGAGATGATGCTGGAGGAGGCCTCCCACACGACGTGGCTCGACAGCCACTATGTCGTTCCCGTGCTTGCGACGCTGGGCGCGCTTCTGTCGGTCGCCTACTCGTTCCGCTTCATCGCCCATGTCTTCCTCGGGCCCGTTCGGGACGATTACCCGCACAAGCCGCATGATCCGCCCTTCGGGATGTGGGCCGCGCCCGCGCTGCTGGCGGTGTTGGTGGTCGTGATCGGTCTCGCGCCCTTCCTCGCCGATGGGATCGTGGCCGCGGCGGCCAGCGCGGTCACGGGCGCGGAGTTGGAGCCGCATCTGAAGATCTGGCACGGGGTCACGCCCGCGCTCTACATGTCCGGCATCGCGGTGCTCGGCGGTCTGGCTCTGCTGGCGCTGCATCGGCCGCTCGACCGGGCGTGGCTCGCCGCGCCGCGGCCCGAAGCCAAGGCGATCTTCGACGCGCTCGTGGCGGGCGCCGTCACGCTGACCCGCCGCATCACCGAACTCGGCCATAACGGCGCCATCAGCCGCTATCTCGCGATCTTCACCGTGACGGCCGTCGGCCTCGGCTGGATCGCCTATGCCGGCGCGGGCCTGTCCGAGCCGACGCGCGGCCTGCTGCCTGTGCCGCCGGTGATCGCGGTGGGATGGATCATGCTGGTGGTGGCGACGGGCTTCGTCGTCCTGCAGCATCGCCAGCGCTTCCTCGCGCTTACCGTCCTGGGCGTCATCGGTCTGTCGATTTCCGCCGGCTTCGCCTATCTCTCGGCGCCCGATCTCGCGCTCACGCAGATCTCGGTCGAGACCGTGACGATCATGTTGCTGTTGCTCGCGCTGCACTACATGCCTCAGACGACGCCGGTGGAAAGCTCCACCGTGCGGCGTGTCCGGGATGGGGCGATCGCAGGCGCGGCGGGGCTCGGCGTGGCGGGGCTCGCCTATGCTTTCCTGCGGCGCGACATCGATACGATCTCGGATTTCCACATCGCCAACAGCTATGAAGGCGGCGGCGGCACCAATGTCGTCAACGTCATCCTCGTCGATTTCCGAGGCTACGATACCTATGGCGAGATCATCGTGCTGGGCATCGCCGGCTTCGTGATCTACGCGCTGATGCATGCCTTGCTCGACGGTCCGGCGGGGCGGCGGCTCAAGAACACCGACTATTCGCGGAACCGGTCGCGCGACCGCCATCCGCTGATGATGGTCGTGGTCACGCGGGTGCTGATGCCCATCGCAGTCGTCGTCGGGCTCTATATCTTCCTGCGCGGCCATAACGAGCCGGGCGGCGGCTTCGTGGCCGGGCTGGTGATCTCCATCGCGCTGCTGATGCAGTACATGGCCTCGGGCTTCGCCTGGACGCAGGAGCGCAAGAAGATCGAATATCACACCATGATCGGCCTCGGCGTGGTCATCGCGGGTCTGACGGGCGTGGGGTCGTGGCTCGCGGGCCGGCCCTTCCTGACGAGTTCCTACACCTATGTGCATCTGCCCCCCATCGAGGAGTTCGAATTGGCGACCGCGGCGCTGTTCGACCTGGGCGTGTTCCTGACTGTTCTGGGCGCCGTGATGCTGATGCTTTACTCGTTGAGCCGGATCGCGCGCTTCGCGGGAGAGACGCTCAATCCGGACCCGATGGATTTCGACCCAAGACAACCGGCCGTTCAGCCCCAGGGAGAGCGCTAAGATGGAACTGATTGTCGCAAGCACCGTCGGCGTGCTGACGGCGGGGGGCGTCTACCTGATGCTTCGGCTGCGGACATTCGCGGTGATCCTCGGCCTGGCGCTCCTGTCCTATGCCGTGAACGTCTTTCTCTTCGCAAGCGGTCGGCTTGCGATCGACCAGTCCCCGATCCTGTCGAAATACGGGGACGCCACGTATACCGATCCGCTGCCCCAGGCGCTGGTCCTCACGGCGATCGTGATTTCCTTCGGAATGACGGCGGTTCTGGTGATGATCGGGCTTGGGGCCTATCTCGAAGCGGGAAGTGACCGCATCGATATCGACGCCGCATCCGAAGATGCCGCCGCTGAGGACGCGCGCTGATGCTGCACTGGATCATTCTGCCCGTCGTCCTTCCCGCGCTGCTCGCCCCGCTGATCGGCTTCGTGATGCGCCATGACATGGTGCTCGCGCGGGTCGCTTCCGTCGCGGGCGCGGTTCTGCTGCTCGGGGTCGCCATCGGTCTCGCCGTCTTCGCGGCCGACGGCACCACCTATGTCTACCGGCTCGGCAACTGGCCCGCGCCGTTCGGCATCGTCCTGGTTCTCGACCGGCTTTCGGCGCTGATGGTGCTTCTGACCGCGGTGCTCGCGCTGATCGTGCTGATCCACGCCATCGCCACGGGCTGGGATGCGCGGGGGCGGCATTTCCACACGCTCTATCAGTTCCAGCTCATGGGCATCTGCGGAGCGTTCCTGACCGGCGACATCTTCAACCTCTTCGTGTTCTTCGAGGTGCTTCTGATCGCGTCCTACGGCCTGATGATCCATGCAGGCGGCAAGGAGCGGATCCGCGCGGGCCTGCAATATGTGGTGATGAACCTCGCCGGCTCGACGCTGTTCCTTTTCGCGCTCGGCACGCTCTATGCCTCGGTCGGCACGCTCAATATCGCCGACATGGCGGCCAAGATCCCCGAGATCGCGGCCGAAGATGCGGCGCTGGTCCGGGTCGCGGCTATCCTCTTGATGATCGTTTTCGCCGTGAAAGCCGCGCTTTTCCCGGTGCAGTTCTGGTTGCCCGCGACCTATGCCAACGCGCCCGCGCCGGTCGCCGCGCTCTTTGCGATCATGACCAAAGTCGGCGCCTACGCCATCATCCGGGTGCACACCCTGGCTTTCGGCCCCGGCGTGCCGGGTACGGAGAATCTTGCCGGCACTTGGCTGTTCCCGGCCGCCATCGTCACCATCGCGGTGGGCGCGATCGGCGTGCTCGGTGCGCGCCGCTTGATGCCACTCATCGGCTTCTCTGTGCTGGGGTCGATGGGCACGCTTCTGGTCGCCGTGTCGGCCTTCTCTGCGGAGGCGATCTCGGCCGCGCTCTACTACCTGGTCCATTCGACCTTCGCCGCCGCCTGTCTTTTCCTGGTGGCGGATCTCGTCGTCACGCGGCGAACCGCTGACAGTCTCGAGCCCGCTCCCGCGACCGGCCAGAACGGGCTTTTTGCAGCGCTCTTCTTCGCGGGGGCCATCGCCATGGCGGGCATGCCGCCGCTGAGCGGGTTTCTCGGCAAGCTCCTGGTGCTGGACGCGATGCGCGCGCCCGGCGTCATCGGCTGGACCTGGACGGCGATCCTCGCCGGCTCGCTCGTGACGATCCTGGGCTTCGCCCGCGCCGGGAGCGCGCTGTTCTGGAAATCCACGGCGATCCCGGCGCCCGAAGCCGCGCCGCCCGCGCCGAGACCGGCGAGCGCCGCGGAACTGGCTCCTGCCATGACCGGCCTCGCCCTGCTCGCCCTGCTCGCGGCCTTCGCCGGTCCGGTGTCTCGCTACATGCAGGGCACCACCGACCAGCTTTTCGCACGCGAGAGCTACATCGCCGCCGTGGTTGGCTTGGAGGAGCGGGTCGGAGAGGCGGATCAAGACGCCGACGCGGCCGTCCAAGAGGAAGAGGGCTGAGAGCCATGCTCAATCGTCTGATCCCGCACCCGCTGCTCAGCCTGACGCTGCTCCTCGTCTGGATCGGGCTGGTGAACAAGTTCACGCTCGGCAACCTGATCCTCGGGGCCGCGTTCGGGCTCGTCATCCCGATGCTTACCGCGCCTTACTGGCCCAACCGTCCGAGACTCGCGCGGCCGTTCAAGATCGCGGAATACATCGCGATCGTGCTCTGGGATATCGTCGTCGCGAACGTCCAGGTCGCCATGATCATCCTTTTCCGCAAGGAGCCCGAGATCCGGTCCCACTGGATCAAGGTGCCGCTCAAGCTGACCTCGGCCGAGGCGATCACGGTGCTGGCGGGCACCATCACCATGACGCCCGGCACCGTGTCCGCGACACTCGCGGCCGATGCCAGTGCGATCCTCGTGCATTGCCTGCACACCGACGACCCCGACGCCGTCCGTGACGAGATCAAGTCCCGTTACGAGAGCCGCCTGCTGGAGATATTCCCATGATCGAAATCGCTCTTTTGTTCGCGGCTGGCTGCTACGGGGTCGCGCTTTTGCTGGATCTGTGGCGGATTGCTGTCGGCCCGGATGCGGCGGACCGGATCCTCGCCCTCGACACGATGGTGATCAACATGATCGCGCTGCTCGTGCTTTATGGGATCTGGCGCGGCACCGCGATCTATTTCGAGGCGGCGATGCTGATCGCGATGGTGGGGTTCGTCTCCACGGTCGCCTATTGCCGCTTCGTCCTGCGCGGCGACATCATCGAATAAGGAGGGCGCAATGAGTTTCCTCGCAGAGCTTCTGATCGCGCTTGCCCTGGTCGTCAGCGGCATCTTCGGCTTCGTCGGCTCCTATGGTCTGATCAAGCTGAAAGGATCGCTCCAACGCCTGCATGCGCCGACCAAGGCCACCACACTCGGAGTCGGCGGCGTGCTGATCGCGTCGATGATCTTTTTCGCGGCCAAGACCGGAACGCTGTCGGTGCATGAATTGCTGATCACGCTGTTCCTGTTCCTGACCGCGCCGATCACCGCCAATTTCATCGCCAAGACCTACATGGCGCGCAACATGCGCCGGAGCGAACTGCCCGAGAACGAGGCCGGCTCCGGCTGGTCGGTCTATGACGATCCTCCCGGACGGGGCGACGAGACCGGCGTGCGCTAAAGCCGGGGCAGAGCGCCGGGCGTCGTCCCGAGACGGACTTGGCCCTCGCCTCCATTCACCGCGCCCGTCGTTACTCGTCCCGCACCACGTCCGGGACGCCGAGGCGTTCGATGAGGCGGTTCGTCTCGCGTTGGACCAGCGCGAGGTTGCTGTCACGGACCGTGGGCAGCATGGCGCGCGCGCGGCGCGTATCGGCATAGTCGAGCTGGGCGGTGATCAGCTCCTCGCTCGCGCCGCCCTGTGCCAGCACCCGGCCATGCGCGTCCAGAATGCGCGAGCCGCCCCAGAAGCTCAGGTCGCCCTCGGTCCCGACGCGGTTCACCATCACCAGCGGGGCACCATACATCATCGCGTAGAACTGGATCGTCGTCGCCCAGGACCAGGGGTTGTCGAACTCGTCGCCCACCGCCTCGCGCCCGCTGGAGATCGGCGCGGCGAGAAAGGTCGCGCCATGGAGAAAGGCCAGGTGGACGAGCGCGGGGTTGTAGAGGTCCGCGCAGATCAGCAGACCCATGACCCAGTCCTCGTCCATGGCATGCGTGTCGACGAAGCGCCCATGCGCGTAATACTTCGTCTCGATCAGCCGCCCGTAGGAGGGCAGGTTGATCTTACGGTGGATGTAGAGCAGCCGGCCGTTTTGGAGCACCGCGGCGGCGTTGTAGAACTGCGCGCCAGCGGATTCCTCGACGAAGCCGACCACGATCCGCATGTCGCCCGCCGCCCGGCTCAACTCCAGCAGACGGGGATCGCTGCGGCTCATCGCGACGTCCAACAGAGCTTCCGCGCCGTAATGGCCGACCAGCGATAGCTCCGGGAAGACCAGCACGTCCACCCCCACCGCGGCCGCCTGCGCGATGAAGTCGCGATGCACTGCGAGATTGGCCGCGATGTCGCCGGTCGCCGAGGCCATCTGTGCGGCGCCGACCGTTCGGAAGCGGGTGGCCATCGGCGCCCTCCCTCGTTCGTCAGGTTATGTCGCGTCAGCCGGTCGCGACCCTGTCCGCCGTCCAGGCGCCGGCATTGGCGAGGATGCGGTCGGGGGTCTCGAAGGCTGAGCGCAGCTGTGCCTCGTAATAGGCCCTTTCGGTCGCGCGCGTCACGGGGGTCTCTGCCCCCGCCAGCCGCAGCGCGTCCTGAAGCGCGTCGACCATGCCGGAGCCTTCGTCGAACTGCGCCTTTTTGCGCCAGACCAGGTCGTGCGGCAACAGGTCGGCGCAGGCCTTCCGCAGGATCCACTTCTCGGTGGTGGCGCCGGTGCTCTCCGCCGCGTCCGGGTCCGTCCGCCGCAGCTTCAGCGCGGCGGGGATCGACTGGGCGAAGTCGATCAGGTCGCGGTCGAGGAAGGGCGTCCGGGCCTCCAGGCTCTCGGCCATGGTGACGCGGTCGACGCGCTGGAGGTTGATGTTGTGCATCGTTCCCAGCGAGCGCGTCAGCTCGTCGGCCAGCCCGCGCGGATCGTCCACATAATCGTGGTGATAAGTGTAGCCCGCGAACAGCTCGTCGGCCCCTTCGCCGGTCAGCACCGCCTTGACCTGGGCGCGGGCGAGCCGGGCCGCGAAATGGGTGGGCACCGCAGAGCGGACGAGATCCACATCCGCCGATTCCAGGTGATAGATCACATGGGGCAGGGCGGCGGCGATGTCCTCGGGCGTGAAGACATGCTCATGGTGATCGGAGCCGATATGCGCGGCGACCTTGCGCGCGGCGGCCAGATCGGGCGAACCTTCGGTGCCGACCGCGAAGGTCTTGAGCGGCGGCAACCCGCGCCGCGCGCGCACCTTCGCCGCTAGCGCCGCGATGATCGAGCTGTCCAGCCCGCCAGAGAGGAACGACCCGACCTCCACATCGGCCACCATCCACTTGGCCACCGCCTCCTCCAAGACGAGGCGCAGCTCGGACCAGATCGCGCGTTCGCTCAGCCCCGGCTCCAGCTCGGCGGTGCCGGCGGGCGTCCGATACCAGGGTCGCACCCCGTCGACGCTGTCGAAGAGAGCGCCGGGCGCGATGGCCTCGACTTCCACCTCCGACAGGCCCACCCCGTCGAACGCCTTTAGCTCCGAGGCAAAGGCCACCCCCTCCGAGCCGTCCGCCCGACGGATCCGCGCCATATAGAGCGGCTTGATCCCCAGCGGATCGCGGGCGGCGATGATCCGGTCCTTGGTCGCCAGCACGAAGGCGAACATCCCGTCCAGCCGGGACACCCAGCGCGCGCGACCCTCGCGGTAGAGATGCAGCACGGTCTCGCTATCGGACGCGGTCTCGAAGGCGCTCTCACCCAGGATCGCGCGCAGATCGGCATGGTTGTAGATCTCGCCATTCACCACCAGCGTGTCGCCGCCGTCATAGATCGGCTGGGCACCGTCCTCGGGGCCGATGATCGACAGGCGGCAATGCGCCATGACGATCGGCGCGCCACCGGGGTGCAGAACCTGCGTCGCATCCGGTCCCCGATGGGCGATCTTCTCGATCATGCGCGATGCCAGCGTCTCGTCGCCCACGCGCCACAGAACCACAAAGCCGCACATATGGTCTCTCCTTCCGTCGGCGGACCGTGGTCCGCCCGGTAAACGGGCGCCCACCTGCGCCCTGACAGGCCGGTTTGCAACCGCCGGGAGGGGAGATGCCCCGATAAATTCGGCAGACCGGACGGGCGGGTCAGAGGCCGCCCCGGGCTCAGGCGTGACCGGCGACCGGGGAGAACCGCTCGGGCGGGACGCGCATGAACCGCATCGCCGCCTCCCACCGCTCTTCGATGGGCGCGTTGAACATGATCTCCGGCCGGGCCGGCGCGAGGAGCCACGTGCCGTCCGCCAATTCCCGCTCGATGCCGCCGGCGCTCCATGCGCAATGGCCGAGCGTGACGGCGTAGCTGCCGGTCGGGTGGCCGCAGGCCAGATCGCCGACCATGTCCAAGGTCGGCGTGATCTCGATCTGATCGGTGATCGGGATCGTCGCGTCGTTGTCCGCCTCGACCGGCTTGTGCATGACGATGACGTTGTCGATATCCGCCGGCCCGCCAGCGAAGATCGGGACGCCGAGCGGCACGGTCGGCGCCGCCACGCCCTTCTCCTTGAACAGGCGGCGGAGCGTCATGTTCGGGGCGGGACGGTTCACCATGAGGCCCAAAGCCCCGCTGGACGAATGGGCGCAGACGAGGACAACGGCTCTTCGAAAGGCCTTGTCCTGGACGGAGGGCGTTGCGACCAGCATCCAGCCGGCGAGGCTTGAGCGTGGTTTCTTTAGTGTCATGGATCGGTGGCTCCGGTTTGAAGACGAGCCCTGCATCGTGCATTCGGTGAGTGGACCGGAGGCGTCCCCCGATGACGAAACGCGCGAGGAAGATCCCGGTGGCGCGAATGGGGGCAGCCGAAACCTGGCCGCCTCCGGTCTCTAAGGCGGGTGCATGCGCCTTGCTTTGGTCTCAGCTAGTCTCGGAGGCCCGACCCAGCAGGAAGGTCGGACGGTCCCGGCGTTCGTGGCCCTGACTCGGCGCGACCCGCAGAACGCGCGCGCCAAGGTCTGACGCCTCGGGCGTAAATCAGAATGGACAACGCTCAGCAACCCAAGCCGCTCGGATCGAATTTGCGGAAATGGCGGAGCGCGGGCCGGCTTCCCAGTTGGATCGACCGCCCCTTCCAGCCCACCAGGATGTCCCGCCATAAGGCGCGGACGACCTCCGGACGGGTGCCCAGCGCGGCGCGGTCAGGCCAATTCGTGGATCGCTCCGATCAGCTGATCGGGACCGTAGGGCTTGCCCAACATCCCGGCGGGGGAGAGGGCGGCAAGGCGCTCCCGCATGACCGGGGTCAGATTTCCAGAGGCGAAGATGATCGACACATCGACCTCGCCGGCCAGCCGCTCGGCCACGCGGCGGCCACAGCCGCCCTTGGCGAGCCGCAGATCGAGCAGAATGACGTCCGGCCGATGGATGAGCGCCATCCGGACCGCCTCGTCCTCTTCGGCGGCGATGCCGACGACGTGCTGCCCCGCATCGAGGAGCATCAGTTCCGCGTCCATCGCGATAAGCGCGTCATCTTCGACGATCAGGACGCGGAGGGCCCGGCCTCCGCCTCCAGATCCTCGAAACTGATCCGTGTCGTCCATCCGTCGTCCCGTCCTTGCTCGATCGTCCCGCCGATCTGCCGCACGAGCGCGTCGATCAACTTGCTACCCAATCCCCCGGCCGTCCCATCCTGCGGGTCCGCGCTGGCGTCAGAGACAGACGCTTGAGGCGGCCGGTCGGTTCCCGAAGAGGTGCCGGAATCTGACACCGTGAGCACCCAGCCGCCCTGCGCGCCGGGCGACAGGCGGACAGCGACCACGGGGGCGCGTGCCTCGGGCTCAAAGGCAGCATGTTTGAACGCATTGGTGACCAACTCGTTTACGATCAAGGACAGAGGGATTGCCTTGCTGGCCGAGAGCTGCGCCGGCGCGGCCTCCACCACCAGCGAGATCCCTCGATCGGCCGCGCCCAGGCTCGCGGCAAGCCGCTGGCAGAATGTCTCCAGATGGGCCGCGATCTCGATCCGGCCGACGGTCTGGCCCTGGTAGAGCGAGGCGTGGACGGCGGCGACCGACTGGACCCGGCCCGCCGCCGAGCGCAGGCGCGCGGCCTCCGATGGCGCCGCATGCCGCGCCTCCATCGACAGGATGGCACTGACCAGTTGGAGCGAGTTCTTGACCCGATGGTTCACCTCGCCCAGCAAGGCTTCCTTCTCTTCGAGCAGGGTTGCGAGCCGCGCTTCCTTCGCGACCAGATCGGTAATGTCGAGCGTGATGCCCGTCAGCACGAGGCGGCCGCCCCTTGCGCGGACGGTCTCGCCGCGCAGAAGCGCATGTCGGATGGCGCCGTCGGACCGAATGACGCGGTATTCCAACTGCCGCACCGCGCCAGGTCCTTCCGCCAGCAGCGCGGCGATGGCGGTTTCGATAATCTCGCGATCTTCGGTGTGGATGCGCTCCGCATAGGTCGAGAAGGGGCGGGTCGCATCGGAGCCTTCCGCGGGCGCAAACCCGAACAGGAGATCGAACTCGGGCGAATGCAGGATCCGGTCGGCAGCCGGGTCGAGTTCCCAGAAGGCGATGCCGGCCAGCGTCCCCGCGACGCGCTGCAAGGTCTGCTGACGCTCGGCGTCCAGGATGGCGGCCGTCACGTCCCAGCTATCCTGTCGGATCGCCGCGACCTGGCCATCCGCGATCACCGGCGTATGGATGATCCGCCAATAGCGCGGCTCGAAACTTCCGTCCGCGCGGGGCAGGTCGTGCTTCTGGATGGGCGGCTCGTCGGGCGCGGAGGTCTCGATCGCGCGGCGCACCGAGGCGCGGATCGTCTCTTCGGTGTCGGGACCTTCGGCGTCCGGATTCTTCGGAAAGACGTCGAACATGGCGCGACCGCGGAGCGCGTCGCACGAAACGCCCGAGGCACGCGAATGCGCCGCGTTGCAATGCAGCAGCACGAGATCGGGCGTGAAGATCAGCGATGCGATTGGTGAGGCGTCGAGCAGCGCCCGCCAGTCCGGCAGGTGGGGCGCCCCGGTGGCGGGCGCCGCATCGGATGCTCTGTTCATGGAGACCCTCCCTCGGTCGGTCTTCCGGGCTGGATCATGCCGGGGCGTCGCGCAGGTTGCGCGCCGCCGGAAGTGTTTCACAGAGGGCAGGCCGGGGATAGGGGGAGCGGGGACTCATATCAGCAGGACATCGCTCGAATGCGGCGCGTCCCCGCCGTCGAAGGTGACGAGCAACTGCGCCTCCGCCCCGCCCGCGCCATCCGCGTCGATCCGCACCTCGCCCGTCTCGCGATCATAGAGCAGGCGCGTGTCCGCCTTCCGCGCGACCGTACCGAGCTCCGTGTACGACAGGCGCAGCCGCCCCCCGTCGACGCCCAGGAGGTCGGCCGAAAGCCAGATGCTGTCCTGGCGGCTTTCGAAATCCGTGATCCGGTCGCCATCGGGGGTGCCGTTCGAGTCGACGAAGACGAAGACGTCTGCGCCATCCCCGCCGGTAAGGACATCGTCACCGTCGCCGCCCGCAAGCGTGTCATTGCCCGCGCCGCCCTCCAGCGTGTCGTTGCCCCGGCCGCCGCCAAGCAGATCCGCGCCGGTGCCGCCTTCCAGCCTGTCGTGACCTCGGCTGCCCGAAAGGCGGTCGTTTCCGTCACCGCCTCGCAGCAGATCCGCGCCCCAGCCGCCATCGAGCGTGTCCGCGCCCGCACGCCCGTCCAGAGTGTCGGCCCCGCCGCGGCCCAGAAGCCGGTCGTCCCCCTCGTCCCCTTCGACGCTGTCGTCGCCGCCGAGGGCGTCGATGGTGTCGGCCTCCGCCGTGCCGTGCAGCAGGTCGTCGCCTTCCGTCGGGCCGGTCGCGGGCGTCTCGTCCTCGGGCGGGTCGGAGGCGGGATCGTTTGTGGGGGCTTTGGGCGCGGGATCTTGCATCGGGGTCTCCGCGACCGGATCGTCCGACGGCGCTTCGGTTTCTGTGTCTTGCGTCGGGCTGCCGGGCGCGGGATCGGCGGGCGGCGTCTCCTCGGCTGGCTGGCTCGGCGACGCATCGGGTCCCGGGTCCGGATCCACCGTTCCACCTGTATAGGCGAATTTCTGCGTCACCACGACCGAGGTGAAGGTCCAGCCGCCCGTATAGGTAAAGTCGGCGGTATCGATTCCGATCCCGATCCAGTCGTAGGACGGGTTGAGGATGTTGGCCCGGTGCCCCGGCGAGTTCATGAGCGACGTATGGAGGTTCGCCACATCGTCCACGAGCCCGGGCGCGCCCCGAACCGATTGAATCGCGATGTTTTCGGCGGTGCCCCAGCGGCCGCTGAGGTCGAAGCCCGCCTCCGCGATCCGCTCGCTCGGACTGCTGCCGCCCGCGCCGGTATGGCTGAAGTCGTTCTCCGCCAGCATCCAGGCACTGTGGTCGTCGGCGGCGGCATTCAGGTTCAACTCCAGAGCCAGCGCGCCCAGCCCTTCGGCGGCGCGCGCGGCATTGACGAGGTCGAGCATCCTGCGCTCGAGATCGGTGGCGATGGTCATGGCGGCCTCTTTGTCGGTCGCGGTCAGTTTCACCTTTCAGATACGCGGGATCGGGGCCGAACCGTGGCACAACTAGGCCGCTTCCGACCAATGCGCGGAAGGTTGCGCACCTCCGGACCCAGAGCGCCGCGGCCGGAAACATTTGCTTGGCAGGCCGTGTCGCGCGTAGCGTTCAGGGATTGACGTAGGGTCAGGGTGGTGATGGGACCGGCCCGCCGGCCCCGCATCGCATTTGAGGGGCGCGACCATGGACGGGATTTCCACGACGATCGGGACGGCAAAGCTGGGAGAGGAGACGAGCGCGACGCTCGGCACATTTTCGGAGCTCTATGACCGCCTCAAACTGGAAGAAGAACGCCCCCTCTGGATCCGCGCGATCAAACCGGTCGTCGACGAGAACGCCGCCGCGACGCCGCTGGGCAAGTCCAAGCTCAAGAAGAAGGTCGACAAGCTCACCGAGAAGCGGGACGGCATCCAGGAGATCCGCGAGCCGCTGAGCGAACTCATCGCCAAGGACGCAGACGCCGAGACGATCCTGAAGACGCTCAAGGCCATCCCGCATCCGACCCTGCGCAAGATCATCAACTCCATCGATCTCAGCAAGGATAGCGCGCTGACCGCCGTCGAGACCATCGAAGAGACGCTAACGACCATCGAGGAGACGCTGAACTCTCAGATCAAGTTCTTCGGGCGGCTCGACAAGGCGCTGAAGCTGGCGGGCTATGTCATCACCATCCGGGGCGAATTGCGCACCGCCTTGGAGGAGGAGATTGAGGTCTGGGGCGCGGTCGAAGCACGGGTCGTGCCCGCGCTGGAGACGCTGACCGCGCCGCCGGGCGAGGGCACGGTGATCGACCTGCGCCCGGGACTCGACGCCTTCGCCGCCCGGGTCGAGGATCGTCGCGCCCTGGCCGAGGATGCCATCGCCTTCCTGGATGCGGTCGAGGACGCCATCGACAGCGCGACCAACGGGGCGGCGGATGCGGCGGGCTTTCTGCTCGACGCCTTCCGGACCGGGCTCGATGCCGTCGATACGGTACTCGACACGCTCACCTCGCTCGACATCCCGGACGTGGGCGCGGTGATGAAGCCGATCAACGGCGCGCTGGGCGTGCTGGACGCGGTGGGCAAGGTAATCCAGCCGGTGATCGACTTCTTCGGGCCGATCACGCGGCTGATCAACGAGGCGTTCGAAAAGGTCGAGAAGGCCTTGGGGCTCGACACGCTGGAGCAGCGGGTGCGCGGCGCCGTCGAGGACGCGATCGACGCCGTGGTCGATCCCATCCTGGACGAGATGAACGAGATCATCGACGATCTCATCGCCGCCCTTCAGGAGCCGTTCGAGCGGCTGGAGCAGACCTATCAGGACTTGGCGCGCGCGCTGACCGATGTGCTGGTGGACCGCCCGGCCTCCGCCGCGGGCGTCGGCGGGGACGCAACCGAAGCGCTGATCGCCGGGGAGGGTGGGGCGCTGGAGTTCTTCGGCATCACCGACAACGCGATCCTTGTGGGCACCGACACCGCCGAGACCATCGCGCTCGTGGCCGACGGCAGCGAGGATGACGGCTGGTCCGGCTTTGCCGCGGCGGGTGGCGGCGGCGACAGCGTCGAAGGGACCGAGGGGCGGGACCTGATCCTGGCGGGCGCGGGCGACGACACCGTGCGCGGGCGCGCGGGCGACGACCAGATCGTCGGCGGCGCGGGCGAAGACCAGCTTTTCGGCGGCGAGGATGACGACGAGATCGACGGCGGCGCCGAGGCCGACCTGCTCTTCGGGGGCGCAGGGGACGACACCCTGGCCGGGGGTGACGGCGCCGACCAGATCCTCGGGGGCGCGGAAGATGACAGCCTGATCGGCGGCGACGGGGCCGACACGCTCCAGGGCGGGATGGGCGACGACACGATGGAGGGGGGCGCGGGGGCCGATACCTTCGTCTCGACCGGCGGCACGAACCTGATCTTCGGCGGGGAGGGGCTCGATACGGTCGTCACGCTCAGCGAGACGGGCGCGCGCCATCGCCTCGTGGACGCCACGGCGGAGTTGCGCGGCGGCGCGGGCATCGACGAAGTGGTGCTGGGTGACGCTTTCGCCCGGGGCACGACCCATGAGGATGGCGTCAGCTTCGATGCGGGCTCCGGGCGGGACGCGGTGGAGGCGAGCGATTTCGACCTCACCGCCTTTGCCGGCCGCTTCTCCCAGTTCGAGACGCTCCGTATCGCGCCGGACGGCGCGGGCGCGGGCGTCCTGCGCACCGATGCGGCCAGCCTCGCGGGCTTCGACGGGCTGGAGATGTCGGGCGCGGGCGCGCTGCGCCTTGAGGTGAGCGGCGCGGCCTTCGATATGAACGCGCTCTATGGCGGGGCGCGGCCTTTCCTGTTCGACGTCTCGCAGGTCGCGCGGCAGCAGAACCCCCATGACGGCGCCAAGGCCGGGCAGAACGGCTTCGCGACTTCCACCGTCTATGACCTGACCCTGGCGCGGGCTGAGGCGGGGATGTTGCAGGCCTTGAGCAACCAGGGCGCCGGCTTCCGCATGGAGGGCAGCGATGGGGCCGATACCCTGATCGGCGGCTCCGGCTCCGACATTCTGCGGGGGGGCTTGGGGGCCGATCTGCTCGATGGCGGCCGCTCCGACGATGGCGACCGTTTCGACCTGGAGGGCGCCTCGGGCGACGTCTATTTCGGCACGCCGGAGGAGTTCGACGGCGACACGATCCGCAACCTGACCAACCGCGTCGACAGCGTCCGCATCGAGATCGACGTGCAGAAAGCCGAGGACTACACCCTCACCAGCACGTCGCGGGACGGCTTCGAAGTGGTCACCTTCACTTCCGGCGACACCACCACGACGTTCCGGCTGGAAGGGTCGTTCCCCAAGCTGACCTCGGCCATCGGGGACTACGTCAACGCGGCGGGCGAGACCGTCCGTTTCGTCGAGATCTTCAACAACAACATCCCGCCCACCGCGCGCGGCGAGAGCGTCGAGACCGCCTGGAGCCAAGACGGCGTGGCCTTCGACCCCTTTCTGAACGATTTCGACGTCGACACCGAGGCCGATCCCGAGAACGGCATCGCCTTCCGCCAGATCGCGCTGCCCGAGAGCATCGCCGACCTGTTTCAGGTGGTCGAGACCGTGACCGAGGACGACAAGCGCGAGGCTTTCGCCAATGGCACCTTGGTCGTCACGCCCGGCGACGAACTGGTCACGGATCAGGGCAACCTGATCCGCGTGGCGGCCTTCGAGAAAGACCCGGAGACGGGGGCGGTCGATTATGAACTCGTCTATATCGCCCGCGAGCAGACCTTGCCCCTGCGCCGGTTCGAATATGAGCCGCCCCAGGGCGGGGAGGAACTGGGCACCGGGGACGCGCTGCCGGTGAACCGCGACCGCGATGTCGGCGGGCTGTTCGATCCGACCGAGGATCTGCCTTTCTTCGGGCGCGACCGGCTCAGCTATCAGGTGTTCGACCTGGAGGGGGAACTCTCGCGCGAGGTCTCGCTCAACTTTCTGATCCGCCCCGATCTGGTGGATGCCGAGGGCACCGTCATCGGCACCCCGACCGTCACCGTGCAGGAGATCGCGGAGGGCGCATTGGTGGACAGGCTGGAGGTGTCGCTGTCGCCGGTCACGGAAAGCGACACGGGCACGCGCCGGACCCCGTATGAGGAATGGTTCACCTCGCGGACCGGGCCGGTGATGACCGTCGCCCAGGCCAATGTCGAGCTGGCGACGGCGACGGGCGGCAACGACCTGTTCCGCATCGCGGAGCTGGAACCGGACTCGCTCATCACCACCACCGAAGGGATCCCGATCGGTCCCACCTATCGGGGCTTCGAGGGCAACGATGTCCTGGATGGGCGGGGCTCGATCTTCGACCTGCGGCTATTCGGCGGCGACGGCGCCGACTGGCTGGAGGGCGGGGACGGCGACGATTCGCTCTTCGCGGGCGGGCTCGACGACGAAATCATCGCGCCCTCCCTGCGCGTGGCGCGCGTCGATGACGATGGCGACCCGCTGCCCTTCACCGCCCGGCCAGACGAGGCGGCGGCCTTCGACGTGCTGTTGGGAGGGGCGGGCGAAAACCTCTATACGAGCAACGCCATCGGCGCCGCGTCCGAATTGCCCGAGGCCTATCTGCGCGCACGCGACGTTCTGCACGTGCTCGACCCGAACGGCATCGACATGATCACCGGCCCGATGGGCGTCTCCAACAGCACCCTTGGCATCGGCATGGAGCCCTCGCCCGCCATCGGCCCGGCGGCCTCGACCGCGACGGCGCTGCAAGACGACACCATCGTGGGCTTCGGCAATGACGACACGGTCTTCGTGCCGCTCAACCTGCAAGGTCTGAGAACGTCGTTTTTCGAGACCGACAGGATCGTCCCCTCCAGCGGCCTGCCCGGAGAATATGTCTACGACATTACCACGCAGTTCGATCTGGCCTTCGTCGACATGACGCAGTTCGAGGGGCGGGATGCCATTGGCGTGTTCGGCGATCTGGGCCTGGACAAGGCGAGCGGGACCAAGTTCCTGTCCCCGACGCCCTCCATCGTGATCGGCGGATTCCCCGGCACGGCCGCGCTCCGAGCCAGCCACGCCCTGACTTTCGATCTCTCGGCCAGCGGCAACGACTTCGGCACGGACGCCTCGACCACGACCGTGACGGCGACCATCGGGCTGTTCGAGGCGGACTATATCGGCGACAGCCTGTCCGACCCGTCCGGCGATGCCGGGCGGACGGTGCCCGCCACGGCCGATATCGGCTTTCGCACCAAGGACGAGATCCTCGACCCGCTGGACCGGACCAGTCCGCCGGGGCAGGGGCTCCAGTTCAGCTTCGAGATGATGGGCCGCTACGACGCCTCCAAGTTCGAGCTGCGCCTCGTCGATCTGCCTGACCTGGGCGATCCGCAAAGCACGGGCGATGTCGGCGCCCTCGTCGAGACCGAGGCCGGCAGCTATCGCGCCATTAATGCGAACCATTGGTCCGGGCCCGGCGACTATCTCGGCCTGGAAATCACCTATGCCGCCACCGAGCCGGAGGCGGTCGACGACGAAATCTTCGTCATCCGTGACCGGCCCGCGACTATAGACGTGCTGGCGAACGACATCGACGAGGACGGCGACAGGCTCAAGGTCTGGGAGGTGCGCTTCGACAGCGCCGAGGACGCAGCGCGCCTGCAAGATGGCGACCTCGCCAATGGCGAGATCATCCAGGAGACGGACCCGAACGATGGGCTCGGCACCGGCACCTTCACCGTCGTCGCGCCCGAGGGCAAGAAGGACGAGATCGTCCGCTTCGGCTATGTCGCCACCGACGGCATCACCCTGACCGATACGGCGTGGGTCGAAGTGACCGAGGTCACGCCGCCGCCGCTTGTGTCCGACGACGCCATCGTCCTGCCCGCGGCAGAGGTGTTCGAAGGTATCCGCATCCCGCTGACGCGCCTCTTTGCCAATGACGTCGCGCCGGAGGGGGGCTCGCTGGACCCGGCCACCTTCGAGATGGTGGTCGATCTCTCGGATGGGACCGACGGCTCGGGGCCGGGCATCTTCGTCGATGGCGCGGACCTGGTGCTGACGGCGGGCAAGGTCGAGGAACTGGCGGTCAACCCTGTGGGTCGGGACGGCCGCGGCGGGCAGGAGGTGCGGCTCGACTATACGCTGGCGGGCAGCATTCCGGGCCTGCGCTCGGACCCGGCGCGCGCGGTGATCACCATGGCGCAAGACCTGGCGATCGGGCTGGGCGAGCCCGTCACCGTCGACGAGGATGGCAGCGTTGCGGTCGACCTGAGCGCCACGCGGACGGGCGGCTTCGGTGAGCTGAGCTTCTCCATCGGCGAGATCCTCGGCCCGGACGGGATCGACCCGGAGGCAGGGAGAGCGGTGGCAACGGAGACGGGCTTCGTCTTCGCGCCGGCGCCCGACGCCAACGCCACGCCTCTCGGCGTCACCGTCATCGCCACCGACGAGACCGGGCAAAAGGCCCAGGCCACCGTCGCGATCCAGGTCCTGCCGGTCCCCGACGACCCGGAGCTGCGCGCGACCCCGGACGGGCCCGTTCTGACCGCCATCGCGGCGACCGAAGACGAGGGCGGCGACGGCACGCTCTTCGCGGTCGATCCCGACCCGGGCGAGATCGCCAGCCTTCTCGCCCTGGACCCGATCGAGACGGAGGAGGGCGGGTTGCTCACCTTCGCCGCCACCGAGAGACCGGGCGAATACAGGTGGGTTTACATCCCCGAGGCGGATTTTGAGGGCAGCGATGCGGCGCGGGTGACGCTCTCGTCGGCGGGAACCGCCGTCCAGGTCTCGCTTGATATCGAGGTGGCGGGCGTCAACGACGCGCCGCGACTGCCGGGCGATGCGGAGATCGGTGTCGATGTGGAGGGCGAGGCGCGCATCCTGCTCCTGGAGGGCGCGGTGGATGTCGATGGCGAGATCGACGCGGAGAGCCTGGATGTCCAGGAGATCGGCGACGCCTCTGCCATCTCCTGGTCGGTCGTGGAGGGCGCGGAGGGTCCTGTCCTGGTCGTCACCGGCGCGGCGCCCGGCGCCGCGCGTCTGTCCTATAGCCTCGCCGATGACGACGGTTCGGTGGGCACGCCACGGGTTCTGGACTTCGCCGTCAACGCCCCGCCCGAGACGGTGGAGGACACCTTCACCGCCACCAGCCGCGCGCCGATCCTGATCGACGCCATCGCCAATGACAGCGACCTGGAAGGCCCGATCGATTATGTCCGCGAAAACGGCGTGCCCATCGTCATCGACCCGGCGGACAGCTTCGGCTTCACCCTTGACGAGGACGGCAACCCCGTGCGCCTCTCGGACGCGCCCGGCCTGCAAGGCTCTGTCGCCTGGGACGCGGAGTTGGAGGTCTTCGTCTACACCCCGCCGCGCGCCGTCGATTTCCGCGGGACGGACGTGTTCTTCTACGAAGTCGTCGACGAAGCGGGCGCGGTCACGCGCCAGTCGGTGCTGATCGACCTGTTGCGCCCCGGCGAGGCGGTGCTGCGTATGACCGACACGTCGGACATCGTGGTGACGGAGGCACCCGAGACCCTCGTCGCCGCCGAGGCGGGCGCCCGGTTGGAAGGCACGCTGGCGCAGTTCGACGGGGACGAGATCCTGGCTTTCCGCGACGGCTCGGAGCTTTTGCTGACCGATGTGCCGCGTGGCTCGCAAAGCTTCGACATCGCACGGCGCTTCGATACCGAGGGGCTGGCGCCGCTCGATGTGGCCGGGTTGGGCGCGGCGCCGTCCCTGGGTGGGCTCTTCGGCGATGCGCCGCTCGACGCGCTGACGGCGGCCTTCGTGGGCCAGACTGTCGTGGACATCACCGGGCCGTCCGGTACGTCCACGCTTACCTTTTTCGGCGCCGTGGTCGGCGGCGTGCAGGTGCTGGCCGAGGGCGACGGCACGCTGATCCGCTACCGCGACAGCAACGCGCCCAGCCCGCGTGGCGACGATCTGCGCGGCGGCCCGGAGGCCGACGAGATCGACGGCGGCGGCGGCAACGACCTGATCGACGGGGCGGGCGGGCCCGATACCTTGTCCGGTGGGGCGGGCCGCGACGTGCTGGTCGGCGGGCCGGGCGCCAACGTGTTGACCGGAGGCGCGGGCGCCGACCTCTTCCTGCTGACCGGAGGCGGGACCGCCACGATCACCGATTACGATCCCGCGCAGGGTGACCGGCTGGCCATCACCGATGGCCGCTATCTGACCGGAGATCTGCGCGTCGATCCTGCCCTGGTCGCGCTGGTCGGCGAGGACGATGGCTGGCGCCTGGAGGGCACGTTGGAGGGCGCGCCGACCGAGATCCTCGCCCACTTCGACATTCCTGACCGGGCGATCCGCGGCGATGGCGCGGTCGCAGGAACCCAAGGCGCGGATGTGATCGCCACCGGCGACGGGCGCGATCAGGTGCGCGCGCTGAGCGGCGACGATCTGGTAACGACGCATGCGGGCGATGACCGGTTGGAGGGCGGCCCCGGCGATGACAGCCTGAACGGCGGCCCCGGCGCCGATACGCTGGTGGCCGATGGCGGCGACGACGTGCTGACGGGAGGGGAGGGGCCGGATGTCTTCGCCTTCCTCCGCGCGGGGACGGCGCGGGTCGTGGTCAGGGATTACGGCGACGGCGACAAGCTGGCGCTGGACGACCGCTTCTTCGGTCTGGGCGATGCCGACTTCGATCCGCGCCCCGTGACCGGGGGCCAGGTCGAGGCCGCGCTCCGGTCAGGTCTCGCGATCTTCGACTCGGCGACCGGGCGTCTGCAACTCGACCCCGATGGCCGGGGCGGGGCGGCGCCGCTCCTGACGATAGAACTCGGCGCGGGGCAGCGGCTGGACCCCGGAGACATCCTGCTATTCTGACGCCCACAGCCGCCTGCGCCTGAAGGATCCCTGTTCATGACCGCGACGCTCCGAGACGATATCGTGTCCCTCGCCATCGCCGCCGAGATCGCGGCGCTGGTCTACGGCCCCCAGGGCAACGGACCGGCGCAGGATTTCGGCTGGTCGGCGGACTATGCCGCCGCGCTGCCCGAGGGGGTCGAGATCCTGCCCCGGCTTTGGGCCGACGGCACGGAAGAGGGCGGCGACGGGATCGCGCAGGGGGATTTGCGCGCGGGCGGGCTGCTCGTCTCCGTGGGGGAGGGGGCGGCCGGGTCGGCTGAGGCGCTGATCCTGCGCGGCATGTTGGCGGGCAAGGCGACCCTGATCTACGCCGCCCGTGGCACGGACCCCTATGACCAGCAGAGCGCCGCGGCCCTTGGCCAGGCCTGGACCGCCGCCGGTCAGGCCGCCCATTACGAGCTTCACCGACCCTGGATCGACGACGCAATCGCCTTTGCCAACGCTCCGGACTCCGGCATTGAGCGCGTCCTCTTCGTCGGCCACTCCCTCGGCGGAAGCGTCGCCGACATCTTCGCCGCCTATGACGCGCAGCGGGTCGAGCCGGAGGTCACGGTCCTCTCGCTGGGCTCCGCGGGCCTGCATTTCGGTCTGCTGACCGGCTTGGATCCCTATCGCACCGACGAGATCGATCCGGCCTTTGTCGACCTGTCCGGCGGTGCGGCTACCCTGCGGCCTGCATCCTTCTATCGCGGCATCGTCCAGTCCGAGGACCCGGTCTATTTCGAGGATCAGCAGCCCCTGGGCCTCCCGCCGCTTCCGGGCATTCCGGTTGAGCTTTGGGGTCATTTCACCAATGTGCTGGTCGACAATCTCCACCCCGAGGCGGCGACCCTGGTTTTCGACCGCCGCGATATCGACGTCCCCGACCGGCTCGCCTTCGACGAGTCCGGCGCAGAACACAGCGCGGCGTCCTACGTCGCTGCGTTGACGGCCATCGCAGCGGACCCCGCGCGGGCGTTCCTGACCGGGGCGCAGTCCGCGCCCATCCTCGATCTCAGCGAGACGGGTGACCGGACGGTGCTGACGAACCGCTCCGAATACATGCTCGCAGGGCCGGGGGCCGACACGGTTCTCGGCGCTGGGGGCGACGATGTGCTGTCGGGCGGGGCCGGGCGTGACAGGCTTGTGGGCGGCGCGGGCGACGACGCTCTGGTCGGCGGATCCGGGGCGGACATACTGCAAGGGGATGCAGGCAACGACACTTATCTGATCGAGGATCGCGGCGACCGGGTGCGCGACACGGAGGGGGTCGACCGCGCCATCCTCGCCGTGGAAGCCCGCTTCCAGGTCGCCGGGACCGGGGTGGAGCGTGTCGAGATGCGCGCGGAGGCCGGCGCGGCCTGGATCCTGGGCGATGCGGGCGCGACCGAGATGGTGGGCAACGGCGCGGAAAATGTCCTGGTCTCGGGCGGCGGGGCGGATGCGATGAGCGGCGGCGGCGGGGCCGATTTCTTCGCCTTTGAGCGGACCTCCGAAGCGCCCGCCGTGACGATCCTCGATTTCGATGCCACCGACCGGCTGCTGCTCGACGACCGCTTCTTCGGCTTGGGCGACGGAGGGATCGACCTGCGCGCGCTGGATGCGTCGGAGGTGCGCGCGCTGCTGCGCACGGGCCTCGCCGATTACGATGGAGCGACGCGCAGCGTGTCGGTCGATTTCGACGGGCCGGACGGTCCCGGCGGCCTGGCCGTTATTGCCCGGTTCGAGGGCCGGCCCGCGCTCGATATCGGCGACGTGATGCTGTTCTAGCGGGCCAGCTTCTCTGCGTAGTCGCTGACCAGCAGATGGGTCGGCGCGACGTCTTCCTCGATGGTCGAGAAGCGGCCGATGGGCTCGCGGAAGATATTGTCGGTCTCGTCATCGTTGACTGTCGAGACCTCGCCGATCAGCACTTCGCCGCCCTCGCCCCAAAAAGCGTGCCAATCGCCGGGACGCAGCGTCACGCTCTCGCCCGGCTTCAGGCGCAGCTTTTCGCCGGGGCCATAGTCATGGGCGATCCCGTCCAGCCAGACCCGGCCGCCGCGATCCTCGGCAAAGCCGCCCGCGTCGTCCGAGCCATAGAGTTCGATCACCAGCGTCGCGCCGCCGCGATTGATGATGTCCTCGGCCTTGAGCGCATGGGTGTGCATCGGGCTCAGCTGATCCTGACGCGAAATCAATAGCTTTTCCGCATAGCACATGCCCCGGCCCGCCGTCAGATCCGACAGCAGCCCGTTGCGCAGCGTGAACAGGAACAGGCCCATCTCGTCCCAGTTCCCGGCCCCGTAATCTGTCACGTCCCACCCGCAGCGCGCGTCGATCACATGCGCCGCCTGGGTCGCCCTGGCCTGGAACTCCTCCGGAGTCCACCACGCGAACGGGGGCAGGGAAAAGCCGTGGCGGGCAATGGTCTCGGCCCCCTCGGCCATGATCTGGTTGATGCGCGAGCGTTTCATGGGCGCCTTCTCCTCCGGGGCAGTCGCCCGAATGACGGGCGGCGCCTGTCTGACCCGCCCCGTGGCCGACGGTCAAGCCCGGCGGCGACGGCCTAGCCATCGGCCGCCGTCATCAGCGCCGCGGGGATCTTGTCCAATGGCAACTGCCGGGCGACGGCGCCCCGCTCGAAGGCCATCTTGGGCATGCCGTAGACGACCGAGGTCGCTTCGTCCTGGCCGATCGTGTGCGCCCCCGCCGCGCGCATCTCGCCCAGGCCGATGGAGCCGTCATCGCCCATCCCCGTCAGGATGACGCCGACCGCGTTCGACCCCGCCGCCCGCGCTACGGATCGGAACAGCACGTCCACGGAGGGTCGGTGCCGCGACACAAGCGGCCCGTCCCGCACCTCGACGCAGTATTGAGCCCCCTGCCGCTGGACCAGGGTGTGCCGTCCCCCGGGTGCGATCAACGCCTGGCCGCGCAGCAATCGCGCCCCGGAAGTGGCCTCCGCCACGGTGACGGCGCAGATCTCGTCCAGCCGATCCGCAAAGGCGCGGGTGAACCGCTCGGGCATGTGCTGCACGATAACGATGGGCGGACAATCTGGCGGCAGGGCCTGGAGCAGCTGGCGCAGCGCCTCGGTCCCGCCGGTCGAGGCCCCGATGGCGACCACGCGGTCGGTGGTCTTGGCCATCGGCCGGCCCGAGGGTGGGGCCAGCATCTCATCGGGCGATTTCTTCCGCTCTGGCACCAGGGGCTTTGGCGCGCGGCGGACGCGCGCCTGGGCAGCGCCTCGGATCGCGTCGCAGATCTGGATCCGGCTCTCCTCCATGAAGCCTTTCACGTCCAGGCGCGGTTTGCAGACGGCGGCGACCGCCCCCGCCTCCATCGCTTCCATCAATGTCCGCGATCCTGCTTCCATCAGCGACGAGCACATCACTACCGGGATCGGGTGTTGCGCCATCAGGCGGCGCAGAAACGTCACGCCGTCCATCCTCGGCATCTCGACATCGAGCGTGACCACATCCGGCACCTCGTCCCGGATGATCTGCACGGCGCGTACCGGGTCCGCGGCGGCGCCCATCACCTCCATGTCCGGTTCGGAGCCGATCACCGATTTCAGGGCCTCGCGCACGGCAGCACTGTCGTCGACGATGAGAACGCGGATCTTGCCCATCGCTCAACTCTCCTTGCGATAGATCGACGAGGCCACCTGGACCATGCCGGTGGGCAGCTGCGAGACCGTCTCCGTATGGCCGGTCATCAACACGCCATGCGGCCGCAGCCTGGCGCAAAGCGCGGCCACGACCCGCTTTTGGGTCGGCGGATCGAAGTAGATCAGGACATTGCGGAGGAGGATCAGGTCGGCGAGACTGGGCCCGTCATTGCCCATTTCGGTCAGGTTGATCGGGTCGAAGCGGCAGAGGTTTCGAAGCTCGGGCACGATGCGATACCGGTCGGAGCCGTCCTTGGCGCGCAGGACGAACTGTTTGCGCCGCGCCTCGCTGAGCCCCTTGATCTCGTTGGCTGTATAGACCCCTTGGCGGGCCGCGCGCAGGATCGCCTGCGACAGGTCCGTCCCGATCCCCTCCACCCGCAGATGGCGCGTGGCACGGGCGTCGTGCTCCTTTAGGGAAATCAGGGTGGAGTAGAGTTCCGACCCGTTGGAGCAGGCCGCGCTCCAAATCCGCAGGGGCCAGGCAAGGCCCGCGCCTTCTGCGGTCAGCTCGGACCAGCCCGTCGCCTCGAGCCAGTCGAAGTGTTTCTGCTCTCGGAAGAAGGAGGTCGTATGGGTGGTCAACGCCTCGATGAAGATCTTGCGCTCGGCGGTGCCGGCACCGCTCTCCAGCAGGTCGGCATATGCGCGAAAGGACGTCTTTCCGTTTTGTGCCAGCCGCTTGCCCAGCCTTTGGCGGAAGAAATCGAGCTTGCCGGGATCGATATGCAATCCGCCGAGTCTCAGGGCGAGGGCAGCCAGCCTCTGGGTGTCCTGGATCGTTGGATGTGCGGGTCCGGTGCCCAGGGGATGCGGCGGGACGGCCGTCGGATCCAAGCGGCTCATTCGAAATCGAACGCATCGTCGGCCGCGTCGGGGCGGCGAACCAGGGAGGAGGGGTCCACAAGCACCACGATCCGGTCGTCCACGCGGGTCACGCCCTGGATCATGGTCTGGTCCCAGCGTCCCAGAGCTTCAGGCGTCGGCTCGATCTCGGCCTCTCCAATCTGGCGGACGTCGCGCACCGTTTCTGTCCGGACACCGATGGCCAAAGGAGGCCTGTCGCCGCGCTCGAATTCGAACACGACGATGCGCTCGGGCTCGGACCGACCCTGGCTCCGGATGCCGAGATGATGGGCGAGGTCGACGACCGCGACCCCCTTCGAACGGACGTCGATCATGCCTTCGACGTCATGGGGTGCGTTTGGGAGCGGGGTCAAAGGCTGGTCGTCCAGGATCTCGCGGACCTGTGCAACGCTGGCCGCCAGCCACTGCCCATGCAGTTGAAAGATGAGGTAGGCCTGGGTCGTGTCATCGACACCCTCCTCTGGCGCGTCGAGGTCGGTGTCCAGAATTTCCAGGGGGTTCCAGGCCGGCTCAGCTGCTGTCACTGGGGTGGATGCGGGCATGTCCAATACCTCGGTCGGGCGCGGCTCGGGCCGCGACGGTCTCTTCGGGGGAGGGGCGCCTCCGCCAAATGGCGGAGCGCGCGATTTCGCGAAGCGGTGCGGGGCCGATCAGGCATATTTCTCGAATTCCGCATCGTCGAGTTCTTCGCCCAGGTCGATTTCCACACCGTTGGGCCGATCCGTCGGCGAGACCTTGGGCAAGGGCGCGACAACCGGTTTGGCAGGGGCCGCGACGGGGCGGCCGACACTCGGCATTTGCCGGGCCACTGGCTTTGCGCCGTGATCCCCCAGGTCGAAGAAGCTGATCACGCCGCGCAACTGATCCGATTGCGTCGCGAGGCGCTGAGATGTGGCTGCGCTTTCGTCCGATGCGGTGGCGTTTTGCTGAATGACCTGGTCGAGTTCTCGGATGGCCTGATTGATCTGATCGGCACCGGTGTTCTGCTCGCGGGTCGCGGCCGAGATTTCCTGTACCAAATCGGCCGTGCCCTGGATCTCGGGCACCAGCTTGGCAAGCATCTCGCCGGCCTTTTGCGACACATCCACGGTCTTGGCGGACAATTCGCTTATCTCGGCGGCGGCATGCTGGCTGCGTTCCGCAAGTTTGCGGACCTCCGACGCGACAACGGCAAAGCCCTTGCCATGCTGCCCGGCCCGGGCGGCCTCCACCGCGGCGTTGAGGGCCAGCAGGTCTGTCTGGCGGGCGATCTCCTGGATGATGTTGATCTTGTCGGCGATGGTCTTCATCGCCTGAACCGCGTGATCGACAGCCTCGCCGCTTTCCTTTGCCCGAGTGGCCGATTGCGTCGCGATCTTTTCGGTTTGGGCGGCATTGTCCGCGCTTTGACGGATGTTTGCCGCCATTTCCTCTACGGCGGACGAGGCTTCCTGTGCGGCCGAGGCCTGCTCGGTGGCGCCCTGGCTTAGCTGCTCGGCCGTCGCCGACATATTCTGCGCTCCCTCGGCGACACCGTCAGAGCTTGCCATCGCGTTCGAGACCACCTCTCGCAGCTTGCGGATCATCGTCTGAAGGGCCGCGCCAAGGGTGTCCTTGTCAGAGCGCGGCGTCACCTCGACCGTCAGGTCGCCCTTTGCGATGCGTTCGGCGCTTTCGGCGGTATCCGCGAGGGTCGCGCTCATGTCGTCGAGTGCGCGCAAGACGTCGCCAACCTCGTCTGCACTGCGGCGCGTGACCGACTTGCTGACGGTCAGATCGCCGATCGCCACGCCTTTGGCCACATTTACCGCATCCCGCAGGCCACGGCTGATCCCAAGCGAAATCCATGTCGCCGAGCCGATGCCGAGCGCGATCGCAAGCACGGCTAAGGTGGTCAGCGTCGTCGCGGCGGCCCTGTAGTCAGCGTTCGCCGCGAGTGTGTCGGCCTCCATCGACTGGATGTTGTAGGACACCATCCGTTCCAGTTCGGTGAGAGCGTCGTCCAACGCCCGGCCCGCCGCATCTGCCGATAGCTCAAAGGCGCGAACATTACCGTTCTCCAAGCTGATCTCCTGGATTTCCAGGCTGATGGCAATGAACGTCTCGCTTGCCTCCGTGAGCATTTGGGCCTGTCGATCCAGTCCGAGGAAGGGCACAGAGGCAATGAGCGAGCGGAGCTCTTCGAGGTCAGAGCGGATGTTCGTGATAAATCCCTCAAGTTGTTCGCGATAGCCGCGCATCTCCTCCACACTGGTCGTCAGGATGGTGTCCTTCTCCAGTCGGACGGCCAACAGAAGATCGCGCTCCAACTTGGTGGCGACAGCGACGATTTTCCCCATCTGATCGCCGGTTCCCCGTTCGGCCGCCGCCGAAATCTGCCGAAGTCCGGCCAACGCAAGATCGACCGCCGCCCGCGACTCCGTCTCCGAAAGCGTCTGTGCGCGAACGTTCGAGTTGAGTTGCGCGAGTTCTCTGATCTCATAATTGAGATCGAGATACACGTTGAGCGCGGCGGAGAAGTCGTCCAGGATCTGGCGCCCTTCGGCCGTAGAAAGATCGCGCAGCGCGGCACTGTCGGCTTCCAACGTCTCTAGCGTTTCGGAAATGCGGTCTGAGAAGGCGGCCATCTCGTCCTGAGACCGTGCGAGAATGATATTTTTCTCGTTGCGCGAAATTTCGAGCACTTCGGCCTTGATCGCCTCCGCAAGTTGCACGCGCAGGGCCGAGACGCTCGCCAAGCGTTCCAGCGTGTCTTGGTTGCTGCGCAGGGTGTCCAAGGCGAGCCATGCCGTCGCCGCGAACAGGCCGAGCACCAGTGTGAATGCCGCTGCCAGCTTCAACTTAATCGTCATTCTCATCTTGGATTCCTCGTTAAGCGGCTGTGCTGCGGTTGATCTCGACATGGAACAGCGTGTCGGAATTCAGCAGGACGACCAGGTCCGACCCATGATGCGCGACACCCTGGATAAAGCGTTCGGGCCAGCGCGCGCCGAGATCGGGAATCGTCTCAAAGCTCGCAAGTTCTGCTTCGATCACGTCTTCCACCGCTTCGACCAGAACTGCGAGCCGGGTCGGCTCGCCCTGGATCTCGACGTCCAGCACCACGATGCGCGAGGTCTCCGACGGCTCTGCCCGCCCCAAGCCGAGCCGATGGCGGATATCGAACATCGGAACGACGCTCCCCCTGACATTCACGAGGGAGGGCGCCCAGGCCGAGGCACGCGGCACCGGGGTCTCGGGGATCGGATCGATGATCTCGTTGACGTGCTGGACCGTCAGCGCAAAGCGCTCTCCCCGAATGCGAAACGTGAGGATCATGAGTTGTGATTGTTTGGGTTGTTGTTTCATTTTCGGTTGGTCTCATGCGGCGATGGTGTGTGTGTCTGCGAGGCTGTGCTGGA
>NZ_UETC01000007.1 GCF_900116765.1 Jannaschia seohaensis | reverse complement strand
CCGCGCTCGGCATCCCGGTCACGGAAGCTGTGGGATAAGTCCGTCCGGGGAAAGGGGAACTTCGGCGTTCAGCCGATTTGTGCAACAGAGCCGCTCACCAGACAAACAACGACGCCCTCGCAGATGCATGCGAGGGCGTCTCAATTCCGAGAAGCTGGGCGCGGAACGTCGTGGGCTCAGCTGTTAGGCTCCCGGACAAGGGGCGGCCCGGGAGGACCGCCACAATGATCGGCGAAGGCCGCGATCAGTTGGCCATGAACGCCTCGAAACGCTCCTTGAACTCGGTCGCCTCGGGCTGATCGGTGAGGATCACGTCCCAGCTCTGCTTGGCCGATTCCATGAAGGGCGCGAGATCGGGCTCGAGGATCTCCACGCCGGCCTCGGCGGCCGTGACCAGCCCGTCATCGGCCAGCTTGTCATGGGCCGCGATGCCAACGTCGATCGCCTCCAGCGCGGCGGTGTGCACCAGTTCCTTCATGTCGTCGGGCAGGCCGTCCCAGAAGGATTTCGACAGCACGAAGACGGTGGTCGACTGGTGCGCCTTGGTCAGCGTGTAGGTGTTCACCGCCTCGTAGAAGCCGTCCGCGACGATGGCGTCGGGCGAGATTTCAAGCGCGTCCACGACATTGTTCTGGATCGCCATGAAGAGCTCGCCATAGGACATCGGCGTCGGCTGCGTGCCCATGGCCTTGTAGGCCTCGACGAAGCCGGGGGTCGGCAGGACGCGGATCTTCAGACCCTCCATGTCATCGATGCTCTCGACGCGGGCGGGCGCCTTGGTCGCCACGGAGCGCTCGTAGATCGAGCCGAAGCCCAGCCCGTGCATGCCGTACTCGTCCAGGAGGTCCAGCATCTCGCGGCCCATCTCGGACTGGAGGATCTCATAGGCCTGGCTCTTGTCCTCGAAGAGATAGGGCAGCGACAGCACCCGGTAGGCGGGCACGACGGTCTCCAGCGTGGAGCCCCCCACCATGCCGCCGGTCAGGATGCCGGTGCGCATGGACTGGATGGCGCGGCCCTCGTTGCCGGCCTGGCCGCAGCACTGGACCTCCACCGCGATGTCGCCGCCCGAGCGCTCCTCCACGAGGCTCTTGAATTCCTCGAGGATCACTTGATACGGGCTTTGGTCGCTCAGGACGTGGGCCAGCGTCATCTCGTAGGTCTGCGCCTGCGCCGCACCCGCGCCGAGCGTGGCGACCGCCGCCACCCCGAAGACATGTCTCATAATGGTCATTGCCGTTTCTCCCTGTGGTTATCGGAGCAGTGCGAGCGAGATGCTCGGCACGTAGGTGATGATCAGAAGGTTCGCGATCAGCACCGCGAGGAACACCGAGAGCGGACGCATCAGCTGCTCCATGCTGATGCGCGCTATCCCGCACGCGATGAACAGGTTGACGCCCACCGGCGGGGTCACCATGCCCACGGCCAGATTGACGATCATGATGAGCCCGAAATGGACCGGGTCGATGCCGTAGCTGACGGCGATGGGCGACAGGATCGGGCCGAGGATCACGATGGCCGCGAAGGTCTCCATGAACATGCCGACGATCAGCAGGAAGATATTGACGAGCAGCAGGAAGTAGATCGGGTTCTCCGTCACCGTCGTCAGCAGCAGGCCGATCTGCTGCGGCGCGCGCAAGAGATGCAGCGCGAAGGCGAACATCGCCGCGAAGGCCACGATGATCAT
The DNA here is from genome assembly GCF_900116765.1 of Jannaschia seohaensis. Lineage (GTDB taxonomy): Bacteria > Pseudomonadota > Alphaproteobacteria > Rhodobacterales > Rhodobacteraceae > Jannaschia > Jannaschia seohaensis. Next base: position 167,174 of record NZ_UETC01000007.1, on the reverse strand, counting down.
GACGACCGATGAGGTGACCGCGGCGGAGGCGAAGATGCGCGGCAGGTCTCGCAGGGACAGTTCGCGGTAGACGACGAGGCTCAGGAACAGCGCGTAGCCGACCGCCACCACCGCCGCCTCGGTCGCGGTGAAGATGCCGCCGAAGATCCCGCCCAGGATGATGACCGGCATGAACAGCGACAGCGACGCCCGCCAGAGGCTGCGCCCCACCTCGCCCGCCCAGGGGCCGAGCCGGAACGGCTGCCGCTCGCCATAGCCCATGATCCAGGCGATCAGGATGGCGGTGGTCATCAGCGAGGCGCCGATCATCAGCCCCGGCAGGAACCCCGCGACGAAGAGATCGGTAATCGAGATTCCGGTGATGACGCCGTAGATCACCATGGCCACCGAGGGCGGGATGATGACGCCCAGTTCGCCCGAGGACGCAGTCGTGGCGGCGCTGAACGGGCGCGGGTATTTCTGCTTCTCCATCTCCGGGATCAGCATCGAGCCGATGGCCGCGGCCGTCGCCGCCGAGGAGCCGGAGATCGTGGCAAAAAGCATCGATGTCATCACGACGGCGGCGGCCAGGCCGCCACGCACCCAACTCACCAGCGCCTTGGCAAAGTCGACCAGCCGTCCGGCGATGCCGCCATGCTGCATCAGCCGCCCGGCCAGCACATAGAGCGGAAGCGCCATCAGCGCGAAACTGTCGAGCGACTCGAAGATCACCTGCGGGATGGCGATCATCGGGATGTTCTTGTCGATCAGCGTCGGGATCGCGGCCAGTCCCAGGGCCATGGCGATCGGGACGCTGAGGACGAAGAGGACCAGAAGGACAACGACGAGCAAGATCATCTCAGTCCTCCGGCGCGAAATCGGAGGCGAAGCGCAGGTCGCGGCCCTCGACCAATGTCTCGGCGATCAGCGCCAGCGAGTTGAGGATCATGAGCACCATCCCCACCGGCATCGCGAGATAGACCCAATCCTTGGTGATCCCCAGTACCGGGCTGGTCTCGGTGCGGCCCAAGGCGAGAAAATCGACACCAACCACGAACAAAAGTCCGAAGAATGCGATGCAGAGCAACGTGACGGCGTATTTGACCGGGATCCCCCCGCGCGGGGGCAGTTTACGGATGCCGAATTCCAGCGCGATCATCCGGGCGTGGCGCACGCCGACCGCCGCGCCGAGGAAGACCATCCAGATGAGCGTGTAGCGGGCCAGTTCCTCGGTCCACGGGGCGGAGATGTTAATGCCCGCCGCCGTCAGCACAAATCGCACCAGCACCTGGACCATGACCGCCGTGGCCACCACCGCGAGCAGCGCCGCCACGATGCCGGTCACGATCCTGTTGAGCGCGTCCATCAGACAAACGAAATGCCGCAAACCAGATCCCCCCGCCCCTGTTGCGCCAAGCCTCTCGGGGCCCAGGCGCCTCGGTTCATGTCGAGCTTAGGCGCTTTCGAATTGTGCGCAAGACAAATCATTGTTCGCTATGCGAACAACATGGGCATCACGCCTTCCGCACCCACTCTGCCAGTTCCGCATGGGTCGGGATCCAGACCGGCCCGCGCGCCTTGGCGTGGCGGATCAGCTCGTCGAGGATCCAGATGCGGGAGCGGTAGCCGATGACGAAGGGATGAAAGACCAGTTGGCAGACCCCGCCCTCGTCGAACGCCATGTCGAATTCGCGCCGGAAGATGTCGAGCACGTCCGCGGGCGCGGTCCAGGGCCGCGTCGGCGGCTCGCGGTTGAACAGAAGGTAGACCGCGTCGTCGCGCACCCAGTCCACGGGGATCTCCACCAGCCCGGTGGGCCGTCCGTCGCAGACCGGCTCGTAGCAGGCATCGTCGGCCATCAGGCTGCTATCATAGGCGAAGCCCGCCTCCGCGACCAACTCCAGCGTATGGGCGCTCAGATCCCAATTGGCGGCGCGGTGGCCGACGGGGGTCTGGCCCGTCAGTCGCTCCAGCGTGTCGCGCGACCGCAGCAGCAGCGTGCGCTCCGTTTCCCGGTCGAGCAGCGACGTATTCTCGTGGATCCAGCCATGCACGCCGATCTCGTGACCGGCCCCGACGATCGGCTGCAGGGCCTCCGGCTCGATCAGGCCGGCCACAGCGGGCACGAAGAAGGTCGCGCGCGCGTCGTGGCGGGCCAGCACGTCGAGCACGCGCGGCACGCCGCGCCGCCGCCCGAACTCGCCCCAGGCGAGCCGTCCGATGGCGGACTTGCCCGCGCCCATCTCGAACGTCTCGTGATCGCAATCGAAGGAGAGCGCCAAGGCGCAGCGCGCCCCGCCGGGCCAACTGGCGGGTTCCAGCGCCCGGCCCGCCCGGACGCGGTTTACCGCGGCGCGCCAGTCTTCCTCCGGCGTCTCCCACGGCCGGTCGCGGTTCATGCGCCCAGCACCGACTCGATGGCCTGTCCGAAAGCATCGACCACCTGGTCGACCTCGTCGCGGGTGATGCAGAGCGGCGGGGCGAAGCCCACGATGTTGCCCTCGGGCATGGCCCGCGTCATGACGCCGAGCCGCGCCATCTCGGCCACCACCTTGGGGCCCACGGTCATGGGCTCGAACCAGGTGCCCGCGGATGGGTCTTTCATGAGCTCCACCGCGGCCAGCAGGCCGACGCCACGCACTTCGGCCACGTTGCGATGGCCTTCCGCCCGCTCGCGCAGCCGCTCCAGCAGATAGGCGCCGGTCTCGCCCGCGTTCTCGACCAGCCCCAGCCTGTCCACCAGGTCGAGCGTCGCGATGCCGGCCGCCGCGCCGATGGGATGGGCCGAATAGGTCCAGCCATGGGCAAGCGGACCGAAATCGTCGGCCCCGGTCATCAGAACGTCGAAGACCCGCTGCGAGAGGATCGAGCCCGAAAGCGGCGCATAGGCCGAGGTCAACCCCTTGGCGATAGTCATGAAATCGGGGCGCAACCCATAGAGATCCGAGCCGAACATCTGCCCGGTGCGGCCGAACCCCGTCACCACCTCGTCGGCGATCAGCAGGATGTCGTGCTCGGCGAGCAGCGCCTGCACGCGCGCCCAGTAGCCCTCGGGCGGGGGGATGATGCCGCCCGTGCCCAGCACCGGCTCGCCCACGAAAGCGGCGATGGTTTCCGGCCCCTCGCGTGCAATCAGCGCTTCGAGTTCGGCAATCAGGAAGTCGAGATACGCGGCTTCGTCCATCTCCCGCTCGGGACGGCGAAGGTAATGCGGCGTGTGGGTGTGAAGGAAGCCGTCGAGTGGCAGGTTGAAACGGTCGTGATAGACCTTCAGCCCGGTCATCGAGCCCGACACGAGGCCCGATCCGTGATAGGCCCGCCAACGGCTGATGATCTTGCGCTTCTCCGGCTTGCCGCGCAGGATGTTGTAATGCCAAGCGAGTTTGACGTTGGTCTCGTTGGCATCCGATCCCGAGAGACCGAAATAGACGCGGGCCATATGGTCGGGCGCGCGGTCCATGACCATCTTCGCGAGCCGGATGGCGGGTTCGTTCCCATGGCCGGCAAAGGCGTGGAAATAGGCCAGCTTGTGGGCCTGCTCGGCGATGGCGTCGGCGATCTCGGTCCGCCCGTAGCCCGCGTTCACGCAGTAAAGCGCCGCGAAAGCGTCGAGGAAGCGGTTGCCGTCGCGGTCGGTGACGAAGACGCCCTCGCCCCCGGTCACGATGCGCCCGGGTGTGTCGCCACGGGCATGCTGGGCGGTGTGGGTCGTCGGGTGCAGCAGGCAATCGCGGTCCCAGGCGGCCAGTTCGTCGTTGCGGCGATCGAGGTCGAGCGGCGTCATATCAGGCTCTCCAAACGGGTATTGGCGATCAGTTCCGGTACGCTGGCCTGGTTCGGCAGGCCGATGACGAAGGCCACCATGTGGGCGACGGTCTCGGGCCGGATACGCTGATCCTTGGGCGTGACGCCGGGGATGTCGGCGATAAGGTCGGTATCGGTGGCGCCGGGGCAGATGGCCGTGGCGCGCACGCCGTCCTCCCACCCGGCGAAGCGCGCCGCCTGCGTCAGCGCCAGCAGCGCGTGCTTGGTCATGGTGTAGCCCACCGAGACGCCCGCGCGGTAGCGCTTCGCGTCGGTGGAGGCGATGTTGACGATGCGGCCCGCGCCGGTGGCCCTCAGATGCGGCAACGCCGCGCGCGTCAGGCGGAACGGCGCCTTGACGTTCACCGCCCACATCGCGTCGAGATCGGCTTCGTCCCCGGTCTCGAAATCCACGCTGCGCAGGATCCCGGCATTGTTCACGAGCGCGTCGAGCCGGCCCCACCGCGCGACCGTCGCATCGACCCAGGGCGCCGCGGTGGCGGGGTCGTCGGCGTCGAAGCGAAACGCCGCGATGCGGTCGCCGGCGGCGGCGAAGCGCGCCGCCTGGCCCATGTCGCGCAGCCCCACCGAGACGGCCCAGCCATCGGCCAGCAGGCGTTCGGTGATGGCCGCGCCCACGCCGCGGCCACCGCCCGACACCATGGCGACCTTCATCAGAAGAGCCCCTGATACACGCCGCCGTCGTTGACGATGTTCTGCCCGGACATGAAGCCAGCCTGCGCCGAGCAGAGATAGGCGATCAGGTCGCCGCACTCGGACGGATCAGCGAAGCGCCCGGCCGGACAGGACTGTAGCCGGTTCTCCACGATGGCCTCATAGGTGGTGTTGCCGCGCTTCGCATGGCCGTGGAGGTTGGTATGCAGCGCGTCAGTGTCGAAAAGCCCGGGGCAGACGGTGTTGATCGTCACGTTATGCGGGATCAGGTCGCGCACCATCGACGCCGTGGCCCCCGAGAGCGCCAGCCGCGCCGCGTGGCTATGGGCGAAGCCCTGCGCCGGGAACTTGATGAAGCTCACCGACATGTTGACGATCCGGCCGAACTTGCGCTCCGCCATGCCCGGCGCGGCCCGCTGGATCATGTCCACCGAGGACAGGAAATGCACCTCCAGCCAGTAGCGCCAGTCCTCCGGCGTGATCTCCGCATAGGGCGTGGGCACCTGCCGGACGCCGGGATTGTTCACCAGGATGTCCGGCGCGCCCGCCTCGTCCATGAGCCGCGCGCGCGTCTCGGCCTCGTTGAAATCGGCGGCGACGGCCCGCACCTCGACACCGAATTCCGCGCGGATCGCCTCCGCCGCTTCGTCCAACGCCTCGGCCGAGCGCGCGTTCATCGTCAGGTTCACCCCTTCGCGCGCCAGCGACCGCGCCGTGGCGAGGCCCAGCCCGCGGCTCGCGGCGGTGACGATGGCGTGCTTGCCCCGTAGTCCCAGATCCATGACCCTCTCCCTTCGTCGCTTTGGCTCAGGCCACTTTGGCGGGCGGCGCCATGAGCTTGTCGATACCGTCCTTCAAGCCCTGCAGCGCCGGGCCTTCCAGCGCGCGCAGCGGCGGGCGCGGCATGCCGCCTCCGGCGAGACCCAGGTAATCCATCGCCGCCTTCGTCGCGGGATAGAGCGTCCGGCCCTCGCTGGTGAAAAGATCCGTCATGGCGATCCCCGTCGCCTGAAGCGCCCAGGCCTCCGCCATCCGCCCCGCCTTGGTGGCGTGCCAGAGATCGAGGCAGCCCTTGTCCCAGACGTTCGGGAAGCAGTCGATCAGCCCGTCGCCCCCCGCAAGCGTCGCGGGCACCCCAAAGACCGATGATGGCCCGCAGAAGACGCGGATGCGGTCCTTGGTGCGGATCAGCGTTTCGTGGAAATTGTTCCAGTCGCCGCTCGATTCCTTGATGCCCACCACATGATCGAGATCCGCCAGCCGGTCCGCGATAGCGGGCGTGATGGCGTTCCCCGCGTTTCCGGGGATGTTGTAGAGCAGGATCGGCAAGACCGAGCCCGCGTCCACCGCCTCGAAATGCGCGATCGTCTCAGATTCGGAGAGGCGGACGAAGTAGGGCGGCATCACCAACACGCCGTCGGCGCCGGCCTCCTTGGCCGCGTGGATCTGGTCGACAACCTCGCCTTCGCGGATGGAGCCGGTGCCGACGATGGCCGGGCCGCGCCCCGCGCAGGCCTCGACCGCGAGGGCCGCCAGCCGGGCGCGCTCGTCGAAGGACAGCGCCCAGAACTCGCCGGTGCAGCCGGCGGCGACCATGCCGCTCGCGCCCGCATCGAAGAGGCGGTCGATATTCGCGACGAAGGCCTCCTCATCCACCGCGCCGTCCGCGTGAAAGGGGGTCGTGATCGCGACCATGGGGCCCGCCCAATCGACACTCGATCTATCCAACTCGATTTCTCCTCGTACCGGGGCGCCCTAACGGGCCGCCTTGATGACCGCCGGCGCCTCGACCGGGCGGAGGCCGGGCCGGTTCAGCCGTTCGCCCGCCGCGCCCGCGGCGAAAATGTGAGCGCGGTCGATATCGATGCCGCAGCGGACCGTCTCGCCGGCCTGCCAGACGCGCTCCGCTCCGACCCGCCCGGTGAGCCGCATATCCGCGCCGATCCGCGCCACGACGATGTTCTCGTGTCCGGTCTGCTCCACGACCTGCACCACCCCCTCGATCGGGCCGCTGCCGAAGACCACGCCCTCGGGACGGATCCCGAGGCAGGCGGGGCCGGGCCGCGCACTGTCCAGCAGAGGCGGGCAGTCGAGCGTCAGCCCCGGCGCGTGAAACTGCCAAGTGCCGCCAGACTGCCGGATCTCGCCGTCGATCAGGTTCATCGCGGGGGTGCCGATAAAGCCCGCCACGAAGCGGTTGGCGGGCGCGCGATAGACCTCGGTCGGCGGCGCGAATTGCTGGAGCCGCCCGCCTTCCATAACGGCGATGCGGTCCGACATGGTCATCGCCTCGAGCTGGTCATGGGTCACGTAGACCATGGTGCGGCCCAGGCGGCGGTGGAGTTCGACCAGTTCGACCCGCATGTAGCCGCGCAGCTTGGCGTCGAGGTTCGAGAGCGGCTCGTCGAGGAGGAAGACCTTCGGGTCGCGCACCAGCGCGCGGCCCAGGGCGACGCGCTGCTGCTGCCCGCCCGACAGCTGCCGGGGCTTGCGCGACAAAAGCTCGGTCAGCTGCAGAAGCTCCGCCGTCTTCTGCACCATCGCGCCGCGCTCGGACTTGGGCACACCGCGTTTCTTGAGCGGATAGGCGATGTTCTGGGCCACCGTCATATGCGGGTAGAGCGCGTAGGATTGAAAGACCATGGCGATGTCGCGCTCGCCCGGGGCGAGGTCGTTCACCACGCGATCGCCGATGCTGATCTCGCCGGAGGTGGGGAACTCCAGCCCCGCGAGCATCCTGAGCGTCGTGGTCTTGCCGCAGCCCGACGGCCCGAGGAGCGAGACGAACTCGCCCTCGTCGATGGCCAGGTCGAGCCCGTGCACGGCGGTGAAGGCGCCGAAGGACTTGACGACCTTGTCGAAGTTGACCGCTGCCATTGATTACCCCTTGACCCCGCCCGCGCCGAAACCGCGGGTCAGATAGCTTTGCAGGAAGGCGAAGACGATGATGAGGGGAACGCTCATCATGACCGATGCCGCCATGAGAAGCGACCATTCGATGTTGAAGCTGGAGACCAGCATGTTCATCACCCCGGTCGTCAGGGGCCGCGCCGAGTCCGAGTTCACCAGGACCAGCGCGTAGAGATATTCGTTCCACGACAGGATGAACGTGAAGAGCGCCGTGGATATGATGCCCGGCAAAAGCTGCGGCAGGATCACGTCCACGAAGGCGCCCATGCGGCTGGCCCCGTCGACCAGCGCCGCGCTCTCCAGGTCTTCGGGAATGCCCGCCATAAAGGACCGCAGCAGCCACAAAGCGTAAGGAAGCGCGAAGGTCGTATAGGCGATGACCAGCGAGAAGATGGTGTTCGACAGCCCCATGCTCACCAGCATCAGATAGAGCGGGATGATGAGCACGACCGAGGGCAGCAGATAGGTGAAGAGCACGAGGAAGGCGAGACTTTCCCGCCCCCGATACTTGAACCGCACGAGGCTGTAGGCCCCGAGCGTGGAGATGGCGACCACGACGAGCGTGGTGGCCGTCGACAGGATGATCGAGTTCTTGAAATAGGTCAGGAACGGGGTGTCCTGGATCAGGCGGATATAGTGCTCCAGCGTCCAGGTCTCGGGCAGGAAGGTGGGCGGACGGCGGAAGAGCTCGAACTGCGGCTTCACGCTGGTGACCAGCATCCAGAACAGCGGGAACGCCACCGCCAGCACGATGCCCCAGGCGAAGAGGTTGAAGGCGACGCGCCGGATCACGTGTCCGCCTCCTGCCGGGTGCGGCGGATATAGACGATCATGAAGACCAGCATGATCAGCATCATCACGACCGCATAGGCCGCCGCCATGCCCATCTGGTTGAGCGCGAAAGCCTCCTTGTAGACCAGAAGCGGCAGCGTCTGGGTCGAGGTGATGGGCCCGCCGCCGGTCAGCAGGTAGATCATGTCGAATTCCTTAAAGTCCCAGATCGCGCGCAACATGATGATGACCACGAGAACGTCGCGCAGCTGCGGCAGCGTCACGTCGAAGAACCGCGCGATGGGGCCGGCGCCGTCGATCCGCGCCGCCTCATAGAGCGCGTCGGGGATCGTCTGAAGCCGCGCCAGCACCGCGATCACGACGAAGGGGAAGAACTTCCACGCGCCCACCAGGATGACCGAGATCATCGCGTTGGGCATCGTGCCGAGATAGTCGACGGGCATGTCGATCATTCCCACGGCGAGCATCAGATGGTTGAGGATGCCGTAGAGGTCGTTGAAGAGCCACTTCCACACCAGCACGGCCACCACCGTGGAGATGAAGTAGGGAAACAGGATCAGCGACCGCGCCAGGCTGCGGAACCAGATGTTCTGATGCAGCACCAGCGCCATCCCGACGCCGAGCAGGATCTGCAGCGTCAGCGTGCCGACGGTCCAGATCAGGTTGTTGACGAGCGACGACCAGAACTCGTCCTTCGCGAGCAGCGTCCGGTAATTGTCGAGCCCCACCCATTCGCCCTGCAGCGTCGGCGTGAAGATCGAAAAGAGCGACAGGTAAATCGCGGAGACCAGCGGGTAGACGATCACTGCGCAGAACACGAGCACGGTAGGCGCGATGAGCAGGAGCCCAAGCGCGGCATAGCGGCGTTCTAGAACGGTCTGGGATGCTTGCATGGCTTTTGCGCCTCCGCCGGGTCAAACCCGGCGGAGGCCGATGTCTTTCGGCTCAGGAGGCCATGATGGCTTCGATGGCCTGCGAGGCGTCGCTCAACGCCTCATCGACATTGTCGCCGTTCAGGACGACGCGGCCCACCATCTCGGAGATGATGTTGGAGCCGATGATCTCACCCGCTTTGGAGTTCGACTGGTGCTCGGGCGACTCGTAGCCCAGGTTGAAGCCGTTCGCCGCCGAGGCCGCCATGAGATCGACCTCCGAGCTATATTTCTGGATGATGGCGTTGTCCTGATATTCCGGGTTCTCCGAGATCGTGCGCAGGATCGGCAGAACGTGGCCCGGGGCGGCGTGCAGCTGCCGGATGTAGCCCGGAGGATCGAAGAGGAAGGCGGCGAATTGCTTGGCGGCTTCCTTGTTCTGCGACTGCGCCGGGATGAAAACCGAGGCGAAGTCGTTGAACGTCCAGGGTGCGATGTCGGTCGACATGCGCGGATAGGTGGCGCAGGTAATGTGATCGGCCAGCGGCGGGTTCTGGTCATTGACGTTGATCAGGACACGGCCGGTGTAGATGCCCGTCGCCGTGGCGCCCGATACGAAGGCCGTCAGGCTCTCGCCCCAGGAGTAGTTGGTCGCGCCCGGCGGGCAATACTCGCGCATCTCTTTGTAGAACTCGAGCGCGTTGCGCGTGCCCTCGTTGTCGAGGTTCACCTGCAGATCGGGGGTGAAGACCTGCCCGCCCGCCTGATGGATGAAGCCGATGAAGATCAGCGACGTCATGGAGTTGACGCCGTAGGGCAGCGGCGCGCCGTAGATGCCGCCTTTCTGCATCGCGGACACGGCATTGCGCAGCTCGTCCCAGGTCTCCGGGATCTTGTCGATGCCCGCCTCGGCCATCAGGTCGCGGCGCACCCAGAGCATGTTGGCCGCGGAGTTGCCGATGCCGGTGGCGCAGTAGTTGCCGTCCTCGGCAAGGAAGACGTTGTTGGCGCCCTCGTAGTACTTCTCCGTGCCGATCGCCTCGATCACGTCATTGAAGGGCTCGAGAAGGCCGTTGGCATAGTAGGTCTGCGCCGCGAAGGACGGCAGATGCGTCACCACGTCGGGCACCTCGCCCGAGGAGAAGGCCGCGGCGAGTTGCGGCGCGTAGCCTTCGTCCGAGGTCCGCTCGAAGACGACGTCGATGCCGGTGGCGGCCTTGAACGCTTCGATCTGGAACTCGTAGGCCGCGGCCTGCGCGGGCGAGCTCTGCGGCGACCACCAGCGCAGCGGCGCGGTCTGGGCGCGGGCCGCGCGCGGCAGGCCCGCCATCGCGGAGGCCGCGGCCAGCCCGCCAAGCGCCGTGCGGCGGGTCATTCCGGGTCCGGTCCACCGAGTATGTGCCATTTTGCTGTGCCCTCCCTGAGCGATTGATCTGTTCACATAGCGCACTCTTGTTCGATATAAGCAAAGTTCCCGCCTGTCGCGCAATACACTTTTTTGGCGATTGCGAGCCGAACCGCCCCCTTGGGTGTCATTCGGGCGCGGTCTCGGGCAGGATGGCGACGGAAGTGCTGAGAGGAACAGATGGCCAGCGAGATGGCGGATAGCGAAGGGTCGAAAAAGGGGGCTCCGCCGAAAGGCGCTGCACAGACGGGGCTGATGACCGCGGCGCCGGACTTTAGCGAGGATGCAGATGCGGGCGGGCTCAATCCGCGCGACTATGTCAGCTCCCTCGCCCGGGGCCTGGAGGTGCTGCGCGCCTTCAACCGCACGGGCCGCAAGATGACCTTGTCGGAGGTGGCCGCCGAGACCGGCAACACCCGCGCGGGCGCCCGTCGCATCCTACTTACGCTCGTGCGCGAGGGCTACGCGGTGGCCGACGGCAAGCTCTTCGACCTGACGCCGCAGGTGCTGGAACTCGGCTATTCCGTCCTGTCCTCCAAGGGCGTGTGGGACATCGCCCGCCCCTTCATCGACCACCTCTCGGACGAGATCCGCGAGTCCGTCTCGGCCGCCGTGCTCGACAAGTTCGACGTGGTCTATGTCAGCGGCGCGCAATATCACCGGGTCATCAGCGTGGGCATCACGGTGGGGGCGCGCTTTCCGGCGGCGAACACCGCGACGGGCCGCGTGCTGCTCGCCGCCCAGCCGCAAGAAAACTGGGCGGGCATGATCCAGAACGTGCCGCTGACCCGGATGACCGACCGCACCGTTACCGATCGCGACACCTTCCGACGCATCCTCGAAGATGTGCGCGACAAGGGTTGGTGCCTCGTGGATCAGGAGATGGAGATCGGCCTGATGTCCATCGCGGTGCCGCTCCACGACAGCACGGGCGCGCTGGTCGGCGCGATCAACGTGGGCGTGCCCAGCGTGCGCATGACGCCCGAGACCATGGTGAACCTGATCCTGCCCAAGCTTCAGGTCACGGTGGAGCACATCTCCCGCGCGCTCAAGCGGTAGCGGCGGCGAATCGGTCGGGCGCGTAGGGGGCGGGGTCCGCCGGCGGCGCCTGGCCCAGCACGATGGACGCGGCCATCTGCCCGATGAGCGGCCCGAGCGTGTAGCCCGCATCGCCCGGCACCGCCATCGTCACGCGGGGTTCCCGCGCGAGCCGGCCCAGGATGGAGCCGCCATCGGCGGTGGTGTTCATCCCCGCCCAGGTGCGGATGAGGCGCAGCCGGCCCACCGCCGGGACGAGCCGCGCGGCCAGCGCGACATTGCCCAGCAGGGAGTCCGCGCGCACCGAGGGCACCGCGTCAGGCCCGTTGTCGCGCGCGGGCCACCCCCCACCGATGACGATCTGCCCCGACTTGAACTGCTTGAACGTGATCGGACGCTCGGCGTGCTGCACGAGATGGGCGATCTGGTAGGCGCAGGGTTCGGTGATGTTCATGTGCAGCGGCTCGGCTCGGGTCGGGATGTCGACGCCGAAGTCGCGCACGATGACGCCCGATCCCCAGGCGGCGGCGATCACCACCTCCTGGGCGGCGTAGCGGGACCGCCGGCCATGCGCCACCATCCCGCCGCCCGCCCGCTCAAGCGCCTGGACGCTGTCGGTGACGACCGTGATGCCGAGGCGACGGCATTCCGCCTCCAGCCGCCGCCCAGCCAGGAGCGGGTTCAGCTTGCCCTCGTCGCGGCAAAGCTCGGCGCCGACGATCTGCGCCCCGATCCAGGGCGCGATACGGTCGAGCGCGGCGCGGTCGAGAAGCGTCACGTCGAGGCCCCGGCGCTCCTCCCGCCGCGCCTTGTCCTCGAGGAAGGCCATCTGCGCCTCGCCCTCCGCCAGCATCAGCCCGCCCTGCCGGGTCAGCTCGCAGTCTCCGATGCGCGCCTCCAGATCGGCCCAGACGGACGCCGCCTGTTTATAGAGCGGCAGGGCGGCCTCGACATTGGGCGCCTGCTCGGGGAAGAGCCGGATGAAGCGGCTCTGCATCTGGACATGCAGGCTGCCCGCATTGGCGTGGCTGCCGGCATTCGTCCCCGCATCGACGATCGTGACCGTGGCGCCGGCGGTGGCAAGCTCGATCGCGGCGACGCGGCCGATGATCCCGCCGCCGATCACCAGCACGTCAGGGGGCGTCATCGAGCGCCTCCTGCGCCGCGAGGATCGAAGCGATGCTGACGGGCTTGATCGGCACACGCGGCGCGAAGAAACTGCGATCCGCGATCTCGGCGCCCGACCACCCGGCCACGAGCCGCGTCGCCACCGGGCCGCAATACCGCCCCTGACAGCGCCCCATGCCGATGCGGGTGCCGCGCTTGAGCGTGCCGACATGGCCGGGATTGCGGCCGTGGCCCTCGGTAGCCTCCGCGAGCGACACCTCCTCGCAGCGGCAGAGGATCGTCTCGCCCTGCCCAGGCTCCGGCGGGCGCGGGCGGACGTCGTAGAGCCGCCAGAGCCCGCGCTGGAACCGCCGGTGGCGGGCAAGCGTGCGCAGCTCGGCGAAGAGGTCATAGGCCTCGCCATGGCCCGTCGCCGCAGCCGCCGCGCGCCCCGCGATCCGTCCCTCGACCCGCGCCGCGGGCGCACCGCCCATCCCGGCGCAGTCGCCGACCGCGTAGACGCCCGGGACCGAGGTTTCCAGCGTCTCGGAGCGGGTGCAGCGCAGGTGGCCGAAGACGGCATCATAGGTCATCTGCGCCCCCAGCAGACGCAGGATCTCGTTCTGCGGCTCGAAGCCCGCATTCATGCAGACCGCATCCACCTCGACGACCCGAGACCCGTCCCGCCGGTCGGCCAGCGTCACCGCGAGCCCGCCATCAGCCGCCTCGATCCCGCGCAGCGCCGTTCCATATCGCAGCGCGATCCCCCGGCGGCGCAGCCCGCGGAGCAGCCCGAAACCTTTCAAGGTCAGCGCCGGATCGGCGAGCGCCATCCGCGCCGCCGCGAAGGGCTTGCCGAATGGCATGGGCGCCAGCTCCGCCACGCAGGCGACCTCGGCCCCGCCTTCGGCCAGCTCCAACGCCACCTGCGCGTTCAGCGGCCCCGACCCGCAGACCACCACGCGCCGCCCGGGCAACGTGCGGTAGCTGCGCCAGAGCGTCTGCGCCGCGCCGGTGGTCATCACCCCCGGCAAGGTCCAGCCGGGCACCATCACGGGCCGCTCATAGGCGCCGGTCGCCACGATCACCGTCTTGGGGCGCAGGATCAGGGCGGCACCGTCCTGTTCGGCGAGAAAGAGCGGGCCATCGAAGGCGCCCCAGATCTCCACGCCGCCGAGCAGCTCCGCGCCGCTCTCCCGCGCCGCGGCGACAAGCGCGGCGCCCTCGCTTTGTTGCGCGTCGAGCGGCGCTCCGGACGCGGCCTGCTTGTAATACTGTCCCCCCGGCACCGGGCGTTCATCCACGAGCACGACCTTCGCGCCCGCCGCGCGGGCCGCAATGGCGGCGCTGAGCCCCCCTGCCCCGCCGCCGATGACCAGCACCTCCGGCTCCAGCACCCGCGCGGGCGCGGGCTCCGGCAGGCGCGCGTCGAGGTCGAGGGCGGGAAAGGGCTCCCCGGTTGTGACGCGCTGGCCCGCGCGGGCCTTGGTCATGCAGGCGCGACGGTTGGGCACGCCATCCACCGTCACGAGGCAGTCCTGGCACACCCCCATGCCGCAGAAGATGCCGCGCGGCGCGTCCTTCGCAGTCCGCCGGAAGGCGCGCTGCCCTGCCTCGGTCAGCGCCGCGGCGATGGTCTGGCCTTCGCGGAAGGGCACCGCGCGGCCGTCGAATTCGAGCGCGGGCTCACTCATCGCCGCCCCCGGCGATACGGTCCCGCGCCGCGACCAGCCGAGCCACGGCTTCCGCGCGCCAGGCCACGCGCGCGGGGATGTCCGCCTCCGGCACGCGCGCGCGCCGGTCCGCCGCCACCCGCTCCACCAGCGCGGGCGACCAATCCACCCGCTCGCCGCGCGCCTCGCCCATGCGTTTGTAGGCCGGGCCCATGCGCGCCGCATGCGCGGTGATGCCGCCGGGCGTGTTCAGGTCGGCGGTCTCGAACGGCCCCGAGAGCGCCCATCGCGGCCCGAGGCCCAGGCGCACCACATCGTCGATCTCGCCCGGGCCGAGGATCCCGTCCTCCACCAGCCGATACGCCTCCCGCAGGAGCGCGCCCTGGAGACGGTTGAGCACGAATCCTTCGATCTCCGCCCCGAGCGTGACGGCTCTGAAACCGACCCCCTCGAACAGCGCCGCGGCCCTCGTCAGATGCTCGGCCCGCGTGCCCGGCGCAGGAACCAACTCGATCAGGCGCAGCACGGAGGGCGGGTTGACCGGATGCGCCACGAGGCAGCGGGCCTGCGCGGCGGGCTCGGGCACGATCTGCGACATGGGGATCGCGGAGGACGCGGTGGCGAGCAGCGTCTCCGGCCCGGTCCGGGCCAGCAGGTCGGCGAAGATCGCCTGCTTTGCGTCCAGCCGCTCCGGCCCGCATTCGATCACCAGCGCAGGCGCCGTCGCGTCCGGCAGCGCGGGCCGCAGGTCGAGCGCCGCGGCCCGCCCGACCCGCAGCCCGGCCAGGTCCATGGCCTCGCGGTAACGGGCGATGCCCGCCTCCACTTCGGCGCGGCGCGTGGGGTCGGGCTCGATGAGCGTGACGTTGCGCCCCGTATCGAGGAAGATCGCGGCGAAGGACAGGCCGATGGGTCCGGCGCCAAGGATCGTGACCGTGGGTGCCTCTGTCGTCGTCACGCTGGCCCTCTCTGAAATGGGGTTCGCATAGCGTACAAAAGTGCGCTAGCGTCGAAGCGGTTGTAGGCTTCGGGAGCATCTTACGCAACATGTCTGCCAATCAGGATTTCAAAGGAAGGCGCGTCGTCGTCACCGGCGCGGCACAGGGGCTGGGCCGCGCCATCGCGGACCGCTTCGCGGCGGCGGGCGCCTCGATCCTCGCGATCGACCTCCCCGATGCGCTGGAGGGGTGCCCCGAGGACTGGACGCCCGTTCCCCTGGACCTGCTCGCAGCGGATGCCGACACGCGGCTGGCCGAGGCCGCGGCGGCCGCGGGCGTGGTGGACACCCTCGTGGCCAATGCCGGGATGGTGCCGCCCTGGCGCGGCGTGACCGAGCTCGACCGCGACGAATGGATCCGGGTCATGACGCTGAACAGCTGGGCCGTGGCCGCGACGCTCGGGGCCTTCGTGCCCAATCTGGAGCGCTCGACGCGGGCCTCGGCGATCCTCATGGCCTCGATCTGTGGCTATAAGGCGCATCCGAAGCAGGTGCTCTATACCGCGTCGAAACATGCGGTCGTGGGCATCCTGCGCTGCGCGGCGCTCGATCTGGGGTCGAAGGTCATCCGGGTGAACGCGCTCGCCCCCGGGCCGATCGCCACCGACGCGCTCATGGCGCGTCTCGCAACGCGTCATGCGGAGGGCGGTCCCTCGCCCGAGGAAGCGCTGGCGGCCATGGCGGCGGAGACCGCGCTCGGACGCATGACCACGGCGGAAGACGTGGCCAACACGGCGTATTTCCTGGCCTCCGATGCGGCCGGCGCGATCACCGGGCAACTCGTCCCGGTCGAGGCGGGGCTGGCCTAGGGGAGGCAGGCAGCGTCGGTGGCCCCTCCGAGCCTCCGGCCGGCGTGATGCCTGCCTCGAAGGAGTCGAGCGCCGGAAAAGGGTCGCAAGTCGCGCCCCGGCCCTGAGCCGGGGCCTCCGACGCCCGTGCGCTCTTGCGCATGAACCGCCTGCACGCAGGCCGCGAGCGAGGCCCCGCACCAAGTCCGGGGCGCGCGGCGCGCCGTCTCGCCGCCCGACCTAGCCCAGCGGCTTCCAGCCGTTCTCCGCCAGGATGGCATGGCTGGCCTTGATGTCGCCATCCGGGTCGGTACCGGGCAGCAGCGCGTCGGCGATGATTTCCAGCACCGTTTCGCCGGTAAAGCCGATCTCCTTCAAAGCCGCCGCCACCGGGCCGGGATCGACGATCCCCGTGCCGAGTTTCGCGTGCACGAACTCGTCATATCCGGAATCCGAGATGTGCACGTTCTTGACCATATCGCCCATCATCCGGATCGCCTCCGCCGGATCCTCCTTGATGAAGGCGCTGTTGCAGATGTCGAAATTGATCCCGACCTCCGGGCCGATCAGCTTGGCGGTCTCCACCATGTCTTTGGCGGTCGGCAGGTAGGTGAAGGGGACGTTTTCCAGCAGCAGCTGCACGCCGGTGCCGTCGGCATAGTCCACCAGCTGCTTCATGCCTTCCACGAACCAGTTCAGCATCCACTCATGCGGCGGGTTGATGAGGCTGTTCACCGGGCCGGGGATGGCCACCACGTAGGGGCATTCGAGCTCCGCGGCGAGATCGATCGCCTCGCGGTAGCGGTCGAGCGTATAGGCCCGCATCAGCCGGTCCACCCCGTTGGGGTTGTTGTCCAGCAGCGGGTAGCAAAAGGACGAAATCCGGCAGCCCTCGCCGTCGAGCCAGCTCTTGTAGGCCTTGCGGTCGGCCACGGACAGCTCGCGCGGCCAGCAATGGGGCGGGAAGATCATCAACTCGAAGATGTCGTAGCCGAGCCCATTCAGATGCTTCAGCGCGTCCAGCCCGCTATGAGAGTAAAGATAGGGGAAGGTGCTTGCGGCAACGCTCAACTGGCTCATTCCGGGATCCTTTCCGCTTGTCACTCATCCGGTGACATGTTCAAATCGCGCACAAATGTTACTATACCGCACGAAACACGCGGTTCAATCGGAATGTGTCGAGCATGGCGTGCACCCTATTCTCCCCCATCGACCTGCGCGGGGTCACGGTGCCCAATCGGATCACCGTCGCCCCCATGTGTCAGTATTCGGCCACGAATGGCGTGCCCGGGGACTGGCACCTGGTCCATCTGGGCCAATTCGCGCAGTCCGGCCCGGGGCTCATCTTCGTCGAGGCCACCGGGGTCGAGCCCGAGGGCCGCATCACCCCCGGCTGCACCGGTCTCTACGACGACGCCACCGAGGCAGCCTTCGCGCGCATCGTGGCCTTCATGAAATCCGTGGGCCAGTCGGTCATCGGCATCCAGCTGGGCCATTCGGGCCGCAAGGGCAGCACGGTGGCACCTTGGGAGGGCGGCGGCCTGATCGAGGGCCCTGAGGGCTGGCAGACGGACTGCCCCTCCGCGGTGCCCTACCTGCCCGGCTGGCCGGAGCCCCGTGCCATGGATGCGGACGCGATGGCGCGGGTGAAGGCGGCCTTCGTCGACGCCACCCGCCGCGCGGACCGCGCGGGGTTCGACGTGATCCAGCTGCACGTGGCGCATGGCTATCTGCTGCACCAGTTCCTCTCCCCGATCACCAACCGGCGCGACGATGCCTATGGCGGCTCGTCCGAGAACCGGATGCGCTATCCGCTCGAAATCTTCGAGGCGGTGCGCGCGGCATTCCCGGACGACAAGCCCGTCCTGGTCCGGCTCTCGGCGACGGACTGGATCGAGGGCGGCTGGGACGTGGAGCAATCCGTCGCCTTCTGCCAAGCGCTCAAAGAACTCGGCTGCGACATGGTCGATGTCAGCAGCGGCGGGCTCGACCAGAGCCAGCAGATCATCGTGGGCCCGGGCTACCAGGTGGGCTTCGCCGAGCGCATCCGTCGGGAGGCGCAGATCCCCACCATGGCCGTCGGCCAGATCACCGACCCGGTGCAGGCAGAGACCATCTTGCTGTCGGGCCAGGCGGACATGGTCGCGCTCGCGCGGGGCATGCTCTGGGATCCGCGCTGGACGTGGAAGGCGGCCGTGGCCCTCGGGGCCGAGATCGCCCTGCCCGCGCCTTACGCACGCTGCAACCCGAAGCTGCGCGCGACCCCCTTCGTCAAGAGGACGTGACGCCATGACAACACTCGCGGGCAAGACCGTCGTCGTCACGGGGGTCTCCAAGGGCATCGGCGCGGCGGTGGCCGCGGCCATGGTCGCCGCCGGCGCCCGGGTGATCGGCCATTACGGACGCGACCGCGCCGGCGCCGAGACGGCGGTGGCGGGCGCCGCGGACGGACAGGCCACGCTGATCTCCGCCGATTTTCACGACATGGCCGCGGTAGACGCCTTCTGGGACGACTGCCGCGCCGCCGCCGGGGGCCGGATCGACACGCTCGTCAATAACGCGGGCATCATGCGCCAGACCGGCGGCATTCCCGACCCGATCGAGGATTGGGACGCCGTCTGGTCCGAGACCATGACGGTCAACGTCCACGCCCCTGCCCGGCTTTTGCGGCACGCGGTGCGCGACTGGCTCGACGCGGGAAAAGGCGGCTCGATCATCGGCATCGGCAGCTGGGCCGCCACGCGGGGCACGTCGAACCCGCGCGCCATCGCCTATGCCGCATCCAAGGCGGCGATCACCGCGGCCACCAAGACCGTGGCGCGCAACTACGCCGACCGCGGCATCCTGGCCTATGTCATCGCCCCGGGCGTCGTGCGCACGCAGATGTCCGTCGACAGCGCCGAAGCGGTGGGCGGCGAGGCCGCCGTGACCGCAGGCCTCCCCATGGGCGAATGGGTGCCGCCCGAGGACATCGGCGCACTCTGCGCCTTTCTCGCCGAGGGCCGCGCCCGGCACCTGACCGGGTCCACCATCGACCTGAATGGCGCGGCCTATATCCGATGAGCCAGACGCGTCCCGCCTCGGGCGCGGATCGGGAGCGGGACGCGCGGCGTCTCGCGGAGAGGGAGGGCCCCATGCTCGATCTTCGTCCCTCTCGCGCACCGGACGACACCCTCGAATCGCGTCCCGGCCTTGCGCCGGGACCTCGGCCAGCCAAGTCGCGCTGTCGTCTCCGGCCAATGCACCGGCGCAGACAGAGGTCCCGGCGCAAGGCCGGGACGCGGTGCGCCGGTTTGAAACTCCGTCGCTCCAGCCGGGGGCGACGCGCCGATGCGGAGGCGAGTGCATTGGTGGGCCGCGTAGCCGCGATGCGCGGGCGCCTCCGGCGCTCTTCCGCGCGATCCGACAGGCACCGGTCGCTGGCTGACGGGACCGGCCCGATCCCCCTACTCCGCCGCCGCGGGCCGGGCCTCGATCGCGTCCACGATCCGGTCGAGCTCCTCCATCAGCGGCACCATCTTCGCCACCCGCGCGCGACCTTCCTCGCCCAGGCTCTCGAAGGTGGTGATCGGCGCGCGCACGTCCCCCACCGGGTAGCCCGCCGCCGCCGCCAGCGCCTTGGAATAGCACTGATGCCCATAGAGCGGGTGCCCCTCGGTAATGATCGCGTCGAACTTGCCGATCACGCTCTGAACCGCCTGCACGTCTTCCCACCGCCCCTGCTCGGCCCATTCGACGAACTTGACCGAGGCGCGGGGGATGTAGTTGCCGTAGGGATTGACGTAGCCCACGGCGCCCATCTTGTAGCTCTCCAGGACGCGCTGGCCCGCCCAGACGTTCATCAGCCCATCCGACTCGAGGATGATGTCGTGGATACGCTCGATGCGCTGCGAGGCCTCCTTGATGTAGCGGATCTGCTCGAAGCTCTTGGTGAGCCGTCCCACCAGCCGCGCGGGCATGTCCACATTCGACGTGAACGGGTTGTTATAGAGCATGATCGGCAGCCCGCAGGCCTCGCAGATCGCCTTGTAGTAGTTGAAGATCTCGTCCTCGGTCGGGGTGTAGTAATAGGGGGGGATGATCATCAGACCGTCCGCCCCCAGCCGCTCGGCCTCGACCGAGTAGCGCACGGCGTTGGGCGTGTAGGCGTTCATGCTGCCCACCAGCACCTTCATGCGGCCATTCACCAGCTCGACGGTGCGGGCCACGTATTCGGAGCGTTCCTCGTCCGTGATGGTCAGGAACTCGCCCGTGGTGCCGAGGATGATGATGCCCGGCACGCCCGAGGCCACCTGCCAGTCGAGGAACCGCGCCCAGGCGTCGTAGTCGATGGCATCCCCCCCCTCGGTGAACGGGGTGATGGTAACCGTATAGCTGCCGGTGAAGGGAGCCGTCATGGCATGGTCCTCATTTTGGTCGGGAAGTTAAGTGTGGAGCGGATGGCGTGACGCGAGACACAGTCGACGTCGCCATCATCGGCGGGGGAATCGTAGGGCTGATGACCGCGCGGCACCTTCTGGCCGAAGGTCTCAGCGTGGCGCTCGTCGAGGCGGGCGATCTGGGCGCGGCGGCCTCGGGCGCCAATGCGGGGTCGCTGCATCTGCAGGTGCAATATCCGGAATTCATCTCGCTGGGCGAGGGCTGGGCACGGGCCTACATCCCCTGCCTGCGGTTCCTGAAGGCCTCGCTCGCGATGTGGGCGGAGCTCGAGGAGGCGCTCGGCGCGCCGCTCGGCGTCGGTCAGCGTGGCGGGCTCATCGTCGCCAAGACCGAAGAGCAGATGTCCCGCATCGCCGCCAAGGCCCGGATCGAGGCAGAGGCGGGCGTCGTGACCGATGTGCTGGATCGCACGCAACTCCGGGAGCTTGCACCCTATCTCGCGCCGGACGCCATCGGTGGCGGATTCTGCGCCGAGGAAGGCAAGGCCAACCCGCTGCTGGTGACGCCGGCCCTGGCGGGCGCGGTGACGCGGGCGGGGGCTCGGGTGCTGACCGGCACGCGGGTCACGGGGCTCGCGCCGGTGCAGGGGGGCTTCGTCCTCGCCACGGACAAGGGTCCGATCGCCTGCGAGCGGGTGGTCAACGCGGCGGGCGCCGCGGCGGGCCGCATCGGCGAGATGGTGGGCACGCCGCTCGCCATCGGAGGCTTCCCGTTGCAGGTCACCGTGACCGAGCCGGTCGGCCCCATCGTGCCGCATCTCGTCTACTCCGCCGCCGGAAAACTGAGCCTCAAGCAGCTCGCCAATGGCGGCTGCGTGATCGGCGGGGGATGGGCCGCGCAAGAGCGCGCGGATGGCGGCCTGACGCTCAATCCCGCGCGCTTCGCCGGCAACATGGCCATGGCTGCGCGGGTGGTGCCCGCCCTGACGCAGGCCCGCGCCCTGCGCAGCTGGACGGCCTGGGTCAACGGCACCGCGGACTGGCGACCGATCCTGGGGGAAGACCCCGGCACGCCCGGACTCGTGCATGCGCTCTTCCCCTGGGTCGGCTTCTCGGCCGGTCCGATGACCGCGCGCGTGGCCGCGGACCTGACGCTCGGGCGCGCGCCGTCGATGCCCCTCGAAGGGGTCTCGCATCTTTACGACGCGAAGGCCTGACCCACAGCACCGGCCAACCGGCTCATCGCGCCCCGGCCCCCGAGCCGGGGCCTCGCCCGCCTCCGGGCGCCGCTCCAACGGCCGGAGGGGTCCGCCGGCTGGCGGAGGTCCCGGGTCGAGCCCGGGACGGGTCTCCGTCGGCGCGGGCCGACAGACCATGCTCACGCGGCGCCGCGGGCCGTATCCGCCTCGCCCGACTTGCGCTTCCACGCCCGCCAGGTCATCGCCCATTTCGACGGATCCTCGAAGGCGTCGCCCTTGACCTGCGCGATGGCCTGGTTGTGCGGCGCCGTCTTGACCATCTCTGGGTCCGACCGCGCCTCTTCGCAGATCTTGGCGACGACATCGATCCACATGTCGATGTCCTCCTTCGACCAGAGCTCCCCCGCCTCGGGCGTGAAGGGCTCGGCCACGATCCACGGCTCATGGCTCATCCACCAGGGGTCGATGCCGTAATCCGCCATGCGGTTGGCGAAATCGACCGTGCCGACCCCGGTTTCCTGGGCGATCGGCTCCAGCGACCAGCGCGTCATTTCCATCCGGTGCGCGGACACGCCGGGATTGGAGCGCGCGAGCCCCTCGATCTCGGACAGCCGCTTGTCCATGTAGTTGTTGGCCACCACGGAGATGTCGGAGGCGAGGTCGATCCCCTCCGCGCCCATGGCCCGCGCCCAGGCATAGGCCTTCACCACCTGTGGGACGTTGCCCCAGAACTCGCGGATCTTGCCCATCGACTTGGGCCGGTCGTCGTCCAGCGCGTAGCCGTCGCCGGACTTCACCACCACGGGCGTCGGCAGGTAGGGCGCGAGCTCGTCCGAGCAGCCGAAGGCCCCCACGGCGGGCCCACCGCCCGCCTTGGGCGCGCCGAAGGTCTTGTGCAGCATGAACATGCAGGCATCGAAGCCCAGCTCCCGCGCCGAAAGCTTGCCCATCACGCCGTTGAAGTTGGCATGGTCGTAGAAGCAGAGCGCCCCGACCTCCTTGGCCGCCTTCACCCATTCCTTAATCTCGGGATTGTAGATCCCCATGTCGTCCGGGTTGTTGAGCATGATGAGCGCCGTGCGCTCGCTCACCGCCGCCTTGAGCGCGTCGAGCGACGGATAGCCGTTCTCCTCCAGGGGCAGGTTCACCACCTTAAAGCCCGCCGCCGCGGCGGTGGCCGGATTGCAGGGATGCGCCTGGATCGAGGTCACCATCTCGGTGCGCTCGCCCAGCTTGCCACGGTCCTGCCAATAGGCGCGCGCCACGCAGGCCATGGTATAGGCGGCGTTAGCCCCGCCGCCCGCCTGGAACACGAACTGGTCCATCCCCGAGAGCGAGCGCAGGATGCCGTCGAAATCGTGCATGATCTCCAGCACGCCCTGAAGCGTCTCGGGATGCTGATAGGGATGCACCTCCGCCAGCTCGGGACGCAGGGTCGCGAACTCGGCCGTCTTGGAGTTGTATTTCATCGTGCAAGTGCCGAAGAGGCTGATCCCCATCATGCCGAGCGTCATCTGGCTGAGATGCAGGTAGTGCCGCTGCGCCTCGAACTCGGTTATCTCGGGCAATTCCGGGCGGTCCTTGCGGGCCATGGCGGCCGGGATCAGGTCGGCGCCCACGGCCTCCGAAACCTCTGCCTCGGGCGCGGGGAAATGCTGTCCACGCCCGCCGGGCCGGCCCATCTCCATGACCACCGGCTCGTCCCATTTCGCGGCGTGAAACTGGGGTAGATCGGTCATGCCAGGATCTCCTTCATCGTATCTGCCAGGCGCCTGATGTCGTTCGCCGTATGGACCTCCGTCACGCAGTAGAGCGCGGACTGCCCGAGCCCGAGCCCCTCGCCGGACAAGTCCTTGCCGCCGAAGATGCCCCGCGCGCGCAACGCGTCGTTCACCTCGGCCACCGTCTTGCCGGTGTCGTCGAAATTCACGACGAACTCCTTGAAGGTCGTGTCCGGCCAGACGATCCGCACCCCGGGCACCTCGCCCAGAAGCTTCGCGGCATAGCGCGCGCGCGACACGATCAGCTGGCCCAACTCGCGGAAGCCCTCCGGCCCGAGAAGGCTCATGTAGACTGCACCCGCGATGGCCCAGAGATAGGTGGAATTGCCGGTCCAGTCGTTGCCGTTCTCGCGCATCCCGTAGGAATTCTGGTGCGGACAGGCGAGCCCGAAGCCGAGCTGGCCCGGCTCGCGAGTCTCGACCACCGACACGAGGAAGCCGTTATAGGCGCGCACGTAACGCTCCTCGTCGCGCGAGGCGATGAAGCCCCCTGCCCCACCGCCGCAGTGCATATGCACGCCGAGCGGCTGGACCGGCCCCGTCACGATGTCCGCGCCGTAATCGCCGGGCGCCGTCATCACGCCGAGGCTCAGCGGGTCCACGCCCACGACGGTCTCGACCCCGGCGGCGCGGGCCATCTTCGCGATCTCCGCCGCGCCGGTCTCGATGGTGCCGAGATAGGCCGGGTTTTCGAAGTAGACGGCGGCCACGTCCTCGCCGAGCTTGTCGGCCAGATCGCCCAGGTCCAGCCGGCCCGAGGTGGGATCGGCGGCCACCTCGACCACCTCGATCCGGGTCTGCATCTCCATCGGCTGGCAATAGGTGCGGATCACGCTCAGCCGCTCGGGGTCCGAAAAGGCAGGCACCAGCACCTTGGACCGTCCCGTGATGCGCGCCGCCATGCGCATGGCGTGGCCGATGGCGCAGCCCCAGGAATAGACGGGCAGCTGCACGACATCGAGATTGAGCAGCGCGCCCAGCTGCGAGGAGAATTCGAACCATGTCTGGTTGCGCCCGTGATCGGACTGGTAGCTGCCCCAGACATTGGTGGCGAATTCGGTGCGCCCGACGATCTCGTCCACGACGGCCGGAACGTGATGCTGCCAGACCCCGGCGCCGAGGAAGCTCAGATTGTCCTCGCAGCTGAGGTTCTTCTTGAGCTTGCTCACGAGGTCGCGCCTGAGTTCCATCTCAGAGGTCAGCGCCGGCGGAAGGTCGAGCGGGGTCTTGCGGAAGTGATCCTCGGGGATCTGCTCGAAGACCTCCTTGACCGAGGCGGCGCCGATCGCCGCCAGCATCTCGTCGATCACTCCGGGCGCGGAATTCGCCATCCATGGATGCGCGCGCATGTCGCTTGCCATCACCTTGCTCCCTGTCGCGATTCAGTCTGTTGCCGAATATTGTGCACAAAAGTTCGCATATCGCACACCATGAATCAACTCGCGGCGATACGCATCATCATCTCCCGCCGATAGCCGGTGCGCACCCGGACGAACCCGCTGATCTCGGCGTCGAGATCGGGGTCGCCGGTGTCCACCCAGAGCCGGGGCTGCGCCAGCGCGGCGATCTTGTCTTCGGTGCCGAGCACGATCAGCCCGCCCCGGCCCGCGCGGCGGATCAGCGCCGGGCCGATCTGCTGGTTGCCGCGCCCCAAGAGGAAACCCTGCTGGCCGGTCACGCCGAGCACGATCTTGACCGGGTGGCCGGCGCTTACATCCTCGAGCTGCCGCGCCGTGGCGTCGCGCGCGACGACCGCGCCGTTCAGCATGGCGTCGGTGCCGAGCACGGTGGGCGCATGACCGGCGGCCCGCATCACCGCGCCCGCGCTCGTGCCGGGGCCGATGACGTAGACCGTGCCCTCTTCCATCTGCTGCACGACCTCCGCGGCGGCCCCCATCAGCTCCGCGCCCCAATCCTTGCGCGGCCCGCCCTTCGACGCCTGGATGCGGCTGCCCGCCTTTGGAGTCCGCGCTTGCTCGTAGAGCCTCGGGGCGATCCGGCCCGCGCGCAGTGCATCCTCGTCGATATCCATGACCTCGGCCGCGTCGTCCCAGTCGACCGGTCCCTGCCCTTCAAGAAGGTCGGCGAGCAGCGCGCCCGCCGCCTCGGGCGAGATCGCAAAGACGCCGGAATGCATCTTCACCCCGCAAGGAACGCCCAGGATACCGGTGCCCGAGGGGACCCGCCCCGCCACGTCCCGCGCCGTCCCGTCGCCGCCGCCGAAGACGATCAGGTCGCAATCCGCCATCGCCATGACCGCCTGCCATGTGTCGCGCGCGGTGCCCGTCACCTGGGGCAAGGCCCGCACCTCCGTTGCGAGGTCGAGCCCCTCGACCCACTCCGCCCCGAGCGCCCCCGGCACCGTCACCAGCGCCGCGCCCGGCACCCGCGCCGCCAGCCTCGCCATGGCCCGCCGCACCCGCGGCCCGGCCTGCGCCACGGCGCCCCGGGCGAGCGCCTGCGCGACGATGTCCGGCCCGTCCGTGCCCTTGAGCCCGACGGCCCCGCCGAGCCCTGCATTCGGGTTGACGATCAGTCCGATCTTCAAAGGACGTTTCATGGCTCCAGCCGCTTTCCCTCATCCCGACGCCGCCCCGACGCCGCGCAGTTTCGCCGTTGACAGGCGCGGCGGAACCGACGCACGATCCATCGCGCACAAGTGTTCACAATGCGCACGCAGACCAGACCAAGGCAAGGGGGCGGCATGATCCGGTTCTTCTACAACATGGCGCCCAACCCGATGAAGGTGGCGCTGTTCCTGTACGAAGCGGACCTCGAACACGAACTCGTGCCCATCGACACCAAGAAGGCCGAGCAGCACACGGACACCTTCAAGGCGCTGAACCCCAACGCCAAGCTGCCCGTGCTGACCGATGGCGACGCGGTGATCTTCGACAGCAACGCCATCCTGCTCTACCTCGCCGAGAAGACCGGCCAGTTCCTGCCGCCCGAGGGCGACGCCAATCGCGGCGCGCTGCTGTCCTGGCTGATGTTCGTGGCCTCCGGGCTCGGACCCTTCTCCGGCCAGGCGGTCCACTTCCGCAACTTCGCCCCCGAGAAGCCGCCCTACGCGGTCAAGCGCTACGACTACGAGGCGCGGCGGCATTGGCAGATCGTCGACGACCGGCTGGCGAAGGGGCCCTACATGCTGGGCGAGACCTATACGATCGTCGATATGGCCGTCTGGGGCTGGGGCTCGCGGCTGACCTACATGCTGGGCGACGACGCCATCATGGAGAAATACCCCAATCTCGACCGCCTCATGAGCGAGATCGACGCCCGCCCCGCGGCCCACCGCGCCGCCGCGCTGAAGGATCACCACGCCTTCAAGGCGGAATTCGACGAGGCGGCCATGCGCTCGCTCTACCCGCAGGTCTTCGCCCCCGACATCGAGTTGGGCGAGAGCCCCGCTTGAGCACGCCCCGGACCGTCATCGTCACTGGCGGCGGCTCCGGCATCGGGGCGGCCACGGCCCGGCGCTTCGCCGCGGACGGCGCGACGGTCTTCTGCGCCGATATCGACCGCGAGGCGGCCGCCCGGGTCGCCGCCGAGATCGGTGAATCCGGGGGCCGGGCGGAGGCCCTGCGCTGCGACGTGACCGACGAGTCTTCCGTGGCCGGGATGGTGGCGCGCGTGACGGAGGCCACGGGCCGGATCGACTGCGTCGCGGCCAATGCGGGCGCGATGGTCGAGGGCGGCATCCTCGCGCTCGACCTCGAAGACTGGCGCCGCGCGCTCGACGTGAACGCCACTGGCGCCTTCCTGACCGCGCGCGCTACCCTGCCGGAGCTCGTCAAGACAAGCGGCGCCCTGGTCTTCACCGCCTCCACGGTGGGGCTTGCGGGGATGAAGGGCGTCGCCGCCTATTCTGCGGCGAAGGGCGCGGTCGTGGCGCTCACCCGCCAGCTGGCCGCCGATTTCGCGGCCGAGGGGGTGCGGGTGAACGCCGTCGCGCCGGGTGCCGTGCGCACGCCCCTCTCGGAGTCGCAATTCCGCGCCCGCGCGACCGATGAGGCCGACCTCGAACGGCTGCTGTCCGGCGTGATCCAACGCTATCCGCTCTCGCGATGGGGCCGCGCCGAAGAGATCGCGGAGGCCATCCATTTCCTCGGCACCGACCGCGCCTCGTGGATCACCGGGCATATCATGCCCATTGAGGGCGGGCTCCTGCAGACTCGCTGAAAGCCCCAGGAAAGGAGACGCCATGCCCCACGCCCGCACTCTGGAAGGGCTTTGCGACCGCGCCGAGATCACCGACCTGATCCACGCCTATTGCTTTCATTTCGACCGCGCCGACCCCGATGGCGTGGCCGCGCTCTTCACCGAGGACGCGGTCATCGACTACGGCCCCGACGTCGATATCGTGACCGGCGCGGCGGCGCTGCATGCCATGGTGACGAAGGGCGCCACGACGCTCTTCGCGGCGACAAGCCACCATGTCTCCAACGTCACCGTGACCTTCGAGACCCCCGACCGCGCGACCTCGAACTGCTACCTCTACGCTTGGCACCGCTACCGCGCGGACGGGCGGGAAAGCGAGCTCTGGGGGCAGTACGATCACACGTTCCAGCGCACCGGCGCGGGCTGGCGGATCGCGCGGCTGACGCTTTCGGCCGCGGGGACGCGCGCCTTCCACCGCGCGAACATGCACCCCGTGCCGCGCAAGCTGGGGCCGTAGGCAGGGCGCGAGCTGCGCGGAAAGCCCCCCTACGCGACCGCGTTGCCCAGGGGCCGGAATGGCTCGAACCCCGTCCAGAACGTTCAGCGATCGAAGGTCTGTCCCCCGGCGCGACGGCCCGATGGATCGCTCCTTCGGTTCCAACTAGGCGGCACCGTCCCGAAACGGGGATCAGTCGCAAGAGACATAGCCCGTGCGTCGGCATTCCCGGAGCAATGCCTCGGCTCGCCGAACTTCCTGCGCTTGCATCAAGTCGCGTAAATTCCGGGCCATCTCCCTGCCCAGATCGCTGCCGTTCTCGCCCGCGAGGCTATACCAGCCCCACGCCCGCACGATGTCCTGATCGTCGGAGCGATAGGAGGCCGCGACGTATGTCTGCATCTCGGGGAGATTTCCCCGCGCCTGCGCATGCCCCTGCCGGGCCGCGCGCCCTGTCCAGATAATGGCCTTGCGCAGGTCGGTCTGCACGCCTTCACCGACGGCATACATGTAGCCCACCTGAAATTGCGCCTGTGCCAATCCGCCCTCAACCGCGCGCCCATACCACTCGAAGGCCTTCTGGTTCGACCGGCGCACCCCGTCGCCATTGGTGTACATCCTTCCAAGATTGTAGGCCGCCGCCGGATCGCCTGCGCGCGCCTCCTCCGTCCAGATCGCCCGCGCGGTCGCGAAATCGCCCCGCTGTGCGGCCTGGAGTCCCGTTTCGCCTCTGGCGGGACCGATCAAGACAGCACTTGCGATAAGGACGACCGATATCAACTTGGATCGTCTTTGTGTCGTAACGGTCATTTTGCCCTCCCCAATCGGGCATCACGGTAAGGGCAAGGATCCGTCCTTGCATTGCAGTGAATCAATCGAGTGTCGGCGAAGGCGGTTCACGCAGCCGCATCGAGCGAAGCCTGCCCGGCCGATCACATCGCGCGTGCAGCATCGTCCCTGGACGGCACCGTCTTTGGTTCCGTCGCGGCGGAGTTCTAGGTGTTGTCCAATCGCGATGACGATGAGCTTTCCGATCGCGAGCCCGGCGATCGATGGGACGTGCGGTCGATGCGCCGCCGAATTTCGACCCGGACGAGCACCCTCCGGTCACGCTGATCGGAGGGGGACTGGGCCAGTACGAACCCGTTGCCGAGCGCCTTTGCGGCCAGCAGGCAGGGCTACTCGTGTGCTATGTCCAGCGGGCCGAGCAGCTCATGGGTGGAGACACTCAACTACACCGTTCGGTTGCCCCGGCGCGACTTGTCGCATGGGACATCCGGCTGGGCTTCGCTGATTTGGATGGGTTCTCTTCAGCGCGAAGCGGTGTAGAAGGACAGGCTGCGCGCGTTCACCGGGCAGGTCGCGTCCGCGGTGACATCTCCGGTAAACACCCAGTTTCCACCGCTGGCATGCAGTTCCTTGATATCCTCGGGGTTGCTTGAGATCGTCGAGTCATGGACGATGCAGTCCCGGCCGCCGCTTCGCCCCTGAAAAAGCACGCCGATCTGACCGTTTCCGGAGACATTGCAACGAGTCAGAACGACCCCGCGGGCATTCGAGACCATGATGCCCACCTCAGCATTGTTTACGAAGGTGCCCGATATCATGACAGTCTCCAAAACCTTTACGGCCGACCCGCTGAGTGACAGCCCGCGCTTGCAGTTGCTGGCGCGGCCTTCCACGACGACGTTTCGAAGCGGACTATAGGAAGAATCGAGCATGACTCCATTGCCGGTCGTGTCACTGACGTCCGCCCGGCACAAGACACCGACACCGCCATCCAGATGAATGCCCGAATGCATCGTGTCGCGCCCCGCGTTGCTTATCGTGACATCCACCAGCATGTTTGACGCATCGCTGGTTGAAACGCCGCTCCAGCCCAGCTTGCGCATGGTGCAGTTCCGAACGGTGATAGTTGACGAGCCGTTGAAGTGAGTGGCCGTCTGGCGGATGTCGTGAAAATCCACGTCTTCGACCCGAACGTCGCGGGTCTTCTTCATGTAGATAGCGCAGCAGAAGGTCAGGGCCTTGTGATGACCCTGCCGCTCCTGCGTATCGCCATGGCCTTCCACGGAAAAGCCGCTCAAACTCA
This sequence comes from Jannaschia seohaensis, assembly GCF_900116765.1. Classification (GTDB taxonomy): domain Bacteria; phylum Pseudomonadota; class Alphaproteobacteria; order Rhodobacterales; family Rhodobacteraceae; genus Jannaschia; species Jannaschia seohaensis. The sequence continues at coordinate 137,026 of NZ_UETC01000007.1, read as the reverse complement.
GATTGGAGTTTCCGCGTTGATGGTCGATATTGGTGAAAAGATGGCAATGGCTCCCCGGAGCCAGGACCAGACGGGTCTTTTCCTTGCCCGACCCGACGATCGACGTGTTGGATGGGAGGAAGACGGTTTTCTCGAAGACGAATTCGCCTGGCGACAGTTGGACGTTCACACCGGCAGGATACTTCTCTCCGATGCGGTACAAGGCGTCGGCGTTTTCCGGGTCGATGACAATGGTTGAAACTTCGGTCAATGTGACTTCTCTACGCGTGACATTAGGCTCCGGACTCATAACCAGCAGCTGACGGTGGCGGCGAGGGTGACGGCGGAGAGGAGGACATCGGCCCTTCGGTCGTAACGGGTGGCGATCCGGCAGACGTCCTTGAGCCTGCCGAACATGCGCTCGATGGCGTTGCGGTCGCGGTAGAAGTCGCGGCACCAGAAGATGCGGCGCTTGCGCTTCTTCCTCGGCGGGATGTTCGGGAAGGCGCCGAGGCGCTTCACTTGCTCGCGCAGCGCGGTGCTGTCGTAGCCCTTGTCCCCGAGGACGACGAGGGCGTGGGGTGGCAGGCGTTCCAGCAGCGTCTCTGCCGCGATGCAGTCCGCAACGTTGCCGCCGGTCAGCATCAGCCGCACGGGGCGGCACCAGCGGTCCGCGCGCGCGTGGATCTTGGTCGTGCGCCCGCCGCGCGACCGTCCGACGCCCAGCGCGACCTCGCCCCCTTTCCTCCACTCGCGGAACGGTGGGCGGAGACGGCAGAGCTGTCGATGAGGACCTGCGCGGGCGGGCCGCCGGCATCGGCCAGGGCCTCGAAGATACGGACCCAGTGGCCCTCTCCGCCCAACGGCGCCAACGGTCTAGAGCGTCTTGCGCGGGCCTTACTCGGCAGGCGTGTCGAACCATCGGCAGCCGGACTTCAGCACATGCACGATGCCCGAGATCACTCGCCGGTCGTCCACCCGCGCCACGCCGCGAACCTTGTCGGGAAGAAGCGGTCTGAGCCGCTCCATCTGCGCCTCGCTCAGCCAGAAAAGGGTCTCAGACATGGCCATCCTCCCGGAACGGCGCCCGTGACTCACGAACCAGCTGACGACGCTAGACGGGTAATGGGTCCGGAGCCTAGGCTCTAGAGCACGCCCGCGCGCCGAGGCCGGACGACCCACCTCGGCGCGCCTGATACGAGACGGCGGGCCGCCGGAAGGAGCCACGCGATGACGTTGCCGCGCCCCATGACGCTGCTGATCGGGTTGGCGGTGCTGCTGGCCCTGCCCTTCGCGGTGGTGTCGGCCCGGCAGGGCATCGACGGTCTCGATCTGGTCCTGGCCACGCCGACACGCTTCGTCCATCCCGAGGACGGCTGGGCCAGCCGCGCGCTCTTCGTCCACATGATCGCGGGCGCGGCGGTCACGGTCCTGGCCCTGCTTCAGCCCGTCGCGGCGATCCGGACCCGCTGGCCGCGGGTACACCGCGTCTCGGGCCGAATCGTGGTGGGCGGCGCGCTGATCACCGCGGCGGGCGGCCTGACCTACATCGCAAGGCAGGGCACCGTGGGCGGGCCGGGGATGAGCGCGGGCTTCGCGCTCTATGGCGTGCTGCTGGGGGCGGCGGCGGTGCAGACGATCCGCGTCGCCCGCGCGCGCGACACCGCCCGCCATCGCCGCTGGGGCCTGCGGCTGATGTGGCTGGCAATCGGCTCCTGGCTCTATCGGGTGCAATACGGGCTCTGGTATGCGGCGACCGGAGGGCTGGCCTCCACCGAGGCGTTCGACGGAGCCTTCGATCGCGCGATGTTCGTGGGCTTCTTCCTGCCCCAGCTTCTCCTGCTCGAACTGTATCTCCGCCGCCGCCCCGCGCCCTCGGCCGAGCCGTCGTAGGGCGGGGGTATCCCCGCCCTACCCCCGTTGAACCCGGCGCGCGCGCCCGCTAGACCGCGCCGAACCACCCGCAATCCGCCCCGAGGCCCCATGTCCATCGACACAGAGACCGCCCGCCGCACAGCCAAGCTCGCGCGCATTGCCGTCCCAGAGGAGCGCCTGCCCGCCCTCGCAGGCGAATTCAACGCCATCCTCGGCTTCATCGAGCAATTGCAGGAGGTGGACGTGGACGGCGTCGAACCGATGGTCTCGGTCACCCCGATGCGCCTGAAGCGCCGCGATGACGTGGTCACCGATGGCAACCAGGCCGAAGCGATTCTGGCCAACGCCCCCGAGGCCCGCGAGGGCTTTTTCGCCGTGCCGAAGGTGGTCGAATGAGCGCCCTGACCGACCTGACCATCGCCGAGGCGCGCGACCTGCTGCGCGCCGGCGAGACGACCGCCCTGGCGCTGACCGAGGCGCATCTGGAGGCCATTGAGGGCGCGGGCGCCCTGAACGCCTTCGTGCATCACACGCCCGAGATCGCGCGCGCGCAGGCGAAGGCCGCCGACGCCCGGATCGCGCGCGGCGACCAGCCCGACATGTGCGGCATCCCGATCGGTGTGAAGGATCTGTTCTGCACCAAGGGCGTGCTCTCTCAGGCGGCGTCCAAGATTCTCGACGGGTTCAAGCCGCCCTATGAGTCGACCATCACCGACAAGCTGTTCCACGATGGCGCGATCATGCTGGGCAAGCTCAACATGGACGAATTCGCCATGGGGTCCTCGAACGAGACCTCGGTCTACGGCGACGCCGTGAACCCCTGGCGCGCCGGCAATTCCGAAGCCGCCCTGACCCCTGGCGGCTCGTCGGGCGGGTCCGCCGCTGCCGTCTCGGCCCATCTCTGCCTGGGCGCGCTGGGCACCGATACCGGCGGCTCGATCCGTCAGCCCGCCGCCTTCACCGGGATCACCGGGATCAAGCCGACCTATGGCCGCTGCTCGCGCTGGGGCATCGTCGCCTTCGCCAGCAGTCTCGACCAGGCGGGTCCGATGACCCGCTCCGTCCGGGATGCGGCGATTTTCCTGCGCGCCATGTCCGGCCACGACCCGAAGGACTCGACCTCCGCCGATCTGCCCGTCCCCGATTTCGAGGCGATGCTGACCGGCGATATCCGCGGCCAGGTCATCGGCATCCCCAAGGAATACCGCATCGACGGCATGCCGGAAGAGATCGACACCCTCTGGCAGCAAGGCATCGACATGCTGCGCGACGCGGGCGCCGAGATCCGCGACATCTCTCTGCCGCATACGAAATACGCCCTCCCGGCCTATTACGTCATCGCCCCTGCCGAGGCGTCGTCGAACCTCGCGCGCTATGACGGCGTGCGCTTCGGCCACCGCGCCAAGCTGAGCCAGGGCGACGGCATCACCGAGATGTACGAGAAAACCCGCGCGGAAGGCTTCGGCGACGAGGTCCAGCGCCGGGTCATGGTCGGCACCTACGTGCTGTCCGCGGGCTTCTACGACGCCTATTACAACCGCGCCCGGAAGGTCCGCACGCTCATCAAGAAGGACTTCGAGGACGTCTTCGCCGCCGGGGTCGACGCGATCCTGACCCCGGCCACGCCCTCCAGCGCGTTCGAACTCGGCGCGATGGAGGATGCGGACCCGATCCAGATGTATCTCAACGACGTCTTCACCGTGACGGTGAACCTCGCCGGCCTCCCGGGGATCGCGGTCCCCACCGGCCAGGATCGGCGCGGCCTGCCCATGGCGCTGCAACTGATCGGCAAGCCCTGGGAAGAGGGTGCGTTGATGAATGTGGCACAGTCGCTCGAGGACCGTGCCGGCTTCGTGGCACGTCCCGAGAAATGGTGGTAAGAGAAGCAGGGTACTGACCCCGAGGCGTTTTCCATGCGCGTAAGACCCGTCCTGGCCACGTTGGCCGCCCTGACCGTCCTCGCGGCTTGTGAGCCCCCGATCCCCGATAGCGGGGCGGTCGTGCGCGGCCCGGGCTTCGAGACCCCGGCGCAGATCGCGGCGCGTGAGGCCGCGCTGCGCCGCAACCCGCTCACCCCTGCGCAGACCGTGCTGCCGCCGGACAGCCCGCCCGGCAGCAGCGCCGTGGTGGTCAGCGGTCGGACAATGCCTGCCTCCGAGGCGGAGCAGTTGGCCGCCGATACCAGAGCCGTCTTGGGCGTGCCCGCGCCGCAAGCGCCCGTCACCGTGCCCAGCCAGACCGCGGAGGCCCCCGAGCCGCTCCCCGCTCCGGCCCCCCTCCCGGACACCGCGACGGCCGCCGTCGAGCTGGACCGGGACAATCCGGGCCTCAGCCGCGAGCAGGATTTCGCCGCCGTCGCCGCCCAGCGTTCGATCGAGGCCGACGCCGCCCGCGTCAACGCCGCCCGCCAGCAGTTCCAGGTGGTCCAGCCGCGAGAGTTGGAACGCCCGGACGAGGTCGGCCCCAATATCGTGTCCTACGCGCTCGAACGCGCCCGGCCGGTCGGCGCCTCCGGCAGCTTCCGCCGCAGCCTGACCGCCAGCGAGCGCGCCGCCGCCCGCCGCTGCCAGGGCTACCGCACCGACGATGTCGCCCAGGAGGAATTCCTGAGCGCCGGCGGCCCCGAGCGGGACCGGCTGGGTCTGGACCCCGATGGCGACGGAAACGCCTGCGACTGGGATCCGGCCACGTTCCGCAGCCTCATCCGTAACTGAGTGCTCCCCGACGTTCCTGAGCCGCGCCTCCTCGACTCGCCCAACCAAGGCGCTCGCCGCCAGGGGGCCCTCCCGCGCCTGATCGTCCTTCATTACACCGCGATGCGCGGGGGCGCTGGGCCGGCCATCGACTGGCTTTGCAGCCCGGCCGCCCAGGTCTCGGCCCATTACGTCATCGACGAACGCGGCCCCGTCGCCCGGCTGGTCCCCGAGGATCGCCGCGCCTGGCATGCCGGCGCGGGCAGTTGGGGCGGCTGCGACGACGTCAACTCGATCTCGATCGGAATCGAGCTGTCGAACGACGGCGCCGCCCCCTTTCCCGAGCCACAGATGGCGCGGCTGGAGGCGCTCTTGCGCGGCCTGATGAAGCGCCACGGCATTCCCCCCCAAGGCGTGATCGGCCATTCCGACTGCGCTCCAGGGCGCAAGATCGACCCGGGCCCCCGCTTCGACTGGCGCCGCCTCGCGCGGCAGGGCCTCGCCGTTTGGCCCGAAAAGGGCGCGCAAGCGACCGATGAGGCCCGCTTCGCGCGGGACATGCGCCGCGCGGGATGGACCGCCGCCGTCCCCATCGACACGCTCCTGCACAGCCTGCGCCTCCGCTTCCGCCCTTGGGCGACAGGCCCGCTCGACGGGCGGGACTGCGCCATCGCCGCCGACATCGCCCGCCGCTTTCCCGTTGACCCGCCGCACGGGAATACCTAGCTCCGCCGATGCGGGGGGCTGGACGGCCGCGGGGAGCGATCTCCGAGGAAAGTCCGGACTCCATGGAGAGACGGTGCCGGGTAACGCCCGGGCGAGGCAACTCGACGGAAAGCGCCACAGAGAACAGACCGCTCCGGGTCGGGCCTCGGCCCGCACTTCGGTGCCCCGGAGCAAGGGTGAAACGGTGGGGTAAGAGCCCACCGGGGGGGCGGCAACGTCCCCCGCACGGCAAGCCCCACCGGGAGCAATGCCGAATAGGGATCGCGCGTGCGCAAGCGCAGGGGGTCTCCGCCCCAGCGGTCCGGGTTGGCAGCTCGAGGACGCGAAGCGATTCGCGGCCCAGACGAATGGTCGTCATGGCGGGTCCGCCCGCCATACAGAATCCGGCTTACAGGCCCCCCGCACTCGGCCAAATCCCGCCAGGGCCACGCCCCCCTGCGTTAATCCTTGTTTTATTCGAAAGTGCCATATTTCGATATGGCGGGGGTACGACATGACACACGCACAGATCGGGGACGGGGGCTCTGCCGGCTTCACGCCGCGGCTGCCCGGCACGGCGATAGATGCGGTCGCGCGCAGCACGGCGCGGATCGGATTGGTCGACCGGGACGGCTTAATCGCCACATTCAGCAAACGGCTCAGCCGCGATCTGGGCTTCGACTCGCCCGACGACCTGCGCGGCCTTTCCTTCGCCAGCCTTTGGCATCCCGCCGACCGCGCCGCGGTGGAGCACGCCTTTACCAAGGCACTGCGCGGCTGCACCCAGGGGGCCGATGTGGATATGAGCTATGTCCACGGCGTCGAACGTCCGGCCCACGTCACCTTCGCCCCCGGAACGGTGGGCGGCGCGGTTCTGATGACCTTCGACTGGACTGGCCCCGACGCGGCTTGACAGCCCCCGCTCAGCGGATAGAAGCCGGGTTCTGATTTCTCCGGGGCGCGCGGTGCTCCGGCCGACGCTCGTCCGACGCAGGAGACACCCGATGGCGAAGCCCACCACGATCAAGATCCGGCTCAATTCCTCCGCCGGCACCGGCCACTTCTACGTGACGAAGAAGAACGCCCGCACCATGACCGAGAAGATGGTCGTGCGGAAGTTCGACCCCGTCGCGCGCAAGCATGTCGAGTACAAGGAAGGCAAGATCAAGTAAGCGCACGCTGACACTGATCGCCACCAGACAGGGCCGCGCCGGGGGACCGAGCGCGGCCTTTTCCGTCTCAGGAGGCGGCCCGACGCGGCGGTCGATGCCATGCTGGCGTTGTCCTCCCACCCGCACCGCCAGCGGTGCTCGGACTGGCTCGGGTTCCGCCTGCATGAGCCGTCGGCCTGCCCCTCGCAACCCGGGCCTCCCGGTCCCATACCCGCGCCTCACAGCGCTCCTCTGACGGCTCAGCGGGTATGTCCCTCATAAGGCTCCCAGACGAGCCGAGCCTGCGGACAGGCGGCGAGGAAGATCAGCGCGTCATAGACCGAGCGCAGATGCAGGTGATGCGCCCGCGTCCCGCTCCAGAGCGTCGCGGGCGTGACCCCGTAATTGCCCGCTCCCACCGTCCGCGCCAGGGCCCGCTGCACCAGGTCGCGCTGCTCCGGCAGGACGGCGACCGTCAGACGGATGGGAAACTCCCGGTCGATGACGAGGTGGCGATGCGGGCGCTTATAGCTCATGACAGGAACAGAACACGAACACCTGCGGCCGAGCAAGCCGTACCGTCAGGCCAGCAGGCCCGGGTCCGTCCCCATCTCCAGCCCCGGGAACACGACCCGGCTCAGGACGCCCCGATCGACCCCAAAGAGCCCATGCAGCGCCCAGGCCGCATAGGCCCGCACGTCGCGCAGCGGCATCAGGTCGCGCCGGTCCAGCAGGTCCGCCTCGGCCAGCCCAGGCCAGCCGCCCCAAACCTGCCCACCGGCAATCGCGCCCCCCGCCGCGATCATCGCGCCCCCGGTCCCATGATCGGTGCCGCGCGTGCCGTTATGCGCCGCGGTGCGGCCGAACTCCGTCATGGCCAGCACCGTCGTCCGCGCCCAGACCGGCCCGAGCCCATCGCGCAGGGTGAGAATCCCCCGCGCCAGCCGCCGCAGCGGCGGCAACAGCGCCCGGTCCTGCCGCCGATGGGTGTCCCACCCCGCCAGCGACAGTGCCGCGATTCGCGAATCGGCGGCAAGTTGGGACGCCGCGAAGCCGAACAGCGCCTCGACCCCGTCCCCCTGCCCGCGCTTGGCCGACGGCCCTTGGGCCGAGAGGCGCAACGCCTCCGCCGCCCGGTCCCGGAAGAGGGGATCGTCATGGTAGATATGCGTCAGCAGATCCCGCGTCGCCGCCGCCATCTCGAGCCGCGCATCCGGGGCCCAGGCCGCATGGGGCGCAGCGCCCCGCAGGAGAAGCATATCCTCCCGCCCGATGGCGAATGCCGTCCGGCCCTCGACCCCGGGCAACACCCCCAGCAGCCGGTTCAGCCAGCCATCACGCCCGATCATCGGCGGCACCTCCCCGGCGGTGCCCGCCTCCAGGATGTCCTGCCCGTCGAAATGGCTGCGCCCGTCGCGATAGGGCGTACTGACGGCCTGGGCAAAGCCCAACTCCCCCGCCCGCCAGAGCGGCAGGAGATCCTCCAGGCCCGGATGCATCGCGTGAAAGCCGGTCAGATCGAGCGCCCCCGCCGCCGGTCCGATCGCGAATTCGGGCCGCAGCCGCGCGAGATCCGGATCGCCATAGGGCTGCAACACGTCCAGCCCGTCCATCGCCCCCCGCAGGATCACGACCACCAGCCGGTGGTCCGAGGGCAGCGACGCGAAGGCCATCGGCGACACCAGCGGCGCGGCCGCCAGCGAACAGGCGCCCGTCGTCAGGAAGCGGCGGCGGTCGAGCATCGCGTCATCTCCTCTGGAATTCCGGCGCCGACAGGATCAGCCCGATCCCATCCGCCCGGCTCTCGGCGGCGCGGGCGGCAAAGCGCGTCCGCTCCGACGCAAGCGGCCCCAGCGCGACCTCCACGAAGTCGCGCGGGTCGGGCAGCTCCGGCAAGTCGCGCGGCACGGTCATCGCCCAGTCGATCCGCGCGGCCAGCCCCTGCGGCGTGATCCACGCCTCAGCGGCTTCGGGCCAGCCATCCGGTCCCGGCGCCTCCTGCCAGGGCTGCCCCATCAGTTCCATCGGCACCATGATCCCGCCCCGCACCTGCCCCCGGCTAAGCCCCAGCAGAAAGTCGCCCAGGTTCAGCGCCCGCGCCGCGGCCGCGATGTAGTCCAGCGGCCGTCGCACCTTGCGCAGCTCCGGCGCGGCCGAGGCGGGGTGGTCCAGCATCACGGCATAGACCGAGGGCAAGTCGCCCCCGGTCTCGATCCAGCGGGCCGCCATGGCCGCGACGAGGTCCGCATCGGGATGCTCGGCGACGAAATGGCGGGCGAGCTTGCCCGAGACGTGCCGCGCCGTCGCCGGGTGAACCGCGAGATCGGCCAGCACCGCCCGGATCGCCTCGGGATCGGGCCGCGCCCCGCCATAGCTGCGGCCAAGCACGGTCTCCGCGCCAGGCTCCACCAAGGCCGGCCGGAAGCGCGGCGCCCCCTCCCGGTCGAACGACAGCCCGGTCAGCAATTCCGCAAGCTGGGTGACGTCGTATTGCGTATAAGGCCCCCCCGCGCCCAGCGTGTGCAGCTCCAGCACTTCGCGGGCGAGGTTCTCATTCAGGCCGCCGCCCCGCTTCCCCCTGCGGGAGTTGGGGCCCATCGACCAGCGTTGGTCGAGATAGTCGAGCATCGCGGGATGGGTGACGGCGGAGTCCAACAGCGCCGCGAAACTGCCGGCGACGAAGGGCCGGATGGCATCCTCCCGATAGCCGGAGATCGTGTGTCGCCGGTAGCCGCGCCCATCGGCCACGGTGAAGTGATCGGACCAGAACCAGAAGAGGCGCTCTCGGAAGCCGTCCCGCGTGACCGCCGCCCGCGCGAGACTGCGCGCCAGGGCGCCGGAATGCGCGTCGCGCATGGCGGCCACATGGGCGCGATAGGCCGCGCGGGCCGCGTCGCTTTCGCGCCGCGCGCGGCGCAGCGCCCCCCAGGCGACGGCGCGGGCGACCTGCGTCTCCCAACCCTCGATCGGGATGGCGTCGGCCGCCTCGTCGGGGCCGAGCAGCGCCGCCATCATGTCCACTGGACCCGCGGGCGGGGCGTGGACCGGCGACAGGCCAGTGCCGAATCGTATCGCGGCGAGGGTCGGCGGCAGGCTCATCCCGGGACGGCTCCATGGGGCGCTATTTTAGATAGATAGGAACCCCATGGCGGCCCAAGCAAGGCCCGGTCTCGTCAGTCCTTGGGCACCAGCCGCAAACCGAGTTCCATGAGCTGCCCCGGCATCGGCTCGGACGGAGCGCCCATCATCAGATCCTCGGCCCGCTGGTTCATCGGGAAGAGCATGACTTCGCGGATATTGGCCTCGTCGGCCAGCAGCATCACGATCCGGTCGATCCCCGCCGCGCAGCCCCCGTGGGGCGGCGCGCCATATTGGAACGCCTTGACCATGCCGCCGAAGCGCTTGCGCACTTCGTCCTCGCCATAGCCCGCCAGCTCGAAGGCCTTGAACATGATCTCGGGCTTGTGGTTCCGGATCGCGCCCGAGACCAGCTCATAGCCGTTGCAGGCCAGGTCATACTGGAAGCCCAGCACGTCCAGCGGATCGCCCTCCAGCGCCTCCATCCCGCCCTGCGGCATGGAGAAGGGGTTGTGGCTGAAGTCGATCGTCCCGTCGTCGTCCTTCTCGTACATCGGGAAGTCGACGATCCAGGCGAAGGCGAAGCGGTTCTCGTCGGTGAGACCCAGCTCCTTGCCGATCACGGTGCGCGCCCGGCCCGCGACAGCCTCGAACTGCGCGGGCTTGCCGCCCAGGAAGAAGGCCGCGTCGCCCACGCCCAGACCCAGCTGCTGCCGGATCGCCTCGGTCCGCTCCGGCCCGATATTCTTAGCCAAGGGGCCGGCGGCCTCCGTGCCGTCCGCCCCCTCGCGCCAGAAGATATACCCCATCCCCGGCAGACCTTCCCCCTGCGCGAACTTGTTCATCCGGTCGCAGAACTTGCGCGAGCCGCCCTTGGGCGCGGGGATGGCGCGGATCTCGGTGCCCTCCTGCTCCAGCAGCGAGGCGAAGATGGCGAAGCCCGAGCCGCGGAAATGCTCGCTGACGACCTGCATCTCGATCGGGTTGCGCAGGTCCGGCTTGTCGGTGCCGTATTTCAGCGCCGCGTCCTTGTAGGAGATCAGCGGCCAGTCCGTGTCCACGGGCCGCCCGCCGCCGAACTCCTCGAAGATGCCCGCGATCACCGGCTGGATCGTGTCGAACACATCCTGCTGGGTGACGAAGCTCATCTCCATGTCGAGCTGATAGAAATCGGTCGGCGAGCGGTCGGCGCGCGGATCCTCGTCGCGGAAGCAGGGCGCGATCTGGAAATATTTGTCGAAGCCCGACACCATCAGCAGCTGCTTGAACTGCTGCGGGGCCTGCGGCAGCGCATAGAGCTTGCCCGGATGCAGCCGCGACGGGATCACGAAGTCCCGCGCGCCCTCGGGGCTGGAGGCCGTGATGATCGGCGTCTGGAATTCGTTGAACCCGGCCTGCCACATCCGCTCCCGGATGGATTTCACCACGTTCGAGCGCAGCACCATGTTGCGCTGCATCGATTCCCGCCGCAGATCGAGGAAGCGGTACCGCAGGCGCGTCTCCTCCGGATAGTCCTGATCGCCGAAGACTTGCAGCGGCAGCTCGTCGGCGCGGCCCAGCACCTCCAGGTCGCGGACGAAAACTTCGATCTCGCCGGTCGGGATCTTGGGGTTCACCAGCTCGGGGTCGCGGGCCTTCACGCTGCCGTCGATGCGGATGCACCACTCGGAGCGCACCTTCTCCATCTCGGCGAAGACCGGGCTGTCGGGATCGCACAGCACCTGCGTCATGCCGTAATGGTCGCGCAGGTCGACGAACAGCACGCCGCCATGGTCGCGGATGCGGTGGACCCAGCCCGCCAGGCGGACGGTCTCGCCCACGTCAGCGGCGCGAAGGCCGGCGCAGGTATGGGTGCGGAAGGCGTGCATGGCGTGTCTCCGGAGCGGTCCGTTCGGGCCGCGCCGTCTGACCGTGCGGGCCGGGCGAAGTCAACCCCGCCAGGGCCGTCTCACTCCGCCGCGAGCTTCAGGTTGCCATCGACGATATGGGCGCCCAGCCGATCCACCACCGGCGCGTCGGATGGAAACGCCCTGCCCTTTCCGGCCTCCCCCGGAAATCCGACGACCGAAAGTCCGGCCGCGCGGGCGGCCTCGGCGCTTTCGGGCGTGTCCTCGATCGCCAGAACCCCCGCGGGCTTGAGGCCCAGCGCGTCCAGCGCGGCCAGATAGATGTCCGGCGCGGGCTTGGGGCGGTCGACCATGGTGACATCGCCGACCCAGTCGAAATCGACCTGGGTCACATGCGGGGCCAGACCGTCCAGCACCAGGCCGACCTGCGCGGGCGTCGTCGTGGTGCACAGGCCGACCGGCACGCCCCGGTGGCGCGCGGTCGAGATCGTTTCGACGACGCCGGGACGCGGCTCCAACCCGGAGCGGTCCACCAGCGAGGCGAAGACGCGCTCCTTGGTGGCATGCACCGCGTCGACATCCACGCTCTGACCGGCATCCACCGCATAATCCGCGAGGCGCGCCCGCCCGCCAGGACGGTTGAGCATGCGGTAATAGCGCTGACGCTCCCACACCCAGTCGAGGTCATGGGCGGCGAAGGCGGCGTTATAGGCGCGGCGCTGCAACTCCGACGTCTCCGCCAGGGTGCCGATCGAACCGAACAGGATCGCGGTATGTGTCATCGTCCTGGTCCCTCCACCAAAGCGTCGCATCTTTCGGGTTCCTCCCCCAAGACGCCGCGATGCGCGGCGCTTCCGGGAAGCAACTTAGAGTTGTGCCCCGATCCGCCAAGCGGAAATGACGCGACGCCGCGGGGCGCCCTCACGTCATTTGCCCGCGGCATTCGGTCGGCGGACAACGCATGGGCGCGCCGTCGGTTCCCGCTCAGGTCGCGCGGAAGTCGACACGGAGGGTTGTGCCCGCCCGCCCCCCGCATATAACGCGGCGAATTTGCCAATCCTGAGGGGGCGAACCCATGCCGAAGCGGACAGACATCCGGTCCATCATGATCATCGGTGCGGGGCCCATCGTGATCGGGCAAGCCTGCGAGTTTGACTATTCCGGCGCCCAGGCCTGCAAGGCCCTGCGCGAGGAAGGCTATCGCGTCATCCTGGTCAACTCGAACCCGGCCACGATCATGACCGATCCCGAACTGGCCGACGCGACTTATATCGAGCCGATCACCCCCGAGGTGGTGGCCAAGATTATCGAGAAGGAGCGGCCCGACGCCCTGCTGCCCACCATGGGCGGCCAGACCGGCCTGAACACCTCGCTCGCGCTCGACGATATGGGCGTGCTGGAGAAATTCGGCGTCGAGCTGATCGGCGCCAAGCGCGCCGCCATCGAGATGGCCGAGGATCGCAAGCTCTTCCGCGAGGCGATGGACCGCCTGGGCATCGAGAACCCCAAGGCCACCATCGTCTCCGCCCCGAAGAAGCCGGGCGGCGGCTACGACATTCGCGCCGGGCTCGACCTGGCGATGGAGGCGCTGGAGCATGTCGGCCTGCCCGCCATCATCCGGCCCGCCTTCACCCTGGGCGGCACCGGCGGCGGCGTCGCCTACAATCGCGCCGATTATGAGCGCATCTGCCGCACCGGGCTGGAGGCCAGCCCGATGGCCCAAATCCTCGTCGACGAATCCCTGCTCGGCTGGAAGGAATACGAGATGGAGGTCGTCCGCGACAAAGCGGATAACGCGATCATCGTCTGTTCCATCGAGAACGTGGATCCGATGGGCGTCCATACCGGCGATTCGATCACCGTCGCGCCCGCGCTGACGCTGACCGACAAGGAATATCAGATGATGCGCACGCACTCGATCAACGTGCTGCGCGAGATCGGGGTCGAGACCGGCGGCTCCAACGTGCAATGGGCGGTGAACCCCGCCGATGGCCGCATGGTCGTGATCGAGATGAACCCGCGCGTGTCGCGGTCCTCGGCGCTGGCCTCCAAGGCGACCGGCTTCCCGATCGCCAAGATCGCGGCTAAGCTGGCCGTCGGCTATACCCTGGACGAGCTCGACAACGACATCACCAAGGTCACGCCCGCCAGCTTCGAGCCGACCATCGACTATGTCGTCACCAAGATCCCCCGCTTCGCCTTCGAAAAGTTCCCGGGCGCCGAGCCGCTGCTGACCACCGCGATGAAATCCGTGGGCGAGGTCATGGCCATTGGCCGCAGCTTCCACGAATCGGTGCAGAAGGCGCTGGCCTCGATGGAGACCGGCCTGACCGGCTTCGACGAGATCTCGGTCGCGGGTCTCGACCCGCTGGCGACCGAGGCCACGCCTGACCAGCGCGCGGGCGTGACCGCCGAGCTGGCGCGCCAGACGCCCGACCGCCTGCGCGTGATCGCGCAAGCCATGCGGCTGGGCTTCACCAATGACGAGCTGCACGCGATCACCTCTTTCGATCCCTGGTTCCTCGACCGTATCCGAGAGATCGTTGAAGCGGAGTTAACCGTCCGCCGCGAGGGCCTGCCCGTCACCGAGGACGGCCTGCGCCGCCTCAAGCAAATGGGCTTCACCGATGCCCGCCTCGCCGCGCTCACCGGCCGGGACGAGGACAATGTCCGCCGCGCCCGCCTCAATCTCGGCGTGCAGGCCCAGTTCAAGCGCATCGACACCTGCGCCGCGGAATTCGAGGCGCAGACACCCTACATGTATTCGACCTACGAGACCCCGGTGATGGGCGAGGCCGAATGCGAATCGCGGCCCACCGAGGCCAAGAAGGTCGTGATCCTCGGCGGCGGCCCCAACCGCATCGGCCAGGGGATCGAGTTCGACTATTGCTGCTGCCACGCCTGCTTCGCGCTGAGCGACCAGGGCTATGAGACCATCATGGTCAACTGTAACCCCGAGACGGTCTCGACCGACTACGACACCTCCGATCGCCTCTATTTCGAGCCGCTCACCTTCGAGCACGTGATGGAGATCCTGCGCGTCGAGCAGGAGGCCGGCACGCTCCACGGCGTCATCGTCCAGTTCGGCGGCCAGACGCCGCTGAAGCTCGCCAACGCGCTGCACGATGCGGGCATCCCGATCCTCGGCACCTCCCCCGATGCCATCGACCGCGCCGAGGACCGCGACCGCTTCGCCGCCCTCGTCCGCGAGCTGGGCCTCAAGCAGCCGGCCAACGCCATCGCGACCACCGACGACGAGGCCCGCGCGCGCGCCGAAGAGCTGGGCTTCCCGCTGGTGATCCGCCCCTCCTACGTGCTCGGCGGCCGCGCGATGGAGATCGTGCGCGACGCGGCTCAACTCGACCGCTACATCCGCGACGCGGTGGTGGTGTCGGGCGACAGCCCCGTCCTGCTCGACAGCTATCTGTCGGGCGCCATCGAGGTTGACGTGGACGCGCTCTCCGACGGGACCGAAGTCCATGTGGCCGGGATCATGCAGCATATCGAGGAGGCCGGGGTCCACTCGGGCGACTCGGCCTGCTGCCTGCCGCCCCACACGCTCTCGCGCGACGTCATCGCCACCATCCGCGAGCAGACCGAGGCTCTGGCCAAGGCGCTCGGCGTGGTTGGCCTGATGAACGTGCAATTCGCGGTCAAGGACGAGGAGGTCTACCTGATCGAGGTGAACCCCCGCGCCTCCCGCACGGTGCCCTTCGTGGCCAAGGCCGTTGACTCAGCCATCGCCTCCATCGCCGCCCGCCTCATGGCCGGGGAGCCGCTCTCCACCTTCCCGCTGCGCGATCCCTATCCGGGCGACGCCAACCCCGACCACGTCCCCATCGGCGACCTGATGACGCTCGCCCACCCCGACACGCCCTGGTATTCGGTCAAAGAGGCGGTGCTCCCCTTCGCACGCTTCCCCGGCGTCGACACGCTGCTCGGGCCGGAGATGCGCTCGACCGGCGAGGTCATGGGCTGGGACCGCAGCTTCGCCCGCGCCTTCCTCAAGGCGCAGATGGGCGCGGGCGTGGTCCTGCCCGAGCGCGGGACGGTCTTCCTGTCGATCAAGGACGCCGACAAGACGACGCAACTGGCCGAGACGGCGGGTCTGTTGGTCGATATGGGCTTCTCGATCCTCGCCACGTCGGGCACCGCCGAGTTCCTCGCCCGCCACGGCATCGAGAGCCGCCATGTGAACAAGGCCTACGAGGGCGGCCGCACCGTGGTCGACGTCATCAAGGACGGCGAGGTCGCGCTGGTGATGAACACCACCGAGGGCGCCCAGGCCGTCGAGGACTCCCGGTCCCTGCGCGCCGTGTCCCTGTCCGACCGCATCCCGTACTACACGACCTTGGCGGGGGCGCATGCGGCGGCGCTGGCGATGAAAGCGCGTGCCGAGGGGGCTGTGGAGGTGCGGTCGTTGCAGTAGCGCGAAGGCTAACAAGCTCGCCCTAGCGGCCATCGCGCTTCCACTGTCGCAAACCCGCATCTCCCGTCCCGGGCCATGCAAGAGAGCGTCCGCGCTCACGGAAATCGTTGCCCGGACGAGCCAACGCCGCATAGCATCGACGCATTGATTCATCTCTTGAGCGATTGCGTCATGGAATTTCTCGTCCCTCCCCAGTCTTCGCCGATCCTCGAAACACTCATCACACAGGTTGGACCGATCGCCGCATTGGCCCTCGTCGCCACGATCCTGATTGCAGCGCTCAAACCCGTGGTTTCTGGTAGGCGGCGCAAGACATACCGCCAGTCGCGCAAGACCAACGTCGTCGCCATGCGGGCGGCACCCCGAACCGAAACTCCCGCAAAGAAGGAGAACGACGCGGCGCAGTCCAGCCTCGCCGCCTTGTCGCAATGTAACCTCGATACCAGAAGCCTGATGTCGAAGGCGCAGGCCCGGCTTGGCGAGCAACTTGCGGGATATTGCTCGGAGCGTAACCTCCGGATCCATGCGGAGACCGCCATGTCCGCCATCCTCTCCGTGCAGCATCCGGATCGGAACATGCGCAGCCAAGGTTTCAACGCCATCTCACGCAAGAGGGTGGACTTCTGTCTGACCGACCAGACGAACAGGCCGGTCTGCGTCGTCGAGTATCAAGGCGGTGGGCATTGGACCTCCGGCGGCGCCGCCACCGAGCGACGCGACAAGACCAAGCGGGCAGCCTTCGCCATGGCTCGGCTCCCGCTTCTGGAAGTACCCGCGAAGTGGGACTGGACGGACATATCGCGCCAACTTGATGCATTGCTGAGCCAGGGGACAGCCGCGCAAGGGTTCAAGAGCCGGTTCGACCCGCAAGAACCGTGAGGCGTGTCACCGAAACGTCGGCACGCCACTTGGTCATGCTTGATTGAAAGGCCTGCACATCCCGTCTCGCTCCAGGCAACCGTAGGGTGGGCATCACCATGCCCACCGCCCACGACCCGCCGCCATCGGAAACCACCCCCCTCACTCCATCCCCTCATACATCGCCCGCGCCTCCGCCACCGAGGGCTTTGGCTTGCCCATCCAGCGCTCACGGTAGGCCTCCGGCAGGTCCTCGCCCTCCAGCAGCCCCGCCAGCCGGGCCAGCATGAAGGCCCGCAGCACGGTGTTCATGCGCGGGCCATAGCCCGGCCCCAGCGAGCGGAAGAACGTCACCACGTCCGCATCCACCCAAAAGCTCAGCTTCTGCTTCTTGCGGGATCGCGTCTGCCAGACCTCGCGCCATTCCTCCGGGACGCGGGCCTCTCGCGTTGCCGCCCGGCTCAGATCCCATTCGAACCGCTCCATCATCGCGAACATATCATGCATCCGCGCCCGCTGCGCCTTGGTCTGCCCCATCGCACCCTCCTCCGAGCGGACCACCCTGCGCACAAACGGTTAACAGGCGGTGACCAAACGGCCCCAACGCGCGCCGGACCGCGTCACGACCGGGATCATGACCGTCGTCACGACCGGAATCACGACGCTGCGGAACCCTTGACCGAACGCGGCCAAACCCCCATCCCCTGTCCCACTGAGGGAGGCCCCCATGCGCAAGGCGGCGATCACCGGATCGGGGGTCTTCACCCCGGCCCAGACCATCACCAATGACGAGCTCGTCGCGGCGTTCAACGCCTTCGCCGACACGCAGAACGCCGCGGGCGCGGAGCCGCCCATTCCCCATTCCAGCGCCGCGTTCATCACCTCGGCCAGCGGGATCGAGCGCCGCTATGTGCTTGACAAAGAAGGCGTCCTCGATCCCGACCGGATGTATCCCCGCCTGCCGGCCCGCGCCGACGACGACCCGAGCGTCATGGCCGAGATGGCGCGCGACGCCTGCAATGCCGCGCTCGCCATGGCGGGCCTTGAGGCGTGCCAGATCCAAGCCGTCCTCTGCGCCGCCTCCAACCACGAGCGCGCCTACCCCGCGATTGCCATCGAGATCCAAAACCTATTGGGAACCACCGGTTTCGCTTTCGACATGAACGTCGCCTGCTCGTCCGCGACCTTCGGCATCCAGGCCGCCGCCGACATGATCCGCGCCGGCTCCATCGACCGCGCCATCGTGGTCAACCCCGAGATCTGCTCCGCCCATCTCGAATGGCGCGACCGCGACTGCCACTTCATCTTCGGCGACGTCTGCACCGCCCTCGTGCTGGAGGCCGACGACCTCGCCCAAGGCCCCCGCTTCACGATCGAATCGACCCGCTGCGCGACACAGTTCTCCAACAATATCCGCAACAACGATGGCTTCCTGCGCCGCACCCGCGACCAGATGGAGGACCGCCGCGACATGCAGTTCATGCAGAACGGGCGGAAGGTCTTCAAGGAAGTGCTGCCCATGGTCTCCAGGCACATCGCCGATCATCTTGACTCGGAGGGTGTTCAGCCAGACGATCTGACTCGCTTGTGGCTCCACCAGGCGAACAAGACGATGAACGACTTCATCGGCAAGAAAGTGCTTGGCCGCGCGCCCACGCCCGAGGAACAGCCCAACATCCTCCAGGACCACGCCAACACGTCCTCGGCCGGGTCGATCATCGCCTTCGCCAAGCATTCCGCCGATCTGGCGCCAGGCGACAAGGGTCTGATCTGCTCTTTCGGCGCGGGCTATTCGGTGGGGTCGGTGGTCGTCACCCGGTCCGGTCCCGCCTGAGCTGGGACTCCATGGCGTCAAGCGCGGCGCGGATGGTCTCCAACTCCGGGGCCTCGGGCATGGCCGCCGCCAGCCGGTCGAGCCGCCCCCCGAGCGCATCGCTCTGCGCGAGTTCGAGCAAGGCCAGGGTCACATGCGGGTGGCTCGCCGCAGCCTCGAGACGGGCCACCGCATCGACGGGCATAAAGCGGGTCGCATGCTCGGCATGGGTCGAATAGTAGCGACCGATCGTCGCCTTCGATTTGCCCGTGGCCGCGCAGGCGGCTTCCACGCCGATATCCTTGACCAGAGCCTCGGTCCGCGCCTTCAGAAAGCTGTCGATGTCGCGCGTCATGGCCGGCGCCCCCCTTTCAATTCAAAGGATACCACGAATCGCGCATTCCCGATACGGCCCCGATCCTGACTTGCCCCGGGCGGTCCGGGCAGGCAGAGGACAGGCCCATGGCGAAGCTCTACTTCCACTACTCCACGATGAACGCGGGCAAGAGCACGCTGCTGCTCCAGGCCTCCTACAACTACAACGAGCGCGGCATGCAGACCTATCTGCTGACCGCCAATTTCGATGACCGCGCGGGCACCGGGCGCATCGCCAGCCGGATCGGGATCTCGGCCGTGGCCGATACCTATGCCGCCGACACGGACCTTCACGCGATGATCGCCGCACGGCTGAAAGCGGGCCCCTGCGCCTGCGTCCTGCTGGACGAGGCGCAATGGCTGAGCCGCGACCAAGTGTGGCAGCTCGCGCGTGTCGTCGACGATCTGGGCGTCCCGGTGATGTGCTACGGGCTGCGCGTCGACTTTCGGGGCGAACTCTTCCCCGGCTCCGCAGCGCTGCTGGCGCTGGCCGACGAGATGCGCGAGGTGCGCACGATCTGCCATTGCGGGCGCAAGGCGACGATGGTCATCCGCGTCGATGCCGAGGGCCACGCCTTGACCGAGGGCGCACAGGTCGAGGTCGGCGGCAACGACCGCTATGTCTCGCTCTGCCGCCGGCATTTCCGCGAGAAGATCGGGGACCGGGCACCCGAACCGCCGCTCTGACGGCGCGCCCCCTCCCTTCTTCTGGCGGAAAATACTCCGGGGTCTGGGGCAGAGCCCCAGTCCGACTGCGCACCAGGGTGCCATCCGCCGAAGGGGAGCGCGCCCCTACCCCATCAGCGCCCGGACCGCCCGCTCCGCCCGTTCGATCAGAATCGGCAGGCCGACCGTGACCAACCGGCCGCCCTCGACCACCCGCCGCCCCTCGACGAAGAGATCCCGCACCCGCCGGGGCCCCGCCAGCAGCAGCGCCGCGCGGTCCCAGCTACCCGCGGCCTCGACCGCGCGCATGTCCCAGATCGCGAGATCGGCGCGCAGCCCCACCTCCAGCCAGCCGATATCGTCACGGCCCAGGACGCGCGCGCCGCCCTCTGTCGCGATCCTCAGCGCCTCGGTCGCCGACATCGCATCCGCGCCTCGGGTGACGCGCTGCAACAGCATCGCCTGCCGCGCCTCGTCCACCAGCGAGGCCGCGTCGTTCGAGGCCGATCCGTCCACCCCCAGCCCGACCGGCACCCCCGCATCCAGCATCGCCCGCAACGGCGCCACGCCCGAGCCCAGGCGACAATTGGAACAGGGGCAATGCGCCACGCCGGTGCCGGTCCGCGCGAAAAGATCGATCTCGCCCGCGTCCAGCTTCACGCAATGGGCGTGCCAGACATCCTCCCCCGTCCAGCCCAAATCTTCCGCATACTGGCCGGGACGGCAGCCGAACCGTTCCAGCGAGAAGGCGACGTCCTCTTCGTTCTCCGCGAGATGCGTATGCAGCCGCACGCCCCTGTCGCGGGCCAGCAGCGCGGCATCGCGCATCAGCTCCCGGCTGATCGAGAAAGGCGAGCAGGGGGCGATGCCGACGCGGCACATCGCGCCCGGGCTGGGGTCGTGGAAGGCGTCGATCACCCGGATGCAATCGTCGAGGATCGCCCGCTCTCCCTCGACCAGCGTATCGGGCGGAAGGCCGCCACCGCTCTCGCCGATGGACATGGCGCCCCGGGTCGGGTGAAAGCTCAGGCCGGTCTCGGCGGCGGCGTGGATCGTGTCGTCCAGCCGCACCCCGTTCGGATAGACGTAGTGATGGTCCGAGGAGGTCGTGCAGCCCGACAGCGCCAACTCCGCCAAGCCCAATTGCGTGGCGAGATGGACATGCTCCGGCGTGAAGCGCGCCCAGATCGGATAGAGCGCGTGCAGTTAGCCGAAGAGAAGCGCATCCTGCCCGGCCGGCACCGCGCGGGTCAGCGTCTGGTAGAGATGGTGATGCGTGTTCACGAGGCCCGGCGTCACGAGGCAGCCCCCCGCATCGAGCCGCGCGCCTTCGGTCGCCAGCCCGGGGCCGATCTCGGCGATGGCGCCGTCGCGGATCAGAAGATCGGCCGATCGCACCCCCTCCGGGCGCCAGAGCAGCCCGCCCGCGATGAGCGTCTCAGCCATTGAGAAGCGCCAACGCATCCGCATGGAGCTCCGGCGTGGCCGCCGCCAGTACGGTGCCCCCGTCATGGGCCGGGCCGCCCCGCCAATTCGTCACCACGCCGCCCGCGGCGGTGATCAAAGCGGCGGGCGCGGCGATGTCATAGGCCTGTAGCCCGGCCTCGATCACGAGATCGACCTGCCCGGCCGCCAAGAGCGCATAGGCATAGCAATCCAGCCCGTAGCGCGTCAGGCGGCAGCGCGCGGCCACCCGTCGGAACGCCGCGCCCTCGTCGGCGGTGCCGACCTCGGGAAAGGTGGTGAAAAGGGTGGCGTCGTCCAGCCGGGTGACGTCGCGCGTGGTCAGGCGGCGCGTCTCGCCGCCGCGGGTCCAGGTCGCGCCGTCCGGCGAACCGGTGAACCGCTCCCCGGTGAAGGGCTGGTCCACGATGCCGATCAGGGGGCCGCTCGCGTCGCGCAGCGCGACCAGCACCCCCCAGGTCGGCGTGCCCGAGATATAGCCCCGGGTGCCGTCGATCGGATCCAGCACCCAGGTGAGCCCGGAGCGGCTGTCCACCGCCGCTTCCTCCTCGCCCAGAATACCGTCCTCCGGGCGCCGCTCGGCCAGGACGGCCCGCATGGCGGCCTCCGTCTCCCGGTCGGCGATGGTCACGGGGTCGAAGGCAGCGCCCTTGCTGTCCACGGTCACGGGCTTTCTGAAATAGCGCAGCGCGGGCGCGCGGGCCGCATCCGCGACGGCGTGGGCGACATCGGCGAGGGAGTGCAAATCGAGTGCGCGCATACCAAGCTCCGGGGCGGTCTCACCCGGGTCGGGTGGCATCCGCGCCGGTTCTGGTCAAGCGCGCGAAGTCGGGTCGGCCCCGCGCCTTGGAGTCAGGCCACGCTTTCGGACAGGACGCGCGCCAGGTCGAACAGGCGGCGACGCTGGTTCTCGGGGATCGTGTAATAGCTGCGGATCAGTTCCAGCGCTTCCTTGTCGGCGAGGAAATCCACGGCCGGCTCGACCGCCTCCTTCTCCTCCAGCCCTTCGAAGAAATGCGCCACTGGCACCTCCAGCGCTTCGGCGATGTCCCACAGGCGGGAGGCCGAGACGCGATTCATGCCAGTCTCGTATTTCTGGATCTGTTGAAACTTGATGCCGACCTTCTCGGCGAGTTGCTGCTGCGTCGTGCCTATCATCCAGCGCCGGTGCCGGATTCGCTTTCCCACGTGAATATCGACAGGGTGTTTCAAACCTCGCCCCCTTTGCCTCGGTCACGTGCCCGGAGCATTTTCGGAGCCCATGCACGTTGAAGTTGTTTCAACCACGCTGCGGGCGTGGCCGCCAGTGACGCAATTTTAGAAGCGTCTTTGCACGAATGCATGTTGGATTAAGACGTGCGGCGCACATGGCCCAAGGGCCGAAGCACGAAATCTTCGGTTTGACCCTCGATTTCAGCGCCTTGTTGGCCCTGTTGCCCGTCTCTCCCCTCCGCTACCGTGGCGACCGCCGCCGCGAGGATGTGGCGAAGGACACGGGGGACGACGATGAAGGGCTGGACGGTCACGGAGATCGGCACGGGGCCGCAGCTTTGCACCGACCTGCCGGAGCCGCAGCCCGGCCCCGGTGAGGTACAGCTGCGCATCGAGGGGTGCGGGCTCAACTTCGCGGATCTTCTGATGATCGAAGGGCGCTATCAGGATACGCCCGCCCCGCCCTTCGTGCCGGGCATGGAAGTATGCGGCCGCGTCACCGCGCAGGGCGAGGGCGTCTCGGCACCGGCGCTGGGCGCCCGGGTCGCGGTCTTCGGCGGGGCGGGCGGGCTGGCGGAGATGGGCTGCTTCCCCGCCGAACGCTGCGTTGCCGTTCCCGAAAAGATGCCCTCGGACGTCGCCGCCGGTTTTCTCGTGGCCTATTCGACCAGCCATGTCGCGCTGGCCCACAGGGCGCGCCTTCGAGCGGGCGAACGGCTGGTCGTGCTCGGGGCCGCCGGGGGGGTCGGGCTGACGGCGGTGGAACTCGGCGCGCGGATGGGGGCCGAAGTCGTCGCCGTCGCGCGCGGCGCCGCCAAGCTGGAGGTCGCCCGGGCCGCAGGCGCGGCCCATCTGATCGACGCGGAGGTGCCCGACCTGCGGGACCGCCTGCGCGCGCTGGGCGGCGCCGACGTGGTCTATGACGCGGTCGGCGGCACCGCCTTCGAGGCGGCCTTCCGCGCGACCAATCCCGGCGGCCGGATCCTGGTCATCGGCTTCGCCAGCGGCGATGTCCCGCAGATCAAGGCCAACCACCTTCTGGTCAAGAATATCGACGCGATGGGCGTCTACTGGGGCGGGTATCTGCGCTTTGCCCCGGAGGTCGTCACCGACAGCATCGCCGCGCTCATGGCGATGTATGAACGCGGGGACATCGCGCCGCATATCAGCCATGTGCTGCCCCTGGAACGCGCGCCGGACGGCCTCGAGCTGCTCAGGACGCGGCGATCGACAGGGAAGGTTGTCGTGACCCCCTGAGCGCCCTGTAAGACTGCCGCAGCAACTCCAGCAGGCGGTCCCGGGCGGGGTCGCGTTCGGTTTCGGCGGCATAAATCGTGATGCCCACATCGCCGATTTCCGGCAGCCCGCCGCCATGGCGCACCGGGGTCAGTTCGGCGGTGTCGAAGCCGTCGATGACCACGTGACAGGCGAGGTCCGCCGCGACGCTCGCATCGATGGCCCGGCTCGACGCGGCGCTCAGGGCGAGTTCCCAGGGGATGCCCGCGCGGTCCAGCGCGGCCTGCGCGTTGGTCCGAAAGACGCAGTGCTGCTCGAAGGCGAGGCGGAGGGGCCGTTGCCGCCAAGCCCGTCCGTCCTCGGCGCCGACCCAGATCAGCGGCAGGCGCACGATCTCCTCGCCCCCGTCCCGCACCGCGGCCTCGGTGCCCAGCATCACGTCCACCTCACCCGCGGCGAAGGCGTCGTGCAGGGCCGCCGTGACCGAGGAGACGAGCGTGATGCGCACCCTCGGATATTCCGCGGCAAAGGCGCGCAGGACATCCGGAATCGCCCGCGGCACGATATCATGCGGCACGCCCAGCCGGATCTCTCCGTCCGGCGTCGCGTTGCGCATGCGGTCCAGCAACTCGTCGTTAAGCGCCAGCATCCGCCGGGCGGTCCCCAAGGCGCTCTCTCCGTCGGGCGTCAGCCGCATCCCGCGGCTCGTCCGCTCCAAGAGGGTCGTGTCCAACGCCTCCTCCAGGCGCTTCACCTGCATCGAGACCGCCGATTGCGTGAGGTTCAGAAGGGCCGCGGCGCGCGTCACGCCGCCGGTCGAGGCGACGGTGGCGAAGGCGCGGAGCGCTGTCAGGTCAAGATTTCGGGCCATGCGACATCCTTTCCCCGACAAACTATCGGGCCAAGCCGCGTTCGGGAAATGAGATTTGATCACCGCCCCGTTCACGGAACGTGATGGCGCGCCGCGAGAGGAAGCTGCGGAGCTGATAGTGAAAATCAATCGAAACCGGGCGTTTCCGAGCCAGACGCTGCTTGAACTGAGGCCCGCCCGTGCCGATATTCGTAGTCGAAGGCGCGCATGGCGTGCGTCTTATCTGTCACATCTGGAGGAGTTCCATGGCACAATACGACGCCCTGCGGACCGGACAGATCTCCGGCGCTCGCGCCGAGGAGATCGATCAGGGTCTCCGGGCCCACATGAACAAGGTCTACGGGACGATGTCCGTGGGCATGCTCATCACTTTCGCCGCCGCCTGGGCCATTTCCGGCCTAGCCGTCACGCCCGACGGGCAGCTCACGCAACTCGGCGTGACGCTCTATGCGTCGCCGCTGCGCTGGCTGCTGATGTTCGCGCCGCTGATCTTCGTGTTCGGCTTCGCCGCGGCGGTCAACCGGATGTCGGCCGCGACCGCGCAGGTCGTGTTCTACGCCTTCGGCGCCGTGATGGGCATTTCGATCTCGTCGATCTTCCTGGTGTTCACCGGCACCTCGATCGCGCAGATCTTCCTCATCACCGCGATCGCCTTCGCGTCGCTGAGCCTCTGGGGCTACGTTACCAAGAAGGACCTGTCCGGCTGGGGCACGTTCCTGCTGATGGGCCTGATCGGCATCATCGTCGCCTCGATCGTCAACATCTTCCTGGCGTCTTCGGCTCTGGCCTTCGCGGTCTCGACGATCGGCGTGCTGATCTTCGCGGGCCTCACCGCCTACGACACCCAGCGGATCAAAACCGAGTACATCGCCCACGCCGCCCATGGCGACACGGAGTGGCTGGGCAAGGCCGCCATCATGGGCGCGCTGAGCCTGTACCTGAACTTCATCAACATGTTCATGATGCTGCTCTCGCTCTTCGGCAACCAAGAGTGACCGACGCGTCCTGAAACGACGGAGCCGCCCCTCGGGGCGGCTCTTTTCGTTTGCCGGTAGGGCGGAGATATCCTCGCCCTACGCCAGCACCGCGCGGGCCGCCTTGATCCCATCGGGCATCGGCTGGTGGCCGGGCCCGGGATGCGCGATGAGCCGCGCCTCGGCGCCGAGCCCACGCAGCGCCGCGACGCTCTTTTCCGCGCGTGACAGCGGGATATGCGGATCCCGCTCGTGGCAGGTGACCAGGATAT
This sequence comes from Jannaschia seohaensis, assembly GCF_900116765.1. Classification (GTDB taxonomy): domain Bacteria; phylum Pseudomonadota; class Alphaproteobacteria; order Rhodobacterales; family Rhodobacteraceae; genus Jannaschia; species Jannaschia seohaensis. Next base: position 111,528 of record NZ_UETC01000007.1, on the reverse strand, counting down.
GCGTCCCCGTCAGATCTCCCGCGTAATCGAGCGCCTTCTCGGCGAAGCCATAGACCTCGCCCTCGGCGTCCGCCGACCCGACCAGCCCGCCGGAGAAGGCGATCACCGCCGGAAGCCCCTGCCCCCGCCGCGCCGCGTATTCGAGCGCGAGGCAGGCCCCCTGGCTGAAGCCCGCAAGCGCGACAGCCTCCTTGGGCAGCCCCGTCGCCGCGATCGCCGCATCGACGGCGTCGAGCCCGCGCGCCACCCAGGGCTCCATCTCCGCCATCGGCGCGAGGAAGGAGGTCGGCCACCAGGAATTGCCTGGCGCCTCGGGCGCGGCGATGCGGCGCTCCGCGGCGCCCAGCACGGGGACCAGCCCGGCGATGCCTTGGGCGGAGTCCCCGCGGCCATGGATCAGGACGAGGCCGCGCGTGGCGGCCTCATCCCCTCCGGTCAGGATGCGGGCGCTCATGCCGAGATCCGGGGCAGCGCCGCTTCGATCCGGTCGCGGAGCGGCTCATACTGGTCCGGCAGCTTCAGCGCCTGACCCAGGCTTTCCAGCGGCTCGTCGCGGGTGAAGCCCGGCGGATCGGTGGCGATCTCGAACAGGACGCCGCCCGGCTCCCGGAAGTAGATCGCGTTGAAATACTGCCGGTCGATCACGGGCGTCACCTGCATCCCGGCGCGCAGCATCCGGTCGCGCCAGTCGAGCTGATCGGCATCGTCCAGCGCCCGGAAGGCGACGTGGTGGATGGTGCCTGCGCCCTGCACCCCGCGGGCCGCGCCCTCCTTGCGGTAGAGGTCTACGATCGTGCCGCGCGCATCGCCCGGCGCCTTGAGCCGCAGCCGCTCGAACCCGTCCGACGCCTCGTGCCCGGCCTCCTCATAGCCCATATGGTCGACCAGCAGGCGCTGCGTCGGGCCTAGATCGTGGAGCCAGAGCGTCGTCGAATGGAACCCGCCCTCGGCGGGGTCGTGGGAGCCCGGCTCGGCGATCAGCTCAACGGCGGCGCCATCCGGGTCGGTGACGGTGACGACGGCCTGGCCGAACCGTTCCTCCGGATCGGAGACCCTGCCGCCCCGCTTCGCGACCTCGGCCGCCCAATGGTCGAACACGTCCGCGCCGACCGAGTAGCCATAGGCCGAGGCCATGCCCGGCCCGGGCCGGCCCGGCCGCGCGCCGACGAAGGGGAAGAAGGTCAGAATCGTCCCCGGATCGGCGGTGCGATTGCCGTAATAGAGGTGGTAAGTGCCGGGATCGTCGAAATTCACCGTCTTCTTCACCAGGCGCTGGTCCAGCAGCTTGGTGAAGAAGTCGACATTGGCCTGGGGTGGACCGGAAATGGCGGTCACATGGTGCAGGCCGGTGATGCGCTTGTCGGACATGGGTGCCTCCGTGCGTTGCGTTGGCGCACAGATAACGCTCTGCGGCTCGGAACATAGGCCAATCGCCGCACAGGATCGGTTCGGGAGCGCAAATCCTTCGTGAAGGATTTGCCCAAAGTTTTCGGGAAAACTTTCGGCTAACGTCGCAGCAGGCGCCCTTCCCCGGCGGCGCGCGGACGGTGGACATGGGCCGATTGCACCACTCCGAAAGCCAGCATCAGCACCAGCATCGCCGAGCCGCCATAGCTGACCAGCGGCAAGGGCACCCCGACAACCGGCGCGAGCCCCATCACCATCGACATGTTGACCGCGAAGAACAGGAAGAACGCCACCGCGATGCCCAAGGTGACCAGCGACGCATAGCGGTCCTTGTTGCGTAGCGCCGAAGCGATGCAGAAGGCGATGATGAGCAGGTAGAGCACCAGGAGCGACAGCGCCCCGACGAAGCCCCATTCCTCGGCCAGGGTCGTAAAAATGAAGTCGGTATGCTTCTCGGGCAGGAAGTTCAGCCGCGCCTGGGTGCCCTGCATGAAGCCCTTGCCGGTCCAACCGCCCGAGCCCAGCGCGATCTTGGACTGGGTGATGTGGTAGCCCGCCCCCAACGGATCGGAATCCGGGTCGAGGAAGGTGTCGATGCGGCGATACTGGTAGTCCTGAAGGATCTGCCAGTCGGTCCCGCGCGATTGCAGCACCGCCGTCACCAGACCCACCGCCCCGGCGATCACCGTGGCGAAATAGGCCCAGTGGACGCCCGCGAGGAACATCACGGCCCCGCCCCCGGCCAGCAGCAGGATCGACGTGCCCAGATCGGGCTGCTTCAGCACCAGGAAAACGGGCAGCAGGATGATCAGGATGGGCAGCAGCACCCATTGCGGGCGGCTCACCTTGGAGGGCGGGAGCCAGTCGTAATAGGCCGCCAGCATCATCACCAGCGTGACCTTCATCAACTCCGAGGGTTGGAGCCGCATGAAACCCAGATCGATCCAGCGCTGGGCGCCGCCCCCGGTCACGCCGACCAGTTCCACCGCCAAGAGCAGCGCCAGCGTCATCGCGTAGAGCAGCGCCGAGACGTTGCGCCAGAACCAGATCGGGATCATCGCGACGATGAACATCACCGCAAGCCCCATGGCGAAGCGCTGCATCTGCGGCTCGGCCCAACGCCAGTCGCCGCCGGAGACCGAGTAAAGCACCACAAACCCGATGCAGGCCGTGGCCGTGATCAGCAGGACAAGCGCCCAGTTGAGCGCCAGCACCTTCTGCAGGCCCTGCGGGACGCGGGCGACGTTGTATTCGAGATAGCTCACGCCTCAGACTTGCCTGCGGGCGGGGTCAGAGCGGGGTCGACCGGGAGAGAGGCGAGATATTCGGCCATCTCCCCCTGCTGGCCCGCGGGATAGGCCGAGACCGGCGGCATCCCGCCCGAGAGCGCATAGAGCATCACATCCCGCGCCACCGGCGCCGCCGCGGCGGAGCCGCCGCCGCCATGCTCGACCACGACCGAGATCGCGTATTTAGGGTCGTCATGGGGGGCATAGCCGACATAGAGCGCGTGGTCGCGCCGCTCCCATGGCAGATCTTCGTTGCGGAAGACGCCGCGGGCCCGCTCCGCCGCGGTGATGTTGCGGACCTGGGACGTGCCGGTCTTGCCGGCCCATTTCACCCCGCCCATGTCGAAGCGGGAGCGCCCCGCCGTGCCCCCCCTGGCATTGACCACCTGATACATCGCCTCCCGCTGCAAATCGAGAAGCGAGCGTGGGATGTCGAGCGGGCGCTTCACGCCGGAGGGTTGGGCCACACCGTCGATGGACCGAACGAGGCGCGGCACGACCTCCAGCCCCGAGGCGAGCCGCGCGGTCATCACGCAGAGCTGGAGCGGCGAGGTCAGCACATAGCCCTGCCCGATCGAGGCGTTGAGACTGTCGCCGATCCGCCAGGCCTCGCCTCGGCGGACACGCTTCCATTCGCGGTCGGGGATCAGCCCGTCCGAGATCGAGGTCATCTCGATGTCATGGGCGACGCCCAGGCCCAGCTTGCGGGCCATGGCCGCAATGCGGTCGATGCCTGCGCGCTGCGCCATCTCGTAATAGTAGACGTCGCAGCTTTCGCGCAGGGATTTGGCGGCATCGACATGTCCGTGCCCGCCGCGTTTCCAGCAGTGGAACCGGCGGTTCGACACCGTCAGATAGCCCGGACACCAAACCGTCTCGCCGGGTGCGACGAGCCCCGCCTCCAGCGCTGCAAGCTGCGTGACCATCTTGAAGGTGGAGCCCGGCGGATAGAGGCCCTGGACGATCTTGTTGTGCAGCGGGCGGTGATCGTTGTCCCGGAGCGCGGCGTAGTCCGGCACGGAGATACCCGAGACGAAGAGGTTCGGATCGTAGGCCGGAGAAGAAACCGCCGCCAGAACGTCGCCATTGGTCACGTCCATGACCACGCAGGACGCGCTCTCCCCGGCGAGGCGGACCTGGGTGAAGTTCTGGAGCGCCGCGTCGATGGTCAGCTGTACGTCCTTGCCGGACTGGCCGGGCGTGCGCCCGAGTTCCCGCATGATGCGACCCGCGGCGTTCTGTTCGACCCGGCGCGACCCGGCCTTGCCGCGCAGCACATGCTCCAGGCGCCGCTCGGCGCCGATCTTGCCGATCTGGAACTGCGGCGTCTGCAGCAGCGGGTCTTGATCCTCTTCGTTCTCCAGATCCCGCTCGGAGACGCGGCCGACATAGCCGATGACATGGGCGTAGTCCTGGCCCAGCGGATAGACGCGGCTGAGCCCGACCTCGGGCGTGATCCCCGGCAGAGCGGGGACGTTGACGGCGATGGTCGACAACTCCTCCCAGGAGAGGCGGTCAGCGAGGGTCACGGCCTGGTGCGGGCGGCGGTCCATCTCGCGGATGGCGCGTTGGAGACGCTCCTCGTCGAGGCGGACGAGGCCGCGCAGGCGGGTGATCGTCTCGTCGACGTCGTCGGCATCCTCGCGGATCATCGAGACCCGGTAGATCTGTTCATTGCCGGCCAGGATGCGGCCGTTGCGGTCGAAGATGACGCCGCGGGCGGGGGCCAGCAGGCGGACCTTGATCCGGTTCTCCTCGGCCAGCAGCAGAAATTCATCGGCCTGATCGACCTGGAGGTGGTTCATCCGTGCCACCAGCAGCCCGCTGAAAGCGGTCATCAGGCCACCGGTCACAAGCGCGCGGCGGGTAATGCGGCGACTAGAGAGGGACAGTTCCTGCGGATTACGCTTCATGGGCCGTCTCCGGGAGCGACCGCGTCAGGCGCGGGTGCCGAGGGTATCGAGCTCTCCGGGGGCAAGACGCCGGACGCCGATCAACTGAGAGAATATCGCGGTAAGAGGATAGAAAACAACGGTCGCGAGCAGATGCAAGCCCTGGTCCAGCAGCGGGGCCGTCTGAGCGAGCAACAGCAGCATCGCGAGATGGTTGATGACGAACATGCCCGCGATCACGGCGGCTACGGCGGCGACCTCGGACCAGAAGGTCTTGACCTCGGTATGGTCGACCCGGCGCCGCAGATACTCGGAGCCCAGCAGCGTCACGAGCGTCCAGAGGCCCAGCGGCCGCATCAGCAGCGCATCGGCCAGCAGCAGGATCGGGACGAGCAGCCAGACCGGCACATAGTCGGGCCGCCGCAGGATCCAGGCGAAAGCCAGGCAGACCAGCAAGTCCGGCCCCGGCACCCCGTCCTCGGGCGGGCCGAAGGGGAGCAGCGCGAAGAACAGGATGGCGGAGGATAGCCCGAAGAAGGCCAGCCGATAGCCCCAGATCGCCGAAGGGCCCATCCTCAGCCGTCCTCGGGGGGCGGCGGCGGACCCTGGACCGGGGCCGCCGGCGGCGTCAGGAGCTCTCCGGTGGAGGTGATCGCGCCCTGTTCGCGGGTCCGCAGGACGCGCAGGAATTCGAGCCGTCCGGTCTCGGCTGCGAGCCGGACGCGTAGCCGCCCATCGGTGGTGCGCACGACCTGCCCCACCAGGAGGTCGGGCGGGAAGACACCCCCGTCGCCGGAGGTCACGATCCGGTCGCCGGCGCGCACGTCCTGCGGGTTCTCGACGAATTCCAGAGCAGGCGCGGCGGTCGTGTCCCCCGCCAGGATCGCGCGCTTGCCCGACGGCTGGATCGTCACAGGGATGCGGCTGTTGCCGTCGGTCAGCAGGATCACCCGCGACGTGCGCGCGCCCACCCCCGCGATCCGCCCGACAAGGCCCAGCCCGTCCATCGCGGCCCAGCCGTCCTGGATGCCGTCCTCCGCTCCGATATTCAGCAGCACCGAGCGGCGGAATGGCGAGCCGCTATCGGTCAGAACCACGCCGGTGACATAAGTCAGGTCAGGCGAGAGACGGACATTGAGCAGATCGAGCAGGCGCGCGTTCTCCTGTTCCAACTGGATCGCGGCCTCGCGCCAAGCCTGAACCTGGCGAAGCTCCCGGCGGAGGTCCTGGTTCTGCTCGTAGACGCGGGCATAGCCCTCGAAATCCTCGATCAGACGGCCGATCCAGGTGACCGGCGCCAGCGCCCATTCGAAGCTGGGCACGACCCGATCGACCACGGCGGCGCGGATTCGCTCGGCCCGCGGGTTGTCGATGCGCCAGAGCAGCGTCAGCGCGACCAGCAGGACGCAGACGATCGCCAGAATCAGCCGCCGGAGCGGGCGATGGTAGATCTCTTCGGCACTGTTGCGGGCCATGGGCGGCTCTGCGGATCTGGGCGCCTCGCCCCGAGGGGGAGCGCGTTTGGCCGGGTGCGGGACCGGGGGCCAGCCCCCGGACCCCCGGGATATTTAAGCAGGGAAGAAAGCGGCGTTAACGGTCTGTTAAGGGATGTTCCAGGGTCAGCTGTCGTAATCGATAACGTGGGACAATTGGCGCTCGTATTCCAGGGCCTTGCCGGTGCCGAGCGCGACGCAGTTCAGGCTCTCGTCGGCGACCGAGATGGCGAGGCCGGTCTGCTCGCGGAGCGCGAGGTCCAGCTCGCCCAGAAGCGCACCGCCGCCGGTCAGCATCACGCCGCGATCGACGATGTCGGCGGCGAGATCGGGGGGGGTCGATTCGAGCGCGGTCATCACGCCTTCGCAGATCTGCTGCACCGGCTCGGCCAGGGCCTCGGCGACCTGGGCCTGACTGATCTCGGTCTCCTTGGGGACGCCGTTGAGCAGGTCGCGGCCTCGGATGCGCATCACCTCGCCGCGCCCGTCCTCAGGCATGCGGGCGGTGCCGATCTCCTTTTTGATGCGCTCGGCCGTCGCCTCGCCCACCAGCAAGTTCTGGTGACGGCGCAGATAGGAGATCAGCGCCTCGTCCATACGGTCGCCGCCGACGCGGATCGAGCGGGCATAGACGATATCGGCCAGGGACATCACCGCGACCTCGGTCGTGCCGCCGCCGATATCGACCACCATCGAGCCGGTCGGGTCCGTGATCGGCATGCCCGCCCCGATGGCCGCGGCGATGGGCTCGGCGATGAGGCCCGCCTTGCGCGCGCCCGCGCCCAGCACCGACTGCCGAATGGCGCGCTTTTCCACGGGGGTCGCGCCGTGGGGGACACAGACGATGATCTTGGGCTTGGTGAAGGTCGAGCGCTTATGCACCTTGCGGATGAAGTGCTTGATCATCTCCTCGGCGGTGTCGAAATCGGCGATGACGCCCTCGCGCATGGGCCGGATCGCCTCGATCGAGCCGGGGGTGCGGCCGAGCATGAGCTTGGCGTCCTCGCCCACGGCCAGCACCTCCTTGCGGCCGGCCTTCATGTGATAGGCCACCACGGAGGGCTCGTTCAGGACGATTCCCTTGCCCTTGACGTAGACCAGCGTGTTCGCCGTCCCGAGATCGATGGCCATGTCCTTGCTGAACAGGCTTCCGAAGATAGACATGTCGCGTTCCCCAAACCCTATCGCCCCCGCGACGCGGACGCCCGGAGGGTTTCGAGCGCGTCTAGCCGGTCGGCACATGCGGGGACAAGGGCGGCCCACGCGCCTTTAGGCCGCAATCCGCCCATCGGCGCCCCCTGACCATTCATTTGAGCGACCCCGCGCCCTGATCGAAGGCCTCGCTCGCAGCCTCGGAAATCGCTGGCCGGCCGATGGCGTCCATGACGAGCCCCCCCCTCCATGACGGTCAGGACGAGCCGCGCGGCAGACCCGGTATCGTCGATCTCCTCCGGTAGGGCGGGCGGCAACCCAGGCCAGGAGCCTGTCGATAACGGCCGCGCCCACCGCCCCTGCCCCGCCGCAGAGACGATATCGCGCCGGCCCCTCCGATCGGGACGAAAGGCGGTCCTCCACAGTAGCGCGACGATTTCCGCGAGGCGAGCGCGGAGGCTCGGCGGGAGCCGATCCGGCAGCGCGAGGGAGCGCGGGCTTGCGGTGCTCAAGCGATTGGCCGGGACATGATCGGCCACCGCCTCGAGCATCGCGGCGGGGTCCGGCTTGGGTTTCGGCATGGCAATCCTCGGGCGATGGCTCCGTTCCACTTGTGGCGACCGTAACGCATTCCCCGACAGGCATCGACAAGTCTCCGCGATGACCGTGCTTCGAGCCCTGACTCCACTCGCCTCTCTCGGTGGAATTGCAACTGCCGTTCTGGCGGTGGCACCAGTCGGGGGCGCCGGAGTCTTCCCTCCGCGCTCGGCGGGACAGTCGCAGTCTGCTCGTTGGTCATTGCCGCGCATGACGGGATCTTGGCTTGCTGAGGCGGCCCTACCAGCGACCTGGCGGGCAATCAGGTCCGGTTGCAACTGCGCGCCGCCATGTCGATCACGTCCTTCCCGATCGCACCAAAGGTCCGGTCGGCAGGCCGACGCCCCTGGCCCGGCGGGACCGTCTGGACGCATCTCACCCGCCCGCCTAGACCGAGGATCATGCGTCCATCCCGCCTCTCCGGATTGCCCTTCGCCGACTGCGCAGTGCTTCTGGCGGCCGAGCTCTGGATCGCGCTGCGCGCACCGCGGCTGATGGTCAATTCCTGGCGGCGGGCCCGGGCGCAGGGTTTTCGCCCATTCCACGCCCTGCCGCTGGCCGGTGACGAGAAGTTCCTCTGGCGGAAGGTCGTGGATCGAGACCCGCTGCATGTCGTACTCTCGGACAAGCTGGCGGCGCGGGACTGGGTCGGAGGGCTGGGGTTGGACCTGCCGGAAAGGCCCGCCGTGTTGTGGCGGGGCGAACGCGCCGAGGATCTGCCCGACTGCTTGCTGACCGAGGACGCGGTGGTGAAGGTCAACCACAATTCCGGCGGTGTGCATGTGGTGGCTCGGGATGGAAGCGACCCGGCTGTGGTGCGCAAGCGAGTGCGCGGCTGGCTGACCGACGATTTCGGCCGGCGCAACGGCGAATGGGCCTATCTGGCCGTCCCGCGCGAGATCTTCATCGAGCACCGCGTCGGGCGGGCCGGCGTGCCGTTGGAAGACTGGAAGTTCTACGTCTTCGGGGGCCGCATCGCACGGGTCGTCCGCATCGACCCAGAGAGCCGACCGAAGGCCGGGCAAGCATTTCAACCGGACGCGCAAGGGAAACTGCGGCTCCTCCCCGACCCGCCAGGCATCTGCCGCGTGCGGAAGAAGGCACCGATCCATCCCCGGTTTCGCGAGATGGTGCGCGCGGCGCGGGCCTTGGGGCGAGGGCTCGATCATGTCCGCGTCGATTTCCTGGCCGATGACCGGGGCGTGTGGCTGGGGGAGCTGACGCTCTATTCCGAGGGAGGCAAGTTCGTCGGCAATGGCTATGATCCGGACGTACTTCTGTCGCGCGCCTGGGATCTGCGGGAGGCGCCCGCGCTGCGCGAGATCACCGGCGGCCCGGTCCGCCGCCTCTATCTCAGGGTGCTGCGGCGGGCGCTGGCGCTTCGCGGTTCCTGATCGCCGCGCCCGTGGCAAGCCGCGCGGCCATGTCGCGATGGATCGAGGAATGGCGCCAGTCGAACGGATCGGCGACCAGCCGGTGCTTCACCGGATCGGTCCAGCAGTAGCGGATATGGGCGTCGAAATCGTCGGCATCGCGGATGTGATGCTCCCAAAAGCGAGGTTGCCAGGGTCCAGTCTGGCGCTGGCGCCGTAGGGCGGGGGTCGCCCCGCCCGCCGGGCCGACGCGCGGGCGCGGCGGGGAAATTCCCGCCCTACCCAAGCCCTGCGTGAACCGGGCCTTGATCGCGGCCATCCGCGTGGAGAAATCCGCATCCCCCTCGGGCAGGCGCCAGACGGCGTGGGAATGGTCGGGCAAGGTGACCCAGGCCTCGATGGCAAAGGGTCGGTCCGCACGCGACCTGCGCACGGCCTCCCGCAGGAGCCCGACATGTCGAAGCAACAGGTCGGATTCCCAGTCCGACAGGCAGGCCGTCACGAAAATCGTGGCGCCGGGAATCGCGGGGCGGCGGGAAACGGGCATGGCCCGACCCTGCACGAGAGAAGGTTAACGAAAGGTGTAGGGCGGGGATATCCCCGCCCTACCTCCTGTCAGCCCGCGTCTTTGTAGCTGATCTCGCGCGCATCGCGGCCCGCCTTCTCGCGCCGCATCATCAGCCGGTTGAGCGCGTTGACATAGGCGCGCACACTCGCGACCACGGTGTCGGTATCGGCGGACTGGCCCGAAACGATCCGGCCGTCCTCCTCCATCCGCACCGTCACGGTGGCCTGGGCGTCGGTGCCCTCGGTCACGGCCGAGACCTGATAGAGTTGCAGCCGCGCGCTGTGATCCACCAGCGCCTTGACCGCATTGAAGGCCGCGTCGACCGGGCCGTCGCCCTTCGCCTCCGACGAGAGCGGCGCGCCGTCGACGGTCAGCGTCAGCTGCGCCTCGGCCGGGCCGCCGGTGCCGCAGACGACGCGCAGGCTTTCGACCTTGATCCGGTCCTCGCCCGAGCGTTCCTCGTCCTGCATCAGCGCGATCAGATCCTCGTCGAACACCTCTTTCTTGCGGTCGGCCAGGGCCTTGAACCGGAAGAACACATCGGCCAGCTGGTTGCCTTCGACGTTATAGCCCAGTTCCTTGAGCTTGGAGCGCAGCGCGGCACGGCCCGAATGCTTGCCCATGACCAGCGAGGTCTCGGTCAGACCGACATCCTCGGGGCGCATGATCTCGAAGGTCTCGGCGTTCTTCAGCATCCCGTCCTGGTGGATGCCCGATTCGTGAGCGAAGGCGTTCTTGCCGACGATGGCCTTGTTCGGCTGCACCGAGAAGCCCGAGACGGCGCTGACCCGGCGCGAGATCGCCATCAGCTTGGTCGTGTCGATGCCCGTGGTGAAGGGCATGATGTCGTGGCGCACCTTGAGCGCCATCACCACCTCTTCCAGCGCCGTGTTGCCAGCGCGCTCGCCCAACCCGTTGATCGTGCACTCGATCTGGCGCGCCCCGCCCTCGACGGCCGCCAGGGCGTTGGCCGTCGCCATACCGAGATCGTTGTGGCAGTGGGTCGCGAAGATAACGTCCTCCGCCCCCGGCACCTCGGCGATCAGACGGCGGATCAGTTCGGCGCTTTCATTGGGCGCGGTGTAGCCGACGGTGTCGGGGATGTTGATCGTGGTCGCCCCCGCCTTGATCGCGATCTCGACCACGCGGGCGAGATAGTCCCACTCCGTCCGGGTCGCGTCCATCGGAGACCATTGCACGTTGTCGCAGAGGTTGCGGGCATGGGTCACGGTGTCGTGGATTCGGTCGGCCATCTCGTCCATGGTCAGGTTCGGGATGGCGCGGTGCAGGGGCGAGGTGCCGATGAAAGTGTGGATGCGCGGCGACTTGGCGTGCTTCACCGCCTCCCAGCAGCGGTCGATATCCTTGAAATTGGCGCGGGCCAGGCCGCAGATCGTGGCCCGTTCGGTGCGGCGGGCGATCTCGGAGACGGCCTCGAAATCGCCGTCCGAGGCGATCGGAAAGCCCGCCTCAATGATATCCACCCCCATCTCGTCGAGCATGGAGGCGATCTCCAGCTTTTCGTCATGAGTCATGGTCGCACCGGGCGACTGTTCCCCATCGCGCAGCGTGGTGTCAAAGATGAGGACGCGGTTCGGGTCGGTGATCTGATCGGGCGTGGTCATGGCAAGGGTCCTGTTCTGTCTGGGCTTCTTCGGCGCTGGTCCACTCCCGAGCGGTCGCGCCGGATGGCACGCTCAGGAGCGGCTAAGAAGAAGGTCCAGGGGCAGGCACCAGATCATGGCGCGAAGAATACTCGTGCGGATCGGGATGTGAAGCCCGAAATTCCAACTTTCCCCCACATGCCGCGCATCACCGTTGCTTTCGAATGCCAAGTTCGTGATCTTTACGTTAAAGTAGGAGCCTCGCATGACGAACGCCCCCGCGACCGAACTCGCCCCTTTGACAGCCGATGGGCAGCTGTCTGCGCTCGGAGAGATCCTGCGCGCGAACACGGTCGGCGCGGCCTGGAAGACGTTCGTTCGGGTCACCCTGTCGCTCGGCTTCGATTTCCTGCTCTATGCCCAGGCCCGTCATCGCGGGCCACCGGATCCGATCGATCCGGCCGAGGTCCTGCTGCTCCATCATGGCCCACGCGAATGGCTCGACGCCTATGTCGACGAGCAGCTTTACATCTGCAATCCCCTCTTCGAATGGGCGCAATCCCATGGCGGCTTCAAGGCGGTCTCGGAGGTGGCCGAGGGCTTTGACGGCCCGGTGACGCGACAACTGCATCGGCTGATGGAGCTGCGGAAGGCCCACGGGATCGGGCCGGGCTTCCTGGGCGGGTTGCAGGATGCGATACCGGGCGTCAACGGGGCGATGTCGATCTGCCTGGCCGCCGATGTCGACGACCGGGACGCCTACGCGATCTGGCAGGTCCACGGCACCGCCATCGAGACCCTGGCCCGGACGCTGCATCTGCGGGTCTCGACCCTGCCGCAGCCGCTGTTGCGCCCGCTCTCCTCGCGGCAACGCGAGGTGTTGGAATGGTCGAGCCAGGGGAAGACCGTCAAGGACATCGCCCTGATCATGGAGGTCGAGGCGACCACCATCGAAAAACACCTCCGCCTCGCGCGGCAGGCGCTGAACGCGACCAATACCAGCCATGCGGTGCGCAAGGCGTTGACCCTGAACCTGCTGTCGGTCTGACGGCTTCGGCCTCAGCCCTCAGAACATCATGCAATCCGCCCCGGGCGGGGGGAGTTCGGCGCCCTCGGGCAGGGTCGGGACGTAGTCGAAGCTGGCGATACTGGCCCCCTCGTCGAAAGCGATGAACAGCTGGTTCGAGCCGGGCCGGATCGCGATCCCCTCGGGGTCGCTGCCATATTCCCAGAGCGAGGCCGTCGCCAGGAGCGCGCCCTCGGGAGAGAATTCATAGAGCGCGTTCGTCCCCTCCCGGTCGTCGACGATCAGCAGATGGCCCGTGCGCGGGTCGATGGCGATCCCCTGCGGCTCCATCAGCGGCGGGTCGAGCCGCGTGGTGTCGATCCGGCGCGCGATGGCGCCGTCGGGGGTGAACCAGGTCAGGCGCTCCGGATCGTCCTCGACCGTCACCAGCATCCCGTCTGCCGCGACCGCCACGCCTTCGATGTCGGAATAGCCGCCCTCCACCGGAAAGGGCGGGCCCAGCGGCGCGCCGTCCTTGGTCAGCCGCTGCATGCGGCCATAGCCGTCGCCGACGATCAGATGATCCTTCTCCAAGGCGATGGCCTTGATGCGGCTGAGATCGGCGCGGATGCGGCGCAGCTCCTCTCCGGCGAGCGTCACGAGGACGGCCTCCGGTCCTTCATTCGCGATCCACAGCCCGCAAAAGGTCGGGTCGTAGTCCAGGCTCGCCGGGCGGTTCAGCCGGTAGCTTTCGGTCAGCTTCAACTCCAGCGCCGCGCTAGGCGTCGCCAAGAGGCCCATGCAGATGACCAGTCCCAACCGTCCCATGCGACACTCCATGCCTCGTTTTTCAGGAGGCTGGCCCTAGCTCGCTCAAGGTCAAGGGAAACGACCGACCAACGAGGATCTCATGGGCCACGCAATCGTCATCGGCGCCTCCGGCGGGATCGGCGCCGCGCTCGCCGACCGGCTGGCCGACAGCCACGACGTCACCCGTCTGTCTCGCAGCGCGGAGGGGCTCGACGTGACCGACGAGGCCTCGATCGCGGCAAGCCTCGCGCCCCTGCCCCCCGTCGATCTCGCCTTCGTCGCCACCGGCATCCTCGCGCCCGAGGGGCACGCCCCCGAAAAGGCGCTCGACGCGATCGACGCCGACGCCATGGCGCGCATCTTCGCGGTTGACGCCATCGGCCCGGCCCTCGTGCTGAAGCACCTCGCGCCGAAGCTCACCGAAACCGCCCGCGTCGGCGTGCTGACAGCCCGCGTTGGCTCCATCGGGGACAACAGAATGGGCGGCTGGTACAGCTATCGCGCGGCCAAGGCGGCCGCGAACCAGATCGTCCATGGCGCGGCGATAGAGATCGGGCGCAAGCGCAAGAACTCGGTCGTTGTCGCCCTCCATCCCGGCACCGTGGAGACCCCGTTCACCGAAGGCTACAAGGCCAAGAAGGTCACGGCCGCGCAGGCCGCCGAGAACCTGATCGGCGTGCTGACCGGGCTCGATCCGTCCGAGACGGGCGGTTTCTTCGACTATGCCGGGGAACGGATCGAATGGTAGGCCGGCTGATCCTGGTCCTGGGCGACCAACTCTCCGACGATCTGTCGGCCCTGCGGGAGGGAGACCCGACGACCGATACGGTCGTCATGGCCGAGGTCCAGGCCGAGACGGATTACGTCCTGCACCACCCCAAGAAGATCGCGTTCCTCTTCGCCGCGATGCGCAAGCACGCCGCGCGCCTGCGGCAGGCGGGCTGGACGGTGCGCTACACCACGCTCGACGATCCCGAGAACAGCCAGTCCATCCCGGGCGAACTGCTGCGCGCCGCCGAGGCGACCGGCGCGGCCGAAGTCCTCGCGACCGAGCCGGGCGAGTTTCGCCTGATCTCCGCGCTGGAGGACGCCCCCCTCCCCGTCCACATGTTCCCCGACGACCGCTTCCTCTGCTCCCACGCGGAGTTCGAAGCCTGGGCCGAGGGACGCAAGGAATTGCGGATGGAGTGGTTCTACCGCGAGATGCGCCGCAAGACCGGCCTGATGATGGAGGACGACAAGCCTGCGGGCGGCAAGTGGAATTACGACCATGACAACCGCAAGCCGCCGAAGGACGGCTTGGACGCCCCCGGCCCTATGCGCTTCACCCCCGACGAGACCGTGGAAGAGGTGCTGGACCTGGTCCGCGCCCGCTTCGGAAACCGCTACGGTCGGCTCAACGATTTCTGGTTCGCGACCGAGCCGGGCCAGGCCCGCCGCGCGCTGAGCCATTTCGTCAAACGCAGCCTGCCGCTCTATGGCGACTACCAAGACGCGATGGTCGCGGGCGAGCCGTTCATGTTCCACGCGATGCTCTCGCCTTACATCAATGCCGGGCTTTTGGGCTGGCGCGAGGTCTGCAAGGCTGTCGAGGACGCCTGGAAGGCCGGCGAGGTGCCGATCAACGCCGCGGAAGGCTTCATCCGCCAGATCATCGGTTGGCGGGAGTTCATCCGCGGCGTCTACTTTCTGGAGGGCCCCGATTACACCGCGCGCAACGTGCTGGGGCACGACCGGGACCTGCCGGAATTCTACTGGACTGGCGAAACCGACATGGCCTGCCTCCGCGAATGCGTCCGCACGACCATGGACGAGGCCTATGCCCACCATATCCAGAGGTTGATGGTGACCGGGAACTTTTCGCTTCTGGCGGGAATCAGTCCGGCCCAGATCCACGACTGGTATCTCAGGGTCTATGCCGATGCCTATGAATGGGTCGAGGCCCCGAACGTCATCGGAATGTCACAATTCGCCGATGGCGGTGTTGTCGGCTCGAAACCCTATGTGTCAGGCGGCAATTACATCGCCCGGATGTCCGATTACTGCAAGGGCTGCGCCTACTCGGTCAAGGAGAAGGTCGGCGACAGGGCCTGCCCGTTCAACCTCTTGTATTGGCACTTTCTTGACCGCCATCGCGCACGGTTTCAGTCCAATCCGCGGATGGCTCAAATGTATCGCACCTGGGACAGGATGGAGGCCGATCGGAGGGGCGCGGTGATCGCCGGAGGAGACCGGATTTTGGCCCGTCTGGACGCGGGCGAACGGGTCTGACGGCGCAGGAATACCGCCGATCCGCCGTATTTCCGACCCGTGTCCCCCGTAGCGTTAACCGTGCGGAAAGGACCTTCGGAGAGAATGCCATGTCCCTAGAGCGAATTCTCAGCCGTCTCGCCGGCGCCCAGCCCGTTGCCATCGAGGGCCCTGCCTCGGCGCTGAGTCATTCGGATCTGCGCGGCTCGGGGTCCTGGGCGAATGAATGGTCGGGGGCGGAGCGCGCGGTCCAGCGTGCCAAGACGCTCGCCCTGCCCGCCAAGGCCCGTCGCGCCGTGACCGAGTTGGAGGGCGAGCACGGACGCGTCTCGGTGCGCCCGTTGATGGCACCGCGCATGGCCAAGCTCTATGAACGGCTGTTCGACAAGATGGAAGTCGAGGCCCCGACTTGCACGCTTCATGCCGGGGTGGCGATGAGCGTCTTTCTCAAGGCCGAGAGGCGCAGCGACGGCAGCGACCGGCTCGCAGACCTGTCCGTTGATCTGCTGATCGCCGACGACCAGGGCACGCCTTTGGTCGTGCTGCTTGCCGACGATCCCAAACGCCCGCAGAGGCAGATCCGCCGGGTGGACGCGCTGCTGGATGCGGGGCTGCCACATGTCGAGATCCCGGCGCGCCCGTCTCTCTCGGCGATTTGGCCCGAGATCGTTCCGCATATCGTGCGCCACTGACCGGCCTCGACCGCCCCCATCACTGACCATCCCCCGCCCGCATTTCGCACCAAGGAGTGCCGCGCGAGGCGGGCGGCCGGGTGAAGGGCCAGCCGCGCGTCGATCGAGGCGCGACGGATGTCTGTCAGGCGGATAGTCGTGGCTGAGCCCCCTGGACATGCGGGCGGGCGACAGCTGGTCCGATGAGACGCGACCCAGCCAGGCACAGGCAAAAATCTGCCCGTCGGGCGCTCCTGCCGGTTTACCCACGTCAGGTTCGGGTCACGCCGTGCCTTTCAACAGCTCCAACGCGATCTCGGAGCCATTCTTGACCCCATCGACGCTGATCACGGACGCCGCCGCCTCGTATCCTTCCGCGGCGGCGACCGTTGCGGCATCGACGGTCTCTGGGGTCGAGCCCGGCGATTCGCCGTCGACCGCCCCCGTGGGAACGTCATCGCTGACCACCTCGGGGTCGCCGGAGGGGGCGTCGCCCTCCTCGACCGGCGGGGGCGTCGTCAGCGCGGCGAATACGGAACTCGGATCCGCGCCCCCGGCGATCGAGGACGCCGCCAGCCCCTGCGCATTTTTCGGAAGCTCCACGCCCGCCGCTTTCGCCTCGGCCACGGCGACCTTCGCCATCTGACCGACCGCCTGGGCCGACTTGCCGGGTCGGGTCGGCATCGTCACGCTGCTCGATGTGATATCCATGGGAGCCCCTTCGTCTCGAAACGCATGACACCCGGTCTAGGCGCTCGGCATGAGGAAAGGGTTTCCCGCATCGGGAAAAGTCTGGACAATTGACCGGAAGTCGCGGCGCACCGAGACGCCGCGCCCGTGCCTGCGTCATCCGTCGCTTTCGGTCGTCCCGTCCGTCTGAGCGCCTTCGGCCGAAGCCGGCGCCACTTCGGTCCCGGTCGAGACCGATTCGCGCTCGGCCAGAGCGCCGCTGTCCCATCGACCGGATTCGACTTGGCCCGTGGCATAGCGCATCGTGCCCGGCCCCTGGCGGCGGCCTTCGGAGAAGGAGCCCTCGTAGACATCGCCATTGGCATAGGTAGCCACACCCTCGCCCTCGATCTCGCCGGCGCGCCAGCCGCCCTCGTAGACGAAGCCGTCGGCCATGGTGATCTTGCCCTGCCCCTCGCGCTGGCCGCGCACGAACTGCCCCTCGTAGACGGTGCCGTCGGCATAGGTCGCAACGCCCTGGCCGTGGCGCAGACCCGCTTCCCACTGGCCCTCGTAGCGGTAGCCGTCGGTAAAGGTCATCACCCCGAAGCCGTGGTTCTGCGCGTTGCGGAACCCGCCCTCATACACGAGGCCGTTCGGATATTCGGCACGGCCCTCGCCGTCGATCACGCCCTCGGCCCAGCCGCCTTCATATGTCGCCCCGTCGACATAGGTGATCTTGCCTTGCCCATGCGCGAGGTCGTCCTTGAACTCACCGACATAGACCGAGCCGTCGGGATAGGTCACTTCGCCCTGTCCCTCGATCCGGCCCTCAACCCATTCGCCAGTATAGAGATAGCCGTCGGTGCCGGTGAAGGTCCCGGTGCCGTGACGCCGGTCGGCCAGGAATCCCCCCTCATAGACATCGCCAGAGGCGTAGGTGACGCGGCCCTGTCCCTCACGTTGCCCGGCGACCAGCGTGCCGACATAGACGTCGCCATTGGGCTGGGTCAGCGTGCCTTCGCCATTGATCTGCCCGTCGACCCACTCCCCATCATAGATCAGCCCGTCCGGCGTGCGCAGCACCCCCTGGCCGGAGCGGACATTGCCCGCCATCTGGCCTTCATAGGTGGAGCCGTCGGGGTAGGTGATGCGGCCTTCACCCTCCTTGATGCCCGCGACCCAGCCGCCCTCGTAGCGGTAGCCGTTCGGGCTCTCCATCACGCCCTGACCGTCATGGAGCGCGTTCACGAACTGCCCGGTATAGCGGGTGCCGTTGGCGTAGTCGGCGGTGCCTTCGCCCTCGATCCGGCCTTCGACCCACTCCCCCTCATAGGTGCCGCCATCGGCGAAGGTGATGCGCCCCTGGCCCTCGGGCTTGCCCGCGACGAAAGCGCCCTCGTAGATTGAGCCGTCCGGGAAGCGCGCCCGGCCCTGGCCCCGGATTTCGCCATCGACCCATTCGCCGGTATATTCGTAGCCGGACGGCAGCGTGTAGGTGCCGGTCCCGTGCTGCTTGCCGTCGCGGAACGTGCCCTCATAGACACCGCCGCCTTCGTATTGCTTGGTCACGACCTCCTGCGCGAGGGCCTGTCCGGCCATCGCGGCCAGCGCCGCGCAAAATGTCCATCCCATCAAACGCGTCATGACTGCCCTTCTCCCACCCGTTCGAGGGTCGCTGCCGGTGGACAATAGGAGCACGGCTACCACCCCGCAACCACCCGTGTCCCGGGTGTCACAGCTTCGGCGCTTCCCCCCGCCCGAGCGGCGCGCTAGGTGCAGCCCGACACGCAAGGGACACGCCATGACCGATACCTTCCGCCTGACCCTGGCGCAGCTGAACTCCGTGATGGGCGATCTGCCCGGCAATGCGGCCAAGGCTCTGGACGCCTGGCGGCAGGGCCGCGACGCGGGCGCCGACATGGTGGCCCTGCCCGAGATGTTCCTGAGCGGCTACCAGCCCCAGGATCTCGTGCGGAAGCCCGCCTTCGTCGCCGACGCGACCCGCCATCTCAATGAGGTGATCGCCGCCACGGCCGACGGCCCCGCCATCGGCCTCGGCTGCCCACTCTGGCCCACGGGCGCGGAGAAGCCCTACAACGCCTATGTCGTCGCCCAGGGCGGCAAGGTGCTGGCCGAGATCGTCAAGCACCACCTGCCCAACTACAAGGTCTTCGACGAGAAGCGCTATTTCGAGAGCGGCGACGTGTCCGGTCCTTACGTCGTGAACGGCGTGCGCCTGGGCACGCCCATCTGCGAGGACGCCTGGTTCGACGACGTGACCGAGACCCTGGCCGAGACCGGCGCCGAGATCTTCGTCGTCCCCAACGGCTCGCCCTATTTCCGCGGCAAGCAGGACGTGCGCTACGGTCACATGGTCGCGCGCACGGTCGAGACCGGCCTGCCGCTCGCCTATCTGAACCTCGTCGGAGGCCAGGACGACCAGATCTTCGACGGGGCGAGCTTTGTGCTCAACCCCGGCGGCATCCAGGCCGCGCATCTCCTCTCCTTCGAGGAGGAGATCCGCCATGTCGATTTCGCCCGCACCGAGGACGGCTGGCGCGCCCAGCCCGGCCACCTGTCGCCTCAGCCCGAAGGGCCCGGCGCCGACTACCGGGCGATGGTGCTGGCGCTGCGGGATTACATGGGCAAGACCGGCTTCCGCACCGCCTGCCTGGGCCTCTCCGGCGGCGTCGACAGCGCCATCGTCGCGGCCATCGCCACCGACGCGCTGGGGCCGGAGAACGTGCATTGCGTGATGCTGCCCTCGCGCTACACCTCCGAGCACTCGCTGGAGGACGCGCGCGGCGTGGCCGACCGGTTGGGCGTGCGGCTGGACACCGTGCCCATCGCACCCGCGGTCGAGGCGATGGACGGCATGCTCGCCCCGATCTTCGAGGGCCGCGCCCCCGATCTGACCGAAGAGAACATCCAGTCCCGCATCCGCGGCATGACCATGATGGCGATCTCGAACAAGCTGGGGGGCATGCTGCTGACCACCGGGAACAAGTCAGAGGTCGCGGTCGGCTATTCGACGATCTACGGCGACATGGCGGGCGGCTACAATCCGGTGAAAGACCTCTACAAGACCGACCTCTTCGAGGTCTGCCGCTGGCGCAACGCCAACCATGTCGACTGGTTCAAGGGCCCCTCAGGCGAGGTCATGCCCGAGCGCGTCATCTCCAAGCCGCCCACGGCGGAACTGCGCGAGGATCAGAAGGACGAGGACAGCCTGCCGCCCTATCCCGTGCTCGACGACATCCTCAAACGGCTGATCGACGAGGAACAATCGGTCGCTGAGGTCGTCGCCGCCGGGCACGATCGCGACACGGTCAAGCATGTGGAGCGGCTGATCTACCTGTCCGAATACAAGCGCTTCCAATCCGCGCCCGGCGCGCGGCTCAGCCAGCGCGCCTTCTGGCTCGACCGCCGTTACCCTATCGTGAACCGCTGGCGCGATCCGTCCTGAGGCTCACTTCAACTGCGAGTCCTTCGACCCGCGGCGGTTGATACCGCCCCGCGGGGCGGCACGCCCATCCCGCTCGGACGCGCAGTCGAGGCACAGCTTCACACCCGGCAAGGCCGCCCGCCGCGCCTCCGAAATCGGCTCCTCGCATTCCGCGCAATGGGTCCGGCTCTCGCCCTGCGGCGTCTTCGCTGCACGCATGCGCGCCAGCTCGTCCTGGATTGAGGCCTCGATCTGCTCCCCGACAGCCCCGTCCCGCGTCCACCCGCCAGCCATACAACGCCTTTCCGGGGGCGCCCGCGCCCTCCTCTTCTTCCCTGCGAAAATATCCTGGGGGGTCCGGGGGGCAAAGCCCCCCGGCGGATCGGACCGCCCCTGCGGTCCGACGACCCCTCGTCAGGCCGGAACCATGCCCTTCTCGCGCGCCAGCTCCCGCACACGCTTCTGCAGCTTCTCGAAGGCCCGCACCTCGATCTGGCGGATCCGCTCACGCGAGACGTCGTATTTGCTCGACAGATCCTCCAAGGTGACGGTCTCCTCGCTCAGCCGCCGCTGGGTCAGGATATCCTTCTCCCGATCGTTGAGCACGTCCATCGCTTCGACCATGAGGCCAATCCGGCTCTCATACTCGTCCTTTTCGGCATAGTCGGCGGCCTGATCGGCATCGTCGTCGGTCAGCCAGTCCTGCCACTGCGTGCTGGACTCGCCGTCGGTCCCGACCATGACGTTGAGCGACGCGTCGCCCCCCGACATGCGCCGGTTCATCGACGTCACCTCCTCTGCCGTCACGCCGAGGTCGGTGGCGATGCGCTCGACATTCTCGGGACGCAAATCGCCCTCTTCCAGAGCACCGATCCGGTTCTTCGCCTTGCGCAGGTTGAAGAACAGCTTCTTCTGCGCGCTCGTGGTGCCGAGCTTCACCATCGACCAGGAGCGCAGGACATATTCCTGGATCGCGGCCCGGATCCACCACATCGCATAGGTCGCCAGACGGAAGCCCTTCTCGGGGTCGAACTTCTTTACGGCCTGCATCAGGCCGACATTCGCCTCGCTGATGACTTCGGCCTGCGGCAAGCCATAGCCGCGATACCCCATTGCGATCTTGGCGGCGAGGCGCAGATGGCTGGTCACCAGCTTATGGGCGGCCTCGGTATCCTCGTCCTCCACCCACCGCTTGGCGAGCATGTATTCCTCTTCCGGCTCCAGCATCGGAAACTTGCGGATTTCCTGCAGGTAGCGGTTCAGACCCTGCTCCGGCGACGGGGCCGGAAGATTGGCGTAAGCGGCCATTCGGTCACTCCCTCATGTTAATGGGCTTAACACCCCTTTCTGGTGGAAATGGGGAAGCCCGGGGCGGGATTCAAGATGTCGCGGGTCACGTCAGCGTGGCCCACCCTTGGAGGTGGTGTAGCTTATGCGCTCCACCGCGCATAGTCTCGCAAACGCGATACACACCCTGCATTTCCGCACCAAACGATCTATCTCTTCACGTCGACCCAACGCCACGCGCCCGAACTGGTTTCGGCGCGATTAACGGGCCGCGCCCTGCAGCGCGGCCAGCAGCGCCGCCATGTCGTCGGGCAAGGGCGCTTCGAACGACATCTCCACCCCGCTCACCGGATGGACGAAGCCCAGTTCGGCGGCATGGAGCGCCTGGCGCGGGAAGGCCGCCGCGGCCTCCGCCCCCGGCTGGCCGCGCGGCATCGCCCGGCGCCCGCCATAGACCGGATCGCCGATCAGCCCGTGGCCCGCATGAGCCAGATGCACCCGGATCTGATGCGTGCGCCCGGTCTCCAACCGGCAGGAGATCAGCGCCGCCGCGCCCAGATCCTCCTCCACCCAGACCCGCGTGACGGCATGGCGCCCGCCCTCCCAGGTGACGGCCTGCCGCTGCCGGTCGGTGCGGTGGCGCGCGAGCCGCGTCGTGATCTTCAGAACCGCGCCCGGCTCCCAACTGATGCCGCGCAGGCCGCGCAGACGCGGGTCGGCTGGGTCCGGCACGCCATGGCACAGCGCCAGATAGCGCCGCCGCGCCGTATGCGCCTCGAACTGAGCGGCCAGCCCGTGATGCGCCGCGTCCGACTTGGCCACCACCAGCAGACCGGACGTGTCCTTGTCGATCCGGTGGACGATCCCCGGACGCTTCTCGCCGCCCACGCCCGAGAGACGCCCTCCGAAATGATGCAGCAACGCGTTCACCAAGGTGCCGCCGGGCGAGCCGGGCGCCGGATGCACCACCATGCCCGCCGGCTTGTCGATCACGATCAGGTCGTCGTCCTCGTGGACGACCACCAGGGAAATGTCCTCGGCCCGGGTCTCGACCTCCGCCGCCTGGGGCAGGTCGACCTCGACCACATCGCCCTCCGACGCCCGGTCCTTGGCCCCGGCCAGGGCGCCATTCACCCGCACCCGCCCCTCGGCCAGGAGCCGTGCGAGGCGCGACCGGCTCAGATGCGCCTCGGCTGGCACGTCCCGGGCGATTGCCTTATCGAGGCGCGGCGGCGGGTTCGCCGCCAGGGTAAAGCGCAGTGTCTCGGAGAGGGCGGACGACATGGACGAGTTTCCGGAACCGGCCAACCTGCGCTTTCTGCGCCTGCTGGTGACGGTGCTGACGACGGTGATGATCGTGGGCCTCCTAGTGGTCGTGACCCTGCTCGTCCAGCGCTTGCGCGTGCCGGACATCCCCGTGCCCGAGGCGCTAACCCTGCCCGAGGGTGCCACGCCCCATGCCGTCACCCAGGGGCCGGGCTGGTGGGCGGTGGTCACGGAGGGGGGACGAATCCTCATCTTCGACGGCGCCGGGGCGCTGTTGGACGAGGTGGCAGTGACCCTGCCCGAATGACGCGGCAGAGTTTTCTGCGAAAACTCTAGACAAAATCTTCCAGAAGATTTTGGCGTCGGCTAGCGAAGCAAGGGCGCCACCGTCGGCCAGAGCGACAGCACCAGAAGCCCGGCCATCGTCCAGTTGAAAGCCCGCAACCGCGCCGCGGAGGTGAGCCAGCGCCGCATCTGCACGCCCAGCAGCAACCAGCAGGAAATCGAGGGCAGGTTGACCAAGCTGAACACGGCCGCCACCGGCACCACCGCCCAAGCCCCCCCGGCGGTGTAGAGCGTCACCGCCGTCAGCGCCATGGTCCAGGCCTTCGGGTTCACCCACTGGAACGCCGCGGCCTGGAGAAAGGTAAAGGGCCGCCCCTCCGCCTCGGCCCGTCCCGGCGGCGGGGCGTTCGCGATCCGCCACGCCAGCCAGAGCAGATAGACCACCGACCCCACGGCCAGAGCGGTCCTCGCCCAGGGCACCGCCTCGAACACCTGCGCCAGCCCCAGCCCCACCAGCACGATCATCGCCGCGAAGCCGATCGAGATGCCCAGCGCATGGGGCACCGAGCGGGCCACCCCGAAATTCGCCCCAGAGGCGAGGATCATCAGGTTGTTCGGCCCCGGCGTGATCGACGAGGCGAAAGCGAAGGCCACAAGGCCCAGGAGGAGATCGGCGCTCATGGCGCAAGTATTGACAGGCATTCCGCGCCATGTCCTTGCGTTTTGGAGTGTCGAGGCGCAGATTTCGCACACAATGACCGCTCCCGACCCGTTCGACGACAGCATCTTGCGCATCCTCTCCCGCGAGGGGCGCATCACCAACCAGGCGCTCGCCGCACGCGTCGGCCTCTCGCCCTCGGCGACGCTGCGCCGGGTGCAGGCGATGGAGCGGTCCGGCCTGATCCGCGGCTACCGTGCCGTCATCGACCCGGAGCGGGCGGGGATCGGGTTCACCGCCTTCATCGCCGTGGGGCTGAACGACCACACCAAGGCGGGCCAAGAGGCTTTCGAGCGCGCCATGGCCCGCGCCCCCGAGGTGCGCGAGTGCCATAACGTCACCGGGTCGGTCGAATACCTCCTGCGCGTCGAGGCGCGCGACCTCGCCGCCTACAAGCATTTCCACACGGAGATCCTGGGCGTCCTGCCCCAGGTCGCGGCGTTGACGACCTATGTCGTGATGGGCTCGCCGAAGGACGAACGGGCCTGAGCTGCCCCGCTCAGAGCACCACCGCCAGAAGAACCACCAGCACCAGCGCCGCCAGAACGATCAAGGTGATCTTGCGGCGCTGCAACGGCGCCCCGGTCGCGGCGGCGGGGGTGGCGATGCCGGGCGTCTTGGCGGCGGGCGGCAACTCGCGCGGGACATTGTCGACCTCGGCCGGGGCGAAGCTGCCGATATGGGTCAGCTCGGGGCGGGGGTGCAGCTCCGACAGGCCCTCCACGGCCCGCGGCGCCAACACGGCCACGTCGCCCGAGAGCGCGTCGAGCCGCGCCGCCTGCGCCGCCAGGGTCTCGGCCGGGATGTCATGGGCCTGGGCCAGATAATCGCGCAACGACAGCGGGGCGATGTCGGAGATCGCGAAGACCTCCGCATAGGTCGTGTCGATCTCCGCTCCGAATGCATCGCGCAGGGGCGTGGCGCCTTCGGGCGGCGCTTCTTCGAGGCGCGACAGATAGGTCTGGTGGGCGAGGCTCACGGACCCGTCGCTGACGGAGAACACATGAATACGAGGATCGCGGGGCAGCAAGGTGAAGGGCACGTCAGCGGCTCCGGTCAGGGGCAATCGGAAAAGACACTACGTCCGATGGCGGCCGAGTCCAATGGAAGACCGGCTCGGGCCGGCCGGTCTCGTGCGGCATATCCACCAATGGCAGACCCAGCCGCGCGATCAGGCGCAGGGCTGCGACGTTGCGGGCATCGGTGCTGACGACGATCCGCTGCGCCTCCGTCGCCGCCCCGACCGGCGAAGCCACGCCCCGCATCGCCACCTGCCACAGCCCGCGCCCTTGGGCCGCCCGGGCCAGGGGGATGCCGAGTTCCAGTTCGGCGCCGCCCTCGGTCAGATGCAGCCCCAAATCCCCCAGCAGGGCATCGGTCTCCGCATCGGCGATCCCGATCCGCCACCAGCGCCCCCGCGGAAAAGGCGCGCCTCCCGGTCGCCGCGATCGGCGCGGAATGCCTTCAGATCGTCGGGCAGGAGGCGCCGCAGTCTGACCGGACCGCCAGGTCGGGGACGCGGATCCATGGCCGGCCCCCACGGCGTCAAAACCCTTGCAGAAGGCGCCGCGGCGCGTTTCCCTTCGCGAAAAGGAGCCCCCATGACCCACATCCCCGGCATCGGCCACAATTCCGGCGAGGACCGCCAAGGCTACACCGGCCGCCTGCACCAGTGGCGCCGCGCGCGCCGGGCGCTGCTCGGCGCGACCCTTCCTGTCGAGGTGGTCCGGCTGCGTGTGCGCCGCGCGGCGGCGTTGGGGCTGGACTATGGCACCTATGCCAGCGTGCGCGCGGGGACCGGCCGCGACATCGCGGCGCTGCTCTTTTCCTCCAACGCGCTGCGGATGCTGCGCCGGGCCGAGATCGACGGCGCCCGCGCCGCGAAACTGGCTCAGGCAGCGGCGGAGCGCGCCGCCCTGATCCACCGCCCCCTCTCTGTCGCCGCGCCCGAGCCCCTCGACTGGGCGGCCCGCGCGCCGTCCTTCGCAGACAGTCCCACCGCGCTGCGCAGGCACCTCTCGGAGACGCTCAAGGCCCACGGGCTGCCGGCGGACTCGGTTCTCCTGATCGGCGATACGGCTTTCGAAGCCAGCTGGTGCGCGGCGATACGGGCGGCGGGCTATGTGACCTCGGACGCCTATTTCGGCGATGCGGCCTGAGCTTGCACCGGGATCGCCCGGCGGCGTCGTGCGCCTCCGGCGGGGATATTTATGCAGGGAAGAAAGCGCCGCGTTGGCCCCGGTGACCTTGGCTTGGCGCACGGGTTGCGGACCATCGGGACGCCGGGCCGCGCCGGTGACGCCGTCAGCCGGGCGCCTCAGACAGCCAGCCCACATCGGCGCGGGCATCGGCCAGCGCCCCCGCGCGATCGGGGAAGGCGCCGCGTGGCGGGTGCAGGCGGCGCCACCCATGGGCGTCCTCGGGGTCGCGGCGGCATTCGACCCAGAACCAGGCCGCGCCCTCCCGGATCAGATCGACGCAGCGGTCGCCGCCCGCGTCCTCGAGCGACACGACGACGACGGCCTTCACCCGGCCTCCGCCAGCCGCGCGACATAGCGGGCGAGCGTGTCGATCTCCAGGTTGACCGCATCGCCCTCGGCCATTGCGCCCCAGGTCGTCACCTCCTGGGTGTGCGGGATGATGTTGACGCCGAAGCTGGTGCCCTCGACCTCGTTCACCGTCAGCGACGTGCCGTTGAGCGCGACCGAGCCCTTGGGGGCGATGAAGCGCGCCAGATCGGCGGGCGCCTCGAAGACGAAACGCACCGAGTCGCCCTCGGCGGTCACCGACACGATCCGCGCCACGCCATCGACATGGCCTGAGACGATATGGCCGCCAAGCTCGTCTCCGACGCGCAGCGCCCGCTCCAGGTTGAGGCGGCGCCCTTCGGCCCAATCGTCCAGTGCCGTCTTCGACACGGTCTCGGCGCTCACATCCACGTCGAACCAGGCGCCGTCCGCGTCGCGGCCCCGGTCCACCACCGTCAGGCAGACCCCGTCGCAGGCGATGGAGGCGCCGATGTCGATGCCGTCCGGGTCATAGCCCGTCCCGATCCGCGCGCGCAGATCGCCGCGCCGCTCAAGGGCCCTGACCGTGCCGATATCGGTGACGATTCCGGTGAACATTCGCCTGTCTCCAAGGGTATCTGTTGCCCATTTGTTGCTAGTTGCGGTGGCCTCGGGCCGCAAGTGCCCCATTCCCGCCCAACTGCTGCGGCAGGTAAGGTGCGAGAGAAACCCGGAGGGCGCAATGCGGCCCGTTCGCCGATTCCTTTTCCTGCAGGGGCCTCATGGCCCCTTCTTCGACCGTTTGGGGCGTCTGCTCCGGGCGGCGGGGGCGGAGACGTGGCGCGTGGGCTTCAACCGCGGCGACGAAGCGTTCTGGTTCGACCGTCCCTCCTACATCCCCTTCCAGGCCGCGCCGGAGACCTGGCCCGAAACCCTGGACCGTCTGCTCGAAGAAAGAGAGATCACGGATGTCGTCCTCTATGGCGACACCCGGCCGGTCCATGCGCAAGCCGTCGCGGCCGCCAAGGCCCGCACCCTCACTGTTCACGTCTTCGAGGAAGGCTATCTGCGCCCCTGGTGGGTGAGCTACGAGCGGGGCGGGTCCAACGCGAATTCGCGCCTGATGGACAAGACGGTGCCCGAGATGCAGGCGGCCTTGGCGCAACTGGACCTGGACCTGCCGGACGCGCCGGCGCATTGGGGCGACATGCGGCACCACGTTTTCTACGGGATGCTCTATCACTGGTTCGTGCTGTCGCGGCCCGGGCGCTACCGCCTCTACAAGCCGCATCGCGACGTGACCGTGCTCAAGGAGTTCCGCCTCTACCTGCGCCGCCTCGTGACCATGCCGTTCACGGCACTGGAGCGGCGGGTCCGCACGCACCGCATCACGACGGGCGGCTTCCCCTACCATCTGTGCCTGATGCAGCTGGCCCATGATGCCAGCTTCCAGGCCCATTCGCCCTTTGCCACGATGACGGAGTTCCTGGAGACGGTGGTCGCGGGCTTCGCGGCGGGGGCGCCCTCGCATCACCACCTCGTGCTCAAGGCTCATCCGCTGGAGGACGGGCGCGCGCCGATCGTCCAGACGATCAAGCGGCTCACCAAGGAGCACGGGCTGGAAGGACGGGTCCACTATCTGCGGGGCGGCAAGCTGGCGGCGCTAATGAACGAGGCGCGGTCGGCCATCACCGTCAATTCCACGGCGGCCCAACAGGCGTTGTGGCGAGGCTTGCCGGTGCTGGCGCTGGGGCGCTCGGTCTATTCCAAGCCGGAATTCGTCAGCGACCAGGACCCTGCCGCGTTCTTCGCCGAGCCGACCCGCCCCGACAGCCGCGCCTATCGCGATTACCGCCATTACCTGCTGGAGACCTCGCAGGTCGCCGGCGGGTTCTATTCGGCGCGCGGGCGCCGGCAATTGCTGCGTCAGGTCGTCGACATGATGCTGGCGGAGCTCGACCCCTATGACCGCCTGGAAGCCGGCAAGCCGGCGCCCCGGCAGAACTTGAAACTCGTCTCGGGTTAGGGACAAACGAAATTTCGCCCGGACGGGGGATCAGCCCCCGCGAGAGGCTAATGAGGCAGAACGAAAGGGCAGACACGTGAGCATGCACAATAACCGGGGGGCGCGGGCCGTGGCCCTGTGCCTTGCCCTGACGACCATCGCCAGTTGCGGCACCTTGCCCCGCTCGGGGCCCTCCAAGAACGAGATCTACGCGGGGAGTGTCTTGCGCGAGGGCGACGCCTTCGTCGTTTCGGTCAACGACCGGGTGACGACGGCGACATCGGTGACGCCGGCGCTCGGCTTTTCCGACGCCTTCATCAACGCGTCGCCGCTGGGAGCCGACACGATCCGACCGGGCGACACGCTTGGCCTGATCGTCTACGAGAATGTCGAGGACGGTTTGCTGACCAATGCGGGCGCCTCGGCCTCGCTGATCGACGAGTTGCAGGTCGATGGCGCGGGCTTCATCTTCATCCCCTATGCGGGCCGCATCCGCGCGGCGGGCAACACGCCCGAGGCGCTGCGCCGCATCATCACCCAGCGCCTGGACCAGCAGACGCCCGACCCGCAGGTTCTGGTGCGCCGCCTCGCGGGCGACGGGGCGACCGTGTCGGTCGTGGGCGGCGCCACCGCCCAGGGCGTCTATCCGATCGAGCGCCCGACCCGCACGCTGACCGCGATGATCGCGGCCGCGGGGGGCGTCTCGATCCCGACCGAGATCGCGCGCGTCTCCGTCTCGCGCGGGCATCTGACGGAAACGGTCCTGCTGGAGGACCTGTATCGCAATCCGCAGCTCGACATCGCGCTTCGGAACGGCGACCGCATCCTTATCGAAGAGGACAGCCGCGCCTTCACCGTTCTGGGCGCCACCGGCTCGCAGCAGCGTCTGGAGTTCCAGACCGATCTCGTCTCGGCCATCGAGGCGCTCGCTCAGGTGGGCGGGCTCCAGCCGCAACTGGCCAACCCGACCGGGGTCTTCATCTTCCGCAACGAGCCCGAAGAGATCGCCGAGGCCGTTCTGGGCCGTGACGATCTGATCGGAACGCAGCGCATGGTCTATGTCCTGGATCTGACCGCGCCCACGGGCATGTTCAACGCGCGCGACTTCATCATCCGCGACGGAGACACGGTCTACGTCACCGAGGCGCCGATCGTGGCCTGGAACCGCTCGGTCGCCGCGATCTTCGGGTCGCTCACGCCGATCAATGCCGCGGTGAACACGGTCGAGGGCCTCTGATGGGACGCCATGTGAGACGGCGCTCCTGGCAGGGGCTGGTGAAGGCGGCGGTGGCGTCCTGCGTGGCGCTGGCGCTGGTGCCGCCGGGGGACGATCCGGACCTGATCCCGCTGGTGGTGGCCGTGGTGCTGGCGGGGCTGGCGCTGACCGGCCTGGCGCTGGCGCTGCTGCGGCGGCCCCAGGGCTGAGCGCGCAATCCGGAGGGCGGCATGACGCAACGGATCACCGGAGGCTGCCATTGCGGGGCGGCGCGCTACCGCGGCCGCGGCGCGGCCGCCGCCCCCTTCCGTTGCTATTGCCGCGACTGCCAGCGGCTGACCGGCACGGGCCATGCCGAGATGCTGCCGCTGGAGCGCGATAGCCTGCACCTCGACGGCCCCGTCACCGAATACCGTATGACGGCTGGGTCGGGCGCCCCGACCTGGAGTGCGTTCTGCGCCACTTGCGGCGCGCCGCTGACCCGGCGCAGCGACCGCATGTCCGACCTCGTCTACGTTCATGCCGCGTCGCTCCACGCGCCCGAACACTACAGCCCAGAGCGCATCCTCTACCCCGAAGCCGCGCAGCGCTGGGACCGGCCCTGAGCGCCGAAATCCCATGACCGTGCCCCGCACCGCCCGGGTCCTGTCGCTGGGGCTGCTCTCCACCCGCATTCGGCGCATCGCCTGGCTCGCCGGCTGGGACCTGAAGCCCGGCTGGCCGCGTGCGGGCGAGCATGTCGCGGCCTGGGGCATGGACGGCCCCTCCGCGCGCCGGGCCGAGGCCGTCGCCGCGCGCACCGGCTCTCCCATTCTGCGGCTGGAGGACCCCTGGCTCCGCTCCCTCCATCCCGGCCGCGCCGGGGAGCCGCCGCTGGGCCTGTTGATCGACGAACGGACGGCCCATTACGACGCCACACGCCCGAGCGACCTGGAGACCCTGCTCGCCACCCACCCGTTCGACGACGGCGACCTGATGGCCCGCAGCCGCGCCGCGATGGAGGCATGGCGCCGCTCCGGCGTCAGCAAATACGCCGCGACCCGGACCGACCTGGAACCGCCCGCTCCGGGCTATGTCCTCGTCGTCGATCAGACCCGCGGGGATGCGTCGATCCGTCACTCTGGCGCGACCGAGACGACCTTCCGCGAGATGCTGATGCTCGCCCGGGAGGAGCACCCGACCCGGCCCGTTCTCATCAAGACCCACCCGGAGGCGCAGCGGGGCCTGCGCCCCGGCCATTACAGCGACGCCGACGCCACCCATGGCGCGGTGCTAGAGGACCGACCCCTGCCCCCGGCCACGCTGCTGGCGGGCGCGGTCGCGGTCTATACCGTCAGTTCCGGCCTGGGTCTGGAGGCGATCCTCCACGGCCACCGCCCGCAGACCTTCGGCCGCCCCGCCTGGTCGGGCTGGGGCCTCGACGATCCGCGCGACCCGTTGCCCCGGCGCCAGCGGCGGTTGACGCGGGCACAGCTTTTCGCGGCGGCGGCCGTGCTCTACCCGCGCTGGTACGATCCGCATCGCGACGGCCTCTGCGACCCGGTCGATGTGGTGCGCCTGCTGGAGGCCCGCGCCCGGGCCTGGCGCGAGGACAGGGCCGGCTGGTGCGCGCCGGGGCTGCGCCTGTGGAAACGCGCGCCCCTACGCCGCTTCCTGTCGGGCCGTCTCACCTTCCGCGAGGAGCGCCCGCAGGGAGGCGACGAGCCCCCGCGCCGCCTCGAATGGGGTCTGCCCTCGGATCGCAGCATCGCCGACGCCCCGGCCGTCACGCGCCTGGAGGACGGCTTTCTCCGATCCCGCGGGCTGGGGGCGGAGCTGGTCCCGCCCCTGTCGCTCGTGCTGGATAGGCAGGGCCTCTACTACGACCCGACCCACCGCTCGGACCTGGAGGACGCGATCGCCCGCGCCGCCCGGCTTCCGCCCGACGCGCTCGCGCGGGCGCGGGCCTTGCGTGCCGCCGTGGTCGCCCTGGGCCTCTCGAAATACAATCTCGACCGCCCCCTGCCCGACCTCCCCGACCGGCCGTTCCTGCTCGTGCCGGGCCAGGTCGCGGACGACGCCTCCGTGCGGCTGGGAACGACGCATGTCACGGACAATGCCGGCCTGCTGCGCGCCGCGCGCGCCGCCAACCCGGACGCGGTGATCGTCTACAAGCCGCATCCGGATGTCGAAGCGGGCCTGCGCGACGGCGCGATCGACGCGGCCGAGGCCGACATGGTCGCCACCGAGGCTCCCCCGATCCCGCTGATCGAGCGGGCGGCCGGGGTCTGGACGCTGACTTCGCTGCTGGGCTTCGAAGCGCTTTTGCGGGAGGTGCCGGTCACGACGCTGGGGGCGCCCTTCTATGCCGGCTGGGGCCTGACCGACGACCGTGGTCCGATCCCCGCACGCCGCCATGCGGCGCGCCCCTCGCTCGACGCGCTGACCCATGCTGTGCTGATCGACTACCCGCGCTATTTCGATCCGATCCTGGGCGCCGCCTGCCCGCCCGAAACGGCGGTGCATCGCCTGGCCCACGGGCCGCACCCGAATCCGGGCGGGGCCAACCGTCTGTTGTCGAAGCTCCAGGGCGCCTTGGCGACCCACGCCCATCTCTGGCGCCGCTAGGGGAACGGAGGACACGCGCACAGCCCCACCCAAACGAATGCGGATGGCAAAGCCCTCCACCACTCATACCTTTGCGCGCGCGTCCCCCCACTCGGACCCTAATCACTCGTGAACAACGGGTGTCAGACGATCTCCATGCTGTGGGAGACGGTCTTGACGATCATGTAATTCTCCAGCCCTTCCGTCCCGCCCTCGCGGCCGGTGCCGCTGGCGCGGACGCCGCCGAAGGGCGTCTCGGGCAAGGACGCTTCGAGCGTGTTGAAGGAGAGGTTGCCGGCCTCGACCCCCCGCGTGATCCGATCCACGTAATCGGCGCGATTGGTGAACGCATAGGCGGCGAGACCGTAAGGCGTGGCATTGGCCCGTGCGATGGCCTCATCCACCGAGGCGACGGGGTTCACCACCGCCAGCGGGCCAAACGGCTCCTCCTGCATGACGCGGGCGTCGTCGGGCACGTTGGCCAGGACCGTGGGTTGCAGGAAATGGCCGCGATTGCCGATCCGGCTGCCGCCCGTGATCAGCTCGCCGCCCTTGGCGCAGGCATCCTCGATCAGGTCCAGCAGGGCCGGCAGCCGGCGTTCATTGGCCAGGGGGCCCATCTCTACCCCCGGGTCGCGGCCGTCGCCGACCTCGATGGTCGCGGCGCGGCAGGCGAAACGGTCGAGGAAGGGCTCGAACAGCGAGTCGTGGACATAGAACCGCGTCGGCGAGGTGCAGACTTGGCCCGCGTTTCGATATTTGCGGATGGCGCTGCTCTCGCCGGCGCGGGCGGGATCGGTGTCCTCGCAGACGATGACCGGGGCGTGCCCGCCCAACTCCATCAGCGCGCGGGTGTCGTGGGCCGCCGCCCGCGCGGCCAGCTGGCGCCCGACCCGGGTCGAGCCCGTGAACGCCACGAGGCGCACCGGATCCTGGGCGATCAGATGCTCCGAGATCTCGGCGGGGCTGCCGAAGACGAGGTTCAGCACGCCCGGCGGCAGGCCCGCATCGTGGAACGCGCGCGCGATATGGAGCGCGCCGGCCGGCGTCTCCTCCGCCGCCTTGAGGATGATCGAACAGCCCGAGGCCAGCGCCCCGGCCACCTTGCGCGCAGGCTGGGACAGCGGGAAGTTCCAGGGGCTGAGACCTAAAGTCACGCCGATGGGTTCGTGATGGACGACGTAGCGGATGCCGGGTGCCGAGGGGATGACGCGGCCATAGGTGCGCTGCGCCTCGCCCGCATCCCATTCGAAGAACTCACAACCGCGGATCACTTCCAGCCGCGCCTGCGCCAGGGGCTTCCCGTGCTCGGCGGTGATGGCCTGGGCGATCTCTTCGCGCCGCTGCCGCATCAGCGCGGCGGCGCGCAGCAAAAAGTCAACCCGATCCCGCGGCGGCGTCGCGCGCCAGATGCGAAATCCGGCCTCCGCCGCCTCCAGCGCGTCGTCCAGATCGGCGCGGCTGGCCTGAGGCAGGCGCCCGATCTCCGATTCGGTGGCGGGATCGCAGACCGGGATGGTCTCGGGCGACGTCCGCCAGGACCCGCCGATATAGAGGTGGAGGTCGGGATAATCTTGCATCGGATCCTCGAAAGGGGCGCCCTTCAAGGTCGGTTCCGCATCTGCGCCGCTCAAGGCTTTTCAGGGAAAGGCGCTATCCGATCCGCCGATAGCCAGATCCGCCGCCGTGACCCTGAGCGCGTCGAGGAACGCCACCCCCGCGGGGGACAGGCCGTCGACGCCGCGATAGGACACGCCGACCGGGCTGGCGCCGAAGGGCGGGGTCCAGTCGATCTCCGCAAGCAGGCCCGAGGCGACATCGAGCGCGGCGACCTCCCCGGGCATCAGGCCCACCAGCGGGCCGCGCCGCAACATCGCGCGATTGAGCAGATAGGAGACGGACTCGACGGCGATCCGTGGCGCGGCCCCCATGCGGGCGAAGAACTGGTCGGCCTGCTGGCGGAGGGTCGTCTCCTGCGGGGGCAAGATCCAATCCTGATCGAGAAGGGTCTCGAAGCTGACCGGCCCGGCCCCGACCAGCGGATGGTCCGGCCCCGCCAGCAGCGTCACCTGGCCGTCGAAGAGAACTTCCTGCTCCAACGTGGCGCGGTGGCAATCCCCCGGCAGGCGCCCGACGACCATGTCGATCTCGCCGGCCAATAGGCGCGGCATCAGGACGGCGAGCGTGCCCTCGACCACCTTGACGGCCACGTTGGGCCGCGCCACCCGCAGCCGCTCGATGGCGCCGGGCAGCAATGCGGGCGAGGCCGCGAGCAAGGTGCCGACGACCACCCGTCCGCTATTGCCCTCGCTGAGATCGTCCAACTCCTGGGCGGCGTTCGAGAGCTGGGCGAAGATCAGCGTCGCATGCCGGATCAGAGCCTTGCCGAACGCGGTGGCCACGACCCCGCGATTGGTCCGCTCGAAGAGCTGGACTTCGAAATCGAGTTCCAGATCCTGGATCATCTTGGTCGCCGCGGGCTGCGACATGCCCAGCGTCTTCGCCGCCGCCTGGATCGAGCCCTCGCGCTCGACCGCCACGAGCAGCCGAAGCTGCCGCAGCTTGAGCCGGGTCAGCGCGCGATCGAGGATGCGGGCGGCACGTGCGGACATGGGCTAGATCCCCACCGGTGCGGCGCGGCGCAGGACGGCTGCCACGACGCTCATCGCCGCCAGCGCCGCGCTGCGCGGATTGTCCGGCAGGGCGCGCCCCTCGATCCGGAAGGAGAAGCGCCCGAACGCCCCCCGCGCCTCGATCTCGTGGACATTGCCGGGCGCGTCGGGATCGGCGATCAGACGGACCCGCGTGGCATCGAACCCGGCTCCGGCCAGGGCGACGGCGGCGGCGACATTGGCGTTCTTCGGATAGCGGAGCGCCGCCTCCCGGGCGGTGCCCTCGAAATGGGCGGCCGGGGCCGTGAGCGCGTCGAGGCCCAAGACCGGCTCCGCTGCCGATCCCCGCCAGCCCGCAGGCGGCTTTCGGCCCGCATAGGTCACGGCGTCGAGCCCGCCCACCCGCGCCGCAGCCAGCGCATCGAGCGCGCCGATGGCGCCGGAGGCGAGATGCAGCCGCGCGCCGCCCGTCCGCGCGGCTTCCCTCAGCCGGCCGTGCAGCGCGTCGTCGGCCAGCGCGCCCAGCGAGACCGTCACGAGATCGATCCCCCGCGCCAGGATCTCCGGCCCGAACTGCGCCAGCGCCTGATGCCCCGCGCAATCCAGCATCAGCCGCAGGTCTCCGGGCAGGGCATCGACCGACGCCACACGCCCCGGGCCTTCGCGCCCCGGACGCACCAGCGCGACGGTCACGCCCTCCAGATGGGCGCGCACATAGCGTCCGATCGCGCCCTCTCCGATGATGCCAATGGTCATTCCACTCCCCGTGCTTTCGCCGGTCGGCTATAGCTTATTCGGATAGCTCCATCCTGTCTAAGCATTGGCGCGCGCGATATCCCGTCCGCCATACCCATCCCCGGAGGACGCTCATGGACTATGCCAAGCACGAGGCCAAAGCCCATGCCCGCGAGACGATGCGCGGCATCTGGGCGGCCGCGCTGACGCCCTTCGACTCCGATCTGCGCGTCGACGAGGCCGGCCTGCGCGCCAATATCCGCCATTGGATCGGCGATCTGGGCATCGCCGGCCTGTTCATGGCGGGCAAGCAGGGGGAGTTCTGGGCGCTCTCCCTGGACGAACGCAAGCGCCTAATGACCATCGCCGCCGAGGAATGCCGGGGCCGTGCGGGGACGATCATGTCGATCTCGGATCAGTCCGTCTCCACCGTGCTGGAACTGGGCCGCCACGCCGAGGCTTGCGGCGCCGATTATGTCGTCGTCCACGCGCCGATGCTCAGCTTCTGCCACGACCGCGACGAGATCCTTTACGAATACTACAAGTATCTCTGCGACCGGCTCGATATCGGCATCGCGATGTGGAGCCACCCGGATGCGGGCTATCTGATGGAACCCGAGACCTGCGCCAGGATCGCGGAGCTGCCCAACATCATGGCCATCAAATATTCGGTCCCGCGCGAGATGTATGCCCGGCTGACGCGGCTGGCGGGCGACAAGATCCTGGTCTCGACCTCCCGGGAGGATGACTGGCTCGACAATATCGAGGCGCTGGGCTGGCAGCTCTATCTCTGCTCCTCCCCGCCCTATCAGCTCCAGACCAAGGCCGATCAGCGGATGAACGAATATACCGAACTGGCCTTCGCCGGCCGCTTCGCCGAGGCGCGCCGCGTCCGCGACAGCCTGGAGCCGGTCCGCGCCGCCATCCGCGACACCAAGCCGGGCAGTAAGCCCACCGCCCATGGCAAATACTGGCAGGATCTGCTGGGCCAGGTCGGCGGCCCCGTCCGGCACCCGATGCTGAACCTGACCGAGGCCGAGAAGGACGCCACCCGCGCCGCCTTCGAAGGGTGCGGCCTGCGGCTCTGATGGGGGTCGCGCTCGCGCTGCTGGCGGCGGCGTTCTACGGACTGGCCGGCGTCGCGATCCAGCGGGGCCGGGCCACCGCGTGCGGAGACAACGGCGTGTTCCTCTCGGTGCTGGCGACGCTGGGCCTGTCCGCGGGCGCCTGGGCGGTGGCGGGCACGGCGCGGCTGAGCGCGCTGGACGCGGCGGCGCTCTGGGCGTTCGGACTTGCCGGGGTCGCCTCGGTCATCCTGGGGCGCGTGACCATGTTTCGCGCGACCGAGGCGCTGGGCCCGGTCACGGCCGGGCTGTTGCGCCGTCTCACCCCGATCTTCGCAATCCCTGTGGCGGTGGTGCTGCTGGCGGAGTGGCCCTCGCCGGCCGCCCTGGCGGGGGGCGGGCTGATCCTGGCGGGGGTGGCGCTCCATCTGGGCGCGCCGGGGCCGTTGCGGGGGGCCGGGCTGCTGCTCGGGGTCGCTTCGGCGGGGTTCTATGCTCTGGCCTATGGGCTGCGCGCGCTGGGGCTGGGCGCGGTGCAGGACGCCGCGCTGGGCACGGCGGTGGGGGCGCTGGTCGGGCTCGTCTGGTTCCCGCTGGCGGCGTGGCGCGCGGACAGATTGGGATCGCTGCTGGTAGACCGGGGACCGTGGCACGTGACCGCCGCGCTCGCCCTGGCCGCAGGCCAGCTCACGCACTTCGCCGCCTTGGCCCACGCCCCGGTCGCGACGGTGGCGATGCTGGGCGCGCTCGATGTGCTGGTGGCCGCGATAATCTTGCGCCTGATATCCGGCGCGGCACCGGCCCGCCCCGGTCGCCTGATCGCGGCCACCGCGCTTGCCGCCATCGGAACGGCCCTGATCCTGGCCTGATCGCTATCGCCAATCGCTATACCCGTTTGCTGTGGGCGCGCCTTCCGCACTGCCGAGAATCGGATACGCTCCCCCGAGCCAAGGAGACGCCGATGACCGCCCATCCCCGACTCAAGCCGTTCAATTTCCAGAAATGGGTCGCCGAGAACGCGCATCTGCTCAAGCCGCCGGTGGGCAACCAACTGCTCCACAAGGAGGGGGACATGATCGTCATGGTGGTGGGCGGGCCCAACACCCGCTGCGACTTCCACGACGATCCGGTCGAGGAGTGGTTCTTCCAGCAGAAGGGCGACATGCTTCTGAAGATCGCCGAGGGCGGCAAGATCTATGACGTGCCCATCCGCGAGGGCGAGGTCTTCCTGCTGCCCCCCCATGTGCGCCACGCACCGCAACGCCCGCAGGAGGGCTCGATCGGGATCGTCGTCGAAGCGCCGCGCCAGCCGGGACAGTCGGAGGCGTTCGAATGGTATTGCTTCGAGTGCGAAGGGCTGGTGCACCGCGCGGAGGTCACCCTTGACGGCGCCGAGGGAATCGTCAGTCAATTGCCCAAGATATATGAGGCCTTCCATGCCGACATGGAGGCCCGGACCTGCCCCCATTGCAGCGCGGTGCATCCCGGCAAGGGAAAGCCGCCCGAGGGCTGGGTGACATTGTAAGAGCCCGAAACGGGCCGATACGGGGAGACGACCGATGAAGACAATTTCCAAAGCGCTGCTGGGCGGCGCGATGGCCGTGGCGATGGCTGTACCGGCCATGGCCGAAGAGTTCCGGCTGGGCCTCATCACGCCGCCGCCCCATGTCTGGACCCGCGCAGCCGAAGCCTTTGGCGCGGAACTGGCGGAGCGGTCGGGCGGCGCCCATTCCGTGACCGTCTTTCCGGCGCGGCAGCTCGGCAACGAGGCGGAGATGCTCCAGCAGTTGCAGACCGGCGCGCTGGACATGGCCTTCATGACGGTTGCCGAGGTCTCGAACCGCGCCCCCGATTTCGGCGCGTTCTACGCGCCCTTCCTGGCCGACGATATCGAGCACGCGGCCCGAATCCTGCGCTCCGAGGAGGCCAAGGGAATGCTCGACCAGTTGCCGCAGCAGGTCGGCGTCGTGGGCCTGGGCTACGGGATGGCGGGCCTCCGCCAGATCGTCAGCCGCGGGGAGGTGACCAGCGCCGAGGACCTCGCGGGCCTCAAGCTGCGGATCACTCCCTTCGAGCCGATCCTCGACTTCTACAACGCGCTGGGCGCCGCGCCCACGCCGATGCCGCTGCCCGCCGTCTACGACGCGCTCGCCAACGGCCAGGTCGACGCGATCGACATGGACGCGGAGCTGATCTGGCTGCTTAAGTATTACGAGCATGCCGACACGGTCGTTCAGTCCGACCACATGATGTTCCCGATGGTGGGCCTCGTCTCGGCCCGCGTCTGGGCGGGACTGTCCGACGAGGACAAGGCGCTCATCGCCGAGCTGATGTCCAAGCATGTCGACAGCTGCATCGACGCCTATGTCGCGCAGGAGCAGGAATGGCTCGACCAGATCAGCGAGACCGGCAAGACCTACACGAAGGTGGATGCCGACTTCTTCGGCGACGCGGTCGCGGCATGGAACGAGATCTGGTCGGAGAAATCCGGCGCGCTCGGCATGTTGCGCGAGGTCGCGGCCGCAACGGCGGAGTGACGCCTCCCGGCTAGAGGTGCTGCGGGCATGGGCGCGCCCGCCTCTGGCCCTTTCTTCCCTGCTCAAATATCCCGGGGGTCCGGGGGCTGGCCCCCGGCCCCTCCTTTTCAATCGGCGCATAGGGTCGCCTCCCGGGGACGCGCTCCCAACGAGGCGCCGCGCGCCCCGCACCGCTCAGGAGACAGCATGCTGATGCAGCTTTCGGCCCGCTGGGCGCAGGTAGAGATCGCCGCTGCGGCGCTTCTGGCCGTCTCGGTGACCTTGCTGATCCTTCTCAACGTCGTGACCCGCTCGCTGGGCGCGGCGCTCTATTGGGTGGACGAGTTGGCGATCTATGCGATGGCCTGGATGACGTTTCTAGGCGCCTCCGCCTCGCTGCATTATGGAAACGCCGTCGCGATCACCGTGCTGACCGATGCGCTGCCCGCCGCCGCCGCCCGGCTGGCGGCGCGGATCGTCGACGTGCTGATCCTAGTCTTCGCGCTCTTCATGCTGTGGTTCTGCTGGCGCTGGTTCGCGCCCTGGCAGCTGGCGCAGGCGGGGTTCGACGTGATGGCGTTCCAGGGCGCGACCTTCAACTTCATCTACGCGGAGCCGACCACCACCCTCGGCATCCCCAAGGTCTGGGTCTGGTCGGTGATGTGGCTCTTCGCCGGGGGTGCGACGCTGCACGCCCTGGCCAACCTCGCCGCGCCGCGGACCGCGCCCGCATGACGCCGGTCGTCTTCGCCTTCAAGCTGCTGATCGGGGTGCCCGTCGCCCTGGTCCTGGCGCTGACCGCGATCTGGTATGTCTGGGAGAGCGGCAACACCGTCCTCTATGACAGCTTCGCCCAGAAGATGTTCTCGGGGCTGGAGAATTACGGGCTGCTCGCGATCCCGCTCTTCATGCTGACCGGCGAGATGATGAACGAGGGCGGCATGACCCGGCGCCTGATCAACGCGGCCCGCGTCTTCGTCGGCGGATTCCGGGGCGGGCTGGCCTATATCAACCTGCTCGCCAACATGTTCATGGCCGCGATCATCGGCTCGGCCACGGCGCAGATCGCCGTGATGGCCCGCGCCATGACGCCCGAGATGGAGCGGGAGGGCTACGACACAGGCTTCGCCGCCGCGACCACGGCGGCGGGGGGCCTGCTCGCGCCGGTCATTCCGCCCTCGATGCTGTTCGTGATCTTCGGCGTGCTGGCGCAGGTGCCCATCGGCGACATGTTCCTGGCGGGCATCCTTCCGGGGCTGCTGCTGGCGGCCAGCTTCGCGCTGGTGATCTTCGCCATCGGGCTCGTGCGCGGTTTTCCGGCCGGGTCCTGGTACACGGGCCCGGAGGCGATGCGCGCCCTGCTCGCCTGCCTCCCGGCCCTGACGATCCCCTTCGCCATCATCGGCGGCATTCTCTTCGGCATCGCCACGCCGACCGAATCCGCCGCCATCGCCTCGACCATCGCCTTCCTGGTGGGCTGGCTCGTCTACCGGGAGCTCAAGCCCGCGGCCCTCTGGGAGATGTTCAAGCGCACCGCCTTCAACGCCTCGATGATCGTCTTCATGATCGCGGCGGCCAGCGTGTTCGGGTGGGTCATCATCTACGAGGCCATCCCGCAAAAGCTGGCGGCTCTGCTGACGACGATCACCTCAGACCCGTTTCTGTTCCTGCTGATCGTGAACCTGGTTCTGCTCTGCGTGGGGATGCTGATCGACGGGATCGCCGCCGTCATCCTGGTCACGCCGATCCTGCTGCCGATCGCGACGGGCAATTACGACATCAGCCCCTATCAGTTCGGCGTGGTGATCTGCCTGAACCTGGTGCTGGGGCTGCTGACGCCGCCGGTGGGCGTGGGCCTCTATATCACCTCGTCGATGAGCGGCGTGACCCCGGGCCGCATCCTGCGCTCGCTCTGGCCCTTTCTGCTGGCCGTCGCGGTCGTTCTGATCCTGCTGAGCCGGTTTCCCTGGCTATCCACAGCCCTGATCTAGCGGCGCGGAGGGATCATGCGGCTCGCGCCCCCCGCGCGGTCGCGGTCATTGCCTAACCGTGCCGCATCAGAAAGGCGAAGACGTCCGAGCGGTGGAGAAGCCCCTCGGCGCGGCCACTGTGGAGAACGGGAAAGACCTGGTGCGGGTGGTCGATGAACATCTCGGCCGTCCGGATGATCTCGTCGTCGATATCGACGGTGACGACGCGGTGCGTCATGTGATCGGCGACGTTTCCTTTCCACTCGTGGTGATAGCTGGCCTGCAACGCGGGCCGGAAGCAGTCCTTCTGCGACAGGATCCCCATCAGGGAGCCGTCATCGTCGATAACGGGGGCGGCGACGGATCCCGTCTCGACAAGGACGGCGGCGGCGCGTCTGATCGGCATCTCGGCGGAGAAGATCGGGCCGTCCCGGCGGACGATCTCGCTGACGGTGAAGGCGCTCATCGCGCGTCGCCGTCCGCCGTCTGACGCCGGAGGGGGCAATCCGCACAGCGATGGGCCGCGATCCGATCGGCGGCCCCGCAGCTTGTGCGGACAGGGCGCCGCCCAAAGACCAGCCCCAAGCCCAGCCCGAGCGCGGCCAGGGCGAAGATGGCGATAGCGAAGAGTGTTTCCGTCATGGTCAGGCCTCTGTCATGTCAGCATCTCGGGCATCGCGCCGGTTACGAGCCGTCTTAGGCCGTCCGGGGTCTCTATCAGGAAGAGCGCCGCGTGCCCCATCTGCCGGGCAAGCTCCGGCCCGGCCTCGGCGCCCGCGACGAAAAGCGCCGTGGCCCAGCCATCCGCCGCCATCGCGTCGCCCGCCATGACCGTGACCGAGCGGAGCGCGCCGGAGGCCGGCGCGGCCCGGCCCGGGTCGATGAGGTGGCTGTAGGAGCGCCCGGCGAGGCTGTAGCCCTGTTCCCAATCGCCGGATGTGGCGACCGCCCTGCCGGGGACGAGGCGAAGCTTCGGCGACGGGGCGGACAGGGTAGCCGGGGTCGCGACGGCGAGCGTCCAGTCGCGCCCCTGAGGATGCCGGCCCCGGGCGGCGAACTCTCCACCCAGCTCGAACAGGAAGGCATCGACGCCCAGCGCCTCGATCCGGGCGACGGCCCGATCGAGCGCCCATCCCTTGGCGATCCCGCACAGATCGAGGGTCAGGTCATCGCGCGCCTTGGCCACAGTCCCCCGGGCGGCGGCGACCCCGCGCCAGTCCGGGGCTCCGCCCTCCAGGATCGGACCGAAGCCCCAGCGCGCGACGAGCGGGCCGACCGTCGGGTCGAAGGCCCCATCGGTTGCCTGCGCGATCCCGAGGGCGGCGGCGGTCACGTCGGCAAGATCGGTATCCCGAAGCGATGCGCTGGCGGGCATGGCATTGAAGCGCGACAGGACGCTGTCGCTGCGCCAAGGCGAGAAGGTCCGGTCGATCTCGGCAAAGAGCGTGTCGATGGCCTCGGCAAGCGGCGCGAGATCGGCGCGGGTCGCCGCCACCAGTCGCCAAGTGGTGCCGAAGGCCCGCCCCGACAGGATCGAAAACTCGCCGGCGCCAAGGGCGGCCCCGGGAAGCACGAGCGCGGCGCCAAGCAGGCCTAGGGCGCTGCGGCGCGAATATCCGTGAAGGCTCTGTCGCATGGGTCAGGCTCCGAAATCGTCGTAGAAGATCGAGGACGGCTCGACCCCGAGGCGATCGAGCGTGGCAAGCACCGCCGAGATCATCACGGGCGGGCCGCAGAGGTAGAATTCGCATGTGTCCGGCGCGGGATGGCTGGCGAGCTCGGCGCGGAGCGTCTCGTGAACGAAGCCCGTCGCGCCCGTCCAGCGGTCGCCGGGCGCCGGATCGGAAAGCGCCGGCGTCCAGGTGAACCTGTCATTCTTGGCAGCGAGCGCCTCGAACTCCTCGGTATAGAACAGGTCCGCGAGCGACCGCGCGCCGTAGAAATACCGGATGCGGCGCTGACCTCCCCGGGCCAGGTCCTGGTGGATCATCGCGCGCAGCGGCGCCATCCCGACGCCCCCTCCCACGAAGATCATCTCCCGGCCGCTGTCCTGGATGTGAAACTCGCCGAAGGGGCCCGACAGCGTGATGTCGTCGCCTGCCTTGAGCGAAAAGAGCCATGACGAGACGAGGCCCGGAGGCACCTCCTCCTCGCGTCCGGGCGGCGGCACGGCGAGGCGGATGTTGAACACCGCCTTCCCGGCATCCTCGGGGCGGCTGGCCAGCGAATAGGCGCGGGTCACCTGGGTCTCCGATTCCGCCGTCATCGCGCGCCATCCAGCGATCTCCCAGGCCTCCGAGAAGTCCGGCGGCACATCGACGTCCCGAAAGTCCAGCCGGTAGGGGGGCGCGGTGATCTGCATGAAGTCCCCTGCCCGGAAATCGGACGCATGCTCAGGCGGCAGGTCGACGACGATCTCCCGAATGAGCGGGGCCAGCATCCGCGCCGAGGCGACCTTGCAGAGGAACCCGGCTCCGGCGGTCAGGATGTCGTCGGAGACGGTGACGGCGCAGTCGCCCCGCACCCGCGTCTGACAGGCCAGGCGAATATGGGCGCGCCGCTCGCGGGGCGAGAGCACACCGCGCTCGGTCGCCTGCGGCGCCCCCGCCCCCTGCCCCGTGACCGTGACGCGGCACAGCCCGCA
The DNA here is from genome assembly GCF_900116765.1 of Jannaschia seohaensis. GTDB lineage: Bacteria > Pseudomonadota > Alphaproteobacteria > Rhodobacterales > Rhodobacteraceae > Jannaschia > Jannaschia seohaensis. Next base: position 67,888 of record NZ_UETC01000007.1, on the reverse strand, counting down.
GGTGCCGGAACCGCCGCAGGCGGCGGGGATAAGAACGCCGCCATCGTGAAGCACCGACAGGAGCGAATCGCCCCGCTCCGCCGGGAGATGCCGCGTGCCGTTCACCAGCACATCGAGCACCATGTCGGGCACGAGCGCCCGGCGCAGCGCGACCAGCGCAAGCGCCAGCCCGACCACGAGCGCCACGATCGTGGCGCTGCCCAGAAGCACCTCGGTCATAGCGTGGCCGCCATTTGCGCGAAGGAGGCGAAGCCCAGCGACATCAGCCCGGTCAGAAGGAACGCGATCCCGAGACCGCGAAGCCCGTCCGGCAGGTCGGCATAGGCCAGCCGTGTGCGGATCGCGCCGAGCATTCCCACCGCCAGCGCAAAGCCGACCCCGCTGCCCAGCCCGAACACAGCGGATTCGGCCAGCGTGTAGCTGCGTTCGACCATGAAGAGGCTACCCGCGAGGATGGCGCATTGCACCGTGAGAAGCGGCAGGAAGACTCCGAAAGAAGCGTGGATGTTCGGGAAGAAGCGGTCGAGGATCATCTCCAGCACCTGAACCGCCGCCGCGATCACGCCGATGAAGGCGATCAGCGAGAGATAGGACAGGTCGAGCTCCGGCAGTCCGGCCCAGCCCCAGGCGCCAGGGGCCAGAAGCGTCACGTAGATCAGATAATTGAGCGGCACGGTGATCCCCAGAACGCCCGTCATCGCCACGCCGAGACCAAAGGCCGCGTCCGCGCGTTTCGACAGGGCCAGGAAGGTGCACAGGCCCAGAAACAGGATCAGCGGCATGTTGTCGACGAAGGCCGCGTGCAGAAAGAGGCGCCACAGGTCGGTCATTCGGCCGCCTCGGCCCGACCGGGCGGCGTGTAGTCGGGCGCCTCGACCTGTTCCGGGCGCCAGCTTCGGACGGCCCAGACCAGAAAGCCCAGAAGAAAGAAGGCGGAGGGGGCCAGGAGCATCAGGCTCAGAGGTTCGAACCAGCCGCCCGCGTCGGCCAGCGGCAGCATCTCGTAGCCGAAGAGTTCCCCCTTCCCGAAAAGTTCGCGCAGAGCGCCGATCAGCACCAGGACCAGCGAATAGCCCAGCCCGTTGCCGAACGCGTCGATCATCGCGGGGACCGGCGCATGGTGACGGGCATAGGCCTCCGTGCGGCCGAGAACGAGGCAGTTCGTGGTGATGAGGCCGACATAGACGGACAGGGCGCGGCTGACCTCGGCGAAATAAGCCTTGAGGAGCTGATCGATGACGATGACCAGCGACGCGACGATCACGATCTGAACGATCAGGCGGACGGTCTCGGGGATGTGCCGGCGGATCGTGCTGATCAGGCCCGCCGCGAGCGTGAGCACCACCGTCAGCGAGATCGACATGGTGACCGCCGTCGCAAGCGTCGTGGTGACCGCCAGCGCCGAGCAGATGCCGAGGATCTGCAAGGTCACCGGGTTTTGCCGCACGAGCGGATCGGTCAGGACGCGCCAGATTTCCGATTTTGTCGCCATGATCAGAACTCGCCCCGGTCGATCGCGTCGAGGAGGCGGCCATACCCGTCAGGTCCGAGCCAGAAGCGTACCATCCGGGTAACTCCGAGACCGGTGCGCGTGGCCCCCGTGATACCATCGACCTCATGGACGCCCGAGGCGGGGCCGCGTGCGACCCGGAACCGCATCTCTCCGGCCGTGTCGCGCAGCTCCGTTCCAGGGAAACTCGCCTGCCACGAGGCCTCTTCGATCCGGGCGCCGAGCCCCGGGGTCTCGGAATGCCCGGTGATCGCGATGCCCGCGATGGTGTTCATGTCGCCGCGCAGCGCGAGGATCGCGTCCAGCCGTCCACCATAGCCCTGCCCGCTCAGCGGCAGCAGCACGAGGGAGACCCGACCGGACCCATCCCGCAGCAGAAAGATCTGCGCGAAATCGGGGCGTTGCCCGAGGCCCGCGAGATCCGCCTCCGGCTCGAGCGCCGACCAATTCGCCGGATCGGACAGCGCGGCATCGAGCGTGGCCGGGGTGACGCCGTCGGCAGCGCGGCCCGAGGTCAGATCCACCACGAGCGTCGACAGCGTGCCGCCCGCCTGCGACAAAAGCGAGCCGATGCCCGGGATATTCTCGACCAGCGCCTCGATCCGGGCCTGCTCCTCGGCGGCCCGATTGGCCGATTGGATCGGCCGCAGAAGAACGGTGGCCCCGCTGACGAAGGCGGCGGAGACCGCCGAGACGAGGAAGGCGACACCGATCGTCTTGACGCGGCTCTCATTGGGCAGGGCCAGAAAGCGGTGCCACGGGTTGCGGTCACGATCGGCCATAGCGCCGCCTCCTGCGATGGACCCAGAGCCGGAGGGCGATGTCGTCGAACAAAGGCGCCGCCAGCGACGACAGAAGCGCCGCCGCGACAGCGATCTGCGGCGGCGCGGCCCCCGACCAGGCGCCGCCGAACAGCACGACCAGCGCCCCATAGGTCGCGCCCTGCACCCAGCCGCCCAGCGTCGTCGCCGCGCTGGTCACAGGGTCGCAGACCAGCAGGACGAAGACGATCCCCGCGGCGAAGAGGACCGGATCCGAGACAAGGCCGAAAGTCGCGACGATGGCTCCGACGGCCAGCCCAGCGAGGACGAGCGCAGAGGGCATCACCCCGATGACCAGACCCAGCCCCGCCGCCGGGATCGCCGCCCAAGCCAGAGGTGTGTCGAAGACCGGCCAGGGGGCGGCCGGAAAGCCGAAGCCGAGAAAGGCCAGCGCGACGGTCCCGGGATTGACGACATTTCGCCCCCAGCCGCCGAAGATCAACTCACCGATCACGACCCCGAAGCTGATCCCGAGCACGAACTGGAACACGCTCAGCCCCTCGGGCGCAAGCATCGCGATGGCGAGGGCGGTCACGAGCAGCGAAAGCGAGGGCGGCTGCGCCCGGGACAGCATGAACACCAGCTGCCAGATCGCGATGACGAGCAGAACGAGCGCCAGACGGAAGACCGCCGCGCTCCCGCCGAACCAGATCCAGAACAGCGCCAGCGGCATCAGCGCGGCAACCGTCAGGAGCGCCACCGTCTCGCGGGTCCAGAGGCCACGGATCATGCGTCATACTCCGTCTGAATCCGGTCGAGCATGGCCCTGAGCTGCCGCATGAGATCCCCGCCCGCGCCGAGCGTGTAGTCGGCCAGGGCCAGGTCTTCCTCCAGCAGGGACAGAAGCCCCAGATCCATCGCCGCCTCGTCGTCGCCCGCGCCGAGCGCGCGGATCAGAGGAATGGCGGGCAACGCCCCGCCGAGGGACTGACCCAGCGCGGCGGTCGGAATGGCCGGCCGCGGGCGCGCCGTCTCGATCAACGCCGCAAGGAGCCAGTGGGACCGGGGCGGCGGTGGCATGTTCGGCAGGACGGTCACCTGCCGATGCCGATGGCCCAGCCATCTCGACGCCTGCCCGTCCAAATGGGATCCGGCATGCAGGCTATGGGACCCCGGGGCGACGATCCGCCGCGACAGCTGCCGCAGATCCGCGCCGGGATGGGTGCGCAGAAGCCGGCCCTCGCGCAATCCCGCGCCCGAGATGCGCACGAGGCGCATCATCGGCAATTCGCCCGTTTCCAGAAGATCGCCCAGATCGGCGATGTCTTCGGCGTGGACGTCCCAGACCGGCGCCTCCAGACCGGCGGGGAAGTCCTGATGGATGCGGATCCCGGCGCTTCCCTGCGGGTGCCGCGTGCCGCAAGGGACCATGCGGATGTCGCCGGCCTCCGCCGACACTGCCGGCATGGTCGTGGTCCTGTCCCAGCAGACGAAGGTCGGCCCTTTGCTCAGCCGTGCAAGCGCCGCCAGCCCCCGCAGGAATGCGGCCTCCCGCCCGACGAGCGCTTGGCGGGGGTCGGATGCATAGGGGCGCGTATCCGTCGCCATGACGAAGATCGCGGCCGGCACCTCCCGCGAGGCTGGCATGCCGCCGAAGGGGCGCCGTGTGATCCGTGGCCAGAACCCGGCGGTTTGCAGCAAGCGCCGGAGCCCGCGCTCCGTCTCCGCGACCGCGGTATCGTGGCGTTGCGTTCCGCCGCTCTCTTCGCGGAAGAAGACGATCTCGGACAATCTCCGGCCGGGCAGACGCGAAATCCGTCCCACCTGCCCGGCGATGGGCGCGACGAGACAGATGTCGGGATCCTGCCGAACGCAGGCGACGACCGCGCCACGGGCCACATGCTCGCCCTCCTTCACGAGGGCGGTCAGGTGAAGGTTCCGATCCGAGGGCGGGCGGAGTCCGGCTTCCTCGGTGATCTCGTCGACGAGATCCTTGCCTTCAACCGGAGAGGGGAATTCCGGGATCAGCCCCACTCCGGAACGAAAAAACGTCATTCTGCCTCCGGTCGTATCCTCCGCCACGGCACTCCGCCTCGGACGGCACTGACTGGAGGCTAGCGACCCCGCGCAAAGCCAAACATGAGCAAGATCAATGTTTCGTCGGAGGGCGCGGTTTAGGGATCGGAGGATTGAACGAGACAAGGGAAAGGTGATTGCCATGTCCACTCTTGGCCGGATCGCGGCGCGCTTGCTTGCCTGCGCTGCAACCTCGGGCGCTCTCTTCGCGGGCGGGGTCGCCTATGCCCAGACGGCATCCGAGCCCGAGAGCGGGGACGCCTCCGTTCCCTTCGCCCTGCCCAAATCCGGGCCCTTCACTCCCGCCGACATCAATATCGACAACGACAAGGCGATCGCGGATTGGTTTCGGTCCTCCCATGCGAACGCGGCCTCGGAAGCCTTCAGTCACTGGGACGACGATGGCGAGATTCGCGCCGCCTGCGCCACCTGCCATTCGGGCGAAGGGTTCCGGGATTTCCACGGGCTCGACGGGACGCCGGCCGGGGTCGTCGACGGCCCGATCAACACGGGCGGCGTGGTCGATTGCGGAACCTGCCACAATGCGGGCCTGTCGGAAATCACCGAGATCACGATGCCCAGCGGGGTCGTGCATCCGGTCACCGGTGTCGAAGCCTCCTGCCTGACCTGCCACCAGGGCCGGACCGCCGGCACGACCGTCGAGGCGGCCATCGCCGGCCTCCCCGCGGACGAGCCGAACCCGGAGCTCCGCTTCATCAACCCTCATTACGCGACCGCCGCGGCCACATGGCTCGGAGGGTATGGGGCCGCGGGCTATCACTACGAGGGTCAAGACTATTCCGGGCGTTTCTTCCATGCCCGCCCCGTCGCAAGCTGCAATTCCTGCCACGAGCCGCACACGCTAGAGGTCGAGTTCGAGCCCTGCCTGACCTGCCACTTGGCCGACAGCCCCGACGACATCCGCATCGCCCGGCAGAGCTATGACGGCAGCGGGAATACCTCGGTCGGGATCAAGTCCGATATCGACGCCAATGCGGACCGGCTGCTGGCGATGATCCGGGCCTATACCGATGACGTCGTCGGATCGCCGGTGATCTATGACGGGACGCGCTACCCCTACTTCTTCGCCGACGCCAATGGCGACGGGGCGATCGACATGGCCGACGGGCGCCCAGTTGCCTATGTCGCCTGGACCCCGAGAAGCCTGCGGACGGCCTTCAACTGGAAGCTGGTCACCGCCGACCCCGGGAACTTCGCCCACAATCCCCATTATGCGCTCGAATTGCTCTATGACTCGATCGAGGACCTGAGCGACCCTCTGGGCGTCGACATCGAAGCTCTCGACCTTCTGAGATAGCGCGGCGCGATGCCATATTCGTCCACGAACGGCGCGGTCTGAGGGCGTGGATCAGGCCGTTCTCCTGATCGCGCTCGGCGTGCTCTTTCTCGGCGGCTTGGCGGCCGATTACATCGGCCGAACGACGCGGCTGCCGCGGGTGACGATCCTGTTGCTGCTGGGGCTGCTCGTCGGGCAATCGGGTCTGGGGCTCCTCCCCGAGGAGGCCTATGGCTGGTTCGAGCCAATCTCGGTCGTGGCGCTGACGATGGTCGCGTTCCTGCTGGGCGCGGATCTGACGCGGGAGAACCTCTCCGGCCACGGGCGGACGATCTTCACGATCTCTCTGTTTATCGTCGGGGGAACGACCGCGATCGTCGGGCTGGGCCTCTCGGCCCTCGGCGTCGATCCTGGCCTCGCCCTGATCCTCGGGGCGATCGCAAGCGCAACCGCACCGGCCGCGATTGCCGATGTGATCCGTCAATCCGGCATCAGGAACGCCTTCGTCGAGACGATTACGGGGATCGTCGCGATCGACGATGTCTGGGGCCTGATCGTCTTCAGTCTCTGTCTCGCCTTCCTACATCAATCCGGCCATTGGAGCGGTCCGGTCCTGACGGCCCTCTTCGATATCGGCGGGGCGATGGTGCTTGGCCTGATCATCGGCGCGCCCGCGGCCTTCCTCTCGGGGCGGCTGAAGCCCGGCGAGCCGTTGCAGATCGAGGCGTTCGGCATCGCGTTCCTGACAGCGGGGCTGGCGCTTTGGCTGGAGGTCTCGTTCCTCGTCGCGGGGATGACCGCGGGCGCGGTCATCGCCAATCTCGCGCGCCATCACGACCACGCCTTCAACGAGATCGAGCGTATCGAACTGCCCTTCATGATCCTGTTCTTCCTTCTGGCCGGAGCCTCGCTGCACCTCTCCGTCCTGTCGGAAATGGGTTGGGTGGCGATCGCCTACATCACGCTTCGGATCCTCGCCCGGCTGATCAGCGGCGCGTTGGGCGCGCGGCTGAGCGGCGTACGCGGGGTGGAGCGGCATCTTTACGGACCCGCGCTCCTGCCGCAGGCCGGCGTGGCGGTCGGAATGGCGCTGGTCGCGGCGGAGATGTTGCCTGCCTGGGAAACTCAGATCGTGCCGCTCGTGATCGCGGCGACGGTCGTGTTCGAACTGATCGGGCCGCCGATCACCCTGGCCGCGCTCCGACGGTCTGCGGCCAAGGCAGCCACAGACCGAGACGCGGGCGGAAGAAAAACCGCGAAGTGACCTCCACGGCCCGGCCCCGCCTCCACGAGAGCGCGACGAGTCGGCGGCGAGTATGCCGCCTCGCTCGGCGGGGTGCTTGCGGGCGCGCCGGGCCAGAGGCACAGCGCCAACCGCCCGGCGATGTCCGGCACCGACAGAGCCCGGCCCGTCGGGCCCTGGCCTGTTGGAGGTTCCGGGGACTGGACGAGAGGGCCGTGACCTTGGACCGGTCGGGTCGGACTGGGGAGCCGGACACGCAGCCGCGCGCCGAACTGGCCGGGATCAAGGGCTTTGAAGCAAGCGGCCGCCACGCTGCCGACGGCGCGTGACAGATGGCAAGGGCGGCGGCCGTCTTTGCGCGGGACGCGGCCGGCGGTCGGCGCGACCGTCTGCCGATGCTCTCGATTGACGTGAGGCGTGACCGCCACAGGGCCGTGGCAACCGCATCTCGATAGCGCCCATGATCGACCCTCGCCATTCGAAGCGGAGATCTCTGCCGCCGGGCCTCGCCGGCTGCTCCGCCCCGGAGGCCACCGATCCGGTCAGGTCCGTGCCTATCGCGCCGGGTTCCGCAAGAAACCAACCCTCCTCGAAGACGTCGCGAGAGGAGCGCCCCCAGCCGCCGAGGGGATCACCGCAACGGTCGGACTGATCGTGCTCTTCAGGACTCCTGGCGCATCGGCTGCGCATCGGGAACAGCCCGTGCGATCATTTCGCCCCGCAACCGGACGGCGTGGCGCGTCGAGTCAAGATCCACATCGTCCATCGACAGCGCCTGGCCCGCCGCCACCGGGCGGGCGAGCCGAACCCCATGCGCCAGCCCGATGGGCAGGAGCCGGGCGCGCGCACTTTCTGAAGCGGGGGAGAGGCGTCCGTAGACGGTGTATCCGCCCTCGCCGTCGAGCGTCTCGCCGGTGTCGAGATCGCGCTTGGCCACGGCGGCCACGTCACCGCGCCATTCGCGCGTCGTCCCCGTGGGCTCGCCACGCAGCGCCGCGCTCAGGATCGAGATCGACAGCTCCATTCCGATCAGATGGAAGGGCTTGTACATCGCCGCATAGCGCCCCGTCACATCCGTCGGCAGGCCGTATTGGCGAAAGCAGGACGCGGCGTAGTCGTTCGGGGCCTTGAGGACCACATAGACGCCCCAGCGCAGATCCCGAAAAACGGGCCGACCGTCTCGTTCGAGCGACGAGACGACCTCGACCATGCCATCGCGTTCCAGGCAGCCGCCGATCGCGCGCGGGCGCAGCACATGGGCAAGGTCGTCGACCCCGCAGGGCGGGAAGCCGAGGCCATGCTCGGGCACGTCGAGCCCGCAGGCATTGGCGATGGCCGCCATCTCGAGGGCGGACTTCGTGCCGTCGAGGAAGGAATTGAACATCTGCGGGTTCATGCCCGCGTCCGCCGCCTGCTCGGGCGTGAGTCCGTAATGGCTCCAGACGTCGTCCGGCGTGACCTGGTGATAGTGCGGCAGATACTTCGTGCCCTTCCCTGCCGCGGCGACAGTGAAGCCCGTCGCCCGCGCCCAATCCACCATCTCGGCCACAAGCGCGGGCTGGTCGCCATAGGCCATGGAATAGACGACACCCTTTTCGCCCGCCTTTTCCGCCAGGACGGGGCCTGCGAGGACGTCGGCTTCGACATTAACCATGACGACGTGGAGGCCCGCCTCGATGGCGGCGAGCGCATGGGAGATGCCGGCCTCGGGATGGCCGGTAGCTTCCACCATGACCTCGATTCCACGGTCGAGGGCCGAAACGGCGTCATCGGTGAAGAGCGTCGCGGCGATGCGCGCTTCGTCCCAGCCGACTTCCCGGCAGGCGGCGCGCGCCTTCTCCGGGTCGAGATCCGCAATCGCGGCGACCTCGAGCCCGGGAATGGTCGGGACCTGAGAGAGGAACATGGAGCCGAACTTGCCGGCTCCGATCAGCGCCACGCGGACGGGGCGACCCGCCTCCGCCCGCGCGCTGGCGAGAGATGCAAGGTTCATGCCGCCCCGCCCTGGCTCAGTCGAACATGTCCGGCTGATCCTCGACGAGCTGGTTCCAGATCGTCTGGAAATGCAGCCAGCCGATATATTCGCTGCCGACATGTTCGCGCGAGTAGCGGGCGCGCTCGGCCGGGATGCGGATCGGCTCGATGCCGGATGCGGCGATGTCGAGCTGCTGCTGGCAGCACCGCTCAAGCGCGATGAACCAGAACGCGGCCGACTCGATGGAGTGGCGGCTGGCAGTCAGCAGTCCGTGGTTCTGATGCAGCGCGGCCTTCACGCCCTTGAAGGCCTTGGCGACGTCCGACCCCGCGTGGTTCTCGACGGCCACTTGGCCGCCCTGTTCGCCGATCACGACGTGATCCTCGAAAAAGGCGCAGGCATCCTGGGTGATCGGGTCGATCGGTCGCCCCGTCGCACACCAGGCCGTGCCATAGGTCGTGTGCGCGTGACACATGGCGATGATGTCCGGGTGCTCCTCGTGCACGTTCGCGTGCAGCACGAAACCCGCGCGGTTGACGGCGTAGTCCCCTTCGATGACCTTGCCCGCGTGATCCACGAGGATCAGGTTCGACATCTTCACCTTGTCGAAATGCACGCACATCGGGTTGGTCCAGTAGAGCTCCGGCCGCTCGGGGTCGCGCACCGTCAGGTGGCCGGCAAAGCCGTAGTCGAAGCCCTGCTGCGCGAAGGCGCGGCACGCGGCGACCAGGCGTTCCTTGCGGTGGCGCCGCTCCTCCTCGACTGAGGCGAACTCCGGAAGCTCCGGGAAGATCAGACCTTCCTGCTCCGGCTGGTAGATCGAGACACGGTTTCCAAGGTCGAGCATGGGGAGATCCTCTGCTTGCATGATCGAGGCGGGGCCGACGGTCGCGGACCTCATTTATGGGGTCGGATATTGCGAGCGCAGCCCGCTTTCATGCAACGTTGCGATTGCAATAACTGTTATTGCAGCAACAGAGGTGCGCGATGAAGGACGATCGCCTTGTCGAGATGCGGATCTTCCGCGCTGTGGTGGAGACCGGCAGCTTCTCCTCGGCCGCCCACGCGCTCGGCGTAAGCCAGCCGTTCGTGAGCCAGACGATCCGCAGGCTCGAGGCGCGGCTGCGTGCGCAACTCATTCACCGGACGACGCGCGGCCAGCGTCTGACGCCGGAGGGCGAGCGCTTTCTTGACGCCGCGCACCGTGTCATCGGCGCGGTCGAGGAGGCCGAAGCCCTCTGGCAGCGGAAGGAGGCGCAGATCGAAGGGCAACTGCGCGTCTCGACGCCGATCGCCTTCGGGCTGGACCGCATCACGCCGGTTGTTCCGGAGTTCCTTGCACGGCACCCGAACCTCTCGCTCGACTTGCGGCTGACCGACGACACCGAGAACCTGATCGCCGACGGGATCGATGTCGCCATCCGAATGGGGCGGCTGACGGATTCGGGGCTGATGCACAGGAAGCTCTGCCGGTTGCGCCGAATCGTCGTCGCCGCGCCCGATCTCGTGGCGCGACACGGAACGCCCCAGACGGTGGAGGATCTTTCCCGCATGCCCTGCATCGCGTGGGACGCAAGCCGAGAGCACCTGAACCGCTGGTCCTTCCTGCGGAACGGCGAGGGCCTTACGTTCCACGCGCGCAGCCGGTTTCGGAGCAACCAGGGCATGTCGCTGTTCGGGATGTGCCTCGCCGGGGTGGGCGTGATGCGGGCCGCCGAGCATTTGGCGCGACCTGCCATCCGGGAGGGTCGGCTCGTGCAACTCCTCGGGGATCACGCCCCGGCGGAGGACACCGCGATCCATGCCGTCTTTCTCCCCGACCGCGACGTGGTCCCGCGCATCAGGACACTCATCGACTTTCTCGCCGCCGCGTTTCGGACCCCCGACTGGGAAGACTGACGCCTTCGCTTGGCTCGACCGGGTCAAAGGCTCATTGAATTCTTAATTCAGAACTCGGAATTCAAATGAAGGTGCTCAACCTAATCCGCACCTCGCCGAACAGGTCTATGACGCGCTCGTCGACGAGATATGTAACGGCGCCCTGCCCGCCGGATCGCATCTCGTTCAAGAACAGATCGCCGAGCGGCTCGTCGTCTCGCGACAGCCGGTGCAACAGGCCATGGCGCGTCTCAAGGCCGACGGGATCGTCGAGGAGCTCGGGCGACGGGGGCTCTGGGTCGCGTCGCTCGACCCCGATCTAATGCGTCACCACTACGACATTCGCGCCGTGCTCGACGGGCTCGCGGCGCGGTTAGCTGCGGAGCGGGTGCGCGCCGGCGCGGGGGGCGTTCCGCCGCCGTGCCGACGAGATCCTCGCGGCCGGAACCCATGCTGACGAGACCGGCGACACGGCCGAGCAGGTCCGGCAGGACCGGGCCCTCCATGCGCTCGTCTACGAGACGTCGGGCAACCCGCTCCTGGCGAGTACGGCGGAGCCACATTGGCAGTTCCTGCAACGCGCGATGGGCGAAGTGCTGCGCCGGGCCAAGCTGCCGAAGGAGATCTGGCGCCAGCATGCCGAGATCGCGGACGCAATCGCAGCGGGCGACCCGGACCGGGCAGAACGGCTCATGACCGAGCACGACCTCGATGCGGCCCGGACGCTCGCGGCGGCGCTCGTGGCCAGCCTCGACGCCAGCACGGACAAGGACGCACGCGCATGACAAGGACGCTCACCATGGGCGAGGTGCTGAGCGCCCAGGCGCGCCTGCAACCCGGCCGGATCGGCGCGCGCGACCTTGCGAGGGCGCTGACCTTCCGGGAGTGGAATTGCCGGGCCTGCCGCCTCGCGAACGGCCTGCTCGATCTCGGGTTGGAGAAAGGCGACCGGGTCGCCGTGCTGGCCCATAATCGCGTCGAGTGGGCCGAGATCTACGCCGCCGTCGCCAAGGCCGGGCTGATCGCCATTCCGGTCAACTTCCGCGTGACGGCCCCCGAGGCCCGGTTCATCTGCGCCGACAGCGGCGTGCGGGCGCTGATCGCGGAGGCTGCGCTCGCTCCTCTCGCGGATGCGTTCCGCGAGGTGCTCGGGATCGGTGCGGACCGTCACATCCTGATCGGCGAGGGCGCCGTGCCCGGCTGGCGCGGATACGAGGACCTGATCGCGGCCGGATCGGAGGAGGAACCCGACGTCCCCGTGACCCCGGACGACCCATGGTGCCTGATGTACACGTCCGGCACGACCGGCAATCCCAAGGGCGCGATCCCGTCGCACCGGGAGATGGCGATGCTCGCGCTCATGACCGAGGTCAAGCTGGGCCTGAAGCGCCGCGACGACGCCCTTCTCGTCATGCCGATGTGTCACGCGAACTCGCTGAACTTCTTCACCTCCTTCCTCTGCATCGGCGCGCGCGTCACGATCTTTTCGCGGCCGAGTTGCGACGCGGCTCACTGTTTGCGCACCATCGGGGAGATGGGCATCACCTTCACGTCGATCCTGCCGACACATTACATGATGATGCTCGATGTCCCGGAGGCCGATCGCGGCGCGGGAGCATACGGCGCGGTCGAGAATCTGATCATCTCCTCCGCGCCGGCTCGGGTCGAAACGAAGCGCGCCATCATGGATATGTTCCCGAATTCAGGGCTTTACGAACTCTACGGCTCGACCGAGGCCGGATGAGTAACCTTCCTCCACCCGGACGAGCTGTTCGACCACCTCGGAACGGTCGGTCGCGAGGTCGTGGGCTCGGCGCCGATCCGCCTTCTGGACGACGAGGGGTGCGAGGTTCCCGACGGACAGCCCGGGGAGCTTTTCTCCTGTGGGCCCTACGCCTTCGAGGGCTACTGGAACCTGCCCGAGAAGACGGCCGAGGCGTTCCGCGGTCCATATCTCTCGGTCGGAGACATGGCGATCCGCGACGAACACGGCTTCATCCGCCTCATCGACCGCAAGAAGAACATGATCATCTCGGGCGGCGAGAACGTCTATCCGACCGAGGTGGATGCCGTGATCGCACAGCATCCCGACGTCAAGGACGTGGCCGTGGTCGGCTGCCCGGACCCGAAATGGGGCGAGCGCGTTTCGGCCGCGGTCGCCCTTCGGGCCGGCGCGGCGCTTTCGGCGGAGGATCTCATCGTGTGGTCGAAGGACCGGCTCGCCGGCGACAAGCGCCCGCACGAGATCCTGTTCCTCAGCCCCGAAAGGATGCCCCGCAACGCGACGGGCAAGATCCTTCACCGTGTCCTCAGGGACATGATGGCCGCGTGCGTCTTCTGACGCGGCCGGTCCGAACTGACATGGGAGACGGCAGATGACCGACCGTCAGGACCTCAACAGCGCCCCCGAAAGCGTCGCCAACTGGATCGCGAGACTGCTCGAAGCGCGCGGCGTGAGCCGCGTCTTCGGGCTTCAGGGCGGTCATATCCAACCGATCTGGGACCACCTCGCGCAGCGCGGCATCCGCATCGTGGACGTGCGTGACGACGGCGCGGCGGTTCACATGGCGCATGCCCATGCGGAGTTGACGGGCGAGCTTGGGGTCGCGCTGGCCACGGCCGGGCCGGGTGTGACGAACTGTGTGACCGGCATGGCGAACGCCTCGCTCGCGCGGGTGCCGTTGCTGCTGATCGGAGGATGCACGTCACGTCACCAGGCCAATATGGGACCGCTTCAGGACATTCCGCATGTCGATATCCTGCGGCCCGGCACGCGCTACAGTCGGACGGCGCGTGTGGCCGAGCAAGTCATCCGCGAGATCGACGAGGCCATTGCCCGGGCCAAGGGCGATATGGGCGAGCCCGGCCCGTCCTATATCGAGGTGCCGACCGACGTGCTGCGCACTCGGGTCGGACCGTCGCTGATCCCGGAGGATTGGATTGCGCCAAAGCCCGCCCGGCGCATCTCGCCCGACCCGGCGGACGTCGCCCAAGCCGTCGCCGCCCTCCGGGCCGCGAAGCGTCCGCTCGTGGTCACTGGACGCGGGGCGCGCGGGTCCGGCGCGTCGGTTGCGGCCTTTCTCGACGCGGTGGATGCGCTCTATCCCGACACGCAGGAAAGCCGGGAGCTCGTGCGCGCCGATCATCCCCCCGTCGTCGGCGCCGTTCGCGCGGCGGCCATGGCGCAGGCCGATCTCGTCGTAACGCTGGGGCGCAAGCTCGACTACCAGCTCGGATTCGGCTCTCCGGCGGTGTTTCCAGAGGCGCGGTTCCTGCGCATCTCGGACACGTCCGGCGAAGTGATCGACAACCGGCGCGGCACGGAGATCCTCGCCTCCGTCGGCGCGGCGTTCGACGCGATCACGGCGGCGCTCGGCAACGATGCGGGCGCGCGGGACGAGGACTGGCTGTCCGACCTTCGCGCCAAGCATCGCGCCCGGATCGGGAAGGGCAAGGAGAGGACCGCCCCGAAAACGGGGCGGCGATGGCAAGATCCATGCCCTCGCGATCTTCGAGGCGCTCAACGTCGTGGCCGATGCCGACCACATCGCCATCGCGGACGGGGGCGATCTTCTGGGCTTCGCGCGCATCGGGCTGACGGCGACGACCTATATGGACGCGGGCGCCGTCGGCGTGCCCTTCGCCGTTGCCGCCGCGCTGGCCTTCCCAGACCGGCAGATGATCTTGGTCAATTGCGACGGGGCCTATGGGATCAACGCGATGGAGATCGAAACCGCCGTCCGGCATGGAGCGAAGGCCGCCTTCATCGTGTCCAACAACGCGGCGTGGAACATCGACCGCTACGACCAGGAGTTCAACTATGGCGGCCCGGTGGTGGGCACGACGCTCCGCCATTTCGATTACGCGGGCATGGCGCGCGCCCTCATCAGCGGCGCGTCGAGCGGACTGGGCCTGCATTTTCCGCATATTCTCGCCGAGGCTGGGGCGGAGGTCACGCTGGCGGCGCGACGGACCGACGCCGTTGAGGCGAAGACCCTGCGATCGGCCGGACGCGCGGCGGAAGCGGGAGCGATCGACGTGACGTCTCCCGACGGCATCGCGCCCTTCTTCGCGGGGCGGCCCGCCTTCGACATCTTTGGAACAACGCGAGTGTCGCGGGCGAACAGAGCGCGCTGGACATGGAGGTGGATGCCTCCCGAAGCGTCGTCGACACCAACCTGACCGGCGCCTGCGGCGTGTGCGCGCTGCCTTTGCCCCGAGAGATCGGCGGGATCGAGACGCGGAATCCATCTGCTCTCACTTGCCAGGCGAACGACTGCCGGCACAGGAGACGCCTTGCCTAGCGCCGCGATCGCCCGTGAAGCGGGATCCGAACTTCGAAAGATTTGGCTGCCGTTCCTGAACACGTATCGAACAATGTGTTTGGCGCCGGAGCCGGAATTTCGGCAGCTCCTCAAGGACATTCGCACCCTCGACCTCGCCGCATAGTCGACGGTCGTGGTTAATTACGGCGATCATAGCTCCGTGGCCTGAAATTCCCGTCCGTCGCTTCGCGCTGAGCGACAACCCGGCATTGTCGTTCCCAACGCGGCCGCTCTCTCAGGGCTGACTGTCTCGCTTGCTCTCGGTCAAGATAGGATGAGAGAGCATGACATCGAAAATTCCCTGCGCAAACACTGCGCATTCCATTTTCTAATGGCTTGAGCGCAGGTAGCCGAGCATCGTTTCCGCGTCGGATCGATCTACAGGCACGCCGCCGGGGTTGTCTTGGAGTCCGGGCTCGATAAAGAGCTTTTCGATCATGCCGTCGACCGCAAACATGGAGTAGCGCCAACTGCGGTACCCCATGCCTTGCGCGGTTCGCTTCACCAGCATACCCATCATGCGGCTAAAATCGCCATTTCCATCCGGCAACATGATGACTCTTTCGATGTTCCGAGACAGAGCCCACTGGCGCAGGACGAAAGCGTCATTGACGGACAGACAGTAGACATGAGTAACGCCAAGCGCCTTGAACGCATCGAAATTTGCCTCATACCCCGGAAGATGGCTCTCCGAGCAGGCAGGCGTGAATGCACCCGGCACCGCAAATAGCACGACGCGCTTTCCGCCGAACAGGTCGCTTGTGGTCATGTCCTTCCATTCGAAGGGATTTGGACCCTCAAGCGCATCGTTTCGCACACGAGTATGAAAAACGACATCGGGTACGGCCTTGAGTGTCATTTCGACAGAACCTCCTTCACGAGCCGCACCACTATTTCCTTGCCACCAAGATCACTGCACCGGAGGGGCCTGCCTCCTCTGCGTGTTCGACATCTGCATCGAGCAAGCAGGTCTCCCCCGCACCGTAGCATGTTCTTCCGGCGGGAGTGTTGAGAATAAACTCGCCCTCCAGCACGTAGACAAACGATACCTGATCATGCGTGTGGGAAACGCTGCGGGATAGCGCTTCGAACGACACTTGTTTCGGCAAGGCGTAGCCTTTGCCTCTGCAGATCGCCTTGAATTCTTCCGAAGTCATTCCCGCCGCTCTCAATGTATTTCGGTGCTGAAGGTTTCGGTGGACTCAGTCGAACATGTCGGGCTGGTCCTCGACCAGCTGGTTCCAGATCGTCTGGAAATGCAGCCAGCCGATATACTCGCTGCCCACATGCTCGCGGCTGTAGCGCGCCCGCTCGGAGGGAATGCGGATAGGCTCGACGTCCGAGGCCGCGATGGCGAGCTGTTGCTGGCAGCAGCGCTCGAGCGCGATGAACCAGAAGGCGGCACTTTCGATTGAATGACGCGACGCGGTCAGCAAGCCATGGTTCTGGTGAAGCGCGGCCTTCACGCCCTTGAACGCCTTCGCCACGTCGCTTCCGGCGTGGTTCTCGACGGCCACGGCACCGCCCTGCTCGCCAATCACCACGTGATCCTCGAAAAAGGCGCAGGCATCCTGCGTGATCGGGTCGATGGGCCGCCCGGTCGCGCACCATGCCGTGCCGTAGGTGGTGTGGGCGTGGCACATGGCGATGATGTCGGGATGCGCTTCGTGCACGTTGGCGTGCAGAACAAAGCCGGCGCGGTTCACGGCGTAGCTGCCTTCGATCACCTTGCCGTCGTGATCGACGAGGATCAGGTTCGACATCTTCACCTTATCGAAGTGCACGCACATCGGATTGGTCCAGTAAAGCTCGGGCCGTTCGGGGTCGCGCACGGTGAGATGGCCGGCGAACCCGTAGTCGAAGCCCTGCTGCGCGAAGGCGCGGCAGGCGGCGACGAGACGCTCCTTGCGGTGCCGCCGCTCGTCCTCGACCGAGGCGAACTCCGGGATTTCCGGGAAGATGAGCCCGTCCTGCTCGGGCTGGTAGATCGAGACGCGGTTTCCAAGATCGAGCATGGCGAGACCTCCCATTTGCACTGTCGCGGCGGGCCCGCCGTTCGCAGGCCCGCACCTTGGTCGCGGGTATTGAGTAACGGGCCCATGACACGCAATCATCCAAACGCGATAACAGTTATTACGATCAGGAGGCGGGATGAGGGACGACCGGCTACTGGAAATGCGGGTGTTCCGCGCGGTGATCGACACGGGCGGCTTTTCTGCGGCCGCCAACATGCTCGGGGCAAGCCAGTCCTTCGTCAGCCAGACAATCCGCAGGCTCGAAACGCGGCTGGGCGCCAAGCTCCTGCATCGCACCACGCGTGGACAGCGCCTGACGCCCGAGGGAGAGAGGTTCCTCGGCGCCGCGCGGACGGTCATCGGCGCGGTCGAGCAGGCCGAGGCGCTCTGGCAGAGGGAGGAGGCGCAGATCGAGGGGCAGTTGCGCGTGTCCGCGCCCATCGCCTTTGGGCTCGACCGGGTCACGCCGCTGATGCCCGAGTTCCTCGCGCGGCATCCAAACCTTTCTCTCGACCTGCGCCTGACCGACGACCACGAGAACCTGATCGCCGATGGCATCGACGTCGCGATCCGCATGGGCCGGCTGTCGGATTCGGGCCTCATTCACCGGCGGCTCTGCCGGCTGCGCCGGATCGTCGTCGCAGCCCCCGGTCTCGTCGAGCGCCACGGAGCGCCCGAAAGCGTCGCCGATCTCGCGCGGATGCCCTGCATTGCGTGGGATGGCAGCCGCGAACATCTGAACCGCTGGAGCTTCGTCCGCGACGGAGAGAAGGCGAGTTTTCACGCGCAAAGCCGTTTTCGCGGCAACCAGGGCATGTCGCTTTTCGCGATGTGCCTTGCGGGCGTAGGCGTAATGCGGGTTGCCGAGCATCTCGCGCGCCCCGCCATCCGCGACGGAAGGCTTGTCGAGCTTCTGCGCGATCATGCGCCAAGCGACGACACCGCCATTCATGCCGTTTTCCTGCCCGACCGTGACATGGTCCCGCGCATCCGAACCTTCGTGGGTTTTCTCGTCGCCGCCTTCCGCTCGCCCGCCTGGGAGGGCTGACGCGACCGCTTGACTCGGCGATTGGCGCACCTTATTGCATTCTGAATTCAGAATTCGGAGTTCAAAATGACGCTCCTGAAACCCAATCCAAACCTTGCCGATCAGGTCTACGATGCCCTCGTCGACGAGATCTGCGGCGGCACGCTGCCGGCCGGATCGCACTTGGTTCAAGAACAGATCGCCGAGCGGCTGGGCGTTTCACGGCAGCCGGTTCAACAAGCTATGGCCCGCCTCAAGGCTGACGGAGTCGTTGAGGAGATCGGCCGCCGCGGGCTGTGGGTCGCGCCGCTCGACCCGGACCTGATGCAGCACCATTACGACATCCGCGCCGTACTGGATGGACTGGCGGCACGGCTTACGGCGGACCGCGTGCGCGCCGAGGCGGGAGCGGGCGAGATCTTCAGGCACCGTGCTGACGCGATCCTTTCGGCCGGCACGCAGGCGGTCGAAACCGACGACACGGCCGAGCAGGTGCGGCAAGACCGGGCGCTCCATGAACTCGTCTACGAAATGTCGGGCAACCCGTTATTGGCGCGCACGGCCGAGCCGCACTGGCGGTTTCTGCAGCGCGCGATGGGAGAGGTGCTGCGCCAGGCGACGCTGCCCAAGGAGATCTGGCGCCAGCATGCCGAGATCGCGGACGCCATCGCGGCGGGAGATCCCGACACGGCAGAGCGGCTCATGGCCGAGCACGATCTCGGCGCGGCGCGGACGCTGCATTCGGCGCTCGTCGCCAGCAGGCAAGCCGAGCAAACCCCGGAGGCACGCGCATGACCAGGATGCTTACCGTTGGCGAGATGCTGAGCGCGCAGGCGCGCCTTCAGCCCGAGCGCATCGGCGCCCGGGATCTGGAGCGTGCGCTCACCTTCCGGGAGTGGAACGCGCGCGCCTGCCGCCTCGCGAACGGTCTTCTGGACCTCGGCCTCGCAAAGGGCGACCGGGTGGCCGTGCTCGCCTACAACCGCCTCGAATGGGCAGAAATCTACGCCGCAGTCGCGAAGGTCGGCCTTGTCGCCGTGCCGGTCAACTTCCGGCTGACCGCGCCCGAGGCTCGCTTCATCTGCGAAGATTGCGACGTGCGCGCGGTAATCGCTGAGCCCTCGCTGGCGGGCATCGCCGAGGCGTTCCGCTCCGAGATCGCCGTCGACAGCGACCGCTTTATCCTGCTCGACGGCGAAACGACCCAAGGATGGCGCTGCTACGAGGCGCTGATCGCGTCCGCGCCTGCATCGGAACCGGAGGCGTCGGTGTCGCCCGATGATCCGTGGTGTCTGATGTATACGTCTGGCACCACCGGCAATCCCAAGGGCGCGATCCGGTCTCACCGCGGGATGGCCATGCTCGCGCTGATGACGCAGGTCGAACTGAGCCTGAAACGCCGTGACAATGCGTTGCTCGTCATGCCGATGTGCCATGCCAACTCGCTCAATTTCTTCACGTCCTTTCTGTTGATCGGCGCCTGCGTCACGATCTTCTCGCGGCCCAGCTTCGACGCCGGCCTCTGCCTGAGCACGATCGGAGACATGGGCATCACGTTCACCTCGCTCGTGCCGACCCATTACACGATGATGCTGGATGTCCCGGAAGCCGAGCGCGGCACGGCGGATTACGGCTCAGTTGAAAAGCTCATGGTGTCGTCCGCACCCGCGCGGGTTGAGACAAAGCGCGCGATCATGGAGATGTTCCCGAATTCCGGCCTCTACGAACTCTACGGCTCGACCGAGGCAGGCTGGGTGACCTTTCTTCATCCCAACGAACAGTTCGACCATCTCGGCACGGTCGGCCGCGAGGTGGTGGGATCGGCACCGATCCTGCTGCTCGACGACAATGGCAACGAGGTGCCCGACGGTGAGCCGGGCGAGTTGTTCTCCTGCGGGCCCTACGCCTTCGAGGGCTACTGGAACCTGCCGGAAAAGACGGCCGAGGCGTTTCGCGGCCCGTATCTCTCCGTCGGCGACATGGCTTTGCGCGATGAGAACGGCTTCATTCGTCTCATCGATCGAAAGAAGAACATGATCATCTCTGGCGGCGAGAACGTGTACCCGACCGAGGTGGAAGCGATCCTCGGGCAGCACCCGGACGTCAAGGACGTGGCCGTGGTCGGCCGCCCTGACGACAAGTGGGGCGAGCGCGTCGCCGCCGCGGTGGTCTTGCGCAAGAGCGCGACACTGACGGCCGAAGACCTCATCGCGTGGTCGAAGGAACGGCTCGCCGGGTACAAGCGACCCCGCGAAATCCTTTTCCTCGGGCCGGACGAGATGCCGCGCAACGCCACAGGCAAGATCCTCCACCGCGTTCTGCGGGACATGATGGCTGCTCGCGTCGCCTGACGCCCGTGGGACGAACACGAAAGGGAGACTTCGCATGACCGATCGGCAGGACCTCAACAGCAATCCCGAAAGTGTCGCGGCCTGGATCGCGACACTGCTCGAGGCGCGCGGCGTCACGCGCGTCTTCGGGCTTCAGGGCGGCCACATCCAGCCTGTCTGGGACCATCTCGCCCAGCGCGGGATCGCCATCGTCGACGTGCGCGACGAGGGGGCGGCGGTCCACATGGCCCACGCCCATGCCGAGCTCACCGGCGAGCTTGGTGTGGCCATGGCGACGGCCGGGCCGGGCGTCACGAACTGCGTGACCGGCGTGGCAAACGCCTCCCTCGCGCGGGTGCCGGTCCTGCTGATCGGCGGCTGCACATCCCGTCACCAGGCCAACATGGGGCCGCTCCAGGACATTCCGCATGTCGACATCATGCGACCCGTCACACGCTACAGCCGCACCGCCCGGGTGGCCGAGCAGGTCATCCGCGAACTCGACGAGGCGATCGCGCGCGCCATGGGCGACATGGGAGAACCGGGACCATCCTACATCGAGGTGCCGACGGACGTGCTGCGCAGCCGCGTAGGTCCATCGCTGGTCCCAAGGGATTGGATCGCGCCGAAACCGCCGCGCCGGGTAAGCCCGGCCCCCGAGAGCGTGACGGCAGCCGTTGCGGCGATCCGCGAGGCGAAGCGCCCGCTTGTCGTCAGCGGACGCGGTGCACGCGGTGCCGGCGCTTCGGTCACGGCGTTTCTCGATGCCGTCGACGCCCTTTACCTCGATACACAAGAGAGCCGGGGCCTCGTGGCGGCGGAGCATCCCGCGGTCGTGGGCGCCGTGCGCGCCGCGGCCATGGCGCAGGCCGATCTTGTGGTCACGCTCGGTAGGAAGCTCGACTACCAACTTGGTTTCGGATCTCCGGCGGTCTTCCCCGAGGCACATTTCCTGCGCATCTCCGATACGGCGGGTGAGCTGATCGACAACCGGCGCGGCACCGAGATCCTCGCCCCTGTCGGCGCGACGCTGGACGCCATCACGGAGGCGCTCGGCAACGACGCAGGCGTCCGCGACGAAGGCTGGCTCTCGGGCCTTCGCGCCAAGCATCGCGAACGGATCGCCAAGGGCAACGACACGTCCGCGCCCCAGACGGGCGGCGACGGCAAGATCCACCCGCTCGCCATCTTCGAGGCGCTGCGCGAGGTCGCGGACCCGGATCACATCGCGATCGCGGATGGCGGAGACCTGCTGAGCTTCGCCCGCATCGGACTGACGGCGAGCACCTACATGGACGCGGGCGCTTTCGGCTGCCTTGGCGTCGGGGTGCCGTTCGCCGTCGCCGCCGCCCTCGCCTTCCCGGATCGGCAAGTCATTTCGGTCAACGGCGACGGCGCCTACGGGATCAACGCGATGGAGATCGACACGGCCGTCAGGCATGGCGCGAAGGCGGTCTTCATCGTGTCGAACAACGCCGCCTGGAACATCGAGCGCTACGACCAGGAATTCAACTACGGCGGACGCGTCGTCGGCACCACGCTGCGCCACTCCGACTATGCGGGCATGGCCCGCGCCCTCGGCGCGCATGGCGAGCGGGTCGAGACCCCCTCGGAACTGGCCGATGCGATCCGCCGGGGTCTCGCCAATGCGCCCGCCGTGATCGACGTGGTCACCTCGCAGGATGCGGTGTCGTCGGACGCACAGAAAGGGCTGGGCTTCGTGCCGGATTACCAGCCGCTCACAGCCTGGGACGACGCCGAGCGCAAGCGTCGTGAGATGGCGTGATGGGGATCTCACTGGACGGCAAGCGCGCCCTCGTCACCGGCGCATCCAGCGGGCTCGGCCTGCATTTCGCGGGCGTTCTTGCAGCGGCAGGGGCGGAGGTCACGCTGGCTGCGCGCCGACAGGAGCGAGTCGAGGCGGAGGCCGACGCACTGCGCAAGGCTGGGCACGCGGCGGACGCGGGCGCGCTCGACGTGACCGGGCCCGCCAGCATCGCAGCCTTTTTCGGCGGGCGCCCGGCGTTCGACATCGTCATTAACAATGCCGGCGTCGCCGGGGACGGCGCCGCGATGGACATGGAGACCGAAGCGTTCCGCAGCGTCGTCGACACGAACCTGACTGGCATCTTCGGCGTCGCCCAGGCCGCCGCGCGCGCAATGCGCGACGCGGGTGGCGGCAGCATCGTGAACATTGCCTCCATCCTCGGGCTTCGCGTCGCCGGGCACGTCCCCGCCTACACGGCCTCGAAGGCGGCCGTCGTGCAGTTGACGAAGGCGCTCGCGCTCGAATGGGCGCGGTACGGCATCCGCGTCAACGCGCTCTGCCCCGGCTACGTCGAGACGCCGATCAACAGGGCCTTCTTCGAGACCGACGCGGGTCGCGCGCTGATCAAGCGCATCCCCCAACGACGCCTCGGACGGCTGAGCGACCTCGACGGCCCGCTCCTTCTGCTCGCGTCCGAGCATTCGGCCTACATGACCGGCTCTATCGTCGCCGTCGATGGCGGGCACCTCGTTTCAGGATTGTGAGTCGCATCATGGACTTCTCCATTTCGCCCGACCTCGCCGCGCTCCGGGACCGGATAGAGACCTTCGTCGAAGCCCACATCCTGCCGGTCGAGGCGGACCGCTCCGCCTGGGACGCGCACGACAACATCGCCGAGGAGCCGCTGCAGGCGCTGCGCGCCAAGGCGCGCGCCGAGGGGCTCTGGTGCCCGCAGGTCTCGCCCGAGAACGGCGGCCTCGGCATCGGCAAGATCGGCATGGCCGTCACCTATGAGACGATGAACCGCTCGATCTTCGGTCCCGTGGTGTTCAACGCCGCCGCGCCAGACGACGGCAACATGATGGTGCTTGAGGCCCTTGGAACCGAGGCGCAGAGGGAACGGTGGCTCGCCCCGATCGTGCGGGGCGAGGTCCGCTCGGCCTTCGCCATGACCGAGCCCGCGCCCGGCGGCGGATCGGATCCCGGCATGATGCGGACGACCGCGACGCGAGACGGTGACGCCTACGTGATCCGCGGCCGAAAGTGGTTCATCACCGGCGCCGGCGCGGCGGAGCACTTCATCCTCATGGCGCGCACCTCCGACGATCCGCGGCGCGGCCTCACGGCGTTCCTCCATCACCGCGACGACCCGGGCTGGGAGATCGTCCGCCGTATTCCGATCATGGGGCCCGAGGAGCACGGCGGCCATTGCGAGATCGTCTACGACGGGCTGCGTATCCCGGCCGAGAACGTGCTCTTGGAGGAGGGACGCGGGCTCAAGGTCACGCAGACGCGGCTGGGACCCGCGCGGCTGACCCATTGCATGCGGTGGCTCGGGCTCGCGAAGCGCTGCATCGAGATCGCGCGCGACTACGCCGCACGCCGCGAGGGCTTTGGCGTGCGTCTCGCAGATCGCGAAAGCGTACAGGTCATGCTGGGCGATCTCGCCATGCAGGTCGAGGTCGGCCGGCTCCTCGTGATGAAGGCGGCCTGGGAGATCGATCGCGGCGGCTACGCGCAAAAGGAGGTGTCGATGGCGAAGATCCACGTCGCGAACCTTCTCCACAAGGCTGCCGACACGGCGATCCAGATCAACGGCGCACGGGGATATTCGACCGACACGGTGCTGGAGTGGATCTACCGCTACGCCCGTCAGGCGCGGCTGGTGGATGGGGCGGACGAGGTCCACAAGATGGTCATCAACCGCCACCTCGCCGACCAGGGGACGGGCTTTTACCGGTGGGAGACCGCACCGTGACCGCAGCGCAGACCGAGAGTCCCCTCGATTTCGATCCCGAGGCGCTGGCGGGGGTCTTGCACCGGCACCTTGGGCCGGACGGCGGGCGCTTCGCGCTCTCCCGGATCGGCGGCGGTCAGTCGAACCCGACCTATTTCCTCGACTGGGCCGACCGTCGGCTGGTCCTCCGAAAGCAGCCCGGCGGCCCGATCCTGCGCGGGGCGCACGCGGTCGACCGCGAATACCGCGTCCTCGACGCGCTCCACCCCACCGGCGTGCCGGTTCCGCGGCCGGTTCTCTACCACGAAGACCCCAGGCTGATCGGCACGCCCTTCTACCTGATGGAGCGCGTGGAGGGCCGCGTGTTCACCGACACCTCGCTGGCCGAGCTGCCGCGTTCGGAGAGGCATGCGATCTGGATGGCGGTGGCCGACGCGCTTGCGGCGATGCACCATATCCGGCCGGACGAGGTGGGCCTCGGCGATTACGGCAGACCCGGCAACTATTTCGAGCGGCAGATCGCCCGATGGGACCGGCAATATCGCACCTCGCCCTCCGGGAGCGTTGCCGAGATCGAGAGCCTCCATGCCTGGCTCGTCGCGAACATGCCGCCCGACGACGGGCTCATCGCGCTCTGCCACGGTGACTTCCGCCTCGGGAACCTCCTGTTTCACCCGGAGGAACCCCGCGTCGTCGCGATCCTCGACTGGGAGCTTTCGACCTTGGGCCACCCGCTTGCCGACCTCGGCTTCTGCGTCATGCCCTGGCACACCTCGCCCGACGAGTACGGGGGGCTTCTCGGATACGACCTCGAAACCACAGGCCTCCCGTCGCAGCGCACATTCGTTGACCGCTACCGCGCGCAGGTGGCGTTCGAGGCCCCGCTCCTGCCGTTCCACGAGGCCTTCGCCCTCTACCGATTTGCGGTGATCTTCGTCGGCATCTCCGACCGGGCGCAGTCGGGAACGGCCAGCGATCCGGAGGCCGCGGCGCTTGCGCCGCTGGCACGACGGTTCGCGATCCGGGCTCTGGAAGTGGCATACGGCAGGCCGCACGGGTGACAGTATCGCCGCACCGCCGTCTATCTGGCGGCACGCCGTCGAGTATCGGCCAATCGCACACGGTTAGCCGGACCTGCATGCGATGGTTTCCTTGCGTAACGAAGACCGATGGCAGACCCGTCGCCGCGCGAAAACCCGGGATTGTTCTTGAAGAAGGGCTCGCGCTGCGCGGGTTCCTTGTTGACGTGGGCTGATGTGGCAAACGTCCAGCAGCTATACGAAACCATGTGCGTATCGCCAGAGCCGGAATTCGGCAGGTTTTGGAGGAAATCCGGTGGCTGGACCTCACTGCGTGAGGGCCTGCATTGGCGAGACGCCCGTCCCGCAGCACAGCGCATCGCCGAGCGCCGCCGCGCAAATGCGCTAGATATAGAGGAGCGTTCCCTATCGATACGCAGCATCTGGATGTTGGGCGACTCGCGTGTTATCTATCCACTAAACAGGAGAGGAAGCCATGACCGCTGAGGGTCTGAAGTTCGGCGCATTCGTTCGCCGGGAACGCGAGGCAAGGGAGATCGGTTTGCGCCAAATGGCCCAAAAGATTGGGGTGAGCCCGACTTACTTGTCCAAGGTCGAGCGCGACGAGTTCACGCCACCGACCGAGGACAAGGTCAGGGCCATCGCGCAGATCATCGAATGCGATCCCGACGAGCTGCTGGCTTTGGCGGGGCGAATGCCCTCGGACCTGGCCGACATCATCAAGCGAGCGCCGGTCGAGGTGTCGGCGCTTCTTCGGACGACCAGCGGCATGACCCGCGACGAGATCGCCCGGCTCGCGGCGGAGGCAAGAAAGGCCAGAGGCGACTGAACAACAACCGGGCCGACGCGGCTCTGTTGCACGAAGCATCGCAAAGGCGAGTTCCCCCCTTCCGCCGCGGGGTTCAGCCGATGGGCTGCGTGACGGGGATGCCGAGCGCGGTGAAGCGGTTGAGGATGGCGATCCGGACCTGGAGTTCGGCCGTCTGGCGGTCGAAGTTGCGGGACATGAGCTTCGGACCCAGCAGCTTCATGCAGTTCATCTTGGCCTCGACGCGGCTTCTGCGGTGGTAGCCGGACCACTTCCGCCAGAGCGTCCGGCCGAAGCGCTTGATGGCACGCAAGGCTTCGTTGCGGGGTCCCCGCGCCGGGGCTGTCTGTCGTCCACGGCTTGGCGTTGCGGCGCGGCGGGATGATCGCATCGGCGCCTCGGGACGCGACGGCGTCGCGGCAGGCGCGGCCGTCATAGGCACCATCGGCGCTCGCGGGCTCGCCGGAGGCGATCGGCTCGCTCTCCGGGATCTGCGATAGCAGGCCGGGCAGCATGGGCGCGTCGCCTATGTTGCTGTCGGTGAACTCGACGGCGTTCGCGGGGCTCACCCTCAAGCGTCGCCGCGTCCACCGCCAGATGCACCTTGCGCCACACGCGTCGCTTGGCCCCGCCATGCTTGCGAGCATGCCATTCGCCCTCGCCCCTGACCTTGATCCCGGTGCTGTCGACCAGAAGATGCAGCAGGCCGCCCGAGCCGCGGTAGGGCAGCTGCACGGCCAGCGTCTTCTGACGGCGGCACAAGGTCGAGACGTCCGGCACCGGCCAGTTCAGGCCTGCAAGCTTGAGCAAACTCGCCACGAAGCCCGTCGTCTGGCGCAGCGGCAAGCCGAACCGTCCCAGGGCTCCGCCCGTTCGGGGCTGGATCTGTCCACTGGACCGATCCCGAGACGCCCCTCACCCTTCACCGTCAGACAGGCCTGGATCGCGGCGTCGCTGTAGACCGGCTGCGCGCCGCGCTTGCTCGAAGGGGCCGCATGCCACGGCGTCGACGGATCGAACCAGACCGTCAGCGAGCCGCGCTTACGCAACGCGGCGTTGTAGCTGGACCAGTTCAGGGTACGGGAGCGGGTGGGCGCAGGCTTGGACATGCCCCCCAGCTAGGTCGCTGAACTCACGCTGTGAATTCCAGGACCGGCTTCGTGCACCAACGCCAGTGGAACGGCAAGCTCTATCAGGGCAAGCACGAGGCGCTGGTGCCGGTCGAGTTGTGGGAGCGGGTGCAGGGCGTGATGGACGGCCGGAACGCCAGCAAGCACTGCCGCATGACGCACGACTTCGCCTTCTCGGGCCTGATCGCCTGCGCGCGATGCGGCTGTTCGGTGGTCGGCGAGATCAAAAGGCATAAATGCATCTACTATCACTGCACCGGCTACGCGGACAAATGCCGGGGCGAGCCTGCCTCGTGCCGCCGGAAGTATGTGCGCGAGGAGGTGCTGGAGCAGCAGTTCACCGCCATGCTCGGCCGGCTTCGCTTCGACGACGAGGTGCTGGAGTGGGTGCGCGAGGCCCTGCACGCCAGCGACGCCGACGAGCGCCGCGAGCATCAGGAGGCGATCGCCCGGCTTCAGGCTGAGCACGCCCGTCTCGGCGAGCGGATCAGCGCGATGTATGTCGACAAGCTCGACGGGAAGATCACCGGCGCGTTCTTCGAGGAGATGTCGGGCAAGTGGCGCGAGGAGCAGCGCCGCCTGCAACGGGACATCGAGCGCCACGAGGAGGCCGAGCAGTCCTACATGGATGAGGGTTTGCGGATTCTCGAAATCGCCCGGAACGCGCAGGCCCTGTTCGAACGCCAGCCGGCCCGCGAGAAGCGGCGGCTTCTGAAAATCGTGCTATCGAAATGCACCTGGGAGGATGGGGAGGTGGTCGCCACCTTCCGCCAACCCTTTGATATTTTGGCGGAAACTACGGCTATCGCCGCGCGCGCAGCGACGGCAGGTCAGGCGACATCCGCAAAGAATGAGATTTGGCTGGGGTGGTAGGATTCGAACCTACGACCTGCGGTACCAAAAACCGTTGCGCTACCACTGCGCCACACCCCAACCGTGCCGCGGGTCTTAGGACAGCGCTCGCGGGCTCGCAAGGCAAAAAAGTGCGGTTCTTGCCCGGTCGATGACCCGAGCCGGATGGGTCGCCGCAGGGCCGCATCCGCGGCGCGGTTCGGTGGCGGAGACAGCTTGGCCACGGCACCGGATCAAGGCCCGCGCCGGGGCAGTGGCCGGTTCCCCGGGCGCTGAGTTCGACGGGGGCTGGCGGAAATGGCCCGCCAGACCGGCCGGTGCTCAAGATCGTTGAGTCATTTCGGCGGCCCGGTAAGGTGAAAAGGCATGGAAGCTTCGCAAAACCGTCGTGGAGCATGTGCATTAGGGCGCCGTGAGGTGGCGTGGAGCGCCAGTTCCGCAAGCGGATCGCCAAAGGGAGATGAGGATGAACCGTAGAGAAATTTTGAATAATCAGGAGTATGGCAACAAGGCCGAAGCCTTCGAAGCCTTCGACGACATTCCGACCAATCCGAATCTCGGCAATACGATCGGCGATGTGATCGCGCGGCGCTATGGCCGCCGCGACGTCCTGCGCGGCTCGCTCGGCGTGGCGGCGACCACCGCCCTGTTCGGGACGACCGCTCTGACCGCGCCGAAATCCGCCAAGGCCCAAGGCGCCGCCGCCAGCCGCTACGCGTTCGACGAACTCCAGTGGGGCAACGACACGACCCACCACATCGCCGATGGCTATAACGCCGACATCCTGGTCCGCTGGGGCGACCCGATCACCGCCGACGCCCCCGATTTCGACGTCATGAACCAGACCGCCGCGGCCCAGGCCAAGCAGTTTGGCTACAACAACGACTATGTCGGATTCGCGGAGATCGAGCCCGGCCGCGGGATGCTCTGCGTCAATCACGAATACACCAACGAAGAAGTCATGTTCCCGGGCCTGGGCCGTCAGGACAACCAGGACTTCGCGGGCATGACCAAGGAGTTGGTCGACATCGAGATGGCCGCCCATGGCGGGTCCGTCTTCGAGATCGTCAAGGGCGCCGACGGCAAGTGGTCGATCAATCGCGACAACCCCGCCAACCGCCGGATCACCGCCGAGACGCCGATGACCTTCTCCGGCCCGGCCGCCGGCCATGATCGCCTCAAGACCAGTGCCGACCCCGAGGGCATGAGGGTGCTCGGCACGATCAACAACTGCGCCGGCGGCATGACGCCCTGGGGCACCTACCTGATGGCCGAGGAGAACTTCCACGGCTACTTCTGGACGGACAAGCTGGACGCCGATGGCGACCCGGACATCTCGGAACAGCCCGAGGCCGCGTCGATGAAGCGCTATGGCGTGCCGGGCCGCTGGTATGCCTGGGGCAAGTATCACGACCGCTTCAACATCGACCTGGAACCGAACGAGCCCAACCGCTTCGGCTACATCGTCGAGGTCGATCCGATGAACCCGGACGCGCCGCCGATCAAGCACACGGCGCTGGGCCGCTTCCGCCATGAGGGCGCGGAGACGACCGTGGCCTCGGACGGC
Source organism: Jannaschia seohaensis (assembly GCF_900116765.1). GTDB lineage: Bacteria > Pseudomonadota > Alphaproteobacteria > Rhodobacterales > Rhodobacteraceae > Jannaschia > Jannaschia seohaensis. The sequence continues at coordinate 38,329 of NZ_UETC01000007.1, read as the reverse complement.
AAGCTGGTGATCTATTCGGGCGACGACAACCGCTTCGACTACCAGTACAAATGGGTCTCGGCCGAGGCCGTCACCGAGGAGAACGCCGTCTTCGGCTCGTCGCTTCTGTCCGAGGGGACGCTCTATGTGGCGCGTTTTAATGATGACGGAACGGTCGATTGGCTGCCGCTCGTCCATGGCGAAGGGCCGCTGACGGTCGAGAACGGCTTCAACAGCCAGGCCGACGTCTCGATCGACACGCGGCTGGCCGCCGATCTCCTGGGCGCCACGCCGATGGACCGCCCCGAAGACGCGCAGCCGCGCGGCGATGGGACGGCCTACATCATGCTGACGAACAACTCGCGCCGTCAGCCCGATCAGGTCGACGCCGCCAACCCCCGGCCCGAGTCGAATTTCGGCCATATCATCGAGATCAAGGAAGAGGGCGGCAACCACTCCGCCACGACCGGCACATGGTCGATCCTGGTCCTCTGCGGCGACCCGGACGTCGAAGAGGTCGGGGCGATGTGGAACCCAGAGACCTCGGATGCGGGCTGGTTCGCCTCGCCGGACAACTGCGCCATCGACAGTGCCGGACGGCTCTGGATCTCGACGGACCAGGGCTCCGGCTGGGGGCGCACGGGCAAGTCGGACGGCCTCTACGGGCTGGAGACAGAAGGCGATCTGCGCGGCCATTCCAAGCTGTTCTTCCGCTGCCCCGTCGGTGGGGAGCTTTGCGGGCCGTATTTTGCCGACGAGAGCCGGACGCTGTTCCTGGCGGTGCAGCATCCCGGCACCGATGGCGTGAGCGCGATGGTCGGCTTCGAGCGGAACTCGACCTTCGAGGATCCGGCGACGCGTTGGCCCGATTTCCACCCGGCCATGCCGCCGCGCCCCTCGGTCGTGGTCGTCACGAAAGAAGATGGCGGCGTTATCGCCGTCTGACCCGGACCCGCGCGATCGGCGCGGCCCGGAAAGCCCCGAGCCGCGCGGAGAGACCAAAAACGAAAGGCCCACCGCATGCGGTGGGCCTTTGCCCTTTCGGGCCGCGCGACGCCGACGATCTTCAGCCGCGAGCGGCCCGGATCAGCGTGAGGATCTCGGCGGCGGCATGGGGGATATTGGTGCCCGGCCCGAAGATCGCGGCAACGCCCGCCCGTTTGAGGAAGTCGTAATCCTGCTGGGGGATGACACCGCCGCAGATCACGATGATCTCGCCCGCGCCCTGCGCCTTCAGCGCCTCGATCAGCTTGGGCGCCAGGGTGCGGTGCCCCGCCGCCTGACTGGAGATGCCGACGACGTGGACATCGTTGTCGATGGCGTCCTGCGCGGCTTCCTCGGGGGTCTGGAACAGGGGGCCGACATCCACGTCAAAGCCGATATCGGCGAAGGCCGTGGCGATGACCTTGGCGCCCCTGTCGTGCCCGTCCTGGCCCATCTTGACGACCAGCATCCGCGGGCGGCGGCCCTCCTCCTCGGCGAAGGTTTCGACATCCTTCTGGATCTGGGCGAAGCCCTCATCCCCCTCATAGGCGGCGCCATAGACGCCGGCCAATGTCTTCACCTCGGCGCGGTGGCGGCCGAAGACCTTTTCCATGGCCATGCTGATCTCTCCCACGGAGGCTCGGTGACGGGCGGCCTCGACCGCCGCTTCCAGAAGGTTGCCGCCCTCGGTCGCACGGCGGGTGAGCTCTTCGAGCGCCTGCGTGCAGGCTTTCTCATCGCGAGAGCTCCGGATGCGGTCGAGCCGGGCGACCTGCGCCTCGCGGACCTTGTCGTTGTCGATATCGAGGATGTCGATCGCGTCCTCGGTCTCGCGGCGATACTTGTTGACGCCTACGACGACATCCTCGCCCCGGTCGATCTTGGCCTGACGGGTGGCGGCCGATTCCTCGATCCGCAGCTTGGGCATGCCCGAGGCGACGGCCTTGGTCATGCCGCCCATCTCCTCGACCTCCTCGATCAGCTTCCAGGCGGCCTCGGCCAGGTCATGGGTCAGCTTCTCGACGTAATAGCTACCCGCCAGCGGGTCGACGACATTGGTCACGCCCGTCTCTTCCTGGAGGATCAGCTGGGTGTTGCGCGCGATACGGGCCGAGTTCTCGGTCGGCAGCGCAATGGCCTCGTCGAAGCTGTTGGTGTGAAGCGACTGGGTGCCGCCCAGCACCGCCGACATCGCCTCATAAGCGGTGCGGATGACGTTGTTATAGGGGTCCTGCTCCGCCAGGCTGACGCCCGAGGTCTGGCAATGGGTGCGCAGCATCGACGACTTGGGGTTCTTCGGCTCGAACTCCGACATGATGCGGTGCCAGAGCAGACGCGCGGCCCGCAGCTTGGCCGCCTCCATGAAGAAATTCATGCCGATGGCGAAGAAGAAGCTGAGCCGCCCGGCGAACTTGTCCACATCCATGCCCCGCGCGATGGCAGCGCGGACATATTCGCGCCCATCGGCCAGGGTGAAGGCCAGCTCCTGCACCAGGTCCGCCCCCGCCTCCTGCATGTGGTAGCCGGAGATCGAGATCGAGTTGAAGCGGGGCATCTCGTTGGAGGTGTATTCGATGATGTCCGCGATGATTCGCATCGAAGGCTCGGGCGGGTAGATATAGGTGTTGCGGACCATAAACTCCTTGAGGATGTCGTTCTGGATGGTCCCGGAGAGCTGCGCGCGGTCGACCCCCTGCTCCTCGCCGGCGACGATGAAATTGGCCAGGATCGGGATCACGGCGCCGTTCATCGTCATCGAGACGGAGATCTTCTCCAGCGGGATGCCGTCGAACAGAATCTTCATGTCCTCGACCGAGTCGATGGCCACGCCCGCCTTGCCCACATCGCCCTCGACGCGCGGGTGGTCGGAATCATAGCCGCGATGGGTGGCGAGGTCGAAGGCGACCGAGACGCCCTGCTGTCCGGCGGCCAGCGCCTTGCGGTAGAAGGCGTTCGATTCCTCGGCGGTGGAAAAGCCCGCATATTGGCGGATCGTCCAGGGGCGGCCCGCATACATCGTGGCCTTCACGCCGCGGGTATAGGGCGCCTCGCCCGGGAGGGTGCCCAGATGGGTCACGCCCTCCAGGTCGGCCTCGGTATAGACGGGCTGGATGGGAATGCCCTCCAGCGTGTGCCAAGTCAGGCTCTCGGGGGCGCGGCCGCGCAGCTCACCCTCGGCCAGCTGCGTCCATCTTACCCGTGGATCGGTTCCGTCCTTCATCTCTGAGTCCTTTCCTGTCGCGGGGGGGCGCCTCTTCGGGGCGCCGCGTCACGAAATCGGCCAGCCCGTCCGCGCCGCCGCGCAGCCAGGCCAAGTCTTCGGCATGGGCGTCGCGCAGCGCAGCCCGCTCGTCGGGGGTGAAAGGGGAATAGGCGCCCGCCAATTCGGGCAGGTCGGCCATGCAGCCCTCGTCGCGCAGCCGCGCACGCAGGTCCTCGGCGGTCAGGGACGCCTGGAGATGCGGCACCGGCCCGTCGGGCGGCGGTGCCCCTGTCAGCAGCGCAAAGCCCGCCGCGGGGCGCGCGGCCATCTCCTCGTGGGTCCAGACGGTCAGGCGGGCGGCGGGGAAGGCGCGGGCCAGATCCTCGACCACGCCGCGCCAGCCACGGCGCGACCGCAAAATCGCGTCCAGCGTCGCGCGATCGGGGGGGGCGAAGCCACGGCTCATGAGAAAGGCGAAGGTCGAGGTCCACCACGCGTCGGGCGAGCGGATCGACAGACAGACCCGGTCAGTCCCGGGCAAGGCGGGTCCGATCCGCGCCATCCGCGCCGTCACCGTCGGATAGATGCGCGCCATCAGGAGGTTCTCGCGCAGGCCGCCTAGCATGTTCTCGTCCGAGACGATCAACCGCGTGATCCCGTCGGCGGCCAGAGCGCGGCGCCGCATCGCGATGCGGCCCGCTGCGCGATGGGCGTGGATCTCGCGCTTGGGCGTGCGCCGTCCGGGATCGCCCAGCAGCCCGGTGAACAGCCCCGCGCGGGTCTGCTTGGGCGACCAGAGCGCGATGCCCCGCGCCTCCAGGCCCGCCCGCTCCCGGTTGAGCAGGCGCTGGAGCGAGGAAGTCCCCGTCCGGTGGGCCCCGAGATGCAGCGTGATGGGGGGCATGTCTTTCGGCGTCATGAGGTCGTCTCCGGCGCGGCTGATTGGGGGACAGCCGGGCCTAGCCCCGCCTCCCTTCCCAGCAGGTTAAGCGGAGAATTGAACGTCAATTGGGCCGAAATCGCCGCACCGCCCTTCGCCCTGCGTGCGCCCGCCCCTATGTTCCTGAAGGAACGAAGGACAATGACCGACATGCTGAAAGCGACCGCTCTCTTGGCCACCCTGAGCCTGACCGCCCTGCCCGCCCTCGCGCAGGATACCGACAGCTTGGAGGCCGCCTGGCTGGCCGACCCGACCCGGGTTTTCAACGCGCAGGAGGTCGACCTGGACGCGCTCCAATGGATCGCGCGGCCCCTCGTGGTTTTCGCCAATTCCCCGCGCGACCCGGCCTTCATCCAGCAGATGGAGGAGATCGCGGGGGAGTTCGACCAGCTGGTGGAGCGCGATGTGATTGTGATCGTCGACACCGACCCCGCCGGCGACAGCGCGCTGCGGGAACGGCTGCGCCCCCGCGGTTTCATGCTGACGCTGATCGGCAAGGACGGCCAAGTCAAACTGCGCAAGCCCCTGCCCTGGAGCGTGCGCGAAATCTCCCGTTCGATCGACAAGATGCCGATGCGGCAACGCGAGCAAGCCGAGGGCCGCGACGGCCGGATCGACGGCTGAGCGGGGCTCAGAGCCCCCGGAACACGGTGCGCGTCCGCACCCGCTCGCCGATGTGGTCCAAAAGCTCGTGGCCTTCGGGGGTGTGCGCCCCCGTCCCGTCGAGCCAGCCCCGCCGCCGGGCCTTGACCTCCGGCGGCAAGGCGCAGCGCCCGATCTGGGCGGCAAAGGAGAGGATGCGGTGGGGGACGTCGGCCTGATCGGCGGTCATGGCGGTCTCCCTCAAAGCGGAACGCTGTCTGCCCTGAGACAGGAGCGCGCCCGGCCCGGAGGAAAGACCCCTGCGACCGGACGCCCGCCCGGCACACGATATGTTGATCCGCCGTCACTCGAACTCAAGGATGACGTCGTCCACGGCCAGGCTGTCGCCCGCCGCCGCGTTGACCTTGGAGACGGTGCCCTTGCGCTCGGCGCGCAGCACGTTCTCCATCTTCATCGCCTCGACCACGGCCAGGGCCTGGCCCTCCTGCACCTCGTCGCCCTCGGCCACGTTGATGCGAACGACCAAGCCCGGCATCGGGCAGAGCAGCAGCTTGGAGGTATCCGGCGCCTCCTTCACCGGCATCAGTTCGGCCAATTCCGCATGGCGCGGCGAGCGGACATGCACGATCAAATCCGCCCCGCGCGACCGGATACGGAAGCCGCCGCTGACCTTTCCGACCTTGAGCACCAGCGGCGCGCCATCGACCGTCATCGCCGCCAGCCTGTCGCCGGGGGTCCAATCCCCTTCGACGCGCAGGGTCTTGCCGCCGATGGTGACGTCGGCACCCGCCTTGTCGGCGGTCATCGACGCGTCGAAGCGATGGCCGTCCAGCGTCACCACCCAGTCGGAGCCGACGACCCGCTCGTGATTATCCATCCGGCCTGAGACGCGGGTACGCCGGATCTCGGCCACCCGGTGCATCGCGGCGCAGGCGGCGGCGATGCGGGTCAATTCGGCCTCGGGCAGCTCCACCCCCTCGAACCCGTCAGGATATTCCTCGGCGATGAAAGCCGTCGTCATGTCGCCCGCGACGAATTTCGGATGGTCCATGACCGCCGAAAGGAAGGGCAGGTTATGGCCGATCCCCTCCACCTCGAAGCTGTCGAGCGCGACACGCATCCCTTCGATGGCGGCCTGACGATCCGGACCCCAGGTGCAGAGCTTGGCGATCATCGGGTCGTAGAACATGCTGATCTCGCCGCCCTCGTAGACGCCCGTGTCGTTGCGCACGACGGGCGCGTCCGGGGTGACGCCGGGCAGGTAGCCCTCGGTCTCGGCGGGCGGGCGGTACCGGGTCAGACGGCCGATGGAGGGCAGGAAGCCGCGATAGGGATCCTCCGCATAGAGGCGCGATTCCATCGCCCAGCCGTTCAGCTTGATGTCGTCCTGGGTCAGGCTCAGCTTTTCGCCGCTCGCGACCCGGATCATGTGCTCGACCAGATCGACGCCGGTGATGAGTTCGGTCACCGGATGCTCGACCTGAAGCCGGGTGTTCATCTCCAGGAAGTAGAAATCGCGGTCGCCGTCGACGATGAACTCGACCGTGCCCGCCGAGGCGTAGCCGACCGCATGAGCCAGCGCGAGCGCCTGCTCGCCCATCGCCCGCCGCGTGGCCTCGTCGAGGAAGGGCGAAGGCGCCTCCTCCACGACCTTCTGGTTGCGGCGCTGGATCGAGCATTCCCGCTCGCCCAGATAGACGCCGTTCCCGTGCTGGTCGCAGAGAACCTGGATCTCGATGTGACGGGGCTGGGTGACGAATTTCTCGATGAACATGCGATCGTCGCCGAAGCTCGCCGCCGCTTCGTTCTTGGAGGCCTGGAAGCCCTCGCGCGCGTCCTCGTCGTTCCAGGCGATCCGCATCCCCTTGCCGCCGCCGCCGGCGCTGGCCTTCAGCATAACCGGATAGCCGATGAAACGGCTGATGCGCACGGCCTCCTCGGCATCCTCGATCAGACCCATATGGCCAGGCACGGTGTTGACCCCGGCCTCGGCGGCGATCTTCTTGGAGGTGATCTTGTCGCCCATCGCCTCGATCGCCCCCTTGGGCGGGCCGATGAAGGCGACGCCCGCCGCAGCGAGCGCCTCGGCGAACTTGGCGTTCTCGCTGAGAAAGCCATAGCCCGGATGCACCGCCTGCGCCCCGGTCTGCTCGATGGCGTCCATGATCTTGTCGATCACGATATAGGACTGCGCGGCCGGGGGCGGGCCGATATGCACGGCCTCGTCGGCCATCTTGACGTGCAGCGCGTTGCGGTCGGCATCGGAATAGACGGCCACCGTCTCGATGCCCATCCGCCGGGCGGTCTTGATGACGCGGCAGGCGATCTCGCCCCGGTTGGCGATCAGGATCTTGTCGAACATCGGGTCCCCTTCGGTCGTATCCCTCGGGCGTCCCCGCGCCCGGACTGCAAAAAGAGCCGCCTCCCGGTCGGGAAGCGGCCCATGGCGATGGCGCGCCGCGGGGCGCGCGAAAGGTCGGTCAGGTCAGCGGCAGGCGCCGACATCGTCGCAGAACACGCCCGCGGCCGCACCGGCCACGGCGCCCCCGGCCACGCTGCCGTCGAGCACGGCGGACGTGCCCGCCCCGATCGCGGCGCCGGCAAGACCGCGTTCCGCATCGGTGTCGATGGCGCCGGTGTTGCAGGCCGCGAGGGCAAGAGTCGTGGACAGGGCAAGGATCGCGCGGAACATGGGATCACTCCTGTTTGCAGTGTCCCTTTCAACGCGGCGACCGGCGCGACGGTTTCAATCGGTGAGACGAGAGCGCCCGAACCCGGAAAAATTCCGGGCAGCGGGCGACCTGGGGAAGCCGACCGCCGCCCGGACAGGGAAGGGGTACGGTTGCACGTCGGCCCGGGGTCGGACCGCTGGCGCGGCCTGTCGGACGGGGCGTGCAAGACAGGGGTGACCCGAGGCTCTTCGGCACGAAAGGGCACCGTCCCGCGCGGCACCGAATCGGCGGCACATGGCCCAAAGGCGCTCGAGATGGGCGGGATCATGCCGAGTCCTCGTCCCATATGTCGTCCCAATCCGCGTCATCGGGCTGCTCGAACACCTCCGGGAAGGCCGCGCGGGCGGCGGCCTCGTCCACGCGCAGCCGTGCCTCGTAGGATGTCGGGTCGAACGGATCGTCGACGGCCACGACCTCCCGCCCCAGCAGCCAGGACAGGCGTCCGGCGTCGAGATTGCCGCGTTCGAAGGGTTCGTCGCCGAAATGCTCCCAGAGCGCGGCGAGGAAGGCCGCGTCCGCGCGGCGATCCAGCGCTTTCCGGTCCCGAAAGCGCTCCCGGCGGGTGAGGGGCGTCGCGCCTTTCGGATTGGCCCGCCGGATCGTGAATTGCAGGTCGGTGGAGGGGAGCCGCCCGGGAAAGCCGCGATGTTTCAGCATGAGGCCCCCCGACGGAACGGGGCGCACGCGGCGGCGGGCGTCTGGGTCGGGGCGGGAGAGATCCCCCGCCCCGAAGCGTGATCAGTCGTACTTGCCGCCCACGGGTTCGGCCACAACGGGGGCAGGCTCGACGATAACGATTTCTTCGGCCTGCGGGTTGGGCAGCAGGCAGCCTCCCAGCAGCGAGAGGGCGGCGAGGCCGGCGCAGGCCTTGAGGATGGTCGACATTCCAGTCTCCTGACGTTGACGGGCGGCGCCAGGGTGTCCCCTACGACGCCGCCCGAGATTGGGATCGCTCTGCCGCGATCTGTCAGAAGGTTACCGCGCGGGATTTGGCCGCGATACGGGTGCCCCAAAATGGCCCCGATTGCGTTGCCGCGCCGTGTCCGTGCCGCACCAAACCCGGCCCGATGACCAGATTGATGCGGAATTGGCGACGGCGCGGGGGCCGCCGCCGCCCTGCGGTCAGTACTTCGTGCTGACGGGCTCGGGCTCGACGATGATGACGGGCTCTTCTTCCTCGGGGGCGCCACAGGCGGCCAGGGTAACGGTGACGCCGAGAACGGCGGCCAGCTTAAAGAAATTACGCATGTCTCTCTCCTTCTTTGGCAGACAAAGCGGCGCGCGCAGGACGCACCGCCGCTGCCGGCAGGCTGCGACGGATTCGCGACTCGCCGCAAGAGTTTGTTGCCGCGTTGCATCAAAAGCCCTCCGAGAGACAGGTCTCGCCATCGATTCGATAGACGGAAAAGTAGCGCACCGCCTCCGGATCGGTCTCCCCGCGGGGAACCGCGCGGTCGGTGATCTCGACGACCACATCGTCGGATCTGGCATAAGGCAGCGCCGCGACCGGCACGCCATGGGTCTCGCAGAGCCAGTCCATATCCGCCTGGGCCGCCTCGAAATCGACGCCGCCCTCGGCGCCGACCCCGGGCGCAATGAAGCGCAGAACCGCTTGAGTTCCTTGGCCTTCCACCCGCTCCCAGAGAACTTGCCACAACACGACGGCCTGCCCCGAAGGCACGCCCTGCGCCCAGGCGGGCGCGGCGCAGGCCAGCGCCAGCAGCCCCGCGCTCAACCTGCGCGCAAGGCGGCGATCAACGCGTCCTTGGCCATGTCCGAGCGGCCCTCGATCCCAAGCTCCTGCGCGCGCTCGTAGAGCGCATCCTTCGACCACGCCTCGTAGGGCGGCGAGTTTCCGCCGGCCTTCCCCGGGGACTGCTCCGGCGCGGCCTGCGCATTGGCGATCCGCGCGGCTTTCTCCTTGGAGGCGCCGTCCTCGCGGAGCGCTTCGTAGGTCTCGTCGTCCTTGATACTCGGCCCGTGGTCCTTGGTCATGGCGGTCTCCTTCCGCCATCCCAACGCCCCGACCCCGGTCGCGCGTTCCCGTCATGCCGCCCCCCGATGCGCCGCGGCCCGCGCCCAGGCCGCCCGCCTGCGCGGGTCGTCCAGCAGGGACTGGATGCGCGCGGGCAGGTCGGGCGGGCGCGGGCCCTCCACACGACCGCCCGCGCGCAGGTGGCAAAGACCGTCCTCCCTCACGACCTCCACCAAGGGCGAGAACCCACGGACCCGTTGCAAGGCACGCCACATATCCTGACGGACCGCATGCGCCAGCCGCCGCCGTCCGAGATCCGGCAGGCAGGTCCGGGCCATCACGTCCCAGCGCGGCGGCATCCGGCGGGTCAGCGCATAGGCCGCGCCGTCCCGCCGCTCCCACCAGCCGCGGCCATCTGGGCGCCAGTCGCTCACAGCGGGATCGTGTCGTGCTTGCGCCAGGCCCGCTGGGCCTTTTTGTGCCGCAGCGACGCGAAGGCGCGGGCGACGCGCTTGCGGGTCGAATGGGGCATGATCACCTCGTCGATGAAGCCCTTCTCGGCCGCGACGAAGGGATTAGCGAAGCGGTCCTCGTAATCCTTGGTCCGGGCGGCGATCTTGTCGGGCTCGCCCGCCTCGCTCCGATAGAGGATCTCGACGGCGCCCTTGGCCCCCATCACCGCGATCTCGGCCGTGGGCCAGGCGTAGTTGATGTCCCCGCCCAGATGCTTGGAACTCATCACGTCATAGGCGCCGCCATAGGCCTTGCGGGTGATGACCGTGATCTTCGGCACCGTCGCCTCGCCATAGGCGAAGAGCAGCTTCGCGCCGTGCTTGATGACGCCACCGTATTCCTGGCCCACGCCGGGCAGGAAGCCCGGCACGTCCACCAGCGTCAGCAGCGGGATCTCGAAGGCGTCGCAGAAGCGGACGAACTTGGCGGCCTTGCGGCTGGAATCGATGTCGAGGCAGCCTGCCAGCACCATCGGCTGGTTGGCCACGACCCCCACGGTGCGCCCCTCCAGCCGGATGAAGCCGGTCAGGATGTTGCCCGCGTAATCGGCCTGAAGCTCGAAGAAATCGCCCTCGTCGGCGATCTTTTCGATCAGTTCCTTCATGTCGTAGGGCATGTTGGGATTGTCGGGGATCAGCGTGTCGAGGCTGTCCTCCAGCCGGCCGGGATCGTCGAAGAAGGGACGCACGGGCGGCGTTTCGCGGTTCGAGAGCGGCAGGAAGTCCACCAGGCGGCGCACCTCGGCCAGGGCCTCGACATCGTTCTCGAAAGCGCCGTCGGCCACGCCCGACTTCTTGGTATGGGCAGAGGCGCCGCCCAGCTCTTCGGCGGTGACGACCTCGTTGGTGACGGTTTTCACGACATCCGGGCCGGTCACGAACATGTAGCTCGAATCCTTCACCATGAAGATGAAGTCGGTCATCGCCGGGCTATAGACCGCCCCACCCGCGCAGGGCCCCATGATGACGCTGATCTGCGGGATGACGCCCGAGGCGTCGATATTGCGCTGGAAGACCTCGCCATAGCCGGCCAGCGACATCACGCCTTCCTGGATGCGGGCGCCGCCCGAATCGTTGAGGCCGATCACCGGCGCGCCGTTTTGCATCGCCATATCCTGGATCTTGCAGATCTTCGCGGCATGGGTCTCGGAGACCGAGCCGCCCATCACGGTGAAGTCCTGCGAGAAGACATAGACGAGACGCCCGTTGATCGTCCCCCAACCCGTCACGACCCCGTCGCCAGCGGGCTTTTCGGCGGCCATGCCGAAATCCGTTGCCCGGTGAGTGACGAACATGTCGAACTCTTCGAAACTGTCCGCATCGAGCAGAAGCTCGATCCGCTCTCGCGCGGTCAGTTTGCCCTTGGCGTGCTGGCTGGCCACGCGGCGCTCTCCGCCGCCGGCGCGGGCCTCGGCGCGGCGCGCCTCGAGCTGTTCCAGAATGTCGGTCATGACGCCCTCCGCTTCCCTTCCAAATGGGTTACGCGCTCGGAGCGCGCGGTGGAAGCGTCATTCGGAATATTTGCAAAGCCCGGAATATTCAGCTTCTCTTTTTGGCAAAACGGCAAATTCTTTTGCGCACCGCACCGCGCTTCGCACACGCACCTGTGCGCCGAGCGGAATGGACAGGATGGACACGGAGGCGTAGCGCCTCGACATGACAACGATGACAGATTTTCCTGTGCGTCCCGAACGCACGCCCCCACACATTCTGACGCTTGTCGCGCTGGTCGGCGTGTCGACCCTGTCGATGAACGTCTTCCTGCCGTCGCTGCCCACGATGGCCGAGTATTTCGCCACCGATTACGGCACTATGCAGCTGTCGGTCGGCCTCTATCTGGGGATGAACGCGGTGCTGCAACTGGTGGTCGGCCCGCTCTCGGACCGCTACGGACGGCGGCCCGTCATCATGGGCGGGATCGCCCTGTTCATGCTGGCCACGATCGGCTGCCTCATGGCCGAGACGATCGAAGTCTTTCTCGCCTTCCGCATGGGGCAAGCGGCCATCGTGACCGCCATGGTACTGAGCCGGGCCGTCGTCCGCGACCTCTACCCGCAGGACAAGGCGGCCTCGATGCTGGGCTATGTCACCATGGGCATGTCCGTCGTGCCGATGTTGGGCCCGGTCCTGGGCGGCTGGCTGGAGAGCCTGTTCGGCTGGCAATCCAATTTCTGGCTGCTGCTGGCGGCGGGCGCGGCGATCCTGGCCTGGACCTGGCACGACCTGGGCGAGACGGCGCCGCGGTCGGGCGGATCCTTCCGCGACCAGGTCCGCGATTATCCCGAACTGCTGACCTCCCAACGTTTCTGGGGCTACTGCGGGGCCTCGGCGCTCGCCTCGGGCACGTTCTTCGCCTATCTGGGCGGATCGCCCTATGTCGGCGCGGTGCTGTTCGGAATGGACCCGGCGACGCTGGGCTTCTTCTTCGGCGCCCCGGCGGCGGGCTATTTCCTGGGCAATTTCGTCTCCGGCCGGTATTCGCAGCGGCTGGGCGTCGACCGGATGATCCTTGGCGGGTCGCTGCTGCAGGCGGCGGGGCTGACCGTGCTCATGGTCCTGACGCTGTCTGGCTTCAGCGGGCCTTACCTGTTCTTCGGCTTTATGTCCTTCCTGGGGCTGGGCAACGGGATGGTGATCCCCAACGCCACGGCGGGCATGCTGTCGGTCCGACCGCATCTGGCAGGCACGGCGAGCGGTCTGGGCGGCGCGATGATGATCGGCGGCGGCGCGGCGCTCTCGGGCTTTGCGGGCAAGATGCTGGAGGGCGCAGCCACGCCGCTGCCGCTGGAGCTGCTGATGGTCGTCTCGGCCTATGCTGCGGTCGTGGCGATCGTGCTGACGATCCGGCGCAACCGCCAGTTGGGCGCCTGAGCCGCGGACCCGCAAAGACGCGAACGGGCTTTGCAAACCTGCGCGGCCATGGCACCCCTCGGCCATGGCCACCCAGAAGCTCTATGCCGGCGCGAAGCTGCGCGAGGTCCGCACCCGGATCGCGCTGACCCAGACCGAGTTCGCCGCCCGGCTGGGCATCTCGCTGCCCTATCTCAATCAAATGGAGAACAATAACCGCCCGGTCTCGACCACGGTGGTGCTGGCCCTCGCCCGCGAGTTCGGCTTTGACGTGACCGAACTGGGCGGAGGCGACGAGGCCCGGCTCGTCTCGGACATGCGCGAGGCGCTGGCCGATCCGGTCTTCGCCGATGCGGTGCCCCTGGCCGACCTGCGGCTGGCGGCGGGCAACGCCCCGGCCCTCGCCCGCGCCTTCCTGACGCTGCACCGCGCCTATCGCGACGGGCATGAACGGCTCGCTTCGCTGGACGCCGCGTTGGGCTCGTCGGGCATGGCCGCGCCGTCTCCGTGGGAGGAGGTGCGCGACTTCTTCCATTATTGCGACAACTATCTCGACGCGATCGACCGCGCCGCCGAGCGGCTGGCCCAGGGCTGGCCGGATATCGACGCGGGGCTCGCCGCGTTCTGGAACGACCGCAACATCCGCGTCCGGCTCGACGAGACCGAGCGCCTCCGCGTCTTCGACCCGCGCGAGGGCACGCTGGTTCTGTCCCGTCGCACCGAAGCGGCGACGCAGCGGTTCCAGCAGCTCCACCAGGTCGCGCTCCTGTCCCAGGCCAAGCTGCTGGACGCCACGCTGGACCTCGCGCGCTTTTCCTCGGACGACGCGCGGGCCATCGCGCGCACGGGGCTCGCCAACTATTTCGCGGGGGCGGCGCTGATGCCCTATGGCGCCTTCCGCACCGCCGCCGAGGAGACGCGCCACGACCTGGAGGCCCTGGCCCGCCGCTTCGGTGCCTCGCTGGAGCAGGTGGCGCATCGCCTCTCCACGCTTCAGCGGCCCGGCGAAAAGGGCGTGCCCTTCTTCTTCGTGCGCGTCGATCCGGCGGGGCAGATCACCAAGCGGCACTCCGCCACGCGGCTGCAATTCGCGCGCTTTGGCGGCGCATGCCCGCTCTGGAACGTCCACGCGGCCTTCGAGACGCCGGGCCGCTTCCTGCGGCAGTTGGCCGAGACGCCGGACGGGATGCGCTATTTCTGCCTTGCGCGGGACGTCTCGCGCTCGGGCGGGGCGTGGCGGGCGCCGATGCGGCGCCATGCCATCGCGCTGGGCTGCGAGCTGCGCCATGCGGGGCGGATCGTCTATGCCGACGGGCTGGACCTGACCGGCGCCTTCGATCCGATCGGCGTCTCCTGCCGCATCTGCGAGCGCGCCACCTGCCCGCAACGGGCCGTGCCGCCGCTGGAGCGCCCGCTGCGCATCGACGCCGACGACCGGGGCGTGCTGCCCTACGATCTCTGAGGGCCTTGGCGGCGTCGCGCGGCTCTGCGATGACAGGCGCAGCCGAGGAGAGAGCCACATGGAACTGAACGGAACCCGCACCATCGCCGCCCCGCGCGAGACAGTCTGGGCCAAGCTGAACGACCCCGAAGTGCTCAAGGCCTGCATCCCGGGCTGCGAAGAGCTGACCGGCTCGCCCGAGGAGGGGTTCGAAGCCGTCGTCAAGCAGAAGGTCGGCCCCGTGAAGGCGACGTTCAAGGGCGCGGTGACGCTGGAGGATGTGAACGCGCCCGAGAGTTACCGCATCGTCGGCGAGGGCAAGGGCGGGGTCGCGGGCTTTGCCAAGGGCGCCGCGGACGTGACGCTGGCCGAGGTCCCCGAGGGGACGGAGCTGACTTATGCGGTGGACGCCAAGGTGGGCGGAAAGCTGGCCCAGCTCGGCTCCCGGATCATCGGCGGCTTTGCCGCGAAGATGGCCGACCAGTTTTTCGAGACGTTCAAGGACCAGGTCGAGGGGGGCGAGCAGAGCTCCTAAGGGCCGCTCCCCAAGCCGGGGTCACCGCCGCGGCGGGCGCCAGCCCGCGCGGCGGGCCTCGGCCTCGGTGCAGAACCACCGCTCGCCCGCGCCGGTGTCGATGCGCGTAGCCGCGTAGCTGCTGTCGCCCGGCTTGTGGTAGATGCGTCCCGAAGCGCTGACATTGCCCTTGATCCGGCAGCCCTCGGGCGCCGGGTCCGATGGCTGCGCGGCCCGGCGGGCGGCGCGCCAGGCGGCCGGATTCTGCATCTCATAGGCCCAGAGCCCGTGACCCGCGCGCTGCGCCGCCTGCTGATACGGCAGATAGGTGGGATCGCGGCGATAGGCGCGAGCGAGGCCACGGGCCACGAGCTCTGCATTCATCTCCCGACCAGCGACCTCACAGACCGCCAGAGCGCGGTCGAAACGGTCAATCCCATGGATGGCGCAGCGCGCGGTGCGGCCCTCGTAGAGCGCCCGCGCCGCCTCGGTCGCCATGCGCCCACAAGGCAGAAGCCGCGCCCCGTCGGCGCAGTCCTGCCCGTCCTCGGCGGCGTCGATCCCCTTGAGGCGCATCGTGCGGTCCGCGCCGATATCGATTGTGTCGGCGTCGATCACGCGCACGGAGCCGGTGAGGATATCGGCCGAAACCGGCGCGGCGAGGAGGCAGAGGAGGAGGGTCCAGACACGAAGCATCCCCCCAAAATGGGCGACGGGCGCAGAGCCTTCCAGGGAGTCCTTAAGAAATGATTAACGTCGGCTTTACTTTATGACGACCTGTGGCCGCACGACCTCGCGCCGCAGCCTTGCCTCGCGCCAGGCGATGAAGCTGACCGAGGCGATGATGATGGTCGCGCCCAGGATCACCCAGCCATCGGGCGCCTCGTCGAACAAGGCCCAGCCCAGCAGGACCGCCCAGACCATCTGAAGGAAGGTCACCGGCTGCGTCACCGCGATGGGCGCCGCCGCGAAGGCCCGCGTCATGGAATAGTGGCCCGCCGTCGCGAAGCTGGCCACCAGGAACATCCAGGCGACCTCGGTCATGCTGGGCGGAACCCAGACGGCATAGGCGAAAGGCGCGAGCCCGATCGTCACCGTGATCGACAGCACCGCCACCACCAGCGCCGCCGAATGCCGCCCCGAGAGCGGCTTGGCCGACAGGTAGGACACCCCGAACAGGAGCGCCGTGCCCATCATCGCGAAATGGCCGGTCTCGACCTCGCGGAACCCGGGCCGCAGGATCACCACCACGCCGAGCAGCGCCGCCAGCACCGCCGTGATGCGCCGGGCAGCCAAGCGCTCCCCCAGCAAAAGCGCGGCGCCGAGCGTCACATAGACCGGCGTGAGGTAGTTCATCGCCGTCACCTCGGCGATCGAGATCTGTGTCATCGCGTAGAACCACAGGATCACCGCCAGCGTGTGGCACAAGCCCCGGATGCCGAAAATGGCGAGATCCCTGCGGTCGATCCGCGCTGCCCGGATCGCGCCCATGGCGGGGATCAGAAAGACCAGCCCCAGCAGATAGCGCAGGAAGGCCGCCTGCGCGGCGGGTAGCTCCTGCGCGGCATGCTTGACGGTGGCGGTGACGGCGATGAAGCACAGGCCCGTCACGACCATCCAGAGGATGCCGATCAGGGGGCGCGGGGTCTCGGACATGGCAGCGGCATGCGCCCTTCCCGGGGGAAGCGCAAGAGCCAGCGAGATGCGCCGGTCAGCCGAGGACGAGGCTCAGTGCGAGGGCCCACATCACCAGCCCAATCGCGAAATCCAGGGCGCGCCAGGCCGAGGGCTTCGCGAAGACCGGGCGCAGCAGCGTCGCTCCGAAGCCCAGCGAAAAGAAGAAGGTGAAGGAGGCGGTTATCGCTCCGGCCCCGAAGAGCGCCGGGTCCGGCGATTGAGTCGAGATCGAGCCCAGGAGCACCAGCGTATCGAGATAGACATGGGGGTTGAGCCAGGTCAGCGCGAGGCAAATGGCGACGGCACGCCTCCGGCTCCCTGCGGCCTCGCCAGTCTGCAACGCGGCACCTCCCTGCCAGGCGGACCGGAAGGCGCGCGCGCCATAGGCCAGCAAAAAGGCGGCGGCGCCCCAGCGCAAGACGGGCACGATCCAGGGCATGGCCTCCACCAGCACGCCGAATCCTGCCACGCCCGCCGCGATCAGCAGCGCATCCGAGACGGCGCAGGTCAGGACCACCGGAAGCACGTGCTCCCCGCGCAGGCCCTGGCGCAGGACGAAGGCGTTCTGCGCGCCAATGGCGAGGATCAGGGACAGGCCCAGGCCGAAGCCGGAGAGATAGGCGGTCATGCGCGCCGCATCGCCTGCCCGGGGGATGGGCGCAAGCCGGCTGCGATGTCTCAGCCCGCATCGGCCCGGGCGGGCGGCACGGTCAGCGCGCGGGCCCGGGCCCGCAGTGTGAAGGCCAGGGCGTAGACGAAGGTCACACGACCTCAGCCGCGCTCCTCAGCCGCGCTCCTAAGATCCGTCCTTGCCGTCATGCATCCAGAAAACCGGCGCGGCGGGCACCCAGACGGGTGTCGTCGCCCGCCAAATCCAGCGGTAGCGCGCCCGGATCCCCCCTGCCCCGGGCGGACATGGCCCAGGGGATGACGCTGAAGGCCAAGTC
Source organism: Jannaschia seohaensis (assembly GCF_900116765.1). GTDB lineage: Bacteria > Pseudomonadota > Alphaproteobacteria > Rhodobacterales > Rhodobacteraceae > Jannaschia > Jannaschia seohaensis. Next base: position 20,972 of record NZ_UETC01000007.1, on the reverse strand, counting down.
CAACGCCGAGACGAGATAGACCTGAATCACCGGCCCGTCATGATCCCCGTCCCCGTGTTCGTTGCGCGCCCCCACGAGGAAGACGATCGGCCCGGTCAAGATCAGCCCATAGATGCCCAGGGTCCAGCCCAACCCGCCCAGATGTGCGTGGGACGCCCCGACCGCCAAGGCGATCAGCGACAGAGCATAAGCATAGATCCCGATATCGACGATCATCTCATGGCGCCCGGCCCCCAGATCGCTGATCGTGTCGGCGATAGCGTCGGGATGCGGCACAACGAGATCCGCCATCAGGAGCGAGTGGGCGAAAACCGAGGGCCCGGCGAAGCCGAGCCGGGCCATGCCCGCGAAAATATGGGGACGCTCCGGCCACCGGGATCCGTCGGCGGATCGCAAGCTGTTATGGCGGAAGAACCGGGGCGACGCCGCCCGGGTTCCGCCATGGCGGTCAGAGCTGGGCCATGACCTCGTCGCTGGCCTCGAAATTGGCGGTGACGGTCTGGACGTCGTCGTCGTCCTCCAGCGCCTCGATCAGCTTCATAAGGGCCTGCATGCCCTCCAGGTCCAGCTCGGTCGTGGTCTGGGGGCGCCAGACCAGTTTGGTGGTTTCGGCCTCGCCCAACTGCTCTTCCAAGGCGGTGGAGACGGCGTTCAGGTCGGTGTCGGCGCACCAGATGACGTGGCTTTCCTCGTCGGATTCGACATCCTCCGCGCCCGCCTCGATGGCGGCCATCATCACATCGTCCTCGGAGCCCACACTCGCCGGGTAGATCACCTGGCCCTTGCGATCGAACATGAATCCGACCGAGCCGGTCTCGCCCAGATTGCCGCCGTTCTTCGAGAAGGTGGACCGGACGTTGGACGCCGTCCGGTTGCGGTTGTCGGTCATCGTCTCGACGATGATGGCGACGCCGTTCGGCCCGTAGCCCTCATAGCGGATTTCGTCGTAATTCTCCGCGTCGCCGCCGGTGGCCTTGCTGATGGCCCGTTCGATGTTGTCCTTGGGCATCGAGTTGGACTTGGCCTCTTTCACGGCCAGGCGCAGACGCGGGTTCTTGTCGGGGTCCGGGTCGCCCATCTTGGCGGCGACCGTGATCTCCTTGGAGAGACGGCTGAAGATCTTGGCCCGCAGCTTATCCTGCCGGCCCTTGCGGTGCTGGATGTTCGCCCATTTGCTGTGGCCGGCCATGGAATGTCTCCTCGCTCGTCGGACGCGGCGATATAGGCGAGGCACCGGTCGCTTCGCAAGGCCCGGTCCAATGCCCGCCTTGGATGCGGTCCCTCCCTCGCAGCCGTCCCCGAGAGGCCGGGCTCGGCCTGCGCCCGGTGCGATCGGGATCGGGGCCCTGGGGTCCGTCGCTGCGGGAGCGACGGGGCGCGGCCGGCCGAACCCACGTTGAAATGTGCGGCCTGACCGTGAATTCATGGAACAAGGACGCAGGCCCAAGCGTCCTTCGGCAACAGACGTGAGACGCGCCGCTCCATGACCGCTGACCAGATCATCCTCTTCGCGCTTTTCGGAGGCGTCTTCGTCCTGCTGCTCTGGGGGCGGTTCCGCTACGACATCGTCGCGTTCTCCGCCCTGCTGCTCGGCGTCATCCTGGGGGTCGTGCCCAAGGAGGAGGCGTTTTCCGGCTTCGGCCATCCGGCGACCATCGTGGTGGCGCTGGTCCTCGTGGTCTCGGCGGGGCTGGTGCGCTCGGGCGCGGTGCTGATGATCACCCGGACTCTGATCGATAGCGGGCGCCGGGTTGGCGCGCATATTGCGATCATGGGGGGCGTGGGCGCGGTGCTCTCGGCCTTTATGAACAACGTCGCGGCCCTGGCGCTGCTGATGCCGGTCGATATCGCGACGGCGCGAAAGGCGGGCCGCCTGCCCGCGCAGACGCTGATGCCGCTCAGTTTCGCGACGATCCTGGGAGGCATGATCACCCTGATCGGGACGCCGCCGAACATCATCATCGCGGGCATCCGCCAGGACCAGCTGGGCGAGAGCTTCACGATGTTCGACTTCGCGCCGGTGGGCGCGACGGTCGCCCTGGCGGGGCTGCTCTTCGTGGCCCTGCTGGGCTGGCGGCTGATCCCGCTGGGCGAGGGCATGGCCCAGGGCGGGGCCGAAGCGGACGAGATCACCCGTTACCTGGCCGAGCTGACCGTGCCGGAGAAAAGCGACCGTATCGGCGCGCCCTTGCGCGATCTGATCGACGCCGCCGACGAGGCCGGGGTGCAGGTCGTGGGCCTCATCCGCGACGGGCGGCGCATGTTCGGCTCGGCCCGGGACGTGCCGCTCAAGGCGGGCGACACGCTGGTGCTGGAGGCCCGGCCCGAGGACCTGGACGAGTTCCGCGCGGGCGAGAACCTGACCTTCGCCGATGACCGGCGCATGACGGTGCTCGACGCGGCCGAGCAGGGCCTGACCCTGCTGGAAGTGGTGGTGCGCGAGAACAGCCGCATCCGGGGCAAGACCGCCCAGTCCATCGGCCTCGCCTGGCGGCAGCGCACGGTGCTGATGGGCATCTCGCGCCGGGGCCGGCACATCACCGAACGGCTCCGCCGGGAGACCATCCGCGAGGGCGACCTGCTGCTGCTGCTGGCCCCCTCGGAGCAGGCGGAGGACGTGGTCCGCTGGCTCGACGCGCTGCCCCTGGCGGATCGCGGCCTCGCGGTGACCGAGAAGGGCAAGATCTGGCCGGCGAGCGGCGTCTTCCTCCTGGCCGTCATCGCGGCGAGCCTGGGGCTGGTGGACCTGACCGTGGCGCTCGGCGTCGTCGTCGTCGCCTATGTGCTGCTCCGGATCCTGCCCCTGCGGGAGCTCTACGACCATATCGAATGGCCGGTCGTCGTACTGCTGGGCTCGATGATCCCGCTGGGGGCCGCGCTGGAGGCAGCGGGCGGCACGCGGCTGATCGCCGATGGGCTGACGGGGCTGACGAAAGGGCAACCGGCCTGGGTCGCACTGCTCGTCCTGATGGTGGTGACGATGACGCTATCGGACGTGCTCAACAACACCGCCACGGCCATCGTGGCCGCGCCGGTGGGCATCGAGATGGCGCGCACGCTGGAGGTCTCGCCGGACCCATTCCTGATGGCGGTCGCCGTCGCAGCCTCCTGCGCGTTCCTCACGCCGATCGGGCACAAGAACAACACGCTGATCCTGGGACCGGGTGGCTACCGGTTCAGCGACTACTGGCGCATGGGCCTGCCGCTGGAGATTCTCGTGGTTGCCGTGGGGGTGCCTGCGATCCTGGTGTTCTGGCCGCTCTGAGAGCGCCTAGCGGATCGCCAGACCGTCCGCCCCGAAGGCGCGCAGATCGGCCGGGTCGAAGCCCAGGGAGATCGGCGTACCGGGGGCCAGGTCGACCTCGCCCTGCACCCGCGCCGTGATCCGCCCCGCGGCCGCGCAATCGACGATCACGAACGTGTCGGCGCCGAGATATTCCAGCACGTCCACCTGCCCTGCGATGGGCGCCTCGCCCGCTTCATGGATCGTCAGATGCTCGGGCCGCAGGCCGATCTTGTCGGTGCCCGCAGGCGTCGGGATGGCCGGGACGGCGGAGGCGTCGAAGACGTTCATCTTGGGGCTGCCGATGAACTGCGCGACGAACAGGTTGGCGGGCGCGGTATAAAGCTCCCGCGGGGTGCCGACTTGGGCGATCTTGCCGAATTCCAGCACGACGATCCGGTCGGCCAGGGTCATCGCTTCGATCTGGTCGTGGGTGACGTAGATCATCGCGGTCCCGAGCTGCTGGTGCAGCTTGGCGATCTCGTAGCGCATCTCGACCCGGAGCGCCGCGTCGAGATTGGAGAGCGGTTCGTCGAACAGAAAAGCCGTGGGTTGCCGCACGATCGATCGGCCGATGGCCACCCGCTGCCGCTGCCCGCCCGACAGGTCGCGAGGCCGCCGGTCGAGATAGGCGTCGAGCCGCAAAGCGCGGGCCGCCTCGTCCACGCGGCGGGCGATCTCGTCCTTGGGCATGCCCGCCGCCTTCAGCGGAAAACCGACATTCTCCCGCACCGTCAGATGCGGGTAGAGCGCGTAGGACTGGAACACCATCGCCAGTCCGCGCTTCGACGGCGGCTCGGCGGTGGCGTCCCGGCCCTCGACCAGGATCTGCCCACGCGAGGTCTCCTCCAGGCCCGCGATCATCCGCAGCAGAGTGGACTTGCCACAGCCCGAGGGCCCGACGAAGACCACGAACTCCCCCGGCGCGACCGCCAGATCGACGCCCTTGATCACCTGCGCCTCGCCGAACCACTTTTCGACCGCCTTCAATTCGACCTGCGCGTTCATGCGTCTCTCCCCGCGCCCGACCGGATCCAGGCCAGCCAGATGGCCGCCGTCCAGGTGAAGTCCTTGCCGCCGCAGGGCGTGCCGTCGGTCGGGTCGAAATATTCATAGAACCCGCCGCCCCGGATCAGATCGGCGGTATCGACGCGCAGCCGCTCGGCCTCGGCCGCCTTGCCGGCGTCGCGCAGGCCCAGCGCGATCAGCGCGTTGTAGAAGGGCCATGTCGGCCCCCGCCAGTATCGCCGCGCGTCGAAGGCCGGGAGCGTCGGGTCGACGGTCGGCATGGCATAGCGCACGCCCCCGAGCGCCCGCGCCAGATGCGCGTCCATCTCCGGCCGCCCGGCCCCGGCCAGCCAGCACAGCCACGCCCCCGCCGAGAGGATCCCGGTAAAGACCCCCGTGCGCAGATCGCGGCTGTCCCAGTAGCCATCGGGGTTCCAGATCGTGCCGAGCCCGCCGCGCAGCGTCTCGGCCATCTCGGCCGCGCCCTCATCGGCGACGCCCGCTGCCGCGGCCAAGGCCGCAAGGTCGTCGCAGGCACGGATCAGGATGAACGTAGTGCCCGGATCGGCGACCAGAAACGGCCCTTCGTCGGCCATCTTCACCTGGTCCCAGCCATGCGCCTTGCCCCATTGCACCTGCGCGAGATAGCGGTCGTATTCCGCCTTGGTGGGCCGCATCGAGGCATCGACATGGCTGGTATCGCGCCGCTGATAGGCGCCGACATTCGAGCCGTCCACATTGGCCATGCCCCCGTCCCAGTCGAAGGCGTTGTCGCGCCCCGACTCCCATGGGTGCACGATGCCGACCACGCCCTCGCGGACGCGCGCGCGGATCCACCAGCGGTGCCAGGCGGCGAGCTTCGGCACGAGGGCCGCCGCGCGAGGCGCCTTGCTCCTGTCCGCCTCCAGGATCATCCGCGCCATCGTCGCCGCCACCGGCGGCTGGGAGATGCCGGAGGTCGGCGTCGGCCGCCCGGTGCCCCAGACGCCGGGACCGGGGAAATAGCCCTCGTCGTCGCGGTGGAACACGATATGCGGGATCATCCCGTCGGGCCATTGATGCGCCGTCAGCGTCTCCAGCTCGGTCCAGGCGCGGTCCGCATCGAAGGTCGAGAACCCCCAGGCCGCGAAGGCCGAATCCCAGTTCCACTGGAACGGGTAGAGCCCAGCGGTGGGCACGGTGTAGCCGCCCCGGTCGTTGCCGGTCAGGATGGCGCGGGCGCGGGCGTCGAGATCGGCACTCATCCCTTGACCGACCCGGCTGCGAGACCTTTCGTCATGAACTTCTCCAATCCAAGGAACAGCGCCATGATCGGCACCGTGGCAATGACCGAGCCCGCCATCAGGTGCTGGCGCGGGATCTCGGACGAATTGAGCGAGGCGATCCCCCGCGTCAGGGTGAATTTCGACGGATCGTCGAGCAGCATGAACGCCAGGAGGAACTCGTTCCAGGCGATCATGAAGACGTAGAGACTGACCGAGGCGAGCGCGGGCAGCGACAGCGGCAACGTGATCTTCCAGATCACCTGAAGCCGGTTCAGCCCGTCCATCAGCCCCGCCTCCTCGACCTCGGCGGGCAGGCCCCGGAAATAGCCCTGAAGCATGTAGAGCGCGACGGGGATGGTCGTGACCGGGTAGATCAGCAGGATGCCGATCATCGAGTTGCGCAGGCCCGTCACCGAGAAGGTGATGTAGATCGGCAGCGCCAGCACGATCATCGGCACCATGTAGATCAGCAGGATCGACCGCGAGAATGCCGCCCGCCCCCGGAAGCGCAGGCGCGCCACGGCATAGGCGCCCGGAATCGCGAAGGCGAGCGTGACAAGGACCGTGACCACCGAGATGAAGGCCGAATTCACCAGGTAGGTGCCGAAGTTGAAATCGGCGAAGAGCTCGACATAGCTGCGGAACAGCTCGGTCCCCTTGGACAGATCGACCGACAGGTCGAGCGGGTTCGACACCAGCTCCGCCCGGTTCTTGGTCGAGGTGACCAGCATCACCCAGAACGGGATCGCGACGATGGCGGTGAAGAAGATGTAGCCGAAGCCGGTGAGGAAGCGGATGACCGCCGCCTCAAAGGCGTGGCGGTCGTTCTCGCCCGGCACGAGGTCGGTCAAGGTGGGCCGCTTCGCCACGGCGAAGGACAGCGCCAGAATCGCCGCGCCCAGACCAGACGCGAGCCAGCCGACCTCCGGCCCCGCGCGCATCGGGCCCAGCGGCGTCAGACACAGAACGAGCACCGCCGCTCCGACCGCGCCAAGCGCCTCCCGCCCCGGCCGCGCCACCAGCCCCGCCCCCGCTACGGCGCCCCAGAGGACCGAGAGCAGGATCGACGGCCGGAACGCGCCCCCGGTCGCGAAGGACAACGCCACGGCGACCGTGACCGAAAGCGTGACCATCCAGGCCGCTCCAAGAAGCGCCCCCGTCACGAGACCCGATCGGATCGTCATGCCCGCATCCCCTTCTTCTGGCCGAAAATACTCCGGGGGTCTGGGGGCAGAGCCCCCAGCGGTTCGCCGCCCAAGGCGGCGAACCCGATCACAGCCCCTCCTCCTGCGAGATGAACCGGAAGAAGAAGGCCGAGAACAGCAGCAGACATCCGAAGATCACCACGGCGACCGCCGCGCCCGCCCCGATATTCGAGATGGCGAAGGCTTGCTCGTAGACATTGACGGTCAGGGTGCGGGTGCCGGCATTCCCGCCGGTGAGCAGGAAGATGTCGTCGAACTTGTTGAAGGTCCAGATGAAGCGCAGCAGGAACAGGACCGACAGGATCCCTAGGAGCTGGGGCAGCGAAAGCCAGGCGAATTGCTGAAAGGGCGAGGCCCCGTCCATGTCGGCGGCCTCGTACATATCGCTGTCGATGCTCTGCATCCGGGCGAGGATGAAGAGGAAGCTGAGCGGGAAATAGCGCCAGATCTCGAACACCGTGACCATGATGAGCGCGAGCGGCCGTTCTCCGAAGAAGTTGATGGCCTCCGAAGTCACGCCCATCTGGATCAGCAGCGCATTGGCCGAGCCGGAGAACGGGTCGAATAGGATGATCCAGGCAAAGGCCACCGCGATCACCGGCGCCACGTAGGGAAACAGGTAGAGTCCCCGCAGGATGCCCTGCCCCTTGAACGACTTGTCCAGAAGCAGCGCGGCGAAGAGGCCCATCACGATGGCGCCGACCGTGCCGAAGACGGTGTAGAAGATCGTGGCGTAGAGAACGGACCAGAACTCTTCTCCGTCGAAGATGCGGGCGAAATTGTCGAGCGTGAAGGTCGCGTCCGTCAGAACCGAACTCGCCTGGGCGGTGATGCGCGCCGGCACGTCGTCGGGGTCGAGATCCGGGTCGAAAGCGGCGGCGGCGGTGGCCGGGATCTCGATCCGCTCGCGCCAGCCGCCCTCGACCTCGCCAAAGGCGCAGGTGAGGGTGGCGCCTTCCAGGGCGCAGGGCTCGGGCACCGCGCTCAAGGTCAGTCCGGGGGGCACGGTATCGGAAAAGCTCACGCCGCGCAGCGCGCGGTCGGGGGAGGAATTGCGCAAACGGAACCGCCAAATGCCCGCATCGCCGGGCGCGTCCAGGCCGCGCAGATCCTCGCGCAGCACCAATTCGGGCGCGCGCAGATCCGACAGCTTCACCGGCTTCACGCTGATCCAGAAGATCGCCAGCAGAGGCAGAATGACCACGGCGGCGACGATAGCGATCGTCGGGGCCAACAGGCCCCAGGCCAGCCGCGCCTCGCCGCGCGCCAGGGCGCCGCGGCCGGTGGGGGGGGCCGTCGACGGCGTGCCGGTCTCGGACGGATGGGCCATGCCGCGCCTCCTCTCGCAGTCGGCAGGAGCCGGGGCGCGCGCGCGCGCCCCGGCGGCGGGTCTCACTCGACCCCGGCGATGGCCTCGTTGAGCGAGGCGACAGCGGCCGCGCCCTCGATCTCGCCGTCGATATACTGACGCACGATCCGGTTGATCACCTGGCTGTTGATGATCTTGGAAGCAGTGGCCAACTGCCCCTCATCCACGCCCCAGCGCTGCGCCACGTCGAGCCCGCCGACGATCTCGTCGATCATCGACGCGGCGTAGAGGTCGCCCAGCGGCGCCTTGCGGTCCACACCCACGGGCAGCGTGGACCAGAGCTCGGTGAACTCGGTCGGGTTCTCGGTCGTGCCACGGCGGACCGGGAACTTCCCTTCGGGCGCAATCGACAGCGTCTGGCCATAGCCCTCGCCCATCGAATAGGCGACGAACTCCATCGCCGCGTCTGTGGCCGCGTCGGTGGTGATCCCGAAATAGCGGATATCGCCCCAGGCCGCGCCATCCGGGTTCGAGGGACCGGAGAAGTTGGTCACGATCCCGGTGCGCGACGCGAGCTCAGGCGAGGTCGGGTCGTCGGTGATGGTGGGTGGCGCGCTGTCGCGCAGGCCCGCCAGCTCGTCGAGGATGAAGGGCGACCAGATGATCATCGCCGCGTTGCCCGAGAAGTAGAGCGTGCGCGACTGGTCCCAGTAGAGCTCCCCCGGGGGCGAGGCCTCGGCGATGGCCTTGTAGAAGTCCAGCACCTCCAGCGTCGGCCCTTCCTCCAGGGTCGCTGCGCCGTCCTCGTCGACGATGCTGACGCCATTGGCGAGGAAGACATGCTCCAACACCTGGGACATGAAGTTCTCGTCGACCTTGGTGGCGGCGACGAAGCCATACATCTCGGGCGGGTTATGCAGCGCCTCGATGGCGGCCAGCACATTGGCGTAGGAGGTGGGCGGCTCCAGCCCGGCGTCCTCGAACAAGTCCTTGCGGTAGACGATCATCTGCGTCCAGCCATCGACAGGAACGGAGGCGTAGCCGTACTCGAAGGCCGCGAGCGTCAGCGCACCGGAGGCGAAGGTGCCCTCGCCCAAATCCTCGATCACGTCGGTGGCCGCGTCGATGTCCAGAATGCCCGCCTCGGCCCAGGGCAGTGCGTATTGCAGCGTGTGATAGATCACGTCCGGCAGGTCTCCCGCCGCGAAGGCGGCGGTGGCGCGGGTGCCCAGGTCGCTCTCCGTGACGGGGATCACCTCGACGGTATGGCCCGTGGCCTCGGCGAAGGCGGCGGCCATCTCTTCCTGCTTGGCCAGACGCTCGGGCTGCTCCTCCGTGGTCCAGAAGCGCAGGTTCTCCGCCAGCGCGGTGCCGGTCATCAGCGCCAGCGCGGTGCCGGCCAGAAGCATGGTCTTGGTTGTCATTATCGTCCTCCCATTGGTGTGTCGTCGTCTGATGGCGCGGCCCCGCCCGGGCCCGCACAGGCGGCGGAGCCGCGGTCGAGATAGCGGGCCTGCCCCACTTCGCGGAGCGCCTCGGGCGCCTCCCCGCGGATGCGCCGGATCAAGAGGTCGGCGAGGCGGAGGCCGGCGGCATGGGTGTCGACGGCCCAGGTGGCCAGCGGCGGCTCCGCATGGGCACCCTCGGGCGTGCCGTCATAGCCGATCACGGCCAGGTCGCGGCCCACGGTCAGCCCACGCGCGCGGGCAGCCTGCCAGAGGCCGAGAGCGGCCGCATCGACCGCATAGACGAAGGCGCTGGGCGGGTCGGGCGCGTCCAGCAAGGCCGCCGCCGCCCGCGCGCCGCCCGCCCGGTCCACGGCGCCAAACCGCATCAGGTCGGCGCGCAGCCCCGCCTCGGCCATGCCGGCCCGGAACCCCTCGGCCCGCAACTGGGCGTAGGTATGCAACGCGCTGCCGCCGACGAAGGCGATCCGCCGATGGCCCGCCGCGGCCAGCCGCGCGACCGAGGCCCGCATCGCCGCCTCCATCTCGATGTCGAACCACGCGCATCCCTCTGGGTCGCCATGGCGGCCGAACAGGACGAAGGGCACCCCCGCCCCGCGCAGCATCTCGACCCTCGGGTCGCGCAACCGCGTGCGCGGCAATACGAACCCGTCGGCTTTCCGGTCGTCGATCAGGCGTTGATAGGTGGCCAGCGTATCGCCCTCGGGCGCGGTCGCGACCGTCAGCGTCCAGCCCTCCAGCGCCGCGCCATCGGAGAGCCCCGCGAGGAAGGCGGCCAGAAAGGGACGGTGCGCGTCGTGCTCGCCGGTCTCGATCACAAGGCCCAGCGCGCGGCAGCGCCCGGTGCGGATCGCCTGGGCGGAGCCCAGCGGCCGGTAGCCCAGCCGCGCAGCCGCCTTCTGCGCCCGCAAACGCGTCGCGTCCGAGATATCGGGATGGCCATTGAGCGCCCGGCTGACCGTGCCTTTCGACACGCCGATGTCGCGCGCGACGTCGGTAATCGTCGCTCTCCGCCCTGGCCCTCGCGGTGCCGTGATCTCCTCCATGACGGCAAGCGTGATTTCCGAAACCGGTTTCGGCAACACCTAAATTTGCGCAAAAAAGGGCGCGCCGGACCACAGGCGCGCGCCCCTCTTCTTCTGGCCAAAAATACTCGATCGCGCGCTCTCAGCCGCGATGGACGCCGGAGATCGGGCGCGCCCTCAGGCCGCGAAGTCCGTCACGATCGCCACCCCCGGCGGCGTGGTGGGGCCGTCGAAGGCGGCGAGTTCGGCTGAGACATCGGACAGCCCCACCTCCCGCGCGATCATCGGCGACATGTCGACCGCGCCCGAGGTGATCATCGAGAGCAGCGACGGATAGCGCCAGGCGGGCATGCCCCGTGTGCCGAACAGGGCGAGGTTGCCCTGGTAGACGGCGGACATGTCGACCTCCATCCGGGCGGTGTGGCCGGTGGGCAGGCCGACCTGCACGTGGCGGCCCAGCGGGCGCAGGCATTGCAGCGAGCCGTTGACCGTGGCCGGGATGCCCAGCGCCTCGACCGAGACATGGGCGCCGCCGCCGGTCAGGTCCTTGATGCGCGCGCCCACATCGTCGCCCGCCATCACCGCCGCGTCGATGCCGAGGCTGAGCGCGTGATCCAGCTTTTCCTGGACCACATCGACAACGACCACGCGCGCGCCCAGCGCCTTGCCCAGCAGCGCCGCCGAGAGGCCGATGCCTCCGGTCCCATGCACGGCCAGCCACTCGCCGCCCTTGAGCGCGGCGCGGTCGGTCAGCGCGTGCCAGGAGGTCGTCACCCGGCAGCCTAGCCCCGCCGCCACCGTGGGCGACAGCCCCTCGGGCAGGCGGGCCAGATTGTGGTCGCGGGGCACGGCCACGTATTCGGCGAAGGCGCCCGGCTCGACGAAGCCGGGCAGACGCTGATCCAGGCAGGTATTCGACGCGCCCGAGCGGCATTGCGGGCAGGTCCCGCAGCTCAGGATGAAGGGCGCGACCAGCCGGTCGCCCACCGCGTATTGCGCGTCGGGCCCCGCCGCGATCACCTCGCCGCAATATTCATGCCCGCCGATCTGGCCCGGCTTCACCCGCGGGTGCTCCCCCACCCAGCCATGCCAGTCGGACCGGCAAACGCCACAGGCGATGACCTTCAGAACCACGCCGTCGCGCGGGACTTCCGGGTCGGGCACCTCCTCGATTGCGAGGGGCTGGCGGTATTCCTTCAGGACGGCTGCGCGCATGGTGGTCTCTCCCTTTCGGGCGGAGTTGGCCCGCGCTAGCGTCGAAACGCAAGCCGGAGAAACACCATGCAATCACGAGACCAGAACCGCGCCTGGGTGCTGGCCCAGCGCCCCGTGGGCGAACCCGACGACGACACGCTGCGGCTGGAGACGCGGCCTATGCCGCAGGCTGGCGCGGGCGAGATGCTGCTGCGCACCGAATGGCTCTCCATCGACCCCTATATGCGGGGCCGCATGAACGACGCGAAATCCTACGCGGAGCCGGTGCCGATCGGCGGCGTGATGACGGGCCAGGTCGTGGCGGAGGTCGTGACCTCCGGCGTCGACGGCTACGCCCCTGGCGACCGGGTGCTGGCCCTGAGCGGCTGGCAGGATTGGGCGGTCTCGGATGGAACCGGCGTGATGCGCCTGCCCAAAGGCTTGGAGCGGCCCGCCTGGGCGCTGGGCATCCTGGGGATGCCGGGCCTGACGGCCCATGCGGGGCTCGCCTATATCGGAGAGCCCAAAGCGGGCGAGACCCTGGTGGTCAGCGCCGCGACCGGGCCGGTCGGCGCCACGGTCGGGCAGATCGCGCGGCTGCGCGGCTGCCGCGTGGTCGGCGTCGCGGGCGGGCCGGAGAAATGCCGCCACGCGGTCGAGGTCCAAGGCTTCGACACCTGCATCGACCACCGGGCCGAGGATTTCGAGGCTGAGCTGCGCGCCGCCTGCCCCGACGGCGTGGATGTCTATTGGGACAATACGGGCGCGCGGCCGCTCTATGCGGTGCTGCCGCTGCTCAACCCGTTCGCGCGCGTCCCCGTTTGCGGCGTTGCGGGCTGGTATAACCTCCAAAGCCTGCCCGAAGGGCCGGATCGCGGGCCGCAGATCATGGCGACGATCTTGAGGATGAAGGTGAAGATGCAGGGCTTCATCGTCTACGACTCGTTCCCGCCCAGCGCCTATGACGCCTTCCTGGCCGAGATGACCGGATGGCTGGCCGATGGCTCCGTCCACTATACCGAGCAGGTGGTCGAGGGGCTAGAGGCCGCGCCCCATGCGCTACGCGACGTGCTGGCCGGGCGGAATTTCGGCAAGGTGGCGGTGCGCGTGGGCTGACTTGCGAGGCTGGGGGCGCAAGGATGGGGGCGCAAGGATGGGGGTCTCGATGCGATCCGGCGTCTTTTCCATGAGCCGGAGCGTCCGCGGCTGCGCCACGTCCTGCGCCTTCTCCGAGACGCTGGGGGCCGAGGTCGCGGACGACCTCTCGGACAAGCGCCGGATGTTCCTTCGGGACGGGCCGACGGCCCTGAGCGGGTTCGGAGGCTTGATCGAGACCGACCGACTCGCCTTCAGCCCGGGCCCGTCTCAGGACGCGCAGCCGGTCGGCGGCGCACTCGAAGCCCTCCGCGCGATCATGGTCCGGCCGCAGGCGGCGGGCCACACACGCGACCAGGACTGCGGCACCGGGGGGTCAGCCCCGGCGCGCTTTGTCACCAGGGGCCCGGACGGAAACCCCATCCTGACGAGCGGTCACATCTCGATGCGGTAGCTCTCGATCACCGTGTTGGCGAGCAACTGGTCGCACATGGCGCGGACCTCGTCTTCGGTGGTGCCCTCGGCCAGGTCCAGCTCGATCAGCTTGCCCTGCCGCACCCCCTCAACGCCGCCGAAGCCAAGCGCGCCCAGCGCGTGGCGCACCGCCTCGCCCTGGGGGTCCAGAACGCCATCTTTCAGCATGACCGTCACGCGCGCTTTCATCGCCAAGTCTCCGTTTGATGCCGCTGCGGCCTAGCCCGCCAAGGCCGCGAGATCAATCGGCACGGCAGGCGCGCCTGCGTTGTTCTCGGATGGCGGCCCGGTCAAGATGCCGCCAGAGCCCTCGATTTCGCTGACCTCCGGAGACTTCATGCCCGACACGACAACCGCCGCCGGCCCGGTTTCCGGCACCATGGGACGCGGCTTGACCGCAGACCCGATCGGCACCGGCATCCCCTCGCGCGGCGTGGGAATCCACGCCCTATGGGCCTCCAGACCGTCAGGAGCGCAAAAGCGATGACCGGGACAGAGTGGAAATGGGGACGCCTGAGGGGCGCAAAGTCGCGCCGACCGGGGAGCGGGGGATGAGCGATTACGTCGCGATTCTCGGCGCCAAGGGCGGGCCGGCGATCCGCCCGGGCTCGTCGATGCCGACCTCGCTGCTGGTTTCGATGGGCGGGCGGCGGATCGTGGTTGATTGCGGGCTGGGGGTGACGCGGGGGCTGGTGGACCAGGGGATGGAGCTGAAGGACCTGTCGCTGATCTTCGTCACCCATCTGCATTCCGACCACTACCTAGAGCTCGGCCCGCTGCTCCACACCGCCTGGACGGCTGGCCTGAAGACGCCGGTGGATGTCTACGGACCGCCCGGACTGGAGACCGCCTGGGCCGGGTTCCTGGCCTCGATGCAGGCCGATATCGACCTGCGCATCGCCGACGAGGGCCGCCCCGACCTGCGCCCTCTGGTGCGGATCCACCCCATCGCCGAGGGCGAGGTCCTGTCCGATGGGGGGCTGACCATCAGAGCTCTGCGCACGATCCACCCGCCCCTGGTCGACTGCTTCGCTTTGTCGTTCCGAACGGCCGAGCGCCATGTCGTCTTCTCCGGCGACACGGCCCCCCTGGCCGCGCTGGAGACCTTTGCCCGAGGCGCCGATCTGCTGATCCACGAGGCGATGCTGGAACAGGCGCTGCCTTCCCTGACCGCGCGGGTCGGTAACGGGTCGGAGAAGCTGATGACGCATCTGCTGCGCTCCCACACGCCTGCCCAGGACGCCGCCCGCATCGCGACGCGGGCCGGGGTCAAGCGGCTGGCGCTCTGCCACCTGATCCCCGCAGACGACCCCGCCTATGGGCCGGAGGATTGGAGCCGGGCGATCGCCGGGCATTGGGACGGGCCCTTTTTCCTGGCGGCCGACGGGCTGCGGATCGCGGTATAGGCCGTCATGCGCCCCCGCGCGCGTTCGCGCGGGCTGTAAGGACGGGACCGGGGGCCCGCCCCCGGACCCCCGGGATATTTGAACAGGGAAGAAGGAGCGTGGCGCTTGGGCGTGGCTGCTGCGGAGGGCGCGTCAGGGGGCGCCGATCTGACAAAGCGCCTCAATCGCCGCGGCCACCTCTGCGGGCGGCGGCGAAGAGCGGCGGGTGGACAGGTCGACATGGAGGAGCAGCTGCTGCCCTTCGGCGAGCAGCGTCCCGTCCTCCGCGCGTCGCATCTCATGGGCGAGCCGCAGCTTCTTGCCTCCGCCCTCAACGACGCGCGTGTCGACCACGAACCGCTCCCCGGCCATGGTCTCATGCCGGTATTCGACCGAAGAGGAGACCGTGAACCAAGTCAGCCCGGTCTCCGCGACCGCAGCGGGCGGCGTGCCGATCGCGGCCAGCACCCATTCGGACGCGTCGGAGAAGACTTGCCCATAGCGGCCCTCGTTCATGTGGCCGTTATAGTCGGTCCAGTCGATCGGCACGATCCGGTCCTGGCTCCGCATCACGGGCCCGGACGGAAGCGGCGGCGCCAGCGCCGCCTCATGGGCGCCGATCACCGCGCCCGCGGCCTGGCCGCGCGCCTTGAGGCCCCGCAGGATGCCGACGAGGTTGTCGTCGCGAACCCGCTCCAGCTCGCGGATCGACAGCTGGCCGGATTGCGCGTCCGACTGCCCGGCGATGGTGGCGATCAGGTCGTCGGTCAGCTCCGGCACGTCGGTCAGGCGGGTCCAAGGCCAGGCCAGGGCGGGGCCGAACTGTGCGATGAAATGCGCCATCCCCGCCTCGCCGCCCGCGATTCTGTAGGTCTCGAACAGGCCCATCTGGGCCCAGCGGAGGCCAAAGCCCATGCGGATCGCCTCGTCGATCTCCGCCGTGGTCGCCTGTCCGTCGCGCACCAGCCATAGCGCCTCGCGCCAGACCGCCTCCAGCAGACGGTCGGCGATATGGGCGGGGATCTCGGCGCGGATGCGCAGGGGATACATGCCGAGGCCGCGGAGCATCGTCTCGGCCCCATCCAGCAGAGCCGCATCGGTGCCCGGATGACCGACCAGCTCCACCAGGGGCAGCAGGTAGACGGGGTTGAAGGGATGAGTGACGACGATGCGCGCGGGGTCTGCGGCGCTCTGCGACAGCTCGCTGGGCGTGAAGCCCGAGGTGGAGGAGCCGAGCGGCGCGGCGGAGGCCTCCTGGACCTGGGCGATCACGCGGTGCTTGAGGTCGAGCTGCTCGGGCACGCTCTCCTGCACCCAGGCTGCGCCTTGGACGGCGTCCTCCAGCCGGTCGTGGAAGCTGAGCCGCCCCTCGGGCGGCAGCGCCACGTCGTAGAGCATCGGAAACGCCCGGCGCGCGCCCGCGAGCACCGCCTCGATGCGGCGGGCCGCATCCGGCGCGGGGTCGTAGACCGCCACGTCATGCCCGTTCAGCAGGAACCGCGCGGCCCAGCCGCCGCCGATCACGCCGCCGCCAATGATCGCTGCCTTCATCTCACGCCCTCTCCGTCCATGCGCGCCCGTCTGGATCGCCGTCCAGGAGCACGAGATTCGCCACCGCCGTCGCGCGGCGGATCCGCGCGAGGTCCTGATAGGCGGCGCTGTCGAACCAGGCCTGCGCCGCCGCCCGCGCGGGAAACCGCAGCAAGACGCTGCGAGAGGTCGCCCAGCTCCCCTCCAGCACGGTCATTTCCTGAAAGCTCGTCGCCAGGACCGTGCCGCCGAAAGGCGTGAAGGTCTCCAGAAAACCGTCCAGATACACCTGATACCCGTCGCAGTCGTGAATTTCGATCTGTCCGATCACATAGGCCGTCACGTCATGCTCCGCTCACGCCGGGGCGCGCTTGGTCAGGCCCAGCTTCGCGCGCACCGCCTCCGGCCCGATCACGGTCGCACCCATTCCTTCGATCAGCGTGACCGCCCGCTCCACCAGCTGCGCGTTCGTCGCGAGTTGCCCGCGGCCCAGCATCAGGTTGTCCTCCAGTCCGACGCGCACATTGCCCCCGGCCAGCACGGCGGCGGTCACATAGGGCATCTGGTGGCGACCCAGCGAGAAGGCCGACCAGGTCCAATCCTCGGGCACGGCGTTCCGCATCGCCAGGAACGTGTTCAGATCGTCGGGCGCGCCCCAGGGCACCCCCATGCAGAGTTGCACCAGCGCGGGCGCGTCCAGCACGCCCTCCGCCACCAGCTGCTTTGCGAACCAGAGATGACCGGTATCGAAGGCCTCGATTTCGGGTCGCACGCCCATCTCGGTCATCGCCGCGCCCATGGTGCGCAGCATGCCGGGCGTGTTGGTCATGACGTAGTCGGCTTCCGCGAAGTTCATCGTGCCGCAATCGAGCGTCGCGATCTCCGGGAGGCACTCGGCGAGATGCGCGACCCGGTCCTCCGTGCCGATCAGGTCGGTGCCGGCGCCGGGCGGCAACGGCGTCTCCGTGCCGCCCAGCACCAGATCGCCGCCCATGCCGGCGGTGAGGTTCAGCACCATGTCGATCTCGGCGTCCCGGATCCGCTCCGTCACTTCGCGGTAGAGGTCGAGGCGGCGCGACGGCGCGCCCGTTTCCGGGTCGCGGACATGGCAATGGACGATGGCGGCCCCCGCCCGGGCGGCGGCGATGGCGCTCTCGGCGATCTCCTTGGGGGAGCGGGGCACGTGGGGGCTGCGGTCCTGCGTGGCACCGGAGCCGGTCACGGCGCAGGTCACGAAGACCTCGCGGTTCATTTCGAGTGGCATGGTCCGTCCCTCCTTGTCTCCGGTCTACGAGGGGTTGTCCCGGATGCGCCGTGCCGAAATAGTCAAAATCATGCCGAACAAGACAGAAATTGTGGGGATCTGCCTCTACCCCCGCTTCTCGAACCATTGCCTGGCCAACGCGCTG
Source organism: Jannaschia seohaensis (assembly GCF_900116765.1). Taxonomy (GTDB): domain Bacteria; phylum Pseudomonadota; class Alphaproteobacteria; order Rhodobacterales; family Rhodobacteraceae; genus Jannaschia; species Jannaschia seohaensis. Next base: position 3,324 of record NZ_UETC01000007.1, on the reverse strand, counting down.
GAGCCCTTGCGCGCGGCCAACGACCTGTCCGGGCGGGCGCTCTATCGCTGGCACCTGCTGACGCCGGAGGGCGGGTCGGTCCTGTCCTCTTCCGGGCTGCCGGTGGCGGCGGAGGGCCGGCTCGGGGCGGCGCCGGGGGGCGATCTGCTGATGCTGATGCCGGGCTACGGGCATGAGGCGTTCACACGGCATGGGGCGGACCTGCGGCGGGCCGCGTTCCGCTATGGGACCGTCGCGGGGCTGGATGCGGGGGCCTGGCTGATGGCGCAGGCCGGGCTGTTGACCGGGCGCCGCGCAACGATCCACGCCGAGTTGCAGCGCCCGTTCGAGGCGCGCTTTCCAGACCTGACGGTCCTGCCTGCGCGCTGGATCGAGGATGGGCCGCGACTCACCGCCGGGGGCGCCACGGCGGCCTTCGAACTGGTGCTGCACCTGATCCGCCGGCGCCATGGAGGCGCGCTGGCGCAAGACATCGCCGCGCTGTTCCTCGCAGGTCCGGAGAGCGGGCCGTCGGACCGGCTGGTCGCGCGGGCGCTCGCGGTGATGGAGGCGCATGTGGAGGCCCCTCTGCCTGTCGCAGAGATCGCCCGACGGACGGGGGCCTCGCCTCGGGGCCTCGCCCGCCGATTTGCCCGGTCCCTGGGGGAGACCCCGCGCGCCGTCTACGGCCGCCTCCGCCTGGAGGCCGGGCGGCGCGCCATGGAAGCGGGAGAGGGCGTCACCGAGGCAGCCGCGCGCGCGGGCTATGCCGACGCCAGCGCCTTCGCCCGGGCGATGCGGCGCTGCTTCGGCGCCGCGCCGAGCACCTTTCGCTGATGGTCTGCCCGCACCGAGCCGAGGTTTCGCACGGCGCCTGCCCCGGCGCGACCGACGCGCGTCTTCTGTGGCCTAATCGCCCCGATCCGATCCGGACGCGCGCGCTTCCCTAGCCGGCGAGCTTCTTTGCGATCGCGATCAGTTGCCCCTCGTCGAAGGGCTTGTTCAACCAGCCGGTCGCCCCGGCCTCCTTGCCGATGGCCTTCTTCTCGGGCGCGGATTCGGTGGTGAGCATGATGATCGGAACGCCTGTCTGAGCCGGATCCGCACGAACTGAGCGGATGAAGTCGAACCCATCCATAACGGGCATGTTCAAATCGGTGATGATCAGGTCGACCTTGGCTTGGGACAGTTTCTCAAGCCCCTCGCGCCCGTTCTCGGCCTCGATCACCGTGTAGCCATGCGGCTCAAGCGCGAAAGTCACCATCGACCGGACGGCCTTGGCATCGTCGACGGTCAAGATCGTATAGCCCATGTCATCCCCTATCTGCGGCTCTGGCTGCGGCACTCGGGGCTGGGCTAGCGGGTAAAGCTTAACAAAGCGCTTCCGACACGCGGATGCGGACTTAAGGAAAGCCTAAGACTTTCCGTCTATCGCGGGCTGAACGCATGGCCGGCCCGGAGACGTAACATGGCGGAAAGCGAGGGGACGACGCGGGGCCTGGATATCGAGGCCGTCGGCCGCAAAGTCACAGCGATCTACGAACCAGTCGTCGATTGCCTGGCCCAGGTCCGGAAACTGGCGCGGGATTTCGAGGAAGGGATCGGAACGCTGGACGAAACGCAGGACGGTGTGCAGGGGCGCGCAGTCCGGGACGACGCGGACCAGGCTATCGCCACCATCGCCGCCCTACGCGACACGATCGGCGCCGCAATCGGCGCGATCAGCGCCCCTGAGACGGATCGGCGCCTTCGTCAACTCGAAGCGCTCTGCCAGCGTTTCAACAACAATGGCAGGGAGTTGAACGCGCTTTCCTCCTTCATGCTGATCACCGCGGCGAACGCCCGCGGCGAGGTTTCGGTCGAGGGGCTGGTCGCCGATCTGCGACAGCTCTCAGACCGCCTGCTGAGCGAAAGCGCGACGATCGTGGACGTGGTCGCACAGGTCCATCGGGTCCGCGTCACCTCCGTGCGCTCGTTGCGTCAGGCGCATGATCTGGCCCACGCGCATCTGACCGGCGAAGCGGGCCAAGCCGACGTCGCGGCGCGCGGATCGGCGGCGGCAGGCGCCTCGCGCGACCTTTCGGCGATGGCCAAGGCGCTCTCCGCGTCCGTGGCGGAGTTCATGCCGCGAATCGTCGCCTGCATGCAGCATCCGGACGCGTTCTGCCAACGCTGCGATCACGTCGCCCGCATCTTAGCGATGCGTAACGAAGAGACGGTCTCCGGCGCCACGCGCGCAGCCCTGTCGCGGCTGGCGCACGCACAGATTCAGGACATGCGCGGCGAACTCGACCGCGTGCAGACGGACACGCGGGCCGCCCTGGGCCAGGTGGCCGCGGCCTGCGACCGCACGATCCTCGCCTTCCAGGAGGCGCTGCGCGCCGATACCCGCCTCGCTCGGATGCGGGCCCGACGGGCACGGCTGGACGACGCCCGCCGCTCGGTCGAAGAAATCAAACGCGAATCGGATGGGGCGCTCGCCGATCTGGAGACCTGCCAGGCGGTGTTCGCCGAGATTTCCGGCGCGTTCGAGCGCCTGAACCGGATGCGGCTGGCCGTCCGCCTGTCCTCGCTCAACGCCGACCTGTCGGAACAGCGGGCGGAGCGGAAATCGCCCGAAATGCGCTCGGTTACCAAGGCCATCGGGGAGTGTGCCAAATCCTACGGCGACGCCATCGAGGAGTTGAAGATCGTTTTCGGCGGCTTGGAGACGGTGTTCTCCAGCGCCCGGCGAGACGAGTTGGGGAACCTGCTGACGCAGGTCTGCGACCATATCGACAGTGCGGGCTCGGATATCGTCCGGCTCAGTGCCGAGGTCGAGGCGCTCCGCGCCGCCCAAGCCGCCTGTGCCGCGACGCTGCAAGACCTTGTTTCTAATGCCCGCGCCGCCGAAGCGCGCATCGCCTCCAACAGCCTGACGCTCGAAATGCTGGAACGCATAGGGGGAACCCTGGAGGGCTCGGGACGAGCAATGGAGGACGGCGAGGCCGATCCGGACCAGATCGCTCGGGCATATGGCCACTACACCATCGAGCGGGAGCGCGAGGTCCATCGCGCAGCCCTCGGCCTCCCCGCGTCAGACGCGGATCCGGAAGCCGATGCGACCGGGGATGTGGAAGACGATGATCCACTCGCCTCTATTCTCTTCTAGGTCGCGGCGCTGCGCCGACCCAAGCTCGCGGCCCGCGGTCTCCTTAAAACTCTCTCCATCCCGATGCCGCGTCGTCTCGGAATCCTGTGTTTGTTCACCTGGTTTTAATGGGGATTGGGTGAGGGTTGGTTGGATTGCAGAATCCAGTCGCGAGGAAGGCCGATGCCGAAGACCGTCCCTCTGCCGCGCCCTGA
>NZ_UETC01000008.1 GCF_900116765.1 Jannaschia seohaensis | reverse complement strand
GCGGTGCAGGCATCGCCAAAGCCCTCCTGCACAACGTGAATCATAACTACGCCACCCGACATAGTCCCGAGTCTACGAACGCGTCCGTTGCTTTAACTCGTTTTGGCCCGATATTCAGAGACCCCCAAAGATTGACCCAGCAAGATTACCTGGATTTTCTCAGCTTCAAGCACAATTGCCACTGGACAGGTTTGGAGCGTCTGGGGCGCCAAGCCACGGAAGATATGGATACCTTAAAGGAGGCAATAACCCTCCTGGTTGACGAGTCCAAACCAATCTCGGAGAGATATGACACCAGTGTTTCCATGGTGCGCGGAGCCGGTGCGGCCACTATCACACCCATACTGCTTTTGGCATGCCCTGATCGCTATGGCGTTTGGAACGGCACCAGCGAACCCGAAATGCGGGATCGAGGTGTCTGGCCGACATTCACCTCTGGCGCTTCGGATGGTGAAAAGTATGAAGCTATCAACTCTGTGCTCCTTCAGCTTGCAAAGGACCTAAAGGTAGACCTCTGGACACTCGACGCTCTCTGGTGGCTGAGTAAGCTGGAACGTCAAAACACGGGTCATTACTTGGGCTCCAGAGACATTGAGATCTGGAAAATGGCGGAGCAAGCCAATCAAACAGCCAAGCAATCGTACGGTCAGAAGGTTGAACGCACCATCAAGAAAAAAGACCTCCGACTCTCAAAAGAGGACTTGATCAAACACCTGAAAGAGTTGCTTGAAGAGACAGGTGATAGGTGTGCCATTTCTGGTGTAGTATTGCAGTATGATGGGCCAGACCCTCAATTGAGACCCTCTTTGGATCGAATTGACAGCTCTGGTCATTATGAAGCTGGTAATTTGCAGGTAGTGGCGCGTTTCATCAACTTCTGGAAGAGCGATACTGATGACTCTGAGTTTCGTCGACTACTAGCTATCGTTCGGGGAGAGTCGTAGGCTTTTACCAAGCGTCCGCTCACGTTCGGATATCCGGCAAACGGTCCCGAGGCGACCTTGGGCAATTGCCGATAATATCCCGGCGGCAGATCCGACGCGATCTGCGTCAGTTGCTGTTCGACGAGGTGATAGTTGTCCAGCAGCCACTGGGCCGCCAGCGGCACCGCTTGACCATCAAGAAGCGCAGTACCGTTGTAGCGGTAGGCCGCGAGCAGAACCGCCGCATTCTGCTTCAGCCTGACTGTCAGGTTCAGAACCCGCCGTGGCCGCTCGGCAATGCTCTGGACCCGGGCAAGGCTCTCCGCGTGATGCGCCAACCGCTCGGGGCCAAAAATCTCTTCCCGGATCGGCGAAGCGTCCAGCCAAGGAGAGGTCACCTGACCAAAAGTCCAGCGCGGCCCGAAGATGTCAGGTGGCAACCACGCTCGAGGATCAACGCGAAAAGTGGTTTCGCGCGGGTTCACTCGTAGGTCTTGGCAACCAATGCGTTGGCAAAGAGGTCGGTGGAAGCCACCGGACCTTTCGCCGACGAGCCATCCTGTCCAACCTTTGACGGCTTGTCTTGGCCAGTCGATGGCAGTGAACAAAGCGGCTGAACACGGCGGGTCATCTCTTCCCACTTCCGCTCGATCTGGTCCCACTTCATTGTCAATCCTCCAGAGTTCGGGTGCCGACGAAACCTGAGAGCAGCTCCCGGGTCAGTTTGGCCCATATTTGCAGGCACGGCACATGGTGGCGGCAGTCGAACGGGCCACTCAGTCAACATCCGGCAATTGGGTTGATGTCTGAAGGGGGTGCCTTTGGAAACGTTCCTGCCAAGCGCCATCCCACCGGACCCGTCAAGGCGAATGAGAAGCAAGTAGCATAAGTCTTGGGCTATGCCGCTAACTTGGATCAGCAGGCGTGAATAACTGCCGATGCCCAAGTCATACGGTTCCGTGGCTTGCCGCCGGTTTCGTGGACACGAAGATAAGAGCGCGATCAGGGGAACGGAGATCCGTGCCGAGGGCCAAGTCGGGGATTTGGACGTTGAACGCATGGACGCAAACAGCGACAGCCCATGACAGTAGCGATCGCCGCGCCATCAACGCAGTTTCGATTTCTGTTCCATTTGAACGGACGCGACCCCTGTCGAAGTGCTCAGCATGGGATGCCGGAAAATATCATGATTTCAGTTGCCTGCAAGAAATTCACCAATCGGCGCAGTCATGAGGTCAGGAGAATATCGGCCCGGAGAGACCACTTCCGGGCCTCCTGGCTACTGGGCCGGTGCTCAGCCCCTCCCGCATAACCCTCGAAAACAACTGAAAAATCCGGCCGCAGCCGGATCGGGAGAACGCTTTCGCGAGGGCAAGTGGCGGAGGGGATGGGCCTGGAATCCAACGTTCTCTACCCTCTAACCTATTGTTATTATTTAATCTCACGATGTTTTTGGCGGTCTCCCGATACTATCACGACTGGCAGCGAAACGGGTGAGCCGCTGGCGCGATAGCTTCTTCAGGATCAGCAAGATCCCGTCAGCCAACGTGGACGTGGTCTCACACGTTCGCCACAAATAGCACGGCATGTGCTCGGCCCATCTCGGAAACTGGGCAGGACAATCCCTTTTGCAGCGACCGCCGTGCAAGCAATTCCCGCAGACAAAGAAAACAGATCCGAACCATTGGCCGAAATCAGACCAGTTCGTCCGCCGACGCTGTCACCTCGTTCACCCACGCCATCAGCGCTGCGGGTTCGGGCTGCAGCTGGATTGCCAGCCTCTCCGCGAAGTTCTCGAAGGCAGGTCGGTTGAGCGCATTGAGTCCGACCAGAACGGGGATCTCCATCGCAACCGCCTCAGCGATCACGTCGCGGAACCCCCGCCCCTCCGCCTCGTGCTTTCCGAACTTGTTGACGATCAGCAGGTCCGCGCCGGATGAAAGGCTCACCTTGACCAGCCCGACCGCCGTTTCCAGCGCGGCCGGGTCGAGGCGGCACCCCCGCGCCTGCGGGCCAAGGTCCTGGCTGATGCGCAGAACGGGACCATCGGGCAGCACCCGCACATCCATGTCGCAGGGGCCGGCATCGGCGCGCTCGCTGTTGATCTGGACGGTTCCGCAGCATCTGAGGCCCCGGGCTGCGAGGTTCGCTGCCAGCCGTTCAAGCACCAGATCCGTATCGCCGCGTCCTGGCGCCATCGTGTAAGCAAGTTTCATGTCCGGGACTCCTTCAGGATTGGCAAAAAGGTTGAAATTCGACCAGCGCACCGGCTGGCAGGGATTCGACGTCGGCGGGCAGAAACATCAGCCCGTCCGCTGGAGAGAGCAGCCCGACACGGGCCGAATGTGTGGCATCCTCGAAGGAGACGATCTCGCGACCATGGCCATCGAAACCGGCCAGCGTGGCGGGTCGGAGTTCGCAGCGCCCGGGCTTGCGGCGGATTGGGCCTGCGGTCACGACATGCCGTCGGGTCGGGGCGGGTCCCGCGCCGCTCAGGGCACGGATCAGCGCCAGTCCGAAGACCTGCCATGTGACGAAGGCCGATACCGGGTTGCCGGGCAATCCAAGCCAGTGCGCCTTGCCGATGCGCCCGACCGACACCGGCTTGCCCGGTTTGATCGCGACGCCGCTGAACAGGGTTTCGCCGCCCAATGCCATGACGGCCGGCTTCACATGATCTTCTTCGCCCACCGAGATACCGCCCGTGGTGATGACAAGATCGGCTTGCGCCGCCATGTCGCCCAATTCACGGACAAGACCGGCAAGGTTGTCGGCACCATGAGCCGAGGCAACGACGTCCACATCCGCAGCTGCAAGGCCTGCCGTCAGCATCGGTGTGTTCACGTCCCAGATCTGGGCTTCCTCGCGCGCGCCCCCGGCGCGGCGTACCTCGTCGCCGGTGACAAGCAGTGCCACGCGCAGCCTGCGCCGAACACGCAGGATGCCTGCACCGGCGGCGGCACAGGCGGCGATCTCCCTTGGTCCGAGCCTGCGGCCCTTGTCCAGAACGGTCGCACCCTTGGCTATGTCACTACCTGCGCGGCGGACGTTCAAACCCGGTTCAGGTCTGTGCGACAGATGAATAGCGTCCCCGTCACGCAGGACGTCCTCCTGCATGACGACCGAGTCCGCGCCCAACGGGACTGGCGCGCCAGTAAAGATTCGGGCCGCCACGGCCCCTGCGACCGGTGTCGTCACCGCCTGCCCGGCAGGCACGCGCGCAACGACTGGCAGCACCCAGGGTCCGGCGCCAGTGAGGGCCGATGTCGCGATCGCATAGCCATCCATCGCCGCATTATCGAAAGCCGGTGCCATGGCTCGGGACCGGACCGGCTGAGCGAGAATGCGGCCAAAGGCGTGGTCGAGCGACAGGGCCTCGGTCCGGCCGACCGGTGCTATATGCCCTGCAATCCGGGCCAGTGCCTCGTCGATGCTGATCAGCGAGTGAAGCATGTCCTGACTGTCACAGCCGCAGCCCGGTGACGCGATGGCTTGATGGATGGTCATTGTGCTGCCTCCTCGGCGGAATTGGTAGGCTGGAAATGCCCGGGCCCGATGCTGCAATCGAGGTCGCGCAGGCGCCCGTCCTTGAGCCCGTAAATCAGGCCGTGCACGCGGACATCGGCTCCACGGCGCCATGCCCTCTGAAGGATCGGCGTCTCGCAGACGCGCCGCACGCCCTCGACCACATTGAGTTCGGCCAGCCGGTCGCGTTGTGCTTCGAGGTCGGTTTCGCGCCCCAGATCGACCGCATATGCGCGGGCCAGGCGCCGGATCGGCTCGAGCCAGTGATCGGCCAGACCGTGTGGCAGATCCTCGGTCGCGGCCTTGACCCCCCCGCAGCCATAGTGGCCGCAAACGATGATCTCGCGCACATGCAACGCATCGACCGCGAATTCCAGCGCCGAGAGCAAGTTCATGTCCGAGGAATGAACGATGTTGGCAACGTTGCGATGGACGAACACCTCGCCCGGATCGAGCCCCGCCACCACGTTGGCCGGTACCCGGCTGTCCGAACAGCCGATCCAGAAGAACTCGGGCGCCTGAAGGGCGGCAAGGCGGGTGAAATAGTCAGGCTCCTCGTCGTGGCGTTGTTTCGACCACGCCACGTTACGCTCCAGAAGGTCATTCAGCATCGGTCGTCTCCGGGAAATCTGGCAGCCCGCGTCTGGATCGCATGTGTTTCGACAGGATCCGCAGATCGGCCCGAGTCAGCCGGGCGCGGGCAATCGGCAAGAGGATCGCGTTTTCGGCAACGAGGTGGCGCCGCACGTGCCCCGCAAACCTGGACAACACCCCGCGCTCCTTTGCGGACAGATCGGCCCCTTTATCAAGGCAACCGGCGAGCATCGCACGCACTTCGGGCAGCAGACGCATCGCCTCATCCTGATCGGCCCTGATCCGGTCGATCGCACCCTCAATCGCATCTTCTTCTGTGCAGCGCCGGGCAAGAAGCGGGAACAGGTCCTCAGCCTCGTCGCGCAGGTGGACGTTCAGTTCCTCGTTCACAAAGCGCAGCACCGTTGTCGCTTTTTGGCGATTGAAAGCGTCCGCCGTTGCCAGCGCGTCGATAACTGCGCAAATCTGACGTTCACGCAGGTGGTCTTCGCTGATGAAGTCCAGAGGATTTGCGAGCAGGCTCGGACTCGTCGGTTTGTCGCCACTTCCGCGCGTCACTGTCTCTGACGGTTTCATCACACGTCCTTTCGCGTGGTTCAGATCGGCGTCAGGCTTGCGCCAGAGATCTGCGCCTCTTGACCGAGGCTCTCCACGAAGGCGCGCGAGGCGTGCGCCCAGGCAGCCTTTTCCAAAGCCTGCGCGATCTTCGGGCGAACGGTGTCGTAGGGCAGCACCTGCCCCGGCGCCGTGGCATTCAGTCGGATGATGTGCCAGCCGTGCCGCGACAACACGGGCGCCGGGGTCACCGCCCCTTCGTTCAGGGAGCGCAGGGCTGCCTCGAACTCCGGCACGGTGTCGCCGGGGCCAAGCTGACCCAGATGGCCGCCAGAGGCTTTCGAACCGCAATCGCTATCGCGCGCGGCCGCGGCAAATCCCTTGGCATCGCCGTCGAGTCGCGTCAGCAGGACAACGGCCCGTGCCTTGGCCGCGGCGCACTCGGCTTCGTCGCGCGGATCGCAGGCGCACAGGATGTGCGAGACATCCCAGAGCGGTGCCGAACGATATCGGGCGGGGTCTTTCTCCCATTCCGCGCGCACGGCCCCTTCGCTGACGGGCGCGATCACCAGCGCCTCGTCCAGCAGGGCGCGGATCAGGGCTTCGTCGTCCGTCTCGAACCGCCCCGGCGCCAACTCGAGCGGGTCGGGCGTCAACCCGCGCCGCTTCGCCTCCTGCAAGAGCAGTGCACGGATCGCCAGCGCCTGCGCCGCCTTGCGCCAGGCGATCCCCGGCTTGTCCTTGGGGGCGCTGTGGTTCTGGGCCTCGGCGGCGATTGCCGCCGAGGGGATGGTTTCGCCGTTCACGACGACATCGGGAAACAGGGCCACGTTCATCTGGCTCACTCCGCGGGCGTCGTGGCGGTAGGACCGCGCTTGGCTTGCACCTTGTCATAGGCGCGGCGGCGTTCTTCCAGAGGACGGTGCCGGCGCGACCGCACGATCTGGTAGCCGGGCCGCGTCAGCAGGTAGCGGAACGGCGCGGCGAAACCGGACCAGATGTGGACGAGCCGCGTGAACGGAAACAGCGCCGTGATGATCAGCCCGAGGAAGATGTGCAGCTTGTAGAGCCAGTGCACGTCGACGACGGTGACCCAGGCGTTGATGTTCCAGCTGACCACGCTCTGCGACCAGGTCATGAAGCGGACCATTTCCGACCCGTCCATGTGTTGCAGTGTCTGGGTGATCGTCAGCAGGCCGATGGCAAGCTGAAGCCAGATCAGGACCATGATCAGGATGTCGGGGAAAGTCGATGTCACGCGGATGCGCGGATCGACCAGGCGGCGATGGATCAACATGGTCGATCCGATCAGGGCGGCGATGCCAGCCGGGCCACCGATCAGCACCGCCATCCATTGCTTCAGCGCATAGGGAATGCCGATGGCATCCAGCACCCAGATCGGCGTGAAGAGGCCGATAAGGTGCCCGAAGAACACGGTCAGGATGCCAACGTGGAACAGGATCGAACCCCAGATCAGCTGCTTGCGACGCAGGAGCTGGCTCGAGGAACTCTTCCAGGTGAAGGGGTCCCGCTCGTAGCGCACGATCGATCCCACCAGGAAGATCGTCAGCGCGACATAGGGCATGACCCCGAAGATGACGAAGTTGATGTCGAAGTCGCCGAACATGTCATGCACTCCTGTTCAATTGTTGCGGGGTCGGTTTGTCCATCGCCGCGAGCATGTCGCGGACCTGCGGACAACCGGCGTTCGGATCTGGGCCGAAGGTGACTTCCGTTTCCTCCCAGACAGCGTCGAGCGCCGCGAGGTCGGTCGGATCATCATCGGGCTGGGCCAGCATGTCGGCCACCGCTTCGGCGTCGGCCTTGTCACCTGACAGCTGCAAAAGAGCGGCGAACGCGGCGGCATATCCGCTGTCGCGCCGGACGAGCCGGGCCGCGAGAGCATCGAGGATATGCGCCGCGTCCGCCAAGGTTTCCTGCACTTCTGCGAAGGGACGCGTCGACAGGAATTCCAGCAGCACCGGCAGGTGATCCGGCAGTTCCGTTGTGGCGGGCTCGAACCCGCCTGCCCGGTAGGTCTCGATCAGACTGACCATTGCACCGCCGCGGTCCCGGCTTTCGCCATGAACGTGCTCGAAGAGATTGAGCGACAGCGTCCGCGAGCGGTCGAAGAGCATCACATAACTCTCCTGCAGATCGTAGAGGTCGGCGTCTGCGAAGCCATCGGTCAACGAGCGCAGCGCAGCGCGTGTATCGGTGGCGATGCGAGGATCGGAACCAAGAATTGTCCCGATCTCGGGCATCGCCTCCTGAAGTTCCCGCGAGGGATAGCTCAGGATCAGCGACAGGGCTTTCAGGGAACGGTCCAGCATCAGAAGGTCTCCTGCGGAAGGGCGAATTTCTTTTTCTTGCCGCCGAAGAGCGTCGTCTTGCCCGCCTCGCCGGTGGAACAGCCGTTGCCGTCGGTGAAGCCGCAGCCGCCGCGGATGTCAGCGCCATGCTCGTTCTGTTCGCGGTGCGCCGTGGGGATCGCGAAACGATCCTCGTAATCGGCGATGGCCATGATCTTGTACATGTCCTCGATCACCCGACCGGACATGCCGACCCGGGCGGCAATCGCCTCGTCGCGCACGCCGTCAACGCTGAGGGCCCGCATGTAGAGCCGCATCGCCGACATGCGTTCGAGGGCGTGAACGATGGGCTCCTCGTCGCCCGCCGTCAGCATGTTGGCGAGGTATTTGACGGGGATGCGCAGGGAGCGGACGTCGGGCATCTGGTCGCTCATCGCGATCTGGCCCGCCTGAGCGGCGTTCTGGATCGGGCTGAGCGGCGGGATGTACCACACCATCGGCAGCGTCCGGTATTCCGGGTGCAGCGGGAAGGCGACCTTCCAATCCATCGCCATCTTCCAGACCGGGCTGACCTTCGCCGCCTCGATCCAGTCTTCGGGCACGCCGTCACGGCGCGCCGCGGCGATCACCTCGGGGTCGTTCGGGTCGAGGAAGACGTCGAGCTGCGCGCCGTAGAGATCGGTCTCGCGCTCGGCGCTGGCCGCAGCTTCGATCTTGTCTGCGTCATAAAGGATCACGCCCAGATAGCGAATGCGCCCGACGCAGGTTTCCGAGCAGACCGTCGGCTGGCCGCTTTCGATCCGCGGATAGCAGAAGGTGCATTTCTCGGATTTGCCGGTGTCCCAGTTGTAATAGACCTTCTTGTAGGGGCAGCCCGAGACGCACATCCGCCAGCCGCGGCACTTCTCCTGGTCGATCAGAACGATGCCGTCCTCCTCGCGCTTGTAGATCGCGCCCGAGGGACAGGAGGCGGAACAGGTGGGGTTAAGGCAGTGCTCGCACAGGCGCGGCAGATACATCATGAAGGTGTTTTCATACTCTCCATAAATGTCCTTCTGCACCTGATCGAAGTTGTAGTCCTGAGACCGCTTCGAGAATTCGCCGCCGAGGATTTCCTCCCAGTTCGGACCCTTCTCGATCTTCTCCATCCGCTCGCCGGTGATCTTCGAGCGGGGGCGCGCGGTCGGGAACGCGGTCATGTCGGGCGCCGATTTCAGGTGGTCGTAGTCGAAATCGAACGGCTCGTAGTAGTCGTCGATCTCGGGCATGGCCGGGTTGGCGAAGATGTTCGCCAGGATCCGCCATTTCGACCCCTGCTTGGGATGCAGCTTGCCCGAGGCCGAGCGCACCCAGCCGCCGTTCCAGCGCTTCTGGTTCTCCCAGTCCGTCGGATAGCCGGTGCCGGGCTTGGTCTCGACGTTGTTGAACCACGCGTATTCGACACCTTCGCGCGTCGTCCACACGTTCTTGCAGGTGACCGAGCAGGTGTGACACCCGATGCATTTGTCGAGGTTCAGGACCTTGCCGATTTGCGCACGAACTCTCATTCCGCTGCCTCCACGTTCTGGGTTGCGGACCGGCTTGCGGGTTTGTCGAGCCAGTCGATCTTCTTCATTTTCCGCACGATCACGAACTCGTCGCGGTTGCTGCCCACGGTGCCGTAGTAGTTGAAGCCGTAGGACAGCTGCGCATAGCCGCCGATCATGTGCGTGGGTTTCAGTGTGGCGCGGGTCACCGAGTTGTGGATGCCGCCGCGATTGCCCGTCTTTTCCGAGCCGGGCGTGTTCACGATCTTTTCCTGCGCGTGATACATGAACAGCGTCCCCTGCTTGATGCGCTGGGACACCACCACCCGCGCGGTCAGCGCGCCGTTGGTGTTGTAGGCCTCGACCCAGTCGTTATCGACCAGCCCGGCTTTCTTCGCGTCCACCTCGGACATCCAGACCACCGGGCCGCCCCTGTTCAGCGTCAGCATCAGCAGGTTGTCGGTGTAGGTGCTGTGGATGCCCCATTTCTGGTGGGGCGTGATGAAGTTCAGCACCACGTGCGGGCTGCCCTCAGCCGCGTCGTTGTTGACGGCTGCAGTGATCGTCTTGAGGTCCACCGGCGGACGATAGCTGACGAACCCTTCGCCGAAGGCGCGCATCCATTCGTGATCCTGGTAGAGCTGCTGGCGGCCCGTCAGGGTGCGCCACGGGATCAGTTCGTGGACGTTGGTGTAGCCCGCGTTGTAGCAGACATCTTCGCTTTCGATCCCCGACCAGGTGGGCGACGAGATGATCTTGCGCGGTTGCGCGGCGATGTCGCGGAAGCGGATCTTGGTGTGATGTGCGCCCTCCGCGAGGTGGGTATGGTGCTGCCCCGTGGGCTTCTCAAGTTCTTCCCAGGCCTTCACGGCCACTTCGCCGTTGGTTTCCGGGGCGAGCATCAGGATCATCTCGGCCGCGTCGATGGCGGTTTCGAGTTTCGGCTGGCCTTTGGACACGCCCTCATCTTGAACGATGCCGTTCAGATCGCGCAGATGCTTGACCTCGGTCTTGGTGTCCCAGTTGATCCCCTTGCCACCGTTGCCGAGCTTCTCCAGCAGCGGCCCGACCGAGGTGAACTTCTTGTAGAGGTTGGGATAATCCCGCTCGACCGCGATGTAGTTCGGCGCAGTCTTGCCGGGGATCAGGTCGCATTCGCCCTTCTTCCAGTCCTTCACATGGGCCTGTGCCAGTTCGGCGGCGGTGTCATGGAGAAGCGGCAGCTGGACGATGTCGGTCTCCACGCCGAGCACCTCGGGCGCCACTTCGCTGAACTTCCGGGCGATCGACTTGAAGATCTCCCAGTCCGACTTGCTTTCGTAGGCCGGGTCGACCGCCGCCTGCAGCGGGTGGATGAAGGGGTGCATGTCCGAGGTGTTGAGGTCGTCTTTTTCGTACCAGCTGGCCGTCGGCAGGACGATGTCGGAATACACCGCCGTCGTGGACATGCGGAAGTCGATGCAGACCAGCAGGTCGAGCTTGCCCTTCGGCGCTTCGTCATGCCAGACGGCCTCCTTCGGCATCACGCCGCCTTCCTCGCCAAGGTCCTTGCCCATCACCCCGTGGTCGGTGCCCAAGAGGTGCTTGAGGAAGTACTCGTGTCCCTTGCCGGACGACCCCAGCAGGTTCGAGCGCCAGACAAACAGGTTGCGCGGCCAGTTTTCCGGGGCGTCCGGATCCTGACACGACATTTCCAGATCGCCGGATTTCAGCTGTTCGGCGACGTAGTCCTTGATCTCCTTCCCAGCCTTCTTTGCGGCTTTCGAGACTTCCAGAGGATTGGTCTTGAGCTGCGGGGCGGACGGCAGCCAGCCCATGCGCTCGGCCCGGATGTTATAGTCTATCAGACTGATGTCCCAATCGCCCTCGGGTGCGGTCGGCGACAGGATCTCGCCCGCGCGCAATGTCTCGTAGCGCCACTGGTCGGTATGGGCGTACCAGCAAGACGTCGAGTTCATATGCCGCGGCGGTCGGTTCCAGTCGAGTGCGAAGGCTAAAGGTTGCCAGCCCGTCTGCGGGCGTAGCTTCTCCTGACCCACGTAGTGCGACCAGCCGCCGCCTTCCTGCCCGATGCAGCCGCACATCACCAACATGTTGATGATGCCGCGGTAGTTCATGTCCATGTGGTACCAGTGGTTCAGACCGGCCCCGAGGATGACCATGGACTTGCCATGGGTCTTTTCGGCGTTGCCTGCGAATTCGCGGGCGACCGCGATGATTTTCTCCCTCTCAACGCCGGTGATCTTTTCGGCCCAGGCGGGGGTGTAGGGACTGTCGTCGTTGAAATCCTTGGACACCCAGTCACCGCCAAGACCCCGGTCGAGGCCGTAGTTGGCGCAGAAGAGGTCGAAAACGGTGGCAACCAGCGCTTCGGATCCGTCGGCCAGTTTCACGCGGCGCGCCGGAATGTTCCGGGTCAACACTTCGGGGTGATCGCATTTCACGAAATCGCCCGTGGCCGCACCGCCGAAATAAGGGAAGTTAACGCCTACGACCTCATCGTGATCGCCATCCATGATCTGGCTGAGGCGCAGCTTGCTTTCAGCGCCCTTCGCTTTCTCTTCGAGGTTCCACTTGCCCTCTTCGCCCCAGCGGAACCCGATGGACCCGTTCGGAGCCACGATCTGACCCGACGCCTCGTCATAGGCGACGGTCTTCCAGTCGGGGTTGTTGGCCTCGCCCAGCTTGCCGTCGAAGTCGTCAGCGCGCAGCATCCGGCCCGGCACAAGGTGGCCGTCCTTTTCATCCAGCCGAACCAGCATCGGCATGTCGGTATACTTGCGGGCGTAGTCCTCGAAATACTCGGCCTGCCGGTCGAGGTGGAATTCGCGCAGGATCACGTGACCCATCGCCATTGCCAGCGCCGCGTCGGTGCCCGCCTGCGGGTTCAGCCAGATGTCGCCGAACTTGGCGGCTTCCGAATAGTCGGGGCTGACCACGGCCGACTTGGTGCCGCGATAGCGGACCTCGGTGTAGAAATGGGCGTCGGGTGTCCGGGTCTGGGGCACGTTCGAGCCCCAAAGCATCAGGAAACCTGCATTGTACCAGTCGGCCGATTCCGGAACGTCAGTCTGTTCGCCCCAGGTCTGGGGGGAAGCTGGCGGCAGGTCGCAGTACCAGTCGTAGAAGGACATGCAGGTGCCGCCCAGCAGCGACAGATAGCGCGAGCCTGCGGCATAGCTGACCATCGACATGGCCGGGATCGGCGAGAAGCCGAACACGCGGTCGGGCCCGTAGGTCTTGGCCGTGTAGGCGTTGGCGGCGGCGATGATCTCGGTCGCTTCGTCCCAGGTGGCCCGCACGAAGCCGCCTTTGCCCCGCGTTTTGTTGATCGAATTGCGCAGGGCGGGATCGCCCTGGATCGCGGCCCAGGCGGCCACCGGCGTCATCGTCTCGCGCATCTTCCGCCACGCCCGCATCAGCGCACCACGGATCAACGGGTTCTTCACCCGGTTCGCGGAATAGAGATACCAGCTGTAGGAGGCTCCCCGCGCACAGCCGCGCGGCTCGTGGTTGGGCAGGCCCGCACGGGTGCGCGGATAGTCGGTCTGTTGGGTTTCCCAGGTGACGATCCCGGATTTTACGTAGATCTTCCATGAACACGACCCGGTGCAGTTCACCCCGTGCGTCGAGCGGACGATCTTGTCGTGCCGCCAGCGGTTCCGGTAGGTGTCTTCCCAGCTGCGATCCTCGCGGGTGGTCTGACCCCAACCGTCGGAGAATTGCTCCAGTTCCTTGCTCTGGAAGAAGTTCAGTTTGTCGAGCAGATGGCTCATTTGGCTGTCCTTTCGGGTGTCTGGGTCCGGGCGGCGAGCTCCGCCGCCCGGGAAATCAACTGAATCATTCAGCGGGCTGGGCTGCGGTGCCCTGCGGCGTGCGGCCATGTTCGATGTCGTGGAGAAGGCCGCCGGGGCGCGTGTAGACCACCCAGGTGATGACGACGCAGATCACGTAGAAGATCAGGAAACCCCACAGCGCCCCAACGGCAGACCCGGTCATCGCGATTGATGTCCCGTAGGCCTTGGGGATGAAGAAGGCGCCGTAAGCCGCGATGGCCGAGGTGAAGGCCACGATCGCGCCGGACTCCATCGCGATCTGACGCTTGCGCTCTTCAGCACCCAAGTGCGGCATCAGGCGCGGAATTTCGCGACCCATGATCACCGGGATCATCTGGAAGGTCGACGCGTTGCCGACACCGGTCAGGAAGAAGAGCGCCATGAAGCAGGCGAAGAAGCCGACGAAGGAGCCCAATCCAAGGAAGCTGATCACACCGAAGGTGGCGACGATCATCAGGGCGAAAGTCCAGAAGGTCACGCGACCGCCCCCGAACTTGTCCGAGATCCAGCCGGTGGCAGCGCGGCTCAGCGCCCCCACGAGCGGCCCAAGGAACACGTAGTTGAGTGCGTTCACTTCGGGAAAGGCCAGGCGCGTCAGCAGAGGGAAACCCGCCGAGTAGCCGATGAAGCTGCCGAAGGTGCCGGTGTAGAGGATGCACATCAACCAGTTCTGCTTGCGTCCGAAGATCACTGCCTGGTCGGCAAAGCTGGCGCGTGCATCTGCGATGTCGTTCATGCCCAACCAGGCCGCTATGGTCGCTGCGAGGATGAAGGGCACCCAGACGAAGCCTGCGTTCTGCATCCACAGCTGACCGCCGTCGGACATGGTCTGCGGTTGCCCGCCAAGTGCCCCGAAGACACCCGCCGTGATGACGATGGGCACGAGGAACTGCATGACCGACACGCCGAGGTTCCCCAGCCCCGCGTTCAGCGCCAGTGCGTTGCCCTTTTCGGCCTTCGGGAAGAAATAGCCGATATTGGCCATCGACGAGGCGAAGTTGCCGCCGCCAAAGCCGCACAGAAGGGCCAGGACGAGGAAAATCAGGTAAGGCGTGTCGGGGTTCTGCACCGCATATCCGATGCCCATGGCGGGCAGCAGCAGCGAAGCGGTCGACAGCGTCGTCCACAGCCGCCCACCGAAGATCGGCACCATGAAGCTGTAGAAGATGCGGAGCGTTGCGCCCGACAGGCCCGGCAAGGCCGCCAGCCAGAACAGCTGTCCCGGGGTGAAGTCGAACCCGATGGCGGGCAAGCGAGCCACGACCACCGACCACACCATCCAGACCGAGAAGGCCAGCAGAAGCGCCGGGATCGAGATCCACAGGTTCCGGCGTGCAACGGCACGGCCCTTTTCGGCCCAGAATTGTTGGTCCTCCGGCCGCCAGTCCTCCAGCACGCGCGGCATGGCGGTGCGTTCGGGGTGGTGAATGTCCTGCATCTCGGGCAGTTGCGGCAACTGGTCGAGCACTTCACCATGCGCAGCGCGCTCCATCGCGCGGATCGACAGGTGCATCCAGGTCAGAGCGATAGCGACCAGCCCGAAGAGCAGCGCAAAGCATGACGTGTAGATGCCCGTGAGATCGAGGAGAGCGCCGAAGGCGATCGGCAGGACAAAACCGCCAAGGCCCCCGATCATGCCAACAAGACCGCCGACGGCGCCCACATGTTTGGGGTAGTAGACCGGGATGTGCTTGAAGACTGCCGCCTTGCCGAGGCTCATGAAGAAGCCCAGAGCGAAGAGCGTGACGATGAAGGGCCAAAGACCCATTTGTGTCGAGAAGGCGATGGCACCGTCCTTGCCCTGGATGACGTAATCCGTGGGCGGGTAGCTCAGCATGAACAGGAACAGCAGGGAAAAGCCGAAGGTCCAGTACATGACCCTCCGCGCGCCAAACTTGTCCGACAGCACGCCGCCATAGGCGCGGAACAACGAGGCTGAAAGGCTGAAGGACGCCGCCGCCATCCCAGCGAAGCGCACATCGATGCCGTAGACGTCGATCAGGTAGTGCGGCATCCACAGCGCCAGCGCGACGAAGGCACCGAACACGAAGAAATAGTAGAGCGAAAAGCGCCAGACCTGGAGGTTCTTCAATGGCGCGAATTGCTGCGCCAGTGTCGGTGCCTTGGTGCCGGTCTTGCGGCGCTCGACCAGCTCAGGGTCGTCCTTGGCGAGCAGGAAGAACAGCACGCCGATGATGGCGAGCCCCGCCGCCCAGACATAGGCCACGCCATGCCAGCCATAGGCGACCATGACGAAGGGAGCGACGAACTTGGTGACCGCGGCGCCGACGTTGCCCGCACCGAAGATACCCAGCGCGGTCCCTTGGTGGCCGGCGTCATACCAGCGGCTGACATAGGCGACGCCGATGATGAACGATCCGCCCGCGAGGCCGATGCCAAGGGCCGCGATCAGATACATGATGTAGCTGTCTGCGAGCGTTAGCGCCCATGTGGCCAGCGCCGTCAGGATCATCTGGCTCGAGAACACCAGCCGCCCGCCGTATTTTTCGGTCCAGACGCCGAGAAACAGGCGGGTGACCGATCCGGTCAGGATCGGGGTGGCGACCAGCAGGCCGAACTGTGTGTCATTCAGGCCAAGCTCGGCCTTGATGGCGACACCGATGATGGAAAAGATCGTCCAGACCGCGAAACAGGCGGTGAAGGCGATCGTGCTCAAGCTCAGGGCGCGTGTCTGATCGGCGCGTGAGGCTGTGGCTACGGTCTGCATGGCGGGTCTCCGGCAAGAATAGCGGTTCACCCCTGTGAGGGGATCACTGCCAGACCTGACGCGACGGCGACGCTCGTGACTTGATCTAGATCACAAAACCTGGAAAAGGATAACGAAATAAATGGCTTACAGAAATATGTCATCCGGTGCGCGGTCGCAGATCAAGGCTGCGGTCGCGAAGGTCAACCGACCGGTTGACATATATCAATTGATTTGGTGACAATTGTTAAGCGCGCGATGTGGGAGGGAGAACGACGTGCCCGATTCCGAATACCGGGAAATTCGAAAGCTCGATCTCTTTGCACATATGGCGGATGATAATTTCACATCCTTGATGCGGGGCGCCTATGTGCAGAATTTTCCTGCACAGATCGAATTGATCACTGAAGGAGAACCGAGCGATTTTCTTCATATCGTCGTTTCGGGCTCGGTCGATCTGTTTTCGACCTGGAATGGCCGAGAGACCAGCATGGCGACTGTCCGCCCAATCTCGACCTTCATTCTTGCCGCGACCATCAAGGATGCGCCCTACCTGATGTCGGCTCGCACGTTGGAGAAAAGCCGGATCGCGCTGATCCCCAGTCAGGACGTGCGCGCGATCTTTGGTGCCGACAGCAACTTTGCCCGTGCGATCGTCACGGAACTGGCGCAGTGCTATCGCTCGATCATCAAGGCGCAGAAGGACCTGAAACTCAGAACGTCGCTCGAGCGGCTCGCGAATTACCTGCTCAGGCAACAAAGGCACGCCGGCGGTGGGGCTGCGTTCGAGTTGGACTTCGAGAAGCGGCGCCTGGCCTCTGTGCTGGGCATGACCCCTGAAAATCTCAGCCGCGCCTTCAAGGGCCTGCAGCCCTATGGCGTTTCCGTGACCGGCACGCGCATCTCCATCGACAATCAGGCGGACCTTGAGCGCTTTGCGAAACCAAATCCACTGATTGATGACTTTTCAACCTGAAGGACTGACAGATGACCAAATCCATGCCCGGCGCCGCCGGAGATCTCGCCGAGGAACACCCTGATGTCTGGAAGGCCTATGCTGCCTTGGGCAAGGCAACGGCCGATTGCGGCCCCCTGACAGACCGCGAGAAGCGCCTCGTCAAGATCGCCCTCGCGATTGGCGCGGGCTCCGAAGGCGCGGTCCATTCCCACACCCGGCGCGCCAGATCGGAGGGGATTGAGGCTGAGGCGATCATGCAGGTTGCGATGCTGGCCATCGGCCCGCTTGGCCTCCCCCGTGCCGTCGCCGCAAAGACCTGGATCGAAGACATCAAGGATTGACGTTCAGGGAAGCGGACTGACCCCAAAAAGAAATGGATGAGCCCAGAGCAGCGCCCCGTACAGCGCAATGCCTGCCGCAACCCGCAGGAGAGTGCCTCCCGACTGGGACGCCGAGAGGAGCGGTGCGTCCGCCACGCAATCACGCCTCCGTTGCCACTCTGGCCCCATTTCGCGGCGCTTGCGCCGGTCGATCAGTCGGCCTCCCAGAAGCGCGAAGGCAGCGAAGGTGCCGAACAGGATCACATGTGCCAGATCTCCGTTCGGCAGGATATGGGCCGCCGCCCAAAGCGCCAGCGCGGCAAGCAGCGGATGACGCGACCACCGCACGATGCCGGGTCTTGCCGGGTCGAACAGATCGTTGCGCGCGCCACCGAAGGAAAACGGATTCGGACGCCCGATGGACAGCGCAAGGATCACGCAGACCGGCCCCATGACGATCAGCGGCACATGAACTTGCCATGGCGCCCAGTCCCAAAGGGTTACATGCGGCGCGCGGCCTGCCGCCGCTATCAGCCACGCCAGCACCGCAAGTGACAGGGCGGAGTAGACCAGCGTGAAGCCAGAAGCGCCAAGCCGCGCCTGAAGCCAGGGCTTCAGCGGCGGCCGCACGGGCAAGGAATGAGACAGGAAGAACACGACATAGGCCAGGGCGAACTCGAACCATCCCATGGATGCGCGCCTCAGATCCGCTTGGTGGCGGGCAGGCGCAGCAAGAGCGCACCGTAAACGACAGCGAAACCGCCGAAGGCAAGGGTCCAGAACAGCCCCGCCACAGTGTTCAACGGGCCGGAGAATTCGGGCCATACGCCACCCGCGACCCGCGCAAAAACGGACAGGATCAGGGCCAGATAGATCGTGACGGTCCCCACTCCCGCCCTCAGATCCTGCCCGGTATGGCCAAGCGTGGCGCGTGTCATCACGGCCAGTGTCATCAACCCGACCGCACCGGCCATCCAGAAATGCTGCGCACCCGCCATCCCGAAGGACCCCGGAGCCAATATTTCCGCCGCCAGCGCCAAGGCCCCCAGCGGCACGAAGGCATAGCCCGCGTGCAGCACCGTCACCAGCGGTTCGGCAAAGGTCCGATGCCCCGCCCAACGGGCCAATCGAAGGATGTGCAACACGCCTGCCAGCGCAAGGGCCACCCCGGTCAAAGCCCCAAGCGGCCACGCGACCCACAGCACAAGCGCCAGCGCCAGCACCACCAGCGCCGCCTTGTCAAAGGACTGCATCGGCGCCACGGGCAGGACTTTGCCGCGCCGTTTCACAAGCCAGTTGCGGGTGAAGGATGGCACCACACGGCCGCCGATCACGGCGATCATCATGATGCCCGCGCCAAGGCCCAGACGCAGGCCAAATCCCTGGGCCGCGTAGTCGCCCCGCGCGGCCTCCCAATGAAACAGCGCATTACCGATTATGAAGACCCCCAGCATCCCCAGCACGATCAGGTTGCGCCAGTTCTTGCCCGCCACGATCTCGCGCGCGATGAGAGCCGCAAAGACAACCGGAAACGCCAGATCGGCCACGGCCACCAACACATCTGGCAAGCCGGCTGAGACCGCAACCACCACACGCCCCACCAGCCAAAGGCCGGCAAGCATCCCCAGCCGCCAGCCAACGATCGGCAAGCGCCCGGTCCAGTTCGGCACGGCGGTCAGGAGGAACCCCGCGACGACGGCCCCCAGATAGCCAAACAGGAATTCATGCGCGTGCCAGGATACGGGGTCGAAAGCGGTGGGCACTATCAGGTGTCCCGACAGCATCGGCACCCAGAGCGCCATCGCCAGCACAGCCCAGACCGCTGCGCCGAAAAAGAAGGGGCGGAACCCGAAGGTCAGGATCGCAGGGCCGGTCCAGGCACGCATCTGCTCGGTCGTGGTCGTCATCGGTCTGTCCTTGCTTCTGCACTTGTTGCCGCGACGCCGCCCTCGGTCAGGATCAGGTCGAGCTGAATGTCATGGGGTTGCGGAAAGATCGTCAGCAGACGCGCGGCGGAGAGGGCGATCCCGATAGTTTGAGGGCGTGGCAGCAGCGCGGCCAGCGTCCTGTCGAAGTATCCCCCGCCCCAGCCCAGCCGGAAACATGCCCCATCCCAACCGAGGCAGGGAGCGAGCATGACTTCAGGCATCAGTTCGTCGGCCTCAGGTGGTGGAACCGGAATGTTCCAGTCGCCCCGCACCAGTTTGGTCTCGGGTGTCCAGCGGCGGAACACCAGTGGTGCGGCGCGCGTCTCGACCACCGGCAAGGCGATGGTCACGCCCGCGCGGTGCAGATCGGCCAAGGCCGGGCGCAGGTCGGGTTCCCCCTTGATCGGCCAGTAGCCGGACAGGACGCATCCGCGCCTCACCCCGCGGTCGCCCAGCACCCTCTCCAGATGCCCCACGATCCTGTCTGAGACCTGCGCCCGCCCGGCTTGGACCAGGCCCTCCCT
The DNA here is from genome assembly GCF_900116765.1 of Jannaschia seohaensis. GTDB lineage: Bacteria > Pseudomonadota > Alphaproteobacteria > Rhodobacterales > Rhodobacteraceae > Jannaschia > Jannaschia seohaensis. The sequence continues at coordinate 132,299 of NZ_UETC01000008.1, read as the reverse complement.
CAGTCCGGCCAGCCGTGCCCGTTCGGCCCTACGCCAGCGTGCAACATCGTGCGCCTGCTCGGGATCAACGCCAAGCGGGTCGAAATACGCGGGATCAGCCTCTGCCGCCATGCAGGGCGGCGAGGCATATGTCCCGGCCTTGGTCATCTTGCGGGCTCGAACCGGGGGAAAAGTACGTCATTCTCCAGCGCGATGTGAGCGGCCAGTTCGTCGAGCAGTGTCGCCGTACCGCCGTAAAGCGACCGCCAAGACCCGCAGGCATGCTCCGGCGGCGTCAGATCGGCTGTCAGCTTGCGGATCAGCGAGATGGATTCGGCGTGATCGTCATGGTCGGCGCGCATGACCGCAATGGGGTGTTCGACGCCCGCCCCGCCGCCTGCGCGCATCGCCGGAAACAGGATCATTTCTTCCTTGGTCATGTGATCCTCCATCTCACGCGCGAGCGTGGTCAGAGCATGGGCAAGACCCTTGGGGGCGTCAGGATCATCGGCGTGAACCTGTTCGACACGGCTCGCGAGAGGGATCAGCGATGCGAGGTCGGCCCTGTGCATTTCGTGATAGTTGGTCAGGATGTGATCGATGAGGGCGGCGGTTTCCTGCGGCACTGCGGCGGTGGCATCGTCATGCATGGCACGTCCATTCTGTGGTGAGTCGTCGGAGTTGGGCAAATTGGTATTTGATTTGCCGATTAGACCAAAGTAATACGCATTGTAAATGTCAAATCAGGAGCGCGACCATGCGCCTCACGTCCTTCACAGATTACGGGCTTCGCGTGCTGATGCGCATGGCGGGCACGCCTGACCGCGCCTTCACGGCTGCCGACCTAGCGGCCGAGTTCCAGATCTCGCGCAACCATCTGGCCAAGGTGATCTCGGCGCTTGCCGCGGCAGGTCTTCTGGAAACCCGGCGCGGCGGCGGGGGCGGGGCGATGCTGGCTCGCGCGCCTGCGGACATCCGTTTGGGCGATGTGGTGGCGATCCTCGAGACCGATCAGGCGCTGGTGGAGTGCTTTGCCGCCGGGGTCAACGCCTGCACCCTGACCCCGCATTGCCGGTTGAAGGCGCGGCTGGCCCATGCCGAGGCGGCCTTCATCGACGACCTTAACCGCAGCACTCTGGCCGATTGCGTCTATCGACCGGAAGGCGCCTGACGGGTCAGCAGTTGCCGGGCCACCAGCGCGATCGCGCCCCAGACCGCGCTGCGCAGGGCCATGGCGTAAACGGTGCGCATCTCGAAGGCTCCACCCTGGGCGACATGCAGACCGAAGGCCACAAAGACCAGCAGCGTTGCGGCAAAGATCGCGAGAGACAGAGGATAGGCCCATCGCCGCCCCTGCCACAGGCTCAGGCCCGCCACGACATAGGCAAGTCCAGCCAGTGTGTTGAACCACAAGACGAACAGGACGACCGCCCCCATCTCGAGCGCACCAAGCAGCGTGGTGCCGCCTGAAACAACCGTCAAAAGGCCGAAGGCAATCGCAACTCCACCCGTAATGCGCAGCAGTCTATCCTGTTTTTTCATCGCACACGTCCTCCTGAGCGTTTAGCAGCGCCAACTGCACGTCGAACAATCGCAACCCCTCTTGCGGGAGCGAAAAGCCCCGCGCGCCAAGCGTCCAGCGGATGGCAACACCCTGTACCAGCGATGTCAGCAGGATGGCGACATCCTCCGGGCTGACGTCGCGTTTCAGGTCGCCCGCAGCCTGAAGATCACCGATCACGGCAACAAGGCGGCCCTGAAACGCGCCCAGAAGCCCCCGGAACACGTCGCGCAGGCCTTGATTGTCCACCTGCAACTCGCGCGAGAAGAGGATCGACGGCAGCGCAGGCGTCGCGGATATGGCCGTCAGTTGCGCACCGATCAGCGCCTTCAAGCGCGCGTGCGGCTCGCTCGACCCGACCTCGGCTGCGGCCCAATCACGCTGCAACCGGTCCGCTATATCCTCAGCCACCGCCAACCAGAGCGCGCCCTTGGTGGGGAAATGCCGGAAGATCGCAGGCTGACTGAGGCCTATGGCGCGCGCGACATCTGTGGTGCTGAGCCGGTCGGGTCCGATTTCATCGGCCAGTCGCAGAACCTCGGCCACGATCTGCGCCTTTCGCTCTTCCGCGCTTTGACGGCCCGACATGTATCACCTCTTGTTAGTTATAACTCACTAACATATACTGTTGACAACCGCAACCTCTATCCCGAGTCGCCCGCCCGGACCGAAAGGACCCCCGCCATGCCTGCCACAACCGCCCCCACCGGCTATTCCCGCCTGCAGATCGCGCTGCATTGGCTCGTCTTCGCGCTGATCGCGCAGCAATATATCTTCAAGGATGCGATGTCGGCTGCCTGGGACCGCATCACCGACGGGCTGGAGGCCGGGTTCGACCCGCTCGTGCTGGCCCATGTGGCGGGCGGCGCGCTGGTGATGATCTTCGCGCTATGGCGGTTGACCCTGCGCGCCCGGCGCGGCGTGCCCCCGGCGATCGAGGCCAGCAAAGTGCAAGGCATTCTCGCGAAGCTCACCCATGTCGGGCTTTACGCGCTGATGATCCTGATGCCGCTCAGCGGATCCGTCGCGTGGTTCGGCGGGGTCGAGGCCGCAGCGCAGGGGCACAATGTGTTGAAGATTGTCCTGCTGGCATTGGTCGCCCTGCATGTGGTCGGCGCGCTCTACCATCAGTTCGTGTTGCGTGATGGCACACTGGCGCGGATGCGCCGGGCACAGGGCTGAACCCGATGCGCCTCGCTCCCCACCTTGCCTTGCCACCCATCGCGCTCGGCATCGCTGCGGCGGTCTGGATGATCGCCTCGGCCCCCGGACCGGCCCAGATCGACGGGGGGGCGCCCGCGCTGCCCGTCCGGGTGATGACAGTCGCGGCGGAGGATATCCGCCCGACCGCCACGGCTTGGGGCAACTTGCGGGCTGCCGACACCTGGGTCGCCGTGGCCGAGGTGCAGGGCGAGGTGATCTGGCGCCACCCCGACCTCGAACGCGGCCGCTTGATCCCCGAGGGCACCGAAGTGCTGCGGATCGACCCCGCTGATTATGAACTAACCTTGGCGCAATCGCGGGCCGATCTGGCGGCGCTGGAGGCCGAGAGCGCGCAACTGAGCGCCGAAGCGGCCAACACGGGCCGCATCCTCGAACTGGAACGCGCCCGGCTGGCGCTGGCCGAGGCCGATCTGACGCGCACCCGGACCTTGGCCCAACAGGGCACCGTCCCGCAATCGCGCGCCGACGAGGCCGAGCGCGCCACTCTTCTGGCCCGCCGCACGGTCGCGGAACTGGAGAACTCCCTCGCCCTGATCCCATCCCGCGAGGCGCGGATCACCGCCCAGACCGCGCGGACACAAGCCGCCATCGACCGCGCGCGCCGCTCGCTTGACCGCACCATGCTGATCACCCCATTCGCTTTGCGCGTGACCGAGGTCAGCGCAGAGCGCTTCCAGACCATAGCCCCAGGCCAGGTCGTGATCCGCGGCGACGGGATCGCGGCGGCCGAGGTCGTGGCGCATCTGCCGATCGACAGCTTTCGACGCCTGATCGGAGTTGCGATAGAGGACATGACCCTCGCCGACATGATGCGCGATGGCCCGTCCGCGCTGATCGAGGTGACGCTCAGCCCGTTGTCGGACCCGACGCAGATCTGGACTGCCCGTGTGGACCGTATCGAGGGCGCGCTGGATGCCCGCGCACGCACTATACCGGTCGTAGTCATTGTTGATGATCCCTATGAGGGCGCGGCCCCGCCCCGACGTCTGCCACTGGTGCCCAACACACAGGTGCAGATCGCCTTTTCGGGTGCTTCCATGTCAGGCCTCATCGCGATCCCCGAGGCGGCCTTGCATGGCGGCATGGTGCGTATCCTTGGCCCCGATGACCTGCTGGAATTGCGCCCCGTCACCGCCGCCTTCGCGCAAGAGGGCCGCGTTGTCATTACAGACGGCTTGTCCCCCGGCGACCGCGTGGTGATCGACGACATTGCGCCGGCCATCCCCGGCATGGCCCTGACGCCTGTCGAGGCCGCGCAATGATCCGCTGGTTCACCGGCCACCCGACGGCGGGCAACCTCCTGCTGCTCCTGTTTCTCGCCGCCGGTGCCTTTGCCGCGCCGGGCCTGTTGCGCGAAACATTCCCCGATTTCCGCGCCGTCGAGGCAGAGATCACCGTGCCATATCGCGGTGCTGCCGCCGAGGATGTGGAGGCCGCGATCTGCGCGCCGCTCTGGGACGCGGTGCAAGGTGTCGAGGGGCTGGAAACCTTCGCTTGCACCGCCCAGACCGGACGCGCGCGTGCCGTGGCGACCATGGCGCCCGGCAATGACGCGCTGCGCTTCGTCAATTCGCTGCGGACCGAGGTTTCGGCCATCGACACTTTCCCCGACCGGGCCGATCCTGCCGTAGTGCGCGAATTGCACCGCTCCGATCCCGTGACCTCGGTCGCCGTCTCGGGCGACCTGCCACTGGGCGAGCTGGACCGCTACGCCGACGCGCTGTCGGACCGACTGACCGCCCTGCCGGGCGTCGCGGGTGTGACGCGCGGCGGCCTCGGCACCCGGACGCTCTCCATCACCGCCACGCGCGCCGTGCTCGACAGCCACGGGCTTACCCCCGCCGCCCTCGCCGCCGCCCTCGCCGCGCAGAACATCGACCTGCCTGCAGGCACGCTCGAGGGGCCTGGCGCGGACCTGACCCTGCGCTTCACCGCCGAGCGCGACACGGCCACCGCGCTTGCCACGATCCCCGTGCTGGTGCTGCCGAACGGCGCGACCCTGACGCTGGGCGACGTGGCGGCGATCGAGGAACGCTTCGAGCCGCCACAGGACCGCGCCTTTGTCGATGGCACCCCCGCGATCGTGCTCGACGTGTCCAAGGCGCTGGATGCCGACGCGCTCCGGGTGCTTGACGGCGTTGCATCGCTGGTGGCCGAAGAAACCGCACGCCTGCCCGACACGATCACGGTCGAGGTGGTGCAGGACGTGACATCGATCATCCGCGACCGGCTGGTGATGCTGGTGCAGAACGGCGTGATCGGCCTTGTTCTGGTGGTCGCAGTCATGAGCCTGTTTTTCCGGCCCGGGTTCGCGATCTGGGCCGCGATGGGCCTGCCCGTGGCCTTCGCCGGGGCCTTTGTCTGGATGGCACTGACCGGGCTCAGCCTGAACATGATGACGCTGGTGGCACTGTTGATGGCGATCGGGATCGTGATGGACGACTCCATCGTGATCGCGGATTCCATCGCTGTGCATGCTGCCAAGGGTGCGACGGTGGAAAACGTGGCGGCAGGCGTTGCCGCAGTTGCGCCTGGCGTGATTTCGTCCTTCCTGACTACGCTGGCCGTGTTCCTGCCCCTGGCCTTTCTAGCGGGCGAGTTGGGCGCGGTGCTGGAGGTTCTGCCGGTCGTGCTGCTGGCAGCGCTCGCCGCGTCGCTGATCGAGGCCTTCCTGATCCTGCCCCATCACCTGAAGGGTGGGATGAAAAAAACCACCCCATCGCGCTTCCGGGTCCGCTTCGATGCAGGCTTCGATGCCCTGCGCGAGCGCGGCATTGGCCGTCTGGCCGACGCTGCTATCCGCTGGCGGTGGTTGGTCGCGGGGCTGGCCATCGGGGCCTTGATCCTGACCGTAGGTGCCCTGGGCGGCGGTGTGGTCAAGCGCGAGGCGATGCCTGAGATCGACGGCGACGTGCTGGAGGCGCGGCTGATGCTGCCCGCAGGCACCCCGCTGGCGCGCACGGGCCAAGCCGTCGCCCAGGTCGAGGCGGCGCTGGACCGCGTGAATGCCCGCATGACGCCGGAACAGCCCGAGGCACAACCGCTTGTCATCCGCCGTATCACGCGAATGGGCCGCAACCTCTCGGCGGGCGAAACCGGCGCCCATGTCGCCACCGTCGCCGTGGATCTGATGGGCGCCGAGACACGCACCAGCACGCTGGACGAGATCGTTACCCTCTGGCGCGAAGAAATCGGGCCACTGCCGGGCGTCGCCTCGCTGATCCTGACCGAACCGGGCATCGGGCCGCAGGGCATCGCCGTGGAACTGCGCCTGACCCACCCCGACCTCGCCACGCTGGAGGCAGCGGGCCGCGCCACGCTGGCAGAGTTGGAAACCTACGCCGGTGTGCGCAACGCGATCCTCGACCTGCGTCCGGGTGCGCCCGAGTTGCGACTGAGCCTCTCGCCGGGCGCCGAGGCCTTGGGACTGACCGCCACGGATGTGGCAGGCCAGCTCCGGGCTGCCTTCCTTGGAACGCAGCTTTCCGAAATCCGGCGTGGCGATCTGGCCTGGGATCTTGAGGTGCGGCTGGCCGATGGTGACCGTGCCACCCGCGCTGACCTGAACGTCTTCGAGATCGCCCTGCCTGATGGCGGCACCGTGCCGCTCTCCAGCATCGCGGAAGTGATCGAGGCGCGCGGCTGGGGCAGCATCACGCGGCGCAACGGTTTGCGCACGCTGACTGTCGCAGCCGATGTGGACGGTCGCATCGGCAATGCCGACGCAATCACCGCACGGCTGGCTGAGAGTTTCTTGCCCGCTCTGGTGGCCAGCACCCCGGGCCTCACCTTCGAGATCGGCGGGCAGGCCGCGAATTCGGCGGAAACCGTCGCCTCGATCCTGCGCGGCTTCCTGATCGGGCTCGTGGGCATTTACCTCGTCCTCAGCTTCCAGTTCCGCAGCTATGTCGAACCGCTGATCGTGATGATCACCATCCCGCTGGCGTTTCTGGGTATGATCTGGGGTCATGTGTTGATGGGCTACAACATATCGATGCCGTCGCTCGTTGGGGCAGCGTCCCTCGCGGGCATCGTGGTGAACAACGCGATCCTGCTGGTCGGCGTCATCAACGCCCAGCGCGCCGAAGGGCTTTCCGCTGCCATTGCCGCCGGTGAGGCCGTACGGTCGCGTTTCCGCCCGATCTTCGTCTCGGTCTCGACCACCATCATGGGGATGGCACCGCTGCTACTGGAGACCTCAACCCAAGCCCAGACCCTCAAGCCGCTGGTGATCTCGGTCGTCTTCGGGCTCCTGGCGGCAACGGTTCTGATCCTGTTGGTGCTGCCCGCATTCTATGCAGCGCTCGAGGATATACGCGGCAGCCGGCGCGCGGGCTGATCAAGCAGTCGGGCCCCAATCAGCAGAAGCGACTGATCCACACACTTATTCCCCACATCGCATCACAAGGTCTGCGCGCGAAGAACCATCCCCCGTGCGAGGGACCGGCGCGCTCGGCGCAGGATCGCTCGCTCATGCCCTGCATAGACGGCTCCGATTATCATTCAGTTTCATGTGCTTATCGAGTTGATACGCCTCGCCAGCGGAGCGAACGTCACTCCAACGAAGCGATGCAACTCACTACGGAGCCACCACGATGACGACCCGCCTGAACCCGATCACCACCCCGCGCCACGAACTCCGCGCCGAGAAGGCCCGGCGGAACAAGGAAGCGGCACTCGCCGCCTTCATTGGCAAGAAGGCCGAGATCGACGAGATGCTCGCCCGTCTGCAGGCGCTCAGCGACGACCATTTCAACTGCCACCCCGACGAGGTGGGCTGGGCCATGGTCGGCACCCTCGAACACTACGCCAGCCTGCTGAAGCGCATCACCGACAGCGCCTTCGGCGAGGGCGAACACGCCCGCTGATCTCTGGCACCGCCGGAACTCCCGCCGCGCGCCCTGCGCGGCTCGGGGTCGTAGAAGGCGCCGCATGACGCGGGCCCGAATACGGAGACGAACCCATGACCAAGCTTTCCGATACCCAAGCCATCATCCTCAGCTCTGCCGCACAGCGCGAGGACCGCATCGCCCTGCCGCTGCCCGAGAGCCTGCGCGGGGGCGCTGCCGCCAAGGTGGTCGGCGCGATGCTCGCCAAGGGCTTCCTCGAAGAGGTCGACGCCGACATGCGCAACGGCCAAGCGATCTGGCGCGAGACCGGCGACGGCCACGGCGTCACGCTGGTCGCCACCGACGCAGGACTCGCCGCCATCGGGATCGAGCCCGAAGACGCGAACCCCGCGCTTGCGGGCGCGACGGAAGCGCAGAGCAGCGCGCCGGCAACAGAGGACACCGACCAGCCAAAGCCCGTCACCATTCGCGCCGGCACCAAGCAGGCGCAGATCATCGCGCTGCTGCAGCGGCCCGAGGGGGCGTCCATCACCGAGATTGTCGAGGCGACGTCGTGGCAACCGCACACCGCGAGGGGAATGATTTCAGGGGCGCTTAAGAAAAAGCTGGGGCTCCAGATCACGTCTGCGGCGGAGGAAGGTCGGGGAACAGTTCATCGGATCGGGTGACCGTCGAAAGGCACCTGAAGCGGACAGCAGTCTGCAAGCGGGATTGCCCGGGCCGCACCGTCGATGTGCGGCCCGGGCTTTCGTCAGGCCTTTTGCTCGAGGCCGAATGCGGGATGGTGGATCAGCTCGCCTTGAGGTTCGCTGCCATCGAACGGCAGGGCCTGCACGAACCGGGCCGGGACGTCACCCAACCGCAGGCCCGGAAAGGCCGTGAACCCGAACCGCCCATAGTAGCCGGGATCGCCGACAAGGGCCGCCTCCTTGTAACCTGCGCGCAACCGCAGGATCGCTTCAGCGATGAGGGCGCTGCCGATCCCTTCGCCGTGTCGCGATGGCAGGACGGCGACGGGACCGATCAGGCCCCAGCCGGTCACGTCCCCGATCTGGGCATCCGAGGCGGCCAGATAGCCGACGACCTCGCCCCCGTCCTCGGCCACGAGCGACAGGCTCAGGGCATTGTCTGCCCTCAGCCTGTCGACAATGTCGGCCTCCGCTCCGCTGGATTGCGGCAGCAGCTTCATGGCTTCGGTCACAACGCTACGGATCGCGGAGGCATCCCTGTCGATTTCATCACGGATCAACATCATCATGCTCCCTGATTGTCGGGTTGTGCCCGGACGGAAAGGCGTCCGCGTTTCGAGATGTGATAGGGGCTGCCGCACCGGGATTCGATCAGCCGCTTGCGCTTGAGCTTGTTGAAGATGGTCATGTCCAGGTCGGACAGGATCATCCCTTCGCGCGTGACGCAGATGACGGAGGTGATCTTGGGACCGCTCTCCCGCTCGTGCAGGATACGGCCACCAAGGGCCAGAACGTGCAGCGCACGTTGTTCGTTTCTTGAGATTTTCATGGAAGTCTCTTGTGATAGACGTGAAAAAAGGCCCCGCGCAAATGCGCCTGGCTGCTGCGGTTTCACGTGGCTCTCTGAAACTCAGAGAGCCCTATCACACAAGCTCTGACATCCAGTCTCCGTTTTCCGGGCTGCGCACTCTGTCGCCGCCCGACCGTCGGGATAGACCATGCGGAGCGCGTTCTCAACCCAGCAGAGCAGCGCGCATGCAACCGTCCGCAGTGTGATGCAAAGCTGTTTCACCTCAACGCGCGCCGATGGCCTCGAACAGCCTGCGCAGGGCGTAGCCCCCCGATCAGGGAGATCACGGTGAAGATCCCGCCCAGCGGCAGATTTTGGCCATGGCTTGGGTGCAATCCGAACCATGGGAACACGATGATCTGCGGCGACCACCGCGAGCGCGTGGCCAATCGCGAGACTGATCATGGCCTCGATCAGCGACACGCCGCGCGACTGCATCGTGCGCACTTTCTCGATCCGCTCGCGAGCTTGCAGTCTTCCCGCAGCGTCATGGGCGTGTGGTTTCCGATATTGTGTTGGAGGCTGGCCGGATTCCGGACGCCGCATGCCGCGCTGGATTCCAAGCGGAGTCCAGCGGTCTCCGGGGCATCCGGCCCAATGGCCAGCGTTTGTTGGTCTTTTTCATCCTCTGCCGGACTCCGGATTCCGGGGTGGCTTCCCAAAAAATCGGCCCTGTCGCTGGCGATATTGCGCGCTGCGCCCTCCCGTATACGTAAGTGCCCGGAAAGGAACCAGAAACTCCCCGGGCAGGCCATGGACCCTAGATGGACCCCGGCGCGGATTCCGGGGTCCACCGGGAAGCCGGTCACGGGTCGGGGGCGTTGGGCTCTCCAGGCCGAGGGCCATAGAGCCTATCCCCGAGCTGCCGGACCAGTTCCTTCTCGGGCCAGCTGAGGCGCTCGTCGTCGACAGAGACGGCCAGTACACCCTGATCGCGCCAGCCGTCGCGCTTCACGCGGTCCGGATCGCGCCGCTCGCCGCCGTAGCCTTTCGGCATGAACCGCATCCCGCTCATGCGCCGGGCCCCTTGCCGCCTTTCGCCATGGCCTGACGGACCTGTTCGGCCCGGCGACGATCCCGGTCGTTGTCGAGGTCGATCCGGCTGAGGCCAGTCTCGCGATCGACATGGCTGCCTTCGCCGTGGCGCGCCCAGGCGATCAGGGTGTTGGCGATCTTGCCCTGCATCTGCAGCACGGCGCTCTGCGTCGAGGTTGCGATCAGGGGTGCGAGGTATCTCGAGAGGAATGGAAGCCAGTCGGCCGGGTTCAGGATGACGACCTGCTCGACGAGCCCGAGGGGGTCCTCGATCAGAACGAGGATGCCGTTCATCTCGCTCGGCCAGAAGCGGATTTCGAGGCCGGTGCTGGCCGTGCAGTCCTCCGTCAGCAGCGTGTATTCGCAATCGAGCACACGCTCGAGGGCACAATGCCAATCGATGCGCTCCGTCTGGCTGAGGCTTTGGGCCTCGCGATACCAGTCGGGCAGTTCCGTGTCGTGGAAGCGGCCGGCGTCATAGACACGCATCCTGTCGAACATCATGCGTCTATCTCCTCTGTGGGTTCGGGGTGAACGGATGGCCATGGAGCGTCGGGTTTCGCGGCGTCCAGCTGGGCGGACAGCGCGTCGAGCGCAGCACGGCGCGCGGCGAGCACGGCCTGCATGCTGGCGGTCAGGCGGGATGCGAGAGCGTCGAGCCGCGCGACGTCGGCGGGATCCGGCACGCTGGCGTCGGCGCCTGCGACGTGCCGCATCTCGAAGCTGGCGAGCGGCCCGAGGCGGTTGGTGAGCCAGGCTTCCGGATCGGGGATGCGGGAGAGATCGACGCGGGCGGACCGGAGACGATGGCCGGCCCCCTCCGGGCGATAGGTCACCTCCGGGGAGGATGGGGACATTCTGCTATTATAGAGGTCTCTATAATAGTCATTTGTCCCCTTCCTCTGGCCGTCCTTCTTCGCGGCCTCGCGGGTCGGCCAGAGCTCTGGAAAGCAGGCGGCCATGTCGGCGGCGTTCTCGAGCACGATGCCGGTCAGCGCCATCAGGTCGCGCCGGGTCGGGCGGAGGTCGGCCCACGGCAGCAGCGCATCGACAGTCACCGGCAGGACCACGTCCGTGAGCAGGTCGATCTCGAGCGGCGTGGCGGCGCTGCGGTTGACCCCGCGCCCGCGGCCCATCGCCTGGATGAGCTCGCCCTCGCAGATGCACCAGCGCACGGCCTCGGCGATCGGATCGGCGTGTTCCTCCATCGCCAGCGGCGCGGTCCGGTCGTCCGCGAGCCGGACACGGCGTTCGACCATCGGATACCACCAGCCCGCGTCCTCCGGGTTCGGCGCTGGCACGCGGCCGGTCAGCGCCGTGGCGATCAGTTCGACCGTGCGGGGCGCGGGCAGCGTGCGGCCGAGGACCACCATGCCGCCGATCCCGCCCCAGCGGTCGAGCCCGCTCAGGGCGTTGAAATGCACCGCCTCGACCCGGGGCGGCAGCCCGGCCGACCTGAGCGCATCGACGGCGGCCTTCTGGCCCACCACCAGGAGATCGATGGCCTGGCCGGGGCGATGGCATTGCCGGGCCCGGAGGTCGATCCAGGCGCGGAGGTCGCGCAGCCGGATCGCGGCAGCCTTGCGGTCCCGCTCGGGCGCATCGGCGGCCGAGGGCGTCATGGCGCGGGCCGAGGTCGGGCTGCCGGTCACCTGGCGGACGCGGACATGTGGCTGGCGCGCGGCGACAGGCGTGCCGATGTCGATCCGCGGCAGGTAGGTCTGGACGAGTTCCGGCCGCAGCGTCGCGTCGAGATGCAGGATCGGCGCCTGCGCCGCCCAGCCGGTCCGCATCTGGCTGCGCCAGCGCAGGCGGAGGGCGCGGACCGAACCGGCCTCGGTCATGTCGTGCACGAGCTCGGCGCCGGCGGCGTCGTGGCCGTTCTCCAGCGCCTCGGCGAGGATCAGCCAGAGCGTGGCGCAACGACCTGGCGGCGCCCATGGCTCGCCTGCTGGCGGCAGGACAGCCTCGATGCGCTTGCGCCGCTCCACCGGCGACATGCCGGGACGGAGGCCCGCGTCGCGCATCCGGCGGCGCTCGAGCGTCGCGGCATGGCGGCAGTCCTCCGGGGTGAGGCCGACGGCCTCCAGCAGCCCGAGGCGCAGCGGACCCGGCTCCGTGACCCGCAGCGCCTTGCACAGCCGCTCGCGGGCCGCGATCAGGTCGGCCGTGGCGCTGACATCCATCTTCCCCTTGCCGGTGTAGCAGGTGAGCGATGTGCGGCCGGGCTCCAGCCCATCCTGTGTCAGCGTCGCCTTGCCGTCGAGACCGCGCAGCCCGGACTGCCAGAAGGCCTCGTCGATGACGAGGAGCCCAACCTCGCCGATGGCCTGCGGCTTCATGTGGAAGAGGCTGTCATGGGCGCAGACGATGACCTGCGCCGCCTGCGCCAGCGGCTTCTGGCGCTGGTAGCCGCAGTCGTGGAACCAGGGGCAGAGAAGCAGCTCCGCCCCGTTCTTCACCTTGCAGCAGCTCTGTTCGACCGGGTGCTCGATCTCCAGCGCGTCGAAGGTGGCCTCCGTGTCGAGACACATGAGCCGGTCGGGATTGTCGTCGGTAGGATCGGGCGCGGTGCGGCCCTTCCAGAGCATGGCACTCAGACCCAACGCCTCGAAGGCCGTGACCTGTTCAGCGCCAAGATCGTGGCGCGGGACGGCATAGACGACCTTGCGGTTGCCGAGCCCGCCCGAGCCGATCAACTCGGCGATGGCAGCCCGCGCGCTCGAGGTCTTGCCGAGACCCACATCGACCGGCAGGCCGAGCAGCGGCGGCAGCGCCGCCCGCGCCACGATGTTGAAGTCCAGCGGATCGCGATTGGCGTCTGTACTTTTGGCCTCCTCCTGCGCCGCCTCGACGGCGGCCCAGTAGTCCGGGATCGCGGCCATGAAGCGGGCGATGGCGTCGGCCAGGCTCGCGCGGGCCTCGTCGGGCGAGAGGGTCGGCGCGGGATAGGTTGGCGGTGGCGGCGGGATCCGGGCCGCACCGGCGACGAGCGCGGCAACGGCCTCCGGCCCCTCGGCGCAGAACAGATCGTTGGCGTCGCCGGGGCTCTCCGGCACCGCCAGACGGCCGTCGACCGCGAGCGCGACCTTGCGGGCGGCCTCGACGCCGGGATTGCTGTCGCGGTCGGGCTTCGCGTCGTTGTCGGCGACGAGGACGAGGTCGGCCGCCGGAAAGCGCGCCCGCAGCGCCTCGGCCACCGGCATCAGGTTGCCCGCGTCCATCGCCGCGATCACGGTATGGCCCGTGGCGATGTGCAGGCTCGCGCCGGTCGCCCAACCCTCGCAGATCAGGACGGGGCCTGCGGGCTCCGCGAGTGGCGCGGGGTCGAAGCCCACCAACGCGAAGTGACCCTTCTTGGCCCCACCGGCGAGGTAGCGCTTTGCCCCGTCGGGCGCGATCGTCTCGAGACTGTGGATCCGGCCGTCGATGTCCTGCAGCGGCACGACCAGGCGGTGCCTCGCGTCCATGCGCAGGGCGAGCGGCGCTGTCTGCTTGGCGACCAGATAGGGATGGTCCTCCGGGGCAGGACGCGCGGCGGCCCAGATCCGGGTGGCACGCGCGGCGGCGTCATCCGTCCGGGTTGGCGCAGGCGCGGCATGGTCGTCAGGACTGGTTTCTGGGTTTGCCGTGACCGGTGCCGAATGCGGCTCACCCGCATCGTTCGCCGGCTTGGTCCGTCGTGCCGGGCGCTGGCGCACCGGGCGGTGACGAGCGCCCATGCCAATCCGGTCGGCAATCCAGTCGGTCGCGTCCTCCCGGGCCATGCCAAGGTCGCGGCCGACAAGGTCGGAGAACCAGCCGCCCCGGCCTTCCTCGTGGTCGAACCACATCCCCGCCCGCGCGCCGCCGACGACGACCGAGAGGCTGCCCTTGCGGCCCCAGCGCCATTCCTGGCCAGCGCGGAAGGTCGGCTTGCCCAGAAGCTCCACCGCGAGCTCCGGCACCCGCGCGCGCAATTCGGCATCGAAGGCCCGCCAGTCCCGCCCGCTCATCGCCGCCCCCCCGGAACGGCCGCATCCCGACCGGTCGGCCGGAGGGCCGAGGCGGCAGGGCGCAGGAGGTGGCGGAGACGAGCGGACACGGGGGCTGGGGAACCGGATTAGGGCGTTGTTGCCCCCGGTTCTGCCGCCCTTAGGGCCACTTTCGCGACGTCGGAACCGGTCCGCCCGGTCACGCGAAGCCTCAGCGGAAAGGGGTGACCCCTTCCGGCAAGGCATTGAAATAAAGTCAGTTAATGGGTGGACCCCAACGGGCCCAACGACCCCTGTGGAGCGCCCTCAGCGGTCGCGGCCGATCAGAGGGGTGGCCCCTCGTCCACGCGAACGGGGTGAACGGTTCAACCCTCGATCAGGGTGCCGACGCCGTGGGCTCACCCCTCGGAGTTGCCCGGTGTCAGTGTTGTTCGGGATCCTTCCGCGGACCCAAGGCCGCCAGCCGGCGCGGCATGTCCGAGCGGCTGTGGAGCACGTCGACGACGATCACATGGTCCGGCATCTCGGCGAACACGATGAAATGCTGGCCCGCCCGCGTGAAGCGCAGATCCTCCGGTAGGTCGGGATCGATCAGGCGGCGGCAGTCCTGCGACGGTGCCTCACCCGCGGCGATGGCAGCGCAGCGGGCGATGAGGTCCGCCTCGTAGGCCTCGGCCTGGCGCGGCCGGAAGGTCTCCAGCGTCCAGCGCGCGATCTCCACGAGCGAGCGTTCCGCCTGCCGCGTCAGCCGCCAGGGCTTCGGCATCAGGACGCAGTGCGCGCGGCGGCAAAGGCCCTGCGGATCGCGTCCTCACCGGTGCCCTCGGCGAGCGCACCCGAACGCGCCTCCTCCAGCCCCGCGGCGAGCCGGTCGCGCAATGCGGTCATCTCCGCTTCCTCGCGCTCCAGCAGGCGCAGCCCGGCCCGCAGCGCCTCCGATGCATTCTGGTAGCGACCGTCGGCAATCAGCCGGTCGATCAGGTCGGTCTGGCTGTCGGTCAGGACGACATTGCGGGTCGGCATCGGCATCTCCATTTGCGCATTGGCAATATATGCCAACGCTGCCCGCGTGTCGACATCCGGCGATGCCACGCGTCACGCCGTCTGGCGCAGGTCTGGCCCCAGAACCCGCTTCGCTCCACCACGCTGTGCCGAGGGCAGCCGGATCAACGTTGCCATGGCGTCGGCAAGCTTGTTGGACACCGGCTCGCCCTCGATCTGCTGTTCGAGGAACCAGTCGACGAGGCAGTCCTTCTTGCCCTGGTCCTCGGGCGTGATTCCGAACTTCGCAATCGCCGCCTGCATCAGCTCGAGATAGGGCGTCGTGTAGGGCACCGTGTCCGTGCCCGCCGCCGGACGGACCGCGGGCACGTAATCCGGCCAGATCGCCTTCACGAGAAAGCGCGGCACGCGGATGTCGATGAATTCCCAATCCCGCGCGGTCAGTCGCCCGAAGGAACACTTGCCCTCGCGCCACTGCTCCGGGCGGATGCTAGTGTGGTAGCCCGAATGCAGACCAAAGCCGCTACTACTGCCGCCGTTGCCCCAGCCATGGGTTCGCTCCTCGGTGAAACGCCCCTGCGCCAGAAGGTCCCCGTCTCGCAGCGCGACGAGCAACTCGGTCTCCGCCTCCGCCTTCCAGGTCACTTTGGGGTCCTGCGGCGGGTTCCAGGTCTGGTATTCCGGCACAGGCTTGGGTGGCAGCTTGGCCGCCTCAACCGCGCGCCGCGCGACCGTCACGTTCTGCACATGGGCCAGCGCCTCTGCATAACTCCATTGGGTACGGTCGAGCGTCTGCAGCGACATGGGCGGCCTCGTGAATCGATTGGGGACAGGTCGAACATAATGGGAACTCCCTGACCCCTCAACCCACTACGGTGTTGCAACACCGAAGGGGTTCACCCTTTCCGGCCGGGTCCGGGGTGACCCGTTCCGAGGTCGCGGATACCGGCGCAATCCGGCACCGATGGATCATGATGTTCGATCCCGGTCCCATTCGTCGCCCCAACCCACTCGCCCCTTCGGCGATGACGCCCGTAGAGCGCCGCGCCGAGTTGTGCGGCCTGCTGGCGCTCGGGCTGCTCCGGTTGCGGATGCGGAATGTGGGCGAAGTATCTGACGATACTGGAGAACGTTGCCTACACTATCCGCCCGACCAATGCCGTCATGCAACTCCAACTCACCGGAGAAATGCATGAACAAGCCCGACCCCATCCCCGCGCGCCTCGCCGCGCTCAAGACCATGCCGACGCCTGACCTGAAAAAGCAGTGGCGCGATCTGTTCGACTGCGAACCGCCACCCTTCAATCGCCGCTACCTCGAAAGCCGGCTGGCCTATCGCATCCAGGAACTCGCCTATGGCGGGTTGAAGCCCGAGACGATCCGGCGGCTGGAACGGCTCGGCGAGGAACTGGACGGCGGCGACAGGAAGAAGCGTGGCATGCGCGCCGACCGTGACCGCCCGATCACCGGCACGCGGCTGCTGCGCGAATGGCAGGGTGTCGAGCAGGTCGTCACCGTCACCACCGACGGCTTCGAATGGCAGGGGCGGCCCTACCAGTCGCTGTCAGCCATCGCGCGCGCCATCACCGGCACCCGCTGGAACGGGTGGGTCTTCTTCGGCCTCAAGAACCACAGGAGGCGGACATGACGAAGCCTCCCGAAAAATCGAAGCTCGTCCGCAAACTGCGCTGCGCCGTCTACACCCGGAAATCCTCCGAGGAAGGGCTGGAGCAGGAATTCAATTCACTCCACGCCCAGCGAGAGTCCTGCGAGGCCTACATCGCCAGCCAACGCTCCGAGGGCTGGGTGCTGGTCCGCGATCAGTATGACGACGGCGGCATTTCCGGCGCCACGCTGGAGCGCCCCGGTCTGCGGCGGCTGCTGGAGGACATCGAGGACGGGCTGGTCGACGTGGTCGTGGTCTACAAGATCGACCGTCTCAGCCGGTCGCTTGCCGACTTCGCGAAGCTGGTCGAGGTGTTCGACAGGAACGGCGTGACGTTCGTCTCGGTGACTCAATCCTTCAACACCACCACCTCCATGGGCCGGCTGACGCTGAACATCCTGCTCAGCTTCGCCCAATTCGAACGCGAGGTGACCGCCGAGCGCATCCGCGACAAGGTCGCTGCCAGCCGGAAGAAGGGCATGTGGATGGGTGGGGTGCCGCCCTTCGGCTACCGCGTCGAGAACAGAAAGCTGGAGGTCGACGAAGAAACCGCAACGCATGTGCGCTGGATTTTCGACCGGTTTCTTGAGATCGGATCCTGCACGGAACTGGCGCGGGAGGTCGGCACGCGGGGACTCCGGACGCCGCGCGGCAACCGGATCGACAAGAAATACATCTACCGGATGCTCAGCAACCGCGCCTACATCGGCGAGGCGGTCCACAAGGGCGACAGCTATCCCGGCGAGCACGACGCCATCATCGACCACGAGACGTGGGACCGAGTCCACGCCATCCTGCAGGAGAGCCCCCGGAAACGCGCGGCCCGCACACGCGCCGACACGCCCGCGCTGCTGAAGGGGCTGCTGTTCGGGCCCGATGGCGCCGCGTTCTCGCCGACGCATACCCGCAAGGGCGACCGGCTCTACCGCTACTATGTCAGCCAGACCGTGCTGAAACACGGCGCTGGATCGTGCCCGGTGGGCCGCGTGCCAGCAGGGGATATGGAGGCCGCCGTCATCGATCAGCTGCGCGCTGTGTTCCGCCAGCCGGAGATCGTGGCCGGGACATGGAAGGCGGCACGCGCCCACACCGACGACATCTCCGAGGCCGACGCCCGCGCGGCGCTGCAGCAGCTCGACCCGCTGTGGGACGAACTCTTCCCCGCCGAGCAGGCACGCATCGTGACATTGCTGGTCGAGCGCGTGGACATCGGCACGGAAGGCCTGAACGTGCGGCTCCGCGTCGATGGCCTTGGCGGCCTCGCGCGCGAGATGCTGGCTGGAGACATGGGAGCGGCTGCATGACCCGCGTGGCTCCGATCCCCGACACCGTGACGCTCCATGTCCCGTTCCGCATCGTGAAGCGCGGCGGGCGGAAGGAGATGCAGTTGCCGGAAGGCGTCCGGCCAGACTGCAAGGCGGACAACACGCTGGTCAAGGCGCTGGCCCGTGCCTTCCGCTGGAAGCGGATGCTCGAGTCGGGCGAGTTCTCGTCGATTTCGGAGTTGGCCGAGAAGGAGGGCATCGCCTTCACCTACATGGCGCGGCTGATGCGGCTGTCATTGCTGTCCCCGGCAATCGTCGATGCCATCATGGACGGTCGCCAGCCCGCGAATGTCACGCTCGCCGACCTGATGGGTTCGTTCCCGTCCGACTGGCAAGAACAGCAGGCACTCTGGACTGCAGACAGCGCGCAAGACTGAATCGCGCGTGCAAACGGACAATTCCCGCGATAGGGTCATGGAAAACAAGCCCTTTCTGCAAGTACTGGAATTCGCGCGCATGTCCGACAGCCTGACCGACCTGATCCTCTCCCTGATGCCCGAAGACGGATCGTCGATCGGCAATGGCGCGATGATGGCTCTTTTGCGCGAGCATGTGCCAGCCCTGTCCGACGAGGACTACGCGGCCGCCCGCGATGAGTTGGTTGACGAAGGTGTCCTCGGGCGGGGGCGCGGGCGCGGTGGATCGATCTATCGGGCCGACGTGACCGACCTGACACTGGAGATGCAGGACGAGGACGAGCCGACGGAGCCCCGCGGCAGGCCCCGAAGCGCGACAAGATCAGCGGCTTCACGCAGGTCCGGCGAACCGGTACAGGTGCTGTCCTATCGTCACGGCGAGACGCGGGTAAATAACCCCGAGGTGGGGATGGTCCACGCCGGGACGGACCCGGACGGCGCGCGCACCACATGGGCCTACGATCCGCATCTGGACCCGGTGCTGAACTTCGACTCTGCCCGCGCAGGGGTGGAAAAGCTGATCGATGACGCCCTGGCCAGCGATGATCCGCAGGCGATGAAGGACGCATTGTACGAGCTCAAGCGGCTCCAGCAGCCCTACCTCAACTGGACGGGCAAGGCGGAACGGACGTCGTTCGACGTCGATACCGTCAGCCTGCACGTGCATGAGCGGGTGGACCCGGCGACGATCCTGGCCAACGCGGCGAAGCGGTTGAAGGGCAAGGATGCGGGCGCGCAGTGGCGGCAACCCGACCTGTTCGCGGCGCCGTTCGAGAACCTGCCGCTGCGCCAGGCGCTCGACTTCTACTCCCACGAAAAGGGCTGGTCGAACCGGCTGGTGTCGGGCGACAGCCTGCTGGTGATGAACTCGCTGCTGACCAAGGAAAGCATGGGCGGCAAGGTGCAGATGATCTACATCGACCCGCCCTACGGCATCAAATACGGGTCGAACTTTCAGCCTTTCACGAACAAGCGCGACGTGAAGGACCGATCAGACGCGGACCTGACGCAGGAACCCGAGATGATCAAGGCGTTCCGCGACACCTGGGAACTGGGCATCCATTCCTACCTGACCTATCTGCGCGACCGTTTGGTGCTGGCCAAGGACCTGCTGCACGAGAGTGGATCTGTGTTTGTGCAGATTGGTGAAGAAAATTGCCACATTGTCAGGAATGTCCTCGACGAAATATTTGGAATCGAAAACTTCATTTCCCAAATCATATTCACAAAAACATCGGGAGCCACGTCGGAGAACCTTGCTGGTACCTACGATATTATCTTATTTTACGCCAAAGATAAGGCGCACCTGAAGTTCCGCCAACCTTATAACTTGAAGGAAGTCGGTGGTATCGGAGGGTCCGCTTACAAAAAAGTCCGAATGCCAAATCTTTCAGAGCGTCCCATAAAGAAGACGGAACTTGAGAAACCAGAGCTACTTACTGATGGCGCACGAATATTTCGCATCGACAATCTTACCAGCCAAGGGGCTGGAAGGGACAAAGGAGAAGGCGCGGCATCTTGGTTTCCAGTGAGTTACAATGGCGTCGAATTGCGACCATCGGACAAAGTGCGCTGGAAGACAAATGAAGATGGTATGAGCCGGCTATTCAAGGCCGGGCGACTCAGCGCGACAACGACAGGTCTATATTACGTTAGATACTTCGATGACTTCGCTGCTTTTCAAGAAGACAATATGTGGACGGACACCGGCATAGCTGGCTTTGCTTCCGAAAAGCGGTACGTGGTTGAGACCTCAGAGAAGGTGGTCGAAAGGTGCATGATAATGGCCACCGACCCTGGAGACCTTGTGCTTGACCCAACTTGCGGATCCGGGACAACCGCTGCTGTGGCAGAAAAGTGGGGACGACGATGGATCACATGCGATACATCGCGCGTCGCCGTCACCTTGGCCAAACAGCGTCTTATGACTGCAAGCTTTGAATATTATGCGTTACGCTACCCGCATGAGGGACTGAAGGGCGGTTTTGACTACGAAACTGTGCCGCACGTGATGCTGAAATCGATCGTCACCAACCCAGACATCGACACAATTTACGACGAGCTGCACCCCAAAGTCGACGAGGCTCTGACATCTCTCAACGCGGCCCTGGCTGCTGCTCCGCCGAAGCCATTCATTCCTATTCTAGGCGTCCGCAAAGGTAATCAGGTGAACTTTGCGAAGGGCGAAACCCTGCACGAATGGGAAATCCCGTTCGACTGGCCGGTGGATTGGCCCGACGCTGCCCGCGGACCCTTCGACGCTTTTCACGTTGCCCGTCAGACAATGCAGCGTCGCATCGATCAGTCCATCGCCGACCATGCAGATCAGGAGACGCTCTACGACAAGCCGCGCATCGACCGGAACCGCCTGCGCATCACGGGGCCCTTCTCGGTCGAAGCGGTGCCCGCACCGACTGTCCTGTCGCTCGATGACAGCCTGCCACCCGTCGAGGCAGACGACAGCATTGCCCGCACGGGCGAGACCTCGCGCCAGTCGCTCTGGCGCGACGAGCTTCTGAAGACCGGTGTCCGGGCGAAGGGCGGCGCGATGCTGCGCTTTGCCGAGTTCGAAACGCTGCCGGGCCTGCGCCACCTCCATGCCAGCGGATCGCTGGCCGATACCGGCGAGCGGGTTGTCGTCAGCTTTGGCCCCGAGCACGCAGCCCTCGAACAGCGCCAGGTGGAACTGGCCCTGACCGAGGCCGAAACCCTGCGTCCCGCGCCGAAGTTCATTCTGTTCTGCGCCTTCACCTTCGACCCCGAGGCCGCCAAGGACATCGACGAAGTGAACTGGCCCGGCGTGACGCTGCTCAAGGCGCAGATGAACACCGACCTTCTGACCGAGGATCTGAAAAAGGCGCGATCCTCGAACCAGTCCTTCTGGCTGATGGGTCAGCCCGATGTGGAGCTGCGCAAACGCAAGGACGGGATGTGGGAGGTCGAGGTCAACGGCTTCGATTACTTCGATCCAAAGGCGGGCGATCTGGTGTCGGGCGGCAAGAAGCAGATCGCCATGTGGTCGCTGGACACCGATTACGACCAACGCTCCCTGATGCCCCATCAGGTGTTCTTTCCGATGGCGGACGCCAAGGGCGGATGGAACCGGCTGAAGGCGACTGTCCGATCCGAACTGGACGAGGATCTGCTGGAGCAGTTCCATGGCACCGTGTCGCTGCCCTTTGCGGCGGGGGACAACCGGCGCATCGCGGTGAAGATCGTCGATGATCGCGGGATCGAGTCCCTCAAGATCATGCCGCTTGAGGGCTGAACCCATGTCCCTCATCATCAACACGCCATTCGTCTGCCCGGCTCAGCATTGGATCGAGGGCAAGGGTGGCAAGCTCGAAATCAAGCCCGAACGCCGCCCGGCGAGCTACGAGGTCTTCGACGCCCGCAACAACACGAAGCGGACAGAGGTGCTGGACCTGGTCAATACCATCCGCGCCCGGGTCGACGCCTGGCGCGAGGCGGGCTGGCCCGGCGTGACCATCGTCACCCGAAAGCTCCTGGAACACTGGCACGATCAAGACGCGCGACAGCACCCGTTCTACTTCTGCCAGCTGGAGGCAATCGAAACCTTGATCTGGTGGGTCGAGGGAGCTGAGGCATTCAAGCAGGGCATCGCGATCCCCGGCGACGGCGGGACCTGGGAGCGCCTTTGCAACAAGATGGCCACGGGCGCGGGCAAGACCACGGTGATGGCGATGATCATCACCTGGCAGGTCCTGAACGCGCTGACCTACCCGAAGCGGAACAAGGATTTCAGCCGCGCGGTGTTCATCGTGGCGCCCGGCCTGACTGTGAAGGAACGCCTTCAGGTCCTGCTGCCCAGCGAGGGCTCTTATTACGACGAGTTCAACCTCTGTCCGTCCGAGGCGCTGCGGCAAAAGCTGAACCAGGCCGAGGTGCTGATCGAGAACTGGCACACGCTGATGCCGCTGAAGGAGCAGGAACGCTCGGTCGTGAAGAAGGGCCGGGAGTCGGACGAGGCCTTCACGCGGCGGGTGCTGGGCAAGCTGGCGGCACACAAGGATATCATCGTCATCAATGACGAGGCCCACCACGCCTATCGGAAACCGCCCGAGGTGAAGATCAGCAAGAAGGTGGCCGCTGAGCAGGGGATTGACCTCGACGAGGCGACCCGCTGGATCGAGGGGCTGGACCGCATCCACAAGACGCGTCGCATCCAGCGCTGCTTCGACCTTTCAGCGACGCCGTTTGCGCCGACCGGCAAGAAGAGCACGGACACGGCGCTGTTCGACTGGATCATCTCGGATTTCGGGCTGAACGACGTGATCGAGGCCGGGCTGGTAAAGACGCCGCGCGTCGTGGTGCGGGACGATGCCTTGCCCGACGCGAGGACGTTGCGGTCGAAGCTCTATCACATCTACCGTGATCCTTCGGTCTCCGAGGATCTGAACAGGGCGAAGGCCGAACCGCACGAGGCACTGCCGAAGCTGGTGCAGGACGCCTATACGCTTCTCGGCGCGGACTGGCGCGAAACGCAGAGGCAGTGGCGAGAGGCAGGTCATCATTCCCCGCCGGTGATGCTGACGGTCTGCAACCGCACCGAGACGGCCGCGCGGGTCGAGCACTATTTCAACCAAGGTGACTCGCACTGGCCGGAGCTTCATGCGCCGAACAGGACGTTGCGTGTCGATTCCAAGGTGCTGGAGAAGGCGGAAATCGGCGAAGCCGCCACGTCCGACAAAGATTACGAGAACAGGCTGAAGGAAATCATCGAGGCTGCAAACCTGCCGGAGACACGAAAGCAGCAACTTCAGGGGATGAAGAAGGAGGAACTGCTGCGGGAGATCGTCGACAATGTCGGCAAGCGCGGTGCTGCTGGCCAGGACCTGCAGAACGTCATCTCCGTCGCGATGCTGTCCGAAGGCTGGGACGCCAAGAATGTAACCCACATCATGGGCTTGCGCGCATTCACCTCGCAGCTTTTGTGCGAGCAGGTCGTCGGCCGCGGTCTTCGCAGGGTCTCTTACGACACGGATGAGAACGGGCTGTTCCTGCCAGAGTATGTGAACGTTTTCGGCGTTCCGTTGTCCATCTCGGAAACCGGGGAAGGTGGCGACCCGCCTCCGCCCCCCAGACCGACCACCCAGATCGAGGTCATTCCTGATCGGGCACACCTTGAGATCAAGTGGCCCAATGTCCTGCGCGTCGAGACCGTGGTGAAGCCGCAGCTGACCATGGCGTGGGACAAGGTGCCTGCACTTGAGCTCGACCCGGCCTCGACACCCATAAGTGCTGAACTGGCCCCCGCCTTGGGAGGGGCCACGGACATGGGCAAGGTCACCGCGATCGATCTCGAACGCCTTCCGGACGGGTTCCGCTTGCAGAGACTTGTCTTTCAGGCTGCCAGAAAAGGCTTCGCCGAACTGCGGCACAGCTTCTCCGGAACCGAGGAGTACCTCGCGGCTCAGCTGGTGCGCATAGTCGAGACCTTTCTGAATTCAAAGCTTCTCGACATTCCGTCACTCTTCCACTCGGACCCATTGCGTCGCCGGATCCTGATCGCCTTGAACATCGATCTCGTCGTCCAGCACGTCATGCGTCATGTGAGCGAGCAGAATACTGAGCGCCTCACTCCGGTCTTTGATGAAGAGAACCCGATCGGCGCCACCGGTCAGATGCGCACCTGGTATACGACCAAGCCCTGCTTCCCGGCCATCAAGTCACACATCAGCCACCTCGTCGGCGATTCGTCGTGGGAGGGACACGCGGCGAATGTGTTCGAGGGGCGGGACGACGTAGTCGCCTATGCGAAGAACGATCACCTCGGCTTCCAGATTCAGTATATGTGGGCCGGTTCACGTCGCCGGTATGTGCCCGACTTCCTTGTTCGGCTGTCTGGCGGCAAGATGCTTGCCCTCGAAATCAAGGGAACCGACAGCCCCCAGAACAAGGCAAAGCGGGATGCGCTGAACGAATGGGTAAAGGCCATCAACGCGTCGGGTGGTTTTGGGTGCTGGTCATGGGATGTCGCCTTCAAGCCGGGCGACGTACAGGACATCATCACGAAACACACGGCCGTTGCCGAGCCAGTTGAATAGTTCTGGCACAAGATCGTCCTCGAATCCTGGCTGGACTGCGAACGACTATCTCGGCAGTTTGGCTGCTTCGTTGCCGACAATTCCTGAAAGGAATGCCTCGTCCAGCTTCGGCTCGTCCCATCGCTCGGCGACGGCCAGCCAACGGTCGAGGTGGTCGCGGAACCCCGGATCGCTAGCCTTGAGGTGAAACGTGTAGAGTCGGTCGACAATCTGCCGCATCAGGTGTCGCATCCGGTCGTCGTCGAGATGGGATGCATCGGTCCAGGGAATCTGCCGACCGCCGGCGTCAGTGATGAATACGTCCGAATAGTCGCCCGCGTGGGTGACCGGGACAGTCCCGGCGTGCAGTTCCTCGATTCCCGTATTGCGCACACAGATCATCGCCATCAGCTGCGCCAGCCGGGCAGCGATACGAGCCTCGTCGGCCGGTTTCATGGGTCGGACCTTTGTGGATCGTTCGAGTGCGGTTTCATGAACAACTCGGCGAGAGTCGCTTCGGCTCGGGCCAGTCCGGCTTCCGTCAGGGCGAGCGATTTCGCCTTGCCGACGGGATCGTGGATCAGGCCCTTCGCGTGCAGCCGGTCGCTGATGGACCAGTCGATCCCTTTCCAGACACGGTTGCTGTCATGCAAGGTCAGGCTGAGGATGGCCAGCGCCGCGTCATCAAGTTTGTCGGTGTCGAGGTCCAATTCCGTCATGTGCGGCCTCCTTCACCAACAAGATGCCGTCATCGCCCTAAATTCTCAATGGCGGAAGGGACTTGCGAAGCTGGACCGAGGAAAGAACGGGTTGGATTTCTGTTCCATTTCACGAAAGCCACTGGCATCGAAGCGTTCAGGTGGCGCGGGGAACTCTCCGCATGTTTACAACTGCTTACGGGCTTTGCACCGAATGCGCGCAGTCGAGAGGTTCGGAGAATATCGAGCTCCAGAGAACGTATCCGGCTACTGTGGCAAGGAAACCAGTGCAAAGCCGACTGCGCATAACCCCCGAAAACAACGAGAAAATCCGGCCGTAGCCGGATCGGGAGAACGCTTTCGCGAGGGCAAGTGGCGGAGGCGGTGGGATTCGAACCCACGAGACGGTTTCCCGCCTGCCGGTTTTCAAGACCGGTGCCTTCGACCGCTCGGCCACACCTCCGACAGAGACCGGCTACACGGGACGCGGCGACGCGTCCAGCGGGACGACGGAATGCGGGGGCCGTGGGCTAGGGGCGATGCGGCGCGGGCGTGGCCCGCGTCCGGCAAGCTATTCCCGCAGGTCGAGGATACGGGAGCTGACACTAAGCACGGTGTCGGGGCGGCGCGCGGTTTCCGCCGCCAGCGCTTCGGCGAAGGCCGCGACGCTCTCCTTGCTGGGGCGCAGTTCGAAGAGCGGCTCGGACGAGACGATGGCCACGATTTCGGCCTTGCCGTAAAGCTCGTCGTCGACGCGCAGCGCGAAGCCGCCCAGGTCGGGCCGGGCGCGCAGCTGCTCCAGGGTGCCCAGCAGCGGGATGCGCCGAAGCCCGCCCTCCAGGGTGCCCATCTTGCCGACCGAGGTCTCGGGCCGGTTCTGGTTGGGCACGACATGGAAGGCGAGCCCCGTATTGTCGACGACCGAAACCCAGAGATGCGCCTCCTCCAGCCCTTGGGGCAGCAGCAGGTCCGCCACGACGAACTCGCCGGTTCGGTAGATGCCCGCCAGGTTCTCGCTGCTCTCCTCGCCCGATCCCAGGCGCAGGGACACCCCGGCCCCGCGCGCATCGGGCAAGGCGGCCCGGATGGCGCAAAGCTCGGGGTTGAGCGTGTCCGTCTCGATACGCAGGCTACGGTCGCCGATTAGCGGCGCCAGCCGTGCCGACAACTCCTGAGCGGTGCCGTTGACCGCCACGTCGCCGGTTACGGTGACGGTGTCGCCGAGGCTGTAGGGGAAGTTGTCGCCGGACAGGCTCAGCGGCCCGCAATCCGAGACCGCCGCGAGAGTCGGGGACAGGGCCGCGCGCTCGAGGCTGCGTGGACCGGCGATCACCTCGGTCGTCACCGTCATCCCCGAGAGCGTCGTCCACTCCTCCAGGGCGCCTTCGAGCGCCGCGCGCGCGGCCAGCGTCTCCGCTAGGCCCGTGAGGCGCGCGGTATTGTCGGAGACCGAGATCGTCCAATCGTCCAGCGTGGCCGCCAGGGTCATGAGGTCGCTCACATGGGCGGGCCAATCCGGGTCGGGCATGCCGGTGGCCAGGGTAAAGGCGCCCTCGGGGGCGGCACCGCCCGTGACCTCTTGCCAGGTTCCGGCAAGGGCGGCGGCAATCTCCGCATCGGGCGCGTGCCCCGAAATCGTCGGAGCGCCCCCTCCTGCCGCGGCGGCCAGGGTGTAGGGCGTCACATGGGGCAGGGGCGGCGTGCGGTCGAAGAGGCCCACCGCATAGCTCACCGCCACCACGGCGCCGAGCGCTACGACCGCGCCGCCCAGGAGGATCGGCAGCTTGCTTCGCTTGGGCTTTTCGTCGCCCTTGCCGTCCGTCTTGGGCGCGAGCCAGCCGTCCAGCCGGTCCAGAGCCGCCTGGGCCGAGGGCGGTCGGTCGCCCGGATCGACGGCGCCCAGCCAGTCGATCAGTTTCTTCAGCGGCTCGGACAGGCCGCTGGTGTCCAGGGGCTCGCGTTTCTTGCGCAGGATTTCCCCGGGCGAGCCGCCGATCTGGGGCAGTTCCCGGCGCTGCGCGGCCAGCAGCGATGCGCCGAGGGCGTAGAGGTCCGATCGGGAATCGACCCGGCCGTCGAGCTGTTCGGGCGCGGCGAACTCGTATTTGCCCGCGAACTCGTTGCCCACGATGGTGCGCGCGCCCGCCGCCGTGTCCTTGGCGATGCCGAAATCGATCAGCGTCGCCCGGTCGGGCCGGTCGTCGCGCAGGATGATGTTGTCAGGCGACAGATCACGATGGACGATGCCCTTGGCATGGGTCGCCACCAAGCCCTCCAGCACGCGGTGTGCGACGATCAGCAGATCCCGGTCCGACAGTCCCCGGCCGAACATCATGTCGTTGAGAGAGGTGCCCTGGATGTAATCCATCACCAGGATCACATGCCCCGCATCGGTCCGCGAGCATTCCGAATAGCGCACCACCGCGTCATGGACGATGTCGCGCATCTGCTCCTCGCGCTTCATCAGCTCCAGGTAATCGGCATTGCCCGAGAACTGCGCGTTGAGCGCCTTGATCGCACTCTGACGTCCGGTGATCTGGTTCCGTGCCAGATAGACCTCACCCGTGCCGCCCCGGCCCAGGAGGCCCTCGACCTCGTAGGTATTGTTGAGAAGCTGGCCCGTCTTGAAGATGTCGGAAGGCAGCGAAGGGATCATGGTGTCGGGCCTTTCGCCATATATCCTTACCTTGACTAAGCGTTAAGCAAAGGGATCATTCCACCCGTGGGAGTTTTTCTCAACGGATTTCGCGGAGGGGGCCGAGATGGCGGGACGAGGATCGCAGGAAACGGTCAAGCGAAAAGAGCTGGTCGGAAAGCTGAACCCGATCTGCTTTGCAGCCTTTTCCGCAGCGGCGCAGGCGGCGAAAAAGCGCGGGAACCCCTATGTCGAACTCGTCCATTTCGTCACCGCGCTGGCCGATACGGAGCGGTCCGATTTCGCGCTGCTATTGGAGAGCGCGGGCGTCGACCGGCACCGATTCGACGGCGACATTCTGAAAGCGACCGATGCGCTGCCCCACGGGGCGAGCTCGGTCGAGGAGTTCAGCGACCACATTTTCCGCGCCATTCAGGAGGCGTGGCAATACGGCTCCCTGGAGTTCGGCAGCGATCAGGTGCGCTCGGCCTATGTGCTGCTGGCCGCGCTCAAGGTGCCGGTGCTCGAAGGGCTGCTCTTCAAGATGAGCCTGGAGTTCGACAAGATCGACCCCGACGCGATGGCCGCGCAGCTCGACGACATCCTGGCCTCCTCGCTGGAGCGGGTGGAAGAGCCGGGCGCCCCTGCCGCCAAGCCCGCCGGGGCCGCCGCCAAGGGCGGGCAGTCCGCGCTGGCGATGTATGCGACGAACCTCACCGAGCGGGCGAAATCCGGCAAGATGGACCCGGTGGTGGGCCGCGACCCCGAGATTCGCCAGATCGTCGACATCCTGCTGCGCCGCAAGCAGAACAACCCGATCCTCACCGGCGAGGCAGGGGTGGGCAAGACCGCCGTAGTCGAGGGCTTCGCCCAGCGGCTGGCGCGCGGCGACGTGCCGCCGCAGCTGCGCAATGTCGAGTTGCACATGCTCGATATCGGCCTGATGCAGGCCGGCGCCAGCGTGAAGGGCGAGTTCGAAAAGCGGCTCAAATCCGTGATCGAGGAGGTGCAGTCCTCTGATGTGCCGATCATCCTCTTCATCGACGAAGCGCATACGCTGATCGGCGCCGGAGGCGCAGCCGGCACCGGCGACGCGGCCAACCTGCTCAAGCCGGCGCTTGCCCGGGGTGAACTGCGCACCATCGCGGCGACCACCTGGGCCGAGTACAAGCAGCATATCGAGCCCGACCCCGCGCTGACCCGCCGCTTCCAGACGGTCAAGGTCGATGAGCCGGACGAGCCCAAGGCCGTGCTGATGTGCCGGGGCGTGGCCGGCGTCCTGGAAAAGCACCACCAGGTGGAGCTGCTCGACGAGGCGATCGAGGCCGCCGTCCAGCTTTCGCATCGCTACATCCCCAGCCGCCAGCTGCCCGACAAGGCGATCAGCTTGCTCGACACGGCCTGCGCCCGCGTCGCCGTCAGCCAACACGCCACCCCCGCCGAGGTCGAGGATATCGAACGGCGCCTCGCCGCGCTGGAGATCGAGGAGGGCATCATCGAGCGCGAGGAGGCCATCGGCATCGACGTGGCCGAGCGCAAGGCCGAGGTCACCGCCGGTCTGGCCGAGGCCAAGGCGGCGCTGGAGGCCGCCACCGCCCGCTGGGAGGAAGAAAAGGCCATGGTCGCCGGGATCCTCGACCTGCGCGCCCAGTTGCGCCGCGCGGGCGCGAGCCTGGACGAGACGGGCGAGATCGGCGATGCCCCCCCGCCCGAGGAGGTGCCCGAGGCCGATGAGGAAGCGTCAGCGTCCGAAGAGGCCCCGTTCGACCGGGAGGAAACGCTGGCCGCGCTCCGCGCCAAGATGGCCGAATTGACCGATGCCCAGGGCGAGACGCCGCTGATCCTGCCCGCCGTCGACGCCCAGGCCGTGGCCTCCGTCGTGCAAAGCTGGACCGGCATCCCGATGGGCCGGATGATGGCCAGCCAGACCGAGCGTGCCCTGACCCTGGCCGACACCCTGGCCGAGCGGATCGTGGGCCAGGACCATGCGATGCGCATGATTGCCAACCGCATCCAGACCAGCGCCGCTGGGCTGAAAGCCCCCGAAAAGCCCGTCGGCGTCTTCATGCTCTGCGGCCCTTCCGGCGTCGGCAAGACCGAGACCGCGCTGGCGCTGGCGGACCTGATGTATGGCGGCGAGGGCAACCTCATCTCGATCAACATGTCCGAGTTCCAGGAGGCCCACACCGTCAGCACCCTCAAGGGCGCGCCGCCGGGCTATGTCGGCTATGGCAAAGGCGGCATCCTGACCGAGGCGGTGCGGCGCAAGCCCTACTCCGTCATCCTGCTCGACGAGGTCGAGAAGGCCCATCCGGACGTCCACGAGATCTTCTTCCAGGTCTTCGACAAGGGGATGATGGATGACAGCGAGGGGCGGCGGATCGACTTCAAGAACACGCTGATCCTGCTGACCTCCAATGTCGGCTCCGACGAGATCATGGCAATGACCGCCAACGGCACCCAGCCCGCCGACGAGGAGGAACTGACCCAGGCGCTGCGCGCCCCGCTGCTCAACGTCTTCCCAGCCGCGCTTTTGGGCCGGGTGGTGACGATCCCCTACTACCCGCTCTCCGAGTCGATGATCGAGGCCATTGCGAACCACAAGCTGCGCGGCCTCGCCAAGCGCCTGGAGGAGGGCTACGGCGCGGAGTTGGTCATGGGCGAGGGCGCGATGCAGGTCATCAAGGATCGCTGCACCGAGATCGAGTCCGGCGGCCGGATGATCGACGCGCTGCTGACCAACACGCTGATGCCCGAGCTCTCGCGCCGGGTGCTGAACGCGACGCTGGAGGGGCGCAGCTTCAAGACGGTCACGGTAAGCGGGGGGGCGGAGGGGTTCGACTACGCCTTCGACTGAGCGATGGAGATCTTCAACCAGACCCGCTTCGTCCACCAGCACACCGGTGCCCTGGACAAGGCCGGGCGGGAATATCTTCTGCTTGTGGTGAAGGGAACTTTCGACTTCGGGACGGACGGCGCCTCGGCGCAGCTTTCGGCCGAGCAGCGGCCCCTGGTCTTCGCGGACGAGTACAAGGGCGAACCCGGCTTCTCCGCGCCGCTCTGGGAGACGGATTTCGCCCATCGCAAGCCGCGCTGCGACGTGATCGTCAACGGCGACGCCCATGCGCCGAACGGCCGGCCGGCGACCTCGGTCCGGGTCGGCGTGCGGGTGGGGGATTGGATCAAGCAGTTCGATGTCGTGGGCGCGCGGGAATGGCGGGCCTTCGGTCCGGTCGTGGCGCCGACCAAGCCGATGCCCTTCACCCGCATGGCCTTCGGCTACGACACGGCCTTCGGCGGCCGCGATCCCGACGATCCCGACGACGAGATCGCGCCGACCTACATGGACAACCCGGTCGGCATGGGCTGGGCCCGCGCCACCAGTCTGGAGCGGGTCTCGGGCCGCCCGGTGCCCAACACCCAGGCCGTCGATGACCCCGTCGCCACCCCCTTCGGCGACTACACCCCGATGTCGCTGGGTCCGATCCCGCGCAACGTGCCGGCCCGGTCCCGCTATGCCGGGACCTACGATCAGGCCTGGATCGACGACGTTTTCCCCTTCCTGCCCGCCGATTTCGACGAGCGCTATTTCCAGTCTGCCCCGGCGGACCAGTGGATCGACCCGCCCCCGTCCGGCACCCCGGTGGTGATTCTGGGCCTGACCCCCTCGGGGCGAGAAAGCTTCCGCCTGCCGTCGACCGAGCTTCCCGTGCGCCTCTTCCGCGGCCGCGAGACGGCGCTCGACACAAAGCTGAGGGCGGACACGATCCTGTTCGATTGCCATGCGCGGCAGGTGAGCCTCGTCTGGCGCGTCGACATTCCGATCCGGCGCAAGTTCATCGAAATCTCGGAGGCCTGGATCGGCCCGCCCACCGAGGCGATGCTGCGCGCCCGGGCCGAAGGCCGGCGCTATATTCGGGCCGTCGCCACCGGTGGGCCCGAAGAGGACGCGCCGTGAGCGGGCTGGTCGTGACCGCGGGCGGGATGGTCACCGCGGTGGGCCTGGACTTCGCGTCCTCCTGCGCGGCGCTGCGGGCGCGGCTCGACGGGTTCGCCGAAACACGGTTCCTGGGCCCCGGGGGGGAGTGGCTGCTGGGCGCGGCCGTGCCTTTGCCCAAGGCGTGGATCGGGGAGAAGCGGCTGGTGCATCTCCTGGCCGGGGCGTTCGCGGATCTGCGCGCCGCCGAGCCCGGCGCGTTGGACGACGCGGCGCTGATCCTGTGTCTGCCGGAAGAGACCCGCCCTGGCCGTCCTCTGCGCGACGGGCAGAGCCTGCTCGCGCGGGTTGCGGAGCATCTGTCGCTGCCCCGCGCCTCCAGCACGCGGCTGATCGCCCATGGCCGTCCCTCGGGCATCGTTGCGCTGGAGCGGGCGCGCCGGCTTCTGGCGGAGGGGCGCGCGCGGCAGGTCGTGATCGCGGGCATCGACAGCTACCTGACCGGGCGCGCGATCCGCCACTATCTCGACGCGGAGCGCCTGCTCTGCGCGCCCAACCCCGAAGGCTTCATCCCCGGCGAGGCGGCGGCGGCCGTCCTCTGCCGCGCCGACGGCCCGGGCCTGCGGATCGGCGGCCTGGGTCTCGCCCGGGACCGCGCGTCGTTCCGCAACGGGTTGGACGAGGACGGGCTGGACCTGCCGCTGCGCGGCGACGGGATGACCGCCGCCTACAAGGCCGCCTTCGCGGAGGCCGGGATCGGGCATCACGACATCGGCGTGAAGATCGGCGACCAGACGGGGGAGACGTATTTCTTCAAGCAGACGTCGCTCGCGATGCTGCGCACCCAGCGGGTCCGGTCCGACGTACAGCCGATTTGGCCCATCGCGGCCAGCCTTGGGAACGTGGGCGCGGCGGCGGTTCCGGTCATGCTGGGTTGGGCTCTTGAGGCGGCGCGTAAGGGCTATGCCCCTGAGGGGCGGATGCTGGTCGAGGCGTCCGGCGACGATGGCGCCTGCGGTGCGGCGGTGGCGGCATGACGGTCTTCGCCAATGGATTGGAGATTTCCTCTAAGGCGCAGGGCTGTAAGGTGATCGCGGCCTTTCCCGACACCTGCATGACCCCGCCCCAGGCCCCGCCCACCCCTCCCGGCGTGCCGATTCCCTATCCGGATTTCGGTTTCGACAGCGACCTCGCCAGCGGCACGGGCACGGTCAAGATCAAGGACAAGGAAGTCAGCCAGGAGAACGCGAGCAAGTATTCCAAATGTAGCGGAGACGAGGCGGGTGCCGCGCCGAAGAAGGGCCTGATCACCTCGACCAACACAGGCGCCGTTTACGCGCAGAAATGGTCGATGAACGTTAAGGCCGAAGGGAAGGGCGTCGTTCGCTTTACCGACATGGCGACGGGCAATCACCGCAGCAACGCGGGCGACTCGCCGCCGATGATCATCGTGGGCAAGCCCAACCTCGCATTGTCGGCCAATACCGAGGACTGTCTGGTGGGCGAGTATGGCGACATCAAGAAGGAGTGCAATGAACGCGGGGGCGAGGCGCATCACATCATTCCCGACGAATATTTTCGAAAGAAGGACGTCGCCGATTGCGGAATCACCCTGCCGAAGGCGGTCCAGGATCGGGTCGACAACGCGAAGGGTGGACGCGCCAAGATGGAGATCGTCGCCAAGTACGCCAAGGACAACAACATCACGCCGGACCCGACCCGCACCGATCCGAGCTTCCCATCGACGGAGGAAGGCTGCGCGATCTGCGTCGGCGGTAAAGAGAACGCCAAATCGCAGACGGAAAGACAGAGCGACCAGGGAAAGAAAATCGCCGAAAAAGGCCGGGACGACACCCGCAAGAAGGACAGCAACGACCTGACCGCGAAGGACGCCGCGGGAAAGGGCGGATCGTCTAAATCCGATACCGACAAGGTGCTGGGCCTGCATAACGGGCGAGGCCACGGATACATGCATTACGTCTTCGACGGGATGTTCGGAAACGACCCCCGACCCTTGGGGGACGCCGTCGAGATCGCGGAGATCGCCCTGTCGGGATGCGCGGAATATCACTCCTCGGTCATCGACTCCGAATGCGCGCAGGTCGGGGCGAATTGTGTCCGCGCGCAGCACGACAAGGCGCTCAAGAAAGATCCGCAGCCGAAATGCGAGAGCATCACGAAGAAGACGAAGGAAGGGCGCTTCGACAAGCGCGAGCCCACGCTCAACAGGAAATACGACGGAACGGCAGCCGGTCCGAACGATAAGTGCTACATCCCGGACCTGCACCCATCCCATGGCTGACCCCGAAAGAGGCCCCCGATGTTCGCACAGCCTGTAACCGACACCCTTGTCCTCGCGATCGAGGACGTTCCTCCGGATGAATGGCGCTTCCATTACATCAGCTACGAGCCGACCGAGCATCACAGCTTTGATACGCCAAACGGGGGCGATGTGATCTCCGCGGCTGTCAATCCAGAGAATCTTGCGGCCTGGATGCTCGCCGACGGGACGCTCTTCGCCGTGTCGCATGAGCTTCAGAGCGCGATCATCCTGCCGCTCCCTCGGGAGCGGATGCCGTTCTTCGATGTCACGCGCCTCGATGGGCGCTACTTCGTGACCGGGGCCGCGGCGAATATATGGGCCTTCGACATGGCCGAGGGTGCCTGGAGCCCGATTACTGCGCCCGCGCCCCAGCCCGATCTGCCGGACCAGGGGAGAGACGAGAGCGATGAGGCCTATGCGCGCCGCGTCGTCATGGCGCGAAGCGCCCATTTGCAGGCCCATCCTGATATGTACCATTCGTTCAAGGTCGGCGACGACCTCTACTTCGTGGGCGCCTTGGGGCGCGTGTTCCGGCTTAGGGACGGTGCGCTGGACGGAGATTGGCTCGATGGGGGCGACCGGCTGTTCCATGGCTTCGCCCACGAAGACGAGGCGATTTTGGTCGGGAACGACCCCGGGGTCGCGGTCTATCGCGGCACGCTCGATTCGGGGTTCGAGCGCATCTGGCAAAGCGACGAGACCGCGCTGCACCGGATGGCCTTCTTCGGGGGCGCGCATTATGTCGGTGCCGGCCTGGACCTGAGCTATGACGGCCCCTGTCTCAACGTCCTGAATGGCGACGAACTGGTCCCGGTGGTGACCGGATGCGAGCGTGAGCCGGGCCATCTGCGCCATCTCATGGTGACCGGCGAGGTGCTTTGGGCGATCGACCTCGAGGGCATTTTTCGCTTCACCAAAGGAAAGTGGACGCTGACCGAGCTTGAGGATCTGGCCTGACGCGAGAGGTCACCCCCGCGGATCCAGCGCCGCCTCCAGATAGGCCCGGACCTTCTCGATATCCAAATCCGCCACCGACTTGCCGTTGGCGCCCGGCTGCAACATGCGCAGAACGAACAGCTCTCCCGCGTATGGGAAGTCCTCGTAGGCCTCCTCGGCAAGCCGCACGCCCTCCTCGCCCGCGACACGCACCCCGTCGAGATGGGCGTCGAGGCGTTCGACCAGGCGGGCGAGGCGTTCCTCGTCCATGTCGGGGAACTCCTCGGGGCGGGCGAGCACGGCGTCGTATTGCGTCCACAGGAACGCGGCCTGCTCGACATGCTGGCGGACCAGCGGCACGATCACCGGCGCGCGGTAGGGTCGGGGCGGGGCCTCGGACATCTCAGTTCAGGTTGATCGATCCGCCACGGATGCGGTTCGACGCGGAGGCATGGCTGACCAGGTTGCGGCCGCGCACGGTGACATGGCCGTCCTTCTCCAGAATGATGGCGCTGTCGCCCACGCGCAGCTCGATCCGCTCCTTGGCGGTGATGCGCACTGTCTCCCCGTCGTGCTCGATCTCCCGCGTCTCCTTCGGCACGGCGTCCGGACGCACCGGTTCGACGATCCGGCCCACGATCAGCGGCCGCTCCAACGCGCCGTCCTCGAACAGCAGCGCAACCTCGCAGCCCGCGTCATCGGCGCTCAGATGGGCCAGCGAGCGCGCCGGCCGCGCCGTCTCTCTGGGATTGCCGGGAAAGACCACCAGAGGCCGCCCGTCCTCGAAGCCGATCAGCAGGCCGATCACGACGCCGTCTACCGCTTCCCTGACCGTCATGGGCTTCGCCTCCACGCTTGGGTTCTCCGACGATGCCACGGCGGCGGCGATGCGCCAAGAGCCGGGTTGGTCGCGAGACGGGGTTAAGGGCCGTGACCGGTACCGACCCGGCTGGGTCCGTCCAACGGGGACCCGGCCCGGGACGCATTGGCCCGCCTAGTCCTTGGCCGTTCTCGTGGCGAAGAGGAGGGCAGAGGGGCCAGCGACGCCTTGACGGCTTGGCGCTTGAGGACGGTTCGATCCCCCAAAGCCGGCGACCGGGGCGGTGGCGTCCCGCCCGAAATTTGCCTGTTCTCGCATCCCCCCTCCGCTGCTAGGCTCCGAAGCGAGGGGGGAATGCGATGCGTGGATTGATGTTGGCGGCCCTGGCCGCGGCCGGTCTGGCGGGACCAGCGGCGGCTCAGGGGATCACGGTCGAGCTCAACAAGCTGGAAGCGGGCGAGGAGGGGCAGTGCCGCGCCTTCTTCCTGTTCCGCAATGGCGACGATCGCAGCTTCGAGGCCTTCGAGATGTCGCTGGCGCTGATCGACACGGACGGGGTGATCGACCAGCTCCTCACGATCGACGCGGCCCCTTTGCCGGTGGATCGCACGACGCTGAAGCTGTTCGAGTTCCCGGGGCTCGCCTGCGACGCACTGGGCGAGGTGCTGCTGCACGACATGACCGCTTGCCGCCCGCAGAACGGGGAGGAAATCGACTGCTTCCCGCTGCTCACCCTGGAAAGCCGGGCGGATGTCGCCCTGGTGAAGTAGCGCCGTGGCGGCGCTTGGTTCGGCGGGGCCGGTCCTTCTGCTGCTGGCGGCGCTCTCGGTGCTGTCCGTCGCGGTCTTTGTCGCGCGGCTGATCGCGCTGCGGGGCGCGTCGGCCGGGGCGGCGGCGCGGGCCGACTGGCTCGACGCGGTCGAAGGCGGCGCGATGCCCGGTGCACCCGTGGGCGGAGGCGCTCCCGCCGACCGGCTTCTGGCGCGGGCGGCGGCGCTTCTGCCCCGGCGTCCGGCCCCCGAGGCGCTGACCGCAGAACTGGAGGCGATGGGCGCGACCGAGGTCGCGGCGCTGGGTCGGGGGGTGCGGACGCTCGAAATCATCGGGCTGATCGCGCCGTTGCTGGGTCTTCTCGGCACCGTGCTGGGCATGATCCAGTCCTTCCGGGCGCTGGAACTGGCCGAGGGCGCGGCCAACGCCTCGATCCTGGCAGGAGGCATCTGGCAGGCGTTGCTGACCACGGCGGCGGGGCTGATCGTGACAATCCCGGCGCTGGTTGGCGCTGCGATCCTGCAATCGCGTATCGACCGCGCCACCGACGAGATGGAGCGCGTGATCGGCCGAGCCGCGCTGGCCGCCGCGCTGCCGCGCTCATGATCGCGCGGCGCAGGCGGGCGGCGCGGCCGACGCTGGTGCCGCTGATCGACGTGCTGTTCATCATGCTGATCTATTTCATGGTGACCTCTATCTACCGGGATCTGAACATGATCCCGGTGTTGGGGGGCGCCGAGACGCCCGCGGCTGGGACCGCTGCCGCACCGGGTGAGACCCTGCTGATCCGGGTCGCGGCCGATGGGCGCGCGGTGCTCCGGGGGGCGGCGCTGACCGAGGGCGACCTGGCCCGCGCCCAGGGCGCGCGTGTCCTGGTCCTGCCCTCGCCCGAGGCGCCGCTCTCGGGTCTCGTGACCGTGCTCGACCGGCTGAGCGCGGCGGGGCTGCGCGACGTGGAACTGGTGCGGCTGGAGGCGCGGCCGTGACGCGCGCCGCGCCATGGGGCTGAGGCGCCGCGTCCCCACCCCGCCGGTTGAGCCGGTGATCCCACTCGTCGACGTGGTGTTCTTCCTGCTGGCCTTCTTCATGCTGGTCGCCCGGCTCGACGCCACCGCGCCTTTCGAGGTCCTGCCGCCGGTCGCCATCGGGGGCGCGGATATGCCCGGCGGGGGCGTGACGCTCTCGGTCGCTGCGGATGGGACGCTAGCGCTGAACGGGGCCCCGGTCCCCGAGCCCTGGCTGCCGGAGCTGCGCCGCCGGCTGGACGGCGGCGCGGAGCCGCTCATCCGCGTCAACGCCCATCGCGACGTGGCTCTCCGCCATGTCCTGCCCCTCATCAGTGCGCTGGAGGACGCGGCGCTGGGCGAGATCGTCCTGGTCGTCACGCCGCCGGAGGCCCGGTGATGCGCGGCGGGCTGGCGGGCCTCGCTGCTTCGCTCGCGTTGCATGGCGTGATCGCGGGGCTGGTCTGGCTGGCCTGGCCCGCCCCACCCCCGATGCCCGATCAGGCAGCGGGGCGGACCGAGATGCGCATGGGCGTGATGCAGGTCGAAAGCCAGCGCGCCGCCCCCGCCCCGCCGGACGCGCCCCGCGCCGTGCAGGCCGTGCCGCAGGGGCTGCGGAGCGAAGGACAGGGCGTGCCGATGCGGCGGAGCGAGGCGGTCGCGGTCAGCGGCGCCTCGCTGGCGGACCTGTCCGACGGCGGCGCGCAGGCTTTGGAGGCGTCCGCCCCGTCCCTCGCCGCGCCCCGGCCGCCGGTGCCGTCCGGCCGTGTCGAGGCCTTCGCCGAGAGGTCCGACGCCACCCCGCCCGCAGCGATCGCCGCGCCCCGCGCCCCGCCGTCAGCGCCCGCTCCGGCGGCCGGAGCGGCGCGCCCGCTTCAGGCGGCGCGCGCCGCTCCGGAGCCCGTGCCCGCGGCTCGCCGCGCCCCGGAGCGGGTCTCCGGAAGGGCGCAGACCGCCGCCGCGCCCGCCGCCCCGCGCGTCCCGAGCACCGTGCCTGAGGGGGGCGCGCGCCCGTCCCGTCCCCTGCCCAGCGCCCCGACGCCGCCGGCGATGCCGCACACCGAGACCGGCACCGCCCTGCGCCCCGCCGCCGCGACGATCGCCCAGAGCAGGCCGGCCACCGCGCGCGCATCGGCTGTCGCGGCGCCGTCCCCCGCGCGTCCGTCCCGTCCGGTGCAGGGCGACAGGGTCCGCCCCGCCGCGCCGGACCCGGATCCCGCCGCTGCCGCCGCAGCCAGCGGCCCCCGCGCAGAGACCGCGCGCCCGAGGGTCACAGCGGCGGCGGCCGCGCCGCCCCCATCGGTCCAGACCGCCGAGGCCGCGCCCCCAGCCACCGCCGCGCCGAAGGCCGCCGCGACCTCCGGCCGCGTCACGGCCGCCCCGCCTCCGACCGTCGCGGCCCCGTCCGGCCCGATGCGCGCCGCGCCCGCCGCGGCGGCCGCCGCCACGGGGGAGATGCGCCCGGAGGCGGTGCCCGAGAGCGCCCCGCTCCCGTCCTCCGCCGCGGACGCGCTGCGGGTCTCCTCCGATCCCGCGCCCGCCATATCTGCGCCCCCGGCCGCAGCGATCGGGGCCTCGGTCGCGACCCTGCGCATCGATCCCCCCGGGCTTGCCGCCTTGGCGCCCGACGCGCCGACGGTGACGGCGGCGCTCGACTGGTCGGGCGCGGGGGCGCTGCAACTGGATGCCGGGGGGCTTGCCGCGCTGCGCGCCTTCCTGACCCCCGAGGCGGCGCAGGGACAGGCCGTGCGCGACGGCATGGCCGCCGCCCTTGAGGCCGCTGATTGCGCGCGGGTCCGCACCATCTTCGACCCCGAGACGGGCGCGCTGGCTCTGCGGGGCCATGTCCCCGATCCCGCCGCCGCCGCCCCGCTTCTGGCCGCGCTGCGCGACGAGATCGGCGAGACGCTGCCCTTGCAGGACGAGCTGCGCGTCCTGCCCGACCCGCAATGCGGCCTGCTCGACCGGCTGGACCGGCTGGGCCTGCCGCAATCGGAGGAGCAGCTGACGAACCCGAATATCGTCGGCGAGAACGCCTTCGTGCGGGAATACGACTTCACCGAGGGCGACTGGTTCGTGGTCGAGCTGGGGACGCCGGATTACCCCGCTTATCTCTATGTCGATTACTTCGACAGCGACGGGCAGGTGCTGCACCTGACGCCCAATGCGGTTCTGCCGCTGACGCGCCACCCCGCCGAAAGCTCGGTCGTCATCGGACGCGACGACGCGCTGCGGCTCCGGATCGCGCCGCCCTTCGGGCAGGACATCGTCGTGGCCTTCGCGGCCAGCGCGCCGCTTTACGATGGTCTGCGCCCGACATCGGAGCCCGCCGTCCCCTATCTCGACTGGCTGCGCACGCGGGTGGCGGAGGCGCGGGCGGCCGATCCGGGCTTCAAGGGGGAGTGGGTCTATCTCTTCGTCGCAAGCCGCGCGGCGCAGTGATGGGGTATGGATTCACGCATATCGCCGATGTTCAGGCTATGCGGATTCGGGAATCGGACGTAGGGTTAAGCTTATTAAGGGACGTACTGCCGATTTCCGGAGTAATATTTCATGGACCTAGAGCGGTTCCTTGAACCGGTTCCGGGCGACCAACCGTCCGGCCTGGAGTTGCGAAACGATCCGCGGTTCGCCGCGATCGAGCGCGCGCTTGAGCCTGCCGCGCTGCGAAATCGTAAGAACGAAGACGGCAGCATCAACCCGCTGGCGCCGCCGCCGGATTGGCAGGAGGTCGTCTCGACCGGCGCCGAACTTGCCGCGATGGGACGGGATCTGCGGCTTCTGGTGATGATGGTGCGGGCCGCCTATGCCGAGGACGGGTTCCAGGGGCTCGCCTCCGGACTCACGATGCTCGCGCAGACATTGGAGCGCTATTGGGACGGGCTCCATCCCGAGTTGCGGGACCGGCCCGATCCCTCCATGGCCGTGCGGCCCCGGCTCAACGCGCTCAAGCAGCTGGAGAACGACGACAACGGTCTGTTGGGCGATCTGCGCTTTGGGATGGTTCTGAACCCGCGGGGCCTCGGTCCGATCATCGGGGACGATCTGGCCCGCGCGATGCTGTCGGATTTCGAGGTGATGCAATCCGCCGCCTCGGGCCTGAGCCAGAGGGAGAAGGACGAGGTTCTGGCCAGGCACAAGCAGGTCGCGGCCCGGGTGAAGGGCGCTTCGCGGGCGATGGCGGATACCGAGGCGGAGCGGCTGACCGAGATGACGGCCGGGATTTCGGCCTGCGAGGCGGCGGTGGGCAGTTTGGAGGCGGCCTTCGCCACCCAATCGGGCCTCACGGATACCGGCAGCCTGACCCTGCCCGAGCTGAAGACCTTCCTGGAGCGGTGCCGCGCGACCTTGGCGGCCGCGCAGGCGGAGGGGGGCGGCGCCACGACCTCGGCCCCGACCGACGGCGCCCCAGAAACAGCCCCCGTGCCCGGCGCGGCCCCGGCGGCGCCGGCGGGCCCTTCGGGGCCGGGCGTCATCGCCTCTCGCGAGGATGTCGAGAAGTCCCTCGACGCCATCGTCGCCTTTTACGAACGCACCGAGCCCGGCAGCCCCATCCCGCATCTGGCGAAGCGGCTGCGCAGCCTGGTGCGCCTCGATTTCCTGGACCTCATGGAACAGGTTGCGCCCGGTGGCCTGAAGGAGTTCCGCGCCCTGGCGGGCATAGAAGAGCCGACAAGACGATCACGGAGAGGGAACGATGAGTGAATCCAAGCAGAAGAACATAGAACGCAATCGCGCGCCTCGGGTGCAGATTGCCTATGACGTGGAGCATTACGGCAGCCCGACGACCATCGAGTTGCCCTTCGTGATGGGCGTGATGGCCGACCTCGCCGGGGACAGCGAGACGCCCGAGGCGCAGAAGCCGGTCAACGACCGCAGCTTCGTCGAGACCGATGCCGGCCGCTTTGGCCGCTTCATGGAGGCGCTGAGCCCGCGGGTGAAGACCCGCGTCAAGAACACCCTGCCCGCCGCCGAGGGCGAGGAGAAGGACGAGGAGCTGTTCGTCGACCTGACCTTCAAGAACATGTCCGACTTCGCCCCCGACAAGATCGCCGAGCAGGTGCCCCCGCTCGCGGAGCTTCTGAAGATGCGCAAGCAGCTGGAAGAGCTGCTCAGCTACATGGACGGCAAGGTCGACGCCGAAAAGCGCATCGCGCAGCTTCTGCGCAACGAACCGCTGCTCGCGCAGGCCGCCGAGCAGGCGATGGCCCAGAACGAAGATAAGGAGGGCTGAGAATGGCTGAAGAAAAGCAGGAGGGTGGCGCCGCCGTTGCCGAGGCCGAAGCGCTCGACCTGGGCGAGTTCAGCGAACTCCTGGAGAAGGATTTCCGCGTCAAGGACGAGGAAGGCGACAAGCTCAAGGGCCTGGTGTCGAACCTCGCCGTCGCCGCCAAGGAGCGGTCAGGCACGGCGACTCTGTCGGGCAACGCGGTCAAGTCGATCAAGTCGCTGATCGCCGGGATCGACGAGATCCTCAGCGAGCAGATGAACGAGATCCTGCACGCGCCCGCGGTCTCCAAGATGGAAGGCTCCTGGCGGGGGCTGCATTACCTCGTCAACAACACCGAGACCGACCAGAAGCTGAAGATCCGGGTCCTCAACATCTCCAAGGACGAACTCAGCGACCAGCTGGAGGATTACGAGGGCCAGATGTGGGACCAGTCCCCCATCTTCAAGAAGCTCTACACCGACGAGTATTCGATGTTCGGGGGCGAGCCCTTCGGAGCGATCATCGGCGACTACGAGTTCAGCCACAAGCCCAAGGACGTGAACCTGCTGCGCAACATGAGCGGCATCGCGGCCTCGGCGCATGCGCCCTTCATCGCGGCCGTCGCGCCTCAGCTGTTCCGCATGGAAAGCTGGCAGGAACTGCCCAACCCGCAGGATCTGGAGCAGATCGTCTCCAGCCCCGACTATGCCTCCTGGCAGTCGCTGAGGGAAAGCGAGGACGCCCGCTATATCGGCCTCGCCATGCCGCGCGTCTTGGGCCGGCTGCCTTACGGGGCGGATACCGTGCCGGTGAAGGGTTTCGATTTCGAAGAGACCATCGACGGCAAGCACGACCACTACACCTGGATGAACGCGGCCTACGCCATGGGCGTGAACATCAACCGCAGTCACAAGATGACCGGCTGGGGCACGCAGATCCGGGGCGTGGAATCGGGCGGCACGGTGCTGAATCTGCCGGTGCATACCTTCCCGACCGATGACGGCTCGGTCGCGATGAAATGCCCGACCGAAATCGCCATCGACGACCGGCGCGAGGCGGAACTGGCCAAGCTGGGCATGATGCCCATCCTGCACCGCAAGAACACCGACACCGCGGCGTTCATCGGGGCGCATTCGCTCCAGGACGACGAGGCCCGTGCCGGGCGTCTGGTCGACCCGGACGCGCAGGCCAATGAACGGCTCTCGGCGAACCTGCCCTACCTCTTCCCGGTCAGCCGCTTCGCGCATTACCTGAAGGCCATCGCCCGCGACAAAGTCGGCACTTTCAAGGAGCGGGGCGACATGGAGAAGTGGCTGAGCGAGTGGATCAACCGCTACGTCCTGGCCAATCCGGCGATGGCCGACGACAAGGCCAAGGCCAAGCGTCCGCTGGCCGCCGCCGAAGTGCAGGTCGACAGCGTCGAGGGGCGTCCCGGCTACTACAACGCCCGCTTCTTCCTACGCCCGCATTACCAACTCGAAGGCATCAACGCGTCGCTTCGGCTCGTGTCCGAACTGCCTTCTGTCAAATCTTAAAGACACCTGCATAACTTGAGAGGAGAGAGACCATGCCACTGACGGCTTATCTGAAGATCGATGATATCCAGGGGGAGTCCCAACGGGTCGACCACGAGGACGAGATCGATATCCACGACATCAAATGGAACATCGAGCAGGGCTCGGCGGCGCAGGTCGGCCGCGGACGGGCACGCGCCCGCGCCTTCGTCGATGCGCTTTATCTGCGGAAGTTCACCGACGCGTCCTCGCCGTATCTCGCGCTGTCCTGTATGCAGGGCAAGTCCTTCAAGGAAATGATTCTTTATGTCCGCAAGGACAGCGGCGAGGCGCATCTCGACTACTATACGATCACGATGGAGAACGTGACGATCTCCAAGTTCGAGACGATCGGCGTCGGCGAGAATGAAGGCGGCCAAGTGATCGAGGAGATCGTGGGGCTCGTCTTCGAGAACGTCACGGTGAAGTACGTCGTCCAGGACGACGATCACAACGCCAGCGACGAGCACGAGATCACCTACGACATCGCGGCAGGTGTCTGAGCGCGCGCGCGTCTGAAGCTGCTCGATGCCGGATCTCGACAGCGCATCGCTGGTCGCTCGGCAGGAGGCCGTCCAACCGTCCCTCTGGGACCGTCTGGTCGACGACCTGCCGGGCCTT
The DNA here is from genome assembly GCF_900116765.1 of Jannaschia seohaensis. Lineage (GTDB taxonomy): Bacteria > Pseudomonadota > Alphaproteobacteria > Rhodobacterales > Rhodobacteraceae > Jannaschia > Jannaschia seohaensis. The sequence goes on along the minus strand of NZ_UETC01000008.1, from coordinate 88,173 downwards.
CTGGCCGAACGCGGCGATCTGCACCGCGACCTGACCGCCATCCTTGGCGATGCGGCGCAGGTCGATGCCCTGGTCGCCGGGGGGATGCGCGCCATCGAGGCCCGAGACGATCTGGACGAGGCGACCCGTCGCCTTGCCCACCGCCTGGCTGCCGTCTCGGTCCGACAGCGCCGCCTGGAGGAGGGCGGCGTTGTCGTCACCCCGGATGTCCTGCGCGAGGCCGTGCGCCGCGACATCGAGATGCTCTTCAATGTCGAGCGGCTCGAAGCGGAGTTCCTGCTGACCGACCGGGAGCATCGCGACCGCGAAACGCCCGCCGAAATGCTTGCCGATTACCCCAATGTGCGGTCCTCGGTGGTCAATTACGGCGTGCCGTCCTTTTCCGGCCGGTCCGGCTCGGATTTCGACAAGGACGGGCTCGCGGCCGAGATCAAGAAGGTGCTGGCCATCTACGAGCCGCGGCTCAAGCGCGACAGCATCCGCGTCAAGGTGCAGACCGGCGACAAGACCGGCCTGCGCATCGATATCGACGGCATCCTGATGCTGTCCCCGGTTCCCGAGCGGCTGCGCCTGTCGACCACGATCGACCTCGATAGCGGCGCGGCATCGACGGCGTTGGACACCGTCTGATGGACCGGATGTTTCTCGACTACTACGAGGCCGAGTTGGAGCATATCCGCGCCCTCGCGACCGAGTTCGCGGCCCTCAACCCGAATGCCGCGGGCAGCCTGTCGATCGACACCACGCCGTGCCCGGACCCCTATGTCGAACGCCTGCTGGAAGGGGTCGCCTATCTCGCCGCGCGCACCCGGCTGAAGCTGGACGTGGAGAGCAGCCGCTATGTGCGCACGCTGCTCGACACGCTTTACCCCGACCTCGCCGGCCCCGCGCCCGCGATGACCCTGGCCCAGATGGAGCCGGGCCCGCAGGTCGACACGATGCTCGACGGGCATCTGATGCGGCGCGGCACGCGAATGATCGCCGGCCTGCGCGAGGGGCTGCGCACCCGCGCCACCTATACCACGTCCGAGGACGTCCATCTCTGGCCGGTCACGCTGACCGATGTGACCTATCTCCAGGACCGCAGTGCGCTGGTGCAGGCGGGCGTGTCGGACGCGGCGTCGCGGGACGTGGCGGCGGGGCTGCGCATCCGGCTGGCCCGGCGCGGGGCCGGGCGGCTGGCCGATCTGTCGCTCGACGCGCTGACGGTGCATTTCGGGATGGGGCCGCGGGGCGGGCCGCTCTTCGACGCGGTGTTCGGGGCGGGGCAGGGGGCGCTGGCGCGCGCGGCCGGGTCGGATGCGCCCTATCGGCCCATCGGACGACCGCAGATGGTCGGCATTGGCGACGAGACCGGGCTCTTGCCCCGGGTGCGCCCCTCCTTCGAGGGCTACCGCCTGTTGCGGGAGTATTTCCTGATGCCCGCGCGATTTCACGGGATGCGGCTCTCGGGCCTGTCGCCGGCGGTGCGCGTGGCCAAGGACGACGGGCAGGGCATCGAGATCGTCGTGCCGCTGGGCCGCGCGGACCCGGCCCTCTCGGCGCTCTCGACGGCGGATCTGCGGCTGCATGTCACGCCGGTGGTCAACCTCTTCGAGCATGAGTGCAACCTGGTGGAGCTGCGCCCCGGTCGATCCAGCCACACCGTCCATGCCGACCGCACGCGGCCCAAGGATTTCGAGATCTACCGCCTGCTGCGGGTCGAGGACGCCGAGACCGAGGGGCCCGATGCGCGCATCGCCCCGCTCTTTTCGGTGGCGCCCCGCCCCGGAGAGCGGTCGGGCTATGTCTATACCGCCGAACGGCGCCCCCGCCGCCCGGATACCGACGAAGTGCGCCGCGGCCAGACCCGGTCCAGCTATATCGGCGACGATTTTCAGATCGCGATCAGCGATCCGGGCCGGGGCCCTCGGACGGGGCGGCTGCGGCGGCTGGACATCCGGGCGCTGTGCACCAATCGCGATCTGCCGATCCTGGACGACAACCCGACTCTGACGCTCGAGACCGGCGACCCGGTAGGCCGCGTCAAGCTGCTCGGCGCGATGCGGCGGCCCCGGTCCAGCCTGCGTGCCAGCCTCCCATCGGGCGCCAAGGGCGAGGCGAAGATGGACGACCTGAGCTGGCGCTGGATCGCGCAGCTGTCGCTCAACCATCTGTCGCTGGCCGCCGATGGGGCCGATGCCGCGCCGCTCCGCGCGCTGATCCAGCTTTATGCGGACCGCGGCGATCCCGATCTCGCCCGCCATGGCGAGGCGTTGGAGCGCGTGCGCTCCGGCCAGGTGATGGACCGGCTGGCCCTGCCTGGCCCGATCGCCTTCGGCCACGGCACCGAGATCACGCTCGACATCAACGAGACGCTGCTGGGCGACGGGAGCGAACTTTTGCTCTCGGCGATCCTGGCGCAGCTCTTTTCGCGCCATACGGCGACGAACAGTTTCGTGCGCACCAAGACCCGCCTGATGCGGAGACAGACGGAGGTGAGATGGCCGACGACGCCGGGCACCCGCGCCCCGATCTGACCCCGCCCCTGCCGCAGACCGACCCCGCCGCAAAGGCACCGCCGGCCCATGCGCAGGACTTCTTTGCCCTGCTGCGGGACATGGAGACGGGGGGCAACCGCTTCGGCCGCGCCGGCGGGCCCGAGCGCGAGCCCGCCCGGCTGGGCCAGGCCCCGCGTTTGGGCTTCGCCGCCAGCGACGTGGCTCAGATCCGCGAACGGACGCGGGACGGGCGCACCGAGGTCTCGGTCAACGCCATCGGGCTGATCGGGCCCGAGGGGCCGATGCCGCTGCACCTGACCCGCTGGATCATCTCGCGGCAGTCGAACCGCTGGTTCACCGGCGCGGCCGGGGATGGCGGTGCCGGGGGCGCGACCGCCGACACCTCGTTTCTGGACCTCCTGAACCTGCTCCAGCACCGGATGATCGCGCTCTATTGGCGCGCCTGGGCGGATGCGCGGCCGGACGTGCAGATCGCCCATGGCGATGGCGGTCGGATCACGGCGATGATGCGCGCGCTGGCCGGTCTGGGCCTGCCGGGCGCCGAGTGCGATGGCGACCCGAGCCTCTCGGCGGCGAAGCTGCGGCACGCGACCTCGCTGGCGCAGATGGCGCGCAGCCCCGAGAATCTGACGACCTTCCTGGAGACGGTGATCGGCCTGCCGGTGAAGCTCCATGAATTCGTCGGCGTCTGGCTCGACATCGCGCCCGGGCAGCAGACGCGCCTTGGCATGGCCCATGCGCGGCTGGGCTCCGAGGCGGTGGTGGGCGCGCGGGTCTTCGACCGCCAGAGCCGCGCGGAGCTGGAACTCGGCCCGCTCACGCGCGCCGAATTGGAGGCGGTGTTGGCGGATGAGACGATTTGGTCCAGGCTGCGTCATGCGATCCGCTTCGCGGCGGGGCAGGAGCTGGTCTTCGACCTGCGCCTGACGCTGGCGCCGGGGGAGGTGCCCGCTGCGCGTCTGGGCGAGACGCAACTCGACCGGACGGCCTGGCTGGCGCCCGACCCGGAGCGGGGCGCGCGAGATCTCGTCTTCCGGCGTGTCACCGACATGCCCGGGCGGAACGTGACGGAGGAAGCGGCATGAGCATCCGACTGGTCCTGGAAAACGCACCGCACCCGCAGGCGGTCAGCGAAAGACTCTTCGACGAGGGGCGTTTCGTGATCGGTCGCAGCGACGATGCCGATTGGCAGATCGACGATCCCGAGATGTTCGTTTCGCGACGGCATTGCATCCTGACGATGGAGGATGGGGTGGTGATGGCCGCCGATGCCTCCTCCGGCGGGCTCTATATCGACAATGCCGCGCATCCCGTGGGCAGTGGCAATCAGGTTCCGGTCGAGCCGGGCATGCGCCTGCGCCTGGGAGATTTCGTCATCCGGATCGAGGCGGCGCGGGAGGCGCCGGCCGCGCCGCCCTCCGCGCCGGTCCGGGGCGGGATGTCCTTCGACTTCGACTTTGGCCCGTCCGAGCCCGCGCCGGAGCCGCCCAAGCGGCCCGAGAGCCTGCCGGATCCGTTCGGCCTGATGTCGCCGAAGCGGGAAGACCCGGCCGCCCCGCCGGAGCGCCGTGTGCCCCGGCCTCTCGATCAGGACGATCCCTTCGCGCTGGACCTGAACATCCCGCGATCGGAGCCGAGTCCGCCTCCGCCGCCCTCGGACGGGCATGACTGGTTCAAGGGCGTGAGCGCGTCTCCGCCGTCGCCGCCCGCCCCGCCGCCTCCGTCCTCGGTGCCTGAGCCCCCCACGGCCGCCCCGCCGGAGGCACCGCGCGATCCGTTCGGCGACTGGAGCAGCCCGCCCCCGCCCGTTCCGCCCTCCGATCCCCAAGCGGGCCGGTCGTCGGACGTGCCTCCGCCGCCGGAGCCCGCGATAGCGCCCCGGCCACCGCATACCCCGCCGCCGCCATCTTTCGACGTTCCGTCCCACGCCACCTACACCCCAAAGCCGGACCCCGCGCCGCGCCCCGAGCCCGAGCCGGAGCCCGCGCCTCGGGCCGCACCGCCCGAGCCTGCGCCCCCGCCCGAACCCGGCCCGCCTCCGCAACGGCCGGCGCCCGCGACCGGGGCCAGCCCGGACGAGACCGCCGTCTTCCATGCGTTGCTCCAGGGGATGGGTCTGGACCCGGCGGATTACGCCGATATCGACCCCGTGGAGGCTGCCGCCCAGATCGGCGCGGCCACCCGGAAGATGACCGAGGGCGTGATGCTGCTGCTGCGCGCCCGGTCCATGAACAAGCAAAAGGCGCGGGTGGCCCAGACCATCATCGCCAGCGCCGACGTCAACCCGCTGAAATTCATGGCCACGCCCGAGGATGCGCTGTCCATCATGCTCCAGCGCCGCAGCCGCGGCTATCTCGATGCCGATGCCGCGCTGGGCGAGGCGTTCCGCGACCTGACCGACCACCAGGTGCGCACCTGGACCGCCGTGCAGGTCGCGCTGCGCAAGATGATCGACAAGTTCGAGCCCTCCGCCATCGAGGCCGAGATGACCGAGATCGGCTTGCTCGGGCAGTTGATGGCGGGCGGCAAGAACGCCAAGCTCTGGCAACTCTACGAGGCGCGCTATCGCAAGATCGCCGAGGCGGCCGAGAAGGATTTCCTGGGCGAGGTCGGCGCGGATTTCCGGGATGCCTATGAGACTTGACCGGCGGGCCTGCGTGCCCGCACCCATGGAGAGGGAGGACCTGACATGATCGTTCTGACACGACGCGGATTTGTCGCCGCCACGGGGGCCACGGCCCTGGTCGCGGCCTGCACGCCCGCGGCGCCCAACATCCTGACCGTGAACGCCCAGGGCCTGCCGGGCATGAACCCCTCGGGCGGCTCGGACGTGCCGGTGACGGTGCATGTGCTGCAACTGCGCTCTCCCGGGGCGTTCGAGGCGGCGGATTACATCGCGCTCCAGAGCGACCCGAACGTGGTCGGCGCCGATCTTGTGCGCGCCGACCGGCTGGTTCTGGCGCCGGGCGGGACGGCTGGGCTGCAGATGGTGATCCAGCCGGACACCAGCACGATCGGGGTGACGGCCGGCTTCCGCGATCCCAGCGGCCGGACCGTCCGCCGCACGATCCCCGCGCCGACCGAGTCCTCGAGCCTCACGATTTCCGTCGGCCCTTCCGGCCTGAGCCTGGCCTGAGGATCGCGGCGGGTATGACGAGTGCGGGCAAAGTCGTCTGGTCCGAAGGGCTGTTCCTGCGGACCCAGCACCTCCAGCAGCAGGACCGGCATGTCGACTGGCTGGTCCGGCAGCTCCTGGCGGCGCAGCCGCTCCAGGGCTTCGGGTTCCGGCGGCTGGAGCTGGACCAGGCGGCGCTCGATGCAGGGCAGGTCGGCCTCAGCGCGGCGGTGGGCGTGCTGCCCGACGGGACGGTCTTCGACGCGCCCGACGGGGTCGAGCCGATCGAGCCGGTCCCCGTCACCGGCGACACCGCCGCGGGGCTCGTGCATCTGGCGCTGCCCGCCCATGCAGAGGGCGGGGTCGAGATCGACGCCGCCCATGACGCGCCCGGCGGCGCGCGGCTGCGCGGCTATTACGCAACCACCCGCGACGCGATACGAGGCGGCGCCGAGCCCAACGAGATCGAGGTCGCGCGCCCGGCGCCCAAGCTGCTTCTGCCCGGCGACGAGACGGCGGGCTATACCACCTTGCCCATCGCCCGGATCGAGGGGCTCACCACCGAGGGAGCCGTTGGCATCGACCGCAGCTTTCTTGCGCCCGCACTGCGGATCGGCGCGGTGCCCTGGTATGCGACCCTCCTGCGTGAGCTGGTGACCGGCATCGATCGCATCGCCGACGCCCATGGCTCGATGGTGCGGGGCGGCACCGGCGCGTCGATGGAGAACCTGCTGATCCTGGAGATCGCCAACTCCGCCCTGCCGCGGCTGGCGCATCTTTTGGCGCAGGACGATGTCCACCCGTCCGAGCTGTTCCTGGAACTGGCGGGCATCGCCGGCCGGATGGCGACCTATGGCGCCTCGGATCGGCGGATGCGGGACTTGCCGGTCTACGACCATATCAGCCCCGGCGAGGCGTTCGGCGCACTGGCCGACACGCTGCGCAGCCTCGTGCTGTCCCTCCAGCATGTCGCGCCCAAGAGCCGCGCGCTCCAGGTCTCGCGTCATTCCGACAACATCTGGACGGTGCGGATCGACAACCCCGAGATCATCCATTCCAGCCGCATCGTGCTGCGCGTGGGCGGCGATCTCAGCGAGGCGCTGCTGCGCAAGATCTTCGTCGATCAGGCGACGGTGGGCGCGGCGGGCTCGTTCGACAAGCTCTGGACCGCGCGGCTGACGGGCATCCCGCTCAAGCCGCTCAACTCGCAGCCCCGCGAAATCCCCTATGATGGCGACCGGCTCTGCCTGGAGCTCGACCGGTCGTCCGAGCACTGGGCCGCTTTGGCCGACGCGCCGGGCTTCGTGCTGGGGGTGGCGGGCGACCTGCCCCGGCAGCCCGAGGTCGATTGCTATGCGGTGAGCCGGTGAGGAGGAGGCGGAGATGAGCGACGAGGATCCGTTCGGCCTGAGCAACGATGCCGGGCGCACGCGCATCCGGCCGCGGCCCTCGCAAGGCCGGCCCGCGCAGGCCCAAGCGCCCGCCCGCGCGGCGCCTGTCGCCGCCCCGATCGAGCCGGGCGCGCCGATCCGCAGCAGCCGGGCGACCGACAACGCGCTGGTCGCCGCCTTCGCCGCGCTGCTCGGCATCGCCCCGGAGATGGAACGCGCCACCCAGCCCGAGAACCCGGAGGTGCTGCGCGCGCGCCTGCTGGAGAACCTGATCCATTCCCGCGACACCGCCGTCGCCCGCGGCGTGCCGCTGTCGCGGGCCGACCAGGGCGCGTGGTTCGTCGGCGCGCTTTTAGACGACATCGCCATCAACACGCCCTGGGGCGGGTCCAGCGGCTGGCCGCGCAACCCGCTGGTCGCGCAGATGTATGGCAATGTCGATGCGGGCGAACGGTTCTACGCCCTGGCCGAAGACCTGCTGCGCCATCCCGAGCGCGACCCGCAGCTGCTGGAGCTGGTCTTTCTGTGCCTCTCGCTGGGCTTTCGCGGCAAGCACCGCGTCTCGGGCGCGGCCGGGGACGGCGCGGTGGCAGCGCTGCGCGGCCAGCTGGCCCGCGTGCTGCGCGACCGCGACGCCGAGGACGCCGCCCTCTCGCCGCATTGGAAAGGGGTCGAGGCCGATGACGAGGATCGCGGCTTCGTCGTGCCGCTCTGGTCCGTCGGCGTCCTGGCGGTGGCCGTCATCACCGGCACCTATGTCGGGCTCGGGATTCTGCTGAGCGACCGGGGTGAGCAGCTCTATACCCTGGCCGAGGTTCTGCCGCCGCCCGAGCGGGCCGAGATCTTCCGCCCGGTGATCGAGACGGTCGAGCCGCAGGTCGTGCTCGTGGCCGAGCCTTTCGTCTTCGAGATCCTGCCGCTCTTCGTCGAGGCCGCGCCGCCGGACCGGGTCTCGGCCATTACGGACGTGCAGATTCCCGAAGACGTCGCGCTCGCTAAGCTGGTCGTGCTGGGCGCGGCGCCGGAGGTGTTCCGCTCCGCCCGGGCCGATCTGAACACCGAGTATAACGAGCTGATCGGCAGCATTGGCCGGACGATCGTCGATAATGTGGAGCTGATCGGCTCGGTCAAGGTGGTGGGCCATACCGACAGTATCCCGGTCCAGGCGTCGAACCCCTTCGGCTCCAACCAGCGGCTGAGCGAGGCGCGGGCCAAGACCATCGCCGACATGCTTGTGGAACTGGGCGTGCCCGCGGGGCTGGTCAGCTCCGAGGGCCGCGCGGCGAGCGAGCCCATCGCCGATAACGGCACCCGCGAGGGGCGCGCCCGCAACCGGCGTGTCGAAATCGTCATTCAGAAGAAGGTCTGACCGATGCGGGTCCTCAAGAAGATTTTCGGCTTCCTCTTCTCCCGCTTCCTCTGGACGTTGATCGGGGTCACGCTGCTCTGCCTCGCGATCTGGTTCTACGGCCCGCTGCTCAGCTTCGGAACGGCGCAGCCGCTTGCCAGCGATCTGGCGCGGATCGTGACCATCGGCGTGATCCTGATCCTGTGGCTCGTCTCGATGCTGATCGGGCAGATGCGCGCGGCCAAGGCCAACCGCGCCTTCGTCACCGAACTCGCCGCCCCCTTGCCCGACGAACCCGCCGTGCCCGGCGCCATGGACGAGGTGCATGGCAAGTTCGCGGGCGTTATGGACCAGATGAAGCGGTCCAAGCTGGGCGGCCGCAAGTTTCTGCGCGACATGCCCTGGTATGTCATCATCGGGCCGCCCGGCACGGGCAAGACGACCGCCCTGCTGCAATCGGGGCTCAACTTCCCCATCGACCTGTCGGACGACCTGAAGGGCGTCGGCGGCACCCGTAATTGCGACTGGTTCTTCACCGAGGACGCGGTGCTGATCGACACGGCCGGGCGCTATGTCCAGCAGCAATCCGACCCCGAGCGGGACGCGACGGAGTGGCGCGGGTTCCTCGATCTGCTGGTCAAGCATCGGGGGCGGCGGGCGCTCAACGGCGTGATCCTGACCCTGTCCGTGGAGGAACTTGCCGGCGACGCCGCCTCCATCCGCGACCATGGGCGCGAGATCCGCAAGCGGTTGGCGGAACTGTCGGAGCAGACCAAGCTGAAGCTGCCGGTCTATCTGATGATCACCAAGACCGACCTCGTGCCGGGCTTCGAGGCGTTCTTCGGCGACCTGAACTCCCGCGAGCGCGAGCAGGTCTGGGGCGCCACGCTGGGCACCGCGGAACGGGTCGACGGCACCACGGTCGAGCGCGAGATGGGCGTGCTGCAAAAGGCCCTGGAGGAGCGGATGCCCGGCCGCATCGCCGAGGACATGCCGCTGTCGAGCCGCGCCGAGGTCTTCCGCTTCCCGGCGCAGGTCGAACAACTGACGGCGCCTCTCAAAGTGCTGGTCGAGTCGGTCTTCGGCGAGAGCCGCTATGAAGAAAGCCCCTGGCTGCGCGGCCTCTACTTCACCTCGGCCACCCAGGAGGGCAGCCCGATCGACCGCATGGTGAGCGGGCTTGCCGGGGCCGTGGGCCTGCGCCCGCCCCCCGCCGAGCGGCGCGCCCATGGCAATTCCCGCAGCTTCTTCCTGCGCGAATTGCTCACCGATCTGATCTTCCCGGAGGCGGGGCTGGGCCGCTTCGACCCCAAGGCCGAGGAGCGGCGGAAATGGGTGTTTCGGGGCACCGTCGCCACGGCGGCGCTGACCGCCACCGTTCTGGCCACCGTGTTCCTCTTCTCCTATCTGCGCTGGGGGGGCGCGCTCACCGATCAGGAGCGGCAGTTGGCCACCCTATCCTCGCGGTTGGCCAATGTCGCGGCGCGGCAGGCGCCGACCGACCCTCTGGACCTGGACCTCGCGCTCGACGCGGTGAACGAGACGGCGAATGCGGGCACGCCGCTGCCCGACGGGGCGCTGACCGTGATCGGTCCGACCGCCGAGGCGGAGTTGCTTCACCTCCAGTCGGTCGCCTATGAGCACAGCCTGCGCAACATCCTGGAGCCTCGGATGGTCGCCCTGCTGGAGGCCACGATGTGGCGCCACGCCCGCGACCCGGAATTCCAGCTGGGCGCGCTCAAGGCCTATCAAATGCTGACCGGCGGCGCGCCGTATGACGCTGAGTTTCTCGGCTTCTGGTGGCAGACCGAGCTGCCCGCCTTCGCTCCGATCGAGCCCTTCCCGACCGAGGAGGCGATCGACCATCAGCTCGCCGCCCTGTCCCGGATGGCGACGGAGGAGAACAAGATCGAGGCCGACCCTGCGCTGGTCTCGACCTCGCTGGAGACGATCTGCACCATCCCACTGGCGGTGCGCGCCTATCGCGACCTGATGGCCAACCCGGCCGTGACCGGCCTGGACGACTGGATCCCGGCCGAGCATGTCGGCCCCAACGGCGCGCGCGTCCTGACCCGGCTGTCCGAAAAGACCCTGCGCTTGGGCCTGCCCGGCGCCTTCACCTATGCCGGGTTCCATGAGGCGATCCTGCCGCTCCTGCCCGAGGTGGCGGGGCAGGCCGTGCTGGACCGCGCCGTCTTCACCGGCGGCTGCACAGAGAGCGCCGAGGCGTCCGAGCAGCTCCTGGAGCAGGACATGCTCAAGCTTTATCAGGACGAGTTCATCGCGACCTGGAACGGCATGCTGCGCGACCTGCGCCTGGCGCCGCTGGACACGTTCGACATCGCGCGGCGCAACATGCGCGACCTGGCCAGCACCGACAGCGCCCTGCGCCGTCTCCTGCGCGCGGTGGCCAATGAAACCTACCTGACCCGTCCCGAGCCCGAGGGCGGGGCCGGAGACGCCGCGACCGACGGGGCGTTGCGGGTCGCGTCCAAGCTGGGCAAGCTGGGCAAGCTGGCCAAGACCGGCGCGCGCATCGCCGGGGCCGCCGGCGATGACGGCCCGCCGCCGCCTCCGCCCGGCGAATCGGTGTCGGATTACTTTGCTCCGATCCGCTCCATGATTGAGCCGGTCGACGGGATCGGGCCGTTGATCGACGATGCGGAGGTTGCGCTGGGCGCGCTGTCGGACCGGCTTCAGACCGTCGCGGCCAGCCCTGATCCGGCCGAGGCGCTGTTGCAGGCCGGCGGCCTGTCGGAACTGATCGGGGCCATCGTCACCGTCTCGGCCGAGATGCCGGACCCGGTGGACGAGTGGCTGGCGGCGCTCGCGGGCGATGCGGAATCGGTGACGACCGAAGCGGTGATCGCGGAACTCGACGCGCGCTGGCGCGCCGACGTCCTGCCCTTCTGCGTCTCGGCCACGGGCGGGCGCTATCCGTTCGAGCCGGGCAGCCGGATCGACGTGAACACGCTCGACTTCGCGCGGCTGTTCGGGCCCGGCGGGTTGATTGACAGCTTCATCGAAGACCAGCTGTCGAGCTATATCGACACCGCCATCCGGCCCTGGCAGTGGCGGCCGGGGCTGGGGTTGGAGGATGCGCAACTGCGGCCCTTCGAGAACGCCCGCCGTATCCGCGACGCGCTGTTCCCCGGGGGCGCGGGGCCGATCATGGCCTTCACGCTGGAGCCCAAGACGCTGAGCCCCAGTGCGGCGCGGGTGACGTTGAACGTGGACGGGCAGACCTTGAGCTACTTCAACGCGGCGACGCGGCCCGAGGCGATGACTTGGCCCGGACCCGACGGCACCAATATGATCACGCTCACCTTCGCGCCGGTCGCGGGGGGCGAGGTCATCACCTCAGAGACCGGAAGTTGGGCCTTCCTGCGGCTGATCCGCAAGGGCAGCCTTCAGGCCACGGCCCTGCCCGAGGTGTTCGGGCTGCGCCTGGGCGCGGGCGGGCATTCGGCGAGTTTCGATCTGCGGGCGAACTCGGTGGAAAACCCGTTCGACCTGGAGATGTTCTCGGGCTTCGTCTGCCCGCAAGGGTTCTAGGTCCGGTGGCGACGGGCTTTCTCGGCAAGCTGCCCACGCGGGGCGATTTTGTCATGCGCGACCTGTCGCCCGGTCTGTGCGCCGCCGTGGATCGCTGGCTGACCCGTTGGCTGGCGCCCCATGCGGAAATGGCCGGGCGCTGGCCCGAGCGGGGGGTGCGCGCCGTCATCGAGGCGCCGGGTGGGCCGCAGGTGCTCATCGCGCTGCCGAGCCATGACAAGGTCGGACGCGCCTTTCCGCTCGCCGCGCTCGCGCCGCTGGGCGTGGCCGGTCAGGATGGGGTGGATGCCTGGGCGGAGGCGGCGCTTTTCCCGCTGGACGCCGCGGTGGCCGGAGAGATCGAGCCCGATGAGTTGCACAGACTGCTGGCCGAGTTGGCCGATCCCGACGGCGGTGGCGCGGCCCTCGCGCCGCCGATGGTCTGGGCGATGGGCGAGGCGCCGAGGCCGCCCGAGGCCGCTCTACCCGGTCTCGTCGGAGCCTGACGGTCGGGGCCAAAGGCGGCCTTAGTTCATCTTGACGTTCGACCCCTTGAGGATGATGTCCCCGCTCGCCTTGGAGTTGATCTTGCCCGAGGCGTCGGTGTTGATGTCTTTTCCCTCGATCGAGATCGTGCCGTCTTTCTTCATGACAATCTCAGCCTTGCCGCATTTCAGCGTCAGCTGATCGCCACCCGCCTCCAGAAGCAGGTTCTTGTTGGAACGGAAGGTGGCGTCGTCCTCGGCCGAATGGAACGCCTTTTTGGTGACCATGTAAGTCCCGTCGCCGCCCACCCAGAAGCTCTGATCCTCGCCGATCTTCATCTCCTGGTTCTTTCCGATTTCAATGCTCTGGTCCTTGCCGACCTTCCAGCCGTCGTTCTGCAGCACGGTATGCTTCTGGTAGCCGGCGACGCTGACGGCGCGATAGCCGCCGACCTTGGTATCCTGGTAGCCCGCGACGCCCCGGCTCTCGTAGCCGCCGACCTTGTCCATGCGCCATCCGCCCACGGTCACCGACTGGTTGATCAGCACATACTGGCTGTGGCTCTTCCAGATCTTCTCGTCGCTGTCGCCGTCGACCTCGATGGTCTCGTTGCCGTGGACGGTGAGGCTTCGATCCTGGTCGACCGTCTCGGTGTCGGTCTTGCGGATGTTCACCGTCCGGTGGCCTATGACCTCGACCTTCTTGTCGTTATGAACGGTCTCCGTGCGGTCGTTGCCGATGGTCTGCGTCGCGTCGTTACCAACGTCCTCGACCCAGTCATGGCCGATCGTGCGGGTCTCGTCGTTCTTGACCAGCTCGACATGGTCCTTCTCCGCCTGGAAATAGACCTGCTCCGAGCCCTTCAGATCCTCGAAGCGCAGCTCGTTCCAGCCACCGCCGCCCTTGGAGCTGTTGGACTTCCAGCCCGATTGCGTGGCGTTGGCGGGCAGGGCGTAGGGGGGCATCTGCTCGGCGTTGTAGACGCGGCCGGTGATGATGGGCTGGTCGGGATCGCCTTCCAGGAAGTCGACGATGACCTCCTGGCCGATGCGGGGGATCTGGATGAAGCCCCAGCCGCTGCCCGCCCAGGCGGAGCTGACGCGCACCCAGCAGGAGGAGTTCTCGTCCTTGCCGCCCAGCCGGTCCCAGTGGAACTGCACCTTCACGCGACTGTATTTGTCGGTGTAGATCTCTTCGCCCCCGGGCCCCACGACGACCGCCGTCTGCGGGCCCTTCATGATCGGGCGGGGGGCCGGGTCGGGCAGGCGCCAGGGCACGTCGGCGGGCACCAGCTGCCAGTCGGCCTCGACGCCGATCTCGTCGGACCGCGCGCCGATCCCGCCGCCGAAGCGGGTCGAATAGGAGCCGTCCCAGATCTTGGTACGCACCCGGACGATGAGATATTCGATATTCTCCGAGGCGCGCGGATGCTCATCTAGGGTGAACAGGTGGCCCGAATGGGGAGCAGGCAGGGTGGAGATGGCGTTGATCTCGTAGCCCATCGCCTGGTTTTCCTGCAGCCGCAGTTCCGCGAGGGTCTCTCCCCGCCCGTACTCGATGTATTTGCCGGGGTAGCTGTAGCGTTCCTTGTCGGCCTCGCTGTGGTCGCGCCCGTCGTCCATCTGGGCGGCGAGGTCGGCGGACGGCTTTTCGAAATCGTAATCGGTCAGGCTGTGGCGCCCGGTGACGATGCTGTCGACGCGGGCGAAGGCGGTGATTCCGCCGGTCCCGTCCTGGCTGCCGCTGTCGTGCTCGCGGAAGCGGATCGTCTCGTTGCCCAGGGCCGGTTTGAGGTCGGCTACGACATCGGAGATTACCATGGTGTGGTCGCCGTCATCGAACTCGAAATGGTAGAACAGCCCCTCATGCTGGAGCAGGCGCTGGACGAAGGCCAGGTCCGTCTCGCCGTATTGGACGCAATAGTCCCGCGTGGGCAGGCTCGCCTGATGCTGCCAGCGGACATTGACGCCGTGCTGGTCGAGCACTTCGGACACGATGTCCTCGACCGACTTTTCCTGGAAGATGCGGTTATCCGTCGATTTGGACAGCAGCCACAGACGGGGCCTCAGCGTCAGTTCGTAGAGATACCGATCGGGCGAGTCGGGTCCCATGAAACGGAATCGGTCGACGATGCCGCTGTAAAAGCGGACGCCGATCTCTTGCTCCAGAGGGTTGGCGGAAATGATGACTGTGACGACCTCGCCCAGCAGGGTCTTGGCCGTGATGTCGGGATCGCTGCTGATGGCGCGGACCGTGTATTCGAAGGGCTGGCTGAGCGCGTCCTCCCCGGTCAGAGAGACGAAATGCAGGCCCGCCATATCGATGACGGCGGCGGGCACCGGGGTCACGAGTTCGGAGAAAGTGTGGCTCACCATCGGCGCGGGCTCCTCGAAAAGCGGGGTCTCAAATGCGGCACCCCGGCCATGGTAGCACAGGTTTGCGCGCCTGCGGGGTCTCCAAATCCATGCCCGCGCCGGTCATAGCGCGGGCGGGCAGGCGAGGCCGCGGAGCGCGGCCCGCACCGAGAGCGGGTTGAACCTATCCTCGAAGGCCATCTCGACGAAGACGCGGCCCGTCTCGGAGCGGATGTCGAGCAGCGCGCGCTGCCCTTCGTCCCGCATCCGAACGCGCATCCCATCGGTCAGGCGGAAGAGGCCCCAGGGTCCGGCATGGACGATCCGGCCCGGCGCCGCCCCCTCACGGAAGCTGACTTCCACGCCGAGCTGCGGCTGCGGCCCGGGCCAGGTGAATTGCGCCGGCGCGCCCGTGGCGCGGACCGGATGCGCGGTTCCGCCAATGGAGACGAGGGTTTGGCCCCGTTCCGCCAGAGCGGCGAGCGTCACGCGGTGGCTCAGCGTCCCGTCGGCGCCGAAGAGCCCCTCCGAGACCTGCGCGGCCCGTTCCAGGAACAGCGCGCTTTCCGGCGTCAGGCCCTCGAACCGGGCCTCGGGCTTCCAGCGCCAGGGGCTGACCTCGGTGTCGAGCAGGGGCAGGGCGTTATCGCGCAGGAAGGCCGTGAGGCTTCCTGCGGGGCCCAGCAGGGCCGCGACCTCGCCGGTGCCCGCATCGCCGCCCTCGGCGAAGGGGTAGTGGCCGCGCAGGGTCGACACGCATTGCGGAAAGACGACGCTCTGCCATTGGCGAGTCAGCGGATCGCCCGCTCCCTGATCCGAGCGGGCGCCGGCCGATTGCACCAGCACGTCCTCGGCGATCTGCACCACGATACGCGGCGCGACCTTGAGGGCCGCGATCGAGCGGGCGCGGTCGCTTAGCGTCATCAGCCGCTCCCCGCGGGAGCGGTCCCGCTCGACCGCGGCCAGCGCCACGTTGAGCTGCGAAAAGAGCAGGGCCATCTCGGCCATGCGGCCTTGCTCGACATATTGGATCATGGGGCCGAAAACGCGTCCGACCTTCAGCTGCATGGGATGGCTGCGGGAACGGTCCGAGCCGCCCGCCTGAACCCAGACTTCGGCCAGCAGGCGCTCTAGCGGGCTGCCGGGCTGCGCCAGGGCGCCCGAGACGGCGATGGCCGCGTCCCGCTCGGCGAAGGGGCGCACCCGCAGATCAGCCAGCCAGTCCTGCCAGGCGCGCAGGGTCTCGTCGAGCAGGCGCTCCATTAGCAAGTCGGGCGCGGCGCGGTCGGGCGTGAGCGTGTAGCCGGTGACGGTCGGCGCCAGTTGGCGCGCGGTCTGCACGGCGACGCCCGCGCCGAAGTCCCGCGCATAGGCCCAGCCCGCGGCGGTGAAGAGCCCGGGCAGGGGGGTCCCGATGGGCGTGCCGCTGCGCCGGTTCAGAACGTCGCCCACCCCCGGCACGGCGTCGCCGGGCACCCAGGGGGCCAGGTCTCGGCTCGCCTCCGCGCGCCATAGCTCCAGCCAGGCGCGGTCCGCTTCGGGTACTTCGGCGGCGAAGTCGCGGGCGAGGTCCAGGACGATCTGGTCCTGGGGCAGCAGCTCCGGCAACGGGCCATCCAGATGCACCGCGTGCCGGGCGAGACCGGCCACGCCGGCCGCGGCGCCGTTATCCTCCAGCCAGCCCACGAGATAGCCGCGCGACCAGGGTAGCTCGCCGCCCAGTACCGCCCAGGCGCGCAGCGCGTCGTAGAGGATCAGGCCATCGCCCTCGGTGGCCATCACCGTCTCGATTCCTTCGGCCAGGGCGCGGGGAACATGGGCGGCCACGGCGGCGAGATAGGCCGCCTCGGCCGTCGCCGCGCTATCGCCCACGGGCAGGCGCAGGCTGCGCCGCCAGGGCGCGCTTTCCGCCGCTTCGGTCACGCGGTCCACGGCGGCAGCCAGCGCGTCGAGCTGCGCCACCGGGTCGGTCGCGGGCGCGTCGGGCGTCAGGCCGATCTCGCGCGCCTCAAGCTCGAAGGCACCGATCAGCGGCGCGTGGAAGCGGTATTCCAGGATCACCGCATAGGCGGCGAGGGCCAGGATGAGCACGGCGGCGAAGCCCGCGATGCGCAGGCCCCAGCGTTCCTTGGGCTGGGCCAGGGTCGCGCTGCGCCCCGCGTCGATGCGCGCCAGCACATCCGCCAGGAAGGCGGCGAGGGGCGCGAAATCGCCGCCTTCGCGCTGGGCCGTCGCTTGAAATTCGCGGACGCGGGCGACCGAGACGTCGCGCCCGTCGAACAGGAGGCGCGGCGCGTGGGTGGACCAGTCGCGCAAGGACAGGCCGGGAGTGGAGCGCGCGAGCTGGTCGAGCCACACGCCCAGCGCGTAGCGGGCGGGCTTGCGGGCGGGTTTCGGCACGGCCTGGCGGGCCGCCTCCGTCTCGAATCGGTCCAGCAGGGCGCCCGCCTCGCGCAAGGTGCCCAGCGTATCGCGGCTTCCGCGCTGCTCGAACTCCTCCACGAAGCGGAAGACAGGCGACGAGGCGCGGGCCAGCGCCGCCTCCCCCTGCGCCAGGCTGCGAGTCACAGCAGGCCCTCGGCCTGCCACCGGCGCAGCGTTTCGACCCCGACCTCGAAATGCATCGAGTCCTCGCGATTATAGGTCGCGCCCCAATACCAGCCCTCTTCGTTGAAGAGTTCGGCCAAAAGCAGCAACCCGAACTGCGTGCCCCCGTCCCCGAACCCGTCCAACTGGCCTTGCAACTTCACGTCGATGGCGGTGCCCCAGGAATGGTTCGACACGCTCGACCGCGACCCGCGAATGAGCCGCACACAGAGCGCGCCCGCCGTGCCCAGCGCGTCGTGGAGGGCGGGCTCAGATTCCCTCAGCTTGGCCATGATCCGTTCCAGGCTGTCGAGCGCGGGTTTGATCATCGTCACGCGAATCGGCCCGACCTGCCGCGTCTCCATCAGGGAGCGCAGCCGCGTCTGCGTGACGCCCTGGCAGCTCTCGCCATAGCTGGTGCGGGGATGGCCGAGAACCTCCAGCATGACGCGGTTGCGCGGCTGGGTGATGCCCTTGTTGAACCGGTCCTTGGCCAGAATTCCGACATCGGTCATGCCCTCGAAGCCGCCATGATCGACCGCGTCGTCCTCGCCGGTGATGGTGGGGGAGGGGACGGTGATGTCGGCCGGCGCGGCAGTCGCCGGTGCGCGCGAGGCCAGCAACGCTTGCTCCTCGGCGAGGCGGGCCAACTCGGCCTCCGCGTCGCGCAGCGCGCTGTCGAGGCGCGCGACCTCGCGGCGCAGTTCTTCCAGGTCGTCCTCGCCCCGCGCGAGGCGCAGCTCGACGCTGCCATCGGCGGTCTGAAGCAGCGCGGTGACGATCGCGAAAGAGAGGGCGGCGACAACCAATCCGATCGCCACGATCACCGGCCCGATAAGCGTCCCCTGCCGCATCGGCTCAGTTCCGTTCCGCGCGGACGACCACGACCGAGACGTTGTCGGGCGCGCCCGCATGGAGCGCCTCGGTCACCAGGGCGCGCACGACCCGTTCGGGATCGTCGCTGCGCGCGAAGGCGCCCGCCGCCGTCTCGCCGCTGACGCAGGCGGTCAGCCCGTCGGAGCAGAGCATCAGCATATCGTCCGCCACCATCGGCAGGGACAGGCTGTCGGGCTCCAGATCCGGCTGGACGCCGACCGCGCGGGTGACGACATGACGCTCGGGATGGGTCTCGCGCTGGTCCTCGCGCAAGAGTCCCTCCTCGATGAGCTCCTGCACCACGGTGTGATCGCGCGTCAGCAGGCGCAGCGTCCCGTCGCGCCACAGATAGGCGCGGCAATCCCCGGCCCAGACGATTGACGCGCCGCCGGGTTGGATCGCCGCCGCGATCGCCGTCGCGCCCATGGTGCGCCCATCGGCCCGCGCCAGGATGTCGTCATTCGCCTGCTTGAGCGCGTCGATCAGGCGCGCGGTGTCGAGGGTGTCGTTCGACAGCTCGATCAGCCGGTCGATGACGATCTCGCTGGCCACATCCCCCCGGCCATGGCCCCCCATCCCGTCGGCCACCGCCCAGAGCGTGCCCCAGGGATCGGTCAGGATCTGATCCTCGTTCCGCTCCCTCACGCGGCCGACATGGGTCAGCCCCGCACCCGAAAAGCGCCGCGCGGCGGCATGCCTTAAAACCGGGATACGGGTCTTCGGTTGTGTCATCGGACCCCGCAGACGCAAAACTGACGCGTGTCGAAAAGACTGGTCTGACGGTGGCGGGATGATAGCGTAGCGTCAATCATCTTCGTCACCGAATTCGAAGCGAGGCCCCCCATGCCGAAATTTCGCGATGCCCTGTCCCTGACCGCGATCCTGGCCCTGCTGCCGCTTTCCGCCGTAGCGCAGGGGCTCTCCGCCGAGGAGATCATCGAGCGGCTCAATGCCCAGCGGGATCTGTTCTCTCAGACCGGCGAGGATGGCGAGCTGGGCGCCACGCGGGGGCTGGGCCTCGGCGGTCAAGGCGCCACCCGCGGGCTGGAACTGGTTACCGTGGACGGCGCCGCCCCGGCGGTCTCCGCCACCGAGACCGCCACCGTCGCCGCGGACGAGGCCCAGCCCCCCGCCGCTGACGAGGTCACGCCCGTCGTCTTCGCCAAGCTCGACCCGAGCCTCCAGGTGAACCTTCAGATTTCCTTCGCTTTCGACAGCGCCGCCATCGAGCCGAGCCAAAAGCCGACCCTCGACACGATGTGCGAGGTGATTCAGGGCAGCGACCTGGAGCGGATCCGCATCGTGGGGCATACCGACAGCGCGGGGACGGAGGCTTACAACGAGCGGCTCTCGACCCTGCGGGCCCGTGAGGTGGCACGGTATTTCGTCGATGAGTGCGGGATCGCGCCCGAGCGGCTGGAGACCACCGGCATGGGCGAGCGATTCCCCCTCGACGGGTCCGACCCGGCCGCCGACGAAAACCGCCGGGTGGAGTTCCAGGCGCTGAGCTGACCCACGGGGCCGGGATTTTCCGCCCTTTTGCGTGCAGGGCGGTCACGCCATGCGAAAAACTTTCGACAACCGCCTGACGCGTGGCTAGGCTTCAATCATTAACGTTACGTTAGGAGTCTTTCATCGACGTCTTTGGGGGCCGCGGATGATCAGCAGCACAGTGCCGAAACGTGGAGCCGCGGCGCGCGCGATCCTTATAGGCGTGGCTATTGCCGCGCTGCCGATGGCGGGTCTGTCGCAGACGGCCAGTTCGGTCACGCCGGAGAGTTTCCGGCCGGACCTCGCCCCGTTGGGCGGGCGCATCGTCTTCTCGGGCGCGGCGGGCACCACCGCGCCTCCGGGGGCCGATGAGATCGGAATCACCCTGGGCGGCGTCGTGCTGGAAGGGGCCTTCGCGGAACTTCAGGAGGTCAACGAGGCGTTCCGCGCCCGCCTGACCCGCGGCCGCATTCCCGTCTCCGAACTGTTCGAAGCCACGGCCGCGCTGGAGGCGGCCTATGCCGATGCGGGCTTCGTGCTGGCCCGCGTGGTGCTACCGCAGCAGAGCCTCGCCGATGGCGGCACGCTGCGCGTCACCGTCGTCGACGGCTTCGTCGAGACGATCGACACTTCGAACGCCCCGCCGGAGGTCCGCGCCCGTCTCGATCGGCTGACGGCACCGTTGCTGGGCCGCACCGGCCTGCAATTGCGCGATTTGGAGCGTCAGCTGTTGCTGGCGGGCGATACGCCCGGCGTGGCGCTTAACACCGCTCTGGCCACGGGCGAGCGACCGGGCGGCACCGTCCTGTCGCTCGATCCCGAGTTCCGGGGCGTGACCGGATTCGTCGGCTTCGACAACCGCCTCCCCGACGAGTTGGACGAGGTCGCGCTGAGCGCCGGACTGGAGCTGAACAGCCCTCTGAGTCAGGGCGAGACCTTCTACGTGCGGACCTCTTTCGCGCCCCATGGGGTGCTGTCCTCCGATCCGCGCTACCGCGTGGTCGCCGGCGGTTTCGTGGTGCCGTTGGGCGGCTCGGGCCTGTCCTTCAACGCGGAGTTCACCCATAGCGAGACCGAGCCCGACGATGACGATGCGCCCACCCGCTCCCTGTTCGAGCGGCAGTCGTTCCGCCTGCTCTACCCCTATATCCGGTCCCGCTCGCTGAACGTGACGACGCAGATCGCCATCGATCGTCAGCAGGACAGCCAGACTTTCATCGGCGGCGGCGCCGATTCCGACCTCTACGAGGATCAGACCACCGTGCTGCGCGCCAGCGGCGCGCTGTCCTTCATCCATGCGGACGACTCGTTTTCGACGGCGAATGTCGTTCTGTCGAAGGGGCTCGACATTTGGGGCGCGCGCTCGCTCGAAGACGCGGCGGGCAGCGGGGTCGGTTTGTCGCGGGAGGGGGCGGATGCGGATTTCACCAAGATCAACGCCTCCTTCTCCCATAGCCGTCGCCTGTCGGAGCTGTTCACGCTGAACGCCAGCGCGCGGCTGCAATGGTCCTTTGGTGACCCGCTTCCCACGGCGGAGCTGATCTCTATCTCGGGCCCGTCGGACCTGTCGGCCTTCGACAGCGGCGACCTGCGGGGCGATAGCGGCTGGTCGGTGCGCGCCGAGATGGCCAGCCCGCGCCCGGTCACGCTGGGCGGCCAAGAGTTCGGCTTCGCGCCCTATGCCTTCGTCGCCGCGGGCGGCGTCACGTTGGAGCAGCCAACGGCCGAAGAGTTTTCGAGCGAGAGCGCCTATGCCTACGGCCTGGGCATAGATCTGAATTTGAATACCGGTTCTCGGTTCCAGGCCGGTTCGATCCGGCTGGAAATCGGCAAGGGGGAACGAGACCATGGTCCGGACAACACGCGCGTCAGCCTCTCTGGGAACTACCGCTTCTAGCGCCCGCGCGGCGCGGCTGCGCGCGCTCCTGCTGATGTCGGTCGCGCTGATGCCGGGCGCGGCCCTGGCCCAGGGCGCGCTGCCGACCGGTGGCCGCGTGGCGGCGGGCGACGTCACGATCGGGTCCGCGTCGGGCGGGGCGCTCGGGATCACCCAGAGGTCCAATTCCGCGATCATCAACTGGGACGGTTTCTCGGTTGGCCAGGGCAACCGCGTCGATATCGCCCAGCCCGGCAGCGGGAGCGCGATCCTGAACCGGGTGACGGGCCCGGGCGGCAGCGCGATCCACGGGCAAATCAACGCCCCCGGCCGCGTTTTCGTGGTCAACCCCAACGGTATCTTCATCGGGCCGACGGGGCAGGTGAACACGGGCGGCGGCTTCGTCGCCTCGACCCTGGACATCACGGACGAGAATTTCAGCCGCGGGCAGTTGGACTTCGAGGGCAATGGCGCCTCTGCCGGGGTGACCAATGCCGGCACGATCACCGTTGGTCGCGGCGGCTACGCCGCGCTGCTCGGCGGCCGGGTCGACAACCGGGGCACGGTTTCGGTGCCGTTGGGCCAGATCGGCTTCGGCGCGGGCGAGCGGGTGACGCTGGACCTGTCGGGCGACGGCTTCCTGCAAGTCGCGATCCCCTCGGCCGGGGATGGCGATCCCTCGGCGCTCATCAAGAACTCCGGCACGGTCAGCGCCGATGGCGGCCGCATCGAGATGTCGGCGGCCACCGCCCGCAACGCGGTGCGCAACGCGATCAACCTGTCCGGCACCGCCGAGGCGCGCTCGGTCCAGAAGATCGGCGGACAAATCGTGCTGGGCGGCGGCGAAGGCGGCCGCGTGACGGTCTCGGGGCAGGCCACGACCCGCGACGCGCCGGCCACGCGCCAGCGTCAGGTGGCGGCTCTGCCGGTCAGCGAGCGGCCCGCGGCGCGGCCCGCCGTGATCGAGGTCTCGGGCGAGACGCTGGCCTTCTTCGGTGCCACGCTCGACGTCAGCGGCGAGAGCGCGGGCTCGATCCGCCTTGGCGGCGAGGCGGGCGGAGGCGGCACTTTGCTGCGCGCCAAGCGCGTCAGCGCGGACGCGGAGACCACCGTCCGCGCCGATGGCCTGAACGGCGGCGATGGCGGCTCCATCGTGTTCTGGTCCGACGAAGGGACCGACGTGGCGGCCACGCTCTCGGCCACGGCCGGGCCCGAGGGTGGCGATGGGGGCTTCATCGAGGTCTCCGCAAGCGAGGGCCTCAGCTGGAGCGGTTCCGCTGACACCCGCGCGCCGTCGGGCGAGTGGGGCCTGCTGCTGCTCGACCCGGTCAACATCACCGTTCCGGGCGACGTCGACCCGGCGACCATCCAAGCGGATCTCGCGACGACCAACGTGACGCTCTCGACCTTCGATTCGATCGAGACCAGTGCCGGCGACATCACGCTAAACGCCAACATTTCCTGGACGGCGCCAACCACGCTTTCGTTCGAGGCCGACAACAACATCGCGATCAACGCGAATGTCTCGGCGATCAACGGCACGTTCCGCATGGTGGCGGACGGCGACATCAGCTTCGGCTTCGGCACGATCACCGATGTCTCGTCGCTCGTGCTTCAGGCGGCTGGGAACGTGAACGTCGTCGGCGGCACCGTGTTCGAGCGCAACGGCGGCTCCGGCTCGGTCTCGGTCGGCGGCACCTTCAATTTCGATGGAAGCTGGACGCAGGAGGGCACGCTCTCGCCGTTCTTCGCGCAGGACTTCCAGTTCAACCCCACCGGCACCTTCCTGCGCACCGAGGGCGGCAGCGGAAGCGCGACGGATCCTTACGTGATCACCGATGTCTACGGGTTGCAGGCTCTGGCCGGGAACACGCTGCGGAGCCGCAATTTCCGGCTGGGCGGCGATATCGATGCGTCGGGCACCGCGAACTGGAATGTCGGCCGGGGGCTGACGGCGGGGCCGGGCGGGTTCCTGCCCATCGGCAATACCGAGCTGAGCTTCGTCGGCACCCTGGATGGCGGCGGGGCCGTCATCTCCGGTCTGACGTCCAGCTTCCCGGAAGCCGGGCTATTCGGGCAACTCAACGGGGCCGTTGTCACGTCTCTCGGTCTCGCAGGCGCGAATATCGAGGGTGCGCAGAACGTCGGCGGCCTGGCGGCTATCGCGCTTGGCTCCACGATCGCGGATGTCGCGATCGACGCGGCCAGCATCGTCAGCGGCCTGGACGCCAGCGCTGTCGGAGGCGTGGTGGGCCTCGCGTCCAATACCGATCTGACCGGCATCCGGTCCACCGCGACTGTCTTCGCATCCGAGCCCTTCCTGAACGATCTCGATGTCGGAGGGGTTGTCGGTTCCATCACGGGCGGCGTCGTTCAGGACGCGACAGCCGAAGGGGTGATCCTGGTCTCCAGCACTGTTCCCGAAGGGGATCTCTCCACCATCGGTGTCGTCAATCAGGTCGGCGGCATCGCGGGGTTTTCAGACGGCATCGTCGAGGATGTGGCGACGAGCGCCCTGATCGACGTGACGTCGAACCGGCTGGGCGCGACCTTCGTCGGCGGCCTGGTGGGCGCCAATGAGGGGACGGTCGGCATCGCCTCGGCGGCGGGGAACGTGGCGGCCGGCAATGTCGACGTCCTGACGGTGGACGCCTCGACCGCCTATGTCGGCGGCGCCATCGGTTGGAACATCCCGCTCGCCACTGCGAGCGCCATTTCTTCGCGGGCGACTGTCGCCGCCACGGGGGCGTCGGAAGGCGGCGTGGGCGGTCTGGTTGGCTGGAACGAAGGGGACATCCTGAATTCCGAGGCGACGGGAACTGTCAACTTTACCTATGCTGGCGGCGCGGCCTCCTTCGGTCCGGGGGTCGGCGGCTTCGCCGGCCTCTCCCAGGGGGGGACGTTCACGCGGACGGCCGCGCGGGGCGACGTCTCAGCCACCGGGATCGCCGTCGATCTGGGAGGGCACACCGGCCACGCCACCAACTCGGCATTCTTGGACAGCTACAGCTCCGGCAATCTCTCGGCCGATTCCGGCGGCGCGATCGGGGGCTTCGTGGGCCTCGCCTCCGCCTCCGAGCTGGTCAACGTCTTCGCGACCGGCGCCGTCGTCCCCGGGGGCAGCGGCGGCCCGACCCGCGGTCTGATCGGTGAGAACGGGCTCGACCCCTTCAACCCAGACACGATCGTGACCGCCGGCTTCTTCGACCAGGAGCGGACCGGACAATTCCCGGCCATCGCTGGAGAAGAAGGGTTCTACGGCGAGGCCGTCACCACCAACGAGCTGCGCGACACGGTGGGTTTCCAGTCCCGTTCTGGCTGGGATTTCTTTTCGACCTGGGCACCCGGTGAGGCGGGCCACGACCCGGCGCTCTATGCCATAGATCCGGTCCTCTTCGCCCAACTCGACCCCATCACACTCCAGTACGGTGACACGCCGTCAGCGGCCGGCACCGTTTACGAAGGGCTGCCGGGTCCTGCCTACGTGTTCTCCACCGACACGCTCATCTTCGGGCCGGGGACGTTCACACCCGTCCTCCCATCGAATGATGTCGGAACGGGCACCTACGCGTTGGCCGAAAACAGCATTACGGCCGTCAGATTCGCCCCCGATGGGACCACCTCGCCCGGGACAACCTACCGTCTCGTCCAACAGCCCGCCGGCTACGAGATCACCCCCGCGCCGCTCTTGGTGACGGCGCTGGATCAGACCAAGACCTACGGCGTGCCCTTCACCTTCGACGGCACCGAGATCTCGGTGACAGGTTTGCTGTTCAGCGACACGGTGGACAGCGCCACTCTGGCGAGCGCCGGGGCGGTGGACACCGCGCCGGTCGGCTTCGAGTCGATCGTCCCGAGCGCGGCGCAAGGCACGGGGCTCCAGAACTACGATATCTCCTATCTGAACGGTCTGCTCGAAGTGACCCCCGCCCCGCTGACGGTGACGGCGCTGGATCAGAGCAAGACCTATGGCGAGACGCTGAGCTTCGCCGGGACGGAGATCTCGACGACGGGCCTGCTGTTCACGGACACGGTAGACAGCGCGACGCTGGCGAGCGCCGGAGCGGTGGACACCGCGCCGGTGGGGACGTCGGCGATCACGGTGAGCGACGCGCAGGGCACGGGCCTGACGAACTACGCGATCACCTACGCCCCGGGCGTGCTGGACGTGCAGCCGGCCCCGCTGACGGTGACGGCGCTGGATCAGAGCAAGACCTATGGCGAGACGCTGAGCTTCGCCGGGACCGAGTTCTCGACGACGGGCCTGCTGTTCACGGACACGGTAGACAGCGCGACGCTGGCGAGCGCCGGAGCGGTGGACACCGCGCCGGTGGGGACGTCGGCGATCACGGTGAGCGACGCGCAGGGCACGGGCCTGACGAACTACGCGATCACCTACGCCCCGGGCGTGCTGGACGTGACCCCCGCGCCGCTGACGATCTTCGCGGGAGAAGGGGTCAAGACCTATGGCGATCGCGTCACCACGTCTGGCGCGATCAGGGACGCCGACGGCAATCCGATCCTGCAGCCCCGGCGTATGGTCGAGGCCATCGGCCTGCGCCTCGACGACACCGTTACGCAGGCCACGCTGCGCAGCGATGGGTCGAGCCGTCAGGCGGGGGTCGGCAGTTACGATGTCATCGCCAGCAACGCGCAGGGCACCGGGCTCGAAAACTACGACATCACCTATCAGACGGGCACGCTGGAGGTCGTGGCCCGCGGGCTGACGATCACCGCTCGGGATGCGACTAAGACCGAGGGCGAGACCCTCACCTTCGCCGGGACGGAGTTCGACTCGACGGGTCTCACGCCCTTCGACGAGATCACGGGCGTCACGCTCGGCAGTCTCGGCGCGCCCGCGGACGCCTTGGTCGCCGATAGCCCCTTTGCCATCACGGTCAGCGATCCGGTCGGGACCGGCCTCGCGAACTACGACATCACCCTGGTTCCGGGCACGCTGGTGGTCGAGGATCGCGTGATCGACGGGCCGCAGCCGCCCACGCAGGGCGAGACCATCGACCGGCCGCCGGTGACGGTGAACATCTCCTTCGCCAACCCGCAGGACGATCTGCCGCCCGAGATCGTGGGCGGTGGGACCGCGGCCACGGTGACGGGCGGATCCGTGGCGGAGACGGAGCAGACGCTTCAGGCCATCGACGGGATCGCCTCCGCGTTGCAGGTCGCGGCGCAGGCCTGCGCCGGAACGGCGGGCGACGTGTCGCGCTATCTCGCCTGCCTGTCCGACTCCCTCGACAGCTTCGCCAATGAGCTCGACCAGATCGTCACGGATCTGCCGCCGGGCCTGGAGAACGTCGCGCAGATCGTGCGGACGGCGCGGCGCGAGGTCGATGCGGCCCGCATCCGGGCCGAGGGCCGCCTGGCCGCCGCCACCAGCGATGCCGAGCGCGAGGCGATCCGCCGCGAAGCGGTCGGCGCGGCCCTGGGCGCCATCGACACGGCGGCCGAGGAGATCCGCAAATCGATCGAACTGGTCCGCGCCGAGGATCCCGAACTGGCCGCCTTCCAGGCCAGCGCCACGACCCGGATCGCGAATGCGGTCGACAGCGTCGGCATCGAGTTGAGCCGCGCCGTGGGTCTTTGATGCGGGCAGGCGTTGCGCTCGTGCTCGCGATCGCGACCGCACTTTGGGGCGGCGCGGTCCGGGCGGAGACACGGGTCGCCCTGGTGATCGGGAATTCCGAATACGAAGCGATCCCGTCGCTGCGGAATCCGGAGAACGACGCGCTCGACATCGCCATCGCGCTGGAGGGGCTGGGTTTCGAAGTGCTGCTCGGGACCGATCTGGACCGGCAGGGCATGATCGACACGGCGGAGGATTTCGCCCGGGCGGCCAGCACGGCTGATATCGCGATGCTCTATTATGCGGGGCATGGCTTTCAGGCCGACGGGCAGAACTACCTGATCCCGACGGATGCCCGGATCACGCGGGCCGAGGATGTCCGGCCGGAGACCCTGCCGCTGACGATTTTCCTGGACGCGCTGCGCGCCGCGCCGGGGGCGCGGCTGGTGTTCCTGGATGCGTGCCGGGACGATCCCTTCGGCGGCGCCGTGGCGGGGCCGGGGGTCAGCGACGGGCTGGCGCGGGTCGGGAATGAAGCGGACTTCCTCTTCGTCTACGCCACCCAGCCCGACAACGTGGCCTATGACGGGACGGGCCGGAACAGCTTTTTCACCGAGGCCGTCCTGAACCATCTCTACACGCCGGGCCAGGATGTGGACGACATGATGATCTCGGTCCGCCGAGACGTGCTGGCCGCCACCGGCGGGCGGCAGATCCCGTTCAACAATTCCTCGCTGACGGAGCGCGTGATCTTCGACCAGAGCCCGGTGACCGCGACCGAGGAGACGCTGCTCTTTCAGGTGGCCGCGCAGGCGGAGGAGCCGTCGCTGCTGCAACTCTATCTCGACCGCTACCCCGAGGGCGACCACGCCGCGGATGCGCGGGCGGCCATCGAAGGCGCCTTTGCCGGGGCAGGGGGCACGCGGGCGATCGGGCCGGAGGACGACGCGATCCAGGCCGACCGGCTCTGGGCGCTGGCGCGTCGCACCCGGATGCGGACGCTGCTGACCTACTACCTGGAGCGGTTCCCCGACGGGGCCCGCGCCGAGGAGGCGCGGCGGCTTCTGGATCTCGCGCCCGAGCCCGACCAGACATCGCCCGGGCCTCTCTGCGAACGGCTGGCGACCCATCCGAACGACGCGACCGCTAGCACCCCCGGCGTCCCGTTCGAGCGGCTGCGGCAGAACGCGATCCCGGCGATCCAGGCCTGCGCGGCGGCGCGGACCATCGCGCCGGATCTGCCGCATTACGTCGCGCTGCTGGCGCGGGCGACCGCGGCCTCGGGCGATCTGCCGCGGGCGGTGACGCTCTATGGCGAGGCGGCAGCCCAGGGCGATCTGCGCGCGATGGTGAGCCTGGCGCAGCTGATGGAGCAGGGCATCGGCATGCCCGCCGACCCGCAGGGTGCGCTGGCGCTCGTCCAGGAAGCGGCGGAGCGCGGGAGCCCGGACGCGATGCTGAACCTCGCCGTGGCGCTCTTCAACGGGGAGGGCGTCGCGCCGGATCCCGACCGCGCCGTCGATCTGCTGCGGCGGGCGGCGGACCTGGGCTCGGGGGGCGCGATCCACAATCTTGGCGTCTTCGCCGAACGGGGCGTGATCGATACGCCCGAGGCGGCGCTCGACTATTTCGTGCGGGCCGCGCGGGCGGGGGAATCGACGGGCTATCGCTCCGCCGCGATCGTGCTGGATGAGGGCCGCGGGGTCCCCCGCGACCCCGAGCGCGCGGCCGACATGCTGCTGCGCGCCGTCGCCGAGGACAGCGGGCAGACGCTGCGGGAACTCACCGGCCGCGTCGGCGGCCGGGTCGAGGATTGGAACCGGGACACGCTGGCCGCGGTCCAGGCGCGGCTGGCGGCGGCGGGCCATTACCGCGCGGTCATCGATGGCCTGCCGGGCCCGTCCATGACGGCCGCGCTGGAGACCTGGCGCAGCGGCGGGTTCGATGCGGAGGTGCTGGGGCCGCTCGACGGCTAGGGACCGGCGCGCGGGGCCTTGCCCCAGTGGCATCCTCCGACGCGTCAGCCCGCGACGATGGCCTCCGCCTCGATCTCCACCAGATGTTCGCCGATGGGCGGGGCGGTGACCAGGGTGTTCACGGGGCGCCACTCGCCCACGGCGCGGCCATGGGCGCGGGAGATCGCTTCGACATCGGCCCCTTCGGCCACGTAGATCCGCGTGCGCACGATGTCGGAGGCCGCGCCGCCCAAGGCCTCCACCGCGCCGATGATGCGGTCGAGAATGAAGGTCGTCTGCGCGCCCGCATCCCCCACCGCCACGGCCCGCCCGACGCCGGCCGTGGCTGTCGTCCCCGAGACAAGGATGCGGTCGCCGATCCGCTGCGCCCGCGCATAGCCCGCGATGTCCTCCCAGGCGGTGCCGGTCGAAACGCGCTCTGCGCCCGGCCGATGCGGCACGGGCTGGGGCGGATGCGCGGGGGGCAGGGCGTCCAGATGGTGGCTCAGATCGCCCGAGGCGGTCAGGAAGGGCGGGCGGCGGTATTCGTCGCCGCAATCGCCCGGGATCGGCGTCGTGGCGGCGAAGGCGGCGTCCAGTCGCGCGTGATCCTCGGCGTCCAGCGCGAAGGAGAAGAGGCGCGCGTTGTCTGCGCGATGCTCCGACTCGCCGAGCCGCGCGCCGACGATGACGCCCGCGACATGGGTTTGCTCCAGCACCCAGCGCGTCGCCACGTTGGCGATCGAGACGCCGTGGCGCCGGGCGATGGCGTCGGCGGCGCGCAGAACGCCCTGGAAGGCGTCCCAGCCGCCCGCGGCTTGGATGAAGCGCAGATACTTCATCTTGGACCAGTCCTCGGGGGAGGGCTCCGGGGCGTTCAGCCACCGCTCCGAGAGGAAGCCGCCGCAGAGCGTGCCATAGGCCAGGAGCTTGATGTCATGGGCGGCGCAGACTTCGGCCAGCGGCCCGGCGGCGCGCCGGTCGATCAGGCTGAACGAGACCTGGTTGCTGACCAGCGGCACCCCGTCGGCGGCGGCGAGCCGCAGATGCGCCGCGTCGAAATTGGTCACGCCGATCTCGCCGATCTGACCCTCGGCGCGCAGCGCCGCCATCTCGTGCAAGGCATCCAGCCAGGCCGGGTGCGAAAAGCTCCACCAGTGGAATTGCAGCAGGTCCACGCGGGAGACGCCCAGCCGGTTCAACCGCTCCTGCACGCCCGCGCGCACGACCTCCGGCGTCATCGGCCCCGGCGGGGGGCACCATTTGGTGAAGGCGCGCGCGGGCACGCCGCGGGCCAGCAGTCGACCGGCCACGATCTCGGCGCTGCCGTAATGGTCGGCCATGTCGAACGTGTCGAAGCCCGCCTCCGCATAGGCGGCCAGCGCATCCGCGCCCGCCTCCGGGTCCAGGGGCGCCGACCGCTCCATATCCGCGATCTGCCACAGGCCGGTCAGAATGCGCGAGATTTCCAGGCCGCCGGGCAGGGTGGTGCGGTCAGGCGTCATGGGAGGCCCCTTCTGGTCTTGACGATCCCCACCGTTACCCGTTGGCTGCGCGCACGGCAACGAGGGGGGCCATGTCCGAATTCGAACTCTACGATCTGCGCGTCGAGACGGTTCTCGATGGTCGCACTCCGGTCTGCCGCCATATCGAAGGAGAGAGCTTTCGGGTCGAGGGCGAGACGCTGGTCTTCCCCGAGGGCGCGCGCGTTTCGATGTATGCGCTGGCCGCGCTGCTGCCGCTTTTGCCGGCCAAGCAGCGGCCCACCGACCCGGCCGACTGGATGAGCACCGACGCCGAGGTCGCCTGCCCCGATCCCCATTGTGGCGGCCGGTTCCGCGTGACCCGCGTCGGCAAGCGCCGCTTCACCCATGACGCAACGACCGGCCTGCCCGGCGAAAGGGGGACCCCATGGTGGCAGAGCTAGCGCCGGGCCACACCATCAGCCGCGTGATCCGGGGCGGCTGGCAGCTGGCGGGCGACCATGGCGCGGTCGACCGCGCGCAGGCCATCGCCGACATGGAGCGGTTCGTCGAGGCGGGCGTGACCACCTTCGACTGCGCCGACATCTATACCGGCGTGGAGGAGATGATTGGCGACTTTCTTGCCGACCTGCGCCCCCGCCGCCCGGACCTGGCTGACAAGCTGGTGGTGCATACGAAATTCGTGCCCGATCTGGCGCTCTTGCCCGAGCTGAGCGCGCGCGACGTCGAGGCGATCATCGACCGCTCGCGCGACCGGCTGCGTGTCGACCGGCTCGATCTCGTCCAGTTCTACTGGTGGGACATGTCGCTGGGCGACCCGGCGCGGGGGCTGGAGCCGCTGTTGGAGCTGCGGGAGAAGGGCAAGATCCGCAATCTGGGCGTCACCAACTGGGATATCGAGGACACACGGCGCTTCACCGAGGCAGGCTTTCCACTGGTCTCGGCGCAGGTGCAGTATTCGGTGCTCGACCGGCGGCCCGAGAATGGCTACGCGGAATGGTGCGCGGGGCAGGGGATCCAGCTTCTGTGCTACGGCACGCTGGCGGGCGGGTTTCTCACCGAGAAATGGCTTGGCGCGCCCGATCCCGGCTTCTCCTTCGAGAACCGCAGCCTCGTGAAGTACCGCCTCATCATCGACGAATTCGGTCCCTGGGAGCGCTTCCAGCGCCTTTTGGCCGCGCTCGCCGCGGTCGGCGCCCGCCATGGCGCGTCGCTGTCCTCGGTGGCGACGGCCTGGGCGCTGGACCGGCCCAACGTCGCGGCCGCCATTGTCGGGGCGCGCTATGCCCGCCATCTGCCCAAGACGCTGGAGGCAATGGAGCTGCGCCTGACCGACGCGGACCGCGCCGAGATCGGCGCTGTCCTGGCCGAGGCCGAAGGACCGAACGGCCCAGTCTTCGGGCTGGAGCGGGACCGGTCGGGCCGCCACGGACGGATCATGAAATACAACCTCAACGCCGATCCGAATGCGGGGCTCGGTGGCTGAGGCGCTGGGCATCGTGGGTCTCACGCGCCGGTTCGGCGCGCTCCGGGCGGTGGACGGGGTCGACCTGTCCGTCGAACGGGGGACGATGACCGGCCTGATCGGACCGAACGGCGCGGGCAAGTCGACCCTCTTCAACCTGCTGACCGGGACACTGCGCCCCGATGCCGGGACCGTCACGCTGATGGGGCAGGACGTGACGCGGATGCGTCCCGAGGCGCGCTTCGCCGCAGGGCTTGGCCGGACGTTTCAGATCCCGCGCCCCTTCGCGCGGATGTCGGTGCTGGACAACGTGATGACCGCGCCCACGGCGCAGCTGGGCGAGCGGCTCTGGGGCCCGTTCCTGCGGCCCCGCGCGGTCGCCGCACAGGAAGCGCGGCTCAGGGCGCGCGCGATGGAGGTGCTGGATTTCGTTACGCTGGCGCCGCTGGCCCAACATCCGGCGGGTAAGCTTTCGGGCGGGCAGACCAAGCTGCTCGAACTGGCGCGCGTCCTGATGGGGGAGCCCTCGGTCATCCTGCTGGACGAACCGGCGGCGGGGGTGAACCCGGCGTTGACCGAGCTGCTGATCGGCAAGATCGAGGAGTTGAACCGTGGCGGGACCACCTTCGTCATCATCGAGCACGATATGGACCTGGTGATGCGCCACTGCGCGCCCATCGTGGCGCTGGCCGAGGGACGCGTCGTGTTCCAGGGCAGCGCGGCCGAAGCGCAGTCGAACCAGGTGCTGATCGACGCCTATCTGGGGGGCGTCCATGCCTGAGGCGCTGCGTCTGTCGGGGCTGGTGGCGGGATACCGTCCCGACCTGCCCATCCTGCGAGGCATCGATCTGGCGCTGGAGCCGGGCGGCATGACCGCCGTGGTCGGCCCGAACGGGGCGGGCAAGTCGACCCTCATCAAGGCCATCGCCGGGCTGGTCCCGATCTCGGGCGGGACCGTCACGCGCGGCGGCGCCGATATCACCGGCCTGCGCCCCGACCGGATGGCCGAGCACGGCATGGCCTATGTGCCGCAGACCGATAACGTCTTCCGGGGGCTGACGATACGGGAGAACCTGGACCTCGCGCTCCGCCGTGCCGGCCGCGCCGCGCCCGAGCGGCTGGCTCGCTTGCAGGCGATGTTCCCGATGCTGGCCGACAAGGCCGATATCCGGGGCGGCGCGCTCTCGGGTGGGCAGCGGCAGATGCTGGCCGTCGCGATGGCGCTGGCCACGGAGCCGTCCCTGGTGATGCTGGACGAGCCCTCGGCCGGACTCGCCCCTAACATCAC
Organism: Jannaschia seohaensis; assembly: GCF_900116765.1. Lineage (GTDB taxonomy): Bacteria > Pseudomonadota > Alphaproteobacteria > Rhodobacterales > Rhodobacteraceae > Jannaschia > Jannaschia seohaensis. The sequence goes on along the minus strand of NZ_UETC01000008.1, from coordinate 54,842 downwards.
CGCCGACGTGCTGGCCATGGCGCGCCGCCTGACCGAGGACGGCACCACCGTCCTGCTGGTGGAGCAAAACGTGAAACAGGCCCTGGCCCTGGCCGACCGCTGCATCGTCCTGGCCGAGGGCCGGATCGAGGCCGACGGCCCGGCGACGGAACTGCGCGAGGGCACGACCCTGGCCGAGATCTTCCTGGGCGCGAGGCGACGCGTCGCATGATCCAGCATCTGATCGACGGCGTGCTGGTGGGCGCGATCATTTCGCTTGGTGCGATCGGCCTCACGATGGTGATGCACATCCTTCGCTTCGCCAACTTTTCCCATGCGGAATTGCTCTCGGTCGGGGCCTATGCCGCCTTCGTGCTGGGGCCACTGATCGCCGGGCTGTCGGGCGCGCTGGAGGCGGGGATCGGGCCGCTCTCGCTCAGCTGGGCGGTCGCCTTGGCGGTTCCGTTGGCGATGGCGATCACCGGAGCCACCGCTGTCCTGCTCGACCGGATCGTCTTCCAACGCGTCCGCGCCAAGGGGGGCGAGCTGTCCATGGTCTTCGCCTCCTTCGGCGTGGCGCTGGTGATGCGCAACGTGATCGGGCTGATCTTCGGCCTCTCGCCGCATCTCTACAGCCGCGACATCGCCTTCGCACAGATCATCTCCTACGATCCGCTGATCATGGTGAAGCCCGATCAGGTCGCCGTGCTGGTCCTCGCGCTGATCCTGATGTTGGCGCTGCATCTGCTGCTGTCACGCACGACCTTCGGCTATTCCCTGCGAGCGGTGGCCGAGAACCCGGACTTGGCTCAAGTGACGGGCGTCGATCTCAAGGCCGCCATCCGCGCCGTCTGGCTGATCGGCGGCGCGCTGGCGGCGGCGGCGGGCGTGTTCTACGGGCTGACCAACCAAATCATCCCGGTGATGGGCCGCGATCTCGTCCTGCCGATCTTCGCCGCGACCATCGCGGGCGGCATCGGCAGCGTCTACGGCGCGGTGCTGGGCGGCTTTCTGGTGGGCATCGCGGGGAACCTGGCGCTGCTGGTTCTGCCGCCGGGCTACACGCCGTCGCTGCCCTTCGTCATCATCATCGCCGTCCTGTTGCTCCGGCCGCATGGCCTGTTCGGAGAGGCGCGGGCATGATCGGGGTGATCTCCTATCTGGTGTTCTTCGCCACCGTCGCCTCGATTCTGGCCATCGCGGTGCTGGGGCTGAACCTGCATTGGGGCTATACGGGCCTCTTCAACGGGGGCGTGGTCGCCTTTTTCGGTGCGGGCGCCTATGGGACGCTGATGCTGGGCGGCGCGCCGCAGCCGCATCTGGGGGGCTTCGAGTGGCCCTGGATCTTCGCCTTGATTGGAGGGGTGGCGGCTGCCGCTGTCCTGGCCTGGATCGTCGGGCTGCTGACCTTGCGGCTGCGCCACGACTATCTCGCCATCGCGACCTTCGGCGTGGCCGTGGCCTTCGAGAACACGATGCGCAACGCCCAAGGTTTCGCCGGCGGCGCGCAGGGCATTCGCGGCTTCGAGCGGCCCTTCCGAGAGTTCGCGGGCAACGGGCTGGGCTGGAACCTGCTTTATCTGGCACTGGTGCTGGTGGCGCTGGTGGCCACTTATCTTTTCCTCGAACGCCTCGCCCGCGCGCCCTTCGGCCGCCTGCTCCGCGCCATCCGCGAGGACGAGGAGGCAGCGCGGTCCCTCGGCAAGTCGCCCGCCCGCATCCGCCTGACTTCCTTCGTGACCGGCTCGGCGATCATGGGGCTGGCGGGCGGGCTCTATGGCACGTTCTACGCCTTCGTCAGCCCGCAGGATGTGCTGCCTATCCTGACGTTCCAGATCTGGGCCATGCTGATCGTGGGGGGCGCGGGCAACAACCGGGGCGCGGTGGCGGGCGCGTTTCTGATCTGGGGCGCGTGGACGGCATCGGGCTGGGGCCTGTCGCGCTTCGCGCCCGTCGACTGGCAACTCTATGCAGGATCGATCCAATGGGTTCTCATCGGATCCGTGATCGTCGGCATGCTGATGTGGCGGCCCGAAGGGCTGTTTCCGGAACGGGTCGGCGAAGACCGGCCTCAAACAGGGAGAACGACATGAAGAAACTGCTTCTTGGGGGCGCGGCCCTCATGGCGCTGAGCGTGGGCTTTACCGGCGTAACTACCGGCTCCGCCCAGGCCCAGCAATGCACCACCAAGATCGGCGCGGTGCTGCCCACCTCGGTCGATTGGGGCCGGCCCATCGCCGAGGTCGCGCAATTCGCCGTCGATCAGGTGAACGCGGCGGGCGGCGCCGGCGGGTGCCAGATCGAGATGGTGCTGCGCGACACGCAGGTCGACCCGAAGGTCGGCGTCGACGCGGCCCGCGCCCTGGTCGATCTGGACGGGGTCGAAGTGCTGCTGGGCGCCGTGTCCTCGGGCGTGTCGATGCCGATCCTGACCTCGGTCACGGTGCCCTCCGAGACGATGATGATGTCCTGCTGCTCGTCCTCGACGGCCTTCACCAATCTCGCTGAACAGGGCGAGACCAAGGGCCTCTTCTTCCGCACCTTCGCCACGACCGGCGTGCAGGCCGCCGTCGGCGCCAAGGTCGCGGCCGACCAGGGCTGGGGCAAGGTCGCGATCCTCTACAAGAACGACGATTGGGGTCAGGACATGGCCCGCATCATCGCGGCCGATTTCGCCGAGGCGGGGGTCGAGGTGACCGGGTCGGTCGCGCTCAACGACGCGCAGCCCTCCTACCGGGCCGAGGTGGCGCAGGCGCTCTCGGGCCAGCCCGACGCGATCTACCTCGCGCTCTACCCGGCCGAGGGCACGATGGCCGTGCGCGAATGGATCGGCCTGGGCGGCACCCAGAACATGATCATGGCGAACTCGCTCAAGTCCGATGAGTTCAAGGAGAACGTCGGCCTGCAATATCTGGCCCACGCCTACGGCACCGACACCGCGAGCCCCCGGGCCGAGAGCGCGGATGCCTTCGTGGAGGCTTACCGCGCCCGCTTCGAGGCGGAGCCGACGGGGCCGGGCCTCGCCAACAGCTATGACGCCGCGATGCTGGCGCTGCTCGCCATGGAGGCTGCTGGTGAGGGTGCCACGGGGCCGCAGATCGCCGCCGCCATCCCGCGCGTGACCGACCCGGAGGGCACGCCGATCACCGCCGACACCGCCGGGTTCGCACAGGCCAAGGAGGTTCTCGCCGGGGGCGGGACCGTCATGTATCAGGGCGCGACCGGCAATGTGCGCTTCGACGCCAATGGCGACGTGAGCGCCCCCGCGGTTATCTGGAAATTCGGCGAGTCGACGATCGAAGAGGTGCAATATCTCCCTCTCGAAGAGGTCAACGCCATCATGTCCGACGGCTGACCCGCGGTGCGCCGCCCCCGCGCGGGGCGGCGCGTTCCCGTCCGGTCGATCCGGTCCGGCGCGCCCCCGCGCGTGCGGCCAAGGGACCGCCGGGCGAGACCTCGTCCCATGACGCTGGACCAGATCAGGACCTTCCTCTGGGTCGCCCGGCTGGGCGGCGTCCGCCGGGCGGCGGCGCGGCTGAACCTGTCGCAACCGGCGGTCTCCTCTCGCATCGCGACGCTGGAGGACCACCTCCGCACCCCGCTCTTCGAACGCCGCCCCGGCGGCCTGATCCCGACCCGCGCGGGCCGGTCGCTTTTGGCCTATGCCGAGCAGATGCTCTTCGTGGAGGAAGAGATCCGCCGCCAGGTGGCCGACCGCGAAGGGGTCACCGGTCTCTTCCGCATCGGCGCCTCCGAGACCGTCGCCCAAAGCTGGCTGCCGGCCTTCATGAAAGCCTTCGCCGACACCTTTCCGCAGGTGACGCTGGACCTGACCGTCGATATTTCGCTGAACCTGCGGGCGACGCTGCTGGAGCGGGGGCTGGACCTGGCCTTTCTGATGGGGCCGATCTCCGAGTTCACCGTGCAGAACCGACCGCTGCCGCGCTTCGACCTGCATTGGTACAAGGCGGCGTCCATGGAGGAGGTCGATCTGACCCGCGTGCCCGTCATCTCCTATGCGCGCCAGACCCGGCCCCATCGGGAACTGACCGAGGCGCTGGCGCGGAAGGTCGGACCGCGGGCGCGCGTCTATTCCTCCGCGTCCCTCTCGGCGAGCCTCGCGATGATCGCCGAGGGGGTGGCCGTCGGCCCCTATCCGGAAGTCATCGCCCGCCGCGCTCTGGACGCGGGCCGGATCGCCCGGTTCGATCCGGGCGTGCCCTGCGCGCCCTTGGTGTTCACCGCGTCCTGGCTGGCGGACCCGCGCAACCATCTGGCCGAGACAGGGGCCGAGATCGCGGAGGCCGTGGCTCGCGATTGGGACCGAGCGAGCCGAGATGATCAAGTCTGACGATCACTTTCGATCCGAAATGAAAATTAGCATGGATGTATGAGAACTGTCAGTGTGAGGGAAACTGTGACAGGATCTGTCCCGATGGCCAAAATGCTGACCCATGCCGAAGCCGCCCTGCTGAGCGCGCCCGAGATTCGCCGCGCCATCCGTGCCGGTCGCTACGACAGGCACACGGCGGGGCTGGCCGCGGGCAAGCTGCAATGCAACCTCGCCATCCTGCCCGCGCGCTATGCCGACGATTTCCTGGAGTTCTGCGACCGCAACCCGCGCCCCTGCCCGGTGGTCGGCGTCTCGCGCCCCGGCGCGACCGGCATCCCGGAACTGGCCGAGGATCTCGACATCCGCCGCGACGTGCCCCGTTACCGCGTCTTCCGCGACGGAGCCCTCGCCGAGGAGCGGACCGAGATCGCAAGCCTCTGGCAGGACGATCTGGTGACGGTGGCGCTAGGCTGCTCCTTCACCTTCGAGAACGCTTTTCTGGCCGCCGGCATCCCCGTCCGCCATATCGAGATGGACCGCACCGTGCCGATGTATCGGACGACGCTGGCGCTCGATCCCGCGGGCCCGTTCCACGGCACCATGGTCGTCACCATGCGCCCGATCCCCGAGGGCCGGGTGGAAGAGGCGCGCCGCATCTCCGCCGCTTTCCCCCACGCCCACGGCGCGCCGCTGGCGCAGGGCGATCCGGCCGCGCTGGGGATCGCCGATCTGGACGCGCCCGACTGGGGCGAGCCGGTCGAGATCCGCGCCGGCGAGGTGCCGCTCTATTGGGCCTGCGGCGTCACGCCCCAGAACGTGCTGCGCGACGCGGGCCTTCCCCTTTGCATCACCCATGCACCCGGTCACATGCTGATCGCGGATGTGGCCGAGGACGTTCAGCCGTCCCCGGCGAACTATAAGATCCAACACGGAGACACCTGATGAAGTCCCTTCGCCTTCTCGCCGCCTGCACCGCTCTCGTGGCGCCCGCCGCCCTCCATGCCGAGACCCTCGCCGTCGTCGGCAGCTGGTCGGGCCTGCCGCTGCACAAACAATACGAAGCCCCGTTCTGGTCCGAGACCCTGCCCGCCGCCGTCGAGGGCGTCGAAGTCGAACTGACCACCCATGACCAGATGAGCCTCGGCCTGGGCGACATCTATCCGCTGCTTGGGCAGGGCGTCTACGACGTGGCGATGACCGTCGCCGACTATGCCGTCGCCGACGCGCCGGAGCTGGAAGGCCTGGACGTGCCGCTGATCGCGACCACTGCCGACGAGGCCCGCGCGATGGTCGAGGCCGCGCGGCCCATGGTCGAGGATATCTACCGCGACCGCTTCAACTCCAAGGTCCTGGCCATCGCGCCCTATCCGCCGCAGGTCGTGTTCTGCAACGCCGAGATCGCCGGGCTGGAAGACCTGGAGGGCCTCAAGGTCCGCGCCTCCGGCCGCATGACCGCCAAGCTCCTGGAGGCGCTGGGCGCCGAGGGCGTCAACGTCTCCTTCTCGGAGGTGCCGGGCGCGCTTCAGAACGGGGTCGTGGACTGTGCCGTGACTGGCGCGGGCTCGGGCTATTCGGCCGGATGGTGGGAGGTGTCGACCCACCTGCTGCCGATCCCGCTGGGCGGCTGGGACTCGGTCGTCACCGCCATGAACCTCGACCGCTGGAACAGCCTGAGCGCCGAGATGCAGGAGGCGATTCAGACCGCCGTGACCGAAGAGTTCGAGGCGCCCGCCTGGGCTTCGGCGCAGACCGCGCTGGTCGACGACATCGCCTGCCTGACCGGCAACGGCGACTGCCCCGCTGGCGAGGCGCGCAACATGACCCTGGTCGAGGCCTCCGAGGCGGACGCGACCAAGGCGCGCGAGATCCTGGTGGGCGAGGTTCTGCCGGAATGGGCCGAGCGGGCCGGCGGCGACTGGGCCGAGCGCTGGAATGCCAGCGTCGGCCAGGTCGTCGGCGTCACGATCGAGTAAGCACCAAGGGGGCGCGGGACGATGGAGATGATCTGGATCGCGCGGCTGCGCCGGCTTAATGCCGGGATCGCGGTCGCCACGGGCGCGGTGCTGCTGGCCTGCGCGGCGTTCGTTCTCATCGATATCGTCCTGCGCGGCCTCGGTCTGCCGTCGCTTGGCGGCACCGAGGAAATCGCGGGCTATGTCATGGCGGTCGCGACCGCCTGGGGCATGTCCTATGCGCTGCTTGAGCTGGGGCATGTCCGCATCGACCTCCTGCGCGCCCGGGGCGGCGCGCGGGTCCGCGCGGCGCTCGACGTGCTCTCGATGGCGATCCTGTCGGCCACGGTCGTGTTCATCGCGATCAAGGCTTGGCCGGTGGTTGAACGCTCCATCACGATGGGCAGCCGCGCGAACACCCCGTTGGAGACGCCGCTGGCCTGGGCGCAAGTCCCGTGGTTCGCGGGCTGGGTCTGGTTCGCGGCGATGGCCTGCCTGCTGACGGCCCTCTCCGCCTCGCTGGTCCTGCGCGGCCGTCTGGACGAGGCAGAAGCCGCCATCGGCGCCTTCGCCGAAGCGGACACTCTCAAATGATCGGCGCGGTCGGAGCGGGGCTGCTGGGCCTCCTGGCGCTGTCGATCCCCGTCGGGATCGTGCTGTTCCTGCTGGGCTTCGGGGTGGACACGTTCTTCTCCTCGTTCCCGCTCAGCCGGGGCCTGGGCAACATGGTCTGGTCCTCGTCCAACTACGCCACCCTGATCGCGATCCCGTTCTTCGTTCTGCTGGGCGAGATCCTGGTCCGCTCCGGCGTGGCGGGCCGCACCTATGCGGCGCTCGACCGTTGGGTCAGCTGGCTGCCGGGCGGGCTGGTCCATGCCAATATCGCGACGGCGACGATGTTCTCGGCGACCTCCGGCTCGTCGGTCGCGACCGCCGCCACCGTGGCCACCGTCGCCATGCCCCAGGCCGAGAAGCTGGGCTACGACCCCAAGCTCTTCTCCGGCGCCATCGCGGCGGGGGGCACGCTGGGCATCATGATCCCGCCCTCGATCAACCTGATCGTCTACGGTTTCCTGACCCAAAGCTCGATCCCGCAGCTGTTCCTGGCGGGGCTGATCCCCGGCCTCGCCCTGGCGCTGGCCTTCATGGCGGTCACCGCGCTGATTTGCGCGGTCCGTCCCGAACTGGGCGGGCAGCAGCGCACCTTCCCGCTGGCGCTGATGCTGCGCGGCCTGATCGACCTGGCGCCGATCCTGGTCCTGTTCGGTCTGATCGTCGGCTCCATCTATCGCGGTTGGGCCACGCCGACAGAGGCGGCGGCGGTGGGCGTGGCCGGCGCCCTGCTCATCGCGGCCTTCTTCCGCGGGCTCAGCCTGGAGATGATCCGGCTCAGCCTCTTGGGCACGGTCAAGATCACGGCGATGATCATGCTGATCGTCCTCGGCGCGTCCTTCCTCAACTTCACCCTCGCCTCGGCGGGCCTCGGCCGCGAGATCAACGCCTTCCTGGAGGGGCTGGGCCTCGGCCCCCTCGGCACGATCCTCGTGGTGGTCGTCCTCTATATCGTGCTGGGCTTCTTCATCGAGACGCTGTCGCTGATGGTTGTCACGATCCCGATCGTCGTTCCGATCGTGCTGGCGCAGGGCTACGACCCGATCTGGTTCGGCATCCTGATGATCGTGCTGGTCGAGATGGCCCTGATTACGCCGCCTGTCGGGTTGAACCTCTATGTCGTGCAGGGCGCGCGGAAGACCGGGAAGATCGGCGAGGTGATGTTGGGTGTCATTCCGTTCGCGCTGATCATGCTGGCTATGGCCTTCGCGCTGATCGCCTTCCCGCAAATCGCGCTGTGGCTGCCGGGAGCGCTGAACTGACCCACCGGGCACGCGCCTCTCCCGGATCGGGCCGAAAGCGTCGCGCCTCCCTGCCTTCTTCTGGCAGAAAATACTCCGGGGTCCGGGGCGGAGCCCCGGTTTCGGGACCGGGCGACAGGTCCAAGGCGGGGAGGCGTCGAGATCCGCCCCAGCGAATGCCCCAATTCCAGGCAGGCCGCCGCTCCCGGCTTCCGCCCGGCCCCGCCCGTGCTAGGTTCCGCTCCGACCTGATCCGGAGCCCCCATGTCCGACCCCACCCCGCCCGCACTCCGCCACCATGGCCGCTTCGCCTATCGCGCCATCACCGACCGGCCCGATTACGACTGGCCCGATGGGCGTCGCCTGGCCGTCTATCTCGGTCTCAACCTTGAGCATTTCGCCTGGGGCGAGGGGCTAGGGGCGGAGCTGGCCCCGGGCGGGCCGCAGCCGGACGTGCTGAACTACGCCTGGCGGGATTACGGCAACCGCGTGGGCGCCTGGCGGATGCTGGAGCTGTTCGACGCCTTGGACCTGCCCGCCAGCATCCTCGCCAACAGCGCGATGTATGCTCATGCGCCCGAGCTGATGGCCGCCTTCCGCGCGCGTGGCGACGAGATCGTGGGCCATGGGCGTACCAACGCGGAGCGCCAGAGTGTGCTGGACCGCGCCGCCGAGGCCGCCCTGATCGCCGAGTCCACCGCGGTGCTCCGCGCCGCCGAAGGCGTGGCGCCGCAAGGCTGGCTCTCCCCCTGGATCGCCGAGTCGGAGCACACGCCCGACCTGCTGGCCGAGGCCGGCTACGGCTATACGCTCAACTGGTGCATGGACGATCAGCCGATCTGGATGGAGACCACGGGCGGGCGCCTGCTCTCGATCCCCTATCCGCAGGAGGCGAACGACATCCCCTCCATCGTCGCGCGTAAGGACGGGGCGGGGTATTTCGCCGACATGATCATCGACAATTTCGACGAGATGCGGGCGCAATCCCGGGGGCAGCCCCTGGTCATGGGCATTGCCCTGCACCCCTATCTCGTCGGCCAGCCCTACCGTCTGCGCCACCTGCGCCGGGCGCTGACCCATATCGCGGCGCATCGCGACGAGATCTGGCTCTGCCGCGCGGGCGAGATCCACAGCTACTGCCGGAACGTGATCTCCGACCGGGTGGTTTGATGCCCGTAACCCGCACCATGTGCCCGATGAACTGCCACCCGACCGCCTGCGGGATGGAGGTCACGGTCGAGGGCGACCGCGTGACCATCGTCGGTGACGAGAGCAACCCGGACAGCCAGGGCTTCCTCTGCATGCGGGGCCGGGCGGCGCATGGGCTGGTGGGCAACCCGGACCGGCTGCTGACGCCGCTGGTGCGCGAGACTCGGTCCGGGCCCTGGCGGGAGGTTGGCTGGGACGCCGCGCTGGACCGGATCGCCGAGGCGATGGAACGGGTCGGACCCCAGGCGGTGGGCGTCTGGCAGGGCCATGGCAACATGGCCAACGATTACGGCGTCAGCCTGAAGCGCGGGCAGATGGAGCGCTTTGCCAATCTCTACGGCTGCCACCACTGGAACTCCGCCATGGTCTGCTGGGGGCTGGGGGCGTTCGGGCTGGGGATCACGGGGGCCATCGAGACCAACTTCAAGGAGGATCTGGGCGATAATTCCGACTACGTGATCCTCTGGGGCGCCAACACGGTCAGCCAGGCCCATACGCTGCGCGAGGTCGAGCGGGCCAAGCGGCGCGGCGCGCGGATCGTCGTGATCGACGTGCGCCGGACCGAGGCGGGGGCGCTGGCCGACGAGGTTCTGCTGGTGCGGCCGGGGACGGATGCGGCGCTGGCCCTGGCGATGATGCATGTGATCGTGGGCGAGGGGCTCCAGGATGCGGCGTATGTCGCCGCCCATACGGTCGGTTTCGACGCGCTGGCCGATCACCTGCGGCCCTTCACGCCCGAATGGGGCGCCGCGCGGACCGGCCTCCCGCCCGAGCGGATCGTGGCCTTGGCCCGCGACTATGCGGCGGCGGCGCCGGCGATGATCGTCCTGGGCGGCTCCTCGATCCACAAGGGCGAGAACGGCTGGCACGCGGCGCGCGCCATCGGCTGCCTGCCCGCGCTGACGGGGCAGTTTGGGCGGCCCGGCGGCGGGATCGGCCCGCGCCACGGGGCGCGCAGCCACGGGGCGGGCTTTGCCGACCTCTCTGCGCCCGAGCGCCGCACCGCGCCGCTGATCCCCAACCAGATGGAGGCCATCCTGGAGGCGTTGGAGAGCGGCGCGGTCAAGGCCTTCATCTCCATCGGCTCCAACCTGCTGTCCTCCTTCCCCGACACGACCCGGGTGCGGCGGGCGTTGGCCCGGGCGGAGTTGGTTGTGGCCTATGACCTGTTCGAGAACCAGACCATCCGGGAGGCTGCCGATATCGTCCTGCCCGGCACGATCTGGCTGGAGGAGATCGGCGTGAAGGCGACCAATGGGTGGGTCCATCTGACCGAGCCGGTGCTGCCCCCCGCCGGGCAGGCGCGCCCGGCCTATGAGATCTATACCGGGCTGGCGGCGCGGTTGGGCGTGGCGGATGTCTATCCCTGGCCCGATCAGGCGGCGGCCATCGACGCGGCGCTGGACCATCCCGGCACCGGCGGCGCGACCGTTGCGGGCCTGCGCGCCAATGGCGGGCGGATGCCGCTGGCCGTCTCGCCGGTGGGCCATGTCACTCAGGTCTTCGCCACGCCCTCCGGCAAGGTGGAGTTCCTGTCGGCCCGTGCCGAGACCTGGGGCCTGCCGCCGCTCCCCGTCGCGCCCGAGCCCGAGGACACCGGCCTGCGCCTCGCTCACGGGCGCAGCTTCGCGCATTTTCATTCCTTCTACGACAATGGCCGCGTCCTGCCCGCGCTCGCCGCGCGGGAGCCGGAGCCGGTGCTCTGGGTGGCGCCCGGCGATGCGGGGGCGCGCGGGCTGTCGGATGGCGATTGGGCCGAGATGTGGAACGCGCGCGGCACCTTCCGCGCGAAGTTGCGGGTCACGCCGCGCATCCCCGAGGGCACGGTCTGGATTCGCGATGGCTGGCCCGGCTTGAACGCGGTGACGGACGCGACGGCCCTCTTGCCCGAAGCGGCGCTGGACGCCTTTCCCTTTCCCGTGGGCCAGAGCAGCTTCGCGGCGCGCGTGGAGCTCCGGCCGGCGCCGTGACAGGTCTCGGACGATGCTTGGCCGCTCCGGTCATGCCACCGGAGCGGCCCCCATCCCGTGCAGGTCGAGCGGTGCCTGTATGCAGGGGTAAATCCCCATCGTGACGCCAGCTTGGCCGATGAGGGTTAAGAAAAGGTTAGCGCCGCCGTCACCCGCCGCTCAGCGCCAGCCCCCGCGACAGCCACGGCCGGTCCGCCGGGTTCCACAGCGCGCTGACGGCCTTGGTCCCGTCCATCCAGACAGCGCGATGTCCGGGTTCGACGGGCGGGCCCTGTCGCGGACCCGGCCGCCCCAGGTAGATCGTGCAGAGCTTCTCGGCGTAGAGGTCGTATTCCTCCATATAAGTGTACCGCCGATAGGCCCCCAACCGCCGGAACCCGGCGCAGCGATAGCCAGTCTCCTCCAGCACCTCGCGATGCAGCGCCGGAAGTGGCGATTCGCCCGGATCCACGCCGCCCCCGGGCAGTTGCAACTCCTGCCGCCCGGGCATCTGCTGCTCCGTCAGCAGCACCCGCCCGCGATGCACCAGCACCGCATAGGCGCCTGGGCGCAGGCGATAGGCGACGTCGCGGCGCGGGGCCTCCCCGTGGCGTGCGAGCATGGCGGCCATGACCTCCTGGACGATTGCGGGGCTTGGAGAGCCGTCCGCGCCCCCCTATATGGCCCCGGTATCGCACCGGCCCCGGGCCGGACAAGACTCCCATGCCGGCCCCTCGGGCCGGACAAGCAGGGAAACCCCGCCATGACCGAGACTGCCACCACCCTTCTGTGGGACGACACCGTGTTGCCCTTCCAGCTCGACGCCTCCGACATCCGGGGCCGCGTCGCGCGCCTGGACGGCGTGCTGGAGCAGGTGCTGGCCCAGCACGACTACCCCCCGGCGATCGAGGCGCTGGTGGCCGAGATGGCGTTGCTGACGGCCCTGATCGGCCAGACCATCGACCTGCGCTGGAAGCTGTCGCTGCAAGTCCGCGGCGACGGGCCCGCCCGCCTGATCGCCACCGACTATTACGGCCCCACCAAGGAGGGCGCGCCCGCCCGGATCCGCGCCTATGCCTCCTTCGACCAGGACCGGCAGGCGGAGATGACGGTCGGCGGCGCCACGCCGTTCGAGTTGATCGGCAAGGGCTATTTCGCCGTGCTCCTCGATCAGGGCGAGGGCACCGTGCCCTATCAGGGGATCACGCCGATCGCCGGCGGCGGGCTGGCCAACTGTGCCGAGACCTATTTCGCCCAGTCCGAGCAGCTTCCGACCCGCTTCGCGCTGGCCTTCGGCCGCTCCACCCTGCCCGGTCAGGGGGAACGGTGGCGCGCCGGTGGGGTGATGCTACAGCACATGCCCAAGAAGGGGATGCATGTCAGCGCCGAGGGCTCGGGCGAGGGCGGGTTGCTCACTGCCGCCGACGTGCTGGACGCCGACGAGGGCGAGAACTGGAACCGCGCCAACATCCTGCTCGACACGACCGAAGAGATGGAGCTGATCGGGCCCAACCTGGCCCCCACCGACCTGCTGCTGCGCCTCTTCCACGAGGAGAGACCGCGCGTCTACGACCCGCAGCCCGTGCGCTTCGGCTGCTCCTGCGGCCCGGACAAGGTGCGCCAGTCGCTGTCGATCTATTCGGCCCGCGACATCGCCACCATGACCACTGACGAGGGGACCGTGACCGCCGATTGCCAGTTCTGCGGTGCTCATTACGTCTTCGATCCCGAGACGCTGGGCTTCGAGGCCACCAAGGACCCGCATGACGCCTGACGCCCTTCGCGCCGCGCTGGAGCCCTCCGGCGCGGCGTCTTCCGATTTCGACCTGAACCCCGACGTGATCCTGCCCGGGCGGCGCATCCTGCGCGACGCGGCGGTTCTGGTGGCGTTCCAGGACGGACCGGAGGGCCTGCGCCTGCTGCTGACGAAGCGGTCCTCGCGCCTGCGCCATCATCCAGGACAGATCGCGTTCCCCGGCGGCAAGATGGACGCGGGCGAAACGCCCGAGCAGGCGGCGCTGCGCGAGGCGGCGGAAGAGGTCGGTCTGCCCGGCGCGCGGCTCCTCGGCCGCCTGCCCAGCCACGAGACGGTCACGGGCTTCACCGTCACGCCCGTTCTGGCGTTGGCCGCTCCCTTCGATGCCGTCCCGGAGCCGGGCGAGGTCGACGAAGTCTTCACCGTCCCCGCCGCCCATGTCCTGACCCCGGACAATTTCTCGGTCGAACGCCGCCGCTGGCGCGGCCAGTGGCGCCGCTATTATACGGTACCCTGGGGCCCCTATTACATCTGGGGCGCGACCGCGCGGATCCTGCGCGGCTTGGCGGAGCGGGTGCATGATCTCGGATGACTGGCTGACGGCGGCGCCGACCCAGGCGGTGATGGCGATGCTGGAGGCGGGCGGGCACCAGGCGCTGGCCGTGGGTGGCTGCGTCCGCAACGGCCTGCTGGGCGCGCCAGTCGCCGATATCGACATCGCCACCGACGCCCGTCCCGAGCGGGTGATGGAGCTGGCCCGTGCGGCGGGGTTGAAACCGGTCCCAACCGGCATCGACCACGGCACCGTCACGGTGGTGGCCGGCGGCGAGCCCCATGAGGTCACGACCTTTCGCCGGGACGAGGAAACCGACGGTCGCCGCGCCACCGTCGCCTTCACCGAAGCCCTGGAGGAGGACGCGGCCCGGCGCGACTTCACGATGAACGCGCTCTATGTGCAGCGCGACGGCACCGTCGTCGACCCGCTGGGCGGCCTGCCCGACCTGGAAGCGCGCCGTGTCCGCTTCATCCGCGACCCCGACGCGCGCATTCGCGAGGATTACCTGCGCATCCTGCGCTTTTTCCGCTTCACCGCCTGGTATGGCGACCCGGAGCTCGGCATCGACGCCGAAGGCCTCGCCGCCTGCGCGGAGCACGCGGAGGGCCTCGCCCGCCTGAGCGCCGAGCGCGTGGGCCACGAGATGCGCAAATTGCTGGCTGCCCCAGACCCCGCCCCCGCTGTCGCCGCGATGGCGCAGGCCGGTATTCTTGCCCGTGTCATGCCCGGGGCCGATCCGGCGGCCCTCGCACCCGCCATCCTTCTGGGCCTCTCCGACTGGATCGACCGCGCCGCCGCGCTGGGCGGCGAGACCGAGGGCTGGCGCCTGTCCCGTGCCGAGGCGCGAGAACTGGCCGCGCTCTCCGCCGCCGCCCGTGGCAGCGACCGCCCCTTTGCCCTGGGCGACCGTCTTGGCCCGCGGGGCATGGACGCCGTCCGCCTGCGCGCCGCCCTCCTGGGCGCGGCGCCCGACCCAGATGACATAACTCTGGCCGAGCGCGGCGCCGCCGCCTCCTTCCCGCTGAGGGCCGCCGACCTGATGCCCGCCCTCCAGGGGCCTGCCCTGGGCCAAGCCCTCGACCGCGCCCGCGACCTGTGGCGAGAGGCCGACGGCGCGCTCACGAAGGACGAACTGGTCGCCGCGACCTTGGACGCCTGAGACGCGTCCTTCTTTCTTCTGGCTGAAAATACTCCGGGGGGCCCGAAGGGCGGGGGCAGAGCCCCCTCCGACCCAAGCCGCGCACGCCGGAGCTTGCGGCGGCGCGCAAACCCCGCCAATGCGACGCCATGCTCGACCCGCTTTATCTCTTCGTCTTCGCGGGGCTCTTCACCCCGGGCCCGAACGTCATCCTGCTGACCGCCTCCGGCGCGCGGTTCGGCTTCCGGCCAACGATCCCGCATGTGCTCGGCGTGGCCTTCGGCGTGGGCGTGACCTCGGCGCTGACCGCGCTCGGGGTGGGCGCGCTGCTGCTGGCCGTCCCGACGCTGACCTTCGCGCTCAAGGTTGCGGCCTGCGGCTGGATACTTTGGATGGCGTGGAAGCTCTTCCGCTCCACCGGCGCGACGGCCAAGGGCAAGGACCGCCCCTTCACCTTCATCGAGGCGGTGCTGTTCCAATGGGTGAACCCCAAGATCTGGATCGTCGCGCTGGCGGCGGCCTCGGGCTATGCCTCGGACCTGCCGGCCCATCTGGAGGCGCTCCGAATCGGCTCCGCCTTCTCGGGCATCAACCTCTTCGTCTGCCTGTTCTGGACCTTCGCGGGGACGTTGCTGGCCTATCTGCTCAAGACGCCTCTGGCCTGGCGGATCTTCACCTCCGTGATGGCCGCCGCACTGGCCGCGTCGGGCGTCATGGTCTTCTTCGCATGAGACCCTACCTGGCCAGGGCAGCCTGAAAGGCGCCGCCATGTTCCGCCGCTTCGAAAGCCTTATCGACCCCTATGTCGCCCATGCCGAGGACGACACGCCTCCCGCGCGGCTCTGGCCGTTCCTGCGGGCCTGGACGCAGCCGTTCCACCGGCTCTTCGCGCTGACAGCGCTGGTGTCGGTCGTCGTCGCGGCGATCGAGGTCGGTCTGATCGCCTATATGGGCCGGGTGGTCGATCTGCTGTCGGAGCTGAGCCCGGCCGAACTGGCCCAGCGCCATGGCACGGAACTCATCCTCGCGGCGCTCTTCGTCCTGCTTCTGCGGCCCGCCGTTCAGGCGCTCGACGTGCTGCTCATCAATAACGCGGTGCTGCCGCAGATGGGCGCCTTGTTCCGCTGGCGGGCGCATAACCACGTGCTGCGGCAATCGGTGGGCTGGTTCGAGAACGACTTCGCCGGGCGCATCGCCAACCGGATCATGCAGACGCCGACCTCGGCGGGGGATGCGGTCTTTCAGGTCTTCGACGCGATCACCTTCGCGCTGGCCTATGTGGTGGGCGCTGCGATCCTGCTGCTGGACGCGGACCCTCGCCTGCTGCTTCCGATGCTGCTCTGGCTCCTGCTCTATGGGGTGCTGGTGCGTTGGACGATGCGGCGGGTCGGGCCGGCCTCCAAGGCCAGTTCGGATGCGCGGTCGATGACGACCGGCCGGGTGGTGGACGCCTATACCAACATCCATTCGGTGAAGCTCTTTGCCCATGAGGGGCAGGAACTCGCCTATGCCCGCGACGCCATCGAGACCACGCGGCGCACCTTCGCCGCCGAAATGCGTCTCTTCACGATCATGGATGTGGCGCTGGTGGCGCTCAACGGGCTGCTGATCGTGGGCGTGGTCGGCTGGGCGGTGCTGCTTTGGATGCAGGGCACGGCCTCGGTCGGCGTGGTGGCGGCGGCGACGGCGCTGGTGCTCAGGCTCAACGCGATGACCGGCTGGATCATGTGGGCGCTGTCGACCTTCTTCCGCTCCCTCGGGGTCGTGGCCGAGGGGATGGAGACCATCGCCCAGCCGATCCAACTGACAGACGCGCCGGACGCCAAGCCGCTCAAGCTGACCCGGGGCGCCATCGCCTTCGATGCGGTGACGCATCTCTATGGCGGCACCAGCGGCGGCGTGACCGGGCTGACCCTGCGTGTGGCGCCGGGCGAGAAGGTCGGCGTGGTCGGGCGCTCGGGCGCGGGCAAGTCGACCCTGGTGAAGCTGCTTCTGCGTTTCTACGACCCTGAGACGGGCCGGATCGAGATCGACGGGCAGGACATAAGCCGCGTCACCCAGGGCAGCCTGCGCCACGCCATCGGCATGGTGCAGCAGGATTCCTCGCTATTGCATCGCTCGGTGCTGGAGAACATCCGTTATGGCCGCGCTGACGCCACCGAGGCGGAGGTGCGCGCCGCCGCCGAAAAGGCCCACGCACATGATTTCATCCTGGGGCTGCAGGACGCGCAGGGCAACAAAGGCTACGACGCGCAGGTCGGCGAGCGGGGCGTGAAGCTGTCGGGGGGCCAGCGCCAGCGCATCGCGCTGGCCCGCGTCATCCTCAAGGACGCGCCCATCCTGGTGCTCGACGAGGCGACGGCGGCGCTCGACTCGGAGGTCGAGGCCGCGATCCAGGACACGCTCTATGGGATGATGGAGGGCAAGACCGTCATCGCCATCGCGCATCGCCTGTCGACCATCGCCGCGATGGACCGGATCGTCGTCATCGACGCGGGGCGGATCATCGAGGAAGGGACGCATGAGCAACTGCTTGCGCGCGCCGGCCTCTATGCCTCGTTCTGGGCGCGGCAATCGGGCGGCTTCATCGATACCGAGTCGAACGCGGCCGCTGAATAGCTCAGAGGCGCTTCGGCCCCTCCGCACAGGTCACTGCGCAATCCTGGCCCTCGCAACCGGGGGGCGCGCGCCCTAGATGGGTCGGACATGTCTCGACTTCTTCGCCACGTCGCGGACCGCTTCGCCGGTCTCGTCCCCGCCTTCGCCCCGGCCGAGGGAGCGCCCCCGCGCGACCTTCTGGCTTTTTTCCGCTGGTGCCTCCATGGGGCGTGGCCCTGGCTGATCGTGGCCTTCGGCGCCTCGGCGCTGGCGGGCACGACCGAGATCGCGACCGCCTTCTTCCTGGGCGCGGTGATCGACAGCGTCGCGGGCGAGACCGAAGGATACCTCGCGCGGAACGCTCTGCTGCTGGGCGGGTTCATGCTGTTCTATCTGCTGCTGCGCCCGCTCACCTTCGGCGCGTCGGCGGCCTTCAACGGCATCACGGTCATGCCCAATGTCTACCCGCTGGTGCAGTCCCGCTTGCACCGCTGGACGATGGGCCAGTCGGTGACGTTCTTCGACAACGATTTCGCGGGGCGCATCGCCACCAAGCAGATGCAGACGGCGCGGGCCGTGACCGAGGTCACCAACGAGTTCATCAACGTCGTCGCCTTCGCCTCGGCCTCGCTGATCGGGTCGCTGCTCTTGATGTTCGCCATCGACTGGCGCATCGCGTTGGCGCTTGGGATTTGGCTGGTCGGATATGTCGCGCTGTTCCGCTGGTTCATGCCGCGCATCCGGACGCGCTCCAAGGCGCGGGCGGCGGCGCGGGCGATGGTGACGGGCCAGGTCGTCGACACGATCACCAACATCAAGACCGTGAAGCTCTTTGGTCATGCGGAGCACGAGGACCGCTCCGCGCTCGACGCGATGGCCACCCTGCGGGAGCGGGCGCTGGCCTTCGGGCGGATGTCGACCTCGTTCCGCTTCATGCTGATGTTCTGCGCGGGGCTCCTGCCTATCCTGATGATCGGCGGCTCGGTTCTCTTGTGGCAGGCGGGCCAGGCCACGGCGGGGGACATTGCGGCGGCGGGGGCGATCTCGTTCCGGCTCAGCCAGATGACGGGGTGGGTCTCGTTCACGCTGATGGCGCTCTATGCCAATGTGGGCGAGGTGGAGGACGGGATGCACACGCTCGCCCATCTGCACGCGCTGACGGACGCGCCCGACGCGCATGACCTGCCGCGGCTCGACGGCGCGATCCGGCTGGAGGACGTCACCTTCACCTATGGCCGCGACGAGGGCGGGATCTCGGGCTTCGACCTGACCGTGGCCCCGGGCGAGAAGATCGGCGTGGTCGGGGCCTCGGGCGCGGGCAAGTCCACGCTAGTGGCGCTGCTGCTGCGGCTATACGACCCGGAGGAGGGGCGGATCACAGTCGATGGGCACGACCTGCGGGAGGTGACGCAGGACAGCCTGCGCCGCCAGATTGGGATGGTCACGCAGGAGACGGCCATGTTCAACCGCTCCGCCCGCGACAACATCCTCTACGGCCGCCCCGACGCCTCGGAAGAGGAGATAATCGACGCGGCCCGCCGGGCCGAAGCGCATGATTTCATCGAGGGCCTGCGGGATCACAAGGGCAATACCGGCTATGACGCCTTCCTGGGCGAGCGCGGGGTGAAGTTGTCGGGCGGCCAGCGCCAGCGCATCGCCCTGGCCCGCGCCATCCTCAAGGACGCGCCGGTTCTCGTTCTGGACGAGGCGACCTCGGCCCTTGATTCCGAGGTGGAGGCGGCGATCCAATCGGCGTTGGAGCAGGTGATGGAGGGCAAGACCGTGATCGCCATCGCGCACCGTCTCTCGACCATCGCGCGTATGGACCGGATCGTGGTGATGGAGGCGGGGCGCATCGTCGAGCAGGGCACCCATCGCCAGCTGCTGGCGAAGGGCGGCACATATGCCCGATACTGGGAGCGGCAATCGGGCGGGTTCATCGGGGTCGAAGATGTCGCGGCGGAGTGAATGCCCGTGCTGACCGTCGAGACGCTGGGGGCCAGGGGAGATGGCGTTGCGGGCGGCGTCTATGTGCCGCGCAGCCTGCCGGGTGAGGTCGTGACCGGCGAGATCGTCGGCGATCGGATGCCCGATCCGAAGATCGTGACGCCCTCGCCCGACCGGGTCGCCCCGCCCTGCCCGCATTTCCGCCGCTGCGGAGGCTGCGCCCTGCAACATGCCTCCGACGGGTTCGTGGCCGAGTGGAAGGTGGAGATCGTGCGCGGGGCCCTGGCCCGCGCCGGGATCGAATCGGAGGTTGCGTCGGTTGAGACCTCGCCCCCCGCGACCCGCCGGCGCGCGGCGCTTTCGGGACGCAAGACGAAGAAAGGCGCGCAGGTGGGGTTCCATGTGCGCGGCTCGGATGAGATCGTCTCCATCCCCGAATGTCATGTGCTGCATCCCGCGCTGCTGGCCGCGCTCCCGTCGCTGGAGGCGATCACGCGCATGGCCGCCGCGCGGGGGACCGAGATCACGCTCCAGCTCACGCGGACCGAGACCGGGCTCGATCTGGCGCTCGACGGGGCGAAACCGCTGGACCGCGCGGCGATGAGCGCGCTGGCGCCGCTGGCGGCTGGCTTCGCGCGCATCACCTGGAACGGGGAGCCCGCGCTGCAACAGCTGCCGCCGCGCCTGACCCTGGGCCGCGCGCCGGTCACGCCGCCGCCGGGCGCCTTTCTCCAGGCGACCGAGGCCGGCGAGGCGGCGCTGGTGGCGCGGGTGCGCGACGGGCTGGGCGCGGCCACCGCCGTCGTCGATCTCTTCGCCGGCATGGGCACCTTCACCTTCCCCGCCGCCGAGCGCGCCCGCGTGCACGCGGTGGAGGGTGATCCGGCCCTGATCGCCGCGCTGGAGCAGGGGGCACGGCAGGCCCAGGGGCTGAAACCCGTCACCGGCCAGGTGCGGGATCTCTTTCGCGACCCGCTGACCGCCGCGGAGCTGTCGCGCTACGAGGCCGTCATCATAGACCCGCCCCGGGCGGGCGCGGCCGCCCAGGTGGCGGAACTGGCGAGGGCCGATCTTTCGCGCATCGCCTACGTCTCGTGCAACCCCGCTACCTTCGCGCGCGATGCGGCCATGCTGACGGAGGCGGGATGGCGCCTGGGCCCCGTGACGGTGGTGGACCAATTCCGCTGGAGCGCACATATCGAACTCGCCGCAACTTTCGAGAGACCATGACCCGCGCCCGCCTGGAACAGATCATCGACAGCGCTGCGATCCGCAACACGATCATCGCCGTCATTGTCCTCAACGCCATCGTCCTGGGGCTAGAGACCGTACCGCCCGTCTATGACCGGTTCAGCGGGGTCCTGGTCGCGTTCGACCGCGCCTGCCTGGCGATTTTCGTCGTGGAACTGGTGGCCAAGATGATCGCCAAGGGGACGCGCTTCTGGCGGGACGGGTGGAACCTGTTCGACTTCGCCATCGTCGCGGTGGCGCTGGTGCCCAATGCCGGGCCGTTCAGCGTGCTGCGCGCGCTGCGGATCCTGCGGGTGCTGCGCATCATCTCGGTCTTTCCGCGCCTGCGCCGCGTGGTCGAGGGCTTCGTCACCGCGCTGCCCGGGATGGGCAGCGTGTTCCTGCTGATGGGGATCATCTTCTATATCGCCGCGGTGATGGCCACCAAGCTCTTCGGCGCGTCTTTCCCGGAATGGTTCGGCGACCTCGGATCGTCCGGCTATTCGCTGTTCCAGATCATGACGCTGGAAAGCTGGTCCATGGGGATCGTCCGCCCGGTCATGGAGGTCTACCCCTACGCCTGGGCCTTTTTCGTACCGTTCATCATGGTGACGACCTTCGCCGTGGTGAACCTGCTGGTCGGTCTGATCGTGAACTCGATGCAGGACGCCCATGCGGAGGAAACGAACGCCGCGACCGACGCCTATCGCGATGAGGTGCTGGAGAAGCTGCGCGTCATCGAGGCACGGCTGGAGTCGGCGGAGAAGGCGCGCGGTTCGGCGAAGTGAGCCAACCCGAACTGGCGCGCGCGTGGCGGGCGGGGTGGGGGGCTCTGCCCCCCGTCGGCCCAAGGGCCGACTCCCCCCGGAGTATTTCCGGCCAGAAGAAGGACTGTCCGCCGCGAGGGAGCGCTGGGCCGCGGCGGTCCGGGCTCAGAGCGGACGGCCCTTGCGGATTGGGCGCCAGCGGCGGGGGATGAAGCGGGCGGTCGTCCAGGCGACCAGCTTCACGTCCAGCCAGAGGCTCCGGTTGCGCTGATAGATCAGGTCGAGCGCGGCCTTTCGGGGGACGCAGCGGCGTATATAGGCCGCCTCGGTTTCCTCGGGCGTCGTGGCGCGGGCCAGGATCCGCTCTTCATGCGCGGCATAGACCAGCGAGGCGAGGCCGGTGACGCCGGGGCGCGAGCGCAGGACGCGCGCATAGAGATCGGGAAACATCTCGACATAGCGGCGCAACGGCGGGCGCGGGCCGACGAAGCTGATATCGCCGCGCAGGATGTTCCAAAGCTGCGGGAGTTCGTCCAGCCGCACCCGCCGCAGCTTGGCGCCAAGCGGCGTGATCCGGGCCGACTTGTCGCCGCCGGTGACGCCCTGATCGGTGGCGGCGACGGTCATGGTGCGGAACTTCCACAGGATGAAGGCCTCGGTCGGGCTGCGCATCCGCTCCGAGCCGTAGAGGATGGGGCCGTCCCGCCCGCGCCAGACCAGACCGGCGATGACCAGCATGACCGGCGCCAGGATCACCGCCAGCACCAGCGCGAGCACGATATCGAAGAGCCGCTTGCCGGGGGTCACGCCGTCGCCTCCCGCCATTCGGCCACCAGCGCGTCGGGCGTGGCCGGGGCGAGCGGCACCAGCGCCTCCAGCGGCGCGGTGTCCAGGTGGACCTCGGCCAGGGCCTCGGGCGGGGCGGGGACCGGGGTCCAGGCGTGCCCCGCCGCGCTCGCAAGGTCGCCCATCGCGACCGGGCCGGGGGCGGCGAGGTTGAGGATGGAGGGCAGGGCTGGGGCGCTTGCCAGCCTCTCCAGCACGCGGGCGAGGCTGCGGGGGCCGATATAGCTGCGCCGGGGCGTGGTGCCGTCGGGCCAGACATGGATCGCCGGCACCGCGCCGGGGGTGAGGTTGCCGAACAGCGCGTCGGCCCCCGCGACATTGCCGAGGCGCAGGCAGACGGCTTCGGGCCCGTCGGGATGGGCGGCGCGCCACTTGGCGACGGCGCGCTCCATCTCGGCCTTGGCGGTGCCATAGGGCGCGGCCGGGCTGGGCGCGGCCTCGGCGCTCAGCGGAGAGGGCGCGCGCCCGTAGACCGCCGCCGAGGAGAGCAGGAAGACCCGGGGCACGCGGTGGGCGCGGGCTGCCTCCAATGCCGCCAGCGCGACATCGGTATTTGCGCGGAGCGCGGCCGCATCCCCGCGCGTCACCCCCGCCAGCGCCACGAGCGCCCGCGCCCCCGCGACCCCCGAGAGCGGATCGGTGCGGGACAGCCAGACGGCTCCGGGCAGAAATGGCCGCATGAGGCGGGCGACGCGGCCGGTGGAACCGGTTAGGGCGAGGGGAGCGGAAGTCATCAGGCAAGTCCGATCGGCGGGCGGCTGCCCGACTAGACGGCGCCACGTTGCGGAATCAAGACACATCGCGCCATGCCCACGGCTTTGCCCTTTCCATCCGGCGCTTGCGCACTGATAACGGGCGCAGCGATTGGCAGAGGGGCTGCGCGATGCGGACGATCCGAACGATGCTGACGGGCCGAACGATCCTGACGAGCCTTCTCTGCGCCGGGCTGGTGGCGCCTGCCGGCGCGCAGCAGGCGCCCGAACCCCGCCGCTCGGTCAGCAGCTATGGCGTGCCCGGGCTGATCGACATGCCGAGCGCGCAGATGCAGCCCGATGGCGAGATCGTCACCAGCATCTATGGCCTGTCCAACGGGTCCGGCCGGACGCAGCTCTCGTTCCAGATCCTGCCCCGGGTGCAGGGTGTGTTCCGTTACGCGACCATCCCTGACTTCCTGCGCGTGGGCGACGAGTTCATCCGGACCTATGACCGCAGCTTCGACGTGCGGTTTCAGGTCCTGAAAGAGAACGGCTGGATCCCGGACGTGACGGTGGGCTTGCAGGATTTCGGCGGAACCAGCCTGTTCAGCGGCGAATATGTCGTGGCGTCCAAGACCTTCGGCCCGCAATGGACGGCGACGGCGGGGATCGGCTGGGGCCGGTTCGGGTCGGCGGGCAGCTTTACCAACCCGCTGGTCGCGCTGGACGAGCGGTTCCGCGACCGGCCCCGCTACGATGTCAATACCTCCGGCGGCCAGTTCTCGACCTCATCCTGGTTCCGGGGCGACGCCGCGCTGTTCGCGGGCGTGGAGTTCCGGCCCAACGACCGCTGGACGCTGAAGGCGGAATACTCCTCCGACGGCTACCGCGAGGAAGAGGCGCGGGGCATTTTCGATCGCAAGTCGCCGCTCAATTTCGGGGTCGAATACAACCTCGCCCCCGGCATCCGCTTGGGCGGCTACGCGGTCGGCGGGTCGGAGTTCGGCTTCAACATCCAGCTCGCCCTGAACCCCAAGCGCCCGCCCACCGGCGGCAGCGGCCTGGAGGGCGCGGCGCTGCCCGTGGCGCTGCGCCCCTCGCGGGACGCGCAGCCTCAGCTCTGGTCGGAGGCCTGGGTCGGCGCGGCGCAGGTCGAGGAGCCGGTCGTCGCCGGGCTCGACGCGGTGTTGGCGGAGGCCGGGCTGGAGCTGATCTCTTATCGGCTGACCGGGGACCGGGTCGATATCCGCTTCCGCAACCCCCGCTACGCCAGCGAGGCGCAGGCGATCGGACGGGCCGCGCGGGCCATGGCCGCGACGCTGCCGCCCTCGGTCGAGACCTTCGTTCTGACGCCCGAGAACGAGCGGAGCCTGGGCTCTGCCTCGGTCATCCTGCGGCGCAGCGACCTGGAGGCGATCGAGAACCGTCCCAATGGCGCGGCCGAGATGCTGGCGGTCGCGGGGATCGTCGATTCGGCGAGCCTGCCCACGGATGGGCGCCGCTATGTCGAGGACGCCTATCCCCGGCTGAACTGGAATATCGGCCCCTATATCGGCTATTCGCTGTTCGACCCGGACAATCCCTTTCGCGTCGATGTCGGTCTCGCGGCGTCGGCCGAATGGGAGCCGGTGCGCGGTCTCGTCCTGGGGGGGGAAGTCCGCCAGAAGTTGATCGGGAACCGCGACGAGTCGGTGCGGGAGAGCAATTCCGTGCTGCCGCGCGTTCGCACGAACGGGCCGGAATTCCTCAAGACCGATGACCCGTTCATTCCCTACCTGACGGCGTCCTATTTCTTCCGTCCCGGTCAGAACCTCTATGCGCGCGGCACGGTCGGTCTGTTGGAGCGGGAATTTGGCGGCGTCTCGGGTGAGGTGCTGTGGAAGCCGGTGAATTCGCGTCTCGCCATCGGGGTCGAGGCCAATATCGTCCGGCAGCGTGAGTTCGACGGGCTCTTCGGCTTTCAGGACCTTGAGGCCGAGACGGCCTTCATCTCCGCCTATTACGATCACGGCGCCCGCTTCTACAGCCAGCTCGATGTGGGTCAGTATCTGGCGGGCGACCGGGGAGCGACTTACACGCTCACGCGGGAGTTCTCGAACGGCTGGCAGGTGGGCGCCTATGCCACCCGCACCAATGTCAGTGCCGAGGAATTCGGGGAGGGCAGCTTCGACAAGGGCTTCTTCCTGCGCATTCCGACCGACTGGTTGCTCGGCCGGCCCACGCGCCAGACCAGCGGTCTGACGATTCAGCCGGTGCAGAGGGACGGAGGCGCGCGGCTCACGATTCGCGACCGGCTCTATCCGCTGGTCCGGAGCCAATCCGCCCCGGACTTGACCGAACGCTGGGGGAGGTTCTGGAGATGACGTTGACCCGCTGGTCCCGACCTTTCGCCGCTTTGCTCCTGGCGGCTCTGGCCGCCTGCTCCGGCGGCACGGAGAACGCGCCGCCCGCCAATGACAAGCTGCTCTTCGCCGCGCTCCAATCCCGATTCGCGGGGCTTGCGGGGGAGGAGCCCGCGGCGGACGCGCGGGAGGTCCTCACGCCCGCGATGGTGGCGGGGTCGCCCACGCCGCTGCTGCTGGTGGTAGTGCAGGAGACGGATATCGGCCTGACGATGGTTCCGCGCGCGGTCAAGCTCGGAACGGAACAGTGGCGCGACATCTCCGGCGGTGGCCTGTTCCGGCGGAATGGAATCCTCGTGGGTACGCGCGGTTTCGGCTTCGACCTCCACACGGCCGATGTCGCCCCGCTGGCCGCTGCACTGCGCGCGGGCGGCGGCGAAGACGTAGAGCGGGTCAATCGCTATATCGACGGTCAGAATCAGATCGTTGCGGTGCAGTTCCTCTGCTCCGTCCGGCCCGTGGGGCAGGAGCGTTTGAGCTATTTTGGGGTGAACATCGACACGACGGTCTACGAAGAGGACTGCGTGTCCGACGGCGGGGGCTTTGTGAATCGATACTGGCTGGACGCAGGCGGAACCGTGCGCCGGTCCGTTGAATTGATCGCCCCCGAGTCGGGATCGCTGGACGTGATCGTCCTAAAAGTGTAAAGAGATTAGGCGTCGGGGAGGGCTGAGCGTGTCAATGCTGCATCTGCGGCATATGCATTGCGGATTGAGGCTTGAGACCTGGGCGCGAGCAGCTTAGTCCTGCGAAGAACGACTGACATGGAGATCCGTTGTGAAGAAAATTGCCACTCTCTCGGCGGCCGCATTGCTCGCGCTGTCGCCCACCGCCCTTCTGGCCCAGAAGCTCGGGGATGCCGGCGTCTCTGACGACGTGGTCGTCGCGGAAGACGACGATGCCGTTCTCGTCGGCCCTGGGATCGACGGCGCTGCCGCCGCTGCCGCTGCCGGCGGTCTCCTGGCGCTCGCCCTGCTGCTGGGTAGCGATGGCGACGGGTCGACCACGACGACCACGACCGAAGACTGATCTTTTCGCTCGGCGCCCCTCGTGGGCGTCGGGCTCGCCGTTTCGGCGAAAACGCGCTTTGCTCGGGTGAGCATATTTGCTTGACCCAATTCCCTCTGGAACAGGGGCATGCGTTAGCTCTGTTGGCGTTATATGCCGACAGAGCTTTTTTTATGGATATAACGATCCCAGTCATGCGCGCCGCGTTGGGGCCGATCGGTCACTTCGACGTAACGACCGGATCGCTCGGGGCGTCGGCAGCGCCGGATGGCTGCTGCGGTTTGCGGAGATGACTGATCAGCGGGCGCCAGGGCAAGGTCGGCATACAGTTCGGGACGGCGGACCAACGGCCTCGCCGTCTTTCGCTTTACCGGGGCGGTCAGGCGCGTTTGCTCAACACCTGCACGCCGAGAACCGAGAGCACCTTCGCCTCGATGTCTTCGACATTGAGCCCGGCCGCCGCATACATCTCGCGCGGGCCGGCCTGGTCGATAAACGCATCGGGCAGCACCATCGAGCGGTAGCAGAGGCCGGTATCGAAGACGCCCTCCTCGGCGAGGAGCTGCGCGACATGGCTGCCGAAACCGCCGATCGCACCCTCCTCGATGGTGATCAGCGCCTCATGGCGCGCCGCGAGGTCGAGGATCAGATCCCGGTCCAGAGGCTTCGAGAAACGCGCATCGGCGACGGTCGGCTCGATTCCCCGGGCCATCAACCGCTCCCGCGCTTCCTCGACCTCGACCAATCGCGCGCCGAAGGACAGGATCGCGACCTGCGCTCCCTCATGCACGATCCGGCCCTTGCCGATTTCGAGCGGGACGCCCCGCTCGGGCATCTCGCAGCCGACGCCCTCGCCTCGCGGGAAGCGGAAGGCGATCGGCCCCGAATCATGCGCGGCGGCCGTCGCAACCATGTGGCGCAGCTCCGCCTCGTTCGCGGCGGCCATGACGGTGAAATTGGGCAAGTTGGACAGATAGGCGACGTCGAAGCTGCCGGCATGGGTCGCGCCATCGGCACCCACCAACCCCGCCCGGTCGATGGCGAATCGCACCGGCAGGTTTTGCAGCGCGACGTCGTGGACGACCTGGTCGTAGCCCCTCTGGAGGAAGGTCGAGTAGATCGCGGCGAAAGGCTTCATCCCCGCCGCGGCCAGGCCCGCGCAGAAGGTCACGCCATGCTGCTCGGCGATACCGACATCGAAGCAGCGGGCCGGGAAACGCTCCGCGAAGAGGTTGAGGCCGGTGCCGTCGGGCATCGCGGCGGTGATGGCCACGATCTTGTCGTCCTCGGCGGCCTCCTGGATCAGGCTCTGGGCGAAGACCTTGGTATAGGAGGGCGCATTGGACTTGGCCTTTTTCTGCTCTCCGGTGGCCGGGTCGAACTTGCCCGTGGCGTGGCCCCGGTCGGCGCGGTGCTCGGCGAAGCCCTTGCCCTTCTGCGTGATCGCATGGATCAGGATCGGCCCGTCCGCGCGCACCTTCACGGTGCGCAATACCTGGAGCAAGCTTTCCATGTCATGGCCGTCGATGGGGCCGACATAGCTGAAGCCCAGTTCTTCGAAGAGGGTGCCGCCCACCGTGATGCCCTTGAGCATCTCCTTGGCGCGGCGCGCCCCCTCCTGGAAAGGCGGCGGCAGGAAGCCCACGGCGCCCTTGGCGGCGGCCTTGAACTCCTGGAACGGCGCCCCGGCATAGAGCGAGGACAGATAGGACGACATCGCGCCCACCGGCGGGGCGATGGACATCTCGTTGTCGTTGAGGATGACGATCAGGCGCTTCTTGAGGTGGCCCGCATGGTTCATCGCCTCATAGGCCATGCCGCCGGACAGCGCCCCATCCCCGATCACGGCGATGGCGTCGCCCACGTCGTCGGCGCCCAGTTCCCGCCCCATGGCGAAACCAAGCGCCGCCGAAATGGAGGTGGAGCTATGGGCCGCGCCGAACGGGTCGTAGATGCTCTCGGTCCGCTTGGTGAAGCCGGACAGCCCGTCCTTCTGGCGGATCGTGCGCATCCGGTCGCGGCGGCCCGTGAGGATCTTGTGCGGATAGCACTGATGGGAGACGTCCCAGATCAGCTTGTCGCGCGGCGTGTTGAATACGGCGTGGATCGCGACCGTCAGCTCGACCACGCCCAGCCCCGCGCCCAGATGGCCGCCGGTCTGGCTGACGGCCCAGATCGTTTCGGCCCGCAATTCGTCGGCGAGGCGTTTGAGGTCGCGATCGGGCAGGACCCGCAGATCGGCGGGCCCTCCGATCCGATCGAGCAGGGGCGTCGCGGGGCGGGCTTGGTCGGTCATGGTCGTTACCTGTCTCTCGTCACCACGTAGCGGGCGACCGAGCCTAGATTAGCGCCCTTTGGTGTGTAAATCAAAATAGACATTTCGGCGTCACGCACGAGAGACATCGCGCGCGCCCGCGCTGCCTCCGCTCCCAGCAGCGAGACGAAGGTCGCCTTGCCCGCCGCCGCGTCCTTTCGCAACGCCTTACCCGCCTTTTCCGCGTCGCCTTCGACGTCCAGCAGGTCGTCCGCGATCTGAAACGCGAGGCCCAGCGCGCCGGCGTAATCGACCAGCGGGCCGGGATCCGCCCCGCCCAGCAGGGCTCCGGCGCGGCAGGGCCATTCCAGCAGCCGCCCGGTCTTGAGCCGCTGCAACTCCGACACCTGGTCCAGCGTCAGCGGCGCCGCCGCCGTCTCCGCCGCGATGTCGAGCGCCTGGCCCCGCACCATACCTTGCGCGCCCGCATCGCGCGCGAGCGTCAGGACCAGATCGGCGCGCACGGCCGGGTCGGGATGGGTCTCCGGGTCGGCCAGCAGCTCGAAGGCGAGGGTTTGTAGGGCATCGCCGGCCAGCACCGCCGTCGCCTCGTCCCAGCGGCGATGGACGGTGGGCTGGCCCCGGCGCAGGTCGTCGTCGTCCATGCAGGGCAAGTCGTCATGGATCAGCGAATAGGCGTGGACGCATTCGATGGCGGCCGCCGCGCGCAGGGCCCGCGCGCGCGGTACGTCGAACAGCGCCGCGGCCTCCAGGGCGAGGAAGGCGCGCAACCGCTTGCCGCCCCGGGTCGCATAGCGCATCGCTTCGGCCACGGGATCGTCGCCGAACGGCGCAAGAGCCGTGTCCAGCGCCTGCTGGACCTCGGCCTGCGCTGTGCTCAGATCGTTCTCGAAGCTCACTGCGGGTCGGTCATGCCGGTCGGCTGGCCCTGCGCGTCGAGCGTGATCTGGCGGACCTTGGCATCCGCTTCGTTCAGCTTCGCTTCGCAATGGGCCTTCAGCGCCGCGCCCCGCTCATAGAGGGCGATCGACTGGTCCAGCGGCACGTCGCCGGAATCGAGCCGGTTCACGACCTGCTCCAATTCGGCGATGGCCTCTTCGAAGGACATCTTCTTAACGGGCGTCTCAGCCATCGGTGCGCCTCCTCAGGACGTCAACATGCGCGGCCACGGCATTGGCCAACGCGTCGAGGTCATAGCCGCCCTCCAGGCAGGAAACCACCCGGCCCGCGCAATGGGTCCAAGCCGCGTCGCAAAGCCGTTCCGTCGCCCAGGCGAAATCTTCGGTGGTCCAGGCGAGTTGCGCCAGGGGGTCTGCGTGATGGGCGTCGAACCCCGCCGAGATCAGCAACAGCTCCGGGGCGAACTCGTCGATCCCGGGCAGGACAATGCGTTCCATCGCCGCGCGGAAGGCCGCCCCCCCCGAGCCGGGCGGGAGAGGAACATTCGTGACCGTGCCATGAGGCCCCGTCTCGGAGGCATCGCCCGTGCCGGGCCAGAGCGGCATCTGGTGGGTCGACCAGAAACGGGCGCGGGGCTCGTCCCACAGCAGATCCTGCGTGCCGTTGCCGTGATGGACGTCGAAATCGACCACGGCCACGCGCGAGATCCCATGGGCCTCCAGGGCGTGCTTGGCGGCGATGGCGACATTGCCCAGCGTGCAGAAGCCCATCGGCGTCGCCGTCTCCGCATGATGCCCGGGCGGGCGCATGGCGCAGAAGACATTGCGCGCGCTCCCCTCCATCACCGCGTCCACGGCGCGAACGGCTGCGCCCGCCGCCAGCCGCGCCGCGCGCCAAGTGCCCGGCGACAGGAATGTATCGGCGTCGAGCTGTACCCACCCCTCTTCGGGCACCGCGCCCGCGATCCGGTCGAGATAGGCCTGCGGATGACAGCGCAGGAGCGGCTCGTCGCTCGCTTCGCGCGCCTCCTCGCGATCGAGCGTCATCCCCTCGAGCGCCTCCAGCACATATCGCAGCCGCGCCACCTGCTCGGGATGCCCCGGCGGGTTCTCGTGCAGCAGGGCGTCGGGATGGGTGATGACGAGGGTCATGGGGCCCTCCTTCTTCTGGCCGAAAATACTCCACGGGGGTCCGGGGGTGTGAAACTCCCGGCGCTCTCAGTCGGGCGCGAGCATATAGCCCTCGCCGCGGACCGTCTGCAGGTAGCGCGGCTGTTTCGGGTCGCGCTCCAGCTTGCGGCGGAGTCGGGTGATCTGCACATCGACCGCGCGCTCGTTGGTGCCGCCCTCGTCGCGGCCCAGACGCTCTACCAGGGTGCCGCGGCTGACGGCCTCGTGCGGGGTCTCTGCGAAGATGCGCATAAGGATCGTCTCGGTCGCGGTCAGGCGTACGAGCGCGCCGTCCTGCCAAAGCTCGCCCCGCTCCAGATCGTAGCGGATCGGGCCGAGATGCAGCATCTTCGGCACCGCATGCGCGGCCTGGGGGGCGCGTCGCAGGATCGCCTTGAGACGCAACAGCAGTTCCTTCGGCTCGAACGGCTTCGGGAGGTAGTCGTCCGCCCCCGCCTCCAGCCCGGTGATCCGGTCCGAGGTCTCGCCCTTGGCCGTCAGCAGCAGGACCGGCATGTCGCGCGTCTCCCGGATCTCGGCGCAGAGGATGAAGCCGTTATCGCCCGGCATCATCACGTCGAGGATCGCGATGTCGAAATCGAGTCCCGCCAGCAGGCGCCGCGCATGATCCGAATCGCGCGCCGCGGTGGTCAGGTAGCCGTTGCGCATCAGGAACTTCTGCAGGAGCGATCGAATGCGTTCGTCGTCGTCGACCAGCAGGACATGGGCCTGGTGGCCCGGCACGTCGGCATGGGTCATCGGTCCCCTTCCCTGGCGGCCGCGAAGAGGCGGCGAAGCTCGGGATCCATCATATGCTCAAGCACCTGACGGAATCCAGCGACGGCCTCCGGCCCGGCCTCGCGAAAGGCCGCGCGCATCCGGGCGCGCTGGGCGGTCGACAGTTCCGCCTCCAGTTCGGCGCCCGCATCGGTCAGGTAGAGATGCCGCTCCCGCCGGTCGTGGGGGCCGACGCGGCTCTCGACCAGGCCATCCTCGATCAGGGTTCGCAGAACCCGATTGAGCGATTGCTTGGTCACGCCCAGAATGGCCAGCAGGTTCGTCACCGTGCTGCCGGGGGCGCGTTGGATGAAGTGGATCGCGCGGTGATGGGCGCGGCCGTACCCGCGCTCGGACAGGATCCGGTCGGGATCCGCGGTGAAGCCGCGATAGGCGAAGAACATCGCCTCGATCGCCCGCCTGAGTTGCGCGTCCGTCAGGAAGAGCAGCGTGTCGCTGTCTCTCAGATCCTCGGCCATGATCACCTCCGACCGGAAAACTACGTCAGCCTTGTTGACATTCCAAGACCGAATCGATAGCGATCCGCAGGTTTGGCGAAATAATGTGTCCGAAGTGGGCTCATTTACGAAACGAAAGGGTAGAAAGATGGCTGGGTCCTATGCGGAACTTGACGGCAAGATCTGGATGGATGGCGCGCTGGTCGAATGGGGCGATGCCAATGTGCACCTGCTGACCCATGCGATGCACTACGCCAGCGCGGTGTTCGAAGGGGAGCGGGCCTATTCCGGCAAGATCTTCGAGTCCCGCAAGCATTCCGAGCGCCTGATCGAGTCGGGGCGACAGCTCGACATGGAGATCCCGTGGACCGTCGACGAGATCGAGGCCGCCAAGTACGAAACGATGCGCGCCAACGGGCTTGAGGACGCCTATGTCCGCGTCCTGGCTTGGCGCGGCGCGGGCGAGGACATGGGCGTGTCGTCGCGGCGCAACCCGGTGCGCATGGCCGTCGCGACCTGGGCCTGGGGCAACTATTACGGCGACGCCAAGATGAAGGGCGCCAAGCTGGACATCGCCAAGTGGAAGCGCCCCTCGCCCGAGACGGCGCCGAGCCACGCCAAGGCGGCGGGCCTCTACATGATCTGCACCATGTCCAAGCACGCCGCCGAGGCGAAGGGCTGCTCGGATGCGATGATGTTCGACTATCGCGGCTACGTGGCCGAGGCGACGGGTGCCAACATCTTCTTCGTCAAGGACGGCGAAGTGCATACGCCCGACCCCGACTGTTTCCTCAACGGGATCACCCGGCAGACCGTGCTGGGAATGCTGAAGGACCGCCAGATCAAGGTCCATGAGCGTCACATCATGCCCGAAGAGCTCGAAGGCTTCGAGCAGTGCTGGCTGACCGGCACGGCGGCCGAGGTCACGCCGGTGGGCCAGATCGGCGATTACAATTTCGAGGTCGGCGCGATGACGCGCGACATTTCCGAGGCTTACGAAAAGCTCGTCCGGGCCTGAGTGCCCAAGAGAAACGCCTCGTCCGCGACGGCGGACGAGGCGCATGTGGCAGACGCCCCAATCCGGGGCAGTGTAGGGTCCCCGGCCGGCGCTCTGGGTGGGGGCAAGGAAGCGCCGGGCCGGGAACATCGAGCTTTCGCTCCTACACGTCAGAGGGTGCCGAAGCGTCGCGGCGCTTCCACGTCGGCGGCGTGCTGCACTTCGGGTCTTTTCATGGCGCGATCTGGGCAAGGGCACGGACATGCCGCATTCGCGGCATTCGCCGCATCGCTGACATGCCGCGCCTTGATCTGCCCCGCGCGCACCGTAACTGTCACAGTATGACGCCCGCGACCCCGCTCCCCGAGACCGTCCATTTTCACCGGACCGAACTCTCCGTGATCCTGTCGCTCTACGGGCGGATGGTCGCCGCCGGGGAGTGGCGCGATTACGGGATCTCCTCGCTCAAGGACGTGGCGATCTTCTCGGTCTTCCGCCGCACTGCCGAGATGCCGATGTACCGGATCGAGAAGCGGCCCAAGATGGCCGCGCGCCAAGGCCAGTACTGCGTGATCGGTATGGACGGGCGCATTCTGCGGCGCGGGCACGATCTGAAGACGGTGCTGCGGGTGCTGGAGCGCAAGCTGATCCGCGCGGTGGAGTAGGGCGCGAGGCAAGGTCCGGTGTGAGGCCCACACTGAACCGACGATTCATGGGGTCGATTTGAAACCTGCCTATGTGGAGCAGGTGAACAGATTAATGACCGCTGGAACGCGAACGTCGCCGTCTCGGTCGAACGGCATGAATTCGCCTCGCACGCATTCTTCAATCGCCGTTTCATCGGCCTCGTCGCCGCCATATACCTTCATGATCCGCGCAGCAGGGCCGACTCGGCTCGCGGCCCGTGCAGCCCCCCGCACCCCGTCCGGCGGTGTCAGCATCACCTCCGTCCTGTCCGCCCTGATGTTGGATAGACCAGCTTTCTTCATCAGCCCTGCCACATGGTCGATGTCCTGAAAGGCCGTCGGGCCGGGGGAAGTCGGCTCCGTTTCATGCAGCGGCCCCAAACGATCTTCGGCCGCTTTTTTCGGAATGAGGAACCATGGGTTCTCAGACACTGCCGCCCAACAGACGAAGGCCATTCGACCGCCCGCCTTCAGTGCTTTCGTCAGATTTTCAAACGCCGCCACGCTGTCCGAGAAGAAACTCATCCCGATGCGCGAGATTAAAATATCGAAGGCGCCCTTCGGGAACGGGTGAGTCTGTGCGTCGGCTAGAAGAAAGGACGCGTTCTCCACACCGATCTCTCTCGCGCGGATTTCGGCGCGCTCCAGAAGCGGCCTGGAGATGTCGATTCCGAAAGATTCGCCGTCAGGGGCCCTCCTGGCAGCGGCCAGGGTGCTCGCTCCGGTGCCGCAGCCAATGTCCAGGATCCGGTCCGGCTTTGCGATGTCGGCGGCATCGAGCATGGTCTCCAGCATTCCTGCCATGGCCGCATCCAGGGCGCGCTCATGCTCGATCCATTTGAGCCCCGCGGGCGAACTCCAGTACGTCTCCTGCGCTTCGTTCGCCATCATCTCAAAGCCCCCCGCTTGAACCTTTGAGGATGACACGAAAACGCAAGTCTGTCTGCTCTCGCCGCGTGACGGACGTCCGCCCGACCTGGACGTCCATCTCTAGCCGCCGCCCGCCGCACCGCCGATATGCCGACGTATCGCATCGAGAAGCGGCCCAAGATGGCCGCGCGCCAAGGCCAGTACTGCGTGATCGGCATGGACGGGCGCATTCTGCGACGCGGGCACGATCTGAAGACGGTGCTGCGGGTGCTGGAGTGCAAGCTGATCCGCGCGGTGGAGTAGGGCACGGGGCCCCGCCACCGTGCCGCGAAGGGCAGGCCATGCCGGCGCGGTCAGTCGAGTACGACGATGCCCGAATGTTTTGACTTGTGCTCGGGTTCCACATGGATCGTGACGCGGGTTTCGGGGACGGCCCTGCCGATCGCGGCTTCCACCCGGTCGCAGATCTCATGGGCGTCGAACACGCTCATCTCGCCCGGCACGACGAGGTGGAACTCGACGAAGGTCGCGCTGCCGGCGTGCCGCGTCCGGAGGTCATGCGCTTCGACGGCGCCTCCCGCCTCGGTCGCGATGACATGGCGGATCTCGGCGAGCGTCGCGTCCGGCACGGCCTCGTCCATCAGGCCGCTCAGGGACTGCTTTACGACGCGCGACCCCGACCAGAGGATGTTCAGAGCCACCAGCGCCGCCAACAGCGGGTCAAGCACCCACCAGCCCGTCGCCAGCGCCAGCAGGAC
The DNA here is from genome assembly GCF_900116765.1 of Jannaschia seohaensis. GTDB lineage: Bacteria > Pseudomonadota > Alphaproteobacteria > Rhodobacterales > Rhodobacteraceae > Jannaschia > Jannaschia seohaensis. Next base: position 19,734 of record NZ_UETC01000008.1, on the reverse strand, counting down.
ACCGACGGCCACCCCGGCCGAGGTGACGACATCTGCCCAGAGATGCCGCCCGTCCGCCACCAGCGCCGGGGATTTCAGGCGCCCCCCCTGCCGCACGAGAACCGCGGCCCAGACCGCGTTCAACACCGTGGCGAGACCGTTCACCAGCAGGCCCTCGATCGGCGCGTCGAGCGCCCTCGGACTCTGGAACCCGTCCCAGGCCGCGCGCAGGATGAAGAGCGCGGCGACGATGATCATGACGCCTTCGAGCACCGCGCTGAAGAACTCCGCCTTGTGATGCCCGAAGGGGTGGTTCGCATCCGCCGGGCGTGCCGCGATGCGGATCGCCACGAGGGCCGCAAAGGCCGTGGCCAGGTTGACCGTGCTCTCCAGCGCGTCCGAGAGCAGCGCGACTGATCCGGTCATCCACCAGGCCATGAGCTTGAGGCCCAGCACGATGAGCCCGACCAGCAGGCTTCCCGCGGCGATTTTCAAGGTGGGGGACACGGCGGCTCCGCTCTTGGAACCGCGGACCTACCGCAGCGGGAAAGACGGCTCAAGCCATCCCCGGCGCCGAGGGCGGTCACGCGCGCAGCCCGACAGGGCGCGGGTCTTGCCGGGCCGGTTGGCGCGCGATGCGGCTCAGGCGGGTCTTTCGACCCTGCGCCGCGCCGTGACCTCTCCCGCGCCGGTCGACTCGGCCTGGCTGGCCGCGATGCGGGCCATCGCCTCTTCCAGCGGCTCGTAGGCGACGGCCATGTGGTGGGCGTTGGCGTGCAGCATCAGCGTATCCGAGGCCATGATCCCGACATGGCCGCGCCAGAAGATCAGATCGCCGCGATGGAGCGGTTCGTCCTCGCGCAGCTCCCGGCCGAGGCCCATCTGCTGGTCGCTGTCGCGCGGGCAATCGATGCCGCAGGCGACGAAGGCCTGCTGCACCAGGCCCGAGCAATCGATGCCCCAGCGCGAGGAGCCCCCCCAGAGATAGGGCGTGCCGAGGAACATATCCGCCACGCCCACCGGATCGGAGAACCGGGCGCGCAGGCGTTGTAGATGCTGGGTCGGGACGAAATGGCCGGTGGAGATCTTCTGGAACTCTCCGTGATCGGCGGTGACGCGCACATGGCTGCCGAAGAAGATCGAGACCTCGGGCGGCGCCTTCACCTTGGGTTTGGGGTAGAGATGGGTCGCGGGGGCCGCGACCCAGTGGGTGGCCGCCTCCTGCCGGGCCAGGGCGCCGGCCAGGACGTAGCCGCAATAGCCGTCCCGCAGGCTCTGCCCGAAGGCGTAGCCGTCGCGCTCGTCGATGACGCGGAACGCTTCCCCGAAGAGAAGCTGGCTTGCCCGTTCCCCGCGCGGCGCCTCGGCCAGGTTGACCAGCGGCTGCTGCACCGTGCGCACCGTGCCTTTGACATAGCGCGTCGCCTCTACCACGCCGCGCAACTCATGCGCGGCGGCGTGGCCATTGGCGGGGGTGAGGCGGGGGTCTAGAGCGCTCATGTGGGCAGAAGACGGGGCAAGGCGTCGAGGATGGCGCGGGCGCCCATTCCGACGCCGCCAACCGGGCGCGCGGGGGCGGCCGTCGGGTTCCAGCCGAAGATGTCGAAATGGACGAAACGGCCCGGGCCGGAGAAGCGGTCGAGGAAGAGCGCGGCGGTGATCGACCCGGCGAAGCCGCCCTTGGGCGCGTTGTCCAGATCGGCGATCCCCGGCTCGATCATCGTCTCGTAGGGCCGGTGCAGCGGCATCCGCCAGAGCGGGTCGCGCACCCGGCGCCCCGCCTGCATCAGTGCCAGCGCCATGGCGTCGTCATCGGTGTAGAACGGGGCCAGGTCCGGCCCCACGGCGACGCGGGCCGCGCCGGTCAGCGTGGCCATGCAGATCGTCAGGTCGGCCGGATCCTCGGCGGCGAGCGCCAGGGCGTCGGCCAGCACCAGCCGGCCCTCCGCGTCGGTGTTGTTGATCTCGACGGTCGTGCCGTTCCGCGCCGTCAGGATGTCGCCGGGGCGGAAGGCATCGCCCGAGACGGCGTTCTCGACCGCCGGGATCAGCACGCGCAGGCGCAGCTTGGCGCCGGTCGTCATGATCATCGCGGCGAGGCCCAGCACCGTGGCCGCCCCGCCCATATCCTTCTTCATCAGCCCCATGGAGGCGCTGGGCTTGAGGTTCAGTCCGCCGGTGTCGAAGCAGACGCCCTTGCCGACCAGCGTCAGGGTCGGGCCCTCCTGGCCCCAGCGGAGGTCGATCAGCCGGGGCGCGCGGGTGGAGGCGCGGCCGACCGTGTGGATCAGGGGGAAGCCGGTGGCCAGGGCCTCGCTCTGCGTCACCTCGATCACGCCGCCATGCTCGTCGGCCAGGCCGCGCGCGATTTCCTCCAGCTCGGCGGGGCCCATGTCGTTGGCGGGGATGTTGATGAGGTCGCGGGTCAGCGTCTCGCCGGCGGCGATGGCCTCCAGCCGGGCCGCATCGACACCCTCGGGCGCGACGAGGCGCGGGGCCTCTTGCGGTTTGCCCGCGTAGCGGGTGAACCGGTAGCCCGCGAGCAGCCAGCCCAGAGCCGCCTCCTCGCGCTGGTCGGCGGACAGGTCGCCGGTCAATGCGTAGGTGCCGGGGCTTAGCGCGGCCGCGGCCTTGGCGAAGAGGAACCGGCCACGGGCATGGTCCTTCGGGCCGCCCCAACCGAACAGCACCCGCGCAACCGACATGTCGGGGGCGGGCAGGCACAGGATCTCGCCCGCCTTGGCCGTGAAGCCATTCGCTGCCACCCAGTCGCGCACCGGCTCGTCCTGGCCGGCGAGCCACCGGTCGAGGTCGTCCGCCGCGACGATACGGATCGGAATGGCGGCAGGATCGGGATCGGCGAAGCGGGCGGTCATGGGCGTCTCGGCTCTCGGGGCAAGGCGACCGACACGATAGCCGCGCCGACCGCCGCCGCAAGGCCGCAGGCGTCCCTCAGGCCGTCGTGGCGGTGCGAACCGTCCAAGTCTCGATGGCGGCGGGGTGGCCCAGGCGCACCAACCGCGCGCCGCAGGCCGCCAGCGCGGCCGGATCCTCGGCGGCGATGGCGTCGCGCACGGCATGGGCAGCTTGGGTCACAGTGCGCATGCCGATCGTGCGCGACAACTCCGCCAGATCCAGACAGGTCCGCTCCAGCCGCGCGACATCGCCTTGGCGCAGCAGGCGCGCGGTCCGGTCGATCAGGCGCCCGATATGCAGCAGGTACTCGGTCAGGAAGGTCTCGATCTCGGCGCCGTGCAGGGAGCAGAGGTCGGCCAGCACGTCATGGTCGAACTCCACCGCTTCGGTCTTGGCGGGCAGGGTCAGGGTCTCGGTCATGTCTCTTCGATCTTTCGCTCAGCGCCCCCACGGCACGGGTTCGGATGTGGCGGCGAACCGGGGCGGAAACGCGGCGGGGTGAGGTCGGCGCGCGGTAGAAAAGCCTCGAAACGTCTCAAATTGATCCGTAAGAACGCCGAGGGACCAGACCGACCGCCAGGACCGCCCTCATGAGACCGACGAAGCCGCTGCCGAAATCCCTCGTCCAACGTTTTTACGGGTGGAAGGCCACGGAATTTGTCGAAAACGCCGCCTGGTATCGGCGGCTGGCGACCGAGGGGCAGCGGCCGCGGACCATGGTCATCGCCTGCTGCGACAGCCGGGTGGACGTGCTGTCTCTCTTCGGTGCGGAGCGGGGGGAGTTCTTCGTCCACCGCAACATCGCCAATCTCGTCCCTCCGTTCGAGCCGGACGGGCTGCATCACGGCACCTCGGCGGCGGTCGAATACGCGGTCACAGCGCTGCATGTCTCGCAGGTCATGGTGGTCGGCCATTCCGAATGCGGCGGCGTGGCGGGCTGTGCCTCGATGTGTTCCGGCGAGGCGCCCGAGCTCGACCGGGAGGACAGCTTCGTCGGCCGCTGGATGGATGTGCTGCGGCCCGGCTGGGAAGAGGTCAAGGAGCTTGAGGGGCGCGCGCGGCTGGAGGCCCTGGAAAAGCAGTCGGTGCTGGTCTCGCTCGACAATCTCATGACCTTCCCCTTCGTCGCCGAGGCGGTGAAGGACGGCGAATTGGCGCTGCATGGGCTTTGGAACGATCTGAAGGAAGGCGCGCTTGAGATTTATGACGCGCAGACGAATCGGTTCGTTCCGCTGTGATCGGCGGATCGCGGGCGCGCGGCGCGTGACGGGGGGCGGCGCTTGACGCGCGACTGTCGCACCCGGCAGGGGGACGAAAGGCACGCCGCCGATGTCTCCGGTCCCTCGGCCCCGCCGAACGAGGCGGAGGCGCTGGCGGCCGTCAGCCGTCTGCTGGAGGCCAGTGACATCGAGAGCGTCTGGGCCGCCTTGCGCGCGGTGCTGGCGCGCTATGGCTTCGACCGTCTCAACTATACCCACGCGCCCGCGCTGCGGGATCCGGTGCATCTCAGCCGGTCCCTGCGCTTTACCCTGACCAGTCACTCCGACCCACGGATGGAGCGGATCTATCGCAGCGAGGTGCTCGACCGCTCGCCGATGCGGCGCTGGGCGGCGGAGAATGTGGGCGCCATCAGCTGGTCGCGCCAGCCGGAGCTGTTGCGGGAATATGGGATGGAGGCCGATGGGCCGGAGTTGAACGCGCTGCTGGCTGATCTCGGGTTCCATGCCGGCTATACGATCGGCTTTCCGTTTTCGGCCCTGACCGGAAAAGCCGCGATGGGGCTGACGGCGCGCCCCGATCTGGATCAGCCCGCGGTCGATGCGATCTGGGGCCGCCACGGGCCCGCCATCGAGGCGCTGGCGGGGGCTGCCCATGCCCGCATGTCCCAACTCCCGCTGGAGCTTCCCAATGGCAGGCTCTCGCCCCGGCAGCGGGAGATCCTGAGCTGGATCGCCGATGGCAAGTCGGTGCAGGACGTCGCCATCCTGATGGATCGCTCGCTGGCCGCGATCGAGAAGCAGCTGCGCGAGGCTCGGAAGCGGCTGGGCGTCGAGACCACGGCCCAGGCGGTGGCGCGCGTGGCGCTTCTTAACCAGCTTTCCGTCCCGGGGCGGGCCGGCTGAGGCTCAGGGCTGCCAGTTCAGGACTTCCCCTTCGGGCCAGTCGATCTCGACCCGGATGGTGATTTCCGCCGTCTCGCCCGGCGCGACGTCCAGATCCCAGCGGGCGAGCCCGCGGATGTCCTCCACGTCCCGCGCGTCCGGGGCGGGGATCGTCCGGGCCGTGACCTGGACCGCATCGCGCTCCGAGAAGGGCAGGGCGTGCAGCGTCTCGACCGTCTGCGCCGTTTCCGACAGGTTCCGCACCCGCAGGACCACGTCTTGCCGCCGCGTGCCCTGGGTGGTGAAGACGCCGCGCTCTCCAGCCGTGTTCTCCAGCGCGCGCCACTCAAGGCGCAGATGCGGTTGGGGGCCGAAGGGCAGGTCGGCCGTGTCCCCCGCGGGGATCAGGGGCAGCTCCGTCTGCCCGACCGGCGCCCCGTCGCGGCGGAGCGTGACCGAGCCGGGCAGGAGCGGCTCGCCGGTGGCGTTCACGATCTCCGCCATCCGATAGGCGGTCTCGTCGTAGCGCGGCACCGCGCGGTCGAAGACCCGCGCCGGAAAGTCGAGCCGGTCCAGCACCACCGTCGTCGTCCCGCTGGCCGCCGGAAGCGAGATCGGCTCGGGATAGGCATAGGTCACGACGACCCCGTCGAGCAGGGCCTCGGCCATGAGGGCCTTGTCCTGCGCGACGGTCGGTGCAGGGGCGAAATCCTGGCTGAGCGCGCCGCCCCCGTCCGCCTCGGCGCTCTGCTCAACGGGGCTTCGCGGGGCGAAGGTCGTCTCTGGCTGGGTGACCACGCGGTCGGCATACGGCTCGGACGGCTCCGCGAATGCGAAGAGATCCGCGGTCGAGAGCGTCAGCGCCGTCCGCTCCATTGCGACGCCCGTGCCGTTCCAAAGCTCCGCCCGGCGGTCCAAGGTGACGGTGCCGTCCGTCAGATCGGCGCGGTAGGACGGGCTCCAGCCGGCGGCGTCGCTCACGTCTTCCAGGGTCACCGAAACCGGCCCGCCCTCGGTGGTCAGCCCGATGGCGAGCAGCGAGACCGGCGCGTCGCCGATCCCGGCCCGGTCCGCGTCGCGGCGCGCCTGGGCCTCGGTCCGCCGGGCCTCCGCCACGGCGTCGTCTGCGGCGCGCAGGGCGGCGCGCGCCCCGGCGAGATCGGCCTGCGCCTCGGCGATGCCCCCGCCGATCGCCGCCGCGCTGCTGGCGATGCTGCCGGCGTCCAGGCCGCTCAGGGCCTGTCCCGAGACCGAGCGCAGGAAGGCCAGCCGCGCCTCCGCCGCGTCGAGATCGGTGCGGGCCAAGAGGCGCGCGTCCTCTGCCGATGCGCGCGCCGCCTCCGCGGCGTCCAGAGCGTCGGCGGCAGCGTTCTGGCGGTCGGTATAGAGGTCCCGTCCGTCGACCAGCGCGCCGTCGAGCGTGCTCACGATCCCGAGCGACGCGCCCGTCAGGGCGATACGCGGCATCTCGACGCTGCGCGGAAGAACCGGCACGAGCAGGCGGTGGGTGCCCGCTGGCAGACGCGCCTCGGCCTGCCGTGTGAGCACGGCGCCACGCAGATGGATCTGCGCCTCGGTCACGGGCGCGGGCAGCAGGATATCCTCGGCACAGGCAAGGCCGGGAAGGGCACAAAGGAGCAGGGCGAGGCGCATGGCGAGTCCGGTCGTTGGGGCCTGTCCAGTGTGGCGATGGGAGACGGGATTGTCAGCCCTGCGATCGTTAATCGGGCGTTAAGAACGCCGAGCGACAAGGGGGCGTGGCGCAGCGGGACATAACGATTCGATTGCCGGAGAACATGCTTCGGGCGGTGGAGGCCCTGGCGGGGCGGCACGACGTGACACCCGGCCAGGTGATCCGGACGGCCCTGGTGCGGGAGTTGCGGCGCAGCGGCCCGCGGACGGAGACGCCCAATCGGGCGGATGAGCAGCTCGTCGCGTCCTTGCAGGCGCTCCTCGCCCGGGACATCGCGGAGGCGCGCGGCTGGGACGACCTGAACGCACGGTTGAGACGACAGGGCTATCGCCTCGGCGCGGCGGGAGGCGGTCTTGCCCTCTTCGCCAGGGGTGGGCGCAAGGTCTGCAAGGGATCGGAACTGGGCGTGCCCTACCGCGTACTCGTCCGACGCTTCGGCGGAGCCCTGCCCGGACATCCCCACGGTGCGGTGGGGTTGGTCGATGCGCAGGACGATCCGTTGATCGAGTGAGGTTAGAGCGCGCCCCCCTTCGGCCGATCGATGCAGATCGGGCAACGGCTCTGGTTTCGGCATTTCTCCAAGGCTCCGCCCGACCGCGTCTCGGTGCCTGTGTTGGAGCCGGCGCCGGCCGCAGGCCCGGTTCGCTTTGGGCTCCGCCCGTTCGACACTCGGAGGCCCCACTGGGGCCTCCGCCGGGCCGGCGGCCCGGACCGTGTCTCACCCCTTCTTCAATACCCGGGTGCCGAGGGTCTCCGCGATCTGCACCGCGTTCAGTGCCGCGCCCTTGCGGAGGTTGTCGGAGACGATCCACATGTTGAGGCCGTTCTCGATCGTCGCATCCTGCCGGATCCGGGACACGAAGGTCGCGAAATCGCCCACGCATTCGACCGGCGTGACATAGCCGCCGGGCTCGCGCTTATCGACCACCAGGATGCCCGGCGCCGTGCGTAGGATGTCCCGCGCTTCGTCCTCGTCCAGGAAGTCCTCGAACTCGATATTCACCGCCTCGGAATGCCCGACGAAGACCGGAACCCGCACGCAGGTCGCCGTGACCTTGATCGACGGGTCGACGATCTTCTTGGTCTCCGCGACCATCTTCCACTCTTCCTTGGTGGAGCCATCCTCCATGAAGACGTCGATATGCGGGATCACGTTGAAGGCGATCTGCTTGGGGTAGACCTTCGGCTCCTTCTCCTGACCCGGAACATACATGCCTTTGGTCTGGTCCCAGAGCTCGTCGATGGCCTCTTTGCCGGTGCCCGAGACCGATTGGTAGGTCGACACCACCACCCGCTTGATCCGCGCGCGGTCGTGCAGGGGCTTGAGCGCCACCACCATCTGCGCGGTCGAGCAGTTGGGGTTCGCGATGATGTTCTTCTTGGAATAGCCGTCCACGGCCTCGGGGTTCACTTCGGGAACGACGAGCGGCACGTCCGGGTCGTAGCGGTAGAGCGACGAGTTGTCGATCACCACGCAGCCCGCCTTCGCCGCCTTGGGGGCGTAGATCTTGGTCGCGTCCGAGCCGATGGCGAAGAACGCGATGTCCCAGCCGGTGAAGTCGAACTGCTCCAGGTCCTTGGTCTTCAAGGTCTTGTCGCCGAACGACACTTCGGTCCCGAGAGATTTGCGCGACGCGAGCGCGACGATCTCGTCGACGGGGAACTGGCGCTCGGCCAGGATGTTCAGCATTTCGCGGCCCACGTTCCCCGTGGCGCCGCAGACGACGACCTTGTAGCCCATTCCGTTAACTCCTGATGGGGTGGGAAACGCCGCGGGGGCTATACGGCATGCGGGCCGGTGGCAAGCGTCCTGCACTAGACACCTTTACAAAACTAGAAATGTAGTTATGAAGGCGGCATGACCGAACTGACCCTCCAGGCCCGCGCCCTGGCCGCGCTGGGGCATGATGCCCGCCTCTCCATCTTTCGTCTGCTGGTGCGGGCGGGCGATGACGGGCTGAATGTCGGCGAGATCGGCGCGCATCTCGGCCTGCCGGCCTCGACACTGGCCCACCATCTCGCCGCTTTGGTCGATGCCGGCCTCGTCCTGCAGGAGCGGCAGGGCCGCGCCACCGTCAACCGCGTCGATTTCGACCGCATCCGCGGTCTTGTCGCCTTCCTCACCGAAGAATGCTGCGCCGGGCTCGCCGCCCCGGGCGACGCGGCGTGAGAGCCGAATGAAACAGACCTTCGCTTGCCTAGATAGACCTATTTATCCGGAGATGTGGATATGACCGACAGCAGCCTGCCGAGGCCAAGCCCGAGCCTTTGGGCATCGGCATGGAAAGACTATCGCGTCTGGCTCGCCTCGCTCGCGATCCTGCTGGTGCTTGCGGTGTTCGACACATCCCAGGCCGTCGAGAGTGCCACCTTTGCGGTGGGCGCCCTGATCCGCACGGCGCCCTACCTGATCCTGTCCATCGCCATCGCCGCCTGGGCGGGGGCGACCGGAGCCGACAACCTGATCGCCAAGGCGTTCACCGGCGCGCCGCTCGTCATGGTCTTGGTCGGGGCTTTGGCGGGCGGATTGTCGCCCTTCTGCTCCTGTGGGGTGATCCCGCTGATCGCGGCGCTTCTGGCGATGGGCGTGCCGCTGAGCGCGGTCATGGCGTTCTGGTTGGCCTCGCCGATCATGGACCCGTCGATGTTCGTGCTCACCGCGGGGATGCTGGGCGCGGAGTTCGCCATCGCCAAGACGCTGGCAGCCATCGGTCTGGGCATCTTCGGCGGGCTGGTCGTGCACGTGCTCGCGCGGGGCGGCGCCCTGGCGGACCCGCTGCGCGAGGGCGTCGGCAATGGCGGCTGCGGCGGGTCGAAGATCCGCGCGCCGAAGCCGCCGGTCTGGCGCTTCTGGCAGGACGCGGAGCGACGGGCGAAGTTCGCCAAGGTCTCGGTCGACACGACGCTGTTCCTGGCCAAGTGGCTGACCCTTGCCTTCCTGATCGAGAGCCTGATGCTGGCCTGGGTCCCGGCCGAAACCGTGACCTCCGTGCTGGGCGGCCAGGGCCTGATGCCCATCGCGACCGCCACGCTGGTCGGCGTGCCGGCCTATCTCAACGGCTATGCCGCGCTGCCGCTGGTGGGCGGGCTGATTGAGCAGGGCATGGCCCCGGGGGCGGGCATGGCCTTCCTGGTGGCGGGAGGCGTGACCTCGATCCCTGCGGCAATGGCGGTCTGGGCGTTGGCGCGGCCGCCGGTCTTCGCCCTCTACATCGCGCTGTCGCTGTCGGGCGCCTTCGCGGCGGGGGCGATGTTCCAACTCTGGCAACTGGTCTGACTGGAGCGGGGTGCGCTCCGCCGGGCCGGCAATGCAATCGGCCCGCGTCGGGATATGAGTATTTTGGGCCAGAAGAAGGGACCGTTGACGTCGCGGGCCACGGTCGCGCTGGCGTCGGGGCTTTGGTTGGGGGAGCGCTCTGCGCGCCCGGTACGGGGCGGGTTCTTAAGCCTGGGGTGCTTGGATCGCCCGGTTCGCCGCTCCCGGGTCAGAGCCTCGGGCCTTGTCCATCTTGGAGCGGCTCTCGGTGTTTCGTGTCCGCTCCGCGCCCATAGGCCGGGTCGGGCCGGTCTCCCTGCTGCGGGCGACCTTCTATCTCATCGGCGGGCTGGGTCACGACATCGCGGCCGCCGTCTTTCTTCGTCTTGGAGAGATCGGGCGGCTTCGTCCTGTGTTGGCGTCATGCGGACCGTCTTGGGTAGGGAGAACCTGCCTTCGGACCCGGTGCCCCGGTCGTCTTCGGTCCGCCGGTGTAGATCGGTCTCGTCCTTATCCGACCCGTGCTTCGCGGAGCCGCCGCGTGTCTTGGTCCCCCTCACGGCCACTCTTGTCTGACGCCCGAGCCGATGTCCCGGCGCCGGCTTGATTGCAGCGGGCGACTCCCTCCCTTGCCGTCTCCCAGAGCGCGGGGCCGGTCTGTCGGCAACTGCCATGTCCGCCTCCGTCGCGGGTATCGGTCCGAGATCGGTCGGGTGCCCATGTCGGTTTGGAGGGGGCTGGACAGCGCCAGGTCCGACACGCAGACTGTCAAATATGCGTGACACTCGCCCCCTCGACATCCCTGACTTGGCTCCGCCCGCCCCGCGCGGCGAGCTGTGCACCGATTGCGGGCTCTCGCGCATGGCCCTGGCGCCGCGCTGTGGCACGGCCTGCCAGTTCACGGTGCCCGACTACCCCGCGTCGGAGACGGCCACCCACGGCGGGCCGGGCGCGGACCCGCATTTCGGCCATGTGCTGTCGATGCATCGGGCGGCGCTGCGAGAGCCCGCGCCGGGCGCACAATGGACGGGAATCACCACGGCGCTGGCCGCCGATCTCCTGGCCCGTGGCGTCGTGACCGCCGTGCTGACCTTGGCGCCGGCCCCGGACGACCCGTTTCGCCCTATACCCGTCATCGTCACCGATCCGGCCGACATGGCGCGGGTGCGGGGGATGCGGATGGGCTATGCGCCCCTGCTGGCCTTGCTGGAGCCGGCGATCGCCCGGGGGCACACTCGGATCGGGCTGGTCGGCATCCCCTGCCAAGTCCACGCCCTCCGCGCCATCGAAGCGGAACTGGGGCTGGAACGGCTCTATGTCATAGGCACGCCGTGCTCGGACAACACCACGACCGAGAACTTCCACGCTTTCCTCGCGCGCCTGACTGACCGCCCCGACCGCGTGACCTATCTGGAGTTCCGCGCCGATTACCGTGTCGAGATGCGGTTCGAGGATGGGGGCGTGCGGACGATTCCCTTCCTCAAGCTGCCTCTCTCAGACCTGCCCCCGGATTTCTTCCCGCTCACCTGCCGGACCTGCACCGACTACACCAACCGGCTGGCGGACGTCACCGTAGGCTATATGGGCGGCGACGGGGATCAGTGGCTGATCGTGCGGAACGCCCGCGGAGCGGAGATGGTCGCGGCGCTGGGTGATCGGCTGGTGACGCGGCCACTGACCTCGCGCGGGAAACGGGCCGGGGCGGTGAAGGGCTTCGCCGCCAATACGGAGCGGGCGGCGGGGGGGCTTCCGCTCCGGCGGATGCCCGACTGGCTGCGCCCGGTGGTGGCCTGGCTCCAGCCTCGGATCGGCCCCCGGGGGATGGAGTTCGCCCGCGCGCGGCTGGAGATGAAGGCGGTTGAGACGATCCTGCACCTGCGCCGGACCGCGCCCCGCCGCATGCGCCATATGGTGCCGGAGCATGTCTGGCGGCTGGCCGCGCCCTATGGACTGGCCCCGCGCCCCGGCGAGACCAAGGCAACCAGCGGCGTGGACCAGACCAAGAGCCCCTGACCGCGCCCCGACAAGCACGCCGTCTCCCGCGAAGACGGGCCCCGCCAGACATGCCCCCGAACTCGCCATACCCGCCCGGGCCGGTTACCTCACGCGAGATCACGTCGCGGCGGGATTGCCCCATCGGGCTCCGGGGCATAAGCCTACTGAAACGCACCAGCCGCGCGGACCGTCTCAGCGCCCCGCGCCAGTCTTCTTCTGGCCAGAAATACTCCGGGGGTCCGGGGGCTGGCCCCCGGTCCTGCCGGTGCCGCATGCGCGCCGGTCGAGACGCTCGAAAAGGTATCAGGTCCGCCGCGTGACCCGCCCCCGTCATCCCTTTGCCCGCCTCTGGAGAGGCTACCTCAAGCGGCACTGGCCGTGGATCCTGGTCGCGGCCCTTCTAATGGCGATCGAGGGGAGCAGCGTGGGCGCGCTCGCCTATATGCTGGAGCCGATGTTCGACGTGGTCTTCGTCGATGGCCGATCGGATCTCATCGTCGTGGTCGGGCTGGCGATTTTCGCGCTCTTTGCCGTCCGCGGCGTTGTCAGCGTCCTGCATCGGATCATCATGACGCGGGTGTCCTTCGACGCCTCCGCGCGGTTGCAGCAGGATCTGCTGGGCCATGTCCTGCGGCTCGACAATGCCTATTTCTCCGCGAACTCGCCGGGGCAGCTGATCGAGCGGGTGCAGGGCGACGTGCAGGCGATCCAGCTGATGTGGACGGGCATCCTGACCTCTGCGGGGCGGGACGCGATGGGGTTGGTCTCGCTGATGGCGGTGGCGCTGATGGTCGACCCGCTCTGGACGCTGATCGCGGTGGTAGGCGCGCCGCTCCTGGTGCTCCCCAGCCTCGTGGTGCAGCGCTATATCCGCAAGAAATCCCATGCCCTGCGCGAGATCGCGGGGCGGCGCACGACGCGGCTGGACGAGATCTTTCACGGGATCTCGCCGATCAAGCTCAACGCGATGGAGGCCTATCAGGAGGGCCGGTTTCGCGCGGCGACCGCCGCCATGGTCCGCGCGACGGTGCGCGCCAAGGCCGGGCAGGCGACCGTGCCCGCGCTCGTCGACATCTCGGTGGGGGCGGGGTTCTTCGCTGTGCTGATGTATGGTGGCCCGCAGATCATCGCGGGTGAGAAGACCATCGGCGAGTTCATGTCCTTCTTCACCGCCATGTCGCTGGCCTTTCAGCCGCTCCGGCGACTCGCCGACCTATCGGGCAACTGGCAGACGATGATGGCCTCGCTGGAGCGGATCTATGCGCTGCGCGATACCGTCCCGACCATCCTGGAGCAGCCCGACGCCGCCGCCCGGCCGCCCGCCGACGTTTCCATCGTCTTCGAGGATGTCGCCCTGTCTTATGGCGACAACCCGGTGCTGCGCGGGGTCAGCTTCGAGGTGCTGCAAGGCACGACGACGGCGCTGGTGGGGCTGTCGGGGGCGGGCAAGTCGACGCTGTTCAACGTGCTGACGCGGTTGGTCGACCCGGATGAGGGCCGGGTCACGATCGGCGGGGAGGACATCCGGACGCGCAAGCTGAGCGAGTTGCGCGCGCTCTTCTCGGTCGTCAGCCAGGATACGCTGCTCTTCGACGAGACGCTGCGCGAGAACCTGACCTTGGGCCGCGACGTGCCGGAGGCGCGGTTGCAGGCGGCGCTCGAGGCGGCCCATGTCGTCGACTTCTTCGACGATCTGCCCGCCGGGCTCGACAGCCCCGCCGGGCCCCGGGGCGCCAACCTGTCGGGCGGGCAGCGGCAGCGGGTCGCCATCGCGCGGGCGCTCTTGCGCGACACGCCGATCCTGCTGCTCGACGAGGCGACCAGTGCGCTCGACACCAAGTCGGAGCGCCTGGTTCAGCAGGCGCTGGCCCGGCTGTCGCACAACCGCACCACGCTGGTGATCGCGCACCGCCTATCGACAGTGCAGGATGCCGATCAGATCGTCGTGCTGGACCAGGGGCGGGTGGCGCAGCGGGGGACGCATGCCGAGCTGCTTGCGGAGGGCGGGCTTTACGCGCAGCTGCATGGGATGCAAGTGCGCGAATAGAGGACTGGAACAGGCCGCGCGCGGCGCCATTTGGCCGCGCCCATCCACCGGAGGCAGGCATGACCGAAGACACGCGGAAGGAGCTGACCTTCGAGAGCGACCCGGGCGCGGGGCGCGCGACTTGGGTGGCGGCCTTCATCGCGCTGGCGGTGGTGGTCTGGATGGGGTCGGGCTTTTTCCTGCCCTCCGCGCCGCCCTCGACCCCCGAGGCCGCCCCGGCGGCCGGTCCGGTCTCGGTCGCGACCGAGCGGCGGCAGGCCGAGGCCGTGACCCTGCGGCTTCAGGCCGAAGGGCAGGCGGAGCCGGACCGGGATACGCGCTTGCGCGCCGAAGTCTCGGGCGATGTGGCCGAGGTGCTGGTCGAGAAGGGCGCGGACGTGGCGGCGGGCCAGGTTCTGGCCCGGCTCGACACCGACCGGGCCGAGGCCGACCTGCGCCGCGCCGAGGAAGAACTGGCCCGCGCCGAGCGGGAGTTCGACAATGCCGAATCGCTCCTGGAGCGGGGCGTGGCGACCGCCGACCGCGTGGCCGAAGCCCGGGCCGATCTGGCGGCTGCACAGGCGGCGGTCACCGCCGCACGGGACGCGCGGGAGGCGTCCGACATCACCGCGCCCTTCGCCGGCCGGATCGAGGAATTCGGGCTCGACCCCGGAGAGTTCGTGCAAGCGGGCGCCGAAATCGGGCGCATCGTCGATCTCGACCCGCTCACCGTCGCCATCCAGGTTCCGCAACAGGCCGTCGCGGCCTTGCGCGTGGATCAGACGGCCGATGTCGTCTTCATCACCGGGATGCGGGCCGCGGGCCGGGTGACCTTCGTCGGCACCGCCGCCGCCGCCGAGACGCGCACCTTCCTGGTCGAGATCGAGGTGCCCAACCCGGACGGTGCGATCCCGGCGGGCATCTCGGCCACGGTGGTCATCCCGACCGGCCAGGCGCTGGGGCAATTCGTCCAGCCCTCCACCATCTCGCTCGATCCCGATGGCCGCATCGGGGTCAAGGTGGTCGAGGCGGGCCGGGTCGTGTTCTACCCGGTAGAGGTCGTGCGCGCCGAGACCGGCGGCATTTGGGTGACGGGCCTGCCCGAGGAGGTGGAGATCATCACCGTGGGACAGGGCTTCGTCCAGGCCGGCGAGGCGGTGGAGACGCGACAAGCGGAGACGCCGGAATGAACGCGCTGGTCGACGCCGCCTTCAGCCGGGCGCGGGTCGCGATGATGGTCCTGCTGCTGCTGCTCTCGGTCGGGACGGTCGCCTATTTGTCGATCCCCAAGGAATCGAACCCCGAGGTGCCGCTGCCGCTGGTTTATGTCTCGACCGGGCTGGAGGGAATCAGCCCGACCGATGCGGAGCGCCTTCTGCTGGAGCCGATGGAGACGGAGTTCGGCGCCATCGAGGGACTCACCAAGATGTCTTCGGAGGCGTCGGAGGGTTTTGCCTCGATCCAGCTGGAATTCCAGGCCGGGGGCGATATCGACGAGGCGCTCGACCGGGTGCGCGACGCCGCCGACAGGGTTCAGCCCGAACTGCCGGACGATGCCAACGAGCTCAGAATCACCGAGATCAACACGGCGCTCTTCCCGATCATCACCGTCATCCTGTCGGGCCCTGTCCCCGAGCGCACGCTCAACGATCTGGCCGAGACGGCGCAGACCCGGCTGGAGGGGTTGCGCGGCGTCCTGGAGGTGGATCTCGCCGGCGCCCGAGACGAGTTCATGGAGGTGCTGATCGATCCGACCGCCTTCCAGACCTACAACCTCTCCTTCGACGAGGTGATCGGCCAGATCCAGCGCAACAACCGCCTGATCGCCGCCGGTGCCATCGAGACCGGGGGCGGGCGCATCGTGCTGAAGGTGCCGGGCCTGATCGAGGATCTCGACGACGTGCTCGCCATGCCGATCAAGGTGCGCGACGACGCGGTTGTGACCTTCGGCGATGTGGGCGTCATCCGCCGCACCTTCGAGGACCCGACCGGCTTTGCCCGGATCGACGGGCAGCCCGCGCTTTCACTGGAGGTCAAGAAGCGCTCCGGGGCGAACATCATCGAGACGGTGTCGGAAGTACGGGCCGCCATGGGCGACTTGGCCGAGGACTGGCCCGACAGCGTCGAGGTCACCTTCCTTCAGGACCAGTCCGAGGAGGTGCGCGACATGCTCTCGGACCTGGAGGCGAACGTGATCGCCGCCGTCATCCTGGTGATGATCGTGGTGGTCGCGGCGCTGGGTGTGCGCTCGGCCATCCTGGTCGGGCTGGCCATCCCGGGCGCGTTCCTGACCGGGGTCATCGCGCTTTGGGCGATGGGATACACGATGAACATCGTGGTGCTGTTCTCGCTGATCCTGGTGGTGGGCATGCTGGTCGATGGGGCCATCGTCACCGTCGAACTGGCCGACCGCCGCTTGCAGGAGGGGGCCGATCCGCGCACCGCCTATGCCGAGGCCGCCAAGCGCATGGCCTGGCCCGTCATCGCTTCGACCGCGACGACGCTCAGCGTGTTCTTCCCGCTGCTGTTCTGGACCGGGCTCGTGGGCGAGTTCATGAAGTTCCTGCCGGTGACGGTGATCCTGACGCTCTCGGCGTCGCTGCTGATGGCGTTGATCCTGATCCCGGTGTTGGGCGGCCTGATCGGCCGGGCCCAGCCGCAGACGGCGGCGGCCAAGCGGGCCTTCCGTGCCGCCGAGACCGGTGACCCACGGGAGATCGGCGGCCTCACCGGCGCCTATATCCGGGTGCTGCATCGTGCGATCCTGCGGCCGGGCGCCACGCTGCTGCTGGCCGTGGCGCTGCTGCTCGGCGCCTTCGGACTCTATGCGCAGTTCGGGCGGGGCGTGACCTTCTTTCCCTCGGTCGAACCAGAGGCGATGCTGGTGGAGGTGCGCGCCCGCGACAACCTCTCCATCTGGGAGCGGGACGCGCTGGTGCGCGCGGTGGAGACGCGGCTGACGGGCATGGAGGGCGTCGCCTCGGTCTATGCGCGCTCCACCCTCTCCGCGGGGCAGGGCGACGAGGAGGTGATCGGCACGATCCAACTGGACCTTGCCGATTGGGACACACGAGAGACGGCCGCCGTTCTGGGCGACGAAGTCCGCGCCCGCGTCGCCGATATCGGCGGCATCGATGTGCAGGTTCAGACAGAGAGCGGCGGCCCGGCGGCGGGCAAGCCCGTCAGCCTGGAATTGCGCGCCCGCGATTCTGCCGCGCGCGATGCGGGGGTCGGTGCCGTCCTGGCGCTGATGGAGCGGATGGGCGGCTTTACCGATGTCACCGACACGCGGCCTCTGCCGGGGGTCGAGGTCGAGATCATCGTCAACCGGGAGGAGGCCGCCCGCTACGGCGCCGATGTCTCTCTGCTGGGGCAGGCGGTGCAACTGCTGACGCAGGGAATCACCGTGGCCGACTACCGGCCCGAGGACGCGGACGGGCCATTGGATATCCGGGTGCGCTTCCCCGGCGAGGCGCGCTCCCTGGCGGAACTCAGCGCGCTGCGGGTGCCGACCTCGGCCGGGCTGGTGCCGATCTCGAACTTCGTGACCTTCGCCCCCTCCGAGCGGGTCGGCATCGTCCGCCGCGTCGACGAGCGCCGCGTCGTCACCATCGAATCGGACGTGGCGCCCGGCGTGTTGGTCAACGATCAGATCGTCGCTTTGGAAGCGGCGCTGCCGGACGTGCTGCCCGAGGAGGTGGAATACAGCTTCGGCGGCGAGGCCGAGGATCAGGCCGAGGCGATGGAGTTCCTGATCGGCGCCTTCATCGCCGCCATCTTCCTGATGCTCGTGATCCTGGTCACGCAATTCAACAGCTTCGTCCAGGCGGGGATCGTGATGACGGCGATCGTCTTCTCCATCGCCGGCGTGCTACTGGGCCTGCTGGCCACTGGGCGCCCCTTTGGCGTTGTGATGGGCGGAATCGGCGTGATCGCCCTGGCGGGGATCGTGGTGAACAACAACATCGTCCTCATCGACACCTTCAACGCGCTGCGGGCCGAGGGACAATCGGTGCGAGAGGCGGCGCTGCGGTCCGGCGCGCAACGCTTGCGCCCCGTGCTGCTGACTTCGATCACGACGGCGCTGGGGCTGATGCCGATGGTGATCGGCGTGAACCTCAACTTCGCGAAGCGCGAGATCGTCTATGGCGCGCCGTCGACCCAATGGTGGACGGAGCTTTCCTCGGCCATCGCGGGGGGGCTGGTGGTGGCGACCGTCCTGACGCTGGTCGTGACGCCCGCCCTGCTGGTGCTGACCGAGCGTCGCCGGTCCGTGCCAGTCCCGCAGCCCGCCGAATAGGCCGTCAGTCGGACCAGGTCCGGTCCAGCAGCGCCAGCCAATTGCCGTGGCAGATCTTGGCGATGAGCGCCTCGCCATAGCCGTGCTCGGCCATGGCGGTACGCAAGACGCCCAGCTTGGAGACGTCCGACACCGCCTCGGGCACGACCGCGCCGTCATAATCGGAGCCCAGGCCGACCCGGTCCTCGCCCAGCCGTCCGATCAGGTGGTCGAGATGGCGCAGCATGTCCTCGATGGGCGTATCCGCGATCTTGCGGCCGTCTTCGCGCAGGAAGGAGACGGCGAAGTTTAGCCCCACCATCCCGTCGCTCTCGGCGATGGCGTCGAGCTGCGCATCGGTCAGGTTGCGCGAATGGGGGCAGAGCGCGTGGGCGTTGGAATGAGTGGCGACGAGCGGCTTGGTCGACAGCTTGGCCACGTCCCAGAAGCCCGCCTCGTTCAGATGGCTCAGGTCGAGCATGATCCCCAGCTCGTTGCAGCGCGTCACGAGGCGCTTCCCTGCCTCGGTCAGCCCAGGGCCACGGTCGGGGGAGGAGGGGAAGGCGAAGGGGACGCCGTGCCCGAAGGGGGTGCTCCGCGACCAAACCGGCCCGATCGAGCGCAGCCCGGCGGCATAGAGAAGATCCAGCGCGTCGAGATCGGTGTCGATCGCTTCGGCCCCCTCCACATGGAAGATGGCGGCCATCACGCCGGCCTCCATCGCCGCGCGAATCTCGGCGGTGCTGCGGCAGACCCGAAGCAGGCCGCGCCGGTCCATCTCAAGGAGAAGCGCCGCCTGGCCTATCAGGACGCGCATCCCCTCGTCCCATGCAATCGGGACGGGCAGGGGAATGTCATAGCTGGGCTGGCACATGAGCGCGTGGAGCTCTTCGAGAGGTTGGTCCTCGGGGGAGGGCACCCAGCAGGCGAAGAAGCCGCCTCCGAATCCCCCGGTCTTGGCGCGGGGCAGATCGATGGCTCCGGCCCGACCGATGACCATCTGATCGAGGGCTGTGGTGCCGCCCGCCTGCCAGAGCCGGGTGAGAAGGTCGTTGTGGCCGTCAAAGACGATGGGCGCGGGGACAGACATCTCGGCTCCTATGCTGTGTGGGCCGATGGTGCGCCGGGCCAGGGGAGGGGACAAGTCCGGCCAGTGCCGCGAATTCGGGCGGTTGACGCTAGGTCGCGCAAAAAAACGACCTGAACGTGAATTTTCCACTTGCGGCCCACGGTCCCCATCCGTAGATAGCCCCTCACCGGCGGCGCTGAGGCGCTGACGGGAACGGACGGAACGACGGAGCGCAGACTTCCGAAGGGCCGGACCGACATCCTGAGGCAGCTAGATCGGGTTGCACCAAGAAATTTTGGTGCGATGCGGTGTTTTTGTCTCCGAGCTTTTTGACATGATTGTATATCTGAAGAGATATGCGGGCGGTTTGGGTTTGATCGAGCATTCGATGGATCAGACGTCTGTATATCGCGCTAGTA
>NZ_UETC01000009.1 GCF_900116765.1 Jannaschia seohaensis | reverse complement strand
GCGGTCTTCGCCCACTTCAACGCCGACTTCGAGACCCAGGACGACATCCGCGGCCAGGTCGGCGCGACGCTGATCTCGGGCACCCCGGCCTACGGGGCCGACATCCACGCCCAGATCCGCGCGGAAGGCCTCGAAGACGAGTGATCCGCTAAACGCCTGCGCGGGCTTGCCCCCCGCCCGCGCGGACCACGCGATGCGCGCCCGGTCTCTCTCTCCCCGGCAGCGCCCCGCGCATGCGCCCCCGTCCAGGCCCACCGGCCCGGGCGGGGGCGCTTTGCTTGAGGGGCGGTCTTGAGACCGGCCCTCCGCGGGGCTACCTCGCAAGGGATCCCAGACGAGAGCCCCGATGACCGACCAGACCGACCTGTCCCGATTGACCGACGCTTTGCTCCAGACGGCCCTCGACGCGGGCGCGGAGGCCGCGGACGCCTTGGCCGTCGACGGCACGTCGGTGTCGGTCGATGTCCTCAAGGGCGCGCTGGAGCAGGCGGAGCGCGCCGAAGGCGTCGAGATCGGCCTGCGCGTGCTGATCGGCAAACGCCAGGCCTGCGTGTCGGCCAGCGATACCAGCGAGCGAACGATGCGCGAGATGGCCGAGCGCGCGGTCGCCATGGCCCAGGCCGCCCCCGAGGATCCGCATATCGGACTGGCCGATCCAGGGGAGTTGGTCCGCGATTGGGACGCCGCCGTGCTGGACCTTGTCGATGACGGTCCCGCCCCGAGCCCCGAGACCCTGCAAGACATGGCGGCGCGGGCCGAGGCCGCGGCGCTCGCCGTCGACGGCATCAGCCAGGTGGGGTCCGCCAGCGCCTCCTATGGCGACCGGCGCCTTCATCTGGCGGCGACCAATGGCTTTTCGGGCGGCTACCGGCGCACGGGCACGTCCCTTTCCTGCGTGGCGATCACCGGAGAGGGCACGAAGATGGAGCGGGACTATTACGGCGACAGCCGCATCCACCGCGCCGACCTAGATAGCCCCGAAGATGTCGGCCGGATCGCGGCCGAGCGCACCGTGGCGCGGCGGGGCGCGACCAAGCCGCCGACGGGCGCCTATCCCGTCCTCTACGACGAGCGGGTCGCGGGGCAATTGATCGGCCACCTGCTGGGCGCGATCAACGGCAGCGCCGTGGCCCGGGGCGCGACCTTTCTGCGCGACGCGATGGGCGAGCCGGTGCTGCCCAAGGGGATCGACCTGATCGAGGATCCGACCCTGCGGCGCATCTCCGGCTCCAAGCCTTTCGACGCCGAGGGGCTGCCGGTGGCGCGGCGGGCCATCGTGCGGGACGGCGTGTTGCAAGGCTGGATGCTTGACCTCGCGACAGCACGCAAGCTGGGGCTGCAGAGCACCGGGAACGCATCGCGCGGCACGTCGACGCCGCCCTCGCCCGGGGCGGGGAACGTGCTGCTGACGCAGGGGGCGCGCAGCCGCGCGGAACTGATGGCGGAGATGGGGACCGGGCTTCTGGTGACCTCGATGATCGGCTCCTCGATCAACCCGACGACCGGGGATTATTCGCGCGGGGCGTCTGGGTTCTGGGTCGAGAACGGAGAGATCGTGCGCCCCGTGAACGAATGCACCGTCGCGGGCAATCTGCGCGATATACTGCGCTCGGTGATCCCGGCCAACGATGCGCGGACCTATGTCGGGCGACAGGTGCCGTCCTTGCTGGTCGAAGGGCTGACGATTGCGGGTGGCTGAGGCGGCCCTCCCCACCGAAGCGGCGGCGGATCGCGATCTGCTCTGCGAGGCGGCGCTGGAGGCGGGGCGGCTGGCGAGGTTCCATGCGCGGCGCGACCTGAAGGTGCGCGACAAGGGGGACGGACAGGGGCCGGTGACGGCCGCCGACCTCGCCGTGGATCGGATGCTGCGCGAGACGCTGACGGCGGCGCGGCCCGACTATGGCTGGCTGTCGGAAGAGAGCCCGGACGATCCCGCCCGCCTGTCCAGCCGCCGTGTCTTCGTCGTCGATCCGATCGACGGCACCCGCGCGTTCATCGCGGGAGAGACGAGCTGGGCGCATTCCCTGGCCGTGGTCGAGGATGGCGTGCCGGTGGCTGCCGCGATCTATCTGCCGATGAAGGACAGGCTCTATGCCGCGGCCCTGGGCCAGGGCGCCACGCGGGAGGGTTGGCCAATCGCGCCTTCGGGCCGCGCCGTGCTGGACGGGGCCGAAGTGCTGGGCGCCAAGCCCGCCTTTCGCGACGAGATCTGGCGCGGTGGGGTGCCTGCGGTGAGACGGCGCTGGGTCTCGTCGCTGGCATTCCGCCTGGCGTTGGCGGCGGAGGGGCGGTTCGACGCCATGCTCACCCTGCGCGACACGTGGGAATGGGACATCGCGGCGGGCACCCTACTCGTGACCGAGGCGGGGGGCGCGGCGACGACACGCGCGGGCGACGCGCTCCGCTTCAACAACCCGGCGCCCAAGCTTGCGGGGGTCGTTGCCGGGACCCGGGCGGTGCAAGGCGCGCTGCTGACGCGG
Organism: Jannaschia seohaensis; assembly: GCF_900116765.1. GTDB lineage: Bacteria > Pseudomonadota > Alphaproteobacteria > Rhodobacterales > Rhodobacteraceae > Jannaschia > Jannaschia seohaensis. The sequence continues at coordinate 137,668 of NZ_UETC01000009.1, read as the reverse complement.
CTCGCGCACCGCTGAAGGACCGACGGGCGACGCCTAGCGCCGCTGCCGCATACGGCTTCGGATCCGCTGCCATTCGCCCGGGAACAGCAGCACCGCGATGCCATAGCCTGCTGCAAATCCCGCCAGGTCCGCCGTCCAGTCTGGCACCCAGGACAGGCCCTGCCCGCCCACCAAGCCGAAAATCGGCTGGATCGCCAACAGGAAGCCCACCAGCAAAAACGCCTTGTCCGGCGGTGCCCGCGTCAGCCCTTTGCGGGTCAGCAGCGTGAACGCCCCGATGAGTCCATAGGCTGCGGGATAGCCGCCGAAGAGCGGCCGCTCGACCGAGAAGAGCAGCAGAAAGGCCAGCGCCCCGGCAAGCGCCGCGCCCCAGAACACCGCCCAAAGGCGCCAGCCGCGATAGACCGGCGCCACCGCGTTGCCCAGCGCAAGGACGAAGACCACCACGAAGGCCGCATGACCGAAGGACCCGTGCAGCAACGGGTAGGTGAACAACCGCGCCCATTCGCGAGGCACCCAGACGCCATTCTGCCACATCCAGGCAAAGAGCGGGTCGATCACGCTCCAGTCGCGGATCGCGGTCAGTCGCCAGCCCACGGCCTCCGCCCCGCCGATGAACCCGGCCTCCCCCGCCTGGAACATCACCTCCAGCCCGACGATCACCACGGCGATGACGACGACCTCGGGCGGCAGCGCGTTGAACGGGCTTTGGTTGCGAGGGTCTTGCATGGGCCGGGGCCTTCATTGACGCGGGTTGCGGGCAGGGCTAAGCGATGCGCCCGACCGACGCCACCCCGGAGAGATGCGCATGGCCGAGCCGACCTTCACCCCCCGTGTGTTTTCGGGGATCCAGCCCTCCGGCGGGCTGCACCTCGGCAATTATCTGGGCGCGATCGTCAACTTCGTCGACTGGCAGGAGCGGGGGACGCATGAGACCGTCTATTGCATGGTCGACCTCCACGCGATCACCGTGCCGCAGGACCCCGCCGCGCTGCGCCGCAACACCCGCGAGCTCTGCGCCGGCTTCCTCGCCTCCGGCATCGACCCCGAACGGTCGATCCTGATCAACCAGTCCCAAGTGCCCGAGCACGCCCAACTCGCCTGGATCTTCAACTGCGTCGCCCGGATGGGCTGGATGGAGCGGATGACCCAGTGGAAGGACAAGGCCGGCGCCAATGCGGAGCGGGCCTCGCTGGGCCTCTTCGCCTATCCCGCGCTGATGGCCGCCGACATCCTTATCTACCACGCGACCCACGTCCCCGTGGGCGAGGACCAGAAGCAGCATCTGGAGTTGACCCGCGACATCGCGGCCAAGTTCAACCACGATTACGGCGTCGAGTTCTTCCCGATGACCGAGCCGGTGATCGAAGGGGCCGCGACGCGGGTGATGTCGCTGAAGGACGGGACCAAAAAGATGTCCAAGTCGGACGCGGTCGATGGCAGCCGCATCAACCTGACCGACGACGCGGCCACCATCGCCAAGAAGTTCAAGAAGGCCAAGACCGACCCCGACCCCCTACCCGGCGAGGCCGCGGGGCTGGAGGGGCGTCCGGACGTGCGCAACCTCGTCAACATCTACGCCGCGCTCGACGGGCGCAGCGTCGACGCGGTGCTGGCGGAGAAGGCGGGCGGGCAGCTGGGCTACTTCAAGCAGGATCTGGCCGATCTCGCCGTGGCCAAGCTCTCGCCGATCTCAACCGAGATGGCGCGGCTGATGGGCGATCCGGCCGAGATCGACCGCCTGCTGGCCCGCGGGGCCGAGCGCGCGCGCGAGATCACGGTGCCGATCCTGGAAAAGACCTACGACATCGTCGGGATGGTGCGCTAAGCCGTCAGGCCGCGCGCACAGGCTCTTCCCCCAAAACTCCTCGGCAGGTGGCGGGCGATCTCCTGCCAGCTGTCGCCCGCGTTTTCGCTGACCAGGACCGAGCCCGTGTTCGTTCCGAAGCACAGCCCCCCGGGCCTGCCCGAATCACCCATCATTTCGCTTGGCGCCGGCTTCAAGTCTTGGACGCAATGGCCGGTCTCGCCCTTACCGGAGCTGCGCAGCAGCCGCCGGGGCTTCGTCTCGGCCCAGAGCGTGCCGCCCCACCAAACGAGGCTGCGACCCGGCACAGCCCTCCCCCGAGTCTTTCGTGACATGACCGACCGACGCGCTGCCACGGAAGGCCCCAACGACGGCACCCGGCCCTCCGGTTCGTCTGAACTTTCGGGTGGAGTGGCCGGGGCGGCGTCTGCCCCCCCTCAGAGAGGCAGGTGCCGGGCGCGGGCGCCGCGCTCGATCGCGGCGGCGTGGAGCGGGTCGATATTGAGTTCGTAGCGCAGCTCGCGCAGCAGTTGCAGCTCGGATTGCAGCACGTTCCCATCCGCCGCCGCCACGTCGCAGGCCAGCGCATAGGCCGTTTCGTGATGCGTATCGGGCAGCGCCCCACGCACCAGCCCAAAGATCGCGTCGAGCCCGTCCTCTTCCTCCAGCAGGTCGAAGACGGTCTGCGCGACCTGCTCCATCCGGTCCTCGTCATAGCCCGCGAAGATCGGCAGATGGTTCACGATGGCCTGGATCGTCAGCAACTCCGACGTCCGGATCGTCGCGTCGGAGGCCGAGACCGTGATCATCAGGGCCACCAGGGCGTCCTGGGCGGAAAAGGCGGGATCGGTCATGGGCAGGCTCCTTTCCGCAGGATTTATTGACGGCGCCGCGCCGCCGCAATAGGGGAGCGGACCTGCCCACCCCACGGAAAGGACGCCCCATGACCGCGCTCCGCGACGCCGCGATGACCTCCAAGGCCTGGCCCTTCGAAGAGGCCCGCCGTCTGCTGAAGCGGGTCGAGGGCATGAAAAAGGATCACGTCCTGTTCGAGACGGGCTACGGCCCCTCGGGCCTGCCCCATATCGGCACCTTCGGCGAGGTGGCGCGCACCACGATGATCCGCCGCGCCTTCGAGGTGATCTCGGACATCCCGACCCGGCTGATCTGCTTCAGCGACGACCTGGACGGGATGCGCAAGGTGCCCGGCAACGTGCCCAATTCCGAGAGCCTGCACGCCCATCTCCAGCGCCCGCTGACCGACGTGCCGGACCCGTTCGGCACCCATGAGAGCTTCGGCCATCACAACAACGCGATGCTGCGCCGGTTCCTGGACACGTTCGGCTTCGAGTATGAGTTTATCTCGGCGACCGAATTCTACCGCTCCGGCCAGTTCGACGAGACGCTGCTGCGCGCGGCCGAACGCTATGACGAGATCATGGCGATCATGCTCAAGACGCTGCGCGACGAGCGGCGCCAGACCTATTCGATCTTCCTGCCCATCCATCCCGAGACGGGCCGCGTCCTCTATGTGCCGATGAAGGACGTCTCCGACGGCCATGTCACCTTCGACGACGAGGAGGGGCGCGAATGGCGCCTGCCCGTCACCGGCGGCAACGTAAAGCTGCAATGGAAGCCCGACTTCGCCGCCCGCTGGGCCGCGCTGGGCGTCGATTTCGAGATCTACGGCAAGGACCATGCCGCCAACACGCCGGTCTATGACGGGATCTGCCGCACCCTGGGCGCCCGGCCGCCGGAGCATTTCACCTATGAGCTGTTCCTCGATGCCGAGGGGCGAAAGATCTCGAAGACCTCCGGCAACGGGATCTCGATCGACGAGTGGCTGACCTATGCGTCGACCGAGTCGCTCAGCTATTTCATGTATCAAAAGCCCAAGACGGCGAAGCGGCTGCATTTCGACGTGATCCCCAAGGCCGTCGACGAATATCACCAACAGCTGCGTGCCTACCCGGATCAGGACGCCGCCAAGCAGGTCAACAACCCGGTCTTCCATATCCATTCCGGCGCGGTGCCCGCCTCGGACATGGTGGTGCCGTTCTCGATGCTGCTCAATCTCGCTTCCGTCGCGGGGGCGGAGGATGTGGAAACGCTCTGGGGCTTCATCCGCCGCTATGCGCCCGACGCCTCGCCCGAGCACAATCCCCAGCTGCACGCCGCGGCCGAGGGCGCGGTGCGCTACTATAACGATTTCGTGAAGCCGGCGAAGACCTACCGCCTGCCCGACGCCACCGAGCGCGAAGCCCTGGAGGAGCTCCGCGATCGGCTGCGCGCCTGGGACGGGGAGCGGACGGACGAGGCGTTCCAATCCGCCGTCTACGAGGTCGGGCGGGAGCGGTTCGACCCCATGCGCGCTTGGTTCCAGGCGCTCTATCAGGTGCTGCTGGGCGCCGATCAGGGGCCGCGCTTCGGCGGGTTCGTCGCGCTTTACGGGGCGGCGGAGACCGCCGACCTGATCGACCGTGCTCTGGCCGGAGAGCTGGTGCGCGACAGCGCGGCAGCCTGACGCGGGGTCAGGCGCGCGGCTTGATCGCGCGCTCGGGCCCGCTACCGTTCCGGGACGCCAGAAAGGGTCCCGTCATGAGACATATTCTTTTCGCTGCGGCCTTCGCCGCGCTCTGTTGGCCGGCCCTGGCGCAGCAGGACGCCTTCAAGGGCGTGATTGGCGCGCAGATCGAGGCTTTCCGCGCGGACGACTTCGACACGGCCTTCACCTTCGCCAGCCCCGGCATCCAAGGCATGTTCCGCACCCCCGACAATTTCGGGCGGATGGTGCGGCAGGGCTATCCGATGGTCTGGCGCCCGGAGCGCGTGGAATATCTAGGCGCTCAGCGCGAAGGCCCGGGCTGGCGGCAGGAGATCCTGGTGACCGACATGGAGGGACGGCTGCACAAGCTGGCCTATACCATGGTCGAGACGCCGGAGGGCTGGAAGATCGCCGGTGTCCAACTGTTGCGCGCGCCGGAGGTCGGGGCCTGAAAGCCACGCCGGTCTCGGTGTCCTCCCCAGGGCCTCGACCGCAGCGCCGGCGGCGATGGCGGGGAGGGGGGCCAGCCCCCCACTCACTGCGTTCGTCCCCCCGGGATATTTGAACAGGGAAGAAGAGGGGTCTAGGGGAGATTCCCGCACCGGTCTTGGCACGGACGGGGCAAAGGTCTGCGGCTCCCGCCGGACGGTCCCGGCCAGAGGCAGACCGGGGAGGTTATTCCGCCGCCAAGACGACCGGTTCCGTCGGACGGAACAGCATCGCCACCATCGACACGTCGTCGTCGAAGCCCTGTATCCCCGCATGGGCCCGAAGCCCCGCCTCTATATCGTCGATGGCGCCGGTGGCGTCAGGCCGGGCGGCCGCGAGCAGGCGGATAAGCCCTTCCTCCTCCAGCATGTCGCCCCAAGTATCCATGCTCTCCGTCAGCCCGTCGGAATAGGCGAAGACGAGGTCGCCGGGATGGAGCTGCGCCGTCTGGCCTTCGTAGGTGAGGTCTGGCAGCATACCGACGGGGAAGCCCTCGGCCCCGACCCTCTCCACCCGGCCATCGGCGCGGCGGATCAACAGATGCGGGTGGCCGGCGCGGCACATCCGGACATGGCCGGTGACGAGATCCACATAGGCCAGCACGGCGGTAAAATAGATGTCCGTGTTAAAGTGCTGCATCATCAATTCGTTGAGGCGGCGCATGACCTGTTCGGGCGGGTCAGCGGGCCCCTCCGGTTCGGAGAAGGCGATGCTGCGCCCGACATCGGTGTCCTTGAAGAGACCGGCCAGCCGCCCGGTCATCAGGGCCGAAGCGATCCCGTGGCCGGACACGTCGACGGAGTAGAGCGCCACCTCGGTCTCCGACAGGTCGAACCAGCCGACCAGATCGCCGCCGATCTGCTGACAGGGGAGCAGCCGGAGCGACAGGTCCGACTGCCCGACGCGCCGCGTCTCCCCGGGGAGGAAGGACCGTTGCAGCTTGCGCGCCTCGTCCAGGTCGCGGTCGACGAGTTCCTTCATGGCCTGAAGATCCGACAGGCTCTTTTGGATCTCGTGATTCCGATGCTCCAACTCCTCCTGCATGTCGAGAATGCGGCGGCCGGCGGCGATGCGGGCATGGAGTTCCGACAGGTCGATGGGACGCGTCAGGAAGTCGTCGGCCCCCGCGCTGAGGCCGGCGGTCTTGGTCCGCGTCTCGGTATGCGAGGTGACGAGGATGAAGTAGGTGAAGGAGGCGCGCGGCATCTTGCGGAAGGCCGCGCAGAACTCTGGCCCGTTCAGCCCGGGCATCTGCCAGTCGCTGATGATGATGCGGATGCGATCGCCCTCGGGCCCGCCGCAGATTTGCAACGCCTGCTCCGCCGAGGAGGCCGTGATGACCTCCATCCCCGTCTTCTTGAGCACCGCAGCGACCAGCCGCCGCTGCGCCGCGCTGTCGTCGACCACCAGGACGCGATAGGGCGCCGTCCGAATGGACGGAGAAGGCATGGACGGCTCGACTGCTTTCATGGACCTCGGATCCGCTGACCGTTCCCGGCTTCGCATGCCCGCCCTTAAGGCAACGTGAACGATCCGGGGAATCTGCTTCGCCCTGGGCTTTTACGAAGGCTTAAGAGATGCCGTGCCAGAAAAGGGCATGGTCGATGTCCACCGCATAGAAGAACTTCGCAGCGAGATCGGAGAGGAGGACATGCGCGCCGTCCTGGAGATCTTTCGCATCGAGGCCGACCAGGTCATTCGCGCCATCGAGACGCCGCTCGATGATGAGGGACATGCCAAGGCCATCCATTTCCTGCGCTCCGGCGCGCTGAACCTGGGCCTGACCAGTTTCGCCGGCCAGACCGAGGACCTGGCGAATATCCCGCGGGAGGGCCGTGCGAAATGCGGCAAGATCCTTCGTCAGGCATTAGATCTGTCGCTGTCCAAGATCGACTTGCTTAACGCCACGGCCTAGACCCGGCGAAGGCCCAGGCAACGATTGGCCGGGACGGGGAACGGCTTCATCCCGTCCAAAGGGCGTCGGGTTCGGACGGTTTGGAGAGGCTCGACAGGGCTGCGCCAACGGGGCCTTGCCGGGTCGCGCGGCGCGCGACAGAGCGGCGCGTCATGCGGAGCGGCCCGGTATCGTTATGGCGAGCAGCGGATTACACAGAGCGGCACGTTATACCGGTTAGCGCATTATACAGACCGGCGTGTTATGGCGTTATCCGGCACGCCCCTTGGCGGTGACGCATTCGCGGGTGGCGGCCACCCAACCTGCCTCTCACCCCAGCAGCCTCTCGGACGCAGACTCTGCCCCGAGCAATAAGGCTCCAAGGTCTGAAGCGGCCGGGGGGCCCGAGGCCTCCCGCGGCCGGGCAACGCAGGGATCAGATCACCAGCTCGCCCAACATCGGGTCGTCGCTCAGGTCGCGCCACGCAAATCCACCCGCTTCCATCCGGGCTTCCAACGCAGCGAAGGCCTCCGGCGAACCGCTCTCGATCCCGATAAGGACCGAGCCGAAATTCCGCGCCGACTTCTTGAGATACTCGAATCGCGCGATGTCGTCTTGCGGCCCCAGCAGGTCCAGGAAGTCGCGCAGCGCGCCGGGCCGCTGGGGCAGGCGGAGGACGAAATATTTCTTCGTCCCGGCATAGCGCATCCCCCGCTCCTTGACGTCGGGCAGGCGCTCAAAGTCGAAATTACCTCCGGTCGTCACACAGACCACGCGCCGCCCGGAGATCTCGGGCCCCAGATCGCGCAGCGCATCGACGGATAGCGCGCCAGCGGGCTCAAGAACGATGCCTTCGATGTTCAGCAACTCCTGCATGGTGATGCAGACCCGATTCTCGGGCACGCGCAGCACATGCTGCGGCGGAACGTGGCGCAGGATCTCGAACGGCTTGGCCCCGATCCGGGCCACGGCCGCGCCATCCACGAAGTTGTCGAGCCGGTCCAGCGTGACCGGCTTCCCCGCCGCAAGGGCCGCGGCCAGCGATGCGCCGCCGAGGGGCTCGACATAGCGGATCTCGGGCACGGTGCCGCGGGCACGCAAATAGCTCAGCATCCCCGCCGACAGCCCTCCGCCCCCAACCGGCACCACCAGCAGGTCGGGCACGCCGCCCAATTGCTCCACCATCTCCACGGCGACCGAGGCCTGCCCCTCGATCACGTCCGGGTCGTCGAAGGGCGACAGGAAGGCCGCCCCCGACTCGGCGCACCAGGCGCGCGCGGCGGCGAGCGTGTCGTCGAAGAAATCGCCCACCAGCCGGATCGTGACCCGGTCCCCGCCGAAGAGCCGCGTCTTGTCGACCTTCTGACCGGGCGTCGTCACCGGCATGAAGATCGTGCCGTCCACGCCCAGATGGCGACACATCCAGGCGACGCCCTGCGCATGGTTCCCGGCGCTGGCGCAGGCCACGCGTCCCCCGTCCAGCTTGCGCATCGCATTGAACGCGCCGCGCAGCTTGTAGGAGCGGACAGGCGTCAGATCCTCGCGTTTGAGCCAAATGTCCGCGCCGAAACGGTCCGACAGATAGTCGTTGCGCATCAGCGGCGTAGGCGGGAAGACGGCGCGCATCGCCTCGGTTGCGGCCTCCGCCGCTCGGACGACCTCATTCAACGGGCCGGCCCTCGACGAGATGGCCATAGAGGGCCGTCAAGGTCGATACCCCGATCATCAGCGCGATCCAGCCCACGACGCCCTCGTAGATCACGGTGATCGGGCCCGCGTCTCCGTCCAGCATCGTCGGCACCTGAAACAGCAGCGGCAGGGCGAGGGAAATCGCGGCCAGGGTCGCGATGGCCCCGTTCGTGTCCCGCGTCGCCTCCATCGCCTCGCCGAAGGTCATGAACTTGCCCACCGCGCGCGCGGGCAGAACCACGCCCAAGCGGTAGAAGACCAGCGAGCCGAGGAAAATGCCGATCAGCGGCACCAGGGGAAGGAAGGACGGGATCGCGGCCGCCACCGCGCCCAGAGGGATCATGATCCCGACGACCGCCAGCATCACCAGCAGACCGATCAGGAAAACGCGCCAGAAATAGCCCAGCATCTCGGGCACATGCATCATCGGGATCCAGCCCCGCGCCGTCTCGCCCAGGAGCGCATAGCGGTGCCAGGCCACGGCCACCCAAAGCGAAACGATCATGTTCAGCAGCGCGGTCAGCACCAGCCCTCCGGCCATCTCGCTCATCGCCGCCGTCATCCCACCGGGCGTCGCCTCGCCGTTTTCCAGATCGAGGCGGCTGAGATCCGTCACGGGCTCGCCCACCAGCCAGAGAGAGGCCGCGATCAGCACCGCATAGGGCACCAACGAGACGCGCAGCGCCTCGCCCAGGTTCTCGATCAGCAGGTTCACCGCGCGCAGGAACAGCTTCCAGCCCAGCATCGTCGCCTCCTTGGCATTAGCCGGCTCAGCCGTAAGCCGCGCCCCCGCCCGCGTCAACGAAGCGGGTCCCCCAGGAAGGCAGCAATAGGTTGCATTGAGGCAAACCTCCATGCCGCTGGGGAATTCCCATGACGACGCCCCATCCTGGTCAGAGCGCCGTCTCCCCCCTCGCCCAGACCCTGATCGGGCGCTCCCGCGTCCGAGCCGTCGATGTCGGCAGCGCCCAGGGCAGCGGCCCGTGGCCCGCCCTGAGCGGCGTGCGAGGCGAGAGCCGCCCGAACGCGCGATATCCTTGGAGCGACCATGACGCAGCGGATGCTGGAGCGCGCCCCGGAACTGACCCGACCCGCCCGCGCCCGCTTGCGGGCGGGCGCGTTTGCGCCTACCCCGTCCCCCGGACAGACGGAGGCCCACATGGACGCGCCAAAGAAGGTCGTGCTCGCCTATTCCGGCGGGCTCGACACCTCGATCATCCTCAAATGGCTGCAGACCGAGTACGGCTGCGAGGTCGTCACCTTCACCGCCGATCTCGGCCAGGGCGAGGAGTTGGAACCCGCCCGCAAGAAGGCCGAGATGATGGGCGCGACCTCGATCCATATCGAGGACCTGCGCGAAGAATTCGTCCGCGACTTCGTCTTCCCGATGTTCCGCGCCAACGCGCTCTATGAGGGGCTTTATCTGCTGGGCACCTCCATCGCGCGCCCGCTTATCTCCAAGCGTCTGGTCGAGATCGCCGCGGCCGAGGGGGCCGATGCGGTCGCCCATGGCGCGACCGGCAAGGGCAACGACCAGGTCCGCTTCGAGCTGGCCGCCTATGCGCTCAACCCCGACATCAAGGTCATCGCGCCCTGGCGGGAATGGGACCTGTCGAGCCGCACCAAGCTGATCGACTTCGCCGAGAAGCATCAGATCCCCATCGCCAAGGACAAGCGCGGCGAGGCGCCGTTCTCGGTCGATGCCAACCTTCTGCACACGTCCTCCGAAGGCAAGGTGCTGGAGGATCCGTCCCAAGAGGCGCCGGATTACGTGTTGCAGCGCATCACCCGGCCCGAGGACGCGCCCGACACGCCCGAGATGGTCGAGATCACCTTCGAGAGGGGCGACGCGGTGGCCATCGACGGCCAGCCCATGTCCCCCGCCGCGATCCTGACCCGGCTCAACGAACTGGGCGGCAAGCACGGCGTCGGCATCCTCGATCTGGTCGAGAACCGCTTCGTCGGCATGAAGTCCCGCGGCATCTACGAGACGCCGGGCGGCACGATCCTGCTGGAGGCCCATCGCGGCATCGAACAGATCACGCTCGATTCGGGGGCTGGGCACCTCAAGGACTCGATCATGCCGCGCTACGCGGAACTGATCTACAACGGCTTCTGGTTCTCGCCCGAGCGCGAGATGCTCCAGGCACTGATCGACAAGAGCCAGGAGCATGTCACGGGCACGGTCCGGTTGAAGCTCTACAAGGGCTCGGCCCGCACGGTCGCGCGCTGGTCCGATCACAGCCTCTATTCCGAGGCGCATGTGACCTTCGAAGAGGATGCCGGCGCCTACGATCAGGCCGACGCCAAGGGCTTCATCCACCTGAACGCGCTGCGGCTGAAGCTGGTGGCGAACCGCAACAAGCGCGTGGCCGGGGGTTGACCAAGCCGGCGATCTAACGATCATGGCGCCTAGCAAGATCGGTGCATTTCGCACTAGGCTGGGGCGACAGCCGGCCTTTTGTCTGCTGTCGCGTAGTGACATGTGCCTAGCGAGACTGGAACCTGGAATGAACGTCACGATCTTTGCAGCCACCGCCGCCGCCTTGGTCCTCGCGGGATCCATGGCTTCGGCCGTCCCGGTCGCCTTCACCGATCTCGCGGCCTGGACGTCCGCCAATTCGTCCCGCGCGACGAGCGTCGAGGACCTCGAGGCGGCGACCGTCGGCAATATCCCGGGGCTGTCGGTCGATCTCGGACTGTTCACCTCCACCCTGGCGGCATCTTCGGTTGTCCATGAGATCGAGCTGGACGACACGCTTCCGACGAAGGCCCTCGAAGTCTATTTGAGCGCGAACCAGGGCACGACGATGACCTGGGACGATTTCGACGTCGGTCCCGTCTTCGGGATCGGCATGGATATCGGATCGCTCGACGCGAACGGGATCACGATTACCGTGAACGGCACGCCGCTCTTCTTCTCCGGCAGCAACCCGAGCTTCATCGGCGTGACCGACACCGCCCCGATCCAGAGCCTCGTGTTCAGCTCCCAGAACGAGCAGTTCGACGTCGACAACATCCGCTTCGCCACGGCCACCATACCGCTCCCGGCCGGCATCGCCTGCCTGCTCGGGGCCTTGGGCCTTCTGGGCCTGACGGCGGGACGCCGCACGCGGAGGGCATGAGGGCCACGACCGCCGCGCGAGCGGCATGAGGTCGGAACGGTCGTCAACCGCGCAGAGGGCCTCCGCATCGTGAGCCTCCGTCGGCTGCTGATCACCTTCGTGATCTGCGTGCTGGGCGTGCTCGTCTTCCGCGCGCTCTCCCTGCCGCTGCCTTTCTTGCTGGGCCCGCTGCTCGCCTGCCTGATGGCTGCGCTCGCGGGCATGCGGCTCGCCGCCTACACGCCGCTGACGGACCTGATGCGCACGATCCTGGGCGTGGCCGTCGGCGCTTCGATCACCCCCGCCCTGGTGGGCCAGCTGCCCTCCATGGCGCTCAGCCTCCTGCTCGCGCCGCTCTTCCTCTTGGCCTCCGGCCTTGCGGGCTATCCCTATCTGCGCAGGCTTTGCGGCTTCGACCGGGCCACGGCGTTCTACGCGGCCATGCCCGGCGGCCTCCAGGACATGCTCCTTTTCGGCGAGGAGGCGGGGGGCGACCCCCGCGCGCTGTCGCTGCTCCACGCCACGCGCGTGCTGTTGATCGTGGTCATCGTCCCGGCCCTCCTGACGCTGATCTGGTCCATCGACCTGACCCAGACCCCCGGGGCCCCTGCCGCCAGCTTCCCGCCCAGCGAGCTTGCGATCCTCGCCATCGCGGGCATCCTCGGCTGGAAGATCGCCGCGCGCGTGGGCCTCTTCGGCGCGTCCATCCTGGGCCCGATGCTGCTGACCGCCGTCCTGTCGCTCTCCGGGCTCGTCACCCAGCGCCCCCCGGCCGAGGCCATCCAGGCCGCGCAGTTCTTCATCGGCATGGTGGTGGGCGTGAAATATTCCGGCATCACCCTCACCGAAGTCCGCCGCTTCCTCACGGCGGGGCTGGGCCATGCCGTCATCCTCACGGCCATCGCCGCCCTCTTCGCCGAAAGCGTGGTCCTCTTGGGCCTCGCACCCCAGATCGACGCCATCCTGGCCTTCTCGCCCGGCGGGCAGGCCGAGATGGCGCTGATGGCCATCGTCGCGGGGGCCGACGTGGCCTATGTCATCCTGCATCACGTCACCCGCATCGTGCTGGTCATCACCTGCGCGCCCTTCGTCTTCCGCTGGCTTCAGCGCCGGACGATGAAATAGAGAAAGGGAGCGTCCCGCGACGGTTTTGAGCGAGCGGGCGATGCCATCGCCCGGCGCGGTCACCCGGTCGCGATGAAACGTCATTGGCCGGCCCCGCGTTGACGGCTCAAAGGAGGCCCCATGAAACATCTCATCCTCGCCAGCCTCGCCCTGGCCCCGCTCCCCGCCGCCGCCGACATCCAGACCGCCTATGTGGCGGGAGGCTGCTTCTGGTGCGTCGAGGCCGATTTCGAGTCCGTCCGGGGCGTGGGCGATGTCGTCTCGGGCTTCACCGGCGGCACGACGCCCGATCCCGTCTATCGCCGCTCCGGCGATCACATCGAGGCGGTGCGCATCCCCTTCGACGACGAGGTGATCTCCTACCGGCAGATCTACGACCTCTTCCTGCGCTCCATCGATCCGTTCGATGCGGGCGGGCAGTTCTGCGACCGGGGCCTGGAATACACGGCCGCGATCTGGGTCGAGACGCCCGAGCAACGCGCCGCCGCCGAGGCCGCCGTGGCCGCCGCCGAAGCCGAGCTCGGCCGCGAGATCGTGACGCCGATCCGTGACGCAAGCCGGTTCTATCCCGTTGGCGACTATCACCAGGATTACTACAAGTCCGACGACCGGCTGGGCGTGACCTCCGTAGGTCTCTTCGTCACCAAGGCAGACGCCTATAAGCGCTACCGCCAGGGCTGCGGCAGGGACGCGCGCGTTCGTCAGGTCTGGGGCTCCGACGCCCCCTTCGCGAAAGCATCCGGCAGCTGACGCCGCCCCCTTCTTCCCTGCTCAAATATCCCCGGGGGGGGGCGAAGCGGGGGCAGAGCCCCCTCCGCCCGTCGGGTCCGCACCGAACGGCAGGGTCATCGCGCCCGCCGCTTGCCCCCGCGCCGCGCCCCGGGCGTCTTGGAATGAAAGTCGGCGGGCCGCTTGCGGACCCATTCGATGAATCTCTCCAACCGGGGATGGCGGCGCAGCGCTTCGGGCGTGTTCCAGAGCCGCGCCAATTCCGCCTCCGAAGCGCTGGCATGGATCTCGTTATGGCAGATCTGATGCAGCAACACCGTCGGCCCGCCCTTCCCTCCGCGCAGCTTCGGCACGAGATGGTGCAGGCTCTGCGGCGTGCCCGGCAGGATAGGGCGCTCGCAGAGCGCGCAGAGGGGCTGGTCGGGAGCGTCGGCGTCTGACATGCCCCGAAGAATGGAGCGCGAGACCCTGAAGCCAAGCGTCGCCGTGATCGGCGCCGGCCCCGCCGGCCTGATGGCGGCGGAGGCCGCGGCCGCCGCGGGCGCTGTGGTGACGATTTACGACCACATGCCAAGCCCCGCGCGCAAGCTGCTGATGGCGGGCAAGTCAGGCCTGAACGTCACCCACACGGCGCCCGATTTCGCCGCGCGCTACAACTGCCCGTCGCTGGCCCGGATGGTCGAGACCTTCGGCCCGGCGGAGGTGCGCGCCTGGATGGCGGGGCTCGGCCAGACGACATTCGAAGGCTCGACCGGCCGCGTCTTCCCCCATGCGATGAAGGCCTCGCCCCTGCTCCGCGCCTGGCTGGCTCGGCTGGACGCGGTAGGCGTCACGCTTCACCGCCGCGCTCGGTGGACCGGCTGGGACGGCCCCGCGCTGACCTTCGCCGACGGCACCCGCATCCACCCCGAAGCGACCGTGCTGGCGCTGGGCGGCGCGTCCTGGCGGCGGCTGGGCTCGGACGGAGCCTGGGCCGACCTGCCGGACCTCGCCCCCCTCGTCGCGCCCTTCGCCCCGTCCAATGTCGGGCTGCGGATCGACTGGTCGCCCCACATGCGCAGACATTTCGGAGCCGCCCTGAAGAATGTCGGCCTGATCGTCGGCGGCACGACCTATCGCGGCGAGATCGTCCTCTCCGCCAAGGGCCTGGAGGGCGGCGGCCTCTACCCCCATACACCCGCCCTGCGCGCGGGCGCCCCCCTCGCCCTGGACCTCAAGCCCGACCTGACCGAGGCGACCATCCGTGACCGCCTGGCCCCGCTGGCCAAGCGCAGCGTCAAGGACCGTCTCCGCCGCGCCCTGGGCCTGGGCCCCGCCCAGATCGCCCTGCTCCAGGAATTCGCCCGCCCCCTGCCAAAGGACCTCGCCCCCCTGATCAAGCGCCTGCCCGTCCCCCATGCCGGTCTCCGCCCGCTCGACGAGGCGATTTCGACGGCGGGCGGTCTCCGCTGGGACGCGCTCGACCCAAGCCTGATGCTGACCTCCCGCCCCGGCACCTTCGCTGTGGGCGAAATGCTCGACTGGGAGGCGCCCACCGGCGGCTGGCTGATCACCGCCTGCCTCGCCACGGGCCGCCATGCGGGCCGGGCCGCTGCCGCATGGGCAGCCAACAGGGTAACCACCGATTAGGGTTAACGCGCCCCTTCGGACAGCGCGCCTCCCCCATCACGGGTTCGCAAATACTCATATCCCGCTCGCCCTCGCAGGCACGAATGGCTAGGTCAGAGCGCCCGATACCCGTCGAGCCAGCCCAAGGTCGCATCCGTGTCACCGCCCGGCTTGTACTCCGCCCCCAGCGGCCCATCCCAGCCGAGCGCGGGCAGCAGGCGATCGAACGCGATCTCTCCCTCGTCCGGCCGCCCCCGCGCGGGCACGCCGGCGAATTGCACATGCCCGACCGCGTGTCGCAGCGACTCAAACCGGCGGGTCAGGTCGCCCTCCATGATCTGCACATGGTAGCAGTCGAACATCAGCTTGAGGTTCGGCTTCTTGACCGCATCGATCAGCTTCAGCGCCTGCCCGGTCGTCGTCAGGAAGTAGCCCGGCGCGTCGTAGCGGTTGAGCGGCTCGATCAGGATCATCAGGTCGGGCGCGGCGTCGCAGGCATAGCGCAGCGCATCGCAAAACGTCGCCTCGGCCGCCATCCCCTGGGCGAAGCCCGCCATGGCATGGACCGCCCCGGCCCCGATGGCGCGCGCATAGACGATCGCCTCGTCGATCGCCGCCCAGGCCTCCGCCTCCTTGCCGGGCAAGGCGCACAGACCGTTTGTCTCGCCCCTGCGGGTGTTGAGCCCCAGGCAAGGCAGCCCGGTCTCGTCCAGCGCGGCCTTCACCTCGGCCGCGTCCGTCTCATAGGGCCAATGCAACTCGACCGCGTCGAAACCCGCCGCCTTGGCCGCGCGGATCGCATCCGGCAAGGGTCGGTCGGCCCAAAGAAACCCGAGATTGGCGGAGAATTTCATGCGTCCCACTCCAGATCGAACTTGGTTACCAGACCCGCCACCTGACCGTCGGTCAGGGCCCGCGGCCCCATCCCGCGGGTCAGCAGCACCAGCTTGGCCGTTGCCTCCAACTCCTCGATGGCGTTGCAAGCGGCTTCCACATCCTTGCCCGCCACGACCGGCCCGTGATTGGCCAACATCACCGCCGAGCGCTTGCCCGCCAGACCGCGCACCGCCGCGCCCATCGCCGGGTCGCCCGGCATGAAATAGGGCAGCAACTCCACCTGCCCCAATTGCATCACCGCGTAGGGCGTCAGCGGCGGCAGGAACGTCTCCCCCGGCTCCCGCAGCATCGAGAGCGCGACGGAGTGGCAGGAATGCAGATGCACCACCGCCCCGCAATTGCGCGTGTCGTAGAAGGCCGCATGCAGCGGCATCTCCTTGGTCGGCTTGTCGCCCCCGATATGCCGCCCGTCCGCGTCGAACCGCGACAACCGCCCCGGATCGAGCCGGCCAAAGCTGGTCCCCGTGGGCGAAACCAGCAGACCGCCATCCTCGGTCCGGGCAGAGATGTTGCCGGTCGACCCATGGGTCAGCCCGCGCTCATAGAGCGAGCGCGCCAGCAGGCACATCTGTTCCCGCAGCACCGCCTCAGCCATGGGCGATGGCCCTTTGGAAGGCCGGGCGCGCGCGCATTGCCGTCATATGCGTCCGCAATCCCTCAGGCAGGTCGAACCGCAGCCCCTCGGCCCAGCCGCAGCAATGGGCGAGCAGGAAATCCGGCACCAGCGGCTCCGCGCCCATCAGGAAGGGCCCCTCGATCAAATCGGCCATCACCTCCGCATAGCGACCGAATTGCCAGCGCAGCGAGTCCTTCACGGCGGGCACCCGGTGCTCTTCCGGCAGGACGAAGCTGTGCTTGGCATAGGCCCAGAGCACCGCGTCGAAGGTCTCGTTGATGGTGTTGGTCAGCGCGTCCTGGCGGGCGCGCAGATAGCTGCCCGCGGGATGGGTGAACCGCCCCGCCCGGTCGGCGAGAAAGGTCATCTGCGCGACCGAATCGAAGACCGGCCCCTCCTCCGTCACCAGAACCGGGATCTTGCCCAGGGGGGACACGGCCCGCGCCCCCTCGGACCGGGGCGCCGTCGGAACCCATTCGAAGGGTATGCCGAGTTCCTCCAACAGCCAGAGCGGGCGCAGCGCGCGGCTCTTGACCTCCCCGTGCAATCTCAACATCGCGTGCCTCCTCCGACGCGTCCGTCCGAACGTCGGCTCGGATCGACATCCCTCCCTTCTTCCCTGTTCAAATATCCCGGGGGTCCGGGGGCTGGCCCCCGGTCCCGCAGAAAACGCAGGGGCGCCGGTCGGGGGGTCGCGAGCGGACCTCTCCGGCCCCTCTTCGCGCGCGCGCGCCTCTGGATCAACCCGCGCCGTCGCGCTACGCCGTCAAACCATGACCCATCGCCTCACCGACCTGGCCGCCAGCCTGCCCGCCTCCGTCCCCTTCGTTGGCCCCGAAGCGCAGGAACGCGCCCGCGGCGCCCCCTTCACCGCGCGGCTGGGCGCGAACGAGAGCCCCTTCGGCCCGTCCCCCCGAGCCGTGGCCGCGATGGAGGCCGCTGCCCGCGATGTCTGGAAATATGGCGACCCCGAATATTTCGACCTGCGCCACGATCTGGCTGCCCATCACGGCGTCCGCCCCGAGGAGGTGGTCTGCGGCGAAGGGATCGACGGCCTGCTGGGCTATCTTGTGCGCCTGCTGGTCGGGCCGGGAGACGCCGTGGTCACCTCGGCGGGCGCTTATCCCACCTTCGGCTATCACGTGACCGGCTATGGCGGCACGATCCATACGGTGCCCTATCGCGACGATCATGAAGACCCGGAGGCGCTCGCCGCCAAGGCGCGGGAGATGGGGGCCAAGCTCGTCTACCTCGCCAACCCGGACAACCCGATGGGCACCTGGCTGCCCGTCGACGCCATCGCGCGAATGCTCGACGCCCTGCCCGAGGGATGCCTGCTCTGCCTCGACGAAGCCTATGCCGATCTCGCCCCGCCCGAGGCGGTGCCCCCCCTCGACACGAGCGACGGGCGGCTGATCCGAATGCGGACCTTCTCCAAGGCGCACGGGCTGGCGGGGCTGCGCGTGGGCTATGCGCTGGGCCATGCCGATCTGATCGGCGCCTTCGACCGGGTTCGCAACCATTTCGGCCTGGGCCGCGTGGCACAAGCGGGCGCCCGGGCAGCCTTGGCCGATACCGCGTGGCACAGCCATGTCCTGGCGCAGGTGGCGCAGTCGCGGGACGCCATCGCCGCGATTGGCCGGGCCAACGGGCTCACGCCGATCCCATCGGCGACGAATTTCGTGACGCTCGATTGCGGGCGGGACGGCGCCTTTGCCCGGCGGGTCCTGGAGCGCCTGATCGAGCGGGGTATCTTCGTGCGGATGCCGGGCGTCGCTCCACTGGACCGCTGCGTCCGGATCAGTTGCGGCACCCCGGCGGATATGGAGGCGCTGGCCGCGGCCCTGCCGCTCGCGCTCGTCGATGCCGCGACCCCGGCCTGACGGCCCGCCACACACGCGGATGTGACTCCGGGGCGGGCGCATTCCCGCCCAGCCGCGGCTCATGCGCGTTGCCTGCCTTCGCGCACCGCCCTACCCTCCGGGCGAGCTAACCTGCGGAGGGCGCCCATGCGCGACGACCACCCCGGAAAGGTCGAGGACTACACCGAGGCGTTCCTGTGGACGGCCTACATGATCCTCGTCGTCGGGCTCGTTCTGATCTGGGGGCTCTGGGGTTATCTGATCGCGCTCCTCACCTGCGCCGGCCTGCATTGGGCCATCACCCGCTGGTCCGTCGCCCGCGCCCGCGCCGAAGCGGATTGGGATGCCCGCGTCGCCGCGGCCATCGCCCGAGCCCGCGCGCGCGAAGATCGCCCCTGAGCCCCGGTCCCGGACGCCGCGGCGGGAGGTCGCCGAGCCTGTCCGGTCCCGTCCACCGCAGAACAGACCCGGATAGGCTGACACGGGGCGAGACGGTTGGCACGAAGGGGTCTCTTCAACGATCCCGGCGCGTCTGAAGCCGAGCCCCCGACCGACAACGACGGAGGATCCGCGCTCCCGCATCCCCTCTGCGAGTGCCGCTCCGATCCCGCTAGCCGGTCGGCAGGCGGACCGGCTCCCCTTACGGCCCGCCTGTCCTTCCCCCGCCCCACCAACGGGCGAAGAGCGCCGGCAGGCGCGATGAGCTCAGGCTTGGGCCAGCGCCTTCGCGGCGGCCGACAGCCCACCGGGGCCATGGGGCACGCCTAGCGCGTCCAGCCCCGCTTCGATCCCGCCCAATGTGCCCATCACGACATGGCCGTTGACATGGCCCATATGTCCGATCCGGAAGAAACCATCCCATTCCGGCGAGCCCATCGGCGCCATCCCGACCCCGATCCCCAGGGTCAGGCCGAACTGCTCTTCGCACCAAGTGCGCAGCTCCGTCCCGCGCTCGGGCAGGCGGACGGAGGTGACGGCGTGGCTGCGATGAGCCGCGTCGCGGACGTTCATCTCCAGCGGGCCGTCCCGCTCCCACGCCTCCAACGCAGCCCAGACGGCGCGGGCGAGGGCCGCGTGACGTGCCCAGACAGCCTCCATCCCCTCTTCGTGGATCATGTCCAACGCCTCGCGCAGGCCGTAGAGGTGATGGGTCGGGGCGGTGCCGTTGAAATAGCGGAAATAGACCTCCGGGTTGGTGCGCGGACGCCAATCCCAATAGCCGGTCACGCAATCCGCCCGCTCCCGCGCGCGGTCGGCCTTGTCGTTGTAGAAGACGAAGGCCAGCCCCGGCGGGGTCATCAGCCCCTTCTGGCAGCCGGTGACGGCGACATCGACGCCCCATTCGTCCATCTCGAACCGGTCGCAGCCCATGGAGGCGATGCAATCCGCCTGGAGCAGCGCAGGGTGCCCAGCCGCATCCAACTCCCGCCGCAGGGCGGCCGCGTCCGAGCGTACCGAGGACGAGGTGTCCACATGCACCATCAGCACCGAGCGGATCTCGTGCCCCTTATCGGCGCGCAGCCGCTCGCCCACGGCCGCCGGATCGATCGGCCCGCGATTGCCGAAATCCATGATCTCGGTCCGCAGCCCCAGCCCCTCGGCCATCGTCGCCCAGCCATCGGCGAAGGAGCCGGTCTTGGGGATCAGCACCAGATCGCCGCGGGAATGGGTGTTGGCCAGGCAGGCCTCCCAGGCGGCATGGCCGTTGCCGATGTAGATCGTCGCGTGATGCTCGGTCCGGGCGACGCGCTTGAGGTCGGGAAACAGGGAATGCGTCATCTCGATCAACGGACCCTGATAGATATTTGGGCTGGGCCGATGCATGGCCCGCAACACCCGCTCCGGCGCCATGGAGGGACCGGGGATGGAGAGCGCATGGGGTCCCTTGGCCAAGCTGACCCGGCTCGCAATCTCGTCGCGCATCGTCGTCCCTCCTGCACGCTATGGAAGGGAGCTAGCCCCCCGCCCGGCGGGGGTCAATCGGCCCTTGGCCCGCGTTCACGGATCCTTATGTCTGGGGGCATGACCCGCACCCTCCTCCGCGTGTCCGGCGCCGACCGGACGAAGTTTCTCCACGGCCTGCTGACCCGGGACGTTCCCGAAACGGGGCTCGGCTATGCCGCCCTGCTCAGTCCGCAGGGGAAGTATCTCGCCGATTTCCTGACGTTTCGTGAAGATGACGCGATCTTCCTCGACGTGGCCAGCGACCTCGCCCCGGGCCTCGTCAAGCGGCTCTCGATGTACAAACTCCGCGCCGATGTGGCCATCGAGCCCACCGACCGCCCCGTGGCGAGGGGAACTGGCGAAGAGGCGCCGACAGGCGCGATGAGCGACCCGCGCCCCGGCATGGGCTGGCGCCACTACGATGGCGCGGCCTCGGACGAGACCGACTGGGACGCGGTCCGGGTCGAGCACCTCGTCCCAGAGACCGGCATCGAGCTCATCCCGAACGAGAGCTACATCCTGGAGATGGGCTTCGAGCGCCTCGGCGGCGTCGACTTCAAGAAGGGCTGCTATGTCGGCCAAGAGGTCACCGCCCGCATGAAGCACAAGACCGAGCTCCGAAAGGGCCTCGCCCGCGTGACAGGCGCGGTGGTTCCGGGCGAGATCACCTCCGGAGGCCGCCCTGCGGGGACCATCCACACGATCTCGGGCGACCGCGCCCTCGCCTACCTGCGCTTCGACCGGGCAGACGGGATGGAGAGTGCGGCGGGGGCGGTGTCGTTGGATGCGAGCGGCTGAGACGCGCGCATTTGGGGATCGCGTGATCGTCACTGCCCGGTCCTGATACCGCCATGATCTTCATAAGCCTTGCTACCTTCGAGCACTTGTGCCTGTCTGCCCACCAAGTTCGAGTTCCGGAGTTTCCAATGCGCGCCTTCCTTCCAATTGCGGCTCTTGCCGTGTCCCTCGCCGGTCCTGCGGCATCGGCGGTCGTCATCAATATCGGCGGGGTCGAGGGTGGCGGGTCCACGACACTGACCTTCTCGGGATCGACGCAGACTCAGGGCAATGGCAGCGTCAGGGCGACAGGCGCGCTTGGTTGGAGCGAGACCGACGCGTTTCAGCCCTTTCGAAGCGATTCGATCCCGTTCCTCTCGGACACCACCATTCAGGATGTGATCTACACGCTGACCGGGACGCCGACACTCACGATCGGGGCCGAAACGCGGACGCTGACGCAACTCTTTCTCGACTCGGATGCCGGCACTTTGAGTGGTTCGGACGATCTTGGCCTCCGCGTGGGGTCGGAGCTGGTTTATTCGTCAGGTCAGACCGTCACCTTCTCGGGTTCCGGGACCATCGCTCTCGATATCACGTCCTTCAACTACGGGACCTACACGAACGGTGGGTCTAGTCTTAACCGCATCGGCGTCCTGGCGCCTGAAGACGACGTCACCTTCATCGTCGCGCCGACTCCGGTGCCGACACCCGCAGCGCTTCCTCTCCTTCTCGCCGCGCTTGGCGGGCTTGCCCTTTTCCGCCGCCGGACCTGAGTCCGCGCGCGGCGGCACCGGAAGCGTCCCGGCCTGACGCCGCCCCTCCCGGATGCAGCCTGCGGATGGACCGGGACGTCCGGCACAGGGGCCAACGCCCGGCCTCCTTGGGCTGGGCGAGGTCCACTCCCCTCCGCTATGCCGCGCACTGAACTGCCGACTGAGGTGCCCAATGGTGCGGAATTTCGGTATGATCCATATCAGACCCGCATCAGGCTGACGCCAGACCTGGACTCCGAGGCCCCCGACCCGTTTGCCCCTCGCGCCCGTCGCCCCTACCTAGGACGCGACACACACCACGAGGCCCACTCCATGACCCTTCTCCGCGACGCCAACGCCACCCCGGGCGGAGAGCCCTCCGACAAAGGGCTCGGCGACCTGCCCGACTGGAACCTCGACGACCTCTATACCGGCGAGGACGCGCCCGAACTCAAGCGCGACCTGGCCTGGCTGCAGGAGGAGGCGGCCAGCTATGCCGCCGATTACGAGGGCAAGCTGGCGACGCTGGATGCAGCCGAGATGCTCCGCGTGATCCAGCGCCACGAAAAGATCGACGAGGTCGCGGGCCGGATCATGTCCTTCGCGGGCCTGCGGTACTACCAGGAGACGACCAACGCCTCCCGCGCCAAGTTCCTGTCCGACATGCAGGACAAGATCACGACGATCTCCACGCCGCTCGTCTTCTTCGGGCTGGAGTTCAACCGGATCGAGGACGACCGCTACGAGGCGCTGATGGCCGCGAATGCGGACCTCGCCCGTTACCGCCCCGCGCTGGACCGGCTGCGTGCGATGAAGCCGTATCAGCTGTCGGACGAGCTGGAGAAATACCTCCACGACACCTCGGTCGTCGGCGCCTCGGCCTGGAACAAGCTGTTCGACGAGACCATCGCGGGCCTGACCTTCGACGTTGACGGCGAGGCGCTGGGCATCGAGTCGACGCTGAACCTGCTGACCGATTCCGACCGTTCGAAGCGCGAAGCGGGCGCGCGCGCCCTGGCCGAGGTCTTCGGCAAGAACGTCCGCACCTTCGCCCGCGTCCACAACACGCTCGCCAAGGAGAAGGAGATCGACGATCGCTGGCGCGGCCTGCCGTCGCCCCAGGCCAGCCGCCACATCGCCAACCATGTCGAGCCGGAGGTGGTCGAGGCCCTGCGCAACGCCGTGGTCGCCGCCTATCCGCGGCTCAGCCACCGCTACTACAAGCTGAAAGCCAAGTGGCTGGGACTGGACACGCTCCAGGTCTGGGACCGCAACGCGCCGCTGCCGATGGAGGAGACGCGGATCGTCAATTGGGACGAGGCGCGCAAGACGGTGATGGACGCCTATGCCGGGTTCGACCCGAAGATGGCCGAGATCGCGGAGCCGTTCTTCGACAAGGGCTGGATCGATGCAGGTGTCAAGCCGGGCAAGGCCCCCGGCGCCTTCGCCCATCCCACCGTCACGACGGTGCACCCCTACGTGATGCTGAACTACCTCGGCAAACCGCGCGACGTGATGACCCTTGCCCATGAGTTGGGCCACGGCGTCCACCAGGTGCTGGCGGCGGCCCAGGGCGAGATGCTGGCCTCCACGCCGCTGACCCTGGCCGAGACCGCGTCGGTCTTCGGCGAGATGCTGACCTTCCGCGCCATGCTGGACGGCGCGAAGGACGACGCCCAGCGCAAGGTGATGCTGGCCGGCAAGGTCGAGGACATGATCAACACGGTCGTCCGCCAGATCGCGTTCTACGATTTCGAGTGCAAGCTCCACGCCGCCCGCCGCGAGGGGGAGCTGACGCCGGAGGATATCGACGCGCTGTGGATGTCCGTTCAGGCTGAAAGCCTCGGGCCCGTCTTCGAGTTCATGCCCGGCTACGAGCACTTCTGGGCCTATATCCCCCATTTCGTCCACTCGCCCTTCTACGTCTACGCCTATGCCTTCGGCGACGGGCTGGTGAACGCGCTCTATGCCGCCTACGAGGACGCGCCCGAGGGCTTCCAGGAAAAGTATTTCGAGATGCTCCGCGCGGGCGGCTCCAAGCACCACAAGGAGCTGCTCGCCCCCTTCGGCCTGGACGCCTCCGATCCGGCCTTCTGGGACAAGGGGCTGAGCATGATCGAGGGGTTCATCGACCAGCTTGAGGCGATGGACGGGTGAGCCCGTGGCCGCGGTGGACGAAGGGGTGACGATGGATGATGTTCTCCCCCGGTCCGCCTGCGGAGAGGGCAGAGCCGGGGGCCAGCCCCCGGACCCCCGGGATATTTATGCAGGGAAGAAGGGAGCGGAGGGCGCTCGATGAGGCCGTCACGAGGTTCTCAGAAGGATCTCGAACAGAAATGATCGGTCGCCCCCCTCTTTGACCCTCTGCCGGTTTGCGAAGGTCATCATGGCCGCCGTCATCGTCCCGGGCGCCGTCAAGGGATAGCGTTCGGCCACGGACGATGCGATCCGGATCCGGGACGGAGTCGGGTTGCTGCTCTGATTGGTTTTCGCGGCGGCGATCGGCGTTCACGATCAGATCGGACACATCCCCCGTCTCCTCTGGGGCATGGGAAGAAGACCCTGCCGGGCTGACGCGCGACGACGCGCCGGGGACTCGCGCGACGCGCCTCATCCGCCCCATTTGACAGCGTCCGAAGCGCCGTGCATCGCTGAGACTTGGCTGCGCGATCGGAAGGGGAACCATGGCTCTGGAGATATCCGAACCCCAGCGTCTGGCGAAGCTCGACGGGCGGGAAATCGCCCTCGGCGCGCGCGCCTTCGACGTGCTCGCCTATCTCTTCGCCCATTCCGACCGCGTCGTCTCCAAGGCGGAGTTGCTCAGCCATGTGTGGTCCGACCTGATCGTCGAGGAAGGCAACCTCTCGGTCCAGATCGCGGCACTGCGCAAGGCGCTCGGCAAGGAGCGGATCAAGACGGTGCCGGGCATCGGCTACCGACTGATCCGCGCGGCGACCTCGGCCCCGCCGCAAGCCCAGCCGGACCAGCCCAGCCTGCCCAGCATCCCGTCGCTTGCCGTGCTGCCCTTCACCAATCTCACCGGCTCGGCAGAGCAGGACTATCTCGTCGATGGCATCGTGACAGAAGTGATCTCGGCGCTGAGCCGGGTGTCGGGCTTTTTCGTCATCTCCTCTACCTCGACCTTCACTTACAAGGGCCGCAGCGTGGACCTTGCCGAGGTCGGGCAGGAACTGGGCGTGCGCTATGTGCTCGAAGGCTCGATCCAGACAGCGGGCAACCGCATCCGGATCTTCACCCAGCTGGTTGAGGCGGAAAGCGGGCACACCCTCTGGCAGGAGCGCTTCGACGGCACCGACGCGGATATCTTCGATCTGCAAGACGAGGTCGCCCAATCCGTCGCGGGCGCGCTGGAGCCCAAGCTGCAATGGGCCGAAGTGGCGCGTGCCCAGGCCCAGCCGACCGAGAATCTCGCCGCCTACGACCTGTGCCTGCGCGCCACGCCGCTCCTGCTGAAGCTGCACGCGCCGGAGCTTCTGGACGAGGGGCTGGCGCTGCTGGACAAGGCGCTGGCCCTCGACCCGGACTTCATTCAGGCCCATGCGCTCTATGCCTATTCCCACACCAGCGCTTTCGCCACGCGATGGTGGAGCTTCGAGAAGGCCGGCGCGGCGGAGCCCCATGCGCGCCGCGTGCTGGATAGCGACACTGATGACGCGCTCGCCCTCGCCTATGCGGGCCATTACATCGCCTATCTCAAGCACGCCTACCGGGAAGGGCTGACCGCGCTGGAGCGCGCCGAGCGGCTGAACCCCAATTCCGGCACGGTGCAGATGCTGCTGGGCTGGGTCCATACCTATATCAACGACTGCCGCCCCGCGATCACCCATCTGGAGCGGGCGAAGCGGCTCAGCCCGCTGCACCCCCATATCGGCGTCATCAATGGCGGGATCGGCAACGCGCATCTGCAAATGGGCGAGACGGAAACGGCCATCCGCCACCTGGAACAGGCGGTGACCGAATATCCCGAATTCGCATCCAACCAACTGATGCTGATCGGCGCCTATTGGTCGGTCGGCCGCAAGGCCGATGCCAAACGCATGGCGGATCACCTGCGGCGGAAGGTGCCCGATATGACGGTCGATACCTTCCTGCGGACGCGGCCCCATCACGGCGAGGATTACAACGCCCTCATGGTCGACGCGCTGCGCGGGACGGGCTTTCCGGATTAGCGCAGCAGCCGGTCGACCCGGGCGCGGGCCTGCTCCGCGCGGGCCTGGGCCTCCAGGAGGGACTGGCCATCCAACTCCTGCGGGCGCATCCTTTGGAGGATGGCGGGAGCCAGGCTGCGCACCGCCTCCAGGAGGCGTCCGAGGGTCGCTGCGCTTGCGTTCGTATTGAGATAGGCCATCGCTTGTTTCCTTGGGATGAGGGGTGCTGTGTCGCCTTCAGCATGACCTTCGCCCTGCGAAACGTCCTTAAGGCGGGCCTAAAGCGGTCTGAAAGGTTCCGAAGCGATCCAAATCCACGGCTCCGGGGCGCATCGGCGGCCCAGGTCGAGCGCCTCGCGGCGAATGACATCCCCGTGCGTGCCACTGGCCGGACAGGGGGCGGCGTGTCATCCCTGGTCGCATAGGCCGACCAGGAGATTGTCCGATGATCCACACCCGCCGCGCCGTCCTGATCGCCACCGCCGCCGCTCTGGCCGCCGTGGCGCTGCCCCGCGTCGCCGCCGCCCAGTCCGTCTATGCCGAGGGCGGCGTGGCCATCGACGGCACCGACCCGGTCGCCTACTTCACCGAGGGCCGCCCCGTGGCGGGCGATGCCGCCATCACCCATGACTGGAACGGCGCGACCTGGCGCTTTTCGACCGAGGCGAACCGCGCCGATTTCGCCGCCGACCCCGAGGCCTATGCCCCGCAATATGGCGGTTATTGCGCCTGGGCCGTCGCCGAGGGCTATACCGCCTCGACCGTCCCCGAGGCGTGGGAGATCGTCGACGGCAAGCTCTACCTCAACTACTCGCGCCGCATCCAGCGCCGGTGGGAGCGGGACATCCCGGGCAACATCTCGCGCGCCGACGCGAATTGGCCGGGCGTTCTGAACTGAGGCGAAGAGAGCCGAACAGGCTCGATGAGCGGCCCCCTCGACCCCAAACCCGTGCCCGCCTAGCTTGCGGCGCATGGATGACTTCCGCCCGATCTCGACCGAGACGCTCTCCGATGCTTGGGGGGCGCTTACCCGCCACCGCTTCGCCCTGCGCCGGCGCGACGGAACATGGGATGAGCAGGTGCGCGAGGTCTACGACCACGGCCACGGCGCCGCGGCCCTGCTCCACGACCCCGAGGCCGATACCGTGCTGCTGGTGCGCCAGTTTCGCCTGCCGCTGAAGCTCGCGGGACAGGACCCCTACCCCATCGAGGCCCCCGCGGGCCTGCTGGAGAATGCCGCCCCGGCCGAGCGCATGCGCGCCGAACTGATGGAAGAGACGGGCTACGAAGCGCGCGGCCTGACCCATGTGATCGACCTGGTCATGTCGCCAGGTTCGGTGACGGAACACATCGCCTGCTTCATCGGCGCCTATACCCGCGACGCCCCGTCCGGGGCGGGCGGCGGCGCCGCGGAGGAAGGGGAGGACATCGAGGTGCTCCACATCCCCCTGCCGCAGGCCCTGGACATGGTGCGCGACGGGCGCATCTCGGATGCGAAGACGGTGGTGCTGATCCAGCACCTCGTGCTGTCGCGCGGCGTTTCGCCCGACGGCGGGATCGGCTAGAGCCACGGGAAACCGCAGGAGGCATCAATGCAACTCTGGGTCGGCCTGGGAAATCCGGGCGCGAAATACGCGGGCAACCGGCACAATATCGGCTTCATGGCGCTGGACCGCATCGCCGAGGATCAGGGCGCGCCCTGGCGGTCCAAGTTCCAGGGCCTGATCGCCGAGGCGCGCTTCGGCTCCGAGAAGGTCTGGCTGCTCAAGCCCACGACCTTCATGAACCTCTCGGGCCAGTCCGTGGGCGAGGCCATGCGTTTCCACAAGCTGGAGCCCGGCGATGTGACCGTGTTTCACGACGAGTTGGATCTGGCCCCCGGCAAGGTGCGCCTCAAGCAGGGCGGGGGCCATGCCGGGCATAACGGGCTGCGCTCGATCCACCAGCATATCGGGCCGGACTATGCGCGCGTGCGGCTGGGCATCGGCCATCCCGGCCACAAGGACCGGGTGTCGGGCTATGTGCTGTCCGATTTCGCGAAATCCGAAGGGGAGATGCTGGACAATCTCCTGCGCGGGATCGTCGACGGCGCGCCCAAGCTGGCGGCGGGCGATGGCGGCGGCTTCATGAACGCGATCTCGCTCCGGGTGGCGCCGCCGCGCTCCTCCGCGACGGCGAAACCCGATAAATCGCCGACAAAGGCCGCTTCGGAGAGCGCGCCGAAGGCCGAGCAAGCACCGGATCCCGAACCAAGTCTCACGCCGCTCCAACGGCTGGCGGCCAGGTTCAAGTGAGGCTGACGGAGGCGTTCCGCACACAAGGCCACGCCTGCGGCGCTCTGGGCTCGCCCTTCATGGCCCGCCTGATGCGTCTCCTGGCGGATCGGCTGACGCCGGATCACGGCCCGGTCGCCGCCCGGCTCTTCGCCTGGGAGGGCGACGTCTCCGCCGCCGGCCAGTCCCTTCCGCTGCGTCTTGCGGGCGGGTTGCACGCCCTTCTGTTGCACGGCCATCCCTGCCTTGCCGCCGTCTACCCCCCGCGGGACGTCAGCGATGCGGCGCTCTGGGCGGCTGTGTCGGACACGATCCGGTCGGAAACCGAGACCCTCGGCCATTGGCTCGACAGCCCGCCGCAAACCAACGAGCTGCGCCGTGCCGCCGTGCTGCGGGCCGCCGGCCAATGGCTGACCGCGCGCTACGGCCTGCCGCTGGAACTGCTGGAACTGGGCGCTTCGGCCGGGCTGAACCTCCATTGGGACCGCTTCGCCCTGGTCGCCGGCGGTCAGCGCTTCGGCCCCGATCCCGCCACCCTGACCCTGACCCCGGATTGGGAGGGGCCCCTCCCCCCGGACACCGAGCCGCGCATCGCCGCCCGCCGGGGCGTCGATCTGGCCCCGATCGATCCCATCCGCGATGCCCTTCGCCTGCGCGCCTATACTTGGCCCGATCAGCCCGACCGGATGGCGCGGCTGCATGCCGCCCTCGCCCTGCCGCCCCAGACCGTCGACCGCGCCGACGCCGCGGATTGGCTGGAGATGCGCCTCGCGGAGCCGCCCACGCCCGGCACCTGCCGCCTGATCGCCCACACCATCGCCTGGCAGTATTTCCCACCCGACACCGCCGCCCGCGCCGAGGATGCGATCCAACGCGCGGGGAGGGCCGCCACCGACGCGACGCCGCTGGCCTGGTTCGGGATGGAGCCCGACGGCACCGGCCCAGGCGCGGCGCTGACCCTGCGACTCTGGCCGGGCGGGACAACCCAGGAGGCCGGGCGTGTCGACTTCCATGGCCGCTGGGTCCATTGGCGCTTACCGCAATGCGCGACTGGACCGATCCGGGTCGATGTGATCCCGTAGGGGAAAGGGGAACTCGATGGGCAAATGGGTCAAACGTGCGGGCATCGGCCTCGTCGCCGTGGTGCTGACCGCAGGGATCGCCGCCGCGCTCATGCGCGAGGAGATCGCGCGGCTGATGGCGGTGAACAGCCTCTTCGCCGCCGAGAAGATCGTCGAGAACTTCTCGCATATGGACCGCGCCTTCCTCTGGGTGCCGCTCCCCACCGGCGAGGGGCGCCCCTTGCCGATCACCGATCCCGTGCCGCTGCCGGATGGCGCGGAAGAGTGGATCGCGGCGCGCGCCGTCACCGGGCTCGTCGTCCTGGACGACGGCGCGATCACCCATGAGAGCTATCACCTGGGCACCGAGGCCGAGGATCTGCGGGTCAGCTGGTCGGTCGCCAAATCGGCGCTTTCCCTGCTGACGGGCACTTTGGTTGCCGACAAGACGCTGGCACTGGACGACCCGGTCATCCTCCACGCGCCGGAACTGGCCGGCTCCGCCTATGACGGCGCTTCCCTTCAGGACATCCTTCAGATGGAGTCGGGCGTCGCCTTCGACGAGGATTATTTCGACCGCGACAGCGACATCAACCGCATGGGCCGCGTGATCGCTCTGGGCGGGGCGCTGGACGACTTCACCGCCGAGCTGGTCGAGCGTAACCGCACGCCGGGCGGGGACTGGGCCTATGTCTCCATGGATACCCATGTGCTCGGCATGGCGATCCGGGGCGCCACCGGCCGCCGCATCCCGGACCTGCTGGCCGAGCGCGTGCTGGTCCCCGCAGGGATCGGCCCCGCCACCTATTTGACCGACGGCGAGGGCGTGGCCTTCGTGCTGGGCGGGCTGAACATGCGCACCCGCGACTATGCGCGCCTGGGCCTTCTGGTCGCCCAAGGCGGCGTCATGGAAGGCCGCCAGATCGTACCCGCAGACTGGATCGAGGCGAGCACCGCCGCCACGGCCAACACCGCCGAGGGCGAGATGGGCTATGGCTATCAATGGTGGTTGCCCCCCGACGCGCGCCCGGGCGAGGTGCTGGGGCGCGGGGTCTACGGGCAATGGCTCTATATCGACCGGGCGCGGGACGTGGTGATCGCGGTCAACGCCGCCGATCGGGCCTTCCGCGAACCGGGGGTCCGGGCGGGCAGCATAGAGATGTTCCGCGCCATCGCCGACGCGCAGCCTGGCGCGCGGGCCGCAAAGCCCTAGCCTCTGGATCAGGAGGACCTGCCCATGACATTTCCCGGCATGACCGAAAGCCTCAACGTCGACGGCAACCCGCTGGAGCCGTGCTCGACCGACCCCGTGACCGGCTTTTTCCGCGATGGCTGCTGCAATACAGGGCCGATGGATACGGGCCAGCACACGGTCTGCGCCGTGATGACAGCCGAGTTCCTGGCCCATTCCAAGTATCTCGGCAACGATCTGAGCACCCCGCGCCCCGAATTCCGCTTTCCGGGCCTCAAGCCCGGCGACCGCTGGTGCCTCTGCGCCGCGCGCTTCCTTCAGGCCCACGAAGAGGGCGTGGCCCCCCAGGTCCATCTGTCCTCCACGCATGCCCGCGCGCTCGACATCGTGCCCCGCGCCGTGCTGGAGCAATACCGCGTCGACTGAGGCGGCCCGGCCATGCGATCCGTTCTCCTCCTCGCCCTGATGCTGGCCGCCCCGGCCTACGCACAGACGGTTCGGCCGCCCGACGCCGCCCGGCTGGAGGCGTTCCATCACCATCTGGGCTTGGCCCTGCATGTAGCGCTTGCCCGCGGGACGGCGGCCGACCGCGCCGTTCTGGTGGAGACGCTGTCGGGCGCGGCAGGCCCCCTGGTCGGAGCCGAGGGCGCTTGGGCCTGCCGGACGCTGAAACTGGGCGGGATCACCGATCTGACCGTCTATCCGAATTTCCGCTGCCGCATCAGCCGCGGGTCCGACGGGCTGGTCCTCATCAAGGAAACGGGGAGCCAGCGGCTCAAGGGCCGAATCCTGGAGGATGGCACCTTCCTCGGCGTGGGCCATGTCGGCACCGCGCCCGCGACCGACTATGCGGGCCTGCCCCCGCTCGACCAGACCCCGGTCGAGCCCAACCAGACCACCGCCGATGTCGGCCGCTTCGAGCTTTTGTCGCCCGACCGGGCGCGCCTAATGCTGCCCGCGCCGCTGCTCGAGTCGCGGTTCGACCTCCTTTACCTGACGCGATGAGACGCCTGATCTCCCGTCTGCTGGCCCTGAGCGCCGGCCTCTATCTCCTGGCGGTAGGGGGCCTCTGGGCGTTTCAGGAAACTTTCATCTTTCCCGGATGGGACGGCCCCAGCGCCGCGCAGGTCGCGGCCGTCCCCGGCCTGGAGGAAATCGTGATCCCGGGTGAGGTGCCGCTGCGCGCCTGGACGCGGCCCCCGGGCCCCGGCGCGCCGACGATCGTCGTGTTCCACGGAAATGCCGGCACGCAATGGTCGCAGCTGGAGGCCTTCGCCGCCCGTGACTGGGGCATCTTGATCGCCGCCTATCGTGGCTTTGCGGGCAATTCGGGCGCGCCTTCCGAGGCGGGGCTCTATGCGGATGCCGAGGCAGTTCTGGCCCATGCGGCGGCGACGGGCCTCGCCCCCGCCGACACCGTGCTCTATGGCGAATCGCTGGGTACGGGGGTCGCCGCGCGGATGGCCAGGCGCGACGCGGGCTGGCGGGCGCTGGTGCTGGACGCGCCCTACACCTCGGTGGCCGACCGCGCGGCGGAGCATTATCCCTGGGTCCCGGTCCACGCCCTGAACCGGCACAGGTTCGACACCGCCGCGATCCTCCCCGAGGTTGCGGCGCCGATCCTGATCCTCCACGGCACCGAGGACGAGATCATCCCCGTCCATCATGGCCGCGCGCTGGCGGCGCAAATGCCGGACGCGCGCGCCATCTGGATCGAGGGGGACGACCACTTCCTGGCGCCCGAGCTTGTGGCGGAAGCGATCGCGGCCTTCCTACGCTGAGGCCGCTGGCGCCGGGGCGCGGCGCGGCCTATGCCCGTCCCATGCTCACCGACGGCTTTCACCCGATCCCGCCCGGCCGCGTCGCCGCCATCGTCACCCATCTGCGCATGGACCGCCCGCCCGCCGCGCCACCGGCGCCGGAACTCGACCTGCGGCACGTGCCCGCGCCGGACCCGGCTTGGTATCGCGACCTATTCACCCGGGTCGGCGCCGTCGACTGGCTCTGGTTCTCACGGCTGAGGATGTCCGAGGCGGAACTGCGCGCCATCCTCCACGACCCGGATGTGGAGATCCGCGTGCTGGAACGCGATGGCCGCGCCGAGGGCCTGATGGAGCTCGACTTTCGGACAACCGGCACCTGCGAGCTGGCCTTTTTCGGCCTCGCTCCGGCGCTGCAAGGCCAGGGGCTGGGGCGCAGGATGATGCAGGCGGCGCTGCATCATGGCTTCGCGCGGGGCGTGCCGGAGATGACGGTGCACACCTGCACCTTCGACAGCCCCGTCGCGCTGCCTTTCTACATGCGCTCCGGCTTCGTCCCCGTGCGCCAGGAGGTAGAGGTCGTGCGCGATCCGCGCGCCGACGGGACGCTGCCACCGGACGCCGCGCCCCACATCCCGCGCATCGGCTGAGCGCTCAGCGTACCCCGGCGCCGTCCAGCGGGAGCGTCTCGACCCGGTGCGCCTCCACCGCGTCGCCCGCCTTCTTTGGTAGGGGCACCAGCGGCTCGCCCATCAAGTCCTCGATGAACAGGCAGACAAGCTGTGTGCGGCTTGTCACGCCCGCCTTACGGTAAACGGCGGCGGTCTGGGCCTTGATTGTGCCTTCGGACGTGCCCCGCGTGGCCGCCATATCGGATAGGGTCAGACCCTTGATCGAGAACAGCGCGACATCCCGCTCCGCAGGCGTCAGCCCCCATTCGGCGAAGCGCTGCTCCATCAGGGCCGAGAACGCACCGGACGCGATCCGCAACTGGTCCTCCACCTTGCGGCGGCGCGCATCCGAACGCCGGAGCGCGACGACCCCCATGACCGTGCCGAGGACGAGGCCTAGCGCCGCTCCCACCTCCAAAAGTTCGCGCAGCTGCCAGTCGAGCGGCGTGGCGCGCAGACCCAGGACCGAGACGACCGTATCCGACACCACCATCAGCGCACAGGCCGCCTGAACGGCAACGATACCGGCGATGGCGGCCTGGCCCTTCATCAGACGCGGAGGCCGCGCCGTCGCGCGGCGAACTCAATCGTCATCGTCATCGTCGTTATCGTCATCGTCGTCGTCATCGTCATCGTCGTCGTCATCATCGTCGTCTTCACGGCCGGAGCCGCTGCCGCTGCTGTGGCGATCGTCGTCATCGTCGTCACGACCTCCCCTGCCGCCGCGGTCGTCGTCGTCTTCATCGAAATAGTCGCGGAGGACTTCGCCGCTCCGCGTGTTGAGCACGATCTCCCGTTCGCCAGAGGGGCCGGACGCGACGATTCGCGTCCGGCCCAGGAATGTCCGACTGATCCTGATCTGCTCGAAGCCTTCGGCCTGAAGTCTCCCGATGATGTCCTGAGTCGCATCGGCCGCCACGGCGGTGGGCAAACAGAGGCAAAGGGCGAGGGCCGAGGCCGCTCGGGTCAAGCGTCGCATGCCGAACCCGCCCGCCCGCGATCAATCGTCCCGATCATCCTCGTCGTCATCGTCGTCTTCATCATCGTCATCTTCATCTTCATCATCGTCGTCTTCATCGTGGTCGTCGTCATCGTCCCGATCATCGCCACGCCCATGATCGTCGTCGCGATCTCGGTCCCGGCCCCGGTCGTCGTCGTCGTCGTCATCATCATCGCGACCGCGGCCCCGGCCGCGATCCCCGTCATCATCGTCGTCGCGCGCCTGCCGCGCCTCCGCCACGTCCACGAAGTCGCGATCCCGGCGCCCGACCTCCAGGCCCTGGCGCCCCACTTCCTCCGCATCGGCGCGCCCGCGCTCTTCCTCCAGGATCGCGCCGGTCACGTTGTCGTAGACGAACTCCAGTTCCTCGGTGCCCCGCACCGCCTCGACCTTCGTCTGGTTCGGTCCGTTCTTGATCTCGATCCACGTATAGCCGTCGGAGCGCAGACGTTCGACCAGAAGATCGGTCGTCGTCTGCGCCCCAACAGCCGCAGGGGCCAGGCAGAGCGCGGCCAGAGCGGAAAGGGTCAGGGATTTGGTCATGGGATGCTCCATCGGTTGCGCGGCGAAGTGCCGTATGATGGGCATGGAGCGTTCCCGCACCCCGCCACTATGGGCCGAGGGTTTGCGCCGGGTCCCGCAAACCCCAGACCGAAGGGCCTAAACCGAAGTTTACGGCAATCGGGAGCGTCTCAGCGCGGGGCCCAGCCCACCGGCCGCGCTCAAATCCGGCGCCGCCCATCGCTTCCGACGCATGGCCTTGGACAATTGGTGCCGCTCGCCGCCGGGGGGCCGAACCGGGCGCGGAGCGAGGGATGCGCGGCGCGGGGACCACGCGGGCGGGCTCACTGAACCTCGCCCATCTCCCAGCCCAGGGCGCGAGCCACGGTGAAGATATCCTTGTCGCCCCGGCCGCACATATTCATGCAGATGATGTGATCGGCGGGCAGCTCCGGCGCGATCTTCATCACATGAGCGAGCGCGTGGGACGGCTCCAGCGCGGGGATGATGCCCTCCATCTCGCAACAGAGCTTGAACGCCTCCAAGGCTTCCACGTCCGTGATCGATACGTATTGAGCCCGCCCGATATCGTGCAGCCAGGAATGCTCCGGCCCGATCCCCGGATAATCGAGCCCCGCCGAAATCGAGTGCCCCTCCAGGATCTGCCCATCCGCATCCTGCAAAAGGTAGGTCCGGTTTCCATGGAGCACGCCGGGCCGCCCGCCGGTCAGCGAGGCGCAATGCTCCATTTTCTCGTTCACGCCCTTGCCGCCGGCCTCGACCCCGATGATCGAAACCTCCTTGTCGTCGAGGAACGGGTAGAACAGGCCCATCGCATTCGACCCCCCGCCGATGGCGGCGATGATCGTGTCGGGCAGGCGCCCCTCGGCGGCCAGCATCTGCTCTTTGGCTTCCTTGCCGATGATCGCCTGGAAATCGCGGACCATGGCCGGATAGGGATGCGGCCCGGCGACGGTGCCGATGCAGTAGAACGTCTCGTCGACATTCGTCACCCAGTCCCGCAGTGCGTCGTTCATCGCGTCCTTCAGCGTTCCGCGCCCCGAGGTCACGGGCACGACCTCCGCGCCGAGCAGCTTCATGCGGAAGACGTTGGGCGACTGCCGCTCCACGTCATGGGCGCCCATATAGACCACGCATTTCAGGCCGAACTTGGCGCAGACCGTCGCGGTGGCGACGCCGTGCTGGCCCGCCCCGGTCTCGGCGATGATGCGGCTTTTGCCCATGCGCCGCGCCAGGATGATCTGGCCTAGCACGTTGTTGATCTTATGCGCGCCGGTGTGGTTCAGCTCGTCGCGCTTGAGATAGATCTTGGCGCCGCCCAGTCGCTCGGTCAGCCGCTCGGCGAAGTAGAGGGGCGAGGGCCGACCGACATAATGGGTCCAGAGATCGTGCATCTCCGCCCAGAAGCTCTCGTCGGTCTTGGCGTGCTCGTATTGCCGCTCCAGCTCCAGGATCAGCGGCATCAGCGTTTCGGAGACGAACCGCCCGCCGAAATCGCCGAAGCGCCCGTTCTCGTCGGGGCCGGTTTTGAAGCTGTTGAGAAGATCGTCTGGCATGGGCCTGGCCTCTGGTCTCGGGTCCCGGCCTTGCTAGCGGCCCAGCACCCGGCGGACAAGCGACAGGGGGCCGCGGCGCGGGGCCAGGGCGTGGGCCATGGCGTCGATGATGTCGGGAACGGTGTCGGTCGGCGGGCGCGCATCCGGGACGGTGCGGCGTTGCCATGCCAAGAGCGGCTCGGCCAGCGTTTCGCCATAGGCGCGCAAGGCGGGGACGTCCGGCCAGCTCCGGCCCCGATCGGCGGGAGGTGGGGGAAAGGCGCGTCCCATATGCACCTCCGCCCAGGCCACGTCCCTCGCGCGGGTCGCGATGGTCTTGTCCAGCAGAGCCGGGACGAACGCCAGGCGGGTCTCTCCGAACCCGGCGAGCGCCTGGAGCAGCTCGCCATGGCCTCGCCCGGGCGCGCGTCCGGCCCGCGCGCGATGACGGCAAAGCAGCACGGCGACCGCCTCGGCGGTCAGGGATTCGTTGACCGGGCGGGCGGCGCGGAGCGTCCCTTCGGGCAGCCCGACCCGTTGGGCGAAATCCACCAGCAGGTCACCCTGCGCAAAGGCCGCCCGGTCGAAGCAAACCAAGTCCAGCGCCTCCTTGCCGAGCGCCTTCATCCAGGGGTGGAAGCGGGGGCGGTAGCGGGGATACATGCGCTCGAACGGGTCGTCGGGGACGTCATTATGCCGCGCGGCCTGTTGCAGCGTGCTGGTCATGTAGGCCTGCGGCTCCCGCAGATAGGCGAGCGCGCGGATGCGGTCGAAGCGCGGACGCGCATCGGCCAGTAGCGCCTCGATTTCCGCCGGATCCCGGAAGATCGAGAGATATTCCGAACTCAGCAGCACATCTCGGTCGTCCGCCTCATAGGCGGCGACGATCCGCTCGCGGGCGGCCACGCGCGTTGCCTCACGCCCGCCAGGCATGGGGCCGAAGCGCGGCGGCGTGCCCTCCATATAGGCCATGACTAACGCATGGGCGTGCCCGGTGCCGCCCAGATCCGGGTAGCGGAGCGTAGCGGTCTCCGTCCCTTGCAGCGCGGCCTGCAAGGTGGACGACCCCGCCTTGTTCATACCGAGATGGAGGATGAGCGTACGCATCGCGGCTCAGAGCGCGGCGCAGAAAGCCGCGATCAGGTCCGGGTCCTTGCGGCCCGGCGCGGCCTCGACGCCCGACGACACATCGACTTGACGCGCTCCGGTCAGGCGGACGGCTTCGGCGACGTTCTCGGGCGTGAGCCCGCCGGCCAGCATCCAGGGCCCCTGCCACACGCGCCCGGCGATCAGCCTGTGATCGAAGCCCACCCCGTTGCCCCCGGGCAGGTCGGCCCCTTCGGGCGGCTTCGCATCGATCAGCAGTTGGTCGGCGACGCCCTCGTAGTCCGCGATGCGCGCCAGATCGGCCGCCTCGCGCACGCCCACCGCCTTCATCACCGGTAGGCCGAGCCGCGCGCGCACGGCGCGCACCCGCTCGGGCGTCTCCCGCCCATGCAGTTGGAGCATGTCCAGAGGCACCGCGGCGGAAATCGCGTCGAGCGTGGCATCATCGGCATCGACGGTCAGCGCCACTTTGGCCAGGCCTGGAGGCGCCAGCAGCGCAAGTTCCCGCGCGGTGTCGAGATCCACATGGCGCGGCGATTTCGGGAAGAAGACCAGACCCATATAGGCCGCGCCAGCAGCGGCGCAGGCCTCCACATCGGCCGGACGGGTCAGGCCGCATACCTTGACCCGGACGCGTGCGCCGGGCCGTTGCACGCGAAGCATGGGCTCAGGCGCGCTTGCGCTCGACGAGGGCGAGGATGTCGTCCTCCGGCTCGGCGCGCGCCTTCGTCTTGGCCAGCTCCTTCTCGAGACGCTCCTTCGCAGCGCGCTGAGAGCGGGCCTCGGCCCGATGCTTATGCTCGCGCATCCATTCCCAGGTGAAGCCGATCAGCAAGCCCAGAGCGATCGCCAGGAAGATCACGAGAAAGAGCGGCATTGAAATCCCGCCCTCGACCAGAGGGGGAATGCCGAGCTCATCGGGAATGAGCCGCAACGACACCATCTCACGGTTCGCCAACATCAGCGTGACGAGGACGAGGCCGAGCAGACCGAGGAAAACGTATCTGATGAAGGTCATGGGTCTCGACCTAGCCCCGTCTCAGGCGACTGTCCAGACGCCATGGCAGCGCGCGCCGGGCTCACGCCTTGTCGTTGAGCCGGTCGCGCAAAAGCTTTCCGGCCTTGAAGAACGGAACATGCTTTTCTTCGACCTCGACGGCTTCGCCGGTGCGTGGGTTGCGCCCGGTCCGGGCATCGCGATGTTTGACCGAAAAAGCACCGAAACCCCGCAGCTCGACCCGGTCGCCATTGGCAAGCGCCTCGACGATCTCGTCGAAGATGGTGCTCACGATCCGTTCGACGTCTCGTTGGTACAGGTGCGGGTTTTCCTCTGAGACCTTCTGGATCAGCTCCGAACGGATCATGTTCGCCCTTCCCCCGCTGCTGTGAGCGCCGCTCTAACGGCTTTGTGATCGATGCAGGCTATTGTTCTATACCCCTATTCCGTGGGTTCAGGAAAGGTTGGAACAGCTTCTATTAGGACAAAAAAAGCGGGCAACCGACCGTTAAATCAACCTTAAGTTGCAAGTCGGCCCTGCGACGCGAGGTCTCACCCCCGTCCCGCCCCGGATGCGGCTTGGCGATTCGCGCAAACCCGCCTTCCGGTGGTCTGCGCCCAGCCCGTCACGAAAAAGGGCCCCACGTGGGGGCCCTTTCCAATTGCAATTCGGCCAGCGCTCAGTCGTCGCCTTTGAGCGCGGCGCCCAGGATGTCGCCCAGCGAGGCACCCGAGTCGGACGACCCGTATTGCTCGACGGCTTCCTTCTCCTCGGCGATCTCGCGCGCCTTGATCGAGAGGCCCAGACGGCGGTCCTTGGAGTTGACGTTGGTCACGCGCACGTCGATCTTGTCACCCGGCTGGAAGCGCTCGGGCCGCTGGTCGGCGCGGTCGCGGGCCAGGTCGGAGCGGCGGATGAAGGACTTCATGCCCTCATATTCCACTTCGATGCCGCCATCCTCGATCTTGGTCACCGTGACGGTGATGATCGAGCCGCGCTTCACGCCGCCGATCGCCTCGGCATAGGGATCGCCGCCGGCCGCCTTGATCGAGAGCGAGATGCGCTCCTTCTCGATATCGACCTCGGAGACGACGGCCTGGACGATGTCGCCCTTGCGGTAGTCGCCGATGACATCCTCGCCCCGGCCTTCCCAGGTCAGGTCGGAGAGGTGGACCATGCCGTCGATATCGCCGGGCAGGCCGACGAACAGGCCGAACTCGGTGATGTTCTTGACCTCGCCCTCGACCAGCGTGCCCTCGGGATGGGTCTCGGCAAAGACTTCCCAGGGGTTGCGCATGGTCTGCTTGAGGCCGAGCGAGACGCGGCGCTTGGCGGTGTCGATCTCCAGGACCATGACCTCGACCTCTTGCGAGGTGGAGACGATCTTGCCCGGATGGACGTTCTTCTTGGTCCAGGACATTTCGGAGACGTGCACCAGACCTTCGACCCCCGGCTCCAGCTCCACGAAGGCGCCGTAATCGGTGATGTTGGTGACGCGGCCGGTATGCACCGAATCCAGCGGATACTTGGCGATCACGGTATCCCAAGGATCTTCCTGGAGCTGCTTCATGCCCAGGGAGATGCGGTGGGTCTCCTTGTTGATCTTGATGACCTGGACCTTGACAGTCTCGCCGATCGACAGGATCTCGCGCGGGTCGTTGACGCGGCGCCAGGCCATGTCGGTCACGTGCAGCAGGCCGTCGACGCCACCCAGGTCGACGAAGGCGCCGTACTCGGTGATGTTCTTGACCACGCCATCGACATTCTGGCCCTCGGCCAGGTTGCCGATGACCTCGGCGCGCTGCTCGGCGCGGGACTCTTCCAGGATGGCGCGGCGCGAGACGACGATGTTGCCGCGGCGGCGATCCATCTTGAGAATCTGGAAGGGCTGCTTGAGGCCCATCAGCGGGCCGGCGTCACGCACCGGGCGGACATCGACCTGCGAGCCGGGCAGGAACGCGACCGCGCCGCCCAGATCGACGGTGAAGCCGCCCTTGACGCGGCCGAAGATCGCGCCCTCGACGCGCTCTTCCTTGCCGTAGGCTTCCTCCAGGCGGTCCCAGGCGGCTTCGCGACGGGCCATCTCGCGGGAGATGACGGCTTCGCCGCGGGCGTTCTCGACGTTGCGGAGGTAGACTTCGACTTCGTCGCCGACTTCCAGTTCGGGAGCCTCGCCGGGATTGGCGAATTCCTTGAGATCGACGCGGCCTTCCATCTTGTAGCCGACATCGATGATGGCTTGGCCCGCCTCGATGGCGATGACCTTGCCCTTGACGACGCTGCCCTCGGTGGGCGTGTCGATTTCGAGGCTTTCGTTCAGGAGGGCCTCGAACTCCTCCATGGTCGCGTTCTGAGCCATGTGGCTGTGGGTATCCTATTCGTTGCGATTTGACTGGCCGTGCGGTTGTCTCCGCCGGTCTTGACGTTGGTCTGAAACGAGCAGAGGGGCGCCTGGGCGCCCTTTGCCTCTAGCTTGTCAGGTGACGCGCGCTGCCTAGGATATTGGCCGTTCGAGCGCAAGGGGAAGAGGGCAGCACGCGCGCCCTCCTCCCGGTTCGGCGCGCCGGCAGGGCCGGCGCGGCTGGGTTCAGTTGTTCTCGTGCCGCTCGGTGTCGAAGCGCATCTTCACGAGTTCAGCAAGCGTGTGCTCACTCGGGTCGACACCCAGGGAGGTGGCGAGCTGAAGCTTCGCCCGCGCCGAACCAACCGTGACTTGCTCGCCTCCAGCCGCAAAGGCCTCGATGTCGCCGACGTTGCAGGAGTCATCCTCCGAAAGCGTCTTGAGCAGCGCGAGCTGGCTGGTGGTGTAGTCTCCCGCATTGACGCCCAGGCTCGCGGCAATTTGCTCGTCGCCCTGGGTGGTTCCGGTATCCACCGTCGGCTCCATGCTGAGCGGGTCGCTGAGAAGCCGCTGGCGCTCCGCTTCGGTGGACGCGGATTCCACGAGGCAGTTGAGCCGCGTCAGCTCAGACAGCGTGTAGGCGTCGGGCTCGACGCCGAGATGCCCGGCAATCTGCTCGGCAGTGGAG
The DNA here is from genome assembly GCF_900116765.1 of Jannaschia seohaensis. Classification (GTDB taxonomy): domain Bacteria; phylum Pseudomonadota; class Alphaproteobacteria; order Rhodobacterales; family Rhodobacteraceae; genus Jannaschia; species Jannaschia seohaensis. Next base: position 96,509 of record NZ_UETC01000009.1, on the reverse strand, counting down.
CGTTCGATCTCCTCCAGGGTCTGCGCGAACGCCCCTTGGGTCAGGGCGACTGCCATTGCGGCGGACAGGTACAGCGCGGTCTTCATCTTTCTCTCCAGTGCTGGTTCCAGTGGTTCGGGACAGCCATCAAACCAGCCATCCCTTATACGTCACCGTAACGCCTGACCGGGGACACCCTTTGACAACCGTCAAGCCGGACTGGGTTCATGAACGCCCTGGAAAAAATTTCCGACGGACCCGCCGCGGGCCTGCCTTCAACCCGCCCGGGGCCGGGCGAAAAACGCCGCCAGGCAGGCCAGTGCGGCCAGGCACATCACCACCCCGAATCCCATCGCCGCGCCGGCCGATCCGATTGCGTCGGACAGAAGCCCGGCCAAGGGCGGCGCGGCCATCATCCAGACATAGTAGATCGTGAAGAAGACGCCCATGGCGAAGGCCCGCGCCTCGGGAGCGAGAAAGGTCGCGGGCAGGCCCATCGCAGGCCCGGCGGGCAGCCCGACCAGGAGGCCCGCGGCGACCAGTACCGCGACCGCCCAGCCGGGCGGCACGAGGACCGTCAGCGGCAGCAGCAGCGCGAAGCCCGCGAGCCCGGCGGCGATGACCGCGCCCGGCCGCCCCAGCCGGTCGGCCACGATCCCGCCCAACGGCACCGTGAGGCAAAGCGCGAACATGAACAGGCTGGTCGCGCCGCTGGCCGACGGCCCGTCCAGCCCCCGCTCGGTCAGCAGCGCCGGGCCGAAGCCGAAGACCATCGCCAACGCCCCGTTATAGAGCGCCCAGATCGCCCCCGCGAAGACCAGCGGCGCGACAGGAAAGGCGCGGACCGCCAGGACCGTCGGCCCGGAGGCCGCCTGCGCGGGTGCGCGATAGCCCAGCGCGAACAGGACCAAGCCGATCCCCACGATGGCCAGCACCGTGCCCCAGGCGGCCCCGAGCCCGCCCAGCGTCGCGACCCAGGGTAGCGTTGCCAGCGCCAGCGCAATGCCGACCGGCCAGGAATTGACGAAGACCGCCATCGCCGTGGATATCTCGCGCCCCGCGAACCAGTCGACGACCATCTTGGTCATGACCACATTGACGACCACACCCCCGATCCCGGCCAACACGCGCCCCGCGCCCAAGGCCCAGTCTCCCGGGGCCCAGGCCAGCAGCGCGCCGCCCGCCAGCATCAGGACGAGGCTCCAGCCGACGATGCGCTTGTCCCCGATCCGCGCCGCCAGCACACCGCCGGGGATCGCCACCACGATCCCGGGGGCGAGATAGAGACCGATCAGCAGCCCGATATCGACCAGCGTCAGGCCGTAGACCTCCAGCATCAGCGGAGAGAGCGCGGCAACCGACTGGAACTGGAATGCCATGGCCATGCGCGCCACGAAGAGCACGCCAAGGATCGCCCAGCGGTTCACGCCGCGCTCCGGCGGGCCATGCGCCGCCTAGCCTTTGCCGGTGAGATGGCCCGCGCAAAACGCCGCCGCCGCCGCCTGCGCCCGCTCGGCCGAGCGGGCGACATAGCCCATGCCCGGATCGTCCGAGACCTGCGCGGGGTTCGTGAACGCATGGCCCGTGCCCCCGAAGCACAGCGCGTGCCAGTCGGAGCAATGGGCCTCCAACTCGTTGGTCATCTCGACGAACTGTTCCGGCGTTGCCAGCGGGTCGAGCCAGCCATGGCACAGCAGAACCGGGGGCATCGTCACGGTCTCCCAGGGCGGGCGGTCGTAGATCCCGTGCATTGAGACCCCCGCCTGAAGGTCGCCCGCGCGGGCCATGTCGATCACCGCCTTGCCGCCGAAGCAGAAACCGACCGCGCCGGTCCGGGCCGTGCCCAGCGCCGCCAGGGCCGCGCGGGTGCGCACCAGCAGCGTCTCGCGGTCAGAGTTCAGCTTGCCCATCGCGGCGCCCGCCTCCTCCATGTCGGAGGCGACCCAGCCGCCGCCATAATAGTCGACACCCAGCGCCTCGTAGCCCATCGCGGCGTAGCGGTCGCATTCCGCCATCTCGAAGTCGCGAAGCCCGAAGAAAGCCGGGATCACGAGAATTCCCGCGCCGTTCGGCGTCTCGGGCCGGGCGCGGTAGCCCAGCATCTCTGTCCCGCCCGCATCGTAGCTGTGCCGCTCGCCCATGATCCACTCCTGCCGATTTGGCTGTACCCTAGCGAGAGCCGGGGGACATGGGCAAGCTCAGAGGTCGCGCCCCTGCTCCTGCAACCGCTCCAGCAGCTTCTGCTGCTCGCCCCGGCTGTCGCCGCGCCCGAACTGGGCCCCGCCGGAGGAATAGAGCGTGCCATAGGTCAGCGCCACGTTCACCACCTGCCCGATTCCCGAGATCAGCTGGTCGTCGCGCAGCGGCGAGAGCGGATGGATATAGACCGCCCAGAGTCGCCCCTCGGCCACGGCGTAGCGGGCATCGAGCGCGCTGTCGAAATTGGCCTGCATCATGCGGCGCAGGTCCTCGGGGGTCAGCCCCTCGGCTGAACGAATCGGGACCATGGCGCGCATCCGGTCCGCGCGCGGGTCGGTGATGACGATCAGCGGCACGTCCTCGACGGTCAGGCGAAAGGCCACGCCCGCCCGCTCGGTCGCCGGATCGAGGCGGGTCAGCACTGCCTCCATCCGGTCCAGCGTCATATCCGCCGGGACCTCCTGCGCGGCAGCGGTGCCCGCGAAAAGAAGGGCCAGAACAAAGGCACGCAAGACGGCGAGGATCGGCATGGCGGCTCCTTTCGGCAGTGACAGGGCCTACGATACGCCCGGAGGGGCCGCCCGGAACAGGCACGTTCCCGCGAGCGCCCCTCAGCTCATGCGCCGCAGGAGCAGCGGATCGGGCGCAAAGCGCCCATCCACAAGGCCCAGACGCACCGCGCGAGCCATGGTCATCGCCTCGACACGCGCCGTCTCGCCGGGGGCGAGGGTAAGCGCCATCGGCAGGCTCCCCTCGTCGCCGAACCAGACGTTCAGCCTGTGGCGACCCGAGCGCAGCTCCAGCCGCAGTACGGTCCCGGCCCGCAGCTTGGCCACCCGCACACCATCCAACTCGACGGTCCAGGCGCGGCCCAGATACCCCCAGCGGGTACCGGGACGGCGCAGGATCAGCACCGCATCGGGCGGGGCCAGCGGCGGCCTACGCCACGCCCTGCGCCACACTCGACCGAGTTGGCGCGCCAGCCCCATCTCAGCCGCCGCGGGCCCGTGCCACCAGGTCGACGGCGGCGGCGACGGCCTCCTCGATGCCCATCTCCGAGGTATCGAGAACGGTGGCGTCAGGCGCGGCGACCAGCGGCGCGTCGGCGCGGCCCATGTCGCGGGCGTCACGGGCCAGCACATCCTTCAGCACTCCTTCGCGGGTCACGTCCATGCCGCGGGCGACGAGCTCGGCATAGCGGCGCTCGGCCCGGATCTCGGGCGCGGCGGTGACATAGAGCTTCACCTCGGCATCGGGGCAGATCACCGTGCAGATGTCGCGCCCGTCCAGCACCGCCCCTTCGGGCGCGCGGGCGAAGCTGCGCTGGAAGTCCAGCAAGGCGGCGCGCACCTCCGGGATCACGGCGACGCGGCTGGCGGCGGAAGCGGCGGCCGGACCGCGCAGATCGTCGCGGGCGAGATCCTCGGGCGTCAGCGTGCGGGCAGCGGCGATGGCCTCTTCCCCCGCGTCCACACGGGCGCCAACGGCCCGATAGAGCAACCCGGTATCGAGATGCCGCATCCCGAAACGCGCGGCCAGCGCGCGGGAGATTGTGCCCTTGCCCGAGGCGGCCGGGCCGTCGATGGCGACGGTGAAGCTCATGCGGCGGATCCCTTTCTAACGACAGCAGCCGTCTAGGCCGCCACCGTCCATCCGTCCACCCGCCGCGCTCAGGCGGCCGCTTCGGCCGCCGCCGCCATCAGCCGCTTGAGGTCGCCGAAATAGCCGCGCGAGCGGGCGGGCCGGTTCGGGTCCGAGGTCACGGCCAGCGTCAGCCCACGCGCCGGAACGACGGCCAGCACCTGACCGCCATAGCCGCGCCCATAGGCCGCCCGCACCCCGTCGAGTTGGGTCAGGAACCAGCCGTAGCCATAGGAGTCTCCCGACCAGGGCGACCGCGCGCGCGGCTCCCAGGAGGCGTCGATCCAGGCCTCGGGCACGACCTGCCGGCCCTGCCAGCGCCCGCCCTGGCGCACCATCTCACCCACGCGGGCCAGAGCGCGGGGCGTCATCGCCATCTGGTTGCCGCCCAGATAGAACCCCTGCGGGTCCCGATCCCAGCGCGGCAGCGCGATATCCAGCGGATCGGCCAGCCAGTCGGAGGCCAGCGCGTGAAGGTCGCGCCCTGTAACCCGCGCGAGCACCGCCCCCAGCACGTGCCATGTGCCGGTCGAATAGGTGAAGCCGGTGCCGGGGCGGCCCTCCGGTTCGGCGTCGAGCACGTAGGAGACCCAGTCGCGGCTCTCGACCCAGGCACCATAACGCGGACCGGATGTCGAAGGCAGACCGGTGCGCATCGACAGAAGATGCCCGACCGTCAGCGCGTCGCGGGCGTCTCCGGCGGGCGCACGGCCCAGGAGCGGCAGCACCCGGACCTCCGGACCGGACAGATGGCCGCGGTCGACGGCGATCCCGGTGAGCAGCGACAACAGCGTCTTGGAGACGGATTTGACGTTGGCGATCCGCTCCAACCCCGGCCCCCGGGGCGCAAGCGACAGCAGCGGCGCGCCGCCCTGCACAAGCTGGAAGGAATGGAGCTGATCGAGCGCGGCGGCCTCCGCGGCCACGGCGTCGAGCGCGGCGCTCGCGCGCAGCGCGGCGGGCGCGGCCAGAGCGGCGGCTCCGGTGAAAAGAGCGGTGCGACGGGTCAACTGTCTCATGGGACAGGAGCTAGGCGGCGATCCGCCCCCTCCAACCCGCGATCACAGATACGCGAGCCAGAGCGCCAGACCGGGCATCAGGATCAGCAACGCCACCACCGCGAGCGAGCAGAGGATGAACGGGATCGCAGCGAGATAGATCTCGCGCATGGTCGTCCCCTCGGGCGCGACCCCCTTCATCACGAATAGCAACAGCCCGAAGGGCGGCGTCGTGAAGCTGATCTCCAGCGCCAGCAGCATGATCAGGCCGAACCAGATCGGATCGTAGCCCAGTTGCGTCGCCAGCGGAAAGAAGATCGGAACGGTGAGCAGCATCATCGAGATCTGCTCCATGAACATGCCGAGGATCAGCAGAACCCCGAACATCACCAGGAGCATGACGACCGGCGCAAGCTCGAACCCTGTGGCCCAGTCGATCAGACCGCGGGATGCGCCGGAAAAGGCCAAGAGCTGCGAGAACGTCGCCGAGCCGAAGACGATCAGATAGGCCATCAACGTGACCCGCAGCGTGCCGCGAACCGAGGCGCGCAGGGCCGCCCAGGTGAGACAGCGGTAGAAGACGGCCAGGATTATCACGCCTAGCGCCCCGAAGGCCGCCGCCTCGGAGGGGGTGACGATGCCGCCGATCATCATCGCGACGATGACGACCATCAGGCCGATCATCGGCACCACGTCGCGGAGGAGCAGGGCCAGTTTTTCGCCCATCGTGCGGTCATCGACCTCGTAGGGGGGCGCGGCCTCCGGGTCGAGCCGGGTCTGGAGGTAGATGGTCGCCAGATAGAAGCCGGCCAGAATCAGCCCGGGGATCACGCCCGCGATCAGCAGCGCGCCCACATCGATCTGCGCCAGCGTCGCCAGCAGCACGGCCAGCGCCGAGGGCGGGATGATGATAGCAAGCCCCCCGGTGCCGAGGATCGGGCCGATCGACATATGGGACTTGTAGCCCCGCTTGTTCATCTCGGGCACCATCAGCGAGCCCAGCAGCGCCGTGGACCCCATCGACGACCCCGAGAGCGTCGAAAAGCCCGTGCCGCCCAGCACGGTGACATAGCTCAGCCGTCCCGGCAGCTTGCCCAGCAGCCGGTCGATGGCCGAGAACATCCGGCCGCCCAGGCCGGTATGGAAGAACAGCTCTCCCATCAGCAGGAAGAGCGGGATGGGGACCAGCGCGAAGCTGGTCAGCGCGCCCCAGCCGTTGTTGAGAAGCTGCACAACCCCGCGCTCGCCCCCCATGAAGACCCAGGCGCCGACGATATTGGCCGCCAGGAAGGCCAGCGCCACGGGCATGCCGAGCGCCATCAGCAGCATGATCGTGCCGATCAGAAGGCCGAGCGCCTCGAACCACTCCATCAGCGGGCTCCGATCCAGGGGGTCATTCGTGAATCCCCGCTTCGCCGGAGTGGAGAAGCTCGGGCCCGAAGACGAAGCGCCCGAATTCGATGGCCATGACGGTAAAGCTGATGGGGAACGTGATGGTGAGCATCCAGCGCGGGTAGAAATAGGCGCGCACGTCGAAATCGTTGCGCTCCAGATTGGTCAGGAACAGCTCCAGCCCATACCAGGCCAGCACCAGGCAGACGGCGACGCAGAGCGCGGCGATGGCGCGGGAGACGGCGCGGCGGGCACGCCCGGGCAGCGCGGCGGTGACAAGCTCGATATGGACATGGCCGCGCTCGCGCACGAGCCAGGGCGCGCCGAGCATCGTCATGTAGAGCAGGCCGTATTCCGTCGAGGTGAAGAGCCAGGCGAAGGGCTGCATCCCGAAATTGCGCATCGCGACCGACGTCACCACCGAGACCATCAGCCAGACGAGCGTCAGCGCCGCGATCAGAGCCATGGCCTGCACGAGCAGGTCGTAGAGGCGGATCACAAGGCGCATGGGGGCCGCTCATCGAGCCTTGACGGCTCTCTTAGCCATTGGCGCGCATCGAGGCCGGAAAAGGGTCTGTCACACCGCATCTCTGTCGCCTGTCAAGTCTGGGAGCCACTGCGGGTGGCCCATATATAGAGGGTCGCCCCCCGCCGTGATGTGAGTGATCGGCGGGGGACGTTCGGGCCGGAGCCCGATGCGGGCGGCGCGGCGGGACGAGTGCTCTGCGCCGCCCAAACTCAGCTGTCCGCCTCGGGGTCGTAGAACAACTCGATCAGACGGTCGTAATTGCCATCGCCCTGCGGGCTTTCGGCCATCAACTCCTTCATGCGCTCCCAGGTCTTCTCCCGGGCGGCGGCGAGGTAGTTGGCCCGGGCCTCGCCCTCCAGTTCGACGACCTGCATGCCCTGCTCTTCCAGGGCGGCGAAATCCTCGTCGCGCTTGGCGCGCAGGGCCTCGACCGAGTCGATCTCATGCTGGATGGCGACGTCCTGGACGATCTGGCGGGCCTCCTCCGAGAGGGAGTTCCACTTCTCCAGGTTCACGATCACGCCCAGGTCGGTGGAGAAGAAGCAGGGCTCGATCCGGTAGTTGAGGAACTCGTTCCACTTCAGGTCGATCAGGCCGATCTGGGTCCAGCCGGTCGCGTCGACCACGCCGCGCTGGAGCGCCGCATAGACGTCGCCGGTGGGCAGGTCGATCACTTGGGCGCCGAGATAGTTGGTGAAGAAGGCGTTGTAGACCGCGTTGCCGCGTAGCTTGAGCCCCTCGACCTCCAAGTTGCCGGCATCGTCGAACTCGGGCGCGTTTCGTGTCCAGAGGTTGTAGCAGACACCCGAGTCGAACCAGCCGAGATATTTCAGGCCCATTTTCTCCTGGTGGATCTCGTCGATCAGGGCGATGCCGCCATTCTCGCGGGTCTCGATGGCGGTCAGGTTGGAGGCGACCAGGGCGTCCTTTTCGGGCAGCGCGCCGCCGTAGAAGGAACCCGGCGTGTAGACCATGTCGACGATCCCGTCACGCACGGCGTCGGGCTGCTGGAACATGCCGATGGCCTCGGGGCCGCCGCGAACCTCGATCTGGACGACGCCCTCGCCGGCCTCGTTCACCTTGTCGACGAACTCCAGAAAGGACTGGGTGTAGATCAGCGTCTCCGGGAAAGCGTGGACGGCGGTGATCGTGTCTTGCGCGCTCGCCGCGATGGGGGCCGCGATAAGGGCGGCGGTCAGCGTAAGTCTCATATTTCCTCTCCTGTCGGGTGTCCCGATCCGTTGTTGTCCCGGGCCGGGACGGCCCAGGGGTGTTTGTTGTGGTGGTCGCCCCGGAACGCGGCGATGGCGGCGGCGTGGCGCGCCGTCAGGTCGATATCGTCCCAGCCATGAATCAGCTTGTCGCGCCGGGTCTCGTCCAGCGTGAAGCGGAGCGTCTCGCCCAGCCCGGTCACGGTGCCCGCGGCCAGATCGATCGTCAACTCGGCGGGGAGCCGGGGCCAGAGCGTCTCGGCCTCGGGGATGCAGGCGGGGAGCAGTCCGTTATTGGCGGCATTGGCCGCGAAGATGTCGCCGAAGCTGGGCGCGATCACCGCGCGGATGCCGAAATCGACGAGGGCGTAGACCGCGGCTTCCCGCGAGGAACCGGAGCCGAAATTGGGCCCGGCGACCAGGATCGTCGTACCTTCGGGGATGCGCGCGTCGGTGTCGTGCAGCAGGAAGCGACCATACCCCTCGGAGCGCGGGGTCGACATGAAGCGGGCCGGGATCAGCTGATCCGTGTCCACATTGGCCAGCGGCAGGGCGGCGGCGCGACCGGTATGGGTGGTCCAGCCGGTCATGGGCGTGCCTTTCCGGCCGATGCCGCCGCGTGCTGGCAGAGGCCGGGATTTGAGTATTTTTGGCCAGAAGAAGACAGGACCGGGTGCGCGCCGGGCCGGGCGAAGCAGAAGGGTCGGGAGAGGAGCGTCATGCCGCGTCCCTCCCGTTCAGCATGGGACGCAGGTCGGTCAGATGGCCCGCGACGGCGGCGGCGGCGACCATGGCCGGTGACATCAGATGGGTGCGCGCGCCCTTGCCCTGGCGGCCACGGAAGTTGCGGTTGGTGGTGGAGGCGCAGCGTTCTCCGGCGGCGACCGAATCTCCGTTCATCGCCACGCACATCGAACAGCCGGAGCCGACCCAGTCGAGCCCTGCCTCGGTGAAGATGCGGTCCAGTCCTTCCTGCTCCGCCTGCTGCTTGACGAGGCGTGAGCCCGGGGAGACGAGGCCGGGAACCTTGGCGCGGCGCCCGGCCAGCACGGCGGCGGCCGCGCGCAGGTCCTCGATCCTTGCATTGGTGCAGGAGCCGATGAAGACCCGGTCGATCGGAATGGCGGCCAAGGGCGTGCCCGGCGTCAGCCCCATATAATCGAGCGCGGCGCGGGCGTGGTCGCTCCGAGGTTCGGGCACCGACTCGGTGATGGGCAGCGCGTCCTCGGGCGATGTGCCCCAAGTGACGATGGGGGCGATTTCGGCGGCGTCCAGGGTCACCTCCCGGTCGAAGCGCGCGTCGGCGTCGGAACGGAGCGAACGCCAATCGGCCACCGCGCGCCCCATGTCGGCGGGCGCGTAGGGGCGGCCCTCCACATAGGCATAGGTCGTCTCGTCCGGGGCGATCATGCCGAACCGCGCCCCGCCCTCGATTGAGAGGTTGCACAGGGTCATGCGCGCCTCCATCGACAGGCCGCGCACGGTGCTCCCGGCATATTCCACCGCATGGCCGGTCGCCCCGCCCGCACCCAGCCGCGCGATCCAGGCCAGCGCCAGATCCTTGGCGCCGACACCGGGGGCCAGTTGGCCCTCGACGGTGATGCGCATCGCCTTAGGCTTACGCTGCCAGATGGTCTGGGTGGCCAGCACATGCGCGACCTCGGTGGCGCCGATGCCGAAGGCCAGCGCACCGAAGGCCCCATGGGTGGAGGTATGGCTGTCGCCGCAATTCACCTGGAGGCCCGGCAGGGTCAGCCCCTGCTCCGGCCCGATGACATGGACGATTCCCTGGCGCGGGTCGTCCAGGCCGAAACAGGTGATCCCGTGACGGGCCGTGTTGGCGGCCAGCGTCTCGATCATCCGGGCCACGGCGGCATCCTTGGGCGCCCCACGCGTGGGCGCATAATGGTCGGCCACACCGAAGGTCAGGCCGGGCTCCGCCACCGGCAGGCCGCGCGCGTCGAGCTTGGCGAAAGCGTGATGAGAGCCCTCATGCACCAGATGCCGGTCCACCCAGAGCAGCGAAGCGCCGTCCTCGCGGCGGAGCACCTCATGCGCGCTCCAGAGACGGTCCAGCAGCGTGGTCATGCCCCCTCCCCGATCACGGGCCGCCAATGGCCCTCACCCCCATCCCGCACGCGGGACAGCGTCATGTCCAGGCGGAACAGCTCGGGCACGTAGAGCGCGGAAAGATATTCCACGCCGCGCCCGCCCGCGTCCCGAACGGTCCGAGTCAGCGACAGCAGCGGCGCGCCGAGCGTCACGCCCAGCGCCTCGGCGACATCGGGCGTGGCGGCGGTGGCGGTGACGGATTGCGCGGCGGCCTCGATCCGGGTGCCCGACCGTTCCAGAAGCTGCAGGAGCGGAGACTGCGCGAGATCGGTCTCGTCATAGTGGCTCGAGATCTCTTCGGGCACATAGGTGGTGAGGTGGCTGAACGGACGCCCCTCGGACAGGCGTATACGGGTGGCGCGTTGCACCCGCGCCCCCGCCGGCAGATCGAGCGCGGCGGCCACCGGCGCGGGCGGCGCGACATAGGAAAAGGACAGCAGCCGAGCCGTCGTCTCGCGCCCCATCTGAAACAAGTGCGGCAGCGCGATATCGGCCGAAAGCGGCACACCCCCGGTGCCGCCGGTCACTCGCGTTCCCGCCCCACCCCGGGTCTCGACCAGCCCCTCATCGGACAGCGCGGCGAGCGCGCGGCGCACCGTCACGCGGCTGACGTCATGGGCGGCGGCAAGCTTGGCCTCGGAAGGGAGCGTCGCGCCAGGCGCATAGGTTCCGCTGGAAATCTCGCCGCGCAGAGACAGGTATACGCTGCGGGCCTTGCCTCCGGCCGGCCCGCTCTGCGGCGTCATCTGCTCAGGCTGCACCGTCACCCAGTTGGTCCCCTTACTCTCGCAGCGCGTCGATTTGTCTTGGCTTTAGCCCAAAACCTGTCCTATGGAAAGGACAGATTTTGGGGGTAAGGGATGACCGACACGAAAAGCCAGAGCGAGGCCGAGCGCGTCGTACGGACGTTTCTCGCCGCACTAGAGGCCCGCGATCTCGACACGGCACGCGCGCTGACCGGACCGGGCTTCGAGATGCGCTTTCCGGGCACCGGGGCGATGACCGACTTCGCCGAGCTGATGGACTGGGCCGCAGGCCGCTACCGCCGGGTCGGCAAGACGATCGACGCGGTGGAGAGCTTCGCCGACGAAGCCAAATCGGTGGTCTATACCCGCGGAACGCTGGCCGGAGACTGGCCGGACGGCACGCCTTTCGACGGGATCCGCTTCATCGACCGGTTCGAGATCGTGGACGGGCGTATCACCGACCAGCAGGTCTGGAACGATCTCGCCGAGATGCGAGCCGCCCGCCCCGCCGAGGTCCAGGCATGAGCATCGACGGCGTCACCCTCGCCGTGCTCGCCGGACGGATGGAGCAGATCGCCGACGAGATGGACGCGACCCTGTTCCGCGCCGCCTTCAACCCCATCATCGCCGAGGCGCATGACGCCTCCCACGGGCTCTACCATGCCGAGACCGGCGACACGCTGGTGCAGGGCAAGTCGGGCCTGCCGATCTTCGTCGGAGTGATGAGCTTCGCCGTGAAGGCCGTGATCGACCGCTGCGCGGAGGAGGGAGGCCCGCGCGAAGGAGATACCTGGATCTTCAACGACGCGCATCTGGGCGGCACGCATCTATCGGACATGCGGCTGGTGCGGCCCTATTTCCGGGACGGGAAACTGTTCTGCTGGCTGGCCTCGGTCGGCCATTGGCACGACGTCGGCGGCGCGGTGCCCGGCAACTACAATCCGCAGGCCACCGAGGCCTTTCAGGAGGCCTTTATCCTGCCCCCGGTCCGCTTGATCCGCGGCGGCGAGATGCAGCGGGACGTGGTCGACATCCTGATGCGAAACACGCGCCTGCCCGCCTCGGCCCAGGGGGATCTGAACGGGCAGTTGGGCGCGCTCGATCTGGGCGAGACCCGCATGGACGAGGTGCTGGACGAGTATGGCGCCGCGACCGTCGGCGCGGCCCTGGACGCGCTGAGCAACCGGGCCGAAACGCTGATGCGCGCCGAAATCGCCGCCCTGCCCGATGGGCGCTGGGAGGCGGAGGATTTCCTCGACAATGACGGGATCAGCGCCGATCCCCTCCCGATCCGCGTCGCGCTGGAGATCGCGGGCGACCGCATGACCCTCGACTTCGCGGGCACGGCACCGGTCACTGCGGGCCCGGTCAACATCGCGCTGCCGACGGCGGTTGCTACCGCCTATGTCGCGATCAAGCACGTCTTTCCGGACATGCCCGCGAATGCCGGGGTGATGCGGCCGGTGGATGTGCGGGTGCCCGAGGGCTCCCTGCTGGCGGCCGAGTTTCCGGCCCCGGTCGGCGGCTATACCGAGACGATCCTGCGCATGATCGACGTGATCTTCTCCGCCGCGGCGCAAGCCGTGCCTGACCGGGTCGTCGCCAATGCCTATGGCACGATCAACGCGCTTAGCATCGCCGGGCGGCGGGCGAACGGCACGCGCTGGGTGATGTTCAGCTTCTATGGCGGCGGCCATGGCGGCACGCCCGAGGGCGACGGGCTGAACCACGGCAACGCGCCGATCTCGACCGCGACGATCCCACCGCTTGAGATCCTGGAAGCCGCCTATCCCGTCATGTTCCGCCAATGGGCCCTGCGCCCCAACAGCGCGGGGGCGGGGCGGCATCGCGGGGGCCTGGGCGCCATCTATGAGATCGAACTGCTGGAAGAGCGGGCCGAGGCGTTTCTCTTCGGCGAACGGGGCGCCTTTGCGCCCAAGGGCGTGGCGGGCGGCGGCGACGGGGCCATGAACCACTTCGACTACGAGACGGCGGATGGCCGCGCGACACCCCCGCTGGTCTCGAAGATGACCGGCATCAAGCTGACCCGCGGCCAGACCGTTCGCTTGGAGACACCGGGGGGCGGCGGCTACGGCCCCGCCTCGGAACGACCGCCCGAACAGGTCGCGCGCGACGTGGCGCTTGGCTATCTGACCGAGGCCGCCGCCGATGCCGCCTACGGACCCGCATGGAGGACCGCGCCATGATGATCGGCATCGATGTCGGCGGCACCTTCACGGACGTGTTCCTGCTCGACGAAGCGACGGGCCGCGCCGAGGTCGCCAAGGTTCCAACCACCCGCCCTGACCAGTCGGGCGGGTTCCTGGCCGGGATCGGCCAGCTGGCGCCCGATCTCTCGAGCCTCTCCGTCGTCGTGCATGGCACCACCGCCGGCACCAACGCTCTGTTGGAGCGCAAGGGCGCGAAAACGGGCGTCATCGCCACCGAAGGCCTGCGCGACGTGCTGGAGATGCGCCGCCGCGACCGCCCCCGCACCTGGGGCCTGCGCGGCGACTTTCAGCCGGTCGTGCCCCGCGACCTGCGCCTGGAGGTGCCGGAGCGCACGCTGGCCGATGGCACGGTCCGGACGCCCGTCGATCTCGACGCGGTGCGTGCGGCAGCCCGCGCGCTACTCGACCAGGGCTGCGCGGCCGTCGCGATCCTCTTCGCCAACGCCTATGCCAATCCGGAGAACGAGGCGCGGGCCGCCGAGGCCGTCCGCGCCCTCTGGCCCAACCCGCATGTCAGCGTCTCCTCCGAGATCCTGCCGGAGATCCGGGAGTTCGAGCGCTTCTCGACAGCGTCCCTCAACGCCTATCTGCAACCCGAGGTCAGCGGTTATCTCGACCGCCTCAAGGCGGCGCTGACCGGCGGCGGCTTTGGCGGGGAGTTCCTGATCGTCCAATCCAATGGCGGCGTCATGGACACCGCCACGGCCTGCCGCCTGCCCGTGCGCACGGCGCTCTCTGGTCCCGCCGCGGGCGTGATCGCCGCGGCCCATATCGCGACGACGGCGGGGTTCGAGAACGTCATCACCGGCGATATGGGCGGGACCAGCTTCGACGTGGCGCTGATCGCCGGAGGCCAGCCGGGCCTGAGCCCTCAGACCTCCATCGATTTCGGCATGGTCGTGCGCACGCCCATGATCGAGATCACAACCATCGGCGCGGGCGGCGGCTCCATCGCCTGGGTGGATAAGAGCGGGCTGTTGAATATCGGGCCGGAAAGCGCGGGCAGCACGCCCGGCCCGGTCGCCTATGGCCAGGGCAACGACCGCCCCAGCGTCACCGACGCGAATGTCGTGCTGGGCCGGATCGACCCGGACGCGCCGATCGGCGGCGCGCTGGACCGGCTGGATGTGGAGGGCGCCGCGCGCGCCATCGACATCCATGTCGGCGAACCGCTGGGGCTCGATACCATGCAGGCCGCCGAGGCGATCCTGCGGGTGGCCAATTCGCGTATGGCCGGGGCGCTGCGTCTCGTCTCCATCGAGCGCGGCTTCGACCCGAAGCGCTTCGCCTTCATGCCCTTCGGCGGCGGCGGCGCGCTGCATGTGGGCGCGATGCTGGCCGAGACCGGCATCGCGCGGGCCATCGTGCCGCGCTATCCCGGCGTGACCTCGGCCATGGGCTGCGTCATCGCGGATATGCGCCAGGACTTCGTGCAGACGATCAACGCGGCCACAGCGGCGCTGGACGTGGACGCCCTGCGCGCGACGATGCAGGCCCATGTCGATGACGGCATGGCGCTGCTCGACGCCGCCCGCTCCCGCTTCGAGGCGCGGGAGGCCATTTTCGAGCTCGACATGGCCTATCTCGGCCAGACCCATACGGTGGCCGTGCCGCTGGCCGTGGCGGTGGAGAACGGCCGCGTCGCCCCTGTCACCGTGCCCGAGATCGAGGCCGCCTTCGACGCCGCCTACCGGGCGACCTATGGCCGGCTGCTGGACGGCGGCACGCGCCGGGTGATGAACCTGCGCAGCGCCGTGACCGGCCGCCGTCCCAAATTCGACCTGGCGACCCTCGCCCCCGAAGGCGGCACCACCGCGCCCAAGGCCCACCGCCAGGTCCATTTCGGCGACAGCTGGCACGAGACGGCGATCTACGACCGCCTGACGCTGCCGGTCGGCGCCGAGATCCCGGGCCCCGCCATCCTGGTCCAGCCCGACACGACTGTCCTGGTCGACCCCGGCCTCGTGGCCCGGGTCGACCACTTCGGCAACACCATAGTGGAACCGGCATGACCGAGATCGACCCCAAGCGCACCGCGCTGCTGACCATCGACCTGCAGAACGATTTCCTGCACCCAGACGGCGCCTATGGCCGCGCGGGACAAAGCTCCGAGGCCATCGCCGCCCTGCCCGCCCGAATCGCCCCCCTCCGCGACGCGCTGCGCGCGAAGGGCGGCACCTATATCAGCGCGCAGTTCACGCTGGTCCCCGGTCCCGGCGGAGAGCCCCTGATCGCGCCGCATCTGAAGACGCTACGCCCCTTCCTCGGGAAAGGCGACTTCGCCCCAGGCGCCTGGGGCCACGGTCTGGTCGATACGCTCGCCCCCGCCGACTACACGGTCGAAAAGGTCGCCTATTCGGCGCTCTACCAAACGCGGCTGGAATATATCCTGCGTGCGCTTGACATCGACACGCTCATCCTGGGCGGGATCGTCACCAATGGCGGCGTCGCCAGCACCATCCGCGACGCCCATCTGCGCAACCTTCACACCGTGATCCTGTCGGATGGCTGCGCGGCCTTCGATCCCAAGGTGCACGAAGCGACGCTGGTCTCGCTGGGCTCGATCTGCCCGGCCGTCACCTGCGCCGAGATGACGGAGCGACTGCAATGAGCTTGCGTACCCGCCTCGCCCAGCGCGACATCCTGGTCGCTCCGGGCGTCTTCGACCCGCTGACCTCCGCCTTGGCACAAGACGCGGGGTTCGAAGCGCTCTACCTCTCCGGCGCCGCGGTCGCCTATACGCGGCTCGGCCGCCCGGATATCGGGCTCACCTCGGTCACCGAGATGGCCGAGACAATGGCGCTGATCCGCGACCGGGTGGAGGTGCCGGTGGTGATCGACGCCGATACGGGCTTCGGCAATGCGCTGAACGCGCAGCGGACCATGCGCCTCTACGAACGGGCGGGGGCGAACGCCTTGCAGGTCGAGGATCAGACCTTTCCCAAGCGCTGTGGCCACCTGTCGGACAAGACCCTGATCCCGAAGATCGAGATGGCCGGCAAGATCGCCGCCATGGTGGATGCGCGCGCCTCGGAGGAGACGCTGGTGATCGCCCGTACCGACGCCATCGCCGTCGAAGGCATCGACGCCGCGCTGGAGCGCGCCGAGGCCTATCTCGAAGCCGGGGCCGACGTGCTCTTCGTCGAGGCGCCGCGCTCGGGCGAGGAACTGGCGCGCGTGGCGCAGCATTTCGCGGGCCGCGTGCCGCTGCTCGCCAACATGGTCGAAGGCGGCGCGACCCCGATCCAGTCAGCCGCGGACCTGGAGGCGCTGGGCTATTCGCTGGTGATCTTCCCCGGCGGCATCGTCCGCGCCCTGGCCCGGACGGCGGCCGACTACTATGCCAGCCTGCGCGCCCATGGCTCCAACCGGCCCTTCGCGGATCGGATGGACGATTTCGACGGGCTGAACCGGCGCTTGGGCACCGCGGAGATGCTGGCGGCGGGGCGGCGCTACGAGGGATGAGCGTCCTGCCGCCCCCGGAGGCCGTCGACCTGGAGGTGCCGGTGCTCATCATCGGCGCGGGGGCCTGCGGCATGGTCGCCGCCCTCGCCGCCCAGGAGGCGGGCACCGAGCCGCTGGTGCTGGAGGCCGATCCGGTCCCGTCGGGCTCCACCGCGCTCTCGGCGGGGTTGATCCCGGCGGCGGGCACGCGGCTCCAGGCGGAGGCCGGGATCGCGGACGACCCCGCCCGCTTCGCCGCCGACATCCAGGCCAAGGCCAAGGGCGAGAACCCCCAGGCGCTGGTCGACCTGCTGGCGCGGGAGGCGGCGCCCGCCGTGGACTGGCTCTGCGATCTGGGGCTGCCCTTCTCGGTGGTGGACGATTTCGACTACCCGGGCCATTCGCGGCACCGGATGCATGGCTTGCCCTCGCGCGCGGGGCGGGAGCTGATCGACCGTCTGCGCAGCCTCTGCGAGGCGCGCGGCATCGACATCGTCTGCGACCGGCGGGCGGTGGCGCTCTATGCCGAGGCGGGCCGCGTCACCGGCGCCGAAATCGCCGCGCCCGAAGGGACAGAGCGGATCGGGGCGCAGACGGTCGTGCTCGCCTGCAACGGCTATGGAGGCAACCGGGAGATGGTCGCCGCCGAGATGCCCGCCATCGCCGATGCGATCTGGTTCGGCCATGATGGCAATCGCGGCGACGCCGTGACCTGGGGCCGGGCTCTGGGCGCGCGGGTCCGGCATCTGGGCGCCTATCAGGGCCATGGCAATGTCGCGCACCCCCACGGCATCCTGATCACCTGGGCCACGATCACCGAAGGCGGGGTCCAGGTGAACACCCGCGGTGAGCGGTTCTGGGACGAGAGCCAGGGCTATTCCGAGGCCGCGCGCGCCGTGCTGGCGCAGCCGGGCGGCGTGGCCTGGACGATCTTCGATGCGCGCATCGCCGGCGTGGCCCGGCAGTTCGAGGATTTCCGCGCGGCAGAGGCGGCGGGCGCCGTCCGCGAGGCCGAGGACATCGCGGCCCTCGCCGCCACCTGCGACCTGCCTGAGGACCGGCTCGCCGCGGAATTGTCGGCGCTCTCGGGGACGGACCGGTTCGGGCGGCGTTTCCGTAGGGCGGGGTTAACCCCGCCCTACCGGGCCGTGAAAGTCACGGGCGCGCTGTTCCACACCCAAGGCGGGCTGGAGGTCGACGACGCGGCCCGCGTGGTGGGCGCGGACGGGCCGATCCCTGGCCTCTTCGCCGCGGGCGGCGCGGCGCTTGGCGTGTCGGGCAAGGGCGATAGCGGGTATCTCTCGGGCAACGGCCTGCTTTCGGCGGTAGCGCTGGGGCGTGTGGCGGGGCGGGCGGCGGCCGCAGACGCAACGCGCTGATCGGATCTTGGGACGCGGAAGCCGCCGCCCTTGAGTATTTCAGGCCAGAAGAAGGCGGAGCGCTCCGCATCTCGTGGCACGGTCGAACGCCGCGCTCAGAGCCAGGGCGGGCGCGCGGTCGGCGCGCGGCCCGTGCAGGCCGCCTCGGCGCAGGCGTCTAGCGGCGCCAGACGCACGCGGCGGCCATGCAGACCGGGGCCGTAATGCGCGTATTTGCCGGAATTCGTCAGCACCTCACGCGCAGCGGGCGGAAAGACCGGCTCCGAAATCGAGCACCAGCAGAGATCCGGCACCACGCGGACGCCCGCTTGCAGCAGGCGCGGCATCACGCCCTCCCGGCTGGCCACACGGGCCACGTCCCGCCCGACCGTCACCAGGCAGTCGATGGCGCAGCGCGCCCCGTCCAGGAGATCCGCCAGGCGCCGCATCTCCGCCAGGGACGCATGGGGCGAGCCGATGGCGACCAGATCCACCGCTTCCGGCCCCGCGGCCAGCCGGTCCCAGCCCGCGCGCAAGCTGTCTCGGTCAATCCGGACCACCGGGCCAGGCCGCTCCTCCGCGCCCGAGGCGAGGCGCAGCATCGGCGCGGCCGACGTCGTGCCGAAGGCCGCGCAGAGGGCCTTGAGATCGTCGGGCGACCGGTCCGCCGCCTCCAATCCGGTGACCAGCGGCACGCGGTCGGGCGCCGCCCGTCCGATCAGCCAGCCGAGCAGCGGCCAGATGGCATCTTCCGCCCCCTCCGGCCAGTCGACCGCCACCGTCATCTGGGGCGCGCGCGCCGCCTCCGCATACATGCCTGCCAAGGGCACGCGGCCGGTGACGGCGGCGCAGAGGTCCATGAAGTCCGGCAGCTTGGCGGTCCGGGCGCCCAACACCGAATTCGCATAGATTACCGCGTTCGACTCGCCCCAGGCGACCGCCTCGCCCTCGGCTGGCGCGTCCTCCAGCAGGTAGGGCGCGCAGGTGAAGCTGGGCCGCGCGCCCATCTCGACATAGGCGTCGGCGAGGCGGGCGGCAGGGGCGCCCACCGCCTCGGCCACGCCTTGGGCGCGCCAGCCCTCCCGGTCGACCGAGATCGCGTTGGTCGTCGTCGGCACCCGCACCTTCGCGCCCATCGCCACCATCGCCTCGGCGAAGCGAAGGAAGGCGGGCGCGGCGTGGATGCAGCCGTCGATATGGGCGCGGGTGATCGGGATCAGGCGAGGCGCGCCTTGAACGGCGGCCAAGGCGACCAGGACGCGCATGGCGAAGGCGGGCGCGGGGCCTTCGGCCCCGTCCAGCATCGCGCGATCTTGCGGCGAGAGCTCCAGGGCATCGGCGCCCCCGGCGCGGAGCGGGATCGCTTCCCCGTCGGCGGTCAGGGTCGCCCCCTCGATCCGGAGATCGTCCGCCCGCGCGACCTGGGCGAACGCGCCCGGCTCCAGCCGGACCACCGGGAGGGCGAGCCCGAACAGCTCTGCCGCGACCAGCGCCCCGGTCGTCGCCACGTCCTCTGCGTCGCGGAAGACCAGCGCGGCGGGCGCCCGTCCCGTCAGCGCCAGTTCCAGCAGCACTCCGCTCCCGGTGCAGGAGCCGCGGGTGCCGGGCAGAACCAGGACACAGCCGGACACGCACTCGCCCCGCTGGGGGTGGAAGGCGTCCACGATCCGGCCCGTGGCAGGGTCCACCCCGCCCCAGAAGCTGATCGGCTCGTCCAGGGCCAAGACCGGGCCGGAGGCGAGGCCCGGGACGACGAGACGGTTCATCTATGCCACCACGCGCCGGTTGCCCCGGAACGGCCATTCCCGGTCTCGACCCCGGGGGAGCGGCCCGTCTCCCCGGGCCTTCGGGACATCGTCCGGCGCATCAGTCGAGCACATAATCCACGAACTCCGTGCGCTGGAGCGCGCGGAGATTGTCGTCGGCAAGGAAGGTCACACGGCGGCGCCCCGCCACGTCGCGCCAAAGCGCCAGCCCCTCCAGATTGTCATGCTGGCCCAAAGTGCTCTCCATCTCCAACCGCTCATCCCCGCCGGTCAGGTCGAAGCTGCGCAACCTCGTGCGGAAGCCAATCAGCGCGAAGTCCCGCTCCAGCAGATACAGCCGACCCTCGAAGACATCGGCCCCCGCCACCAGATAGCGGCCGTCGCGGCGCAGAGTGAAGGGCTGGTCCCACACTCCGTCGCGGAAGCGCCAGCACGGGAAAGGACGGTCGATCCGGCCCGACCTCTCGGGGATGGCATAGAGCGTGCCGTCCGGCGCAGCGGCCAGCGCCTCCAGCCCCGCGTTTTCCTGCAACCCGAGGAACGCCTCGGGGCGCGGCATTCGGTCCGGGGCGGCGTCGAGCGCGGAATGGCGCATGACGCGGTGGATGCCCTCGAAGGCGATGAACCAGGTATCGCCCACCCGGGCTATGGCCTCGGCATCCGTCTCGTAGCCGCGCAACCGCCGCCCCGTGGAATGCAGAAGCGGCCCGCGAGCCTGAACCTCGACGCCGCTGACCGCCCCGGCGGCATCGCGCGAAAGCTGCCCGCGCACCCAGCTGCCCCGATCCGAAAGAGCCACGAAGTCGCGCCCCTCCGGTCCGAGCCAAAGCGCCGAGAACCCGCCCGCGCCATGCCAGTTCGGGCGCCAGGTGTGGCTGCCCAGGTAATCGGCGGCGAGGGCGGGGGCGGCGGCGAGGGCTGCGATCAGCGCGCCGGCGCGGAGAGAACGGAGGCGCATTGCTGCGGCAGGTTCGCCATCGTCAGCTCGCGGCGCGGGCTGGGCGGCGGTGCGTTGGGGTCGGGCGGGGGTGGGTTGAGGATGTTGTTCACCCAGTCCTGCGCTTCGGCGCAGCCATCGCCGGGCGGCGGCGCGGCCTGATCCTCGCAGTTGCGGGCGCCGCGCGGGCAGGCGATGCGCACATGCATGTGATAGTGATGCCCCCACCAGGGCCGCACCTTGCGCAGCCAGCTCCGGTCGCCGGTCTCGTCGTTGCACATCTGAACCTTGGCGCCGGGGAAGATGAAGATGCGCGCCGTGCGCGGATCCTGCGCGGCTTTCTTGACCAACTCGTGCTGACCGCGGGACCAATTCGAGTTGACATAGGCCCCCTCGGCCCGGCGCATCGAGATGGCGGAGATCTCTTCGCGCTCCCGGCGGCTCAGGGTCATGTCGGTCGCCGGATAGAGCCAGATATCGGCGTCCAACCCGATCTGATGAGACCGATGGCCCGTCAGCATCGGCCCGCCGCGCGGCTGGCTCAGGTCACCCACATAGATGCCGCCCCAGCCGATCCGGTCCATGTGGCGGCCGATATCCTGCACCAGGTCGATCAGATCGGGGTGGCCCCAGTTGCGGTTGCGAGACAGGCGCATGGCCTGCCAACTCTGCCCGGTCTCCGGCAGTTCGACGAGCCCCGCCCCGCATCCCCGCGCGTAGGAGCCGTGCGGCTCCGGCCGGTGGTCGCTGGGCCGGTCGGCGGCGCCGAACAGCTCCTTGGCGAGCTGCGCCTGCGCAGGCAGCGCGATCAGCGCGATCAGGCAGATGAGGGCGGCGCGGACCATGTGTCGGACTCCCCTTTGGGTCGCACCCAGGCTAGCAGCACGAGCCCGGCGATGAACAGGCCCGCCACAGGCAGATAGCCCAGCCGTGCCGAGCCCGTGACTTCCGTGCCGATCCAGATCATCGCGGGCGCCAGGAACGCCGTCGCCTTGCCCGAGAGGGCGTAAAGACCGAACGCCTCGGTTGGCCGCGCGGGGTTGGCATGCAGCGCCATCATCGTGCGCGAGGCGGCCTGCACCACGCCGCCCGCGCCGCCGATCACCGCGCCCGTGACATAAAGCAGCATGTCCGGCGCGCCCGACCCCTCGGCCACCGGCAGGCCCAGCACCATCGTCCGGTCGGTAAAGCAGATGGCGAGCAGCGCGCCGGTCAGCGACAGGACCGCGCCGACGATCACGGGCTTGGGCCCGAAGCGCCGGTCCAGCCGCCCCCCGACCCAAGAGGCGATGGCCGCCGTGATCGCCGCGACAATGCCGAAGATCCCGATCTGGACCGTCGACCAGTCCAGCACCAGCCGCGCGTAGACGCCTCCGAACGCGTATAGCGCCACCAGCCCGTCGCGGTAGAGCATCGAGCCGAGCAGGAACGCCGTCAGCGAGGGACGGCCGGGCAGCGCGCGGACCAGCGTGACCACGTCGCCCACCGCGCCCCGCAGCGACAGCCGGCCCAGAGCGGGGGCGCGCGGCTCCCGCACCCAGAGGAAGAAGGGGATCATGAAGACCGCGAACCACAGCGCCGTGAACGGGCCGACGAAGCGCGTGCCCTCCCGCGCCTCCGGGTCCAACCCGAAAGGCGGCGGGTTCCCCAGCAGCGTCACGCCCGCCTCGTTCTCGGCGAAGACCAGCAGCATGATAAAGAGGGCCGCCACGCCGCCCGCATAGCCCAGCGCATAGCCCGAGCCCGAGATCCGCCCGACCTCGCCCGGCGGCCCGAGCGAGGGCAGCATCGCGTTGGTGTAGAGCGTCGTCATCTCCGCCCCCACCATGGCGAGCGCGAAGGCGATCAGCGCCAGCGTGGTCTGGCTGGCATCCGGCACCATGAGCCAGAGCCCCGCCGTGCCGACCACGTAAAGCACCGAAAAGGCCCAGATCCAGGGCATCCGCCGCGCCGCCCGGTCGGCCAGGGCGCCCATCACCGGCGCCGAAAGGGCGATGGCAACCCCGATCCAAGTCTGCGTCCCGGACCAGAGCGACTGCGCCGCGGCGTTGGCGGCGGCAGGGTCCAGACCGTCGGCCCGGTAGGCCTCGGCCAGCACGCCGGCCAGATAGGGACCGAAGACGAAGGTCAGGCACAGGGTGTAGAAGGGCTGCGACGCGAAGTCGAACATCATCCAGCCGCGCACCCGGCGGCGGAGGGCGGTGTCGGTCATGGCGGCTCCCCTGGCTTGCATCGACCTTGCGGGCAAGGCGCCCCACGCGCAACGTCTCTCGCGCGGCTAGGTGGTGGGCCGACATGAAACCGTCATACGCGACGCCCATAGGGTGCGTGTGCGCACGCACCGCCCCCCACCCCGTCGACGCCCAGGCCGCAGAACCACCCGCCTCCGACGCCGCGCACCGCCGTATCGGCACCGCCCCGCGCCGCCCCCCAGCGCCCACCGCTCTGGCGCGGCCCAGGGGAGCGACACGCCCGGCTGCGCGCCGCGCCCACAGCGGCGGGCGCCGGACGATGGAGTTCTCCCTAACTCTATCGTCCGACCCGCCGAAACAGGATGATGTCGTCACCCACGGCCTCATATTCACACCGCCAGAGCTTCACAGCGCCAAATCCTTTGCCGTTGACGTCACCCGCCAGGTTCATCGTCACCCCCATCCCGCGCGTCGGCCAGATCGCCCTCGATCGTCGAGAGCAGCCCCTCGTCCGGCTGCGCGGCCCGGTCGAGAGTTTGCCTATCGCCGACCCCGTATCCGTTGCCCGTATCCGTCGCTAAAAAGGCGAAGCCGGTCCAGCCGTGCCCATTCATGTCCCCCATGGCCCGGACCAACGCACCGAACCGGGAAATCACGTCCGACCCGTAGGGAACGCGGCGGCGCCCCCCGTCGCCATGACCGGGGCTCATCACGCGTGACCGTTGCGCGGACGGGAGCCGCTGCGTCTCGCCGCGCGGTGCCCCACTCCCGGGGGAGTGCCCGGCGCGACACATCCCACCAGCCCCCAACCGACTGAATGCACTGCGATTTGGGGTGGGCCGCTTGCGGCGACCAACGCGCAGCGCCTATGGTCGGCCCCGTGTCGGGGCGCGTCCCCATCGATTTCGGAGCGCCCTTGTGACGAAGGACCCAAACCGCGGTCGCCCGTGGCTATACCTCTTGCCCGCGTTCTCCCTCCTCGCCCTGTTCGGTGCGCTGCCGATGGCGATCAATGCGTGGCATTCGCTGTTCGACGTCTTCACGCTGGACAGCAAGCTCTGGGTCGGCCTCGACTGGTATAGGGAGATCCTGACCTCTGCCCGCTTCTACGAAAGCTTCGGGCGCAGCCTCGTCTTTTCGGCCGCCGTCCTCGCGGTGCAGGTGCCCCTGGGCCTGCTGATCGCGCTCAACCTGCCGCGCGCGGGCTGGCTGCGCTCGCTGGGGCTGGTCCTACTGGCGGTGCCGCTGATGGTGCCCTGGAACATGATCCCGATGATCTGGCTCAGCCTGATCGACCCCGAGACGGGCCTGCTGGGCCAGGCCATGGCCTGGGCCGGGATCGATTTCGACCACAGGTTCAAGGCGCTGCACACCTGGATCCTTCTGATCGTGATGGACACCTGGCACTGGGTGGGCCTGGTGGCGATCCTGTCTTGTGCCGGGCTCGCGAGCATCCCTGCGGCCTATTACCAGGCCGCCGCGATCGACCGGGCGTCGCGCTGGCAGGTGTTCCGCTTCATCGAGCTGCCCCGGCTCCGGGGTGTGCTGCTGATGGCGGTGATGCTGCGATTCATGGACAGCTTCATGATCTATACCGAGGCGTTCGGCATCAATGCGGGCGGGCCGAGCGGCGCGACGACCTTCCTGTCGCTGGATCTCGGCGAGGAGATCAAGGCCTTCGATTACGGCCCCGCCGCCGCGCGCTCGGTCGTGTATTTCGCCATGACCCTGGCGATCGCCTTCGCCTTCTGGCGCGCGATGACCGCCGAGCGGGCGGAGGCGGCATGAAGCGGGTCTTCCAGACGTTGGGCTTCGCCGCGCTGACTTTGTTCGTGCTGCTGCCGCTGGTGCAGGTGGTGCTGCTGAGCTTCACCTCGACGATCACGCGCGAGGACGTCGTCCTGGGCAGCGCGACCTGGCTCAACTTCGCGAATGTTTTCGCCACCGAGCGGCTGGCCGCGTCGCTGGTCAATTCCACGATCTACGTCACGCTGAATGTGGGCCTTTGCATCGCCGTGGCGCTGCCGGCGGCCTATGCCTTTTCGCGCTACCGCTTCCGGGGGGCGCGGGCGGCGTTCTTTACCTTGATCGCCTTCCGGGTGACGCCGCCGGTGGTGCTGTCGCTGCCGGTGTTTCTGGTCTTCTCCGAGTTGAACCTGCTCAACACGCCCGTGGGCGTGGCGCTGGCGCATAGCATCTTCAACGTGCCCATCGCGATCTGGATCCTGGAAAGCTTTATCTCGGCCGTCCCGCGGCAGCTGGACGAGACGGCGTTCCTCGACGGCTACTCCACGCCGCGTTTCGTCGTGACGCAACTCTTGCCGGTGATCGCGCCGGGGATCGGGGTAACGGCGTTCTTCTGCTTCATGTTCTCCTGGGTGGAGGTCGTCTTCGCCCGCACCCTGACGGTGACCGACGGCAAGCCCATCACCACCGCCATCGGCAGCCTGTTCGGCTTTCGGACCGATATCGGGCTGGTGATGGCGATGACGGTGCTGTCGCTCATCCCAGGGCTGGTGATGATCTGGTTCGTGCGCAACCACATCTCGCGCGGGTTCACGGTGCGGGTGTAGGGCCGGAGAGGCTCGGAAGGACCAGGGCCCCTGCCAAGCCTTGCGCGAAACGGCATACGGCTCTGTCAGATGCGGCGCCTCGACGGGCCGCGCCTCGGCCCGTCGAGGCGCGCTTGGGGGCCCTTTGGCCGCGAGAGCCTCGCCTTGACACACCCCCCGCCCCCGGCCTATCCGGCGCACCGTACCCGGATGCCTTGCGCCTCCGGTCCCCGCGCCGTGCGGGGATCGCCCCCCGTCAGCGCGTTGCGCCCACGGGGGCGTTTGTGCATTCGCCGGTTGGGCCCCACATTGGGGTCGGCCACCTGAAGGAGAGACGCCGATGTTCGAGAGCCTGTCAGACCGCCTGGGCGGCGTCTTCGACCGCCTGACCAAGCAGGGCGCCCTGTCGGAGGACGATGTTCGCACCGCCATGCGCGAGGTGCGCGTCGCCCTGCTGGAGGCGGACGTCTCGCTTCCGGTGGTGCGCGACTTCGTCAAGAAGGTCACCGCCAAGGCCACCGGCGCCGCCGTCACCAAGTCGATCACGCCGGGCCAGCAGGTCATCAAGATCGTCCATGACGAGCTCAAGGCGATGCTTGCCGGCGAGGAGGGCATCCCGCCGCTCAAGATCGACAACCCGCCCGCGCCGATCCTGATGGTCGGCCTCCAGGGCTCGGGCAAGACGACGACGACCGGCAAGCTGGCCAAGCGCCTGAAGGAGCGGGACGGCAAGCGCGTGCTGATGGCCTCGCTGGACGTCAACCGCCCCGCCGCCATGGAGCAGCTCAAGATTCTCGGCACCCAGATCGGCGTCGACACCCTGCCCATCGTCATGGGCCAGAAGCCCGTCGACATCGCCAAGCGCGCCAAGCAGCAGGCGGCCCTGGGCGGCTACGACATCTACCTTCTCGACACCGCCGGCCGGCTCCAGATCGACCAGGTGCTGATGGACGAGGTCCAGCAGGTCCATGCCGCGGTCAACCCCCGCGAGACCCTCCTGGTGGTCGACGGCCTGACCGGCCAGGTCGCCGTCGAGGTCGCCGAGGAGTTCGACGCCAAAGTCGGCGTCACCGGCGTGGTGCTGACCCGGATGGATGGCGACGGGCGCGGCGGCGCCGCGCTGTCGATGCGCGCCGTCACCGGCAAGCCGATCCGCTATGTCGGCCTGGGTGAGAAGATGGACGCGCTCGAAACCTTCGAGCCCGATCGCATCGCCGGCCGAATCCTGGGGATGGGCGACATCGTCGCGCTGGTCGAGAAGGCCCAGGAGACCGCCGACATCGAGGCCCAGGAGCGCATGATGAAGCGCTTCCAGAAGGGGCTGTTCAACATGAACGACCTCAAGGGCCAGCTCCAGCAGATGGAGAAGATGGGCGGCATGGAAGGCGTCATGGGCATGATGCCCGGCATGGGCAAGATGGCCAAGCAGATGGACAAGGCGGGCTTCGACGACCGCATCCTGAAGCGCCAGATGGCCCTGATCGACAGCATGACCAAAAAGGAGCGCGCCAATCCCGCCTTGCTCCAGGCCAGCCGCAAGAAGCGCATCGCCAAGGGCGCGGGGCTGGAAGTGTCCGAGCTCAACCAGTTGCTGAAGATGCACCGCCAGATGGCGGACATGATGAAAAAGATGGGCAAGGGCGGGATGCTCAAGAAGGCCATGGCGATGATGACCGGCAAGGGCGGCGGGATGCCCGACCCGTCGCAAATGGACCCCGCCGCGCTGGAGGCCGCCTCCAAGCAGCTCGGCGGCATGGGCGGAATGCCGGGCATGGGCGGGTTGCCCAAGGGCATGAGCCTGCCCAAGGGCTTCGGGGGCAAAAAATGATCTCCTGCACCACCCGATACGAGATCGATCCCGACACGCGGCCGGAATTCGAAACCTGTGAGCGCGTCTGGCTGGCCGATATCCCCGTCAAGGGCGGGACGCGGCACGGCTATCACATGCTTCGTGAGAGGGAGACCGCGGCGTATCTGCACGCCCATGATCACGCCGAGCGCGGCAAGGGCATCGGCCGCGATGACCGCAACCTCACCCGGTCCGTCCGGGACGGCGCGTCCGCCGATGATCTGGTCCTGTGACGGCGGCCACGCATATCCCCACGCTCACCACCGAGCGTCTGACCCTGCGCGCCCCCGGCCCGCAGGATCTGGACGCCTTCGCCGGCTTCTACGCCTCGCCGGACTCCGCGCCCGTGGGCGGCCCCATTTCGCGGGCCCGCGCCTGGCGGTCCCTGGCCGAGGTGATCGGCCATTGGACGCTGCGCGGGTTCGGCCGCTGGATCGTCACCTGGACGGGCCGCGACGTCGCCATAGGCCTCGTCGGCCTGCACCGGCCCGACGACTGGCCCGAGCCCGAGATCGGCTGGACAGTCTGGGGAGACGGGCGCGGGAAGGGCGTCGCACAGGAGGCCGCCCGCGCCGCCCGAACCCATGCGTTCGAGACGCTGGACTGGCCGACCGCGATTTCCTCCTGCGCGCCGGACAACCCGCGCTCCGCCCGCGTGGCCGAACGGCTCGGCGCCCGTCGCGACGGGGGTTGGACCCATCCGGAGTTCGGCCCCTTCGACATTTGGCGTCACGACAGGCCTGCGGCATGACCGACCGTCTCGCCCTCACGACCGAGCGCCTTACGCTCCGCCCCCCGACCGTTGCCGATTGGGCGCCCTATGCCGCCTTCATGCGAACCGACGCCGCGCGCCACTTTGCGGGCCACCGCAGCGAGACGGCGGCCTGGCGCAGCTACGGTGCGATCATGTGGCACTGGATGCATCTGGGCTTCGGACCTTGGGCCGTGACCGAGACCGGGGACGACAGCTGCGTCGGCATCGTCGGCCCCAAACGCCCCGCCGGCTGGCCCGAGGGCGAGATCACCTGGATCGTCTTCGCCCCCGCCGCCGGGCGAGGCATCGCCGCCGAGGCGGCCCGCGCCGCGCGGCGGGACGCCTACGACCGGCTCGGTTGGACCACGGCGGTCAGCTATATCGAGGACGGCAACCACCGCTCCACCGCCCTGGCCCGCCGTCTGGGCTGCTCGGTCGACGCCGAGGCCCGGCTCCCCGGCGGACCGGTCCGCGCCTGGCGCCATCCCGCACCCGAGGTCGCGGCATGATCCCGACATTGACCAGCAAGCGCCTGACCCTCCGCGCCCCCGAGGCGCGCGATCACGCGGCCTATGCCGCCTTCTACGCCTCCGAGCGGAGCCACATCATCGGCGGCCCGCGGGACGAGACCGCCGCCTGGAAGGTGCTGGCCAACGATGTCGGTCATTGGCACCTGCGGGGCTTCGGCTGGTGGGCGCTGGACGACGGGACGGGCTGCATCGGCACCTGCGGCTTTCACCTGCCCGCCGGGCGGCCCGAGGTCGAGTTGGGCTGGTCGCTCTTCTCCGCCACAGGCCAGGGCTACGCCACCGAGGCGGGGCGGGCCGCCCTCGCCTGGGCGCGGGAGACGCGCCAACCCTGGCCCCGCATCGTCAGCCATATCGACCGCGGCAATACGGCGAGCCAGAGGGTCGCCGCCCGGCTCGGCGCACGGGACACGGAGGCCTCTCCGGCCCACGACCCGGACTGCACCATCTGGGAGCATGCCGCATGATCCCGGTCCTCACCACCGACCGCCTGACCCTGCGCGCACCCACGCTCCAGGATTTCGAGGCGCTGGCGGCGTTCTACGCCTCCCCGCGCTCCCGTTTTGTCGGCGGGCCGCTCACGCGGGAGCTGGCCTGGCGCGCGCTCGCGCAGGAGGCGGGGCACTGGCAGCTGCGCGGCTACGGCCGGTGGGTGGTCGAGGCCGCGGGCGCGCCGGTCGGCATGGTCGGCCTCTGGTTCCCCGAGGGCTTCCCCGAACGGGAGATCGGTTGGGACTTGTTCGACGGCCATGAGGGCAAGGGCTACGCCACCGAGGCGGCCCGCGCGGCCCGCGCCTATGCCTATGACGTGCTCGGCTGGCCCACGCTCGTCAGCCTGATCCGGGACGGCAACGACGCCTCCGCCCGCGTGGCCCAGCGCCTGGGCGCAGCCCCGGACGGCCGCTTCACCCATGAGCGCTTCGGCCCCGCGACGGTCTGGCGCCATCCCGCCCCCTCCTCGGAAGCGGCGCGATGATCCGTCCCGTCCCCACCGCCGTCCTGCGCAGCGAGCGCCCGACCCCACGCGCCGCGATGGCCTCCGGCTGGCCGAGCCTGCACGGCTTCACGGGATCGGCCCGCGCCCGTTGGGCGGACGCTCCCCTGTACGGTACCGGGGCCTGGCGAGTTCTCCGCAGGACCGTCGATCATGGGGAGGGCCGCGGCTTCGGGCGAGTCCTCCACCACCGGCCCGACCGACGGAACGGCCGGCCCCTCCGAGCCCCCGCCTCCAAAAACCCGCGCAACACCGCCCAGGAGGCGCGTCTCCCGCATCACGGGTTCCCAAATACTCAAATCCCGTCCGCGCCCCACGCGGAGCCCAGGCAGCGGCGCGCCCCGCATGCCGCCGCCCCTGCGCGGGGCCCCCATCGACAGCACGCGCCGGACTGCGGCCCGCGCCGGGCCGGCGGGGGCTCGATGCCCCTGCCGGGCCGCCCCCTGCGGCGGGGGTGCCGATGATCGCCCCGCTGACCATCCCCGTTGTCCCCGCCGCCGCCGCCCAGGCCGCGGCGCTGGACGCCGTCGTCCCGGTCCTTCGGACCGAACGCACGATGCTGCGCGCGCCCCGCCTGACGGATTTCAGCGTGCTGCATTCCATCACCGGCTCCGACCGCAACAGTTTCGAGGGGGGGCCCTCCACCCCCGAAGAGAGCTGGGCCGACTTCTGCGCCATGACGGCGACCTGGCTCCTGCGCGGGCATGGCATGTGGACGCTGGAACATGACGGCGCGGCCGCGGGCTTCATTCTGATCGGAACCGAACCCGGCGACCGCGAGCATGAGCTCGGCTGGCTCATGACCGCGGAGTTCGAGGGCCGCGGCCTCGCGACCGAGGGCGCCCAAGCGGCCCTGGCCCATGCCCGCGACGTCCTGACCCTGCCGTCGCTCGTCTCCTACATCCCGCAGGGAAACACGCGCTCGGAGCGCATCGCGGCCCGGCTTGGAGCGCAACCGGACGGAACGCTCCTTCACGGCACTGTCACAGTCTGGCGGCATTGGGGAGCGGGGGCATGATCGCTCAATCTTCCCTCACGGTCATCGAGCGGGGCACGCCGCGCGCTCCGGCAGCGAGACGTGACGCGGAGACCGGCATCCTGCCCGACCCGCGCGATCGGGACAGCACAGCCGGAGAGGATCCGATGATCCCCACGCTCACGACGGACCGTCTGATCCTTCGGGTGCCCGAGCTTGCGGATTTCGACGCCTATGCCGCCTTCCGCGCCGATGCGCACGCGATGGCCTGGCTCGGCGGTCCCATCGATCGGGAGGCCGCCTGGCACCAGTTCTGCGCGCTCCTCGGGCAATGGCGGCTCAGGGGCCATGGCCGCTGGATCGTCACCCGCCGGGAGGAGCCCACGCCGCGCGGACTGGTCGGCCTCTTCGAGCCGATTGACTGGCCCGCGGTCGAACTTTCTTGGGCGACCTTTCCCGGCTCCGAAGGCCATGGGCTCGCCTACGAGGCCTCGCGCGCCGCACGACGCTGGTGGCACGCACAGGGCAAGCCCGCGCTCGTCAGCCACGTCGCGCCCCGGAACACCCGCTCCGTCGCCCTCGCGCGCCGCCTGGGCTGCACGCCCGGCGAGACGATGCCC
The DNA here is from genome assembly GCF_900116765.1 of Jannaschia seohaensis. Taxonomy (GTDB): domain Bacteria; phylum Pseudomonadota; class Alphaproteobacteria; order Rhodobacterales; family Rhodobacteraceae; genus Jannaschia; species Jannaschia seohaensis. Next base: position 65,502 of record NZ_UETC01000009.1, on the reverse strand, counting down.
CACCCGACCTATGGCGAGACCGTGCGTTGGCACCACCCCGAAGGAGAGGCGGCATGACCCGTGCGAAGATCCCGTTGATCGAAACCCGCCGCCTGGTGCTGCGCGCGCCCGAGCCGGAGGACTATCCCGATTTCAAGGCGACCTTCGCCTCCTACCGCTCGCGCTTCATGGGCGGGCCGCTCACGCCCTATGAGGCCTGGATGCTCTACGCCGCCGAGATCGGCCATTGGGACATCCGCGGCTTCGGCATGTGGATGATCCACGCCAAGGCCGACGACCGCACCCTGGGCATGGCCGGCGGCTGGCAGCCCGCAGCCTGGCCGGAGCGGGAGCTGGCCTGGATCATCTGGCCCAAGGAAGCCGGCCAGGGGTACGCGCTGGAGGCCACGGATGCCGTGCGCCGCTATCTCTACCGCACCGGCTGGGAGGGGGCCGTGAGCTATGTCGGCTCCCGCAACCTCGATTCCATCCGTCTGTGCGAGCGGCTCGGCGCCAAGCGCGACCCCGAGGCGCAGACCATCGCCGGCGACGACCTCGTCTACCGCCATCCCAGCCCGGCCGAGCTCGCCGACACGCGCCTTTCCTGGGCCATCGCGCGCGAGATCGAGCACTATGCCGACCCCAAGCTCAGCCCGGAGGGCATGCCCGTTGACTGACGCCGCAACCCGCATTAGGCACCCGCACCGCCCCGCAGGGATCATCCGACCATGACCGAGACCGACACCGCCGCGCGCGCCGCCGCTCTGCTGGCCGAGCACCGCGCCTCCATCGACCGCCTCGACGCGGTCCTCGTCTACACGCTCGCCGAGCGCTTCGCCCACACTCAGGCCGTGGGCAAGCTGAAGGCCGAGCACGCTCTCCCGCCCTCCGATCCCGATCGGGAGGCCAAGCAGATCGCGCGCCTGGAGAGGCTCGCGACGGAGGCGGGGCTGGACCCCTCCTTCGCCAAGGAATTCCTCGCCTTCATCATCGAGGAAGTCATCCGTCACCACCGGAAACACCAATCGTAGGGCGGGGTTGACCCCGCCACCCCACCTGCCAATCGAAGGAACAAGATCCATGGCCATGAAAATTCGTCTCGCCCGCGGCGGCTCCAAGAAGCGCCCGCATTACGCCATCGTCGCCGCCGACAGCCGGATGGCCCGCGACGGCCGCTTCATCGAGAAGCTCGGCACCTACAACCCGCTGCTCCCCAAGGACAGCGAAGACCGCGTGAAGATGAATGTCGAGCGCGTGCAGTACTGGCTGGGCCAGGGCGCGCAGCCGACCGACCGCGTCTCCCGCTTCCTGGAGGCCGCCGAGCTGGCGCCCAAGAAGACCCGCGCCAACATGAAGAAGGCCGAGCCGGGCAAGAAGGCGCAGGAACGCGCCAAGGAGAAGGCCGATAAGGCCGCCGCCGCGGCCGCTCCCGCCGAGGAAAGCGCGGAGTAATCGCGCGCTTCGGAGTTCGGACCGGGGGCCAGGCCGCTCGGGCTTGGCCCTCGATCCCCCGGAGGATTTCCGGCCAGAAGAAGACGCATGGGTTTCCTGATCGAGATCGCGTCGGGCGGCTTCCCGGGTCGGCCAACCCCTCCATGAGGCTCCAATGGCCCATCTGACCCTGGCCCCCCTGATCCTAGCGGTGCTTTTCGCCGTGATCGGGTCGGCCCTGTCCCTGCAATCGGAACATCCGCGCGCGCGGCTGATCGGTCTGGGCCTCCTGGCCGGGGCCGCGATGCTGGTCGCCATCGCGCTGCTGACTTGACCGGTCGCGCGTGGCGCGCAACCGTCCCGTCCCGACACAAGCGAGAGGCCCCATGAAGGATCACGTCTGCCTCGGCGCCGTCACCGGCAGCTACGGCGTGCGCGGCGAGGTCCGCGTCAAGAGCTTCTGCGCGGACCCGTCCGCCATCGGCGATTACGGCCCTCTGACCGGCGATGACGGAAAGACCTACACGGTCACCGTGCTGCGCCCGGTGAAGGGCGGCTATGCGGTGCGCCTGTCCGGCGTGCCACACAAGGAGGCCGCCGACGCGCTGCGCGGCACGCGCCTATGGGCACCGCGGGCGGCCTTGCCGGACTTGCCCGACGACGAGTTCTACCATTCCGATCTGATCGGCCTGGAGGCCTACGACACCGGCGGCGCGCCTCTGGGCCGGGTTCACGCCGTCCACGACCACGGCGCCGGCGATCTGCTGGAGTTGCGCCCGAAGGGCGGTGCGCCGGTCCTGATCCCCTTTACCCGCGCGGTCGTCCCGACCGTCGATCTGGCCGCCAGGCGACTCGTCGTCGACCCGCCGGCGGGCCTGCTGGACGAGGACGACAAGGGCTAGAACCGGAGAGGATGGGGGCGCCCGCCCCCGAAGCGCCGTCGCGAAAGAGACCCGCAGCCTCCGCCCGAACGGGGGTCCACTCCCGGTGCCGTCACCGCCTTCGCGGCATTCCCCGCAGGGACGCCGATCCGGCGTCACGCGTCTAAGGACCGAGATCCCCGTTATGCCCGCGCGGCGCATCGGCCCTGTCGCCGATCGGCGGTTGCGCCGTGACGACCTGGTCCTTCCACCCTTCCGCCCTCCGGACCTCCGGGGTAAGCCGGGGACATGGAACCCCCCGCCCGCTCCCACGGAACCAAGCAGATCCGGCTCACCGCGCAGCCCCGCGACCTGATGGCCGAGACCGCCCGCGCCGGTGCTTGGACTGCCAGCATCGTGACGCTCTTTCCCGACGCCTTCCCAGGCACGCTGGGCCTGTCGCTGACGGGCAGCGCTCTCAAGGCCGGGCTCTGGGATCTTCGGGTCACCGATCTGCGCCGCTTCGGACTGGGCAAGCACCGGAATGTCGATGCTCCGCCCGCGGGCGGCGGCCCGGGCCTGGTGCTGCGCCCGGACGTGGTCGGCCCGGCCCTGGACGAGGCGCGCCTGCCCGGCCCCCTCGTCTATCTCAGCCCCCGCGGCACCCCCTTCACCCAGGCCACCGCGCGCCATTGGGCCGCCGCGCCCGGCGTCACCCTGCTCTGCGGCCGGTTCGAGGGCGTCGATCAGCGGGTCATCGACCATTACGGCCTGGAGGAGGTGTCGCTGGGAGATTTCGTCCTGACCGGCGGCGAGATCGCGGCGCAAGCGATGCTGGACGCCACCGTGCGGCTGCTCCCGGGGGTGCTGGGCAACGCGGCCTCCACCGAGGAAGAGAGCCATTCCGCCGGTCTGCTGGAGCACCCGCAATACACCAAGCCCGCGGAGTGGCGCGGCCATGGCATCCCTCCGGTCCTGACCTCGGGAGACCACGCGAAGGTCGCCGCCTGGCGCCGCGCCCAGGCCGAGGCGCTGACGCGCGCGCGCCGGCCCGATCTATGGGCCAAGCGGGGCGCCTGACCCCTTGCGCGGCGGGCCGTGTGGCGCTAATGCACCGGCGATCCAGGACCGCCCCCCGCATGGGGGCTGTCTTGTTTTCAGCAAAGAACAGCCGGTCCGCCGAACGGGCCAGGACATCATCCGGGGGCAAACCCTGCCGTATCATAGGAGGGTCCGATGGACCTGATCGCACAGCTCGAGGCGGAGCAAGTCGCCGCGCTCGGCCATGACATTCCCGACTTCAAGGCCGGCGACACGATTCGCGTCGGCTTCAAGGTGACCGAGGGCACGCGCACCCGCGTGCAGAACTACGAAGGCGTCTGCATCAGCCGCAAGAACGGCAACGGCATCGCCGGCTCGTTCACCGTCCGTAAGATCAGCTTCGGCGAGGGGGTGGAGCGCGTCTTCCCGCTGCACTCGACCAATATCGATTCGATCACCGTGGTGCGCCGCGGCCGGGTCCGCCGCTCCAAGCTCTATTACCTGCGCACGCGCCGCGGGAAGTCCGCCCGCATCGCCGAGCAGTCCAACTATCGCGCGCCCAACGCCAAGGAGACGGTGTGATGAAAGCCGATACCCATCCCGACTACCACATCATCGACGTCAAACTGGTCGATGGTACCGTCGTTCAGATGAAATCCACCTGGGGCGGCGAGGGCGACCAGCTTGCGCTCGACATCGACCCCTCGGTGCACCCCGCCTGGACGGGCGGCACGTCCCGCCTGATGGACACGGGCGGCCGCGTCTCCAAGTTCAAGAACAAGTACGCCGGCCTGGGCTTCTGATCCCACGCGCCATCATCGCGACACGGTCGGGCCGCCCTCGGGCGGCCCTTTCGCGTCTTGGGCCCCGCTCCCGCCCTCAAGATTCCCGGATATCGGCCCGCCATCGCTTTCATTGCGTGCGAGCCATGCGTAGTCTTGCGCCCCGGGGCGTACCATACGAGTGAGCCATGGCGCATATTATCGTATTCGGAAACGAGAAGGGCGGGTCGGGCAAGTCCACGACCTGCATGCATACCGCAACGGCGCTGGCGCGGTCCGGCGCACGGGTTGGTGCGCTCGACCTCGACCTGCGGCAGCGGACATTTACCCGCTACCTCGAAAATCGCGCGGCCTACGCGGCCAAGAACGGTGTCACCCTGCCGACGCCGAAGGTGGCGCAGCTGCCGAAGGTCGACCGCAACGGGCTGCAACCGGGGGAGAACCCGTTCGACAAGGCGCTGACCCTTGCCGTGGCCGAATTGGAGGCCGATTGCGACTTCGTGGTCATCGACTGCCCCGGCAGCCACACGCGGCTGAGCCAGGTCGCCCATTCCCTGGCCGACACGCTGGTCACGCCGCTCAATGACAGCTTTGTCGATTTCGACCTCCTGGCGAAGATCGACCCCGATTCCAGCCGCATCCTCGGTCCCTCGGTCTATTCCGAGATGGTCTGGCACGCGCGCCAGTTGCGCGCCAAGGCGGGGCTGAAGCCCATCGACTGGATCGTGTTGCGCAACCGGCTGGGCAAGCAGGAGATGCACAACAAGCGCAAGATGGGCCAGGCGTTGCAGGATCTCTCCAAGCGCATCGGCTTTCGCGTCGCCCCCGGCTTCACCGAGCGCGTCATCTTCCGGGAGCTCTTCCCGCGCGGCATGACCCTGCTGGACCTCAAGGATATCGGGGTGGCGAACCTGAACCTCAGCAACATCGCCGCCCGGCAAGAGGTGCGCGACCTGCTGAAGTCGCTGAACCTGCCCTCGATCGAGGCGGCGTTCTAGACCCCCGTCACGCCCAGCCCAGTTGCTTCAGCGAGTGGGCGTCATTCCAGATTTTCGTCATGTGGCTGATCTTGCCGTCCTCGAAGACCATCGCATAGACGTAGTCCGCCGCGACCGTCTTACCCGTCGCAGGGACGGGGCCATCGACCGTATGCGTTCCGTGGAAGACGGCAAAGGCCGTGACCGTGTTGTTCGCCTCATCGGTCGAAAAGGCCTTGAGTTCGTAGTGCCCGTCGGGAATCGGGACAAAGAGGCCCTTCATCCATTCGGTATAGGCCTCTACGGTCGTGACATCGGCCAGGGCGTCGCATTGGGCCGCGAAGGCGGCGCCATCGTGGCAGAACGCCTTGCACCCCTCCCAGCCCTTGCCTGTTTCACAGGCCTCGAAAAAGTCGCGCGCGGTGGTTTCGATAGACATCGTGAGCCCCCTGGATGTCGAGAATGCGGGTCACACCGTCGCGGCCCGTGCCTGAGACTAGGCTCGATTGCCCACCCCTCAAAGAAGTTTCGTCAAACGCCGGCCGCTCTGCCTGACAGTCGGGCGATTGCCCATCCCGACCGATTCCGACTTTTGGCCGCCGCTTGCCCCCAGTCGGGCCACATTTCCATGATTTTTCGGGATTGAGAAACAGCCGTGGGGGCTCCCTCATGAAGCACGAACGCTTCGACCCAACCGTTTTCGTCGCGACCGGTCCCCGCACCGCCGTTCTGCTGCCCTGCAAGGACGAGGAGGCCGCCATCGGCGCGACCGTCGCGGCCTTTCGCGCGGCCCTTCCCGATGCGGTCGTCTATGTCTTCGACAATGGCTCCACCGACCGCACCGCCGAGGCCGCGCGGGCCGCGGGCGCCGTCGTCCGGACCGAGCCGCGCCCAGGCAAGGGTAATGTCGTGCGCCGCATGTTCGCCGATGTAGAGGCCGACATCTACGTGCTGGCCGATGGCGACCTGACCTATGACGCCGCCGCCGCACCCGCCATGATCGAAAAGCTGCGGGCCGAGCGTCTCGACATGGTCGTCGGCACCCGCCGCCACAGCGACGCCGCCGCCTATCGCCCGGGCCACCGGCTCGGCAACCGCCTGCTGACCGGATTGGTGCAGCGCATCTTCGGGCGTCGGTTCGAGGACATGCTCTCAGGCTACCGCATCTTCTCGCGCCGCTTCGTCAAGACCTTCCCGGCCATGTCCCACGGCTTCGAGATCGAGACCGAGCTGACGATCCACGCGCTCCAGATGCGAGTTCCGGCGGGTGAAGTCGCCACGGAATATGCCGCGCGGCCCAAGAATTCGGCCTCCAAGCTCTCGACCTATCGCGACGCGATCCGGATCCTGCGCACCATCGGCCTGCTGGCCAAGGAAGAGAAGCCGATGGAGGTCTTCGGCGCCCTGACCCTGGCGCTGGGCCTGCCCTCGGTGGCGCTGTTCCTCTCGGTCTTCCTGGAATTTCTGCGCACGGGCCTGGTGGAGCGCTTCCCCACGCTGATCGTCTCGGTCGGGGGGCTTGGCCTTGCCGTCATGTGCTTCGGCTGCGCGCTGATCCTCGACAGTCTGGCGCGGAGCCGGCGGGAGGCGCGTTATGCGCTCTACCTCCAGCATCCGGCGCCGCAATGAGGCGCTCAGGACCGGTCCAGCACCCGCCGCGCGCCCAGGTAGTTGATCCCCATGGCGATGATCGACGCGCCCGCCAGCGCCGCCAGAGGCGGCAGGCCCAGGATCAGGCCGAGCAGGTAGAGGCCGTAATTGGCGGCAAGGCCCAGGGACATCGCGGCGAGATAGCCGCCGAACTCGCGCAGGCTGGGGTGCGCGCCTGTTCGGAAGGTGAGCGTGCGGTTCACCGCCCAGGTCGTGATCACGGCCAAAAGGAAGGACGGCCCGCGCGCCGCCCAGGCCGGAAGACCGGCCCAGAGCCCCAGCATCAACACGCCGGCATCGACGACGAAGCCCGCGCTCCCCGCCAGGACGAAGAACAGCGCGCGCCGCATCCGGTAGGAGGGAGACGGACCCATGACGCGCCGAGTAGCCCCTTGACCCGTTGCGCGCCAGCCCCGCGCGGGAGGTGCGCGCGATGACCATGAGTGCCGCCCCTGCCCGTCTCCGCGCGGGCCTGCCTCTTTGGCCCGCAATCTGGACGGGCTGCTTCGTCCTGCTGCTCGCGCTGTGGAGCACGATCGGCCTGCCGGACGGCCCGGTCGAGACGATGGTGATGGGCAACGACGCGGGCATGCGCCTGCTCACACTGCGCGACCTGAGCGCGGGCCAGGGCTGGTTCGACGCAAGGCAGCCTCGGCTGGGGCTGGACGGAACGGAGATGCACTGGTCGCGGCTGGTCGATGCGCCGATGCTGGTGCTGGTCGCGGCGTTGGAGCCGGTGCTCGGCCGCGCGGGCGCGGAATACGCCCTTCTGCTGGTCTGGCCGCTGGCGATGCTGGCGGCGGTGCTGGCCACCTGCGCGATGATCGCCCGCCGCCTTGGCGGGGATTTGGCCGCCTTGCTGACGGTTGGCGCCGGACTGCTGACGCTGATGCTGCGGTGGCGCTTCATGCCGGGGGATATCGACCATCACAACGTGCAGGTGCTGCTGCTGGTGCTGGCGCTCTGGGGCGTGCTGACGCGCCACGAATCGCGATGGGCCGCACCGGGCGCGGGGCTCGCCATCGCGGCAAGCCTCTGCGTGGGCGTCGAGACCTTGCCGCTGCTGACGCTGCTGGGACTCACGGTCGCGGGACTCTGGGCCACGGGCGGGGAGGCCGAACGCGCGCCCGCCCTGGGCTTCACCCTGGGCCTTGGCGGCGGGTTGACCGTGCTTTTCCCACTCACGGCGCCGGAGATGGCCTGGCGCGGCGGGTTCTGCGATGCCATTTCGACCGACCTCGCCATCCCTGTTCTGGCGGGCGCGGCCTTGCTGGCCGGGCTGGCCTGGACCCTGTCGGAGCGCGCGGCGCCGGTCCGCGGCGCGGCTCTGGTCGGCGGCGGCGCGGCCTTGGCCGCCGCCGTGGCGGTCTTCATGCCGACCTGCCTCTCGAACCCCTATGCGGCGCTCGATCCCTTCCTCGTCGAGCATTGGCTGAAACAGACCGACGAGGCAAAAGGCATCGCCATGAAGACCGCCGAGGGCGAGCTCAGCTACCTCGTCATCGCCGTGATTTCCGCGCTGGCGGCCATTGCCCTGCCGCTCACCATCGGCCGGGCGGGCCTGCTGCCTGGGGCGCTGATTGGTCTGGGACTGGCCATCGCGACCTACCAGGTGCGTGGGCTGCTCTCGGTCGTCGTACTGACGGTTCTCGCCCTGTCGGTCGTGGCCGCCATCCTGCGCGACCGGGCAAAGGCGAGGCCCGCGCCAGCGACGACCGGCCTCTCCGCCGCTGCGGTCTTCCTGCTCGCCGGGGCCGCGACCTTGCTCGGCCCCGGCAGCAAGATTCTGGAGCCAAGGCCGACCGCGACCGCCAGCACGCCCAGCTGCGCCGAGGCAGGGGCCTGGGAGGCCCTCGCCGCCCTGCCTCCGGGGCGGGTGGCCAACGGGTCCAATGCGGGCGTGCCGATTCTGCTTGGGACCGGGCACAGCGTGCTGGCGGCGCCCTATCACCGCAATCAGGCCGGGCTCCGGGTCGCCTACACGCTGATGCTTGCCGAAACCGACGCCGAAGCGGAGGCTGTCCTCCGACGGACCGGTGCCGACTACGTCGCGCTCTGCCCCGGCGATGGCGATGTCGCGACCCTCATCGACGGCCACCCGGACAGCTTCGCCGCCCGCATCGCCGCGGGCGCGGTGCCCGCCTTCCTCCGCCCCGTTCCCGGGACGGAGACAGCGGCGGCCCGGCTCTTCACCGTTGGCCCTCAATCGTAGCGCAGCGCCTTGGTCTTGCCGCGGAACACCCAATAGGCCAGCGCCGTATAGCCAAGGATCGACGGCACCACGAAACAGGCCCCGATCAGGATGATCATAAGGCTCTCGGGCGCGGAGGCCGCCGCGTAGATCGTCAGCCGATCCGGCACGACATAGGGGTAGAAGCTGTAGGCGAGACCGAGAAAAGCGAGCGTGAACAGTCCCAGCGCCGAGACGAAGGGCGCCCAGGCCCAACGATCTCCTTGCGCGGGCAGATGCCGGAACGACCGCCAGAGCAGCCAAAGCAGGCCCAGCGACAAGAGCGGCAGCGGCAGCAGATAGAGAAACGTCGGAAAGGCGAACCATTTGTCGAAGATCCGCGGGCTCACCAGCGGCGAGGCGAGCGAGATCGCCCCGATGCCGATCACCAGCCCCCAGATGCAATTCTGCGCCCAGCGCACCGCCGCCGCCTGCAACGCGCCCTCCGATTTCAGGATCAGCCAGGTCGCGCCGATGAAGGCATAGCCCACCGTCAGCGCCAGCGCGCAGAGCGTGGCGAAGGCGACCGTGAGGACAGTGAACTCCAGCCCCATCACGTAGAGGCCCAGCATGAACCCCTGCGCCAGCGTCGCCATCAGCGAGCCCACGAAGAACAGGCGGTTCCAGAGTTCCTTGTATTTCGCCCGCGCCTTGACCCGGAACTCGAACGAGACGCCGCGCAAGATGAGGCCCACCAGAAGCACGAAGACCGGCAGGTAGAGCGTCGACAGGATCATCCCATGTGCCGCCGGAAAGGCCACCAGGAGCAGGCCGACGGCCAGCACCAGCCAAGTCTCGTTGGCGTCCCAAAAGGGGCCGATCGACGCGACCATCATGTCGCGCCTTTCGTCATCGGAGGCCAAGGGGGTGAGGATACCCACCCCCAGATCATAGCCATCCAGAATGACATAGAGCAGGATCGACACGCCCATCAGGCCGGCGAAGACGAAGGGCAGCCAGGTCTCGGGCGGATATCCAAACATCTCCATGGGACTCACTCCGCCGGAACCAGGCCGCGATCCTCGCGGGCGATGGCGTCGACGACGGCCTCGCCGGAGGAGGGGGTCATCGAGTCGAGCGGGTCGTCCCCGGACGCCTTGAGCGCCAGATAGACGATCACACCGACATAGGCGAAGAGCAGCACCGCGTAGATCGCGAGATAGCCCAGCAGCGTCGACAGGACCATCGGCGCGGGCACGTCGGCCACGGCCTCCGCCGTCGACATCACGCCTTGCACCAGCCAGGGCTGACGGCCGATCTCGGTCGTGTACCAGCCCGCGAGCGTCGCGACCCAGCCCGAGAAGGCCATTGGGACCAGCGCGTAGAGCATCGGCCTAGGCAGGCTGCGGAGGACGAAGCGGCGCTCTACGCCTGTTTCCGGATCCGGACGGCGGCGCCAGAGGAAGACCATCGCGCCCCAGCTCAGCAGCAGCATCGCCATCCCCGTGCCGACCATCACGCGGAACGACCAGAAGACCTTGTCCACCGGCGGGTGCAGGACGGTCCCGTCCTCGGTCACGAACTCGTCGAGCGCGGGGATCGGCGCGTCGAAGCTGTGCCCCAGGATCAACGAAGCCATGCCGGGCACGCCGATTTCCATCCGGTTCTCCCGCGCCTCGTCATCGGGCAGGGCGAAGAGGATCAGGGGCGTGTTGCCGTCGGTATCGGACCAGTTGCCCTCCATCGCGGCCACCTTGGCGGGCTGATACTCCTTGGTGTTGAGGCCATGCAGGTCGCCCATGAAGATCTGCAAGGGAATCAGCAGCGCGGCGAAGGTGATGCCCACCCGGATCTGCGAGCGCACCGCTTCCTTCCGGTCGCCCCGGAGATAGCGGAAGGCGGCGACGCCCGCGATGACGAAGGCGACCGTCAGGCCCGAGGCCAGCAGCATATGCGCCAGGCGGTAGGGCATCGACGGGTTGAAGATGATCGCCCACCAGTCGGTCGCATGCGCCACGCCGTCGATCATCTCGAAGCCCTGGGGCGTGTGCATCCAGGAGTTCAGGACGATGATCCAGAAGGTCGACATGGTCGTGCCGAAGGCCACCAGGAAGGTCGCCAAAGTGTGCAGCCAGGACGGCACGCGGCTGAAGCCGAACAGCATGATGCCGATGAACACCGCCTCCAGGAAGAAAGCGGTCATGACCTCATAGGCCAGGAGCGGCCCGGCGATATTGCCGACCTTCTCCATGAAGCCCGGCCAGTTGGTGCCGAACTGGAAGGACATAGTGATGCCCGAGACGACGCCCATCGCGAAGGAGAGCGCGAAGACCTTCACCCAGAAGCGATAGGCCTCCATCCACTTCAGGTCCCCGGTCCACTGAAAGCGCAGCTTGAAGAACAGCAGGAACCAGCCCAGCGCGATCGTGATCGTCGGAAACAGGATGTGGAACGAGATGTTGGCCGCGAACTGGATGCGGCTCAGAAGGAGGGTGTCCATCATGTCCATGTCAGCTCTTTCCCCAAATCTTCATCTTCTGCGCCGTGTCGAGCAGGCCACCCAGGCGGCGGCCCATCGTCATCAGCTGGACCAGACGCTCGGTCTCCATCCGGCTCATCTCGTCGTGGAACTGGGTCATCATCTCGATCAGCTCCCGCAGCTCGGCGATGCGGGCCTCGGCATAGGCGTCGCCGCCCGGGCCACGCATCTCCAACTCCCGCAGGGTCGAGAGGGTTGGGTCGATTTCGCGCTTGCGGCGTTCGGCCACCAGGGTGCGCACGATCTCCCACAGGTCGTCGGGGGTGGTGAAATAGTCCCGCCGGTCGCCGGGCTTGTGGCGCAGGCGGACGAGATTCCAGGACTGAAGCTCCTTCAGGCCCATCGACGTATTGGACCGGCTGATCGACAGCGCGTCGGTGATGGTCTCGGCGTTTAGCGGCTCTTCCGACAGAAACAGAAGCGCGTAGATTTGCCCGACGGTGCGGTTGATCCCCCAGCGCGAGCCCATCTCGCCGAAATGGAGGATGAAGTCTTGATGGAGCGGTGGAAGGTTCATGGCACGCATTTCAGTAATTTCTGAAATGCAAGTAACCGACCCTGCGCCATGGAAAAGGGGGGTGCGACGCCCTGCCCTACCGGGTCTTCCGGGCGGGCCGCCGTTCCAGCCGCCGGAGCCCCAGCGACAGCAGGATCGTCATCGTCAGATAGAGAAGGGCGACCACGTTATAGGTCTCGAAATAGCGGAAATTGCCCGCCGCCGTGACCTTGCCCAGCTGCGCGATGTCGAGCACGCCGACCACGCTGACCAGGGAGCTGTCCTTGACCATGGCGACGAAATCGTTGCCCAGCGGCGGCAGGATCGTGCGGATCGCCTGCGGAAAGACGATGAAGCGGAAGCGGTGCCAGCGCTTGAGCCCCAGCGCCTGAGCCGCCTCGATCTGGCCTGTATCGACGGATTGCAGCCCCGCGCGGAAGACCTCCGCGATGAAGGCGGAATAGGCCAGGACCAGCGCCAGGATCGCCCGCCAGAGCAACGGAAAGTCCCGTGTCCGCGCCTCGGGCAAGCCAAGCCAGTTCCAGAACGCCACGAGCGCCGGGGCCAGCACGAAGGCCACGTAGAGCAACAGCACCAGGATGGGGATGCCCCGCAGGATCTCGGTGTAGAAGCGCGCGATCTGCCGCAGCACGAGGCTGCCCGAAAGCGACATGAGCGCGATCCCCAGGCCGACCAGCGAGGCCCCGGCGAAGGCGACCAGCGTCACGAAGATGGTGATGCCCACGCCCCGCTGAAGCGTGACCAGCACTTGACGCGCCCCGTCATCGAGCCCGATGGCGACATAGGCTCCGCCCAGCAGGACGGCGACGGCGACCAGCCACCAAGGGAAGTCGCCGTCGGGCGCACGGTCAGGTCCCACGGGACAAAAAGTCTTCCTCGAAGACTTTTTCCAAAGTTTTCAACGAAAACTTTGCCCCGCTCACCCGCCCAGCTCGTATTCCAGGAACCACTTGGTGTTCAGCGACTCCAGCGTCCCGTCCGCCTCCATGTCGGCGATCACCGCATCGAAGGCGTCGATCAGATCCTGGTCCCCGTCCTTGGGATAGATGAAGCCGAATTGCTCGGTCCCCAGCGGCTCCCCGACGATCTTGAGCCCGCCATCGGAGGCCGCGACATAGCCATTGGCCGCCGTCGAGTCGGACAGAACCAGATCCACATCCCCCGCCCGGAGCGCCTGGAGCCCCGCGCCGAAGGTCTCGAACAGGCGGATGCGCGGATTGGCCTCGTCCCCGTCGAGCACGTCGTAGACGGTCACGTAGAACGGCGTCGTGCCCGGCTGTGCGGCGGCCAGCAGATCGTCATCGGCGGCGAAGCCGGCCGCGTCCTCGAACCGGTCCTCGTCGCCCCGCACCATCATCATCATCTGACTGGTCATGTAGGGGACGGAGAAATTCACCGCCTCCTTCCGGTCGTCGCGAATCGTGATGCCGGTCATGCCCATGTCGAACTCGCCCGCTCCGACGGCGGCGATCATCCCGTCCCAGCTGATTTTTTCATACTCAGGCGTGAAGTTCAGACGCTCGGCCGCCTCCGCCATGAAGTCGTATTCCCAACCGATGGCCTCGCCGCTGGCCGGGTCCTTGAACTGGATCGGGGGATAGGCGTCCTCGGTGGCGATGACGACGGTGCGTCCGCCCAGATCGGGCAGGTGCCCGTCGGCCAGGGCCGGAGCGGCGAAGGTCAGGGCGGCGAACAGGGCCAGGGGTTTCATGCGGCGAAGTCTCCCATTGGATCGCGCGGGATGGTGCATCATCCGCGCCCGGGCGCAAGCCCGTCAGGACCGCGCGGCGATCGCGGCGCGCGCCTCGGCCACGGCAGCGTCGAAGGCGCCTTCGAGCTGGGCATCGAGACCGCGTACCGGGTCAAGGACCCGACAGGCCCAATCGACATACTCGGTCATCCGCGCGGCGTCCCAGTCGGGCGGTGTGCGAGCGATGGCCGAGAGATTCGCGGCCTTGTCGGCCAGCTTGAGCCGTTTGGCGCGATCGGAGGCGTGGGGGACGTGCCGCTCCTGCGCGGCTTTGCGCTCGGCTCGGGGCAGCGACGTGTCGTCGGTCACCTCCATGACCAGCGCGGCAACCTCCTCCCCGAAGGCGGCGGCGATGTCCTCGCGCGTGACGTCGCAATCCTCGACCGTGTCGTGCAGCAGCCCCGCGACGATCAGGAGCTCGTCATCGGGATGCACGGCGGCGAGGCGGGCGGCGACCTCCAGGACGTGATCGACATAGGGGAGGCCGTCCGCGCCTTTGCGGGTCTGACCGTGATGGGCGCGCGCGGCGAAGCGGGCTGCAAGCAGAACGGCTTCGGTCGTCATGTCGTCATCCCTCATATGTCGCCGCAGACGGGGCAATCCGCCCGGCGCGCGACCTTGATGCGACGAGCGTCGGCGTCGAGCCCGTCCCAGGTCAGCAGAGCGCCGCGGAGCGGCGTGCCCGCGCCGGTGATCTCCTTGATCGCTTCCATCGCCATCGCCGACCCCACGATGCCGGGCAGCGCGCCGACCACGCCCGCCTCGGCACAGCTCGGCGCGAGGCCCGGCGCCGGCGCCTCCGGGAAGAGGCAGGCGAGGCAGGGCGCACCGCCTGCCGGGTCGTAGATCGTGATCTGCCCCTCCCATTGCGTGATCGCCCCGGCGACCACAGGCTTGCCGGTGGCGACGGCGGCGCGATTGACGATCTCGCGGGTCGCGAAGCTGTCGGAGCCGTCGAGGATCAGGTCGTAATCCGAGAAGAGGTCTTCGGCGATCTCGGGCGTCAGGCGCCGGTGGTAGGGGCGCACCGTGACATGGGGGTTCAACGCCGCCAGCGCGGCCTGGGCCGAGAAGACCTTGGGCTGGCCGGTGCGGTCGTCGGTGTGAATGATCTGGCGCTGAAGGTTCGACAGGTCGACGACGTCGTCGTCGATCACCCCGATCGTCCCGATCCCGGCCGCGCCCAGATAGAGCAGTGCCGGGGAGCCCAGCCCGCCCGCGCCGACGACCAGAACCTTGGCCGCCTTGAGCTTACGTTGGCCCGGCCCGCCGATCTCCCTCAGGACGATGTGGCGGGCATAGCGCTCCAATTCGACGGGGGTGAACGGACCGGAGGACGGCTGCGGGGCAGGCGCCTCGCGCTCCGCCTGCGCCGCCTGGGCGCGGCCGCGAATGCGCAGGAAGACTGCGCGGTAGAGCAGGACGGCCAGCACCATCCCGCCCAGGATCAGCCAAGGCTCGGCACTGCCGCCCAGGCTCTCGCGCAGGGGATGGCCGCCGGGCAGGGCGAGTTGCACGAAGAGGACCGCAACGTAGAGCAACCCGATCATATAGAGCCGCGCCTGCACCGGCGTGCGGAGATACGCGCCGAGGCCCCAGAGCGCGCCGGCCAGGATCAGGACGAGCATCATGCGCCGGTCGACCCGAAGCCACCCGCGCCCCGCGGGGTCTCGTCCAGTTCGGCCACCTCGACAAAGCGCGCCATCAGCACCGGCGCGATCACGGCCTGGGCGATGCGCATCCCATGGGTCACGTCGAAAGGCGCCTCGCCGTGGTTTATCACGATCACACCGAGCGGCCCGCGATAATCGCTGTCGATGGTGCCCGGGGCGTTGACGAGGGTGATCCCGTGCTTGAGCGCCAAGCCCGAGCGGGGCCGCAGCTGCATCTCGTAGCCTTCGGGAATGACCACATGCAGGCCGGTGGAGACCAGCGCACGCGCACCGGGGGCGATCGTCAGGGTCGCGCCGCCGGTATCGGCGCGCAGATCGGCCCCGGCCGCCCCGGCCGTCTCGAAGGCGGGCAGCGGCAGATCCGGGTCGGCGCCCTCGGCACGGAGACAGGCGATCGTGAGAGGCGTCATGTCAGGGCGTCCGCGATACGGGCGGCCAGCCGGCGGGCCGTCTCGGTCTTGGTCAGGCGGGGCCAGGACTCGGCCCCCTCGGCGTAGATCAGCGTCACTGCGTTCTCGCTCCCGCCCATGATGCCGGTCGCGGGCGAGACGTCATTGGCCAGGATCCAGTCGCAGCCCTTGCGCGCCCGCTTGGCCGTGGCATGGGCCACCACGTCGCCCTGCGCGTCGCCGGTCTCGGCGGCGAAGCCGACGACCAGGGCGGGCCGGTCGGGCGCCTCGCAGACGGTCCGCAGGATGTCCGGGTTCTCGGCGAACTCCAAGGCGGGCGCGCGGCCCGTGCCATCCTTCTTCATCTTGGCGCCGCTCGCATTGGCCACGCGCCAATCAGCCACGGCGGCGGCCATGACGGCGGCATCAGCGGGCAGCGCGGCGCGGACGGCCTCCAGCATCTCGCGCGCGGTCTGGACGCGGATGACGTCGACGCCCTCGGGCGGCGGCACATCGGCGGGGCCGGTGACGAAGCTGACCCGCGCGCCCAGGTCGCGCAAGGCGGCGGCGATGGCCGTGCCCTGCGCGCCGGAGGAGCGATTGGCGATGTAGCGCACGGGGTCGATGGGCTCATGGGTGGGGCCGGAGGTGACAAGGATGTGCCGACCCTTGAGCGGACCATCGGCGAAGAACGCATCGATGGCGGCGACGATCTCGGGCACCTCGGCCAGACGGCCGGGGCCGAACTCGCCGCAGGCCATGGGGCCCTGGTCGGGGCCGACCACGCGGATGCCATCGGCGCGCAGGGTGGCAAGGTTGCGCTGCGTGGCGGGATGCTCCCACATGCGGACATTCATGGCGGGGACGATCATGACCGGCTTGTCGGTCGCCATCAGCAGCGTCGTCGCCAGATCGTCGGCCATGCCCGCGGCCATCCGCCCCATCAGATTGGCCGTGGCCGGGGCCACCACGACGAGATCGGCGGCGCGGCTGAGTTCGATATGGCCCATCTCCGCTTCGTCGGTCAGGTCGAAGAGGTCGCGATAGACCTTGGACGCCGCCAAGGCGGAGACCGAAAGCGGCGTCACGAACTGCTCCGCTGCCGGAGTCAGCACAGGCGTTACGGTCGCGCCCTGCTCCCGCAGGCGCCGGATCAGGTCCAGGGCCTTGAAGGCGGCGATGCCGCCCCCGATTACAAGCAGGATCCGCTTACCCGTCAGCATGAGCTTCCCTTGTCTTCTTGCGCGCGCCACGTCTAGCCGCGCGACGGGGCCGGCGTCGACCACGGATCGCAAGGCGGCGCTAGACCGACAGATCGTCCCTCAGCGAAACGCGGCGCACGGGTCGGGACGATCCGCCGGCGCTGGCGCGTCGAGCACCACGTCGCCGCCAGGTGGGAGGACCCCGTTCTCGCCTTGCACCACGGACAGGACGGCCAGGTCGGGCCGCACCCGCGCGATGGCCGCCGGCACGCCCCAATCCCTGCGCGCGTGACCGTTGCCGGTGATCAGCACCACAGGCGCCCCATGGCGATCCAGCGCCGCCAGGGTCCGCGCCGCGAATTGCGCGTCGATGGCGCGCTGCCGGGCGACGAATTGGGGCAACAGATCCGTCGGGAGCGCATCGCAGTGGACGGCCGCCTGCAAGGCCTCGCGCGCGGCCTGCTCCGCCTCGGTCAGCGGCGAGTCCAAATCATAGGCACTCAGATCGCCCGGAGCACCTGCCGCGCCGTAGATCGGCACGCCGATGGCGTCGAAGACCGGCATGTAAATTGCGATGTCGGGCCAGCCCATCTCGGACCAACCCAGCAAATCGCCCAATTGCTGCGCATCGCGCGGCATATCCGGGCCCAGCCGGTCGGCCTGCTCGTCGGTGAGCATCTCGAACACGACCGCGGTCGGTGCGATCTGTGCGATCATCTCCCCCTGCGCGACGTGGTGGGCGGGATTGTCATGCACCTCGCCCAGCACATAGATCTCGGCCGGAGGTAGGTCCTGCGCACCGGCTGGCAGGGCCAGCACGGCGGCGAGGATTAGTGCGCGGGTCAGTTCAGAAATCCGAGAACCTCGCGCGACTCCTTCTCCAGCGACTTGCGCATCTTGGCGAAGGCCGCGGCCTCCAGCTGGCGCACCCGCTCCTTCGAGAGCTTCAATTCGTTTCCGAGCGATTCCAGCGTCCGGGGCTCTTCGCGCAGCTTCCGCTCCCGCACGATGAACCGCTCCCGTTCGTTGAGCGAGGCGAGCGCGGTCAGGAGCCATTGGCGCAGCGTCTCGGTGTCGTGATCGGCCTCGACGATCTGATCCGCCTGGGACGACTCGTCCTCCAGGGTATCGATCCATTCGCGCCCGTCCTCATCGGAGGATTGCGTCGCGTTGAGGCTGAAATCGGAGCCAGAGAGTCGGCCCTCCATCATCTCGACATCGTGGATGGGCACGCCCACTTCCTTGGCGATCCGCTCCCGCAGGGTCTGCCGGTCGAGCGTCACGCCCTCGGCCATCGCCTCCCGCTCCAGGCGGGCCTGGACGCGACGCAGGTTGAAGAAGAGCGACTTCTGGCTGCTTGTGGAGCCGGTCCGAACCATCGACCAGTTGCGCATCACGTGATCCTGGATCGACGCCTTGATCCACCACACGGCATAAGTCGAAAAGCGCACGCCCCGGTCGGGGTCGAACTTCTCGGCGGCCTTCATCAGGCCCAGGCCCGCCTCTTGGATGAGATCGTTCATCGGGGCGCCGTAACGCTTGAACTTGGCGGCCATCGAGATCGCGAGGCGCATATAGGCCGTGATGAGACGATGCAGGCTCTCTTCACAGCGCTCGTCGCGCCAAGCATAGGCAAGCTTCAGTTCGGTCTCAGCGTCCAGAAGCTCCGCCTTCATGGCGCGCCTCGACAGGGACATGTCGCTGTTGAAATCCAGTGCCATCCTTCTACCTCTCCGCCGATCGGACGCCGCGGTGAGTGCCGCGGCATCACGGTTTTCCTTTATTGCTTACAACTACGAGGCGACCCTGACCTCGGATCAAAAAAAGTTTCGCCCGATGCCGGACACACCCCACCTCACCCTCGTTCTCGGTCACGCCGCTTCGGGGAAGTCGGCCTGGGCCGAGGCGCAGGTACAGGCACAGGACGGGCGGCCGACCTATGTCGCGACCGCCACGCTTTGGGACGACGAGATGCGCGCCAAGGCCCAGACCCACGCGGCCCGGCGGGGCGCGGACTGGGATCTGATCGACGGCCCCGAGGATCTGGCCCGGACCTGCCGCGGCCTGACCGGACCTGTCCTGGTCGATTGCGCCACGATGTGGCTGATGGGGCTCATGATGGAGGATCGTGACTGGGAAGCGCCCACCGAGGCCTGGATTCACGCAATGGCTGGATCCGACGCGACATTTCATGTCGTCAGCAACGATGTGGGCGGCGGCGTGACGCCCGACAACGCCCTGGCCCGCCGGTTCCAGCGCGCCCAGGGCATGCTGAACCAACGGCTGGCGGCGGCGGCGGACGCCGTGTTCCTGGTGACGGCGGGCCTGCCGCAGCGGCTCAAGTGACCCGGCTCTGGCTCATCCGTCACGGCCCCACCCATGCCAAGCGGATGGTGGGCTGGACGGACCTGCCTGCGGACCTCTCCGACACAGCCGCCCTGGCCCGGCTGGAGGCCGCGCTGCCCGACGCGCCCGTTATCAGCAGCGACCTCATCCGCGCCGTCACCACCGCCGACGCCATCCAAGGCCCCCGCGACCGCCTGCCGCACATGCACGCCCTGCGGGAATTCCATTACGGCGATTGGGAGAACCGCGCCTTCGACGAGATCGACGAGCCGACCCTGCGCGCCTATTTCGAGACCCCCGGCAGCCTGCGCGCCCCCGGCGGCGAAAGCTGGAACGACGTCTCGGAGCGGGTGCATGCGGCCATCGCCTCGCTCACTGGCGGGCCGGACCTGATCGTCGTGGCGCATATGGGCGTGATCCTGACGCTCTGGGCGCGCGCCCGCGCGGTCGCGCCCTACGAGGCGCTGAGCCAGAAGATCGACAACCTGTCGCTGACCCGGATCGACTGGGCCGCGCATGGGCTTGTGCCGCACTTCGCCAACCTCCGGCCCTGACCATCGCGGCGCGTGATGGCGCGTCCAAAAATGATCATTTCCACGCGGCACGGCGCGACCATAGGCTCACCCCCATGACCTATGACCTCCTCATCGGCGACTGCGCCTATTCCAGCTGGTCGCTGCGCGGCTGGCTTCTGTTCGACGCGTTCGGCCTACCGGTCCGCGCGCGTCACACGCGGATGTATTCCGACGAGTTCGCCCGCGATCTCGCCGCCTGGGCCCCTGCCCGCACCGTGCCCACGGTCCGCACGCCCGAGGGCGGCCTCTGGACCGACAGCCTCGCCATCGCCGAAGGGCTGGCCGAAGCGCATCCCGAGGCCGGGCATTGGCCCGCCGACCCGGTCGCGCGCGCCGCCGCCCGGTCTCTGGTGGCGGAGATGCATTCGGGCTTCACCGCGCTGCGCGGCGCCTGCCCGATGAACCTGCGGGTCAAATCGGGCGGGTTCACGCCCTCGGACGCGGTCCTGACCGACCTGGCCCGGATCGAGACGCTGTGGTCCCACGCCCGGACCCTCGCCTCGGACGGCCCCTGGCTGTTCGGCGCCTATGGCGCGGCCGACGCCTTCTACGCTCCGGTCGCGATGCGGATCGCGGGCTATGGCCTGCCGGTCTCGCCGGACGCCCAGCGCTATGTCGACGCCCATCTCTCCCACGGCGCCCTGCGCCGCTGGCGCGCCATGGGCGAGGCGCAGGACCGCACGCTCGACGTCTACGAGGTCCACGCCCCAACCGAGCGCTTCCCCATGCCCGCCCCCCTGCCCGCCCGCGCCCGGCCGGACGGCCCCTCTGTCAACGCGGCCTGCCCGTATTCCGGCAAGGCAGTCACCCATTTCCTGGAGTTCGAGGACCGCATCTGGGGCTTCTGCAACGCCTTCTGCCGAGACAAGACCGTCGCCGATCCCGGCGCCTGGCCAGCCTTCACCGCCATGGCGGCAAGGGCCTGACCTGCCCCATCACGGGTTCAAAAATACTCAAATCCAGACGGCCCAGTTTTTCCGACACGGAGATTTTCACGAGCCATTAACCATTCAGTAGCACTTCCTCCGTTAACCCTTTGGAAAGGGGGAATGCCGATGCTGGCACGGACCACAACGGTCGCCTTCGAGGGGTTGGAGGCGCGGCCTGTCGAGGTGCAATGTGCGGTCTCGCCCGGCGTGCCGGGTTTTGCCATCGTGGGCCTGCCCGACAAGGCCGTGTCCGAAGCGCGGGACCGCATCCGCACCGCCCTGTCGGAGCTTTCGATCGCGCTGCCGTCCAAAAAGGTCACAATCAACCTCTCGCCGGCCGACCTGCCCAAGGAGGGGGCGCATTTCGACCTGCCCATCGCGCTGTCCCTGCTCGCCGCGCTGGAGATCGTGCCCCCCGGCGCGGTGGCGGGCGCTGTCTCCATTGGGGAGATGTCGCTCGACGGGACGCTCGTCCCCGTCGCGGGCGCGCTGCCGGCCGCGATGGCGGCCGGTGCCCAGGGCGCCACGCTGTTCTGTCCCGAAGCCTGCGGCCCCGAGGCGGCCTGGGTCGATGCCACCCCGGTCCATGCCGCCCCGTCCCTCAAGGCGCTGATCGACCACCTGATCGGTGTCGCACCGCTCGATCCGGCGGTGCGCGGGCGCGTCCCAGACGCGGCCGCCCCGGACTGCCTGCGCGACGTGCGGGGGCAGGAGCGGGCCAAGCGCGCGCTGGAAATCGCCGCGGCCGGACGCCATCACCTTTTCCTCGTGGGCCCGCCCGGCGCCGGCAAGTCGATGCTGGCGGCCCGGCTGCCCGGGCTGCTGCCTCCGCTCACGGCGATGGAGTCGCTCGAATCCTCGATGATCCACTCCCTCGCCGGAACGCTGGAGGCGGGCGGCATCCTGACCCGCCGCCCCTTTCAGGAGCCGCATCACACCGCCTCGGTCCCCGCCATCGTCGGCGGCGGCAAGCGAGCGGGGCCGGGGCAGATCAGCCTCGCCCATAACGGGGTCCTATTCATGGACGAGTTCCCGGAATTCCCCCGCGCCGTGCTGGAAACCCTGCGCCAGCCGATCGAGACCGGAGAGGTGGTGATCGCGCGGGCCAGCGCCCATGTCCGCTATCCGTGCCGCTTCCTGCTGGTGGCCGCGGCCAACCCATGCCGCTGCGGGATGCTGTTCGATCCGAACGCCGCCTGCACCCGGGCGCCTGGCTGCGGCGAGGAATATATGAGCCGGGTCTCGGGCCCACTGATGGACCGTTTCGACTTGCGATTGGAGGTGCCTGCCGTCGAGGTCGCGGATCTGGCATTGCCGCCGACAGGCGACAATTCGGCCACCGTGGCCAAGCGCGTGGCTGCGGCGCGTCAGATCCAGGCCGACCGCTATGCCGATTCGCCCCGGATCACGGTCAATGCCGACCTCTCCGGGGATGCGCTGACCGAGGCAGCCCGGCCGGATGCCGAGGGCGCGGAACTCTTGACCCGGGCCGCGACGCGCTTCGGCCTGACCGCACGCGGCTATCACCGGGTGCTCAAGGTGGCCCGGACCATCGCCGACCTCGCCGGGGAGCCCGACATCCGCCGCCCCCACATCGCCGAGGCTCTGTCCTATCGGCTGATCGCCGCCAAGGACATCTGACGCGCCGCGCGGACACCGCGAACCGCCCTCTAGTCGTTCTGCCGCGTGACTGCGATCAGCAGCACCCGCGCGTCCTGATCTTCCAGGAGCCGGGTGACGACCTCGTCCAGCCGTTCCCGCAGACGGACCATCTGTGGACCGGCGGTGAAATCCCCCTCGAACCCGCCGAGCGACCCGTGCAGATAGAGCGCCTCGTTGAGGCCGTCGCGCAGGCGCGGTTCCTGATGCAGGACCTCTTCGCGGCTCGCGCGCGTGCTTTCGACACCCAGCGACAGCACCGCATGGGCCCAGGCCCGCCCGTCGCGAAGGATCGGCACGATGAAAGGATCCCGCAGCGGAACCGCCTCGAGCGCGCCCGACGGCTCGATCTCGGGCGGCGCGGCAGCGGTGTCGTGCTCAGCCTGAGGGCGCAGAAAATACCCGGCCGCACCGCCCCCGATCAGGGCGAACAGGACGAGAGCGAGGGCTGCAATCTTGGCCATCATGTCAGAACGGGAGGATGATATCGGCGATCTGCTGGCCGATACGGGGCTGTTGTACGTCCGTGATCTGCCCGCGCCCGCCATAGGAAATCCGCGCGGCGGCGATCTTGTCGTAGGTGATCTCGTTTTGGCGCGAGACGTCCTCGGGCCGGACATACCCCGTCACCAGAAGCTCCCGCAGCTCGAAATTGACCCGGACCTCCTGTCGGCCCTCGACCTGGAGCACGCCGGAAGGCAGCACGTCCACGACGGTCGCCGCGACGCGCAAGGTCAAGCGTTCCTGTCGGCTGACGCCGCCCTGACCGCGCGACGCGCTGCCACTGTCCAGGCTGACGGCCGGGTCCAGGCTCGCCCCCTCGGGCAGTCGCTCATTGATCCGCTGCGGGATGCCGAAGAAATCGGGCACGGCCAGGCTTTCGGAGCCGGAGCGGGAGCGATTGGTGCTGTTCTCGATCTCGGCGCTCTCGTCGATCTCGATCACGACGGTCAGAATGTCGCCCCGATCCTGCGCCCGCCGGTCCCCCAGCAAGGATCCGCGTCCCCGGGTCCAAAGCGACGCCGTGCCGATCGGCGTCGCGTCGGCGGTCAGCGGCTCGAAGACCGGGGCAGCGATGGCGAAATGCTCCGGACTGGAAGAAATCGGCGTGAGGTCCGGCGCGCGGCCCACCTGCTCCAGCCGGGCACAGCCGGCGAGCGCCAGGGCCCCGAGCGCCAATAGGGCGGTCTGCTTGAGCACGGTTTCCTCCTTCAATTCACGATGACGGCGCCAGATGCCGTGGCGATGCCCGTCACGGTGGAGCGCGAGGACAGGTTCATGACCCGCACGGCCTCCCCGTCGCCCGCGCGCTGCAAGGCGCGGCCTTCGGAGGTGATGGTCAGCCCGCCGCGGGTGAAGACCAGCGCTACGAGCGCATTGCGGCGGATGACGGTGGGCGGACCGACCTCGACCTGCCGGATGGGCTGCCCGGGATAGAGGTTTACCCGCGCCTCCATCCCGATCAGGTCGCGGGGGTCGGCGAATCCGTCGGGAATTTCGGTCGTGGCGAAGGCCAACAGCGCGCCCGGGATCGGCGTGCCGGCGCGCACCGGCTGCGCCACGGTGACCGACTGCGCCGCCGCCGGGCCCGCCAACAGGGCGAGGATCAGGAGCACCCGCATCGTCAGCGGATCTGCGTGGTGGCCGACAGCATCTGGTCGGCGGCGGTGATGACCTTGGCGTTCATCTCGTAGCCGCGCTGCGCCTCGATCAGATCGGTGATCTCGCGCACGGCATCGACCGAGCTGTCCTCCAGGTAACCTTGGCGGAACATGCCAAGCCCGTCCTCGCCGGCGAAGCCCTGGATCGGCGCGCCCGAGGCATTCGTCTCGGCGTAGAGGTTGGAGCCAAGCGCCTCCAGACCCTTCTCGTTGCTGAAGCCGACCAGTGTCAGCTGCCCCAGCTGCTCCGGCTCCACCCGGTCGAGGAAATGGGCATAGATCTCCCCGTCGGGCGAGATGGTGATCGTGCGGGCATCGTCGGGGATGGTGATGTCGGGCACGATGGGGTGCCCGTCGGAGGTGACGAGCTGTCCCTCGCCCGTTCGTTTGAGTCCGCCGTCGCGGGTGTAGGCCGCCGCGCCGGAGGGAAGCGTCACCTCCAGATAGCCGCGCCCTTCGATCGCAACGTCCAGATCGCCGCCGGTCTCCGCCAGCGTCCCCTGAGCGACGTCCATGGACACCGCGGCCGCCCGCACGCCGAGCCCCAACTGCACGCCTGTGGGGATGATCGCGCCCGTCGTCGCGGCGATGGAGCCCGCGCGCGTCACCTGTTGGTAATGGAGGTCGGCGAACTCCGCCCGGCGCGCATTGTAGGCAGTGGTATTCATATTGGCGAGGTTGTTGGAGATGACCTCGACCCGCATTTGCTGGGCGGTCATTCCGGTAGCGGCGATCGATAGGGCGCGCATGGGCGGCCTCCTTGCTGTTCTAGCAGTTAAGACTCGAAGAGACGGGTGATGGAACGGAGGCGCTCATCCTCCTTCTCCATGAAGTCCTGGCCCATCTCATAGGCATGTTGGACGGCAATCATCCGGGCGATCTCCAAAACGGGGTCGACATTGGACGCTTCGAGAAAGCCGTGAAGCACGCGGGGCACCTCGACCGGTTCGAACCCGGCCTCGGCGCGAAAGGCGGTGCCTGCATCCCGCTCCATGCGGTCGGGCTCCAACGGGCGGACTATGGCGATCTGGGCCACTGGCGCGCCATCCGCCGAGAGCGTTCCGTCGCCGCCGACATGGATCGCGCCGGTTCCGGCGGGGACGAAGACCGGGGCCCCTCCCTGATCCAGAAGAGGCTCGCCGCTCGCCGTCGTCACGCCCCCATCGGGCCCGGTCACGAAGGCCCCCGCGCGGGTCAGAAACGGCTCTCCGCCGCGATCGATGAGAAAGAACCCCTCCCCCTCGATGGCAAGGTCAAGCGCGCCGCCCGTCTGTTCGAGCGCGCCCTGGTCGAGATGCAGCAACTGTGCGCCGCCACGGCTCATGGAGATGGAGGGCTGATCCCATCCGGTTCGCACGACATGTTCAGAGAACAGAATGCCGCCGGCGCGGTAGCCCGTCGTGCTCGCGTTCGCGACGTTCTGCGCGATCGTCCCAATCTCCCGGGCGAGGCCCGATTGGCGGCCGAGCGTGGTGTAGATGGCGTCGCTCATGGGTCAGAACCCCTGGATGATCGGGACGAGCGTGTCCGTGAAATATTGCTGTAATGTCAGCGTCATGAAGCCCATCGAAGCCCAGAACACCGCCAGCATGGCCGCCATCTTGGGCACGAAGGTCAGCGTCATCTCCTGAATGGAGGTGAGCGCCTGGAACAGGCCAATGGCGAGGCCCACCAGCAGCGCGACCACCAGGATCGGCCCCGAGATCACCACCGCGATCCAGAGCCCCTGGCGAAGCGTGTCGAAGAACAGCGCCTCGCCCATGGTCAGATCGGCATCCGCAGGATTTCCTGATACGCCTCGACCGTCTTGTCGCGCAGCGAGACGATCGTATCGACGGCCAGGCGGCTCTCGGCGATGGCGGCGACGAGGTCGTGCGGGTCCGTCCCGGAGGTCAACGCCACCTCCGACTGGCTCTCGGCGCGCGAGAGCGCCTCGGCGAATCCGCGCACGGCGTCCATGGCGGCGTCGCCGGTCTGCGGCATGCCGGAGGCGGCCCCGGTCCCTTGGGTCAGGGCCGAGATGCGTAAGGTCTCCATAGCGCTTTCTCCTATCGCTTGAGGATGTCCATGATCGCAGAGGACATGCGGCGGACCTGCTCGAACATCTTGAGATTGGCTTCGTAGCTGCGTTGCGCCTCTCGGGCGTCCGCAAGCTCGATCACGAGATCGACATTCGACCGGTCCCAATATCCGTCTGGGCCGGCCATCGGATGGTTCGGGTCGTGAACGCGGTCCAATGCCGAACGGTCGAGCCGCACCGGCCCCGGCTCCACCGCGCCCGTGCGCCGACCGTGATCGACCACCGCGCGGAACTCCACGGTCTTGCGGCGATAGCCGGGGGTGTCGGCATTGGCGAGGTTCTCGGCGATATGGCCGATCCGCTGTCCCTGGCTCTTCATCCCCGATCCGAGGACCGCCATCGCATGCGAAAGGGTCATAATCTATCTCCGCCCGAGACTGGCGCGCAGCAGGTCGAGCGACGCCTTGTAGATGGTAACGGCCCGGTTGTGAGCGCGCGCCGACTCGACCCCGCGCAGGACCTGATCCTGGAGCGATACGGTGTTCCCGTTGGGATCGGCGCGCGCGTCGCGCAGGATTTCCGGGCCCGACCTGTCCGGCGCGCCGGCCATGTGGGCCGGGTGGCTGCGCCGGAGCGGGAGACGCCCCGCATCGGGGCGGAACGCCGGAAGATCGCTGGCGCGGAATCGCGGCGTGTCGGCATTGGCGACGTTCGTCGCGATCACGGTCTGGCGCGCGGCGGCGTGCTTCGCAGCGTCCGTCGCAAGCCGCATGAGGCTCGGCATCTCGGTCACAGGCGGATTCTCCGTCTTTCCTGAAACGAAGCCTTAAGGCCGATTCCTTTAGAATTGGTTTCACCGGCAGGGAGACTCCGATGACCATCGACACGCTCGACCCCTTCGCCCCGATCCGGGCGCGCCTGACCACCATCGACCGCAGCGTGCCCGTCGGCCGCATCGTCGCGCTGGACGGGACGGGCTTCACCGTAGCGGGCCTGTCGCGGGTCGCGCGGCTGGGCGACGACATCCGCTACCGTGACGGCGCCGGCCGGGTCGTCCGGGCGGAGGTCGTGCGCCTCGACCGGGACGGGTTACGCGCGACCCCTTTCGGCCCCGCCGAGGGCCTCGCGCTCGGCGCGGAGGTTTTGGCGGGCGGCCCGCCGGGCCTCAGTCCCAGCACGGGATGGGTCGGCCGCGTCGTCGACCCGTTCGGCGCTCCGCTCGATGGACGCCCGCTGCCGCAAGGCCAGCGGCGCCCGATCACCGGCGCACCGCCCGCCGCGACGCGCCGGCGCGCACTCGGCGCACGGCTATCGACCGGGGTGGCGGTACTCGACACGATGCTCCCCCTCGCCGCAGGGCAGCGCGTGGGCCTTTTCGCGGGCTCCGGCGTGGGCAAGTCGTCGCTGCTGGGTCAGCTCGCGCGGCGGCTTCAGGGCGACGTCTGCGTCCTGGCCCTGGTCGGGGAACGCGGGCGGGAAGTCGCCGATTTCATCCGCGACGTTCTGGGCCCCGAGGGCATGGCGCGGACGGTGATCGTCGCCGCAACCGCCGACATGCCCGCCCCCGTCCGCCGCCGCGCCGCGCTCTCCGCGATGACGGTGGCGGAGTTCTTCCGAGACCAGGGCGCGCGCGTGGCCTTTTTCTGCGACAGCGTGACCCGGCTGGCCGAGGCGCATCGCGAGATCGCCCTTGCCGCCGGAGAGAGCGCCGAACTGCGTGGCCATCCCGCCAGTCTCACCCCTCTTCTCGCCAGCCTCGCGGAGCGGGCGGGCCCCGGCGTCGACGATCAGGGCGACATCACCGCCGTCATGTCGGTTCTCGTGGCGGGCTCCGATCTGGAGGAGCCGGTGGCCGACATCCTGCGCGGCCAGTTGGACGGCCATGTGGTTCTGTCCCGCAGTATCGCCGAAGCGGGGCGTTTCCCCGCCGTGGATGTCCTGCGCTCGGTTTCCCGGTCCCTCCCAAGAGCCGCGACGCCTGAAGAGAACAGCCTGATCGCGGAAGCACGGCGCCTGCTGGGCGTGATGGAGCGGTCCGAACTGATGGTGAATTCAGGACTTTACGACCGAGGCAGCGCGCCGGAGCTCGACCGTGCCATCAGCCTGGTGCCGCGGGTGGAGGAGGTCTTCACCCGCACCGACCTCACTTCCCCGCCCCAGGCTTTCGCGTTGCTGGCCCAGGCGCTCGGCCGCGGCTACGCGGGCTGACATCACGCCCCATCGATAAGGGGCTCTGCTGCTCATCACGGGTTCAAAAATACTCGCGGCG
This sequence comes from Jannaschia seohaensis, assembly GCF_900116765.1. Taxonomy (GTDB): domain Bacteria; phylum Pseudomonadota; class Alphaproteobacteria; order Rhodobacterales; family Rhodobacteraceae; genus Jannaschia; species Jannaschia seohaensis. The sequence continues at coordinate 37,083 of NZ_UETC01000009.1, read as the reverse complement.
TCACGCTGCCGCCCATGGACCGCCTCGCCATGGCGGACTGCCCGGGAAGACGGGGGGCCGGGGGGCGTCCCCCGGCCCTCTCCGCCATTGCGCCGCAGGTCAGTAGCCCCGCAGCAGAACCAGCGCGGGCGAAGTGATCGTAGAGTTGCCGAATTCGGTCATCCCCGTGATCGCGGTGTAGCGGTCGAGCAAACGGGCCATCGTATCGGGCTCGGCAAGAGCGGCCACGCTATCGGCGCCGAATTCCTCCCGGCTGCGATGCTGAAAGACCTCCAGCTGCTTGTCGATATCGAGCGCCCCAAAGCTCAGCGGCAGACCGAAGGCCCCCTCGAGCACCTTGCGCAACGGAGGCGTGCCCAGGATCGTGAACCACTTCGCGCGATCGGAGTCCTGGCCATCGGCCACCTTCGCGAACTCCCGCTGGGCGTTGAGCGCCAAGCGCATCGACTCGTTGGTCTCACCGACCGCCTTTTCGAAAGCCTGGTCGGAATAGCGCGCGGCGATCTTGTCGGGGAAGTCGCTGAGCACGGTGTTGGGCACGGCGAAGTCGCCGAAGCCGAAAGCCTTCGAGAGTTCGCGATACCGTTTGTCGGACAGCTTGTTGGCCAGCGCGTCGGGCTCCAGTGTGCCCTCCTCCAGAACCTTGCGGATCAGGAACTTGCTGCCGATGTCATCGGACAGACCGAAGGCGCCCAGCGCGACCGACAGCAGCCGGAAATCACCGATCAGATCCTCGGGCGTGCGGACCTCGCCGATCTTCTCGGCGAAATAGTCCAGGTCACGTTGCAGCAGGGGCGAGCGTTCGAAGGCGGCCTTCTGATTGTCGATCGTGCTTTGCAGAAAGCGCCAACCCGCCAGGCCGCCCATGGGAACGTAGGGCTGGAAGGTCATGCGCCGTGCCGCATCAGGATCGCAGCCTCCCGCTTGCGCAACCGGCCCAAGGCACGCAGGGCCTGATAATCGCGCCCTTCTTGCAGATGCGCGCCGATCTCATCGATGCAGGCCCTGTCGGCGGCCTCGACAAAGGCGTGGCGCAGCGGCTGAAGCGCCGCAAGCGTCTCGGATCGGAGCGCTTCGGAATCGCCCTCGCCCACCAGGATCATCTGAAGCGCGTGACAGAGGCGGCCCACCGGCGTGTCGGCCTCACGCGGGTCGATGGCATCCCGCAGGCGCAAAAGCTGCGTGCCCGGGGTCAGCAGGCGCAGGCGCGCCGACCGCCCGACATTCTCGATGACAGCACCGTTGAGCGAGAGCCGGTCGCCGGTCGGGACCTTCAACATGAGGCCCGCCATCTTACCGCGCTCCGTGAGAGAGGCCGCCGGCGACGCGGCGATTGATTTCGCAGAGAATGGCGATGTCGCCTTCGCCACGGAGAAGGCGACTCGTCTGTCGCTCGACGAAGCTGGCGAGGCTGAGGAGCGCCGCGCGCGTCTCATCTGACAGGTCATTGGCCCCATCGGCGACGGCGGCGGCGGCGGCCAGCCAGAGGCGGCGATTGTCATGGAGCACGGCGACACGGGCCGCGAACGAGGTGGATCGGTCGGTGGCCATCGCCTCCATCCGACGGGTGACCCGAGCGAAGACGAGCGCTTCGGCTCGGGTCGGGTCGACGATACGGGCGTCGAGGGCTCCGTAAGCCTCGGCAGCTGCGAAATGGGCGTTCAGCATCGAAAGCATCACTTTCTGCAAGTCGCGCCGTGCTTCGACGGCAATGCGGGACGGACGGAACGCGCCCCGGCGATGGCGTCCCGGCCCTCAGGGCCGGGACGCGGCCTTCCTTACCGGAAGAGCGACAGGATCGACTGCGGCGCCTGGTTGGCGATCGACAGCGACTGAGTGGCCAGCTGCTGCTGCACCTGAAGGGCCTGCAGACGGGCCGAGGTTTCCTCCATGTTGGCGTCGACCAGGGCGCCAATGCCCGAGGTCAGCGAGTCGGTCAGCTTCGAGACGAAGTCCGACTGCGTTTCGATCCGGCCTTGGGCCGAGCCGAAGGCGGCGGCGGAGTCGATCGACGTCTGGATCAGACCTTCGATGGCTTCAAGCGCGGCCGCGGCGCCGTCGTCGCTCGTCACGTTGAAGTCATCGAGGAGTTCAAGCCCGCCGCCGACCGTGCCATCCGCTTCGCTTTCCAGCGTAGCCTGGTCGGCGATGTCGGCCTGCTCGACCACGCTGTTGCTGTCAGAGATGGCCTCGTCATAGTTGTTCGTGAAGTCGATCCGGCCAGCGTTGTCCGCGTTGGCGGCGAAGGTGATCTCTAGACCGTCCTTCAGGGCCTGATAGTTCAGACGCTCGACCATGTTGTTCACAACGTCGGTGAGCGTGTCGCCGTCCCGTGCGACGTAGACCACGTCCTCAGAGAAGTCGTACGCGTCTCCCGAGACGTCACCCTCGAAGTTGGCGCCCGCGCCACCGGTGACAAGGAAGGATGCGCCGGCAACCAGGGCGTCATCCGCCCCGACACCGTCGAACGTCACGAACTCGGCGGTTGCGCCAACCGCAACGCCACCGCTGTTCACGGATTGATCCAACCCCACCGTTCCGGCCGAGGCCTCGCCGGTCCCGAGATCCTGCTTGCCCACGCTGATATTCGACGCGGCCACGCCGGAGCCGGAGCGGTCCAGCGACGACAGCACATCGACATTGCCCGAGTCGACTTCCAGATCGGTATTTCCGAGCAGATTCAGACCGTTGAACTGCGCTGCACCGACAACCGATCCGATCTGATCGCGCAGGGCGGCGATGTCGGTCTGGATCTTGGCGCGGTCGACGTTCTCCTCCTGGGAGGCGACGATCTTGCCCTTGATGTCGGTCAGAAGCTCCGTGACCGTCTCGGCGGCGTTTCGGGCCACGGCGACGGTGGACTCGCCCAGAGCCAGGCTTTCTTGAATGCTTTTGAAGCCCTTCACGTCGGATTCCATCTGCTTGGAGATGGCCCACACGGCGGCGTTGTCCTTGGCGTTAGCGACCGACTTGCCCGTCGAGATCTCCGACTGGGTCATGCCGAGGTTCTTGTTGATCTGCTGGAGCGTCTGCAGCGCGATCATCGCGCCGTTATTCGTCAGAATGCTGGACATGTTCGTTCCTCTGAATGCGCCCGCTTCACGGGCTGGAGATGTCCGCCAGGATGCGGACGACATGACATTCTGCCTCGGGGCCGGGCCCGTGCCGTTCTTGGCATGGGTCTGATAGGGCCCCGTGTCTTAACGGGAACCTAACGCGGCGGCGGGAGTTACACCGGATTCGACGGGTCTAACCCCGAGACCGCCCAGGTTCCGCCATGATCGGGCCGGGATCGGGCCGGGATCGGCGAAAGGCGCCTCCCGGGCGGGCGCGGAAGGCCTCTCTGGCCCGCCAGACAGAGGCAGCCCTGCCTCCAACTGAACGCCGCGATCCGCCCCAAATCGGACTGCCGGACCTCGACGAGTCACCGGACGCCGCCAGCGACCGGGTGACGGTCGTCGGTCCCCGGCGCTTCCCGCATCGCCGCGGCCCTTGCCCCGGTCACGAGTGCGCGAGACGGAGCACCCTTATGTCCAGCGCGACCGGATCGGCGCCATCGTCAGCAGCCAGCCTCTGGGCGGGCAGCCCTCCGGAACGGCAACTCTTCCCCGCCGCACGCATAGTCTCGACCGGCCTGACCGACCGCCGGCGGCTCTGCCAGTCTCGCCGCCAGGGCGGAGCCCCCGGCGCCCAGCCCCGGCGGACCGGGACCGACCCCGACTTCTTCTGGCCGCAAATACTCCGGGGGGCCCCAAGGGCGGGGGCAGAGCCCCCTCTGAGGCCCGGGCCCGGCGCCGTCCCCGGACATGCGCCCGCATCCCCTGGGGGCAAGCTCGGACCGGCGCCTGCGTGCGCTCTCTTCGCACAGGAGGGAGCCGCCCCCGCTTCCCCGGCCCGCTCCCACCTGCTAGCGCTATCGCCATGACCGACGCGACACTGCACCCCGATCGCCTCTTCCCGCCGGACCCGGGGATGCGCGCCATCGCCCGCGCGCTCTACGAGAGCGTTGCCGACCTGCCGATCGTCTCGCCCCATGGCCATACCGATCCGGCTTGGTGGGGGACCGATGCGCCCTTCGCGAACGCGGCCGAGTTGTTCGTGACGCCCGACCATTACGTCACCCGGATGCTGGTCAGCCAGGGCGTCCCCTTCGAGGCGATCTCTGCCGGCACGGACCCCAGGGCGGTCTGGTCCACATTCGCCGCCCATTACCACCTTTTCGCCGCGACACCCTCGCGGCTCTGGATCGACCACGCGTTCCAGCACGTCTTCGGCCTGACCGACCGGCTGGGTCCCGACACCGCCGACCGCTTCTACGACGCGATCACGGAGGCGCTGGCCACCGACGCGTTCCGCCCCCGCGCCCTCTATGAGCGCTTCGGCATCGCGGCCATCGCGACCACCGATTCCCCCCTATCGGACCTCACCCACCACGCCCGTGCGGCGGAGGACTGGCCCGCAGGCCGCGTCCTGCCGACCTATCGTCCCGACGACTGCGTCGACCCGGAGCACCCGGGCTTCCGCCGCAATGTCGAGACCCTGGGCGCGCTGACCGGCTGCGACACCACCCGCTGGCAGGGCTACCTGGAGGCCCACCGCAAGCGCCGCGCCTATTTCGCCGCCCATGGCGCCACGGCCACCGATCACGGGCACCCGACGGCGCAGACCCGCAACCTGCCCGAGGGCCAGGCCTCCGCCGTCTTCCAACGCGTGCTCCGCGGCCATGCGGTGCCCGGCGATGCCGAGACCTTCCGCGCCCAGATGCTGACGGAGATGGCCCGGATGTCCGTCGAGGACGGGCTGGTGATGCAGCTCCATGCCGGGTCCAGCCGCAACCATTCCGACCTTGTGTTCCGCCGCCACGGCCGCGACCGCGGCTTCGACATCCCCGCCCGCACCGATTATGTGGCCGGGCTTCGGCCGCTCCTGAACGCGGTCGGGATGGACCCGCGCCTGACACTGATCCTGTTCACCCTGGACGAGAGCACCTATGCGCGCGAGCTGGCCCCCCTCGCCGGCGCCTATCCCAGCCTCCTGCTCGGCCCGCCCTGGTGGTTCCATGACAGCCCCGAGGGCATGCGGCGCTACCGCGAGCGCGTGACCGAGACGGCGGGCTTTCACAACACGGCGGGGTTCAACGACGACACCCGCGCGCTGTGCTCCATCCCGGCACGCCACGACATGGCCCGGCGCGCGGATTGTGCCTTCCTCGCGACCTTGGTGGCCGACCACCGCCTGTCGGAGGCGGAGGCCCATGCCCTCGCGCCCGCACTCGCGACCGGGCTCGCCCGAAAGGCCTACAAGCTATGATGGCCCGCTCCGGTCTTGGCGTGTCAGGCAGCTGGCCGAGCCCTACCGGCGCAGACACGCAGGCGCGTCATGGCAGCGCCTTGCGCCCCCCGTCGTACAAGCACCGCAGACAGAGCGGTGCCCCATCTTCCCTGCTCAAATATCCCGGGGGCTCCGGGGGCTGGCCCCCGGTCCCGCCTGCTCCACGAACGCCACGAACCGGTCCTGGGGCGATCGCTCCCCCACCCCCCGGCCCCACCGAACGACGTCCCTCACCGAAGGCCCCAACCCCATGATGCGGCAGACCTGGCGCTGGTTCGGCCCCGCCGACCCGATCCCCCTCAGCCATATCCGTCAGGCAGGCGTGGAGGGCATCGTCACCGCGCTCTACGACCTGCCCCCCGGCACCCCGTGGCCCGTCGAGCGCCTTCTGGAGCGCCGGGCACAGATCGAGGCGGCGGGCCTGACCTGGGACGTGGTCGAGAGCCTGCCAGTCACGGAGCGCATGAAGACCGAGGCGGATCCGGCCGACATCGCCACCTGGATCGAGAGCCTCCGTGCCTGCCACGCCGCGGGCCTGCGGACGATCTGCTACAACTTCATGCCCGCGCTCGACTGGACCCGGACCGAGCTGGCCCACAGGCGCCCCGACGGCGCGCGCGCCCTGCGCTTCGACCTCAGGGACCTCGCCGCCTTCGACCTCCAGCTGATCCGACCCGAGGCGGACGACTACCCGCCGGAGATCGCCGCCGAGGCCCGCACCCGCAAGATCGACCGGGACGCCCTGGTCGCCACCATCCTCGCGGGTCTGCCCGGCGCGATGGAGACCTGGACACTGGACAGCTTCCAGAACCGGCTCGCCGCCTATCGGGGCCTGACCGAAGAGGATCTCCGCGCCAACCTCGCCACCTTCCTGCGCGCCGCCATCCCCGTCGCCGAGGAGTTGGGGATGCGGCTCTGCTGCCATCCCGATGACCCGCCCTGGCGGCTCTTCGGCCTGCCCCGGATCGTCTCGACCGAGACCGATTACGAGGCGCTCCTCGCCGCCGCCCCGTCATCGGCCAACGGCATCACCTTCTGCACCGGCTCGCTGGGCGCGCGGCCCGATGTCGACCTGCCGGGCATGGCCACGCGCCTCGGCCCGCATATCCATTTCGCCCATCTCCGCAACGTTCGGCGCGAGACCGAGACCGTCCCCTGCTCCTTCTTCGAGGACGCGCATCTGGAGGGCTCGACCGACATGGTCGCGGTGATCCGCGCCCTCTTGGCGGAGCAAAGCCGCCGGGCCGCCGCGGGCCGGGACGATTGCGTCATCCCGATGCGCCCCGATCACGGACAGGCCATCCTGACCGACGATCCGGCGACAGGCGCCCCCGGCTACCCGGCCATCGGCCGCCTCCGCGGCCTGGCGGAGCTGCGCGGCGTGATGAAGGCTCTGTCGTGATCCCCTCTTCACGAACCGTTAAGGTTAACGCGCCGCCCCCCTCATCACGGGTTCACAAATACTCACGGCGCGACGCGCGCTCCAAGCGCCCCGCCGCAGCGGATATCTCCCCATGACCCGACTCCTCCATCTCGGCCTCGGCGCCTTCCATCGCGCCCACCAGGCGCCCTACACGCAAGACGCGGGCGGTTGGCGGATCGAGGCGGTCTCGATGCGCGACCCGACGCTCGCCGACGCCATCGAAGCGGCGAAATCCTATCACCTGCTGATCCGCGCACCGGACGGCCCCGAAGCCCGCCGTATCGACGTGATCGACCGGGGCCATGCGCTCTCCCGCGGCGCGGGGCCCATCGCCGACCGCATGGCCGCGCCCGAAATCGCCGCCGTGACGCTGACCGTCACCGAGAAGGGCTATGGCCTCGACCGCGCAACCGGCGGCCCCGACCGCCGCGACGCGACCACCGCCCATGACCTTGCCCACCCGGACAGCCCCAGAGGAGCCATCGGCACGCTTCTCCTCGGCCTTCACCGCCGCGCCCGCGCAGGCTTGCCGCCGCTGACGGTCCTCAGTTGCGACAACCTGCCGGAGAACGGCGCGGTGCTCGCCCGTCTCGCGCGCGAGACGGCGCGCATCACCCGGCCCGGCCTGCTCCCCTATCTCGACGCCTGCGCCTTCCCGTCCAGCATGGTCGACCGGATCACGCCCGCCACGACCGAGGAGACGCTCGACACCATCGCGCGGCTGACCGGCCAGCGCGACCCGCTGACGGTCGAGACCGAGCCCTTCAGCCAGTGGGTGATCGAGGACACAGCCGCGGGTCCCCTGCCGGATTGGGCCGCCGCGGGCGCGCAGATCGTCCCCGACGTGGCCCCTTGGGAGGCGATGAAGCTGCGGATGCTCAACGGCGCGCATTCCACCATCGCCTATCTCGGCCTCGTCGCGGGGCACGCCCATGTGCGCGACGTCATGGCCGATGCAGCCCTAGCGCCCCAGGTCCGGGCCGTCATGGAGACCGCCGCCCGCACCCTTCCACGGGACGCGGGGCTGGATCCCAATGGCTACGCGGAGGCCCTGACCGCGCGCTTCCAAAACCCCGCCATCGCTCATCGCTGCGCCCAGATCGCGATGGACGGCAGCCAGAAGCTGCCCCAGCGCCTCTTCGCCACCGTTCGCGACCTGCTCGACAGGGATATGGACCCAAGCCCCCTCGCACCCGGCATTGCCGCTTGGCTCAAGGTCCTGCGCGACCCCGACCTGCCGGTCTCAGACCCGCTGGAAGAGCCGCTCCGCGCCGCTGCCCGCGCCTCCGATCCCGTGCGCGAGATCGGGCGGGTCGACGGCCTCGCCGGCACCGAGATCTGGCAGGACCGACGCTGGACCAACGCCCTTCGCGCCGCGATGCGGGCCGGGTCATAGCGGCCCCCGCCCCTTCTTCTGGCCAAAAATACTCAGATCCCGAGGCCCACGGCCGGCGCGCGCCTCAGCATTCAGGCAGGTTCACCGCCAAGCCGCCCTGCGACGTCTCCTTGTAGCGCCCGTCCATGTCGCGCCCGGTCTGGCGCATCGCCTCGATGCAATTGTCCAGCGGCATGAAATGCGTGCCGTCGCCCCGGAGCGACAGCGACGCGGCGGAGACCGCCTTGATCGCGCCCAGCCCGTTGCGCTCGATGCAGGGCACTTGAACCAGCCCGGCGGCCGGGTCGCAGGTCATGCCCAGATGGTGCTCCAAGGCGATCTCGGCGGCGTTCTCCACCTGCGCGTTGGTCCCGCCCAAAGCGGCGCAGAGCCCCGCCGCCGCCATCGCCGAGGCGCTTCCGACCTCGCCCTGACAGCCGACCTCGGCCCCTGAGATCGAAGCGTTGTGCTTGATCAGCCCGCCCACGGCGGCGGCTGTAAGCAGGAAGGTGCGGATGCCCTCCGCCGTCGCGCCGACGCAGTGGTCGCGGTAATAGCGGATCACCGCCGGCACGACCCCGGCCGCGCCGTTGGTGGGCGAGGTCACCACCTTCCCCCCGGCCGCATTCTCCTCGTTGACCGCCATGGCATAGACCGACAGCCAGTCGTTGACGACATGGGGCTGCGCCAGGTTGCGCCCGGCCTCTTCGCGCAGCTGCGCATGGATCGCCTTCGCGCGCCGCTTGACGCGCAATCCGCCAGGCAGGATTCCCTCCTGCGAGAGCCCACGGTCGATGCAGGCGTCCATCGCGGTCCAGATCGCGTCGACCCGCTCCTCCAGCCGGTCGGGATGGGTCACCGACTCGTTGCGCCATTTCATCTGCGCGATGGTCAGCCCATGGACCGCGCCCATCTCCAGCATCTCGGCGGCGCTGCCGAAGGGGAAGGGGTAGCCATGCGCGGCCTTCTCGGCATGCAGGTCGCCGGGGGCCTGAAGCTCCCGCTCGGTGGCGACGAAGCCGCCGCCGATGGAATAGTAGACCTCCTCCAGCGCGAGATTGCCCGCGCCGTCGAAGGCCCGCAGGATCATGCCGTTGGCATGGCCCGGCAGGACGCGGTCATAATCGAAGACCACCCCCGCCTGGGGGTCGAATTCCATCTCGGGCAGGCCCTCGGGGCGCACGAGCCGCTCGGTGGCGAGCCGCTCCAGCGCGGTCTCGGCTGCGTCCATATCGACCGTGGCGGGGTCGAAGCCCAAAAGGCCCAGCCGGACGGCCCGATCCGTCGCATGGCCCTTACCGGTGAAGGCGAGCGAGCCGTGGAGGCTGGCTTCCAGGCGCGCCGGCGCCCCCGCCCCCGGCTCCCGCTCACCGGTGCGGAGCGACTCCAGAAAGCGGGCGGCCGCCACCATCGGCCCCATCGTATGCGACGAGGAGGGGCCGATGCCCGGCTTGAAGATGTCGAAGATGGACAGAAACATCGGCGGACTCCCCTGGCCTGCACGCCTGATGCCCCATCCGCAGGCCGCGTGCATCCCTCGAATGCGACCCGCTTGAGCCCGGCTGCGTCCGGCGCGCCCCCGGCCAATCGCCAGGACGGCCCCCCCCGGCGCGCTACCTTTTCCGGGAACCACGGCGCCACCGGCTGCCAGGAGAGCCGCGAAGCACCCTGATGCCTGCGCGGCGAAGATGAACCGGAACAGGAGGTCACCGAGACCGGTCCGGCGACTGGGATCCGGGACTTCCGTGGAGCGCGCCGGGAGGCCGAGAGCGTCTCCTTAAGTGTGGACGCGGTCCCTTTCCGACGCGGACTCGGCGGGGCCTGAGGTCGCGACCGCCGCTCGGGGAGGAGTTTCGAGCCGGGGCAGTGACTCGGTCGGTGCCACACCCGACATCACGTCGGAGGGTGTGGATATGACGGAGACCTCCGCCGGCCTCGGAACGAACGTGGGCCCCTAGTTGTATCGCTTCCATCGGTCGTGGAGCCAGTGCCATTGGGACGGGTGCCGTTCGACCCAGGCGCCGAGGCGCGCGTTGAAGGCGGCCATCATCTCCTCCGGCGTGCCCTCGGGTATCGGCGCCTCGATGACGATCCGGCGGCGACCGTCCTCCCAGGGCGCGAAGGCGGGCACCAGCGGCACGCCGTAGCGCAGGGCCAGCTCGGCCGGGGACAGCGTGGTCGTCGCCGGATGGCCCAGAAAGCCCAGCACCGCGCCGTCGCGGATATGCTGATCGGCCAGGATCGCCATGAAGCCGCCGCCCCGCAGATGCTTGAGCATCACCCGCATCCCGCCGGGACCCTTGGGCACGATGGGCTGCCCGCCCAGTTCGATCCCCGCGCGGAAGATCGGCTCGTAATAGGGGTTGTTGTTGGGGCGGTAGAGCGCGCCCGTCTCCATGCCTTCGCGGCGCAACACGTGGCGGATCGCCTCCCACTCGCCGAAATGACCCGAGACGATCAGCGCCCCCCGGCCCTCGGACTTGGCCGCCCGCAACGCGCTCAGCCCTGGGCCCTCGGCCGCCAGGCCCTCGGCTTCGCGGGCAAGGTCGCCGTTGAACCAGATCCCTGTCAGGGTGCGGCCCGCATTGCGTCCGACCCGCGCCACCAGCCGCGCCCGCACGGCCGGCGCCATGTCCGGCCAGACCAGGCCCAGGTTCCGCTCCGCCCGGCGGCGCAATGGCGACGCGCGCACCAGCGCCTCGGTCACGCAGCCGACGATCGCGCGGCGGCGCGCCAGCGGCAGCCAGGCCACAGCCGCCAGCAGGCCGCGCAGCGCCCAGGCCTGTATCCGGTAGGAAAGGTCACGCATCCCTCCCCCGTGGCCCAGTCGGCAAAGTTCCGCAAGGCCGCGAATCGGCGGCTTGCCGCGTGGCCCGCGCTCCGGCTAGCTCGGTCCACCGTCACAGCCATAGAGCGTCCTGATGATCCGCGCGCTGATTCCCCTCGTCTTCGCCCTGGCCGCCTGCGCCCAGGCACCTGCACCCGACGTCACCCGCGAGGCGCCCGCCGCCGTGCCGCTTTTCCCCGGCGAGACGCCGGAGGTGCGCCGGCTGGTGAACAAATGGGCCGATTACTACGACCTGCCCCGTAGCCTCGTGCATCGCGTCATCCAGCGCGAGAGCGACTACCGCCCGGGCGCCCGCAACGGCCCCTATTGGGGGATGATGCAAATCCTACCCGCCACCGCCCGCAACATGGGCTTTTCCGGCGAGCCCACGCGGCTGCTGGATGCGGACACCGCGCTGAAGTACTCGATACGCTACCTGCGCGGGGCCTGGATGGTCGCCGACGGATCCGAGCAGGAGGCGATGATGTGGTATGCCAAGGGCTACTACTACGAGGCCAAGCGCCAGGGCCTGCTGCAGGAGACCGGGCTGCGTGGCGATCTCTGGCAGCGCTACGACCGCGGCGAGGCGCAGATGCCCGCCCTGGACGCGGCCGGGAACGTCCTGCCCGCCGCCGCATCGGAGCCCAGCTGCACGCCAGCCACCGGCTTCCAGCGCCTGATCCGCGCCGAGACCTGCACCGACCCGGCCTGACCCCGCGCCCCCTGGGATCGATGTCGGAGGGGGCTCTGCCCCCGCCCTTCGGGCCCCCGGGATATTTGAGCAGGGAAGAAGACGGCGCCGCGTCTCGCCGCGGTCACTGGCCGTCAATCAGGTTAGGAGCGGCAGATCCCCCACCCAGCCGATCCGGTTCAGCACCCAATAGGCACCGATCCCCGCGATGATCAGCGAGCCCGGCACCACCACCAGGGCGCGGTAGATGGGCCGGTGCCCGAACGGGATGCCCAGCAGCAGATATGCCACCGCGATGACGGTCAGGTGCCCGATTTCCAAGCCCACGGTGAAGAAGGCCAGGGTCGCGGCCACATGCGCGCCGATCCCGAACTCCGACAGGACCGAGGCGAAGCCAAGCCCATGGGCCAAGCCGAACAGAAAGACGATTCCGATCCGGCCCCAGCCGATCTCCCGCCCTTTCGGGCCCAGGACGTTCTCGACGGCGATCCAGACGATGGAGACGGCGATGATGGTCTCGACCAGCCACATGCGGCCCTCCGGCACGACGATGGCTCCGATCGTGGCCAGGGACAGCGTCGTGGCATGGGCCACGGTGAAGCTGGTCACCTGCCAGAGGAGCGGCCGCCAGGCCAGCGCATAGAGGAATAGCCCCAGCACGAAGAGGATGTGGTCCAGACCGTCGGGGATGACGTGGACGAAGCCCGAGACGGTATAGCGCTTCGCCACCTGCGCCAGCGTCTGCTCGGCCACGCCGAGACGGGGCATCGGCTCGGTCACCGCGCCTCCGGTCAGAAAGACCTCGTAGCTGGCGCCCTCGCCGATCTGACGCACGATCAGGCCGCCCAGCCCGCCGTCCCACCCAAGCACGACGGGTGCCTCCCCCGGTGGCAGGGGCGCGGTCACGGTCAGCACCGAGTCGCGACGCAGCTCGACATCGCCGACGGGCGGGATCGCGACCGCGCCGAGTTCCGGCGCCAGCGGCGCGCCCTCCACGGTCAGGGTCATGCGCGCGGCGAGGCTGGGCCAGGCGTCGCGCAGCACCGGCTCCAGCGCGTCGGGGGGCATGGCCCGGAACCGCTCGACCAGGCCGCTCAGGGGCGACTCGTCCGTGTCGGTCACGTCGCTCAGATCGATCCCGGCCAGGATCGGCTCGACGGCGAGGCGCATGTCGATGCGCACCGTCTCGGGGGTGACCGCGACATCGGCCACGGCGGGCTGCACTTCATGGGCCGCCACCGCAACGCAAAGGACCATTGACAGCCCGAGCGCGAGAAGCACCCTCACGGGCAACCAAAGGAAACGTGCCATGTCCATCCTCTCCAAGACCGCTCTCGCACTCTGCATCTGCGCCAGCCCGCTGCAAGCGCATGAATTCTGGATCGACGCGAACGACTACACCGTGCCCGAAGGCGGCACCGTCGTGGCCACCTTCCGAAACGGCGAGAATCTGGTGGGGTCGGCGCTCAGCTATATCCCGGGCCGGTCCAATCGCTTCGAGATGGTGGTCGATGGCGAGGTGCGGCCGATCCCGTCCCGAATGGGCGACAACCCCGCCATCTCGGTCGAGGGGCTGGACGCAGGGCTGGTTACACTGCTGCACGAGACTCGCGAGCAGACGGTGACCTATCGCGAATGGGAAAAGTGGGTCAGCTTCACCGATCACAAGGACTTCGCCTGGAGCCAGCAGGCGCATCTCGACCGGGGCCTGCCGCAGGAGGGCTTCCGCGAGGCCTATCTGCGCTTCGCCAAGGCCCTCGTCGCGGTCGGGGAGGGCGCCGGGCAGGACGTGCCCCGCGGGTTGCGGACCGAGATCGTGCTTGGGGCCAACCCCTACACCGACGACCTGTCGGACGGGCTTCCGGTGCAGGTCCTTCTCGAAGGCGCCCCGAAGGCGAACGCCCAGATCGAGATGTTCGAGCGGGACCCGAGCGGCGCGGTCGAGGTTACGCTGCACCGGGCCGATGAGGAGGGACGCGCGACGCTCCCGGTCGCGCCCGGCCACGACTACCTGCTCGATTCCGTGACCCTGGTGCCGCAGGAACCCGAGGGAGAGCGGGATCCCGTGTGGCTGAGCCTCTGGGCCGCGTTGACCTTTGCCGTCCCGCAAGGATAATCCAGCGAACCGCCCGCGGACGACCCGCGGATCACACAGCCGGAGTTGCCGCGCCCTATGGACAAGTTCGAGACCCTCACCGGAATCGCCGCCCCCCTGCCTTTGATCAATGTCGACACCGACATGATCATCCCCAAGCAGTTCCTGAAGACGATCAAGCGGTCGGGCCTGGGGGTGAACCTCTTCGACGAGATGCGCTATCTCGACGACGGCTCCGAGAACCCGGATTTCGTGCTGAACAAGCCCGCCTACCGGGAGGCGCAGATCCTCGTGGCCGGCGACAATTTCGGCTGCGGCTCCTCGCGGGAGCATGCGCCTTGGGCGCTGCTCGATTTCGGCATTCGCGCGGTGATCGCGCCCAGCTATGCCGACATCTTCTACAATAACTGCTTCAAGAACGGCATCCTGCCGATCGTGCTGCCGCAGGAGCAGGTCGACGCGCTGATGCGGGACGCCGAGAACGGGGCCAATGCCCGCATCACCATCGACCTCGAAGCGCAGACCGTGACCGGTGCCGACGGCACGACCTATGCCTTCGAGGTCGATCCCTTCAAGAAGCACTGCCTGCTCAACGGGCTGGACGATATCGGCCTCACCCTGGAGAAAGAAGCCGCCATCGACAGCTTCGAGGAGCGCATGGCCCAGGCCCGCCCCTGGATTTAGGTTAACGTCAAATCGTAACAATCTGAATTTTCAGGCCCTTCTTCCCCGGGAAGAGGGGTCTGATGCGTTCTGAGCACAGGCGCCGGCGAAAGAGATTTCGTTCGCGTCCAGCAGCTTGCGAGCCGAACTTAATCAAGGCACGTTCAAGGCAAGAATGAGGCACCTGCCCTAGACGGCGGTCAAAACAGGGGAGCGGCGCAAGATCGCCCCCACCCAACGAGGAACAGTAGGGCAGTGATATTGCAGCTTCCTGGCGCTTTGGCGCGGGCTTTCATGATCGTTCTGCTCTTGCTGACGCCCTCGCTGCTGCTGGGCGGCACCTCGTCCCAGATCTCGGACACGATCCTGGTGCTGGCGATCTTCGGCGCGGTTTTCATCTTCGTCGAATATGCCGCCATCTATCCCGGTCTGATCGAGTTCCGCGACGCCCCGCCTTTCAACCGCGTGCGCTATGCCATGCTGTTCTTCTCGGTGCTGATGGTCGCGCTGGCGACGCGGGGCATGGAGACGCCCTCGACCCTGACCCGCTTCGTCCAGGCGGTGGGGCTGCTGCTGGGCCAGTCGATGGACTTTCCGCTTTCGCCCATCCGTCTGCTCATGTCGCTCCTGCCCGAGGGAACCGGCCTGGTCGAGGCGCAGATCGTGCGGATGGCCGCCGGGCTGACCTATCTGGTGTCGCTGGTCGGCCTGACCCTCTTCGCGATCATGATCCGCCTCAACAACTGGCCGTCCCCCACGGGCAGCTTCAACGTCTGGATCAACCTGCCCACCTTCGACCCCACCGCCGGCGCCGACGTGGTCAAGCGGCTCAATCGCGATGGCGCCGTTAACATTTGGTTAGGGCTTTCCCTGCCATATGTGTCGCCACCGGTCGCGAGCTTCATCGCCGAATCCTATGGGATCTCGATGCTCGAAAGCGATCTGCTGCTGGTCTGGACGATGGCGCTATGGGCCTTCCTTCCCGCTTCCTTGTTCCTGCGCGGCATCGCGATGCGGCGGCTGGCGCTGATGATCTCGCAGAAGCGGCGGCGCTACGGCGGCGCCGATGGCGAGGAAGACCCGGCCTTCCTGCCGGCCTGATCGCCCTCGCCCTTCTCGCAGCCCCGGCCGCGGCCGAGACGCTGCGCATCGCCACCTACGCCACTGAACTCAGCCGCCAGGGACCCGGCGTCATGCTGGACGACCTGACCCGCGGGCGCGACGCGGCGCAGGCGGTCGTGGAGGTGATCGCGCATGCCCGGGCGGACGTCATCCTGCTGCTCGATGTCGATTGGGACCATGGCGGCGCGGGCCTCGCGGCCCTGCGCGATGCGCTCACCCGGGCCGGGCTCGACTATCCCCATCACGTGGCTCTGCCGCCCAATTCCGGACGGCCCAGCGGCGCGGATCTCGATAGGAACGGCCGCCTGGGCGAGGCGCGGGACGCGCTGGGCTATGGGCGCTTTACCGGCGATGGCGGCATGGTGCTGCTGTCCCGCCTGCCACTGAGCCGTGTGGACGACCGGTCGGGCGACCTGTGGTCGGCGCGTGGCCCCCTTCCGCCCGAGATTCTGCCGCCGGAAGCCCTGGACCGGGTTCCGCTGGCCAGCGTCGCGCAATGGGTCGTGCCGCTGGAGGTAGGCGGCACCCGGCTGAGCCTCGTGACCATGAACGCGACGCCTCCCGTCTTCGACGGACCGGAGGATCGCAACGGCCAGCGCAATGCCGACGAGTTGGGCTTCGTCGCCGAACTCGCTTCGGCCGCCGACCTGCCCGTGGTGCTCGGCCGCGCCAATATCGATCCGATGGACGGCGAAGGGCGGCGGGCGGCGCTCGACGCGCTGCTCTCCCACCCCAAGTTGCAGGATCCTGCGCCGCGCGGCGCAGGGGGCGGCGGCACCGGGCATCGGGGCGACCCGGCGCTGGATACCGCCGCATTGGACGGGCCGGGCCCGCTCCGGCTCGACTATGTGCTGCCCGCCAGGGGCCTGCGGGTCGCGGCTGCGGGCGTGGACTGGCCCGCGCCGGACGCCCCCCGCGCCGGGCGCGTGTCCACCGCCAGCCGCGGGCGTCTCGTCTGGGTCGATCTGGCGGTTCCTTGACCCCCCCGGGGCAGGGGCGTAACCGGGGGCGCGATCCCAAACGAAAGGCCCCCGACATGGCGACCCATTCCCTCCTGATCCTGCCCGGCGACGGCATCGGCCCCGAGGTCATGGCCGAGGTGCGGCGGGTCATCGACTGGTTCGCCGCCAACAAGGGGATCGCCTTCGACGTCTCCGAGGATCTCGTTGGCGGCGCCGCCTATGATGCGCACGGCACGCCCCTAACCGACGAGACCCTGGCCAAGGCGCAAGAGGTCGACGCCGTGCTTCTGGGTGCCGTGGGCGGCCCGAAATACGACAATCTCGATTTCAGCGTGAAGCCCGAGCGGGGTCTGCTGCGCCTGCGCAAGGAGATGGACCTGTTCTCGAACCTGCGCCCGGCGCAGTGCTTCGACGCCCTGGCCGATTTCTCGTCGCTCAAGCGCGACGTGGTCGCGGGTCTCGACATCGTCATCGTGCGGGAACTGACGTCTGGCGTCTATTTCGGCGAGCCCCGCGGCATCCACAAGGAAGGCAACGAGCGCGTCGGCATCAACACCCAGCGCTACACCGAGAGCGAGATCGCCCGCGTTGCCCGCTCCGCCTTCGAGCTGGCGAAGAAGCGGTCGAACAAGGTCTGCTCGATGGAGAAGGCCAACGTGATGGAGTCGGGCATCCTCTGGCGCGACGTCGTCCAGGAAATCCACGACACCGAATATCCCGAAGTCGAACTGACCCACATGTATGCCGATAACGGCGCCATGCAGCTGGTCCGCGCGCCCAAGCAGTTCGACGTGATCGTGACCGACAACCTGTTCGGAGATGTCCTGTCGGATTGCGCGGCGATGCTGACCGGCTCCCTGGGGATGCTGCCCTCCGCCTCGCTCGGCCTGCCGATGGCCAATGGCAAGCCCAAGGCGATGTACGAGCCCGTGCACGGCTCCGCTCCCGACATCGCGGGCCAGGGCAAGGCCAACCCGATCGCCTGCATCCTCAGCTTCGCGATGGCGCTGCGGTATTCCTTCGACGAGGGCGAGGCCGCCGACCTCCTGGAAGGCGCGGTCGAGAAGGTGCTCGCCGACGGTGTGCGGACCGCCGACCTCATGGGGCCCGAGGGCGGCACGCCGGTCTCGACCACCGAAATGGGCGACGCGATTCTGGCCGCGCTCGACGCCGCCTGACGCGCCGTAGCGCCGGGGATTTCCCCGGCGCCCCCTCCGCGTCGCGGATTCGCCAGCCTGTGGGCAGCATCGCGCTCGTTCGCACCCGGGCGCGGCGCGCGGCGGCGGGTCCGAGGGGTATTCATCGCGACATTCATTGGCACAAGCGGCAACGACAACGGCACTGACGCGCCGCCGGTCAGCGCCGGGGTGGAGGACGATCTGCTCCAGACGCTGGATGTCCACGATAGTCTGAACGGCAATCAGGGCAACGACACCCCGGAGGACGGCAATGGCGACGACGACTTGTTCGGCAGGACAAATGACGGTCTCCTCTATGGCGGCCCCGGCACGGACACGCTGCGCGGCAAGGCCGGACACGACGTGCTGAAATGGTCGGAGCGGGATTTCGCGGAAGGGCTCTGGGGCGGCGCCCCGCCACGGACACGGCCCTGATGCAGCGTTAGGAGCCCGCGGGCATCGAGGCCATCGCCAACCTCACCTTCGAGAACATGGAAATCTTCGACGCCTGGGATCTGCATATGATCATCGCGCCCGGGCAGTTCGACTGCTGCGATAAGATCATCAGCACCAATGACGCGCCCTCCTCGTCTCCGATTTCGGGCATCTTCACCCACGAGACCAACGACGAAAGCGACTGGTCCGGGAAGATCGCGAGCGGCTTCGCGGGCCGCTTCGAGGCACCGCGCAACGCGCCGGGGATCAAGGGCGACGACGTCTTTCGCATCGCGGGCGCCGATAACGACACGATCATCGCCAATGGCGGCGACGATCTGATCCGGCTCGTCTCGGACAACGACAGCGTACTCGCGGGGGCGGGCGACGACCTGCGGGTCTTCGACAGCGACAGCCAGAGCGATGCGGACACGCTGGATGGCGGCGAGGGCGGCGACGTGCTGTTCTTCTAGGCAAAGCCCGGAACGCCCCTGGCGCTTCGCCTCGGGGGCGCATAGTCCGGGGTGACTGACACCGGCCGCGCCGTCGGGAGGGACGGCGCGGCGAACCTTCTGGAAGGCGCATGCCCGACCGCAGCTCTCCCCTCTCCGGCATCGCGCTCGCGCTGCTGTCCTTCGCCCTCTTCGCCACCCATGACGTCGCGGTGAAGATGTTGGGCGGCGGTTATGCCGTTTTCCAGATCGTCTTCTTCAGCGTGCTGCTGACCTTTCCGATGGTCACCTTCATGCTGCTGCGCGACCCCCATGCGGGCACGCTGCGCCCCGTCCATCCGTGGTGGACGGCACTCCGGACGCTCTCGGCCGTCATTACGGGACTCAGCGCGTTCTACGCCTTTTCGGTCCTGCCGCTGGCGCAGGTCTATGCGATCATCTTCGCCTCGCCGCTGCTGATCACGCTCCTGTCCATCCCGATCCTGGGCGAGAAGGTGGGCCTGCATCGGGCCGGCGCGGTTCTGGTGGGCCTCGCGGGGGTGCTGATCGTGCTGGGCCCCACCGGCCTGCAACTGGAGCTCGGCCATCTAGGCGCACTCTGCGCCGCCTTCTTCGGCGCGCTCTCGGCCGTAATCATGCGCAAGATCGGTCGGGACGAGCGGACGGTGGTGATGATGCTCTACCCGATGATGGGCAATTTCGTGGTGATGGGCTGCCTGCTGCCCTTCGTCTACCGGCCGATTCCCCTGCCGGACCTGGGGCTCTGGGCGATGATGGCCGTTTTCGCCTTCTGCGGCGGGATCTGCCTGATCCAGGCCTACCGGCGGGCCGACGCCGTGCTGGTGGCGCCGATGCAATATAGCCAGATCATCTGGGCCGCGCTCTATGGCTGGCTGTTCTTCGACGAGTCGATCCAGCTACAAACCGCGATCGGCGCGGCGGTCATCATCACCTCGGGCCTCTACATCGTCCTCCGCGAGAGCCGCGGGCAGTCGGCCAACTCGCCCGTCCTACGCACCCGGTCGCGCCCCGAGACGGGCACCGCCTTTCGCGTGTCGCCGCTTCTGTCCGATGCCGACCGCGAGGTGCCCCGCGCGCCCAAGGAATGACGCGGCGAACTGCGTCCGGAGGCGCATTCGGCCCTTGCCCTGCGCGCCGCTGCGCGATACGCCCCCGCTCACGGTCGGGCAGTGGCGCAGCCTGGTAGCGCACCTGCTTCGGGAGCAGGGGGTCGGAGGTTCGAATCCTCTCTGCCCGACCAGATCACTCCCCGCACAATTGATGGCGTTTGGCGGCGAAGGTTGTGGCGCCACCTTGCAAGGCAGGCGGCGCTCTTGGCAGGGGAATCGCGATTAGCGGCAGGACGCCGCGTAGAGCCGCGTCATCTCCGACATGTCAGCCCGCACCAGCACCGTCGCCCGCGGCGTGCCGAGCCGTCCGCTGGGATCGGTGAGCATCGCCCCGCGGGCCGGCCCCTCCGCCAAAATCACATCGAGGCTCGCCGTCTCCGTCTCCACGGCGATCTCCGGCGACACGGCGAGCGCCGCGGCCAAGGGGTCCACGAAGCGCAGATGGTCCGGGTGGCCAAACCCTTGCGCCGTTCGCCGGGCGTGGTCCGCCAGGGCGTGGGCGAAGCGGCTGCGATCGCCCTCCGCGCCCTCGAAGATCGCATCGACCTCCGCGCCCGACAGGGCATGCGCCGTGCAGATCTCCCAGGGGACCAGCAGCACCGGCACCGTCCGCACCACGATGGCGGCCGCCTCCGGGTCGGCATAGACGTTGAATTCGGCCGCCGGGGTGACGTTGCCGCGCCCGTGCCGAGTCCCGCCCATCACGATCAGCCGCCCGATCCCATCGCCGATCTCGGGGGCAAGTCGCAGCGCCAGCGCGATATTCGTCAACGGCCCGATCGCCAGCAGGTCCACCGGCGCCCCCTGCGCCGCCGCCCGCCGGAGCCGCTCGACCAGCCAGTTGACCGCATCGCGCCCCACGGGCGCCCCCTGTCGCGCGGGCCGCGGCGCACTGCCCAGCCCGTCTTCGCCATGGATCTCGCGCGCGTCGACACGCGGCGCGAGCAGCGGCGCCCCCTGCCCCATATGGACCGGCACATCGACGC
Source organism: Jannaschia seohaensis (assembly GCF_900116765.1). GTDB lineage: Bacteria > Pseudomonadota > Alphaproteobacteria > Rhodobacterales > Rhodobacteraceae > Jannaschia > Jannaschia seohaensis. The sequence continues at coordinate 16,413 of NZ_UETC01000009.1, read as the reverse complement.
CCGCCCAGGCCAGCACGGTCAACATGTTGCGTGTCGCCGCCTCCAGCGCGACATTGCCGAACACGGTCGTGATCGCCTCCGGCACCACCCCTGCCGCCAAAAGCAGCAGGAGCGCCTGCGCATCATCCACCCCGCCATCGGTATCGAGGATCAGCGGCGCGCGCGCGGTCACCAGGCGCCCTCCGCCCATCGGCAGCGCTTGCCGTTCCGCCGTTCGACGCCTAGCGTCGGGCCAAAGAAGTACGGGGATGACATCATGACCAAAACCCTTCCGATCGCGCTCGCCGCGACTCTGTCGATGACGGGGGCAGCCGCCGCCCAGGACACGTTCACCATTTCCTGGTGGGGGTTCAACGGCGACAAGCTCCAGGCGAACCTCGTCGATCCCTTTCAGGAGATGTGCGGCTGTGAGGTCATCTTCGAGACCGGGAACAACGCCGATCGGCTCAACAAGCTGATCGCGCGCGGCGGGACCGATGTGGACGTGATCTTCCTGACCGACAGCTTCAGCCAGCTCGGCATCGAAGCGGGCATCTTCCAGGAGATCGATCGCGCCCAGATCCCTAATATCGAAAAGCTCTACGAGATCGGCCAGGCGCCCCAAGGCCCCTATGGCCCCGCCTATACCGTGGGCCGCGTCGGCATCGTCTACGACACCGCCGAGGTGGAGCCGCTCACCTCCTGGGACGACCTCTGGCGCGAGGATCTGGAGAGCGCGGTCACCCTGCCCGGCATCACGACGACCGCCGGGCCGATGATCGTCGTCAAGGCGGGCGACCATGCGGGCACCGACGCCTATGAGGACGCCGACCCGGCCTTCGCCGCCCTGGAAGAGCTGGCCGTGAACTCCGTCAAGAACTACCAGACCGGCTCCGAGATGATTAACCTCGTTTCCACCGGCGAAGCGCATGTCGCCGTTGCGCAGGACTTCGCCCTGGGCCGTCTGACCGCCGCCGTGCCGACCATGGTCTGGGCCGATCTGGAGGACGGGGACATCGCCACGCTCAACACGGTGAACATCCCCGTGGGCTCCGAGAACGTCGAGCTGGCGCATCAGTTCATCAACTTCCTGCTCTCGACCGAGATCCAGACGATCCAGGCGCAGCAGGGCGTCGATGCCCCGATCAATGCCGAGGTCGAACTGACCGAGGAAGAGGCCGCGGGCTGGACCTACGGGCAGGCCCAGATCGATTCGCTGCAACGGATGCAGTATGAAGAGATGAATGCCGCCAAGACCGAATGGATCGACCGCTGGGCGGAAGTGTTCGGCCTCTGAGCCTGAAGCTCCTTCTTCTTCCCTGTAGAAATATCCCGGGGGTCCGGGGGCAGCGCCCCCGGCCCTTTCCTTTCCGTTAGAAGGTCCGGATCAATCGACGTACCTCGCCTCGCACGGGCCCGGCCCGCCCCATGACCGACCGCCGCCTCGCCTGGGCCCTCGCCATGCCAGCGCTGCTGCTGGTCGCGCTGTTTCTCGGCCTGCCGGTCCTGTCGACCTTCGGCACGACCTTCACGACCGATGACGGCCTCTTCGCCACCTATGAGGCCTTCTTCCAGTCCCGCTTCCGCCGCTCCGTCCTGTGGCGGACGATGGAGGTGGCGACGATCACCACGGCGATCTCCGTCGCCATCGGCTTTCCCACGGCCTGGGTCGTCGCCCGCGCGCCGCGCACGCTCAAGAGCCTGCTGATCGTCGCCGCCGTCTTTCCGCTGCTGACCGGCGTCGTCGTCCGCTCCTTCGCCTGGCTTGTGATCCTGGGCCGCAACGGCATCCTCAACGGCGCGCTCGAGCGGCTGGGACTGATCGAGGAACCGCTGACGATGCTCTACACCCAAGGCGCGGTGATCGTCGCGATGGTCTATCTCTTCGTGCCGCTGATGATCCTGACCCTGGTGGGCGTGCTCGACGCGATCCCCGAGGATCTGACCGACGCGGCCGCGTCGCTCGGCGCCACGCCCGCCGCGACCTTCCGCCAAGTCGTACTGCCGATGGCGGTGCCGGGCCTGATCGTAGGCGCGGTGCTGGTCTTCACCGGCTCCTTCACCTCCTATGCCACGCCGCAACTCCTGGGCGGGGAGCGGCAGATGATGATGGGCACGTTCCTGCATCAGCGCGCCATGGTGACCTTCGACTGGGTCGGCGCCTCGACCATCGCGGCGATCATGGTCGTCGTCACCCTGGCCACGGTCTGGGGTATGTCCCGCCTGGCCAACCGCCTGAATCCGGTGGCGGGATGAGGCGGCGCATTCACCCCGCGCTGGCGGCCTTCGCGGTCGTCACCTTCCTGTTCCTGCTCGGGCCGCTGATCATCATCGTCGGCACGTCCCTGTCGGATACCGTCTTCCTGGCCTTCCCCCCCCAGGGGCTCACCCTGCGCTGGTTCGAGAACGCCTTCGAGATCAGCGCCTTCCGCCGAACCATGTGGACCAGCTTCACGCTGGCGGTGCTGGGCACGGCGCTGTCGCTCCTGATCGGCATCCCGGCGGCCTACGCGATGGCGCGCTACCGCATCCAGTTGCCGCGCTTCCTGGGGACGATCTTCGTCCTGCCCGTGCTCGTGCCCGAGATCGTTCTAGGCTTTGCGCTGATGAAGTCGGTCGCGACCGGGCTCGACACGCCGATCTACACGACGCTGCTGGTGGGCCATGCCCTTCTGGTTCTGCCCTATTGCGTGCGCGTCGTGGGCGCCTCCCTCGCCCAGTTCGACTTCTCCATCGAGGAGGCGGCGGTCTCGCTGGGCTGCCCGCGTTGGAAGGCCTTCCTGACCGTCGTCCTGCCCAATATCCAAGGCGGCGTGATCGCGGCTTTCGTGCTGGCCTTCATCACCTCGCTCAACGACGTCTCGATCTCGATCTTCCTGACCGGGCCGGGCGTCTCGACCCTTCCCATCCAACTGCTCGCCCATATGGAGCAGTTCTTCGACCCCACCATCGCCTCCGTCTCGGTCCTCCTGATGTTCGTCACCGTCGCGGTGATGGCCCTAGTGGAGCGAACGCTGGGCCTGACCTTCCTGGCCAAATGACCGTTTCCCTGACCCTCGACCATGTCTCCGCAAGCTATGGGCGCACGCGCGTCCTTGAAGACCTCTCGCTGGAGGTCGGCGCAGGCGAACTCGTCTCCCTGCTCGGCGCCTCGGGCTGCGGCAAGACCACGACGCTGCGGCTGGTGGCCGGGTTCCTGACCCCGGATGCCGGCACGATCCGGCTGGGCGAGCGCGACCTGACCCGCCTGCCCGCTCATGCCCGGGATATCGGGCTGGTCTTTCAGACCTACGCCCTGTTCCCGCATCTCACGGTGCTCGACAACGTGGCTTTCGGGCTCAAGCAACGCGGGCTCGGCCGCGCCGCCCGGCGCGCCCAGGCCGGGGAGATGATCGAGCGCGTCGGTCTCACCGGCTTCGCCGATCGCTATCCCGCGAACCTTTCGGGCGGTCAGAGGCAGCGCGTGGCGCTGGCCCGCGCGCTGGTCATCGATCCGCCGCTCCTGATGTTTGACGAGCCGCTCTCCAATCTCGACGCCAAGCTGCGGGTCGACATGCGGGTCGAGATCCGCCGGCTGCAACGCGCCAACGGCACCACAGCGCTCTACGTCACCCACGACCAGGAGGAGGCGTTCAGCATCTCCGACCGCGTCGCCATCATGGATGCGGGGAGGATCATGCAGCTGGATGCGCCCGAGGTACTCTATTCCAAGCCCGCCAACGCCTTCGTCGCGGATTTCGTCGGCTTCGAGACCTTGATCCCGATGCGGGCGGTGGCCGAGGCGGGGGATGCCGTGCGGGTCGAGATGGAGGGCGGCGCGACGCTGGACCTGCCCCGTGCGCAATGGACCGTGCCCGGTCAGGAGATGATCTTCGCCGCCCGCCCCGACGGCCTGGTCGTGGCCCGGGAGGGGGAGGGCATCCCGGCGCGGCTCGGCCTGCGCACCTATCTCGGCCGCGCCTACCAATACCGCTGCGAAACCGCCGCCGGAGAGGTCAGCGCCAACGGTCCGCTGAGCCAGCCGATGGAGCCAGGAGAGACCGCCGTGCTGATCCCGAACCCGGAGCAGTGCTGCCTCTTGCCGGCATCGAATGCCTGACGGTCGTCCGGTGTCGGGTCTTCTGTTGGCCGGTGGCGGATTGCGCCTCGTCTCCCGTCAGGAGGCTGTCGGGCGGCGGTCCTCTTTTAGGATTCGGTCGCAGGGAGAGGATCTGGACCCCTGACCTTCGGGATCAGAGTTTGTCCAAAGCTCATACGCCAGTCAAAACCCCACGCGTGTCGGCCCTAAGCATCTTATCGAAGGTATTTTCCGCCCCCCCGACGCTCGACCCAGCGGGAAGGGCGTGCCGCGCCCGGACTGACAGAGCGTCGCGTCGAGAAGCGCCCCGTTCTCGCTGCTGACCGCATCCGGTTCGATGATGACCTTGGCGGCTTTGGCGTCCGCGTTCTCCGAAGCGTGCGCCCGTCCCCCCTCGCTCAATATCGAAGCGGCAGTCGCACTGGGCGGATCGCTATCGGCCAATGCGGGACGGTGAGCGTCGAAGGAGCCCACGAGAGGGCGAAGGAATCGCTCGGTGCTGATGCGGCGGGGAAAGCCCCAGCGGTGGGTGGGCAGCGCCGCGCGCCGACCGCGCCAGACTGCACCAAGAGCGACGACCCGAAGGCTCGGCGCCCTCTCGAAACGCATCACACCCTGGGACGTCTGGAGCCTTCGACCGGACGGCTCCGATACCTGTGCCGGGCGGCTCCTCACGATCGGAGACGCTGGCCCCCGCTCCCACCACGTAGAGCGCGGACCAGGATCAGTGCATCCGGTGCATCCGCCCCACACGCTCCGTCGGCTCTTCCTCCTCAGCGAGGGCCAAGCCATCCACGACCATGCTGAGGATATCCGATGAGGACAGGCCGGACCGCGCCAAATTGGCCACCATTTCGACGATGAATCGGTCGGTCAGGCAGTCGAGGCAGATGCCTCTTTGCTGCGCGCGATTGCCCAGGGCGGCCATTTCCTCTTCGATGAAGTCCTCGAAGCCCGGTTCGCCTTCGTGAATCATGTCGTCCTGCATCCGCCTCTCCTGTCGCGGCGAGACGAGCTCGCCTTTGAGGAAGGCTGCCCAAGGCGTGCAGCCCCCAAGGCCACGATGGGGCATCGTGCCGCTATGTAAAGCCGTCTGAGGCTTTCCTCGCCGGTTACAGGCCCGGCTTCCAGATCGAGAACGAGCGCCACCGCATGTGTCCGCTCGACAAGGCTGGCGATGGACTCGTCGTCCGCGTGGGATCCGGCCGACAGGAGCGCGACCGAGGTTCGCGATGCCCGCGCCAGCGCGTCGGCCAAGGCACGGGCCGCCTCCGACGGGCCCGGCTCCCCTCCGAGCAGAGCGACGCGGCTCAGATGCCGGAAGACGGCGCGCTGCCCCAGAAGCAGGATATCCTCGCCGCTCAGCCCAGCGCAGGCCGCAGTCACGAGGTCGCCCGCGGCCAGAGCGCAGTCCCATTCGGTGTTCAGGGCTTTCGCGAGGCTCGACAGTCGCGCGCCAAACTCGGACGCGTCCCGCCGCGCCAGCCGCTGCAGCCGGTCGACCGTCGGACGCGCCATGAGCGTGCCGCGCGTCGAGACGATCTTCGGGTCGCGGCCGCTCCAGAAGTCGTTATCCTCCGGCTCGATGATCAGGCCGGAGGGCCTGGCGGGCGCCCATCCCAGGATCGCAGGGCACAAGGATAGCGCTGCATCCGCGCCGCCGAGGCTTTCGGCGGCGATGACCAGCCTTCGCTCCGCCGGGCTCATCGCTGCTCTCCTTCATCCCCCGCCGCGGCGCGAGATGCGAAGGATTTGCGCATCGCGGCGAATTCGCGAAGCCGTGCCTCGACACGCGCGTTGACACCATTTTCCGGGAACGTCCCATCGTCCCCCCGCGCGCCCGCCGGAACGCCTGTCATCAGCGCGACCGCCTCATCGACGGTCGTGATCGGGATGACACTGAACTTTCCGGCCTCCACTGCATCCGTCACGCGCTCCCGGAGCATCAGGTGGTCGATATTGGCGGCCGGAATGAGCACGGCCTGATCGCCGGTCAGCCCTCTTTCGGCGCAGATGTCGAAAAACCCTTCGATCTTCTCGTTCACGCCGCCGATGGCCTGGACCTGACCCAACTGATTGACCGACCCGGTGATCGCCACATCCTGCCGGAGCTCCAGTTCGGACAGGGCGGAGAGCAGCGCGATCAGTTCGGCGCAGGAGGCGCTGTCGCCTTCGATGCCGCCGTAGCTCTGTTCGAACACGAGGCTCGCGTGAAGCGAGAACGGCATGTCGCACGCATAGGTCGTCGTCAGGTATCCCGACAGGATCATGACGCCCTTGGAGTGCAGCGGACCGCCGAGTTCGACCTCGCGCTCGATATCGATGAGCTTCCCGGTTCCCATCCGCACACGCGCCGTAATGCGGGACGGTCGCCCAAAACGAAATCTGCCAAGTTCGTAGACCGACAGGCCGTTGATCTGGCCGACCTTCTTCCCATCCGTGTCGATCATGATCGTCTGGCGCGTGATCGCTTCGCGTACGCGGTCGCGGACCCGGGAGGCCCGCCTGTCACGCTCGGTCACGGCCTGTTCGACATCCTGTCGCAGAACCTCCTTGCGGTCATTGGCGCGCGAATAGTGCTCCGCCTCGCGGAGGATATCGGTGATCGTGCCAAGCCGGAGCGAGAGCTTCGTGGCGTCCTCGGCAAGCCGGCTCGATTCATCGAGCAGGCAGGCGAGTGCGTCCGGCGTGACGGGAAGCAACTCCTCCTTTTCGGCATATCGGTGCAGCAGAAGCGCCATCTGGCCAAGCGTTTCGTCATTGCGCCCGAGATTTTCCTCGAAATCCGCCTGAACCTTGAACAGCTCCTGGACATCGGGATCGAGCATGACAAGGAGCGCATAGAGAAAGCGGTCTCCGACCAAAACCACCCTGACATCGAGCGGAATCGAATCCGGTTCGAGCGACGTCGTCGAGAACAGGCTGACCCGCTCGGCAAGCGAGGTGATCGTGATCGACTGCTCCTTGATGCTCCGCTTGAGCGCGTCCCATGCGAAGGGCTCGCTCAACACCCGGCGTGCATCGAGGACGAGATAGCCGCCATTCGCGCGATGAAGCGCGCCGGGCCGGATCAGCGTGAAATCCGTGACCAGCGAGCCCATCTGCGAGACGTGTTCGATCCGTCCGACCAACCTGTCGAAGGTCGGCAGATCCTCGACCACGACGGGCGCGCCTTCGGGTGCGGCCGGTTGATGGCCGACCATGACATTGACCATGTATCGCCGGAAAAGCGGCTCGAGATGGGCCTTCCCCGAGACTTCCGGAAAAGGACCGTCGGGCCGTTCCGACTTGGCCTGTAGAAAGAGTTCGGGATTCTCGACCATGTCGTCATGCACCCGGGACAGAAAGTCAGCGGCCGCTCCGGCGTCGCCCAAGGTTTCCCGGGCCTCGTCGATCCGCCCCGAGACGGCGCGCTTGGCCATTTCGCCATTGAGCATCTCAATGCGGTTCCGGTGTTCCCGCTCCAATTTCGGCGTCTTTGCGAGAACGTCCTGCAACTCGTCCTGGAAACGCGCGATCTTTTCCTCGATGACCTTTTGATCCTCTTCGGGAAGCTTGTTGAACTCCTCCGTCTTGACGACGTGACCGTCGCGGATCGCCGCCACCATGAACCCCATGGGCGTCCGCAGAAGCGCGATGTCCTCGGCCCGGGCCCGGTTGGTGAAGTCGGCCATCGCCTCTTCCTGTTGCGTCCCGAACTCTTCGTCGATGATGCGTCTTTGCGTTCGATACTCCTCGGACTCGAACAACTCCGGGATGTCGTTGGCGAGATCGTTGACCACGCGCACCATCTCGGCCTTGAGGCGCTCGGCCGCGCCGGCGGGAAGCCGGAGGGCGACCGGTTTGCGCGGCTCATCGAAATTGTTGACATAGGCCAGATCCTCGGGGGTTTCCCGGCTCAGGGCCCGCTCTTTGAGGATCTCTTGGACTGCGGTGTGACGCCCCGTTCCCTCCGGCCCTACCACGAATAGGTTGAAGTCGGCGTGGCGGATATCAACCGCCAGCCGAAGAGCCGAGAGGCCGCGATCCTGACCGACCAGACTGCTGCCTGCATGGAGCTGTTGCCCCGCGCGGGATAGCTGTTTCGGGTCGCATCGCTGCCTCAGTTGATCCACAGGCAGGGGCCGGGGCATTTCAGTCGTCATCGAAATCTTCCAGACAGGTCGGACGAGGCCAAACTAGCGCATCCCGCAAGTCATCGGGCTGATTTCGGTCAACCTCCGGCCATTCAAGATCTTGACGCCGGTCAAGGCTCGCTCCCCGGTCATCCTGCAACGATGGCTTCAAATCATGCGAACGCGGGAGCGTGTCATCACAGCCGGAACTCAATCCTCGAATGGTGAGCCCCGTCTCAAGCGGTCGATCGGCCTGACCGGCCTCGTGCTCTATGGTCTTGGAGTCACCATCGGGGCCGGGATCTACGTTCTCGTCGGCGAAGCGGTCGTGCGAGCGGGTCAGTACGCGCCGGCAGCCTTCTTGCTTTCGGCAATCGTAATGGCCTTCACGGCCGGCACTTTCGCCGAATTGTCGAGCCGAGTGCCTCAGGCAGCGGGCGAGGCGGTCTATGTCGAGGCCGGGTTCCGGCTGGGTTGGCTGACACTGCTCGTCGGCCTCGCGGTGTTGATCGAAGCGATGATCGCCGCGGCGGCCATCGCGGTCGGCGCGGCGGGCTATGTCGCGGAACTCATCGCCTTGCCGAGGCAAGTGCTGATCGCGGCGATCGTGCTGCTGATGGCAGCGATCGCGGCCTGGGGCATACGCGAAAGCGTCGCGATCGCCGGAACAATGACGCTGATCGAGGTCGTCGGGCTCCTGGTCATCATCGCCTCCGGCATCGGCGCGGACCCGTCCGCACTCGCCGAGCTCCCCGCCTCGGTCATGCCGCCTCTGTCGGAGACGGGCGCGATCGGCGGGGTTCTGGCGGCCAGCCTGATCGCCTTCTTCGCCTTCATCGGATTCGACGATATCGTCAATCTCGTCGAAGAGGCGCGCGAGCCGCGCCGGGATTTGCCATGGGCCATCGGCATCACCCTCGTTCTGGTGACGCTCATCTACGTCCTGATTGCCTTCGTCGCGGTCAGAGCCGTCCCCGTGGAAGCTTTGGCTGGCAGCAGCGCACCGATCAGCGTCATGTTCGAGGAACTCACGGGGCTTCAGCCCCTCGTGATCAACCTCATTGCCATCATGGCGACCATGAACGGCGTGGTGATCATCCTGATCATGGCCGCCCGCGTGGCCTACGGGATGGCCCGCGAGAATCGCTTGCCCTCCTGGCTGGGCAAGGTCTCCGAGCGAACCCGAACGCCGCTTCGCGCGACCGTCGTGGTGACCGGAGGCGTGCTGGCTCTCGCGCTCTTCACGCCGCTTGATCTCCTGGCCGAAACCACGTCAGCGGCGATGCTTTTCGTGTTCTTCATGGTCAATCTGGCCCTCATCCGGCTTAAGGTGATCGGCACGCCGCCCCCTGAGAACAGCTTTCGCGTCCCGATGATCGTGCCCGTCGCCGGCGCTCTGAGTTGCGTCGGCCTGCTGGGCGGAGCGTGGCTCATCGGTTCGTAAGATCCTTGTTTCTGGGGCGCCGTCTAACCGGGCGCGGATCCCCAAGAACACGGCTGGCAGGGATTCCAGCCGGAAGGGCCGTGCTGATCCAAAAGGCTCTTATCGGCTTCGATAGCAAGTCGGGGCCGACCGCTATTCCGAGGGCGCAAACGCGATGCCCTTATCCGGGAAGGCGTCGCGCAGGTTGGCTGAGAGAAATTCCCGAACGGTTCGATTTGTCCATGCCGATTAAGGCGAGGTGACCGGCGATGAGTTCTATCGCTTGGCGAAGGAAACCCGGGCCAGGGAGGGGCGGAACTTCGACCCGAAACGCTTCTTCACCGACGATGACGAACTTCTCCACTTCGGCGGGCGCACCTAGACCACGAGATTGCCGCGCTCACCTTTCTTGACATGTGGGATAAGTCTGCCTGGGGAAAGGATAACCTCGCCCATCACCTGATTTGTGCAACAAAGCCCTGTGGCACGAGAACGCAAGTCGTCCGACACGTTCACGCTGACTGGGCGACACAGGAGCTCGTTGTTACTGTCATCGCCGAAGTCCGGATCCGAGGGCCGCATGCGGCACCGGTGCCTCCGAGCGCTTCGACGAACCGGCGTGCCCGCCGCAGGCGGGCGCGCGGGTCGCCCCGCCGACACCCATCCTCTGAGCGATGCAGCAGCGGGCACCCAGGTCGAAGAGATGCTCATCTGGTTGGAACGACAGGAACTTTTGGCCGGATCCTGAGCCCCGACGCCGACTCTGTCCGTGACAGAACGGGCCGGGGCCGATAGCGTGGCGGCAAGGTAACCGGGGGACCTGTGGATGAGTGTCGAAGGCTTTCTGACCTTCACGGGCGGGGACGCGCCCCTAGAGGGAACCACCGGTAGCGAGGGGCGCGAGGGCGCCTTCGCGCTTTTCGATCTGGATTTCGGGCTGGGTCAGGCAATTGACGTAACCGGCGACGTGCTGCCTCAGCTCGCCTCGATCTCGGTGGAGCTGTCGCGGGAAGACGGCGCGCGGGCAGGGCTGGTCGCCGCGCTGGAAGGGGACGACCGGTTCGACGAGGCGAAGATCGAGATCGTGCGCCGCGACGCCAAGGATCAGGAGCTGGCCGTCCAGACCTTCACCCTGGGCGAGGTCGGGATCGCGGCCTACCGGGAGGAACTCAACACCAATATCGGCGTGGCGCTGACCTTCGAGGCGCTGACCATCGAGACCTTCCAGATCGATCCCGTGGGTCAGAGCGCCAAGCTGGCCAATACCCTGACCTTCGATCCCGACGACGCCGAGGCGCCGTTCCTGGTCTCGACGTCACCGCCCGGCACCGATCTTTCGGCGATCGAGACCGACACCCAGGCGTTTCTCGTGCTCGATGGGATCAACGGCAGCAGCGTTGACAAGGTGCAGAGTGACGATACCGACGTCTTCGACAGCGTGTTCGACGTCTTTCGCGAGGGCGACGGCGTGGCTGTCGCGCCGCTCGCGGTCGATATCTCGCCCGAGGACAAGGCCGGACCGCTCCTTCTGAAACAGACGATTACAGGCGCATCTATCGCGAGGGTTGACCTACTTGGCCGCGTCAGCGACTTGGCGCGCGAGATGCCGACCAATGATCTGGTCCTCAATCTCCCGGCCCGTGCCATCGTCTCCTCCTTCACCCGTGACGACGACTTCGCGACGCATGTCGGGTTCCGTCCCGCCGGCAAGCTGGAGTTTTCGACGACTCCCGTCGTGGAGGATGGCAAGTTCGGGGCGAAGGTGGACGCCGCGATCGACCTGGCCCGCGACTCGCCCAACGAAGCGCTTCCCGACGGGTTCGCCTCGACCGGGGTGCCGCTGGGATCCCCCGCGGGCAACATCTTCCTGACCATCGATGGGATCGACGGCCCGGGCGTGGACGCGCCGAGCGCGCCGGACGACGCCTTCGCGCTGGCGGGGTTCGGGTATGCGATCCTTAGCGGGACGGCCGAAACCGACCTGAAGACGAACGCTGGGGGAGGCCGCCCGCAGTTTACCCCGCTCACGGTCGACTTCGAGGCGCTCGGGCATGAAACGGCGGAGTTGTTCTCCGCGCTGCTGGCGGAGCGCGAGTTCGCGGCTGTGACCGTCATTCGGACCAACGAGGACGGGGTCGAGGCGGAACGCATCGCGTTGAAGGACGCGGTGCTCACCAGTCTCTCGACCGACAGCGTCCAGGCCCCGCGCGCCACCTTTGGGTTCGAGGCGATCTCCTTCAAGTCGAACGAGATTCTGGAGTCGGGCGAGATCGGCGCAAAGCAGAAGTTCGATTTCTCGGTCGTCGAGCAGAAACAGGATCTGAGCCTGTCCCCCGACGTCCGCGGGGCCGAGCTGGGCTTTGCCACCACCGGCCCGCGCGAGGCCGGGCCGGGCGATGCGCTGCAGCATTTCCTGAGGGCCGACGGGATCAATGGCGACAGCCAAAACAGGAATTTCAAGGACGACTTCGATGTCGACGGCTATCGCTTCGACATGTTCCGCGACGCGGAGGGCGCAACCCTCCCCGCCCTGGCCATCGAGCTGGACCTCGACACCAGGAACGGGGTCAAGCTGGCGGAGGAAGCGACCCAGGGGAAGAGCTTCGCCAGCGTCCTGCTGCAGACGACGCGCGGGGTCGACGGCGAGGATCCGGTCGTGTCGTCCTTCAAGCTCGACAAGGCCCGCATCCTCGACGTCGAAGAAACGAGCGGCGCGACCGCGACCGTGCTGCTGGGCTACGATGAGATAGAGGGCACGTTCTTCTCACTGGACGAAACCGGGGGAGCCGTCGAGAGCGCGACCTTCACGGCGACGCCGCTGGCCGCGCCCGACCAGACCTTCGAGGGCGGCGCGGCGGATGTGCCCGGCTTCGACGGGGCGGACGAGGCGGGCGCGATCTTCATGAAGATCGGCGATTTCGAAGGCGCGTCCGAGGTCGTCGAGGGCAAGATCGGCAAGGACTTCACCGACCATTTCGTCGTGGACTCCCTGGATTTCCGCAGTTCGAGCGAGCTCGCGGTCGATAATTCGGGGGACACCCCCAAGTTCCAGTCGGTCAATCCAACCCAGTCCCTGACGGTCGATCTGCGTCCGGGCCAGTTGGGCGAGTTGGACCTGCTCGACGCGCTGGCCAAGGGGACCGTGCTGCCGGAGGTCGAGATCGTCGCCTTCGACGGCGCGTCGCTCCTGAGTGACCGGACCGAGCTGACCCTCACGGACGCGCGCATCGCCTCGGTCGATATCGGGGCGGAGCGGGTGACCCGGCTCAGCTTCGACTACGAGGAGGCAGAGCGGACCCGCCTGACCGTCAACCCGGAGACAGGCGAGGCACAAGGCAATGTGCCAACGTTCTTCGCCTTTACTGGTGACTTCCCCGGCGACGTCGTCATCCGCTCCGGCCCCGCCGAGCGCGGCAGCTTCCTCACCCAGACCTTCCTCGATTTCCAGGACAACACTCTGTCCGGCCCCTCGGTCGTCGAGGGCTTCGAGGGCCAGTTCGACGTGTTCGACTGGACCCTGGAGATGGCGAAGCTGGCCGGGATCGCCGACGCGGCCGACGCGCCCCCCGAAGGTGTCGAGCTGGCCCCGCTGGAGGTCGTTCTACCCGCCTTCACCCCCGGCGTGATGGCCCTGCTCGACCGCACCCGCGACGGCAGCACCCTGCCCAACATGACGCTGAGCCTCGCGACCCCGGCCGTGGACCGGCCGCCCGAGCCGTTCGACGTCTACACCTTCTCCAACGTCTCGGTGCTGAACTTCGCGCAATCCGGCGAGCTGGTCGAGCTGGAGCTGGGCTACAGCCTGCTGAACCGGCAACTCAGGGAATTGAACAAGCTCGGCGAGTTCGAGGATTTCGAAGGCACGATCGATTTCCGCACCGACGACCGGGTGCTGGGCGGCGACGGCGCCGACCTGATCCGCACCGGCGGTGGCGCCGACTTCGCCTTCGGCGGCGCGGGCGACGACAGCGTCGACACCGGGGAGGGCGACGACGAGATCGAAGCCGGATCCGGCGCGGGCGACGACAGCTACGAGGGTGGCGAAGGCACCGACCTGATCACCTACCGCTCGACCGAGCTGGGCATCGTGCTGGACCTCGCCGCGGGGCTCGCCACCGGCTCCGAGATCGAAACGGACACGCTCAGCGGGATCGAGAACGCCGTGCTGGGCGCGGGGGCTGATTCCGGCATCGGCGACGCGCTGGCCAACGCATTGGAGGGCGGTGCGGGAGAAGACACGCTGGAAGGCGGAGATGGCGACGACACGCTGGACGGTGGCAGCGAGGAGGACGTGGCCTCGTATCAGACCGCGCCAGGTGGGGTCGCGGTCGATCTGGGCCTTGGCACCGCGACGGGTGCGGCGGGCGATGACGTCCTGATCGAGATCGAGCACGCTCTGGGTGGTGCCTTCGCGGACCGGCTGACAGGCTCGGACGGCGCGAACATGCTGATGGGTGGCGACGGCGACGACACGCTGGAAGGGGGCCTGGGCGCCGACACGCTGATGCTGGAGGGCGGCTCGGATGAGGTGCGCGGCACGCTGCTCGATTTCGACAGCGACCTGATCGGTGACCTCACAGGCGACGACACGATCTTCATCCAAGGCGCCGATCTTGGCCCGGGTGATATCCGCATCTTTGCCGCGCCCGACATCCTGCCCGAGGGCAGCGTCGCCGTCCGGTTCGCGCCCGCGGGGGCGGAAGCCGCCGAGACGACGCTCCTGCTCGAAGGGGAACTCACCAGCGCCCTCTTCCGGCTAGACCAGGCCGCGGAGGGCGCGGCGGCGCTGCGCCTGGGTGCGCCAGACGCGCTCGACGCGCTGCTGACCGACGCGGCCGAGCGCTTCGACGCGGGGCCGGCCACCCTGATCGACGCGGCCGGCGGGAACGACACGATCACCTCCAGCGTCGCCGATGCGACCGTGGTTGGCGGCGCGGGCGATGACGACCTGACGGGCGATGCCGCACCCCAGCTCTTCGTGGGGGGCGCGGGAGCGGACACGATCACCACCGGCGACGGACCCGACCGTGTGCTGGTGCGCTCCGACGACGCAACGCCCGGCACGCCCGAGCGCGACGTCATCGCGGACTTTGGCTCAGACGACGTGCTGCATCTCTTCGGGTTCGACCTGGATCTGCTGTTCGATCTGGGCCTCGCCGTGACAGAGGAGGGCCTGTTGCTCCGGCCCAGCGACGACCAGGAGATCCTGCTCCAGGGCTTCTTCCTGGAAGACGCGCGACGCACCTCGCTAAGCACCGAGGACATTGCGCTGCCGATCCTGGCCACCGCCTCAGACGCCGCAATCGCGCCCGCTGTGGTTGGCGGCGGACTCGTTCTCATCAGCGACGATCCGGGCGATCAACGTCTGGTCGGCACCGAGGAGGACGACATCCTCGGCACGGGCGCAGGCAACGACGAGCTCTCGGCGCTGGACGGCGACGATGATCTCGCGGCGGCGGCGGGCAATGATACGCTCCTCGGCGGCGGCGGGGACGATACGCTGCGTGGCGGCGCGGGCGCTGATCTGCTCGATGGCGGCGAAGGGCGCGACCGCATGGAGGGCGGAACGGGCGACGACCTCTACATCGTCGATAATCGCGGCGACGTCGTCCGGGATGAGGCCGGCACCGATATCG
Organism: Jannaschia seohaensis; assembly: GCF_900116765.1. Classification (GTDB taxonomy): domain Bacteria; phylum Pseudomonadota; class Alphaproteobacteria; order Rhodobacterales; family Rhodobacteraceae; genus Jannaschia; species Jannaschia seohaensis. The sequence continues at coordinate 1,182 of NZ_UETC01000009.1, read as the reverse complement.
GTCGCGTGTCGATACCGAGCCCGTTCCGAGTGGCAGAAACGGGGCTCGACCGAGTCGAGGCCGCCGATCCGGAGACGCGACTTTTCGTATTGGGCGATGCGGGGGCGACCGAGATGCTCGGCGGTGCGACGGACGACATCCTCGTTTCGGGCGGTGGCGCCGATACGATGACCGGCGGTGCAGGCAGGGACTTCTTCACCTTCCTGCGGGATGGGTCCACCCCGAACGTCACGATCACCGATTTCGATGCGGACGATAAGCTGCTGCTGGACGACCAATTCTTTGGACTGGGAGATGCCGGAATCGACCTGCGCCCACTCGGCTTCTCCCAGGTCTTGGCCCTCGTCCGCGACGGCCTGGCCAGCTTCGACGGGCGCACGCGGGAGTTGTCCGTCGATCTCGACGGCGCCGACGGGCCGGACGGTCTGACCGTAATCGCGACCTTCGCCCAGCGTCCTCCGCTCAACGCAGACGATGTGCTGCTCATCTGACCCGGGCGAATGGCCACAGCGTGCCTCAGGTGCAACCGGCCGTGAGTTCTTGAGAAGACGTCCCGATCGCGCGTAGGCGCAAGGAACATGGATGGCGTTCGGAACGAGCATGCTGCAACCTCGACACACATATCCCGGTCCCGCGCCTACGAAAGGCAATTGCAACGTCCGACTTGGTTCGCCAGCGATGATGGCGCGGCTCACTGCAGGCAGGGCGATGAGAGGAACGTTGGAGACAACTTCGAATGCCTGCTTCGGTGATGCTGGGCCGCAGCAGGCTTGACGTAATGCAGTGACCGGTGTGGGCCGTGAGCGGACGAGACCAGCGCCAAGGTCCTAGGTCCAGCATGGGCCGAACGTGTAGAGGGCGTCTGCGCTTATCGGGCAGGGCCTAGGCGGGTTGAGAGGGGGGCCATGGCGAATGGCCCCCAGGGGTTTGGTCTGGGTGCTGTTGGTTGGAGGCAGGCCGACATCCCGCGCGTAAGACGCGCCGAGAGAAGCGAGGGTAGGTCTGGCCTGCCTGTGCGCGCGGGTGACTTCTGGCGGATCTCAGAAGCTGATGCTGGATTACCACAGCCAGGAATGCAGCTTTCTTTCTTCCACAGTGCTTCCACGGGTGTTGGAAACGCAAACGCCGCCCCGGAGGGCGGCGCTTAAGCGTTTGATTACGCGAAGGATTTTGGTTGCGGGG
>NZ_UETC01000023.1 GCF_900116765.1 Jannaschia seohaensis | reverse complement strand
CGGCTCGATCTGTCGAATGTTCAGCGCAGACGAATGCCGGAACTACCTCCGTCATGCAGGCTATGCGCCTACGTAAAGGTCCGCCGCTTTAGCACTTGCTCGCGCTTCGAAACGACATGCCGGATATCCGGCAGACCAAGCGCTTTTTCGACATTGAAGAGCATCGTCCAACCTCTCAAGACCCTTCCTGTCAGGAAGTCTTTTGAAATCCGTTCGAACGCACAAGACGCTACGCAATGATGTTGCGATGTGAAGAGAACTATGCCCACCCCTCGCGAAACCATTCTCGCCGCGCTGAATGCGCGGCTCTCGGCGCTGCCCGCCACTGCGCTCCGCGGCGAGGTGCTGCCCAAGCGCGTGCCGGCCGAGGGGCTGCTGATCTTGCGTGACGGCGAGCCCGGCGAACCCGAGGTGACGCTGTCGCCGCTCGCCTGCCACCACCAGCACCGCGCAGAGGTCGAGGCCGTTGTCCAAAGAGTCGACCGTGACGCCGCCTTCGACACGCTGACTGCCAGCGTCGGCTCGGCAGTCGCCGCCGACCGGACGCTGGGCGGCCTCTGCGACTGGGTCGAGGCGGAAGCGCCGCGCCCGGTCGATCTGCCGGTCGCGGGCGCGGCCAGCCTGAAGGCCGCCGTGATCCCGGCCGTGTTGCACTACACCAGGGCCGATCAGCTCGTGTATGCTCGTGATCGACGACGCGATGAATGGCTCAGTTTTTGGAGGGTGCAACCGGTTTCGAGGACAGGTGCAGCCATCCGGCCTCGGGCTTGCATTTCCCGAGAACATGGCCGGAACCATGATGGCCTGCCCCGATGAGATCGAGGCGCAGGAGCGGCGTTTCCTTGACGCGCTCGCGCAGGTTTCGGATTACGTGCTCTATGGTGCGGGCCTTGTGATGGAGGATTTCGACGGGCGTGCCGTCTTGCATTTGTTCGAGACCCCCGAGTGACAGGGTGGCCGTCTCGAAGCATCGCGTGTGTCGGCCACCTTCGCCATGACGCTCCCTATCACCGCTGACCGTTGGCGCAACCGAGTTGGTAGCCGACGTTGCAATGCGCCTTGAGCCGCTGCGTATCTTCGGGGGGCCAATCCGGGGGCGCGGTGACCTGAACCCAAGGCCCTATATAGTCCTCCGCGAAGTAGGCATGGCCGTGGCCGGGCGGCGCGCCAAAGGACAGGGCCATGTCGAGCGCCAGCTGGAACTGCGTCACGACGGGCATGAAGATGAAGTGCTCCGTCATGTCCTCGGCCGGCGGATCCCGCATCCAGGGCGGCGCCCGCCAGAGCGACCGGGGGTCATAGAATACGACCGGGTCGCTTGAATATTGCAGGAAGACGATGCGCATGCCCCCCCATTCCGCCGCGGCCACGGACGCATCCGCCGTGTGGGATGCATAGCGGATCAGCGACCCGTCCCCGATCTCCGGCAGGACCCAGGGTGTGCCCGGATTGCGCTGGTTCTGCACATGGTTCCAGAAGGCAGAGGGAAAGGGCGGCCCGACCCAGAACGCGCCGTCGATGGGATCGTCGAGCAGTCGGAACATGTTCGTGGCATGCATCGACGACCATGCGCCAAGGCTCAGCCCGTGAACGTATAGACGGGGCCGCGCGTCGACGGGCAACGTCTTCCAGTACCCATGCACCACGTCCTGAAGCGCGGTCGCCTGTTCAAGCCCCGTGCGTGTCTCGAGGATCAGGGCCAAGGGCGATTGCAGGTAGGAATACTGCGCGGCGACCGTGGCGATGTTCCCGCCATGCATGTATTCGACCGGATCGTGGGATCCCGGGTCCATCCAGCCGGTGCCGGTGGGGCTTGCCACGACCAGAACGTCGCGCTCGAACGCGCCTTGCCGGATCAGTTCGGCAAGCGCCAGTTCGGCCCGCGCCTCGGGCGTCTCGCCATTGGCGCGCCCGACATAGACGCGTATCGGATTAAGCGCGGACCGACCGGTGAAGGCCGAGATATCCTCGGATGTTGGGCCGGAGGTGATGAAGTCCCGCCCGGGCTTGCCCATGGATGCCCAATCGATCAGGGACTCTGCGCTGCCGGTCATGCGTGGGTCGCCGGGAGGCGACGGGGCGTTCTCAAAGAGCTCCTGGGCGGCTTCGTAGCTTTCGTCGAGGCCCGTCACGACCCCATCGACGATGCCATCACGCGTGACCACGAACAGGATGAGCACGACCGCGATGAACCCCAGCACATTGGCGCGCCGCGGCGGCATGACGCGATAGAACCTTGACCGGATCAGGCGGAACAGCGCGGCGACAACGCGTCCAAGCGCGAAAGCGACGGCAAAGGTCGGAAAGGCGATCAGCAGGATCGTGGCGAGTTGAAGCGCATCCGCTTCTTCCATGCCCATCTTCCCGCGGATGTCGTTCTGCCACCGCAGGCTGGCCCCAAGAACCCAGAGAAAGAACGCCACGAGCGGTAGCGCGATCACCGTTGTCAGGACGTTTGCGGGCCGCCCGGAGAATTGCGGAAGATCGGCCGCCCGCCAGAGCAGCGCAACGATCTGGCCGATCAGATAGCCGATCGCCATGACAAGCCCGCCGAGGAGTCCTTGCACAGCCGGTCCGCGCGGGATGAGCGACGGGGTCAGCGAGGCCGCAAAGAAGAGCAGCCCGAGGAGCAAGCACGGCACCGAGACCTTGCCGATGATCCTGGCTATTTGCCCGTTGTTCATGTTGCCTCTTTGACATTGGGTTCGACGTCTCGGTTCCAACCTTGTCACGAGGCAGCTCGACGCGCAAAAGGCTTGCGAGGCGACGCAATCATTTATTTTCCCACTTCTATATTCGAAAATGCCAGTGTGGTGCACCGCCTGTGCGAGACCCTGTGCCTTCATGGTGAAAGTGCATGGTGCAAACGCCAAGGTCCTTTTTTCGGCAAACGCGGCTGAGGTACATATCGGGGATGAAAATGTGCGCACCATCCTTCGCCCGCCTGATGGGCGTCATGCTCTGCCTTGGCGCCTTGTCATGCGCCTTCCCCGTGCCGTCGACGGCCCAGACGGAGATCCAGGCCTTGGAATTCCCCTATTTCACGCTTCGCAACAGGACAGGGTCGGATGATCCAGCTGACTTTTACGGAGGAGAACGCAGCGATCTGAAAGCGGGCACATGCGGCGTCGAAGAGCTCGACCTTGGCGTTCTGGCGCCCCTTGCCGACATGGCCCCGAATTTCTTGCGCGAGGAACTCCTCCGCGTTCAGACGGTGGAGGAAGCGGACCCGGGCGCCATCCTTGATCGGCTAGAAGGAACGGCCGGCGCACGTGGTCCGGCGCTCTATGTCCACGGATACTATATCAGCTTCGAGAAAGGCTGCCGCCGCGCTGCGTTGCTACAGCAGAACGCCGACCTTGTGGGGCGGTTCCTGTGGTTCAGCTGGCCATCGGACGGTGGCGCAGCCTACTACACCCATGACGAAGCCGACCTTTACTGGAGCCTGCCGGACATTGCGGACACGATCATAGAGTTGGAGCGGCGCTTCGGCGCAAGAAACGTGGATGTCATCGGGCACAGCCTTGGTGCTCGGGGTGTCGTTCTCGCGCTGACCGAAGTTGCCAATCGGCATCCCGACATCCGGCTCGGACATGTTGTGCTGCTGGCGCCGGATATGGATTTCGGGATCTTCGAGCGAATTTTACCCCGGGTGCGTCCCATCGCCGAGAGCATGACAGTCTACGCGACGAGCGGGGACAGACCGCTGGCGCTCTCCGCGCAATTGCATGGCTACCCGCGGCTTGGGGAGACGGGAAACGATGTTTCCCGACTTGCAGGCGTCGAGGTGATCGACCTCAGCGACCTTCCCAGCGAAGGTCCAACAGGTCATCTCTATCACATCTACAGCCGAGCCATCGGCGAGGACCTACGCCGCCTATTGCATGCGGGCGAACGGGCCGACGCGCGGCAAGGCCTCGTCGCGCAGGGTGAAAACCTTTGGCGCCTTCGACCCGCGACGAATGAATAGCCGCGCAGCAGGTCAGTGTATGACGTATTTGACAATCGACAGCAGCATGTCGATCCCTCCCGCGAAAGCAGCCCCGAGGATCGCCGGGAATACACTGTGGTCCAGAACCCAACCCGCTGTGGCACCGGGGACTGGCAGCAAGATCAAGCACAAGATCTGAGACAGCGCCATTGCCGCTTCGGCTCCTGTCTGATCCTGCCATGCGGCCAGAAGAAGGGCAGAAGGCAACCGAGGAAATCGAGGCTCTGGTTCAACAAAGGGTCCTGCATTCGTCCGAGGCCAGAGCGACTCAACCGTGTATGGTGTCCCGTTCGGTGCTGAACATGTGCGACGGGCGGTGTCTTGAACCCACGGGACTCGAGGCGCCCCACGAGTTCTTCGCCGAGACGACCTATTGGCTTCCTCCACTCTGTGGATTGAAGTGTGAAGGCACCCGGAGGGATTCTCACCGAAGACATCGATGAGAATCCCTCGCAAGAGTAGTGCACGCCTTTGTAAGCTTGCTCTTGCAGATTTTTCCTAATTCGCAACCGTAAACGTTGTGTTCTCGTCGAGAGGGTAGATGGGTTCCGTCAACTGCGTGTGCTCGAAAAGAGTGATATCGCGACTGGTCGCTCCGGGAACATCAACGATCAGCACCTTGTCGGTGAAGTTTTCATAGAACGCTCGGAAGTGGTTTCCGCTTTTGACACCTATAACGTCATATTCTTGGATAGCGATACCATGCGGCCTCGCCTGTGAGTCGTCATAGGCCTGGACCAGACCGGATATGACGATGACATCCACCGTATCCGAGATGACCAGCCTGACTGAGGGACCAAAGTTGTAAGGGATACCATAAGCGGTCCCCCCACGAACGAACTCGTAGCCATCCGAAATTGACTTGACATAGGCTTTGGTTTTAATCGGTTCGCCCGCAATTGGCTCAAATTTACCCCCGAGGCTCACATCGATTGTCGCTCCTACACCGGCAGCGACTGCGGCCTGTGCGGTTTCCGGATCGTGTATGGAAATGAAGGCGACTTTACCCAAGCCTTCTGTTTCCAAAAGGGCGCGCAGCAGGTGCGTCCCCGAGCCGCCCGCCCCACCACCTGGATTATCCGCAGCGTCCCCAATCACAATCGGTGTATGGTCGATGATATCACCCTTCGTCGGCTGCTGACGCTCATAGCGGCCGTCTCTGTCGAGCATGGCCAGTACAGTGCTCATCGTTGAGTCCAAGTCATTCAGTGGATAAAAGGCATCATCCTTGTGATCCCATATCCATTGAGAGAGTTCGTCCACCAGATCTTGTGCCAACTCGGCGTTGTTTTCGGTGGTGACCATCGGGTACACGCCGATAAAATCGGTGTCCTGGTACGGGAAACCATGCATTACAGAGCAATTGAGAACACCGGGACGGTTTTCGATCTCAATACACTTTTCCTTGAGCTGATTTCCAAAAATGCCTTCCTCTTCGGTGTTACTGAGCGGAATCATCAGCGGCACTTTGCGATAGGCCGGGGTCGGATCCGACTCCCCTGCCAGGATCGCAGCGGCACGATACATCGCATCACGTGCAGCTTCATTCATATCCAGATGAGGATATTTTTTGCAGGCGCTGAAGAAATTCATATTGTTCTTCATTTTGTCCGTGATCTTGCCATGCAGGTCGCCGGACCAGACGATCATCGTGTCCTGTCCCACCAGTCCTCTGACGGACTCCGCCAAGTCTCCTTCAAGATCGGGTGTTCCATCCACAACGCCTGCACCGTGAAGAGCGAGGTAAACGATGTCCAACGGCATCTGCGCTCTAAGCGTATCAAGCATTTCTTTCTTCGCATCGTTCCAGAATTGAGCATTCACCAAACCAAAGCTCGAGTCTGGTCCGTATATGAGACCTGGGAGCAACTCCCAGCCGTTTTCCTCACACACATCTACTGCCCCACCCAAGGCTGTTCCTCTGAGCGACTTGATTTCATCACCCCGAAAAATGCGCATGTTGTCCAGCGTGGTTTCGCCCATCCCTTCGGTGAGGTATGTGTTTGTTTCATGGAAAAAACCGACACAGCAGACCCTCAATTTTCCAACTTTTCCTGGGGACCCAAGTAAAGGTGACGATATCGCCGCAACCCCTGCAGTGACAGCTAAGGTATTGAATGTTCTACGCTTCATGAGCTCTACTCCATCTCGGGCAGTGCGACAGCACGTACCGCGGTCAAGTGCTTCGGGTTCGGTTGCCGGATTGTCGACGTGTACCTCCAGGGCGACGGTCCGAGCCTGAAAATGAGGGTCAGATCCTACGCTGGTGGTAAGATGGGCCCAGAATCGGGGGGCAAATCCTACGCCGCCGACGGCTACAAGTTCACCTAGGAATCGATGGCGCTAGGTTTTTCCTGAACATCCGCCAGCAGTGAGAGGTTTCATGACTGTGGGGCCACCGAAGCAGTTGACGCACTTTCCGGCGAAGACCGACCTGACGCATCAGGAGTTTTGGCGCGGCCTGCCCACCCTTCAAGCCGAAGCGGTCCAACTCTCGCCAGGACGCCTTGAGTACAAAATGCTGCAAGTCACTGGACGGGATCTGCTTATCTTCCGTAGCAAGGTCGCGCCCAAAATGGCCAGTACCATCGTGCCTCACCAGGACTGGATGGTTTTGATGGTACCAGTAGATTGGCTCGGCGACTACGTTTTCAACGGTCAATTGGCAAGACCGTTCGATGTTTTTCTGTCTGGCGGGCCTGACGGATATTCCACCACCGGCGAAAGGAGACACAACTTAGCATTGGGTGTGCGAAAATCTAGACTGAGGGATGTATGCGCCAATTTGAGCGGACGATATATCGGTGATATCGCCCTCAACGACCAACGGATTACCCTTGGTTCAGATTTGGGCACAAGGTTTCACAGGCGGATTCTGAAGACGATAGAAGCGTCGCTGGACAGATGTATAGGCCCCGGTAAGTTCGCACTTGATGCTGTCGTCGAGAATGATCTTTTTTCTGAGATTGCCGGTCTCATCATAGCAAAGACAATCGACGAGAATGCATTTTCACATCTCGATCTTGACCCCGTGCGAGTTGTCAGGCGCGCAGAAGGACTGTTTGAAGACCGCACGACCAATCCACCAAGCATAGCTGACCTTTGCAAGGCAGCTAACGTCGGAGCAACAACATTGCACTTGTGTTTCAATGAAGTCTACGGCGTTTCGCCAATTGCGTACTCGCAAGCGAAAAGAATTACCCAAGCGCGCTCTGCATTCCTTGCGGCGGAAAGGGTCCCACCTTCAGTCAAAGATGTTGCCCTGTCGCTTGGCTTCACCCACAGCGGTCGCTTTGCCAAACGATATCGCAACTTCTTTGGGGAATCGCCGTCAGAGACCCTCAAAAAGAGATGAATGCGCCGGGCTCCCAGATTTTGCCTTCGTTAAGGCTTAACCTTAAAGCATTTGTGGCCGCATTTGAGCGCAACCGTCCTCGTGTGTGTCGACTGGTCGCATCAGCATCCTGCAGGAATCAAGCTCCAGGGACGCTCTTCGTTTCTGTAATGGCTTTAGATTTTCAGGCATCATCAGACTTCGTCAGTTGATTTGTGGGGTGGCTCTTAGTTATCATCCTCCACCTTCAACAAAGCGCGCGCGAATTGAGCGAACAGCGCGACGAAAACGCCAACGCCAACGAAGATGTAGATGATCGTGAAGAGCTTGCCTAAATCGGTATGCGGCGACAAATCACCAAGACCAACGGTCGAAATTGTCGTTACACTGAAATACAATGCGTCGATCCACGACCATCCTTCCACAGAGTGGTAGAACAGAGTTGCAGAAAGCAGAATAAGCACGGCCAGCGCCAAATTGGCCCGAAACATCGGAACACTCCAAGAGTGCATAATTGCTTTGAGTAGTCTTACGAAGGTGATGGCGAAAGACAGCATAGAAGACACTCCACAATAGCGCGGCTTGGGTTGGTTGGCCTGCCCCAATCGGGTGGTCCGGCTTCAATCTTAGTGCAGGACGGGTCTTGGCGCTACGCTCGGGGTGGCCAGCGAAGTGGGGCCGGATGGCGATGCTGGCCACTTCACGACCTCCGGGGCTCGTGGCCGATAGCCCAGCGGTGAGTGCGGGCGTTTGGTGTTGCAGTGCCGGCGCCAGCTCGCAATGGCGATCTTAGCCTCGGCGAGGCTGAAGAAGATCTCTCCGTTCAGGAGTTCGTCGGGGACCTTCTCGGTGAAGCTCCCGCAGTGGCCTTTCTCCCACGGACTGCCAGGCTCGATTCACGCGGTCTTTGATCCGACAGCAGCCATCAAACCTCTCACGGCCTTGGCGATGGAGTCAGGACCGTTTTCGGGACTGATATGATCGGGTACGCCCTGCAGGATGAAAAGGTCGGACAGCACGTCGATGACATCCGTTGAGCGGAACTTCCTGTCAATGCGGATATCCGTAGCGCCTGCATTCAGAGGCAAGTGCGATGATGTCCGCGGTTGGCGTATCATCATTGTCGCGGCCTTGCAGCACGTTCCGCTGGGTTGACCGGTGCTGACCGAGACCTCGACAGGCGAGCCGAATGGTACCCGACCACGATTCCAAACGCACCAGGTGGATTTCGCCAGCGTAGGAATTGGATCTTGTTTCCCGGCTGCAGCGAGTCAAAATTCTCTCTACTATTGTTTGTTAGCCGCTGTTAGCCATTTGGACCTATACATTCTTTGCCGTGCCAAAGGCATTCGGGGGGCATGCTGTGAACAGAATCGTACTAAAAGGACGTCACAAGCTGCTGCGAATCAGAAGCTCTTGATGTCGGGCGACGCAAAAGCGGCGGCGAAAAGGGTTTAGCTTAAGGAGGACCCAGTCATGATACAATCGAAAGCTTTAGTCCTCTGTCTGGCGGTTTTACCGATGCTTGCCACGACTGCGTGCAATGCGCAAAACCAGTCGGATCAAGCCCAGAGCGAGCGCGAAATGTCTTCCTCGACGCCAACCAATGATTGCCCTGTGATCGAAAGCAGCAACTGGGTCGTACAACTCACCCCGGCTCCGCATGATGGGGCATCCCCCCTCCTTTTCGTGAGTGGCGATCTCACGCTGCCCACACCAGGATATACCGTCGGCCTGAAAATCGGAAAGGCAGATCGTTCTGCAGTGCCATCGGTCTTCGCGGTGATTTCCACGACGCCGCCGGACGGAATGGTTGCACAGGTGCTGGATACCCAGACGGTTTCAATGACAGCAGTTGCACCAGCCTCCCGCCTGCGCTCAGTCATCGTGATCTGTGGCAACACGCGCTTGTTCGAAATCAGCGACGCCATGATGGTGAAGGCTGGCGATTAAAACCACTCTTTTGTCTTGGTTGCATGATCCGTGATGATGTCCGATGGCTTGACCGGCAAGAGGTCAAACGCCTTCGTCGCGGGGTCCTTCAACGCAACCATTGCGTTGACGTTTAAGATATGACCCAGAGTTCGCTCGTTGATGCTCATACGTTGCGTCGGTCACCGGGCCAACGTCGCTGCGGTGACTGTAATCGGCAGCATCAGCACCGACGAGAGGAGTGGATCCGAACCGTTCCTCGTCCCCACTCCATCGACGCTTAATCTCTTGCCAATCAACTGCACTATCTCGGGCGAGTCTGCGAATTTTGAGTGGTTTGAACCATTCACGTCGATCTCAGACAGATCTAAGACTGTCACGCCAAGTCCGGCCAGGTCTTCGACGTCCTCATTGCCGACCCGCGGCACTCCTCGCGCAAGAAGCCGGGAAAAACTCAGAGCCCGGTCGTCGTGAGAGATAAGAATGTAAAACTTCCGCTCATTGTCGGCAAACGGTGCCAGCTGCTGCCGGAACAGATCGGCGTCAATGTCGGGTGCCGCCAAAATGACATGGCGAAGCCGACCTGTCCGGTTCAAGGTGCCGTTAAGTTTTGCCTGTCGCATTGCTTCGACCGTCAGCAGATTGCCCATGGAATGCGATAGAACATCAACGGCTTGTGCGTTGGTTTGCGAGATAAGATTAGCACCGAGCAACAGGTCGTCCCGCGCGATCAGGACGCTGTTCATGTCATAAACATAGTCCAACAAATGGCCGCCAGAGGCCCAACTGAACAAAACTGGAACACCCTCATAGCCGGAATCCTCGACGAATTGACCCATCCGAAGAACTGCTTCTGACAAGGTTGTGTTGTAGCCATGCACAAAAACCAAAACGTTCCGGTTATGGACAGAGCGCCGGTTCAATTCTGCCTGCAAGGCGGAGACGAAATCGGCTTCGGACGCAAAGATTGCTGAATCGGTTGCGGCGAAATGCTCCGTTGGACGGGGGATGCCGGACCGGGGGCTCTCTATCTTGCCGGGTGTGTGGTTCGGGGGCACACTGACCGTCAGTGCCGCCAACCCAATTTTGGAAGATCGTTTTCCCGAGAACAAAATGGTTGAATCACTGTCCGGAGCACGCGAGGTCAGGATGAAGATCTCGTGCTTTCTGAGATTTTCGGCAGCATCACCATTCTGAGGTTCGGCTGCCAGGCCGATTATCCCGCGTTCCGCCGGACCGCAGCCCACAATTACAAGACTTGTGACAAACAATAGAACACAGGCCTTGAACTTCGCCTCATCTACGCCAAAAAACATCGGAAGACTTGTCCCCAGTTTATGAGTTGAGCGTAAACACGCGACGTGACCTGCCCCCGCGAGATCCCTCCGTCATAATGAGAGTCTGCAGGTTGGATCTGGGTATTCGGGTTGCCTGTCTTGCGCAAGCGCGCCGGGCGCGGAGCCCTCAAATTGCTCAAGCGTCCGGCACACTTGCAGCGGTGTCTGGTTGCCCAGCGATGATTGCGGTCTGACCGTGTTGTAGTCGTAACGACAGAAACGGCTCTTCCCCATTCGTCTACTCCTTCAGGGTCGGCACTTACCCTAAATCACCGTGAGGGATTTCGCGGGGGGCAGGTTAGACCTGTTCGGGCTTCGATTCTGCCCTGAATTGTGTCGGCGTCCTACCGGTCCACCGCCTGAATGCACGGTCAAGGGCGGCTGGGCCGGAGAGACCTACCTGCACGGCGATTTGCGCAACGGGCAGGGTCGTGCTCGACAAGAGGTCTTCGGTGACGCTCTGGCGCACGTCGTCCTTCAGTTGACTGTAGGAGGTGCCCAGAGCCCACAGGATGCGCTGGATGCGGCGTGGATGCATGCGGCAGATCGAGGCAAAGTCCGGCAGTGTCAGATCCTGATAAGCGATGTTGTCCCTCAGCATGCCGCGAAGATAGGAGAGGGTCGCTTCGCTGGCGCCATCTGTGGCAAACTCCCCTCGTGACGCCTTCACCAAGTCCCAGTCCAGTGAGAACGGTGCCCAAAGCCAGTGCGGCGGAAATGAAATTCGCATTCCGTCGATCTGGGATGTGACGAGCGCCTGTTTCGGAAGAATGCCCGGCAGAAGCCCCTGGGTGGTCGGTACAGTGATAAGGATGTCTTTTGGGTTGAAAGTTTCTCCCATCCCTTTCTTCATCAAAGTCACATAAAGCGCGACGCCGACTGCATCCAACTGTGTCGACGGCTTGGTAACCTTGACGGTGCGGTGAATGTCGAAGTTTACAATGCCGGGTGTGATGGAAACGGAGTACCGCACGTTATCAACCTGCTTTGAGACTTCCACCACCACCCGGGACAGAAAATCTCCCAAGTTGAGAGCATGGGCCGCCGAATCCCGGAATGCCGGCGTTCCTTTCCTCGCTGTTTCGATTGCCACCTTTGCGCCAAAATACGGATCGCCGAGCGTTTCCGCCATATCCTCCATGGCGGAATAACAGGCGGACGCGTCAACCAGCATCGCAGGGTCGGTCAGCGCACCGACGGGAATACCGTTTCGGACCAGGAGCGCCTCAATATCGCCGCCCCGCGAGGTGAAAGCCTTTGCGAACGGTGACAGAATCAACATCCCGCGCGTGAACCTCGGGCCAGATTTCTTGCTCATTCTTGCTGCTCCCTCAACGCCCTGAGGTTAACCTTGTGGGCCATGTTTATGACACAGGTGGCATGAGCCGCAAACAGGTTGCGGCGCGGGCATGTTAGCCAACAAGCCATAGATCAGGAGACTCGGGCGATGGCCACGCGGCCCTGGTGATCTCGGAATGCGTTGGAGCCAGGAAATGCCGGAGGAAAACATCATGAAGGTCAAAAAATCCCTTTTGAATTCGATACTTATTGCCGGGCTGATGACTGTTTCAGCGGCGACCTTCGGTCCGGCTTATGCCCAGACAGCGGAAGGACAGTCCGTCGGAGCCGCGATCGAGCGGGTCGCGACGAAGCTTGCCGGGCGCATCGGCTTCGCGGCGCAGGAAATCGGTGGCGACGACGTCATCGCGTTCAATGGCGATGAAACCTTCGTCATGGCCAGCACCTACAAGGTTGCGATCGCCGCTGCGGTATTGGATCGCGTCGACAAAGGCGAACTCAGCCTCGACCAGATGGTCGATGTCACACTCGACATGATGATGATCGGGGACGCTGCGCTGAACGGCACATTCGTTCACCCTGGGCTCCAGTTGTCGATCGCGAACGTGATCGAGGTGATGATCACGGAGAGCGATAACACGGCGACCGACATCTCGATGGGGCTGGCCGGCGGACCCGCCGCAGTAACCGAATATCTGCGCAGGATCGGGATCAGCGATATCAGAGTCGATCGGCCCACCGGCGAGATCATCGGGGAGTTCTATGGTTTGCCGGGACCGGCCACGCATAAACTCGCCACAGAGGTCTTCATGGCCCGGCCGGAACTCTTGAAGATCCAGGCTGACCGCAATCTGGACTTCGAGGCGGATCCCCGCGACCAGGCAACGCCGCTTGCGATGCTGGAACTCCTGCTTGCCATCGACAGTGGCGCTGCGACAAGCGCCGAGAGCCGCGACTTCCTGATTGACGTCATGTCGCGCACGCGCACCGGCGCTGGCCGGCTCAAGGGCCTGCTGCCCCGTGGAACGCCCGTGGGGAACAAGACCGGAACCATCGGGGGAGTGGCCAATGACGTCGGCTATATCACGCTCCCCGACGGTCGCCGGTTTGCAATCGCCGTGTTCACCAAGAGCAGCGAGACATCCGAGGCGGACAGGGATCGGGCAATTGCCGAGGTCGCCCGGTCGCTGTTCGACTACTTCAATGTCGGGCAGATGGCGAAGCAGTAAGCGGGGAAACTTCGCCGTGCAGGATCTGCCAGTGCGCTCCTGCACGGCGAAGACAGAACTCTCCGCCAAGAGCCATCGTTATCCCGCCAAGAAAACTCCAATGCAAAGGAAAAATCGAGTGAAGAACCTAATGAAACCACTACCTGCCCTGCTTGTTTCGTCGCTACTGTGCGTCACACCGGCACTCGCACAGCAGGCCATGACACAAGAAGAGGGCCAGGCGACATTTGATGCGGTCCTCGCCGAAACTGCTGAACTGATCAATGAAATGAACATCCCGGGGCTTGGTGTCGGGGTCATCCATGGGCCCAACACCTACAGCGCCGGCCTCGGCATCACCAAGGTAGGCACCGACGAGGCCGTTACCCCTGATACCCAATTTCAAATTGGCTCTGTGACCAAAACTTTCCTGTCGACGGTGGCCCTGCAGCTGTCCGAACGGGGCGAACTGGATTTGAACGCGCGTGTCGTCGACCTCCTGCCGTGGTGGAGGGTCGCGGATGCAGAAGCAACGTCGAAAGCCCGGGTCGTTGACCTGTTCCACCATCGCGCTGGCTGGTATGGCGACCATGGGTTCCTTCGTGTTCCTCCGGGCGGGTCGATCAGCGAGAAGGTCATGCTCCAGGCGGCTTACGTCGAGCAGCTCTATCCGTTCGGTCAAACCTGGATGTACAACAACACCAGCATCACCTTCGCAACCCATGTGGTGTCGCATGCCGGCGGAAAGCCGATCGAGGACCTGATCGAAGAGAACCTGCTCACCCCGCTCGGCATGGAGTCGTCATCCTTTAACTACGACGCCACCCCGCCGGCCAAGGATTACGCATGGGGTCATCCGCCGATCTACGGCGATGGCAACATCAACGATCTCGAGCCGTACTACATTCCGTTGATCAGAGAGTCCGCAGCCTCCGGCGCGCTCCGGTCGACGATTAACGACATGCTGAAATACGCCCGCTTTCAGCTGGACGGCAAGGACGCCGCCGGGAACCAGCTGCTGTCCGAAGAAGCGCTGGACTATGCCCACGCTCCGGCAGTCGAGGCTGAGGCCGGCGACTTTACCGGGTTGACATGGTTCATCCACGATTACGACGGGATCACCAGCCCCAGCCACGGCGGGAATTGGCCCGGCACGCGTTCCTTCCTGCAGCTGATCCCGGATCGCGACTTTGCCGTGGTGGTTTTGGTCCACAGCGATCGCGGATCCGAGGCCTACAAGAAAGTTGCGAATGCAATGGTCAAAGCCTTTACGGGAATCGAGGCCGACTCTCCGGTCGCAGCGGGTGTCGATCCGGCTGTGCTCGATCCCTTCGTCGGCGTCTTCAAGGGGAATTCCCAAAACATCGAGATCCGCAAAGAGGGCGACAAATATGTGTTTGTGCAGTTCTCCGCATTGACCAGCGGATCGGATCCCGCGCCTGCCAATGTGGCCAACACGGCTGATGGCTATTTTATCATCACCGAAGGCCCGAACGAGGGAGCCCTTGGCGAATTGCTCGAAGATCCGTCTGGCGAACTCAACTACGTGCGATTCAACCACCGGATCTTCATTCGGGGCGACGGGGCGGTCGATGACTTCGACCTCTCCGGTACTGTCTTCCAATAACCGGGGCGACAAGAGCCACGGATCAGGTGGAGAGGCGATCCTGCGCTGTGCAGGATCGAACTCTCCACCGAACCCCAAGACCGTGACAGCGGCGCGTGCCGCCGCTGTCAGTTCCGCCTCGCAGGCGGCGGCAGAAGTCGCCTCCGGGCCGCTCTCGTTCGCCACGGCCAACGTCTTTGACGGCTGAACCAAGCCCTGATAAAGATGCCAATATCCTTGTGACGAACAAACTGATCACCCCGTATGGATCACTGGGACCAGGGTCGCCTAGAGCTCGACTCAGCAGGTTGGCTATGTCGACGGACAGACCCCGGTTTCTGTCAGCTATTCCATGTAGCCGCTGCTGGTCGAGGTTTATGTTGATTGAACGTCTGAGCAGGGGCAGGAGCCGCATTTGGGCTAGGCGGACCACATACGGCCATCAAAGTGTCACGTCCACTGGCCAGTAGATCGAGATGAGTCGGTCCGACGCGTGCTGCTTTGTCCAGTAAATGAACTGGTCAGGAACGCTCGATGAGAGTATTCAACAAACAACTACTCACACTTCGCGCGCTTTTCGCCGCGATGGCCTCGATCCAGCTGGTCACGGCTGCGTCCGGAACGCTCGTCGCCCTCGACTTCGCCGAGTCCGGCGCTTCTCAGGAAGCTGCGGCGCTCGCGCCGGCATTCTACTCGCTCGGCTTCCTGGTCGGCTGTTTTCGTACGTCCCGCTGGATAACACAGATCGGCCACATCCGATCGTTTGCTGCCGGCGCGGCGATCTGCATAGCGTCGACATTGATCTTCGCCTTGACCGAATTCGTTCCGGTTCTGCTTGGCGTGAGATTCACCACTGGCCTGGCGACGGCTGCGCTTTTCGCTATCGGAGACGCCTGGGTCAGCCAATCGGCGGATGGAAACAGCCGAGGGCGCTTGCTGGCGATCTATGCAATTCTGCTCGGCGCCCTTTCCGTCGGCAGCCAGATCATGATCCCTGTCCTTCCCGACGATATCAATGTCGCGTTTGTGGTGGTTTCGTTACTGTACTGCCTTGCGATCGTCATTCTGACAGCCGCCCGGACTGATCCGCCATCGGCGCACGCTGATGCCTCGGTTCGTCTCACGGCGGTGTTCCGGGAGTCCCCGACCGCCTGGCTTGGTTCGTTCACGGTCGGCATGGTCGCAACCACGCTTCTCAATGTAGGTCCCTATCGAGCGGCCACCCAAGGTATCGACGCCGAGGAGATCGCGCTTGCCATCGGTGCGCTTTATCTGGGTCGCATCGTTTTCATGTATCCCTTGGGGTGGGTGTCAGACTTCTTCGATCGACGCAGGATAATCGTAGCGAACGGCTGCGTGGCATCTGCCGTGTTGCTGTACCTGTCAATTGCCGGTTCCGGAGACGGCTCGGATTACAGGGCCTTCGTAGGGACCAACCTGCAATTGGTGTTTCTTGGCTTGCTCTTTGTCCTAGGAGGCGCCCTTCTTACAGCATACTCCTTACTTGTTGCTCATGCCATGGATCGCACGGTTCCAGTTTACGTTGCGTCGACCACAGTCACCTTGCTGTTCGTCTGGACAATGGGCGCCGTCGCCGGGCCCCTGCTGGCGAGCCTGGTTTCGGCTGCATTCGGAGACGAAGCCGCGAGTTGGCTGCTCACTTTTCTGATGGTGAGCTACACGAGTTACGTCCTCTTCAGGCTCAAAAGAGCGAAGGCCGCGGACAGAGCCGAGAAGACCGCCTTCGTATCGACCGAGACGAGCAGTCTGGAAGTCGCACCGAGCCAGAAGAAAAAGGCTAAGACATGAACCTGCGGGCCCCGCCTTCGATCTCGTTCGGGCTCACATCAAGGGGTCTTGGCGGTCAGATGCCACCGTGATGCCTGCGGATGTGGCGTCTCAATGTGGAGAAGGTTCGTCGCAAGACCCATCCCCTCCGCCATTTGCCCTTGAGAAGGCGTTCTCCCGATCCGGCTGCGGCCTCAATTTTCCTTTTTTTCGAGGGTTATGCGTGAGGGGCTGAGCACCGGCTCTAGTGCAAAGTGGCCCGGAAGCGGTCTCTCGGGGCCGGTATTCTCTGGACCTAATGACTGCGCCATGTTGGTGCAGATCTCGTAAGTCATTGGTCGCAAATGTTTTTTAGGGCCGAGTCGAACACTTCGACGCCGGTGGCACTCGGCCAGATGGAATAGAAATCGAACGTTCGCCATTGCGGCCGTTCGCTGCGAACCCGCCCCAACGCCTGGGTCGCGGACATTGCGGCCATAGGGAGCCGACATTGACATATAGCGTGTTCAGTGCAACCGCGCTTTGACCGTGTAGCCTTCGACTGTTTCTTCACCCAAAGCGATCAGTGCTTCCAGACGGTGAAGCCCCTCGACCAAAACAGAACCGGTAACGTCCGCCCGAACGCGGATCGAAGTCCGTTGCCCGTTTTCCAGAATGTCCTCGGCCAGCACCAACACCTTATCTGCCTCAAGCGTCTTTCTAGGTTTGACTGGTACACGGAACGAGGCGATTAGAAGAGTGCTCACAGGCAGCATACCGACAACGTGCACTGCGTTGTCCAATTTGGCCGTTGCATTCTGACTTCCGCTCTGTGCGCCATCCGGTCGTTAATCATGGTTGGCGCGGGCGAAACGCGAGATCGAGCGGATGGTATCCGGACACCCGGATGAGCGTTGCGGCCATCGCGCCCATCGGCGTATGGGCAAATAAGTCCCTTCTGAATGCCTTTTTATGGCACACTCGTGCATGTCCCGCACCAGCACAGTCCCGTGCTGATGGGACCATCGAGGGGGGAACCACCCATGTTTGCTCGCGTGACGCCATATCAGTTGAAATCCGGCGAGAGGGAGGCCGCACTGGCCACTTTAGAGAAGATGAAGGCCGACATAATGAAACTACCCGGCTTGAAGCAGTTCATTAACGTACTCGGCGAAGACGGGAGCGGCTATGTCATTTCGTTGGTGGAAAGCCAGGAGCTCTCAGACTCGAACGCCGAGCAGGTCCGCGCGCTCTGGGGACGGATGGGGCCGCACCTAGCCGCGATGCCCACGCCGCAGGGCGGCGAAGTGGTGGCCGACTGGACTTAGGCAGGCTCGCCACCTGGCTGATCGCGGCCATTTACATGTATTTGGTTTTACCAGCCTGAGAGGATTCGTCGCTGTTTTGACCTGAAGAGCCCGACTACGGAAGACACGAGCGACTCCGTGCGCGTGAGAATCTCAAGATCGGGGATGTCGGTAGAAGGATCTTTCATGAAATCCCAGATGGTTTGATCGAGCTCGTGTAGACCGTCATCCAACTCATGGGCTTTTTTGACGATGTCGGGTTGAGTATCGATCCAATCTGCCACGCCACCTCTTATCTGCCCGTCGTCGAGTGGGATTGCATTCCGAAGTTCCTTAGTCGCAATGGAAGCATCTGCAGCCCCAATGCGTGCAAGCTGGTTTGGCAGATTGTCGATAAGCTTTGCGCAATCTTGGTGGAGAACACACCCAAGAAGTCCGGCCGCTCCGCCGGTGCAACGTTGCCAAACCAAAGCGCTCAAGACGGCTTCTTGATCTGCAGATAGATCATCTTGGGATAGCAGTGCCCGTTCGATCCGCGGCAAGGCAGAGGGCTCATCCTGTTGGAGCAAGTCATGTAGGTTCTGTGGCATCTACGAGAACATAGCGCTGTTCCGGCATTTTCCAAATTCGCCTGTTGATTACTCCCGTGCAATTCGCAATTTATGGCTGGATCGAGCCCTAGGCAGTCGATCGCTGCGCCCGTGCCGAAGGTCCGCCGCCATCAGAAGCTGCCGTTGGCGCTGAACTGCCTCGGTGTCGGATTTGCGGACGAAGCGGACCTATGGTTGGTTACGTATGGTATTGTCACCGCAAATGCGCTGGTCGCATGTGTGCGGGCAGGACATCTCGGAAGCTTTCACCCCAAGGCGCCTTCTCCACATCCTGATCGTCCGATTTCGGCGTGTACGAGGACGTCTCCACGAATTGCATCTTGTGGACATTCCGCAGGCAATTTGGGTGAATGTCAGTTATTCGTACGCGAACACCAAGTTGCGCGGCAGCCGTGTCAACCAGTGCCGGATGATCATCTATAAGGTCCGCCACGCCATTCACCCGCGTGCGTTTCTGAGCCTCGAAATCGATGAAAAGCAGGCCGACCCTCGATTTGTCTGCGATATTGCCCGCGGAGAGGTAAAGACCGTTTCCCTCATACAGCGGAAACACAAGCTCCGCGGGGCCGATGACCTTCACGAATCCACGGGGGCCACCCTTGTAGGAACATTGCGGCCGTCCGTATGCGTCTGTGGTCGCCATGAAGAAGAACATTGCATTCGTGATCAGGTCGGCTTCGTCTTCCTTCAGTTCTTCGTGGAAGACATGCTCCGCAATCTTGTCTGCGAGGCGGCGCGTCTCGAAACGGTCCTGTAGAGCGCGCATGGGCGGGGTGTAGTCCGGTGCCGACATTCTGATCCAACCTGTCTCCAATCACATGTCCGAACAGTTTGACATGCCCGACACGCCCACGCTTGATGGTTTTCTTATGAGATGCCTTCGAATTCATGACGACGTCGTTGTTTTCTTGAACGGGCATCAGTCCGCTTGGTACCCTCGGCCATGATCTTCAGCTTCTCAGACTGTACGCTGGATACAGAGCGCGTGACTTTGACCCGTCAGGGCGCCGCAGTGCCGGTCGAGCCGAAAGTCTTCGACCTAATCGAACTGCTTGTTCGCAACGCCGGTCGAGTTGTCCCGACCGAAGAACTTGTCGCCGAAATCTGGGGCGGCAGAGCGGTTTCAGATGGCGCGATTACGGCAAGAGTATCGGCTGCGCGAAAGGCCTTGGGCGACACAGGGGCAGCGCAGAGGATCATTCGCACCGTCTCGCGTCGTGGCCTCGAGCTAGTCGGCCCAGTGAAGCAGATCCGCTCGGTCGAGCGCTGTGCCGACCGTGCTTCCGCGGATCTCGTTGAAACGGATCTGAAGATCCGGTTCACAGCGAGCCGTGACGGCAGCTCCATAGCCTATGCTGTGTCAGGCGACGGCCGGCCGCTCGTATTGGTACGCCCACCCATGATGACCGACCTCGAGCAACTGTCGCGGGAACCTTTCAACCGTGCCTTAATGGAGCGGCTAGGGCGAACTCACCAGATACTTACCTTCGATCAACTCGGGTGCGGCCAAAGCGACCGCACTGCGGCGCATTTTGATTTTGCTGATCACGTAGACGAACTGAAACAGGTCATGGACGCCGCGCAGATGGAAAATGCCGCCGTGGTGGCCCTTTCAGGTGGGGTGCATGCTGCCCTTCGACTCGCTGCGCAGTTTCCTGAGCGCGTGTCGAAGCTGGTGCTGGTGGGAGGCTACGTGACCGGTCGGGCGCTTCGCCGCAACGCGCCCGATCCCCTGAGAGGATTGATGGAGGAAGCGAGCGATCAGCAAAGTCCTACGCTGACCGAGGCCTTCATGCTCGCCTACTGGCCCGAGGGCCCACTGGAAACTCTGCGGGAGAAGGCGCGTATCGTTCGGTCGGCCACGTCACCGGGCAATGCATTGCGGATGCGGGACATGATCAATCAGGTATCCAATGCCGATATGCTGCAGAATGTAAGATGTCCGACACTCGTCATTCACGGCCGCAATGACAGCTTGCACCCTATCTCGGAGGCGCGCGCCCTAGCAGCAGGCATACCAAATTCCGAAATGATGGTCCTTGAGACTGCAAATCACTGGCCACTGCCAGGGAACTCTGTCTGGCTACAGTTCTTGTACGGAATGGAGGAGTTCTTAGCGCGTAGGATCGGCCCGGATCGGAAGCAACGCGGACTTCCATGAAATTCAGCGAACGTTCACTCTGGGCTCGAAGCAGTCGATCGCTGCACCCGGCATGAACGGCCGCTTTAGTTCGTTTGTACGAAATGATCGGGCTGCGCATCCCATTCTTTTGGAAACGGCTCCAGCATCCGCGCTATCGTCACGTCCGTTCCCTGCTTCCCGTCCAGGATCGCCTCGACGATGCCGGGGGCTAGGAGCGTCAGGCGCAATACGCGGGTCATGTAAGACGGCGCGATACCCTCGCGCTCTGCCAGTTCGGCGATGGTGGCGAACTCTCCGGTGTCCAGCATCCGCTTCCAGCGGAACGCACGGGCCAGCGCCTTGACCAGCGTGTTTTCAGTCCGCTGCGAGTACGTGGCGCCCTCCGGCAGCTGCATCTCTTTCCGCCCGCCGCGCTTCACGACGCGGAACGGGACGTGGAGCGTCACGGTCTCGGGGATCGGTGCGCCGCGGGTCATGCTGCGGCCTCGGCGCCGCCAGCCAGCATCTCTCGCGCGAGGCCGCCAAGGCCATCGACGCGCAGACTCACACTCAGCCCATCCGTGCCGATGTCGACACGCTCGACCAGCAGCGCCACGATGCGGGCCTGTTCCGCTGGGAACAGTTCATCCCACAGCGGATCAAGTTGCTGAAGGGCCGCGAGGGCGTCGGCTTCGGTGATGTCGTCGGCGTGGAGGCGGGCGGCCTTCCACGTCCCCGCCACGATCTCGGGCTGGCGGAATACGGTGCGGAGCTGGTCGATCGCGGCCGCTTCAATTTCGCCCGCCGGCACGCGGCCGACAGGGCACGCCCCAGCGCCATGCTTCAGCACGCTCTGGCTGACATAGTAGCGGTAGAGTCGGTCGCCCTTCCGCGTATGCGTCGGCGAGAACGCGGCGCCATCGGGCCCGAACAGCAGCCCCTTCAGCAGCGCCGGCGTCTCGGCGCGTGTTTTGGCGGCGCGCTTGCGCGGACTCTCCTGCAGGATGGCGTGGACGCGGTCCCATGTTCCGCGGTCGATGATGGCGTTATGCTCGCCAGGATAGCCGTCGCCCTTGTGCACCGCCTCCCCGATATGGGCGCGGTTGTTGAGCATTCGGTACAGGTACTTCTTGTCGATCCGGTTGCCGCGCGGGGTGCGGATGCCGCGTTTCGCGACCTCGCGGGCCAGTTCCGTGCCCGAGCCGATCTCGAGGAAGCGGGCGAAGATCCAGCGGACGTGCCCGGCGGTTTCTTGGTCTGCCACCAGCTTCCGGTTCTCGACGCGGTAGCCATAGGGCGGCACCCCGCCCATCCACATGCCCTTCTTCCGGGAGGCCGCGACCTTGTCGCGGATGCGCTCGGCGGTCACCTCCCGCTCGAACTGGGCGAAGCTGAGCAGGATGTTCAGCGTCAGCCGGCCCATCGACGTAGTCGTGTTGAAGGACTGCGTCACCGAGACGAAGGTCACGCCGTTCCGGTCGAACACCTCCACCAGCTTGGCGAAGTCGGCGAGCGAGCGGCTGAGACGGTCGATCTTGTAGACGACGACCACATCGACCAGCCCGTCCTCGATGTCCTCCAGCAGCCGCTGTAGGCCGGGGCGCTCCAGCGTGCCGCCGGAGATGCCACCATCGTCATACTGATCGCGGACGAGCACCCAGCCCTCGGATCGCTGGCTTGCGATGAACGCCTCGCACCCCTCACGCTGGGCGTGCAGCGAGTTGAACTCTTGCTCCAGCCCTTCCTCGGAGGATTTCCGGGTATAGAAAGCGCAGCGGAGCTTGCGGCCGACCTTCGATTTTTCGGGCGGCTTCGTCATCTCCGCGCCATCCGGTTCCTAAGATGAACGTGGGGGCAGGGCGCCTGGACGGGATTGCTCCCGCCGGGTTCCGGTCGATGCCATGAAGGTGTCCAGCCTCGCCGCGGAGGGCTTCGACATCCGCGCGCAGATCGTCTGGGCCAAGGACCGGCTGGTGCTCAGCCGTGGCCACTACCACTGGCAGCACGAGCCCTTCTGGTACGCCGTCCGCAGCACGGGCCACTGGTCCGGCGACCGCAAGCAGTCGACGCTCTGGCAGATCCCGAGCCGGGGCCAGGATGCGGCGACCGTCCACGGCACGCAGAAACCGGTCGGGTGCATGCGCCGGCCGATGCTGAACAATTCCAGCCGCGGACAGGCTGTCTACGAGCCGTTCAGCGGTTCCGGCACCACGCTCATCGCCGCCGAGATCACCGGGCGCGCCTGCCTCGCGATGGAACTGGACCCGGCCTATGTCGACGTCGCCGTGCAGCGCTGGCAGGCCTTCACCGGCAAGGAGGCGGTCCGCGAGGGGACGACGGAGACCTTCGGAGCCATCGCTGCCAAACGTCTCGAGGCGGCGGCATGAGCCAGTCGCGCGCGCTCTCCTTCCTCGAGGCGGCGGTCAACGTGCTGGTGGGCTATGCCATCGCCCTGGCGACCCAATTCGCGGTCTTCACCCTCGTCGGGATCGACGCGCGCGCCCGCCAGATGTTGGCCGTGGGGCTCGTGTTCACCGTCGTTTCGCTGGTCCGCAGCTACGTCCTGCGGCGCATCTTCGGTCGGATCGGGAGGACGCGATGAGGCGCCAAGCAACGAATCTGAGTATTTCCTGGCGCCGAGTGGCTTGACGCGGATCAAAGACCATCACGTCGCGCGCTCCTAGCCTCTCTGGAGAGCGGGAACCACAGCGACCAGGTCGGGCGCAAACATGTAAGCAAGTCTGGCCGCGCCGATCGGTTCCCTTGGTCCCTGAAGGCCCTCGATTGGGGGTAGCGTCAGACATCAAACCGGGAGGAGAATTGATGAGAACCTTTACCAAGGCGGCACTACTCGCAACTGTGGCGGCCGTAGCCGCATTGCCGGGGCAAGGCGCGTGGGCTGACACGTCCGGCAAGCGCATCGCATTGTCGAACAACTACGCGGGCAATTCCTGGCGCCAGGCAATGCTGCGCAGCTGGGACAAAGTGACGAGCCAAGCCGTCTCTGACGGTGTCGTCGCGGCAGCGGACGCCTTTACGACCGCGGAGAACCAGGTCACCGAACAGGCGGCACAGATCCAGAACCTGATCCTGCAAGGCTACGATGCGATCGTTATCAATGCAGCCTCGCCGGAAGGTCTGAACGGCGCCGTGCAGGAAGCCTGCGATGCAGGAGTTACAGTGGTTTCTTTCGACGGCATCGTAACCGCCGAATGTGCTTGGCGTATCGCTGTCGACTTCAAGCAAATGGGCAAGGATGAGGTCCTGTATCTCGCCGACCGGCTTCCCGAGGGGGGCAACCTGCTCGAAATCCGCGGGTTGGCCGGGGTGTTCGTGGATGATGAGATCTCGGCCGGAATCCACGAGGGCGTCGCCGAAACGGGCAAGTTCGAGGTTGTGGGGTCCGTGCATGGCAACTGGGCGCAGGACGTGGCGCAAAAGGCCGTGGCCGGTATCCTGCCGTCCCTGCCCGAGATTGTGGGCGTCGTGACCCAAGGCGGGGACGGCTATGGCGCCGCTCAGGCCATCGCGGCCTCTGGGCGCGACATGCCGATCATCGTGATGGGCAACCGCCACGACGAATTGACGTGGTGGAAAGAGCAGAAGGACGCGAACGGCTACGAGACGATGTCGGTCTCGATCGCCCCCGGTGTCTCGACGCTGGCCTTCTGGGTGGCCCAGCAGATCCTCGATGGCGCGGACGTGCCGAAGGATCTGACCGTCCCGTTCCTGCGCATCGATCAGGACAATCTCGAAGAGAACTTGGCAAACACCGAGCCCGGTGGCGTGGCGAACGTCGAGTACTCACTCGGGGACGCCCAAGGCGTGATCGCGGGCGCGATGTAAGCGCGTCCGAATTGCGATCAGATGTCTGTGACTTCGGGTCCAATCGTCCGTCTGGACGGCGTCGAGAAGAGTTTCGGCGCCGTCCGCGCGCTGGCGAGCGTCTCTCTCGACCTGATGCCCGGCGAGTGCTTCGGCCTCGTCGGCCATAACGGTGCGGGCAAGTCGACCCTGATGAATGTGCTGTCGGGCAACCTGATGCCCGACAGTGGACAAATCCTGATCGGCGGAGAGGACGTCACGGCTGGTTACACACCGCAGACCGCGATGCGCCACGGCGTGCGCTGCGTCTACCAGGAGCTGTCGCTTTGCCCGAACCTGACGGTCGCCGAGAACGCCCGGATCTCGCACCCGGCCGTCTCGGGGATCGGCTGGCGCCGCGCGGCGCGCGCGCTGATCGGCGGCAAGCTCGACGAGGTGTTCCCGGGGCACGGCATTTCCACCGACGATGTTGTGGGTGACCTGTCGATAGCCAGCCGCCAGATGGTCGAGATTTCGCGCGCTTTTGCGGTCACCGACGTGGCTGCGCGGGTGGTTATCCTGGATGAGCCCACGTCATCGCTCGACGCGGTGGCGGCCGAAAAGTTGTTGAAGCACGTTCGTCGCTACGTGAGCGAGGGTGGCACCGTGGTGCTGATCTCTCATCTGCTCGGGGAAATCCTCGATACCTCTGACCGGATCGCCGTCATGCGCGACGGGGGCATTGTCGCGCTGGACGAGGCCTCGGGCTTCAATCGCAACTCTCTCGTGGCGGCTATGGGCAGCGTCGCCGAAGGCGCGGCGCAGGAAGCCGCGGAACAGGCTGTGATCCGCGCAACCGCGCCCGTGGTCGTAAGCGCGAAGCCCGCCGCGCCCGAGAGCCTGACTCTCGCCGCTCACAAGGGGGAGGTCGTGGGCCTCGCGGGCTTGGCCGGGCAGGGGCAGACCGAACTTCTGGTCAAGGTCTTCGACCACGCCGCAGGGACCAAGGTGAGCGGCGCGGTATCGCTGGTCGCGGGCGACCGCCAGACCGACGGTGTCTTCCCGCTCTGGTCCATCGCCGAGAACATCTCGATCGGCTCGCTGCGGCAATTCCTCGACGGCTTTCTTCTGAACCATGCCCGTGCCCATGCATTCGCAGAGGAATGGAGAAGACAGATCGGCATCCGCACGCCGGACGTGGCCGAGCCGATCCTGTCGCTGTCGGGCGGCAACCAGCAGAAAGCGCTGTTTGCCCGCGCACTCGGCGCGCCGGCAGAAATCATCGTCATGGACGACCCGATGCGTGGCGTGGACGTCGGAACCAAGCAGGAGGTCTATGGCATGATCCGCGAGCAGGCCTCCAGGGGCCGGACTTTCCTCTGGTACACAACCGAAATGGACGAGTTGCGCAACTGCGACCATGTCTACGTGTTTCGCGAGGGTGCCATCGTGGCCGACCTCGCCCATTCCGAAATGACGGAGGAACGTGTGCTGCATGCCTCGTTCCGTGCCGACGCATGAGTGCGCTTCTGTCACCTCGCGTTCTGCGCGGTCTACTGCCGCCCTTGTCGCTGGCGGCGCTACTGATTGCGATTTTCTGGCTGCAGCCCCGAACCATGAGCTATTTCGGGCTCAACCTGCTCCTGAACCTCGCGGTGCCCATCGCACTGGCAACCATCGCGCAGATGTTCATCCTCTGCGTCAACGAACTCGACCTCTCCATCGGCGGCTTCGTGAGCCTCGTGGCCTGCATCACCGCGACGTGGCTGCATGACACGCCGCTTCTGGGGATCGCCGCGCTTGTTGGCTTGATCGTCGCCTACGCACTGCTCGGCGCGCTGATCCATATCCGAAATTTGCCCTCCATCGTCGTGACGCTGGGCATGTCCTTCGTCTGGCTCGGCCTCGCTGTTCTGGTGCTGCCCACCCCCGGCGGCAAGGCGCCCGAGTACATCCGCAGCCTGATGACGCTGAAGCCGAGCCTCGTGCCGTTTCCGATCATCGCATCGGTGGTGATCGCCGGCGTCGTGCATCTCTTCCTGATGCGCTCGGCCGTCGGAACGGTGCTGCGCGGCGCGGGAGGCAACCCAAGGTCCCTTGAACGGGCGGGCTGGTCTCTCCTGAAGATCAAAATGTCGATGTTCGCACTGGCCGGCTTCTTCGGCGTTCTTTCGGGGATGGCGCTGGTCGGTCTTACAACCTCGGCCGATGCCAACATAGCCCTACGCTACACGCTGCTCAGCATCGCCGGTGTCATCCTTGGCGGTGGCGAGTTCGTGGGGGGGCGCGTTTCCCCGATCGGCGCCGTGATCGGGGCAATGACCCTCGCGCTTGCGGGATCCTTCCTTTCGTTTCTGCGCCTCAACCCCGATTGGCAGATCGGGGCACAGGGGGCGATCCTGATCGTCGTGCTGGCGCTCCGGGTGCTTATCAGCCGATCGGAGGCGAAAAGATGAAGCGTCTTGCGAGTCTCCTGAAACAGCCATGGCTCTGGGCTTGGGGCGGGGCACTGGCGGTCTGGCTCGCCACTGCCGCCTATACCCAGGGCCAGGGTTCGGGCCAGGTGCTATCGGCGGCGCTGACCTTCGGCGCCTTCTTCGTGATCGTGGCGCTGGGGCAGATGTTCGTGATCACTCTCGGACCCGGCAATGTCGACCTGTCGATCCCGGCATGCATGACCCTCGCCGGCACTGTATCGATGAAGGCGATGGAGGGGTCGGGCGCGATGCTTCCGATCGGTCTTCTGCTTGCGCTGGCCGTGGGTCTCGTGGTGGGGGGCGTGAACTACACGCTGATCCGCCTGCTTCGCATCCCCCCGATCATTGCGACCCTCTCGTCCAGCTTCATCTTCCAGTCGGCCGCGATCTGGTGGAACCGGGGCCTGCGTGTGAAGCCGCCGACGGCGCTTGCCGACTTCGCCACTGCGAAGGTTGCCGGCATCCCGGTCATCGCCATTGCCGTGATCCTGCTCGCCGCCTGCGGTCATGTCCTGCTGACTCGCACGGTCTATGGCCGAAGCGTCGTCGCCATCGGGCAGAACATGCGCGCCGCGCATCTGGCAGGCATCAAGGTCGAGCGTGTGCGGGCTGCGACCTACATGATGTGCGCGACGCTTGCGGGACTGTGTGGCTTCCTGCTGGCCGGGTTCTCGGGCGGCGCGGCGCTCAACATGGGAGAGGAATACCTGCTGTCGTCCATCGCAGTCGTGGTGATCGGGGGAACCTCGGTCGCCGGCGGCTTCGCAAACGTCCCCGGTCTGTGGGGCGCGGCGCTGTTCCTGTTCCTTCTGGTCACCATGCTGAACACCATGGGCGCCGGCGCGGGGCTGCGCATGGTGCTGACCGGGCTGATCATCATCGGCGTGATCGTCGCCGCGAGCGGAGGCAAGCGCAGAACCTGAAGGGAGACGGGACATGGCCCTTGTCGGTGACACCCACGAATATTTCGACCATCGCTTTCGTGACGTGGCGGTCCCCATCGCGGAAGTCGAGGTTCTGTTCGATGGCTGCCGATAGGCCGCGGGGCCCGTGTGGTTCAACGATCTTGGATGTCTGGTCTGGTCCGACATCCCCAACAACCGGATGCTGCGCTGGCTGCCCGCCCAGGGCGTGGGCGGGGGCGGGCCAAGTCCAACTTCGCCAATGGCAACACCCGCGACCGGGACGGGCAGCCCGTGACCTGCGAGCCCGGCGGGCGGCGCGCCGCCCGGATCGAGCCGGACAGCACGATCACGGCCATCGCGGATAATTACCAGGGCAAGCGGCTCAACTCTCCCAACGACGTCGTTGTGAAATCCGATGGCATGATCTGGTTCACGGGTCTGACCTGCGGGATCATGTCGGACTACGAGGGCCTCAAGGGCGAGCAGGTCCAGGCCGGTCGCTACGTCTTCCGGGTTGATCGGGCGAGATGGCAGTGGCGGCCGACGATTTCATCAAGCCGAACGGGCTGGCCTTTTCAACCATCGAAACGCACCTCTTCATCGCCGACAGCGACTTGTCGCACGACCCGGACGGACCGTACCACATCCGGGTGTTCGACGTGACCGGATCAAACAATCTCAAACGCTGCGAGGTCTTCGTCGAAGTCTCGCCCGGCGTTCCGGAAGGGTTCCGCTTTGACGACCGGGGCAATCTCTGGTCATCGGCACAGGACGGGGTGCGGGTGTTCGATCCGGACGGCAATCCGCTAGGGCGGATCAGGATGCCGCAAATGGCGGCGAACCTGACGTTCGGCGGGCCGCGACGGAACCGTCTTTTCATTGCATCTACCCAAACGCTCTGCGCGGTTTGTGTCGGCATATCGGGTGCACAGAGACCGTGACTATGTGTTTGCCAGCAACGTGACCTGAACACGCGTGTCTCGTGAACTGAGAATCTTGTCTCCGCTGCGGTGTCGCCGCCCCCGCGATCCTTCTGTTCCTGCTGGCCCTGCGCCGCTCCGGCGAGCGAGCCGGTCGGCTGGCCGAGCGGCTCGAGACCATTGAGAAAACCGGTGACGCTTAAACACGGATGCTCGAGGCGGCGGCGCATCGCCCTTGCTCTCGCGATGATCTGGCCGAGCGGCTGCGCACTGGTCGGCTCCAGCGGGGGCGGCGTCGGGACTCTCCGCCCATGATCGAATGCATCCAAGAGTATCAGTTACGGGGCGGCAGAGGAATTGGCTTTGCTGGGGGAGGAACCGGAGATAGCGGAGATGATTGCCGGCTCTGACGCGGTGCGGGAGCAGGCGAGGATTTTGTCTTGACGGTTCCGGTGGTCGCGCGGCCGCGTTTCCGGGACCCACCGACCGAACATCAGACGTGAGAAAACCCTGATCTGAATAGAAATCCCGATTGATCGCGTAGCGGCTCCCCGATCCAAACCACGGATCGGCAAGTGATTTCTCCCGAATTGCGTTCTTCGCCTACTGGTCTAGTGGCGAGCGCGAATGATGTCGGAGCCTTTTTCAGCCACCATGATGACCGGCGCGTTGACGTTGCCGCTGATCATCGAGGGGAAAACGGAGGCATCGCAAACAGAAAGCCCGTCCAGTCCATGAACACGCAGGTCCGGGCCCACGACCGCCCCCTCGCCGGGCCCCATGCGGCAGGTGCTCGTGGCATGCCAGATCGTGCTCGCGGTCTGGCGGATGAGATCCTCGATCTCGGCATCGGTCTCAAGAACCGGGTCTGCGGGGCCATCGCAGATCTCGTCGAAGGCCGGCGCGTTGAGGATCTCGGCGTTGCGGCGGTGATGGGCGATCATCAAGCGGAGGTCGTCGCCATCGGAGAGGTAGTTCGGGTCGATCAGCGGCGCGTCCAGCGGGTTGGCCGATGCCAGCATCACAGCGCCCAGGCTCCGCGGCCGGCAGATGTAGCCGCCGAGTGCCACGCCGCCCTGGCCGGATCGACCGGCGGGCCTGAGGAAGTCGGGCATCGACGGAGAGAAGATCGACTGAAACTGCGGAAACTCGGCGCCCGGATCGACGGAATGAAAGGCCACGGCGTCGATCTGCATCGAGGCGAGCCAGCCGCCTTTCGTGGTCTCGAACGCCTCGACCGCATCGGCGAAGCTCCGCGGCATCGCGCCGAACATGGCATCCGGATCCTTCAGGCGGCGGAACACGCCGTCCTGGGAATAGTGATCCTCGAGGTTCTGGCCGACGTCTGGATTGTCCAGCACGATGTCGATCCCATGATCTGCCAGATGCTCCGCCGGACCGATGCCAGAGAGCATGAGCAGATGCGGCGAGCCGATCGCGCCGGCCGCGAGCACGATCTCCGCCTCGGCCCGCAACAGGCGCGGCACGCGCCCACCCTCGAAACACTCCACCCCGACGGCGCGGCCATTCTCGACGACAATCCGCGTGACCAGCGTTTCCTTCAGGATCGTGAGGTTGGGCCGGTCCCGCACCGGATCGAGATAGGCCCGCGCCGTGTCGCAGCGCTCGCCGTCGCGGATCGTGAGCTGCATATGCCCGCATCCGAACTGGCTGGCACCGTTGATGTCGGGATTGTAGGGGATGCCCGATTGTTCCGCAGCCTCGAAGAAGACCTCGCAGAGCGGGTGCGCGTGCGGGTTGTGAGCCACGGACAGAGGCCCTTCGGTGCCGTGATAGGCATCGTCGAACCGGGCATTTGCCTCGGCCCGGACGAAATAAGGCAGGACGTCGTCATAGCCCCATCCGGTGTTGCCGCGTTGCGCCCAGCCGTCGTAGTCGCCCGCGTTGCCGCGCACGTAGATCATGTAGTTGAGAATGCTCGTGCCGCCGAGGGCGCGGCCGCGCGGATAGTCGATCACCCGGTCGTAGAGGCCTTTTTGGGGGATCGTGCGAAAGCGCCAGTCCGACTTGGTGTCCTGCTGCCGCGGGGCGGCGCCGGGAATGCGCGAGAGCACCGGATCGGCGGGACCGCCCGCTTCGATCAGGGCGACGCACGCATCGCCGCTCCCGCTCAGGCGATTGGCCAGCACGCATCCTGCGGAGCCCGCCCCGATCACGATAAAGTCGAACCTGTCGGTCATGGATTTGTTCCTCCCTGGCCGTGCAAACATGCGGGTGGCTGTCTTGGCTGCGCCGCCGTGATTGGGCCTGTCATGCCCGCTCCGCGATCATGTCCGCAGCCTTTTCCGCGATCATGATGACGGGCGCCTGCGGATGGCCCGTGTTCATCCGCGGCATCACGGAGGCATCCGCGATGCTCAGCCCGTCGAGACCGTGCACCCGCAGGTCAGGCCCGACCACGGCGCCCGCGTCCTGCCCCATCCGGCAGCTTCCAACCGGGTGCCACGAGGTCGACGAGACCTCGCGGATGTCGGCGATCAACGCGTCGTCGCTCGTGCGATCCGGACCCGGCGAGATCTCGCGCGGCGCCAGATCGGCAAAGGCCTCCTGCGCCACGACCCGCCGCGCGGCGCGGATGCAGGCGAGCATCGTCTGGATGTCGGCGGGGTCCTTCAGGTAGCCTGGGTCGATTATCGGCCGGTCGAGCGGATCGGCCGAGGCGATGGACACGCGCCCGGTGCTGCGCGGCCGCGTGGGAAAGCCGGAGATGGTGAAGCCGTGCCGGTCGGGCGGGCGCATCTCCGGCGCGCCGAGGCTGATGTAGTAGGGGATCATCAGCAGTTCGATGTCGGGCGCCTCGACGCCCGGGGCCGACCGCAGGAACGCGCCGGATTCGAAATGATTGGTGGTGAGCGGCCCGCGCCCCTCGGCATACTGGCGCTGCGCCTCAGCGAGTTGTTCCGCGGTCCGTCCGAAGAACGTCAGTGGCGCGTCGATCTCCCAGCGGCTGCGGTAGTGCAGATGATCCTGGAGGTTCTCTCCGACGCCGGGCAAGTCGTGCCGCACCTCGACGCCGACCTCCCGCAGCCTGTCGGCGGCACCGATCCCCGAGACCTGGAGGATATGCGGTGATCCGACAGACCCGGCGGACAGCACGGTTTCCTGCGCCGAGGCGCGCCGGACCTCGCCAGCCACGAGATAGTCGAGACCAGCCACGCGGGGCCCGTCGAACACGAGGCGCAGCGCCGTCGCACCGGTGACGATCGTCAGGTTGGCCCGATCCTCGGCGCCGCGCAGATAGGTGCGCGCGGTGCTGCCGCGCGCGTTGTCCTTCAAGGTTGCCGGAAAATATCCGCAACCGTCGATCTCGCCGCCGTTCAGGTCCGGGTTGAAAGGGATCCCGGCCTGCTGGCATGCGGCAAGAAACGTCTCGGTCAAGGGCGAGCGCTCGGTCTGCTCCGTGACGGAGAGGGGGCCTGCGTCACCGTGCAGGTCGCTCTCGCCCGGCGCCTGCCAGTTCTCGGCCTTGCGAAAGAATGGCAGCACGTCGTCCCAGCCCCAGCCCGTCGCCCCCAGCTGTTGCCAGGTGTCGTAATCGGAACGGTGCCCCCGCAGATAGATCATGTAGTTGATCGACCCGGTCCCGCCGATGACCCGGCCACGGGGGTAGGCGATCTGCCGCCGCGAGAGCTGGTCCTGCGGTGCGGTTCGGAACCCCCAGTCGAAGCGAGTATTTGGCAAGGCCCCGAAGGTGGCGGGCGTGGACACGCGGGGGTCCTCGTCGCTGCCGCCCGCTTCGAGCAGAAGAACGTGCCTCGCGGGATCTTCACTCAGCCGGCTGGCGAGTACGCATCCGGCGCTGCCCGCTCCGACGACGATGACGTCAAAGGTGGAAATGTCTGTCATGGTGAGGTCCTCTCTTCGTCAAGCTGCCAAATCTGGCGCCGGTTCTCTTTCGTGCGGCGGTAGAGCCATCGGTCCATTGTTCGGGCAAGGACGGCATCCCCGCTCAGGAACAGCCGGCCCTCATCTATCTCGCGGCCGATCGTTGTGCGGTTCAGGATGAGCGACGATAAGGATACGCGATCTGTCTCCACAAAGAGGTCGACATCGAACCCCGGAATGGACGAGCAAAGCTCGAATGGCGTCCCAGGTCGACTCAACACCGAATATGTATTGTATTCCAACTTGGGGTCGCTGAATCGGAACCAGATGACCACCTGACGGTTTGGCAACTGGTCCTGATCGATCAAGTCGCGCATGTGCCACATAAGGTTGGACACGTCTGCGTCCTTCAAGGCCTGCCGCGCGTCGGTATTACATTGCACCCATTTGGCCAGGGCATCCAAAGCAGGTTCCAGGTCGATTGCGCGCTGCGTGCGCAGATAATCCACCTGGCCAGTGGCCTTGTCCTTGATGCGTTCGATCAGACCTTGTGCCTCGAGTTCCTTCAATCGCTTCGTGAGTAGAGCCGGAGAGATATTGCCGACGCCGCGTTTGATATCGTTAAATCGGGTCGAGCCGCCCCACATTTCCGACAGGATTGGAATAGTCCATCCTGGCTCTAGAACCTCGCAGGCATGCGTGATCGGACAGACGATGCCGTAGGGTCTGGCCTTCATGGGACAGTCTCCTCCTGCCACCACGGTATCGCACTGGATTGCGCCTCGCCAGTTCAGAAAATTTACCGGGTGCAGTTCAGCCCGCGCACTACCCGTTTCTCCACACTTCTTGGCAGGCTTGCTTCATCGAAGCACGAAAGGAGCCAAGCCATAAAGGATCCCATTTTAACCGCACAACACGCGTATCTGCGCGACTTGGAGAAACGGATCGGAGCAACCTACAAGCCTACCCCTTCAGCCCAAAAGCGGACGGGCGTCAAAAATGCAAATCTCAGGGAACGATTTTCGTTGACGCGATCATAGCCATCGTCGAACTAATGCCATGGGGCGCCACCCCGATGTAAATGCAATTCTGCAGGAGAGACCAATAACAGAACCCGAAAGTTTTGCGGCGCTGGAAAGACGCGGCTGGGCAGAGGAAGCAACGGCCGTCGCCTATGCTCGGGATTTTGCGCTTGCCTCAGAAATGGCGGTGCCCGCGTTGGTTGCAGAGTGCGGGGCCGAACGCGGCGGCGCCCTTCTGCGACCGCAACCTGAGGAGAACGAGGCAAACATCAGAGCCGCGGTCGTGACCACAATTATTTCGAACCACGGACCGGAGGGGCCGTGGGGCATCCCATTACCCTCCGTGGTGATCTCCGGCCAGGCGCTCTGAGAGCCGGTTGGCTGGGCCGGCAGTACAATCCCTGGCCGAAGTGGCCAATCGGCAGCCCGGCACACGGTTGCGGAATGTCATGCTGCTGGCGCCCGATATCGGCATCTTCGAGCGCATCCTGCCAAGGATCCGCCACGTCGCGCAAAGCATGACGCTCTATGTCATGTCCGGCGACAGGCCGCTGGCGCTTTCGGCGCAGTTGCATGGCTACCCGCGTTTGGGCGAGGCCAGGAGCGACGTCTCTACCTTCGAAGGCGTGGAGGTCATCGATCTCAGCGATTTCCTAGCGAGGGCCTGACGGGGAATCTGTATCATATACACAGCAGAGCCGTGGGCCACGATCTGCGCCGGCTGCTGCATGCAGGCGAGCGTGCCGATGCGCCGGCCGGGCCTCGTTGCAGAGGGCGGAAATTTGTGGCGGCT
Organism: Jannaschia seohaensis; assembly: GCF_900116765.1. GTDB lineage: Bacteria > Pseudomonadota > Alphaproteobacteria > Rhodobacterales > Rhodobacteraceae > Jannaschia > Jannaschia seohaensis. Next base: position 5,991 of record NZ_UETC01000023.1, on the reverse strand, counting down.
GCGGCCCGCGCCACGGGAGTAGACGCGCCCCGGGTCAGTGGATCACATATTTGACGATCGCCAGCAGCACGCCGATCCCGCCCGAAAACACCGCCCCGAGGATCGCAGGCCCCATGCGCCGGTCCAGAACCCAGCCCGCCCGCGCACCGAGCCCCGCCAGCAGGATGACGTAAAAGACCTGGGACCACAGCAACGCGGTCTCGGCTACGATCCAGCCCTGCCAGGCGGCGAGGAAAAGGGCGGTTGGCACGTTGGCGACCGCCAGCGTCGGCGTGCTGTGACGCCATGCGGCGCGCCAACTGCCCCGCGTCAAGCGCGCCTTCGTTTCCAGCGCATGGGACAGAAACTCAGCGAAGGCCTTTGCCAGCGTGATCGCCAGCACAGAGCCGAACAGGGACCCGAGGCGAACTCCCGCCGATATGGGTCGCGGGCCGAGGCTCGGCAGGACGCCCGTCTCGGTCCCATGCCGTAGGCCGGGTGCGTCACCAAGGCGCTGGTCGAGGCGCTGGCCGTGGAACACGTCCGACTCGCGCCCTTGTCGGACGGGCGCGGAACGAGGCCCGTTCGCGTGACGACGCGCTGCGCCCAGTCCGAGAGGTTCCGGCCCGCCCGTGCCGCGACGGATATCGACGGGCTGTGATCGAAAACAGGCACCTGACAGGATCGGTCCGTCTGGATAACCTGCGCCGAGCCGGTTGCCCGACAGAATTGGGCCGGCGAAGGGGGGACGGACATGGCGACCCATTTTATGTGGCGCCCCATTTCATCGTGGACAGGCAAGATCTCGTGCCGGTCCTCCGGGCCAGGATCGTCCGAGAAGGCATTCCTTGAAAAGTGAGCTTCAGCGTGATCCCCGGCTCCGCCCCGATATGGTGTCCGGTCTGCTAGCGGTCGTCGCGGTGGGCGTCGTGATCGGCGCTCAGATCGTGATGCTCTCCCTGGCGACGGGCGCGGTGCTATTTGCGGGGCCGCTCTCGGAAGGGGCCGCGCTCGGGACGGCGGCGACCTTGGCGGGGGGCATGATCGCGACCCTCGTCATCGGCCTCATGGGCGCCGTGCCAAGCGCCGTTGCGGAGGTGCAAGAGCATGGCCTGGCCGCGCTCGCGACCACGCTCGCCGCGGCGGTCGCGCCGCTGGCGCTGATCGACGCGCGGATCTCCACGGCCTTCGCGATCATCGCCGCGACCACGCTCCTGACGGCCGCGCTGCTCTTTGCGATCGAACGCCTGCGGCTTGGGGCGATCGTGAGATACTTTCCCTATCCCGTCCTTGCCGGCTTCCTGGCGGGCTCGGGCTGGCTGCTGACCACCGCGGCCCTGGGCACCGTGCTCGGCACCAGTTCGGATCTGTCCGCATGGCGCGCTCTTGCCGATCCCGGAGCCCTCGCCCGCATCGCGCCGATGCTTGCCCTCGCGCTCGGGATGCTGATCGCCGCGCGCCTTTCGACGCAACCGCTGGTGCCGTTGGGCGTGCTGGTCGCGGCGCTCCTCGCCTATGCGGGCGCGCGGTCGGCCGGCATCGTGGAGGCCACGGCAGCGGCCGCGCCCGCTCAGGCGGCGACCTTCGCTCTCCCGGTGCCCGGGACGGTCGCCTGGGACCGCGTCCTGGCCGCCCTCCCCTCGATCGCGGCGGTTGCGGCGCTCAGCGTCGCGGGAGCATTGCTCAATATCGGAGCGCTTGCGACGGCGGTGCGCGCGCGCATCGACACGAACCGGGAACTTCGGATCACCGGCCTTGCCAATGTCGGCATGGCGACCGTGGGCGCAGGTCCAGGTTTCGTCAGCCTCGGGCTGACATTGACGGCTCATGGATTGCGGGTGCGTTCACGGCTCGTCTGCCTCGTCGCGGCTGCGGTGACAGGGGCGGCGCTTCTCTTGGCCGGGCCGATCGTCGCCTGGGTTCCGCCTTTCGTGACGGGTGGGCTGATCGCCTTTCTCGGGCTCGGATTCCTTCTGGATTGGGGCTGGGCCACACGGCGGCAGATGCCTTTGGGCGACTGGGCGATCGTGCTCGCGGTCCTGGCGGTCACGGCCGTGGCAGGGTTCCTTCCGGCGATCGGGTTGGGCCTCGGCCTGGCGGTGGCTCTCTTCGTGGTCGACACCATGCGCGGCTCCGTCATCCGCTTCGACCATCCGCTCTCGGAGATGCCGTCTCCGCGGGAGCGGGGGGTGGCCGAGCGGACCCTGCTCGACGTGGAAGGCCGCGGAACGCAGATCCTCGCGCTCGAAGGAAACCTCTTCTTCGCGACCGGCGAAGCGGCGCTGCGGCGGCTCCACGAGATCCTGCGCGGCGGAGCGCGGGGCCTCGTGCTCGACCTGTCGAGAGTCCATCTGATCGACGTGACGGTCGCAACCAGTCTCGCCGAGTTCGCCGCCGCCGCGCGCGACGCCGGACTCGACCTGTCGCTGGTGGCCGGGCCAGAAAATGTGGAGAGAGCCCTGGAGCGGTCCGGTCTCCCCGTCGACTGGCCCGTGCGCATGCCCAATCTGGACCGCGCGCTGGAGGCTGCGGAAGAATCCGTCCTGCGCGGAGTGGTCGATGAAAAGGCCAGCATCGACCCCTACGCCATTCTGCGGAAGGCGGTCCGGGGAGACGACGCGCTCATGGCGGCCGTCCTCTCCGAGTTCACGCGGATCGAGCTGGCCGAAGGCGCGCTCGTTTACGCGGCGGGCGACCCGTCCGATTGCATCTTCCTGCTTGTGGACGGTCGGGTCTGGATCGACGATCCGACGCGCGTCGGCTTCCCCCTGCGCCCGATGCGGGCGGGCACGGTGGTGGGCGATGTGGCGCTCCTCCTTGGTGAGCCACGCGCCGCGGACCTCCGCGCGCTCACGCCGACGACCCTGTTGCGACTAGACGCCGAGGTTCTGGCCCGGTGGGAGCGCGACGCCCCCGATCACGCGTTGGCCGTGCATCGCCTGATCGAGTTGACCCTGATCGAGAAGCTGCTCGCGACCAATCGCGCCGTGGCGCTGGCGCGGCGCTGACCGTCGCGGTCGGGACCGATGGCGCCTGGGCGCCGCCACGCGCAGGAGTGGGCCGCCGGCCAGATCACGGGCTTCCGAAATGACATCGTCGGCGTCGCCGCCGCAAACGACGGCACCGCCGAGTACGCGGCCAGCTGCGCCGACCTGGGGATCGAATGACGCAGGGCCGGCGCGGCGCCGGTCTCTGGCGCCGTGCATCTTGTCAGACGAGTAGACAATCATGACCGAAGAGAAGAACGGCCGTGAACACGGGCAACTGATCCTGGGACTGAGGGGCGTGCCGCATCCCGGACTCGTCGATCGCGGCTTTGTGGATTCGATCCATTTCCGCGATCTCTGGCACTGCGTATCGAGCTGGCCTCCCACCGCTTCGACCCGCCGGAAGGGTGCCGCCACTTGGCCAGAGGCCACCACCGCCGGCGACGCTCTTCCTCTCGATACGCCGCCGCCCTCGCCGAGTGACGTGGTCTCTGCACCAGATAATGGCCGGCCAAATTGGCCTGGCGGGGACTGATTCGTTCAATACCCCCTTGCAGAGAGATATCAGTCCGCCCCAGACCGCCTACCATATATCGCTTCAGGTCAACCTTTAGCACATCATATGGCGCCCACCCTCCAGGCCAAAAAGCGGAACGCAAAAAAAGTCACCATTAAGGCGAAAAAATGGCTATTATTGGAATAGCCTGCTTGTGGGGGTGAGCATCAATATTCGGCCACGCGCAATGTGCCCGCACGTGGAGTCCACCTTCCGAAGCACGCGAGTGTTTTGTGGTGGCTACTATGTCTAAACATAGGTCAGATTCACGTCCCGGATCTATTCTGCACCAAGCCAGCTTTCGCGTGACTGTTCTAGCCACGCATGCCCGTCAGGGCACGACAATTCGCAAAAATTTCCATCGATTTCCGGAAGACGCCTGGACTTGGCGGTCGCGCAGATCGGCTCATGGGAAGATCCCGCGAAGACCCCTTGATCCAGCCAGTCATACAAAGAACCTCGGGCGCCATCTCAAGGCGCCGACGTGGTCGCATGACGGATTGCGCCACGTGACGCACATCTTTCGCGAGGCCGGCAAGGCCGCTCCCGAGGCCAAGGCGCCTTCACCCAGCGGGGCATGCAGCAGGCGCGCGACATCTTTCTTGACTGCCGACGAAACCGGACCAGGGCGGTCCAAGGATGGGGTTAACCAATGACTATCATTACAAATGATCTGCTGATCAAGACAATCGTCGACGAAACCTTCGGCCTGCAAAACATTTTTACCGGAGATTCATCAGGAAATGATATCGACTGGGACGATCCGGCGAACTCCGCGATCGCCAGTTACTTTTCGTTCCTGTCGGACTCGCTCCTGCCATCATCGACGCTCCTGACCGACGTCGCGCTGAGTGGTTATAACGGCGAAAACACCGGCGAAAACGTCGTCGACGTCGATGCCAGCGCCGTGGGGACGGTGTCGGACCTCGAACTCGTCATCACCGGCGGGGGCGAGGGAAGCGACAGCGGCCTGACGTCTGGCGACACCTCGATCTATCTCTACACGCTTACGCTCTCTTCCGGCGAAAAGATCATCGTCGGCCGCCTTGGGACCGAAGGCGGGGAAAGCCCAGACAGCCCCAACCCCACCGGCGACATCGTCTTCGCCGTCAGCCTCGTGGAGCAGAAAAACAGCGAGGGCGAGATCATCGGGGCGAAGCTGGTGGTCGCGCAGTACAATTACAGCCTCGACAATCCGTTCCCCGGCGATGGCAGCGGTGGGACATATGACGAGCTCACCAATGACCTCGCCGGAAAGATCGGCGTCGCCGTAGAGCAGGAACTCTCCTTCGAGTCCGACGGCGTGCCCCCGAGCGCGCAGCTCTTCGTGATGTTCCTCGACGAGCAGAACGGCAACAATGGGATCATCGTGACCGGCAAGAATCCGGCCGACGAGTCCGCCCTCGACACCACCTGGAATACCTACGACACCGTCAATACGAGCGCCGCCGACCAGACGGTGGGCGACAAGCTGATCAAGACCACGATCGGCAGCAACGCCCAGATGATCAAGTCCGGCGACGGCGTCTGGTATTCCCTGGCTTCGGGCATCGATCCGAATTTCGCCGTGCCGTTGGCGACCAGCGGGACGAACCGCGAAGAGAGCAACATTCGTTATACGGAAACCTACTCCGCGGAAGAGGTGGATATCACCCTCACGCAGCTGCAATCGGGCAATACGGCGCAACTCCTGATCACCGGCATCAACTCGCTGAATTTCGACGATGAGGCGAACAATGCCGTGGACGCTTCGGATTACGTCAACGATCTTCATGACGATCTGGCCGATCTCGAGCATGGGCGCACGCAGGTCGTCGATGTGGTTGGGGTGCGCGTCTACGGCGAGATCCCGGGAAAGGGGAAGAACCCGGGGACACCGGTGGATGTCACCTTCACCCAGGCAGAGCTTCTTGCCGGCGCGTCCAAGGAAGGGATCTCGGTCAGCATCCAGGATGGCTCGGTTCTGGTGGAGGGGCTGATCGCGGGATTTACCGTTCAGACTACCTTCGACAGCGACGTGAACCGCGTTCTTTACGAAAACGGCGCGCCACTCGACAAGACACCGGGCGCCAAGGATGAAGCCGAGTTCGATCTGGGCGGCTTCCGGATCCTGGACACCAACACCGAGACGGTCGATGTCGGCTATTCGGTCGCCTTTTCGGATGACGGGCCCTCGGTCTCCGTCGCCGCCGACGGCGCCGAGCCGGGCGCGGTCTATCTGTTCGATGGCGACCTCGCGAACGGCAACTTCCAGGGCACCGACACCGACGCGGACGGCGTGCCCGATGCCGACGAGGCCCGCGACGGCCTCCCGTCTCCGAACGCGGCCACGGTGGACTTCACCGGCACCTTCAGCACCGCGACCGCGACCGGCGCCGATGGCGGCGCGTCCGCGACCACCTGGTCGCTGCTGCTCGGCGCGGCCACGGGCTCGGCGGTCCAGTTCAGCGGGGACACCCTCACCAGCGG
>NZ_UETC01000024.1 GCF_900116765.1 Jannaschia seohaensis | reverse complement strand
GCGGTCTTCGCCCACTTCAACGCCGACTTCGAGACCCAGGACGACATCCGCGGCCAGGTCGGCGCGACGCTGATCTCGGGCACGCCGGCCTACGGCGCCGACATCCACGCCCAGATCCGCGCGGAAGGCCTCGAAGACGAGTGATCCGCTAAACGCCTGCGCGGGCTTGCCCCCCGCCCGCGCGGACCACGCGATGCGCGCCCGGTCTCTCTCTCCCCGGCAGCGCCCCGCGCATGCGCCCCCGTCCAGGCCCACCGGCCCGGGCGGGGGCGCGGTGCTTGCGGGGAGCGGAGCGCCTCCCTAGAAGCGGGCTGTCCGTTCGGAGAGACCCATGGCCCGCACCCTCATCACCTCCGCGATTCCCTATATCAATGGGATCAAGCATCTGGGGAACCTGATCGGTTCGCAGCTGCCCGCCGACCTCTATGCCCGCTACCGCAGGGCGCGGGGCGACGAGGTCATGTTCATTTGTGCCACCGACGAGCACGGCACCCCCGCCGAACTGGCCGCCGCCAAGGCGGGTAAGCCCGTGGCGGAATATTGCGCCGAGATGTGGCGGGTGCAGAAGGACCTGGCCGACGGATTCCGCCTGTCCTTCGATCATTTCGGCCGCTCGTCGAGCCCGCAGAACCACCGCCTGACCCAGCATTTCGCGGGCAAGCTGGACGAGAACGGTCTCATCGAGGAGCGGGCCTCGCGCCAAGTCTACTCCGTTGCCGACGGCCGCTTCCTCCCCGACCGCTATGTCGAGGGGACCTGCCCGAATTGCGGTTATGACCGGGCCCGGGGCGACCAATGCGAGAACTGCACCAAGCAGCTCGACCCGACCGACCTGATCGAGCCGCGCTCCGCCATCTCGGGCTCGACCGAGCTGGAGGTGCGCGAGACCAAGCACCTGTTCCTGCTGCAATCCAAGCTGCGCGACAGGCTCGACGCCTGGATCGACGGGCAAGATAGCTGGCCGGTGCTGACCACCTCGATCGCCAAGAAATGGCTGCATGACGGGGACGGGTTGCAGGACCGGGGCATCACCCGCGACCTCCACTGGGGCGTGCCGGTGCGCAAGGGCGATCAGCCCTGGCCGGGGATGGAGGGCAAGGTCTTCTATGTCTGGTTCGACGCGCCTATCGAATACATCGCGGGGACCAATGAATGGGCCGACGCGAACGGCCTCGACGACGCGGCTTGGCGCCGTTGGTGGCGGTTGGACGAGGGGGCCGAAGACGTCCGCTATGTCCAGTTCATGGGCAAGGACAACGTGCCGTTCCACACGCTCTCCTTCCCGGCGACGGTCCTGGGCTCGGGCGAGCCCTGGAAGACCGTCGACTACCTCAAGTCCTTTAACTACCTGAATTATGACGGCGGCCAGTTCAGCACCTCCCAGGGGCGGGGCGTCTTCATGGACCAAGCGCTGGAGATCCTGCCCGCCGATTACTGGCGCTGGTGGCTGCTGTCCCATGCGCCGGAGACCTCGGACACGGAGTTCACCTGGGAGCGATTCCAGGCCGACGTGAACAAGGATCTGGCCGATGTGCTGGGCAATTTCGTCAGCCGTGTCACCAAGTTTTGCCGCTCCAAGTTCGGCGAGGAAGTGCCCGCGGGCGGCGAGTGGGGCGACCGCGAGCGGCATTTGTCGGAGCAGCTGGCGGGGCGTCTGACCGCGTATCAGACGCATATGGACGCCATCGAGATCCGCAAGGCCGCCGCCGAACTTCGGGCGATGTGGGTGCTGGGCAACGAATATCTGCAAGAGGCCGCGCCCTGGTCGGTGTTCAAGACCGATCCCGAACAGGCGGCGGCGCAGATTCGCCTCGCGCTCAATCTGATCCGTCTTTACGCTGTGGTCTCCGCTCCCTTCATCCCGGATACGGCGGCGGCGATGCTGGCGGCGATGAAGACCGGGGACGACAGCTGGCCCGACGATCTCGCGGCGGCGCTGAAAATGCTGCCGCCGGGGCATGTGTTCGAGGTTCCGGATGTGCTCTTTGCCAAGATCACGGACGCGCAGCGGGAGGATTGGGCGACGCGCTTCTCCGGCACTCGGGCGTGAGGCTCGGCGAGTTCGCCGAGCTAGAGCCGCTCTAGGGCGCGGGCCTCGCCTTTTTCACGGGGCTGGACTGGCGGGTGACGGCGATGAGGACCGGAGCGTAGGCTTCCTATCTCAAGACGCTCTGCTAGGAAGCCAGGGAGGTTTTCGCCCCTGGTCTCTCCAAGGCCGACGCCTCCAAGCGGACGGACGCCTTGCAGGAGAAGACCGAGCGCGGACCCTGAGCTGTTCCGCCCGGTCGGCGCCGGCGCGGCGGTCCGCAGCCGCGTCCCGATTTCTTGGCCGACCGGCCCTCTTGAACCGCGAAAAAGTGCTTCCCAAATTAACGATACCGGATGCCGAAACAGGGTCCGGTGTATCACGGCCCCGGTCCGCTTTGGAGGGGGTCAGCATATGTATCGCTTTGAAAGGATGCACTGAATGCGTACCTACGACTTCTCGCCGCTCTACCGTGCCACCGTCGGTTTCGACCGCATGGCCTCCATGCTCGACCGCGCCATGGCCGCCGACACGGCGACGACCTATCCGCCCTACAACATCGAAAAGCTCGGCGAGAACGCCTATCGGATCTCGATCGCCGTCGCGGGCTTCACCGCCGACGAACTCAACATCGAGGCAAAGGAAAACCAGCTGACCGTGACCGCCCGTAAGGCGGAGACCGATGAAAAGCCGGTCTACCTGCATCGCGGCATCGCGCAGCGCGCTTTCGAGAAGACCTTCCAGCTGGCCGACCATGTCCATGTGACGGGTGCCAGCCATGTGGACGGCATGCTCCATATCGAGTTGGAGCGTCAGGTGCCCGAAGCCCTGAAACCCCGCCGCATCCAGATCGCGTCGGGTTCCCGGTCCCCGGCCCTCGAAGGCAAGTCCGAGACCGTCGAGGCCTGACACCCGGCTGTTACTGACGACTTACGCGACGCGCGCCCTGTCGGGCGCGCGTTTTTTGTTGTCTCTCCCCCGGTGTCATGCGGTGTGTCTGGATCGCCGGGTTCGGCCCTGGTTGGGGAGCCCCCTTCGACCGGATCGCCATTTGGAGCGGCCGGGGGCCAGCCCCAGGACCCCCGGAGTATTTTCGGCCAGAAGAAGACAAGGCGCCGCACGGCCGGATGGGGCGGGCGCGGTTTGCAGTGGCGGTTGAGTGGGGCGGTGCGTCCGAGGTGCTGGGGCGGTGTCAGAACCACTGACCGGGTTCCATCAAGCCAAGCTCCATCAATTGCTGCGCGCCCCCGGTGAAGGGCACCGATCCGTCCCAGCGAAACCCCCGAATGGCCGCCCGCGATCCGGGATTGGTCGCGAGCGCCTTGGCCGCGCGGAACGAGGTGATGCAGGCGGTCATCGAATGGTGCCATTCGCACTGGATCGTGTTCATCTCCTCGACCGAGACCCGGTGATCCGGCAGCAAGCGCAGCCCAGGCCGCGCCCGCATCAGCGCCACGCGGTCGATCCGGCGGCGGGTCCAGGGCACGTGCTCCTCGAAGCGCCAGCGCAGCCCGCCATGAATGTCGACCTGCCGGGGCTTTTCGGCGCGAAGCGCCGGATCCCAGCGGCCCAGCGCGTAATAGCCGCGTGCGTCCAGCATTGCGCTCTCCCGGTCGACGCCGCCGGGATGGGCGGTGAGGTCGGCCGGATAGAGATCGGCCAGCACGGCGATCAAGTGGTCCCGCCGCTCTTCGGCGCAGAAGGCCAGCGCCGCGCCCACGGGTCGGGTCTCGCAAAAGGGCGTGTGGAGGAATTCGGCATTGTAGCACCAGCCGGTCCAGGCGCCCGCCGGGCGGCCCGCCAGCAGCGCGTTGACGACGACGGGGGCCAGATCGTCCGGCCGGCGGTCCAGGCGCAGGGGATGGACGCGGTCGGGGAGGGGGGCGGGCAGGGGCACGCCGGGCGCCAGCGCCAGCACGATGGCGGCGAAGCCGAGCGCCAGATGGTGCTCCAGGCTGCTTGCCAGCTCGACGCCGTCTTCGCACAGCAGCGCCAGAACCGGGCCCGTGCCCAGGGTGTCGGCCCGTGCCGTCAGGTCTTCGAGGGATGCGAACTCCATGATCGGGCGACCTTGCCGCGCCCCGCGCTCTTTCGCAACGGCGCGGCCTGGGCTAGACCGCCGCGACCCCCGAGGGAGCGCTCCGATGACCGACCATCCGCTGAAGCTGCACGTCAAGACCTATGGCTGTCAGATGAACGTCTATGACAGCGAGCGCATGGCCGAGGCCATGGGCCCCCAGGGCTATGTCCAGACCGACAGTCCCGAGGACGCCGACCTGATCCTGCTCAACACCTGCCATATCCGCGAAAAGGCGGCAGAGAAGGTCTATAGCGAGTTGGGCCGGCTCAAGGGGCTCAAGGCGAAGAACCCCGATCTGCGCATCGGCGTCGCGGGCTGCGTCGCCCAGGCCGAGGGGGCGGAGATCATGGCGCGTCAGCCCGCCGTCGATCTGGTGGTCGGACCCCAGGCCTATCACCGCCTGCCGGATCTCGTCGCCCGCGCCCGGAGCGGGGAGAAGGCGCTCGACACGGACATGCCCGAAGAGGACAAGTTCGAGCATCTGCCACAGGCGCGCACATGGGTGGGAACGGGGGCCAAGACCGTGCGACCCACCGCCTTCCTGACCGTGCAGGAGGGCTGCGACAAGTTCTGCGCCTTCTGCGTCGTCCCCTATACGCGCGGCGCCGAGGTCAGCCGCCCCGCCGCGCGGCTCATGTCGGAGGCGCGCGCGCTGGTCGATCGGGGCGTGAAGGAGATCACACTGCTCGGCCAGAACGTGAACGCCTATCACGGCGACGGGCCCGAGGGCGGCACCTGGTCGCTCGCCCGCCTGATCTGGGCGCTGGACGAGATCGAGGGGCTGGAGCGCATCCGCTTCACGACCTCGCATCCCAACGACTTCACCGACGATCTGATCGAGGCGCACGGGACCTGCGCCAAGCTGATGCCTTATCTGCACCTGCCGGTGCAGGCGGGCTCGGACCGGATCCTCAAGGCGATGAACCGCAAGCATACGGCCGAGCAATATGTCGCGCTGATCGACCGGCTGCGGGCCGCGCGGCCCGATCTGCTGCTCTCGGGCGACTTCATCGTGGGCTTTCCGGGCGAGACCGAGGAGGATTTCCAGGACACGCTGCGCCTGGTGGAGCGGGTGGGCTACGGCCAAGCCTATAGCTTCAAATATTCCGCCCGCCCCGGCACCCCCGCCGCCGAGAAGGAGGGGGTGCCTGAAGAGGTCGCCGCAGACCGGCTCCGGCGGCTCCAGGAGCTGCTCGGCCAGCAGCAGCGCGCCGCGCAGGAGGCCATGGTCGGGCGCGAGACGCATGTGCTGTTTGAGAAAGCCGGGCGGCTGCCGGGGCAGTTGGTGGGCAAGTCGGACTATCTTCAGGCGGTCCACGTGATCGCCCCTGATTCGCTCAAGGGGCAGGTCGCGCGGGTGCGCGTGACCGAGGCCAAGCCCAACTCCCTGGCCGCGGAACTGGTCTGATCGTTTCGGCAGGGGGGACGGTAAGCCCCCCTCCGGAGGCAGTGTTTCTCTAGAAAGCTCAAGGTGATAGAGGGGCTTCCCAAAGGGGCCGCATCGCGCGCATACTCTTGCCACCATCCATGCGATTGGGATGCGGACGGGTCTGCCAGCCTCCGCGCCCGGGGGGAGACGTCGCGACAGACGGGTCCGACCGCGCGCTGCGCCAGCTGCCCCGTCCCGCGTCCACGCAGACCGTTTCGCCTGTTTGAGGCGGGGTGCCGCGGGCCTGTCGGGGCCTGCTCGCGGTGCCATCTGTTTCAGGCCCTTCGCGCCGTGCGCTCCCCCCCGTCGGGGCGGTGCCGGGCTCAATTCAGGGGGGACCCCCGTGTCTCGTATCTATCACAGGACGATCCGGGCCGCGGCGCTCGTGGCGGCGCTTGGCGCCGCCCTGCCGGCCGCGGCGCAGACGATCGGCGATGTCGGCCGGGATTCTTCCGGCAATGTTTACACGTTTACCCGTGACGCCCAGGGCAACGGCGTCTGGACCCGCGGCCGCACCATGGCCGGCGGCACCGAGCGCACCATCCTCGCCGAGCGCTACACCCCGACGATCTGGGTCGATCCCGATGGCTGCGAGCATTGGGTGATGGATGATGGCGCCGAGGGCTTCATGACACCGCACCTGATGCCCAATGGCCGCCCGGTCTGCCGTGGCATGATGATGATGAACCCGGGAGACTGACCGATGCGCAAGATCATCCTTTCGGGCGTCGCCCTGGCCGTGCTGGCCGGGTGCCAGACGGCGAACACCGCCACCGACAAGATCCGCGACCGTCAGGTCATCGGCCGCTCCTCCCTGCAGGAGCTGTCGCCGGGCGTCTGGGTCGATCCGCGCGGTTGCCAGCACTGGCTGATCGATGACGGGGTCGAGGGCTATCTGTCCACCCGCTACGATCCGCGCACCGGGCTGCCCGTTTGCAACCGCGGCGATGCGCCGCCGGAATACGTGACCGGGCCGTTCCGCGCCGGCCAGGACGTCAACGATCCGATCTGATCCTCCGACCGGGTGAGGGGCAGGGGGCCGCGACGACCGTCGCGGCCCCCATTTTGTGCGGATGGATGAAATTCCTGCGACAGGCCCCATATCCTGTTTCAGGCGTCTTGCGCCGCCCCGCCCCCTGGGTCACCCTGACGCGCGACCCGTCACAGGAGCCCTCTTTGGCCGCACCCCTTTCCGACGCTATCGCCCTCCAGCTGGAGTTTCCCGACAACCGCCTGATGATCGACCTCGTCGGTCCGGGGGGCGCCCATCTTGCCCAGATCGAGCAGTTGCTCGGTGTGCAGATCGTGCATCGCGGCAACGCGCTGTTCGTCCATGGCGACGCCGCCCCCGAGGCCGAGCGCGTGCTCAACGGCCTCTATGCCCGCCTGGAGGCGGGCAAGGACGTGACCATGGGTGTGATCGACGGGCTGATCCGTCTGAGGGAGGGCGAATCCGAGCCCCGCGACGGCGACCAGGGAGAGATGTTCCCGGCCCCCGCGCTGGAGATTCGAACCCGCAAGAAGACCATGGAGCCGCGGACCGAGGCCCAGAAGGCCTATACCCAGGCGCTGCTCGACCATGAATTGACCTTTGGGATCGGCCCAGCCGGCACCGGCAAGACCTATATCGCCGTCGCCGTGGCGGTGTCGAAATTCCTCCAGGGCGAGGTCGACCGCATCATCCTGACCCGACCCGCCGTCGAGGCGGGCGAGAAGCTCGGATTTCTGCCCGGCACGCAGGACGACAAGATCGACCCCTATATGCAGCCGCTCTACGACGCGCTGAACGACTTCCTGCCTGGCAAGCAGCTGATCAAGCTGCGCGAGGAAAGGCAGGTGGAAATCGCGCCGCTGGCCTTCATGCGCGGCCGGACGCTCAACAACGCCTTCGTCATTCTGGACGAGGCGCAGAACGCGACGACGATGCAGATGAAGATGTTCCTCACCCGGCTGGGGCAAGGGTCGCGCATGGCGATTACCGGGGACCGGTCCCAGGTGGACTTGCCGCGCGGGGTGTATTCGGGTCTGCGGGATGCCGAGTCGATTCTGAAAGGGGTGGACGGGATCAGCTTCAACTACTTCACCGCCGCGGACGTGGTCCGGCATCCGTTGGTTGCAAAAATCATCACCGCCTATGAGGCCGACGATACGCGGCGCGAAGCGGCCCGTGCCGTCCGGGACGCCCGGGAATGATCGACACCGCAGCGCAAGAGGCCGCGAGCCGCGCGCAATGGGCGGAGATCGAGGGGCAGGCCAAGCTGCCCGCCCGCGCCATGATCGACCTGCATTTCAACGCCGGACCCGAGGCCGACGCCACCGAATTCATGGGCTGGCTGGAGGATCGCGGCTACGACGTCGAGCACTTCCCCGCAGAGGATGACGAGGAGGAGGCGATCGAGGTGCAGACCCCGGTGGTGGACCTGACCCTGGAGCGGATCCTCGTGGAAGAGCGGACATGCTCCGAGGCGGCGCTCCGCTTCGGTTTCGTCCCCGCCGGCTGGGGCTTCATGGGCGCATGACCGAGTCCGAACCCGAAATCGATGTCGTGGTCGAGGATCCGCGCTGGGACGCGCTGGAGCGGCTCTGCGGCGTGGCCATCCCCGCCGCCTTGGCCGATTGCGGGGTGAGTGGGCCCCGCGAGGTCGTCGTCATGGGCTGCGACGATACGCGGATCGCCGCGCTCAACGGCGAATTCCGAGGCAAGGAGCAGCCGACCAACGTGCTCTCCTGGCCCTCGGAGGAGCGCGGGGCCGAGACCCCGGGCGCCCATCCAACGCCACCGGGCTCCGAGCCGGAACTGGGCGATATCGCCATCGCCTGGGAGACCTGTCTCCGCGAGGCGGAGGAGCAGGGAAAGCCCTTCGACGCCCATGTGACCCATCTTCTGGTCCACGCCACACTGCATCTTTTGGGCTACGATCACGAGACCGATGCGGATGCCGCGCTGATGGAAGCGGCGGAAACCCGCATTCTCGCGGGTTTGGGTCTTCCCGATCCGTATGCCGGTCCCTAAATTGAACGGTGCGGGCCCGATGCCCGTCACCTAACGGGAGCCCTCCGGGTCCGATGACCGAAGACGGATCGTCTAACGCCGCGCAAAGCGCGCGGCCCACTGAAGGCCATACAGCCGAAGAGACCCCTCTCAGCGGCAGACCGGCGCGGGCCGGGTTCATGGCGCGACTTTTTGGCGGATTCGCTCCAACGGAGCAGGCGGCCATGACGAAAGACCATACCGACAACGGCGCCAAGGCGCATCACCCCGGCCTTCTGGGGCTCCAGGACAAGCGGCTCGACGACGTGCTGATCCCCCGGGCCGAGGTCGTCGCCGTTCCAGCCGATATCGACCTGCACGATCTGGTCGCCACGTTTCGCTCCTCGGGGATGACACGGCTGCCGGTCTTCGAGACCACGCTGGACGAGCCGGTGGGGATGATCCACCTGAAAGACCTCGCGCTGAACCATGGCTTCAACGGCGACCGGGAAAAGCCGTTCGACATCCGTCCGCTGATCCGGCCGCTGATCTATGCGCCGCCCTCCATGCCGGTCGCCGTGCTGCTGACCAAGATGCAGACCCAGCGTATCCATATGGCGCTGGTGATCGACGAATATGGCGGGGTCGACGGGCTCGTGACGCTGGAAGACCTGATCGAGCAGGTCATCGGCGAAATCGAGGACGAGCACGACCAGGACGAGGGACGCCTCTGGCGGCAGGAAAAGTCCGGCTGCTACCTCGCGCTCGCCCGCACGCCGCTCGACGAGTTCGAGGACGAGATCGGCTTCGCCCTGGCCGAGGACGAGGACCAGGAAGAGATCGACACGCTGGGCGGGCTGGTCTTCATGCTGGCCGGCCGCGTGCCGGAGCGGGGCGAGGTCATCCCCCACCCCTCGGGCATGGAGATCGAAGTCGTCGACGCCGATCCCCGCCGCATCAAGCGGTTGCGCCTGCGAATGCCGCGCGCGGCCTGACATGATCCTTCCGCGCTGGCTGACCGGGCCCCTCCTCTGGGCGCTGGCGGGCGCGGCTGCGGCCTTGGGCCAGGCGCCCTGGGGCCTGTGGCCCGTGGCGCTGGCGGGGTATGGGCTGGGCCTTGTGCTGATCGCCCGGGCGCGCGTGCCGGGGCTTGCGGGCTGGATCTTCGGCGCGGCGCATTTCGCGGTGGCCCTGCACTGGATCGTCGAGCCGTTCTTCGTCGATGCCGCCGCGACGGGCTGGCTCGCACCGATCGCTCTGGGCGCGATCTCTCTCGGGCTTGGCCTGTTCTGGGCCATGGCCGGGGCCGTGGGGGCGCGGCTCGGCGGCGCTCTCGGGGTCGCGGCGGCGCTCGGCGCGGCGGAACTCGCCCGCGCCTATGTGCTGACGGGCTTTCCCTGGGCGATGCCCGGCCATGTGCTGATCGCCTCGCCCGCGCTCCCCTCGGCGGGGATCCTCGGCGCGCATGGGTTGGGCCTGTGTCTGCTGCTGGGGATCGGCCTGATCGCCACCTGGCGGCCCGCCCTCTCCGCCTTCGGTGTGGCGCTGCTCTCGGCGCCCTTCGCCTTGGCGACGATCGGGCCGCCCACCGCCGAGGCCGCGCCGGATGCGCCGGTGATCCGCCTCGTCCAGCCCAACGCGCCGCAGGCTCAGAAGTGGGATCCGGATTTCATCGGTATCTTCTTCCGCCGCGGGCTGGAGGCGACGGCCGCCCCCAAGGTCGCGCCGGTGGCGCTGACCGTCTGGCCCGAGACCTCTCTGCCGCAGCTGTTGAGCTATTCCGAGGACATCCGCCCGATCCTGTCCAACGCGGCGGACGGGCCGGTCCTGATCGGCGCGCAGCGCTATGACGACGACGGGGCGCCGCGCAATGCCGCCGTGCTGCTGACCGGGTCCGAAGGCGAGATCGCCCATGTCTACGACAAGCATCGCCTCGTGCCGTTCGGCGAGTACCTCCCGCTGCCGCAGGTCGCCGAGGCGCTGGGCATCGGTCCCCTGGCGGCGCAGCTGGCCGGGCGCTATGCGCCCGGGCCGGGTCCGGATCTCATCGAGATTCCCGGTCTCGGTCCCGTTCTGCCGTTGATCTGCTACGAGGCGATCTTTCCGCAGGACATCCGCGCCGCTGACCGGCCCCGGGCCATCCTCCACCTCACCAACGACGCCTGGTTCGGTCAGGGGGCGGGGCCGCGCCAGCATCTCGCCCTGGCCCGCCTCCGCGCGGCCGAGAGCGGCCTGCCCGTGCTGCGCGCCGCCAATACCGGCATCTCGGCGGTGATCGACGCCCGTGGCGGGCTGATCGCGACGCTGGGTCTGAACGAGGTGGGGCATCTGGACGCCCTGCTGCCGCCGGCGGCGGCCCCGACGCCCTATGTCCGGATCGGCGATTGGCCGGCTTTGGCGCTGATCCTGACGGTGCTGGCGACGCTGGCGATCCGCAAGCGCGCAAGAGCGGTGGACGCCGGGAACGTTCGCGCATAGGGAAGGCCGACCGCGCTCCAACGGCTTCCTGACGGAGCGTCCGCATCTTTTACCGGAGCATCCCATGACCGTTCGCAAGACCCATTCCTTCACCTCCGAATCCGTGTCGGAGGGGCATCCGGACAAAGTCTGCGACCGGATCTCCGACGCCGTGCTCGATGCCCTTCTCGCCGAAGAGCCGGAGGCCCGGGTCGCTTGCGAGACCTTCGCCACGACCAATCGCGTCGTCATTGGTGGCGAGATCGGCCTCGCCGACCAGTCGAACCTCGCCCATCAGATGGAGCGGATCGAGCAGATCGCCCGCGATTGCATCAAGGATATCGGCTATGAGCAGGACAAGTTCCACCACGCGACCTGCGAGGTGACGAACCTGCTCCATGAGCAGTCGGCCCATATCGCCCAAGGCGTGACTGCCGCGGAGAACAGAGACGAGGGCGCGGGCGACCAGGGCATCATGTTCGGCTATGCCTGTGACGAGACGCCGGAGCTGATGCCGGCACCGATCCTCTACGCTCACGCGATCCTCCGTCGCCTGGCCGAAGTGCGCAAGAACGGCACCGAGCCCAGCCTCGGCCCCGACGCCAAGTCGCAGCTGACGGTGCGTTACGAGAACGGGCGTCCGGTCGGCGTGTCGTCCGTCGTGCTCTCGACCCAGCATCTCGACGAGGACATGACCTCCGACGATGTGCGCTCCGTCGTCGAGCCCTATATCCGCGAGACCTTGCCCGAGGGCTGGCTGACGGAGGCGACCGAATGGTGGGTCAACCCCACCGGAAAATTCGTCATCGGCGGGCCGGATGGCGATGCGGGGCTGACCGGCCGCAAGATCATCGTCGACACCTATGGCGGCGCCGCGCCGCATGGGGGCGGGGCCTTTTCGGGCAAGGATCCGACCAAGGTCGACCGCTCAGCGGCCTATGCGGCGCGCTACCTCGCCAAGAACATCGTCGCCGCGGGCCTTGCCAGCCGCGCGACCTTGCAGCTGAGCTATGCGATCGGGGTGGCCAAGCCGCTCTCGATCTATGTCGACACCCACGGCACCGGCGAGGTCGACGAGGCCGAGATCGAGCGCGCGGTGAGCCAGGTCATGGACCTGACCCCGCGCGGCATCCGCCGGCACCTCCAGCTGAACCGCCCGATCTACCAGCGCACGGCGGCTTATGGCCATTTCGGCCGGGCGCCCGACGCCGATGGCGGTTTCTCCTGGGAGAAGACGGATCTGGCGGAGGCGCTCAAGGCCGCGGTCTGAGCCTGGCCGCGGGCGGGGAGGGGGGCTCTGCCCCCCATCGGCCCATGGCCGATCCCCCCGGAGTATTTCCGGCCAGAAGAAGGGGCGGTTAACCTTTGTTGCTGAAAGGTTAGTGGTCGGATGCCCAGCGGGTCAGCACGTCGGGGCCGAGGCGGCGCATCTCCTTCAGCGTAAGACGCGGGGCGTCGGCGAGGGCCGAGAGGCCCATCGCGCCCAGGGCGGGGATGCCTTCCGCGCCGATGGCGGCCCCGGCGGTGTAGCAGTCCAGCCGATCGACCAGTCCGGCTTGCAGAAGGGCCGCGGCGAGCGTGCCCCCGCCTTCGCAATAGACGCGGGAGAGGCCGCGCTCCGCCAGCAGGCCGAGCGCCGCGGCGAGGTCCAGGCCGCCGCCCAAGGACGGAACGGGCTGGCAGATGACGCCCGTCGCTTCCAGCGCGGCGCGGCGTGCGGGGGCGGCGTGTGGGCCATGCAGCATCCAGACCGGGGCGATCGCCGTGGAGCGGGTCAAGGCGCTATCCTGTGGCACGTCCAGACGGCGGGAGAGAACGATGCGCACGGGTTGCGGCACGTCGCCCTGGCCCCGCACCGTCAATTGCGGATCGTCGGCGCGCGCGGTCCCGGCGCCGACCATCACCGCGTCATGGCAGGCCCGTTGCCCGTGGACATGGGCGCGGGCGAAGGGCCCGGTGATCCACTGGCTCTCGCCCGAGGCGGTGGCGATCCGGCCGTCGAGCGTGGTGGCGAGTTTGAGCGTCAGCAGCGGCCGCCCGCGTTGGATGCGGCTGAGGAAGCCCGCCTGGAGGCCGCGGGCCTCCGCCTCCCGGACGCCTTCGATCACCTCGGTCCCCGCGGCGCGCAGCCGCGCCACGCCGCCTCCATCGACCCGCGGGTCGGGGTCCCGCTGCGCTATGACAACCCGGGCGACACCCGCGGCGATCAGCGATTCGGCACAGGGCGGGGTAACCCCGTGATGGGCGCAGGGTTCCAGCGTGACATAGGCCGTGGCCCCCCGCGCGGCCTCGCCCGCTTGCGCGAGCGCGACCGTCTCGGCATGGGGCCGTCCGCCATCGGCGGTGCGCCCGCGTCCCACCATACGGCCCCCGGCTACGATGATGCAGCCCACCGCCGGGTTCGGCCAGACGCGGCCCAGGCCCCGCGCGGCCAGGGCCAGCGCGGCGCCCATCCATCGGCCGTGGTCGCTCACGTGGCGGTCATCACGTATCGGGCGCGGGCGGGCGCAGCTCGGCCACGAAATCCTCGAAATCGTCCGCGGCCTGGAAGTTCTTGTAGACGCTGGCGAAGCGCACATAGGCGACGGTGTCGATGGCCGCCAGCCGCTCCATCACGATCTCGCCGATCGTCTTGGAGGGGATGTCGGTGTCGCCCATGCTCTCCAGCCGCCGCACGATGCCCGAGATCATCTGGTCGATCCGCTCCGGGTCGATCGGGCGCTTCTGCATCGAGATGCGGATCGAGCGTTCCAGCTTGAGCCGGTCGAACTCCTCCCGCTTGCCGGAGGATTTCACCACCACCAGATCGCGCAATTGCACCCGCTCATAGGTGGTGAAGCGGCCGCCGCAGGCCGGGCAGAAGCGGCGGCGGCGGATGGCGACGTGATCTTCCGCGGGACGCGAATCCTTCACCTGGGTGTCGACATTCCCGCAAAAGGGGCAGCGCATCGCTCGGTCTCCGCTCGCTGTGGTCCGCCAGATGTGGCACCTTGTGCCATGGCTGGGTGCCAGATCACTCTGCCCCCCCAGGGGTTGCGTGGCAAGAGCTCAGCGGTCGGCGGCGAAATGGGCGGCAACCTCGCGGGTATGCGGGCGGGTGCGGTGCTCTACGAGGTAGATCCCTTGCCACGTCCCGAGCCGCATCGTCCCTCGCGCAACAGGGATCTGAAGCGAGACCGGCAGCAGCATGGCCTTGATATGGCCGGGCATGTCGTCGGGGCCCTCATAGGTATGGGTCAGGTAGGACAGGCTCGGGTCGGTCGAAGGGGGCACCGTGCGGTGCAGCCATTCGGTCAGGTCGGTCTGGACCTCGGGGTCGGCATTCTCTTGGATCAGCAGGCTGGCGGAGGTGTGGCGGATCATCAGCGTCAGGAGGCCGTCTTCGCGGGGCAGCCAGGCGGCGACCTGGCGGGTGAACTCGGTCAGGCCGGGGCCGCGGGTCTGGAGCGTGAAGGTGGTCTGCATCGGGGGCCTTCGGTTGTGTGGCGGGCATCCTGCGGTCATGTAGGGCGCGGGGAGGGGCCGGCTTGGACGATCTCGAAATCTTCGTGTTCAGCTATGACAGGGGCGCGCATCTGGCTTGGTGCCTGGACAGCCTCGCGCGGCACGCGCCGGGAGTGCCGGTGACGGTGATGGACGACCGCTCCGCCGATCCTCGGGTGGCGGAGGCGCTGGTAGGGCGCGACGTGACCGTCTGGCGGCCGGAGGCACGGGCGGGCGCGCGGCTGGGCGGGCTCTATGCCAACATGCAGGCGGCGTTCGACCGCTGTGAGGCGCGTTGGGCGATGTTCGTGCAGGACGATTGCCAGACGATCCGGCCGCTGGATGCCGGGGTGCGGGCCGATCTGGAGGCGGTCTTCGCGGACCCGGCGCAAATGGTGGCGACGCCGCTCATCGCCATGGGCCCACGCCAGGGGCGGCGGGCGGGGCAGTTCCGCCCGGTGGCCGGGGGCGCGGCCTTCCATTTCGTGCCGCCCGGGGGGCGGGGCTCCCCCACGGCGCAGTATTTCTACGCGCTCTCGGTGCTGGATGTGCCACGGCTGCGGGCGGCGGGCTGGCGCTTCGCGCGCAGCGAGGCCGAGTGCGCGCGGGCGTTGCAAGCGCTGGGCGCGGCGCCGATGGCGCATATGGCGCGACCCTGGCTGGCGCAACTGCCGGAGGTGCCCACCTCGCGCTTCGGGCGCCGCACCCTGGGGGCCGCGCTGGCGGAGCGGCTGGACGGGCCGGAGGTGCGGGGCTTTCGCGACCTTCCCGGCCAGGTCGAGGGCGACGGAACCCGGCCACCGGTCGCGGAAGACGTGCTTCAGCCGACCCACCCGAGCACGACCCGCCCCTTCGTCCATAAAGGGGTGAACCGGCGTCTCTGGACGCGGGCGCTGAACAAGCTGGAGATGCGGCTGCGGCGCTGATCCGGGCGTCGGGTGGCGTATTTGCTCAGCAGCGGTCCGAGCCCCGGGAGGGCCGCTTGCACATGGACATGGCTCGTTGTGGCCTCCCATGACCCGAACTCGGTCACGACCGGAACCGACGCGGAGCCCGATGACAGGGGCCCACCCAAATCCGATGGCTGACGGCGGCGGCCCTGGCACCGGCCAAGCCCGCGCCGTCACAAGAAGATGCGGTCGCCCTGTTGGTCGATGACTTGCTTTGCCTTCAGCATCGTGGCCTCGACCGCCCCGTCATGGTCGCGCAGCGTGTCCGCGCGGATCATGTGATGGGTCTTGCCATCCCTCTCGATCGTCGCCGCGATGCGAAACCCGTCGCTCGTCTTCTGCGGCGCCGGGGTGATGGCGAAGCCCTTGTATTCCTCGGCCGGGAGCGGCTCGGGCTCGGACGGGGCGCCGCCGAAAATCTTGGAAAGCCAGGACATCGGAGTCCTCCTGTGTCGCGTCACTCAAGTTCCTGGACATGTGGATGCACCGAGACGATGGACCGGCGCAACGTGTGACCGTTTGACAGTCCCAACGCGTGGAATGCCACGGCCTCGGCGCTTGCCCAGGTTTCGGGGTGCTCCGGCCCGGACATGTCGCGATCTCCGACGAAGCCGACCAGCAGGAGCGTCGCGTCAAGTCCGCGGGATCGCATGAACCAAAGATGCGCGATGCGGTTCGCCAATTGGTAGAGGCAGCGCGTCCAGTCGGCGGGCGGGCGGAGACCTTCGGCTCTCTGGACGGTCCCGAAGGCGGCCTCGATCCGGGGCCGGGAGGATGGGCCGGCCTGCGTCGCAGGCGAAAGAAACTCAGCCAGATGGGCCTTGGCTTCCACCAGAACGGGGGCGCCGTCGATATGTCCCAGGGCGTCCCATTGTGGGCCGCGCCGGGGCCAGAAGGCGCGTAGGGCCGCGCCATGATCCGAGAGCCCGAGGCGGCGGAGAGAATCCTCGTCCGAATATTCTGCCCAATCGTCCGACCGCAACGGCGAGAGCCACTCCACCCGCCGCCGATTGGGGAGATTGAGCAGATCGGGCCGCCGTTCGACGGCCCGCTGGATCCATTTCAGGCTCCCCTTGCAGCCCTCGGGCTGCGGGACCCTCACTGATCCAGGAAGCTGCGCAGCTTGCGCGAGCGCGACGGATGCTTGAGCTTGCGCAGCGCCTTCGCCTCGATCTGGCGGATGCGTTCGCGGGTGACCGAGAATTGCTGGCCGACTTCCTCCAGGGTGTGGTCGGTGTTCATCCCGATGCCGAAACGCATGCGCAGGACCCGCTCCTCGCGGGGCGTCAGCGACGAGAGCACGCGGGTCGTGGTCTCCTTCAGGTTCTCCTGAATGGCGCTGTCGAGCGGGAGGACGGCGTTCTTGTCCTCGATGAAGTCGCCGAGCTGCGAATCTTCCTCGTCGCCGATGGGCGTCTCCAGCGAGATCGGCTCCTTGGCGATCTTCATCACCTTGCGGACCTTTTCGAGCGGCATCTGCAGCTTGGCGGCCAGCTCCTCTGGCGTCGGTTCGCGGCCGATTTCGTGCAGCATCTGGCGGCCGGTGCGGACCAGCTTGTTGATCGTCTCGATCATGTGGACCGGGATGCGGATCGTGCGGGCCTGGTCGGCTATCGATCGGGTGATCGCCTGCCGGATCCACCAGGTCGCGTAGGTCGAGAACTTGTAGCCGCGGCGATATTCGAACTTATCGACCGCCTTCATCAGGCCGATATTGCCCTCCTGGATCAGGTCCAGGAACTGCAAGCCGCGGTTGGTGTATTTCTTCGCGATGGAGATCACGAGGCGCAGGTTGGCCTCGACCATCTCCTTCTTGGCCTGCCGGGCTTCCTTCTCGCCCTTCTGCACCTGGTTCACGATGCGGCGGTATTCGCCGATATCGACCCCCACATATTGGCCGACCTGCGCCATGTCGGCGCGCAACTCCTCGACCTTGTCGCGGGAGCGCTCGAACAGCGCCTGCCAGCCGCGTCCGTCCTTGGCGGCCATCCGGTCGACCCAGGTCGGGTCCAACTCGGCGCCGCGATAGGCTTCGATGAACTCGCGGCGGTTGATGCGGGCCTGGTCGGCCAGCTTCACCATGCCCGAATCGATCGACATGATGCGGCGGTTGATGCCGTAGAGCTGGTCGATCAGCGCCTCGATGCGGTTGTTGTGCAGGTGCAGCCCGTTGACCAGTTCCACAATCTCGGAGCGGAGCGCCTGGTAGGTCTCCTCGTCCTGCTGCGAGAAGCTGCCATCCTCGTTCAGCGTGGCCGAGATCCGCATGTCCTGCATATCGGACAGTTTGGCGTAATCCTCGGCGATGCGGTCCAGCGTCTCCAGCACGCGGGGCTTGAGCGCGGCCTCCATCGCCGCGAGGGACATGTTGGCGCCCTCGTCGTCATCGTCGTCGTCGTCCGAAGTGATCGGGTTGCCGTCGGCGTCGAGCTCGGTCTTCGACTCGGCCTTGTTGTCATTGGCCGGGGTGGCGGCGGAGGCGACGGGCGTGTCGGCCTCCTCCTCCATCTGGTCGCCGAAGGTCGTCTCCAGGTCGATCACGTCGCGAAGGAGGATGTCTTCGGACAGAAGTTCGTCCCGCCAGATCGTAATCGCCTGGAATGTCAGCGGGCTCTCGCAGAGGCCCAGGATCATCGTGTTGCGGCCGGCCTCGATGCGCTTGGCGATGGCGATCTCGCCCTCGCGCGACAGCAGCTCGACCGAGCCCATTTCCCGCAGATACATGCGCACCGGGTCGTCGGTGCGGTCGAGCTTCTGCTCGGACTGCTCGGCGGTGGCGACGGCGCCGCCTTTCTTGGAGGCGTCGACCAGTTCGGTGGAGCCCTGCGGCTTCTGGTCGTCCTCTTCCTCGGCTTCCTCGGCCTCGACGATGTTGATGCCCATCTCCGAGAGCATCGACATCACATCCTCGATCTGCTCGGACGAGACCTGTTCCGGGGGCAGGACCTGATTGAGTTGATCGTAGGTGATGTATCCGCGGGCCTTGGCCTCGGCGATCATGCGCTTGACGGCGGCCTGGCTCATATCGAGCGAGATATCGCCCTCGGCGTCGGGCTTCTGGTCGTCCGTGTCTTTGGCCATCCGTGTCCCTCCGACGGAATCATCGAATCTAATCAGCGTGAACGAATCACTAGCGCGAATCGCCGGGGGCCGCACCCCGAATCACTTTTTGCGGCGCTTCTTCTCTAGGGCCGTGGCCAGCAGATCGTCATAATAGGAGGCATTTGACGCTTCTGTCGCGCCATCTCCCTTCATGCCGTCGCTGACGCGGGCCGCGTCATGGCGGCGCCGGGCCGCTTGGGCCAGGCGCCATGTCATCGCTTCGTCGCCGCCATCGGCGAAATCCTCAAGTGCTTCGCGCGCTTCCCGG
This sequence comes from Jannaschia seohaensis, assembly GCF_900116765.1. GTDB lineage: Bacteria > Pseudomonadota > Alphaproteobacteria > Rhodobacterales > Rhodobacteraceae > Jannaschia > Jannaschia seohaensis. The sequence continues at coordinate 19,936 of NZ_UETC01000024.1, read as the reverse complement.
TCGATGCCGCGCCGGGTTTCCAGGCTGACGAAGGCACCCAGAATGCAGGGATGGGCGTCTTCGGGCGTGGCGCCGGCGCGCGCGGCCGGCGAGATGCGGATTTGGGGCTGAGCGAGAAGGGAATCAAGAACTTCCTCGCCGATCTCGCGATTCAGTTGCCCACGGCTCTCGGTCATGTCCTGGCCTTCGGGCAGGCGCAGCAGCGCGGTGGCGAGCCGGGCATGGGTGTCGCGGCTCCAGGTCGTGTCCTCCAGCCGCTCGGCAAAGGCGCCGATCAGGGCGGGATGCAGCACCAGGCCGGCCAAGGCGACCTGTTCCAGCAGCGATTCCGGGTCGAGCGCCCCCTGCACGAGGGGCGAGGCCCGCGTCACGGGGGAGGCGGGTTTGGGTGCGTCCCAACGAGGGCGCCGCCCGCCGCCGCGGCGCGGCTGGGGCGGTGGCGACCAGGAGGCCGGGCTGGGCTCCGGCGGGTGCGGGGGCCCCCAGCGGTCATCCTCCACTGGCGGCGCGGGCGGGGCGGCGGGCAGCTCGACCAGAGGCACGCCGAACAGCTCGGCCCGCAGCCGCGCGACCTCCTGCGCGTAATGGCGGCGCAGGCTGGGATCGGCGATCCGCCCCAGCAGCGCCCGAAGGTCGCGGTCGAGCATGGCGCGCCGCTCGGGGCTGTCGAAGCTCCGGCCCTCGGTCTCCCGCGCCCAAAGTAGCGCCAGCATGGGCTTGGCCGCGTCCAAGACACGTCGCATCGCGCCGGGACCTTCGGCGCGGATCAGGTCGTCCGGGTCCTTGCCCTCGGGCAGGATGGCGAAGCGCAGGCTCTGGCCCGCTTCGATCAGCGGCAGCGCCAGATCGGCGACGCGGAGCCCGGCCTTCTGCCCCGCCGCGTCGCCGTCCAGCGCGATCAGCGGCTCGGGCGTCACCCGCCACATCAGCTGCAACTGTCGCTCCGTCACGGCGGTGCCCAGCGGCGCGACCGCGGCCTCGAACCCGGCCTGGGCCAGCGCGATCACGTCCATATAGCCTTCGGCCACGATCAGCGGCTGGCCCTTGCCCGCCGCCATGCGCGCCGCGCGCAGGTTGTAGAGATTCGCGCCCTTGTCGAAGAGCTCCGTCTCGGGGGAGTTCAGATACTTGGCGGGCGAGTTCGGGTTCATCGCCCGCCCGCCGAAGCCGATCACCCGATCCCGCCCGTCACGGATTGGAAAGATGATGCGGTTGATGAAGCGGTCGCGGCGGCGCCCGTCCTCCTCGGCCAGGGCGAGGCCGGCCGCCTCGATGGTCTCGAAAGGGACGTCCTTGGCCAGCAGCGCGGTCAGCAGCGCATCGGGCTGCGACGGCGCAAAGCCGATCTCGAAGCGGTCCAGCGTCTCCGGGCGCAGGCCCCGTCGCTCCAGATAGGCGCGCGCCTCGCGGGCGGCGGCGCCGTTGAGCTGCATCCGGAACCACTTCGCCGCGGCCTCGGTGACGCGGGCCAGTTCGGTCCGTCGGTCCGCCTTCTCGGCGGCCTTCGGGTCTCGGGCGGGCATCTGCACACCCGCCTCGCGGGCGAGGATCTCGACGGCCTCCATGAAGCCGACATTCTCGGTCTCCTCGACGAACTTGAAGAGGTTGCCCTTCGCCTGACAGCCGAAGCAGTAATAGTAGCCCTTGCTGTCGACCACGTGGAAGCTGGCCGACTTTTCCTGATGGAACGGGCAGGGGGCCCACCAGTCGCCCTTGGCCTGGTTGGTCTTCCTCATGTCCCATGTGACCTTGCGCCCGACGACCTGGCTCAGGCTCAGCCGGGACTTGAGATCGTCGAGGAAACTGTCGGGCAAGCGCATGGACGGAATATCGGGTCGCGATCGGGCAGAGTCGAGTCGCGGCCTGAAATCTCCCCGCCCTTGCGGCCGTTTCTCCGCAGGGATTTCCGGCCCGGGCGGCGGCGTTGTGGCGTCCGGAGCACGGGTCTGCGCGCCACATCCCGGTTCTGCCACGATCCCATCGCGAATCCGGCCCGTTGCCGGGGGAACGTCAGCTCATGAACAATGAGTCGCCTCCGCCCCGATCGTTTCCAATTCCGCTCCTGGCGGCGCTGCTTTTCACGCTGGGCCTGGGGGCTGCGGTGACCGGCGGCCTGTCGGTGGGCGTCGGCACCTCGTCCATCGCGCTAGGGGCGCAGATGGACTAGCCCCGCGCCGCCACGCCGCGCATGCCGCGCAGGATCTCGTGCACGGCGCTGGCCGTCATCGAGCGGAAAACCATCATGTCCCATGTCTCGGTGTCCACACGGTGGAAATGCGCGTTCATATGGCCCAGCAGGCTGCGCGCGACCGCGCCCTCTGGGAAGGCGGCATCCCGCAGGTCCAGGGGCGTGAGCCGCGCCAGCACATCGGCCGCGCCCTGGCCCGACAGCCGCAGCACGGCCCAGGCATCGGACTGATCGGTCATCGCGATGTCCGGGATCTGATCTGGCCGCGGCCCGATCAGAAGCGCCTGATTGCGGCCCGACCACATCAGCAGGCCGCCGCCCCGCTGCACCGCCTTGCCCGGAGCGGGCAGCGGAAAGGTCGCGTCCCGCAGCGCCATGAGCGAGGTGATCGCCTCGGGCACCACCTCAGACAGGGTGAGCGCGCCGCAGGTGACGGGCAGCAGCCCCTCCGCCGGGCTGCGGGCGATGAGGCTAGCCACGGGCGCGCCCTCCCTCGGGGTCGACTTGCACGGGCGCGACGATCTCCACCAGCGTGTCCTGGCCCCGCACCCGGTCGACCATGCGCACCGTCTCACCCATCCGCGCGCGGCCGTCGCGCAGGAAGCCTAGCGCGATATAGGTGCCCAGGGCGGGCGAATAGCAGGGCGAGGTGACATAGCCCTGGTCGTTCTCCGCGTCGGGGCGGGTACCCTGGTTGTAGAGATGCGCCCCCGCGGTGATCTGCGCGCCCGAGGCGCTGCGGAGGCCGACCAGCTCTTCCCGATGCGCCAGCAGCGCCGGACGGCGCGAGGCGGCCTTGCCGATGCAGTCCTTCTTGGCCGATATCATCCGGTCCATCCCGATATCGAAGGCGGTCACGCGGCCGGTGATCTCGCTATGGGTCACGAAGCCTTTCTCGATGCGCAGAACATTGAGCGCCTCCATCCCGTAGGGGCCGCCGCCCAGGGCCTCGGCCCGGGCCAGCAGATCGCGCCAGAGATGGGCGCCATAGCGCGACGGGACCGCGATCTCATAGGCATGCTCGCCGGAGAAGGAGATCCGGAACAGGCGGCCGGCGATCCCGGCGACTGTGACGGCCCCGCAGGCCATGAAGGGAAAGGTCTCGTCGGTGACCGGCTCGGCCACGAGCGACTGTATCAGGGTTCGGGCGTGCGGCCCGGCGACCGAGAACTGCGCCCATTGCTCGGTGGTGGAGATCAGCGCCACGTCCAGATCGGGGCGCAGGCATTGGGTGACGAATTCCAGATGCCGCATCACCTGGCCCGCCGCCGCCGTGGTGGTGGTCATCACGAAATGCTCCGGGCCGAGGCGGGCCGTGGTGCCGTCGTCCATCACATGCCCGTCCTCGCGCAGCATCAGGCCATAGCGGACCCGGCCCTGTTTCAGCGTGGAGAAGGTGTTGGTGTAGACGAAATCCAGCAGCGCTGCCGCGCCCGGCCCCTGGATGTCGATCTTGCCCAGGGTCGAGACATCGGCCACGCCCACGGTCGCGCGCACCATCGCCGCCTCGCGGGTGCAGGCGGCACGCCAGTCCTCTGAGCCCTGGGGAAACCAGCCGGGCCGATACCACAGGCCGGTCTCGATCATAGGAGCGCCGGCCTTGCGCATCGCCGGGTCCGAGGTGGTGAAGCGCTCGGGCGCGAAGCCCGCCCCCTCCGCGCCCGCGCCCATGGCCGAGATCGGGACGGGCGAGAAGGGCGGGCGGAAGGTCGTGGTCCCGGTCTCGGGGATGCCGCGCCCCGTCGCGTCGGCCAGCACGGCGAGCGCCGCGACGTTCGAGGTCTTGCCCTGGTCGGTCGCCATGCCTTGGGTCGTGTAGCGCTTCATATGTTCGACGGAGGCGAAGTTCTCCTGCGCGGCCTGACGGACGTCCTTGGTGGTCACGTCGTTCTGGAAGTCGAGCCAGGCGCGATGCCGGACGCCCTTGGGGGCGCGCACGTCTAGCGGTGCGATCTGGCGCGCGGCCTCGCTGCGGGCGTCGGGCAGCGTCACGGGCTGATGACGCCGCCCCAGCCCGTCCAGCGCCTGCCGGGCCTTCGCCGCGCCGCTTTCGAGCGTCTGCGTCGTCGAAAAGAGGCCGGCGGCGGCTCCCGCGACCGTCATGCCCGGGACGGCGCCCGCCTTGGGCAGGAAGGTCGCCAGGTTCTCGTCCCAGACGGGCCGGGCGCCGAGATGGCAGGTCAGGTGCAGCGTCGGGTTCCAGCCGCCCGAGACGGCGAGCGCGTCGCAGTCGACCCAACGCCGCCCGCCGCCGGACGTGCGGATTTCGATTCGCTTGAGGCCGAGCCGCCCTCTCGTGGCGACGACTTCGCCCCGGATCGCGTCGTCGGGGGCGTCCGCCCGCGGGTCGATCACGGCGGGCACCTCGATCCCGGCGGCGCGCAGGTCGGCGGCCGTCCGGTGGCCGTCATCACAGGTGGTGAAGACGGCGATCCTGCGGCCCGGCGCCACGCCCCAGCGGTGCAGATAGGCGCGGACGGCCGAGGCCAGCAGGATGCCGGGCCGGTCGTTCATCGGGAAGGCGATATGCCGCTCCAGCGCGCCGGAGGCCAGCACGCAGGCGCGCGCCGCGATCCGCCAGAAGCAGTCGTGCGGCAGGTCCGGATGCGGATCGGCGATATGGTGCGAGACCCGCTCCAGCGCGCCATAGGTTCCGCCGTCATAGGCCCCGGTGACGGTGGTCCGGGGCATGATGCGGACGCCCAGCGCCGTCAGCCGCGTCACCGTCTCCGCTGCCCAGACATGGCCGGGCCGCCCGTCGATCTGTTCCGCTTCACGGGTCAGACGCCCGCCCAGGATCTCGTCCTCGTCGGCAAGGATGACGTCCGTGCCCGCCTCGGCCGCCTGGAGCGCCGCCATCAACCCGGCCGGCCCGCCGCCGACCACCAGGAGGTCGCAATGGGCGAAGGCCTTTTCTTGTCGCCACGGGTCTGCCTCCCCCGAGAGCGCCCCGAGCCCCGCCGCCCGACGGATCGCGGGCTCATAGAGCTTTTCCCAGGCCGCCTTGGGCCACATGAAGGTCTTGTAGTAGAAGCCCGCGCCCAGGAACGGCGCGGCGAGGTCGTTGACCTCCAGCGCGTCGATCGCGAGCGAGGGCCAGGCGTTCTGGCTGCGGGTGCGCAACCCGTGCAGGGCGGGTTGGACGGTGGCGCGGATATTCGGGATGCGCCGCGCCCCGTCATGGGTGGTGATGAGGGCGTTAGGCTCAGCCGAGTCGGCCGTCAGCGGCCCGCGCGGGCGGTGATACTTGAAGCTGCGCCCCATCAGGCGGATGCCGCTGCCGAGCAGGGCCGAGGCCACCGTGTCGCCCTCGAAGCCATTGACCCAAGTATCGTCGAAGCGGAACTTGAGCGGCGCGTCGCGGTCGATCATCAGGCCGTATCCTGGGACCCTCATCGCGCCAGCTCCACGGCCGTGATCTCGTGGGTGGCGGTGTCGCGGGTGACGCGCAGCCAGGCGCCGCAGCCGGCCTCGTGCTGCCAGAGGTCGTGGGTCGGGCCGCAGGGGTTTTCGCGGAGGTGGAGATAGGCGTCCCATGCCTCCGCCGGAGCGTCGGCCGCGGGGCGGTCGAGATAGGTCGCGTGACCCATGTAATAGAATTCCCGGCGGTCGCGGTCGCCGCAGAGGGGGCAGGTCAGGCGCATCGGCTTGCTCCTCGGTCGCTGCGCGCCCTCCTCGCCCTGGGGTCGGATCGCGTCATGGTCAGTGCAGGTTGTGCTGGCTGCCGGTTGCCTCCTCGTCGATCAGCGCGCCCGTGGCGAAGCGATCGAGGCGGAAGCGCGCAGCCGGCGCGTGGTGGGTGTCGGTGGCGATCAGATGCGCGAGACTGAAGCCCGAACCTGGGACGGCCTTGAAGCCGCCATAGCACCAGCCGCAATCGAGGTAGAGCCCGCCGATATCGGTCTTGTCGATGATCGGCGAGCCGTCGGGGGTCATGTCCATGATCCCGCCCCAGGACCGCAGCACCTTCGCCTGCCCGATCATCGGCATGAGCGCCATGCCCGCCTCCATCACGTGCTCGGCCATGGGCAGGTTCCCGCGGGCGGCGTAGCTGGCGTAAAAATCCAGGTCGCCGCCAAAAACCAGCCCGCCCTTGTCGGACTGGCTGATGTAGAAATGGCCCATGCCGAAGGTGACGACGCTGTCGATCAGCGGCTTCAGCCCCTCGGTGACGAAGGCCTGGAGCACATGGCTCTCGATCGGAAGGCGCAGGCCCGCCATGGCTGCCGTCTGCGATGAGCGTCCGGCGGTGACCAGCGCGACCTTCCTGGCCCGGATCGCCCCGCGCGAGGTCTGGACGCCGCGCACGCGGCCGCCGTCGATATCGATCCCCGTCACCTCGCAGTTCTGGATCAGGTCGACGCCTCGCTGGTCCGCCCCCCGTGCGAAGCCCCAGGCCACCGCGTCGTGGCGGGCTGTCCCGCCGCGCGGATGGTAGAGCGCGCCCAGCACCGGAAAGCGCGCGTTGTCGTGGTCGAGGCAGGGCAGGTGACGGCGCACCGCCGCCCGGTCGAGCAGCTGCGCGTCGTCGCCCTGGCTGATCATCTGGTTGCCGCGCCGCGCATAGGCATCGCGCTGGCCGTCCGAATGATAGAGGTTGTAGACGCCGCGCTGGGACATCATCGCGTTGTAGTTCAGATCCTGCTCCAACCCTTCCCAGAGCTTGAGCGAGTGGGAGTAGAACTCCGAATTGCCCGGCAGGCCGTAATTGGCGCGCACGATGGTGGTGTTCCGGCCGACATTGCCACCGCCGAGATAGCCCTTCTCCAGCACGGCGACATTGGTGATCCCGTGCTCCTTGGCGAGGTAATAGGCGGTGGCGAGCCCATGGCCGCCGCCGCCCACGATGACGACGTCGTATTCGGGTTTGGGATCGGGCGCGCGCCAATGCGGCTGCCATCCGGCATTGCCGCTCAGGCCCTGCCTGACGATTTCGAGGAGATTGAAGCGCATCGTCCGGTCCCGCCTTCCGTTCGCAGGTCAGACTATCGGGGCCGGATGGGGGCGGAATCCCCATCGGCGACACACGGCGGTCGGTTGGCGACGGCATTGCCGCTGGGGGATCGGGTGGGGACGCTGCCTTCGGACCCGTAGGTGTGTCCGACGCCTCGGTGCTTCTGACCGCGCCCGGGACGCCGCCAGTCACGGTGACCTGATGCTTGTCGGCGACCCGGCGGATCGCAATAAAACGCAGACGCGCGCGACCCTCGAAGACGGTCAGGGAGGCGAACAGCTTCCGCAGACTTCCGAGCGGCCGGACCATTGCGGGCCTCGCGCGCGAGGAGTTCGGCAACGGTGCAGGTCGCCTCGGTCAGCAGCAGCCCGCGGCGGAAACTGTCGAAATCCGCGAAACCCGCGACATGGGCGAGGCCGAGCGGCGGTCGGATAATGGCGGCCTCGATGGCCAGGGCGCCATCCGCGCGATGCGGGAAGCTGACGCGTGACGGCAAGGGGGCGAGCAGAGCGGCCCCCCAGTTCAGGCCCCAGTCTATGGCCGTTTTCCAGGGGGAGGTGACCGTAGGCAGTTTGGGGAAAGACGACAAAGCAGGATCCAAGCGGTCGCGCTCCGACCGCATGAGGCCCCAGGCGCCGCTCCCGACGATCAGTATCACCGAGGAAAGGTCAGCCCAATCATCGTGAGCGTGCCGCTTTTGGTCCCAAGGAAGCCGCGCGGCCGGAGGCCGGCGGGGCTGGGAATAGAGGTCGAGCGAAGGAACATACGGAGCCTATCTGGCCACCCGGGCCGCCGCATCGCGGAGATCGACACGGGTGAGCCTCGATGCCCCAGGACGCGGTGCGATGGGGCGCCACGGGCGCAAATCCGCAGGACACAGGGCGATTTTCCAATAATACTAGCCGATTGCCGCGCAGGGGGTGGAATCGTTTCTAAAATCGTCCACAAACGAGGGTGATCGCTCCGGGGTCCCTCGGGCGACATTCGGGAGGAAAAACTATGCAGCGCAACCAGGGCGGCTTCAGCGCCTCCGTCAACGCGATGTACGACAAGGCGGTGGCCTTGATGGATCTCAGCCCCGGCTTGGTGGAGAAGATCCGCATCTGCAACGCGACCTACACCGTCCGTTTTGGCGTGCGTCTGCGCGGCGATATCCACACCTTCACCGGCTACCGCAGCGTCCACTCCGAGCATATGGAGCCGGTCAAGGGCGGCATCCGCTTTGCCATGGCCGTCGACCAGGACGAGGTCGAGGCGCTGGCATCGCTGATGACCTACAAGTGTGCCTTGGTCGAAACGCCCTTCGGCGGCTCCAAGGGCGGGCTCTGCATCGATCCCACGCAGTGGGAGCCCCACGAGATGGAGCAGATCACCCGCCGCTTCGCCTATGAGTTGATCAAGCGCGACATGATCAACCCGGCCCAGAACGTCCCCGCCCCCGACATGGGCACCGGCGAGCGCGAGATGGCCTGGATCAGCGACCAGTATCAGCGGATGAACACCACCGACATTAACGGCCGTGCCTGCGTGACCGGGAAGCCGCTCAATGCCGGCGGAATCTCCGGGCGCGTGGAGGCCACGGGGCGTGGCGTGCAATACGCGCTCCGGGAGTTCTTCCGCCACCCCGAGGATGTCGCGGCGGCGAGACTTTCGGGCGGCCTCGAAGGCAAGCGGATCGTGGTTCAAGGGCTCGGGAATGTGGGCTTCCACGCCGCATCCTTCCTGGAGCGCGAGGACGGCGCGAAGATCGTCGGCATCATCGAGCGCGATGGCGGCATCTGGTCCGAGGACGGGCTTTCTGTCGACGACGTCCACCTGCATATCCGCGAGCATGGCGGGGTGAAGGGCTTTCCGGGCGCGACCTATTCCGGGAATGGAGCGGCATTGCTGGAGGCCGATTGCGACATCCTCATCCCGGCCGCCCTCGAGGGCGTGATCCACGAAGGCAACGCGAACGGGGTGCAGGCCAAGCTCATCATCGAGGCCGCCAACGGGCCCGTGACCAGCGACGCGAACGAAATCCTGCTCGAGAAGGGCGTCGTCATCATCCCCGACCTCTATGCCAACGCGGGCGGCGTGACGGTCAGCTATTTCGAATGGGTCAAGAACCTGAGTCATATCCGCTTCGGCCGGATGCAGCGTCGGGCCGAGGAGGCGCGCCACCAGCTGCTAGTCGACGAGTTGGAGCGGCTGTCCAAGGCGCGCGACGTGCCCTGGACCCTGTCCGACGACTTCAAGCGCAACTATCTGCGCGGCGCGGGCGAGTTGGAGCTGGTGCGCTCCGGCCTGGACGACACGATGCGTGGGGCCTACGGCGCGATGCGCCATGTCTGGCATGATCGCCACGACGTGCCCGACCTTCGGACGGCGGGCTTCATCGTGGCGATCAACCGGATCGCCGCCAGCTACACGGCCAAGGGGCTCTAGCCGTCGTCAGGCCGCGCGGAAGATCCAGACGCCATCGTCCCGGGTCTCCCGCAGCGCTCGGCCCGTCAGGTGCAGGTGCTGGAGATGCGCGATCGCCTCGAAGAAGGCGAGCCCGTACATCTCCTGGGTCACCTGCCGCTTGAAAAGCGGCGCGAAGCACGCGCCCCCCGTCCGCGGCTCGGCCAGATGCGCCTCCAGCCGGTTGAGCGCAGTCACGTGGTTCTGGTGCAGCGAGGCCAGCCGCGTAGGCAGCCCGCGATAGGGCGTCTTGTGCCCGGGCAGCACGAGTTGGTCGTCCCGTGCCAGCGGGGCGAGCCGGGTGCAGGCCGCCATCCAGTCGCCAACCGGGTCGGCGTTCCGCTCGGTCGGGTAGAGGCCCAGATTGGGCGAGATCCCGGGTAGCAGCTGATCGCCGCCGAGCACCAGATCGCCGCTCTCCTCGAACAGGACGGCATGCTCCGCCGCATGGCCGTCACCCCGCGCCACGCGCCAGCGCCGCCCGCCCAAATCGACCAGATCGCCCTCCGCGATCCGGGTGAAGCCGACCGGCAAGGGCGCGACCATGTCGGCGAAGTTGAACGGCCGCTCCTTTGATCGTTGCGCCAGGACCCCGGGGTCCATTCCCCAGCGGCGGCAGAATTCCTGCGTCTCGGGCGGCGGCACCGGCTGTTCGTCCAGAATCAACATCCGCGCCATCAACCAGGCGGTGCGCGTGGTCAGCAGCTCCGCGCCTTCGGCCTGCAACCAGCCGGCCAGCCCGATATGGTCGGGATGGTGATGGGTAACGAAGACGCGGGTGATCGGGTCGCCGCCCAGCGGCCCCGCGCGCAGCCGATCCAGAATGGTCCGGGTCCGGCGGGTGTCGAAGCCGGTATCGACCATCGTCCAGCCATCCGCTTCCCGCAGGAAGTAGACGTTCACATGGTCCAGCGCCATCGGCAGCGGCAGCCGCGCCCAGAGCACACCTTCGGCCACTTCGATGACCTCGCCTTCCGCCGGCGGCTCATCCCATGGGAAGTCAAGCCCGGCATATCCATCGGGAGTCGCGATATCCTTCAACTCCCCCTCCTTCTTCTGGCCAGAAATACTCCGGGGGTCTGGGGGCGGAGCCCCCAGCGGATCGGACCGCCTATGGCGGTTCGAGCCTCAGGCCGCAACCACCTCGTCGCTCACCGCATAAAGCACCTCGGCCCCCGACCGCGCCTTGGCCATCTCGGCCAGGGCCTCGGGCAGCAGCATGGAGACGGCCACCTCGGCCAGCGGCTTGCGCGCCGGATCGGCTGCGGCGGCGCGCAGGTGATAGGACGCTCCGAGCACCCGGGCGAAGGCCGCGAGATAGGGCACGGCGCCGGCGAAGCGGTCCTGCATCTCCTGCTCCAGCAGCCAGGCGGTGAGGGCGCGCAGCTCCGCCACGGCGTCCTCCATCCGCGAGTGGCCTGAGACCGCCAGTTCGTCCAGGAGCGCATAGGCCGCCGCGCCGCCATCCATCATCTTGCGGCCGACCAGGTCCATCGCCTGGATGCCGTTGGTGCCCTCGTAGATCGCCGTCACCCGCACGTCGCGGGCGTATTGCGCCGCGCCCGTCTCCTCGACGAAACCCATGCCGCCATGGACCTGGATCCCCTGGCTCGCGATCTCGATGCCGGTGTCGGTCCCGTAGGCCTTGGCGATCGGCGTCAGGAACGCGCCTCGCGCGCGCCAGCCCGCGTCGCCCGTGGCCCGCGCCATGTCGAGCGAGACCGCCGTGTCCATCGCCAGCGCCCGGGCGGCGAAGGTATGGGCCTTCATCGACAGGACCATGCGGCGGACATCGGCATGGTGCAGGATCGTGCCCCCCTCCTGCGCCGTGCGTCCCTGCTTGCGCTCCAGCGCGTAGCCGATGGCATGCTGCATCGCTGCCTCGGCGATGGAGAGCCCCTGGACGCCTACGCCCAGACGCGCGTTGTTCATCATCGTGAACATCGCTGCCATGCCCTTATGCGGCTCGCCGATCAGCCAGCCGGTCGCGCCGTCATATTGCATGACGGCGGTGGGCGAGCCGTGCAGGCCCAGCTTATGCTCCAGCGAGACGACCTTGAGGCTGTTGGCCACCCCCGCGTTCCCGTTCTCGTCCGGCAGCTTCTTGGGGACCATGAAGAGCGAGATGCCCTTGGTCCCCGGCGCCGCATCCGGCAGGCGGGCCAGGACGAGATGGCAGATATTCTCGGAAAAGTCGTTATCGCCCCAGGAAATGTAGATCTTCTGCCCGGTGATCGCATAGGTCCCGTCGCCCTTGGGCTCGGCCTTGGTGCGCAGCGCGCCCACATCCGAGCCGGCCTGCGGCTCGGTCAGGTTCATCGTCCCGCACCATTCGCCCGAGACCAGCTTGGGGATGTAGAGCGCCTTGATCTCGTCGGAGGCATGGGCCTCCAGCGCTTCGATCTGGCCTTGGGTCATCAGCGGGTTGAGTTGCAGCGCGAGGCAGGCCGACCCGATCATCTCGTTGACGGCCATGGTCAGCGTGATCGGCAGGCCCATGCCGCCATGCTCCGGGTCGGCGGACATGCCCAGCCAGCCGCCCTCGGCGATGGCCCGGAAGCCGTCGGCGAAGCCGGGCGAAGTCCGCACGATGCCGTTCTCAAGCCGCGCGGGATGCAGATCGCCCTGGCGGTTGAGCGGGGCCAGCACCTCCTCGGAGAGCTTCCCGGCCTCGGTCAGGATGGCCTCGACCGTCTCGGGCGTGGCCTCGGCGAAGGTCTCGGTGGCGGCGACGCGCTCGAAGCCGACAACCTTGTCGAGCACGAAGCGGATCTCGGAAACAGGCGCGCGATACGGCAAGGGAACCTCCCAATCCTTGGAGCGTGGGCGTAAGGGGTGACATGCGCGTAAAGTAGAGGGTGCGGGCGGATGGCATCAACAGAAACACGACGTCACGGCGGCGCGCCGGTCTCGCTCGACGTCGCGGCGGAGATGCTGCGGGCGGGCCGGATCGTGGCGTTCCCGACCGAGACGGTTTACGGACTGGGCGCCTTGGCGACCGATGGGCAGGCCGTCGCGCGGGTGTTCGAGGCCAAGGGTCGGCCCAGCTTCAACCCGCTGATCGTGCATGTCTGCGACCAGGAGGCGGCCCGCGCCCTGGCCGTGTTCGACGCCGACGCGGAGGCTCTGGCGGCCCGCTTCTGGCCCGGGCCTCTGACTCTGGTGCTGCCGCTCAGGGAAGGGCACGGGCTGTCCCCACTGGTCACGGCGGGACTGGACACGGTGGGCTTGCGCGTCCCCGCCGCGCCGATCGCGCGGGACCTGCTCAAGCGGGTCGGCGCGCCCATCGCGGCGCCCTCGGCCAATCTCTCGGGCCGCTTGAGCCCGACCCGCGCGGCACATGTCGCTGAGGGGGTGGGTCCCCGGATCGACGGCTGGGTCGATGGGGGCGTCTGCGCGGTCGGTCTGGAGTCGACGATCCTGCGCACGCAGCCCCTCGCCTTGCTGCGCGAGGGGGGCGTGACGGCCGAAGAAATCGAGGCGGTGCTGGGCCGGCCGCTGCCGCGCGACCTGACGCCCGGCCGGGTCCAGGCGCCGGGCCAACTCTCGTCGCATTACGCGCCCGGCCTGCCGGTGCGGCTCGATGTGACCGAGCCGTCGGCGGATGCGGTGCTGGTCGGGTTCGGCCCCGTGGCGGGCGACCTCACCCTCTCCGCGTCCGGCGATCTGCGGGAGGCGGCGGCGGCCCTGTTCGATACGCTGCACCAGGCGGAGCTTCGGGCGCGGGCGCTGGGGCGGGGGCGGATCGACGTCGCCCCCATCCCGGAGCGGGGGCTGGGCCGGGCCATCGCCGACCGTCTGCGCCGGGCGGCCGCGCCCCGGCCCTGAGGCTCAGGGGAGGATCAGCCGCAGGTCGTTCCGGGCGCGTAGCAAGGCGATATCTTGCTCGTAGAGCGCGGTAAGCCGCACGATCACGTCCTGCGTCCAGCCGGGCAGGGCGATCTCCTCCTCGACCTGGGACTCGTCTGCATATTTTCCTAGGAAAGCCGTCACCACTTTGCGCCACGTCGCCTGATTGGCCGGGGGATTGTCGCGCAAGTAGCTGGCGAGGCGCCGGAACCCCGCCTCCGACATGATCTCCCGGAGGATGGCCGTATCCCCCGCATGCGGCGCCTGCCGCCCCGTCGCCGCGCGCAGCACATCGGGCCAGATCAGCGGCAAATCCTCGTTGCACCAGAGCGTCAGCGGCACCTCGGGGCAGGCGGCGCGGATGCGGTCCACCACCGGCAGCCAGCGCAAGCCTTCCAGCGTCTGCCCGGCGAGAAAGGCGGTGAAATCCTCGGCGGTCGAGGCTTCGAACACCGCGGGCACGAAGGTGGCGGGGTTCCGGATCGCCATCAGGAACCGGACCTGATGGCCCGGGAAGAGGTCGCGCAAGGCGGTGACCCGCTCGCCTGCATCGGCATAGAGCGTCTCGCCTCCCAGGACCGATACGTAATTCGCCAGAAAGCCCTCGAAGCTCAGGATCAGCCGCTTCGCCTCCGCCGATCCGGCCAGTTCTTCTGCGAGGCCTCCGCCCTCCGGCAGAAGCGATTTGCTGCCCGCCTGCAAAGACCTGCGGATCGCGGGGCGCGCCTGGGCTGGCGCCGGAACCTCGATCCCTGCCTCCGCGAGCGTATCGCGCTCGTCCCGCAGAACCTTGAGCAGCCGGTCCTCATCGGTGCGATGCGCGCCGAGATGTAGCACGATGTCCAAGCGTCTGACCTTTCGGGGAGTGCCTCTCGCTCGAACGATAACCACAGGCACCCCCGGGAGCAACGCAGCGGCGCTTTACCTGTGGCGCTCGTAGCGCTAGAGGGAGCGCGCGCCCCTATAGCTCAGCTGGTAGAGCAACTGATTTGTAATCAGTAGGTCCGCGGTTCGAGTCCGTGTGGGGGCACCACTTCCCAAGGCAACCTCCGGTTTCTCTTCATCTTATCTGCTGAGAGCTGGAGGCGTAGACCATGCCGGAGACCAAATCGGCCCCTTACACATTTGTGTAGGCGGAGGTCTTCTACTTCTCGCGTCTGGTCCCGAGCGACCTGACCCACCACTACAACGCAAGCCGGATCATGTACTCGCGCCGCACGAGGTCGGCTGCCGTGGCCACGTCCAGGGCGCAACGCGCGGCGCAGCAACTCGACGAACATTGGTACCACTTGCGTATCCGTGACGTCGATCTGCCGGGGAAGCACCTGCTCCGCCTGGACGGACAACTTGGGACGGCTGGCGAGGCGTCAGCTAGCGAACCCTCAGGTGGTTCGGTCACGCTGAGCGAGGCAGTGTCGATCTATCTCCACCTGAAGGGCAAGGATCGCCCCGTCACCTTCCGCCGTGCTGCGGAGCGGAGCTGCGGGTACCATATGCACCCGACCTCAGACTTCCCCCCATACCCAGCCTGGAGCGGGACAGGAGAAGAGTTCAAGGGGCAGCCCCTTGGCCCATCGACACGGGCAGACTTCCGAGACCGGGCCGGGGAGCGTGTGGGTCTCACGGAGGATCGCGGATGCCGTCTGGCTACTCGGAGGCTGACACCTGACAGCAGCCGCCGTAGACCATATGGTGCCCCTTGGCCGGGGGCGATCCATCGGGATACCCCTTGTTTCGTTGGAGAGAGACCCACCGAGGGTGCCTGCAGCGGGAACACAACCTCCGTGTGGGAACACCATTTTCATAATTAACTGCAATGGCTTGTCATTCAGGTGGCGCGCGGGCCGGTCCTTGAAACTGGCCAGCGGCCGCATTGTCGAAGCAGCCTGAATGTAGCGGTAACGCAACGCCGGCCGGAGGGAGCGCGCCCCAGGCTCGGCGCGGTGGACGTTGTCGCGGCTTTGGGCGCCGACTTCAGAGAAGGGCGGGAAGCGGAAGTTCGCCGCCGTTTGCACCAAGATCCCTTACGCTCGACCTTTCAACCACCGGGATCGCCTCGTCTTGGCAGGCGGCACCGGTCCTCTTCTGCTCGGGCCTCGCTACTATTCCGCGGACATCTGCGCCGATGGCGTCGACATCGATATTTCACGCTCCTCCGATGTCATATCTTCTTCAATACCTTCGAAGAGCGGAGTGGAAAGATACCTTTCGCCGGTATCCGGCAGCATGACCAACATGACCGACCCATTCGGAGCCCTTTCGGCCAGTCGCATCGCGACCGCAAAGGTGGAGCCTCCGGATATGCCGGTGAAGATCCCTTCCTGCGCAGCTAGGCGCCGGGACCATTCGATGCCTTCGGGGCCAGCAATCGGGATCAACTCGTCATAGTACGATTTGTCGATGGCCTCTTGCAGGACCCAAGGAATGAAGTCTGGCGTCCACCCCTGTATCGGATGTGGCTCAAAGTTGGGATGGCTCTCCGTCGGCTGGTGCGCTTCGTTTCTGGTGTTCACGTAGCCGGACGAGACGATCGCCGCGTTGGCCGGTTCCGTCAGAATGACCTTGGTCTCCGGCCGCTCTTTGCGCAGAACCCTTGCCACACCCGATACCGTGCCGCCGGTGCCGTATCCTGTGATCCAGTAGTCGAGCCGTTCGCCCTTGAAATCACTCAGGATTTCTTGGCCAGTTGTCGCCTCGTGAATGTCGGCATTGTCCCTTGTCTCGAACTGACTGGCGAGGAACCAGTCATTCTGTGCGGCCAATTCCTTGGCCTTGGTGTACATGCCGAAACCCTTTTGCGCACGAGGCGTCAGCACAACCTTTGCGCCAAGAAACCGCATGAGCTTACGCCGCTCGACCGAAAAACTGTCGGCCATCGTCACGACAAGTGGATAACCTTTGGCCGCGCAGACCATCGCGAGGCCAATTCCGGTATTGCCCGATGTGGCTTCCACAACAGTCTGTCCAGGCTTCAACCGTCCATCTTTTTCCGCCGCCTCGATGATGTTCAGGGCGAGCCGATCCTTTACTGATCCACCGGGGTTGAAGGCTTCGAACTTCACATAGACCGTAACATGCTCCGGCGCGATATTGTTGATACGAATGCATGGCGTGTTGCCGATCGTATCCAAAACGCTGTCGTAGTGGCGGCCCCGACCGGATGTGGTCCGAATTGACATTTCGCCCTCTCAGTTCTGCCTTGCCCAAAGACCTCTGAACTCTATCACGGCTGGCGACTGATTGATACACCATGAGCGCGTGCCCCATGCTCGGCGTCAGCGCGTTTCGCAATTCGACGCCGTTCGGCTGCGAAATAATAGACACCTAGAACCCATGGATGGCCCCAGAGTTTCATATTGTCCGATGCTACCAAGTCGAATTCTTGCAGCACCTGTCTTCGAGACGTGATCAGCGGCAGCGCCGGGCTCGAAGCCGTCCTCAGCTGCGCTCGGCCCGACGGCCCGAGGCGCTGGGTGGAGCTATCATTTGCGGGCCAAGCACGATAACGATGGCCCGACGCTGCCGCTCCAGTCCAGCGGGCGAGTGGCGGCCTCGGGCTCTTGGCTTCAGGACAACCTCATCGCTTCCGGTGCTGGAGTCGCCCGAACCTTAGCGTTCCGCTTTTCTATTTTCCGGTGGTCGGAACCATGATGTGTGCATAGTCAGTGCCTTTCCACATCACGTAAGGCCCCCCGTTGTCGGGATCAGTCGGCAGTGCCTCAAGCGCTGCCGCATCGGGGACAATGATCATGAGATGTGGACCCTCGACGATCCACTCATTGTCCGGCGTCTCTTCGGCGGCATAGGGATCGATATTGCTCGCGCCGCCATCGCCGGCCAGCATGTACGAGATCCCGACCGAAGTTGCGGTGAACGGCTTTTTGTTCATCCACGCATCGGCCCAGGCCGCCCAGGCCGCATCGAGACACATCGGCGCCGTTCCGTTGAGCGTCGGGGGGGTCGGAAAGCACGTGAACCCGTTGGAGCCTTGCTGGAGAGTGTTCCCTTCCCAGTCCATGATGGTCGCGTTCATGCTGATCGCATCTGGTGCGGCGCTGCGTGCATCAGCGATCATGGCTTGCTCATCGGCAGCCGCGACCGTGCATGCGGACCCCACCAGGAAAGCAACAGCCGAAGTCATTTTGACAAGAGGTTTCATAACGGATCTCCTTATAGTCGACTCGCAGAGCGATGCCCGACCAAGCTGAAACAGCGCGGTCAGAGCACTTAGCGTTTCTCAGGGCCTAGGTGGATCAGGCGGGAATCAGGCCCGATAAGGGCCCTGCGGCGTTGCTGTCCTTCGACTAGGCAACTGTATTGCAGCCAAAATCCTGCTTGACGCCACTGAGCCCTCTACTCCGCGGCTAGTGCTTTGACATCGGCGGCGGTCAGCGCCTTGCCTCCGATCGCCCATTGGCCGGAAGGAACTTCATGAACCCGGACCCAGGTCACGTGACGCATGGCCTCGCCTTCGATCGCAACCATCGTGTCGGTCACTTTCTGGATCATTTCCTGCTTCTGCTCCGGCGTGAAAACGCCTTCGATCAGTTCGATGTCGACAAGCGGCATTGCAGCCCCCTCTGTTTGTTTCTCCGGCCCGAAGAGTTCGGCCCGTAAGAAAGGCACTAACCTGTCGTCTCGCGCCTTGCTTGGCGGCAGGCTGAGGATTCGTTGGTGGTTTCTTGGGGATCTTGCTATGTTTGCGCATGATCTATCGGTTTGACGATCTCGAACTGGACACCTCACGTAGCGTGTTGCAGCGCGGAGCCGAAGAGATAAGGCTGGAACCCCGGGCCTTTGCCCTGCTGAGGGTCCTGGTCGAAAATCGCGACCGGGTGGTGTCGAAAGACGAGCTTGTGGAAAAGGTCTGGAGCGGGCGATTCATCTCGGATGACGCGATTTCAACGGCGATGAAATCCGTGCGCCGGGCGCTGAACGATTCCGGCGCATCCCAGTCCGCCATCCGGACACTGCGCGGCAGGGGGTTTCGCTTCATAGCTCCTGTTCGCGTGATGGCCCCCTCCCAGGCCAGCGACGCAGCCCAAGACGCGTCAGCGCCTCTGAAGGATGAAGACGGTCGGCCATCGATCGCCGTCTTGCCATTCCGCCTGCTCGGCGCGTCCGAAGGCCAGACCGCCATTGCCGATGCAATTCCGGCGGAGTTGATCACCTCTTTGTCGCGGTTGCGCTGGTTGAAGGTCTTTGCGCGCGGATCGTGCTTCAAGTTTCGCGATGACATCGTGAATTTCGAGTCCATCCGCTCAGGCCTTGGCGCGAACTACTGTCTTTGCGGTGTGGTCGAGGTTTTCGGCCGAAAACTCGTGATTACCGTCGAGTTGAACGACACGCGCAGCGAGACCATCGTTTGGAGTGACCGGTTCCAGGGGAAGATCGATGATGTTTACGAAATGCGTGCCAAAATCGCCACAAGCGTCGTCGCTGCTCTGGAAATCTATATTCCGTATCACGAAGCTGAAAACGCGCGGCTGCGATCGCCGCTTTGCCTCAACAGCTGGGCGCTGTACCATCTCGGTCTTCAGCACATGTACCGTTTCAATAAGGCCGACAATGCGGCGGCGACGAACCTGTTCGATCAGGCCTTGGCGCTAGATCCCACCTTTGCAAGAGCACAAGCGGCGCGATCCTTTACCAGTTTTCAGAATGCCTTTCTGAATTACACGCCAAATAGGGCGGCAGATATTCTCGATGCGAGGCGCTTTGCTGAAAAAAGTGTCGAAATTGATCCGCATGACCCGATGGGCAACTTTACCTTGGCTCGCGCGCATTGGCTGGAAGGTAGTCCCGAAAACGGTATTGGCTGGCTCGACCGGGCAATCAAGATCAGTCCGAACTTTTCGCACGGCCATTATGCGCGCGGCTGGACTGATATTATGGGCGGGCGCAGTACGAATGCTCTTGAGTATGTTGGAGCTGCCATTGAGCTGAGTCCGCTTGATCCTTTTCTCTATGCAATGCTGGCCACGCGCGCTTTTGCCCATCTGATCGATGGCAATACCTCAAAGGCAGCAACTTGGGCGGAACATGCCGCCCGGGCACCCGGTGCCCATTACTTGATCGGTCTGATCGCAGCCGTAGCGCACCAGATGAACGGGGATCAGAAAAGCGCCTCTCTCTGGGCGCAGCGTGCTAAGTCGAGACGACCCGGAGCGTCGACAGAGCGATTCTTCAACGCCTTTCCGTTTTCCGATACCGCGCTTAGGCGCTCCATCTCGGACGCGCTG
This sequence comes from Jannaschia seohaensis, assembly GCF_900116765.1. Taxonomy (GTDB): domain Bacteria; phylum Pseudomonadota; class Alphaproteobacteria; order Rhodobacterales; family Rhodobacteraceae; genus Jannaschia; species Jannaschia seohaensis. Next base: position 258 of record NZ_UETC01000024.1, on the reverse strand, counting down.
AATGCAGCGGGTATCGAGTAGCGAAACAGGGAATTTTCCCACACGTTCTTTCCAAGGAGTTTCGTGCGGATCACACTGGCCTCCAAAGGGCTCGAACCGGACTTACGTAGCACGATGGTTCAAGGCCCGCTGTGGGCCGTGCTCTTCACGAGGAGCATGGCTGGCTAAAGCAACGGACGCGTTCGTAGACTCGGGACTATGTCGGGTGGCGTAGTTATGATTCACGTTGTGCAGGAGGGCTTTGGCGATGCCTGCACC
>NZ_UETC01000026.1 GCF_900116765.1 Jannaschia seohaensis | reverse complement strand
GCGGTGCAGGCATCGCCAAAGCCCTCCTGCACAACGTGAATCATAACTACGCCACCCGACATAGTCCCGAGTCTACGAACGCGTCCGTTGCTTTAAGGGCGGCATAGGTCGAGAGGGCGCGCGGAGCAGACTCACGCGCGCGTCATTGCAAGTCATCTCTTTGTTTTCTCACGACGTCGTTCAGTGATCGTGACTGACGGAGACGATAGAAATCGAAGGGAGAACACCGCTCGGAAGATCCGGCGGCGTTCGCACCCCGCAACTAGGAGATACCGATATGAAACTGATGACTGCAGCCCTCGTCGCAGGCCTGCTCACCGTAGGCGGATTGGCCCAGGCCCAGTCGATGGGTCAAGGCTACGACATGCTCACCACTGCCCTGATGAGCGATTTCGAGCGGATGGGCATCCCGACCGACGTGCTCGACGACCTGACCCTGGCCCAGGTCGCCGAGATCAAGGACATCGTCGAGGCCGATGACAGCGACAACTTCAAGAAGGGCCGCATCGAAGCGATCATTCGCGATAACTGAGATTGACCTGCGGGAGGTCGGAGCGCCTCCCGCAGTCTCTCCCACGGTCGTCCGGAGATCGAGGTTCAGGGTAGCTGCACCGGTATCGGACGAGGACGCCAACGACGAGACCGGAGGACCAATCATGCCCCCACCCCCCCTGACCCGCCGAAGCCTCCTGGCCGGCGGCTTGGCGATGACCACCGGTACAAACGTGGCGACCGGACTCCGCGCCGAGCAGGTCCGGGCGCCATCTGGCCGCCTGATCGCCAAGTACATTCCGGAGGAGTCCGACTATCCCTACGAGGTTCGTCGCAGCAAGGTTGAGTGGATGGACCTGCTCGACGGCGACGCGAAAGCCTACGGCATCCTGCGCAAGGCCCACACCGAGTGGCCGAAGACGACCGAACTGTGGCGCGAGGCGCACGAGCCGGGCTATCTGTGCCGGGGCTGTAATCTGCCGATGTACGAGGCCGGTTGGTTTCAGCCGCTCGACAAGGGGTGGGTGTTCTTTCACCATGCCAAACCGAATGCCGTCATGCTTGCGCTGGACGGGCCGGTCCGCGAATATGGCCGCTCCATGCGCGTAAGCGGCGACAGGCTCGCCCTGACCGAGGTGCATTGCCGGCGCTGCGGCTCGCATCTCGGGCATCACCTTCCGGTAGAAGGGGTGCATCTGCACTGCATAAACGGCACCTCGCTGAAGCTCGCGTGAGCACGGTCGCGCCCGTGCGACGGTCCCACGCGTCACCCGAGACGGATACCGTCCCGCCTCATGACGTCGATCAAAGCGGCCTCGGCAAGGCTGCAATAGCTGTGCATTGCTTGCAGGTATCGCGGAGAAAAAGATGCGCGCGATGGTTTTTGGCGGGTCGTCTCCACGGCTCGAGTTACAGGATGTCCCGATCCCGGTTCCCGGAAAGGGGCAGGTCCGTATTGCCGTCGAGGCCTGCGGTGTCTGTCGGACGGATCTCCACGTTGTCGATGGGGATCTGACCGAACCAAAGATTCCCCTCATTCCGGGGCACGAGATCGTGGGGCGCATCGACGAAGTCGGTTCTAGCGTTACGGGCTTCTCCGCAGGACAGCGTGTCGGCGTCCCCTGGCTCGGCCATACGTGTGGAGCCTGCACCTACTGCCGCTCGGGCCATGAGAACCTATGCGATGCGCCCGGCTTCACCGGCTACACCATCAACGGGGGCTATGCGGAGTTCTGCATCGCCGATGCGAAGTATGTTTTCGCGCTCCCCGATCGAGCGGACCCCGTGTCCCTGGCGCCGCTCCTCTGTGCCGGGCTGATTGGCTACCGAAGCTACAAGCTGGCCGGAGACCTGCAGACCCTGGGCATATACGGCTTTGGCGCCGCGGCCCACATTCTCTGTCAGATTGCGCGGCATCAGGGTGTCGAGATCTATGCTTTCACACGGGACGGCGATCGCGCAGCCCAGGACTTTGCCCGATCGCTTGGCGCAATCTGGGCGGGGGGCTCGTCAGAGCCGTCACCTATGCCTCTGGACGCCGCCATCATCTTTGCGCCCGTCGGCGCCCTCGTTCCGATTGCACTAAGATCTGTGCGTAAAGGCGGGCGCGTGGTCTGCGGCGGTATCCACATGAGCGACATTCCGGGCTTCCCCTACGCCGATCTCTGGGAAGAGCGCGCGATCATGTCGGTCGCAAATCTTACCCGGCAGGACGGGATAGAGTTCTTTCCGCTGGCCGATGCCGCCGGAGTAAGAACCGAGACGATCCCATATCCTCTTGAGAGTGCCAATGAGGCCCTCGACGACCTCCGCGAAGGACGCCTCCAGGGCGCCGCCGTGCTGACGCCATAGGTCCAACTGTTACTCACGCAGGAGAGCCCGTGACCCCACGTGCGGGTCCGTGGCGCGCCGCGATCCATACCCTACCGGCGCAGCAGGACCGAGACCCGCGTTCCTCTGCTTTCGGGCATTCTGTGACACTCTTGGCCGATCTGTGCAGCAGAGCCTTTCTAGGGTTTGTAGCGTTCGGACGTCCGTTCCCGTGCGGCGAGCCACCAACCTGACTGTTCCGGCCATTCCGAGAACCCGGTGTCGTGACCGAGATCGCGCGCGGCATGGAGCGCCCACATCGGATCGACAAGCGCCTCGCGGGCGATCGCGATAAGATCCGCACTTCCGTTGGAGAGGATCTCCTCGGCCTGTGCGGGATGGGTGATGAGTCCCACAGCCATGGTCGCCATCCCAAGTTCCTTTCGGACACGGTCGGCATACGGCACCTGGAAACCCGGCTGGCGCTTTTGCCCTCCGGCGGCAGTCGCAGAGCCCGCGATGCCGCCCGAAGAACAATCCATCACGTCCACCCCGATTTCCTGCAACGTTCGTGCTAGAACAACCGTATTCTCAAGGCTCCAGCCATCAGGCGAACCATCGACGGCCGACATACGGAAGAACAGCGGCAGGTCCTCCGGCCAGACTGCCCGTACCGCCTCGGCGATTTCGAGGGCCAGCCGCATCCGGCCTTTCAGATCGCCGCCGTATGCGTCTGTTCGCCTGTTCGACAACGGCGAAAGAAAGCTGTGGACCAGATAACCGTGGGCGCCATGGATCTCGACAATGCGGTAACCGGCCTCGCGGGCGCGAAGAGTGGCCGAGACATAATCCGCGATCAGATCCTCGATTTCGGACACGGTCAGCTCATGTGGAACCGGCCAGCCGTCGGCGACCGGGATCGCGGAGGCGCCCACGGGCGTCCACGGCATGTCGCCGCGGGCGAAATCGGCCTCGTCAAGAGGGCCGTTGCCAAACCATGGGCGCTGCATTCCGGCTTTGCGTCCCGCATGGCCCAGTTGGATCGCCGGGATGGCGCCGTGGCGCAGCACGAACTGGGCCACCCGCGCGTGACCCGGGATCTGACTGTCAGTCCAGAGGCCTGGGCAACCATGTGTGATGCGCCCACGCTTCTGCACAGCGGTCGCCTCGGTAAACACTATACCCGCGCCACCGATGGCGAACCGACCGAGGTGGACGAGATGCCAGTCCTCCAAGTGCCCTTCGTGGGCCGAATACTGACACATGGGCGAGATCACGACACGGTTGCGGGTCTCAACGCTGCGCAGCTTGAGTGGCTGAAAGAGCATGGGTGCGTCGGGCATGGCGTCATCTCCGGCTTCGGCTTACGCTATCCTCTCTCTGCGATCGGACACGCATCTTCCAGCGATGTTCGAACCCGGGGCGACTGCCCAGCCCCCTTCCCTGCTCCGCATCGGGAATTCCCTGTTCGGCTGCGAAAGCTTCCCTGTTCCCTGAATCCGGGCAATCGGGCCCAGATGATTGAAGCTTCTCCGCAATTCGCGCCCCGATAAGAAGAGAAAGGCCCTCAATGGGTCTTGTTGCGCAAAGCTTGCCTGGGATTCACATCGCGGGTCCAGCGACAGAGCTGGGCGGGATGTCCAAGCCCGCACCCAGCCCTGGCGCGGGGGCGAGGAACGAGGCTCGGCGCGCTATCGGGCACCGCCCGGAGCCTCATCGCACAGAGCTCTCGGCGCGACGCTGACGCATCGCCCACTCTCCGACGCCCCGAAGGCTCCCGCCGATCCGCCGCCGTTCGAGATCTCAGATCACCGTGCCGTAGCGCTGGCCACATCGACAGGCGCAGTCGTCGATGCCGATCAACCTTGGCGCGCCGGTCGGGGACCCCGACGCGTTCCGGACGTTGCGCAGGTAGGTGTCCTTGCTGACCGGGAGCAGCAATCGTCGTCCGACGGACTGAGCCGGACGCCCCCTCCCAGGGCGAGACCGAGATGACGGACCAAGTCTTGCAGGCGGGAGGTCCGCCGCACTTATGGTTGGACAATTCCCGGTGCTAACCGCTCCATGAAAATCCGTGCCTGGACGCGGCAGACACTGCTGAAAGAACCTTGAACGGAAGCACTGACCGGAGATGCCCCTGGCGCGGATGCTGAAACCAGTTCCGGTAGAGCGGGAAGAACGACAGCAGGCGTCAACTCATGGTCGCCCGTGGCCCAGGCCAACCCGCTGCGCCGAGCGCCGCTCACGAGAGCTCGTATGCCCGAAACAGCCAATGACGACAATCAAGCCTTGCAAACTCAGGGCAGCACCAGAAGATTTCCTGCACCCAGCCTAACGAACAGATATGGACCAATGAGCTTCACGAGAACAAAGGACAGGGTCTGGGTCGCCTATGATGCGGTAGCGTCCTGGCTCGCACACCGGTCCATGCCGGTTCGGAAGGCGGGTTACGGCATCTTCGGGCTCGTGTTTTGGATCGCATACCTTCTGCCCGGCAGCACCGTGCGCGCCACTTTCGCGTCACTGTCCAGTCAGTCCGGGGCAGCTTCGGTTACGCGACTATTCCATAAATATGTGCGAGGCTTCCTGCTCGGGGTAGATCGCATAGAACAGGTCCGGCACGGATACACCGATGCCATAGACGCCATGCTCAGAATTCCGGAGGAAGAAAGGCTCAAGGGCCTTCTGCAGCAAGGTGGGTTATTGCTGCTGGTCCCGCATGCCCATGCCACGCTCGCCATGGGCCGAGGGCTCGCAGCGCGTTATCCCTTGCTGGCGCTGGTGCGCTCGACCTCGGATAAGCGCCGCGCGACGGCAGAGCTGCAAATCTACGAGAATCTCGGCTGCGAATTCCTCGACATACAGTCGGAAAACCCGACGAAAGTCGCCCGCAAAGTTCTGAAAGCGCTGTCCGACGGCCAAATGGTTGTCGCGATCGCCGATCGGATACGGGATGCGCCTCGGCCCGAGCAACCCGTTGTCGCTTCCCGCGATCTCGTCCGAGCCACCTCCTTCGGTGAACCCGTTGGAATAGCGGGATGGCCAGGCCGGTTTGCATGGAAGGCCAGTGTCCCGATCGTCCCTGCAACCGTCGTACAGACGAACTCCACGATCTCGCTTCACATGGGTGCCGCAGTGACCCCGACAGCGGATCTCGTCGAGACGACGCAGTCATGGGTCGACGAACTCGAACGGCTTATCAAATCTCACCCCGACGAATGGACCTTCGCGCTCGACAAGCACTGGTCAAAGGCGTTGCGAGGCTCGGGCAAGATCGATTGACGCCCACAGTCGAGGAAGCTGTCTCGCCCGCAGATGGGGACCTTCTCGCCGTTCCAGCACGCGATCTCGCAGGCACCCGAGCGCCAGCGCAGGTTGGAGGCCATGATCGCGACCTTCGTGAACGCGATCCGTCTTGCGGCACGTGGAGGGCTCCAGCGTCAGACCGTGCAGGTTGAGAATGCGCATCACTCGCTTGCGGCTGATAGGCTCCAGCCCATATGCGATCTGCTATCTGGTGCGCGCCTTCGCCCCTGCCCGACCGCGCCGAGCTGCGTCTCGATCCGGCCAACACCTTCGTCGAGCCGGTCCTGTCGCTCGACATCCAGCCGCGCAGCGGGCCGGTCATGGTAATGATCGACTTCACAATCGACGAGGCCGACGTGCCCCGCTTCCTCGCACCCATGGCCGATAGCCGCCGCATCCGCGACGGGGCCGGCAACTGGACGCTGCTGCGCGACATGGAGAATCCGACATCTGGAGCGAGAGCTACCATGTCCCGACCTGGGTCGAATACATCCGCCTCCATGAGCGCCGGCCCCCCGCGCGAGATCCTCGGCACTCCGTCGAGTTCTCTGCCATTCGACGATCTGCTCCCGGAAGACCGCCAGGGACGAAGTCTTTGTTCGCGGTATGGGAGTCAGACGCTCGGGGAAGTTACCGCGCGGGCGACCTCAATCGGCTGGACGCCCAGAGGAGCAGCGCCGCGCCGATCACGATCATGGCCGAGACGACCGTGCCGATCACGGCGACCGATGGGACCAGCGGTGAATAATTCGTCGCGGTCCGAGTGAACAGCCAGACTGGCAGGGGCGTGTCCGGGCCCGAGGTAAAAACAGACAGGGGGAGGTTCGACCAGGACAGCAGGAAGCCGAACAGGATGCCCGAGAACACGCCGGGCCAGATCTGCGGCATCGTGACTTCACGGAAGACCTGCAGATTGGAGGCGCCGAGGTCGTAGGCGGCTTCCTCCTGCGCGACGTCGTAGCCGAAGAACCTGACCGAGATCACCAGGGTCACGATGGGTACGATCCAGACCAGATGCGCCACGACGGCGGTTTTCCAGCTGGGCGAGATGCCGATGGCGGTGAAGGACAGCAGCAGCGCCAGTCCGAGAACCGGCTGCGGAAAGAAGATCGGGAGGACCAGAAGGCGCTGGAACCAGCCGCGGCCGCGCCAGTCGTAGCGCGCGAACGCGACCGCCCCCAGCGTCCCGAGCAGCGTCGAAATCAGCACGACCGAAAGCGCGATGCTGAGCGAGATCGTGTGAAGCTGCCAGGTGGTGAAGGAGCCGAGCGCGTCCCGGTAGGCATCGACCGTCCAGATCCGGTGCGGGAACCGCATGTACCGGGTGTTGGCGAGCGACGCGAGCACGACCGAGATGATTGGAATGTAGAGAAACGCGAGGATCGCGACGATCCAGAGCGTTCGCAGAGCGGCGAGGCGATGGCCCTGGGTCATCGCCGCGTCAGCCGGTTGAGGTCGAGCCGCGCGAGCACGGGCAGAACGATGGCTGCCGTGATGGCGATGACGAGGACGGTCAGCGCCGCGCCCATCGGCCAATCCTGCGCGAAACTGAAGCGTTGCTCGATCGCGGTGGTGATGACGGTCACGGCGCGCCCGCCCAGGATCGCGGCCTCGGCATTCGCCCCGATGCAGAGAACGAAGGTCAGAAGCGCCCCGATGGTCAGGCCGGGCGCGGCGAGCGGGAGTTCGACCTCGCGGAACACCTGCCACCGGTTCGCGCCCAGGTCGCGGGCGGCCTCGATCCTGTCGGCGGGGATCAGGCTGACCCCAAGCAGTAGCGGGAACAGCATGAACGGCAGGTGCACATAGATCATGCCGACCAGCGCGGCGCTCCAGGTGTTCAGGATCGAGCCGATCTGGAGGCCGAAGAGAGCGTTGAGGGTGCCTGCGAGAATGCCGCCCCTGGGCATCATGAACACCGACATCCCAAACAGACGCACGCTTTCCGAGATGAAGATCGGCAGCGCGATCAGCGCCGCGACGACGGTCGCCCAGTTGCCGGCGTGACGATGCAGGATCACGGCGCTCGGCCAGGCGAGCACGGCGCAGACGGTCGTGGTGATGGCCGCGCCGATCAGCGACCACATGAGGGGGCGGGCGTAGCCTTCGGTGAAGGCGGTGACGTAGTTCTCAGCGGTGAATGCCGTCGTCAGGTCGAAGCTGCGCGCCGGCATCAGGCTGAACCACGTCACGATGAAGATGGGGGCCGCGAAACAGGCCAGCATGAACAGCGCGACGGGGGCCGCGAACCAGGGGCCGGGGGAGCGTCTCGCCCTCATGTATCGACCCAGACGACGCTGTCGCGGGCGAAGCCGAACTCATGGGTCGTGCCGACGGCGAACGCCTCGACGGTGCCTCCGATCTCCGAGACGAAGGCGGCGCCTGTCGCGGATTCGAGGTGAAGATGCGTGCGCGAGCCGAGCAGCAGGCGCTGCGTCACCTTGAATTCGGCGCGGATATCTCCGGTCCCGGGCTGCAGGTCCTCCGGGCGCAGGACGGCATAGGCCCCACCCGGATTCTCGATGGGCCGCCCGATATCGGGGAATGCCGCGCCCTCGACGGCGAGGATGTTCACCTCGCCCATGAAACTGGCCACGAAGCGGTTCGCGGGACGGCCATAGATCTCGGCGGGCGTGCCGATCTGGACAAGTTCGCCCGCCTGCATGATGGCGATCCGGTCGGACATGACCATCGCCTCTTCGAGGCTGTGGGTGATGTAGACGAAGGTGCGGCCGGTGCGCTGGTGGAGTTCCTTCAGTTCGACTTCCAGCGTCTTGCGCAGCCGGTAGTCGATCGCCGAGAGCGGCTCGTCGAAGAACAGGATCTCGGGGTCGGAGGCGAAGGCGCGGGCAAGGGCCACGCGCTGCTTCTCGCCCCCCGAACACTGGGTGACGGGGCGGTCGTAGTAGCTTTCGGGCAGCCGGACGAGGCGCAGCAGTTCGAGCGCGCGCGTCTTGCGCGCGTCGGGCGCCACGCCCTTCATCTTCATCGCGAACTCGATGTTCTGCCCGACGCTCCGATGATCGAAGAGCGCGAGCGACTGGAACACCATCGCCGTCGGGCGTCGGTTCGCGGGGATTGACGTGATGTCCTCGCCGCGCAGCTTCAACCGGCCCTCGGTCGGTGCCTCAAGCCCCGCGAGCAGCCGCACGAGGGTCGACTTGCCGCTCCCCGAGGGGCCGACGATCGTCAGGAACTCCCCCTCGGGGATGTCGAGCGTCACCGGCTTCACGGCGCGCATGTCGCCGAAGCTCTTGGAAAGGCCGGCCAGTGACAGGATCACCGGCCGGCCCGATTGGGTGGCAGTTTCCGCCATCATGACCCTATCCGCGGGCGCGCATCGCTGCCGTGTAGATGTCGTAGAGACGGTCGTAGTCGGGCACGATATCGAACTCGACCGCGTTGGCGATCCGCTCGTCGAACTCGTCCCACTGGATCGCCTGGAGTTCCTCCGACGTGAAGCGGCTCATCAGTTCGGGCTGGGCCATCTGGCTGACGGGCTGCAGGTTGCCGTTGCCGCGGGCCACCATCTCGGCGGCGTCGGGCGTCGTGATGAATTCGAGCCAGTCATAGGTGGCGTCGAGGAAATCGGGGTTGTTCACCGCCGAGTTCATCTCGATCCAGTTGATGCCCCCTTTGCCGTCGGCCGGGCCGCTATTGGGCGTGATCGCGTAGAGTTCCGTCACCCCTTCGAGGCGAGCGGCGGCGGTCGTGTAGGTGCCGCCCGTGAAGTAGAGGTCGATCTCGCCGTTCAGGATGCCGAGGTTGAGCTGCACGAAGTCCGTGGTGATGAAGGCCGCGTTCTGGATCCAGCGATTGGCGGTTTCCTCGAAGGCCGCGAAGTCGGCCTCGGTCTTCTCCTTGTAGGGATGGATCCCGGCGCCCATGCAGATGTCCATGACGTTCCAGTCCTCATAGGCGAGGATGCCGTAGCGCCCGGCGAAATCGGGGTTGTTGAAGAGATCCCAGCCCTCGTCCTTGGCCAATTGCGGCGAGATGACATTCGGGTTCACCACGAAGTCGAACGTCTCGTAGCGCTGGACGATGCCGAGCAGGTCCTCTCCGTCCTCGGACAGGGCCCATTTATAGGGAAGGTGGAACTTCTCCTTCATCTGGGCATAGAGCGGGTCGAACCGCTCCCGCGGCAGCGGGCGGATCAGGTTGGCCGGATACATGACGTTCCGCGCCCAGGGGTTGTTGACGTTGATGAAGTCCCAGACATCCGTCTCGCCCGCACGCAGCCGGTTCACCGAGGTCGGGTCCGAGATGTGGATCTCGTAGCGCACGTCCACGCCGGTGGTCGACCGCCAGAGATCGAGGAGATTGGGGTCCGCATAGGCGTCCCAGGTCAGGAGCGACAGGGGGCGCGACTGGGCGGCGGCGCTGCGCGGCAGGCCCGCCGCTGCGATGCCGGCCGCGATGCCGGCCATGAATTTCCGCCGCGACGCCGAATGCTGCATCGGCGTCCGAAGCGGGTTGCGGGCCGCCATGGAGCGAAGAAGCCGTTCCTGGTTCATTGCGAGATCTCCCTGTTCTGAATGCGAACAAAAATTCGCATACCGCATTCTTGCCGATGAGCGACGTGAGTCAATACGTCGAGGCATAGGCGGCGAAACACTCTTCCTCGCTCATGCCCGATACATGGGCGATCTCTCCCCGCTTATGGGCGATGTAGATATCCGGCATGCGCTCGGGAAAGCCCGACCGGAAGGCTTCGTCGCGCGCGAAGGCGTCCAGCGCGGCTTCGAGGTCGGTCGGAAGGCGAACGATTCCGCGTTTCGTGAGCGCGTCCGCGGACAGGACACTCAGGTCTTCGGTGGTCGCGGGCGGGGACGACAGGCCATCGCGCAGGCCCAGCGTCCCAGCCACCACCAGCGCCGCCAGCGCTAGGTGCGGGCTGGCCGCGGCATCCGCCGCCCGGTACTCGACGTTGAACTGGCGGGCCCGCGTCGCGGCATCGCGCGCCGTCAGCGGGCAGATCCGAACCCCCGCCTCGCGGTCCTGCCGACCGAGATTGTTGAACGCCGCGCTCCACCGGTGGGGCACGAGGCGGCGGTAGGACAGGACGCTCGGCGCCGTGAGCGCCACGGCCGCGGGCATGTGGCGCAGCATGCCGGCCACGAAGGCCGACGCCGGGTCCGACAGGCCGTCCTGCCCCTCGGGCGACCACATGGCGGGGCTCCCATCGGGACGCCAGAGACTGAGGTGGATATGCACGCCATTGCCCACCACGTCCGGCGAGACAAGCGGCGTGAAGGTCGCCCGATCGCCCATCGCCGATGCCGCCGCCCGGGTCAGTTCGCGCAGGATGACGGCTTCGTCCGCGGCGCGGAGCGCGGGCTTCGGCGGCAGGGTGATCTCCATCTGGTCCGGCCCGTATTCGCGGAAGAACCCATCGGGCTGAATGTCAGCGCCGTCGAGCGCGCGCAGGAGCGCCGAGGCGAAGTCCTGCCGCGCGGCGAAGCCCGCGAGCGTGAAGCCGCGGGTCTCGCGTCCGCCGGGCAGCATGAATTCATGCTCGAAACTGGCCCGGATCTCGAGACCCGATGTCTTCTCGAACCCGTCGAGCGCCCGTTTCAAAATGCTCCGCGTGCAGCATTCCCACGCCGCGCCGTCGAGGGTCCGGATATCGCCGAGAAGGAACGACAGCCCGGCATCCCCCGGCAGATCGGCGTCGACGTGACAGCCGGGATCCGGCTTCAGCACGAGATCGCCGAGCGCGCCGTAGGGGCTGTCCGAGATCGTGTCGAAACAGGTGATCTGGACATTGGTCGGCGTCCAGCCGACGCCGCTCTCGATCCTTTTGCCCAGATCTGCGGTGCGGAACCCCTTGCCACGGACGAGACCCGAGAAATCGCTCGTGCAGGCCAACGTCATATCTGCGCCCATCGTCACCGCCTCCTTGCCGTCTGCGGGCATGTTGTGAACAAGTGTTCGGCAATGCAACGCGATTCATCTCCGTCCGGCCTGCTCGGCCCCCGCGACCCGTCCCCGGTGGAGATATCGGGCGGCCGGGCCCCACTCCTGCTGACGGTCGAGCATGCGGGACGTGGCGTGCCCGAACGGCTGTCGGACATGGGGCTGCCGGCCGGCGAGATCGACCGGCATATCGGTTGGGATATCGGCGCCCTCGACCTCGCCCGCGCGATGGCGGCACGTCTTCCGGCCACGCTCGTCGCCCAGCGCTACAGCCGCCTCGTCATCGACGTGAACCGGCCCTGGGACGCGAGCGATCTCGTCCCCGAGACGGCGGACGGAACGGAGGTTCCGGCGAATGCCGGGCTCGACGGGATCAGCCGCCAACAGCGTTGGGACGAGATCCACCGCCCATTCCACGACGCGGTCGCGGCCGGCTGTGACAATGGCGCCAAGGCTCTGGTCGCGGTCCACACCTACGATCCGCGCCGGCGCGCCGACCCCGAGGACAGGCCCTGGCCGGTGGGGCTACTCTGGCGGCAAGGCAATCCTCTGGCCGAGGGCTTGGCCGCGCGCCTCTCTGACCACGCGGCCGCCCTGCCGCTGGGCATCAACGCGCCCTACGAGATCGAGGATGAGTCCGATTTCACGATCCCGATGCACGCCGAGCGGCGCGGCCTGCCGCATGTTCTGATCGAGGTCCGCAACGACTTCGTCCGGGACGCTGCCGGGATCCTGCTTTTCGCCGATCTCTTGTCGCAGGCGATCCTCGATCTGGAGCTGACATGACGCGCCCTTTCCTTTCCACGACCTCGCGGGAGATCCCGATCGTGCCCGATCGGGCCGCGCTCCTGTTCATCGACGTGCAGAACTTCTCCTGCCACCGGGACGGCGCCGAATGGACGACCATGGACCCGGCGGAGCGCGACGAGAAGATGGAGCCGTTCCTCCGCCAGATGCGCGAGGATGTGCTTCCTCGGATGCAGGCGATTCAGTCGGCCGCCCGCGACGCGGGGATCGAGGTGATGTATACGACCATCGAGAGCCTGACGAAGGACGGGCGCGATCGGAGCCTCGACTACAAGATCACCGGATTCAATGTGCCCAAGGGCTCGTGGGACGGGCGGGTCGTGGACGAGATCGCGCCAGGCGACGACGAGATCGTCCTGGCCAAATCCTCGTCCAGCGTCTTCGTATCGACCCATATCGACTACGTGCTGCGCAACCTTGGGGTGCAGCAACTCATCGTCTCCGGCGTCCTGACCGACCAATGCGTCGAAAGCGCGATCCGCGATGCCTGCGACCTCGGCTATCTCGTGACTCAGGTCACCGATGCCTGCGCGACCTTCACCGAGGCGCGACAAAATGCGTCCCTGCGGGCCATCGCGGGATATTGTCGGCAGGTCAACACCGAGGAATTGCTGTCGGAACTCGGAGCCGCCTAGAGCGCCTGCTCAGACCTCCAACGGTCTCGCCTGTCTTTTAGGACGGGACCGGGGGCCAGCCCCCGGAGCCCCCGGGATATTTGGACAAGGGAGAAGGAGAGGCCTTGGAGGCGAGGGGCCCGCCTCCGCGAATGGGGGCCGTCAGGCGCGTTCAGGCTGCGGGCCAGGAGCCGTCCGTCCTTCGCCGTCAGCCGGTGCGGACATCATCGGCGCCCCTTAGGGGCAGGCGCCGGTCCCGGACCTCACGCCGAGATCCGGAGGTAGAAGGCGTAGAGTTGCGGCATCACCGCGCTGGGATGTTCGAGCCCCAGCTCCTGCGCGGCGCGCAGGAGCCACATCGGTTCGCGCAGGAACTGCCGAGCCATGCTCACCAGATCTGCCCGGCCCTCGGCGATGACGGAATTGGCATGGATCGGGTCGGTGATCATGCCCACGGCTATCGTCGGCAACCCGGTTTCGTGCCGGATGCGCTCCGCATATGGCACCTGGAAGCCCGGCTCGGGCTTCTGTGCTGCGAGCCGCTGGCCGCTCGGGATGCCGCCGCCGGAGCAGTCCATGAGATCCACGCCGAGGGCACGCAACTCCCGCGCCAGCGCCACGCTGTCGTCGAGCGTCAGGCTGCCGCCCTCCCCGTCCACGCAGGAGGCGCGGTAGAGCACCGGAGTGCCCGCCGGCACCGCTTCGCGCACGGCGCGGGCCACCTCCAGCGGCAGGCGCATCCGCCCGGCCAGATCGCCGCCATAGGCGTCGCTGCGGCGGTTGGACCAGGGCGACATGAAGCTGTGCAGAAGGTAGCCATGAGCGCCGTGGATCTCGACCCCGTCGAAGCCCGCCGCGAGCGCCCGGCGCGCGCCCTCCGCGAAGGCGGCGGCGATGCCGGGCATCTCGTCAACCTCCAGGGCGCGCGGCACGCGCCAGCCGTCCCGCGCCGGCACGGCGGAGGGCGCGACAGTCTGCCAGGGCGGCTCATCGGAGCCCTCCACCAACGGTCCGCCGCCATCCCAGGGGCGCATGGTGGCGGCCTTGGGGCCCGCATGGTTGATCTGGAGGAAGCTGGGGATGCCCTGAGCCCGGTAGAGCCGCGTCACCCGCTGCCAGGCGGCGACGTGGTCATCGCGCCAGATGCCGGTGCAGCCGGGGCTGATGCGCCCCTCCGGGCTGACGCCCGTGGCCTCGGCAATCGCCCCGCCGAGGCCGGACGAGGCGTAGCGGCCATGATGCGCGACATGCCAATCGGTCGGCCGGCCGTCCTCGGCCTGGTACTGGCACATGGGCGCCAGGACGACGCGGTTCGGGAAGGTCACGCCGCGCAGGGAGAAGGGCGAGAACAGCGCGGGTCGTTCGGTCATCGGCTTACCTCGTGATCCGGAATGTGAGGAGGTGATTCGCCGCGGCCTTGGCCTCGGGAGACGCGCCTGGGCTGTTTCCGGCGGCGTGTCGTCTGCTGGATGGCAAGTTTTGGCACGGCTGTCTCTCGCATGGCTGACGGGCCTGAAAACGCGCGCTTTCCGAACAAATGTCAACATAACGCACAAATCATCCAACCCGGACGCGCGGCGCCTCACCGCCGCAGCGATCAAAAAAAGATGGACAGAGCGCGATCGGCGTCAGTAAAAAATTTTTACTAAGATTAAAACTGGGACCGGCGGCTTCGGTGGGCCCTCGCCCGTGAGAAATGTAACCCACGGAAACAAGGAGGTTTTGTCATGAGATACCAGATGTCGTGGCTTCTTGCCGGGGGGCTTGTGGTCACCGGCCCGGCCGTGGCGGTGGCGCAGGATGTGCTGACCATCGGCGTGCGCTCGGAAGCCGCCAGCATGGATCCGCACTGGACCCAGCTTTCGGGCGACACACAGGTCCAGGAACACATCTTCGAGCGTCTCGTGGGCCTCTCGCCCACCTCGCAGCCGATCCCCGGCCTCGCCGTGTCCTGGGAACCGATCGACGAGACCACCTGGGAGTTCAAGCTGCGCGAGGGCGTGAAGTGGCATGACGGCGAGGACTTCACCGCCGATGACGTGATCTTCACCTACGACCGCCTCCGCGCCGGCGTGTCGGGGGCGCCGGCCTCCCCCGCCTTCCAGCTCGAGAAGGGCGGCAAGCAGTGGATGAAGGTGGACGACTACACCGTCCACATCACCACGGACGGCCCCTATCCGACCATGGCCGAAGACCTCGCCATGCTGCCGATCATCGCCGAGCACGCAGCGAGCGGTGCGGAGCCGTCGGTCGACTTCAACACCGGCGCGGCCGCCATCGGCACCGGGCCCTACATGTTCGAGGAATACTCCCCGGGCAGCCAGATCACCGTGAAGGCCTTCAACGACTACTGGGGCGGGGAGCCGCATTGGGACCAGGTCGTATTCCGCCCCGTGGGCCAGGATTCCGCCCACCTCGCGGCGCTCCTGAACGGCGACGTGGACATGATCGACTACCCGCCGACAATCGACATCCCGCAGATCGTCGAAAACCCGGATTTTACTGTCTCGACGATCCCGGCCGACCGGTTGATCTACATCATCCCCGGCAACAAGCATGTCGAGCCGTTCATCACCGACGTAGACGGCGCGCCAATGATGCCGAACCCGCTGCGCGACTGGCGCGTACGCAAGGCGCTTTCGCTCGCCATCAACCGTGAAGCGATCCGCGACCGGATCATGGGTGGCGCATCGCTGCCCGCGAAGAACATCGTGCCGCCGGGCTTCTTCGGCTATGTCGAGGAGCTCGAAGCCGATCCCTACGACCCCGAGCAGGCCCAGGCGCTGCTGGCCGAGGCGGGCTATGGCGACGGCTTCAACATCACGCTGCACGGGCCCAACGACCGTTACATCAACGACCAGCGCATCCTCGAAGCGGTCGCGCAGATGTGGAGCCGCGTGGGCCTGCCCACCGAGGTCGACGCGATGCCGCGCAACGTGTTCTTCTCGCGCCTGATCCGCGGGGACGAGCTGTCGATGCCCGGCTTCGACGTGCCGGAATTCTCGATCGCGCTCACGGGCTGGGGCACGGTGGCCGGCGAGGCGACCTATACCGTCTCGGGCACACTGGAGACCTACAACGCCGCGACCGGCGGCGGGAACGGCAATTTCGGCCGCTATTCCAACGCCGAGGTGGACGCCCGCTCGGTGCGCGCCAAGCGCACGATCGACAATGACGAGCGCCGCGCGATCCTGGAGGAGGCCATCACCATCGGGATGGAGGACTACGCCTACATCCCGATCCACTTCCAGGTGAACCAGTGGGCGATGAAGTCCAACCTCGAGCACGAGCCGCGCACCAACGAGCGCACCCGCGCCATGGATGTCCGCCGGGTCGACTGACCCCCTGACGCCGGGGCGGCCCCGCGCCGCCCCGGCCCCAAGAGGCCGAGTAGCAGATCATGACCGAGTATATCGCCAAACGGCTTCTCCAGGCCCTGCTCGTGCTGGCCGTGATGACCGTTCTCGTCTTCTTCGGCGTGAACGTGATCGGCAACCCGGTCTACATCTTCGCCTCGTCGGAATGCGACCAGCCCTGCCTCGACAAGATCATCACAGATCTCGGCCTCGACCGTCCAATCTGGGAGCAATACTGGGTCTTCGTCGGCAACCTCTTGCAGGGCGATCTGGGCAATTCCTTCACCCACGGTGTCCCCGCCATGTCGCTGATCTGGGAACGGCTGCCCGCGACGCTGGAGCTGGCCGTCTGCGCCCTCGTCATCGCGCTGGCCGTGGGCCTGCCGCTTGGCGTGGCCGCGGGCCTAAGGCCCACGCATTGGACCTCCCGCATCATCATGGGCTTTTCGATGCTGGCCTTCTCGGTGCCGGTGTTCTGGATCGGACTCATCATGATCATCGTCTTCTCGGTCACCCTCGGCTGGATGCCCGCCGTGGGCCGGGGGGACACGGTCGAGATCCTGGGCGTGGACCTCAGCCTCTTCACCCTCGACGGGCTGCACCACCTGGCGATGCCCGCCTTCACGCTCTCGCTCATCATGATGGCCATGGTGATCCGCCTGACGCGGGCGGGAATGCGCGAGGTGCTCTTCTCCGACTACATCCGCTTCGCGCGCGCCAACGGCATCCGCGAGAGCCGGATCCTCTCGCTGCACGTGATGCGCAACATACTCATCCCCATCGTGACCGTACTTGGCATGGAGTTCGGCGGCGTGATCGCCTTCGCCGTCGTGGTCGAGTCGATCTTCTCCTGGCCCGGCGTGGGCAAAATGCTGATCGACGCCATCGCGGTGCTCGACCGGCCGCTGATCGTGGCCTACCTCATCTTCGTCGTCATCATGTTCGTGGCGCTGAACCTGTTGACCGACATCCTCTACAGCGTGCTCGACCCTCGCGTGCGCCTCGGAGGCGCGCGATGAGCGGCGCCATGGCCCATGCCGCGCCCCCGCCGGGCGTCTGGCGCGCCTTCCTGCGCTCTCCGGCGGCCGTCGCCGCCCTGGCCGTCTTCTCGGCATTTTGCGTCGTGGCCGTGATCGGACCCTGGATCGCGCCGCAGAACCCCTACGACCTGGCACAGGTCGACATCATGGACTCGCTGCTGCCGCCCGGCTCTGAGAGCTGGACCGGGATGCCCTATTACCTGGGCACCGACGGTCAGGGCCGCGACATGCTCTCGGCGATGATCTACGGCATCCGCATCTCGCTTCTGGTCGGGCTCGCCTCGGGGATCATCGCGCTGGCAGTGGGCACGATCGTGGGCCTCGTCGCCGCCTATCGCGGTGGATGGGTGGATACGGTGCTGATGCGTATCGTGGATCTTCAGCTGAGCTTCCCAACCATCCTCGTGGCCCTCATCCTGCTGGTGATCCTGGGGCGCGGCGTGGACAAGATCATCTTCGCGCTCGTCGTGGTTCAATGGGCTTACTTCGCCCGCACCGTGCGCGGCGTCGCGCTGGTCGAGAGCGCGCGGGAATATGTCGACGCCGCCCGCGGTCTGCGGCTGGGCGCGCTGCGCATCCTCTTCGGCCATATCCTGCCCAACTGTCTGCCGACGATGCTGGTGGTGGCGACGATGCAGATGGCCGCCGCCATCTCGCTCGAAGCGACGCTGAGCTTCCTCGGCCTCGGCCTGCCGCCGACGCGGCCCTCGCTGGGGCTGCTGATCGCCAACGGCTTCGATTATCTGCAATCGGGGCGCTACTGGATCAGCGTGCTGCCGGGGCTGGTCCTGCTGGCCATCATCGTCAGTGCCAACGTGCTGGGCGACCGCCTGCGCGACACGCTGAATCCGCACCTATGAGCGCGCCGGTGGTCCTGGAGGTGGAGAACCTCAACACGTCCTTCCTCTTGCCCTCGGGCGAGGTGAAGGCCTTGCGCGACGTCTCCTTCCAGCTGCGGCGGGGCGAGATCCTGGGACTCGTCGGCGAATCCGGGTCCGGAAAGTCGATCACGGGCCTGTCGATCAATGGTCTCCTGAGCCCGCCGGGCCGGGTCATGTCCGGCAGCATCCGCCTGCACGGCGAGGAAATCACCGGGCTGCCCCATGCCGCCATGCGCCGCCTTCGGGGCGCGAAGATCGCCATGGTCTTCCAGGATCCGATGATGACGCTGAACCCGGTCCTGCGGATCGGCGTGCAGATGGGCGACGCGCTCCGGGCGCATCTGCGCATCAGCGAGCGGGAGTGCCGGGCGCGCTCCGTCGCGGCGCTGGAGGAAGTGGGCATCCCCGCGCCCGAAGACCGCCTGAACGCCTTCCCCCATCAGCTTTCGGGCGGGATGCGACAGCGCGTCGCCGTGGCCATCGCGCTGCTGCACCGGCCGGATCTCGTCATCATGGACGAGCCGACCACCGCGCTCGACGTGACCATCCAGGGCCAGATCCTCGCGCTTGTGCAGAAGCTCTGCCGGGAGCGGGGCACGGCGCTGATCTGGATCACCCACGACCTCGCCGTCGTGGCGGGCCTCGCGGAGCGCATTCTGGTGATGTATGCGGGCCGCATCGTCGAGGATGGCGCCATCGACGACGTGCTCGACACACCCGCGCATCCCTACACAAGCGGCCTGATCGACAGCGTGCCGTCGCGGGCGCAGCGCGGCCAGCGGCTGCGCCAGATCCCGGGGCGGATGCCGGCGCTCACCGACCTGCCCGAAGGCTGCGCCTTCCGCCCCCGCTGCGGTTTCGCCACCGAGGCCTGCGCCGCGCCGCAGGCGCTGCGCGCGCTGGGCGGGCTGGGCGGGCGGCATGTCCGCTGCTGCCACCCCTTGATCCCGGTGCCGTCATGAGCGATCCGATCCTGACCGTGAAGGGCGTCACCAGGCGCTTCGGCGATGGCGGCGACATCGTGGCGCGGGCGCTGGTGCGGCTGGGGCTGATCCGGCGGCGCCCGATCGTGACGGCCGTGGACAACGTGTCCTTCACGCTGGAGCGCGGCAAGGCCCTGGGGATCGTGGGCGAGTCGGGCTGCGGCAAGTCCACCCTCGGCCGGATGATCGCCGGACTGCTGCCGCCCAGCGAAGGCGAGATCACGCTCGACCTCGGCGGAAAGAGCAGCCGCGCCCTGCCGATGCAGATGGTGTTCCAGGACCCGTTCTCGTCGCTGAACCCGCGCAAGCGGGTGCGCGAGCTGGTGGGCGAAGCGCCGCGCGTCCATCGCGTCGTCGCCCCCTCCGAGCTGGAGACCTATATCGAGCGCCTGATGGAGCGCTGCGGCATCGACCCCTCGGTGCGCGACCGCTTCGCCCATCAGTTCTCCGGCGGCCAGCGGCAACGCATCGGCATCGCGCGCGCGCTCGCGGTCGAACCCGAGATACTGGTCGCAGACGAGGCGGTGAGCGCGCTCGACGTCTCGGTGCAGGCGCAGATCATCAACCTCTTCATGGACCTGCGCGACGAGTTCGGGCTGACTTACGTGTTCATTTCGCACGATCTGGGCGTGGTGGAGCATATCGCGGACACGGTGCTGGTCATGTATCTCGGCCGCGTGGTCGAGATGGGGCCGGCGGAAGACGTCTTCGCCCGGCCCCTGCACCCCTATACCCGCGCGCTGATCGCGGGCGTGCCGCGCCTCGACCGCCGCCGCGTGACCTATGCGCCCATCGCGGGCGACATCCCCTCCCCCATCGACCCGCCGACCGGCTGTCATTTCCACCCGCGCTGCCCCTTCGCGCGGGACGTCTGCCGCGTGGAGCGGCCCGAGACGCGCGAGATGGAGGGGCGCACCGTCGCCTGCCATTTCGCCGAAGACATCGCCACCGCAGAGGAGCCCCCCGCATGGCCAGCTACGCCGACCGCCTGACCCGGTTTCAGGACAGCCTGACCGACCAGGCCGACCTCGTGTTCTTTCCCATGGGCACGGATCTCGACTACCTGACCGGCATCCACCGGGACATTCCCAATTACGGGCGCAACCTGCATCCGGGCATGTGGCTGGAGGGCGCCTGGATCGCGCCCGGCAAGGCGCCGATCCTGACGGTGCCGCGTATGACGGCCGAGTTCGGCAATCCCGGAGGGCTCGACGCCTTCGACGTTCGGGTTCTGGGCGACTGGGACGATCCGGCGACGCTCGTCTCGGGCATCCTCGACGAGCTGGGCATCGGCGACGCCCCGCGCATCGCGGTCAGCGACAACGCCGAGGCCGAGACGCTGATCGAGTTGCAAGCCTTGCGCCCCGACACGGCCTTCGCCTCCGGCACCGCCCTGCTGCGCCCCATCCGCGTCATCAAGGACGCCGATGAGATTGCGAAGCTGCGCGAGGCCGGACGGATCACCGAAGCCGCCTTCGCGGCCACCATAAAACAAATGAAGATCGGCATGACCGAGCTCGACGTGCTCTCGGAGCTCGACCACCAGATGAAGGCGCATGGTTCGCTCGGGCCGTCCTTCACGACGTCGATGTACAACACCGGCCCGGACATCTCGCTGGAATTCGGCAACAAGCTGAAATCCTGGCCGCGCAAGCTCGAGCCGCCCACGAGCGTGCTCTTCGACTTTGGCGCGGTACTCGACGGCATGTGCTACGATTTCGGCCGCACGGCCTGCATGGGCGCGCCCTCGGACGAGCAGCTCAAGGTCCATCGCCTCATCATGGAGAGCCAGGCAGCGGGGATCGCGGCGCTGAAGGCCGGGGCGGTGACCTGCGAGGAGGTGGACAAGGCCGCGCGCGACGTGCTGGAGGACGCGGGCTACGGACACGCCTTCCGTCACCGGCTGGGCCACGGCATCGGCTGGGACGTGCACGAGCCGCCGTTCCTGACGAAGGGCGACGCGACGCCGGTGCGCGAAGGAATGATCTTCACCATCGAACCCTCGATCTTCCAGGACGGCGACGTCTCCGCCCGGGTCGAGGATTGCATCGTCGCCCGCCCCGGTGGAGGCGAGGCGCTGACCTCGGGGTTCCAGGACCTGATCGTCATCGAGTAGGGTGAGCGCAGACGCCAGAGGGATCGGCCCCAGATGACGGAAAACACCAAACGGGCGACCGAAGCCGCCGCGGAGGCCGAGCCGGCGGGCCCGAGGATGGGCCGCCGGATCCGGACGCGCCGCCAAAAAGAGCGTATGACGCTCCAGGCGGTGGCGGACGTGGCGCGGATCTCGCCCGGCTATCTGAGCCTGATCGAGCGCGACAAGGCGGTGCCGACGCTGACCACGCTCGACCGGATCGCCCGCGCGATCGGCACCGGGCTCGACGAACTCGTCTCCCGCCCCGGTCCCGTGGACTGCATGACCCGGGCCGAGACACGGCCCCGGTTCTTCCTCGGCTCGGACCTTCTCGGATATGAACGGGTGAGCGCGCAGTTCCCGGGCGCGGAGCTGTCGAGCTACGTCCTCACCGCCGCGCCCGGCTATGCCTCCGAGACGGTGATGCATGACGGCGAGGAGCAGGTCTTCGTCCTCGCCGGCCGGATGCGCCTGACGCTCGACGGCGCGGAGTTCGACCTGGGACAGGGCGACAGCGTGCACTACACCTCCGAGCGCCCCCATGCCTGGGCGAACCCCTTTCCGGAGCCGGCGCAGGTGCTCTGGACCGGCACGGACGACATCTTTGCGCGTCGGCAGATCGCCGATGTGTGACCGTAGCCCGCCCACCAGACAACAGGTCCGCAGATGATCGACCCCGCCTATGTCGCCACCATGGCGCGCTATAATGCGTGGCAGAATGCCAGCCTCTACGCCGCGGCGGGCAGCCTCGACGACGAAGCGCGCCATGCCGACCGGGGCGCGTTCTTCGGGTCGATCCACGGCACGCTCTGCCACCTGCTCTGGGGCGACACGTTCTGGATGAGCCGCTTCGATGGCTGGACGCCGCCGCCGGTCGCCCTGCCCGACAGCCCCGGCATGATCGACGACTGGGACCGGCTCGCGGAGGCGCGGGCGGAGGCCGACGCGCGCATCCGCGACTGGGCCGGGCGGGTCGACGCGGCCTGGCTCGCGGGCGATCTGACGTGGTTCTCCGGACTCAGGCAGAGGGACGTCACCCGCCCGGCGGCGCTCTGCGTGATGCATTTCTTCAACCATCAGACGCATCACCGCGGGCAGGCACACGCCCTTCTGACAGGGGCGGGCGCCCGGCCCGAGGACACCGATCTGGTCGCCATGCCGGTCCCGGAGTGACCGCGGAGCCGACAGCGGCCCGGATCGCCCAGGCGCTCGACCGGCAGGCGATCGCGGATGTGCTGGTGGACTATTGCCGTTTCCTCGACTCCATGGATCTGGAGGCGCTAGCGGCACTGTTCACCCCGGACTGCCGGGTGGTCTACGGGGACGATCCGCGGCTCAGGGCCGAGGGGCGCGACGCGTTGAGGTCGTCACTCGCACGGATGTGGCGCTGGCGGCGCACGGCGCATCATCTGTCGAATATCCGCGTCTGGTTCGACGCGCCGGGCCGCGCGCGCGCCGAGAGCGCGGTCTGGGCCTGGCACGAGGCGCAGGACGGCAGCCCGGCCGAGGTCTACGGAGTTTATGACGACCGGCTGATCGAAACGGCGGAAGGCTGGCGCATCGACGCGCGCCGGATGACCATGCGCGGCGCAAGCGCGGGCTTTCGCGTCGCCCTGCCGCCCACCGAGCGCCGCCCCCCACCACCGGGTTGGACCACGCCCGAGGGGCTGGACGGCTGACGCCGTGATAGGGCGGTCCGGGATGCCGGCCCCTAACCGCATCCCGTTGAAAGTGGAGTCTCGCTATGTCTCCGCTCGGGTCTCGGACACTGTCCGTTTCGAGACCTTAACGCTCCAATCAGCAGAGCGCGGCGCAGTTTTCACTCAGTTGGGTTTCCAATAAAAGGACGAGATGTGGCGCCGCTCCTGTTCGCGCGGATAGGCCTCCTTTTCTAGTAGGGCCGCTCCGCGGTCGTCGGGTCGATGATACGCTCGACCTCGGTGATGACGTGGGCCGGGAACCCCGAAAGCTCGGCATGCTGCCGGATCGCTGCCTCGCTCTCGGCCAGGTAGATGCAGAAGGTCTTGGACCCGGTGACGTAAGAGTGGATCCACTGGACCTTTGGCGCGAGTTGGACGAGCGCGTCGTTCGAGGTCTTGGCCGCCCCGCTGATCTCCTCGTCGTTCATGTCTCCGACACCCGCGATTTCCCGTTCGATCACGAATTTCTTCATCTTTCTTCTCCCGATCCTGTGGAACTTTGAATTTCACTTGCACCCGCGATCTATCCGGTTGCGTCGAGGGTCGGTAACTTGTGCGTTGAAAGTGCAGCCCGGTACTCTGGCGTTTCGTGGACAGCAGCACAGAGGTGATGAAGGCGCGGCAAATCCTTGAGTAGAACCTCTCGGCCACCCACCCATTCGCTGAGCATCGTCACGTAGAAGTCGAGCGCCGTCAGGCCCCGATCAAGGAAAAAGACATCACCGGCTATGGCCTTGTCCATGAGGCCGAAGAAGGCTGCATAATCATTGTCGGCCTGCGCCTTGACCTGGGCAATGGCGCTGTCATCGCGCGCGAAGCGTTCGGGGTGCCCGACACGGGTCGCCGTAAGATACCCTGCGGTCGTCATGACGTTCAGCCAAAATAGGAACGCGCCGCGATCCGGCTCTCCCGGCTGAGGCGTTATCGGATTGGTGGGGTGCAACTCGCCCAGCAAGGTAACGATGGCGCCCGTCTCGCCAATCGTGGTGCCATCGGGCAGACCCAGGGCAGGTATCCGGCCTGCCGGGTTCAGATGCAGGAAGTCAGCCGAGATGTGCTCCCCGGCCCCCATATCCACGTACTGCATCCGATAATCGGCATCGAGCGCCTCCAACGTCGCCTGCGCGACGATCGAGCCCGCCATGTATTCCCAGTAAAGCGTGAACATATTCGCTCCCCCGATCAGGCTGCCACAACCATCCTACGGGGCTCATGCGCTTGCACGGCAGAAATTTCTTGGCGGCATTAAAGAAATTCTTTAGGCATGGGAGCCCATGAAAATAACGCATCTCAATGCGCTGAGGGCACTCGAAGCGACGCTCAGAAAAGGAAGCTTCACCACAGCCGCGAAGGAACTGGGAGTCACCCCGGCGGCGGTCGGGCAGCGTATCCAAACGCTCGAAGACTATATCGGCCGAAAGCTCTTTGAGCGTTCGCCCTCCGGAGCAACCCCCACCGCCGAGGCCCGAAAGATGCAGCCGGCCCTGACTTTGGGCTTCGCTACGCTCGCTGGCGTGCTTGACGAGATGCAACCCGGAACATCATCGAACCGTGTCTCGGTGACCATGCCGGAATCCTTCGCCGAGAACTGGTTCGGGCTGGTGGTTTCCAAGTTCGCGGCAATGCACCCAAAGGCCGATATTCGGCTCGATGCGTCGAACCGGGATTATGACCTCTCTTCGGAGAACTTCGACTTCGCGATCCGCTACGGCCAGCCCCTGGGCGATCCCTTCGAGGAAACACTGCTCTTCGGAGACTCCGTCCAGCCAGTCTGTTCGCCGGAGTTTGCATCCCGCCATCAGCTTGCCCCCAGCCATGTCATGCCGGATTTGAGCAGCATTCCTCTGATCCACGTCCTCAACCGGACAAGCGATCCCGGCTGGGTTGGCTTCGATGGATGGGGCCGAGCCTTCGGTATCGATCCCGCGCACCTGTCCCAAGGCATTCGGTTCTCCAAAGCAGGCTCGGGGCTACAATCCGCGATTGCGGGGGAAGGATTGGTGATGGCGGGGCTGGTGGAGTCTTTCCATGCACTCGCCGATGGAAGACTCACGATGCCCTTCGGCACATCCCGACGTTATGAGACGGAGTACCAATATCGGCTACTGAAGCATCGGGACGCTGCGATGTCCATCACGCACGCCGCCTTCGTCGCTTGGCTTCTTGACCGCGCGCAGCAGCACAAACGCGATGTGGCGGAACTCCTTGAGCGGTTCTCGGATTGAGGGCCAGCCTGGAGCACGGAGGATTCCGGACCGACCTCGTCTGACAGCTGTGTCCGTATAGCGGACAAACGAGTATGCCCTCGCCGGCATCTGCGCGGGCGTCTCAATTCCAAGAAGCTGAGTCCGTAGCCCCATGGGCTCGGCTGTAGAGCTCCGCCCCACGGGGCGGCCGGCGAAAACCGCTCCCAAGGGGCTGGACGGCTGACGCAGTCACGGGGCAGTCCGGGATGCAGGCCCCCGACCCGCATCCCGTTGAACATCGAGCTTCGCTATGTCTCTGGTCGGGTCTCGGATAATGTCCGCTCCGAGCCCAATCTACCTATTTTCTGTAGCGCGGCGAATGTCGGCTTCTGTGCGGTATGCCAAAAACGAGACAAATCTGGCAAAGCGCAATACACGCTCGAGTTGTGATGCCTGGCGACAGCCGCAACGGCGGGAAGGACCTTCGGTCACGAAATCCACACGGAGCATCGCTGGCGCCGCACACTTTCCTTACCCCTCAAGGTATCTCTGAAAACGCTCTCGACCGAACTTCAGCTTGTGCTCGGAGGGGCTGAGACCGGTCCGGCGGCGGAACAACTTGCTGAACGAGGATTGGTCTTCGTAGCCGACTTGCTCAGCAACCTCGGCTACGCCGGCGTCGGTGGTCTCGAGCAGCTGCTTGGCCTCCTCGATGCGAACGATCTGGACGTAATCCTTGGGCTGAAAGCCCGTGGCGGCCTGGAACCGCCGCCGGAACGTCGATTTCGTCAACCCGGAGATCTCGACCATGCGACCGACCGGATCGGGCGTCGCGTAGTGCGCGGCGATCCAGGCCTGCGCCTCGGCGATAGCCCGGTCGTGATGGGGAATGCCCTGGGGCATCGCCACATAGGGCGCCTGCAGCCGGCCGTAATTCGGCAGGAGCCAGAATTTCGACGTACGGGTCGCCTGCTCCACGCTCACATGCCGCGCGATCAGATAGAGCGCCAGCTCCTGCCACATCGTGGTCCCGCCGGAGGTGACGATCCGGTGGTCCGGCGGCGCACAGCACAGGTTCTTCTCCAGCCGCAGATGCACGTCGGGATACAAGGTCCGGAACAGATCGTAGAACGCCCAGTGGGTCGTGGCCTCGATCCCGTCCAGAAGCCCCGCTTCGGCCAGAAGTATCGCCCCGGTGCAGGAGGAGGCCACGGTCGCGCCCGCCGCATGCTGCGCCGCGATCCACTCTACGATCTCGGGCGCGACGCCAGTGATGCGCTCGGTGGCCGAGGCGAACATGCCCGAGGCGATCACGATGTCCGGTGGCGGGGCGTCGTCCACGGCGTGGTCCGGGTCTATCCGCGCCCCGCTGCCGCAGACGAAAGGCTCCGGGCGGGCGGCAACGGTGTAGACGTTAAAGGCCGGCCGCGCGGCGCCGCCGGTGACGTAGGTCTCCCACCCGAGCCCGACGGAGTTGAGCACGTCCCGCATCCCGAACAGCCCCGAGGCGGAGTTCGGCGGCACGGTAATCATCGCGACATTCAGAGAGGCCCGCGGCGCCTCGGGCGGCCGGTCGGTCATAAAACGCTTCCCGTGGTGCTTTTGCCCTCATCCTGCACTTTCCGCCACTTCCCGGCCAGAGATTTGACGCGCACGATACCCCGGACAGCTCTGGAGGGTCCTGCCATGTTCGATCTCGTCTCGCTCGATAACCGCCCCGTCGCGCTGACGGGCGACGACCTCGCCGCCTTTCGCGCGCAGCTGGCCGGCGAGGCGATCCTGCCGGACGAGCCTGGCTACGACGCCGCGCGGCGGGTCTGGAACGCGCTGATCGACCGGCGCCCCGGCCTGATCGTGCAGTGCCAGGGGCTCGCCGACGTCGTTGCGGCGGTGCGCTTCGCGCAGGAGCACGAGCTTCTGGTGGCGGTACGCGGCGGCGGTCATCAGGTCTCGGGCAGCGCGGTCTGCGACGGCGGGATGGTGATCGACCTGCGGCGGATGCGGGCGGTGCGTGTGAGCCCTGACCGCTCCAGCGTCCACGTCCAGGGCGGCGCGACGCTCGCCGACATCGACCGCGAGACACAGGTCTTCGACCGCGTCACACCCACCGGAAATGTTTCCAAGACCGGGATCGGCGGCCTAGCGCTCGGCGGGGGCATGGGCAACCTGCGGCGCAAGTTCGGCCTGTCGGTGGACAACCTGCTTTCGGCCGAGGTCGTCACCGCGGAGGGCGCGGTGCTCACGGCGAGCGAGACCGAGAACCCCGACCTCTTCTGGGCGCTGAAGGGCGGCGGCGGCAATTTCGGCGTGGTGACGACGTTCGAGTTCCGCCTGCACGCGCTCGGCCCCGAGGTCGCCTTCGCCGCACAGTTCTTCCCCGTCGACGAGGCGCCGCGCGTCATGGCCGCCTGGCGCGACATCGTCGAGAGCGCGCCGGACGAGATCAGTTCGCTCGCCTTCTTCTGGACGGTGCCGGACATGGAGGGCTTCCCACCCGAGATCCGCAGCGCCCGCGTGTTCCTTTACGCCGCCATGTATGCCGGGCCGGCCGACGAGGGGGAGGCGGCGCTCGCCCCGCTCCGGTCCATCGGCACGCCGGTGCTCGACCTGTCAGGGCGCGGCCCCTACACCGCCTGGCAACAGGCCTTCGATCCCTTCTTCGCCGAGGGCGGCGCCTACGAGGCGATCTACGCCTACTGGAAATCGATCTACCTGAACGGTCTGCCGGACGCCCTGATCGCCGATCTGAACGGGCGGGCGCGGAGCATGCCGGCTCCCGAGTGCCTGATCGCGCTGTGGCATCTGGGTGGCGCCGTCGCTCGCGTCCCCGAGGGCGACACCGCCTTCGGCCGCCGCTCGGCGCCCTATCTGCTGAGCTTCGATTCCTGCTGGATCGACCCAGCCCTGTCGGATCGCGTGACCGAGTGGACCCGCGCCCAGGTCGAGGCGATGGAGCCCCATTCCCCCGGCGGCAGCTATCTGAACTTCCCCGGCGTCGGCGCAGCCGACCCCGCCGCCGTGCGCGCCGCCTATGGCGCGAACCATGCCCGGCTCGCCCGGATCAAGGCCCGCTACGATCCCGACAACCTGTTCCGGCTGAACCAGAACATCGCCCCCGACACCGGCGCCACCTGAGGCGGCCGATCCCTCGCCCTACCGTCCGACAAAGGAGATCCCGATGATCCGTTCCACGCTCGCCGCCGGCCTCATCGCCGCCTGCGCCGCCCTGCCTGCCGCCGCCCAGCAGGACCCCGAGACCGCCCGGCAGGAGATCGAAGAGACCTTGGGCGCCGTGCCGTCCTACCTGCAGGTCTATCCCGAGGCAGCGCTCGGCGCCGGCTGGGCCTTCATGAAGGGGATCAACCTGAACCAGCAGTTCGAACTGGACCCCAAGACGCGGGAGCTGATCCTGCTGGCGGTCTCGGCGCAGATCCCGTGCGATTACTGCGTCTACTACCACCGCCGCGCCGCCGCAGCGTTCGGTGCCTCGGAGCAGGAGTTGCGCGAGGCCGTGCTCATGGCCGCCGTGATCCGGCACTGGAGCACCATCCTGCACGGCGCCCAGTACGACATGGAGGCGTTCCGCGCCGAAACGGACGGCTTCTTCCCCGAGTGATCGTAGGCTCCGACCGTTCACGATCTCGCCTTCAGGCGCCATCCTTTACGGCGCCTGAAGAGCGTAGCGCTCGCAGACCGGGCCATGGAGCGCGGCCCGATCTTGCCGCTGCCTGCAATCCAAGGGCGCGGTTTAAAAGCTGCGCAAAGGCCGGTGGCTACCGGTTTTGGCGCCCCAGTGCGCCCTGTGCGAAGCTTGCGAGCTCCGTGTTAAAGCGCTCGGCCGCTTCTCGGTAGGTGGTATGGCCGGCGCCGTCGTAGAGCGACATCTTGGCATGGGGGATCCGGGAACAGATCGCCTCCGACATGGAGGGCAGGACAATCTCGTCCGCCGTTCCTTGCGTGATCAGGACCGGACAGGTGACTTGCGACATGACGGCGTCTCCGTCCAACTCGCGGCTGGCCAGTGCGAGCCGCACATCCGGTGGCACGAGCATGTTGTAGGCAAGAACGGTCTCGTAGTCCGCCTGACTGGGCTGAGTCGCATAGAAAAGCCGGACGAAGCGGCGCGTGGCCGAGATGGACTCGGCCAGGTCCCGCGACAGAAGGCCGGGCACCAAATCGAGCAGGCCGCGTCCCAGATGTCCATTGGCCTTCTCAGTCCCGAAATGGACGGTTGAGGCCACGTAGTTGATGCCTCCCAACCCCGCGTCGCCATAGCAGGCCAAGTAGTCGTTGATCACCAGACCGGCATAGGACGCCCCGACCAGCACCGGCTTGTCGAGGTCCAAGGCATCGATCACCGCGGCGATGTCGTCGGCGAACAGTCGCGAGTCCTGATACTCTTCGGGGTGCGCAGCCCGGCCCGACATGCCGTGGCCGCGCAGGTCCATGCAAAGCAGGCGAAACGCGTCGGCCAGAGAGCTGCCCAGCTGGTCGGACCAGCACAGGCTGCATTGCATCAGACCGTGGAGGAAAAGGATCGGCGGTCCTTTCGGATTGCCGGCTTCGCGGACGCTCAACGGCAGGCCGCCGCCGCCCTCGATTTCATACTGTGTCATGTGGGTTCCTCAAATCTCTAGGATTGCGGGGACCGACCGAAGGTCGTCGCGGAGATAAGCCCCGGGAGCGGCTCACTCGGCCGGGTCGGCGTTCCAGATGTCCTGATCGAGGCGCCAGGTGCCGTCCTCCGCCTGCTGCCAGACGACCAGGTACTTGCCCCGCGGCGTGACCGTTCCCCCCGTTCCATCGGGAGCGGCCAGTTGCCATGTGCCGATTTCGATCGCCGCCTCGTCCAGGACGTCGAGCTCGGTGGTCTCGAGGACGAGATCGGTGACACCCGAGGCAAAGACCGCGTCCCAGAATTGCGCAATCCCCTGCCGTCCGTCGATCCGTGCCGCGCCCGGGGGCAACAGAACGGCATCGGCGGCATAGTGCGAGGCGACCGTCGCGCCCTCCCCCGAGGCGAAGGACGCCGCGAAGGCGTCGATCGCCGCGGCCAGACCAGGCGCCTGCTGGGCTGCGGCGGCCTGCGATGCGCATATGCATCCGGCAGCGAGGGTGATCTTAAGCGTGGACTGTAACATGGCAGGTCTCCAAGAATGTTGGGCCGGCGCGTCGACCGGACGAGCCCAGGATGACACCGCCCGCGCCTGCAAGTCCTGATGGCCGAGTTGAAATCTTCTTAGAAATCCTGATCGCGTCGCGCGCCCGCTGGCCCCGCGCCGCACAGGCCCGCGCACCGTATCGGCATGATTTTCGCTTGACGCGATGGGGCGCAAACCCTGTCCATTGTTCCATGAGGATCGGCGACTTTTGCTTCACCCCGGAGGCCGGCAGCCTCGTGTCGTCCGACGGACGCCGGATCGACCTGCGTCCGCAGGCGATGGACGTTCTGCGGCTTCTGGCCGAGGCTGAGGGGGCTGTGGTCTCCAAGGACGAGATCCTGTCGGCCGTGTGGCCCGACATCGCGACGGGGGAGGAGTCGCTCTATCAGTGCATCTCGGACATTCGGCGCGCTCTCGACGACGCGCAGCGCACGATCTTGCGGACCGTTCCGCGGAAGGGCTATCACCTCGCATTGCCGGGGGCGCGTCCGGTGCCCGGCCCACGACCGCCAACGCCCGAGCCCATCCGCTTCGCACAATCGGCGGACGCGCGTCTGGCCTGGACCGCCATCGGACAGGGCACCCCCATCCTGAAAGCGCCCAGTTGGATCTCCAATATCGAGAGCGAAGCGACCAGTCTGATCTTCGGTCCATTCTACGCCCGTCTAGCCGAGCGAGCCCGCATCGTCTATTTCGACCAGCGCGGGTCCAGCCATTCCAGCCGCCGGGTGACGGACTGGTCCGTCGATGCCATGGTCGACGACATGGCCCGGATCGCCGATACTGCGGGGCTCGATCGGTTCTTTCTGTTCGGACCCTCCCAGGGCGGCGCCTTCGCGCTCGCCTTCGCCGCCCGGTTTCCCGAGCGTGTCCTGGGCATCATCGCCCGCGGTGCCTTCGCCACCGGATGGAAGGTCCACGGCGACGAGGTCCAGCGCCGCCGATACGAGGTCAGCAAGGCGATGATCTCCGCCGGCTGGAACGAGCCCAATCCCGAGTACCGCAGGTTCTTCACCGGCCTCTTGATCCCGGATGCGCCGCCGGAGATGGCGCGCGAGATGGACGCGATCCAGGCACGCGCAGTGGAGGCCGACGTACAGCTGGCCAATGTGGAGCTGCAGTCGAGCCTCGATGTCCATCACTTGCTCGACGCGGTGACCTGCCCGGTGCTGTTGCTGCATTCCTCCGGCGATCTGGCCGTCCCGGCCGAGCGCGCTGTCGAGCTGGCCTCCGCTCTGCCGTCCTGCGAGTTGCGCCTATTGGACGGCAACAATCACATCCCGGTTCCCGGGACTGCCGGCTTCGAGCAGTTCATGGACGCCATCGATGACTTTCTGGATCGCCACGGCTCTGTTGCACGAATCCCGTGAGGGATTCATCTCGTGACTCCAGAGTGGTAGCTGGGATGCATGAGCAGACCCACACTCCCAACCTACAGGA
>NZ_UETC01000028.1 GCF_900116765.1 Jannaschia seohaensis | reverse complement strand
GCGGACTTCAGGGGAGAACTTGTTCGAGGTCTTGCTCATGATGCTCCATCCTACTCAAGAGTTGGAGCCTCCGGCAAACCCGGGGCGGTTCAGAACGCTCTGACCGTGACCGCTTCTCGTCCTCGACCCGAGGCGGGCCGTTAGAGGGCGGAGCTGGTGTTGGCGGTCAGCTTCACGGGGCCGCATCCCTGCATTTCGAGACGGGCCTAACTGTTCTGCTCAACATGCGGAGCAACATAAGGTCCGAGATGTCAGGCTAAGGGCGCCCCCCCCAAATAAGGGCATTTTGACCCCGCAAGGGCATGCACCGCTCCCCCGAAACCTTGCAATCAATGCAACGATTGCAGCGCCAGATCAGCGGCTTACCCGACCATAAAGCGCGTGAATACGCCGGGTCTAGTAGATGTAGCGGATCTGATCGCTCCAGTAGCGTTCCACGCGGCGCAGGGTACTGACAATCTCGATCAATCCCGCGTCGGACAGGACGCCGGTGTGGCGGATTCCTTCGGCGTGGCGCTGGAACAAGCCCTCCAGCGCGTCGCGGACCTCCCGCCCCTTTTCGGTGAGACGGACGCGCACCGCACGGCGGTCGATCTCGCAGCGCTGGTGGTGCATGTAGCCCATCTCGACCAGCTTCTTGAGATTGTAGCTGACATTCGAGCCCTGGTAGTAACCGCGGCTTTTTAACTCGCCCGCGGTGACCTCGTTGTCACCGATATTGAACAGCAGCAGCCCCTGGACCGCGTTGATCTCCAGGATGTCGAGCCGCTCGAACTCGTCCTTGATCACGTCCAGAAGCAGCCGGTGCAACCGCTCCACCAAGGTCAGCGAGTCGAGATAGCCGGACATGAAATCCGTCGTCTTCCTCGGCTGGAACTTCTCGAGTCTGCTCATCTCATCGGCCCCGGTTTGACTAGCTTTCCGGGCGTTTTCGCCGATAAATCCGAATAATCCGTTAAGACTCGGTCACTTGGCCACCGCGGCCCGCTTCGACAGGGCCTCCATCAGCGGCGCGAACCTGGCCGGCGGCTCCGCCTGGCCAGTGACCCATTGGAACAGGTCGTGGTCGTTCTCACCGAGAACCGCCTCGAACAGGGCCAGCTGGGTCTCATCCATATGCGCAAGTTCCGCATCGGCATGGCCCCCCAGGATCAGGTCCATCTCCTTGATCCCACGGCGCCAGGCCCGGATACGGGCGCGCTTGCGGCGCGCCTCGAGCGGGCTCATGCCGACCCAGCCAGACGGGTGCGCAGACGGGTTTCCAGCAGACCCAGACGCTCGGTCAGGCTGAGTGCTTCGCGCCGCAGCGACTCGACCTCCTCCAGCAGCGCGCCGTCCTCGTCGGCCACCGGGGTCGGCGTCTGACCCACGGCTTCGCCGGTCAGCAGCCAGACCAGAGACACGTTGAGCAAGCCGCAGAGGGTCGAAAGGCGGTTCGCACGCGGCTCGGACTGATCGTTCTCCCAGGCGCGGAGCGTCTTGATCTTGACCCCGATCCGACGCGCCAGTTCCGCCTGTCCCAACCCCGCCGCCTCGCGCGCGCCGGTCAGTCGGTCGCCGAATGTGGTGGCTTCGGGGTCGTACCAATTGTCGGTCGTCTGGTCCTCGGGCATCGCCACGCTCCTTGCATGCAGGTTATAAAGCCTTTTAGGACGGTCGCAGCCTCAGTGCCAACCGGAGACGACGCAATGGCCTTCCTGTCCGACACCCTTGCCCGTGTGAAGCCCTCGCCCACGATCGCGGTCACCACCAAGGCGGCCGAGCTGCGGGCCGCCGGGCGCGACGTGATCGGCCTGGGCGCCGGAGAGCCGGATTTCGACACGCCCGACAACGTCAAGGCCGCCGGGATCGCCGCCATCGAGGCGGGCAAAACCAAATACACCGCCGTCGACGGCATCCCCGAGCTGAAACAGGCCATCTGCGCCAAGTTCAAGCGCGACAACGGGCTGGACTATACGCCCGCCCAGGTCACCGTCGGCACCGGCGGCAAGCAGGTGATCTACAACGCGCTGATGGCGACGCTGAACCCGGGCGACGAGGTGGTGATCCCCGCGCCCTATTGGGTGAGCTACCCCGACATGGTGCTGCTGGCGGGCGGCGAGCCGGTCATCGCCGAGGCGGGGCTCGAGACCGGCTTCAAGCTGACGCCCGAGGCGCTGGAGGCCGCGATCACGCCCAAGACCAAGTGGCTGATCTTCAACTCGCCATCCAACCCGACCGGCGCGGCCTATTCCGCCGATGAGCTCAAGAAGCTGACCGACGTGCTGCTGCGCCACCCGCATGTCTGGATCCTGTCCGACGATATGTACGAGCATCTCGTCTTCGACAATTTCGTCTTCGCCACCCCGGCGCAGGTCGAGCCGCTGCTTTACGACCGGACGCTGACGATGAACGGCGTGTCGAAGGCCTATGCCATGACCGGCTGGCGGATCGGCTACGCGGCCGGACCGGAGGAACTGATCAAGGCGATGCGCAAGATCCAGTCGCAATCGACCTCCAACCCCTGCTCCATTTCGCAATGGGCCGCGGTCGAGGCGCTGGAGGGCACGCAGGAGTTCATCCGGCCCAATCAGGCGCTGTTCAAGGGGCGCCGGGATCTGGTCGTGGCCGGGCTCAACGCCTGCCCCGGCATCGAATGCCCGGTGCCGCAGGGGGCGTTCTATGTCTACCCGTCCATCGCGGGCTGCATCGGCAAGACCTCCAAGGGCGGCGCCGAGATCACCGATGACGAGGCCTTCGCCACCGCGCTGCTGGAGGAAGAAAACGTGGCCGTCGTCTTTGGCGCGGCCTTTGGTCTCTCGCCGCATTTCCGGGTCAGCTACGCGACCTCGGACGCCGCGCTGACCGAAGCCTGCGCGCGGATCAAGCGGTTCTGCGAGGGGCTTTCGTGAGAGCCCTCGCGCTGGCGCTTCTGCTGGCGACACCGGCCACCGCGGGCGATCCCGCGGCGGTGCCGGTGACGCCGCAGCTGGAGCGCCTGCTGCAAGCCGGGCCGGACGAGGCACTCGACATGATCACCGCACTGATGCAACGGATCGATCGGGCCGACGGGATCGTCCTGGCCACGCTGAGCGCCGATCGCGATACCGCGCGGGAACGCCGGATCGCCCGCGCCGTCGACAGCCTCGTCACGCTCGACAAGAGCGGGGACGGCGTGCTGACCCGGCTGGAAGTCGCACAACAGCGGAGCGACTGGTCCGCGAGCCACCTCGAAACCTTCTTCGCCGAATTCGATACCGACAAGACCGGCCGCGTCGATCG
The DNA here is from genome assembly GCF_900116765.1 of Jannaschia seohaensis. GTDB lineage: Bacteria > Pseudomonadota > Alphaproteobacteria > Rhodobacterales > Rhodobacteraceae > Jannaschia > Jannaschia seohaensis. Next base: position 11,579 of record NZ_UETC01000028.1, on the reverse strand, counting down.
CGACGAGATCGAGACCGGCGTGCGCCTGCGCGCCGAGGAAGTCGGCAGCACCGCGCTGCTCGAAGACCTCGCCGGATGGGATCTGGACGAGGACGGGATCGTCACGCCGGCCGAGGTCGAAGCCGTCCTGCGCGCCCAGCCCGTGGGCACCGAGGGGTGAACCTCCCGCCCTATTACTTCCGGATCAAGGAGAACGGCGCGGCCGTCTTCCGCGTCGATGCCGAGACCCGGCAGCGGCGGCTGGAGATGGAGCAGATCGCCTCCGTGAACGTGGCGAACGGGACGGTGCGCGCCCAGGGCGGCCGCGACCTGACCGATGCGGACCGGGCCGCGATCGACGCTTGGCTTGCCGAGCGGCGCGCAACGCTGGCCAAGCGGGAGGCCGAGACCGTCCAGCGCACGATCGAAGCCCTCAATCTGACGGCGCAATGGGCGCAGGCCCGCGGCTCCGACGACGAGGTGGAGGCGGCGACCGATGCGCTGCTGCTGGCGATGCACGACCTCCGGTCGGTGCTGGTGCGCAAGCGCGCCGACCGGCTTGCGGGCCGGTCGGACACGGAGTGACGCGACGGTCGCCGCCGCGGCTCAGAACAGCAGAAGCTCGTCCGGACCAAGCCGCCCGCCGCCTTCGATGGTGACGACCAGCTCGGCCTCTTCAGGCCCGCGGCGTCCATCGGCATCGATCGAGAGCGCGCCGCTGCGGCCATCGTATTCCACGAGACCGTTGCGGACCGCATTGCTGATCTGCTGCTGCGTCACCGCCCGCACATCGATGCCGGCATCGCCCAACCCGAAGAACCGGTCGTCCAGGGCCAGCCGATCGCCCGCCTCGAAATCGACGATCCGCGCGGCGCCCGCCGCATCGTCGATCAGGAAGGCGAAGGTATCGTTGCCGCCGCCGCCTTCGAGCGTGTCGCCGCCGCCGCCGCCGATCAGGATATTGCCCCGGTCGCTGCCGATCATCTCGGTCGCGAACCCGTTGCCGGTGACGCGCACGGCCCCGCCGGACAGTTCGACCACTTCGATCTCCGAGGAGCCCAGGACGACGTCGGACGTGGCCTCGATCCGGTCGATCCCCTCGCCCGAATTCTCGACGACGACGTCACGGCGGTCATCGACGCGGTAGACATCGTCCCCGACGCCGCCCTCCATCACGTCGCGGCCCAGGCCACCATCGAGCAGATCGTCGCCTTCGCCACCGAGGAGCGTGTCGTTGCCGCCGCCTCCCGACATGTCATCCGCCCCGAGATTTCCGGCGAAGAGGTCGCGCCCGCCGGCTCCGACGAAGATGTCGTCCAGCGCGCCGCCCTCAAAGCGCGCGAAGCCCGAGAAGGTATCGGTAAAGCCCCAGCCGTCGACGACGGTGCCCTCGCCCGCGCCAGTCATGGTCAGGACGATGCCCTGATAGGCCTCTCCCGCGCCGTCGAACCCGTCATCTTCGAAGATCATCACGTCGTCATCGGCTCCGCCGATCAGCGTGTCCTCGCCGCTCCCCGAGACGAAGAGCGTGTCGCCCGCATCGCCTTCCACATAATCGTCGCCGGCCCGGTTGAAGACGAACCCAGCCCCGTCGGGCAGAAAGATCCTGTCCGACTGGTTGGTCGCCAGCAGATTCTCGAACGAGGACACCCGGTCGGTCCCGTTCAGCTTTTGCACCTCCCCGGGGGCCAGCCCTTCGCGCGGCGCATCGGTGAGGTTGGCTCGGATCCCGCCTCCGGTGAATTCGTACTGGAGCGTGTCGAACCCGTCGCCGCCGTCGACCGTGTCATTGCCGATCCCCGCACGGAACGTGTCATCGTCGATCCCCAGGGAGTAGGTGCGATCCGGCTCGGAATCGTTGCGGTTGTCGACGACGAATTCGCTGTTGTTGACGATCACGTCGGGAAGAGCCGTCAGATCGATCGGTTCGCCAGGCCCAAAGCCGCTGCCGAATTGCGGTGGGGCGATCTCGGCGCTGAGAAGGAAGGCTTCCACGGCGGCGGGCGTCTCGAAGGCGCTCGCCGGCAGCGGCACGCCACCAATCGTGAAGATATGAGAAAAGTTCGTCTCATTCTCGAAAGCGTTGAAGACGACCGAGCGCCCCTGCTCCCCACCGAAGTTCCAATCGACGGTCGCGATCGCGAAATCGAGTTCCGCGATATCGTAGATCGACCGATCGCCGAGACGGATGTCATTATCAGCGATCACCAGATTGAGCAGCGGCTCCCCTTCCTCGGTGAACTCGCGGATGGTGGTCAAGAGATCGGTCTCGAAATCCGGGACAATGAAGCTGAAGCTGCTGGACTCAACGCCCAAAATCCTGGAATCGTCGGTCTCGCGAACCAAAAGACCGTCGAGTGTATAGGTAGCCATGAGTTTCTCCTTTGCCCCGTCGTCTTGGGGGGAAGTATCGTAAAGTCAATTACTAATCAGTTAAGCTGATGGACACGGCGCAACTGCGTCACACATGACGGAGCGGGAGTTGGCGGTTTGAGGCGACGCGCTCAGTCGAGGCTGGCCAGAACCTCGTCGGCCAGCGCGGCGATCTCGGCGGCGGCCACGGCCGCGCCGGGCATCTCGGCCGCGCCCAGCCCCGCGCCCAGCGCCTCGGCATAGGCGACGCGGTTGGCGATCACCGCCTCGGCCGCCTCGGCCTCCAGCTCCGACAAGGCGGCCTTGACCGATTGCGTCAGCTTGGTCCCCGCCCGCGCCCGGTTGAGCACCGCGAGCGGCCGCTTGCCCTCGCGCCCGGCCATGTCGAGCACACCCTCCGTCGCCCAGAGATCGACCTGGCTCGCGGTAACCGGCACCACCACCAGGTCCGAGACCTTGAGCGCGGGTTTCAGGTCGCTGTCGATCTTGGGCGGCGTGTCGATCAGCACGAACTCGTGGCTGTTCTTGTATTTCGACGCCTCATAGCTGACCCCCCAGGCCGAGGCGGTCGAGAAGGTCAGGTCGCCCTTGATCCCGCTGTCGCGCTCGAACCGGGTCATGAACCAGCGGCCCAGCGAACCCTGCGGGTCGCTGTCGAGCAACGCCACCGCATGGCCGCGCTGCGCCAGTTCCACGGCGACATGGGCGCAGAGCGTGGTCTTGCCGGAGCCGCCCTTTTGCTGCGCAAAGGTGATGATCTTGGCCATGGCTGCGCTCCAAAGGTCTTGCGGCACCGCAGCATCGCGCGCGACCGCCGCAACGTCAATGCCGCGTCCCGGGAGCGCCTTGCCGCCCTGCCCGCCCCGTGCCAGCTTCGCGCCCAAGCAGGAGGATCCGATGACGAAACTCAAGACAACCGCGGCCGAGATGGTCGCCGCCGCCCGCGCCCGCATCGAAGAGGTGGAGACCGCCGATCTGATCGCGCAGCTCGACGATCCCGATCTGGTGGTGGTCGATATCCGTGACCCGCGGGAGCGGGAACGGACGGGCTACATCCCCGGCGCATTCCACGCGCCGCGCGGCATGATCGAGTTCTGGGTCGATCCCGAGAGCCCCTATCACAAGGACATCTTCGCCAAGCCCGGCGCGCGCTACGTCTTTCACTGCGCCTCCGGCTGGCGCTCGGCGCTGACGGTGGCGACGCTTCAGGACATGGGGTTCGAGGCGGCCCACCTGAAAGAGGGGTTCTCGACCTGGGAGGAAAAGGGCGGCCCGGTCGAGCGGAAGACGAAAGCGTAGACGCGGGCAGACGGGGGCACCGCCCTTCGCCCGCGCGAAGCGCCGTCAGTCGGGGAAGCCCGCGACCCCCAGGTGCTCGAAATAGACGTCGTCGAAATGGACGGCGGCGGGCGGGAGGCAGGCCCGGAGATAGCGGATCGTGACATGCGGCAGACGGTCGAGCAGGCGACGCGCGGCCGCCTGTGCCGCCTCCGTTCGGCCAAGCCGGACATTCGCCACGGCAACCATCCGCCAAGGCCACAGAACGCCCGGGTGGCGGCGCAGCCCGTCCTCGATCATCCTCAGCCCGTCGCTCGGATCCTCCGCCCATCGGTAATACGCCGCCGCCCGCCCGAAGGTGATCTGATGCGCGAACGGGTCGAGCGGGCTCAGGCGTTCGGCGCGGTCGAACGCCTCCAGCGCCCCCTCCACCTCGCCCTTGTACTGACGCAGCCAACCCAGCCTGATCCAGGCCCAGGCATTGTTGGGATCGATTTCGAGCACGCGGTCCAGGAAGGTCAGGGCAAGCGCCTCGTCCGCACTCGCCTGGGAGTAGGCCCCGGCGATCGCCATGAGGGTCGGGGCGTGGTCGGTGACCAATTCGGCGGCCCTGTTCGCGAGTTCCAGCGCCCGCGCCCGTTCCTTCGCGGGATCGACGGCCCACATATACGTATTCTGCTGTGCATGGACCCAGGCGCGCAGGGCCGCCGCCAGCGCATATTCGGGATCCCGCGCCAGCGCCCGATCCAGGAGCGCTCCGGCTGTCGCATTTCCCTCCTGACGGAGCGACCAGAAATGCGGATAGGCCGTGAGCGTCATCTCGTAGGTCGTCCGATCCTCCGGCGCCCGGCGCCCGGCGCGGGTGATCTCGGCCGCGCGCAGGCTCGGGGCGACCTGCCCGGCCACGCTTGCGGCGATGCGGTCCTGTAGCTCGAAGAGGTCGTCCATGGTCTCGTCGAACCGCGCGGACCAGAGGACATGGCTGTCGGAGCCGTCCACCAGTTGGACCGCGATCCGCACCCGGTCGCCTGCGCGGCGGACAGTCCCTTCGACCAGGTAGTCCGCCCCGAGACGCCCGGCGGTCTCCGGCGCCGAAAGCGCCTGACCGCGCAGCGCGTAGGCCGATTGTCGGGCGATCACGTCGAACTCCCGCACCCGGCTCAGAGTGTTCGTGATCTCTTCCACGACCCCGTCAGCGAACATGTCCTCGTCGGACGCGCCGAGTTCGTCGAAGGGGAGCACGGCCAATGTCGCCCTCTCCGCGCCCGCTCGGATTGGTGCTTTCGCCGCCTCCACCGGAGCGCGGGCCCGCTCCGACCGCAACCAATCCTCAAAGCCTTCCGAGCGAAGGTCGAACCCTCCCAGAAACGCGCCGCCATCGCGGTCGACCTGCACGGCGCCGGCCACCAGCCAGACAGCCTGCCGATCCGCCGCCAGCGCGTCGCCCAAGACCCTCCGCAGAAGCGAGAGCTCCTGCCGCAGCGACGCGCGGGCCTGGGCCTCGCTGCGATCCGACCAGAGCAGATCGGCCAGCGCCGCGCGCTCGGCCCGCAGACCGGGCTGGCAGGCGAGATAGGCCAGCATGCCCTGCCCCCTCCGGCTCAGGGCGTCGAGGGGCGCGCCATCCATCGCAGCGCGGAATGCGCCGCCCAGATGCAGGCTCAGTCGCGGCATGAACGCACCGGCTCGGCCTTTCTTATGCGTGTCGCGTCGATTTGACGATTATATTGCACGGCGATTGCGCTGTTTCAGCAACGATCTTACGGGCGTATGACGCGGAGCCAGCAGGGTGGATCCATCGAACCGAAGGAGCCACCCGATGATCGAAACACTTTCCAGCCCCCGCGCCGCCACCTCCCACGCGCCGTTTTTCGCCCCGCTGCGCCTGCGGATCCTCGACGCCTTCCGGCGCGACGCCGAGGCGCGCCGCCTCGAAACGATGCCGCGTGACCGGCTCGAGGACATGGGAATTCCCGGGACGACCGAGACCAACCGGCGCAGCAGTGGCGAGGCCGGACCGATACCCCGGGCCACTCTTTGGTGATCCGGTCGAAGTCCGACCAGGACCGCGATCAGAGGGTCAGCCGCGCCGCGTAATCTCGGGCGCGCGTGTCCTCGACCGTGTCCGCCTCGATTGAGTCCACGGTCCGCATCACCTTGCGCCGATACTCGGCCGCCTTGGAAGCGAGGTTCGGCCCGCGAGCGATCTTCGCCTCCAGCTCCGCGCGGGACCGGGTGTAGTAATGGTTGAGTTGCAACCGCTCTGCCGACACAAAATCCTGGCCCCGCGCGTCAGGCCCCGGCACCCGGTCGCCCCGGTCGTTCCATGTCGCCTCGGAGCCGTCGCAGGCGAGGGAATGCACGCGCATGGACGTGATCCGACAGGGATCGGCCAGCATCTTGAAGGCGCGCAGGCCCGGCGCGTCACCACCCACCTCGCGCGCGCGGCGCGTGTAATTCTCCAGAACGCCGCCCTCCGGCGCCGTCTCATGGCCCCCGAAGCCGAACATATGCCAAGGCAGGGACAGCGATGGGACGTCGAGCCCCTCCAGCGCGGCGGGGATGGAGGGCGCGGAGACAGGGATCAGGAACTCGTCCGGATCGAGAAACCCCATCCAGCGGAACTCGGCCCCGAAATTGGACGCGGCATGGGCATAGGCCAGCACCTGGTTATGGACCTCCCGGCCGAGCCGGACGTCCTCCAGCCGCTGCGCCCAGGGGATCACCGTCAGGGCGCCCTCGGGCAGCGCCGCCCGCAGCGCCTCGGCGGTCCCATCGGTCGAGCCGTCATCGTAGACGAAGAACGCCCGCACCCCCGCCGCGTGGTGAAAGCGGGCCCATTCCGGCGCATAGGCGGCCTCGTTGCGCATGATCGCGACCAGCGCCACGCCCTGCCGCCCGGGACGCGCGGCCGGTGGGCGCAGGCCGACGCTGCTGATCTTGAACCTCTGCCGCAGGCGGTCGCGCCAGCTCATTCGACCCAATGCTCCCGCACCCAGCTGGTGGGCTTGATGTAATGGCGCAGATAGCGGAGGCGCTTACCGGCATGTTCGGGCGCGGTGAGTGCGGCGCGGATATGCTCGGCGGGCGACAGCACCGGCAGATGCGGCCACCAGCGGCCCGCGATGGCGTCCGGCGGATTGAGCCCGCCCGCGAAAATGACCACCCGCGCGTCGGGCGGCAGGCGCGGCTCCGCGAAGTAGTTCAACGGGAACGGCCGGGCGCAGTGATGGCGGAAATGCGCGACCCAGCCCTTGGGCCAGAACTTGGCCCCGCCCGGCGCATTGCGCGTGACGAAACGCTGCTCGAACTTGTGCTCGGCCGCGATACGCACGGGATCGGCGCGGAATTTTTCCCAGAGCGGGACCAGCCCGCCGACCGGAAAGCGGTAGAGGGAGGTCTGGCCCAGCTTCTCGAAGGGCGTGGTCGGGTTGCGGGCCAGGATCACGTCATCGGGGTGCCCCTGCTCGAAAAAGCCGTCGAGCGGGCCGGTGACGACGAGATCGAGATCCATGAACAGGACGGGCCCCGTGATGTCGCCGAGGCGCGGCTGCCAGAGGCGCGACTTGTCCCAGATGCCGTGATGGATGCCCTCCAGCGTGAAGCCCAGCTCCGGCAGCGGCACGACACGCACCTCCGGCCGCAGCCCCTCGTCCCGGTCGGTGATGCAGAAGAAGTCGAAGGGCGGCGTCAGGTTGCGCGCGACCATGCCATAGAGCCGGTTGACGTAGTCCGGCCCGTATTTCGTGCCCCAGCGGATGCAGATGACCTGCTTTTTCATCGGGCGCCTCCGACGCGACGCGGCGGACCCGATCGGCGGCGCAAGGCGCAATTTGGGACCCCGCCCCCCCGTCCAGTCGGTCGGCTGGGTCCCGCCGATGCCCGGCGCGCCGGAGAACGGACGGCCATCCGCCCGGCCTCATTTCCTGAGTGTTCCAGCATCTTCCGAACGACTCCTTCCCTCCCTGGGGGGACAAGCTGTGGGCGCTCTCATGTGACTGGCAGTCCTGAACGCCCGTAAAAAGGCGGACGACCGTCGTCTAGAGGCCGCGGCACAGCCCGACAAGTCTCACGGGCGGGCGACGGGTTTGGGGCCCAGGCGAAGGTCACACGAAGCGCCCTGCGCGCCGATCCTCACAAATTGAACTTCACTGCGGGGGCGGCGCGCAGGCGCATTAGGGAATTGAAAAGAACAGTATGCAACGGTGGGCCGCGGTCAGCGCAATCATGAAGGAGAGGTCCATGCGCATATTGGGACGAGCGAGGCCTATGCGAAACCTGCCATCTTGGATGGCGCAGGCCACGCTCGAGACGGCGATCGACGCCGTGGTGATCATCGACACCAGTAACGTCGTGATCTTCTTCAACGAGGCGGCGGAACGTCTTTGGGGCTATAGCGCGGAAGAGGTCATCGGCCAGAACGTCCACGTCCTGGTCCCGCGCAAGCACCGGGCGCCCCATGACAGCTACATCAACGCCAATCGGACCACTGGCAACGACAAGATCGTCGGCTCCAGCCGCGACGTGCAGCTCTTCCGCAAGGATGGCAGCGCGGTGTCGGCCTCGCTCGCGCTGTCCAAGATGAAGATAGGGGGCAGTTGGGCCTACGCGGCCTTCGTGCGCAACATCACCGAGGAATACGAGGCGCTCGACCAACTTCTCGACCAGGTCTCGATCAGTGCGGACAACGTGATGTCAGGCTGCAGCGAGATGAGCGAGGCGGTCGCACGGGTCAGCGAGGGTGCCGTGCAACAGGCCTCGGCCGCGCAGGAGGCCAGCGCCAGCATCGAGGAAATGACGGCAAACATACGCCAATCGGCCGAGAACGCCGCGCAGACGGAGACGATCGCCAACCGCTCGCTCGAACAGACCCGGTCCGCCAGCAGCATCGTCTCCGAGGCCGTCGACGCCATGGAGACGATCGCCGACAAGATCACCATCATTCAGGAGATCGCCCGCCAGACCGACCTGCTTGCGCTCAACGCGGCGGTCGAAGCGGCCCGCGCAGGCGTGCATGGCCGCGGCTTCGCCATCGTTGCCGCCGAGGTGCGCCGGCTCGCCGAGCGAAGCCAGGTCGCGGCGGACGAGATCGTGGCGCTGTCGCAATCGACCGCGGCGACCTCGAGCCGGGCCGGAAGCGAATTGGCCGCGCTGGTCCCGGAAATTCAGCGCACCCGCGACCTCGTGCAGGAGATTTCGGCCGCCACCCAGGAGCAGCGGATCGGATCGGAGCAGATCAACACCGCGATCCGCGATCTGGATCAGGTAATTCAGGCCAACGCGGCCGCCGCACAGGAAGCGGCGGCGACGACAACGGGGCTGAGCGATAGCGCGGCGGCGCTGAATTCCCTGATCGCAGGCTTCCGGGATCAGGACGGCAATATCGTGCGCAAGCAGGAGCCCGCCGCAGGGAAAGCCGCCTGACAGGCGCGCCTTGCGGCCCGGCGGACCGAGCCGCAAGGGGGCCGGCGCGACAACCGCGCCGACCGGGCCGTCACGCATGCCTTCGGCTGCGGCTGCGCGAAGCCCCGTCGCACCGCGCGGCTTCGGAGCCGCGCCCCCAACACCGGGCCCCAACACCGGGCCGGCCGACGACACAAGCGGCTCCGGATTGATCGCCGCCTCCGAGCGTCCTGTGCCCTGACCAATCGTCTCACCGGCCAGGGAAACCTAGCGGCTGCCCTGATGCCCTGAGGCCAGGACGACAGCGCGCGTGAGGCGGTAGAATTGGCTTCGCCCCTATTGATCGGATGCGCTCACGGACCGGGAGGTCGCTTCCAGATCCGCGCGCCAGGGACGACGCCATGCAGGTCACCCCTGCCTGATGGTCCATCCCGCCGGCTTGCCCCGGAGAGCCACAGCATCGCCCCAGGCCGGGGACGATGCCCCTCCCCGTGAGCAAGAATCCGAGCCACGCCGCAAGACAGAGCGAGGAACGCGTACGCCCCACAATGCCCGGCAGGCAGAGACCCCCGCTATGCCGATAGGGGGCCGCCTCGCGCGCGTCGCGCTCCTCCTTGGAAGGCCCCACCTATGCGGCACGGGCCGATCCGCGTGCCTCGACCGGGTCGACAGTCAGCTTCGCCGGTGCGTCCGGCATCGTTGCAGCGCGGTCGGTCCCGGTGTCGAAGAAAGAGATCGTATCGGTCAGTTGGGTCGCCTGCCGCGCGAGGGTCTGCGAGGTCGTCGCGGATCGGTCCGCGGCGGAGGCGTTCGCCTGGATCACATTGTCCAACTCGCGGATCGCCTGGTTGATCTGCTCTGCCCCGATATTCTGCTCGCGAGTCGACGCCGAGATCTCTGCCACCAAGTCGGCCGTGCGTTGGATCTTCGGCACCAACGCTTCGAGCATGGTTCCCGCCCTGCCGGAAACCTCGACCGTCTCGCCGGAGAGCTCACGGATTTCTCCCGCGGCTTCCTGGCTGCGCTCGGCGAGTTTGCGGACTTGGGACGCAACCACGGCAAATCCCTTGCCATGGCTGCCGGCCCGTGCCGCCTCAACGGCGGCGTTCAGGGCCAAAAGGTCCGTCTGCCGTGCAATCTCTTGGATGATATTGATCTTTTCCGCGATCGACTTCATCGCGCGGACCGCCTGCCCGACCGCGTCGCCCGAGTCGCGTGCGTCCTGCGCCGCCTGCCCGGCAATCTTTTCGGTCTGAGCGGCGTTATCTGCCGATTGGCGTATGTTTGCCGTCATTTCTTCGATCGAGGCCGACGCTTCCTCTGCGGCGGCGGCTTGCTGCGATGAGCCCGATGCGAGCTTGTCGGCCGTCAGCGACATCTCGGTCGCGCTTTCGGCAACGCTCCGAGCGTTCGCATCGGCCTGCGCGATCACCTCTCGGAGGCGCTCGACCACACCGGCAAGACCTCGGCCGAGCCGGTCAGCGTCGGACCGGGGTTCGATCTGCACGGTGAGGTCGCCCTCTGCGATGCGTTCGGCCGCGACCGACATTGCGGTGAGATCCGCGACCATGCGGTCCATCTCCGCCATCAAGGTGCCGATTTCGTCCCCGCCCCGGCCCTCGAAGGAACCGGACAGATCCCCGCGCGCGACGCGCTTCACGACACTGACCATGTGCGAGATGCGCCCGGTGATCGCGGTCGCGACGAGGAACGCCGCCAGCATCGCGACCAGCAGCACAACGCCGCCAAGCAGCACACCGATCCGGACATACGCGACCAGCTCGGTCCAGACAGTTGCCTTCTCCACCCCGACATAGAGAATGCCGTCGATCGCGTTCGTCGCCGCGTTCCGGACCGGCAGATAAACCGTATAGTAATCCTTGCCGAGAATCGTCGCGGAGCCGCGAAAGGTTTCGCCCTCGGTCACGACCGCATGCACGGGGCCGTCCGCGCCGAGGACCGTGCCGACGGCCCGGGCCCCGTCATCCTTGATGATATTGGTGGTGGCACGAACGAATTCCCCGCGTGATTCGTCCCAAAAGAAAATGGTGGCCGTCTGGCCCGTGATCGCCCCGACCCGGTCGATCATCTCATGGGTCGCGACGTCGGGTCGGCTCCGCCAACTCATCGCTTCGACGCCGGCTGCCTCATTGAATGTCGTGCTGATGCCGTCTTCCCGCTCGGTCAGGATGGCCGCTGCCATTCCGAGACTCGACGACAGATGCGACTGGGTGAGCGAACCCCATTTCAGCCAGACCTGTATGCCGGTCACCGTTACAACGGAGGCAACGGAGGCGGTGATGACCAGCAGGATGATACGGGCCTTGATCGTCTTCAACATTTCATCGTCTTTCTGCGTTGCGCGCGGCCGTCGCGATCGAAGCCGTGATTTCAGTGCTTTCCGGGGATTTGGACAGGCGCGGCAAACGGCGCTCGCCGCAGCGTGTCATCCGTGAGGATCATGAGTTGTGATTGTTTGGGTTGTTGTTTCATTTTCGGTTGGTCTCATGCGGCGATGGTGTGTGTGTCTGCGAGGCTGTGCTGGA
>NZ_UETC01000029.1 GCF_900116765.1 Jannaschia seohaensis | reverse complement strand
GTAGTCCTTGGCAATCAGAATCCTCGTCGGAACGGAGCGCGGCAGCACGATGCGAAACAGGAGCCCCTCGAAAACCGTGGTGGTCTGCTCGTTGTCATTCGCATCCGTAGTCGTCTTTTCGAGCATCGCCTGAACGATCTCAAAGGGCATTCCGTGATGCGTTCCGGACAGAAGATTGCGCTGGGTGGACCTGTTGTGAGCGCCGAACATGCCGAGGTCGCGCATCGTCGCGATCTGGAATCGGCCCTCCGGATCCCGCTCGAATGTAAGGCCGCCCACATGATCGCAGATCTCAGGCATGATCAGATCCGAGAGCGAACCGCTCCATTTGTCGGTTTGCAGGTTGTAATAGACAAATGCCGCAATGACCCCGACAACGGCGAACACGAAGATGACCCAAGGTGTTTTGCCCTCGCCACCGACCAGCAGATAGAGGAGGCCCGCCGCCGCCTCGAAGGCAATGAAGACCGCCAGCGTTCCGAGCCGAGCCTTGCGCAAGAGTGCCTTCCGCTTGGCTTCCAACTCCTCCAGCTTCGGCCCAAGTCTGGTCTGTACGACAGACCGGAAACCTTTCTCGAGCGCACCCTGTTCCACGAATTTCATCGCAGCCTCCATCGCTTGCTTCCAATTGGATATCGCTCTGATGGGGACGGGGCATTGCGTTGCCGCAAGGGGGCGCAAATTTCTGGCCGGTGACCTCCGCGCCAAGTTTCGTCCTATCGTTGATGGATCGCAAGGCAGGGCCTGGATCGTCCGCGTAGTGTGAAGGAAGGAGCGCAACAACACGCGAGTATCGACCGCGATGACGGCACAAGATGGATCCGACCCTGCAAGCCCGCAATGTTACGAAGCAGGCTTCGCCTTAATGACTGCGGCTCTCTCCGTCGTGTCTCACGCGCTTTCTGCAAGGAAGCGGGCGGAGGCCAACTGTTTCGTTGCGGACTGCGATGCGGCGGGAGACGCCTTCCCTGACCATATCTCCGGACCCAAGTCGGCGACCCTGCGGGAGCCCAGACCGATATGGGCGACCTCTCCTCCTTTGGCACAGGCATCGGGCAGACCGAACCGGTCGCCCAAGATAGACTTCGGGTGGCCTACGCAGAAGGTGTCGGCATCCCGCACAACGTGGCCGAGCCGGCGCGATGAGACCCATGGCCGGCCGCGCAAGACGATCCGAGCGCGATCGCCGCATTCGTTCGTCTTCGCTCGGAGGATCATAGAGATGGGAGAGTGTGCGGTTCCGACGCCTGATCGGGCCGACGGCGAAGTGACACGACCAAAGAACGAGATCCAAGCATCCGCAACCTTGCCGCTATCGGTCATGGTCCGAACGGCGCTTCAGAAAGGAAATGACCGGTGAAGAGCGCAAATCCGAAATCGAAGCCTGTCATCATCATCGCACGCGTCATCACAGGCCTCGGCCTGCTTTTCGCGCTCGTCGGAGCCTATTTGATTGTCGGGGCCACCCAGTTCTCCCGCAACGCCGTGGCGACGACCGGATTGGTCGTGGCCATTGAATTGGTGCGCGACATCGACTCGGACACCGGATCGGACACGATCAGCTTCCGCCCGACCTTCGAATATTCAGATATCGATGGTAACCTCCACACGTCGCAGACGGCGGCGGCATCCACGATGTACGACTACGAGATCGGCGAGGAGGTCGAGATCATGTTCTCTCCGGACAATCCCGATGCCGTCCGTGTCAGCGGCTTCTGGTCTCTCTATTTGCTGCCCAGCATATTCTTGGTCGTCGGGGCCGGACTTATCGGTCTGGGCCTCTTGATTTCACGCGTCCTGCGAGGGTCCGGAACCGATCAGGGCATTGAAATGTCCGGACTCGATTGAGACCAGCCGCGCGCGCCGTTTGCCCACCGGATCCCTGCATTCGACATCTAATCGAACTTTCACGGGCAATCCTGTCGGCGTGACATGGGGAGGCAGCGTCGCTAGACGCTGCGCATGGGACGTCCAATCGCGCACGGTTGTTGCGTTCGCCCTCTCACAACCTGGAGCCTCCGGGACTCCACCGACTACCGCCAGCCCAGGGCGTGCGCCGCCCAAACCAAGCATATTCAGACAGCTTTCGGCACGACTTCCAGAGCGCCTGTCCTCGGTGCCCCGGCTCCCGTCACATGTCGGATGAACTCACGGCCTCGAAACCGGAGACCAGGTCCATCAATTCGCGGGTGATCGTTTCCTGGCGTGTCTGACGGTAGAGCCATGTCAGCTCCTCGCGCCGCTCTGCGATGTTGCTCTCCGCGCTCTGCATGGCGGCCAGTCGGGTGGCATGCTCGCTCGCAAGCGCCTCCGCCAAGGCGCGGTACAGCACTACAAAGAGCCTCTGCCGGATCATCCAGGACGTCATGCGCTCGATGTCCATGCGGAAGAACGGACGGCCTCGGCCAGGCCAGTCGGCAGAGAGAAGCTCGCTCAGGTAGGTCTCCGGGATCGGCAGCAGATTGCGCTCGGCTGGAACGGCGCGCGCGCGCCCCTCACGGCGATTATGCACGAGACGGATGCGGCCGATGCCCGCATCCCGTGTCCACCTCTCGATCTCGATTATCACGCTGTTGACCAGCGGACTCATCCCGGCCACGGTTCCCGGCAATGGAAAGGCGTGATCGACGCGATGGCCGGCCGCTTGCAGCCGAGCGGCGAGACGCAGGCCCAGCACGGCCAGAACGGCGGGTTCCTCCCCTAATCGGGCGCGGGCCTGGTGGGCGGCGATCTCGTTATACCGACCGCAAAGCCCGCGATCGGAGCCGATTGCGATCAAGGCTTCCTTCCCGCTGGCGGGCGCGGTCGCCATGCGGAGCGGCAGACCTCGGGCCCGCCGGTGGAGCAGCAGCGCGGTCAGGCCGAGATCGATGGTTCTTTCATATTGCGTCACGGCTTTCTCGGCCTGTTCGAATTTTCGAATGCTCACTGCCGATAACGACTTCATCGTTCGCACGATCGACTGGATGTCGCCTGTCGTCTCGAGCTTGCCGGACAGCGACTCAAGCGTTTCCATCTGCGGCTCCGTCCTGGCTGAGCGCATCGCGCAGCGCCGCGATCAGGGCGTCGCGGCGGTCGTCCGACAGCGGAGCGCCCGCGCGGATCTCGTCCGAGAAATCCGGCAGATCCCTGCGAATCTTGAGACGCAAGGCGTCTTGCGCGGCGGGCAGGTCCGCCGGATCCAGCTTGTCGAGCAAGCCCTCGGTCGCGGCCAGAAGGACGCCGATCTGCTCCGCCACGCTGTGGTGGTCGTGCTCCTTTTGCGTCAGCACGGCGCGGACGCGCTGGCCGCGGGTCAGCTTGGCGCGGGTCTCGTCGTCGAGCTGGGTGCCGAAGCGCGCAAAGGTCTCGAGTTCCTCGAATTGGGAATAGGTCAGCCTCAGGCGTCCGGCGATGGACCTGAAGGCCGGCAGCTGGGCCTTGCCGCCGACGCGGCTCACCGAGAGGCCGATGTCGATGGCTGGCAGGTGCCCCCGCTCAAACAACTCGGGCGACAGGTAAACCTGCCCATCGGTGATCGAGATCAGGTTCGTCGGGATGTAAGCGGAGATGTTCTTCGCCTCGGTCTCGACGATCGGAAGCGCGGTCAGCGATCCGCCGCCATGCTCTTCCCGCAGATGCGTCGCGCGCTCCAGCAGGCGCGAGTGGATATAGAAGATATCGCCGGGATAGGCCTCACGCCCCGGAGGCCGGCGCAGCAGAAGCGACAGCTCCCGGTAGGCGCGCGCATGGCGGGTCAGGTCGTCATAGACGATCAGGACATCTCGGCCCTCGGCCATGAAATGCTCGGCCATGGTCGTCGCCGCATAGGGGGCGATGAATTGCAAGCCCGGCGCCTCGTCACCGACCGCCGCAACCACGATGGTCCGGCCAAGCGCGCCGCCCTCCCGCAGATCCTTCACCACACGGGCCACGGCGGAGGCGCGTTGCCCTATCGCGCAATAGACCGAAATGACGCCCGTGTCCTGCTGGTTCAGGATCGCGTCCACCGCGATGGCCGTCTTGCCGGTCTGGCGATCGCCGACGATCAGCTCGCGCTGGCCCCGCCCGATGGGCACGGCCGCGTCCACGGCCTTGATCCCTGTCTCAAGCGGCACCTTCACCGGAGCCCGGTGCATGATCGGGGGCGCCGGACGCTCGACCGGACGGCGCTCCTGCGCCTCGATCCGCGGCCCCCCATCCAGCGGCCGCCCGAGCGCATCGACGACCCGGCCAAGCAGTGCCGCGCCAACGGGGACATCCACCACCCGGCCCGTGCGCCGCAACCTGTCTCCGGGCTTCAGCCTGTCGGTGCTGCCAAGAACGATGACGCCGATGCGGCCTGGCCGGAGGTTTGAGGCGATACCGACCACTCCGTGAGAAAACCGCACGAGCTCATCCGCATGCAGGTCGGCAAATCCCGCCACCTGCGCGACGCCCTTGCCAACCGAGAGAATGCGCGCGGTCTCGGTCACGTCGAATTGGGGTGCAACCCGGTCGAGGGCCGCGCTGAGCGGGGCAAAGAAATCTTCGGGGAAGTCCTCCAGCACAGTCATGTCGTCGCCCGCTCACCCTGCCCGCCCCTGCCCCGCGCAAGGCTTGCCGTCTCGATGATTTCTCCGAACTCGGCCTCCAGCCGGTCGAGATAACGGACAGCGGACCATTCCAAGAAATGATCCCCGATGGTCAAGCGGACGCCAAATATCATGCGGGGATCCTCGTGATAATCGACCTCGATATCCGTTGAGAGTGTCTCGTGGATCGCGCGGGTGAGCCGGGCCCTGGCGGCGCTCTCGATCACCGTGCTGGTCTGGACGAGAGCTGTCCGGTCCTGCGTCCGCGCGGCCTCGGCCAGCTTGTCGCGCGTCTCTTTATCGAGCGCCTCGAGCCGTTCCGTGAAATGCTCCACCACGCGTCCGGCCAGATCGGTCCCGGCGTAATCCGCAAGCACCCGTTCGACGACCCGCAGCACCTGATGCCCCGCCTGCCGCTGGAGCGAGGCGACGAGCTCCGCGCGCTCCTCGGCAAGGTTTTGCCGCCAGACCTCTCGCCTGGCCTCCATCTCGTCTCGGACCTCATCTTCGAGCCGTTGCCGGAGCGCCTTCGCCTCCTCCCGCGCCGCTTCGAGGATTTCGTCCTGGCGCTCTTCCAGCCCAGCCTGTTCTTGCGCGAGCTGCCGCGCCGCGTCCTCGGCCTGCGCGCGCGTGGCCTTCGCTTCGGAGAGCCGCGCCTCCACGCGTTCTTCGCGCCGGCGCATCGCGTTGGTGATGGGCCGGTAGAGGAATCTCTGCAGCAGCCAGACCAGGACAAGGAAATTGACGATCTGTGCAGAGACTGTGAGCCAGTCGAGCTGCAAGCCGTCAGCCTCCCGTGAATGGGTTGGCGAAGATCAGGATCATCGAGACCACGAAGCAGTAGATCGCGGTCGACTCGATCATCGCGAGGCTGACGAAGAGCGTCCGGGTGATCGTGCTGGCGGCATCCGGCTGCTGCGCCAGGGCCTGCAGCGCCTGCGAGGCCGTGCGCCCCTCGGCCAGCGCCGGCCCGATCGAGCCGATGGCGATGGTCAGGCCGGCGGTGACGATCGAAATGCCCGCGATCACTGTCGCTGGATCCATGGTCAGTCTCCCTTGCTGTCTGGTGGTGTCCCGTCCGTCCCCCCGCGCGTGCGGCTGGCCGAGGCGATGTAGACCATCGCGAGGATGGCAAAGATGTAGGCCTGCACGAAGCCGGTCAGCAATCCGAGCAACTGGAGCAAGACGGGGAAGAAGAACGGCGCGATGCTGACCAGGATGCCCGCGATGACCGTTCCGCTCATGACGTTGCCATACAGGCGGATGGCGAGCGCCACCGTCCGTGACGCTTCGGCAATGATGTTGAAGGGCAGCATCAACGGCGTCGGACGGATATAGCCGCGCAGAAAGTGTCCCAGACCATCCCGCGCGATGGTGAACAGCGGCACGGCCATCAGCACGCAGATCGCCAAGGCTGCCGTCGTCGAAAGCGACCCGGTCGGCGGCTGGAAGCCGGGGATGATCGCCAGAAGGTTCGCCATGGCGATGAAGAGAAACAGGGTGCCCACGAAGGGCAGAAAGCGGTCGGGCGTCTCGGCCCCGACCTCGGCGATCTGCGCGCGGATCGTCTCGACGATCACCTCTAGAAACATCTGCCACCGCGAGACGGTCTCGCCCTCGCTGAGCCTGGCGGTGATCGCCCAGGATCCGACGACGAGCACCCCCATGACGACCCAGGTGAACGCAACGGTCGCGTTCAGGCGCCAGTCGCCCCATTGGTAGAGGATCTGCGTGTCGGGGCTTATTTCCATTGCGCCCTCCGCTCGGCGTCGCGGATGCGGCCGGTCGCGGCCACGCGGAGGACGACGAAGCCCGCCAGCGCCGACAGAAGTCCGGTCGCGTTCGCCCCCATCGCCAGGGCGCCGATGACGGAGCCAAGCAGGAGCGCCGCGCGCGCGAGGGCGAGCGTGACGAAGGCCAGGACCGGCCGCGGCCCGGCGATCCGCTGCGCCGCCGACCAGATCAGCGCGAGATAGACGGCGCCGAACGCCATACCGCCCGCGAATGAGAGCGCCAGCATGCCCGGGTCAGCCATCGCTCCGTCCCTCCCTTTGGACCCAATACCATGCGTTGAGGCAGCCCAGGGCCCCTCCCGCCAGAATGCAGATCAGCGTCCAAGACCGCTCCGAGGGCCAGCGCCCGTCGATCCAGACGCCGAGGGCGGTCCCCGCCAAAACCGGCACGGCCACGGCCCAGCCAACCATGCCGAACATGGCCAGCCCAGAGAGCGCGCTTGCCGGGGGCCGCTTGCGCGCGCGTTCCAGGCGCCGCGCCTTGCGGGCAATCGCGCGCGCCTCGTCCTGTTCGTCGCCCTCTCTCATGATCCCGGGCCTTCGAGGTCGCGAAACCGTTTGAACATGTTGTGCTCCAGGCGCGCGAGGGCGGTGCGCGCCTCGCGCTCCAACTCGTCCAACTCGCGAAATTCGGTCTCGACGCGCTGGCGCAGCCAGGTCAGGTCGCTGCCTTCGATCGCGCGACGGACCGCGACACGCACATGGGGGCCGCACTTGACCAGCGTACCGGAATGCACCGCGACGAAGCGCTCACCGCCTTCCTCGGGCTCGTAGCGGAGGATCCCGGGCACGAGTTCGGTGACGAAATCGCCGTGATGAGGCAGCATGCCAAAATGCCCGTCCGGCGCTTCCGCCAGGATGCGACGCACGGGCCGGTCGAGAGAGATCCGCTCGGGTGTGATGATTTCAAGCCGCATTCGCCGGCTCGCCGTGGAGCAGATCGTCGACCGATCCGATCATGTAGAAATCGCCTTCGGGCCGGTCCGCGAATTCGCCGGACAAGATGCGTTCACAGCTGCCGAGGGTCTCTTCCAGCCGCAGAAAGCGGCCCTCGGCCCCGGTCATGGCCTCGGTCGAAAAGAAGGGCTGCGTCAGGAAGCGTTCCAGCTGCCGCGCCTGCCGCACGGTGGCGCGGTCCTTCTCCGACAGTTCCTCCAGACCCAGCATCGCGACGATGTCCTTCAGGTCCTCGTATTCGGCCAGCGTGTTGCGCACGTCGCGGGCGATGCGGTAGTGCCGCTCGCTCACGGCACCCGGCGTCAGCAGCTTGGAGAAGGACTTCAGCGGGTCGATCGCGGGGTAGAGCCCCTCGGAGGCCTTCCGGCGCGACAGGACGATCGAGGCGGAGAGATGCGAGAAGATATGGGTGGCGGCCGGATCGGTGAAATCGTCGGCCGGTACATAGACCGCCTGGATCGAGGTCATCGCGCCGCTCTCGGTCGAGCAGATGCGTTCCTCCAGTTCGGCGAGTTCCGTGCCCAGCGTGGGCTGGTAGCCGACCCGGCTGGGAATGCGCCCCAGAAGGCCCGAGACCTCCGATCCGGCCTGCACGAAACGATACACATTGTCGATCAGGACCAGGACATCGCGCCGCCGGTCGTCGCGGAAATACTCTGCCATCGTTAACGCGGCATGGCCCACGCGAAAGCGCACGCCGGGGCTTTCGTTCATCTGGCCGAACACCATCACCGTGTTATCGAGCACCCCGGCCTCGCCCATCTCGCGATAGAGTTCCTCCGCCTCACGGCTGCGCTCGCCAATGCCGCAGAACAGGCTGACGCCGTGATATTCGGCGACCATGTTGTGGATCATCTCGGTGATCAGGACCGTCTTGCCGACACCGGCCCCACCAAAGAGCCCGGCCTTGCCGCCGCGCTCGATCGGGCTGAGGAGGTCGATGGCCTTGATGCCGGTCTCGAACAAGGTGCTCTCGACCCGCTGCTGCCACAGGGGCACGGGATCGCGCAGGATCTGGCGGCGCGGTACATCGCCGAGCGGCTCACCATCGTCGATTGTCTCACCGAAGACGTTAAGCATGCGCCCGAGCAGCTTGTCCGTGATGGGCACGCGGATCGGCGCCCCGCTGTCGCGGACGGCCAGTCCGAGCCGCAGCTCGGTCGAGGGGTTCAGCACGAGACCGCGGGCCGTGTCGACGGAGGGAAGCGAGGCGATCTCGATCATGATCTCCGGGTCGGATACCGTGACGAGGCAGGAGGCGATTGCCGGGAGGTGGCCGGGCTCGAAGCGGATATCGGCGACACCGCCTTCTATCGCACAGATATGGCCGATTCCCGCTTCGCTTGTCATGGGCTCTGACATGATGGTTCTCGCAAGACAGTAGGGCAGCCAAGGGGTGTCGACATCGACCCGCGTCATGTCTTTGAGACCAGAGGCGCGCGGTCGCGGCATTGACCGAAATCATGCCGAGCCGTGGTTCCCCTTGCCGGTGTTCCCGTCGGGACGACCTGGACCATTTGCGCCCGCTTGGGTCGTCAGCCCTCCGACGTCCGAGTCCTTGGGGCAGATCCCTGTTCGTCGCAGCTCTCAGGGAACCAAGTCTGATAAGAAATCCGAAACGTCGGCGTGCCCTGCCCCACGGCCCCTAGCCCGGCTTCGCTTTTGATGCATGACGGGCTGGTGCGCTAAGGCTGGCGCGGTCGGGGACGCGATCGAATGGCGGCGTACGATGCGGCTTTGGATGACGCCCACGGCGCGGGATCACAAGGACGGGGCAACGAGTCTCGCGCAGATGCCGGTAAACGGGCTGCTTGACCGCCAGATCCCGGTGACGCCGATGGCTGGCGCGCATTCCTGCGACACGCCCCGGACCTTGCACCCGGTATTCGGCGAGGCGCTGATGGGCTGGCCCACCGGGTGGACCGGATTCGGCTCTGGGGCAACGGAGTGGTCCCGCGGGTCGCGGCGCATGCGCTCCGAACCCTCGCAGCCAAGCTGCTGGCCGGTCCGCCACTCCCTTTGCCAATGTGTCAGGCTCCGGATGGGGATGGGGCTGGGCGATCAAATCTTTCACGCGCCTCAGCCCAGGGAGGGAGGAGCATCTCTGCTCCACCCATGCCTTTAGAAGCGGCCGCCCCCAGAAAGATCTTCGCCCGACGACCTCATGTGAAGAACGTGAGGTCGTCGACGACGAGGCCACCCGCCGCAGTCATCTGAACCGTATCGACAACATCGAATGCGCTGTTGTCGAACTGGATCGACGTGTCGCGGTTGTCCCAGATTCTGACCGTCTGTGATGCCACAAGAGCGCCAGCATCATCAAATCCCTCGACGAGAAGATCGACGCGCTTTCCGGACACAGCCCGAGCGATTGCCGCCTCGAGATCGAAATCCGACCCGTCAGTCCGGGCTATGGTGAGGCTGTCTCCGACGCTGCGTCCCGACTGCGTGCCCTGAAGCGCAGAGCCTCCGGACACGAGTTCCGTGCCCGAGAACACGAACCCATCCTGGGTCAGGCCGGTCTCGAAATCGAACAACACGGAGGTGGGTGCCGGCGGAGGCGTGCCGCTCCCACGGATCGTCACGGTCGCCGTCGCGCTCGCCGTCCCGCCATTGCCGTCGGAAATCTCGTAGCTGAAGCTATCCGTGGCCTCCTCGTTGTCAAAGAGACCGTCGAACTGTCCGTTCGGATCGTAGAGGACGCTCCCGTCCGACGAGAAGGTCACGAGGGCCCCGGAGGCCAGGGTCACCGATCCGTCGCCGTCCCCTTCCACGGAGACAAGGGTCAACGGATCGTTTTGGAGGTCGAGGTCATTGTCCAGAAGATTTCCGGCGACAGAGGCGCCCTCACTGGTCACGAGCGCATCGTCCAGCGCCGTCGGTGCACCTGGGTCGATGAGGCTTCGTGTCAGCACGGCCATATCGTCGACGTAGAACGAACCGTTGGCCGAGAACACGAGCCTGTCGATACTGTCGAAGCTCGCATCGAAGGTCACGTCGCTGATCTTGTTGCTGCGCGCGTTGATCGTCGCCGTCCCGACCAGCGCCTCATCGTCATAAGCAGCGACATCGATCCGGACCCGACCGCCTGCCGATGCCACCGAGACGCCGTCGAGGTCGAAATCCATCTCCGTCGTCGTCATGGTGAAGCCGCTCGAAACGCCCGCTTGCCCGGAAAGCGGAGAGGAGGCCGCAACGGAAATCCCGGAAACAGAAAGACCGCTTTCACCCTCGTAGACGGTGCCCGCAGCAATGCCCTCAAAGTCGATCAGGATCGGGGTTTCGAGCGTCGGTGGCGATACGCCGTCAATCGAGATCGTCGCCATCGCGGTTGCCGACCCGCCAACGCCATCGGACACAGTATAAAGGAACGTGTCGGTGCCGGTCGATCCCGTCTCCAGGCTCTCAAAGGCTCCGTTCTGATTGTATTCGAAACTCCCGTTCGCCGCCATCGTCAGCAGCGCGCCGGAGGCCAGTTGCACCTGCGTGCCGACCGATAGCGCAGACCCGTCCACGGCTGTCACCGTCAGGGCATCACCGTCGGCGTCGACGTCGTTCAAGAGAACATCGCCAGCCAGCAGAACGCCTTCGCCGACGACAAACGTGTCGTCTTGCGCCTGCGGGGCCGTGTTGTCGAATTCCCCCGAAATCGTGATGCTGACGGTGGCCGCATTGGACACGGACCGGCCATCGGTCGCGGTATAGGTGAAGCTGTCGAAACCCAGTTCGCCGACCTGAAGACTGTCGAAAATACCGGCCTGATCGTAATCGAAGCTTCCGTCCTCATAGACCGTCAGAAGCGCGCCCGAGGCGAGCGCAACAACCGCTCCGCCAGTCCCCGGCGTCACGCTCGCGCCATTGATCGTGGCCACCCGGAGTGGATCGGTTTCCGCGTCGAAATCGTTGCCGAAAACGCTGGCCGCGTTCAAGATTGCATCTTCGGCGACGGCAAAGCTGTCATCGTTCGCGACGGGCGCCGTGTTCGGGCTGATACCCCCCGCAATGTCGCTCCAGCTCAACGTTTGGTCCGAGAAGGTGAGCCATTCCACCGTGTCTTCGACAAGATCGACGGCGACATCGATGACCTGTAGAAAGGCCCCGGCAACCTCGAAAGCGTAGCTGAGGAAATTGCCGCTGAACACGACCTCATCGGCCCCAATGCCCCCGAGATAAGAATCCGCGCCGGCGCTATCGAAGAAGATATCGTCGCCGCCGTTTCCGGAAAGAACGTTGTCCGCGACGTTGCCATAGAAGGTCTCATTTCCAGAGCCTCCGATGGCGTTCTCGATGATGGTCCCCTCGGCAATCGTCAGGTTTCCGATGCGTCCGCCGATATTGGACGCGGAGGGCGCCGTGGCGCCGCTGTCGGACGGGGCGAGCGAGATCAGTGAATTATTGCTATAACCGGACAAATCCAGCGTGTCCTCGCCTGCACCATCCACGATGGTCGAGGCCGTCCTGTTGGCGAAGGACGAGAAATTCGCCCAGATGTCGCTGACTTCGGATGTAATGTTGCTGTTGAATCCATAGACGGTATCGCCCACGAACGCATTCGAGACACCGAAGCCCTGACGACCGTAAATCTCATCGAGTGCCATCCAATCGACGGACATTGGCGTCTGCAGGAACTCGTAGCTGGCATCGACCGTAGAATTCTCGGTCTGGCTGAAATACGACATCATCGATGCCTGCCAGCTATCATTGTCGAAGACATTGTCCACGCCATAGGTGGCGGATCCGTTATAGGGCCCCTGATGACCCAGGCCCAAGGCGTGACCGATCTCATGGAAAATGGTCTGGAGGGTGTAATCGTCATAGGTCGACGTCCCGCCTGACCATGAGGCCGCGACATTTATCTGAGCATAATGGATGGTGCTTCCCCAGGCCCCGCTATTGTAATAGCTGTGGCCTGCATACGCGCCGGAGTCATTGTCGCGGAAGAAAAAATCGACCAGGTTCGTGTCTTGCGATGCCGTTTCAACGAACTGAATGCCGAGCGTCGCTTCGAACAGTTTGAAGGCCTCTCGCACCAGGAAAGCCCGTTCGGCGCTGATCCCGTCGGCATCCGCACTGTACCCCGAAAGATTGTAATGCAGCACGCCGTTATTGGCGTCAACGCCGCTCGCCGTGACGTTGTGAGATCGGGAGCCATCGCCGTAGCCGGTATTCCAATATCCGGTCAGCAGGAACTCCGCCATATCTCCCAAAAGCGCGGCATTTGCAGATCCCGTGACGCCTCCCTCGGAAGTTCCATTGTCGATTCTGGTCGCATCTTCTTCCTTGAAAGAGCATGGGCCGCACGAACAGCCATGCACATGCTCGATCTCGCCCGGGTCCAGGAACGCCGCGACAACCGCCCAGTCCGGGATGGCCCAATCGCGCACCCGTTCGCCCACCGACCCTTCGTTCCCGCCGAGACCTTCTCCGCCCTCGCCAAGCCCCCAAACCTCGCCCCCGGGATTCTTCGCGGGCGGAGCTTCAAGCTGACCGCCGCCGTCCTGGGTGTCGCGCGTTCCCCACGTGTCGCTCACAGTTTCCGGAAGCTTCCAAGTCCACACTTCGCTTGAAAGAAACTCGACGAAGGGCTCAAACGCGAAAGGATATTTCAACGGGGTGTCCTTTACATGTGGGTTCTGCATCGTCAGTGCCGTGACACACTCGCTCCCTCGGCTGGCGATACTAAGGCGAGATTGGGGCGCAGCCGTCCAAGATAGAAACATCGCGCCCTTTCCCCGACGCAAAAGCTGGCTCAGCCCCCGCCAGACAGATCCGCGCGCATGTCCGCTACAGCACCGCGACGCGTGCCTGGATTTCCGCAACCTGTCTGTCGATGTCGGGTGTCACGGGCGACGGACCGCGCCGTTTTTCATGCAGGTTATCTTGCTCTCGACACGGCTCCCCGAGTCGTATCGGCGCGCAGGCCCAGATCAAGCCGCCCCCTTCGCGCGCCGATATGCCAAAGACCGACTGGACCTTTCCAGCGCATGCGCAATGCAATGGATGTAAAAAACGAGGCCCTCGAGCGCCTGGTGACCGATTTAAAGCGTCGGATCATAATTCTGGAGCATAGCCTGCGTGTCGGAGGTAGTTGCGGCATTCGTTTGGGGTGAAGGTGCGGCAGATCGTGCCGATG
>NZ_UETC01000031.1 GCF_900116765.1 Jannaschia seohaensis | reverse complement strand
CGTGAGGATCATGAGTTGTGATTGTTTGGGTTGTTGTTTCATTTTCGGTTGGTCTCATGCGGCGATGGTGTGTGTGTCTGCGAGGCTGTGCTGGACGGATCGGATGAGGGCCAAGACGTCGACGATGAGGGCGACGCGGCCGTCGCCGAGGATGGTGCTGCCGGCGAAGCCCTCGATGTCGCGGTGGAAGCAGCTGAAGGTCTTGATGACGGTCTGGTGCTGGCCCAGCACGTCGTCGACGACGAGGCCGATGCGGCGGCCCTCGGCGCTGACGATGACGGCGCGGCGGGTGGGGCCGTCCGAGGGCGGGATGCCGAAGATCTCGCGCAGGCGGATGAAGGGCACCAGCTCGTCGCGGATGCGCAGCATGGTGCGGCCGCTGTCGCGGCGCTCGTCGGCGGCGGCCAGTTCCACGCATTCATTGACCGAGGAGAGGGGCAGCACGAAGACCCCGTCGCCGACGCGCACCAAGAGCCCGTCGATGATCGCCAGGGTCACGGGCAGGCGCAGGGTCACGACGGTGCCCGCGCCTTTCTGCGTGCGGATCTCGATCGAGCCGCGCAGGTCGTTCACCACCCGGCGGACCGCGTCCATGCCGACGCCGCGGCCCGAGACGCTGGAGACCTGCTGCGCCGTCGAGAAGGCCGGCTCGAAGATCATCTGATGCAGCTCCGCGGCGGTCGGCTGATCGCTGTCGGAGAGCAGCCCGCGCTCGATCGCCCGGGCGCGGATCGCGTCCTCGTCCAGGCCGCGGCCATCGTCGGTCACGCTGATCAGCACCTCGCCGCCGGATTGCCGGGCGGCCAGGCCGACCGTCGCGCGGGCGGGCTTGCCGGCGGCGCGGCGCGCCTCGGCGGTCTCGATGCCATGGTCCATCGCGTTGCGGATCATGTGGACCAGCGGCTCGGTCAGGCTGTCGATGACGTTCTTGTCGAGCTCGGTGTCGCCGCCGGTCGTCACCAGGGCCACGTCCTTGCCCAGCTCGTCGGCGAGGCTGCGCACGACGCGGCGGAACTTGCCGAAGACGACCTCGATGGGCAGCATCCGCATGGCCAGGGTGGAGTCCCGCAAGCCGTTGATGAGGCGCGCCAACTCCTCCGAGACGGCGAGCATGGCGGGATCGTCCGTCTCACCGGCCAGCTGATCGAGCCGCGTCTGCGCGATCACCAATTCGCCCAGCTGGTCCATCAACTCGTCCAGCCGCGCGGCCGGGATGCGGACATTGGCGGATTTCGGGGGCGGGAGCGTCGCGGCGGCCTCGGGCCGGGGCACGGGGACGGCGGGCGTGGATGCGGAGGCCGGCTCCGGCGTCTCGATCTGGTATTCCTCCGGCTCCAGGAAGACGAAGACGAAGCGGACCTCCTCCAGGCTTGCCGTCGTCTCCAGGCGGATATGCCAGCTCAGATGGCAGGCCGTCGGCTCTAGCGCGTCGAGCGGCGGGACCGCGCCGCCCTCCACGATCAGGGTCGTCCGGCCCAGCGCGGCCAACTCATCGAGCAGGAGGTCCGGGCGATGCCCGTTGCGCAGGCTGGACGGGTCCGGCGCGTAGCGGATGGTGTAGACGACCGGTTCGGCGGCCGCCGCGCGCGCCGTCTGCGCGGATGCGGCCGCCTCCGCGGGCAGATCGACGAATTCGGTGATCCGATGGGTGAGATCGCGCGCCGTCGCGCTGCCCTCGAGTGTGGCGAGCGCGGCCGGGTCGCTGTTGCTTTCCAGCAGCGCGAGCATGTGGTCGCGGGCATCCAGCGCGGTGGAGATCAGCCCGTGACTGAGCGCGAGCTTGCCCTCACGCACCCGCTCGAAGGCGTTCTCGAAGAGATGGGTGAAGCGCGCGAGCGCGTCGAACCCGAACATGTAGCCCGAGCCCTTGATCGTGTGCAGCAGGCGGAAGACCTCGTCCACGATCTGCGGCGCGCCGTCTTCCTCCAGGCGCAGCAGGCTCTGCTCCAGGCTTTCGAGCCCCTCGACCGTCTCCTGCAGGAAGATATCGGCGGGCGACGCGCTCATGCCGGGGCCCCCGCGTCCGAGGTCAGGCGGATCTCATGCGGCAACGGGCCGTCCGCCCCGGTCAGAGCGATCTCCAACCCCAGGGCGGCGCCGGATTTCGCCGTCGCGATGGCGATCTGCAGCGAGAGCACATTGTCCGGGTCCGCCAGCGCGACACGCCCGCCGCCCGCCGCCGCCCGGGCCGACAGCCAAGCCTGCGCCCGCGCGCGCAGCGCTTCGGCCTGGCTGACATCCACCAAAGCCGGCAAATCAAGCGTCTCGGGGGCGTCCTGCCCCCCATCCGGCCCCGCGCCAGACCCGGATGGCACAGAGGCCGCACACCCGTCAGGGCGCGGCAGAGGGACGGTCTTCGGCATCGGCCTTCCTCGCGACTGGATTCTGCAATCCAACCAACCCTCACCCAATCCCCATTAAAACCA
>NZ_UETC01000032.1 GCF_900116765.1 Jannaschia seohaensis | reverse complement strand
TCCTGTAGGTTGGGAGTGTGGGTCTGCTCATGCATCCCAGCTACCACTCTGGAGTCACGAGATGAATCCCTCACGGGATTCGTGCAACAGAGCCGGTCTTTCAGCTGATCTACTCGGCCAAGGCGATGATGCGCCTCTTGAGTGTTGGATCCGAGTTCCTTCACTCGAACGCCACTGGCTTCGAAGTGTTTAGCCGACGGCTCCGCAAAGTCGTCTATTTTCAATGTCTTGCAGGCTATTCGCCAAATCAGCGCAGTCATGAGGTCCGGAGAATATCGCCCCTGAGAGACCGCATCCGGTTCTCTTGATGCCGGGGCCAGTCCTCAGCCCCACCCGCATAACCCTCGAAAACAAAGGAAAAACCCGGCCGCAGCCGGATCGGGAGAACGCTTTCGCGGGGTCAAGTGGCGGAGAGGAAGAGATACGCAAAAACTCCGCTGAGTGGGCAGGGTCAAATCTCGACCACCTGCCACGTTTCTCCGAGAATAGCCCCGACAACCCAAAGCGGAGAGGCAGGGCGATGGGGTTCCGGCGGGGACGCCGGTCGCATGGCAGTCCTTGTAGACAAAGGCAAAGGTACTTGGGGCCATGTGCAAACTCCACCTGACAGGCCTTGGCCTCGCGGGCGGTCCAGATCTTGGACGCGCCATTTAACTGTTCGCCGTTGCAGGCCGGCGGCGGGCTTCACGAGGGCAGTTTGCGGCCCCCCAAAATCATAGGAAGCCTTCGCTGCCCATGAACATCGTGTCGGGGTTGCTGCCGTCGTTGGAAACGAGGCAGCGCCACGGCGCGCCGTTCGCGCCGACGCGCATGTAAACGGCGCTGGCCGCCTCGGAGAACTCCGAGCCGACGACGCGGACGCCGCCCGTGGTTTGGGAGGCGAGCAGGTTGCGGCATGCCGCCGTGGCCGCATCGCTGGCGCCGAAGCTGCCCTCGATGAAAGGCGGACTGCCGGGGGCGACGGGCATCTGGCTGGTCACCGGGGCGCTCTCCGTGGTCTCAATGCAGGCGGTCAGGGCGGCGAGCGCCCCTAAGCCGACGAGATGCTTGATCGAGTTGTTCATGCTGTCCCTCTTCTTTCTTCTGTTGAACGGGTTGGGTCGCCCGGGATCTTAGTTGATCCCAAAGATCACGTTGAAAGACTGCCGGCCGTTCGCGGTGTTGTGGACCTCAACGATATGGTCGCCGCTCTGCCAGAGTTGGCCGCGGTATTCCCGGTCAGAGCTCATCTCGTCGAGCAACACCGATCCGTCCGGGTTGTAGATGACGTAGGTCATGCCCGGCCCGTTGGCTGCGAGCCGGAAATAGAGAAACTGGCCATTTCGAGCGCCCAGCACGTAGCGGTGGGACACCTGCGGATCGAGGCTGTCGGTGAATTCGGTGCCGGTGGAGCCGCGGGGGAAGCGGACCTGCTGGACCGTGTGGTTGGCCGCATTGTCCTGGCCGACCGGGGTGGCACGTGGCGCGCGGACCGGCCCGCTCGCCTCGCTCAGAAACTCCGAGGCGGCCCAGCCGGACGCGTCCCCGTCGGAGATGTGGCACCAGTCCCGGCCCTCGGTCTGACGGCAGCCGAGGTTCTCGACCACCGTGCCGGCGGGCAACTTGCCGACGATTGCCGCCGAGGTGGAAGGCGCCGAGCGCACGTTGAGACGGCTCGCGCCACTGACCTGGAAGTGATCCGGCCCGTCTGCGCCGGCGGTGGTGTCTGGCTGGTCGCTGCCTTGCGACAGGATGGTGCAGTAGCCGCCCGCGCTGCCCGGCGGGTTGAACCCGACCAGCAGGCCGCTGCCGTCCTGGTCGGTGCTGATCGGGAAGGTAATGCCGCCGGCGGTCGCCTCGAAATACTGCTGGTTGTACATCCGGACGCTGGCGGGGGAGCCGTTGACACGCACGTTGCCGGCCGGATCCCAGGTCACGGTGATCCCGGTCGGGCATTGGGCCGTGAAGGGCGGGATCTCGGCATGCGCCGCCGTAGCGAGGGCCGCCGCTGCGAGGGCGAGGGGCGGAATCAGGGCAGGTCTGGTCATCGGTGGAAAGGTCCTCTTCTGCGTAGATCTCTGTGTCAGCCTAGCCGCCGAAGACGACGGCGTCCGGGATTTCGTGGCGTTCGTCGTCGAGCATGATCCGGGTCAGATCGCCGTCCCGCGTGGCGGCGTTCTCGAAGCCGCCCCCGGCCTCGGTTGTGTCGGAACTCACGAATGCGCCGTCACTGAAGAAGAGCACGCGCGGAACAACGAGCAGACCACCACGGTTTTCGAGGGGCTCCTGTTTCGCATCGTGCTGCCGCGCTCCGTTCCGACGAGGATTCTGATTGCCAAGGACTAC
>NZ_UETC01000036.1 GCF_900116765.1 Jannaschia seohaensis | reverse complement strand
CACCGACAGCGCCGCGCCCTACACCACCGACATCCTCAGCCTCGATGACGGCCAGGTCAGCCTGCAAAAGGCCGTCACCGTCACCGACGGAGGCGCCACCTGGGAGGGCGACACCGCCGCCGCCGCCGCCAGCGTCGATCTCGGCGGCAACTTCATCGTCGGTGATGACGGGCCCTCGGTCTCCGTCGCCGCCGACGGCGCCGAGCCGGGCGCGGTCTATCTCTTCGACGGCGACCTCGCGAACGGCAACTTCCAGGGCGTCGACACCGACGAGCCCGCGGACGGCGTGCCCGATGCCGACGAGGCCCGCGACGGCCTCCCGTCTCCGAACGCGGCCACGGTGGACTTCACCGGCACCTTCAGCACCGCGACCGCGACCGGGGCCGATGGCGGCGCGTCCGCGACCACCTGGTCGCTGCTGCTCGGCGCGGCCACGGGCTCGGCGGTCCAGTTCAGCGGGGACACCCTCACCAGCGGCGGCGCCACCGTCACCTGGAAGCAGATCACCGAGGACGAAGTCTATGCCGGCGTGATCAATGCCGGCACGGGCGAAGAGGCCGAGGTGTTCCGGCTGGCCTCGAACGGCGACGGCACGGTCACCTTCACCCAGAAGCTGGTCTTCGACCACACCCGCACCGACAGCGCAGCGCCCTACACCACCGACATCCTCAGCCTCGATGACGGCCAGGTCAGCCTGCAAAAGGCCGTCACCGTCACCGACGGAGGCGACACCTGGGAGGGCGACACCGCCGCCGCCGCCGCCAGCGTCGATCTCGGCGGCAACTTCATCGTCGGTGATGACGGGCCCTCGGTCTCCGTCGCCGCCGACGGCGCCGAGCCGGGCGCGGTCTATCTCTTCGACGGCGACCTCGCGAACGGCAACTTCCAGGGCGTCGACACCGACGAGCCCGCGGACGGCGTGCCCGATGCCGACGAGGCCCGCGACGGCCTCCCGTCTCCGAACGCGGCCACGGTGGACTTCACCGGCACCTTCAGCACCGCGACCGCGACCGGGGCCGATGGCGGCGCGTCCGCGACCACCTGGTCGCTGCTGCTCGGCGCGGCCACGGGCTCGGCGGTCCAGTTCAGCGGGGACACCCTCACCAGCGG
>NZ_UETC01000037.1 GCF_900116765.1 Jannaschia seohaensis | reverse complement strand
CTAAAGCGGCGGACCTTTACGTAGGCGCATAGCCTGCATGACGGAGGTAGTTCCGGCATTCGTCTGCGCTGAACATTCGACAGATCGAGCCGATCGCGTCCGAGAGATCATCGAAGGTCCTGGCGCCGATGCGTCGGAGATGAGCCTTGAGCTTCGCGAAGGCCATTTCGATCGGGTTTAGGTCCGGGGAGTAGGGCGGAAGGAAGAGGAACCAGCAGCCCGCGCGGCGCAGGGCCTCGGCGGCGGGGGCGACCCTGTGGGTGGAGAGATTGTCCAGGATCACGACGGTGCCGGGCGCCAGTTCGGGCGCAAGCTGCGTCTCGACCCAGTCGGTGAACAGCGCGCCGTCCATCGCGCCCTCGATGATCCATGGCGCGATGAGCGCGTCTGCGGTGAGCCCGGCGACGAAGGTCTGCGTGCGCCACCGTCCGAACGGAGCATCGGCGCACAGGCGTCGTCCGACCGGTGCCCGCCCCCGAAGCCGGACCATGTTCGTCTTCACACTGGTCTCGTCGACGAAGACCAGACGGTGCGGCTCGTCCCGCATCCGCGGCAGGCGGCGTCGGACCCAGTCCCGCCGGGCCTTGCGGATCGCGGGGCGGCTGGTCTCGGTGGCGCTCAGCGACTTTTTTTGACCCTGACCCCCCAACGGCGCAGCGCCCGGCTCAGCGAGGCGGGTGCGACTTGCAGACCGGCGGCATCCTCGAGCGCCCGCGCCAACTCGGGCATCGTGATGTCCTCGTTGGCTTCGACCATCTCGCGTAGCGTCTCCCGATGGGGCCCGAGCTTACCGCAGCCCTTCGGGCGCCCGCCCTGCGCCGGCGTGATGTCCTCCCCGGCATGCACCTTGCGCGCCAGGCGAATGCCCGCCGAGGCCGAGATCATCAGCCGATCCGACGCGGCCCGGCCGCTCATCCCTTCCTCGATCAGCCGCGCAAACCGGCGGCGGACGTCCATCGATAGCGGTGCAGGCATCGCCAAAGCCCTCCTGCACAACGTGAATCATAACTACGCCACCCGACATAGTCCCGAGTCTACGAACGCGTCCGTTGCTTTA